>CAVWOB010000001.1:0-89883 GCA_963756335.1 uncultured Alphaproteobacteria bacterium
AAGAATCTGCTGGATACGGCGGTTCTGGCGCATGTTGAACTCGGGCAAAATCTGATTCTGAAACATCGGTACGAAAAAATCGATGAAATGCCGTTCGATTTCATGCGGCGTCGCTTGTCCATCGTTTTGAAGAAAGAGGACGGATCGCACATTCTCATCTGCAAGGGCGCGGTCGAAGAGATCTTTGCCGTAAGCCGCCATTATGAACTGGACGGCAAGCTTGGCGATTTGGACTCCACGCATTTCGCGGAAGCTCAGCATGAGATGCGGGCTCTGAACGAGGACGGCTTTAGGGTGGTGGCTGTCGCCTACAAAAAGTTCCCCCAACCGAAGGCTGTCTATTCGGTCGAAGACGAAAGCGATCTGACGCTCCTCGGTTATATTGCTTTTCTCGATCCGCCGAAGGACAGCGCGTCCGCCGCCATTGCGGCGCTTCATGCCTCCGGCGTCGCGGTGAAGATCCTCACCGGCGACAACGAAATCATAACGGCCAAAATCTGCCGGGAAGTGGGCCTCAATGCCGGACGCATCGTGCTTGGCTCCGAGATCGAGAAAATGGAAGATCGGGCGCTCACAAAAATTGCGAATGAGACGGCGGTTTTCGCGAAACTTTCGCCGCCTCAAAAGGGGCGCGTCATCGCGGCGCTTCATGCCGGCGGCTATGTGGTGGGCTATCTCGGCGACGGCATCAACGACACCCCCGCGCTCAAGGCCGCCGATGTTGGCGTCTCAGTCGATACCGCCGTCGATATCGCGAGGGAGTCGCCGACATCATCCTTCTGGAAAAGGATTTGATGGTGCTGCAAGACGGGGTCATCGAAGGCCGCCGGGTGTTCGGCAATATTACAAAATATATCAAAATGGGCGCCAGCTCGAATTTCGGGAACATGTTCAGCGTGCTGGGCGCGAGCGTGTTTTTGCCGTTCTTGCCTATGACGGCTATTCAGGTATTGACCAATAACCTCCTCTACGATTTCTCTCAGACGGCCATCCCGACCGACCATGTCGATGCAGAGTATCTCAAGATCCCGCGAAAATGGGACATAGATAACATTTTCAAGTTCATGATCTTCATCGGTCCCATCAGCTCGATCTTCGATTACGTCACATTCTTCGTCATGCTCACCGTTTTCAATGCATGGGCGAACGCGCCGCTCTTCCAGACCGGCTGGTTCGTAGAATTGCTTTTGACGCAGACGTTGATCATCCACATCATCCGAACTGCGAAAATATCTTTCATACAAAGCCGCGCCAGCACGCCCCTTATCGCAACGACGATCATCGTGTGCGCCGCCGGCATCGCATTGCCCTATACTTGGGTTGGCAAGCAACTCGGCTTTGTGACGCTCCCACATCTCTACTGGTTCATCTTGGCGGCCACGCTGCTCAGTTACGCCACTCTCACGCACCTCGTGAAAACCTGGTTCATCCGGCGATGGGGCATGTAGGCGCCATGATTTCCTTCCGGACCAAGACATGCCTCGAACTTTCCCGCGCCTCCGACCATATCCGATCTGCAGCCCTAGCGTTGAGTAGTTTCCGGCCCTGCCTACGCAGGGTGATTGCCGTGTAGGGTAGAATTGGCATGGCGATGGGCTTGAAACGCGCGGCGCCGAAACTGCCATTAGGGTCGAGAAGCAGGCAGGATGGAGATTTCATAGTTCCCCGCCATATCGCTCACCTCTCGTCGCGAAAAGTCATATACACCGCGATCGCAGGCAACATTCTCGTTGCAGCGACAAAATTTGTCGCTGCCGCGCTGACGGGCAGTTCCGCGATGTTGAGCGAGGCGGTTCACTCCGTTGTCGATAGCGGCAACTCGCTGTTGCTCTTGTACGGAATGCATCGCGCCAAGGCGCTGCCAGACCCGGACCATCCCCTGGGGTACGGGCGCGAAATCTATTTCTGGAGTTTCGTCGTTGCGGTCCTGGTGTTTGCTCTGGGCGCCGGGATCTCGCTTTATGAAGGGATCGCGCACGTCATCAACCCAGAGCCGATGCAGAATCCGGCAATCAATTACTCTGTGCTCGGGTTTTCGGCCTTGTTCGATGGCGCCACGTGGTGGATTGCGCTGAGAAATTTCAAAGGGCCTCTCCTCTACCGGGAGCTTTTCAGAGCAATACGTAACAGCAAAGATCCACCGTCTTTCATGGTATTGTTTGAGGACAGCGCCGCCCTCATTGGACTTATCATCGCGTTCGCCGGCACATACTTCTCGGTTCGCTTGGGCATGCCGGTTCTCGACGGCGTGGCGTCGATCATGATCAGCCTCGTCCTTGCAGCGACCGCGGTCTTGCTCGCGAAGGAAACGAAGGGTCTGCTCATCGGCGAATCTGCGGATCCGCTTATCGTGGAGTCCATCATGGGCCTTGCCACCGAGATGGATGGTGTTGACCACGCCAACGGAATTCTCACTATCCATCTCGCGCCGCAGCAGATCGCCGTCGCTCTCAGTCTGGAATTTGCGGATGAACTGAGAACGTCCGACATCGAGGTCAGGGTCGTTGAATTGGAACGGCGGCTGCGCCATGCGCACCCCACCGTCATCGCATTATTCGTAAAGCCGCAAAGTCCAAGCGGTTACCGGGACGCTGTCGCCAGGCGTCAGGGAAAAATGAATGTGTCGCACGAGATCAAGACCTGATCCTCACCTCGGCTGGTCGAAACAGTCAGCTGGGTCTGAGTAGTTTCCGACCCTGCGTCTTGCTACATTTCATCGGCTATAATCAGAGGGCGGCGACCTTTATCGTGCTTCTGCCTGTCACGAGACGCTCTTATCGATGGGCATGCGCTGTGCAGGATCAACTTCGAACCTTAGCTTGAAAGGGTGAGCGACCCCTGACGGCTGCCTTGCGCGGGTGACGCGGATCGAACTGCCCGGGGTATCCATGGCTTCTGTTGCCTGCGCTGCTTTGTGCCGGTTAAGGTGGAGGAGCCTGACGCTGCTACGCCTGCGCTTCCCGCCTCGCACAGCGCACGCCGCGCGCTGTCGCACAAGCGTTGTCGAGACCCCTGGCCGCAGCCATCGCTATCTCGCGGCAAAGACGCGGCTGCTGATTAATTTTCTCGCTTTCTATTTTGGCGACCGGCCGAGGTGGGACGATTTTTGAACCGCGAAAAGCAGGCCCGCCATAACCGCAGTGCCCTCAAATGCGGACGCGCGCCATGCAGGTCGCAAGATGTTCGTAAAGGGCGGCCCTGCTGTCGGCTAATGGGATATAGTGAAAGACTGATCGTTGGCGTTGGCCGTGCTGATCTAGGAAGCGGCGGCAGGAAGGCAGGGGCAGCTTCTTTGTTACTGTCACCAATAATTTGCGATCATTCGCGTGCGGATGTCTTTGTCGAACTTTTCGGTTGAACGCTTCCAGCTATGATCGAGCATTTGCGGGGCTGGCCGCTCAGAAAAAGTTCGCACCCATCGCGTGTGGTCCATTTCGTGCTGTAGCACCCGGTCAATCGAACTTCTTGTCGAACGCTTCCGTCGGGTCCCAGTGAAAGGTTCTCTCTTTCTCGGACCGCACGATAAGCGGTCCGGAACTCTGCTTATAAGGTCTCGGCCTCTCGTGAAGCACTGGCGCTTGGTGCGGGGCAGCCCCGCGACCAGAGGGAGCCTCGAGCGTGGCATGCAAGACACAATCGCGACGTTTCTGGTGAGCACGAACCCAGCGTGTGAATGTGACGTAGCTCATCCTCAAACGAGCCCGGTGCTTCTCATAAACTTGCTTCTTGCTCGCCGACGTATCGAGGTCGGCCAATATCTCGGCTGCGAGCACACGAAACGAATGTCGAGCCTCTCCCCACCTCGCTCTATCTGTTCCCTTTTCGGCCACGGCGCTCTCCAAACGCTGATGGTCTGAACGCTATCATAGTGTCTAAAGCATAACCACGGGTTCGGCCGAGTTCTGCTCCAACATTTTCAGACTTTTTTCGATCGGCTCCCAGAATGTCGGAGAATTTCAAAGAGTTTGCGAGAATTTCAGAGTTTTCCAGAACGGCTCTAAACGGCTCTGAGATTTTCAGAGAGTTTCTGAGAATTTAGAAGATGCGGATGGCAAGATGTGTAATGTAGGCCTACATTCGGCTTTGCCGAGGCCTCATCACGCGGTTCTTACTCGCCTTCGGCTCGACGAAACAGGCGCGATTGAGATTGATGCGCGATCTGCTCTGGAATAGCAAAACTCGCCGCGTCACCCGCAGACTTGAATTTCCCATCTGCTCCACGCCGTCCGTATCGCGCGCGCTTGGATGCGCGCCACCTGCGCGCGGCCGTCACCGCTTTGTCGCGCGCTACCACGTTGCGGGTTTTCGGATTTCCGGTTTTCCGGGGACAATGATCGGATTGGGAAGCTGGCACGGTCCAAGATAGGGAACAACATGGCGGACGTTCGCCGGACCGACAGTCTGACAAAGTGAGGCGGCTGGTTTTGCCACCGGGCTCAGCAGGATGACCGGAAGGCCAATTTCGGCGACGACAATGCGGATCGGTTCCAGCAAGTCTGTATCGTTGGTCAGCACCGCGGCGGCATCAAAGGCGCCGACAAGAGCGTCTCGAACCAAATGGACGCCAAGATTTACGTCCGAACCTTTCTCCTCAGTCTTCCAAACAAACGCAACCTGCGGCGCCGGTCCGGCTGGTAGGGCGACCTGCGGGCGGAAGTCAGGTGGTTGGACCAGCCCCGCCCATTTTTTGCTAACAAGAAAGTTGCCAAAATGCAGGTTCACATCCGGCAGAGTTTCGAGCGCACGCAAATATGCGTGCTGGCGTCTTGGCGCGTCGGGATCGGTGCGGCCTGATACGCGTGCGGTGTAGTAATTGACGCGAACAATTATATGAGCCGCAGGCAGGACAGCGCGAGCCATGGAGGCTATATCGAGCCACTTATGCGCCGTTCCCTTAAGAGCCCGGTAATAGAGGTTGAAGCCGTCGATGTAGACGATGGTGCGCACTTCAGAGGCCCTTTAAAAGCATAAGGCCGCTGGAGCTTGCGCTCAAACGGCCTCTGGGCCTGCAGCACGCTGCAGGTGGGTTACGAAAAGAAGGTAGTGACTCGCGCCGCAAATTGCAACGAGTTTCCTTAGAAGGCCGCCGCCTCTGCCCAATGACGTCAGCCAGATCCGCCAGCTTGTCACAAGGCCTGCTTTCACTTCTTCGGCGGCAGGAACTCGCCGGTATCTGTGAATTTGATGCCAGCGGCTTCGAGGGTTTGGCGGATCGCCGCCAGCGTAACCGCGTCCGAATACGCAAAAATTATCGGCCCGAACATTACGCTTCGGGCGAGGCCGAGTCTATTTGTAACCGCTCCAGTTGGCTTTTGTGGTTCCTACACAGTGCCTATTTTCTGAAGCACTCCCCGGCGATGACCGGTGCCAAGCTATTGATTTTACTGGCGTCCCCGACAGGATTCGAACCTGTGACCCCCAGATTAGGAATTTGGTGCTCTATCCTGCTGAGCTACGAGGACGCGACCCCTTCATTAGAACGCGCTTTCAATAAACGTCAACAGTCTATCGCCGTCAGGCGCCGGATCGTGCGGGCGGTCGCGAATGCGCGCCGCCGCCACTCTTAGGGCTTGAGCCGAGGCGGGATAATCCGTAGAGAAACGGAATGCCGACGCGCCGTGTTCCGCTGTCGCCGCAACGCTTCCGTCTCGCGGTTCTGTTTTCGGTTTGGCTGATCCTGCCGCCGGGCAGCGAAGCTTACGGCCAGCGCCGGCAGGCTGGCGGCGATACGTGCCAGCTGACGTCCGGCGGCGAAAGCACCGTTCTTGCGATAGCCGGTCCGCTGACGCTTCGTTTGGCTGACGGCCGTTTCGTGCGCTTGGCGGAAGTGGCGACGCCTTCTCCGGCGCAATCTGCGGGCTACGATCCTTCGTCGGCCGCCACCGCCTTTCTGCGGTCGGCGGCGCTTGGACGGAGGGTCGAAGTCAAGTATAGCGGCGCCTCGCGGGACCGTTACGGCGTCTATACCGCGCATGTTTTCGTGGTTGGCGAGGCGCCCCTCTGGCTTCAGGAAGGGCTCGTCAGCGCCGGCCTCGCCCAGGCGTTTCCCCAAGCCGACAACCATTCCTGCTCGCGGCAGCTGATGTCGTTTGAGGCCGCGGCGCGCGACGAAAAGCGCGGCCATTGGGGGATTGCGCTCTTCAAGGTGCTGGCGGCGCGGGACGCGCGCTCGATTTCAAACCTTGTTCAGACCTATCAAATCGTCGAAGGCAAAATCGATCGGATCACGCAAACCGGCGGACGCGCGGTTCTCCACTTCGGCGCGGAAGGCAAGTTCGACTTTACCGCTGTGATCGAGCCCGCTGCGCGAAAGCAACTCGGCGGACAAGCGCTCGAACAGTGGCAGGCACGATTCGTTCGCGTCCGGGGGTGGATCGAGCGAAAAAAAGGGCCGGAAATGTCTATCACACAGCCGGAAGAAATCGAGCTGATTGGCGATCAGCCGGATGATCGCGCGCCACGCAAATCGAAATAGAGGAAACAGGCGAAGCTGCTGTTATGCCGCTTCCTTCTTGCCTTCCTCATCGGGCTTGCCCTCGTGCTTGCGCTGCATGCGGCCGCCTTTCGTCAAGGCTTCGGCGACCTTCTGGATGGCGATCGATTCGTCGACATCCTGGGCGGCCGCGATTTCGCGCGCCATCCGGTCCAGGGCGGCCTCATAAAGCTGGCGCTCGGAATAGGATTGCTCAGGCTGCGCATCGGACCGGTAAAGATCGCGCACGACCTCCGCAATCGTGATCAGATCCCCGGAATTGATCTTCGCCTCATACTCCTGGGCGCGGCGGCTCCACATCGTGCGCTTTACGCGGGCGCGGCCGCGCAGCGTCTCGAGCGCGCGAGTGAGAACCGCATCGTCCGACAATTTGCGCATTCCGGCGCTTTGCGTCTTCGAGGTCGGCACGCGCAGCGTCATTTTGTCCTTTTCGAAATTGATGACGAAAAGTTCGAGCTTGCAGCCGGCGATTTCCTGTTCCTCAATCGCAACAATTCGCCCCACGCCGTGCGTCGGATAAACCACATACTGGTTGGTCTCGAAGCCGAAGCGTTGTTGACAGCTTTTCTTCTCAGGCATACTCGCTCTCACTTTTTTGTTGTCTGGTTAGGTGGTTTCTTCCAACTCGCCGTAGCCCGCGCCTCGCCATATATTACCGGAATAAAATAGCCTCCCAGCCCCAAGGGCCAATTCAAGCCATGCCTGAATAGTGATCCTTTAAGCAGGCTTCTCTGAACGGCGCCTGCGATATGGTTCCTGCCGCAACTGCGTTCCGGGGCAACCTCTGCGCGTGAAACTTACTCCACCGACACCTAAATATTATCAAAATGCGCCGATTTTAGGAAGCTTTCAAAGAGGTTAATTCCATCGATTCTGGGGATTTCCCATTGAATCTTATGCACAGTGTTAACAGAGCAACGGTCAGCACGACGAAGTTGTACGCACAACGTTCTGAACCCTGACCCTAAATCCAGGCGCCGGACGCTCAAGCAGCACATTTCGCCGGAACCTATAAATTCGCGCCGGACGCCCTCCCGTTCGCGCCGCCGTCTCTCCGGTCGGCTCGACAAGTCCCGCGCTCTCCACAAGCCGCCTGAAGTTCTGCTTGTGCAGATAGCTGCCGAGGATCGCTTCGACGACGCGCTGCAGGTCGAAAAGCGTGAACGTTTCGGGCATGAGCTCGAAAATCACCGGGCGGTATTTGAGTTTGCCGCGGAGCCTGCTCATCGCGGTCGCCAGGATGCGGCGATGGTCGTACATCATCGGCAGCCCAAACTGTGGAAGGCCCGGCCAATTCTTCGCGGCCCTGCGGCCATCGCGAGCGGCTTCCGCGATCAAGCCAGCTTCGTACAACAGCTCGTAGCGGTCGAGCACTTTCTCGTCGTCCCAGGGCACGGACTGACCGAAACACATGCGAAGCCTATCCGTTCGCGCCAATGGGCGCCGCGGTGCGCCGGGAGGATCGGTGCGACCGGCCCATTCTTCAAGCCTCGGCTCGATCTCCCGCGTCAAAATCTCCGGCTTGCCCTCGCGCCAATCCTCCCAGGGAAGATGGGCATACCAAGCGCCCCACTTCACCCCCATGCTTCGGGGCGCTTCCTCGTTGCGCGTCAAGGCGAGGTAGCCGATGGAAACCACGTGCAGCCCCTCGTCGCCCGGTCTGGCGTGACGGCCGCGGTCGCCGAATGTGTAGAGCTGCTCGACATAGCCGAGATCGACGCCGGACTGATCCTTCACCCAATCGCGGAGGCCGATCTCCAGCGTCCGGTGCTTCAGAGGCGTGAAAAGGCCGAAGGGCAGTGCGGGAGGCGAACCCGGAGCCTGCGAGGCGCCCGGCGAGACAGTCAGGATTTGCGGCTCTCCGCCGATCATGGAGACGATGGCCGCGGTCAGGCCGATTTCGACCGCCGCAGCCGCCTCCAACGGAGCGGCGCCAGCCCTTTGCGCAGTCCTCGCGGGTATCAACAACTCCTCGGATGTCATGACAGCCAACGGAAAAAGCCTCGCCAGTACCGATCCTTCGAGCGGAATGCCGCGCCGCCGCACGAAGGCGGCTTTAGGTAACGGGGCGCCTGGCGATTGGGCCGGGGCGAACGAACAGCGCGCTCTCAGAGGTTCGGCAACACGTCAAAAAAAGAGGAAACGGATTGCGCTTGCAATCGCAATCCACCCGGCTCTCAAGCCCGGGAAACAACCCGCCGCGGGCTCATCCTCAAGTGACCGGAGGCGGCGAACTGGCGTCCGGCCTGCGAAGACGCCCGGTCAAATCTCTTCTTGCGGCTTGAGAACCTGACGGCCGCGATACTTCCCGGACTTGAGGTCGATATGGTGCGGGCGGCGCAACTCGCCGGACTCCTTGTCCTCGACATAAGCCGGCGCCACAAGCGCGTCCGCCGAACGCCGGTTGCCCCGTTTCATGGGGGAGACTTTTCTCTTAGGAACTGCCATCTGCGTCCAACTCCATATAGAAAGCGGAAAACGCTTCCTTTGGGTTCTCGTCCAAAGGAGCGCTTCCCGCGAGTGTTCTGTAGCGCAAGATATACATGCGGATTTTGCCGTTGGCTAGCCGTTGTTTGCCGGCGTTCCCCAAGGCGCTGTTTTCCGGCTGCGCCGCCTTCTGCAAATGAGCCGGCTCCGGAAATTCAAGGCTTTCAGCGCGCTCGGATCAACGCCCGGCGGCAGCCTGGGCTTCGCGCCACTTGTTCGCTTCCGTCTCGGCCTTTTTGCGCTCGTCCGGCTTCAGCGACATGAGCAGCAAATCCAGTTTGAGATCGGCCTCTCCCGCGGCGCGGGCGATGAGATGCCACTTGCAGGCCTCCACGCGGTCCGGAGCGATGCCGAAGCCCGCCGAATAGGCCCTGGCGAGGCGATTTTGCGCCACCGGATTGCCTCGCTCCGCCGCCGACTTGAGGACCCTGACCGCCTCCGCCTCGCTTTTCGGCACGCCCTTGCCGTTCGCCAGCATGATGGCGTACTCGACTTGCGCCGCCGCATGTCCGGCTTCCGCGGCCTTCGCGAGCAACGCCGCGGCCTTCGCCTCATCCTTCGGCACGCCCGCCCCGTTGCGATAGAGCGTCGCAAGATCGTACATGGCCTGCGTGTGATCCTTTTCGGCCGCCTTTTCGAGCCAATAAGCGGCTTTCTGCATGTCCTGAGGGCGCGCCCAGCCCTCCACATAGGATTGCGCAAGATTGTAGGCGGCGAGCGCATGCCCCTGATTGGCGGCGGCTTCGAAGAAATCGGCGGCCTTTTTCTTGTCTTTCTTGAGCCCGCGCCCCTCCGCCAGCATCAGGCCGAGCCGGAATTGCGCGTGCATGTCTCCGGCGACGGCGCCCTTCGTGTACCACTCTGCGGCCTTGAGGAGGTCCTGCTTTACGCCGAGACCTTGTTCGTAAATGTCGCCGATGAGCGTGTAGGACTGGACCTCGCCGCGCCCCGCCGCTTCGTTGGCGAGCTTCAGCGCCAGCTCGAAATTTCCGGAGTCGTAGGCCGCATAAGCGGGATCGGGGACGACTGTGGGAACCTCGGTTGTCGACCATTCGGCCTTCGGCGGAGGCGCCTGCTTTTGCGCGGCCCCGAAAGCACATGACGCGGCGCTTAAGGCGCAGCCGAAAAACGCTGTCGCCAGCAACAGCCTTGGCCCGATCATATCTTCCTCCCGCCCGATCAAGTCACTTTTGACTTTGCAAGCCTAACTCTGTTGCAAAAGTAAGGCTTTCCCCGGAAAGCCCGGATTCTTCGAGGATAAGGAAGTCGGGGCGCGCCTCTTGGAGTGCGGCGCCTGGCGGGCGGGCTTTGCCGAGGAAAAGTGCGGAAGGAATGCCGGTGATCTCGTCCCACCATTGCGAAAGAGCGATGGCTTGCGCGAGGCTGTCGGGTTCGGACGCATCGAAAGCGACGAAATCCGCGCCGGCCTCCCCGGATTCCAACGCGGCGTGGCGGCTCAGTCCGCAGGCCGCGCCAATGATCGCGCCGGCGCCAAGCTTCTGGCGGGCGGCAGATACGCCGGCCTCCGGCGCCGGGAAATAGACGCCGCTCGCGCCGGCTTCCCGCGCTGCGTCCACCGCATCCGCGAAAAGCACCGCCAACTCGAGCGGCGCCGCCTTCGCGATCAACTCGGCGGCAGCTTTTCTCGACGATGCTTCGAGGATCAGGGCGGCTGGCTTGAACCGGCTTGCGAACTCAGGCAGTCTTGCCGCCCACTCTGCTTCGAGAGCGGGCGGAATGATGGAGATCAGCCCGCAAGTCTTGCCGTCCATGTTTTACAGGAGCTTGCCAATCGCGACAGCCGTATCGCACATGCGGCAGGAGAAGCCCCGCTCATTATCGTACCATGAGAGCACGCGCACGAGCTTGCCGTTGATTGTTACCCTAACCGTCATCTTAAGTTCTTATTCCGCTGGACACTAAGGTTCGCGTTTTTGCATGGATTGCGCGGGAACCTTGACCGCATACGCCTTGAAACGCAAGAGGCAAGCCCCCGGCGCAGGCTAAATTTATGTTTGTCTTCGCTTCAACAAAACCAGCTAATTAGAGGCCGAGGGCTTCGAGCAGGAGCGAGTTGACCGCGTTCATATCGTAGAAGCGCAGCGCCTGCCGCCTGCTCTCCTCGGACATCAGCGGAATGAGATCGGGCCTTTGCAGCATTTGGATCATCGCGCGAACCAGCGAGCCTTCGTCGCGCACGGCGATGCGGTATCCGTTCAAGCCCTGCTGCACGAAATCGCGGCAGCTTCGCGTGTCCGTCGTGATGATGGGCCGCCCGAGCGCCAAAGCCTGGAAAAGCGAGCGCGGCGCGCCGTTGCCGTAGGACGGCGACACGATTACATGACATCGCTGAATGAGCGGGCCGGCGTCATCGACCGGGCCGACATATTGCACGAACTCCTTGTATTGGCGCAGCTCCGCCTTCGGCATGGGCGACGCGGCCTCGCCGGGAGTGCTGGTCAGGAAGAAGCGCGCGCGCCGCGCCTTCAGCCGCATCGCCTTCGCCGCCTCGCAATACTCTATCACGCCCTGCAGCCGGTCGAGCGGCGTCGCCATCAGGAAGAGCACGCCTCGGTCGAGCGGCGGGAGCGGGCGCTGGACATTGCGGTTCAAGTCCTCGCCCCAGCCGCCGACCGTCAGCTGCGTCTTGTTCGACGGCATAAGATTGTGCGACTGCGCGTATTTGCGGTCGTGCGCGCTGTGGAAGATGACGGCGTCGCTCCAGGCGAAGATGGTCCGGTAGACCGTCTTCAAGGCTTGGCGCTGCGCCCACGATGAGGCGCCGGCCGCCTCCATGAACGCGGGGCCGAGGCTCGGCACCGTCGTCACCACATGCGGAATGCGCGCGATCTTCGCAGCCGCGACGCTTTCGGCGCCGTTTCGCGCCAACTCCACAAGGACGACATGCGGATCCACGTCGCCGAAGATGGTGCTGAGTTCCCGCATGCGGCGGTATTTGTCCCAGAGCGCAAGCCGCGGGGGCAGCGAATACGCCTCGGCGCCGATGTGCGAAAGAATGCGGAAATCGTTGTTGTCAAGCTCGGGCGCGAACGCGAAAACGCGATGGCCGCGATTCACCATGTCGAGGATGAGCCCGTGGCAGGACGCGATCAGCGACCCGGCCGACGCCGCCGTCACGGCCACGCGCTTTCTTTGCGCGGGCAGCGGAAGATAAGGCCGGGAGGGATAAGGCGCGGAAGCCTTTGCATAATCGTCGGAAGGCAGAGCGTCTAGTACAAACCGCATCACGAACAACGCACCTAAAACGATAGCTTGGCCCCGCCGCTCACACTACGGGGGAAGCCTTAAATATTAATATGAACGGCGCTTGCGGTCAAAGCGCTCACTGCCGCAACCGGCGTAGAAGCGCGCCGCCCAGGCCCGCGCCGCAATAGAGATGTCCCGCCAGCACGGCCGGATCGGCCGCGCCGAAGAACAGCGCCGCGGACAGAAAGGCGAGCGAAACCGCGCCATAGTTCATCGTGGGCAGCCCTGTTTCATCGCTTCGAAAAAACCCGCAACCGGGCCGCCTTCCGTCCCGCCGCATTCCCGCCATGCAGCCTGCGCTTTTGAGGCTCCGCAACTTGAGGTATGCCGCTTCCTGCTCGTCTGTTGCTGAAATGGCACGTAGTGAGGCATTGCCGCCCCGTTTAGGCCATAAACCAGGAACACATTGCCTTCAACGGAGACACAGAATCTTCGGGCAAGGTGTAAGAGAGGTCACCGAAGTAGCCGACGGTTTTGCGTAATCCGGCGCTTCTTTCCAGACAAATCATATCTCCGCGGGAGCCAGCTCGCGCTGGTGGAGGGTGCTGTTTTGGATATTCTTGAGTTCGATACGTCGCGGCAATCGCGATTCTTTGTTGCCGCCGGTTCATGCCGGCCGCACTCCTCTCCGGTCTTCGCCCACGTAACTTGTGGCAATGCTATCACAGCTTTCGGCATATTTCGCGCCGGCGCGCGCCCGGTGGAACAAACAATCGTTGAAAGACTTAAGGCCCAGGTAGCAGATGTGGCAGAAATGTCGTTCCTCCGCCGTCGGAATGCCCGAACTCGGCCTAAAAAACACTACAACCGCAGCGCATTATTGTATGATGCGCAACAACCTCAGCGGGGTCGGCTTGAAGCTGTTACGCGTCTGGAAACAAGCGTAGAAGTTGTGCGCCATGAAAACATTTAGCAAATTTCGGCTTTTGAGGGTTGCGCTCATCCCCCTCCTCTTTTGCGGAGTGGCCATCGGCCTCGTCGCGCTGCATGTCGCGATCCTGCGCGAGGCGGAGATGTCAACGGCCGTCATTCAGCCCGCGGGCGCGCCGGAATCCGTAGCAAAGCCGAGCGTCGCCGACCTTTCCGCCGCCGCTGGCAAAGGCGATCTCGCGGCTCGCGTCGAAATGGGCCGGCGTCTGGCTTTCGGCCAGGGGGTAAACAAGAATGAACTCGTCGCGCTCTCCTATTTCCGGGGGATCGTGAGCGAATTCCAGGACATCGGCGCTCACGACACGCGCAGTCCTTATGTGTCGGCCGCTTTTCTCGAACTGGCTCGGCTTTATAAGAATGGCGTGCCGGAAGGGCAGGTCGAATCCAATCCAGCGCAGGCTTTCAGCTTCCTGCATCATGCCGCCAGCTATTTCGGCGACCCTGTTGCGCAGGTCGAGCTTGCGAAGCTTCTTTTGAGCGGCGATGGCGTGACCAAGAACACGCGCGTGGCGGCGCAGTGGCTCCTGACCGCGAGTAAGAAGGGCTATGCCCCCGCACAGGCGCTGTTGGGCGATCTCCTCTGGCGTGGCGAAGGGGTGACGCGGGTCGCCGGCGACGGTCTGGGGCTGCTCGCGATCGCGCGGCACAACGCGCTGGGCGACGACAGGACGTGGGTGAGCAAGATGTTCGAGACAGCGCGCTCGGAGGCGCAGCCTGTCGAGATCTTCGAAGCAAACGCCTTTATAGTCCAGGAATCCAGGGCTTCGCACTTTGCGCTCACAAGCGACATCCTTATCAAGGCGGACCGCATGGACGGCGTCGATGGACTTACTGGCTTGGCTTTGCCGCAGCGAGCCGACGCCGCGGCGCCGCAGGGCGCGGCCATATCCGGGACGTCGAAAGCGCTGTCCGAACTGGGCGCGACGCCGATGGGTTTGCCGCAAAGCCTCTTCGATCCGGAACTCGCGAAGGGCAAATCCGCCAAGCCTTCGGTCGGCATCATAGAGATGTACCGGCCAAACTCTTCGGAGCTGCGCGAGCTTCCCTTCGTGCGCTTTGCGGGCGTCTCCAATTAGCGCTTCCTACGCACCGGGCGCTCGCGTTATGGCCGGCGCGAGCGGCGCGGCGCATCTTGCTTGCCGGCGGCGAGCGCCCCGCCGATCCTTTGCGGGCGTGTGAAAAAGCCCTCCCACGGATCGGACGCCAGCGCTGCAAGCCGCCGCCCAATGTTCTCGACGGTGAAGCGGGCGGGCGTAAGCGCGGGGCCAAGCTCTTCCCATCCCACGGGCGTAGAAACGGGCGCGCCGGGCCGCGCCCTTGTGGAATAGGCTGCGACAGCGGTAGCGCCGCGCCCGTTTCGCAGATAATCGATGAAGATCTTCCCGCCGCGCGCCTTCTTGGCCATGGTCGAGATGTATTTCGACGGCGCCTCTCGCTCCATGGCGAGCGCCACGCCATGAGCGAACGCCTTCAGCTCATCCCATCCAGCCTCCGGCGCGAGCGGCGACACGACATGCAAGCCTTTGCCGCCTGAAGTCTTCACATAGCTTTCGACGCCGAGGTCCAGAAGCCGCCGCCGCACGTCGAGCGCCGCTTCGATCACGGCGCCCCATTCGACGCCCTCTCCCGGGTCCAGATCGAAAATGAGCCGGTCCGGCCGATCCACGTCCTCGATGCGGGCGCCCCAGGGGTGGATTTCGAGCACGCTGGCCTGAACGAGGGCGATGAGGCCGCGAAGGTCATGGATGACAATGGCTTCCTCGGCGGCGCCGCCTTCTTCCGCGACATGCGCGATCTCGACGTCGCCGGTTAGCCCCGCGAAGGCGTGCTTTTGGTAGAAGCAGTCGCCCTTGTCGCCATTCGGGCAGCGAACCAGCGCGAGCGGCCGGCCCACGATATGCGGCAGGATATAGTCGGCGACTTCGGCGTAATATTCGGCGAGGCCGAGCTTGGTCAGCCCCTGCTCCGCCCAGAGTACGCGGTCCGGATGGGTGAGTTGCACGCCGGCGAACTCGGTCTCGCCGCTTCGCGACGGCTTCGTGGAAGGCTTCGCTTCCTTCTTTTTCGAGGGCGGTTTTGTCGACGGCTTTTCGCCGCCCGGCTCCGGGCGCGGCATTTCGAGCGTCACCTCCGATGCGGGTTTGTCCTCGCGCAGGCCCTTGAACGCGGCATGGCGCAAGCGCTTATCGCCCGTCCAGCCGCGGAACTCGACCTCCGCGACAAGCTTCGGCTCCACAAAAACGAGCCCGCGCCGCTCTTCGGCGGAAAGCGCGTTCGCGAATGGCGACCCGGTTCGGCGCAAGGGCTGCAGCTGCTTGAACAGCGTCTGCGCCGATTTCTGCGTGAAGCCGGTGCCTGTGCGCCCGGCGTAGATAAGCTTGCCGTCCTCGTAGGCGCCGAGCGCGAGCGAGCCGACCGCGCCGCGCGTCGCGGTCGAGGGCGCATAACCGCCGGCGACGAACTCTTCGCGGTTCGCGCATTTGCACTTGACCCATTCGCCGTGGCGCCCGGAACGGTACGGCGCATTCCGGCGCTTGCCGACAACGCCTTCGAGGCCGAGGCGGCAGGCGTGGTCGAGCATGGCAGGCCCTTCGCCGATGACATGCTCGGAATAGCGGAGCGCCGGATGGCGATGCGCGGCGAGAAGGCGGGCGAGCGCATCCTTGCGATCCTCAAGCGCCGTCTCGCGCAGGCTATAGCCATCGAGATAAAGAAGATCGAAGGCGAAGTGGACGGCGGACGCCGCCTTGCCGTCGGATAGCGCCTCCTGCAGCGCGGCGAAGCTCGACACGCCGTTTTCGTCCAGGACGGCGGCCTCGCCATCCACGATTGCGGATTTTGCCGGGAAATCCGCGAATGCGCCGGCGATGGACGGGAAGCGCGCAGTCCAGTCGAGCCCGCTCCGCGTCATGAGCCGGACGCACCCGCCTTCGATCGGCGCCATAAGCCGGTAGCCGTCGAACTTGATTTCGTGGAGCCAGCCGTCGCCTTCGGGCGGCTTTTCGACGAGCAGCGCGAGGCACGGCTCGATGAAGCCGGGGAACACGGCCTTCTCCGCGCCTTTGATTGACGCGGGTTTTACCACCGCGGCGCCACTCTCCCGCGCAAACTCGCCTTTGCGAGCTCGGAGAACTGGAATGTCCGCATCTGTGAGCGAAGGCAGATTGGAGAGGGCGTTCGGCGGCGCCCTTCGAACCGGCGATCCATTTTCCGGCGCAAGAGGGACAGGGTGAGGGGGTGCGCCGACCCGAGAAAGCTCGCCCTTCACAAGGCCGCCGTGCGACGACCAAACCGCCGCCTCGTCGCTCGCGATCTCGTCCATGCTGCGCCCCGTCGCGACCGAATCCGGCGCCTCCTCCAGAATGTCGCCGCCGCCCGGATGCGCGTCAGCGTCGTCCGCCTTGAAAAGCAGCCACTGCTCCTTCTCCTGGCCGGGCCCAGGCTTTGTGCGGACGAGATGCCAGCGGCCATGCAGCTTGTCGCCATCGAGGTCGAATGCGAGATGGCCCTTGGCGTAGCCTTGCGCCGGGTCGCCGTCCGGCCGCCAGAAGCCGCGATCCCAGATCATCACGGTCCCGCCGCCATATTCGCCTTGCGGGATGACGCCTTCGAAATCGCCGTAGTCAATGGGGTGATCCTCAACATGCACGGCGAGGCGCTTAACCTGTGGGTCGAGGCTCGGCCCTTTCGTCACGGCCCAGCTCTTGTAGACGCCGTCAAGTTCCAGCCGCAGATCGTAGTGCAGCCTGCGCGCGGCGTGTTTCTGGATGACGAAGCGGAGCGCGGGCGAAGGCCCGGCCGCGCGCGCGCCGCTCGGCTCCGGCGTCTTCGAGAAATCGCGCATCTGCCGGTAGCGGCTGAGATCGCCCTTTGCGGACGCGCGCGCAGCCTCCTTGCGGGCGGCGCCCTTGGAGGTGGGCGAAGTCGCGGAGCGCGGCATCAGCCGCGTCCCGCCGTCTTGCGGGCGGGCTTGGCGCGGGTTGGAGCTTCAGGCGGCTTGGCGTCGCCGCCGTCTGTCTTACCGGTCCGCCGAGGCTCCGGCCTCGCTTCTGCGGCGCTCTTCATGCGACTTGTCTCGCCCGCGGGCGCTTTGACCGCCCTGCGAGCCGGCTTCGGCCGTTCCTGCTCCTCATCCGCGCGCGGCGCCGGCTCTTTCATGCCGCCCTTCTCGGCCGCGATGGATTTGCGCAGCGCATCCATGAGGTTGATGACGTTCGTCGGTTGCGGCGCTCTCGTGGCCTCCACGGGCCGCCCCGCCTGCTTGGCGCGGATCATTTCGATCAGCGCGTTCTCGTAGCGGTCCTCGAATTTCGCCATGTCGAAATGGCCCAGCTTGGTCTCGATGATGTGCTTGGCGAGGTCGAGCATCTCGCCGGGGATCTCGATCTCCGGGATTTCGTCGAAATAGGCGCGGTCCTCCCGCACCTCGTAATTGTAATGCAGCGAGGTCGCGAGCAGGCCGTTGTGCCGAGGCTCCAGCATGAACAGGCGCTCGCGCCTCGAAATGACCGCGCGGCCGAGTCCGGCCACGCCCTGCGCCGCCATCGCTTCGCGGATCACGGCGAACGCCTCTTCCGCCACCTTGTCGTTCGGCGCGAGGTAATAGGCGCTGTCGAAATAGACGGGGTCGATCTCGGCCCTCGGCGCAAACCGCTCGATTTCGATGGTGTGCGAGCTTTCGATCTCCACCGCGTCGAGGTCCTGTTCCTCGATCATGAGGTAATCGTTCTTCGCGACCTGGTAGCCGCGCACGCGGTCCTCGCGCTCCACCGGCTCGTTCGTATCGGCATCGACCATGAGCTGACGCAGGCGGGCGCCAGTCCCTCGATTGAGCCAATGGAACGAAATGCGCTCGCTTCTGGACGTCGCGGGGTAAAGCGCGACCGCACATGACACGAGCGAGAGCTTGAGATAGCCTTTCCAATAGGGGCGGGGCGCCATACTCGGACCTCCAAAGCTTTCGCGCCGCCGGGCGCACTCCCCCACGTCAAGTCGTCATGCTTGACGCTGCCGGCGATAACGCGAGCCTGAGCGAACAAGTTCCCGCCGCCGCGCGAAGCAAATGCGCGTTATTCGTGTTAGCCTGCGGTAATCGCTCGATGAATGGGGAAATGTCATGCCGCTGCCAGTCGAAGACGCCAAAGGGAAAGTCATCCTGCTCACCGGGGCGAACCGGGGCATAGGGCTCGCAACCGCGCATGAGCTTGCAGGTCGCGGCGCGAAGGTGGTGGCGGGCGTGCGCGATCCGGGGAAAATGCCTGTGATTGAAGGCGTGAGCGTGCTGCCGCTCGATGTCGCCGATGGCGAGAGCTGCCGCACCTTCGTCGAGCGGACGGAGAGCGAATTCGGCCGCTTGGACGGCCTGATCAACAACGCCGGCATTCTGCTCGACCACAGCACGCCGGTGCTTGAGCTTGCCGAGGCGGACCTCCGGCGCACGCTCGATGTGAACCTGATCGGCGCGATACGGCTGTGCCAGCTCGTGGTTCCCGGCATGCAGAGCCGAGGCTATGGCCGCGTCGTCAACGTCTCGTCCGGGCTTGGCGCCATCGCGGACATGGGCGGCGGGTATCCTTCGTACAGGATGGCGAAGCTGGCGCTGAACGGCTTCACGCGCATCCTCGCCGCTGAACTCGGCAAGAGCGGCAATGTGAAGGTGAACAGCCTGTGCCCCGGCTGGGTGCGCACAGACATGGGCGGGGCTGAGGCGGCGCGCGATCCGTCGGAGCCTGCACGCGAGATCGCCGACCTCATCTCCATCGCAGCGGACGGCCCGGCCGGCGGCTTCTTCCGCCGCGGCGAGCCGGCGGAGTGGTAGACGGGCCGCGTTGCGTATGCCGGACCGAAGCCGTAAATCGGCCTGGCGCGCGCCACTCGCGCGTACACGGGCGATTAACTCTATTGGGTTCGTTTTGCAAAAAGCAGCGGTTTTGGCGGTGTCCTGATACCACACGCCCTAGCAAAAGTGTCGCGTGGCGATCCGTATAAGACAGACGAAAGAGGGGAAGTGCGGTCCGCAAATGGTCGGAGTGGAGTGATTCGAACACTCGACCCCCTCGTCCCGAACGAGGTGCGCTACCAGGCTGCGCTACACTCCGAAACCATAGCGGACCCTATATACCCGCCGCGCCGCTGCACCGCAAGCAATGAAGGAAAATAATGACAAAAAGCGTGGGCGGCGCTTCAGCAAAGTAGCGGCGTCCGCCCCATCGCGGTGTTGCGCGCGGCGCCTTTTTCGCGCGACGCCATCTTGAGCTTGGCCGCGTAAACGGCGAGGCAATCGGAAAACTCGGCTGCTTTATCGGGGGTGAGCTGGATGAAGGCGAGCGCGCCGCCGTCGCGGTCTTCGATCTGAATGGTGATCTTTTTTTCGTCTTCCTCCGTCCAGGCTCGAATGACCGCCGGTTCGCGCCTTCTCGATTGCTTTTTCATGGCCCATCCCTTTACTCAGCATCACCCGGCCGCGCTTACACCCGGCCCTGTAGCTAATAAAAGCAAGGATTGTGCCGATTCCGCGTCAAAAATGGGCGCGCTGTCCCGGCGCCGATGCGACGAAAGCGTGCAGGGGGTTGCGCGCTCTGGCGCAACCTAAGTCACGAAACGCCGGAAACGCCCTTGGATTGAGGAAGCTCTCGGATCAGCCGCCGAAAAACGGATTCGGCGGAATGGAGCCGGGCGCCGTGGCGACGGCGGCCTTTGTCCCATCCTTGACCGTTTTCACGGTCAGATCGCGAAGCTCCTCCAACTGGCGGCTAAAACTTTCCATCTGGTTACGCAAATGCGCGTTTTGCAGCTCCACGACCTCGCTCAGCTGGCGCGCATCCGCCAATTGCATGGCGAGGTTGAAATTCAATTCGGCGTTCTGGCGGGTGAATGTCGCGATCTTCTCATTCAGCTGCTTCAAGCCGTCGGCACCCGGAACGGCGCCGGCATCGACGCTCTGGATCACCTTTTCGCTCGAAGTCGCGAACGCATCGAACGCCTTCTTGGCCTGCTCGATGCTCGACTTCATGATGGTGCGTATGGAATCGGGAAGTTCCGCGAAATTCGGAATGTCTTGCATGGCGATCTCCCTTTGTGCGCCGCAGGTTGCGGTTTTGCTGCAGCTTGGCTTCTGCCCAGTCATTATTGAAGAAATAAGCTCCGCTTCGCAAGCCGCCGAAGCGCTTATCCTTCACCCAGTTCGCGCGAGCAAGTCTCTTTGAAATCTTCGGCGGTATCGAAGCCGCGAACGCCGCCGGGATTTCGGTCTCAGTCAATCGCACGCGCCATGTGGCTGCGGGTCATTGCCGTCCGCGCAACGAGCGTCACGGGGGCGCATAGCTCGCCCCGCGCTTACTACTCCGCCGGCGCGGGCGAACCTTTCGGAACTCCATGCCCTTGAAGCTCGCCGCCGAACACCTTGCGGATCACCACATAAAACACGGGCGTGAAGATCAGGCCGAAAAACGTGACGCCCAGCATGCCGTAGAACACGGCCGTGCCGAGCGCGACGCGCATCTCCGAGCCCGCGCCCGTCGCGATATAGAGCGGCACGACGCCGAGCGTAAAAGCGAACGAAGTCATGAGGATCGGGCGCAAGCGCAAGCGGGATGCTTCGATCGCAGCCTGGAAACGGTCGCGGCCGGCCGCTTCAAGCTGAGACGCGAACTCCACGATCAGGATCGCGTTTTTCGCCGCAAGGCCGACCAGCACGACAAAGCCGATTTGCGTGAGGATGTTCACGTCGGAGCCGTGCGACCACACGCCGAGAATCGCCGACAAAAGGCACATCGGCACGATCAGGATGATGGCGAGCGGCAGGCTCCAGCTCTCATATTGCGCGGCGAGCGCGAGGTAGACGAACAGAACCGCGAGCGCGAAAATGACGATGGCCGGCGTTCCCTGGTGCGTCTCCTGGTATGAAAGGTCGGTCCATTCGTAGGTGATGCCGTCCGGCAAGGTCCGCGCGGCGAGATCGCCCATGATCTGGATGCCCTCGCCGGAGCTGACGCCGGGCGCCGTCGTGCCTTGCAGTTCGATGGCCGGATAGAGATTATAGCGCGGCGCGCGTTGCGGCCCCGCGATTTCGCGGAAGGTGGCGAGCGAGCCGAGCTGGACCATCGCGCCTTTCGCGCTGCGCACCTTGAGCTGCGAAATCCGGGCCTGATCGATGCGGAAGGGCGCGTCCGCCTGCGCCGTCACGCGATAGGTGCGGCCGAAGGCGTTGAAATCGTTCACGTAAGCCGAGCCGAGATAGATGCGCAGCGTGTCGAACACATTCTGCAACGGCACGTCCAGCATCTGCGCGCGCACGCGGTCCACGTCCACGAACATCTGCGGCGTGTTCGCGGTGAAGGTGGTGAACACCGCTTGCAGCCCTTTCGTCTTGTTGGCGGCGCCCATCAATTCAAAGGTCAACTCCGTAAGCATTTGCAGCCCGCGCCCGCGCCGGTCCTCGATATACATCGAAAAGCCGCCGCCGGTGCCGATGCCGCGGATCGAGGGCGGCGCGATCACGAAGATATTCGCCTCCTCGATCTGGCCGAGCTTCTTGCGCAGGTCGCCGACAAGTTTCGCCGATGTGAGGCCCTGCTTGACGCGCTCCTCGAAGGGCAATTCGACGGCGAAGATCGCGCCCACGTCCGGCGCGTTGGTCCGGGTGGCTCCCGAAAAGCCGGCGAAGGCGGGCGTGTGGGCGAAGCCGGGCGTCGCCAGGATCTCTTTCTGCGCCCTTTGGATCACCTCGCTCGTCCGCGACAGCGAAGACCCCGAAGGCAGGCTGAAAGACACGACGAGATAGCCCTGGTCCTGCTGCGGAATGAAGCCTTTCGGGACCGTTACGAAGAGATAGGCCGCGGCGCCGATAAGCGTGACGTAGATCGCGAGCATCAGCGGCGTCACCCGCAGCGTCAGCGCGACGAAACGCGAATAGCCATGTTCGAGCGCGCCGAAAACCCGGTTGAAGCCCGCGAAGAACCAGCTCGTCAGGAACGACAGGCCGAAGCGGCGCGGCCGCTCCCTCTCCTCGCGCGACTGCAGCACGAGCGCGCCAAGCGCGGGGCTCAAGGTCAGCGAGTTGAAGGCCGAGATGACCGTGGCGACAGCGATGGTCAGCGCGAACTGGCGATAAAACTGGCCGACGATGCCTTGAAGAAAGGCAGTCGGGATGAAAACCGCGCACAGCACCAGCGCAATGGAGATCAGCGCCACGCCGACCTCGTTCATGGTGGCGAAGGCGGCTTCCTTCGCGCTCAATCCCTCCTCGATCTTGCGCTCGATGTTCTCCACCACGACGATGGCGTCATCGACCACGATGCCGACCGCAAGGACGAGGCCGAACAGCGTCAGATTGTTGATCGAGAAGCCGAGCGCGGCCATGACGAAAAACGTGCCGATGAGCGACACCGGAATCGCCACGACGGGAATGATGGTCGCCCGCCAGGTTTGCAAGAAGATAAGCACCACGATCACGACGAGGGCGACGGCTTCGTAGATGGTCTTGATCAGCTCGTCGACGGATCGCTGGATAAACTCGGTCGGATTATAGACGATGCGGTGCTCGATCCCCTTCGGAAAGCCCTTCGCCAGCTCGGCCATGGTCTGCTTGACCGAATTCGCGACGTCGAGCGCATTGGCGCCCGGCGTTTGCGAGACGACAAGCACGACGGCGGGCTTGCTGTCGAGGAAGCCGTTGGTCGTGTAATCGAGGCCGCCCAGCTCGACGCGCGCCACATCGCGCAACCGCGTAAACCGGCCGTCCACTCCGGTCTTGACCACGATTTCCCCGAACTCCTCCGGCTTCACCAGCCGCCCTTTGAGCTGCAGGCTCGTCTGGAACGCCTGATCGACGGGCATCGGCGGCTGGCCGAGCGCGCCTCCGGCCACCTGAATGTTCTGCGCCTCAAGAGCGCTTACGACCTCGGTCGCCGTCATGCCAAGCGAGGCGATCTTGTCGGGGTCGAGCCAGGCCCGCATCGAATATTCGCGCAGGCCGAAAAGGTTCACATTGCCGACGCCTTTGACGCGCGCAAGCACGTCGCGCACCTGGAGCAGCGCGTAGTTCGAGATATAGAGCTGGTCGAAGCTGTTGTCCGGCGACAGCATATGCACGACCATCAGAATGTCGGGCGTGTTCTTCTTCACGACCACGCCCGTTTGCCGGACCTCCACCGGAAGGCGCGGCTCGGCCACGGCGACGCGGTTCTGCACGAGCACCTGCGCCAGATCGAGATTCGTGCCGAGCTCGAAGGTGACGGTGATCGAAACGCTGCCGTCGGCGGTCGATTGCGACGACATGTAGAGCATGTTCTCGACGCCGTTGATCTCCTGCTCGATGGGCGTGGCGACCGTGTCGGCGACGATCTGCGCGTTGGCGCCGGGGTAGGACGCGGTGACAGTGACCGTCGGCGGCGCAACCTCCGGAAACTGCGCGACGGGCAGCCGCAAATAGGCGAGCGCGCCCAGGATCACGATGAAAATCGCGAGCACCGCCGCAAAGATCGGACGGCGGATGAAGATATGGCTGAACTTCATGGCAGCGACGCCGCTTTCTGCGCCGGTTCGATCATGGTCTTCTCAGCCTTGACCTTGATGCCCTTGCGGGCGCGCTGCACGCCGTTCACGATCACCCAGTCGGCAGGCGTGACGCCGGTGCGGATTACGCGCAGACCCTCGACGATCGGCCCAAGCGTTACAGGCTTGGCGCCGACCGCGCCGTCATCGCCGACGACAAAAACAAAGCGGTTGGACTGGTCGGTCGCAATGGCCGCGTCCGGCAGCAAAATCGCGGTGTACTCCCCGCTGCCGATGACGCGCGCATGCGCAAAAAGCCCTGGCAGCAAATTGCCGTTCGGGTTCTGAAAAGTGGCCCGCTCTCTCAGAGAGCCGGTCGCGGAGTCGATGCGGTTATCGACGAAATTCATTTTTCCCTTGATCGGGAAACCGGCGTCGCCCTGCAGCCCCACCTCGATCGGATTGGCGCTTTCGCGCGAACTTGGCCGCGCGCCTTGCTCCAAAAGCCGCTTGTATTTCAGGAAATCCGCCTCGCTGATATCGAAATAGAAATAGATCGGATCGATGGAGACGATTGTCGTGAGAAGCGTGCCGCTGCCCGAGCCGCCGGTGATGAAATTCCCCTCGCTGATAAGTTTGCGGCTGATCCGGCCCGCGATCGGCGCGCGGATCTGCGTGAACTCCACATCCAGCTCCGCCGAGCGCACATTCGCCTCGGCCGACAGCACGTTGGCTTCGGCGACCTTCACCGCCTGATTGCGCTGATCGAAGCCCTGCTGCGAAATCGTGTTGTTCGCCATCAGCGGCTTGGCGCGCTCCAAATCCCTCTGCGCGAAGTCGAGCTGAACCTTGGCGGCTTGCAGGGCGGCGCGGTCGCGGTCGAGCACGCGCTGGAAAGTGCGCGGATCGATGACGAACAGAAGATCGCCTTTCTTGACGATTGCGCCGTCCGTGAACTTCACCTCGGTGAGCACGCCTGAAACGCGGGCGCGCACCTCAACCGTTTCGACGGCGTCGAACCGGCCGGTATATTCGTCCCATTCGACCACCTTCTTCTCGATCGGGATTCGCCACCGACACCGCGGGGGGAGGCGGCGCTCCGGGCGCCTGCGCCTGCTTTTCTCCGCAAGAAGCCAGCGCCAGCGCCGGCAAGGCCGCAAGTGCAACTTTGAAAAGGGGGTGCTTGTGGAGTGACATGCGTAGCCTTGGAGAGAGGGCCGATAAGGAGCGAAGAGGAAACCGCGCCGGCCTCATTCACGACGGTGTTTCGAGTCTCGAAAGCGGGCGAGCGAGGCCGCGCGAGCATTGCATCGATGCCGCGATAAGATCAACCGGCATGACTGAGAAAGTTATTCACTCGCTGGTGAGGTGAAGGCGCACCGTGGCGATTATGGCTTCGCGGATTTCGTCCGGCTGGCTGTGAACGGCCGAAGTCATCGCCTTGAGCAGGGCGCGCGCGCTGTGGAGCTGGTCGATCAGCGACAGCACCATCGTCACTTCCTCGTCGCGCAGCTCCATGTCGTAGCGGAGGTCGCACAAGAGATGCGTGCGCGCGATGTCCGCGTCGTCGAACAGAAAGCCCTCGCCGCCCCGGCGCGGCTTCACCCAGCCAACGGCAATCCAATGCTCCAGCACATGCGCATCGAGCCGGGTGAAGCGGGCGGCGACTTCGGTTTCTGTGATCATCTCGCGCCTCCTTGCCTTGGGTTGTATGGATGGTCGCGCTCCCAGCCGGCGATGAACTCCTCAAGCGCTGCGTCGGGATGCGGCGGCATCGTCACCTGCAGCTCGACGAGGTGATCGCCCTTCGCGCGGCCCTGCACGCCCTTGCCGCGCAGCCTGAGAACGCGCCCGGCGTTCGCGTGCTTCGGGATCTTGAGGCTGACCGGGCCTGTGATGGTGTCCACCTGCACAGGCCCGCCGGAAAGCGCCTCGCTCAGCGTGATCGGAACGGCCGACTTGATGTCATTGCCATCGCGGCGGAAAACGGGATGCGGCCGCACACTCACCGTGATGAGCGCATCGCCCGCTGGACCGCCGCCGAGCCCCGCGCCGCCCTGGCCCTTGAGCCGGAGCGTCTGGCCGTCCTCGACGCCCGCGGGGATCGAAATGTCGAGCGTCTTGCCGTCCGGCATGTCGACGCGCTTCTTCGCTCCGTTGACGGCCTCCAGAAAATCGATGGGCAGCGTGTAAGCCGCGTCCGCGCCGCGCATGCGGAACTGCGCGCCGCCTTCCGCGCCGCCCTCGCCGCGCCGCCCGCGCAGGATGTCGCCGAAAATACCGCCGAGGTCTTCGTAGCTGCCGAGATCCTCGGCGCGGCCATAGCGGAAACCGGCGCCCGTATCGGCGAAGTCGCGGTAGAAGCGCCGCTCCGCCTTGGGCGCCCCGCTCTCGTCGATCTCGCCCGCGTCGAAGGCCCGCTTCTTCTCTGCGTCGGTGAGCAGCGTGTAGGCGGCCGAAATGTCCTTGAACCTGTTCTCGGCTTCCTTGTCGCCCGGATTAAGGTCCGGGTGATGCTTCTTCGCGAGCTTCTTGTAAGCCTTGCGGATTTGATCTTCGGTCGCGGTCTTCGCCACGCCGAGCGTCTGATAGGGGTCGGCCATGATCGCCAAATAGCATCGATGAAGCAGCGAGTGTACAGCCATGCATGTAAAGGAAACGCTCCCCTGAAACAAGGGCGGTTGCCGGGCGATGCGAGCTGGCAGCGCCCGGCGAACTTTTCCCGGCTTTGCCAATGAAGATACCGAGCAGGGGACACGGCCGTCTTTTCCCTGTCACAACTCTCGCCCCAGACTGAGCAAAGGCCACTTGAGAAAATGGGCGGCGGCGAACACGGTGAAATGGAGGTTTGAAATGGACGAAAACGCCTCGAAACTCGATGAGATGCAAGGCGCTTACAAGACTGCGGTCGAGACATGGATCGCTGCGATCAGGGAGGAAGAAGCGCTCGTGTCGGTTACCCCCCATTCGGTCGCCGAAGTCGACAAATGGGAGGCGGCGCACTTCAAGGAGGAAGAAACACGCTCTGTGGTGAAGGCCGCCAAGAAGGCTTATGAAGACGCGTTGCGCGAGAAGTTTTTCGGATTTTGACGGGTCGCCGCGCCGTCTCAGTGCAACCGGCTGATGCTGAACTCGATGGCGTCGAGCAGCGCGCCGCGCGCCTCGTTCTTCGGGAAGATATGCAGCGCCTCGCGAGCCTCCTTGCCGTAAAGGCAAGCGCGCTCGATGGTTTCCTCGATGGCG
The DNA here is from genome assembly GCA_963756335.1 of uncultured Alphaproteobacteria bacterium. Taxonomy (GTDB): domain Bacteria; phylum Pseudomonadota; class Alphaproteobacteria; order Rhizobiales; family Rhodomicrobiaceae; genus Rhodomicrobium. The sequence goes on from CAVWOB010000001.1 coordinate 26,915, forward strand.
TTATGGCGGCGCATCAGCGCAATCGCCTCTTCCAGATCGCCATCCTCGATGGCGCCGTCCTGCAGCGTGCGCCGCCAGAACGCGCGCTCCTCCGCGCTGCCGCGCCGGTAGGACAGCACGACCGGGAGCGTGATCTTGCCCTCGCGGAAGTCGTCGCCCACGCGCTTGCCGAGCCGCGCCGCCTCGCCGGAATAGTCGAGCGCATCGTCGATGAGCTGGAAGGCGAGGCCGATGTTCGTCCCGTAGAGGCGCAGCGCCGCCTGCTCGGCTTCGCTGCGGCCTGTGATGATCGCGCCGATCTCGGCGGCGGCTGAGAACAGCGCGGCCGTCTTGGCGAGGATGACGGAGAGATATTGCTCCTCGGTGGTTGCCATGTTCTTCGACGCGGCGAGTTGCATCACTTCGCCTTCCGCGATCACGGCGGAGGCTTCCGACAAAATCTTGAGAGCGCCGAGCGAGCCGACATCCACCATCATGCGGAAGGCCTGGCCGAGCAGGAAATCGCCCACGAGAACGCTGGCCTGGTTGCCCCAGAGCATCCGCGCCGTTTTCTTGCCCCGGCGCATATCGCTCTCGTCCACCACATCGTCGTGCAAGAGCGTCGCCGTGTGCATGAACTCGACAGCCGCCGCCAGCTGAATGTGACCGCCGCCGCGATAACCGCACAGCTTCGCCGCGCCGATGGTGAGCATGGGCCGCAGCCGCTTGCCGCCGGAATTGATCAGGTGCTGGGCCAGCTCGGGAATGAGCGCCACGTCGGAGCGCGCCTGCGAGAGGATGATGGCGTTGACCTCGGCCATTTCATCGCGCACGAGCCGCATCAAGGGCTCGAGCGCCGCAGCCGGGTCGCCGCGCTCCTGAACTTGCGCGACCAAGTTCATGGTCTCCTCCAAATTTCGTGCTGGGGCAAAGTAACGGGCTGGGAGCGCGTCCACAGCCTCCCAGTTAAACACTGCTTTGATAAAAGCGCCACGTGGCTTAATGTCCCTGGATGCTTGGCGCCGCTGGAAAAGGCTTGCTGCATGAAAGAGTTGCTTCGAACCACCGATATTGTGCTCCTCAGTTATGTCAACTCTTTGTTGAACGACGCCTCAGTCCCGGTGCTCATCGCCGATGTTCACGTCAGCTCGGTGGAAGGATCGATTGGCGTCTTTCCGCGGCGCGTCCTTGTAGACGCCGAGGATTGGGATGTGAGCATCTCCATCCTCACCGACGCCGGTCTCGGCGAGCACTTGACGGCAATCGCGCCGCAACGCCGCGCGCCCGCACTCTAGTATCCCGGCCTTGGCATGGCCAGTCATTTCAACTTAACGTGTGACGCTTTTTTGGGCGGGCGCGTCCAGGTCCGCCAGCAGCAGACAGGTTTCCGCTCCGGGCTGGACGCCGTTTTTCTCGCCGCCGCCTGCCCCGCGCGCGATGGAGAGCGCGTGCTCGAAGCCGGCTGCGGAGCGGGCGCCGCCTCGCTTTGCCTGCTGGCCCGCGTACCCGGCGCGCATGTCACAGGCGTCGAGATCGATGCCGATCTGGCGGCGCTCGCCCGCGAAAACGCCAGGGAGAACGGCGTTTCCGGCCGCTTCGAGGTTGCCGCCGCCGACGTCGCCTCGTCCTGGACGGAGCTTGAGGCCCGAGGGCTCATCCGCGAGGCCTACGATCGCGTCATGGCCAACCCGCCGTTCTTTTCGCAAACGCGCTCCCGCGTCTCCGCGAACCCCGGCAAGCATCGCGCCCGCGCCATGGCCGATGGCGGCCTCGAAGCCTGGGTCCGCTTCCTCGCCGCGGCCGCGAAACCCTCGGGAACATGCACGCTCATTCACACGGTCGAAGCGCTGCCCGAACTCCTGGCCGCCTTCGAACGCAGGTTCGGCGGCCTCATGATAACGCCCCTCTATCCGAAGGCGGACTCGCCCGCGATCCGCGTCATCGTCTCCGGCACGAAGGGCAGCCGCGCGCCCATCTCGATTGCGCCGGGCGTCATCCTGCACGAGCAGGACGGAACGCCGACAGCGGCGGCGCACGCGATTTTGAAAGACGGCTGTGCGCTTTCGGACACAGCTTGCCGCTAAGCTGCGGCGCTTGAATGCTTGTTAACGCGCTCCCCGTACACACATCTTCCGGGAGTTTCCGGGCTGACCCCTTCAGCTCGATCATCATGCGGTGTATTCATGCGAGTCGATAGCGAGCGTCTTCCAGACATTCGGCCCCCGTCGTTTTGGAGCCGGTTCAGCCCCGGAAGGCTTTTCTCACGCAGCAAGACGATCCCGGTCGTGCGCCTCAGCGGCGCGATTGGAGCGGTCACGCCCTTGAGGCAGGGACTTTCCATCGCGGGCTGCGCCGCCGCCCTCGAACGGGCTTTCTCGGTGAAAAGCGCGCCCGCCGTGGTGCTGCTGATCAATTCGCCGGGCGGTTCCCCCGTGCAATCCCGCCTCATCTACGAGCGCATCAGGTCGCTGGCGGCGGAAAAGAACAAGAAGGTCTACGCCTTCACCGAGGACGTGGCGGCTTCGGGCGGCTACATGCTCGCCTGCGCGGCCGACGAAATTTACGCGGATGGCTCTTCGCTCATCGGCTCCATAGGCGTGGTGTCGTCCGGCTTCGGCTTCGTCCACCTTATCCACAAGCTTGGCGTTGAGCGCCGCGTCTATACGGCGGGCGAAAACAAGTTTCAGCTCGATCCGTTCAGGCCGGAAAAACCTGAAGAAATCAAACGCCTTAAGCGCATTCAGGAAATCGTCCACCAGGATTTCATCGCGCTCGTGAAGGAAAGCCGCGGCGCCAGACTTGCCGCATCCGACAATGACTTATTCACAGGCGAGTTCTGGTCCGGACGCCAAGCCTTTGAGCTTGGGCTGATCGATGGCATTATGGATGTCAGAACAAAGATGCGCGCGCTCTTCGGAGAAGATGTCAGGCTCAGGCCCATCTCCACGGAGCGCGGATTGTTCCGCCGGAAAACAGGTGTGGGCGTAACGTTTACCGGCGCGGAGTTCAACGTCAGCTTCGCGAAAGGTTTAGCTGATGATCTGATCTCCGCTCTCGAAGAGCGTGCGATATGGGCGCGTTTCGGATTGTGACCGGGCGTTCAGAGTTCGTTGTTCGTGTTAACAGTCGGGGTTGTTAGTCATGCCGCAGATCATCGCCGTCGCCGCCGGCGTCCTCTCCCTCTATTACGCCTTCCGCTGGTTTCGCCGCGAATCCAATCGCGTGGAGGCCGCTTTCCGTAGGACCGACCGGCGCATTCGCCGGGCGCAAGTTGGCGCGCTGCTCGCGTTCAACAAGGCGGAAGGCGTTTACCGCCCGGTCGATTAAAGCGGAGTCATTGGAGGATTCCTCGTCGGGAGCGATTTCGGCTTTCGCAGGTTTGACGCCTTGGAAAGGGCGTCATGCAAGACATCATCGCTGGAGCGAAGCGCGCGGCCGTTCTTGAAACCTACGCGCCCGCGCGTCTCGACCGCCTGCCGTGGGGGCGGTTCCATACGCTCGTCGTCATCGCGCTCGGGATCACCTGGGTGCTCGATGGGCTTGAGGTTACGCTCGCGGGCTCTGTCGCGGGGGCGTTGAAGGCGAGTCCGGTCCTTCAATTCACCGACTCCGATGTCGGCCTGGCGTCGAGTTTCTATCTCGCCGGCGCCGTCACGGGCGCGCTCATATTCGGATGGCTCGCGGATCGCCTCGGGCGGCGTCTCCTGTTTTTCATCACGCTTTGGCTCTATCTCGTGGCGGCCGCGGCGACCGCCTTCTCATGGGACCTCGCCAGCTTCTGCCTGTTCCGCTTCCTGACCGGCGCGGGCATCGGCGGCGAATACAGCGCCGTCAATTCGACGATCCAGGAGATGATCCCGGCGCGCTACCGTGGCTGGACCGACCTCGCGCTCGGCGGCACGTTCTGGATCGGCGGCGCGCTCGGCGCGGGCGCCTCCATCGTGCTGCTCGACCCCGCCGTCATGAACCCCGAAATCGGCTGGCGGCTCGGCTTTTTCATCGGCGCGGTTCTCAGCCTCGGCATCCTGGTTCTGCGCTCCTTTCTGCCGGAAAGCCCGCGCTGGCTCGCCATTCACGGGCGCGAAGAGGAAGCCGAAAAGGTTACCGGCGAGATCGAGGCCGGGTTCGTGAAGCATGGCGCGCGGCTCACCGATGTGTCCGAACTCACCCCCCTGCGCGTGCATCCGCGCGCGTTCACGCCGCTCGCCGAGGTGTTCCAGACCATCTTCGTGACCTACAGGACGCGTGCGCTGGTCGCGCTCACGCTCATGTCCTCGCAGGCGTTCTTCTATAACGCGATCTTCTTCACCTATGCGCTCGTGCTGACGAAGTTCTACGGTGTGCCCGCGCACGATGTGGGCTGGTACATCCTGCCGTTCGCGCTCGCCAATGTGCTGGGGCCGCTCATTCTCGGGCCGCTGTTCGACTCGGTGGGCCGCAAGCCGATGATCGCGGCCACCTATGCGATTTCGGGCGTGCTGCTCGCCGCGAGCGGCTGGCTGTTCGTGCAAGGCGCCTTGAGCGCGACAGGGCAGACGATTGCGTGGGCCGCGATCTTTTTCTTCGCGTCGCCCGCCGCCGGAAGCGCCTACCTCACGGTCAGCGAGGTGTTCCCGGTCGAAATCCGCGCGCTCGCCATCGCGGTGTTCTACGGTCTTGGCACGGCGATTGGAGGCGCCGGCGCGCCTTATCTGCTCGGCGTGCTGATCGAAACCGGCGCCCGCGAGAGCGTGTTCATGGGCTATCTGCTCGGCGCGGGGCTGATGATTTTCGCCGCCGGCGTCGAAGCGGTCTGGGGCGTCGCGGCCGAGCGGATGCCGCTAGAGGCGGTCGCCAAGCCGCTCTCCTCCGCCGCGGATTGAGGCGCCGCCGCCGCCCGGCCCGATCGACGGCATTGCATGCGCCGCCCAAATTCGATACCAAGGCGGCAGCTAGGCGAGGACAATCCAATGACAAAGAAGACGATCGCACGCACGGCGCTGCTTTTCGCAACGCTTGCCGCATTCTGCGCAACAACGGTTCAAGAAAGCTTCAGTCAGGCGCAAGCTCAAACTGCTCTATTCAAGGTCGTGACCGATAAAGACGAGATCATTATTGGCTTGAATGCACAGGAGCTGCAAGCAATCGGCGGCGCCGAGAAGAATGCAGGCGGCATCGCCCGCGCTCTCGCGGACAAGAAGTCTCTGACGGTGTGGCGCTATTCGGTTGGAAAGTCAGCTGGCGGAGATTTGCAGATCGGCCCTCTGCATCAGATCGGCCTTCTTGCAAGCCAATCGCTCCGCGTCGAGCCTTATTCAAGCCCGCTTCCGGTTCTTCCGCACAACTGAAGCTTAGGTGCTGGACTATGGCGCGGCTGCGTGCCAGTATTGCGTTCGTGCGCCTATTTTAGCGATCACGTTAAATTAATCGAATATTACCGCGACTGAGTAGGTAGATGGGGAACACCCTGGTCCAACCGGCATTAGAAATCGTTAGAATGTCGGTACCCTGATTGAGACACGTCCCCTGAATTGGCTCGCGGAGAGCCAGGGTTTCGAGGCCGCCAGCCGCGTCTCAATCGAGCGCCGCAATTCGCTAGCTGGAGGTGTCCATTGCCATCGCATCCGCTCACGCATCACGAGATCCTGACCTTGGTCGAGCCTTTTACGCGAAAAGGCCACCATCCGGATCTTGTGGCGACAAACCGGCTGGAGCGCAGGCTCGTTTTCAAGCCGGCCGAGCTTCCCGCGGACATGCAGGGCGTATCGGCGCTCACCGGGACGCTGCAATTCGAGTGTCGCAAGGCCGGCGCCTACGTCCTCAGCCGCACGCTCGCCTGCGTGACCGACGCCGGGGACAAACTGGAGGCGCGGCTCGAAATCGAGGGCAAGGACCCCGCCGATCTCCTGGCCTGCGTTGATTCCATAGCGCCCGAGAGCCAGTTCCGCTTCGGTCCGGGCTTCAAGATCGCGAAGAGCTACCGGCTTGTCAGGGGCAGCGGCGTTACGACTGCGGGCGCGCCAGCCGTGCAGAAAATCCTCTCCCAGATGTCCGCGCATATCTCGGATTTCGTCATCACCGCGACCGCTCCAAAGGTGAAGACGGACCCGGAGGCGGTCATCGAGATCCAGCCGACCGCAGGCGAATACAAGACGCTCCCGGACGATCTGCTCGCCGTGCTTGGCTGGGATTGGGGCCTCATCGCCAGCCGGAGGGAAGGCTGGAAATCGACGTTGAAGCTTCGAGGCCGCGAGCCGGAGCGCACCAGGAAAACCGAGAACAAGCTCGAAGGCATGGTGGAGCATCTCGCTCAAACCTTCAAGGAGGCGCCCGCGAGGTTCCACGAGCGCATGCTGGCGGCCCGCTGGGGCGTGGTTTTCCGGCGCTCCATACCGCTCCTGATCAGCCTCGGGTTGATCGGCGCCGCCGCCGCGTCGTCCCGTCTTCCACTGGCGGACGATTCACCGGTTCGAATGATGATGATGAACCTGCCGGGCTTTCTCATGGTTTTCGTGTTCTGCATGCGCAAGCTGCCGGTGATCGAAGTCCCGCCCATCCCGAGGGCGTCGCGCGCGCCTTCGTGGCGTGAGCCCTTGCCAGGCGAACTGCCCGCCGTCGCGGAATAGGATTGCGGCCAGGCCTCATGGATCAACCCCAGCCAAACGGTGAAGAATGTCCGGAAACCCGATGAACGTTCCCCCTGTCTCCATCGCCACGGCAAAGTCCGCGCTGATCGAGCAATTCGCAAATCCGATTTTGAGGCGGCGCGCCTCGATGCTCTGGGGAACTCGGGGGGTAGGAAAATCGTCCATCGTCCGGCAGGTGGCGCAACATTTCGGGGTTCCGCTGATCGATTTGCGGCTCACGACCATCGAGCCGGTCGATATCCGCGGCGCTATCTACGCCAACGAGGTGCTGGCCAAGACCGTGTGGTTTCCGCCGGAGTTCCTGCCGGCGCCCGATGAGCGCGAGGGCATTCTCTTTCTCGACGAACTGACCGCGGCGGACCAGCGCCTGCAAATCTCGGCCTATTCGCTGATCCTCGACCGCCGCGTGGGTCACTACCAGCTGCCGGACGGCTGGCAGGTGGTCGCCGCGGGCAATGCGAGCTTCCACGGCGCCGTCTGTCACGACATGGGCACCGCGCTCGCCGACCGCATGTTTCACTTCCATGTGCAGACCGTCATCGAAGCCTTCCTCGACCACGCCGTCGGGAAGGATTTCGCGCCGGAGGTGATGGCGTATCTGAAAGTGCGCCCGGACAAGCTCGACGACACGCAGGTTCAGCTCGCCAACGATCATCTCATCGGCGCGTCGCCGCGCGGCTGGGAGGACGTGTCGAACGTGCTGAAATCGAACATGTCCGAGCACGCCAAGCGGATCTTCGTGCAGGGCCGCATCGGCGCGGCGAACGCGGCGGAGTTTTTCGGCGTGTTGCGCGAAATCCAGGCCAGCGTCGATGTGATCCGCCTGCTCGCCGCGCGGCCCGGCAAGGACACGGCCGCCTTGCTGCCTAAGACGCTGGACGGGCTTTACGGCATGACCTATGGGCTGCTTGCCGCCTGTGTCGACCAGCAGACGGTCGGCCGCGCGCTGGAGATCGTCGAGCAGTTGCCCGACACAAGGGGCGAAACGCGCCTTCCCGCCCGCGAGGTCCAGACGCTGGCGATGGAGCTTTTGATGCAGAAGGCGCTGGCGAACGGCCTCGAAGCCGCGATCCTCGACAGCCCCGCCTACCGCCGCTACGCCGACGCGCGGCACAAGGAACAGGTCTATGCCTGACACGCGCATGCCTGGGGATCATCGCGGCACCCGCGCGATCCAGCGCATGGTGGAGTTCGCGCCGTCCACGGGCGGGCTCGCGCTTTGGGTGAAGCACCAGGATCATCCGCCGACGCTCGAGGCGCCCGCCGTTACCACCGACGGAAATGCGCTGTTCTATGGGGTGAGCTTCGAGGCGCTGCCGGTGGCGGAGCAGGCCGGGCTTGTGGCGCATGAGGTGCTGCATATAGCGCTGCGCCATCCCCAGCGCTACGCCGAACTGCAGCAGCTCCTGGGCGATGTCGATCTCAAGCTCTACACCATCTGCGCGGACGCCATCGTCAACAGCTCGCTTTCTCATTTGAGTTGGCTGCGCCTGCCTAGCGGATCGGTCTACCTGGACCGGCTGCTGCTGACAGCGCTGAACGTGAAGCAGGACGCGCAAGCCGCGCTGCTCGAATGGGACGTGGAGCGGCTTTACCGGGCCATCGACGACCGCGAGGCGATGCCGAAAAGCGGCAAGAGCGAAGACCGCCGGCAAAAAGGCGGCGACGGCAAGAGCGACAGCGCGGACGAAGAGAACCAGCAGTCGCAGGATACGGAAAGCCGCAAGGACGGCTCGACGTCTTCGCGCGCTCGCTCGCTGGGGTCGAACATCATAATGGACCTGATGGCGCCCGACCCGCAGGCGCCGCCGGAAGCCGAAGCCCAGCAGGCGCTGCTCTGGAGCGAACGCCTCCAGCGCAGCCACGCAGGCGACGGCATGCATTCCATGCTGCGCTCCCTTCTGGCCGACATGCCCAAGGTGCGCACGCCCTGGGAGCAGGCGCTGCGCACGCAACTCGCCCGCAGCCTTTCGAAGAAGATCGACATTTCATGGTCGCGGCCGGCGCGCTCCTACATCGCGAACCAGGGCCGGTGCGGCGGCAAGCGCATGCCCTTCGAGCCGGGCTTCAGCATGGCGAAGCCGGCGCCGCGCCTCGTCGTCATCGTGGATGTGTCGGGCTCCGTCGACGACAAGCTGCTGGAGCGCTTCGCCGTCCAGATCGAGGCGATCACGCGCCGCCAGGAGGCGGGCCTGACCCTCATCATCGGCGACGAGCGCGTCCGCAAGGTGGAGCAATTTACGCCCGGCGTTTCCGATCTCCGCAAGATCGAGTTCCAGGGCCGGGGCGGCACCGACTTCACGCCGCTTCTCATCGAGGCCGACAAATACCGGCCCGACATCGCGGTCGTCCTGACCGACCTCGACGGCCCCGCCGATTACCGCCCTCGCTGGCCCGTGATCTGGGCCGTGCCGGAGGAATACCGCAACGCCGAGGCGCCTTTCGGGCGCAAGCTCGTATTGAGCTGATGTGGCGGCATCGCCCTTTCCCCGTCATCCCGGAAACGCTCGCGGCTTCATTGTCATCCCGGAAACGCCGCAGGCGTTATCCGGGATCTGCAACAAGACAGCGCCCGCGATTTGAAAAGGCGCCGGATACGCGGCAAGCGCGTCGCCGTTATTGTTTGGCGCCTGCCTGCACCAGCACATCGCGCACATTGGGCTTCGCCACAATCAGCGCGGTCCCGCCAAGATTGTCCTTGGCATTGACATCGGCCCCCTTGTCGAGCAGCACTTGCACCACCTCGCGGAGGCCTTTCATGGAAGCCATCTCCAGCGAGGTCAGGCCAGTGCTCGTCCTGGCATTGACGCCGGCCCCTTTGGCGAGCAGCATCCGCACGACGTCGAGGTGGCCCATCATGGAAGCAATATGCAGCGGGGTCGCGCCGTGGCTCTCCGAGGCATTGACGTCGGCCCCTTTGGCGAGCAGCGCCCGTACGACGTCGAGGTGGCCATTCGTGGAAGCAACAAACAGCGGGGTCGCGCCAAGATTGTTCTTGGCATTGACGCCGGCCCCCTTGGCGAGCAGCATCTGCACGACGTCGAGGTGGCCCATCTGGGACGCCACTATCAGCGGGGTAAAGCCTTGGTTCTCCTTGGCGTTGACGCCGGCCCCTTTGGCGAGCAGCGCCCGCACGACCTCGATGTGGCCCTTCTGGGACGCCACTATCAGCGCGGTCGCGCCCTGGTTCGCCTTGGCGTTGACGTCGGCCCCTTTGGCGAGCAGCATCTGCACCACCTCGCGGTGGCCATTCAAAGAGGCCACTATCAGCGCGGTCGCGCCAGGATTGTTCTTGGCATTGACGCCGGCGCCCTTGTCGAGCAGCGCCTGCACCGCGGCCGCATCGCCGCGGGCCGCCGCTGCGAACAAGTCCTCCGCGGGTCCGGCCGCCGCCGGCGCGCCCGCGAGCGCCAGCGCCATCCACCCGATCGATAACGCGCGGCGGACGCGAACGATTGAACTCTGGACAAGGGCCGTGGCGGGCATCGCAACATCCTTCAAAATTTAAAGCGCTTATTTGAATGAATTGTCTATCTCTGGCAATGCCAAACCGCAAGCTCGTACTGAGCTGACGCATTCGACCGCGCCGCGTGCGCGTCGCAGGCCGCGCCATGTATCGCCCCGGCGGGCGATGTTCGAAGCGGCGTCGTATGGTAAATTTCGGCACAGGTTAACGGGGCGCGCGCTAAGGTTTTCCGCGCCGCGATCCTCACGATTTCCTACGAGAAGCGCAAAAAAAGTCGATTTTGACGCGAAAAATGCACTCCAAAAACCCTGGTTTACGGTTTTATTCTTGCGCGCATTAACTGAGAAACCTCACCTTCGGCTGTGCGCCGTTCTTTTACAACCGGACGCCAGCTCGCGAGTATTCAGAATTACTCTCGCAAGTACAATGCGATAGGCGCAAAATGCGCCGCAAACGCATTCTCGATGCGCTTTCGCCTATAATGAACAGAATAGAGAAAAACATGTCGTTTTTCGCGAATCGGCGGGAAGAAAATGCAGCATGGCACGGTAAATGCGTTATTAACAAGGCCCGCCGGCGGAGCGACGTGCGCACTTGGCGGGAACAACGTCGCAATGGGCCGGAGCCTCACAATGGTGTAAGTTGGGGCGGAAAAGGCAAAGACAGACGTCATGGATCAGATCAACTTCCCTACCGCTCCCTTTTTCGACACCGCGGCCCTTCGCGAGGAGTTCGCGGGCTATTGGCGCGAAGGCCCCGAGAGCCAAGCGAGGGTGCGCGTGCTCCGCCGGCTGAAAGAGCTGAAGCAGAATGCGCGCAACGAAGCGCAAGCCTTGCTGCTGCGCACCGGGGACGGCCGCGCCTGCGCCGCCTCGCTCGCCACCTTTCAGGACGAACTTATCAAGCTCATTTACGATTACTCGACGCGGCACATTTACCGCGCGCAGAACCCATCCACCTCGGAGCACATGGCGCTGGTGGCGACCGGCGGCTATGGGCGCGGGCTGATGGCGCCGGGCTCCGACGTCGATCTTCTGTTCCTGCTGCCGTACAAGCAAACGGCGTGGGGCGAAAGCATCGCCGAGTTGATCCTCTATTTCCTCTGGGACCTCGGCTACAAGGTCGGCCACGCCACGCGCACCGCCGATCAGACCTTGAAAGCCGCCAAGGAGGATATGACGATCCGCACGACGCTGATCGATTCGCGGCTCATCTACGGCGAAGGCGCGCTTTTCCGCGAGATGTGGACGCGGTTCCTCTCCACCGTCGTGCAGGGCAGCCAGCGCGAGTTCATCGCCGCAAAACTCGCCGAAAGGGAGGAAAGGCTGAAGCGCGCGGGCGCGTCGCGCTACAGGGTCGAGCCGAACATCAAGGAAGGCAAGGGGGGCATGCGCGATCTGAACATGCTCCATTGGCTCGCCGCCTATCTCAATCCGGGCAAGAACGGCCAGGCGGAGAACAAGGTTTTCGCCCCCAACGAGTTCGCGCATTTCAAACATTGCGAAAGCTTCCTCTGGGCCGTTCGCTGCCATCTCCACTTTCTCACCGGCAAGGCTGACGAGCGGCTGTCCTTCGACGTGCAGCCGGAGATGGCGCGGCGCCTGCGCTATTACGACCGGAAGGGAATGCTCGGCGTCGAGCGTTTCATGAAGCACTACTTCCTGATCGCGAAGGACGTTGGCGACCTCACCCGCACCATCTGCTCCAGCCTCGAACTCCGGCAGCTCAAGGCGGTGCCGACGCTCAGCGATTTCGTGGGCGTGCTGCCTTGGAGTTCGCGGGCGAAGCTCGCCGCCACCACGGCGTTCAGGTTCGACAACGGCCGCTTGAACGTGAAGCAGGCCGACGTGTTTCGGAAAGACCCGCTGAACCTCATCCGGTTCTTCATCGAGGCCGAACGCAACAACCTGCTGCTGCACCCGGAAGCGCTGAGGGCGATACGGTCGTCGCTCAGGCTGATCGACGACAGCTTCAGGGCGAGCCCGGAGGCCAATCAGCTCTTCCTTGAGCTTTTGACCTCGCGAAACGCGCCGGAGACATCGCTGCGCTACATGAACGAAGCCGGCGTGCTGGGGCGCTTCATCCCCGATTTCGGGCGCGTCGTGGCGATGATGCAGTTCAACATGTATCACCATTACACCATCGACGAGCACACGATCCGGGCGATCGGCATCCTGTCGCAAATCGAAAGGGGCTTGCTCAGCGAGGAGTTGCCGCTCTCCACCGAAATCATCGCCGACATTCAGAACCGCCGCGCGCTCTATCTCGCGCTGCTGATGCACGACGTGGCGAAAGCCTGCGAAGGCGATCACAGCATTGTCGGCGCCGCCTTGACGCGGGCGCTGGCGCTCAGGCTCGGGCTTTCGCCCGCGGAAGCGGAAACGGCGGCCTGGCTCGTCGAACACCACCTCGTCATGAGCCAGACCGCGCAAAGCCGCGATATTTCCGACCCGCAAACGATCAAGAACTTCGCAGACCTGGTGCAAAGCCCCGACCGGCTCAAACTTCTGCTGCTGCTCACCGTGGCCGACATTCGCGCGGTCGGGCCTTACACCTGGAACGGATGGAAGGGCCAGCTCCTGCGCTCGCTTTATTACGACAGCGAACCGATCATCGCGGGCGGCCACACCAGGACGCCCCGGCAGGCCCGCATCGTGGAAGCGAAAAGGCTGCTGCGCGATGCGCTTCTGGATTGGCCCGCCGACGAGGTCGAGCGCTTCATGGAGCGGCACGAGCCCGATTACTGGTTGAAGACCGACACCGACCGGCAGGTGCAGCACGCCAAGCTGATCCATCGCTTCGAAACCGAGGACTGGCCGCTCGCCTTCGACGTGCGCTGCTGCGATATCAGCCATCCGATCCCGGAACTCACGTTTGTCACGCAGGATCACCCGAGGCTGCTCATGCAGTGCGCGGGCGCCTGCGCATCGGCGGGCGCAAGCATCGCATCGGCGCAGATATCGACGACGAAGGATGGGCTGGCGCTCGATACGATCCTGTTCCACCGCACCTATTCGAACAACGCCGAAGAAATTGCCCAGACGCAGAAGATCGCGCGCGTCATCGGCGAGGTCGTCTCCGGCGCCCGCGCGCTCGATCCGCAGAGGATGCGCGCGATCCGCCCGAAGCTGCGGCTCGACGCCTTCACGGTTCCGCCGGACGTCGTGATCGACAACTCGGCCTCGCAGGACCAGACCGTGATCGAGGTGCACGCGCTCGACCGGCCGGGCCTTCTGTTCGAACTGGCGCGCGGCTTGAGCGACCTCGGCCTCGACATTGCCTCCGCGCATATCGCGACCTTCGGCGAGAAGGCCGTGGACGTGTTCTATGTCACCGACGCATCGAGAAAGAAGGTGGTGGGCGACGAGACCAAGAGCAGAATCCGCGAAAGCATCCTCGCGCTTCTCAGCACCGATTAGAGCATCGGACCTGAAGTCGGAATTGGCCTCAATGCCCTTCGGCGTCATTCCCGCGAAAGCGGGAATCCAGTAGTCTCGACGATCGTTGAATACTGGGTCCCCGCGTTCCCGGGGGCGACGAAAACGCTGCTGCATCGGGCCCTTCGCCTTTACGCAACAAGCGCCTTGCTCTAAGGTCCGCCGCTCCCCCTCCAGACGGGAGCTTGACATGGCTGATTTAAGATTGGGGCTTGGCGCGCTTGCGGCGCTCTTCCTCGCGGCTCGCGCGGACGCGGCGGAGGTCGCCCGTTACGACCATATCTTTGTCATCATTGCCGAAAACAAAAATTACGAGCAAATCGTCGGCAGCGCCAACGCGCCGCGCCTGAACGCGCTCGCCAAGGAGTATGGGCTGGCGACGAGCTATTACGGCGTGGTTCATCCGAGCGAGGCGAATTACATCGCGATGCTTGGCGGCGACACCTTCGGCATTCACGACGATGACGCCTGGTTCTGCAAGCCGCTGACTATTGCGACCGACTGTTCCTTCGCCCAGAATTCGGGATACGCCCCGCATTCCGTGCAGGCGCGCAGCCTGATGGACCAGCTCGCCGATGCGAAACTGACCTGGAAAGGCTATTTCGAAGACTTGCCAGAACCGGGGTCGCTCGCGATTTTCAATCCGAGCGCGGAGGCGCCCGACCCCAAGCGGCCGAAGTATCTCTACGCCGCCAAGCATAACGCCTTTCTCATCTTCGAGAACACGCGGAACGATCCGAAGCTCGCCGAAAAGATTGCGCCGCTCGACCGCCTCAGCGCCGATCTGGCGTCCGGGGCGCTGCCCAATTACGCGCACATCGTCCTCAATCAGTGCAACGACATGCACGGCCTCTATGCCGCCGAACCATCGCCGCCCGCCGATTGCGTCCTGGACTATCGCAGGCCGGAGACAGAGGAGGCTCTGATCCGCCGGGGCGACAAGGCCATCGGCGGCGTCGTGGACGAGATCGTGGCCTCGCCCGCTTGGTCCGGCCCCGGCAACATCGCCATCGTCATCACCTGGGACGAGGATTCGACGCGGTCATCGGGTCCGCAAGGGTGCTGCGGCTTCGATCCGAACTCGCCCGCGAACTATGGCGGCGGACACATCGCGACGATCGTCGTGACGAACCACGGCCCTCGCCATGTCAAGGACGCGACGCCATACAATCATTATTCGCTTCTGCGCACCACAGAGGAAGCGCTCGGGATCGCGGAGCACATCGGCTTCGCGGCGGCGGACGGCATGGGCGTGAAGTCCATGGCGCCGCTTTTCGCGATCAGGGAGGCGCCTGCAATCGCTGGCTTCACCGGCGCAGCCGCAACAAAATGAGGAAAGCGGAGACGCTACTGCAGTCTAATGGCGTGCGTTAAGGGTTTCTGATTTGCTCGTTTATCGTCGACAAAAGAAAGAGTAACTCGATGGAAACTCTCAAGCGCGTTGTTTTTGCCGCGGCGGTTATTGCCGCGGCGGCATTTCCTCTCATGGCGGCGGCTCAGGCGCCGATCCTCATCAAATTCAGCCACGTCGTCGCGCCGGACACGCCGAAGGGCAAGGGCGCCAACAAATTCAAGGAGCTTGCCGAGAAGTACACCGACGGAAAGGTCAAGGTCGAGGTCTATCCGAACTCGCAGCTCTACAAGGACAAGGAGGAAGTCGAGGCGCTCCAGCTCGGCGCCGTCCAGATGCTTGCGCCGACCATGTCGAAGTTCGGTCCATTGGGAGTGAAGGAATACGAAGTATTCGATTTTCCCTTTATCTTCCCGGACAAAGAAGCTTCGCGGAGAGTCCTTAACGGACCTATCGGCAAGGGGCTTCTGCAAAAGTTGAACAGCAAGGGGATAACCGGTCTCGCCTATTGGGATAACGGATTCAAGATCATGTCGGCCAACAAGCCCCTGCTGACGCCTGACGATATGTTGGGGCTCAAAATGCGGATCCAGTCTTCGAAAGTGCTGGAAGCGCAGATGAAAGCCCTCGGCGCTGTGCCGCAGGTCTTGGCCTTCTCCGAAGTTTATCAAGCGCTGCAAACGGGCGTGGTGGATGGGACCGAGAACCCACCCTCCAATATGTACACGCAGAAAATGCACGAGGTTCAGAAATACGCGACACTCACAAACCATGGCTTCATGGGCTACGTGGTGATCACGAACAAGAAGTTCTGGGACGGACTGCCCGCCGATATCCGGTCCAAACTTGAACAGGCGCTCGCGGAGGCCACGGACTACGCCAATGCCATCGCCGAGAAAGAAAATGCGGATGCGCTGGAGGCGATGAAGAAGTCAGGCAAGACGGAATTCCATACGCCGACTGAAAAAGAACAGAAGGCATGGATCGGCGCGTTAATGCCGGTTCACAAAGAAATGGCGGGCCGCGTGGGCGCTGAGCTGCTACAGAGCATCTATAAGGCGACTGGCTCGTCCAATTAATAAGAATCGCCAAGCAATGCGCGTGGGGGGGAAACATACATGCTGGGGCGCGCCTTCCTAAGGGTCCTGGACCGCCTGGAGGAGATCCTGATCGGCAGCCTGATAGCGGCGGCTACACTCTTGATTTTCGCCGCCGTGGTTCAGCGCTACGGGCTGACCACCTCGATCAGCCTCGCCAATTGGGGCCGCGCCCATGGCTACGACTGGCTGTTTCAGGCGGGGCGCTCCGCTTTCGCGTGGCTGCGCGGCTTCAACCTCACCTGGGCGCAGGAGCTTTGCATCTATCTCTTCATCTGGATGGCGAAGTTCGGCGCGGCCTATGGCGTGCGGCAGGGCATCCATGTGGGCGTCGATGTGCTCGTCAACCGCATCGGCGAAAATGCGCGCAAGCCTGTGATCGTCTTCGCGCTGCTTTGCGGCGCGCTCTTCACTTTCACGATCGGGACGTTCGGCGGCGTGTTCGTTTACAACATGGCGTTCACGGACCAGACTTCGCCCGACCTCGAATTGCCGATGTGGATCGTGTATCTCGCGATACCGGCGGGCTCCTATCTGATGTGCTTCCGGTTCTTGCAGGTCGCGTGGATTTACTTCATGACCGGCGATATTCCCGGCCACGGCCATCACGCCCAAGTTGCTGTGCCCGGCATCGGCGTCGCCAGCAAGTCCGGCATTCCGAATATCGCAGTCGTTCCCGAAGGAGCGTGACAATGGCAGTCGCCTCCGATATCGAACGCGCTCCAAACTCGGGCCGGCTTCTCGCCATTGTCCTGATCCTGCTGCCGATTGCGCTGGTCGCAATCTGCTTCGCCGCGAAATTCGGCGTTCTCGACATCGGCGCCTCCGGGCGAGCGGGGCTGATCTTCGCTCTTCTGCTCGCCATGATGCTGACGGGGATGCCGATCTCCATCTCGCTCGGGCTTACGGTGCTGACGTTTCTGTTCACGCTGACCACGGTCGATCCGCAGGCGGTGGCGCTGAAACTTTTCACAGGCATCGAGAAGTTCGAGATCATGGCGATCCCCTTCTTCATCCTCGCCGGCAATTTCCTGACGCGCGGCGGCGTCGCCAAGCGCATGATCGATTTCGCAACCGCCATGGTTGGCCACTGGTATGGCGGCCTCGGCCTCGCCGGCGTGCTGGCCTGCGCGCTGTTCGCCTCGATTTCCGGCTCCTCGGTGGCGACCGTCGTGGCCGTCGGCTCGATCATCCTTCCGGCGATGGTGGAGCAGGGATACCCAAAGCGCTTCGGCGCGGGCGTGATCGCAACGTCTGGCGCGCTCGGCATCCTGTTTCCGCCGTCGGTCAATCTCGTGATCTTTGCGGTCGCAACGAGCGGGATGAACCCGATCGGTCCCGACGGCGTTCCGGTCGGCTCGGCGTCGGTCGGACAGCTTTTCATGGCGGGCGTCGTGCCGGGCTTGCTGCTGGCGACGCTGCTCGGCGCCGTCACCTGGTTCCGCGCCTATAAGAACGACTATCCGCGCATGAAGCGCGCCAGCTGGGGCGAGCGCTTCCGCGCCTTCCGGGAAAGCTTCTGGGGGCTGTTTCTGATCGCCTTCGTGCTGGGCGGCATCTATTCCGGCCTTTTTACGCCGACCGAGGCCGCCGCCATGGCCGCCGTCTACGCCTTCATCGTGTCGGTGTTTGTGTACGGCGACCTGAAGCTGAAGGATGTGCCCAAGGTGCTGCTGACCGCCGCGGCCATGAGTTCGATGCTGCTCTACATCATCACGAATGCGGTGCTGTTCTCGTTCCTGATGACCTCGGAGCAAATCCCGCAGCAAATGGCGAGCTGGATGGTGACGCAGGGGTTGAGCTTCGTGGCGTTCATGCTGCTCGTGAACGTCATCCTGCTTGCCGCGGGAAACTTCATGGACCCGGCGGCGATTGTCTTGATCATGGCGCCGATCCTGTTCCCCGTGACGGCCGCGCTTGGGCTACACCCGGTGCATCTCGGCATCCTGATGGCGGTGAACATGGAGGTCGGCTTGTGCCATCCGCCTGTGGGGTTGAATCTTTATGTGGCTTCGGGGATAACCAAGATGGGGATCGGAGAATTGACGATTGCGGTTCTGCCTTGGCTTATTACGATGCTCGGCTTCCTGATCCTTGTGACCTTTGTGCCGCAAATCTCGCTGTGGCTGCCGCATCGGCTCGGCTTGCTGTAACCGCCTTTCCCGGATGATCGATGCCCACGGAGCGCGCCACGTTCAAAAAAAAGGGTTTTCGCTACCCGCCTTCCAACAAGGCCCAAGCCGGCCAGGCGAGGCTTGCGCCGCTCCCGTCAGAGCAAGTCTTGTTCGGGCTCCATGCCGTGGAGGCGGCGCTCGCAAATCCGAAGAGGATCGTGCTGCACGCCTATCTCACGGACAACGCCGCTACGAAACTCGCGTCTTTGACAGCCCAGCGAAAGGCGCCCGTCACGGCGGCGCTTCCCGGCGACCTCGACGCGCTTGCCGGAGGCGGCGCCGTCCACCAGGGGGCGGTTCTGCATGTGGAGCCGCTCGCCCAGCCGGGGCTTGAGGATTTTCTCGACGGCCTCCCCGAGGACGCGCCCGCCGCGCTCGCCATGCTCGATCAGGTCACGGACCCGCACAATGTCGGCGCCGTGCTCAGATTCCGCCGCCGCCTTCGGCGTCGCCGCGCTGATCGTCCAGGACCGGCACAGCCCGCCGCTTTCGGGGACGCTTGCGAAAGCCGCCTCGGGCGCGCTGGAGCATGTGCCGGTGATCGCGACCGTCAACCTTGCGCGCGCGCTCGAACGCCTGAAGGATCGCGGCTTTTTCTGCCTCGGGTTCGATTCCGAAGGGCAGCCGTTTGCGAGAACCGCCGCGGGCGAGGCCCGAGCCGTCTTCGTGTTCGGCGCCGAGGACAAGGGTTTGCGGCGGCTCGTCCGCGAAGGGTGCGACGCGGTCTATGCGCTTTCAGCGCCTGGCCCGATCAAGAGCCTCAATATTTCCAACGCCGCCGCCATCGCGTTCTACGAAGCCGCCCAGGCGAAGGCGTGATGGGGCGCAGGCTCAGCGCCTGCCCACAGCCTCGGCCCCGCGGCCCAGCAGCCAATCGAGGCTGACATCGAGCGCATCCGCGACATAGCACAAGCGGTATAGAGGAAGGTGTATTGCAGTTTCGGCAAGATCGCTGCCTGCATCGGCAGGAAGACCTGCACGTTGCGCCACCTCATTTGGTGAAAGTCTCTTCGCCTTGCACGCATAGACGAAACGAGACGGGAAGACAGATAAATCCGTCATTACGTTTTGCGCCCGCCACCTTACTTCGGTTACTGAATAGCCCCACCAAGGAGATGATTGTAATTGCTTGTAGCGCCAAATGATAGCCAAAATGTATACGGCATTCGGCAATACACACAAATTGCAATCCCTGAGGGTAAAAAAGATATGGCGCTACCCTGTGGCGTTCATTCGCGACATTTCTATTTAATGGATAGGCTGGTCCGGCGCCCTCATGCGTTGGGGAAACCGGCCCTCTAAGGGCACTCATCGCTGCGCTGTGCGTTCCCGACCATGGGTGTTTGAAAGGCGAGCGCATGCGCGGCGAACCTGATACGGGGCGTGTATCGCCCAGCGGCGGCGCGATCGCGCGCAAGTCGCGGCCGAAAGTCGTGATCGCGGGCGCCGGTTTCGGCGGCCTCGACGCGGCGAGGGCGTTGCGCGATGCGCCCGTGGACGTAACGATCCTCGACCGGCACAACTATCATTGCTTCCAGCCGCTGCTCTATCAGGTCGCAACCGCGACGCTGTCGCCCGCCGACATCGCCTGGCCGATCCGGACCTTGTTCAGGACGCAGAGCAATGCCACGGTGCTGATGGCCGAAGTGACCGGCGTCGACGCACAGTGCGGCCTTGTGTTCGCCGGGTGCGAGGTCTTTCCGTTCGACTTTCTCATCCTGGCGACGGGGGCGACAGACTCCTATTTCGGGCATGACGATTGGGTCGCCGTTGCGCCGGGCCTGAAGACCATCGAGGACGCAACGGCCATCCGCCGCAACACGCTCCTGGCGTTCGAGAAGGCGGAGCTGGCGCGTGACGAGAAGGAGCGCAAGGCGCTGCTCACCTTCGTCATTGTGGGCGGCGGGCCGACGGGCGTCGAGATGGCTGGCGCCATCGCGGCCATCGCGCGGGAATCGCTGCGGCCCGATTTCCGGCGTATCGATGCGAGCGACGCGCATGTCATCCTGTTGGAGGCTGGCCCGCGCATCCTCGCCGCATTGCCCGGGAACCTGAGCGATTACGCAAAGCGGGCCTTGGAGGGCATGGGCGTCGAGGTGCGCACCTCGACGCAGGTGATCGAGTGCGACGCGCGCGGCGTCGATACCGCGAACGGCCGGATCGACGCCGCGACCGTCATTTGGGCCGCGGGCGTGGTGGCGTCCCCCGCCGCGGAGTGGCTAGGCGTAAAGCCGGACAGGGCGGGGCGCGTGGAGGTCGATAGCGGCCTGACCGTGCCGGGGTTTCCCAACGTCTTCGTCATCGGCGATACGGCGGCCGTGCGCCGGGAGAACGGCGAACCCGTACCAGGCATCGCGCCCGCTGCAAAGCAGATGGGGCAATATGCCGGGCGGCGGATCGCGGCGGCGCTGAGCGGGAAAGCCATCGGCCCCTTCCGATACCGGCACGAGGGCGACCTCGCGACCATCGGGCGCAAAGCCGCGGTGGTGAAGCTCGATCGCTTCACGCTGACCGGGTTCGCCGGCTGGGTCTTCTGGGGCGTGGCGCACATCTATTTCCTGATCGGTCTCAGGAATTGCTTCGCCGTCGCCTTAAGCTGGCTTTGGGATTGGGCGACGTTCTCAAGCAGCGCCCGCCTGATCACGGGCTACGATCACGAGTTCCGGCGCAAAGCAGGCGGCATGCGCGCGCTCCCGCGAGCGCGAAAAAAGCCAGACTGGCGAATTGGCGAGGGATAACGGTGGCCGGGTTTGACAGAGGCGCCGGAGCCTCGCCACGTCCGCCGGTCTGGGCGCTCCTCTGCCCGATATCTTCCGCATTTGAAAAATTGCGCCGCCTCGCCGCTCGCCCGTGGAACAAATACCCCGTGGGTCAGATTTTCGCCGCATAAGGCGCTTTCCTATCGCGGGCGCGGCTTGTCATCGCGAGCTCGAGAGCTTATGGCATGCTGCGTGGCTGCCCCGGCACAGCAATGGAATGCGATATGAATGCGCGAAAGATCAGGCTTTCGGTTCTAGCCGCGTTCGTCGTCTGCCTTGCGGCTGGCCCTAACCTCGCGCGCGCCGACAGGATCTCGAACGCGGTGGCGGTTTTCGCGGCGCTCGACAAGGTGACGGGGCGCGTGTCTCCGCTCGAAATCAAGATGGGTGAAACAAAGGCGTTCGGCGCGCTCAAGGTGACGGCCAGGGCCTGCTACACGCGGCCCGTGACCGAGGCGCCGCTCACAAGCGCCTTCATCGAGGTGGACGAACTGCTGCTAGACGGCTCCGAAAGGCGCATTTTCACCGGCTGGACCTTCGCGGAAAGCCCGGGCCTTCACGCGGTCGAGCACCCGACCTTCGACGTCTGGCTCACGAGCTGCAAGATACCCGTCGCGGAAACGCCAGCCGGAAGACGCCCGAACTCGCCAAGGCCTTGAAGCGCCTGCTCAAGCCGGCGATGGAAGGCGGCGCGGCTGATTTCCTGCGCCCCGAACTGGCGCAAATGCTCGGTCACGAATTGCGTGTCGAGCAGCGCGAAGCCGCCATATTTCAGCCGCGCAACGAGATAGATGAGCGCGACCTTGCTGGCGTCGGTTTCGTAGGAGAACATGCTTTCGCCGAAGAAGGCGCGGCCAAGCGCGACGCCGTAGAGGCCGCCGGCGAGCTTGCCGTCGCGCCACGTTTCGATGGTGTGGCAATAGCCCATCTCGAACAGCTCGGCGTAAAGCTCTCGGATGCGCTTGTTGATCCACGTCGTGCGCCGGCCCGCGCGCGAGGACGCGCAGCCCTCGATCACGCCCGCATAGTTGCTGTCGACGCGAACCTCGAACTTGTCCTGCTTGACGATGCGCGCGAGGCGCCGCGGGACATGCACGCTGTCGAGCGCGAGAATGCCGCGGCGCTCCGGCTCGATCCAATAAAGCGTCGGATCGTCGGCGCTTTCGGCCATGGGGAAGATGCCGCA
The DNA here is from genome assembly GCA_963756335.1 of uncultured Alphaproteobacteria bacterium. Lineage (GTDB taxonomy): Bacteria > Pseudomonadota > Alphaproteobacteria > Rhizobiales > Rhodomicrobiaceae > Rhodomicrobium. The sequence goes on from CAVWOB010000001.1 coordinate 48,990, forward strand.
GGCGTACGCTTTGAGAAGCACCTGGGGCGTGATTTCAATGCTTAGGCTTGAGGGCGATCCCATCTTGCGGGGGCTTGCCTTTTCCTGACTCGATGAACCCTAGACTGCTAATCTAATGCTTCTGGAGATAATTTTCGAGCCAGTGAATGTCATAAAGTCCATCGACGATGTCGGGCTGCTGAATCAGCGATGAAAACAGCGGAATGGTCGTCTCGATCCCGTCGATGACGAACTCGCCCAGCGCCCGGCGCAGACGCATGAGGCACTCGTTTCGGTTCTTGCCATGCACGATCAGCTTGCCGATCAGGCTGTCGTAATAGGCGGGGATGGTGTAGCCCGCATAGACGCCGGAATCGACGCGCACGCCAAGGCCGCCCGGCGGGTGGAAGTAGGAGATCTTGCCGGGCGAGGGGCGGAAAGTCGTCGGGTTCTCAGCGTTGATGCGGCATTCGATGGCGTGGCCCTCGAAGCGAACGTCTTCCTGCCGGAAGCTCAAGGCCGCGCCCGCTGCGATCTGGATCTGCTCGATCACCAAGTCGATGCCGGTCACCATTTCCGTGACGGGATGCTCGACCTGTAGCCGGGTGTTCATCTCGATGAAGAAGAACTGCCCGTCTTCGTAGAGGAATTCAACCGTGCCGGCGTTGCGGTAATTCAGCTTGCGCATGGCCGCCGCCACGACGCCGCCGATGTCCTTGCGCTGCGCCTCGTTCAAGGCGGGCGACGGCGTCTCCTCCATGATCTTCTGGTGGCGCCGCTGAAGCGAGCAATCGCGTTCGCCGAGATGGACGGCGTTGCCCTTGCCGTCCCCGATGACCTGCACCTCGATGTGGCGCGGGCGCATGAGATAGCGTTCGAGATAGAGCGCGTCGTCGCCGAAAGCCGCCTTCGACTCGGCGCGGGCCGTGGACAGCGCCATCGGCAGATCCGCTTCGGTGCGCGCGATTTTCATGCCGCGCCCGCCGCCGCCTGCCGCCGCTTTGACCAGAATCGGAAAGCCGATGCCGCGAGCGATCCGGATCGCCTCCTCATTGCTCGTGACCGCGCCCCCGGAGCCCGGCACCACCGGGATCCCGAGCATGCTCGCCGTCTCCTTCGCCCGGATCTTGTCGCCCATCATGCGGATGTGCTCTGGCGTCGGCCCGATGAAGGTGACGCCATGCTCTTCCAGGATTTCGGCGAAGCGCGCGTTCTCGGACAGAAAGCCATAGCCGGGGTGCAGCGCGTCCGCGCCCGTGATCTCGCAAGCCGCAACCAGGCGCGGGATATTGAGATAGCTCTCGCTCGCCGCGGGCGGGCCGATGCAAACGCTCTCGTCGGCGAGGCGCACATGCATGGCGTCCGCGTCCGCCGTCGAGTGGACGGCGACCGTCTTGATGCCAAGCTCCTTGCAGGCGCGCTCGATCCGGAGGGCGATTTCCCCTCGATTGGCGATCAGGATCTTATCGAACATGAACGGCCGCCTATTCGATAATCATGAGCGGCTCGCCATACTCGACGGGCTGACCGTTTTCCACGAGGATGCGCTTCACGACGCCGCCTCTTGGAGCGGAGATTTGGTTCATGGTCTTCATCGCCTCGACGATCAGGATCGTATCGCCCTCGCGGACGACGGAGCCGACATCGACGAAGTTTGGCGCGCCGGGCTCAGGCGCGCGGTAGGCGGTGCCGACCATCGGCGAAGTGACCGCCCCTGGGTGATTTTCTACGGTGGGGGCCGATGGCGAGGCCACGCCCGCGGCCGCGGGCGGAAGATATGCGGACGGAACGAAATGGTTCGCCGCCACGGTGCGCGCGACGCGCACCCGCAAATTGTTTTCCTCGATCTCGATTTCGGTAAGCCCCGTCTCGTTCAGGAGCTCGGCAAGGCTCCGAATAAGCTCTTCATTCGGCGTCTTCTTCTTGATCGGATCGGGCGACGTTTTCTTGACGGGTTCAGGCATGGAGACCCCGGGTGGACGGTTCTGACGATTTTATGAATTCGATTACCGCGGCGAGCGCCAGCCTGTAGCCTTGCGCTCCAAAGCCGCAGATCACGCCGGTTGCGGCCGGCGAAACGTAGGAATGATGCCTGTATGGCTCGCGCTTGAAGATGTTGCTCAGGTGAACTTCCACCACAGGCGCCGAAAGCGCGCGAAGGGCGTCCAGGATCGCAATGGATGAGTGCGTATAGGCGCCCGCATTCAGGATGAGCGCCGATGCGCCCCCCCGCGCTTCCTGGATCCAGTCCACTAGCACGCCTTCGTGATTCGACTGGCGAAAGACGATCTCAAAGCCAGCCTCCGCCGCCTGCCCGCGAAGCCCCTGTTCGATGGAGGCGAGCGTATCGGCTCCGTAAATCTCAGGCTCGCGTTCGCCAATGAGATTGAGGTTGGGACCGTTGAGAATGAAAATCGGCTTTATGGACACAGAGGCGCATGTTCTCCGCAAAAAACAGCGACGCGCCAGACCGGGATCGGTCTGGGCGTCTCTGAACAAGCTTATTCGACGCTTTGCATATTGCCTAACCGGCAAGCCTCGCCAAAGCGCTGCGGCTTTCTGTTACCAGCTTTTATGACGCAGCGCAAAAACGGCTAGGACTTTTTTTCCTCTTTTGCACCGGCTGGCGCGGCGGCTTCCGCACAGGCCTTGCAACCGTCTTTTCTGGCTTCGTCGACGAGTTGCTTGAGCTGATCGTAGTCTGCCGCTCCGGGGTTCGTCTTGTCGCCCACAACGAATGACGGCGTTCCATCGACGAAGATGCGCTTGCCGATCTCCGCGATTTTCGCGATCAGCGCGTCGGTTTCGGGCGCCTCGGCATCCGCCTTCGCCTTGTCCATGTTCAGGCCGATCTGTTCGGCTACCTTGAGCGCGGTTTCCTTGGAGGCGCGGCCGGCTGCGAACATCGCCTTGTGGAACTCCAGGTATTTGCCCTGCTTGGCGGCGGCGATGGCGAACTTCGAGGCTTCCTTCGAGCCCGGGGCGAGAATGGGATACTCCATGAACTGAATCCTGAGCTTCTTGTCGCCGTCGAGCAGCTTCAGAACTTCGGGAAGGGTTTGACGGCAATAGCCGCAATTGTAGTCGAAGAATTCAACGAGGGTCACGTCGCCCTCGCCGGCGCCGGCGCTCAACGGCTTCAACTCGCTGCTCAAGCTCGCGAGGGCCTTGTAGAACTCGGGCATGCGCGAACGGGTTGCTTCGCCGCGTTTCGCCTCCGCCTTCTTCTCGTACGCCTCCTGCACTTCCAGCATAATCTCGGGATGGGCCAGGAGGTATTCCCTGACAATGTTTTCGATAGATTTGACCTGCCCTTCGGTGAAGCTGTCCGATTGCGCGGCCGCGCGCCCCCCAGCTCCGCCGATGGCGAAGGTCATCGATGCTGCCAAAAGCATTGCAGCCGCCACTTTCATTGGTCTTTTCATCTTCTTCTCCGAGATTGCGACGGTCGACGGGTTAGCGGAATTCCAGGCGGCTAACCATGCAATTTTTCCATCTTGAAGTTCACAATGTCATCAGCCTTTACCCAACCGGGAGTCCCCTGCGGCAAGCCGTCCTTGGCGCGCTCCGCCTGTTGCTTCGCCATCTTGAAGTCTCCCTTGTGGAAGCTCGACAAGGCGGACGCGAGTTCCGCTTCGGGATAGCGCCCGAGCTTGGCGTAGGCTTGCGATTTAAGCCTGTAGCCGAGCCAAGACTGCTCTTCATCGACAAGCGCCGGCCCAAGCAGCTTTAACGCGTCGCTCGCGCTTCCGTCGCTTTCCAGCATCGCCTGCGCAAGCTCGATCCGCATGAACCCCGACTTCGGCACGAGGGCCACCGCCTTACGGAAGGGCGCCACGGCGTCCTTCGCATTTCCGCTCTCCATCAGAAATGTGCCTTTGAGTTCATAAAACCAGGGGTTCTGCGGTTGCGCGGCGATCAGTTCATCGAGAGCGGGAGCAGCGGCTTTGTAACCGCCGGTGAAAAATTTGACGATGGCGCGGGCATAACGCGCGGGCAAACCATCGCCGGCGTATTGCCGCATGATGCGCTGCGGATTGTTCTTATAGGTATACGCTACGATCTTCGCCTTGACGAGGTCGTGGCGGAGCTGGAGCTGCGGCGAGTTTTTTGCGTTGAAATAGGGGCTGCCCTCCGCAATCTCCTGCAATTGAGCGATGCGTTCGGCAGGAACGGGATGCGTCTGAATATACGGGTCGATCTTGAACGAGCTGGCGGATTGATCCATCAGGGCGCGGAACGTCTTCAGCATACCGGCCGGCGATTGATGCGACTTCGTCAGGAAATCGACACCCGCCCGGTCCGCGGCGGATTCCAGCTCCCGCCGGTAGGAGAGAATGGAGCGGATCAGCACTTGCTGGCCGCCCAGCATCATCGCGGAGCCGGCCTGCGCGGTGTCCTGGCTTCCCGAGGCGGCGCCGCCGATGATGGCGCCGAGGCTCAAGGCCTGAAGCATGAGCGCCGCCGTTTGCATTTTTGCGATCTGCTGGCGCAGCTTGGTGACATGGCCGCCCGTGATATGGCCCGTTTCGTGCGCAATGACGCCGATCAGCTGGTTAGGCGTTTCGGATTGGAGTATGGCGCCCGTGTTAATGAACATGTTCCGGCCGTCGACGACGAAGGCGTTGAAGGACGCGTCGTCGACGAGGTGCACTTTGATATTGTTGCTGGTCACGCCCGCGGCGCGGAAAATCGGCGCGGTGTAATCCGCGATGAGCGCTTCGGTTTCAGCGTCGCGGATGAGGCTCGATTCCTGCGCCAGCGCTTTCGACGATGGCGAGAAAAACGTAAGCATCGCGGCGAACCCGGCCGCAAGCATCCGGGCGCCCAGACCTTAGCCGGAATCCCCGGCGCGTCCAGTCTTTCCAAGCGGGCGCCTGCCTTTCCCAAAATCATCCGAGCGATCCACCCCGGCTCGCGCCAAAAGCCCGCAAAAAGCGGCCTCGAAGCGTATTAGCATCGCAAAACGGCGATGTCTTTCGTGAAAAGAAGGCTTTGTAAATCGGGCGTAAGGATGACCGTTTTTTGGGCCCCCCGTTCGAAGGCGCCCCGGAGGCCGCTGCGAAGCGCCCCGCTCGCGCTAGCCGTTCAGGGTGCGCGCCTCTTCCGGCAGCAGGATCGGAATGCCGTGGCGAACCGGGTAGGCGAGGCCTGCGGCTTTGCTGATCAGCTCCTGCGCGTCCTTGTCCCATTGAAGCGTCTGCTTCGTTAAAGGGCATACGAGGATCTGAAGAAGCGCGGTGTCGATCTCTTCTTTCGTCTCGGGGGCGTCCATGGCGTCGAACCTTGTTGCTGGGTGCCGTGCATTTGTATCGCGTGTTTCGCTAACTTCGGGTTTCGCAGGTTCCCCGCCCGCGCGCTAGTGAAGGCTTGTCCCAGTTCCCGAACCCGGCGCGGCGATTTCCATCTCCGCGAGCGCCATGAGCACCTCGGAGCGCGCCTTGAGGTCCGGCGCCTCGAGAAGCGCCTGCTTCTCTTCGGGCCCGTAGGGGCTTATCATGGAGAGCGTGTTGATGAGAAGCTCCGTGGGTGAACGCTGGATGCTGTCCCAGTCCGCGCTGAGCTTGCGCGCATCGAGATATGTCTTCAGCACCTGCAGGAACTTCGGCCAATCGACCGCGTTCTGGCCGTGCCCGCGCACGAGGTCCTTCTGATACGGCGTGAAATTGGCGTCGCAAATGCGATAAGGCTTCGCGGTTCGCGTCTCGCCCACGATGTCGAAGCGGCAAATGCCGGTCAGCGTGACGAGGAGCCGCCCGTCGTCGGCTTCAGAGAATGCCGAGAGCCTGCCCGCGCAACCGGTGGGCCGCAGCGGATGCCCTTTCGAGACCGGGGACTTCTTCCTGAGCGCCGAGCGGCTGCACGATGCCGACGATGCGGTCGCCCGCGATGGCGTCGTCCACCATGCTCAAATAGCGCGGCTCGAAAATATTGAGCGGCAGGTTGGAGCGCGGAAGCAGGATGCATCCCTGGAGCGGGAACACGGGGAGCTGAGCCGGGAGATCGGCCAGCATTCGATATCGGTCCGTGATGCCCAAGGGCGCCTCCCTCACAACTGTCTCAAGCGAAAAGAAGCGACGAAAGGCGCTGGCGCCCCGACAGTGTCAGAGGATTCTTCGGCCCCCACGCATCGAAGAATTCGACAAGCTGTTTTCGCGCCGCGTCGTCGTTCCATGCGCGTTCCTTCCGCACGATCTCGAAAAGATGATCGAGAGCCTCGCTTCGCTTGCCGCCCGCGTTCAGTGCGATGGCGAGCTTGAAACGCGAATCCCAGTCTCGCGGATTGGCGGCGACCGCTTGCGCCAAGCCTTTGATGTCCGGCTTTGCGCCCGCCTTCCTGGCGAGGTCGAGCGCCGCCTTCGCGCTGCGATAGGCGTCGGCGTTCTGCTTTGCGGCCGGAACGAGCGCGAGCGTTTGCTCCGCGCGCGCCAAATCTCCGGTTTGGATGTAGCACTTCGCGAGCCCGCCGATGGCGTCCACATTTTCAGGATCTTGCTGCAGGACGCCTGCGAATTGCGCGGCCGCGCCGCCGATATCGCCCGCCGCAAAGGCCGCCAGCGCATCTTCGAGACCGGCCTCGCCGCCGCCCGCGCCGGGGCCGGCGACGCGCTGCACGAAGGCGCGCACCTGGCTTTCCGGCAGCGCGCCCATGAAGCCGTCGATGGGCTGGCCGTTCTTGAAGGCGAACACCGCGGGGATCGACTGCACGCCGAGCTGCGCCGCGATGTCGGGGTATTCGTCCGTGTTCATTTTCACGAGGCGGACGGCGCCTCCCGCGGCTTTCACCACCTTTTCGAGGATGGGCGTGAGCTGCTTGCACGGTCCGCACCAAGGCGCCCAGAAATCCACAAGCACCGGGACTTTCCGCGACGCCTCGATGACATCCGCCACGAAGGTCTGCGTCGTCGTGTTCTTGATCAGGTCGCCCGCGGTTTCTGCTTTTTTTGCGGCGCCGCCGCCGAAGAGCGAGATGGCCATCAGTTTGTCACCCGGATGAATATACGACAGCGGAATGCGTATGAAGAATGAGGCTCGCCGCGATCCGCACAAAGCCCCTGCTTGAAATGGGTTCCCCGCCGCGATCGATCAAGCTCGCAATTCAAGGAACTACGCTTGTCGGAGCGAGCGCCCGCCGTCAAGGAAAAGGTCGGAAGCAGGAACCCTGCCGCCGCCGTTTCGGCGAGCTTTTTCAAGCAGAGAAGACCGGCGCCAGCCCGGCGCAAGCTTATACTTATTTTTCTGGCGCGCTTGCGTCCATCGAGAATCCTCCATACAGATAAAGCTTAGCCTGTGTTTCGCTGGGGGGCGGCGGTGCTACAAGACACTCAAGCGTTTGAGCAGGAAGCAGTCTTTTCGCCTGAGGCGAAGCTTGCGCCTGTGCGGAAGATAGACGCGCGCTGGCGCGTCGAGATAGCGTCCCGCTCCGAGATCGAGGCGAGTTCGCGCTGGCCCCTGACGCTTCGCGGCGAGCGCAAGGACCGCCGCTACTACGAGATCGTCGAGGATACGATCCATCAGGGATTCGATTACCGCTATTTCGCCCTGAGAGACGAGGCTGGCGAGATCCGGGCCATTCAGCCGTTTTTCATCAACGACCAGGATCTTATCGCCCGCGCCAGCCCCGGAATTCAGAAACCCGTTTCATTCATACGCCGTCTCTGGCCGCGTTTTCTGAAGATGCGGACGCTGATGGTCGGTTGCGCCGTGGGCGAGGGCCATCTCGATGCGGACGACGCCGCGAGCCGCGCCATTGTGGCGAGAAGCCTCGCCGCCGGCATCGCGGATCACGCGCGCCGCCTCAAATCGAAGCTGATCGTATTCAAGGAGTTCACGAAAGCCGACCGGCCGGCGCTCTCCTGCCTCGCGGAGAGCGGCTTCGCCAAGGCGCCGAGCATGCCGATGACGCGCGTACCGCTCAACTTCAAGGACTTCGACGATTATTTGCGCAACGTGCTCAGCCGCAACATGCGCTCGAAGCTGCGCCGCAAATTCAAGGAATTGGAGCGGTTCGGGACGCTGGAGATCCGCGCCGTCACGGACATCGCGCCTTATATCGATGAGGTTTACCCGCTTTATCTCGCGGTCTACGAGAAATCGACCCTCCATTTCGAGAAGCTGACGAAGGAGTATCTCTGCCAGCTCGGCCAGCGCATGCCCGACAAGGCGCGCTTCTTTCTGTGGCTCCTCAATGGGAAGGCCGTCTGCTTCAACATGTGCCTTGTGCATGACGACCTCGTTTGCTCGGAATATATCGGCTTCGATTACAAGGTCGCCTTCGATCTGCATCTTTACTATGTCGCGGTGCGCGACGTGATGAAGTGGGCGTTGGAGAACGGCTATCGGTGGTATGGCTCTACTGCGCTGAATTATGAGCCGAAATTCCACTTGAAGCACGACCTCGACCCGCTCGACCTCTACGTCAAGCACACCTCGCCGGTCGTGAATTTCTTCATGAAGCGCGCGCTCCCCTATATGGAGCCGACCCGCTACGACGCGCTGCTCAAGCGGTTCGCCAACTACGCCGACCTTCACGCCGGCGCTTGAGCTCAATGGCGGCTGTTACGCCGGCCTGATGGTGACGGCGACATCGGCCGGCCTCGCGGTGTAGGGCCAGGACGACACGATCAGGTCCGCGCCAGCCCTCACATAAGCGCCTGCGTTGTCTGGCGAAACGCCTCCGGCGGCGGCGGCGAGAACGCGATGCGGGGCGGCCCGGGCGTGCACGCTTACAGCAGCCACGTCGGCGGGCGTCATCTTTTCGAGCTGCACGATGTCGAAGCGGGCCTCGATGGCGCCGCGCGCTTCCGCAACCGTCGCGACCTCGATGCCGAGCTTCTTCTCCGGCGCTTCGCGGCGCAGCCTCGCCGCGATTTCCGCGAGCGACGCGCCTTTCATGAAAACGCGATGCTCGGCGAAGACGAGGATGGTCTCGGACAGGCCGAGCCTGTGGGGGATGGCCCCGCCCGCGCGGATCGCCATTACAGAAAGGTCTCGCGCGCCGGGCGCCGTCTTGCGGGTGCAGGCGACGCGAATGCCGGGGTTTACGGCTTCCACGGCGTCGGCAAGCGCGCGCGCCGCAGTCGCGATGCCCGACAGGATTTCGACAAGCGTTTGCGCCGCCTTCCACGATCTGTGCAGCGCGGCGGCGGGCCCTTTCGCCGACAGGATAAGCGCGCCCGCTTCAGCCCTCGCGCCGGGCGCGAGGACCAAGGACGCCTCGGCGCCCGCGTGCTCGATCATGTCCGCGGCGACGTCCGAGCCCGCGACCGTCATGGCCTGGCGCGCGCGAAACTCCATCGCGCCGGGCCGTTCGCCTATGCCAAGCGACAGCGTCGTCAGGTCGCCGTTCGCGACATCTTCCGCGAGCAGCCTCTCAAGGACGGAGACGGGGACAGACCGCATCGCCCGTCAGGCCGCGTCGGCTTCGCGGGCGTGGCTCGCGCTATCTCCGGTCAGGATCGCGGTGAAATCCGCAAGCGGCATGGCGATGCGCACGACGCCATGCAGCGCCAGGAACTTCGCCTCGTTGCGCGTCGGCTCCTCCGGCAGCACGGCCCAATGGCGGGCGCTCGACCGCTTCATGATCTGCTGCGCGAAAATGCGCTCGAGCTGCGTGGCGAAGCGGCAGCCAAGAAACAGAAAGCTGCGGCCCTTGCGGATGTCCTGGACGGCCTGCGGGATGGGCGTCTGGATGTCGATTTCTGTCAGCACTTCCACGAAATCGGAATCCGAGACGAGAAAGTTGGCGGCGGGCGTCACCGATCCCAAGGGCTGATAAAGAAGCGGCATCCAGAAGCGCGATTCGCGCTCCGGGCGGCGCCTCTGGCCGCAAAAACAATGCGTCCAATCCTCGCCGCGATGTTCGGACTTCGAGATGCCCTGGACCGCGCCCCAGCCCTTGCGGCCTGCGAGCGCCTTCTGCGGCAGGCCGTCGTACCAGGCGTGGACGATCATGCGCAGCGCTGGCAGCGACGCGAGATGGCGATGCAGCGCGGACGGTTCGACGGGCGCGCTGAACGCCTCCTTCATCGCGGCCACGACGGTCTTGCGGTGCTTGAAATTCTCGATGAATTGCGCCGCCGCCGTCGGGTTCTTGCTGATCTTGTGCGGCACGCTCGCCTTGGCGGTGAGCCGGGCCGCGAGCGCCTCCAGCGAGGCCGGAAGCGGACACTTATCTCCGGCGAGCTGAAGAACGCCAGCGCCGAGATAGGGGATCGCCCGGCCGCTCACCAAACTCTCGCGGATCGTCTCGATCGCTTCGGTTGTCATCGTAATCCCTGTCAGTTCAGCGCCGCCGCCTTCAGCGCGTTCAGTCGCGCGGCATCCAGGCGGTAGACGCCGCGCGCGCCGGCCAGAGGCTGATACGCGTCGCCGGCGTTGGCGTTGAGGCGCTTGAACCATTCCTGTTCGTTGATGGTATCCGGCTTCTCGCCGATGTCCACCACCGCGCCATCGGGCGCAAACCGGACATGGACCAGGATCTGGGCTTCAGACATCTCGTACTCCTTCTTCTGCTGGCCGCAGTACCAAGTCCACGACCTCGATGGTAACATCTCCAGTCCCGACGACGGCCTGGCAGGCCAGCCGGGATTTCGGCCCCACGCTCGCGATCTCCTTGAAGCGGTCGCGCTCGGGGCCTGCTATTTGCGAAAGGTTGCCGGCGCCCTCGTGAACGAGGATGTGGCACGAACTGCACTGCGCCCTGCCGGTGCATTCGGTTTTGATGGGAATGCCTCCCACAAGAAGCGCAAAGAGAATGGTGTCGCCCTCGGAGGCGTCCACATCTGTGCCCGCAGGCAGAACCTTAATCGTCGGCATGGCGTCAATCTCCCAAATCTATCGTCAGAACGCCGTCATGCCACAGAGCGGCGGGCGACCACAACAAGGCCTGTCGCCTCAGCCGGATTTTGTGTGAGCCGCCAGCAATGGCCGCCGCCGTCCACGAGGTAGAGATCGAACCGCGCGTATTCACGGAACGCCGTCTCCGCATCGACTTCGGAGGGGCTGCATTGTGTGAGCGAAAGCCTTGGAAAACGCTCGCGGATGGAAGCCAGCGCTTGCGCATCCGCGCCCGAAGCGCCGAGCAGCGCGTCGATTTCCGCGAGATCTTCGCTCGTTAGTCCCATCGCAGGCTTCCCTGGCGCCCGGCCGCCGCCATCGCATGATCGCCGCCTGTCTTTTTCAAGCTCCCGGATAAGGCGCGAGCGCCTTTCCGGGACTTGATTGCGACGATGTTTCCGCCGATTGCGACCGCACCGCCTCTTGTCATGGCCGGGCTCCGACCCGGCCATCCAGAAAATTGGCAATGCCTTCAATTGTTAGCTGGATGGCCGGGTCAAGCCCGGCCATGACGGCGGAGCCGAAATTCGCCAATGTTTTCATAGCTTCTTCTGCTCGCGGAAACACGGGGGTAATCAAGTTCCGGGATGACAACGTGGATACGGGCATCGCGCTATTCCGGCAGCTTGCGGGCTTCGACCGTAATCGGCAGCCGCGTGTCCGCCGCCATTTCCGGCAGCTCCAGCTTCCAGCCGTTGCCGAGCGTGATCACGCCGCCCCACATCTCGGGCTTCTCCATCTCAACGATAGGCTCTTCCAAGTCCTTCTTCGGAACATAGGCCGACACGACGCCGTCTGAGTCCTTGCGGATCATGACTTTCATTATTCGCTCCTTGTTGCGCCCTGCGGCGTTTGCCGTTTGCGTGCGCAGCCGTCAGAGGGGATTGAGATCGTCCTCGAAGCAGCCCACGACGATGCTTTCCTTGAACTCGACGAGATAGACGGGCGTGTCGCTTTCGACATGCTTGCCGACCTTGATTATTTCGCCCTTGGCGCCGGCCTTCACGAGCAGCCCGTCTGCGGGGCCGCCGGGATGGGTGCCGTCGTTGAAAATGTCGGCGGCGGCGCTCACGGGTTGCCCCCACTGAAATTTCGGCTCGCTCGGATCGATCATGGCTGTCCCCCTATGGGCGTGAGTTCCTCGTCCTCGTCCGCGGACTCCAGCTCCTTCAGCTTCATGCCGACGAGATGGCCCGTCTCGATGAACTCGACGCCGTAGATGTAGAATTGCTGGAGAAAGGTGCCGATGCTGACGACATAGCCCTCCTCGCCCTTCTTGCAGAGGATGTCGCCGACGTCCCTGCCGGGGAAGGTGCCGTCGTTCTTGATGTAGCGTTTCGCCCGCACCTTGTCGCCGTAGTTGAAGGTGGGCGGCTCGTCGATCTCGACGATGTCGCTGTCGCGGCTCAAGCTCATCTCAACGCCTCCTTGGCCGCGCCGGCCTCGTCCTTCGTCTTGAAGGGGACGACATTGCCGCCGAGTTGCGGGCTCTCCTGGACTTGAAGGCGCTGCAATACGAGTTCGCGCACGATTTCGTCCGGATCGCCGATCATGGCGGCGAGCATGCCCGGAACCATGCGGCTCGCCGCCTCGTAACGGACGCGCCAATCCGGGTCGTTGTGAAATCCGATCAGCTCCACCGGCGTAAGCCTCTGGGCGACGGCGAGGCGGACTTGTGCGTCCTCGTCGCCGAACATGCGCCAGAGCGCATGGTGGTGAATGCGGCTCGCGACGACGCGCCGGACTTCTGGCTCATCGTCCAAGATCAGGGCGATAAGCTCCTGGGGGCGCGCGCGGCGGGCCACAACAAGGCGGACATAATAATCCTCATCGCCGATCATCGGCGCCACGTCGGCGAGATCGAGCAGCGACGCGACGCGAATTCTGACCTCGCGGTGAGGATCGGCGCGCAACGCCAGAAGGTAGCGGCGCGGCAGCCGCCGCACCGCGTTCCAGCGCACAGTCTCGTCGGGATCGTCGAGCAGCGCCGGGAGGCGGAACACGTTGGCCCATTTGGCGGCTATGGCCCGCACCTCGAAATGGGGGTGCGTGAGGTAGCTGTTGGCGAGTTCCGGGTTCTGGTTGAAGAACCTGTCGATGCGGCGCGCGTAGCGGTCGTGAACGCAGGCGCGCTTCGGACGGCAGAGATCCCCGGCGAGGAGGTCGCGATGGACGCAAGACTTGCACGAGACGGGCAGCCCCAGCCAATCGATGGATTCGTCGATGTCATCCGTCATCGCTTTGCCCCACGCGATTAAGAACGCCCAGGAGAACCTTCGCGCCGACCTTGTCGCCCGGATCGAGTTCGAGCAGTTTGGCGACGGCGGCGCCCCCCTCGGCGAGATTGCCGAGCCGCATGTTGAGATAGGCATAGCCCTTCAGCGCGAAGAGGTAGAAGCGCGGGAGCACGGCCCCGAAATCGCCGAAAGCCGCGTCGGCGGCGCGCACGGCTCGCCAATCCGCGGCAAGCCCGTTGTCGCCGGCCGCCCTCTTGAGGCAGGCGCGCGCCACTTCGAGCGCATCGCCGAGCCGGTTCTTGTAGAAGTAGAACCGGTACAAGCCGATGAGCACAGCGGGATGACCCGGCGCGTCCGCCTCCGCCCGCCGGAGATAAGCTTCCGCGACGGCGCCGTTTTCGTAGGAACTCGCGGCCAGGCGCAAATGCCGCTCCGCGTCTTCGGGCAAGCCGGCGCCGAGAACGGCGGCTATCAAAACCGCTTCCTCCGCCGGAAGCGCGTACTCTCCGCCGAATTCGGCCGGCCGCCCCATGCTTTTGCCCTTCAGATCGTAGTGCGCTTGATTGGACGGAGCGTCATCGCGAAGCATGAGCCGGCGTGGCGATCCATAACGAGGTCAGCCGCCCGGCGCTGGATCGCTTCGCTGAGCATACCCCTTCGAGCCGGGGCTCCCAATGACGCTTCCCCATTCCGCTCTAGGCGCTTGCGCGCGGAACGCTCGTGTCGACCACCACGGTGTTCTCCACCGGACATACCGCCACGCATTGCGGCGCATCGAAATGGCCGAGGCACTCGGTGCACTTCTTGGCATCGATGATGTAGGTGCCGCCCTTTGTGCGGATCGCTACGTTCGGGCACTCGGCTTCGCAGGCGCCGCATACCGTGCAGGACGAAGCGATGATCTTGTAGGCCATGATGTTTTCTCCTGGTTCTTTCAATAATGCGGCTAAGCCGCGGTGAAGGCGCCCTGGCGGATCTCTGCGTCGCCCCGCGGGGCGTGCACGATTTCGCCAGTTCTGATCTTGTCGAGGTATTCCTTGAAGTACGCGACGGCCGACTGCTCGATGAACTCGTGCGCATACTTTTCTACGGGGTCGAGGCCGGCCTTGGCGAGCGCTTCCTTCGGGCAAGTCCCGATCCGCGCGATGAAGACGGCGGCGCAGTCGTTGATGGCGCGGATGACGGTTTCAAGCTTGTCCTCGTCGCCGAAACCGCCCTCGCAATAGAGGTCGACGCGGCGATGGCCGACGAACTTCACGCCCGAGGTCGAGACCTCGTAGATCTGGAACTCTTTCGCGTGGCCGAAATGCTCGTTGACGCGGCCGCCGCCTTTGGTCGCGACCGCGATCATGATCGCGACGTCGCTCATTTCCTTGGCGAGTGTCGCAAGCTCCGCACTTTTCGCTGCGGCGGTCGCGTCGCGCTCTTTCTCCACGCTGGCTTGATATGCTTTACGGGCATCGAGGTCGTAATCGACCTCCATCGCCATGACCTTTTCAGTGGTGAACTCATCGCTACGATCCTCGCCCAGCAATCCGACGGCGTCGGCGCGGCACTGACGGCAATGCCGCATCATGTTCATCTCGCCCTCGCAGGCGTCCTGAAGCGCCTTCAGCTCCTTCGCCGACGGCCCCCGCTGCCCTGCGAGCCCGAACGCTGTGCCGTGTTCGGGCGCGGAAATGAGCGGCATGATATTATGCAGGAAAGCGCCGCGCGATTTAACGGCTTTGTTCACCTCGACGAGATGCTCGTCGTTGACGCCGGGGATCATCACCGAGTTGATCTTTACGAGGATGCCTCGCTCGACGAGCATTTCGAGGCCGCGCAGCTGGTTCTCGATGAGGATTTTCGCGGCTTCGACGCCTGTGTGGCGCTTGTGGTCGAAGAAAACCCAAGGGTAGATTTTCGCACCGGCTTCGGGGTCGATCGCGTTGATGGTGATGGTGACGTGGTCGACCTTGTAGTTGACGATGGTTTCAATGTGCTTCGGCAGCGACAGCCCGTTCGTCGAGAGGCAGAGCTTGATGTCGGGCGCCTGGCTTGCGACGAGTTCGAAGGTCTTGAAGGTCTTCTCAGGGTTGGCGAGCGGGTCGCCGGGGCCGGCAATGCCGAGCACTGTCATCTGCGGGATCGTGGAGGCGACGGCCAGAACCTTCTTCGCCGCCTGCTCGGGCGTGAGCCGCTCGCTCACGACGCCTGGCCGGGATTCGTTGGCGCAATCGTATTTGCGGTTGCAGTAGTTGCACTGGATGTTGCAGGCGGGCGCGACCGCGACGTGCATGCGCGCATAATGATGGTGAGCCTGCTCGCTGTAGCATGGGTGGTTCTTCACCTTCTCCCAAATCTCGGGCGCGAGATCGCTCGGGCCCGCCGCCGATCCGCAGCTTGACTTGCCCGCGCCGCCCTTCGAACCGCAGCCGTCGCCCGGCATGAACTTCAGAAGGCCCACGTCGAGCGATTTCGACAAAGCCTCAAGGGCGTCTGGCTGCTGTTCGGAATCCAACATCGTCGATCCTCGCAAAAGGGCCTTTGCTTCGGGCGAAGGCTGTGATGTCCTCGCCCTGCGCCGCCGCGCCGTTCAAGCCGCGACGGTTTTCGGCGATATTGGAAGCAACGTCTGTGCCAGCCGCGTAAGCCTCTGATTTTATTGCGTGATGGGTTTCGGTTCCGCGCCGCCTGTCACGTTTCGTACACGCTCGCCGCGGGCCGCCGCTTTTTGTCCGAAAGGAGACAGGCGGGCAAAGAGGGGTCCACAGGAAAAAATTGGGCGCCGCTGAAAGGGGTCACAAAGCCGCCCAAAAAGTGTAAATTGTGCCCTCCACTCAAGCCCGAGGCGCTGGGGTTTCGTCTGCGTCCCATTGCCTCGATCGATAATTTGCCAGAGGACCGAATGAACCTGATCGAAACGCTTCGTCCTCCGGCTGTCGCCGATGTCGGCTTTCTTTTTCACGAATACACACAGAAGCCCGTCCTGGTCAGCTTTCATCCGAAGGTTTACCCCATCGAGCGCGATGTGGAGGCGAACTGGGTGTGGCACGCCTTCCGGGGCATGGAGCGTCTTGAGACGGCGCTGGACGCCGAGGGGCGCCCGCCGCGCTCGTTCGCCGCCGTCGGCACCGGAGCTGGCGTAGACGCCATCGGCGCAGGCTTCATCTTTCCGACGCTGGAAACCATCGCCGTCACCGACATCGAGCCTGAGGTCCTGGCCCAGGGGCTCGAGAACGTGCGCGGCAATGTCCGCGCCGGCGTGTCGGTCATCGGTCAGGCCGGGGATTTGTGCAGCCCCCTGTATGAACTGCGCCAGCGTTTCGATCTCATCTACGCCAATCTGCCTAACCTGCCCATGCCGAAGCTGAGCGGCGCCATCGACTACAACACCTGCTATTCCGAGCGCGACGAAACGCTCGATCCGAAGCTCGCCGCCTATCTCCTGGGCTTCCAGTATATGTTCCTGAGGTCCGCGCGCGCCGTGCTCGACGCGAAGGGCAGCGCGCTCCTCATGATCGGCGGCCGTTTCCCCTACGATATGTTCGGCCGCCTCGCCCAGCTTTCCGGCTATGTCTTCGAGGAGCTTTTGTGCAGCCTCAGGCTTGAGACGGATCTTGCGACCACCATCGACGCCTACGCCGCGCATGAAGGCGAGATCGAGTTCGACTATTACCTCTTCGATGAGTTCATGCGCGCGCTCGAAGGCAGGGGCGTGCTTCCCGGAGACGAGCTGAAAACGGCGCTGGCGCCGTACCGGCTTTCGGCGCGCGACGCGGGCGTTGCCGGCGCGAAGGGCAAGCGGATCGGCCACACGCTCCATATGATCCGCGCGACGCCGGCTGCATGATCGCGGCGCCGGGCGCCCCTTATCCGTTCTGCGGAGAAGCGCCGGGCAGACCATCGAGGATCGCTTTCGCCTTGGCGCAATCGTCCGCCATCTGCGCGGTAAGCGCCTGCATCGACCGGAACTTCATGTCCACGCGGATAAACGCAATGAACTCGATCTCCATGATCTTCCCATAGAGGTCGCCATCGAAATCGAACAGGAAGATTTCGAGCACCGGCAGGCCCGCATCGAAGGTGGGCCGCGTCCCGAGATAGGCGGCGCCCCTGAGCTTCCGCCCCTCGACATAGGCGTTGACGGCGTAGATGCCGTGCATGAGCGTCACGCCCTCGTCGAGCCTTATGTTCGCCGTCGGAAAGCCCATGACCGTGCCGCGACCGGCCCCGCCTTCGACGACGCCAGAAATGCGCCACCACGAGCCCAGCATCTCGGCGGCGGTGGCGACATCGCCCTCCGCCAGGAGTTCTCGAATGCGCGTCGATGAGTACACGTCGCCGTCGTTTCCTTGCGCTTCCACCATCGTCACCCCGAACCCATG
Organism: uncultured Alphaproteobacteria bacterium; assembly: GCA_963756335.1. Taxonomy (GTDB): domain Bacteria; phylum Pseudomonadota; class Alphaproteobacteria; order Rhizobiales; family Rhodomicrobiaceae; genus Rhodomicrobium. Next base: position 66,415 of record CAVWOB010000001.1, read on the forward strand.
AAGGCGGCCCTGCTCGGCGAGCACCGCCGGATTGCCGCTTCGCCCCTTGCCGAAGAAGAAGTTCCAGCCCACGCAAGCATGCCGGATGCCCAGGCCCTCGACCAGCACCTGCCGGACGAACTCGCCGGCGGGCAACTCCGCGAGCGTGTTGTCGAACGGGATGACCGCCGTGAAATCGCAGCCATATTCCGCGAGCAGCTGCAGCTTGCGCGGCAGCGGCGTGAGCCGGAAGAACGGCTTTTGCGGCTGGAAGTATTTCCGCGGATACGGCTCGAAGATCATGGCGCCCATCGGCGCCTCGAGCGCAGCCGCCTCGCTCTGCGCCGCATGCAGCACGGCGCGATGACCGCGATGAACGCCGTCGAAAGTGCCAATGGCGAGCGACCCGCCCTTCAGCCGCCCGGGAGTTCTCACGCCAGCCACGGACAACGTCCATTCCGCCTCGCTTATGTCTTCGGCGCGCGCGAAGGAACCAACAGCACCGCTTCGCCTTCGAGCACCGCCTTGCCGCCAACCATGCAGACGCAGGAGAAAATCGCGCGTCTCTTCGCCGGGATCAAGTCCGTAATCGTAACGGTCGCGATCACTTCCGCGCCACTGCGCGAGGGCGCCTCGAACCTCGGTGCAGGAGGCGTCGAGGATGCCGTGCGCCGATGCGCCGCGACTCTTGCGCCTTATCCGGGAGGCTGCTTAAAATCTTCTGAAAAATTGGGTTCGTTTTGTAAAAAGGGCCATCGCCGTATAAAGCGTTAACCCTTTCGGAGCCTTGATTTACGGGCGCCAGGCCGCGCGGGCTTTTGTGAAATTACTCTATCTCGCCCATATTCAATGGTTAAATTACAAAAACCCGATGGTTAACGTCTTCGAAATGGGTTGGCGGAGCGCTACCGCGATTCCTTCCGATAGAATTTGGCGCTCTGGCCCTGAGAAAAATCGTATTCGTCTCGCATCGCGTCGCTAGCCTTGTCCGGGCGCTTCTTCATAGTGCCTATTCTGATCGCCTTGCGCGCGGAGACGATGCGGATATAGGCACGGCGCCCCCAAGCTTGCAGGTGGACAACATCCGCCTCGCTTATGTCTTCGGCGCGCGCGACGGAACCAGCAGCACCGCTTCGCCTTCGAGCACCGCCTTGCCGCCAACCGTGCACACGCAGGAGAAAATCGCGCGTCTCTTCGCTGGGATCAAGTCCGTAATCGTAACGGTCGCGATCACTTCAGCTCCAATATGGACCGGCGCCTTGAAGTTCAGCGTCTGCGAGACGTAGACGCAGCCCGGCCCCGGCAGCTTCATGCCAAGAACGGCGGAGATGTAGGAGGCGGTGAGGATGCCGTGCGCGATGCGCTGCTTGAAGGGCGTCGCCGCGGCGTAGGCTTCGTCGAGGTGGACGGGGTTGTGGTCGCCCGAGATATGCGCGAGGGCGTCGATGTCGGCCGCGGTGACCGTATGGGCGAGGCTCGCCTCCATGCCGGCGGACAAATCCTCGAAATAGTAGCCCGGTCCGATGTCGATAGGCATGGCGCCTCCTTATGCGTCGCGCGCGAAGGCGCCTTGGCTCACTCTGTGAAGGTATCGCGGGCGGAGGCGGAGGCGTAGGATTTTTTTCGCGGCGGGGGCGCGGCTGCGGTCGGGGATGCGGTGAAGCGTGCCCGGCGCGGGCCGCGCCGCGCAGGCGCAGCCGGCGAACTCCGCATTAACCCCGGCGCCTTTCGCTTGGCTCAAGAACGCGAAGCCTGTCGGCGGACTTTATCGCGCCGCAGGCTGCCGTTCCTCGAATATCTCCTCCCGTACCTGAGCGTAGCTCAGCACCGAGAAAAGGATGGTGCCGCCAAATACGTTTCCGGCGAGCGTTGGCAGGAAGAACCTCAGCAAAACATTCTGGAACGAGACAAGTCCCGTCAGCCAACCGTAGAGCGCCTCCGCCGTTCCCGCGATAATGTGCGTGAATCCGAACAGAGCGATGAGGTAGGTCAGAAGCCCTATCACAAAGAACTCAACGCCAACGGTGGAAGCGATGATCCAGACGACCGCAGCTATGAGCCAGCCCGCCCCGATTCCTTTGGCGAACATTTCGCTCGGTGTGTTCGACATCAACATTTGCACGATCTTCACCAGCTCTTCCGAGACGTGGCCGCCCGCTATCGGCAGAAAGACGAAGGCGCACGCGAACACGAAACAGCCGACAACGTTCGCCGCAAGCACGATGCCCCAGAGGCGCAGCATTCTGAGAAGCCAGCTGAGCTTTCTGCGGGTTATGACAGGCAGCACGGCGGTAAGAACGTTCTCTGTGAAAAGCTGCTGGCGGCCGAGGATAACTACGATGAAGCCAACGGCATAGCCGAAGTCCGAGATTACGTGGCGCCAGCCGGATGGTGGGAGAGCCGCTGCAAGGGCCGCCTGAAGTCAAGAACGAAAAACCTATGGAAATTCCCGCCGCGACGCCCGACCACCATAATGCAGAGACGGGCCTGCGCAACTCCCGCTCGCCTTCAAGCCGGATTATTTCATACACGACGGGCGCGCGGGGCCTTTGGGCTTCCCGGACCTCGCCTTGCTCCTTGTCTGTGAGGCCGCGTTCAGCTTCCGGCACCTGCTCTTCTTCCAACGGGCAGGTCCCTTCGAGATCAAGCGCAGCTTCCGGCTTTTCCATGTATTCACCCCTTTGAGCTATTGGGCTATAAACCGCGCGGGCTGCGGGCGATCCGTTTCCACGCTCCGCTTCCCGTCATGATTACTTAGTTAAAAGGATAACTGCCGAAATAACCGGCTTTGCTGCAGTTTGACGCGGCAGGGATCATTCCGCTGTTCTCAGCAAGCAGCGTCCAGGAGAGGTTCCGTCCGCAGCCATTGCGTCTTGCGTGCCGCCGGCGACGGTGTCCCCGCCGGCACGCGGGTTACGCCGGAAAGCCTTCGACCAACGCTGCACGTCGCGTTTTGCGATCCTGCAAACGCTTAAGGCGGCCGGATTTGACATTGAGGATCGTGACCTCAACCCCGACGGCTGGCGGCCTGTTGGACGAACGCCGCCGGGGCTTGCATTTTCGCCGCAACGCGGTCCATAACGGCGCCTTACCATTCAGGGCATCCAAAACCATGAAACAGCGCGTCTTCTCCGGCGTCCAACCGACCGGCAATCTGCATCTCGGCAACTATCTCGGCGCCATCGTGAAATTCGTGGCGCTCCAGGATCGCTACGACTGCATCTATTGCGTCGTCGATATGCACGCGATCACGGTCTGGCAGGACCCGGCCGATCTGCGCCGCTCCACGCGCGAGCTCACGGCGGCCTACATCGCCGCGGGCGTGGACCCGGAAAAGCACATCATCTTCAACCAGTCGCAGGTCGCGGCCCACGCGGAGCTGGCCTGGATTTTGAACTGCGTGGCGCGCATCGGCTGGCTGAACCGCATGACGCAATTCAAGGAGAAGGCCGGCAAGGACCGCGAGAACGCGAGCGTCGGGCTTTACGTCTATCCGGTGCTGATGGCGGCGGACATTCTCGCCTACCGCGCGACGCATGTGCCGGTGGGCGACGACCAGAAGCAGCACCTTGAGCTGGCGCGCGACATCGCGCAGAAATTCAACGTGGATTTCGCGGAGACGATTGCGGCGGAGGGCTTCAACGACGGCTTTTTCCCGCAGCCGGAGCCGATCATCGCCGGCCCTGCGACGCGCGTCATGTCGCTGCGCGACGGCTCGAAGAAAATGTCGAAGTCCGACCCATCGGATTTGTCGCGCATCAACGTCGCCGACGACGCCGACACCATTGCGAAGAAGATCCGCAAGGCCAAGACCGATCCCGAGCCGCTGCCAAGCGACGAGAAGGGCTTCGAGGGCCGCCCCGAGGCCGAGAACCTCGTCGGCATCTACGCGGCGCTGAGCGGGCAGAGCGTGGAGGCGGTTCTGCGCGACTTCGGCGGGGCGCAATTTTCGCAATTCAAGAATGCGCTTGCGGACGTCGCGGTCGAGAAGCTCGGGCCGATTGGCGCGGAGATGAAGCGCATCTCCGCCGATGAGGCCTACATCGACGCGGTGCTGGCCGGCGGCGCGGAGCGCGCGCACGCCATCGCCGACGAAACGGTTCGGCATGTGCGTAATATTGTCGGCTTCGTTCAGGCGGAGCACGGCGCGAAAAAGCATGCTAAGGTGGCCGATCATCACTAGCAGCGCAGCCGGAAACCCATGGCGGACCGCAAGCCCCGCGACCTATTCACCACGGGTCACAAACGCAAGTTTCTCGTCATCGTCGACGAGTTCCCGGAAGGCGAGGCCGCGCTTTTTTACGCCGCGCGGCGCGCCCAGCGCACGGGCGGGGGGCTTGCGCTTCTCTTTGTGATCGAGCCGCCAGAAATGACGCATTGGCTCGGCGTCGAGGAAGCGTTTCGCGACGAGCAGCAGCAGAAGGCGCGCGCCGTATTCCGGCTCAGGGCGCGAAAACTCAAGGCCTGGGGCTTCGACGACATCGCGCATGAAGAGATCGTCCGCGAGGGCCACAAGGCGGAAGAGATCGTGAAGCTGATCGAGGAGGACCTCGATTTCGGCATCCTTGTGCTCGGCGCCGCGACCGATCCGGCGGGGCCGGGCCCGCTCGTCTCCTCGCTTGCGGCGGGCGCGAAGGCGGGCGCCTTTCCGATCCCCGTCACCATCGTGCCCGGCAACCTGACGCTGGAGGAGATCAAGGGGTTAGCCTGACTCTGTGAGTTGGGTTTTCACTTGCAAGCGGCGCAAAGGCTGCCTTATTACTGCGAGAGCAAGGGCGCGAAAGGGAAATCGACATGTTCATTCAGACCGAGGCGACGCCGAATCCTGCGACGTTGAAGTTTCTTCCGGGCAAGACGGTTCTTTCGGGCGGCACGCGCGAATTTCGCGACTTGGCCGAGGCGGAGCCTGCATCGCCTCTCGCCGCGAGCCTCTTCGCCGTGGATGGCGTCACGGGGGTGTTTCTCGGCGCCGATTTCGTCTCCGTCACCAAGGACGATAGCGCCGAGTGGCAGGCGCTGAAGCCCGCGATCCTTGGCGCGATCATGGAGCATTATCTTTCCGGCGCGCCTACGGTTGTCGATGGCCCCGGCGTCGTGGATGGCGAGGATTTCGATTCCGGCGATGCCGAACTCGTCGCGACTATCAAGGAACTGATCGAGACGCGCGTGCGCCCCGCCGTGGCGAACGATGGCGGCGACATCACCTTCCGGGGATACCGCGAGGGGATTGTGTACTTGAAAATGCAGGGTGCATGCTCCGGCTGCCCCTCGTCCACCGCCACCCTGCGCTATGGCATCGAAAACCTGCTGAAACATTTCGTGCCCGAGGTTCAGGAGGTTCGTCCGGTCTAGTGCGGCGCGCCGGAATGGACTATATCTTGTGGGTTTTGAAAAAAAGACACACAAGCTTGAGTGAGCAGCATGGCCGGGCCTTTATCGAAAGACTGTCTCGATCAAATTTTCCTAGAGGCTCGCACCCACAATAAGTGGCAGGGCAAGCCGGTCCCGGACGAGTTGCTCCGGCAGCTTGTCGACATCATGAAGATGGGGCCGACAAGCGCGAACCAGTCTCCGGCGCGCTTCGTCTTCGTTAAATCGGCGGAGGGCAAGGCGCGGCTCGCCCCGCATTTGTCCGAGGGCAATCGCGCGAAGACGCTCGCCGCGCCCGTCTGCGCGATCATCGGCTACGATCTGCGCTTCTTCGACCACCTGCCGAAGCTTTTCCCGCATGCGGACGCCAAGAGCTGGTTCGACGGCAAGCCCGCGGACCAGATCGAGACATCCGCCTTTCGCAACGGCACGCTGCAAGGCGCGTATTTCATCATCGCGGCGCGCGCGCTCGGCCTCGATACCGGCCCCATGTCGGGCTTCAGCAATGCGGGCGTCGATGCTGCGTTCTTCGCCGGAACGAGCGTGAAGTCCAACTTCCTGTGCAACCTGGGCTATGGCGACGTTGCAGGAATATTTACCCGTTCTCCCCGTTTTTCTTTCGAGGAAATTGCGAAAATAGTATAGCGCCGCGTTGGCGCCCAGTCCTTCGAAAGAAGCGGTGATGCAGTGATCGTCCTGGCAATCGAAACAAGCATGGGCCGCTCCTCGGTGGCGCTCGATACGGGGCAGGCGGACAAGCCGGTTTTTGCCAAGCGAATAGAAGGCGGACAAGGTCAGGCGGAAAAGCTTATCCCTCTCATTGGTTCGGTGCTGGAGGAGGCCGGCATTGCTTTCGCGAGTTTGGATCGCGTCGCGGTTTGCATCGGCCCCGGCGGCTTTTCCGGCATTCGCACGGGCGTTGCGGCCGCGCGGGGCATCGGCCTTGCGGCGGGCGTCCCCGTGGTTGGCGCGACAAGTTTCCGGATCATGGCCAACGCCTTCGAGACGGCGCCGTCCGCGCCCGAAACCTATGGAATTGCGGCCCCGGCGGGGCTCGGCGCGGTCTATTGCCAGATCTTCGCGCGCGGCGAGAGGGCGCGGACCGGGATCGTGGTTCTGCCCCAGGCTCAGTGCTGTGCGTTTTTCGCCGCCAAGGCCGAGGTTCTGGCAGGTCCGGCCGCGGCTGCGCTGTCGGAAGGCGGTTTTGTAGCGCTGCCCATAGCGGCGCCGGGGCTTCATCCTGACGCCGAAACGCTGGCGCGGATGGCGTTCGGCCTCGATCCCGAGCGCGATTTTCCCAACCCCTATTATGTGCGGGAAGCCGACGCCAAGCCCCAAACGGGCCATGTCATCGCGCTCAAGGACGATTGAATGCGCCCTTCATCGTGACCGAAGCGGCCGGGGAGGATGCTCCGGCGGTCGCGGCGCTCTACGCCGGCGCCTTGCCGCCCGGCTGGCCCGAGGCGGAGATCGCGGCCTGTTGCGGCAATGAGCGGCGGGCCTTGCTGCAGGCGAAGGACGGCGCGCGTCTGCATGGCTTTGCGCTTCTTCAATTCGCCGCCGGCGAGGCCGAGATCCTGGCGGTCGCGGTCGCCACGGAGAGCCGCAGACAGGGATGCGCGGCGTCCTTGCTGCGCGCCGCCATTAATCTCTGCGTAAGCAAATTTGTGACTTGCATTTATCTGGAGGTGGCCGAAAGTAACCGTTCGGCGCTGCGGCTCTACGAAACATTCGGTTTCGAGGCGGCCGGGCGCCGCGAGAATTACTACCGATCGGCAAGGTTCGCGCCGGAAACAGCGATTATCATGAAGCTTGAGCTAGGCTCTCCCGCATCGGCGGTTGACCAGGAGAGAAGCAGCACTTAATGAGTTTGTCAGAGGACGCCGCTAGGATCGAGAAAGGCATGGACGCTCTCGTTTTTCATGGTTGGATGATGAGGGTGCTCAGAGGGCTGAGAGCATCGGTGCTTCTTGCTGTCTTCATGGCTGTGACGCTGCCCCTGATGGCCGTCCAGTTTGCGCTTATCAGGCTCGGGCTCAAGCGAGCGAAAACGCTGCCTCATGAGTACCACCGTTTCGTCTGCCGCCTGCTCGGCATTCGCGTGCATGTAGCCGGCGCGCTCGACCCCGATCATCCCGTTCTCCTGGTCTCAAATCACGTTTCCTGGCTCGACATTCCCGCCTTGAGCGCCGTCGCCCCGGTCAGCTTCGTGGCGAAGGCCGAGGTGGGGACTTGGCCGTTCGTGAGCTGGCTCGCCAAGCTGCAGCGCAGCGTCTTCATCGACCGGTCGCGCCGCACGCTGGTGAAGGACAAGGCCGGCGAAATCGCGGAGCGGCTGGCCCAGGGCGATAACATTGTGCTGTTCGCGGAAGGCACGAGCAGCGACGGCAACCGGATTTTGCCGTTCCGCAGCTCCCTTTTCTCCGCCGCGTCGCTCGCGCCGTCAGCGGCCAACGACAATGGCTCCGAAGCGGTCGTCCAGACGGTGGCGATCGCCTACACGCATCTTCACGGCCTGCCGATCCTCCGGCATGAGCGCCCGTTCGTAGCCTGGTACGGCGAGATGGACATTCTGAGCCACGCCTGGAACGTGCTAAAAAGCGGTCCTCTCGATGTGACGGTGCGAATTGGCGAGCCGGTGCGTCTGTCTTCGCTTCGCGACCGCAAGGAGCTTGCGGCGTTTTCCGAGGCGCAGGTCCGGCAGAACTACATCGAGCAGGTCACGGCGCGCAGCCGCGCGGCGTAGAAGGGCTGCTTAGCGATGCACGAAGCCGCCCACGGCGAGCCGTCACCCGAAGCGTTCCGCAAAAACGAGACACAAAAAGCGGATAAGAAAGTTTTCATCAAGACGTTCGGCTGCCAGATGAACGTCTACGATTCCGGGCGGATGGCCGACGCGCTGGCGCCCGCCGGCTACACCGAAACGGACGCGCCCGGCGACGCCGATCTCGTCATTCTCAACACCTGCCACATCCGCGAGAAGGCCGCCGAAAAGGTCTATTCCGAGCTTGGCCGCATCCGCATCGTCCGCGAGGCGCGCCGCCGCAGCGGCCGCGATTGCGTCATCGCGGTGGCGGGTTGCGTCGCGCAGGCCGAGGGCGAGGAAATAGCGCGCCGCGCGCCGGCGGTCGACATCATCGTCGGCCCGCAAAGCTATCACCGGCTGCCGCAGCTCCTGGAGCGGCGAGCGGAGAGCCGCGGCGCCGCCATCGTCGAAATCGAGTTCCCGGCCGCCGAAAAATTCGAGACGCTGCCGCCGCCGAAGCGCCGCGCCGCGCCCACGGCTTTTCTGACGATCCAGGAGGGGTGCGACAAGTTCTGCACCTTCTGCGTCGTGCCCTATACGCGCGGCGCCGAGTACTCGCGCCCTGCCGCCGCCATCGCCGAGGAGGCGAAGCGGCTCGTCAGCCGCGGCGTGAAGGAGATCACGCTGCTCGGCCAGAACGTGAACGCATATCGCGGCGCCGGGCCGGATGGCGGCGCATGGGACCTGCCGCGCCTTCTGCGCGCCTTGTCGGAAATCGAAGGTCTCGCGCGCCTGCGCTTCACGACGAGCCACCCGAACGACATGAGCGACGCGCTGATCGCGGCGCACCGCGACTTGCCCAAGCTGATGCCGTATCTGCATCTGCCGTTCCAGGCTGGGTCGGACCGCATCCTGAAGGCGATGAACCGCAAGCACACCATTGCGGATTACCTGCGGATCGTGGACAAGCTGCGCGCGGCGCGCCCCGATCTGGCGCTGTCCACCGACATCATCGCCGGCTTTCCGGGCGAGACCGGCGCCGATTTCGAGGAGACCATGCGCGTGGCCGAAACGGTGACTTTCGCGCAAGCCTACTCCTTCAAATACAGCGCGCGCCCCGGCACGCCCGCCGCCGAACGCGACGGCCAGCTCGCCGAAGACGTGAAGGCGGAGCGCCTTGCGCGGCTGCAAGAGCTTCTCCGCGCGCAACAGGCCGCATTCAACGCGGGCACGGTTGGCCGCCGGTTCGATGTCCTGTGGGAAACGGCGGGCCGGAAGCCCGGCCAGATCGTCGGGCGCTCGCCTTATCTGCAGGCGGTGCACGCGGAGGGCGATCCCGCGTTGCTCGGAGGGATCGCTCCGGTTGAAATTTTGGGCGCCAGCCAAAATAGTCTTCACGGCGTCATAAAACATCTAGACGGAACTGCTACATAATCGGAGAATAAGGTTGTGGTTCGCGCACGGCGGTAGAATGCGAGACGATAATTCTGGTTCGGCCCTTAAGCGCCGCACTTCCGGCAGACGATGAGCGCAAGTTCGCGTAATCAGGCTTGGCGCGCCGGTCCGAAGCCGCAGACGTTGCAATCCATCTTTCGGATTGAGATCACCTTCGACGACAATCGCAAGCTCGCCGACGTGCTTGGCGAGTTCGACGTCAATCTGGCGCTGATCGAGAATAAGCTTGGCCTGCGGGGCGTTGTTCATGGCAACGTCGTCGTCCTCGACGGCGATAAGGAAAGTTGTCTTCGAGGCAAGGCGGTTCTGGAGACGCTGTACCAGCGCGCCAAAGGCGGCGCGGCCTTAACGCAAGGCGACGTGGAGGGCGCCATCCGGCATTTGACTGACGCGGCTGCAAAAGGGCATGCCTCGGGCGCGGCCGCGCCGGAGTTCGCGCCCGCGCTGGCGGAGCTCAAGACCCGCAAGCGGAGCGTCTTGGCGCGCACCCCGGCCCAATCGGCATACATCAAGGCGCTTCAAAGCCGCGAGATGGTGTTCGGCACCGGCCCCGCCGGCACGGGCAAGACCTACCTCGCGGTCGCCCACGCGGCGGGCTGCCTGGAGCGCGGCGAAGTGGACCGGCTTGTGCTGTCCCGGCCCGCAGTCGAGGCGGGCGAGCGGCTCGGCTTCCTCCCCGGCGACATGAAGGAGAAAGTGGACCCCTATCTCCGCCCGCTCTACGACGCGCTTTACGACGTGCTGCCGCCCGAACGGGTCGAGCGCGGGCTTGAAACGAAGACCATCGAGATTGCGCCGCTCGCCTTCATGCGCGGCCGGACGCTGAGCCATTCCATTGTCATCCTCGACGAGGCGCAGAACTGCACCGCGATGCAGATGAAGATGTTCCTCACCCGCCTCGGCGAGGGCAGCAAAATGATCATCACGGGCGATCCCACGCAGATCGATCTCCCGCCCGGACAATCCTCCGGGCTTGCCGACGCGCTCGCCATTCTCGCGGGCGTGGAGGGAATCGCCCATATTGCCTTTACCCGAGCGGATGTTATTCGCCATCCGCTTGTGGGCCGTATCATTGAAGCCTACGAAACAAAGCGCTAAATGTAGAATATTATGATATCGACAGGTATGAGCACGAGCAGCGAGCCAATTCCCGCGGCCGAAAAGAGCGCATCGAGCGCCGACGGCGACCCCTCCCGAACGTGCGCGGATATCACGGCCGGCGACGACCGCTGGCTGTCCGCGCCCGGCATCGAAGACCTGATCGAAAAGCTGGCGGCGGCGACGCTGCAGAAGGCGCGGCTCGCGCCCGAACGCCATTGCGTGAGCGTGGCGCTTCTCAGCGACGCCGAGATCCAATCCCTGAACAAGGCTTTCCGCGGGAAAGACGCGCCGACAAACGTGCTGTCCTTTCCATCCGCCTCGGGGATGCGGCGCGCGAGCGTTGAGCCGCTTTTCCTCGGAGATGTGGCGCTCGCCTACGAAACGGTCGTGAGCGAAGCGTCGAGCCAAGGCAAGACCGTCATCCAGCACGCCGCCCACCTCGTGGTTCACGGCGTCCTGCATCTCGCGGGCTACGACCACGGCGCCGATGCCGACGCCGAGCGCATGGAGCAGGCCGAACGTGCGATCCTCGCCGAATTCGGCATTCCCGACCCTTACAGCGACGACGCTCCGTCCGCCGCTTATTGATCCCAGAAAAGCAGATGTCAACGAAAGCAATGCCTCCACAACTCGGGCAAGATACGGGTAAGTCGAAACAATCTCCAAGCTGGCTCCACCGCATGGCGGCGAATTTGGGCTTCGCAAGCGAGCCGAGCCTGCGCGAGACGCTCGAAAGCGCGATCCGCGAGACGCAGGCGGAGGGAGACGACGATTCCCTCTCCAAGCAGGAGCGGGACATGCTCCTCAACGTGCTGGAGTTCGGTGAGACAAAGGTCTCCGAGGTGATGATACCCCGAGCCGACATCGTCGCCATCGAGGAAAACCAGACCGTCGCCGAGCTTTTGAACCTGTTCGCGCGCGCCGGCCATTCGCGTGTCCCCGTTTTCCGGGAGAGCCTCGATAACCCAATAGGCATGGTTCACATCAAGGACGCTATCGCCTGGACGATGCGCGGCGGCGCCGCGCCCCTCGATCAGGATGCCGAGACGGCCGCGCAAAGCCTCGACCTGAACCGCACGGCGCTGAAGACAACCATCGCGGCGGCGTCGCTTGTGCGTGAAGCCTTGTTCGTGCCGCCCTCCATGCCGGCGCTGGCGCTGCTCGCCAAGATGAAGGCGAAGAAGATCCATCTCGCGATCGTGGTGGACGAGTTCGGCGGAACCGATGGGCTGGCTACGTTCCAGGACGTGGTCGAGGAGATCATGGGCGACATCGCCGACGAGCATGACGAAGTCGAAGCGCCGCTTATCGGCCGCGAGAACGAGGCCTTCATCGCAAGCGCCAGGACGCCCATCGAGGATGTGGAGCAGGTGCTCGATATGAGATTGACCGCGGGCGGCGTCCCCGAGGACATCGAGACGCTCGGCGGGCTGATCATGGCGACCGTGGGGCGTGTGCCGAGGCGCGGGCAGATCATTCCCCATCCCTCGGGCGTGACGTTCGAGATCGTCGAGGCCTCGCCCCGGCGCCTCCACACCGTGCGCATCTTCAAGCAGCGCGTCCTCGCCGCTCCGGAGAAGCCGCTGCTGCTGCCCGCGCCGGATGCAGAGGCCGCGCCGCCGCTGCCGAACGCGGACGCAGCGGGCCTCGGGAATGCGAGGGCCGCCTGAGCGGCGGCTTGGCCGCTCTTCCGGGCTGCAAGGGGAGTTCGTCGGACGCAACCGCCCTTTTGCCGAAAGCGGGAACCCCATATTCGATGAGTGTTGGGATACTGAATTCCCGCTGGAGTTTAGCCCCGCGAGAGCCGGGCCGGAAATGACGCCGGAGCCGCGTTAACCCAGCCGGCGCCGGAACAGCCAGCCCGCCGCCGTCAGCGTGAACACCGCCATGACCAGCATCGGCCAGATGCGCTCCGCCACCAGCGCCATCGGCATGTCGCGCAGGAACACGCCGCGCACGATCACGAGGAAATGCGTGAGCGGGTTCAGCAGCGCCACCGGCTGCAGCCAGTCGGGCATGTTCTGCACGGGGCTCGTGAAGCCCGACAGCATCATCGCGGGCATCATGTAGACCATCGCGCCCAGCATCGCCTGCTGCTGCGTCGCAACCAGCGACGATATGAACAGCCCCACGCCGATGATGGCGAGCACGAACACGATGAGGCCCGCGTAAAGCACGAAAATCGATCCCGTGAGCGGGATGCCGAACACCTGCGTGACGACAATAGTGATCGCGGTCGCCAGCGCGACGCCGATGATGAGGCCGGGCACGGCCTTGCCGATCATGATTTCGGTCGGCTGCAGCGGCGAGACGAGCAACTGCTCGAACGTGCCGAGTTCGCGCTCGCGCGCCACCGACATCACCATCACCATGAGCACCGTCGTCATCGTCAGCGTGGCGACGAGCCCCGGCACCATGGTGTTTCGATACTCGCGGTTCGGGTTATACCAGGATCGGTCCACCACGGCGCTCACGTCGGGCCGCTCCTCCCCCAGCAGCGCATCCACCGAGAACTGCGTCACGATATTGGCGATGTAGCTGTTGAGGATTTGCGCGCTGTTCGAACGCCGCCCATCGAGCAGAACCTGCACGGCCACCGGCTCGTGCGCCGCCACGCGCCTCGAAAAATCCTGGCCGATGCGCACGGCCGCGAGCACGCGCTGCCCGTCGATGGCGGGCTGGATTTCCTTTTCGCTCTTGTAATAGGTGATGGTGGAGAAGGCCGAGGCGCGCTCGAACCGGCTGATGAGCTGCCGCGAACTCTCGCCCCAATCCTCGTTGAACACGCCGATGGGCGCGTTCGTCACTTCGAGCGTCGCCGCGTAGGCGTAGAGGAACACCTGCATCAGCGGCGGGACGATAAAGGCAATGCGCGTGCGCGGATCGCGAAACGCGGAAAGCAGCTCCTTGACGATCAGCGCGATGAGTTTCGGCGGCATGGCTAATCGAGCCTCATTCTGGAGTTGCGCGCCGTGAGCAGAAACATGAACACGCTCATCAGCGTGAGGATCAGGATGCTCGGCGCCAGAACCTCCGCGATGTCCCCGGCGAGGAAGATCGTCTGAAGGCTTTTCACGAAATAGCGGGCCGGAACGAGCGCCGAGAAAGCGCGCAAGGGTCCGGGCATGCTCGACAGCTCGAAGATGAAGCCGGAGAAGAACAGGCCCGGCAGGAACGACGCCATCATCGCGATCTGGCTCGCGAGGAATTGCGTGCGCGCCACGGTGGAGATGAGCAGGCCCGCGCTCAGCGCGACGAGCAGGAACGCCGTCGTCACCGCGAGCAGCATGAGGACGGAGCCGCGAAGCGGCACGTCGAACACGAAAACCGCAAAGATGACCGAGATGGCCATCGCGGCCAAGCCCAAGAAGAAGTTCGGCACGACCTTGCCGACGAGGAATTCGGGTACGCTCGCGGGCGTGGCCAGCAGCGCCTCGATGGTGCCGCGCTCCCATTCGCGCGCCACCACCAGCGCGGTCAGCAGCGACCCGATCATCATCAGGATCAGCGCGATGGACCCCGGCACGAGAAACCGCCGGCTTTCAAGCTCGGGATTGAACCAGACGCGCGGCTCGGTCGTAATCAGGCCCTGCGCCGAAATCCCGTCGCTGAGCGCGCGCTGTTCGAGCCAGGTCTGCCACGCGCCCAGCACATAGGCGGTGACAAGGCTGGCGGTGTTGGGATCGGTGCCGTCCGTGATGATCTGCACCGCCGCCGTGTCGCCGCGTCCGATGCGCTGGGTGAAGTCGCCCGCGAGGATGACGACGCCATCGATGCGCGAGGCGGTGATATCGTCGAGGAAGGCGCGGCGGTCATGCGCGACGCGCACCCGGAAAAACGGCGTGTTTGCGAGTGACGCCTCGAACATCTGGGTTTCGGGGGTGGGGTTCTCCAGAACCACGCCGACGCGCATTTTCGTCACGTCGAACGAGATGCCGAAGCCGAACAGGAAAAGAAGGAGAATCGGCAGCACCACCGCGACGACAAGGCTGCTCGGATCGCGGATGATCTGCAGCATCTCCTTGCGGATGAGCGCGCGCATGCGGCGCCAGCGTCCGCCTCGATCGAGGCCGATACCCCTCACCCCCGGCCCCTTTCCCGCAAGGCCAGAGGGGGGAAGCGGCGTCTTCTCTCCCGCGGGCAGAGTGACAGAGCCTGCCCCCGGCTCGATCGGGGTGTGAGGGCGCACCTCCCGCAATGTGTCGGTCATGCCGCCTCCCGCCTGTCCTGGGCATCGATCAGCGCGATGAAGGCGTCTTCGAGCGTCGGGTTCGGCAGCGCCGCCGTCCGCACGCGCGCCTGGAGCGCATCCGGCGTGTCGATAGCGATGCACTTGCCGCGATAGATGAGCGCGACCCGGTCGCAATATTCGGCTTCGTCCATGAAGTGGGTCGTCACCATCACGGTGACGCCGCCCGCGATCATGGCGTTGATGTAGCCCCAGAACTCGCGCCGCGTGAGCGGATCGACGCCGGATGTCGGCTCGTCGAGGAACAGCACCGGCGGATTGTGCAGGATGGCGCAGGACAGCGCGAGCCGCTGCTTGAAGCCGAGCGGCAGCGCGCCCGCATTCACGCCCATATGCGGGCCGAGGTCGAAGGCCGCCGCCACGCGGTCGATGGCGTCGCGCTTCTTCGCGCCCCAAAGACCGTAGGCGCCGCCAAAGAAATCGAGGTTCTGGCGCACGCTGAGATCGCCGTAGAGCGAAAACTTCTGCGCCATGTATCCGAGCCGCCCGCGCGCATCTGCCGGAGCGCGATAGAGGTCGTAGCCGTCCACGCGAGCCGTGCCGGCAGTTGGCCGCAGCAGGCCGCACATCATCTTGAACGTGGTGGACTTGCCCGCGCCGTTCGGCCCGAGCAGGCCGAAAATCTCGCCGCGCTTGATGGAAAACGAGATGCGGTCCGCCGCGGTGAAATCCCCGAATTGCTTCGTCAGGCCGATGGCCTCGACCGCCGCGCTTTCCGCGCGCGCATGCTGCGCGTCCGTCTTCATGTCCTTGGTGCGCTTCGGCTGGCCGCCGAGCATGGCCACGAATGCGTCCTCGAAGCGCGGCCGCGCGGGCGCAATCCTGACAGCGCCCACTCCTTGAAAGTCCTCGGGCTTCGGCGGCGGCGCATGCTCCTTCATGACGAGGCGCACCGCGTCGCCCTGCAGCACCCCGTCGATGATTTCGGGCCTCGCGAGCGCCCGCGCCAGCAGCATGCGCCGCTGCTCGCCCGCTCCCTCGACCAGAAAAACGCGGTCGCCGATCCGCGCGGTCATCGCCTTCGGGTCGCCCTGATAGAGCAGCGCGCCATTGTTGAGAACGATCACCTCGGCGCAGTTCTCGGCCTCGTCGAGATAGGCGGTCGTCCAAACCACGGCGACGCCCTCACCCGTCAGCTCGTGCACCATGCTCCACAGCTCGCGCCGCGAAATCGGGTCCACGCCCACGCTCGGCTCGTCGAGGAGCAAGATTTTCGGCGATTTCAGCATGGCGCAGGCGAGCCCGAGCTTCTGCTTCATGCCGCCGGAAAGATTGCCGGCCAGCCGCTTTGTGAAGCGTGCGAGATCGGTGAAGGCGAGCAGCCGGTCGAAGGTGTCCACGCGCGCCTTGCCGGTGACGCCGCGCAGGTCTGCGTACAGCTCCAGGTTCTCGATGACGCTCAAATCCTCATAGAGCCCGAAGCGCTGGGGCATGTAGCCGATGGCGTGATGAAGCGCGATGCTGTCCTTGATGGTGTCGTAGCCGCAAACCGTGAGCGCGCCTTCGGTGGGCACGAGCAGCCCCGCCATGAGCCGCATCAGCGTGGTCTTGCCCGCGCCGTCCGGCCCCGCGACGCCCGTAACCTGCCCCGCCTCGATCGAGAAGCTGAGGCGATCAAGCGCGGGCGGCCCGTCCGGCGCGAACCGCTTCGTCACCTTATCGACGATGGCGATACGCTTGCCTGTCATGGCGCGCTGCTCGCAACGGGCGTCCCCTCGAGCGCCGGCTTCAGGTCGATAGTGACAGGCATCCCCTGCCTGAGTTCGTCCGACCTGCCGTTCACCACAACGCGGATGCGATAGACGAGCGCCGTGCGAAGCTCCGTCGTCTCCACCGTTTTCGGCGTGAATTCGGCCGCCGTGGAAATGAAGCCGACCTTGCCGCTATAGACTTTTCCGCCCGGCAGATCGGTATGCACGCTCACATCCATACCGGGCTTGATGCGCCCGAGATCCGGTTCCGCGACATAGGTGCGAACCCACACCGGCGAAGTCAGGCTCAGAACATACACCGTCTCGCCCGCCTGCACGATGGCGCCCACTTCGCGCACGCGGCTCAGCACCGTCCCGTCGCTCGGCGCGATCAGATCGGCGTCGATGAGCTGCCGCTCGGTGACCTGCAGGTTCGCCTTATGTTCATCGAGCTGGGCCTTGGCGAGCGCGATATCCTCCTTGCGGAAGCCGATTTCCTGAAGGCGCAGCGCCTCCTTGGCCGAATTGAGCTGCGCCTGCGCCTGGCGCTCGGCGGCGGAGGAGTCGTCGAAGGACTTTTGCGATCCTGCGGGCGTTTTAAGCAGCGCCTCGGCGCGGCTTCGGGTGATTTTCGCGTTCGCCAGCGTGGCTTCGCGCTCGGCCACCAGCGCCCTGGCCTCCGCGATTTCCTCGGGCCTGTTCCCGGTCTTCAGCTTTTCATAATTCGCCGCCGACTGGTCGAGCTGCGCGCGCATCTGCGCCAGCGTATCCCGGAAATAGACCTTGTCGAGCGAAGCCAGCGCCTCGCCGGCCCGCACCGCGTCGCCTTCATCGACGCGCAGAACCTCGATGCGGCCCGCCACCTTGAAGCCGAGGTTCACCTGCCGGACTTCGACATTGCCTTGCAGGACAAGCTCGCCCGCGCCGGCATGGCGATGCGTGTACCACCAGGCGCCGCCCAGCCCCGCGGCAACGGCGAGCGCGATCAAAACTGCTTTCGGCGGCCGCTTCATTGCTGACCCTCCCCGTCCTTGAGACCGAGCATCATCCTGCGATGGTTCTCGATCATTGCGTTCACGTCGAGCGGATCGAACCGCGAGAACAGCGACCGCCAGATGACGGCGGTGAGCAGCGGCGCGAAAAAAAGCTGCGGAAATTTGACCAGCGCTTCCGAGGGAAGCTCGCCGCGTTCATAGCCGCGCTCCGCGATGGTGCGGATGATCTCGCGGCCCTTGCTGATGACTTCGCGGTGATAGAATTCCGCGATGCGGGGGAAGCGCGGCCCTTCTGCGATGATGAGGCGGACCATGCGCTCGCGCTTCGTCCCGATGATCTGGCTCGCGAACACCTGCAGGATGCGCTCCATCATGACGCCGGCCGGGATTGCCGGATCCGCAGAAAGCGCCGCGAAACGGTCCAGAATCGGGCTCGCCAATCCCCGAAGCAGTTCTTCGAACAGCGCTTCCTTGTCGGGGAAGTAGAGATAGAGCGTGCCCTTCGCGACGCCGGCCTTCTGCGCCACGTCGTCGAGGCGCGCGGCGGCGAAGCCGTTTTCGGCGAACACGTCGAGCGCGGCGTCGAGGATCGCGGCGCGGCGCTCGTCCTGGCTCACCCGCTTCTTCTCGGGCGCGCCTTGCGCAGGCGAACCGGGCGTCTCGTTCCGTTCATTCGCGTTGGCTTTCGCAATCATGCGCGCCTCAATGACTGACTGGCCAGTCAGTATAGACCGATGGGCGTTGTATGCAAGGCCTTGGCTTGCGCTGCGACATAAAAAGCCAATATCAATGCGGTGACTAAGCTTCTTCGCTGCTTCCGGTTGTACGCAGGTTTAGCTCGGTGAATGCCCATGAGCCGCATTGAGACGCCGCAGCTTCGCGCGCAGGATGGCGCGGAACGGAAGCGCGCAGCCATCCGCGCCGCTTACCGCACGCCCGAGCCCGGCTGCGTTCCGGCTCTCGTCGAAGAAGCGCGGCTCGATCCGGAGACGGCGGGCGAAGCGGCGTGCCTCGCATACGGTCTGGTCGAGCGTCTGCGAAGCGAGCGCAGCAATGCCTTCGGCGTCGAGGCGCTGATGAAGGAGTTTTCGCTGTCGAGCCGCGAAGGCGTCGCGCTGATGTGCCTCGCGGAGTCGCTCCTGCGCATTCCCGACGGCCCCACCCGCGATCTCCTCATTCGGGACAAGCTCTCGCGCGGCGATTGGGGCGCGCACGTCGGCGCAAGCCAGTCCTGGTTCGTGAACGCTTCGGCCTGGGGCTTGCTCGTCACCGGCAAGCTCGTCTCGACCAGCAGCGAGCGCGGCATGGCGGCGGCTCTGACGCGGGCGCTGGCGCGCGGCGGCGAGCCGATCATCCGGCAGGCGATGGACCTCGCGATGCGGCTGCTCGGCCGCCAGTTCGTGACCGGCCAGACCATCGAGGAAGCGCTCGAATACGCCCGGCCCTTCGAGGAGCGCGGCTTTCTCTATTCCTACGACATGCTGGGCGAGGCGGCCGTCACCGAGGCGGACGCCGCCGCTTACATGCGTTCCTACGAGCACGCCATCGCGGCGGTTGGCGCAAGGCGCGGCGCGAGCGTTTACGAAGGCGCAGGCATTTCGGTGAAGCTGTCCGCGCTGCATCCGCGCTACAGCTTTGCGCAGATGGATCGCGTCCGCGCCGAGCTTTATCCGCGGCTCCTGAGGCTGGCGCTTATGGCGGCGGAGCGCGGCATCGGCTTCAACATCGACGCCGAGGAAGCGGACCGGCTGGAGCCATCGCTCGATCTCATCGAGGCGCTCGCGCATGAACCCGCGCTTGGCGGCTGGCAAGGGCTCGGCTTCGTGGTGCAGGCGTATCAGAAGCGCGCGCCTTTCGTCATCGACTTCCTCATCGGCCTTGCGGAGCGGACGAAGCGCCGTCTCATGATCCGGCTCGTAAAGGGCGCGTACTGGGACAGCGAGATCAAGCGCGCGCAGGTGGACGGCCTTCCCGGCTATCCGGTTTTCACGCGCAAATGCTACACCGATGTGTGCTACCTCGCCTGCGCCAAGCGCCTGCTCGCGCGCCGCGACGCCGTTTTCCCGCAATTCGCCACGCACAATGCGCAGACGCTCGCCGCGATCTATCGCATGGCGGGGCGCGCGTTCCGCAGGGGCGACTACGAATTCCAATGCCTGCATGGCATGGGGGAAAGCCTCTACGGGCTCGTGGTCGGACCCGAGCGCCTCAACCGCCCCTGCCGCATCTATGCGCCGGTCGGCACGCACAAGACGCTGCTCGCCTATCTGGTGCGGCGGCTTCTGGAGAACGGCGCCAACTCGTCCTTCGTGCATCGGCTCGTGGACGACACGGTGCGCATCGAAGACCTGATCGCCGACCCGGTCGCCGAGGCGGCCGTGCTCGGCGGCTCGCCGCACCCCGCCATCGCGCTGCCGCAGGACCTTTTCGCCGGGCGGCGCAATTCGAAGGGCCTCGATCTGTCGGACGCGGGCGCGCGCGGCGAACTCGAATGCGCCATCGTCGAAAGCGCCGTCACGGCCTATGACGCGCCGCCGATCCTCGCCGCGGCTGGGCATGGAGAAGGGGCGCAGAAGGCGATTTACAATCCGCCGGCAACGGCGATGTCGTGGGCGACGCGACGGCGGCGAGCCTGGCCGATGTCGAGGCGGCGATGGCGGCGGCGGCGGCTTCGGCCTGGGGCGAAATGGACACGGCGCGGCGGGCGGAAATCCTGGAGCGCGGCGCGGATCTTCTCGAAGGCGCGATGGATAGCCTCGCGGCGCTGCTCGTGCGCGAAGCCGGCAAGACCATGCCGAACGCCGTCTCGGAGGTGCGCGAGGCTGTGGATTACTGCCGCTATTACGCGGCCGAAGCCAGGCGCCTGCTCGCGGCGGAGCACATGCCGCTCGGCCCCGCCGTCTGCATCAGCCCCTGGAACTTCCCGCTCGCGATCTTCACGGGCCAGGTCGCGGCGGCGCTCGCCGCCGGAAACCCGGTGCTCGCCAAGCCTGCGGAGCAGACGCCGCTGATCGCCGCCGAGGCGGTGCGGCTTTTGCACGACGCGGGCGTCCCGCGCGACGCGCTCCAGCTCGCGCCGGGGCGCGGCTCCGTCATCGGCTCGGCGCTCGTGGCCGACCCGCGCACGCAGGCCGTCGTCTTCACCGGCTCGACCGAGGTCGCCCGCACGATCCAGCGCACGCTCGCCGCGCGCGGCGCCATCCCGCTGATCGCGGAAACGGGCGGCCAGAACGCCATGATCGTCGATTCATCGGCGCTGCCCGAGCAAGTCGTTGGCGACGTGCTCGCCTCGGCCTTCGACTCGGCGGGGCAGCGCTGCTCGGCGTTGCGCGTGCTCTGCGTGCAGGACGGCATCGCGGATCGCCTCATCGCCATGCTCGAAGGCGCGATGGCGGAGTTGCGGATCGGCGATCCCGCGCAACTTGAAACCGATGCCGGGCCGGTGATCGATGCGGGCGCGATGGCCGCGCTGGAGGCTTATCTTGCGACATCGGGCCATCGCATCCTGTACCGGACGCCGCTGCCCGCCTCCACCGCGGGAACGTTCGTCGCCCCGGCGCTGGTTGAGATCGGCGCCATAAGCGAGCTGACGCACGAGGTCTTCGGTCCGATCCTCCATGTGCTGCGCTTCGCGAGGAACGATCTGCCGAGCCTCATCGACGCCATCAACGCCACGGGCTACGGGCTAACTCTCGGCGTTCATTCGCGCATCGACGAGACCATCGACGCCATCGTCTCGCGCGCCCGCGCCGGGAACATCTACGTCAACCGCAACATGATCGGCGCCGTCGTGGGCGTGCAGCCCTTCGGCGGCGAGGGACTTTCCGGCACAGGCCCGAAGGCGGGCGGCCCGCTTTACCTTCACAGGCTGCTGCGCGAAGGGCCGCCGGTCCGGCTCGACGGCGCCCGCGACGAGGGCAAGCTCGAATCGCTGGCGGCGCTGGCGAAATGGGCCGGGGACGGGGCGGGCGGCCTTGTGAGCGACGCGGAGCGCGCGCGCCTTGGCGAAATTCTGGGCTGCTACCGGGCCACGTCGCTCCTGCCTGTCGAAGTCGCGCTGCCCGGCCCCGTGGGCGAGGACAACCGGCTGTGCTTCCTGCCGCGCGGGACCGTGCTTGGCGTCGCGGACGGCGCCCGCGAGGCGCTGCAGCAGTTCGGCGCCGCGCTCGCAACGGGAAACCGCTTCCTGCTGGCGGACGCCCCCGCGCTCGAAGGCCTGCGCGATCTGTTGCCCGCCGCCTTGCGTTCTTGCATCGAGATTGCCGCCGGCTGGCGTAACGCAGCGTTCGATGCGGCGCTCGTTTCCGGCGAAGAGTCCGCCCGCGAGATTGCCCGTTTCGTGGCAGAGCGTCCCGGCCCGATCGTCCCGGTTCTCAGCGGTCAGCCGGACTACGCCCTTCATATGCTCGTCAAAGAAAGAACCGTCTCCATCAACACTGCGGCGGCGGGCGGCAACGCCACCCTCCTGACCCTCGTGAAGTGAAGCCGCCTCTAAGGTCATGGCCGGCTCGACCCCGCCATCCAGGCATTTTTGCGCTGGATGGCCGCTATCCGGTTCGTTTTGCTTACGAGGTATTCGCACAGCCTTCCATGTCACCCCGGAAAGCGCCCTCGCGCTTGTCCGGCGTCGTCTTCAATACTCCGGTTCGAGGTTATGAAAGATCCCGGATAGTGCGCCAAGGGCCCTTCCGGGATGACGAGTTGAAAACTCTGAGGAAATAAACATGACAGCCGTGCCTCAAGGGCGGCCATGACCGTGAGAAACCGATTTTCAATTCGCTGTGAAATAATGCCAGACGCCGTCGCGGCCCAATCCGACGCTATAGTACGAATACCTCCCCGACGCGGCCATCTCCTTGACCCGCGCCGGCGGTAGAAACCTGTAAATCTCGACTTCCTGGCTCGGGCTCAGCCCGGTCAAGGGGATCGCGGCGTGATAAGGCCAGACAATCATCTCGTTCTTCGTCCCCGCGTCCTTGATGGCGTACCCCGTCGTCAACAGGTTGTAGAGGATTGCGAGCATCTCGCGGCCATTGCCGTCGGCCGAGGCGGATTTCAGATAGGCGATAGGGTCGGGCGTGCGCTCTTTCGCGAACACAGGGGAAGCTCGTTCATATCGATGGGAACGCGCAACTCCTCGATCTCGCCGCTCGTCGCCGCCTTCAGGATCGCCTGCCGGATGCGCTGGACCTCGGGCGGCAGCTTCGAAACGTCGCGCCCAAGCTCGAACCCCTTCCGCTTGCGCGGCGTTTGCCGCAAACATAATCCCGCCAAAAAAACAGAGCGGCGAGGGCGTGGAAAGCCATGAAAACCCTGTGTGGCGCGCTTAAGAAAACTTGCTCGTGGCTGGCGTTTCACGCTGGTCTCCTGTTGCAAGGCATGACCGTTTCACGGCATGGATTGCTTGGGGACAGCGCACTGGCGATTTCGATGGCGTCCCGTTTCCGTTTTCCGGCGCGATGAGCGCCTTCTTCTCATCCCAGGAACTTAAGGGTTAACTGGTCAATGTGGGCGCAGTCGATTTCGATCGACGAGATTTGCCATCATTGGCTTTTTCATCGGCGTGCTCATAGCCTCGGTTGGCCCGGTGAATATCGTCTGCATCCAGAGGACGCTGGAGCGCGGCTTCTGGGGCGGCTTCGGGCGGGGCTCGCGCGGTGCTGGCCGACGGGATCATCGGACGGTCGCCGCTTTCGGCGCGTCCGCGATCTCCGGCTTCAATGCGCTGACCATCAGCTCAAGATCGAGCTGATCGGCGGCTTCATCATGACGGGGCTTCGGCCTCAACGTCTTCCGGTCGCAGCCGAAGATCGTGGCGACGCCCACGACAAACATCGCCCGGTTGCGGCAGCTAGCAATACGTACGCGTCAAGCGCTACATAG
>CAVWOB010000002.1:0-582200 GCA_963756335.1 uncultured Alphaproteobacteria bacterium
CATTGCCGTTCGGACAGGATGGCGATAATCCGAACGCCCTCATTTCGCGTTCTTTCTATGCTGATTCCCTTTTTGCGAAGCGCCTGCGCCGCCAGCGTGAGACGGCTAGAAAGCGTCTGCGGGTTTTTGGGCCAGCTTCGCTCTCGCCTTGCGCCGTCGGGCGCGAAGGTGGCGAGCCTTTCGAGCAGCGCTTCGGATTTGCCGCGCCAGACGCCGCCGCATTGCTCAAGAAGCGCCAAGAGCGACACTGAGACGGCGTCTCCTTCGAGCACGCTGTCGACCGCCTCCATATTGTTGCGATGAAAGGCCTCCTGAATAGCGCCCTCCTCCCAAAAGGCGCCTTCGCAGGCGGCCGTCCAGGCGATGAAGCTCGCCATACGCGGCAAGCGAGAAGGGGCGCGGCTTTCTTTTGAAGCAAGGCCGTGCGCCAACCCATCCAACAATGCCCCAAGCACATGGGGTGCAGCCAGGTCGAGCTTCTGAGCAAAAACCTCGTCAGTGACGCGGTCGGCGTCCGCGATCGGACCAAGCGGGATAAAGATCGCCCGGTCGGCGAGATCCGAGCGAGCGATCACGTCGCCGACGCTGGTGAGGCAAATCGGACGCGATACCTCGAAGAGGGCCTCCTCGCTATCGGTGTGAAGGGCGCGGGTGGCGAAGCCGCCGCCGGTGGCGACGCGGCAAAGCGCGTCGGAGAGCCACGGCGGGATCGAGGAAAGATTGTCGTAGATGAGGCAGGCCGCGTTGGAGGCCGCGATGAACAGATCGCGTTCGTCTTTCGGCGCCGAGCGTAAGGCCGAAGCGTTGGGATCGATCAGCCGACGAAGGGTTTTAGCGGCCGTCGATTTCGCCGACCCCGCTTCGCCGGTGAGCGCCAGCAAGGGATAAGGACCCGTGGGACGCAGCGCGCTCAAGAGCCAGCCCACGATCAACTTGAAATCGTCCTCGCGGCTAAGATTCAAGAGCGCTTTCAGCTCCGAGATCGAGCCGCCGCGCTCGGGCTCCGGCAACGCAAGCATGCCTCTAGCTCTGACTAAGAACACGGGCGGCTCGGCGACGACGCGCCAGCCTTGGTCTTCGATTTCAACGGCGCGCCAAGCCTCGTCGCAAAGGTCCACATAAAGTTTCGGCCCAAGGCTCGCTGTGCGCAGAAAGACCGACGCCGTCTCGCCTTTAAACTTGGCGAGCGCCTCGAGGGCGGCGATCGCTTGGCTCAAGGCTTCGGCGTTGGGCGCGCGGCCTGTCTCCTCGAAATAACGAAACAACAGCCAATCCTTGAAGCCCCGGCTTCGCACGGCCCAGACTTCGCGATGGCCGACGGCGCGGATGGCGGCGTGCGCCACGCCAAGTGGCGTCTTGAAAAGCGTCGCCTCGCTTTCGGCGTATCCCACCAATCGATCGGCCTGGGTCGGCTGCTTGCCGTCTTCGTCCGCCTCCGCCGCAGCGCGCCGCCGACGCGGCCGCTCTGCAAGAGCGGCGTGAGCTTGCGACAGCGGCGCGGAGGCTTGCACCGCGGCGTCGAGGATTTCGTCGAAGCGTTCCGGCTCGCGGATATGAAGCTCGCTCACATCCTTGAAGCCAGGCAAGCGCGCCGCGGCGATCCTGTCTTGATGGCTCGACTGCATGAGGCGCCGCAAGAGCGCATCGCCTCCTCGATCGGGCTCGATGAGCGCGATCATGCGCCGGCCCTCCAAGAAGATGTCGTCGCGAGCGGGCCTAAAGGTGGAGGCGCCGGGCGCGCCCGGCGCCGCCCGTCCCCGGAACCAAAGCGTATGACAATCGCTCTCGCCTTCGACGAGGAAAAGAGGATCGCGGCTCTCCTTCAAGTGATCGAGACCGTAAAGAGAAACGCTGTGGCCTTGGGCCTTGTCCCAGATTAGCTTGGCGCTCCCGTC
Organism: uncultured Alphaproteobacteria bacterium; assembly: GCA_963756335.1. Taxonomy (GTDB): domain Bacteria; phylum Pseudomonadota; class Alphaproteobacteria; order Rhizobiales; family Rhodomicrobiaceae; genus Rhodomicrobium. The sequence continues at coordinate 1,896 of CAVWOB010000002.1, forward strand.
GCGGGCCACCCGATAGCGAATGCGCAGGAGGCTGCCATCGGGGCGCTTATAAGGAATGGACAACGCCTGGCGGTTTGGCCGGTATGGGTTTTGAACGGTCTCAAGGCCGAGCGAGCGCAAGAACGCAATCGGCAGATGTTTCAGCGCTGCGTAAGCCTCAAGGTTAAATCCCTTTTGCGCAAGATGCGGCTCGACGCCAAGCTCCTGCGCGAGCGTAAGCGCTGCCTCGGAAAGCGATGCGCCGTGGAGGAAGGCTTTCAAATCCAGAAGATCGCGCCCGGCGTCCCCTGTCGCGAAGTCGCTCCAGACGCCGCTTCGCGCATTGATCTTGAAGGAGCCCGCATGCACGTCGGCGCGGGTCGGATTTTTGGCGACATATTCGTCGCCCTCCCAGCGTCCGCCGGGAAGCCAGCGCGGCAGAAGCGACCGCGCCGACAAAAGCGCGGTCCTGGCGATCTCTTTAAAGTTCAGCGGCGACGACTTGACTTCTGCGCCGAAGCGCCCGTTCCTGAGTGTCATTGGATATCTTCCTTCGAAGGTCTCCGCTTGGCCTGGCGGGACCTTCTTTTTTGTTTGATGTCACGAATCCAAGCGCCGCCGTCTTAGCGGTCCGTAGGCGATGCCGGCATGGAAGGCGCAGTAGGCGCCGCGCGCTTTCGCTAAGCCGCAAACGTGAGGCGCGCCGTTCTCGCTTTTGGCGGGCCAGCGGCAATGGCGCGATGAGGCCTCCAGCAGCGGGATGCCCGGCCCCTCAAACAAGCTCTCGGCGCGCGCCACGAGCTTCAGATCGGCTGGCTCCGCCTCGGGGCCAGTCTCGACCGGCGGCGGAGGCGCCGCCTCAATCTTGTGCGGCGCGGCTTTGCGCTTAGGCTGGCGTTTCTCAGAGCGCGCCTTCCGTTCAGGCGGCTTTTTGGGAAGGCCGTGATTTTTGCCGAGATCCACTCCTTTGCGCTGGCCGAGTGCGCCAACGCGCAAGAGCTTGCCGGTGACGGCGTTGCGGGAAAAGGCGTAGTTCAAGGCCTTGGCGATTTCGCCCGCGCTTTTCCGCTCATCGAGATATTCGCGGCAAATGTAGGCGACGATCTCGGGGGTCCACTTACTCATGGCGGCCCCTCGCAAGACGTTGGAAGGTCCGTTTCTTTGTTCGGTCGAGCGCCGTTTCTCCGCCCCGGCCACGATTTCGAAGCGCGCCGCGCACAGCGGCGGTCAAGACGGGCGGCACGCCCCCAGGCCTCCTGGCGCGAAGCGGTCTTGACGGCCGCGCGCAAGGCGCAACGCTTGGTGGAACTGGGGCAAGCCCGTTCAGCGCTTTTTCTAACGATGGTTTGCGCTCACCCATGAGAGCGCTCCGGGGCGTGCTCGGGACGGCCGCAATAAGGGCAGCGTCCGCCTCTCTCGTCTTCGCCCAGGAACGAGCCAGCCTTGGAGAAATCGTCGAGCGCGATGACGCCGCCGGAGGCTCTCACCAGCTTCAGCAAGGTGGAGAGCCGCGGCTCCCGAACGGGAGGGCCACCGTCGTGAGGAATGAGGCGCGATAAAACCGAAGGATGGACGCCCATCAGGCGTCCGAAGCTTTCCCGCGTGTGGCCGGATCGGTGCAGGAAGTCCTGGAACTTTTCGATAAGCAGCATCGGCAAACCCCGTTTGTTAGCTTGCCTAATACTTGTCTATAGCGCCTGGTTCGCTCAAGAAAATCTTGAGGATTTCACTTGAAGCGTTTGTCTTTTTGCGCAATATCCCTGTCATGGAGCCAAGCCGGATAAAAAGACTGCGATTGGAGCGCGGCCTGACGCTCGCCGACCTGGCGGAGAAAGTCGGGCTGTCGGAAGGCCATATGTCCCGCGTCGAAGCGGGCACGCGGGGCCTGCGCTTTGCGAAACTCGATAAGCTCGCCCGCACGCTCGGCGTTCCGGTAACCGACCTCGTCGCCGCCGACGAGGTGGCCTTTGCACCCGATCTGGAAGACTATCATCCCCCCAAGGGGTCGGTGGTGGCCAAGGCGCTCGCTACATCCACGCAGCGCATGTTCCGCGTGCTGTCGGGCGTGTTAAGCGAACTCAACTTGGGCGAAAACGCTTTGATCGTGGCCGAGATGGATGAGAAAGCGGTGAAGTCTGTCAGCAATGGAAGCGTGGTTATCGTCTCCATGGCCTCAAAGGAAAGCGATCCTGTTTTCCTGCTTCGTCAGTTTATCGCGCCTTATCTTCTTATAACCAACAGCCGGGAGCAAAATTCTTTGCCAATCCACATGCTGGATGCGCCCGCCAAGATTGCAGGAGTCGTCATTCTCTAGTTCATAAATTTACCTTAAGCCTAGATTTTGCTTTGAATAAATTTTATTGCTTATATGGAGAGCGCCCGCCGATTTTGGCGTGCACTTTCACCCATATGGCTTTTCCACGAAATGACCCTCCCTCCTCGAGCGGCGGTCGGAGACGACCTCGCCCTTCTTGAACTGCCTTCTCTTTCAAACGCAAACGAGAGCGTGCGCTCTTACCGGGTGCTCACGCCGGTTCTGTCCGACCTTGGCTTCTATCCTGGACAGGTGCTCACCATGCGCGCCCTCGCTGACAACGAGACGCCGAAAGCCTTCGCCATCGTCGCCGTTCGCGCTGGCGGCGCCCTCCTGTTGCGACAATTCGTACCGCCAGCGCTACTGATCACGAACAGCCGAGCCGCCCTAATACCCATGATTCCTCTGGCGGCGGACGTTATCTTCGTCGCCGTGCTCGATGGGCAAAACTCGCCCGCTCAAACGGCTTGATCCAGCCCAACCAAGCCACGATCCTTGTCAATAACTTGTCTCTAAGGCCGATTCCGTGTTTTGTTCGGGTGTGTTTCGGGGCTTGGCGAAAGGTTTCTCAAAAGGAGACCGGCCCTCACGTCCCGTCACAAAGCCTTGTTGGCTGCAAAGGAGCAAGGGGTGAGGGGGACTGTTTTGGTGAGACGATTTTTGTCAGATGTGGACGCTGCAACACAATTGGGCCTTCCCCTTACGACATTTAGATCTTTAGTCGAGGCAAAACTTCTTCCACGCCCTCTGCCGGAAGTCGGCCTTTACGATATGAAAGCGCTCGATCTCGCCTGCGACCGGTTATCGGGGCTTGGATCGCCCAAGAATGCGCTCGACGCCTGGAAGGACAAAAAGAATGGTTCGCGTTCTGCTTAAAGGCGTCAATCAAAAGACGGTCAAGCTCGCAAGCGGCACCGTCAGGACCTACTACTACTTGGGAAAGGGCGGACCAAGGCTGCAGGGTGTCCCAGGCTCGCCCGAGTTCATGGCCTCCTATGAAAGCGCTGTGCAGCGCTTTAAGAAACCTGATGCCTCATTGTTTCAGAGCGTCGTCGCCGACTTCAAAGCGAGCCGCGATTTCGAAAGCCTCGCGCCAAGAACGCGGAAGGATTATTTGAAACATATCAGCGCCATTGAAGGAGCCTTCGGGGATCTGCCTCTCGACGCGCTTGAAGACCCGCGTGTGACGCGGGAATTCCTAGCCTGGAGGGATGGGCTCAAGATCGGAGATCGTCAAGCCGACTATGCCTTCACGGTGCTGATGCGACTGATCTCGTGGGCTCGCGAGCGCGGGCTCACCACTTACCGGCCACCATCGCGCATCAAACCGCTTTATGTGAGCGACCGTTCAGAGAAAATCTGGTTGCCGGAAAATCTCCAGGCGTTCCACGCCGTGGCGTCCGAGAGGCTTTGGCATGCGCTCGTTCTTGCGATAGAGACGGGGCAGAGGCAGGGCGATCTCATTCGTCTTTCCTGGTCTGCCTACGACGGCCAATGGATTAGGCTCCGCCAATCCAAAGGCGGTCAACGGGTCCAAATTCCTGTCACCCAAGATTTGAAAGCCATCCTCGACGCCATGCCGCGCTCATCGCCCGTCATTTTGACGTCGAGTGCAGGACGGCCATGGACGAGCGATGGCCTACGTACTTCCTGGCACCGCGCCTCGCGCGCAGCCGGCATTGTGGACTTAACGTTCCACGATTTGAGGGGGACGGCCGTCACCCGCCTTGCAGAGGCAGGCTGCACCGAAGCGGAGATTGCCTCAATCACCGGACATTCGATCAAGAGCGTCGGAGCGATTCTGGATCGTTATCTCGCCCGCACAAAAGGCTTGGCCTTGTCGGCGATTGAGAAGCTCGAAAAGAGCAAAAGGTGAACAGATTCTCCCGAATGGGCTCCCGAATGCGTCGGCTGCTCACGCGAACATCAAGGCTAACTCATTGATTTTAATGGTGCCCAGGGCCGGAATCGAACCAGCGACACGCGGATTTTCAGTCCGCTGCTCTACCAACTGAGCTACCTGGGCTCGCCTTGAGGCGTTGTCGCGCGAAGCCGCCTTATACGAGGTTTGCCCTGCGATGTCGAGCGTCGAAGTTGACTTGCGCCGGTCGGCGAAGTGCTGCGTATTCTGGAGCAGCGCCTTAAGGACGATCCCAAATGCCCGCACTGCAAGTTGCGCCGCATTAAAGGCTGGGGCCGGACCATAGCCGGCCGGGCGCGAAGCCCCTGGAGCCCGGATAGACAACCTCCAACGCGTTCACAGGGTACCTGCTCAAATCAGTCCGCGAGGTGTGACCTTCGCTGGAACCGCTGGGTGTTTTCTGGCGCCCGCCCCAACGTAATCGGGCTATGGGGCGAAGCGGTGGTGAACGACCGCCATCTTGACGAGAGGGTCGAGGCCGGGGGCGCCGCCCTCGTTGATGAAGCGCTCCGCGTAGCGTACAAGGATGTGTCCTTCTATTGCGAGGCATCCATGCCGCCCCGAAGCTTGTCGCAGCTTTGCCGGAGCGAGCTATAAATCTGCGATTTTTCGATTACCATTCGATCCGCCTCGCCGACCCCGAGGCGGCACACTTGGCATGCAATATACCAAGTTAACCACAAAAGCCGCATTTTGCAAAACGAACCCAATAGAGCCAATTGCAAAACAGGGCCGTCGCGCTGGCTTATTCCTTCTGAGGGGGATGGGGTGAGGCGCCCGCGCTCCGAGTTCAGGCATGGTGCTTTTGTGAAGAACCACCAGCCGAATCGGAACACGGACATGCGGGAGATGCTAACCAGCGCCTGGAGCCACGTTCAAGGTTTTCTTTTCCCTATGCTGCGGGAAGTGGTAGGCCCGCTCACTCCACAGCACGAGCGGCTTGTGACTGTGCTGGATTTGGCGCGCATCGAAGCCTTTGTGCAGATGTGGCCGGGCCTGCCGGGGCGTCCGCCAGCTGACCGCCATGCGCTGGCGCGCGCGTTCGTAGCAAAAGCGGTGTTCAACCTGCCGACAACCTTGGCGCTTATCGAGCGGCTTGGCGCCGATCCTGTGCTTCGCCGGCTCTGCGGCTGGGAAAGCAGGCGCGGGCCGCCAAGCGAGAGCACTTTTTCCCGCGCCTTCGCCGAGTTTGCGCAAAGCAGCCTGCCCGCGCGCGTCCATGAGGCGCTGATTGTAAACACCCATAAGAACCGGCTGGTTGGACACATCTCGCGCGATGCAACGGCCATTGAAGCGCGCGAAAAGCCGGTGAAAGCCCCAGCCTCGGCGGCCAGACGCAAGCGCGGACGCCCTAAAAAGGGCGAAGCGCCCGCCAAGAAGGAGCCCCGGCGGCTGGAGCGCCAAACCGGCATGACGCTGGCTGAAATGCTGGCGGACCTGCCAACGGCGTGCACTGTTGGCGTAAAGCGCAATGCGAAAGGCCACGCCGCGCCTTGGATCGGCTACAAACTGCATATCGATACCGCAGATGGCGATATCCCTATTTCGTGCCTTCTGACCTCCGCATCCCTCCACGACAGCCAGGCCGCCATCCCCTTGGCCACCATCACAGCCCGCCGTGTCGCCAATCTCTACGATCTCATGGATAGCGCCTACGACGCGCCGGAAATCCGCAATAAAAGCCTTGCGCTCGGCCATGCGCCCATCATCGACGCCAATCCGCGCCCTGGCGGCAAGGCCGAAGCCGCGGCGGAGGCGCAAGCCAAGCGGGCCGCCGGTTACGAACTCGCCGAAACCATCCGCTACAACGAGCGCAGCGCGGCCGAACGCGTCAACGGCTCGGTCAAAGACAACTACGGCGGCCGGACAATACGGGTGCGCGGTCATGCCAAGATCTTCTGCCATCTCATGTTCGGCATCCTGGCGCTGACCGCGGAGCAGCTGATGCGGCTGGTGACCTGACAAGCATACCGTTGGATCAACCCTACCGGACATCTGGCAGGTGACGGGCGAACTGCGTCAGAAATCTTCACGGCAGCGCCAGAACCTGCAAAAGCTGTCGGAACTAATTCCACTTCAGGACAAAGCCACTGCCCGGCGCCTCAAACGGCCGGCGTTTTGCAATTGGCTCAATAGAGTTAATCGGAGGTATAGCGCTCAGCGGCCCCGGCGCGCCCGTCATGGCACGAAGATCAGGAAGACGACAAAACCGGGAGATAGGCGCTCGCGCCCCGCGCCTCGAAACCCTGCTCGTGATGCCAGATGCCGCCGCCGAGGACGCAAAGCCCGACGATGCCATTGCACACGATCATGATCACCGAGAAGACCGTGTCGCGTACGAGAGGCTGGCTGAGACGCCTGCGCTTTACAAAACCGCGTTCGCCTTATTGCCCGCACCATTCGCCGCTAGCGTCCCGTCTCCGAATTGCCGCCAAGCTTGCAGTTGGCTCGCGCGGCGCTTCGGAGACACAAGGGACACTAGAAAAACACGTGGCTCGTGTGGCTTATGCCTCGCAATTGCCTGTGAGCGCGCGCAGCAAAGGTGTAGGCAACTGCGAGACGCCACACTAGTAACGTCGAAACAATCGTTCAGCTTCCGGATAGGGGCTCATCCCACATGGTTTTGCGGCATTGGCTCACTGCGCTTGCGGCGCTCTTATTGATGACACTCGCCGAAGGGGGCGCCATCGCGCAAAGCCCCCCCGCGCCTCAGCCAGCGCCGGCTGCGGCCGCGCCTGCTCAGCCTGGCCAAGCCTTTCGTGCCGGCCGTCGACACTGCCGCAATCCAGAAGCGTGCGAACGATAGCGTCGGCTTCAATATCGATGCGAAGACCAAGGGATGGCAGACGACCCTCGACAAGATCGAGGACGCGCTGCGCAAGCCTAATCCGACCTACTCGACGCTGAACAGCTACCGCGACGATCTCCTGGCGTTGCGCACCGATGGGGAGGAGTTCCGGACCAAGCTTGAGCCCCGGCTTAGCGCCATCGAGGATGAGGTCGGAAAGCTTCTGGTTCTGGCCCAGGACCAGCCGCCTGAGTCCGAACAGGCCGCGCAGCTTCGCGCGGACCTCAATTATCATCTCGGGCTTCTCAAGTCGGCGCAAAGTTCGCTCGGCGCGGCGGACCTGCGCATCGACCAGCAGCTCAACACGATCCAGGACATCCGCCGGAAGCTTTTCACAAACAGCCTGTTCCAGCCCGTACCGGGCGTTTACTCCGCCAAGACCTGGGAGCATGCGTCGGATTATGCGAGCCTCGCGGCGGCGAGGGTCGAGAATGTCGTGACGGAGTGGTGGAGTTCCGTTCGCGACCAGAATCACCTGACGCACCTGGCCGCCGTCGCCATTGGACTTTGCTTCGCTCTTATCGTCCTGGCCTCGCGTGGCGTTGGAATGCTGCGGGCCTGGAATGAGGCGGGGGCTCCGCCTTTCTGGAAGAGGGCGTCCTCGGCGGCGGGAGCGATTCTGCTCAGGTCGGCGCCCGCGATCGCGCCAGCGGTTTTTCTCTACCATGCAGTCGATCAGTCCGAGGCCTTCCCCGAACAAGTGGGTTGGCTCTTCTATGCCGGATCCTACGCGCTGATCATTATCGCGGTGGTGCATGCGCTCATGATCACCGTGTTGTCGCCGGGCGCGAAGCAGTGGCGGCTGCTTCCCATGTCGGACGGGGCGGCGAGCCGTGTGTCGGCGCTGGTTCTGGCGCTCGTTCTCGTTTATGGGATCACCACCTTCCTGTATTCGGCTTCTCGGATCGTGCAGGCGCCCTTCTCGCTCACATTGGCGCTGGCCCTGCCGGCCAATCTGACCGTCGCGGGCCTTGTGGCCGCGATCCTGAAGACTCCCCTGCAGGATGGGCTGGTCGAGGGAATGCCAACGCTTAATTGGCTCGCCGCGCTTCGCTTCCCGATGTGGGCCATCGCCATCGCCATCGTGGCGACGGCGCTTTCCGGCTACCTCGCTTTGTCGCGCTTCATCGCGCAGCAGCTCATCGTCACCGGCTCGATCCTCGCCCTCGTTTATCTTTTTCTTCTTTGGGCGGATGGCTTCGCACAGAGCATGGGCGACGAGGCCTCCTCGGTGGGAGCGTGGCTGAAGAACCTCGGTCTCGACCAGGACCGGAGGGAACGGCTTACGGTCCCTGTCAGCCTTATTCTCAAGTTCGTGGTGCTGATTTCTTCGGTTCCCTTCATTCTCAACCAGTGGGCCTATCCCTGGCCCGACATCATGGAGTTGTACCGCCAGCTCTTTTTCGGCTTCCGCGTCGGAAACACCCAGATTTCGCTCGCCGCGATCCTCGCTTCGATCATCGTGTTCATTCTGGGCTACTTCGCCGCGAAGCTGTTCCAGGGGTGGCTTGATGCGCAGGTGTTGAAGCCGGCGGGGCTGTCAGGCGGATTGCGCGACTCCATCCGCACCACGGTCGGCTATGCGGGCGTGTTTACAGCCGCGCTCGTTGCGCTCTCCTACGCGGGCTTCAACCTGTCGAACCTCGCCATCGTCGCCGGCGCCTTTTCCGTCGGCATCGGCTTTGGTCTGCAAGCGGTCGTCAGCAATTTCGTCTCGGGCCTGATCCTGCTCGCCGAGCGGCCGATCAAGGTGGGCGATCTCGTCACGGTCGGCGGCGAGGAAGGCTATGTGCGCAAGATCAGCGTGCGCGCGACCGAAATCGAAACCTTCGACCGCGCCAATGTGCTGATCCCGAACTCGTCCTTCATGACCGAGAAGGTGAAGAACTGGACGCTGCGGAACAACACGGCGCGCGTCCAGATCAAGGTTGGCGTCGCTTATGGCTCCGATCCGCGCAAGGTGAAGGCCCTGCTCATGAAGGTTGCCCAGGATCACCTTAACGTCATGACGTCGCCGGAGCCGTTCGTCGATTTCGAGGAGTTCGGCGACGACGCGATGAACTTCAAGCTGTACGCCTATATTTTCGACTTGACCAAGGGAGCCGGCACCCGAACGGACTTGCGGATCGCCATCCTTGAGGAATTCAAGGCCGCCGGCATCGTCATACCGTCGCGACAGACCGAGGTTACGCTTCGGGAGATGGAGTGGTTGCGCGACGCGGTAAACCAATATATGGCGAACCCCAGGAACGGGCATGCTCCCGGCAATGGCAGCCAGCTCCCAGGCGCCGCATCCGCGAAAGGGGAAGAGGTTTGACCGGAATGACGATCAGCAAAGCGATCCAGCAGCTTGAGAGCTTCTTTCTCTTCGTGATCGCGATCCTCACCGCGGTGGGCGCGGTCAAAGAAATCTACCTGATCCTCGGCAAGCGCGATGTCGGCCTTCAGGATTTGCTCCTGATGTTTCTCTATGTCGAGGTTCTCGGCATGGTCGGCGCCTACTCGAACAGCAAGCAAATTCCGATCACGCTGCCGATCTTCATCGCGATCACGGCGCTATCGCGGACGGCGATCCTGCAGAAAGAGCAGGACCCCCTGCATATCATCTACGAGGCGAGCGCAATTCTTCTTCTCGCGCTCGCCTCGCTTATCGTGAACCTCAGGCCCCAGCACCTTGCTCTTCGCCTGACGAAGGACGGCGAGAAGCTCGTGCCTGACAAGGAGCGCTACGAATAGCGGCGGCTTAAACCTTCGCCTTCGCGACCGCCGGGATATCGTGGCACGGACTCTTCTCGTGCTTGAGCGTCTTCTTGCCCTCTGGCGCCTTGCCCTTGAAGTAATGCGCGGTGGCGATGGCCACTTGCGGCTGATCCGGGCCGTTCGAGACCTGCTGGATGCCGTCCTGATACCAGCCGTCATATTTGCGGGCGACTGCCTCTTCGCGAGCGCGGCACCACACGACGTTGGAGAGATCCGCGAAAGTGAACTTGTTCGTGGTGGCGGCGGCGAGCCTGAGCGTATCCCCGCCCTGGTCGGTGACGACGACATCCTTGACGGTGAAGATCCCGGCGGCCGGCATCTTGGTGGTGTCGACGGCGGCGGCCTGCGGCGGCGGCTGGTCCGGGACCGATGCGCAGCCCGCCAGAAGCAAGGCCGCGGCGACGCAAAGCAAGGCGAAACGTTTCATTTTTTCCCGCTCTTCTTGTAGTGACGCAATTCAGCCCGCCAGCCCCTCCAGCGCGCCGTTCAAGGCGAACGGTGCTGGAGGATTTCTGGGCGCTTCTGTGGCTGCGCGTTACGTTTTCAACTTCGAATCCGCGGCGCAACTCAAGCTAGCGTCAGGGGCTGGCCCGGTTGCAACAACTTCCATTGCATTCGCGGACCTTTCACGCCATCATGTTGTATACCAAGGGGGGCCGCAGGCTTATGCGGCTGAGATCGCGCTAAAGGCTCGCCCCACGAGCAGATTGAAAAGCGCCGCGCGACAACCCATAGAACCTGATCCGGTTAGGACCGGCGGAGGGATGGTTCCATGGACAAAGATCGCGCACGGGAGCTTCTACAAGGGCAATTGCGGCCCGGCGAGCAGCTCCTTTGGCATGATGTCCCGTCGCCCGAAGAAGCCGAAGGCCGGCCCTAGAGGCAAGCTCGCTTTCCTGACGTTTTGGGCCGGGTTCGCATTTCTATGGACTGCGCTTTTTGTTTGGCTTGCCTTCACAAACGCACATGGAAACCCGTGGTTCACATTCATACCCGCGTGGATCTTCGGGAGCGCTTTCTGCCTTGCCGGCGCCCTTGGCTGGCTGTCGGCGCTCGAAGAAGTCCGGGATTGCGAGCGCATGGCCTATGGACTGACTGATCGCCGTGCGCTCATCGTTGTCGATAAGCTGCATGGCGAAGTGAAAAGCTACACCGCCTCTGCTTTTGCGTCGCTGTCCCGCAAAGGCGCTGGCGGCAAGGGCGCAATCCTCTTCGATTATGGCCCCGTGGGCAAAATCTCTATCTTCCGCGCCGGGTTCTACGGCATTGAGCAACCCGATCGCGTCGAAGCCCTTATCCATCAAACCCTCACCGAGCCCCGAAAAGAAGGAGCGGCATTATGAACGCGCCCATCGATCCGAAGAACGTCAAGCCGGCGCAAGTCACGACAGGTCCGCTGCCGGGTTCGCGCAAAGTGTATATCGAGGCCGGGGAGGGAAGCGGGATCGCCGTCCCCTTCCGCGAGATCGCGCTGCACGAAACAAGCGGCGAGCCCCCCTTCCGCGTCTACGATACGAGCGGGCCTTACACCGGCGAGACTGCGTCGATCGACGTGAACGAAGGGTTGGCGCCGCTGCGTGAGCCGTGGGTGAAAAAGCGCGCCGTTGAGCAGTATGAAGGCCGCGAGGTCAAGCCGGAGGACAACGGCAATGTGGCCGCGCCCAGCGCCGCGCGCGAGTTTCCGCTTCGCCGCCCCGTCTACCGTGGCCATGACGGCAAGGCCATCACCCAGCTGGAGCTGGCGCGCGCGGGCGTAATCACCGAAGAAATGATCTATATCGCGCATCGCGAGAACCTGGGCCGCGAGGCGGCGCTGGAGGGCGCGAAGGATGCGCTGGCGGACGGCGAAAGCTTCGGCGCAGCCATCCCCGAGTTCATCACGCCGGAATTCGTGCGCTCCGAAGTGGCGCGCGGCCGCGCCATCATCCCGGCCAACATCAACCACCTCGAACTTGAGCCGGTCGCCATCGGCCGCAACTTCCTCACCAAGGTGAACGCCAATATCGGCAATTCCGCCGTCTCCTCGTCGGTGGAGGAGGAAGTGGAGAAGATGGTGTGGGCGATCCGCTGGGGCGCCGACACGGTGATGGACTTGAGCACCGGCCGCAACATCCACACCACGCGCGAATGGATCATCCGCAACGCGCCCGTCCCCATCGGCACTGTGCCGATCTATCAGGCGCTGGAGAAGGTGCACGGCGATCCGGTGAAGCTCGACTGGGAGGTCTACAAGGACACGCTTATCGAGCAGTGCGAGCAGGGCGTGGACTATTTCACGATCCACGCGGGCGTGCGCCTGCGCTATGTGCCGCTGACGGCGAGCCGCGTGACCGGCATCGTGTCGCGCGGCGGCGCCATCATGGCGAAGTGGTGCCTCGCGCATCATCGCGAGAGCTTCCTCTACGAGCGCTTCGACGAGATTTGCGACATCATGCGCCGCTACGACGTGTCGTTCTCGCTCGGCGACGGCTTGCGCCCCGGCTCCATCGCCGACGCCAACGACCGCGCGCAATTCGCCGAGCTTGAGACGCTCGGCGAGCTGACGAAGATCGCCTGGGCGAAGGGCTGCCAGGTGATGATCGAAGGCCCCGGCCATGTGCCGCTGCACAAGATCAAGGTGAACGTCGAGAAGCAACTCGCGCTCTGCGGCGAGGCGCCGTTCTACACGCTGGGGCCGCTCGTCACCGACATCGCGCCCGGCCACGACCACATCACGAGCGCCATCGGCGCGGCCATGATCGGCTGGTTCGGCACGGCGATGCTGTGCTATGTGACGCCGAAGGAGCATCTCGGCCTGCCGAACCGCGACGACGTGAAGGCGGGCGTGATCGCCTACAAGATCGCGGCGCACGCGGCCGACCTCGCCAAGGGCCATCCTGCGGCGCAGCTTCGCGACAATGCGATCAGCCGCGCGCGCTTCGACTTCCGCTGGGACGACCAGTTCAATCTCGGCCTCGACTCGGAAGGCAGCCGCGCCATGCACGACGAGACGCTGCCGAAGGAGGCGCACAAGGTTGCGCATTTCTGCTCCATGTGTGGGCCGAAATTCTGCTCGATGGAGATCACGCAGCAGGTGCGCGACTATGCGGCCAAGCTGAACGAGACGCCGGAGATGGCGGCGGCGCACGGCATGGAGGAGATGGCGGGCAAGTTCCGGGAGATGGGCGAGAAGCTTTACGTCGAGGCGGCGGGGGAATAACCCGCCGTCCCGCTGCCGAAGCAAGACCTGGCGGGCCGCCACATAGCGCGGGCTTAGATGTTCGATTAACTCTATTGAGCCAATTGCAAAACAGGGCCGTCGCGCTGGCTTATTCCTTCTGAGGGGGATGGGGTGAGGCGCCCGCGCTCCAGAGTCAGGCATGGTGCTTTTGTGAAGAACCACCAGCCGAATCGGAACACGGACATGCGGGAGATGCTAACCAGCGCCTGGAGCCACGTTCAAGGTTTTCTTTTCCCTATGCTGCGGGAAGTGGTAGGCCCGCTCACTCCACAGCACGAGCGGCTTGTGACTGTGCTGGATTTGGCGCGCATCGAAGCCTTTGTGCAGATGTGGCCGGGCCTGCCGGGGCGTCCGCCAGCTGACCGCCATGCGCTGGCGCGCGCGTTCGTAGCAAAAGCGGTGTTCAACCTGCCGACAACCTTGGCGCTTATCGAGCGGCTTGGCGCCGATCCTGTGCTTCGCCGGCTCTGCGGCTGGGAAAGCAGGCGCGGGCCGCCAAGCGAGAGCACTTTTTCCCGCGCCTTCGCCGAGTTTGCGCAAAGCAGCCTGCCCGCGCGCGTCCATGAGGCGCTGATTGTAAACACCCATAAGAACCGGCTGGTTGGACACATCTCGCGCGATGCAACGGCCATTGAAGCGCGCGAAAAGCCGGTGAAAGCCCCAGCCTCGGCGGCCAGACGCAAGCGCGGACGCCCTAAAAAGGGCGAAGCGCCCGCCAAGAAGGAGCCCCGGCGGCTGGAGCGCCAAACCGGCATGACGCTGGCTGAAATGCTGGCGGACCTGCCAACGGCGTGCACTGTTGGCGTAAAGCGCAATGCGAAAGGCCACGCCGCGCCTTGGATCGGCTACAAACTGCATATCGATACCGCAGATGGCGATATCCCTATTTCGTGCCTTCTGACCTCCGCATCCCTCCACGACAGCCAGGCCGCCATCCCCTTGGCCACCATCACAGCCCGCCGTGTCGCCAATCTCTACGATCTCATGGATAGCGCCTACGACGCGCCGGAAATCCGCAATAAAAGCCTTGCGCTCGGCCATGCGCCCATCATCGACGCCAATCCGCGCCCTGGCGGCAAGGCCGAAGCCGCGGCGGAGGCGCAAGCCAAGCGGGCCGCCGGTTACGAACTCGCCGAAACCATCCGCTACAACGAGCGCAGCGCGGCCGAACGCGTCAACGGCTCGGTCAAAGACAACTACGGCGGCCGGACAATACGGGTGCGCGGTCATGCCAAGATCTTCTGCCATCTCATGTTCGGCATCCTGGCGCTGACCGCGGAGCAGCTGATGCGGCTGGTGACCTGACAAGCATACCGTTGGATCAACCCTACCGGACATCTGGCAGGTGACGGGCGAACTGCGTCAGAAATCTTCACGGCAGCGCCAGAACCTGCAAAAGCTGTCGGAACTAATTCCACTTCAGGACAAAGCCACTGCCCGGCGCCTCAAACGGCCGGCGTTTGCAATTGGCTCTATTGGGTTCGTTTTGCAAAAAGCACCGGTTTTCCACCAGCTCAGGTTGTGGCGACTGCAACCTTAGCTGGTCGATGAACAACTGACCCTATTCGCCTGTGCATCGCACCCTGCGGCGGTGGCAGGGGCGCGCTTCCCGCGCGCCCGCGCCGTTTACGAAGGCTCGCCTGCGGGCCTCGTCGCGCGCTCGGCCATGAACTGGTCGAATTCGGCCTTGTCCTTGGCCCTGCGCAAGCGGTCGAGGAAGCCCACGAACTCGCTCTGCTCGTTTTCGAGCCGCTTCAGCGTCTCCGCGCGATAGTCGTCGAAGGCCGCGTTACCGCTCGAAGGCGCGCCGTCCCAGCCGCCGCGCCTCGCGGCCCGCCATTCCTCGCGCGCCTCGCGCCAGCGCTCGCGGCGCTCCCGCCAGCCCATTCCGTGATGTCCACATCCCATGCGTCCGCTCCCATAGAGAAAAGCCATGGCGGCCAAGCCGATCGGCCACCAGATGATGAAGGAAACGATCATCAGCGCGACCCAGGCGGGCTTGCCGATATCGTCCAGCCTTGCGGCCAGGTGCATTTTCGTAACTCCTATGTAAATGTAAGTTACATTCACATAAGTGCGGCGCTTCGATCGATTTGTCAAGGGATCGCGGCGCCTATTGCACGCCGGTCAGCGACAGGATCGCATTCACGATGGCGCCCGCGGCATAGGAAATGAAATAGCTGAAATAATTGAGGTCCACTCCGAGGTTTTGGCCCGCCATCGGCAGGATGAAAACGATGCCGAGCAGGATCAAGAGGCCGAAGGGCTCGATCTTGGCGAAGCGCCAGCCGAGCGGCGCAGGCAACAGGCCCGTGACGGCGCGGCCTCCGTCGAGCGGCGGCAGCGGCAGCATGTTGAACACGGCGAGCACCGCATTGATCACGATGCTGTTGACGAGGTTCTGCGTGATCCATTCCGCGGCGGGCTCCGGCGCAAAGCCGGCCGCGTGGAGAAGCAGCGCCGAGACGATGGCGAGCGCAATGTTCACGCCCGGCCCGGCCAGCGCGACCCACACCATGTCCCGGCGCGGATTGCGCAGCGCGCCGAAATTCACCGGCACCGGCTTCGCATAGCCGAACAGGAAGGGCGAGCGGACGAGCAGGAGGATCGCGGGCAGAAGTACGGTGCCGAACGGATCGACATGCTTGAACGGATTGAGCGTCACGCGGCCGAGCGCATAGGCGGTGTTGTCGCCGAAGAGCCGCGCGACGTAACCATGCGCGGCCTCGTGCAGCGTGATCGCGAACAGCAGCGGCATGATCCAGGTAGACGCCGTGTAGATGGCCGAATGCGCAGTCTCATCCATTGTTGCCCGCCCGGTTTTGGCTCAAGGTGCTTGTCAGTCCTATCCGCATATTTGGCGGCGGCGCCACGAAAAAGGAACGGCAGGCGCCCGGCACAATCGTCCGCGCGGCGCCGTTGACAGGAGTGCGGCGCGCGCTGGCGGCGGCGAAGCGAGACAAGAAGGAGAACGGGCAATGGATATCGGCTTTATCGGCCTCGGCCAAATGGGGCTTCCGATGGCGCGCAACCTGTTGAAGGCGGGCCATCGCGTCCGGGTCTACAACCGCACGCGCAGCCGCGCCGAGCCCCTCGCGGAGGACGGCGCCCTCATCGCCGGCACGCCCGCGGAAGCCGCGTCGGGCGATGCGGTTGCGTCCATGCTCGCCAACGACGCCGCCGCCGAGGAAGTCGTGTTCGGCAAGGACGGCGTGCTGCAGGGCTTGCCGAAAGGCGCGGCCCACATCTCCATGAGCACCATCACGGTCGCGCTTTCCGAGCGCCTTGCGGGCACCCATGCACAAGCGGGGCAGACATATATATCCGCGCCCGTCTTCGGCAGGCCGGACGCGGCTGCGGCGGCGAAGCTGTTCATCGTCGCGGCGGGCGAGAAGGCCGCCGTGGACCGGCTCCAGCCGCTGTTCGACGCCATAGGCCAGCGCACCTTCTTCCTCGGCGAAACCGCGCCTCAGGCCAATCTCGTGAAGCTGTCAGGCAATTTCCTCATCGCTTCGGCGATCGAGAGCCTCGGCGAGACCGTGGCGCTCATGCGCAAATATGGGGTCGAGCCTGCGCGCTTTATCGAGATCATGACGGAGACGCTCTTCGCCGCGCCCGTCTACCGCACCTATGGCGCGCTCATCGCGGAGGAGAAATACCAGCCTGCGGGCTTCAAGATGGAGCTTGGCTTGAAGGACGTGCGCTCCGTGCTCGCCGCCGCCGAGGCGAAGTCGATGCCGATGGCGGTCGCGAGCGTTGTGAGAGACCATTTTCTGAGCGGGCTCGCGCGCGGCGGGGCGGATCTCGACTGGTCGGCGCTCGCCAAGGTCATCGCGGAGGACGCCGGGCTATAACTTCTCTGGAGGCCTTGCATCGCAAGCGAGCCTGCAAGGGTTGCGGGCTCTCTCCGATAAAAGTGCGTCTTACCGAAAACCGCTTCACACTTTTCCGTACGCACTAACCGTATCCCGCCGGTTTGGCCGACGGCCAAGTGAAGCCGGGTCTACAAAAATGAGCGCTCCGATTTATTCAGACCCGGATAAGGCTTCGCCTTTTCCGGGATGGCGGCAAAGGACAAATTCGCTCAGCTGCCCGGCTTCACTTTCTGCGCCGCCGCGTTCACCAAGGTTCCAAGCTCCTGCGCCTGAAGGGCATAGGCATGCATCTGCAACTGCGCATGCCTGCTCTGTATTTGCAGGACCTCCGTCAGGTCCTTCGCCTTTGCAAGCTCATGGGCCAGCGAGAAACTGGCGTCGAGGTTCTGCTGGGTGAACTTCATTGCCCGCTCCTGCACATCGCTCAATCCCTGCGCCACCGGGTTGGCTGGAATAACTTTCTTTATCAACTCCTGGGCGTTGGTCGCCGCGTCCATGAGCTGGTGGAAAGCCGCGCGAGCCTGGTCGATGTTCTGAACGGCAAGCTCGCGCATTTCTTTCGGTATTTCCGTTTGCTTCTTCTCGGCCATAGGTCTTCCTCCCTGTTCCTCGATGCAGCTTGTGTGCCGTCTTAATGCAGCAATCTCGCACGGCAATTCTGAGACATAAGGGATACTAGCAAAAACAAGCGGCTCGTGTGGCCTTTCTCGCAATTGCCTGCGAGCGCGCGCCGCATGGGCGGGCGCCGCGTCTAGCCGGGCGAATGCCGATGCCGCAGGAAGCGGGCTTAAGAAACCGCTGCGCGGGATCAGTCGCCGGCGCCGGGGTTGGGCGAGAAATACTTCTCAAGCTTGCCGTTTTCCTGCTCGTATTTGCTGGCGTCTTCCAGGTGCGGCTTCTTCACCGTGATGTTCGGCCACTTCTCGGCGTATTCGCAATTCAGCTCCAGCCAATTCTCAAGGCCCGGCTCGGTGTCCGGCTTGATCGCGTCCACGGGGCATTCCGGCTCGCACACGCCGCAATCGATGCACTCGTCCGGGTTGATCACGAGCATGTTCTCGCCCTCGTAGAAGCAATCCACGGGGCAAACTTCCACGCAATCGGTGAATTTGCATTTGATGCAAGCATCCAGCACGACGTAGGTCATGGGGGTCTCCAAAGCCGAAGCGCACGGCTCTTTGTATCTTCAAAGCGCTTCACTAGCGCAACCAATTGGGGGTTACAAGCGGGCAGGCGCCTGATTTTTATGCGAATTGTCGCAAAAGAGCGACTGCCCGCTGGAATTAACGTGAATAGAACTCGACGACGAGGTTTGGCTCCATCACCACCGGATAGGGCACGTCGGAAAGTTGCGGCGTGCGAGCGAGCCGAACCGTCATCTTGCTATGATCGGCCTCGAGATAATCGGGGACGTCGCGCTCCGTGCTCTGGATCGCTTCGAGAACGAACGCCAGGCCCTTGGACTTCTCGCGGATCTCGATCACATCGCCGGGGCGGCAGCGGTAGCTTGGGATGTTCACGCGGCGGCCGTTCACCGAGACGTGGCCGTGGCTGACGAACTGACGGGCGGCGAACGGCGTCGCGACGAACTTCGCGCGGTAGACGACGGCGTCGAGCAGGCGCTCCAGCAAGCCGATGAGGTTCTCCGAGGTGTCGCCCCTGAGCCGCGTCGCCTCGCCATAGATGAGCCGGAACTGGCGCTCGGTGATGTTCGCGTAATAGCCCTTAAGCTTCTGCTTCGCCTTGAGCTGCGTGCCGAAGTCGGATGTCTTGCCGCGGCGGCGCTGGCCATGCTGGCCCGGGCCATATTCGCGCTTGTTGAGCGGACTTTTAGGACGCCCCCAGATGTTTTCCCCAAGGCGGCGATCAATTTTATGTTTGGCGCTGACGCGCTTCGTCATGTCTGTGCTCCGTAACGAAGAGATGATGGAGCAGGCCCTCCTCTGCGAGTTTCCCCGCCGACAGACGGCAAGACGCCGTCCCGGGCATGCAAAAAGGCGGCTTAAAGCCGCCTGCCGCAAGGAATAACGCTTCGTTCGCGTGGAGGCAAGCGCAATTCACGGGACTGTGATTTACGCGCGAGCGCCGGCTGAAGCGGTGGGAGCGAAGGCAGAAACTCGATCGCAAGTCAAGTGAGTAGGTAAATTCCGAGGCTGAACTCAAGGAAACTTTATCCGGCCTGAGACATTGACTTATGTCAATTTCTCGGCAGAGTCGGAGCTATGCAGAACAACGATTTCGACGTCATCATCGCGGGCGGCGGTTTGGCGGCCACGCTCACGGCCTACCGCCTCCGGCAGCTTAGGCCCTCTCTCAGGCTCGTTGTCCTGGAAGCGGGCGAAAGGCTGGGAGGCAACCACACCTGGTCGTTCCACGACAAGGATATCAGCAGGGACGCATGGCGGTGGATCGCGCCATTCGTCGCACACTCCTGGGACGAGCAGCAGGTGCGCTTCCCGAAGCATTCGCGGATGCTGAACTCGGGATACAACTCGATCTTTTCTGAAACTCTGCACGAGGGCGCCTATCCTGCGCTCGAGGATTGCGTTCGCTTCTCGACGCGCGTGGCGGGCGTGGGGCCGCACCATGTGGAGCTTTCGGGCGGCGAGGTTCTGCGGGCGCCCTGCGTGATCGACGCGCGCGGGATGGGCCGGGTGGACGGTTTGACCATCGGGTATCAGAAGTTCCTGGGTCTCGTCGTGCGCTTCGACCGCCCGCACGGGCAGCCCTACCCGATCATCATGGACGCCACCGTCCGCCAGCGCGACGGCTATCGCTTCGTCTACACGCTGCCGTTCACGCCCGACACGATGCTGATCGAGGACACCTATTACAGCGATACCGCGAGCATCGACGCGCACACCCTTCGCGGCCATTGCCTCGAATATGCGGAGCAGCGCGGCTGGGAAGTCGCCGAAATCGTGCGCGAGGAACGCGGCGTGCTGCCCATAGTGCTCGGCGGCGATCTCGACAGCATCCTGGAGAAGAACGCGCCCGGCGTGCCGAGCCTCGGGCTACGCGGCGGCTTCTTCCATCACACCACGAGCTATTCCTTCCCCTTCGCGGTGAAATGCGCGGACGCCATCGCTAGGCTCGACCGTCTCGAAAGCGAGACACTTGACCGCCTTGCCAAGACTTGGGCGCGGGCGCATTGGAAGCAGCAGGGCTTCTTCCGGCTCTTGAACAGGATGCTGTTCTGGGCCGCGCGGACGCCCGAGCAGCGTTACCGCGTTCTTGAGCGCTTCTATATGCTTGGCGACCCCCTGATAGAGCGCTTTTATAGCTCCAGCCTGACCCTTGCGGACCAGGCGCGTCTTCTAGTAGGGTGGCCGCCAGTTCCTATTAGCAGAGCGCTGCGAGTGATGGGCGAAACCACGGTGAACCCCATCCCGCAGGCGGTCTCTTCGGCGGGCTAGTCGTATGGATCCGATTCTCTCTCTCAGCCACGAACTCATTGAAAAAGGCTCAAAAAGCTTCGCAATGGCTGCGAAGCTTTTGCCGCGCGACGTGCGCTACGACGCGATGATGCTGTACGCGTGGTGCCGCCACTGCGACGATGTCGTCGACGACCAGATTCTGGGCTTCAAGAGAGAGACGGCGAGCGACGAAACGCCCGAGGAGCGGCTTGCCGCCCTGCGCGACAAAACGAAGCGTGCGCTGCGGGGCGACGCCGACGAACCCGTCTTCATCGCGCTCGGCCGCGTGGCCCGCAAGCACGGCATCCCCGACCGCCATCCGCTGGAGTTGCTGCAGGGCTTCGAGATGGACGTGAACGGCCGGGCCTATGAAACGCTCGAAGACACGCTCGACTATTGCTACCACGTGGCCGGCGTCGTCGGCGTGATGATGGCGATGATCATGGGCGTGCGCGAGAGGCCCACCCTGAACCGCGCGTCAGACCTCGGCATCGCCTTCCAGCTCACGAACATTTCGCGCGACGTGGTGGAAGACGCCCGCGGCGGCCGCTGTTATTTGCCGCGCGAATGGCTCGCCGAGGAGGGGCTTGCAGATGCCGGCCTCGCCGATCCTCGTCATCGCGAGGCGGTTTTCCGCGTGACGCACAAGCTTTTGCGCGAGGCCGACGACTATTATCGCTCCGCGCTGTTCGGCATGCAGCGGCTGCCGCTCGGGGCGGCGGTCGGCATCGGCGCCGCGCGGCGCGTCTACCGCGACATCGGCCGCGTGGTGACCAATCGCGGCGCCCACGCCTGGGACGGCCGCGCCATCGTCGGCCGCAGCCGGAAACTGGCGGCGGCGTTTTCCGGCGCCGTTGCGGCGATCCGCGCGCACACCACGCTGCGCCTCGGCTACGCGCCGAACCGCAACGGTCTCTGGACGGTGCCGGAGCTTGGCAAACCCGTGCCGCGCAACCGCCCCTTCGTCTTCCTGTTAAGCCCGCACATCAGGGCGCGCCTGAAGGCATAACGGCGAGTATCCCAACACGATTGGGATTTGCCGCCGCGAAATCGCGCGTTCACAGCAAAAATAGGCCACGCTTTCCGGTCCGGAGGGCGGGAACCCGGCTTTGCACGGCGGCGCTCGCGGGCGGCGGCGAACTCCAGTCCGATGCCTATCGTCACTCAGATCAGGTCCGTGCAAGCCGAAGCGCAGCATTTCTCCTGGCCCGAAACCACGAGCGAAAGCTGAGCGATGAGACAAAGCCCGCAGCAGGACGCGATAGCGCTCGCCCTTGCGCTGCGCCTTCTCGGGATGGCGGTGGATCCGAGGCAAATCTACCATCGGCTCGGCAGCCCGGCCCTCATCGAGGAAATCGACATCCTCCGGGCGGCGCGGGCGATGGGCGCAAAGGCGAAGGGGCACAAGACCAGCGTGTCCCGCCTGCAGGAAACCCCGCTGCCTGCGCTGGCCTTTTTCAAGGAAAAGGGCTGGGTCGTCGTCGGCAAGGTCACGCCGGCGCTCGCCATCGTCCAGGGGGGCGGCGACCCCGGCCCCACGACGCTGTCCCTCGCGGAATTTTCGCAAGACTGGAACGGCCGCATCATCCTCCTCTCCAGGCGCGCCGCGCTCGGCGACGCAGCGCGCCGCTTCGATCTGACCTGGTTCTGGGGAGCGATCTCGAAATATCGCAGCGTTCTCTACGAGGTGCTCGCCGCCTCCTTCGTGATCCAGCTGTTCGCGCTGGCCACCCCGATGATCTTCCAGACCGTCATCGACAAGGTGCTGGTCCATCGCGGGCTTTCGACGCTTGAGGTTCTGGTCGCGGGGCTCGCGCTCATCGCGCTGTTCGACGTCATACTGTCGGGGCTGCGAACCTATCTGTTCACGCATACCAGCAACCGCATCGATGTGGAGCTGGGCTCGCGCGTGTTCCGTCACTTGATGGCGCTGCCGCTTCCCTATTTCGAAGCCCGCCGCGTGGGCGATTCCGTCGCCCGCGTCCGGGAGCTGGAGACGATCCGCCAGTTCCTGACGAGTTCGTCGATCACGCTCGTACTCGACCTTCTGTTCTGCGCCGTCTTCATCGGCGTGATGTTCCTCTACAGTTCGATCCTGGCCTGGATCGTCGTTGCGACCTTGCCGCTCTACGCAATCTTGTCCATCGCGGTGACGCCGCTGTTCCGGGTGCGGCTGGAACAGAAATTCCATCACGGCGCGATCAACCAGGCCTTCCTCGTCGAAAGCATCACCGGCGCGGAAACCATCAAGGCGATGGCCGTCGAACCGCTCATGCAAAGGAAGTGGGAGGAGCAGCTTGCCGCCTATGTCGGAGCGTCGTTCCGCGCCGCCAACCTCGGCAACATCGCAACGCAGGCGACGAACTTCGTCAACAAACTGACCACGGTGATCACGCTGTTTATCGGAGCGGGGCTCATCATCAAGAACGAGATGACGGTTGGCGAATTGGTCGCCTTCAACATGCTCTCCTCGCAGGTGAGCACGCCCGTGCTGCGCCTCGCGCAGGTCTGGCAGGACTTTCATCAGGTGCGCATCTCGATAGCGCGGCTCGGCGACATACTGAACACCCCGGTGGAATATGCGCCGGGCGCGCCGGCCCCTGCGCGAGGCCTCGACGGCGCCATCGAATTCGAGCGCGTGCAGTTCCGCTACGGCCCCGGCGAACGGCCCGCCCTGCAGGATGTCAGCTTCAGCATCGAGCCTGGGCAGGTGGTCGGCATCGTCGGCCCGTCCGGCTCCGGCAAGAGCACCATCGCGAAACTCATCCAGCGCCTGTATCTGCCGGAAAGCGGCCGCGTGCTCGTCGATGGCGCCGATATTCGCGCGCTCGACCCCGCATGGCTCAGAAGCCGGATCGGCGTCGTGCTGCAGGAGAACGTGCTGTTCAATGCGAGCGTTCACGACAACATCGCGCTCGCCGATCCAGGCATGCCGATGGAAGAGGTCGCCGCCGCCGCGCGGCTTGCCGGCGCGCACGACTTCATCTGCAAAATGCGCGAGGGCTACGACACGCTGGTCGGCGAACGCGGCGTGTCGCTTTCGGGCGGCCAGCGCCAGCGCCTGGCGATTGCGCGCGCGCTTATCAGCAATCCGCGCATCCTGATTTTCGATGAGGCCACCTCCGCGCTCGACTACGAGTCCGAAAGCATCATTCAGCGCAACATGCGCAAGATCGTCGAAGGGCGCACGGTGTTCATCGTGGCGCACAGGCTTTCCGCCGTGCGCATGGCCGACCGCATCCTCACCATCGAGGACGGCGTGGTGACCGAAGACGGCCGCCATGAGGAGCTCGTTGCGGCGAATGGGCGTTACGCCACGCTGCTTCGCCTGCAATCGGGCGCGGCTTAGGAAGGGGGCGCCGATGCGAGCGGCTCAAGGCGGCGCTTTCGCCAAATCCGGCCGCAAGGGGCTTTCGCGCGTAGAGCGCCAGTTCCTTGCGCCCGCGCTCGAAGTCATCGACACGCCGCCGTCGCCGCTTGGCCGCGCTGTCGCGTACACCATCGTCGCCGTCGCCGCGACCGGACTGTGCTGGGCCGCCATCGGGCGCGTCGACATCGTTGCGGTGGCGTCCGGCAAAATCGTAACTCAAGCCCGCACCAAGATTGTCGAGCCGCTTGAGACCGCTTCCGTCAAGGCGATCCTCGTCCGGCCGGGGGACCATGTGACAATGGGCCAGCCGCTGATCGAGCTTGAGAAGGCGCCGGCGGAGGCCGAAGAAAGCAAGGCCCGGCAAGACCTCATCGCGGCGGCGCTCGACGCCGCCCGCCTTCGCGCGTTTCTCGCCAGCGCCGGCCAGCTCGACGCCCGCGACGCCGGCGGCGCGTCCGTGGCGCAGCTTGCCGACGCCGAGGCGCGCCTTGCCTCGCAGCGCGCGGAAGCGTCATCGAAGCTCGCCTCGCTCCGCCGCGACGCGCAAGAAAAGGAAGGCGAGCGCGAGACGCTGGTGCGGACGGTGGCGAAGCTGAAAGCGATCCTGCCCCTGGTTTCGGAGAAGGCGGACATCCGGCAGAAATCGGCCAATTCGGCCTTCGGTTCGCGTTTCCTGAACCTCGAAACCCAGCAGCAGCTCGTTGAGACGAAAGCGGAGCTGGGATTGACCGAAAGCAAAATCCAATCGGTCGATGCCTCCATCCAATCGATCCGGCGCAAGATCGACGCAATGGACGCCGAAACGCGGCGAACCGCGCTGGCCGATCTTTCCAAAGCGCACGAGCAGATGCGCGCCGCGCAGGAAGCGCTCGCCAAAGCGGCGCACAAGGTCGAGCATTCTACGCTGCGCGCGCCCGCCGACGGGACGATCCAGCAGCTCAACGTCACGACCGTGGGCGGCGTCGTCACGCCCGCGCAACAGCTCGCGAGCGTCGTGCCCGATGGCGAGCCCGTCGAGGCGGAGGTTGTGCTGGAGAACAAGGACATCGGCTTCGTTCAGGCCGGACAGGAGGCCGAAATCAAGATCGAGGCCTACCCCTTCACGCGCTTCGGCCTGGCGAAGGGCATTGTCACGAACCTCGACCGCGACGCGGAGCCGCTTACGCCGCCGAACCAGAAAACAGGCTCGAAACGCGCGTCCAATTCGGCAGAATCTCTCCACGACAGCGAGCGGCTTCTTTATAGCGCACGGATCAAGCTCCTGGCGTTGCCCCGGAGCGACGGCAAACCGTTGAAGCTCCTGCCCGGCATGGCGGTGAAGGCGGAAATCCTGACGGGCAGCCGCCGCATCATCGACTACCTGTTGTCGCCGCTCTCCGAATACCGCCACGACGCCTTGCGCGAACGATAGGCAGCGCAGAAATCGACCATCGCGCGCATCGACGGTCAAAACGGTGCGCTGCGCGCTGTCGCCGCCGGACCATGCCCGTTCCACCTCTGACAGGGGGACGGGTTTGACCGCAATCTTAAAACCGCCGGTCACGGCCGCTTGCAGCACGCCGCCGATGGCGTTGACGAGGCGGTCAAAAGCTATGCTGCCGATGCCGCTGCCCGTCAGTTCGATCGCCGGAGGCCCGGCTTTTGACTACGGGCCTGATGGCGGCGGCCGTGACCGCGATGCGGTTTTCGCCCGGGGACGGCGCGGGCTCCGCGAAATCCCCATAGACGGGCGTTTGCCCGGCGCCCTGGACGATTGCCGCTTTCATGGCTGAGTTTCCATTTCAGTTCTTATTCGTAGGGCGGCGGCGAACGCCTGTTGCGGCCCTACGCCGCTCGGCTGAGCAGGCCGCGTTTCTCCATGAGCGGCTCGACGGACGGGCCGCGGCCCCGGAAGGCGCGATACGCCTCCTCCGGCTTCATCGAGCCGCCGGACGCGTAGACGTATCTCAAAAGCCGCGCCGCCACGCCCGGATCGAAGATGTCGCCCGCCTCCCTGAACGCGTCGAAGGCGTCCGCCTCCATCACCTCGGCCCAAAGATAGGTATAGTAGCCCGCCGCATAGCCGCTGCCGGCGAAGATATGCTGGAAGTGCGGTGGCCGATGCCGCAGCGCGATGGCGTCGGGCACACCGATGCGCGCGCGCAACTCCTCCTCGAAGGCGCCGGGATCGAGTTCGCCGGGTGCGCCCACCTCATGAATGTCGAGGTCGAACAGGGCGGACGCCGTATATTCGGCCGTGGCGAAGCCCTGATTGAACTTCTGCGCCGCGATCAGCTTCCCGATCAGCGCCTCGGGGATGGGCGCTCCCGTTTCGGCGTGGCGGGCGAAGCGGTTCAACACCTCGGGCTGCAGCAGCCAGTTCTCGAACAACTGGGAGGGCAGCTCGACAAAGTCGCGGTCGACGCTCGTGCCGGAAAGCCCGCCATAGGTTACGTCGGACAAAAGCCCATGCAGCGCGTGGCCGAACTCGTGGAATAGCGTGCGTGCGTCGTCGAGGCTCAACAGCGCGGGCGCGCCATCGCCGCCCTTGGTGAAATTCAGCACGTTGACAATGATGGGCAGGATTTCGCCGTCGAGCCGCTGCTGCTTGCGAAACGCGCTCATCCAGGCGCCGCTGCGCTTCGAGGGCCGGTTAAAATAATCGCCCATGAAAAGCGCGATGGGCTTGCCGTCCCGGTTCGCGACCTCCCAGACGCGCACATCCGGGTGGTAAACGGGAATGTCGCCGCGCGCGCTGAAGCTCAGGCCGAACAGCCTGTGCGCGGTATCGAACACCGCCGCGACCATGTTGTTCAGCTCGAAATAGGGCTTCAGCGCAGCGCCATCGATGCTGAACTCGGCGCGCCGGCGCTTCTCCGTAAAATGATGCCAATCCCAGGCGGCGAGCGGTTCGTTCGCGCCCTCCGCCTGAGCGATGCTTTCGAGCGCCGCGCGCTCCTCCTCCGCTTTCAGCCGCGCCTGCCGCCACACCTTTTCCAAAAGCTCGCGCGCCGAAGCCGGCGTTTTCGCCATGGCGTTGTCGATCTGGTAATCGGCGTAGGCCGCAAAGCCGAGCAGCTTCGCCAGTTCCGCCCGCAGCGCCAGGATTTCCTGGATCAGGGGCCGGTTATCGGCGGCGCCCGCCTCGCCGCGCGCGACATAGGCCTCATACGCCTTCTTGCGCAGATCGCGGCGCTCCGAGAACTCCAGGAACGGCTCGATGCTCGACCGCGACAGCGTGATGACGTGCTTGCCGGGATGTCCGCGATCCTCGGCGGTCTTCGCGGCGGCTTGGCGCGCGAAATCGGGCAGGCCCTTCAAATCCTCCTCGCCGCCGAGCACAAGCTCGAACGCCTTCTCGGCGGCGAGCACGTTCTGGGAGAAAGCCGTGTGCAGTTCGGAAAGCCGGGCGCCGATCTCGGTCATGCGCGCCTTGCCGGCTTCGTCGAGCGCGGCGCCGGCGCGGACGAACCGCCGATGATATTTATCCAGAAGCTGGCGCTGCTCGGGCGTGAGGCCAAGCTCGTCCGCCGATTTTTGTAGCGCATCGATCTTCGCGAACAGCTTCGGGTTCGTCAAAATCGCCATGCCGTGGCGGCTGAGCAAGGGCGCGACCTCGCGCTCGATCTTCTGCCGCTCCTCGTTCGTGTCGGCGGAGGCGAGGTTGAAGAAGACGGAGCAGACCTTGTCGAGGCCGCGTCCCGCGCGCTCCATTGCCTCGACGACCGTGGCGAAGCTGGGCGCGCCTGGGGCGCTCGCAATCGCTTCGGCCTCGTCAAGGTTGACGCGCATCGCCTCCTTGAAGGCCGGCATGTAATCCTCGTCGCGGATCGCAGAAAACGGCGGCGTTTCGTAGGGCGTTTCCCAGTCTTGCAGGAGAATGGATTCGGAGGGCACGCGCGGTCCTTTCAGGGCTTGAAGGCCGCTTCCGCTCGCCGCGGCCTTGACCGGTCTCAATAGGGGACCGGAACGCGAGATTTCAATGAGAGGCGCGGCTTCAGTCGATCCGGTTCGGGCAGTCCCCGCAACCGCCGCCGCCGCATGCCGGGGCGAGGTCGCCGCCGCCGCCTTTGGATGGAGGGGCGATCAGCGAGAGCTGGCGCGTAAGATCCGTGCTGTGGCAGGACGGGCAGGAGGGCGTTTCGGACGAGCGCACCAGCTTTTCGAAGCTATGGCCGCATTCGTTGCAATCAAAGCCATAAATTGGCATCGCGTAATCCAAGGGGTTGCTGACCGCCGATAGAGATGCGTCAGAAATCGGGCGCGCGCAAGGCCAACTGGCGGCGCCGCACAACCGTGCCGCTATTTGTTAAGCGGCTGAAAATTCAGCTTGAGCTTCTCTCTTGAAGTGATTATTGGTGTTTTTAACAACCTTAAAAAGGGTAGGATGGCCCATGTTTTCAAAACACTTTTTCCGTCGGGCGGTTCGTGGAGGGGCTTTCGCCCTTCTGTCTGCGCTTGCGCTTGGCGGCGCAATGACGCTTGGCGCCGCGCCTTCCGCCGCCGTAGATCTTCGCGATCTGGTCGGCGACTGGAGCATCCCTGACACGAACGAGAGACTGACGATCCGGCGCAACGGGGACTGGTATCATCCCAAGTATGGCCGCGGCAAGATCCGGGCGGGAACCGATTCCGCCGACATCGCGGTCTTCTACGAGGGCATCGAGACGAAATGCTCGTATCGCGCTTCGATCGCCGACGGCGGAAATACGCTGATCCTCGCGACCGCGGATACCCGCCAGGACGGCGACCGCTGCCCCACGGGACGTTTCAAGAGCATCGATCGGTAATCCCACATTTTTGAGAGGTTCCTTCTATGGCGACACGTTTCTTCGCATTTCTTGTCGCAGCCACAATGGCGATTGCGACGCAGGCCTACGCTCAAGCCAGCCATTCCGACCGGGCGCTTAACTATATTCTCGGCCAGTGGGGCAACAGCGACGGCCGGACCATCGAGTTCTATATCAGCCGCGACGTTGCGAAGTTTTCGGACTCCTATGGCCCAGGCAACACCTATGTCGGCGGCTACGAAGCCGGCAAGGCGGGCGCCGACTACGTGCTGGAGTACCCGAACGGCACGAAGTGCTACTATAATGTGAACATCACCGCGGGCGAGCAGAAAGAGATCGTTTTCGCTCTTCGCAACGCGGTTCCTGAAGCGGATGAAAAATTCTGCGTTCGGGGCGCCTTCCGTAAGCTGTCCGATCGCAGGTAAGAACCTGCCTTCGCACCATTTGGCTGAAACGGAATAGCTAAAATGATACTGCCCTTGCAGCGTCTGACGCTTCTATTCCTGCTGGCCGTTGCATGCGGCGGCGTTTGCTTGCCGGCCAGCGCACAACCCGCGGATCCCATTCTTGCCTTTGCGGGCGACTGGGATTTGCCGGGCACCTCGATCTCGATCACGATTTCCAGAAATCACTACGTCCTGCATTCGAAGCTTGGACGCGGCGATATGAAGTGGGATAACGGCGACTACTTCGACGTCAATTACCGCGAGAAGTCGATGAAGTGCCACTACATCGTCAGGCTTTACTCGGCGAATGAACTGTCGGTCGTCAGGGCCGAGCAAACCGACCCATCCGAGTGCGATCTTGGCGAGATGCGGCGCGCGCGCGGTACGGAGGCGCCCGAAAGGCGCTCCGAGGCGCCGCCGATAGATCCGGATCGTCCTGAATCGATAAAGTCCGAGCACGCGGCGGCCCCTGAGGAGCCGCCTGCTCCCGCCATTCCGCCGGCGAAACTCGCCAAGGCGGAAAACGCCGTTCACGACTGCGATG
This sequence comes from uncultured Alphaproteobacteria bacterium, assembly GCA_963756335.1. Taxonomy (GTDB): domain Bacteria; phylum Pseudomonadota; class Alphaproteobacteria; order Rhizobiales; family Rhodomicrobiaceae; genus Rhodomicrobium. The sequence goes on from CAVWOB010000002.1 coordinate 31,358, forward strand.
TGTGCCCCGAGGTCGTCTCGCTCCCCGGCAATTCCTTTGCGATGGGGTCGCCCGACGGCGAAATGGGCCGCCGCCCCGAAGAAGGGCCGGTGCACACGGTCAGGATCAAGAAGTTTGGCATGGGCCGCTACGCCGTGACGAGAAAGCAATATGCGGCCTTTGTCGAGGAAACCGGGTATAGCGCAGGGCGCAGCTGCCAGATCGTCAGCGGCAAGAAGGTTCAGGACCGCGCCGGATATTCGTACCTCAATCCGGGCTATCCTCAAGACGACGCCCACCCCGCCGTCTGCGTGAACTGGTACGACGCCATCGCCTATGTGAGCTGGCTTTCGAAGAAGACGGGCAAGGCGTATCGTCTTCCCAGCGAAGCGGAGCGCGAATACGCGGCGCGGGCCGGCGCCACCACTCCCTATTCCTTCGGCGCCGTCATTTCGGCCGCGGAGGCCAATTACGAGGCGAGCGCCGCGGGCGCCAGCGAGGCCGGGAAAGGCACGAAGCCTGCCGCCGCTTTTGCCGCAAACGGTTTCGGCCTCTATCAAATGCATGGCAATGTCGCCGAATGGACACAGGACTGCTGGACCCCTTCCTATAACGCAGCCCGTGGCGACGGCGTGGCGCTCGGTTCGGGGGAATGCAGCAAGCGCGTGCTCAGGGGCGGCGCTTGGCCCTATGCGGCGGCCGAGATCCGGTCGGCCTATCGTGAAGCCGGCTACGCCCAGGACCGTTATGCCTATGTCGGCTTTCGCGTCGCACGCGAGGACACTCCATGAGCGAAGGCGGGACGAGGCCGGCAATGCATAGCCACTCCTCCCACAACCATGGCTTGCGGTTATGCTGCTCCGATTGCTTCCCCGCTCTCAGCGGATCGCGCCGCCAGTTCCTGATGACGGTCGCGGCGGCGCTGCTGCCAGGCATCGCCGAAGCTCAGCAAAAGCTTCAGTTCGACGTGAAGGCGTCGTGCAGCTTCTACCCCGGCGACAAGATCGCCGACACCGTCTTTAATTTTGCTCCGTCCGCGCAAGCGATCGACATCGTCAAGCGCATCACGGACTCCGTTGGGCTCCAGCCGAATTTCGAGCTTCTTCAAGCCAACATACCCAACGCCGCGGCGGTGCTTTATAAGCAGAAGCGCTATATTCTTTATAGTCTCGTCTTCATGGAAAAGATCCGCGAGGCGACCGCGACGGATTGGGCGGCGCTGACCATCCTCGCGCATGAGATCGGTCACCATCTCAACGGCCATACGCTCACCGAGGGCGGTTCGAGGCCTCCGCTCGAATTGGAGGCGGATAGCTTCGCCGGACACACCGTGGAGTTCCTCGGCGGCGCGCTCGATCAGGCGCTGGCGGCCTACCAGGCGATGTCCCCGGAGGGGACCGAAACGCATCCGCCGCGCAGCGCGAGGCTGGAGGCCGTGACCAAGGGCTGGAGCGACGCCCACGCCGCCAGGAAGGCGAGCCTCTCCGAAAAGCCGGCGTCGGGCGGTACGGCGGCCGACCCCGACTCGGTCGCCAGGGAAATCATCGAGTCGGTGCGCACCGGATCGCCGCCGCCTTACTCGCGCATGTCCCAGAGCCTCACCGCCACGCTGAAGGACGAGGGCGACAAGAGCTTCGCGAAACTGAGAATCGCCGGGCCGGCGGCGACGGTCAAGCAGCAGGGCAAGCACCTCTCGTCGGACGGCAACTTCTATTATCTTTTCGATATTCGATCCGGCGCGGACAAGCTGAGCTGCGTCATGGGGATCGACGAAGCCGGTATTTTGAACGTCTTCCACTGCCAATAACATCCCTGCGGGCTCCATCCCGGGAGGAGGTTGCGATGTTCATCGACTGCCAAAGGGCGCGCTCCATCTTATCCCTCGCGCTCTGTTTTCTCGCGGCGCAACTGCTATGGAGCGGCCGCGCGTCCGCCGCCGACAGGGTCGAACTCAGCACCATCGAGACCCAGTTCGAGGCGACGGTATCGGACAAGCCGCCGGAAGAACTCGGCAAGATGATCGGTTTCGCGGCCGGCATCGAGAAGGGCAGCGAACTCGCCTTTCAGCAGAAAAGTTCGGCGCCGAACGTCGATCATTACCACTACGAACAGACGTTCAACGGCGTTCCGGTCTGGGGCGAGCGCGTCACGATCAGCCGCAACAAAGCGAATGAAATCGTGCGCACGTCTGGGGCGGTCGTTCGCGGCCTGAGTTTCGACGTGCCCAGCACAAAGCCGGAGCTGAGCCCCGATGCAGCGCTCGCGCGCGCGAAGAACGAGGTCCGCCAAGGCGCTGGCATCGCGCCCAATGACCTCAAATCCGAGAACGACCAGGTCCGGCTCGTCGTCTATGTCAGGCCGAGAGACAAGAAGGCGTTCCTGAGCTACGAAGTGACCTTCTTCGCCGTCGATAAGGCCGCCGGCAAGCCGACCCGGCCGTTCTTTCTGATCGACGCCAAGACCGGCGAGGTGCTCTATCGCTACGAAGGGCTGGCGAACGAATTTGGCGTAGGTCCGGGCGGCAACGTGCGCACCGGCAAGTACTTCTACGGAAAGGGAAAGCTGCCCCCTTTTGAGGTGCGGGCGTCCGGCGCGAAGTGCGCGATGGAGACGAAGGACGTCCTGACGGCGAATTACAACAACGAAATTTCCGCGCCAGACGTCCCCTTCGAGTTCAAGTGCAAGCAGAACAGCTACAAGGAAGTCAACGGCGCCTACGCGCCGATCAACGATGCGCATTATTTCGCGACTATCTCAGTAAACATGTACCGGCAGTGGTATAATAGCGAGCCGATCAAAGGGAAAGTTCTCCTCCGCGTTCATTACGGCAAGGATTATCAGAACGCATTCTGGAACGGCAAATGCCTGACCTTCGGCGATGGCGGCGCGATATTCTATCCGGTCGTGGCCCTCGATATCGTGGCGCACGAACTCAGTCACGGCTTTACCGAGCAGCATTCCGGCCTGATCTATGCCAGCGAATCCGGCGCCATCAACGAGGCTTTCTCCGACATGGCGGGCGAAGCCGCTAAATCTTTCGCCGCGGGCGGCCGCGAGCCGGAGTTCAGGATCGGCGCCGCCATCCTCAAGGGCAAGGAAAACAAGCCGCTCCGCTATCTGTGCGAGCCGAGGCGCGATGGAAAGTCCATCGACCACGTCAAGGATTTCACGCCGGAACTCGACGTGCATTTCGGCAGCGGGATTTATAACAAGGCGTTTTGCCTGCTCGCCAAGAGCTCTGGCTGGGATGTCCGCAAGGCTTTCGGGGTTTTTCTCGCCGCCAACAGGGACTACTGGGCGCCGAACACGACCTTCGTTTCAGGCGCGCGGGATGTCGTGCACGCGGCGCAGGATGCAGGCTATCCGGTCGCCGATGTGAAAGCGGCCTTTGCCGCGGTCGGCGTGGATACGGACGCTTTGCCCGCTTTGCCGCCACCCGCGGCGCTCGTTCCGCCCGCGCCTCAAGCCGCCGTCCCGGCGCCGCCCAAAGCTTCCATTGCCCCGCCCGCCGCGATCCAACCTTCTCCGCCTCCGGAGGCCCCCCCCGCGGCGCGGGAGACTGCGATAAAGATCGAACAGCCTGAGACGCCCCCCTCGGCGGCTGCAAAGACCGCGGCCCTGCCCGATGCCGCCGGGGAAAAGATCAAGATCCTCGGCGAATGGAGCATCGCGGACACCGGCGAAACGATCCTGATCGGGGAAGGCGGCCGGTGGTTTCACTCGAAGCACGGCGGCGCGCGGATCCGCGATGCGGGCGACGAGGCGGATTTGAAAGTCTACTACACGAACAGCGACGTTCATTGCTCTTACAGGGTCTCGACGAGCGATGCGGGAAAGACGCTCAATCTGACGGCGGCCGACCCCTCGCAAGACCCGGACTTCTGCCCGTCCGGCAGCCTGCGCAGCATGGAGCGCTAATGCGCCATCGCGTTCCGGCGGCGAGCGCAAAAAGGCAGCGTCCCCTTGCAAGCAGGCTTGAAAGGGGACACCGGTCCTTGACAAGAAGTGCGCCCTTGATGCAGAGAGCGGCACAGCCCTAGGTTACATACGGTTGTTTAAGAAAGCGTGAGCGTGAGAGGAAGTTCGGAATTGGATGCGGGGCTGGCGCGCGGCGGCGCCTGGAACGCAAAAAGAGCGTGAGCCAAGCCTTTTTGCCGCAGCGGCGCCTTTTCAGTTCAATACAAGGGGATTCCAGGGTAGAGGGCGAGCCATGAGCGAAAAATTCTCGATACCGGCAGACCAGGCGCAGGCTTACAGCCTCATGCGAACCTACGATCTCGCGGAAGAAGACCTGAAAACTTTCATCTCGACGATGCTGGGCGAGATCAAAGTTTTGGCCGAATACGCGCAGCTTTCCGGCGTCGCCGCGAACGTCAAGGCCGCGCTGGGCGAACTCGAAGCCGCGAAATCTAAGGTCGCGTCGTAAGCCGGGCGTCAAGCCGGCCCGCTGGCGGCCTTAAAAGCCAGCCCTGAGCTTGAAGCGGCGGCTCGTAGCCGGTGGCGGTGGCCGTTCGAATCCGCCGGGCCGTGGCATATCTCGATCTTATCGAACCACTTCCACAGCGGCGCGCGCCCGAGCCTCTCCCGGCCGAGGAAAATGCGCGGGCGCCCTTCCGCATTTACGCATTTACGCAACCCAACTCAATCAAAGATTGTGAATAACTGCAGCCATGCGAGGCGGCGAGCTTCGAATCGCGGCATCTTTGCGCCACTTATAGTTGTGGCTGGCGGCCTGCCCGCCAAGGGCGAGAGAATGAGCGGGACACCCTCCTTATCCACGCATGCGCAAAAGCCCGCGAACTTCGCGGAGGCGATGGCGCGGCTTGCCACGATCCATGCGGGCGAATTGCGGGCGGCCTTCCGCAACGCCGCCGCCGTCCGGCAGGACGCGGCAAGCTGGCGGCGCCTCGAAGAGGTGTGCGCCGTAATGTTACAGAAGCGGCGCGCCGCCGTCACCGCGGGACGCTTCGCCCGCGACCCGGATTGGCTCCTGACCGCTGGAAGGAGCGAGCGCGCATTCAACGAGCTTCTCAGCCTCTCGGGCCAAGCCGAACTGGCGGAGAGCTACGTCAAGGCGGTCGAGGAGTTGATCGGCAACACGGCGCACTGGACGTTCATCTTCGAGGCGCCGGTCGCCGCGTATTGGCGCCACGCGTCGCTGGTTTGGATGTCGCTCTGGCATGCCGCGCTGGCGCCTGAGGTCACCGCAGCGCAGGCGGCGCTTTGCCTCGGGCTGAAGGTGAAGCGCAAGGCAGTGGCGGAGCGGGAAAAGGCGGAGCCTGGAAAGTTTCGCCCGTTCGCGTCGCTGGGCTTGAGCATCTGGAAAAAAGGCGTGGGGGCCCGGTGATGCCCGTTGGACCTTCAAGTCGTTTCTATCCGGGACGGAACGAGATTGCCGCGCCGTCTCCCATTTATGGCGCTCGCCGGGGCCGTTCGAGCATATACGGCCGATTAACTCTATTGGGTTCGTTTTGCAAAAACAGTGCTGTTAGGGGTATTATAATACCACACGACGCCACCGGCAAATAGGGGCGTAACGTATGGCGATCGTGTAGGACCCGGCCTCCCAGCGCGGCGGGCCCTGCGGTGCAATGCTGAGCCTTCGGGCTTCCGCGGTCTGCACGGAGGCGGATTGCGCCTTTTCATTTCCGGCCACGCTCAAGCACAGCCTCACGCAAGGTTCAGGTTGTATCTACGCCTTGAAAAATGTTCAGCAATCTGAACGCGTGCGGGAAGCTGCGAGCGCCCGCCTGTCAAGTTGTCCCCCAGTCCAGCTGTTTGGCCCAGTAAGATCTGTCAGAACGCCCGAACTCGGGGTGCATTGGGGTGCGCAAGCCTCTGCGCGCTCGGTAAGTCGGGGCTATCGCAGGCTCATGCCTGGATTGGAACGCACCCCATGTCATTCTCGATCGCCTCCCTCTCGGCAAACCAGCTCGCAGCCCTTTCAACCACGGCGTTCGGAAGTTTTACGACGACCGATGTGTCGGCCCTGCTGGCCGGCACCAACACTCAATCGGCCTCGCAACTCGGCGCTATGAGCGCGGCCCAACTCAACAACATAGGAAGCAACGTCGCCAGTTACGCGTCCGATCTGGCGCTTCTGGCGACAAAAATTAACCTCCTTAACCCACTCGCCGTTTCGTCGCTTACGACGCAGGCGATACAGGGGCTGACCACGGCGGGAAGCGAGCCCTGGACCTCGACGGAGATTGGGGCCCTTACGACAACCGAGATCGACTACCTGAGCACGACGGAGATCGACCACTGGGCCACTGGCACGCAGCTGACCGGCTTGACCTCCACCCAGCTCAGCCAGCTCGATACGACTGTGCTGGAGAAATTCTCGGTCGCGCAGTTCAACAGCCTTTCCCAGACGCAGGTCCAGGCGCTGACTGAGACGCAGCTGGAAAATCTGGCAGGGGACGCGACGGGTAAGGCGCTACTCGAAACGATCGGCGTCACAAAGTTTTCGCAGGCCCAGCTCGAGGCTTTCACGACGACAGTCGTTTCGAATCTTTCTACAACTCAGCTCGAAGCGCTGACTTCAACTCAGATCAGTGCAATGAGCGGAACCGCGCTTGACGCGATTTCATCCACTGTTCTGAATAACTGGAACGTGGGCACGCAGCTCGCCGGCTTGACGGCGGTGCAGGTCGCCGAGGCGGGAACGACGCTGCTCGACAACCTGTCGCTCGCAACGCAGCTCGCCCAACTGACCACGACGCAAATCGGCGCGCCGGACGGCAATCAGGCGGACGGACTTCAGGTCGTAAACCTCACGACGACCCAAGTACAAGCCTTGACCGCGACGGCGATCCACGGCCTGTCGGTCGCGCAGGCCGACAGCCTGACCGGGGTTCAGATCGCTTCTCTGACGACGACCGCGCTTTCGGCGCTCAGTTCCACCGACCTGCAAGGGTGGGCCGTTGGGACCCAGGTCCAGCAGATCACGACAACGCAACTGCTGGCGCTCGGCGCTTCGAACGTGACGACGCTGGCAAATCTGTCCTCGGCGCAGCTCCTTGACCTGACCACGACCCAGGTGCAGTCGCTGACGACGACGCAGATTAATGCGCTCGCCGCGAGCACCGTTGGGGAGGCGGCCTTCCAGGCGCTGAATGTCGTAAACCTGTCGACGACGCAGGTGAACGGGCTCAATTCCACGGCGCTCCAGAACCTTTCCGTCACACAGGCTCAGAACCTGACCTCTACCCAGATCGGCGCGCTCGACACCTCGCAGTTTACGTGGCTCAGCACGGCTGAGATACAGGCCTGGAATACGCAGACACAGATGCCCGGTTTGAGCTCGGCGCAGATCAGCCAGCTGTCGGCGACAAACCTGAGCAAGTTCTCGTCCACACAAATCACGAACCTGTCGACGACACAGCTCGGCATCCCGCTGCCGCCGCCTTTCGTTAACGTCAACATCGCGGCGCTGGATACGACCCAGATCCAAGGCCTCGTGACCTCGGACATCCAGAGCCTGACGACGACACAAGCACAGCAATTCACCTCGACGCAGATTCGCTATCTCCTCGCCACCCAGGTGGCGGCCTTCTCGCAGGCTGAGCTGCAAAGCTGGAACTCGACGCAGGTGACGGCGCTGTCGACAACAGCAGTGAGCGGGCTCGCGTCAAACGTTCTCAACAGCCTGTCGACCACGGATATCGGTGAGCTGACCACAACGCAGGTTCAGTCCTTGACGACCGGCGCGGTGGGGCAGCTCAATTCGCTGACGACCGCAAATCTCCAGGCAATTGGCGCGGCGAAATTCACGACGACGCAGACAGGCGCGCTCACCTCCACGCAAATCGGCAATCTGTCGATGACGCAGCTTGGCGCGCTGACGACGGAATACAGCTACTGGACCCTGGGCCAGGTCGCGGGACTGACCACGTCGCAACTCGGCCAAGTGACGTCGACCATGCTGACGGCGCTCTCGACCGGACAGATCGGCTCCTTCGTGAACACTCAGGTCCAGTCGCTGACGACAACGGTGCTGTCCGCGTTGACAGGAACGACAGGAGTGGCGGCGCTGAACGCCGTGTCCGTCGCACTTCTATCGACGACGCAGGTGGGCGGCTTGACCACAACGGCGCTGAACAACCTGACCCCGACCAATATCAGCAACTTGACGACGGCAGAGGTTCAGGCGCTTACCACCACGGCGTCTGGTGAGCTGAACTCGCTTTCGAGCACAAATATCCAGTCGCTCAATCTCAGCAGGCTCAACTCGACGCAGATTATTGCACTGACGGTGGCGCAAATTGGGAAACTGAGCAGCACTCAGGCCCGGGGCTTGAGCGCGCTCGATATCGGTTACTTGACGGCGACGCAGCTCGGGGCGATTGCCTCCGCCGACTTGCGCACTTGGACAGGGCCGCAACTCACCGCGCTGGTTTCAACGCAGCTCAGCCAGCTGACAACGGGAACCTTCACAAACCTCAGCACCGGGCAGATCGGGTCGCTCGGGCTTAGTCAGGTCCAGTACTTGACGACTGGGATGCTTTCCCTGCTTTCGGGAACGGCGGGCGTCGCGGCATTGAACGCGCTGACGGTGGCTTCGCTGTCGACCACGCAGGTCAGCGGTCTCTCGAACAGCGCGCTGAACAATCTGACTGCGACAAACATCGCCGGCCTGAATACGGCCCAGGTCCAGTCGTTGACTATGGGAACGACTGGCGAGCTTAACGCACTCACTGTCACGAATATTCAGTCGCTCGATCTGAATAAGCTTACATCGACGCAGCTTAATTCTCTTTCGACGACCCAGATCGCGAACCTCAGCAGCACGCAGGCGCGCGGCCTGACATCGGCGGAGATCGGCTACCTTTCAGCGACGCAAATTGGGGCGCTTGCGTCGACCAACTTGGTGAGCTGGAGCACTGGAGCAGTCGGACAGCTTGCCGGCCTGAGCACCACACAACTCGGTCAATTCACCGCGACGGCATTGGGGAATTTCTCCACGACCCAGCTCACCTCGCTGACCACGACCCAGGATCGGGCGGTGACGGCCACAACGCTTTCCGGACTGACCGCAACGTCTCTTAATGCAATCGCGATTGCTAACCTCTTGACCGGACAGATCAGCGGACTGAGCACCACGGCCGTCAATAACCTGACGACAGGAAACATTACGGCGCTGCTCGCGACGCAAGCCCAGGCGCTCACGTCAACGCAGTTGAATGCGATGGTGGCGACGAAGTTGCAGGCTCTGACCATCGGGAATTTATTGACCGGCCAACTTCCGCTGCTCTCGACGGCCCAGGTCTCGAACCTGTCAACAACGCAGGTCCGGGCGCTTGCTGGCAACATCGCCTATTTCCTCAATACTCAGGTCGACGCACTGACGACGACACAGATGCCAAGCGTCACATCGACGGAAATCCTCGCGCTGTCGACGACAGCGGTTCGAAGCTGGAGCACGTCCCAGATCGACGCTCTCACAACGACTACGCTTCAAGGCGTGGGCGCCGGCATTCTCGACCTCTCCTCAACCCAGATCAGTAATCTCACGGCCACGCAGACCGGATCGCTCACGACCGCGCAGCTGAATGCCCTGGCGGCCGCGACGCTCGGCAACCCGAACTACACGACGACGCAGATCTCGGGCCTGACAACATCGGCGCTGGCCGGGCTGACATCGACGACCATCGCGAGCATGTCGGCAACTCAGGTGGCCGCGATTTCAACGACGAATATAAGCTATCTGACTACGACGCAGATGCTGGGCCTGACGACCGCGCAGGTCCAGGCGTGGAGCACTTCGCAAGTTCAGCAGCTGACGACGACGCAGCTTAGCAATTTGACGCTTGGCGTCGAGCAGGCGTTCACCACCAGTCAGCTGAATTCGCTCAGCACATCCGATCTTCGGGCGCTCGCGATCGGCAATCTGACTACAGGGCAGGTGCAAGGGCTCTCCGGCGGCACGACCGGTCAGTTCGCGAACCTGTCAACAGCACAGATCGGCGCACTGGCCGCAACGGAGATCGCCGTCCTTTCGTCCGCACAGATGTCGGCCTTGAATACGACGGAGGTGCAAACCTGGAACACCTTGCAAGCACAGGCCTTGACTGCGGCGGCGCTGACCAGCGCCTCGACCGGGCTCACGGAAGCCTTTCTGACGACGCAACTCAACGCTCTGCAGGCTTCGGCCATCCAGGCGCTGACCATCACCCGGCTCTCCTCGTCGCAGGTTGGCGGGTTGAACACCACCGCGATCGGGAACCTGTCGGTGACGCAAGCCCAGGGCTTCGCCACGTCGCAAATTCCGTATCTGACAGCCGCGGCCGTGGCGGCGCTGGCTCCAACTGAACTGAACGGCTGGACTACCTCTCAGATCGGCGCCTTGACGTCTGTCCAGGTGCAGGCCCTCACTACCGGATCGACTGGGGAGATCGCAAGTCTCTACGCCACACAAATCGCAGCGCTGAACACCACCGGCCTGCAAAGCTGGGGAGCGCCCCAGATGAACTCGATCACCACGACCCAGGTCGCCAGCCTGTCGGTGACCGCGCTCAACAATTTCTCCGTGGCCCAGATCTCGGGGTTGACGCAGAGTCAGGCCCAGGCGCTGACAACTACTCAGCTCAACTCCGCCACGCTTGGGTCGGCGAACCTGCAAACGGCAAATCTGCAAGCGATCGACATCACCAAGCTCTCTACCACACAGGTGAGCGGTCTTAACGTAGGCCTGTTCACAACAACGGCCGGTAACTCGTTATCCGCGACGCAGCTGGACGCCGTAACATCGACCCAGATCGGCGCATTGAGCACAACCCAAATCGGCAACATCGATACAGCGTTGCTGCAAATCTGGACGGCGACCCAACTGAGCGGCCTCACGACCGGCCAGATGAGCGCACTGGCGACGACTACGTTGAACCGGCTTTCGGGTTTCCAGCTCAGTCATCTCCTGAATACGCAAGTCCAGTCCTTGACCTCGACGCAGCTCAATGACCTTACCACGGCGGGGCTGAACGCCCTCTATTCCGGCGGCTACATTGCGAATACGCAGCTTGCATTACTGAACGCGGCCGCGATCCAGAGTCTCACGATGGATTACGTCGACGCCTTCTCGGCAGGCCAGATCCAGGCTCTTACCTCCACCGAATTGAACGCGCTCAGCTCGCAAGAGCTGCAAGGCTGGAGCGTGGCGCAGGTGCAAGACCTGACGACGACGCAGATCGGCACGATGACGACCGCGCTTTTGAACATGTCGACGACGCAGCTCGGCAATCTGACCGCGGCGCAGATTCAGGGCTTGGGCGAGTCGGAGCTCGAAGCACTGATGGGCACGGCCGCGGGCGGCATTACGACGACCACGCTGGCGGCTCTCTCGACGACGGACGTGAACGCCCTCTCGCCAACGGTCTTCCAGAACTTGTCGCCCGATCAGCTCGGCGTTCTGACAACGCAGTTTAGCGGCTTGACCACAACCAATTTGCGGTCTCTCACCACAACCCAGTTCGCCGCCTTGACGCCGGCCATGCTGAGTAATCTGGCGAACACCCAGGCGGCCAACCTCGAGACCACGCAGATACAGGTTCTGACGGGCGCCCAGCTGGATAGCCTGAGCCAGAATGCGCTTCAGTCGCTCGACCTGTCCAAACTCAGCACTGCACAGGTGGCGGCGCTATCCACGACCGAAGCGGTCCTGATGTCCACGACCGAGGTTGGAGCGCTTGCGGCCACGCAGGTCGGCGCTCTGTCGGCTGCTGCCATCGACGCGATCGCCGCCAACGGAACGCTCGCCACCAAGGTGGCGGCTTGGAATGCCGGCCAGATTGGCGCTCTGACCTCGACCCAGCTCGGCGGTCTGTCCACGTCGCTCACCGTTCTCACGCCGGCCCAGATCGCAGAACTGAATGCTTTGGCCGTGCCAGGGCTGACCACGGCGCAACTCAATGCCCTGGCGACTGGCGATGCGGCGGCCACAGCGAATTACCAGGCTCTGGTGATCGCGAATCTGTCGACGACCCAGATCGCGGGATTGAATTCGGCCGCGGTCGCCGGTCTCTCGACCACTCAGGTGGACGCGCTCCTGACTACTCAGGTGTCGGCGCTCCAGGCCTCGGGCATCGACGCTCTCGCCGCGGCGAACGCGGCGGCGCTGACCGGTTCGGGCACTACAATCGCCGGCTGGGGCGTTACGCAGATTCAATCCTTGACAGCGACCCAGGCGTCTACGATAAGCACCACGCTCGCGACCTTGACGACGGGGCAAATAGCCGAACTCACCGCATCCTTCATCCAGGGGCTTCCAACGGCCCAGCTTGAGGCGCTGGTCCCGGCCTCGGCGGCAAACTATAAAGCGCTCGTTGCGACGAATCTCTCGACGACGCAGGTTTCGGAGTTGGACGCCACCCTCGCAGGCGCCCTGTCGACCACGCAAGGCACGGCGTTTACACCCAATCAGCTTGCATACCTGACCTCGACCGCGATTGCAGCGCTGGCGCAGAACACTCTCCTGGGAACCGGCACAGGACAGACGCAATATTTGACCACGACCCAGCTCAGAAGCCTGACTACCGATCAGTTAGCCTACTTCGACACGACCCAGATCGGCGGGCTCACGTCGACGCAATTGCAGGGACTGACGACAGACCAGCTCAACGGCCTGTCGCCGACGAACGTGACCTCGGTCAACCTCGCCAATCTGGCGAATGAGCAGGTCCCAGCGCTGAGCACGACGCAGATCGGCTATATCTCCGCCTCGCAGCCAACCACGGCTCTGACCACGACGGACATCGGTCTGATGACGCCAGCTCAGATCGCTGCGTTCAGCGAGACATGGCTCGAAAATCTGGTGGCCGCCCAGGCTGGCGCGCTGAGCAGCGCCCAAATCTCGGCGCTGTCGCCAACGAACTTCGCGCTGCTCACCTCTACGACCGGCCTGGTGAACCTCAATGCGGCAGCGCTGGCCGGCATCACCACCCAGCAGATTGGGAATCTGACGACGGTTCAAGGCGACGCATTGCTGAATCAATACGGAGTTAGCGCGTTCACCGGCAACCAGATCAACGCGCTCGTACTGCTCCTCGCTTAGGGCTGAATGTTTGCGCGCAAGTAGCGGCAAGGCGCAAAAGGCCGGGCGGAGATTGCCCGGCCTTTCCTTAGAGGCAGACGAGCCAGGGCGCCTTGCCTCTGTAGGGATGCGCCCCCAGTCGAACCAAGCGCTGACGCTTTCGTGCGGCGGCGTGCATCGGTATTGATATAATAGAGGTGTAGACTTTATGCACCACTGGTGTGTAGTGTTTTATGAAAAATAGAATAAAGTGTTTCGCTTTAGTCGGCTTGTATTTATAGCTCAGCTCAGGAAAGCACGTCTCAACAAAGGGAATGGATGGATGGTCCAGGCCGCAAAGAAAAATGCGCAAATTCACGCGCCCGCGCCCGTTTTGTCTATTGTTCAAAATAATTTCGATACCGTCAGACAATGGTCCCTCATCGAGCTGTTCGGAAACGCCGAAGCCAGCGCTATCAGTCAGGACGCCCACTCGTCGTCGGCTCTGTACAAGACCTGGATCGCCGGAAACGACAATCATCCGGCGCTCCATGCGGCCTATTTCAATTATGCCATCTCGCTGTCGAACTCCGGCGACCGGCCCGGCGCGATCAATGCGCTGCGGGAATGCATCCGGCTGAAGCAGGACTTCGCTCCCGCCTACATCAATCTGGGGCGCATTCTCGAGGATAATGGCGACCCCAGCGCGGCGGTCATGCAGTGGTTCACCATGGCGAACCAGTTGAAGGCCGTCGATGGCGAAAACGTCAAGCATAAGCTCCTCGCGTTGCAGCAGATCGGGCGCGTGCTCGAAGGGCACGAGCGCGACGGCGCGGCCGAGGATGCGCTGAAGCAGGCGCTCGACATCAACGTGCATCAGCCCGAAGTCATCCAGCACTGGATCGCACTCCGCCAGCGCCAGTGCAAATGGCCCGTGGTCGAAGGATCGGACTATTCGCCCGCAAAGACATTGATGGCTGGCATATCGCCTTTGTCGCTCGCCAACCTTCTCGACGACCCCGTGTTCCAGATCGCGCGCGCCTGCAAGTACAGCCGGGAGATGATCAGGGCGCCCGAGATCGCGCCGCGCCGCTGGCCCACGCCGGCCGCCACCGCCCATCGCGGCAAGCTGCGCATCGGCTACGTCTCATCCGACTTGAGGGAGCACGCGGTCGGCTTCGCCATGACGGATGTGTTCGAGCTGCACGACAAGCGCTCGTTCGAAATCCACGCCTATTATTGCGGCATCGGGCGCACGGATTCCACGCAAGGCAGGATCAGAAGCGCCGCCGACAGCTGGACGGACATCAACCCGCTCAGCGACGAGCAGGCCGCGGAGAAGATCGCGAAGGACAAGATCGATATCCTGGTCGATCTCAACGGGTACACGCGCGATGCGCGCACGCGGGTGTTTTCGCTACGGCCCGCGCCCGTCATCGTCAACTGGTTCGGCTTTCCGGGCACGATGGGAACCTCCTACCACAACTACATCGTCGCCGACGAGCATATCATCCCGGAGGATCACGAGATCTTCTTCTCGGAGAAGGTGCTCCGGCTGCCCTGCTACCAGCCGAACGACCGCAGGCGCCCCGTCGCCGAGTGCCCGTCGCGTGCGGATGAGAACCTGCCGGCCAACGCGCTCGTGTTCTGCTGCCTCAACGGCATGCAGAAGCTGACGCGCGAAGTGTTCCTCGGCTGGATCGAGATCCTGGCTGGCGTGAAGGACAGCGTGCTTTGGCTTCTGGGCGGTTCGGGCGATACGGTGGCGCGGCTGCGCCAGCTCGCCGAGGAGAACGGCGTCTCGGGAGGCCGGCTCATCTTCGCGCAGAAAAAGCCCAATCCGCTGCATCTCGCGCGCTATCAGCTCGCGGATCTGTTCCTCGACACCTTCCCCTACGGCGCGCATACGACGGCGGCGGACTCGCTGTGGATGGGCGTGCCGGTGCTCACCCGCCGCGGGCTGGGCTTCGCCTCGCGGGTGTGTTCGAGCGTCGTCAGTGCGGCGGGGCTGGGCGAGCTCGTGTGCGACGATCAGAGAGCCTATGTCGCCAAGGCCATCGAGCTGGGCCGTAACCCGAAGGCGCTCGACAAGCTGAAGAAGAAACTGAAGACGGGGCGCGGGACGTGCCTGCTTTTCGATACGCCTCGACTGGTCGAGGGCCTTGAAGCGCTTTACCGGGGGATGTGGGAGGATTACAGGCGCGGCGCCCTTCCGAGGCCCGAGCTTGGAAACATGGACGCCTATGCCGAACTGGGTGCGCGCTTGCACACGGCCGGCCCGGCGCCCGAGGGCGGCGAGTTGCTGGCGCGCTACCGGCAAGAGCTGGAGGTATGGAACGAGACTTGGCCGCTCGTCCCCGACGCCAGGCTCTGGCGGGCGAACTGAGCATAGCCTGTCCCCCGGCCGGGAAGGGAAGGGGACAGCGCCGCTGCGCTGGCGGCACACTGTAAATCGGGATCGTCATCGCGAGAAAAGCAGGTCAGTCCAGAGCCAAGCTATGGGCTGCCCCGCGATGCGCCGCCTCCGATCGATTGCAGAGCGGTTTAACCTCAACGAAATGGCGGAACGGCGATGGCTTCCGATCTCCTTTATTCCCTCCTGGGTCCTACGCGGTTGACGGCCATCGTCGATATCGGCGCCAACCCTATCGACGGCGACCCGCCCTACAAGGGCATGCTGGCGAAGCGGCTTTGCACGGTGTTCGGCTTCGAGCCGCAGGCGGACGCGCTGGCGCGCCTGAACGACGCGAAGTCCAACCTCGAAACCTATCTGCCCTATGCGGTTGGCGACGGAAACGCGGGCGTGCTCAAGGTGTGCCAGGCGCGCGGCATGACCAGCCTTTTCACGCCGGAGCCGCGCATTCTCGAATGCTTCGGCGGCTTCAGCGAATGGGGCGCCGTCGTCGGCCAGTTTCCGGTCGAGACGCGCGCGCTCGACGCCATCTCCGAGATCGAGCGTCTCGATTTCCTGAAAATCGACGTGCAGGGCGCCGAGCTTTCGATCTTCCGCAACGGAAAAGAGCGGCTCGGCGACGCCGTGGCGGTGCAGACCGAGGTTTCCTTCCTGCCCCTCTACAAGAACCAGCCCATTTTCGGCGAGATCGACCTGGAGTTGCGCAGCCTCGGCTTTATGCCGCACGCCGCGGTGCACTTGAACAAGCGCATGATCCTGCCGCTTCGCATCGCCAATCAGCCTTTCGCCGCAATGAACCAGCTGCTTGAGGCCGATTTCGTCTATGTCCGGGATTTCACCCGCCCCGAGGCGATGAGCACCGAGCAGCTGAAGCATTTGGCGCTGGTGGCGCATCATTGCTACAACTCGTTCGATCTGGCGACGCGATGCCTTGGCGAGGTCGTCCGCCGGGGCGCCGCGCCCGGCGATTCCGTCGAGCTGTACCTTCGCAGCATTGCGATGCCGCAATAGCGCCGGCCGCTTCTTCTTGACAAAGCGCGCCCGGCGCTCGATGCGAGGGACGGCCGCATTCCCGGCCGCCTCGCGTCCGCCGGTCCCTTCATGAAAACGCCCGCCCCCATAACCGGAATGCTGCTTTCAGCGGCGGCGTTCCTTTTGTTCACGGCCTTCGACACGGTGAGCAAATACCTCTCGGCCGAAACCTCGATCTTTCAGATCATGGCGGTCGAGTTCACGACGGCCTCGGCTCTGCTCGTCGCTTTCGCCTTTTGGAAACGTCCGGGGCGCGAAGCCTTCCGCATGCGCCGTCCGGGGCTGCACGCCTTTCGCGGCGTCCTTCAGATTGCGGGCCAGTCGCTGCTGTATCTCGCCATACCGCATCTTTCGCTGGCGGAGTTCTATGTCATCGTCTTCTCGATGCCGATCATCGCCGTGGCGAAGGCGAGCTTCTTCCTGAAAGAGCGCGCGGGCGGACGCGTCTGGATTCTGCTCGCCTTGAATTTCGCGGGCGTGCTGATCGCCTTGCGCCCCGACCGGGGCGCGAGCTTCTGGGGTCTCGTCGCGCTCGCCGGCGCCTTCGTCATGGCCGGCGCGCTCGTGGTCTTGCGCAAGATGGCGGAAAGCGAAACGCCGGAAATGACGAGCGTCACCAGCGCCGCCGCCCTCGCGTTCGCAGCGGTCGCCCTCACGCCCTTCGTCTACACGCCGGCGGCGCCGCAGGCTCTCGCGCTGATGATGCTGGCGGGCGCGCTGTTCGCTCCGGCGCAGATCATGATCGCCACCGCCTTCCGGCTTGCGCCCGCCGCTCTCGCCGTGCCGCCGCAGTTCCTGCAGCTCGTCTACGGCGCGGCGGCGGGTTATCTCGTTTTCGGCGACACGCCGGGGAAATGGGTGCTCATCGGCGGCGGCGCGGTCGTCGCCTCCAACGTGGCCATGCTTTTCATGCAGAACCGAAAGCGGCGGCGCTACGCGTGAGCGGGATTTGGCCTCTTCCTCAAGGGTTTACGCGGCCAATCGCCAAATTCATCCGCCATGGGGCGCTTTCGGATCCGATCGCGATTTTGGGAGCACGATCGCTCTACCTCCAGATGCGTGTTCTCCCGGCCGGTTGCAATGCAGGTATGCGATCCAGGTAGAATGCCATCGGCGTTAAGTTTTTGATGCAGAACATATTCTCCGCGATGGCGGGATGGCGCCGGCGCTTCAATGCGTAGAGTTTTATAACAGGATAGATACAACCTATTGATCGAAATCAACGTGAAGGTTCCGCATTTGGGACAGGTTCGACGATATGAGGCTTTCTTTGCCGCGCGACAGGCATTCAATCTGCCGGTCTCAGTCGCTAGGCGCCGATCCAAACACATCAAGCCGTTATTCGACCCAGTAAAAGGAACATATATGTCAACCTGGCTTCCGAAAGCACACGCAATAAAGGTATCAGACCTAAACACCCTTGAGGAATTGGATTTTGAATGGGTTGACGCGGATGAAAGTCTTACAAAGAAGGAAGATGACTGCATCCTTTTGGGGTTCTACGTTCACCCGATCTCATTCAGATCGTTCGCCGCAATCGTCGTGAAAGCCCCCGGTTCTCTGATCGGCAAAAAGTATCTTTATTATTGCGAGGCAATCAAAGGGTGAAGAGAGCCTCGTTGCACCGGCGGCAATCGAGGCTCACGGCGAGAATGAAAGCCACGTGAGCGGCGCCGTTACGTGAAGAACGTGTATCGGCGACGTTCGACGCGGTTGCTGACGAAGGCGCCTGCCAACAGCCGCGCGATCCGCAGCGCCCGGTGGCTCGACGAAACCACGAAGCAGATGATCGCCCAGACGCGCGCGCTCATCGCCGCAGCGCAAGGCGCGGCGCGTTTGGCGCTGGCCGTTCTTATTCATCGGGCGGGGAATCTGGCTGGCGTGAACTTGAAATCTATCTCCTTTAGGAAATACAGATTTTTCTGTTAAGCTTAATTATTGATGGACCCCATCATATTTCTTCCGCAGCATCGCCATAATACTGCGTTAGCCAATACAGTGGTGATGCGTGTGTGAAGGTGTGGGTATGGCGGAGTCGTGGCGGAATATCCTCGAAAGAGCGGCTGATAATCTTTCTATCGAACTCGACCAAAGGCCTGCGCCCGCCTTTATGAATGTGCAGCCAGCGATGCAGCGGTCCGGCCTCGTTTCTCGAAACGCCAATTCTTTCGCCGAAAGCCGCGATCTCCTGGCGCGGGAGCTTAGCGCGCTGTCCGAACCGCAGCCGGCGCCGGCGATTTGCCCGCCACAGGCACCGGCGCGGCCCGCGCTTCGATCCAATCTTCCAGTGCCGGTAGCGCCCGCCCGCGCGCGCGCCGCTCCCGCCCGAGCGCCGTTTCGTAAGCGCTCGGCTTGGAGGAACGTTCTCGTCGTCGTCTGTTCCGGCGCCATCACGGCGGCCGCGGGATATGCTATCATCAACGTGAAGGACGTCATGCCGGTCCAGGAAGCGGCGGCCATCCAGGCCCCGCGCAGCGAGCCAAGCCCCGCCACGGCCGCGCCGGCCGTGGCTTTGAGCCGCACGACCGAAGAGGCGCTGTTGGAGCGCGCCTCCAATCAGATGACCCACGGCGACGGCGCGGGCGCGCGCGCCGTCTACGAAGTTCTCGCCCATTATGGCAGCCCTAGGGGCGCCTTCAGCCTCGCGGAAACATACGATCCGGCCGCGCTCGCAATGCGCCCCGCCCGCGGTTTGACGCCGGACGTCAAGCTCGCGCGCGAGTGGTATTCCAGGGCCGCGGAACTCGGCAACATGACCGCCTATGAGCGCTTGAAGGAAATCGACAAGGCCGGTTCGCGCCAATCCGGCCGCTGAGTTCCACCGGATAGGCCAACGCTTCGCTTCCCTGTTCTTGGGGATCGTTCCGGTCCGGCAATCGCGCCGTCACCGAAGACAGCGCCTTCGCAGGGCGCCTGAACGGGCTGACTACTGCTTCCGCCGTTTCAGCTCGGCCATCGCGCCGATATATTCGATGAAGGTCTTCGGGCAGCTCTCAGCCGCTTTGCGCAATGCAGCCTGAGCCTCCGCCTGCTTGTTTTGCAGGATATGCCATTCGCCGCTATAGAACAGCGCCTCGCACTGCTGATCGGGTTTGACGGCGGCGGCAAGCGCAAGCTCCGGCGAAAGGCGCCCGAGATAAAGCTCGACCACGGCGTAAGGCCATTCCTTGGTCGTGAGGCGGCCGGCATTGGCCTCGAGTTCCGCCGCGGCGGGCGCCTCGCCAGCACGCGCCCGGGCAAGATAGCGGAACAGCATGGCGTAGATGTCGTCCTTCAATCCGAGGGCGCGAAGCAGATCGGCGGAAGCCCCATTGAAATCGCCGGCATCGAATTTTGCGACGCCGAGCTGACGGATCGAAGCGGCATTGGGGTTCAGCTCGGCGGCGCGGTTGTAATCCGCGATGGCCCGGCCGTAGTCGCCCTTGTCATGATAGGCGGCGGCGCGGCCATTATAGGGGCCGGCGAATTTGGGGTTCAGCGCGATGGCGTGCGTGTAATCCGCGATGGCCCGGTCGAAGTCGCGCTTCTCCTTGTAGGCGTTGCCGCGATTGTTGTAGGGGTCGGCGAATTTGGGGTTCAGCTCGATGGCGCGGGTGTAATCCGCGATGGCCCGGCCGTAGTCGCCCTTCTCCCTGTAGGCATTGCCGCGGCCGTTGTAGGGGAAGGCATATTTGGCGTTCAGCTCGATGGCGCGCGCGTAATCCGCGATGGCAAGGTCGAAGTCGCCCCTCTCCTTATAGGCGTTGCCGCGGTTGTTGTAGGGCGTGGCGGATTTGGGGTTCAGCTCGATGGCGCGGGTATAATCGGCGACCGCCCGGTCGTAATCGCCCTTTTCATAATAGGCGGCGCCCCGGCCGTTGTAGGGGTCGGCGATCTGGGGGTCCAGCGCGATGGCGCGGGTGTAATCCGCGATGGCAAGGTCGTAGTCGCCATTCCCCTTATAGGCGGCGCCGCGGCCGCTATAGGGGTCGGCAAATTTGGGGTTCAGCTCGATGGCGCGGGTGTAATCCGCGATGGCCCGGCCGTAGTCGCCCTTTTCGTCATAGGCGGCGCCGCGGTTGTTGTAGGCCTTGGCGAATTTGGGGTTCAGCTCGATGGCGCGCGTGTAATCGGCGATGGCCCGGTCGAAGTCGCTCTTATCGTCGTAGGCGGCGCCGCGGCCATTGTAGGCGTTGACAAATTTGGGGTTCAGCTCGATGGCGCGGTTGTAATCCGCGATGGCCCGGTCGTAGTCGCCCCTATCGTCATAGGCGTTGCCGCGGCCGTTATAGGGGCCGGCATCTTTGGGGTTCAGCTCTATGGCGCGGGTGTAATCCGCGATGGCAAGGTCGTAGTCGCCCTTTTCGTCATAGACGCCGCCGCGGCCGTTGTAGGCGCTGGCGTCTTTGGGGGCCAGTTCGATGGCGAAAGTGTAATCCGCGATCGCCCTGCCATAGTCGCCTTTCTCCTTATAGGCGCCGCCGCGATTGTTGTAAGCGCTGGCGAGGTTTGCCGCCGTTTCCGCTCCGCGCTCGAGAATGGCGGTGCACGCCCTGATCGACAAGTCGGGATCGGCCTGTCGCGCGCAATCTTTCCCGTTGTCCGCAGCAGCCGGCGCCGCCTGCAGGGCTGCGGAAAGTGCAAGAACGCCAAAGATAAGCGAATTGCGCGGCATTGAGGTCTCCGGAAAGGGAAAGCGGTATCTAAGCAATATAACGATTCGTCCTTAGCACAGCAGGCTCCGCCGGGGGAAGCCAGGCCCGGTGGAGTCACGCGGTGTTTTTATCGGATAGCCGCTCCCGATCCAAGACAGAACCTTCATTGAAGCCGCGTCTGCTAAGCCGTCTATCCGTTGACGCAGCCGGGAACTCGGACTTAGACCTCTCCGCCCCGCAGCTTGCGGAAGAACTCGCGCAAGAGCGCTGCCGACTGCGTTTCTGCGATCCCGCCATAGACCTCGGGCGCGTGATGGCAGGCCGGCGACGAGAAGAACCGCACGCCATGCTCGACAGCGCCGCCCTTCTCGTCCGGCGCGCCGAAATAGAGCCGGCGGATGCGCGCAAACGAGATGGCGGCGGCGCACATCGCGCAGGGCTCCAGCGTGACATAGAGGTCGTAGCCGGGCAACCGCTCGCTCTCCGCCGCGAGGCAGGCTTGGCGAATTGCGCGGATCTCGGCGTGCCCCGTCGGGTCGCTCGCCGCGATGACAAGGTTGTGCCCGCGCCCCGCGATGGCGCCATCGGGCGCCACGGCGACGGCGCCGACAGGGGTCTCGCCCGCCTCGGCCGCGCGCGCCGCCTCGGCCAGCGCCTCTTCCATATAGCGGTTGCTTCTCACCCGGAGAGCTTAGCGCATCGCTTTCCCAATCGCATCGCTCGTTATTCCCGGTCGAAAAGAATCTCAGAGGCAGAACGGATGTGTCGTTTGCTGCCGGCGCCGTCACCCTGGGCTTGAGCTATCGGTTCCATTGAGACGGCGGAACGCGCCAGCGTTTGGCGGCATTGGAAATCCCATCGCGCCCCCCAAGGTCACCGTATAGAAGGATATCAACTTCACATGCGGTGAACGAGGATGCGACCATGGACCTGCCCATCAACACCTTCAAGCGCGCGCTCAAGGCCGGCCGCCAGCAGATCGGCCTGTGGTGCAGCCTGCCGAGCCACGTCACCGTGGAGGCGCTCGCGGGCGCGGGCTTCGACTGGCTGCTGCTCGATACCGAGCACGCGGCGAACGAACTGCCGATGGTGTACAGCCAGCTCCAGGCGGCGGCTTCGGGCGGCGCGGCGCACCCCGCCGTGCGCCTGCCGTGGAACGACGCGGTGATGATCAAGCGCTACCTCGACGCGGGCGCACAGACGCTGCTGCTTCCGATGGTCGAGACGGCGGAGGAGGCGGCGCGCGCAGTTGCGGCGACGCGCTATCCGCCGCAGGGCGTTCGCGGCTTTGCGGCCGGCGCGCGCGCCCAGCGCTTCGGCCGCGCGGCGGATTATCACGCGCGCGCGGCGGAGGAGCTGTGCGTCCTCGTGCAGGTCGAAACGAAGCGCGGGCTCGAAAACCTCGACGCCATCGCGGCGACGGAAAGCGTGGACGGCGTGTTCATCGGGCCGGGCGACCTTTCAGCCGCGCTGGGCTATCTGGGCCAGCAGAAGCATCCCGACGTGGTGGCCGTGATCGAAGGCGCCATACGCCGTATCCGGAGCTTAGGCCAGGCGCCCGGCATTCTCACGAGCGACGAGGCGCTGGCGCGGCGCTACATCGAGGCGGGCAGCCTGTTCACGGCCGTCGGCGCGGATATCGGCATCCTGGTGCGCGGCGCGGACGCGCTAGCCGCGAAGTTCAAGCCCGCCTGAGCGCATTCGCGGCATGGCCAACGAACAGCGGTTAGATTGAGCCCCTGACGGGTGCGAGCTTCCGGCGGGCTGTCCTAGTTCGGGACGGAAATATACTCGACATTGAATGAGCGGTCGCCAAGCGTCAGCCCTGCGGGCGGAACGGGCAAGCGGGCCTGCTTCACACCCATCAGCACGCCCGTGTCCAGCCAATTGTCGCCGCTGGTTTTTATCATCCTCAGGCCCTCGAGGCGGCCGTCCTCGCCGACGACGAATGTCACGATGGTGGAGCCCCACTTGCCGTTGCCCATCGGCTTTGTGGCGGACAGCGCCCAGATCACATCGCGCTCGAAGGCGTCGGATTTCCCGCTATGGGTTGCGCCGGGGCGCATCACCCGCACATTGGGGGCCGACCGCGACGCGCGCCTCGCCTGCTCATGGTGAACCTGCTCCGCATCCATGGCTCGCTCGACCTGCGAGGTGAATTGCTGGGCCGCCTTGGCGATGAAGCCGGAGGGATCGTAGGGAGCGGGTTTTTCCTCGAAAAGCGGCTCAGACGCCGCCGCGCTCGCCTGTTTCACGTCGGGCTTCGGCGGCTCCGGCGTATCGTGGTCCGACTTTGCATCCTCGGGCGCGGGCATCGTCTCGGCCGCATTGGGAGGAGCCGGCGAGGGCGACGCCTCCTGCCGGAACGGATCGGAGCTGAAACGCTCAAGATCGGCCGCGCTGACGACCGAGACGTTCAGGTTCTCCGGCAAGCCTTCCTCCATGCCGAGTTCGCGCAGAGAGGGGGCGGGCCGCATCAGGAACGGCGCGAGGATGGCGAGAAGGAGGATCAGGGCAAGCGCCAGCGCGATCGCGGCGTAAAGCGCGCGTCTGGACCAGAATTTGGCCGGCCTGAAAGCTCTTGCATCGGCGAAAAGGACGTAGCCGGGAGGCGCCGCGCCCCTCGGAACGGCGGCGTTGGTCCGAAGCGTGTATCTCGCCGGCCCCCACGGCGCGGGCTCGCTTCGATCGGCGAACAGCGCGAAGTCCGGCAGAATCGCGCCCAGCCTCGCGCGCGCGGCGCGATTTTCGTCGGCAAAGGATGCGCGAAGGCTAGAGGCGTTGTTCATTGAGGATGGCTCTCCCGCGCGGACTTTAGCCGTATTTTTCCCCGCGTGACACCATAAGAAGTTAACAAAAGTTGGCGTCAGGAATCAGTCTTCTGTGAGGAAAGTGTGAGCGGAGATCAAGATCCTTTCGACTTGCGGCGCTTTGTGGACGCGCAACGCGGGTCTTACGAGCGCGCGCGGGCGGAACTCCGGCAGGGCAGGAAACAGAGCCATTGGATGTGGTATATGTTTCCACAGATGCGCGGCCTGAGCCAGAGTCCGCGCGCGCAAAAATATGGCATTTCCTCTCTCGATGAGGCCCGCGCTTATCTTCGCCATCCGATTCTCGGGCCGCGGCTCGCCGAGTGCGCGCAACTCACGCTCGATTTCGAACAAGCCTTCGGCGCCGGATATATTCCCCCACCCGGAGCGTAGCCTCCCGGAACGTGCGCCTTGCGCCGGCGCGCTTCGTGGGGTAGAGACGCACATCCTTTGACCGGCGCAAAATCGCACATGAAAATTTGGGGTCCCTACAGCTTGACCGGCGCCGCGCTCGCCGCCGCGACCGTTCTTTGCGACCAGCTGCACAAGGCCTGGATGATCTCGATCTTCAACGGCGCCCCGAGGCCGAAGATTACGGTCACGCCCTTTTTCGACCTCGTCCTCGTTTGGAATCCCGGCATCTCCTATGGGCTTCTGAAACAGGACAGCGACGCGGGCCGCTTTGCGCTCATCGGCTTCGCCGCCGCGGCTGCGCTTGCGCTCGTGTACTGGCTCGCACGCCTCCAGACGCGCCTCGCCGCCGCAAGCGTGGGGCTCATCATCGGCGGAGCGCTCGGCAACGCCATCGACCGGCTGCATTACGGCGCCGTCGCCGACTTCTTCCTGTTTCACGTCGCCGGCTTCAACTGGTACGTGTTCAACCTGGCGGACGCCGCCATCGTGGCCGGAGTTGGCGGACTGCTTTACGACTTACTTATATCGAGTCATAAAAGCGCCGGAAAATCGGCTTAGCGCCGTAGCATCGAACAGGAATTGGGGGCGATTGACCATGTTCACAACGCGAAAGTGTTTCGTGAGCGTCACGGCGGCGGTGGCCCTAGGCTCGCTTTGCGCTGCGTGCGGAATTAGCGACGTCGATATGGGAATGAGCGTGCCCTTTAAAGAAACGCTGTTGGGTAAGCCGACGCCGGAGCCGAATTTGCAAGAGCACGCTCCGCTCGTTATGCCGCCGCCCAACGCGGCTTTGCCGGTGCCCGGGCAGTCCCAGATGGCGGCCACTCAAAATCCACAGTGGCCGGCCGATCCCGATCAGGCCAAGAAGGCCGCCGCCGCGCAATAAATGCGGCCCCGCGTTATTGCGGCAGGGGCGAGACGCCGGTCGGCCCAAGCCCGGAAGCCGCGCGCAATGGGTTCGCTTGAAGCTCGCCGAGCCGGACCCGGCCAGAAATCACCGCGGAGAAGGGCAAACACGAAGTTTCGGCGTCGCCCCATTCGCGCAGCCGCCGTCCGTCGAGCGCGACCATGCCCGTCACGCCGAACAGGGCAAACAGCCGTTCGGGATCATGCGCGCGCGGCGGTTATCGCTACGACGGCGGGGAACCTTGTTTACGGAACTGGCAGGATCCCGCGAATTGCATGGTCTGGCGTTATACCGACCGCTGAATATGCCTGCTCATACCGCTCGCCGGACCGTTGGAGCATAGACGGCGGGTTAACTCTATTGGGTTCGTTTTGCAAAAACAGGTGGTTTTTGCGGTATTATGATACCACACAGCGCCACCTGGAAAAAGGTCGCAACGTATGGCGATTTGTATTAGCTCCGCCCTCGGAGCGTGGCCGGAGCCTGTTATAAGTGGAGCCAGAACTCCTGCCTTAGCGCCTGGTTTCACAGTTGCGCTTACAGCAATGCCCATCCTACAGTCGCCACGAACGGCATCGGCTTACGGATCGCAAGCAACTGCTCCGGAGATTACAATCGGGGCTGCACAATGCCGGCGCGAACTTCGCCTCAGGCGCTGCGTGAATTGGTAAGCTAACTCTGAAGCGTGGACTATTAAAACTAAAGCTGTGCCATAATCTGCGGCATCTTATACGCCGATATTATAGCCATTTACAAAGTACTCATGCAGGTATAGGGTTATTCAACAAGCTGAATATCATGTGCATGCTAACTTGGCAGGCGAGAGCTGGAATATGACGTCTCGCTGCTCGCCAGTTGCTGCCTAATTCAACTTGGTTGTGCAGCGTTACCAGTGGAGGCTCAGATGGATCCAGTATGGATTTGGGTTGGTATCCTCGTTTTTGGAATTGTTATCACAACCGGCTACCTTAAATGGGATCCGAAGAAGTAGTAAGCCTGTAAAAAAATGGCTCACTCCAGCGGCTTCGCTGGAGTGACGCATGTTCCGGCGCGCCAGATGGCCCGCCGATCGCGACTGCACTAGCGCCAATCGTTCGTAAGACGCCCGATCGAGGCGGCGGCTGGTTGCGCTGGAGCGCGCTTCTATTGTTCGAGCGCGAGCTTAAGCTTAGCAAAAACATCGCTTACGTCCCGTCGAGAGAGAATATCCTAGGCGTGTAAACGTTCTGTCACGGAACTGACAACTATAAATTGTTACAAAGGCGGTGTTGATTCTTTCTGTCAGCTTCAGACACAACCTGCGCGTAGCGTCAGGGTGAACCTCAGCTTTGTATTGCGACCTCTTTTCCATCAACTTTCCTTGGAGGTCATGATGAAGTGCGGGTTCAGACCCATTGCGTGGAGCGGCCTCGCTTTCGGCGCCTTGATGATGGTTCCCATAACCGCCGCCGCGCAAACGCTCTCCGATTCCGATAAAATCGCCCGGCTCGAAAAGGAGACCGAACTGCTTCAAAAGCAGCTCAAAACGCTGAAGGACGAAATCGCAAAGACGAAAAAGAAGGCGGATAAGGTGGAGGCCGCTCAAGCCGCCGCCGTGACGCCGCCGCCGGCGGCCGGGTCCGCGCTCGTTCCTGCCGCCTTGACAGCGTCCGCCGCCCCCGCGGGCGAAGCTCGCGCCACAGATTCCGGCTCCTCGAAAGACGCCTCCTCCGGCAGCCTCAGCTGGCATGGGCTGACGCTCTACGGCACAATCGATATGGGCTACGCTTACACGTCGGAGGGCGTGCCGGTGAGCGGCGCCTACTATGTCGGCGGCGATTACACGATTTACGGCTCCCGGTTCGCCAACCGCCCCGTCTCCACCCTGACCAACAACGCCTTGGCGCAATCGGCGGCCGGTCTGAAAATCGAGGAGCAGCTTTGGCAGGATTGGTCGGCGGTCGGAAGGCTCGAAACCGGCTTCAATCCGCTTTCCGCCGAGATTTCGGACGCCTGCGCGAGCCTCTTGCGCAACAACGGCAAGCTTTATCCCGCAATGAACGAGAACGGCGACGGCAGCCGCTGCGGCCAAGCCTTCAACGGCGGGGCTTGGGCCGGCGTCAGCAACCCGGTTTACGGCACGCTGACGTTCGGTCGCCAAGGCTCGCTTGTTCTCGACGGCATGGCTGTTTACGATCCGATGGCGCTGTCCTACGCCTTCTCGATCCTCGGCTTCACCGGCACCGTGGGGCCTGGCATCGGCAGCACGGAAACCGCGCGCTGGGACGAACTCGGTGAAATACGTGGTGACCTACGGGCCCCTCCATGCCTCGGGCATGTTCACCAGCGGCGGCCAGGACACGCCCATGGTGGGAACCGGATACGCCGGCAATCTTGGCTTCGTCTGGGGCGGCTTCTCGATCGACGGCTATTACACCAGGGAAAACGGGGCGGTAAACCTCAGCTACATCCCGAACCCCATTTACGGCGGCTCCATAACCTGCGTCGCCGGCGCGCTGCCCACGTCCTCAGAGTATTGCCCGAACGCCCTTTTGGGCACGGTAACCGACAACTCGGCCTGGGACGTCATGGCCAAGTATACGTGGGAGTTCGGCGGAGGGTATAAGGATCGGGGCCCGTTCGCGACGCTGACCTTTTACGGGGGCTACCAGTATGTGGACCTTTCGAATCCGAGCGCGCCCCAATCTTCATACGACGGGTTCACCACCGTCGGCGGCTACCGCTACCTGACCTCGGGAACCTTGGCTTACGGCGCCGGCAGGATTCTCCAAACCGCATGGGGCGGCGCCCGGTACGAAACCGGTCCGTGGAGCGTCGCTGGCGCCTATTACAACTGGAACCAGAACTCCTACCTCGACAAGTCGTTTCACAGTTGCGCCTACAACAATGCGCATCCGCCGGTCGCCACAAACGGCGCCGGCAATCAGATCGCGAGCAACTGCTCCGGAGATTACAATCAAGGTTCCTTCCTGCTCGACTACGTCTTCAACAAGTACTTCGATATCTACGCCGGCGTGAGCTACACCGAAATCAGCGGCGGCCTTTCCTCCGGCTTCCTGAAAGACTCAGACACTACCTTCGCTTCCGGTATTCGGCTGAGGTGGTGAGCGGCCTTCCTGCGTCAGACGCAGCTGAAGCCGCCCGGGGCAAGTCCAGCCCCGCGGCCGCTTCTTTGCCGTTCACAACTGCGGCCTCATGCGCGTCGCCGCCATGAGCGAGCCTATTTCAAAGAACTGGTGAAATACCGCCATCCCGATCGAGTGGGCGCCGGTGTGCGGTTCGATGCAGCCGCCGCCTCGATTGCTTTCGGAAGAGCCTTCGACAGCTTCGCCGCCGTTTCATCTGGCGACACGCCGAGCTGCCCGCCAAGCTGCTGCAGCGTCGAGAAACCCAAGGCGCGGTGTATTTGAGCGCTTGAAATGGGGTGGTTTTCGCCCTTTTCGACCCACGATTGGACGGTAGGGCCAAGACCCTGCTTTTTGAACAGATTGATCACGCCTGTCACACCGCCTTGCTTCTGGATAAAACCGTCCACAACGCTAGCTAATGTCGCACCCATGGTGACCTCCTCGTTTCGAATGAAGAGGCAATAACCATCAATATCTCAAGAATGTTTTGAGATTTCCCCTTAAGCTCTATCTTGTTATAAAAAACGAGGCCGAGTGGCGCCGCGACAACGGCCAGCGCGAAAACGCATAGCTTCGCCTTCACATGCGCGCACGCAGGTTGTTTTGCTTCCGGCGCTCATCGGCCTATATAGGCGCGGGTATGCGCCCCGGAGGCTACGCTTAGAGATGCGGCTGATGCTGGTTGAAGACAACGAGGAGCTTTCCAAGCTTCTGGTGGCGAGCCTCAAGGGCGCCGGTTTCGAAGCCGATTGGGTGGCGACCGCCGCCGACGCCATCAATGTGCTCGGCACGACCCACTACGTTGCAGTCATTCTCGATCTGGGTCTTCCCGACGAAGACGGCGCCGCTGTTCTGCGCGCGATCAGGGCGCGGGAGAGCAATGTGCCCGTGCTGATCCTGACGGCGAGGGACGGGGTGAACGACCGCGTTGCGGGCCTTCGGGCCGGCGCCGACGATTATCTCGTCAAGCCGTTCGCGTTCGAGGAGCTGGTTGCGCGGCTCGAAGCGCTCATGCGCCGGCCGGGCCAGCTTCTCGGTAAATCGCTTGAGCTCAACAATCTCGTGTTCGACACCGTCGGCCGGCAGGTTTACATCGACGGCAAGCCGCAGATGCTTTCGGCGCGCGAACTTGCGGTGCTCGAAATCCTCCTGCGCCGCAGCGGCCGCGTGGTGACGAAGCGCGTGGTCGAGGATCAGATTTTCGGGCTTTCGTCGGAGGTCGGGTCGAACGCGGTCGAAGTCTATGTGCATCGCTTGCGCAAGAGCCTGCAGGATTTGGGCGCTCACGCCGCTATTCACACCATTCGCGGCGTCGGCTACCTCATCGCCTCCGCCTAGGGTGCGTCCGGAAAAGTGTGAAGCGGCTTTCCGGTCAGACGCACGAAACCTCTAGCGCATCGTGCATTAAATCGGATGCAGCGGCGTTTTCGTCGTCCCCGCGAAAGCGGGGACCCAATGAAACGGGAAACGGCGCCCAGGGAGCGCCGCTTCCGATGTAGAAGCCTAGGCCTGCAGGCTCATAACGATGATGCTACCAGGCCCAAGGGGCAATGCCGAACAGGCCGAGGGGGCCGTGACGCCACCAGTAATGGTGGTGGTGGTGATGCCACCAGTGATGGCGATGACCCCAATGGTGGTGATGTCCCCAATGGCCGTGGTGCAAATGATGTTCGTGAACGAGCGTGAATGTGCTCTTAGCAACCGGCGCCGATGGTGTAACCGGCGTCGCGGTTGCCGAAAAAGCAAAACCTACCGTCATGGCCGCAGCGATGGCAATAAGTCGTATGCTCATGCTTACCCCCCCTTTTTCCATAAGGCTTAGATAGCCGGATTAATGCTATTAACGTTTAGCTTGAAGCGTAGCTACCGCTTCCAGGGAGAGGCCAACTATCCGCGCGTGTTAGTTGCGCAATCGCAACAGTTCGGAGCCGTCAAACAAGCGTGGTTCCCTTCTTTCCACCGAGGCAATTGCGAGACCCACACCAACCGCCGGCGGCCACGAACATGTTCAAATCGATCACCCAGCGCATCATCTCGCTTCACGTCGTGACGATCGTCGTCACCTGCGCTTGCATGCCCGCTGCGCTCTATCTCATGCTTCAGACGGCGGCGACGGACCTGCAGCACCGCTCCTTGCGCGAGAATGCGGATCTCATCACCCGCTACCTTGCTCAGAAGCCCGGCGGCGGCCTGGAATTGCGGCTGCCCGGCAAGCTCGAAGCGCTGTTCTCCGAAGCATACGGCCGCTACGCCTTCGCCGTTGCCGACGCCTCGGGCGCGGTCCTGTTTTCATCGCTGAAGAGCGGCGCGCCGCTGATCGCGCAGGATAAGCGGGCCTCGTCGCCTGTCTATCTCGAAGGCAGGCGAGGCGATGTGCCGCTCGTCGAAGCGAGCGTCCCCTACAAGGTCGGGGATAGCCCGGTCTGGGTCCAGATCTCGCAGGACATGGAGCATCGCGACGTCCTGATCGACGACATCGTGAACGAGTTTTTTTCGAGAGTGGGCTGGATCACCATTCCGATCCTCCTCTTTCTTCTCTTCATCGACGTCACGATCTTTCAGCGCGCGCTGAGGCCGCTCCTGGAGGCGTCGCAATTCGCGGCGAAGATCGGGCCGGAGCGCACCGAGGTCCGCCTTCCGCTCGAAAGCATGCCGAGCGAAATCAAGCCGCTCGTGAAGACCGTCAACCAGGCGCTCGACCGCTTGGAGCACGGCTTCAAGGTGCAGAAGGATTTCACCGCCGACGCCGCGCACGAGCTTCGAACGCCGCTGTCGATCCTTCAGGCGCGGGTCGACGCCATCGAGGACAAGGACATCGCCAAGGCGCTCTCCCGCGACATCGCGCGGATGAAACGCGTCGTCAGCCAGCTTCTCGACATCGCCGAGCTTGAGGCGTTCCACGTCGAGCTTGGCGAGACCGCCGACCTGAAGCAGGTTTGCGTCGAGGTGGTGGAGTTCATCGCGCCGATGGCGATCGCGGAGAACAAGCAAATCCTGCTCGACGCGCCCGACGGTCCGGTGCTCGTAACGGGACGGGCGGAGGTGCTGTTCCGCGCGCTGCGCAACATCGTCGAGAACGCAATCCGGCATACGCCTGCCGGGACCTGTGTGAGCGTAAAGCTCGATGAGGGGGGCGCCGTCTCGGTCAGCGATGAGGGGC
This sequence comes from uncultured Alphaproteobacteria bacterium, assembly GCA_963756335.1. Classification (GTDB taxonomy): domain Bacteria; phylum Pseudomonadota; class Alphaproteobacteria; order Rhizobiales; family Rhodomicrobiaceae; genus Rhodomicrobium. The sequence goes on from CAVWOB010000002.1 coordinate 62,841, forward strand.
CGGGCATTTCCGCGTCCGAGCACGCCCAGATCTTCCAGAGGTTCTGGCGGAAGGAGCGCAGTAATGCGCTCGGCTCAGGCCTGGGCCTGCCCATCGTGAAGCGCATCGTCGAGGCTCATCGCGCCACGATTTCCGTAAGCAACCTGACGCCCAGCGGCTGCGTCTTCAAACTGCAATTCCCCTTGGCGCCGTAACGGCGCGCCGATAAAGGCGCGCTCGCCATGCCTTAGAGCATCGGACTTAAAGTCGGAATCGGCCACATGCCCTTCGGCGTCATTCCTGCGAAAGCGGGAATCCAGTAATCCCAGCGCTCATCGAATACCGGGTCCGCGCCGGCGTTCGAAGGCGCTCCCGATCCTAATCGCCGCCGGCAAGGCTTGAAGACGAGGGCGCAAACGATCCATACACGCTGTAAAGGCGATAACCGCTCGCTGTGACGGCTGTAATCAGAAGGACGGTCATGATCGCGCCGAGAAATGCGGATTCGATTACGCCCTCATCTTCACGCAAGCCGAGGCCGAGCCAGCGAAAGGCGCGCATGGGAATTTCGATAGGACGCTTCATGAACTCACCCTCTGCGGAAAAGCCGCTCTCTGAAAGGCTCGATCCCTTTTTGACTGAGCCGTAGCTATTCAATCACGGCCGGGTTGTTCCATCGTTCAATGGCAGAAGCGCTTTTTAACAGTCCAGTTAGCGCTTGCCGGACAGGCCGCTCTCTTCTGCGCTAAAACCAGAAGCCGTTCCAATGGTAGCGGGGCTCGGCCGGCAGCGGACCGAATCCCGGCGCGGGAAAGGGCGCGCCCGAAAACAGCGGCGCCGTGGCGGGTTTGCGAAGCGCCATCAGCCGCGCGATCCGCTCGGAGGTCTTCGGATGCGTGCGCAAGACCGAGGGCAGCGGAATGCGCCGCCCCGGCATGAAGATGTCCTCCCAGAGCCGGCCCTGATGGCGTTCGAGCTTGGCGAGCGCGAGCGCAATGCCTTCGGGATCGCCCGTGAGGGAAGCCGCGCCGAGATCGGCGTCGAATTCGCGCGACCGCGACAGCGCGAGCTGCAACAGGCTCGACAGCGCCGGCGCGAAATAGAGGACCGCAATCGCCGCCCACGGCATGGACGCGCCGCCGATCAGCGTGGCCGGCAGGCTCAGGAAAAACACGAACAGCGCGGCGAACGACATGCCGCGCGTCAGCCGGCTCAGCATGTCCGCAAGGCTCATCACCCAGATGTCGTTGTTGCGGACATGCGCGATCTCGTGCGCAAGCACCCCCGCAAGCTCTCGCGCTTCGAGGCGGCGGATCAGCCCTTCGGTCACGGCGAGCGAATAGCGCGACGGCGCGCCCACCGCGAAGGCGTTCAGCGTCGCGCTCGGGATCACGTAGAGGCTCGGAATCGTGGAAAGCCCGGCGCGCCCGGCCAGCTCGCGCACGAGGCGATAAAGGTCGCCGCCGCGAAACGGATCGACGGGCGTCGCCTTGAACATGCGCATGATGGCTTCCGGCGCGACCCTTGGCCCGATCAGCGCGAAAAGGCCGACAAGCAGAAGCCCCCAGATCACGCCCGGGCGTCCGAACAGCGTATAGGCGGACACCGCCGTGATCGCGCCGATGCCGCCGATCAGCGCGAAAGTCTGCGCTATGTTGCGAATGCGCGCGCGCCGCCGCTGGTCCTCGTCGAGATACGCCATGCCCAAGTCCTGCCGCTGTCTACGCTGCGATATGGCGGCGCCGCACGCATTCTCAAGCAATCCGGCCGTCACATCGCCGCGACCCGGTCAGCGGGGAAGCGGCTTGCCGGTGACGTTGTCCGTGGCCCAGGTCTGGCTCTGGAAGGCGAAGAAGAAGGCCGTGGCGCCGCCATCGGGAAAGCGCAGGATCAGCCCGCCATCCTGCCAGACGCCGTCGTCGCGGTCGTGCGGCGCCGGGCTGCCCTGGTTCATGTGGATGTCGTGGATGCCCCGGCCGGGGAGGAAGCCGAAATATTGATCCGGCTTGTCCGGTTCCGGCCCCCAGGGATTGCCGAAGGCGAACAGCTCGGCGCCGGCCGTCTCCATGACGCTCGTAAGCGCCTCGCTGAGCAGCGTGTCGAGCGTCCCGGGGTCGCCGATGGCGCCGCTATCCGCCGTCCGCATCGCGTTGGTGTCGAAGTGATCGCCGCGCACATAGTCGAGCCGCAGCGACCTGTCCTCCGGCCGGGGCCGCGTCAGGCCTTGCGGCAGCGGCGGCAGATTGCCGACGATCGGCCGGCCGAAATTGCGTTCGAACTCGATAGAGCAGGTTTGAGCCTTCGTCGGAACGCACGTTGACGGCGAGCCGCCAGGGACCGCCCGGCTCCTCGATCAGAACCTCAAGATGCGGCTTCGGATCGCCATCGCTGTGATGCAACAGCTTCGCCGGCTTGCCGCGCAGAACGCCGTAACGGATTGGCATGGCTCACTCCCTTTTTGGGCCGCCGCCGCTCGGAGAGCGCCAGCGGCATAATGCGCCGGGCCTCGCGGGCCCGGCGCAGCGGCGCAGGAGAAACCAAGTTTACGATAAATTTGAGATGACGCCATCCTCACGCACGGATCAGGCTTGGCGCGGCCGTTCGCTTGGCGGGGCTGCGCTTGAGGAATTCAGGTACGACGTCCTCGACGTTGCCGATCACCGAATAGCGCGTCTCGATGCCCTCCCGGATGAAATTCTGTTCGCGCATCCTGTCGAACATCTGAAGCAGCAGATCCCAATAGCCGGCGGTGTTCACGATGAAGACGGGCTTGTCGTGGTGGCCGAGCTGCGTCCAGGTGAGCTGCTCCACCAGCTCCTCAAGCGTGCCGACGCCGCCCGGCAGCGCCACAAAACCGTCGGACATGTTGAACATGAGCATCTTGCGTTCGTGGAAACCGTTGGTTACGTAGCGCTCATTGATGGTTTCGAGCGCGTTCTCGAATTCGAGCAGCGAAGCCGGGATGACGCCCGTGACATGGCCGCCATAGTCGCGGACGGTTTGCCCAACGGCGCCCATCAGGCCGTTGCCGCCGCCGCCATAGACGAGCCCGATGCCGGCCTCCGCCATGGCGCGGCCCAACGCCACCGCTGCTTCCTTGTAACGCGGATCCCTCCCTGCTCCAGAGCCGCAATAAACGCACAGTCGCTTCATTTTCTTTTGTGGTTTCATTGACCTGTCATCACATCCAAATGCAACGCGAGTGTGAACATAGCCGGTTCAGGCTTGCCCGCCGCTTAAGGAACGAGTTCGCCAAGGCCGGAAATCCGCCTATATGGAGAGCGGATCATTCCATTGCCATCCGTTTCCAGAAGCGCTCTAGACGTTTACAATCCTAAAGAGGCATTTTTTGCGACATCTCGCCGGTTCACATCACGCCGCCGCGCCGAAAGAGGCGGGCGATGCGCATGCCGCCATTCTGAAGCATTTGCTGCCCTTCGTGTGGCCGAAGGGCCGGCCGGATCTGCGGCTGCGGGTCGTCCTGGCGGCGGCGGCGCTCATCGTGGCCAAGGTCGTGACCGTCGCCATGCCGCTCGCCTACAAGGCCGCGGTGGACGCGCTGACGGAGCTGCCGCCATCGGGCGCCGTCACCCGGGCGGCGCAAATCGCGGCTGTCCCGCTCTCGCTCATCGTCGCCTATGGCGTCGCCCGGCTTTCCATGACCGGCTTCATACAATTGCGCGACGTGCTGTTCACCCATGTCTCCCAGCACGCGACGCGATTGCTCGCCACGCAAACCTTCCGCCATGTGCACAACCTCTCGTTGCGCTTTCACCTGGAGCGCAAGACCGGCGGCCTGTCGCGCGTGCTCGACCGGGGCAAGCTCGCCGTCGATCTCATCGTGCGCATGATCGCGCTGAACCTCGCGCCGACCATTCTTGAAACGCTGTTCGTGTGCCTGCTTTTCGGCTTCTATTTCGGCTGGAAGATGGTCGCCATTGTGCTCGGCATGATCGCGATCTACGCGTGGTTCAGCTTCTTTTTCAGCGAGAGGCGCATCAAGATCCGCCGCGAATATATCGAGGCCGACCAGGACGCCACCACCAAGGCCGTGGACAGCCTGCTGAATTATGAGACCGTGAAATATTTCGGCAACGAGCGCTGGGAGGCGGACCGCTTCGACCGCTCCATGGAGCGCTTCGAGCGCGCGACCATCCGCACCTACAGCTCGCTCGCGTGGCTGAACGCGGGGCAGGCGCTCATCTTCACCGTGGGCATGGTGCTCGCCATGCTGCTCGCGGCGGACGGCATCGCGAAGGGAACCATGACGGCCGGCGACTTCGTGCTGGTGAACGCGGTCTTCATCCAGCTCTATCAGCCGCTGAACGTCATGGGCATGATCTACCGCGAGACGAAACAGGCGCTCGTCGACATCGAGGCGATGTTCGCGCTGATCGGCCAGGCGCCCGAGGTGAAGGATAAGCCGGGCGCCAAGCGGCTTGCCGTTTCGAAGGGCGCGATCCGCTTCGAGAATGTGCATTTCGCCTATGACGAGGCGCGGCCGATCCTGCGCGGGGTCGATTTCGAGGCGCCGCCGGGGCATATGGTGGCGCTTGTCGGGCCGTCGGGCGCGGGCAAGTCCACGGTGTCGCGGCTGCTCTACCGCTTCTACGACGTGAAGTCGGGCCGCATCCTCATCGATGGGCAGGACATCGGCGATGTCACGCAGGAGTCGCTGCGCGCCGCCATCGGCATCGTTCCGCAGGACACGGTGCTGTTCAACGACACCATCGGCTACAACATCCGCTATGGCCGCGTGACCGCGACCGAGGCGGAGGTGCGCGAGGCGGCGCGGCTCGCGCAGATCGACGGTTTTATCGAGAAACTGCCGCTCGGCTACAAGTCGATGGTCGGCGAGCGCGGCTTGAAGCTCTCCGGCGGTGAGAAACAGCGCGTCGCCATCGCGCGCACGATCCTGAAGGCGCCGCCGATCCTGATGCTCGACGAGGCGACCTCGGCGCTCGACAGCTTCACCGAGAAGGACATCCAGGCGGCGCTCGACCAGATCGCGAAGGACCGCACCACGCTTGTCATCGCGCACCGGCTCTCCACCGTGATCCACGCGGACACGATCCTCGTGATGGACAAGGGGCGCATCGTGGAGCGCGGCACGCATCTGTCGCTGATGGACGCGGGCGGGCTCTACGCCGGGCTGTGGGCGCGGCAGCGCGAGGCGGAGGAGGCGCGGCGCAAGCTGGCCGAGATGGCGCAGGAAGGCGCCGTCACAGCGGACGACGTCAAACTCGACGCGGCGGCGGCGGCGCTCGTCCCCGCGCAATAGACCGCCTTTGGCTGGCGACAGCGCAGCACCGGCGTTGAGGCGGCGCCTTGTGTTAACGGCCGCTTCGCTCGCTTATGCGCGTTACGAAGCGGCGGCGCCGGAATCTTCGCTCAGGAAAGCGGCGATGGCGGGGTGTTTCATGAGCCGCGCGAGGTCTTCCCCGGTGGGAAGTTGCGGCTTGTCGCGCATCGCGTTCACCATGCACAGGAAGCCGAAGGGCTCGCCGGCGCTCGCGCGGAACCGATGCCACGTCATCGGCGGGATGAACACGAGGTCGGGCGCCGCCACCTCGCGCACCTCGTCGCCCACAAGGCACGTCCCGCGCCCGCGAAAGATCATCACCGCATGCACATGCACATGGCGCTCCAGCGTGGAATAGCCGCCCGCCGCCATCTCGAAATAGCGCAGCTCGCAGCCGAGTTCGGGCCGGTGGAACAGAAGCTGACGCGTGATCGCCTTGAAGGGCGCGCTGCCCTCCTCCTTGTAGGCGAGCACGTCCACGCCGTCCCAGCGGAAGCCGTCCCGCGCTTTGCGAATGTTCGATCCGTCATCCATCGCTCTCGCCCTCGAAATACGCCGCCACGCGGCCGGCGAACGCCGCCGTTTCTTCGGTCAGCCGATCCCTCGCCGAAAGCAGGCTGCCGCCGATCAGCAACATGGTGTCCGGCCCATAGAAATCCAGGATTTCGGGGACGCGGGCGAGCGCCATGCCGCCCGCGGGCGACGGCATGCAAGGCTTGACGCCGGGCCAGGGCGCGCGGGCAGCGTCCGCAACGGCCTTGCAGGTTTCCGGCGCGTAGGCGAAGCGGCCGCCATAATTGGGGTAGATGGTCACGTCGGCGCCGAACAGGCGGAACAGCTTGCCGAGCAGCAGCGGCGGCGCGATCCGCGACGCTCCCGCGAGCGCTGGGTGCGCGAAGAACGCCATGCCGGGGAACTGCTTCACAAGGCGATGGAAATTCGACACGCCGACGATCATCGGCTCGACCATCACGGCCTCGACGCCCTCCTCGATGGCGAGCGCGATCTGGCTCGCCGCCGCCTCGTGACTGCCGGTGACGCTCGGAACGTAAAGCGTGCGCGAGCCGGTCGCCGCCCGCGCGCGCCGCACCGCCTCGGCGCAGGCGCGAACGCGTTCCGCGAACGGGCTGTAAGCCTGATCGGCGAGGCCGTGGTCGTCCTTGAGGAAATCGACGCCGCCCGCCGCGAGCCGCCCCGCCAGCGCCGCCAGCGCCGCCACCGGCATGCCTTGCGGCTTGATGGCGGTGCAGGTCAGCGGCCTCGCGCCCGCGCCGCATTTCGCGCGAAGCCCCGCGACGCCGAAATTCGGCCCGCCGAAATGCGCCGCCATCGGGTCGGGGATGTTCGCGCCGATCAGCGCCACATCGTCCTGCAGCGAGCTATTGCCGAACAGCATGGCGAGAAGCTGCCCCGCCTCGAAGCCGGTCGTCTCCACCGCAAGCCCGATGCGAACCTCGAACAGCCCCCGCTCGAGGTCGCGCACGCCCTGCACCTCGCCCACGACCTCGCGCAGCACGCGCTCGTCCGCGATGGCCGCGAGCGGCGTCTCCACGCTCTGCTCGATGGCGATGGCCTCCGCCCGCGCCTCGATGGACGCAGCGTCGCTGCGGACGCGATAGGTCACGGTCATTCGCATGAGTTACCGCTGTCTCGCTCTGCTTTCAGACTTATGGCCGATCCCGGCCGCGATACTTTTATCGGCTATTCGAGCGCCCATGTCGATCCAGCTGCGCTGCTGTGCGCACGCTCGCGCTTCCCGCCAACACCTTATCCGGCATAGACAAGCGCCTCCCGGCGGGCTATGCGAGCGCAAACGCAAAGGTTGCCCATGCTCCAACGCCTCTATGCCTGGACGATGCGCCTCGCCGAAGGGCCGCGCGCGCTGGCCGCGCTGATCGCGATCTCGTTCGCGGAAAGCTCGTTCTTCCCGGTCCCGCCGGACACGCTCCTCATCCCGATGGTGCTGGCGCGGCGCGAACGCGCGTTCCGGCTCGCGGCGTGGTGCACGCTGGCGTCGGTGTTGGGCGGCATGGTCGGCTACGCCTTCGGCTCGCTGCTCTACGACAGCGTCGGCAAATGGATCGTCGACCTCTACGGCTACGGCCAGGGCATCGAGTCGTTCCGCGAGATGTACGCGAAATGGGGCGCCTGGATCATCCTGCTCAAGGGTCTGACGCCGATCCCGTACAAGATCGTGACCATAGCGAGCGGCTTCGCGGGCTACAATTTCCCGCTGTTCGTGGCTCTTTCCATCGTCACGCGGGGTTTGCGCTTCTTCATTGTGGCGTCGCTGCTCTATATCTATGGGGAGCCGATCCGCGATTTCATCGAGCGCCGCTTGCGCACGGTAACGTTCGGGATGCTGGCGGTGATCGTTTCAGGCTTTGTGATCGTGAGATATGTCGTATAGCGCGGTGGAAACGAAAAGCGGGCGGTTCGAGCTTGGCGCGGGCGCCGCGGCGCTCGTCATCGCCGGCGTGAGCGCCGCCACGCTGGCTTCGATGTGGGCGCTGCAATTCGCGGGCTATGCGCCTTGTTCGCTCTGCCTCGAAGAGCGCATTCCCTATTACGCCGCCATCCCGAGCGGCCTCATCGCCGCGTGGCTCGCCCCGCGCGCGCCGAGATTGGCCGCGCTGATCCTCGCGGCGCTCGCGCTCGCCTTCCTCTACAACGCCGGGCTCAGCGTCTATCACGCGGGCGCGGAATGGAAGTTCTGGCCGGGGCCGGATGCGTGCACGGGCGACGCGATCAAGCCCACGAGCCTTTCGCAGGCGCTTCGCCACAACACCGCTGTGCGCTGCGACGAGGCTGCGCTGCGCATCTTCGGCATATCGCTGGCGGGCTATGGCGCGCTGCTCGCCGCCGCGCTTTGCGCGCTCGCTGGCGCGGCCGCATGGCGGGAGTATCGGAATCTTTAATTCAATTCCCGAGGCGCACGGATCGGCATTGTTAGAAGTTTGCCGAAATACTTGCTGACTTGGCTGTCAGCAAGGCGCCCTCATGTCTCAGTCCAGTCTCGACACTCGCTTGGAGCACGGCGCGGACCTCGCCTCCCGCCGTCACACTCTCTTCTATGGCGCGATCCCGCAAATCGCGATCCTCGTTCTCACCATTCTCGGCGTCGCCTACACAAGCGTCGCGAAGCGTCCGCTCATCGGTTATTGGGAGATGCTCGGCGTGATCACCGGCGCGGTGTGCGTCATCAGCGGATGGCCGCACGCCCGCACGCGCGATGCGCGGATTCAGCTGATCTGGACGCAAGGCTTGCATTGGCTCGCGTTTCTCGTCGCGATGAACATCGTGCTCATCTCCGACGTGCAGCGCATGTTGAACGCCGATGCGACAGGGCTTGCGATCCTGTTGCTGCTAGCGCTGGGCACCTTCGTGGCGGGCGTCCATACGCTGTCCTGGCAGACCTGCGTGCTGGGCCTCGTCATGGCGCTCGGCGTCCCCGCCATCGCCTGGGTGGAGGAGTCCGCGCTCGTCCTCCTCTTGTCGGTAATCGCGCTTGTCGCCATCGGCGGCGCGTTCCTGTGGTTTCACCGCCGACGCATCGAGCCCGCCGCGCAAACTCCTTAGGCGGCAAGGGCGCAGCGGAGCGGGCTATTTCTTTTTCGGCCGGGCGTTCTCGATCGGAGGCAGGGACTTCAAATACGCCGCGATGGCCTCGCGGTCCTCCGGCGTGAGGTGCGCCATGTTGTCCTGCACCTTGGCCATGGCGCCGCCCAGCGCATCGCCATCGGGCGTGAAGCCCGTCTCCAGCGCATAGGCGATGTCTTTCGCGCTCCAGGACCGAAGCCCGGTCGCGTCGGGCGTGATGTTGGGCGCGAAGCCTTTGCCTTCCGGAGCGGGCGCGCCGGATAAATTCTTCTCGCCGATCAGTCCGCCGAGCCGGTTTCGCGGTGTGTGGCACTCGGCGCAATGGCCGGGACCCTCCACGAGATAGGCGCCGCGATTGACTTCTGCGCTTTTCGATGGGTCGGGAGTAAAGCCCACGGGCCCGAGATTGAGCCACTTCCAAAAGCCGAGGCCCGCGCGGATGTTATAGGGGAATGACAACTCATGCCGGTGCGCCTGCGCGCGCACGGGCTTCAGCGTGTCGAGGAATGCCTTGAGGTCCAGAAGGTCGTCCCGCTTCATATGCCGGTAGGAGGGGTACGGAAATGCGGGATAGTAATTCTTTCCCGAGGGCGACACGCCTTCCGTCATCGCCTTGATGAAATCCTCATCGCGCCATGCGCCGATGCCCGTCTCCTTGTCGGGAGTTATATTCGGCGCGTAGAACGTGCCGAACGGCGTCTTGAGGCAGCGGCCGCCCGTAACCGCCAGCGGATCTTTGTAGTTCGGTTCGTCGCATTTGGCGGAAGCCGGGGCCGCGTGGCAAGATGCGCAGCCGCCGGTGAAGAACATGTACCGCCCGTTTTCGATGTTTCGCGCCTCGGCGGCGGCTCCCTTCGAAGCGGCGAGCCAGCCGGCGAGACAGGACAACAGGATAAGAGCGCGGGCGATAGGCATTCGAACCCTAATCTTTCTTTTCTTCGCGGAATTTCTCGTGGCAGGCCTTGCAGGCTTTGCCAACGGGGCCAAACGCCGCCTTGAAGCTGTCGAGCCCGCCGGCCGCCGCGGCTGCCGCCTTTTCTGTAGCCGCTTCGGCGTCCTTGGCCAGATTGTCGAATTCAGCCTTGTTCTCCCAGATCTCCGGCTTGGCCGCGGTTTCGCCGCCGGTCTCCGATCCCTTCGGGAACAGCGTGATGAACGTCGGGAGGGCGCCGTTGATGTCCTTCATGGCCTTTGCAACCGCCGCGCCGTCATAGGGCTTCTCGCCCTTGAGCATGGCGACCACGCCCTTCACGGCTGCGCCGTTGCCCTTCATCAACTCCTTGCGCTCTTTGATCGGATCGTCGGCGGCGCTGACGGCGGCCGCCGCGAAAAGCCCAGCGAGCACCGCAAAACCGAGAATTCTTTTCGTCATGATATCGCCTCCCGTTTTATGAAAAAGGTTCTTAGACGGCGATACAACACCGCGCCCGCCGATGGAACCCCCTCCGAAAAAATTGAACCTGAAAGCGGTAACGATCGATCCCGGCAGAAACGGCGCCGGGCTTTTCTAGCGCGGAACACTCGGCCCTCGCCAGGTTTCACCGGTGCGAGCACGATTAGCCGGCTTCCGCGGCGGAATGAGTATGACCGGAACAGGGGCGGCGGCCGTTGGCGCGAACCCTAAAAAGCGGCAAGCAAGCGCGATCGCGGATTCGAACGACGGCGAAGGCTTTGCGAAAGCCGCCGCGGCAATGTGCACAAACTCAAGGATCGGGGCGGGCGGCAACGCCAACGCCATCGCAAGCGGATTTCGACTGTGGGAATATGCGTAAGTCTTGTAATTTTCCAGCCGCAACGGATAGTTCCCGCCAGACGGAAGAAAAATAGGACGCTTGGAATGTCGAAAATCGAGAACACGGGGGCCGCGCGGCCCAAGGATCAAAGCGCTGCGTGGATCGCTCTGGAAGCGCATCGCAGAGAAGTTCAAGGAATCCACCTGCGCGATCTGTTCTCCGGCGATCCCTCGCGCGGAACGCGGATGACCGCCGAAGCCGCCGGCGTTTTCCTCGACTACTCGAAAAATCGCGTTACCGATGAAACGCTGAAGCTCCTTCTCGATCTGGCGGAGGAGTCGGGCCTGCGCGCGCGGATCGAGGCCATGTTCCGTGGCGAGAAGATCAATGTCACCGAGAACCGGGCCGTCTTGCATGTCGCGCTGCGTGCGCCGAAGGGGGCGCCGATCCTCGTGGACGGGCAGAACGTCGTGCCGGAGGTGCACGCCGTGCTCGATAAGATGGCCGGCTTCTGCGAACGCGTTCGCGGCGGCCAGTGGAAGGGCCACACGGGCAAGCGCATCAGGAATGTGGTCAATATCGGCATCGGCGGCTCCGATCTTGGGCCAGTCATGGCCTACGAGGCGCTGAAACGCTACAGCGACCGCTCGATGACTTTCCGCTTCGTCTCCAACATCGACGGCACGGATTTTGTCGAGGCCACGATCGATCTCGATCCGGCGGAGACGCTTTTCATCGTCGCCTCGAAGACCTTCACGACGCTAGAGACGATGACCAATGCGCACAGTGCGCGCGATTGGCTGCTTCGCTGTTATGGCGGGGACGAGAAGGCGGTGGCGAGGCATTTCGTTGCGGTCTCGACCAACGCCGCCAAGGTCGCCGAATTCGGCATCGACACCGCCAATATGTTCGAATTCTGGGACTGGGTCGGCGGCCGCTATTCCATGGATTCCGCCATCGGCCTTTCGACCATGCTGGCCATCGGCCCGGACAACTTCCGCGCCATGCTTGCGGGTTTCCATGAAATGGACGAGCACTTTCGCACCGCGCCGTTCGAGCGGAACCTGCCCGCGCTGATGGGTCTGCTGGCGATCTGGAACAACAATTTTCTCGGCGCCGAAACCGTCGCGGTCCTGCCGTACGACCAGTACCTGAAGCGTTTTCCCGCCTATCTCCAGCAGCTCACGATGGAAAGCAACGGCAAGCATGTGACGCTTGGCGGCATAGAGGTGAATTACCAGACCGGCCCGATCTACTGGGGCGAGCCGGGCACCAACGGCCAGCACTCGTTCTATCAGCTGATCCACCAGGGGACGCGGCTTATTCCTTGCGATTTCATCGCTTTCGTCGAATCGCTGAACCCTATCGGCCGCCATCACGACATGCTGCTGGCGAATGTGTTCGCGCAAGCCGAGGCGCTCGCCTTCGGCAAGACCGGCGAAGAAGTGAAAGCCGATGGCGCGCCGGACTGGCTCGCGCCTCACCGCACCTTCGAAGGCAACCGCCCGTCGAACACCATTCTGATGGACCGGCTTACGCCCGCTGCTCTCGGCCGGCTGGTGGCGCTCTACGAACACAACGTGTTCACCCAGGGAGCAATTTGGGACATCGATCCTTTTGACCAATGGGGCGTCGAACTCGGCAAGGCGCTCGCGCAACGCATTATCCCGGAACTGGAAGACGGCGGCGCCGAGCCTCGCCATGACAGTTCGACGAATAACCTGATCGGCCGGCGCCGAAAAGCGAAGGCCGGGTGACGCATTGCCCGCTGCGGGCGCCGTGAACCCAAAAGACCAAATCCGATTGAGAGGCTCTCATGAAGATCGAAGTGTTTCCCGACCCCGACGCCGCCGCATCGGCGGCCGCGCGCGCCATCGCCGCCGGGGCGAGGAAGGCTGTCTCCGAGCGCGGGCGGTTCATCGCCGCTTTCAGCGGCGGCCGCTCGCCCGGCGGGATGCTGCGCGCGCTCGCCAGCGAAGACCTGCCGTGGGACAGGGTTTACATTCTCCAGGTGGATGAGCGCGTCGCGCCAGCGGGCGATGCGGCCAGGAACTTGAAGCATTTGCGCGAATGCCTGCTCGATCGTGCGGCGGTCCCTGGAGGAAACCTCCACGCCATGCCGGTCGACGCGCCCGATCTCGAAGCCGCCGCCGCTCAATATGCTCTCACGCTGCAGAACTTGGCAGGCTCGCCGCCAATCCTCGATTTCGTGCACCTCGGTCTTGGTCCCGACGGTCATACGGCGTCGCTCGTTCCCGGCGACCCCGTCCTCGAAGTCTCAAACGCGGATGTCGCCGTGACCGGCCCTTATCGGGGGCATCGGCGCATGACCATGACCTACCCGATCCTGAATCGCTCCCGGCGCATCCTGTGGCTCGTCACGGACGGCGACAAAGCGGGAATGCTCGCTCGCCTGTGCAAAGCCGACCCCTCGATTCCGGCTGGCCGCGTGCGTCAGGAGGCGGCGCTCGTCATCGCGGACAAGTCGGCCGCGGAACAGCTCGGCGAAGGCGCCGCACCGGAGGCCTCGTTATGAGCGAAGCCGCCGCTTTTCAGAAGGCTTCAGCCGGGTCGATGACTGCGGCGGAATTGGATCGGTTGTCGATCAACACCATCCGCACGCTATCGATGGACGCCGTCCAGCAGGCGAATTCCGGGCATCCCGGCACGCCCATGGCGCTTGCGCCGCTGGTCTACACGATTTGGAACAAGGTGCTCCGGTTCGATCCGCAGGATCCGATCTGGCCGAACCGCGACAGGTTCCTTTTGTCGAACGGTCACGCATCGATGCTGTTGTGGTCCGTGCTGCACCTCACCGGAACGCGCGCCGTCAACGCCGATTACGAGCAGCTTGGACAGCCCGCAGTCACGCTCGGCGACATCCGCCATTTCCGCCAGCTCGACAGCAAGGCGCCCGGTCATCCCGAGTACCACTGGACCTCGGGCGTCGAAGCGACGACCGGCCCGCTGGGGCAAGGCGTGGCCATGAGCGTGGGCATGGCTATTGCGGAGAAGTGGCTGGCCGCCCGCTATAACCAGCCGGGCTTCGAGATTTTCGACTATCGGATCTACGTCACCTGCAGCGACGGCGACATGATGGAGGGCGTAGCTTCGGAAGCCGCCTCGCTCGCGGGCCATCTCCACCTCGATAACCTTTGCTGGATCTACGACAACAACCACATCACCATCGAAGGCGCCACGCGCCTCGCCTTCACCGAAGACATCGCCTGCAGGTTTCAGAGCTACGGCTGGAATGTGCTGCGCGTGGGCGACGCCAACGATCTGGGCCTCATAGAAAACGCGCTGGATGCTTTCCGCAATACCAAGGGGCGGCCGGCCTTCATCATTCTCGATAGCCATATCGCCTATGGCGCGCCCCACAAGCACGACACGGCGGCGGCTCACGGCGAGCCTCTCGGCGAAGAAGAAGTCCGCCTCGCCAAGCGCTTTTACGGCTGGCCCGAGGACGCCAAGTTTCTCGTTCCCGATGCGGTGCGCAAAGCGTTCGCCGACGGCGTGGGTGCGCGGGGCGCCGAAGCGCGGAAAAAGTGGACGCAAGCTTTCGCCGGCTACGAGAAGAAATACGCCAGCCTCGCCAATGAGATCGGCCCGATGCAGCGGCGCGAACTGCCGCACGGCTGGGATCGCGATCTGCCAGTTTTCCCGGCCGGCGCCAAGGGCATTGCGGGGCGGGAGGCTTCGGGCGAGGCGCTGAATGCGATTGCGCGGAACATCCCTTGGCTCGTAGGCGGTTCGGCCGATCTTGGAACGTCGAACAAGACCACCTTGAAATTCGAAGGCGCAGGCGACTTCGAGGCCGAAACGCCGGGCGGCAGAAATCTGCATTTCGGCATCCGCGAGCACGCGATGATGGCGGCTGTGAATGGGCTGTGCTTGTCCAAGCTCAGAGCCTTCGGCGCGACGTTTCTGATATTCAGCGATTACGCGCGGCCCGCGATCCGGCTGGCGGCGATCATGGAGCTGCCCGCCATTTTCATCTTCACGCATGACGCGATGGGCGACGGCGAAGATGGCCCGACGCATCAGCCCGTGGAGCAGCTCGCTTCATTGCGCGCCATTCCGGGCCTTAAAGTTGTGCGGCCTGGCGACGCCAACGAGGTGGTGGAGGCGTATCGCGCGATCATGCAGCTCCGCCATGAGCCGGCCGCGCTCGCGCTGTCGCGCCAGCCTTTGCCGACTTTGGACCGCAATAAATACGCGCCCGCTTCCGGCGCGGCGCGCGGCGCTTATGTTCTGGCCGACGCGCCGGACGGCAAACCCGAAGTCATCCTCATTGCCTCGGGCAGCGAACTCAGTCTCGCGGTCGAAGCGCACGAGCAGTTACGAGCGCAGGGCATACGCTCGCGCGTAGTTTCGATGCCCTCCTGGGACCTCTTCGAACGCCAGACGCAACACTACCGCGACAGCGTGCTCCCTCCCGCCGTAACCGCGCGCGTTGCTATCGAGCAGGCTTCCACGCTGGGTTGGGAGCGCTACGTTGGCTGGGCCGGCCGCATCGTCGGCATGCACACCTTCGGCGCATCCGCTCCGCTCAAGGCGCTGCAAAAGAAATTCGGCTTCGAGCCCGGCCGCATCGTCGATGTCGTGAAAGAGCTGCTCGGCAGACCGTGACCACGAATACGGGACGCGGCCAGTGTCGAAAAAGGCCGCCGCGCATCTCACGTCCTCTCACCTCGTCATGCTGTTCAGCTTCTGGGTCAAAATTGCGGCCGGTCCGGAGGACGCCGGGTTTTGGCCGGTGATCGGCGGGCGTAGCCAAGGCGACGAAACAGGAGAGTTTGCCGCTGCCGTCCGCAGCTCCGCGCCTTCCTCGCTTGCATGCGGCTTGACAGGGGACCACGGTCCTTCGACACCTTTCGATGAAGGGGATTAACGCGGAGACCTGGACTTGTCATGATCGCCATTACGGACAGGATCGCCCTGAACGAAGCCGAGATCGCCGTGACTTTCATCAGGGCGAGCGGTCCTGGCGGACAGAACGTCAACAAGGTTTCGAGCGCCGCGCAATTGCGCTTCGATGTGCGCCGCTCGCCGAGCCTGCCGGAGCCTGTGCGCCTTCGCCTGGAGCGAATCGCAGGGACGCGGCTGACGAAGGACGGCGAGATCGTGCTCACGGCCGGAAACTTCCGCACGCAGGAGGCCAATCGCAGGGACGCCGTCGACCGGCTTGTCCGCATGATCAGGCAGGCCGCCATCGAGCGTCCCGTCCGCAGGCCCACGCGGCCAACCCTTGGCTCGAAGCAGCGGCGGCTGACCGGCAAAACGAAGCGCGGAGAAGTGAAGCGTCAGCGGCAGGCGCCGGGCGCCCTCGGCGATTAGAAAGGGTCCTTGGGAGAAAAGCCGCCAACTTAGCCGTCGATAACGTTTCCCGCAAATTCGAGCCAGGCCAAAATATTATCTCTCGGCTCACTCATTTAGCGCTAAGGGTGGACGCATATCGTTTGACCGCCTCTGAATTAGAGAGCATCGGACTTAAAGTCGGAATTGGCCTCCCGCCCTTCGGCGTCATTCCCGCGAAAGAGGGAATCCAGTAATCTCGACGCTCATCGAATGCTGGGTCCCCGCTTTTAGCGGGGACGACGAAAACGCCGCCGATTAAATGCACGATGCTCTAGGAACCCGAAAGCGCTTCACATGACGGCTATCGACGGGGCGCCTCCGCTCTTCGCGGAGACGCTTGCAAAACAAGGCTACACCACGCTGACCGAAGTGCAGCACGCCGTCCTCGCGCCGGATATCGGCGAGGCCGATCTTCTCGTTTCCGCGCAGACTGGATCGGGCAAGACGGTCGCTTTCGGCCTTGCCATGGCTTCAACTCTGCTGGGAGGGAACGGGCGCTTCCCCGAAAGCCCCGAACCTTTGGCTGTCGTTGTCGCCCCCACGCGCGAGCTGGCGGTTCAGGTGCGCCATGAACTCGAATGGCTCTATGCGCCGGCGGGCGCCAAAATGGCGGCCTGCGTGGGGGGCATGGACATGCGGCTGGAGCGCCGCGCGCTCGCCAATGGCGCGCATGTCGTCGCCGGCACGCCCGGCCGCCTTCGCGATCACATTACGCGCGGTTCGCTAGACATGTCGTCGGTGCGTGCGCTCGTGCTCGACGAGGCCGACGAAATGCTCGACCTCGGGTTCCGGGAAGACCTGGAGTTCATTCTCAAGGCGGCGCCGCCGGAGCGCCGCACGCTCCTGTTCTCGGCGACGGTGCCAAAAACGATCGAAACGCTCGCCAAGCGCTTCCAGAAGAATGCCATCCGGATTTCCGCCAACAAAGGCGAAAGGCAGCATGCCGACATCGATTACCGCGCCATTTCCGTGGCATCGGCCGAACGGGAAAACGCCGTCATCAATGTCCTGCGCTATTTCGAGGCGGCGAGCGCGCTCGTGTTCTGCGCGACGCGGGAAGGCGTAAAGCATCTTGCGAGCCGCCTCGGCAATCGCGGTTTCGGGATTGTGGCGCTGTCGGGCGAATTGAGCCAGATCGAACGCACGCGAGCGCTTCAGGCGATGCGGGACGGCCGGGCGCAGGTTTGCGTGGCGACCGACGTGGCCTCGCGCGGCATCGATCTGCCCAATCTCGATCTCGTCGTTCATGCCGATCTGCCGAGGGACAGCGAAGCGCTGTTGCATCGGAGCGGGCGAACGGGGCGTGCGGGCCGCGCGGGCGTCAGCGTCATCATCGCGCCCCACAGCAAGCGCCGGAGCATCGAAAGGCTCCTGACCCTCGCAAAGATAAGAGCGACCTGGATGCCGGTTCCGAGCGCTGAGACCATCCTCCAACGCGACCGGGAAAGGCTTCTTGCCGACCCGGCGCTCGAAGGCCCGCTCAGCGGCGAGGAGCTTGCCTTCGCACAGCAGTTGCTCGCAACCAAAAGCCCGGAGCAAGTTGCGGCGGCGTTCTTCCGGCAAGCCCAGATACGACGGCCCACGCCCGAGGAGTTTGTGGATTCCGGAGGAGACGCCAACGAAGCCGAGGCTTTGCGCAGCGATTTCGATGGCGGCGTCTGGTTCAAGCTGTCCGTCGGGCGCAAGCAGAGGGCCGAGGCGCGGTGGATCCTGCCGCTCGTCTGCAAGGCTGGCGGAATCACGAGCCGCGACATCGGCGCCATCAAAATCTTCGAAACCGAGAGCCTTTTCGAGGTAAGCGCGCGCGCCGCGCAGGGCTTCAGTCAGGCGCTCGTCAGATCGGGCAGGCGGGAGGATTCGGTCACGATCACGCCCATGAACGGTCAGTCCGAGCGGCGCGTGAAGCGCGCGGAAGCGCCGGCGGCGAGCGTGACGAAAGGAAGCCGGAAGTTTGCTGGCGCGCGACGCAAAAAGACGCCGCAGCCGGCAGCGCGAAAAAGCTAAGCCATGCGGCCGTCTTGAAGTCCGGCTTCCCTTTTTCAGCGTCCTGCTCTAAGCGCTGAAGCCGTCGCGCCGCAGCCGGACGGCGGCAAGGTCGAGGGCGGACAGAAACTTCGCCCGGTCGCGCGGCTGAAAGGGCTTCGGACCGCCGGTCGTTTGCCCCGCCGAGCGAAGGTCGGTCATCAGGTCGCGCGTCGCGAGCGCCATGCCGATGGAGTCTTCCGTCAGCGCGCGGCCCGTGGGCGCGATGACATCCGCGCCCGCCTTTATGCAGCGATGCGCGAGCGGCACATCGGCGGTGATGACGATGGCGCCGCGCGATGCCCTTTGCGCGATCCAATCGTCCGCCGCGCCGGGAGCGCTGCCGACGACAACGCGCTCGATCAGCGGCGCTCTCGGAACCGCTATGGGGCTGTTGCTGACGACGGCGACCTTGATCGCATACCGCTCAGCCACGCGATAGATTTCGGCCTTTACGGGGCAGGCGTCGGCGTCGACAAAAATTATGATCGCCTTGGAAGGCTCGGACAATGCGTTGCTCCGCATAACAGAGGATCGCGCTCGAAACTCTGTTCGCGTCGCGTTCTCGCCGACATTACGCGGCGCCGCAACCTAAATCTGCCGGCTATACCCATCCACCTTCGAAAGATGCGGCCGATTTCGGCGAAGATGGCGCGGATGGTCGACTTCAACCCGGGTTTTTCCGTCACCACGGCAAGCTTTTAGAGCGCTGCGACGCCGTCCTCAAGCACGATGCGGACGCCGCAGACCGTACCCCCCCGGTAACGCGCAACAAGCGGGGGAACGCGGACGGTCATTCTTCCTTTTCCAAAGTGGGCCTAGCGGTCCGCAGGAGGAACACAACAAAGGAGAGGTTCGATGAAGCGTTTCGTTATAGAGCGCGATCTGCCCGGCGTCGGCGGGATGAGCGGCCAGCAGCTCGCGGACGCGGCGGCGAAGTCCAACGATGCGCTGAGCCAGTTGGGCGGCAAGGTCCAATGGATCCAATCCTACGTGGCGGACGACAAGACGTTCTGCATCTATCTGGCGGACAGCGAGGCGGCCGTTCACGAGCACGCGCGCATCAGCGGTTTCCCGGCGAACAAGGTTACGGAAATTTCCGCGGTCATCGATCCCACGACGGCCGAATGAGCCGAGCCCGCGGAGCGGGCGGCAACGCAAAGGGTGTCTCGCCTGCGCGCGCCCTGTTTGCGGAAGGCTAATCCACCCCGCCGCCACCGCGTCGGGCGCTATTGAGGCTTCGACTGCAAGGCGTCGCGCATGCGCTTTTCGAAGTCCGTCATGCCGCTTGCGGGGGCTTGCGGCTGTGAAGGCGAAGCGTCGTCCTGCGTGCGTTTGCGGCGCGGCGGCTTGGGCGCGTCCTCCTGCGCGGGCGCCCAGGAGGACGGCGGCGGCGGCGGCGCGGCTGGCTGCTTATTCAGGCTTTCAAGCCGGGTGATGTCGCCTTCCATCTTGCGGATCAGAATGGCGCGCACGAAGTCTTCCGCGGCGAGCGTCCGGGGCTTCGCGCCGAGTTCGCGGAGCGGCCCGGAAATCTGGATCTTCACAGGCGGCCACTTCGCGCGCCGGTCGGAGCCGACGCCGAGTTGCCAGGAGCTGTCGGCTTGCAGGCTTGAAAGATCGACGAAGGCCTCCAGCCTCACCGTGCCGTCCCGGCTCCTGAACGAAGCGCGCCGCGCCTCCAGTATCCCGTCGCGGATGACGATTGGCGCAGCCAGATGGCGAAATTTCAAGTCGCCCGATTGCGCCGCCTCGATCGTCTTCTTCTTGATCGCGTCCTCGGTGACAGGCTGCGGCAGCGCCAGAAGTTCGTCGGCGGCCTTCTGCACGCCCGCGGGCGCGAACCGGGCGAGCTGGCCATCCGTGAAGATGACCGCGCCTCTGCCTTGCAGGACCGAGATAACGCCGCGCGGGCTAAGCCCCTGCCCGGAAGCGCGCAGCGTGAGCGACGCTCTTCCGGTCGCGATGGGCGGGGTTCCGTTCACCGGAAGCGCGGACAGATCGGCGCCGGAAAGCGAGACGCGGGCGTCCGCCGCGACCGCCGAACCGCTCTTCGCATCGAGGCTGAGCGAAGCCGCAAGTTCGCCGCCGAGCGCTTTGCCTTCGAGGCGCTGCAGTTCGAGCCGGCCATTGTCAAGCTTCGCGGCGAGTTGCGCATCCGACAGCGCAAAACTCTCGCCGAGCTGCAGCGTCCTGGCCGAAAGCGCGAGGGTTGCGGTCGTGTCCTGGAAGACGCCGAATGCGAAAGGCTGGCCGCTCCATATCTCGGATGTTGCGGCGGTTGAGGCCTGGATCGCGGCTGCGAGCCTGTCCGCCGGCGTCTGCGCGAGAAGCGGGCTCAGAAGCGCCGGAAGCGAGATTTGGCCAGCTTTCAGATCGGCGTCGATCCGCCTCGCGCGGCCGGCGGACGCCACGCTGAGGCTGCCCATGACGAGATTTTTCTGCGTCTCGGCCTTGAGCTTCGTTGCGGCGATCTGGCCCGGCGCGAGAGCAAGATCGGCCTCGACGTGGAGGGCCGACTTCGGCTCGCCGCCGAGCAGCGCGAGCAGCGCGGGCGGCAGGAACTGCTCGGGCGCCGGGCTCGTGGCCTGCGCCTTGCCGTTGAAGGCTATGCCCTGCCCGTTGAGATCGGCGGTCCCGTCGGCCTGCGCCTGCAGCGCAGCGGCTTTTATGGAGCCGGCCACCGCGTAGCGCTGCGAGGCGCCCTCCGCGTGGATCGCCAGCGCGCCGGGACTCAAGCCGGGCGCCGGCGCGGCTGCGGGAAAGAAAAGCGCCACAAGCCTGTTTCCGTCGGGGTCGGCGATGTCGAGCTGCGCCGAAAGCTGGCTCGTCCGCCAATCGGCGAGCGCGCCTTTCAACTGAGCGCGGCCTTCGATGCGAGCCGGGCCAAGCGCGCCCGAGAGCTGCGCCGTCGCCGTTTTGCCTTCCGCCTCCGCGCCGTAATTCACCACGAGCGACGCGGGCGCGAACTCCGCGAACCGCCTGCCCTCAACGCTCTCGGCGCCGTATCCCGCGAGCGCGGCGGCCTTCAGCAGAGCCTTGGGTGTGCGGGCCTCGAGGCGGCCATCGAAGCGGCCCTGCCCGGAACCGCGAAGCGGCACGAGCCCTTGCGCGCTCAGCGCAAGCCCGTCAGCCGTCTCCAGGCTCAGTTTCGTGACGGTCAGCAGATCGCGGTTGAACTTGAGCCGCGCCGCCACGTTCTTCGCCTCGATGAAGCTGGTTCTGATCGCCGTGGCTGAAACATCGATATCGGCGACGTCGAAGGTCGTGGCGTCGCCTCCGAGAAGCGGCGCGGCTTGCGCAAGCGCATCCTGCCACGCGGTTTTCAGGCTCTCGGCGGAAAGAGCGTCGCTCGGGCTGGTTTGCAGGCTGCGCAGATCGAAACTCTCGCCCGAAAGCGAAACTTCGAGCTTGCGGACGGGCGCCCTCTCCAGACGCAGGTTCGCCGCGAACGGGGTCCCCTCGATGGCGCCCGCAACATTGGTGAAGGCGGCGGCCTCTTCCGAAAGCGCGACCGCGCCGTGTACGGAGAACGCTCTTGCCGGGCTTGGCCTTTCGGTCGCGGCGGGCGGCGAGAGCCAGCGGTTGAGGCGGCCGAGGTTTTTGCCCAGCAGGGCGGCTTCGGCGGTCAGCTTCAGTTTCCCGCCCGTTAGCGTCAGCGCGCCCGAAGCCTTCGCCTGTGCATCTCCCGGCAGCGTCGCCGCAACCTCTTCGAAAGCCCATACCTCGCCGCTTCGCGATCCCTGAAACTTCACGCCCTCGATGAGATCGCCCCGGTACTGCACCTGATCGGCGGCAAGCGACAGATGCAGCCCGAATTCAGGATAAAGCCAGAGAAGCTGGCTCAGACCGCCCTGCACGCCGTTCCCCGGCGCGGGCGCAAGGGCCAGACGGCTGCCGCTCGCAAGCAGGATGTCGGCGTCGAGGGCGCGGGCCTGAAGCGCAATGTCCGCTGTCTTCGCCGCATACGTCACGTTCGCCGAGCCCATCAGCACCTGCGGGCGATTATCCGCGTCAATCGTCAGCACGAGATCCGAAAGGCTGGCGCCCGAAAGGTCGATCCGCGCCATCGCCTTCGCCTGCGCCTCGGGTGCGCCCGCGGCCGCCGGAGTTTGCGGCGATGTAATCGAGATCGCTCCCTCGAAAACCGGCGCCTTATCCGCGCTCAGCACGCCGTCAGCCTGGAATGCGATTTTGGAGGCGAGGTCGAGCACGCCGCCAGTAAGCCTGACGCCGCTTTTCGGCGCGGCGGATGCGACGAACCTCACCTCGAAGCGCCGGTTGTCTTGCGAAACCCGGCCGTTGAAGCGGTACGGATTTCCCGGCGCGGGCGCCGATAGCGTTCCTTCGACATCGGTAAGCGTCAGCGCCTCGGGGCGCGAGGCGTCCTGAACGAGGGAAACGCGGCCGTCTTCGATTTCGAGGCTCGACACGCCCGCGGCGATGGGGATGGCGCCAGCCTGCGCGGGCCGGGGCTGGCGCTCGATCGGCTTCCCCCAGTCCAGGACCAGGAAAGGCCGCACGAGCTTGAGCCTGCTGGCCTCGATGCGCCCGGCGAGCAAGGCCTGCAACGATAGCGAAAGGTCCACCGCGTCGGCGCTGAGCTGCGCGCCATCCGCGGCCCCACCTTCCGCGACAACCTTCGTCGCCCTGAAATGCGGCTCGGGAAGGAGCACGATGTCGATGGCGCCGCCGATGCTGATTTTCCGGCCGAGAATTGCGGAAGCCGTCTGCTCGATGTCCGGCCTGTACGCCTTCCAGTCCGTCAAGGCCGGCGCGACGAAAGCCGCGGCTATGGCGACGGCCAGGAGCGAAGCGAGTATGACGAGCAGGCGGCCCAAGTCGATCCCTCTTGGCTTGATTGAGACCAGCAGCGCGGCGGGAGGAAGCAATGCCAGATAATCTTACCCCGAATGATAACCTTACAAGGGTTGAAGCCTGATTTGTGGCGCGCGACCGATCCGAAAGGAGGATAAGCCTGTCCACCCTTGACCGATTCCGCGCCTCGGCGCCACAAACTCCCATCATCCACAGAACGCGCCTGGAGCATCGGACTTGAAACTGGGCTTCGCCATGATGGGAGGTCATGGGCAAGAGCCATTCGCGGGCGGGTGATCGATTTCGTTGGATCCGGCGGCTGCGGGCGTCAGGCGGCGAGCCGTTTCATGCGCCGGCAGTTTTGCCGTGAAGCTTTGGCGGGCGGCGAGCCGCCCCTCATCTCAGCTGCGCAAGGGGCGCATTTCTGGCCGGAGCTCAAAGCCGGGCCTAAGGCGCCTCAATGCGCCGAACCTCGCGCGCCGTTTTTGAGAGCTTTGGGCGGCGTTCGTTGCTGCGGCGCCCAGCTCTGTTTCCTGCGCGGCCCTGTTTGTCAGGCATACGGCATCGAGTTGCGATTCCGATTGCCTTCAAAGGCCCGCGCGCAATCCTTCCCGCGTTTCGCTCGCTTCCGCAAAGCGCCTGCGTCAGCGGTTAGGCTGGGCGCCGCTGCCGTTGGCGGGTCCGCGGGGTGGGCGGACTCCGACGCGTTTCAGCTCGGTGGAAGCCCATTCGAGGATCACGGCAAGGGCGTCCAGGGGATGGATTCCCTGATTGATCGCGCTTTCGTAAGCATCGATAAGGCGCGAGTGTAGCTTTTCCGCGCCCGCATTCTCAACTGGGGCCGGCAGGAACAGCTCGTCAACCGTAAAAGGGCGCTTTTTCATAGGTCTTGCTCTCTTGGTTCGTTCGTCACTTAGCTGTTCCAATCGACACTTCTTTCGCTGGCGGTCAGATTGCCTGGGATGCCTGAGCGGCCAACGTCATCTTCGTCGCGCGGGCCATAACCTTCAGACGCCGCTGGGTCGAAGCCTCGCAGAGCAGCTCTTGAAAGATGGCTGTCTCCGTCCGCGCTCTGCGGATAAGCTTCGCGCGCTGATGGCGTAGGAGTTCACGGGTCGTGGTGAGGGCTCGGGCCGGAAGCCGGGCAATACGCGCCGCCGCATCGAAAGCCGCCGGCCGCAGCTCCCTTCGCTCAACGACGCGCGTTATGAGGCCGCGGCGTTCGGCTTCATCCGCCGTAAGTTCTCCGCCAAGGCAAAAGAGTTCGAAGGCCTTCCGATAGCCGAGTTCCTCCGGCAGCAGCAGACTCGACGACGCCTCAGGCGATAGTCCCCAATCGGCGAACGGCGCCTTGAATACGCTCTCGGGCGTCGCAAAGATCGCGTCGAAATGGCAAAGCATGGTCATGCCGAGCCCAATCGCCGTGCCGTCGACCGCGGCGATCATCGGCTTCCTTGCGTTGATAAGCGCCTGGAAAAAGCTCAGCACTGTTTCGGATAGATTTGAGAGCGCGCTCACCTGCGAGAAAGCGGCGACGTCGGTGCCGAGGCAAAAGCAGCGCGGCACTCCGAAGAACAGGCTGCAGGCGATGCTGGGATCGCGGTCCGCCTCTTTGAGGGCTTGGCTGACCGCCTCGAACGAAGCCGGCTGGAAACCTGGCCGGTCGATCGTCCAGTTCATGAAGATCGCTTGAAAGCCTTCGCAGCGGTCGATGACGAAATTGTCCATGGTCGGGACTCCGAAAAGGGGTGAAGCTACTGCGCGCGGCGAGCGGCTGCCGGCGGCATGCCGCGCCACAGGTCGATGCTGATTTCGGGATATCCGATATCGTCAGACGGCCATCGCCACACGTTCTTCCTCATGCTCGCCGAGGAAGGTAACGACTTGCGTCCAGTGCTTCCGGTATTCGCGAATGGACTGCAAAGTCGCCCGGTTGAACTCCAAAAGCGTAGCAACGATCTTCTGGTTGCCAATCTGGGTTTCAAACCCAAGCGGCCGCACCAGAAACTTCAGCTGCAACGCCCGCAGCACCCAGATGGTCTCGAACTCGATGATGACCTTGTTTACCCTGCACGCCAGGCCCCACTCGACAAAGCCCGCCATCAGCTCGCTGCCCACGCTGCTGACGCCCCGCCGCCCCTCGCGATAGCTCGGCGCGACGCAGTAGCGCGTCAGTTCAAAGGTATCGAGTCCGCGTGGAAGCGGGCCTTCGCATAACTCGGGAAAGACATCGGAAAGCAAATGCGGTTTGACGGTCGGCAGCATGCGCTGGTAGCCGGCCACCTTGCCGTCGCGCACACAAATTTGGTGGACAGCATCGGCGCGGTCGAATTGGTCGCGTTCGATGCCGTCCGATTTTATAAGATCGCTCCAGCCAAGTTCTTCGACAAAAACTTGATGCCGTAGCCGATACACTTGCTCCATGAGCGCAGGATAACGATGAGAATCTTGACCAGACAAAATATATATCATCTTTTTCGCCCCGGTTGACTTGCTAGTTGTTTCAACACAGCGCAAAGAAATGATCCATTACGCGATCGCGTAATAGGATAAGCTTGCTTGTTTGGCGACTTTTTCAACAAAAAAGCGCGGCGATATGCACACGCAGCCGCAAAAGCATCCTCGCGGAGCGCCGGATGCCGGGCGATCCCTTAGAAACGCGGCCAGCCGCTCAGGGAGCGCTACCGCGGATCGGGGCTCAATGCGTGTGAAGCGCAGGTTTGGGAGGATCGCCGGGGCGCGATTAAGAAAGAAGACCCCAACGGATGGCTTGAGCCACGGCGTGGACCCGGTTTGCGGCGCCAAGCTTCCGGTGAGCATTCGCCAAGTGCTTGTCGGCTGTGTGCTCGGAAACGTTGAGGATGACGCTAATCTCCCACTCGCTTTTTCCGGCGGCGGCCCATTTCAAGCATTCGACTTCGCGCGGAGTGAGTTTCGCTCGAATTCGCTTCCGGTCCCGGTCGCGTATATCGATGGCGCGCGCAATCGCAAAGGTGCTGATCATCCCAATCATGCCGCGAGCCTTCGGGGGACACTCCACGGCTTCGCCGCCGAGCGACACCGCCACGACGGCGCCATCGAGGGTAATCATCGGCACCGCCACCCCGGCCTTGAGCTTGAACTCGCACGCTTCGCCCAACATCCTTTTGGCGGCGGCGCCGTCCTGTCCAGATGCAACGGGGCCGGCTTCCGACCACAGGAAGGGCGAGAGATCGCGTTTGATCCGCTGGATTACAGGGTCGACGTGAACGTAATTCTGGTCGAGATAACGGTCCATCCAGCCAGGCGGAAACGCGGAAACAAGAAGGTGCTGCTCTTGTGTAGCTCTTTGATGTTCGCGCGGCGACGGCATCGTGCCCGCGATCATCGAGGTGAGTCCGTAGCGGCTCGTGAAGCTCGTCAGCCCATCGCAGATATCCTGCGGAGTAACAGCCCGGTTGAGCTTCTCAATCACTTCATAAGTCTGATCCAACGAAACAGCCATGACCACTTGGAAGCCGAACTGAACTCAAGCCTCTCCTACCCAGGAGCGCGCGAATTTACGCTTTATGTTTTATCCTGACAACCGGCAGTCTTGAGCTTTTCCAGCAGAGAATCTCATTTATGTCGATATCGAGCGGAGCGGTTAACGAAGCATTGCGCGCCGCCGCTCCAGCTCCGCCTCATAGGCCCGGCGCGGTTTTTCATCGTAGCAAGCGGCGGCGCCCCGCTCAAATTTTTTGATTGTACTCACCGACCTCTGGGTAAGTCGAAAGATGCGCATCGATCTCGGCGAAGATGGCGCGCATGTTCGCTTCAGAGGCAGGGCTTTCCACCACCACGACCAGCTCCGGCTTGTTGGACGAGGCGCGCACCAGCCCCCATGTGCCGTCTTCGAGCACGATGCGCACGCCGTTGACCGTGATCAACTCGCGGATGCGCTGGCCCGCCAGCTCGCCGCCGCGCTCCGCCACGGCCTTGAAGTGCGCGATCGCGCGCTCGACCACGCCATATTTCTTCTCGTCGCCGCAATGGGGCGACATGGTCGGCGAAGACCAGGTTTTCGGCAGCTCGCGGTAAAGCTCGGCAATGGTTTTCGACGGGTTGTGCGAGAGCATGTCGCACACGGCGATGGCCGAGACGAGCCCGTCGTCGTAGCCGCGGCCGAGTGGCGGATTGAAGAAGTAGTGGCCCGATTTCTCGAAGCCGACCAGCGCGCCCATCTCATGGCTGTAGCGCTTGATGTAGGAGTGGCCGGTCTTCCAATAGACCGTGTGCGCGCCGTTCTTTTGCAGCACTGGGTCGGTGGCGAACAAGCCGGTCGATTTCACATCCACCACGAAATGCGCGTCGCGGTGCAAGGCGGAGAGGTCGCGGGCGAGCATGACGCCCACCTTGTCGGCGAAAATCTCCGTGCCCTCGTTGTCCACCACGCCACAGCGGTCGCCGTCGCCGTCGAAGGCGAGGCCCACATCCGCGCCCGTAAGCCGCACGGTGTCGGACAGCGCATGCAGCATCTTGAGCGATTCCGGGTTCGGATTGTGGTTCGGGAAGGTGTAGTCGGGATCGGCGTTGAGGGGGATGACATCGCAGCCGAGGCTTTGCAGAACCTGCGGGGCGAATGCGCCAGCCGTGCCGTTGCCGCACGCCGCCACGACTTTCAGCTTGCGCTTGAACGGCTCGCGGTTCGTGAGGTCCGCGATGTAGCGCCCGCCCACGTCTTCGTGGAAGCGATAGGCGCCTCCCTCATGCATGGCGAAGCGGCCTTCCAGCACCAGCTCCTTCAGCGCGGTCATGTCCTCCGGGCCGAAGGTGAGGGGCCGCGCCATGCCCATCTTGATGCCGGTCCAGCCATTGTCGTTGTGGCTCGCCGTAACCATCGCGACGCCCTCGACCTCAAGCGCGAACTGCGCAAAATAGGCCATCGGCGACAGCGCGAGCCCAATGTCGTGCACCTCCGCGCCGCCCGCCATCAGGCCGGAAACCAGCGCATATTTGATGCTCGCCGAATAGGAGCGGTAATCGTGTCCCACGACGATGCGGGGCGGCACGCCGCGCTCGCGCATCAGCGTCGCCATCGCGATGCCGATGGTCTGCATGCCCATCAGGTTGATTTCCTGCGGGTAGAGCCAGCGCGCGTCGTATTCGCGAAAGCCTGTGGGCTTAACGAAAGGAAGGCGCTCGAAATCGGCGGTGTTCGGCTTCAAGTCCGTGCGCGGCTTTGGATAGGCTGGGGCGGTCATGGCGCTCTCCCGATTCTGTCGGCTTTTGGGATAGCGCGCCGCCCGGAATCTGCCAAGGGCCGCCTCACCGGAGCTGGCGATTATCCCAGGTCGCGCCTGCACGCGGAGCGCCGCCAGGGGACTCGCCATGCTGTCGAGAGATCGCGCCAATCTGTGGATTGGCCAACCCGCATCGCCCGCCGGAGCGCGAGCGCGAGTTTATACGGCTTTTTAACCTCATTGGGTTCGTTTTGCAAAACAGGTGCGTTTTGCAGGTATCCTGATACCTAATCGGCGGCTTCCTGCAACGGACGGCCAGCGACAACGCCGCCGATGGCGGGCTCCGCCGCGCCCGTCGTGCCGGGGAAGGTCGACGGCAACCCCATGAGCCGCCGCACCGCGAGATAGGCGAAGGCCTGCGCCTCCATGAAGTCCGAGCTGAAGCCGGCCACATCGGCGGTCAGCAGGTCCGGCCCGAGCACGCGGCGCAGGCCCTCGATCATATGCGGGTTGTGCGTGCCGCCGCCCGAAACGATCCAGGTGCGGGGCGGGGCGGGCAGATGGCGCGCTGCGGCAGCGATGCCCGCAACCGTGAACGCGGTCAGCGTCGCGGCGCCGTCGGCGGCGCTCAAGCCTTCGAGCGCGTCCAGCGAGAATGCGCCGCGGTCGAGCGATTTCGGCGGCCGCGCATTGAAGAACGGATGCGACAGCAGCGCCCCGAGCGCCTGCCGGTTCACCGTCCCCGCCAGCGCAAGCCGCGCATCGCGGTCCAGAGGCTCGCCGGTGCGCCGCATGGCCCAATCGTCGATGAGGCAATTGCCGGGGCCGGCGTCGAAGGCGATCAACTCCTCAGCCGGGCCGCCCGTCACGAAGGTGACATTCGCGATGCCGCCGATATTCACGAAGACGGCAGGCAGCTCCAGGTTTTCGCGCAGCGCGAGCGCGCGGTGGTAGACCGGCACGAGCGGCGCGCCCTGGCCGCCCTTCTCCATGTCCGCGGCGCGGAAATCGTACACGACTGGAACGCCCAGCGCTTCGCTGAGCGCCGCGCCATCGCCGATCTGCACGGTCAGCCGCCGCTCCGGCTTGTGGATAACCGTCTGCCCGTGAAAGCCGATGACATCCACGCTCGCAAGGTCGATCCCGTTTTGCGCCGCGAGGGCCTGCACGGCCGAGGCGTGCTTCGCCGTCACCATGCTTTCGGCGATGCCGATGACGCCGCTGCGATCCTCGCGATGCAGGATACCGCGCGCCGAATTCATCGCCTCGCGCAAAAGCTGCCGCTCCTGCGCGTCATAGGGAAATCCCGCCGCCGGTCCGAGCGAGTGGATCGCTTCGCCGTCCGTCCCGATCAGCGCGACATCGACGCCATCCATCGAGGTGCCGCTCATAAGGCCGATCGCTTTCATAACCCCTCGCTTGACGCAATATATGAATGCCTTACATGTGCCGCTTCTGCTACACGCTCAGAGCCCGGCTGTCGAGGAGCGGCAGCGAAGGAGAACGTCATGGCCGCCGCAGATAGGAATTTACGCGATTTCGTTCAAGTTTTAAGAGAGCGCGGTTACATTCACCAGATTTCGGACGAGGACGCGTTGCGCGCGCTGGCCGCCAAGGGCGCCGTGACGGGCTATATCGGCTTCGACTGCACGGCGCCGAGCCTGCATGTCGGCAACCTCATCGGCGTCATGATGCTGCGCATTTTCCAGAAATGCGGGCATCGCCCCATCGCGCTGGTCGGCGGCGGCACGACCAAGGTCGGCGATCCGTCCGGCAAGGACGAGAGCCGCAAGCTTCTCACCGATGGGGAGATCGACGGCAACAAGGCGCGCATCCGCGATACGTTCGCGAAATTCCTGACGTTTGGCGAAGGCAAGACGGACGCGATCCTCGTCGATAACGACGAATGGCTCCGAAGCCTCAACTATATCGATTTCCTGCGCGACTACGGGCGGCACTTCACCATCAACCGCATGCTCACCTTCGACTCGGTGAAGCTCAGGCTGGAGCGCGAGCAGCCGCTGACCTTCCTCGAATTCAACTACATGCTGCTGCAGGCCTACGACTTTCTGGAGCTGGCGCGGCGCCACAACTGCGTGCTGCAGATGGGCGGCTCCGACCAGTGGGGCAACATCGTCAACGGCATCGAACTGGGCCGCCGCGTCGAGGGCCGCGAGCTGTTCGCGCTGACGACGGCGCTGCTTACCACCTCGTCCGGCGCGAAGATGGGCAAGTCGGTCAAGGGCGCGGTCTGGCTGAACGCCGACATGCTGAGTCCTTATGACTACTGGCAGTTCTGGCGCAACACCGAAGACGGCGACGTGGGCCGCTTCCTCAAGCTGTTCACCGAGCTGCCGCTCGATGAGATCGCGCGGCTCGAAGCGCTGGGCGGCTCGGACATCAACGAGGCGAAGAAGGTGCTCGCAACCGAGGCGGCGGCGCTCCTGCATGGCCGCGCCGAGGCCGAGGCGGCCGCGGAGACGGCGCGCAGGGCCTTCGAGGAAGGCGCGGCCGCGGAAGGACTGCCGGCGGTCGAGATTCCCGGCGAAGAGTTGCGCGCGGGCATCGGCGTTCTGAACGCCAGCGTGAAGGCGGGGCTCGTCGCCTCGACGAGCGAGGCCAGGCGTCAGATCAAGGGCGGCGCGGTGCGCGTCAACGATGTCGCGGCGACCGACGAGCGGGCTGTGCTGACGCTCAAGGATCTGAACGAAGACGGCGTCATCAAGCTTTCGCTCGGCAAGAAGCGGCATGTGCTGCTGCGCCCGGCGCCGTGACCCCGGCCCGGCCGTGTCATGGCCGGGCTTCGTCCTCGATGGCCGCATCAGGCGCTAACCGCCGAATTGCGCCGTGGGCCTTTGCTGCGCGGGCGGCGACTGCAGCGGCGCGTTCTCGAACTCGAAGATCTGGCGCAGAAAGCCCGGCGCCAGCATCGAGACGGGGTTCACCACCACGTCCGGGTTCGACGTCTTTCCCTGCACCGCGAAGGTGATGCCGAAGACGCCTTCGTTTTCCCGGCCCTTGAAGAGATCGCCGAGCAGGGGCACGGAGCCGAGAACGGCGTTGACGCCATAGAGCGGCACATAGGTGCCCGACAGCGCGAGGGTGTCGTGGCCGAAATCGATCCGGCCGCGAATCGTGGCGCCAAGCATCGGCCCATTGATGGCGGCGTCGCGCAACTGAAACTGGTTCGAGGCGATCGAGAATGGCACCATCATCCGGTCGAACTGCAGAGGCTCCCCGGACGAGAACTGCTGAGGGGGCCGGCCATTG
The DNA here is from genome assembly GCA_963756335.1 of uncultured Alphaproteobacteria bacterium. Lineage (GTDB taxonomy): Bacteria > Pseudomonadota > Alphaproteobacteria > Rhizobiales > Rhodomicrobiaceae > Rhodomicrobium. The sequence continues at coordinate 94,127 of CAVWOB010000002.1, forward strand.
GGCTTGACTCGCGCGCCTTCCCGTTCGGCCTGCGAAACCACCTTGCCGACAACCTGGTCGCCCACGATGGCGAACCCGCGAACATCGAGAAGGCCGGTTTTTTCGGCGCCGCCGCTTCCGTCGAGATTGACGCGCAGGTTCATGGTTCCGCCCCGCAAGGCCGAATAGAAGCCCACGAGGCGGAAGGCCGATCCGGCGTCGGTCGCATCGGACACGAGCGTGCGGGCTTCATTGGCGTGCTGATCGACGTGGATCGCCACCGGGGCCTCGCCGTTGAGGCGTCCGGCAGCCTCGAGATAGGTGAGTTTTCCGCCCCTGCGCTTGGCGTCGATGATCACCGACTTCACCGACGTTTCATAATAGCCGAAAACCGTTTCGATCTCGACGTTGAGGTCGAGGCCAGGCTCGTCCTTCAGGGGCGCGGGCTCATTGTCGGCGATCTTGCCGGCGCTCAACAGCGACTTGAAGAATTGCCGCCCGTCATAGGAAGGCCCCTTCGCTTGCACCTTCAATATGTTTTGCGGCGTGAGTTCTCCGGTGATGGCAAGCTGGGTCAACGCATTCGTCGAGAATTCCGGGAATGAGAAACCCGCGATGCGATGCTTGTCGTTCACGACGAGGCGGCCGTTGATGGCAAGGTCATCGCCGGCCAGGGCGAAGTTGTCGAGGAGAAGAGTGTTGTCCGGCCGCTGGCTTATATCGAAGGTCACGGACGCTTTCTGGCCGGGCGGCTTCCGCCATCCGATGGCGGTGAGGAACACGTCCGTATTGGTGAGATTCGCCTCCATGAAGAAGCGTGGCGGGCCGTCTTTCTGCATGGCGACGCCAAGCGCGACAGGAAGGTCGCCTTTCACGATGTGATTGATGTTCAAGCCAAGATCTTCGCGCGCCTTCTCGTTGAGGATCGCGGCCAGGCGCAGCGTGGGCTGCTTTTCGGGCGGAGCGTCGAAAAAGCGCTGCCACGCGACCGAAACCGGCGCGTTGTTGACTTTCACTTCGCCGTTGGCGCTGATCGCGTTTTCCAAAACATCGAAGTTAACTGCGCCGCCGTTTATCGTGAGGCCTCCCGGCAAGGCATTCGACCTCAGGTCGAAGACGCGGGCTTTGCCGGCGATCTTGAACATGTTGAATTTCAGCTCGTCGGCCATCGGAAACTTGATCTGAAACGACGCCTGGACCTGGCCATTCACGAGGTTTGGCTTAAAGCCGACGGCTTTCACATAGCCGAGCGGCGGCTGATCGAGAAGTTCGAGCACGCTCGTGACCTCGCCGGCGCCCTGGAAGCGGACTTCGGCATCGGGGTCATCCGCCCTCAGATTGGTCACGATCAGCTGGCCGTTCGTAAACGAGATGGCCCGCCCGTTCGGCGTCTCGATGCGTCCGTCCTGGGGAATATCGTAGACGACGCGCTGGCCGCTGACATGCACGACGGAGTCCCTGGTTTGGATCGGCGGCAAGCCCTTGATGTGATAGATTTGCGCGCCCGACACGCCGACCCTCAGGGAAAATGCGCCATCCGGGATCTCGTGGCCCTTGTTCAGCTCGGCCAGTTCGGCCCCCGACAGGTTCATCGAGAATGTCGCGCCGGTAAGATGCGCCGACGGAACGTTGAGGCCGACGTATTCGCGCGCGCCGTTCGCTATGAAGGCGGGCCATATGGCCTTCAGGAAGGGCAGCTGCATCGGCGAGGCCGCTCCGCGCATCGTCAGGCCGCCTCCCGATTGGATCTGCGAAGCCTGAATGGCGAACTCGACGCGCGACCGGCCCGCCTGGATGTGGATGTCGTTAAGATCGATGCTGTCGGTCGCGGCGTTATAGGCGCCGGCGATCCGCAAGCTGTCGATGGGCACGGGAAGGACAGCGTATTGCTGCGCCCCCAGGCGCGATCCTGCCCCGTCCAGATCGACCGACCACAGGGTCTCGCTTGTGCGCGGGTCCGTTCGCCGCGCGATCGATCCGGCAATGGCGAGAACGCTGTCATCCCAGCGCAGCTCGAACGGCTCGATGCGGATGGTCTCGCTCGCCTTGTCGTAGGATGCCTTGACCGTTCCCCCGTCGATTCTCGCCGGATGCTTGTCGAAAGGCACGGAAAACCGCCCCTTTCCAAGCTTGATCTCGGCTTCTCCGCCGAGCAGCTCCCCCTCATGGCTGATGTCGAAATGCGCCTCGCCGCTGACCGGCAAGTCGAAAAGTTTCAGCGGTTCGATGGATTGCACGCTGCGCCAGATGTCGCGCGGAACGATGTCGTCTATCGAAAGCGTCAGCGAATAGCGCTTGTCCTTCGGTCTGTTGATCGCCTTGAAAGCGGCGCGCCAGGTGGCGCCGTCCCGCTGCAAAACGAGCTGGCCGTTGAGCGTGCTCAAGCCGCTTTTCTCGTCGAGATCGATGTAGAAGTCTTCGACGCGCCACGTTGCAACGCCGCTCGCGCTGGCGAAGTAGACGACGGCGTCCTTGAGCCCGATGCGCTGCAGCGCCGAGGACGCTCCATCGCGCTGTTCGAGGGCGGCGAAAACGCGCGAGAGGAGCGCGGCGGGATTGAACGGGGAGACAGACGGGCGCGAATTCAGCGCCTGCCGGGCCATCTGCCTCACGCCCGCGATTTCCGGCGGCTCCGCGATCTGCCCCAAGCCGGGCGCAGGCGCGGCCTGCAGCGGCGCCCAGCCTGCCGCGGAGGCCGGCGCTTCGGCCGTCAGCGTCAGGCCTTTTCCGGGCAGATTGAAGACGAGAACCTTTGGCCCGATCAGGTCGATCTGCGACGCCGCCAGAGCGAACCTGAAGAGCGAGCGTTCGCTGACGTCGAGCGCCGCGAACGGCGCCTTCGCAATCTCCTGGTTGTAGCCGTCGACGATGCTCACGTCGGCCAGGCGGAATTCGAGCCCCCAGCTTTGGGACAATCTCAGGATCGCATCGCCGACGCGGAAGCTGTAGCCTTGAATCTCCGAGTTGAGCCGTTTTTCAAGCGACGGGACAAGAAAGGCGAAGGAAATCGGGCCGCTCAACAGGCGCGCGTAGAGCGCGGAAACCGCCAGGAGAAAGGCCAGCGCAAGAGCGGCCGTGGCCCAGCTTCCGAAACGGATCGAATGCTTGGACGCCGTCTTGACCGGCGCCGGAATGGCGTCGGCGATGGCCTTGCCGCCCTGCGACAGCCGCGCAAGCTGCACTTGCACGGAAAAGCCCTTGCCCACCGCGCGGGTCTTCTTTTGGGGAACGAGAGCCCGGCGCGTGTCTTTCGAAAAAGAACGGTCATCCATGGCGATTTTTCAGGCGCATGTCCGCGGGCGCATAAAAATAGCCGTCAGCATGGCCCACTTTCCAGTAAAAGCATATTTCCGCAACCTTGCCCGGCACGTTCGTCCGCTCACGGCGCGTCACAATCTTGTGTCGTCCAGCCGGTTGCAGATGGCCCCCCTTTCAGGCATTCCGCTTCTATAGACCCGAAAAAAAGACAAAAGGAAGGCTCAACGATGCTGAAGGATGGCGATGCAGCTCCGGATTTCGCTTTGCCCGACGCCGACGGAAAGATCAGGAAGCTGAGCAGCCTGAAAGGCCGCTACAAGGTCGTGTACTTCTATCCGAAGGACGACACCTCGGGGTGCACGAAAGAGGCTCAGAACTTTACCGAGCTCAAGGAGGAGTTCGATAAGCTGAAGGCCGAGGTGATCGGGATTTCGCCGGACAGTGCGAAGTCGCACGCCAAGTTCCGCGACAAGCACGCGCTGGAGGTGACGCTGCTCGCCGATGAGGAGAAGGCCGCAATCGAGGCCTATGGCGTGTGGGTGGAGAAGAAGATGTACGGCAAGGCCTACATGGGCGTCGAGCGATCGACTTTTCTCATAGGGCCGGACGGCAAGATCGTGCAGTCGTGGAAGGGCGTAAAAGTGCCGGGCCACGCCGCGGCGGTGCTGGAAGCGCTCAAGAGCCTGCCGCAGCCGAAATAGCAAGGCTCGCGGCGCCGCCGTTGCTCTCTGGAGCACACTCGGCCGGGAAAGCGCGGTTGCAAGGACTTTCCCGGCGGAGGCCTGCATCAACGGCGTTGAAATAGCGCGGGCTGTGCCCTACAAGGATGGCGCCCGCCCCGCATCCCTCCGGAGACGTGCTTATGTTCAGTAAAAAGCCAGAGACGGATATGAGCAATTTTGACCAGCAAAAGCCGATAACGAAAACCACAAGCAAAGCGATTGGCGGTCAGCCCGCGCCGATGGCCGGTTTGGCGCCGATGGGAGGGCCCGCCCCGGCGCCCGCTCCAAGCCAGCAGGCTTTCGCGCCGAAACCGCCAGCTTTTAGGGGACCGGACCGCATGGCGCCATCCATTATCGGAGAAGACCTTACTGTGACGGGCAACGTTCTTTCACGGGGCGAGGTGCAGGTTGACGGGCAGATCCAGGGCGACGTCCATTGCTCGTCGCTGATCGTCGGCGAAAAAGCGCAGATCACGGGCGGGATCGTCGCCGAGGATGTCGTCGTCCGCGGCCGGGTCATGGGCTCCGTGCGCGGCAACCGCGTCACCTTGCAGGCCTCCAGCCACGTCGAGGGCGACGTTTTCCACAAGTCCTTGGCCATCGAGCAGGGCGCCTTCTTCGAAGGCAAATCCCGCCGCTCGGAAGATCCCATCGCTACGGCGCCGCGCCTTGAGGGAATGACATCGCCGCAGGCGGCCGAGTAGCGCCGCCGGCAAACCGTCTCTGGCAGGCTTGAGAGCGCGCGGTTTAGCGCGCTCTTGTCATTTGGTTCTGTCAAGAAAAGGCCTTGGCCCGGAAATTCTTGTCGAGCAGGATCTTGGATAGAAGGATCGTGGACGCCACGACGAGCGCCGCGGCCACCGCGATGCCGAAAGCCTTCGCCGGATCGTCATCGTCGTAAAAGACGATGCGTTTCGTGCCCGACCACGATGTGTAAAGGTCGATGATCACGCAGCTCGCCCAGGCCGCTTTCAAGACAAGCGCGGGCGTATCGTGCAGGTTCGCATCCCAGAAAAGCTGGCTCGCTATCACAAAGCCGAACACGGTCAAGGTGATGACGGCGCCGAACGCGAACTGGCCCCCATTGATGTTGGGGTTCGTCGGCAGATCGAAGAAGTCGGCAACTCCCGTGAACGTGGTGTAGAGGTCCCAAAGCCCAGCGAGCAGAAGCGGAACGATCAGGATCAGGCGGACGCCCATCGTCTTTCCCCCTTGTTGCGGCAGCGAGCCGGCACGCTCAAACTCCGGCCATAAACCGCATCCGCTATAAGACCTTTCCATTGAGTATCATTTTTTCAATAATTTTTCCCAAATGCTTGCGGGCGGAAGGCGCTGGCGCCTCGTGCGTTTATTCGGACGCAACCGCCTTTTGCCGTTCCCGCGAAGGCGGGAACCCAGTATTCGATCAGGGATGAGATAACTGGATTTCGCGCTTCCGCGGAAATCGCGCCGGACAGGATGGCGGCGCGGTCTCGCGCGCGCCCGTCCGGTGTTAGAATAGACGAGTTTTCAGCCACGCGGAGGCGCCCATGTCCCGGATCGACGAAAGCCTGCCCTTCAAGCCCGTGCGCATCGCCATTCTCACGGTTTCCGATACGCGGACGCCGAAAGACGACAAGTCGGGATCCTCGCTCGCCGAGATGCTTCAGGCCGACGGCCATGAACTCGCGGGACGCGCCATCGTGAAGGACGACGTGGAGCACATCCGCGCGCAGCTTCGGGCCTGGATCGCCGATCCCGCCGTCGACGCGGTCATAACGACGGGCGGCACCGGCCTCACGGGCCGCGACGTGACGCCCGAGGCGGTCCGCCCGCTGTTCGAGAAGGAGATCGACGGCTTCTCCGTGCTCATGCACATGATGAGCTTCGGGAAGATCGGCACATCGACCATCCAGTCGCGCGCCTTGGCGGGCGTCGCCGGCGGAACCTACATTTTCTGCGTTCCGGGATCGCCGGGCGCCTGCAAGGACGCGTGGACGTCGATCCTGCGCCTCCAGTTCGATTTCCGGCACCGGCCCTGCAATTTCGTCGAGATCATGCCGCGCCTGATGGAGCACATCGAGCCTCAGCGATAGCGCGCCCGCTGAAAGCGGCGGTAATCTTCGCCTGTGTCGATGTCGAACAGCGTCCCGGCGATGGCGACGCGGCGCCCGCGCAAGTTCGCAAGCGTATCGGCGAGCGCGTGCGGCGAGGACCAGCGCACATCTTCGAACGGGGCCGGCGTCGTTGGCCTTCGCCGCAGCCCGGCGAGCCAATAGCCGCCATCCTCGGCGGGGCCGAACGCCGCATCGGCGCCGCGAAGCTGGCGAAACGCGCGCGCCAGGATTTCCCGCGTCACGAAGGGAATATCCGTCCCCACGACGATCAGCGGCCCGCGCCCGCAGGCGTCGAAGATCCGCTGCATGCGCGTCCCCAGCCCTCCCCGCCCTTGCACAATCCGGGAATGGCGAGAGGGCCAGCAGGGGAAGGGCGCTTGAAGGGCGGCGTCCGGCGACACTGCCAGCAGCGTGCGAAAGCGCGAATCCCGCGCCGCCTCACGCAGCAGCATGGCGCAAAGCGTGCGATGCAGCGCGACGGCGGCGACGGCGCCGGTTTCGCGGGCGAGCCGCGTCTTCACCGCGCCGCAGACGGGCGCCTTCGCCATGATAACGAGCAGCGGCGGCTCGCGCATCGCAACGCGCCGCTTCCCCGGCCTGAACAGAGTTTCCCTTTTAAGCCGAGGGATGGCCTTGTTTGTCGTCCCGGAAAGGCGGAGCCTTATCCGCGATCTGAATAAATCGATGCGCTCATTTCTTGCGGATCCCGGCTCGCGCTTCGCTTGGCCGGGATGACGATGCGTTCGGCGAATTGGCTTAGTCCGCTTAGCCATAATAGCGCTTGAAGAGGCGCTCGGGCGGAACGCCCCGGTAATAAGCCATCAGGCAGGACAGGTTCTTGAACGAGCGGCGGAAATATCCTTCGCGGCGGAAGCGCTCGGCATTTGTTATCGCCGCCGCGTTCAGCATCGCGATGCGCCCCCGGCCAAGCCTGTGCGCGAAATCGACATCCTCCATCAAGGGGATGGCGGCGAAACCGCCCGCGGCGTCGTAAAGCGAGCGCGAGATGAGCAGGCCCTGGTCGCCATAGGGCAGGCCGAACAGCCGGCAGCGCCAGGCGACGGCGGCCTCAAGCAACCAGGGCTGGAACCCGCTGTCCGCGAGCCGGAAACGAAAGGCGGCCGCGCCCTTCCCCTTCTTCATGAACGCCTGCGCCTCCCCGATCCAGCCCCGTTCCAGAGCGGTGTCGGCGTGAAGAAACAAAAGCCAGGGCTTCCGCGCCGCCGCTGCGCCCGCTCGCAATTGCTGGCCACGCCCGCGCTCGCATTGGATTACGTCCGCACCGGCTTCCTCCGCGATTTTCCGCGTCGCGTCGTCCGAGCCGCCGTCGCAAACGATGACCTCGCTGACGATCCCGTCGATCGCTGCGTCGAAGATCGAAAGGAACGTGGCCGGCAGGGTCGAGGCGGCGTTCAGCGTTGGGATGACGACCGAGATCATGGCCTTTGCGTATCCCAAAGCGCACCTGCTGAAAAGTCCAAAATGTTCTTTAAATGTTCTCGCTCGCGCGCTAGATTGCGGAAATGGCCTGGAAGGAAGCGAGACGCGCCAGCGAAAGCGAGCATTCCGCCGATGGACGCCGGCGCGGGCGCGGCGCAATTTCCAACGCAACGGGGCGCTTCGAGCCCGAAAGGCGGGAGCATTTCGACGACGGCTGGGAAACCCTCGCCGATCTTCCGCCGTTCAAGACGGAGGTGCGCGAGGAAATCGCAAAAACGATCGTCGCGACCAACGACTCGCCCGACATCGGCTTCGACCGGTCGATCAACCCCTATCGCGGCTGCGAGCACGGCTGCATCTACTGCTACGCGCGGCCGAGTCACGCCTATTGGGGCCATTCGGCGGGCCTCGACTTCGAGACGAAGCTGACCGCGAAGGTCAACGCGCCCGAGGCGCTGGAGCGCGAGCTGTCGAAGCCGGGCTATACGCCGAAGACTATCATGATCGGCGCCAACACGGACGGCTATCAGCCCATCGAGCGCGAGCGCAAGATAACGCGCCGCCTTCTTGAAGTCCTCGAGCGCTTCAGCCATCCGGTCGCGATTGTCACGAAATCGGCGCTGATACTGCGCGACGCCGATATTTTGGAGCGGCTTGCAAGCCGGGGCCTCGCCAAGGTCGCCATCTCGGTGACGACGCTCGATCGCCGGCTCGCTCGCAAGATGGAGCCGCGCGCGTCCACGCCCGCCAAGCGCATCGAGGCCATCGGGCGGCTCGCCGTTGCTGGAGTCCCCGTCGCTGCGATGGCCGCGCCGCTCATTCCCGCGCTCAACGATCACGAGTTGGAGCGCATTATCGAGGCGGCGGCGGCAGCCGGGGCCGTCGAGGCGGCTTATATTCTCCTTCGGCTACCGTTGGAGATAAGCCCGCTTTTCCAGGAGTGGCTCGCCGCCGAATATCCGGATCGCGCCAAGCGCGTCATGTCGCTCGTGCGCTCGACGCGGGGCGGCAAGGATTACGTGTCCCGTTTCGGCGAACGCCACAGCGGAACCGGCTGTTACGCGGATCAGATCGCCGCCCGCTTCCAGCTCGCCTTGAAGCGATGCGGTCTCAACCAGCGTCATTTGAGTTTGCGGCGCGACCTTTTTCGAAGGCCGGATGAACCGCAGCTCAGCCTGTTCTGAGCGGAGCGCCGAAATGGCCGAGAAAGCCGCCGCTCTTGAACCTTGGAAAAATGTGTCGTTTCACACTTACTCGCTTGATTGCGCGAGCGTGGCGGTTCAAGAACAGGCCATGCCTCCCGCCCCGCGATCCGTTCCGACACGCCGTCCCGATTTGGCCCTCCAGCGCAAGTTTGGCGGGCTTATCGCAGGCGTGGACGAAGCGGGGCGCGGCCCCTGGGCGGGTCCTGTCGTCGCCGCGGCAGTCGTCTTCATCGGCAAGCCGCCCGCCGGCATCAACAATTCGAAACAGCTTACCGCCGCCGAGCGCGAGAAGCTCTTCCCCAAGATCCAGGCCGTGGCGCATGTCGGCGTCGGCATCGTCGCGGTGGAAACGATCGACGAGATCAACATCTATCACGCGACGCACGCCGCGATGTGCGAGGCGGTCAAGAACCTCGCGGCCGCGCCCGCCGCCGTGCTCGTCGATGGCAATCGCTATCCGAAATTCGACATGCCGGCCGAGGCTCTCATTGGCGGCGACGCTCTTTCGATCTCCATTGCAGCCGCATCGATCGTCGCCAAGGTCACGCGCGACCGCATCATGCGCGAACTGGCCCTGCTCTTCCCGCCTTACGCCTGGGAGCGCAACAAGGGCTACGGAACGGCAGAGCACGCCGCCGCGCTGGAACTGCACGGCGTCACATGCCATCACCGGCGGAGCTTCCGCCCCGTGTGGGAGCGGACGATCCTCGAAACTTCCGCTTGAGCTTTGAAAGAATGCGGTTCCGGTATATTCGAAGGCCAGCCTTTCGTTCACAGTTGCACGGTTATGTTATGCGCAGCGCAACCATTCGCACGACCCTCATTCGTTTATTCCCGATAGACGGGGGTCTTTCCTCAGCCGGGGTCCGATTATGCGGAAGCTGATTGCCTGGACTTTGACCTGGACGGCGCTTGCAAGCCTTGTCAGCCAAGCTCCGCGCGCGGCGTTCGCAGAGCCGCCCGCCGCGGCGCCCACAGTGGTGACCATCGACGAATGCCGGAACCTGAGCGACGCCGAGGTTCGCGACCGCATCCGCGACGTCGCCTCGACAAGCCTCAGGTCGGAACTCGGAAGCATCGACTTCCCGGCGCTGGTGAACATGTACTGGGCGAAGGCCGATGTGAACGGGCGCATCGACCGCGAAATCGACGCCGCCATCGCCCTCGTTCGCTCCGACACGAGCTGGACCGACCGCGCCTATTCGACTGTAAGCTCGTCGGCCGCCAAGCGCTACGCCACTGCCGTCGCGGAGAAGACCTATAATTCGCAAGGGTTCAAGGACGCGCTGAACGAAATGGCGACGGGCGTCGCGAGAGACGCGGGTGCGCAGATCGAGAAGGCGACAGCTAAGATTTCGAACCCGATCATCGCCTGCGTGCAGACCGCGCTGCAATCGCGCTACGGCGCCGCCATTGCGCAGGTTTTCGCGCAGGAAAGCCAGAAGAACCTGGAGGCAGGTCCGGAGCAGCAGCCGGTCAAAATCGATACATCCGATCTCGTCGTCTCGAACGCCGCGTCCATCTCGGGCCTGGTTCTCGTCGTGACGCGCCGCGTCATCGGCAAGGTTGTGCAAACCGTCGGCGCGCGGATCGCGGGCGTCGTGGCGAGCGAACTCGTCTCCGCCGTCGCGGGGCTTGTCGGCCTCGCGCTGATCGCCAAGGACATCTACGACGCGGGCGACGGCGTCTTCCCGATCATCGCCGAGCGCATGAAGGCGGACGAGACGAAGCTCATGATCAAGGACGAGATCGGCAAGACGATCCAGTCGGACATCGGCCAGCAGGTCGGTCAGATCGCGCAAGAGACATCGGAGCGGATTTATTCTGTCTGGCTCGATTTCAAGCAGAAGTACAACCGGCTGCTTTCCCTGAGCGAGAAGAACCCGGCCTTCGCCGAATTCCTGAAGGATCGCCGCCTCGACCAACTCGGCAAGCTCGGCCAGATCGTCGACATCCTCTACGGCACAGAGGGCGAGAAGAAGCTGATGGAGCGCGTCGCGAACGGCTCGCTGAACCGGGCGCTGCTCGATCTCACCGAACCCGGGCTCGTGATCGCGGAGGAGCAAAAATCCATCGACAAGGCGCTGCGCTGGACGGCGCTCGCTGGCAAGGATTTGCCTCGCGCCGTCGATCTCGGCGTCTATCGTTGGCTGCCGCTCGAGGGGCTTACCTCGGAAACCCTGCAGAAGATTCTCTCGATCAACGACCGGATCGCGGTTGCGCGCATCGCCAATCTCGACGCCCAGTCGCGCGACCTGATCCTGAGCTTCCCCGCCGACCAGATGCGGGAGTTCGCGCGGCGTCTCAACGACAGGCAGCTCGCGGCCTTCGCCGACTATGAGCGCAATCTGGAGCCGAACGCCGCCAAGCGGCTTCTGCGCGCTGTCACCGACGATCCATCCGTGATGCTCGATCTGACGACGGAGGGGCTTCGGGACGCGATCCTCGGCAGCCGCGATCAGCTCGCCGCGCTCACCATGATCCTCCACGACGATGCGAGCCTGTTCAACTACAGCCGTGTCCTTAAGGACGCTGGGCTGGTTAAGAATGGCCTCGTCAGCTACAGGGTGTTCTGGGAGCGCTACTGGGTCGCCATGCTCATCGCGGCATTCGTCCTCATCGTCTTGCTCTCCTGGCTGCGAAGGCTCTTGTTCGGCCGCCCTCAAGTCATAATAAGGGAGCAAGGCAAGGGACGGCGCTAGCTGCTGAAAAACGATGCGGCTCATGGTTCGACAAGCTCACCATGAGGTCCAAGCCGTTGAACTCGCGGGGCCTCATCCTGAGCCTGTCGAAGGATGAAACCCAAAACTCCGCCTTTTCGGCATGCTGCTGATATGGAGCCTCGGATGCAGCTTTACACGGTTGAAAGTCTCTCGGGCCGCCGCATCAAGGAAGGCGAGCTGATTTACGCAAGCACGGTTCTTGCGGCTAATCTCCTGCGGGACGTGCGCGAGGCGATCACGAACGCGCTTGGCGGCAAGATGCAACGCTACACGCGGCTTCTCGACCGCGTCACAGCCGAGGCCGTCGAAATGCTTAAGGAGCGGGCCGCCGAAAAGGGCTATGATGGCGTCGTGGCGGTTCGCATCTCGAATCCGTTCATGATCCAGGGCAGCGCCGCCATCACGGTCTATGGAACCGGCTTCAATTTCGTCCCTGACGAAAGCCCGGCGGAATGACAGGACTCCCATGAAACTCGGAAACACTATTGCGGCGATTGTGACCGGCGGAGCTTCCGGCCTGGGCGCCGCCACCGCAACCGCGCTGGCGAACGCTGGCTGCAAGGTCGCCATCTTCGATTTGAACCGCGACGCCGGCGAGGCTGTGGCGAAGTCCATCGGCGCGCTGTTCGTGGGGTGCGACATCACCGACGGCGCCTCCGTGCCCTTGGCGCTGGCGGCGGCGCGCGCTGCGCATGGGCGCGAGCGTATTCTGGTCAACTGCGCCGGCATCGCCATCGGCCAGAAGACCGTGAGCCGCGACAAGGCCACGGGCGAACCCGTGCCGCACAGCGTGGCGGCCTTCGAGAAAGTGCTCGCCATCAACCTCATCGGCACATTCCGCATGATCGCTTCCTGCGCGGCGTCCATGGTGAAGCTCGATCCCGTCTGCGCCGACGGCGAGCGCGGCGTCATCGTCTGCACGGCTTCGGTTGCGGCGGAGGATGGGCAGATCGGGCAGGCGGCCTATTCGGCTTCGAAGGGCGGCGTCGCGGCGATGACCTTGCCGGTCGCGCGGGACCTCGCCCGCGACGGCATTCGGGTAAACACCATCCTCCCCGGCCTTTTCAACACCCCGATGTTCGCCGGCTTGCCTGACGACGCGCGGCGCTCGCTCGAAGCCACGGTGCCGTTCCCGTCCCGCCTCGGCGAGCCCGCCGAATATGCGGCGCTCGTCCGCCATGTCTGCGAGAACGTGATGCTGAACGGCGCCACGATCCGCCTCGACGGCAGCCTGCGCCTCGCGCCCCGGTAGGAAAACCGTCGCGGGAAGCGCGTCTACCCGGCTTCTCGGCGGGCGAAGGCGCGGAACGCCGCCAGCGTCTCCGCGCTCACGTGATGCTCGATGCCTTCGGCGTCGCGGCGCGCAGTCTCCGGGCTGACGCCGAGCGCGAGCAGGAACTCATGCACCGCGTGGTGCCGGTCCCGCGCTTCGGCGGCAAGGCTCTGGCCTCTTGGCGTGAGGAATACGCCGCGATAGGGCTGCTGCGAGACCAGCCCGTCCTCGGTCAGGCGCTTCAGCATCTTGGCGACGGTCGGCTGCGCGACGCCCAACCGCTCGGCAATATCGACTTGCCTCGCTTCGCCATGCGCGGACAGGAGGTCGTCGATCAACTCGACGTAATCCTCCACAAGCTCCTGCCGCCTCGCCAGCCGATTCTGGCGAAAGCTCTCCGACTGGATGTCGGCGGCGATAAGCGTGTCCGTATCCGTTTTCTTGTGCTGTCGCATGTTCCGGCGATTCAGTGTCCAGTCCTCAAATAGTAGCAGATTGCTGACCGCTCCTCATCGCATTTTCGGCTTCATCAACTTCTCCGTGAAGCGCTCCTTTAGCGATTGCAGTGTAATATAGCATATGCTATATGTTGATTTAGATCAAAAAATGGCGGAGATTGCCATGAGCGCTCAAATCGCGGCGACTGTAGACGGCGGCACGGCGATGGCCCTGCGCGAGGCCATCGCGGGCAAGCGCGGCAAGATCGCGACCACTTGGCTTTTCACCGGGCCGGCCGTCGTCGCCTCCATCGCCTATATCGATCCGGGCAACTTCGCGACCAACATCCAGGCGGGCGCGAAATACGGCTATGGCCTGTTGTGGGTGGTGCTGGCCGCGAACCTGATCGCCATGCTGTTCCAGGCGCTTTCGGCGAAACTCGGCATCGTCACCGGGCGCAACCTCGCCGAACTCTCGCTGGCCAAGTTTCCGCAGCCCGTCTCCTTCCTGATGTGGATTGCGAGCGAAATCGCCGCAATGGCGACGGATCTGGCCGAATTTCTCGGCGGCGCCATCGGCCTGTCGCTGCTGTTTGGCATACCGCTGATCTGGGGCATGGCTTTCACCGCGGTCTTGACCTACGCGACCCTGATGTTCGGCGGCTCGCGCTTCCGCCGGATCGAGGTCGCCATTGGTGGCTTCGTCGCTGTCATTGGAATTTGCTATCTCATCGAGTTGTTCGTCGCGCCAGTCGATTGGGGCGCGGCGGGGCTCGGGCTGGTTACGCCTCGGATCGAAGACAGCGACGCCCTCATGATCGCGGTCGGCATCGTCGGCGCCACCGTCATGCCGCACGCCATCTACCTGCATTCGGCGCTGACGCAATCGCGCACGCTGCTCGTCTCCGATGAGGAGCGGGCGCGCGCGCTGCGCTTCTCGAACCGCGAAGTGGTCGGCGCGCTGCTCGTAGCGGGCGGCATCAACCTGGCGATGGTGATGATGGCCGCCGCCGCCTTCAATTCCGGCTACACCGACGTAGCCGAGATCGAAACCGCCTATCACACCCTGACGCCGCTGCTGGGCGCGGGCGCCGCCGCTGCCTTCCTCGTGTCGCTGATCGCTTCTGGCGTCTCCAGCTCGGCGGTCGGCACGATGGCCGGGCAGGCGATCTTCCAGGGCTTCTTCCGCCGCCGCATCCCGATTTGGGTGCGCAGGCTCGTGACCATGCTGCCGGCCATCGCCGTGGTGGCGCTCGGCGTCGGCGCGACGAAAGCGCTGGTGGCGAGCCAGGTTATCTTGAGCCTCGCGCTGCCCGTGCCGATGATCGCGCTCGTGATCCTGTCGGGCGATAAGCTCATCATGGGCCGCTTCGCCAATGGCCGGCTGACACAGGCCGCGGCGATTGGGAGCGCCGTTGTGGTGCTGACGCTGAACGCCGTGCTGCTTTACGAGACGGTCTTCGGCGCGTGAGGCCGCGCGCCGCCGCTGAAAAGGCTTGACGAGCGCCCGGCGCTCCGCTGTGTTATGCGGCAGTGCGGCGCGTGTAGCTCAGCGGTAGAGCATCTGGTTTACACCCAGAGGGTCGGGAGTTCGAAACTCTCCGCGCGCACCAGATGAATCAAGGGGTTAGACTAAAAGTCTAGAAGGTTGCCACGACAACATTTCTTTCCATGGCAACGCTGATGGCAACATTTTGCAAATTTCGTTGCCATGGCCTTTCTCCACAGCCTGGACGGCCTTCCGGCGGCCCGATCAGGATCGACGACGTCGGCTTCCTTTGTCGGCGCAGATCAGCGACATCGTCACAAGCCAGCCTTGCAAAGGCGCGTCCAACACGCATCTCAGCGCCTATGCAATCTGATTTCAGCGTCTTCCGCGATCGCCTCGCCGAAGCATGCCGGTTACGAGGCATGACGCACGACAGGCTTTGCGCCAGCATCGGCCTCGGCAGCCGGCGCAGCATTAATCTCGCCTTTTCCGGTCTGAAGGCCCTCGACGTCCACCGGCTCGCCCAGATCGCGGATCGGCTCGACGTGAGCATCGATTGGCTATTGGGGCGCTCGGACGCGATGGAGATGCCGTAGCTCGACCGGCGGGCTTATTCCCGTTAGCGGCGCATCCATGCGCTATGCGCCTGCGCCGCCCAGGACACGGCCTTATCCGCGAGCCGCCACGCTCCCTCATACGTCATATCCGGCGCCAGCGCCTGCACGGCGAGCGCCGCGGCATGGTTCGGCAGGTGCGGATTGGCGAGCCTGTGATTACCATCATTGCGGCGAAGCTCATCGCGCCATGCGTTACGCCAGGCCAGCGCCGCGGCTCGGTAGAGGTGGACGTTCTCGGGCGTGGGCGGCTCGACGGCGGCGGGCGTGGGCATCGTGCAAGATTACCAGATCACGCTGATCACGACGAAAGGAACCGTCTTCCTTCTGTCGGCCTGCTCAATCGAGGCCGTGCTCAGGCCGCGCGTGGGCCGTGCAGGAAAGGATGACGGGTTGCAGCGCGCGATGTGCCGGGCGCGGCTTACGCGCCTCCTGGGGCTGCTGTGCGGTTCTGAGAAAGCCGCCGGTCTCGGGGGCTGGTCTTTCATTCCTGTGGGGGCCACGCTGGCTTGCGGCAAGCCGGTGGTCTTGATCGACGGCGGCGGCCTTGGACATGCCGCCATGCTCGCGTTCCATTCCCAGCTTGGCGAGCGCAGAGAAGCGCCTGTCTTTCGGGAGCCGTGATCTATGTGGAGCAGTCGTTCATTTTGGCTGAACCGTTAGACGCGATTGGAGTGCAGCGGACTTTCTCCTACCGCCGGCGCGGCTCTTGCCGGTCCTAACGAAACTAATCGCTTCGGAGACATCAAAAATCCTGTTTGGAAATGGTTCGAGTGTGCAAATTGCCATCCTTTTGAAGGATGAGCTCCACTTCAACGCCACGAACTTCGTTGCCGAAAATAGAGAATGAAAGTGGATTGATAGTTTTTGAAAAGGAAGTCTCAGGTCCGAAATAGTCTGTTTCGTCTATAAAGGTAGCTCCTGCCGCATATCTAAGCTCATATGTCCCTGGAGGTACTTTCGCCTCGAAGGGCGTCCCGCCGACGATAAATCCTGCCATTTCCTCCTGATTTGTTTCCCTACTAACCAACTTGAAGAAATAGCGCGATCCCGGTGCTGTCTTAATCCTCAAAGGGGCGAGTGCATTATCCGCTCTGTGCCTAATGATGCCAGCTCGGAAAATGCTGGGTAGCAGATCATCATCTTGTATTCTACTGTTGGGCGCAGCTACAACATCGGGTTTCTTTGCCGAGGGCGCATATTGTTCAAACTGCCGAGGAGACCACCAGAAGCCGCCTGAGAATAAAGTGCAGGGTTGCTGCTCCCATGTCTCGCAATCTTCCCTTGTTCGGCTATGATCCGTCGCGGTCGCGGGAGCAAACAATTGTCGGCGGGGGTTGAGAGCCTGCTCTTCGTCAAGGATCAATATCGCTGTTCCTGCTACCCCCGTAAGAATGGTGGCAGCTCCAGTCACGCGCAAAATTTTAGAAACCAAAGGGCGGCTGATCCTAAGCTTGACTTTGCGGGCATGAGACCCTGAATGCGAATAGCGCCCGCGGCTTAATAGGCCATATACGTAAATCAGGAAGTGGATTGTCATAGGGACGCTGGCAAGCGCGAAGACCAGTATCAGCTTATCGTGGTGGGGGGAGTTAGGATGGGCATATAGGCGTAGCAAATCATAGTTCCATCTCGCAAAGCCAAGCATGATTCCACCGATAAGCAGGCAATACAGAGAATTTAATAGCAAAAATGACGTTACTAGGATAATATTTGGAGTTACGACATATAACCTTGCTGACAATACTGTCCAGATCGCTGTCATAACTCCCATAAGCGCAGCCGCAAATCTTGGAAAATCTAAAGGGAATAATAGGTCAAACACTATTTTGAAATAGAGAAACGTTAAAAACGCCCAAATGAATATTTCACCAAGCAGGGATGTCGGTAAACTCAATAAAAGAAGCCTTGATGGCGCCGAGTTCATGGCCACGACTTCTTTACAGCGAGCGCATTTTGCGGTTCCCGGCCGATCCGGGACCCGATTTTTCTGACCGCATTGGCTGCAGGTGATGATCTTGGACATTTGCCCAGTCCAACCTGTAACGTGGCGCATACTGCAGACTGAATTTTAGCCTTACCACCGGCGCAAAGGGATTACCAGAGTGATTAAGTAATTAGTGGCAATGAACAGCCGGGTGCTGCGTCTCCACTACACCCAGCGCACAGATCATATGGGCTCGTTCCTGAACGCCCCCCTCGCAGGAGCAGCCCTCAATCCGCCTTGCAAAACTCTTCGAGATCTTCGAGCGTCAGATCGAAGCGCACGCCGGCGACGATCGCGTTGTAGAACGGATTGATGATCTGAAATCCGCCATGGTTATCGACGCTGTCGCGACGCCACCGGGACTTTCGCGCGATATAGCCCATTTGTTTGAGGCGTCGCCGCAAGGTGGATTCACTCGCCATTTTACTCGCTCCTAAAACGTACCCGGCCCGCCGGGCGTCGGCGTCTTAATAGCTCAAGTTTGTTAAAAAACTCCAATCTGCGCGTGACTGAACATTAGCGCTTCCCGTGGAGGGCGCGGCGCACCAGATCCCGCGCACAAAAAAGCCCCGCTCGGATCGCTCCGGCGGGGCTTCATCGTTTAGCGCTACACCTTCGCCCGCGAACTCTTACGCGGCGCGGGCAGTTCCGCCTCCGTAGCGCTCGGAGGCGGGAGAGCGGCGCCAGTGCGCTTTTTACGGCGGCCTGGACGCGGGCGGCTCGCAAGGGCCTTCGCCGCAGCGGAGACGTCCGTAGCGCTAAGCGGCGTGAGCTTCACGACAGGGCTGCTAACGGGCGGCGGCGCCGTCGCTGGCGATGCGCTTAGGCTAGCGCTAGGCAAAGGCGCGGCGTGCGCGACTGCGAAGAAGCCAAGCGAGCTGACAAGCTCCATGACGACGGCGACCGAAATAGCGAGCGCGGTCGAGACTTGCTCGATCTTGAAGCCGGTAAGCGACGCAAGCGTCTCGGCTTGCGGGTCGACGGAAGCGGGGCGGCCCGCATCCATGTCGCGCTTGGCGGCTTTGATTTCGTCCGCCTTGGCTTTCACCTCGGCGCAGAAATCGGCCTGCCGGCTGCGCACGTCGGCGCATCCGGCGGCCGCCTCGTATTTCGGCGATGCCTTCATGGCTTTCAGCTCGCCCATCAACCGCTCGTGTTCGGCCTTCGCCCGATCGTAGCGGTCTAGGCTTTCTTGCCGGTCGGCGCCGGTCTCTGCCCGGTGCACGGCCGAAAAGCCGACGCTGGAAACCAGCGTGTAGCCGGCGCACACGATCCAGAGGAAGATGCACGCCGCCTGTTGCAGCCTTGCCCGGCGAGAAGCAGCGTGAGCCGCCGCGCCGGGCAGAACCCAATTGAGAAGCACCAGGCTGACGCCTAACGCTCCGAAGAGATATCCGTCGAGTTCGGTGTGGCCCAAGGTTTGGCCGAACCGCCAGTTCATCGCCGCCGCGATGGCGCCGATGATCACGATGGCTGGGATCCCCAGCGAGATTTGCGCCCAAGGGCGCGAAGCAGTATTTTGTGTGTGCATGTCCGAGCCTTTCAGGGAATGGACGTTGCAGGCCCGGCGCGTGTTGGCTCGCGCGCCGGGCGTCTCTATGAAAAGAGACAAAACAGGCGGCCATCGCTGGCCGCCGTTGCAATCTGATCATGATGAAATCGGAGAGCGCTTTCCGGCGCAGCCGCGGATCGCTCCGCGACCGCGATGGCTTTCGAACCTACTTCGCTCCGGCGAGACGCTTCGCCTGCGTGGCCGCGGCGTCCAGATGCGGGCGCGCCTTCGTCCAGATCGCAGCCGCCATCGCGCCTTTATCCGCGATGGTGTAACCGGCGGCGACGCCGATCACGATGCCGGCGAAGAACGGGCCGATGAAGGTTGCGACGACGAGCGCGAGCGCAAGTCCCGCCGCAGCAGAGAGTTCTTTATCCATTTGGAAGCCTCCAGGGCGCAGCGCCGCAGCGGGGGGCTACGGCAACCGGCTGCGCCGGAAGGCGCTCTTGATCGAGGATGTCTGCTTACCCTGGCCCCTGTGGGGCTCCTGCGCTTCCCGGTGCCATGCCCTTTGTTTGGCGGTTCCCATGGGAGGCGCATTCGGTTGGGCCATCTCTCATGGCTCCAACCATAGTGCAGCGGTTGCACAATTGCAAGTTCAAAAAAGCAATATCACAGTAACTCTATTCAGGCCATGGTATTATATCAAGCTTATCCACAAGAAGCCGCATGTGTAAGCGTACTGATTTTGGTGGCTTAGAAATATTCCCACGCGAACGGTCTGCTCCTCGCTCATAATTCTTCGATTGCAACTCGCTTATATCAAGCTCCTGAGCTGCGCGCTCATGCGTCCAGCCCATATGCTGTCGCCACAAGGCGTATTGCGTCTTCTCTGCCATGGCGTCGTCATAGATCGGCATCGCGCCCAGAACAAGCGGCTTCGTCATCGTGCTCAAACCGGCCTTTCCACCTTGGCGATATGGTACTCCGCGCCGCCCGACATGCCGAGCGCGAGGGCGGCGGCGGCGCAGCAGTCGGCCGGCTCCACAAAGCGGCCTTCGCACCAAAACCGAAAGGCGAGCGCTTCGAATTCGATGACGTGCTGCGAGAACAGCGTGGCCAGCTCGCGCTGGAACGCGCGCAGATCTGCGACGAGACTTCGGCGAGGGCTTGCCGTCCCAGAGGACGCGGCCCATGACGCGGTACAGATGAACGCGCTCCCCACGGGCGCGCTCAACGATAGAGAGCGTGGTGGCGAGCGGGCCCATCACTTCGGCGCGGCGGACACATCGAGAGCGGCCATGATCTGCGCGCGGACGGCATCGGGGCCGAGGCGGTATGCAATGTCGTTGAAGTCCTTCCAGTCCTCTTCCCTGTTTGGGCCGAAGTCCGGCGCGACGACGATGCCGCCTACGGCGACGGCCGCCGCCGTCGCCGCGTCCACGCCTGGATTGCTTCCATCGGGTTTGCGGTCGTCATCGGCGGCGAACAGAAGCCGCGCGTCAGGGTATTTGGCCCGCAGTGATCGTGCGATCTCGATCATGTTGCCCTTGTCGAAGCATACGACGACGCAAAGGCCCGTCGCCTCGAAGATGGAAGCGCCGGTTGCGTAGCCCTCGGCCAGCACGATGACGGCGAACTTGCCGGGGGTTCCGATCCTGAACGCCAGCCCCTTTTTGCGGCTGTGTTTGTAATACCTCTTCTCGCTGCGCCGGCCGACGACCTTGATGAATTGCGCGTTCCAAATCTTGCCCTCAAGGTCTTTCATCGGAATGACGAGCAGATCATACATCTGAAGAACGCCGTGGCTCCCCACCTTCTTGAGCACCAAATAGGGCTGGGACAGATCGGCGGGGCAAAGCCCTCCCACGCAGCGCTGCGCTTTCTCCTGAACGGCCCTCAAACGCGCCTCATCCTCCTCCTGCTTCTTGCGCTTCTCCTCCTCCCGTTCGGCGTCGCGGGCGGCGCGATCCTTAACGGTGAAGGAAGACGGCGCCGTGTCTCCGAAGAGAGTCCCTCTGCACCATTTCGCCGCGGTGTTGAAATCGCAGCCAAGCATGAGCGCTACGGCGTCGACGGCGGAGTTGCCACCGACGCCGTGGTCACGACTGCAATACCATCGATTTTTTCTCGAATCCCATCGCCAGGACGGGTTCCGGTCAGGATGGTCGGGAAAAGGGCAGTTGATATGCGTGGCGTGATTTTTCGGCGGCCATTGGATCCCGAGAACCCTTATGATCGTAAGCTCGTGTCCGCGGATCTCATCATGAATATCGCGGCGCGGGCGTGAGCGCTGTAGCGCTGCGTGTGCGCTGCTCAGCACGGCGCCACCACTTGCACCGTGCGCGCCTTGCCCGGCATGCGGCGGATGCGGCCACGCGCCTGCAGGCGCTCAAGCAGGCCATGCGCACCGCTGAGAGACATTTGCATCGCGTCAGCGACTTCGCGAACCGAGGGCGCGACGCCGTCATGGGCGAGGATATATTCGAGAAGGAAGCGCTCGACGCGGCGCTGTTTCGGTGTCGCAGGAAGCATACGCAATACTCGCGCTGGTACAGACAGCACGAACATAATTCGAACAAGCCGACCTTAAAGGGCGAGAGCTGGGCGTGATCGCGAAAACCGAAGCTTACGGTTAATAAAGCCTAGGTTTCGCCGGCTTGAGGCGCGAAACATCTGAGATCGAGGGCAATTCGCTCTTGACTGTTTTTCCGGGTGTGACCGGCGGTCATGGCTTATTCTCGCTCGTCGTCGTCGTCAACTTGTCGACGTGCTGGATCTCGTCGGCGACGCGGTTCGCGATTTCATTAAGGCGAGCCGACGTGGCGCGCATCGCCGGCATAGAAGAATGACGAACTCACCCCCGCGAGAAGCGCATGGGCGCGGTGCAGAAGGTTCTTGGCCGTGGCCAGTTCTGGGACGGAAAGCTGCAACGCGATGCTCCCTTCAGGCAAGGCTCCGCCGGTCGCCGAAATCTGTGGATTTCGACGCTAAATGGCGCGAGACGGTTTTTATATTATCGGACGACCACACCGTAACCGGACGGTTAACTTGCGTCAAGAGGGGGGCGTTTATAGTGTTATCCCATGAGCACACCGACACTTACGCCCACACAATGCCGTATGGCTCGTGCGGCTCTGGAATGGGGCGTACGTGATCTATCTGCTCGCTCAAAAGTCGGCGTCACCACGATCAATCGATTTGAGACTGGGCAATCTGCGCCCGTGCCTTCCACGCTGATTGTATTGCGCCAAACCTTTGAAGCGGTGGGCGTCAAGTTCACCGAAGACGGGGGCATCGTCCCGCCCAAAAAGTAACCGCCCAACGTCATTGTCGCCGCTCCGGGAAAA
The DNA here is from genome assembly GCA_963756335.1 of uncultured Alphaproteobacteria bacterium. GTDB lineage: Bacteria > Pseudomonadota > Alphaproteobacteria > Rhizobiales > Rhodomicrobiaceae > Rhodomicrobium. Next base: position 116,192 of record CAVWOB010000002.1, read on the forward strand.
TTCCATGGCCGCGGCGAGTTGCGGCCGATGCGAGGGGCGTCCGAAAAACCAATTCGCTGTGGAAATGTGAAAGAATACAAAACATGGAGCGCGCGTGTCTGGCATAATCGGTTGCGTTCATAATCGATTGCTTGACCATGTATTTTGCGCATTCATCAAAGGACCCCAGCAAGGGCGACTGGCAGCCCCTCGCGCAGCACTTATCAGAAGTGGCGGAGCTTGCCGCGCTGTTTGCGGAGCCTTGCGGATGCGAACGAGCAGCACGGATTGCAGGACTTCTGCACGACCTTGGAAAGTATCATCGCGATTTTCAGCGACGGCTGGATGGCGACGCCATCAGAGTCGAGCATTCTATCGCAGGTGCGGCGCTGATCCTTTCGCTCGCGGAAAAGCCGCGCGAGAAGGCGGTAGCTGAACTGATCGCCCACGCTATCGCGGGCCATCACGCTGGCCTGCCGGACCGGATCGGCGATGCATCATCCTTGAGTGAACAACTCCAAACGAGCGACCTCGCAAGTGTAGACCCAGCTTGGCGCTTGGAACTGGCCGTCGACGCGTGCAATCTGGCGCCAGCTTTTGCTTTCAAGAGCCAAATCAACGGTGCGTTTCGCCTCTCCTTTCTTGGGCGCATGCTGTTTTCCTGTCTCGTGGACGCCGACTTCAAGGACACCGAGGCCTTTTACAATCGAATCGAAGGCCGGACGGCCGATCGGAGTTGGCCCGAACTCACAAAACTCTTGCCGTCGCTCATCGATCGGCTCGACGTAAAACTCACGTGCAAGGCCGAACGCGGAGGTGACACACCCGTCAACGGTCTGCGCCAGCGGGTTCTCGCGTCTGTGCGCTGCAAGGCAACTGAAGCGCCGGGGCTCTTCACACTCACGGTTCCGACCGGCGGCGGCAAAACGCTCACCTCGCTCGCCTTCGCGCTCGACCATGCCCGGGTTCACGGCATGCGGCGCGTCATCTACGCCATTCCCTTCACTTCGGTCATCGATCAGACCGCCGGAATTTTCCGCGATCTCTTCGGCGAAGATGTCGTGCTCGAGCACCATTCCGCCATCGACGAGGAAAAGACGAATTGCCGGGCGAGCCGCGACAAGCTCCGCCTTGCCATGGAGGACTGGGCGGCGCCTGTGGTGGTCACCACCACCGTGCAGTTGTTCGAGAGCCTGTTCTCGGCGCGGCCTTCGCGTTGCCGCAAGCTGCATAATATCGCTGGGTCGGTGATCGTTCTGGACGAGGCTCAGACCCTGCCGCGTCACCTGCTGATCCCGATCCTGCGCGCTATAGAGGAACTGGCGGGGAACTACGGGTGCACCGTTGTCCTGTGCACGGCGACTCAGCCGGCTTTAGGTCTGCGTGACGGTTTCCCGGGCCTTCCGCTCGATGGCCGGGAGTTGGCGCCGAACCCGGCTGACCTTGCCCGCGAACTCAGGCGCACGAGGCTGGAATTCGCGGGGCCGACGGACAATGCAGCGCTGGTGGAAGCGCTTAGCCGTGAGCAACAGACGCTCGTCATCGTGAACAGCCGCGCCCATGCGCTGGACCTCTATCGCGAGGCTGTCGCCGCCGGGCTCGAAGGCGTTCTCCATCTCACCACGCGGCAATATGCGGTGCACCGCCGTCAGATCCTGGAAGACGTTCGCTCGCGGCTTAGGTGTAGCCGCCCGTGTCGGCTGATCGCCACCTCGCTGATCAAGGCCGGCGTCGACGTGGATTTTCCTCGCGTCTTCCGCGCTGAGGTCGGGCTGGACCAGATCGCGCAGGCCGCCGGCCGCTGCAACCGCGAAGGGCTACGCGATCAGAACGAGAGCATCGTCACAATTTTCGAGCCGGTCGGCTACACGGTTCCCCGCGAGATCGAAGGCTTGATTGGAGATTTCCAGCGGATCAAGAACAAGCACGCCGATCTGTTCATGCCGGCTGCGATTCAAGACTATTTCGAAGAGGTATTCTGGCGCGCCGGTCCGAAACTGGATCGCGAGGGCATCCTCAATAAGTTCAGTATCGACGCCACCGGCACGAACTTCGCCTATCGCACGGTCGGCGAAGAATTCCGCATGATCGAAAGCGGTCTTCTGCCGGTGATCGTGCCGAGAGACGCGACAGCTGCGAAGGAAGACAAGACCGCTGCAAAGGCGATCGCCGATCTCTCAAATCCCAAAATTCCCTCCGGCAAGGTCGCCCGTCAGTTGCAGGGCTACATCGTGCAGCTGCCCCCGAAGGCGCGGGCGCTCCTCATGGCGAACGGCCATGTGACGCTTGAGGCTGAGGGTATCCGCGGCGATCAATTCGCAGTACTGCGGGCGCACCATCTCTACAAACCCGACTGCGGGCTGGTGTGGGAAGACGGCGATCTTCTCGGCGACGACCAGACATTCATTTAGGGAGGAGGCAGCCCCAATGGCGTATGGCATCAAGCTTTTTATCGCGGGCGAGCGTGCCTGCTTCACACGGCCGGAGATGAAGGTAGAACGCTTCTCCTACGACGTTCTCACTCCGTCCGCCGCGCGGGGCATTCTCGAAGCCATTCACTGGAAGCCGGCGATCCGCTGGATCGTCGACGAGGTTCATGTGCTGAAGCCGATCCGCTTCCAGTCGATCCGCCGCAACGAGGTGGGCCACAAGGCTCCGGCTGGCAAGATCAAACAAGCGATGAACCGAGGCGATCTGGCCGACTTGCAGATTTTGGTGGATGAGGACCGCCAGCAGCGCGCCGCCACCGTGCTTGTCGATGTCGCCTATGTGATCGCCGCCCATTTCGAACTGACCGAGCGCGCAGGCGCCGACGATAACGAGGGCAAGCACCTCGACACATTCAATCGCCGGGCCGAACGCGGCCAGTGCTTCCATCAGCCTTGCCTCGGCACGCGCGAATTCGACGCCCGTTTTGAGCTTCTGCCGCCGGAGGCGCCGCCGCCCATGGCCGCCCCTGAACACCGAACGCCTTCGCTCGGCTTCGGCGCGCCGCGCGACCTCGGCTTCATGCTGTTCGACATCGACCACGCCGAACCCGGCCGACCGTCGCTGTTCTTTCGGGCCGAGCTTCGAGATGGCGTGATGAAGGCGCCGCATCCGTCCTCGCCGGAGGTGCGCAGATGAGCATCCTCGCCTCTCTCGCTAAGGCCTACGACCGTCTGCCCGATGCGCCCCCTTTCGGCTTCTCGTCCGAGAAGATCGGCTTTCTGATCCCGCTCAACGAGGACGGAACGGTTGCATCAACGCCGATCGACCTGCGTCACGACGACCGGAAGCGGACGCCGCGTATCATGCCTGTGCCAGCGTCTTTCAAGCGCCCTGGAACTACACCACGCTCATTTTTTCTTTGGGACAATTCTGCCTACGCGCTGGGAGTGAGCGGTGACGATGGCAAGGATGCTGGCCGCCGACACAGTGCCTTTCGAGACTACCATCTTGAAGCACTCAGAGGTGCGACCGATCCAGGTCTCAAGGCTCTCGTCGCCTTTCTGAAAACATGGTTCCCCCGGCATTTTACCGAACTCGGCTGGTCCGAAGACATACTCGACCAGAACGTGGTGTTCTGCCTCGAAAGCGACCGCAAGGCTAATATTCGCCTTCACGAACGGCCGGGCGCCAAGGCCCTCTGGGCGCGGCTGTCGGCGGAGGGCGACAAGACGGATGCGATCTGCCTTGTTTCCGGCGAGCGCGCGCCAGTGGCGCGGCTTCATCCCGCGATCAAGAACGTCTGGGGCGCTCAGTCTGCGGGCGCGTCCATTGTTTCATTCAACCTCGACGCCTTCACCTCCTATGGCCACGAGCAGGGTGACAACGCGCCAGTTTCGGAAGCCGCCGCCTTCGCTTACACCACCGCACTAAACCGTTTCCTCGAACGCGACAGTGGCCACCGCATCCAGATCGGCGACGCCTCCGTCGTCTTTTGGGCCGACGCGTCGGAGGCCGACAAGGCGCTGGAAGCCGAAAACATCTTCGCCGGTTTCTGGGACGACGGCGGCGAGACGGCTCGCATCGATGAGACCACGCAGGCTGCGAAGATCCACGCCAAGCTCGACATGATCCGGCAGGGCCAGCCGCTCGCATCAGTCGCGCCGGAACTGGCCGAAGGCGTCCGCTTTCATGTGCTGGGTCTCGCCCCCAACGCCGCGCGCCTCTCCATCCGCTTCTATTTCGAGGACGATTTCGGCGCCATCGCCGCTAACTATCAGCGCTTCCTTACCGAAATGCGGATCGAGCCGCCGCCACGCCACGGTCAGCCGGCGCTCTGGAAATATCTCGCCGAAACGGCAGTCCTCAAAAAGCGCGAGAACGTGCCGCCCAATCTCGCTGGCGAATGGATGCGCGCGATCCTCGCCGGCGCTCGCTACCCGCAGACGCTGCTTTCGACCGTTCTGATGAGGCTGCGCGCCGACAAGGACGTCAATGCGCTGCGGGTTGCGATCCTGAAAGCTCTGCTTATTCGCAATAACAACAGGAAGGATACGCCCGTGGCCCTCAAGCCCGATTATCCAAGTAAAGGCTATCAGCTTGGCCGCCTGTTCGCCGTCTACGAGCGCATCCAGTCAGATGCGCTGGGCGGCAAGGTCAACGCCACCATAAAGGACAAGTTCTACGGTTCCGCATCGGCGCAGCCGCGCAAGGTGTTTGCGCTGCTGGACAAAGGCTCGGCCAATCATCTGAGCAAGATCGGCAAGCAGTCGCCCGGCCGAAAGGTCAACCTCGAAAAGCTGGTGGGCGAAATCATGGGGGCGATGGACCCGGCCGCCGATCCCTTCCCGAGCGCCTTGTCCGCCGAAGACCAGGCCCTGTTCGGCCTCGGCTACTATCACCAGCGCAACGAATTCTTCAAATCCACCAAGACCGGCACGCCCGTCGAGGAGACCGACCAATGACCGCCATTGCCAATCGCTACGATTTCGTGCTGCTTTTCGATGTCACCCGCGGCAATCCCAATGGCGACCCGGACGCCGGCAACATGCCGCGCATCGATCCGGAAACGAACTTCGGCCTCGTCTCCGACGTCAGCCTCAAGCGCAAGATCCGCAACTACGTCGAATTTGCCCATGCCGGCGTAGAGGGGCGACACATCTACGTTCAGGATGGCGCCATTCTGAACGATAAGCACCGGCAGGCCTACAAGGCGCTGCGCCCCGGCGACGCCAAGGTGGAAAAGGACGCGAAGCTCAATCCAAAGGACGACGCCGAGGCGAAGAAGCTCAACGAGTTCATGTGCCGGAACTTCTTCGACGTTCGCACCTTCGGCGCGGTCATGAGTACTGGCGTCAACTGCGGCCAGGTGCGCGGCCCAGTTCAGATTGCCTTCGCCCAATCGATCGAGCCAATCGTGCCGCAGGAAATCTCCATCACGCGCATGGCCGCCACCAATGAAGCCGAAAAGAAACAGAAGGCCGAGGGAGACGACAGTGTCGACCGCACCGACAACCGCACCATGGGGCGCAAGCACATCGTGCCTTATGCTCTCTATCGCGCTCACGGCTTCATTTCGGCCAAGCTCGCCGAGCGGACCGGCTTCGGTGAGGCGGATCTCGAGCTTCTTCTCACCGCGCTGACAGACATGTTCGAGCATGACCACTCTGCCGCGCGCGGCGAGATGGCAAGCCGCAAGCTGATCGTCTTGAAGCATGGTTCCGCCCTCGGCAACGCTCCGGCTCACGCCTTGTTCGAGCGCGTCCGCGTTGGCCGCAATATCGACGGCGAGTTCCGCAACGTGGAGGATCGAGGGATCGGCAACGCGGCGCCTGCCCGCAAATTCTCCGACTACATCATTGAGATCGACCGCGCCAATCTGCCCGACGGCATCGAGATCATCGAGCGGCTGTGACGGAGGATGCCGGGCCCCGCACATTGAGCGGGGAGCGAGAGCCCATCCCGCTCTCCGCATTGCAGCACGCGGTATACTGCCTCCGCCAGGCGGCCTTGATCCATCTCGAACGTCTCTGGGAGGACAACCGCTTTACCGCAGAGGGGCACGTTCTGCACGTCGCCGCCGACAAGCCGGGCGGCCGGCGGCTTCGCGGCGTGCGGCGCGTGACCGCCCTCGCGATCAGTTCGCCCCAGCTTGGGATTGCCGGCGTTGCCGATCTCGTCGAATTCCATGCGGAGGGCGGCCGCGAGGTCGCGTTTCCGGTGGAATACAAGCGCGGCAAGCCGAAGCTCCATCGCGCCGACGAGGTGCAGCTCTGTGCGCAGGCGCTTTGCCTCGAGGATATGACCGGTCAGAGCGTGCCTGCCGGAGCGCTCTTCTACGCCGAGACGAAGCGGCGAACGGAGGTTGTCTTCGACAGCGATCTCAGAGCGTTTACGCTTTCCACCATCGAAGCGCTCCGGGACGTGTTCTCCTCTAGTCTGACTCCACTTCCGACGCAGCAACGCAGCCGCTGCCGTGCCTGCTCGCTCGCGGACCTTTGCAAGCCGGAAATCGCCGGCCGCGCCGTCCTCGACTGGCGGCGTCGCATGGTCGACCGCTTACTTGCGGGAGAAAGCCGATGAAGAGGCTGCTGAACACCGTCTACATCACCACCGAAGGCGCCAGCCTTCGCAAGGACGGCGAGAACCTCGTTGCCGAGGTGGACGGCGCGGAACGGGCGCGCGTCCCATTCCATATGCTGTCATCTCTGGTGCTGTTTGGCGCCATCTATATTTCGCCTGCGCTGATCGGCGCTTGCGCGGCCTCTGGCATCACCATCGTTCTGCTCGACCGAGCGGGTCGCTTTCAAGCCCGCGTGGAAGGGCCGGTGAGCGGCAACGTCCTGTTGCGCCGTGCTCAATATCGCGTCTCCGAAGCGCCGACGGAGATCGTCCGCTCGCTGGTGATAGGCAAGGTCGCCAATCAGCGGGCCGTTCTGATGCGCGCGCTGCGGGACCATGGCGACGATTATACACCCGACCAAAAGGCTGCCATCGACGCCGTCGTCAACCGCCTCGCCGACATCGTCGCCCGCGTCGAAAGAAAGGACGACAGCGTCGACGCCATGCGCGGCTCGGAAGGCGAAGCGGCGAACCTTTACTTCTCCGTCTTCGACCATCTGATCCTCAGTCGCGCCCCTGAACTGCGCTGGACCGGGCGCTCACGCAGGCCGCCGCTCGATCCCATCAATGCGCTGTTGTCCTTTCTCTATACGCTCCTGACCCACGACTGCCGCTCGGCGGCCGAGACGGTCGGCCTCGATCCGGCGGTCGGTTTTCTACACCGCGACCGTCCAGGGCGCCCGTCGCTGGCGCTCGACCTCATGGAGGAGCTGCGGCCGGTGCTAGCCGACCGGCTGGCGCTTACGCTGATCAACCGTCAGCAGCTTCAGCCCGCCGATTTCGTCACCGAGGAAAGCGGCGCTGTCCGCCTTAAGGACGAAAGCCGAAAAGTGGTCCTCTCCGCCTGGCAGGAGCGCAAAAAGGACGAGCGCCAGCATCCCTTCCTTGATGAAAAAGCGCTGCTAGGCCTCGTTCCTTATCTGCAAGCGCAGATGCTCGCCCGCCACCTGAGAGGCGACATCGACGCCTATCCTCCATGGCTCTGGAAATAGGAGGCGATCTTGCTCGTTCTTGTGACCTATGATGTCAACACGATCGAAGCGGGTGGTAAGGCGCGCCTCCGGTCGGTCGCCAAGGCCTGCCGCGATTTCGGCCAGCGGGTGCAGTTCTCCGTTTTCGAGATCGAGGTCGATCCGGCACAGTGGACACGCCTCAAGGCGCGGCTTGAGGCCATCATCGATCCAGAGCACGACAGCCTGCGCTATTATCATCTCGGGGCGAACTGGCGGCACAAGGTGGAGCATGTTGGCGCGAAGCCGGCCGCCGACCTTGGCGGAACGCTGATCGTTTAGAATTAGGTGCGCGAACCTCAAGCGTGCCGTCATTTTCCGGAAGGTTCGCGCAAAAACAGCTCTTTGAAATCGTGAGACATCTCGTTCTTTCTTCGAAAAGCCTTCAGCCGCCTATGCTCCGAAACGGGAGGTTCGCGCTGATCGGGGGCTTTCGGCCACGCATTCAATGTATTAAAGAGGTGACAGTCGCTCCCCGTGCGGGAGCGTGGATCGAAACTGGACGAGATTGGCGTACCATGTCGCCGTCGCGTTGTCGCTCCCCGTGCGGGAGCGTGGATCGAAACGCGCATGGCGTCGAGCTGCTTGCCGATATCGGCCGGTCGCTCCCCGTGCGGGAGCGTGGATCGAAACCCAAATGAGCCAGCGAAGAGATCCGGCGCGTCGCAGGTCGCTCCCCGTGCGGGAGCGTGGATCGAAACATGATCATGTTCTCCTGTGTTGGCGGATGCGCCTGTCGCTCCCCGTGCGGGAGCGTGGATCGAAACACTGATGCCGTTGAGGGCGAAGCAAGGCACAAGCGGTCGCTCCCCGTGCGGGAGCGTGGATCGAAACTGCGAATTGAAGCTGGCTCAGCCCGGAGGCTTTTGTCGCTCCCCGTGCGGGAGCGTGGATCGAAACCCAAAGCGTGGCTGCTATCAACGCCTCGCTCGGTCGCTCCCCGTGCGGGAGCGTGGATCGAAACGCAAATTGCCGGTCGCACCAGCGCGCAATCCACACGTCGCTCCCCGTGCGGGAGCGTGGATCGAAACGTCCTCGACTTCGGCATGGGCGCGCCGCACCAGTCGTCGCTCCCCGTGCGGGAGCGTGGATCGAAACAAGAACTGCAGGCGGCGGAGACACCGCGTCTCGAGTCGCTCCCCGTGCGGGAGCGTGGATCGAAACAACCATGGAGGACGATATGCAATGCGAGAAGAACGTCGCTCCCCGTGCGGGAGCGTGGATCGAAACTCCCAAGCGGTTACCGCTTGCCCGCTCACATTGCGGTCGCTCCCCGTGCGGGAGCGTGGATCGAAACGACCTCGCCATCGCATCGACCGAAGACGCATTCTGTCGCTCCCCGTGCGGGAGCGTGGATCGAAACGAGACATTCGTTGCGGAATACATCAAAGCCGACGTCGCTCCCCGTGCGGGAGCGTGGATCGAAACCGTTTCCTTCGAGCGCTTGCGTCGTCGTCAGATGTCGCTCCCCGTGCGGGAGCGTGGATCGAAACGCAAAGAGACTATGATGAGGCAGTACGCTGGCGTGGTCGCTCCCCGTGCGGGAGCGTGGATCGAAACTTGCATTGGTTGGCAACCGCGCGGCGGCAGGCGGCGTCGCTCCCCGTGCGGGAGCGTGGATCGAAACCGGCAATCGACCCGCTTTGAACGCCTTGCACGGGCAAGTCGCTCCCCGTGCGGGAGCGTGGATCGAAACACTCGCAACGGTGGGTAAGCGGTGCTCATCCGAGTGTCGCTCCCCGTGCGGGAGCGTGGATCGAAACTCTCAACCACGGTCATCTATGACAATCAGTCGGGGTCGCTCCCCGTGCGGGAGCGTGGATCGAAACGATCCGCAGCAAGCCGCGAACGGCGCGGCGCAACTGTCGCTCCCCGTGCGGGAGCGTGGATCGAAACACGAACAGGATCGAAGCGCCATACCAGCGCTACGTCGCTCCCCGTGCGGGAGCGTGGATCGAAACACCATATTTGAGTATAAAGGGTTAAGAGTACCGTGTCGCTCCCCGTGCGGGAGCGTGGATCGAAACAAAGAGGTAGCGGACGCCATCGGCCTAACTGGCAAGTCGCTCCCCGTGCGGGAGCGTGGATCGAAACTTTCCGTAAACGTCACGCGACTTCCAAGCGCGAAAGGTCGCTCCCCGTGCGGGAGCGTGGATCGAAACGATACAACACAGATTTACGACTGTGACATTTTCGTCGCTCCCCGTGCGGGAGCGTGGATCGAAACAGTACTACTCGGCCTCGATTGGAGCGCGGCGCTGGTCGCTCCCCGTGCGGGAGCGTGGATCGAAACGTTGCATGGGCTGCGAGGCTCATTCATGAGGGAACGTCGCTCCCCGTGCGGGAGCGTGGATCGAAACAATGAACAGACCGTGCACGCCATGCCTAGCAACTGGTCGCTCCCCGTGCGGGAGCGTGGATCGAAACGTCGTCATAACGCGCGCTTTTCCCGTTGTCGCGTGGTCGCTCCCCGTGCGGGAGCGTGGATCGAAACGCCACCCCGAACACCGCCGCCGTGCAAGCGATGATGTCGCTCCCCGTGCGGGAGCGTGGATCGAAACGCCACTATCGGAGATACGAAACCGCGCTCGGGAAGGTCGCTCCCCGTGCGGGAGCGTGGATCGAAACTTTCCCCTGAATAACTTGCAATACTTTTTGGGCGTCGCTCCCCGTGCGGGAGCGTGGATCGAAACTTGGTATACGCGATCACGTCGGGCCTGTGGGAACGTCGCTCCCCGTGCGGGAGCGTGGATCGAAACATAGGAGGATTAACATGGGTACTCGTGCACGCATGTCGCTCCCCGTGCGGGAGCGTGGATCGAAACACTATAAGACGCCAGATTGCTGCATCCTTCGACTGTCGCTCCCCGTGCGGGAGCGTGGATCGAAACTGCGAAGAACTCTGAGGAGCATCTCTCGCCCATCGTCGCTCCCCGTGCGGGAGCGTGGATCGAAACGACTACCAGTAAGCCGACCAACAATGTAAGCGCCAGTCGCTCCCCGTGCGGGAGCGTGGATCGAAACAAGCCGATAATCTCTATCAGCAGAAGGGTGCACGTCGCTCCCCGTGCGGGAGCGTGGATCGAAACCCGCTTACCTCTATTAAATAAACGAGCGAGGCGAGTTGCTCCCCGTGCGGGAGCGTGGATCGAAACATTATCCAACCCATCAGCATTAATTTGCACGCAAGTCGCTCCCCGTGCGGGAGCGTGGATCGAAACGTCTATGTCGGCATAGCCAAAATCGAAAATGGCTGTCGCTCCCCGTGCGGGAGCGTGGATCGAAACCGCGGCTCATGGCCTCGATCAATACCAAGGAAAAGTCGCTCCCCGTGCGGGAGCGTGGATCGAAACGATACAACACAGATTTACGACTGTGACATTTTCGTCGCTCCCCGTGCGGGAGCGTGGATCGAAACAGTACTACTCGGCCTCGATTGGAGCGCGGCGCTGGTCGCTCCCCGTGCGGGAGCGTGGATCGAAACGTTGCATGGGCTGCGAGGCTCATTCATGAGGGAACGTCGCTCCCCGTGCGGGAGCGTGGATCGAAACAATGAACAGACCGTGCACGCCATGCCTAGCAACTGGTCGCTCCCCGTGCGGGAGCGTGGATCGAAACGTCGTCATAACGCGCGCTTTTCCCGTTGTCGCGTGGTCGCTCCCCGTGCGGGAGCGTGGATCGAAACGCCACCCCGAACACCGCCGCCGTGCAAGCGATGATGTCGCTCCCCGTGCGGGAGCGTGGATCGAAACAATCATATTAAGTTCTTATCTTTGGCTAACCATTGTCGCTCCCCGTGCGGGAGCGTGGATCGAAACGGCTCCAAGAGATTCCACACCGGCGAACCGGGAAGTCGCTCCCCGTGCGGGAGCGTGGATCGAAACCTGTTCGCGTTGTCTATGCCCGCCACTCCAAGCAGGTCGCTCCCCGTGCGGGAGCGTGGATCGAAACATGCGATCCGCCGGCATGCGCCAGATCGCCGCGCGTCGCTCCCCGTGCGGGAGCGTGGATCGAAACGACGTTGGTTTGCCATCTTCCGGCATGGCGCCGTGTCGCTCCCCGTGCGGGAGCGTGGATCGAAACGTTGCGCCGAACAAGTCGCGCTCTACAAGCTACGGTCGCTCCCCGTGCGGGAGCGTGGATTGCAGGCGCAGGCTGGCCGCCAAGCGCTTCGTACTGGCGGCGGATGTCGCTATCGGAAGCCGGCGCGGCCTGCGCGCCATGCTCGTCGAGCAGGCGCTGGAAATCGTCGTCCGAAGCGTCCGCCATGCAGCCTCACAAAGAAGAGCGTTTGCGTTCCTGCAGAACCTCGGCGCATTGCGCTTGCGCCCGAAGAATCGCGTATTCGATCTCGACGTGGGCTCGATCAGGATCCCATCTGTGGAGCAGCCGGAAATCTCTCAGGTCTTCGTCGGAGATCCCGCCCGCTTCGTCAAAAAGAAAGCCGAAAAGACGAGGCCAACTGATTTTAGAGATGTCGTTTTCACAGTCCTCCAGGGCGAAAACAAAAGCCTCTTCGGTCATGCTGAAGAACATGTGCAAGTTTTTCGTGTACTTAACGCCAGGCCACCTGTAATCGAGGATCCGAGACTTGTCGTCGTTGCTCATGGCAGGCGCCCCGCAATCTCGATTAGTTGAGCCTCCGCTTCTTTATCCAGTTCCTTCTCCGCCGCGGTCAGCGTGAACGCGATCCAGCGAGCGGTTTCTTTCAAGTCCATCGGCCGCTCGCGAAACAGGTCTTTCCCATTCGGGCCGGTGAACTCCTGCATCACCCGATCGGCGAATTTTCGCGGGTTCTCCTTGGCCGTCAGCCATTTCAGATTGTCGGAAATGACCTCGCCTCCGCGGGCGGCAAAGTTCCCGCGGCAAGCTTGCCGTTAATTTCGCAGATTTCGTCCGCGCGATGTGCGCGCGAATTTCGACGGCGGATAGATAGCGTTTTGCGAATTCCGTTGTCGTGCAGCCATCGATAAACAGTGACCGCGGCTCGGCATATCGGGGCGCTCGCAGATTTCCTTCAGCGACTCGCCGTCCGAAATTTCGGTGAGGATGTCGTCCGCAAGCCGAGGAGGTATTCGAGCGGTTTGCGAGCGAAGAGTGAGCCGGCGACGGGGAAGGCGGGCCCGCCGCCGGCTCTTCGCTCACCCCGAGCGAATTTCTATGACCCTCGGCCATCTTACAGACGACCCTCATGCTCGAGACGCCGCACGACTTTAGCCGCATGATCCTTGGCGCTTTCGGCGTTGAACTTGTCCGCGCGCACCTTGGACTGCGTCGCCTTAGCGGCCTTGGCCCGGCGCTTCCGCGCCTCGGCCTGCTCTTCGCGGGTCATTTCCTTCACGGGCTCGACGGGCTGCGCGGGACTGTCCGGCGCCTCGGACGTTTCGCCGGACGCGGCGGACGCATCTGGATCTGGCGCAGGCGCCAGATCACGAAGCCGGACATCCGGCTCTTCGCCGACGTAGCGGAATGCGTCATGCTTGGGCCACTCAGGCTGCTCGGGCAGGGTTACGGGCGGCTGAAGGCGGCGTCCGCAAGCGCGGCCGGACGCTCGCGCTCCGCACGCTCGCGAGCCCGAATTGCGAGATATTCAGAGCCGGGCATCGGCGCGCGTAGGGCTTGAAGCTTCGCGCCGGCGTTAGGATCGTCGGGATCGATATTTTGCTGCCATTTCGGCAGATCGAAAAGGCCGGGCGCGACTATGCTGGCGTCCCAGTTATGCCGGACCCAGATTTCATATCTGGGCCGTTTTGCGAGGTCGCGAAGCGGATCGATCTTCGAGTGTTCAAAGATCTGATCGAGACGCTTCTTGAGGCCGCCGTCGCTCGTCGAGAAACGGTCGCCAAGCGCGACGGGCGGCTTGCGAGGCGTCAAAATACGTAATCGCGCCCCAAATATTTTCGCCGAAGCGGCGGCCCAGCGGCATGAAGATTTGAACGCTGAAATTCGCGCCGCCCGGAATTGAGATGAAGCTGGGATCGATGAAGCCGAACTTGCGGAAGCTGCAGAACGTGAAATTGACGCCGCGCGCCACAATGTTCAGAACGTCCGGCATCATGATCGGCAACCATTGGGGAGCCGGGCTCCGAAACCACGTACCCGACGCGTCCATTTCCTGCTTTACGAAATCGACCGAGCCTGTCGGCTGTACGATGATGTGTCTCACGCGCGGCCTCCAGTGCGGGTTCGGGCGCGGGCTCGGCCTGAGTCTCAATCAGGTCCGGCAACAGCGCCGCGAACCCCGAGGCCGCGATGTGATCCTGCAAGGCGGAGCGGGCGCTGACTTCGTCAGCGAAGCGAGCGATCGGGTTTCCATCCACTCCAAAGAGCAGCCAGCCAGACCCGGGCACGAAGCCGACGGTCGGCTCGCCGGCTCGCCCTGCAGGGCCTCAGTCGGAGCGCGCCATTCGCGCAAAGCCCGCAAGACCGCGAAGCCCGGCGACGCGCTTACGACTCGCGCGTCCACGTCCCAAGAGCCGTCCTCGGCGACAAGTTCAAGTCGGTCGTTCGGCCTTAAGAATGTGATATGGCGCCAGAAACTAGGGTCGAGAAAATCGTCGAGCGTAAATTTAGCCGGGACGGAAACGAAGTATTGCGACCTTGAATATTCGGCCAGACCTTGGATGAAGCCCATCGGCAACACTTCGGTGTGCGTGCGGGCGGTTGCTTTCTTGGTGAGAGACATCTTGAGAGTCCTTACTTTGCGCCAGTCAGCGCGCGTAATTTGATCGAAAAGTTGTGCCATAGTAGGCGTTGATATCGCGGTCGCGAAGCGCCTCGATTTGCTCGACACGCCGTTGCTGCTCCCGGATCGCGCGTGCGGTCTGGCGAAGAGCTTCGCGCTCTTGAAAGCTGTCGTAGGCGGCGATGTCGGCGTCGCGAAGAGGACGCGGCTCGGGTTGACGACTCGGCGGCGCGGCGATCGGGCCGGAGCGTTTCGCCCGTGGGGTCAAAGCTCGGCTTGATCTCGGTCGCGCGGATCGCTGGGCGGAAGGGCCTCAAGAGCGCCCTTCAGGGAGGCGGGCATGAAGATGCTCATCGGGACGCTCCCGTGGTGGAGGCCGTGGCCGTCGTCGCCGGGCGCGGGCTGATTTGAACGGGCGCCGTCGATCCCTCGGGCGTCCAGGTGATGATGGTTTCGCCGCTCATGACTGCGGCTCCGGCTGCGTATGCCATAGCGCGCTGATGAGCCTCGTTGCGAAGCCGCCCTCTTCGTCTGGATCGCCAAGCGCGATTTCGAGCGTGAACTGCTCGGCCGTGACGAGCACGATGTCGTCAGGGCGCAAGAAGTGTTCATGGCGCGCCCAGTAGCCGGGATCCAAGAACTGCCCATATGACGGATCTGATAGGCGGTTAAAGTTCAAGATGAACCGGCGACCGCGCTGAATGGAAACCGGGAAAAGAAGTCCCGCGTCGGCGGGATGATAGGTGATCGTCTCAATCTGCATTGCTACGCCTCGTTATGATTACGGGCACACTTTAGCAGAGGAGACGGCTATTCACCCAAGGACATTCCGGGACAAGTTGATTTTGACGCCTACCGGCCCGCTTCAAAATGTTGAAGATAACGGTGGAGGCGCTTTCTTTTGGCTTCATTGTTATTCGGTCCGCCGTCGAGCCGCTTGAAGAACAACGCGACGACATTGGCGCGCGACGACTGCGGATAGGCGCACCAGTATTCCATGGCCTCCTTCACCACAGGCAAGTCAATGGAGGCGTAGCGGGATTGCATTTTGATCCGATGTTCGCGCGTCACGGAGGCGCCGTTCTCGTCGCGCTCAATTACAGTCAGCTTGTAGGCGTCTTCTCCGGCGCCGGATGCGCCGGGGTCCAGCTGCAGGATCATTGCGCCAACCGAAGGGCCGCCGGCGGGCGACGGGGACGGCGGCGCGAGATCAACCGTCCTCGTGAGAGTCGGCGAGGATATCGTAAGCCGCCCTGCCGCCAGCGCCTCGACTATGGCGTCGCAACTGCTCCCGACGTTCAGGACGAAATCTGGTTTGTCGTTCATGCGTGTAGCACCTTCATGTTTGTAAGGCCAGCAAGGCCCATAGCGAGCCGTACACGGGCGTTCCCGCGCTCCAGTCCCGAAGAGACCGGCACAATGAGAGCTCCAACCAGATCCTCCGCATCACGCCCCAGATGCGCGACGCCATCATGGGCGGCCAGGCTTATGCGAATGGGGATGTGTCGTTTCTCGATATCAGGCGGCAGGTTCGCCGCGGGTTCGATGTGCATATCGCAGCAAAGGCTGTCGGGCAAGCTTCAGATGTCATTGCAAAGCACCGCAACGAAATCCCCCCGGAGGTTCCTTTCGGCGCATTGACGCGCGTTGAACCATCAGGCCCTGAGCACGTTCGCATGGTGTTTACCGATGCAGACGGGCGGACCTTCGGAATGCGAATTGAGTTCGCAAACCTATCGAAGTTTCGAGCGTTTTATCTGCGCAAGCGCAACAGCGCTGGCCTCGTTCACATCAATGGGGACGATGGGCCTTTCGACGCCGTCGCTCAGCGCCTCGGGGGTTGGGTTCGGCATGAGTCGTCCACATTGTGCGAAACACGGGGCGGCTTACGGTTCCCGAGTGGTCGTCTCTCGTCGCTCATGCCTATGACCTCCGATTGCTCGATCTTGAAGCAAAGACGTATTTTGCCATGCTGGCCTCCCCTACCGCAAGCGTTGCAAACGGCACGCTGCGCGACGCGGCGAGGCCGACGCGGGCGTGAAGCTCACCTGGTCGGTCGGCGGCGTTGGATATTTCGGGGTTCTGGCCATGATCAACTCCGTCCTTGCGTGGCGGGCGCGAGTTCATCCTCGAACAGGATGCGTGTCCTGCGCGGACGTCGGCGGCCGTAGAAGACGGCGAGTTCGCGCAGCATCAGAACGACGGCGCCCTTGCCCGCCGCGCGCTGCTCCTGTTGCGACGCGCCTGGAAGCAGATCCGCGCCGACGCTCGTAAAGCCGGCGTCATTCGCAGCGCCCACGTGCATCAGAATCGCCGCATTGGCGATGGAGGCCAACTCGGATCTGAGATGCTGGCTCGCGCGCCGGAACCGCAATCCGTGGTGGGCCTTGCGCTCCATGCGCGAGGCCGGGTCGGCGTCGCCGCCGTCCACGCGCGTACAGGCCGCGGACAGGCTGCCGAGAGGGTTGCTCGACGACGCATAGGCGGCGTCGTGATCCTTGGCGAACAGATGCGCGGCGGCGGCTTCTTCGAGGCTCACGTGGCCCTGCATCAGGAGCTTGCGCACGGGCGTCGATACGATCTCGCCGGTTACGAGCGCGATGCCCTGATCGGTCGCTGCGCGGTCTTCGAGATCGATGTCATCGCGGGCGGCGCGATGTGGGTTTACAGGGCCTCCCGGGATGAGAGCGATGCGCTCGGCCTCGGTCTGCGTGCTCTGCATGGATGCTTTCTTCCGCCGTCGAGCATGACGCTTCACCATGAACTGCACTCCCGCTTCGCTCGCCCGCAATATAGCGCGCGGGCCCGATAAATTCACCGTCGTTTCCTTGACGCGGCCGTTTTCAAAAGGGACGCCGGCGTCCTCTTTGAAAAGGATCTCGCGCACATGCTTCTCCGGCTGCTTTTGCGTCCCTCTCTCGGCGAGATCGGTGATCGTCGGCAGATCGAAGCTTTCGACGCAGCTCGAATATCGACGGGCGGCTGGCCTGCGCCTGCTGCCTTGCTTCGGGCCGAGATCGCGCGCGGCGCTGTGCGGCTACCTTCAAAATTGTCGGCGCAAGCGTCGCTTAAACTGGCCGCCTGTCACCGCCGCGCGCATCGATCTGCTGCAACAGTTCTCCGGCCCGCCTCAGCGCCCTCGCCTGTATCCGCCGCGCCGATGCAGCAGATCCTCGTCCTTGGCCTGGCGCGCATAACTTGCGAGCGCGGCCATCTTGTCGGCCCAATCCTTGCATTCGTCGATGGCGTCGCATTGGGCGAGGGCGCGCTTGGCGGCCTCGTAGGACGAGGGAAGCCGCGCCATCGTCGGTTCATGCTCGGGCTCGTTGACGCCGAACTTTGGGAGATCGCGCAGCCGCTGCCATACCAGCTCAATCGCTTCGCGGGATCCCATCATTCGGAACTCCCATGTGCGGGCGGCGGCGCATCGGCCTGCAGGGAAGTGGACGTCCGCGCCCAGCGTCCCCTTGACGCGCGCGGCTGCTTTTGCGCCTTCTCGCGCCGCAACGCCCTTATGGCGTCCGTGACGACCGGAAGGATCCCGCCGTGCAGCCTGCAACGGCGCTGGCCGAACACGGGCCTGGCTTGGCAGGGCTGGCAGGCGCGGCTCTTTGTCTTCGCGGCGCACCTGAAGGCGGCGTCGGCGTCGGCGAGCGCCGCGCGCCATGTCGGCGCCTCGCCGCTGTAGAGACGACGGCGGGCTTCGGCCTCGATTATTTGCCGCCATGCGCGTCTCACGGCAGCCTCACGACGCGCGTGCGCATGGGTGTCGCGCAGCATGAGAATACCAATTCCAGCGGCGCACGCTCGGCGTGTTGGAAGCCCGCCGGGCGAGCCTCCAGCGAGCCCAAGGCGGCGCTTCCAACGCCTTGGGGGTATAAGGGGGTTGGAAGGAAGGCCGTTGGAAGGGCGTTGGAAGGCCGTTGGAAGCGGTTTTTGGGTGCGTTGGAAGGCCGTTGGAAGGCCGTTGGAAGGGCAATTTTGGCGTTGGAAGGGCGTTGGAAGGGCCTGTTTTGCAACCTAAGATGGTTTTCCGTCATAAGCTTGCTCATAGAAACCTCACTAAAATAGAACGTCTCTTTGAGAGCGGACCGACTTCGTCGACCTTAATCCTGTTTGCGCTGAGAAGCTTGTTCATCGCGTCCTCAAAACGCTTCTTAGTTACATCCTTGCCCTCCGGGAGTTTGGCAAAAACACTTGGGGCGTAGGTTACACTAGGGTTGGGGCTTACGTGTCGGCCCTGCAAGGTGAGCATGTCGAGCAAATGAAGAAACAGGTGCTCATCGGCGATCGCCTGGACAATACTCACAGTAGCGCGGGCGCCTGCCTCGGCGGGCTCGCCGATTATTTCGACTGTGCAAGTTGTAACAGGATCGCCATCCTTGTCTTTTCCGAGTTCAGTCTGCTGAAGGCGAAATCTCCACGTGGTTCCGTCCAAGCCATCCTTGTATTTTTCCAGGTGAACGGACCGCTCCCCGTCCTTATTAAGCGTCTCCCATTCGCAATCGCAGGCGCCGTGCAGGCCGCTCCAGCCCCGCATCCCGCGGCCCTCATCCTTGCCGACGTGATGCACGGGAAAAATGAGTCCGCCAAGCTCCTGCCGAATTGTGCCGCTATTCGTTATGAAGGTCGCCATGCCTTCCTGGTTCTCGTCCTCGCCGAACATCGTTTGGCTAAGGGTATCGATGGCAATAACATCAGGCGGGGCCTCGCCCTGCCTCAGTTGCGCGCGGATCTCTTTGATTAAGGTATTCGTATCGCCCGCTCGCGCGCCGAGGTTCGGCGCAACCTCTATAAGGATAAAATCCTCCGCCTGAACGCCAAGAGCCTGTTTCGCAGCCCAAACGCGATTCCGGAAGGCGCCCTGCCCCTCGGCGGCGATATAGAGGACGCGTCCCTTACGAACCCTGCGGCCGGCATACTCAAGTCCGGTGGCCACGTGAAGCATCGCGTGAAGGGTGAGGAAACTCTTTCCCGATGAGGGCGCTCCGTACACGACGGCCAGCCCTTGCGCCGGCAACAACCCCTTGATCAGGTACTGGTTATCGAGGTTGAGCTTGATCTGATCATGTCGGACGAAGGGGAACTTGAATTTGCTCTTGGGGTCGGCCACCGTTTGGTTTGACGCGCCCGACGACGGCGCATACGCTTTGTCCAGATCCTCTTTCAGTTTAATGATCGTAGGCCCATCGCCGCCGTTTACGTGGCCATGCGCCGCTGACGTGCCGTTCGGCGTCAGCGGCGTCACGGCGTGCGGCTGGCCGCCCTCGCCGGTCGACGGCGTCGTCACCTGGAACCTGGCCGCCGAGTCGAAATCCTTGAGGCTGAGGTCGCTCGCTTGCGGCCGGTTTGGTTCCGGCGAGACGCCGGAGCTGCTCGACGAAACCTGCATCACGCGCCCCGCGCGATAATGCGCGCCTCGATCCCGCGCGCCTCCAAGCGCCGGGCCAGTTCGAGCACGTCCGCCGCGTCCCTCGTCGATGCAGAGGGAATGATCGTAACAACCTCGATATGCCGCGATACGCGATCTGCGAGCCCTGGCATGTCCGCCGGCGCTGCTACGATCCATGTTTCCAACCCGGTCTTCGCATGAGCGACGCGGCCGTCCTCGATGCGCTCGGCGACGACGAGGCCGAGGCCGTCGCCCCACGCCTCAACCACCGTCGCCGGGGCGGACGGCTCCAGATCAGGTGGCGGCGGCTCAACTATTTTTAAGTATGGCGCGGGTTTTTCGTTGCAACAATCCGCACGACGCAGTACATAATTCACCGTCTATCCTTTCTTTGCGCGCTTCCGTGGCTGGTTTACGCGCATGGTTGCTGACAAGGCCGCCCTTCGGGGCGGTCTTTTTCTTTCTGACATTGCATCAAGCCGTCGCGAGGCGCGCTTCTCGCCAGCGCCGGATATCGCCGCGCCGCCAGTAATTTCGGCCGGATATCTGGGTAGGCTTTGGGAACTGCACTTTTGGGGACCGCAGCCAGCGCCAAACGGTCATATCGGTTATGTTGCCAAACATCCGGCGTATATCGCGCGACGTGATCAGGTCGTCGTCGCTGTCGTCGGGCGCATATGCAGGCGGTTGGGTGTAGCGTGGAGACGGCCCAGAACGCGGCTGGGCATTCAGCTCTATATAGCCGGGCTCAACTGATCCAGGCGCTGTGCATTTCTCGGAACCACCTCTCTGCGACACATCTGACGCAAGGGCGGCCTGAATGACGGAAGCTGAGGTATGCATGCGGCTCCTAACAGGTTAAAACGCACTATAAATCGTTCACGTGTTGATATTTTTGTGATCCGCGTCCGTCCTGTCAAGCGGCGCTATGCGGAGTTTCCTCAATCTCCCGCCCCCAGCCTTTCATTTGTCTGCAAATGTTAACTATAGCGCTATAGTTAATTCTTTCCTTCGCCATGAAGCCGAACAACCTTCGAATTCACAAACTCAGTAATGGATTTAAGCTTCGCGGCCCATAATTGCAGCGCGATTCTCTTCTCAGGCAAATAACTATAGAGGTCATATATACCATGAACACCTTTCTGCTTATGTCCGATAACAAGCTCACGAACGACATCGCCTTCAGGTATAGCCAGCGATGATAGTCCAGTTCGCATCGTTCTCCGCAGATCGTGGACTGTCCAAGGCTCCATTGTAACTTCAGCCGGATCCTCGCCTTGCTCTTCGGCCTCGCGCCGAAGCTCTTCAAGGACAAAAATATCCATTTTTTTCTTGAGCTTATCGCCGATCGTCAGCGGCTTCAGGCCGCCGGTTGTGCTGAATAAATATCCTTGCCTATGGGGCCGCGCTTTCACGATCGCCTCGATCTCGACGGTTATTGGAAGCGCGTGCGCGTCGTCCGATTTTGTTCCCTGCGTCTCGGGCGGGATGGTCCAGATGCGCTCCTTCAGATCGAAGTCATTCAATTTTGCATAGGCGATCTGACTTTTCCTCTGGCCAGTGAGCAGAAGCATTTTGAACGCGTCGCCGGCCGGGCCACCCATACGATCTGCGGCCTTCCACACGGCGCGAATTTCGAGGGGCTTCAGAACGCGGCGGCGCTTGTTCTCCTTTCCCGGAGGCTCCACGCCTTCGCAGGGCGATGCGCTTAAGTATTTTTTGCTTTTGCTCCATGAGAAGAGCCGCTTGAGCACCTCCAACACGCGATTGGCCATTATCGGCTTGCCGGCCTCGAAGATGTTGTCGATGAAGTCGATAACGTCGCCGCTGGTGATGGAGGTTATCGGGCGCTCGCCCCAATGCGCAACGATGCCATATTGGTTTTGACACAGGGAAAGAGAGCCATCCTCTCGGATTTTTAGTCCCAAAATTCGAGCTTGTTCGCTTTGCGTCCTAGGGCGATTTGCCCTCATGACGTGTTGCTGGATGAATCGGCGAGCGACCTCCTCCACCGTCTTCTCTTTTTCGCGCTCTGCGCGTTCCGCATCCGCCGCACGGCGAGCTTCTTCCTGGGGGTACTTGCCGACTTTGATGAGGTCGCGCCACGCGGCGGCGACTTTCCGCGCCTCCTCCAGTGTGATGGCGGGATAGGGGCCGAGAGCGCGCCTTGTGGGGTTCTTGCTTCCGGGATATCGCGCGAGAAAGATGAAGGATCGGACCGGCGCCTCGATCGTGCCCATCACGCGGACGCCAAGGCCGGGCGCCAAGCTGTCCATGACATCGTAGGGCTTTACGCCCGGCTTCAACGCCTTCAGCGTCCGGTCGGTGAGCTTCTGTCGCGCCATCAGGAAGTCCTCTATCGCCTTGCCATGGCAACGTCATGGCAACATTTTTGGGCGATAGGAAGCGTTATCTTGTGTGGACTAATGTTAGCAAAAAAGCTCAGAAATACGACATAACTCGCTGTTAAAACGGTTAAATTTCGATTAGCCGGTTAGGCTATGTTAAGGCTCGTTATGCTCCAGAGATCTGGTTTACACCCAGAGGGTCGGGAGTTCGAAACTCTCCGCGCGCACCACTTAAGATAATGATTTTTCTGGACTTTATATTTGTGGCAAGAGCTTCTGCTCGCCATTGTTAGCTGGGATTGTTAGCTGAGCTAGCTCCACCTCTTGCGCGAGGACATTCGGCATTCCGATATCAGGAAGGAGCGAGAGGGCTTCGTAAACGTCATCCGCCATCGCATGGATGTACCTTTGTGTCGCACTGCTCCCCGGCGCGTGTCCAAGCATCTTTCCGATCAATTTGTCACTCGCCTTAGCGCGGCGGCTGGTTTCGGTGCCGAACGAATGTCTGATTCCGTGCCACACAACATCCGGTCGACCAACAATTCTGCGAGCGCGCTCCCAATGCTTTCGGCGATTTTCCAAGAAGAAGACCGTGTTGGTGTCCGGTTCGCGCCTCCTGGCGCGATTTTTGAGCGGTGGCTTCGGCATAGCGCCGACGACGCGAAGGACATTCAGGGCATTATTTGAAAGGCGAAGCTGACGATATTTCACCTTCTTGCCGCGTCCCTTGGTTACGACAAGCGCAACACGTTCGTCTATCGAAACGCGATCCCAAGTAAGTGTTGCCAATTCGTCCAAGCGGCAGCCTGTGTAATATGAGAAAGCAAAAGCGAGCGAAATGTGAGGCGGTAACACATCTACAAAGCGGCGGGCTTCCGCAGGGCTAATGTACATTACTTTCTCATCTGGTTCTTCTCCGCGGTGGTCTTTCCAATCAATTCTGTTATTGATGGGGGCCTCCCACTTTCTCGCGGCATACCCTAACGTGGCGCGTAACCGCTCTAGACATCGATTAATCACAACCTCGGACTTTCCCATCTCCTTGGCCTTTAGCACAAAGTCATGGACTGATTTGTTCCCGATGGAGTTGATGGGAGTTTCCCCTCCCATAATCTTCAAGAGAAGCGCTACCTGCCACTTAAGGTCTTTGCCGGAGCGAAGGTCCTTACCGTATTCCGTGATCCATTGAGAAAACATGCCCTCGAGCGTGAAAATCGGCTTCCCGCGCAGGGGAAGCTCGCTTTCTTCAATTTCACGCGCGAAGCGCTGCGCTATTTCGAGGGCTTTCCGCTTGATAGCAGAGCCAGTGCTTCGGATATAGGTAGCGTCTGGCTCATCGAAGCGGATCTGCGCGTAGAAGTTCTTCAATTCCTTCTGGGCGCCGTTGGCGAGGTTGTATTTTCTTTTGAAGACACTGATGGATACCATGATCTCAAGGTCTCGATGTGCCAGCGTTTCATAGTGGCGTTTGCGCGATGGAAACTGACATGCGGGATTTTTTCACGGCGGAAGGTCCTGACACTCATGTTCAGCAACGCCGCCGCTTCCTTCTCCCTAAGAAGAATCGCCTCAGTGTTCATCCTCCCTTCTTCGAGGTGCGAATAGACATACGGCATCGGGTTCTGCTTAACGCTTTTCACCATCATCCCCCGCCGTAAATGCGATCTGTTGGGCCAACTCGCAGACATTTCGTCGGAAGAAGGCGCAACCTGACGCGCCGATCGCGTAAGCTCCCCTGCAGAGCTGTTCGTATCCGTTGCGGCGGCATCACCTTCAATTTCCGTTCTTTTCGCGCGAGACTTGCCGCAGAAGCGAGAACGGAGATGAGCGCTCATGCAAAGTGACAGGCATCAGCACGAGTTCATACGGCATAACGGCTACCGGCGGTTCGAGGCGATCACGGGGGAGCCGCGCGGGCAATGGAGCGATGAAGAGAAGGCGCGGATTGTTTCGGAGAGCTTTGCTCCCGGCGCAAATATTTCCGCTGTGGCGCGGCGTCATGGCGTGAGCGGCGGCTTGCTGCATAAATGGCGCGGTCAGGCCCGGCAAGCGGCTGCATCCACGGCGCCGTTCATTCCGATCACGCTGGCGGATGGCGGCGGCGGCGGAGAGGAAGATGGGGCCATAGCGTCTTGCGGCGCAATCGAGATCGAGCTTGCGGGCGCGCGCGTCCGCGTCGAGGGCGCGGTCGGCAAGGCGGCGCTCAAAACCGTGCTGGCGGCGTTGCGCGAAACGGCATGATCGGGATTTCCGGCGGCCGGCGCGGGCGCCTGAACCACGGCGTTCTCGCAAGCCCGGCAGCCATAGCGCGGGCGGATGATGCGCTTCACCCGATATTGCACCGGCACGACGTCCAGCATCTCGCTCGCGGTCTCGCCAATGACGTGGAGCGCTCCGCCGCAGCAAGCGCAGGTCTTGGCCTCCGGATCGATGCGTATCTCGATGCGCGGCAGATGTTCCGGCAACTTGCCGCGATTGCGCTCGGCGGGTTTGCGCGGCTTTTTGCGAGTTGCAGCGCAGGCCTCACGGCTTTCGCCGGCTTCCTCCGTTGCGGCCGCCGCCGCGGCCAGATCGAAGATGAGCTGCAGCTGATCGGGATCGAGCTTTTCCGAGCGCTTCCCAAACAAGGAGCGCTTGAATGCAGCCAGGATGTAAAGGAGCTTTGAGGTGGCTCTGGTTGTTTGGACAGATTTTCCGCTTCGATAAGTGGATCTCCTGCCGGGTTTAGGCCGCCAAGCGGAGCGGCGGGTAGCCGAAGTAAGCGCAATCGGGCGTCATGCCGTCAAGGCTCGAATGCGGGCGGCGCCGATTGTAGAAGTCGAGATAGCGGCCGATGCTGGCTCGCGCCTCCGTCACGCTGTCGTAGGCCCGCAGATAGACCTCCTCATATTTGATGCTGCGCCAAAGGCGCTCCGTAAACACATTGTCCCGCCAAGCCCCTTTGCCGTCCATGCTGATCGCGATCTTGTGGCGGGCGAGGGCGCCGGTGAAGGCCGCCCCTGTGAACTGCGAGCCCTGGTCGGTGTTGACGATCTCGGGCTTGCCATGCCTTGCCAGCGCCTCTTCGAGCGCCTCGACGCAGAAGTCCTCTTCCAACGTGATCGAAACCCGAAAGGACAGCGCCCGCCTGGAAAACCAGTCGAGCACGATGGCCAGATAGACGAAGCCGCTGGCCATGGGGATGTAAGTGATATCCATCGCCCAGACCTGGTTCGGCCGCGTAATCTCCAGGCCGCGCAAGAGATACGGGTAGATTTTGTGGCCGGGGGCGGGCTTCGTCGTGCGCGGGCGGCGATACAGCGCCTCGATCCCCATCCGCCGCATCAGCGTTCGCACATGCCGGCGTCCGGTCGCGATGCCTTCACCGCGCAACAGGCCGCACAGCATCCGGCTGCCGGCGAACGGGTAGTCGAGATGCAGTTCGTCGATCCGGCGCATGAGGGCGAGGTCGCTTGCGGGCGCAGGGCGCGGCTTCGAATAGACGCTGCTGCGGCTCAGACCCAGCGCCGCCGCCTGCCGCGAAACCGGCAGATCGTGCTCGCGGTCGATCATCGTTTTGCGCTCGCAACGCCGGCCTTGACGAGCGCGCCCTCTAAAAAATCATTCTCCAGGGTGAGTTCGCCGATCTTCGCGTGGAGGCTCTTTACGTCGATAGCTGGAGCGGGCGCTGCGCCGCCGCCGGCGAACACCTCCACGGCGCCGTCGAGAAGCTGAGCCTTCCATTGCGTAACCTGATTGGGATGGACATCGAACTGCTGCGCCAACTCGGCGAGCGTCTTCTCTCCCTTCACGGCTGCTAAAGCCACCTTCGCTTTGAAGGCCGGCGAGTGGTTCCTGCGGGGCCGTTTTGCCATGCTTCTCTCCTGATTGCGCAGCCTCATCTAGGCCGCTGTCAGGCAGAAAATCCACTTATCGCTCTGTTCAAATTTGTGAGCCCGGCTCTGTCATTGTTTGCGTCCATGGAACCGAGCATTAGTAAGTGGCGCCCACCTGCGTATAATTCCACAGGGGAAGTTCTGAGAATTGCCTAGCCGGTGAGCGGCAAGCCAAGGGCGTGTATGGCGACTGCCAATTTCCCTTCGGCAGGACCACGCGCCCACTCAAAGGGTAAAATTGCCAGAATCGGCCTTAAGTGTTGGTTCTATCAGAGACCCGATCTCTATGATGACCGCAGCACCCTCAAATGCGGAAGTGCGCTACTCTGGTCTCAATATGTTCGTGAAGCCGGCCCTGATGTCGGCTCTTGTATGAAGTATACCAGAGACCCGACCTTTGATCCCAAATCCGGCAGTTCACGGCGCCATTTTCGTTTGAGAATCGTGCATTCTCAGGGACATGAGCCAAGATACGCCGCAGTTTCCGGTTCACCCAGCGGGTGAACAACCGCCGATTGAACAAGAGACTTCATCGGGACCGGCAACGCTCGACACGTGGGCTGGCCCGGTGCGCGTTGAATGGGATTCCACAGCGCCGCTGACGCCCTTTGGGCAGCTGCCATTTTTCATCGAATATTTGAAGGTATCGAATCTTATTCGGCGCACTCGTGGCCGATTGCCCGCTGACCTATACCAGCCCGAACGCGCCGGAGAAGCGCGACGTGCTTGGCACAACGATGCTTTCGGTTCTGGCTGGGCATAAGCGCTACGCCCATATCACGGCCCTTCGTAACGATGGAGTTCTGCCCGAGTTGCTGGGCATGAAGAAGATCGTCAGCGAGGACGCGGTGCGCCGGGGCTTCAAGGCCATTGGAGAGGTTGAGGGCCGGGAATGGCTGCAACGCCATCTCGATTACTGCACGGCGCCGTTGTTATCCGAGCTGTGGGTTCTCGATATGGATTCGACGGTCAAGCCGCTCTACGGCCATCAGGAAGGGGCGGTCCTTGGCTATAATCCCAAGAAGCCGGGCCGGCCGAGCCACGTCTACCATACCTACACGATGGCGGGGTTGCGGCTCGTGCTCGACGTTGACGTCGCCCCAGGAAACGAGCACGCATCGAAGCATGCTGCGCCGGGATTGTGGGCGCTCCTGGATCGCATTCCGCGCGATTGCTGGCCGGCATTTTTGCGCGGCGATAGCGGCTTCGGTACGGAAGCGGTGATGCGCGAGGCCGAGCTGCGAGGGTTGTCCTACCTGTTCAAGCTGCGCCTTACCTCTAACGTCAAGAGGCTGATCAAGAAGAGTTTTTCTAAAGGCGATTGGACCGATGCCGGCCAGGGCTGGCAGGGACGGGAGGACAAGCTGCGGCTGGAGGGCTGGAGCCGTCAGCGCCAGGTGGTCATCCTGCGCCGCCGGCTGAAGGAGGGCATGGCCATCGCCGGATGCGACGGCGCGAGCCAACTGGCGCTTAGCTTCGTTGAGATCGGGCCGGGCGCGGATGCCTACGAATACGGCGTGCTCGTTACTTCCCTGGACGAGGAGGTTCTGACGCTCGCCCAGCTCTACCGCGATCGCGCCGATAGCGAAAATCCCTTCGATGAACTGAAGAACCAGTGGGGCTGGGCTGGCTTTACCACCCGCGATCTCGCCCGCTGCCAGCTCATGGCTCGCTTCATTGCGCTCGTCTACAACTGGTGGAGCGTGTTTGTGCGGTTGGCCGAGCCGGACAAACATCTGGAAGCAATCACCAGCCGGCCGCTGCTGCTGTCCGCCATTGCAGAGCGAAGCCGCCATGCGAGGCAGACAACGCTGAGGGTGGCCAGTTCGCACGCCAAGGCTGGATGGGCGTCAAGCATGCTCTCGGGCATCGCCCGCTTCCTGCGCGAGCTGGCCCAATCTGCGGAGCAGTTGACAGCGGATCAGCGCTGGCGCCGGATCCTCGCCCACGCTGTCCGGTCCTGGCTCGGCGGGCGCCAGCTGCGTCCTCCGCCGCGCCTCATGGCGCCGGCCTGACCGGCAAAACCCACATCAATAGGTTGAACCGCCGCTTCGAAATTGCGAGGCTCAGCGTTCAACTGCCGTTTTTCGGTTGATGGCGACAGCCCTTAAGGCCGCTCGTCCCCCCGAAGCGGGACGAAATATTGCAGCTGCGAGAAATAGAAACTTGGGCCAGAAGGAGACTTTTCGGACATCAGTCCTTTCATTATGATCACTGAGCTCCTGTGATCAATCCCTTTGGAAAGCGAGATCGAACTGGGCCTTGAGCAGCGCCCGAATGTCGAGAGGATTGGCGCTGTCCAAAATCTGGTTGTTGACAATGCCCATCCAGATCGGCGCAATGAAGAGGTGCGGGTGACGGACCAGAAGGTCGCTCCGGAGTTCTCCCGCTTCGTGCGCCTCGGCCAGCAACAGCTTAAGCCGCTTGAGCAGCGGATCCATCATCTGGGTGCGATAGATTTCGATCAGTGCTGGACAACGAACGCCCTCGACGACGACAAGCCGTGCGATGGCGGCGCGTCCCTTACGCTCGATGTCCTCCATGGCCGCTAAAATAGACCGCCGCAAGAACGCCTCGACGCTTTCGCCCGGCTCGCGCTTCGAACTGTCGAAGTCGATGAAGGCGCCGGCGATTTCCTGCTCCACCACGCCAGAGAACAAGGCTTCCTTGGTCGGGAAATACCGGTAGGGCGTCCCCTTCGCAACGCCCGCGCGCCGCGCCACGCTTTCCATGGTCGCGTCGGCAAATCCCTTTTCAAGAAACTCCGCCAGCGCCGCGGTGACGATGGCGCTGCGGGTCTGAGCCGTCTTTTCCGGGCTCGGTCCCCTGGTCCGCGCTTCCTTTCTGACCCCGCTCAAAAGCTTCTCCTTAACAACCGTCGTCCTAGGCAGGACAATCACAGTCTTCTACCGCCGAGCCGGCTAAACCAAAGAAAGCGGCCGATCCGGGAAGGCGAGCTGATCCTTGTCGCGCCACGTATTGCTCACGTAGTTGATCTCCATGAGACGGCGGACGCCATAGATCGGACGCGGCTCGAAGCCGTGCCAGCTATGCGGACCAGCGATGAAAATGATCGCTGAATTGAACTCCGCCGTTCCGCGCCCGCACCATTTCTTGTCGTGATCGTAAAGGTCGGTGCCCCAGTCGTGCGCGAAGGGCCCCACGCAAAGATAGATCACCATGGAGAAGAGCTTCTCCTTGATGTCGCGGTGCGGCTCGAGCCACATGCCGTCGAGATCCTGGATGGACTCCATCCGCAGGTAGCCGCCCTCGCCATCCACGCCGCACGTTTCCTTGAACTGGCGCGCGACCTCGGAACGCTGCATTGCGTTACTCAGCACCGACATTGCGGGAAACAGCTCCCGCATCTTCGGCGTGAAAAACGTGCGCTGATTGTTGAAGGCGTCGCGCGTGCCTTTCGTGTCGATGGTGATGACCGGCGGCGCAATCGGCAGGGTGAGAATGCCGGTGCACATCAACTCGGGAAGGACGTTCCTGAGCTGCCGGCGGCGGTAAGGCTCCTCAAGAATTTCAGGGTTTGCCAAGGCCTTTACGAAATGGCTCGCAACCTCTTCAGGCCCCGGGAGAGTGGGATAGGTCATACGTGGTTCCTTACGGTGGAAGGGAGGACTTGGCGCTAGAATTTCCGCGGCGACCATTCCAGAATCTTGCGGCTGATCGGGTTTGCCTTCACCATCGCGCTGAAGCTGTGGCGCAAATATTCCTTGCGCACGTACCACTCGGAATCGACGTAGCAAAGCTGTAGGCTCGTGCGCGCCCCCTTCTGGGGCAGGAACCCATGCCAGGAATGGTCGCAGACGCGGAACATCAGCATGCGCCCGAACTCCGGCGGGAACTCGAACGTGTAATCCTCGCGGTCGGGACTACGAAGCACGCGAAGCCGTCCGCGCTCGTAAGGCCATTCGGGGCTGAAGCCCAAAAGCACAGTGATGATCTTGTGTTTCGAAATCGGGGTGAGCGTAGCCCTCGTTGTAGTTGCCGGTGGTGTTGCCCATCATCACGATGCAGGGCGGATAGGGGCTGAGGTCCATGTCGAACTTTTCTTCGACAAGACGACGGAAGCGGGAGCTGAGTAGATCCTTGACCGCCGCGTCAAACCTTGGGCCGTAGCGCAGGCTTGGAAGGCCGAAGCTGCCATGCGTCGGAATCTTCGGCGCGTCTTCAAGAACCGCGTCCTCGTAGCTTTCCGGGATCGCATGCTTGACAAAGCAGTAATCATAAGGGTCGCGGCGCAGCTCCGCAACGGATATCGCTTCCTCGTCGAGAAGCGTGAAAGATGGATCATTGCGTTCCATGGCTTGGCCTTTTCTTTCCTGAGCACCCTTAATGCCGGGACCGTCGGATCCCCAACTCGGGCATCCAGTCGCGCAACTCATGTTGACAAAAAATGACCCTTCAGTCATTTATACATAGCGGCCTACGAGCGCAAGCCTCTCAGGCCAAAATGTCTCACATCGCGAAGACCCATAAGGCTGAGAAGGCGCCCAACCATGTTGCCTGGACCCGAGCGCTGGCTTTTTTCGCTCAAGACTTTCGCCGCGGCCATGCTGGCTTTTTCGGTCTGCCTTTGGCTCGACCTCGCCAGACCTTATTGGGCCGTTGCCACCGTCTACATCGCTTCGCATCCCCTCTCCGGCGCCACGCGCTCCAAAGCCATTTTCCGCGCTCTTGGGACGCTCCTCGGTTCGGCGGCCGCCATCCTTTTGGTCCCCAATCTTGCGAGCGCGCCCCTACTCCTCGTGCTCGCCATGGCGCTTTGGTGCGCGCTTTGCCTCTATATTTCGCTCCTCGACCGCACCCCACGCAGCTATGTCTTCATGCTCGCCGGCTACACGGCTGCTCTTATCGGTTTTCCAACGGTCGACGACCCCGGCGCGATCTTCGACATTGCCTTGTCGCGCACCGAGGAGATCCTGATCGGCATCCTTTGCGCTGCCCTCGTCTCAAGCGTGGTTTTCCCGCGGAGCGCCGGCCCCGTCTTGGCGCTGCGGCTCAAGAACTGGTTTCACCATGCTGATGTCAGCGCGAGCGACATCCTCCTACTCGAGAAGGGGCGCTCCACGGACATGCATCGGTTGCGTCTGGCGGCGGACACCGTCGAGATCGAGAACCTTGCAAGTTTCTTGAGCTTCGATGCGACGAAGGACGCCTCGGCGACGCAATGGCTCCGGCAAATCCAGCCAAGGATGCTGATGCTGCTTCCGATCCTGTCATCGATCTCGGACAAGCTTCGTGAACTTGCGGCATTGGGAGGCCCTTCGCAATCTGCCGAGGCGCTGCTTTCCCGGGCGCGTCTCTGGCTTCGGGAGGGCGAGCGCCACGATCCGCTCTCGCTTGAGACCTTGCGCAGGGATATCGGCTCGGAGATTGGCCGCCGTCACGCCGCCGGCGGCTGGAGCGACCTTATCGAACTCAGCTTCCTTCTGCGTTTGCGGGACTTCGTGGATCTCCGAGCCGATTGCGCGAACCTTGCCGAGGCAGTTCGAAGCGGATCGGCGAGCCTTCCCGCGCCGCTTCTGTTTCCGATTGAGGAACGCATCGCCCGGGTCAGACACTATGACCATGGGTTCGCGCTCTTCGCCGCCAGCGTCAACGCCATCACGATCCTGATCTGCTGTGCGTTCTGGATCTTCGCGGCCTGGCCCGACGGCGCTTCCGCCGCTATGTTGGCGGCCGTGGCTACAAGCCTTTTCGCCGCCCAGGACAATCCCGCCCCCACGATTGCGGTCTTCACCAAAGCGGCGGCCGCCGCCGTGCTGATGGCGGGGCTCTACGTCTTCGCCTTCCTGCCCCGCATCCATAATTTGGAGACATTGATCCTGCTGCTTGCGCCCGCCTTCCTGGCCTTCGGACTCTTGATCTCGACGCCGCAAACAGCCCTGATCGGTGTGCCATTGGCGGTCATCACGGCCACGGCAATGGCTTTGCAAGAGACGTACGATGCGGACGCAGCCGCATTCTTGAACTCGGGCATTGCGCTCATTCTCGGGATGGGGCTGGCGGCGGGCGCATCCGCAATCCTGATCACGCTTGGCGCGGAGTGGGGCGTCTGGCGCATTTCGTGGGCCAACCGGGCCACGCTTGCCGAGGCCGCGAACACCAAGACCGCGAATGAAGAGGCGCTTATCGCAGGCCTGCTGCTCGACCGCATGCTGTTGCTTGCGCCGCGCGCCGCTCAAGCGGGCCACACAATGCCCGATGTGCTGCGCGAACTTCGCGCGGGCTTCAACATCCTCGATCTGCATCGCGCGCAGCGTGCTCTGCCGCCCTTTTCCCGCAAGCATGTCGATGCGCTGTTGATGGAACTCATGAGGCATTACCGGCTGGGAACGCCGCCATCCGGCGGTGCGCTCGAAGCGCTCAACCGGGCGCTTGTCGCTATCCGCGACGAGAACGCCGGGCGAGAGCGGGACGTGCTTTTGGGACTTGTGGGGCTCAGGCGTTGCCTCTTTCCGGACGCTCCTCCTCCTCTTCTCCCGCAATTGTTGGAGGCCGCCGCATGACTCCTGAAATCAGCTTCTTCGGCGTCTATATGCCGTCAATCCTTCCCTGCGCGCTTATCGCCTATCTCATCACGAGCCTGATCGCGCGCGCATTGAGTGCCGCCGGTTTCTACCGCTTCGCATGGCACCCCTCGCTCTTCAACGTCTCTCTGTTCGTCTGCCTGCTCGGCGGCATCCTCGGTCTCCTGGAAAGAAGTCCCCTATGAAAGCACTTCGTGATTTTCTCCGGTTTGCGGCAACCGGCGCTGCTGTGTCGCTTGCGCTTTTTGTCGGCTGGCGTCTCTGGGTCCATTATGAGCAGGAGCCGTGGACGAGGGACGGCCGCGTTCGGGCGGATACCGTAAGCATCGCGCCTGACGTCTCGGAACTCGTCAGCGAGGTGCTGGTTCACGACAATGATAGCGTCCGCAAAGGCGACGTCCTTTTTCGGATCGACCGCGACCGCTTCGTTCTCGCGCTTCGCCAGGCGGAGGCAAACCTCGAAGGGCGCGCTGCGGCGCTCGACATGGCCGAGAAAGACCGCGTGCGCTACCGCGCCATGAGCAAGATTTCCGTCAGCGACCAAAAGCTTGAGCAGATCGAAGCGACCTATGCCCAGGCGCTGGCGGCGCTCCACCGGGCCCAGGCCGACCGCGATCTGGCGAAACTCAACCTTGAGCGCTCCGAGGTCCGGGCTTCCGTCAATGGGCCCATCACGAATTTCGACTTGCGGCCAGGCGCTTATGTCACTGTAGGCAAAGGCGTGGCTGCGCTCATCGACCAGGACACGATCCATGTCGACGGCTATTTCGAGGAGACGAAGCTGCCCTCCATCCATGCCGGCGACAAAGTGACCGTGCATCTGATGGGCGAGGAGAGGGACCTTTCGGGCCATGTGGTAAGCATTGCCGGCGGCATCGACGACCGCGAAAGAAGCCCCGGCTCGACCCTACTCCCAAACGTGAACCCGACCTTCAGCTGGGTGCGGCTTGCGCAGCGCATTCCCGTCCGGATCGAGCTGGACGAAATCCCGGCAAGCATTCGCCTTCTCGCGGGCCGCACCGCGACTGTCGCGGTTATTGATGGGAGCGCGACAGTTCTAAATGTCGCTCAAGCGCAAAAATGATGGCGCAATGGAGCACGCCGGTGGAGCGACTGGAGGCATTTTTCAAGACAGGCGAGCCAATTGCAAAACGCCGGCCGTTTGAGGCGCCGGGCAGTGGCTTTGTCCTGAAGTGGAATTAGTTCCGACAGCTTTTGCAGGTTCTGGCGCTGCCGTGAAGATTTCTGACGCAGTTCGCCCGTCACCTGCCAGATGTCCGGGTAGGGTTGATCCAACGGTATGCTTGTCAGGTCACCAGCCGCATCAGCTGCTCCGCGGTCAGCGCCAGGATGCCGAACATGAGATGGCAGAAGATCTTGGCATGACCGCGCACCCGTATTGTCCGGCCGCCGTAGTTGTCTTTGACCGAGCCGTTGACGCGTTCGGCCGCGCTGCGCTCGTTGTAGCGGATGGTTTCGGCGAGTTCGTAACCGGCGGCCCGCTTGGCTTGCGCCTCCGCCGCGGCTTCGGCCTTGCCGCCAGGGCGCGGATTGGCGTCGATGATGGGCGCATGGCCGAGCGCAAGGCTTTTATTGCGGATTTCCGGCGCGTCGTAGGCGCTATCCATGAGATCGTAGAGATTGGCGACACGGCGGGCTGTGATGGTGGCCAAGGGGATGGCGGCCTGGCTGTCGTGGAGGGATGCGGAGGTCAGAAGGCACGAAATAGGGATATCGCCATCTGCGGTATCGATATGCAGTTTGTAGCCGATCCAAGGCGCGGCGTGGCCTTTCGCATTGCGCTTTACGCCAACAGTGCACGCCGTTGGCAGGTCCGCCAGCATTTCAGCCAGCGTCATGCCGGTTTGGCGCTCCAGCCGCCGGGGCTCCTTCTTGGCGGGCGCTTCGCCCTTTTTAGGGCGTCCGCGCTTGCGTCTGGCCGCCGAGGCTGGGGCTTTCACCGCCGGCTTTTCGCGCGCTTCAATGGCCGTTGCATCGCGCGAGATGTGTCCAACCAGCCGGTTCTTATGGGTGTTTACAATCAGCGCCTCATGGACGCGCGCGGGCAGGCTGCTTTGCGCAAACTCGGCGAAGGCGCGGGAAAAAGTGCTCTCGCTTGGCGGCCCGCGCCTGCTTTCCCAGCCGCAGAGCCGGCGAAGCACAGGATCGGCGCCAAGCCGCTCGATAAGCGCCAAGGTTGTCGGCAGGTTGAACACCGCTTTTGCTACGAACGCGCGCGCCAGCGCATGGCGGTCAGCTGGCGGACGCCCCGGCAGGCCCGGCCACATCTGCACAAAGGCTTCGATGCGCGCCAAATCCAGCACAGTCACAAGCCGCTCGTGCTGTGGAGTGAGCGGGCCTACCACTTCCCGCAGCATAGGGAAAAGAAAACCTTGAACGTGGCTCCAGGCGCTGGTTAGCATCTCCCGCATGTCCGTGTTCCGATTCGGCTGGTGGTTCTTCACAAAAGCACCATGCCTGACTCGGAGCGCGGGCGCCTCACCCCATCCCCCTCAGAAGGAATAAGCCAGCGCGACGGCCCTGTTTTGCAATTGGCTCAGGCGTCTTTTTCCGGTATGGGTCAATTGCTGCCATCGTGCCCGTAGCCCTAGAATGTCTCCCACGACCGGGAGCGGAAGTTTCAGCTTGAATTGCGGCTTAGACCCATCGCGAACGACAACCCTCCACAATGATGCCACGGCGCCCCGACACCATATCCGTTGGTTTATTGGAGGCATAGATGCAGCATGCAAGGCTGGGGCGCATGGCGGCGCTTGTTCTGACGATCGCGATACTGCTCGACATTGCCGCCGCCGGAGGCGCATGGGCGCAAAGCGCCACGGACATCGATCGCCTCAACCGGCAAGCCGTGCAAGTTTTCAATCGAGGTGACTACGAACAAGGCACCGCACTCGCCGAGAATACGCTTGCTCGCTCGGAACGGGCGTTAGGCCGGGACCATCCGGTCACGTTATCGGCCGTGAACAATCTGGCTGCCCTATATCAGGCGCGGGGCCGCGCTAGCGAAGCTGAGCCGCTGTTCCGGCGCGCGCTGGAAGCTAGGGAGCGGGTGCTCGGCAAGGAGCACAGCGATACGCTGAGCAGCGTGAACAGTCTGGCTGTGTTGTATCTGGACGAGGGCCTCTACGCCGAGGCCGAGCCGCTCTTGAGGCGTGCGCTCGAGGCTCAAGAGCGCGTGCTCGGTAGGGAGCACCCCAATACGCTCCGCAGCTTGGACAGTCTGGCGGTGCTATATTACCAGCAGGGCCGCTATAGCGAGGCCGAGCCGCTCTTTCGGCGTACGCTCGAGGCCTGTGAGCGCGTCTTCGGCAAAGAGCATCCTCACACTCTTGCCATCCTGAACAATCTAGCGGAGCTATATGATGCTCAGGGCCGCTATGGCGAGGCCGAGCCGCTCTTGAAGCGCGCACTGGAGGCTCAAGAGCGCGTGCTTGGCAAGGAGCATCCCGAGACACTATTTAGCCTGAACAATCTGGCGCTCCTGTATCAGACCCAGGGCCGCTATAGCGAGGCCGAGCCGCTCTTCCGGCGCGCGCTCGAGGCCCGGGAGCGCGTGCTCGGCAAAGAGCATCCCGATACGCTCACAGGCGTGGCCAGTTTGGCCGGGCTCTATGGGGACCAAGGCCGCTATGGCGAAGCCGAACCGCTCTACCGGCGCGTGCTGGGGGCCAATGAGCGCTTGCTCGGCAAGGAGCATCCGCAGACGCTTGACAGCGTGAACAACCTGGCAGCGCTGTACGTGAAACAGGGCCGCTATGGCGAGGCCGAGCCGCTTTACCGGCGCGCGCTCGAGGCCCGGGAGCGCGTGCTCGGCAGGGAGCACCCCAGCACGCTCGTCAGCGTGAGCAATCTGGCGTTTCTGTATTTCAGTCAGGGCCGCTATGGCGAGGCCGAGCCGCTCTCCCTGCGCGCCCTGGAGACGCGGCAGCGCGTGCTCGGCAAAGAGCATCCCGCAACGCTTTCGAGCCTGAACAATCTGGCGGGACTTTATTTCACGCAGCGCGATTGGACGCGCGCCGCGCAATTTTTGCGGCTCAGCACCGCTGGGATCGCCGGCCGCACGCAGCGCAACGCGACCGCCACCGGCCAAGCTGCAACTGGCAAGAAAGAAAGCGAAGCCGAGCGAAACGGCCAGCAATTTTGGATCCTTGTCAAGGCGGTATACCGTCTGGCGCGGCAAGGCCAAACGCCCGATGCAGCAGCCTCTCGCGAGACGTTTGAGACGGCGCAATGGGCGGCAGGCTCCGAGGCGGCAAAATCTCTCGCGCAGATGTCGGCGCGCGGCGTCAGGAACGATCCGGCTCTGGCCGCGCTTGCGCGCGAGCGGCAGGATTTGGTGATTGAGTGGCAAAAACGCGATGCGCAGCGCAATGAGTGGTTCGGCAACGCCCATAAGCGCGATGCTAAGGCGGAGTCGGAGAACAATGCGAGGCTCGCGGCCATCGATGCGCGCATTGGCGAAATCGACAAGCAGTTGGCGGCCGAGTTCCCAGATTATGCGGCTTTGGCCAATCCGGCGCCGGCCGCCATGGAGGAGGTGCAAGCCCAGCTCCGCCCCGATGAGGCGCTCGTCCTGTTCCTCGATACGCCGGAGATAAAGCCCGCGGCGGATGAAACCTTCATCTGGGTGGTGACCAAGACAGATGTGCGCTGGGTGCGCAGCGAACTTGGGACAGAGGCCCTGAAACGCGAGGTGCAGGTGCTGCGCTGCGGCCTCGACGCTGCGGCTACGGCCCAGCGCTGCGCCGAGCTGACCGGCCAGACCTATACAAGCGCTGACAATTTGCTCCCCTTCGACTATGCCCGCGCCTATAAGCTTTATCAGGCGCTGTTCGGCCAAGTGGAAGACCTTATCAAGGGCAAGAGCCTCCTGCTCGTGCCGTCCGGCCCGCTGACGCAATTGCCATTCCAGGTGCTCGTTACGCAGCCGCCCGCGAGCGGTGATTACAAATCCGCCGCCTGGCTTATCCGGGATCACGCGATCACGGTGCTGCCAGCGGTCTCTTCGCTGAAGGCGCTGCGCCGCGTGGCGCGGCCGAGCGCGGCGCCAAAGCCGCTGATCGGCTTCGGCAATCCGCTCCTCGACGGCGATCCGGCCTATGCCGAAGACCGCCAACGCGCTCAGGACGCGCGCGATTTCAATCGCTGCCCGGTCCCGCAACGCGTGGCGTCGAATGAAAGGGCTGTGCGCGCAGCGGCCCCTGTGGTCACGCGCGGCGGGCTGGCCGACGTTGCTTTCCTTCGCAGGCAGGCGCCGCTGCCCGAGACCGCGTCTGAGCTGTGCGCCGTGGCCCGCGATCTGCACGCCGAACCGGGCGACATCTACCTTGGCGCCCGCGCCACGGAGAGGGACGTCAAGGCGCTGAGCGTGAGCGGCCGCCTCGCGCAATACCGGATTGTGCATTTCGCAACTCATGGCGCGCTTGCAGGTCAGGTCAGCGGAAACAGCGAGCCGGGCCTTCTGCTGACGCCGCCCGCCAAGTCCAGCGAAGAGGACGACGGCTATCTCACCGCATCCGAGATCGCGGGCCTGAAGCTCGACGCCGATTGGGTGATCCTTTCGGCGTGCAACACCGCGGGCGGCGGCGAGAAAGGCGCCGAGGCGCTGTCCGGGCTTGCACGCGCCTTTATTTATGCCCAAGCCCGTGCTCTCCTCGTCTCGCATTGGGCGGTGAACTCCGACGCCACGGTGAAACTCATCACCGGCGCCATGAGCCGGCTCGCCGCCGATAAGAGCATGGGCCGCGCCGAGGCTTTGCGCCAATCCATGCTCGCGCTGATCGACGGCGGCGAGCCCCATGAGGCGCATCCAGCCTTTTGGGCGCCGTTCGTCGTGGTGGGCGAGGGCGGTACCGGAAGATAGCTCACACTTCCGCTTTTGTCCGGCAGGATCCAACTTCCTCCGGCGGGGGCCGGTCTCAGCTGCTGTGGGTCATCCTCGCCTGTACAAGCATCGTGAACGACGGCAACGGGTCAATTGCGCCGGTTTATTCGGCAAGATTGACGAGCCCGCTTACCCTCCAACAGCTGAAAGAATTGCCGCAGCTGCGAAGAAAATCGACATCGAGGTCGCGAACCTTATCGTGGGGGCCACCGACACCAAAGGTCTCGACCGCAGCACCACGCTCAGCGGACATGGTGG
The DNA here is from genome assembly GCA_963756335.1 of uncultured Alphaproteobacteria bacterium. Classification (GTDB taxonomy): domain Bacteria; phylum Pseudomonadota; class Alphaproteobacteria; order Rhizobiales; family Rhodomicrobiaceae; genus Rhodomicrobium. The sequence continues at coordinate 154,738 of CAVWOB010000002.1, forward strand.
ACGATGGTTCCCGCTCGACTTTCGGGAAGCGACCGAGGTCTGCTATTGTATGCCTGCCCCAGGCAGCCTCGAACGAGGGTTTGGATCCGATAGCTTCTCACAATCACAATCCGCGAAGCCCCTTTCAAGGATACGCTTATCGAGGGGCTGCTGGCGACCGAGGCGAGCCTTACGCTTCGTTTTCGTTGGAAGCGACCCCGCGGGTGTTCGCTACGTCCACAGGATAAGCTGCCCCTGTGCTGGACGCTGGACCTCGAATTCGGGCGCCTTTAGTCGGTGTTCGCCCTTCGCCTGTGCGCAAAGCGGCAGGGGCGGTATGTGATGAAACGACGGAGGGCTATCAAAAATGTCTGCACCCCGATCGAAGTCGCGCAATCGAGCTCCCGCAGCGTCCGCCGATTTCGCCGAAGGTTTCGCCGCTCTGTCTCATGCAATTGCACAGCAGCTGCAAAAGACGCCCGACGCCATTCCGGAGCTTATCGAAATCCTCTTGCAGGCAGAGCGCGAGCCTGAGGCGCCGCGAGGCAAAGGCGCGGGCAAAAATGCCAAGCGTGCGCGTTTGAGCGAAGAGGATGTTTTCATGTATGCTCACCTCCTCGTCCACGCCCTTGAAGAGCTGCGCTACGAGGTGGACCGAAGCCGGCAAGACGCCATGGCCCAGGTTGAAAGCCTTCGCCGGTATCTTCTCGAAGCCGGACGGCGCCCCGGCGTGAACGCCAACATGTTTCTCCTCATCCTGCAGCAGTTTGGAGCGGCCAAGCTGGACATCGGGCCTGAGCTTCGCGGCCTAGCGGAGCATGTCCTTGGAAACTTGGCCGCTGAAGCTCCCGCGGACGCCGCCGCCTCGGCGCTTGAGGTGGCGAAGGAACTCAAGGAAGTCGCTCAAGCCTTGGGCGGCGATCCGTTCGCCATTCATAGCCAAATTTTCGACTTCACCCAGACACTGCCGGTCGATGTGCGGGCGATGTTCGCCATAACTTTGATGGCGCAAAACGACACGCCGGGCATGCGCGACGCCGCGCTGGGCTGGCTGCTCGACGAGGCGGCCGAGGTCAGACAGGCCGTGGCGCAGTTCTTGGAGAAGGATGCGCACGCCAGCAGCGGCGCGACGCTGCGGCGCATGATCGCCCTGCGCAACTGGGTTCCGGAGGAAAACCGCCCCGCTCTCGACCGCGCCATCAAGGCTTTGCAGAAAAAAGTCGTCTGCGCGAGCTGGCCTTCCGCCAAGATCCTGAAGGTCTATGCCTCAGGATTCGATGGCTCCGGCGCTCAGAGCATATTCGTCGTCGCCGCTGAAGGCCGCAAACGCGCGCTCGCCGCTTTGCTCTTTAAGCAGGGCTTCGGCGTCCGTGACGCCTGGGTGGATCACGGCTGCACGCCGGCGGAGGTGGACGCGAAGCTTGAAGCCGTTGGTATGCAAATGGATTTGTCGCCGGCGTCTGCCGACTATGTCGCGATCGCGCTGCGCCATTTCTTGGGCGTGAACGCGCAAGCTGGCGTCATGCCGTCCTTTGGCTTGCTCGATGTCGCCGAAGCGGCCGGACTGACAAACGTCAACCCGGAGCGCCAGCAGGTCGAAGTTCTCTTGTCGTCACTATGCGCCGAAATCGCGCCGGACCGCACCACGCCGCAGGCCATCGAAAAGGCGCTGAAGACGAGCGCGTCCTGGGCCGAGACGGAGCCAATGGCCTGGAGTTGGTTCGAGGAAAGCGATGACGTGGAGGCACTCTCAAGGCGAGGCGGACTTTCCAGGGCCAAACGCAAGGCTGCGCTGCTGGCCATGCCATTGCAGAAGCGACGGCGGTGGTGGGCCGAGCTCTTCGCTTGGACCGGCTTCATGTCGAAATTTAGGGAAGGGACTTCCGCCTGGGCAGATTACAGTCTCGTCGCCCGCGAGTTGCTGGGGAATCGGCCATTGGATGAATTCGGCGTCATGAACAAGATCGCCGAGGCGAGCGTCGTTCATTGCTCCGCTCGCGGCTAACGTGAGCGTCCAAACACAGACGGCCTCCGTCGAGAATGCAGCGGTTCACTATTGCGGCCAGCCGGCCTCGCACTCCGAGAGGTCCGGGCGCTCCAGATGGTCAATCTTCTAAAGGACTTGATAGATAGCGGGAGCTTTCGCTGAACCGGTGCGCGTGTTGCGAATAAGCTCTCTCTTTTCGAGCGATTGAAGGATCGAGTGGAGCGAGCCGAGCGGAACCTTGGCGGCTTCCGCGAGGGTGGTGGCTTTTGCCTCGACCGACTTGTCGCCGTCCATCATCACTCGCAGCGCTCCGAGTACGGCGTTCTGACGATCGGTGAGGTCAGTTGTTTCAGTCGCCAGCCCCGGCTCGTCTTTCTTGGGCGCAGCGTTCTTCGCCGCTGCTTTGGGAGCGCTTTTCTGTGCAGGTTCAGGCGCGCGTTTCGGTGCGGCTTTCGGCGCCGCTGCGCGCGCGCCTGCTTGCTGAGGCGCGGAAGGCAGGGCGTTCTCGCGCGCGGCATAGTCTTGGGCGCGTTCAGAATCATAGAACGTGGCGACGACCTCTAAAATGGGAGGCTTCGCGTCATCAGTCCGCACTACGGCGAATGTTCCGGTCTCGATCTCGACGGTCCGGAAAGGGGCACTGTTGGTCATCATGTTCCTATGTTTCTTCTGCCGGCGGCTTCTGCACCAACTGCGCGTCATACATCACATTTGCGATCAGATGAAAATATATCTGCCCGCAGAGGGAGTTGCGCAAGAGAGCGACGCAACGCCGCCGCATAGTGGATGCTGTAGGAATGGGGCGCGTTCTGCGCGGCGGCGGAGCGACAGCGAGGCTTCCGAAAAAACGAGGAGAGTTGAGCGGCTAGATCACCCGCGCCGGAAGCCGCCCATTCTGAGCAGGTTGCTCGGCGGCCTGGAAATATGGGCCGGCATGCCTTTCAAGAAAGGCCTTCACGGCCCCAGGATGCTGGTCAAGCAGGAAGGCCAGCATTAGAAGCGCGCGATTGCGCAGCGCCTTTTCGGGAGCGTCGCCGTCCGAACCGATCAAGTCGAAAATGGGTTCTGAACAGTCCCTGATCGCGTCGACGGGAAGGTTGTAGTTGAGGTTCATGATGCAATCGATTTCGGCGTCGAAAGGGGCCGGCTTGTCGAGCATGATCGTTGTTCCGCGTTCTTGAATGGCGCGCCGGCCATCGCGACGCCAGCGTTCTTAGCCGTTCTTATTCACCCGGCGGGGGGATTTGGCTGGCGGGAGTAGCGCAAGAGATTGAACTTGCGTAGGAAATGGGTGTCGAAACCATCCAGCGCACGTCAAACAGCTGAGCCACACCCGCCATGACCGACGATAGCCCGCTTACCTTTACCTTGCCAGCTGTGTCGCGCAAGAAAGTCACAGCCGCATTCGATGGCGGCCGTCTTTCCTCTGACAGCGGCGTGATCTTGCTTTCGCTTGCCGAGCGCCGCCGGGCGATAGCCAGAACGCTTGCCGCTCTGATCGACGATCCGCGCGACCCGGCGCATATCACCCACACAGTCGAGGATGTGCTCAGAGCGCGCATGTTTGCGATTGCCTGCGGCTATCCGGACGGCAATGACTTTCACTTTCTGCGAACCGACCCTGCCTTCAAGCTCGCCTGCGGGCGGCTTCCAGATACGGGTGCGGATTTATGCTCGCAGGCAACTGTTTCACGCTGGGAGAACGCGCCTACGCTGAAAGAGATCGTCCGGCTCACTTATGCGCTGATCGATATTTGGTGCGCCAGCTACTCGAAGCAGCCCGCTTCGGTGGTTCTGGACATCGACGATACGCTCGATATCGTGCACGGCCGCCAGAAACTGGCGGAATGGAACGCTCATTACGACGAGCGCTGCTTTCTGCCGATCCACATCTACGACACCGCAACCGGCCGCCCAGTGGCCGTGATCCTGCGCCCCGGCAAGACGCCATCGGGCAAGGAAGTTCGCGGCTGGCTGCGCCGCCTGATCCGCCGCATCCGCCGGCATTGGCCCAACACCCGCATCACCATCCGCGGCGATAGCCATTACGGCCGCGAGGAAGCGATGACCTGGTGCGAGGCGAACGGCGTCGATTACATTTTCGGGCTTTCCGGCAATGCCGTGCTCGACAGGCTCGTGGAGACCGCCGCCGACGATATCCGCGTGCGCCGCGCTGAGGGCCAGCATGCCGTGCTGCGTGGTTATGCCGAGAAGCGCTATGCCGCCAAATCCTGGGCCAGGGAACGCCGCGCCGTGGCGCGGATCGAGGCCAGCGCGAGCCAGGAAGACGATATGCTTCGCCGGGGCCTCGATATCCGTTATGTGGTCACCTCGCTGAAGAAGGGCAGCGCGGAATACATTTACGCGACGCTCTATTGCGCACGCGGCCAAGCCGAAAACCTGATCAAGCAGCATAAGGCTCAAACCGCTTCGGATCGCACGAGCTGCCGTTCGCCGCTTGCCAATCAGTTCCGCCTCATTCTGCACACCGCCGCCTATTGGCTGCTGCTCGATCTCCGCGATTGCGCGCCATCCTGGAACCCTGCCCGGCAAAGCGAATTCGCCACCATTCGCTTGCGGCTGCTGAAAATCGCCGGCCGCATTACTGAAACCGCAAGCCGCATCCGGGTCTCGCTCGCCTCATGCTGCCCGGAAGCGGAGCTGTTCAGCCTCGTAGCGTTCGGATTGCAGCAATCCGGGCCATGAATGGCGGGGCGCGAAGCCCCTGGAGCCCGGATCGTCAACCTCCAACGCGTTCACAGCGAACCTGCTCAAACCAGTCCGCGAGGTGTGACCTTCGCTGGAACCGCTGGGCGTTTGACCGGTGGCTGTCCCAATATGATCGGGCTTTGGGGCGAATAAGATGGGTTAGAGTGTGTCTCAGTATTTTGCTTCACCACCGCGCCGCTTGCAAACCGCTCGTAACGGTCTCGACCAGCGACCCGCCCCCGAATCCAAGGCCGGCCCTCGGCGTGAATAATCTCCCCCTCCTTCACCCTGGACCCCGGGAGATTCGTATCCGTTGCGGCGGCATCACCTTCAATTTCCGTTCTTTTCGCGCGAGACTTGCCGCAGAAGCGAGAACGGAGATGAGCGCTCATGCAAAGTGACAGGCATCAGCACGAGTTCATACGGCATAATGGCTACCGGCGGTTCGAGGCGATCACGGGGGAGCCGCGCCGGCAATGGAGCGATGAAGAGAAGGCGCGGATTGTGTCGGAGAGCTTTGCTCCCGGCGCAAATATCTCGGCCGTGGCGCGGCGGCATGGCGTGAGCGGCGGCTTGCTGCATAAATGGCGCGGTCAGGCCCGGCAAGCGGCTGCATCCACGGCGCCGTTCATTCCGATCACGCTGGCGGATGGCGGCGGCGGCGGAGAGGAAGATGGGGCCATAGCGTCTTGCGGCGCAATCGAGATCGAGCTTGCGGGCGCGCGCGTCCGCGTCGAGGGCGCGGTCGGCAAGGCGGCGCTCAAAACCGTGCTGGCGGCGTTGCGCGAAACGGCATGATCGGGATTTCCGGCGGCCGGCGCATTTTCCTGGCGACGCAGCCAATCGACTTCAGAAAGGGCATGGACACCATCGCCGCGCTGGTGTCGGAGGCGCTGAAAGCCGATCCCTTTTGCGGCGATATGTTCATCTTCCGTCCGAAGCGATGCGACCGTTTGAAAATCCTGGTTTGGGACGGCTCCGGGCTGATCTTGGCTACGAAGCGGCTTGAGGAGGGGCGCTTTTGCTGGCCGCCGGCGCGCAACGGGACGATTGAGCTCAGCGCCTTGCAGATGTCCATGCTGCTCGAAGGCCTGGCGTGGACCAAGGCGCCGGTCAAAGCCGTGAGGCGTCCAGTAAAAGCTGCTTAAAACGAGCGATTTTACTGGAGGAGCGGGCGCGCTCTCGCATAGGTTGCGGTCATGATTTTCGACCTCTCCGCTTTGCCATCCGATCCAGAGCAGCTCAAAGGAAAGCTCATTGAGCTGGCGAGCGCTGCCGAGGAGGCCGCTGCTGCTGCGGAAGAAGCGGCCGCCCAGCGCGACGCGGCGCTGGCGGAGAACGAGAAGCTTCTTTACATCCTGGCTGCATTCAAGCGCTCCTTGTTCGGAAAGCGCTCGGAAAAGCTCGATCCCGATCAGCTGCAGCTCATCTTCGATCTGGCCGCGGCGGCGGCCGCAACGGAGGAAGCCGGCGAAAGCCGTGAGGCCTGCGCTGCAACTCGCAAAAAGCCGCGCAAACCCGCCGAGCGCAATCGCGGCAAGTTGCCGGAACATCTGCCGCGCATCGAGATACGCATCGATCCGGAGGCCAAGACCTGCGCTTGCTGCGGCGGAGCGCTCCACGTCATTGGCGAGACCGCGAGCGAGATGCTGGACATCGTGCCGGTGCAATACCGGGTGAAGCGCATTATCCGCCCGCGCTATGGCTGCCGGGCTTGCGAGAACGCCGTGGTTCAGGCGCCCGCGCCGGCGCGGCCGGTTGATGGCGGCATCGCCACCGAAGCGCTGCTCGCCGCCATCGCGGTTGGGAAGTTCGCCTGGCATCTGCCGCTGAACCGCCAGCTGCGCATGATGCGGGCGCAAGGGATCGAGCTTGACCGCTCGACGCTGTCATTGTGGATCGGCCGCACCGCCTGGTGGCTGAAGCCGCTTTATGCGCTGCTGCTCGCTTCGATCCTGGCGCGGCCGAAAATCTTCTGCGACGAGACGCCGATGCCGGTGTTCGCCCGTGGCGGCACGAGGCGCTGCCAGTTCTGGGCGGTCGCCGTCGATGACCGGCCGTGGGGCGGGCCGGCGCCGCCCGCTGTCGCCTATGCTTTCGCCACGGGCCGGAAAACCGAGCATGCCATGACGCTGCTCGACGGCTTCTCGGGCATCCTGCAGGTGGACGGCTATGCCGCCTACAAAAAGCTGGCGGAGACGGAACGCGAGGGCAAGCCTATCGTGCTCGCCTTCTGCCTTGCTCACGCGCGGCGCAAGTTCTTCGAGTTCCACAAAGCCACGAACTCGCCCATCGCATTCGAGGCCTTGCGGCAGATCGCGGCCGTTTACGCCATCGAAACCCGCATCCGGGGCATGAGCGCCGCCGAACGGATGGCTGTCCGCCAGGCCGAAAGCAAACCGCTTATGGACGCGTTCAAGACTTGGGCGGAGGAGCGGCTGAAGGAGGTCTCCGCCAAATCGCCGCTCGCCACAGCGATCCGCTACACGCTGAACCACTGGCAGGGGCTCGCCGTGTTCCTCGCCGACGGCCGCGTGGAAGTGGACAACAACACCGTGGAGCGCGACATGCGCCCCATCGGCCTCGGCCGGCGCAACAGCCTGTTCGCGGGCAGCGAGGGCGGGGCGGACTCGTGGGCGGTCCTGGCTTCGCTCATCAACACCGCCCTGCTCAACGACGTCGATCCCCAAGCGTGGCTCACAGATGTCCTCGAGCGCGTCGTCTCCGGCCAGACCAAAAGCCATCAACTGGCGGAGCTTCTGCCGTGGAACTGGAAAACCGCACGCGCGGCTCCCGCGCAAGCCCTGAAAATGGCGGCCTGAACCGCAGCAGTGGCAGCCTCATAGCGGATACGGAGATTCACGCCAAACCGGAATAAAACTTGAGCGTGTCCGTTCTCAGTTTGCAATTTTTGCTTGAGGGAAAAGCGAAGGGGCAGTCATGGGCACAAGTTGGATCGATGTGTGCGCGGAAGATGAACGAGCACGATGGGTAGACGTCTTCGAGACTGTAGTCACGGAATTATCGGCCGCCCTCGCTAAGACCGGGACGATCTGTCAGTTGAGTACGAAGAAAATCGAAACACCCGAGGGACATACGCCTTACGCGGAAGTCCTGATGGCGTTCGAAGATTGCTCTAACGAAAAATTCCGCGAAACGGCAGGGCGCCTTTCCGATCAACTATCGGGAGAATACGCCGCCATGCGGGTCTTCCTTCAAGAGCTGGACATCCGCGACATGCCTCGCGCCTGACCCCGAGCGAATAGCGAGCGGCTTGCGACAAGCTGAGCTAGCTCTCCCCCCGCCATCACCACCCGCTCCAACCGCAGACTTCGCGAGGTGCGTGAAAAAAAGCCGCGAAGCATGTCTCAGCTCCACGGCCTTTTTCTAAAGTGAACCTGCTGTCCGTTTTATACTCCGTACGGCACCAACGGCAGGAGCGTCAAAATCGTGGCCAATCCGATTGCCGTCCATTCCATGATGCCGAGTTTGAGAGCCGTTGCCATGTGAAGCCTCCTTCGTCGCTCTAATTCCTGACGCCCAAGATAGGATATTCGTGCATCACGAAAAACCAAGAAGAGCGTGAGCTACGCCGCGCCGATGAACGCAAAATCGTGAACCAAGCCCGCGCGCTGCAATCATCAGAAAGTTCCCCGACTATTCTGCCTATTCGGGGCGGTCAGCGGAAAGGATTCTCAGCACCTTCGCGACGCTTTGCAGGCACCGTACAAGCTCAGCCAAGCCGGCATTGAGTTCAGTGGTCGAGGCCATGGTTCGGCTCCGTACGTGTTACAACAGACCCAACAACTCATAGCCTATTTGGGCAAAGCCAAAATTAATTGGTTTCGGCAAACTGTAACCTACTTCTTTACACCGAGCTGCCCTCTATCTGCGGAGGGCGTCCTCCAACGATATGACCCCCCGGTCAGAAAGCCAGAGCAAGGACTTCTCCTGCCACTCCTTCCAATGCGCGCCACCGAAGCCGAGACCATGGCCGCCGGTCGGCAGTTTGAGATATTCAGCGGAGACGTTTGCGGCGCGAAGCGCATCGTAGAACGCGCGGCTGTTCGCTGAAGACACATCGATGTCGTCCGCGGCATGCGCGAGAAACGAAGGCGGTGTTGCGGAAGTCACCTGCTTTTCGTTGGAGAATGCATCTACTGTGGCCGGCGAGGGAAACAAACCAGGCAGATTTCGCCGTGAACCCCTATGCGTTTCTGCCCCCATGGTGATAAGCGGGTAAGCGCCGCTTATAGCGCCACTTGTTCAGGTCCCTCGCGCGATGTCCGCATGAAGCATAAGGAATGCGGAAAGCTCATCAATAACTTTCCGCAGTTCGACAGGCTTTGCCTCAATTGCCTCAATGAAGGACGCCCATTGTTGTTGCTTGGCCGGGTCATCCGCAAAAGAACGCGTTAGCGCATCCGGCACGGACTCTGGGATTGGTGTCTTCCGCCGCGCGAAGGTTGCGGCAATCGCGCGGCCGAGGTTTTCGCCGTCGAATTTGTAGGCGCGCGAAAGGAGCCAGATATCATAGAAATCCTTCATTCTGCTGTTGGCCCTGCCCAGCATCACCATGGCCTGAAACTTCTCGGCAATGACTGTTTCGCGCGGATAAACCCGGATGCGAGGCGCCGGAAGGTCGAGAAGAACCGGCAGATCGACCTCCTCAATCTCCGGTTCAACCACATCCCCGAAACCGATATCGACGGTCACGCGCACCCGGGCCGTCGCGATCGCAGCGTAAGTCTTCAGCCGAAGACCGCCATACTCCGCCTCGTCTCGGATGCGATCGACCGTGAGCCCTGCCGCATCGAACTGAACGCCATCGTCGAGTTCGATGCTGCAAATTTCACGGAAATGCATCGTCGCCGAAGCCGAGAAGATCCAGGTCGCGCGTCGGCCGGAACGGCATGTCGAACCACGTCGTCATGAGCATCGCGCCCTTGAGCACGAAGCGATCCCGATATGGCGTCTTGCTTAGCCGGTGCAGCAGGCGCTCTAGCACATAGCGCGTGAGCAACGACTTAAAGGGCTGATCGCGCTCTCGCGACAGTTTGAGCAGTAGCGCGCGAACCGACGCCGCGATGTTTCGGGGCGGTTCACGCATTGGCGGTCATCGCTTCCAAATAGGGACGCATTGCGTTCCACACCCCCGCCTCTTCAGCGACGCGCGCGATCTCGGCCGGCATGGCTCGCCGCTGTCGGAGCGCCTCGCGCATGCCCTCGAGCGCGATATTCATGCCCGGGCTTTTTTCGTAAAGCCTGCCCGCCCGACGCCGGTAGCGGAACAGATCGACGACGGTCTTGGCCGGATTGAATATGCGGACCGTGACGCCTTCGATAACATGCTCCTCAACCCCCGTCGAAAATACCTTGGGGCCGAAACGGACGATAATAAGCTTCGGTTGCTTGACCCGCGGCCGCCTATCTTTCGCGCCGATCGCCATCCAGACGCCGCGCGGAATGACGTCGGTAAGTTCGTGATAGGCCAGCGCCGATGTCAGGCAGACAATCCCCTTCGGCACAAGCTTGGCGGCTGCGGCCAGGGCATGATTAGCGTCCACAGAAGCGTCGGGGAGTTGATAAAGGCCTCGACCGAGCTGAGACACAAGCCCTCGTTCTCTCATGCGCGAAATCGTGGCCGCCGTGACTCCGGCGCCGGTCAGCTCGGAAAGACGCGCCATCCCCTTCTGGCGCAGAAGGGCAAGAGCGCGATCTTGCTGAGACTCATGCTTGGAGATCATGCGGCGGAGTTTGATACAAAATGTCGGGTATGTCAAACCTATGGTCGACATTTTATATCATATGACTAACCATGTTAGGCTGCGCTCAGGCCTCCTTCCAGACTTCGCGGTGGGACATTCCGGAAAAAGCCTATGCAGTTCCAGGGGAGGAAATTGTCCCACTTTTGCCATAAGTTGTTGTTTTGCCGAAATAGTAAGAGCCCGGGCGTGGCCTCCAAACTTTTCAATGACCTATGCGTCCGAGTACGGAATTGGCAGACGCCTTTTCGGGTATTGGTAGACACTTTTGTTCACGAAACGTCCATTTCTTGACTGAACACCGCAATCTTTCAGGTCTCCTTTTTTCTCCTCCGGAGACGCTCTGCGCCGCAAGTGCCGCCAGCATCGCTTGTCCGTTTGGCTCCCCTTGTGGGGGCCAATTTCCGGATTGCGGCCTCCGTTCGGCGCGACCTATCAGCCTTGTCTGCGTAATGCGCAGCAATACGCGAACTCTTTTGTCCGAGGACCGCCGCGATGTCTTCGGCAGAGCATCCGGCCTCGGATAGTGGCCCGAGTCATTGGAGCTGAGGGTGTAGCTAACGCGGGCGTCCGCGGTTGTGAATTGCCAGTCGGCTTCTTAACGCCAAGGACAACTCTAAAATGCAACAAGGGTCTGACGCCGCTCCCGCAGGACAGCTTCACGGCTGGCGGTCTCCGTTCTTCCGCACCGCCGGCCGCAGATGCTGAAGAATGACCGTTCGCGCGGAGGCCGAGTCCCGGGCGGTGACGAAGTCGGCCGCGGGCTTGCCGCTCGATCTGAGCGCGCGAAGCGCCTCCGCATCGCCCCGCGCCGCGCCTTCCGGCGATGGCTTGGTGGCGGACTCCCCGCAATATGACGGCAAAATCCCGGTCAACGTGGATCGCGGACATCGCTGCGGCGCACCGCGCGAAGGCCGCGATCCTGCTGTGTTCCCAAGGGCTGGACGGTTTGGCCGAGGGGCTGTTCGACCAATTCGGAGTTCCTTTCATCGAGGGTAGCTTTTATGGCGCCGCCAGCACGTCGGATGTGCTGCGGCGACTAGCTTCGCTGCTTGCCAGCGGGGGCGCTCCAGCGGACCCGTCAGCAGCAGCCTCCGGAGGCCGCCGCGGCCTTGCCAGCATCGAATGGCATGGCTGTACCGCAACCGGCGAAGATTCCATAGTGACGGGAAAAGTCGCCGATAAACTCGAAATACGGGGCGAAGCGGGTGTGTTTCAGCATCTTCCAGGTGTTGCCGCATACCGGAAACACCTTGCCGCGCTCGATGGCGTGATGCTTGTCGAGGATAAAGACATCGCCCGCATGTTCGACGCCGCCTTTGTAGATCACCGCCTGTCCATAGTCTTCGCACAGGGGTTCGAGATCGTCGAGCTTGAACAGCCGGTAAGTGGCCGAGAAAAACCTTGCCGGCCCGAGCTTTTCCCCAAGCCTTTCATCGGTAACGCCAATCGCCCGGTCCGAGACGAGGCGGGGATCGCGAAAACCAGCCTGTTTTGCGAGCGTGTGAAAATCGTTCCAGTAGAGCGCGCCGCCGAGGCATTCGCCGTAGAGGACTGGGTCCGCCCTGACAGCATCGGGCAACCGGCGGTCGGCATACACGTCCGCGAAGTAAAGTTCGCCGCCGGGCTTGAGAAGGTCATAGGCGCCCTTGAACACAGCGAGCTTGTCCGTCGAGAGATTGATGACGCAGTTCGACACGATCACATCGAAGCTGCCCGGCGCCAAACCGAGGTCGCCGAGCCGCTCGATATAGCCTTCCAGAAACCTGACGTTGGAGGTCTGAAATCCGAATCGCTCGCGGTGCCAGTCGATGTGCGCGCGGGCGACGGCAAGCTGCTCCGCCGTCATGTCGACGCCGATAACCTCGCCGGCGGGGCCAACAAGCTGAGCGAGCGCATAGGCGTCCCTGCCCGAGCCGCTGCCGATATCGAGCATGCGCCGGCCCGCCAGCTCCAGCGGGGTCACATGCCCGCAGCCGTAATACTTGGCCTGCACCTCGTCGTGTATGTTGGAAAGAAGGCGCCTGATGTAGCCCGGCATGTCGCCCGGCGTGCAGCAGGCCTGCGTTTTGAGGTCGGCCGAGGTCTGCAACGTCTTGCCGTAATAATCTTTTACGGCTTCGATACTCATGGAATCGCACTCCGTTTCGCGTCGCTGACCGCGCCATTGTATACCATCTTGTTAGCCGAAGTCGCGGATTTATGCCTGAAGCTTGGCGGCGCGCTACGCGCATGGCACGCTTCTCATGGCGTGGCGTAATGCCAAGGCTGCGAACAGCGGCACGCCAGCAGCTCTTTTGCAGAGAGGATCGCCATGAATAACCCGGTTCCGAGCGACAGCGCAGGCGCGCATCGTCTCCCGCATAAGATCGCCGCGGAAGCGTTCGGGACAGGGTTTCTGGTCGCCGCCGTGGTAGGCTCCGGCATCATGGCCGCAAAACTCTCGGGCGGAAACCAGGCGCTCGCGCTCCTTTGCAACACGATCCCGACCGGAGCGATCCTGGTCGTGTTGATCTGCGTGTTCGGCGGCATTTCGGGCGCTCACTTCAATCCGGCGGTTACCGCCGCCTGCTGGATACGCAAGGAGCTTACCGGCAAAGAGGCCGTCAGCTTCGTGACGGCGCAGATCGCAGGCGGCATCCTCGGCACGCTCGCCGCCCATCTCATGTTCGATGAAACGCTGTTCCAGCTCTCGCTGAAGGCGCGAAGCGGACCCTCGCAATGGTTTTCGGAGTTCGTGGCGGCGTTTGGCCTGCTCCTGGCGATTTTCGGCACGCTGCGATGGCGACCGGACTCCGTGCCGTTCACGGTCGGCCTCTATATCACGTCGGCTTACTGGTTCACCGCCTCGACCAGCTTCGCCAACCCGGCCGTCACCATCGCTCGCGCCCTCTCCAATACCTTTGCGGGCATCCGTCCCAGCGATGTGCCGGCTTTCATCCTGGCGCAACTTGCCGGCGCCGTTTGCGCGGTCGCCGTCGCGAAGTGGCTGCTGCAGCCTGCAATACAAATCTCTACAGGAAGCGCGCCCATCGCGCCTCTTCGCCCACAGAATAGGGAGGAGTTTTAGCCGAAGCCGGACGCCGAATGCGGTCACTCCGTCCGCGCATACCCGGCTTCACTCGCAATGGATAGATCGAGCCAGAGAAGGTCCGATGGACAGCGCTCAGAAACCAGAACATGTCCTATACTATCAAGCTCTAAGTTGCAGACTATATAATATTACGAAAGCTTATGTGTAGTCTCCGAGGAGATGATTAGAATTATAGCCATAAAGATTGCGCAAGAACGTGTCTTAAAGACTGCCACAATGCAGCTTAGAATGAATCTAAGAATGACCGCAGTGCGAAATATATATTGACAGTTTACCGCCAAGCTTATATCCACACAAGTGGTACTGTGGGTATAATCGTGGCCGGGCTGCATATTGGTAACTTCATGACCCTTCTTCGACGTAGGCAGCTTCCCGCCGCCGCTTCTGCTAAGGCCGCCTGCCCCACCGAGATCCGCAAAGAGGCGGATGCGCACCTCACAATGCAAGATCTTAAGCCCGGCGAACGCGCTCGCGTCGTCCGCCTAGCCTCGGGGGACCGAGGCTACAGGCAGCGTCTGCTCGCGATGGGGCTTACGCCCGGCGCGGAATTTACCGTGCGGCGGCGCGCGCCCCTTGGCGACCCGATCGAGATCGCGGTTCGCAATTTCACGCTTACCTTGCGCAAAGCCGAGGCGGTCATTCTCGTGGTGGAGCGCTTGCCATGACGGATGCAGCGCGTCGCACGATCGCCGTCGTGGGCAATCCGAACTGCGGCAAGACCACCCTGTTCAACCTTCTCACCGGCGGAAGTCAGACTGTCGGCAATTGGCCGGGCGTCACGGTCGAGAAGAAAGCAGGCGCCTACACGCACAAAGGCGCGCGCTACGATCTCGTCGATCTGCCGGGCGTCTATCTCGTCGGCAGCGTGGGCAGAGGCTCAGAGGACGAGCGCGTCGCCCGCGATTTCATCCTCTCCGGCGAAGCGCGGCTCATCGTCAACATCCTCGACGCCGGGAATCTGGAGCGCAATCTTTATCTAACCGCCCAGCTTCTCGAAATGGGCGCGCCCCTCGTTCTGGTCCTCAACATGGCCGACATCGCCAAGGCCGATGGCGTCGCCATCGACGCCAAGGCCCTTGGGGAATTTTTTGGCTGCCCTGCCGTTCCCATGGTGGCGCACCGGGGCAAAGGCCGGGATGCTTTGAAGGATGTCATCGCCCAAGCGGTCGCTTCGCCACCCGTGCCGCGCGCCCGGCCCGTGCATGCGCAAGCGGTCGAGGCTGCGATCGAAGCGCTGGCGCCCGCTCTTGCGAAGGCGGCGGAGGCCGAAGGCGTCGGTCCGAGATGGGCGGCGCTGAAGCTCGTCGAGGGAGACGGCTTCGCCGAAACGCTTGCCGGCCAGGGTCTTGACGCGGAGGTGAGCCGGCAACGCGCGGCCATCGAGGCGGCATGCGGCGACGAGGCCGACATCGTCATCGCGGATGGCCGCTACAGGTTCATCGGCGAGGTAATGGCCGCCTGCCACAGCCGCAGCAGGCGGCTTTCAGGGACGCTCACGCAAGTCATCGACGCGGTTGTCCTGAACCGATTTCTCGGCGTGCCCGTCTTTCTTTTCGCCATGTATCTCATGTTCCTGTTCACCATCGCGGTGGGCGGGGCCTTCATCGATTTCTTCGACAAGGCGGGAAGCGCCATCTTCGTGGATGCGCTTGGCGACGGACTTTCGGCCATCGGCGCGCCGGACTGGCTCCAGGCCGTAGGCAAAGGGCTTGGCAGCGGCGTGCAGACGGTCGCAACCTTCATCCCCATCATCGCCTGCCTGTTTCTGTTCCTCTCCTTCCTTGAGGATTGCGGCTACATGGCGCGCGCCGCCTTCGTGATGGACCGCGCCATGCAGGCGATTGGGCTGCCGGGAAAGTCTTTCGTGCCTCTCATTGTCGGATTCGGCTGCAACGTGCCGGCGATCATGGCGACGCGGACGCTCGAAAGCCGGCGCGACCGCATCCTCACCATCATGATGGCGCCGTTCATGTCGTGCGGGGCGCGCCTGCCGGTGTTCGCGCTGTTTGCCGCCGCCTTCTTCCCCGCGAGCGGGCAGAACATCGTCTTCGCGCTCTATCTGATCGGCATCGGCTTTGCAGTGCTGACAGGCCTGATCCTGAAGTCGACGCTGCTTCAGGGCCGTGTTTCGCACTTCATCATGGAACTGCCGCCCTACCATATCCCGACCATCAAGACGGTGGTCATCCAGGCTTGGCATCGTCTGCGGCGGTTTATCTTCAACGCCGGGCAGGTGATCGTGCCCATGGTGATGGCGCTCAGCCTGCTCGCCAATCTCGGCACGGACGGCAAAATCGGCCGCGAGAACACCAAGGACTCCGTGCTGGCTTCGCTCAGCAGGGGGCTCATCCCCGTTTTCAAGCCCATCGGCCTGACCGATGAAAACTGGCCTGCCGCGGTGGGCCTGTTCTCCGGCGTCTTCGCCAAGGAAGCGGTCATCGGCACGCTGAACGCGCTTTACTCCCAAGCCGATGAAGCCAAGCCCGGCGACGAGGCCGCACCCGCTGAAGCGCCGGCGACGCTGTCCGCCAAACTCGCCGGAGCTTTCGCCACCATTCCGAAAAAACTTGGCGAACTCGGCGACAAGCTTTTCGGCGTCGATATGGGTTACATCGGCGACAAGGATACGGCAGCCGCCAAGCTTGAGGTGAACAGCCGCGTGTTCGGGGCCATGCAGGCGCGTTTCGACGGCGCTGCCGGGGCTTTTGCCTATATGCTGCTCATCCTGCTCTACGTCCCTTGCGTGGCGGCGCTCGGCGCGATCCGGCACGAGCTCGGCCTGCGCTGGACGGCGTTCGCGGCGGCGTGGACCACCGGGCTCGGCTATATGGCTGCGGTCTCGTTCTACCAAGTCGGAACCTATGCCCGCGATCCGGCCACCGCGCGGAACTGGCTGATCGGCTGCGCGGCGGCGTTCGGCCTTGCCGTCATATCCATGTGGGCCGCGGGGCGCGCCCAGGGCCGCCGGCTGGCGGCGCTTCCGGCGGAGTGAGGGCGGTCATGATCACACTGTCCGGACTGCGGGAATATTTGTCGCAGCGGCGGCAAGCCTCTGTCGCCGAAATGGCCGTGCATTTCGATGCGTCTCCCGATGCCGTGCGCGGCGCCCTCGGCCACTGGCTCGCAAAGGGCCGGGCCCGAATGCTCAACGCCGGCGAGACGTGCTCCGGCTGCGGATGCGGCTGCAAGGGCGAGGAGGTCTTCGAATGGCTGTGCGCCCCGCAAGAGCGAACTATCAGTGAAAGAGGGCTCGCTCCGATAATGGGCGATAAGTCCGGAAGCTAACGAGCGGCCCGGCCGGGTAATCGGCAGGGCCAAGGCCTCGTGAAAAACGCCGGCTTGGGCGGTTGAGCGATCCACCGGGCGTAACGCGTGCGAAGCCGAGCAGTCCTCGAAATTGACAATGCAGATGCTACCCTCCGGGTCCTGCTTTACCTGGGGCATCCTCTGGCAACCACGCAGCCTCCCTGCCAGATGGATTGACGTCTCATCTGCTTCGGCAATGCGATGCGTGTCCCTGGCGGCGCAGCCCGCCGGTTTGCCGCTTGAGCGGCGCCGCCGCACGATTAAAACTGCCAATGAAACCGGCCGGCGAAAAGATTGACCGGCCCCTTGTCGGTATTGTAGGCGGGGTTATCGATAAACTGATAATCGAAGCTCAGTTTGGTCGAGGCGGACAAAGAGTAGCTGTAATAGGCTTCGAGGATCTTCTCCAATCCGGGATGCGGAAGATTTCCCTGTCCGTCGCCGATGACGATACCCGTGCCTCCCGCATTGAGCCAGGCCGCGTGGACGCTCGAAATGGCATTGATAATGCCGTCTATTCCCACGGTATCGTCGGGCCGGCCCCATTTCGCGCCTTTGATGGACACGCCCGCCTGTCCCGAATAGTCGATGTCGGTGTTATCCCACAGCTCGTAATTGCCGTCGCACCAGCCGGCGCGGGCAAAGATGCCGACGGTGTCCGTTACCCCCTGCTCCATGTTGAAATTCACGCCAGGCGAAGTGCGATATCTGCGCGTCGCATCTATCCAATAGTTCGCGGCGCTGTCCGCTGTGGCGGGAAGGGCGAAGTTCGGATTTTTAGCCTGCAGCGCGAGGGCTTCGCTGTAGTCTCCCATCCGCCCGTCGATGGCATATCCGGTGAGTTTGAGCTTGCCGGGCTGGCCCAAGAGTTCATGCCGCTCCTCGATTTCGCCGAGCAGCTCAACCTGGCTGAAGGACGGGTCGGAGCCATAGCCGGGGGCGCCGTAGACCCCCGATTGGGACGGGGTCTGCGACATGTCGAAAATGCCGGCGCGCAGTGTGTAACGCCCCTGATACCACTCGGCCGCCGCGCCGTAAGTGAAAGCCCAGGCGTCGCCGGCATAGTCGAACGAGCCGGTGTTGACGGACGACCAGTTCAAAAAGTCGGCTTTCGGGCTGTTCGCGTATTTGTTGGTGTCGAAGAGGTCGACCACCTGGAACTTGCCAACCGTTATCACGAGGCGGTCTGCGGTCGTCGAGCCTTCGAACACATTCTGGTCGGCTTCCACTTTCTGGGTTTCGCCGCCAAGATCGATGGTCTCGCGCACGAAATAGCGGTTCAGGCGCGCGTAGGGCCAGTCCCAGCCGAGTTTGTAGGATTCCGCGCTCGGGAAGCCCGCGAGCCCATGAGTGTCGCCAACGCCGTGGCCTTGATCGAGTTCGGGGTTAACCCAGAACTCGGCGCCCTGCCACAGCTTCAGGCCCGCATAAAGCGTGAGGTCCGTGGTCTCGCGGGCCTGTCCGGCCTTGGGCAGGCTGTTCGGGCCATCCGGAAATGCGGAGCGGAATGCAGGATAGGCTTGCTCCACGGCTGTAAACTGACCGTGAAAGCTGAGGTTGTCCAGGATGGGCGCGACGGGCGCTTTTGGATCGCCGTCCGCCGATGGAGACCCGCCGAACTGATAGTTCAAGCCCACGCGCACTTCCTGCAGCGACAGGTCCGAATCGATCCTTTGCCCGAGGATCGGAGCATTGGGGCTGCTCTCGCCATAGCTGGTGAAAAGATATTCGGCTTTGCCCGTCCAATGCCCGGATATCGGAAACTCGGCGCCAGCCCCGGCCGCCCAGCCCGAGCGTCCCATATATTTCTGCGCGGTGGCGCCGGTCGCGGCTTGCGTGAGCGTGACCTGATCGAAGGTCCAGGCGTACCCGCCGGTGGCGTAAAAGAGCCAGTTGCCGGGCGCATAGCCGATGCGCGCCCGCACCGTGCCGGAATCGATCAGCGTATCGGTATAGGTGGCGGCGCCGAGCGATGGCGATGAAAAATTGGCGAGGCTGCCGATGGAGACGCCTTGGAGATTTTGAAAGGCGGCAAAGCTGGCGTCGGCCTCCAGGCCGACAACGACGCGGTTGGCCAGCATGCGATTGTAGCCGAGCTGAAGCCCCTCGAACCAGCTTCCCGCCTCGTTGAAACTGTCGAACCCTTGCGAGAAGTCGAGCGAGCCGGAAGCGGCGGCGCCCCCCGCGCCCGGGCGCATCGTCCAGTCCGAGTTTCCCCAGGCGTAACCCAAATGGCCGCCAAGGTAGAACCCGGTCCAGTCGTATAATGGAGAATCTTTGTAAGAGGTTGCCGCGGCCTCGCTTGACGCGAGGTCTGCGGCGGCGGCGGCCCCGGCGGACATCAACGAGATCGCGGCTGCCGCGAGCGCGAGCCAGCTCGATCCGGCTAGCGGCGTGCGCCGCATCGTCTCGACTGTCGCGTCTTCCCGGCTGCGCGCTTGAGAAGCAGGCGCGGACCCCGCAACGCCGATAGTGTCGCCGATGAGCAATTTATTCGGGCGCGTGACGGTGGAGAGATGATGCGGCATGGATAGACCTGGCAAAGAAAGTGATACCCACTACGGACCCAAGCTCAGGGGCAGGCGTCGAAAAGCCGGGCCTTAAGCCTTCATCGGTGCACCCCGCCCGATGACGTCCGTGCGTGACCACGGCCGATGGCAGGTCTCCTGGCTCGCGGATCCGCGCTTGACGCCGTCTTCCCGGTTGCCCAGTGACCCGTTGGCGTCTCGCTCGCCGCTTACAGTTGCGGGGGCAGCCGCGGACTTCCACCGCGTTCCCTATTATCCCTAAAGGGACCATCGGGTTGAGCTTAGCGGATTCGGCAACCCCAGCAATGCGCCGGACTAAGTGTCCGCGCGATTTACGCAATCTGCGGCAAAAACAACACGTGCTTGCTCCGGCGGGATGCCCACGGGCCCCCCAGGCGCGGACACGTTCGAGCGTGCGCCCTCGGCTCGAAAAATTTAGCGTCGCGTCAGAGGCCGCTGAACCAGTTGTAGCCGCCTTCCTCCCAATAGCCGCCGGGATAGACATTCGTCACCTCGATCGCGTAAATCCATTTCGGCTGCTTGAAGCCGAGCTTCAGCGGCGTCTTGAGGCGCATCGGAAAGCCGTAAGGGTCGGTCAGCGGCTGGCCCGCGTAATGCGTCGCAAGGATGGTTTGCGGGTGCAGCGCGGTCGCCATGTCGATGCTGCCCCAATAGCTATCGGCGCATTTGAAGCCGACATACTTGGCGGTCTTGTCGGCGCCGATGCGGTCGAGGAAGACGCGAAGCGGAACGCCGGACCACTTGCCGATATAGTCCCAGCCCTCCACGCAGATATGCCGCGTGATCTGCGTCTCGCTCGGCAGCGCATAGAGCGCTTCCTTGGTCCAAGCCTGTTTGTTTTCGACGAGGCCCGCGAGTTCCAGGCGCCATGCCGCGCCGTCGACCTTCTTCACCTCGTCGATGCCGTAGAAGGCGTTGAAGCGCGGCGGATGGATCACGTCCGCGTCCGAATAGGTGGGCGCGAGCTTGTCCGGGTCGAACAGGAAGGCTTGCACGCGGTCGTTCCAGCCCGACATGGCGCGCAGCACGCTCTGCAAGGCGCTGTCGTTGCTGATGTCGCAGCCGGTGAGCAGCGTCAACGCGCCGAGGCTTACCGAGCCGCGCAGGAAAGCGCGCCGCTCGACGCCAGCGATGAGTTTGCGATGCTCGGCGAGCGCCGTTCGATCCGCGCCGCCTTTCGGCCTGTTGGCGGCGCCCCAGGGACGAAGGATGGGCATGGCTATTCTCCCGCCTGGTGCAAGGCTTCCGCGCCGCTTTCAGGCTCGGCGAGGATGCTTCCGCGCGTCATGGCGGCGATGGTTTTCGGCACGAGGAGAGCGAGCGCCACATGCACGAAGATGAACAGCGCGATGGCGGACATGCCGATGAAATGGGCGAGCCGCGCGCCCTGGAAATCGTAGAAAAGCCAAGTCAGCGTCTGGAACTGCACCGGCTTCCAGATCGCCAGCCCCGAGACGAGCATCAGAACAGCCGCCGCCGTCACGCCGATATAGAGGAGTTTCTGGACCGCGTTATAGACCGTGATGTCCTCATGCGCGAGGTTGAAGCTGAGCGCCTGCCGGATGTCGTGAACAAGTTCGGAGATCGTCACCGGCAGCCACTTCATGCGCAGCCGCCCGCTCACGATGCCGGCCGCGAGCGCCACGGCGCCGTTCACGAAGAACAGCCACATGGCCGCGAAATGCCACAGAAGCGCGTTCGAGAAGCCCACATCCTTGTTGAGCTTGTAGGTGATCTCGGGGTCGCCGCCGAGCGTCGCCCATTCGGGGAAGGTGAGCCAGGAAAAGATCGGCACGTTGTTGTAGATGCGCCAGCCGCTGCCGATCATGATGAGGATCGCGATGGCGTTGATCCAATGCGTTGCGCGCACGAAGGGCGAATGCACCTCGATGCGGCGCTTCCGCTGCAAGCCCCCGGCAGGCGGGCTCATCGACACTTCTGAAAGCATCTCTGCCGCTCCAATTCTCAGCCGGAAGCCCATCCCGTATCCACCGGAAACTCCCCAGAGCGCGGATTGTGGCGGGTGCGCGGAAAGTTCCGAACGGTGCAAATCATCTAAGCGGCGGAGGCGCGCTATTAAAATGCCGATTGGAAATCGTTTCCATGCGGCCACGCTATGAACGGAATTTGTTTTGCGCGGAGGCCCAAAAGCGGGAACATGGCGAAGACTTGCTTACTCACACGGCAGGGCGCTCGCCATGGAAATGCACGAGATCAAATATTTTCTCGTTCTCGCCGACGAGCTGAATTTCACGCGCGCGGCGGAGCGCTGCAACGTGTCCCAGCCCTCGATCACCCGCGCCATCAAGATGCTTGAGGCGGAACTGGGCGGCCCGCTGTTTCACCGCGAACGCTCGAACACGCATCTGTCCGAGCTGGGGCGGATGATGAAGCCTTATCTGGAGCAGGTCTACGCGGAAGCGCAGAACGCGAAACGCCGCGCCGCCGAGTTCGCGAGCCTGAAGAAAACGCCGCTCCGGCTCGGGCTGATGTGCACCATCGCGCCCGACAATCTGCTCGGCTTCATCAAGGCGGTTCTCGAACGCCACCCCGGCCTTTCGCTCAAGATCGCCGATGCGCCGGCGCAGGAGCTGGAGGACGATCTGCTGGCGGGCGAGCTGGAGGTTGCGATTTACGCGGCGCCCGGAAAGCCGAAGGATAGCCGCCTTCACTATCTCCCGCTGTTCGAGGAAGACTTCGTCGCGGTCGCGCCGCGCGGACACCCGATTTGCGCAAACGCCGTCATTCCCATCAAGGCGCTTCACGGCGAGCGCTATCTGTCGCGCATCAATTGCGAATTCGGCGACAGCATCGACCACGTGTTCGAAGAGCAGGCGGTCGATTGGCCCGCGGTTTACGAGAGCGAACGCGACGACTGGATCCTGGCGATGGTCGCCGCGGGCCTCGGCCTCGCATTCATGCCGGTATCGAGCGTGAAGCACGGCGGCGTCGAGGCGCGGCCCCTGTCGCCGCCTTTCTCGCGGCAGGTCTGCCTCGTCACCGTGCGCGGCAGGCCGCGCTCCCCGGCGGTTGGCGCGCTCATCGCCGAAGCGATGCGCAGCACGTGGCTTTCGAAGCCGGCTTCCGCGGTGCAGGACATGATCGAGCATGGCGCCGCCGAGTCCGGGCCGCAAGCCGTTTGACGCCATAGCCTCGATCTATGGATTCGATCCGCACTCGGTAATGGTCCGTCGCGGACAGAGGCCTTACCTCTTTGTATGCAAAGAGCGCGGAAAGCCATCCCTCCAAAGCTTCGAGATTCAGTATGCGGATTTCGGCCTTGCGCATTCTTGCACTGGGAGCGTTCCGCACGGCACAAATTCGCTGGCAAAACATTCTCGGCGGGGTGAACCAAGTTATGGGAGTCGCATGCCACCGCGCGGATCGAGCCTTCCATTCTGCGGCGTCGCCGTCATGGCGAAAGCCTCGCAGCCGGGACTCTCAAAAACTCGGCTGTGTCCGCCGCTGACCTTTGAGGAGGCGGCAAGCTTCAACACGGCGTTTCTGAAAGACATAGCGGAAAACCTCGCGGCGGCGGCGTCCGAGGCGAGCCTCGCCGGCGCGTTCGCATACGGTCCGCCGAAGAGCGAGGCGTTTTTTCGCGCGCATTTCCCTCGCGGCATGGCGCTGTACGAGGTATGGCGTCCCAATTTCGGGGATTGCCTCAGCGAAGCGATGACGCGCCTGTTCGCCGCCGGGCATCGCGCGGCCTGCGTGTTGAATTCCGACAGCCCAACCCTGCCCGCGTCCCTCCTTGCGGAGATGGCCCGCATCCTCGCCCAGCCCGGCGACAGGGCGGTGCTCGGGCCTTCGTCCGACGGAGGCTATTATCTCCTCGCCTGCAAGAGGCTGTACCCGCGCCTGTTCGAGGACGTGGACTGGAGCACCGAGCGCGTGTTCGCGCAGACCCTGGACCGCGCCGCTGAGATCGGCCTTCCCGTGAATGTGCTCCCCGAATGGTACGATGTCGACGACGCTGCGTCGCTGAGGCTGCTCGCGGGCGAGCTTCTCGAGGGCCGCCGCTCTTCGCCGGCGCTTCGCTCCAGTCCCGCGCCGCACTCCGCCGCGCTTCTCGATACCATGTTCGCAACCGCGGATCTGGGAGAACGGCTCGACTGCTTCCTTGCCGATGGCGGCGGGGCCCCGTTGCGCGAGGCCGCGGCGTGAGCGGGACGCCGGCGCCGAAAGCCTTCGCCGTCGCGGCGGCGGCGCTCGCGCTTTCCATGACCGGCGGCGCGTTCGCGCTCTTCACCGAGGAGCACGACACGGTTGTCTATCTAAGCCTCGCGCAGGGCGCGCTTTACGCCGCCTTCGCCTGGCTGCTCTGGCGCGAAAAGGACCGGCTCGGCGAGCGCCAAAGCCGCCGCTATTTTTTCTTCCTCATGGGCCTCGCCGTGGCGATGCGCGCGGCGCTCCTGTTCGCGCCGCCGCATTCGACCGACATCTACCGCTACATCTGGGATGGCCGCGTTGCGGCGCATGGCGTCAACCCTTACGCGCATGTGCCCGCCGACCCCGCGCTCGCTCCGCTCCGGGACGAGGCGATCTATGAAAGCGTGAACCGCAAGGAGTACGCGCCGACGATCTATCCGCCGATGGCGCAGGCCGTATTTTGGTTCGCGACCCGCGCGGGCGAGAACGCAACCGCGATGAAGGCGGCCATGCTCGCCTTCGAGGCGCTCGCCGTGTTCGCGCTCATCGGGCTGCTCAGGGCGCGCCGCCTGCCGGTCATCGTCGCGTCGCTTTACGCCTTGCACCCCCTGCCGGTCTGGGAAGTGGCGGGAAGCGGCCATATCGACATCGTGATGATCGCGTTCATGCTGCTCGCGCTCCTCGCGGCTGAGAAGGGCGCGCGGTTTGCTTCCGGCGTAGCTCTTGCGGCGAGCGTGCTCTCGAAATACTTCACGCTCGCGCTCGCGCCCGCCCTTTACCGCCGCTGGGACTGGAAAATGCCCGCCGGTTTCGCCTTGGCCGCCGCGCTCCTGTACCTGCCCTATCTTTCCGCCGGCTCCAAAGTCTTCGGCTTTCTCGGCGGCTATGCGGGCGAGGAATATGGCGCGGGCGAGGGCCTGTATCTTGCCGCGCTCCTGAAGCAATCCGGCTTCGGAAGCGCCGCGCTTCCCGTTTCCATCGCGCTCGCGGCGGCGACGCTGTTCGCGCTCGCTTGGAGAAGCGGCTTCCGGAGCGATCCCGCCAAGCCCGATCTCGAAGGCGCCTTCGCCATCGCCACGGCGTTCACCGCGTTCCTGTCGTCGCATTACTCTTGGTATTTCCTCTGGCTCGTTCCGTTCCTGTGCTTCTTTCCGAGGCCGTCCGTGTTCTGGCTGACGCTCACCGCGCCCGCGCTGTACCGGCTCGGATGGCCGCCCAGCCTTCTCGGTGCCAGCGTTCAATACGCGCCCTTCGCCGTCCTTCTCATCATCGAGAACCTCGTTCCATTCAGCCGAAAGGAGCCGACGCATGAACGCGCCCTTGCCTGATCCGGGCGCCCTTGCGGAGCCGCGCAAGATCGATCCGCGCCGCTATTTCGAGGGCGTCGGCGAGAGACGCGCCGCTGTGGCGGCCGAGGATCCGGTGTGCCTCTACCTTGAAGTCACGAACCGCTGCAATCTGCTCTGCGGCGCCTGCCCGCGCACATTCGAGGAGTTGGAGCCGCCGGCGGACATGAGCTTCGAGCTGTTCACGCGCATCGTGGATCAGTTCCCGAAGATTGAGCGCGTGGTGCTCCACGGCGTCGGCGAACCGATGATGGTCGCCGGGC
Source organism: uncultured Alphaproteobacteria bacterium (assembly GCA_963756335.1). Lineage (GTDB taxonomy): Bacteria > Pseudomonadota > Alphaproteobacteria > Rhizobiales > Rhodomicrobiaceae > Rhodomicrobium. The sequence continues at coordinate 179,888 of CAVWOB010000002.1, forward strand.
TGCCGAAAATGGTGCGCTATCTTAAGGAGCCCGGCGTCTATGTGCTGTTCAACACCAACGGCACGCTGATGCGCGAAAAGAAAAGCCGTGAGCTGATCGAGGCCGGGCTGGACGAGATGCGCATCTCGCTCGACGCCGCCGAGCGCAAGAGCTTCGCGGAAGTGCGCGGGCGCGATATGTTCGACCGCATCGTGCGCAATGTGCGGAACTTCGTGGCGCTGAAGGCGCGGATGGGGGCCGGGAAGCCCCGGCTGTCGCTCTGGCTCACGGGCTTGCGCGAGACGCTGGAGCAGCTTCCCGCCTTCATTCGGCTGGCGCACGACATCGGCGTTCCCGAAGTGCATTTGCAGCGGCTCGTCTATTTCGAGGCGGAACGCGCCGGCCTCGCGAGGCCGAGTCTTCCCTGTTCGAAAAGCGGGATTTGGAGGAGGGCCGGCATCTCTTGGAGGCGGAGCGGCTCGCCGCCGAGCTTGGCGTGTTCTTCGATGCGTCCGGGGCGGCCGAGCCCGAGACGAGCCTGCGCCGCCTCGACGGCAGCGCGCCGTGGTCGCTCTGCCGGCGGCCCTGGTCGCTCATGTATTTCACGGCGCATGGCCGCGCGCTGCCTTGCTGCATTGCGCCCTTCTCGATGCGCGGCTACGAGAATTTCACGCTGGGCGACGCGCGGACCACGGCCTTGCGCGACATCTGGAACGGCCCCGCCTACCAGAGATTTCGCGAGGCGCTGTTGAGCAATACGCCGCCACCGTCCTGCGCGGGATGCGGCCTGCGCTGGAGCCTCTAATGACGGCGCCTCTCGACACTCTCCCCGCTTCCTTCGCGAACCGCGAAGGTTTCGTCACGCTGCGGCTCCGCGTCTGCGTCGTCATCCCCGTCTTGAACGAGGAGGAGGCGATCGGCGGCGTGATCGACCGCATTCCGCGCCACGCCGTGAGCGAGATTATCGTCGCCGACGGCGGCTCGGCCGACAGGACCGCCGGCATCGCGAAGGCGAAGGGCGCGCGCGTTCTCGACGCCGGGAAAGGCTACGGCCGCGCCTGCCTTCTGGGCGCGCTCGCGGCGGGCGACGCCTGCAACGTTATCGTGACGATGGATGGCGACGGCGCCGACTATCCGGAAATGGTCCCCGCGCTTGTCGAGCCCATTGCCGCCGGGGCGGCGGATTTCGTGATCGCCTCGCGGGCGCGCGGCGTGCGCGAGGCGGGGGCAATGGCGTGGCATCAGCTTCTTGCGGGCAGGCTGATCGGCGCGGCGGTGGGCGCGCTCTACGGCTTCCGCTACACGGACATGTGCGCCTTCCGCGCGATCCGCCGCGACGCTCTCCTCGCGCTCGGCATGCGCGAAATGACTTACGGCTGGAACCTCGAAATGCAGATGAGGGCTGCCCGGCAAGGCCTGCGCATTGTGGAATTGCCCGCGCCTTACGCAAGGCGAGCGGGAGGCCGCTCCAAAGTCGCCGGCACGGTTCGCGGGACTGTCCGGGCGGGCGGCCGCATCCTCCTCACGCTTGCTCGCACAGCGCTCACATTCAGATAAGTCTCCGCTGCGCAATCGTTTGGGCGTCTTCACGCGGCCTGGATCCGACCCGGGAAAGCGGCGGGCTTGGGCCGCCGCTACCGCTCTTCGCCGCGCGCGATCTCGATAAACACCTCGTAAAGGCCGGCGCAGCGATAGCGCTCGGTCAGCTCCCAGGGTTCGCCCATCTCCACCACGCGGCCATAGCTCATGACGACGACGAAGTCGCACAGGCGCTCCACCTCGGCCATGTTGTGCGAGGATAAAAGGATGGTCGCGCCGCGCTTCGCCCGGTACCTTTCGAGGCTTTCGCGCACCCAGTCGGCGCGGTCGGGATCGAGCGACGCCGTCGGCTCGTCGAGCAGCAGCACATCGGGCTCGTTCAGCAGCGCCTTCGCGACGGCGACGCGCGTTTTCTGGCCGGCGGAGAGGCTGCCTGTCAGGCGGTCGAGAACGTCGCCGAGATCGTACTCCTCGGCGAGCGCGCCGATGCGGTCTTTGAGGTTGGCCACGCCATAGAGCTTGCCGAAAACCTTGAGGTTCTGGCGCACGGTGAGCTTGGCGGGCAGCGGCACATACGGGCTTTCGAAGTTCATGCGCGGCAGCATCTTGTGCGGCGTCTTCGCCATGTCGCATCCGAGCACGAGCGCCCGGCCCGAACTCGGCGTGACAAGGCCGAGCATCATGGCGATGGCCGTCGTCTTGCCCGCGCCGTTGCCGCCGAGCAGCCCCACCGTGCCGCCGCGCGAGACCATGAAGCTCACATTGTCCACCGCGAGCTTGCCGCCATAGGCCTTGCTCAGGTTTTCGACGACGATCCCCAACTCGAGGTTGCTGTTCGCAGGCGCCAATCCATCCGGAGTTCCGGCGCGGGAGTTGGCATCGCTCGTTTCAAACAGATCGAGCTGGCCGGCGCTGAACCCCTGCTCCCGCGCACCCCGATCCAGTGCAAAACCAAATGCAGTCATGACACAGTCTCCTGAAACTATTCGCCCATCGCCAAGAGAACGCCCTTCCGGCGCGCGTCGCGCAGGAAGAAAACGAAGGCGGCGAAGCTGAGCGCGATGTAGATGAGGTTGAGGCCGAAAGCTTCGAGCATGAGGTCGCCGCGAAACGCGCCATCCCAGAGCGCCGCCCGCATCGCCTCGAACACATAGGTCGGCGCAAGAGACCACGCGACCGGCTGCAGCCAATGCGGCAGCACCCAAACCGGGTAATAGACGCAAGACAGCGGCAGCAGCAGGAACAGGAGCGAAAAGGCGAGGCTTTCCGCGCCAAGGCCGTGCCGGAGGATCAGCCCCGATATGACGAGCCCGAGCGCGCAGCTTGTCAGCACGAGGTTGACGAAGAACGGCGCCAGCGAAAACCCAAGCGCATAGATGTCGAAACTGAAGAGCGCGAAAGCAAGCGCCGTCACCGGAATCAGTCCTATCAGAAGGCGAATGAGGCTCATGATGGTGAGCGAGGCGGCAAGCTCCCAAGGGCGCAACGGGCTGATCATCAGGCTCGCGACGTTGCGCGACCACATCTCCTCAAGGAAGGAGAACGTAAAGCCGAGCTGCCCGCGCGACAGCACGTCCCAGAGGAGAACGGCGCCCATCAGAGCGCCTGAGAGCGGCACGCCCGCGTCGTGGCTCGCGGTATCGTTGTAGCGATAGAGATACATCTGGAGCAGACCCCAGAGGATCATGTGCATGCCGGGCCAGTAGACCAGTTCCAGCAGCCGCGACCACGAGGATCGCAGCAGATACCAGTAGCGCAGCGTCATCGCGCCGATGCGGTTGAGCGAGGCATTCATGGCGGAAATCCTTCCCATTTGCCCCGGATGGCGTGCGCCGCCGATCCGGTGGCTCTCGATTGAATCCATGTGGAGGGCGTCACTCCGCAACTTCGCACCGGATCGGACGGCGCTTTCCCTTCCGGCCGGGAAAGAGGTCCGTCAGCTTCATATCGACGGCGACGGCGTGCTCGAAGCAAATGCCGAGCAGGTCCTGCAGATGCCCGACGGACTTGCGCATCCGCAATTCCTCCATGCCCGGACCCGGCATGAACCGCGCCTCGACCAGATCCCTGCTTTTCTGGATCAGTTCGAACTGAGCGAGATGCACGCCCTGATCGAACATCCAGCGATAGGTGAGATCGAGGAGGCTGCCCGCCGGCACGCGCCGCCCGTGCTTGTTTATGAATGCGTCGTTGGCGCGGCCATCGATGCTTTCGACCTGCGTCCAGTTCACCGAGCAGGCTTCGGGCTTTTCAGGCAGCGTCACCAGATCGCCCTGCACGTAACGAATGAACGGCATCGCCTCGTTGAGAAGGTTCGTGACGACGGCCACGCCGGGCTGGCCGGGCGCTTGCGGGCGCATGGTCTCGGGATCGAGCACATCGAGATGCACGCTGTCTTCGCAAACGTGATAGTGGCCGCAAGGCAATTCGAGCGCGATCCGCGTCGCTTCTTCGGAACTGTATTCATCGAGGACCGGAACGCCCAAGGTTTTCGACCACGCATCGCGCTGCACCCGAGCCGAGTATTCGGAGTGGGTCACCGCGAGATAGAGGCTGTCGCGGAACTCGCCGGCGAAGGGCATCAGCGCGTCAAGGTTCGACGGGTAGATCGACAGGATCTCCGGGCTCAGCTCGCCGAGATGCTGCGCCACCCGTGCGGGCGGGATCACGTTGGAAATGAAGGCGGAAGCGTATTTCTCGCCAATAGAAGGATACCACCACGGCACGGTGTAGACATGCGTGAGGAGATCGCTCGCGCTGTATTTCATGCCGCTTTGCAAGGCGAACTGCCGTATACCCTGGATCGTATCGGTGATGATCGCATCGTAATCGACCCGGATCAGCAGCGTTTGCCCGGACGAGCCCGATGAGCGCGTTGGGAACAGGTCGTCACGATCGAAACGCGGGTTCAGGCAGCGATCGGGAAAGGCGGCGATCAGCTCCTGCTTGGTGATGACGGGTATCTTCTGGATGTCGGCGTATTCGCGGAGATCCGACGGGCTGAATCCGGCCGCGAGATATTTGTCGCGGTAAACGGGAATATCGTTGTAGGCCATCTCCACCAGTTGGCGAATGCGATCGAGCTGCCGCTTTTCTATTTCGGCGCGCGGCAGGAAGGGATGATGCATGCAGTCGGGCAGATATCCGCTCAGGGCGCGCTCCAGCACCGCGGTTGAATAGTCGTTGCTGCTGCTGGAGGGCCGGTATGCCGGCTTGGTGTGCTCTGCTTCCCAGTATTCGAGAATGTGAGGGGTTGCGCCGCCAAGCGCCGCCGCTCCACTTGGCTCGGAGTTGCAGATGAAGTGCGGCAAGGCTTCTTCGATGCCGATGCCGGCCATTTCATCGACCGGCGCGCGCTCCAATAACGTTTCCATGGTAAGCTCCCACTTGGACCCAGTTTTGCTGTGCGTTCATCCGCACCCGTACTGTCAGTCGTTCGCGTGGGTAATCCGGTTCGAAGAATTATTTTCTTGCCGCCTTTGAACCTTTTGCGCGCCGGAAGCGACTTGCATGCGAGTGCGTTCGTGAAAAGAGGGCAGGAGCCATGATCGAAGACGCCGGCGCCATATGGACGAAAGCCAATCTCCTCACCTGGGACGAGCGCGCCGCACTTCATTTTCGCGATGCGACCGGGTTTTATGCAGTCGAACGGTTCAGGAAGGGCGAAGACACGCTTTTCCCCATCGAGGCATCCGAACTTGGAGATGTGTCCGGCAAGCGGCTGGCGCATTTGCAGTGCCATATCGGCGTCGACACGCTTTCACTCGCAAGGCGCGGCGCATTGGCGACCGGGCTCGATTTTTCGCCGGTGGCGGTTCAGGCGGCGCAAAAAATGGCTGCGGAGACGAAACTTCCCGCGCATTTCGTGCAGGCCGACGTGTACGACGCCGCATCCGGCATGCAGGGGCCATACGACATCGTCTATGTGACCTGGGGATCGCTCAATTGGCTTCCCGACATCTGGCGCTGGGCGCGCGTCGTCGCCGGCCTGTTGTCGCCGGGCGGCTTTCTCTATCTGGCGGAGCAGCATCCAGCGATCTCGATCATGAAGGAGGTCGAGGGGCGCCTCGTTCCGGGCTTCGCCTGGCGCACGCCATCGAACCGGCCGATCATCAGCGATCTTCAAACGAGCTACACCGGCGAGAAGCTTCGCAACAGCCGCATGCACGAGTGGGAGCATCCTTTGTCGGACATACTCGGCGCCCTGCTTGCGGCGGGTCTCAGGCTCGAATTTTTCCATGAGCACGACGTGCTGCCCTGGCCGCGATTTCCGATGATGAGGCCCGCAGGCGACCGCCTTTTCAGGTTGCCGGATTGGCACGTCCCCATGCCGCTCGCTTTTTCCTTGGCGGCGAGGAAATACGGCAATCCGTCAGAAGCCGCTTAACACTTGGAAATGCAGGCGCCGCGCTTGCGATGTCACAGCCGCCTCAGGCTGGCTTTTGGAAATCGCCGGCGACAGGATGCCGAAAAGCGTGAGAACACGGCTTCGTCCTTCGAAAGGCTCGGGATGAGGCCGTGTGTTTTAGGAATCGCCATACGTTACGGCCCTTTTACCAGGTGACGCTGTGTGGTATCATAATACCTCTAAAAACCACCTGTTTTTGCAAAACGAACCCAATAGAGTTAACCGGCCGTCTATGCTCCAACGGCACGGCGAGCGGTATAGGCAGGCAAATTCAGCGGTTGGTAAACCGTAGACCGACCGCCATCCGCCGGTCATCCAGCCGCATTCAAGCAAATTGGATGGGCAAGCGGCGGATGGCGGTCTAGGCGGACGGATCAGCTGGTCTTTTGCCCGAGCCGCGCCAAGGCTTCGCGCGCGTCGTCCTGGCCGATCAGTTCCTCCTCGATGTCCGTCTTCACGGCAAGCGCAGCTTTGTAATCGGCGATGGCCTTGGCGCGATCGCCCTTCTTCTCATACGCGGCGCCGCGATTGGCGTAGCCGAGCGCGAGGTTCGGATTGAGCGCGATGGCCTTGTCGCAATCCCGCAAGGCTTGCGGCGCGTCGCCCTTCTGCGCGAAGGCCCAGCCGCGCGAGGCGTAGTAGATCGCGTAATCCGCAAGCTCGATGGCCTTGCCATAATCGGCGATGGCCTTGTCGAACTCGCCCTTGTCGCCATAGGCGTTGGCGCGAAGGTAATAGGCTTGCGCGCGGGCTTCGGCTGTTTGCGCCGCATCGCTCGCGAGCTTGCCGCAGGCAGCGATCTGCGCGGCGGCGTTTCCGGTATTTTCGCAGGCCGCCCATTCGGGGCTTTCGCCGGCGGCGCGGCTTGGCGGCGCGCCGAACAGCAGACTTAAAGCAACCGCCGTGGCGGCTACAGGCATTGCGGTTTTCATCGATGGTCTCCTTCGTGACGCATGGCTCGCTCAGTTAGTGGGCGGAAGGCGTCGAGCGGTTCAAAGCCTTGCGAAAGAAGGAGGCAGCGCGCGCCTATTCGGAGGCGCCGGCCTCGATGAAGCGGGCGGCGGCGCTGGCGTTTACAAGTCCGTAGCCGAACAACTCATCCCGCTCCTTTGCGGAAAGGCGGTCCGCGGTCTTCTGCAGGGCCGCGCAAATCTTGTCCGGCGTCGCTTTCGGACGAAGCTCGATCAGATGAGCCGCTATGCCGCTGACGGTCGCGGCGGCAAACGAGGTGCCGGATTCCATGCCGTACGTCTCATGAATTTGAGCCACGATCACATCCACGCCGCGCTCGGACACGGCGATATACGGACCTCTGTTCGCGGCGCTGTAGAGCGCGCGCTTGGCGTCCGTGGCCGTGACGGCGATCACCTCGGGATAGGCGGCCGGGTAGAGCGGGCTCGACACAGGCCCCCCGTTGCCCGCCGCGCCGACAAGGACGATCCCTTTCGTGTAGGCCGCGGCGACGGCGCGCTCGACGAGAGAATCGCTCGGCCCGGCAAAGCTGAGGTTCGCGATGCGAGCGCCTTGATTGGCCGACCAGTCGAGGGCGAGCGCAATTTCCCGGCTTGTCGCCGCGACTTCCTTCTCCTCCCCGGTCACTGTGAAGGCGCGCGCCTCCATCAGCGCCGCGCCCAAAGCCGAGCCGTGGATCTGGCCGCGGCCGCCGATGAGGCTCGCCACGGCTGTACCGTGGTTTTCTCCCGGGCACACTTTCGCAGGCGAGGGCGTTGCGTCGAAATAGGCCTGAACTTCGCCCTGGATTTCGCTGTGATCGCGATCGATGCAGGTGTCGATGATCGCAACCTTTACATTGGCGCGGCTCGCGCCGGCGCCGTCCGGCTGCGGCGTCAGCGCGGCTTTGGCAGGCCCGGCGGCAGGGCGCCGGTCCGCACCCTGAACGGGGGTGTACACATAATTCGGCTGCGCGCTGACGATGCGGTTGTCCTGCAGCAAGCGGCCAAGCACAGCCGCCAGGTCTCGATCCCTTGCGAGCGTCAGATGCCAGATGCGCGCGCCGATCAGCGCGATCACGCCGACTTCGCGGACCTCGACGCCATATTGCTTAGCAAGCGCTTGTTTGAGCTGGTCGGAGCTGTCATTCGCCACTTCGATCAAGATCTCTCTGGCGCGGTGGCGCTTGTTATTCAGCAGCGCAGCGACAGCGGCGGAAGCCTGCGTGCCTTGAAGCCGCGAAAAGCGCGGCGCGATAGGCGGCCGCGGCCCGCCGAAGCCGGCGATTGAAACGATTGCGGGAGGGACGCCGCGAGCGATAACGGCAGGCGGCGGCGGGAACCTGCGCACAGGCGGCCTGAAGTTCTGCCGGCCCTCGCCAAGGCCTGCGCGCCGCGAAGGAGGATGCTGCGGCCTATAAGTCTCACGATGCGGCCTGGAGCGCTCATGATGCAGCCTGCGGCCTCCCCGGCGGCCGAATCCGCCGCCCCCACGACCGAAACGAATCGAACTGAAGGAGGCCCCCTCGTGGCCAACTCGGCTGGCCGAAGGGTAGGCGGAAGCCCGATCTGCCGCGCCTACGGAACAGCAAATAAGGATTACGGCAGCTGCACCTGAAACCCAGTTCAACGACATGACGGATGCCCTTTCAGATCGCGCCTGTGTTACTTCTCAATCAGCGTCAGCTTTACTGTGGCTGACGCGCGCAATTTCTTATAAGCGAGGTCTCTGGCTGCAACACTATCATTGTTAAGGCCGAGGCGGTAGAACCCATCGCCGCTAGGGCCGTCAACTATTCTTGCGCCGGCGTCTTCGAGAACTTCGTTAACCTCAGCCATCGTCGCCGTTTGCGTAAAGGAAACGATGAAGGCGGGCTTCACGGCGGCGCCGGCTTTTGGACCTGACGCCGCGCCGTATTTTGCAGGTTCGCCTGTCTCCTGCGCCAAATAGGCGATTACTGCCGCCTGCGCCACGCAGATGGCGATGGCCGCGGCGGCGACGGCCTGCCAGCGGCGCATCGAAAATCCATCGAAGAATTCAGACAGCGACGCCTTCAGTCGCGCAAATGAAGCCCGCCGGCTGCTTTCGGACGTTTCGCGCATATCTTGCTCGACCGATCGTTCAAGCCGTTCCCAAAGCGCTCGAGGCGGCTTGTCCAACGCTTCGTTGACAGCGATTGTCGCCTTCCGCTCGCGTTTCGTCTCCTCCATGAGCCGGGCGAATTCTGGACTGTCCTTGGCGAGCCTTTCGATCTGGCGCGCATCTGCTTCATCCAGTTTTCCGGTGGCGCACCACGGCGCCAGCAGCTCGACTTCGCTCATGTCTGGCGACAAGCCGTTATTTTCCGTAGCTGAAGACATCTTTTTGGTCTCCCTCGGCCAGAAGCATCTCTTTGAGTTTCCTTCGGGCGTAGAACATGCGCGTCTTGACGGTGGCCTCCGGTATATCGAGGATCTCGCTCGCCTCTTTCACGGACATATCGTGATAGTAGACGAGGTCGATGATCTCCCGGTGCTCCTGGGAAAGGGCGGCCAGACAATCCCGGATATAAGTGCTCGAACTGGCCGCCATCGCCGCTGCTTCCGGAGTGGGTTCTGGCGGCGCCGGCAGATCGTGCTCTGTCAGCGTTTTCTGCTTACGCCCGTGATCGTACGCCTTGTACCGGGCGATAGACAAAATCCAGGTCGCCACCGTTGAGCGGGCTTCGAACCGCTTTGCGCTCTTCCACACCTCCAGGAAAACATCGTGCGTCAGATCCTCCGCCGCAGTTCTGTTTGTTGTCAGCCTCAACAGAAACTTGAAAGTCCTGTTGCTATACCTCGTGTAGAGCGTCTCAAGCCCCCTTTTGTCGCCATTGGCGACCTGCTTAAGCGCCTCTGAATCAGAGAGCGGCTCGGACATTTGAGTTTCCCGTCTTGCAAGGTTAGTCGGCCGGCGGTGCAAAAAAGTTCAACGAATTGTAGCGCGAGCCCGGCTTTGGGCGCAACGCGCGTGAAAACAGCTCGATTGCCGCTATCTGACCCAAAGGCGACTCTCGCTATTGGGGAAAATCGGACTGCTTAGCCTCCATAGGGATGGGTGCAAGGGTTTTTCGAGGGGCGCGAACAGCATACCTGCTTCCCAGCGACGCAGGTTGTTCTTGATCAATGTCAATGATAAGGTCCCTCCGTCAGCATTGCGTCTCGCGCCGGCGAGTTGCAGTCATTTCCTCTTAATCGTCAAATCTAAAGGTTCCGGCAACGGTTTCGCTTGACGCAGAGGATGACAAAAAGCGTAAGGACACCAATGAAAGTCGCCTTCTTCAGCACACATGACTTTGAGCGAGATTTTTTTACTCAAGAGAACGCCGAATATAGACACGAATTATGTTTCCATAAGGAAACCCTCAATAAGAATACTGCCCACATCGCGTCGGGCATCCCTGCGGTTTGTGCGTTCGTTACCGATAATTTAGACGCTGCAACGCTTCGCGAACTCGCGGCAGGCGGCACACGGCTGCTGGCGTTGCGGGCGGCGGGTTACAACAATGTCGATGTCGCCGAGGCCGGGAAGCTCGGCCTGACAGTGTTGCGCGTACCGGCTTATGCGCCCGCCGCAATAGCCGAGCACGCCGTCGCGTTGATGATGACGTTGAACCGCCGCATCCATCAAGCCTACAACCGGGTGCGCGACGGCAACTTCAAACTCGATAATCTGATCGGGTTCAACATGTCGGGCAAGACGGCCGGCATCGTTGGCACCGGGAATATCGGCGCTGCGCTCGCGCGCATCATGCACGGATTCGGCTGCAAATTGCTGGGCTACGACGTTTATCATAACCCCGCCTGCACCAAGCTCGGAATGAGTTATACCGATCTTCCAACACTGCTGGCGGAATCCGACATTGTTTCCCTCCATTGCCCGCTCACGCCGGAAACGACGCATCTTATCAATGACGAAACGCTCCGGCTTATGAAGCCGGGATCCATGCTCATAAATACAGCTCGGGGCGCAATCGTCGATGCCCGCGCCGTCATGGAGGCTTTGAAGCGAAAGGATCGGCTGGCTTATTTCGCGATGGATGTATATGAGCGCGAGGATCCGATCTTTTTCTCCGATCATTCGGCCACGATCATCGAGGACGATGTCTTCCAACGCCTCACCACCTTTCCGAATGTGATCATCACCGGGCATCAGGCCTTTCTGACGCGCGAAGCGCTGATGGAAATCGCTCACACCACCCTCGGCAACATCAGCGATTTCGAAGCTGGCCGGCGAAAAGCCGCGAACATGGTGAGTGCTGAAAAGCCAAAGGCGCCACGCCTGCAGAGCGCGGCGGCTTAACTCGGTCCCGCACTTCGCTCCGTCCAAAGCGCGAGCCTCCAAGCCTCCCTGTCAACCCACGGAGGCGATTTCCTTTTCGCGCGCCGCCGTGGTCGCAGGGCGATGGTCCGCGCCGATGAATGTATAGACCATCGGCAGAACGAAGAGCGTGAAGAGCGTGCCCACCGTGAGGCCGCAAACGATGACGAGGCCGATGCTGAAGCGGCTCGCAGCTCCCGCTCCCGTCGCCATCACCATCGGAATGAGGCCGACCACCATGGCCGCGGTCGTCATCAGGATCGGGCGCAGGCGAACCGAGGCCGCGCGCACGATGGCTGTGCGGCGGTCCGCGTTCTCGTGGCGCTGCTGCTCCTTGGCGAACTCCACCATCAGAATGCCGTGCTTGGAAATCAGGCCGATCAGCGTGACAAGACCGATCTGCGAATAGATGTTGACGCTCGCCGCCCCCAGGAACAGCGGGATCAGCGCCCCGCAAATCGACATGGGGACGCTGACGAGGATCACAAGCGGATCCCTGAGGCTCTCGAATTGCGCGGCCAGCACAAGAAAGATCACGATCAAGGCGAAGATGAACGTGTAGACGAGCTGATTGCCTTCCTGAACGTATTGCCGGGAATCGGCGAGGTATGAATGGGTGAAATTCTCGGGAAACAGCGCCTGGGCCTGCTGCTCGAGGAAGTCGACGGCCTGCCCAATCGTTGTCGAGGGCGAGGGCACGGCCTGGAAGGTTGCGGAGTTGAGCTGGTTATACTGAGTAAGCGCGTTCGGCTCGGTCCCGTTGGACACGGAGACAATCGATGAAAGCGGGACTTGCGCGCCGGCGGCGGTCGGCACGTAGTAACCGGCAAGGCTCTCGGGCGTCAGGCGGTTTATGCGCGGAACCTGCGGAATGACCTGATAGGACCGGCCCTGGAGATCGAAGCGGTTCACGTAGTTGCCGCCCACCATGAGCGCAAGCGTCGTGCCGATGCTTTCCATGGTGACGCCAAGCTCGTTCGCCTTCGACCGGTTCACCTCGAGTTTGACTTTCGGCGTGTTGAAGGCGAGGTCGCTGTCGACCGCCAGGAAAAGCCCGCTCTTGCGCGCGGCGTCCTTCAATTTCTCCACAACATTGTAGATGATGCTGTAACCGTCGGTGGAGTAGACGACCATCTGCACGGGCAAGCCGCCGACCGACCCCGGCAGGGGCGGCGGGGAGAAAAGGAAGACCTGCAATCCCGGCACGCGGGAGAGGCGGCCTTGAAGCTCCGGCAAAATCTGCTGCGCCTTCCGGTCGCGTTCGTTCCATGGCTTCAAGCGCGATCCCACAAAGCCCAGGTTAAGGGTGGGACGGCCGAAGATAATGAATGTGCCATCGCTGTCGGGAACGGTCAGCGCTGTCTCAAGCTGCTTCTGGTAGGCCTGCATATAGTCGAGATTGGCGTATTGCGGACCTTTGGCGGCGCCAAGCACGATGCCCTGGTCTTCCTGCGGCGCCAGTTCCTTCGTCGCGTTCGAGTAAAGAAACCCGAGGCTTGCGATCACGCCCAGCGCCAGGATCGCGGTGGCCGGCCTGTAGTCCAGGCTGCTTTCCAGGCGGCGCTCGTACCAGCGCTCAATCGCCGAGAAGCCGTTCGTGATGGCCTGCGCGAAGCGGGAGTGGAGCACGTCTTTCGAAAGCAGCGCCGACGACATGACAGGAGAAAGCGTGAGCGCGACGATGCCGGATACGATCACGGCGCTGGCCAGCGTGAAGGCGAACTCGCGAAAAAGCGTGCCCGTCACGCCTCCGAGAAATCCGATGGGCGCATACACCGCGGCAAGCGTGATGGTCATGGCGATGACCGGACCCGCGATCTCGCGCGCTCCGATAAGAGCCGCCTGGATCGGCGACTTGCCCTCCTCGATATGCCGGAAGACGTTTTCGACCACGACGATGGCGTCGTCGACAACCAGGCCGATGGCGAGCACCATGGCGAGCAGCGTCAGGAGATTGAGGCTGAACCCCAACGCCAGCATCAGCGTCCCCGCGCCGATGAGCGAGAGCGGGATGGTGACAATCGGGATCAGGACCGAGCGGATCGACCCGAGGAACAGGAAGATCACGACAACCACGACCGCGACCGCCTGCACGAGGGTCCAGATCACGTCGTCGATCGAGGCCTGGATGAACTTGCTGGCGTCATAGGCCACGCTCAGTGTCAGTCCTGGCGGCAGGGTGTTCTTGATGCTGTCGAGTTTCTTGCGAACGCCCTGGACGACGGTCAGCGGATTGCCGGTCGGCGTGGGCTGCACGCCGATGAAAACCGCGTTCTGCCCGTCCATCGCGACGCTCGCGTCGTAGCTTTGTGCGTCGAGCGACACCGTGGCGATATCGTGCAGCCTGATCAGCCCGCCGTCGCTCACCTTCACGACCATGTCCTGGAAACCGTCGATGCTCTTCAGGTCCGTGTCGGCGGTAATATTCGCAATGGTGAAATAGCCCTTCTGCTGGCCTGGCGCAGTCTGGAAATTGTTCGCGAGTATGGCGGCGGCTACCTCGGCGGCGCTCACCCCCCGGGCCGCCATGCGGATGGGATCGAGCCAGACGCGCATCGCGAAAGTCTGCCCGCCGATGATGTCCGCCGACGCGACGCCTTCGACCGTGGCGAGGATGGGCTGCACAACGCGATTAAGGTAATCGGAAATGGCTGGCAGAGCGAGCGTTGGGCTCGAAAACCCGATATACATGATGGCCGTCGTCTGGCCGGTGCTCTTGTTGATGACCGGGTCGTTGGCGCCCGGCGGGATCAGGTAGCGAACCTGCTGCACCTTCGACATGATCTCGGTGACGGCCGCATCGGGATCGAAATTCAGCTTGATGTAGGCCGTTATGGTGCTCGTGCTCAGCGTGGACGACGAGGTGATGTAGTCGATGCCGTCCGCCGTTGCGATGGCCTGCTGCAAAGGCGTCGTGATGAAGCCCTGCATCAGTTCGGCGGTCGCGCCGGGATAGATCGTCGACACCGTGACGACCGTGTTCGTGAGAAGCGGGAACTGCCGGACGGGCAGCGTTGTGAGCGACCGCAAGCCGATAAGCAGGATCAGCGCGCTAATCACAAACGCGAGCACGGGTCTTCGGATAAAGATGTCAGTGAAACGCATCGGGGGGACCGGGCGGTTACGGAAGGGCGACTTTTGCGGGCGGGATCAACGCGGTTTCATCGATGGGCGTAACGAGCGCGCCGGTTTGCAGCTTGGTCTGCCCCGTCGCCACCACGGTCTCGCCGCCCTTTAGACCTTTCGCGATCTCAACCTGATTGCCGAAGTAAAGTCCGGGCGTCACCGGCTCCCGCCTGAGCTTGAAGACCTTATCCTTGGCGTCTCCCTGAGGTTCAAGAACAAGCACGCTCGACCCGTAAAGCGTCGCGTCCAGCGCCGTTACGGGAACGATCACGGCATTCTCCTTGGGAGGGAGCACCACCGAGACTTCGGCGAACATGCCGGGCCTGAGGATTTCGCCGGTGTTCGCGAGGGTGGCCTGGACGCTGAGCATGCGCGACGCCTCGCTCACGCGCGGCTCGAGGGCCGTGATCTTGGCCTTGAAGGTTTTTCCGGGGACGGCGTCGATCTCGAGCTCGACGTCCTGATCGCCGCCGATCTTCGAGGCGGCCTGCTCCGGAAGCCTGAAATCGACGTGCAGAATGCTGAGATTGATGAGGCTGACGATGTTGGCGCCCGGGCCGATATACTGGCCGAGATTGATCTGGCGAATGCCGAGAACGCCATCGAACGGAGCTGTAATCGCCTTCTGGCCGATAAGGGCTTTGACGCGTTCGATTTGCGCTTTCGCCTGATCCATGGAGGCGCGGTTTTGATCCACGGTCTGCCGCGCGGCGAAATCGTTCTTCAGAAGCTCCATGCTGCGGTTGAGAATGGCTTCGGCGAGCTTAGCCTGCGCTTCGAAATTGGCGAGGTCCGCTCGTTCCGGAAAGTCATCCAGTTGCACGAGCTTGTCGCCCTTTTTGACCCGCTGGCCGGATTCGAAATAGATCGCGCTCACCTGCCCGGCGATCTGGGTGGTGACGTTAACCTGCTGCTTCGCCGTGAGCGTGCCGATGGCGGACAGCGACCGGGGGACGCTTGTTCGCTTGGCGACGGCGACTTCTACCGGCGCGGGCGGCGGCCGGTGAGAGGCAAAATAGCCCTTCATCGCGGCGTTCTTGAAGCCGACGAAAAAATATAGACCATATCCGGCGACGCCAACAAACAGCAGCGCCAGTAGAATTCTGAACCGCACGGCTTTCACCTCGTCCCGTTGTCTGAGGCGGGACGTTACCTGCGAGCGGCGCCCAACGCGAGTTTTACTTCCCGCTCGCGCGCTCTCGCGGTATTCTCGAAGCAGGCGGCGGAGCCGGCGATCTTTATACGGCGCACACGCAAGGCGGCTTGCTTGTTTCGCTCACGCGGTCACACTGGCAGAGTTCGGCCGGAGCAATGGCCGTGACGACTCGCAAGCGAAGCGACGGCCACGACCGTGGGGCCATCGGCCCCCGAAGAGGGTCGGCCCCCTAGTCATGAAGCAGCGTTTGCCAGTTTGAAGGCGCCGCTCCGGCCGGTCCCGGCGCCGGTTGATCCAACGGATGCGAGTGAGGGGCGCGAAGCGCCGGGCCGGTGAAGAATTCTTCGGTGCGATAGTCGTAGAACCACTCCTCGCCCGGCTCGAAGCTCGTGATAATCGGGTGACCCGTAGCGGCGTAATGTTTCGATGCATGCTGATTTGGCGAACTATCGCAGCAGCCGATGTGACCGCATTCGGCGCATCTGCGAAGATGGAGCCACCATCCGCCCGAAGCCAGGCATTCGACGCACCCTGTTCCGCTTGGCTTGGCCGCTGGGTTTATGCCATCCCTTTCGGACTTCATAGTCATCCTCTCTGACTTCCTTGCTTCGGTTACGGGATTTGGCCGGGACTGCTCGACGGGACCCCCGCCGGCCTCACGTCGCCGGGGCGGTCGCCACAGATGATTTCATGTCTCTCGCCGTTTAGCCGTAAGTGAAGTCCGGCTTGCGTTGCCCAACTTCTATAATATACCCATCAGGATCTCGAATGTAGCAGCGTGTCTCGCCGTACTTTTCCTTCGGCTCTGTGATAAACTCGGCTCCTCGACTTCGCCATAGTTCATAGCACGCATGTATATCTGCTACGCGGATATTCATGAAGCTGCTGACTTTGTCCGGGTCGGCGGGGACGCTGAGCGTCACGGTTGGCTTGTCGGGCGTCGGCCCGCCCCCCGGGTTGACGAGGAGCCACGTGTTCGCGATCTGAACATATCCCGGCGCGCCGCTGCTGTCGCCTCGGCTCAGAATGCGGCCTCCGAAGACCTTTTCGTAAAATCGAAGCGACCGCTCGACGTCGGCGACGGTTAGAAAATGTGCGACGGTAAACCCATCCACCGGCGGCATCCGATAGCTTTTCTGGTCGACTTGGACTTGGTTCATAGACAACTCCAATTCCGGCATAGCATTACTTTGATCGCCAGAATACGCCTAGCATTGCGCTTTAGCAAGAAACAGTAACTTACAGCTAAAACGGCACAATACATCCTTCATCATATCTGCTATAACAGTCATGCGTCACATCAAAAAGCCTTCTATAAAGATAATAATATTGCGAAAGCTTTGCTAACGCGAGACCACTCATTTAAATACGTTCGGATTCGAAACTTTCCCGCACAAGCCCCCGAAGGCTCAGCGCAGATACAGGTGGCGCGAGAAAGCGAACATATCGTTGAAATGGCAGAACTCCGGCGGCCCAACGTGGAAGGGGTCCAAAGACTTCGCCATGTCCTCGATCTTACCGGACAACAGATTTTCGAGCCTCGCTTTTTCGCCGGCATCGGGGAACCTGATGTAATAGGCGAGCGTGATGTGGAAGGTGTAGGTATCGCGGGCAGAGCGGTCGAAGCCGAGCGTTGCCGCAAGCTGCTGGCGCAGGGCGCGGATCGCCCGTTCCTCGCCTTCATCGGCAGGCTCCAACTCGATAGCGATGACGTTCATGAGCGGACGGAGACGCTTGACCCGCATGGCGAATGAGAGGACGGGTCCGAACCGCGCGGCTCTAAGCCGCGCCTCGAAGGTTTGGTCGATCTCCGGCAGCGGCGCATCCCGGGCCAGATCCCCCGGCCAGCGTTCGCCGTTACGATTGCCATCGCACACGCCGTCAAAAACTGTCATGTGCCAGCTTGACGGCGGCAGCAGCGTATAAATCTGCGCCTCTTCCGCGTCTAAAAGCTGGCCGTAAAGTTTGTCGAGCCGCTCAATGAGGGGGGGTATTTTCGCGACATGGCACAGGACCGTGTTGCCATGGTAAGCGCGGACCCTGCCATCGGGGAAAAACTTCGAACCGATGCCTTTCGGAAAGATGGCGCTATGCATTGTCAGGTTACCCTCAAAATGACTTGCCTAATAGGATTTGCAGAAAATAGTCATTTCTGTAAATACGCGCCATATGAGCCGTGCCGGCAACGCTGGCGATGCGGCGGTTTGTATCCACCCGGCACGCGCTTGCGGCGACGATGAAGCCGCTTTCGACGAGGCCTGTCCCCGGAGACTTTATTCGCGGCGATATTTTTGACGCCGCCGCCGTTGTTCAGGTTGCATTGCGGCCCCTCTTTTCAAATCGCGCCGCCGCTCCAAATGAGAGGAACGCGGAAAGTGAAGGACGCCAGAAGCTGGCGACGACCGCCCGCCGCTTGGTCCCATTACCGGAGATGAATGCGATGACACCCGAAGAACGGCAGCTTCTCACCGCGCTGGCCGACCGCGTGAGAAATGTGCCCCCGCAGCAAAAAGACCCCGAGGCCGAACAGTTTCTGCGCCACCTCGTGACCGAGCGGCCGGACACGGCCTATGTGCTCGCGCAAACAGTGATCATGCAGGATTTCGCGCTGAGAAACGCGGAAGCTCAGATCCAGGACTTGCAGCAGCAGCTCTCTCAGGCGGCGCCCCCGCCCCAGCAGGAGCGGCCCGGCAGCTTTCTGGGCGGGTTGTTCGGCCGCTCGCCGTCGCCGCAGCCTTCGACATATTCCGGAAGCGTGCCGCGCGTGGGCCCCTGGGGCCGCCAGGATGCGCCGCCTCCGGGCTACGGACAAGGCCCCGGCTATGGCTACGGGCCGCAGGGCGGGCCGTCCATGCAGCCGTCGCAAACGGGCGATTTCCTGCGCGGCGCGGCAAGCACGGCGCTCGGCGTGGCGGGCGGCGCGCTCCTGTTCCAGGGCGTCAGCTCGCTGTTCTCGGGCAATCACGGCTTAGCCACGTCGGCCCTGTCCGGCTACACGCCAAACGAGAGCCTGAGCGAGCCCACCATCGTCAACAATTACTATGACGACCGCGGCGGACAGCCGGACGGCAACTACCAGCAGGCCGATTTCGGCGGCGGAAACGACATCGATTTCGGCGGCGGCGACGACTTCGCTTGATGCGAGGTGCGGCGCGCCCAGATTTCCGGGCGCGCCGCTTTCAAGAATGTGATGCTCTTTTTGCCTGAAATATTCAAAACGCCGGTTTTTTGCGCTTAGGGGATCGAAGAACGCTTGTTACACTTGTGCGGGCGGGGGATTAAGGAGCGCCTATGCAGTATATCGTTGGGCTGAAGCTCAAGGGTAAATCGGGCCACATGACGGTGCTCGCCGAGGACGCGCTGATCGCCGCGCTGAAAGCCAAGACGATGGAGCCGGATTCCACCATCACCTATGTCCGGCGCCAGAACAAGCGGGGCGATACGAGAAACCCCTCGGCGGCGGTGGCGAAAGCGGCCGAATAGCCAGCCACGCTACCAGTTCCGGTGCACCGAAACTGCGCCGCCTAGCTCGTCGAACACGACGAGAGGCTCGCTGAAATCGTGATTGAATTTCTGCCGGCGATACCATCCCCATCCGGAAGGCGCCTCGCAGCAGGAAAGCTGCTTGCGCTGCGCGTGATGGGGCTTCGGCGGCGGGACACGCCTGATCTGGGCGCAGCGGCTGTCTGCGCACACGCCGAACGCCATCGCAGGGGCTGCGGCGCCGCAAAGCGCGAGAGCCAGGAGCGCCGCGCCGGCCGCTCGCGTTGAAAGCGGAATAAGGCGCGCCATCAGCGATCCTCAAGCAATGGCGTCAGCTCCACCGAAGCGACCGCGAGCGCCGCATTGAAGCCCGTTTGCTCCTGCACGCTGACCGGCTGCAGCGCTATGGAGTGCTCCGACCCGCCAACCAGCACATTCGCGCCCCCGCCGAGCCCGACGGCAGCGTCAGCGGCGACGCCAACATATTTCCCGGCAAGCGAGCCGATTGCTATGCGGTTCGTCGGCGCTATCACCGTCCACTGGAGGAGCGCGTTGTTCGTGACGCCAATGTCGAGGCCGAATTTCTCGATCCTGCCTTCGTAGCGTTCGCCCGGGTCGTTGGGCGTCTTGCGGAAGAGGCAGTGCAACTCCCGCGTCGAGCCGACGATGAAGCTCACCCCGCCCTTGACGCCGCAAACCAGGAGCCCTGCCGCGACGCCTTCCTGGGCCTCGGCCGGCGAAAAGGCTGCCAGGGCGCAAGCCGCGCCGGCGAGAACGAAGGTTCTAAGGGAAGCCCCTGTCATTTCCGTCTCCATCTCCTCGGATTCACCCGATTCTTCTCTAGCACTGTTCGCGGAAGAAGACAGTCGCTTTGGCTGCGCATTTCTGTCGATGACGGGATTTCCGCGCGGGGCGTCGCAATCGTCTTTCAGGCGCCGTTGTCTTCAGGCGGCGATGCGCGTCTTTTCCGGCGCCGGGGCTTCCGCCGGCTTCGGTTTCGGCTGCGGCTTCGCGGGCGCAAAAACGCGCATGGCGACAAGGATGGTGACAAGCGTAGCCAGATAGACGATCGCCTGCATGATCGACGGCCTGTCGTCATAGCCCAGAAGCGTGTGGAGGACCCGCCCGAAAAGGCTGCTCGAGCTGAGGATCGACGACGTATCCCACGCGGTCGAGCTGAGCGCGCTCACAATGTCGGCCTGATCGAGGAAATGGACGCATTGCGACGCCATGCCCGCGGCGAGAAACGCGATGAGGTAGCTCGTCACGGTGAAGAGATAGCGCGACGGAATCTTGACCAGCCCCACGTAGGTAAGCGCGGAAAGCGAGGCGCCCGCCGCAAGGCCGAGCACCCCTCCCAGGAAGAGGCTCAAGGCGCTGTCGCCGTTCGCGATCACAATGCCGTAGAGGAAGAGCACGACTTCCACGCCCTCGCGCAATACGGCGACGCACACGACGATAGCGAGAGCCGTCAGGGTCTTGGACCCCGCGACCACGGCCTTGCCCGCCTCCGTCAGTTCCTGGGCGAGCTGCCGCCCATGCTGCGCCATCCAGACATTGTGCCAGCCGAGCATCACGACCGCGACGCCAAGGATCGAGGCGCTGAAAACCTCCTGGCCCACGCCCTCAAGCGCGCTCGAAAGAGCGCCCGCGAATGCGGCAAGAATCCCCGCGCCGATAAGACCCGCTCCGATGCCGCCCGTCACATACCACGCCCGCGAGGGAACCCCCCTCGTGGCGGCAAGCACGATGCCGACGATGAGACCGGCCTCGATGACCTCGCGAAAAACGATAATGGCGGCGGCAAGCATCTGCACTCCTATTCGATAATCAACACGCCCTTCGCGGTTGCCTCGTGATATTCGCCCCGGAAGGGATAGCGGCCCGCGGCAAGCGGCTTCAACTTAATCGTAACCTTTCCCTTGCCAGTGACAATCTTTTCCGTGCGAAGAGAGTCGCTGTCGAACTCCTCGAAGCTGTCGTCCTCGTTCTTGAGCGTGATGACGATGTCCTTGCCGGCGGGCGCCTTCAGTTCGGACGGCGAGAAGATGTGATCCTTGAGAGTCAGGGCGAGCGCATGAGCTTCCTCGGCGCGGACGCTTGAAGGGGCTGCGGCGAACGTTGCGGTGAGGAGAAGCAACCAAAATAGATTCGATGGGGGCATTCTTGTATTCGTTCTCTTATTCGACGCCGCTGGTTCGGCGACACTGTGTTGTTTGAGCGCTTCCAATTTCGACCTGCGATGAATAGAATAATGCTGCGCAACGCCCTTATTCTTAGTGTTTGGCAATAGAGTGCGCAATATTTTTCTTTTTAAATTAGACCAATTCTAAAAAGGGGTTGGGGGCGAAAAACTCCGCGAAACCTGCCGCAATATTGAACCTTAGTCGCACGGCCTGATCGGGCGCGCCAAGCGGCCCGGCGAGCGCCAGCTCCCGGCCCGCGAAAATGGTTGCGCCTGCTTTCGACTTTGGGTGTATAACTCGGGGCCTTCGGCGGAGCGAGCTTGGCGAGCGAGCTGTTATGCCGGTTCGGGAGGATCAAGTCTCATGTTCATCGAACTTCACGACACCGCTGGCGCCATCACGCTGATCTGCGTCGAGGACATCCAGCGCGTGCGCAAGGGCGCTCACGGGGGCTCCGACATCTTCATGAACGAACTTGAAGGCTGGGTCCAGGTCGCGGAAAGCGTGGCCGCCGTGCGCGACCTGATCATCAAGGCAGGAGATATCGTCACAGCCTCGCAAAAAGTTGAAGGCAGCGGAAAACCGATCCGTCTGCAACCCGTCGATAGCCCCCGCGACAAGGAATAGCGAGCGCTGCTTCACCCGCGCAAGGTTCGAGAGGCGGCTGGCGCCGCCCCCGGGTTTCGCGCTCTTCCGGCGTGCGTCAGCCGTTGCCGCCGCCGTGACGATGACCCCAGCCGCCGCCATGATGGCCGCCTATCGCCGCGTGTACCAGGAAGCGCAGCCGGTGCTTCTGCTCGTCGCTCAGCGACTGGTAGAGCGGCTCCGCGGCGTCCGCGAGTTTCCTGATTTCCGACGCGCGCTGCGTCAGCGAGTCCGCTCTCGACCTGAGCCGCGCGATGGCGTCCTTGTCCTTGCCTTCGAGGCGCCGAGCCCCAATGCGATCCTGGCGGGCCTGCGCTATGTCGCGCATCGCCTGTTCGACCGCCGGCCACTTCTTCTCCTGATCCGGCGTGAGCTGCAATCCGGCCTTGAGCCCGGCTATGCGCGCATCCGTGAAGGCTTTCAGGTCTGACGGGCTAGGCCGCCACGCTTCGTGTTCCTTCCCTTGGGAAGCGGGCGGCTCTTGCGCATAGGCCAGCGACGGGCCAACGAGTGTGATCGCCGTGAGCGCTGCTGCGAGTGTTTTTTTCATGGATTCCTCCGTTTGATTCGGGTGAGGCGGATAAGGCGACTGTGGAAGGGGCAAGCAAGTTCGTTTCAGGGCGGATTAGATTAAGTGTCTTTTATCTTTGTTCGAGAGTGTAACAGGCCCGGCTCGCGGGGAACGCGTGATGCAAAAATCCTACGCCATCCGGCTGTAGGGCTCCGCGCGCTAGCTTATGGACGCTATCGCCCGGCGGCGCGCCGATGCTCGCGCCGCCGGGCGGTTCGTCTCTGACGCACGCCGATGGACGAGTTGTCTTGCGGCGCGACCGGGCGGGCGGGCGGGCGGAGATCTGGCCGCAGCCGCCTTGCGGATAAGACTGCATTGAACTATTCCAATTCGATTTAATTTGAGAAGTAGAGAGGCGGCTCCAGAGTAATTTGCGCATTAACTTCGTTTCTTAAATTTAATTTTTACTGCTGCTCTTTCTGCTGTAATACCTCCTTCGTCTTAACAGAAACAAAACCATCGTCTGGCGTATCCATACGATAACGACGGAAGGCTCATGTTCACCTTGCCCGCCAATCCAGATTTTCAACGTCCGGCTCAAGCGCCTCGCAAGAAGCGGCGCTTTCCCTTTCCCTCGCGCGCGGGCGCAGGCGGGCTTGCAGCGCTTGCGCTCGCCGCTTCCGCCGGTCTTGCGGCCCATGCCGCCACGCCAAGCCCGGCGGTCGAGGCCGCGCAAGCCGCGGCGCTTCCGAGTTTCTCAGCGCTTGTCGAACGCGTGGCGCCCGCCGTCGTCTCGATCCGCGTGAAGGCGAATCCGCTGGCCATCGCAGCCCACGAGGACGAGGGGGACGAGCAGCAGAAGAGCGAGAAGGACAATCCCTTCGACGGCACGCCGCTCGAGCGCTTCTTCGGCCCGAAGGGCTTTCCCAATAAGCCGAACGGGCATGAAAAGCCCTCCGGCCCTACCCCGCCCGTGCAGGGTCAGGGCTCCGGCTTCTTCATCACCTCGGACGGTTATATCGTCACCAACAATCATGTGGTCGAAGGCGCGATCAAGGTCGAGGTGGTGACGGAGGGGGGCGAAATCCTCGAAGCCAAGATCGTCGGCACCGATCCGGGCACGGACCTCGCGCTTCTCAAGGTGAACGCCGATAAGCCTTTCCCCGCAGTCGCGCTCGGACAGGCCGAGGCGAAAGTCGGCGATTGGGTGATCGCGCTCGGCAATCCTTTCGGCCTCGAAGGCACTGTCACGGCGGGCATCGTCTCCGCGCGCGGCCGCGACATCGGCATGGGCTCCTACGACAATTTCATTCAGATCGACGCCCCCGTGAACCGCGGCAATTCAGGCGGTCCGACCTTCAACCAGGCCGGCGACGTGATCGGCGTGAACACCGCCATTTTCTCGCCCACGGGCGGATCGGTTGGCATTGCGTTCGCGATCCCTGCGAAAATGGTCGAGAACGTCGTCGCGCAGCTCAAGGAGAAGGGCCACGTGACGCGCGGCTGGCTCGGCGTGCAGGTTCAGCCGGTAACGCCCGATCTGGCCGACGGCCTCGGCTTGAAGCCCGCGCGCGGCGCTCTGGTCTCGATCCCGGCCCAAGGCGGACCCGCGGAGCAAGCCGGCATCCGGCGCGGCGACGTGATCCTCAAGATAGCCGGCGCCGAGGTGAAGGACAGCCGCGATCTGGCGCGGCGCATCTCCGAGATCGCGCCCAACACGTCGGTCGAACTCGTGATATTCCGCGACGGCAAGCGCCATAACGTGGCGGCGAAGCTCCAGGAGATGCAGGACGACGCCAAGGCGCCGCCGCCCGGCAAGGGTTCAGTTCCCCAAGCCGAGATCGCCGCGCTCGGCTTGAGCGTGGCGCCCGCGATGCAGGGACCAGGGGGCGAAGGCGGGCTTGCCATCGTCGAGATCAAGCCGGACGGAGGGGCCGCCGACGCCGGCCTTGTCCGTGGCGATGTGCTTCTCACCGCCAACGGCGCCGATCTTTTCAGCCCCGACGGGCTCGAAGCGGCGCTTCACTCGGCGAAAGCCGCCGGCAGGAAGCACGCGGTGGCGCTGATTCAGCGAGGCCCGAACCAGGTTTACGTTGCGCTGCCGACCGGCCGCAGCTGACGGCCGCGCCGCGATCTTCGCAATGGGGGCTTCGCGCCCCCATTTTTGTTTGCAGCGCCGGGGACCGGGGAGACCAGCTATCTCGTCTTGCGCCTTCGCCAGCGTCGGCCTAACTTTAGCGAAAGCAGCGACGGGATTGCCCAATGCCGAAGATTACGCCTCACGAAGCGCTCATCTATGTGATGATCACCATGTCCGCGGCCGACCGCCAGATTTCGGATCGCGAACTCGACCGCATCGCGCAGGTCGTGAAACAAATGCCGGTGTTCATGGGCTACGACGAGAACAACCTCGCCAAGGCGGCCGAGCGCTGTGGCGACCTTCTCAGCGATGAGGATGGGCTGGAAGAGCTTCTGGACCTGATCGCCTCGGCGCTTCCGAAAAAGCTGCATGAGACCGCCTATGCGCTGGCCGTCGAGGTTGCCGCGGCGGATTTGAAAGTGCCCGATGAGGAAATCAGGCTGCTGGAGCTTCTGCGAGATCAACTGAATCTCGACAAGCTCGTGACGGCCGCAATCGAGCGAGCCGCCCGCGCACGCCACCAGACGCTTTAGCCCGATGCCGAAAAGGGCGGAAATCAGGGCTTCATCCTTCGACAGGCTCAGGATGAGGTCGAACGATTTTGACGGCCTTGGCCTCATGGCGAACTGGTCGAACCAAGGGCGATCAGCGGCCTGTTAGGCTTCCCGTCCCTGCCCGCGATTGCGGGCGCTCGCGCCTCCGGGCGAATAATCTTTCAGGAACAGCGGCTTTTCCCTCGCGTTCTCCGTAGAACAACGAGGAGGAAACCAATGAAGATGCTTGCAGGCGCGTTGGTCGCCGCGGCTTTTAGTATGGGCGCGGCGGTCGCCGCCGCACAGACCATGCAGAACATGCAATCCGGGCAGAAGGATCCGAAAGCCGGCGAGCAGGGGCCTCCGGGCACGGTGGGGGCGATGCAGAATAATGTGCAGAACAAGGCTACCAGCCCGGAAGATGTGAGGCGCCAGACCGAAGGCAAGCCGGCCGTGGCCGAGGAGGCGCAGCGGAGTGACGATTCGATGCATCCTGAAGTCACAAAACACTCGCCCGGAACGGTTGGCGCTGCGCCGGGCTACACGCCTCCAGGCGGACGCGAAGCCAAGAAATAACGGCCCTTCCATTGACGCGCGGACTCAAAGGCCGCGCATCGTGGAGCAGGCCCATGGCGCGGCACGCTGAGGCTCAAGCCTCTGAATGGCTCCGCCTCATCCTGAGCCGAAGGATGAGGTTGCCGCGTTTCAGCATTCGGTTTCACGCGCGGGCCTTGCGCATGAGGGCCGCGCCCTTTCAAGCATTGTCCTTCCGGCACGTCACCCTTGCCTCGACCACGCTCTTCCCGCCCACCGTCGGCTCCAGGACGACGCTTTGGCCGGTCTCGATGAGCTTCCATATTTTCTCGTCCGGCTTCGGGCAGAGCGCGGCGAGCGTATCGGCCCGCTTCGAGGAGTCGTACCAGAGATTGAACGCCTCCTGGTAAGGCCACGGCGTGATCGACGCCAGCAATTGCCCCTCCTGCCAGCGGACCCGGACCTCCCAAGTGGCGGGGGCGTGGGCCTTGATTTCCGCGGCCAGCGTTTTCACGGCTTCGTCCTGAGGCGCGGCGGTGGCGCAGACGGACATGAGGGCTATGGCTGGCGGCCAAAGCAGAGCGCGAAGTCTCATCGTTTCCTTCCTCTTCAGGTTTCCTCCACAGCCGTAGATGAGATCCGCCTTCGACTTCTATTACCCCTGCTCCTGAAGAATCCGCCTTTGCAGGGCTCAGCTTAAGTAATTGAGCGAGAAAGCTTCACGCAAATTCGCTGTGGTCGCTGGATATAGAGACTCGAAATCACGGGCGCGCCGATGATCTTCAGAACTATCGCAAGCGTTGCTTTGGCGGCCGCCTGGAGCGCGCTTGCTCTGGCGGAGCCAGCGTGGCGACCCGCCATCGTCGTCGCGCAGGCGCCCGCGCCCGGATCGGAAGAGGGAACCGGCAAGCCCGCGCCGGAAAACCCGCCGCCGCCATCGCCCGCCCCGCCACAGGAGACAGCCGCGCCGCCCGCATCGCCCGCCCCGAAAGAGAAGGCGCCGCCGCCTGAGCAGCAGCCTGCGCCCCCGGCGCCCAGCGAGGGCGGCGTCACGCAGCTGCCGCCCGTAAAAGTCGCGCCGCCCCCCGCCGGGGCGCCGAAACCGAAGCCCCGCGTCACGAAAAGGCCCGCGCCCGAGCCCGAGCCCGCGCGCGCCGCGCCGCCGCCGCCGTCGCGTCCAGCACCGCGCGCCGTGAGACGCCCGGCGCCTGCGCGCGAGCCAGCCCCCGCTGCGCCGTCCCGCGCCGCCCGCGCTCCGGCCGCGCCCGTGCAGCCCTCCCGCCCCGCGCCCGCCGCCGCATCCGCGCCAACTCGCACCGCTCCCACCCGCGCTGCGGCCCCCGCGCAAGAGGCCGCCGCCCCGTCCGAAGCCATCACGCCGTCCGAAGCCGTCTCGCTGTCCGAAGCCGCGTGGAAATCGACCGCAGCGGCTCGCCCGCCATCGAACAGGCGATACAGCAGCAAGTGCCGGGCGCCATCATCAGCGACGTCAACGGCAACCCATTCTCGACCGATATTCAATATCGCGGCTTCACAGCCTCCCCGGTCGAAGGCACGCCGCAGGGTCTCGCGATCTATCAGAATGGCGTGCGCATCAACGAGGTGTTCGGCGACACCATCAACTGGGACCTGATCCCAGCCTCGGCCATCAAGAACATCGCTGTGGTGACCGGCAACCCGCTCTACGGACTGAACGCGCTCGGCGGCGCGCTGAACGTCACCATGAAGGACGGCTTCGGCTTCCAGGGCGTGGAATTGGACACGCGCTTCGGCTCCTATGGCCGCTTCCAGGAATATTTGCAGCTCGGCAAGCAGGTTGACAACTTCGCCGCCTATGCCGCTGTCGAAGGCATCTGGGACGACGGCTGGCGCCAGTTTTCGCCGTCCGAGGTGCGGCGCGCCTATTTCGATCTCGGCGCGAAGGACAAGGATACGGAGTTCCACATCAATTTCACCGGCGCGGAAAACGCGCTGGGCGTGGTCGGGCCGACGCCAGTTCAGCTTCTCAGCGACAACTATGGCGCCGTTTTCACGAGCCCGCAGACGACGGTCAACCAGCTTGCGATGCTGTCAGTGAACGGGAGCACGAAACTCACCGATACATGGAGCGTTTCGGCGGTCGCCTATTGGCGCAGCTTCCATCAGCAGCATGTGGACGGCAATGTCTCGGACGTTGCGCCCTGCAACATCCTCAACGGCGGTTCAGGTTACAACCCGGCGAGCCTTCTCTGCCTCCAGACGGCGAACGGCGATATCGTTCCGGTTACCAATCAATCCGGCGCCACGGTTGCGACCGGAAAATATTTCGGCCCCGGCGATACGATCGGGGAGATCGACCGCAGCACCAACGACACGAACAGCTACGGCGCCACGCTCCAGGCCACGGACAAGGACAAGCTCCTCGATCGCCCCAATATTTTCATCGCGGGCGCGAGCGTCGACCGCGGTTATGTGAAGACGACCAGCGACGCCGAGCTTGGGCCGCTCGACACGCAGACTTGGGTGGTTACGGGCGATGGCGTCTATCTCAGCGGCCCCGTCGATATCGCCCCGGTGGACCTGCACATCATCACCGCGTATTACGGCCTCTATTTCATCGACACGTTCGACGTCACCGATGCGCTCACGGTCACGGGCGGCGGCCGTTATAATTACGAAGACCTTTCGCTCTACGACCCGACCGGCCTGCTCACCGGCGATCATCTCTATACCCGCTTCAACCCGGTGGCCGGCGCCACCTATAAATTCAACTCCAGCCTGTCGGCCTATGGCGGCTATTCGGAGGCGAACCGCGCGCCCACTCCCGCCGAGCTTGGCTGCGCCAACCCGGAACAGCCCTGCGTGCTGGCGGAGTTCCTGGTTTCGGACCCGAATCTCAAGCAGGTGGTTTCGAAGACCTCGCAAGGCGGCCTGCGCGGCAATTTCAGTCCGTTCGGCTATGGGCGCCTGGATTGGACCGCGGGCGTGTTCCGCACCGAGAATTACAACGACATCCTGACCGCGATATCGCCCGTCATTCCCACGCGCGGCTATTTCCAGAACGCCGGCCAGACGCTGCGCGAAGGGGTCGAAGCGAGCGTGAACTATAGCTGGGACCGGCTTAGCGTTCACGCGAACTACGCCTATGTGGATGCGACCTTTTTGAGCTATATTTCTATTCCTTCGCCCAACAATCCGTTTGCGGACGCCAACGGCAACATCTTCGTCCATCCGGGCGATCATCTGCCCGTCATTCCGGCGCACCGGGTCAAGCTGAGCTTCGATTATTCGCTGACAGAGGCCTGGAGCGTCGGCGCCGATGCCGTGCTTGCGAGCAGCCAGTATTTCTTCGGCGATGAAAGCAACCAGAACCCGCAGCTTCCAGGATATGGCGTCGTGAATTTCCGCACATACTACGAAGTGTGGAAGGGCGTGACGATCTACGGCCTGATCAACAATGTCTTCGACCACAGATACGCCACCTATGGCGCATTTTACGATACCGGTATCTACAATGCCTCCGGCAACCCGTCCGCGCCCAATCTGACCAGTCCGGATACGATCACGCCGGCGCAGCCGTTCTCCGTCTATACCGGCGTGAAGCTGCGGTTCTAGGCGGACGCGAGCGCGCGCAACTCGACGCCGGAGTCTTCCAGCGCGCGGCGGATGGCGCGTGCGACGGCGACGGCGCCCGGCTCGTCGCCGTGGACGCACAGCGTATCCACCTCAAGTTTCAGCCGCGCGCCCGAGCCCGTGACGGCTTCGCCATCGCGGACGAAGCGCAGCGCCTGCAGCGCAGCCGCCTCCGCGTCCCCGATCACGGCGCCCGGCTGCGAGCGCGGCGTGAGCGAGCCATCGTCGCGATAGAGCCGGTCGCAGAAACCTTCGCGCGCATAGGCGAGGCCAGCCGCATCCGCCGCCTTTTGCATCTCGCAAGCCGGGCAGGCCCACGAGGATCAGCCGCGCGTCCACCGTCCTTACGGCGCTGGCGATGGCCCGGGCGTAATCCGCATCCTTCGCCGCCATCGTGTAGAGCGCGCCGTGCGGCTTCACATGGCGCAGCGCGGCGCCGGAATAGGCCGCGAGCGCTTGCAGCGCGCCGATCTGATAGGCGACCATGTATTCGAGGTCGCGCGCGTTCATCGAGATGGCGCGCCGCCCGAAGCCCCATTTATCGTCGAAGCCCGGATGCGCGCCCACCGCCACGCCGCGCGCATTCGCCGCCGCCGTAAGCTCGCGCATGATGGTGGCGTCGCCCGCATGAAAGCCGCAGGCCACGTTCGCCGAGGTCACGGCGCCGAGCAGCGCCTCGTCCTGTCCCATGCGCCAGGCGCCGAAGCCCTCGCCCATGTCCGCGTTGAGATCGATGCGCATGCCGCGCGCTCCTCGCCATTTCGCTCAGGGTTCGACGGACTCACCATAAGTTGCTGAGCTTGTCGAAGAATACTGGATTTGCCGGCCTCATGCCGCTCGCCGGAGCGCGCGACCGTTAACGGCCGATTGACTTTATTGGGTTCGTTTTGCAAAAACAGGTGGTTTTGGCGGTATTATGATACCTCAACTAAAGGCTCCGTGACGTATTACGATCCGATCTATCTATTCCAACTCAATCGTTTGCCGGGACATCCAGCCGTCGAGCATAAGCTCGGCGCCTGTCACGAAACCTGCCTTGCCGCGTTCCTATCCTGCGGGTTGGCTTGTTACGAGCCCAGCCACGGTTTAAACCTCTGAGAGAGGAGATTTGCGCCATGAGCGAGAAATGGCCCGCGCGGCCGAACGAACTCGACCTTGCCGCCTATTGGATGCCCTATACCGCGAACCGGCAGTTCAAGGCCAATCCGCGCATCCTAGTGTCGGCGAAAGGCATGCATTACACCGCCGCCGACGGCCGCGCGATCCTCGACGGCTGCGCGGGGCTCTGGTGCGTGAACGCGGGCCACGGCCGGCGCGAGATCGCCGAGGCGGTGGAGCGCCAGCTCCTGACGCTCGACTACGCAACCTCCTTCCAGATGGGCCATCCGGGCGCGTTCGAACTGGCGTCGCGGCTCGCAGCCCTCGCGCCGGAAGGGCTCGACCGCGTCTTCTTCGTGAATTCGGGCTCGGAGGCGGTCGATACGGCGCTGAAGATCGCGCTCGCCTATCACCGCGCGCAGGGGCAGGGCCAGCGCACGCGCTTCATCGGGCGCGAGCGCGCCTATCATGGCTGCGGCTTCGGCGGCGTATCGGTGGGCGGCATCGTGAACAACCGGCGCGCGTTCGGCGCCATGCTCCCCGGAGTTGATCACCTGCCGCACACGCTCGACATCGCGGGCAACGCGTTTTCGCGGGGGCTGCCGGAGCACGGCGCCGAGCTTGCCGATCAGCTTGAGCGCATCGTCGGTCTGCACGGCGCGGACACCATCGCGGCCGTGATCGTGGAGCCGATGGCCGGATCGACAGGCGTCCTCCTGCCGCCGAAGGGCTATCTCGAACGCTTGCGCGCGATCTGCGACCGGCACGGCCTGCTTCTCATCTTCGACGAGGTCATCACCGGCTTCGGGCGGCTCGGCGCGCCGTTCGCCAGCCAAGTTTTCGGCGTCACGCCCGACCTTTTCACGGTGGCGAAAGGCGTCACCAACGGCGCGATCCCAATGGGCGCGGTGTTCGCGAGGCGCGGCATTCACGACGCGCTCATGCAGGGGCCGGAGGCGGCAATCGAGCTTTACCACGGCTATACCTATTCGGGGCACCCGGCGGCCTGCGCGGCGGGGCTTGCGACGCTCGGCATTTACGAGCGCGAAGGGCTGTTCGAGCGCGCGGCCTCGCTTGCGCCGCTCATGGAAGAGGCCGCGCATTCGCTGCGCCGCGCGCCGCACGTGATCGACATTCGCAATCTCGGCCTCGTTGCGGGCGTCGAGCTTGAGCCTAGGCCCGGCGAACCGGGCAAGCGCGCCTATGACGTGTTCGTGGATTGCTTCGAGCATGGCGTGGCCATCCGGCAGTCGGGCGACGTCATCGCCGTGTCGCCGCCGCTCATCGTCGAGGAAAGCCACATCCATCAAATCGTGGACGCTCTGTCCGCCGCTCTGCGCCGCGTGGCGTGACCCTTCTGCTGTTTCGGGCGCGATGCCGCCCCTCATGGTGAGCGGTTGCGTGCGATTAAACGCACGATGCTTTAACGGTGGGCCTGCGCTTCGGGGCTCGCCTCGTGCTTGCTCAGGTAGTGCAGCTCTTGAATGAAGGCGTCCTCCGCGACGGGGGCGCCCGCGCGCTTATTGATGTTCTCGCGAATTTTCTTGGATAATTTTTCCAAGTCCAGTTTGCCTATTCGCTTAAAATCTATTTGCTCCTCGGAGTAGATTGTCTTGAAGACCTCGTCGGTGAGCAGCAAATCGGGCGGCTGAGGGAGGGCTTTCGCCAGTTCCTGGTTCACCGCGATGGCGATCTGCGTGAGAACGAAGCCCTGGACGGCCCCTTGCGCGATCACGGGCACGGTCATGGATTGCAACTTGATGGGAACGACCGTCTTCGGCGCCGGCGCGATCTCAGGCGCGGGCTTGCCGCGCTGCATCGTGGCGCCGAGGTAGACCGCGCCAAGCGTCACGCCAAGAATCCAGACCGAGACGGCAAGACCGCGCATCATGCGAAGGCCTCAATGGTTCGATTTGCCCAAAACCCGGGAATAGGTCCCGTCGGATTCGGCGTCGCGAATGGCCGAAGTGATCACCGTCGTGACCTCCCTTGCGGCCTCCAGATGCAGAAGAAGGAGCCAGCGGTTCAATTCCAGCTTCTGGCGCAGCGATTTAAGAAACTGGACAAGCTCGGGCGCGGCATGGTCCGCATCGCTGAAAGCGGGCGAGCGTTGCAGTTCGAGAAGGCTCTGCGTCTTGATGCGGCTGTATTCGCTCAAATTGCGGGAGTCGAAAGCGGCGAGCGCGGCGTTTTCATCATCCAGGGCTTTTTCCAGCCGGTGCAAAGCGGCCTTGGCAAGTTCCGGCAGAGCGGACGGATTCGTCACGGCTAACTCCCTGTCATTACACTGCAAAATTTCCTGCGACCTCTCCGGAACCTCGGCGCGTCACCCGCGGGACGCGGCTTTCTTCCGTCTGGCTTCGAGAGCGCGCGCAATGCCCGCAACTCCCGACTGGCCTGCGACCTCGGCCAGCGATTGAGCCAACATCGATTTCCAGACCGAGCCTGCAAATCCCGATCCGAAAACGGCGTTGGCCTTCTCGGGCAGCATCGCCTCGAACAGCGTCTTCAAGACAGTGACTTCGAACTGCTTATAGGGGTTTCCCGGCTTGACCGAAAACAGCCCGGAGTTTCCCATGCGGGGCGGCGTGAAGAGGTTCGAAGGCGCAATGTCCGCGGGATCCGGGCTCGGCCAGCAGGGAGTCGAACGGGATCGCCTCCGAGCCGTCCTGCCCGGCGATACGGGCGAGCCTTTCCTCGGCGGCTTTGGCGCGCTGCGGCTCCGCGGCAAGGAGAGCTTCGTTCAGGAGGTCGGCGCCGGGACTTATCGCCATCGTCTGGTGCAATCCTTGATGGAGGCGGCCAGCGCCGCGCTTCACTCGTTTGTATGGGTTCAATCTTGCTTCTGGCTTGAGCGTAGGTATGCGTCGATCGTGAGCTGAAGGGCGGCCTTGCCGTCGGCCTTGGAGAGGTCCGCGCGCTGGGCATGCAGTTTCTTTCTGACCATCTGCTCCCGCCGCGCCTGGTCCAGCGTCTTGTCGATTTGCGCTTGCAGCAGGCCTTCGAAGTTCCGGATCTTGATGGTGGACGACAAGGCCCGGCGAACGAGGAGGTGTGGAGGAACGGCGCCGGAGCGTCCGTCATTGAGCCGGGAGAGCGCCTCCTGCTGTTCATTCTGCGCTTGCGTCAGCGTGTCTCTCAGGTTCTGGAGTTCCCGGCGCTCCGTCAGGAGAAGTTTCTCCTGAACATCGAGGAGCTTCATCGTGCGCTGTATCTTCTTTCTCATTTGGTTCCTCCCGTAAGAAGCCAGCTCGAAAACTGTCCCATGTAGATCGTGAAGATTTCGTCGGACAGGAAATACAGAAGCATGAAGCCGCCGCCGATGACGAAAGGCGCCGAAATGAAGGTGACCGGGATCTGAGGCGCCAGCCTGTTCAGAATACCGAAGAGAAAATTGATGGTGATGGCGTAGACCAGAAAAGGCGAGCACACCTGCAGCGCCAGGAGGCTTGCATCCCCGAGCACGCCAAGAATGCTTGTCATTTGGGAATATTTGTCGAGCGCGGTCCCGAAAGTAAGAACGTCATAAGACTGGACGAGCGCACGCAAGACTTCGAGATGCTGATCGGTAATCACGAACAGCGCGGAAGCCGCGAGCGTAACGAGCGAGGCGACGGCGGGCATGGACTCCCCGCTTTCCGCATCGGTCTCCACCGAGTTCAGGCCGATGGCGTTGGCCGCGCCTTCGGCAAGGAATTGCAGGCTCGCGAAGAAGAAGCGAGCCATGAAGCCGATGATCAGCCCCTTGCCCACCTCGACGGCGACGAGACCGGCAATGCGCCCCGTATTGGATGCGGCGTCGCGCACGCCTTCGAATTCGCCGAGCGCGGAAGAGACCGCGACGCTGGCGCCGAGGCACAGCATGAGCCGCACCTGCACCGGCGTTCGCGCGCTGCCGATGGCGGGGACGAGCATCAGGCAGCTGCCGACCCGGCAAAACACCAGAAACGCGGACATAGCCACGCCGGGCAACCCCTCGAGCGCCGCCGAAATCATGACACCGAGCCGACTTGGCTGATCGGCGTCCCGCGGGCGATTTCGAGATGAGACAGCACCGGCAGGTTCGGGAACATGCGCTCCGTCACCATGCGGACATAGGGCCGGATGTCGGGGGCCGCGACGAGAACGAAGACCGTGCCCTTGTCCATCAGATCGCGGGCCACCTTCGACAGTTCCGCGCTGAACTGCTCGATGAGCGACGGGTCGATGTCGAACTCGATCACTTCGCCCTTCGCGTCGCGGCGCAGCGCCTGATGGAGCGTGGTTTCCCAGCGCTGGCCGAGACGCAGGATTTTCAGCACGCCCTCCTGGGAGAAATCCGCGCAGATTTGCTGGGACATTCTCGCCCGCACATGCTCGGCGATCTGGTCCGTCCTCGTGACGTGAGGCGCGATTTCCGCGATCAACTCGAGGATGAGGTTGAGATTGCGGATCGAAATGCGCTCCGAAAGAAGCCGCCGCAGCACCGCGTGAAATCCGGAATTCGAAATGTTGGCTGGGACGATCTCGTCGAGCAGCCGCTTGTATTCGGGGTCGAGCCCCTCGATCAGCCGCCGGAAGTCCTTATAGGAGAGGAGCTGAGCGAGATTGTTGCGGATGGTCTCGCCGAGATGCGTGAGCAGAACGGACAGATTGTCGACCGGCGTGAAGCCTTCGCTCTTGAGCGCCGCGGAGAACACCTCCGGCGCCCAGACCGCCTTCATCCCGAAGGCAGGCTCGCGCGTTTCCTCGCCCGGCACGCGCGGCGCGGGGCCATCGCCCGTAACCACCAGCAATTCGCCGATCCTGAGTTCGCTGCTGGCTACGACCGCCCCGTGGATTTTGATCTGATACTGCTTCGGCGGCATGAAGATGTCGTCCGAGAGCTTGATCTCCGGGACGATGAAGCCGTATTGCTTCGCGAACTTCCTGCGCATGTTGCCCACGCGCTGCCCCAGTTCGATGTGGGAGGGCAGCAGCACGCTTCCGATCTGCTTGCCGAGGCACAACTCGATGCCGGCGAGCTTCAAGGTCTCCTTCACCGATTGTTTCGTCTCCTCGTCCGCTTCCGCGCGGGCGCGCGCGGCTTGCGCCTCCTCCTTGGCGACGACCTCCGCCCTCCAGCGCGGCACGGCGTAGGAGATGGACATCATGGACGCGGCGAGAACCGCGAAGGGGACGAAGGGCAGGCCGGGCGCGAGCGCGAGCACCGACGACACCAGCCCGGCGACGAACAGCGCGCGCGGATAGTTTCCGAGCTGTCCGAGAACGGCTTTTTCGGCCGAGCCGCGATTGCCGCCCTTGGAGACGAGCAGACCCGCCGCCAGCGAGACGATCAGCGCCGGGATCTGCGTCACGAGGCCATCGCCCACGGAGAGCTTCATGAACACGTCGGCGGCGTCCGAAAGCGACATTTCGTGCTGCAGCACGCCGATCACGACGCCGCCGAAGATATTGATCGCCGTGATGATCATGCCGGCGATAGCGTCGCCGCGCACGAACTTGGACGCGCCATCCATGGCGCCGAAGAACGCGCTCTCTTCTTCGAGTTCCCGGCGGCGCGCCGTCGCCGTCTTTTCGTTGATGGCGCCGGCCGCCAGATCGGCGTCGATGGCCATTTGCTTGCCGGGAATGGCGTCCAGCGTGAACCTCGCGCCGACTTCCGCGATGCGCGTGGCGCCCTTGGTGATCACGAGGAAGTTGACGGTGATCAGGATCAGAAACACGATCACGCCGATCACGAAATTGCCGCTCATGACGAAATTCGCGAAGCCCTCGATGACATAGCCGGCGGCGGCGTAGCCCTCTGCGCCGTTGGACAGGATCAGGCGCGTGGTGGCGATGTTCAGCGAGAGACGCAGAAGCGTCGAGATCAGAAGGACGGTGGGGAAAGCCGAAAAATCGAGCGGCTTCTGGATCCACAGCGCGACCATCAGGATGAGCACGGAGAGCGAGATCGACAGCGCGAGGCCCATGTCGATCACCATCGAAGGCAGCGGCAGGAACAGCACCGTCAGCATGAACAGAATGCCTGCCGCGAACCCCACATCCTGACTGCCGGCCCGCTGCGGGGCGGCCGGGCCGGCGGGGACGAGCGACGTCGCCGCCGATTGATCCGCGCCTACGCTGCTCACCGTCTTGCTGGTCACTTATCCCCCGAAACCATGCTCGATATGCGAGTACACCTGCTCCGAGAACCCGAACAAAACGCTGCCTATGAACGGAGCGGTGATCATCGCCACCAAAAAAATGACGATGATCTTGGGAATGAAAGTAAGAGTGGCCTCTTGCACCTGCGTAAGAGCCTGGAACAGCGATATCGCGACGCCTACCATCATGGCCGCCAATATAGATGGGCCGCAGGCAAGGATGACGGCCCAGATCGCGGAGCGCACAAGGTCGAGAGCATCTGCTTGGTTCATGATCTTCCGGCGTTACGCAGAGATTTGGACCCCAGAGCCCAAAGCGAGGGTCTGGCCGTTTGTGAGCGTTGCCGTCAGCCCGCTGGTGGCGACTTGCACGGAGGCTACCTCTCCGGAGATCGTGCCATCCGACGACGTGACCGTCAGGCCGACAAAGGACGCCGCCTCCGAAAGCGAGGTTTGCGTCAGCAAGGCGTCGAGCTTTGAGTTCGTGTTGACCTGCTGTTCCACCGCCGAGAAGGACGCCAGCTGCGAGACAAATTGTGTCGGATCCGTAGGGTTGGTCGGATCCTGATTCTGCAGTTGGGCGACGAGCAGTTGAAGGAAATTATTATAATTCAGCGTGTTGTCGGTTGATGTCGCCGTGCTGGCCGTGCTGGCCGTGGTCGCTGTCGAGGCAGCCGCCGGTGTTACCGTCATTACCTTGCTCCTTCGAGATCAGAATTGTCCATAAGTCCTTCTTCGATTGCAAAACAGCCGCGCAACGTCTTGAGCGCATCGAAATAGCGCTTCGCCTCAACCGACTGCCGAATCTCGGCCAGAGCCCGGCGCAAATCCGGGCGCGGCGGCAATGCGTCGAAGACGCCGTGATAAGAAACGTCGAATAACTGCTTGGTGGCGCCTGCGTTCACCGGATCGATCAGCATCGTTTGGATGATGAAATATAGTTGCCTCAGCGGCGTCGTAGTCTGCTCGGGCTGCATCACATGAGCCTCCAGCAGAAAGGTCACATCGTTCAGGAACTCGATCGAGACCTTGCGGTCGACGCGCAAAACGGCGCCGTTGACAAAAATCTTTTCGCCCGCCTTGAGGCTGATGCTGAAAGGCTTGCTCATGAAAGCCCATCGGCGATAATTTGCGATATCTCCTTCAGGTCCTTGAAGCTCTTCGATGCGCCGGACCTGATTGCCTCTTCCTCCTTTAAAATCCCGAGGCCGATGGAAATCAAATCCGCGCGGAGCTTCGCCGGCATTGGGTTATCCGGCTCGGAAATCTTCGTGAGGAGAAACTCCCAAAGCCTGCGAATGTAATACAGCGCTTCAATCCCTTCGCGGGAGCCGGCGCCGGCCTTCTCCGCCTGTTCGAGAAGGCGGATCGATTGAAGAATGGCGGAGCGCTCAACCTCGCGGATATTGCGAGGAGCGTTTTCAAGAATTTCCGCGTAAGAGGATCGGTACATCGCTGGCCTTCGACTGTTTCCGCTGCTGGATTAAGTTGATAAGTAGTTGACCAAGCCGAGCTTCGAAATCCGGTCGGTCAAGGAATACGCCGTCTCGATCTGCGTCATGTACTCACTGAGTTGTGTGGCGGTCGTGTAGGAATCGGGGGTTCCCATCTGGGTCGCCTGGTTTTGCAGGAGCGTGACCTGCGCTTGGAGCCGGGTGTCCGCCGTCGTTATTTGAGACTGAGCAATGCCGAGCGTGGATTGCATGCCTTCGATCCCACTCATCGCGGAACTGGCTTCGCTGAGCGCATTGCCGATCACCGTCTGCTGGGTCGCCGGCGAGAGGCCTTGTATATTGAGATCGGCAATGCTCGTATAAGCGTCGGCAAGCGCGCGGAAACCTGGATCGTTGGCGGTGACAGACGTCGCGATGGTCTCCCCCGGCATTATTACGCTGGATGTTGGCGTGCTCGAAGCCGTGGACCAGTTTGCAGACCAGTTGGCCGCGTTGAACAAGTCCGCAAATCCGCCCGACAGGAAGGTCTGCATGTCGGAGGCGGATATCGAATCGACTTGGCTGCTCGTTTGCGGAAAGCCGAAGGCGGCGGTGAAGGCTGCCGCGGTTGCGGCCTGCGGGCCTTGGGAGTAATCTCCCATCGGCGCGACCGAACTGTTGTCGCCGCCAAAGACATATTCGCCGCCCGACGTGGCGTTCAGCTGCGTGGTAAGAGATGTGAGAAGCGTCTGCGCCTGGGATTGCAGTGTGCTGACGTCTCCCGTACTTTCTGCAGTTATGAGCGTATTGATGAAGTTCTGCGCATCCGTGGACATTGAGGTGAGCGCGTCGTTCGCCACCGACATGTTGGACAAAATAATCCCGTTCGAACCCTGCATGTTGGTCAGTGTGTCGGATTGCGCAAGGAGCGTCTGATAAACTCCAAACTGGCTGCCAAGAGTCTGGGGTATGTTAGCATACTGGCCAGTGCTCATCTCGGTCTCAGTTGTTTGCAACTGGTTCTCCAGTTTCTGAACTGTGCCTGAAAGGCCGGTTAGCAGCGACGTCGGTGAGCTTACGAGCATGGTGCAATACCCTATTATACAGCCGCAAACAGGTACGAGTACATTTCATTGATACTGTTCAGAAGCTTTGCCGAGGCTTGATAAGACTGCTCCACGGCGAGCATGTTGGTCATCTCGGTATCGATGTTGACGCCAGTTGCGCCCGAAAGCGCGCTTGCTGCGCTGCTCTGCACGGCGGCGCTATAGCTTGCCGCTGTGGACGCCTGATTCAACTGCGTGCCGAGCCACGAGGCCGAGGAGGCGGCGAAATCCGAGACGCTGCCTTCGGTGTCGGCGTCCGCACTTTGGTCGAATGAAAGAGTCTGCGACATGTTCGTTATGAGCTGGTTCAGACGGGCCGTATATCCAGTCTGACCGGGGTCTGGATTATAGACGTAAACGCTTCCGGCGCCGTCTGTCGATATGCCGCCGTCCCGCAGCAGCGCGGGATCGCCGGTCGCCGGGTCCACATTGGCGGAAACCTGTATCGTGGCGGCAAGGCCAGGAACGGCGACGCCCGCTGGGGGAACCGTCAGGCTGGCGCCATTGGTGAAGAGACCGGCCTGCGGCTGAGCCGGCGTCGCCGACCCGCTCTGGTCGGTTTCCTGGAAGTCCGTGATCAAGCCGCGGGCGATTTCGTCCAGCTGTGTTTCATAGGTCGGGGCGAGGACGTCGCGGACCTGAACGAGGCCGACCAGAGCGCCGCTTTTTATAGAGAGCGACGAGCCTTGGTTGGTGATGGGCACGCCGTCGGCATAGACCGCGTTGCCGGCGGTTGAGGCGCTGAAAGTCGCGGTCGGCTGGAAAGTGACCGATCTGGCGGTCTTGTCGAACAACGTCACTCCGCTGTCCGTGTAAATCGCCATGTCGTTATTGGCTTGCGTGGTGGTGGTGATGCCGATCTGCGAGCTGAGCTGTTGCAGGATGCTGTCGCGCTGATCTTCGGCGTCGGTTACGTCCGTGCCTGCGGCGGTCCCCTTGACGATCGCCTGATTGACTTGGCCGAATTGACTGAGAAGGTTATTGATCGTGCTAACCGAGGTTGCGATCCCGGCGTCCGCCTGCTCCCTCACGGTCTGCACGGTGGCGCTGGCGCTGTTAAGCCCGCTGGCCAGGTTTTGAGCCGCCACGACCGCGGATTGCGCCGCCGCCGTGCTTTGCGGCGACGCGGCGTAGGTTTGGAGAGCGTCGTCCAACTGCCCGATAAGCGCCACCGGCGAGTTGGTGTTGTCGGACGTTCCCACCGTGTTCTGCAACTGGGTCAGCGCATTGGAGATCGCGGATTGCTGCGCGTTGGAGGCGTTCGCAGCCAGAAGGCTGCGCAAAAGCGCGTCGCTCGACACCCGCGAAATCGATGCAATCGTCGGGAAGCCATTGACGGTGCTGATATTCGCAATCTTGCGGGTTGCGGTTGGATTGCTCGCATTCGCAATATTGGCAGATACCAGGGCGATCTGAGCCGAAGCAACAGACAGGCCCGATGCCGCGCCGTCAAATGCTAAGCCGAGATTCAGCACTGGAGCTTACCTCTTCGTTCGCCTAGTGGCCGAGGTTGATCAGAACCTGCAGGAGCTCGGAGCCGGTTGTGAAAACCTTCGAGTTGGCTTCATAGTTGTTCTGCGCCGCGATCATTGTGGTGAGTTCGGTCGCAAGATCGACAGTGGAGGAACTCCAGCGAGTTGGACTCGATCGTGCCAAGGCCGGCCGTCCCCGCGGTGCCGCGCGTGATGTTGCCGGATTTGGTGCCCGGCAAGAAGGCGTTGCCGGAAATCACGCTCATGCCATTGGGGCTTGTCACGTTAGCCAATGGAATATCGTAGAGGGGAACGACCGATCCGTTCGCGTACACAGCTGAGAGCGTTCCGTCTGTGCCTATCGTGTACTTGGACACCTGGCTTGCCGCATTGCCGTCCGTCGTGGCGTTCAGCACCGTATAGTCCGCCGCCAGCTGGGTCGTTTGCGACATGTCGAGCGTCATCGTCTTCCCGTTCGGGATCGCAACGCTAATCGACGTAGCGCTCGTGGAGGCGAGATCGCCCGTGGCGGGGTCGAAAGTCAGCGTCGCGGTCGCCAGCGGCGCTCCGGTAGCCCCGTTCCCGGTGTAAGGGAAGCCTCCGCTTGTGGCGTTGGCCGTGTTGTAGACGTCGACCTCCCACGTATTGCTGCCCTCATTGCTGAAGTAGACGTCGAGCGTGACCTGTTTGCCGAGATTGTCGTAGGTGACAATCGAGGTCTTGTCCGTGTAGCTTGGCAGCGTCGCCCCCGATGTGTACGCCGACGGCAGACTTGCCGCGGGAACAGTCGCCGCAATCGACGGCAGATTGACGTCGAGCGAGCCCGTCGTCGTGGCGGTGGCCTGCAGCCCCAGGGGGCTCAGC
This sequence comes from uncultured Alphaproteobacteria bacterium, assembly GCA_963756335.1. GTDB lineage: Bacteria > Pseudomonadota > Alphaproteobacteria > Rhizobiales > Rhodomicrobiaceae > Rhodomicrobium. The sequence continues at coordinate 221,133 of CAVWOB010000002.1, forward strand.
TGAACCGGCACGAGCCCGCCAAAACCATTCGCCACGTTCGTTCCGGTGGTCGGGTATTCCCCGAGCAGGGTGTAGCCCGCGGCGTTCACAAGATATCCACTGCCGTCCGTCGAGAAGGAGCCGACGCGCGTGAGCGCATCCTGCCCGCTCGGACTTTGCACCATGAAAAATCCGTTCCCTTGAACCGCGAGATCGGTCACGCTGCTTGTCGACGTTATTGCGCCCTGCTCGCCGATGGCGATCTGAGGATCGACATTGACGCTCCCCGAATCGTAGTCGGAAACCAGGTTCGAGTTGAGAACCAGAGAGGAGAACTCCGCCGTCGCGCGCTTGTAGCCGGTGGTGTCCGCATTGGCGATGTTATCGCTGACTGTATTAAGCAGCGCCGATTGCGCAGCCATTCCGGACGCGCTCGTCGCAAGAATGCTGTATAAGCCCATGATAATCCTCTACCGTCTCATCGTTTCGGTTGTGGTATCGCCGAAGCCTTGCGCCGGACTGATTAACGACTTGAACTTGGCCGAAAGCTCAGTCTAAGCCGTAAGGTTTTGCCGTCCGGTTGAAGGATAAGCCTGTATTTTCCGATATTTGTGCGCAAGCGCTTGCGTTCGCGCAACCTGTTGAGGCTTCCGGGGATAAGCGCCGGCGACTATGGCGCGGCCCGCGCGGACTCAGGCTCGGGACAGAATATCGGAGACGCGCGGCGCGATGGATCTCAGCGGCATGACCTCGCAGGCGCCGCCCGAGTCGATGAGAGACTTCGGCATCCCGAACACCGTGCAGCTCAGGCCATCCTGCGCGATCGTCCAGCCGCCCGCATTTTTCAGCCGCGTGAATTCGCGCGAGCCATCGCGGCCGAGCCCCGTCAGCATGATGCCGAGCACGCTTGCGCCGTAGCTTTCGGCAACGCTCGCCGCCAGCACATCGACGCTCGGCTGGTAGACGCTTTCGCCCGCGTCGGGCCGCACGCTGATGAGGCCGTCCCTGGCCCTCATCTGCAGGCCGCCGGGCGCCACATAGACCACGCCGCTTGCGATGGGGTCGCCATCCTTGGCTTCGACCACGGTGTGCCCGCTCCTGTCCTGGAGGCGCCGCGCCAAGGCGGCGGTGAAGGGCTTCGGCATATGCTGGGCGACGAAGACGGGCGCCGGCAAAGGGCGCGCGAGATGTGTGAAGAATTCGGCGAGAGCTTGCGGCCCCCCGGTGCTGCTGCCGATCACGACGGCTTTTGGAGAGAAGTTTTTCGGCAATGCCGGATGGCCGGCCGCCTCCGCGAAGCCGTTCTGCGCCTCCCGGCGCGCCGCCGCGGCCTTCATGCGGTTGCGCCTGACGCCGGCGGCCGCAAGCAGCTTCTCATGAAGAAGGGTTTTGCACTGATTTTTTGGAATGAAATCGATCGCGCCGAGCGCCAGGGCTTCGAGCGTGATCTTGGCCCCCGCCTCGGTCTCCGTACTGATCATGATCACGGCGGCGGAAGACCGCGCCGAAAGGTCCTGCAGCGAAGCGAGCCCGCTTTGAACCGGCATCTCGACGTCGAGCGTGACCACGTCGGGCTGCAAATCCAGCGCCATCTGCACGCCCTCCCGGCCATCCCGGGCGGCGCCGACGACTTCGAAACGCGGATCGGCGCCGATCTCGCGCGACAGCGCTTTGCGCATGAATGCCGAGTCGTCGACCACGAGAACCCGGATGCACTCGGTCACGATTTGGCTCCTGGGCTGGTGTGAGGGATCTTGAACCTTCCCTGATACGCTTTTGTGAAGCTTGCGGTGGCGATTCTCCGCGCGAAGACCCTCACCCTGCGCCGCCAACGCTTATGCTTCCTTAAAGGCGCGCGCCCCGCGGGTAGGCTGGCGCAAGTCGAATCGCACCGTCTAGCTTGAGGCTTCGAGAAGTAACCGGATTGGTGTATGACTGAGCCGCACGTACCTGTGCCGCATGCGCATAGAAAATTGTCCGGAACAGAGAAGGCCGCCGCTTTGCTGCTGGCGGTCGGTAAGGACAATGCATCCAAGCTTCTGGCGCATTTCGGCGATGATGACATCCGCACCATAGCCCGCTGCGCTTCGGACCTGGGCGTTGTGCCGCAAGCCGCTCTCGACAGCCTCGCCGAGGAATTCGTGACGCAAGTCAGGGTCGACGTGGGGCTCAGGGGGTCGTCCGAGCATATAGAGCGGCTCCTCGAAGAGATCATGACCCCCGCGCAGGTCAGGCAGATCATGGCGGATGTGCGCGCGAGGATGAACGAGGCGGTATGGCCGCGGCTTCAGGAGCTGCAGGCCCATATTCTGGCCCAGTTCCTGAGCAAGGAGCACCCGCAAGTCATCACCTATATCCTGTCGAAGGCGAGCGCCTCGCTCGCCGCGGAAGTCGTGGCTCATTTCCCGTCCCATCTCAGAAACGAGGCGATGCGGCGGATGCTCACGAACAAGCTCGTCACGCAGCAATCCTTGCGCCTTCTAGAGCAGGTGTTGCGCGACGAACTCCTGCTCAAGGTCGCGAAAACCACCGGCCAGGACACCCACGAGCGCGTCGCCAAGATCGTCAACAAGCTCTCCCGCAGGGAAATGGAGGAGGTTCTCGACAGTCTTGGCGCGAGCAGGCCGAAGGCCGCCGAGACCGTTCGCGGGCTGCTCTTCACCTTCGAGGATATCGTGAAGCTGCCGGCGAAGACGCGTGTGGTCCTTTTCGAAAACATCGAGGCGGAGCGGCTCGTGCCCGCGCTCAACGGCGCGGACGCCGCCTTGAAGGACTTCATCTTATCGTCGGTGCCGTCGCGAACGCGCAGAAGTCATCGAGCAGGATCTCGCCGCCGCGGGGCAGCTCGGCTCCAAGGAGATCGAGAACGCCCGCCGCGAGATCGCGGATACGGCGCTGCAACTTGCCGACCAGGGCGTCATCAGTCTCGCCTTCGCCGAGGCGGAGGAGTAGGTGCACGTGCAAAACGAACCCAAGAAGACGGAAGCCGTGAGCATCAGCGAGAAGCTCAAGGAGCTCGCCAAGCTCTCGCTCGACCGCCTGCCGGTTCTGACCAGCATTTTCGAGAATATGGCCGTCTCCTGCGTCGAGAATTTCCGCGACTACTGCACGCCGGTTTTCTCCGCCTTCGTGAACCAGATCGTTTCGGGGGATTCCTGGGACTTGCTGGAGGCCAACGCGGACAGCGTCTCCGTCATCTTCTACTGCCGGGAGTGGGATGCCCGCATCCTCGTCGGCGTCGAGCGGCGGCTCCTGTTCTCCATCATCGAGGCGATGTTCGGGGGCGACGGCAGCGAGCTTCCCTTCGACGCAACCCGGCCCTTCACGAGCCTGGAGACGCGCATCGGGAAGACCGTCTGCGAATTCGCGGAGAGGGCGCTGGTTGCGGCGTTCGCTCCGGTTTGCGAGCTCACCCTCTCGCTCGAACGGGTCGAGACGGCGCTCGAATTCACGACGCTCGGCCAGAACAGCATGATGATGGTGCAGGCGAAGGTGCTGTTTCAGGTGCTGGATCAGGGGGGCGTGCTGTTCGTGCTCATCCCCCAAAGCGCCATGAACCCCATCCGGCAAAAGCTTGAGCGCGAACGCAAGGCGTTACTGCCGGCCTCAGCCGATCCGCGCTGGACGCACGCGCTCAACGACCGCGTCTCCAGGGCGGAGATCACCGTGACGGCCGTGATCGAGGGCAGAAGCCTGCCGCTCGACGATATTGTGAGGCTCGAACCCGGCAAGACGATCGAACTCAGCGGCACGGATCAGAGCATCGTCATCGAGTGCGAGGGCGACCGCCTCTTCCGTGGCAAGCTCGGCCAGTCGCGCGGCGTCTTTACGATCACGCTCGAGGAGCCGGTCGGCGAGGATCTCCTCTCCGAGGAGGGGATTTAATTAATTAACCCGCCGCGGCGCCGGCGCCCCGCTCCAGGACCGGATCAGGCGCAGGTTGTGGAAAAACCCGCATCCGGGCCGCCATTATGAAATACGCATTACGCATTACGCATCGCGACGGCGCTGGACCAACCGTCCAATCGACAGCATGCTCGCGTGCCTGCGCTGTTAGGGGGCGGCCGTTGAAGGCGCGCCGCAGCGGTCGCGGCTACGGATTTCCTCCGGTCCGCCGCCGCAGGGCGAGGATCGCTTTGTCTATCGCCTCGTTCGCGGCCGCCATTTGGAATGTGGCGTAAGGATCGTCTGGCTTGCCGCGCCGGTCGGGGTGGCTCCACCTTGCAAAGCTGCGGCGCAGGCTGCGCAAGTCGCTGACCGAAGCCGCATCCGCGATTTGCCTTTTAAGATCCGCGAGCGAGGGAGGCTGCGGCGGCGGAGGGAGATCCATCTCGTCCTCGTAATACGCCGCCCTGCGCGTACCGCCTGAAGCCCGGCCCGAGGCAAGCGACAACACGACATCCGCGACATTGTTCGACACGCGGTAGGCCGCGCCGCCTGGGTCGAGTTGGCTTTCCCGCTCCAACTCTTTGAGCTTGCCGAGCAAACCTTTGAAATCTTCTACCGGCATTCGAGACAACCCCGATGAACAAGCCTTTCTTCACTTCCGCATTGAGACGCGCCGGCGCCGCCTGCTACGGCGCCCTGGAGCCGGACCGGCCAATTCAGGGCGGGGCCTGGATTTGCCCGAACATCGGCGATACTCGAATACGGTACAGGAAATAAATCTACACTTAACCAATTGGAAAAAAAGCAAATCCGCCGAAAGAGATTAATGCTGACACTGTTCTTAAAAATGGATGAATGCGGCGGCCGCGCCGGTTGCCGCCTCTGCCGGGCGCGCACATATGCACGCGAACGGAAGGCGCGGCGGGAACGCAAGGCTCCGCTCGCGCCAGACGCAGCGCCAAGTTGAAAAAGGAAAGGCGTCTGCAGTAAAGTCTGTGAGGTTCAATAAGAAAACAGCCGGAAACGCCAAACCGAGGAGGTTCTCGTGAAGTCACGCGCAGCCGTTGCTTTTGAGGCGAAAAAGCCGCTCGAAATAGTCGAGGTCGACTTGGAGGGGCCGAAGGCGGGGGAGGTTCTTGTCGAGATCAAGGCCACGGGCGTCTGCCACACCGACGCCTATACGCTCGACGGGTTCGACAGCGAGGGGATCTTCCCCTCCATACTCGGCCATGAAGGCGCAGGGATCGTGCGCGAGGTGGGAGCGGGCGTGACGAGCGTGAAGCCCGGCGACCATGTGATCCCGCTCTACACGCCCGAGTGCCGCCAGTGCAAATCCTGCCTGAGCCGCAAGACGAACCTCTGCACTGCGATCCGCGCCACGCAAGGCAAGGGTCTCATGCCCGACGGGACGAGCCGCTTCTCGTACAAGGGGCAGACCCTCTACCATTATATGGGCTGTTCGACCTTTTCGAACTTCACGGTGCTGCCCGAGATCGCGGTGGCGAAAATCCGCGAGGATGCGCCCTTCGATACGTCCTGCTACTGCGGGTGCGGCGTCACCACCGGCGTCGGCGCGGTCGTGTTCACCGCGAAGGTTGAGCCGGGCGCGAATTGCGTGGTGTTCGGCCTCGGCGGCATCGGGCTCAACGTGATCCAGGGGCTGAAGATGGTGGGCGCCGACAAGATTATCGGCGTCGACACCAATCCCGCGAAGGAGGAATGGGGCCGCCGCTTCGGCATGACCCATTTCGTAAACCCGAAGGAAGTCCGCGGCGATCTGGTCGCGCATCTCGTGACCCTGACCGGCGGCGGCGCGGACTACAGCTTCGACTGCACCGGCAACGTCAACGTCATGCGGACGGCGCTGGAATGCTGCCATCGCGGCTGGGGCCAGAGCATCATCATCGGCGTGGCGGAAGCCGGCAAGGAAATCTCCACGCGGCCGTTCCAGCTTGTCACGGGGCGCGTGTGGAAAGGCTCGGCCTTCGGCGGCGCGCGCGGGCGCACCGACACGCCGCGCATGGTCGACTGGTACATGGAAAAGAAGATCCAGATCGACCCCATGATCACGCACAAGCTGCCGCTTGAGAGCATCAACGAGGCGTTCGACCTGATGCACAAGGGCGAGAGCATCCGCTCCGTCATCGTGTACTGACGGCCATGTGTTGGCGAACGCGCGTCCGCGGTGCGCGCCCGCCGTTTCGCTCTTACGCAAAGGCGCCGCGCCGTGCTACTTTCCCGCCGAACCGGAAGCGGCGCAAGCGGGCTTCGCTTTCGTCAAATCCCTGTTAATCGGGTTGGAGGAGTAGGCGATGTTGAAAGGCAAGATACTGATCGCTCAGGGCGGCGGGCCCACGGCGGTCATCAATCAATCGTTGGTGGGCGCTGTCGTCGAGGCGCGGAAGATCCCCGGAGTGGACCGCATCTATGGCGCCTATCACGGGGTCCGCGGCATCATCAACGAGGACTTCATCGACCTCACCCTCGAAACGACCAACAACCTCGAAATGGTCGGCAATACGCCGGCCGCCGCGCTCGGATCGACGCGCGACAAGCCGGACGCCAAGTACTGCGAGGAAATTCTCAAATCGCTGCGCGCCCACGAAATCCACACTTTCTTCTACACGGGCGGCAACAACTCGTCGGATACGCTGCGCATTTTGCGCGATCAGGCGCAGGCCGCCAGCTATCCGCTGCAATGCGTCCATATCCCCAAGACCATCGACAACGACCTCATGGTCAACGACCATACACCGGGCTTCCCGTCGGCCGCCCGCTTCGTCGCGCTCGCCTTCGCCGGCGCCAACCTCGACAACCGCGCGCTGCCGGGCGTCTACGTGGCCGTCGTCATGGGCCGCCACGCGGGCTTCCTGACCGCCGCCGCCGCCCTTGGCCGCAAGCGCCCCGACGACGGCCCCCACCTCATTTATGTTCCGGAGCGCACGTTCGACCTCGAACAGTTCGCGAGGGACGTGAAGGCCGTGTACGACAAATACGGCCGGTGCATGGTCGCGGTTTCAGAGGGCATCCATGACGCCAGCGGCGAGGCCATCGCCACGAAGCTCGCCAAGAGCGTGGAGCGCGACGCCCACGGCAACGTGCAGCTTTCGGGCACCGGCGCGCTCGCCGATCTTCTGACCGATTATGTGAAGACAGCAACGAAGATCACCCGCATCCGCGGCGACACCTTCGGCTATTTGCAGCGCTCGTTCCTCGGCGTCGTCTCCGATGTGGACGCCCGCGAAGCCCGCGAGGTTGGCGAGAAGGCGGTGCAGTACGCGCATTTCGGCGACGGGAACGGCAATACCAGCGGATCGGTGACCATCCACCGGATCGGCGACTATGCGGTCGAGTACCGGCTGAGCCTGCTGGAAGATATCGCCGGGAAGACCAAGGTCATGGCGGACGAGTTCATCCATGAGAACGGTCACGACGTGACGGACAAGTTCGTGAACTATCTTGCGCCATTGCTGGGTTCGGGCATGCCGGACGTCGCCCGGCTGCGCCTCAATAAGGTGCCCAAAATCCTCAAGGCATAACTTTTGCCGCCCCGCCCGCCCCGATTGGCGGGCGCCGCCTTACTATATCGCGGACGCCTCGGCGAGTGCATGACAGGGACAAACGCGTTCGCTTGAGGGCGAACGCGTTTGTCCTTGCGGCCGGGCGTCCTCACAGGTCGATAAGCCATAGGCCGAAGATGTAGGGAACGGCGGCGACCAGCAGCGCGATGAGCCATAGCGCGTTGAAGCCAAGACCCGGCGCGGCCGCCGCCAGAGCGATCAACGAAGCTCCTGAGAACGTGACCCAGACGGCGAGCAGCCTGGCCACCTTGGATACCAGGCGGCGGAAGCGCCAGCGGCGCCGCAGAACCTCCCAGCCGAACACTGGCCCGGCCTCATCTCCTCTGGACAGTTTCGGAAGAATGGTCTCGACGATGTACCGGCGGATTTGCGTCACCATCGCGTCATGCGTGGCGTAGACCCAGAAGAACAGTGTCGAGGCGAACGGGATAAACAGCAACAGTCTTTCGTCATGGATCTGCTGTTGCGTGTAGGCGGCTGCGATTGCGATGTTGGCGGTTATCGACACGTAGAGGCAGGTATCGCGCACGACGATGCGCTGCGTCTGCTCGTTCTTGAGCGCGGCGTATTCGGCGAGGAGCGCCGCGTGGGAAGCGGTGCGAGTTTCGGGCTCGTCCGCCGCCTTGGACTGGGATGGAGTGGCGGCTTCGAGGGGAATTTCCCCGGCGCCGCCGTCTGGAGCCGCGTCGCTGCGGCCCTCGGCATCCCTTCAGCCCCAGCGGCCGAAGGGCGAGTTTGAAGGCTTGGGCGAGGCGGCCGCCTTGGGCGCCTCGCTGCTGCGGCGGCGGCTGCCCTCTCCGCGGTCGAAAATGGAAAACAGCATTCCGAGCGCGATCCGAACCGCGATGCTGATGCCGACAAGTACGATCTGGTTCGGCTGCAGGAAAATATCGACCCAGACCATATAGCTGTCGGGCAGACTAAGCTGCTGGACATAGTCGCGAACGTGCTGCGCGCCCGCCAGCAGATCGCGCATGGCCGTCGGGTAGTTGATCGCCGTGAAGGTGAACGCGATCAGGGAGACGATCATCGTCAGGACGAACGTCGAAAGGCTGAAAATGAACCGCATGGCCAACTCCCTGTCCCGCGAGCGCCCGCGCAGCCGGCGCCGCCGCTCCCTTTCACATCCATTTTGAGCGGAAAGGAACAATTTTGTGAAGTTTGACTTAAAAGGGGAAGCGAAGGGCGTGGGATCGGCCGATGTTTTGCCGCGCTCGCCCCGTGCCGCGCGCGCTATTTCTCGACTGTCCCGGGAGATGAAACATGCCTGACGTCTATGCGATAGTCTCTATCGTCCTGATCGGTTTGGTCGCGGGCGCGCTCGCGAGCATCGTCATCCCGACCGGCCTCGATCTGGTTGGCGCCGCCGTGGTTGGCGTCATCGGCGCCGCAATCGGGTTTTATCTGTTCCCAGCCTTGGGCGCTCGCGTTTCCGCCAATCCCACGGTGGCGTCCATCATCACGGCTACCGCGGGGGCGATTATTCTGCTTCTGGTCCTGCGCCTCGTGCGGCGATAGAGAAGCGCGGGCGGCGCCTTCGACGTGTGACGGGGTTGGGCCGCCGCGGCCCGCGTGCTATTGTGCGGCGCACACCGATTTCTTGCAATGAAGGTGAACCGGCCCGCCATGCCCGACCAGCCCTGGATTTTCCGCACCTATGCGGGGCACTCGACCCCAAAGGCGTCGAACGAGCTTTATCTGAAGAACCTGGCGAAGGGGCAGACGGGGCTTTCCATCGCTTTCGACCTGCCGACGCAGACGGGCTACGATTCGGATCATCCGCTTGCGCGCGGCGAAGTGGGCAAGGTCGGCGTGCCGGTCAGCCACCTGGGCGACATGCGCGCGCTGCTCGCCGGCATCCCGCTCGGCAAGATGAACACGTCGATGACGATCAACGCGACGGCGGCGTGGCTCTTGTCGCTCTATATCGCCTTCGCGGACGAGCAGGGCGTGGACCGGGGCGCGCTCACCGGCACGGTGCAGAACGACATCATCAAGGAATATCTCTCTCGCGGCACCTATGTGTTCCCGCCGCAGCCCTCGATGCGTCTCATCAAGGACATCGTCGTCTTCTCCTTCCGCGAAATCCCGAAATGGAACCCGACGAATGTCTGCTCCTATCACCTGCAGGAGGCGGGCGCGACGCCCGTGCAGGAGCTGGCTTACGCGCTCGCCATCGCCATCGCCGTGCTCGATACGGTGAAGGAGAGCGGCGAGGTCTCCGAGGCGGAGTTCAGCGAGGCGGTGGCGCGCATCTCGTTTTTCGTGAACGCGGGCGTGCGCTTCGTAACCGAGATGTGCAAGATGCGCGCCTTCGTCGATCTCTGGGACGAGATTTGCGAAAAGCGCTACGGCGTAACCGACCCCAAGCTGCGCCGCTTCCGCTACGGCGTGCAGGTGAATTCGCTGGGCCTGACCGAGCAGCAGCCGGAGAACAATCCGTATCGCATCCTGCTTGAGATGCTCGCCGTCGTGCTGTCGAAGAAGGCGCGCGCCCGCGCCGTGCAGCTGCCCGCGTGGAACGAGGCGCTCGGCCTGCCGCGCCCGTGGGATCAGCAATGGTCGCTGCGCATGCAGCAGATCGTGGCCTTCGAGACCGACCTCCTCGAATACGCCGACATTTTCGATGGTTCGCGCGTCGTTGAGGCGAAGGTCGAGGAGCTGAAGCGCGAGGCGCGCGAGGAGCTGGCGCGGATCGAGGCGCTTGGCGGCGCGATTGCGGCGGTCGAGACGAGCTACATGAAGCAGCGCCTCGTCGAAAGCAACGCGGCGCGGCTGTCGAAGATCGAGGCGGGCGAGCAAATTGTCATCGGCGTGAACAAATTCGTGGAGACGGAGCCGTCGCCTCTGTCGGGCGGCGAGGGCGGCGCCATCCAGACCGTGCCGGAATGGGTGGAGCGCGAGCAGGTCGAGCGGCTGAATGCGTGGCGCGCGGCCCGCGATGCGCAAGCGGTCGGGGCGGCGCTCGCCGCGCTGCGCTCAGCCGCGCAGGAGGGCCGCAACATCATGGAGCCGTCCATCGCCTGCGCCAAGGTGGGCGTCACCACCGGGGAATGGGGCGACACGCTGCGCCAGGTGTTCGGCGAATACCGCGCGCCGACCGGCGTCTCGAAGGCGGCGGCGGCGAGCGGCGGCGCGGGGCTGGCTGACGTGCGCGCCGACGTGGAGCGCGTGTCCGCGAAACTCGGCCGGCGCCTGAAATTCCTGGTCGGCAAGCCGGGACTCGACGGCCATTCCAACGGCGCCGAGCAGATCGCGGTGCGGGCGCGCGATTGCGGCATGGAGGTCGTCTACGAGGGCATCCGGCTCACGCCCGCGCAAATCGTGAACGCCGCGCTGGAGGAGAGCGTGCACGTCGTCGGCCTGTCGATCCTGTCGGGCAGCCATGTGGCGCTCGTGCGCGACGTGATGGACCGCATGCGCGCGGCCGGGCTCGGCGCGATCCCCGTCGTGGTCGGCGGCATCATCCCCGCCGAGGACGAGGCGGCCTTGCGCGCGTTCGGCGTCGCCGCGATCTACACGCCGAAGCACTTCCAGCTGAACGACATCATGGCCGGCATCGCGCGCCTCGCCGACCCGGAGGCGCGGCCACAAGCGGCGTAGCGCGGATTGCGGATTGAGGCAGGGTTAGGCCGAGTGCTGACTTTGGCCTTTTGCGTTGGCACGTCTCCTAGTAAGGTCGAAGCGGGAACGCCCGCAAGCTTAACCAAAATTAGTATGGCTTCAGGTTAGTAGCGCTATAGGGCGGTCATTATCACCTGCAGGATCGGATGCGCGCCCCGAATAGAGCCTGATTACTTTGTACTTACAACCCGTCGCCGCAAACTGGCAAGGAGCGCTGCTTGATCTTCAAGCATGATCGTATGCAAAACAGCAACGTAAGGGGGCGGGATTTTGCTTGGATCTAACTCCTTTGAGCGTACAGGAATGAGTTTGTTTTGCTCATGAGCGCGGCTCGCTTCGAATTTTACCCAATCTGATGAAATTGAATTTTCACTCCATAGGACGATAACGGCACCTGCGGCGTCTAATTTTGCACGTATTAGCTCATCAAATCTGTCACCACTTAGCAATTCGCGATCCCACCAAACGGACACGCCGGCGTTGATCAATACCGTTGCCAAAGTCTCCGCTTTATCGCGGTCCTCCCGAGCGTAGCTCAAAAACACATCGAAACCATCCCGTTCGTTTGATATTGATATGCTTTTCGATGGCGCCTTAGGCACGTGGGCTTGTTCGCCTGTTATCCGTGACAATGCGCCAACAAGCTCGCTGATTAGCTTGGAATTATTCGCTTGAGAAAAAAGGCGACCTTCCTTGTCTACCGTCCAGCCGATTTCAACGAAATACGAGCGAATTTGAGACTCATTTGGGAGGATGGATGCACATCGAAACATCAAGGTGGCCTCCAGCGACCAATCACGCTCAGGCTTGCAGTAAATACGCCGATGAGAGACTATGTCGTTTCCAGCTACAAAGCATGATGCGATCATGATGCCTTTTTTCCGCATTCGATCAGCGATCGCCCCTATTTCATCAGGAGCCCCGTCTGTTGGAGCGCCATCGGAGATAATAAGTAACCAGCTACCCCACTTATACTCGCCCGATTTCATTTCGTTGTCGAAGCGCTGCTCTGCGGTCGTCATAGCCGCTTTGAGCGGGGTTGCGCCGAACATTTCAATCGCCATGGATCGAATGTCAGATTCATAACGAGCCCAGTTTTTGGAGAGCTCCGAGGCAGTTACGATACCGTTCCCGCAAGCACCGGAACGCAGAAGATCTCTGACCGCGGGGCCACCGCCACGTAGGAATGAGCTGATTGGATTACCAAAACCAAAGCCGAGCACAAATATGTCAATGCTGGATGCTGCGTCTTCGGCAGATTCGGGTATCCCTTCCGCTAACTGATGCGCCAATTCCCGGATCGATGATCTTACCCCATCAAGCCGAGTAACAGACCCCCCGGAAATGGCCCCTATGGACTTCGTCATCGAGGCCGAAACATCGACCAGTATACCGATTAGAGCGGCACGTTCCCCGTTACCTCTACTCATTTATTTCGCCTTCTACCTGCCTAAAGCCTCAAACAAACTTCCACGCTGTGATCAAATTGGAAAAGAATTTATAGCAAGCCCCGGGGCATGCCAAGTCCGCTTTGAGGAGAACATTTACCCATATTTGCTCACTTTGAGTATTTCAGGTTTCGACCCAGAGCGCCGATTTGCCCTTGCCAGAAGCGCAAGGGCATTCGCCCGGAAACACGGTGCAACTCGCTTAAGCCCGAGGCAGCTTGCGGCGGGCGGTCTTCCGTTTCGGCGCGGCGGCGGAAACGGGCGTGCTTTCCACTTTGACCGGCGCCCCTCGCGTGCGCGGCGCCGAGGCGCGTTGGAGTTTGCGCGCGGGCGCGGGCGCCGCCTCGCTCGCCTCGCTCTCCGGCGCCTTCTCTTTCGATGTGCGGGCGCGCCGGACGGGGGCTTTTTTCGATGCGGCTTTCCCGACCGACTTCTCCTCCTCACCCCAGGGCGACATCAGCACGTAATACAGGAGCTGCTCGAATTTCGGCCGGAAATGCGCGATGATCGCCTCGGGGTCGGGCACCATCTCCGCGTCGGTGATCAGCCCGAACTGCACCATGTCGTTGAAGGAGAGGATGGAGACGCCCATCCCGATGTCGCCCGATTGCGGCACCCAGAACATGATCTGCTTGATCCTGGCGCCCGCGAGGTAGAGCGGGTCCTGCGGGCCGGGCACATTCGTCATGACGGCCGTGGCGCGCTTCATGAGCAGGCCGAAAAGCCGCTCCTGCACAATCTGCGGCGCGTGGCCGATCGCGGCGAAAAGCCCGAGCGTGACCGGCGGCTCCATGGATTGCTTCAAGGCCAGCATGCGCCGCCGCACCTCGAACAGGCGGTCGAGCGGGTTCTCGATGCCGACGGGCAGCTCCACGCCGACGATGCCGAACTTGTTGCCGAGATCGCCGATTTCATGGCTGCTGCGCATATCGACGGGCACCAGCGCGCGCACCTCCACGCCCTTGGTGGAGTCGCCCTTCTCCTTCAGATATTCGTTGAGCGCGCCCGCGACGGATGCCAGCAGCATGTCGTTGATGGTGCAGCCGAGCGCCTTGCTGACGGCCTTCACCTCCGGCAGCGGGATCGGATCGGTCCAGGCCACGCGCTTGTTGCCCGACGGCTTGCCCTTGAAACGCGTCCAGCTGTCCTCCGGCATCAGCAGGAGCCACGCGAGTTCGCCCGCCACGCCCGCGCCCGTGCGCGCCGTCTTTCCGGGCGCCGATGCGAGAGCAGCCGCCTCCTTCCAGAGATCGAGCGTCGCGCCGACGCCCTTGCGGATCGTTTTTATGCCCGTCTCGATCCTTCTCAGGCCGGGCAGCGGCGGCAGGGACCTCTCGGGCGCCTTCGATTTCGGCCTAGTCCAGACGCGGATGTCGCCGCCGTCCATCACGGAAAGCATGAGGCCGACGAGCGCCATGCCGTCTGCGATGGCGTGATGGAACCGCGTGATCACAGCGGCGCCGCCCCGGTAGCTCTCCACGATGCGGAGCTGCCAGAGCGGACGCGCCTTGTCCAACCGCTCGGAGGCGAGTTCGGCGATGTAGCGCTGCAGCTCGCCCTGCCCTCCGTCGCCGGGAAGGCGGACGCGCTTGACATGCCGCGAGCGGTCGAAATAGGGATCGTCCACCCACCAATATTCTCCGGCGCGGATTTCGACATGCTGGCGAAGGCGCGGGATGGCGAGGAACCGCTCCGCGATGGTCTCCTCCAGCGTGTTGAGATCGACGGGTCCCTCAAGTATAAGGACGCCGATGATGACCATCGGGTTCGCCGGCCTGTCCATTCGAAGCCAGGTGGTGTCCACGGATGAAACGCGTTCCGCCTTCGACATGCGGTTCACCTTTGCGGGCGCAAAATTTCGCGGGCTGAAACCCTCCGGCGCCGGTTCCGGGAGAATTTTACGCCGAATATTTTCTGGCGAGGATGGCGGCTAATTCGTAAATACATCACAAAGGAAAACGATTGACTACCAAGATCGAAATCGTATCGCGAATTGAGCATCAGCTCGATGCGGCGGCGCACGCGCGGGCGAGGCTTGCGGCCGATCCCGAGGGGCAATCGGCGCGCGAAGCCTTGCGCATCTGGCAATCCGAGCGGCTGGCGCGGACGCATTCCGACCTGCTGGCGACCCCGCGCTATGCCGCCACCGCCACGTTTTTCCTGAGCGACATCTATGGGCCGAAGGATCTCGAGCCGCCACGAGGAAGAGGTGCGCCGCCTCCTGCCGCTGATGAGCAAGGTGCTTCCCGTTCCGGGCCTTGAAACGATCGCCGACGCGATCGAGCTTAACGCGCTTTCGGAATCGCTCGACGCGGACATGATTGCGGCGCTCGGCAAAAGAGTCTTCGCGCTGACGGAGGCGGATTATGCCGGGGCCTATCGCACTGCGGGCCGCCGCCCCGACCGCGAGCGCCAGATCGCCCTCATCGCCCATCTCGGCCAGTCGCTCGACAAGCTCACGAAAAAGCCCTTCATCGGCGCGGCCCTCTCCATGATGAAAAAGCCGGCGCTGCTCGCAGGCCTCGGCGACCTGCAGAATTTCCTGGAACGCGGCTACGATGCGTTCCGGACCATGAAGGGCGCCGATGAGTTTCTCGGCAAGATCGCGTCGCGCGAGCTTGCGCTTTCCGGCGAATGGTTCGGCGGCGAGACCGCTTCGGACGTTTCAAGGTAATCCTAAATAATCCCGACACGACATGCGTTTAGCGCGGCTCACACCTGGGCGTCTACCCGCGCGCGAAAATTACGTGCCAAGAAAACCGCCACATGTTAACCTTAATATTGTCTAAAATGTGGTGGAGTTGTGTCATGCGTTGGTTGATGCGTCGTGCAGGAGGGGTTTTGGTCGTTATCGCGGCGCTCTTTGCGAGCGCAGCGCAGGCGTCGGTCAAGCTTGAAAGCTTCACGGTTCGAGATTGGACTGTGAGCGCGTACGGGGACGAGAAGACGAAGGAGTTCACCCATTGCGCGATGATCGCCCAGTACAATAGCGGGATTTATCTGATCTTCGCCATTCGCGCCGACGGGCAATGGTACATGAACCTGGCCAACGACAATTGGAGCCTTGTCGAAGGCAATCGCTATAGTTTCGATATCGATCTCGATGGCGCAACGGGAAGAAGCTGGGAGGGCGAAGCCATATCCCCGAACATCCTGACTGTCCCGCTCCCGGGCCGGAAGGAATTGCTGGAACTGTTCAGCGCCGCCAATCGCCTGACGATCAGGACGGTCAGCACCACAATGAGTTTCAACCTCGTCGGCTCGCGCGCCGGCCTGGACGCGGTGGTGGATTGCACGCGCCGCCACATCGCCTTCCGGTCCAGCAATCCCTTTGCGCCCACCGCCCAACGGCCGCGCGGAAGCGGCAGCGAAAGCGACGAGACCTATTATTCCGAGGGCGCGATCGTCATGACGAACATGCTGTCGAGCATCGGCGTTTCGGGCCAGCAGCTTGTTTCGGTCAAGGACCTTCGCGAGAAGTTCCAGGGCCTCCACGCGGTATGGTTTGCCGGCGGCGCGGCGGGCGGGCTGAGGATCGCGCCTGACGCAAGCTCGGTCGCCGACCTCGGAACCGAAATCCTCGCCTCGGCGGCGCAGGCGTGCAATGGCAAGTTCGCGAGCGGCAGGAAAATCGAGGGCGACGCCTTGTCGATCACCGCGATTTGCGAGGACAAGGAAGGCAAGTTCAGCAACGCGAATTACATCGTGCTGACGCGCGCGAACGGCGGCGCCTACCTGTTTTCCGTTTTCGCCTTGGAGCAGAACGAAAACTCTGCCAAGGAAGCTGCGAGGTTCGGCGACCTCATCGCCGCCGCCGCGCGGAAATAAAGCTCGAGGCGCGTCAGGGCCTGCGGAGCGAATGACGTCCGGCGGCGCAAGCGTGCGCCGCCGTTGGAGTTCGACCGATGCCCATCGTCCGGGGGAAGACCATCGAGGTGCTGTTTTCGGCGGAAGCCATCGCGCGCCGCAATCTTGAGCTTGCGAAAGAGATCGCCGCGCGCGGCTTCCACGATCTTTTGGTGATTTCGGTCCTGAAGGGCTCCTTCATCTTCGCCGCCGATCTCATCCGCGGCCTGCACGGCGCGGGCCTCGCGCCCGAGGTGGAGTTCATCCTGATTTCGAGCTATGGCGCGGGAAAGGAAGGCGGCGCGGTGAAGATCCTGCGCGACATCGACGCCGCCGTGGCGGGCCGCGATGTGCTCATCGTGGACGATATTCTGGAATCCGGGAATACGCTGAAATTCGCGCGCGATCTGGTCCTCGGGCGGGGAGCGAGAAGCGCATCCCTCGCCGTGCTGCTCGACAAGCGCGGGCGCCGCCGCTCGGATATCGAAGCCGAGTTCGTGGGGTTCGCCTGCCCCGACCTGTTCGTCGTCGGTTATGGGATGGACGTCGCGCACGCGTTCCGCGAGCTGCCTTTCGTCGGCGTCGTCATGGAGGATTGAGCGCCCTACCCGGATCGGCGGGCGCTTTGCGGAAGCCCAGCCGCCTCGTAAACCTCGTCCTCCGATTCCACCGCCTCGAAGGCCGTCCGCACCTCATCGGATACCGGCGCGGAGCGCCCGGTCTCGATATCGACGAAGGCCCACACGGTTTCGGCCCGCGCGAGGATTTGGCGCCGCCCCGATGCGCGGACGAACAGCGTGCGGCGCGGCGAGGCGCGCCCCTCCATCGCCGTCACCCAGGTGTAAATCGCGATCTCGTCGCCAAGCCGCGCCGGGCGCAGATATTCGATGCTATGCGAGCGGACCCACCATGACGCGCCGCTCGCGAGGTAGCGCTCCATCGGCCAGCCTTGCGCGGAGGAATGCTCGATGGCAATCTCCTCCATCCAGCGCAGATACTCCTGATTGTTGACGTGGCCGTTGAGATCGATGGCGTCCTGGCCGATCCGGAAGTTTTTGACGTAGATTTGCGGCATGACGCCCCTGAGCCGGAATTTCCGCCGTGTTCCACCCTGCGGCGTCTTCTTGAAACCAACAGTAATAAATCGTGATTTGCAAGCAGAGGCGAGAATTGAGATCCTAAATGAGGCTTCCCCTAAGCTGCTTTCTCTCTCTGCCAAGCCCCGCCCCCCAAGCGGGGCTTTTACTTTTGGCCGGAGCGATTGCGGCTCAAGGCTTCGCGGCGGCGGCGTCCTTCTTCATGATCGCCATCAGCGCATAATCGGGGTTCTTGCCCGGCACGCCCGCGACCTGATTATAGATCAGAAAATCGCCCGCCTTCTTGATGGAGATGTCGTCCACGTTGGCGCCCTCGATGGGATTGAGGGTGCGCAGCGCGTCGTCTTTCACGGCGCCGACCTTCGTCCCCTTCGCAAGCTTCGTGTTCGTGCCGCCGCTGAATGTAATCTGGCCGTCTTCCGCGATGGCGAAGCTGTCGACGGCGGTGAAATCCTGCTTCGGCGCGGCGCCACAGATCATCGACGCTTCGCGCACGACATACGTATCCTTGGAGCCGGAAAACCGCATCTTGATCTCGCGGCAGGCGACGATGTCGACGCCCATCTGGAACGACCCCGTTCCGATCCAGTCGCCGTCGATAAAGCTGGCGCCGCCGTCCGCGTATGCATTGGAGGCGAAAAGAGCGCCCGCCAAGACCAGAGAATATGAGAAGGAAGACTTCATGATCGCCTCCAAAGCCGGAATGCGCGCATCTTAGCGGCTTTCCGGTTCAGGCGCCGCTCGATTTTGCTTGAAGGATACGCTCGACCGCTTCGAGGAGATCGGCGGCGACCGCGTCCGGCTTCGGCTCGACGGCGTTTTCGGCGCCCGGCTTGTATTTTCCGGTTCGGACGAGCACGCCGCGAAGACCCGCTTTGATGGCCGCGCTCACGTCGAACTCGGCGTCGTCGCCGATCATGACCGCCTCCTCCGGCGCTATCCCCATGTCCGCAACCGCCGAGCGGAAGAACTCGGCGGAGGGCTTGCCCAGCACATGCGCCTTTCTGTTCGCGGCGTATTCGAGGCAGGCGACGAAGCCGCCCGCGTCGAGGCTCAACTCGCCGTCGGCGTCGCGATAGGCGCGGTTGATCGCCAGCGCAAGGAACTCGGCGCCATGCTCGATCTGCCGGAACGCTTCGTTGAGGCTGGCGTAGGCGAATTCGGCGTAGGCGTCGCCGATCACCACCGCGCGCCGCACGCCCGGTTTGAGGCCCGCGAAATCCTCCCTCAAGGCGGAGCTGATCACGAAGAAGGGGTCGAGGCCGTGTGCTTCGAGGTGGGCGCGGGCGGCGCGCGCGGGCGTGAAAATTTGCGCGCGATCCGTGGCCGCGCCGATCTTCGCGAGTTCCGCCGCGACGGCGCTGAGCGGCGTCCGCGTCGTGTTCGTGATGAAGCGGAAATTGGCGTTCGCCCGCTTCAGGCGCTCGATGGCCCCGATGGAGCCGGGGATCGCCGCCCCGCGCCGATGGACCACGCCATCGAGATCGATGAGAACGCCCTTGATGTCTCGCATGTGCATGAGGCTCATTCTGCCTCAAGCCGGAAAACGCGCGAAGCTCGAAAATGAGCCGCCGCGCGTTGCGCCTGCGCTTTGCAGGGGAGCGCGCCGTCTGTTACCGGTAGCGAAAGGGGCTCCATACAGCTTGCGCTCGGCGGCGGCTTCGCGCATGAGACGCCGGCGCGTATTTCAAATAGATTGGGCGGGATTTTCCGATGCTTTCCTTGGCGCACTTCCGGTCGCAGCGGCGTTCGCTGCGCTCGCTGATTTATTTGTTCTGGATTTACAGTTTTGTCGGCAGGGCCGTCAGCGCATTCTCTCAGATATACATCTATGAGACGTTCAATAGCGTCGAACTGAATATCGTTGCGGCAATCGTCGAGTTTACCGGCGTCATGGTGGGCTTTTCCATCTATGGCGCCGCCGCCGCGCGGCTCGGCTTCAATATAAAACATGGCCTTGTTCTCAGCTTTGTCTTTACCGCATTGGGCCTTATCCTTCTGCCGTTTGCGCTCAGTGTCCCGCAGGCTTGCGGCGCCGTGGCAATAAGAGGAATTGGCGTCGGGCTGTTCTGGCTCGCCCTTCACACCTACGAGCTTCTAGAGACAAGCGATCGTGAACGCGACGTGTACTCGTCCTTCCTGTCCGCGGGCGGCCAGATCGTCGCCTGGGCGAGCCCCGCTTTTGCGACGCTTCTCATAGCGCTCTCGCACGCTTTGAGCCTTGGCGATTTCACGCTCCTGTTCCTGGCGATGCCGCCGATCTTTCTGCTGTGCCTGCCTTCCCTTGGCGCGCTGAAAGACTATCGTCCGGCCCCGCTTGGACTGCACGATTTTGTGCATTTCCTCGCCGACCGGCGCAATCGGGCGGCCCAGATCTATCTCCTGGGCGGCGCGGCGTCGCATATCCTACAGCAGACCCTGGTTCCGCTGGCGTCCATTGTCGTGCTCGGCGCGGCGCTCAATGTCGGCGGCTTCAACACAGTCTTCGCCGTTGCGGGCGCGCTCGTCTCGCTGACTGTCGGCGCGCGCCGCCGTCCGGAAAACCGCCTGCTCATCTTCGGGCTGAGTTCGTTCGGCCTCATCGCGCTTCATCTCATGCTTGGCTTTTCACTGACGCTTGTCACGCTCGTCGTGTACACGATTGGGGTCAGCCTCATGCAGCCCATTTTGCGCGTGTCCCAGCATGTCATCGATCTGAAGACCATGGACGGCATGAGCCACAGCGCGAGCGATTTCTACCCCGCGATGATCCTCCGGGATGTCGCGCTTTGGGTATGGCGAAGCGCGGCCGCGCTGCTTCTCCTAGCTTTCGCAGGCGGCGGCAAAACAGGGCAGGACGTGCTCTCGTTCGGCATGTATGCGATCGCCGCGGCGATCGCCATAAACTACGCCGGCGCCCGTTTGCTGCTGACCTGGCGGCGGTGAGCCCTTTTCAGGGCGCTTCTCTCAATTGCGATATCTTCGCGCTGTGTTTGGCGCGAAGCCAAAGGGCGAGAAGGCAGGCGCCGGAGAGGAGCGCGCAAAGTGTGAGAACGCCGGCGACAGCCGCGACCCGCTGGCGCTGAAATTCCACGACCACGGCGTCGCCATCCACGCGGACCGATTTCACCGTGGTCAAAAGAATGGCGCTGCGCGAGTTCAGGCTTGATCCTTTTGGCTGGAATGACGTCCGTTACGTTCTGGGCGATATAGGTTGCGAGCGGGTTCAGCATCGCATTCAGGCGGCTGAGCATCGGGCGCGTTGGATCGCGCGGCAGCTTCGTTTCGGTGACATGGAAGAACACCGCGCGCGCATTCGCGTCGAACTCGGGCGCGCCGCTGATTTCAATCGGCGTATGGATGCGGTGACCGGAAACATGAGCCTCGATCCGAACCTCGCCGTTCACCGAAACGTTCAAAATGGCGATGTCGAAACCGCGCCAGGGTTTGGGCGGATGCTGGCGGGCAAAGCCTGAAAGCGTCCCGCCCGTAAGACGCAGTTCGGCGTTCTCGATCAAAACGCGCCACAAGCCGGCCAGGCTCGCGATCAGGATCATCGACGCAACCGTCCCCGCAAGTGCGATCGTGCTTATCCGCATAGTCCACTTTTATCTAAATTCCGGGCTAAATCGAGTGCGATCTCTGCCGCCTTTAGCATTTCTTTGCGTATCGCACTTCGGATTTTTGCACGCCGTGGGACGGGGCGCCCGGCGAGGCTCCGCGTTCGGCTACAGACCTGTGGAGAGCGGGGCGTCCGTCATAAGAAAGCTCGCCGTTCCGGTTCAGACTCGGGGCATGCCCTTGCTTGCGTCAATTCGTGGTTTCCACTCGGACGATCATGCTTCACAACCGCAAATACGATCTCTTCGCTCTGGTCCTTCTGGTTTGCGCCGCGCCGCCCGCGGGCGCCCAGCAGGAACCGGTCGATGTGGACGCGATAAGGGCCGCGGTGCTCGCCGAGACCAACGCCTATCGCGCGTCGAAGAACCTGCCGCAACTGCAAGAAAACGCCGCCTTGCAGAAGGCTGCGGCCGCCTATGCCGCCTATATCGCCGAGCGCGAGGCGATGGGGCACACCGCGGACGGCGCCAACCCCGCCAAGCGCGTCTCCGCCCAAGGATACAAGTGGTGCTTCATCTCCGAGAACGTCTGGAGTTCCTTTCGCAAACCCGAAACGACGCTGTCCGAAGAACTCGCGGCCATCGCGATGGACGGCTGGAAGAGATCGCCCGCCCATAACGCCAATCTCCTCCAAAAGCGAGCGCAAGAGGTCGGCGTCGGCGCGGCCGGCTGGAGGCACGGCGACGGCCAGCACATATTCCGCGTCGTGCAGGTGTTCGCGGCGCAATGCCCCGCCAAGCGGCAGCCCAAGCCGCCGGTCGGCGCCACGCTGGCCGGCATGCTGGACGCTCTGCGCTGAGGGAAGCCTCATCCGGGGGCTTAATAAATCGGAGCGCTGACTTTTTGCGGATCCGGCTGCGCGAGGAACCAAGTGCAGGGCGCGCCCTGGCCGGGCGCCGCCAGTGGTGTCTGCTAGCGCAGGATGTCCGTGTAAAGCTCGGCCGTGTCCGGCTCGGGATCGCGCTGCGCGAAGTCGGCTGCCCCGTTCACGATGGCGCGGATCTGCCGGTCGATCCCCTTGAGATCGTCCTCGCTGGCGCGGCCCGTTGCGATCAGGCGGACGCGCACCTGCTCGATGGGATCGCGCTCGTGACGCATGCGGTCCACCTCCTCCTTGGTCCGGTACTTGGCGGGATCGGACATGGAGTGGCCGCGGAAGCGATAGGTCAGCATTTCGAGGATGTACGGCCCCTTGCCCTCGCGGGCATGCGCAACGGCCCTCTCCCCGGCCGCCTTCACGGCGCGGACATCCATGCCGTCCACCTGCTCGCCCGGGATGTTGAAGCTCGCGCCGCGCTGCGAAAGGTCGGTGACGGCGGAGGCGCGGGCGACGCTGGTGCCCATGCCGTATTTGTTGTTCTCGACGACATAGACGACAGGCAGCCGCCAAATCTCCGCCATGTTGAAGGCTTCGTAGACCTGGCCCTGGTTCGCCGCGCCATCTCCGTAATAGGTGAGGCAGACGGAGCCGTTGCCCTTGTATTTGTTGGCGAAGGCGAGCCCCGTGCCGATGGGGACCTGCGCGCCCACGATGCCGTGCCCGCCGTAGAAGGACTTCTCGACGGAAAACATGTGCATGGAGCCGCCCTTGCCGCGCGAATAGCCGCCGCGCCTGCCCGTCAGCTCGGCCATCACGCCCTTCGGGTCCATGCCGCAGACGAGCATATGGCCGTGATCGCGATAGGCCGTGATCATCTGGTCGCCCTCGCGGATCGCCATCCGCATGCCGGCTACGACGGCCTCCTGCCCGATATAGAGGTGGCAGAAGCCGCCGATCTGGCCCATGCCGTAAAGCTGGCCCGACTTCTCCTCGAAGCGGCGGATGAGAAGCATCTCCCGGAAGGCGCGAAGCTCCTCCTCGGGGCTCAGTTCGGGCGGCGCCGGCTTTTGGTCCATTTCCATCTGGGAAAGATCGTCGAGCATTGGCGCGGCTTTCTTCAACGGGGCATATCCAAGGAGGCTATGTTACGCCAGAAGCGGTTTCGCGCTCGAGTTGCTTTTCATTAATAGGGTTTTCGACGCTGCTTATCCACCCAGTCATCTCGCACAAGCGAAGCCTACCGGGCGTTTCTATCGCTGTTGACGATCACAATGTCGGCAGGACGGGCGAGATCGAGAAGGGCGCGCGCCTCTTCGTCGAGCAGCGCCGGCTGGTTCGCGGCCTTGGGGCCGAGCAGTTCCGCGTCGCGCTCGAGCCGCATGCGCTGCGCCTTGAGAGCGGACAATTCATTCTTGAGCGCGGCGATCCGGGCGCGAAGGGTCTGGTTGGCGATCAAGCCGTGCGGCCCGCGCACCGCGTCCGCCGCGATGTAGCCCATCGCCGCGAGGATCGCCACAAGCGTTAAACTTTGGCGCAAAAGCCTGCGTTTTCGCCCTGCCGCCATGAGGCCTCCTGTCGGGACGCGACTATGAACCTCCGCGCATACCGGAAAGTTAACGGCGAGGCTTGAACTTGTCCGCCGCGCCCGTTTTCTCCTCGTGTGTGGCGCTTGACTTCAAAAATCGTGAAGCTATTGCGACGGGCCTAACTATTAGCGTTCAGTTTACCGCAACGCACTACAATCCAAAGTTGAACCGAAGGCATCCTCGGCCGCATACCGAAGCGTCACAGAAGCCATTATCCTCACAGGGGTTGGACATGACAGAAAGCAATACACGGACGGTTTTCGTCCTCTTGATGAGTTTCGTTGCGTTGGTGATCCTCGTACAAATGTCGGGCAAAGGCGGCGCGCTCGCTCCGATGTCAACGGCCTTCAAGGCCCGGACGGCTTACAAGGCGCCGACGGCGCCTGCGGAGCCGATGCTGGCGCGGAAAACGAGCGAAATGGCCGCGCTGCCCTTGAGCAAGTGCGCGGTTTCCTGGATGAACGGCGGCAATTACGTGCTGGCGACGCCGAGCGGCTGCAACGGCGTGGCCGTGCAGCAGATGACGATCCGCGCCTCCGCCAAATCTTGCGCCGAATCGCGCGAGGCGGATTTCCGCAAGCTGACGAACAGCACCTATTTCAAGGGCGACTTCGGCTTCTTTCTCGGCCAGGACGGCGTGGCGCGCTGCCTCGTCGTGGAGCAGATGCTCGGCCGCTATCTCTGACGCTTTTTGCCGGGTCGTTTCAAAGGGCGCCTTCGGGCGCCCTTTTGTTTATCCCCATGTAATCGCGCAGCGGTGCGAATTGCCGCAGACGCGCGCGTATCCCCTTGAAATCAGGGCGCCCCACCCTCGGGCGAGGCGAATGTTCCCCTTCAACCGCCGTTTGTATACACAAAGCCACATTTTGACCATCATCAGCCCGATGGTGCACCGGCTTGCGCGCGGCCGCTCCTTCGGGTTGCGGCGCCGTTCAGTATGGGCATTTGTTAACTTTGCGAGTTCCACTATCGATGAAGCGAATCATTCTCCCCCTCCTCCTGGCGGCTGCGCCGCTGACCTTCGCCCAGGCGGGCGAGGAAGCGCTTTCCGGCGAAGCCCTGCAAAACGCGGTCTCGGGCCGCACGGTGTATATCGACACGCCGATGGGCGAGGTTCCGATCCGCTACGCGAAGAACGGCAGCGTACACGGCAATACCGAGCTTGCGCTTCTCGATGGAGAGACGACGCAGGCCGACCGCGGCCGCTGGTGGGTTGCCGATAACAAGCTGTGCCTGCGCTGGCAGAACTGGATGAACGGTCAGACGCACTGCTTCACCATGCATCGCCTCGGCCCAACGCACGTCCGCTGGCGCCGCGAGGACGGCAAAAGCGGCGTCGCGCGCATCGGCTGACGCCCGGCGCGGAGCTGCCCCAGGGCGGGGACGCTCCGCATATGCGCCTTTACGCGGCGAAGCGGCGCTCGTGCCTGCCTTCGCCGACCTCCTCGATGATCTTCGCCGTGAACGCGTCCAGGTCCGACGGCTGGCGGCTCGTGACGAGCCCCTGATCGGCGACGACCTCCTGGTCCACCCACTGGCCGCCCGCATTGATCACGTCGGTCTTGATCGACTTGTACGACGTGGCGCGGCGTCCCTGGATCACGCCCGCCTCGATCAGAAGCCACGGCGCATGGCACACGGCGGCAACGGTTTTGCCGCCGGAGTAGAAGTCCTTGATGAAGGCGATGGCGTCCTGGTTCACGCGAAGGAGGTCGGGGTTGATCTGGCCGCCCGGCAGCACAATGGCGTCGTAGTCCTTCGCGCTGACCTCGCCCAAGGTCTTGTCCACCTTCACGGGGCGGCCCCAGTCCTTCCTGTCCCAGCCCTTGATTTCGCCCGTCTCGGGGGACACCACATCGACGGAGGCGCCCGCTTCGCGGAGCTTCTTCAGGGGAACTTCAAGCTCGGACTGCTCGAAGCCGTTCGTCGCCAGGATTGCTATCTTTTTTCCTTTGATGTCAGGCATGTACTCTCCTCGTTCGCTGCTTGTTAAGCCGAACGGAGAAGAGCGCGCGCAGTTCCCCTAGAACGCCGTCATTGAGGCGCGGAATTCCAGCTGCCGAAGATCTTCGGCGCCGCCGCCTGGGGGGGCGGGCTATGCGACGCCAGCGTCTTCGGGGAGAGAAGATCGACGATCCTTTTCAGCTCGCAGCTGTTGCGGTTCGCGATCATGAAGGGCGCGTCGCCTCCCTCGCCGCCGCTCGCGCAGAGCGCTGGATCGCCGATGGTGTAGCGGATGATGTCGCCCGAAAGGCCGGAAAGCTTCCAGCCGAGCGGCAGCGGGAAGGCGTTCTGATCGAGCTGCACGACGATCATCTTTTCCTCAAGCTCCGTGTGAGCCTCCTTGACCGCCTTGCGCGATTGCACGTCCCGCACGGTGAGAAGCGTCGTCACGGGGGAAAGGGCGTCGTAGACGAGGCTTTTGACGGGCTCGAGCCCGGCGGGCCGCACATCCTTCGGCGTCAGCGCCTTGAACTTGTCGGTAAGCGTGATCAGGTAGAGATCGACATCGTCGCCGCCGATTTTCCTGAGCTGGTTATAAAGCTGGAGCGCGGTGGCGGCGCCCGAGCTGTCCGCATAGCCGCCATCGACGAAGGTGAGCCGCGAGCGGCCGTCCAGCTTGAAGATCCAGGGCGGCATGATCACCGGAAAGCGCGCGCTGACCAGCGCCGCCTCGATGAGCGTCGGATCGTCCGGGTTTTCCTTCAAATTGCCGAACGAATAGAGCGTGCCGCCGCCGATGGGCCGCAGATCGAAGGGCGAGAAGGCGACGCGATAACCGGTCTCCACCCAGGTGGCGTTCAGCAGAAGCGCCGGCACATCGCCCTTTTCGGACCAGACCTTCGAGAAGGGACGGAGCATCAGGTTTCCGTCCGCGCGCGAGCACACGCTCGTGTCGAGCCGCCTGTGCAAGGGGTCGCTCTCCCGGAAGCTGAACAGGAAGCTTTTTTCGAGGATGCGGCCGCGCCCGAACGGAGCCGGCGCGGACGAGGCGCATTCCTGCCTGCGGGCCAGTTCTGGCAAAACCGAACTTATCAAATCCGGCGCGAGGTAGGCGAGCACGGGGCTGATGTGATCTTCCTGCGTGATGGCGCGAATGCGCTTGGAAAGCTCGCCCTGCGCCGCGAAGAAGCTGTCGCACCCAGGCTCCACATCGACGGCCGCCTTGCGGTTGGCGCCGCGCGCGATGCTGTCGGCGAAGACCGCGTCGAACAGGCTCGCGCCCACGCTGCCGCCCGAAACCGCGCTGATGGCGAAGACATGCCGGGCGAAAGCCGGGCAATGATCCTCCATGGTGGCGAGGAAGGCGCCCGCCGTCGAGGCTGCGTAGATGCCGCCGCCTTGCGCCGCCACGATGAACACGGGATAGCGCGGCCCGGTCTTGCGCTCCGCAAGCCAGAGCCGGAACTTCGAGGAGATGTCGTCCGGCCCGTCGTCCGCGGGCGCGCCCTGCCGCAATTCCTCCCCCTCGGGCGCGGCGCCGATGATGCTCGCGGCGATCCCGGCCAGCGCGAGCAAGGGCAGGAGGACGACAACCGCGCGCCTCGCCGCGACGGGCGCGCCATCCAGCATCATGAGCAGCGCCGAGGGCAGCCCCAGGATCAGCTTGAAGACCTTGCCGAGAAGCCAAAGCGAGAGCCGGACGATGACGGCCGCCTCGATCAGCACGAGCGCCGAACTCATCAGCGGACCCGCGAGACGGGACGCAACCAGCGTCGTGTCGGGCGCCAGCTTGGGCGCCGCAACGAGCAGAAGCGCGGCGACGTAGAAGAAATAGAGGAGAGCGGCCTGGGCCTTGGCGCTGTTTCGGGCCTTATGAAGCAAAAAAAGCGTTACGGCGCAGCCGAGAAGCGCGACGGCCGCGCCCGCCATGACGGCGTGCGGAAGGCCGGCAAGCTGAGGCAGCGCGTCCTCGGGCAGCTGCGCCCGCGCCACGTCGAGCAGGCGGCGGTACACTTCGGCAAGCCCAATGAGAAGGCCGGAGAAAGGCAGGCTCGCCGCGAATGCCGCCTTCAGGTCGCGCAGCGCGAAGACGCGGCGGTCGAAATGAATGTCGGCGTGATCCGGATAGATGCCGTCGATGCGCTTGGAAACCTCGGTATGGCTCCAGGCGTAGAGTAAGGCGCTCAAGAGAGCGACCGCCGCGAGCCCCGCCAAGCCGCGCCCCCAGTCCGCCTCTTCGGCGACGCCGATATAGATCTCCTGCATTTGGGGGATGAAAGCGAACACATAGGCCGAGGCCACGCCAGGCAGGAACGGCGGCGCGTAGACCGTCTGCGCGATAAAATGGAGGCGCCTCGTCCCGGATATGCTGAAGCGCGCACGGCTGCCGCCCGCGCGCTTGAGGCCGAAATCGCCGCGCCAAATCCTATAAAAGAAATTCCTCAATTTGAGCGCGCCTCCCTTTAGAATGCCGCTGAAAAGCAATGGCTCATGGTTCGATAAGCTCACCATGAGGTTCAAGCCGATGAACTACGCCACCTTTTGCGCCGCTCTAAAATGCCGCCGCCGCATCAAGCGATGGGGTCCTGCTCCTCGACCAACTCGACGCCCGCGGCTTCCTCGACGGCGGCTTTGAGGATTTCAAGGTCGCCTTCAGAGTAGGCCAGGAAATAGACCGCGCGAAGCGCCGACTTCGGGTTCTCCTCAAGGAAGGCGTGCGCGCGCTTCACGAGCCTCGGCGCCACTTCGGTCGCCGGATAGCCGCCGCTGCCCGTGCCGAACAGCGGGATGAGCGCGGAGCGGTAGCGCTTGGCGGCGATGGCCTTCAAAACATTGTCGATGGCAAGCTCGACTGTCGCGATGGAGGTGGAGAGCCCGGCGCCGATGCTTCCGGCGACGGCGGCGACATGAAAAATCTGGCGCACATTGTTCGATCTCGCGAGTTCGCCCGCCCCTGTCGAAAGCACCGTTCCGGGCTTTACGAAATTGCGCGTTCCCATCTCGGCGGCGAGCGCCTTGCCGATGGTGTCCTCCGCGATGGACACGCCGTCCTCATGCCTGCGCGCGCCGAGCGAGCGGATCGCCGCCGACACCGACCGGCCGAAAAACCGGTCCATCATCATGTCGGTGTTTTCCGAGTTCACCCAGACCTCGACATCTTTCGTCGCCTGGATGGCGCCGGTCTTGACGCCAAGGATTTGACGCTCGTTGAGCTTCGCGGCGAAGGTGCGCGAGGTTTCGGCGTCGTATTCCGCGCGGATCGAGCCGCGCCGCGCCATGAACCACTGGCCCGCGATGATGAGCTTCGGGTCCTCGAATTCGCCCGCCGTCAGCCTCGCAAAGAACTCGTCGATGGGATATTCGACAATCTCGATATCCTCGCCATCCTCGGCCAAGCCGCCGCCTTCGCCGGTTTTGTCGATCTTTCGCACCTCGGCAAAAAAAAGATGGATAAGTTCGGAACTGCCGCCGGGCGAGGAGAAAAAGGTCGCGATGGGCATCGCATGCGTGAGCTGGTAGCCGGTTTCCTCGCGCGTTTCGCGGACAAGGGTTTGCACCGGCGTTTCCTGTGGCTTTCCCGCCTCATCGACTGGGATCATGCCCGCGACGGCTTCGACCAGCCATCCGCGCCCATGCCCCTTTTCGCGCGTGGGGAGCCGGAATTGATGGACCGTGATGACGGAGCGCCTTTCGGGATCGTAGAGCAGCGCCGCCACGGCGTCGCCGCGCTCGAAGACGAGCACGGGCCGGGGCTCGCTCATGGCGCCGTCGAAGCGCTCATAGCTAACCGTATATTCGTCCACCTTGAAGAAGGCGTCGAGCAGCCGCCTCGGATTGGCGATCTCGACGCGCCACGGCTTGATCTTCTCTGTCATGACCCTCACGCTAGCGAATCCCGCAAATAAGAGACTCACCTATAAGTGGCCGCTTTGGGCGGAGTGTGCCGCAATCTTGGCAGGAAAACGGCAGGTTCGGAGATGCTCCTCTGCTATTCCGCAGCCCGGCCCGTTTCCGAGGCGGCGAAGATACGCCGGTCGATGTGCTCAGGCCGGAAACCGAGACCTATAATGCGCGCCGGAATGCGCGCGAGCCAGGGGAGCCAATTCAACAGCCGCAGAGCGAGCGGCGGCTTCAGCGCTTCGGAGGCGCCCAGCGCGCCGCTGATGACGGTGTTCTGGATCCGCACCTGAAGCCATTGCGTGCGCCGCGCCGGCGGCTCCCTCCGCTCCTCGACGCTGGAAAGGTCGCGCTCGGTCACGCGATGCTCGCGGAGCGGGATCGCGAGCAGATTGGCGGCCGCAATCGCGTCCTGGATCGCGAGGTTGATGCCGACCCCGCCGACCGGCGACATGGTGTGCGCCGCATCGCCGATGCAAAGCAGGCCAGCCCGGCGCCACCGCTTCAGCCGGTCCACGCCGACCGTCAGGAGCCTGATGTCGTCGAAGCTCTTCAGCTCCGCGGTCCTGTCCCTGAGAAAGGGGGCGAGGCTTTCAAGATCGCGCCTAAGCGCGGTGAGACCCCGCTCACGAACCCGGTCGAACGATCCTTTCGCTATGATATAGCCGCATTGCCAGTAGTCGCCGCGGTCGATCATGATGACGATGTGGCCCTGGTCGAAGCTTCCGGCCGGGTCTTCGGGGTCGCCCTTCTCGCGCGGGAGCCGGAACCAGAGCACGTCCATTGGCGCGCCGAGATCCTCGACCTCGAAGCCGGCCTGCCTGCGCGTCATCGCATGCCTGCCATCGCATCCGAGCACAAGGTCCGAATGAATGCGGAACGGCTGTCCATCGGCGCCCTTGGCCACGACGCCTGAAACTTTGCCGTCCTTCTCGATCAGCTCCGTCGCCTCCGTCTGCATGAGGAGCTTGAAGCCCGCAAACGCCTTGGCCTCGCCCGCGAGGAAGTTCAGGAAATCCCACTGCGGCATGAAGGCGACGAACTTGGCGCGCGTCGGCAGATGCGAGAAATCGGCGACCGTCGTCTCAAGCGCGCCGAACCGCCCCTTCAGCTCGTGCGCCTCGAAATGCGGGCGTTCCAGCAGCCGGTCGTAAAGCCCAAGCTCGTCCATCGCCTGGAGCGTCGAGGGGTGGATGGTGTCGCCGCGAAAGTCGCGAAGGAAATCGGCGTGTTTTTCGAGCACCGCCACGGAAAGCCCGGCGCGGGCGAGCAGGTAGCCCGCCATCATGCCCGCCGGACCGCCGCCAACAACGCAACAGTCTACCGAAAGATCGCTCATGAGCGCGCCGCTCCTTTGCCGGATATGACGATCCGAAGTCCCGGCGCGGCGGCTTGTTCCTTAAGGCGCGGCGCAAGCGCCGAGCCGGGCGATGGAGGTCACGCCCGCGTCCTCGATGCCGCACGGCACGATGCCGGCGTAATGCGCAAGATCCGGGCACACGTTGATCGAGGCGCCGTGATACGTCACCCAGCGGCTCACGCGCACGCCGATGGCCGCGATCTTCTCGTCGCGCGCGCCGCTCCTCACCCAGATGCCGGGCCGCCCTTCCCTGCGCTCGCCGCGAATGCCGTAATCGGCGAGCGCCGCGACGATCCAGCCTTCGAGCCGTCGCACATGCAGGCGCACGTCGCGTCCGCGTTTGTTCAGGTCGAGGAGCACATAGGCGACGAGCTGGCCAGGCCCGTGATAGGTGTACTGCCCGCCGCGGCCCGTGCGATGGACGGGAAATCGGGTGGGATCGAGAAGATCGGCCGCCTTCGCGCTCGTCCCGGCCGTATAGAGCGGCGGATGCTCCAGGAGCCACACGAGTTCGCTCGCCTCGCCCGCGAAGATGGCGGCGGCGCGCTTTTCCATCGCCGCGACGGCCTCCTCATAGGGCTCCGGCGAAGGGCTTAAGCGCCACTCCGCGCCGTCCTCGACCCCGAGCGCTCCGGCTTGCTCGCGCAGGCGCCTCGCGAAGGCGGCGACGGCCTCGCTCATCATGTTTCCTGCACCGCTGAAGCTTTCCCGAAGCTCACCTTTACTGAAGCGTAACGCCTTTGCGCGATAGTGCAATGGTCTCGCGTTGCTGCGGGGCTGGGGCGTTGTCCCGCGTCCGTCCCGGCGCCCCGCAGTACGAGATCTCCGCGATCCTCGCAGCCCTTTCCGGGCTTCGCAAAGCATCCTTCGCGAGCCGGGACAGTCCCCGCAGAAGACGCCTTGGACTGTCGCCTGGGTCGCCTCGG
Source organism: uncultured Alphaproteobacteria bacterium (assembly GCA_963756335.1). Taxonomy (GTDB): domain Bacteria; phylum Pseudomonadota; class Alphaproteobacteria; order Rhizobiales; family Rhodomicrobiaceae; genus Rhodomicrobium. The sequence continues at coordinate 252,729 of CAVWOB010000002.1, forward strand.
CGCTCCGCCAACATTGCATCGCGCCGGCTCTCCCGGTATCTTCGAAGCTGGAGCGGGCAAGGAGCGCGGATGCAAGCATGGCGGTTTTTTTCGTGTCGGACACACATTTCGGGCATGAGAACATCATCAGAACCTGCCGCCGCCCCTTTGCGAGCGTTGCGGACATGGACGAGGCGCTCATCGGCCGCTGGAACGAGCGCGTCGCTGCCGGCGACACCGTCTATCACCTCGGCGATTTCTGCTTCCGAAACCGGCGAGGCGCCGAAGTTTATCTGGGCCGGCTCAACGGCCAGATTCACCTTGTCGCCGGCAATCACGACGACGAAACGATCGCCCATCACGCTTCGCTGTTCGCCAGCGTAAGCGCCATTCGCGAAATTCACGAGCGCGGCCATCGCATCGTGATGTGCCACTATCCCATGCGCGAGTGGCGCGGCGCCTGGGACCGGGCCTGGCACCTCTTCGGCCATACGCACGGCCGCCTCGATCACGAACCCCACGGCTACAGCCTCGATGTCGGCGCCGACGCTCACGATTTTCGTCCGTGGAGCGTGGACGAGATCGAGCGCACGTTCGAAGGGCGGCATAACCCCTTCGAGGGCGGCAGAAGCGCGCGTCTTAACTTCCCCCCGGAAGTAGCCGTAAAACCGAATCCGCTTAAATAGCTCACTGCCGATTGGCGTCGTCCCGCGCGCGCTGCGGCATGAAATGCTGCGAGATACCGGATTGTATCCCCGGCATTTCCGGGACTTGATCTTCGCTCCAAGCGCCGCGAAAAGGAAATGGCGGCATCGAATGCTGCGGGATGCTGCGCGCGCGCCTTAAACGCCTTTCGCAATTCTTAGTTTCAGGCTTGCGTTTTCCTGGGGAAGTTAATGTTAATTACATTAGCACTGAAGCAAAATCGTAAGCCAGCCCCTTTCTATCCGGGGGCTTGGTCGAATTTGGCCTTGAGCTTCGAGATGTCGCTTGAGGAATCGATCCACTCTTCGCTGAAACCGCAAGAGGCGCAGAGATAGCGCGTTACCTTGACTGGCCACCTCCACATTCCAAGCCTGATGTTGTTGCCAACACCATAGGGGCCGACCGAGCCAGGAATCCTGATAATGTCGGCAGATTGACACTTCGGGCACTTCTTTGACTTTTTCATATCCTCTCCATCCCGCTACCGCTTTAGTAGCGAACATAGGCGCTAAAGTTCAAACGGGCTGGGCTGGAGATTTTTTTGTTGGGTGCGCTTGGACCGAAAAGCACGTCAGCAATCCTAGTTAACGGTTAGAAAGTTGCGCGCGTTAACCGGAAACCCAAGCCGGAGGTTGCGCCGGGCGGCTTCGCAACCGCGCCGGTTTGCGCGGCGCGGGTGCATTTTCCCTATGTTTCCCAATGGGATGGGCGCCGCTTAAAGGCGCCTTGGGCTATGCTGGTCATAATAAGGAAAAAGAGGCGGAAAACCGCAGACTGGCGTAACCTTATTGCGGCGCGCCAGGGTTAGCAAAAGCTTAACGGGGCGCGGGACGCTTTTCAGGAATCGAGCGCGGCGTTCCGCATTATCCGTCCGGCAAGGGGCTTGAACCGGCGCGCGCAAAGGCGCATGAAGGACGCCTTGCACGCTGGCCCGACCTCGATCAAGCCTGCGAGAGCGGGCGGCCCATTGCTACAAAATCCATGTTTTCCCACCCACATGACGCTTCTATGCAACTGAGAGAAACCGCCGAGCCGCAGGCGGCGCCGGCGCGTTGGCGGAGCTTCGAAATCGAGCGCGGCGCGCAGGGCGGCTCGGCCTGCCTCATCCTCTGCGACCACGCCACGAACCGCCTGCCGCCGGAATACGGCACGCTCGGCCTCGACGCGGCGGAGATGCAGCGGCACATCGCCTACGACATCGGCGCCAAGAGCGTCGCCCTCGAAATGGGCCGCCAACTCGGCGCCACGGTCCTCTCGACCTGCTATTCGCGGCTTCTGATCGACCCGAACCGCGGCGAGGACGACCCGACGCTCATCATGCAGATCTCCGACGGCGCCGTCGTCCCCGGCAACGCGCGCATCGACGAGGCCGAGCGCTCCCGGCGCATCGCTCGCTTCTTCACGCCCTATCACGACGCCATCGGAGCCGAGATCGACGCCGCGCTTAGCCTCGGCGCCGTCCCTATCGTCGTGTCGATCCACAGCTACACCGAAAACTGGCGGGGCGTGCCGCGCAAATGGCATGCGGCGGTGCTGTGGGACAAGGATCCGCGCCTCGCCGCGCCGCTCCTGAGGGAGCTTCGCGAGCGCACAGGCCTCGAAATCGGCGACAACGAACCCTACACGGGCTATTTGCGCAACGACACCATCTTCCGCCACGCGACGCTGCGCGGCCTGCCGAACGCGCTCCTCGAAATCCGGCAGGACCTCATCCGCGACGAGAAAGGCCAGCGCGAATGGGCGGCGCTGCTGTGCGACTGCATTGGCGCCATCCTCGCCGATCCCGACGCCGCGCCGCGGCTGGCGCGCCAGGAACATTTCGGCTCCTTTTCCGACATATAACGGGAACCGCGCGGAACGCCGGCTTATGACGGGTCCGCCATGAGGTGCGCGCCCATGAGCGCGACGGCCGAGTTGAGCGCCTTGAGCGGCCGGATCATCACCTTGAACGTGTGGATGCGGCCCTCGGCGTTCCAATGGATGAAATCGGCGCCGTTGATGAAGACGCCGCCGATCTCAACCTCGAATTCGAGAACGGCGGACGTTCCGGCGAACCACTCATTCGTGTAGCGAAACGAGTTGTTGCCGAGGACCGCAATGGCCGCGCGCAGATATTTCGCGACGAGCGCCCTGCCCTGTTGCGGCTTGTGCAGCGCGGGCGAAAGGAACACCGCGTCCCCGGTCAGCAGGTCCTCGATCCTGCTCGCATCGCCGGACTTGATGAGTTCAAGCCAGCGCACAATGGGTTCAGGCTGCATGGCGTCTTCCTCCTATATCGCGCCGCTCTCTTCGAGCGCGGCCACTTGTTCTTCGGGGACGCCCCAATCGGCGAGGATGGCGGCGGTGTGTTCGCCGGCTCGCGCGGGCGGGGCGGGCGTTTCGGGGGCGGTGCGGCTGAAGCGCGGCGCGGGCGCGGGCTGAGGCACGCCGGCGATCTCCACGAAGGTTTCCCGCGTGCGGTTATGCGGGTGCACGATGGCCTCGTCCCAGTCGAGCACGGGCGTTGCGCAGGCGTCCGTGCCTTCGAAGAGCGCCGCCCACTCGTCGCGCGGCCGGGACTTGAAAACCTCCGCCAGCCGCGCCTTGTAGTCTGGCCATAGCGCCGGGTTCAGCTGCTGGAACTCGGCGGGGTCGAGCTCGATCAACTCCAGCAAGAGCGCGTGGAACCGCGCCTCGATGGGGCCGATGGCGATGGATTTGCCGTCCGCGCATTCGTAGACGCCGTAAAAATAGGCGCCGCCATCCAGAAGATTGGCCTCGCGGGCGTTGCTCCAGAGCGCGGCCGCCTTGAAGCCATAGATCATGGAGGCGAGCAGCGCCGAGCCATCCGTCATCGCCGCGTCCACGACCTGCCCCTTGCCCGATTGCCGCGCCTCGATCAGCGCGCACACCATGCCGAAAGCAAGAAGCAGGCCGCCGCCGCCCATGTCGGCGACCACGTTCAGCGGCGGCGTTGGCGGCGCGCCCGCGCGGCCGAGCGCGTTGAGCACGCCGGACAGCGCGACATAGTTGATGTCGTGGCCGGCCGAATGCGCGAGCGGCCCGGTCTGGCCCCAGCCGGTCATGCGGCCGTAAACGAGCCTCGGATTGCGCGCGAGGCAGACATCGGGGCCAAGCCCGAGCCGCTCCATCACGCCCGGGCGATAGCCCTCGATCAGCGCGCCGGCCTTGGCGATAAGCGCGAGCACGGCGCCGGGCGCGCCCGGCTTCTTCAGGTCGATGGCCATGGAGCGCCGCCCCCGCGCGAGCACGTCGTATTTCGTGCCGATCGCAGGCAGCAGCGGCGTGGCGCCCTTCTGCTGCACGCGGATCACTTCGGCGCCCATATCCGAAAGCAGCATGGCGCAGAACGGCCCCGGCCCAATCCCCGCCATCTCAACGACCCGCAATCCCTTCAGCGGGCCGCTCACGCCACAGCCTCGCCCTTCGCCAGCGCGCATCCGGCGCGGAGCGCCTCGTTATATTCGACGATCGGGGCGCGCGCCGCCTCGGCCGCCGGAACGAAGCCCGCCCCGTCGAAGTTCATCGCCTGCTTGCTGCCCTCCGCCAGATTGCCGGGTTCGAGGCGGCGGCCTTTCAATTGCGCCGGTATAGCCATGAATGAATTCCCCAAGTTTGCCGTTAGATGAGTTCGATGGCCAGCGCCGCCGCCTCGCCGCCGCCGATGCACAAGGACGCCACGCCGCGCCTTAGCGCCCTCGCCTGAAGCGCCGCGATCAGCGTCGCGACGATGCGCGCGCCAGACGCGCCGATGGGATGGCCGAGCGCCGTCGCCCCGCCGTTGACGTTGAGCTTGGCGTGCGGGATGCGCAGTTCGCGCATGGCGATCATGGGCACCACGGCGAACGCCTCGTTGATTTCGAAGAGGTCTACATCGGCCACGCCCCATCCGGCCTTCGCCAGGACTTTGCCGATGGCCGCGACGGGCGCGGTCGTGAACAGCGCGGGCTCATGCGCGTGCGCGGCCGCCGCCACGATGCGCGCCGCGACGGCCATGCCCTTGGCTTCGGCGACGCGAAGCTTCGTGAGAACCAACGCGGCGGCGCCGTCCGAGATGGACGCGGAACTGGCGGCGGTGATCGTTCCGTCCCTGGCGAAAGCGGGCTTCAGCGACGGGATCTTGTCCGGCTTGGCCTTGCCCGGCTGCTCGTCGATGGCGACCGCGGTCTCTGCGGTCTTGGTCTTGACCGTGACAGGCGCGATCTCGGCCTCGAAGGCGCCGCTCTCGATTGCGGCATTCGCCCGGGTGATGCTTTCGATGGCGTAGAAGTCCAACTCCGCGCGGGTGAATTGGTAGGCTTTCGCGCTTTCCTCCGCAAAAGCGCCCATCGGCTTGCCCGCCGTGTAGGCGTCTTCGAGGCCATCCAGCATCATCGAATCGACGATGCGGCCATGGCCGATGCGACCGCCGCGCCGGTGGTCCGGCAGGAGATAGGGCGCGTTGGTCATGCTCTCCATTCCGCCCGCGACAATGATGTCCGCGCCCCCGGCGGCGATGGCCTCGGCCGCCATGATCGCGGCCTGCATGCCGGAGCCGCACATCTTGTTGACGGTCGTCGCTTCGGCGCTTTCCGGCAAGCCCGCGCCCAGCGCCGCCTGCCTCGCCGGCGCCTGGCCCAACCCCGCGGCGAGCACGCAGCCCATATAGATGCGTTCGATGCCGCCCGGCGGCGCCCCCGAGCGCTCCACCGCCGCCTTCACCGCCGCCGCGCCAAGCCTCGTCGCGGGCACATCGGCGAAGACGCCCTGAAAGCCGCCCATCGGCGTGCGGGCGTAGGACGAGATCACGATGCGTTCCTCGGACATGGCTGGCTCCTTCGGCGAACGGGCGCGGGGGCGATGGACGGCGCGTGTCCCCGATATATTGCCTATTTCGCCATAGTGGATTCCAGTGGGCCTTCGTGTAATGGCTGGCCGCAGCGGACAGAAACTGGAAAGTCACAAGGGATCAAAGGCTTGAGCAATGCATCCTCAACTCCGATATAGAAGCGAAATAAGAGGAGGCGAGAAAATCCCATGAGCGAATTAGACGAGAAGACGGAAATCGAGCTTGACGCGGCTGCGTTCCGCAGGCTGCTCGATCACCTTCGCGCGCGCACCGACGTGCAGAACATCGACATCATGAACCTTGCGGGTTTCTGCCGGAACTGCCTGTCGAACTGGTATCAGGAGGCCGCAGCCGAGCGCGGCATCGCCATCTCGAAGGAGGCGGCGCGCGAGCGCGTCTACGGCATGCCCTATGACAAGTGGAAGGCGAAGCACCAGACCGAGGCGAGCCCCGAGACCATGGCGAAATACGCCGAGACCCACCGGCATTAGGCAAACTCCAGCGGCTTGACAACTGGAAAGTCCCCTCACGCCCGTCCCTCTCCCGCGCAAGCTTGCCTTGGCGAGCTTGCCACTTGGATTGCCCGAATCCGCGGGCGGATGCGGTTGGGAGAGGGGACGCAAGGAATAGCCCTCTCCCCTTGCGGGAGAGGGTGGCGGGCGGCTTTGCCGGGCGCCGGGTGAAGGGAGTTCCGCTGGCGTATCCGGCGGAGACGGCTTCAGCTGCCCCAGCCGCCTTGCACGGCGCTGCCGCGCGCCGTGCCCCAGGCCAAGGCGAGGAAGGCGAACAGCATCGAGACCGCCGACGCCGCGTGCCCCCATTCCCATTGCTGCCGCAGGATTTTCCAGTTGGCGGCGACGGCCGTCCAATCCTTCGTGGCCTGGTTCGCGGGATAGACATAGACGAAGAAGATCGCGAGCGAGGCCGCGATCATGACGGCCGCAAAGAGCAAGAGGCCCCGGTCGAACCGCGCGCCGGGCAGCGCCGCCCGCGCCACGCAGGCCGCAAATGCGCCGGCGAAGGCGAGCCCGAACCAGGACCAGCCGCGATAAAGCCCCTGCGCCATGTAATAGGCGTCGCGGCCGAGCTTCATCTTGGCGGCCATCTCGAAGACGTGCGCGCCAAGCGGAATGAGCGCCATCGCCGTCAGGAAAAGCGCAATGAAGGACAGGATTGAAGTGCGGTATGCCTTCATGAGACCTCCGTCTCGCGGTCGAAGCAACGAATTGAATTAGCTTATACTCTGCAAACGGCGCCGGAATGAGGTGCGCCGCCAGCGCGCGGCCGCCCGCATGGCCGCTTCCCGGAACGAGGGCTTGAAGCGGACATTTCCAGGCGCGACAACTCCAGGTGAGGAGTTGCCGCTCGGGCGATGCAATCGGGAGAGGGACATGAGCTTCGATGGGAACGAACTGAACCGGCGCGGCGCCATCGCGCTGGCGGCGGCGCTTGGCGCGGGGGCGCTTACGATCAAAAGCGGCGTCGCGCAGGCGGTCGCGCCTTACGAGGGGAAGAAAACCGACGAGGACGAGTCCGCCACCGAAGACCTCATGCGCGAGCACGGCGTTCTACGCCGCACGCTGAACGTCTATGCAGAGCTTGCGCGGCGCCTCGACGACAAAGCGCGCAACATCGACGCCGCGGCCCTCGCCGGCGCCGCCAGGCTCTTTCGCGACTTCGGCGAGGACTATCACGAGCGCATGCTTGAAGAGGCTTTCGTCTTTCCGGAGGTCGGCAAGGCCGGCGGCCCGAACGAGAAGCTGGTCGAGACGCTGCTCCTCCAGCACCAGCGCGGGCGCGAGATTACCGGCTACATCCAGCGGGTGGCGTCGCGCGGCAAGATCGGCGGCGCCGCCAGGCCGCTTGCCCGGGCGCTTTCCTCGATGGCGCGCATGTACAACGCGCACGCAGCCTTGGAGGACACCGTCATTTTCCCGGCCTGGAAGGCGCAGCAGCGAAAGGAGAAGCTCGACGAATTTGCCGGGAAGTTCGAGGACATCGAGCGCGAGAAATTCGGCAAGGACGGCTTCGAAGACGCGGTAGCGCGCATCGCGAAGATCGAGGCGGCCTTCGGGCTTCAAGACCTCGCCACGTTCACCGCCCCTCCTCCGCCCGCGGCGTGACGCGTCAACTTTTTCCAGAGGTTGCGGATTTCCCTGGAAGACGCCTTCGCGCGCGTTGAAGCCCGCTTGCCCTCGCGCTAGCCTCGCCTTCGGTATTTGATTCGGCTTCGTGGAGGGCGTTGTGGACAATAGCGCGGGCTTGGCGACTGAGGGAACGGCCGGGGCGAACGGCATTGCGCAGAGCGCGAAGGACCAGCTTCGCTCCTATGTGGAACGCATCGAGCGCCTGGAAGAGGAAAAGGCGGCGCTCGCGGGCGACATCAAGGACATCTACGCCCAGGCCAAGTCGACCGGCTTCGACACCAAGGCGCTGCGCACGGTGATTCGCCTTCGCAAGCAGGACGCCAGCGAGCGGCGCGACCAGGAGGCCGTGCTCGCCACCTATATGCACGCGCTCGGCATGCTCGAAGCGGATTGATCCGCAGAGCGCCGATGACGGCCGGGAGCACAACGCGATCGTCGAAGCTCGATCGCAGCCTCCGGATTTACTGCCGGAATCGGCTGCAAGATCGCGCGCGAGCGCCTTCATCCTTCGACAGGCTCAGGATGAAGCCGGGCGCTTTCAACGGCTTGAACCTCATGGTGAGCTTGTCGAACCGCCGGCAAATCGACCTTTGCAGCATGCTATCGACGGGGCGCCGCCGAACCCGGCGTTCGCTTCTTAACCGTGGATGCCTCTGCGTTAAGCGCAAACCGAAACTATTGTGGGGAGGAACGCCTTCAGCGTCACACTGTCGCTGGACAGGATGGCTTTGGAGGCGAATAGTTTGCGGGACGCTTAGCCGTCTCGCTGCATTGCGACGCAATCGGGACTCGCCTGAAGGAGGCGGCGTGGCGGGCTCGCCTGCGCAATTGCCAGGCCAAAAAACCGCGAGGTTGACCGATGCTCGTCAGGTCGCCCGGAGTCACACTTTCCAATAAGCCGCTGCGCCACGCGGCGGCGCCGGAAGCCGCCTTGACGATTGGCGCGATCGGGGTGGTGTTTGGCGACATCGGCACGTCGCCGCTCTACGCCATCGATCAAGTGTTTTATGGCCCTGCGCATATAGAGCCGCGCCGGGCAACATTCTCGGCTGCATTTCACTTGTCATTTGGGCGCTGACGCTGATCGTAAGCTGCAAATACGCGGCTTTCGTCCTTCGCGCCAACAGCGATGGCGAGGGCGGCGTCTTCGCGCTTTACAGCCTTTTGCACAAATACAAGGAGGAGAGCCGGTATTTCCCCTACCTGCTGGGCGGGCTTATGCTAGGCGCGGGCTTTCTCTTCGGCGACGGGATCATCACACCCGCGATCAGCGTGCTCGCCGCCGTCGAGGGCCTGAAGGTCGCCACCCCGATGTTCGCCGGCGCCATCGCGCCAATAACGCTCGTCATCCTCACGCTGCTCTTCGCCGTCCAGCACAAAGGGACCGCCGGGATGGGACGGATCTTCGGCCCCATTCTGATTGTCTGGTTTGCGATCATCGCCCTGCTCGGCGTTCGCCAGATTATGGCGCGCCCTGACATCTTGTTCGCCTTCAACCCCGCGTACGCCTTCGCCTTCCTGCAGGAAACCGAGGCTCATCGCGTGTTGCTGACGCTTGGCGCGCTGATGCTGGTGGTGACCGGCGGCGAAGCCATGTACGCCGACCTCGGTCATTTCGGCGCACGCCCGATACGGCTCGGCTGGTTTGCGATTGTGTTTCCGGCGCTCATTCTGAATTATCTCGGACAAGGCGCGCTGCTGTTGAACGCCCCCCCGGCCGGGGAAAGCCAGCTCTTTTACAGCATGGTTCCCGAAGCGCTGCTCTATCCGATGGTCGGGCTCGCGACAATCGCCACCGTGATCGCCTCCCAGGCCCTGATCTCAGGGGCGTTTTCGCTGGCGTCGCAGGCCGCGGCGCTTGGCCTTTTCCCTCGGCTTAACGTCGTCCACACGCACGATGCTCACGAGGGACAGATCTATATACCTTTCGTGAACTGGGCTTTGTATGCGGGGTGCATAACGCTGGTGCTCGGTTTCCGGTCGAGCGACTCGCTGGCGGCCGCCTATGGCCTCGCCGTGTCGGGCGTGATGGTCATCACCTCCATCGCGATGTTCCCCATTGCCATGCGCTACTGGCGCTGGAGCCTGCTCCTAAGCGGGGCTCTGTTCGGCTTTTTCACGCTCGTCAACGGCTTGTTCTGCGTCGCCAGCTCTCTGAAGTTCATAGAGGGCGGCTACATCCCCTTGAGCATCGGCTTGGCCGTTTTCGCCGTGATGCGCACGTGGCGATGGGGCCGGAAAGCGACCACCACCGCCTACAAAGCCAAGCACACCATGACGATGAAAATGCTGGTCGACTTCCATAAGAAGGAGAATACCTATATAGAGCGCATCGCGCTTGTCATGACGCCGAAGCATCTCTCGTCGCTGAACGACAACGCCCCCGCCCTCCTGCAGCTTCTTTACGACCGCAACGGGATATTGCCGCGGCACCTGATTTTCGTGGAGGTCGTGCACCGCAAGTTGCCCTACATCCATGACGGCCGCTATGGCATCAAGGTTTTCCATCGGGACATCAATTCCAGCATCATCGCCGTCACCTTGCAATTCGGGTTCATGGAGGAGCCGAATGTCGAAGCGGTTCTGGAAGAGTTGGCCAAGCACCATGAAATCGCGTTGCCGCTCGACGAGCATCGCTGGATCGTTCATGTGTCCTTCGAGAAGCTGCTGCCGTCCCGCAATATGAGCGTCCTCGGCCGTGCGCGGCTGTCTCTGTTCTCGATCCTGCGCAAGTTGTCGCAACCGGCCCACTATTCCTATGGGCTTGGAGACAATGTGCAGCTCTCGGCCGAGATTTTGCCGGTTCGCCTGAAGTAGAACTCCGCGCCTCTCGCTAGGCGGGGCGCCGCCAAGCCTGTCGGCTTCCGCCGCCCCTTTCGCACCTATGCTGCGGGAAGCGAGTGGCCGGGGCAGCCCGGCCGTTCCATCGTCTGAGGCGCGTCAGCGCGTCGCCTGTCCCCTGGCCGCGTTGGCGGCCGCGATCCTCGCCATCTGCCGCCTGAAGAAGGCGACAGCCGAGCCCTTGAAGGTGTTCGCCTCGTAGAGGTTCTCGACCTGAAGCCTGCGGTCGAACTCCTCGCTCGCAAGCGCGCTCGGCGATGACATCAGAAGGCCGATCTTCTGCAGCACCGGCTGGCGCCCCTGGTCGTCCGACAGTTCGAGCGCGGCGAGCGGCTTCTCTTCGAGGAGGAACGTCGCGGGAAGCGGCTCGAAGGCGATCTCGTCCTCCTGCTCGTCGCCTTCCTCGGCAAGCTGCGGCTCGGGCTGCTCATCACCTTCGCGCGACAGGCTGTCCGGCTTGACCGGCGCCTGGGGCAATCTCGTCTCATCCTTGACCGGCGCCTGGGCCAATCGCGTCTGATCCTTGGCGGCGGGCTCGGGCGTGGTCAGGCTTGCGCGCTGCAGAAGGTTCGTATCGGTCTTCGTTTCGGCCGGAACGAGGCTCGCCAGCATCGGGCCTTGCAGACGCTTATGCGAAATCACCCAAGGCAGCTCGTTTCCGGCCGCCTGCCATCTCGCAAGCGCGATGCGCGCATCGGCTGCCGTCAGAGGCCGGCCGTCGGACGGCACATGCAGCGAATGGCCCTTGGGAAACAGCACCGCCAATTCGGTGCGCGGCATGCGCGGCCAGTGGCGCACATTGCCGGTATCGACATGCACGAAAGGCAGGCCCGATGCGGGATAATAGCCGACGCCGCCCCGCTCGCGCACCAGCGCAGAATAGCGGAGCTGCTTCAGCGGTATGTCGGGGAAGGTAAGGTCGGCCGCCTGCCCGGTGATGTGACGGCTGTTGCGCGCCTGCCCGCCGACCGTCTGCCGCAGCATCTCGTTCGTGCCGGCGGAGCGGTAGCCGCAAATCAGATGCACGGGCTCCTTCGAGCCAAGCTCCTCATGCAGCTCCCAGATCAGATCGATCAGGGCGGGGTCCATCTTGATTTCCATGTTCCGCCGCCAGTCGCGCATGAAGTGATTGAGCTTCTGCAAGCCCTCCGGGATGAATTTGCCGTCCTTTTTGAAGGTTACGCTGATGGTCTCTTGCGTATGGATGTTGTACATCGCAAGCGTCCGCTCCTCGGCCTGGGAGGGTCCCGTCAGCAACAGGAAAAACGCCACGCATACGCCTACCGCGCCAGCCCACCGGGAGCCGGCTACGCCGAACTGAACTGACTTCACGCAACTGAACCTTTTGACGCGCCCGAATGGGCTTAACTGAACAACCCGGCAGCGCAGTGAGATTGCAAACTCAGCAGCTGCACGCAGACGTTGATACGCCGGTCTGGTTAACAATTCGTTACGAATAAAATGAGAGAAAAACATGGCAGGCCCCTTCCCGGCATTGCATTTCTGCATCGCCAAAAGCTAAATCGCTGATTTGTCCGCCAAAATTCACCAATTGTGGAAAACGGCCGGAGGGCCTGCCTTCCCGTCGCGGAAACGCCACTGTAAACAGAACGTTAAGAAGGCCCTTCGCATTCCAGGCTGGCGCAAGATTTGCTGCGCTTAAAGGCTCGCGGCTGTTGACCGGCCAGCGCAAATAGCCAAATGCGTTAGCCAGACGAGATCAGAGGAAGGACGGCGCTTATGATTGGGCTTTTTCGTGTGTTCAGGGCCATTCCGGCAAACGCGGCTCAAACGGGCGCCGGCTTTCTGGAGGTGGCCCCGAGGCCCGCGGAGGAGATGCCGGGCTGGAGTCTTCGCGATCTTTACCCGGACGGCGAGCGCCTCGCCGCCGATCTCGGAAAGGCCGCCGAAAAAGCCGCCGCGTTCCGGGAGGCCTATGCGGGCAGGCTGGGCGAGCTGGCGCGGCAGGACCCGGGCGCCCTTGCGAAAGCCCTCGCCGATTACGAGGCGCAATCGGACCTCATGGGCCGCATCGGCGCCTACGCCTATCTGAACTATGTGACCGACACCGCCGACCCCGAGCGCGCGAAGCTTTTCGGCGACGCGCAGGACAAGCTGACCACCGTCAGCACGCAGCTTCTCTTCTTCGAGCTGGAGCTGAACCGGATCGGCGACGCGGCGATGGATGCGGCGCTTGAGAACGCCGCGCTCGCCCATTACCGGCCGTGGCTGACGGATTTGCGCAAAGAGCGCCCCTACCAGCTCGCCGACGACATCGAGAAGCTTTTCCACGAGAAGGCGATGACCGGCCCGGCCGCCTGGAGCCGCCTGTTCAACGAGACGCTCACGAGCCTTCGCTTCGAGGTCGAGGGCGAAACGCTGACGCTGGAGCCCGCGCTGAACCTCTTGAGCGACACCAACCCGGCAAAGCGCGCCGCGTCCGCCGAAGCGCTGGCGAAGGTGCTGAGGGAGAACGTCCGGCTGTTCACGCTCGTCATGAACACGCTTTCCAAGGACAAGGAAATTTCCGACCGCTGGCGCGGCTTCCCCGACGTGGCCTCCTCGCGCCACCTCGCCAATCGCGTCGAGCCCGAGGTCGTCGATGCGCTTGTGAGGGCCGTGAGCGACAGCTACCCGCGCCTCTCGCATCGCTATTACGCGCTGAAGGCGAAATGGCTCGGCGTGGACAAGCTGAACTATTGGGACCGTAACGCGCCCATCAGCCGCGACCCCGAGCCGGTGATCGAGTGGAGCGACGCGCGCAGCACGGTGATCGAGGCCTATCGTCGCTTCTTGCCGCGCATGGCGGAGATCGCCGACGGCTTTTTCTCCAAGAACTGGATCGACGCGCCCGTGCGCGAAGGCAAGTCGCCCGGCGCCTTCTCGCACCCGGCCGTGCCGTCGGCGCACCCGTACATCATGATGAATTATCTCGGCAAACCGCGAGATGTGATGACGCTCGCGCATGAGCTGGGGCACGGCGTGCATCAGGTGCTCGCCAACGCGCAGGGCGCGCTCATGGCCTATACGCCGCTGACGCTGGCCGAGACCGCGAGCGTGTTCGGCGAAATGCTCACCTTCAAGGCGCTGCTCGGCCAGACGAAAACCGCCCGCGAGAAGAAGGCGCTACTCGCGCAGAAGGTCGAAGACAAGATCAACACCGTGGTGCGCCAGATCGCGTTCTACCAGTTCGAGCGGCTCGTGCATCAGGCCCGCCGCGAGGGCGAGCTGACCGCGAGCCAGCTCGGCGCCTTCTGGCTCAAGGTTCAGGGCGAGAGCCTGGGGCCGGCCATCGAGCTGAACGGCGGCTACGAAAACTATTGGACCTACGTCTCGCACTTCGTGCATTCGCCGTTCTACGTCTACGCCTACGCCTTTGGCGATTGCCTCGTGAATTCGCTCTACGCGGCGTACGAGCGCGCGCCCGATGGCTTCGAGGGGCGCTATCTCGACATGCTGCGCGCCGGCGGAACCAAGCATCACAAGGAATTGCTCGCGCCCTTCGGCCTCGACGCCGCCGATCCCGGCTTCTGGGCGATGGGCCTGAAGGTGATCGAGGATATGATCGCCGAGCTGGAGACGCTGGAGGGGTGATGGCGCCGTTAACGCCCCGCTAACCCTGCGCCGCGGTTTTTCGCGTTTTTCGTAGGCCGGGAAGCCATTTTCGTAAGGCTCGCCGTCCCCGCGCGGCCGCGTTAACCCATGCCAATTTTAACCATGAGGCGGCGTAACCGAATGCCCCCGCGCCTTACAGTTCGAAAATCTCGAACCGTAAGGCGGCTCTCGCGTCACTTCACCTTCAGCATGTTGCGCAGCGCAAGGCCGAACAGGAAGATGAAGATCGCCGACAGGAGCTTCTGCACGCCGCTCGCAATCGCCACGCTGCGCGGCACATAGGCGACGGGATTGCCGCCATACCGCTCCACGCCATAGAGGCAGCCAAACGCCCGGTGCGCGCTGTCGCCCGAGCCGTCGAGCACGATGACCGCGTTATGATAGGCGATGCTGAGCGCCTCGTTCACGAGGTTCGTCTGCGCGCGCACCTGCGGCACGAGGCCGGAGAAGCCATTGCCGTCATCGGCCTTGAGCTTCCCGGCGCCGCTTTTGAGCGGGTCGTTCTCCTCGGACGTGCAGGACGGCGCGCGGGGCTGCCTCGCGGCCTTGTAGGCGACAGTCGAATAGGCGATGGTCTGCCCATAAACGCCGCCGCGATGCATCGCCTTGCGCTCGCGCGCCATCTCCGGGCTTTGCCCCAGGAAATAGGCCGCGAAGATCGCGATGCACAGCGCCCAGCACGCGAACGGCCGGATCAGCGACCGCCCGAAATTCGAAAACCCCTGGTAGAGCATCCCCGCCCAGAAGCGCAGGAAGCCGCCCCACGCGCTTGCCTTCAGCACCGGCCACGGCAGCGGCCAATCGCCCGCGAAGCGCGCCGAGCGGATTTCGCCCGAGAAAAATTGCAGCTCGCGGTCGGTGTCGCAGCCCTGGATGGCGAGCCTCTTCAGCGCGCGCCAGCGGGCGGGCATGTCGCGCGGCGCCCCATCCGCGGCGAGGCCCTCGCTCGTCCGCCGGTGGATATAATGCAGCGAGCGGTACAGGCCGCTGCGCGCGTGCAGCCAGCGATGCAGCCGGGACAGCATTTCGTCCTCTTCATCCCCGGCGCGCTTCGCAAGCAGCCTGCCCGCAACCTCCACATCGTCGAGCCTCGGCGCCTCCTCGAAATGCGCCTGGATGAAATCGGGAACCCCGGCAAAGCGCGCGCACGACAGGCTGAAGGTGCGCTTGCCCCACACCGCTCTGAAGTCCGTCTCCCCTTCGAACGAAGCCTTGTCGAATTGCGCGACCCGCTCGAACGTCGCCAGCCCAAAGCCCGCCGAGCCCGCGGAGCCGAATTTGGCGCCGTTGAAGAAAACATCCTTCGTGAAGGTCTGGCCGCGAAAGTCGGCGGCGCCGCTGAAGGCGGCGCTTCGGAAATCGGCGGCGCCGCTGAAGGCGGCGCTTTGGAAAGTGGCGGCGCCGCTGAAGGCGGCGCTTCGGAAATAGGCGTCGCCGCTGAAGGCGGCGCTTCGGAAATAGGCGGCGCCCGGAAACGCGAAGCCGCGCATGTCGATGACGTCATTGTCAAGCTGAATTGGCTTGACAGGACCATCGGATGCCTCAGGCTTGTCTTTATCTTCTCCCGCTGCCTCTTTGGTCCCCTCAGCCCCCCTTACAAGAAAGAGGCAGCGGGAGAAGCTGGCGGCGGCGCGCTCCATCCAGGCGCGCGCCGCTTCGTTCTTCGGTTCGAGGCTTCCCCAAAGCTGTTTCTCCGCCGCCCAGGCGCCGGACGCCTCCAGCGCCTTCCGCTCGGCGTTGAGCGCATCGGCCCAGGCGTTCCAATGCGATCTTGCGGCCTCATGCGCGATCTCGCGGGCGTCGTCCTCGTCCTTGCCCTCCGCCAGCGCGGCGGCCCGCGCCGGGCCGCGCTTGGCCTCGCACGCCAGAAACAGCGCAACCGTTTCGTCCCGATCCATGCCCCGCCTCGCGCCCCGCGCCGCCCGCACAATCCTGCGCGCGAATTAGTTGCTTCGACGGCGGCGGGATTGTGGCGGCGGCGCGGCGGCGCCGTGGCGCATTACTCCGCAGCGTCATCCCGTGCGCGCCGCGGCATGCAATGACGCCGCGCAGACACGGGATCTTGCAACAGGCCAGCGCCTGCGTGTTGCAAGGCCCCGGATAGCCGCAAGCGGCTTCCGGGGCGACAACTGGGGGACAAGCGGCTTGCGGGGCAACGATGAAAACGCAAGGGGCTTCCGGGATGACGCCATGGAAACGATCGGGTAAATCTCCTGCGCATTTCAGGCGGGAGAGCCGATGCCAACGCTGAGCGTGTTTTATGGTATACTGATCCAGATGTTCTGGAACGATCACGCGCCGCCCCATTTTCCTGCGCTTTACGCGGAGGACGAAGCGCTGATCGATATAGGAACGCTGCAAATCTTGGAAGGAAAGCTGCCGCGCCGCGCGCAAGCGCTGGTGCTGGAATGGGCGGAGGCCCATCGGATCGAACTCATGGAAGCCTGGAGCCGATGCTCACGAAACCAAACGCCGGACAAGATCGATCCGCTGCCATAAATCCGCCCATCGCGCCGAAGGCTCGCTGGCGGCGCGCCGCCGTCGAGGCGCTGGCGGATTATGCCTTGAAGGTCCGGTTCAACGACGGGCTGGAGGGGCAAGTGGCCATGCGCCGGTTGATCTTTTCGCCGGAGGCCGGGGCGTTCGCCGCGCTCGCGGATGCCGCGCTGTTCGAGCAGGTCTATCTCGACTATGGCGCCGTAACGTGGCCCGGCGAAATCGATCTGGCGCCCGACGCTATGCGCCGGCATATCGAAGCCGCCGGCGTTTGGACGCCGTAGTGAGGCGGGCGCGGCTCTTCGCCCGCGCCAACAGTGTGGAGTGAAACATGCGCGGCGAGTATACCGCTCTCGTGAAACAGGACGGCGATTGGTGGATCGGCTGGATCGAGGAAGTCCCCGGCGTCAATTGCCAGGAGCGCACGCGCGACGCGCTGCTCGAAAGCCTACGCGAGACGCTCAAGGAAGCGCTTGCGTTCAACCGCGAGGACGCGCTTCGCGAGGCAGGGTCCGGCTATCATGAAGTCAAGCTCGCCGTATGAAATGGCAGGATTTGCTGGCGCATCTGACGCGGCATGGTTGCAAACTCGTCAGGGAGGGCGGCAATCATTCGTGGTGAGAGAACCCGGCGACGGGGCGGCGTTCGGCCGTTCCGAGGCACACGGATATTTCGGACATATTGGCGAGGAAGATCTGCAAAGATCTCGGCGTTGAGACGTCCGGGTAGCGTTACTTTTGTAGACGGGGGCGACGATGAGGGCGCAAGCGCCATAACGACGAATTGCCTTGTCAAGAGATAACGAAATCCGCAAAGCGATCCTATCTATGACTTATGCTCCAGCTGCAAGCCTTTGCGGGTCCGGCGGCTGACGGGGCGCCATGAAAGCGGAGTGGATAGTTTGGCGGACAGTTCGAGCCGGGATGACGAAGCAGTAGGCCAGGAGACGCGCGACCTTGAGGGCAACAGGCTCTCGCAGCGCGCGCAACGTTATGCGCGGGTCGGCGCGAACGTCGGGGGCGTCGCGGCCCGGATCGGCGCGAACTTTATCTTCGGCGCGGGCGCGGACCGGCAGAAGAACGCAACTCAGCTAGCCGCCGCGCTCGGCGGGCTGAAGGGTCCGCTGATGAAGGTGGCGCAGCTCATCTCCACCATCCCCGACGCGATCCCGCCGGAATACGCCGCCGAACTCGGCCAGCTGCAGAACATGGCGCCGCCCATGGGCTGGCCGTTCGTGCGCCGCCGCATGGCCGCGGAGCTTGGGCCGGAATGGCGCGCGAAATTCGCAAGCTTCGGCGAGGAGGCCGCCGCCGCCGCCTCGCTCGGGCAGGTGCACAAGGCCGTCGCGCTCGATGGCCGCCCGCTCGCGGTGAAGCTGCAATATCCCGAGATGCAGTCGGCGGTCGAGGCGGACCTGAACCAGCTTCGCATGGTCATGGGCATCTACAAGCGCATGGACGCGGCGCTCGACACCTCGGAGATCGTGGGCGAGATCGGCGCGCGGCTTCGCGAGGAGCTGGATTACGACCTCGAAGCGCGCCACATGGCGCTTTACGGCCGCATCTTCAAAGGCGACAAGACCATCGCCGTGCCGGAGCTTCGGCCGGAGCTGTCGACAAAGCGGCTCCTCACCATGACGTGGCTCGATGGCGGCAAGCTCCTGAACTACAAGACGCGGCCCCTGGAGGAGCGCAACATCATCGCCAAGGCGCTGTTCCGCGCCTGGTGGTATCCCTTCAGCCATTACTCGGTGATCCACGGCGACCCGCATCTCGGCAACTACACCATCTTCGAGCACGACGGCCGCGCGGCGGGCGTCAATCTCTTGGACTATGGCTGCATCCGCACCTTCCACCCGAAATTCGTCGGCGGCGTCATCGACCTCTATCACGGCATCCGCACCAAGGACCGCGCGCTCATCGTGCACGCCTACGAAACCTGGGGTTTCCGCGGGCTCTCGAACGGCCTGATCGACGTGCTCAACATCTGGGCGGGCTTCATCTACGGGCCGCTGCTGGACGACCGCGTGCGCCCCGTCGCCGACGGCGTCGCGCCGAACGAATATGGCCGCCGCGAGGTCTACCGCGTGCATATGGGCCTGAAGGAGAAGGGGCCGGTCAAGGTGCCGCGCGAATTCGTGTTCATGGACCGCGCCGCCATCGGGCTCGGCGCGGTATTCCTGCATCTCGCCGCCGAGATGAACTTCTATCAGGTGTTCAACGAGGTGATCGAAGATTTCAAGCTGGAGGACATCGAAGGCCGCCAGCGCGAGGCCTTCGAGGCATGCCGCGTGCCCCTGCCGCGTTAGCGCCGTCAATACAAATCGCTTTGCGGCGCAAGATGCATGCTTGAGGCCGAACTCAGACATTTCGGTTATCGGGCGGAGTTTCTCCTTCTGGGGATAAGAAGGAGTGATACCAACTGCCTGCGGTTCTCTTTCTGGATTGCTTCGACGGATGGGAGTATCGGGGATGCATCCTAGACAACGGGAACGCCCAGCATGCCGATTGAGCATCCGCTGCAAACTGAAGCCACGGTGAAGAAGCTATATGCGCATGCGTTTGGGTGCGCGTTCGAGGGGTGCAGCCGAACGTTATATAAGCTGGATGACGAGACAGGGGTGAGGACCCTCAACTCCAGGGTATGTCATATAAATGCCCGCCGGGAAGGGGGGCCTCGTTGGGACCCAGATCAGTCACCCGAAGATAATCGCTCCGAGCCAAACTTGGTCTTGATGTGCGTTGAGCATGCTGCTGACATCGATAAACCAGAGACACTTTCCGCCTACCCCGCTGAGAGGTTGTGTGAATGGAAGCGTAAGCAGCTTGAACAATATGACCGCATCCAGCAAGGCTGGGTGTTGGACACCGAAATGGCTCGTGAGGCCATCGAAGCCTCATCCTCACTCGCTGAGATCGTTATAAGTAATTCGAGAGTCAACTTGGGTGGGAGGGGTGGACAAGCCCCCGGAGCTGGTGGCGGCGGCGGCGGCGCTATCGGCAAAAACTGCGCGGGAGGTCCCGGCGGAAAGGGTGGGGACATCCGCATCGATGACGGCGACTATACCCTGCCCTGTGCCGAAGGCCTTCCGCTCGCCCTGGATATGGACGAACTTGCGCGGTTGGGCGTGGATTATATCCCAGGAGCCGGTGGCGGTGGTGCCGGGGCGTTGGGTGAAGGTGCCAGAGGTGGTAAAGGCGGTGACGGTGGAGATTATGTTTCCGCGAACATCGATATAGCTAAATTGCGGAAGGCCGGGTTGCACCACATCGATTACACCGTCGGCGAAGGTGGACAGAACGGCTGTGATGGCGGAGACACAATTCTCAAATTCATGACAGAGGATGGGAGGGTTCTAAAGACCATCCGGGCATGTGGTGGCAAGAGCGGGACGTCTGCGCTTCCTGCAGGGGTGGCTCAGATCGGGCCGGAGGACATCAACGATAACTTCCGGATTAGCACGCTCATAATAGCAAATGCGGTTGAAATCCGGGACGGCCTGTTTTATCTGCTCGGGGCTGACTGGGACCGTTTCTTCACCCCCCATTTTCCGTTTGAGACAAATTGGCCCGTCATCTGGACGGCGCGATGGAAGCCCCATCAATGGTCTGCACCACGAGGTCTTTTCTTGTCGCTCCTGCGGCCGAATGGAAATGAAGCCGCACGTCAAGCACTAATTATACCTTCTGAGATCGCCACCGAAGGTTTTTTTCACCGCTTCGAGCCACTTGGGGTCAAGCTGGATGCAGAGGGAATCTGGACGCTGAAGGTTCATTCGGGCAGCTTCTTATTGGTTCAGATCGAAGTGAAAGTGATGGTGACGCCTCCACCATCGTTCTAGGCTCCTATACCTGACAGCGCTAGATTCCGCTGCTGAAGGTATAGCGGTTGTGCCAGAAATCCGCGCTTAAGTCTGCTCCCGACCCGGCTCGGAAGCTCGCCCGCCTGGGCGCCAAACCGCACAGCCGCGACCGGGATGCGCTCTTTCGGCAACATCGTCTGCGGCTATTTCGCTACAACCTAATTCACTGCCGCAATCTCCGGTAGATATGCTGTGGCCGCAACCGCCAGTTTGCCGCCTCAGGTTGTAAAAAACGGATGCTTTTTGCAAAACGAACCCAATGAGGCAAACAACTCCTTACTTTTAAACCTCAACGCGCAGGCAGGCTCATGAGCCGCGGTGCGCCAGCCGGCGCCAATACCCACCGCACTCATGCGCGGGCACCGGCATCGCTGACGGATCGGCGCGCTCTGTGGAACGGCCGCCAGGCGAGCTTCACCCGGCAGCCCGCGTCACCCGCCGATGACGGTGCGGACCAGCTGGCCGCCGCGCTTGATGGTCAGCCGCCAGAGCCGCGCGCCCTTGCCGAGCAGCTTTTCGAGGCTTTTCGTCGAGTCGATCTTCTCGCCGTTGATCTCCACGATGATGTCGCCGGGCTGGATGCTCAGGCGCCGCGCGATGGAATAGGCCTCCGTCTCCACCACCACCACGCCCTTGGTGTCGGCGATCGAAAGCTCGTCCGCGACGGCGGGCGACAGGTTCGCCACCTTGGCGCCGCCGAGCGGATTGGCGCCGGTCAGGTCGCGCAGATCGCGCGGCGGCGTTTCCGGCGCGACGCCAAGCGCCACCGTCACCTTGCTGCGCGTGCCCGAGCGCAGCACTTCGAGCGTGGCTTCGCCCGAGACGCCGCGCGTCGTGAAGCGGTAGGTGAACGCGTTCGGATCGGAGACTTCCTTGCCGTCCACCGAGACGATGACGTCGCCCGGGCGGATGCCCGCCGTCTGCGCCGGGCTGTCGTCCGCCACCTCGGAGACGAGCGCGCCGGCCGCCCGGTCGAGGCCGACCGCGTTCGCGATCTCCGGGCTGACCTCGATCAGCTTCGCGCCGAGCCAGGGCCGCCGCACCGTCCCGCCCTGCAGCGCCGAGTCCACCACGAGCCGCACCATATTAGCCGGGATCGCGAAGCCGATGCCCTGGCTGCCGCCGCTCTTCGAGAAGATCGCGGTGTTGATGCCAACGAGCCGGCCCTGCATGTCGACGAGCGCGCCGCCCGAATTGCCGGGGTTGATGGCGGCGTCCGTCTGGATGAAGAACTGATAATCGGAGATGCCGACGCGCGTGCGCGCCAGCGCCGACACGATGCCGCTCGTCACCGTCTGGCCCACGCCGAACGGATTGCCGATGGCGAGCACCTTGTCGCCGACTTCGAGCAGGTCGGCGTCGGCGAAACCGATATAGGGAAACTCGATGTCCGCGCTCTTGATCTGCAGCACTGCGAGGTCTGTGCGCTCGTCCTTCAGCAGCACCTTCGCGTCGAACTCGCGCGTATCGGACAGCGCCACCTTGATCTCGGTCCCGGCGTCGCCCTGCACCACGTGATTGTTCGTCACCACCACGCCGCTCGGCGTCACGAGCACGCCGGAGCCGAGCGATTGCTGCGCGCGCTCGCCGAATTCGTGGCCGAAGAACTGCTCGAAGATCGGGTTGTTGAAGGGCGAGTCGCGCCGCACGCGCTGGCGGACATAGACGTTCACCACGGCGGGGGCGGCCATCTTCACGATGGGCGCGTAGGAATAGACGATGCCCTCGCGGCCTTCCGGCGGCTTTTTCAGCGCCTGCGCCGCGGCGCCTTGGAGGAGCCGGCAGAAGACCGAGCACTAGGACTGCGTGCGCAAATTTCATGGGTCGCATCCCGTTTGGAGGGCCAGCCGCGCCGCATGCCTTGCGGCGCCGCGGGGCGGCGGCGTTGGGGGCGGGCGGCTTCGGCGCAGATATATAAATAGCGGCTAAGCCCGCGATGCAAGAGCCGCGCCTGTGGATTATGCGCGCGGTCTGTTCCGTGAATTTATGCATTCGTTATGCTACAACCTGAGCAGAGGTAACGCCGTGAGCGTGATGAGCTACAAGGGCCACGGAAGCGCTCGTTCAGTTCGACGAGGACGCGGAAATCTTTCACGGCGAGGTGATGAACCTGCGCGACGTTATCGCGTTTCAGGGCGCTTCCGTGGCCGAACTCAAGCAGGCTTTGGCGGACTCGGTCGAGGATTACCTGGACGTCTGCAAACAGCGCGGCGAGGAGCCGGAGAAGCCAGGCGCCCGTCGATCCGCCGTTGCATAAGGCCGTTGCGGCGAAGCAGGCGGGGATGAGCCTCAATCGCTGGGGCGCGGGCGGCACAGCCTTGATTTGCGCTCCTCATCGCAAAACAAATCACGTATGATGCCGGGAGTAGGATGAGGATTAGCGGGTATGCCGGCCTCATTGGAATACAGGTACATTATCGACGCGTTTACGCCGGATACGCTTCCTATGGAACGTCTAGCCGCGTACATGCGCGAGCTGGCGTTACTCCTCGGTGAGCCCAACAACGTGCATTTTGCGCGCATTGAAAAGGGAAGCGCTGTGCTGGTGTCAAGGATTGACAGGACAGCGGCGCCAAATGTCGCTGGTCGCGTCCGCGGTTTGCGTGATGGAACGGCGCCCGAGGACGCCCGCAAAGCATTCCGGCAGCTGGATGCGATGCTTGCCTCTGACAACGCGGTCGGCAGGCTCAGCGATGCGGAATCTGCTGAAGTAATAGATTTCCCCGGGCGGACTCGGCCAAGGCCACAGGCGTTTGGCCCCTTCAGTCAGGAAGGCTCGCTGGATGGGCTACTGGTCCGCATCGGCGGCCGAGCAAAAGAAGTACGAGCGTTGTTAGATGACGGTCTTCGAGTTTACCCATGCACGGTCACAAAAGAGCAAGCCAAACGACTGGCGGCACATCTTTTCGAGACCGTCCGGGTGACGGGGCGGGGACGTTGGACTCGCGACGAGGACGGCCAGTGGAAGCTGCATGGATTCAAGGTGTTCAGCTTCGATGTGCTCGATGATCGGTCCCTTTCCGATGTGATAGCAGAGCTTCGCGCGGTGCAGGGCAGCGGCTGGCATGAAATAGAAGACCCATATACTGAGCTGGCCCGTCTTCGCCGGGATGAAGATTGATGGTTGTGTTCGACGCCAGCTTCCTAATTACCCTCTTGGATGAAAAAGCCGCCTCATCGGTTCCAAAAGCACGCGAACGTGTACGTCATCTCGTAAACGAGCTCGAAAAAGCAGATGCGGTTATTATCGTGCCGACGCCTGCACTGTGCGAGGTGTTGGTAGGGGCTAAGGCGGCAGCCTCTGCATACCTCAAAATCCTTGCCGGTACAAAGCGATTCAGGGTGGCGGCATTCGACGCACTGGCCGCAGTTGAAGCAGCGATCCAGACCGCAGCTGCAATTCAAGCTGGCGATAAAAAGGGCGGTGTGGAATCCAGTTGGCAAAAAGTGAAGTTCGATCGGCAGATTATTGCGATCGCTGCTGTGGCCGGCGTTTCCCGTATTTACTCAGACGACCCTCACCTAAAAAAGCTTGTAGGACCGACAGGTCCGCAAGTGATTGCACTGGCGGAACTGCCTCCACCACCGGAAGGCGCACAAATCAATATGGACGAGATTTGGGCGCCTGACAGCGGTGAGTGAGAACCCCATGAACCTCGCCCAACATCTTCAAGCATGCGCTCAGGGGTGCCCGCCAGCAGATCGGCCTGTGGCGCCGTCTGCCGAGTCACGCCACGGTTGAGGCGCTCGGGGGCCGGATCCAAAGCGCCTTCAGCGCAGGCTCGCCGCCGGGCGCTCCTCCGCGAAAGCGACGGTCGCACTCCGCCGCAATCTCTCCAGCAGCCCGCGCGAAAACCCCTCATACACGGCGTCTCGTTCCCAAAGCGCCGCCGGCCCGTAAGTGCGGTTCATCACGGCGCGCCACGCGAGCTGCGCGCGGATGATGTCCTGGAACGTTTTGCGGCTGATGCCATACGCCACCCTTGGCGCATAGAAGGCGTTCACGTCCGGCTCCTCGCCCTCGGCGAGCCTGTCCACCATGATGCTTTTCGCAACGTCCTCGTCGCCGATTTCGATGCCGAGCCTCTTCGCTGCCTGCAGTTTCAGCTTATCCCCGATCACGGCCTCGATTGCAGCCTTCCAAACGGCGGCCCGCTCGGAGAGGATTTGAAGCGCCGCCTCGTCGAACAGCTCCTTCTTGATGCGCTCCGAGGCCCGCTGGATCTCGATAGGGGTGTGCGGCTGAGCGGCGGCCATTTTCTGCTGGTACTCTTCCTTGGCCTTATCTCCGGCGAGCAGCGCGCCGAGGCGTTCGAAGAATTCGCCATGCGGGTGCTGAAGGGTGGGCAGCGCCTGAAACAGCGCCCGCTGGACAATATCGTGGGAGGTTATCGGCTCACCGTTGACGCGCAGGGCTATCTCCTGCGCAAACGCGCTCGCAGGCGCCGCCAACGCTGCGAGCGATAATGCGGTCAGGTATAGAAATGCCCATACGCGCATGGTTTATGGAGCCGGCTTGAGCTTACGGCGACGCGTCCGCCTTTCATCTAGCACAGCGGCCAACATCGCGGAACAGCCGCTCCAGGCTGGCGGCTTAAAACTCGGCGGCCGCGGCGGCGGCGGTCTCCTTCATTTCGAGCTGATCCTTGAGGTCGCGCAGCATCTCGGCGGCCTTCGGAACCGCGGCGGCGACGGCCGACGGGGTTGCCGCAATCGGCTCCAGCGCCGGACGCGGATCCTCGCGCTTCACGTCGGCGCGCTCCTCGTGCTTGAACTCGATCATCTGCGTCTTCGGCGTCAGCACATGGCTCGCGCGGATTTCGCGCGGCGAGTCCATCTCCTCGGTGTAGGCGCCGGAGCGGAACAGCGTCTCGATGGCCTTCGCAACCGAGCGCGTGGTGCGCTGCGTCTGCTCCTCGCCGTGGATTTGCTGCGGGCTTTGCGCATCCTTGAGGCGGCCCACGAAGCCCGCCGCCATCATCGCAACCTCGATCTGATAGCGGAAATTTTCCTCGGTCGCGTATTTGATGCGGTCCCACACGTTGATGAGAAGCGTGTTCACGTCCTCCATGATGGGCGCCGCGCCGAAGAAGTCGAAGGACTTGGCGCTGCCCAAGTCGATGGAGCCGATGGCGAGGCCGACGCCCGTGTCGATATGCAAGGTCGACAGCGCCGAATACAGCTCGTCCATGGAGCGGATCACGTTGATGACGATCTGCGGATCGGTCAGCGAGTGCTCCTTTTCCGCGATCAGGAGGCGCACGCGCTTGATTTCGCGCTCATTGCCCTGGCCGTCGGCGATGATCAGCTCGCCCTTGTCGGTGTCGCGCGTCAACAGCTCGCGCAGCTTCGGCATGACGAAAATGACGTTGTAGGCGCCGACATCGACGTCGGAAAGGAGCTTGCGGTTCACCGCCTGCTCGCCGTCGATGAGGCCCGACCAGAAGGCGATGTCGAGGAGCGGGTTAAGCCCGAAGAAGTTCATGAGGTCTTTTTCTTCCTCGCCGAACTGCTGATAGTGGCGCGTGAACTCATTATATGCGAGAAGGATGCGCTGCGTGCGGTTGACGGCGTCAGCCTGCTGGCCGGTTCTCGCGACGCGCAACAATTCACGGATTTGCGCCGCATGAAGCGCCTCGCGCAAACTGTTAACCGCCTTTATGATCCTCTCACGCCGCATAGATCTTTCTCCTTCTTGGCCGAATCACCAAGCATCGGCCAGATGTTAACCCTTTTCTTTCGTCGAGATCATGGCTGCACCTGATGAAATACCGGAAGACGGCAAGGCTGGCGCTGAGCAAATCGCAAAAGTCATTGCTAGATCTGGGCTTTGCTCGCGCCGCGACGCCGAAGTCTTGATTGGGGAAAAACGCGTTTCGGTGAACGGCGCCCCGATCGAAAGCGCGGCTCTCGACGTGTCTCCCGGCGACGCGATTCTCGTGGACGGGAAGCCCCTTGCGAAGCCGGAGGCGCCGCGCCTGTGGCGCTATTACAAGCCCAAGGGCCGCGTCACGAGCCACAAAGACCCGGAAGGGCGGCCGACAGTCTTCGAAGCGCTGCCTGAAGAACTGCCGCGCCTGATTTCCATCGGCCGGCTCGATTTCAACACCGAGGGCCTTCTTCTCCTCACGAATGACGGCGACCTTGCGCGCCATCTCGAACTGCCGTCCACGGGCTGGCTCAGGCGTTACCGCGTGCGCGCCTATGGCGAAATCGAGCAGGCGAAACTCGACGGGCTCGCTTCGGGCTTGCGCGCGGGCGGCGTGAACTACGGCCCCATCGAGGCGAAGCTCGAACGCGAGCAGGGCGACAATGTGTGGATCACGCTCGCCATCCGCGAGGGCAAGAACCGCGAGGTGCGCCGCATCATGGAGCACCTTGGGCTGGCCGTGAACCGCCTGATCCGCGTTTCGTTCGGGCCGTTCATGCTGGGCGACCTGGAGCCCGGCGCAGTCGAGGAAGTGAAAACGAGTATCCTGAAGGATCAGCTCGGGCCGCGGCTTTCCCGGCAGCTCGGCGTGAAGCGCGAGCCCTTGCGCGAGGAGCGGAGGCTTCAGCCCTCGCGCTCGAAGCCCACCTATCTGCGCCGCAAGCCGTCCCCCCCTGAACGGCCCGAGCGGCATTTCGAAGAGCGACCGGCGAGGCCCCGGCGCGTGCTGAGCATCGACGGCTCGGCGCCCGCGGTCCTGATTCCCGAAAAGAAGCGGGAGCCCGATCGTTTCAAATCCGGCGAGGGGGGCGAGAGACCGCGCCGCTCCCGTGAGGATCGGCCGGAGCGCGAAGGGGCGCCGCGGCGCGAAAGGCCCGAGCGGCCGTCCGGCTTTGCCTCGGATCGCAAGCCCCGGTTCGCGAAAGAGGGAGACAGCGCCGAGCGCGGAAGCGCACCGCGCAGGAGCGACCACTCGGGCGAGCGCCCCAGGTTCCGCGCGGGCGCAGCCGAAGGCGTGGAGCGGAAGCCCCGGTTCACGAAAGAAGGAGGCCGCCCAGAACGCGACGGCGCCCCTCGAAAGAGCCATCGGCCGGGCGAGCGTCCCCCGTTCCGCGCACGCGACGGCGAAGGCGCGGAGCAGAAGCCCCGGCAAGAAGGAGGCCGCCCAGAACGCGACGGCGCCCCTCGAAAAAGCTTCGGATCGGGGGACCGTCCGACATTTCGCGCGAGAAATAGCGATGGCGCGGCGCCTCGGGAACGCAGCCGTCCCGCTCGGCATGAGGGCGAAAGACCCGAACGGCGCGCTTCCGGGGGAGCGGCGCCGCCCAGGACATTCAAGCCCCGCAACCGGCCAGGAGAGGAAAAGGGCGAACGCCCCGCCTGGACGCCGCGTAGCGATGCAGGCGAGGAGCGCCCCCGCTCCAATTTCAAGAAACCGCAGGGCGAACGGCGCCCCTTCAAGGCCCGTGAAGCCGGCGAGCCGGGCAAATTCCGCGAGCGCCGCGAAGGCCAATCCGAAACGCGGTTCTCGCGAGAGGGACCCCGGGACGGCGCTAAGCGCGCCTTCGACAAAGGCCCGAGGCGCGACGAGGGCGCCGGCTCCAAGGGTCCGAGACGTGACGGGGCGCCGGTTTCAAGGGGCCAAGGCGCGAAGGCGGCGCAGGCTTTAAGAGTTCGAGGCGCGACGATGGCGCTGGTTTTGAGGGTCCGAAGCGCGAGGGCGCGCAGCGCAGCGAAGGCGCCAGCTTCAAGGGGCCGGGGCGCGGCGAGGGCGCTGGCTTTGAAGGGCCGCGACGCGAAGGCGGCGGCGGTTTCAAGGGGCCGAGGGGCGAAGGCGGCGCCGGTTTCAAAGGCCCGAAGCGTGACGCTAGCGCGGGGTTCAAGGGGCCGAAGCGCGAAGGCGGCGCGCGGCGCGCGGAAGGCGCGAAGCTCTTCAAGCGGCGGGAAGGCCCTGCGAAAGGCCCGCGACCCGGCGGCCCGCACAAACCGAGGCCGAAGCCCGGCGAGGAGAACGCATGAGGATCGTCGGCGGACGATTTCGCGGGCGGTTCATCGCCGCTCCTCCGGGGACGGCGACCCGGCCGACCTCCGACCGCGTGCGCGAATCCCTTTTCAATATCCTCGCGCACGGCGTGGACGGCTTCGGCCTCGAAGGCGCGCGCGTGCTCGACCTGTTCGCGGGCTCCGGCGCGCTCGGCCTCGAAGCGCTGTCGCGCGGCGCCGCCTATTGCCTGTTCGTCGAGGACGATGCGGACGCGCGCGGCGCCATCCGGCAGAACATCGAGACGCTCGGCCTCACCGGCGCCAGCAAGCTCTGGCGGCGCGACGCCACAAAGCTCGGCCCGGCGTCGCCCATGCAACCCTTTAAACTTCTTTTCGCGGACCCGCCCTATGGCAAGGGTCTCGGCGAATTGGCGCTCGGCGCCGCGCTTGCGGGCGGATGGCTTTCGGCGGGCGCAATCTGCGTGCTTGAAGAGCGGGCGGACGCTGAAATTGCCGCGCCGGCGGCCTTGGAGCCCCTCGACACGCGGACCTATGGCGACACGGCGCTTCACATTTTTCGCAAGACTTGACGGCGCCTCTCCGCGCGCCTCACTTTGTTAAAAGCGAATGGGGGCGGCAATGACTTGGTCATCCGAGCAATATCTGAAGTTCGAGGACGAGCGCACCCGGCCGGCGCGCGATCTGATGCAGGCGGTTCCGACCGTGCGCGTCGCGGCGGCGGCGGATCTTGGCTGCGGCCCCGGCAATTCAACGGAGCTGCTGGTCGAGCATTTCCCCTATGCGCGGATCGTGGGCGTGGACAATTCCGCAGACATGATCGCGGCTGCGCGGGAGCGTCTTCCTTATGTGCAGTTCCGGCTGGGACAGGTCGAGGACTGGAATGAGCCGGGGCCGTGGGATCTCCTGTTCGCGAACGCGGTGTTCCAATGGGTCCCCAATCACGAGCGCGTATTCAGGCGGCTTGCCGAGCGGCTTGCGCCCTGGGGCAGTCTCGCGATCCAGATGCCCGACAATCTCGACGAGCCGTCGCACGCCGCGATGTGCGAGGTCGCCGAAAGCCCGCCTTTCATCGACAAACTCGCCAAGGCCACGCGCGCACGCACGGCGCTTCGCAGCGCCGGCTGGTATTACTCTCTCCTGAAGCCGCATTGCTCGCGCGTCGAAATATGGCGCACAACTTATTATCATCCGCTGGCGGGCGGCGTGGACGCCATCGTCGAGTGGGTGCGCGGCACCGGGCTGATCCCGTTCCTGAAGCCGCTGACGGACAAGGAGCAGCAGGCCTTCATTGGCGTGTATAAGATGACGCTGGCGAAGTCGTACAAGCCGCTGCCGGACGGCGCGGTGATTCTGCCTTACCCGCGGCTTTTTATCGTCGCGACCCGCTGACGCGGCGGCGCAAACCGGCCCTGCGACGATTAAGCCTGCACCACGGACAGCTTGCGGTCGAGAACGCGCAACACCTTGCCGAGGTCGTGCCCCCGCTTCAAGATGAGGCCCGTCATCGCGACGACGCTATACGCGCCCTGGCGCTTCGTGAGCTTGGGATCCTTCTCGATGCGGTACAGCGGACGTTCCGAGCTGCGCCTGAAAACCGAGAAAACGGCGCGATCCTTCAGGAAATCGATGGAATAGTCGCGCCACTCGCCAGCCGCCACCTTGGCGCCGTATAGAGAGAAAATGGCGTTAAGTTCGTGTCTGGAGAAACTTGTGAAAGGGAGAAGCCCGGAAGGCGAATGCGGTTGGGGCGAAAGCCTGCCCGCCGGGCCAAACGCGCTGGGTGTAGTGTCGCTCATGGGCGCCTCCTAAGCCATTGTTAAAAAACCTCCCATCATCGCCCTGTGTGAACGTGGGCGCAAGTGTAATTCAAAGCGCCACGCCGTCGCGCCTCAGCAACGAACCGGCCCGTTTCTGCGGCAAAAAGACTGCTTCGCCGCCGCACCTTGGCCCGAAATGCAATAATCTGTTCGTGAAGCGCCTTCAGAGCCTTGCACCGGGCCGCAAGCGCTTGCGCGTGTCTGTGCGCTCCCCTATATGAACGCTAATTCGAGATAAGCATCTCGGCGCGGGACGGATAGTCAACTAAGTACAAACGGGGTCGCTGGCTGCACGCAGCTTGACGTCTCGCAGCTAGATGAGCAGCACGAGGTTCTGAACTATGTCGAAAGTGATTGGCATTGACCTGGGCACGACCAACTCTTGCGTGGCCGTGATGGAAGGTAGCCATCCCAAGGTGATCGAAAACTCGGAGGGCATGCGCACGACGCCGTCCATGGTCGCTTTCACAACCGACGGCGAGCGTTTGATCGGCCTGCCCGCGAAGCGCCAGTCGGTCACAAATCCTGAAAACACCTTCTTTGCGATCAAGCGTCTCATCGGCCGCCGGTTTGAAGACGAGATGGTCAAGAAGGACATGGGCCTTGTGCCCTACAAGATCATTCGCGGCGACAATGGCGATGCCTGGGTCGAAAGCCACGGCAAGAAATATTCGCCCTCGCAGATTTCGGCGTTCATCCTTCAGAAGATGAAGGAAACGGCCGAGGCTTATCTCGGGGAAAAGGTCGAGAAAGCCGTAATCACCGTCCCGGCATACTTCAACGACGCCCAGCGGCAGGCCACGAAGGACGCCGGCAAGATCGCGGGCCTCGAAGTGCTGCGCATCATCAACGAGCCGACGGCGGCCGCGCTGTCCTACGGCCTCGACAAGAAGAAGAATTCCAAGACCATCGCCGTGTACGACCTTGGCGGCGGCACCTTCGATATATCGGTCCTTGAGATCGGCGACGGCGTCTTCGAGGTAAAGTCGACGAACGGCGACACGTTCCTCGGCGGCGAAGACTTCGACATGCGCCTTGTCGATTATCTCGCGAGCGAGTTCAAGCGCGAGATCGGCATCGACCTGCGTAAGGATAAGCTCGCGCTGCAGCGCCTGAAGGAAGCGTCCGAAAAGGCGAAGATCGAGCTTTCGAGCGCCCAGCAGACCGAGATCAACCTGCCGTTCATCACGGCCGATGCGAGCGGACCGAAGCATCTCACCATGAAGCTCACGAGGGCGAAGCTCGAGAGTCTCGTTGACGATCTCATTCAGAAGACGATCGGCCCCTGCGACGCTGCGCTGCGCGACGCGTCGCTGAAACCCGGCGAAATCGACGAGGTGGTGCTCGTCGGCGGCATGACGCGCATGCCGAAAATCGTGCAGGTCGTGAAGAACTTCTTCGGGAAGGAGCCCCACAAGGGCGTGAACCCGGACGAAGTGGTGGCAATGGGCGCTGCGATCCAGGCCGGCGTGCTCCAGGGCGACGTGAAGGACGTGCTGCTGCTCGACGTGACGCCGCTTTCGCTCGGCATCGAGACGCTGGGCGGCGTGTTCACGAGGCTGATCGACCGCAACACCACGATCCCGACCAAGAAGAGCCAGGTCTTCTCGACCGCCGAGGACAATCAGAACGCGGTGACGATCCGCGTATTCCAGGGCGAGCGCGAGATGGCGGCCGACAACAAGATGCTTGGCCAGTTTGACCTTGTCGGCATCCCGCCTGCGCCGCGCGGCGTGCCGCAGATCGAGGTGACGTTCGACATCGACGCCAACGGCATCGTGAACGTGTCCGCGCTCGACAAGGCCACGAACAAGGCGCAGTCGATCCGCATCCAGGCGTCCGGCGGACTGAGCGATACCGAAATCGACCGCATGGTCAAGGATGCGGAAGCGCACGCCGCGGCGGATAAGACGCGCCGCGAGACGGTGGAGGCCAAGAACCAGGCCGATGCGCTCATTCACTCGACGGAAAAGACCCTCGTGGAACTCGGCGACAAGGTTCCGGAAGCCGACAAGAAGGGGGTCGAGGCCGCGCTGGCGGAACTCAAGAAGGCCGCTGAAGGTGAAGACGCCGCGATCATCAGCGCCAAGGCGGACGAACTCGCGAAGGTCTCCATGAAGCTTGGCGAAGCGCTGTACCGGCAGGCGGGGGGCGGCGCCACTGAAGCGCCCCACGCGGCAGGCGGGACGCATGCGGCCGGCGGCGCTTCCTCCGACGGCGTCGTCGATGCTGAGTTCGAGGAAGTCAAGGACGACGGCAAGAAAAAATCAGCGTAGAAATACAACGGGAGAGCCAGGGCGCTCTCCCGTTTTCTCTGCTCGCTAGCCACATCGCCAAGCGTGCGCTATAAGTATACTTGAAAAGCTTGAGCTCATCTTTTCTTCATTGCCCTGAAGCTTCGATGATCGAGGATCCTAAGAAGAGACCATGAAGCGCGATTACTACGAGGTGCTCGGACTGAAGAAGGGCGCAGCCGATCACGAAATCAAAAGCGCTTTCCGGAAGCTCGCGAAGGAATATCACCCGGATCGTAATCCGGGGAGCAGCACGGCCGAAATCAGCTTCAAGGAAGTGAACGAGGCTTATGAGGCGTTGAAGGATCCGCAGAAACGCGCGGCCTACGACCAGTTCGGGCACGCGGCGTTCGAAGGCCCCGGCGCGAATGGCGCGGGATACGGCTTCGGCACGGATTTCTCGGCCTCCATGTCGGAGATTTTCGACGACCTCTTCGGCGAGTTCATGGGCGGCCGCCGCACCCGCGGGCGAAGCGCCAAGGAGCGGGGCTCCGATCTCAAATACAACATGGAGATTACGCTCGGCGAGGCTTTCACCGGCAAGACGGCTCAAATCCGGGTTCCGGCCTCCGTTACTTGCGAGGCTTGCGGCGGCGCCGGCGCGGAAGCCGGGTCGAGCCCCGTGACCTGCCCAACCTGCCAGGGTTTCGGCAAAGTGCGCGCAAGCCAGGGGTTCTTCACCATCGAACGCACCTGCATGACATGCCAGGGCCGCGGCGAGATCATCCAGAAGCCCTGCCAGGCTTGCTCCGGCAGCGGGCGCGTGACGCGCGAGCGCACCTTGGCGGTGAACATTCCAGCTGGCGTCGAGGATTCGACGCGGATCAGGCTCGCCGGAGAGGGCGAGGCGGGCATTCGCGGCGGACCGGCCGGCGACCTTTACATCTTCCTGTCGATCCTGCCGGACGATATTTTCCAGCGCGACGGGGCGGATCTCTTCTGCCGGGTTCCGATCACGATGCCGGCCGCGGCGCTCGGAGGCCAGATCGAAGTGCCGACCATCGACGGGGGCCGCGCGCGGGTGAAAATTCCCGAAGGGACCGAGTTGGGCAAGCAATTCCGCATGCGCGGCAAGGGCATGCCGGTGCTGCGGTCGAAGCTGACCGGCGATCTTTACGTGCAGGTCGAGGTGGAGACGCCGCAGAACCTTTCACGCAAGCAGAAAGAGCTTCTGAAGGAGTTCGAAAAGGCCTCGGTCGAACTCCACGCACCCCGAAACGGTCAACTTCCTGGCCAAAATCAAAGCCTTCTGGGATCGCAGCGGCAACAAAGGCTGAAGCCGGCAACGCAATGCCCCGGCTTCGCCGTCGCGCGCGATGGCCGGTCGACGAGTTTAAGCTGCCTTTTCCATTTCCGCCAGCTTGGCGTCGACCTTGCGTATCTGGGACGCCAAGCCGTGCAGCCGGACAAGAAGCTTTTCGGCGATATGCCGCGCGAGATCCTGATGCGACTCCATCACGGTATGGAAAGTCTCGCGGTGGAAGGCGAGCGCACGAAGACGGTCCTTCGCGGTGACGGTGACGTTATGCACCGTCTCGACCAGCATTCCCAACTCTCCGACAAGCGTTCCGGGCCACAAATCCTCATCGATTGTCTCGGCGCCTTCGTGCCGTTTACAACCCGCCTTGCCGGTCATGATGAGATAAGCAATGCTTCCGGCCTCGCCCTCCTGGATGAGATTTTCGCCGGCCTCGAAAAAGCTTTTCTGGCCGCAATCGGCGACGGCGCTCAAAAGGTCCTCCGAAAGACCCGCAAACAGAGGGACGCTCTGTAGGAGCTCGATTTTCTGGTCGAGCATGCATTCACCTGCCTGGCTGGTTGGCTCACTCCTTTACTCAACTGAAACTTTTTCAAGTGTTGGTCGATTCGAGAGATTAAGCAACGCGGCGACGGCGTTCAGGCTGGGAACGCGGCAAAAACGTCACGGTATCAGCTTATAGCCGCCCGCCTCTGTAATAAGCAGCTCCGCGCGCGATGGGTCGCGCTCGATCTTCTGCCTCAACCTGTAGATGTGCGTCTCAAGCGTATGCGTCGTTACGCCTGCGTTGTAGCCCCAAACCTCGTGCAGGAGCACGTCGCGCGATATAACTTTTTCGCCCGCGCGGTATAAATACTTCAGGATCGACGTTTCTTTCTCGGTGAGGCGCACCTTCCCGCCCTTCTTATCGACCAGCATCTTGGCCGCCGGCCGGAACGAATACTCGCCTATGGTGAAGACGGCCTCCTCGCTGTGCTCGTGCTGGCGAAGCTGCGCGCGGATGCGGGCCAGCAGCACGGCGAAGCGGAATGGCTTCGTGATGTAATCGTTCGCGCCCGAATTCCAGGCCGAGGATGGTGTCGGAATCGGTGTCGTGGCCCGTCAGCATGATGATGGGATGCTTGAAATTATTCTTGCGCAACAGGCGGCAAGCCTCGCGCCCATCCATGTCGGGCAGGCCGACATCGAGGAGAACAAGGTCGGTGTGCTTGCTTTTCACGGCGGCGAAGGCCTGCGCGGCGCTATGAGCGACGTGCGTCTCGAACTCTTCGTGCAGCGCGAGCTGCTCCGCCAGCGACAGCGCAAGGTCTTGATCATCGTCGACAACCAGGATATTGCGCGTATTGCTCATGATTGACTCCGCTCAAAAGCACATTTCTGATTTAAGGGCCGATCTTTTCGATCGCAACGTGTGAGTTGTGCGAATTCAAAATTTACCGCAAAAACCGCAAGAAATATCGCGAAAACGAACCTTGCTCCTTTTTACGACTTCCGGGGCGGCGGCGTCCGGAGTCCTCACTTTTGGAAATTTACAATTTCCGGCGGCGCTTGGAAAGGGCGGCTTGCGCGCCCTGAAGAAAGAAGGCGACGGCGCGACGCCCGCGGGCGTCTGGCGTCTCACAAAGGCGTACTACCGGCCGGACCGGGTGAGGCGGCCGAAAACGGCGCTGCGCATCGAGACGCTTCGGCCCGATTTCGGCTGGTGCGACGCCTCCGCCGACCGGAATTACAATCGCAAGGTAACGCTGCCTTACCCTGCGAGCGCCGAAAGCCTTTGGCGTGACGATCGCCTCTACGATGTGCTCGCCATTCTCGACTACAACCTTGCGCCGAGGGTTCGGCGGCGGGGCAGTGCGATTTTCCTGCATGCCGCCCGGCCCGGATTGGCGCCGACGGAAGGCTGCATCGCGCTCAAAAGGGAGCATCTGCTTCGACTGCTCGCAAGCCTGAGGCCCGGCGCCGCCATCGCCGCCGGTAAGGCCGCCGCCAGCGTCAATGCGGGCGCCGCGGGTTCAAATAGAGGTCGGCTTCCTGCTTCTCCAGGGCGAGCTTTATGGCGCCGCTTTCGACCTCATGCGTCAGCCGGTTCACATGGCGGCGCGCCGCGGCGTTGAACTTCAGCATGGCGCTGACGAGTTGCAGCATCGTCGCCAGATGCGCGGACCGCCCCTCGCTCACGCTCACAGTCCATTTGCCGCCTAGATCGAAAATGTGGCCGGTCAATCGCCCGATCTTCTCGCCGGTCTGGTCGTAAAGTGTGTAGTCGCCGCTGATGTCGATCGAATCCTGGCGCAGGCGGTAGAGCCTCGCCTCGCCGTCCTCCATCAGGAAGAACGAGAATTGCTCCGGCAGGCCCGGCCATTTCCGCGCCGAGCGTTCGAGCTGGATGACCTGATCGAGGCCTTCGATGTGGATGGAGAACGCCGTGACGGGAAACCCGCCCGCGCCCGTGGAAAGCTGCACGCTGCGCCCGACGAGCATATCCATGCTGGCGCGCCAGTTCATCGACGGCGTGAACAGCTTCAGCACAAGGCGCTTTTCGCCGGGGTTTTCCGATTTCCAGAGCCCCTCGCGATAGGAGATGAGCGCTGTCCGCTCGCCGCCCTCCAGAACTTCCCCGATCATGTCGGAATCCTGCGTGAACTGCCGCGATTTCGCGCGGTGGCGGGAATGGATGAAAAACCCGATCTCGACATCGTGCAGATCGGTCCACCACATATCGACCGTGAAATTGCGCTCGGACGATTTCGCCTTGGCCATAGTCCCCCCTTTGACCGAATCATCACACAAAGCTTGCGGCAAGTTGCGCCAAACGCCGCATCGGAAAGCGCCGCAATCCACAGCTTGCGATTTTGGACGCGACCCGCTTTCGGCCGTCCCCGCGAAGGCAGGACCCAGCATTCGACGTTTGGAATTACTGGATTTCCGCTTTTGAGCGTGTGAAAAAATCGGCGTTGCCCCTTTTGTCATGGCCTGGCTTGACCCGGCAATCAATTAAGCTATTGCCTCTGCATATTATTTTAACGAATAGCCGCCTTAAGGGCGGCTATGACAACGAAGTCAGAGCAACCCGATTTTTTCACGCGCTCTTTCACGGGAATGAAGCCGGGAGGGTGCTCGGGATGAACGCAATCGCAGTGAACAATTCATCCGGATCCGGTGTTACGAACTCTGGCGTCCTGCAGCGACACAGGCGTGGCTCGGGGCTCGCCGGAGAACATCGGCTTCATGCCGGGCTTTAGGAACTTCGCGAAAACGGTGTATGGAACCGTGACGTGAAAATCGCTGCCGGCGTAGGGGCCTTCCGCCGCCGGCGGGAAATGGATGGTCAGGCCGGCCGCCTTCCCCATCTTTGTTGAAGGGCAGAGCGTGAATTTCTCATAGACGCTCAAATCCGCCTTCGTGAGGTCGAGCAGCGCGTCGCTCTCCTCCTCCTCGCCGGTCTGCCCCTTGATATCCGCCCGTGCGTAGCCTGCCAGCGCCTCCAGCGCGTTGGAGCGATCCGAGGCCCCTTCGAGCAGGTCGGCAAGCCCGATCTCCTTGCCCGCGCTCTTGTCGTAATTGACGGCGCGAAACCCGATGACCGGCTGCGCGTCGCCCTGCGTCACTGTCGCGACTTCGAGATAGCTCACATGCGAGGGCGTGCGGAACTGTTCGAGATAGCCGACCGCCTCGGTGTAGGGCTTCCAGTTCGCCTCCTCCTCGATGGGCTTGGCGTTGGCGTCCTGCTCGGCGCTTTTCAGAAACTCGGCCATGTCGGTCTTGGCGCGCTGTGACAGAAGCACGTACAACTTTTCGTCCCAGCGCTTCATGTGAATGGGAAAGGTCGTCCGCGCCCAGCCGAATTTCGACTCCAGGCGGATGGCGACCATGCGGTCCGCGTCCGAGCCCGCGACCGAGAAGCCGATGCAGATCGCGACGGCCCAGAGGCACAGCGCTGCGGGAGAATAGGCGAGCTTCAGCGCCTGCATGGCCGCTTACCCCGGCTTCCTGACGACGGTGCGGATCACAGCGGCCGGCCCTTTGTGGCGGTGGCCTTCGTCGAGTTCGACCGTCGCTTCCTCCAAAAGTAGGACTTCGGCGCCGGCGAAATCGCGGCTGAGCTTCTCCTTCGAATAAAGCATATCGGCGGTCTTGGGGCCGCCGGAGCGGTACGTCTTCTGGATTTCGAGTTGCTCCGGCCGGAAGGCTTCGAGAATGAGAACGCCGCCGGGCTTCAGCGCGTCGAGCATCGCGCGGTGCATGCGCGGCCGGTCTGCGTCGAAGAAGTGGATGAAAAGCGCGGCGACGATGTCGTAGGCCTCGTGCGGCCAGTTCCACGTCAGCAGATCGGCCTCGATGGCGTGGATGCTGACGCAGCTCGTCTGCGCGAGCTTTTTCGCCTTCGCCACGCCAAGCGGCGAGACATCGACCGTGTCGGCGATCAGCCCCTGCTCGGCGAGCCACACGCCGTTTCGGCCCTCGCCGTCGCCCGGCGCCAGCGCGCGCTGGCCCGGCTTCAAATATTGCGCCTGGGATACGAGAAACGCGTTCGGCGCCGTGCCGAATGCGAAGCCGTCGCCCTTGTAGCGCTCATCCCAGAAAGCCGCCTGATCGTTCACCGCCCACCGTCTTTCTTCAATTGCGGGATGCAACGCCGAAGCGTCCATCAGCTTACACCGGCAATTAACTCTATTGGGTTCGTTTTGCAAAAAGCCCGGTTTTTTTTCAATCTGAAGCTGCACAAGCTGCAACCTGAGGTAGATTTAGCTGTGAAAGAGTTAAGGAAAAGCCCAGTTCTGCTACCGCATTTTGCCATTCCGCTGCGCAATGATCATTTGCGAGATAATCCGGCGACAGAAGCGCAATGGTTCGCGCGCCCGATTTAAATGCGGAATACATCCGCTCCAAATAGGAGCGGTTTGTGAAGTCCCAGTCCTGGATGAGGACCCGTCGCCCGGCATCTTCTAAAATAAGCGCGATATGTTTTGCGACTTCGGAGTCCTGGCCGGCCCGGCCAATGAAAAAGTCGGGACCCATCTCAGATCCCGTATCGAACCCGCTTGTCGCTTGGCTTTTGTTCATCGAAATACCGGAGAAAGCAAGTTACTTGAATTCGTTTAGATAACGCTTGCAGCCTCCGATTGTCGAGTCCCAACGGGATGAGGAACGATGCTTCTACTCCGCCGCCTCGCGCACATAGCCGAGATGCGCGTTGAGCTTGCCGAGCAGGTCCGCCGCGGCGTCGGCGATGTTGGTGCCGGGGCCGAAGATCGCCACGGCGCCGGCCTTGTACAGCGCGGCGTAGTCGTCCGGCGGGATCACGCCGCCGGCCACGATGAGGATGTCCGGGCGGCCCTGCGCCTCCAGCTCGCGTTTCAGCTCGGGCACGAGCGTCAGGTGACCCGCCGCGAGCGACGACACGCCGACGATATGCACGTCGTTCTCCACCGCCTGCCGCGCCACCTCGGCGGGCGTCGCGAACAGCGCGCCGATATCGACATCGAAGCCGAGATCGGCGAAGGCGGACGCGATCACCTTCTGCCCGCGGTCGTGCCCATCCTGGCCGACCTTCGCCACGATGATGCGCGGCCTGCGCCCCTCATTGCCCTCGAAGGCTTCGCATAGCGCGATCACGCGGCGCACCTTGTCATCCATCTGCCCGATCTCC
This sequence comes from uncultured Alphaproteobacteria bacterium, assembly GCA_963756335.1. Lineage (GTDB taxonomy): Bacteria > Pseudomonadota > Alphaproteobacteria > Rhizobiales > Rhodomicrobiaceae > Rhodomicrobium. The sequence continues at coordinate 292,154 of CAVWOB010000002.1, forward strand.
TGGCGGTAGACGCCTGAAATGGCCCGCGTCTCGGCGCGGTGGCGGCCGTAGACCTTCTCCAGCGCATCGGAGATTTCGCCGACCGTCGCCATGGCGCGCGCCGCGTTCACGGAAAGCTCCAGGAGGTTGCCGGTTCCGCTCGCCGCCGCATTGGTGAGCGCGGCCAGCGCGGCCTCCACGGCCTTCAGATCGCGCTCGGCGCGGAGCCGCGCGAGCTTCTCGATCTGGCGCGCGCGCACGGCGGAATTGTCGACCTTCAGAACCGCGATGGGCGCTTCGTTCTCCGGCTGATATCTGTTCACGCCGACGATGACCTGCTTGCCGCCGTCGATGCGGGCCTGAGTACGCGCGGCGGCCTCCTCGATGCGCATCTTCGGCGCGCCCGCTTCGATGGCCTTCGCCATGCCGCCCAGCCGCTCGACTTCCTCGATGTGCTCCCACGCCTTTTTCGCAAGCTCGTGGGTCAGCCGCTCGACGTAATAGCTGCCGCCCCACGGGTCGATCGCGCGCGTCGTACCCGTCTCATACTCGATGAAGAGCTGCGTGTTGCGGGCGATGCGCGCGGAGAAATCGGTCGGCAGCGCCAGCGCTTCGTCGAGCGCGTTGGTGTGCAGCGATTGCGTACCGCCATGCGTCGCGGCGAAGGCTTCGACGCAGGTGCGCGTCACATTGTTGAACACGTCCTGCGCGGTCAGCGACCAGCCGCTCGTCTGACAGTGCGCGCGAAGGCTCATGGATTTCTCGCTCTTCGCGCCCTCGGCCTTCATGAGCCGCGCCCACAGCGCGCGGCCGGCGCGCATCTTGGCGACTTCCATGAAGTAGTTCATGCCGATGGCCCAGAAGAAGGAGAGGCGTGGCGCGAACGCATCGATGTCGAGGCCGGTAGCCTTGCCGGCGCGCACATATTCCACGCCGTCGGCGAGCGTATAGGCGAGTTCGAGATCCGCCGTCGCGCCCGCCTCCTGCATGTGATAGCCGGAGATCGAGATCGAGTTGAATTTCGGCATGTTCGCGGATGTGTAGGCGAAGATGTCCGAGATGATGCGCATCGAAGGCAGGGGCGGATAGATGTAGGTGTTCCGCACCATGAACTCTTTCAGGATGTCGTTCTGGATCGTGCCCGAAAGCTGCTTCGGCGAAACGCCCTGCTCTTCGCCCGCGACGATGAAGAGAGCGAGGATGGGCAGCACCGCGCCGTTCATGGTCATCGACACGCTCATGTCGGAGAGCGGGATGCCGTCGAACAGCGTGCGCATGTCGTAGATCGAATCGATGGCCACGCCCGCCATGCCGACGTCGCCCGTCACGCGCGGGTGGTCGCTGTCGTAGCCGCGATGGGTAGCGAGGTCGAAGGCGATGGAGAGGCCCTTCTGGCCGGCGGCGAGGTTGCGGCGGTAGAACGCGTTCGAATCCTCGGCGGTCGAAAAGCCCGCATATTGCCGGACCGTCCAGGGCTGCTGGACGTACATCGTCGGGTACGGCCCGCGCAGGAACGGAGGCAGGCCCGGATAGGTGTCGAGGAAATCGAGGCCCTCAATGTCCACCGGCCCATAGAGGGGCTTCAGCGCGATTCCTTCCGGCGTCTCGGCTCCGCCGCCGCTTGGCGCCGCTTCGAGGTCTGGCGCCTGCCACTCGATTTTCGAGAAATCGGGCAATGAAGATTGGGTCATATCATGGCCCTCCAAGGCCCCATTTCAGTAAGACGAGGCCTCGACCTCGGCATAGACCTCGAAGCCTTCCTCCACCGCCTCGAAATCGGCAGCTTCGGACAACTCCTCCACCCGCAACACGCGCTGCGCTTCCTCAAGCACCGCAAGCGCGTTGCACCCTTCGTAGATGAGCCGGTCGATGGCGCCCCGGTCGGCAGCGTCGAGCGTCTTCAGGATCGAGGCCGGCCCCGCGAGATAGACCTGCACCGCGCCGGCCTGCTTCAAAGCGGCGGCGGCGCCTTTCGCGGACGCGTAGACGCCGTTCGACGCGCATAAGCACGCGACGGGCGCGGGACTGCGCTTGAAGGCTTCCGCCAGCGCTTCGGTATTGTCGAAGGCCTGATCGGGAACGAGAACCTGGATGCCGCCGGCGGCGAAAAAGCCCTGCACCCAAATGGCGCGCGCACGGTATTCTTCGGGCTTGCCAAGCAGCGCAAGGAAGATCGGCGGGCGCGAGCCGATGCTCGCCAGCGCAATGTCGGCGCGCTGCCTGAGCGTCTCGAAGGGCTCGGCGTCCCGTCTGCCGGCGTCAATCGGCGCAAAGGCCAGATCGCAGACGATGCGGGAAGCCGCGCGAAGCTCGGAAAGGGGCGCTCCATTCGATGCGGCGGCGACGAGCGCGGCGAAGCGCTCGCCCTTGCCGGCTGGCGGCAGCGCCAGTTCGGACGCAGTCACGGCGCCGCTTTCGGCGCGCGCGGGCGCCGCAAAAGAGGGCGCGGTCTCCGAAAGATTGGGGAAGACGGAAACGCCCGTGATCTTCTCGCGCCGCCGCGCGATGGCGCGCGCCTGCAATTCCGCGGGGCGGCGGAGCTTTTCGGCGATGAAGCCGCGTTCGAGCGCGGCGGCGAGCCCGCCCTTCGCCTCGACCTCGCGGAACAACCCCCAGGCCGCCGCCGCAAGCTGCGAGGTCAGCGCTTCGACGTAAGCCGAACCGGCGGCGGGATCGGCCACGGCGGGCAGCCACGCCTCAAGCTGCAGCACGAGGTTGATGTTGCGCGCGATCCGCCGGGCGAGTTCGTCCGAGCCGCCGCTCGCGCTGCCGTAGGGCAGAAGTTCGACGCCCGACGCGCCGCCGGCGCCCGCGCCAAAAGCCGCCGCCGTCGCGCGAAGCAGGTTCACATGCGGATCGTAGGCGCTCACCATGCGCGACGACATTTTTGCGAGCAGCAGCAGGCCGGCATTGGGGCTTTCGCCAGCGGCGGCAAGCGCGCGCGCCCAAAGGAGGCGCATGGCGCGGAACGTCGCAATCGTAATGAAGATGTCGGACGAGGCGGAGAGCGAGAAGCCGATGCATCGCGCGGCCGCGCCCGTGGGCATGCCGGCCTCGGCCAGCGCGCGCCAATAGGAGACGCCAGCCGCGAGCGTGAAGGCGAGTTCCTCGGTCGCCGAGCCGCCCGCGCCGTTCCACGCCGTTCCACTGGCCAGGAACGGGACGAAGAAGGGGCAGCGCTCGCGAAGATGGAAGGCCGCGTCCACAGTATCGGCGAAGAGCGCAGGCCGCTCGGCCGGAAACTCGCCGGAAAGCGCAAACACCGTGAGCGGATCGAATCCAGCCGATCCGCGAAGCCCGCTCGCGTCGCCTTTTGCGGCAAGGACGAGCGCGGCTTCGGCCGCCGCCGCGCCCGGCGCAAGGAACAGCGCGCCCGCGCCGAGACAGGACAGCGCGCCGTCCTTCGTCTCAATGGCGGGACAGGCGCCGAAATCGAGGGAAAACGCGTTCGCGCCGCCGTCGAGATCGTCCGCCGCCTGCTTTTCGTCAACAAAGGGCTGGACGATCAGCCATCCGCGATTGCCGTGCAGCGCCGGCGCGCCGCCATGCCCGGTATAGAGAGGCTCGGTGTGGAAGCCCTCGTAAAGCGGGGTTTTGAGAGCGTCGAAGCTTGCGCCCTTGAGCGCCTTTGCGGCGATGGCGCGCCAATCCGCCTCGGAAGCGGGAGGAAATGCGCTGGCGAGTGAAAAATCGGTCATGGCGCGCATGATAATGGATGCGGTCGCGCTGCGCTACCCGCGTGAGCGCGGCGGATGGCGGCTTTTTGGCCGCGTCTGCAACTTCGGCGGCGTCATGCGGGACGCTTTCAATCCGGCGGCGTTCGGAAGAATGCGCGAATCGGCGGAACCTTCATCCCACCCGCCGGGGTTAGCGGAATTTAACGCGCCGAAGCCGCGCCGTCTCCGCCAGCCATGCCGTTGTGCCGCATGGCTATCTTAAGCTGTTGTTGAAACCCGCGCCGCTTCCTTTATAACGCCTCGACAACCCGAGCGCTTGAAGAATGCCCAGACGGACAGATATCGACTCCATCCTCATCATTGGGGCTGGTCCAATTGTGATCGGCCAGGCCAGCGAATTCGATTATTCCGGCACGCAGGCCTGCAAGGCGCTCGCCGCCGAGGGCTACCGAATCGTCCTCATCAATTCGAATCCAGCGACGATCATGACGGATCCGGAATTGGCGGATGCGACCTATATCGAGCCGATCACGCCCGAGATGGTCACGAAGGTGATCGAGCGCGAGAGGCGCGAGCATCCGGGCGAGCGGATGGCTCTTCTGCCGACCATGGGCGGCCAAACGGCGCTCAACACGTCGCTAAGGCTCGCCCGCGACGGCACGCTGGAGCGGTATGGCGTCGAGATGATCGGCGCGAAGGCGCAGGCCATCGACAAGGCGGAGGACCGGCTCCTGTTTCGCGAGGCGATGCGCAAGATCGGGCTCGCGACGCCGCGCTCCATGCTTGCGCATAACCTTTCGGAGGCGGCGGCGGCGCTCGACTACGTGCCGCCCCCCGCTATCATCCGGCCGTCCTTCACGCTTGGCGGAACGGGCGGCGGCATCGCGTACAACCGCGAAGAATACATGCATATCGCCGAGCGCGGCCTCGAAGCCTCCCCGACCACCCAGATCCTGATCGAGGAATCGGTGCTCGGCTGGAAAGAGTACGAGATGGAGGTCGTCCGCGACACGAAGGACAACTGCATCATCGTCTGCTCCATCGAGAACATCGATCCGATGGGCGTGCACACCGGCGACAGCATCACGGTTGCGCCCGCGCTGACGCTGACCGACCGCGAATACCAGATCATGCGCAACGCCTCGATCGCGGTCTTGCGCGAGATCGGCGTGGAGACGGGCGGCTCGAACGTGCAGTTCGCGGTCAATCCGTCGGACGGCAAGCTTGTCGTGATCGAGATGAACCCGCGCGTGTCGCGGTCCTCGGCGCTCGCGTCGAAGGCGACGGGCTTTCCCATCGCGAAGGTGGCGGCGAAACTCGCGGTCGGCTACACGCTCGACGAACTCGACAACGACATCACCAAGGGCGCGACGCCCGCCTCCTTCGAGCCCTCCATCGACTACGTGGTGACGAAGATCCCGCGTTTCGCCTTCGAGAAGTTTCCCGGCGCGCCTACGACGCTGACCACGTGCATGAAATCCGTGGGCGAGGCGATGGCCATCGGGCGCACCTTCCAGGAGAGCCTGCAGAAGGCGCTGCGCTCGATGGAGACGGGGCTGACCGGCCTCGACGATTTCGTGCTGGAAGGGCTCGGCAAGGGCGACGACAAGAACGTCATCCGCGAGGCGCTCGGCACGCCGTCCCCCGACCGCATCCTGAAAGTCGCCCAGGCGCTCCGCCTCGGCGTCGATCACGAACAGATCTTCGCCTCGTGCCGCATCGATCCCTGGTTCATCGCGCAGCTGCAGGAAATCGTGGACATGGAGGCCAAGGTCCGCGCGCATGGCTTGCCCGGAACCGAACGCGCCTTCCGCGATCTCAAGGCCATGGGCTTTTCCGACGCGCGGCTCGCCTATTTGTCCGGGCTGACCGAGGCAGAGGTGTCGCAGAAGCGCCGCAGCCTCGGCGTGCGCCCGGTCTACAAGCGCATCGACACCTGCGCCGCGGAGTTCCCATCGCCTACCGCCTACATGTATTCGACCTATGAGAGCCCGCTTGGCGGCAGATCCGTCTGCGAAGCGGCGCCCACGGAGCGCGAGAAGATCGTCATTCTCGGCAGCGGCCCGAACCGCATCGGCCAGGGCATCGAATTCGATTATTGCTGTTGCCACGCCGCCTTCTCGCTCTCGAAGGCCGGCGACGAAACCATCATGATCAATTGCAATCCGGAGACGGTTTCGACCGATTACGACACGTCCGACCGGCTCTATTTCGAGCCTCTGACGCCGGAGGACGTGCTTGCCGTCATCCAGACGGAAGCGTCCAACGGCAAGCTGAAAGGCGTGATCGTGCAGTTCGGCGGGCAGACGCCGCTGAAGCTCGCCCAGGCGCTGCACGACGAAAACGTGCCGATCCTTGGCACGTCTCCGGACGCCATCGACCTCGCCGAGGACCGCGACCGCTTCAAGACGCTGGTGGAGAAGCTCAATCTGCGCCAGCCGGAGAACGGCATCGCCTATTCCATCGAGCAGGCTCTGATCGAAAGCGAGAAGATCGGCTTCCCCATCGTCGTGCGGCCGTCCTACGTGCTGGGCGGACGCGCGATGGCGATCCTGCCGCACCAGGCCGCGCTGAAGGAATATTTCGAGACGACGCTCGCCGCGTTCGTGCCGCCCGACGTGCAGCACCGCTTCGCCGGCAACAGGCATGCGCAGGTGAACATAGTGCTCGGCAAGAATGCGCTGCTTCTCGATTCCTATGTTCGCGACGCCACCGAAGTCGATGTCGACGCCATCTCGGACGGCGAGGATGTTTTCATCGCGGGCGTGATGGAGCACATCGAGGAGGCGGGCGTGCATTCGGGCGACAGCGCCTGCTCGCTTCCGCCGCATTCGCTCTGCGCGGAGACGATGCGCGAGCTGGAGCGGCAGACCGTGGACATCGCGCGCGCGCTGAATGTCGTGGGGCTGATGAACATCCAATTCGCGGTGAAGGGAAGCGACCTTTATGTGCTGGAGGTCAATCCGCGCGCGAGCCGCACGGTGCCCTTCGTGGCAAAAGTCATCGGCCAGCCCGTCGCGGCGATTGCGGCGCGCGTAATGGCTGGCGAGAAGCTTGCCGCCTTCAACCTGACGCGGCCCGAAATCGGCCATGTCGGCGTGAAGGAGGCGGTTTTCCCCTTCGAGCGCTTCCCGGAGATCGATCCCGTGCTCGGCCCCGAAATGAGGTCCACGGGCGAAGTCATGGGCATCGACCGCAGCTATGCGGTTGCGTTTGCGAAAAGCCAGCTCGCGAGCGGCAGCCGCCTCCCCACCTCCGGCACCTTGTTCGTTTCCGTGAAGGAGTCGGACAAGGAGCGCATCGTGCAGCCCGTGAGAGAACTCGCGCAGATGGGCTTCAAGGTGCTCGGGACGCGCGGAACGATCCGCCATCTGGAAGCGAACGGCATCGCATGCCAGAGAATCAACAAGGTCCTCGAAGGGCGCCCCAACATCGTCGACGCCATGAAGAACCGCGAAGTGGACATTGTTTTCAACACCACCGAGGGCGCGAAGGCTCTTGCCGACAGCTCGACCATCCGCCGCACGGCGTTGATGTATAAGATACCTTATTACACAACTATCGCAGGCGCCTATGCCGTCACAAAAGCAATTGCGGCAATGCGCGCTGGCATTCTTGAAGTTCAGCCTCTGCAGAAATATATCGCTTAGAATGTGTGCGAGTCGGCGCCTTGGCTAAAAAGGCGTCCGGCGGGTGCTTCATTTTATCGAATTCCACTTTTAGATGGATGAACGAGCGCGGGATGCCGACCCGGGCCGGGGAGATGTGGGGATGACCGAGAAAGTGCCGATGACCGCTCAAGGGCACGCCGCTCTCGAAGCCGAGCTTAAACAGCTGAGAACGGTGGAGCGTCAGCGCATCATCAAGGCGATCGCGGAAGCGCGCTCGCACGGAGATCTCTCGGAGAATGCGGAATACCACGCGGCGAAAGAAGCGCAGGGCATGAACGAGGCGAAAGTCGCCGACCTCGAAGACAAGCTTTCACGCGCCGACATCATCGATATTTCGAAGCTGTCGGGCGAGACGGTTAAGTTCGGCGCGACCGTTACGCTTGTGGACGAGGACACCGAGGAAAAGGTCAAATATCAGATCGTCGGCGATTTCGAAGCGGATGTGCGCGCGGGCAGGATCTCCATCGGCTCGCCGATAGCGCGCGCGCTGATCGGCAAGAAGGCGGGCAACTCCGTCGAGGTCAACACGCCGCGCGGCGCGAAATCCTACGAGATTTTGAAGGTTGCGTTTTTGAAATAGGGTATTGGGGCGCTCACCCTTCGATGTCACCCCGGAAAGCGCCCTCGCGCTTATACGGGGTCTTTCCCCAATACACCGGTTTGAGGTTTCGAAAGATCCCGGATAGTGCGCCAAAGGCGACCTTCCGGGATGATGTATATTGAAAAACGGTCGTGGGCCTGACCCGGCCATGACTTCGCCACGAGCGCAGCGAAGCGATCCGCCGCGCTAAACAGGCCTGCGACGGGTCAGGCGTCGAGGCCGACGGACACGCCAGCCGCCCTAAGGATGATCGCGACCTCGTTCGCGCGGCGGCGGAACTCGGCTACGCCCTCCTCGGTGTGCTCAAGATCGGCGCACAGGCCGCGCCGCAGCACCTCATCGGTGAGCGCGAACGCCGCGTCGCGCCCGTTGGCCAACTCAGCGCTGACGCCGTTGATCACGCCGCCCGCGACAGCGGCGCCGGTAACGGCGTCCACGATCATGAATGCGCCGGTGCTGGCGTGGTCCGAGAAAAGATCGGCGGCGATGGGGCGCGCGAGGTCGATATGCGCCTCGGCGATGTCGTTCGGCTCGCACGCGCTGGCCTCGTTGAGGTCGAGCGTGTCGAGATCGAGGCGGCCCCGGATTTTCAGGGAAACCAAGGGAGCGAGGTCCGTCGCGGTGCGAAGCAGATAGCCGTGCGTTGGCGAGTAGGCCTCGTTCGACAGCCAGACGAGGCGCACGTCGAGCGAGCGCGCCGCCAGGGGCGCATTGTTCTCCGCCACGAGCAGGCTGCCGCGGCTGACGTCGATGTCATCGGCCAGTTGCAGCACCACCGCCTGGCCGCTTCGCGCCGATTGCAGCGCGCCGTCCATGGTGAGGATGTGGCTGACGCGGCTCGACTTGCCGCTCAGCGCATCGCGGATGGCGTCGCCCGCGCGAACTTGTCCGGCGGTGACTGTGCCCGCAACGCCGCGGAAGCCTTCGCCGTCGCGCAGCACCAGCTGAATCGGCATGCGGAACGGCTCGTCGAGATTGCCGTCCCGCGTGGGCGCCGTTTCGAGATAATCGACGAAGGTCGGCCCTTTGTACCAATCCATAATGTGCGACGGCGTCGCGACGTTGTCGCCGTTCAAAGCGGAGACCGGGATCGCGATCCAGGAGATCGCGGGGAACCGGCTTGCGACCGTCTTGAAGTCTTCCACGATGGCGTCGAAGCGCTCGCGGCTCCAGCCGGCGAGGTCCATCTTGTTGACCGCGAGAACCGCCCTGCGGACGCCGGCGAGATCGAGGATCGCGAGGTGGCGGCGCGTCTGGCGCTTGATGCCGCTTTGCGCATCCACGAGCAGCACGGCCACGTCGGCGTGCGAGGCGCCGGTCGCCATGTTGCGCGTATATTGCTCATGGCCGGGCGAGTCGATGATGACGAAGCGGCGGCGCTCGGTCTCGAAATAGCGCCACGCGATGTCGATTGTGATGCCCTGCTCCTGTTCGGCGACGAGACCGTCCACGAGGCGGCTGAAATCGGGGCGGCGCGCGCCATGCAGGCTCGCCGTCTCCTTCAGGAGCTTTTCGCGCTGATCGTCATAGAGCGGCGAGGCGTCCCAAAGCAGCCGGCCGATGAGCGTCGACTTGCCGTCATCGACCGAACCGCAGGTGAGGAGCCGGACGATGCCGTTCAACTCGGGGGACGTATGGCGGAGCGTCGCCGGCGGCTCCACGTAGCTTCCGGCCCAAGCCGCTTCGCCGGCGGGGACGAACGTGCCGATCGAATCCTGGCGCATCAGAAATAGCCTTCCTCTTTCTTGCGCTCCATGGCGCCGATGCTGTCGTGATCGATCAGGCGGCCTTGCCTCTCGGAATTGCGAGCCTGAAGCGTCTCGTCGAGAACCGCGTCGATATCGGAGGCGTCCGAGGCGTCCGCCGCCGTCACCGGCCAGCAGCCCAAGGTCCTGAACCGCACCTTCATCGGTTTCGGGGCCTCGCCCGGCTTGAGGAACGGGCGGTTGTCGTCGACGACGAAAATCTGGCCGTCGCGGACGACGGAGGGGCGATCGGCCGCAAAATAGAGGGGCACGACATCCAGCTTTTCGCGCGCGATGTAGCGCCACACGTCCTTTTCGGTCCAATTGGAGAGCGGAAAGATCCGCATTGTCTCGCCCTGGCCGAGCCGGCCGTTGAGGATGTTCCACATTTCGGGGCGCTGCTTGCGCGGGTCCCAGCGATAGCCGGCCGAGCGCACGGAGAAGACGCGCTCCTTCGCGCGGGAGGCTTCCTCGTCGCGCCGCGCGCCGCCGATGGCCGCATCGAAACCGTATTTGTCGAGCGCCTGGCGAAGCGCCACCGTCTTCATGACATCGGTGTAGACCGACGGCGAATAATCGACGGGGTTGATGCCGCGCGCGATGCCGTCCTCGTTGATGTGCACGAGGAGGTCGAGGCCGAAGCGCTTCGCGGTGTTGTCGCGAAACTCGATCAGCTCCCTGAATTCCCAGGTCGTATCGACATGAAGGAGCGGAAAGGGCGGCTTCTGCGGCCAGAACGCCTTGCGCGCGAGGTGCAAAACGGCCGTCGAATCCTTGCCGGCGGAATAAAGAAGCACGAGTTTGCGGTACTGCGCCGCCGCCTCGCGCAGAATGAAGATGCCCTCGGCCTCCAGGAGGTCGAGATGGGAAAGCGGGTTAGACATTCATCCTACCTTGTAAATCCGGGGCGGTTATGCAGTCCGCATTCCTTGCGGCTCTCGTCCTCCCACCACCAGCGCCCCGCGCGAATGGGCTCGCCGGGCTCGATGGCCCTCGTGCAGGGCTGGCAGCCGATGGAGGGGAATCCTTGTCCGTGAAGCGCGTTCACGGGAACGCCATGCTCCGCGATATAGGCTTCGACGCGGTCGAGCGTCCAATCGGCCAGCGGGTTGATCTTGATGAGGCCGAGATCGGCGTCGAGCGAGGCGAAGGGCGTGTCCTGCCGCGTTCCGGACTGGTCGCGCCGGACGCCCGTGACCCAGCCTTCTGCGCCGGACAGCGCCTTGCGCAGGGGCAGCACCTTGCGGACGTGGCAGCAGGCCTTGCGCTGCTCGACCGAATAGCGAAAGCCGAAGATGCCGTCGCGGGCGACAAGTTCCTCAACATCGGAGGCTTCGGGCATGACGACGCGGATGCGGCCGCTAAGAATTCTCTCCGAGCGCGCGAGCGTGTCGTAGGTTTCGGGGAAATGCCGTCCTGTGTCGAGCGTGAAGGATTCGATCCTGGAGCCGGCCGTCACGAGAGCGTGGAAGAGAACCTGATCCTCCAAACCGAGGCTTGTCGAGAAAACGATGCGCCCGCAAATCGCGTCTTCGATTGCGTGGAGGCGCTGACCGAGATCGCCGGCGCCGCTCAACACCCCGTCGAGAGAATGCGCAATGTCTTCAAGCTCGTCACGCTCGTGAAGATCTCCGATACTTCCATGCATGGTTATGTTCAACGCTCTCTTGGAAGGCGGTCGGCCGGCAGCCCACATATGCGAGCGACCATACACGGAAAAACCCGTTCGACGCGCCGAGGCGGCAAATAAAGATGGTTTTACAGTTCCAGATAAACGCTGAGAAAATCCATGCTGGAAAATGCTGCAGCTCAGTTGGAGTTTTTCGCTAAAATGAGGGTTTCACGAATGACGTTCATTCAATAGCGGCGCCAGGCTCATTCTTCGCTGTCTTTATCGTGAAGGCTGTTTTTACCGAACTCACATTGGGCGCGGCCGTCAGATCGCGAATGATGAAATTCTGAAACGTCACCAGATCGGGAGCGACGCATTTCAGAAGAAAATCGGTGTCGCCGGAGAGCATGTAGGCTTCCCGCACAATGTCCCACTGGCGCGCGCGGGCTTCGAAGGCGATCAGATCGGACTCGGACTGGCTTTCGAGCCGCACGAATGCGAAGGCGGTGAGATGAAATCCAAGCCGGGGCAGGTTGAAGACCGCGTGATAGCCCGCGATGACTCCCGACCGCTCCAGTTCGCGGACTCTGCGCAGGCACGGCGGCGCGGAAAGGCCCACCCGGGCGGCGAGTTCGACATTCGTTATCCGGCCGTCCCGCTGCAACTCCGCGAGGATTCGCCAATCGGTTGCATCCAATTTAGCGGGGATGGTGAAATCGTCCAATGTCCGCACTGACGCCATAGGGACCCCTCCCACAAGTTCCACTTAATGCCGCATTCAAAAATAATTGGGGTAGAATTTGATGCAATGCAATAATATTTAAATTCGAATATGCGCACTGCGTCGAATCGCTCAGTGCGGAGCATCCGCCTAATTCGGGCCCGCACCCTCGCCTTGACATAATCGCACTGGCGAAGATTATTTCGCGGACTCTTTTCGCAATGCAAGATTATAGACAGGAGCAGGAGCTGGCAATGACGGCGCGTCATGACAGGGTTGTGATCATTGGGTCCGGCCCGGCGGGATATACGGCGGCGATCTACGCGGCGCGCGCCATGCTGCGGCCCGTTCTGATCGAGGGAATACAACCGGGCGGTCAGCTCACCACCACGACCGACGTGGAGAATTATCCGGGGTTCGCCGACGTGATCCAAGGGCCGTGGCTCATGGAGCAGATGCGGGCGCAGGCCCTGCATGTCGGCGCGGAGCTCGTACAGGACTATATTTCCTCGGTGGATTTCTCGCGGCGGCCCTTCACCCTTAACGGCGATACGGGGACCGTCTATCACGCGGAGACGGTTATCGTCTGTACTGGGGCGCAGGCCCGCTGGCTTGGCATCCCGAGCGAGCAGAACTATCGCGGCCACGGCGTTTCGGCTTGCGCGACCTGCGACGGCTTCTTTTACCGAGGCAAGGATGTGCTCGTGGTCGGCGGCGGCAACACCGCGGTGGAGGAAGCGCTTTTCCTGACGAATTTCGCGAAATCCGTGACCGTCGTTCACCGCCGCGATTTCTTTCGCGCCGAGAAGATCCTTCAGAACCGCCTGTTTGCGCACCCGAAGATCAAAGTCGTCTGGAATGCGACTTTGGACGAGGTTGTCGGAACCGGCAGCCCCAAATCGGTGACAGGGGCGCGGCTTCGCGATATCCTCACCGGCGACATCGCCGAGGTGAAGACGGATGGCGTCTTCATCGCCATTGGTCACGAGCCGGCCACGGCGCTGTTCAAACAACAAGTCGGGATGACGCCCAGCGGATATATCGTCACAGCGGCAAAATCCACAGCAACCGATGTTGCGGGCGTATTCGCCGCGGGCGACGTCACCGACGATATGTACCGCCAGGCCGTTACGGCCGCGGGTATGGGATGCATGGCCGCGCTCGATGCGGAGCGCTTTCTTGCAAGTTTGGAAACGGCGGCGCGCGCGGCGGAATAAGACGCCGCGAGCGAAGTAAAAGGGCGGCGGTCTTGCATGGATTGGGATAAGCTTCGGATTTTCCACGCCGCGGCGGAAGCGGGAAGCTTTACGCATGCGGGCGAGACGCTGAGCATCAGCCAGTCGGCGGTAAGCCGGCACATCAGCTCGCTTGAGCGAGATTTGAACGTTCCCCTCTTTCACCGGCACGCTCGCGGTCTCGTGCTCACCGAGCAGGGGGAGTTGCTCTACCGCACGGCGCAGGAAGTGTTCTCGAAGCTCGCGACCACGCAAATCCTGCTCGCGGATTCGAAAGGCAAGCCGAACGGAGAGCTGAAGGTCACCACCACCATCGCGCTCGGAACCGGCTGGCTCACGCCGCGCCTCAACGAGTTCATGAAGCTCTACCCCGATATCCGCCTGCAGCTCATCCTCGACGACGAGATCCTCAATCTCACCATGCGCGAGGCGGATGTCGCCATCTGGTTCGGCCCGCCGACCCATCAGGACCTCGTGCGGCGCAAGCTTTTTACCGCGCACTACCACGTGTACGCCTCGTCCGACTATGTGAAGCGGCATGGCAAGCCGAAAGGCGTGGACGATGTCGACCGGCATCGCATCATGACCTATGGCGGCGTGCTGCCGAGTCCGTTCAAGGAAATGAATTGGCTGGAGGCGCTCGGCCGCGATGGCAAGGGCGAGCGCGATCCAGCGCTGCGCATCAATAGTCTGCTTGCGCTTCGCGAGGCCGTCTTGCAAGGCATCGGCATCGCCGTACTTCCCGATTATCTAGCGAAGGACAACAACCGGCTTGTGCACGTCCTCGAAGACCTCGAAATGCCGGTGTTCGACACCTATTTCGTTTATCCGGCCGACTTGAAGGATACAAAGCGCGTCAATGTGTTTCGCGATTTCCTCGTCGCCAAATCCAAAGAATGGTCCTTCTAAGCATAAAAACACCGTACTGAGCATAAACACGCCGTGCTCTGATATTTTTGGCGCCTAAGCCGAGCGCTACGCTCGATTACCCCCCCCCCATCATCCAAGTAAGAACCGCGCTGTTGCTTGCAGCAAGCGAGCAAAATCTCGTCCCTGCGCTGAAAAAAAGCCTGCGGATGGAACCTTCTGACTTCCTTCGCTTTTTGTGCCAGAGGGAGCAATGACGTCTTCCCCAAGGAAAAGATGGAGGATTTCGTGCCAGCGTATTTTTCAGGAACAACAAACGCCCTCAAAAAGGGGGCGGCCAGGATGTCGGCCGACGCCGCCATCAAGAAGATAGAAGGCTGGGAAGAAGCTCTGCAGGACGTGGACGTACCCGGCGCTCGTGGAATTCTCCGAGACCTCGGAGCGCTCAAGCGTCAACTGGATCAGGACGAACCGGACGGCGACCGCATTCGCACAATACTTTCGCGCCTTGCGGATGCGACCATGAAGATTTCCGAAAGAGTTGAAGATCGGAATGCGGATCGAATCCGCGATCTCGGAGAAGCGCTTGAAACAGCGTCGGAAGAAGATGAGGAGGAGGAAGAAATGAACAATCGGCCGTCCCAAGAGTCGCGCCGTTCAAGCTCGCAGCGCGCGAGCAGCGCGAGATCGTCGTCGCGACGGTCCGGCGATTTCGATGAGGAGGATCGCGGGCCGAGCGGACGCGTCAGGGACCCAGAACACGACCACCGCTTGAGCGGACAGGAGACGGAGCGTCTCTATGAGTTCGCGCCATCGCGGCGACGATGGACGCGGGCGCGTGACGGACCCCGAGCACGATCACCGCTTGCGCGGTCATGAATCCGACCGTCTTTACGAGTTGCGCCATCGCAGCGACGACGGGCGCGGGCGCGTGACAGACCCCGAGCACGATCACCGGCTGAGCGGACACGAGAGCGACCGCCTCTATGAGTCGCGCCGCCGCAGCGACGACGGGCGCGGACGCGTGACAGACCCCGAGCACGATCATCGCCTGAGCGGACATGAGTTCGGACCGCCTCTATGAATCGCGCCGGCGCGGCGACGACGGGCGCGGGCGCGTGACGGATCCGGAGGACGATCATCGCCTGCGCGGACATGAGACAGACCGTCTTTATGAATCGCGCCATCGCGGCGACGACGGGCGCGGGCGCGTGACGGATCCGGAGCACGATCATCGTCTGAGCGGGCACGAGAGCGACCGCCTCTACGAGTCTCGCCGCCGCGGCGACGACGGGCGCGGACGCGTGACCGATCGCGAGCACGATCATCGGCTGCGAGGCCACGAGACCGACCGTCTTTATGAATCGCGCCACCGCAGCGACGACGGGCGAGGACGCGTAACCGATCCCGAGCAAGACCATAGGCTGCGCGGCCACGAAACGGACCGCCTTTATGAATCGCGTCATCGCAGCGACGATGGGCGCGGGCGCGTGACCGATCCGGAGCACGACCGCCGGTTGCGCGACGAGGACGAGCGCGGCGGGAGCCGCGGCCGCGGCTTCTCCGCAAGGGGCAACGGCGGCTCAGGCCGGTTCGACGAGGACGAGGAGAGCGGTTATCGCAGCCGCGGCAGAAGCCGTTCGTCGCGCGACTTCGACGAAGAGTACGAGCGGCGGCGCTGAAACTGTTCGCGTCAGTGAAAAGTCAAACGGCTCCCGCCCCGAGCGGGAGCTTTTCAATTGTCTGGATCGAGCGCAACATTATCTAGAAAGATAATAGTAAGCGTGAGCGCATGTCGCTCAAATGAGCCATGTTTTGGCGCTTGCGCCCCGTCTAGGCCGTGCCCATCTGACTTAAAACCCGTGCTTATATATGGCAAAAGCTTGGGCGTAACACTTGCGAGGAGAAATATCCATGAAAGTATGGACAAAACCCGCCGTTTCCACTGTCGACGCCGGTTTCGAAGTCACGCGCTACCTGCCGTCCACGCTGGACGTTGCGGCGAAGCGCGCCTGCAAGTAATCGCAGACGCCAGTGGCTCGCGATTCTTCACTGATTGTCGAAGTTCTCGGTTCGGGCGCCGGGGGCGGAGTTCCGCAATGGAACTGCAACACCCGGCTCTCCCGCATGGCCTGGGACGGCGCCCGCGGCGTGCATCCGCGAACGCAATCGAGCATCGCGGTTTCGGCCGATCCCCACCGATGGGTCGTTGTGAACGCCTCGCCGGACCTGCGTCAGCAGATCTGGAGCGCGTCCGAGCTGCAGCCCGACCGCGCCGGCCCGAGCCGCAATTCGCCGATCAAGGCCGTCATCCTGACCAACGGCGACATCGATCATATCGCGGGGCTCCTGACCCTGAGGGAGCGCCAGCCCTTCCGCATCCACGCGACTCCGCGCGTTCTCTCGGTGCTCGCCGCCAACAGCGTTTTCAACGTGCTGGCAAGCGACGTGGTCGAGCGCATCGAGCTTCCGCTAGACCGGCCCGTGGAGATCGCCGATACGGGCGGGGTCGTGGTCGAGGCTTTCCCCGTGCCTGGCAAGATCGCGCTGTACCTCGAAGACGCGTCGAAGGGCGCGAACTTCGGCAGCGAGCCGGGCGACACGATTGGCCTGAAGATAATTGCGGGCCGTTCCGCGCCGGCCTTCTATATTCCGGGCTGCGCCAAGATCGACGGTGCGCTGCTGCGCCGCGTCGAAGGCGCGAGCTGCCTCCTGTTCGACGGCACCGTCTTCACCGACACGGAGCTTGCCGACCTCGGCGTGCTGGATAAGACCGGCCAGCGCATGGGTCATATCGCCATCGCGGGCGAGGGCGGTTCGTTGCATGCATTCGACCGCGCGGGCATCCGGCGCAAGGTCTACATCCACATCAACACCACGAACCCGATCCTCGAAGAAGGATCCTCCGCCGAGAAAGCCGTGAAAGAAGCCGGCTGGCAAGTCGCCTATGACGGCATGAAAATAACTATTTAACTATTTCTCCGCCAGAATCCCGGCAAGGGAGGAGAAAAACAATGAACCTCGTACACGCCGACATCGACACTACCGTCCCTCGCCAGGGACTCAAGCCCGACGCGCTCGAAGCGATGCTTCGCGAAATCGGAACGCGGCGCTATCACAACCTACACCCGTTTCATAAGCTCCTGCACAGCGGCAAGCTCTCGAAATTCCAGGTGCAAGCCTGGGCGCTGAACCGCTACTATTATCAGGCGACGATCCCGCGCAAGGACTGCGCGCTGATGTCCAAGATGACGGAGCGGGAGCTTCGTCTCGAATGGCGCCTTCGCTATTTCGACCATGACGGCATCGGCGAGGACGACGGCGGCATCGAGCGCTGGCTGCGCCTGACCGGCGCGCTCGGGCTGCCGCGCGAGTATGTGAAGTCCACGAAGGCCATCCTGCCGGGCACGCGCTTCGCGGTGGACGCCTATCTCCATTTCGTGCGCGACAGAAGCGTGCTCGAAGGCGTCGCCTCGTCGCTGACGGAGCTGTTCGCGCCCAGCATCCACTCCGAGCGCATCTCCGGCATGCTCGCCAATTACAGCTTCATCGACGAATCGATGATGGGCTATTTCCAGCGCCGGCTCACCCAGGCGCCGCGCGACGTGCAATTTGCGCTGACCTATGTGAAAGCGCAGGCCCGCACGGCGGAGGCGCAGCAGGCTGTCGTCGATGCGCTGCTCTTCAAGACGCAGGTGCTGTGGGCGCAGCTCGATGCGCTGCATTTCGCCTATGTGGAGCCGGGGCTTATCCCGCCGGGAGCCTATCGCCCGTGACGCGCGCGCGGGCCCTGGTTGCGGCGGACAGCAAGCCCTATTTCCCTCGATATGTGCGCGTTCAGTTCGACGCCATCCGCCAGCGCACCGCCGTTTTGGCGCCCGAACGCGTTTATTGGCCGGACGAGACCGCCGTCGAAATCCTGAAGCTCTGCGACGGCGGCCGGCCGATTACCGAGATAGCCGGGCGGCTGGCGAAGGACTACGCCGCGCCGGAAGAAACCATCCAAGCCGATGTGCTGGAGTTTGTGCAATCATGGACGGATTTGCGACTGTTGAAACTCTCGAACGCGTGAGCGCCGCGCCGAAGGCCGGCCCGCCGCTCGGCATGCTCGCCGAGCTGACGCATCGCTGCCCGCTGCAATGCCCCTATTGTTCGAACCCGATCCAGCTCCTGAAAGCGGCGGACGAACTCGACACGCAAGCATGGCTGTCGGTGTTCTCGCAGGCGGCGGATCTCGGCGTGTTGCAGGTGCATCTGTCCGGCGGGGAGCCTACGCTTAGGCAGGATCTGGAGGAATTCGTTCGCGCCTTGGCCGCGCGGGGCGTCTACACGAACCTGATCACGGCTGGAGTCACGCTGACGCGCGAGCGGATCGGGCGCCTGCGCGATCTCGGCCTCGACCATGTGCAGCTCAGCGTCCAGGCCATCGACCCCGCCACGTCGGACATAATCTCGAACTACAAGGGCAGCCTCGCGAAGAAGCGCGCCGTCGCGGACTGGATACGCGAGGCCGGGCTGCCGCTCACGCTGAACGCGCCGACGCACCGGCGCAATATCGGGCAGACGCGCGCGCTGATCGAGTTCGCGCTCGAAATCGGCGCCGACCGGCTCGAAATCGCGCATGTGCAATATTACGGCTGGGCGGCGCGCAACCGGGCGGCGCTGCTGCCGGATTACGAGAGCGTGCTCGACGAAGCCGCGATGGTCGGCGAGGCCAGGGAGAAGCTGAAAGGCATCCTCAACATCGACTATGTGACGCCGGACTATTACGCGCAGTTTCCGAAGCCCTGCATGGGCGGCTGGGCGAAGGACGTAATCACGGTGAAGCCGGAGGGCAAGGTTCTGCCCTGCCATGCGGCGGAGAGCCTGCCGCTCGCGTTCGACACCGTGACGGAGACGCCGCTCGGCGAAATCTGGTATGACAGCGCCGCCTTCAACCGCTTTCGCGGCTTCGGCTGGATGAAGGAGCCGTGCCGCTCCTGCCCGAGGAAAGAGATCGATTTCGGCGGCTGCCGCTGCCAGGCTTTCGCGCTACTGGGCGACGCGGCGGCGACCGATCCGGCCTGCATCCTGTCCCCGCATCATCATCTCATGGCGGAGGCCGCCGGCGCCGCAACCGCCGAGGAACCGCCGCCCTTCATCTATCGCCGCATCGGCCAGATCTAGAGCGACGCTTATGAAATCGGAATTGGCCTCTTGCCCTTCGACGCGAAAGCGGGAGCCCAGGCATCCCAACACTCATCGCATACTGGGGTCCCCGCCTTCGCGGGGACGACTGGAAGCTGCGTGCCTCCGACGCGGCAGGATCGGAAAGCAAGCGCTTGTTGGCGCTGCGGCCCCGATGGCTCGGCGCCATCGCGCTTGCCGCGTGCCTCGCCTCACCCTGCATCGCCGCGACCGCGCCGGGCGCGAACGATTACCCGACCGAAGCGCGCGCCGATTATGTCTTCGGTTGCATGAAGGCCAACGGCGACACCCGCACCGCGCTTCAGCAATGCTCCTGCTCCATCGACGCGATCGCCTCGATTCTGCCCTACGACCGCTACGTCGAAGCGGAGGCGGTCCTGAGCCTCGCCCAGGTTCCAGGCCCGTTCGGCGCCATGTTCCGCTCGCCCGAGCCCGCGAAGGCGGCGGTAAACGACCTGCGCCGCGCCCAGGCCGAAGCCGAGGTGCGCTGCTTCTGAGCCAATCCAGGGCTTTGCACGCGGGCGCCGGGCTTGCACCGCGGATTCACTCTATTGGGTTCGTTTGGCAAAAACTTCCATTTTTTCTCTATCCAAGGTAAAATTTGCCGCAATCCAGGATAGAAAAGCGGGAGCGGCCGCGCCGTTTAGGGATTTGTTAAGTATCCCTTGCGCCACGCCGCGGCCCCGGCGCCACGGCCCGCCCTCACTTCGGCGCGCGGAAATAATAGCGCTCCGCCGGGAGCCGGCCGTAGACGAACGGTTCCTGCTGGTTGCCCGTGGACGCCAGCACACTGCTCGTCACCTCGCGGAAGAACCAGCCCAGTTCGACGCCCTCCTCGTCCATGTGCTTCACCAGCGCCGCCGCGAACGGGCTGTTGGCGCCCTCGCCGTCGAGCGCCACGTTGCCGTCGCGCGCGGCGTAGAACACCACCTCGCCATGGTTCGGCTCGACCGGCCCGAGCCCCCGCGTCACCGCGCGCGTGCTGGCGCGGTTCATCGCCATGCGCGTGAGAAACGGATTGTTGCGGCAGGCGTCGAGGATCACGATGCGCAACGTGCTCGCGGCGGCGAGGCGCGCCAGCACGCGGTCGAGCGCAATGGCTTCGTCCGCGATATCGGTGGAGCGCGCGAGCTCGGCGTCGACCGGAACCAGCCAGTTGTGGCCGTCCATCTCCATGCCGTGCCCGGAATAATAGACGAGCGCCCATTCCGCGCCCGCCGTCTTGTCCTCGAATTCGCCGAGCGCCTTGCGCATCGCGGCGACGCCGAGATCGCGCTTCTCGATCACCGCGAAGCCGAGGCGCGTCAGCTCGTCCGCAACCGCGCCTGCGTCGTTCCTCGGGTTCGGCAGCGCGTCGACGGATTTGTAGGCGGAATTGCCGATCACGAGCGCCACGCGGCGGCCCGGCGCCTGCGGTTGATGCGGCTCGGCGGCGGCCTGCGCCTGCGCGGCGGGCGCCTCCAGCACGATCAGCCGCGCCCGCGCCTTGTTCTGCGCGTCCTTGTCATCCCGATTACTCGCTCTCAGCTCTATGGCCTTTTTATAATCGGCGACCGCGAGCGAGCGAAGCCCCTGCAGTTCATAAACTTGCCCGCG
The DNA here is from genome assembly GCA_963756335.1 of uncultured Alphaproteobacteria bacterium. GTDB lineage: Bacteria > Pseudomonadota > Alphaproteobacteria > Rhizobiales > Rhodomicrobiaceae > Rhodomicrobium. Next base: position 313,045 of record CAVWOB010000002.1, read on the forward strand.
CCCCCAATAGGCCTCGACGGTTTCGGCCTTAAGCCGCAGAGCCTCGTTGAAATCCTCAAGCGCGGCTTCGGTCTTGCTCATCGCTAGAAGGACGAGGCCGCGCCCGCTCCTGTTTTCGGCCGATGGTTCGTGGCGCACCCCTTCATCTAAGTCGGCGATGGCCCGCCCGCGATCGCCCTTGAGCTCATAAGCCAAGCCGCGTCCGCGAAAGGCGTTCCAAAGTTTCAGTTCGATGGCGCGGCTGTAGTCGGCGACAGCGCTGTCATAATCGCCCTTGTAGCGATAGGCGTCGCCGCGCTTGATGTAGCCGCGCCAGTCCTTGAGGTCGATCAGGCGGTTGGCGTCGGCAATGGCCCGGTCGTAATCACCTTTTAGTATGTAAACGTCGGCGCGGTTGCTATAGAGGTTCGCAAACTCTGGCCTGAGTTCGATGGCGCGGCTGTAGTCGGCGATGGATTGATCGTTATCGCCAATTTTTTTGTAGAAGAAGCCGAGAGATTCATAAGCTCTCATTAGCTCATAGTTGCTGGCATATTTCGGGCCAAGCTCGATGACACGGTTGTAGTCAGCGAGGCCACGATTTCAATCTTTCTTATAAGCAAAATATTCGCCGGCGCGGTCGTTGTAAGCTTTTGCGTCGTTGGGGTCCAACTCGATGGCGCGGCTATCGTCGGCGATGGCCCGGTCGTGGTCGTCGGCCAAACTGTAACGAAGCGCTCGCCACTTGTATGCCTCCGCGTAATTGGGATTGATCTCGATGGCGCGGCTGTAGTCGGCGATGGCTTGCTCTCTGGACCAGCCAGCGCGGTTGAAATAGGCGACCGCCTTGTCGCCTTTCGCGCGGCCCTCGATGATGAGAGTGCAGGCGCGAATGACCGCGTCCCGGTCCTTGCCCTGGGCGCAGTCCTCCTGCGCACCCGCAAGCGCGGCGCTGCAGGAAGCCAGCGTCAGCCATACAGCGGCGGCGAATGCGCGCATCGAAAAATCCCCCACGCCCCGATCCAGCTGCAAAGGCACATTGGGACGCGGGCGCGCGCCAGCATAAGCCGCCGCCGGTTGTTTGGCAGGCTGCCGCCAAGCGATGCGGGCTCATGGCCCGACAGGCTTGTCGAAGGATGGAGCCCAGGGATCCGGCGCCTATTCCCGGAACGCGCGGGCGGCGTTGGCGGAGCGGGCGAAAAGGCTGGCGGCGCGGGCGTCGATGCGGGCGGACGCGAGATCGAGGCCATCGAGGTTCGCGCCGCCGAGTTTGGCGCCGCGAAAGTCGGCGCCGCTCGCGTCGGCGTCGTTCAGGTTCGCGCCCGTCAAATCGGCGCCGCGCAGAGTGGCGAAGGCGAGGTCCGCACGCGCGAGATCGGCGCCCGAAGAATCCGCGCCTTCGAGGCTGGCCGACTTCATGTCCGTGCGCATCAGGCCCATGGACTGGTTCTTCATGTCCGGGGCGCCATTCGCGCCCGAAAGATTGGCGCCCTTGAAGCTTGCGCCGGTGAAGTTGGCCGCGATGCGTGCTTCGCGCAAATTGGCGCGGTCGAACGTCGCGCCCTGCATTTGCGACGAGAACAAAGACGCGCGGACAAGGCTGGCGCCCGTGAAATTGGCTTTCATCGCCCAGACGAGATCGAGGACGGCGCCATCGAGCCTTGCCGCGGCGAGATTGGCGTTGTTGAGCCGCGCGGAACGAAGATTTGCGCCGGTAAGGTCGAGGCCCGACAGATCGAGCCCGGACAGGCGCTTGCCGGAAAGATCGAGGGGCTTGCCCGCCGCAGCCTTGATCGCCGCCTCCACATCGGCGCGCGACATCTCTGCCCCGGTCATCGCGGGCGAATTCAAGTCCAAGTAACGCAGCATGTCCTGCGCAGCGGCTTCACGAGGCGCCGCAACGGCAATCAAAAGCCAAGCCGCGATCCGGAGCACCGCTACGCCGCCTTTCACGCGAGAAGCATCTCACGGGCGAGAAACGGCGCTGGCGAAGGACGGTTCCACTTTTTCGCAAAAAACGCGAGCTGCGGGGGACCTATATATTTTTCTCGGGTTTTGGATAGCGGCAGGTCCAGCGCTGGACAAACCACTGCGGATGCTCGGAGCCCCACTTGGCGATAAAGGGCGGCGCGCTCATCGTGCATTGAATAGGCGTCGTGTCTGAATTGAGCAAGAGATGTTCGTCCTGGCAGGTGGTCGGGTGCGCTAGAGCGCAAACCGTTAAGACGAGTTCCAGCATGCGTAATGTCCTTCGAACGTGACTACACCCAACTCCAGCAAGAGCTGTGCCGTTTCCAGGGTAGAGCGGACAGCAACACGCTTGCATGCTGTCTTTTCGACGCAATCCGCTCCGCCAATGTAAAGGGTCCACAACCCAAAAAGGAAATACGTTGCCGTTCAACAGTTTGCGAGGCGCTTAAGCTTGGCGGTGACGCATTTCGCCGCGCCCCGCTCCGTTGCGCGCCTCACAAGCCGGGCGGCGGGGCCGGTCCCATGCCGGTCCCATGCCGGCGCCTCCCCGCGGTTCCTGCAAGAAAATCGTTTCTCGTTTCAGCTCAGCCCAGGATTTCGATTGCAGGCGTCCGCCTCCGCCGCCTATGGTGCGCTCAACCGGCAAGGCCATGCGCCTCGAGACCGTGATTGTTGAGGATGTTCAAACCAAGTGGGGCGCAAGCAATGGCGCGTGAAGCGATCATCCAGGAAGACACCATCATCAAGGGCAAGATCCGCAACTGCCGGCAGATGGAGATTCGCGGCTTTGTGGAGGGCGAACTTGCCGCGGAATCGGTGCTCATCCACCAGGGCGGAACCTTCTACGGCACGCTGAAAACCGATCAGGCCGATATCGCCGGATCGCTCCAGGGCGAGGTCTTCGTGAAGAACCTCATCAGCATTCGCAGTTCCGGCTCGGTGAACGGCAATGTGCGCTATGGCCAGCTCGCCATGGAAATGGGCGCGGATTTGAGCGCGGAGCTGCGCAACGTGCCGCCGAGGCTCGCGGGCGATCTCGATATAACGGTCAGGCGAGGCAGGTCCGTCGTCATCACGACCGAGGATATCACCGCCATCGACCCGGACGACGGGGCGGATGCCCTGACGTACACCGTTTCGAACGCCATCAACGGCTTTGTCGTGCTGACGGGCGCCGCGGGCCAGCCGGTGACGAATTTCACACAGGCGGACATCGAAGCCGGCCGCGTGCTGTTCGCTCATGACGGCGGCGCCAGCACGAGCGCAAACTTCGATGTGCTTGTTACGGACGACAGCGGCGCGACGTCGGGACGCGCGCAAACGGTTACGGTGCACATAAAGGACTGATCGTCCTTTTCATGGGCGGCGTGCTCGCCCCGGCCCTCCGCCCGAGATGGCGACTTCCCCGTCGCCTTGGCGCCGTAAGGAACGGCCGGCGCTTCATCGGCGGTTTTCCCGTGCCGCAAGGGAGTTCTGTTGCTTACAAGGCCGAGGGATACAATAATGGTCAAAGCCTTCGCTCTGCTTGCATTAATTGTACTCGCCCTTCACTCATACATGCTTGTCGCAACAGGACATATCGACCCTTGCAATGCAGCCTTCGCAAAGCTCGAATATGATCGTCTCGGCGATTTAAAGAATGGAAGACGAGAACTGCGGATGGATGAGGGAGAGGAAGAATTATACCAGCACATTAATCGAAGACACATCCTGCAGTGCTACAAGATAATATTTTTCACCGACGATTAAAACCGCGCCGGCTTGGCGCCTGAACGAGCTTCGGGCCGGTGGCCGTTGGCCCGAAGCGTGGAACTCCGCAAGTCCCGTTACTTGACGGAGGCGAAAACGCCATCCTTGCACGCTTTGAAGAACTCATCGCGGTCCAGCTTGCCGTCGCCATTGGCGTCGTATTGCTTGCCGCTTTTCTTGATTGCCTCCAAGAATTTTGCGGCTTCGTCGCCAACCAGCACGCCGTCTTTGTTGGCGTCCGCTTTGGTCCACGCGGCTTGGCATTCGGCATCTGTTTGCGCCGCGACAGCGACGGAGGCGAAGCCGGCTAAAACCGCGATGCAAATCGAAAGGGTCTTAAGCATCCATAATTCTCCGAAATCGATTTTGTCGCTTCGACCAGCCGCGGGAATTGGGGCGCCTTCATGGCTCGCGGGTGTGGAGGAACGGAATATCCGGGGGCAATTGGATACAGTCGAACGCTTTATCGGCGCGGACAAAATTGTTAGGATCGGTAACAAGTGCAGACGGAAGCGCATGCAGAGAGAAGAGGTCATGAGACTCTTCAAAAGCCTTTCTGAATCAGCGGCGGTCGCGTTGGCGCTTTGCGCGTGGGGAATTATCCCGGAGCTCCTCTGGCGACATGGTTACAATTTTCTGGCTTCGGTCGCTTTCCTTGCCCTTCCTTTTGCCTTTTTTGGGCTGGCTTGTTCCTATAGCGACTGGCAAAAAAGCGAACATAACGTTAGAGCATCGGACTTGAAGCCGGAATCGGCGTCACGCCCTACGGCGTCATTCCCGCGAAAGCGGGAATCCAGTAATCTCGGCGCTCATCGAATAGTGGGCGCCCGCTTTCGCGGAGACGACGAAAATGCCGCTGCATCCGATTAAATGCACGATGCTCTAGAGGCCGGCGATAGGGGCGGTCCGATATTGTATTTCGGTGTAACAGCGTAAAAGTTGGAATCATACAGGCCGCCATGGCAAGAAGTAGTTTCAGTATGCGTATCGGAGCGAGGCCGGCATGAAGAAGCTGCGCGTCAGGGCCTGCCAGACCGCCAGTCTCGCTTGGGTGATCGCGCTTTGCGGCGGATTGCTGGCTTGCGCCGAAGACCGGAATTTCCCAAGCCTCTCCAAAATCGCCGATTTTGGGACCGTCTTGACCCCCGAACAACGCGACAAGACCATACAGGACCTGCAAAGGCAGGGCCAGAGCAACACCAGCGCCGCCCCCAAGACAGCCGAATAGCGAATGTCTTCTTCGTGCCGCTTAGATCGCCGGGCGAGCGCCAAAGCGCCTTCGCCAGACGCTGTGTTGCATAAGGCGAAGGCGCGTGTCATTGATGCTTTAGCGCGGAGTTACCAGCGCGGGCCGTACGGGTATGGGCCATAATAATAGGGTCCCGGGCCGTAATAGTATGGCCGAGGTCCGTAATAGTAAGCCCCCGCCGTAGCTGCGACGGCAGCCCCAAACACCGCAAGCGGAACCCAACCATAGCCAGGCCGCCACCTGTATCCCGGACGCCAGCCCCCGCGCCATCCCCCACGGAAGCCACGGCGCCAAAAAACTTTGGCGACAGCGGCGTCTTGCGCCACAGCCGCAGGCTGAGCGCCTATGGCCGGGTTGACGGGCGCGGCGTTCACTTCGCTCGCGCCGGCAAAAACAGAAAAGCCCAAGCTCGCAGCAAGGGCAAGAGCGATCATCTTTTTCATCCGAATCCCTTATCCGGTCTCCTTTCCTCGGCTTAGAGACTATAAAAGCCACAAAGCGACAAAAAAAAGGATCGGCCTCAGCCTGACTGTAACGGAAAATATCAGAACGCGAAATTGGCGCCGGTCGCGGAGAAAATGCCGATGCTGCGTCGCAACCCGCCGCCAATTCCCAAGGCCGCGTCACGACGGCCGCCTCGGTTCACACCCGATTCGGCCGGACCGCGATCAATACCGGTACCCCCACGGCGGCGGCGGCGGCGCGTACCCATATCCCGGCGGGGGCGGCGGAGGCGGCGCAGCCGACCCGAGCACGCACCCTTCCAGCTGATAATAGCTATCGGGCTTGCCCGAGGTTTTGAGCCATTGCAGGCAGCGCCCGCGAATCTCCGGCGGGACGCCCTCCCACTGCGCCTGAAGACGGCCGTAAATCTCCTGAGTTCTCTGAACGCAATAATCGTAGCCTTCGCCGGCGGACTCGCAGTGTTTTTCAATCGGGAAGTTCGGAAGCGACTGGCCAAGGGCCGGTCCCGCCGCCAGCATGAAAGCCAACGCAGCAACGTGTTTCATCGTAATCACCCGCGGTCTGACAATCGCATAAGGGAGCTATCCCGCATCAATTGCGGGCAAAAACATGGCGCGCAGCCGGGCGTGCAGTTGAAATGCGGGCGCCAAGTTCACCCCATCAGCAGGATCAGCCCGACGCCGGCGACGATCAGGGCGATCCCCAGCCTCTCGTTTCTGCCGAGCGCCTGCTTCAAAAGCGCGCCGGAAATCAAGCCCGCGAAAAGAACTTCGATCAGCGCGAGCGTTCGCACTTTGGCGGCGGTCTCAAGGGCGAACGCCAGAAACCAGAATTGCGATGAGGCCGCGCCCAGGAAGCCCGCGAACAGCGACGGCTTCCAGAACTTCATGAGCGCGACCATCGCTTTGCGGTCTACGATCCACAGATAAAGGCTCATGGCGGCCGCCTGAAATCCGAGCGCCGCGGCCAGCGCCGCCGTCGCCGCGAGCACGAAATCGTCCGTGGGCAGTGCGCGGATTGCGCCCCGGAAGCCGACGGAGGCGATGGCGAAAAACGACGCCGAGAGGAGCCCCAGAGCCGCCGGGCGCCACGCAAGCAGGCTTTCGCGCCCGCCTTTTCGCGCGGTGAGGATCACGCCAAGCGTTGCGATGAGGATCGCGACCCAGGCCGTGGCGGAGAGCCGGTCGCCCAGCACGAGCGCGCCGGAAATGGCGACCTGCACCGGCTCCGTCTTCAAATAGGCGGTCGTGACCACGAAGGAGCGATGCTGCATGGCTTCGAGCATGAGCGCCGTTCCGAGCACCTGCGCGCTCGCCGCCGCGACCACGAAGCCAAAAAAGGCCAAGGTGATCGGCGGCGCGTGCGCATCGACGCTTACCGCGACGGCCGCGAGAAACGCGAGCGCGAACGGAAACCCGTAAAGAAACCGCACATGGGTCGCGCCCGCGAGCCCGACGGTCTCGATCAGGCTGCGCTGCATGGCGTTGCGCAGGACCTGGCCGAGGCTCGCGACCACGGTGAAGATTATCCAATAGCTCGTTTCAGGGATCATGATGGAGGCTGCTTCGCGCCGAAGCTCTGTCGTATCATGGCGGCGATGCGGCCGCACGGTCTAAGCGAGATTTTCCGGCTTCTCCAGCGCTTCCACGTTTTGCCTGGCGCCCGTCTGCAGCGAGCGCTTGACTGACCTCGCCTCCGTAAGCTCTCTCGCCAGATCCAGGAGCCGTTGCTTAAAATCCTCTAAAAAATTGGGTTCGTTTTGCAAAACGGGGCTATAAGTATAAACATAGATATCTCTTGCAAAGCCTCGAATAACGGCGCGTCCGCGCGCTCGCGCCTTGCGATTTCGACAAGACCTTTCTCCTGCCAATGCTTCGCCCAGCCCCGGAAGGTGGAGGGGTGGACGCCCAGTTTTTTCGCGAGAGCGTTCGCAGAGGCGATGATGAGTTTGCCGTCCGTCGTCGTGCTTAGAGCCATCGTTCGCAGCGCTTCCAGCGCTTCGTCTCTGGTCATCCTGCGCGGCTTCGAAGCCGCGCGCTTGGTGTTGGACGCCGCGGCCGAGGAACCGCGTTCGTTGCTGCCTTCCATGCTCCTCGAATTCACGCCGATGGGAGGAATGATGCTCGCATCGATCCTTTGGGGCGCGAGCGGAGAGCATAACGCCAGCAGTGGCAGGAGCCGCCCAATCTTCTCGGCCGAAAGCGGCAACCAGGCCGCCATCGTCGCAGCCAGATGTTGACGACTTGATGCCTGAACTTGCCGAGCGCCGCAAAGTTGCTGGGCACGGCGTGGTAGTTGAAGAAGCCTCTGATCACTTGCGCCAGCCATCTCCCTTGTTCCGGGATCGGCCAGTGCATTTGCCGCCACAGCTCCTCCTTGATTTCCTTGAGCTTTGCCCGCACGCGGTCCCGCCGGGGCGCGACGGCTGGGGCCGGTAAGCCCCGCGGTGGACGCGGCCATGCGGATCGGCGAGCCTGCGCTCAAGGTCTGCCTCGTATTCCTGCCATGTCACGCCATCAACCCCAGGGGCAGCCCTACGCTTGAGGGCGTAGAAGGCTACTTCCAAGGTTTCGACGCTAATGCGGTGCAGGAGCGCGGTGAACTCCTCCTTCTTCCTTTGCCTTGCGGCTTTCCGCACACGCTCCAGCGCCTGGGACACGCTTTCCCGGATCGGAGCCCGGCGCGTGCGTTGCTGGCCCGTGTTCCCCTTGGTCCCCGCCCTTCGCTCCACCTACTCCTTGCCGGTCTCCCGGCGCACACCGCCCCTGACCCCAAGCGGACTTTGCGGGTTTGCATGGAGGGTTGGGAACGGCATAGACGGCGTCGAGGTGCCGGCGTCTCGGAGATTTCCGCAACAGTTCGATTGCGAAATGAAGCCTACCTCGACTGGCCGGACACAGAGGTGTCGCCAGCCAATGCGGTGCAGACAATCTGCCGGAATGCACCGCCAAGGTTCACGGTGTGGAGCTGCAAGAGGCGACGGGCGTCTTCCGTGAGGCCCTCCTGGATAGCCTGCACAATCCTATCATGCTCTGAGAGCGAGAACTCCTGCCGGGTCCCTTAGTTAGTGTCCGCGGAGGTGGTGTAATTTCCGGCGCGTTCTCCGGTGGATTTTCCGGTTGATTGCGGGAGTGGAGCTGGGGTGGTCACCGCGGCAGGCGGTTAGGGTGGAGTTTCCGGACTTCAGCCTGACCGGAGACCTCGATGACCGAAGACAGAATGCCATTGTCCGAACTTTTGCAGAAGGCCGGCGACGGCGATTTCCTCAGGGCTGTCGCCGAGAGCGTCCTGCAAATCCTGATGGAGACCGACGTCGAAGGACTGATCGGCGCCGGACGCCACGAGCGCAGCGCCGAGCGGCTCAACTGGCGCAACGGCTATCGCGAGCGCACCCTCGACACCCGCCTCGGCTCGCTCAACCTGAAAATCCCAAAGCTCAGGCAGGGAAGCTATTTCCCACCCTTCCTGGAAGCCCGAAAGACCACCGAGAAGGCCCAGTTTAGCATAGTCAGGTCGCTGCGTGGCCTGAGCATCCTCTTCCGCCGGCGGCCACCGTTCCCGAAATGCAGCCCCCCTCAGCGCGACGCCGCAACACCACCGGCGTCAGCGGCAGATACTGACTCCGTCTGGCATTCCGGCGTTTAGTCACGGATCCAGACCGGCGTTCACACTCAGCCTTGGCCAGCTGACGCAGTATCGCAGGCGTGCTGTCAGCCCGTATCGATAGCGCTGTCATGATGCCCTCCTCCCGAATCACCCGAAACAGGGGATCACCATCCGGATCGCCTGGGAATCGCTTGGGCGCAACAGGAGTCAGACTTTCGGAACGGCGGTATAATTTGCAGCTCGCGCGTGTGGCTTCCCTAGAATTTCGACGCCATCGAGCACTCTTTGAGCGCCGGCCATCCGATCTCCCTCGTTATAGCCGCGCACAGGTTCGAGGATTGCGCCTTTGCTTATTGCGCTACGAAATCAGACAGCGGCAGGCCAACTAAAGCGCCAGTGCGTCGCTCAAGGCGCGCGCCAATTGATCCCGGCTATAGGGCTTGCCCAGAATAACGGTGTCACAAATCGCCCCTTGGTCGCCGCCGCGGTCTCCCTCATTATAGCCGGAGCACAGGATGACTTTAATCCGTGGCTTATTCGACCGCACCCAGCGCAGCACGTCGTAACCCGTCATACCCGGCATGACGATGTCGCTCAGCACAATCTGAACGGGTTCGCCCGACTGCAGCCGCTCTAGCGCCTCCGGACCCGTTCTCGCTTCTGCGACGGCATAGCCGAGGGATTCAAGCCGTTTGAGCGTCACCTCGCGAACCTGGTCGTTGTCTTCAACCACCAGCACGAGGTGGCCATCGCCGAACGAGACAGCGCTTGCGGGCGCCGCCAGCGCCAGCGGCTCTTCAACGCAGCGAGGCAGATAAAGGCTCACGATGCACCCTTGGCCCAAGGCGCTTGCAATCGTCGCAAAACCACCCGTCTTCTTGGCGAAGCTTGCAACGCTTGCAAGTCCGAAATCCGCTCCCGGCAGGCCCCTTGGTGGTGAAAAACGGCTCCATCGCTTTCTCAAGGATCTCCCGCGGCATGCCGGCGCCATCATCGGCGATCGTCAGGCGGACGTATTCTCCTGGGAGTGCGTCTGTATGCAAAGATGCGGCTAACGGTGCATCGAGCGTGACGTTAGAGGTCGCAATTGCGATCTTGCCACCCTTTGGCATCGCATCGCGTGCATTTGCGGCAGTGTTCAATAGGGCGCTATCGATCTCCCCCGGATCCGCCAGCGTCATCCAGAGATCGGCGGCGAGTTCCATGCTGACCGTAATGTGCCCGCCAACGGCGCTTGTAAGGAGCTTTGCCGTTTCTTCGGCGCGCCAATTGACACTGAGGTACTGCGGCGCAAGCGCGCGCTTGCGCGCCAGGGACAGAAGCCTGCTATTTAAGTCTCTCCCCTTCTCGGCGGCATCGCGAGCCCGCCGCACAAGCTGGCGCGTTGGCTCGTCCGCATCGCCATCCTCGGCGAGTTCGAGGTTGCCCGCGATGACCGCGAGGAGATTGTTGAAATCGTGCGCGACGCCGCCCGCGAGCCGGCCAACTGCTTCCAGACGGCGGGCGCTCGCAAGCGCTTGTTCGTTGATCATCCGCAACGCTTGCTCGGCCATGATTCGCGCAGTGACGTTCGAGTGCGAGATGATCGCCCCGCCCCGCCCGCGGGAGATCGGCGCCACGGTCATCAAAAACCACCGTTCTTCGCAAGGACTGTGACAAGGATATTCTATCTCGAAGATCGGCAGGCTGCCGTCGAGCACCGCACGGATGCCCGACAGGGCTCGGTCAACATGCGCGTCCGTGGAGGCGGCTTTCCGGCAGACTTCCAGGTAGTTCGCTCCCACCGCGACGGCTGGGGAGCCTGCCGCCCCGTTGCAGCGTGCAAACGCCCTCCACGCGTCGTTGACGAGAATAATGGTGCCCGACCGGTCTAAGACCGCGGTGTGCGCGGGAATTGCTTGAAGCGCCCTTTGGTATAGGTCATCAGACATGATGGCGCCTTTCCAACCGATGCTCTGACCCTTGCTGGTGGCAGACGTTTCGCCAGCGCTCCCAGGTAACCGTCACACCGCGTCGCAAACGTTTCGCGGATCACAGCCAAATCCCGTTTCGATGCCGCTTCTCCAGCTGACTTTGCACCAATTCTTAGCTTTCGCTTTAAAGCCTTACATAGGTCACCGGCCTGTGTCGAGAGAATGGAAAAGAGTTCATCGCGCGAAAAAGCGGGCGGGTTTATGTGACTGTGGACCTCAACACGCTGATCCGAGGCCGCCATGTCAATGCCGTGCGTCCGAAGGGTTAGGAGTTTCCGAATTGCTTACGATATCGCAGGTCCATATTGCGGTGGCGCATTTGCCCGGGCTTCAGCGGCAACTTTGGGGCTCCTGCCTGGCGCTGCGGCGCGAGCGGGCGTGTTCGCTGTTCATCGCCGCCTGGCGAACCCGGACTTGCGACGGCCAGACGCCCCTTCCCTAAATTTCAAAATCCCATGAGGAGCCCATCCGCTCGCCTGTGTGACGCGCGACCACCAGGGTCAAGTCATCCTCCAGTTCCACTGCGGGCTCGGCAAAAAGCGTACGCTTAATTCGCTCCTGCATCTCTGTCGCGGAGCCGGCTGGGGTTGCGTCGAGAAGGCGCTGCAAGCCTTCCGGCGTCAGAACCGGATAGGGCTGCGTTGGCGTTTCAACGAGAGCGTCGGAGTAAAGAACGAGAGCTCCACCAGGCTCGAAGGGAACCGTTTCGCTCTCGTAAACGGTGTTGCTCATAATGCCAAGGGGAAGGCCCGGCTTCGACAGAAGCTTAAAGCCTTCGGCTGGCGAGCGGCGATAAAGCTGGGGAGGCGCGCCGGCCGAAGCAAATTCTAACGTCTGCGCCTGGAAGTCGAGGTTGGCGCAGAACATGGTGGCGAACTGCCCGACGGGAAGCACCTCGTTCAAACGTTGGTTCAGCCTTCGCAGCAGGGAAGCGGGCTTGTCCGTGCGCCGGCTCACGATGTGCAAAAAAGAATGAAACCGGGCTGTGTTGAGGGCAGCGGCAAGCCCGTGGCCCGTGAAGTCGGCGATATAAAGCAACACACGTTGAGGTCCCGTAGCCTCGAGCCCCCAAATGTCGCCGCCGACGCCGTCGCGCGCTCGATAGGTACTCGCCACTTCCAAAGGGCAAGCCGCCTCGATTTGTTCGATCCGCTCCCTTCCTGGAAGCATCTCGTCTTGAAGCGCGATGGCGCTTGCCAATTGCTCGTCGAGACCAAGCGTCGCTCGATAGCCCCTCAAGGTGGAAACGGCGACGCCAGCTAGTCTTTTAAGGTTTTGGACGTCTCTTTCGGCAAACGCGCGCGGCTTTTGATCGACTGCGCACAGGGCCCCGATGCGAAGCCCAGGGGAGGTCTCAAGCGGAATTCCGAGATAGGCTCCGATCTTCGGGTTATCCGTGACGAACGGGTTGCCGCAAAAGCGGGAATCGCGCGCGGCGTCCTCAATGACAAACGCGCCTGAGTTCATGATGGCGTGGGCGCAAAACGATAAGGATCGCGAGATGCGATGTGCATCGAGGCCGACCTTGCCGGCAAAGATCTGCTCATGACGATCGACAAGCGAGAGAGCCGCGATAGGCGTTTCAAGCACACTCGCCGCGACGCCGCAAAGCTCGTCGAGCGCGGCGCTTGCGCCCCATTCCTGAAAGCGCAGTCTTCTCAGCTCTTTCAGGCGATCCTTTTCGTTTGCGGGGATCGGAAAGCCTGACATGTCGATGTGTCCTTGAGCCTCAGGGCGGAGGCGGCGCCTGAGCAGTATGCAGGAGCGCGGTTCATGGGCTCTTTCCAACCCGCCTAAAACTTGATCGTTTGCCGGGCCGCGGGCGGACGCTCCACCAAGCGTCTCTTCTTCTGCATATGTGAACGTTTTCGGATGCCGGCCCATGCCGAACCTCTCAGCATGGACCACGGGCCGGTGTTCGAAAACGTTCACATATGCTGCGCCATCGCGTCCTAAGATAAGTGATCCCTCTCCAGCATTTTCTTCAGAACCGCCAGTATGTCCTGCTCGCGAAAGGGCTTTGAAAGAACGAGACATCCGGCAAACCGTTCGGGCATGACGAGCCTCGTCTCGAATCCCGTCGCGAAGGCGAAAGGGATAGCCCGCCGGATCAGAGCGTCGGCGACAGGCCAGCACCGTTCTCCGTGGAGGTTGACATCAAGGAGCGCAGCCTCAAGATTTGCGTTTTCAGCTGCATTCAAGGCGCGCTCCACCCTTCCGACCGGACCGACGACGGTGGCGCCGTTCTTTTCGAGACAATACTGCATTTCCATTGCAATCAAGGACTGGTCCTCCACGACAAGAATGCGCCAGCCCTTAAGTGGCGAAGGTTCCAGGAGTCCCTTATTTCGTTCATTCAAGAATGCCATCGCTAGTCCTCGATCTCGATGAATTGTTCGAAGGGGATCATGGCCGTGCAAACCAACCCCTGCGGCTGGAAATCGAGATCAACCTCTCCGTCGACATCGTAAGCGAGGCTGCGCTCCAGCAAGACGCGTCCGAAGCCCATGCGGGTCGGCTGCGCGACATCCGGCCCGCCACGCTCTGTCCAGCAGAGCCTCAGCCAGCGTTTGCCTTCTCGAATTTCCTCGTTCCAGTCAACCTCGACCCACCCCGCCGCCGCGGAAAGAGCGCCGTACTTGGCCGCATTCGTCGCCAGCTCGTGAATCGCGAGCGAAACGCTGAGAGCCGCTTGCGGTCTCAGCATGAGGGGCGCTCCTTCAACCTTCACCCGGTTTAGACCGCCGAAAGGCGCAAATTCCTCCTCGATCAACTTCTGCAGGTCCAATCCCTTCCACCGGCTCTGGGTAAGCATGCTATGGACGCGGGCCATTGCGTGCAGGCGTTCCTGGATGCTCCGCGTGAAAGCCTCCAGGCTTAGGGCGCCCGAAGCGGAGAATCTCACGAGCGCCTGGATAGTCGCTATTGTGTTTTTGACCCGGTGATCGAGCTCCGCCATCAGCAGATCTTGCTGCATCCGAGCCTGCTCGCGCTCGCGCAAAACCTGATCCATATGACGGACGACCACATCGAGCATGGATATCAGGAGGTCACGGGCCGCTTCGGCGATACGGTCGCTCCATGGCTGGGAGCGTCCGCGCACGGTCTCCGTCCACGACGCAAAAGACTTTCTTGGGCTGAGCCTTATGCCATCTTCGCCGGTTTCGACAGCTTTGGCCGGATTGCCAGCCCAGGTCACAGTGCTTAATACCTCCGGCCTGAACCAGAGCACATAGTCTTGGGGCGAACGCGACGCCGAGAGGGCAATAATGCCGCTTGCAACATCGGCGTAATCTTTAGCCGGGGCATAATGCTCTGCAAGGCAGTCAGTCATGAACATGCCGTCTCGCAAAGAAACGTTCAGCCATCCAACTAATTCGCAAAGCTGCTCATCCGTGGGCGTTCTCCCAAGCCTGGTCACCTGCCCACCGCACAAAACTGCGGCGCCCTCTGCTGGGATGTAATCGATCAGATTAGGACGGTGTCGAATAAGCGCCTCGCCGAGATGGTTTTCGCGAACCATCGCCTCGACCAGCGCGGCATGGATGCGTTTCATTCGCAGGCGGTCGCTATGCGCTTTCGAAGCGAGTCGTTCTTGAAGCTGCAGCGAAATCATTTGAGCGAACAAGTCGCACACCGAACGGAGCGTCTGCCGCAGGTGATGCGGCGCGTAATGATGACACGCGATCAGGCCCCAGAGCTTCCCTTCGACGACCAGGGAAAGCGACATCGACGCAGCGACGCCCATGTTGCGAAGATATTCGAGATGCAGGGGCGAAACGGAGCGCAGAACGCCGAAGGTAAGGTCCAGAGGTTTGCCGGTCATGGGATTCAACCCAGGCGTAATCGGCGCTGGCGTGTAGTGCACATCGGGAATAAGCCGCGTCCAATTGCGCCTGTAGAGCTCCCTTGCTTGCTTGGGAATGTCGGAAGCCGGATAGTGCAGTCCGAGATAAGGCTCCAGATCGTCAGCCTTGGCCTCGGCAATCACCGCCCCGCTGTCATCCGTTTGAAATTGATAGACCATGACCCGATCGAAGCTGGTCGCGGCGCGCACTTCGCTGGTGACCGCCTGGAAAAAGCCGGGCAACTCTGCCTCGCCATGCACACGCATGATCATGCCCTGAGCTATCGCCGCCGGGTTTGCGGCCGGCTCGGACTGGCAAGGCTCTAACTCGATGACCAGCGCGCCGCCACTCATATGCACAAACGCCTCGAGCGGTTGTCCGTGGTATTGCACGCCCGTTTCGAAAGCGAAGAGGGGCCGCGGGGTGGCGATGTCCTGCGCGCTAAATGCGCGCAAGCGTTCGAGCGCAGCCGTTCCGATACGCGCTTCCAGCCCGCGCCCAAGCACCTCGTGTGGCGCAAGGCCGAGCAGACGCCCGGTATCGCCCGCAATCTGGATTACCTTGAGACTGCCGGGATCGAGCACAATAAGAACGCCATGCGGCTGAATAGAGCCGGGGATATGGATCGGCTCGCGGTCGCAATTTGTGAGATCGGCGATGCCGAATGCGGGGGCGCCATCACTCATCGCTCACCGTGCAAACGCTGTGCTGCGCCTCCAAACGGACTCCTCTCAATGATCGGGAAGGTTGCCAAAACGCAGGCATCAAAATCCGCAGTCTCGAGCCGCAGGCGGTGAGATCATATCGCAAGTGGACCGGGGAAAAGGGGTAGCCCGGAAACTTGATCACCTTTGCTACGCTTATCAGGCTGCTCGCGCGACGATAAACCTAAAGTCTCGGCACTGCAAAAAACTTCAACCTTAACGATCCGTTACTTTGTGCATTTTGTGGCGCCAGCTCCGGGCAGGCTCGACGGCTACAACCATCCAAAGCTGATATAATTCCTGAAGGTCAAGGATGGCAACCACCTCCATTAACCCCCCGACAGGCTAAGCCTTCGCCCGATCTTCGCCGAGTGGCGATTGCCTGGGAAAGGCCTCCCGTGGTAGCGAAACTGTTCGACAGCAGCCCCTAGCAGGCGCTCGACTTTATCAGCAACGTGCTCGCTTCCTCCACCGAGTATTCGATTATCGGTAAGACCCTCGACGGCCATTGTGCTTTGGAAGGACGGCGCGCGCCGAATTTACGGTTGCGAGGCGGATGAGGTCGTTGGCGTCCACGCTTCGCTTCTTCTTGCGCCGGAGGACGTAAAATCCGAGCTGCCGCGCATAATGCGCGCCGCGGACGCCGCCAAAAAATATCAAAACGGTGATCGAAAACTCAGTCGGCAAGGTTGAAGATGGGCAGGCAATGTTACCAGCGGCGTGAATTCCACTGAATTCCAACGGATTGAATTTCGCGGTGATTTGGTCCCTGTCTCGCGAGGGTTTGCGCCCCGAGCCCCGGTGCGGTCAAGGATGCCGCCGTGCTCGGACCCGTCAAGGCCAAGCCCTTCGGGTGGTCGCGAAGACGCGCCCAGCCTTGACAGGCCCTGTGCGCGGCGGCGGCGAGATTCGGCGGTCGGGGCGGAAGAATGCTCGCGGCGCGGGTCGAACCAAAGAATGACCCTAAAAAGAGAACAAGAAGCCGGAGCCGGTTCTCAAACAAGCGTAGGCGGCCGGTTCCAAAGGTCAAAACGGCGGATGTCTGCCGAACAGGTCGAGTTGCGCAGGGTCGTCGTCGCGCAAGTGATCGATCGATTGACGATGGCGGCGTATCTGGGCCAAGTGGGCCGCCTCGAACTGCAGAGCGAGGTCCATCAAGGCGTCCGCAATGTAAGCGGCGGCTTCATCGGAGACGGCGTATTCGGGCAATTTGACCGGGCGCTCGGGCGTCATCACAGCTGCTCCGGGCTTACCTCTGCGGCCTCATCCTTCATGCGGAAGCTCTTGCCTTCGATGACGGCGGTTTCGGCGTGATGGAGGACGCGGTCGAGGATGGCGGACGTCAAGGTGCTGTCGTTGTTGAAGATCTGCGACCAGTGTTTGTAGACGCGATTGGTGGTGATCGCCATCGGCGCGCACTCGTAGCGCTGACTGATGACCTGGAACAGCAAGTCGGCGCCGTGCTTGCCGATGGGAAGGTAACCGAGTTCATCGATGATCAGGAGGGCAGGCTTCAGGTAGCGGCGGAGTTCGCGCTTGAGCCGGCCGGCGGACTGGGCGGCGGCCAGGGTATTGATGATATCGACGGCCGTGGCGAAGAGGACCGAGTGTCCATTCAGGCAGGCGGCATGGCCAAGCGCGATCGCCAGATGCGTCTTGCCGAGGCCGGCATTGCCGATCAGCACGACGTTGGTCTGCGTTGTCATGAAGGCCAGGCGGAACAGGTTCTGGATTTGCGGCCGGTTGATCTTTTTCGGCCAGCTCCACTGGAAGTCCTCGAGGGTCTTGAGCACCGGGAAACGGGCGCTTTTGATCCGCCGTTCGACGGCGCGGCTCTCGCGCATCGCCGCTTCGCCCTCGATCAGCTGCGCCAGAAAATCCAGGTGCGGGAGCTGCTGGGCGGCGGCCTTGGCCGCCAGGGGCTGGCAATGATCCCGGATGTAATGCAGCTGCAAGCGCTGCAGCCGGGCTTCCAATTGCGCTTGTTCACTCGGGCTCATGGTCACCGGCCTCATAGGCGCTCAGGTCTGGGGGAGCGATATCGATGTCGGGCAGGTCGTGGCGGCGGGTGAGGTGCAAGGGGCCGGGCTCCGGCAGCGCCCGCGCTCTGGCTTCCAGGATGTTGGCGACGTATTCGGCGCTGAAGGCCTGGAAGGCGAGCCCGTCGGCGATGGCGCGCGCCACGAGATCGGCGGAATAGATCTCGGCCAGAGCCAGGATCTTGCGCAGGTGATGGCGGGCGTTCAGCCTGCGCTGCTCCAGGCCGTCGTAGTAGGCTTGCGCGTCCGGCGAGAGCGCCAGGAAGCGCAGCATCAGGCGCTGTTCCCCGGCGCGGCGGCGCTGGGCGATGAGCGCCTTGGCGTGATCGGGGTCCTCGATATCCTCGTGACGGCCATAGCGGCGCGGGTGGCGGGCGATGAGCTTGCCGTCGAAAGAGATGCAGACCCGGTCCGGATAGGCTTTGACCGTCAGGCGGCGGTGCGCATGAGCGGCGGGCACGGAATAGCGATTGGTGTCCAGCACGATGCGGAACTGGCTGGAGGCGACGCAGGCCGAGGTGCGCGCGATGTCGTAGGGGCGCGGATTGAGCGGCTGCAGATGCGGCTGTTCCCGCGCCAGCAAATCGGCAGGCCGGCGTTGCGTTTCTCCGTGGATGCGCACATTGGCGATGGTATCGAGCCAGAGCTGCCCCGCAGCCTGAATGGCGCCGAAGTCCGTCAGTTCGAGCCCGCGCAGGAAGTTCTTTTTGACGTAGCCCACCCCCGATTCCACGCGGCCCTTCTCGTTGCCGCGCGCCACATTGCAAGGCGCGATGGAGAAGCCATGGTGGCGGGCGAAATCCAGATAGCGCGGATTGAACACCGGCGCGGCACCGGCCAGGCGCTGCAGCACCGCCGGCTTGAGATTGTCGACCATGATTTTAGACGGAACGCCGCCGAAGGCCGCGAAGGCGTGTTCGTGGCAGGCGAGGAAATGCTCCATGGTCTGGGAGACGGTGAACTCCACGAACATCTGCCGGCTGTAAGCCAACACCATGACGAAGAACGGCAGCCGGCGGCGTGTGTTGCCCACCGCGACGCTTCCCTGGGATCCCCAGTCAACCTGGGCGCACTCGCCCGGCGCGAAATGCAGCTTCAGATAAACCGGCCGCCGGGGAGGCCTGATCCGGCGGATGTAATCCCTAAGGACCGTCATGCAGCCGCTGTAGCCTTCCTCGCGCAGGCGCTGGAAAATCTGCTGAGCGCTGTAGGGATGGGCGTCCAGCAACCGCGCGATGCGCGGCTTGAAGGGATCGAGGACGCTGCCGCGCGGCGGGCTGCGCCGCCGCTCGTAGCGCGGACGCGCCAGCCATGCGGAGACCGTCTCCGGATGGAGGCCCAGCGCCCGGGCGGTCTGCGCGATCGTCAGTCCCGGCCGGTCATGGCAATCGTGGATCTTGCAGAACGTCTCGTAATCGATCACGGCCGCCTCCGCGGTCCGGCGGGGAGCGGGGCCGCCCGCGCGGCGGATGAGCTGAGTATGTCCTGGCCCAAGCGTAGCAGCCGGCCGGTGGCGCGGACGATGTCATCTTGTAACGGCGTCCCCACGATATGGGAGATTAAGCCAATCAGAACAGCAGGTTGCGCCGTTAAGACGTCTTGTAACGGCGTGCGCGCGGATTCGCCGGTTTTAGCTGTGAATCAGCGGGTTGCGCCATCGAGGTCTCTTGTAACGCAGGACCGTCGCGCCGGCCCTTGCGCCAGTAGCCGGGATGGCGCGCCCGCCAGGCCTTCACCCGGGCGGCGTTCAGCGGGCCGCGGAAGTAGTCGCGGTTCTCCGGCTTGGCGAGCCAGCGGGCCTGGCTGGCGGCTTTGCTGGCAGCCTTGCAGGCGGGGGCGGAACAGTAACTCTGGCGACGGCGGTTGCGCGGGTCCGGACGGAATAGCTTCAGACAGCACTTACACTTACGGCGGTCCCCCTGAGCCATCGCGCCCCCTCCTGCGAGGACGCATCATCGGCCAAGGCAGTGCTTGCCGCTCTCACTGTCTGAACGGGCCGCGCGCTCCATCCTTTGCCGTTCCGGAGCATTCAATCCGCTAGGCCGATTACAGATTCAAACCGCTGGTTTTGGAGGATTTTCAAACCGCTGCTGACAGGCAAAGCTCATATCATGCCGTCACCAGCATCGACCAGTTCACTCAACAAAACGCCGCGCTTGTCGAGGAGGCGACGGCTGCGGCGCGGAGCCTTCGAGGCCCTCGTGCGCGCTGTCTCGGTGTTCAAGGTGGAACAATACCTGCGATTTCGTCGATGTCCGGGCGGCTTCGAATAGCTGGCGAGCCAGATATAGATCAGCGCATCGGTGTGCCGGAAGATCTCATTCAGCGCGGGCGCGTTCTCCCAGTGCGAACCGGTTGCCTGGGAACAAATCGGCCCCCGAGGTGTGACCCGCGCTGGAACCAACCGGTGTTGTCCAGTGGAAGACCTATAATCGGGCCTCGGGGCGAATAAGATGGGTTTAGCAGCTAACGCGTTACGATTTAAGTTCCTTGCCGCCGCTCCTGGATGTGTCATCGATTATGACAATATGAAGATCGCGCGGACCGTGCGCGCCCCGCACGAATCTGCCTTCGATGTCGGTGGTGCCGCTTGCACCCGTTATCAGGCAGGCGTTGCGCGGAGCAGCATCTCCGGAAAGCCGGGCCGCGGAGGCATAGTCCTCTAAATAGGCCACGATAGATGTTGCGTGGATCGCCACGATATGCACTGCCGGAAGAAAATTGAACAGGATCGGCGCTTCGGCAGCCGAGTGAAACACCAGGCTACCGTATTCTGCGACGCCCCATCGCGCCACACCCACGACGACGCCATCGTCGAGAGACCCGTCGCAAAAGAGTCCGGCTGAAGCCCAATCCAGCGCGGTAAGAATTCGCGCCGGCTGGAGCACGATGAGCGGCGGAAGGCTTCTCGCGGACAAATACCGCGCCGTCGCTGCCGGCAGTTCATCGATGGAACGGACCCGCTCGGCGCTAGCGCCAACCTTGGACTCCGCGACGCGTTGGATGAAGCTCGCTGTCACGCTAGCCAGCGGCAACTTCGGCCGCACCGCGCCGAGTTCGCCGATCAAGGCCCGCGCCTCCGCGTCAACAGCCGCGGCATCCAATCTGGACCGTGGAAGAGCTTCCTCTACAGCCTTCAGGATTTCTTCACGAGCGGAGGTCATCGCTTTTTCCTTTGCCTGGCACTGTAGGCCTGCATAAAGGTTTCACGCGCCGGCGCCGGGAAATCGCGACACTCGGTCCACCCTTTCGCAAACGGCATCTTGCGGATCCAGCCACGCTGGCGAAAGAGGCGCATCCAGCCGATCGATAGCGGCGCCGCCAAGCGGTAAAGGCGCGGACGGCTGGCGACGAAAACCCAGGCGGCAAGGCCAGCGCGGGCAACGCGCGGCTCCATGCCCTCGCGCCAGCTTCTAGCCCTCCAGCCGCGCAGCAGCAATGGAAGCGGAATGTGGACGGGACAGACCTCGGCGCATCTCCCGTTCAGAGTGCAGGCGTGCGGCAAGTCGCGCGCCCCGGCCAAACCGGAGATTGCCGGCGTCAGCACCGATCCCATAGGCCCTGGATAGGTTGCGCCGTAAGCATGGCCTCCGATCTGGCGGTAGACGACGCAGTGATTCATGCAGGCTCCGCAGCGAATGCAGCGCAGCATCTCTTTTTGGCCTTCGGCCAGCATGCGCGTGCGGCCGTTATCGACGAGCACGATGTGGAAATCATGCGGCCCGTCGGCGTCGCCGCTGCGCTTGGGGCCGCAATGGAACGTGGTGTATTGCGTGATGTCACCGCCGGTCGCGGAGCGCACAAGCAGGCGCAGCAGCACGAAAGCGTGCTCAATCGAGGGCACAAGCTTCTCAATCCCCGCCGTTACGATGTGAACGCGCGGCGGCGTGGTCGTAAGCTCTGCATTTCCCTCATTGGTGACGACGCAGACGGACCCCGTGTCCGCAATGAGGAAATTGGCGCCAGAGATGCCAACGTCTGCTGTCAAAAATTTCTTGCGGAGATCGCGCCTCGCGCTTGCCACCAAGTCCTCGACGGCATCGCTCGCGGGCGGCCGCTCATGCTTCGCCCTGAACAGCGCCGCCACGTCCGTGCGCGATTTATGCATGGCCGGCCAAACGATGTGCGATGGCGTCTCGCCTGCGAGTTGGACAATGTGCTCGGCAAGGTCGGTCTCGACGCATTCGATGCGCGCTTTCTCAAGCGCATGCGGAAGGCCGATCTCCTCGCCGAGCATCGATTTTGAGCGCGTGACGCGTTTGGCGCCGGTGCCCGCGCAGATTCCGGTCACGATCAGGCAAGCCTCTTCGGCGTTACGGGCCCAGTGCACCTCGGCGCCGGAGGCGAGTGCGCTCTTCTCGAATGCCTTGAGATAGTGATCGAGGTTGGCGATCACGTGATCCTTGATACGGCGTCCGCGCTCGCGCGCCGCTGAAAACTCTGCGAACCGGCCGATAGCAGCGGCCCTATTCTTTTCTGCGGCGCCAGCGGTGCGCTCGATGGCTGCCTTCAGCGAGGCGTCCGCGAGTGCGGCCTCCGCCCTTTCCTTGAATGTTAGCTTGCCGCCAGACACCGAGCTATTCCTCCTCGCCGATCGCGGTATCGCTCATTCCGGCCAGCATCTCGGCGGCATGCATAGCGCGCACCTTGCTTCCCCGGCGGTTCAGTTTGCCCGCGATATTCATCAGGCAGCCAAGATCGCCGCCGAGCAGGAGGTCTGCCCCGGCGGCCTCGACTGCCTTTGCTTTTTCCTCAGTGATGGCGGTGGAAATAGCCGGGTATTTCACGCTGAACGTTCCGCCGAAGCCGCAGCAGGCGCCTTGCCCCGGCAGTGGCTTCAGCTCCAGCCCGTCCACCGCCGCCAACAAGGAGCGCGGCTCGTCGTAGACGCCAAGCTCACGAAGGCCCGAGCAGCTATCGTGATAGGTTGCGGTGGCTCGCAGCGTCACGCCCGTGGGTCGATACTTCCGGACACGCACCAGAAAGCTCAGCAGCTCCCAGGTCTTCGCCGCCACCGCTTGAGCGCGCGGAAGCCAGTTGGGATCGCCGGCCAGCACTTCCGCGTAACGCACCTTGATCGTCGCCGCGCACGATCCGGATGGCGTCACAACGTAGTCGTACTGCTCGAACTGCCGGATCGTCTCGCGTGCGAAAAATGCTGCCGCCTTCATCGCGCCCGCGTTGAAGGCGGGCTGGCCGCAGCAAGTCTGACCGGGCGGCGCTTCGACCTCGCAGCCAGAAGCCTCCAGCAGCTGAATGGCGGCGAAGCCAAGTCTTGGCCGGATGAGATCGGCAAGGCACGTGACCAGGAGCCCGAACTCGCGGCGGCCTGCTCTCCTGTGGTAATTCGTTCGGGTCAACCATGACACACGCAGCCAGTGACGGCTTCCTCCTCGCCGAAAAACAGCCGCATTACCTGGGAATGACCCAAGGGATAAGATATTGCTGGACTGCAACCAAGCCGCCGAGCATGAGCGTGAGGACGATACTGTGCCAGAAGGTGCGGGCGAAAACCTCGCCCTCCTTGCCCGACATCTTCGTGACGGCGACGCCGGTCGCAATGTTCTGGGGAGAGATCATCTTGCCCATCACGCCGCCCGCGGAGTTGGTCGCCGCGAACAGCACGGGATCGAGGTTGAGTTGCCGCGCCGCGACGACCTGCAGATTTCCGAACAGCGCGTTTCCCGACGTATCGCTTCCCGAAAGCATGACGGCGACCCATCCGAGGAACGGCGAAAGCAGGACAAAAAACGCTCCTGTCGAGGCCACGCCCTTGCCGAGCGTATAGGCGAGGCCCGAGTAGTTCATGAGATAGGCGAGCGAGATGATCAGCATCACCGTGATGACGGCCAGCCAGGATTGGCGGATAGTCTCGCCGATGCAGCCGAAGAAGGCGCGCACAGGCAGGCGCACAGCGATGGCGGTGACGATCGCGGCGAGCAGGATGGCCGTTCCCGTTCCGAGCGGCTGGAAGGTCCAGATCGCGTCATAGGGCTTGCCATTGTAAAGCGTTATGGAAATCGCGCGATGCAAACCCGGCCATTCGATCTTCTGCTGCGCAACGCCGGCCACCTTGTAGGAGGTCCACACGATCACGGTTGCGGACACGATGATCCAGGGGAGCCACCCCTGCCAGTCCGGCACGACGGACTTGGAGCGGCGGCCTTCCATGGAATGCGCAACCCTGAATTCCGGGTCGTCCGCCGGCGTCCAAACCTGGAGGAATAGCAACGTGGCGGCCAGCGAGCCGAGCGACGAAAGCACATCGGTTAAGGTGTAATCGATGTAGTTGGAGGCGATAAATTGGGCGGCCGCGAAGCTGCCGCCCGAGACGAGCAGAATCGGCCAGATTGCGCGGATCGAGCGCCAGCCGCCATAAAGCGCCATCACATAGAAGGGCAGAATGATCGCTATTACGGGCAACTGCCGTCCGATCATCGCGCCGAGCGTCGCCGCGGGCAGGCCGGTCACTGCGCCAAGCACAGTCACGGGAACGCCGAGCGCGCCGAACGCGACAGGCGCGGTGTTGAAGATCAGGACGAACACCAGAGCTTCGAGCGGCGGGAAGCCGACCAGAATCAAAAGCGAGCTGGTGATCGCGACAGGCGTTCCGAAGCCCGAAACTCCCTCCAGCAAGGCGCCGAAGCAGAAGCCAACCACCACAAGGACGACGCGCCGGTCGTTCGGCAGATAGCTTGCGACCCAGTTGCGGAAAGCGTCGAAACGGCCGGAGCGCACTGCAACATTATACAGCAGCAGTGCGTTCGCCACGATCCACATCACCGGCCAGAGCGCGAAGACGGCGCCGTTCGCAACCGCGTTAAAAGCCAGATGTGGCGGCATCTTCCATAAATAGATTGCTATCGCCAGACCCGCCGCGAGCCCCGCAGCCGCCGAAAGCCAAGCCGGCAGGCGCAGCAGGCCCAGACACACAAGCACCGTCACAATCGGCGAGATCGCCACCAGAAAGGACAGCCCCAAACTATCCGCCACCGGCGTCAAAAGCTGACTGAACATCGCATACCCCGTTCGTTTGCCTCACCTAGGTTTTTTTCATGCGCTGCATCGCAAGCGCCCGCGGAGCTCTTTATCGTCTCTCCACGGCAGGATCGACCTCCGCCCGCCTTGGCAATCGAGGCCCCGTTGCCGGCCGCCTCCAGGCTGATTGTAAGATGGCGTTGTCTGTTAAGATGTTGGTAATATAACCTTACCAATATCGTCAACTGGAATAGCGATATTGCCAAATAGACGTTTGGCGAATACCTTGACGCCGGCGCCCGCGTTGGTATGGAATCCGCTCCATCCCTTTGGAGTGCCGATGAATGCGAGAACCCATACGGACGCCGAAAATTGCAGATACGATAGCCGATCACCTCGAAAAGCTGATCCTGGAAGGCGTTTTGCGTCCGGGTGAGCGACTGGTGGCGGAGCGCGATCTGGCGGAACGCTTTGGCGTCTCGCGGCCGTCGCTGCGCGAGGCGCTCGACGCGCTTGCGCGGCGCGGGCTTATCGTCACCGGCAAGTCCGGGACTCACGTTGCGCAGTTTTTGTCGCCGCTGATGAAGCCGCTGGCGGCTTTGATGCAAGACCGGCCGCACGTGACCGCGGACTATTTTGAGTTCAGGGGTATCCAGGAATCCTGCGCGGCGCGATTTGCCGCGCAAAGAGCGACCGGCGTGGACCGTGAAGCCATTCGCCAGTGCGTCGACCGGATGACCGAGGCTCACGCTCTCGACGATCCCGCGCAGGAAGGCGAAGCGGATGTCGATCTCCATCTGCTTATTTACGAAGCTTCGCACAATGTCGTGCTGCTGCACATCATGCGCGCGCTCGCCGACCTCTTGCGCAGCAACATATTCTACAGCCGTTCGCAACTGTACCTGCGGGCGGGCGTGCGCGACGAACTGCTCAAACAGCATCTCGCCCTCGCTGAAGCCGTTCTGGCAGGAAACGTCGAGGCAGCGGAGGCCGCCGCCGCCGGCCACATGCGCTTCACCTTCGAGACGGTCGAGGAGATCCGCCGGGACAGGGTGCGTGTCGAGACCTCGCTGCAGAGAATTGGGCGGAACGATTTACTCGCGCGTCAGAATTAACGGCGCCGTCTCGCGGAAACATCGGGGTAATCAAGTTCCGGGATGACCAATAAAGGCCATCCATTGGCTCAATTGGGAAACTCCGCTTAGCTTCTTTGACAATGGAATCCAATTCGTCCGCGCGCTCCGGCGCTGTCTGACGAAGCCAGGATAAATGCAGCTCCTTCATTGAGCGTCTCTTCAATAAGCTGAAGCGCTCCCGCGCTGCACGGCGCCAACTACCTCGCTCTCGTCGAAATGACCGCGGCGCTACCCTGGATGCGGTTTTATGAGTCGATGACTGGTCATCCGGATAGGCCGATTGGATAGGCCGAATAGTATAGTGCATCCGCCCAGCTTTTGAGCGCTCGCAGAAAAGGCAATAATCCGAGTGCGTTACCGGAGAGGCTCTCGATGCCGTCCCCGGTAAGAGCACCTCGGGGCTTTTTCGCTCCGACGGCTTTAAAACAAAAGGAGATCAATATGCGCGAACTTACAACTCAGGAACTCGACCTCGTCGCCGGCGGCCTGAAGCTCCCCAGCGACGGCAACCATGTCTTCTCGAGTGTGATCGTTTCCGGGGTGGCCTTGGTGAAGGGTAACATTGCGACTGCCGAAGCCGAAGCCTATGGCAAAAACACCCTGACGGAAACCTCAACCGTGACGAGCCCCCTCTCGTCCTCGTCTTCTTCGCTTTCGGCGACGGCCGGCAGCTCCTACTATGTTGGCTAAGTAATTTTGTGGGGCGACCTAGTCGCCCCCTCACAAGGCTGGCGCGGACAGACGCCGGCTACAACCATACGACCGGTGGAGGGAGCAATGATCGCGCTTCCGAGCTTCGAGCAGGGCAGGTAAGGGAAAAACACATGTTTATGATCAAGGCGGACATCGCCTCAGCCGAGCCAAAAGAGTTTGTCGTCCCAAGCCCGGATTCCCGGCCCCTCGCCGCAGATGAGATCGATCTAGTCGCTGGCGGCGGGCACGCTAGCGCCGTGGCTTACGCCGCCGCCACGGCCACGGGCGCTTCTACCTATACGAACGCTTACACATACACTTTCGCACAGTCCGGTCCTGCCTCTATTTCAATTGCCGTAGCATCCGCCACTGCAATCGGCACGGGGATAGGCTCGTCCGCGAACGGTTTTACGGGAGCTTGGGTTACAGCTTAAGCTAAACCGAGGCTAACACGGCAACTACAAGTTGCTCCGTTAACCGCGTAGTATAGATATCTTTGATACGTTTCCTTGCGCTTGGGTTCCGGTGACGGGGATTTTACAAGCACAAGGAGAGTTCGATGAGCGGATTTACTGCAGAAATACAACCTAAGACCATGCCAGAGTTCAGGCTTCTTACCCTGGAAGAGACCGACTTGGTTGTGGGAGGTAGACATACACATGGCGGCTTCTTCACCGGGGGAGGCAGTCCTCAACCTGGCGGCGGCTTTGCCCAGGCCATTGCGAATGCTCTCGCGAGCGGCGCTTCGACCTTTACCGAGGCCGTTACGCGCACCGTGGCCTTCAGCATCGGCAACATTTCTGTCGCTATCGGTTTTGGATACGGCATCGCGATCGGGGTCGGACCTGGATCGGCGGCGTCCGTCGGAGTGACATCGACAGCGGTAGCTTAGGCAGAGGCGCGAGTCCTGGGCCTCGGCTGGGGGCCTGGGACTTGAAACAGGACCGGAGGTCTGAGCCGCCATGTCCACGATCAGCTTATTCCGTCCCGAGGCGGTCGCCCATAGCACGAGGCGGCTGGCGGGAGAGGTGCTGCTCGCAGCGCCGCTGCCCACAAGACTTATCGGGTTGACGCTGTCGGCCATCGTGCTTGC
Source organism: uncultured Alphaproteobacteria bacterium (assembly GCA_963756335.1). Taxonomy (GTDB): domain Bacteria; phylum Pseudomonadota; class Alphaproteobacteria; order Rhizobiales; family Rhodomicrobiaceae; genus Rhodomicrobium. Next base: position 340,528 of record CAVWOB010000002.1, read on the forward strand.
CGCGGCGGTTTTCGCCTGGCTTGCAACATACGCCCGCACGGAAAGCCTGAGCGGCTGGCTCGTCCCGGACCGCGGTCTGATCCGGGCTGCGGCGCCGGCCGCCGGCATCATCCAGAGAGTGCTTGTCACCGAGGGTGAAATCGTTCCCAAGGGGCATCAACTCGCTGAGATTACCGTGGCCGCCGAAACCGCGGACGGCAATGCGGGCGAAGCAAGGGCCGCCGGCCTTCGTCAGGAAGCCATTGCGGTCGGAGCGCGCAAAGCCGCAGCCATCGCTCGGCTGCAGGCGGAAGCGGGCCAGACGCGCGTGCGCATCGCCAATTTTGGGCGCGAGCAGAAAGAGATCGAGGCCCAGATCGCGCTCCAGGAGCGGCGGCTGAAGCTGTCTCAGACCCAAGCCCGGGCCGCCGAGGAGCTTGCCGCGAAGGGAACCCTGTCGTCGCGCGACTTGGAGCAGCGGCAATCGGCGGTCTTGTCGGTCGAGCTCGAGCTTGCGGGCCTGCGACGGCAATCCGCGGCGCTGCAGCGCGACATCGCCGAAAGCAACGCGCGTCTTACGACGATCCCTATCGAGATCCAGGCTGCGCAGGCGGATTCTCTCTCTGCGGAAGCCAGTCTGAAGGAGCGGAGCAGCGATTCGGAGGCGCATCGGGCGGTGTACGTGCTGGCGCCCCTCGGAGGACGCATCGCGGCGCTGCCCGTTTCCGGCGGCCAGCCGATCAATATTGGCGCCACGCTCGCAGTTATTACGCCCGCCGACGGGCAGCTGGAGGCGGAACTGCTCGCTCCATCGCGCGCAATCGGCTTCATCAAGGAAGGTCAGGAAGTGCGCCTTCAACTGCAGGCCTTTCCCTATCAGCGCTTTGGCACACTGCCAGGAAAAGTAAAGTCGGTGTCGGGAACCGTCATCGCGCCAACTGACGTGTCTATTCAGGGCCTGACAGTGCAGGAGCCGGTGTTCCGGGTGCGCGTCAGTCTTGCCTCGGCGGAAATGGTCGCCTATGGCCAGTCTCATCCTTTGCAACCGGGCATGCTGCTGAAGGCTGAGGTCGTGCTCGACCGTCAGAACCTGCTGCGCTGGCTCTTCGATCCCCTCTATGCAGTGAGCCGCAAATCATGACGATTTCAGCGCTGAACATTACCGGGCATCGGCAGGTGCCAGTCATTATCGCAGCCGAAGCGGCTGAATGCGGTCTCGCGTGCATAGCCATGATCGCCTCTTATCATGGCCACGACATCGACTTGAACGGCATGCGCCAGCGCTTCTCCCTGTCGCTGACGGGCGCCACTTTGCGGAGCTTGATGGGGTTCGCCGATGAGCTGGACCTCTCGCCGCGCCCGTTGAGGGTCGAACTGACCCATTTGCGTCAAGTGCAATGCCCAGCCATCCTTCATTGGGACCTCGACCACTTCGTTGTGCTCGTCAACGCAAGGCGCCGCCGCATTACCATTCACGATCCCGCCATAGGCAAGCGCACCTTGAGCATGGACGAAGCCTCGAAGCATTTTACCGGGGTTGTGCTCGAGCTTGCGCCCGTGACGAACTTCAGCCCGATCGTGGCGAAAGGTTCGCTGCCCTTATGGGCGCTATGGTCGAGCATGAAGGGCGGGCACTCGGCATTCGTGCAGGTGCTGATCCTTTCGCTGGCGCTGCAGATTGCGACCTTTGCCGCGCCCTTCCAGGTGCAGCTCATCGTCGATCAGGCCTTGTACCGGTCCGATGCCGATCTCCTGACGGTCATCGCGCTCGGCTTTGGCGGCCTCGCATTGGCCGCCGCCGGTCTCGACGCCTTGCGAAGCTGGGTCTTGCGCGTCTATGGCCAGCTCTTGACGTTTCAGGTGGTTGGCAACCTCGTCCGCCATCTCATGCGGCTTCCGGCCGACTTTTTCGAGAAGCGGCACCTCGGCGATATCCTGTCCCGCATCGGTTCGGTCCAGCCGATTCAGAATGCGATTACTCAAGGCCTGATCGCTGTTTTGATCGACGGCATGATGGCTTTGATCGCCGCCGCCGTGCTGTTTTTCTATTCCACGCTTTTGGCCTGCGTAGTCCTGATTGGCATCGCTCTGCAGCTCTTCGTCGCGATGGCTTACTACAGCGCGACCCGGGCGCGCATGCAGGAAGAGATCGTCGCCAAGGCCAAGGAAAGCACGGTGATCATGGAGTCCGTCCGCGCCGCCATCACCATCAAACTGCTTGGGCGCGAGGCCGAACGCGAGGGCGCCTGGCGCAACGCCTACGTCTCCGTCGTCAATACCGGGTTTCGTGTCGGCAAGCTCCAGATCGGGCAGGCTTTTCTGCAAACCGCGATATCGGGCCTTCAGACGGTGCTCGTCACCTATATCGCCGCGCGCATGGTCATTGCCGGCGAGGGCTTCTCCGTCGGTATGCTCTTTGCGTTTTTGAGCTTCCGGCAGACCTTTACCGACCGGGCCGTCGCGCTTATCAACCAGGGGCTGCAATTCCGCCTGCTCGGCCTGCATCTCGACCGGGTGTCCGACATTGTGGCCAACAAGATCGAAGCGACAGGTCCCGCTCCCGCCATGGCGGTTCGGGGCTGTATTCGGGCGGAGGGACTTTCGTTCCGCTATGGCTCTGCCGATCCCTGGATTCTCAGGAACCTGAGCCTCGATGTCCAGCCGGGGGAGTTCGTCGCCATCACGGGCATGTCCGGCGGCGGGAAAAGTACGCTGCTTAAGCTTCTGATGGGCCTCTATCCGCCAACCGAGGGGAAAATCGAATTGGATGGGCTTCTCTCGGACGCCGGACGCTGGCGGTCGTGGCGCCGGCACATCGGCTTCGTCGCCCAGGACGACAGACTGTTGTCGGGCACGCTCGCCGAAAACATCTCCGCCTTCGATCCGGACCTCGATATGGCCCGGGTTGAGGCGGCCGCGGAAGCAGCCCAGGTGGCCGGAGATATCGCCCGCTTTCCGATGCGATACCTCTCGCTCGTGGGAGACATGGGCTCGACCCTTTCCGGAGGGCAGCGCCAGCGCGTGCTGCTCGCCCGGGCGCTGTACCGCCAGCCGAAGCTTCTCTTCCTCGACGAAGGCACCGCCAATCTTGACGAAGCAACGGAGGAGATGCTGGCAGACCTCATCGCGAGCATGCAAATTACGCGCATCGTCGTCGCCCACCGGCCGGCGTTGGTTCGCCGCGCCTCAAAGGTCTATGTAATGGAAAACCAACAGCTGCGGCTGGTGTCGCCGGGAATGTACAGAATAGGGGAACGGGATGTCCGGCTCCTGACGCAAGATGTCTCGGAGAGCCATGCGGAAAGCATGGCGGCCAGCAACTAGGTATCCGGTTCGGCTCGTAAGAACGGCGCTTCTCGGGCCGGGCGAAATGTCTCAATCGAACTAAATCCCGCTTCGGACATTCAAAGGGAGGAATGGCCGAAAGGGAAGGCAGTTGCCGAGTTACAAAAATGACCTCTTGCGCTCGCTTCCCGGCGAAGAGCTGGCGGCATTGGAGCCCCATCTGAAGTGGGTGCGAAAGGTGCGCGATCCTGCAAGAGGAGGGCGCGGACGTGCGCTTTGCGTATTTCCCCTGCGGCTCCGCTGTGGTTTCCTTTGAAATCTTGCTCACCGAGGGCAGGCCAGTCTGCACCTCGCTGATCGCCGGGAAGGGGCCATCGGTGGATTCTCCAGTCACGGCTACCTTCCTGCTTATGCGCAGGCTCGGGTGCTTCTTCCTGGCAATTTCCTCAAGGTCGCTTTGTCGTGAACTTGAGAGAGTGAAGGAAGAATCTCCAGGCATAGCGCGCCTTTTCACCGGCTATTCGGAGTGCTTCAAGGCTCAACTTCACCAGTCTGTAGCCTGCAACGCAGCCCATACCATGGAACAGCGCGCGGCCACGTGGCTGCGCCACGTTATGAACCGCACGGATGCCCAGGAAATCGCGCTGACCCAATAATAACTAGCAAATATGCTCGAGGTTGGCCGAACCTATATGAGACGTATTCTACAAAATCTCAAAAATTTAAGAATTCTTGAAACACGCCTGGGATGTATTATTGTATATGATCGAACAATGCTCCAGAAACTCACTTGCGGGTGTTATGAGGCGGTTTGTCATCACTTTGAAACGGTGTTGAAAGGGGTCTATCGAGGCCGAAGCGGCTTTCCCCGATAGGCGGCCAGCGCTTCCTGGCCAAATAAGCGGCGCACGCCGCATTGTCGGGAAACCATTGTTGAAATTCGCTCAGGGAACCGGGGATGTCAGCCATGAACGGACCCTCCTTGTTCATTGTTTGTTCCTATCGCTTTCGCCTGCCGTGTCATCTACGTATTGCGGTGGTGGGTTCAGCGGGATAAGCATTTTTCGAAGTTTTTGATCCGATCGTTGAAACTGGAAAAGTGACCGACCACACCGCCGTTGCGGTAATCGCCAACCAGTTCCTTCTTCTTGGTGTCGACGGAGATAACGGGCTGGCCCGCAGCCTGCGCCGCCCGTACCTTGGCGTTGATGTGCTCGAACTGCGCATCGCGGTCCACATGATGCGAGCCCTCGCCGGCCTTGCGGTTGGACTGGCGCGAAAAGCCAAGTTTCGTCAGCAGCTTACGCACAGTGTTGGCGCTCACCGCATGCCCCATCCCATTGAGCGCCGCCGCCAGTTTATCGAGGCTTTTCGAGATCCACAGCAACGGTCGCATCGGATCGCCCACCGTCGCCGGTTCCACGCGGCTGCGCAGGTCGTTCAGAATCGTCGCATCGCGCACCGCCAGCCGGGAGCGGCCGCCGCCTTTTCGGCGAACCCTCCCGCGCGGCAGCGCTGGCGCATCAAGGTCCTTGAGCCCTCGCAAGAGAGTGCTGCGCCCCACCCCGGTAATACGCGATACCGCCGCAAGTCCGCCACGTCCCGCCGCCCGAACTTCCGCCGCCGCAAATAGCCGCCGCCCCCGCTCATCAAGCTTGGAGCCGACCGCATCCCAGCGCTGCCAAATCGCTTGCCCGTCGATAATGACGCGCGCATACCGCGCAAAATCGCCACCGGGAATCCAACCAGCCCGAGTCGCAACGACGCGGCTTCGCTAAAGGCAAACAGATTCAGTTATTCTTGCGCCTGTCCTAACGCGACGTTCGGTGCGGGCTAAAGAGCGGCGGCTCTGCGGCTGTGTTGCCATCATGACGGCGATGTAGCTCCCCGCGAGTTCGTCCGTGCGACGCAAGCCGGGTTCTTTTATTTAATAAACTAACATCCAAGGGAGATCCCCCGGCTCTGCCGGGGAGGCAGTAGCAGTTTGACGTTTTCCGCAGTCCATCGGCGGAGTTCCAGCGTGAGCAGCCACGCACACGAAGGGAACTCCACCGATGAACGAGTATGGGAGCCTAAGCCACACCACTTGGGACTGCAAATATCACGTCGTCTTTATTCCGAAATGCAGGCGCAAAACGCTGTATCGGGAGCTGCGCCGTCACCTCGGAGAGGTCTTTCACAAGCTTGCCGCACAGAAGGAGTCGAAGATCGAGGAGGGACATTTGATGCCCGATCACGTGCACATGATGATTTCGATCCCGCCCAAATATGCGGTGTCGCAGGTAATCGGGTTCATCAAGGGCAAAAGCGCAATTCATCTGGCGCGGGTCTACGGGGAGCGCAAACGCAATTTCGTGGGCCAGCATTTCTGGGCGCGAGGGTTTTTCGTGAACACCGTGGGCTTGGATGAGGAAGCTATCCGGGTCTATATCCGAAACCAGGAGAAAGAGGATCAGCGGCTCGACCAACTCAACCTTTGGCGCTGAACCTGCCACCTTCAGGTGGCCGAAAACTTTGGGGCCGCGTTAGCGACCCCGTCTGCCGCTTCGAGCGGCTCCAATTCTAAAGCCCCCGGCTCTGCCGGGGGATACTTACTTTTATTGGCTAGTGAGGTTTCGCCGCAACACCAGGGCAACCTTGAGGCCTGTGGATATCGCCTCCTGTTTCATTTTAGGGAGCATCCGGGGGCCCCATGCCGCATCGCTTGCATTAATCCGGCAGGGATATCGGCCACAGTTCAGAGGCGACCTAAATAAGGACTCGGCCGAGGTCGCGAAGCTGTTCATTGGCTATCTTGAGGATCTGGGCCTATTTTTTTTCCAGGCGAAGCGCCCAGAAAGTTAGCAACATTTTGCCCCTGGCGATCGAGGCGAGCCGGGAGAAAGAAACAGGCGGCGCCCTGCTTGGGTTCTTTCGGGCTAGTTCTTATTGCCCCAAGAGCGCTCAATAGCAACAGATAGCTCGTTGTTTGTTTTTTTGAGAAAGACTTCCTTATTATTATTCTGACGTTTGCCTTGATTGAGCAAAAACGACGCCAAAAATCTTTGACTTGATGAGGCCTCGGCTGCCAGTATGCCCGCGTCCGCAAATATCGAGGTGCGGGGCGCGGGTTAGACTGCAACTGGAACCGATCTCTATGCAGAAAGCTGCGGACCCTTTGGCTCTCATTGGCGATACGCCGATCATTGAGCTGACTGGCCTCGATTTCGGGGTATGCCGGGTCTTCGCCAAGCTTGAAAGCCAGAACCCGACGGGATCCATTAAGGATCGCATCGCAGTGTCCATGGTCGACGCCGCCGAACGCTCGGGCGCCTTGAAGCCAGGCGGCAGGATCGTCGAAGCGACCGCGGGCAACACAGGCCTCGCGCTCGCGCTTGTCGCGGCTCGGCGCGGCTACGGCCTCACGCTCGTCATCCCCGACAAAATGAGCCGCGAGAAAATCGCCCATGTGCGCGCCATGGGCGCGGAGGTGGCGCTCACCCGCTCGGACGTGCCCAAAGGCCATCCGGATTACTATCAGGATCTCGCCCAGCGCATCGCAAGCGAGACGGGCGCCTTCTACACCGACCAGTTCAACAACCCGAACAACCCCGCGGCTCACGAGAGAACCACGGGGCCTGAGATCTGGGCGCAGATGGAGGGCAAGGTCGACGCGGTCGTGGCGGCTGTCGGCTCCGGAGGCACCATCACCGGCCTGTCGCGGTTTTTCGCGCGAGTATCGCCCGATACCGAGCTTGTGCTGGCCGATCCGAAGGGCTCGATCCTGGCGGAATATGTGAGCACCGGCGTCATCGGGGAAGCGGGCAGCTGGCTGGTCGAAGGGATCGGCGAGGATTTCATCCCGCCCGTCAGCGATCTCTCCCGCGTCAAGAAGGCCTATACGATCACCGACGGTGAAAGCTTCGCGGCGGCGCGCGCCATCCTGCGGAAGGAAGGCTTGCTGGTCGGCTCGTCGTCGGGAACGCTGCTGGCCGCCGCCCAGCGCTACGCGCTCGAACAAACCGAGCCGAAGCGCATCGTCACCTTCGTCTGCGATACCGGCGCCAAATACCTGTCGAAGATGTACGACGACCGCTGGATGGTCGAGCAGGGCTTGTTGCAGCGGCCGGGCTTCGGCGATCTCCGCGATCTGATCGCGCGCCGCTTCGACGAGGGCGCGGTGGTGACGGTGAGCGCGAGCGACACGCTGCAAACGGCTTATAGCCGCATGAAGCTATACGACGTGTCGCAAGTGCCCGTGGTCGACCGCGACCGCTGCGTGGGCCTGCTCGACAAGTCGGATCTGCTCGTAGCGCTCACCCAGGGCACGCTGGATTTCAACCTGCCGGTCAGCCGGGCGATGACGGACAAGGTCGAAACGGTGGCGCCGGACACGCCGCTTGAACATCTGATTTCGCTGTTCGACCGGGGCTTCGTCGCCATCGTCGTGGATGGCGACCGTTTCCTCGGCCTCATCACTCGCATCGACCTCCTCAACCACTTGCGCAGAAAGATAGCCTGACTTGACCAAGCGACTCTCCAACGCCAAGCCGGCCACGCTGGCGGTCCACGCCGGCGTCGAGCCCGATCCCAGCACCGGCGCGGTGATGACGCCCATTTACGCGTCCTCCACCTTCGCCCAATCGTCGCCCGGAGTTCACACCGGCTTCGAATATGCGCGCACGGGCAACCCCACGCGCGCCGCCTTCGAGAATGCGGTCGCGCAGCTTGAGGGCGGCCTCGCGGGCTTCGCCTTCGCCTCGGGCATGGCGGCCGAGGCGACGCTTCTCGAACTGCTCGATCACGGCAGCCACATCGTCGCCAGCGACGACCTTTACGGCGGCACCTGGCGGCTGTTCGAGCGCGTGCGCAAGCGCTCGGCCGGCCTCTCCGTCACCTATGCCGATCCGACCGATCTCGACGCGCTGACGGCGGCGATCACTCCGAAGACGAAGTTGATCTGGGTCGAATCCCCAACCAATCCGCTGCTCAAGGTCGGAGACCTCGCGGCCATCGCCGCGCTCGGCAAGGCGGCCGGCGCTCTCACGGTTGCGGATTCCACCTTCGCCTCGCCCATCATCCAGCGCCCGCTCTCGCTCGGCTTCGACGTTGTGCTGCACTCGGCCACGAAATATCTCGGCGGCCATTCCGACATCGTGGCGGGCGTGGCCGTTGTGAGCGACCGGTACTTGGCCGACCGCATCCGTTTTCTGCAAAACGCGATTGGCGCCGTGCTCGATCCGTTCCCGGCGTTTCTCGCGCTCAGGGGCGTTAAGACGCTCGCGCTGCGCATGGAGCGCCATTCCTCCAACGCCCTCGCCGTTGCGCAATATTTCGAAGGCCATCCGAAGCTCAAGCGCGTGATCTATCCGGGCCTAAGAAGCCACCCGCAACATGTGCTCGCCGCGCGGCAGATGAACGGCTTCGGCGGCATCGCGACCATCGACATCGACGCGGGCGAAAAGGGTGTGAGGCGCGCGCTGGAGGCGCTTAAGCTTTTCACGCTCGCCGAAAGCCTCGGCGGGGTGGAAAGCCTTGCGGGGCATCCCTTCACCATGAGCCACGGTTCGCTGCCGCCGGAGCGGCGGGAAAGCCTTGGCATCGGCTGGGGGCTCGTGCGGCTCTCCGTCGGCGTCGAGGACGCGGCGGACCTGATCGCCGACATCGAGCAGGCGCTGAAGCAAGTCTGAGTATTCAAATCCGGGATAACCAAACCGGATCGACGCAACCCTGACCCTATGGGAACGCCACGAACCTGAATGGCCCCAAACTCAAGCGGCGCCGCCTACTGCGAGATCCGCAGCTGATTAAGGCCGATGGCGATCTGCTGGAAGTTGGCTAGCAGTTCATCTGTCGTCGTCGCAGTGAAATAGGTCGTCGCATCGGTGGCGCAGGCCGCCATGTTCTGCTTGCTGGTGCTGTTTATGTCGCTGCCCAATGCGATCATGTAGAGAAGGATCCTGTCGGCGCCTGTGCTGGTCTTGATCGCCTTTATATTGCTGCACAGCGCCAGATACTTCTGGTCGAGGACTTGTTCTGGCGTCAGGCTTGGGTTTGTTGTCGAGGTCAGATGACCGCCGGCGCCTGCATAGCCATAGGCGCTGAAGTAGGATTTGTTGAACCCGTTGGAGCCGCTTGAAACGTCGTTGTCGCCATCGGTGACAAGCACGATCGCCTTGATCGTCGTATCGTCGGAATAGAGCGCCGGCACAGGATTACCCTGCGCGTCAACCGTGGCGAATGGCCAGAACTTGGGCGAGATGAGGTGCCAGCCCCACATCAGCCCCGAGGGAATAACGGTGTTTCCGTAGGGAGACATGCCGTTGATCTCATCGAGAACAGTCTGTTTGTCATTTGTCAGCAGGAGGATTTGCTTGACGGGGCAGAGGAAATTCGGGCCGTCGCTTCCGTTGGCGACCTTCCCGTTTGCGTATTTTGCGACGCTTCGCTGGATCGCCTGAGGCGTGCCGGTCGCGTCGTCGGGAAGGTAGGGGTTGGCCGAGGTCCACCTTTGACCATTCCAGGTATAATTGCCGGTGGGCTCGCTGGGCGCGAAATAGGGCGTGAAGAGCGTGTCGCCGGTCGTGGGCGGCGTTTCGGACGTGTCATAAGGCTCGTTTCGCTGGCGCACGCATCCCCGCCAGGACGAATTCTGCAGCTGGCTGCCGCCAAAGAGACTGAGAAGGCCGCCTGTAACGTTGAGATTCTCGGTTGTCAGCACGCCGGCCCCGGTGGCGTCTATCCAGGTCGCCGTTGCGTATTGCGGCCCCACATTCACCGCGGCGGTAAATGGGACCACGCCGATCTTCACATATTGCGACGTTTCGTTCGAGCCGAACAGAATGTCCGTCAGCGATGTCGCCGCGTTGATGAGCCCTTGGATTTTCGAGATGTCCCCGTCCCCGGCCGGGTCCGCCATGGAGCCGGTATTGTCGAGCACGAGGACGACTTCGATCTTGTTCTCCTTGATTGTCGTCGTCGAAGAAACCTGGACAGAGAGCGTGCTGTAGCCGGCAAGCTGCAAGAAGCTGGTATTCATCGAGGCCTGCGCCTGGACAGTGACCGTCGGGTTCGTCGCGCCTGTCGGTGGAGTCGCTTTCACCGAAACTAGCGTTCCGATGGACGTTGCGGCGGGGTAGTTCGCGGCCACATAGGCTTGAGCTTGCGCCGTCGCAGCGGCGGCGGACATGTCGGGCGTTTTTCCGATGTTCAGCGCGGCCGCGTCCACCGCCGCTTGCAACTGCTGCTTCATGACCAGGAACTGACTGAGATCGATGGCGACCGCCAAAAGCAACAGTATCGGCATGATCAGAACTGCGAACAGCACGAGCACCACGCCTCGGCCGTCGCGCCTGAAACTCGATGTCTTGTCAGCAATCCTGCGAAACATGGTTGCCGCCCGCCCACACTTTGAACTAATAGAACAACCCGGAACGGCGACCCTATAGCCTGTACTGAGCAAAAATCAATCGGGCGACCAAGGGCTCGCCGGGGCGGCGTGTAGCCAAGCCGTTGTATTTGTCGCCATTCTACCGGGGATTTCAAGTGTGCGAAAAGGCATAAACAGCGACGGCAGCGAAGCCGGACACGGATCGAAATGCTGCTGGCGCGCCAGATTTCGCGGCTTTCTGAAGCACCGGAGAGGCGCTTCCTTCGTCGAATTTGCGATCATCGCGGCGCCATTGTTTTTGCTGATCTTCGGGATTATCGAGGTCGGATTGATCTTCTGGGCGGGCTACGAGCTTGAAAATGCGACGTATGCCGCCGCTCGCCTCGTCCGCACCGGCCAGTCCCAAGGGCAGGATCTCACGGGCTTTAAGACTGCCCTTTGCCAGAATGTGGTGATAATCTCGAATTGCAGCACAGCCGTTCAGATCGACGTGGAGAATTTCGGCAGTTTGGGCGCGATGACGGCGCCCGCGGCGGTCGACAGCAGCGGCAATCTCCGCACAAATTTCTGCTTCGCTCCGGGCGGGCCGGGCGCCTATGTGCTTGTCACAACCTTCTATGAGTGGCCGCTAGTCTCGCCCCTGGTGAGCGCCGTTCTCGGCAATCTCGCGGACGGCAATTTCCTGCTTCGCGCCGCGGCGGCCTTCAAAAACGAGCCCTTCCCTCCGACGGGGGCGGCAACGTCATGTTGATCAGGCGCATGACGCATAAAGCGATGCGGCTGCTCGCCAGGGCGCGCCGGCGCGCGGCCGGAGCGGCAGCCGGCGAGAGGGGCGCAATCCTCGTGGAGGCGGCCATAGTGCTGCCGGTCCTTATCCTGATCTTCCTGGGGATGGTCGAATTCAGCCAGGCGTTCACCGCCCGCCGCCGGGTTCAGTCCGTGGCCAGCACGGCGGCCGACCTCGTCGCGCAAAACGCATCCGTCACCACCGCGAACTTGCAAGACATCGCCAGCGCCGCCACGCAGTTGATGCCGCCCTTTTCCACGACCGGGCTGAGCTTGACGATTACAAGCGTCGGCGAAGACAATCAGAACAACATCGTCAGCTTGTGGAGCTGTTCGTTTAGCAGCATCTCGGCCGCTCCCACCTGCACAGCGGGGGGCGCATACTCCACATTGCCGTCCGGCCTGATCGCCTCGTCGTCGGACAGCGTTATCGTCGCCCAAACCTCCTACACCTACACGCCTGTGATCGGGGAGTTCTTGACGGCCGGCGTGACGTTCACCGGCGCGTCGTACTTCCAGCCGCGCGTCTCGCAGACCGTTACGAAGCAATAAGCATTTATTCCATTATAGAATATATCAACAAAAGGCGCGAGGAATACATACAGAGGGGCCATTATAGTTGCAATCGAGGTGACAGCCGTATGACGGCGCCGAAATAAATTCTCTTAATTACTCGCTTTTTGCGGCTGTGTCGTAAATGTACAACAATATATATATACATTGTGTACAACATGCGCTTCGTGAGAAACAAACCTCGCCGTTCACCACGCAACCTCAGGTATCTTCGTCCTTCGTGGAAGCAGCGTCGAATAAATGGCCAGAAACAGGACGTGCTCAACCTATTGATTAATTCACGTTGTCTTAAAATGCCACTCATCGCGCAACCCGTGCGCTTGAACTAATTATTCTACTTCTATCGGCTATCCGATATTGATTTCCCGGCGCCCGGGGCGCGCGCGGCCGCTCAATCCCGCGCCACACCCATGAGTTGAAAGATGCGCGTTATGCAACCCTGGATATGTTTTTCGCCGCGTGTGGCTGGTCCAATACTGTCCGCGCCAGTTGTAACGGCGGCTCTTTCCGATCCCGATGATAAGAATCCAGGATGGCGAGAGATTTCAGTAACTTAGCTAGTCGCGGGAGTATTATAAGATGCGTAAGTTTTTCACGAGCAAAGCGAAGTCGTTCGCCCAGGACAAGAAGGGCGCGACCATGGTGGAGTACGCGATCGTGGTTTCGGTGATCGCCATGGTAGCCGCTGTCGGGGCAATCACCTTCGGAAGCGACGTCAACACGGCCTTCGCCAACATGGCCGCCAAATTAGTGGGTACCCCGAACAACAACACCACCGCTCCGTAATCGTGAGAGCGTGATTCAAATGCGTCCCGCAAACCTCATCATGTTCGGCATTGCGTTCGCCTGCGCAGGTATAGCTGCGTTCTTCATGCGCGGCTTGCTACAGGGCGAGCGTCCAGCCGTGACGGTCGTTCAGTCTGCGAATACGGTCAGGATGGTGGTTGCGGCGCGCGACATCAAGCCGGGCGAGAAGCTCAATGCCGAGGCCGTTCGCGAAGTCGATTGGCCTCGGGGCAGCATTCCGAAAGGCGCATTCCTCACCAAGGATGCGCTTTTCAAAAACGGCGGCGAGCGGCAAGCGGCCATCGCGCTCACCGAGAACGAGCCGGTGCTGCAAACCAAGCTGTTCGGCTTCTCCGATGCGCTGGGCCGTCCCGCGGAGGGCATGACCTCCTTCACGATCCGCGTCGGCGAATTAGCGAGCGGGGGAGGTTTCGTGCAGCCGGGGGACAAGGTCGATGTCTTCATGACGCAGGCCGACAGGATCGGCAGCGACATGGGAGCGGCTTCGAAGGCCTACGTCGTCACGCTCTTGCGGAATGTGAAGGTGCTTGCGGTGGATCAGCAGACGCAGCGTAAACTGCAGGGGCAGCCGCCGAAAGCGGTGACGCTCGAAGTGACGTCGCAGGATGCGAAGCGGCTGATCCTCGCTTCCACCATCGGCCAGTTGTCGCTGACCCTCAATCCCGGCGGCGACTGGAACAGCGTGGATAGCGGGATCGTGGACGTAAATGAGCTTTTGCGGCTTCAGCCTTCGAAGCCCGCAGAGGCGGCGCCGATCGACATCGAGCCGGTGGTGACGGTGACGCGGTCGGTCGAACGCAAGGACTACAAAGTGCCGGATGAGGTTCACCGCTAGGGGGAGTGGCGGGCGCATCGGGCGCCGCATAGGCTTGGTTTTTTTAAGTGTAACTGTGCTGCGGGGCGATAGTTATGTTTGGGTGTATTCCGGATAGGACGAGACAACCGCGATTCCGGCGCGGCGTGTTTGCAGCGCTTGCTGCGGCGTGCCTGATCGGCTTCTGCGTCCCTTTGGGGGCTCAGAGCGTGAAGACCGAGCAGATCAAGCGGCCCAAGACGAAGGTGGCCACGGCAAAGCCGGCCTCGATCTACCATCTCGACGTGCAAAACGAACGCATCGACGTACGCGTCACGCTGCACAAGTCGGAAACCGTGCGCGTCGACTATCCCTTCAGCGAAGCGCTCGTCGGCAACGCGGAGGTGGCCGATGTCGTGCCGCTCACCAATGCGTCGATCAACATCCTCGGAAAGAAGATCGGCGTGACTCGGCTTTCGCTGCTCGATGCGAAAAAGTCGGTGCTCGGCATCGTGGATATCGAAGTCACCCATGACGTGGAAACCTTGAGGCGCGTCATGCGCGACAACCCAGCCTTCGCCCATCTCCGCGTAACGTCCGTGAACGGACGCGTCATGCTGTCGGGCATGGCGCCGGACAGCCTTGCGATGTCGAAGGCGCTTGCGCTCGCCGATCAATTCGCACCGGGCGAGGTGACGAACGCGATGACGGTGGCCGCGCCGCAGCAGGTGATGCTTGAGGTGCGCTTCATCGAGGCGAGCCGGACGCTCGACCGCGGACTTGGCGTCAACGTCGCCGCCGCCGGGAAGCACGTCGGCGCGGTCCAGGGGATCGAGAGCTTTGGGACGGACTCCAACGGCAACCTCGTCAATAATCTTGCGACTGGCATTGGCAACAATCTGACGCCTTTCTCGGCAGGTCTCGCCAGTTTCGTAGCCGGCGGGACGCATGTGGACGTGGCGATCAAGGCGCTGGAAGAGCAAGGGCTGGCGCGGAAGCTTGCGGAGCCTAACCTTGTCGCTCTCTCGGGCGACACGGCGAGTTTCCTCGCGGGCGGCGAGTTCCCATTCCCCGTCATGGGCGCGAATAACACGATCACGACCGAATTCAAGAAGTTCGGCATCGGCCTGGCCTTCACGCCGACGGTGCTTGCCGGCCGTCAGATCAATTTGAAAATCGAGCCGGAAGTCAGCGAGATCGACACCACGAACGAGACGATGGTTGGAAACATGCCTGTTCCGGGCCTCAGCGTGCGCCGCGCGTCGACCACGGTCGAGCTGCGCGACGGGCAGAGCTTCATGATCGCCGGGCTGCTGCAGGGATCGCATGTGGCCGACACAAGATCGACGCCTTGGATCGGCGACGTCCCCGTGCTCGGCACTCTGTTCCGCAGCCAGTCGTTCCAGAAAAAGGAAACCGACCTCGTCATCATTGTGACGCCTCGCCTCGTCCGCCCGCAAATCGCGGGCGACAAGCAGGCCTCTCCGCTCGACAACCGCGTGCCGGCCAACGATGCCGAATTCTTCCTCGGCGGCAAGCAAGAGATTTAGGCGAGCAAGACTCCCCAGGTCCCCGGGGGACACATCATCGACTACACGCCGGGGCCGTCCGTCGATCCAAGCTATAAGGGAGCAAAGTGATGAAAGCGTTCGATTGGCGTGTGCTTGGAGTTGCGGTTCTCATGATTTCCGCCTCCTCGACGGCGCTGTTCGCCGATGACGATACTCACTGGGGTCATAGCGACTTCATCACCCGGCAGGCGGGCGATGCGATAGCGGTGAACAAGGCCGCGCAGACGATCGATCCTTGGCCGGCGGCGTCGAAAAACCGGAACCTGGATGTGGACGGCAAGCGTGCGGAAGTGGCGATCAAGCGCTACGAGCTTAACAAGTCGATCCAGCCCAGAGGGCTTGCCACCACAACTATCGTGGGACAGCAAGGACCGGGCGCTCAGGAGACAACTTCGATCGAGCATTAAAAGCAGATACATTTTAAGCATCGCGACATTCGGCGTTGGTGGGGCACCATGTTGGACAGTATCGACCCAGAAACAGGCGCCGGGCCATATGTGAGCCTGTTTGGTCCGCCGCCCTCAAGCGACGAAATGGCGATGGCGGTCAAGAACGAATTGAGATCAGACCAGAAAGTGGACGTTCTTCTTGTCACCAGGGACGCGGAGATCAAGGAAAAGTTCTCCGATGTCTTTGGCGAGAAGGATCGCTTCGCGCTGCGCGTGATGAACGCTCGCGTGAGCGACTTCGAGACCCTCTTGGCCGATATCGCGATTCCCGAACTGCTTGTTATCGACCTCGATAAGGCCAGCATCATCGATACGGAGTCCCTTGAGCGGATCAAGAAGTCCAAGCTAGGGGGAGCGCCGGTCCTGGTGGTCTCGAATTACCTCGATCAGGATACCGTGCGCAGCCTCGTCCGCATGAAAGTCGACGATTGGCTACCGAGCGATTGCGGCGCCTCGGACATCTATAAGTCCTGCGAACGGGCTTTACGCAAACCGCTGCCGGAAACGGCAGTCCGCGATGCGGTCTGCCATACATTCTTCCCCGTGAGCGGCGGATGCGGAAACACCACGCTCGCCATACGTGCGGCCTTTCTGCTTGGAAAAAAACATAACCAGCTGGAGCGCACCTGCCTCGTCGACCTGAACTTCCAGGATGGGGCGGTCGCAGATTATCTCGACCTCGTTCCGGCCTTCAAGATCGAGGAATTGTCGCTGGCGCCGGGCCGGCTCGACCGTCAATTGCTCGACGTCATGGTCTCCAGGCACTCCTCCGGCCTTGCGGTTCTCGCGACCCCGCGCATACCCGCCCGTTACCTCGACGTGAGCGAGGGGATCGTCGCCTCGGTTCTGGGCCTCTTGTCCAAATCCTACGATACCATCGTCATCGACCTGCCCAAGAACTGGTATCCGTGGACGGACAATGTGATATGGGGCTCGAACAGGATCTACGTTGTGTCGTCGTTCACGGTGCCGGCCTTGCGCCAGGCGCGTTTTGTGGCTGACGCCATTGCCGCGAAGGCCAGCACGACGGCGGAGGTTTCGGTCGTCGTCAACAAATACAACCGATCGATCTTCGGCGGGGGGTTGATGCGCAAGGACGCCGAGCGCGTTCTGGGAACGCGACTTGGCGGGCTTGTCCCGGACCTTGGAGACGCTGTTTCGGAAGCAATCAATCGGGGGCTTCCTCTTTCCGAGGTCAGTCCCGGGAGCAAGCTCGACAAGCGGCTCCTTGAGATTCTCCTCGCGGACAAAGTTCGCAAGTAACCACGCCAATCGAACAGGGAATGGCAAGCGCATCATGCTGAACAGGTTTTTCAAGGAAGCGCCATCGCAAGCGTCCGAGCCGGAGCAGGGGTTGACCGCGAGCGTAGAGCGCCGCTTTGCCGAACTCGACCGGCTCAGCCAGGACAACAAGTTCGTCAAACAGGAGCTGCTTGAGGCCAAGGTTCGCCTGCATCGGAAGCTCATCGACGACCTCAATCTCGCGTCTCTTGAGCGGCTGGCCCCGGATGAGCTTCGCCGGCAGATCAACGAAGTCGTCGCAGACTATGTCCGCTCTGAAAGGATCCTGCTTAATACCCGCGAGTTGGAGGCCTTTTCCACGGAGGTCTTCGATGAACTGACAGGTCTCGGCCCGCTGGAGCCTTTGCTGAAGGATCCGACCATCACCGACATCTTGATCAACACGCACGATAAGGTTTATGTCGAGCGCTTCGGGCAACTTGAGCCTGCGCCGGTGCGCTTCAAGGACGAGGCTCATCTTCTGCGCATCATCAACAAGGTGGTCGGCGCCGTCGGCAGGCGTGTCGACGAATCGCAGCCGATGGTGGACGCGCGCCTCGCCGACGGCTCCCGCATCAACGTCGCCGTCCGTCCCATCGCCGTGGACGGCCCTCTTGTGTCGATCCGCAAATTCGCCGAGCACGGCTTCGATCTCGACAAGCTCGTGAGCATCGGCAGCCTGAATACGCAGATGTCCTCGCTGCTTTCGCACTGCGTGCAGGCGCGCATGACGATCCTTATTTCCGGCGGCACGGGCAGCGGCAAGACCACGCTTCTGAATGCGCTTTCGGCCCATATCTCCGTCAAGGAGCGCCTGATTACCATCGAGGACGCCGCCGAACTCAGGCTCCAGCAGCCGCATGTGGGCCGGCTGGAGACGAGACCGCCGAACGTGGAAGGGCGCGGCGAAATCCGCCAGCGGGAGCTGGTCAAGAACGCGCTCCGCATGCGCCCCGACCGCATCATTCTCGGCGAGGTTCGCGGCGAAGAGGCTTTCGACATGCTTCAAGCCATGAACACGGGCCACGAGGGCTCGATGGCGACCATCCACGCGAACAGCCCGCGCGACGCCATGAGCCGCCTCTCGCAGATGATCGGGATGGCTGGCCTCTCCATGTCGGAGCAGAGCATTCGCGCGCAGATCACCTCCGCCATCCGCCTGATCGTGCAGCTTCAGCGCTTCAGCGATGGGCGGCGGCGCATTGTCAGCATCTCGGAGATCACTGGCATGGAGCGCGATGTGGTCCAGATGCAGGAGATCTTCAGGTTCATCCGAACCGGCACCGCCACCGATGGGCAGATCAAGGGCAGCTATATCGCAACGGGCGTTCGCCCGACCTTCATGGAGGATTTGCAGGTCAAGGGCTTTACATTTCCGTCCACATTCTTCGATCAGCTGGATTGATCATGATCGCTTCGATTTTTTCAAAGACATTCTTGCTGCCCGCGCTCGCTTTCGCAGGGGTTTTCGCATTCGTGTTCGCGGCGATTTTGGTGCTCATGCGTCGCAAACGCTATCGCGGAAGCGTCGAGAACCGCCTGCACGGCTCGGGTCCCAGAATCGGGTCGCAGGCGGAACTGATCCACATCAGGCGGAGCCGCAGCCTGTCCGATCAGGGGCACTTCCTCCTGCCGGCAATTTCGCTGAACAAGCTCCTTCTGCAATCGGGCGCATCGATCGGTCTTTATGGCCTTTTTGCCGTCATGGCCGGGATCGCCGCCGCCGCCTTTCTGATCGCGCAGGCTGCCGGGGCGGGAACGGCCCTTTCAATGCTTTTGGGATCGGTTGCAGGGCTTGGATTGCCGCTGCACTCCCTGAGGAGCATGCGCGAAAGCCGTCAGAAGAAGTTCGAGGAGCAGATCCCGGACGCCCTCGACACCGTCGTGAGAAGCCTCAGGGCTGGCCATGCGCTCGCCGTCGCCATCGCGTCGGTGGGGCGAAACATGCCCGATCCGGCCGCGCCGAGTTTCGCCTGACAGCCGCCGAAGTGACGTATGGCCTCGACCTCGAAACCGCGATGGTGAACCTCAGCGCCCGCGTGGGGCAGCCCGATCTGGCGCTGATCGTCCTCGCCGTTTCGGTTCAGTCGAAGACGGGCGGCAACCTCGCCGAGATTCTCGGCAATCTGGCGCGCGTAGTCCGGGAGCGGCTGAAGCTCAGGCGCCGCGCTCACGCGCTCTCGGCCGAGGGCCGCTTCTCGGCCATCCTCCTCAGCGTCCTGCCAATCGCTCTCTTCGGCGTCTTGCGGCTCATCGCCCCGAATTACTACGGCGACATCTGGGGGAACCCCTTCGTGAAGCCGGTCCTAGCCGGCGCGGTCACCTGGATGCTGATCGGCGACTACGTGATGTATCGCATGGTGAGGATCAGAATCTGATGACCGATCTCACGGGCATTATCGCGGGCGTTGGAGGGCTTGGAGGCCCTGAAGTCATGGGCGCCATGTTTTTTAGCTTCGCCTGCGTGTTTTTCCTCGTCCTCGCTTTTCTCGACATGGCGCGCAGACGCAGCGACATTCG
Organism: uncultured Alphaproteobacteria bacterium; assembly: GCA_963756335.1. Taxonomy (GTDB): domain Bacteria; phylum Pseudomonadota; class Alphaproteobacteria; order Rhizobiales; family Rhodomicrobiaceae; genus Rhodomicrobium. The sequence continues at coordinate 359,941 of CAVWOB010000002.1, forward strand.
CCGGCGCGCAATCATGGATCGCGGGTTCACGCGCGCAGGGATCGCGCTCGATGAAGAATGGCTCAATCGAACGCGCTCCCTTCGCTATCAAAGCGTATCGGCGACGTCTGCGCTTCTTGGAGATGTCGAGCGGCAGGCCAAGGAGAAGGAAACCGAGGCGTCGAAGATCAAGCGGGACCTCGCAAGAGCCGGGTATTTCGGCCCGAACGCCGTTGTCTGGTACCAGTCGATGCGGGTCTTCCTGTTCGTCTCCTTCGGGCTCGCCGCTCACATTGTCGTCTCCCGCTTCTTTCCCGCGATTTCCGGTTCGACGGCGGCAATGATTGCGATCGCTTCGGCGGCGTTGGGATTCATCGCTCCAAGCCGGTACGTGGCTTCGCGCCAGAACCAGATCGTACGGGAATGCCGCGACGGCTTCCCGGATTTCATCGATCTTCTGGTGATCTGTTCGGAGGGCGGTCTGAGCCCCAGGGCCGGAATCGACCGGATCAGCCGCGAGATTGCGCACACCTATCCCTATCTCGGGGCCAACCTGTACCTCGCCAATCTCGAAATTCGCGCCGGCAATTCTCTTAATGACGCCCTTTTCAATCTCGGGCGTCGCACGAAGGTGGAGGAAGCGACGACGCTGGCCAACCTGCTGCAGCAAACGGAGGCGCTCGGGACAAGTATTTCCGACGCGCTGCGCGTCTATAGCGACGAAATGCGGGATCGCCGATTGATGCGCGCCGAAGAAAAGGCGCACGCGCTGCCTGTGAAGCTAGTCTTGCCTCTGGGGCTGTTTATCTTTCCGGTCATCCTTGTCGTCATATTACTGCCTGTCGTCATGCGGATGAAGAATGCGTTACTCTAATTTTTGCGGGGGGGCTTCGATGAGAGGTTTTATTTGCTTGGCGATTGCGACCGCTCTGTCGATGACGATGGGCGGATGCAAGTACCTTGATTTGAATGACCCGCTTGTGGCTGAGCCCAAAGGAGAAACCGCTTCGGCTTCCACCTTTGGAGAGGGACCTGAGCAGGTTTGGCTCGCCAAGGCCAAAGAGAACTTCCGGAACGGCGAGTACGGCTTGGCCGAGCGCTATTTCCGGCGCGCGGTCGAAGAAAAATACAACAACGTTGAGGCGTGGATGGGCCTTGCGGCGGCCTACGATCATCTCAAGCGCTTCGACGAAGCGGACCGCGCCTACACGATCGTCATGAAAATGGCCGGATCCACGCCCGCCATTCTCAACAATCTCGGCTATCATCACATGCTCAAGGGCGAGTTTGCGGAAGCGGAGCGAAACCTGCGCGCGGCTGAGCGGCAAGATCCGGGCAACCCGCAAATTCAGGCCAATCTCCGGCTTCTCGACGAATGGAAGGCGAACGCCGGCAGATCGGGCTGATCGCCGGCGCTTCAAGGGCGCCCGGCGCCGGCAAAGCCTACGATCACGGGAAGCAGCGAGATCGCCCCGATGACGATCGGTATGGAGTAGGGGAACACGCCGAGGCGAGCCCATTGACCCACCCGGCGCGGGAAATAGACAATAGCCTTCGGGTAGGCTTTCAAAATCCTCCCGGTTAAAAGCAGAAGGATCGCGATGGCGCCGCCGGCCAGCGCAACGCCAACGATAACCTGCGCCCCATGCTGGGGTCCGGCCCAGAGCATAATGGCCGATAGGAGCTTGACGTCGCCTCCTCCGAACCATCCGAAAACGTAAAGGCAGAATAAAGCTGCGAACGCGATGGCGGCGACGATGGCGTGCCCGCGAAGATCGGCGCCTTCAGGCGCCAGCGCCGCATAGCCGAGAAACCCGGCGAGCAGCCCGAGCGATACCCAATTCGGGATGAGAAGACCGCGCAGATCCGAAACAACTGCTACCGCGAGAAGAGCAACGAACAGCGCGCCGGCCAAAAGCCCCGCCATGTTTGTCTGCATCGGCGCCTCAATTTTCCGGAGGATCGGGCAGCGACATCCAATGACTGATCTGCTCCCGTTCAAGCAGTTGATCGCCGCCGTCATGCCACTTCTTGAAACCTTGATTCCAGTAACCGACAATCATCCCCGCCCCCTGACAAAATGAGTTCTTCCGGAAGAGCAGGATCGCCTCTTCGCCTGCCGGGCGCGCACCGTTTTTCTGCCAAGTCCTGGCGCCTGCCTGCTTGGCCTGCCACTGGCCGCACCAGTGAAAAAGCTTCGTCTTTTGCCAGACAAAGTGATCGCGCGGCGGTCCAAAGCGGCACTCGCCGCTTTTTGCGTCGAAATAGAGCCGGCTTTCGGGATCGACATCCTGGCAGAAAAAGCGGCAAGTCGCGCACACCTCATGTCGTGTTTGCATAGTTTAGCCTTCTCGCTCCTCTCAAGCAGGCAGTCTTAGCGGCGAGGGAAAGTCGTTCCCGGGCTTCTTGCAATCCAGCGCGTGAAAAATCGCCCTCGCGCGATCCAGATTCCGGCGCCGGATGTTTGCGCAGAGCGCGGAAAGGCGGAGTTCAAGCTGCGGCATTCCGGTGGCTTGCCATTCCATGTCTGGGAGGGGTTCGTCCGACGCCAGAAGCCTCGCAGCATCCTTGAGAGATAGGAGCAGCCTTTCCGCAAATGCAGACTGAGTGCTGTCCTTGAGGCGCGCGTCAAGTCGCGCCCTGCTATCGCCCGTCAGCGATTCGTTGTCGGTGACGAGCAGGAGAGCCGGCTTGGAGGAGGAGAACGAAAGGCTCTTCCAGGTCAGGAATTCGCTATGCTTCCAGGCCCCATTCGCCAAGGTCATCCACGCCACGAGATCGGGCTGCCGGCGAATGGGCAACCTTGAGTAACGGGGCGGCGCAGGATGCGGTTCATCGGCGGCGAATTCGAAGATCTCGAGTTGGGAAAGGACCGGAGACGGAAGCTGGATTTCGATTGCAGACACATCGTCGGCTTCCTCGCCCGGCCTCGCATTCGCGCGATCATGCTTCGTTTTCATGAAGACCGAACCAAGCTTCCGCGCTTTGTAGATAATTCTTGCGCCGTCTTTCGCCGCCCCGCGTCCTTGCGCGATCTGCGCGATCCCGCGAGAGGTTAGCCGGGTTTTCGCTCCGTCCTTCTTGATCGAGAATATTGCCGGCGTTTCGGCGTAACGGATCAGCGTGGGCGGCCTCCTGCCCAAGCCGAATTCCGGCGGACAGGCGCGATGCCGCAGAAGACAGTTGATGAGCGAGGGTTGGCCGGCGCCGAACTCACCAAACAGTCCGAGAACAAGGGGACGGACCAGGGCATCCGCGAGTTGCGAGGCCACTTCTCGCTTCTTTTCCGGCTGCGTTGCGTCTTTGGCCAGCCCCCTTAATTCTTTTGCAAAGTTGATCGCAACATTTGCCAAATCCATTTCGTCACCCGATGGGAACCTGCAAAGCCTGCTTCTTGATAGCGACCAGGCGTTCAGAGATCTCCTGTTGCCGCTGAGCATCCAATCTTATACGGGACTGGAAGTCTTGCATGAAGTTCAAATCGATCGGCGCCTTGGCCGCGCCAAGACCTTTTCTTTTTTGGAACGCCTCCGCCAGATAGGACAGATTGTCGATCAGCGGAAAGATCGCGCTCAAGGACATGATGCTAAGCTTCGCCATCATCTCGCTTGCTGTCAGCTTCAAGTCGCTTTGCGCCGTAAGGAGCATTTCCTTCAGGATCAGCACGAACTCGGAGGCGATCACAAGCTTAAGTTCCTCAATTCTTTTGGCTTCATCTCCTTCCGGGGGATATTTGAGCAAGGCCCAGAACTCCGCCGTCTCAAGCGCGGTCGCCTTGGCCAATGCCATGACCGAGAGCGGCCGCGTCACACTCGAAGAAAGGCCGAACTGTATCACATTATCGAGGTTTGGCAGTTTGGCCTGCAGCGTCTTGCGCAAGAGCGCCTCCGCCTCGCCTTTTCTGTCAAGGAACCCCTTGCTGATTTGCGTGTGATGCAATGCGAACTCGTCCGACAGTTCCGAGCGAAAACGCAGGGCGTCCTTGAAGAAGCGGCCGGTGAAGCCTTGCGGGTCCTTCAGTGACATGAAGGCTCTTGCCTGCGTGTCGGCGAAAACATCGATTGAATAAAACAGATAGCGTTCGAGGTTGCTTATTTCATCGTTTGCGAATTTCTCCCAGTCTTGGAGGATCGCGTTGAGAAGGTTTTCGACTTCCCTGATAACATCGCCAAGCTGATCGATGCTGTGCTGGGCTTGCCGCCTCAGTTCATCCTGGACCATCGATCTCGGGTTGTTCACAAGCTTATTGGGCGCCAGAGCGCGAAGCGCCAAGCGCGATGACATTGCGGTGTTATGAGCGATAGCGCCGAGGGTCGCCGCCGTCGGAAGTAATTGGTCCTCCGTCACCGAGTGCATGATAAACCGGCTTATGAAATTCGCCAATCTTGGCAGCCCAGAGGCCAGAAAAAGCGCCGCCTGAGTTGGGTTTGGCTCTGAACTTGCCTGCGATCTTAGAACGCCGCTTTCCTTCACGTATCGATCGAAACTCGCGTTGCAGAGGCGTTCCGCTTGTTCCTGATCGAAGGAGAGCGCGGCTTTCCCCCAGAGCGCACTCACGAGAAGCACGGGAATCGATGCATCGGGAAAGATCTGCTTAAGCCCCTCCCGGACGAAGGTCTCTACCTTCCTTGAATCTTCCGCAACGTTCTCAAGACTGTCGATGCGGTTGATAACGGCGATGATTTTGTTGCGCTGGAGGCCGCGCAACAGCCGCAACAAGGAGACGTCGGCGGAAGAAAGCGGGTTTTGCGCCGAAAGCACAACGAGATAAATGTCCGCATCGGCAAGATTTGAATGCGTGATCTCGTCTCTGATAAAAAAGAAGTCGTTCACGCCGGGCGTATCGATCATGACTGTTGGATGAGAAAACGGCGGCGTCTCCAGGAAGACCTCCGCCATTTTTATCACATCCGAGTAAAGTTGAGTGGGGTAGGGCGGGTCCGGCTTATAGTCGGAGGCGCTAACATATTGCTCCAGAATTTGCGGGGTGACCGCTGAGAAAAGGTGGTGCTTGCCGAGAACCTTCGAGTAGTCTGGGCCGAGGCGTTTCTCAGCCCTCCGCTGCAGTTCATGGAGCTTTGTGCGCGAGCTTGGAAGCGTGAGGAGGCGTTTCCCCTCCGCCCCCGGCTCGGCGCCTGACATAATATTATTCCACTCGTCCTCGGTGAAGAAATGAAACCGCGCCGAGTTGTCATTCTGACCGGATGCGCCCAGAAAGACTTTCGTAACGACGGCGGTCGAAGGATTGATATCGGTCGGCAGCAACCCCGGCCTATTGATCAAGGCATTGATAAGCGAGCTTTTTCCTGCCTTGATCTGCCCAACAAAAGCAATTCTGCAAGCGCTTGATTCCAAGGAGCCGCGCATGTCGCGCGCGAACGAGGAAATTCGGCTATGAACTAATTTTTCAAGCTCCTCCCCCGCCGCCGCCAGCCCGGATCTCACGTCGTACAAAGCTTTCGATACGCCGATATCCACAGTATTACCGGGTTCAAAGCGCAATGACATGAGGCACCTGAACCATAGCCGGGCGTTCGGAAAAAATTATCGCTTGCAAGTTTCGGATCGCCATTGTCGATTCCCTTACACCGCTTTTGTTTTTTAGCATGCGGGTATCCCCAGTGCTAGTGCGCCATTTGCATAATCGATGCCGCTCAGTCGACGCCGCGCCGGAAGCGCGAGCGCCTATCGGTTGGGCGACGCTTTCACGGCTGGACGCCTATACAGCCGGCTGGCGCGGCGCCTTACTTCCGATGGGACGACAGCAGCAGACTCGTCTCCGAGCTGGCGATGCCCTTCATTTCGCGGATGCGGCGCAGCGCCTTGTCGAACGCGTCGAGATTCGCGGTCTTCAGCTCCAAGACGAGGTCCCATCGGCCGTTCGTCGTGTGCACGGCGGACACCTCCGGATAGCCGCGCAACGTTTTGAGGATGTGCTCGGAGCGCTCGCCCTCGATTTCGATCATCATGATTGCGCAGACGGCTGTGGGCTCCGCGTCGGGCCTGAGCCGGATGGTGAAGCCGGTGACGGTTCCGTCCCGGATGAGCCGGTCGATCCTGTTCTGCACCGTTGCGCGCGAGACGCCAAGGATCGCGGCCAGCGACGCAACCGGCAGCCGCGCATTGTCACGCAAAAGTGAAACGAGCCGTCTATCAGTATCGTCCACGTGAAGGACCTGGCATTTTGCGAAGCGGATCGAGCAAAAGTGATAGGGCCGTGCGCCCTTTAAAGCAACTTGCTAGGTGCCACCTGCGAGCGTTCTCAGCAATATTGAGGTTAAGCCAAACGAATCGCTAAAGATTTAACAATGCCCAACACGCCGACCTTTTTGATGACGGACGCAAGCCACTTCGAGGTGTCCTACAAGATCAACCCTTGGATGACGCCGGACGCTTGGCGCAAGGACGATGCGAAGAACCGCAAGGAGGCGCGGGAGGCTTCCGTCAGCCTGTCGGCGGCGCTTCAGGACGCGGGCGCGCGCGTCATAACGATGGAGGGGGCGCCGGGGCTGCCGGACATGGTGTTTCCGGCGAACGCGGCGGTGGCGCTCGATGGGCGCGCGCTCGTCGCCCGGTTCCGCTATCCCGAGCGGCAGGGGGAGGAGCGGCATTTCCTCAACGAATTCGCGCAGCTTAAGCAGCATGGGGTTATCAAGGAAGTCGCGCAACAGCCGAAGGGCGTCTTCCAGGAAGGCGCCGGCGATTGCATCTGGGACGCCTCGCGGCAGATGTTCTGGGCCGGCTTCGGCCCGCGCTCGTCCTTCGAGGCGCTCGCATCGCTGAAGGATTTCTTCGGCGTACCCATGAAGGCGCTGGAGCTGGTTTCGGGCCGCTTCTATCACCTCGACACCTGCTTCGTTCCATTGAGCGGCGGCGAGGTGCTCTATTACCCGCCGGCCTTTTCGAAGCTGTCGCTGTCCATTATCCGCGATCACGTTCCGGCGGATTTGCGCATCGAGGCGAGCGACGAGGACGCGGCGCGCTTCGCGGTCAACGCCGTCAACATCGGGCGGGAGATCGTGATGGCCGAGCCAACGGCGCGACTCGCCGATGAGTTGGGTGAGCGCGGCTACTCGGTCAGTCCCGTGCATCTTCGCCCCTTCATCATGTCGGGGGGCGGCGCGTACTGCATGACGCTGCGCCTCGACCTCAACACCTCTTCCGCAAGCGGCTTTAAGGGATAACAACCATGGCTTTCGACATCGCTCCCCCGATTCCGCCCCGAAACTTCGCCTCGCACCACGACTATATCGCGGCCGAGAATGAGTACGGCGCCTCGAACTACAAGCCCTTGGACGTGGTTCTGAACCGCGGCGAAGGCGTGTGGCTGTGGGATGTCGGCGGCAACCGCTATCTCGACTGCCTCGCGGGCTACTCGGCTGTCAACCAGGGCCACTGTCATCCGAAAATCCGCGACGCGCTCGTCGAGCAGGCGTCGCGGCTCGCGCTCACCTCGCGCGCCTTCCGCAACGACCAGCTCGGCCCGTTCTGCGAGGAGCTGTGCAGGCTGACGCACTCGACCAAGGTGCTGCCCATGAACACCGGCGCGGAAGCCGTGGAGACCGCCATCAAGATCGCGCGCAAATGGGGATACCAGGTCAAGGGCGTCGCCGAAGGGCAGGCGGAAATCGTCGTTTTCGCCAACAATTTCCATGGCCGTACGGTGTCCGTTGTCAGCTTCAGCACCGACCAGACGGCGCGCAAGGGCTTCGGCCCCTTCACGACAGGGTTCAAGATCGTTCCCTTCGGCGACATCGAGGCGCTTGAGGCCGCGGTGACGCCGAATACCGTCGCGGTGCTGATGGAGCCGATCCAGGGCGAGGCGGGCGTGGTCGTGCCGCCGCCGGGCTATGTTCGCGCGGCCCGCGAGCTGTGCGCCCGCGAACGCGTCATCTTCATCCTCGACGAAATCCAGACGGGGCTCGGCCGCACCGGTAAGCTGCTCGCCGAGGAGCACGAAGGCGTGGAAAGCGACATGACGCTGCTCGGCAAGGCGCTGGGCGGCGGTTTTCTCCCCATTTCGGCGGTGCTGACGAGCGAGCCGATCATGGGGGTGCTACAGCCGGGCGAGCATGGCAGCACGTTCGGCGGCAACCCGCTCGCCTGCGCCGTCGCGCGCGCCTCGATGCGCGTCACGGTCGAGGAAGGCTTGATCGAGAACTCCGTCGCGATGGGCGAGTATTTCCGCGACGGGCTTCGCGCCATCGGCAGCCGCTTCATCAAGGAAGTGCGCGGGCGCGGACTGATGCTGGCGGCCGAACTGCACCCGGATGCGGGCGGCGCGCGGCGCTTCTGCGTGGCGCTCAAGTATCGCGGCATTCTGTGCAAGGACACGCGCGAGCACACAATCCGCGTTTCGCCGCCGCTCACGATCACGCGAGCGGACATCGACTTCGCGCTCGCCCAGTTCGCCTCGGTTCTGCATTAGAATTGCGCCGGCTCTCGCCCCTGCTCCTCCCAGCGGGCAGGGCGCTTTTTTTGCCCCCGTCACGAACATATGACTGAAGCTTCAAGACCTGATTTGGAGGATTGCTAGTATCCTTCGAGAGGAGCGTTCGGCTGCAACCCGACCCCTAAAAAAGGACTGGCATGAGCAAACCCGTCAGTATTTCCATTGTTGGGGGCGGCATCGGGGGATTGGCAGCGGCCATTGCACTGCTTAAGCGCGGCTTTGACGTGCGCGTCTACGAGCGAGCGCAGGAATTACGCGCGGTTGGCGCCGGATTGACTTTATCGCCGAACGGATTGAACAGCCTCGACGCCATAGAACCGGGGATCGTGCAGGCGCTGAAAGACGCGGGAAGCGAAGTCGCCTCGCTCACCATGAAGCGAAGCTCCGGCGAAACGATCATTTCGCGGCCGGTGGCGCTCGCTCCGCAGTTCGGGCAGCCGATGCTGAACATCACGTGGTCGCGGCTGCAATCGATCCTCGCGGCGGCGCTGCCGCCCGGCGCCATACGCCTCAACCATCGCTTCGTGCGCCTCGATCGGCGGCACAGCAGCGTCACAGCCTATTTCGATAATGGGGAGGCAGCGGAGTCCGACGTGCTGATAGGGGCGGACGGGATCAACTCCGCCGTCAGGCAGGCGCTCATCGGCGACGGGCCGCCGGCCTATGCCGGGCGCATGTCCTGGCGCGCGCTCATCCGCTTTGCTCACAAGGACCTGACGCCAAACTCATCGACCGGCTACACCGCGCCCGACGGCAAGAACCTCATGCTGTTCGACATGGGCGAAGGCGTCACCTGCTGGAGCGCCGGGGCGATTACGCCGGACGCTTCGGTTAGCGAGCGCGCCGAGGATATGAAGGACCGCGTTCGCCAGACATACGCAGGCTGGGCGGACCTCGTGGCGGGGATTATCGAGGCGACGCCTGCGGAAGACATTGTCGAACGGACGATTTGCGACAGGCCCCCGCTGCGGCAATGGACGAAGGGCAGAGTGGCCTTGATGGGCGACGCCGCGCATCCCGTCGTGCCGGCCTTGGGCCAGGGCGCCAACATGGCCTTCGAGGACGCTTACGAGCTTGCGGAATTCCTCTCCTCAACGCCCGATACAGAAGCCGCCCTCCAAGCCTACGAAGCGAGCCGCATTCCGCGCACCGAGGCGATTTCCATTCGCAGCGCCAAGCAGGGCTTCTCCTCCTACAAGCCCGACAGCGATGAGACGCTCGCCAAAACCGTCGCCGGGATCAGCGAGGACGAGTTCCAGCTCTGGCTCTATGGCTACCGGCCCGGCGCCCAGCGCGGCGCGTGATTAATACCGGGTCCGGATTGTCCGGTCATCCCGTGCGCGCTGCAGCATGAAATGCTGCTGTGCAGACACGGGTAGATCTTCTCAAGTACGCAGGCAGAACCCGGATACCGCCTGCGGCGTTTCCGGGATGACGCTTGCGGAGCCGCCGGCCGACCATGGTTCTCAGCGGCCTGCTACAAGTCGAACTTCACGCCCTGCGCAAGGGGCAGCGCCGAGCCGTAATTGATCGTGTTCGTCGCGCGCCGCATATAGGCCTTCCACGAATCGGAGCCGGACTCGCGCCCGCCGCCCGTCTCCTTCTCGCCGCCGAAAGCGCCGCCGATCTCCGCGCCGGAAGGCCCGATATTCACGTTGGCGATGCCGCAATCGGAGCCGCGCGCGGACAGGAACAGCTCCGCCTCGCGCAGGTCGTTGGTGAAAATCGAGGACGAAAGCCCTTGCGCGACGGCGTTATGCAGCGCGATGGCCTCATCGAGATCGCGATAGCGCATGACATAGAGGATCGGCGCGAAGGTCTCCTGCAGCACCGGCCCGGTCTGAGCCGGCATCTCCACGAGCGCCGGGCGAACATAGAACGCGGCGGCGGGCAAGCCTTCGGTTACACGCGCGCTGCCCGTCACGGCGCCCCCCGCAGCTCTCGCCTCTTCGAGCGCCCGCTGCATCGCCTCGAAGGCGGTGCCGTCGATCAGCGGCCCGACCAGCGTTTCCGGCGCCAGCGGATCGCCGACCCTCACCGACGCGTAAGCCTGCTTCAGGCGCGGCAGCAAGCCGTCATAAATGCTCTCATGCACGAAGAGCCGCCGCAGCGACGTGCAGCGCTGCCCCGCCGTGCCCATTGCCGCGAAGGCGACGGCGCGCAAAGTGAGGTCGAGATTGGCGGACGGGCAGACGATGGCGCCGTTGTTGCCGCCGAGTTCGAGGATGGCGCGGGCGAAGCGTTCCGCGAGGCGGGGCGCCAGCGCGCGGCCCATCGCGGTCGATCCCGTCGCCGAAACCAGCGGCAGGAGCGGATGGCCGGCCAGCGCCTCGCCTGCCTCGCGCCCGCCGAGGATGACCGCCGACAACCCATCCGGCGCCGCATGCCCAGCTTGCCGGTAGCGCGCCAAGGCTTTCTCGAACAGCGCCTGGACGCCAAGCGCCGTCAGCGGCGTCTTCTCGGACGGCTTCCAAACGCACGCGTTCCCGCAGACGAGCGCAAGCGCCGCGTTCCAGGCCCAGACCGCGACGGGAAAGTTGAAGGCGGAAATAATGCCGGTCACGCCGAGCGGGCGCCAGGTCTCCATCATGCGGTGCTCCGCGCGCTCGGTCGCGATGGTCAGGCCATAGAGCTGGCGCGAGAGGCCCACGGCGAAGTCGCAAATGTCGATCATTTCCTGGACCTCGCCCTGGCCCTCGGACAGGATCTTGCCCGCTTCGATGGAGACGAGCCGCCCGAGCGCCGCCTTGTTCGCGCGCAGTTCCTCGCCGAACAGCCGCACCAGTTCCCCGCGTTTCGGCGGAGGCGCATCGCGCCACACAAGAAACGCCGCGTGCGCCGCCTCGATCGCGCGGCCGATGCCTGCGCGGCCCGAAGGCTCGACGGCCCCGATCGTCTCGCCAGAAATGGGCGAACGCACTCCGAGCGAACCGCCGGACACAGCCGGCTGCGGCGTTCCCAGCGTTCCAAGGAGATCTTGAACGGCGGCATAAAGATTTTCGGAACCTTGATCGGCTGTCATTGTCTTTTCCTTCGACGGGCCTTCGCGGAGCGGCCGGCTTTGCTTGAAGTTGCAAAGCAAACCCGCTAGCTTCAAGTGCATATATTGGAACGCTCGATGATCGGCGTAACGGCGGGATGGGCGCGATGAGCGAGGCTGACGCCGTAACCTTCAGCCCGGAGGAGCTTGCCCGCTCGAAAGCGCTGCAAGAGCATTTTCGCGCAACCTTCCCGCACGTGTTCGGCGACCCTAAGACGCCCCGCACCGTGGTCATCGTGCCGAGCATCACCTTCGACCGCGAGGTGATGTCGCGCGTGGCTGGCGTGCATCATTACGAGGAGCGGCTCCTATGCCTCCTCCTCTTGCTGCGGTTCCCGCGCACGCGCGTGATCTTCGTGACGAGCACGCCCATCGCCGAGCCGATCATCGACTACTATCTGCATCTTTTGCCGGGCATACCGGGCCAGCACGCGCGCCAGCGCCTGGAGCTGCTCTCCTGCTACGACAGGTCCGACGCGCCGCTGACAGCGAAAATCCTGGCGCGCCCGCGCCTCATCGAGACGATCAAGAAGTCGATCCTCGACCCCGCCACGGCGCACATCACCTTCTTCACCGTCACCCCGCTTGAGAAGAAGCTCGCGCTGAAGCTCGACCTGCCGATCTACGGATGCGATCCCGATCTCGCCTTCTGGGGCTCGAAAAGCGGGTCGCGCAAGATTTTCAAGGAGGCCGGAATCGAGACGCCCGCCGGTTTCGAGGATCTGCGGGATGGGAAGGACATCATCGCCGCGCTTGCTGAGATCAAGGCGCAGAAGCCGGAGCTGCGCCGCGCGGTGGTGAAGCTGAACGAGGGGTTTTCCGGCGAGGGCAACGCGCTGTTCGAATTCACGGGAGCGCCATCGAGGGGGATGAAGCGGTGGATCGCGGAAAAGCTTCCCGGCCTTTCCTTCGAAGCGCAAGGCATGACGCTGGATGGCTACCTTGAGAAAATCGATCTCATGGGCGGCATTGTCGAGGAGTTCATCGAAGGCAAGGACAAGCGCTCGCCGTCGTCGCAATTCCGCGTGGACCCGATGGGACGCCTCGAAGTCATCTCGACGCACGATCAGGTTCTCGGCGGCGGCAACGCGCAGGTGTTTCTCGGCTGCCGCTTTCCGGCCGACGCCGCCTACCGGCTCGATGTGCAGGAGCTTGGGGCCCGCGCGGGGCAGGCGCTCGCCTCGAAAGGCGTGCTCGGGCGCTTCGGCGTCGATTTCATCTCAGTGCCCGAGGACGGCGGCTGGCGCCACTACGCCATCGAAATCAATTTGCGGAAGGGCGGGACCACGCATCCTTTCCTGATGCTGCAATTTCTCACCGCCGGAACCTACGACCCCGCAACCGGGCTATTTTTCAGCGCCGCCGGCAAGCCCTGCTATTACTACGCGTCCGACAATCTGCACGAAGACCGCTATCGCGGCCTGACCCCGTGGGACCTCATCGATATCGCCGCCACGAAGGGCTTGCATTTCAACGCCGCGACGCAGGAAGGCGTGGTGTTTCATCTCATCGGCGCGCTTTCGGAGTTCGGCAAGCTCGGCATGCTGGCCATCGGAGACACTGAAGAAAAGGCTTACGCCTCCTATATGCGCAGCGTCCGCATCCTCGACGAGGAAAGCACCCGCAACGGGGATTAGGCCGCAGCGTCAACCTTTGGCCGACCACACGGCGTGCGTCTGGCGCGCGATGGTAAGCTCCTCGTCCGCCGTTATGATGAAAGCCTTCACCTTCGAGCCGTCCGCGCTTACCACGCGGCTGGATGCGCCGTTGCGCTCCGGGTCCAGCGCAAGGCCGAGCCATTCGAAATCCGCGCAGATGCGGGCGCGGATGCCGGTTGCGTGCTCGCCGATGCCGCCGGAAAACACCAGCGCGTCCACGCCGCCAAGCACGGCCGCCAGAGCGCCGATTTCATAGCGGGCGCGATGCACGAAATAGTCGATGGCGCGGCGCGCGGCGTCCGTGCCCGCCGCCTCGATGTCGCGCACATCCTGGGACACGCCCGACATGCCCTTCAGCCCGGATCCCCTGTGCAAGAGATTGGAGACCGCCTCCAGCGTCATCCCGCGCTCTTGAAGCAGGTAGAGGACGACGCCCGGATCGAGCTGCCCGCAGCGCGTGCCCATTGCGAGCCCGTCCAGCGGGGTGAAACTCATGGTCGAGCTGACGCTCCGGCCCTGCCTCACCGCGCACATCGAGGCGCCGTTGCCAAGATGCGCCAGGATGATGCGTCCGCCTGCAAGATCGGGCGCGATTTCCGCCAATTCGCCCAGCACATGCTCATAGGCAAGGCCGTGAAAGCCGTAGCGCCTCACGCCCGCGTCGTAATATTCATGCGGCAGCCCGAAGGCGTCGTCCACCCAGGCATGGGTCCGGTGGAACGCGGTATCGAAGCACGCCACTTGCAGAGCATCGGGGAACACGGTTTTCGCGGCTTCGACGCCAGCGATGTTGTGGGGCTGATGCAGTGGCGCGAGCGGGCGAAGCGCGCGGAGCTTTGCCAGAACGGCGGCGTCCAAAATGGCCGGCCCCGCGAATTCGGCGCCGCCGTGCACGATGCGGTGGCCGACCGCCGCTATCTCCTTGCCGGCGCCGAAGCTTCGAATGAAATCGAGCACCTCCCGAAGCGCTTCGAGATGGCTGCTCGAGGGAGTGCGCCTCGGCGCGAATGGCGGCTCTCCCTTGCCGGGCGGAAGGCGCACCGAGAACGTCGCGGCGCCGCCCAACCCTTCGATTTGGCCGAAACAAGCCTCGTCGAGCCTGCCATCGCGAAGATCGAAAAGCGCAAACTTCAGAGACGAAGATCCTGCGTTGAGCGTCAGCACTCTTCTCGTCATGCTTTCACTTTCCATTCATGCCGGGGCGCGTTAGTTTCACCGAAAGTAAGCTTGACGGCAACGTTACATTCTCATTGAATGAGCCTTGGCCTATCGTTGGATGAGAATCAATTGCCTAAACGCAAGACCGGCGGCGCATTAGGCGCCAAAAGCAAAGCTCCCTGGGAAATTGCGCGCGTCCCCAGCAGCGCCACCGACCGCTCATTCGCCATCCTGGAGTTCGTCGCAGCCGCCGGGCGCCCGCTAAGCGCGAGCGAGATCGGCGAAGCGCTTTCGCTTCCCAAGCCGAGCGCGTACCGCCTCCTCGAATCGCTCGAGCGATCCGGCTTCGTCGCCCGGCACGGGGCGGCGCGCCGCGTTTCCACAGGCCCGCGCTTGACCGATCTTGCATTCAACGTCCTCAAATCCTCGCTTCGCCATGCGCCCCGCCGCCAGGTTCTCGATGCGCTCGTAAAGGAGGTGGGCGAAACCTGCAATATGGGCGCGCTGGATCACAACGAGATCGTCTATATTGACCGCGTCGAGGCCGACCACTGGCCTTTGCGTTTGCAATTCAAGATCGGTTCGAAGGTTCCGATCCACTGCACCGCGATTGGCAAGCTCTTCCTCGCTTTCCTGCCGGAGGAGCGAACCGGGCAAATGCTCGACCGGCTGCAGTTCGAGCGCTTCACGGCGAATACGATCATGACCCGGAAGGCGCTCGAAGCCGAACTGCAGGGAATACGCAATGAGGGCCTCGCGCTCGACCGCGAGGAATACATCGCCGGCGTGATCTGCATCGCCGCGCCGATCCTGGACCGCAACCGGACTATCCAGGCGGCGGTCGCCATTCAGGCGCCAGCCGCGCGCATGACCATCGCCCAGGCGCTGGCAAAGCGGGACGCCCTCGCGCGGGCGGCCTATCAGCTCAGTCAAAGTTTCGCTTTGGCGCTGGCGCCGGGCTAAGGCCTTTCCGGCTTGGATTGAACCAAAACCGGCGTTTCTTCAGCGGCATCCGTTGGCGAATCCAAGAATGTTTGCTTATTCTTGTCTCGCGGAGGAAGCCGCTCGAATTGTTCAATGGAGGCCGTCATGGGCCGTCTTGCCGCTCTGCTCAAGAACCCCGCAGCCTTGGAAGCGGAACTGGCCAAGTATGACACGCCGGAAGAAGACGCCGCGGAGGACATGGCCGTGCTCTCCTATGTCAATGGCTTCATCACGGCGGCGATCGTCGGTCCTGAGCACATTCCCGAAAGCGAGTGGCTGCCAATCGTCAGCCCCGCCGGGGGGCTGAGCGAGGACGAGGCGGAACTCGTTCGCGACGCCATGCTGATGGAGTACAGCGGCGTCCTCAAGAGCCTTCGGTCGCGCAAGGAGGAGTATGAGCCGTTCTTCTGGGAAGACGAAGGCGGAAGCCTCGTTACGCGCGACTGGGCGGAAGGCTTCCTGCACGGCGCGAGCCTGCGCGAGGAGGCCTGGAAGCCCTGGCGCGAGGGCGATGCGCTCTTTCTCTTCGCCTTTGTCAACGTGCTGCTACAAGACCAGACGATCGATGCGAAACTTACCGAGAACGGGCTCGAACCCGGGGAGGCGTTCGAAGTCGCCCAGACTTCGGTTCCCGAGTTGATCCAGGCCTTGTATGGCTTCCGGCGGGAGGCGCCGCCGGATGGGGCTCTCTACCGGAGCGTGGGCAGACCTGCCGGCCGCAACGATCCGTGCCCCTGCGGCTCGGGCAGGAAATACAAGAAGTGCTGCCTGACCTGAGGGCCGGGACGTTCTTCAGCGGCAGACGGCGGCGGCGGCCTCGGCGACGGTCTGGTCCTGCTCGCCGCTGCCGCCGCTCACGCCGACCGCGCCGACAATCTCGCCGCCGACCTTCAGCGGAATGCCGCCCGCGAAGATCATCACGCGGTTCGAGTTCGACACGTTGATGCCGAAAAACTGGTCGCCCGGCTGGCTGTTCTGGCCGAGTTCCTTGGTCGAAATGTCGAATGCCTTGGCGGTGAACGCCTTGTTGATGGCGATGTCGACGCTGCCGAGCCATGCGCCGTCCATGCGGATGAAGGCCTTGAGGTTCGTGCCCGCATCGACAACCGCGATGTTCATCGGCTGGCCGATCTCTTTCGCCTTCGCCTCGCCCGCGGCGATGACGCGATGCGCTTTTTCGAGGGTTATCATGTCGTTCGCTCCTTACGCGCCTACGGTTAGTCTTAACGGGCGGGAGCGATTTGGGTTGCGTGAGGGGAGGCGAACCGCGCTTGCGGTTTTCGGTCGGCGAGCGTCTGAGAGCGCTGTTTGAAAATGCGCGTCGCCTTACCGAGCGTAATAATCCCAACGGCTTTCAAGGGTGCGCCTCCTTTTCCCTCAGCCGGGCACGAGCGTGCGCTGGACGCCTGGGGCCGCATCGTCCATATATGAAGTTGGAACTAGGCTCATCTTAATCAGGGAATTGGGCGGTGGCGGAAGAGGATAATTTGACCCTCACGCTCTTGAGGGAGTTGCGCGACGGCCAGCAAGAGATAAAGGCGGCGCAGGCGGCCACCGACGCCAAGGTCGAGGCAGTCGGCAATAAGCTTGACAAGCTTACGGCGGAGGTCATCGGGGTAAAAGGCAGATTCCGCAAAGTCGAAGAAGGCATGGAGGCTATTGCGGGGTTCTCAGCCGTGAACTCGATCTCCTCAAGTAGATGATGGCGACGATTGTCGATAAGCGCGACGGCGGCGCGCCGCGCCATCCCGAAAAGGCGCATAAGCCGGACACGCCGGTGAGCCGCAAGCCCGCCTGGATTCGCGTGAAGGCGCCGGGCTCGGCAGGCTACGCGAACACGGCCGGGATCGTGCGGAGCAACCGCCTGCACACGGTCTGCGAGGAGGCGGGCTGCCCCAACATCGGCGAATGCTGGGAGAAGCGCCACGCCACCATGATGATCATGGGCGACACCTGCACGCGCGCCTGCGCGTTCTGCAATGTGAAGACCGGGCTGCCGGCGCCGCTCGATGCGGCGGAGCCGGAGAATGTGGCGCGCGCCGTCTCCACGCTCGGCCTTGAGCATGTGGTGATCACCTCGGTCGACCGCGACGACCTCGCCGACGGAGGCGCAGCGCATTTCGCCGATACGATACGCGCCATCCGCGCCGCAGCGCCCGCGACCACCATCGAAGTGCTGACGCCGGATTTTCTGAAGAAGGGCGGCGGCCCGCTCGAAACGGTAATCGCGGCCAAGCCCGACGTGTTCAACCACAATCTCGAAACCGTGCCCTCGCTCTACCTCGCGATCCGCCCCGGCGCGCGCTATTTCCATTCGCTGCGCCTGCTCCAGCGCGCCAAGGAGCTGGACCGGACCATGTTCACGAAATCCGGCATCATGGTCGGCCTCGGCGAGAAGCGGAACGAAGTGCTCCAACTGATGGACGATCTGCGCTCGGCGGATGTGGATTTCCTCACCATCGGCCAATACCTGCAGCCGACGCGCAAGCACGCCGCCGTGGACCGCTTCGTCGAGCCTGCCGAGTTCGAGAGCCTGAAAAGCGTCGCCTATGCGAAGGGCTTCCTCATGGTCGCCGCGAGCCCGCTCACGCGCTCGTCCTATCACGCGGGCGGCGACTTCGCGAAACTGAGGGCCGCGCGCCTCGCGCTCGCCGAAGGCCGCGCGCCGGCGCAATGAAGCGCGTTGTGATCATCGGCGGCCCCGGCGCCGGAAAATCGACGCTCGCAAGGCGCATCCACGCGATCACCGGCCTGCCGCTCTACCATTTGGACAAGCTTCATTGGCGGCCGGGCTGGTCGCCGCCGCCGAGAGAGGAATGGTTGCGCCAGCTCGCCGAAATCGCCGCGCGCGACGTGTGGATCATGGACGGCGGGTATGACAGCACATTTCCCATCCGGATGCCGCGCGCGGACACCGTTTTATGGCTCGATTTTCCGAGGCGCGTCTGCTTCCCGCGCATCTTGAAGCGGCTGGTCGTCAATTTCGGGAAGGTGCGGGAGGATGCCGCGCCCGGCTGCCCGGAGCGCCTGGATTTCGCGTTTCTGAATGGGTCATGGACTTTCAACCGCACGCATGCGGCGAAATACCGTCGAGCGCTGGCCATGCATGCGCCGCATGCCCATGTCATGATATGCGCAAGCCGCCGCGAAGCCGAGATATTCATCCACAGTTTGAGCCGCTGATGCCGCATTTCGAAACGACCCGCCGCGTCGCCCATTCCGCGGCAAACATGTTTGCGCTCGTCGCCGATGTGGAGCAATACCCGAAATTCGTGCCGCTCTGCCAGGATCTGCGCGTGATCAAGAGGGACACGAACGGCGAGGTCGAGACGATCATCGCCAACATGACTGTGGCCTATAAGGTCTTCAGCGACAGCTTCACGAGCCGCGTGCGGCTGAACCACGCCGGCAACGTCATCGCCGTCGATTACCTCGACGGCCCGTTTCGCAAGCTCGACAACCGCTGGACCTTCATCCCGCTGAGCGAGACCGAAAGCCGCGTGAAGTTCTTTCTCGACTACGAGTTTCGCGCGAAACCCCTGCAGGTGCTGATGGGCTCGGTGTTCGACCGCGCGTTTCGCAAGTTCTCGACCGCGTTCGAGGCGCGCGCCGACGAAGTGTACGGCAAGCGCCGCCCCGCGCGTCCCAAGGCCGAGCCGCCGCCCGCCGGCGGCTGACGCGGTTTACCGCAGGGCGGCGGCTTCGAGGAGAAGGCGCAGCGCGGTTGCGACGGACTTAGCCCGCACCTCCGCGCGGCCGATGTCGCCGAAGCGCTCCTCGACGTGGATCGCGGCGAACTCGACGCGGTCGCCGTCGCGGCGTTCGAGCTTCGCGGCGGCGAAATGGACGAGGCCGGCGGGCTTTTCAGGCGTGCCGCCGCCGGGCCCCGCCACGCCTGTCACGGCGACGGAAAGATGCGCCCGCGAATGCTTCAGCGCCAAGGCCGCCATGTCCACCGCGACGGCCTTCGAGACCGCGCCATGAGCCGCGATCACCGCCGCATCGACGCCGAGCGCCTCCTCCTTCGCTTCGTTCGAATAGACGACATAGCCGCGCTCGAACACGTCCGAGGAGCCGGCGATCGAGGTCAGGGCCGCGGCCACGAGCCCGCCGGTGCAGGACTCGGCGGTTGCGATCTTGAGGCCGAGCCCGCGCGCCTTCTGCAGGACTTCATTGGCCAGCGAAACAAGTGCAGTGTCGATCATGGCGAGGCCTCCTCCCACTATCGCGGACTGGAGCTTATCCGCCTTTGATGGAAAAGCGCGCTCCAGCTCTTTGATTTTGCTGTGCGTCTTGCCGGAAAACCGCTTCACGCTTTTCCGGACGCACTCAAGGAAAGCCATAGTGTCTCAAAGACCGCGGACCGGCGCCAGAGCGCTTTGCGGCGCAACGGCGAAAAGGCGCGGCCAAGCATGGTTTTCCGGCTACGCCAAAAGCGACCGCCGTTGTCGCGAGCGGCCCGCACTTCAGCGCAGCGCCGTAAAAGCATCGCCAAGCGCGCGGTGAACCGCCGATGGCCATGGGATCGTCACAGGCCGGGCTTGAACACCATCAGATAGAAGATCGCCAGGACCGCCAGGAAGGCCGGCCATCCCAGGACGAACCAGATTTGAAGATAGCGGAAATAGCGAGGAGGAAGCGCTTCGCCGCGCTCCAGGCTCGCTTTCGCCATCCGCCTCAGCTCGATCTGAAGCCACACGACCGGCAGCCAGCATGCGCCCACCAGAACATAGAGCGCGATGGACGAGACGAGCCACCCGCTCGTCAGCGGTATGCCCGCCAAAAGCGCCATCCACACGCCTGTGAGCGGCTGCACGATAACGGCGGGCGCGGTGAACAGCCAATCGGCGAGCACGACCGAGCGCCCCACCGAGGCGGCGATGCGGCTGTCCTTGGTCCTGAAGGCGAGATAGCCGTGAAACGCGGTTCCGAGTCCGGTTCCAAACAGGAGCGTCGAGCTTAGGATGTGGATGTATTTCAGAAGGAGATAGCTCATTGCCTCGTTTCGAGCGCGATCATCGTGAGCGTCGCGAGCAGGACGGCGAGGTTCTTCGTCAGCGGACCGAGCGGGTCCGCCCAGGCCTGCGGCACGGCCACGGTAGCGAGCACGGTGAAAACCAGCATGAGGGCGATCTGCAGGACGCCGGCCATTGCGGGCCGTATATTGAAGAGGAGCGCCGCGCCGAGAGCAGCGTCCAGAAACGCGCCTCCATAGACAAGCGCCGACGCCTGCTGCTCATTGACGCCAAGCACCGCCGTCATCGCGATGCTCTTGTCGATGGGATAGACGAAGGCGGAAACGATCGCGGTGATAATCCAGAGTAGCGCGAGCCCCGTGCGCAGCGCCGGCTTGAAGAAATAGAGGCGCGCGTGCCAAAGGTCCGCTTGCGTCGAGGGATCGGCGGCCATCGCTTCCGACAGCGGGCGGGGCAGCCAGTCCAGCGCTTCCTGCAGCGGCTTCACGCAGGCCGTGTTGCCGCGCGCGAGCATGTCGAGGCTCTGCTTTGAAAGCGCGCCGAATAGGAAATGCCCGCCAATCTTGGACGCGCCGCGCAGGAACCATTCGGGCACCGTGAACACCCCGGCTGGCGGCAAAAGGAGCCAGCGGCGCAGCGTGTGCGTCAGCTGATCCGTGGTCATGGCGCGGGGACCGGCGAAATCGAGTTCGCGCGGCGCGGGATCCTCGCGCTCCAGCAGCAGGCAGACGCCGTAAGCCAGATCGGAGACGTGAAGCGGCTGAAGCTCCCACCGGCCGGCGGCGAGGCGCGGAGGACGCGGCAGGGAGCCGAGCGCCGCAAACAGCGTGGTGCTCTGCCCGCCGCGCCCGATCACAATCGAGGGCCGGGCCACGGTCCAGCCGATGAGCTGATGCTCCTCGGCCAGCTTCAGGCAGTATTCGTCCGCCTTGCGCTTTGTGAGGTGGAACTCGGATTTCGCGTTGCCGTCGGCGCCGAGCGCGGAAATCTGGATGAGCTTCGGGATGCGCGCTTCGGCGCAGGCGTCGAACAGCGACCGCGGGCCGGTGACGTGCACCGCCTGGAGGCTGGCGCCGTCTTCGCTCTGGAAGGCGCCGGCCGCGTTGATGACCGCGTCCACGCCTTTGAGGCGCTCCCGCCAGTCCTCCACGGTGTCGCGGACAAGATCGCAGCGCACGGCGCTCCACGCCGGAAACATCAGGCGGAGGCGGGCCGGATCCCTGCCGCAGGCGATGACATCGTGCCCGGCGCGCGCGGCCTCGACGGCGATATGCCGTCCGATGAACCCGCCAGCGCCTACGATCAACACCCGCATGGGGCTCGCTCCGATTGCATCTTGTCCCTTTGCCTGGCAGGAGTTTAAATGCGCCGGGTCCTCGTTAACGTCCGCGCATTGTCGCAGGATGACTTCACGCTTCCTATTTGGGCGCGCCGTAGCGTCGCATCGAGCGTTCTGCTTAAGATTGCGGCCGCCGCGTGTGCAAACTCACGCTGGCGGTACACGCCGCGCGCGGAATGCGCATGACGGCGCGACGCTCGCCGGAGCCAGTGCGCCGCTTCGCAATTGCCTACCACCTTTGCGGCGCCCGCTGATAGGTAATTGTGCGACGCAAGCCGCAACAGCGCCGCCGTATGATTGGGCGCCATTGCGACCCAAGTTTCCCGATGCTATTTTGGCCGTCATGGACACAGCGCTTACGCAGAAATCGATGTCGGCGGAGGAGTTTGCGGTTTGGGCTGAAGCAAGGCCTGAAAAGCACTGGGAATTGTTCGAGGGGATCCCGGAGTTGCAGCAATCTCAAACATGGGGCCATGCCAACCTGAAAGGGCGATCTACGCGGCGCTGTTGCGGGAAACGCGCGCTCACGCGCCGGATCATTTCGCGGCCGTCGGGGGGCTTGTGGTGAAGGTGGACGCCAACACGGCCTTCGAGCCGGACGTGGTGGTCTACGAGGGGCCAAGGATGAAGCGCGGCGACATCGTCGTGCCAAAGCCGGTCATCGTGGTGGAGGTCTTGTCGCAATCTACGGCGAGGAAGGATTTAACTGACAAGCTTGCTGGGTATTTTCGTGTGCCGAGCATTGCGCATTATGTGATCGCAGACCCGGATGCGCTGGAGCTGATCTATTACCGCCGCCTGAAAGAAGGGATCGCTCCGCCAGATATCCTGAAGGAGGACGTGCTGCGCTTCGATCCGCCCGGGGTCGCCATCGAGCTTGCGGAAATCTTCGAGTAACCGAACGCTCCATAGAGGCGCGCGTCTGTCGCCGCCGCCTACGGATCGAGATTTTCGAACTTTAAGGCGCGCCGCAAGGGGCGGCGGAATTTGGGCGCACCGTGTCATGGTTAAATTCGGCGCAGGTTAACGGCCAAAAACGGGGGGAATTTCTTCCCCAATTCCTACGAAAAACGCGAAAAAAGCCGAAAAAAACGCGATTTGGACCGATTCTGAGAATCCTGTAATTCGGGAATTAACCGCACAGATGTTGCGCGCGTTAACCGCAAAACCGAGCTTCAGGTTGCAAAGAGCGAACCGGCAACCGCATTGCGCCGGGCGCCGGAAGCGTTTTTGTAGCGCAAAATCAATGCGATAGGGCGCACGGAGCGGTTTAACGCGGCCTCAAGGCGCTTTCGGGTATCCTTGTGATAATGGAAAGGAAAGGGGCGAAAACTGCGAAGTCGGCGGGAAGAAATTCGCAGAGCGCAGGGTAAACGCAAAGTAAAAATACCGCGCTCGATACGCCGATCAATCCAACCACTTCGCGAGGCTCCCCAGCTCGTCCGCCTCGCGGGCGGGCTTGTCCCAGCGGATGCGGGCAATACGCGGGAAGCGCAGCGCCACGCCCGATTTGTGCCGCGCCGAGCGGTGGACCGCGTCGAACGCCACCTCGAACACGAGCGCCTTCTCCACCTCGCGCACCGGCCCGAACCGCGCCACCGTGTGATGGCGCACCCATTTGTCGAGCTGGCGCAGTTCCTCGTCGGTGAAGCCGAAATAGGCCTTGCCGATGGGCAGAAGCTCGCCGCCGCGCCAAAGCCCGAAGGTGTAGTCGGAATAGAAGGATGAGCGCCGCCCCGTGCCGCGCTGCGCGTACATGACGACCGCGTCGACCAGCATCGGATCGCGCTTCCACTTGTACCACTGGCCCTTGGGGCGGCCGGCGACGTAAACGCTGTCGAGGCGCTTCAGCATCAGCCCCTCGATATGCGGCGAGGCGAGCGTGGCGGCTTCGGCGCGCAGCGCCTGCAACTCGCCCGGATTGCGGAAGGCGAGCGGCTGCGCCAGTTCCACGCCTTCTGGCCGCGCCGCCTCGAACCAGCGCGCCATCTCGGCCTTGCGTTCGATCAGCGGCAGCGGACGCAGGTCGCGGCCCTCGATGGCGAGCGCGTCGTAAAGGATGACGTGGCCCGGATAGGCCGCGATCAGCTTCGGGTCGGGCGCTTTGCGGTTGAGCCGCTGCTGCAGATGGTTGAAGCTCGCAATGGCGTCGCCCGCCTTCACGATCAGCTCGCCGTCGAGCACAGCCTGGAACGCGGCGCGCGCCAGAACATCGGGGAAGGCGCCCGAAATGTCGTCGC
Source organism: uncultured Alphaproteobacteria bacterium (assembly GCA_963756335.1). Taxonomy (GTDB): domain Bacteria; phylum Pseudomonadota; class Alphaproteobacteria; order Rhizobiales; family Rhodomicrobiaceae; genus Rhodomicrobium. The sequence continues at coordinate 383,767 of CAVWOB010000002.1, forward strand.
CGCTGCGCGAGAACAGCGCCTTGCCTGATGGCGTCGCAACGATCTGCACGCGGATGCCGTCATATTTCCATTCCGCCATGAAGGCGTCCGGCACGATGGCCGCCAACTCCGCGTCCTCCAGCGGATGCGCGAGCATCACCGGATGGAACGTGACGGCGTCCTTGGAATCCGGCTTCGCCGCGCGCCCCTCCAGCCACGCGAACAGATCGAGATAGGGCGGCGCCTGTGCGTGCCACACCTCCTCGATCTCGCCGACGCCGACGCCGCCGAAATCGGCCAGCACATGCTTCACGAAGCGCGCCGACATCCCGATGCGCAGCGTTCCCGCGCCAAGCTTCAGGAGCGCCCAGCGCTCCGGTGGCGTCATATTGTCGAGGAGAAGCGCAAGGTATTCGCGGATCTTCGGCTTGTCGCGCGTCTGGAACTCGTGGATGACCTCGTGCAGCGGCGGCAGGCGGTTCAGGATGGCGCCATGCGGATTGCGCGGCCAGATATGCGCCACCGTCTCCGACATCTCGCCGACATAGTCGTAGGACAGCTCCAGCAGCACGGGATCGACGCGCTCCCCCACGAGGTCGCGGACGAGCGCGCGCTTGAACAGATCGAACGAAAGCGTCCCCGCAATGACGCCCACGGCGAAGCCCCGGTCGGGGTCCGGCGTGCGGCGCAAATAGTTCGCGAGCACCGCCGCCTTGTCGAGGTTCGAATGCGTGTAGTAGAGCCGGTCGAGAAGGGCGGCGAAGGCTTGCATGAGGGGAATGTAGGAACTTCCGCGATCGCGTGAAAGCTTGACGCCGCTCGCCAGGACCGCGCCGGCATTCTCAGGCCTGCGGCGCGCCGCTCAAATCGAACCGCGCCTTGATGCGCTCGAAAAGCTGATCGCGCACGTCGCGGTAGGCCTGCAGGATCTGCTCGCGATTTCCGGCCGCGGCGGACGGGTCGAGCGTCGGCCAGTATTCCACGTCGACCGCCATCGTGCGCGTCAGTTCCAGCGCCCTGTGGTGCGCTTCCGGCGCCATCGTTACGATCAGGTCGAACGAGGTGTCGTCCAGGTCGTCGATCAGGCAAGGGCGATGCTTCGTCATGTCGATGCCGATTTCGTCCATGACCGCCGCCGCAAAGGGGTCCGGCTCTCCCAGCCTGACGCCCGCCGAGCGCACATAGATGCGCTTGCCCACGAGAAAGCGCAGGATCCCGGCCGCCATCGGCGAGCGGATTGCGTTGTGCTTGCATGCAAAAAGGACGGCGCGCGGCGGTTCCGCGGATTGCAGGCGCCAGAAGGCGTCCTGCGGGAGATGGTCCAGGCCTGTCAAAGGGGCTTCGGCCACGGGGAGCAGCGCTGTTCGTTTCAATAAGACCTCTGGCTCCGATCAGGATCGATTGCCGCGGCCACCTTTATCATGCCGGATGCGCGGCGGCGAAAGCAATCGGGCGCCCTCTCGCGCTAGGCGAACTTGAGGAGCTTGGGGCCGCCTGGCGTATGGCCGCCCCAAGGCATAAGGGAAAGCTTGAGCTAAATCCTTTCTTCCTCTAAGCATAATCAAGAACGCAAACCGGCTTTGCGTTTTCGTAGAAGCTGATGCTTAACCATGTACAAACGCTGGGCCGTGGGCTTCGCCTTGATCGCGTTCGCCAATCTATCGAGAGCGTCGCCTGAGGGCGACTGCCGCCAGGAAGAGGACGGAAAACTTGCGATTGCGGGCTGCGCGGCCATGATCGCGCAGGATCCGCGGAACGCAGCGGCGTATCTCGCTCGCGGCGACGCTTACCGTTCGGGCGGCGATCTTGCTCAGGCCCTGAAGGATTATGCGAAGGCGCTGGAACTGGACCCGGCGAACGCCGACGCCTACTACCGGCGGGGCGAGGCCTACCGGAAACAGAACGATCTCACCCGCGCCATCGAGGATTACACGAAAGCCGTCGGGATCGACGCAAGACTTCATGGCGCCTACTTCGCACGCGCGGAAGCTTATCGCCTGAAGGGCGATCTCGATCGCGCGCTCAAAGATTACGACGCCGCTCTTGCTATCAACCCACGCGCGACGTGGGTGTACCAGGCTCGGGGCGACCTTTACCGGGCGAAGGGAGACGCGGCGCGCGCGGCCGCCGACTACGCCGAGGCCATCGCCATCAATCCGAACGGCGCGGACGCCTATTTCGCGCGGGCGAACGTCTTCCGGGACATGGGGCTGTTCGAGAAGGCCGTCGCCGACTACAGCCGCGTCATCGAGATCCGGCCAAAGGACGCCGACGCCTATAACAACAGGGCCTGGGCTTATTACAGCATGGGCGATCCCGTCCGCGCGCTGGACGACGCCAGCCGCGCCGTGCAGCTTCGGCCCTACGACGCGGACGCGCTCGATACGCGCGCGCATGTGCTGGAAATTCTCGGACGCCGCGCCGACGCACTTTCGGACTACGAGAACGCCTTGCGCCTTGATCCCGGCATTGAGGGCAGCAAAGACGGTCTCAAACGGCTGGGAGCTTTACACTGAATGAGTCTCGCGCCAAAAAAACGTGAAGATGCGAGCCCGGCCGTGGCGGGGCGGCGCGATCGTTGAGGAGGATGTCGTGAAGGTTCGAATTGCTGGCCTGATAGGATGCGCCCTTTTCCTGGCGGCGGCCGCGCCCGCTTATCCCGCCCCCCGCGACGACAAGGCGAACGTGCTTCGAGGGATGGCGGCCCGGCTTGGCCGCGTGCTCGGCGCGGCGTCCGCATGCCCGAACGTGGCGAAGCCTCGCATCAAGGTCGTGTCCGACAAGTTTACCGACGTGATCAGGTCTTCCGCCTCCGGCGACGACGAAAGCAAGGCGATCCTGGACTTGTTCAACGGGAGCTATCTTGAAGGCGTCCGCTCGATAAACGCAAAACAGGCCGACTGCGCCACCGCGGACCGCGAACTCGCCGATCTCGAAATCGCCTCATCGCCCTCGGCGCAACCGGCCGCCATCTCCTCGCCTGCGCCGCAGTCGGCCGCCTTCGCCACTCAGATCGCCGCGGCCGCGATCCGGGGCGTCAGCGACACCGAGATCCGGTTCGGCGCGTCCGTGCCGCTCACCGGCCCGAACAAGGACTATGGCCACGAAATCCGGGTGGGTTTGGAGACAGCGTTCAGGATGGCCAACGACGCGGGCGGCGTTCACGGCCGAACCTTGCGCCTCATAGCGGCCGACGACGGCTACGAGCCCACGCGCACTGCGGAGACCATGAAGCAGCTTTACGAGAAGGACCAGGTTTTCGGCTTCGCCGGCAATTTCGGCACCGCGACGGCCGTGGTCGCCGCGCCCTTTGCGCTCGAGCGGCAGATGCTGTTCTTCGCCGGCTACTCCGGCGCCAGCGTGCTGCGGCGCGATCCGCCGGACCGCTATGTGTTCAACTACCGCGCCAGCTACGCCGAGGAAACCGAGGCCGTGGTGCGCTATCTCATCAAGGTGCGCCGACTGAAGCCGGAGCAGATCGCGGTGTTCGCCCAGCAAGACGCCTTTGGCGACTCCGGTTTCGCGGGCGTGGCCAAGGCCATGCGGACGCTGCGCGGCGGCGATGGCGGCTACATCCTGCGCACGAACTATCCGCGCAATACGCTCGAAGTCGAGCCGGCCGTCGCTCAGATCAAGGCCAGCAAGACCCCGATCAAGGCGGTCGTGATGGTGGCGACCTACCGCGCGGCGGCGAGGTTCATCGAAAAGTCGCGCGAAGCCATTCCCGGCCTTATCTACACCAACCCGTCCGCGGTGGGCGGCATTTCGCTGCGCGACGAACTGATGCTGATCGGGCCGCGCTACGCCGACGGCGTCATCGTCACGCAAGTGGTGCCGGCCGTGGACGGCTATTCCTCGCTGATCCTGGAGTACAAAACGGCGCTCGCGAAATATTTCGGCGGCGAGGCGCCCGATTATGTGTCGCTTGAGTACTACGTGGCGGGGCGGATCCTTGTCGAGGCGCTGAAGCGGGCCGGGCCGCAGCTCGACACCGAAAAGCTGGTGGACGCGCTGGAGAACATGCGCGACTACGACATGGGGCTCGGCGCGCCGATTTCGTTCGGCCGCAGCGAGCACCAGGGGTCGCACAAGGTGTGGGGCACGCAGCTCAACGAGGCCGGGAAGTTCGAGCCGTTCGAGCTGCAATAGCGGCCCTCCACGAAAGAGGTTCGCCGGCGGAAGGCGGGCTTTAAGCCACGCTCCCGTCAACCCTTCGCTAAGCAGCGCTGTAGCATATCCAACGCAGTCGCACCCGGTATTAGTCTTCGCTTAGCCGAAACGCGCCCGCCGCAGCATGGCGATGAGATGATGAAGCTTCTCATTGGCGGCGGGCAGAGAGGGCCGGCAAGAGGCGTCACAGCCGACAACCCGAGGGCTACCCGCCTATTGGAAACTTCAGTTCAGCCGAGAAGCCAGCCGGATCGAACGTGGCCCGGAAGCTTCCTCCCAGAGATTCGGTCATCTGACGAATAAGCCGCGTTCCAAACCCCCCGCTCACCGGGCCCGCTACCGGTGGCCCACCCGCTTCCGCCCAAAGAAGAACAACCCGTCCCTCGCGCTGGTCGAATGTCCACGCGATGCGAACCGTACCGCCCGTTCGCGAAAACGAGCCGTGCTTCGCGGCGTTGGTCGCCAGTTCATGGAGGACCAGAGCAAGATTGTAGGCCTCACTCGAAGAGAGGATGAGCGCCGGCCCTTGCAGCGATAGAGCGTCGGAACTATCCGCGTAAGGTCCGACTTGTCTCTGAACAATGTCGGCAAGCTCGCTACTCGTAGCGGCGCCATTTACCAGGCCATCGTGGGCCCTCCCTATTGCAAGCAACCGGCCGCTGAAGCCATCCGCGAAATCCTTCACCGAACGGCTGTGCCTCATTGAAACGTGAGCGATGGCCTGAATTGTCGCAAGCGTGTTTTTAACCCGATGATTGAGTTCTTGGATAAGAAGCTCACGCTGGCGCTCCACCGCCATCCGCCCTGAGATATCGATGCCGGATGAAATTAATTCGATGACCTTGCCAGCCTCATCCTTCAGGGGCGCCAGCTGGAAGTCGATAGTGATGAGCCGGTCTGAACCGACGCGCATCTCGATGTCGTAGCGCTGCGTCTCGCCGTTGAGCGCCTTCGCGAATGCCTCCTTGAGGCGCTGCTTCGATGTCTCGGAAAAACTCCACCAATAACATTCCCAAAACGGCTTTCCGATCACGTCTCCGCGGGCAAGACCGGCAATTTCCAGCGGAGCTTTATTGGTTTCGATCAAGTTGCCCTCCGGCGTCAGAATGCCGACGAAAGCAAAGAGATTATCGATCAGCCGTCTCAGGCGGGCTTCACTGGCGGTGACGGCGACCTGCGCTTGTTTGCGCTCTGTTATGTCTTTCGCCGAGCCATGAACGCCGATGATTTCGCCAGACGGACTGACAACGGGTCCCCAGCTTTCCAGCCAGGTGCGCCGGCGGCCCGGTTCCTTTGCCGTCTCTCCCGCGATCTCCCGGGGACCGATCGTTTCCCCCGTCTCGAGAACACGCTTGAGTACGGGGATCAGATCGTGCACGAGATCCGGCACCATCTCTTGTATGGCCTTTCCGATGTGATCTTTCGCCGGAAAACCGTTCATCTCGGCCAAGGCGTCGTTGATACGCACGTAGCGGAAATCGCGGTCGAGCAGCGCAAGCCCAACGGGCGCCGTTGTATAGACGCTTTCCAGCTCGGCAAGCCGCGCTTCCGCTTCCTGCTCCGCAAGCTTGAGGCGGTGCTGCGTTTTTTTCTGCTGCGTGATGTCGAGAAAAGTTATGACCGTGCCGTCGGCCTCTCCCTCCGCCGTCCGGTAGGGCGTGACGCGCTGCAGAAAGGTGCGGCCATCTTTGCTGCGCACCTCGCGCTCGAGCCGGGTGCCTCCCTTAAGAACGTCATCGAGAGAGGGAAAAGCGAGTTCCTCGAAAACGTGCGTGAAGTGATGGATGGGGCGGCCGACATCGCTAAGCGCAAGGTTATAGAGCGCCGTGGCGGCTGGCGTGAACCGGCGCAGGCAGTCCGACGCATCGATGAAGATCGTGGCAAGCTCGGTCGAGTGAAGCAGATTTTGCACGTCGGCGTTTGTGCCCGCCAGCGCCAGGTTCGCGGCTTCGACCTCCTCTTTCGAGCTTTCCAGTTCCTCATTCGAGGACTGCAGCTCCTCATTCATCGAGAGGAGTTCCTCGTTCGACGATTTCAGCTCCTCGTTGGCGGCCTCAAAATCCTGAACGGCCCGTTCCAATTCATCCCTGGTGCGCAGAAGCTCGGCTTCCAGCTGCGCCACCAGCCGCTCGGCTTCCTCAGGCGAAGGGGGCTGGGACACGTTCGTCCCGCTCGCCGCCGGCCCCAGAATTTGAAAGACAACCATGGTGAGGCCGGGCGAATGCCCGGCATCGGGCATCGGTTGAACCGTGAGCCGGATATGATGCGGCTCACCTTCCACCTCGACGGAGAGCCCCTCATAGATCGCCTTCCGGCGCATCTCCAGGGCTTCTCCCCAAGCCGCGCGCAGGCCGACGCGCAAGCCGCTGCGCGTCATACGAAATACATTGTTGGAATACTCGCCCTCAGGCGGTTGCAGAAAGTCTCCAATCCGCTGCGAAAGATAGACGACCTGAGCGTCCTGGTTGACGATTGCATAGGGCGGCGCAAACTCGTCGAGCACGATGCGCTGGCTGAGCGCTCCGATATCGACCTCCACAATTTCCTGCGGGCGCGTCGACCCTAGGCTTGCGCCGGCTGCGGTTTGCCGCGGCAACTTCATTCGATGAGCCCCCGTTGACTTTCGCTGTGCGATCCGGTGCTTCGCGTCAACGATCCGAAAAAGTTCGGAATGACCCGCGACAGATTCGGATGACCCCAAAAAAAGATAGCCGTCTTCACGCAACGAATAGTGGAAGACGGACATCAGCTTCTTTTGCAGGTGCGGCCCCAAGTAGATCAGCAGATTGCGGCACGAAATGAGGTTGAGGCGTGAAAATGGCGGATCGCTGATCAGATTATGAGGTGAGAAAACGACCAGCTTGCGCAAGTCCTTGCTGACTTGAAGGCGGTGGCCCTGCGGCTCAAAAAAGCGCTTCAGCCTGATGGGGGTTATATCGTTGGCGATGGATCTCGGATAAATCCCGCGCCGGGCGACATTCAACGCCCGCTCATCGAGGTCTGTCGCAAAGATTTGCACATCCGGCTTGGTCTCCACGCCATCGAGCAATTCGCTGATGAGCATCGCGAGCGAATAGACCTCCTGCCCCGTTCCACAGCCCGGCGCCCAAATCCGGACCGAAGGGGCGGCGGCGAGAAGCGGCTTGATGGCGACTTCGGAAAGGGCTTCGAAGGCCAACGGGTCCCGAAAAAACGAGGTCACGCCGATAAGGAGGTCGCGCATAAGATGGCGCGCCTCCTCGGGCTTATCTCTCAGAACAAGCAGATAATCTTCCGCGGAGGCGCACCCGGCGATGTGCATGCGCCGGGTTACGCGCCGCACCAGGGTGCTCGTCTTATAATGCCCGAAGTTGTGTCCGGTTACCTCCTCCAGCACCTGACAAATCTCCGAGAGATCGTGGCTCTGGACCTCGGGCGGCTTGGCAAGTGCTTGCGCCTCTTGCCTGCGTGCGAGGTGAAAATGGAGTTCTTCCGCCAGCCGTTCGGGTGTGCCTACGAAGTCGACCGAGTCGAGAGCGACTGCCGCCTCAGGCATGCTGCGAAGAGCGGCCGTGACAGGATCCTGGACCAAAGTGAGCGCGCCCGAGCGCGCTAGCTCCTGCAAGCCTATGACGCCATCCGCCTCGTCGCCTGAAAACAAAACCCCGGCTGAATGGGCGCCCGCCGTCCTCGCAAGCGAACGAAAGAGCGTGTCGATGGAGCCTGACCGGGGCGTCGTGTCTATGTTCGGCCGCACCTGCAGGCAGGCGCCCTTCAGGGTCACGGTCTGCTGAGCAGGCGCGACAAACACACACCCCGGCTTCACCGGGCAGCCATTCTCCGCATCTAAAACATGCAGCGGCGTGCTCGATTGGAATGCGCTCGCGGCTGTATCGAACGCCGCGTGACATTGGATAATGAAAGCCATTCCCTCGCTTTGCCCAAGCGCAGCGAGGAACCTGTTGATGGCTGGAGTGCCACCTGAAGTTGCGCCAATGCCAACCAGAAATGTCTTTTGTTGCTTCTGCATCGCAGGAGATCTCTTGCAGCCACAATTGCCAGCTTTGAATAGGAGTTGTAAAGGCGCTTGTCGGAAAGGCGATGTATATAGACTGGGCAAAGCTTTGACCAGCAGGCGCGTGAAGGATCGTGGACGCTTACTGCGAAGCTACAGCTCGGGACCTTGTGGAGGAGGGGCATTCGGGTCTCGATGCACTATCGCAATGTGGAGTAAAGAGGCCGGGCAGTTGCGAAAACGTGGACGTAGCGGCTTAGACGTGCTGTTTGGGACCGATGCGAAGATGGGATGTGCGTTCCAACAACTCGCGTTTATCGCCGTGGCCAATATCGGGGCAAAGGGTCGCGCTTTCGAGAGCGCGTGGGCTAGGTAAGCTAAGGTTGCAGGGCAGCGCCCAAGCTTCGCATGAATATGAGGAGATCAAGCTGGTGCTGTGAGCGAGGAGCCTTCTGGTCTACGCTGGCCCCCAGTTTTCAACGCGCCTCGCTCACCAGGGGAAGGCGCCGAATAACCCTCGATCAGCCTCCAGGGCAAATTTGAGGACCTACAGAGTGATGGGATGGCGGTGTTAACAGGGCATTCGTATGGTTGGAAAGACGGTTCCAAAAAAGGTCCTGGTCGTTGAAGACGAGCTTCTGGTCTCAATGATGATCGCGGACATGCTGACCGATCTCGGCCATGACGTAATCGGGACCGCGGCGAACCTCGCAAGCGCGGTGCAGAAATCCTCATCGTTGCCCGTCGATTTTGCTATTCTCGATGTGAACCTCAATGGCGAGCTTTCCTATCCGGCTGCCGACGCTCTGGTCGCGAGAGGCATCCCATTCGTGTTTGCGACGGGCTATAGTTCGAAGGGTGTGCAACTCTCTACAACGGCGTTCCAAGGCTACAAAAGCCCTTCGATATCAGGGCCCTCGAAAGGGCCGTCACGAACCTCGCCATAAAGTGAGGTTTGCAAAATCGAATTGGCGGGCTTCCCCCGACCTACTTTGCCGGAAGGCGACACACCCAAGGAAGTCAGCCGAAATAATCCGGGGATAGCTCTTTGCCTTCTTTGATTTTTTTGTTTGCATAGAACTCGCCGCGCGCGATCATTTTAGCGATATCTGCGCTCGTGAAATTGTTGATCTCCGCATCCGGCTTGCCGATTTCGACCTCGATCGGCACATCGGGCCTGATTACAGCAACCCGTTTTGCGTTGACGTAAGTCAGATCCCTTTCCAGCACATTGTCGCCGGCGATATCCATGAGCCGGGCGGTGAGCTGCAGGACGTCCTTCGGATCGGAGACGCGCGCGTATTTCTCCGATTGAACCGGGGCCTGACAGGCGATGCAAAGAATGTGGCTCGCAGGTCCTGCCGCCGCGGCGTCCTTTATCGGCACGATATGCTTCACGCCTCCGTCGACATAGCGGCCGGCATTGGCGCCGCTCTTGATTTCGACGATGGGCATCGCGAGCGGTTCGGCTGCGCTCGCCATGATAAAATCCCTGAAAACAGCGTCGTTATTTGAAACATAGTGCATTTGGGCGGTGTCGAGGTTCACCGCGCCGATAGAAGTTGGCGCCTTCGATGCCTGCAGCCGCTGAACGCTCAGCGTATTCGCGACAAGATGCTTCAGTGGCTCGGTGCTCATGAAGCCATTGAACTCGCTGGAAATGGCGTGGAGGGCGACGCCAACGCTGGGCCACTCCTCCACCAGCTTCGATGGCTCTGTGACTTTCTGCTGCCAGAACGCTACCAGTTCCTCGCCAATGAATGGCCAAGTGACCGGAGCATTCAGATCGCCCGCACTTGCTGGGGGAGTCTCGTTGAGCTCAGAATAATAGGCGGATTTTGGCTTTCCGAGAAAATAGGCGCGGTCGCAGAGAAACGCGGCGTTCAGCGATCCAACCGAAATTCCATAAAGATAATCGGGGACGAAGCCTTTGGCGAATACAACTCGCAATGCTCCGGCCTGATAGGCGCCCTTGATCGAGCCGCCGCCGAGCGCCAAGGCCCGCTTCGAAGGCAGAGCCGTTTGACCCAACGAGCGCCCCGGTAAAGTCGCAGCCAGGACACTGCCGGCAGCGGCTAAGAGCGTCGACCGGCGATCCAGGCTGAAAATTCGCAAACCCGCCATTCAGCCAGCCTCCTTCTCGATTGCGGCATCCTTCATGACTTTTAATTCAAATTGTGCTCTGAGATTGGCAATGGTGTCCTTTGTGGACATCCGGTAAGCGCGGCCAGCCTGACCGAATGCCTCGCGCCGCGTGCGAGCACGAGCCTCAGCTCGATCTGCTCCCAGACAGCAGGGCTAATTCGGTTACAACAGTCAGGCCATATTCATATGGCCGGTTTGAATTTTGCCGCTTCGCCGACGCTTCCGCCGATTGCTCCGATGGGTCGCGGTTGTGTGTAGGGACGGGCCGGCGTAATGTCGAAATACCTTTTTCCGTACTTGCAAAACGGGTGTCGCTATGTCCGTGCGCACTGTGTTTCTGGCCCGGCTCTTTGGGCTGTATTGCATCATAATCGCGGCCGCGATGTTGCCCCAGCCCGAGGCGATTGTGGCCCTTGTCCATGCGTTCGTGGCCGATGCGCCGCTGGTGCTCATCGCTGGCGTCTTCACGCTATTTGGCGGCCTTGCCATAGTTCTCTTGCACAACTACTGGTCTGGAGGCGCATTGACCGTCATCATAACCCTGCTCGGCTGGCTGACGCTAATCAAGGCCGTGGCGTTGCTGGTTCTTCCGCCGGCCAAATTGGTCGCACTGTATGGCGGAGTTTCTTCGGCCCACATCCTGATTTCCGGCTCGCTCTCGCTCCTGCTCGGAATATATCTCGCCGTCGCAGGCTTCCGGTCGCCCATGGATGCTTGACGGCCATGCTCACCCAAGGCGAACACGGTTCGCCGGGCGCCGTCATTCCTGTTCCACTTCCCGCGCAGGAACGGATTTGGCCGCGAATTTTGAAGGGAAATGCTGAAGAAGCTTCCCGGCGGATAGCGCATCGCGCGCTACGCCGTTTCACAGCCTCAAACATCTGGAGACCGGCAATGAAGAGCGGTTACGTTTCATCGACGCGACCGGCAAAGCTTCACGGGCTCGAGATATGGGCTTACCATTGAGGTATCGATTTGACACGGCCGGGAACGCGGTTTGACCCTTGCAGTGGCGAAGGAATATTGGTGGGCGAAAGAAGCCGGCCGTCCGATGGGTCCGCGATCGGGAGCGCGCGCTCGAAGAGAAGCTTTCCTCTCCACATGGCGCAAGGGGCCTGGAAAGCGGATGGATGACGAGACTGAGGCGCAAGGATCGACGTCGGGATGGCGGCACTCGAAGAACTCTTGATCCGCGCCGCCTCATGCGTTCGGAACCCCGGTCCGGCGCAGAAAGCTACCGTCGCGAAGGTGACGGCCTTGCAGGCGCGGCTCGGCGAGGGCCTCTTGAGGGTCGCCGTCCTTGGCCAATTCAAGCGGGGTAAGAGCACGCTGCTCAATGCTTTGCTGGGAGCGCCGCTTCTGCCGTCAGGCGTCATCCCCGTCACGGCAATCCCGACTTTCGTCCGGGCGGGAGCGCAAGCCAAGGCGCGCATCACCTTTAGCAGCGGCGCCGTTCCCTTGGAGATTACAGGCGAGGAAGAGGTCCAGCGCAGCCTTGAGCGGCACATCGCGGAGGCTCAAAATCCTCGCAATAGCCTCCAGGTCGAAAAGGTTGAGATCGAGTTTCCCTCCGAATTTCTCAGCCGCGGCATCCTGGCCATCGACACGCCGGGGGTAGGCTCGACCTTTCTTCATAATACGGAAGCGGCCGAGGCTGTGCTTGGCGAATGCGATGCCGCGCTGTTCGTTTTGTCGGCCGATCCGCCCATCACGGAAGTGGAGGTGAAGTACCTGTGCGATGTCCGGAAGCTGATCCCGAAAATCTTTTTCATCATGAACAAGGTGGATCTGCTGGATGCAAACGAGTGCGCTCTGGCAGAGAAGTTTCTCACAGATATTCTTGAAGAGAATGCTGGAAATGCCTCTCCCGTGCGGGTCTTCTGCGTCTCGGGAAGGAAAGGACTGCGGGCAAAACGGGAGGGCGACGCAGCGCTTCTGGCTGAAAGCAGGCTCGGGCTGTTGCAGGACGCGCTCGGCGGCGAACTTGCCCGCGAAAAGCGCGCCATCGTCCTGTCCGTCGTGCGGATGCGGGCCGCCTCTTTGGTTGAGGAACTGCTGTTTCAGGGGGAATTGCAGCATAAGGCGCTGCTCCTTCCGCAGGACGAGTTGAAGCGCAAGGCTGACATCTTCGAGGAAAGCGCGAAGGGTTTTCTGGCTGAGCGGCAAGGGCTGTCGGACTTCATGGCCATCGACCGCAGACGGCTCCTGAAGGAACTCAACGAGGATGCCGATGCGCTTTGGAAAAGGACGCAAGTCGAAATACGCGCGTTGCTTGAAGTAATCGGCGCTCAGCGCGTCAAGGAGAAAGAGGCGCGTGAGCGGCTTGAGGCAGCCTTGACCCGGCGATTCGAGGAGGCCTTCCCCGCCTTCATTGAAGATTACAAAGTCAAGCTACAGGACAGGCTCGCAGTTCATCGAGAGCGCGCCGATGCGCTCTTGCGGCTTGTTCGCCAAACGGCCGCCGATCTGATGGACATAGCGGTTACTCTTCCGCGCTCCGAGGAAGCATTCGAAGTGAAACGAACGCCGTATTGGGTCGCGGCGGAAGCCAAGGTTTCGCTTATTGCGCTGTCCACGAGCGCGCTCGCGAGCCTGTTGCCTCAAGCTGTGCGGGAGCGGCGGCTCTATCGCAACCTCGCAGCCGACGCTGGCCAGGGCATCTTGCACAACATCTCCAATCTGGAATGGGCTGTGAAACGGAACATCGAGGACGCATTCTTGCACTTCGAGGGCGCCCTTTCGGAGCAGTTGGATAAGGCGCTGCAGATGACGCGGGAAGCTTTCCAGCTGGCGCTCGACCGCCGCGCCACGCAATCCGAAGCCATAGCCGGTTTCATCGAAGCGGCTGAAGCATCCCTTGCGGCGCTTCGTGAGGTGCTGGCGGACTTGCAAGACCAAGGGACAACGGAGCACGCCGGAGAAGTGCGCCGCAACGCTTAGCTTAGCGTTTCTGCGCGCTTCTCCGGCATCGGGCTGGCGGGGAAGCTTTAGGCTTTGGATGCGAAAGGCGACTTGAACTGCGAAGCAGCTCCAAGTTCGCTTTCGATCTCCAGCAGGCGATTGTATTTCGCAATCCGCTCGCTGCGGCAGGCCGATCCGGTCTTGATCTGGCCGCCGCCCATGGCGACCGCAAAATCGGCCATAAAGGTATCTTCCGTCTCGCCAGAGCGGTGGGAAATGACATAGCCCCAGCCCGCCTCGCGGCAAAGCTCGATGGCCTTTCTCGTCTCGGTGACCGTGCCGATCTGGTTGAGCTTGATCAGCACGGAGTTGGCGGCCTTTGCCTTCACGCCTCGCTCGATGAAGGCAGGATTGGTGACGAAAATATCGTCGCCGACGATTTGGATGCGGCCGCCCTGCTCCGCGGTTTGCGCCGCGAAACCCTGCCAATCGTTCTCGTCGAGCCCGTCTTCGATGGAGACGATCGGAAAGGCGTCGAGCCAGCGCCCGTAAAGCGCGATCATCTCCGCGCTTGACTTGTCGCCCTGGCCCGATTTGGTCAAACGGTATGCGCCTTCGGAATAAAAGGAGCTTGCCGCCGGGTCGAGCGCGATCGCGACATCCTTGCCCGGCTCGTATCCCGCCGACTTGATCGCCTCGACGATAAGCTCGCAAGCCTCCTCGTTGCTTTTGAGGTTTGGCGCGAAGCCGCCCTCATCGCCGACGGAGGTGGCGTAGCCTTTCTTCTTCAGAATCTTCGAAAGCGCATGGAAGGTTTCTGCGCCATAGCGAAGCGCCTCCCGGAAGCTCGGCGCGCCAACCGGCATCACCATGAACTCCTGGAAGTCGACGCTGTTGTCGGCGTGCTTGCCGCCGTTCAAGATGTTCATCATGGGGACGGGAATACGCTTCGCCGCCGCGCCGCCGAGATAGGCGTAAAGAGGCAAGCCTGCATCGATGGCGGCCGCGCGAGCGACGGCCATGGAGACGCCGAGAATGGCGTTAGCCCCGAGCTTGGCCTTGTTCGGCGTTCCGTCGAGATCGAGCATGAGCTGGTCGATTTCGGCCTGCCTATTCGGCTCCTGTCCGATCAGCTTGGGCGCAATAATATCGGTGACGTTGGCGACGGCCTTGAGCACGCCCTTGCCGCCATAGCGCGATGGGTCGTGGTCCCGCAATTCGACGGCCTCATGCTCGCCGGTCGAAGCGCCCGAAGGAACCGAAGCCGAGACGGCGACGCCGTTATCCAGGGCAAGCTGCACCCGCACCGTGGGATTGCCACGGGAGTCGAGGATTTCCAGCGCGCCGATGGCGGATATTTTGCTCATTTCGTAGTCCTCACTGTCGTTAATCGCGTTATCGCGTTCAGCCGTGCTCTCGCCCCGCAAAAGCGCATGCCCTTTTTAGAATTTGGATTCGCGCGGAGAATTAGATACTCCACGCGGCTGGACCAGATCGACGATGATTGTTTAGTTTTCCAAAGTAAATCAATCGTCGGACAGCGGTGTGTCTGAGGGCTTGCTCAAATGCAGGCGCTGGCGTAGACGCCCCATGTAGCTCGACCGCTTCTTACCATATTGAAGCACGCGCGCCTTTTCCAGCGTGACGAGGCCGCTTTCCATCATGTCGTCCAGGATCGGGAGAAAGGCGTTTATCTTCTCTTCGGAGTTGCAGATTTCGATGACGATGGGACGCTCATCCTTGCCCAAGAAATGCGGCCGGTGCATCCGGCTCGATAGACCGTAGCCAATGGGACCCTTTAGAACCGTGGCGCCCGCAAGATTTATTTCGCGCGCTTTGATGACGATGGCCCGGTAGAGCGGCTCCTCCACCCCATGGCGGTCGTCGGCGCCGGTGAAAATGCGGAGCAAGACGGCTTCGTGCGGAATGTCCATGCTTCAGCCTCCCCTCTTCGTTTAGCCGCGGACGGGCTTGGCCGCCGCATCCTTTGTGCGGCGGCCAACGCGCATCATTTGGACTTTTTCCAAGGTCACGAGACCGGTGCCCATCATGGCGTTGAGCTTCGGCAGGAACGCTTCGATTTTTTCTTCAAGATCGATGATTTCGACGACAGCGGGAAGATTGCCCGGCGCATCGATGCTGGACTCGTCATTGATGCGATCGCCATGACCGTAGCTGAGCGGCCCGTGAAAAACAGTCGCGCCGGCGAGCTTCGCCTTGAACGCCGCCTCGACGATGGCGCGATGGAGCGAGCGTCCGCCGGAGCGGTCCGACTCCCCGACGAAGACGCGCAGCAAAACGGCGTCCCGAGGTATTTCCATGGCGGCCCTCAAAGATCGCAATGACTGAGTGTAAGTGAAAAGTTTAAGCCTGTTAAGAGAATGCTGCCAGCGTTCATAACAGACAGAAGTTCGGTTCGCGGCGATATCGCCCCACAATCATGAAGTCGCCAGGAATAGGCGGGGCCAAACCGGAAGATAGAGTTTGCTTCAGCGGCTTTGGCCTCATTCGCGTCACTTGACGACAAGAACAGCGCAAGGCGCGTGCTCCACAAGCCGATCCGTCGTGCTGCCTATGAGGCGGTTGTAAAGCTCGGAGTGTCCCATATAGCCCACCACAAGCAGGTCGAACTTCCCGTTCGCGACAAACTCGGAGATGGCGGATACAGGATGGCCTATGACAACGTGGGGCGTGAGCTCGATCCCCGCGGCCTGCGCCAGCGCATTCGCGCGTTTCGTGGCGGCCTGGCCTCGGCTCTCTCCTCCTCGACTTCGTCGATTGAAGCCGGGAAGCGCGGCATCTCCTCAACCAAAATCATGTGAAGTTCCGTCCCATGCACTTTCGCCAGCTTAATCGCTGCCGCCAAAGCGCACGCGGCGCCGTCCGAGCCATCGTTGGCTATGAGAATCCTGCTAACTAAACACGGTGTCCCTCCTGGGTGTTGGCCGTATTCAGATTTTGGGGGATGTTTGTTCGCGGGGCCGGGCTCGCGGCGAAGCTGCCGCGCCAGGCGCTCCCCGTTGCGCACTCAAAGCCATGATCGGCGGCGGAGCCTGTCTCGCCGATTGGCGCAACGCGGACGAAGGCGTCTTGAGGCGTTTTCATCTCCCAGCCTCAAAAGCTAAAGAACTACACTAGTTCAAAAATGATAACGTGTTAACCCAAATCCGGCAGTTCACGGCGCCATTTTCGTTTGAGAATCGTGCATTCTCAGGGACATGAGCCAAGATACGCCGCAGTTTCCGGTTCACCCAGCGGGTGAACAACCGCCGATTGAACAAGAGACTTCATCGGGACCGGCAACGCTCGACACGTGGGCTGGCCCGGTGCGCGTTGAATGGGATTCCACAGCGCCGCTGACGCCCTTTGGGCAGCTGCCATTTTTCATCGAATATTTGAAGGTATCGAATTTATTCGGCGCACTCGTGGCCGATTGCCCGCTGACCTATACCAGCCCGAACGCGCCGGAGAAGCGCGACGTGCTTGGCACAACGATGCTTTCGGTTCTGGCTGGGCATAAGCGCTACGCCCATATCACGGCCCTTCGTAACGATGGAGTTCTGCCCGAGTTGCTGGGCATGAAGAAGATCGTCAGCGAGGACGCGGTGCGCCGGGGCTTCAAGGCCATTGGAGAGGTTGAGGGCCGGGAATGGCTGCAACGCCATCTCGATTACTGCACGGCGCCGTTGTTATCCGAGCTGTGGGTTCTCGATATGGATTCGACGGTCAAGCCGCTCTACGGCCATCAGGAAGGGGCGGTCCTTGGCTATAATCCCAAGAAGCCGGGCCTGCCGAGCCACGTCTACCATACCTGCACGATGGCGGGGTTGCGGCTCGTGCTCGACGTTGACGTCGCCCCAGGAAACGAGCACGCATCGAAGCATGCTGCGCCGGGATTGTGGGCGCTCCTGGATCGCATTCCGCGCGATTGCTGGCCGGCATTTTTGCGCGGCGATAGCGGCTTCGGTACGGAAGCGGTGATGCGCGAGGCCGAGCTGCGAGGGTTGTCCTACCTGTTCAAGCTGCGCCTTACCTCTAACGTCAAGAGGCTGATCAAGAAGAGTTTTTCTAAAGGCGATTGGACCGATGCCGGCCAGGGCTGGCAGGGACGGGAGGACAAGCTGCGGCTGGAGGGCTGGAGCCGTCAGCGCCAGGTGGTCATCCTGCGCCGCCGGCTGAAGGAGGGCATGGCCATCGCCGGATGCGACGGCGCGAGCCAACTGGCGCTTAGCTTCGTTGAGATCGGGCCGGGCGCGGATGCCTACGAATACGGCGTGCTCGTTACTTCCCTGGACGAGGAGGTTCTGACGCTCGCGCAGCTCTACCGCGATCGCGCCGATAGCGAAAATCCCTTCGATGAACTGAAGAACCAGTGGGGCTGGGCGGGCTTTACCACCCGCGATCTCGCCCGCTGCCAGCTCATGGCTCGCTTCATTGCGCTCGTCTACAACTGGTGGAGCCTGTTTGTGCGGTTGGCCGAGCCGGACAAACATCTGGAAGCAATCACCAGCCTGCCGCTCCTGCTGTCCGCCATTGCAGAGCGCAGCCGTCACGCGAGGCAGACCACGCTGAGGGTGGCCAGTTCGCACGCCAAGGCTGGATGGGCGGCAAGCATGCTCTCGGGCATCGCCCGCTTCCTGCGCGAGCTGGTCCAATCTGCGGAGCAGTTGACAGCGGATCAGCGCTGGCGCCGGATCCTCGCCCACGCTGTCCGGTCCTGGCTCGGCGGGCGCCAGCTGCGTCCTCCGCCGCGCCTTATGGCGCCGGCCTGACCGGCAAAACCCACATCAATAGGTTGAACCGCCGCTTCGAAATTGCGAGGCTCAGCGTTCAACTGCCGTTTTTCGGGTTAAGCGGACAAGGCGGCGTTAAGCGCACCGCCCATCGCGTTTCCAGGCGGTCCACAGCGGCGGGTGATGATTCCGGAGTGATTGCGCCCACCATTCCGGAGATAAGCCGCCCACCAATTCCGGGATTATCTCGCCCGCCTGTTCCGGAGATAAGCCGCCCATCGATTCCGGAGTTATTCCGCCCACCTGTAGAGGCGGCTTAACCCTATCCGGGAATGGGGCGCCGGAAGCCTCTGCTGGCTCGTTAAGGGTCCGCTCTTTGATCCGTTCAAGGAGGGAACCGATGCCAGCGGAGAGGATTGCGATGCGCCTTGTGCGCGAGATTTTTCGATTGATAGCGGCGGAGAAGCTGTCGGTGCGGGAGGTCGCGCGGAGGACCGGCAAGGCGCCGTCGACGGTGCGGGCGGCGCTCGGGCGGTTCCGGGCCGCGAACTTGAGCTGGCCTCTGCCGGAGGGGCTTAGCGACAGCGAACTTGAGGAGCGGCTTTACGGTAAGGGCGGCGCCAAGCCCGGGCCGGCGAGGCGGACGGAACCCGATTGGGCCTCGATCCACCGCGAGCTGAAGCGCAAGCACGTGACGCTCTCCATCCTCTGGGAGGAGTACATCGCGCTGCAGCCGGACGGCCTGCGCTATTCGCGCTTCTGCGAGTTGTACAGGACCTTCGCTTCCAAGCTGCCGGTGGTCATGCGCCAGACCCACGCCGCCGGCGAGAAGCTGTTCGTCGACTACGCGGGCGACACAGTGCCGGTCATCGTCGACCGGCTCACCGGCGAATGGCGTCCGGCGCAGATTTTCGTGGCGGTGCTGGGCGCGTCGAGTTTCTCCTACGCCGAAGCCACCTGGACGCAGAGCCTTCCGGATTGGATCGCGGCCCATGTCCGCGCTCTGGAAGCTATCGGCGGCGTTCCAAGGCTCCTGGTGCCGGACAACCCCAAGGTGGCCATCGTCAAGGCTTGCTTCTACGATCCGCAAGTCAACCGGACCTATAAGGCGTTCGCCGAGCACTACGATATTGGCGTTTTGCCGGCGAGGCCGCGCAAACCGCGCGACAAGGCCAAGGTTGAAGCCTGCGTTCTGATCGTCGAACGCTATCTGTTGGGCCGCTTGCGCCACCGCATCTTCCATAGCCTCGCGGAGGTGAACCAGGCCATTCAGGAGATGCTTGCCGATATCAACGGGCGCCGCCCGCTGCGCCGGCTGGGCGTCACCCGCCAGCAGCTCTTCGAAGACCTCGACCGGCCGGCGCTCAAGCCTTTGCCCGCGGAGCCTTACACTTACGCCGAGTGGCGGATCCGGCGCGCCGGGCTCGATTATCATGTCGAGGTCGAGGACCATTACTACAGCGTTCCCTTCCGCTTCGCCAAAGACGAGCTGGACGTGCGCCTCACGGCGCGCACGGTGGAGGTGTTCCGCAAGGGCGAGCGCGTCGCCGCCCATCTGCGCAACTCGGGCAATCACCGCCACACGACGACGCCCGAGCACATGCCGTCGAGCCACCGGCACTTCGCCGATTGGTCCATCGAGCGCATCCGCCGCGAGGCCTCGGCCGTGGGGCGCTCGACCGGCTGCGTTGTGCGAACTGATCCTGGAAGAGCGCCGCCATCCCGAGCAGGGCTTCCGCGCCTGCCTCGGCATCGTCCGGCTCGCCAAATCCTTCGGCCGCGAGCGGGTCGAGGCGGCCTGCCTGCGCGCGCATTAGGGGCGCACGCAGAGGACTTGAGATTGATCGGCGCCCGCAGCTACGGCTCGGTCCGCTCCATCCTCGACAACAAGCTCGATCGCCAGGCCGCGGCCAAGCGCGCCGCGGAAGGCCCGGCGATCCTCCACGCCAACATCCGCGGCCCGCGCTACTACAACTGAGAGGTGTCATGCTCAATCATCCTACCCTTACCCAGCTCGAAGAGCTGGGGCTTTCCGGCATGGCCAAGGCCTTTGGAGAACTTCTGGCCTCAGGCGATGCCGCAGGCCTCAGCCTGACCGAGGGGCTCGGCCTGCTGCTGAACCGCGAGGCAAGCAACCGGAGCGACAAGCGGCTGAAGTCGCGGCTAAAATACGCCAATCTGAGGCATCAGGCCGTGGTCGAGGATGTCGATTACAAGCATCCGCGCAAGCTCGACAGGGCCGTGTTCCATGGTCTTGCCGGCGGCGGCTGGATCGATGCCCATGACAACTTGATCATCAGCGGTAAAACGGGTCTAGGCAAGTCATGGCTTGCCTGTGCGCTTGGTCACAAGGCTTGCCGCGACAACCGCTCCGTCCTTTATCAGCGCGTGCCGAAGCTGTTCAGCGACCTCGCGCTCGCCCGCGGCGACGGCCGCCACGCCCGGCTGCTCAGGACGCTGTCGCGGGTGGACTTGCTTATCCTTGACGATTTTGGGCTTGGCCCGCTCGACGCCCCAGCCCGCCAGGACCTTCTTGAGATCGCGGAGGAGCGCTACGGCCGGCGCTCCACCGTCATCACGAGCCAGCCGCCCGTGGACGAATGGCATGCGCTCATCGGCGAGCCCACCTACGCCGACGCCATCCTCGACCGCATCGTCCACAACGCCCACCGCATCGAACTCGACGGCGAGACCATCCGCAAAAAGTGCGGGCGAGCCGGAAAAAAGGAGTGAGGTCCATGGCGCTGCCCAAGCGGAGGATGCCCCGGCCCATTCAGCATCGGCCCGTGCTCGCGGCCCTCAAGGCCAAGCCCTGCGGGCGGCGCTGGCGCGCCGGCCTTGACCGCCGCTGCGCGCGCGCCGCTTCAAAAGGGGCGCGACGGGACGAAGAAACGCATCCCCGCCGAACCAAGAAACTGAACTTCGTCTGCCCGTCCACGCAGCTGCGCCTATCGCTCGCAGCACTGGCGAAGGAGGATTGACCGCCGCCCAAAATAATAGTCACATTCTATAGCCAGCAGACCCCGGCGCCCCCGGGCGAGATAATATCGGAATCGGTGGGCGGCATAACTCCGGAATCCCCGGGCGGCTTCGCCGGAATCCTCAGGCGGGGGAGGCGATGGCGCCGTTCGCGCGAGGTTCGGACGCGCTCCGAAGCAAAGTCGACGATGCTCGCCATGCTCATGCAAACGCCTTCGCGACTTCGGGCGCCCGAAGGAGACGAGCTGCGGCGTCGTAGATCGCAGCCTGTCCCGCAACGGGCGTGGCATCGAAGCTTGCGGCGACGCGCGCGGGCCGGGTCGATAACACGGCGATCCGGTCCGCAAGCCGCACGGCTTCCGGCGCGTCGTGCGTGACGAACAGCGCGGCGAGCCGCCTGCCTTCGATCTCGGCGCGCAGCATGTCCTGCATTTCGGCGCGAAGGCTCGCGTCGAGCGCGGCGAACGGCTCGTCCATCAGGACAAGGTCCGGCTCGCTGGCGAGCGCGCGGGCGATGGCGACCCGCTGCGCCATCCCGCCGGATAGCTCGGCCGGAAGTTTCGTAAGATCCGCTTTTTCCAGGCCGAGCCGAAGGAGGAGCGCGGCGGCGCGTTCGCGGCGCGCCTTCACTGAATAGCCGAGCGCCTTCAGGCCGAAGGCCGCGTTATCGAGCGCATCGGCCCAGGGCAGCAAGCGAGGCTCCTGGAACACGTGCGCCGTTCGCCGGAAGGCGTTCGTCACGCGGCCCCGGCTAGGCTTAAGCAGCCCCGCCGCGAGCCGCAGCGCCGTCGTCTTGCCGCAGCCGGACCGGCCAAGCAGCACAGTCAGTCGCCCGGGAGCGATTTCCAGATCGAGGCCGCCGATGACAGGCGCGTCGCCGAAAGAGAAATGAACGCCGTCGAAAACAAGCACGGTTCAGACGCTCGCCGAAAGCTTGAGCCCGCGCGGCGCGCGCATTCGGCTCCGGCGCCTAAACGCGACGAAGAGAAGCCCGTCGCTCAAGAGCACGAGGGCGAGCACAATGGCGATCCAGGCCATCGTCTCCGGCAAGTCGAGATTGGCTCGCGCGGTTTCGAGCTTCCCGCCGAGGCCGGTCCCGCCGCCGAGCACCTGCGCCATGACCGCGACCTTCCAGGAGAAGGCCAGCGCCGTGGCGAGCGCGGGCAACACGTAGTCCGCAAGTTGCGGCAGGAGGAGATCGGTGATCCGCAGCCGCCGCGAAGCGCCATAGGCCCGCGCCATCTCTTCAAGCGCCGGATCGCGCGCCGCAACGCCTTGCCGCGCCGCGAAGAAGACAATCGGAAACACCGTCAGCAGCACGGTGAAGGCGGGTTCTATGGTCCCCGGCCCGAACCAGAGGAGCGCGAGGACAACCCACACAATCGGCGGAACGCCAAGGACGATCAGCGCCAGCGGAGACAAAGCTGCGCCCGCAGGGGCGGCGTAGCCGCCGAGAACGCCGAAGGCGAGTCCCGCAACCGCGCCGAGGAGCCATCCGGCCAGCGCCTGCTTCGCGGTCGAGACGATGGCGGGACCAGCCTCGCCCGACAAGACGATGGCGCCGATGGCGCGCGCCGTTTCCGCAAGCGAGGGCATGACGAATGGCCCCCAGAGGCGATGCGCGCTTTCCCAGGCCGCCAGGAAAATCGCGACGCCGAGCGCCCCCCAAACCCACTTCATCGCGCCCGCTCAAAAATCGAGGTAGAAGTCGTCGCCCGGCAGCTTCCCGCCCAGCGCGTCAGGGGATTGATCGAGGATCGTCTGGTAGAAGGCCTCAAGCTCCGTCCTCATCGCCTTGGCCGGCGCCACCTCGATGTTGAAATGGTCGAGCGATTGCGCGAATACCTGCGGCCTCGCTCCCAATGTCCGCGCAGCAAGTTCGCCGGCCGCCTCGCGGTTCGCGAACACCCAATCCTTGGCGCCGGGCAGCCCCTCCCGCAAGGCGGCGATCAATTCGGGGCATTCGTGCACGAGGCTTTGATGCACGGCGATGCCCGCCATCGGGATGCGCTGGTTCTTGTGCTTCCGCCAAACGTCCTGCAGGCTGATGGCGCGGCGCAGCTTGCGGCCGCCCTGCGCCGCCATGAACATCGCGCCCGTGGCGGGCGGCTCCGGCAGGATCGCGGTTTCGGCCTTGCCCGCCGCGAGCAGATGCGCCGCTTCCATCGGCGTTTGCACATAGGAGAGCGCGACGTCGCGGTCGGGGTCGAGCCCCTCCATGCGCGCGATGGCGCGAAACACGAGGTCCGGCATGTCGTTGCGGAAGAAGCAGAGCACCGGCTTGCCCTTCAGATCGGCGAAAGTCTGGATGCTGTCGTCGCTCGTCACGATGAAAAGGTGACCCATGCTCAGGATGCAAAGCAATCGGATGGGAAGACCCCGGTTGGCGAGGTTCGCCGGAACATGGGTTGGCGTGGTGAACAGGCGCGTGCGGCCCGACACGATGCTGGCGCGCAGTTCGTCGGTGGCGCGCCACACCGCGAATGTGGCGCCCGGCGCCGCCGTTGACAGGCCGCCCGACTCCAGGAGCTGGATCAGGACGATGGTGGCGCCGTTCGGCGCGCCGAGAATTTGCAGGCCTTGCGCGGGTGCGGACAAGGCGGGAAAGGACGGCAGCGAGGCGGCCGCGGCGGCGCCCGCCGCCGACATCAAAACAGATCGTCTCGAAACATGTGAAGCCATATTCCGCCCCCTCATACGGCCTAATCGAACGCGCCTGCTATAGAGAGATTGATACAGGAAGTGGACATTTCTCCGCCGGTCGAGCGCGCTCAAGCGCCGCATATCGGCTTTTCGTATGCCTTAGCGCCAGCGCCAGTTTTGCCGAGCGCCACGCGCCGCCGCTAGAGTGACTGCGTTATAGGCGGAGTGATGTGGATAGGCAACGCGAAGCGCCGCCATCCGCTCAGTTGAAGCCAGCGGCTTCTCCTAAGCTGTATCGCTTTGTATATTGCGTGCGAGGCAGGGCTCTGGCGCATCGACGCCGCTTGGGGGGGCCTACCTGCGAAGTTTTATTGTATCTGGGTAGGGGCAAATCATGAAACATTCACGCTCGCTCGGCGCGCGCTGTCTTACCGGCGCTCTCGCAATTGCGGTCGCCGCTTTCATTCCGGGCGCCCACGGCGCCGATCTTGCCGTGCCGGACGCTTATAGCCTGAAGGACGCGCCGGACGACGCCCTGCACGGCGACAGTCACGCCACCATCCCGGCCGGCGTTTCGGGCGCCGCCATGCTCGGCGCGGGTGAGCGCATGCTGATGTACATGCCGATGTATATGAACATGCAGGGCACGTATGTCGGCACGGACAAGATTTCGACGCCAGCCATCCTCGCCACGCCGTACGGATCGAAGTTTCTAAGCGTCGTGCCTAACAGCATGGACGTGCAGATGCACATGATCGGCGCCGAATACGGCGTGACGAATTTCTTCAATGTCATGGTCATGGGCGACTACGTCGATAAGAGCATGACGATGACGTCGTATGCTATGGGGGCGCCCGGGCGCCTTGGGGCGCGAGAACCAACGAGACGGACGGCTTCGCCGACGTCTCCGTGGCTGGCCTCGTGAGGCTTTACGACGACGGCGTCAATCACATCCACGTCAATCTGGGCTTGAGCCTGCCGACAGGAGACATCGCCGAACAGGTGACAATGCTCAGCCCACAGAACGGCATGCCAATGACCATGCGCGCCATGTACGGGATGCAGATCGGAACCGGGACCCTCGATTTCCTGCCCGGCGTGACCTATACCGGCAACAAGTATCTGTGGTCGTGGGGCGCCGCCTATCGCGGGCGCATCGCTTTGGACGATAACAGCGAGGGCTACCGCTGGGGCGACTACCATGAATTGACCGGATGGCTCGGCTACACCTTCATCCCAGGCGTGACGGCGACGGCGCGCGTCGCGGGCTCCACCCAGGGCAAGATCGAGGGCAGCGATCCGCTCATCGCCGGTCCGATGCAAGGCACGGTCCCGGGCTATTACGGCGGCCAGCGCGTCGATCTGTTCGGCGGCATCGAGATCGCGGGGCATCAGTTCGGTCTCGGCAACACACGGCTTGCGATCGAGGCCGGCGCGCCTGTCTATCAAGACCTGAATGGGCCGCAGCTCGGCCAGGACTGGCAGCTCAACGCCTCGCTCGGCGTGCGGTTCTAGGGGCAGCCTCCGCCGACTTGCCCGGCGCGCCGTCATCCCGGCCAAGCGAAACGCGAGCCGGGATCTGCAAAAGACGCAAATGATTTTCAGATCCCGGATAAGGCTGCGCCTTTCCGGGATGACAGACGAAGGCCATCCGCTGGCTTAATTGGGAGCCTTATTGATCCGGCCCGTTAAAGTCTCTATGCGGCGTAATTGACCCGTGGGTCTTGGAAGTAGGCGCGCACTCTGTCGGGGGATTTTCCGATCATGGTCATATGGTCCTCGGCGGCTGCTTTCAGTTTCGGCTTCGTTCTCACCGGGACCTTGGATCCGATGGCGTGCTTCATATCGGCGTTCAAGCGCTCGTCGGGGTTCAGTTCCGGCGCATAGCTTGGCAGATAGAAGACTTCGATTCGGTCCTCGCGCTCGGCGAGCCAGTCTTTCACCGGCTTCGAATGATGCGCACGAAGATTATCGAGGATTAGAAAGATTTTTTTTACTGCATCCTTGATCAGCGCCTCAAGAAACTCAATCAGCCGATCTGCATTAAAGTTGCCGTCGATTATCATCCAGCGCGCTTCGCCCTTGTTGGTCACGGTCGAGATCATCGACAATTTCTGCCGCGAGCCTGGCGCAAAAGTGACAGGCGTTTCTCCCTTCGGAGCATAACTGCGGCCGCGAACGTGGGTGTTGACCAGCGCCGTCTCGTCCCCCCAATGGATTTCGCCGCCTTCTTTCTTGGCCTTCTCGGCGATGGCAGGGTACTCCTCGTCGAGCCATTTTTTCACCGCCTCGGGGCTTTGCTCATAGGCGCGTCTGATCGGCTTCTGCGGCGTAAAACCCCACCGTTTCAGATACTTGCCTACACCGCGGACCGACAGCTTGATCTTGCATTCTGCCTCGATCAACTGGCCAACCGCCGCCCGCGTCCAAAGCGCGAACTCCATCTTCAATTGCTCGGGCCGCTTCTCGGCGATCAGTTTTTGAATGTGAACCTCTTGATCGGGCGTGAGAATGCGGCCCTCACCGCTCTTCTTGCCGCGAGGCTTCGGCTTAAGCGCCGCCATGCCGCCCGCCTCGTAGAGGTCGATCGCCATGCGAACGGCGGGCCAGCTCAAACCGGTCAACTCAACGATCTGCATCACGCCATACTGCTTCTTATGCAGACGGATAACTTGCCTGCGCCGCTCATGCAGCTCGGCAAGGCTCTGTGTGCGTGCGTCGTTCTCCTTCATGCGAAAACGATGCGCTGCTTCGCGGCTCAGATCAAGCTTTCAGCGTGCCGGGTCTATAATGGCGGTTAGCGCAAGGCGACGTTTTGGATGGTTAATTCCCGGTTGATAGAGGGCGCGGCAGGCGAGGCATCGGCCGCGAGTCGGGGTAGGCTCGGCGCATCCTTGAAGGAGAGATGCGCGTGGAACCGTCAATCGCCTGCCCGAATTGCCGCACCGAAATCAAGCTGACGGAAACGCTGGCCGCGCCGCTCATCGAGGCCGTGCGCCGGGACGCCGACAAAACGCTGCGCGCGAAGGAGGCGGAGATCGCGCGCCGCGAGGCCGCGATAAAAGCGCAGAAAGACGGCCTCGACGCAGAACTTGCGGAGCGGCTGAAGGGCGAGAAGAAGAAGCTCGCCGAGGACGCGGAAAAGAAGGCGCGCGCCTCGTTCTCGCTCGAACTTCATCACAAGGCGCAGCAGCTCGAAGAGCTGACGAAAGCGTATCGTGAGCGCGAGGCCAAGCTCGCCGAGGCGCAGAAGGCGCAGGCCGAGGCGGTGCGCAAGGAGCGCGAGCTGGCGGACGAAAAGCGCGAGCTGGATCTCACCATCGAGAAGCGCGTGGCCGAAAGCCAGGCCGCGATTCAGGCGCGCGCCAAGGCCGAGGCGGAGGGCCAGCTGCTGCTCAAGGTGCAGGAGCGCGAGCAGACCATCCAGGCCATGCAAAAGCAGATCGAGGAGCTGAAGAAGAAGTCGGAGCAGGGCTCGCAGCAGCTCCAGGGCGAGGTGCAGGAACTGCAGCTTGAGGCGCTGCTCCGCGCGGCGTTCCCGCACGACGCCATCGCGCCCGTGCCGAAGGGCGATTTCGGCGGCGACGCCATCCAGCATGTGACGACGCCGTTCGGGCAGGACTGCGGCAAGATCCTGTGGGAATCGAAGCGCACCCGTAACTGGAGCGACGGCTGGCTCGCCAAGCTGCGCGACGACGCGCGCGTGGCGAAGGCCGACGCCGCCATTATTGTCAGCCACGCGCTGCCGAAAACCGTCGAGGCGTTCGGCCAGATCGACGGCGTGTGGGTGACGGCCCCGAAATGCGCAGTGGCGGTGGCGATGGCGCTGCGGCATGCGCTGATCGAGGTGGCCGCCGCGCGCAAGGCGGGCGAAGGCCAGCAGTCGAAGATGGAGGCGATGTATCAGTATCTCACCGGCCCGCGCTTCCGCCACCGCGTCGAGGCCATCGTCGAGAAGTTCTCCGAGATGCAAGCCGATCTCGAAAAGGAGCGCAAGGCCATGCAGAAATCCTGGGCCAAGCGCGAGGCGCAGATCCGCGGCGCGATCGACGCCACCGCCGGCATGTATGGCGACATGCAGGGCATCGCCGGGCGCTCGCTTCAGGAGATCGAGGGGCTCGATTTCGAAGCCGAGGCCATCGAGGCGCCGCAGCCGCGCGACGCCAAGCTCCGCCTCATCGAATCCGACGGCGCTTAGAGCTTTGAGGCGGCCCCGGTTGTTCGGGCAAAACTCCATCGTTCCGCAGGGCCGTTATACGGGCGTAACTCTTGTGCCCGGCCAGAACCGGGCGCCGCCGAATTGGGCGCGGCGTTTGACTATATTCGACCTCATCCTGAGCTTGTCGAAGCCTCATCCTGAAGGAGGCGCGGAGCGCCGTCTCGAAGGATGGGGCCAAAAGCGCGGGCCGCTAGCGCGTACGTCGGCGGATGCCAAGCAGGCGTTACGCATCCTGGCCATTGCCATGGCGCTCGATGGCTTCAGCCGCGCGGAGGCGGCGCGGCTAATTCCGCGGCGCTTCGGCTAAAGCTTATGCATTTACCGCGTTGCCATCGCGCAATCGTTGTGCATAAACTTGAAGAAATGCGCGAATTCTAGTCAGGACCATCCCATGAAGCTCATTACCGCTATCATCAAGCCGTTCAAGCTCGACGCCGTACGCGAGGCGCTCACCGCCGCCGGAGTCGACGGTATGACGGTTAGCGAGGTTAAAGGCTACGGCCGCCAGAAGGGCCATACCGAAATCTATCGCGGCGCCGAATACCAGGTGGATTTTGTGCCGAAGGTGCGGGTGGATGTCGTCGTGCCGGACGACGCCGCCGAGAGGACCATCGAGGCTATCGTCGAGGCCGCGCGAACGGGCGAGATCGGCGATGGCAAGATTTTCGTGACGCCGATCGATCATGCGGTGCGCATCAGAACCGGCGAAGGCGATAGCGAAGCCCTGTAGCTCCGGCGCGCTCACCTGGATGGCCATGGAATTCGTGTCTATCTTCACGCCGCTGCGCGTCGGGAAACGCAGCGAGAGGGAAGGCCTCGACATCGCCGAGCACGGCGAGTCCATCCACGCCTGAGCAAACGTCCCTGGCGCGCCAACGAAGAGACGGCTTTTTGGCTTCTCCGCCGGACGCGTCAGCATCGGCAGATCCTGCGTCGGGTTGCAAGCAAACTCGAGCACGGTTTCCGAGATCAAGCCATATCCCCCCGAACAGCGGAAGTTCCAGACCGAAGACATCTCGGACGGGCGATATTGCTTCGAAACACAATGTAAACTCAGCTCATATTTTAATCGATCTTGCTATTTAACCAGTTATTAAGCAGAGGCTTGAGTGACGCAAGTTTATCCGCGATGATTTCGATATCGGCGGGCGATATCTTTCTAAAAGCGTTCAGCCTCTGTGGGGTTGTCTTGTCGCAAAAACTCTCGCAGCCCCGCAGAATAGTCGGTTGGTTTTATTGGAAGTATTGGACATGTTGAAAGAAAATCAAGCCACAACGTTTGAGAGTCTCTGCCGAGACTATGAAAAACCTGAAAACGGACAGTGCGGGGCGTTGGCTAAGGCGTCGGTCAATCGCGTCGGGCCGCTGAGCGCGCGCGAGGTCTTGATCAAGGCCGCCATGGACTATTTTCTCGGCGCAATTGCGCTTGCGATTTTCGCGCCCGCGATGGTTGTTATCGGCATCGCAATCAAATGCGACAGCCCCGGCCCCATCTTCTTTGTGCAGAGACGCCACGGACTTAACCACAAGATTATCCGCGTCTTCAAATTCCGCACCATGACTGTTACCGAAGACGGCCCCGTCGTTACACAGGCGGTTCGCGGAGACAAGCGCGTCACACAGGTGGGGCGCTTTTTGAGGCGCACGAGCCTCGATGAGCTGCCTCAGCTTATCAACGTCTTGCGTGGCGAGCTGTCCCTCGTAGGCCCGCGCCCTCATGCCGTCGCCCACAACGAATACTATGCCGGAATCTTGACCAACTATACCTGTCGCCATAAGGTAACTCCAGGTATTACTGGTTTAGCTCAGGTCAACGGCTGCCGTGGAGAAACCAAAACACTGGAAGAGATGCGTCAGCGCGTTGACTTCGACCTTTGCTACATAAATAACTGGTCGCCGTGGCTGGATCTCAAAATCTTGGCCAGAACATTGATTGTTCCCTTCTTCAGCCAAAACGCGCACTGAATAGTAGGTTTCGCGCCTTCGAATCCCCTCGGTTCAACTGGAGGCGCCAGATCGCGTCAAGCAAAGCGCGAAAAAAAAAGTCAGCCCTTCGCCCGCGCTTGCTTGGCTGGAATTCCTTAGATCGAGCTTTTTTCTTTCGGAGATATATATCTTTGATCTGGCGCAGATATTTTCTACGCCAGAGGCTTTTACTGGGTACAATGAACGCTACGCCGCCGTGAGAGGCGCTCCCAGCAGCTCCAGCGCCTTCTGCTGAATGGCTGTTGGGCGGGTTGTCATGGTCAGCGCGTAATTGGGATTGCCTGCGGCGGCAACCTCGTCGGCACACCACCGGGCGCAGCGGATCGCGCGGCATTGAAGACGCCCATGCCGTCCGCATACTCGCACGCGGCTGGCTTCGAATTCTCTGGCGAGCCTGGCAGGACAGCTCCACATACGATCCCGCCAAGCACACCGCCGCGACACACGTTCGTTCCTCTGAGTGTAGATTCATTGTTTTGTTGTTCCATACGGAACAGCGGCCGGGTCCAGTTTCTGAGATTGTTATCTCGAAGCAAACAATGCTTTCAACCCGCTAAAAACGAAAGGATTGCACAATGTCACAGGAAAATCGCCAGTTAGCCCGGACGCCAAAAGCCGCGAGGCGTCTTGTTCTTGGCGCTGCGGCTCCAGTTCGAAATGCAATAAGTTATTTCAGGGAGATCAAGATGGGCAAGCCCAGGATCTTGTTAGCAGCAGCAGTCGCTACATTCGCCTCCGCCTTCTTCGTCAACCAAAGCCATGCCTGCGTCAATGGTTCGACAACGTGCCTAACTCATATGGTCTATGTATGCCAATATGGGTATTGGGTCATAACGCAGGGCGTATGTCATTCGAATGATAGTCAGGAAGAGCTGTTTGGGTCTCACAAATTCGACGTGAAATATTCCGTACCGTCCGGACAGATAGGATTGAAACCGGACCTGTTCAGGTTCCTAGTCAACCGCCGCTCTTCCTAATCGTACGCGGTTCCTTGCCTTGGGCGAGGAACCGCTGCCTGCCTTCGGTATGCGCGTCAGGCGCGCGGACAGAATGCAGCCTATCTCCGCCGAGCGCCCATCGCGGGCTGACCCGGCCTCAGCCAAAGCGCGATCGGCGGCCCTGGCGCCGGCAGGCGCGTGAAGCGGTTGCCTCCATATCCATCATCCGCGTGGTGACGAATGCGATCATTTCCCTGAGGAGATCGGCGTCGGAGCCCTTCTCGACGAGCTGGCGAGCGGACTTCACCGCAGCAGCTCGGAGATGGCGGCGTCGATGCCGTTCAGCGTCAGCGGATGCATGCGGCCCGCCATCAACTGCTGGATCAGTTTCAGCGACGGCGTGCTCGACCAGTAGCGCTCCTCGGTCGGGGTGAGCCAGACGGCGTGCTTGTAGACGCCGAGCAGCCGCTGCAGCCAGACCTGCCCCGCCTCCTCGTTCCAGTGCTCCACCGAGCCGCCCGGCATCACTATTTCATACGGGCTCATGGCGGCGTCGCCGACGAAGATCACCTTGTAGTCGGCGGGATAGGTGTGCAGCAGCTCCCAGGTCGGGACGCGCTCCTCCCAGCGGCGCACGTTCTTGCGCCACACGCTCTCATACAGGCAGTTGTGGAAGTAGAAGTAATCCAGGTGCTTGAACTCGGAGCGCGCCGCCGAGAACAGCTCCTCGCATTCGCGGATGTGATAGTCCATCGAGCCGCCGATGTCGAAGAAGGCGAGCACTTTCACGGTGTTGCGGCGCTCGGGGCGGAACGCGATGTCGAGATAGCCCTTGTGCGCCGTGCCGCGGATGGTGTTGTCGAGGTCGAGTTCGCCGGCGGCGCCGGTCCGCGCGAACTTGCGCAGGCGGCGCAGCGCGATCTTGAGGTTGCGCGTGCCAAGCTCGACCTCGCCGTCGAGATCCTTGTAGTCGCGCCGGTCCCATACCTTCACCGCGCGGAAATTGCGGTTCTTTTCCTGGCCGATGCGCACGCCTTCGGGATTGTAGCCATGCGCGCCGAAGGGTGAAGTCCCGCCCGTACCGATCCACTTATTGCCGCCCCAATGCCGGCCCTTCTGCTCTTCGAGGCGCTTCTTCAGCTCCTCCATGATCTTATCCCAGCCGCCGAGCGCGAGAATTTGCGCCTTCTCCTCCTCGGTCAGGAGGCGTTCGGCGAGCGCGCGCAGCCACTCCTCGGGGATCTCTGCCTCGATCCCCTCTCCGATGCTCTCAAGCCCGCGAAACACATGGCCGAAAACGCGGTCGAACTTGTCGAGGCTGCGCTCGTCCTTCACCAGCGAGGCGCGCGCGAGATAATAGAAATGGTCGGTCTTCCCGCCCGCGACGCCCGAATCGACTGCGTTCAGAAAGGCGAGATACTCCTTCACGCTGACGGGGATGCCGCCCTTCTTCAACTCATAGAAGAAATTCAGGAACATGAACGCAAAGCCTCTTGGTACTGGATCCGGTCGCTGCCGATTGCCGTCATCCCGTGCGCGCCGCGCCATGAAATGCTGCTGCGCAGACACGGTAGATCTTCTCCAATGGAGACTCACTTCTGATCGGAGCGGAACAGGCGGAAGCGCTTGCGCTTTTCCTCCGGTTTTTCCTCTTTCGGCGCAGGGGAAAAGCTTTCGGGCGCGGCGCGTTCCTCGTGATCGACCGTCGAGAGCCTGTCCATCAGCGAGCCGCCCGCCGTGAAGCGCGAAACGCGGCCGCGCTCGTCGGCGATGGCGTCCTCGTCATCGGCGAGCGCCGCGTTGCCGCTGACCCTGCCGCGCATCGGGGCAGCGCGCTTGCTCCGCCGCGCTGGCGCCTCCTCGGGCTCTGGCGCCGGACGCGGCTTGGAAGCCTTCTTCCGGCTGGCCCCGCGCCCGTGATTCCCCCCGGCGTAGGCGGCGGCCGGCAACAGCATGACCCTGATCAACTCCGGTGTTGCGCCCAAGGCCGGCGCCGCCTCCGCCGCGGATGGGCGCACGGCTAGCTGCTTGTTCGAGGCCGGCGTGATCTTGCCCTGGACGAATTGCAGCCCAGCGATGAGATAGGCGATGCCTCTCACCACCCTTCGCCGCGCCCAGTTGGAGACGCCGCCCGAGGCTTCGGCGAACTCCTCGGCGCGCTTTTCAAGCTCCAGCCGCGCGAAGAACTGCTTGCCCTTTTCCGTCAGAATCGGGGCGCGCGCCAGAAGCTCGGCGTAGCGGGCGCGCAGCTCTTGCGCTTCGAGCAGGAATTCGTAATGCCGCTTGAGGCCGCCGCCGCCCTTCCTCGCCAAGCCGCCCGCGCGCTCGAACGCGCTCGCGAACTGGCCCGGCAAATCGCCCCGCGCCTCGCGCAGTTCCTTCGCCGCCGCCTTCATGCCTTTCGAGCCGACAGAGCGCGCAAAGCTGCGGGCGGTCGCCGCCGCGTCTTTCAACACGGCGCCGCCCTCGCGAAACAGGAAGGCCGCCGATCTTGCAATCGAGAGAGGCACGGCGACGATTTCGGACGGCGCCGGCATGCGGCCCTTCTCGCGCTCGGCCGCAATCGCGTCCGCCACCTGCGCCGCGAACGCCTGCGCCTGCTCGCGCGCAAGGCCGAGCCTCAGATCGACCGGATCGCCGTCGCCGAACGCCGCCGCATCCTCATCCTTGAAAAGGAGCGCGATCGCCTCCGCCTTGAACGTCTCGTAGGCGCGCACGTCGGCCAGTTCCGCCCCGAGGCCGCGGATATCGTCGATCAGAAAGATCTCGCTTGCGGCCCAGAAATCGCGGCGGACTTGCAGAAGCTCGGAAAGCGGAAGAAAATCCTCCACGCCGAAGGCTTTTTCGATCCTCTTCTTCGCCGCCTTCACGCGGTCGAAATAAGGGCTCTGCGCCTCTATGGCGTTAAGCAGATGCCGAACGTCGCCTTGCAGGGGATCCGCACCGTCGCCGGGCCAGCGGCAGGTTCCCTCCGCGCTGGGCGCCAGGGAGGCGCGTATTCGGAGCGCGCCGAGAATCGCCGCGCCTTCGTCGAGCAGCGCCATCGCCGCGCTCGCGATCTGCCTCCGCCGCGAACCGTCCCGCCGGCGGAAAAGCCGGTAGAGAAGCCAGACGAAAAAGCTGACGCCGAGCCACAGCGCCACCACGGCCGCGAGAGATGAGAAGGCTTTCACTCAATGCCCCTTGCCCAGCGCCGCGGCCCCGGTCACGCCTGCCCTAATGAACCGAGCGCCCCCAGCGTGACTTCTTGGGTTGCGGCAAGACCTCGTCCGGCGCTCCGAAGTGCGAAAAGTAGCGCGAGTTGATGGCTTCGACCGGCATAATGATCAACACATCGGTGGTGCCGAACTGTTTGTCCACAACGGCGCCGTCGCCCACATAGGCGCCGAGCCTGAGATAGCCCTTGATCAGCGGCGGCATGCGCTTCAGCGCCTCTTTCGGGTTGATCTCTTCCTTGGGCATCATGTTCATGTCGACCTTCAGCTCCGAATGAGCCGAGACGCGCCAATCCTCCGGCGCCCGCGAAAAATGATGCAGGAAGCTCAGCGCGAGCGCATGCTCCTTCGGGTCGGCGCCGGGGAAGCTCGCGCAGCCGATCATGACGTTGGCGCCGTGCTCGCGGATGTAGGTCCACAGGCCTTGCCATAGAAGCTCGACGGAGCTTTTACGGTTGCGGTAAGGCTTCAGCACGCAGGAGCGTCCAAGCTCCAGAAAGCGGTGCGTGGCGCGCTTCTTCGCGATCAGCGGCGCGATGTCGTATTCGCCCTGCGTATAGAAGCCCTGATTTTTCTCGGCGACTTCCTGGAGGAGAACGCGATAAGTGCCGACGACCTTGGAGCGTCTCGGCCAGGGCCGGTTGCGCGTCCGCTCGGGCGTCTTGTCGATCACGAGAAGGTGATCGCAGATCGGGTCGTAATCGTCCTCGTCGCGCTTCTTGTGTGCGGTTCTGGAGTTGGCGACCGCCGCCATCTCCCGGTAGAAAACCTCGAAGCGCAGGCGCTGCGCCCTCTTGATGTCGGCCATGGAGCGCGCGAGCCGCACCTCCAGATTGCCGATCTTTCCATAGATTTTGAGCGGCTTCCGTAAGGGAAAAATCGGAAAGCGGCGTCTCCGCTTCGCCGCCATGCGAAGAAACAACAAAGGCCGCGACCTGAGGAAAGGCGATTTGCCTGTCCGGCCATTCAAGGTGAAGCGCATGAAACCTCTTTGAATCGGCAGCCGACAAGCCTGCCACTGGCGCCGCTTGGCCTTGGCATAAACGAACGCCATAGGCTAAGGAAGAATATTAAGGCATTGGGGCGCCGCCGCAAGATGCACGGTGAAGCGATTGCTAAGAATCAGCCACACATTGTTACAAGCCCGCCCTTGAAGCTGGCTTGCGCGTCTTTGCATGGCCTCCATTCGCAAGGCGCGGCGCCGCCAGCCGGTCCGAACCGGAGGAGAAATGAAAAACCTGGAACGCAATCTTGAAGCGGGGATTTTCGCGAGCCGCTGGCTTCTCGCGCCCTTTTACGCGGGGCTGTCGATCTCGCTCCTGCTTCTCTTGATCACCTTCCTCAGAGAGTTCATCGAGTTCGTGCCCGAAGCGCTCCACGCCGAGCCGAGCAAGGTGATCGTGACCGTGCTGTCGCTCGTCGACATCGTGATGGTCGCCAATCTCGTGCTCCTTATCGTCTTCGCCGGCTACGAGATCTTCGTCTCGAAGATCGACACCAGCGACAACGAGGACCGGCCGGACTGGATGGGGCTCGTCTCCTTTTCAGACTTGAAGATCAAGCTGATGGGCACCATCGTCGCCATCTCCGGCATCGAGCTTCTGAAGGTCTTCGTGAACATCAACGCCTACAAGCCGGACGAGATTTACCTGCGCCTCGGTTTGCACCTGACCTTCGTGGTTTCCGGCGTGCTGTTCGCATTGATGGACCGTATCGCGGGCGGACACGAATCGCCCGGCGACGCGTTCCCGATGGAGGGCGGCGCGCCCACCCCGGACGAGCTCGAAATTGGCCGGAAGGCGAAGGCGGCCAAGTAACCGGCCGTCCTCGCGGCGCTTGTTCTACCCATGAAAATGTGCATTATGACCGGGGATCGGAGTTGCTCCTCATCATGCCAGACGCACGCCCCCATTCGATTGCCTTCTCGCGCGGCCGCATTTGCGCGGCCCCGGCGGCGTCGCGCGCCCTCCTTCTTATTATCCCCTGAGCGCTGGCAGCCCGGTGAGCGGGCGGGCGCTTGGGGGTAAAAACCCGGGCGCTCAATGGAGGACTTGCCCGGTTCGTGATACTCTTCACAGATCAGGCAAGGATCCTTGAACAATGACCGATTTCCCTTCTTCGAAGGCTGCGAATTCTCCCGCCGCGCGCTCTGAAAAAGACCGCGTGCTGATTTTCGACACCACGCTGCGCGACGGCGAGCAGTGCCCCGGCGCGACCATGAACTTCGAAGAGAAGATGCAGGTCGCCGAAATGCTCGACGAAATGGGCGTCGACATCATCGAAGCAGGCTTTCCCGCCGCGTCCGTGGGCGATTTCGAGTCCGTGGCGGAGGTCGCCAGGCGCGCTAAGAACGCCGTGGTGGCGGGCCTCGCGCGCGCCAATCCGAAGGACATCGACCGCGCGGGCGAAGCCGTCCGGCATGCGAAGCGCGGCCGCATCCACACCTTCATCGGCACCTCGCCGCTGCACCGGCAATATCAGCTGCAGATGAGCGCCGGGCAGGTTTATGAGGCTGTGGTGGCCTCCGTCTCCCGCGCGCGCAATCTGATCGACGACGTCGAATGGTCGGCGATGGACGCGACGCGCACCGAACCCGATTATCTGTGCCGGGTCGTCGAGGCCGCGATCAAGTCCGGCGCAACCACCATCAACATCCCCGACACGGTCGGCTACACCGTGCCGGACGAATTCGTGAGCATCATCGCGATGCTGCGCGAGCGCGTGCCCGGCGCGGACGAGGCGATCTTCTCCACCCACTGCCATAACGATCTGGGGCTGGCAGTGGCCAACAGCCTCGCGGGCGTGAAGGCGGGCGCGCGCCAGATCGAATGCACGATCAACGGACTCGGCGAGCGCGCGGGCAACGCGGCGCTGGAAGAAGTCGTGATGGCGCTGAAGACCCGCAACGACGTCATGCCCTTCTGGACGAACATCGACACCACGATGATCGCGCGCGCCTCGCGCCTCGTCTCGGCCGTAACCGCGTTTCCGGTGCAGTACAACAAGGCCATCGTCGGCAAGAACGCCTTCGCCCATGAATCCGGCATCCACCAGGACGGCGTGCTGAAGAATGCGCAGACCTATGAGATCATGACGCCCGAAAGCGTCGGCGTGCGCGAAAGCTCGCTCGTCATGGGCAAGCACTCGGGCCGTCACGCCTTCCGCGAGAAGCTGAAGGACCTGGGCTACGACCTCGGCGACAACGCCTTCGAGGACGCGTTCCATCGCTTCAAGGCGCTGGCCGACCGCAAGAAGCACGTCTACGACGAGGATATCGAAGCGCTGGTGGACCAGGAGATCGCGCAGGCGAACGACCGGATCAAGGTTCTCTCGCTGATGGTGATCGCCGGCACGGGCGGCCCGCAAAAGGCGACCATCACGCTCGAGGTGGACGGCAAGCCCCATACCGCCGAGGCGATGGGCGACGGGCCGATCGACGCCACCTTCAACGCGATCAAGGCCATCGTGCCGCACGAAGCGCGCCTGCCCCTCTATCAGGTCCATGCGGTGACGGAGGGCACGGACGCCCAGGCCGAAGTCAGCGTCCGCCTCGAAGAGAACGGCAAGACCGTCACCGGCCGGGGCGCGGACACGGACACGCTCGTGGCGTCCGCGCACGCTTACGTCTCGGCCCTGAACAAGCTCGCCATCAAGCGCGACCGGTTGCATGCTCAGACCGCCGGTTCGGACTCCGCGGCGAGCGCCTGATATTCGGGCTCTGTGAAGTAATCAGAAAAAAGTGAGAGCGAAAACGGGGCACTAAGCCCCGTTTTACTTGTTACCGGTCCGTCCCGAATGAGTTCGCGGGAAGAAAGGACCGGCGCAGAAGATGCTTACAAGAAGGGTGGTGGCGGGCGGCATCGCAAGTTTTGCTTGGACGGCGCTGGGACTTCAGCTCTTCATTTCCGTCGAAAATGCGCTGGCGCTTGGCCGCTCGGTTCCCGGGGCGGTCGCCTCCTACTTAAGCTTTTTCACGGTGCTGACCAACCTCGCCATCGCGTTCTGCCTCGCTTTTGCCGCCTGCGAACCGGATGACGACAGCTTCTGGAACTGGCCCGAAGTTCAGACCGCGCTCGCGCTGTATATTCTGGTGGTGGCGATCGTCTACGCCGCCGTGCTTCAGGGGCTGTGGGTTCCAACGGGAATAGAGTTCCTGACGGAGCGCTTCTTCCACCTCGTGATGCCGCTGCTCTACATGGCGTTCTGGCTGTTCATCACGCCGAAGGGCTCCCTGCGCCTTTCCCATCAAATCCCGTGGCAGATCTATCCGCTCGCCTTCATGTGCTACACGCTCGTCAGGGGGGCGATGGTTGGCGTCTATCCCTATCCGTTCCTCAACGTCGCGCTGTACGGCTATGAAGCCGTGTTCCTGAACAGCCTGCTTCTTCTGGCGCTTTTCCTAACCTTGGGAACCTTCCTTATAATTCTCGACTGGGGGCTCGCGAACCTGCAGACGCGCTGGCAAGGCCAATACCCGGCGAGCTGAACCCTGGGGCAAACCGAATTGTAACCCGCCCCCGCTATCAATTTTATTGTGCAGCTTTTCGCCCCGGGCCGAGGTTGTAGTTGCGCCAGCGTCACACTGGAACGAACTAAGCTTAAACCGGTCCGGAACGCCTGGAGAACTTGGGAAAGGCTGCTAATGTCGCGTCCAGTTTCGTATAGGGAGGTATTTCTCGTGGGGGCTTTCCTTTCTCGCTTCTTTCATGCATCGCCATCGCGCCCGGGACTGCTTTTGGGTCTCGCCTGCATCGCGGGCGTCTCGCTGGCGCTCGCGGACCCATCGGATGCGCGCAGGCGCCGGGCGGCGCCCGAGAGGGAACAGGAGGAAGCCGCCGCGCGCCCCAACGGACCGCTGTTCTTCGTCATATCGCTCAACCACCAATATGTTTCGGTCTACTCGAACGACGGGCTTTACGCACGCGCGCCCGTTTCGACGGGCCGGCCGGGGCATCCGACGCCGCGCGGCATCTTCAACATTCTCGGCAAGGAGCGGATGCACCATTCGACCATCTATAGCGGCGCGCCGATGCCCTACATGCAGCGCATCACCTGGTCCGGCGTCGCCATGCACGAGGGCGTGCTGCCCGGCTATCCTGCGAGCCACGGCTGCATCAGGCTGCCCCACGAATTCGCCAGGCGCATGTTCGGCGTGACCCAGGGCAACGAGCGCGTGATCATCAGCCGCCAGGATGTCGCGCCGGCGCCCTTCACTCATCCGAAACTGCCGGCGCCCGCGCTCCTGCCCGACCCGCGCGCTGCCGTCGCCTCGGTATCCGAGACTATTCTCCAGAACGCGCTGGCGACGATGGACACACGCGCCGCCGCGGAAGGGGTGGAGAAAGTTTCGGCCAAAGCCGAAGACGACGCTCGCCGGGAAGGCGCTCAGAAGTTCCTGAACCCGCATGAGTACGCCAAAACGATGAGGGCGCGCGCCGCCAGGAAAGCAGAGGAAGCCGCCGCGTCCGTGAGCCCCGCCAGGGCGGCCATCGAAGCGAAGGCGAGAGACATGCGCGGCGTTGCGGCCGATCTGAAGAAGGCGGAGACCGCGCTTGCCGCCGCGAAGGATCGCCTCGAAAGCGCAGAGCGGCAGGCCGGGAAGGCTTCGGACAACGAAGAAGCCGCGAAGGCCGCCGCCGCCAAGGAAGATGCGGAAGCGAAGGTGAAGGAAGCCGAAGCGGCATTGGAGACGGCTCAGCGCGCCAAAACGCAGAAGGACGACGAGATGGCCGCCGCGGTCAAGGCGCTGAAGGATCTCGACATTGTGCGGAAGGAGGCCGCTGACGGGGTGAAGCAGTGGACGCGGAGGCTTTCGCCAGTCTCGGTTTTCATCAGCCGCAAGACGCAGCGCCTCTATGTGCGGCAGAACTTTGTCAAGGTCTTCGACGTGCCGGTGTCCATCCGCGATCCCGGGAAGCCGCTCGGCACGCACCTTTTCATGGCGATGCAGCCCGAAAAGGGCGCGCCCGAAGACGCTCCGAAGCTTCGCTGGCTGTCGCTGACAATCCCCGAAGCGGCGGCGGACCAGGATCGCCCGAGACGGCGTCACAGCCGCTATTACGAAGATGACGGGGACGAGGCGCCGCTTGCCGCGCCGTCAGGTGTTTCGGCCGCCGAAGCGCTCGATCGCGTCGAGATCCCGCCGGAGGTTGCGGGCAAGATATCCGAAATGCTCTGGGCCGGCGGCTCGCTGATCGTCTCCGACGGCGGCATCAGCGGAGAAACCGACGACTATAGCGATTTCGTCATCCTGACCCGCTAGGACGACGCCATAGTAAGTATCCCCCGGCAGAGCCGGGGGCTTTAGAATTGGAGCCGCTCGAAGCGGCAGACGGGGTCGCTAACGCGGCCCCAAAGTTTTCGGCCACCTGAAGGTGGCAGGTTCAGCGCCAAAGGTTGAGTTGGTCGAGCCGCTGGTTTCGGATATAGACCCGGATAGCTTCCTCATCCAAGCCCACGGTGTTCACGAAAAACCCTCGTGCCCAGAAATGCTGGCCCACGAAATTGCGTTTGCGCTCCCCGTAGACCCGCGCCAGATGAATTGCGCTTTTGCCCTTGATGAACCCGATTACCTGCGACACCGCATATTTGGGCGGGATCGAAATCATCATGTGCACGTGATCGGGCATCAAATGTCCCTCCTCGATCTTCGACTCCTTCTGTGCGGCAAGCTTGTGAAAGACCTCTCCGAGGTGACGGCGCAGTTCCCGATACAACGTTTTGCGCCTGCATTTCGGAATAAAGACGACGTGATATTTGCAGTCCCAAGTCGTGTGGCTTAGGCTCCCATACTCGTTCATCGGTGGAGTTCCCTTCGTGTGCGTGGCTGCTCACGCTGGAACTCCGCCGATGGACTGCGGAAAACGTCAAACTGCTACTGCCTCCCCGGCAGAGCCGGGGGATCTCCCTTGGATGTTAGCAGGATGAATCTGGCTTCATCCTTCGACCGTCTCTGGATGAGGCGCGCGGCCTCGATGCCTTTTCTTGCATCGTCGATACCTTCGAACTGGCGCGCCGCAAGCTTCCTCGCCCGCCGCAAACGCTCGACAGTCTTTGCGACCACCTTCGCGTGTCTCGGCGCGCCCGCGACAAGCATAGCGCGCTTTTGTTCGATCTGACGCCGGCCGCCGCAGCCGCCACCGTGACGGTCCTTCGCAGGCCCGCCCCCGTTTGGGTTGGGCCGGGGCGTTATTGGCCCGATGGCGGATCGTGGCCATCATGGCGAAGGCCAGCATGACGAGCGAAACGTGGCGATGCCATCCATGCCAGGAGCGGGTCTCGTTATGATCAAGGCCCAGTTCGTTTTTTGCCGTCTCGAAGCTGTCCTCGATGGCCCAGCGGCAGCCCTCCACACGCACCAGTTTCTCGATTGAGGTTCCAACTGGAGCCCAGGTGGAGAAAAAGGCGAGTTCTTGATCCGCGATGGTGCGGCGGATCAAAAGGCCGCGCGTCCAAAGGCCGGAGCGGCGTTCCTCATAGTCGCTGGCATCGAGATCCGCCAACTCCACATAAGCCCAGTCGTAGAGGCGCGGCCCTTTGGCGCCATCGCCCGCTGACAGGCGTTTCCAGTCCGAAGCCGCCAAGCCTTTTGCGACGCTTTCCGCCGTGCCCGCGATGAGCTTGGCCTTGCCCCAGGAGGTAACGCTGTGATTGGAAGCGACGCCAAGAACATAGCCCTTGCCAGCCCGGCGAAGCGCGCGTTCAACGGCGCCAACGCCATAGAAGGCACGGCCGCGGCAATGGCCCGTTCGATCATGCCGACTGCCAGGACAGGCTTGGTTGCGAAGGCCGTTTTCTCCGGAACATGCGCTGCCTTCATGCGGGCCGGATCGTCTGTCCACGCTTTCGCCACATAAAGCGCCCGGTCGATGAAGGCATGGCCATGTTGCGAGACATAACAGGCGAAGACGCCGATCTGGCAGTTCGTGATTTTGCCCACCGAGCCGGTATATTGCCGCGCGACCCCGCACGAGGCCTTGCCCTGCTTCAAGAAACCGGTTTCGTCAAAGACCAGAACTGCGTCTTCATCTGCAAGAGTCTCAAGAGCATATACCCTGTTCACACCAGGATCCGAAATTTCTCCGGGTTGATGACGCGGAAGTTGTCCGTGACCGAATCGCGCAACTGCGCCCAGTTTTGCGGAACTTTCTCGCGCAGGAAGGTGAGCGCCGTCCCGGCGAACTCGCGGGGGCTTTGGTAACACTTGTTGTGCGTCACATGCTTGTGCATCACCCCCCAGAGCCGCTCGATGGGGTTCAGATGCGGGCAATAAGCTGGGATGAAATGGAGCTTAATCCGCCGCCCTGGCTGGGATAGCCAGTCTTGTACGAGTTTAGCGTGATGATAGGGGGCGTTATCCAGGAAGACGTGGATCAGCGCCAGTAGCGGATACATGGCTTCGAGCGCTTCCAGCAGCTTGATTGTAGACATCGCGTTGACGGTCTCAACCTCAACCATGCGGGTCTCGCCGGTTTCAAGATTGAGAGCGCCATGAATATTGATGCGCTCGCGCCCGCTCGTCTGTTGGATTGCGAGCTTTTCTTCTTTCGGAGCCCAGCAGCCAACCGGCCGCGCCGCGTGCGTTGGATGCACGGCATCCCCGAACACCGCCGCCTCATCCGGGCCAAGCGAATTCAATAGCTTCTCATACGCTTCAATGAACGCCCGCTGTTTTTCCGCATCCAGCTTCCGGCCGATGACTTCCGGCTTATGGTATTCGAGCCCCAGCCGGTTCAACAGCACGATCAATCCCGAGCGGCTCTCGTAGACGATCCCAAATTTCCGCTCGATGAAGGCCCCGACTTCGCGCGTGCTGCGCGGCAATGTTTGGGCAACGTAATCCTTCAGCTCTTTTTCCTGGTCTGCCGAGAGGCGGCTCGAACTGCCCCCAGCCTCGAACTGCTCAAGAC
Source organism: uncultured Alphaproteobacteria bacterium (assembly GCA_963756335.1). Classification (GTDB taxonomy): domain Bacteria; phylum Pseudomonadota; class Alphaproteobacteria; order Rhizobiales; family Rhodomicrobiaceae; genus Rhodomicrobium. The sequence continues at coordinate 426,578 of CAVWOB010000002.1, forward strand.
CTGCAATTCCGCGGTCCGCATAGACCTTGCTCCAGCCTCTGACCGTATCGTCATCCAGATAAAGAGCCTTGGCCACCCGCTCGCAGCTCCAGCCATCGTCAAGAAGCAGGATGGCGTTCGCCCGGCGCGCAAGACGATGCTCCGCCAACCCGTCCCGGACCAGCGAAACCAAGTCTTTCCGTTCAACAGCGCTCAGGAAACCACCGCGAATCATAGGGGTTACTGAGATCCCGTTCGCGAAACTTAGCAAGCAATTTATTTCGGGTTCCCACAGAGTCCGGGTATTAGTCGCGCACAATATCGCGTGAGCTATCGGCTTCCCACCGTCCGCGGCCGAGAATGGCCTGCTGCCGCCAAGGCCCAGGATCCCCAGCCGCCTCCGCCCGCATCCAGCCCGTCTTGCGCTGTTCATTGCCAAGCAGGCCGTCCAAAAACGACCCTGCCGAAGCCGCAACCCGCTCGCGCCTTCACATCCCGTAGCGATGACGCCCAAAGTTCAAGCGTTGCCTCAATCGATGTTCCCGCCAAACCATGCCCTCCGAATCATTTAGGCACATGGTTCAGAGTGCGCAATAAAACGCAACTGTAATGCTATCCCTGACAAGCAGCAGGTGTCTTCGCAGTCGGCGCCGGTAGCCGTAAGCCGTGTCCTCGAAGTCGGCTTCGAAGATGGGCTCCAACACGATCTTGGCCGCGGTTTGAACCACGCGGTCACGAAGGGTTGGGATGCCGAGGGCGCGCTCGCCTCCGCCATTTGGCTTCGGAATCATCACGCGCCTCACCGGATTGGGCCGGTAGGTCTTCGAAACCAGTTCCTCGCGCAGGCCCGCCAGCCACGCCTCCAGGCCTTCCTTCTCGACCTGCGCGAAAGTCATCCCGTCGACGCCCGGCGCTCCCGCATTGGCGCGGGCAAGCCGGTAAGCGTGCATCAGAATGTCGTCGCGGCAAATCTTGTCGTAGAGCACATAGAAGCGGAAGGCAGGCTCCGCCTTCGCCTTCACGTAGAGCTTCCTCTGAAGGGTCCGGATTTTATCGGGTGTTTCGAGGCTCATCGCCAATCACCTTGTCCTCACCATCTTCGAAAGCGCGCCAGAAGTCAGGGCCCTTTGCTCCGCCGGCGTTACCCGGCCTCGACGCTCATACGCCCCTGTCCGACTCCCGCCGTAGCCATCGCCTGATGCGATGTCGAGGCCGCTACCCTCGCCAGCGACGGGTCTCCCTCGTTGCTCGAACCACCATGCGTACGTGCCGTGCCCACTACCCCGGCGGATCGGAACGGGTGCATGTGTCGATTGCTTCCCCATTCCGCGCGGCCTTCCCCGAAACTCTGGGTGGGTCGGCATCCGCATTGTCCTTTTCGAGGCCTGCTCAGGCTTCACTCGCGTTACGGCCCGCACGCTCGCTCAACCGCCCAAGGCGGCCTTTGTCACGGGGCTTCGACGGAGCCGGTTACCCGGCCACGCCGCCCGTCAGCTACCAGCTCAATCGACAACTCGCTGGGTGGAACCCTCCTCCACAGGTGTTTCGCGCCTTCGAGGCGCACCAGAGATAACGGACATCGCACGTTTCGATTTGCGCTATTGCGCACCGTGCTCGCGTCTACTGCACGGCGCCGTTGTTATCCGAGCTGTGGGTTCTCGATATGGATTCGACGGTCAAGCCGCTCTACGGCCATCAGGAAGGGGCGGTCCTTGGCTATAATCCCAAGAAGCCGGGCCGGCCGAGCCACGTCTACCATACCTACACGATGGCGGGGTTGCGGCTCGTGCTCGACGTTGACGTCGCCCCAGGAAACGAGCACGCATCGAAGCATGCTGCGCCGGGATTGTGGGCGCTCCTGGATCGCATTCCGCGCGATTGCTGGCCGGCATTTTTGCGCGGCGATAGCGGCTTCGGTACGGAAGCGGTGATGCGCGAGGCCGAGCTGCGAGGGTTGTCCTACCTGTTCAAGCTGCGCCTTACCTCTAACGTCAAGAGGCTGATCAAGAAGAGTTTTTCTAAAGGCGATTGGACCGATGCCGGCCAGGGCTGGCAGGGACGGGAGGACAAGCTGCGGCTGGAGGGCTGGAGCCGTCAGCGCCAGGTGGTCATCCTGCGCCGCCGGCTGAAGGAGGGCATGGCCATCGCCGGATGCGACGGCGCGAGCCAACTGGCGCTTAGCTTCGTTGAGATCGGGCCGGGCGCGGATGCCTACGAATACGGCGTGCTCGTTACTTCCCTGGACGAGGAGGTTCTGACGCTCGCGCAGCTCTACCGCGATCGCGCCGATAGCGAAAATCCCTTCGATGAACTGAAGAACCAGTGGGGCTGGGCGGGCTTTACCACCCGCGATCTCGCCCGCTGCCAGCTCATGGCTCGCTTCATTGCGCTCGTCTACAACTGGTGGAGCCTGTTTGTGCGGTTGGCCGAGCCGGACAAACATCTGGAAGCAATCACCAGCCGGCCGCTCCTGCTGTCCGCCATTGCAGAGCGAAGCCGCCATGCGAGGCAGACAACGCTGAGGGTGGCCAGTTCGCACGCCAAGGCTGGATGGGCGGCAAGCATGCTCTCGGGCATCGCCCGCTTCCTGCGCGAGCTGGTCCAATCTGCGGAGCAGTTGACAGCGGATCAGCGCTGGCGCCGGATCCTCGCCCACGCTGTCCGGTCCTGGCTCGGCGGGCGCCAGCTGCGTCCTCCGCCGCGCCTCATGGCGCCGGCCTAACCGGCAAAACCCACATCAATAGGTTGAACCGCCGCTTCGAAATTGCGAGGCTCAGCGTTCAACTGCCGTTTTTCGGCTGAATGCAAACGCAACGCAAAGTCCCGCCGCTCACATCATCGCGTTTTCCCACGGCCTCGACCCATGTCGGTCGTCTAGAGCTGATAGGCGTAGCACTGAAACCGCCGGTTCCTCCCACCGGACTTCTTCACCGTGGTGGCGCTGCCGCAAGACACACCGTCATAACGGTGTCGCGCAGCCAGCAAGCTGCCGGGTCGGCGTTCACGCGGGGACACCACATCGCTGATACCACGATCTCCCGCGTGCGGACGGGAAGTTCGAAGCTGGCAAGGCCTTCCTTGAGCGCGCCGGCGCTCGTCAGGGCGCTGCCGAAACACGAACGCGGCACGAGCGCAACCAAGTCCGATTGGCGCGCGATGCGCATCGCATCCGGGTGTCCGGGCACGACGGCGAAGTTCTCTCTTCTGCGCCGTCAACCTGCCCTGTGAAGGTCTCCTTGCGCGATGCCACGACATGCTTGCATGCCGCTTAGCGTTCTGGTGTCACGGGGCCAGTCAGCAGCGGATGCCCCACCGGAACCGCACCAAGGAATTTATCGCGGAAGATGGACCAGGTGCGCACTTCCGGCGCGAACACTCCGAGCACTCCAATCTCGAGATCGATACATCCTTCCCGGAGCGGACGAGCATTTTTGACGGGCTTGGGCGCGAAACGCAGCCGGACCCGTGGCGCAGCTTCGGTGACGGCAGCCGCCAAGGGTGCGGAGAACAGTTCAACGAACCCCTCGTTGGCGCGAATGGTGAAGGTTCGCCCAAGAGTGGCGACGTCCAATTGGCTGGTCTGCGGGCTGAGAACCGTCCGTACGTCACGGGTGAGCTCATGAACCTGGTCCCGCAGTTCGGCAGCCCGTGGTGTCGGCACAAGCCCGCGCCGGCGCGCTCGAGCAGCGGATCGCCCGTCGCGGATCGGAGCCGCGCAAGGGTTCGGCTCATTGCGGAAGAGCTCAAGCCTAGGCGTGGGGCCGCGCCGGTCACGCTGCCTTCGGTTAGCAGCGCATCTAGTGCCACAAGAAGGTTCAGATCCACATTGTCCACGGCCGAAGTCTATCCGATTTGCCTGGCGAGATATAGCGCCTGGTGCACTTCTGGAGTGGAGGTGATGCGTCTTGCGCCAGCCGGGCTTATCGCTCAAATTCGGTGCGGATCATTCAAATGAAAGGCTTCACCCATGCTCCCCGGTACTTCTGATAATACCCGCACGATCCTGATCATTGGAGCGTCACGGGGTCTCGGCCACGCCATGGCCGCTGAGTTCCTGAGGAAGGGGTGGAACGCCGTTGGTACGGTACGCGGCACTACCAGAACCAAGCTGCACGATCTGGCAGAGGAATATGACGGCCGTATCCAGATCGAGTCCCTCGACATAACCGAGCCGGATCAGATCGCGGCGCTGCACGACCGTCTCTCAGGCCGCAGCTTCGATATTCTGTTCGTGAACGCCGGTACCGCCAACGGCAACAAGGACGAGACCATCGCGAACGTGTCGACGGATGAGTACGTGCGCGTGATGGTTACGAACGCACTGGGTCCGATGCGAGTCGTCGAGGGATTGCAGGACCTTGTTTCTGCGAACGGCATGATCGGCGTTATGTCGTCGGGACAGGGTAGCATTGGCAATAACGAGCAGGGTGGGCATGATGTCTATCGCGGCAGCAAGGCCGCTCTGAACATGTATATGCGCTGCTATGCAGCCCGCCATGCCGGAGAGCCGCGCGCATTGGTGTTGATGGCTCCCGGCTGGATACGTACCGACCTGGGAGGGCCAGACGCGCCATTCAGCATCGAAGAAAGCATTCCGAAGGTTGTGAACGTGCTTCTCTCGCACCAGGGCAAACCGGGGCTGCAATACCTCGATCGTGAGGGGCACACCGTTCCGTGGTGAACGTTCGCTCGGGCCGCATCATTCCCCAATACGGCGCAGCAAAGCGCAACCATGGTGACTGAGGTAGTCCATGAAGCTGATCGGTATTGAAGAGCATTTCCTGACGGCTGAAATCCGCGACGCCTGGAACTCCATCGGCCTGGATGCGACCGATCCGAGCGTAGAGTTTCATTCCGGTACGATCGAGGGCCGCTTGCTCGATCTCGCCGAGGAGCGGCTCGCCCTGATGGACGAGACCGGACTGGACGTTCAGGTCTTGTCGCGGACCACGCGCCGGGCGCAGATAACGGCAGCTATGCCAATTCGGTGTAAGCGGTGCTCCGTCACAGGGTGACGGCGTAGGCCCATGGCATAAGCTCATCGATGCGGCTCGCGGGCCAGCGGTTGACGAGCTTGGTCAGCACATCCGTGAGCCAAGCGTCCGGATTGACGCTATTGAGTTTGCAAGTCTCGACGAGCGACGCCAGGCATGCCCAGTTTTGGGCGCCCTGATCGTGCCCGGCGAAGAGACTATTCTTGCGATTCAATGCAATCTCGCGGTCATTCTGCCCATATCGGGCAGACCGCCATTGTCCAATATCGCTGGCATCCGCTGTGCGGCCGGAGCACGCGTTGTGTTCTGATTGAGCGGCGCGCATCCGGAGAGATCGCCCATCTCGAACTCGAGCCCGGCATCGTAACGATGGTTGCGGCCTGGAAGCTCGATCCGGTCTATTGCGGCGCCATAAAGATCGGCGTCCCGCAGGTCTCGCTGTTGGCGCTGAGCGACCTGCACCGGCTGCTGATCGCCTGCGAATCGCGGCTCCTCTTTGCGAACGGCAACACCGTCACGCAGGAGGACCACGATGAGATCGCCGCTACCGCTCGCAAGAGCATCGCAACTTGTTCCAAGATCGAGACCTACGCGGCCTCGCCAGCTCGACCTCGTTCTCGACGACTTACGCCTTCAAAGCGTGACGGCGGCCCAGCGCCACGCGGTCCTGAAGGCGATGGCTCAGCTGCTGATCGAAGCGAGCGGCGCGGTGACGGCGGAGGCGGGCGATGACGACGCATGATGCTCTTCTCCCGGCAACCGTGCTCCAGCGCAAGGCGGTCGTCTATGTTCGCCAGTCGACGCCGCAACAAGTGCAAGCGAACCTGGAGAGCCAGCGGCGCCAGTATGAGTTGGTCGATGTTGCGCGTAGCCGCGGTTTCACGAACGTCGAAGTCATCGACGACGATCTTGGGCGGACGGCGAGCGGCGCTGTCGACCGCCCAGGCTTCAATCGCCTGGTCGCGGCGCTCTGCGCAGGGGAGGTCGGCGCGGTGCTGTGCCTCGACGCCTCGCGGCTCTCGCGCAACGGCCGCGACTGGCATCACCTGCTCGAGCTGTGCGGGTTGGTGGAAGCTCGCGTCATCGACCTCGACGGCGTCTATGATCCATGCCGTCCCAACGACCGCCTGCTTCTCGGCCTGAAAGGCAGCATCAGCGAATTCGAGTTGGGCGTCATTCGATCCCGAATGTACGACGCGGCGCGATCGAAGGCGAGGCGCGGAGAGCTGAGGATATCGACGCCGATCGGCTATACCTGGGACCGCCATGCCGGTCTCGGCCTCGATCCCGATCGCCGGCTGCAGGAGGTGATCAGGCTCGTCTTCCAGAAGTTCCGCGAGCTTGGCAGCGCCCGCCAGGCGCTGTTGTGGATGGCGTCCGAGAACATCCATTTCCCATACCCAACGGACGGCAGAACATTGACGTCTTTCGAATGGAGGCCGATCAGATATCGTAATGTCATCGCGATTCTGAAGAACCCCTTCTATGCCGGTGTCTACGCCTACGGGAAAAGCGAGAAGCGCACGGAGATCGTCGATGGCCGGGCGCGCAAGAGCTACGGCCACCACAAGCCGATGGACGCATGGGAGGTGTTCATCAAGGATCATCACGAAGGCTACATCAGCTGGGCCGAGTACGAACGCAATCAGTCGGTGCTCGCGAGCAACGCCTACGGCAGGACCGGCGACACGAAGTCCAGCCGTGGCGGTCGCGCCCTGCTCGCTGGCCTCATCTGTTGCGCACGGTGTGGCCGCCGGCTCCACGTTGTCTACATTGGGCGCTATCCGCAGCCGATGTACCGGTGCGATACGCCGAACTTGCAGTTGGGACGGAAGCGCTGTTTTGGCTTCGGCGGCAAGCGGATCGATAACGCCGTGGCCTCCGAGATGCTGCGGGCTGTGGCGCCGATCGCGATCGAGGCGGCTCGAGAGGCCGAGCGCATGCTGAGAGAGCAGGATCAAGACCGGCAGCGTATTGCCGAGCTGGAGTTGAGACAAGCCCAGTATGACGCCTCGCTTGCCGAGCGTCGCTACGCAGCATGCGACCCCGATAACCGCCTGATCGCCGCGCAGCTGGAGAAGGCGTGGGAGGCCACGCTGCGGCGTGTCGAAGCGTGCCGGCGACGGCTCGACGACATGCAATCGCCGGAAGTCGGTCAGCAACTCCCCGATTTGACTGGACTGGCCGATGATCTCACCGCGGCCTGGAAGGCGCCGAAAACGACGATGCGGACACGCCAGCGGCTGGTGCGAACCCTTATCACGGAGATCGTCGCCGACGTCGACGAGGCCGCCGGCGAGATCGTGCTCGTCATCCATTGGAAAGGCGGCCAGCATTCCGAACTGCGCGTCAAAAAGCCGAAAACCGGCGAACACGGTTGCTGCACTCCCGAGCAGGCGCTAGCCGTCATGCGCGCCATGGCGGGGCGCTGGTCGGATCAGGACATCGCGGCCTCGCTGAACCGAATGGGAATGCCGACCGGTCAGGGCAAGACCTGGACGGCGCACCGCGTCAGTTCTGTCCGCCGAGTGAATGGCATCCACGGCTATTTGTCGGCTGAGAAGAATGGCGAGTGGCTCACGCTGCGCGATGCCGCGACACGGCTCGGCGTCAGCCCTCATCAAGTGCGCAAGCTAATCAAGGCTGGCATTCTGACAAGTGGGCAGATCATGCCCGATGCGCCGCACCAGATCCGGGCCGCTGACCTCGATAGCGAGCATGTCGCCGCCGCGCTTGCGCGGAAAGGCCGCCCGTGTCGGGTCGACTCCGAAAATCAGATCTCAATGTTTTCAAACACTTGAAAAGGAGGTGCATAATGACTCGGTCATCGCGATGGGGCGCATGTCGCGCTCCACGGTGTTGTTGTCCACTTCCACGCGGCCGTCGGCGAGGAACACGGCGAGCCCCTGCCAGTGGTTCAGCGTGTAGCGGATCGCTGTGGCGAGCGGCGATTTGGCGGAGACCTCCTTCAGCCGCTCCTCCGCCCAAGTCTTGAACGCGTCCATAAGCGGTTTGCTTTCGGCCTGGCGGACAGCCATCCGTTCGGCGGCGCTCATGCCCCGGATGCGGGTTTCGATGGCGTAAACGGCCGCGATCTGCCGCAAGGCCTCGAATGCGATGGGCGAGTTCGTGGCTTTGTGGAACTCGAAGAACTTGCGCCGCGCGTGAGCAAGGCAGAAGGCGAGCACGATAGGCTTGCCCTCGCGTTCCGTCTCCGCCAGCTTTTTGTAGGCGGCATAGCCGTCCACCTGCAGGATGCCCGAGAAGCCGTCGAGCAGCGTCATGGCATGCTCGGTTTTCCGGCCCGTGGCGAAAGCATAGGCGACAGCGGGCGGCGCCGGCCCGCCCCACGGCCGGTCATCGACGGCGACCGCCCAGAACTGGCAGCGCCTCGTGCCGCCACGGGCGAACACTGGCATCGGCGTCTCGTCGCAGAAGATTTTCGGCCGCGCCAGGATCGAAGCGAGCAGCAGCGCATAAAGCGGCTTCAGCCACCAGGCGGTGCGGCCGATCCACAATGACAGCGTCGAGCGGTCAAGCTCGATGCCTTGCGCCCGCATCATGCGCAGCTGGCGGTTCAGCGGCAGATGCCAGGCGAACTTTCCAACCGCGATGGCGGCGAGCAGCGCTTCGGTGGCGATGCCGCCATCAACCGGCCGCGCCGGCGCGGGCGCCTGAACCACGGCGTTCTCGCAAGCCCGGCAGCCATAGCGCGGGCGGATGATGCGCTTCACCCGGTATTGCACCGGCACGATGTCCAGCATCTCGCTCACGGTCTCGCCAATGACATGGAGCGCCCCGCCGCAACAGGAGCAAGTCTTGGCCTCGGGATCGATGCGTATCTCGATGCGCGGCAGATGCTCGGGCAGCTTGCCGCGATTGCGTTCGGCGGCTTTGCGCGGCTTTTTGCGAGCTGCGGCGGAGGCCTCACGGCTTTCGTCAGCTTCCTCCGTCACCGCCGCCGCGGCGGCCAGATCGAAGATGAGCTGCAGCTGATCGGGATCGAGCTTTTCCGAACGCTTTCCGAACAAGGAGCGCTTGAATGCAGCCAGGATGTAAAGGAGCTTCTCGTTCTCCGCCAGCGCCGCGTCGCGCTGGGCGGCGGCCTCCTCAGCAGCGCAGGCCAGCTCGATGAGCCTTCCCTTGAACTGCTCTGGATCGTATGGCAAAGCGGAGAGGTCGAAAATCATGACCGCAACCTATGCGAGAGCGCGCCCGCTCCTCCAGTAAAATCGCTCGTTTTAAGCAGCTTTTACTGGACGCCTCACAGCTTTGACCGGCGCCTTGGTCCACGCCAGGCCTTCGAGCAGCATGGACATCTGGGCAGCGCTGAGCTCAATCGTCCCGTTGCGCGCCGGCGGCCAGCAAAAGCGCCCCTCCTCAAGCCGCTTCGTAGCCAAGATCAGCCCGGAGCCGTCCCAAACCAGGATTTTCAAACGGTCGCATCGCTTCGGACGGAAGATGAACATATCGCCGCAAAAGGGATCGGCTTTCAGCGCCTCCGACACCAGCGCGGCGATGGTGTCCATGCCCTTTCTGAAGTCGATTGGCTGCGTCGCCAGGAAAATGCGCCGGCCGCCGGAAATCCCGATCATGCCGTTTCGCGCAACGCCGCCAGCACGGTTTTGAGCGCCGCCTTGCCGACCGCGCCCTCGACGCGGACGCGCGCGCCCGCAAGCTCGATCTCGATTGCGCCGCAAGACGCTATGGCCCCATCTTCCTCTCCGCCGCCGCCGCCATCCGCCAGCGTGATCGGAATGAACGGCGCCGTGGATGCAGCCGCTTGCCGGGCCTGACCGCGCCATTTATGCAGCAAGCCGCCGCTCACGCCATGCCGCCGCGCCACGGCCGAGATATTTGCGCCGGGAGCAAAGCTCTCCGACACAATCCGCGCCTTCTCTTCATCGCTCCATTGCCGGCGCGGCTCCCCCGTGATCGCCTCGAACCGCCGGTAGCCGTTATGCCGTATGAACTCGTGCTGATGCCTGTCACTTTGCATGAGCGCTCATCTCCGTTCTCGCTTCTGCGGCAAGTCTCGCGCGAAAAGAACGGAAATTGAAGGTGATGCCGCCGCAACGGATACGCTCGATCTCTGTCACATGCCTTTCCCGGGCCTGCGCGGCGCCGCCAATTTCAAGGATGCGGCTGTAAGCTTCGCAAGCGTAAGCGAAGGTCTCGCGCTTCCTATAATCGATGTCGAGCAGCCACTCGCGTCTGCGTGTCTCCCGAAGGCCTGCTGTTGCGCGTTTGCAATTGTGGAAGGTGTGCGCCATCTCGTGCACCACGAAATCCTCAAAACGCCCCACCCGATGGAAGTACCCAACCGAGACATAGCAGGTCGTCTCCGCGCTGAGGCCAACGATCCCAAGTGCATCTCGAGAGAGCGGCTCGGCGCCGTAGCTGGCAAGATAAAGGTTGGCGAGGTTCCACGCCGTACGCGGCCAAGGCATTTTCATCAGCACGGGACCGATCGTGGCTGGCGAGAGAAATACGAGGGAGCGTTCGAGCAGGGTGAGCACATTTTCTTGCTCGATTTGCGGAAACAGTCCGCGCACCATCGGCTCCGCCTTTTTTCCGGGCGAAAGCTGTGACGTTCATAGCGGCGAGTTCCGCAGGCGCCGTCGCGTTGGGGGTCCGGAAAGGCGAGACTGAGATCGGGCTGGAGCAAGGCGAAGCCCGAGGGGTAAGGCCCTTGCGCCGAGGCGGCCCAGGCGGTGACCCATTTCTTGTTCGGGGCGGCGGCCGGCTCGCCGCAGAGCGCTCTTTCGATGACGCTTCGAAGCGGGGCGCTCGCTTCGAGAGACGCGCTTAAAGCGAGGCGATAACCGCCGGCGCCGAGCGTCACATTGGCGAGACCGGCGGCGAAAAGGGCGAACACCGTTGCGGCGTAAAGAACGGAGCGCATGGGTCAGTTGGTCCGAGGCTTCGCGGCCGGTGCCTGTTTGCGAGGCTTTGGCGGTGCGGGCTGTAGTTCGATCGCGGTTGTCCAGCCGCTGGAGCGTTGCGGGGCTTCGTGACGAGCCGCGGCGCCGCGCGCGAGCGCAAGCAGGCCGAGCGACCGCGACCCAGCTTTGAGAGGTCCAAGTCCTGAAATGACTCTCCCAGCAAGGAGGAAGACCGGATCGCTCTTGCGGGTGGCGTTTACATCCAGCTGAACGGAAGGGCTTGCCCGGCAAAGCCCGGGCACAAACGCGGCCGGCGCCGCGTTACTCGTTCCCGGCATGGCCGAAGGCGAAGCAAGAAGAGCGCCGGCCGCGGCCGCGGCGCCAGCAAGAATCCGGAGCCGTGGCGAAGAGGTTCACGTCCCCGGTAGTGGTGTAACTCGGCGGTAGCAAACCGCTCGCGAAGCGCGCCCTCGATGGCGCCGTAGCGAGTGAGCGGTTTGCGGCGGTCATCGGCGACTCACCGGTAGGATCGGGTTGCGACATCCAACGCAACCGGGGAACTGCCGATGACCGGCGACATGATGAGCCTTCGCACGCTGATTGAGAAGACGCCCGACGCGGACATCCTCCGCGAGATGATCGGCTTTGCCGCCGAACGGCTGATGGAGATTGAGGTCTCTGGCCTCACCGGCGCCGCTTTCGGAGCGTGGCCTATGCCAAGGCGCACAAGCATCCAGAACTCAAGGACCAGACCATCTGGCAGGTCTTCGAGGCGGAGCGGGCGAACCTGATCGCCGTACCCGGCCGCTTCGACGGCTTTCACGCGGTCATGGCCGCGGTGTCGAAGACCTGCCTCGTCTCTTTCGACCGGAACAAGTATTCGGTCTCTTCTCAGGCTGTGGGACGGCCGGTCGAGGTTCAGGCTTATGCCGATCGTATCGTCATCCGCCAGGATGGCGTCCTTGTTGGCGAACATGCCCGCTCTTTTGGATGCGGCCAGACCATCTATGACCCCTGGCATTATGTGCCAGTGCTCGCCCGGAAGCCGGGAGGCTTACGGAACGGCGCGCCGTTCAAGAACTGGGTGCTGCCGTCATCGCTGGAAACGGTGCGGCGCAGGCTGCACGGCTTCGACGACGGCGACCGGCAAATGGTGGCGATCCTGGCCGCCGCGCTGAGCGACGGGCTGCCAGCGGTTGAAGCCGCCTGCGCCGAGGCCCTGAGCCAGGGCGTCCATTCGTCCAGCGTGATCCTGAATATCCTGGCGCGCAGGAAAGACCCAGGACCCGCCGCGAGCATCGCCACGCCGGAGGCGCTGCGCCTGAAGTGCGCGCCGGCCGCCGATTGCGCCCGCTATGACAGCTTGAGGAGGCCCAGTCCATGGAACGGACCGGCATTCTCGCCCTGATGGGCGAGTTGAAGCTCTACGGCATGCGCGCCGCTTACGACGAGGTGATGGCTACCGGGATCAAGCGTCAGCACGAACCGCCGCGCATCGTTGGCGATCTCTTGAAGGCTGAAATCGCCGAAAAGCAGGCGCGGTCGATCAAGTATCAGATGACCATCGCCAAACTGCCGCTGGCCAAGGACCTCGACGGCTTTGACTTTAACGGCACGCCGATCGACGAGGCGCTCGTGCGCGATCTATCGAGCGGCCGTTTTCTGGCAGAGCAGCGAAACGCCGTCCTGATTGGCGGAACCGGGACCGGCAAGAGCCATCTCGCCATCGCGATCGCCAGAGCCTGCATCCGCGGCGGCGCCCGAGGGCGCTTCTACAATGTCATCGATCTGGTCAACCGGCTCGACGGCGAGGCCCGCGCCGGCCGCCAGGGGCGAATGGCCGACTTTCTCTCCCGCCTCGACTTCGTGATCCTCGATGAGCTTGGCTATCTGCCCTTTGCGCAAGCGGGCGGCCAATTGCTCTTCCATCTCGTCAGCCGCCTATACGAGCGTGCCTCCATCATCGTCACCACCAACCTCGCCTTCGCGGAATGGCCGAGCGTCTTCGGCGACGCCAAGATGACCACCGCGCTTCTCGACCGGCTGACCCATCACTGCGAGATCGTCGAGACCGGAAACGAAAGCTGGCGCTTCAAACACCGCGCCTGACGTCCAGCGCGCCGCCCGGCGCCCCTCATCATGCCGCCGTGCTCACGGCCCTCAAGAACAAGCCCTGCGGGCGGCCGCTGATAAAGCGGCCGTTCTTGACCGCCGTTCCGCGCGCCGGCTCAGCAGTCGCATGGGCCGGGGCGGAAGGATGCGGCACTGAACCGAACAAAAGGATGCTCTCCTGGGGTCCTTTTTGCACGCCGGTTCGGGGTCCCTTTTGCGAGCCGATTGACATGCACGCCTAAAAAATGCGGGGGTTGACATTGCAAAGCATCTTCTTCTTAACGACTTTTCAATACAACCCTCGAAGCTCGAATTCGACACAAGAACATACAAAGAGTTTCGTGATAGGCGGTTCGCTCGAATATGGGAGATCGTATCGCGAGCAGTTCTTCCCGCGCCGGGCTTACGCCCGCGCTTTTGAGGCGCTGCTGGCCAAGGAGGGCGAGAAACGCGCCTGCCGCGTTGCCGTTGAACTCCTGGAGCTCGCTCATGACAGGGCTTGCGAGGCAGAGCTGGCGGAAGCCATCGAGGCCGCTCTGAATGCCGGAGAACTGCCCGATCCCGCCCGGTTGCGGGACCGCTTCAAGCCCGATGCAGCGGCCATCCCGGACGTGTGGACGGCGGTAGAAAAGCGCGTAACTCTGGCGTCATCAAAAAATGCGGCACAATTTTTGCTTTGGCGATGTCTCACCGTCGAAGCCATGGCGAGAAAACGGCGGGAAAGCGAAACGATGTCAAGCCCTTGCCGCCGAAGGCGGTGCCGCAGGCCAGGCTTTACATCGCTTCGTTGGCCCGCCACACTCGGCAACGAGGCGTCGCGGCAGATGCAAATTCTCCGCCAGATTTGCGCGGATTTACACGTCCGGTAACAGGACGTTACCGTAGAACTGGCGTCGCTCTCAGCCTACGACGAGCTGGCCGTTGTCGTCCAACCCTGCGCTTTGGAGGCGGCGGCATGACAAAGAACTCCGCCATTGACGCCGTACGTGTCGAACTTCTCCTTACCGAACTGCGCCTGCCGGGCATCAAGCTGATGTGGCAAAAGCTTGCGGAGCAAGCGGACAAGGAAGGCTGGCCCGCGGCCCGCTTCCTTGCCTCGCTCACTGAGCTGGAGATAGCCGATCGCGGGCGGCGGCGCATCGAACGCCATCTTGCCGATGCGCGCTTGCCCGTTGGCAAGACGCTCGACGCTTTCGACTTCGCCGCCGTGCCCATGATCAGCAAGGCGCAGGTCATGGCGCTTAGCTCCGGCGATGGCTGGATCCAGCAAGGCGCCAATATCCTCCTGTTCGGACCGCCCGGCGTCGGCAAAAGCCATTTGGCTGCCGCCATCGGTCTGACGCTCATAGAAAATGGCTGGCGCGTGCTGTTCATGCGCACCACCGATCTCGTTCAACGGCTGCAGGTCGCGCGCCGCGAGCTTGCCCTGGAGAGCGCCATCGCCAAGCTCGACAAGTATCATCTGCTTGTCCTCGACGACATCGCCTATGTCAGCAAGGACCAAGCCGAGACCAGCGTGCTGTTCGAGTTGATCGGCTCGCGTTACGAGCGCCGCTCCATGCTGATCACCGCCAATCAGCCGTTCGGCGAATGGGGCAAGGTGTTCCCCGACCAGGCCATGACGCTCGCGGCCGTCGACCGCCTCGTGCACCATGCAACTATCCTGGAGATGAACGTCAAGAGCTACCGCTGCAATGAAGCGCTTGAGCGTAAACGCGGCAAGGGCCGCCCCGCCGGGCGCTAGTAATAACGGTCACGCGGACGTAACGTTCAAGTCATCCCCCCCACGCGTAACCACCGTTGACGCCCGCATAGAAGCCGGTCCAAACGGGGCTATAGACTGGTGTATCTTTCAGGCTACCGCCTTCAGGTGCGCGATAAAGATCCGCCGCATTAGCGCCGACTGACAACACGAACACGCCTACGGAAGCCAAGAGTGCACGCTTCAGCATAACCGTCCCTCCCAAAACCTTATCGGATTCTGATTATTGGATAGGACGCTGAAGCGAAACCAACCGGCAGTTGAGCTGATGTAAGACAGACACTAAGTGTCTTTTTTATCACTTACTTGATCGCACGCTCAAGCCCGACTTGAACACCGCTTTTGCGCAAGTTTCTGAATTGAAAGAGAAACTGTCGAAATTCAATATGACGTGGCACTACGCCTTGGGCGTCCGCGGCGTTTCCTGACGGGCTGAGTAGTTGACTGCGCCGGTGGCGGCGCTGTTTGCAGCGCCCTCGGCGGTAGCGCGACGCCTGCCTGCCGGAAGAGCGCGGTCACGGCCGGGGTGGCGTCGGTGCGCACCAGCCAATCCTTGCCGTTGTGCTGAATGCGGGTCTGCTGGAGCCGGTCCAGATCGCGGAGAAGCACGCGCCATTCGGGAACGGCGTCAGCCTCCCTGGCGAGATCGTCGAGATGCTTTTGCATGACGAGCGCGAGGAAGGAGCAAAAGACGTGGCCGCGGATGGCGGCGTCGGAGGAGTGGAAGATCGGGCGCGTCCGCATGATGGCCTTGCCGCGCCGGAAGAGGTCCTCCACCTGCAGGAGGTCGCGGTAGCGCAAAACCGCCTGCAGCGCCGTGATTTTGGCGTTGGTTCGCAGGACAAAAATACCGTCAAATTGCGCCTCGCCGGCCAATTTGCCTGCGTCGATCTCGAAGACCTGTTTGCCCTCGGCCTCCTTGCTTTTGCGCGAATACCGCCGGTAGCCGGAGTTGCCAACGAGAGCCTTATCGCCGCGCTTCAACTGAGCTTGCAGGGCGGCCACAATGGCTTCGCGGTCCTTCCTGTCTTTTTCCGCCTCGGCCTCGTTGCGGCAGACGATGTACCGCCTGCCCTCGACTTTGACCTCCTTGACGAAGAGCTGCGTCTGGCCTTTCGCCCGCTCGATGAGAAGCGGCGTGAAGGCGGCGCTGTCATTGAGCACGGCCGTTCTCACCAGCGCGTCCGTCCGCTCGCGCGCCCCGAGGACATACTCAAGGCGACGCTCTTCCAGCCCTTGAATGGTCTCAGCCGAGATCATGCCGCGATCGGCGACCATGCAAATGCGGCCGATGGCGAAGCGCTGGCGGAGACGGTCGATCACCGGCAGCAGCGTCTTCACATCGGCGGTATTGCCGGGCCACATCTCCGTGCAGATGGGCGCCCCTTGCCATCCACGACGGGCCCCAGGATCATCTGCTTCAAATCGGGCCGGAAATCCTTCGAGTAGCCGTGCTCGCCCAGCGTTTCGCCGCCCTCGCCGTAGAAGGACAGGCTGGTCGTGTCCATGAACACGGCGGAGAGATTGCTGAACAGATCGCGCCGCTTGTCGAACAGCTTCTCCTCGATGACGTCCTTGACGCAGCGCGGCGCCAGGGCCTCCGCCGGCTTCTCCTCCAGTTCCTCGCCGAGCCAGGCCATGGCGCGGTAGAAATGGTGGAGGGACAGTCCTTCGACGCCGGGGATCTCGTAATCCTCCAGCCACGAAACACAGTCGCGGTCCGATCCCGAGACGAACAACCGGTGGAGCGTGGCGGCAAACACGGCGCGCTCGACGGCGAACTCGAAGGCGCGGTCCTTCAGCATCTCCTTCAGCACGCCCGCGATGCCGAGCCGCTCCCACAGCTTGCCGAACAAGAGCGGCCCTCCGATGCGCTTGGCCGAAACGGTGAAGGCGCTGTTCTCGTTCTTGTCGCAGGCGTCGATGAGCATCACCTGGTCGCAGAGTTTGGCGCCGGAGGCGAGAAGCGAGGCGAGAGCGCCGGACTCCTTCAACGCATCGGCGCGTCCGAGATTGGCGATCACTGACTGGCGCACGGCGCCATCGACGCGCTTGTTCTCGACCACCTGCAGATAGGCGCGTTCGCCCGACTTTTTGATGCGGAAAAACATGGCCGCTCCCTCAGGAGCACTACAGAAAACCAATTCATGGCCTCTGTCAAAGCAAAAATGTCGTAGAAAATGGCACTACATTTTGATGCTCTCGCCAAATCCGACCTAGCAAAATCAATGACTTAAAGGCAAAAAAGGGCGAAAATCCCAGTTCACTGTTCAAGTCGGGTCAAGGTTGATGCTTGAGTTTTGACGTGAACGCCGGACGCTCCGCTCCACGGCCGCCTTCCGCCTACTGCCAATAGATCAAAGGGTTGGGGGAAGGTGGCAACCACTTCACCGTCCTCCCACTTGCAGTTCGATAGTAAGAAATTGAGAAGGCGGCGTTTTTCGCGAGGGTCCCGCTTCGCGAACAGCCTTTGGGCGTTCCGCGCTAGCAGCCTGCATCATTCAATTTGAGCCCGACGCGGCAAATTGATTCAGGGCAGTGAAAGGACATCCCCACGGCCGGCGAGTCGGGTTCGCCAGAACATGGCGGCCGGGACCCTTTTGACGTTCATCGAAGATGCGCAACGGCAGTCGTTGGATCACGATGTCGCGCGGGCGCGGCTAGCCTTTGTCGATCTCAAGCCGGACACCGCACAGGCCCAATGCGGTCTGCGCGTCCGCCGGGGGGGATCGACGCGCATCGCTATGCCTCCAAGAAACACGCATGATCGGGCTGCTATCAGCTGTTGCGGCCCCATCCCGCAATCGCCGGCAAGGTCTCCGATCCATTCCGATGAACGCCAGGCCCAATCGCTATCGCCAACTGTGCAGTTTCTCTGGCGGCCCAGTCGAGTATGATACGAAGCGCCAGATTAGGCGAAAGCCCCTCCTCCAGGGCTTGCTCGTATCCAGCGATGACAATGCTCTCCAATCTACTTTTTGCTTCGATGCGGCTCTTGTCCTGGGTTTCGGAGTTGACCTTGCGAACAAGCGTTGCGTACTCTAGTGAAGATTTAACCATGCCAAGAAGCTCCGCCTGATCGTAGGGCTTGGTTAAATAATAGTCAGCGCCCGCTTCAACGCCATGCCGCACTTGCTCAGCAAGAGCCGCCGCTGTTTGCATCACAACAGGTATGCCCCGGTATCTTGGGTCTGCCTTGATAATTTTGAGGAACTCGATCCCATCCATGTTCGGCATCATGCGGTCGAGCACAATCACATCGATATCCGGGATCTCTTCCAGTCTTTGGACCGCAATCGCACCGTCCTGTGCAGCGATGACGTCATAGCCAGCATTGGACAGGTGATATTCCAGAATATCGAGATTGAATTCTTCATCTTCGACTGCAAGAACCTTTGGTTTGTTAGACATGGCTATTTCCTATTCCCTGATATCCAACTGGGGGATCGAGAAACAAAAAACCGCGCCTCCAGTTATTGCGTTTTCAGCCCATATTTCGCCGCCGTGGGCTTCGATGATCTCCTGGCAGATGGCGAGTCCAAGCCCCGTGCCGCCCGCGCCGGTTTTGGTCGTGCTGCTCTGGCTGAATTTATCGAACACGGTTTTGAGTTCGGATTCGGGAATACCCGGTCCTTCGTCGGTTGCGCGGAAACATATAGCCCTTTCGCCGCTTGTCATCTGGCCGTCCAAAACATGAATCTGGATCGCCTTTCCTCTGTCAGAAAACTTAATTGCATTGGAAATAATATTCACCAGCACCTGAAGCAGACGCTGCTCGTCAAATACGGCAATCGTGCTTTCAGCAGTTATTTGCATATTTATTGACAAGGTCTTTTCTGCAATAAGAGGATTGAGTTCAATAAGCGACTGCTCGATTAGATCCTTGAGGTCGCAAGATTGCTGTCTATATTCCATCTTGCCGGCTTGCGCTTTAGAGAGGTCAAGGAGGTTATTTAGCAACCCAAGCAGGCGCTTACCTGAGGTTCGAATATTGCGGATATATTTCTTGATAGTTTTGTGCTCGTCGGCGCCAAACCCGGCAAGGCTCATGTCAGAATAGCTAAGGATTGCATGCATCGGCGTTCTCAATTCATGCGACATGTTGTTCAGAAATTCCGATTTCGCTTTGGCGGCCTGTTCGGCCTCCTCGGCGCGCGTCTGGATGACGTCGAAGGTGATCCAACGGAGGTCGGCGGCGGCCTTGATCTCGAAATCCGCCCAGGGCTTTGCGCGTCCCTCGACGCTTTCCTTCCATAGAGCGAAAGATCTGCGCGGCATCAGGCAAATCGCCCCGCCGCTCGTATCTACTTCGACGGGCTTCTGCGGATCGCCTGCCCAACAGACGGTTTCGGCCTGCCCGGGGCGAAACCACATCACGTATTCCGCCCGCCGCTTTGACAAGCGGACGGCAAGAACTCCGGCAGCCGTTCTGGTGTATGACGCAGCATGTGGATAGAGTTTCGGCAAGCGATCGGTGGCGAAGACCAGGTCCGGATTCGCCGAAAGCCAAACGGCAAGGTCCTTTAGATCGGCGCCAGACGGCGTGTCTCCAAAGCGGGTAATGAGCCCCTCTGTTATGAGAGCGGCGCCGCCCGCTTCGATATAATCGCTTATGCTTGCCCGGCCGTTCCCGCCGCCGAGGCCAAAGTGAAGATCGGGGCGCTCGTTGAGCGAGCGCGCCATGTCGTCGAGAGCGGCCTTCATGCGCAAGCGATAGGCGAAACTCTCGGTGTCTTCCTTCGCGGCCATCATAAGCGAGATCATGTGCGCAAGAAATTCCGCGGCCGTGCGCATTTCATAGGGCACATGGCGCGGCGAACTCTCGTGATGACAGGCAAGCAGGCCCCAAAGCACGCCGTCCTTCATCAATGGCATCATCATGGTCGCCTGGACCCCCATGTTCTTGAGATAGCCGGTGTACATTGCTGACACGCTGCGGAGCATGGAGTAACTGAGATCGAGCGGCTCACCTTTACCGGAAAGGTATTCCGGCAGAAGCGGGACCGGTTCATAATCGGCATTAGGCAGATGCCGAAGGGAGGCGAGACCAAACAGACGCCGGGCCGGGACGGGAATATCACTCGCGGGATAATGCAGCCCCAAATAGGATTGAAATCCGTCCTTCACCAACTCGGCGAGGATCTGGCCGCTGCCATCCTCAAGGAACCTATACGCCATCACCCGCTCGAAGCCGGTAAAGTGCTGGATGCGCGATACGGCCAGATCGAAAAACGATTGCAGCGTCTTCTCCGTTTTCAATTGCGCGATTGTTGCACGCAGTTCCGAATAGAGTTCGATCGCGGGCCGGACGCCATCGGGAGCGATCTCGAATTCAAGCATAATCACGCCGCTGCTGCGATGGGCGAAAAGGTTCAGGGTGTGCTTCGTGCGCATCTCCGCCGACTTCAGGTGCGTCAGATAGACCGGGCCGCCGTCGAGCGGTTCTTCTTGGAGGCGCTGTGCGACGGAAGCGGTTTGCGCCTGGAGCACAGCCTCCAGCGTGCCGGCACGCAGCTTGTCAAGGGATAGCCCGAGCATTTCTGGGCAATTGGCAGACATCTGTAGTATGCGCAGCGAGCTGTCCTCGATTACCAGCATGCAACCATGCGGCTGCACGGCGCCGGAGAACTGGACCTGCTCACGGTCGCAATGCGATAGATCGATAATATTGGCGGTGACGGATGGGTTCATGTCAATTTCCCGCAAAGCCAATTTTCGAGAGCTAGAAGAGTCTCGCGCGACGGGGGGCATGCATATTAGCGACAACCAAGGCGTCTCGGAAAACTTCGAGTTCTTCCGTCAAAGCGGACCGCGTTTGAAACCTTCCAACACACTCACCGGGCTCCGGCGCCTGATCATGTCCTGACACGCTGCTTCGCTTTCTCGCTCATTAAACCTATACTTAGCAGCATAGGTGTTTCTTGCTCAAAATGCTTTTGATTTTTGTCAAATGGCGCGAGGCCGGCCCGCAACTTACAACTTTGGCGCGCCCCTGTTGTGTAAAAACACCAGTTCACTGACGGGCCACATGCACTGTACGCGCATGGGTTACTTACAAACACAAGGGCTATGGCCAATTGGCGCAATCGTGAGGTTGTCTTGCAACTGGCTGGGGTGACCGATCGAGCGGCTTTGCGGCGAAATCGATGCCGTCCCCTTGCTTTGTGCTGAGCCACAGTTTGAGGAGGCCGCGCGAGATCGGCGATTACCTTCAAGAGACACAAGAAAGCCTGCTGATCTGCGGTCGAGTTGATGGGCTGGCTGAGCGCTGCGATACAGTGAGACCCGCCGCTTGGGCCTTCCCCTCGACGGCGAGGCGCTCTTCCGGAGAGACGAACGTGGCTCCAGGCGCTGGTTAGCATCTCCCGCATGTCCGTGTTCCGATTCGGCTGGTGGTTCTTCACAAAAGCACCATGCCTGACTCGGAGCGCGCGCGCCTCACCCCATCCCCCTCAGAAGGAATAAGCCAGCGCGACGGCCCTGTTTTGCAATTGGCTCGAACCGTCTTGCTCGCGATCCTGCGCGCCCAGCGGCTGCGGCGCCGCTCGCGGGCTGGCCGTTCCCGAGCCGGGATCCCCTGCTGCCAATCACGGACCGCCAGCTTAACTCCGCCCGAAATCGGTCTAGGATGCCGCGATAGGTTTTCTATGTTGAGAAGCCTGCCAGCGGCTACTCTGGCATGCCGCTGGCGCGATGCACGGCCGCGATATGTCTCATCACGCGGCGCTGATGCGTCAGAACAAATGAGCGCCCGCGTGGTTAGCGAGGGCGACGGCAAGCTCGTCCAGGGCTTCATCGATGAGTTGGGCCTCATCCTCGTCGAGGAAGCGCACGGCGTTGTTCACGTGGACCAGCACGCAAGCGCCCGCCGGCGCCTCTTCCAGGAGCATGACATTCACGCGCCGCCGTTCGCCGCGCCGCTCGCATAGAGCCGTGAAGCCGTCGCTCTCGACGATGCGCATAGGAACGCCAATGCACATGCGGCTTTCTCCCTTATTCGGCGGCCTGCGGAAGGATCCGAGGCTCAAGCCTGAACCCGGCCGCGGTAAGCTCGGCGGCCAGAGCCTCCACCAGCGCCGGAAGGATGGCCGCGAGTTCGGGCGTCGGCTCCAACCCGAGCGCCAGAGATTTCGGCTCGGCGCCGACGAGCACGGTGCGGACCGGAGAAAGGTCATGCAAGGCCAGCGTGGCGAGCACGTCGGACAGGCCGACTTGATGCGGCGAAATCTTCGTCCGGAAGAACGCCTTGAGCGCTCCGTCTCCGAGCCGCACGAAGGCGCCCGGCTCCCGCCCGCCGCGCACGCAGTCCGCGATCAGGAGGAGATCGGCGCTGGCGATCTGATCGAGGCAATCCATTGCGGATGTGCCGCCGTCGATGATATCGACCCCGGCTGGAATTTCGTAACGCGCGGCGAGCGCATTGACGGCGTGCACGCCGATGCCCTCGTCCGAGAGGAGAATATTGCCGACGCCGAGAACCACCGCGCGCATGCGCCGCCTCTTCCAGAACCTAAACAAAGATGCGGCCCATTCGACGAACTCACCATGAGGTTCAGCCCGTTGAGAGCGCTCGGCCTCATCCTTGTCGAATGAGGCCAAATATCTCACGCTTGCCCACGCCGGCTACAGCGCCCGCACCTGCACGGCCTGTCCGGCGTCCTCGTCATGCACATGCACGGCGCAGGCGATGCAAGGATCGAAGGAGTGGATGGTGCGCAGCACCTCCAGCGGCTTTTCGGGGTCGGCCACGGGATTGTCCATAAGCGACGCCTCGTAAGGCCCCGGCGCGTCATCCTCGGCGCGCGGGCCGGCGTTCCAGGTCGAAGGCACCACGCACTGATAGTTCGCGATCTTGCCGTCGCGGATGACGGTCCAATGCGAGAGCAGCCCGCGCGGCGCCTCGTGGAAACCGAAGCCCATGATTTCGCCTTTCGGGAAGACGGGCTTGTTGAAGGTGGCGAGATCGCCCTTGCCGATGTTGTCGATGAGCTTCTGCCAGTTGGTCTGGAGCAGATCGACCATGATGGCGCAGCGCACCGCCCGCGCGGCGTGGCGGCCGATGGTGGAATGCAGCGCTGCCACGCCGACCTTGCTTCCGACCAGCGCCGACACCGTGTCGAGCACCTTGGTCACAAGCGCGGTCGTCGGCTGATGCCCCGCGGCGACCGCGTTCAGCACCGCCGCGAGAGGCCCGACTTGCGCCCGCTTCCCGTAGAATGTCGGCGCCTTGAGCCAGGAATATTTGCCCTCGTCCTGGAAGTCCGTGTATTGCGGCTTGGTCTCGCCTTTGTAGGGATGAAGCGGGCCGTCCTGCGTGTACGAATACCAGGAATGCTTGACCGACTCCTCGACGCCCTTGGCGAGGAAATCGTCGCCGAAGCTCTTGATCGGCTGGTATTTCGCCAGATCGCCGCCGGGGATGTACCCGCCGGGATACATGAACTCGGTCCCCTTGGTGTCGATGGGGAAGTCCGGCGCCGAGAGGTAGTTGGTGACGCCCGCGCCGTAGCCCGTCCAGTCCGCATAGACAGAGCCGACCGCCGCCACGTCGATGAGGTAGACCTTGTTGACGAAGTCGGCGAGCTTGTCGATCTGGGTCTTGATCGCCATCAGCCTGTCGACCGTCAGCACGGACTGGCTGTCGACCGCGATCGGGTTCGATACGCCGCCCACCGCCATGTTCTGGATGTGAGGCGTTTTCGAACCGAGGATGGTGACGATCTTGTTGGCCTGACGCTGCACTTCGAGCGCCTGGAGGTAATGCGCCACCGCGACGAGATTGATTTCCGGCGTGAGCTTCATCGCCGGATGGCCCCAATAGCCATTGGTGAACGGCCCGATCTGACCGGTTCCGACGAACGCCTTCAGCTTCTCCTGGGTCGCCTTCATCACCTCTTTGCCGTTCATCGGCCAGTCGGTGTACTGCTCGATCCAGGCGGCGGCCTTCACGGGGTCGGCCTTGAGCGCCGAGACCACATCGACATAGTCGAGCGCGGAGAGGTGATAGAAGTGGACGATATGATCGTGGATTGCATGCGCCGCCACGATCATGTTGCGGATGAACTGCGCATTCAGCGGCACTTCGAGCTGCAACGCATTCTCGACCGCGCGCACCGACGCGATGGCGTGAACCGTCGTGCAGACGCCGCAAATTCGCTGGGTGATCGCCCAGGCGTCGCGCGGGTCGCGGCCGACGAGGATCAGTTCGACGCCGCGCCACATCTGCCCCGACGACCACGCCTTCGACACCTTGCCGCCGTCGATCTCGACGTCCACCCTGAGATGCCCCTCGATGCGGGTAACGGGATCGATTGTTATTCTTGTGGACACTTAAGGTCTCCTTGGTAGTGAGGCGCCCATCAACGAATGTGCGAGGCCGGCTGGCCGGGCAGGATTGGGAAGATCTTGACGAAGAAGATGTAGGCCAGCACCTCGATCGAGATGACGCCAAGCGTGACCAGGATCTCCGGCGCCGACGGGAAGTAATGCCAGGCTGAATCGTGCTGGTAGGCGACGAGGAAGGCGTCGATCCGGTAGAGCACGGCGCCGGCGAGCATGCTGGCCGCGGCGGGGAACAGCTTCGACAGACGCCGCCGCCGGGCGGGAATGGCGAGCGTTATCGCCGGGTACGCGAACAGCGCGATCTCGATCCAGAACATCACGCTCAGGAGGCCGGCGTCGAACAGGTGTGGAAGCTCCCCGCGCCAGGCGAGGTCCCCGAAGCGCAGCCCAATATAGAC
The DNA here is from genome assembly GCA_963756335.1 of uncultured Alphaproteobacteria bacterium. Classification (GTDB taxonomy): domain Bacteria; phylum Pseudomonadota; class Alphaproteobacteria; order Rhizobiales; family Rhodomicrobiaceae; genus Rhodomicrobium. The sequence goes on from CAVWOB010000002.1 coordinate 451,050, forward strand.
GAAGAGGATCCCCGAGATGATCCGGCCGATCTTCGACAGCAAATCGAGGTCGTCGAAGATGTCCCGGCCGAAGCCGACCGCCGCGAGCGTCGCTTCCAGGATGACGACGGCGAAGCCCATGCAGATGGCCGTGAGCAGGAACAGCGCCGGCAGCATCTGCGTCTGCCAGAGCGGATGGACCTGGTATCCCATCGCGATCAGGAGCGAGCCGAGCGAGCTTTGATGCATGCTGGGCAAGAGCACGCCAAGGCCGATGAACAGGAACACGATGCGGTTGAACGACCGTTGCAGGCTGTGACGGCCGAGCCATTCGAGGAAGGTCGGGAAGAATTCGATCCACAATACGAGGATGTAGAGCGAGATGCAGGCCGCGACCTCGAACATCACCGAGTTCGGATTGAAATAGGCTGGCGACAGCGTGTGCCAGAAGTTCCAATAACGGCCGAGGTCGATCAGCACCGAAGCGGCGCCCAGACTGTAGCCGAATACGGACGCGGTGAGCGCTGGCCGGACAAGGGGATGGAATTCGCCCTTGTTGAGAATGTAGACGACGAGCGCCATGGCGTAGCCGCCGCAGGCGAAGCCCGTAGCGATGACGACGTCCCAGACCACCCAGATGCCCCAGGGGTAGCCGTTCGAGATGTTGGTGACCGCGCCAAGCCCTTCGGCGAAGCGCCGCGCCAGGAAGAAGACCGCGATCGCGGCGAACACGCCCAGCACCGTGGTGAACATGCCCATGAGCTTGCCGCCGACGGGCGCGCTCATCCGGGCGCGCGGCCGATGGGGAGCCTCCTCCTCGTGATACTCCTTGGCGCCGCGATAGGCCGCCCCGACAAGACCTAACAAGGCGACTGCGGGAGCGATAAGCCCGCCATAGAGCCTATGTTGCAAGTTCTCCGACACCGCGGCATAGGACAGATCCGGCAGGCCGGTCGGCATGCCGAGCTTGGCGAAGGGCACGCCGGAGAGGTAGCGCACCTGCGTGCCGCCCAGCATCTTCTCGCCGTAGACCTCGGGCGTGTATTCGGCGGCGGCGCGTTCGTGGGTGTCGCCGGAGTCGACCGTGCGCCTCGGAAAGAGGTTCTTATCGCCGGGCGTCATCGCCTTGCGGCGTTCGATCTCGCCGGTCAGCGCCTTGTAGCTGCCGAAGAGTGTTGCGCCGGTCGGGCAGACCTTGGCGCAGGAGGGAATATCGCCCTTGGCGAGTTCCTCCTTGCAGAATTGGCATTTGGCGATCTGCGGCGTTGGCGTGTCGTACTGAAATTGGGGAACGCGGTACGGACAGGCGGCGACGCAATAGCGGCAGCCGATACAAGCTTCGGCATTATAGCTGACCACGCCGGTGGCGGGATCCTTGGTCATCGCGGTGACGGGACAGACCGACACGCAGGAGGGATCGATGCAGTGCAGGCATTGCCGCTTGATATGCGCGAAGCCGTCCTTCTCCCGGTCCTTATGCTCCGAGGTTCCATCCTGATAGAGCTTGATGACGGTGTAGGTCTTGCCCGACAGCTCGAAAGGCGTGTCCCAAAGCTTCTGGCCGAGATTGTCCTCCACGGGCAAGCCGTGGGTGGTTTTGCACGCCGACATGCAGGCCTTGCAGCCGATGCACAGCGTCGAATTGTAGAGGAGCCCGATGGCGTCGCCGGGGACGGTCTTGTTGCCTCTCGCCTCGGCCGGGTCCACCCAGATCGTGGCGCATGCAGCCGCGACCGCAACTCCACCCACGCCTTCGGTCAGGAATTCGCGACGATTGACTGTCATGGGAGCTACTCCTCGCGGCTCGATGTCTCGATCCTGCCGAGTTTCCTGGAGAGAACCGCGACCGATCCGGCCACCGCGCCCGCCGCGGCGGAGAGCACCGCAACCGCCGCCATGCCCGCGCCGTAGCCCTGTTCCTCGGCGATGTGCGGATACATCACCGGAGGCCGCTGGTTGGTGAGGTCGGCCAAGGCGTGGATGGGCTTCGTAAAGCCGATCCCCTGCGTCGTGCATCCGATGCAGGGATGGCCCGTTCCAACCGGCCACGACTGCATACCGACGTCGCCGAACAGCACGGCGGGACAGTTCGCGTAGGTCTCAGGCCCCTTGCAGCCCAATTTGTAGAGGCAATAGCCCTTGCGATGGTTCTCGTCGCCGAACTCCAGCGCAAAGCGCCCGGCGTCGAAATGGGCGCGCCGCTCGCAGTTTTCGTGAACGAGGCGGCTATAGGCGAATTGCGGGCGGCCGAGGCCGTCGGTGGGCGGAAGCTTGCCGAAAGTCAGGAAATGAACCACACAGGCGAGGAAGTTATAGGGGTTCGACGGACAGCCGGGGATGGTGACGATGTCCTTGCGGCCCAGCGCCTCGGCGACGCCCACGGAGCCGGTCGGGTTCGGCGGGGCGGATGGCATGCCGCCCCACGACGCGCAGGAGCCGAGCGCAACGACGGCCGCGGCACCGGCCGCTGCCTCGCGCGTCAGCTCGAGCGAGGTGCGGTTGCCGATCTTGCAGTAGATGCCGCCATCCTTCATGGGGATCGCGCCTTCGACCACGAGCAGATATTTGCCCTTGTTCTTCTCCATCGCGGCGCGTTTCGCCGCTTCGATCTGGTGGCCGGCGGCGGCGAAAAGCGTCTCGTGATAGTCGAGCGAAATGATGTCGAGGATCAGCTTTTCGAGCGTGGGATGCTCGGCGCGCAAGAGCAACTCGGTACAGCCGGTGCATTCCTGGTGATGCAGCCAGATGACGGAGGGCCGGCTCTTACTGACGATGGCCTCGGCGACCTCAGCGGCGGCGCCCGCCGGCAGACCCAACGTGGCCGCTACGCCGGTGCAGAACGTCAGAAAGTCACGCCGGTCGATACTGAAGCGCCGCTCGATTTCATCGAGCTCGTGCTGGATTGCTTGCATCGGTTCCTCCCAGCATATGGCTTTTATTACTATTATTGATTACAGCTTTGGCGGCGCCGGGAGCTGATCGAAATCAAGCGCCGGGACACGAGGTATGCAACCTTGGAATTAGGCTATGCGTTCGGGGTATGGTTGCGCCGCTCGGGGACTATCCCAGTCGTCAGAAGAATTTCGGATCATTTCAAAGAGATAATATGCCGGAGGTCGCTCAATTCTAAGCGGGCGTCCTGGCGGATGCGGCAAAAGCCCGCCCCCCCTTGATGGATTCGCAACAATTATTGGCTTGGCGTCGCGATAGTCGCTGTCCTGCAGCGCCTAAGCCGTCGTACGGACCCGTATGCAACGATTATCGGCCAGCCCTTCGAACGCAATCAGGGGCCGTGGCTGGAACGAAATAGCCGCTCCTGTGCTTCAATTTTTTGGGTTGGAGCCGTCTCAAACGCGGGCTCTCCGGGAGGCCGCGGTGCTTCAGGGGTTCGATTCATGATCGTCGAAGATAAAAGCAGCGATTGCGTTGACGAGCGTGCTCCTAATTCCTCTGTGAGTTGGCGCACCCTGCTACGGGGCGGCATGGCTGCCGCTTTCGCAAGTCCCTTCTTGCAGAGAGAAGCAGAGGCGGAGAACGCGATTGGGAGGAAGCCCAACAATCCTCGCGATCTTGTCGCCTTGCGCTTGCGTGTCAACCGCGACGATTACCGGTTGCCCCCCGACACACGAACGACGTTGCTTGACGCCTTGCGTGAGCATATCGCGCTGACCGGCAGCAAAGAGGGGTGCGATCAGGGCGCCGGCACGAACGCCGCCGTCACCAACGCGGTCTATCACGCGACCGGCAAGCGCATCCGAAATCTTCCCATCCGCATTGAGGGTTTCTTTGCGTAGCTCCGTCGATCGTCTCGCCGATTGGGAGGAGAAGGCTTTTGTGAGAGTGACTGCCGCCTCTCTGAACTCCGCCGCGGTACTGCTGGCCGCCGGCCTTTCGCGCCGAATGGGGCTGCGGAACAAGCTGCTCATCGAAATCCAGGGCGAGCCGATGGTGCGGCGGGTTGCGCGCGCGTATCTGGCGGCCTGCACGCATGTTTACGCAGTTGTCGGGTATGAGGCTGAACGGGTGTGTGAAGCGCTCCAAGGTCTGCCCCTGACAATCGTCCAAAATCCACGCTTTGCCGATGGGCAGGCGGCATCGGTCCGCGCCGGGCTCGGCAGCCTCACCGGACGGTACGACGCCGTCCTCATGGCGCTGGCCGATCAGGCCGCGCTGACGGCCGCCGATATTGCCGGCTTGCTGCGGGCCTTTGGCCGGAGCGGCGGCGAGCGCATTCTGATCCCCTATCATCGAGGCGCGCGCGGCAATCCAGCGGTGTTCCCACCGCATATCATTCAGGAGATCGCCGCCGCCGGCTCCGGCGCGGACTGCCGGAGTTTTATCGACGCCAACCCACGGCGCGCATGCCGATATGAGGCCGCGAACAATCATTTCGTGACAGACATCGACACGCCGGACGATCTGTCCGTGTTTGAAACGCTTGCCTCTCACGGCGAGGGGATGAGGGAGAACGGGCCGTGACGATCGCGGTGGAGCAGGCTGACGCCGCGGCGGTCGAGCCGGAAAGCGCGAGAGCGGGCGAGCGCTGGATCGTTCCGGCGGAGAATGTCCTGCCTCAAATGCTGGACTGGCGGCGGCGAGGCTTGCGGACGGCGCTTGCCACCCTGGTGGCGATCGACGGCTCCTTCCCGAGGGCGCTTGGCGCACAAATGGCCATCGCCCAGGATGGCTCTGCGGCGGGGTATATCTCAGGCGGGTGCCTGGAGGGCGTAGTCGTCGCGGAGGCCCAGGGCGCCATACTCGATCACAAAAACCGGCTGGTGCGCTATGGCAAAGGCTCGAAATACTTCGATATTGCGCTACCTTGCGGCAGCGGGGTGGATATTTATTTCGACACAAGCCTGTCAACTCGGCTGACTGAACGGATCCTTGCTGAGCTGACCGCGCGGCGACCCGTGGTCTTGAAGACCGGTCTCGCCGATGGAAAGTCGGTTCTGGTCACCCGTGACCTGACGGGCGCGGAGCTACTGAGAACCGCACGCCACGAAACTATATTTGCGCGCGCCTACCGGCCCCGCCTCAAGCTTGTCATCGCCGGTGTGGGACCGGCGGCGGCAATATTAGCGCGGTTGGCCTGCACGGCGGACATCGATGTGGAAATCCTGACGCCGGAGACCCGTCTGATAGAGCAAGCGGCGCGGCACGGTTTTGCTGCGCGCCGCCTCACCCTTGGCTGCCCGCCGCCAGCGCTCAAGCTGGATGCCTGGACCGCAGGCGTTCTCCTCTTCCACGATCACGACTGGGAACTGCCGCTGCTGCCGCTATTCTTGAAAAGCAAGTGTTTTTATCTCGGCGCCGTTGGCAGTAGCGGAACCCGCCAGGCGCGTCGGAGGGCGCTTGCCGCGATGGGCGTCGATCCTGCCGCCATGATGACGCTGCGGACGCCAGCGGGCATGATTCCCCATGCAAAGCAGCCAGTAGAACTCGCTGTTTCAGTCCTTGCGGAAATTGTGGCGGCGGCCAAGGACAGGCATGCTGTCTGACTCAAGCTAAACAGAATAAACCTAGAAACAGCAGTTGCCGTCATGTGACAGACGGCTAAGTTGAACCGCCGCTTCATCGGTGCGGCACAAGGGTCAACTGCCGTTTTTAGGATCACAGAATGAGGATTACGAAGTAGGCGGAACGCGCCAGAGCAGAGCCGGCAAGGAAACGTGGTTAGAAAGCTGTCCGAAAAGCACTCTTTTCTGTGATGGCCATAATGACCCCAAAACACAGTAGCGACCGCGGGTTATCCGCGCCGCAGATCGTCAAGCTTTATTCCAGACGCTGGACCGTCGAGCCCAGTTTTCGAGACAGCAAGGATCTGCGTTTTGGCATGGGCATGAGCGCACTGAGGATCGACGATCCGCAACGCCGCGACCGCCTCCTGCTCCTCAACGCGTTCGCCATTTTGCTGCTGACGCTCTTGGGCGCCGCCGGCGAAAGCCTTGGAATGGACCGGCAACTGAGAACAAGCACTACCAAGCGTCGCGTCCATTCCCTGTTCCGGCAACGCTGCCTGCTCTACGATCTGATCCCCAACATGCCGGACGAGAGGTTGCTGCCCCTCGTCGAGCGATACCGGGACCTCCTGCGCCAAAGCCCTGCTTTCTCAGGCGCTTTCGGTCTCATCTAAAATGAGGGGATTGGTGAGTGCATATACCGGAACCCTGCCCGGCAAAGCGAATTCGCCACCATTCGCTTGCGGCTGCTGAAAATCGCCGGCCGCATTACTGAAACCGCAAGCCGCATCCGGGTCTCGCTCGCCTCATGCTGCCCGGAAGCGGAGCTGTTCAGCCTCGTAGCGTTCGGATTGCAGCAATCCGGGCCATGAATGGCGGGGCGCGAAGCCCCTGGAGCCCGGATCGTCAACCTCCAACGCGTTCACAGCGAACCTGCTCAAACCAGTCCGCGAGGTGTGACCTTCGCTGGAACCGCTGGGCGTTTGACCGGTGGCTGTCCCAATATGATCGGGCTTTGGGGCGAATAAGATGGGCTATCTTTGGGCTAAGCTTCTTGAGGACTATGGGCTCCATGAGGCCGAAAGGCTCACGGAATACGTCGCCGCGATCCGCGATCATAAGGGCTATCTAACGATCACGTGGCGTGACATTTGGGCCATGGCGCACCTTCGCCCTGCCGTGAAATACGCATGGGGCGTCCTGGACGTAAGGATGTACATCATGGAAGTCACAATTGAACATATTTATCCAGGCGGCTGCATAGTCGATGGCTACGCCGGTGCTGAGATGGATTTTTTCGAAAACCTTGGCACAGTCACAATGTATGAAAGGCGTTGGGTGGAAGAAGACCATGAATTGCTTGGCATCGCGCGTGCACGGCCTGCGGCCAAGGGCTGGGCGCGTAAACCCCTAAAGTAGGAAAGAAATAGGGGCTGAGCTTCTTCCGTGGCGCGGACGGCGAAAGGTCCGCGTCATGACCGCTTCGTTCGCGGCTTAAGAGCGAACAGCCCGCTTACTGCCGCAAAATCCACCCTTCTTGGCCCATACACCCCAGAAAGGTTGCATCTATCAAATTGCCTCTATCGCGCATCGCATCGCCAGCCTGTTGCGCGGCTATTATGGCGCTCATATCCAAGCCATCAGGCTTGAAGGGTGCCGTATTTGAATTTCCTATTGAAGCGCTTGCGCTCACTCGCGGCGAAGGCGGTGGAACAGCAGAAGGGATGGCAACCCCCGCCCCCACCTGAAGAGCGCGCGCCTTGCACACTTGGTAACTAACCGTTGCGGCATCGATAGAAGCCTGCTCAGACTTGAAGGTTTTGCCGTTCACAGGCCGGAACGTTGAAGGGGTAAACTTAGGGGTAGGCGGTTTTTCCGCCTGCGTTGTGGCGCAGCCCGCCAAACCGATGATAGCAACAACTAAAACTAGAAGAATTTTCATTTCTGCAACTCCACGCTAAATCGCGATGAAGAGTGTAGAGAAGCTTGAAACTGTTAAGGTGTCATTTGGGCACCATCCGGCCTTTATCCCCGGGGAAGCCTCTTTCATGGTAAGCGGGAAATCAGCGGTCAGGGCGGGCGGCTGATTAGCCTCTTTCGCGGCAAGCGGCCAGCCCTCAAATCGCGGTTGGCGCTCACGCATTGCTCACATGGATGAATTTTTAGCGTTGGGTAAACCGCTAAGTCTTTGATTTTATTGGAGCGGGCGAGGCGATTCGAACGCCCGACCCTAACCTTGGCAAGGTTATCCACATATCATTTCCCTTCGTTGCCGCAGATGGATTTTCCACACAAATCACTGATTTTATTCGCTCAGATCGTACCTTGTTGATTGACGGTCATTGCCGTCAATTGCATCTTACTGCTACCCCAGCGCTACCCCGACGGTCAATTGATACTCCAATGCGACTAACAATCAAAGCGATTGATTCCCTCCAAGCGAACGGCCGCGATGTTGTCTATTGGGACGACGACGTTCCCAGATACGGCCTCAGGGTCAAGCCATCCGGCGTCAAAAGTTTCGTGGTCATGTATCGAACCGCGCAAGGTCGCGCTCGGAAATTGACCCTGGGAAGATACGGCGCTTGGGCGCCCGAGCAAGCGCGCGTTGAAGCGAAGCGTCTTTTGCGCCTCGTGGATCAGGGCGTCGATCCCGCCGAACTCGTCCAGCAGGAGCGGGAGGCCATTACGGTCGCGCAGTTGTGCGACGCATACATGGAAGCAGCTCGCGGCGGCATGGTCGCCACACGAACGGGCAAGCCGAAGAAAGCCTCGACCCTCCATCAGGATGAGAGCCGCATCTCGGCTCACATCAAGCCGCTGTTGGGCGACAAGCTCGTGAAGGATCTGACGCAAGCCCAAGTCCGGCGCTTCTTCGAAGAAGTCGTGCGCGGCAAAACCGCCAGGATCGAGGCTACGGGAAGGAAACGCGGCAAGTCCATCGTTGAGGGGGGCCTCATCGCCGCAAAGCGTTCAGTCGGTCTTCTCGGCGGAATGGTCACCCACGCGATCCGACACGGATATCGCCCCGAGGGGCCGAATCCGGCGCACGGCATCGGAATGCCCGCCGACACGCGCCGCGAGTTCCGGCTCGAATTGGATGGCTGGCGCGCCTACGGGAAAGCGATTGAAAAGGTGGAAGCGAACGGCTTGGCTTGGCAGGCTGTCGCAATCGCCAAATTGCTGCCCCTCACCGGCTGTCGGCTCGATGAAATTGTGAGCTTGCGATGGGCCGAGGTGGATTTTGACGGCCGCTGCGTCCGGTTCAATCCGAACCGCGTTAAGAGCGGCCCCTTGCGACCGGTAGGGCAGGAAGCGTTGGCGATCCTGCGCGAGTTAAAGGGCTTCGCCGCCAGGCGAGCCCCCAATAGCGCCTTTGTGTTTCCTGGGACCCGAGGAGAGCGGGATCAGGCCTATGCTGGATTTAAGAGGGCCTGGGCACGGCTTCTTCTTGAATATTCGCCGCATTATCTCCGCCACGCCTTTGCGAGCGCTGCCGAAGATGACTGCGGTTTGCATGAAAGCACCGTCTCCGCTTTGCTCGGTCACAGCAAGCGCGGCGCCAACGTGACGCGATCCTACGTTTTGAAGGCCGATGCGACACTGCTCGCCGCCGCCGACAAGGTGTGCTGCTTCGTCTCGCAAGCCATAACCGAAAACTCTCCAGGCGTGATGACATTGAGCGCCGGGCGCCCCTCATGAGAAGCGCCTCGGAGGGCGCAATGTATGGATAACGATCACATCCCCGCACCTAGCCCAGACATTTTTGGAGAGCCGGAAGCGCCGACGCCACCATGGAAATCGTCAGCGTGGTATCCCGCGATAGAACAACTCGCACATCAAAAAGTGGACCTCCTTGTCGATCTTCTTGAAAGAGGTGTGCCAATAGAACCCGAGGCTGCAAGAATACTTGCGATGGCATTTAGAGCAGGAAAGAGAGGCAAGAACGATGAATCTTGGAAGCCTCAAAAAAACGGTCTTCCGTTTCGATTTGATCTTATGGGTAATGCACTGCCTGACCAGAAAAAGTCTGGGCGCCGTCCGAAGAGTAATTGGCTTCGAGATATCGAGATCGCGATTGAGTTTGAAGAATTAAGACGCTCGGGATTGGAGCCAAGAGAGGCCCGGCGGCGGGTCGTCGATCGCTGGAAGGAATGCTTCATCGATGAAAAAACGATTGAAGCCGCCTGCACCAAACATGGAGATGTTGCTCCAGAGTGGCTTGAAGCACGCACCGTTTTTCGCGCTCAAATGGCGCAATCAGAGTTCAAAAGCCAAATCGTGAGAGCCGTCCTAACCAAGATGTCCGAGGGCCTCGCAAGGCAGTCGGCCATAGACGCTGTTGTTTTGGAGTGGCGCCTCGAAGGCAGAAGCGATTTCGTTGAACGTTGTTTTGCTTCGCATGAAGCGTCCGTCGCGCTGGAGGAGCAACAATGCCACACGTTCAATCTCAGGCCGATCGAAGACTAAGGCCGCCCGCTCAAAAGTGGACCACTTAATTAGGGTGACTGTGTGAGCGGAGAGCGTCAATCTCCATCCATCGACAGTTAACGGCGGATGGCGCTCGATGACCAGAACCTCAGATGCATGGCCCGCGTGGATGCGCCGGGGAAGCGCGGCACAATATCTTCGCGAAGTTCACGGTATCTCTGCTTCTCAATCGACGCTGGCAAAATATGCGGTTCTCGGGACCGGACCCGAGTTCTGAATATCGTGGCCGTTTTCCAGTATACAGCCCCGCGCAACTAGATGCGTGGGCGAAAAAGCGCTCGCTGCGCGCAGTTCGTTCGACAAGTGAAGCAAAAAATCTCCGCGCACAGCAAGTGAGATCATGACGAAGGACAATAGCGAATACGTGCGGCATTGCAAAGTGTAGTGTGGCAAACATTCTTCTATACATTTGTATTTATTATACTTATTAAAGGTTTAATCTTGAATTATTCAACAATCAATTGCAGATTGATCGCAGCAATGCGGAGGAAAACGATGCCGTTGCGTGAAGATGAAAAGCGAGTTTTGCGCGCGATCAGCGAAATCGAGGCGCGCGGGGATCGGCCGAGTTTCGGGAAGATTGCGCGGGCAGCGGGAATTCGATCAACGGGTTCTATTTTCAACCATTTGAACAGGTTGGAGGCCGCCGGATTTGTCGAGCGGCGCCGCTTTGTGCACCGCTCAATCAGGCTACTGCGGATGCCAGAGGGCGCCGCGGCGTAAAAAAAAGCCCGCGACGGGAATCGCGGGCGATGGAATGGGTTTGGTTGTGGCGTCAGTTGTGTTGCAGGCCGGCGGCGCTCGCTGGCGCGTGAACAATGTGGATCAAACTGACGCTGAAAACATGGAATCAGTCGCAATGCACGCAAATCCAAGTCGCATCTGGAAAATAGCGTGCACCGCGCCGAAATGCAAGCCCCATGTTTTCGCATCGTATCAAGTAGGAAAACGTTGTGGAGACTCTGGACCGGGCGACGAAACCGCCAGTTAAAAAGCGCCGCGCGCCGCGCACTCGAAACAAAACGCCGAATGAATCACGGCACAATGCTACCAAACACGCCGTTTGCGCGTGTGTGAATACTCCGCCGCTTGACAACGAGCTATTCGAGTTCGTGTTTTCAGACGGCGCGATCCTCCGGACCTCGGTCGCGGCGATCTACAACGCCGGCCATTGCTGCACCGCCACGCTCGGCCGCCTCATCAACGATTTCAATCTTGAAGCGCGCGACGACGGCGTGATCACGGTGCCGTTCCTGTTCATGACCGCAGATTCACGTGAGCCCGTCCATTTGTTCCTGCAACAGTTGTTGGCGGTTTCCGTCCAAAATTATGCAACGTGCCGGTTGATGGCTGAGGGGGGCGCATGCTGATGAGGCGCACGCTTTTTGAGCCGTCGCCCGCGAGCGACGCTATCGTAATTCCCCAACCTAGTTTTGATGACGACCGTGAAAACGCCCTTTCCCAGGGGCTAGTGCTTGTATCATTTCGGCGCTTGGGTCTCGCCGTGCGCGATACCAGATGCACGCGGCCACACATGCAGGTGCTCCTTAACCTGATGGAGCACATGAGCCACGATACAGGGACGGCATATTGTTCTCGGCGAGCCATCGGTGAGGAAGAGGGGCTGTCGGAAAAAACAGTAGAGAACGTTCTCTACGACCTGCGCGCGTGGCATTACGTCGATTGGTCGCGCCGCGCATTCCCCGATCTCCATCGCGGCCGACTGCTGCACTATGTGCTTCCGGTATGCCGGTATAGCGAGGACGAGATCACCGCCGCGATAATGGCGATGCGTGTGGCGAAAGGTCAAAAAGTCCCCGTTCTGACGGGCATAAAAAGTCCCCGTCCTGGCGGGGAGAATGGCAGCGAAGTCCCCGTCCCAACGGGTACTAGAGTTCCTCCCCCCAACGGGGACTTTTTGAATGGAAGTACCCGCCCCAACGGGGAAAACCCCGCAAAAAGTCCCCGTCCTGGCGGGGTCAGGAATATATATATTAAGGATAAGAAAGAGGCAGAGCGGAAAAGTCCCCGCCCCAACGGGGACTTCAACGCGAACGTCGAAGCTGCGCTCGAAATGTACAACGCCGCGGCCAAGACGCACGGGTTCACCGTCTCGCGCGTTGTCTCAACTGACATTCGAACTCGCCTCTCAACGAGGTTGAGCGAAATCGGTGGCCTCGACAAATGGACGTTGGCCCTGTCCGCAATATCCGCGGATGATTTTATGATGGGCCGCTTACCTTCGAAAGATCCCGGCGGCAGACGGTTCAAACTCGACCTTGAATATCTGCTGCAGACGAAGGGAAGGTCGGGCGACGTGCTGGTTAAGCTGCTCAACAGAGCGCTCGATACGCCTACATGCGACGATATTGAGGGAAGGGTTGCGGAACTCAAAGGGTCGCCGATTGGAAAGGAACTGATCCGCACGCACGGGGAATTCCTCGCGCTCCAAAAAATACGGGAGAGCGTCCTCTCTACCAAAGGGGAGGACGCCATTGGCTGATCTCCACAACGAAGCCTTCGAAACGGCTTTGCTAGCTGCGCTTCTTGCAGACAACGCTCAAATCGACGCCGTGTCCCGCGTGCGCAAGGAGGACTTTTTCAGTCCCGTACACGGCGAGCTGTTCGAAGCGATGCGCGAACTTCGGAGCGAAGGACGAGCAGTCTCACCGGTCACGCTCAGTTGTTTGGTTGCTCCCGATCCGTTGGGAGGTCCGAACATTCTCGATCACCTTAAGCATGCTCAGGCGACCGACTCCTCTCCCCATGACCTAGCCGACGCCATAATCGAATTCAGTGGCCGCCGGACGATTAAGGACCAGGGGGAGTGGCTCGCTCAACAATCGCTCGCTCTTCGCGTAAAGCCCGCCGATATCCTCGCGGCTCACATGAAAGAGATCGACGCGCTTCTTGCTCGATCAGCAAGCCGGCGGGAGACGCTGTTCTCATTCGCGGACGCCATGAACGCCGCGATGGACGCGCTGCAAAACCCATCGAATGCGCGAAGGATATCGACAGGTTTGACGGACCTCGACGCCCTGGCGGGCGGTTTGTTCAGAGAAGATCTGACAATTCTCGCCGGACGCCCAAGCATGGGGAAATCTTGTGTCGCCTCGGCATTGGGGGTGAACGTTGCGTCCAAAGGCCATGGCGTTCTAATTTTCAGTCTCGAAATGTCGACCGAAACGTGGCTAATGCGGGTCGCCTCCGAAGCGACGTGGGCGAACGGTTTCGGCATCCCCTACGCCGACGCAATTAGGGGCAAACTCGATCACGAGCAGAAGGAGACGTTTATGCGCGCCGGCGCTCGACGGGCGTCGTTGCCTTCCGTGATTGATTCCCGCCCCGGTTTGACGATGGCGGAGATCGGCGCCCGGGTCAGGAGAGTTGCCGCCGACTTCGATAGAAAGGGCAAGAGTCTCGACCTTGTGATCGTGGATCACATCGGAAAAGTGCGGCCGTCGAAAAACTACCGGGGCAATCGTAATCTCGAAATCGGTGAAATAACAAACTCTTTGGCCGAACTCGCCAAGAGCGAGAAGGTGGCGGCCCTCGCCCTATGCCAACTAAATCGAGCAGTTGAGGCGCGAGACAATAAGCGCCCGCAGCTCGTGGATCTCCGCGATTCCGGCGAAATCGAGCAGGACGCCGACGCCGTTTGGTTCCCCTATCGCCCAGCCTACTACCTCGAACGCGTGAAGGACGACGAAAAGAAGGACGAGGAGCGCCTACGCAAGCAGCAACTTGAAGAGCAGCGGAACCTCCTTGAGATCGGCGTCGCCAAAACCCGAAACGGCCAAGTCGGGACCGTCGAACTCTACGCGGATATGAGCTGCAACGTTATCCGAGATTTTCACTGGAGGCGGCACTGATGCGAGTTGATTTCCTTGCGGGCGCTCTGCCCTATGTTGAAAATCTCGGCTGGCACATTCTGCTGCTAGGGCCATCTTGGAAGGTGCCCTACTTTGCCAAGGAGGGCGGCGGCCGGGGCGTATACGACGCCACGAACGATCCCGAGAAAATCAATCAGTGGGGGAGGCTTTGCCCCAACGGCAACCTCGGCGCTGCGTGCGGAGCGAGCGGCTTCCTCGTGATCGATGTAGATCCTCGGAACCAAGGCGACGTTTCAATTCGCGCGTTGGCGGCGGCCGGCCATGCCTTTCCCCCCGGCCCACGCCAGCGCACGGGAAACGGCGGTTGGCATCTCCTATTCCAAGCTGAAGATTGGGTCTCACGCGCCAGCGGGAAACTCGCGAAGGGCGTGGATGTCAAAAAGGGCGGCGGATTTATCGTTGTCGCGCCATCCTGGACGCGCGCTTCAGAGCAGGGGCCCGGCGGCCTTTATCGCTGGGAAGTGAGCCCATTCGATGTGCCGATTCCGAAGATCCCCTGCTGGCTGAAAGAAAAACTGCTGCCGCCTCCGCCTCCGCAGTTCGAGGGTAGGATTGCCGGACCGCAGGACATCAGGCCGCTTCTCGACGTTGCAGCACATGCTCAGAATGGGAACAGAAACAATGCCCTGTATTGGGCCGCATGCCGGGCAGCGGAAGCGGGAACATTAACACCATCGGCGAAGTCTGCCTTCGTTTCTGCCGCTCTTGCGGCGGGCGAAGAGCGGCAAAAGGCGATTTCGACGGTGGAGAGCGCAGCGCGAGGAGTAAAAATCCCATGAGCGCGCTTCTTCGCAAACTCGCGGATCAACGAAACGGAGGTCTCGTCGGTGAGGCTTATTTCGCATCCCTCAATCTCGTCGCAACGGGACTTATGAGCGAGGAGCGCCTCGCCGAGCGCCTTATCGCAAGAACAACGCTCGCGGTGGAAGACGCTCGCGACGCGATAGAACGCGGCCTCGCCGCCGCGCGGAGAAAACCATCATGAAAGGTATCGAATGCGCCTGCTTCGGCGCCATCGGCTCGGATGTAATCGAGTTAAAAATGTCGAAGGCTGAGAAGCCTTGGACCGCTTTCAATCTCGCCGTTGATACCGGCGATGAGAAAAGCACTTGGATTAGGGTCTCATGCTTCGGAGAGGTCGCCGAACGCGTCGCCGCGACGTTCAAGAAAAATGACCGTGCGTATATCGAAGGGCTCATCCGCCTGGATCACTGGCAGGACAAGCACGGCGAGCAGAAGCATGGGCTCAGCGTCAGCGCCTTCAAGGTCGAGAAGGTTGGCGTCTCCGCAATCGGCCGCAACAAGCCGCCCCGCCAGGATCGCGTCGACGCACCGCTCGCGTCGTCAAATCATGGCCCCTTACAGCGCCATCGCCAACAAGCCGAAGCCGCGCCCCCAGGCGCCAAGCGCGACAAGCCAAAAGTCGTCGGTCGCGACGATTTCGATTTCAACGACCGCCTGCCATTTTGAGGAGCCGCTCATGAGAACTCCAAATTGGCCATCACGTGCAGAATGGGCGAAGCAGCAGAGGACGCCGTACTATGACCGCTTCCCCGAAATCTCGCTCTCCATTTCCGACTACGCCACGCCAGCTGAGATCGAGACACTGAAGCGCGAACTCCGCGATCTTTGGAAGCGCCTCGGTAGGGCGATGAAGTCCGCGAAGCCAGACGCTCGCGAGAAACTGCAGGATCAGCGCCGTGATATAAACCACACCATCAGGGTGATCGAGCGAGGCGATCTTCCTCTTTGCCGGGAGGATCGCTTTGGCTCCCAAGAGACCCTGGCGTCATTTATCGCGAGATACGAACACCACAAGGCTGAGGTTCACGCGCGAGTGGTCGCTGAGATCGCTCAGACGCCCATAGACGACGCGGCTTGGCAGAAGGAGCTTAAGCGCCGCGCCCGCATCGAACGGTATCGCGAAGAAAATCTGGCGATGTTGGCGGAAGCGCGAGCGCAGAGGTAGCCCCGGCATGCTCACAAACGTAACATTCGACCACGACGAATATCTCGCATACCTCGAAAGCGAGGAGTGGGCCGAACTTCGAGAAAAAATCCTCGAACGCGACAACTACGTTTGCCAGGGCTGCCTCGAAGAGGAGGCAACGCAGGTGCATCATAAGACCTACGCCCACGTTTTCGAGGAATTCGCCTTTGAACTAATCTCCCTCTGCGAGAGGTGTCATGCGCGATACCACGGCCGCGACAAGGAACGCTTGTCGCCAATCGCCCGGCGCGCAGCAGAGATCGACGAAATCCGTGCGCAAGAGTGGCAAAGCCGGGAGCCGACCGGGGCAACGCCGCCGGCGGTCCCCAAAGAGGAGCCGCTCGCCGAGCGAGTGAAAATGCTGTGGCAGGCCCAGCTCGAAAACATCGTTCTCGGCACGCTGGTGGCCAATCCCGCACTCATGGCCCAGCATCGCGCCATCCTCGACGCGCCACCGTACCCGCGCCCATTCCTCTTCGAGAACAGGTTGCTCCCCGGCGTCATTCGCGAATTGCTTGAGGCCGGCAAACTGACCGCTGAAAACGTAGTAAAAAAAGCTGCGCCCGCCTTCAAGTATGAATTCTCCGGCGTCATGAAAAACAACGAGCCCGCCGACTTCACCGTCTATCTTGAGGAACTGACCGCGCGGCATAAAATCCGTGAGCTTTGGCACGAGCGGAAAGAACGAAAACGCGAGGAACAGTGGAAAAAGATCTACGACAGGTTTGAGTCCAGCCTCGCACCAGAGCAGAGCGACGCGAAGGAGAATTGCAATTCCTGATCTAGCCACAATGCGCCGCATGACCGGCGCCGAAAACTTCTCATTCAATGACGCCGTGCTGCAATGGTGGGCAAGCCACACCGGCATCGCGATTGAAGAATGGATTGCGAAGCTCAAAGCGCTTCCGCGGTCGCTTCCCCCTGGCTTACCCGCTGACTTCCTGGCTGATGAGGTTTTGCCTCGCGGCCCACAGGATCATCGCACTATTGCGGCAATAGTCGCGCTGCAAGACTTGATGGCGCGCAAGCCATGGAAACCTAAGTTCGGCGCGTTGTGAGCCCCCCACTTAGCTTGCGCATTACGCGCGCGCGACCGCCGTTTCGCGGTGCACGATGGCGGCTTCAGGCAACGCACAAATGCTGTCGAGATCGGATGCAAGTATTGCCGCTTGTATATACGCTAAACCGATGATATAAATGAAGATTTATGTTGAGAAAGCGCGAAACGTTATTGCACCACGCGCGATTTTACTTTACTTTGTGCCGGAATAGTGCAGCGGGGGTTGCTTTGGACATCGGCGAAATCTGGCAACGCGAGAAGTTGAGCGATGTGCCGCGCGCGATGCGGCCTCGATGCGGAGCGACGACGGCCTCCGGCGAGCCTTGCAAGGCACAGGCATTGCGGAATGGCCGATGCTTCCTTCACGGCGGCCTTCTTGGCGGTCAGCGCGGCGAAGCGAAGCGTGCGCGAGCAGCACGGGAATACATGCAAAACAGAGGAAGGACGGCGAGCCGTGACTGAGCAGCAGATCGAAGATGCAGATCCGGCTTTCGCAGAAGAGCCTCGCCCAAAACCGCGGGCGAGGCCGAAGAAGAAGCCGGCGGCGGTTCAGCGGCAGGAGGACGAAGAACTGTTGGAAGCGCTCGCGGATGCCGAGCGGGCCGTCATAGAGCAATACCACAAAGCGCTCGGCCACACCCGCAAAGGTGTGCCGCTGATGCAGGTGGACCGACCTTGGCTTTACGCCGCAATAAATCTTCTGAAGGTTCGCCGCGCGGTCATCGCTGTGGATACCGTCGAAGACGGGCTTGAGATCCTCGAACGCGGTGTGCGCTTTTTCAGGAAGCTCGCGCAGATGAAGCCGAAGGAACTCGAACAGCGGCGGAAGCGGGATGAGTTTGACGTAGTTGAGCTTTTGATGGAGTTGGCGGATCCGGAAACCGACGCTCGCGGCTGGGCGGAATGCATCCGTCCGTCGGAGTTCTTCGGCCGCGGCGTTGAGCGCGTTGTTGAAGAGGTGGAAGAGGATCTCTCGCAGCGCTGCTTGCCTGTCTTCAGGGATCGCGCCGCGACGCCGCTCATGGGCGGCGTCCGCCTCGATGGCGTTGCCGCGAATCATCCTCAAAACGACCGCCGAGCGAAGCCAAAGACGGCCCGGTTAGTGAGCCAAGGCGAGGCGCGGCCGAAGCCGCCATTGATGGCGAACACGGACATCAGCGACGAAATCGATTCAACAAGCCAGCGCGTTCTCCGTGACGCCGCTGGATTGAAATGGGGTAATTGATGGAGCGGACATGGAAAAAGCGGCCTCCTGCGCCTCCGAAAAGGGCGCCGACCGGCGCGGCACGCACGGCTGTGCTTTACGACAATGGCGGCATCGAGCGAGAAGTTCGGGAGATGAGCAAAGTCCGGCAGGCGGCGGTCCGTCCGTTTGTTCTGGATCGCGGAAAACTTCCGCGCAGGGGTCAATAATGTCACGGGCCCGCGTGCTGTATCTTGGCGAGAGCGCGGACGACGAGCCGCAGAACCCCGCTATCGCGAAGATGCGAAGGGCTCTTGAGGAAGGTCCGCGCCTGGGTCGCGGGGAGGAACTATTCGAAGGCGACCCTGCCGGGCAGGCGCGGCTCCAAGCCGACCAACGCGCCGGCGATGAGCGAGAGCGCTCCGAACTGCGCCGCGCCTTCCGTCCTCGCGACGTTCCAGAGAGTTATGACGCAAGAATCCATGGCTGCTTGAAAACTGCGGCGCGCCATACCGCACGATTTCACACCGCTGCTGACTTTCGCCATAACTACGAAAAACTCGCCGCAGACACGGACCGCCGAATCGCGGCGGGCCAGCGGCGACAGTTTCTCCTGTACGACACTCACGACACCGTGGATTCCGTAGCGCTGCCCGTCCACGATGGCCACAGCGAAGACCCGCTGGAGAACCGACTTTTTCGAGGAGGCCATCGAGATCGCGAGGGACGGCTCGACAGCACTGGCCCCGAGTACACCTCGGCCGGGCACAGCGAGGACGACAGCGCGGCGCGCCTGTATCGCGGCAATAAGCGTGATCGCACCGGCGCGTTGTACGACGCGGCAGAGCGTCAGCAAAATGGTCATAGCGAGGACCCGCTGGAACTCCGACGCTACGGCGGAGAGCCGCGAAGCACGCGCGATCCTCGCCCATCCGAGTGGGCAAAGTTCGATGACGATTTCTCGCGTCTCAAGGGCTACGAGTTGCCACACAAAAAGAGGGGTTGGAGAAAGAAATGAAACGCCATACCGCAGCGCATCGGCTTTATTCACACGCGAGCAATCGCCCTATTGAGCAGCGGCAGATGGAAGAGCGCCATCGGCTGCATCGCCGGCATCAAAGCGAGCGTCAGGGCTTGCATACGCGGCAGCAGGATGATCAGTCCGAATTGGCCGCGCGACATCAGGACGAGGCCGACCGGATGGCCAATCGCCAAGCGCAAGAGCTAAACGAGGCTGTTTCTCCCCCGGCGCCGGCAATGCCCGGCTCACGCGGCGGCGCTGCATGGCCGTCCAGAGGAGGCGGAAGTTATTAATGTCGGTCCCATTTAACACTGTCAACGGATACGGGCCGACCTCGCTTGGGGTCAAAGGAACGCTGAGCAACGCAGCCGCGGGCTACGTTGATCCGGTGACCGGCGCGCCGCTGAATACGGCCGCCGATTTTCTCATGAGCGCGCTCATCGAACTTCGTAAGTTGGCGGGTGTGGCACAGGCAGGGCTCAACGTCCAGGACGGCGCGGAGTGGGTTTACACTGATCCTTCCGTAACGCCTCAGCCTACGGGCGCCGCGCCGGTGTTCTCATGATGGACCCGGCAGCAAATCCGATCGCGCAGCTTCTTGCGCATATGCTTCAGCCTCAGCAGGCGCAAAGCGCTCCACCGCCGCCGCCACCTCCGCCGCCTGGATACTGGGAATTGCGCGCCGCTGCTACCCGAAAGGCTCCGCCGCCACAGCCGCCGCGCCTCGAAGACATCGGGTATCGGGCTCGGGGCGCGATTTATCCCGGCGAGACCGGATCATCTTCATCGCCTTGGTGGGAACGATGAGCAAAAGCGCAAAAGCGAAGCCAGCGCCGGAGAAGGCGAGCGAACCGAAAGCGCACCGGCGCGAAACATACAGCCGGGAACTCTCGGACAAAATTTTGGCGCTGCTCGCGGACGGCAAAACGCTTCGCGGCCTATGCCGGGAGCTGGGCAACGTTGTCTCGCCTGGGAGCGTGAAAAATTGGGTCGTTGACGATATCGACGGTTTCGCCGAGCGCTACGAACGCGCCCGCGACCGATGCCTTGAAACGTGGGCGGATGAGATCATCGACATCGGCGACGAGCCCGCGATTGACCAAGCCGCAGTTCAGCGCAACCGAACGCGCATCGACGCACGCAAGTGGACGCTATCGAAACTGAAGCCGGAGCGTTACGGCGACAAAGTTTCGGTCGATCTGAACAGCCAAGCCCAGCGTGCGACGGACGAGCAGCTGGAGGCCAAGCTCGGCTTCCTCGTCGCCCCGCTCATTGCAGAAGCCGTAGCGAACAAGCGTCCGCTTGAACTTCCGCCTCTGGACGGCAACGGCGCCGCGCTGAAAGTGCTCAGCAAGCGAAACTGAAAGGGCGGCCTATGCCGCCGCCCTTCCCAAAAGTCTCTCACCCTCTTCCGTCAACTCGCCGGTGGGCGCGACGTACTTATACAGCGCCGCCCTGCTGACCTGCAATTCCTCGCAGAGCGCGACGACGCTGGTGTCACGGTGCGCCATGGCGGCTTGAGCCCGGCGCAGCTTCGAGGGCGTGAAGATCGGCTTCCGGCCGCCCTTGCGTCCTCTGGCGCGCGCCGCCGATAGTCCCGCCATCACGCGCTCGCGGATCAATTCCCGCTCAAACTCGGCGAGCCCGCCGAAGACCTGGAGCATGAAGCGCCCCGTCGGCGTCGTCGTGTCAACCTGCAGGCCGGTGAGGCATTGGAAGCCGACGCCGCGCTTGGTGAGATCATCGACTGTCTCGATGAGGTGCTTGAGATTGCGCCCAAGCCTATCAAGCCGCCAGACGACAAGCACGTCGCCTTCGCGTAGAGCCTTCAGGCAGGCGGCAAGGCCAGGGCGATCATCCTTTTTGCCGCTCGCCTTGTCTTCATAGATCGAGTCCGCCTCGACGCCCGCGGCGATCAATGCATCGCGTTGAAGGTCAAGGCTTTGAGCGCCATTGCCCTTCGATACGCGCATATATCCGAGTTTCATGGCTTTAACCCTTGTCTATCAAATACCTGTTTCGTGGACAGGCGCGCAATACATAAACCAACGCCTATTTGCTGTCAATATACCCGTCTACAAATCAACGTATAGCAAACAGTGATCGCCAAAGAATATGGACAGTCGCTTGCCATAGAAACAGCGGCGCACGCGCCTCGGCGGGCGTCGTCGCGCAATCGCCGCACGCTCTTCGCCTTCGGATCTGCCGCCTTGAGGTTTGGACACAAGTCGTGCCGAAACTCCCTGCTTCTGATCCGTCAGCTCGATCCACCACCCACCTGCACGTTGCGGCCAAGCTGGCGCATAATGGCCTCGTCGCGCCACGCAATAAATGCGCGAAGGGGGTGGGGGGTCGCACGAACCGACCTTGGGGGCAGGGGTGGCCTCGCTTCAAACTCCCTACAGACCCTATGGCCGGGCCACCTAAAAAACTTCCGCTCGTCAATCGGGGGGGGAAGCGCAATCTAATCCCAATGCAGCACCTTCGCATATAGAGCCTGCTAGTCTTCGCTGGTATGCCCATTTCTCTGGAGGCCAAAACTCTCGCTTCTTCCTTTTGCGCATACCGCCACGAGGCAATCAAAACGCCCACTGAGATAATGAGGTCCATTGGGTGCCTCCTTGTGGTTCAATAATTCACGCAGTTCGTCGTGGTCCCTACCGTTGAGCATGTCGATCCGACCGACGACGACAAGAGCGCGGCGCGGGCCGCCGTACGCTGTTTATCGAGTTGAAGGCGGCAATCTGCGAACTGAAGCGTTCCTGGTTGGAAACCGAAGGACTTGCATTTCTCTTCGTCTAAGGCTGCGAAACGAGCTTCCTGCTCTTTTGCGGTCGCGCAGGCTGAAAGGAAAAGCGCTATTAATAAAACAGGGTATCGCATTTTGGCGCCCTTACTTCAAATTGGATAGAAATTAATCCCGAACGCCAAGGGTTGTGAAGCGGAATCTTAGCATTCTCCAACCTTCTTCCAGGCAGGGGCTTCCGCAAGGAGGAGCCTTTGGGGTTGGGGCGAAGTTGCAGGATTCGCGCAAATGCGGTATGTTAGTGGGAACTTAACGTGAACATGATAATTTTGGAGGTCGGGAAGGCGGACTAAAATGTTGTTACCGGGCTATGACATAGGAAAGGCCGCGCAAGCGGCGGCTTTTTTCGCCGTGAAGGCGGGCGGCAGTATCAACGTTTTGAAGCTGAGCAAGCTCCTATACTTGGCCGAGCGCGAGTTCATGGCTCGCTTCGACACGCCTATGTTTTACGATAAGCTTTTCTCCTTACCTGACGGCCCAATAGTATCGGTCACGCTGAATCTCATAAACGGAAACTTTGAACACGCCCTTTGGTCGCGCTTCGTTTCCAAGCGTAAAGGGTATGATATCGCGGTGGCGGAAGGCGTTTCAGAAGAATCCTTCGACCACCTTAGCCGGGCGGACAAGGAAGTCCTTTGCAGCCTCTGGGACCGCTTCGGCTCGTATGATGAGTACGCCTTGCGCGATTGGACGCATAAAAAAAAGAATTTGCCGGAATGGATCGATCCGAAGGGATCCTCATATCCGATAAGGCACGAAGACGTTTTTAGATATCTAGGAAAGCCAGAAAGCATTACGCTCGCCGAAGAGGTCGAGAATTATCGCAGAATGCAGGAATACGTTGCCGCAGCAGAATGATTTCATGGCGCGAAAGAAAGCAACGCTGTTGGTCCCTTCTGGGCCAACAGGAATGCATTTGTTTGTAATCATAACAAACCCATGCCCAAATGGATTTCATCTCCTCTTGCCGATTTCGAGCGTCAAGGCTGGTATCGCACACGATGAAGCTTGCGTCTTTGACGGTGGCGAGCATCCATTTGTGGACCGAAAGTCGTTCGTGCTATATCGCGCGGCCGATCAAAAGCGGCAGGATATGATCGAACGTGGCGTTATCAAGGGCTTATTCATCCCAAAGGTAGATATGCCCGATGAGCCCTTTGCCGCCATATGCGCAGGAATAGTGCGTTCTGATTTCATAAAGCCTTGGGCCGTCGAGTTCTATCAACGGTATTGCAATGTGTAGGCTTTCGGCTGAGCCGCCATCTTGAACGCGCTCCGTCACCGCGCGCGATTTCTGTCCGGATGTCCGTCTCTGAGGCACTTCTTTAAGCTGAGGTGGGACAGCGCTCCGTTGCGAAAGCTCATGTGTTGCAATCGAGCTTCGCGAAATAACGGTCACTTTTCGAACGAAACGCTGAAGCAAAACCTCCGCTATCTTGTTAAACCCTTCAGCATTTTTCGTGGCTTGCGGCGCTTTATGTGCTATACTGTGCGCGTTCGAAGTCGTTCTGCGTCTAGCTTTGCTTTTGACGATTTGCGAATAACTTGGACCTTTACTCATGACAGCGAAGAGTAGCCCCTGGAGCAACCCGCCAGCTCTGAAACCTGAAGAAATCCACGCCGGGCCAGAAGCGCCCGCGGAGCCGACTCTTGAGGAGCGACTGGCGGCGCTTGAAGCCGAACATGCCGCGCGACTCGCCAGCGGCTGGAAGCCGGAATTTCCCGAGGATGAAGCCGCACTCGCCGCTACCGCCGCGGCGCTCGATGTTGACCAGGCTGCCTTTCAGGAAGTGCTTCTCGAAGGCGCGGAGGTGCTTACCCGACTTCGGGCACTGGAAGCACGCCATGCCGAAATGATCGCGGGCGGCGAGCAGCCGGATCCGGAAGAAGTTGCGGAACTTGAGCGCGCCGCCGCGCAGGGGTGGCGGATATGAAACTCAAGATGGAAAAATTCGGGCCCTGCCTCAAAAAGATCGAGGCTCGCGGCCGGGTAACGAACGCCGAGGCGCGCGAGATCCTACAGGAGGTTGCGGATCGCGCGGAACAGATGCGCCGGGCCGGTCAACGCGATCCTCTCGTTTCGGCCGTAAGGGACCTTTCTGCGAAGATCAAGGACAAGGCCGCGAAGGACCGCCTTGACGCAATTCGAAACGCCGGAATCCGGGCGCGCGCTTTTGAGCAGGTTCTCGACAATGGCGGTCTGAGGAACGCCGCGCTCAGCATCGAAAGCCGCATGGTTCATGTAAATTCAAAGCTCAAGAACATGGAGGCGCCGGCGGAGGAAGTCGCGCAGGGGCTGCATTTTCGTTGGCTTTCGGCCATTGATGTGCAGATGGAAAAAGCTGGGCTCTCGCAGGCGGTGCAATCGGGATTGCTCGACCGCGAGATTTCACGCGAGCTTTTCAACATGAGCCAAGTCGGGCCGAAGCGTGCGCCCGAAGCGAATAATTTCGCCGCGAGAGCGGCGTGGATTTTTCACCGCCCGCTGTTCGAGGCGGCGGAACGTCTCAAGGCGGCCGGCGCGCGCTTCGATCATGCCACAGAGTACGTCGTGCATACATCGCACTCGCCGCGCCAGATGCGCGATGCGGGCTTTGACCGTTGGTGGCAGGACGAAGAGCCGCGCTGGCATGAGCGCACATTCGAAGACCTGACGCCGCTCGACGAAAAGGAAACGCCGGCGGAAATGCGCAAGCGCTTTGCGCTGTCGATCTACAACGCGCTGATCACGGCGGTCCACATGGGATCCGACCATCTCACTGCGCTCTCAGGCGACGACACCGGCTACACGCCGCCCGCCTACGAGGGCAGCCGGAACATGGCCAAGAAATTCTCCCACCAGCGGGTTATTTACTACAAAGACGGCGACGCTTGGCACGATCACATGCGCCAATATGGCAACATGACGACTCTGCTCAGGACAATTCACGATGTGCTGGGCTCCGCCGCGAACGGCGCCGCGCTGATGGAAAAGTTCGGCACAAATCCGATGGCGAGCCTCAACCAGCTCGTTCGCAGCGTGCAAGAGCACTATCGCAATATCGACCCCAACGGCGTGAACGAGTTCAGTAAGAAAATTACGCATTTGCAGAACGTTATGGGCCGCCTCGATGGCAGCTTAAACACGCCGATCAACAGCGGCTGGGCGGAAATGAACAGCACGCTTCGAACCTTCGAATCCGCGAGCATGCTGGGCAACGTCGGCCTAACCCACTTGATGAGCCTTCCCGCGACGTTGGGTTCGATTGCGCCGCATTACGGCATGAAGCGCACGGAGGTTTTCGCCAATCTCGTAAATTCATTGATCAAGGGCACGAGCGATGCGGAGCAGCAAGAGATTCTCGCCGAGGCCGGCGCGTTTAATCATGGCACCGTCGCCCACTTCATGGCGCAGCTCAAAACCTCGGACACTTTCCCCGGCCGCATGTCGGCGATGGCGGGCCTGTTCCTCAAGGCGACTGGGCTGAACTTCATCTTGGAGTCGGCACAGAACGGCTTCCGCCATTTTCAAATGCATCACTTGGGCCGCCAGGTCGATAAGGCTTTCGCCGATCTGCACCCTTCCCTTCGCGATTCACTCGGGCATTACGGCATCGACGAAAAAGTTTGGGACATGATGCGCGCAGTCGGCGATCTCAAAGTCGTCGAAGGCCGCCGCTACTTGACGCCGCACGACCTGGAGCGCATTCCCGACGCGGCAATCGACGCATTCAAAAAGGCTGAAGTCGATAAGTTCCGGCAAGGCGTCGAGGAGCGGCGCGTGCAGCTGCATTCGGCGAATGCTCGGGAAGAGGAATGGCACAATTCCCGCGTCAAGAACGTGGCGGACAAGATCGCGTCGCTACAAACATGGGTGCGCGACAAGACGGCGACGCGCGACGCCGCGTTTAAGGAACGCCTCATACTCGGGCTTGCCCGCATCGACGAGGCTAAAAACCGGCTCGAAACGCTTGAGAGTGCAACTGACCTAAGCCAAAGCCTCAAGGGGCTTGGCGCGAAAGACCGCATCCAGGGCTTTCTTGAGGACGTGGAGGGCGGCGCGAAATCCTGGAGGGCTGCGGAAAAGGCGGGAAGGACGGTCGAACAGTCCGCACGCAGCAATCTATCCGCCGGCGAACGCCTCGGCCAGAGCCGGGCGCAAGTCGAGCGTAGGATCCAAGACCTTCAAGCCAAACTGGGCGAGCATGCCGAACTCGCCGACGAAAAAGCCAAGTCCGATGTCGAATGGCTCAACAATCGCATCGAGGAGCTTCACGACGAGCTTACCGACGCTCAGCAGCGCATGCAGGAGCGGATTGCGGCCCGCGACGGTCAGTTGAAGACGCTTCAGAGCCCACGTGTCGCAGATCGGCTCGCCCCTCTCAGTAAGGAAGCCGGATCTCTCGCCGCCGAGCGCAGGCGCATCGCGAAGCAGTTAGCGGAAACTGCACCGGGGCAGCGCGCGCGCCGCGACACAAGCGGCGGTCGACAAGCCGTCGACGACGAACAGGCTCGCTTTCAAAATCAAGCTGAGTTGAGGGCGGGCCGCGACGTTGAGATCCCGCGAGAGGTTGTGGAGGATGCGCACGATGCGCTTGCTGCGTCCGCCCATGCTATCCCGGAAGGGATAGACAGCGGCGTGCTCACGAAGATCAGCCCAATCAAAGGCGACAAGACGCGATATCTCGGAACGTTCGAGCGCCTCGACGGCTCGACTTTTACGTTACTTCTTAGCGAGCCAGCGCTGAACTCTGACGCGATGTTTGACCGCAGCGCCGGCAAGCTCGTCCTTCTCCGACATGGGAAGGTTCGCGGCGGCGCGCTCCGCGATGCGGCTTCCGTACTCCGGGGTAAAGTTCGGCATGAACTCGTCCACGCCGTTTGGGGAGAACTTCCCACTGCCATCCGCGACCGGCTTCTTGCTCATGCGAGTAACTTCGATCCCTTGAGCCTATCTTTCGGCGACTATCATAGGCTCCTTGGCTACCCAGACGCAAGTAAATCTTCGCGCTATCCGCTAAGACTTGCCTATGAAGAGGCATACAGAGGCCGCAATAACTTCGCCGATCTTATGGCTCAAGAAGCTGTTGCTCATTATGTCGAGCTTTATTCTCACGGAGCGCTTGCCGCCGATGCCGTGGCACCAGTCAAAGATATTCTCGAAGGCATCGTCGCCGGTAAGTGGGCAGGCGTCAACGGCGCTCCGAAAGCCGGATACGAGCTGCGCCAGCGGCTCGGCGAGATCGACGCGAAAAACGCCGAAATTCAAACGCGAGCGCGGGAAATCGAGAAGGCAGACGAGAGCGAAAAGGTCCGAGATTTTCTCGAACGCCTCCGCCAGAAAGCCCGCTGGGAGCTGGCTGATAATTACTCCGCTTGGATTTAACATGGCGGCAGGACCGCTACTGTGGCGGCCGGCGCGCGCGAACGCGCATGGGCTCTCGGCAGCACACGGCCCGGCAATGCTCAAGGCGATTTCCTCCGATTTTTTTGGCAGTACAAAATGTGGCCAATCGCTGTGGTGTATCAAATTCTCGGCCGCGAGTGGTACGCGCAGCAAAGCTTCCAAAGAATGGCTGGCAATATAGGAATTCTACTCGCCGCTTCTACACTTGGCGGCATGATGCGTATGTCTATACGAGACGCCGTATCGGGAAGTCCGCAGAGAGATTATAGCGATCCTAAGACGTTACTTGCAGGACTTGCGCAGGGCGGCGGTCTCGGCATTTGGGGCGATTACCTCTTTGGGGAGGCGAACCGCATGGGCGGCGGCATGGCTCAAACGGCGGTCGGCCCGGTCATCGGCGACGCCTTGAGTTTGGCGAACATTTTCATGAAATTCCGCGACGACGCCTACAACTGGGAATTGGGAAAGGCGCACCGTAAGGACGGCCCCTTCGCGGACATCTGGCCAGAGCTGTTCCGCTGGGGACAGCACCACACGCCGTTTATCAACCTAATCGGGCTAAAATCCGCGCTTGATTACCTCGCATTTTGGCATATTTACAATACCTTATCGCCCGGATGGTGGGATCGCCACAACCGCCGCCTGCAGCGCGAGACCGGCCGCACGATCATCGGCTATGCGCCCGGCGAACCGCCGCCGACTTTGCCCTACGGGGCAGGTGGACTCCACGGCTTCCTGCCGGGCAGATGACCGGTCACGCCATCATGAAAAGGGCGTGCGTTTAGGCCTGGGGGGCCGTGGAAGGCCTAAACGCCAAGCTCGCCGCTCGGAATGTGAACCGCCGGGAAGTTCCCGGCTGGTCCGAACCACTTTTCGAGCGTCGCCCAATCCTTCACAGTGATCTCTCTGGCGCCGCTCGGAAGCAGCTCGCCGAGATGCGGATCGATGGCGCTCTCTGGTAGCCATTCGGCCGGGCCGAAGTTCGCCGCCGTCCAAGGGCGAGGCTTCCGCGAGATGCGGGCGAGGCAGGCGACGCGCTCCTTGGGCGCGATTTCGATGCACACGACGGCGTCGGGATTGATCAACTCGCTCGCCATTGTGAAGGAAAGGGCCTGCTTCCACGTCATGAACAGCGCAAGAGCGCGGAGAACATTGCGGCGGCCGTAGTCTTCGGTTGGAAGCGTCACCGCGATATGGAAATCTCCTTCGGGCGTGGCGATACGGATCTGCGGGTCAAGCTCGTCTTGAACGCGGATTATGAGCCGGGCCGCGCGCCGCAAATCGGCTTCGACAAAATTGCGGAAGCTCTGGACGTTGGGCAACCGTTCCATGTTCTCCACCCTCCAGCGCGGCGGTGGCAAGGCTACGCCGCCACTTTGTTGGTCAGCTCGCCTTTCACAGTTTTGCCCGTCGCCTTGTCGACGACGACGGAGGTGAGGATGACCGTGCGAGGCGCGGTGGGGCTGTCGCCGAGCTGCAAGCCTCCAACGTTTTTTTTCGCGATGCCGGCTGCGGTGCTCTCGAACAGGTCTTGGATCGCGGCGAGACTGACGACGCCATCGCCCTCTATTTCTATTTCCAGAAATAGCTTCATGCTGACAACCCTTCCATCCCAAAATTGAAAACCGCAGCGCCGAGGGATCGGTCCTCGGCATCATTGAATAGCCTGGGACCGGTCCAAATCTATGCGGCTTGCGAGCGCTCTACATTTCCGCTCACTCTGTTCGTCTCCGCGTCGCCATACTTCGCAATAAACTCGCGGAGGTCGCCAGCAACGGCGGAAATCCTTACTGTTAAGAAATTGAGGCTCCGACCTTCAGCACACATTGCGAGCGCCTTGTCCTGCTTGCAAATATGATCTGTGATAAGGCGTAGCGTGGCGCCAAGGCCGCTCAAGTCATCCTGGATAACCATAAGCTCGCCGGTTACCTCATCCGATAGTTCGAATTTCTCAGCCATCACGCGACCTCCTCTTTCGCACCATCGCCTCGGAAGCATTCGCGATAGAGCGTCTCAAGTTCAAAGTGGCGCAAGGCGGAAAGCGCGGCTTCGGCTTGCCTTCGCTCGTCCCGCACCTGCGACTCGGCGTTTCGAATAATCTCGCCGGAGAGTGTGATGATCAGCTTGGCCGCTATGACGTTCGGATCATCGCTCTGAAGTGCGAGAATGAACTCCTCGGCCGGTCCATAGGCTTCCTCGTCATCCGCCTTGTGCGCCTCGAAGATTCCGGTCAGACGCATGCGAAGGTCGTCGATCGTCTGTTTCTCTATATCGGCCTCAGCCAAATTCGTGAGGCGCTCCCAGCTCGAAATCTTGTCGAGCAGGACTTCGCGCCCCGGACGCAAGGCGTCCACAGGCGCGAAACCAAGGTCTTCCGACATTGCGCCAACGCCGCGCTCGTGAAAGAGGATAAGGTTCCTGAAGACGTTCTCTATAACGGTGGTGCTCTCTTCATCGGCGTTCGCCAAACGCCAGCTCGTATTCAGAAGGAGCAAGAGCGCGTCTTTTTCCGAAGTAACGGGTTCAAGCGCCATGATCGCGTCGAGGCGGCCCGCCTCGCTGTAAATCTCATCGACTACTAGCTCAAGGCGCTTCTCAAGCCCGGCCGCTTCGGGATTATTGCCAAAACGGACCTTGATCCGGCGCGTCGTTGACTTCAACTGGCTGAGCTCTTCGGCTTGAGCCCGAAGCTCGACGATTTTCGTGGAAAGCTCTTCGATGCGCGTCGGTAACGGCTCTTTCGCTGCGGACTTCGCGGGGCGCGAGACAATGCGGTCTGATGTAAGCATTTCTATTTCCTCTAAATTTTGGTGTTTATAGGCCGTAACTGAACGCTTTACTGTCGCGCTTGCGGTCGCGGCCTGCAACGTTTCGTTCCACTGGGTAGAAAAGCTGTGCAAAGGCGATCACTCTTGGCCGCCGATGGCTTGCTGATCTTGTTCGCTGCAGGAGGGGCAAGGGCGGCGCTCGCCCTTGATTCCGAGGTCTCGGGCCGCATCAGCGTTGAACGAGCGGCCGTCTTCCAGGTGGATGCGAAAGCCGCAGCCAAGACAACTTTCGCACTCATACTTGGCCGAGGGCTTCTTCATGATTTGCCCCCGGCTTCCGCGGTCTCGATCATCCGCTCGATAGCGGTGATTTCATCGGCGAGGCGGTTGGAGATGTCCTTGAGCTTGGCAGTAAATTCGCCGTAGCCGTGCGCGAAAAACAGGGCGGCTACGTTCGACACGCTCATGTGCGCCGCTCGCAAGTGAAGCGCCGCTGCCCTCAAATCTGTGATTTTGATTTCCATGTCGGTCCTTTCAGGCAAAGCTTCGCCGATCGCCGAAAGCTGTGGATTCCGGCTGCATGCGCCTTTAGCTATGGTTCTTTTAACGCCAAATGTTGACGTTAGAGACAATTACACCTTGACAGCGCGTTGCGTCAAGCCCCAAATGTGTGTAGTGAACACACATGCTCACACCAACTCAATGCAAGATGGCGCGTGCCGCACTCGGCTGGAACGTCAAGGAACTGGCCCAGCGGGCGCGTATCAGCGCTAATACGGTCGTGCGGTTCGAGAACGAGAAGCACGAGGCGAATGCTTCAACCCTGCATGTGATCAAGCAGGCTTTCGAGGCGGCGGGCGTGAGGTTCACAGAACAGGGCGGCGTCGAGCCGCCGGGAAAAAGCGGGGAATGATATGAACGAGAAATCGACTGAGCCGACGCAAGCCTTCATCGACGCAAGGCTAAAGGCGAAGCAGTCGGCCGCGGATGCGGTTTTGAACGATCCCAGAATGCCCGCAAGCGTTGCGGGAATGTTGAGCATCTATAAGCACCATGAGAGCGAAAAGCGGCGCGCATTGCTACATGCGGAAAGCGACTTTCACTCGAAAACCTGGGGAGCCGCTTCCAGCATTTCGCCCTTCGACCTAACCGCCATCAGTTCACATCCGGGCTGGAAAGAGACTGAAAAGGAGACTATCGGCTTTCACGGCCGCCTCTTTCAGAAAGTCGATGAAACCAATTGGCGCGAGATCGACGCTAGCAACGTGATCGTGGTTCAAAACCGCGTCTTCTTTCAAATCGACAAGCGGGCGCACCGCACCATTCAGAGCATCCGCAAGTGGTATGAGAAGAATCGCGCCGATGAGGCTGAAGGCTTGCCGAAATAAGTGAAGCCACCAGAAGGCCGCCTCTGATTGCCGCGATTGGCCCCTGGAATGTTGGAAGCAGGCCGATGGGCATCGGCATTATGGCCTCGGGCAAGCTCATGGCAATGCCATTGCATTGATTGGTTCGACCGCGCTGTCAAGCACTATACCAGCGGCGGGCTCGTCGAGTTTCTTTTTAAAGCGGTTGTCGATTGGAAAGCTTAGTCTTTCCCGCCGCCGCTCTCCTCTTCAATGGGCTTGCCCCCAGCCGCGATGCGGCCCAAGGTCTCAGAGCTATAATAGTGCATGAAATCGGACATGGGGCGCGTAATACGGGTGGACTTAGCCGCGCGTCGAGCGGCGGGGCTATCTTTGATCGTTTTCTCAACCGAGTGCTCGCCGTGCTTTCCGGCTCTCTCGGCATCATCGAGGGCTGCCGCGATATTTTGTTTGAGCCAAGCCACGCTCTCGGCTTCATTGTCGAACTCGATTTTCACGAAAGCGTCGACAATCTCGCTGGCGTTCTTCTTGGCGTTTTTGTTCTCAATACGTTCATTCAATAAGTACTTAGTGTAGGCAGCCAGGGTATATATTGTCTCCACCGCCTTCGGATGGGCCGGATCACCCGGTCGTAAACTCATGAGTTTTTCTGCTATTCTTTTAATGCGTTCCATCCGGTGAAGCATGACTTCATCCCTTGGAAGGCGCGGCAAATCATTGTCCATTTTATCCTCAGCAAGCTTAGTGTCAGTCGCTTACCTGTGCGCTCCCCTTCAAACAGCGAGCGTTTAACGTACCAACTCATCGCACGCAACTTCGGACAAATCGCGGCAATATGTTCACTTCTTGTTCCGCTCCGCTATCATGGGCGCATGCCCAGGCCCGAAGGTGTACAGCCGCCAACGCCTGAAAATGTCGCAGCCTATCGCGCCGCCGCCCTCGCGTATCGTAATGCTTGGCGAGAGGAGCTTCGCCGCCATAAGGATCACAGGCTCGCCAATGCGCACGTGGCGCTGCACGCCGCCGCGCTCGCCGTGCAGAAGGTCATGCCCGAGTTGACGTTATCCCAGGCGGATACCTTTGCTCAGCGCGCCGTCGCGTGGGTAGGGCAGGCGCATAACGCTTGGCTGTGGAGCTGACAGTCACCTGTTGATGACCTCCATAATTTTACTGCGCCCGAGGAGCCAATCGAGCGAAACGTCAAGCCGGTCTGCGATTTGGCAAACGCGATAGAGATCCCGGGCTCGCAAGCCGGAGAAATGAACGTCGAGAGCGCGCCGGCCGCCGATCCCGATTGAGCGGCACACGGCATCGTGTGTCATGCCGCGCGAACGGCACGCCTCGGCGAGGCGCTCGCGGAAAACGGAAAAGTCTGTTGGCATGCCACGAACATGCGGAGCCGCCTCTTACGTTGTAAGGCATGGAGAGCTTTACAGCGCGGGGATTGTAAAGCTCTCCACAGTGGCCCCCCGGCCAAGCCTAAGCCTTAGGATAAAGGGATGACGCTATTGTAACGTTTGTGAAGAGGGCAGACGAAGCCGGGTGCGATGTGGCGAATAGGCGGCGGTTGGGAGCTACGCCCCTGGAATATCCTCGCGCTCACATCGTTATGTGAGGGCATCTAATACCCAGCTTGGAAAGCAGCCTCCAATCCCCACAGCGAGGCGGCTTTTCTTTTTCGCGCTACCAGCGCGCCGCGTATGCCATCGATAACGCCATCCGCAACGCCACAGAATAACGCCATCGATGCTGTTACGCGCGGGAGCGCGGGAGCAACCTTTTAGCCTCGTAGATTGTTCGGGGATGCTCGCGTGCGAAGACGCAAAAATGCCCCAGGCGGCGGCGTGATCGCCGCCACTAATCCTTTGCCCGCGCGCGGAGCGGACCCTTCCCGAATTGCAGGCGCAAAAAAGCCCCGGTTCGCGTCGCCGCGCCGGGGCCTCACAATGTCAAGTTAAGCCGCGACCTTCGAATCGGCATTCAAAACACCGTGCACCTGGAAATTGTCGAACCGGATCCTTGGTGCCTTCCTTGCTTTTGGCATCTGTTCGAATTCGATTAGTCCAATTCGCTCCATGGCTCTTAGCGTGCGAGAAAGGTTTGATCTCGCCCTTCCAGACATCGTCGCTAACTCGGCTAGGGACTCTGGTCTTGAGTGCCTGATCATTTCGATTAGTAGCATGTTTTTATTCGAAAGGATTTTTCCAAGCGCCTCAAGAGATGAAACCCAATGCTTTGGCTCATCTACAGAGGGCCTTTCTCCGCGAGCAATAGCGATTGTCCGTTTCTTGATATAGTCGCGAGGTGCGATGCCTATATATAGAGTTCCCCCAGAGTTCATGATTGACCCTCCTCTTTCAGCATCCGTTCCACGTCGTCCCAAAAATCCATCAGAAGCTGATGGGCAGAGCGGAAATCGTAAACGTACATCGTATCACGCCAGTGTCGGTGATCCCAATGAACACGTTGACGCTTAGAACGCATTGACGGACCGGAACCAACCGTAGGAGCATGCGCATTGTCATACCCCACTAGGCGACCATCAGATGGGGTATGAAGTGTCAACGCATAGTTTAGACCGTGCGGTCGCCCCTCGTCAGGGTTCACCTTCGTTACCTTCATGCACACCCAATATCCGGCGCCAACCTCGGCGGCGAAATCGTTCAGATCAAGCAGGTTTTCTATGCCATCAAAAAACAAATCATCTTTGTTCATGTGTGATCACTTACATGATAACACACAGGCGCAAAATGGCATGGATACCTTTCTAACTGGTAAAAATCGTCGCACAAAAAAGCCCGCCTCGGACGCGCGCCGCGAAGGATTGCTTAAGTTGAATGGCGACGCAGAATCGGAGGCAACAAAAAAGCCCCGGTTCGCGTCGCCGCGCCGGGGCTTCGTTCGTTACAGGGCCGCCCGCTCTTGGGCGGCAGCGGTGCGGAGCTGGATCCCGCGCAGCACGTACCCGCTATTGCGGGGCTCGACCGCGCCGGGAAGCAGGGCCTCCATGATCGAGCGCAGCTCTTGCGCCGTCATGTTGGCGGCCATCCGCCCAGCGAAGGCCTTATACTTCTTCAGCGCCTCGCCGCCGCGCAGCTCGCCGCCTGCGACGGTCGCGCCGTCCAGCCACGCCTTCACCGAATGCCGGTGCGCGTCCAGGAGGACGACGTTCGCCGGGAGCGGCGCTTGCGTGCCGCCTGTCGGCTTGGCAGCCGGGGCTGGCTTCTTGGCCTTGACCGGCTTTTCTTCCCGGCGAGGCCGCGCTTTCCAGCCTTCGCCGATCAGCGTGGCCGCATAGCCGAAGAGCAACGCCGCCGCCTGCATCGCAACGATGAGCGCCGCCTCAACGGCGAAGATGGCCCAGCGCATGACGGACGTGTCTTCGCTGCCAAGCTGCTTCGCGATCAGCGCCGTGACCATGTTGGCCTCGACACCCTTGCCAGCGTCCGGCTTTGCGCCAAGTTCCGCCAGCTTCGATGTTGCCGCCTTGAGATCCGCGTCCGCTTTGTCGCGGGCTTTGGCGGCGGACAGGCGAGTCATGAGCGCCTTTTCGGCGTCTTCGAGTTTGGCTTCCGCCGCTTTCGACTTCGTGCAGTCTTCCATCCAATAGAACTGGCACTTGCGTTCCTTGATATTGTCAGCCTTCAGCTTCTTCGCGTCTTCGGAAGCTTTCTTAAGGAGGCCGGCAAGTTCATCGACTTGGCCGTCCTCGTTGATATTCGCGAGCGTCTGGCGCGCCCGCGTCTC
Organism: uncultured Alphaproteobacteria bacterium; assembly: GCA_963756335.1. Taxonomy (GTDB): domain Bacteria; phylum Pseudomonadota; class Alphaproteobacteria; order Rhizobiales; family Rhodomicrobiaceae; genus Rhodomicrobium. The sequence goes on from CAVWOB010000002.1 coordinate 486,203, forward strand.
GTCCGCTTTCGCCGACGTGTAATCATCCTTCGCCAGCTTCGCGGCTGAGATGACAGCGCCTCCGCCATTGCCGTAATTCATCGCGGCGGCCCAGATCGTGAGCCCGAGGCATACGCCCGTGGCAAGCCGCATGATCGGCGTCCAGCCACGGAAGCTCGCCGCACCCGGCAGGACGGCGACGAGCAACGCCGCGAGCACAAGCCCGCGCGCCGCCTGGTCGGAAATAGTGAGGCCGAATGTGTAGTTGTTTTGAACATCGACGCTGACGGCCCAGCCGGCAGCAATCGCGAGCAGCACGCCCCAACAAATTTGCGCGCGCCACCCGGTTGTGGCACTGTTCATAGGTGATTTCCTTTCAGGGGTTTCACTTGGCCCGGCGGCGTGTCAGCGCTTGCCGGGCCTTTTGCATTTCAGAATGAATACGAAGCGACTGCGCTGCGACCGGATGCGCCTGCAATGGCCCCGTGGCATCCGGGGCGAGCGTGGCGGCCGTGGTCTGCCCAGCGTTCGCGGCTTCGAGAGGGTGATCGGGGATGTTTCGCTTACCCTGGCCCTTGCGGGGCTCCTGTGTCCGCCGGGTGCCGTGGCTAGCTTTCGCGGCCGGTTCCCCTAGCAGGCTCATTCGGTTGGGCCATCTCTGCCGATGGCTCAATATATAAAGCACACTTAGTGTGCCGTCAACAGTATTGTTTAGGGTTATATTAGCTATTATCCAAGCTTCTCTCTGAGATCATCCAGCAATCTAGCAAGTATTGCAACAGTTTTTGAGATATTTTTCTCGCCTTTCTCCAAAACTTGATAGCCGCGCCGAGAGAGGCCTAGCGCCTCGGCCATCTCAACCTGAGTATATCCCCAGCGTTCGCGAATGGCCGCGAGTTCAGTATTGGTCATGGGGCGATCCTTGCTCATGTGGTCAGGAGTTCTCGACAACCGCCTCAGGCAACGTGAGCTTCACGCGCAGCAGATAAACCCCCTTGCCGTCGTCTTTGAGCGCAATCCCGGAACTGCGGCAAAGACGGCTCAACGCATCGCTGTAATCCTCGGGAAGGACGGGGCGCTTTCTTCGCTGGCGGCAGACAGTCGCGTAAGCCCTATACGCTTCCTCGAACTCGACCTTTCCCCTTCCGGGCTCCATGATTTCCGCCATGATCGCGGCGACGTTTCCAACGGGTTCTGCACTCGATGCGATCAGGCGCGGCTTCGCGGGCGCAGGAATGGCCGGGGCTGGCGCCTCCGCCGCTGCGATGGCCTCAACCTTCATAGCCTCCACGGAAGCGTTCTGCGGCTCTTGCGGCGCTTCCCCAAGCGTGGCGGCCCGCGCCGGCTGCGGCCCAGACTCGTGGTGCTCCAGCACCTCGCTTACAACCAAGGACATGACAATCAAAAGCTCGATCACCATGGCCATCGCGAGGTTCTGATACGTGGTGAGCGTCGCGGCCTTCGCCTCCGGCAGATTGAACAGCCTCGCCAGCGCGTTGCCCTGCGAATTCGCCTCAAGGATAGGCCCGGACTTCTCGATCCTCTGGCGAAGAGTGGCAATCTCACTATCGAGCTTCGCGGCTCGATCCGTCGCGACCTTGGCCTTCGTCGCGGATTCCAGCGCGGCGAGCGCGGCGCTCTCTTCCGTCTCCTTGTCCCGGCAACGCTGTGTCCGGTATCTGCATTCTTCTTCCTTCGTCTTCGTCGCCGCTGTCGCCTTAGTCCGCGCGGCTGTGACCGCCGCTTCGTCGGTCGGCTCGAATTTGAGCCCTTTCCGCTCGCTCTCGGCGCTCTCAAGTCCACGGCGGAGGTCGCGAACAGTTTCAGCGACTTGAATTCGCGTCGCTTGCTGCTCGTTTCCGCGTCCGGCCATCGCGCCGAGCGAATTCGATAGGCTGATGACCAAGGCGAGGGCGCTGATGATCCCGGTGACGGCCCCAATGCGCTTATCATGCCGCCAGACGCGGAGCGCAACGGCATGGCCGAACAGGCCGCCAGTCGTCACGGCTCCATAAGTGAACGCCCAGATCCAGCCGTCGAAGTCGTTATCCGATGTCTTGAAGCCGTAGCGCGCCGCGATAGCGATCACGACAGCGCCGCAAGCAAGCCCGAAGAGACGCGCGAACGTCCGCATTTTAGCCCTCCTGCGCCTTGAAGGCCGCTTCGATGGCGCGCTCCATCCATTCCGCGATGCTGACGCCCTCGGCCGCGGCGGCTTGCGAAACGCGCTGTTTGATATCCTCGCGCGCTTTGAAGTTGAACTGCGCCGAGCGCCCGGTGCCTTTCAGCGTTCGCCCATCGACCGCAGATCGAATTCTCTTTTCCTTCTGCTTCCGTTCCTTCGGTCCGGGCGTGAAGCCCTTGGCGCGAAGCTTTTCACGGGCCTTCGCCATGGCGTCGCGGTCCTCGAAATCGAATTCCTCGGCGAGGTCTGTCATTGGGCAGCCTCCTTGGTGTGGCGTTTCACTTCGTCCCAAAGCGCGTCGATCTCCGGCAGAAGCTCCTTGCAAATCTCCGGCCCCGTTTTTCCTGCCATGAGAGCCTCGATGTAAGGCTTTCGATATGAGACGCGCGCCGCGAGCAGAGGCCCCTCCTTCACAAGGGCCGCCACGGCCTGGTCGGTCAGCTTCTTGAACTTCGAATCGACCGCCGAAAGGATGAAGCTGAAGGACTTGCCGTGGGTCTTGCACATGGCGACAACGGCGTCGATGGCGCCGAGATCAAACATCGAAGCGCGAACAGGGATCAGCACGAAGTCGGCAACCGCCACCGCCTGCTCGATGAGGTCCATTTCAACCGGCGGGCTATCCAGGATGAGCCAATCGAACTTGGCCTCCTTCAGCACCGCCACGTCTTCGGGGATATCCTCCGTGTCGGTTATCAGCCGAGGGTTCATGGGCTGGCCGCGCAGAAACCACCACTGCGTCAGGTTCCCTTGATCCGGGTTCAAGTCCATCATGGCGACGCGCAGGCTTTCCTTCGACGCGCGGGCCGCGAGGGCGCTTGCTATCGTGGTCTTCCCACATCCGCCTTTGGCGGCGGCGACGGCGATTGTCTTCATTACGAAGGCTATCCGAGTCCCGAGTTAGAGGCTATCCCTTTACAAGGATAACCGCTATCTTTCAAACACAGGATAGCCGATATCTACAGCAAAGAATGCCGCGTGAGATAACTGCTATCTGTCACAGAGGATAACCGATATCCTTACACTCTTCGGGAAATCGTCGGACGCTTCGAACGCGGGGAAATTGGGCTTGAGGAAGGGGCGAAGCAGATCGAGCTTGGCCGGCATGGCGGGGATCGGAGGAGTGAGGCGGCGAAAGAGGATCAAGTGGCCAATGGCCACTTGAAATCGAACGAACTTAGCTCGAATAGCGTCGTTCGAACTCTGGGCCGCCTCGTCCGCGACCATCCCGAGCTAGCCGCCGAGGTCCGGGCGGGGAACCTGTCAGCGAACGCCGCCGCCATCAAAGCGGGCTTCCGCAAGAAAGCGACGCCATTCGAGCCAAGGAAGAACGACTCGACGTGGATCAATTGGCGGGGATCGTCGCAGAGCGCGAAGGCTTCGAAGCTGGAGACTTCGGAGCCGTCCGCAAGCGCTGCCTTATGGCTTTGTATCGGCAGCTTGATAGAGGACAGGTCGCGAAAGAGCGGCGCGGAACCGTGAGAGTGTGGCGGCTGGCTTAAATTGCGTCATAAGTGCTTTGTTAGATAATCTCTAAGCTTGGAAAAGCCGACACCCGCAAGCAAAACCGTTTTCATTTCCTCTACTCGTTCATGTGATAGAAAGTGCCATGTGTCAGGTGTAAGAAAATGATAAACCCAAACGCCCGCTATAGATAGCATCGAAATACCAGCAAACCAAATCGCTCCGATAGCAAGAAAGTTAAGTTGTCCTTTTGCGATCTCTGAGCGCCTATGTGCATTCTTGGCTGCAATGTCTTCTAATTGACCGGAAGCGAGGGCTGATGCCTCTTGATTTGCTAGAGTATCCAGTCGCGAGTCGAAATCAATGCTCTCCAAAAAGGCTGGAAGCTTTTTTCGCGCGGACACATCATTAGCAGGTGTCGGGACATCAGCCTTGGGCTGGATGTGCCGTTTGGGGATTGGCAAGTCTGGCATAATACGCCCGCATTAGATCATTTGAAATAACGTCAGCCCATGAAAAGGTGTGGTAAGTCTGCGCCCAAGGAGTGCCGGACTTAATGAGTCATTCTCGAAAGTGCAATTCCATCTAAATTGCCATACAAGTTGTATACTTGCCTGACTAGATCATCCTCAAGAGGGTCAAGTCCCTGTTCATCGACGTAGCTAAGTTCGGTTATTGGATTGCTTCGGAAGCGCTTAACCTCATGATACAGAGACGGTATTACCGGTCCATACTTCCAGGCTTGGATCTCATCCCGAATAAGGGGCCGTCCGTATAGCCCCAACATCCAGCCGTGGCAAAGGTATACTAGTTTGAGCATCTGCATGGGCGTGAGCGATCTGTTTGCAGCCTTTGCCAAATCAAACAGGCGGTGCGCCACCTTCAATGCGGAGTGCATTTGATTCCCCCAAAATCGGATCACAAATAATGCATTCCTTCTTGGCATTATTTTGATCCCAACGAATATTTTATTCGAATCGCTAAGTTTCAATTATTTCACAATTGTCAATAAACTCAAATAAGTTATCCACGGTATTCACAGAAATTTCGTCGCTTATTGCGCCCGCTGCCAATACCCTGCCCACACGCGGCTAACCGGATGCGCCATCGCGCGAGCGAGTTTCTTGTGGCTCAGTTCGCCGTTCGAAAGGCGGCGGTGATCCTCTTTCTATCCACGACAGGGCGGCGACAAAGACGGGATAGCTCGCGGTCTACGCCAAATATGCGGCTCGCGCCCCCCGGCGCCCCGCATACGCCATCTGATGGCATTATCGGTTGGCGTTATAGCGCCGCCTGCTCTACTCAGCGACCGTCGACGACGCGATAAGGTTCATAGCGCCCGCCAAAGAGCGAAACGACTTGGCCCGCCGCGTATCCGGCTTTCTGACCAGCGCGGAGCATGTTCTTCTTAATTCGGCGTCTGGAGAACCGCCAAGGGCGACGGCGAGCGTCGCTGCCCAACCGGCCTGCAGGAAGCGCCACAAGGCCCCGAGAGCCACGAGCGCGTGCCGACCATAGTCGCGATCGATCATCGTGTTGCCGAGCCCGTAAGAGAATTGCCGGGCGATCTGGCGGCGGAAGGTGCAACGCTCGGCGACAACTTCCTCGCTGATAACGGCTAGGTCCGTGGCGACAAGCCGGCCGCGGCGTTTGGCGATCCGCGTCATGAGTTCCGTATCTTCGCCGGTCATTCCGCAGAAGCGTTGATCGAACCGGAGCCCATCCCGGAAATGACCTGCGTCGATCAGGACGTTGTTGCAGCCAATGGCGCATGGCGTCACATCGAAGGACTGGCGGAGTTCTTTCGGCGCTTTAGACGGTTTCATGATCCAGGCGGGAAGCGGCGACGGATAGACAAGGACTTGCCGCCCGCGAACCGCCGCGGCGCCAGTGAGCTGCCGCGCCCGCATGACCTCCTGAAGCCAATCCGGCTCGGGCCACGTATCGTCATCAAGGAAGGCGACGAAATCAGCGCCCCATCCGAGCGCTGCCTCGACGGCGGCATTTCTGGCATGGGGAATGCCAAGCCGATGCTCCGCAACATAGACCGCGCCGTGACTTCTCGGCTATCGGGCGGCTCTCTTCGCGCTCCTCGTTCCCGATAACAAAAACGCGGACCTCCGCGCCATCCGGGCAATTCACCAGTTCGACGGCGGAGAGGCAGCGGTCGAGCATGATGGGGCGCCGACGCGTGCAGACGCAGAGGGCGACGGCTTTTCTCGGACTGACGCTTGGGAAAGGAGGCGGGCAAAAGCGCTCAATCGACGCTTTTCTTGCTACCCTGTCGCTACCCTGGATTTTTCTTCGAAGGCTTTGGGGATCGTAAGCCTTTGATTTTATTGGAGCGGGCGAGGCGATTCGAACGCCCGACCCTAACCTTGGCAAGGTTATGCTCTACCCCTGAGCTACGCCCGCTCTCTGTCGCAAACGGCTTCCCGCCGCGAGCCGTAGACTTATTGCGCAAACTTTTCCCGGATGCAAGCCTCTTATCCCGCCGCCAACAATATTGGCTCGCAACCCGGAGGGCGCTGGCGCGGCCGCGCCGACATTTCGGCTATGTTCTTCGCAGAAAACGATAAAAAGAAATTCAAATTGGAGCTGTTTTTTGATATAGTAATAAAGGGTGCGTGCGCTTTTCACTCAAGGTTCGAGAGAGCGCAGGACGGGGCGGCAGGCCCAAAACAAGAATATGGCAGCCGGAGAAGTGATGCGTCTGCACGGTTAGCAGGCTGATTTGTTGCGCGTTGGTGTGAGGTTGTCATGCATTACATCGCCTTGGCCATTACGATGGTCCTTAGCGCCGTCTTTTCCGGCGGAGCTGAGGCCGCGCCGGCCGGGGCGTTTCAATCCAGCGCCTGGGAAGGCCCGGCTTATTATCGGGACGATAGCGGTGCCGTCGCTTTCTGCGCGGTGAGCGCGCGATATGACGATGGCCTCAGCCTCTCAATCGTGCTCCAGGCCGGCGGCGGCTGGGCGCTTCTCTTCATCAGGCCGGAAGGCTTTTCCAGCACGCCCGTCGCCTACGCCGTCTATGCCGACGAAAAGATGATCCACTCCGGGCAAGGCGTCCCCGAAAGCGGGGGCCAGTTGCTTCGCATAGACCTGCCGTTCTCCGAGGAAAAGCTGCAAAGCCTCCAGAATGGAAACAAGCTGCGCGTCGTCTCCGTCTATGGCGACGCCGCCTTCAGCCTCAAGGGGAGCGCGCAGGCGATCGCCGAGCTTCGACGCTGCGTGCTGGGGCGGAATGGAAGTCCGTTCGGTCCCGGCATGGACAAGGACCAGTCGCGTGTCGAGGCGAAAGCGCAAAGCGAAGGACCCCGCGTGGTCGCCCGCGATGAACTCATTCCCTACGCAACCGAGATCCTGAAAAACGCCGGATTGGCCGATTACCGCTTTCTGCCACTGGATGAGAAAACGTCCAACGTGCTGACCTGGCAGTTCGAGGATGGCGCGCTTGGCTCGCTGACTGCAGTCGAGAAAGCTGGGTCGGTTGATCTCGACCGTTTCATCGGCGACATCACCGCCGCCGACACCCAGAGCTGCAAGGGCGAGTTCGCCAATGGCAAGCATTCGCCCCGCTTCGTGAACGGCGTCGAAATCCGGAAGATTTTCGCGTCATGCAGCGCCGGTTCGAAATCCTTTTATGTCGAATACGCGCTTGTGCGCATGCCCAACGGCTTCCTCGTCAAGCTCGCCTCGGCGAAGCCTGGCGCGAGCACGCTGTTCCTTTCCGGCGGCGGAGAGTCGCGGGACGACCGCGACAGGGTCGAGCGGACGGAGCAGTCGACGCTGGCCACGCTGTCGAAGCATTAACTCCGCCAGCTGTTTCACATGGTTCGACAAGCTCACCATGAGGTCCAAGCCGTTGAAATCATTCGACCTCATCCTGAGCTTGTCGAAGGATGGAGCCCGGATTTCCGCCGTATTTCAGCATCCCTCTTCGCGCAGCCGCCGCGCTAATCGGAACCGAACTCGAGCGGTTCGCGCGCCGCCACGATCGCGAGGCCCTCGGCGGCGGCTTCTTCCTTCGCAAAGTGATGGGCGCACGCGAACGACCGGAATATCCCCGCCTTCAGCCCGAGCCGGTCCTTGACCACCCAGCAGCCCCTGCCGTTCCGCCCGATCTGAAGGAAATTCGCAGGCCGCGCCGCCGCCTCGAAGCCGTTCACTTCGGCCTTCGGCATAGTCGCGCCTCGTTCAGGATTCTCGTCGAGAAGCATAAGCATATTTCAGCATGCGCTCCTTAACAAACCTCCCCAGTTCATGAAATGTTATATCGTTACATCAATTATCTTGACAGGGGGATGTGCGGTCTGGCTAAAAAGCGGCCTCGATACGACCAAAGTTTCACGCGATGCCCCTGAGGCAATCGCTGCCGGGAGGACTTCAATGATTCGCCATCTCCTCGTTCTATCTGGCGTCTTCGCGTGCATCGGCTTTTCAGCGCAGGCAGAAGAGCACAGGCAGCTCGGCGCCCACGTTCACGGGCATGGCCGCCTGAATATCGCGATTGAAGACAAGACCGTATCCATGGAATTCGAGGCGCCCGGCGCCGATATTGTGGGCTTCGAGCATGAGCCGAGCACGCCGGAGCAAATAGCCGCTGTCGAGAAAGCCAAGGCGAGGCTCGCCGATGGGCTGTCGATGTTCGCGCCGGCGTACGCGGCGGCTTGCTCGCAGAAGAGCGCGAAAGTCTCCAGCGAGGCGGAGCATGAAGACGAGCACGAGCATGAAGCCAAAGAGGAAGGCAAGGAAGAGGAGCATCATCATCACTCCGAGTTTCATGCGGAATACGTTTTCGAGTGCGCTTCGCCGGACCGCATCACCGCGATGACCTTCGGCTACTTCAAGGACTTCCCCAACTCGCAGGAACTGGATATCTCGGTCATTTCGCCGAAGGGCCAGAGCAGCTACGAGGTGAAACGCGGCAATCCCAGCCTCGACTTGACGGGGGTCCTGTGATCGAGGTTAGTGATCCGATGGAGGCGGCGAGCGCGCCGAACCGGGCGCCCCGAGAGGCGGCCGTGGTTTGCATGACGGGCGTGCGCTTCACATGGCCGGGCCGCAACGCCTTCAGCCTCGCCATCGACGATTTCGCGATTAAGAAGGGCGAGCGGCTCTTTTTGGCGGGCCCGTCCGGAAGCGGCAAATCGACATTCCTGAGCCTGCTCGCGGGCATCGTATCGCCGCAGGAAGGCGCCATCGCCGTCCTTGACGCGGACATCGCCCGCATGCGAGGCGCGGCGCGCGACCGCTTCCGCGCCGAGCATTACGGCATCATCTTCCAGATGTTCAACCTGCTCCCCTACGGCACGGTGATCGACAACGTCGTGCTGCCTTTGAGCTTTTCGCAGACGCGGCGCAAACGGGCCGAGGCGGAGCGCGGAGCGCGCGCTGAGGCGGCGCGGCTCTTGGAAACTCTGGGGCTTGAGCGCGACGTCATCGAGAATACGTCCGCTGCCGATCTCAGCGTCGGCCAGCAGCAGCGCGTCGCGGCGGCGCGCGCGCTCATCGGCTCGCCGGAAATCGTCATCGCGGACGAGCCGACCTCCTCCCTCGACCGCAACCGCCAGCAGGCCTTTCTCGATCTTCTGTTCGCCGACATCGACGCGGCGGGCGCGACGCTCATCATGGTGAGCCACGACGAAAGCTTGAGCAGGCGGTTCACGCGCGTCGCCGATCTGGAAGACATCGCGAAGATTTCGAGGAGGCGGAAGGAATGAGCGGGCGGCGCTATTTCTCCCCCTCACCCCAGCCCTCTCCCGCAAGGGGAGAGGGAGCAGGTCGCGACCGCTGCAATGCCGTTCCCTCTCCCCTCGCGGAAAAAGGACAGGATGAGGGGGCCTTGTTCGAATGATCGTCGTCCGCCTCGCGATGCAATCGCTCGCCAACCGCAAACTCGCCGCGATCCTCACCATCGTGTCCATCGCGGTGAGCGTCATGCTGCTCATCGGCGTCGAGAAGGTGCGGACCGGCGCGCGCGAAAGCTTCGCCAACACCATCTCGGGCACGGACCTTATCGTCGGCGCGCGCAGCGGCAGCCTCAATCTCCTGCTCTATTCCGTGTTCCGCATCGGCAACGCCACGAACAACGTCACCTGGAAGACCTACAAGGACATCGCCGCCCGGCCCGACATCGCCTGGATCGTGCCGATCTCGCTCGGCGACAGCCATCGCGGCTTTCGCGTGATGGGAACGACGCCCGACTATTTCCGGCTCTACCATTACCGGCGGGACCGCGCGCTCGAATTCTCCTCCGGCGGCCCGTTCAGCGATCTGTTCGACGCGGTGATCGGCGCGGATGTGGCTGCCGAGCTTGGCTACAAGACCGGCGACAAGATCGTGGTGGCGCACGGGCTCGGCTCGGTCTCCTTTATCGAGCACGACGACAAGCCCTTTCGCGTCGCGGGCGTGCTCGCCAAGACCGGTACGCCGGTCGACCGCACCGTCCATGTCAGCCTCCCCGCCATTGAGGCGATCCACGTCGATTGGCGAAGCGGCGCGCGCATACCCGGCCAAAGCGTCTCCGCCGACGAGGCGCGCGCGATGAACCTGGAGCCGCAGGCGATCACGGCCGCCTTCATCGGCTTGAAATCGAAGCTGGCCGCGTTCCGGCTGCAACGCGCCCTCAACGAATATCCGGAAGAGCCGCTGTCGGCGATCCTGCCCGGCGCCGCGCTTCAGGAATTGTGGGGCCTCGTCGGAACTGCCGAGACCGCGCTTTCGGCCGTCTCCGCGATGGTCGTAGCGACCGCGCTTCTCGGCATGGCGACCATGATCCTCACCACTTTGAACGAGCGCCGCCGCGAGATGGCGATCCTGCGCTCGGTCGGCGCGCGCCCGCTGACCATCCTGTCGCTGCTCGCGACCGAAGCGGGCCTCCTCACTTTATGCGGCGTGCTGCTGGGGACGGCGCTCCTCTACGGCGCGCTTTTCTTCGCGCAACCCTATATAGACCGGGTCTACGGCCTCCATATAGCCATCGACCTTCCGACCCGCGATCAAGTGCTGGCGCTGGCGGGGATTGTGGCGGCGGGTTTCGTTGCGGGCCTGTTTCCGGCGATCAGGGCCTATCGCTTGTCTCTGGCGGATGGCATGACCGTTCGCACCTGAGGGAGAAATGACATGATGCCTGTATTTCGCGCCGCGGCGCTCTGCCTTGCAATCATGGCGGCGCCAAGCCTTGCGGCGCATGGCGAACCCGCGATGGATCTGGCCTGGGGCAAGCTCGTGCCACCGGCGCCGGCGCAGACAGAGGCGCAGGCCATGAAGGCCAAGAGCTTCCTTTCGGGCGCAACCCCGTTCAAGGGCGCGGGCGGAAGCGAGCCGCCGCCTCCGCCGGTGCTCAACGATAAGCAATGGATGTCCGAGCGGCGGCTGCAGCCTGGCTCTGGCGCGGCGCCGGCGGTGGTGACGGAGCTGGACGGCAAGCGCGTGCGCATCGGCGGCTATGTCGTGCCGCTCGATTTCGACGCGACAACCGTGAAGGAATTTCTGCTGGTGCCCTTCGTCGGCGCCTGCATCCACGTTCCGCCTCCGCCGCCAAACCAGATCGTCTACGTCAAGGCGGCGAAGGGGTTCGATGTCGAGGGCTCGTTCGATCCGGTCTACGTGACCGGCACGCTGAAGGTCGCGTCGCAATATACGGGGCTCGCCGAAACGGGATACACCCTCGACGCCGAGAAGGTGGAATTGCGCAAGGAATAGCGCCAAGCGCTATGGAGGCGAACTCGCCCAGTGTCGTGCCCGCGAATGCGGGCATCCGGTAATCGGGACGATAATAGTCTCCTGAAAACATCGGAATAGGTCATTGTTTACTGGGTTCCCACCTGAGCGGGAACGAGGCCGGGAATCCGCTCAAAGCAGGCGGCAGTGGCCGACGAGCTTTCTCTCCTCGATCGAGAAGACCGTGCTGGCGTTGATGTCGATGTTCTTCAGCACACACTCGCGGTGCAGCTTATCGCGAAACTTCACGTCGTAGGCGCCGGGCTCCACGTCGGCGACGGTGAGGCGCTTTTTGTAGCCGATGGTTCCGTCGCGCGCTTCGTCGCGCCGGTTTTCGGTCCATTCCTCTTTCCCGGCGGGCGACAGCTTCAGGCTCAGGATCTCCGACGCCGTGAGATTGATGAACGCGACTCGGCCGGCATCCTGGGCGTAAGCGGAGGCGGTAAGGAGAAGAAGCGCCAACGAAGCCATTCTCAGCATGATTGCTCTCCCAGACATAGCTTAGATCGTGATTACAATCACTGACGATATTCGCTGTAATAGGCAAGGACGCCGCAGCTTAAGAAAATCACTTTCCACAATTTAAATCATAATTCTTCGGTTTGCCAGAATTCCTATTAGTAAGTGTGCAATAGGATCGAGTTTTACTTGCATTTCCTGAAGTAGCCAAGCAGCGCAGAAAAATCCCGCGCTCGTGCACAAAGCAAATCCAGGAAGCAATCGCCCCAAAACTCAAGATCAAGGTCGTAAAGATGTTTTGGCGAAAAAAACAAGCAGAACCGGAGAGGAAAACAGCTATGGCCAACCCGATCCACATCCACCCGTCCGTCGATAATGGCGTAAAGCCCGGAGCGAAAGACTTCGGCGGCGGCACGCTTTCCTGCAAGTGTAAGGAGAACCCGGTCGCCGTCGCGGTGGGATCGCAGGTCGCCCACAATCACGCCTGCGGCTGCACCAAGTGCTGGAAACCGGAAGGCGCTCTCTTCTCGGTCGTTGGCGTCGTTCCGCGCGACAAGGTCGGCGTCACGGCCAACGGCGGCAAGCTCAAGGTGGCGGACCCGAACGCGGCGATCCAGCGCCACGCCTGCTCCGTCTGCGGCGTGCATATGTATGGCCGCATCGAGAACACGGCCCATCCGTTCTATGGACTCGATTTCATCCACACCGAGCTGTCGCCGCAGCAAGGCTGGGCGGGGCCGGAGTTTGCGGCTTTCGTGTCGTCGATCATCGAGGGCGGTTTCGATCCGGCTCAGATGGGCGCAGTGCGCAGCCGCCTGAAGGAGCTTGGCCTTGAGCCGTACGATTGCCTGTCGCCGCCCCTGATGGACGCAATCGCCACGCATAACGCGAAGGCGTCCGGCGTCCTCAAGAGCGCCGCTTAGTCGCGCCAGGCGGCGGCCGATCTAAGCGGACTCCGCTGCCCATGGTCATCCCGGCCGAGATACAAGCCGGGGTCTGCAAAAAAATGAGCGCACCGATTTATTCAGATCCCGGCTAAGGCTTCGCCTTTTCGGACCCCGCGGCCTGCGGCCCTCACTCTCAGCCCCATCCCACCCGTCGGTTCGCGCTGGCATGTCGCTCCCCGTGGCGATTTTCAACAGCCCGGCATCGGCCAATATTGCATTCCAGCTGGCGATTCATGTAGATGGTTAAGCTTTCGCTGGGCTCCCGGCGGACGGTACGGGCGCCAAAGGGGGTGGAACGCATGGCTTTCGATCTGACCATCATTCAGCCTTCGCATTACTCATCGAGGGACAGCACACGGCCCTTCAAGTCGAAGCGCCGCGCGGTCGTGCCGCTCATCCTGCCATACCTCGCGGGGCTCACCCCTCCCGAATGGCGGACAACGATCCTCGACGAGCAGCTTCAGGACATCGATTTCGACCGGCCCACGGACCTCGTTGCCATCTCCACATGGACGCTGCATTCGCGGCGCGCCTACGACATCGCGGCCGAGTATCGCCGCCGCGGCGTCAAGGTGATCATGGGCGGGCCGCATGTGTTCTTCTATCCCGACGAGGCCGCGCAGCATTGCGACGCCATCGGCATCGGCGAGGCGGAGCCGATCTGGGGCGGGATGCTGGCCGACGCCGCAGCGGGGCGCCTCAAGCCGCGCTACGAAGCGCCCGCGCTGAAATGGCGGGCCTGCCGAAGCCGCGCTACGAGGGCCTCGACCTTGCGAAATACGGCCCGTTCCGCACCTTCACGCTGCAATCTTCGCGCGGCTGCCCGCTGATGTGCGAATTCTGCTCCGAGCGCGTCTATCTCAGCACGCGCTTCCGCTGGCGCCCCGCCGCCGAGGTGGTCGAGGATGTGCGCCATTGCGGCGGCAAGAGCATCTTCTTCGGCGAAAGCAATTTCGGCGGCAAGCGCGAGCGCGCGATGGAGCTGATGGAGGCGCTGATCCCGCTCAAGGTGCGCTGGTCCACGCTCTGGACCTCGAACTACTGCAGCGACGCGGAATTCCTCGATCTCGCGCGAAAGAGCGGGCTCCTGCATGTGAACATCGGCATCGAGAGCATCGACCGCGAGACGCTCGCGGGCATGAACAAGCGCGTGAACAAGGTGAACCGCTACGCCGAGATGTTCGAGAACATGAAGAGACGCGGCATCAGCTTCTCGCTGAACTTCATCCTCGGCTGGGACACCGAAGACCCGAGCATCTTCGACGCCACCTTGCGCTTCCTGGAGGAGCACAGGGTTCCGGCCGCCTATTTCAGCGTGCTGATCCCCTCGCCGGGCACGGTTTTATACGACAGGCTGAAGGCCGAGGACCGCATCATCGACGAGGACGAGATGGGCCGCTATTCGGGCCAGGTCTGCTATGTGCGGCCTACCTGGTGCACGCCAAAGGAGCTTGAGGAGAACGTTCAGCGGATGTACCGCGAGTTCTACTCCTATCGCTCGATGATGAAGCGGCTGTCGCTGCCGACGAGCCAGGCGAACATCGCCAACTGGGTGGTGAACCTTTCGGAGCGCCGCATGGCGCACTCCGCCACCGACGCCAACAACTTCGATATGTTTTAAGCAGACTCCGCCGGTTTGATCACCGCATCGTCCCGGCCAAGCGGAGCGCGAGCCGGGACGCGCGCTTCCCTCGCGCTTAACGGCCGCCTCCACTTGTAAGGACTGTGGCGGACGGCGCCTTGGGCATGCCCTGGCCGGTGGCGCTGCCAATCGACGAGGGGTTCGGGACGCTGGCGGAAGCAGCCGTTAGGAAGATCACAAACTCGGCAAAACGATCCTGCTGGCCTCCATCGACGAACAACGTGTAGTGACCGTAAATCCCGAGGTATATATCCTTTGCATGATCGGGCGCGGGAACAGAGCTGGGTTGACTGGCGCCCGGCAAGGCTTCCCAAAGCAGCCAGCGCCCATGACCGGGCTTTGGAAGCAGCCTCCGGTTGATGGTCAAGCAAACCTTGCCGCTTGTATTCAGGAGCTGCGAAGCTGTGTTCTTGCCGGCAAAGCTGCTGCTGATGCCTTTCAACTCGAGCCGGTGCCACTTACGCCGGGGCGTATCCCCGCCCTGCTGGCAAACGCCAGCCCCCGGCTCGATTGCGCTGGTGGCCTCCGACCCATCCGAGCCATCGCAAACTTGCACAGCCTTCGGGCTTGCGCTGGCACTATCATCCAAGGGAGATCCCCCGGCTCTGCCGGGGAGGCAGTAGCAGTTTGACGTTTTCCGCAGTCCATCGGCGGAGTTCCAGCGTGAGCAGCCACGCACACGAAGGGAACTCCACCGATGAACGAGTATGGGAAGCCTAAGCCACACCACTTGGGACTGCAAATATCACGTCGTCTTTATTCCGAAATGCAGGCGCAAAACGCTGTATCGGGAGCTGCGCCGTCACCTCGGAGAGGTCTTTCACAAGCTTGCCGCACAGAAGGAGTCGAAGATCGAGGAGGGACATTTGATGTCCGATCACGTGCACATGATGATTTCGATCCCGCCCAAATATGCGGTGTCGCAGGTAATCGGGTTCATCAAGGGCAAAAGCGCAATTCATCTGGCGCGGGTCTACGGGGAGCGCAAACGCAATTTCGTGGGCCAGCATTTCTGGGCGCGAGGGTTTTTCGTGAACACCGTGGGCTTGGATGAGGAAGCTATCCGGGTCTATATCCGAAACCAGGAGAAAGAGGATCAGCGGCTCGACCAACTCAACCTTTGGCGCTGAACCTGCCACCTTCAGGTGGCCGAAAACTTTGGGGCCGCGTTAGCGACCCCGTCTACCGCTTCGAGCGGCTCCAATTCTAAAGCCCCCGGCTCTGCCGGGGGATACTTACTCACGCCGCACAAAACGCAATTGGAGCCCAGCATGCTATTGGGGTCGATAGCCAAGCTCGATGCTTTGGAGTTCGCATCGCCATTCGTCATTTGGTAGGCAAGCGGATAGTCGCGCAGCAATGCGATTTGCGTATGGGGGCAATCGTTTCCGTCTACGGCAAAGCGATAAAGGTCGTAAACGCGCCGCAACACATCCGGGTCGCCAATCGTATCGATGCCCCAGCTTTGGTTTGCGGTGTTTCCTCCGGTAATCCCTATGGTTTTATCGGTGGTTGTGTGCACTGTTTGAGTTAATTGCCCAACAGCGCCAGTGGTTGCCGCAATGGTCTTGCTGATCGGATCCGTGAAGGTTGTGCTCAGCGAATTTTCGGTGCTTACGCTGCCTTGACCAAATACGACTTGAGCGGGCGTCGCCGCTCTGCTGTCTATGAATTCCGCCAGATTGTGCAGAACCTGCTCTCGCGCCAGCCTGCTCGTCGAAGACGCCACGTCGAGCACGTTATATGTCAACTGCGTGCTGGCGCACCCGCAAAGCAATAAACAGCATACCCAGACGACGCGTTTCACAACCCACCCCGCATACTCGCATACCGAGTAGCAGTTGAGCCTCAGCTTCAAGCGCACACAAGTGCCCAAGAGCCACAGGGGGCAAATAACGCCGCCGACTTGAGTATTAAAAAAATAGATAGTAATCGCCTGTCGATGCGCGCACATGCTGAATGATACCGAGTTCGCCATCCGAACGCCGGTCTGGCGGGCATGGTCCATCAACCCCATTGCGGCCTGCCCAATCGGCAACTCTGCAAATTTGCACCTGGATCCGCTGTTCGCTCGACCTGCACTTTCCTGTGGACGGAGCTGGGCCGTGACCGCTCAGCCCTTGGTCGAAAACTGTCCGCGCGCCGAAATGTATTTTCATGGCCTGCCGTCTTGACGCCGGCGCGCCGCCACTCGGCCTGCGCGCGCCGCCGCCGCTCTGGACAGGCGCGCGCGATGTGGTCATGTTACCGGCGATGCAAGCGGCGCCTTCGAACATCGCGGAATTCACCGTCACCGAGCTGTCCCACGCCATCAAGCGGACGGTCGAGGACGCGTTCGGCCTCGTGCGCCTGCGCGGCGAAATCTCGGGCTATCGCGGGCCGCACAGCTCGGGGCACGTCTACCTGTCGCTCAAGGACGACCGCGCCCGCATCGACGGCGTGATCTGGCGCGGCGTCTTCTCCAGCCTGAAATTCAAGCCGGAGGAAGGGCTCGAAGTCATCGTCACCGGCCGCGTCACCACCTTCCCCGGCAAGTCGAGCTACCAGATCGTCATCGAGCAGCTTACCGGCCGGCGCTGGCGCGCTCATGGCGCTGCTCGAGGAGCGCAAGAAGAAGTTCGCCGCCGAGGGCCTGTTCGACGAGGCGCGCAAGAAGAAGCTGCCGTTCTGGCCGCAGGTGGTCGGCATCGTGACATCGCCTACAGGGGCTGTTATCCGCGACATGCTGCACGGCTTCGCGGAGCGCTGCCCCACCCGCGTCATCGTCTGGCCCGTGCGCGTGCAGGGCGAAACCTGCGGCGCGGAGGTGTCGGCGGCCATTCGCGGCTTCAACGCGTTCACGGGGAACGGGCCGATCCCGAGGCCAGAGCTTCTCATCGTGGCGCGCGGCGGCGGCAGCCTGGAGGATCTTTGGGGCTTCAACGAGGAGGCCGTGGTCCGCGCGGCGGCGGATAGCGCGATCCCGCTCATCTCGGCGGTGGGCCACGAGACGGACTGGACCTTGATCGATCTTGTCGCCGACGCGCGCGCGCCCACGCCGACAAAGGCCGCCGAATGGGCCGTCCCGAAGCATTCGGACCTCATGATCAGGCTTGGCGAATGCGCGGACCGGGCGCGCTGCTGCGTGCGCCGCCATCTCGAAAAATTGCGCGCGGAGTTCCGGGGCGCAGAGCGCGGGCTGCCGCGTCCGCAAGCGCTGCTTGCCGTGCCGCGCCAGCGCCTCGATACGGCAGGCGCACGGCTCGGCCAATCGCTCCGCCATTTCAGCGACCGCTCCCGCGCCAAGCTCGACCGATGCGTCGTGCGGCTCGCTCCGCGCCTGATCCGCGCGCCTTTGGAGCGGGGGGGCGAACGGCTCACGCGCGCGGGCGATGCGGCGCTTCGCTCTTTCCGCGAGGGCGTCGCGCGGCGCCGCGACCGTCTGGCCGACCGCGGCGCGAGGCTCAATCCGCGCCTGCTGGCGGGGCCGGCGCAAAGACAGCGCGAGCGCTTGGCGTCGCTGTGGTCGAGGGCGGGCCAGGGCGCGGCGAACGCATGCAAGCGAAAGGCGCTCGAAATAGCGTCGCTGTCGCAACTCCTTCGAACCCTGAGCCACAAAAGCGTGCTCGACCGGGGCTTTGCGCTCGTGCGGGGCGATGGCGGCGCGGTGATCCGCCGCGCTGCGGCGCTCACGGCGGCGGCCGCGCTTGACATTGAATTTGCCGATGGTCACGTTTCGGCTCACACTAACGGACCGGCAACCCAAACCGGCGACGCTCCCCGGAGGCGCCCCCCGGCGCCTACGCTGCGGCGCGCGGCAGGCAAGGACGACGGCGGACAAGGCACTCTACTTTAAGGCATGGTCACGATATGAATCGAATGGAGCGTTCCTTCGCGTTCGGGCAAGAGGCGAAAATCCGCTATCTCGACGGAGAGTTCCAGGTGCTGAAGAACGGCGCCTATGTCCGCTGCGCGGTGACGGGCGAGCCCATCCGCATCGAAGACCTGCGCTATTGGAGCGTCGCCCATCAGGAGCCATACGCGAGTGCGGCCATCTCGCTCCGCCGCCACCTGGAGCGCCAGCGCGCGAAGTGACGGCGTCAGCCCCGAAAGCTTAGCCTGGCGCCGGTATTCCGAGAGCGCGTCGCCGCGTACGTTCGCGAGAGTCGTTGGATGCCTTCGGCTTCAGCCGAAGCGTCAAGCCTCGCCAAACAAGTTACTAAGAAAATCCCAGTTAAAACCGCCGGCTGGCTCAATTTTGGCGCAGTTAGGTCTTAGCGCAGAAGAATTGGGCTGACCGCACACATCCAATTCTTCTCGCAGAAGGTGCCGTGAAGGCGGTCTACAACTTCAGCCTTGCTTGACCGTTAACTTCGGAGCAAAACAGATATGCGAATAACCTCTCTAATCGCAGTCTTGCTTGCAGCGCTTATCGCGCTCGGCTCGACCGAAAAGGCCAATGCGGGGCTCTTCGTGTCGATTACCGTCGCCCCGCCGGCGCTGCCCGTTTATGTCCAGCCGCCGATCCCCGGCCCTGGGTATATGTGGACGCCCGGCTATTGGGCATGGGACGACGACGCCGCGGATTATTACTGGGTGCCAGGCGCCTGGGTTGAGGCGCCCGAGCCCGGATTGCTTTGGACGCCCGGCTATTGGGGATGGCGGGATGGCGTCTATGTTTTCAATGACGGCTATTGGGGCCCGCATATCGGATTTTATGGCGGGGTATGCTACGGATTCGGCTACACCGGCGCCGGCTTTGCCGGAGGCTATTGGCAGGGCCGCTCCTTCTTCTACAACAGGGCCGTCGTGAACGTCGGCGGTACGGTGGTCATCAACAACGTCTACAGCAAGACGGTCATCAACAACACCGTCAGCAAAACGAGCTTCAACGGTCCCGGCGGCATGACGGCGGCGCCAAACGCGGAGGAAATGAGGGCCGCGAACGAACGCCATGTTCCGCCGACGAGAGATCAGTTTCAACATGCGAAGCTCGCAAGCCAGAACAAGGACTCGCACTTCTCGGCGAACAGAGGCAGGCCCTCCATGGCGGCGGTCGCGAAGGCTGGCGACTTCTCGCACCCGGTCGGGGCTAAAGGATCGGCAGGGTTTGCGAAGCCCGCCTCTCTGACGAAGGATCCGCGTCGCCAAGACGCCAGCCATCTCGACAAACCGAAAGGTCCCGCCGGCGCAAAGACGATCAACGCCTCCCATGACCCGAAGGACCACGCTCGCGACGCGACCACCGGCCCGAACAAGAACGCAGTCGCGGGCTTGGGCAAGACCGGCGGGGCGAACCCCCCCGGCCCCAAAAAGCCCGGTCCGCCCGTGAAGACGGCTGTCAAACCGGCGCCGAAAAAGCCCGTGCCGCCGAAAAAGCAATAGCGCTAAGGTTCGCTTCCCGGAATTTGCGATGCGGCCCCCGGCCGCATCTTCTCCCGGCGGGAGAAACCGAAATGCACCAGCGACAAAAGAATGCAGCTCGATCTCAAGAATTACCTGCCTGAACGCTCCTTAGACATGCAATATTATTCTCGCAAGCTTTCTCCTCCGTGACCGCCTGAATGTTGGGGGCTCTCGTGCGGCGCCTTTTTGTTGCGCTCTGCATTGTTGCGATCTCGATCCCCGCCTCCGCGATGCCGGCGGCGCGTTTCGCTTTCTCTGCGTCCGGCGCCGCGATCCTCATCGAGGACACCGATAACTTTCCGTTGAGGCCGCAGGATTGCCGCCAGAGCGGCCTATTATATCGCCACGGCGAATGCGTCCGCCCTGAGCGCAGGCTTCCACCGCAGCCGAAAGAAGCGCACAAACCTGTCCCGGCGAGGAAGAACGCGGCTGTCCCGCCGCTTCCGGTCAAGAAACCCGTCACGGCCGCCGCCGGCGCCTTGAGCGGTCAGGAGCCAGCCCTGCAAGCGCCGAGGCCGCTGATCGAGGCCGCGTCGAGGATCCCCGCCGCCCCGCCTGCGAAGGCCGAGCAAAAAAAGCCCGGCGACAAGTTGCGGGCAATGGCCGGCCAGCTTTTTCTCTCCGGCGTCAAGGGAAAGCGCGCGAGCGATGCTGACGCGGCGCGCGTTTCGGACGCCCTGCGCGACGGCCGCCTGTCCGGCGTCATCCTGGGCGACGTGAACATTTCAAGTTTCAGGCAGCTTCGCCAGTTCATCGCGGCCTTAACAAAGGACAGCATCGGCGGAATTCCGCTTGTCGCCATCGAGCAGCCCGGCGGGCCGGATTCGGCGCTTTCCGAGGACAGGGGATTTGCGTTCTACGCCTCGGCCAGCGCCATAAGCAGCGAGCGCGATCCTTATGCGGCGCGGATCACCTACCGCGACATGGCTGCGGAACTGGCCTCGCTTGGCGTTAATTTCAACATCGGGCCGAGCGGCGACCTCTGCCGCGACGAGGGCGTCGATCTCTCCGCCCCATGCTTTGGAACGGCGCCCGCCCGCGTCGCCGCATTCGCCACGGCTTTCAATTATGGGCACCACGACAAAGGCGTGCTCACCGCGCTCGGCCATGCGCCGTTCGGGATCGGTTTGCAGCCGTCCTGGCGGACGCAGCGCGCCAGCGCCGCGATGCTGCGCGACATGATTGTGGCGGAGACAAGCGACGCGCTCGTCATCAGGGTAAAAGCGACAGAGCCATTCGCGTTTGCCGGGCTGCAGTCCCATTTTGCGCCGAAGCCGAACGCCAGGAAACTTCGCCGCGCGTATGGGTTCCACGGGGCGATTATCTACGACCTCGACCTGGGCGTAGGCGGCGCTCCGCTGCGCTATGACGAGGCGATCGTGAGGGCTTTTGCGTCCGGCGCCGACATCGTGATGGTCAAGGACGCTTCGGTTCTGCCCGCCGACTTCGCCGCCATCGCCTACGACGCGGTCAAGGCCGGCTTGAAGTCCGGGCGATTGCATATGGCGCGGATCGAAGACGCCTATCGCCATGTGCGGCAGTTGAAGGATCGCCTGCGCAGGCTGCAAAGCCGGACGCGCGTGGCGGATATTTTCGGCCAGTAGCGCGCCGCCGGACAGCCCCGTCCTTGCAAGGCCCGAACGCCGCCGCCTTTTTGCATGCGCCCGCCGGTTTCAAAGCGCGGCGAGACTTCTCGCTGCGCGGCGGAAATCGCCGTTCGCGGTGGATGCCGCGTCCCAAAAGCGAGACACATTCAGCTTTGCCTTGCAAATGCCCGGAATGACCGGCTAGAGAGAGGGCAACGGCGGCGTCGCAGCGGCCGGGTCCCGCTTTCCGTATGGTCACGCTTAAAGGTTAGCCATGGCGCCACCGTTCCCGCTTTCCCAGCCGTCCAATTTGATGCCCATAACGCCCTCGCGAGGCGTGCATTCCACGGGCGATTCCAATATCAGCAACGACCTGACCATCATCGGCGACGTTTCCTCCACCGGCAGCGTCACGCTCGACGGCGTCATCGAGGGCAACATCTATTGCACGTCGCTGATCGTGACCGCGAATGGGCGCGTCAACGGCGGCATTGTCGCCAATCAGGAAGTGACGGTGCAGGGCAAGGTGACGGGCACGATCCGCGGGCGCCGCGTCATGCTGCAATCCTCGGCGAAGGTCGAGGGCGACATCTTCCATCAGGGCATCGGCATCGAGATGGGCACGCGCTACGACGGCACGCTGCGCTGGACCGAGGACGAGCACGCCTTCAACGAGCCACCGGCGCGCTCGAAGTCCGAGGGCGAACAAAGCAACGGGTAAACTGCCTCCCGGAAATGTCGGGCGATTTCCCGGCGCGCTTCTACTGCGGAAGCGTGGCTGGGAGCGCATTCTCCGGCGGCGCCCTCCGCGACCCGTACCCAGCGAGCTATCGCTGGCGCATACCGGCACATGCCGATGCGCCGCCAAGAGAATGAAAGCCGCCTGCGCCGCTTGCAGAAATGCCCGGATCGACTTCACAGCGCTATCGGCGCGACTCCGCGCTGAGCCGCCGCCGCCCGGCGCCTGGAGTTGCAGCGACACATTGATGCTTCCCATTTCGGAACCGCAGAGCTAGAGACATCGGCTGCGGCTGTGGCTGGTTGATCCCGCTGTGCGCGCAGTGACTTGAAGAGGGACAGAGGAGCATGCTCGATCGCCGGAATTTCATGAAACTGATGCTGGCCGCCCAGGCGTTTGCTGCGCTTCCGGCAGGGGCGGCTCCTCAAGGTTTGCGGTTCGGAGAGGCGCAGCGTTTCTCCGCCGAATGGCTGAAGTCGCATGCGCAGGAACTGGCGGCTGCGCCGTATAATCCTCCGCCGCGCCCCGATCCGCAGATCGTCGCCTCCATCGACTACGATTTGCACGGCAAGCTGAAATACAAGACCGACTTTGCGCTTTTCGGCGAAGGCCACGACAGCGCGTTTCCCATCACTTTCATGCATGTCGGCCAGTATTTCACGAAAACGGTCCGCATGTACGCGGTCGAGCCGTCGGCCGAGGGCGGCAGCGCCCGCGAAATCCTCTACGATCCGGATTACTTTACGATCCCATCGGACAGTGTCGCAGCGCGCCTGCCTGAGAACCCGTCGCGCTTTGCCGGCTTCTGGCTGCGCGAGCCGAAGGCGGGCACGGAGGATTGGCGCGTCGCCGAGCCCTGGGTGACGTTTCTCGGCGCCTCCTATTTCCGCGCCAAGGGCGAACTCGGCCAGGTGGGCATGTCGGCGAGAGGCATTGCGCTTACGCCGGGCGGGAATACGCCCGAGGAATTCCCGGACTTCGTCGCCTTCTGGTTCCTGCCCGCGCCGCCCACCGCAAAAAGCGTTACCGTCTACGCGTTGCTCGATGGCCCGAGCGTGAGCGGCGCGTACCGCTTCATCATGGAGCGCACGAAGGGCGTCGTCATGGATATTGAGAAGACGTTGTTCTTCCGCCAGCCGGTGGAGCGGCTGGGGCTGGCGCCGCTCACCTCGATGTACTGGTATTCTGAAACGGTGAAGCAGGCCGCCATCGATTGGCGCCCCGAGGTCCACGATTCCGACGGGCTTTCGATGTGGACGGGCGGCGGGGAGCACATCTGGCGCCCGCTCAACAACGCGGCCCACATCACCGTTTCGAGTTTCGCGGACGAACATCCGCGCGGCTACGGGCTTCTGCAGCGCGACCGCGAGTTCGACCATTATCTCGACGGCGTGCGCTACGACAGGCGGCCCTCGACCTGGGTCGAGCCGTTGGGCGACTGGGGGAAGGGCGCCGTGCATCTCGTCGAGATCCCGACCGACGACGAAATCAATGACAACATCATCGCCTATTGGCATCCCGAACAGCAGCCGAAAGCGGGCGACCGCATCGACCTGCGCTACCGGCTTCATTGGCTTGCGGACGAGCCCTACCCGACGGCGCTCGGCCGATGCGTCGCCACCCGGCTTGGCCGGGGCGGCGAGCCGGGAACATCCCGGCCTTCGGGGGTGCGCAAGTTCACGGTGGAGTTCCTGGGCGGCCCGCTTGCCGAGTTGCCGAACGGCGTGAAGCCGGAGCTTGTGATGTGGGCGTCTCGCGGCAAGCTCGCCGGGCCGATGGCCGAGGCGGTGCCCGACGATGTGCCCGGTCATTGGCGGGCGCATATGGATCTTACGGTGGAGGGGCACGACCCGGTGGAGATGCGCCTTTATCTCAAGGCGGGCGACAAGGTGCTCACCGAAACCTGGCTCTACCAATATCGCCCGTTCCCGACCGACGCCCGGCCCGTGGGGTATTGAGCGTGGTCGCGCCGTCCGCCAGACGGACGGCGCCGGCGATTGCATAATGGCGCGGCTGAATTCGCGGGCTCGCTTTAAAAAAAATCGCCGCCTTCGCGGCCTGATGGCGGCCGAGCCGGCGGCGAGCGAAGGGATCGGCGGAAAAGCTTCTTACTTCGGGCCGCGCCCGTCGAGATAGTAGGAAGAAGAGGGGATATTCGGGCTGCCCTTCTGGTTCAAGAGGTAGACCGCGATGACGAAGGCGACGACGATAATGTCGATCCAAAGCAGTGCCGGGTTCATAGTGTCCTCTTCCGATTGAAGCGTGGATGTTCCAAATGGCGCCAAAGGCGGCGCGCGCAATTCTAGCTCCGCGAAGCTTGGCGGAGTAGAGTTAAATAGTCGCGGCCTGTGGATGCGCGGCCCGAGCCGTCATGCCGCCGGCGAAGGCGCGGCCCCGCCGGCCAGTCCCAATCCGCGCAAATAGATGAGCACGCCCGCCTCAAGCAGTTCCTCCGGCGAAACCGCCGTGCGAGGTCCCGCGTTGTCCCGGCCGAACAGCGATGCGATCCCATGCGACAGAGACCAGATGTGCAGCGCAACCATCTGCGCGGGCGGGCGGCTCTCCTCCGGCAGCTTCTCGATGAGGATTTTTGTCGCCGCCAGCAGCACATCGAAGGCGCGCCTCGACGCCGGTTCAAGATCGGCGCTTGCGGTTTTCGGCAGCCCCGTCTCGAACATGGCCGCATAATAGGCGGGTTCGTTGCGGGCGAAAGCGAGGTAGGCGCGGCCGACATTCTGAAGCGCTTCGAGCGGCGTGGGACGGCCACCATGCCACGCCTTTTCGAGGTCGTTCGCAAAACGCTCGAAGCCGAGGCGCGCCACATCGGCCATCAGCTCCTCGCGGTCGCGGAAATGGCGATAGGGCGCGGCCGGGCTGACGCCCGCGGAGCGCGCGGCTTCCGCGATGGTGAAGCCGGCTGGCCCCTTTTCGCCAATTAGGCTCAGCGCGCTCTGAATGAGCGCCTCGCGCAAATTCCCATGATGATATCCGCGCCGGCCCGGCCCGCGATGATTGCAGCTCATGTGAACGAGTTTTACATCGCGCCGCGCCTTTCGGCAGCTTTTATTTGCGCCCCGGCTCAGCCGAAGCGTGAGCATCGCGAGGACATCGCGAAAAGGCCGGTTGCGGCGGCGGCCTTCACCGTGGATTTTTCCTCCCGATTGAAATGAGGGGCGGCGAACCGGTTTCAGGAAAGTTACTTCATGCGAAATCGAATTTCCTTGCGCGGAACTGTCTCAGTCGTTCACTTAATGTTCCTTTTGTGTCAACCTCGTCTAACATGTTCATGATGCGTTCCGGTTTGGCGCACCTTTCGCAGGAGAGGAACTTTGGGGCCGAGTTGAGGTTTCCCTGGCGTGCGCCCGGCAGAGCCGGCCGCACGCGTAGAATGACCTGCCGGCCCCGGAGATGGATTTGAACATGGCCACGAAGACCGGCCTAAAGCGCGATCTCGATTGCGAAAGCGTCGGCGGAGACATGCTGGAGCGCCCGGCGGCCGCCATCGCGATGACCGCTGCCGAGGGCCGCTTCCTCTCTGCTAACGGGAGCTTCTGCGAAATTGCGGGGCGGCCCGAAGGCGATCTCGTCTCGAAAAGGCTGACGGATATCGTTCGTGCGCAGGACGCGGCGATTTGCGAGCCCCTGTTCCAGGCCGTCGCGGGAGGCAGGCGATCCTCGTTCGATGCAAGGATGCGCTACGTCCGGCCGGATGGGAGCCTTACCACAGCCCTGACAACAGTCACGGCGCTTCGCCGGGATGGCCAGTTTCATGGCATGGTTGTCGTCGCTTCGACGCCGGCGCTCTCCGGGGACGCTCGCCGCTTGCGCGACAGCGAGCAGAGGTTCCGCGCCGCCATCGATGCCGTGGAGGGGATCCTCTGGACCAATGACGCAGCCGGGCGAATGGTCGGACAACAGCCGGGCTGGGCCGCGCTTACTGGACAAACCTCCGAGGACTATCAAGGCTACGGCTGGGCGAAAGCCGTGCACCCGGAAGATGCGCAGCCGACCATCGACGCCTGGCGGGTTGCAGTGAGCGAGCGGCGGACTTTCATGTTCGAGCATCGCGTGCGCCGCCGCGACGGGGAGTGGCGCCTGTTTTCGATCCGCGCGGTTCCGGTCTTCGATCCCGAGGGGCGGCTGCGCGAATGGGTCGGGGTCCACACCGACATCACCGAGCAGCGCGCGGCCGAAAACACCCTTGTCAGCGCCGGGAAAAAGGCGGCGGAGGCGTTCGAGCGATCGGAATCGCGCTTCAGGGCGATTTTCCAGACGAGCTACCAGTACAAGGGCATCGCCGCCATCGACGGGACCCTGCTCGACGCAAACCCGACCGCGCTTCGCGGCGCCGGCGCGGCGCTTGAAGACGTGGTGGGCAAGCCCCTTTGGGAAACGCCGTGGTTCGCATGCGCGCCTTTCGGCGCCGAGGCGATCCGCAGCGCGGTGGCCGCCGTCGCCAAGGGCGGGATCCTCCGCAAGGAAGCGCTGGTGAACCTTCCGTCCGGCGCCCACTGGTTCGATTTCACCATGCGGCCCATCCGCGACGCCCGCGGAGAGGTTGTCGCCATCATTCCCGAGGCCGCCGACGTCACGGCGCGCCGTCAGGCGGAGGACGCCTTGCGGCAGAGCCAGAAGCTCGAAGCTATCGGCCAGCTCACGGGTGGGATCGCCCACGATTTCAACAATCTGCTGACGCCCATCGTCGGCGCGCTCGATCTGCTGCTGCGAAAGCGCAAACACGATCCGCAAACCGCGCGGCTGATTTCGGCGGCGCAGCAATCGGCGGAGCGGGCGCGCATCCTCGTTCAGCGGCTGCTCTCCTTCGCCCGGCGCCAGCGTCTTCAGGCCCGCCCCGTCAATCTCAACCGCCTCGTCCACGGCATGCTCGACCTGATCGGGCGGCCCCTCGGCTCCAACATCGAGGTGCGGGTCGAGATTTCGGAAGATCTTCCGGATGCGCGCGTCGATCCCAACCAGTTGGAGATGGCGCTTCTCAATCTTGCGGTGAACGCGCGCGACGCCATGCCGGACGGGGGCGTCATCACGATTTCAGCGAACGCCGCCAAAGTCGCCGAAGGCGATGGCGCCGGGCTGGCGGCCGGCCCCTACCTGCGCCTTTCGCTCGCCGACACAGGCGCGGGCATGACGCCGGAGACGCTGGCCCGCGCAATCGAGCCGTTCTTTTCGACGAAAGCCGTAGGCAAGGGCACGGGGCTTGGGCTTTCCATGGTGCACGGCCTGGCGGCGCAATCGGGAGGGCGGCTGGAGCTTGAAAGCGCCATCGGACGGGGAACCGTCGCCACCCTCTGGCTGCCCGCCGCGGAGGCGGCCCCCGCCAAGGATCGCGCCGCTGCTTCGCCCGGCCTGGCGGCGCCGCGGCGTCCCTTATCGGTCCTGCTGGTGGACGATGACGACCTTGTTCGCGCCGGCGCCGCGGCCATGCTCGAGGCCGTCGGACACGAGGTTGTCCAGGCCGGCTCTGGCAGCCGCGCGCTCGAATACATCGCGTCCGGCGAGCCATGCGACGTACTCGTGACCGATCACCGGATGCCCTCCATGACGGGGCTCGAACTGGTGAGCCGGGCGAGGGCGCTGCGGCCCGGCCTCCCGGCGGTTCTCATCACGGGGTTCACCGATCCTGGCGCCGGCGCCGGCGAGCCGCCGCGGCTCGCCAAGCCATTTCGCGCCGCGGATCTGGCGCGCACCATCGCAGAGGCCGCCGCCGGATCTTAACGGCGCCGGGCGGCCTTGGTCATCCAACGCGATGTCAGCGGCCCAACGCGCAGGCGCGATGCGGGTCGCCACCCGATGTTTTCGAACTATGTTTCGCTCTTGTTTGGCAGGCGGCGGGCGCGGAAGAAGCGTGGAACGCCAAGCGTGAGGACTGTCGCAACGGCGAACGCGCACGCGATTGCGATGATCACCTCTTTCCAATCGCCAGGCCGTGCAACACCGCAATAGACGATTACCAAAAACAAAGGAACGTCGAGAAAGTGTGCAAACTGCCCAAGGAAGGAGCGCACGCCTTCGCAGACTCTCCTTCGTCAAGGGCTGATCCTGCGGCAGCAATTTGGATAGCCGCAAGGTACGCTGGAATTGAATGCGCGTAATTGTATTACCTTCGATAAATTCGAACACAAACAAACCCCACATGCCCACGATCCAGGGCGCCGCGAAATACCCAACCCCCAGTTGATCGATCAGCAGTGGCCCGCTGATCAAGATCATGACGGCGCCGGGCGTCACCAATCCATCGTAGAAGATTGCCGTATATCGGGCTGCTTCCACAAAGGACCCCGTTTCAGTGGCGAGATAAGCTCTAAGCTCCGAAACGAACACCGCGAGCAAGCCGCCGCCTAGAAAGATGAAACCGGCAAAACGCAAAAGACGCGACAGGAGATAAAGATCCACGCGCGCCTCCCCTTACGCTTTGCCGAGGCGAGGCTTCGCAGCCCCAATCGCGACCGCAATGAGGATCAGCAGGATATTCACGCCGCCCCAGATGTGCTCGGGAAGCGCCACAGCCGAAAACGCATCGACGGGTTTTCCTCCTGCAGAGATCGCCAAAGCGGTGGCCAGGATTTCGCGCCCAACCGGGATCATCACGATAAAGGTGACGGCGACGACGACGGCCGCGAGCGCCATATGCGCGAGCTGCCAACGGCGCTTCAAGGCGCCGGCGGGACCCAGCAGCGCCATGATAATGCCGCTTAGGATCGCCAGTCCCAGGCCCGGCACGGTCACGTACCGCGTCGCAAGGTCGATCGCTTGGCGGACGAACACCATCGCGGCAGGCTCCGTCTCGGCGCCCGGTACGCGTCCTGCTGCGATGTGAGCGAAAATGCTGCCAAGAAACAGCGCCATGCCGACGATGTGCAGCGTCTTGAATGCTTTGTACATTACGCCTCTCTTTCGTTGCGATGCCTGTCCGTCAGCCGCTTGCGAAGCGTTTCGCCAAGCGCCGCGGCGGTTGAAAGCGTTGTGGGGTCGATATCTGCCGCGATGCCGTTGGCCCAAACGATCTGGCGCTTGGTCACCTCATGCAGAGCCGCGCGGCCTTTTGCCGTGAGGCCCGCCAGCTTGGCGCGCCGATGGTGCGGATTTTCGCTGAAGGCGATGAAGCCCTCGCGTTCAAGCTCGTCGGCTACTCGCTGAACCGCCTGGCGCGTAAGGCCCATATTCCGCGCAATATGCGCCACGGGCAGCCGATCTTCGTCGATTGCGCCCAGGACCTGCCATCTGGCGCTGCTCAGTCCGAGATCGGCGCAAAGGTCGTCGCCCGCTTCGAGCAAGCGGCCATTCAGCCGGAACGTTTCGATCACGAGTTTTGTAAAGGCTTCGCCTTCGGGCGAATAATCCGGTAAATCGCAGTCGTGTTTCATACGGCAACTCATAGCCGACATGACAGTGTATTGTCAATAAATTTGACAGTGTCCTGTCGTATGGTATTCGCGGCTCAATCTCACCATCCCTTCGTTGGCCAGGCCGCGATTGCCTGCATGGGCGCCGGGCGCCCTTATTAGCCCAGGTCTGGCGCGAGCCAGGAGCACTCCGTCTTGTGCAGGCTCATCGCGCGGGAGAGGAACGGGAGCAATGCCTCGACGCGCTCAGGCACGGTATAGGGCGCGTTGAAGACGATGACGCCGCATCCGTTCAGCGTGTCGGCCTGCTCGCGCGGCAGGATGAGCGCCTCCGCCGCCCAGGTCCGCGGCATGGCGAGGCTTCGCGCTGCATCCCTCAAGGCCGCGACCGGCAAATGCGCCTTGATCGGATACCAGAGCAGGAAAACGCCCGTCGCCCAGCGCTTCTTCCACTGCTTCATCTGGCCGATGAGCGTATCGAACTCGGTCTTCAGCTCGAAGGGCGGATCGATCAGCACGAGCCCGCGCCGTTCCTTCGGCGGAATATGCGCGCGGACGCATTCATAGGCGTCCATGCGCGTTGGGCGCGCCTGTCCGTGCCGCGAAAGCGCGCCGCGCAGCGCCTCGAAGGTCGGCTCGTGAAGCTCATTTGCGATCAGCCGGTCCTGCCGGCGAAGGCGGCGGGCGGCGAGGAGCGGCGAGCCGGGATAGCGCCCGGCGGCGAGATCCTCGCCGATAAGGTCGAGATAGAGTTTGAGATCGGCAGGAGCGGTTGCGGCGTCCATGAGACGGCCGATCCCGCGCAGCCATTCGCCGGTCTTGGCGGCCTCCTCCGAGCCGAGATCGTAAAGGCCGGCGCCGGCATGCGCGTCGATTACGCAGACCGCGCCGTCCTTCTTCAGGAGGTAGTCCAGGCACAGCACGAGGATGAGGTGCTTGACGACATCCGCGAAATTGCCAGCGTGATAGATGTGACGGTAATTCACAGCGCCTCGCCAGGGAACTCGCCGCTTCCCGTCATGTCAGTCGAAGCCCAGCATCCCGCCCGCTCTGCAAGTCGGCAAACGGCGTCCATCTCCATCAAGTCTTTTGCGGGAGGCTTGGACGCCGAAAGCGAAGAGGAGACTGCTCATGAGCTTGCCCAGCGTCAACCTGTCAGTCGTCTTTGCCGGTCAGCTTCAAGAACAGATCGCGGGTGAATTTATAGGGCTCGCCGGTCCCAATCCGGGCGGCGAACCGCTCAAGGCTTTCCGCATAGGGGATCAAAAGCTCCTGCGTGGAGCTCGGTTTGAGGCCTTTCAGCCAAGTGACGAGGTTCTGAGGGATCGTGACCGCGAGAATCCCCAGCGTCAGATACAGAATGGCGGCGATCCTGAGGACGGAAGACCGGTTGCGCGTAGAGGTTCGCGCATCTGGATGATCGAGACTGTCCCTCACCGCGCGCCCCTAGAATTGGAAGTAGATGAACGGAGGCATGCCGCTGGGCGATCCTGCGGACACGAGAAAGATCGCCGCAGCCGGTATGGCCGCCTTCATGAGGAAGGGCGCGCGGTCGTAGGCGTTTTCCAGATATTCGAAGAGCCTCGCGGGGACGAACTGGGTCGCCGCGCCGAGCGCCATCAGCGTCATGACGAGCGGCGACATGGTGGTGGTTGCGCCCGAGAACGAGAACAGGCCGCCGAAATAGCTGAGCGCGCCTTCCAGGGAAGGCGATCTGAAGAATACCCATGCCGCGCAGACGAAATTGAGCGTCAGCAGCCATCCAAAGAAACGCCAGGCGGCCGGGCGCCGCGGATGGCCCTTGTCACCCGTGACGCCGAGCAGGCGCTCCACCGCAAGGCAGCCTCCGTGAAGCAGACCCCAGATCACAAAGTTGAAGCTGGCGCCATGCCAAAGCCCGCCGAGCGCCATGGTAATAACGATGTTCCGGAGCGTGATCAGTTCTCCGCGCCGGCTGCCGCCGAGGGGGATGTACAGGTAATCGCGCAGCCAGCTCGACAGGGTTATATGCCAGCGGCGCCAGAAGTCTTGCAGCGTTTCGGCGCGGTACGGCTGGTTGAAATTCTGGGGGAATTCGTAGCCGAGGAGATTGGCCACGCCGATGGCGATGTCCGTATACGCGCTGAAGTCGCAATAGATCTGGAGGGCGTAGGCGTACATGCCGAGCAGAAGATCGAGGCTCGAATAGTCCCCCGGCGAGCGGAAAACGCCGTCCACGAAGTCCGTCGAGAGGTAGTTCGCGATGATGACCTTCTTGAAAAGGCCGCCGAGAATGAGCGAGACGGCGTAGCCGAGCCGGATGTTCGCCGGGTCTGAAATGCGGGCCGCCTGTTCGAGAAATGCCTTTGCTCGAACGATAGGCCCTGCGATCAGGTGCGGAAAGAAGCTGATGTAAAGGAGGATGTCCACGAGCGAGCGGCTTGGCGGGAGCCTGCGATTGTAAACGTCGATCAGGTAGGACAGGGCGTGAAAGGTCAGGAAGGAAATCGCTATCGGCAGCGCCACCTCGACAAAGCCGATGTCGATCTGAAGGCCAAGCCCGGAGACGGCGTTTATGACGGACGCGGCGAAGAAGTTGTAATACTTGAAATAGACCAGAACGCTCAAGTTTGCGAACACGCCTGTCCAAAACAGGAGGGGACGGAGCC
Organism: uncultured Alphaproteobacteria bacterium; assembly: GCA_963756335.1. Taxonomy (GTDB): domain Bacteria; phylum Pseudomonadota; class Alphaproteobacteria; order Rhizobiales; family Rhodomicrobiaceae; genus Rhodomicrobium. Next base: position 518,323 of record CAVWOB010000002.1, read on the forward strand.
ATCCATCTCGCAAAGAGCCGAAGGCCAGCGCCAGCAGGAAGTTGCCCACGGAGCTGCAGAAGAGCAGCAGCAGGTATTCGACGCTCCAGAAGCCGTAGAACACATAGCTGGCTGCGACCAGGAAGAGCTTCTTGAGCGTGTTCTGCTTGTTGAGGAGCCAGGTAATCGGGAAAACGAAAGCGAAGAATAATGCGAACTCAATCGTTGGAAACAACATTGAAGGACGCTCGCACCTTATCGATCAAAGGAATAAGCGACTTGGAGAATTCCTCAGCGCTGAGCTTGTATCCCTCCGTGCTGAGATGCAGGTGATCTCTCGCCATGAGCGGCGGAGATTTCGTAACCCACTTATGGGCGCCGCACTCAGCCGGCATGATCGCCGACCAATCCCAATAGAGAAAGCCTGAGCTTAGCGCAAGATCTCTTTGAATGGAACGGACGCCATTTAGCTTCGCGGGCGTTTTCCAGGAACAGCCCGAACCATGGCCGGGGCGGCTTCCATCCGGCGGCCCGACGATCACGATTTTGGCGTTCGGCGCGGCCGCCGCGATCTTGGACACGGCCAGCCGGTAGTTCCTGGCGTAGCGGGCAAGATCGAGATTATCGTCGAAGCCCTCGTTGGAGCCGAAAGCGAGCACCACGATCTGAGGCGCCATCCGCCGCAGCTCGGACGCGAAAATCTTGTCGTCGAACTTGTTGACGATATCGATGGTAGCGCCTGGAAAACCGACGCTGTTATAGGTGAGCCCGGCGGAGCGGTTATAGGCGGCCACGCTCGAAAGCAGCACCGGCCCGCGATCCGTCGTGGTGACCGTCAGCTTCTGCGCGTTCTTCTTGTCGAGCGTGATGACGAGCGGCTCGACCTTCGGCGCGTCGAGATTCACGCTGCGCTCGACCACGCCGTCGAGGCGGATGTCGATGCTTCCCCCGCCGGGCTGCCGGAAGACTTCCACCTCCCAGACGTCGCTTTTCATGGGGCGCTCGGCGGTGAACGTCATGCTCCGCCCCTGCGCCTCGGCGACAGCGTTGAAGCCGGCCAGCACGAAACCGGCGCGGTCGTGCGACTTTTGCAGCGCCTTGTAGGTCCAGCCCTCGGCGCCGCTCACTCTCATTGTATCGCTGCGCACGCCGATATGCGGCCGCCCGGCGATGACATAGCCCGCTCCGCCGTCGCCGTAGCGCTCCTGCAAAATCCTTCTGAGGAAGCCAGTGAAAAAATCCGCGGAGGTGTGGCTGTCTCCGATGTGCAGGATTGTGATGGCGCTTGTGCTCGCGGCGCGTGTGCGCTCTCCGTCGAGAACGGGGGATGCATCGGCCACCGCCGCGGCAGGCGCCGCCGGAACTTCGATGGGCTTCTCCGGCGCCGCGGGCGCGATAGCGATCCGAGCCGCCTTGGCTGCTCTGGCGGTGAGCCGCCGCCCGGCCGCCAGCTTGCTAGCCTTCCCGGGACCGGTCGAGACCGGCTCGACCGGCGCGGCTTCCCTTTCCTGTCTCCACCCGAGATCGGCGACAAGGGCAGCCGCGCCGAAGCTAACAGCGGCCATCAAGATGCATGTTGAAATGGCTTTCGGTATTGAAAGATAAATCATCCGCTCGCGATAACACAGGACACGTTAATTTCCATACCGCTTGCCCTGAGGTTAGCTACGATCTTCGGCAGAAGATAGGCCGCTACAAGTTCATCTCCAGCAGACGTGAAGTGCTCGCCATCCGGCGTCCGGATATTGATCGTCCTTCCGTCCTTGCCTTTCGCATAAGAAGCGAAGACATCGTCGCCTTCTTCTTTAAGGCGCCAGGGCGGGATGAAATGGACATTAGAACCCGCCCATTCTGTGGCCGCTTCAAGGAATATTTTGTTCTTCTGCCTGATGTCCTTGTCGGTGGCCGCATCTCTCATGGCCGCCAACCCAACCCATAGCACCTGGATCTTCCCGGCTGCGGCTCTCTTCAGAACCTCATTGACGTGATACTTGTACCTTACGGGCCAATCGGCCGACTCCCACGCGGTGATGTGGCGGCCGCCGGCCGCAAGCGGCTCCACAATCGACTGGCGATCGTTGAGGCCCATGGAAACCACGACCAAATCGGGCTTGAAAGCGCCGACGACTTTGCCCGCCTCTTCGGGCCAGTTGTATTTGTCGAGGCGCGTCAGGCCGGTGCTGTTCTTGCCGAAGCGCCCGAGCTCGAACACGTCTTTCAAGCATTTCTGCTGCGAGACGACTGTCATGACCCCGCCCCACAAGCCGTCCGCGGTGGAATCGCCGATAAATGCGACTTTGATCTTGCCTTTGCTCTCGGCCGCCGCCGGACCTGAACTGAAGGCCGCCCAAGCCAGCGCGGCCAATAAAACCGGCGCCGTCAGACGCGACGCCCAAAATACACGCAACACAAACATTCGAATGCCTCTTCGAACCAAGCGCCGTGCAATCGCGATGAGGAAACGACCGGATGCCACGCGCTTCCCCCCACCGGTCCGCGCCAAAATAAAAAATACCCCACAAAGTAAGATTATAGATCCAACCTGAAGCAGAGCAATGTCTTTTTAAACAAATTCGCGAGAAGCCTCCTGTCGCCTGCGTCTGTTCCGGCGGCGATCCGCCGCGTCTCAACCGCCGAGGCCGTTCTCTCGGGCGCCTTCGCGCGAAATGCGCCGCGCCGGCGCCCGCTTTGTTAACCCACTTCGCTCAAGTTTCTGCTATACGATCCGTAGCCGGTAAGGCGTTTGTTTTGTGGTGACGGTATGCGTTGCGTTCAGTCGTTGCGTCAGGCTTCCAGCCTCGATTCCGAGGGCGAAATCATCCAAGGCGATTGCGTCGAGACGCTGCGCCGCATGCCGGCGGGGTCCGTCGATCTCGTCTTCGCCGACCCTCCCTATAATTTGCAGCTCGGCGGCGAGCTTCTACGGCCGAACAACACGCGCGTCGACGGCGTCGACCACGCCTGGGACCGCTTCGACAGTTTCGCGGCCTACGATAGATTCTCGAAGGCTTGGCTTTCCGAGTGCCGCCGCGTGCTGAAGCCGAACGGCGCGCTCTGGGTGATCGGCTCCTATCACAACATCTTTCGCCTCGGGGCGGCGCTTCAGGACCTCGGCTTCTGGATTCAGAACGACATCGTCTGGCTGAAGACGAACCCGATGCCCAATTTCAAGGGCACGCGCTTCACCAATGCGCATGAAACGCTGATCTGGGCGGCTCGCGACGAAAGCTCACGGCCCGCCTTCAATTACGACTTGCTGAAGGCGTTCAACGACGACCTGCAGATGCGCTCCGACTGGCTGATCCCGATCTGCTCCGGCCCGGAACGGCTGCGCGACGATGGCGGACGCAAGGCGCATCCGACGCAAAAGCCGGAGGCGCTGTTGGCGCGCGTGCTGCTCGCGACGACGAAGCCCGGCGACCTCGTGCTCGACCCGTTTTTCGGCACGGGAACGACCGGCGCGGTGGCGAAGGCGCTGCATCGGCGCTTCATCGGCATCGAGCGCGATCCGGATTACGTGGCGGCGGCCAAGGCGCGCATCGCGGACGTGAAGCCGTGCGAGGCGCAGACCGCCTTTCCCATCGTCTCGAAGCGCGCCGAGCCGCGCGTTCCCTTCGGCATGGTGCTGCAACTCGGCATGCTGCGCCCCGGCGACGCGCTCTTCGACGCGAAAGCGGAAATCAGGGCGCAGGTGATGGCGGATGCATCGCTGCTCTGGGATGGCGTGCGCGGCTCGATCCATTCGGTCGGCGCCAGGGCGCAAGGGCGCGCCGCCTGCAACGGCTGGACCTTCTGGCATTTCGAGAAGCCGAAAGCGGGCCTCGCCCCGATCGATCTCCTGCGCGCGGAGGTGCGGCGCACGCTCATCCCCGCCGCCTAGCAGAAGCCGAAACCATGACCGGTCTTGACCTCCAGCTCGATGCCGCAAGCTATTGCCTATGTCTAAATGGCCGCCCTCCGACTTGATCAAGCACGGCCATGACTTGCCGTGTCTATTCAGCGGCGTGAAGCGGCGTGTTCTCCACGTCGCCCGCGCATTTCACGTTCACGCCCGTAAACGCGCCGCAGCATCCGCAGGAAATATAGCGCTGAACGCCCCGGTCATGGCCGAAGCCATATTCCACATCTCTGACGCTGAGCGATGTGCTTCCGCAGCAGGGGCACGCCACCGTCGAAGCGGCGCGCATCGCAAGGTGATTGGCCGTTTCAACCCATTGCTCAAACGGGGGTTCTGTTCGCTGTTGCTCCATATGCGGGACTCCCTGAATGTATGTTTTTTGGACGCTAACGGCTACTTCCCGAAAAACGCCATAGAAACGCGCGCGCGAACGTCGCGAGCGCTATGTTCAGCTACGCCATCTTTGCTATGGATCCAGTGTCGCAAGAGCTTGTTGAACAATCAAGTTCTTCTTTGCGGTTTCCATTCTTTTCAATAAGCATCTCAAATTGTGGGCTTTTTTGCCACGTCAACTCTCGCTTGCCACCGGTAACGGCGCGCAGGTTGTGCGCGGCCTGGCGTGGACGGCGGCGCCTCAAGCAAAACCGCGCAAGCCGGCGGCCCCGAATCTTCAGGTTGAGGCAAGGTTCCGCAGCACGTAGTGAAGGATTCCGCCGTTCCTGAAGTAGTTCAGCTCGTCGAGGGTATCGATCCGGCACCGGAGCGGCACATCCTTCGCACCGCCGCCCGCAAAGGCGATGCCGGCCGTCACCTTCGCCAGCGGCGTAAGCTGCGCGACGCCGTGGATCGTCACCGTCTCGCTGCCCTTCAGCCCAAGATCCTTCCACGATACGCCTTCCTCGAAAACAAGCGGCAGCACGCCCATTCCGATGAGGTTCGAGCGGTGGATGCGCTCGAAACTCTGCGCGATAACGGCGCGCACGCCGAGAAGGCGCGTTCCCTTCGCCGCCCAATCCCGGCTGGAGCCTGTGCCGTATTCGCGGCCCGCGAAAATAACCAGCGGAACGCCGTCCGCCTTGTATCGCATCGCCGCGTCGTAGATCGGCATCTGCGCGCCGCCGGGATAATGGATCGTGACGCCGCCTTCAACGCCGGGAACCATCTGGTTCTTGATGCGGATGTTCGCAAATGTGCCGCGCATCATCACTTCATGATTGCCGCGCCGCGCGCCGTAGGAGTTGAAGTCGGCGGGACCAACGCCGTGCTCTAAAAGGTATTTGCCGGCGGGGCTGGATTTCGCGATGGAGCCGGCGGGGCTGATATGATCCGTCGTGATCGAATTCGAGGAAGAGGCCGAGAACGCGCGCGTTCTCTATGTCGGCCGGCGGCGAGGGCGCATCGCCGGTGAGATCCTCGAAATAAGGCGGGTTCTGCACATAGGTCGAGGCGGCGTCCCACGCATAGGTTTGGCCGGTCTTCGAGCCGCCAACGGCCTGCCAGCGCGCATCGCCCTTGAACACATCCGCATAGCGCTCCTTGAACATGTCCGGCGTGACGTATGTGCGGATGAACTCCGCAATCTCGGCGGAGGACGGCCAGATGTCCCTCAGGTAAACCGGCGCGCCGTCCTTCCCCGCGCCGATGGCGTCCGCCGCGAGGTTGATCCTCATCGCGCCCGCCAGCGCATAGGCGACCACGAGCGGCGGCGACGCGAGATAGTTCGCGCGCACATCCGGGTTCACGCGGCCTTCGAAATTGCGGTTGCCGGACAGCACGGCTGCGACGATGAGATCGTTGCCGTTCACCGCCTTCGAGATCGGCTCGGGCAGCGGCCCGGAATTGCCGATGCAGGTGGTGCAGCCATAGCCCACAAGCTCGAAACCGAGCGCGTCGAGATCGCCCTGCAGCCCCGACTTCTTGAGATAATCCGTCACCACCTGGCTGCCGGGCGCGAGCGAGGTCTTCACCCAGGGCTTCGGCTTGAGGCCCTTTTCGCGCGCCTTGCGGGCGAGCAGGCCAGCGGCAATGAGCACGCTTGGGTTCGACGTGTTCGTGCAGGAGGTGATCGCCGCGATGACGACATGGCCGTCCGCGATGGCGTAGCCTTCGCCCTTGACCGCGCCAGACCTTTCAAGCGGCTCGACGCCGCCGCCGCCTTCGCTGACCATGTTCGCGGCCTCGCCGCCCGGCCGCACGTTGCGCATCTCGGCCAGCGCATCGGCGAAGCCTTCCGCGGCGCGCGCGAGCGGAACGCGATCCTGCGGGCGGCGCGGCCCCGCGAGGCTCGGCTCGACCGTGGCGAGATCGAGTTCCAGCGTATCCGTGAAAACCGGATCGAGCGCGCCAGCGTCGCGCCACAGCCCCTGCGCCTTCGCGTAAGCCTCGGCGAGCGCCACGCGATGCGGATCGCGGCCGGTCGCGCGCAGATAGCCGATCGTGTCCTTATCGACGGGAAAGAAGCCGCAGGTCGCGCCGTATTCGGGCGCCATGTTCGCCAACGTCGCGCGGTCCTCGACCGAGAGAGAATCGAGGCCGTGGCCGAAATACTCCACGAACTTGCCGACCACGCCCTTCTTGCGCAGCATCTGCGTGACCGTAAGCACAAGATCGGTCGCGGTGACGCCTTCCGGCAGCGCGCCCGTGAAGCGAAAGCCGATGACCTCTGGGATCACCATCGAAATCGGCTGGCCGAGCATCGCCGCCTCCGCCTCGATGCCGCCGGCGCCCCAGCCCAGCACCGAAAGCGCGTTCACCATCGTCGTATGGCTGTCCGTGCCGACGAGCGTGTCGGGGAACGCCTGCGTGGCGCCATCCTCCTCCATCGTCCAGACCGTCTGCGCGAGATATTCGAGGTTCACCTGATGGCAGATGCCGGTGCCCGGCGGCACGACGCGGAAGTTGGCGAAGGCGCTCGCGCCCCAGCGCAGGAACTCGTAGCGCTCCCGGTTGCGCTGGTATTCGAGGTCCACATTGATGTCGAAGGCGCGCGGATTGCCGAAGCTGTCCACCATCACGGAATGATCGATGACGAGATCGACGGGCACGAGCGGGTTGATTTTCGCCGTGTCGCCGCCGGGCTTCGCCATCGCGTCCCGCATCGCGGCGAGGTCCACGACGGCCGGCACGCCCGTGAAATCCTGCATGAGCACGCGCGCGGGCCGAAACGCGATTTCGCGAGCGGAGCTTTTGGCGGCGAGCCATTGCGACATGGCGCGGATGTCGTCCGCCGTCACCGTGCGCCCATCCTCGAACCGCAACAGGTTCTCCAGAAGCACTTTCAGGGAGCAGGGCAGCGCGCCGATGCCGGGCAATCCGTTCGCCTCGGCGCCGGGCAAAGAGAAAATTTCGTAATCCTTGCCATCGACGGAGAGAATTTTGCGGGAGCGGAAGCTGTCGAGGGAGCGCGGCGTTAAGGACGGCACGGCGATTTCTCCATGTGCTTTGCGAAAAAGCAACTTGTGACGGCGCGGCAGACTAACATAAAGATGGCGCGCTCTGCCGCGGATACGAGAGTTCGACTTGGCTGAAATCGACCAACTGGCGCATGCGGCGCCGCCTCGAACGCGAGCGATAGCCGTAACGGCGATCGCTGTGGAGGAGCTTGCGTGCCAGCGCGGCGAGCGCATCGTCGTGCCCGCCTTGTCTTTCGATGTGCGGGCCGGGCGCGCGCTGATCCTGCGCGGGCCGAACGGCGCGGGGAAGACGACGCTTTTGCGCACCATCGCCGGCTTCCTGCCGCCAGCCTCGGGCCGCGTGCGGGTGAGCGGCCCCGCCGGCGAGCGAAGCGGCGGCGATTGCTTCCATTACATCGGGCATGCGAACGGCATCAAGCCGAGGCTGTCCGTCATCGAGAATGTCAGCTTCTGGCAGCGCTATTACGGCGGCGCGAGCGATACCGAGGCGGCCGAGGAGGCGCTCGACGCTTTCGGCCTGATCAATCTCGCGGAATACCGCGCGGCGCATCTTTCGCAGGGCCAGGCGCGGCGGCTCGGCTTGGCGCGCCTGCTGGCGGCGCCGCGTCCCGTCTGGCTGCTCGACGAGCCGTCGGTCTCCCTCGACGCGGCGTCCACTCGGCGGCTCGAAACCGCCATTGCCGCGCATCTCGCGACGGGCGGCATCGCGCTCGTCTCGACGCATCTCGACCTTGCGCTCGGCGATGTCGGCGTCCTCGAACTCGGCGGAGGCCAAGCGCAATGAACTCCTTCCTCGCGCTGATCGAACGCGATCTGCGCCTTGCGCTGCGCCAGGGCTCGGCCATCGGCACGGCGCTCGGCTTCTATCTGATCGCGGTCTCGATCATCCCGCTTGGCCTCGGCCCCGACCTCGCGCTACTGAGCCGCATCGCCCCCGGCATCCTGTGGATTTCCTTCCTGTTGTCGGCCGTGCTTTCGGTGGACGCGCTGTTCCAGGAGGATCGCGACGACGGTTCGCTCGACGCGCTCGCCATCGGCCCGCTGCCATCCGAACTGATCGCCGTTTCGAAAAGCCTCGCGCACTGGCTCACGACCTGCGTGCCGCTTATCATCATCACGCCGCTGTCGGGCCTGCTTCTCAACATCGAGCTTGCGGCTGTGCCGAAACTGGTCGCCTCGCTCGCGGCGGGAACCATCGGCATCAGCTTCGTCGCGGGCGCGGGCGCGGCGCTCACGCTTGGGCTTAGGCGCGGCGCGCTCCTGTTGCCGCTCCTTATTCTGCCTCTTTTTGCTCCTTTCTTGATCTTCGGAGTTGGGGCAATGGCCGATTTGCCGGGCGCTTTTCTGCAAAGCATTCTGTTTCTTTCGGCGCTTTCGCTGTTTTCCATGGCGGCGATGCCATTTGCCGCTGCCCTTGCTCTTCGGCTCTCTCTGGAGTGAGCCTATATAAAAAAATCGAAGGTGGGAAATTGCCGATGGCGGAAGTTTCAGACTCTCAATCGTTCAGGCCGGGGTGGGTGGCGAGCCTCGCCAATCCGACGGCCTTCATGCGCCTGAGCGACAGGCTGCTGCCGTGGCTCATCGCGGTCACGCTCGTTCTTTTCGCCGTTGGCCTGACCATGGCCTTCCGCGCGCCGCCCGACTACCAGCAGGGCGAAACCGTGAAGATCATGTATATCCACGTGCCGTCGGCGTGGCTGTCGATGGCGTGCTACTCGATCATCGCGCTGTCTTCGGCGGGCTACCTGATCTGGCGGCATCCGCTCGCCGACGTGTCGGCGAAGGCCGCGGCGCCCATCGGCGCGGTGTTCACGCTGCTTGCGCTGGTGACGGGGTCGCTGTGGGGCAAGCCCATGTGGGGCGCCTATTGGGTCTGGGACGCGCGGCTCACCTCCGTCTTGATCCTCTTCTTTCTTTATCTTGGGCTGATCGCGCTGAGGCAGGCCATCGACGAGCCAGGCCGCGCGGGACGCTCCGCCGCGATCCTGGCCCTGATCGGCGCCGTCAACATCCCGATCATCAAGTATTCGGTGAACTGGTGGAACACGCTGCACCAGCCCGCCAGCGTGATCCGCGCGGGCGGGCCGACCATTGCGCCGGCGCTGCTCTGGCCGCTGCTCGTCATGGCGATTGCCTTCACGGTGCTGTTCGTGGTGCTGCACCTTAAAGCGATGCGCGCCGAGGTGCTGAGGCGGAGATGCGACGCCTTGATTGCGGTTCACGTTCGGGCAAGCGCGGATCAGGAACGCGCGCAGGGAGCAACGTCCCATGTTTGATTTAGGACCTCACGCCGGTTTCATCTGGATTTCCTACGCAGCGGTGACCGTTGGCGTAACAGGGTTGACCCTCTGGGTCTGGTCCGACGAGCGCGCGCAAAGACGCCGCCTCGCGGATCTTGAGCGCCGCGGCATGCGGCGGAGATCGTCGCAACAGGAGGATCGGGACAAATCATGAGCACGACCGCCGCACCGGAAGAAAAGCCGGCCAAGGCCAAGCCGAAGGCCATGCTGATCCTGCCGCTTGCCATCGTTGTGATCCTGCTCGGCTTGATGGGCTACGCGCTGCGCTCGGGCGATCCGGCGAGCCTGCCTTCGGTGCTGATCGGCAAGCCGGTTCCCGAGTTCAACCTCGGGGCCATTCCGAGCCTCAACAGCGAAGGGGGCGCCCCCGTTCAGGGGTTCTCTTCGGCCGTCTTCAAGACCGGCAAGGTCACGCTCCTGAACGTCTGGGCGTCCTGGTGCGCGCCCTGCGCCGTCGAGCATCCCCAGCTCGTGGAACTGTCCAACAAAGGCGTCCCCATCTACGGCATGAACTACAAGGGCGACACGGCAGACGCCGCGCGCCGCTTCCTCTTGCGGCACGGCAACCCCTTCCTCGCCGTCGGCATGGACGTGACCGGCATGACGGCCATCGATTTCGGCGTATACGGGGTTCCCGAAACCTTTGTGATCGACGGCGCCGGGCGCATCGTGCTGCGCTATCCGGGGCCGCTCACGGAGGAAGTCATCGCGGACAAGATCATGCCCGCCATCCATAAGGCCGAGAAGGACAGCGCGTCCTCCCGCTCGTAACCAACCGTTCGATATTCGGTAGAGTTCGACCAGTCATACCAACCGCTGAGTTTGCCGGCTCATGCCGCTAGCCGGGCCGTTGGAGCATATACGGCGGATTAACTCTATTGGGTTCGTTTTGCAAAAACAGGTGGTTTTGAGCGGTATTAGGATACCACATAGCAACGGGTAAAAGTGCCGTAACGTATGGCGATTCGTATCATTCCCCGAAGGGCGACCCGCGCCTCCGGCGCCGTTCAAAACCTTGAACCGAAATATCGCAGAAGACCCCGGATAAGCGCGAGAGCGCTTTCCGGGGTGACTATCGAAGGGTGAGTGGATACGCCGGGAAGTAAAACGAGCCGGACATCTATTCCGGCCATGACTTGCGGGGCTGACTGAAGCGCGCTACTTCGCTACCGGGGCTGCGGGCGCGGCGGGATCGCCCTTCACACCTTTTTCGCCCTTATCTCCCTTATCTCCCTTATCTCCCTTGTCTCCCTTGTCTCCCTTGTCTCCCTTGTCTCCCTTATCGCCCTTGTCTCCCTTATCGCCGGCGTTGCCTTTTTCGCCCTTATCGCCGGCGTCGCCCTTGTCTCCCTTGTCTCCTTTATCGCCCTTTTCCCCTTTTTCGCCCGCCGGTCCGGGCGTGCGTTTCAGGTTGGCGAGTTCCTGCGAAAGACATTTCAGACGCTCCTTGTCGTTCCCCTTGGCGCAGGGCAGGTCTTCCGCCATCGCTTCAACGGAGCAAAAACCGAACGCGCAAAGAAATGCGAAGGCGCCTAACACACGCATGCTCATTACGACTCTCCTGTATCAAAAATCCGCCGGCGTGAATGGGCGGCTCGAGATGCGAAATGGCGCCTAGACGCAAAATGCCACAATTTTGGGGCGGAGAGGCGCGGGATGGAGCGCGCCCGGCTTTTGTGGCAAGAGAGTTCCATGAAGACAATGATCGAAGCGCTGGCCGCGTTCGCAATCGCGGCTCTTCTCGCTTTTGGCGCGGCCGCCGCCGAGCGCTGGAACACGCTGCCGCCTCTGCCACCGATGCCCAGCCCTGCGCAGTCCGGCTTCGCGCCCGTCAACGGCATCCAGATGTATTACGCCGTGTTCGGCGAGGGCGAGCCCATCCTCCTCATTCATGGCGGGCTGGCCAACTCCGACTATTGGGCGAACGAGGCCGCCGAGCTTTCGAAGACGCACAAGGTGATCGTGGCCGACAGCCGGGGCCACGGCCGCTCCTCGCGCGACGGCGCGCCGATGGGCTACGGCCTCATGGCGTCGGATTACATCGCGCTGCTGGATTATCTCAAGATCGAGAAGACCGCGATTGTGGGCTGGAGCGACGGCGGCATCGTCGGCCTCGCCATCGCGATGGCGCATCCCGAGCGCGTGACGAAGCTGTTCGCAAACGCCGCCAACGTCACGACGGACGGCGTCAAGCCCGGCATGTCGAAGGCGCCCGCCTTCGCCGCCTTCATCCGGCGCAGCGCCGGGGAGCACCGCCGCCTCGCGCCCTCTCCGCGCAAAAACCGCGCTTTCCTCGCCTCGATCCGGCGCATGTGGGCCACGCAGCCGAACTGGTCGAAGGCGCAGCTTTCGCAAATCCATACGCCCACGGCGATCGTGCTCGGCGACCATGACGAGGCGATCGCGCGCGCGCATACCGACGCCACGGCGCGCGCCATCCCCGGAGCGCAGGAGATCATCCTGAAGGACGTGGGCCACTTCGCGCTTGTGCAAGACCCAGCCGCATACACGAAGGCGATCCACGACTTCATTGACGAGCGACCGGCGCGATGAGCGACAGCGCGGCGGTGATCGGCGCCGGGCCTGCGGGGCTGATGGCGGCGGAGGTTCTGGCGCGCGAGGGCGTCGCGGTTACAGTCTACGACCACATGCCGGCGCCGGGCCGCAAGTTTCTCATAGCGGGGCGAGGCGGGCTGAACCTCACGCATAGCGAAGAGGCGCCGAGCTTTCTGTCGCGCTATGGCGAGGCGGCGGCGCATCTTCGCGCAGGCCTGGAGGCGTTCCCGCCGTCAGCGCTGATCGCGTGGTGCGAGGGCCTCGGCCAGCCCACTTTCGTGGGCACGAGCGGGCGCGTGTTTCCGCTCGCGATGAAGGCGTCGCCATTGCTGCGCGCCTGGCTCGCGCGGCTCGCATCGCTCGGCGCCGCTTTCCGGGGCCGCCATCGCTGGAGCGGCTGGGACGCAAGCGGCCGGCTTCTGTTCGATGGTCCGGAGGGGCGTCTCGCGGCGGAAGCAGGCGCCACGATTTTCGCGCTCGGCGGCGCAAGCTGGCCGCGTCTCGGCTCGGACGGCCATTGGACGCGGATTTTCATGGAGGCTGGCGTCGCGGTGGCGCCGCTGAAGCCTTCGAACTGCGGGTTCATCGCGGATTTTTCCGGCCATTTCCGCGCCCGCTTCGAAGGCGAGCCCATCAAGGGGGCCGCGTTCGGCTTCGGCGGCGCGAGCGTGCGCGGCGAAGCGGTTGTGACCGGGACGGGGCTCGAAGGCGGCGCGATCTATGCGCTGTCGCCGAAGCTGCGCGACGCCATCGAGCGCGGCGGGCAAGCCATCCTCCACGCCGATCTGCGCCCAGGCGCAACCGCCGCCGAGTTGGAAGCCGCGCTCTCGCGGGCGCGCGGCAAGCAATCTCTGGCGAACGCGCTGCGCAAGGCGGTGAAGCTCGCGCCCGTCGCGGCGGGCCTCCTGCACGAAGCGGCGCTGGCCCAGGGAAAGCCCCTCGCGGCGGCGACGGCGGCCGAACTCGCCGCGCTGATCAAGGCCGCGCCCGTGCGGCTGACGGCGCCCGCGCCCATCGAGCGCGCCATATCGAGCGCGGGCGGCGTCGCCTTCAGCGAGGTGGACGCGCGTTTCATGCTCAAGCAGAAGCCCGGCGCGTTCATCGCGGGCGAGATGCTGGACTGGGAGGCGCCCACCGGCGGCTATCTCCTGCAAGGCTGCTTCTCGACCGGCGTGGCGGCGGCGAAAGGCGCGCTCGATTGGCTGCGGCGTTGACGCCGCCCATCGAAACGCCCTATCTATGAGCCCAATCATTAGAGAGAATTGGAACGAGACCGCCATGTCGAAGAGAACCTATCAGCCCAGCAATCTGCGCCGGAAGCGCCGACACGGATTTCGGGCGCGCATGGCGACAAAATCGGGGCAGGCCGTGCTGTCGCGCCGCCGCGCGCGCGGCCGCAAGAAGCTCTCGGCTTGACGTCAGCCGCGGCGCCCGCGAATGCGATGGAGACCCTGAAAACGCGCAGGGAGTTTCAGCGCGTGCAAAAAGGCCGCAAGTGGGTCGCGCAGGCGTTCATCCTGCAGGGCTTGGCGCGTGCGGCCGGCGATGGCGGGGAACCGCGTTTCGGCTTTACGGTTTCAAGCAAGGCGGTCGCCAAGGAAAGCGCGGGCGGCAAGCGAAGGGGCAAGGCCGTCGACCGCAACCGCGCGCGCCGCAGGCTGAAGGAGGCCGTGCGGCTTACCTGCGAGGCCGCTGCGCGCGCCGGTTTCGATTACGTGATCATTGGCCGCGCCTCGGCCTTGACCAGAAATTTCGACGAGCTACTTGCGGACATGCGTCTCGCATTCCATAAAGTGGGCCAGCCGGCGCGATCGGATAAGGATCGCAACCCTTTGCCGTGAACGCCGCGCCGGACTCGACGGTTCGGCTTCCAAAGCGGAAGGGAACCGGCTACAAGCTTTTTGGCTGCGGTTCGGCACTTTCGCTTCGCTCAGCGCATGAAGCGCGACGCGAAGATCTCCCTTGAGCGGGTTATGGAAAACAGAAACTTCATTCTTGCCATTGCGCTGTCGCTCGCCGTTCTGATCGGCTGGCAATACTTCTATATGATCCCAGCGCAAAAGGCCCGGCAGCAGGCGGCCGCCGAAGCGATGCGCAGGGCGCAAGCGCAGCAACCCGCCGGGGCGGAGACGCCGTCGCAAAGCGCGCCGTTCCCGGGGCTGCCGGCGCCCGCGCCCGAAGCGCAAGCCGCAGCCGCGCCCGCCTTCGCCTCGCGAGACGCGGCCATCGCCGCAACGCCCCGCGTGAAGATCGACAGCCCGGCCTTGATCGGCTCCATCAACCTGAAAGGCGGGCGCATCGACGACGTCGTCTTGCGCAACTACACCGAGACGGTCGATCCCAATAGCCCGAAGGTCGTTCTTCTTTCCCCGTCTGGAAGCGCCAAGCCCTATTTCGCCTTTACGGGCTGGCTGACGAGCGAGCCGGGGGTGGCCGTTCCCACCGAAAGCACGGTCTGGGAGCAGGAGGGGACCGGCGCCTTGACGGCCGCTTCGCCGGTTACGCTACGCTGGGATAACGGCGCGGGCCTCGTCTTCCGCCGCAAGATCGCGGTCGACGGCCACTACATGTTCTCCATCGCGGACGAAGTGGAAAATAAGACCGGGCAGGCCATTACGCTCTGGCCCTCGGGGCAGGTGGCGCGCTTGACCGAGCCCACGAAGCTGTTGGGCTATTCCGTGCTCCACGAGGGTTTGATCGGCATGCTCGGAAATACCGGGCTCAAGGAGCTGACCTACCCGAACGCGCTCAAGAATTTCGACCCGGCCACGAACGGCGCCAAGGAGTTCTTCGCCGACAAGGGCGGCTGGCTTGGCTTCACCGATCAATATTGGGCGACCGTTCTCATCCCCGATCAGGCGAAGACTTATGACGTCAGCATGTTTGGCAATGAGAAGAAGCAGTTCTACGCCAATCTGCGACAGGCGCCCGTCACGGTTCAGCCCGGCCAGAAAGACAGCGTCACGAGCATGCTTTTCGCGGGCGCGAAAGAGCCGAAGCTTCTCGAACAGTATACGGCCGAGTATCGCGTCGATCGCCTGTACAAGCTCGTGGACTGGGGATGGTTCTCCTTCCTGACCGAGCCGATGTACCACTTGATGAACTGGTTCTACGAACTCGTCGGCAATTTCGGCGTCGCGATTCTGCTCACGACGGTGATCGTGAAGCTCCTCTTCTTCCCGCTCGCGAACAAATCCTTCGAATCCATGAGCAAGATGAAGAAGCTCCAGCCCGAGCTGAAAAAGCTGCAGGAGCGCTTCAAGGACGACAAGCCGCGGCTGCAGCAGGCCATGATGGCTCTGTACAAAAAGGAGAAGGTCAACCCCATGGCGGGGTGCCTGCCGATCCTGATCCAGATCCCGGTCTTCTTCTCGCTCTATAAGGTTCTGCTCGTCTCGATCGAGATGCGGCATGCGCCCTTCTTCGGCTGGATCACGGACCTCTCGGCGCCGGACCCGACCTCGGTCTTCAATCTGTTCGGGCTGATTCCCTGGACGCCCCCGCACATCCTGATGCTCGGCGCGCTGCCGCTCGTGATGGGCATATCGATGTGGGTGCAGATGCGGCTCAATCCCCCGCCGCCGGACCCGACGCAGGCGGCGATCTTCTCCTGGATGCCGGTCGTCATGACTTTCATGCTGGCGCCGTTCCCGGCGGGGCTCGTGCTCTACTGGACCTGGAATAACATCCTTTCGTTCAGCCAGCAGGCCCTGATCATGAAGCGGCAGGGAGTCGATATCGACATCATGCATAATGTCGGCATCAAGAAAATGCATGGCGCCGCCAAGAAAGCTGGCTCGAAGCTGAGGAACAATGGCCGGAGCAGCACCCCGGCAGAGTGAGGCGCAAGCCTCGGAGGACGCACAAGCGCGCGAGCTTGCCGTCCGCGCCGAAAGCCTGTTCAAGGCGCCCGCGGACTTCGTGCTCGGCGTGGCCGAAGTTGGCGGGCTGCCTCAGGGCGGACGCGCCGAAATCGCGTTTGCCGGGCGCTCGAACGTCGGCAAGTCGAGCCTCTTGAACGCGCTGCTCGGCCGCAGAAGCCTGGCGCGCGTCTCCAACACCCCCGGCCGGACCCGCGAGCTGAACTATTTCTCGGTCGGGGAGACTTTATTCGTCGTGGACATGCCGGGCTACGGCTATGCGAAGGCGCCGAAGTCGCTCGTGAAAGGCTGGACGGAACTCATCCACGATTATTTGCGCGGGCGCGCCGAATTGAAGCGCGTCATGCTCCTGATCGACAGCCGCCACGGCCTGAAAAGCTCCGACATCGAGATCATGACGATGCTCGACAAGGCCGCCGTGTCCTATCAGGCCGTGCTGACTAAGGCCGACAAGCCGAAGTCGGGCGACCTCGCGCAAGTCGTCCGCGAAACGGAGGACGTCTTGCGGAAGCACCCCGCCGCCCATCCGAAAGTGCTGGCGACATCTGCGGTCGAGGGCCTCGGCATCGAGGATCTCCGGCTCGCGATCGCAGAACTTTGCTGATCGGGCTGAGACTTGGCGCTACCACAGCGTGCATTCTGCGTTGCATAACTCGCGCTCACGCGCCCTTTGGTCTTGAAGCCGCCATTTGCCGCCTTTAATACCTTGAGCAGAGTCAAGGTCGGGGGGAGACGTGTACAAGAAGATTGCTCTGAGCCTTATTTGCGGAATGGCCGCGCTTTACTTGGCTTCCTGCGGCGCGAGAGCGGAGGCGGAGCCAGCTGCGCAGAGCCAGCCTTCCGAAACGCCCAACATGTCGCCGGACGACCCGCGGCTCGTCCTGATGATCCGCAACGCCATCATTGCGCTCAATCAGGCGAACCTGACCGGAAACTACTCCGTCCTGCGGGACCTGGGCACGCCGAATTTTCAGCTGACGAATAGCTCGGCCCGGCTCGCCGAGGCGTTCGCGGCTCTGCGCGCCCGCAAGATCGATATATCGCCGATCATGTTCTTCAATCCGAAGTTCGTGTCCATGCCGTCGATGCAAGACGGCCAGGTTCTCAGGATCACGGGGCTCTTCCCGACGACGCCTGAGCAGGTCAGCTTCGACTTGGCGTTCCAGCTCAACGGCGAGCAGTGGAGCCTCGCGGCGATTGCCGTCAATGTCGCTCCTCCCGGCGAGAGCGCCCAGGTCTTCTCCGCGCCCTCGCCTCAGGCCCACGCTTCCGAAACCGCGGAGCCGAAGCCTATCCGCATCGACCTTAGCCAGCCGGCCCCGCCGCCGCCCGCCCGCCCGGCGCCCAAGAAACCCGCCGTTAGGAAGCCCAAGCCAACCGCAACCGCAGCGGCTCAGCCGCCAGCCCCGGCGGCGCCCCCGGCGCCTGCCGCCGAGCCGGCCGCGCCATCGTTCGGGCGATAGCGTGAAATCTTGGCTCGCCGCCGCACTCGTCCTTCTGTTTCTCTGTTCGCCGAAGGGCGCCAGCGCGGAGGAGGCGGCGGCGCCGGACACAAGGGAAGCAAAAATGGCTTTCAGCGCGGTGAAGGCCCCTCCAGCCGCCCCCCCGCAAGCCATAGGTCGCTATGACCGCGGGTGCATCGCGGGCGCGCGCAAACTTCCGTCCAACGGCCCGGGCTGGCAGACCATGCGCCTTTCCCGCAATCGCTTTTGGGGCCATCCCATTCTGATCGCCTATATCGAGAAGCTCGCCGCCGACCTCCAGCGCCTGGACGGCTCGCCGGGCATCCTGGTGGGCGACATGGCGCAACCCATCGGCGGGCCTCTGCTCGGAGGACACGCCAGCCACCAGATCGGCCTCGACGCGGATTTCTGGTATGCGCCCATGCCCAGCCACACGCTTTCCGCCGAAGCGCGTGAGCGCACCGCCGCGCAGAACATGGTGGAGCCGGAGACGCTGACCGTCGACAAGACGCTCTGGACCGAGGCGCAGGTCAAGCTCCTCCGCCGCGCGGCGTCCTATCCCGAGGTGGCCCGCATCTTCGTTCATCCCGCCATCAAGAAATCGCTCTGCGAATCCGCCGGCGCCGACAGGGAATGGCTGCGGAAAATCAGGCCCTGGTACAAGCACGACGATCACTTCCATGTCCGTCTCAATTGCCCGCCGGGCAGCCCGGCCTGCGCCGCGCAGGCTGCCGCCAGCGCCGGCGATGGCTGCGGCAAGGAACTCGACGGCTGGTTCAAGAAGCTGAGGATCAAGCCCAAAAAGCCGGCGACGCCCTTGCCGCCGCCGAAGCCGATGCTCGTGTCGGACCTGCCCAAGGAATGCCAGGCGCTTCTGCAAGCCGCGGAAAAGGGCGAAAAGGATTGGGCGGCCACAACGTCGCAGTGACAGGGGCCGCCAACCCGCGCAAAGACCGGGAAAGGCGGGCCGTGATCGAGAGCCGCGCATGGGCCTTATATATGTTAACCGGAAGCCGGCCTGCGGCTTTCCGGTTATCCGGCCTCGGCGCGTGGCAATCTACGACGGCCTGGACGTTTGGCGTCGATCGAGCGCGCTACCGCCGGGGAGGCCCAGGCCGGAACTCGGCAAGCTTCGACCGGCCCGCCGGCGACATCCTCCCGGCGGCCGACGCGATCACATCCTGCAAGAGTTTCTCAAGCCGGCCATGCGCGGCTTCCGCCTCCGCCATCGCCTGTTGCGTGGCCCCGGCATCGTACGGCTCGGCGCGCAACGCGGCGCGGATGCCGTCCTGGAAACGGTGGAGCGCGGTATGCGCCTCGTCGATGGCCTCCGATCTCGCCTTGAATTCGGCGCGAAGCACGCCGGCGTCCCCGGCGGGAAGCTGCGCCGCGAGCGCTTCGAACTGGATCGCCGGGCCGCCTTTTCCCAAAGCCGCCGGCTTTTGCAAGGCGGTGCTCGCCAGATAGGCGCCCAAGCCGCAGATGAGAAACAGGTTCAGCGCGAGCGACCAGATCAGAAGTCCGCGCAGCGGGCGAGCCGCCGAAGTTTTTGTATCGCTCATCAGAAAGTTCCGATCGCGTTATCGGTCTGGAAGAGAACGGAAGCCACGTCCCCGCCATCCTCCGAGGCCGTGATCAAATCCTGACGGTCCATCATCTTCTCCGCCATGAACAGGCCGAGCGCGATGCCGAGCGCGGCGGCAAAGCCAAGCGCGGCTGCGCGGGGGAACAGCGCGCCCCGCGCCGGCGGGAATGGGAAGCGCGCCGGCTGTTTCCGGCGGGGCGGCGCCTTGAACGGCAGCACGGCGCCGCTTTCCGCCTGGGCCGGAAGCTTCCCCGGCAGGGCCGTCAGGATGCGCGCGGCGGCGGCTTCCTCATCGCGCCCCGGCGCTTCGGCGAGGCTTAGATGAACCAGCCGGTCGAGGCGGCGCGCCTCTCCGAGGGCTGCGGCCGCGCCCGCGTCGCTCGCGATAAGCCGTTCGGCGCCGGCGCGCTCGGCGGCGGACCATGTCGCCAGATCGGAGCCATTGGCGTCGAGGAGGTCTTGAAATCGGTCGCGGTTCATGGCCGGCTTTCCTACCCTAATTTGCGATGGCGCCGAGTTCCGCCCGGAGCGCGCGCTTGGCGCGGATGAGCAAACTCTCGACGCTTGAAACCGTCGTTTCGAGCACAGCAGCCGTCTCGGCGTTGCTGAGCCCCTCATAATAGGTGAGCACGATGGCGGCGCGCTGCCTTTCGGGAAGCTCCGCAATCGCGTTCGCCACCCGCCCGGCCGTCTCCCGCCTCTCAAGCTGTTCCGCGGCGTTGGGCGATGGATCGGGCGGATCGAGCGCCTCGCCGGGCGGGGCGAGCGGCCTCTGGCGGCGCCGGTTGAGGCAAAGATTGACCGTCACGCGATAGAGCCATGTCTTGAACGCGGCGTCGGGGCGCCAGCGCGGCGCCGCGACCCAGACGCGGATCATGGCCTCCTGCACGACCTCCTCCGCATCGGCGTCGTTGCGCAGTATCCGCCTTGTCAGCGCGAAGGTTTTCGCGGCGTGGCGGCCCGCAAGGCGGCGGAACGCGGCTTCGTCGCCCTCGGCCACGCGCGCCATCAACTCCTCGTCGCTCTCATTTTCCAAGGCGTTACCCTGCGCTGCTTCTGCCTGATGCGCCCCTAGTAGATGCGCACGCGCTCGCCTGAAGCTTGACGGCGCCGCGACCGTCAACGCCGCCTCCTTCTTGCACAGCGACGCCCCCAAGCCCACGCGGATTGCCTTTCATGTGCGACTTTTCCCATTTGAACCCGCCTCGAAACAAAATCCTGCGCGGCGAGCGAACAAATTCCAACGTTTGCCGGAGACGGCCAGGACAATGGCGGCGGCTCCACCGCAGGAAATCGCGAAAGCCTGTGTTTAAGCCAGCGAATGCCCCTCCGCTACGAGCGGCGGGATCTCGAAAGACATCAGGAAATGGAGGGTCCCTTGGACCGCGACGACTACAATTTCGGGGCGAAATCGCTGCACTGGCTGATCGCGCTCATAATTTTCATTCTCTTGCCGCTCGGGTGGCTGATGGGCGATTTCACCGGCCTTCAAAAGGCGCAGGCCTACAATCTGCATAAGTCGCTCGGCGCGACCGTGCTGCTCCTGATGGCGCTTCGGCTCGTATGGCGCGGCCTCTACCCGGCGCCAGCCCTGCCGTCCACTATGCCGCCGCTGGAGCAGACCGCCGCCAAGACCGGCCACCTCGCTCTCTATGCGCTCCTCATCGCGCTGCCGCTGACAGGCTGGGCGCTGATCTCCACCTCCAGCAAGCCTTCGCTCTTCTTCGGCCAACCTTTCCCGCTGCTCTCCTTCCTCGCCGAACTGCCGGGCGCCGGCAAAAAAGAGGCCCACGAGATGCTGGAAGGCGCGCATGAACTCCTCGCCTTCGGCCTGCTGGCTCTCGTCGCGGCTCATGTCCTGGCCGCGCTCCGCCACGCGTTGGTGCTGAATGACGGCGTCGTGTCGCGCATGCTGCCCCGCTTCGTGCGCGGTTCGGCCCAGCCGGCGGCGGCGCTCTCGGCGAAAAACTCCTGACGCCGCTTCCAGAAGGGCGCGCCCAAAGATAGGGCGCGTAACACGCTAGACGCGGCTCGGGCCAAGGCGCGGGCCGCTATTGCCGTTTGGCCGCTTGCAGCGGAAGCCGGGCGGCGCTACCGCAGAGGCATTTCCGTCTGCCGCGCAAGCCATTCGTTGACCGCCAGTTCGATGACCCCCTGCATATCGGTGCCTCTCGCCACCGCCGCGTCCCTTAAGCGCGCGGCGGTCTCGCGCGGCATCGAGAATGTCATATTCGTATTTGTGTTTTCGAGCCTGCCTTGGGGCTTCGTCAGGAAATGCCTCAAATTCCGCTTTCTCACATGATCCTTTCTTGCCATTGCGGCTGCAAGCGGCGCCGCTCCAGCGTGGTTCTTTTCCCGAAAGACGTATTTCAATCGGCGACCCTGCGGCGAGTTTATTCCGCGTGTCTTATCTCTCACTCATCCCGGTCTCTTCCCTAATGTAAACGGAGAGCAACCGTGGGCGCCATTCAATTTGCAAGTATGACGGCCGCTGCCGCGACTATGGGCATGACGGCGACCCTGACCGCTGCCTGATTTGTCATTCGCGGGCGCGGCCTTCACGCCGAATGGACGATCCTCGTGCCGAGCACGGCGAGGAATTGCGCGATCCAGGCGGGATGGGCGGGCCAGGCCGGCGCGGTGACAAGGTTGCCGTCCGTCACCGCGGCGCCGATGGCGATGTCGGCGTATTTGCCGCGCGCCAGCTCCACCTCCGCGCGGCAGGCCGGATAGGCCGAGCAGGTCCGCCCTTCGAGCACGCCCGCCGCCGCGAGAAGCTGGGCGCCGTGGCAGATGGCGGCGACCGGCTTGCCGGCATGGAAGAAATGCTGCACCGCCTCGATCGCCTTCGGGTTCATGCGCAGATATTCCGGCCCGCGCCCGCCCGGAATGACGAGCGCGTCGTAGGATGCGGGGTCGATGTCGGCGAAGGTCGCGTTGAGCGTGAAATTATGGCCGCGCTTTTCGCTGTAAGTCTGCTGCCCCTCGAAATCGTGGATCGCGGTGGCGATCTGCTCGCCGGCTTTCTTGCCGGGGCAGACGGCGTGCACCTCGTGCCCCACCGCAAGCAGGGCCTGGAATGGGACCATGGTCTCGTAGTCCTCGCAGAAATCGCCGCATATCATTAAGATGCGTTTGGGCATGGTTTCCTCCGCCGTTTGCGCCAAGCATCGCACAAACCGGCGCGCGGCGACAACGCTCCGGCGCCCCTCAGCCGAAGAGTTGAAGGTTCTACGCCTTGCGGCCTCGCGCGAAGCTGGCTATGACCATGCAACTCATCTCGAAGGCTGGCGCAGCCGAGCGCCTGTATGAATAAAGGTCCATCATGCCCCTCGATATCGCTAGAACCGCAAGTGAAGCCCCGCATGCGGAGGTGAGAGATTCCGCCGTCGTCCGTTTCGCTGGCGATTCAGGCGACGGCATGCAACTCTCCGGGAGCCAGTTCACGCTGTCCACGGCGCTTGCCGGCAACGCGCTCGCCACCTTCCCCGATTTCCCCGCCGAAATTCGCGCCCCGCAAGGCTCGACCTTCGGCGTCTCCGCCTTCCAGATCAATTTCGGCTCGACATCCATCGAAACCGCAGGCGACGAGCCCGACGTTCTGTTCGCGATGAACCCGGCCGCGCTCAAGGTCAATCTGCACGATTTGCGCCCCGGCGGCCTGATCGTCCTCGATTCCGGCGCTTTCACCGAGCGCAACCTCCGCAAGGCGGGCTACACGGCCAGCCCTCTTTGCGACCATTCGCTCGCGCCTTTCGAGGTCGTCCCGCTCGATATCACTCAGCTCACGCTGGACGCCGTGAAGCCGCACGGGCTTTCATCCAGCGACGCGCTCCGCTGCAAGAACATGTGGGCGCTCGGCCTCGCGCTCTGGATGTTCGACCGCGGCCGCGAGCCGGTGGTGGCCTGGATCGAAAGCAAATTCGGCTCGAAAAGCGAGGCCATCGCCCACGCCAACATCGCGGCGCTGAACGCGGGCCATGCCTATGGCGAGAACTCGGAGCTGGGGCTGCCCTTGGGGCAAATCCGCATCGCTGCGGCCGAGATGGCGCCCGGCCTCTACCGCACCATCACGGGAAGCGAGGCGACCGCGCTCGGCCTCGTTGCCGGAAGCGAACTTTGCGCGCTGCCGCTGTTCCTCGGCTCGTACCCCATCACGCCGGCGAGCGGCATCCTGCATCATCTCTCTCATCTCAAGGAATACGACGTCACCACCTTCCAGGCCGAGGACGAGATCGCCGCGATTTGCGCCGCGATCGGCGCGTCCTATGCCGGCAAGCTCGGCGTCACCTCCACGTCCGGACCGGGCATGGCGCTCAAGGGCGAGGCCATCGGGCTCGCCATCATGTCGGAGCTGCCGCTCGTCATCGTGAATTGCCAGCGCGGCGGCCCCTCCACCGGCCTGCCGACCAAGACCGAGCAATCCGACCTCTACCAGGCCGTCTATGGCCGCAACGGCGACGCGCCTCTCGTCGTGATCGCGGCGAAAAGCCCATCCGATTGCTTCGAATCCGCCATCGAGGCGGTGCGTCTCGCCGTGCAGTTCATGACGCCCGTCGTCCTGTTGACGGACGGCTACATGGCGAACGCCGCGGAGCCGTGGCGCCTGCCCGACCTTTCGGAGCTGGAGAGTTTCGCCGTGAGGTTCTACGATGAGGTCCCGGCGGAAGGACGCATCAATCCCTACTCCCGCGACGAAACGCTGAAGCGCATCTGGATCAAGCCCGGCACGCCCGGCCTGACGCATCGCATCGGCGGCATCGAGCGCAATTTCTCGACCGGCGAAATCTCTTACGATCCCGCCAACCACCAGAAGATGACCGACACGCGCAAGGCCAAGATCGACGGCGTCGCGAACTTCATTCCGGAGCAGGAGGTCACGGTGGGCGCGCCCGGCGGCAAGCTCGCCGCCGTCGGCTGGGGCTCGACCTTCGGCGCCATCCAGCAGGGCGTGCTGCGCGCCCGCGCCGCCGGCGCCGACGTGAGCCACATCCACATCCGCCACCTCTGGCCCTTGCCGCGCAACCTCGGAGCGCTCCTCAAGAGCTATGACCGGATCCTCGTGCCCGAGATGAACACCGGCCAGCTCAAGACGGTGTTGCGCGACCAGTATCTCGTCGACGCGAAATCCTTCAACAAGGTTTCCGGCCAGCCCTTCCGCATCGCCGAAATCGAAGCGGCGATCCACAGCGCCCTGGCTTAAGAGGCAGACCCATGACCACGACCGAAACCGCCCGCCCGCTCACGCCCGCCGATTTCGCCTCCGCGCAGGAGGTGCGCTGGTGCCCCGGCTGCGGCGATTATTCGATCATCAAGGCCGTGCAACGCGCGCTGGCCGAGATGGGCGCCAAGCCGGAGAACACGGTGTTCGTTTCGGGCATCGGCTGCTCCAGCCGCTTCCCCTATTACATCGAAACCTACGGCTATCATACGATCCACGGCCGCGCGCCGGCGGTGGCGACGGGCATCAAGCTCGCCAACCCGGACCTCGATGTGTGGATCGTCACCGGCGACGGCGACGGCCTGTCCATCGGCGGCAACCATTTGGCGCATATCCTGCGGCGGAACCTCGATTGCCAGATTCTTCTGTTCAACAACGAGATTTACGGCCTGACCAAGGGGCAATACTCGCCGACGAGCCGGCAGGGCACGCGCTCGCCGTCCACGCCGTTCGGCTCGGTGGAGCTGCCGACGAGCCCAACGCGCTTTGCGCTCGGCGCAGGCGGGCGGTTCGTCGCGCGCGTCGTCGATATGGCGCAGAAGGAGCTGCTTGCGCTCCTGAAGCGCGCCCGCGCCAACAAGGGAACGAGCTTCGTCGAAATCTACCAGAACTGCGCGGTCTTCAATGACGGCGCCTTCGCCGATATCGAGGACAAGAAGACCCAGCCCAATGAGGCGGTTTGGCTGGAGCACGGCAAGCCGATGCTGTTCGCCAAGGGCGCGAAGGGGTTGAGGCTCGATCGCGAGCAGTTGCGCTTCGAGGTGGTGGATGTCGCCGGCGGCGATTGGCAGGCGGCGGGCGTGTTCGTGCATGACGAAACCAGCCGCACGGTTGCGCAGCTTCTCGTCGATCTGCCGGAAGACGGCTTCCCCGTCGCGCTCGGCGTCATCTATTGCGATCCGGCGCAGAGCTTCGACGCCGCGATGGCCGCTCAGCACGACAAGGTTTCGGCGGGCAAGAAGCGTGATCTGCAAATGCTTCTGCGCCACGGGGAGACCTGGGAAATCGGCAAGGACGCCCCGCAGGCGCGCGTCTAGGCGAGGTTTCACAATCAAGCCGACTGGCGGCCTTTGCCGGTCATCCCGGAAAAGCGAAGCCTTATCGGGGATCTGAATAAATCGCAGGCCTCATTTTTTGCAGATCCCGGCTTCGCTTGGCCGGGATGATCCGGTGGATGGCAAATAGGCGGAGTTTGCTTGGGAGGGCGCGCCTCGCATGACCGCGTTTGGATTCGCGAAGTGGAGGCGGCGCCTCGTTCTCATCGTTCTTCTGATCCCCGCCGGCATCGCAGGCCATTTTGGATGGCTCCAGGCCGGCGGAAATTTTCACACAGTGGCGGAAGGCAGGCTTTACCGCTCGGCCCAGCCGAGCGCGATGGACCTTGCGGACTATGCGCGGGACTACGGCATCAAGTCCGTGATCAACCTGCGCGGACGGCATCCCGGCGAGCAATGGTACGAGGACGAGATGCGCGCGTCCGGGGAGCTTGGCCTGCGCCATGCCGATATCGCGCTATCGGCGCGCAGGGAACTCACGCTGGGGCAGATCGAAAGCCTCGCGAAAGCGCTGGGCGAGGCGCCGGCGCCGATCCTGATCCACTGCCGGAGCGGCGCGGACCGGACGGGGCTCGCCGCCGCGCTCTATCTCCTTGAGGTCGAGCGCCAGCCCGTCGAGGTCGCGGCGGAACAACTCTCAGTCCGGTTCGGGCACTGGCCATATTTCTGGAGCGGATCCGCCGCCATGGACCGCACGCTCGACCGCGCGGCCCGCCTCCAATCCGCAAGCGCCCGCGAGCGGTAATAACAGCCGGCAGATACCCGCCCTTTTTGCCGAGAGGGCGCCATGTGGTATTATGATACCGAAAAAAAGCACCCTTTTTGCAAAACGAACCCAATGAGGTTAATCGGCCGTATACGCTCCCGCGCTCCCGGCGGGTCCTGCGCCTGTCCCCGGTAGGCGGATCGGCCGGATCGAAGCGCCGGGGGAACGCAAACCTTCCCGCGCCGCGGCGCTTGCGCTTTCCCGTGCATGCGATAAAAGCGCGGCATGTGGAGTTTGTTGTCCAAGTGGGTCGCCATTGCGGCGGTCGTGGCGCTGGTGGCGGTCGAGGCCGCGGCCGTCAATTATCTCGGCCGCAACAATTATCTGCCCGAAGGCTCCGAGCACTGGACCGAAGACTGGCTCATCCATTATTTCTCCAAGCGGCTCTTCCTGCCGCATGAGGACATCGCGATCGTCTTCGTCAACTCCGAAAGCCTGGAGAAGGCCGGCGTTCCGGCGACGGTGCCCGTGGATCGGGGCTGGATGGCGAAGCTCATCACGGCGGTTTCGCAGTTGCAGCCCGCCGCCATCGGGATCGACTTCTATTTCAAGTCTCCCATCGACCCCGCAAAAGACGAAGCGCTCATCGCCTCGATCCGCGACGCCAAGACGCCCATCGTGATCGCCGCCGTCGACGACGCCTTCTTGCGGACGGAACACGAGCGCGCCTATCAGCGCGACTTCATCGAGCGGGTGAACCGCCCCGCGGGCCACATCCATCTGAAGCGGTCTCAGGAAATCTTCACGCTTGGAGACAGGGCGACGCGCAGCGTCGAGCATCGTCATGAGGACGGCTTGCCGTCTTTTTCGAGCGCGCTTGCGACGCTCCCCGCCGTGACGGCTCTGTTAGGGCCGAAAACCATCCCCGGAGGAACGCAGCGGATCGATTGGCTGCTGGCGTGGAAAGGCGGCGAGGCATTCACGCGCATCTCCGCGCATGAAATTCTCTCGCCGGCGCCCGGCGTAGAGGCGCCCTCGCTCAAGAACAAGATCGTTCTCATCGGCCCGAATTTCGAAGGCCTCGATCAGCTCAGCGTTCCATTCGCGCTCGGAGGCGAGCAATCGCTTTATCCCGGCGTGTTCGTCCACGCGCAGGCGCTGGCGCAAATCCTCGACGGGCGGTTCTTTGTGAATTGGACCTCGCTGCAGCAATTCCTGCTGCTTTTCGCCGTCGGCCTGGGCGGAGCGGCGGCCGGGTGGCGCCTTCATAACACACGCCTTGAAATTGTGATTGGAATCGGCGGTTCTCTTTTGCTGATCGCCTTAAGCGCGCCCTTCTTTATGGTGCACGCTCCGCTTCCGACGGCGCTGGCGATCCTGTCCTGGGCTTTTTCCATCTCGATCGGTCAGCGCATCCGGTCATGGCGGGCTTCCGCACATGCGCCGGTCGAAAAGATTTCAGGGAGCAGGGCATGACGAAATTTCCAACCTTAGCCTTATTGGGCGCCGTCCTCGCGCTTTTGGCGCAGTCCGCAGCATCGCTCGCCGAGGAGACGGCTGCGAAGCCTCAGGCCACGCCGCAAGCGCAATCGGCCGTCCAGACGGTCGCCGCGGCTGAGCCGGCGACGCCGCCGCCCGCGCCGGCCGCGTCCAACCCGGCGCTCATGGAAAAACTGGCGCCCGCCATGAAATCGCGGTCGTTCAAGAAGGCGGCGCCTGCGCCGGGCGCCGCCCCCGTTCCTGCGCCGCCCGCCAAAGGCGAACTCGCCAGCCCCGACGACACCGTCGGCGGCCTGCCTGGCGCGAAACAGGCTACCGTCGAAAAACAACCCTAGCGCTAGTCACGCCCCAGCTTTGGGCGCCTGCGGTGTGCACGGCGCCTATTGACGGGGCATGCGCCTTTAAGCCGCGCCGCGACTCGCTCACAAAATTGGGCCGAGAGGCCACTTCGATTGCAGATACGCATAGTTAACCGTTGCCCCGCGCCATGCCTTAATGACATAAAGGGCATCCGGGACGGAGGCTCAACGAAGGGAAAAAATGCCCAAGCTGAATATTAACGGCAAGGAGATCGAGGTCGAGGACGGCATAACGCTGTTGCAGGCTTGCGAGGAGGCAGGGGCGGAAATCCCGCGCTTTTGCTATCACGAGCGCCTGTCCATCGCTGGCAATTGCCGCATGTGCCTTGTCGAGATCGCGGGCATCCCGAAGCCGATGGCATCCTGCGCCATGAATGTCAGCGATTTGAGGCCGAACCGTGACGGCACGCCGCCCGTCATCCATACCGATACGCCGCTCGTGAAGAAGGCGCGCGAGGGGGTGATGGAGTTCCTGCTCATCAATCACCCGCTCGACTGTCCCATCTGCGACCAGGGCGGCGAGTGCGATCTGCAAGATCAGTCCATGTATTACGGCTTCGACGGCAGCCGCTACCGCGAGAGCAAGCGCGCCGTCGAGGAGAAGTATCTCGGCCCCCTCGTCAAGACCTTCATGACACGCTGCATCCAATGCACGCGCTGCGTCCGCTTCATCACGGAAGTGGCCGGCGTGCGCGAGCTTGGCGCCATCGGGCGCGGCGAGGACATGGAGATTTCGACTTATCCAGAACGCGGCCTGCAGTCGGAGATGTCTGGCAATATCGTCGATCTCTGCCCCGTCGGCGCGCTGACCTCGAAACCCTACGCCTTCACCGCGCGCCCCTGGGAATTGCGGAAAACCGAATCCATCGACGCGATGGACGGGCTTGGCTCCAACATCCGTATCGACAGCCGCGGCCGGGAGGTTCTGCGCATCCTGCCGCGCAACCACGACGGCGTGAACGAGGAATGGATCTCGGACAAGACGCGCGCCATCGTTGACGGCCTGAAGAAGAAGCGGCTGGATCGCCCCTATATGCGGCGCGGCGGCAAGCTCGAAGAGGTCTCCTGGTACGAGGCCTTCAACGAAATCGCCGCGCGCGTTAAGAAGTCCGGGACGCGGAAGATCGGCGCCATCGCGGGCGATCTATGCGCGGCCGAGGAGATGTTCGCGCTGAAGGCGCTGCTCGACGAGCTTGGCTCGCCGCATCGCGACTGCCGCCAGCATGGCGAGAAGCTGCATCCGAAGAATGGGCGCGCGAGCTACCTCTTCAACTCGACCATCGCGGGCGTGGACCACGCGGACGCGGTGCTTTTCATTGGCGCCAATCCGCGCAAGGAAGCGGCGGTCCTCAATACGCGCCTGCGGAAGGCGTATCTGCACAGTCGCGCCCAATTTGCGCTGATCGGTCCCGCCGTAGACCTGACCTACCCCTACGATTGGCTCGGCAATTCGCTGAAAGCCATCGACGACGCGGCGCGCGAGGGAAGCCCCGCGCTTGCGATGCTGCGCAAGGCGTCCCGCCCGCTCATCGTCGTGGGGCAGGCGGCGCTCCAGCATGCCGAGGGCGAGACCATCCTGGCGAAGGCCGCGGAAATCGCCGCCAAGGCCATGCAGGGCAAGGACGCTTCCGGCTGGCATCCGCTCAGCGTGCTCCACACCAGCGCCGCCCTAGTCGGCGGGCTCGACATCGGCTTCGTGCCGGGCGAAGGCGGGCTCGACCTTGCCGGCATGCTCGATGGCGCGTCCGGCGGCGAGATCGAGGTGCTTTACCTTCTCGGAGCGGACGAGTTCGACGTGAGCAAGACGGGCGGCGCCTTCGTGATCTACCAAGGCTCGCATGGCGACAGCGGCGCCCGCATCGCCGACATTGTGCTGCCGGGCGCGGCCTACACCGAAAAGAACGGGACCTACGTCAACACCGAGGGCCGCGTGCAACTCGGCGAGCGGGCTGTGTTTCCTCCGGGCGACGCGCGCGAGGACTGGACCATCATCCGGGCGCTGTCGGAGCATCTCGGCGCCAAGCTGCCGTTCGATGGGTTGAAGGAGCTGCGGGCGGCGCTCTACAAGGCCTATCCGCATCTTGCCGCCATCGATGCGCTCGTCCCCGAGACATATGAGGCTTCGCAGCCGGCGTCAGGCGCGCTGCGCCCGCTTCCCGACGAGCCGCTGCCGGAACTCGTCGACGATTATTACCAGACTAATCCGATCGCGCGGGCGTCCTCGGTCATGGCCGAGCTTTCCGCATTGAACCAGGCAATCGAGCACGGGACGGCGCACGCGAATGGCTGACTTGGGCGCACTCTGGGGAAATTACGGATATCCCACCGCCATCATCCTGGGGCAGAGCCTGCTGTTGCTCGTCCCGGTGCTTCTCATCATCGCCTATGTGGTGCTGGCGGACCGCAAGATCTGGGCGGCCGTGCAGCTCAGGCGCGGCCCGAACGTGGTCGGCGCCTTCGGTCTTCTTCAGTCCTTCGCGGATTTCGGCAAGTTCCTGTTGAAGGAACCCATCATCCCGGCGGGCGCAAACAAGGTGCTGTTTCTGCTGGCGCCGCTGGCGACATTGGTGCTTGCGCTTTCGAGCTGGGCCGTTATCCCCGTGGCGGACGGCTGGGTCGTCTCCAACCTGAACGTGGGCATTCTCTATATTTTCGCCATCTCGTCGCTGAGCGTCTACGGCATCATCATCGGCGGCTGGGCCTCGAACTCGAAATATCCGTTCCTTGGCGCGCTGCGCTCGGCGGCGCAGATGGTGTCCTACGAGGTCTCCATCGGCTTCGTGATGATCACCGTGCTTCTGTGCGCGGGATCGCTGAACCTCTCCGACATCGTGAACGCCCAGCGCGGGCCGTACGGGCTGTTCAATTGGTACTGGCTGCCGCTGTTCCCGATGTTCGTCATCTTCTTCATATCGGCGCTGGCGGAAACCAACAGGCCGCCCTTCGACCTGCCCGAGGCGGAGTCGGAACTCGTCGCGGGCTTCATGGTGGAATATTCCTCGACGCCCTATCTTCTCTTCATGGTGGGCGAGTATGTCGCCATCGCGGTGATGTGTGCGCTGACGACGATCCTCTTCCTCGGCGGGTGGCTTCCGCCGGTCGAGGTCGCGCCCCTCACCTGGATCCCAGGAGTCATCTGGTTCTTCCTCAAATTCTGCTTCGTCTTCTTCATGTTCGCGATGGTGAAGGCGATTGTGCCGCGCTACCGCTACGATCAGCTGATGCGGCTGGGCTGGAAAATCTTCCTGCCGACGTCGCTGGCGATGGTGGTGATCGTCGCGGCGGTTCTGCAATTCGGGGGCTTGGCTCGCTAGCCGGGCCTCACGACAAGGAGTGTATCGATGGGAGGCTTCGGCCAGTCTCTTCGTTCGGCGGTCTTGAAGGAGTTCGTAGTCGCGTTCTGGCTTGCTATGAAGTATTTCTTCAAGCCGAAGGCGACGATCAACTATCCTTTCGAGAAGAACCCCGTCAGCCCGCGGTTTCGCGGCGAGCATGCCTTGCGCCGCTATCCCAACGGGATGGAGCGCTGCATCGCGTGCAAGCTGTGCGAGGCGATCTGTCCGGCCCAGGCGATCACCATCGAGGCCGGACCGCGCCGCAACGACGGCACGCGGCGCACAACGCGCTACGACATCGATATGGTGAAATGCATCTATTGCGGCTATTGCCAGGAGGCATGCCCGGTGGACGCCATCGTCGAGGGGCCGAATTTCGAATTCGCGACCGAGACGCGGGAGGAGCTTTTATACGACAAGGAGAAGTTGCTGGCGAACGGCGACCGGTGGGAGCGCATTCTGGCGAAGAACATAGAACTCGACGCGCCCTATCGCTGACGCCTTGGCGAGGAAGCCAAAGCCGCTGAGTTACCGCTTATCCGGATCGCCATGGGCCGCGAACCGGATGCAAAACAAGAAAAACGCGCTTTACGCTGACGAGGGGCAGCGCAGAGCGATAGCGCCGAGACTTCCGGCGCCCGCTCCCCTCGCCGAAACGTCGATCCGAAAGGGCAAAAGGAAACCGGCGCGCGCCTTTTGGGAAAGACAGCATGAGGGGTTCCGTATAACAACGACGACGACGCCTTAACGTTCAACGGCTTCCGCCGCAATCTCGAGATCGGCTGCGCATGACAATTGCAGGGTTCTTCTTCTACCTTTTTTCGGTCGTGCTCCTCGCATCGGGCGCGATGGTCATCACCGCGCGCAATCCGGTCCACTCCGTGCTGTTCCTGATCCTCGCCTTCTTCAACGCGGCGGGGCTGTTCGTGCTGCTCGGCGCCGAGTTCCTCGCGATGATCCTCGTGATCGTCTATGTCGGCGCGGTCGCGGTGCTGTTCCTGTTCGTGGTCATGACGCTCGACATCGACTTCAGCGAGCTAAGGTCCGGCTCCGCGCGATACCTGCCGGTTGGCCTCGCTCTCGGGCTTGTGCTGCTTGCAGAGCTGATCCTCATGGTGGGAGGCTTTGCGGTCGCGCCGGGCGCCGTCCAGCCGATCCCGGCGGAGCAGGTGACGAACGCGGCGGCCATCGGGCGCGTGCTCTACACGAAATATGTCTACTTCTTCGAGCTTTCGGGCGGCGTGCTGCTTGTGGCGATGATCGGCACCATCGTGCTGACGCTGCGTCACCGCGCGGGCGCGAAGCGGCAGGACGCCGCCGTACAGGTTGGCCGCCTGCGCAAGGACGCCATCGAAGTGGTTAAAGTCAAAACAGGGGAAGGGATTTCCTGACCGCCATGGAACACGCGATTTCTCCCATAGAGGCGGCGACGGGCATCGGGCTCCACCAGTATCTGTCGCTGGCGGCAATGCTGTTCACGCTTGGCGCGTTCGGAATTTTCCTCAACCGGAAGAACGTGATCATCATCCTGATGTCGATCGAGCTGATGCTTCTCGCCGTGAACATAAACCTAGTGGCCTTCTCGGCCTTCCTGAACGACATCACGGGGCAAATCTACGCGATGATGGTGCTCACGGTCGCCGCCGCAGAGGCCGCCATCGGCCTCGCGATCATCGTGATTTATTACAGGAACCGCGGCTCCATCGCCGTCGACGACATCAACTCGATGAGAGGGTGAGGACGCGCGAATGTATCCAGCCATACTCTTCTTGCCCCTGGCGGGCGCGATCCTGGCGGGGTTTTTCGGCCGCACGCTCGGCGACAAGACCTCGGGTTTTCTGACAAGCGTTTTCGTTCTCGTCGCGGCCGGGCTCTCCTGGCTCGCCTTCTATCACGTAGGCTTCCTCGGCGAGGAGGCGCGCGTTCCGATTTTGCCTTGGATCGGCGTCGGCGATCTGCAGGCGAACTGGTCCTTGCGCATCGATACGCTGACGGCGGTGATGCTGGTGGTGGTGACGACGGTTTCCGCGCTCGTCCACGTCTACTCGGTCGGCTACATGTCCGATGACGACCGGCAGCCGCTGTTCTTCGCGGAGTTGTCGCTGTTCACCTTCGCGATGCTTTCGCTCGTCACCGCGGATAATTTCATCCAGATGTTCTTCGGCTGGGAGGGCGTGGGCCTCGCGTCCTACCTGCTCATCGGCTTCTGGTATCACCGCGAGTCCGCGAACCAGGCCGCGATCAAGGCGTTCATCGTGAACCGCGTGGGCGATTTCGGCTTTGCGCTCGGCGTCTTCGCCATTTTCTACATCTTCCGCGACGTGAATTTCGACAGCGTCTTCGCCGCCGCCAAGGAGAAGCAGAACCTTACGCTTTCCGCCTTCGGATATGAGGCAAACGCGCTGACGGTGATCTGTCTCCTCCTGTTCATGGGCGCGATGGGCAAATCGGCGCAATTCCTGCTCCACACCTGGTTGCCGGATGCGATGGAAGGCCCGACGCCGGTCTCGGCGCTCATCCATGCCGCGACAATGGTGACGGCTGGCGTCTTCATGGTGGCGCGGCTTTCGCCCCTGTTCGAGCTGTCGCCCACGGCGCTCACCGTCGTGATGGCGGCCGGCGCGATCACGGCCTTCTTCGCGGCGACCGTCGGCGTGGCGCAGAACGACATCAAGCGCGTGGTCGCCTATTCGACCTGCTCGCAGCTCGGCTATATGTTCGTGGCGCTCGGCCTCGGCGCCTACGCGGCCGGCATCTTCCACCTGTTCACGCACGCCTTCTTCAAGGCGCTTCTGTTCCTCGGCGCGGGCTCCGTGATCCACGCGCTGCACGGCGAGCAGGATTTGCGCAAGATGGGCGGCTTGAGCAAGGCGATCCCCTTCACCTTCGTCATGATGCTGGTGGGCACCCTTTCGCTGACCGGCTTCCCCTTCACCTCGGGCTTCTTTTCGAAGGACGCCATCATCGACGTCTCCTATGCATCGACCGCGCCCGGCGCCCGCTACGCCTACTACCTTCTCATCGTCGCCGCCTTCCTGACCTCGTTCTACTCATGGCGGCTGATCTTCATGGCGTTCTTCGGCAAGCCCAAGGACGAGCACGCCTTCGAGCACGCCCATGAGTCGCCGCCCGTCATGACGGGGCCGCTGCTGGTTCTGGCCATCGGCGCGCTCGGCGCGGGCTTCGTGTTCGCCGACTATTTCGTTGAGCGCCATTACGCCGAGTTCTGGCGCGGCGCCCTCTTACAAGTTCCGGGCAATCACATCCTCGAAGCAAGCGAGCACGTGGAGCAGCCGCTGATCAAGTGGCTGCCTACCATCTTGATGGCGGGCGGCTTCGTCCTCGCCTACCTGTCCTACATCGCGGCGCCATGGATCCCGGCCTGGACGGTGAAGAATTTCAAGCCCATCCACGCCTTCCTCTATAACAAGTGGTACTTCGACGACCTGTATCACTGGATCTTCGTGCGCCCGACGGCATGGCTCGCCCGCGTGCTCTGGATCTACGGCGACGGCGCGATCATCGACGGGCTCGGCCCAGATGGCGTCTCGGCTCGCGTGATCGCGATCGCGAAGCGCGCCGTCAGGCTGCAAACCGGCTACGTCTACCACTACGCCTTCGCCATGCTCATCGGCGTGGCGGCTATCGTCAGCTATTTCGCCTTTCTCTTCCGCGGGGCTTTGTTCAAGATATGAAAGATTGGCCCATTCTAACCACGCTCATGCTCCTGCCGGTCGTTGGCGCGCTGCTGCTCGCGATGCTGAAGGGCGCCGATGATGCGGCGAAGAGAAACGCGCGCTGGATCGCGCTGTGGACGACGGTCGTCACCTTCGCGCTGTCGCTTGTCCTCATTGTGCAGTTCGATCCGGGAGCCGGCGGCTTCCAGTTCGTCGAGCATCGCCCCTGGCTCTCGGACACCATCACCTATTACGTTGGCGTGGACGGGCTGTCTCTCCCCTTCGTGATCCTCACCACCTTCCTCTTGCCGGTGTCGATCCTGGCGAGTTGGACCTCCATCGAGGATCGCGTCAAGGAATACATGATCGCGTTTCTCCTGCTCGAAACGCTCATGATCGGCGTGTTCGTCTCGCTCGATCTCGTGCTGTTCTACCTGTTCTTCGAGGGCGGCCTCATTCCGATGTTCCTCATCATCGGCGTGTGGGGCGGCCCGCGCCGCGTCTATGCGAGCTTCAAGTTCTTCCTCTATACGCTGCTCGGCTCGCTGCTGATGCTGCTGGCGATTCTCGCCATGTATGGGCAAGCCGGCACGACGGAAATCCCGGCGCTGTTGAAGTTCCACTTCCCGGCTGGACTGCAAACGTGGCTCTTCTTCGCGTTCCTTGCCTCCTTCGCGGTGAAGCTGCCGATGTGGCCGGTTCACACCTGGCTGCCCGACGCGCATGTCGAAGCGCCCACGGCGGGCTCCGTGATCCTTGCCGCGATCCTCCTGAAGATGGGCGGCTACGGCTTCCTGCGCTTCTCGCTGCCGATGTTCCCCGAGGCGTCCGTCACCTACGCGCCGCTGATGCTCACGCTCGGCGTCGCCGCCATCCTCTACACCTCGCTCGTGGCCTTCGCGCAGAAGGACATGAAGAAGCTGATTGCGTATTCGTCGGTGGCGCATATGGGCTTCGTCACGCTCGGCGTCTTCTCCGGCACGGAGCAGGGCGCGCAAGGCGCGGTCTTCCAGATGATCAGCCACGGCGTCGTGTCGGGCGCGCTCTTCCTTTCGGTCGGCGTCGTCTACGACCGCATGCATACGCGCGAAATCGCGGCCTATGGCGGGCTTGCCGACCGCATGCCGATGTACGCCTTCGTGTTCATGGTGTTCACCATGGCCAATGTCGGGCTGCCCGGCACCAGCGGCTTCATCGGCGAATTCCTGACGCTGCTCGGCACGTTCCACGCCAGCAACGTGGCCGCGCTGTTCGCCACCTTCGGCATCATCCTGTCGGCGCTCTACGCGCTGACGCTCTATTGGCGCGTCATGTTCGGCAAGCTCGAAAAGCCCTCGCTCGCGAAGATCCCCGACATGAACGCGCGCGAGATCGCCATCATGGCCCCGCTCGTGCTCCTGACCATCGGGCTCGGCTTCTATCCGAAGCCGGTGTTCGACACGACGTCCGGCGCCGTGAAGGCGATGATCGCGCCGTATCAGAAGGACATTCTTGCCGAGAACGAGAACGAAGCGCGCCGGATCCGCGTGCTCGCGAAATTGGAGAAATAGGCGGCGATGCTCCCCGACATTTACACGAAGACCACGGCGGCGCTCTCCGAATACGCGCCGATCTTTCCAGAGCTGTTCATCGTGCTCGCGTCCTTCGTCCTTCTGATGTGGGGCGTTTACCACCGCTATCAGATGGGCGTCGCGATCGGCGCGGTGTCGATCTTCGTGCTCATCGGCTCGGCGCTTTTGATCGCGCGCCACCCTGCGGCGACCCAGGAGCTTTTCAACGGCGCGTTCATCGACGACAGCTTCGCCCGCTTCATGAAAATCCTGACGCTTTCGGGATCGGCGCTGACCCTCGTCCTGTCGTTCGACTATATGCGCCGCGAGCGGATCCTGCGCTTCGAATACCCGATCCTGATCCTGCTCTCGACCGCGGGCATGATGCTGACCATCTCCGCGAACGACCTCATTTCGCTCTATCTCGCGCTCGAATTCCAGAGCCTCGCGCTCTATGTCGTGGCCGCCTTTCACCGCGATCACCTGCGCTCCACGGAGGCGGGACTGAAATATTTCGTGCTGGGCGTGCTGTCGTCCGGCCTTCTGCTCTACGGCTCGTCGCTCGTCTACGGCTATACCGGCGCAACCTCGTTCCCGCGCATCGCCGAAGCGGTGCAGCTGCATGGCGCCCCCATCGGCTTCATTTTCGGCCTCGTCTTCGTGCTGGCGGGGCTTGTCTTCAAGATCTCGGCCGTGCCGTTCCATATGTGGACGCCGGACGTGTATGAAGGCGCGCCGACGCCGGTGACGGTCTATTTCGCGTCCGCATCGAAGATGGCGGCGATGGCGATGGTCATCCGCGTCATTCTCGGCGCCTTTCCGAATTCGACCGATCAGTGGCAGCAGATTATCATCGCGATTTCGCTCGCCTCGATGGCGCTCGCCTCCTTCGCCGCGATCGGCCAGACAAACATCAAGCGCCTGCTCGCTTATTCCTCCATCGGCCATGTCGGCTACGCGCTGATCGGCGTGGCGGCGGCGACGCCCGGCGGCGCGGCGGCCGGCGGCATTTCGAGCGTGCTGATCTATCTCGCGATCTATCTCGTCATGACGGTTGGCGCGTTCGCCTGCGTGCTCGGCATGCGCCGGGGCCGCCACGCGACCGAGGCGATCCAGGATCTCGCGGGCATTTCGAAGGATCAGCCGCTCTACGCCTTCCTGTTCGCAATGCTGCTGTTCTCGCTCGCCGGCATTCCGCCGCTCGCGGGCTTCTTCGCAAAATTCTATGTGTTCAACGCCGCCATCCAGGCGCATCTCACCTGGCTCGCCATTGCCGGCGTGGTGCTGTCGGTAATCGGCGCCTACTATTATCTGCGCATCGTGAAGACCATGTATTTCGACGAGCCGGGCAAAGCCTTCGAGGCGATGCCTTCGTCCGTGCAGATCGTGATCGGCGCGACAGCCGGCTTCGCGATCCTGTTCTTCCTTTATCCGAGCCCGCTCAAGGCAGCCGCCGACGCCGCCTCGCGCTCTCTCTTCTAGCCCGTGGCAGCATCCCCCCGAGAGATCCCCGTCCTTCGCTTCGAAAGCCTCGATTTCGACAAACGAAGAAGCGTTGCGCCAGCTCGCCGCCGCCGGCGCCGCCCTCCCTTTGTGGATCGTCGCGGACGAGCAGCTGCACGGGCGGGGACGCAGCGGGCGCCGCTGGTTCTCGCCGAAAGGCAACCTCTATGCAACGCTCGTGCTGGAAACGAGCGTCAGCCCAGCAACTGCGACGCAGCTTTCCTTCGTTGCCGGCCTTGCGGCGCACGACGCCGCGGCGACGCATCTGCCGGCCGAGCGGATTCCGTCGCTGCGCTTGAAGTGGCCGAACGACGTGATGCTCGGCGGAGCGAAGCTCGCTGGCATCCTGCTCGAAAGCATGAAGAGATCGAACGGCCTCGCTGTCATTGTCGGGGTCGGCGTGAACGTCTCGCACGCGCCAACGGACGCCGAACGTCCGGTCAAATGCCTCGGGCTCGACGCCGCCGCGGTATCGGAGGTCTTCCGCTCGCTCGCCCGCGCGTTCGAGGCGCGGCTCGCCATGTGGGACGAGGGCCGGCGCTTTCCACGCATCCGCGAGGCCTGGCTCAGCCGCGCGCTGGCGTTGAACGAGACGATCAGTGTAAATTTGAACGGCTCAGCGCTTCGCGGTAAGTTCCGGGGCGTCGATCCCGCCGGAGCGCTACAGCTTGAAACGGCGCCGGGGGTTGTCATAACGGTTACCGCGGGCGACATTTACTCCGATGCGCTCAATTGAACGGCCACGCGAAGCGTGCTACTCAAAAAGCAGGATACTCAAATAAGAATGCCAGCGACAGGAAAGCCTGCCACGCCCGAACTTGTGTTTTTGCCCCTTGGCGGCATCGGCGAAATCGGCCTCAACGTCTATCTCTACGGCCTCGGCCCCGCCGAGGATCGCACATGGCTGATGATCGACTGCGGGATCACCTTCCCCAACGACTCCGAGCCGGGGGTGGATATTGTGCTGCCCGATCTCCGCTTCATCGAGGAGGAGCGGAAGAGCCTCGCCGGCATTCTCATCACGCACGCCCATGAAGACCATATCGGCGCCGTGGCCGAGATGTGGCCGCGCCTGCGCGCGCCCGTCTACGTGACGAAATTCGCCGCCCATCTCCTGAAGCAGAAGCTGCAGGAGCAAGCGCACGGCGCCGAAGTGCCGGTCATCGTGATGGCGCAGAATTCGCGCTTCAACATCGGCCCGTTCGACGTGGACCTCATCACGGTCGCCCACTCCATCCCCGAAAGCAACGCGATCTTCCTGCGCACGCCCGCCGGAAACGTCATCCACACGGCCGACTGGAAATTCGACGACACGCCCGCCTATGGCGACCCGAGCGACGAGGCCAAGCTCGCCCGCTGCGGCGAGGAAGGCGTGCGCGCGCTCATCTGCGACAGCACCAACGCGCTGCTCGAAGGCATCAGCCACACCGAGCAGGAGGTCGCCGACAACCTGAAGCATATGATCGGCCGCATGAAGGGGCGCATCGCGATCACCACCTTCGCGTCCAACGTTGCGCGCCTCATCGCGATCGCCGAGGCCGCCCGCGCCGCGAACCGCGAGCTGGTTCTGGTCGGACGGGCCATGCACCGCGTCGTCGAGGCGGCGCGCGACACGGGGCTCTGGCCCGAGCATCTGACTTACCTCGATCAGGACATGTTTCCCTCGCTGCCGCGCGACCGCGTCGTGGCGCTGGTGACGGGAAGCCAGGGCGAGCAGCAGGCCGCACTCGCGCGCATCGCCAGGGGCGAGCATCCCCTCGTGAAGCTCGACATGGGCGACTCCATCATATTCTCGTCGCGGACGATCCCCGGCAACGAACCCGGCGTGATCCGCATCCAGAACCAGCTCGCCGACCGGGGCATCGCCATCGTCACGGAAAACCCGGACGGCGCCATCCACGCGTCGGGCCATCCCCGCAAGGGCGAGCTGACGCGCATGTACCGGCTCACGCGCCCTGCCTATCTCGTGCCCATGCATGGCGAGGCGCGCCACCTCGAAGCGCACGCCGCCCACGCCGAGGCGCATGGCATAATGGCGGTGCGGCGCGTGCGCGACGGCCGGCTGCTGCATCTCGGCCCGCACGATCCGCACATCGTCGACTCGGATGCGCCCATCGGCCGGCTCTACCGCGACGGCAATCTCGTGCTGGAGGCGGGCGACCCGGCCGTCATACAGCGCAAGCGCCTGTCCTGGAACGGGCACGTCGCCGCCTCCATCGTGGTCAACCGTCACGGCGAAATCGCCGCCGAGCCCGAGGTCGAGGTAACGGGCCTGCCCTTGCGCGACGCCAGGGGCGCGATGATGGCAGAACGCGCGCTGACCGCGGTCTATAACGCCGTGGAGAGCATTCCGAAGGCGAGGCGCAAGGACCGCGACCTGATCCGCGAGGCGGTGACGCGATCCATCCGCGCCGAGATGAAACTCGTCTGGGGCAAGAAGCCGGTCTGCTCGGTGCTTGTCACCGTCATCTAAACTTATCTGCGGGAGGTTGGCATGATCGGACGCCTGAACCACGTTGCGATTGCCGTGAAGGATATGCGCGCGGCGGCCGCGATTTATCGCGAAACATTGGGCGCCGAGGTTTCGGAGGCGGCGGCGCAGCCGGATCATGGCGTGTCCACGATCTTCATCACGCTGCCGAACACGAAGATCGAGCTGCTGGAGCCGCTCGGCGCCAACTCGCCGATTGCGAAGTTCCTGGAGAAGAACGCGGACGGCGGTATCCACCACATCTGCTACGAGGTCGACGACATCGAGGCGGCGCGCGAGCAACTCGTCGCGAAGGGCGCGCGCGTGCTGGGCGACGGCAAGCCGAGGATCGGCGCGCATGGCAAGCCGGTCCTCTTCCTGCATCCGAAGGATTTCTGCGGGACGCTGGTCGAGCTTGAACAGCGCTGATACCGCCATCGGCGCATGCCGGACGCAGGCGTGCGGGCGGACACACGCTGTTAACTCTATTGGGTTCGTTTTGCAAAAAGAGCATGCTTCTGCGGTATTATGATACCGCAAGGGCCGCCCTGGAGAGGGGCCGGCGCTTTTGCCGATTGGTGTAAGACGCGATGAGCGTAAGCTTGACGCTAGCTCTCTACCTTATTGTGTGGTGGATCGTGCTGTTCACGCTGCTGCCATTCAAGATGGGAGCGGTGCCCGCTCCGCCGGGCGGGGATCCTTACGCCGAGGCCGCCGGCGCTCCGTCCTCGCCGAAACTCAGGACGAAGTTCGTACTCACGACCATAATCGCGGCGCTGATCGTCGGTGCGCTCTACGCGGCCTTTGCGTTCGGCGTTATTGAGTTCGGCCCCCCGCCCGCGGCCGGCGCACAATAAAAAACAGCAAGGCTGTGAACCTTGCTGTTCCTAGTTTTTTCCCTGATGTGATGCTTTTTTTTAGAAGAAGCCGGCGCGAAAGGGTAGCTCGCCAGCCCGTATCCTCCCTAGACCTGGGCGCCGCGTCCGTTTTTTTGCTCGACCATTCTCAACCCATGTCAAATTGGTATGGCAGCCTAGCCAAAATGGCAGGGCTTGTCATCAAATCTTACTGCTTGACAGATGAAAAATAATCGGGCGGGCGCTCCGTTTTTTCTCACGAAACTTAATGTCGCGAGAACGCAATTTTGCGCTTTTGATAAACCGGGGCGGATGCGTTGCGCGCGGCCCTGGAACGGGGTATGTCCGTCAGCCTGTGCCGCCGGTTATCGAGCGGCAGCGGAGCAATTTCATGAACTCAGCCGCTATTTCCTCCCGGTCCTGCGCGACGATCCCAAAGAAGCCGAAATCGTCTCCCACCGCCTCATGCTGCGCGCCGGGATGATCCGCCAGGCGAGCGCGGGCATATATTCCTGGCTGCCGCTCGGCTTAAAGGTGCTGCAGAAGATCGAGCAGATCGTGCGCGAGGAGCAGAACCGGGCGGGCGCAATCGAACTTCTCATGCCCACGATCCAGTCGGCGGAGATCTGGCAGGAAAGCGGCCGCTACGGCGATTACGGCGCGGAAATGCTGCGCATCAAGGACCGCCACGAACGCGACATGCTGTTCGGCCCGACCAACGAGGAGCAGATCACGCAAATCTTCCGCGACGCGGTGAAATCCTATCGCGACCTGCCGAAGAACCTCTACCACATCCAATGGAAATTCCGCGACGAGGTGCGGCCCCGGTTCGGCGTGATGCGCGGGCGCGAGTTCCTGATGAAGGACGCCTATTCCTTCGACATAGACGCGGACGCCGCGCGCCAGTCCTACTACCGCATGTTCATCGCCTATTTGCGGACCTTCGCGCGCATGGGGCTCAAGGCCGTGCCGATGAAGGCGGATACCGGCCCCATCGGCGGCGACCTCAGCCACGAATTCATCATCCTCGCCGATACGGGCGAGTCCGAAGTCTATTGCGACCGCGATCTGATCGAGATGCCGGTCCCGGATGAGAGCGTCGATTACGACCAGGATCTCGCCCCCGCCGTGCAGCGCTGGACGGCGAAATACGCGGCGACAAGCGAGATGCACGACGCGGCGCGCTTCGAGCGCGAGGTTCCCGCGGAGCGGCGGCTTTCGGCGCGCGGCATCGAGGTCGGCCATATCTTCTATTTCGGCACGAAATACACCGCCAAGATGAAATGCCAGGTGCAGGGGCCGGACGGCCAGCTCATCACGCTACAGGGCGGCTCCTACGGCGTCGGCGTCTCCCGGCTTGTGGCGGCGATCATCGAGGCGAGCCACGACGCGGGCGGCATCGTCTGGCCGGAGCCTGTGGCGCCGTTCCGCATCGGGCTTATCAACCTGAAGCCGGGCGACGCCGCCGCGGACGCAGCTTGCGCGAAACTGTATGAGGCGCTCGGCGGCGCAAACGGCGGCGTGCTCTACGACGACACGGGCGAAAGCGCGGGCGCGAAATTCAAGACGATGGACCTGATCGGCCTGCCCTGGCAGGTCATAGTGGGGCCGAAAGGTCTCGCGAAAGGCGAAATCGAGATCAAGCATCGCGCAACGGGCGAAAGGAGCGCGCTCGCCCTTGATGCGGCCATAAATAAGTTGCACCAAACGCCGGCGGTTCGCTAGAGGCCGCGATGGAGCTGGGCGCTTTCGGGCCGGGGCGCGGCGCCCGCGAATGCGGCAAGCAAGCCAGGACGCGGATCGGCGAATGACAACGGAAGCGGCAAGGGAACCAGGGGCGTTCGCGCCGTTCGAGTGGCTGCTCGCCTTTCGCTATCTGCGCGCGCGCCGCAAGAAGGGGTCGGTCTCCGTCATCGCCTTTTTCTGCGTGATCGGCATCGCGCTGGGCGTGGCGACGCTGATCATCGTGCTTTCCGTCATGAACGGCTTCCGCAAGGAGCTGTTCGACAAGATTTTGGGGCTGAACGGCCATGTGATCGTCCGGCCGCTGGCCCGCCCCTTCACCGACTTCGCGGAAACCGCCGCCCGCCTCGATGCCGTTCCAGGCGTGAAGTTTTCGCTGTCCGTGGTTGAAGGGCAGGCGATGGGGTCTTCGCAATCCAGCTCCGCCGGCGTCATCGTGCGCGGATTGACGGCGAAAGACCTCGGCAACCTCAAGGCGATCTCGGGGAACATCCGCTACGGATCGCTCGCCAGTTACGATGAGTCGGGCGGCATCGCCATCGGCACGCGGCTCGCCAACACGCTCAACGTGTTTGTGGGCGGCGAAATCACGTTGCTCGCTCCGCGCGGCGCAAGCACGCCTTTCGGGACGGCGCCGCGCGTCAAGCGCTTTCCGATCACGGCCATCTTCGAGATGGGCATGTCGGAATACGACAACACAATCGCCTTCATGCCGCTGAAGGAGGCGCAGGCCTTCTTCAATGTCGGCGACGCCGTGCATGTGCTGGAGGTGGTTGTCGACAATCCCGATAACGTGGACGCCATGCGCCCAAGCATTCAGGATGCGGCCGGTCCCGACATGATCTTGAACGATTGGCG
Organism: uncultured Alphaproteobacteria bacterium; assembly: GCA_963756335.1. Lineage (GTDB taxonomy): Bacteria > Pseudomonadota > Alphaproteobacteria > Rhizobiales > Rhodomicrobiaceae > Rhodomicrobium. Next base: position 562,232 of record CAVWOB010000002.1, read on the forward strand.
GCAGCGCAACGCAACTTTCTACAACACGCTGAAGGTCGAGCGGAACGTGATGTTCGTGATCGTCATGCTGATCGTGCTCGTGGCGACGCTGAACATCGTTTCCGGCCTGACGATGCTCGTCAAGAACAAGGGCCGCGACATCGCGGTGCTGCGCACGATGGGCGCCACGCGCGGCGCGATCATGCGCGTCTTCTTCATCTCGGGCACGTTCATCGGATTTATCGGCACGCTTCTGGGCGTCATCCTCGGCGTCCTCATCAGCCTGCACATGGAGGACTTCCGGCAGTTCGTCTCGCTTCTGACGAACACGCACCTGTTCGATCCGTCGGTTTATTTCTTGTCGAGCCTTCCGTCGCAGCTCGATCCGGCTGAGGTGATGGTGGTGGTGGCCGTCGCGCTTCTCTTGTCGATGGGCGCCACGATCTACCCGGCGCTGCAAGCGGCGCGCCTCGACCCCGTGGAGGCTTTGCGCTACGAATGACGAAAATGCTACGCGATTTCGCCGGCACGAAGCCGGTTCTGCAGATTGCCGGGCTGGAGCGGACCTATTACCAGGGCGACCGGGCGGTTGAGGTTCTGCGCGGCGCCACGGCGGATATTTACGACGGCGAGGCGGTCGCGCTGGTCGGCCCCTCGGGCTCGGGCAAGTCCTCGCTTTTGCATGCGGCCGGACTGCTTGAGAAGCCGGGCGGCGGCAGCATCCTTTTGAACGGCGTCGATTGCGCCGCGCTTTCCGACAAGGCGCGCACGCGCGTGCGGCGCACGGAAATCGGCTTCGTCTACCAGTTCCACAATCTCCTGCCGGAATTCACCGCGCTTGAGAACGTGATGATGCCGCAGCTTCTGGCGGGCGCCAGAAGGAAGACGGCGAAGGCCCGGGCGCTGGAGCTGCTGGCGAATTTCGGCCTCTATGACCGCGCCTCGCACCGTCCCGCCGAGCTTTCGGGCGGCGAGCAGCAGCGCGTCGCCATCGCGCGCGCGGTCGCCAACAATCCGTGCGTGCTTCTCGCCGACGAGCCGACCGGCAATCTCGATCCGCACACCGCCGGCCGCGTTTTCGAGGAGCTGACCTATTTCATCCGCTCGTCCGGCGTCGCCGCCCTGATCGCCACGCACAATTTCGAACTCGCCTCGCGCATGGACCGCGTGCTGCGGCTCGACGAAGGGGTGCTTATCGAGGTGACGCATCATCATCGCCCAGCAGCGCCAGAGGCCGCCTACGCCGAGCCCACCCCCTACGGCTAAGCATTACCGTATTCGCCAACGGGATCGCTGCGGCGGTCGCCCCGAAAGCGCCTTGGCGCTTCTCCGGCGTCTTGGGCGGGCGCGATCTTGTTGCAAAATCCCATTATAGCGCGCGCGGCGCGTATCCGGCTCGGGGCTCGAAATCGTGGCGCGGCGATCGTTAGCGCATCGTGCCCTTGCTCTCCCGGCTTCATTCCCGGCCCCGCCTTCGCGGGGCTAAACTCCAGCGGGAATCCAGGCATCTCGACGAAATACTGGGTTCCCGCCTTCGCGGGAACGGCAAAAGGGCGGTTGCGTCCGATTAAACGCACGAGGCAGGAGTTGCGTTGAAATGACGCATGCAACATATTCTGTCCATTCGAGTTTACAGACTTGCGAGCAGGCGTACGCGGCGCTTTCAAGGTTTCGCCGACGCTAGACTCGGCGTTGAGCAGGCTTAGTATGAATAACTGATAAAAAAGGTGAGAAATGGCAGATCCAAATAAAGTCTATCCGACAGGCTTGACCTTGGCGGAAGCTGAAGAATTGCACGGTCATGTTATCAACGGCGCACGGGTATTCGGCGGGGTCGCCGTAGTTGCGCATATTCTCGCCTATGCCCTTACCCCTTGGCTGCACTAATCATACACACTAGGAGAACTGAACATGGCTGAAACGGATGGACAACATGGCATCTGGCTGGTCGTTCCCCCGAAGATAGGGCTGCCTCTGTTTCTCGGCACGGTCACTCTGATCGCACTGCTCGTGCATGCCGCCATCCTGAACCACACGACGTGGTTCTCCGCTTACTGGCAGGGCGGCAAGTCGAAGACGGCAATCAGCATGCCCACTGTGGCGCCCACCGCCTCCTTGGCGCCGGCCGCTCCCACCAACCCAACGAAGTAAGCAGCTTCCGATTTTTCCCCGGATTCGCAAGGCCCCGCTTCACGGCGGGGTCTTTTTTTCATTGAGGCGGGTGGGCGCCTCGCATTTCACCGCCGTGAGCCGCGTCTTCGTGCTGCGCAAGCGCGGAAAATATGCAATTCATAGCGGGATGCTTTCGGGCTTTGCGCTGCTGACGCTTGTCATCCAGGCCGCGCGCGCGAACCCGCCCGCCAGCGTTGAAGTTTGCGGCAGAGCCGAATGGACCCAGCAGACGAGCCTTTTGCGCCGGCGCCAGGCGAGGAAAGCGGAGCGCATTGCGCGAGCCCGCCAGCGGAAAGCTTCGGGCTCGACCGGCTCCTGCTTGTGCTCACGGTGCTGTCGGCCGCGCTCGTATTTTTGCCGCCGGCGGCCGAGACGGCCCTGCTGCATTGGCGCGTCATTGGCGCGGAGTACGCCTTCATCGCAACGCTCCGCAAGCTTGGGCTCTGGAGCTGCGCGGCTTGCATGGCTGCGTCCTGGCTTGTGGAAAAAGAGAGAGAGGAGGGCGGGCATCAGGCCATCGTTTTCGGCCTTCTCGCCGCCGTTCTCCTCACCGCCGGCTGGGCAGTCGATACGCTCGCGCCGTTCGAGGGCTGGTGGCAGGCCTTGCGGCTCACGCCTGCGGCGGTTTATTGCGGCCTCGCCTATGCGTTCCTGACGAAAGGTTCCGGCACGGACCGCGGCGAACCCCCGGACGATGAGACGGCATAGGTCTTTTCAGAGAGAGAGCTGCCGGCGTTTCAACCGATATGGCAAAGGCGGACTCTCCGAGTGCCGTGCCCGGAAAGGCGGGCATCCAGGTATCGGGACACCAAAAGGCTTAGAGAACGAAGATATGCTCATCGCCTGATGGGTTCCCGCCTTCGCAGGAACGACGGCGAGACCGGGCAGGACCTTTCTGCGCCGGACAAGTCCTTCAACAGAAGTTCGCGCGAGCCCGGCGGCGGCGCTGGACGCGTGCGGGAGAGCCTTCTATAGAGGGCGCGAACCAGCTTTCACCTTTCGGAGACGAGAATGCTCGATCTCAAATGGATCCGCGAAAACCCCCGCGATTTCGACGCCGGCCTCGCCAGGCGCGGCTTGCCGCCTTTGTCGGGCGATGTGCTCGCGCTGGACGAGGAGCGGCGCGCGCATACGGCGACGCTGCAGGAGATGCAGGCGCGGCGCAACACGGCGTCGAAGGAGATCGGCAAGGCGAAGGGCAAGGGCGGCGATCCGGCGAAGGCCGACGCGCTGATGGCCGAGGTCGCCGAGCTGAAGGGCAAGATCGCGGATGGCGAGGCGAAGGAGCGCGTCCTCGACGAGAAGATGAAGGCGCTGCTCGCGGGCATCCCGAACATGCTCCGGGCGGATGTGCCCGACGGCCCCGACGAGAGCGCGAATGTCGAACTGCGCCGCTGGGGCGCGCCGCGCGATTTCGCCAAGGACGGGTTCGCGCCGAAGCAGCATTTCGAGATCGGCGAGGCGCTGGGGCTGATGGATTTCGAGGCGGCGGCGAAGATTTCCGGCGCGCGCTTCACGGTGCTGAAGGGCGGGCTGGCGCGGCTGGAACGCGCGCTCGGCCAGTTCATGCTCGACGTGCAGACGAGCACATATACGAATGAGGATGGCAAAGAGCTTGGCGGCTATACGGAGGTAAACCCTCCTCTGCTAGTGCGAGATGCTGCAGTCTATGGCACTGCGCAGCTCCCAAAGTTTGAGGAGGATCTGTTTCCAACAGATCCCTCTCTGATGCTGAGGCTTCAGGCAGGAATCGATGCCGAACAGTCAAAGTTGAGCCAACTGATCGATGAAACCAGGGTTGGTGAGCATAACGACCCAAGCCTAGTTTATTTTCGCGAGGCACTGACAAGGATTTCAGAGGCTTTGCCTTTGGAGAGGAGATGGCTCATCCCGACCTCAGAAGTGCCGCTGACGAACCTTGTCCGCGAAAGCATCGTCGCGGAGGCGGAGCTGCCGTATCGCTTCACGGCGCTGACGCCGTGCTTCCGCGCGGAGGCGGGCGCGGCCGGCCGCGACACGCGCGGCATGATCCGCCAGCACCAGTTCTACAAAGTCGAGATGGTCGCGATCACGACGCCGGAGCAGTCGCCCGCCGAGCACGAGCGCATGACCGCCTGCGCCGAGGAAATCCTGAAGCGGCTCGAACTCCCGTACCGCGTCATCGTGCTCTGCTCCGGAGACACCGGCTTCGCGTCGCGCAAAACCTACGACCTCGAAGTGTGGCTGCCCGGCCAGAACACATACCGCGAGATTTCGAGCTGCTCGAACTGCGGCGACTTCCAGGCCCGGCGCATGCAGGCGCGCTTTCGCCCCAAGGACCCCGGATCGAAGTCCGGCGCAGGCGGCAAGGACATCCAGTTCGTGCACACGCTGAACGGCTCCGGCCTCGCGGTCGGCCGCTCGCTCATCGCCGTAATCGAAAACTACCAGGAGGTGGACGGAAGCATCCGCGTGCCCGACGCGCTCAAGCCCTATATGGGCGGCCTCGACCGCATCTCCCGAGCCTAGGCAGAGTTACCTTTGTTTTGTCATCCCGGAACGGCGCTTGCGCCGTATCCGGGATCTTAATAAATCGGAGCATTTTTTGCGGATCCCGGCTCGCGCTTCGCTTGGCCGGGATGACGATGCGTTGGGCCAATCGGCGAGTTTAGAGCATCGTGCATTTAATCGGATGCAGCGGCGTTTTCGTCGTCCCCGCGAAAGCGGGACCCAGTATTCGACGAGCGTCGAGATTACCGGATTCCCGCTGGAGTTTAGCCCCGCCAAGGCGGGGCCGGGAACGGCGCCGAAGGGCCGCCGGTTTCCGGCTTTAAGTTCGATGCTCTAGCGCTGCCGCCTCCGGGTTAGCGCGGGATGTGAAATCGAACAGGTTGTGAGGATCCATTTCCCGGAAATCCGCTGGGCGCCGCAAAGCATCCCCATTGACGCGGGCGCGCCTTTGCCTCACATCTAGCGCCAAATCCCGCATCGCAACATGACTTCAAGAAAGGCGCGGCTCGGCATGGACTTGCGCAACATCGCTATTATTGCCCACGTCGATCACGGCAAGACGACGCTCATCGACGTGCTTTTGAGACAATCCGGCTCGTTCCGCGACAACCAGCGCGTCGCCGAGCGGGCGATGGATTCGAACGATCTGGAGCGCGAGCGCGGCATCACAATCCTCGCCAAGGTCACGTCGATCCAGTGGAAGGACCACCGCATCAACATCGTGGATACGCCGGGCCACGCCGATTTCGGCGGCGAGGTGGAGCGCATCCTGAACATGGTGGACGGCGCCATCGTGCTGGTCGACGCCTCGGAAGGGCCGATGCCGCAGACGAAGTTCGTGGTGTCGAAGGCGCTGAAGATCGGGCTTCGCCCCATCGTCGCGATCAACAAGATCGACAAGCCGGACGAGCGCCATGTGGAGGTGTTGAACGAGATCTTCGATCTGTTCGCCAATCTCGACGCCACCGAGGAGCAGCTCGATTTCCCGATCCTCTACGGCTCCGCCAAGCAGGGCTGGATGGCGGTCGATCCGAGCGGCCCGAAGGAGGACATGGCGCCCCTGTTCGACCTGGTGCTGAAGCATGTCGCGCCGCCGCGCGTGGGCGGCGGGCCGTTCCGCATGCTCGCGACAACCATCGAGGCGGACCCCTTCCTCGGCCGCATCCTGACGGGCCGCGTCTCGAACGGCGTCGTGAAGCCGAACATGTCCGTGAAGGCGATCAGCCGCGACGGCAAGCATGTGGAGCATGGCCGCGTGTCGAAGGTGCTCGGCTTCCGCGGCCTTGAGCGCCTGCCCATCGACGAGGGCCGCGCGGGCGACATCATCGCAATCTCCGGCCTCGCAAAGGCGACCGTCGCCGACACGATTTGCGATCCGCAAGAGTCCCATGCGCTGCCCGCGCAGCCCATCGATCCGCCGACGCTGACCATGACGTTCCGCATCAATGACGGCCCGTTCGCCGGCCAGGAGGGCGACAAGGTCCAGAGCCGCGTCATCCGCGACCGCCTGCTTCGCGAAGCGGAGGGCAACGTCGCGCTGCGCATCTCCGAGACGCAGGACAACGACGCCTTGGAGGTTTCGGGGCGCGGCGAGTTGCAGCTCGGCATCCTGATCGAGACGATGCGCCGCGAGGGCTTCGAGCTGACCGTGTCCCGCCCGCGCGTCGTGTTCGAAACCGACCCGGAAACCGGGCAGCGGCTCGAACCCATCGAGGAAGCCATCATCGACGTGGACGAGGAGCATGCCGGCGCGGTCGTCTCGAAACTGTCGGAGCGCAGGGGCGACCTCATCGAAATGCGCCCCTCGGGCGGCGGCCGCCAGCGGCTCATCTTCTACGTCCCGACGCGCGGCCTGATCGGCTATCAGGGCGAGCTTCTGACCGACACGCGCGGCACCGCGATCATGAACCGCCTGTTCCACGAATACGCGCCCTATAAGGGCGAAATCCAGGGGCGCCGCAATGGCGTCCTGATCTCCAACAGCACGGGCGAGGCCGTCGCCTATGCGCTGTGGAACCTGGAAGACCGCGGGCCGATGATGATCGACCCGCAGACGAGGGTCTATCCCGGCATGATCGTCGGCGAGCACACGCGCGAAAACGACCTCGAAGTGAACGTGCTCAAGGGCAAGCAGCTCACCAATATCCGCACGACGAGCAAGGACGAGGCGGTGCGCCTCACCCCGCCGATCAGGATGCCGCTGGAGAAGGCGCTCGCCTATATCCAGGACGACGAGCTTGTCGAGGTCACGCCGAAGTCGATCCGGCTGCGCAAGCGCTACCTCGATTCGAACGAGCGCAAGCGCGTGGAGCGCGCCGCCGCCTCGCTGGCGAGCTGACACTATTGCTGAGCGTGCGCTCAGGCATCACTTCTCCCATGTGGAGAAGTAAAAGATGTTGCGTGCGGTACTTAGTACGCCTACTCAAGCCTCGGCACAATCGGCATCCGAGGCAAATAAGAGTTCATAGCTAAGACTTGGGGACGCATATGTAGCTTGGATTATAACCACGGGGAACACTTGATAGAATTGCCCTACCGGCAAACTCACACGCTTCTTTGCTGTTAAATTCCGCCGTAGCAATTCCTGGCGTATATTACATAAATCAATATAAACACAGCCATCAACTTTCTCCTCGAATAATTCCCGGGCGCTAGTGCTCTCCAAGGTTTTTTGGCGTAGACAAGCCATTCTCAGCATGCGAACCCTAGTATCCGTCCGGCGCCGTTACCGGGCGGCTTCGATGAGCTCAATATCCTTTTTGAGCAGCTGGTTCACAAGCTGGCTCAGCGACGCGCCTTGCGCCTCGGCGCGCGCCTGCAAATATTTCAGGACGTCCGGCTCAAGATGCACGGGCGGGATAAGCTCGGCGCCCTCGCGATGAAACTTGCCGCGCTGAGCCTGTGAAAAATCGTATTCGTCTTGCATGATGCGGTTAGCCTAGGTCTTGGTACTGGCGCTGCTCATTCTTTGTCGGTCTTCGCGCGGAGATAACGCGAATATAAACCCGGTCCTCGTCGATTTCCACATAGGTGTGCGCCACCACGAGCAAACCCGCATCGCGGCTGAGACCCATTGTAATCCACGCTCCTCGTCCGAACGATGCGCACGGTCCAAGCGGGAAAGCGATAGGGGATCGAGAAAAACCGTCATCGCTTGCTCGAAGGAAACGCGGTGTTTGGCAAGATTGCTCGCGGCTTTGGCCGGGTTCCAATCGAATTCATAGCGTGGGAATGTCACGTTCGCCCATACCCGCCTGACCGCCGCCCCTTACAATGAGACGATAAACTGACTTTCCGCCTAAGCAAAGCGTTACAGGCCATCGCCGCTCAGGATCGCGGGCCGATGATGATCGACCCGCAGACGAGGGTCTATCCCGGCATGATCGTCGGCGAGCACACGCGCGAAAACGACCTGGAAGTGAACGTGCTCAAGGGCAAGCAACTCACCAATATCCGCACGACGAGCAAGGACGCAGCGGTGCGCCTCACGCCGCCGATCAGGATGCCGCTGGAGAAGGCGCTGGCCTATATCCAGGACGACGAGCTTGTCGAGGTGACGCCGAAGTCGATCCGGCTGCGCAAGCGCTACCTCGATTCGAACGAGCGCAAGCGCGTGGAGCGCGCCGCCGCCGCGCTCGCGGGGTGACATTCGATTAAAAGGAAATATGCCTCCCCCGTTCATTCGGGGGAGGAAGCGCGTAAACCGGCGGCGCTCCCTCTCGCTGAGCGAGAAAGAGACGCAACCGGCAAAGCGTTTTAGTGAGGAAGCGCCGTTCCGTCGCCGTCCAGCGGCGTCGCGAGGCCCTTCATCTGGGCGGCGGCCAGCGCCGCGGCTTCGTCCCACTCGATCGGTTCGAGCTTGCGCACGAGCGCGATCGCGAGCACTTCGTCCATGCGCGCAACGGGGATGATCTCAAGCGCATTCTTCACGTTATCCGGGATTTCCGCGAGGTCTTTCGCGTTCTCCTCCGGGATGATGACGCGCTTGATGCCGCCCCGCAGCGCCGCGAGCAGCTTCTCCTTGAGGCCGCCGATGGGCAGCACGCGGCCGCGCAGCGTGATTTCGCCCGTCATGGCCACGTCGCGGCGCACGGGAACCCCGGTCAGCACCGATATTATGGCCGTAACCATCGCCACGCCCGCGGAAGGGCCGTCCTTCGGCGTCGCGCCCTCCGGCACGTGCACGTGGATGTCCTTCTTGTCGAACAGCGGCGGCTCGATGCCGAAGGCCACCGCGCGGCTGCGGACATAGGCGTTCGCGGCCTGGATCAACTCCTTCATGACATCGCGGAGGTTGCCCGTGACGTTCATGCGCCCGCGGCCCGGCATCAGCACGCCTTCCACGGTGAGAAGTTCGCCGCCAACCTCGGTCCACGCCAGCCCGGTCACGACGCCGACCTGATCCTCCAGCTCGGCCTCGCCGTAGCGGTATTTCTGTACGCCGAGGAAATCGCGAAGCGTCTCCAGCGTGACATGCACCTGTGTCGCTTTGCCGCTTTCGATCTGTTTCACCGCCTTGCGGGCGAGCTTGGCGATCTCGCGCTCCAGGCTGCGCACGCCCGCCTCGCGGGTGTAGCGCCGGATGATCTCGGTAAGGGCCTCGTCGGCCACCGTCCACTCGCCGGGCTGCAGGCCGTGAGCCTCCATCTGACCGCGCATCAAGTGGCGCTTGGCGATTTCGAGCTTCTCGTCCTCGGTGTAGCCGGCGAGCCGGATGATCTCCATGCGGTCCTTCAACGCCGGCGGAATGTCGAGCGTGTTGGCCGTCGTCACGAACATCACGTTCGACAGGTCGTAATCCACTTCGAGGTAATGATCGTTGAACTCGTGGTTCTGCTCTGGGTCCAGCACTTCGAGCAGCGCCGACGCCGGATCTCCGCGGAAGTCCATGCCCATCTTGTCGATTTCGTCGAGCAGGAAAAGCGGGTTCGTCTTCTTCGCCTTCCGCATGGACTGGATGACCTTGCCGGGCATCGAGCCGATATAGGTGCGCCGGTGGCCGCGGATCTCGGCCTCGTCGCGCACGCCGCCGAGCGACATGCGCACGAACTCGCGGCCCGTCGCCTTCGCTATGGACTTGCCGAGCGAGGTCTTGCCGACGCCGGGAGGGCCGACGAGGCAAAGGATCGGGCCTTTCAGCATGTTGGTGCGCTTCTGCACCGCGAGATATTCGACGATGCGCTCCTTCACGCGGTCAAGCCCGTAATGATCCTCGTCGAGCACGGCTTGCGCCTCGTCGAGGTCCTTCTTGACCTTGCCCTTGACGCCCCACGGGATCGACAGCAGCCAGTCGAGATAGTTGCGAACGACGGTCGCCTCGGCGGACATGGGGCTCATCTGCTTCAGCTTCTTCAGCTCGGCGACGGCCTTGTCCTTGGCTTCCTTCGAAAGCTTGGTGCTCTCGATCTTTTCCTCGAACTCAGCGATGTCGTCGCGCTCGTCGGAGTCGCCCAGCTCCTTCTGAATGGCCTTCATCTGCTCATTCAGGTAATATTCGCGCTGGGTTTTCTCCATCTGGCGCTTGACGCGGCTGCGGATCTTGCGCTCAACCTGAAGCACCGAGATTTCGCTCTCCATGAGCGTGAACACGCGCTCAAGCCGGTCGGAGACGGACAGAAGCTCCAGGATCTCCTGCTTGTCGCCGATCTTGATGGCGAGGTGCGAGGCGATGGTGTCCGCGAGCTTCGAGTAGTCGTCGATCTGGCCGAGCGTGCTCAGCACCTCGGGCGAAATCTTCTTGTTGAGCTTGACGTAGTTTTCGAACTGGCTCACCGCCGAGCGGGAGAAGGCCTCGATCTCGTCCTGGTTGCCGAGCGACTCTTCGACGCGCTCCACCTCGGCCTCGAAATAAAGCTCGTTCGGGGTGAAGCGCTTGATCTTGGCGCGCGTGGCGCCCTCGACGAGAACCTTGACGGTTCCGTCCGGCAGCTTCAGGAGCTGGAGAACCGTAGCCAGCGTGCCCATCGAATAGATGGCGCCGGGCTCGGGATCGTCGTCGCCCGCGTTTTTCTGCGCCGCGAGCAGGATCTGGCGGTCCGTCCGCATCACCTCGTCGAGCGCGTTGATGGATTTCTCGCGACCCACGAACAGCGGCACGATCATGTAGGGAAACACGACGATATCGCGCAGCGGAAGGACGGGGAAAACTTCGATAGAGCCCGGCGTCTTGGAGAAATCCGATGGTGCGTTAGTCATGTCAGTCTCCTAAATCCGGCGGCGGGGCCGCCGATACCTGTGCCGGGCCCTTCCGGCTGCTTTGGCGCTGCGCGCGCCAAGCTTCCTGTCCGGGCAGGGTACACCGTCTGGGACGAGCGTCCACAGGGCATACGCAAGCCGGTTAATCGCAGCGGTCTCATGCACCGGAGGGGTGCAGGAAAATATTGGAGGGACGACGTCTCATGACGCTTGGGTTTGCGGTTAACAAACCTCTGCATCATGCACTCGATTCATCTAGGCGTTCAGCATAGATCCGCAAGGGCTTGGCGTTCCCTTCGATCACCTCGGGGCTGATCACGACCTCCTCGACGCCCTTCAAGCTCGGCAGCTCGAACATGCTGTCGAGGAGAATCGATTCCATGATCGAGCGTAAGCCGCGCGCGCCCGTCTTGCGGTCGATGGCCTTCCTCGAGACGGATTTCAGCGCCTCGTTGGAAAGCGTGAGCTGCACGCCCTCCATCTCGAAGAGGCGCTGGTACTGCTTGACGAGAGCGTTCTTCGGCTCGGTCAGGATTTTCACCAGCGCCGCCTCGTCGAGGTCTTCGAGGGTGGCGAGCACGGGCAACCGGCCGATGAACTCGGGGATGAGGCCGAATTTCAGCAGGTCTTCCGGCTCCACGCCGCGCAGGATATCGCCCGTGCGCCGGTCGTCCTCGGAGGAGACCTTCGCGCCGAAGCCGATCGAGGTCGAGCGCCCGCGCTGCGCGATGATTTTTTCGAGGCCGGAGAAAGCGCCGCCGCAGATGAACAGAATGTTCGTGGTGTCGACCTGGAGGAACTCCTGCTGCGGGTGCTTGCGGCCGCCCTGGGGCGGAACGCTCGCGACGGTGCCCTCCATGATCTTGAGCAGCGCCTGCTGGACGCCCTCGCCGGAAACGTCCCTCGTGATCGAGGGATTGTCCGACTTGCGGCTGATCTTATCGACTTCATCGATATAGACTATACCGCGCTGCGCCCTGTCGACGTTGTAATCGGCGGCCTGGAGAAGCTTCAGGATGATGTTCTCGACGTCCTCGCCGACGTAGCCCGCCTCGGTGAGCGTGGTGGCGTCGGCCATCGTGAACGGCACGTCGAGGATGCGAGCCAAGGTCTGGGCGAGCAGCGTTTTGCCGCACCCCGTCGGGCCGATCAAAAGAATGTTGGATTTCGCCAGCTCCACGTCGTTGTTTTTCGCGGAGTGGTTAATGCGCTTGTAATGATTGTGAACGGCGACCGAAAGCACACGCTTGGCGTAATCCTGGCCGATCACGTAATCGTCCAAAACGTTGCAGATTTCTTGCGGGGTTGGGACGCCGTCGCGCGATTTTACGTAAGAATTCTTGTTCTCTTCGCGAATGATGTCCATGCAAAGCTCAACGCATTCATCGCAAATGAACACCGTCGGCCCTGCAATAAGCTTGCGGACTTCGTGCTGGCTCTTGCCGCAGAACGAGCAGTAGAGCGTGTTCTTGGAGTCGTGACCCCTACTTTCTTTCGTCATTGACCTACCTTAGCACCCACATACCCGGAAGTTGGCCTTGGATTGCGCCCGACTGATGACTGGGTAACCGGATTTCCCCGGCTTGACCGTCGCCTTAGAGCCCTTCTCGTCACGCCCACCCCTTCCTTGTACGCTGCCCTCTAGTCTTACGGCTTCTCGAACGATTGTCCATACCCTCGTTTCGCAGCCACGCCTGACGGCTGATCGCTACGTTGGACCGTTTATGCTTTCCAGGCCGTTAAAGCTGTCGCTTCTGTTTGCTGACGGCCATGTCGAAGCCAAAGAAAGGCTTAAGAACGGCTGGATGCGGGCTCTTCCGTGGCGGCTCGCTTGGTGAGCACCTCATCGACGATGCCGAAGGCTTTCGCCTGCTCCGATGTCATGAAGTGGTCGCGGTCGAGTGTGCGTTCAATGATTTCGTAAGGCTGGCCCGTGTGCTTTACGTAAATTTCATTAAGCCGCCGCTTGGTTTTCAGGATGTCCTCGGCGTGCCGTTCGATGTCGCTCGCCTGGCCCTGGAAACCGGCCGAAGGCTGGTGCACCATGATGCGCGCATTCGGTAGCGCCCAGCGCATGCCGGGCTCGCCGGCCGCGAGCAGAAGAGAGCCCATGGACGCCGCCTGGCCGACGCAGAGCGTGGACACGGGCGGCCGCACGAATTGCATTGTGTCGTACATGGCGAGCCCCGAGGTCACATGGCCGCCGGGCGAATTGATGTAGAGCGCAATCTCCTTCTTCGGGTTTTCCGATTCAAGGAAGAGGAGTTGGGCCACGACGAGCGAGGCCATCATGTCCTCGACGACGCCCGTCACGAAGATGATGCGCTCCTTGAGAAGGCGGGAGTAGATGTCGAATGCGCGCTCGCCGCGGTTGGTCTGCTCGACGACCATCGGAACGAGCTGGCTCGTGTAGAATTCAACTGGATCGCGCATGCGTGTCTCCCAGGAGTCAAGGGCCGCGGTAAGGGCGTTTTCGATTAGGGCCCGCGAAGGCGCATCTCGCGGGCGGCTGGAACTCGGCGGCTATCAACGGAGCGGTTGGCGTTGCGCCAGCCGCCCGCATTACATGGTGCGATTTGAGCACGAGCGCAACCAGCTGTTAAAGCCCGCGCCCGCCCGTCCTAGTCGTGATGATGGTGATGGTGATCGTGATCGTGGCCGTGATCATGATCGCACTCGGGGCCGCACTCGCCCTCATGATCGTGACGATGCTCGTGGCCCTCATGCTCGTCGCCGCCCTCGAATAGGGCCTGCTCGGCTTGCTGGGCGGCGGCGAACGCCATCAGTTCGGACGGCGTGACCTTCTTCTCGTCGAGCTTCACAAGTTCGAGAGCGAAATTGATCACCTTCTCTTCGTAGACCGGTGCGCGCAGCTCGTTCATCGCGTTCGGGTTCTTGCGATAGAACTCGACCACCTCCCGCTCCTGGCCCGGGAACTGGCGCGCGCGTTCGATCATGGCGCGTCGAAGCTCCTCATCGGCGATGCGGATCTGGTTCTGATTGCCGATCTCCGAGAGCACGAGGCCGAGGCGGACGCGGCGCTCGGACAGCTTGCGGTAATCTTCGCGCGCTTTCTCCTCGGTCGTGCCTTGAGCCTCGAAGCTCGACTTCGACTGTTCGAGCTGGCGGGTCACATTGCGCCAAATGCCCTCGAATTCGCTTTGGAGAAGCGTGGGCGGCATCTCGAAGGAATGCTTTTCGTCGAGCGCGTCGAGCAGCGTCTTCTTCAGCTTGTTGCGCGACACGCCGTCAAGCTCCTTCTGGAGCTGGCCGCGCACGGCCTCCTCAAGCTTCGCAAACAACTCCAGTCCGAGCGTGCGCGCGAACTCGTCGTCGGCCTTGGCCTCGATAGGCTTGGCGACTTCCTTCACCGTCACGTCGAAGACCGCGTCCTTGCCTGCCAGATGCTTCGCCTGGTAATCCTCCGGGAACGTCACATCGATGTTGCGGCTCTCGCCCGTCTTCGCGCCGACGAGTTCTTCCTCGAAGCCCGGAATGAAGCGGCTCGATCCGATCACGACGTAGGCGTCCTCGCCCGTGCCGCCTTCGAAAGGCTCGCCGCCGACGCTGCCCTTGAAGTCGATGGTGAGCCGGTCGCCCGTCTCGGCGGCGCCGTCCTTCGCCTCATAGCAGACATTCGCCTTCATGAGACGGCCGATGGCGTTTTTCACGTCGTCCGGGTCGGGCTCCGCCACCTCTTTTTCGAGCGAGATGGATTTCAGGTCGGTAAGCTCGATCTTCGGCAGGATCTCGAAGGACATCGTGAATTCGAGATCGGAGGCGCCCGTGATCATGCGCTCCACCAACTCCTTGTCCTCGGGCAGCTTGATGTCGGGCTGGAACGCGGGGCGCTCCTTCCGTTCCTGCAGCGCCTTCGAGCTGCTTTCGCCGACCGTTTCCTCCAGCACCTCCGCCATGACAGAGCGGCCGTAAAGCTGGCGCACATGCGCGAGCGGCACCTTGCCGGGCCTGAAGCCGTTGAGCCGGATCTTCGACTTCAAATCTTCGAGCTTCGTCTCGACGCGCGATAAAAGATCGGCCGCGGGGACGACAACCTTCAATTGGCGTTTCAGCCCCTCTGAAACAGTCTCTGTAACTTGCATTTTTGAACCGGATTCTGGTTGGCCGCTGATCGGCAGGATTGTCAAGGGAGCGCGCTATCGCCGCCGCGCGGGCGCTGGCCCCGCTTCTTTCGCAGTGAAATTGCATATTGGCAGGCAATTCACAAGGGGCCGCCGTTCCAGGGGGTGGAAAAATGCGGGTTCCGCCCCATCGCCATAACCGCATTCGGCGGAAACGCGGCTTCCTGTCGAACTTTTTAATGAGTGGATGCCTAAAAGAATGAACCCGGCGGCGAAAGTGCTAACCTATTTCATCCGGGGCAGCATCCTCGTGTGTTGGCGCCATCATGGATGGATTCGCAGGAAAAATGGCCTGGTTTCAGGGGCCGATTGTCAGGCGGCTCGACAAGGCGAGCCGCGCGCTGCTCCTCCCCGAGGATGGAAAGCCCGTGGACTTCGGGACCCCCGCGGGCGAGCCGGC
This sequence comes from uncultured Alphaproteobacteria bacterium, assembly GCA_963756335.1. Taxonomy (GTDB): domain Bacteria; phylum Pseudomonadota; class Alphaproteobacteria; order Rhizobiales; family Rhodomicrobiaceae; genus Rhodomicrobium. Next base: position 577,610 of record CAVWOB010000002.1, read on the forward strand.
GCTGTCGCCGCCAACCGCCGTGTCCTGGCGCATCTTCAAGAACCCCGTGACGCTGTTTATCGGGGGCGTGGCCGCCGTCCTACTCGAACTGGCCGAGCCGCGCGTGCGAACTGGCGTCTGGCGGCACAGCGGCTTTCGCAAGAACCCGCTCCGGCGGTTGCGCCGAACCGGGCTTGCGGCGATGGTCACGGTCTACGGCGCGCGCGGCGCGGCCGAAGCCATGATCGCCGACGTGCGCCGGATGCACGAGCGCGTGCGCGGGCTGACGCCCGGCGGCGAGCCCTATTACGCGAACGATCCCGAGCTTCTGAACTGGGTGCAGGCCACCGCCGCTTTCGGCTTTCTGCAGGCCTATCACGTTTACGCGGCGCCCTTGCCGCTCGCAGAGCGCGACCGTTATTACCGTGAGGGCGAGGCTGCGGCGCGGCTCTACGGGGCAACGAAGCTGCCCCGCTCCGAGGCCAGCCTCGATGTTTATTTCAAGGCCATGCGGCCGAGGCTCGAACCTTCGCCGATCATCCCCGAATTCATCGCCATCATGCGGACCGCGCCGATCCTGCCGCCGCTTCTGCGCCCGGCCCAGCCGCTTCTCGTCCGCGCCGCGATCGATATTACGCCGCCGTGGCTGCGCGAACGCCTCGAACTCGGCGATGGCTTCGGCTTGGGATCGTGGGATGGCGCCCTTGTGAGGCAGGGCGCGGCGTTCGCGGACCGCATCGTGCTTCAGTCGAGTCCCGCCGTGCAGGCCTGCCTGCGCCTGGGCCTGCCCGCCGATTACCTTTACAGAAGCCGCTAGCCCGCGGCGATGCGGCGGCGTTTATTTCCTATACCACGGCTTTTTTGGGGACGACGAGGCCGAGGCGGCGGCGCCCGCCAGCTTGTAGGTCGCGTCGAACACGGCGCGGGAAATGAGATAGGGATGGCCAAACCGCTTCCCCGCCGCCGTATCGTAGATGTCGACGATCATGCAATCCGCGGCGCCGTGTTGGATCTCGCCCCAGTGCGCAAGGACGTGCAGCGGCCGGCCGAAGGGATTGGGGATCGCCTTCACGTGGCCGCGCGCGAGATAGACGCCCGCTTGGCCTTGCTTCGGCTCATAGCGCGAGGCGAAAATATCCGGTTTCACAACGTAGCGCTCTCCGGCGGCGCCGGTCACAATGAAGTCGCCGGGATAGGCGACATTCTTGGTCTCCACTTTTCCGTCCAGGACGGTCTCCACCGGCGTGGAGACTTCCGCCTTCTGCGCGCGATACTCTCCTGTCTTGCGGTACACTTTGCCGTCGCGATCCAGGGCCTCCGAGATCGCTTGGTCTTGAGGAATTCCTGCGCTCTGCTTGCTTGTCATTGGGAAGATCTCCCTCCTCGCCTAACCTGCGGGCACCTCGAAGGGTCGCGTGTGCCTGAGCCATACCCACTCAGCCTGCTCCTGCAAAGCTTCCTTTCCTAGCTTCTCAAGAATCTCCGCCGGAGTCCATTCAGGAGCCGCTTCATTTTTATCGGGCGCGAGCAACTGGCTCGCTTTTTCGAATATCCGTCTTTGCGAAGCATATTGCTTGGCGATCTCCAGATGAGCCGTTCGGAGGAGAAAGCCGCGCGCCGCGACCGTCCCTGCTGCGAAAAAGCTCAGCGCCGCCTGCCAGTAGTCGTTGTAGGCAGATTGATCCACGATCGATACGAAGTAGGTCTCACCATTCGCTCCGTGCATCGCGGTCAGCGCCGCTATGAGACCCGCGGTCGCGAACGAGCCGGCAATGCCAATGTAGCCGATGACGCTCCAGAACCTGAATTTCTTAAGGTGGTATGCCTGCCTTTTTTTAAACCATCCGGCCTGATCGTCGACCCACCCCACTTTCGCGAGGCGAAGTCCCTCGGACTGAGAGCCGTTCTCCCGCATGGGGCGCCAAGTGGGCAGGCAATCCTGGCAGAACTCCACGGTTCGAACCGCCTGCCTGATCCAGTGCACCGTTCCCGATTGCCGTGACAAAAGGGAAAGCCAGACCGGACGCGCGACGCCTGACGCACGCCAGAAGAACAGCGTGCGCAGCGCTTCCGCGAGGCATCGATATTCGAGGAACCGGTTATCGAGCGACGGCGCCAGGATGCGCAGCCCCAGCGCCAACATGACGCCCGTAATGCCCAGATAGGTCCAGGACGCCCAGTCTTTGGAGCTGACAAAGTTGAAGACGACGACGGCAAGCATCGCGAGGACATAGACCCACGCATCCGCATGCCGCACGACATCGGCGAATCGAACCGACACGCCATCCGCGGCGTGATAGACCGCGTTGGTCAAGGCAAGTTCGCGAACGCTCGCATCCTCGACAAGCGGATAGCTTTGCGCAATCGGGGCGGCGCTCGTCTTTACATTGCCGTTGAACTTGTTTGTTTTTTCGAGGATTCGTTCAATCCTGCTTTTCCTGCGCTTTCCCGGAGCCGGGTAGTCCGCGACCGAGACATTTACGCCTGCCGGATCGATGCGGACGCATCGCCCTGGCTCGCGCGGATCGAGCGGCGTCGTCTCGTCTTTGTAGGGCGTGAATTTCTTCGGGGAAGACCCGCGCTCGAACCACGCCACCTGGTCCGCCGTGCCGCCGTCCGCCGTGCCGCCCGTTCCGCGCGACGGCTTCCCGTCCCAGATCGCGAACAGAATCTGCGCGTGATCCGTGATGATCGCGCCTGCGCGCGCATATTGCTCGTTGCGCGCTTCGCCGTCCGCTTTCCAGGCGTCGCCCGCGGGAACGGCCGCGATCCTCACGTAAAGCGCGCGGTTCAAGAGGGCGTGGAACTCAGCCTTCGATTCCGGCGTCTGGAAGTCGCGCTCGTAGTCCTCCGCCGGCATGGGCAGCACGGCGATCAGCTCGGCGCCTAGCTCCCGCATCGCAACTTGCGCAATAAGCCGGCGCCTTCAGCGAGCGCGGACAGGATCGCGAAAGGGGAATGCCGGTAGCGTTTCTTCAACTCGGCGCATTGAGCCTTGAGCGCGCCGGTCAAGCGCGTTTCATTGGCGTCTATGTCCCAGTGGCCGGTCGCGCCGAGCAGGATCGGAACGCGCCCGCCCCAGCGTTGCACAGCATCCGCATCGGCCTTCAAACCCGCTGCCGCATCCGCACCCATGACGGCGTCCCCCACACCGGTTATCGACGCTCTTGACCTAAGCAATTATCGGCCGCGAGGCAAGCTCCGTCGCTGGACGTTGCGGGTTCTTTCGCGTAAACCTAGGCGAAAGACTGGGGGAGAAGGATGGGCTGGTTCAACGATCTCTTCACGTGGTGGCACGAGGCAACGCTTTCCACGAAGATATATACGAACGCGCGCGGGCAGCTTGTCGGCGAGGACGATCGCGGCAACCGCTATTACGAAGACAGTCGCGGCAAGGGACCGGCGGGCGTGCCGCGCCGCTGGGTGATCTACAGGGGCTTGGCCGAGGCGAGCAAGGTGCCGCCGGACTGGTTCGGCTGGCTGCACTACACGGTCGATACGCCGCCCACCGAGGAGAGCTACCATCCGAGGCCGTGGCAGAAGCCGCATGTCGAGAACATGACGGGGACGCCGCTCGCCTACCGGCCGCCGGGAAGCCTTGTCGGCGAAATGCGCCGCCCGAAGGCGGATGGCGATTACCAGCCCTGGAACGCCGAATAAACAGCCGGCGCGCGCCGGCTGGCGCGCCGGGCCGCCACTGGATCGGACAGCCTTCGTCATCGCAGCGCGCCGGCATCCCGGAGCGTGCGGATCGATCCGAAAATGTTGTGAACAAGCTCCCGCTGCCCCGCGTAGCGCCGCCTTGACGAAAGTGAATTGCGCCAAATCGTTGAGTGTGGTCGGAAACTGAACCGGCGCCGCTTGATGCGGGGTCGCAGCGAATTTCGGGCTTTCATGGACGGCGATTTAATTCGATGGGGACATGAGCTTGCGCTGGGCGCGGCGATGACGGTTGGGCTCGCGCTGGCGACGCTGCCGTTCGGGCTGGAACCGGATATAGTGCTACAGGGAGCTTCACAACACCGGCCGTCATCTCCCCGGTATCTATAACTTGGACGAGCATCGGCAATCCCGGCAACGCGGCGGATACCACCGGATACGGCGCGGTGTCCTACGCGTACAATATCGGCACCTACGACGTGACCAACGCGCAATACGTGGCATTTCTCAATGCCGCGGGTGCCTCGAATGCCTACGGGATATACAATTCGACCATGGGAAACACAAATGATAGCCCCTACACCTACGGCAACATCATCCAGAGCGGGAGCAGCGGCAGCTACACGTACAGCGTGAACAGCACCTACGCCAATATGCCGGTTGTGGGGGTCACGTGGTTTGACGCGGCGCGTTTTTGCAACTGGTTGCAGAATGGTCAGGGATCTGGCAGCACGGAAACGGGAGCCTACACGCTCAACGGAGCGACGAGCGGGATCATTCTGGCAAACGCGGACGCCCAGATACGACTTCCCACGGAGGACGAGTGGTACAAGGCGGCGTATTACAACGGAGCCACCGAGACCTACTCGCTTTATCCCGACGGGAGGAACGACATCACTCCTGCGGATGCAAATTATGATTATTATCAAAGTAATCTTGGGGTAGTCAATGT
>CAVWOB010000003.1:0-42477 GCA_963756335.1 uncultured Alphaproteobacteria bacterium
TCTGGGTCGATGCCAATTTCAAGGAGACGCAGCTTAGGGATTTACGCATCGGCCAGGCGGTCGATCTCTATGTCGACATGTATGGCGACCGGCACGTATTCCGTGGCCGTATCACCGGCTTTACCATGGGCACCGGATCAACATTAGCGCTGCTGCCGCCTGAGAACGCCACGGGCAACTTCGTTAAGGTCGTGCAACGGTTGCCGGTCCGCATCGAGCTTCAAGATTACAACCCGGATAAGGAACCGCTCTTTATCGGCCTTTCGGTTGTTCCGTATGTCTATCTTAACAAACCACTGACGGGGCCGGATGCCGGGAAGGTTTTGCAGGCCTCCATGCCCGAGGGCTTTGTGGCCGCCAATCCGCAGGCGCAAAACAAATGACTGACGCGGCGCTTTCGCTTCGCGGCCCCCAAGCCGCATTGAACCCCTGGGTCGTTGCCGCCGCAGTGGTGGTGCCCACCTTCATGGAAGTGCTCGATACCACGATCGCAGTGGTCGCGCTACGCTATATCGCGGGCGGATTATCGGCGACGGTTACCGACGGCGAATGGGTTATCACGAGCTATCTTGCCGCCAATGCGATTATCCTGCCAATGACCGGCTGGCTGACCGCCCGCTTTGGCCGCCGCAACTACTTTCTGGCCTCGATCCTTGTCTTTACCATTGCCTCAGGTCTATGCGGGATGGCGACGAGCCTTTATCAGCTGATCCTATTCCGTGTCATTCAAGGCTTGGCAGGCGGCGGGTTGCAACCTTCCAGCCAGGGGGTGCTGCTCGACACTTTTCCGCCGGAAAAGCAAGGCTCCGCGATGACGCTGTTTGCGGTGGCTGCTCTGGTAGCGCCGGTTGTCGGCCCCACCCTTGGGGGCTGGATTACCGATAACTATTCCTGGCGCTGGGTCTTCTATATCAATGTTCCGGTCGGTCTCCTTGCCTTCGCCGCCTCCTATCTGGTTGTCCACGACCCGGATTATCTCACCGCCAAGCGCGAGAAACAGAGGCGTCAATCCTCGAGCTTTGACACGTTCGGCTTGTCCTTGCTCGTGATCACCATAGTCTGCTGGGAAGTCATGCTCAGCAAGGGAGAAGAATGGAATTGGCTGGGCGATCCATTCTGGCGCGTGCAGACTCTGGCGATCCTTTCATTCCGCGCTCGCGGGGCTGGTCTTTTGGGAAATACGCCATCACAACCCGCTGGTTAACTTCCGTCCGCTGCTGGAGCGCAATTTCAGCGCCTGCTGCCTCATAATCTTCGGGGCGTACGCAGTGCTTTACGGCGCCAGCACCCCATTGCCGGGCCTTCTTCAGTCCCTGTTTGGTTACAACGCAGAGCAAGCCGGGCTCGTCATGTCGCCAGCGGGCATATTTTCCGTCTTTACGCTACCTGTCGTAGGCTTTGTGCTCGGCCGGCGGACGGATGCGCGCTGGGTCATCCTCGCCGGTGTCTTGACCATGGCTGCCGGAAATTATTGGCTGTCACAGCTTAACCTCACCATCGGTCCCGGACAGGTCGTCTGGCCGAGTCGTCCTGGTCGTTGGACTTTCGATATGTTTCGCGCCCGCAAATGTCGCCGCCTACCTTTACACCCCGATCGCGTTGCGGGGAGCCGCTGTTGGCCTGTTAAGCCTGCTGCGCAACGAAGGTGGGAGTGTGGGAACCTCACTCGGCCAAGCCTTGCAGGATCACCGCGATCAATTCCACACTCTTCGGCTCGGTGAATATCTCGATCCCTTAAATCCGGCCGTCCGGGCCTTCCTCGAAAAAACTCAGGCGTTGTTCCTGCAACAGACCGGCGATCCCGCCCTATCGCGGGAGCTGGCCTTGCAGGCGCTCGCAAATCTTCGCCGGCAGCAAGCGTCGGCCCTGGCCTATTTCGACTGCTTCTGGGTGTTTGCCGTGGTGATGCTCATGCTCGTGCCGATGGTGCTGGTGATGAAGAGGTCTGTCGCCGAGAAAGGCGCTCATGTTGGGGCCGAGTAGCCTTTAATCTCAAGTATTGATGTTAGGCAGGTTATTCCCTCGATGCTCAATATCTTGATATGTGATGCCCTCTTCCTCGCCCCAGGAAGTTGAAATCCTGCTTCCGTTGCTGGTGTCGCTGGTGGCAATCCTGGCGACCATCGCTATTCACGGAGTTGCTCTGATCGCTGTCATTAATTTCGTACGCCGCGAATACCTTCTTGGACGCGCGGGCATCCGGTTTTGGAGAGACCTGGCCATCGTCGCAGCAGCCACGCAGCTTGCGCTGGTAGCGCATGGCATTGAGGTGACACTTTGGGCAGGCGTGCTGGAACTTTGCGGCGAATTCAATGATTTTGCGGCTGCCTTTTACCACTCGGCAATGAACTATATATAACCGCGATCGCTGAGCGTGTTCACAAATCGCCGGCCCAGGTTGTGCTGGCCTGGGCGATCCAGCGCGGCACGGCCCTCCTCGCGACATCGACCAAGCCCCGCCAAATCCAGGAGAACTTTGAGCTCTCGACCTTGCCCGAAGACGCCATGCAGGACATTCGGGATAAAATCGCGGAGAGGGTCCGGTTCAATGTCGTTGTGGAGACCGGCGTGCCTGGGTTCATTCCCCAAGGCAGATGAAAATGACGGAGGAGGTTGCGCGGCGTTCGCATTGCGCTTCCGCCGGCGAAGTAAAGATAGCGCTTGGAGGCTGTAGAAGGAAGCTCGATGCCATCCCTGCTATCGGTGAATGTCGGCACGCCGCAGAATGTGGCCTGGCAAGGCAGAACCGTCTACACCGGCGTGTGGAAACACCAGGTCAACGGCCCGCGCACGGTCCGCCGGCTTAATATCGATGGCGATGGGCAGGGAGACTTGGCTGGGCACGGCGGCGAGCACCGCGCCGTTTTTGTTTATCAGATCAACTCCTACCGCCATTGGCAAAGCGAGCTCGGCCGGAACGACTTCACCTACGGACAGTTCGGAGAGAACTTCACGGTCGACGGCCTGCCGGACCGCGAGGTGTGCATTGGCGACCGTTACCGGATCGGCGGCGCTTTGTTCGAAGTGACGCAGCCCCGCGTCACCTGTTACCGGGTCGGCATTCGCATGAATGAGCCGCGAATGGCTGCATTGCTGGTCTCGCACGGCAGGCCCGGTTTCTATTTTCGTGTTCTTGAGGAAGGCGAAGTCGAAGCCGGCAATGAGATCGTCCAGGTCGCGGCGGGCTCGGAGCGCATGAGTGTCTTCCAGATCAACGCGCTGCTCTACCTGCCCGGCGCCCCCGCGGCCAGCTCGAACGCGCGCTGCGCATCCCAGCGCTGAGCGCAGGCTGGCGCAGCTCGTTTGAGGCGCTGCTCGCGCAAGAGCGAGAGTGGCGGCGCGACGTCGGGAAATGCCGGACTCGCGCCGGTTTCCGGACCGCCTCCGGCGTGGGCAGGGATTCCGCCCCCTACGGGTGTCGCGCAAGCTTCGCGAGAACAGCAGCGTCATGTCGCTCATGCTTGAGCCTGTGGATGGTATTCCCTGACCGCTTCCCTTCCCGGCCAGTTTGTCGTGGTTCGCCTGACGCCGGCGCCCGGCACGCCGCCGCTGATGCGCAGCTATTCGCTGTCGGGCGAGCCCAGCGCCAGCTCCTATCGCATAAGCGTGAAGCGCGAACCGCAAGGCCTGGCGGGCGCCTATATCGACGAGAGGGTGCAGATTGGCGACGTGCTGGACGTGAGTGCGCCACGAGGCACCTTCACGCTTGGGCCGGGCGATGCTCCCGCCGTCTTCCTGAGCGCTGGCATAGGGGTAACTCCTGTCCTGGCGATGCTTCATGCGCTGGCGGCCGAAGCGTCGCCGCGGGAAATCTGGTGGCTCTACGGGGCCCGGCGCGGAAGCGAGCACCCTTTTGCTCAGGAAGTCCGCACACTCCTCAAAGCCTTGGCCCACGGGCACAGTCACATATGCTACAGCGCGCCCGATCTCGAGGATCGGCCGGGCGTGGATTTCGACGCTCGTGGACGGATCGATATGGGCGTGCTCCAGGAACTGGGTGTTCCGCGCAATGCCGGCTTTTATATCTGCGGGCCTGCGGCCTTTATCAGTGACCTGACGGCGGGCCTTGCAGCCTGGGGCGTCGCCAAAGGCCAGATCCATACGGAACTGTTCGGCGCGGGTCCGTCCAGCACTCCAGGCGTCGCCGCCTCCCCGCACGGGCCGCCGCATATGCCTGCGGGACCGTCCGGTGCGGGGCCGCTGATTTCGTTCGCCCGCAGCGGCTTGAATGTCCATTGGGACCCGGCATTTCATAGCCTGCTGGAGCTTGCCGAAGCCTGCGATGTCCCTGTGCGATGGGCGTGCCGCACCGGCGTCTGCCACAGCTGTGAGACCGGGCTTGTCGCGGGGACAGTTGCCTACCGGCCCGACCCGATCGACCCGCCAGCGGAAGGTAATCTGCTGATCTGCTGCTCGAAGCCACAGGGCGACATCGTCATCGATCTCTAACGTTTCATGGGAGTTTCTGCATGACAACCACCTATGACGCCATCATCATCGGCGCTGGCCAGGCCGGTCCGCCTTTGGCAGGGCGGCTTACCGCGGCTGGCATGTCGGTCGCGCTGATCGAGCGCAAGTTTTTCGGCGGCACTTGCGTCAATACGGGCTGCATCCCGACCAAGACACTCGTAGCGAGCGCCTACGCCGCGCATTTGGCGCGGCGCGCAAGGGACTATGGCGTCAGCACCGGGGAGGTCGCGGTCGACATGAAAGCCGTGAAGGCGCGCAAAGACGCCGTCTCCATGCGAGCGCGCGAGGGCGTCGAGTTCCTGGCTGGACAACATGGAGCGCTGCTCGGTTTACCGCGGCCATGCGCGCTTTGTCTCGCCGCGCGAAGTGCAGGTGGGCATGGACCGCCTCACCGCAAAGCATGTCTTCATCAATGTTGGCGGGCGCGCGCGCATTCCGGAGCTGCCTGGCATCGACCGTGTCGCCACCCTGACCAACACCTCCATTCTTGAGCTCGACACGCTACCACAGCATCTGATCGTCGTCGGCGGCAGCTACATCGGCCTTGAGTTCGCACAGATGTACCGCCGCTTCGGCGCTCAAGTGACCGTAGTGGAGATGGCGCCGCGGCTGATCGCGCGTGAGGATAAGGATGTCTCAGCTGCGATTAAGCAGATTCTCGAGGCCGAGGGCATCGCCGTTCACCTCGATGCGGAATGCATCCGCTTCGAGCCCAAGGGCGCTGAAATCGCCGTCGGGGTTGAGTGTGCGTCCGGGCCGCCGGAGGTTGTCGGCTCCCACGTGCTGCTCGCGGTCGGGCGCCGGCCCAACACCGATGACTTGGGCCTCGACATCGCCGGGGTTGAAGTCGATGCACGCGGCACCATCACCGTCGATGACGAACTCCGTACCAGCGCGCCCGGCATCTGGGCGCTCGGCGACTGCAATGGCCGAGGCGCCTTCACCCACACCTCCTACAACGACTTCGAGATCGTCGCCGCGAACCTCCTCGACGGCGAGCGGCGGCGGGTGAGCGACCGCATTTTGGGCTACGCGCTCTACATCGATCCGCCGCTCGGCCGCGTGGGCATGACCGAGGCGCAAGCGCGCACAACTGGGCGGCCGCTTCTTGTGGGCCGGCGTCCGATGACCCGCGTGGGTCGCGCCATCGAAAAAGGCGAAACGCTTGGGTTCATGATGGCGATCGCCGATGCCGGGACTCAGCAAATTCTTGGGGCTGCGATTCTTGGAACCGGCGGCGACGAGGCGATCCATGGCATCCTCGACGCTATGAACGCGCGGACCCCCTACACGCAGTTGAAATGGGCAGTACCCATTCACCCGACTGTGTCGGAGCTCATCCCGACCCTCCTCGGTGAAATGAAGCAGGTCCGCCCGCAGGATCGGTAGCGCCGATTGAATGTCAGCCGTCTTTTGAAGTTCCGGTCAAGATGTTTGGTCGTCCGAAGACCTCGAATGGAGTATCAAGTCGTCAACACAATAGGCCGCGCGGAAGACTAAGGCCCAGCCCTGGGCTACGTGTCCATTCGCTCCACGAAGCGGGATCGGGCGGCGCTTGGTTCAAAGGGCTCGCTGAAATACTGGGTTTCGTGTGCAACCTTGCCGTCGATGAATTCCATGATGCTGACGGTGGGGAACGGCTTTTCATCATAATAGAGGATAAACTCGGTAATCCATACGTTACCGGACCCTAGAATGCGCCGGACCTTGAAGCGCTTCAAATTTGGCTGAATGCAGCGCGTGGTTTGAATGTTGGCTCGTCCTCGAATGCGCTCCCCAGATTGGGGATAGTCGAGGATCGCATCCTCCCGACAAATTTCGTGCTCAGTGGTGAAATCGTTCGAATCGGAAGCTGCCCAATGCCGGGATAAAGCGGCGCGAATTTCGTCGTCTACTACAGATATTTGCGATTTTCCGTTGTCCGATTGCATGGGTGCCTATTCTTGGTCCACTCACCAACACGGCATCGCCACATAATCATTTCGTGGCCCAGACGCATCCCCCGTGGGCTTCGTCGAAACAAGGCCGCTCGTTAGTTTGTTCCCATGGCTTTAATACGATAATGATCAGCATCGCAGCCGTTTCAGCACTCCCTATTGAGATTGCAGATCGGGTGAACCGGCTCGCGTGTGAAATATGCCCGAATTTCGCTTGGATTTGTTCGGGAAAACTTGCGTAACCGATTGATTTCTCTTAGCTCAAAAAACAACCATTCGGGACCTAAGCTATTGTTTTAGTGACAGAAAGCAAGGCATCATAATCCGCGTGTCGAGGGTTCGAATCCCTCCTCCTCCGCTACCAAATTCGTCCTGAACGCCGGAATTGCGTCCCTTCCCATCCCACCTCACACCGCATCAATCTCCTTATATCTCAGCTGGTTGCCTGATAAAGGCGCGGATCACTGCGTCCTGACAGCCGTTCCAAGCCACCTCACCCCGGCATTTGCCTTCTTACGAATTTGACGGTATTTGCGTCGGTATTTCGGGGGATGACGGTATAGAGCCGACGGTATGCCGCTTTCGGACAAAGCGATCCGGGCGCTGAAGCCCAAGGAAAGACCCTACAAGGCCAGTGACGGGCAGGGGTTGTATATCCTCGTCACGGCGCAAGGATCGCGCCTGTGGCGCTTCGATTACCGCTTTCAGGGTAAGCGGCAGACGCTTAGCCTGGGCAAATTTCCCGGCGCCGGTCTGGCGGACGCCAGACAGCGGCTTGCCGAAGCGCGGCAGACTCTGGCCCAGGGCAGGGACCCCGCGTCGATCAAGAAATCCAACAGCATCGCGACAAACGACAACTTCGCGACGCTTGCCGATGAGTGGCTCGCATCTGAGAGAGGCTTCGTTGGAGAGTTCCTTCTTGGCGGCGGCCGATCTTACCGGCGCCGGTCTTAGCGGGGCCGGCCTTCGGAACCCGGCTCGAAAAGACCATTTTGGGCAAATCTTAGCGGCGCGATTTCCGGGACGCCACGATCGACCGCGTCGGCCTCTGCGGCGCCAATCTTCGAGAGGCCGATTTTGACGGCGTCGATCTCAGTGAAACTCTATCCTAGAGCCGCGCCAGCCCGGCCGCGCCATTCCCGCAAAAGCGGGAATCCAGCAAATCCCAACCCTCGTCCTTCGCGGGGGCGACCGAAAGTGGGCCTCTTCGATTGCGGCCGAGCTTAGTCCTGCAAAGGCTTGCGGAAGCCGACGCGCTCGCCGTCATGGCCGCCGGTGAGCAAATCCTGCGTCTTTTCGCAAGCCGCGCCGGCAAACCGGTAGGGCTTGTCCGGCTTCGGCGCTGGCGGCGCTTCTTCGCGCGCCGCGCCGGGGGACGCTCGCGGGGATCGCGGCTTCCGTTTAAAGAATGAAGGCAACCCGATCACTTCGCAGCCTCCAGCGGCGCTAGCTTGGGCAGCGGCACAACCTTCACGTCGAAGTCTCGCGTATGATCGAGCGCCGGGATGCGCGCGCGGATGCGATCCACTTCGGCGGCGTCGATATCGGCGGCGATCACGCCCGGATCGGTTCCGCCCTCGCCGAGAATCTCGCCCCACGGCGAAATAATGAGGCTATGCCCGAACGTAGTCCGGCCGTTGGCGTGGCGCCCGCCCTGAGCCGCGGCGAACATGTAACAACCATTTTCGATGGCGCGCGCGCGGAGCAGAATGTGCCAATGCTTCTCGCCCGTGACCTTCGTGAACGCGGACGGCGCGGTCAGGAATATCGCGCCCGCCTTGGCGAGCGCCTTGTATTGTTCCGGGAAGCGAATGTCGTAGCAGGTGGCGACGCCGAGATCGCCCCACGGCAGGCGCGCCACATAGGCCGTTTGTCCGGGAATGTAGGTCCCCGATTCGCGATAGCTCTCGCCGCTCGGCAGATCCACGTCGAACATGTGGATCTTGTCGTAGCGGACCACGATCTGACCATCGGGCGCGAAAAGAAAGGCGCGATTGATGGCGCGGTCGTCGCTTGCTTTGATGGCGATGGAGCCGATATGCAGCCAGACGCGCAGGGACTTGGCGAGGCCGGAGAAATAGGCGATCTCCTTGGTCTCCTCTTCCGGGGCGATCTTCTCGAAGAGGCGCGGCCGCTCTATCTCCATGAGGAGCGTGTTTTCCGGCGTCTGGATATAGTGAGCGCCACGGCGGGCCGCTTCGCGAATGAGGGCCTCGGCCTCCAAAAGATTATCTCGAACGTCTCTGCCCGACCGCATCTGGACGAGACCAACTCGAAACTTACCCTTCTTATCCGCCATGCGTCGCCTGCTCCTTGGCCAGTTGCCTTATTGTGCTCAGCTTTGCAGGAGAGGATCAAGTTCTCCTTTCGCATCGAGAGCGTGAAGGTCGTCACAGCCTCCTATATGCACATCGCCGATGAAGATTTGCGGAACCGTGTAACGGCCGCCCGACCGCGCAATCATCGCCTCGCGCGTTTTGTAATCGGAAGCATCGATTTCGTCGTAGGCGACGCTTTTGCTCGTCAAGAGGATTTTCGCGCGGCGGCAAAACGGGCAACCGGGCGTGGTGTAAATCGTAACAGGCGGCATCAAAATTCCTTTCGGCAGTGCAGCGCGAAACAAATGGGAGCTTCGGCCGGTTCAGTCCAGCCTCAGTCGATGCGACTTATAGCGCTCCTTCATCCGCCGATGGCTCTGCAAGACCGTGAGCGACGAGCGCAATGGCGAGCACATCCACATTTTTCGCGCCGGCGTCCAGGAGCGCGGCGGCGCAGGCGTCGACCGTGGCGCCCGTGGTCAACACGTCGTCGATCAGAAGAACGCGCTTGCCGCGCACCGCATTTCGCGCCCCGCGGCTTACCTTGAATGCGCCGGAGACGTTGCTTTGCCGCGCCTCCTGGGTGAGGCCGACTTGCGCGTGGGTGCGTCTTGTCCGCTTCAGCGCCGTGACCGCGGCCGGGACGCCTTCGGCCTTGCTCAACCCCTTCGCCAGAAGCGCCGCCTGGTTGAAGCGCCGCTGCAGGAGCCGGAGCCGATGGAGCGGGACCGGAACCATTACATCGGCCTCAGCGAGAAGCTCGCGCCCCGCTTTGCGCATCAGCGTGACGAACAGGGGCACGGGCTCGTGCTTGTCCTCGAACTTGAAACGCACGATAAGCCTGCGGATGACGCCGCCATAATGCGCCGCCGCCCGCGCGCGCGAAAAAACCGGAGGATTTGCCAGCGCCTGCGTTGAGATATGCGGCCCGTTCCCTTCATAACCGGGGAGGGGGATGCCGAGCCTGTCGCAATGAGGCGGCGTGATGAGATCGAGTCCGCTCCAGCATTGCGGGCAAAGGAGATTATGCCGGGTGATGAGCGCGGAGCAGGAGACGCACACCGCCGGAAGGAGCAAATCGGCGGAATATCGAAAGCTATCGGCGGCGAGCCGGGCGACTTGACAAATCATTTGCAACGCAAACGGCAATGACCTTAACTGCGATGAACCATAAAGCCGGATTTCTTCCTTGACCAGCCCCAACATTTTCGACCGCGGCCTTATCCGGCGTAATCTCGCCCGCAACGCTCGCACGCTTGCCGCGACGGACTTTCTGATCCGCCACGCGGCGGAGGAGCTTGCGGGCCGGCTCGGCTGCATCAAGCGAAACTTCGAGCGCGCCGCCGATCTGGGCGCCTATCATGGCGCGATGGCGCGGCTGTTGCGCGAGAGCGCGCCGGGGTTGAGCGTCGTGTCGCTGAGCGCCGCTTATCCGCTGGCGGAGGCGTGCCCGCGGCCTTGCGCGGTCGCCAGCGAAGAGGCGCTGCCCCTTGCGGATGGGTCGCTCGATCTCGCGACATCGGTTCTGTCGCTGCATCTCGTGAACGACCTGCCGGGCGCGCTCATCCAGATCCGGCGCGCGCTTCGCCCGGATGGCCTGTTCTTCGGCGCGCTGCTCGGCGGCGACACGCTCATCGAACTGCGGCAGGCTTTCATGATGGCGGAGACCGAGACGCTGGGCGGGGTCAGCCCGCGCGTTTTCCCGACAGCGGACGTGCGCGACATGGGCGGCCTTCTTCAGCGCGCCGGCTTTGCGTTGCCCGTCGCCGATGCGGAGCGCCTGACCGTGACCTACGCCAATCCGCTGGCGCTGATCCGGGAGCTGAAAGCGATGGGCGCCGCGAACCCGCTTGCCGCGCGCGCGAGAAAGCCGATGCGGCGCGATACGCTCGCCCGCGCGCTCGAAATTTACGCCGAGCGCTTCACCGGCGCCGATGGGAAAGCGCGCGCCACGTTCGAAATCCTCTACCTTTGCGGATGGGCGCCGCACGAAAGCCAGCAGAAGCCCTTGAAGCCGGGCTCCGCCGCCGCCCGCCTCGCCGACGCGCTCGGCGCAGCCGAACTCCCCGCCGGCGGCAAATAATGTGCAAGCTATCGTGCTGTATCGCCCACGCGCTTCGCGTTCTCCTCCAGTTGTAACCGGCCGCGATATCGGACATCACGGACAGCGGGGCCGTGCAGCATGAGATAGGAAACGGCGGCATGCACGATAAAGCTGATGCGCGTCCGCTGCTCGCGGCGGCTTACTGTGTATTGGGTCGCCATCGCCAAACGCCGGAAGCGCCTTGCCCCCCGCATGAAATTACCAAGACCGCGCGCACGGTTTTCGGTAAGCTGGCGCAAAACCGAACACCTGGGGAGACCACATGCGCATTGCTCTGCTTGCGGATATGCACGCGAACCGGCAAGCCTTCGAAGCGTGCCTGCGCGATGCGGAGGCGCGCGGCGCCGGGCGCTACATCCTGCTCGGCGATTATGTCGGCTACGGCGCCGATCCGGTCTACGCCGTCGACAAGGTCATGGAGCTGGCGGGCCGCGGCGCGCTCGCCGTACTCGGCAACCACGACGCCGGCGTGAACGACGCGAGCCTGCGCGTCAACAACGAGGCGCAATTCGTGATCGACTGGACGCGCAGCCAGCTCGGCGTGGAGGAGCGCCGCTTCCTGGCGGAGCTGCCGCTCACCGTGTCCGACGGCGACCGGCTCCTCGTGCATGGCGACGCCAGCGCGCCCAACAAATGGGTCTATGTGCTGACGGTCGAGGAAGCCTCGCGCAGCCTGCGCTCGACCAAGGCGCAGATCACCTTTTGCGGCCACACGCACAAGCCCGCGATCTTCAGCGTCACCACGATGGCGAAGATGACGGCGTTCAGCCCCGTTACCGCCGTGCCGGTGCCGCTGCATGGGCTTCGCCGCTGGCTCGTCGTGCTGGGCTCGGTCGGGCAGCCGCGCGACGGCAACCCCGCGGCGTCCTACGCCATCTTCGACGACGCGAAGCGGGAGATCACCTTCATCCGCGTGCCGTACGACATCGACGCCGCCGCCGACGCAATCCGCAAGGCGCGCCTGCCGCTGTTCTTCGCCGAACGGCTGTACATGGGGAGATGACGGGGCCATGGCCAAGCCCTCGATAGTGCCCGGCGACGTTCTGGACGGCTTCGTCATGGAGCAGCTGATCCATCGCGGCGGCATGGCGCGGCTTTGGAGCGTGACGAAACCCGGCATCGGCATGCCGCTGCTCATGAAGGTGCCGGTTCTGGGCGAAGGGCAGGACCCGGCGGCTATCGTCAGCTTCGAGATGGAGCAGATGATCATGCCGCGCCTGACCGGCCCGCATGTGCCCCATTTCGTGGCGGCGGGCGATTTCGCGGTCCATCCCTACATCGTCATGGAGCGCGTGCCGGGAAAATCGCTGCTGCCGCGGCTCGCCGATCTGCCGCTGCCCTACAAGGAGGTCGTCGAAATCGGCCTGAAGCTCGCGACCGCGCTCGACGACATCCACCGCCAGCATGTGATCCATCTCGACATCAAGCCGAGCAACATCCTTTTCCGGCCCACGGGCGAGGCCGTGCTCGCCGATTTCGGGCTGTCGCATCATTTGCAGCTGCCGGACCTCATGCAGGAAGAGTTCCGCCTGCCTTACGGGACGGCGCCCTACATGGCGCCCGAGCAGCTCATGGGCGCGCGCAACGACCCGCGCACGGATCAGTTTGCGCTTGGCGTGCTCCTTTATTTCTTCTCCACCGGCATCCGCCCCTTCGGCGAAAGCGAGAGCCTGGGCGCGATGAAAAAGCGGCTTTGGAGCGATCCGAAGCCGCCGCGCCAGCTCCGCAAGGATTATCCGCTCTGGCTGCAGGAGATCGTGCTGCGCTGCCTCGAAGTGGAGCCCGCCTGGCGCTACCCGTCGGCGGCGCAACTCGCGTTCGACCTCAGCCATCACGATCAGATCAAGCTCACCGCGCGGTCGGAGCGGCTCACGAGCGACTCCTTCTGGGCGCGCATGAAGCGCCGCTTCAACCCCGAGCTGAAGGAGGAATACAAGCCGCGCGAAGCCGCGCTGCCCAGCTTTTCGGCGCCGATCATCGCGGTCGCCGTCGACACCGCCGAAGGCGCGAAGGAAACCAACGAAGCGGTTCGCGAAGCAGCCTCGCGCGCGCTCAAGCATCTTCCTTCGGCGCGGCTCGCCTGCCTGAATGTGCTGAAGCAGAGCTATATCGCGACGCGCGACACCGCGCTCGACGCCGAGGGCCACAACAAGCACGTCAACCGGCTCGTGGCGCTGAAGGATTGGGCCGCGCCGCTGAAGCTCCGCGAGGGCCGCATCACCTATCACGTGTTCGAAGCCATAGACCCGGCTTCGGCGATCCTGACTTATGCGGAACAGAACAAGGTCGATCAGATCATTATCGGGGCGAGGCGGCAATCGCTGAGGCGCTCGCTTCTTGGCGGCGTCTCCGGTAAAGTTGCGTCGGAGGCGGGGTGCACCGTTACCGTTGTGCGGCCGCCCCGGTCGTCGCGCGCGGATATCGCCGAGCCGGCCGAAGAGCAGGCCGCCGAGGAGGCGGACGCATCGTGATGGCGAGCATCGGCTGGCCGGGTGACGGGTTCGTTTTACTTGCGGGGCATTCGCTCGCCCTTCGACGTCACCCCGCAAAGCGCCCTCGCGCTTATCCGGGGTCTGCCTCAATAGTTCGGTTCGAAGTTCGAAAGATCCCGGATAGTGCGCGAAAGGCGCCCTTCCGGGATGAGCTATCTTGAAACCGGACAGCCGTGGGCTCGGGCGCCGTCCCGCGCGTCAGCCTGCGCAGCCGTGGAGCGCCAGACAGCCCCGGAACTTGTATCCGCCCGAGGGATGGCGCACGGCGCAGTAGTTGCGCCAGCGGTAGCATCGTCTGCTCTCCGCAAGCATCACGGCGCTCGCTCCGGCCGCCGGCGCGGCTGGCGCGGTTTCGAGGGCTGAAGCGGGCGCGCTTGTCAGCAGGAATGCGGAAGCCGTAAGCGACAATCCGAAGCATGCCAAAGTCAAAGCGCGCATGAAAATTCCCCCCGCTGAATAGCCCCTGCTCGCTTCTATCACGCCGAGGGGCGGAAAACCACGGCGGAGAAGCCGGGTAATCTGGACGCGCCGGGCTGAACCGCCGCCGGGAAATGCACGCATAGCGGCAATTCCATGCCAGGATTTACCCGAAAGCATGAATCCCTTTAACCAATATGCAAATGGTATAAAAATAGGCGGAGGAAGACCGCGGCAATCTGGAGAACGCCCATGATTTCGAGACGCGCACTCATCGGAGCAGCGGCGTTTTCTTGCGCCGCGCCAAGCGTGCTGCGGGCTCAGTCGCCGCGCGTTCTCAAGATTTCGCATCAATTTCCGGGCGGCACGGCGGAGCAGGGAGACTTCAGGGACCGCCTCTGCCGCCGCTTCGCCGCCGACGTTCAGGAGCGGACCGGCGGCTCGCTCGCGTTCGAAATCTATCCCGGCTCATCCTTGATGAAAACGGTTGCGCAATTCTCCGCCGTTCGCAAAGGCGCGCTCGATTTCACGCTCTATCCGTTGCCCTATGCGGGCGGCGAAATTCACGCGATGAACCTGGGGCTGATGCCCTGCCTCGTCACGTCCTATGCGCAGGCCGCTAAATGGAAGGATGCTCCAATCGGGCGGTCGCTCGCAAAAATCGCCGAAGACAAGGGCGTGAAATTCATAAGCTGGGTCTGGCAGGCCGGGGGCATCGCGTCGAAGTCGAAGCCGCTCAAGGCGCCGGGCGACGTGAAGGGCGTGAAAATCCGGGGCGGCAGCCGTGAGATGGACCTCATGCTCGCGGCGGCGGGCGCGCAGGTCTCGACCATGCCCTCGAACGAAATCTACCTCGGCATGCAGACCGGCTCCCTCGAAGCGGCGATGACCTCCTCGACGAGCCTGATTTCCTTCCGGCTGGAGGAACTCGCGAAGGCGCTCACCACCGCGCGAGGCGGCGCCATCTGGTTCATGCTGGAGCCGCTTCTCATGTCGAAGGACGTTTTCGACTCGCTTTCGCCCAATCAGCAAAAGGCAATCATGGACGTCGGACAGGAGATGGAGTGGTACGGCGCTGTGGAGGCCAGGAGAGACGACGAAGCCGTCGCCAAGGTCTACGCCGAAAAGGGCGCGACGGTTGCCGATCTGAGCGCGGACGACATCGCCAAATGGCGAGCCATCGCCGAGAAAAGCGCCTGGAAGGATTTCGCAGCCAAATCCGCCGAGGCGGCCGGGCTGCTCGCAAGCGCACAAACCGTGTGACGAAATCGGGCTGAGGGTACGCAAGCATGGCGCTGGACGCTCACCCTTCGGCCGCGCCCGTCGAAGCGGTCTCTACCGCGCGGCGCGCGTTCAGCGGCGCCGTCGCCCTCGCCTTCAATCTGAGCGCCATCGCGCTCGCCGTCGCAAGCGCCGTCCTGACCGGAGGCGTGATCGCGGCGCACCTCCTCGGGCGCGGCATCGAGTGGCAGGACGAGGCGGAAATCTTCCTGGTCTTGGGCGCCGTCTTCCTGTCCGCGGCGGCGGTTCAGGCGCGGCGCGGGCATATCGGCATCGAGCTTCTCGGATCGTTCCTTTCCGCCCGCTCGCGGCGGCGGCGCGACGTTCTCATCGACGCGCTTTCGCTCGCATTCGCCGTTTTCATGGCCTTCAAATCGGGAGCGCTGCTCCTGGAGGCCTGGAGCGAGGGGCAGGTCACGCAATCGGCCTGGGCGCCGCCTTTGTGGATTCCCTACGGCCTGATGACGGCGGGTCTCGCGCTGCTCGCCGCGCAGCTTGCGGTCCAGGCCGGCGCACGCTCCGTTTTCGCCGTCCTCGCAACGCTCGTTGCCGTCGCCGCTCTGCTCCTGTGGCCGAGATCGGCCGCTCCGCTTCTCTCCGGCTTTACGCCAACGACGCTCGGCATCGCCTATGGCGCGGCGACGCTCGCCTTCATGCTGTCCGGCATGCCGATTGCGTTCGCGCTTGGCGCGGTCGCCATCGCCTTCATGCTGCTGTTCATGCCGCGCGCGTCTGCCGGCACAATCGCGCAGAACGTCTATGAGGAGCTGGCGAACGTCATCATACTCGCCATCCCGCTTTTCATTCTGAAAGGCGCCGCCATCGGCCGCTCGGACGCGGGCCGCGATCTCTACGCCGCGCTGCACGCCTGGCTCTATCGCATCCCCGGCGGGCTCGGCATCGCCAATACGCTGGCATGCGCGCTGTTCGCGGCGATGGCGGGATCGTCGCCCGCGACGTGCTCGGCCATCGGCTCGGCGGGCATTCCGGAAATGCGCAAGCGCGGCTATTCCGCGGGCCTCGCCGCGGGCATCATCGCGGCTGGCGGAACGCTCGGCATTCTCCTGCCGCCGTCAGTCACCATGCTGCTTTACGCGGTAGCCGCCGAAGTGTCGCTCGGCAAGCTGTTTCTGGCGGGCATCGGGCCGGGCGCGATCCTCGTCGCGCTGTTCTCCGCCTATGCGGCCTGGCGCTATGGTTTCGAACGCAGGAAAGCGGCGGCGGCGGCGGCGCTCGGCGAAGCGCCCTCGGCGATCCTTGAGACGCAAAGCTACACGCCCGGCGAAAAACTCCGCATGCTCGCCTGGGTCATGCCCTTCGTGACGATCCTCGTGGGCGTGATGATCGTGCTCTACGCCGGTTATGCGAGCCCCTCGGAAACGGCGGGCGTCGGCGCGATCCTGGCGCTGCTCGTCATCGGCGTCATGTATGGGGTATGGCGCCCGTCGCGCCTGATGCCGATCCTCGCCGGCGCGATGCGCGAAAGCTCGATGCTGCTCCTCATCGTCGGCTTTTCGCTGCTCTACGCCTATGTGATGAGCTATCTGCACATTTCGCAAAGCGCCGCCGTCTGGCTCATCTCGCTCGGACTTTCAAAATGGGCGCTTCTGGCGGCGGTGCTCGGCTTCGTCATTGTGCTCGGCTTCTTTCTGCCGCCGGTGTCCATCATCCTCATGACCGCGCCGATCGTTCTGCCGCCGATCAAGTCCGCGGGCTTCGACCCGATCTGGTTCGGCGTGGTCATGACCATCGTCATGGAGATGGGCCTGATCCACCCGCCCGTCGGCCTCAACCTTTTCGTGATCAAGAACATCGCGCCCGACATTCCTTTGTCGAAGGTCATGTGGGGCGCGCTGCCCTTCGTGGCGCTGATGGCGGTCGCGATCGTGCTGCTGTGCCTGTTTCCAGGCATCGCGATGCTTCCGCCGCGTCTCATCGGCTAGCGCATCGGACTTAAAGCCGGAATCGGCGCCATGCCTTTCGGCGTCATTCCCGCGAAAGCGGGAATCCCGGTATCTCGGCGCTCATGGTCCCCGCATTCGCGGGGACGACGAAAACGCCGCTGCATCATTAAAAGCGCGATGCTCGAGCGCGCGGGTATGCAACGGGCGCAGGGCGCTATCGTCTTTCCAGCGTCAATGAAGCCGTGGCGTCCGTGCTTCTGAGCGTGACGCGCTGGCTGTTTCCGTCGACCATGACGGAGATGCTGCCGTGGAGGTTGTATTCGCTGTTGAAGAATGTTCCGGCGTAGCTTTTCGCGCCAGTCTTCCGAAGGCTTGCTCTCTGCGATAATGTCGCCGATTCGGTCGAACAGCTGGCGCTGAGAGCAACATGGGTTCCCGTCCCGGCCGAATAATGCGCCCGGCATCTCGCGCGTTCACGCCTGCCCGATGAATACACAACGATGCCGCCGCCACTCCACACCCCTGCCAAGGCCGCGCCCTCGCTTCTCGCTTCGGGCGCCGCCAGTAGGCTAACTGCAAGCACCGACGCCAGACTCTTCCAGCAAATTATTGAATTCATGTTTCTCCGGTTCTTCCTCTTGCCAATGCCTCCGGTCGAGGCGGCATGGCGGCAAGCAGCGGCGCAGCCATCGCGGCGGCGCTTAGGCGTTGACGATTGCTCAAAATAAAATCTCGCCCGGAATGCCAGGAGAGATCGCAAGAAGATGCGGCATCCAGGGCGATGCCTGCAGGTTAGGCGTCCTGCAGATTTTCAGCGGCGGACTTTCCAGTCCTCTCGTCTGAAACAATGTCGAAAGAAACCTTCTGCCCCTCTCTGAGATCGTTCATTCCGGCGCGTTCGGCAGCGCTGATATGAACGAAAACATCTTTGTTTCCGTTGTCCGGTTGAATGAAGCCAAAGCCTTTTGGCTGTTGAACCACATTACGGTTCCAGTGTTCATCGATTTTCCTTTAGTAACGTTTGTATTGAAGCGGCCTACAGAGGCAGCCTAGTAATTCGAGATTCTTGGGGGGGAAGGCCGTCAGTCAGGGTGCGCTTCTGCAGCAGGGCCAATTCGTTCGGCCAAAACTCGAATAATCCCATATGGTCGTCGCTCCCATTTTCACAAGTGACGGTCTCTGTGGGAAATACCGATGCCTGGGAGCATTATGAAACCGGGACTCGTTTGCCTACGCCGCCCCATTATTGCCGGGCGCCGGCATTCACCGTCAGCTCATACGAACCGGCATACGTTGCGACCCTTTTTGCCAGGCGGCGGCGTGTGGTATCATAATACCGACAAAACCACCTGTTTTTGCAAAACGAACCCAATAGAGTTAATCGGCCGTATATGCTCCAACGGCCCGGCGAGCGGCATGCGGCGGTTCGCACGAGTTGGAGCAGGCGCCGGCAAAGCCGGGGAGGCGGAGACCGCCGCCGTCCTCAGAAGTCGATTTTCCTGGCGGCATGCAAGGCGACCAGGAGCGACATCACGTGGCTCGATTGCATGATGGCCCCGCTCAAAGCGCGTTTGAGCGCCTCCCGATAGGGCACGCGCTCCACCTCGAGCACCTCGACGCCGTCGTCTTGCACAGCGCCCGCCGCCGAAACGCCTTCGGCAAGCACCGTGTGAACGAGGTTGGCGTTCATCGCCGTATTGGGCGAGAGGCTGTTGATCAACGTCAGGCGGGACGCGTTGCCGAAGCCGGTCTCTTCCATAAGCTCCCGCGCGCCCCCCTCGATGGGCGTCTCGCCTTCCTCGATGCAGCCGCCGGGCAGCTCCAGCGAAACGGCGCCGAGCGCGTGGCGGTACTGGCGCACCATGATGAGATTGTCCTCCGTGTCGAGCGCGACGACGTTCACCCAGCCGGGGTGCTCCAGGACATAATAGGCTGGCACCTTGACGCCGGCGGGTGTGACGCATTCATCCACCCTGACGGTCAGCCAGCGGTCTTTGAGCACATGGCGCGAACGCCTGACTGTCCATGGTTGCAAGCGGTTCGTCATGCGGATCCTCTACTTTTGGCGATAGAAAAGCATACCGCGTTTTACCCCTCAGGGTGAGCGTCGCGATTGCGGCGAGGCTTGGGCGCAGGCGAACTTTTGCGCATGGAGGGCGTTATGGCCGTAACGGCGCGCCGGGCCGGCGCGCAAACGCAACGCAAGTCCAGGAGGACGCAATGGGCCTTTTCTCAAGCGACATCGAGAGTTTCGACGACCTTTTCCTTCATACTCTGCAAGACGTCTACTACGCCGAGAACCAGATCGTGAAGGCGCTGCCTTCCATGATCAAGAAAGCGAACGATCCCCAACTCCGGCAGGGGTTCCAGACCCATCTCGCCGAGACCGAGAACCAGGTGAAGCGGCTGGAGCAGGTGTTCTCGATGCTGGGCAAATCCCCGAAGGCGGTGGATTGCCCGGCCATCGACGGCATACTTGAGGAAGCGAACGAGGTCGCGGGCGAGGTTTCGAACAAGAACGTGCTCGACGCCGCTCTCGTCGCCTCCGCGCAGGCCGTCGAGCATTACGAGATCACGCGATACGGGACGCTCATCGCCTGGGCCAAGCAGCTCGGTCACGCCGATTGCGTGAAACTCCTGACGGAGACGCTCAGGGAGGAAGAGGCGACCGACAAGAAGCTGACCGCGCTCGCCGAGCATAATTTGAACCGGCGCGCCGCGTAGCAACCGTTGTCCTGGCCGGGCTTGACCCGGCCATCCAGCCCGGCTCAAGGGCGGCCGTGGCTGCGCGCGCGGCTGCTATCTGATTAGCGCCGCGGCGTCGCGGAACCGTGGATGCGCCGCGCTCCTGAGCCATTCGAACACCACCATCTCGGCCGTTACGGTCTCCGCGCCGTGGCGCTCCATCCTCCGGATCGCCGCCTCCTTGCTTTCGGCGCGCCTCGACCCGATGGCGTCGCGCACGACGAACACGCGGCGTCCGGTTTCGATGAGCCCGAGCGCGGTTTGAAGCACGCAGATATGCGCCTCGCAGCCCGCCACGATAATCGCATGCCCTTCGGCGAGCCGAGGCGGGAACTCCGGCTCTAGGCAAGCGTCGAACGTCACCTTATGGACGATGAGCGACGGGTCCGGCGCGAGTTCCGGCACGGTCGGCCCGAGGCCCTTGGCGTACTGCTCTGTGTATAGAACCGGGACTCCAAGCATCGCCGCCGCCTCCGCCAAGCGACGCGCGTTCGCGATGGCGGCGCCGGCTTCTTCGATGGCCGGCATCAATTTGGCCTGGAAGTCGATGAGCAGCAGGGTCGAAGCCCGCGCATCCATTGCCAACACGTGTTGCCTCCCGCTCTGCCTTTGCTTTATACCGCTTTGCAAAAGCGGCGCCCTTGCGGCCGTTTGAGCTAAATCAATGTCAATTAGCCGCACGTCAAGCACCCTATAGACAATCAAAAAAGAGGAGTGACGCATTCGGAGCGGATTGCGGATTGGGCGGAGGATCGAACACCAGGAATTTGTCTGACCGAACCGGTATTTAGGGGCGAGGCCGCCTCTGAGCGAAGCAAGGCTGCGGGCGCCGCAGTCCCGTGCTTCCGGTTCACGCGGAGCGAGCGGGACGACGACTTGCTAATAGCGTCGTCACGGGCTTGACATTAATGTTCAGGCAAGGGTCGATTGATGCTATCCTCCGCCGCGTCGGCCAAAAAATAAAATTGCGGGAGGAAGCGCCAGCTCGCCAAAGGTTTGCGCGACCGCGGCTGTTCGCTTTTCCTCCCAAGTTCCAACACGAGCACGGCGACGCCTGCTCGACATCATGATCATGGACCACGGACGCACTCAATGAACGCAAAATATCCCGGCATCTCGACTGTCATTAACGGAAACGGCGCCGTCGCCCAGGTCATGGGTCACGTGTGCGGAGGCGTCATTGGGTATCCGATCACGCCGTCTACCGAAATCTCGGAGCTGTATGAGGCTTTCCGGTCCGCGGGCGGCTGCAACGTGTGGGGCAAGCACCCGTTCTTCTTCGAGCCGGAAGGCGAGCATTCCGCGCAATCGGGCGCGCTGGGCGCTGCTCTGACGGGCGGCAAGTTCGTCTCCAACGCCTCGTCGAGCCAGGGCATCCTCTACGGCCTCGAATCGCATTATGTGACGGTCGGCAAGCGCGTCGGCGGCTTCGTGCTGCAGGTCGCGGCCCGTGTGGTCTCGAAGCACTCGCTGAACGTGATGGCGGGCCACGACGACGTTTATGCGCTTTTGCAGTCCGGCTACACGATCCTGTTCGGCGCCAATCCTCAGGAAGCCGCCGACCTCGCCGTCATCTCTTACAAGGTGAGCGCCACCTCGCTTATTCCGGTCGCCAACGCGATGGACGGCTTCGCCACCAGCCACATGATGAGCGAAGCGTCGATGCCGGAGCCCGGCTATGCTCCGCGAGTTCCTCGGCGATCCCTCCGGCCGCATCAAGTGTCCGACAGTCGCGCAGGAGATCCTGTTCGGCGCCAAGGGCCGCGTTTTCCAGCTTGAGCAGTATCTGAAGAAGCACGAGACCGACATCGCCCCGTCCGACCTCGCCGCGGTGAAGGCCTATCTCTCCGCCAACGCCGATGCGGTCGAGAAGGACAATGCCGGCGCCCTCGTCGCGGCCACCGCGCAATGGCTGCCGCAGGAGCTGCGCGGCCAATGGCGCCGTCAGTGGATCAACGCCTATGAGAAGGGCACCCGCCAGCTCGTGCCGGCGCTGGTCGACATCAACAATCCGGGCCTGACCGGCGGCGTGCAGAACCAGCCCGACTTCCAGGCCGGCTCGGTCGATCACCGCACCCACTTCGTGCGCGACGTGCCGCAGTTCGTCCGCGAGGCGATGGCCGAATACTCCGCTCTCACAGGCCGCGAATACAAGCCCGTCCACACCTTCCTGTGCGACGACGCCGAGCACGTCATGGTCGGCCTCGGCTCGGTGACAGACGACGCCGAAGCGGTCGCGACCTATCTGCGCAGCCAGGGCAAGAAGGTCGGCGTCGTGTCGATCAAGCTGTTGCAGCCGTTCCCGGAGGCGGAGCTTGTCGCCGCGCTCGCCGGCAAGAAGTCCGTGACCGTGCTCGAGCGCTCCGACGTGACGGCGCTGACCACCTTCGTCACCCAGGCGCTGTTCAAGGGCGTCGAGAACACTGGCGGCGAACGCCATCCCGGCATCCCGGCGATCCAGAGCCTGCCCAAGATGACCACGGCGATCTTCGGCCTCGGCGCGCACGACTTGCAGCCGCGCCACCTCATCGCCGCCTACAAGAACATGGAGACGAACAACTACCCCTTCATCTATCTCGGCTCGCAGTTCTTCTCCAAGACCCCGACGCCCAAGCTCGCGGTCCTGCAGGATAAGCTGAAGGCGGCCTATCCCGAGACCGAGTTCATGGCGCTGGAGACGGAGCCGAACCCGAACCTGTTGCCGGCATCGGCGCATCGCATCCGCTTCCACTCGGTGGGCGGCTACGGCACGGTCGCGACCGGCAAGCTCATGACCGACATCCTCGCCGGCGTCTTCGACATGCATTCGAAGGCCGCGCCGAAATACGGCTCGGAAAAGAGCGGCGCGCCGACCAACTACTACATCACGCTCAGCCCCGAGGTGGTCAAGATCACCAATGCCGAGCTTGAGGACGTGGACATCGTGGTGTCTCCGGACCACAAGGTGTTCGCGCACACCAACCCGCTGCGAGGGCTTGTCGAGGGCGGCTCCTTCGTGCTGCAGTCGAACCTTACGCCGCTTGAGGTGTGGAGCGAGCTGCCGAAGCGCGCGCGGGAGACGATCCGCAACAAGAAGATCAAGATGTTCATAGTGGACGGCTTCGCGGTGGCCAAGCGCCACGCTCCAACGCCCGAGCTTGAGACGCGCATGATGGGCATCGCGTTTATCGGCGCGGTCTGCGGCCATGTGGACCGGATCACCGCCGACGGCTCCATCGACGCCATCCTCGATAAGGTGCGCCAGCAGATCTCCAAGAAGTTCGGCGGCAAGGGCGGCGCCGTCGTAGAAGGCAACATGCAGGTCATCCGCGAGGGCCTGCAAGAGACGAAGCGCGTCGATTACACGGCCACCGAATTCGCCGCCGTCGACGCCCAGCCGGCGGCCAAGGCGGCCCGCTCGGTCTCCATCTCGGCCGGCATGTGCCGCATCAACGACCTTACGCCCACCTCGGGCTTCTTCGATCGCGACTATTATGAAGACGTGGTGGCCGCGCCCTTCCGCGACGGCTCCATCGCCGAGGCGCCGGTTATGCCGGGCACCGGCCTGTTCATGCCGGGCGGCACCGGCGCGTGGAAGGACAAGGGCCTGTTCCGGCGCGAGGTCCCCGATTTCATCCCCGAGCTGTGCACCGGCTGCATGGAATGCGCGCTCGTCTGCCCCGACGCCGCCATCCCGAACACGGTGCATGACATCCATGAACTTTTGCTCGCGGGCATTGCGCATCTCGACATCGCCGAGGCCCAGCGCGAGGCGCTGCGCACTCACATCTGGCCGCTGAGCGAAGCGGTGCGCGCGATCTATCGCGGATCGAAGGACGCGAAACCGTTCCACGAGGCTGTCGCCGAGGCGGCGGCTGGCATCGAAGCCGGTAACGCCATCACGAAGCGCAATCTCGGCCTTCTGTCCGAGGTGCTCGCGATGTTCCCGGTCGCGAAGACCCGGCCCTTCTTCGACGCCATGGAGAAGGACAAGCCCGGTTCGGGCGGCCTGTTCTCGGCGGCGGTCGATCCGTGGAAGTGCTCGGGCTGCCTCGAATGCATCGAGGTGTGCGGCCCCGGCGCGCTGAAGCCGCTCCAGCAGGACGCGGCGCTGCTCGAAATCGCTGCAGGCCCGCTTCGAATTCCTGTCGAAGACGCCGAACACGCCGAGCCGCTTCACCGACAGCGCGCTCGCGGCCAATGGCGACACCAAGCGGCTGATGCTCGACCGCGCCAACTACTACGCCACGACGGGCGGTCACGGCGCCTGCCGCGGCTGCGGCGAGGTCACGGCGATCCGGCTCGTCACCTCGACCAACCATGCGATCAAGACCAAGCAACGCAAGGCGCACATGCGCGAGCTGGAAGCCCTGATCGGCAAGCTCGGCGCCAAGCTCAAGAGCGTGCAGGACGACGCGACGCGTCGCGACCGCATCGCCAAGACGCTCGAAACGCTCGAAAAGCGTCTCTATCTCCTGGAGAGCGGTCCGACCGGCCAAGGCCCCGCCTCTGCGGTGATCGCCAACGCCACCGGCTGCTCGAGCGTCTACGCCTCGACCTTCCCGTTCAATCCCTACAACGATCCGTGGGTGAACAGCCTGTTCCAGGACACGCCCGCGGTCGCCAAGGGGCTGTTCGAGGGCCTCTCCGTAACGGCGACAGAAGACATCAAGGCGCTGCGCGTGGCGAAACTCGAACTTGAGGACGCCTACGATCCGGCGGTCTACGACAAGTTCCTGACAACCTTCGGCTGGGCGCAATACACGCCGGAGGAAATGGCGCTCATGCCGACCGTGATCAGCATGGGCGGCGACGGCGCCACCTACGACATCGGCTTCGGCGCCCTTTCGCGGCTGCTCGCCACCAAGACGCCCATCAAGGTCGTCGTGCTCAACACCGGCGTTTACTCCAACACTGGCGGCCAGGCCTCCACCGCGAGCCTTACCGGCCAGGACTTCGACCTGTCGCGCTTCGGCTCGGCCCATGCCGGCAAGCAGGAAGACCGCAAGGAGCTTGGCCTCATCGCGGCGTTCCACCCGAATGTGTTCGTGGTGCAAACCTCGACGGCCTTGCAGGGGCACTTCCTCAAGAGCGTCATGGCCTATCTGAACCACACCGCATCGCCCGCGGTGCTCGACGTGTACACGCCCTGCCAGGCGGAGCACGGCATCGCGGACGCGGCGGCAAGCCAGCGCGCCCGCCTCGCGGTCGAAAGCCGCATGAACCCCGTGTTCGTGCACGATCCGAAGCTGAGCACGGCGCTGAATAACTGGTTCAACCTCGATGGCAATCCGGACCTCGACAAGGACTGGACCATGACCACCGTCGAGTATGTCGAGGACGGCGCCACCAAGCTGATGCAGACGCCGCTAACGCCCGCCTACTTCGCGCAGGAGGAAACCCGCTTCAAGAAACAGTTCCGCAAGCTCCGTTCCGAAGAGAACGCCGTGCCGGTCCACGAATATGTGGAGCTTTCCGCCGGCGAGCGCGCGGGCAAGACGCCTTACGTTTATTCGACCGACGACGAGAAGCGCCTCGTGAAGCTCGAAGTGTCGAACACCATAGTCCATCTGGTTGAGGAGCGGCGCAAGAACTGGCGGACGCTGCAATATCTCTCGGGACGCCAGGTCGAGAAGCTCGACGCCGATCACCACGCCGAACTGCTGGCGCTCGAATCGCGCTACGAGCAGGCCGTGGCGAGTAAGGAGAACACGCTCGACGCCATCGCCCGCGCGATGAGCGAGCTGGCCTCCTCCTCCTCCGCTCCGGCCAATGGCGGCCTCGCCGCGGCGCTCGCGCCGTTCGGCGGCAACGGCGTCGCCGCGCCGGCCGCAGCCTCGGCCGCCCCGGAGAAGGCTAACGGCAGCGCCGTCGACCTACAGTACATCCACGACGAGGACATCTCGAAATGCACCAACTGCAAAACCTGCTACCAGCAGGTGAGCGAGGTGTTCGAGAAGACCATGGTCATGGTGGACGGCGAAGCGAAGGAGGTCGCCCACACCATTCCGGGCGTTCTGGCGAAGCTTAAGATCACCCCCGATCTGAAGGCGCGCGTCGCCAAGGTCGCGGCCAACTGCGATGCGGAGATCATTCGATGAGCAAGGCCCCCAACCAGGACCTGCTAAGCTACGCCCAGACCGAAAGCGTGCTCGAGACGTCGCGCAACCGGCTCGCGGAGCTACAGCAAACCGAGGCCGTCGAGCTGTTCCAGAAACAGCTAACGCTCCTGAAAAAGCGGCTGCTCGGCGATCCGAAATCGTTGCGCAGCACCTTTGTCGCCGATGGCGTCAAGGCCATCGCCTGGGAATTCCAGCAGGAAGAGCTCGGCGAAGCGTTCACCAAGACGCTGTGGGGCCTTCTGGTCCGCGACGACGAGGCGAGCACGATCCTGCAACGCTTCCTCTGGGCGATCCCGCTGAAGTTCAAGCGGAAGTTCATCAAGGCAATCGACGACTATTTGTCCGACCGCTATCCGATGTTCAAAGGCCTTTCCGAAGGCTGGCCCGCCGACGCCTTCATCCCGCCCTACATCCGCCCGCCGGAGGAGCGCACCTACGACTTCCAGCTCGTGAACACCGGCTATCTCGGCTACATGGCGCTCGGCTACACCGCGCGCGAGGTCGACCTGTTCGTGTGGCTCGAAGTGCTGCGCGACAAGCAGTGCGACGACCGGCCCTGCGAGCTCGGCGTCATCATGCAGGGCAGAAAGCAGCCGAAGGGCGGCTGCCCGGTCAAGATCCACATCCCCGAGATGATTAACCTGCTCGGCCAGGGCAAGGCTCGCCAGGCGCTCGAATTGATCGAGGGCTGCAACCCGCTGCCGAACGTCACCGGCCGCGTCTGCCCGCAGGAGCTGCAATGCCAGGGCGTGTGCGCGCACACCAAGCGGCCCATCGAAATCGGGCAGCTTGAGTGGTATCTGCCGCAGCGCGAGAAGCTCGTCGGGCAGAGCCCCGAGGAGCGGTTCGCGGGCGTGGTGAGCCCCTGGGCCAAGGCCGAGAAGCCGCCCATCGCGGTGGTCGGCTCCGGTCCGTCCGGCCTCATCAACGCCTATCTGCTCGCGGCGGAGGGCTTCCCCGTCACCGTGTTCGAGGCGTTCCACGAACTTGGCGGCGTACTGCGCTACGGCATCCCGGAATTCCGCCTTCCGAACGAGCTGATCGACGATGTGGTCGGCAAGATCAACCTGCTCGGCGGCCGCTTCGTGAAGAACTTCGTGGTCGGCAAGACGGCGACGCTCGAAGATCTCAAGGACAACGGCTTCTGGAAGATCTTCGTCGGCACCGGCCCGGCCTTCCGACCTTCATGAACATACCGGGCGAGCATTATCTCGGCATCATGTCGGCGAATGAGTTCCTGACCCGCGTGAATCTGATGCGCGCCCTCGACGAGAAGTACGAGACGCCGCTTCCCGAAACGAAGGGCAAGGAAGTGTTCGTCATCGGCGGCGGCAACACCGCGATGGACGCGGCCCGCACCGCGCCGGCGTCTCGGCGGCAACGTCACCATTATCTACCGCCGCACGAAGTCGGAGATGCCCGCGCGCGTGGAGGAGCTTCACCACGCGCTTGAGGAGGGCATCAACCTCAAGGTGCTGCGCGGGCCCATCGAGTTCATCGGCGACGAGAAGACCCACTTCATCAGCCACGCCGTGCTCGCCGTGAACGAGCTTGGGCCAGCCGACAAGTCGGGCCGCCGCTCCCCGGTGGCGACAGGCGAGACGGAGCGCGTGCCGGTCGATCTCGTCATCATGGCGCTCGGCAACACGGCGAACCCGATCATGAAGGACGCCGAGCCCGGACTGAAGACCACGAAATGGGGCAGCATCGACCTCGAAGAGGGCTCGCAGAAGACCTCGATCCCGAACGTCTATTCGGGCGGCGACGCGGCCCGCGGCGGCTCGACGGCCATCATGGCGGCGGGCGACGGCCAGGCGGCGGCGCGTCAGATCGTCGGCGAAATCCCGTTCTCGCCGTCGCAGATCAAGGAGCTGGTCGCGAAGGCCGGGCGCTACACCGAGCTTGGGCAGGCCGAGCAGACCATCGTCGAAAAGCGCGAGCTGGCCGGCGGCATTGTGGAGTTCAAGGTGCGCGCGCCGATGGTGGCGCGCTCCGCGAAGGCGGGCCAGTTTGTCCGCGTGCTCGGCTGGCATGACGGCGAGCTGATCCCGCTGACGCTCGCCGACTGGGACGCCAAGGAAGGCACCATCGAACTCGTCGTCCAGGGCATGGGCACGTCCACGCTCTTGATGAACAAGATGGCGGTCGGCGACGCCTTCGCCGGCATCGCGGGTCCGCTGGGGCGGCCGAGCGAGCTGCATAAATACGGCCCCGATCAGACCGTCGTGTTTACGGCGGGCGGCGTCGGCCTGCCGCCTGTCTATCCGATAGCGCGGGAACAACTGAACTCGGCAACCATGTGACGCTCATTTCCGGTTTCCGCTCCAAGGACTTCCTGTTCTGGGTCGGCGAGAACGAACGCGTCGGCAAGCTTCAGGCCGAGTTCGGCCGGCAGCTCGACGTGATCTACACGTCGAACGACGGCACCTTCGGCGAGAAGGGCTTCGTCACCGCGCCGCTCGAGCGAATGCTCCGGGACGGCAAGAAGAGCAAGGGCCGCAAGCTCGCCGAAGTAATCACCATCGGGCCGCCCATGATGATGCGCGCGGTCAGCGACCTCACCAAGCCCTATGGCGTGAAGACCGTGGCGAGCCTTAACTCAATCATGGTGGACGCGACCGGCATGTGCGGCGCCTGCATGGTGCCGATCACGGTCGACGGCAAGCTCGTGCGCAAGCACGCCTGCATCGACGGCCCGGAGATCGACGCGCATCTGATCGACTGGGACAAGTTCCTGCCGCGCTTCAATACGTTCAAGTCGCAGGAACTGCGCAGCAAGGCGGCGCACGGGCTGGCATAGCCCGTTTCGCGACAGCTGTTGGAAACTTAGAGAAGCAGGGCTATGCCCTGCTTTTTTTTGTGCACAGTCACGGGCTTGGCGCCGCGGTCGCGCCGCACGCTCCGGTGGAAGAGTTCTGCATAAGTTCGCCTGAAGCGCGTGCTCTCACATATTTGATTGGGGCTTGAGGAGCCACCGTAGTATACTTAAAATTGTAGCATAATCTTATTGCGATTGCTGCAGAAGCGGGAACTCGTATTTATAAATTTCAACGCCTTAGCAGCGCGGGGTCATCGTGTTTGAATTCTCATCCACAGTAGTATGTCCTGTATGTGGACATCGCGAAAGCGAGCACATGCACGAGGACGCGATCCAATACTTCTATAAGTGCAAGGGCTGCGGCAAGGTGCTTAAGCCCATCAAGGGCGATTGCTGCGTCTTCTGCTCTTACGGCGATACGCCTTGCCCAACCACGCAGATGTTCACAGGACGCCGTGAAAATCATGGCGCGGCGGCGTCGTGGTCGTGGTTCGATCTGGTCTCGGTGCAGACGACGGACGCCGCGCCTAACAAGACACGGTGAGCGCGGCGCTCCCGGCCAGAGCCGCGATCTGTTTGCGGCGATAGCTCTGCCATCTCAAAAAAAGAAGGGCGGACAGGCGTCCGCCCTTGGGAATCAAACGAGGCTTCAGGCGAAGCGGCGTCCGTTGTCGCGCGCCTCGCGGCCTTCGCGGCGCTCCCGGCGTTCACCTTTCCAGCGCGAGCCCTGGAAAAGCTGCGGATCGCCATAGCGGCGCGCGATAAGGCCCGCGACGAGACCGCCCGCCGCCGCCGCCGCCGTCACGCGCAGCGGACCATACTCCTTGACCGCGTGCTCGATCTGCCGGCCCACATCGTCCACCGACGGGATCTGGCTTTGCAGCGTCTGCACCGGCGCGCGCATGATCTGGCTAACGCTGGCCGCCTGTTTTTTCTCCCGCGTAGCTCCATAGGCGATAAGCGCGGTCAAGAAGCCAACCAAGGCTAGAATTCCCGCCATGATCCCGGCCGAAATCACCGGATCGTGGTTGCTCGAATTGAGCGCCCAGAAACCGGCTAAAATCGCGAACACGATCGCTCCAAGGAACGCCATCCCAGCCGCGCTCAAGACGAGATACCTCGTCGCCAAATTTCTCACGTAACCGCCCAAGCGCTGGCCCGCTTCGCCAACGGCCAGAAGCCTCAGAGCTTGTCCAAACATGGGCGTTACCTCTTCAACGCGTGAGCAGCGCGCCGACCAGGAAACCCACGCCCGCCGCGACCAGCGTCGCCTGCACGGGCTTCTCGCGGATCTGCTGCTCAATGTCGCCCACGTTCTCCCGAACCTTATCCTTCACGTCGCTCAGCGTATTCTGCGCAAACGATCCGTATTTGTCGGTCAAGTCCTTAACCTGGCGGCGGAGTTCCTCGATTTCGGTCTGTCCCTTGTCCGCGGCGTAATCGGTCGTGGCGTTGATGTCGTGGATGGTGTCCTTAGCCATGACGGCCTTCCCTTCTGAAAGAACTCTGTGAATGGCGCGGGCGGAGGCGCCCGCTTTCGAGACTGAACAACGCCGGGGAGGCTCGGGCGTTCCCAGGACGCCATGCCTTTCATCCGCAAGGCGACAATCCGGCCCGCGCTTGTCTTGAAGCGCTCAGGGCGAAAATCCATGTGTCGATCAGTGGGAGGACCAAAAAAGGAAGCGCATTATGAGCGACGCACAGAAATACATCGACGGGATCAAGAAATACACGAGTACTGTGAATGAGGGCGCCGTTGCGGGCATCGTCAGGCATTGCGGCATCGCGCTTAGAAGCCGCGACGCATCGCTCGTCGCGGGGACGGACCCGGATGAGTTGAAGCGCGTCCGCGAAAGCTGGCTGAAAAAGAAGCTCGGGCTGACGGACAGCGACGCCGATCTCGACAAGGCCATCCAGGACGTTATGGCGAAGATGAAGGCCGAGCGCGCGAAAGAGCGGGTCGTGGTCTATTACCTACTGGCCGAGCATTACAAAAAGCTCGACAGCCTCGTCAAGGCGCCGGCCGCGCCTAAGGCGAAAGCCGCCGTGAAGACAAAGGCATAAAGGCTTTCCCCGCATTCCGGCGCTTATCGAGGCAGGCCTTCGCGGCGCCGGGTCTCTGCGTCGCATCGGCGCAAGAAGTTAGTTTGATGCCGGTCGCAATCCCGCCACGATTGCGCCGTCCTCCTCGCAGCCAAGTTTCCGCTCTGGGAGCGGCGCAGCGCGCCGTGTCATTTCGTGCGAGCGCAAAATGGGATTATGCAAATGACGGACAATGGATCGGCGCGGGAAATAGCATCCAGTGCGGAAGCTTTCAGCGACGCCACCGATGTGCGCGCCGGCGTGCAGGTGTTCGGCGAGCAGGAAAGCGTCTGGTTCAAGCTTTCCGTCCTGACGCGGTCGGACGATCCGATCCTTGTGTTGAAGCGCTTCGCCGACAAGCTCGGCGGCTGCATCCCGGTCACGCTTAAGGGCGAGCGCATCTTCTTGCTATCCGACGTCGAACACTTCAAGCATGTGCTCGTCCACAAGGCCGACGACTATGGAAAATATTTCGAGGGCCTCACCCCTATTGTCGGCAACTCCATGATCACCACGGAGGGCAAGCTCTGGCAGAAGATCCGCATGCCGCAGCAGCCCGCCTTCCAGCCTAAAATGTACGGTGAGTATCTGCCCTATCTGCTTGCGTCGGTGAACGACAAGACGCGGGATTTCGAGCGCTACGCCGCCAGCGGCGAAACCATAAACCTGCTGGAAGAGACATGGGGCCTGGCTGCGAGCATGGTGTGCCGCGCGCTGTTCGACCGCGAAGTTCCCTTCAACCCCGCGCAAGTTTTCGGGGCCGTGAAGGCCTATACGGATGTCGGCGTCCATCGCGACATCCGCGTGCGCAAGATCAAGGGCGAGCTCAAGGAGGTCACGCTCGACGAGGCGCTGGCGGGCATTGTCGCGACATGGCTAACCATTCCGCCGGCGCTGATCGGCGCCGTTCCCGCCAACGACCGCGACCTCACTCTGCTCAAGATCCTGAAGGACGCCGCAGCCGATCCGAACCGCCCGGAGATCGACGAGCAGCAGGTGCTCGACGAGATCAAGCAATATCTGTGGGCTGGCACCGAAACGACGGCGCTGACGCTCAATTGGTGCCTCTACCTGCTGCACCTCCATCCCGAAGCCGCCGACCGCATCCGCAAGGAGGACGAGGACGCTTTCGGCGACGGCGCGCCCACCCCCGAGGGCCTTCACGCGCTTCATTACACGCGCGCCGTCATCCAGGAAACGATGCGGCTTTATCCGCCGGTGTGGGCGATCATCCGCGTCGCGCAGAAGGAGGACGAGATCTCCGGCCACAAGATCGTCCCCGGAGACAAGATCGTGCTGTGCCCCTACCTCGTGCATCATTCCGAGCGCTATTGGGACAACCCGGAGAAGTTCGATCCGTCGCGCTTCAGCCCCGAGAACGCGAAGAAGCGCGCGACCTATTCCTACCTGCCCTTCTCCGCCGGAAAGCGCGCTTGCATAGGCGGCGCGCTCAGCATCTTCGAAAACACGCTCGCGCTGACGCAGCTTCTGCGCCGCTTCCGCCTCGACTATGCGGGCGAGGCGCCGGCGAAAATGGCGGCGACGGTGACGCTCACGCCGAAGGCCGGCTACCTGCCCTTCCGGGTGCATCTGCGCTAGCCGAGCCGCCGTGACGGACGGATAAGCTTCAGCGTGCCGGTTGCGCCCCCGCCGCCGATCCGCCGCCTACTGGCTGCTGCTGGAGCTTCGCGCTCTGGGAAAACGAAATATACGAGCAGCGGCAAGGTGCTGCTTGGCTGCCGCCGGCGCGGGAGCCGGTTACGCATCGAAGTCTGAGACACCGGCACGGGCATCCCGGAAACCGAACTCAGCGCGATCTTCAAAGAGTTTCATCAGCTGGACAACCAAGCGGGCAAGCGCGCGGAGGGGCTTGGCCTCAGGCTTGCCATTGTCCAGCGCCGTGGCGAGCCGCTCGAAGCGCCGATCGGCGTTCTCTCGCGCGTCGGGCGCGGCTCCGTTTTCGCGGTGGATGCGCCTGTGGCGCTCGCGCCCGCGCCTGTTCCCGCGATCCTTGAGCGCGCAGGCGCCGCCGCAGCAGCGGAGGGCGCCTCTCGTCCGTCTCCAGGGCGTGCTCACGCAATACTCATCGTCGAGGACGACGCCGAAGTCCGCGATACGCTCAAACTGCTTTTCGACAGCCGCGGCTATTGCGCGTTCGCCGCCCGCGACGGGGATGAGGCCCTTGCCGTCGCCGCCACTTGCGGCATGAGCCTCGATTTAATTGTGGCGGATTATAATCTGCCGGGCGCAAATGGGCTCCAGGTCATCGCCAAGATTGCGGAAGCCTCGGAGCGAAAAATACCCGCTATCATGCTCACCGGCGACATCTCGGCGGCCACGCTCCGCGACATCGCGGAGCAGCGCCACACCCATCTCTGCAAGCCGGTCGATGCGCGGAGCCTCATGCGCCATGCCGCCGGCATCCTCGATCCATCGAACCAGAACGCGGCGGCGCCGGCGGTGTTCATCGTC
Source organism: uncultured Alphaproteobacteria bacterium (assembly GCA_963756335.1). Lineage (GTDB taxonomy): Bacteria > Pseudomonadota > Alphaproteobacteria > Rhizobiales > Rhodomicrobiaceae > Rhodomicrobium. Next base: position 33,142 of record CAVWOB010000003.1, read on the forward strand.
GATGACGATCCTGAGGTCCGAACGATAATGGGGGACATGGCGCCAAGTCGCTGTCCGCGTTGATCCGCGTCGCGCTCGCCGCAAGATGAGTCCGACTGCAGCGGCAATCGCGCCCGTCATCCTGGCGCCGGCAAACGGCGCGGACGCAACACGCAGCTTCGAAGCTTTTTTCATGCACCAAGCTGAAACGCCGAAGTCGTAGCACTTCCGGCGAGGGCCTCAACTTCTTTCCGAGCGCGCGAACGTTCCAAATCCCGCTGCATCCGGTGGAGGGCTCATAGGCGCTTAAGTGTGACGGAGGATGTCGCAGATAAACTTCACCATCATGACGCGCGCCTGCGCCTCCGCTTGCGCCGCCCGAGATTGTCGGCATCAGCGTCAGCGACTGGGCAATCAACACGGCGGCGCGATAGGCGCGGATCTGGCGCCCAGCACGAAACGCAAAGCCTCCGACGCGATGGCGAGCGCGCGCGGTTTTTCGTAGTTTTCAAGCGCGAAGCGACGCGTCGGGCTGGTATGTTGGCGGTTAGGTCGAGAAGAAGGCGGAGGCTCATGACCGCGCCGCCCTTCCTCCAGCCTCTCCCTTGTTTGGGGAGATGCTGCTGCGAACGATCCAGGAACGTGATTCCGGGCGTTTTTCGCCCGGCTTTATCTTTGATATTGCCTCGGGCGAAGTTCGGGCGTAACTTCCCCGCATTCGCGCTTCGTTCACCCGTGAATGCTATGCGGAACAATCCTCTAGGGGCTTTAAATCGCTGGATTTTTGGGGCATGACTCTTGGGGAATAGTTTAATGGTAGAACAGCGGACTCTGACTCCGCTAGTCTTGGTTCGAGTCCAGGTTCCCCAGCCAAGAAAAGCTCAGCGAATCTAGCGCTTAGCGCCCTCCGCCCCTGGAGGGATTATTGGAATGGAACGCGAACAAACCACAAAAGCCGAACGGCTCACCGCTCAAATCTCGGCACACACCGTTCTTCATGCGTTCGGCCGAGGTTGTCGCCGTTCATCGCCTGACCGATGAGTAGCTCGCGCGGCGCCGACGTTCACCAAACGATCCGAGGAGCTCATTGTGTTTGTCGCCGGCTCAGTGATTTTGGCTCACAACGCCGCCTTGGATCTCGGCTTCCTGATTGCCGAAGTAAGTATCCCCCGGCAGAGCCGGGGGCTTTAGAATTGGAGCCGCTCGAAGCGGCAGACGGGGTCGCTAACGCGGCCCCAAAGTTTTCGGCCACCTGAAGGTGGCAGGTTCAGCGCCAAAGGTTGAGTTGGTCGAGCCGCTGATCCTCTTTCTCCTGGTTTCGGATATAGACCCGGATAGCTTCCTCATCCAAGCCCACGGTGTTCACGAAAAACCCTCGCGCCCAGAAATGCTGGCCCACGAAATTGCGTTTGCGCTCCCCGTAGACCCGCGCCAGATGAATTGCGCTTTTGCCCTTGATGAACCCGATTACCTGCGACACCGCATATTTGGGCGGGATCGAAATCAGAGCCGGGCTCACAAATTTGAACAGAGCGATAAGTGGATTTTCTGCCTGACAGCGGCCTAGATGAGGCTGCGCAATCAGGAGAGAAGCATGGCAAAACGGCCCCGCAGGAACCACTCGCCGGCCTTCAAAGCGAAGGTGGCTTTAGCAGCCGTGAAGGGAGAGAAGACGCTCGCCGAGTTGGCGCAGCAGTTCGATGTCCATCCCAATCAGGTTACGCAATGGAAGGCTCAGCTTCTCGACGGCGCCGTGGAGGTGTTCGCCGGCGGCGGCGCAGCGCCCGCTCCAGCTATCGACGTAAAGAGCCTCCACGCGAAGATCGGCGAACTCACCCTGGAGAATGATTTTTTAGAGGGCGCGCTCGTCAAGGCCGGCGTTGCGAGCGCAAAACGATGATCGACCGCGAGCACGATCTGCCGGTTTCGCGGCAGGCGGCGGCGCTGGGTCTGAGCCGCAGCAGCGTCTATTCGAAGCCGCGCCCTGCGCCCGCAAGCGACCTCGCCCTCATGCGCCGGATCGACGAACTGCATCTCGACTACCCGTTCGCCGGCAGCCGGATGCTGTGCGGCCTGTTGCGCGGTGAAGGCATCGCGACCGGACGCCGGCATGTGCGAACGCTGATGCGGCGGATGGGGATCGAGGCGCTGTATCGCCGCCCGCGCACGACGAAGCCCGCCCCCGGCCACAAAATCTACCCGTATCTCTTGCGCGGCCTGGAGATTACGCGGCCGAACCAGGTCTGGGCGATGGATATCACTTACATCCCCATGGCCAGCGGCTTCGTCTATCTGGCCATCGTGCTCGACTGGTTTTCCAGGCGGGCGCTGTCCTTTCGGGTTTCGATCACGTTGGAAGAGGACTTCTGCGTCGAGGCGCTCGAAGAGGCGCTGGCAAGGCATGGCAAGCCCGAGATCGTCAACACCGACCAGGGCTCGCAGTTCACAGGGGCGGCCTTCACCGGCGCCCTCGCCCGCCACAAGATCGCGATCAGCATGGACGGCAAAGGGGCTTGGCGGGACAATGTGTTTACGGAGCGCCTTTGGCGCAGCATCAAATATGAGGAGGTCTATCTGCGGGCCTACGACAGCGTGACGGAGGCGCGAGCCAGCATCGGCCGCTATCTCGACTTCTACAATCGGCGCCGCCCGCATTCGAGCCTTGACGGCATGACGCCCGATTGCGCTTACTTCGGCTACCCGCCGCTCCGCTTGGCGGCCTAAACCCGGCAGGAGATCCACTTATCGAAGCGGAAAATCTGTCCAAACAACCAGAGCCACCTCAATCATCATGTGCACGTGATCGGGCATCAAATGTCCCTCCTCGATCTTCGAACTCCTTCTGTGCGGCAAGCTTGTGAAAGACCTCTCCGAGGTGACGGCGCAGCTCCCGATACAGCGTTTTGCGCCTGCATTTCGGAATAAAGACGACGTGATATTTGCAGTCCCAAGTGGTGTGGCTTAGGCTCCCATACTCGTTCATCGGTGGAGTTCCCTTCGTGTGCGTGGCTGCTCACGCTGGAACTCCGCCGATGGACTGCGGAAAACGTCAAACTGCTACTGCCTCCCCGGCAGAGCCGGGGGATCTCCCTTGGATGTTAGTCTAATCCGAAGTTCTGACGGCAAAATGCCGAAATGTCCGGGATTTCAATGAGATGCCCGGCGGGAGGCTATAATGTACCCATGTAATGCGTCAACATGAACTCAGGCCGAAACCGCGCAAATCGGCTAGATTGCGCCACATGTATATCGACCTTGTGCCCAATCGCGGCTCCAAGCCCGCCATCCTGCTGCGCGAGAGCATCCGGGAGGGCAAGCGCATCAGGAAGCGGACGATCGCCAACCTGTCGGCCCTGACGCTGGAGCAGGCGGAGTCCATCCGGCTGGTTCTCAAGGGCGAGAAGCTCGGCCCAGCGCGCGGCGGCCTCGACTGCATCCGCTCGCTGCCGCATGGACATGTCGAGGCGGTGCGCATCGCCATGCGGCGGCTGGGGTTCGAGAAGCTGATCGACGGCAAGGCGTCGCGGGAGCGCGATCTCGTCGCAGGGATGGTCGCGGGCCGCCTTATCGCGCCGGAGGCCAGCAAGCTCGCCATGACGCATGCCTGGGGCGACACGACGCTGGCGGAGGATTTTGGCGTCGCGAACGCCCATGAAGACGAGCTGTACGCGGCGATGGACTGGCTGATCGAGCGCCAGGACCGGATCGAAAAGCGCCTCGCCAAGCGGCATTTGAAGGAAGGCGGGCTTGTCCTTTTCGACCTTACGTCGTCGAGCTTCGAGGGCGCGACCTGCCCGCTGGCGAAGATCGGCTACAGCCGCGACGGCAAGCCCGGCACGCTGCAGGTGAACTACGGGCTTCTCACGGACGCCCGCGGCTGCCCGGTCGCGGTCTCGGTCTTCGAGGGCAATACGGCCGATCCCAAAACGCTGCTGCCGCAGGTGGAGAAGGTCCGCGACAGCTTCGGCATCGCCTCGCTCATCATGGTTGGGGACCGCGGCATGATTTCCAACGTGCAGATCGAGGCCATGCGCGCAATGGAAGGCGTGGGTTGGATTACGGCGCTGAAGAGCGGGGCTATCGCCAAGCTCGCGGACGGCGGCTCGCTGCAGCTCGATCTGTTCGACGAGCGCAACCTCGTCAGCTTCACCAGCGAAGACTATCCCGGCGAGCGGCTTGTGGCTTGCCGCAATCCGGAGCTTGCGAAGCTTCGCGCAGCCAAACGCAAGGACCTGATCGCCGCGACAGAGCGCGACCTTCAAAAGGTCGCGGACATGGCCGCCGCCGGCAAGCTTTTCGGTCGCGACAAGATCGGCGTCCGCGTTGGCAAGGTCATCGGAAAATACAAGGCCGGCAAACACTTCGATCTGGATATCCAGGATGCGGCGTTCTCATTCGACGTCAATGAACAGCGCATCGCCGCCGAGGCGGCCCTCGACGGCCTCTATGTCATCCGCACGTCCGCCGCCGTGGCGGAGATGAGCGCCGAAGCCGCCGTCTTGAACTACAAGCGTCTGGCCGAAGTGGAGCGCGCCTTTCGCACGCTCAAAGGCGTGGACCTGCAAGTCCGGCCAATCCGCCACCGTCTGGAAGAGCGCGTCAAGGCCCACATCTTCCTCAGCATGCTGGCCTATTACGCGCGATGGCATTTGGCCGAAGCCTGGAAGCCGCTCCTGTTTGCAGACGAGGCGCAGGCGGACGAGACGCCTGAGCGCGATCCCGTGGCGCCGGCCGAGCGCTCCGCCGCCGCGCGCGAAAAGGCGCAGAGCCGGCGCCTGACCGATGGCTCGCCCGCCCTGAGCTTTCGCGGCCTGCTGACCCATCTCGCAACCATCGTGCGCAACACCATGCGCCCCAAGGACGCACAGCCCGGCATGGGAACCTTCACCCTCACCACCGAGGCGAACCCAAAGCAGCGGCAAGCCCTTGATCTTGCCGCCGCTATCGCGGCGTAGACACTGCCGCGCCGCCTCTTTCAATCGCAAACGATTGAAAGGTCTATGAGTTCTTCAGTTCCGCCGTAGGAACTTCGGGCTAGCGCTGCGATTGCCGCGCGGAAAAACGCTATCTCTTTCACGTTGCGCGACACCTGGGGCCACCGCATCGTCCTCCCGGCCAGGCGAGAAGCGCGGGCCGGGATCTGCAAAAAATGAGCGCTTCGATTTATTCAGATCCCGGACAAGGCTTCGCCTTTCCGGATGACCGGCAAAGGCCATCGGTTGGCTCGATTGGCGAGTCAGCCGCCCTCTATGTGGATTATTCGCCGGTGACGACCTTCCGGCAGGCGGGGGTCAGCTTCTTCTTGTTCTGCTTGAGGCAGGCGACGATCCTGTCCGCGTCCGGGATGTGCTCGCTGCACAGGCGATAAACGTCGGGCGTGCACGCCTCCTGCTCTTCCTTGCTTCCGCGATCCTTCCCTTCGCCAAACGCATAAGCGCTCGCAGCACAAAACAATACCGTCACGGCAATCCGCGCCGCATTCCGCATCGTTCAAATCCCCCTGGAATGGTAGCGCCTCGCCGCGCAGGCCACCCGGGCGAAGCTCCAACGAGAGTAGCTGATTCGCCGCCGATTCTGCTCCGTTTGGAGGGGGATGCCGTTTTTTTGAACTCCCGGCGCTTCGCGGCTTGGGGCGCGCGCGATCAGCGAGAAAACACCTTGCGGCAAGCGGGGCTCAGGAAGCGCTTCTTCCTTTTCAAGCAGACCGCGATCTTGCTCTGAGACGGGATGAATTCGTGGCAGAGACGGTACACATCCCCGGTGCAGGCTCTCTCGTCGTCGCTCCTGTCCCTGGCTTCCGCGTTCACGCTCGCCAAGCAAAGAGCCGCCACGAGGCAAGCCCGCGCCGCATTCCGAATCATGATCGTCTCCCTCTGGTATGTCAGCCGCGCTTTACCATCCGGGCGAGTCTCCCGCAAGTCTCGCCAATTCGATCCAATCCTTTGGAGAGGGCGTCTCTATCTCCGATCCTGAAAATAGTCGTAGATCTGCTGCGCCATCGCCTCGCTGATGCCGCCGACGGCTTTCAGGTCCGACAGCCCCGCGCGGCTTACGGATTTCGCGGAGCCGAAGTGCTTCAGGAGCGCGCGCTTTCGTGTCGGGCCGATGCCGGGAATGCCGTCGAGCGAATTCTCGGTCATGGACTTCTTGCGCTTGGCGCGGTGCGAGCCGATGGCGAAGCGGTGGGCCTCGTCGCGTAAGCGCTGCACGAAGTAAAGCACAGGATCGTTCGGCGGCAGGCTGAAGGGCGGCTTGCCCGGCATGAAGAAGCGCTCGCGTCCAGCGTTGCGGTCCGGGCCTTTGGCGATGCCGGCGATGGCGAGGCCGTGCAGGCCAAGTTCGGCGAGCACCGCTTGCACGGCGGAAAGCTGCCCCGCGCCGCCGTCGATCAGAACAAGGTCCGGCCAGGCGCCAACGTCGCCGCCTTGCGCCTCCGCCTCGTCCTCGATGTCGTCTTCCTCCGGAGACGCCAGTTGGTCACGGCCGCCCCCGACGCGGCCATCCAGGGCAAGAGGCGCTTCCTCTTTTGCGCTGGATGGCCGGGTCAAGCCCGGCCATGACAAGGGAGGCTGTGCGTCGTCGATTTCGGCTTCCTCGGGAGACGCCAGTTGGTCATGGCCGCCCCCGACGCGGCCATCCAGGGCAAGAGGCGCTTCCTCCGTTGCGCTGGATGGCCGGGTCGAGCCCGGCCATGACGAAGGGGGTTCGCTTGGCGCGGACTCGCCCGCGGGCAGGCCGTGTTCCTTCAAGAGCCGCTTGAACCGCCGCGTCAGCACCTCGCGCATCATGGCGAAGTCGTCGCCCGGCGTGAGATCGGCGGACCTGATGTTGAACTTGCGATACTGGTTCTTCGCGAAGCCTTCCGGCCCGGCGACGATCATCGCGCCGACGGCGTTCGAGCCCATGATGTGCGAATTGTCGTACACCTCGATGCGGCGCGGCGTGCGCTCCAGCCCAAACACGGCCGCAACGCCCGCTAGCAGCCTGCCCTGGCTCGAACTTTCGGCGAGCTTGCGGCCCAGCGCCTCGCGCGCGTTGTGGAACGCGTGCTCGACAAGCTCGCGCTTCTCGCCGCGCTTCGGCGTCGCTACCTCGACCTTGCGCCCGAGCTTCGTCGACAAGGCTTCCGCGATCAGCGCCTGCTCCGGGACCTCCTCGGACAGAAGCACGCAGCGCGGCACGAGCTTGCCGTCATAGAATTGCGCGATGAACGAACCGAGCACTTCGGCCGCGGCGAGACTGCGGTCGGCGCGCGGAAAATAGGCGCGGTTGCCCCAGTTCTGGTTGTTGCGGAAGAAGAAGACCTGGATGCAGGTCTGTCCGCCTTCCTGCGCGATGGCGAACACATCGGCTTCCTCGACGCCGCGCGGGTTGATGCCCTGGTGCGCCTGCACATGCGCCAGCGCCCACAGCCGGTTGCGATATTTCGCGGCGCGCTCGAATTCGAGCTTCTCCGCCGCCTCCTCCATCATCGCATTCAGCTTTCGCTGCACGGCGTCGGTCTTGCCGGAGAGGAAGGCCATCGCCTCGTCCACGAGCTTCCCGTAATCCTCAAGCTCGATCTCGCGCGTGCAGGGCGCGGCGCAGCGCTTGATCTGGAACAGGAGGCACGGGCGCGTGCGGCTCTCATAAACGCTGTCCGAGCAGGTGCGCAGGAAAAAGGCGCGCTGCAGCGTGTTGATGGTCCGGTTGACGGCGCCCGCGCTCGCGAAGGGGCCGAAATAGTCGCCGGCGAGCGTGCGCGCGCCGCGATGCTTGGCGATTTGCGGCGCCTCCTGGTCGCGGCGCATGACGATGTAGGGGAAGGACTTGTCGTCCCTGAACGACACGTTGTAGCGCGGCTTGAAACGCTTGATGAGGTTCGCTTCGAGCAGCAGCGCCTCGGCTTCCGTGCCCGTGTTCATGAACTCCATGGACGCGGTCGCGCGGATCATGGCCGCGATGCGGTTCGTGTGGCCGCCGAGCCGCGTGTAGTTCTGCACGCGGTTTTTCAGGCTGCGCGCCTTGCCGACATAGATCACCTCGCCGGCCTTATCCATCATGCGATAGACGCCGGGGCCGCTCTTGAGATGCTTCACATAGCGGGCGATGACCTGCGGCCCGGCCTCCGGCGCAGCCTCTGCGCCGTCCGGTGGCAGGCCGCCGGAGCTGACCTCGACGATGTCCTCAGTGCCGGGCATGAAGCGTTATTTAACGCGGATATCCGGGGTTTGCCATAAGAGATGCTGGCCGCCGTCGAGCGCGATCATCTGGCCTGTCATGGAAGGCGCGGAGAGGATGAAAGCCACGGCGCCGGCGATTTCTTCCGGCGCCGTTCCGTGGCCCAGCGGCATCGATCGCCGTTCGAGCTCGAAGTCTTCCTCGCTCTGGTGGATGCTCCTCAGCGTCGGGCCGGGGCCGATGGCGTTGACGCGGATGCGCGGCGCGAAAGCCTGCGCCATCGTTTTCGTCGCGGCGAACAGCGCGGACTTGCTCACCGTATAGGAGAAGTGCAGCGGATTGGGACGAAGCACGCGCTGATCGACGATGTTGACGATGTTGCCCGTTTCGTTCGCCGGCAGTTGCGCCGCGAAGGCCTGCGCGAGGAAGACGGGCGCCGTCAGGTTGATCGCAAGATGCGCGCGCCAGCTTTCTTCGGTCAGCGTCTGCGCCCGGTCGTCGCCGAAATAGGAGGCGTTGTTGATCAGACAGGTTATGCTACCCAGGGTTGTGGATACCTCTGGGATAAGCCGCTCAACCTCAGCGTGCTGGGAAAGGTTTGCCTGAAAACAGGCTGCGCCGCCGCCCTTCGCCTCGATGGCCGCTACGGTGGCCTCGGCGTCCTCCCTTGAATTAAGATACTGAATCGCAACGGTGAAGCCAGCTTCAGCCAGCCGAAGCGCTATCGCTTTGCCGATCCGGACGGCTCCGCCTGTAATGAGGGCAAGCTGGGTCATGCGGCCGCCTCTGTGACTTTTTCGCAACCTTAAGGCGAATTCCTGAAAAAGAAGTCCAAAAAAAGTTGCGTTCCAGGCACTCCCGCGGTAGTTGTGTTCTTAACGAGGCGCAAGCGTAACGCGAACTTGTAGCTCAGCCGGTTAACAAGTTCGATAGTTCTCCTCATTGGTGAACATGCGTAAGTGTCCTTGTTAATGATCCCACGCAATCCACGCCCAAGGATTGCTTCGATCATTTCCCTCTCAAGTGCCCAGAAAGGCCGGACCCCTGCCCCACCCGGGTCCGGCCAATTCTATTTCAGCTCCCCCGCAACATCAAGATGAGCCCCGCAAGGGACTGGAGCAGCCTTCTCTCAAGATGGCGCCTGTGCGGTATCATGATACCGCAAAACACACACGTTTTTGCAAAACGAACCCAATA
>CAVWOB010000004.1:0-107847 GCA_963756335.1 uncultured Alphaproteobacteria bacterium
CTTTCCGAAACAAGGAGCGCTTGAATGCAGCCAGGATGTAAAGAAGCTTCTCGTTCTCCGCCAGCGCCGCGTCGCGCTGGGCGGCCGCTTCTTCCGCAGCAGCAGCGGCCTCCTCGGCAGCGCTCGCCAGCTCAATGAGCTTTCCTTTGAGCTGCTCTGGATCGGATGGCAAAGCGGAGAGGTCGAAAATGACGACCGCAACCTATGCGAGAGCGCGCCCGCTCCTCCAGTAAAATCGCTCGTTTTAAGCAGCTTTTACTGGACGCCTCACGGCTTTGACCGGCGCCTTGGTCCACGCCAGGCCTTCGAGCAGCATGGACATCTGCAAGGCGCTGAGCTCAATCGTCCCGTTGCGCGCCGGCGGCCAGCAAAAGCGCCCCTCCTCAAGCCGCTTCGTAGCCAAGATCAGCCCGGAGCCGTCCCAAACCAGGATTTTCAAACGGTCGCATCGCTTCGGACGGAAGATGAACATATCGCCGCAAAAGGGATCGGCTTTCAGCGCCTCCGACACCAGCGCGGCGATGGTGTCCATGCCCTTTCTGAAGTCGATTGGCTGCGTCGCCAGGAAAATGCGCCGGCCGCCGGAAATCCCGATCATGCCGTTTCGCGCAGCGCCGCCAGCACGGTTTTGAGCGCCGCCTTGCCGACCGCGCCCTCGACGCGGACGCGCGCGCCCGCAAGCTCGATCTCGATTGCGCCGCAAGACGCTATGGCCCCATCTTCCTCTCCGCCGCCGCCGCCATCCGCCAGCGTGATCGGAATGAACGGCGCCGTGGATGCAGCCGCTTGCCGGGCCTGACCGCGCCATTTATGCAGCAAGCCGCCGCTCACGCCATGACGCCGCGCCACAGCCGAGATATTTGCGCCGGGAGCAAAGCTCTCCGACACAATCCGCGCCTTCTCTTCATCGCTCCATTGCCGGCGCGGCTCCCCCGTGATCGCCTCGAACCGCCGGTAGCCGTTATGCCGTATGAACTCGTGCTGATGCCTGTCACTTTGCATGAGCGCTCATCTCCGTTCTCGCTTCTGCGGCAAGTCTCGCGCGAAAAGAACGGAAATTGAAGGTGATGCCGCCGCAACGGATACGCTTTTTTCGGCTACAGTGAGGGTCGATGCCGGTAAGCCCCCCTAACAGGCGACAGGGGGATCAGCTCTTGGCGCGATGACTGCGAGGCGCGTTCGTTTCCCACACATAGGGGAGCCAGCGGGGTCCGCTTGCTTCGACGGCGTCGATCGCAGACCAAGCTTCGTCGAGCCGGCCGGCGGTCAGAAGGCGCTGCGCGATTTCGGTGGCGATAGCGGGCATGCCATCGTGCTCGGAGTTGTCAAGGACAAGCCTTCGGCGCGCTTGCCGCGCGTCCTTGACCCGACTTGAACACCGCTTTTGCGCAAGTTTCTGAATTGAAAGAGAAACTGTCGAAATTCAATATGACGTAGCACTACGCCTTGGGCGTCCGCGGCGTTTCCTGACGGGCTGAGTAGTTGACTGCGCCGGTGGCGGCGCTGTTTGCAGCGCCCTCGGCGGTAGCGCGACGCCTGCCTGCCGGAAGAGCGCGGTCACGGCCGGGGTGGCGTCGGTGCGCACCAGCCAATCCTTGCCGTTGTGCTGAATGCGGGTCTGCTGGAGCCGGTCCAGATCGCGGAGAAGCACGCGCCATTCGGGAACGGCGTCAGCCTCCCTGGCGAGATCGTCGAGATGCTTTTGCATGACGAGCGCGAGGAAGGAGCAAAAGACGTGGCCGCGGATGGCGGCGTCGGAGGAGTGGAAGATCGGGCGCGTCCGCATGATGGCCTTGCCGCGCCGGAAGAGGTCCTCCACCTGCAGGAGGTCGCGGTAGCGCAAAACCGCCTGCAGCGCCGTGATTTTGGCGTTGGTTCGCAGGACAAAAATACCGTCAAATTGCGCCTCGCCGGCCAATTTGCCTGCGTCGATCTCGAAGACCTGTTTGCCCTCGGCCTCCTTGCTTTTGCGCGAATACCGCCGGTAGCCGGAGTTGCCAACGAGAGCCTTATCGCCGCGCTTCAACTGAGCTTGCAGGGCGGCCACAATGGCTTCGCGGTCCTTCCTGTCTTTTTCCGCCTCGGCCTCGTTGCGGCAGACGATGTACCGCCTGCCCTCGACTTTGACCTCCTTGACGAAGAGCTGCGTCTGGCCTTTCGCCCGCTCGATGAGAAGCGGCGTGAAGGCGGCGCTGTCATTGAGCACGGCCGTTCTCACCAGCGCGTCCGTCCGCTCGCGCGCCCCGAGGACATACTCAAGGCGACGCTCTTCCAGCCCTTGAATGGTCTCAGCCGAGATCATGCCGCGATCGGCGACCATGCAAATGCGGCCGATGGCGAAGCGCTGGCGGAGACGGTCGATCACCGGCAGCAGCGTCTTCACATCGGCGGTATTGCCGGGCCACATCTCCGTGCAGATGGGGCGCCCCTTGCCATCCACGACGGGCCCCAGGATCATCTGCTTCAAATCGGGCCGGAAATCCTTCGAGTAGCCGTGCTCGCCCAGCGTTTCGCCGCCCTCGCCGTAGAAGGACAGGCTGGTCGTGTCCATGAACACGGCGGAGAGATTGCTGAACAGATCGCGCCGCTTGTCGAACAGCTTCTCCTCGATGACGTCCTTGACGCAGCGCGGCGCCAGGGCCTCCGCCGGCTTCTCCTCCAGTTCCTCGCCGAGCCAGGCCATGGCGCGGTAGAAATGGTGGAGGGACAGTCCTTCGACGCCGGGGATCTCGTAATCCTCCAGCCACGAAACACAGTCGCGGTCCGATCCCGAGACGAACAACCGGTGGAGCGTGGCGGCAAACACGGCGCGCTCGACGGCGAACTCGAAGGCGCGGTCCTTCAGCATCTCCTTCAGCACGCCCGCGATGCCGAGCCGCTCCCACAGCTTGCCGAACAAGAGCGGCCCTCCGATGCGCTTGGCCGAAACGGTGAAGGCGCTGTTCTCGTTCTTGTCGCAGGCGTCGATGAGCATCACCTGGTCGCAGAGTTTGGCGCCGGAGGCGAGAAGCGAGGCGAGAGCGCCGGACTCCTTCAACGCATCGGCGCGTCCGAGATTGGCGATCACTGACTGGCGCACGGCGCCATCGACGCGCTTGTTCTCGACCACCTGCAGATAGGCGCGTTCGCCCGACTTTTTGATGCGGAAAAACATGGCCGCTCCCTCAGGAGCACTACAGAAAACCGATTTATGGCCTCTGTCAAAGCCAAAATGTCGTAGAAAATGGCACTACATTTTGATGCTCTCGCCAAATCCGACCTAGCAAAATCAATGACTTAAAGGCAAAAAAGGGCGAAAAATCCCAGTTCACTGTTCAAGTCGGGTTTGAGGACTCCTGCGCGCGGGCCACTAGCAGCGTCGGACCGGGCGACTTACGACTTGGTCGCTTGCCGCTTCGTGGCGGCCAATCAGAACCCCGATCACGACACCATCGCGGCCTTCCGCAGAGGCTTTTTGAAGGAGATCGAGGCGTTGTTCGTCAAGATTTTGCTTTTGGCGCACGAAATGGGCCTGCTGAAGTTGGGGACGGTAGGTCTGGACGGAACGAAGATCCACGCCAACGCCAGCAAGCACAGCGCGATGTCTTATGAGCATGCGGCCAAGATCGAGGCGCAGTTGAAGGCCGAGGTTGCCGAGCTTTTGGCGAAGGCCGAAGGCGCCGATCAGGCCAAGCCCCGCCGGCGAACGAATTCGCACAAATCTCCGTTTTTTGCAGCGCTATCAACTCTGACGCGCGAGTAAATCGTTCCGCCCAATTCTCTGCAGCGAGGTCTCGACACGCACCCTATCCCGGCGGATCTCCTCGACCGTCTCGAACGTGAAGCGCATGTGGCCGGCGGCGGCCGCCTCAGCGGCCTCGGCGTTTCCGGCTAGCAGGGCTTCAGCGAGGGCGAGATGCTGTTTGAGCAGTTCGTCACGTACACCTGCCCGCAGGTAGAGCTGCGAACGGCTGTAGAATATGTTGCTGCGCAAGGTTCGTCACGTACACCTGCCCGCAGGTAGAGCTGCGAACGGCTGTAGAATATGTTGCTGCGCAAGAGATCCGCGAGCGCGCGCATAATATGCAGCAGCACGACATTGTGCGAAGCTTCGTAAATAAGCAGATGGAGATCGACGTCCGCTTCGCCTTCCTGCGCGGGATCGTCGAGAGCGTGAGCCTTGGTCATCCGGTCGACGCACTGGCGAATGGCTTCACGGTCCACGCCGGTAGCTCTTTGCGCGGCAAATCGCGCCGCGCAGGATTCCTGGATACCCCTGAACTCAAAATAGTCCGCGGTCACGTGCGGCCGGTCTTGCATCAAAGCCGCCAGCGGCTTCATCAGCGGCGACAAAAATTGCGCAATGTGAGTCCCGGACTTGCCGGTGACGATAAGCCCGCGCCGCGCAAGCGCGTCGAGCGCCTCGCGCAGCGACGGCCGCGAGACGCCAAAGCGTTCCGCCAGATCGCGCTCCGCCACCAGTCGCTCACCCGGACGCAAAACGCCTTCCAGGATCAGCTTTTCGAGGTGATCGGCTATCGTATCTGCAATTTTCGGCGTCCGTATGGGTTCTCGCATTCATCGGCACTCCAAAGGGATGGAGCGGATTCCATACCAACGCGGGCGCCGGCGTCAAGGCATTCGCCAAACGTCTATTTGGCAATATCGCTATTCCAGTTGACGATATTGGTAAGGTTATATTACCAACATCTTAACAGACAACGCCATCTTACAATCAGCCTGGAGGCGGCCGGCAACGGGGCCTCGATTGCCAAGGCGGGCGGAGGTCGATCCTGCCGTGGAGAGACGATAAAGAGCTCCGCGGGCGCTTGCGATGCAGCGCATGAAAAAAACCTAGGTGAGGCAAACGAACGGGGTATGCGATGTTCAGTCAGCTTTTGACGCCGGTGGCGGATAGTTTGGGGCTGTCCTTTCTGGTGGCGATCTCGCCGATTGTGACGGTGCTTGTGTGTCTGGGCCTGCTGCGCCTGCCGGCTTGGCTTTCGGCGGCTGCGGGGCTCGCGGCGGGTCTGGCGATAGCAATCTATTTATGGAAGATGCCGCCACATCTGGCTTTTAACGCGGTTGCGAACGGCGCCGTCTTCGCGCTCTGGCCGGTGATGTGGATCGTGGCGAACGCACTGCTGCTGTATAATGTTGCAGTGCGCTCCGGCCGTTTCGACGCTTTCCGCAACTGGGTCGCAAGCTATCTGCCGAACGACCGGCGCGTCGTCCTTGTGGTGGTTGGCTTCTGCTTCGGCGCCTTGCTGGAGGGAGTTTCGGGCTTCGGAACGCCTGTCGCGATCACCAGCTCGCTTTTGATTCTGGTCGGCTTCCCGCCGCTCGAAGCTCTGGTGTTCGTCCTGATCTTCAACACCGCGCCTGTCGCGTTCGGCGCGCTCGGCGTTCCCGTGACTGTGCTTGGCGCAGTGACCGGCCTGCCCGCGGCGACGCTCGGCGCGATGATCGGACGGCAGTTGCCCGTAATAGCGATCATTCTGCCCTTCTATGTGATGGCGCTTTATGGCGGCTGGCGCTCGATCCGCGCAATCTGGCCGATTCTGCTCGTCTCGGGCGGCAGCTTCGCGGCCGCCCAATTTATCGCCTCCAACTACATCGATTACACCTTAACCGATGTGCTTTCGTCGCTCGGCTCGCTGGCCGCCACGTTGCTATTCCTCCAGGTTTGGACGCCGGCGGACGACCCGGAATTCAGGGTTGCGCATTCCATGGAAGGCCGCCGCTCCAAGTCCGTCGTGCCGGACTGGCAGGGGTGGCTCCCCTGGATCATCGTGTCCGCAACCGTGATCGTGTGGACCTCCTACAAGGTGGCCGGCGTTGCGCAGCAGAAGATCGAATGGCCGGGTTTGCATCGCGCGATTTCCATAACGCTTTACAATGGCAAGCCCTATGACGCGATCTGGACCTTCCAGCCGCTCGGAACGGGAACGGCCATCCTGCTCGCCGCGATCGTCACCGCCATCGCTGTGCGCCTGCCTGTGCGCGCCTTCTTCGGCTGCATCGGCGAGACTATCCGCCAATCCTGGCTGGCCGTCATCACGGTGATGCTGATCATCTCGCTCGCCTATCTCATGAACTACTCGGGCCTCGCCTATACGCTCGGCAAGGGCGTGGCCTCGACAGGAGCGTTTTTTGTCCTGCTTTCGCCGTTCCTCGGATGGGTCGCCGTCATGCTTTCGGGAAGCGATACGTCGGGAAACGCGCTGTTCGGAAATCTGCAGGTCGTCGCGGCGCGGCAACTCAACCTCGATCCCGTGCTGTTCGCGGCGACCAACTCCGCGGGCGGCGTGATGGGCAAGATGATCTCTCCCCAGAACATTGCGACCGGCGTCGCCGTCACGAAGATGTCGGGCAAGGAGGGCGAGGTTTTCGCCCGCACCTTCTGGCACAGCATTGTCCTCACGCTCATGCTCGGCGGCCTGGTTGCAGTCCAGCAATATTTGATCCCGTGGGTCATTCCCAAGTGATCCAGCTGTTTTTCTGCGAGGGGGGGGCCGTCACAGGCGTGTCATGGTTGACCCGAACGGATTATCGCAGGATAGCAAACCGCGAGTTGGGCTCCTGGTTACGTGCCTTGCCGATCTGATCCGGCCAACGCTTGGCTTCGCCGCCATCCAGCTGCTTGAGGCTTCTGGCTGCGAGGTCGAGGCGCCGCTCGGTGAGACTTGCTGCGGGCAACCCGCCTTAAACGCAGGTGCGATGAAGGCGGCAGCCTTTTTCGCACGCGAGACGATCCGGCGGTTGGAGCATTACGACTACGTTGTGACGCCATCCGGATCGTGCGCGGCGACGATCAAGGGGCATTACATGGAAGTGCTGGCGGGCGATCCCAAATGGTTGCCGCGCGCGCAAGCGGTGGCGGCGAAGACCTGGGAGCTGCTCAGCTTCCTGGCGCACATGCGAATAACGGGCGCAAGCGGCGCCACCGACATCGAAGGCAGATTTGCGCGCGGCGCGCACGGCGCGCGAGAGTTCCATATTGACACATCCGGGAGCGGAGGCGAGGAACGGAAACCGTAACGCTGTTGGCGGCTGAGCTCAATTACGAAGAGCTGTTGCGCTTGCACGTCACGCGCGCGACTTCTCACCGCCCGCAGCCGTCACAATTTAGCGGGATTCCCGCAATAACGCCCACCTTTATGGTTAAGTCTCCAGCCTTTCCGCCTCGGAGACAATGAACTTAGCAAGGACGCGGAAATGTGGAAATTGAGTCTTCATCCTTCGACAGTCTCAGGATGAGGTCGAGATTTCTCAACGGCTTAGACCTCATGGTGAGCTTGTCGAACCATGAGCCGTATCGTTTTTCAATAGCATTTTGAGGCAGGCTGTGTGGGATTTGGCTACTCCCGAGGCAATGAAGGCGCTGGCGAGCAGGCTCGCGCCCTTCGTCTCGCCGGTCGATTTCATCGGGCTTTACGGCGACCTCGGCGCGGGCAAGACGACGTTTGCGCAAGGCTTGCTGCCGGCGCTTGGCGTCGAGGACGCGGCGACGAGCCCGACCTATCAGCTCGTGCACGCCTACGCCGCGCCCCGCCATACGGTCTGCCACTGCGATTTCTACCGCCTCCGCCCCGGCGAGGAGGAGGAAATCGGCTTCCGCGAATTGTGCGAAACCGGCGCCGTTCTGGCCGAATGGCCGGACGCCATCGGCTGCAGTTTGCCGCCGGATCGCCTTGAGGTGCGCATCGAAGGCGAGGGCGATTCGCGCCGGGTCGCCCTTTCGGGCTTCGGCGCCTGGGAAAAGAGGCTCGCGCGCTTCCGCGAGGTCAGCGCATTCCTCGACGCCAGCGGCTGGGGCGGCGCACGCTGCATCGGCGTCCGCGGCGACGCGTCGGCCCGGCTGTTCTCGCGGCTCGTGCGAGGCGGCGAAACCGCCATGCTCATGGACTGGCCGCCGGTCAGCGACGGGCCGCCGATCCGCGATGGCCGTCCCTATTGCGAAATCGCGCATCTTGCCCGCAAGGGCGCGTCGTTCCTCGCGATTACGGACTGGCTGCGCACCAAGGCCGGCTTGAGCGCGCCGGCCGTATCGGCGTACGACCTCGACCGCGGCCTCTACCTCATCGAAGACCTGGGCGACGCAGTCTTTGGCGCGCTGATCGCGGAGGGCGAGCCGCTTGAGCCGCTTTACGCCCTCGCCGCCGATGGCCTGCTCGCAATCCGCGCCTCGAAGCCGCCGCGCGAGCTCCCTTTGCCCGGCGGCGCCTTTTACCGCGCGCCCGACTACGACCGCGAGGCCGTCGAAGTCGAGCTGGACCTGCTCATCGAGTGGTATTTCAAGCTTTCGCCCGCCGCCCTTCCGCGCGAGACGCTCGCTCATACATTTTTCGAGGCGTGGCGCCCTTCCCTCGATTGGCTCGAAGCGCAGGAGAAGGACCTCGTGCTTCGCGATTACCATTCGCCGAACCTTCTTCTGTGCGCGGAGCGGCAGGGCCTCGGCCGCCTCGGCGTCATCGACTTCCAGGACTCGGTGTGGGGCCATCCCGCCTACGATCTCGTTTCGCTGCTCCAGGATGCGCGCCTCGAAGTGCCGGAAGAAAGCGAGCGCGCGCTGTTCGAGCGCTATTGCGACGGCGCCGCGAAGGCCGGCCCCGGTTTCGACCGCGCCACCTTCGCAAAGGCCTACGCCATCCTCGGCGCGCAGCGGAACACCAAGATCCTCGGCATCTTCGCCCGCCTTTCCCTGCGCGACGGCAAGCACGGCTATCTGGCGCATTTGCCACGCATCGCGCACTATCTGTTCAGAAACCTGTCTCACCCGGATCTCAAGCCGCTTCTCGCATGGTATGAAGCGAATCTGAACGCCGCGCAGGACGCCAGCATCGCAACCGGCGCGCGCGGCTAGAGGGGAGCCGGTTTGGATAAGGACAGCGCGGAGAGCGGCCGGATCGAGGCCGCGATGGTGCTCGCCGCGGGGCTCGGCACGCGGATGCGCCCGCTCACGGAGCGCGTTCCGAAGCCGCTCGTCACGCTGCGGGGGCGCGCGCTGATCGATCATGCGCTCGACCGGCTCGCGGAGGCGGGCGTAGAGCGCGCCGTCGTCAACGTCCACCATTTCGCGGACCAGATCGAAGCGCATTTGCGCGGCCGCTCGTCGCCCCGGATCGTGATTTCCGACGAGCGCGATTGCGTGCTCGAAACGGGCGGCGGCGTGAAGAAGGCCCTGCCCCATCTCGGCGGCGGCGCTTTCATCGTGCACAACTCGGATTCGGTGTGGAGCGAGGGCGCGCGCTCGAACTTGACGATGCTGATCGCGGCGTGGAACCCTGCCCGCATGAGCGCGCTCTTGCTACTTGCGCGGTGCGACGCCAGCATCGGCTATGACGGTCACGGCGATTTTCATCTGGACGAGTCCGGGCGGCTCAAGCGCAGGAAGAAAGGCGAGGACGCCGCCTATGTCTTTGCCGGCGTGTCGATCCTTACTCCGGCGCTTTTCGAGGGCGTCCGCGAAACGGCCTTTTCCCTGAACACGATTTTCGACCGGGCCATCGCCCGGGATGCCTTGTTCGGCGCGGTTCTCGACGGAACTTGGATGCATGTCGGGACGCCGCAAGCTCTTTTGGAAGCGGAAAGCACTTTGAATGAAGGACGGCGTCGCAGGGCTTGAGGCGCGCGGGCCATTTTCCGGCGCGCCGCGCGTGCTGAACAGCCCCTCCGCCGCGCCCTTCCTGAAGTCGCTCGCCGCCTCCGTCCTCGACGGCTCGATCTGGAACGCGGGCGCGCCCGAGCCGCACGACCTGCCCGCGCTGACGATCTACCTGCCGTCGCAGGCCGCCGTCGAGCCCCTGAAGCTCGAATTCCTCTGGCTTTCGCCCAACCAGGCGACCTTCCTGCCGCGCATCCGCGTGCTCGGCGAGGCCGATCCGCTCGACCTGTTCGCGGCTTATGGGACGCGGATGGCCTCAACGCCTGCGGCGGTCGCCCTTCTTGAAAAGGCGCTCGCGATCCCGCCCGCCTTCGAGGAGCTGGAACGTCGCATCCAGCTCTGCGCGCGCATCATGAAAGCCGCCGCCGATATGCGCAGCACGAAGCTTGAGCCCGGCGAGCGCCTATTCGCTGACGTGCGCGCCGCAAGCGCCGCCGCCATTGCGAGCGAGATCGCCGCGCTTCTGGACGAGGCGCAGTCCGACGCCGCCGACTTTTCGCGCATCGACATGCTCGACGCCGCTCAATCTTCCGGCGGCGAGCAGCTGGCGCTTCAGCTCTTGCGCGCCGTGCGCAGAAGCTGGGAGGCGCACAAGGCGCGCGCCGGAAAGCTAGACCCGCAGGAGCGGCGCAACCGGATGATGGCTATCGAGGCGGAGTTCATACGCGAGAGCCGCGCGCCCGTCATCGTGGCCGGCTCGACCGGCAGCGTGGCCGCGACAATGGCGCTGATGGAGACGCTTGCCCGGCGCGCCAACTCCGCGATTGTGCTGCAAGGCCTCGACCGCGACCTCGACGCGCCGTCCTGGGCCGCGATAGAGAACCATCCCGAGCACCCGCAGCACGGCCTGCACCAGCTTTTGGCGCGCCTCGATGTGGGCCGCGATACCGTTCGCGACCTGAATTCGCCCGCCGAAGCGGTGAAGCGGAGGCGCGCGGCCTTCCTCAGCGAAGCGCTGCGCCCCGCCTCCACCACCGCGCAATGGGCGGGCGCCGCCAAGGCCCTGAAGACGGCTGGCGAGCCTCCCGCGCCGGGATTGTCGCTCATCGAGGCGGAGGCTATCCATGAGGAAGCGGCGGCGATCGCGCTCATCCTGCGCGACGCGCTCGACACCAAGGGCGCGACCGCCGCGCTTGTCACGCCGGACGAAAAGCTGATCGAGAGGGTGCGCCATGCGCTGACGCGGTGGGGCGCCGTCAAGCCCGCGGATGCGCCCGGCCCCGACGCGCTTGCGTCGCGCGCCGTTCTCGCCGCCGCGAACGCGAAACCGGAGGACCTGGTCGCGCTCTTGCGGCTCGCGCAAGGCGAGGACGCGCGCGCGATCCGCCGCCACGCTGAAGTCCTCGACCTAGGCGTCTTGAGGCAGATGTGGCGGCCTTCCTCGATGACGGGCGCTCCGGAAGCCCTGGCCCGCGCCGAGCATGCGGCGATTGCGGCGGGGGAAGCGCGCCACCCAGCGATGCGCCGGATCGAGGCGGCGGAATGGGAGGCGGCGCGCAGCTTTGCGCAGCACCTGCTAGACGCGCTGGCGCCGCTGACATCCAAGGCCGATGCGCCCCTCGCGTTCGGCGAATGGACCGCGGCGCACATCGAGGTCATGGCGGAACTCGCCGAGCTTCGGCTTACTAAGTCCGGCGGGGATGAGGATGAACGTTCGACGCTGGAAGCCGCCGCGAGCCTTGCGCCCACCGCGATGACGCTCGGCCTTGCCGATTACGCCCAGCTCTTCGGCGAAATTTGCTCGAACGCCCGAACCAACCGCGCAAAAGACCCGCATCCCCGCCTGTTCCTGCGGACGCCGCTCGACTTTCGCCTGCTCTCCGCCGATGTGATCGTGCTGGGCGGCCTGAACGAAGGCTCATGGCCGCGCGCTCCCGGCCCAAGCCCGTGGCTCAACCGGCGCGACCGGGCTTTTGTGGGCTTGTCCCCGGAGGAGCGGCGCCTCGGCCAGTCGGCGCAGGACTTCGCGGCTCTGGCCGCCGCCGCGCCGAAAGTCGTGCTGACGCGCTCGCGGCGGGTCGACGGCTCTCTAACGCGCCCCAGCCGGTGGGTCGCGCGCATCGTGGCGCTGGCTTCGGGCGCGGGCCTCTTGAAAACGCTTGAGCCGGAGAGTCCGTGGCTTGCCTGGGCGCGGATGCAGCGCGCGCCTGCGAACGTCGCCCCCGCGCAGCGCCCCGCCCCAACGCCGCCCGTCGCCGCAAGGCCGCGCCGCCTGAGCGTCACCGCCATCGAAACATGGCTCGCCAACCCTTATGCGATTTACGCCCGCACAATTCTCGGCCTGGAGCCGCTGCGCGGCATCGGCGACACGCAGGATACGCGCGACAAGGGCATTCTCTATCACTCGGCGCTGCATCGCTTCTTTGATACCTATCCGCGCGAGCTTCCGGCGGACGCGGCGGCGGAGTTGGTGCGATGCCTCGACCGGTCCGCGCATGAGCTTGGCTTCAACCTTCAGAACGCGCCGTTCTGGCGTCCGCGCTTCGCCCGCTTCGCCGAGTGGTTCGCGAGCACGGAAGCCGCGCGCCGCGCCGACATCCGCGCGCTGAAAAGCGAGGTCGGCGGCAAGCTGCGGCTCGATGCGCCGGCGGGGCCGTTCGAGATCACGGCGCGCGCCGACCGCATAGACCTCGTCAGCGACGGCTCGCTTCGCATCTACGATTTCAAGACGAGCATGAGCGCCGCCAGAAACTCAGCGCGACGCGACGCGCCGCAGCTTGCGCTGGAGGGCATGCTGGCTGTGGACGGCGCCTTCGCCGGCGTGCCGCAGGGGAGCGCGGCGCATCTTTCCTATATTGTGGCCACGGGCGGCCAGCCTCCGGGCGACGCCGTCGAGCTGAAGAAACCGAGCGCCGAGATCATAGCGGAGACGCGCGCCGCCGTCGTCGAGCGCATCGCGCTGTTCGACGATCCCGCAACGCCCTATGACTATCAGATGCGCGCAGTCTTTCGCGACAAGGCGGCGTACGACCCTTATGCGCATCTTGGCCGCGTGAAGGAATGGTCGGCGGGCGAGGCGGACGACGAGGGCGGCGATGACTGAGCCGGTGGGCGATCAGAAGGCGTTGCTGGACGCCGAGAAAAAGCAGCAGTCTGCCGCCGATCCGGGCGTTTCGGCCTTCGTGCGGGCGAATGCCGGAACAGGCAAGACGCATGTGCTCGTGCGGCGCATCCTTCGGCTTTTTCTGTCGGGCGCGAGCCCCGGCTCGATTCTGTGCCTCACCTTCACAAAGAACGCCGCCGCCGAAATGGAAAGCCGCGTGCTGGCCGAGCTTGGCAAGTGGGCCACCGCCGAAGACGAGGCTTTGACAGCGCATCTCGTCAAGTTGCTCGCGCGCGCGCCGGACGAGCAGGAAACGGCCATCGCGCGATCCCTGTTCGCCGCCGTGATCGATGCGCCGGGCGGGCTCGCCATCCTGACCATCCACAGTTTCTGCGAGCGCATCCTGCGCCGCTACAGCTTCGAGGCCAACGTGCCGCCGGGCTTCGCGGTGATGACGGAGGAGGAGGCCCGCGACGCGCTCACGGAGGCGACTGCGCAGGCCTTCGCGGACGCTTCGGCCGGACCGTTGCGCGACGCGCTCACCGAGGTTGTGGCTTACGCGAGCGAGGCCGATTTCGCGAAGGCGCTTAAGGCCATGCTTGGGCATCGGCATGAGATCGCGCATCTGTTGCGGCTTTCGACAACCGCGGATCCCGTGGATGGCGTCGAGGCCCGGCTGCGCGGCGTGTTTCTCCTCGACACCGGGGACACGCGGGAGAGCCTCGCGGCCGAGGCCACTTCCCTATTGGACAAGCATACGCTCGCCGGCGCGATAGCAGCGCTGTCGGAAGGCCGAGACAACGATCAGAAAGCCAAGGCCCGATTTCAGGCCGTGGCGAGCGCCGATAGCGCCGATCTGAAGCTCGCCGCGTTGAAGGCCGCCTTCCTGACCAAAGATGATAAGCCGCGCAGCTCTATCATGACAAAGGATGTGCGCGCCAGGAACCCGGCATCGAACGAGCGCCTGACATCCGCGCAGGCGACCTTTTTCGAGATCGATCAGAAGCTCTGCGGCCTCAAGGCCGTGACCGCGACGGCAGCGCTCCTGCGCCTGACGGTTGCGATCTACGACCGCTACGAGGCCGAAAAGCGCGCCCGCGCCGCCGTCGATTTCGAGGATCTGATCGAGCGGACGCTGGCCCTGCTCTCGCGCGCGGACGCCGCCGACTGGGTGCTTTATCAGCTCGATGCGCGGATCGATCACATTCTGGTCGACGAGGCCCAGGACACGAGCCCGGCGCAGTGGCGGATCGTGGAGATGCTGACTTCGGACTTTTTTTCGGGGCATGGCGTGCGCGATACCGTCCCGACCCTGTTCGCGGTGGGCGACGAAAAGCAGTCCATCTACGGCTTCCAGGGGGCAAGGCCGGAGGAGCTTCAGCGCTTCGGCGCGATCTACGAGCGGAAGGCGCGCGAGGCGGGTTTCGGCTGGCGCACGGTCGATCTCGACCTGTCGTTCCGGACGCTCGCGCCAGTTCTCGAAGCGGTGGACGGCGTGGCCGGCGCCGTGCCGGGATTGCGGGATGGCGAGCGTGTCCCGCATGTCGCCTACCGGCGCGCGGCGGGCGGCCTCGTCGAGCTTTGGGAGCCGGAGCGGGGCCAGCCGGAGGCGAAAGGGAGCGTCTGGGATGCGGTCGCGGCTGGCTGCGCGCCCGGCAAGAGCCCGGCGGAGGCGCTTGCCGCGAGGATTGCGGCGAAGGTCAAGCACTGGCTTGCGACTGGCGAGCCGCTCGCCTCCGCAGGCCGCCCTATCGAGCCCGGCGACATCCTCATTCTGCTCCGCAAGCGCCAGCCGATGGCGCGGCTTCTGCAGGCGGCGCTGAAACGCGAGGGTGTGCCGGTTTCGGGCGCAGACCGGATGGCGCTTCTGGACGAGCTTGCCGCGATGGATTTGTTGGCGCTCGCGGGCGCGATACTTCAGCCCCAGGACGATCTCGCGCTCGGCGAGGTTCTGAAAAGCCCCCTGTTCGGCTTTGGCGACGACGATTTGTTCGCGCTTTCGCAAGGCCGGGAGACATCGCTTTGGCAAGCCTTGGCGGAGAAGGGCGCGGCGGGTTCGGGAAGCGAACGCTATGCCGCCGCTGCCGGGCGCTTGCGCCGGTGGCATGAGCTGGCGCATGGCGCGAGCCCGTTCGATTTCTTTTCACACGTTCTCGAAGCGGAAGGCGGCCGCGACGCCTTCGCTGCAAGGCTAGGACCCGGCTGCCTGGACGCCATCGAGGAGCTTCTGAATCTGGCCGAGGCGTTCGGTGCGCGCGCCGATGCGGGCCTTACCGAGTTCATCGTTTCCGTCCGTCGCGGCGCATCCGAGGTGAAGCGGGAAACCGATCAGGCCTCCGGTCAGGTCCGCGTCATGACTGTCCACGGCGCCAAGGGCCTGGAAGGCGCCGTCGTTATCCTCGCCGACGCTTGCAGCGATCGAAGCGCGTCGCCCCCGCCCATTTTCCTTGCCGGAGGCGAGGGCTGGACGCCCTGGATCCCCGTTTGGGCTGTGAAGGGCGCATCCGCGCTGCCCCCGATCGCGGCCGCGAAAAAGGCGCTGGCCGGCGCCGAGCTTCGTGAGGCCGGCCGCCTTCTTTACGTCGCGATGACAAGAGCGCGCGACCGCCTCCACGTCACGGGCTTTCACAACGGCGAGCTTCCTTCCGGCTGCTGGTACGATGTTATTCGCACAGCGCTCGCCGCAGATTTACGGCAGGACGCCGATTTTATGGGCCGCGCGGTGTGGCGGCTGGGCGCCGAGGCGGCCAGGCCATCCCTCGGACGGGCGGATCGCACGGCCCCCGCCCCCGCCGCGGCGCCGGCGCAGCTTGACGTTCCCCTGCCGAAAGAGCCCGTCATTCCGGTCCTTTCGCCATCGCGCCTCGCAGTTCCAGCCGATGACGCCCGTAGCCGCAAAAGCCTGCCGGGTTTGGGCCGCAAGACGGCGCAAGCGCGGGGCAACCTCATTCATAGGCTGCTTGAGGTTCTGCCGGCGCTTCATCCTACGAAGCGAGAGTCTGCCGCGAGCGCCGTCGCCTCGGCCTTTTCGAACATCCTGCCGAGGGGGGAGAGGGACGAGGCGGTCGAATACGCGCTGCGCCTCCAGGAAAGCGATCTTCTCACCACGGGTGAAAGCCATTCCTTGGCGGAGGCCGGACTCGCCGTCGGCCTTCACGATGAAACCGGGCGATGCCGCGGCCTTATCATGGGGCAAGCCGACAGGGTTCTTATGCGTGGAAGCACAATCCATATCCTGGACTACAAATCGGGCGCAGCTCGCATCGATGAGCAGTCCTCGTCTCCGTTCGACGCACAGCTCGCTAGCTATCGGCTCGCCCTGCAACGGATTTACCCCGCTGCCGACATTCGCGCCGCCCTGGTTGGGCCGGGGCGGCCATGCGCCGCCGAGGCGGAGGAGACGGCTCTCGCCGAAGCGCTCGCAAATGTTGCTGACGCGCTTTCCGGCGACGAGAGCTGATTGAAACTGTAACCCCCGCTGAAAAAAAGCCTCCGCGAATGGCGGAGGCTTTTTCGAGCAATGGCGTAGGCTCAATGCCGCCGCCGAAACCGGCGGCGGCGTGTGGTGTGTTTACTTCA
Organism: uncultured Alphaproteobacteria bacterium; assembly: GCA_963756335.1. GTDB lineage: Bacteria > Pseudomonadota > Alphaproteobacteria > Rhizobiales > Rhodomicrobiaceae > Rhodomicrobium. Next base: position 16,269 of record CAVWOB010000004.1, read on the forward strand.
CCGCGGTCTTATCGGGCGACGGGCCGGCAAGCGCAGGATAGTCCTTGAGCATGCTTACCCCGTAGAGCGGCTTGAAGGCGCCCTGATGGCAAGTGGCGCAGTAAATCTTCGGAAGATCGCCAGCAGGCCCTTTGCGATTGGGCACGTTGGCGTAGAGCGGCGTCAACGGATTGATGTAGTTGTTGTTGAGGTCGCGCACCATACGGATGCCGTACCACGCTGTCACGCGCTGCTGCGTGCCGCCCGACCAGGTCGAGAAGTTCTGCGTGTTATGGCAATAGGTGCAGTTGACGCCGAGCGACCTCGAGAACACGATCATCAGCGCATAGGTCCACTCTGCCTGCTTCAACGAAGTGCGATTCGTTGTCGGAAGCGGGGTTTGACCGAAGACGCGGATGTTCTGATCGCCGAGGAGGAAAGGCGTAAAGGGGTCGTTAGGCAGAGACGTGTAGCCGACAATTTCGGACCTGGCGTTCTGACCGGCCTTGTTGCCGAGCAAAGCCAGCGACCCGCGGGGCGGCACTGGGGTGTACCAGACATTCTTCGGAATGTGGTTGCCCCTGTGGCAGGTGTAGCAAGTTACGCCTGCGCCCTTGATTGCGACGTGTTGTTTCCAGTCGGAGTTGAGATGGCGGACCATCTGGATCATCCGGCGGGCGACGATTTTGGTGTGGAGGACGTCCTCTGCGAAGTTATGGCCATCGGCATGGCAATAGGAGCATCCCACATCGGGAGCGACCCACGAAGCAATGGCTGTCATCTGGCGCAGAAGCTCGTTGGAGTCGATATCCTTGAGCACCTGCACGTTCTGATAGACTTCCGAGGCCTTCGTTCCCGCAGGTTCGATGGTGTCCTGGGGTTCGGGAACCTCGTTCAGAGCCTTAACCGCCGGGCTGTTGATCACCCGAGAGTTGTACAGCTGAACCATACCCGATCCACGCGGTCCCCACTGCACCCACTCAACGGTCGGCCGCTGGAAGGTGTAATAGGCGAGGCCTAGCAGGATGAACACGCCGACCAGCAATACGCCGGCGATGGTTAGGATGCGTTGTTTATAACTCATTTTGGTGCTCCCGAAAGCGTGGCCGGGTCGATGATGGCGGGCGCTGTCTCGGGCCAAGCGGGCACGATGCCGTGCTTGATTCCCCACAGGTACCAGTTCTCGACTACGGTTCCGGTCAGAAGGATGCCAATACCGCCCGTGAGCGTGCAAAGGACAGCAAACCACCAAGCCCAGCGATGGATGGATTCCATTGAAGCGTTGAAACCCATGGTCCAGCGCCAGAACAGACCCGCGCGTTCAAGCGCCGTGCCGCGGTCTGTCGTCTGCTCGATCTCGCGTTCGCCGCCATAACGGCTGACCGCTAGGATCGTGGCGCCATGCATCGCGAACAGGAGCGTGGAGCCATAGAGGAAGGCGATCGAGAGCATGTGGAACGGATTATAGTACAGGTTCCCATAGCGAAGCGAGAACGCCGCAGTCCAGTCGAGATGCGGGAAGATACCGAAGGGAGGAGCTTCACCAAAGCTGCCCATGGCGACCGGACGGATGATACCGATAACCAGGAAGAGCCAAATCGCTGAAGCGAAAGCCCACGGGATATGGGTACCAAGTCCGAGTTGACGGGCGCGGAGGTAGGTGCGAACCCACCAACTCAACACAGCCAGAGTGAGGAACAGGCCGGCCGCGAGCCACCATCCGCCTTCATTCAAAGGAGGGATATGAAGGCCGTTAGCAGGCGCAGGCGGCTCAAGGGCAAGCCAGGGAAGCTGCTTAATGAACTGAACCGGGCTCCAGTTGACGGAGGCGGCCATGTTCAAGCCAATGATTTCAATGGCTATGAACCCAAAGATGAAGGACGCCACGCCGGACAATCCGAGGTAGATTGGACCGATCTGAGCGTCGCCGATGATACCGAGCAAATAGATGTGGAAGGGTTTGCCCGTGCGGCCATACTGGTCGCGGTACAAGGGTGTGCCCAGATGGGCTGGCCCCTTGACCTGAACTTGCGTGAAGATGTTTTGATATTCGGCCATGATGTGATGTCCCGCTTATCGCCAGATTGGGATATTGAGGTACCAGTTCCACCACTCGGGCCAACCCTTCGTCCAGAACGGTCCGCTAATAATGATGCAGACGCCGCTAAAGAATGCTGCGCTGATCGCGGTGAACAGACCAATCCTGTGAATGCCAAGGGTCCCGGTGGAGTATCCCAGCAAGTCGCGCGCGAAGGTGTTCTCGTGCTCCGGCGTCTTCACGACATCGCCGCCGCCGGGATTGAGCGCGGACAGCACCAAGCCGCCGTGCAAAGCCAGTAGCAATGTCGTCGTGAACAAGAACGTAATTCCGAGCATATGCGCTGGGTTATAATGGAAGTGTAGATATTGATGCCCTGTATTCGACACCCAATCCAGATGGCTCAGGATGCCGTAGGGGAAGCCGAATCCCCAAGCGCCCAGAAGTACAGGGCGAATAACCACGATGCTGACATAAGCGAAGATAGCGAAGCTGAACGCGACAGGCACGTGATACCCGATGCCAAGCTTCCGGGCAATTTCAACCTCGCGTAGAGCCCATGACACGAATGCTCCGATGGCGCATATCGTGATGATCTGCCACAGCCCGCCCTGTGCGAGAGGAGCCATGCCCAAACCGTATTTCAGGTCTGGAGGCGCGATGTTGATTTTCCAGATATTTGTAGTGTGTCCAAGCATGGCTCCCCAGACAATGAGGGCGGTGCCCAGAACGGCGAAAAAGAACGTGGTGACCCCAAAAAATCCGACGTAGAACGGGCCCACCCAGAAGTCGAATAAGTCGCCCCCTACCAGGGTGCCGCCTCGTATGCGGTACTTTTTTTCATAACTGAGCAATGCCATCGCTCACCTCCAGCTAGGAGGCGAGCTAGCGCTCGGCCTCCTGTGAAAAAATCCCGAGAAAGCGGGGGAGGTTCGAAGAAGCCCCACCCGCCATCCTGATTGATCCCAACCGATTAGCGAGCTGGAAGGGCAGTGTTCGAGGAAGCCGCGGCCTTCACGGCGCCCGTGTCGATCCAGTTGTAGCGGGTCGTGCTCAACAGGATGAAGTGGATAAGGAGCGCCAAAACGATCAGGAACGCGAAGAGCGCGACAAGAACACGACGGGGATCAAAAAGCAGCCAAATGCGCCACATGTGTTTTTCTCCTTATGAAAGATATTGAACGAGGTTCAAGGCAGCAGTGTGAACGTTCTCCGGGATGGACGCGATCGGGCCAGCCCAAGGACGCCAATTCCAAGCGAGCACGTGCGCGATGATGGCGACGATGCTGAAACCGATAAAGCTCGCTACAAAAATGCTATGAAATTCCTTCGCCTCGCCTTCGGTCAGCCCGGTGAGCGAGACATCCCTTTCTTCTTGAGCCATAAGCTTGATCTCCGCTAAAGTGGACTCTCTGACGTTACCGCGCATTGCCCTCGCGGCCGGGTTAGCCATGGCGTCACCGCCATGGAGTTCGCTTGCCCGGAAGACGCCCGGGCGGGATTCTTTCAGCCCTAGCGCATGAAAGCGAAGGGGATGCAAGTGTTGGCCGCGGCGCGAGCCTCGGCGAAAACTGACTTGCGCTGGTTCGGTCTGCGCCGCGGGGACAGGGCTCGGCCCAGAAGCCCCGCGGCAAGGAAGAGAGGAAAGGTTGCGATGAACATCAGCCGGAACTCTTTCGCCTCTCTCGCCCGGATATGAGCGTGCGGCCGGTTAGCTGGCAGTTGATAGGCAGCCATGCTCATCGTCCTCCTCGGCATGACAGACACACAGTAGAAAAGCTTTCGCTCATGCTGCCCTCCCATCCACCGCGGAAGCAATGGACAAGCTGACGCGCCTAGCTGTAACTTGAGTTTCTCCAGCCTCGCGAGCGGCTTTTTCAGCTGCGTCACGAAGACGCTTCGCCGCCGAAATGCGCACGAGCACGGGTTGAGCCTCGACCATTTCATCGAGAAGCGTCTTGGCGTCTTCCTCCCACGGAAGCTGCCGCGCCAGCCTCGATGGGGTGGCCTCGATCCGATCCAGATCTTTTCCGAGCGGTAAGATATTGAAAAGAGCGTCGAAAAGCGCGTTGCATACTTCCTGGACGAGATAGGTCGCGCCCGCGTAACCCATGAACGGCGTGCCGGTGGCCCGGCGAATGATAGCGCCGGGGAAGGACGCCGGGATGTACATCGAGCGTCCGCCACTCTCTGCGGCGTACATCCGCTCGTTATAACTGCCGAACACTATGAGCGGCGGTTTTTCACGGACAAGACGCCGCACCTCCTCGTTGTCGGGCTTCACGCCCGCGCGACGGGAGATAGCGAATGTGCAAGGCAGGCCCAGTTCATCTTGGAGGAAATGGCGAACGCCGCGCGTGTAGGTCTCGTTCGCGACGATTGCGAAGCTGGCCGTCCCGAAGAAATCCTGGGTGACCGACCGCCAGAGATCCCAAAGCGGCTTGATGGTGGTATGTTTCTCGCGCTCGATGAAGGGTTCCGGATCGAGACCGAGAATCTCGCCGAGCGCGCGCAGGAATTTCGTGGTCGAATGCAGCCCGATCGGCGCCTGCAAGTAGGGCTTGTCGAGCCCTTCGCACAGAAGGCGGCCGAATTCGCGGTACATGCAGACGTTCGCGTCGGCTTCGGCGAGCTTCGGCACATCGTTGAGATGGGCGCCGAGCGGAAAGACCAGGTTCACTTCGGCGCCGATGCCCTCGACAAGGCGGCGGATTTCCGCAATGTCGGACGGCATATTGAAGACGCCGTAGCACGGCCCGACGATATTAACGCGCGGCTTGGCGCCTGCGGCCTTCGGCTTAACCTTAATTTTTCGCTTGGCGCCGTATTCGCTCCAGAGCCACATCATGGCGCGGTTCGCGCTCTGCCACTGGTCTTCGTCGATGGTGCGCGGCAGGAAGCGCTGGATGTTCATGCCTTCGGGTGTGACGCCGCCGCCGATCATCTCGGCAATCGAGCCAGTCACCACGACGCTGGGCAACTTCGGATCCAGAGTCTTGTGAGCCCGCTTCATCGCTTGCTCGGTGCCAAGCTTGCCGAGTTCCTCCTCGGAGAGGCCCGTCACCACGATCGGCAATTCATGAGGCGGCAGCGCGTCCGTATAGTGAAGCACCGCCGTCACGGGCAGGTTTTCGCAGCCGACCGGGCCATCGATGATGACTTGAAGGCCCTTGATCGCGGCGAAAACATACACCGCACCCCAGTAGCCGCCCGCCCTATCGTGGTCAGCGATCAGCATCCGATCGCCTCCTCGGGCATTTTGATCGATGGCTTTTTCACAGCCAGCTCATGCTTTTTCGGCGGGGCCTTGGGCGCGCTTTCCCAGACGCCTGCGGCGTGGCCTTCGCCGATGCCTTCAAAGAAGGATTTCATCTCGTCGAAGCGGCCCTTGCTGGCAATGGCGGCGTTCACGACTTGCGCGAGCGAGCCGGCGCCGGCGACGCCCATCAGCGGACGCGCGGAGATGAGGTTGGTGAAATAGAGGCCGGGGATCGCCTGCGCCTTGGCGTGCTGTACGACGGGCGTCGTGCCGATGGCGAGGTCAGGCTTGAACTCCTCCACCGCGGCGATGTCCTGTTCGAGCGAGGCGCGAAACTGGACGTGCACGCCCTTGGCTTCGAGCCATTCGCGGTCGGCGTCGGACCAGTGGCTGCGCGGACAGGCGCTGCCGACGTAAGGCACATCGGCGCCGCTTTCGATGAGAAGGCGCGCCGCGAGCAGTTCCGAGCCTTCGTAGCCCGAAACGGTGATGCGCCCCTTGATGGGATGCTTGGCGATGGCGTCGCGCACCTGCGGCAGGATGCGGTTGAGCGCGGCGTCCACCGCCGGGCGGGCAATGCCGCAAAGATCGCCAATCGACGAGAGCCAATTCGCCGTGCCGTCGTGTCCGACGGGCGCGGAGCCCGTGATGGGGCGGCCTGCAGCCTCGAATTCACGGAACGAGGCGGTGTAGAAGGGATGGATGGCGGCGACGGCGGCGCAGTCGAACGCGGAATAAAGCTCGCGCCATTCGCGCGTCGGCACGACCGGGCCCGCAGCCAGGCCGAGAGGCTCCAACATCATGCCGATGGTGACGGGATCGACGGGGAACATCTCGCCGACAAGGGTGATCGTCGGCTTTTCGGATCGTCCGCCGCGTGGCGCCTGCACCGGCCCCTGCTCGGCTTCCAGCCGGGCGTAGCGCAACATCTCGCCAGCCAGCACGTCCTTCGCCTCCGCGTGCGTGGGCACGCCGAAACCCGGCACGTCGATGCCGATGATGCGAACGCCGTTGATTTCCTTCGGCAGGAGCCGCAGCGGCACGCCCGAAGCCGTCGGCACGCAGAGGTTCGTGACCACCACAGCGTCGTAATGCTCGGGATCCGCGACCTTGAAGACGGCTTCGCGGATGTCCTCGAAAAGCTTGCCGGTGACGAGCGTTTCCGAATTGAACGGCACGTAGCCCACGGTGCGCTTGGCGCCGTAGAAGTGCGACGTGAACGTCAGGCCATAAACGCAGCAGGCCGAGCCGGAAAGTATCGTCGCGGTCCGGCGCATGCGAAGACCGACGCGCAGCGAGCCGAACGCCGGACACATGCTTTGCGGCTGATCGTGCGGCCCTTGCGGATAATCCTTGGCATACTGCTCCAGCGTCTGGCTCTTGCCCGCGGCCGCCGCGGCTCTGCGCATCTCGTCCGCGCCCGCGTGACAGCCGCCGGCCGCCTCCTTCGAGGCGGCTTTCGGCTCGCGATTCGACTTGTCTGCCGCAGCCTCGGCCACCGCTGTGCGGGCGGCGTCGTCATAGACGACTTCGCCGGAGGCGGCCTGAAGGGGTTGGCGATCAAGTGCTGTCATAAACTCACTGCTCCCTTACGCGGCGTCGTAGTAGATTTCGAGAGACGGTTTCTCGACCACTTCATGGCCGCGCATGTCGGCCTGCGTCGCAGGCTCAAGCACTACGTTGCGCCCCACCGTGTCTCCCGAGAAGAGACCGAGGAGTTCATCTTGAGTAAGAGGCTTCGGTCGCACCGGCGGCGCCACGGCAACGTTGGTCGCAAGCGTTTCGAACAGCGGACCCCATTGGCCATCCAGCTTGGCGACGATCTCGTAATTCGCGCTCTTGCGGCGGATGTCCTCGTTCTGCGGAATGGCCGCGAGCACCGGAACGCCAACAGCCGAACAGAAGGCCTGAGCCTCGCCCGTGCCGTCGTCCTTGTTGATGACCATGCCCGCGACGCCGACATTGCCGCCAAGCTTGCGGAAATATTCCACCGCCGAACAGACGTTGTTGGCGACATACAGCGATTGCAGGTCGTTCGAGCCGACCACGATCACCTTCTGGCACATGTCGCGCGCGATCGGCAGGCCGAAGCCGCCGCAAACCACGTCGCCGAGGAAGTCGAGCAGCACGTAGTCGAATCCCCATTCATGGAAGCCGAGCTTTTCGAGAAGCTCGAAGCCGTGAATGATGCCGCGTCCGCCGCAGCCGCGCCCGACTTCTGGACCGCCGAGCTCCATGGCGAAGACGCCGCCGCTTTTGAAGCAGACGTCGCCGATCTGGACTTCCTCGCCGGCCGCCTTCTTCTTCGATGAGGTCTCGATGATCGTCGGCGTGGCGCGCCCGCCGAACAGAAGCGAAGTCGTGTCGCTCTTGGGATCGCAGCCAATGAGGAGAACGCGTTTGCCCGTCTGCGCCATCATATGGGACAGGTTGGCGAGCGTGAAGCTCTTGCCGATGCCGCCCTTGCCATAGATCGCGATGATCTGCGTCTCTTTCTTGGCTTCGGTAGCAGGAACGGCATCGGGCTCGATGGCGGCCTCCTCACGGAGCGCCGCGGCTTGCTGCTCGAGGGCAGTCGCCTGGTTTCCGTCGAAAGGACTCATGCGCACGATCTCCAATCTAGCACCATTTTGAGGCAGGCAGGGTCCTCAAAGGCGGTGCGGTAGGCGCTGGGGGCGCCATCTGCTGAACTACGATGCGTAATGAGACCGTCAAAAGACAAGCGGCCGCTTTCAACCAAGTCTCTGACGGCGATCATGTCCGCTTTCTGCCACTGAGCTGCCGCCCGCATGCGCGCTTCCTTCATGAAAGCGGGCGGGAAGCTGAAAGAGAGGCGATCCGCGTAAAAGCCGGCGAGGATAATCTCGCCGCCGGGGGAGAGGCGTGACACGAGCGCATCGAGAATTGATGAATCTCCGCTCACGTCGCAAATTACGCGATAATCGCGCCGGGGGTCTTGATCGGGATCAACAACCTGATACCCAGTCGCACCCGCGAAACGGCTTGAATTCTTTTCCCAGACGGTTGGCGCCGGCGCGCCGGATGCGATGACGATCCGCGCGATCAGGCGGCCGAGAACGCCGTGGCCGACGATCAGGCCGGCGGCGGCGCCCTTGTCGGAGAAGGCGGCGTGATAGCCCGTCGCGGCAAGCGCGAACAGAATGCCCTTCTCTCCGAGATTTTCGCCAATGGGGATGGCGCGGCTTTCAGGCAGAACGACGCGGGACGCCGTGCCGCCAAACAGACCGCGGATCGCGCCGTAGCAACTTGCGCCCGGCACGAACACGCGATCGCCGACTTGAATCTGCGTACCGGATCCGGCCCAAGAAACCCGCCCCACCAATTCGTAGCCAGGAACAAGGGGATAACCCATGCCGGGGAAATGCGGCATGCGTCCCGACCAGAGAAGCCGCTCAGTGCCCGTGCTGATGCCGCTCCATTCCACGTCCACCACGACGTCGCCTTCGCCCGGAGTAGGCAAGCCGAGGCGCTGAAGCCCAAGCTGCTCGGGCTCCTGCAAAACAACCGCTAGCGTCTCCATTGGGAACTCTGGAAGGCGGGCCATGTAGACATCTATCTCTTCACAAGTTCGTGTGTCATCCTAGCTTTACCCGCGGATATGTCAATCCAAACTTACACTGTCTGCACACGGCTCAGGGCCTCGCGAGAAGCATGCGGGCCATCAGCGGCTGGCAGGTAGCGCGCGGCTCGATGCGGCTGAATCCGGCCTCGCGAAGAAAACTTTGCAATTGCCGCTCGGTGCGGGGGCGTCCGCGTCCCATCGCCATTAAATAGAGGCTGAAATAGGCTGCAACCTTCTCGGCGCCGCGCGTTTCCGCCATCGGTTCGGCCACGAGAAGCACGCCTCCCTGCGGCAATGCGGCGCGTGCCGATTTGAGGATTCCGAGCGCGGTGGCGTCGTCGTGGTCGAGAAGTACGCGGATGAGTGTGATCGCGTCGGCGCCCTGGGGAAGGTCGCGCAGAAAATCGCCGCCGGCCGCGCTCGCCCTGGCTTCGATCCCGGCTTCCCTGAAGCGCTGGGCTGCGAGCGCCGCAACCGCCGGCATGTCGAACAGTACAAGCTGCAGGTGCGGGAAGCGCCGGGCCGCGTGAAGGAGAAATGTCCCGTTGCCGCCGCCGACATCCATCAGGCGGCTGTGCGGCCTGAAATCGTAGGCGTCGAGTATTTCCTGCGCGATGGCCGGCTGGGTGGCCGCCATCAGACCGGTGTAATCCGAAACCGCTTCCTGGCTCGCGCCGGTGTCGCCTTCGGCATAGGGCCAATAGGCCGCCAGATGCGTAGCCTTGCCGGCGCTGTCCGGCGTCTGCGGCGGCTCGTTCGCTTCGCCGCGCAAAAGCCGGACGGGATCCTCTATGTCGCGATAAAGAAGCGCGTGATGTTCGATCATGACGGCGAGGCCGGGGCTCGCCAGCATCGCCGCTCCAAGTCCGCCAAGCCCGAAGCGCCCGCCGCTCCGGCGCTCCGCGAGACGCAGCGCGACCGCCGCCGTGAGCAGCCTCCCCGCCGCGTCCACGCTCAAGCCGAGCCGATGCGCGATCTCATCCACCGCGAGCGGCTCCCCCCTAAGCAACTCGAACATCTTCAGCCGCACGCAAGCGAGCAGCACCTGCGAATAGACGAAGCCCGAGCACAGATCGAAAAGCGCGGAGGCCTCGCGCCTCGCTTTAATGCGCGTGAGCGGAAAGCGTTCGGCGAAGCGGATGAAGCGCGGATTGGTGAGGCAGCCGTCGCGAAAGGCGAGCAGCCGGTCCATCACAGACTCGAATGCGCTCCGCCTCTCTGTTTTCACGATATTTTGGGCTGGCGTCACTGGGAGTGTCATCTATAGTTGTCACGGCGACTGTCATGCTAAATGGACAGCCATGGATCGGCGTGTCAACGCCGTTTTGCAGGAGCATTTTTTGCGGGATAGGCGAATTGTCGTCGTGGGCGCCGGGATTGGAGGCTTGGCGGCGGCGGTGGAATTGGCTGCGGAAGGCTTTGGCGTGACGGTGGTCGAACGGCACGGCGCGCCGGGCGGGAAAATGCGCGAGGTCGATGTGGGGGGCGCGCGCATCGACGCGGGTCCCACCGTCTTCACGATGCGAGACGTTTTCGAGAGCCTTTTCGAGAAGGCCGGTGCGTCGCTCGAAGATTATGTGGCCGTAAAGCCGGCGGAAGTGCTGGCGCGTCACGCTTGGGAGGCGGGCGGCGAACTCGACCTCTTTGCCGGCATGGAGCAGACGGTGGACGCCATAGGCGCTTTTGCCGGCGCGGCGGACGCGCGCGGCTATCGCGCATTCTGCGCCGAGGCGGCCAACATCTACCGTATTCTGGACCGCTCCTTCATCCGGGCGCAGAAGCCGAACCTGCCCACGCTGATGTGGCGCATCGGCCTTTTGAATTTCGACGACCTCTGGCGCATCAATCCCTATCAAAGCTTCTGGAATGCCGTTTGCCGGCAGATGAGCGATCCGAGGCTGAGGCAGCTTTTCGGGCGCTATTCCACCTATTGCGGCGCATCGCCCTTTTCGGCGCCCGCGACGCTCATGCTCGTGGCCCATGTCGAGCAGCGCGGCGTCTGGCTTGCGCAAGGCGGCATGCATCGCATCGCGCTTGCGCTGGAAAGCCTCGCGCGGAAACTGGGCGCCGTGTTCCGTTATGGTGCGGAAGCGGCCGAAGTGCTGGTCGAGAATGGCGCCGCGGCGGGCGTCCGGCTTGTGAACGGCGAGCGCCTGGCCGCTGATGCTGTTGTTCTCAACGCCGATGTTTCGGCGGTCGCCGGAAGGCTGCTCGGCGAAGCCGCCGCTTGCGCGACGCATCCGATTCCGGCGCGAAAACGCTCGCTTTCAGCGCTGACCTGGGCGTTCCAGGCGGAGGCGCGGGGCTTTCCGCTGGCTCGCCACACGGTTTTCTTTCCAAACGCCTCTTATGCATCGGAGTTCGACGCCATATTCAAGCAAAGGAAGCTGCCGCCCTCCCCCGCCGTCTATCTTTGCGCGCAAGACCGCGATGACAGCGGAGGCAGATCGGGAGGCGGCGCCGAGCGGTTTCTTGGCATCGTCAATGCGCCGGCCCAAACCGATGCGGGAGCGCTCAGCCAATCGGAGATCGAAGCATGCGAGATGAAGACGTTCCGGCTGATGGAAGCTTGCGGCCTCGCGCTCAAGCCAATGGATGGCGCCATGGTCAGGACGGCCCCGCAGGACTTCGAGACGCTGTTTCCGGGAACGGGCGGAGCGATCTACGGGAGAGCGTCGCACGGATGGATGGCGTCGTTCCAGAGGCAGGGGATCAGGTCGCGGATGCCGGGGCTCTATTTCGCGGGGGGCAGCGTGCATCCTGGGCCGGGCATCCCGATGGCGGCGCTTTCGGGGCGGCTCGCCTCGCAGGCGCTCATCGCCGACTTGGCTTCGATGAGGCGGTTGCGAATAATGGCTACGCCTGGTGGTATGTCGATGCGTTCAGCGCCGACCACCGCTACGGACTGACGATCATCGCGTTCATCGGCAGCGTGTTCTCTCCTTATTATGCGAGCCGGAGGCGCCGGCTGGGCGAGGCCGACCCCGCGCAGCATTGTTCGCTGAACGTCGCCGTCTACGGGCAGGGCGTCGGCCGCTGGGCGATGACGGAGCGCTGCGGGAAAGCATTGCGGCCAAGCCCAGACGGGCTTGAGATCGGGCCAAGCTCCATTCATTGGGACGGGACGAGGCTTTGCATCGAAATCAACGAGAGAGCGCCGATCACCTTGGCGCCGCTCTCGGGAACGGTGACGCTGGAGCCGGAAATCCTGCCCGATTTCGCGACCGATTTCGGCACGGGCGGCCGGCATCGCTGGTCGCCGGTTGCGCCGCGCGCCCATGTGGAGGTCCGGCTCAAGAGCCCGGCGCTTGCCTGGGATGGGACCGGCTATCTGGACATGAACCGGGGCGACGAGCCCATCGAGGACGGCTTCGCCTATTGGAACTGGTCGCGCGCCTGCCTGCGGAAAAAGGCTGCCATCCTCTATGACGTTATCCGCCGGGAGGGAGGCAGCGCGTCGATGGGCCTTGAGATCGCAGGCGACGGCACGGTTACGCCCGTGGACATGCCGCAGCATTGCACGCTTACGGCCACGCCGATCTGGAAGATGCCGCGCGAAACCCGCTGCGACGGAGGCCAATCCGCGAGCATCGCGAGAACTTTCGAGGATACGCCCTTCTACTCGCGCTCGATGCTGGCCACGCGCTTGCTGGGCGAGCCCGCCGCCGCCATGCATGAAAGCCTGTCGCTCGACCGCTTCCGCAAGCGCTGGGTGCAGACGCTCCTGCGGTTCCGCATGCCTCGCGTGGCGCTGTAGACTCGAAGCAAAAAAGTCACGTTCGCGCAGATTACTTGTGGAAACGCAGGCGCTGCATTTGTTTGTGCGAACCGAATCTGGCCTCGATGCATTGTCCACAACAATCTTGCTAGGGGCAAAGACCATGGCAGCAAAGAAACCAGCAGCACCAGCGGCGAAGCCGGCGGCGAAAGCCGCTCCGAAGTCGGCCGCTCCGGCGAAGTCGGCGGCGAAGCCGAAGGCGAAGGGCAAGTAAGGGTCTTCTTGTTCAATTGGGTGACGCGAGGCGCGGGCGACCGCGCCTCGTTTCTTTTTGCGGCTGGCGCGGTCCCGGAAGCATTCACCGCCGGTTTACCTCATTGGGTTCGTTTTGCAAAAAGTGCCGTTTTTTTTGCCATTTATAGTTGCACGATCTGCAACTTTAGATTGAGAAAATGCGGGGGACCGGAGCCCGGCCATGACAATAGGCGGCGGCGCTTGACGGCGGAATTGGCGCAAACATCGGGGCGATCAAGTTTGGGGATGAAGTCTCGATATTCCGTGGGTCAAGCGTGGCCATGACCCGCTAGACCCGATATGAGGTTGCGCATCGCGCCGATTCCTTCGATTTCGGTCTCCATCGCGTCGCCCGGCTTCAGCCATTCCGGCGGCGTACGGCCCATGCCCACGCCCGGCGGCGTCCCCGTCGCGATCACGTCGCCCGGCTCCAGCGTCAGCCCGCGCGACAGCTCGGCGATAATGCGCGGAATTCTTGAAATACATGTCCTTCGTCGAGCCGTCCTGCTTGACGGCGCTGTTGACGCGCAAAATGAGGCGCAGGTTTCCGGCGTCGAGATCGGCGGCGGGGACGATCCACGGCCCCATCGGCGCGTGCCCGTCGAGGCTCTTGCCCTTGAACCACTGGCCGCCATGCGCGGTTTTTTGCAGATCGCGCGCGGACACGTCGTTCACCACGGTATAGCCGAAGATGTGCGCGGGCGCTTCCGCCTCCGAAATGTTGCGCCCGCGTTTGCCGATGACGACGGCAAGCTCCACCTCCCAGTCGATTTCGCGCGAGATGGCGGGATCGTAGGGGATGGGATCGAAGGGGCCGTTGAGCGCGCCGGTCGCCTTGGTGAAGAACACCGGATGCTCGGGTAGCTTTTGCGCCGGATCGCGCATTTTCGCGCCCTCGGCGAAGTGTTCGAGGTAGTTCCAGCCGACGCAGAAAATGTTGCGGGCAAGTTTCGGCAGAGGCGGCAAAATGCGCAAATTCTCAAGCTTCAGCGTGGCCTCGGCATCGCCCGCCGCAAGGTCGCGCAGCTCGGCGAGCCCCTGCGGCCCCGCCTCGATCAGCGCGAGCATCGACGTCCCGTCGAAGCCAAGCGCGGCGCAGGTCTGCCAGGCGGCATGCGCCACGTCGAGCACATGCCCGTCGGGACGAACCACGCCGAGGCGCGCCCGTCCGTTTTCATCCGCGTAGCTCAGGAGCCGCAGCCTCGAATCCATCGGCGCGCGAATCGTCGTCATATTTGTCCAGCCCTCCCGTTTTCCCGAATCACGGCAAGCGTCAGCGTCAGCTTCAGCGGCGCTTTCTTCATTTGTATCCTCGAAATTTCGCGGCTGCGAAGGCCAAAACAAAGATTGATGCGCGAAGGGCTACAAAGCGCCCTCGACCTGAAGTAAGAAGTGTACTTGCGACCGGGAAGAGGGACAGCCAATGCGCGCCTTTCGCATTCTGATCATCGTTCTTCTGCTGCTTTGCCTCATACCGCCGGGAAGCCTGCTCGCGGTGACGCTCATTGCCCGCTGGGCCAGGTGCGAACTCGATCAAGGCGCGCCCATGACCTGCACGGTCTTCGGCAGCGACATCGGCGACTTCCTCTTCAAGGCGGAGGATTTCGGCTATTACGCGATCGAAACGCTTCCAACCTTCGTGGCGCTGCTTGCGGTGTGGATCGTCGTTGAGATTGTGCGCGGCCTGGGCCAGCCGCGGAAGCCGGCGCCGTCCAAGTCCAAGACGCAGCGTCAGGCGCCGGCCGGTTCGCGGAATCGGGCGCGCGGATCGTAGGGCTGCTTTCTCGCCCATTCCTGCATGAAATGCTCCAGCTCGCCGTCGATGACGGCGGGGAGCACGACCTTGAGCGTGATGAGCTGGTCGCCGTAAGCGCCCGAACGGTTGTTCCTGACGCCCTTTCCCCTGAGTCGCAGCACCTGTCCGCTCGACGCGCCCTTGGGCACCGCCACCGTGACGCGGCCCCCGATGGTCGGCGCCTCGACGCGCGCGCCGAGCACCGCTTCGCTGAGCGAAATCGGCAGCTCCATGATGATGTTGTCGCCGTCGCGCGAAAAGAACGGATGCGGCTGAATTTTGAGTTCGATCAGCGCGTCGCCCGGCTCCCCGCGCCCGGCGCCGGGACCGCCCTTGTGCCGCAGGCGAAGCGTCTGCCCGCTCTCCACGCCGCCGGGAACCGTGATGTCGAGCGTCTCGTTATCGGGGAACTGCACGCGCTTCTTCACCCCATTGACCGCTTCGAGGAAGCTGATTTCGAGGTTGTAGCGGTAATCCATGCCGCGCATGGTGAAGGCGCCGCTCGGACCCCGGCGCCCGAACAGATCGCCGAAAATGTCGGAAAAATCGCCGCCGCCGCCGCCGCCGAAGCCGCTGTCCTGCTCGCGGCTGAAGCCGCCATTGTAGTCGCGATAAAACGGGTTCGCGCGCTCGTTGCCCATGGCGTCGATTTCGCCGGCGTCGTAGCGCTTGCGCTTCTCCGGGCTCCCCAGCACCGCGAATGCGGCAGAAACGCGCTTGAACTGCTCCTCCGACTTCTTGTCGTTCTTGTTCTGGTCGGGGTGCAAATCCTTGGCCAGCCGCCGGTACGCCCGGCGAATTTCGTCGTTCGACGCGGTGCGTTTTACGCCGAGAAGAGCGTAGAGATCTTGATCCATGGAACCTGGAGCGGTTTACTGCGCAGGTAAAGTTATGACGCAAAACCGATCGGACCGATAGGAGTTGCGCTCGACTTTCCCCGCTCTAAATGAGTTCACGCCTCGCTCAACCCAATAGACCTCCCAAAAATGTTGTTTTTGAGAGAGGGCCGCTCGCCGAAATCCTTACTTCCGGCAGGAGCGAAAGCTCGCGCGCGACCGAGCGCACCCGCCGCCTGAGCTGCTCGCCGTCGAGCGCCTCGAGCTTCTGCGGCAGGGTGAGGACCAGGTTCCCTTCCTCATAGGCAAGCGCGGTTTGCGGAAGCACGCCCTTCTGCCCGGCCGACAGCGTGTGCGCAAGCCGGACCGCCTGCCCGATGACAAGCGCGCGCTTCTGATGGTGGCGCGGCATCATGGCGGCGAGCTTCGGCAGCAGTTCGCCCGAGAGCTTGCGTTCGTAGCGGTGGTAAACGCAGAGCGCCAGGAAAGCGCGGCCCGGATGGTCGACGCCCACGAAAGAGGATTGCGCGATGAGCGCCGCGCTCTGTTCGCCCCGGTAGTCGGGATGGGCGCGCCAGGAAATATCGGAAAGAAGGCAGGCGGCGCGCCGCAGACGGCGTTCCTCGGGCGTTTCGCACGGCTCGGGGAAAAGCGGGTCCGTCCAGCCGATCAGCTCCTTTGCGTGCTCAAACGACCGCGACCGGCGGCGCGCCACGTCTTCGCATGCGGACAGAAGCGGGTCCTCGTTGCGCTCGGCTTCGCTCAAGAGGCCGTAGATCGTGCCCTCGCGCACGCCGAACGCCGAGAACGCCACCTCGTCGGGCTGCATCTTCCTGACGATGGCGTTGAGAAGCTGGGCGCCCAAGGGCAGCGTTTCCTCGCGGCCCGCCGGCATGCCGTCGAGCCGGGCGATGGAAGCAGGCGAACTGTTCGCGTAGCGCGCCGTGACCTGCAAAGCCTTGCGCGCGTCGAGCCGGTAGCCGTGTACGGCGGTCAGCGGATAGCCGGTCTGGCGCATATGCACCTTGGCGAGCGCGCGCCAGGTGCCGCCGACCGCGAAAAAGCTCTCGCCCCGCGCTTCGGCGAGCCAGGGGAGCGAGGCGAGGCCCTCCTCGATCAGCATCGCCGCTTCGGTCTTCTCGCCCTTGGTCTTGTCCACGAGAGCAAGGCTTCCAAGCGGCAGCGACACCTTATGTTCGAAGGCGCCAGCGCGCAGCCGGACCAGCTCCAGGCTGCCGCCGCCAAGGTCGCCGACGATGCCAGACGGGTTCAGGAAGCCCGCCAGAACCCCCGTGGCGGCAAGCTCGGCCTCCTCCGCGTTGCCGATGACCTTGATGGCAAGGCCGCAAGCCTTTTCGGCTTTCGCCAGAAAATCCGCTCCATCCTCCGCCCAGCGCATCGCCGCGGTTGCGAACGGATGGATGTCGCGCTCCCTGACCCCGCAGATGTCGGCGAGCTTCCTGAACCGCACCAGCGAGGAAAGAGCTTCGGGCATGCTGGCCGGGTTCAGCCGCCGCGTGGAATTGAGGAAACGGCCAAGGCCGCACATGGCCTTTTCCTGGAAAAGCGGGGTCGGAGATCGCGCCAGTCTCTCGTAGATGACGAGGCGGATCGAGTTCGAGCCGATGTCTAATACTGCGACGGGTTTTCCGCCTTGCCCCCGTCCCTGCGCTGAAAAATCCACGAAGCGCCTCTAGGCGTGAGGGGCGGACGCCGCCGCGAAGCGGCGCGGGAAAGTCTGTTTCAACGCGCCGCCCCGGCCGGAAAGGCTCGGGTTCGTCATGAAATACTCGTGCGCGCTGAAAGGCTCCTCCCCCGGCTTGAGGCGGACGCGCTCCGAAGAGCCGTCGCTCAGGACCCTCCAGCTCTGCAAATTGTCCTTCAAATTCGCGATCATGATCTGGTCCAAAATCTGCTCGTGGACGGTGGGATTGGTTATCGCGGTCATGGCCTCCACGCGCCGCTCCAGGTTGCGCGGCATCATGTCGGCCGAGCTGATATAGACATGGGCCTCTTCGGAAGGCAACCCGTGCCCGCCGCCGAAGCAGTAAATTCGAGAATGCTCCAGAAACCGGCCGATGATGCTTTTCGCCCTGATGTTCTCCGAAAGGCCGTGTATGCCGGGCTTGAGGCAGCAAATGCCCCGGACGATCAGGTCGACGGGGACGCCGGAGAGGCTCGCCTCGTAAAGCGAGTCGATGACGTCCGGGTCGACGAGCGCGTTGAGCTTCATCCAGATGGCGGCGGGCCGGCCCGCCTTGGCGTGGGCGATCTCGGCCTCTATTTCCTCGATGATCCGGGCCTTGATGCCGTCCGGGGAAATATACGTCCGCTCCAAGTCCTTGGGCCGGCTGTAGGTCGTGACGTAGTTGAAGATTTTCGACACGTCGCGGCCGATGGCGGGATCGGCGGTGAAATAGGACAGGTCGGTGTAGACCTTCGCGGTGGCCGGGTGATAATTGCCCGTGCCGATATGGCAATAGGTGCGCAGCTCGCCATTCTCCTTGCGGACCACCTGGCCGAGCTTGGCGTGCGTCTTCACGTCGAGCTGCGTCAGCCCGTAAACGACGTGGACGCCGGATTCTTCGAGCTGCTTGGCCCATTCGAGGTTGGCGAGTTCATCGAACCGCGCCATGACCTCGATCATCACGGTCACGCTCTTGCCGGCCTCCCGGGCCTCTCTCAGCGCCTCCACCACAGGCGATTTCTTCGATGTCCGGTAAAGCGTCCACTTGATCGCGACGACGTCGGGGTCGGCCGCGGCCTGCCGCAGATACTGCAGCACGACATCGAAGGATTCGTATGGGTGATGGACGATGATGTCCTTTTCGGAAATCGCCGCGAAGCAATCGTTGTCGTGCTCCGCGATGCGTTCGGGGAACCGGATCTCGAAGGGCTTGTAGCGGAGATCGGGGCGGTCGCCGACGATGAGCTTCGTAATGTCGGCGATGGAAAAGAGGCCGTCCACGATCACGACATCTTCCTGTCCGATTTCCAGGCCTTCGGTAATCAGCTTCCTCGCGGCTTCGGGAAGCGACGAACTCATTTCGAGCCGGATGACCTCGCCAAGCTGCCTTTGCACCAGCGCCTGCCGCAGCGTTTTCTCCAGGTCTTCGCTTTTCTCCTGGAAATCGATTTCGCTGTTGCGCAGCGGGCGGAACAGCCCGGCGTCCTTCACCTTGAAGCCGGGCAGGAGCGCGTGGGCGAACAGCGAGATCACGGTTTCGATGGCGATGAAGCGGATCTCGGGCTTGCCGTTGTGCGCGCCGGCCGGGGGCAGGCGGATGAAGCGGTCGAGGCCGTTCGGCGCCACCACGAATGCATACATCGAGCGCGGCTCGCCTTCGTCCTCGCGCTCGCATTCGAGCACGAGCACCAGTTCCTGGCTCTGCACGTGGGGAAAGGGGTGGGCGGCGTCCACGGCGACCGCGCTGAGCGCCGAGAAGATCCGCCGCATGAAGTATATTTCGAGCCAGTCCCTGTCCGACGCGGAGAGCGCCGACTTCGGCAGAACGTGGATCAATTCCGCGGCCAGCTCCCTCTTGAGCGCCCGCCACCGCGCCTGCTGCAGACCCGCGATCGTCGCCACGGCCGCATTGATCGTCTGCACCTGCTGCTTGGGCGTCGTGCCGTCCGGCGAGACATCGAGGATGTTCGTCGCCGCCTGTTCGTGCAGGCCCGCGACGCGGACGCGGTAGAATTCATCGAGGTTCGAGCCGGAGATCGCGAGGAACAGCACGCGCTCAAGCAGCGGGTTGCGCGCGTTCTCGGACTCTTCGAGGACGCGCTTGTTGAATTCGAGCCAGGATAGTTCCCGGTTGAAAAATCGCTCTGCGCCAAAGGCGTGAATTCTGTCCCTGTAAGTCGGGGCAAACTCGGCTTTGGCGGGTTTCATCTCCTTCGTCCTCCGGCAAAAAAAAGCGCCCGGCTCCGAGCGCACGCGACTTGTCTCCCCGGCCAAGGGAGCGCTTGAACGCGGCCGGCCGCAACCCGCCCCGGGCCGTGTCGCCTGGGAGCCGCGCCAGCGATCGATGCATATAAGGATGAGGCCTTGGGGCGCATGCTGCAAGACCTTCCTTCGGCAGGCCATGCGCCGGTTGCCGGGGCAAGCGCCCAGCGTTGAAGTATCCAGGCAAATTTCGCCTCCGCCGGCGTAAGTCCCGGGATGAAGGGGCTCCGTCCCAGGACTTCGAATCTAACCGGACTCCGCCAATTCGCCCAACGCATAGTCCCGGCCAAGCGAAGCGCGAGCCGGGGTCTGCAAAAAATGGGCGCTGCGATTTATTCAGATCCCGGATAAGGCTCCGCCTTTCCGGGACTTGATTACCCAAATGTTCCTGCTATGTTCTCATATGCCGCCGATAGGGCGGCTCAATGGAGGCGGCCATGGCGCGGAACCCGGTACAATTTCAGAAGGGCATGAGCCGGACGGCGTTTCAGAGCTGTTACGGCAGCGAAGATCAGTGTCATGAGGAGTTGGTGCGGCTGCGTTGGCCGGATGGCTTTGTCTGTCCGGTCTGCCAGGGACGCAAATATAGCTTTTACGCTGCGCGGCGAGCCTTTCAATGCTCGCTGTGCAGACGGCAGACTTCGGTCAAGGCAGGCACACTGTTCCACAAGTCGAAGCTGCCGCTTAGCACGTGGTTCCTCGCGATTTATCTTATAACGCAAAGCAAGAACGATATTTCCGCGCTTGAATTATCGCGCCAGCTCGGCGTGAGGTACGATACGGGTTGGGCCGTGAAACAGAAACTCATGGCCGCCATGAGCGAGCGCAACAAAGACTATAAGCTCAAGGGCTCGGTTCAGATCGACGATGCTTACATCGGCGGCGAAAGGAAGGGGCCATCCGGACGCGGCGCCGAGGGGAAGACCCCTTTTCTGGCCGCCGTCGAGACCCGTAATGGCAAGCCGGTCACCATCAAGCTCCGTCTGGTTTCGAGCTTCACCAAAGAGGCGGTGGAGCACTTCGCGCGAGAAGCCCTGGAGCCTGGATGCGACGTGATCAGCGACGGCCTCGCCTGCTTTTCAAGCCTGACCAAAGTTGGCATGACCCACACGGCAATCACGCGAGGCCGGGCTTCGCGCCGCATTGTCGATCCGAGGTTTAAATGGGTGAATGTCAGTCTCGGCAACATCAAAAGCGCCATCACCGGAACTTGCCGCGCCATCCGCCCGCGCCATGCGGCGCGATACCTGGCCGCCTACGAGTACCGCTATAACCGGCGTTTCGATCTGGGCCAGATGGTTCCCGGCCTCGCAAAAATTTCAGCCAAAACAACGCCAATGCCCTATATAGCCCGTCTGGCGGGAACATTTGGGTAATCAAGTTCCGGGATGACAAACGAACGATTTAATGCTGGACCGCGTTGTGCTGCTGCGGCGGCTTTGCCGTGAGTTCCGGCCGGCTTGTGATGTTCCCGATCGGGTCGGTCACGATGCCGGATTTCGACGAGACCAGAATCCGATCCGGTGAGCCAAAGGTTCTTGCCGCCAACAATGGCGTTGAGAACCTGCTTGATCCATTCCGGTGAAACGCCGGCCTCGATGTAGTACTCGCGGAACAGGCGGAAGGTTTCATCCTCGTCGGCTGTGATCTCCGTCGCGCCCGGCATGTTCGCCCGTTGCTGCGCGGTAACTTCATGGAAAACCCAGATGCTCGCCGACGCTACGTGCCGGTCCTTCCCCTGCAGGAAGATCGGCACGCACATCGAGGCGCAGGTCGAACCCTGAAGAACGACCGTATCGAGCCGATGGGTGTGGCGGATTTCCTTGAGGAGCGCGATGACCTGTTCTCCTTCTTCCACCGAGCCGCCGCCGGAGTTCAGGATCAGCACGACGCGATTCGTGCCGTTTCTGTTCTTCAGGAATTCCTGGGCAATGAAGCTCGCCATCCCTGGGGCGACTGGGCCGGTATAGGCGAGCATCAAGGCGCCCTTCTCCACCACCGCTTCCGTTTGAACATCTTGCGCGGCCGCGGCCGCAACTGCTGAAGCAAGGACTGCCGCCGAGCAGAAAATGGCGGTGAAAAGACTGGCAAGGGGTTTGCGGGCCGATAAGCGTGACATTGGACAACTCCTCGTAAAGCGGTGACGCCATCCCTGCTCATTCCGGTCGCCCGATATTTTCGCGCGCTTCTCCTGGCGTCTGCCGCCCGGCCTCCTCCTTCAATTTTACCGCTTCATTCCTTGGGGCCTGCCCCGCCTTGAATGCCCCGATGTTTCCGGCCGCCAAAAGATACGGCCCGTGCGCGGACAGGAGAAAAAATCCGCCCACCCCTTTGAGCGCTTGGGTCAGGAGCCAGGAACGGTCCTGGCGGCCTCGAACAAAGGGACAAGGCCATGAACATTTTCAAGACAGCACTGGTCGGCGCGGCCGCTCTGGCGGCGGTTTCGGGACACGCTTTTGCGAACGAGCCCGCCAAGGGCTACGAGATCGCCAACACGCACTCCAGCGCGCGCATCGTCGGCGTTTGGTGGGCTCTGTCGGGGACCAAGGACCCCTGGCAGCCGGTGCAGATGAATGCGCCCATCGCTCCATTGACCGTCAGCCACGTCACCGTGACGGTTCCGGGCGCCTGCTATACGGACCTTAAGATCCGGTTCGACGACGGCTATGAGCAGGTGTTCGCCAACGTCAACTTTTGCCGCGGCGACCGCGTGGTTGCGAGCTGACCCTCCTCCTGCGGGGCCTGCATGCAAGCAGGCTCCGCAGACACGCCTCATCGAAATTGAAACGCGCCAACCGAACTCCGCCGGTTTGCCCAACGCATCGTCATCCCGCCAAGCGAAGCGCGAGCCCGAAACCGCAAAAAATGAGCGCTCCGGTTTATTCAGATCCCGGATAAGGCTTCGCCGTTCCGGGACGACATCCGTTGGCTTAATCGGGAAACTCTGCTTGGCGCAACATCCACCGGCGCCTCCCTCAAGCGCATGGCCAAAGGGCCGCTTCCGGGAGTAGACTGCGCATTCGCGAGATAGAGCATCACCATGGGAACCGACGACACTCTGCACACGCCAGACCGGGCCGAAGACCTTTTTGCGTCGAGAACGATCGTTGAGGAAGGCAGGCCGCAAGATGGCCTCACCCCTCGAAAGCTCTATGCGTATCTCACCGATCCAGCCGCGAACCTGACCGCTCAGGAGCAAGCGCAATTGAGAGCGGAGCTGCGCTGGTTTCGCGACTATCGCAGAATGGAGCAGCTTCTTCGCTCGCCCGGCAGCCGGGTCGTGCCGAGGGCCGCCGCGGCTTCGGTCGAAGGCGGGCTTGCCGAGCGAGCTTTCGATGGCGGCAAGATCCGCATCGTGGGCTCCGTCAGGGAAGGCAGGATCTTCGTTTCGATCAAGCTTTCGAGCGTCGCCGATCCGCCGCAGATGCTGATCCTCGAAAGGGGAAACGAGCTGGCCAAGACCGCGCTGCCGGCGCCGGAGAGCGATGGAACGATCATGGTGATGAAATTCCTGGCCAGCAAGGAGGACGCCGATTTTGTGGCGCTGCTTCGCGATCCCTCCACAACCGGGGTCTTTCGTTAAAACGCCTGCATTGCCTTGCCGTGCGCTTGGTAGGATCACATGAGCGAGAAGCAACTGCTGATTGACGCACTGGCGGACCTCGACCGGGACAATCCGCCCAGATGCATGCCCGACGCCGCAAACTCCATCCGGCGCGCCGTGACCGATCGCTCCGCCGCCCTCGGCACGATGATCTGGCAGCTTGCCCGCTTTGTCCGCCTGCTGAGCGCCGTCAGCCCGCGGTCCTACCTCGATCCTCTATACGAGGCGCCCTTGCTGCGCCGGACAAGCTTCCAGGCCCGCATCGCGCTGGCTCACAAGCAGGGACGGCTTCCCGCCGCCGCTTACGCCGTCAGCCAGGATGGCGTCGTATTTCTGGAGCCCGAATTGAGCGGAAAGGGCGGCGCGGCTTTCGATCTGCCCTATTCCTTGATGCCCCGCCTCGCCGGCCTGCTCGACGTCCTGCACATGACGCTCGGCTTTGCGGAGGTCGAGGCCGCCCTGAACCCCATGATTGCGCGCGAGCGTCCGCAGCAGCACGCCGATCAGGTGAGCAATGCTCTCCGAAATCGCTTCAACGCCTTCCATGCGAAAGCTTTCGCGGGCGAGCACGAGCGCCGCCAGTACAGGATCGTGCGCGAGCATCTTCGACCGTCCGAGACCGGCCCATACGATCCGGACGCAATTACGGACGAGTCCATCCTGGCGTTCTGGACGTCCCGCGCGGAATACTGGGCGGGCATAATCGCCGCCGCAAGCGGCCGCGGCCCTTCCGCTTCCCGCATCGAGACGGAAAATGCCGAAAGCGAAGGTTTCCGCCGCTATCGATCCGTCGCCCGCGCGCTGCTGCGCTACAGGCAGGTCATGGCGGATGTCCGGCAGGAAAGGGAGCTCTCGCGGGCCGCCGATACGGATTACGACGAGGCAATGCGGACGCTCGATTCGCAGTCCGCGCTCGACTGGGACGCGATGGAGCTTTGGACCAGCCCGCTCAAGGAGTTGATGCAGCAGCCCGCGGGCGCCATCAAGTGGCTGACGCTGTCGGAATGCGCGGCGCTGCGCAATGCCTTTGGCGACGCCGGTGAAGAAGGCGGCGCAGATGCGGAGACTTCCGGGGAGACAGACCCGCAGACGGATACAGGATCGCTGTTTCCGGGGAAATTCGACCCGAGGTTCGGCTTGACGCTGCTGCGGGCCGAAGTCTTCGCCTCGGCGCAAGCCCGCATCAGCCAGAACCGGAAGCGATCCACAATCGCCGATGCAATTACAGGAGTTTTCGCGGCGATCCCTGGCGACGCCTACGCGCAAATTTGCGCCAACCTCGACCGGATCCGGGCGCAGCTTGCGAAGGAGGCGCTTTGCTCGATCCGGCCGGCGATCCGTACAAATCCGTCCGCGGCTCTATATATCGTGGCGACCGTTTGCGGGGCGGCCGGGGCAAGCGCGCTCTCTGAACTCAAGGCCATGTGCGGCATCCTGGAGGCGGCCAACGACGACGACGAGGCGAGAGACGCCGCAACCGCAGCGCTCATGCAAGCCTTTGCAAGCGCCGTCGACGGGCGAAGCGCCCCTCTTCCTGCGATGGCCGCGATCCTGAAGGAGGTGCGCGCGGCCATGAAGGCCGTCAACCGACTCGGCTTCAGAAGCGGGGACGAGAAGGACCCCGCCATCGAGGCCGCATTCGGCGCCGCCGCCGGTCCGCTGGTGCGGCTATGGACGGAGATCGGCGCCCTTCTCCGCGCCCTCGAAGCGCTGGATCTGTCGCGGCTGGAGAGCGACAAACCGGTCTTCGCCGGCGTGTTTGCGAGCCTGTACGCACACTGATATCAGGCTGGTTGCAACGCCGTTCCCGCCTTCGCGGGCATGACGCATGGCGCTAATTCAGCTTGGACAGCGTAATGGTCTTGCCTTCGTCATGCGCGCCGAATGAGAGCACGCCGCGCCGCACAGTTCCATCCGGCCAATGAACGATATAGCGGTAATTTCCAATCACCTCGGTGAGCTGATTGTCGATGGCTTCGCGCCACCTGTTGCAGTTCCCCAGATCCTCGGGATCTATATTCTGCTTCTTGCACAGGTCGTAGAAAAAGCGCGGAATGAAATGAACCTGCGCGCCAGCGGGAAGAGTGGCGATCTTGACCGCGATTTCTCCGTCGCCTTCGCATCCAGGCCCAAAGATGAACTTGGGGGACCGCCTGTAGCTGTTGAGCGCATTGGCGAGCGATTGATACAGTTCCTTTTCTC
This sequence comes from uncultured Alphaproteobacteria bacterium, assembly GCA_963756335.1. Lineage (GTDB taxonomy): Bacteria > Pseudomonadota > Alphaproteobacteria > Rhizobiales > Rhodomicrobiaceae > Rhodomicrobium. Next base: position 41,526 of record CAVWOB010000004.1, read on the forward strand.
TGCGAACGTGCCGGCTTTCGAATTCGTCGCTACCCGAGACGACGCCGAATTCGCTGAGTTTAAAGCCGCCTCTGCTCAAGGTTTCGACGATGTCCTGAAGTTCCTGCCGCTCGTAGGTCTCAAAATCGGCTTGCCAGATCCTCGCGGGCGCAATCTGCTGCAGATCGAGGCGTAAGAGAACTGCGTCTTGAGCCAGCTTCAGCAGCGCACGCAGCTCTATCTCCGTGTCCTTCCACGCATCGAGATCGAAAAGCTGATCGTAGAAGGTTCGGTTGCCCGAGCATGCAAAGTCGAAAATTTTTCCGTCCAGCCTGGGCTTGAGGTCTTCCCTGCGCGCCTCGAGTATCGGCTTCAAAACCTCCTTTAGGCTCGCATATTGGCTGCGCAGATCGCTCTTCAGCGTTTCGGACGACGTCCGGGCGGAGGCCTTGCCGATTCCGCAGAACGCCGCGCCCATGCATAGGAAGAATGCAATCCATCTCATTCGTTACGCTCCAGGGACAAAGACACGACTCTGTTGCTGGCGTCGAAGGGCGCCAGCAAGCGCGCCGCGACAAGGCCAAGGCATGCGATTGAACCAACCCACACGAGAACGAGCGCAGTCTTTACCGCAGCGATCGATCCCTGGGTCCACAGCAGCTCGGCTTCGTAGCTAGCGTCGCTCAGCTCTTCCAACCCAAGAAACGGGCATTTGTCGCCATGAATGAGTTTGGCTTCAGGCGTGCAAATGAAACCCTTCACAGCATGCTGCCGTGTAGTCGGGACGTCATAGACGAAGAGAGAGGAAAGCAGCAGGTAGAGAATCGCCAGCAGACCAAGCATCCCGATGACGGGTTTCGGAAAGCGAGATGCGCCATCTCCGGCCCTTGAACGCGGCGTTCCGGAAAAAAGCGGGAATGCGATAGCGGTAATCAGAAGCATGGCGCTGACCGGCCCCGAGTAAGGAGGCCAGGGCGGCGCAAGAACGAATGTCACGAACAGAAGCGCCCCAAGCGCCGCGAGGCTGGCGGCCTGGACAAGCCGCGCCGGACCGCGGACCGGCTTATGCGCAGGCAGGTCTAGGCCGAGCGCTTCAAACAGCTCGCCGACGCCGGACGGCTCGAGGACGCGCGCCGGCAAGCCCTCGACTTCCTTGCGCAGCTCCTCGTTCACGTCGCCGCCGTTGGCCTTCGGCCAGACCACGATCGCGGCCTCCCGCGGCGGATCGGCCAAGAGCAGGGCGAGCTTCGAGGGAACCTCGCTCACCCCCACGATGTTCGGAGCACGGCTCTGGCGGTCGACGACATCGACGGCGCCCGTGACCCAGACCGCGTAGTCCGCCGGGTCGTCGTGTTGCGCAAGCCGGCCCGCTGCGCTCAAGGCATGCGCCAGGAGAGCGCCGAGCTGCCAGCTCGATCCGGTATCGATCTGCCGCGAAAGATTGAGCAGGAATGAGTTCTTGCCATACAGGCGCTCGATGACGCCGCCCTTGCTCGCGGACACGAACATGTCGTACGCTTCCGAGATGTGGCCCGGACTGGCTGCATTGCAGAAGATGTACGACCGTTCCAGCCCGGGGTCTTCTTCGAGCTGGAGCACAGTTACTGGCCCCAGTGTGGTAGGAATGATGACGCGCATGCGCGCGCGCTTGTCGATCATCGGCGCTTCTCGCCCTCTCCTGAGCTTATTCATAATGCGCCCGTCATAGCCATTCATCAATGTAGAATGCGGAAGAGTGGGCGCAGAATCGCGTAGCGGATCAGTAAGCGCCCAACCGTTTCAGCTCGTCCAGGCTTTCGGCGGTGTAAAACGACCGCATATGCGCCCATCGGAAGGTGAAGATCGCCTCCGTCCGGCGGCCCAGGGCCTCAAGAACCATCCCGTAAACGGTAAGAGCCCTTGCATCGTAGGGGAGCAGTTTTCGCGCATGGGCAGCGTCCCGGAAAGCCTCGCGCAGGCGTCCGGCTTTCAGGAATGCCAACGCCCGTTCCGCATGGAATTCGGGGCGGGGATCGATGCCGATGGCCTTGCCGTAATCTGCAAGAGCAAGATCGGCGTCGCCTTTGAGGTAATAGGTGGATGCGCGGCGCGCATAGGGCTCGGGAGCGCCAGGGGCGAGCTTCACCGCGGCATCGTGGTCGGCAAGCGCTTCGGCATACCGTCCAGTTGCGCTGTAGGCTTCCGCGCGGCCCGAATAGGCCGAGGCGTTCGAGGAACTGGCGGCGATGATGCCCGAGAAAACCCGGATGCAAAAGATCCGCGGCTCCGGCGTGAACGAGCCGCTGGGCGCCGAGCGACGGGTCCAGTCGAATCGCCCGCGCATAGGCGTCAATCGCGGCTTCCCGCTCGCCCAGGGCCAAGAGGGCGTCGCCGAGCCCCTGATAGGCGGCCGCATGGCCGCCGTCCAGGCGGATCGCCGCTTCAAAATCGGCGCGCGCTCGCTCGAACTGCTCTTTTGCCCGGGCGGACGCGAAGTGTGCGCCGCGCAAAAGCCATTTGCGGCCGCGGTTGACATAAGCGGCTGCATCCTGAGGGTTCGCCCGGACGATTTCGCTGCAGGCGTCGATGCCGATCGGCCCGATGGCGATGCGGCAGCGCTCAAGCACGTCCTCCGCCGCCGCGCAATCGCTGGAGAGCGCCAGAACTATTGCTGCAAGAGCCGGCAAAAATCGCGCGGCATGCGCGGCAGAGGCCGGCGCAACTGAAACAGGACTGGGAGGCCCCGGCGGCGACGCTCATGGTCTCGAAGCTCCAATTTCCGCACCGCTCAGGGTGCAGACTTTCTTCGCCGCCGCCAACATTTTTCTGAACTGGCGCCCAGTGAACGAAAACTGTCCGCGCACGGGAGGAAAAAAAGCGAGCAACCCCTTTGAGCGCTTGTGTCAGGAGCCAGGAACGGTCCTGGCGGCCTCGAACAAAGGGACAAGGCCATGAACATTTTCAAGACAGCACTGGTTGGCGCGGCCGCTCTGGCGGCGGTTTCGGGACACGCTTTTGCGAACGAGCCCGCCAAGGGCTACGAGATCGCCAACACGCACTCCAGCGCGCGCATCGTCGGCGTATGGTATGCGCTGTCGGGCACGAAGGACGCCTGGGCGCCGGTGTGGCTGAACTCGGCTATCGCTCCCCTGAGCGTCCGCTCGTTCGACGTGACGTCGTCCGGCGCCTGCTATACGGACCTTCGCATCCGGTTCGACGACGGCGCCGTGCAGGAGTTCTACAACGTCAACTTTTGCCGCGGCGACCGCGTGGTCGCGAGCTGACCTATTCTTGCGGGGGCCTGCACACCGCAGGCACCCGCCCCTGCGCGGGGGCCTGCGCGCCAGCCAGACTGAGCAGACGGCGCCTGGACGTCCTCCAAACGCCGTCGCGCTCTAGTAAAAATTCGCAAACATTTTATTATGTTTAGTTATTTTAATCAAAGATCAAGCATCATACATACATTCACAAAATAATATGCATACTGATTATAGTAATCCCGAGAGGGAACGCGAAAGTAATTCGAAAAACGTCTTTATTGCGTGAGGGTACAATGAACCGGCGACTGATTCCCAACATTCATTATGTCATCGGACCCGATGGCTCTGCGCTCACAATGCCGGATCTTCCTCCGCCGACCATGACGCGCTGGGTGGCGCGGCGGAAGGCGGAGGTGGTCGCGGCCGTGCGCGGCGGCCTTCTCAGCATCGACGGCGCCTGCGAGCGCTACAATCTGACCATGGACGAGTTTCTGGCCTGGCACCGCCAGATCGTCCGCCACGGAGTTCCCGGCTTGCGGGCGACGAAGCTGCAGGAGTACCGGATTTGAGGGCCGCCTGAAGCGCAATGCTCATCTGGCGGCGCGCGGCGCGCCGGAATCCACGGACCGGCGATGCAAGGCTCTTGACCGAAGGCAGATCGAGCGGATTGTAATCCATGTCGCTCATCGCAACTTACGGAGCCTTCGTCATGGCGTTCGGCTATCTTGCGCTCGCGCTCGTTCTGGCGGCGAGCCTCAATGCGGCGAACCGCTTCGTCCGCGCGGGGGGAACGCTGCTCGCGGCCACAGCGCTCTCCATGCTCGTTGTATCCATCGTCATGGGCAATTTCGACGGCACGTTCGCGGCCATGCCGCCGCCCGCATCGGCGCTCGACCCGTTCAAGCCCCTCATTCTAAACATCCAGGCGGCCATCGCCACGGCGGCTGCCGTTTCTCTGCTGTGGGCGTCATGGCTTCAGCTCAAGCGCCCCGCGATCAAAACGCCGCCGCCCCTCAATACTGCGTCCGCCTTCGGGCTGGTCTCGCGCTATGCGCACTGGGTTACGGCGACGCTGATCCTGTGCCTCGCGCCGATGGGCCTGTTCGTCTCGGTCCTGAAAGCCGGGGCGCCGGACCGCGACGACTACCTCGCGGCGCATCAGTCGCTCGGGCTGGCGGTCTTCGCCATCGCCGCCCTTCGCTTAACGTGGCTGCGGGTCAGTCCGCCGCCCGCGCCCTCTCCCGGCTTGACGGCTCGGGAGAGGCGTCTCGCCCAGGCTGCGCATATCGGTCTCTATGGCCTGATGTTCGCGTTTCCTTTCAGCGGCTTCTTCATGTGCGCCTTCGGCGGCGACGCGGTTCAGGTCTTCGGATGGTCGCTGCCGTCTCCGGTGACGGCCGACAAGCGCGTCGCCGCGCTCTTCATGGCGGCCCATGACTTCGTGCTGCCGCCCGCGTTCTACGCGTTGCTTCTGGCGCATGCCGGCGGCGTGCTTAAACATCATTTCGTGGACCGCCGCCCCGCCGATATTCGCCGCATGCTGGCTTAAGGCGCCGTCATCCCACCCAAGCGAAGCGCGAGCCGGGATCTGCAAAATATGAGCGCTACGACTTATAAAGATCCCGGATAAGGCTTCGCCTTTCCGGGATGACAAACAAATCCGCGCCCCGACCGTGGTCTTGCCCGAACCGGAAAAGCCCATGACCGCGGCGACGAGGGGCGCCGGGCCGTTGCTCATGGCTTTCGCGCGGGCGCGGGCTCAAGCGGCCGCCACGACCGGCTATCTCGCGCGAGCAGCCCCGTCGCCTCAAGCGGCCCTTCGCTCCCCGACGCATAGGCGGCCATGCCGCCCTTCGCGGCCTCCCAGGCGTCGAGCACCGGCTGCACGACGCGCCAGCCTTCCTCGACCATGTCCGCGCGCATGAACAGCGTGTGATCGCCCATCATCACGTCATAGATCAGCGTTTCGTAGCCGACATTCGCCTCGTTCGCGAACCAGTCGTGATCGCGAAAATCCATGCGCACCGCCGCGAGGTCCACCAGAGGGCCGGGCCGCTTCACCGCAAATTGCAGCGAGATGCCTTCCTCGGGCGCGATGGAGACGATCAGCCAGTTGTCGGGGAGGCAGCCAACCGGCGTATGCTGGAAGGGCGTGAACGGCGCCTGCTTGAAGCGGATCGCGATCTCCGTCCTGCGCATCGACAGATGCTTGCCGGTGCGGATGTAGAACGGCACTCCGGCCCAGCGCCAGTTGTCGATTTCGAGCTGCAGGGCGACGTAGGTTTCGACCGTGGAATTGCGCGCCACGTTCGGCTCGTCCCGGTAGGCTTGCACGCGCTTGTCCAGCACGATGCCGGAGCCGTATTGCGCCCGCACCACCCGATCCGGCCTAACGGAGCGCATCGCGGCGAAAACCTCCGCCTTCTTCGTGCGGATCGTGGCGGCGTCGAAGCCGCCGGGAGGCTCCATCGCGACCATCGACACCAGCGCCAGCGCATGGTTCGGCACGATGTCGCGCAGCGCGCCGGTCGCTTCGTAGAATGCGCCGCGCCCCTCCACGCCGACCGTCTCCGCCACCGTGACCTGCACATGGTCGATGCGGTCGCGGTTCCAGATCGGCTCGAAGATGCCGTTGGCGAACCGAAGCGCCATGATGTTCTGCACCGTCTCCTTGCCGAGGTAATGATCGATGCGAAAAACCTGGTCCTCGTCGAGCGCCCGCAGAACGCGCGCATTGAGCTTCTTCGCGGATTCCAGGCTGTGGCCGAAGGGCTTCTCGATCACCACGCGGCGCCAATAGCGGCGCCCGTTGTCTTCGGGCTCATCGGTCAGCCCCGCCTTGTTGAGACACTCGACGATGGGGCAGAACAGGCTTTCAGCGACGGCGAGGTAGAAGATGACGTTGCCGCGCGTGCCCCGCGTTTTATCCGCCTCGGCGATGGCCGCGCGCAGCCTCTCGTAAGTCTCCGGCTTCGTGACGTCGCCCGGCACGTAAGCCACCTTGTCCGCGAGCCGCTTCCAGGCCTCTTCGTCGATGCGGCCGCCGTTGAACTCCGAATTGCGCCCAGCATAGCTCACGAGCTTCTCGTGAAGGTGATCGCGCCAGCTCTCCGCCGTGGCGTCCGACCGCGCCACGCCGATCAGCGCGAAATTCTCCGGCAAGAGGCGTGTTCGCGAGAGGTTGTAGAGCGCGGGGACCAGGAGCCGCGAGGTCAGGTCGCCGCTCGCGCCGAAAACCACCATGGCGCAAGGGCCGGGCGGCAGCGCCTCCCGCCTCGGAGGGCACTCGACAAGCTCCATGAAGGACGAGATCGCATCCATGTCAGACCTCTTTCGCATTCGGCGCCGGCGGAACAAGTCCGGCCTGCTCGACGTGGCCGCCAAATCCGAGGCGCATGGCGGAAAGCATTTTCTCTGCAAACGTGTGTCCCTGCCGGGAGCGGAACCGCGCGAACAACGCCGACGCCAGCACATTGGCCGGCACGGCCTCTTCTATGGCTGCTTCTATGGTCCAGCGGCCTTCGCCCGAATCCTGAACGGCGCCGGAGAAATCCGCGAGGTTCGGATCCTGCGCCAGCGACGCGGCGGCGATGTCGAGCAGCCAGGACGAGACGACGCTTCCACGCCGCCACACCTCCGCGATATCGGCGACATTCAGCTCGAAGCGCTCGTCCGCCGGCAGCGCGGGCGAATTCTTGTTGCGGAGGATGTCGAAGCCTTCGGCGTAGGCCTGCATCAGGCCGTATTCGATGCCGTTATGCACCATCTTCACGAAGTGGCCCGCGCCGGAAGGGCCGGCGTGGATGTAGCCGTGCGCGGCGCGGTCGCTTGCGTCGCGGCCGGGCGTCGGCGCGATGTCGCCCGCTCCAGGCGCCAGCGTGGAGAAGATGGGGTCGAGGCGCTCCACGGCCTCCTTCGGGCCGCCGATCATGAGGCAGTACCCGCGTTGCAGGCCCCAGACGCCGCCCGAGGTGCCGCTATCGATGAAATGGATGCCCTTCGCCGCCAGTTCCTTGGCGCGCCGGATGCTGTCCTTGTAATGCGAGTTGCCGCCATCGATGACGACATCGCCGGGCGACAAGAGTTCGCCGAGTTGCGCGATCGCATCCTCCGTGATCTTGCCCGCCGGGACCATCGCCCAGACGGCGCGCGGCGCATCCAGCGCCTTGACCAGCCCCGCCAGCGATTGCGCGGCCGTGGCGCCCTCCATCGCGAGCGCCTCGCCCGCCTTGGGATTGGCGTCGAACACGACGCATTTGTGTCCTGCCTTCATCAGCCGGCGGGAAATATTTCCGCCCATCCGGCCCAGTCCGATCACGCCGATCTGCATCGCCCGCTCCAACGTTCGATCCACTATGCGGCAAGAGAGTGTGCGCAGGAGCGCATCCCCGTCCACGCCTCAACACCCGATATAGGTTGCCGATCCCGAGAGGCAAACTCACCCCTGTGTGACCGGGGACTTGCGAGGCTGCTCGGGCGAGATTGGAGAGGGGGTGTTGAACCTGCGGTGAAGTCTGAGCTATGGTGCCGCAGACGGTTAGTTTTTCGCGCCCGGCTTTTCCCCCGCCGGCGCCCATAATCGACGCAGCCAGACTTTATTCCTCATTCCTCCGCGAGTTCACGAGGAGACTTGCAATGAAAAATTTACGCTCGATCTTCGCCTTTCTCATCGCATCGCCGTTCCTATTTGCCGGCGGCGCATTCGCCCAAAACGACCCGCAGTCCCTTCTGCCGAACGCGCTGAAAGACCGCGGCGCCCGTCTGCCGTCTCTCTCCGCGAACCGGATTGCCGGAGAAGCCGCCGCCATGCTTCCCGGCGCGGCGCGGGCGTTTGCGCCCGCAGGCGACGCGGCCACGCCCAACGATCCGATCTTCCCTTACCAATGGACCTATAAGCCTTTGCCGGCGGGCATGAACGCGGTCGGTGCGTGGCAGAAGACGGCCGGCTCCGCGGACGTTGTCGTCGCCGTCCTCTCGACCGGAATCCTCCCGAAGCACCCCGACATCGCCGGTTCGCCGAACGTTTTGCCGGGCTACAGTTTCGTTTCCCATAGCGGGGAGACGCCGAAACCGGATGCGACCGACCCTGGGCAGGACTGCTCGGACACGGTAAAGGCGGGCTACGAAGGCTCGTTCTTCGCGGGGCTTGTGGGCGCCGTCAAGACGAATAACGGCGTCGGTATCGCGGGCCTGAACTGGAAAGTCTCCGTGCTCCCGATCCGGATTTTCGGCAAATGCCAGATCGCCGAACTCGATCTGTACCGCGCGATGGCCTGGGCGGCGGGCTATTCCATCGAAGGATTTCCGGATAATCCCCACCCCGCTCACATCATCCTCCTCGATGTGGGGACGCAGGTGGAGTGCTCGCGCGAGAAATACGGAACGCTGATCGATGTGATCGCCGCCATACGCGCCAAGGGAACCGTCATCGTGGCCGCCTGCCGGCGACGCCAAGAGCGACGTGAAGGGCTTTCTGCCCGGCGGCTGCCCAGGCGTGATTTCCGTGTCGGCGAGCGATGGAACAGGCCAATTCGCCGCCTCCTACTCGAATTTCGGCGCGGTGACGATCCTTGCGCCCGGCGGAGATCCGAGCACCACGGACGAAGGCGGACGGCCGGCGTGGGTCTGGAGCATCCGCAAGCCGAATTCGCAAAACCAGCAAGGAATCGTAGGCATGTACGGCACCACCGTGGCGGCGGCGCATGTCTCGGGCGCTCTCGCGCTCGCATTGGCGCAACATCCCGATTGGCGCGGCAACCCCGATCTGATCGAGCAGAAGCTTCGCGCGTGCGCGGCGCCTCTCCCGGCCGGCGCGTGCCCGAGCGGCTGCGGCGCAGGCAAGCTCGACGCGGCAAGGCTCGTCGATGGGGAAGCGGCCTGCGCATCGAGCGTCGCCGCGTCCTCCCCGCCGCCGATCCCGTCCCGTGTCGCATCGAACGCCCCGGCCGAAACCGCGGCGCCCGAAAAGGGCCATCCGCTCGCCGGAGAGTGGCTGCTGCCCGAGGGAGACGGCGTGCTCGTCATCAACGCGAAAGGCGAATGGCTGCACCCGAAATACGGCGCCGCGCGCATTCGCGATGCCACCGATGACGCGGACATCAACGTCTTCTATCTCAGTGGCGGCACGCGCTGCAGCTATCGCACAAGCTTCGCCGACGGCGGCAAGACCCTCGTTCTCTCCAGCGCCGACATGACGCAGGATTTAAGCCCCTGTCCCTCAGGCGAACTGAAAGCCGCGGGCCGCTGAGCACTCGCGCGGGCCGGTAAAGACCGGCCCGGCCTTCCGCTGCTGGCGAGCGGCGCGAAATTCGGCTACATCACGCCGATGGCGCGCCGCAACTCCTCCCTTGGCCTGTTCGGCGTCTTCGGGCGATCCGAGGACGTGCGCGCGCTTGAGGGCGCGTTTCGCGCGTTCGATCTGCATCCCGCGCTCGTTCCCGACGCCGTCAAGCTCGCGGCGCTGAATGTCCTGAAGGACGCGCGCGGCGAGGATCCCAAAACCGAAGACTATGCCGAGGCGGCGGCTCTCATCGCCTATTGCGCGCTCGGGCGGGAAACTTTCCTCTCGGCCAATGGCACGGTGGCGGCAAGCGCGGCGGAGCGGCGGATCGAAGCGGCTCTCGAAGCCGGCGGCGGTCTCGACGCCACCCTCATTCTGCTCGCACTTCACTCGGCCATCATGCATCCGGCCCTGAAGGAAGCCTGGCGATTCGAAAGCGACTGGAAGGCTTAAGCCGGTCGGCACTGGCGCATTTCGACGCCGGGAAAGCTGAAAGCGCAACCCGCATAATCAAAGACAATCTCAATCTCGTCAAAATTTCAATCAAGGGTGGCGCCAGCAAACCCGAGTACAACGAGGCTAGCGTCTCTCAGAGTAGGAATCGGGCGTCTTATGGAAAAGATGGAGCTTGATCCGAGAGAGGTCAGGCTCTTCGAGTATTTTAGGCAAAGTCCTCGGATTATTGCCGCGACGCCCCCTAGGAAGGCTTTTCTAATGCAAATCAGATCCTGCGTTCTCGCAATCGCTCTCCTATCCGCGGCGCCGGCGCACCATCTCCTAGCCAACGATCCGGCGCGAGGCGCCGATCGCAGCCCGGGCGCCGTGACGATGAGCGCGTTCAAGAAAACGATGACAACAATATTCTGGGTCGGCGAAAACGCGAACGACGACAACGGCTTCATTCACAATCACGCCAGCTATTGGGACCAGAACTGGGTCAAGAGTTACGGTGGCGTCGACAGCCCGAGCAACAGGCGCGGGTTTTTCCCGGCGGGTTTCACTCCGAAAGAAAACCCGTTCTACGTCGCGCTGCCATTCGCGGCGGTCGATGCGGACGGCAAGCTTAAGAAAATAGCGAAAAAGATCCCCGGCTTCGGCGATGGCAAGCCGCTCACGAAGAATTGCTGGATCGAAATCCGCTACAAGGACAAGTCCTGCTTCGCGCAGTGGCAGGATGTCGGGCCTTTCGGCGAAGACGACTTCGATTGGGTTTTCGGTTCGGCCAAGAAGCCCAAGAACAAGCAAGGCCTCAAGGCCGGGCTCGATATTTCGCCCGCGGCCGCTCAATATCTCGGCATGGCGGACAGCGACAAGACCGAGTGGCGCTTCGTCGATGAGAAGGACGTGCCCGACGGCCCGTGGAAGGCCGTCGTCACACGGTCATAAGTTGCCGGTCGCCTGAAGAGGCGCGACTCCGGCCGTTTCTTTCTCGGCTTTCTGGGACACGGCTTTAACGGTCGCCTTGCGTTCGAGCTTGCCCCAGCCGACCACGCGCCCCTGCATGGCGCGAAGCACCGACTTGACGACGACGTAATACATGACCTGCCGGTAGCCGAACCTCTGCAGCACGAGCCACCACAAGAGCGAGCGGTCCTCCGCCTTTTCAAGTTCGAAAGCGATCGCCGAGGCGCAAAGATCGACAGCCATGAAGACCGCGTAGTAGGTCAGCGTGATCTCCAGGTTGACGGAATTGAACTGCTCGCCGTGCTGAAGGAAGTCGGTGAACGTCCGGACGATCTGAAGCAGCAACGCGAGATCGACGAGCGGCGACACAAGCGCGAGCCCGATCTGGAACAGCCAGACTTGCGGCAGCGCCACAAGCCCCAGCGTTCCATAGCGCGGATTGAGGTTGGCGCGCCGGTGCTTCCACAGGCATTGCAGCGTGCCGAACGCCCAGCGGAACCGTTGCTTGGCGAGGCCCCCAAGCGTGTCCGGCGCTTCCGTCCAGGCGATGGCGTCCTGATCGAAGCGAACCTTGTAGCCCGCCCGCTGGATCATGATCGTCAGATCCTGATCCTCCGCGAGCGTGTTGGACGGAAAGCCCCCGAGCTTGGTCACGACTTCGCGCCGCCACGCGCCGACGGCGCCCGGCACCACGGTGATGCAGCCGAGCGCGGCGAGCGCGCGCCGCTCCAGGTTCTGCGCGGTGACGTATTCGAGCGCCTGCCACCGCGTCAGGATATTGATGCGGTTGCCGACTTTGGCGTTGCCCGCGACAGCGCCAGTTTTGGGGTCGGCGAACCAGCGCACGAGGCGCGAAATGGTCTGCGGTTCGAACTGGGTGTCGGCGTCGAGCACGACGACGATGTCGCCCTCCGCCTGGGCGAGCCCGCTGTTGATCGCCTGCGCCTTGCCTCCGTTTGGCGTTGTGAGCAGCCGGACCCTCGGATCGGCGCCGAAATTGAGGCTCACCACCTGAGAGGTGCCGTCGGTCGAGCCGTCGTCGATCACGATGACGCCGATGTTTTCATGCTCGCTCGCCAGGATCTTGCGGATCGACGCCGCGATCACCTTGGCCTCATTAAAGGCCGGGATGAGCACGGAAACGGAAAGGCCATCCGCGCCGCTTGGCGGCTTGCGCAGGCTCGACCAAACCCGCTCGACGACGGCTAAGCCGCACAGCACGAACAGCCGCGCTACGCCGAGCCCGATAGCGAGCAGGAACAGCGTCGTCAGCGCCGACTGCATCCAGCTCCAGGTGAAGAACACATAGCGGTTCACGACCGGCGAAGCCTCGTTCGAGGGCACGGGCGGCATCGCCTGATCCTTGGTCCACTTCGCAAGGTCCGAGACGGTGGCGAATTCGAGCCCCTTGGCCCTCAGCGCGTCGATGACCTTCGGCAGCGCTTCGACAGTGGACGAGCGGTCGCCGCCCGCGTCATGCAGCAGAACGATCTGGCCGCGCTTTTCGGGATCGGGATCTGTCGCCTGGGCGAGCACGCGCTCCACGATCTGATCCGCGGCCGGTTTCTGCCAGTCGTCGGGGTCGATCTTGAGCCCCACGGTCAGATAGCCGAGCTTTTCGGCGACCTCCATGGGCGCGATTTCCTGCGCGCTCGTCGGCTCGGCGTCGCCGAAATAGGGCGGGCGGAAAAGCCTGGTCGAGCGGCCCGTCAAGGCCTCGATCAGGCGCTGCGTTGCGTTGATCTCGACGCCGGCAACGCTGTCCGGCGTTTCGCCGAGGTTTGGATGGGTGAAGGTGTGGTTGCCGAGATCGTGGCCTTCGGCGAGGATCCTCTGGACAAGCCGCGGGTGCGCGGCGCCGTTCTCTCCGATGATGAAGAAAGTCGCGTGGACGCCCTTCTCCTTCAGGATGTCCAGAATTTTCGGCGTCCAGTCGGGGCTCGGGCCGTCGTCGAATGTGAGGGCGATCTTGCCGGGCGTCTCGCCTCCGCGCCGTATCACGAAGGACGTCGGCATCGTCGTATAGGCTTCCGCGGTGATCGTCGCGTTCGCCTCGTCCGTCTTGAAGGTGCGCGCGCCGGCCGATGGCTGCGCCGCTATCTGCAAAAGCTCGCCCCGGCCGATGAAGTTCACGTCGGCGGTCGGCGTGATGGTCTCGAGCGAGGCGGGGGGCGCGGCGCCGTAGGCTCGCGGAAGCACCTGCCAGATGGATGGGTCTTCCGCGCCGAGCCGCCAAAGGGCGTAGCCCGCGGGGCGAAATTTATCGGCCGCGCGCAGTTGATTGTAGGCCGTCACCGCATCGAGGAACCAGACCCGGTGCGTTTTGCCGTCCTCGACATAGGAGAAGCGCGGGTTCAACGTCTCGGGATCGAGACTGATCGCCGCCTTCGCGTCGCGCGCGGTGAGCATCGCCTCCTGGAAGGTGAGGTCGTCGGCGTCGCCGCCGCCACTGATCCAGTCGTAGCCGTAATTGCCGATGGCCACGATGGTGCGCGCCGGATCGAGATCGCGCATGCGCGCCGCAAGCCTCGTCGAGAACCACGACTGCGAAGACACAGGGCCCGCTTCATCGCCGGACCAGTGCTCATCGTAGCCCATCAGCATCAGGTAATCGCAGGTCTTGGCGTAGGCCTTGTAGTTCCAGTGCGGATCGTCGAACGGCGCCGCGACCGCTATCAACCAGCCCCGCGGCTTGAAGGCCGCCTTGAGCTCGTTGAGGAACGCCAGCGTATCCTTGTGCGCGTCGTCCGGGATTTGCTCGAAATCGACGACGACGCCCTGGAGCTTGTTCTCCTCGATGAAGCTCACGATCTTATCGAGGCGGTCGCGCCTCTTTTGGGGATCCGCCAGCAGGCGGCCGAGGTTCGGCCCGTCCCAGGTGTTGGCGAAGGAGTTCTGGATCATGGCGAGGATTGCCGCGCCCGGCTTTTCGCGCCGGATCAGATCGAGCGCCTTGTCGTCGAGCGTGACCTTGAGATCCATCGACGTGTCTTGCAGGTAGAGCCAGCTCGGCACGACCCAGTCGAGGTTCTGCAGGTTGTTCCGGAGCGATGCATAGCTCGAATCGTCCCAGTTCGCGTAGAAGCCGATGGTCAGCGGCTTGTCGCGCGAAGCCTTGGACGGCTTCGTCTTCGCCGGGCTGATCGCAATCGGGGGCATGGCTTGCGGATACCGCTTCTTGGTGGACTGCGCCTTGCGGGCGAGATTTCTCACTGACGGCAAAAGGTGCGGGACTTTGGCGACGTCGTTCAGAAGCGCATAGCGCTGGCTCTGCGAGGTCTGCAAGGATTCCGGAAACGAGCGGAAAATGAACAGGCTCGAAATAAAAACCAGACCCGCGACGCTGCTGATGATGGCGAGCGCCCAAGCGGCGTGGGACAGACGCCCCGCGCGCCGGTTCTTCGGATCGAAAAAAATAGGATGTTTCGTCATGCGTCTTTGTTCGCCGCCCATAGTCTTCCGCCCAGCCCGCGGGGGCCGGCGTTTAGAGTGCCGTTAGCGTGAGAATGCCCCCTGGCGGATCTCTCCACCGAAAACGTTTACCCTATTCTGGATGAACGTAAGCTGTACGAGATTCAATGGAGGGCTGGCGAGCCGCGCCGATTTCCGGCGAACTGTGTGACAGACGTTACGGTTTGAGGAAGCCGCCGGCCCGTTCGGCGAGCCACGCGAAAGCCTTTGTTCTCGCGCCCTCATCGGCGATGACCTGAGGCGTGACGCCGTAAAGTGCGATCCTGTCGCCGTCTGGGCCGGGGATGTTGCAAGCGAAAACGCCATCGGGGCCGCCGTCGGCCGGCTTGATGTGCGATGCGTTTCTCATCGCGCCGGCCGCGCTTTCGCTCCAAACCTCGAGCGCGAAGACCTTGCGGGCCTGCTTCGCCCATTGCGGGCTCGACGAGGGATCTCTGTCGCGCTGCGCCGCATACTGGCAGAAGGCGCTGTCGCTTGTCTTGACGCTGCCCGAAAGGAACAGGAGCGCCTCTTGCCCGGCGCTGTGGCGAACCAGGATCGAGGCGTCGCGCCTGATCGGCTTCATCGCCAGATCGAGCTCGAAATAATCGATGGGCCTCGGTTCGAACATGGAACGCGGCCCCGGCTTTACCCGCGATCCCTCGATGAGCAGGCTCCGCGCCGCCGCGCGCGCATCCTCCGGCGCCCGCGCGCCGCCGTCCGGCGTGCTTTCAAGCACCCCGGTGAAGGGGCTCGGCCCGGGCGCCTGGGCGCGGGCGAGCACCTTCTTCTCGAACGCCGCCGCCGAAACCTTGCTGATGAGCGTCAAGGCTTCGTCCCAATAGCCTTCGGCGGCGGGAAGCCCGGCCTGCCCCGCAAAGCCGCTATCGGTCGAGACTATGGAAATCAGCGTAGGCCCGGTCTTCTGAAGGGCGCGGCGAATCCGGCCGGTCCCCAGTTCCTCCGCCGTGACGAAGGGGCGCGTTTCGAGTTCGCATTCGGGCGCCCAGTTCGAGAGCTTGGCCACATCGCCCGTTCCCGCCGTGCTGATGAGCAGTTCGTTGGCCTCGACATCCATCGGCAGGCTCAACAGGTATGAGTTATCCGATTCGCCGAATTCGAGGCCGCGCAGGCGCTCCCGCGGACCGATTCTGCTCCAGCCCGCGCCGAGGCGCCGCTCCGGGACTATATCGAGCGCGAGATCGCAGCCTTTCACCGGCTCGGCGTTCGCGTCGACAATTTCAATCGCCAAGTCGTCCGCCTTCACATAGAGCGGCTCCACCGTCAGCACGAGCCGATCCTCCTGTTTTGTCACCGACGCGACGCGGTGATGGCGGAACAACCTTTTCAGGTAATCGAGATCGCCCGCTTTTTCGAACGCTTCCTCCGGCAGTTCGGCGAAGAGCGCGTGCGGCGCGAGCGTCAATGTCACGCCTTCGATGCTCAGATCGCCTTCGGCCTTGACGATGTCCTCCGGCTCGATCGGCTCGCCGGGCTTGCGCTCGAAGGTGAGAGTGAGACGTTTTAGCTCAGGCGCGGCGGACGGCGTTTCGACAGTCTTCGCCGGCGAAGGCGGCGTCTTATCGCGAACGGCGGCGGAAGGCTCCTCGTTTTTCGGAGGCTCGGCCGCGCGCTGGGGCTCGGCCTCAGCCGTTCGCTGTTTCGGAGGTGCCGGAGCGGCCTTTGCCGTTGCCGGGACCGCTGGCTTCGCGCTGGACGGCGCACACGGCGGGGACGTCGCCGGACACGGCGGCTCCGGCGCGGGAGACGCCTTGGCTTCCTTTGAGCGCGCCGCCGCCTCCGGCTTTGGCCTCAACAGCTCGTTCACGAGCGAAGCGGCCAGCCTCACCGAATCCTCGGGGCACGATTGCTCGCAAACGAGGAGACCCGCCAGACCGCACACAAAAAATGGCTTGATTTCGCTGAAGCGGGAGCCTCCCCGCCGCAAATGAAAGCCGATGTCCGCGAAGTCCGCGCCCACATCGAGCGACGACGAGGGGGCGAAAGCGAGGCTTTCGGAGTTCGCCTTCAGCTCCTCGAGGGACTCGTCCTGGCGGCCCACGAAAAAAA
Organism: uncultured Alphaproteobacteria bacterium; assembly: GCA_963756335.1. Lineage (GTDB taxonomy): Bacteria > Pseudomonadota > Alphaproteobacteria > Rhizobiales > Rhodomicrobiaceae > Rhodomicrobium. Next base: position 57,948 of record CAVWOB010000004.1, read on the forward strand.
CCGGGATCTGCAGCTCTGTTGGCCGCCCGCGGTCGCGCGCGACCACGAGCGTTTGCGGCTCGCTGGTTTCGAAAAGCGACACCCGCTCCACGACATCGAGCGAAATGCCGAAGGGCCGCTGGTAGATGGCGCGGCCCTCCGCCGCCCCGAAGGCCGGCATCGGCTCGACCTTGCCCTTGGCTTCCAGCACGAAATGGCGCGATTGCAGATCGACGCCGATGACAAGGCGGTTCTGCCGGAATTCATGGCAGGCGTCGCCGCCACGCGCGAAAGCGGGCGCGGCGGCGCCGGCGAGCGTAAGGGCCAAGGCCAGCAAACGGAACATGAGCGAAGCCATTGCCATTAGATGCGGGAAGCGCAAGCGCGAGCTTAAGGCAATTTAACTCTAATTGCCCCGTTCGGCAAAACGCCCTCGCGCCGCAGCGTTAATCGATTCGCTTCGCCAGCCGCTTCCAGTTTTCAAGACTGCGCTCTTCCCCGCGCCGACCCGCCACCGGCGGCGCGCGCGGATGCCTGTTACCCTAAGAGAACTTCGTCGTGGCCGCATGGGGATCGCGGCCCGACGCGAGGAGACGCCCCCGCGACGCCTCGCTCTCCCGGTCTTTTTTCAAGTCGCGCTCCCATTCCTGCATGGCGAACCGCAGTTTCAGGATCGGGCGCAGCCCGGCATCGATTTCCTTCAGGGCTTCCTCACGAAGCCGTTTGCGCCGTTCTTCCGGATCTTCGTCCGAGAGGACCTTGCGCCACAAGCCTCCCAGCGCCGATGCGATCCGCTCATAAAGAACATGCATACTTCAGTCTCCCCACCCGAACTGGCGCAAAAACAATCGGAGGGCAACACATAATTATCAAGCCGCCGGAGATTGCATACAAGAACTAACGATGTGGAAAAGAAGTCGTTGCCGGCAATATCCCGGAAAGCCAGTTGCTACAATTTCCAAGCAGAAGCGACGCGGGACCTTGCCGTTGCGCTTGCTTGTTGTTCGTCTTCAACCGATTTTATAAGGTATTATTCTAAATAAGGCCACGCCCTTGAGGCGGCCATCCCGCAAGCCTTCCGCGTTGCACTCTTCGATCCCGGCGACCACCGCTTCGTCAGCCACACCATGACGGACAGCCGGCAATCCCCGCCCGCCGCAGCCGTGCAGGCCCTGGTTGCCGGGGCTCATCGAAGCGCTCTCGCTCAAAAGTCGCCAAGCCCCGCATCCAGCGAGCTGCGGCTTTACAGCACCTGGTAAACCGCGGGCGTGCGCGCGGAGCCTGCCCTCGTCGCCTGGATCAGCTTCTTCTTCTCGAGCGAGCCAAGCACCGAATGCAGCGAGCCGAGCGGGATCTGAGCTGCCTGCGCCAGCACAGCTGCCTTCACCGCCACCTGATTGTTTTCGTCCGCCTTCTCGCGAAGCGCCTTCAGCACCGCGCTTTGCCGCTCGCTCAGGCCCGCTTCGACGGGCGAACCGTTCGTCTTGGCTGCTGGCGCACGTTTTACCGGCGCGCGTTTCGGCGCGGCTGCCTGCGGGCTGCGCTCGCTGGACTGGACCGGCCCGGCGTGTCCGCCGTTTAGCTGATCGGCATATTTGAGCGCGCGCTCTTCGTCGAAGAAGGTCGCTACAACCTCCATCAAGCGCGGCTCAGCAGGATCGGTCCGCACGACTGCCCAGGTCGATTTTTCCAGGGCCACTGTCTTGAACATCTCAGTCTCGTCTCCGTAAGGGCTGAAGTTGCAGCAGCCGAGATAACGGCCTTAGCTCACGGGCCATTCCGGCAGGCTGCCTGTCGAAAGCGCAAGCAGCATAGCGCGCAATGGTTGCTAATACGTTGTAAAACAAGCAAGCTTTCTTGCCCAGTCATTAAGCTGCGACGCTTCGCCCTGGGCTTCGCTGCAAGCCGATTTCTACTCCAGCCAGCAAATGCACACGCTGCAGATGAGCCTCGATCAGCTATTCTGCAACATCGGGGCGTTGTCTGCAAGCTGTGCGCGCATGAGCCAGCAAACGCGCGCGACCGCGCGTCAGTTGACCACGGCGGCCATGCCACCACCGGCTTAGCGGGCGCTCTCGGCCTTCGCCGACTTCTGCGCGTCGGCTTTGACGAACTGGCGGAATGTTTCGACCGTCTCCAGCCAAGTCGCCAAGGCAGCCGGCTGCGCCTCATCCGCGCCCGGCTTTGCTGCGCTCTCAGGCCGGCCGGCCGCTACATTTGAGAAAAGCGACGGGACGGCGGGAGCGGGTTGCGCCTGCGTTTTCTGGAAGTCGCCTTTCCTCGCGCCCCGCAGATCGGGGCGGCCCGCGGCGGCGAGCGCTTCCGGCGCCGCGGCCTCGCTCGCACGTTTCACATCGGCGGACGAGGAGCCGGCCGCGAAATAAGCCAGCACCGCGCCCGAAACGAAGACGCACAAACCGGCGGCGACGGCGTAGGGCATGAGCGCCGCCTGCAACGTCTGGGGCGGCGCCTGGCGCGGCTCGACGAAGCTGTAAGCGATTTTCGAAAGCTGGGCGACGCCGCTTTCCTTGTGGCTCGCCACGGCCGGAAGCAATTCCTGGCGAGAGTTTTGCGGCTCCAGGCGCAAGGCAGGGACATCCCCCGCCGGAAACAGGGGATCGGGGCTTTTCGCCGCGTCTATGTCCGCATTCAACCCGGCCGTAGCCCTCTCGATGATCCTGAGCCACTCCCTGGCTTCGAGCTTATCTTCAGGCGAAGCGTCCTCGCTCACCTCGAAGATGTTGCTGGCGCTGTCCGCCATCGCCTTGCTTTGCATAAAGCCCCGCCCTCCCATAAAGTCTTGTGCGCCCCAAGGCACTCTTTAGTTCAATTCGTGGCGAGCGTAAGGAAAGCTGATGCTTTAACTACAGTTTGCAACATATAATGGGCGCCGCACGCATGCTCGCCGTCAAGACTTAAAGCAGAGAGGACCATAACGTGGCTGAATTTGGCCTGAGAGTGCGCGATCACATGAGGATCGCCCATAGTCTTCCCGACCCCGCCTTCGGGCGCAGGCAAAACATGCACGGCGCAGCGTTCGTTGTGGATGTGACGTTCTTCCGGAATGAGCTGAACGAGAGCAGCATGGTGCTCAACATGGGGCTGGCGCAAGAAGCGCTGAAGGCCGTGCTCGCGCCGCTCAACTTTGGGAACCTCGACGAATCGCCGGATCTGCAGGGGAAGCTGACGACGACGGAGTTCCTCTGCCGCTACATTTTCGATCAGCTTGTCGACGTGATCGCGGACGGGTTCCTCGGCGCAGACGGCAAGGCGCTGTCCCGCATGCGCGTGACGCTGCTTGAAAACCACGTTTCCCGGGTCTGGTACGAGGCCGCGCTCAACTTATGACGGCTTCGCCGCCCATGCCCGCGCGGCCGCCGCGCGGCGCAAGGTCCAGAGCGCGAGCGCGAAGACGAGCATCGCGTTCGCCTGATGGGCGAGTGCGAGACCGGGCGGCGCGCCCTGAAGGATGGTCAGGATGCCGAGCGCGATCTGGGCTAGGATAGCCGCATTCACCGCAAGGAGCGGCAGGCGAAGCGCGCTCGCGCGGGCCGAGCGCCAGGCGGCGGCGGCGAACAGGGCGCCGTAGATCGCAATCGCGTAGGCGAGCGCGCGATGCGCGAACTGCGCCATAAGCGGATTTTCAAACAGGTTCAGCCACCAGGGCGAAAGCGCATCGAGGCCCGGCGGGACGAGGGCCCCGTTCATGAGCGGCCAGGTGTTCGAGGCCAGCCCGCCATGCAGGCCCGCCACGAAGGCGCCGGCGATCGTTTGCAGATAGACGAGGGCCGCGAGCGCGCCCGCTCCAATCGGCGCCGCGGGCGGGGCGCGCCTGGCGTTCGCATCGGCCGGGGAAGGCGCGCGCATTGCGAGCCCGAGCCAGAACGCAAAGCCGCCGATGGCGACGGCGAGCGCGAGATGCGCCGCAAGCCGGTACTGGCTCACCTCCACGCGGTCGCTGAGCCCGCTTTTCACCATGAACCAGCCGAGCGCGCCTTGCGCCGCGCCGAGCACGAACAACGCCGCCACGGGCGCCCGGAAACGCTGGGGAATTGCGCCCCGCGCGAGGAAAATGGCGAAGGGGATAAGGAAGACGGCGCCGATGAGCCGCCCCAGCAACCGGTGCGTCCACTCCCACCAGTAGATCGCCTTGAAGGCGTCGAGACTCATGCCGGGGTTCACATGGATGTATTGCGGGATTTGCCGGTATTTCTCGAACGCGGCCGCCCACGCGCCGCCGCTCATCGGCGGGATGACGCCGAGAATGGGCCGCCACTCGGTGATGGAGAGGCCGGACCCGGTCAGCCGCGTGGCGCCGCCGACGACGATCATGACGAAGACGAGCGCAGCGACCGCGAACAGCCAGATGCGCACGGGAAGAAGGCTTGCACCGGCGCGGCTCTCAATCTCCTGGCCGCGCGCCGCTATGTCCGCGAGCGATGTCATAAGCGGGAGGCGTCCTCAAAGCCGCAACTCACCCGCAAATAAGCCTGGCGCAGCGAGACTTAAAGCCCGCCCTACCAGCGGCGCTCGAACAGGCGCAGGAAGGGATCGCCCGTATAGGGGTGAACCACGCCCAGCACATTGTCGATGGCGCTCGCATCGCGGTCCCAGCGATAGGCGAAGGGCAGATCCTCGTCATAGCGGTAATGGCTGTAGTGGTATCGCCCGTAACAGCCGCCGCGGCGCGCGCATGGGCTGACGCGATAGCAATTGTAGGCGCACCAGTTGCTGAACAGGCCGTTGCCGTGGCGCCGATGCGCGACTTTTACGGCGCCGGAGACGGCCACGCCCCGCAGATCGGGCGTGAACGCAGACGCTTCGCTTGCGGATAGGAGCGTTGCGAGGGCGGCCGCGAGCAGAAAACGAAGCGATGTCATGGGTCTGTTTCCGGCTGAAGCAGAGAGTGCGGTGTGGGCTGCTTAACTACATTGCGCCGATTGCGCCTAACAAAGCGTTGCCGCCGCCCTCAGCTTTTGCGAATTCAAAGGGGGAGGCGCGGCCTCCCCCTTGCGAGGCGAAGCTACCAGCCGAAAAAGCCGCCCAGGAAGCCGCCGCCCCAGCCTCCGCCGCCGCAGCCGCATGACCAGCCGCAGCCGCCGCATCCGCCGCAGCCGCAACCGCTATAGCCGCCGCAGGGCGTCGCGTAGACATAGGACGTGGTGTAGTAGCCGCTGCAGCCGCCGCAGCGATGACAGCCGCTGTAATAGCGGGGCCGTCCGCAGCTGTGATGAACCTTTACTATGGCGCTAGGCGCGCTGGCGCCGGCTTTGACCGCGCTTCCGGGAATTGCGAATGCGCCGCCTGAGAAGAGCGTGACCGCAAAGATGGCGGCCAACGCAACGATGAGCTTTTTCATATGACCCTCGATCAAGGAAGAACACGTGCAGCACTGCCGCTGCATAAGTCATCGTAAGATGAGGCGAATACTGATCTATTAATGAGTGAATAGCCATCTTGATGGCGGCGCTGCAACCATCGCGCCGATACAGTTGAATGCGTGCGAGGTTGGTTCGATATTTTTGCCGCGCCGCCATCGCAACCGTTTCATGCGATATGCCGCTGCCTCCTTACAAGAAACTCGCCACCGACGACGGCGGCGAACTAAGCAGAGTTTCCCTATTAAGCCAGCGGATGGCCTTTGTTTGTCATCCCGAAGGCGAAGCCTTATCCGGGATCTGAATAAATCGGTGCGCTCATTTTTGCAGATCCCGGCTCGTGCTTGGCTTGACCGGGATGACGATGCGTTGGGCGAATCGGGGGAGATTCTGCTGCTTAGGCGTCGATGGGCCGCGCGCGGCGGTCGCGCAGGAACAACGCGCCGATGACGAAGGAGAAGCAGGCGCCGCCTATCACATACCAAAGCCCCGCGTAAATATCGCCCGTAGCGACGGCGATGGCGGATGCGAGGACCGGCATGATGCCGCCGAACCAGCCGTTGGCGATGTGATAGGTCAGCGAAACTGAGGTATAGCGCACGGCGGCGTTGAAATGCTCCGACAGGAACGCGGCGATAGGCCCGTAAACCATGATCCCGGCGCAAACGACGATCTGCAGGATCACGGCGGTCGCCACGTAATCGATCTTGGCCGGGTCGGCGGCGACCTTCACGAGAACCGCCTCGCCGTTCACGATCTTCAGGCTGAGCCCAGGATAGCCGGCGGCGAACAAGGCGCGGTCGACGCGCTGGCGCACCTGCGCGTCGCCGGTCTCCACGATGGCCGCTGTATTATGGCCGGCCGTCAGAAACACGCCGCCAGAGTCCGGGGCGTTCTCAAGCGTAAAGGACAAGCCCGCATTCACAAGCATGCCGCGGACCCGGTCGCAAACGGTGAGCTTCGTCCAGGGGCCGACGAAGAGATGGAACTGGCACGTCTTGGCGTCGGCGCGCAGGACAATCGGGTTTGCGGCCTTGAACGCCGCGAGATCGGGATTCGCCGCCCTCGACAGCAGATGGAAGGCCGGGAATGCGATCGCGGCGGCGATAAGAAAACCGGCGAGGACGATCTTGAGGCGTCCGATCCGATCCGAGAGCCAGCCGAAGAAGAGAATGAGAAAGAAAGCCCCGGCGCTGTCGATGAGCAGGAAGATAAACACGGTCGGCAAATCGAGTTGCAGCGTCATGGTCAGGAAAAGGACAAGGTAGAACTGCGCCGAGTAGGCGACGATGCCCTGGCCGACGCCAACGCCAAGGAGCGCGAGCAGGAGGTTCTTGTTGTTCGGCCACCTGAAGAGCGTCTGCCAGAGCGGGTTCCTCAAAACGCGCCGCTCGGCCTTCATCTTACGAAAAACCGGCGTTTCCCGGAGGATCGCCCGCAAATACATCGAAAGCGCGAGGAGAAGCAGCGACACAAGAAAGGGAATGCGCCATCCCCAGGCGAGAAAGACCTGCGGCGAGGTTTGCGCCTTGGTCACGGTGACGGCCAGCACCGCAAGCAGGAACGCGAAGGTGGGGGTGAACTGGATGAAGCTCGTCGCCAGGCCTCGGTTCTTCGCGCTGAAGAACTCCGCGACATAGATCGCCGCGCCGCCATATTCTCCGCCGAGCGCCAGTCCTTGCAGGATGCGCAGGAAGATCAGCATCGCGGGCGAGAGCCAGCCAACCTGTTCGAACGTGGGCAGCAACCCCATGGTGAAGGTGGCGAATCCCATGAACACGATGGTGATGAGGAAGGTGCGTTTTCGCCCGAGCCGGTCGCCAAGCCGGCCGAACAGAAGCGCGCCGAACGGGCGGACGGCGAAGCCGATGGCGTAGGCGGTCAACGCCGACAGGAAGCTCGCAACCTCATCCTCGACCGGGAAGAACAGTTGCGCGAAGGTGGGCGCCAGGATGGTGCAGAGGTAGAAATCGTACCACTCGAAGAGAGTGGCCGTTGCGCTCGCCGCGACCACGCTCGCGGTCTTCGGCGTGGCTGAAACGGACGCTTTGCGTAGGTGCAATGCCGCGTCGGCCATAACGCCGCCCCCACAGGTTCCTCAAGTTCGCGGGAAGGTAGCGGGCGACGCTGGCAGGTTCAAGCAATTTACCTAAAACAGAAACTATCCGCCCGCCGGAACGCGAATTGAGAAAGGGCCGGGGCGTCCCCGGCCCGGCCCACGAGCTAGAAAGACAGCCGCGCGGCGCGCACGACATGCGGAAGCGAAAGCACCTTTGTCAGCGTGGAATCCTCGACGCGGTCATCGACGCTCACAAGCGCAATCGCCTTGCCGCCCTGCTGCTCGCGGCCGAGGTTGAAGGTCGCGATGTTCACGCCCTCGGCGCCGAGAAGCGTGCCGAGCGCGCCGATATGGCCCGGCTTGTCCGCGTTCTCAGTGTAGAGCATGTGCGCAGCGAACTCGGCGTCGACCGGCACCGTGTTGATCTGAACGATGCGCGGCTTGCCGTCCGAGAACACCGTGCCGGCGACCGTGCGCTCCTGCCTCTCGGTCTTGATCACCACGCGCATATAGGTCTCGTAGGCGCCTTCCTGGCCGCGCTTCACTTCCTCGACCTTGATGCCGCGCTCCTTCGCGACGATCGGGCCGGAAACCATGTTGACGTGGAGGAAGGGGCGGAGCACGCCGGAGATGGCGGCCGACGTCAGCGCGCGCGTGTTCATCTCCGCCACGTCGCCCGCATATTCGAGGCGAATGAGGCTCGGCGCTGTTTCGGTGAGCTGGCCCGCAAACGAGCCGAGCAGCTCGGCGAGCTTCACGAACGGCTTCAGCTTCGGCGCTTCCTCGGCGGTGATCGACGGGAAGTTTACCGCGTTCGAGATGGCGCCCGTCAGCAGGAAGTCGGACATCTGCTCGGCGATTTGCAGCGCGACGTTCTCCTGCGCCTCGGACGTGCTTGCGCCGAGATGCGGCGTGCAGATCACGTTCGGCAGGCCGAACAGCGGGTTCTCCTTCGCCGGCTCGACCTCGAACACGTCGAGCGCCGCGCCCGCCACATGTCCCGACTTGATGGCGTCCGCCAGATCCGCCTCGACGATGAGGCCGCCGCGCGCGCAGTTTACGATGCGCACGCCCTTCTTCATGGTCGCGATGGACTGCGCGTTGATGATGTTCTTCGTCTTCTCCGTCAGCGGCGTATGCAGCGTGATGAAGTCCGCGCGGCGGAACAGCTCATTGAGTTCGACGCGCTCGACGCCGAGATCGACGGCGCGCTCCTCGGTGAGGAACGGGTCGAAGGCGATGACCTTCATCCTGAGGCCATGCGCGCGGTCGGCGACGATGGAGCCGATATTGCCGCAGCCAATGATGCCGAGCGTCTTGGACGTGACTTCGACGCCCATGAAGCGCGCCTTCTCCCACTTGCCGGCCTGGGTGGAGCGGTCCGCCTCGGCGATCTGGCGGGCGAGCGCCATCAGCATCGAGATCGAGTGCTCGGCGGTCGTGATGGAATTGCCGAAGGGCGTGTTCATCACGATGACGCCGCGGCCCGTCGCGACCGGCACATCGACATTGTCGACGCCAATGCCGGCGCGTCCGACCACCTTGAGGCGGGTGGCCTTGGCCAGAACCTTCTCGGTGACCTTGGTCGCCGAGCGGATGGCGAGGCCGTCATACTCGCCGATGATCTCGGCCAGCTGATCCTTGTCGAGGCCGATTTTCGTGTCGGTCTCGACGCCGCAATTCTTGAAAATGTCGGCGGCGGCTGGCGATAATTTGTCTGCGATAAGGACGCGAGGGGCGGTCATGGCCGTGTCTCCTGAAAGTCTTTGAAAGTCATTGCGGGGCTTGACCCGGCAATCCAGCAGCAGGCTCTGGGTTCCGGCTTCTGGATGGCCGGACCCATGTCCGGCCATGACAGCAAGGGGGATTAGGCGGCCTTCGCGAGACCGGCCTTGGCGTTGGCGAAGGCCCAGTCGAGCCAGGGTGTCAGCGCTTCGAGGTCGGACTTCTCGACCGTCCCGCCGGCCCAGATGCGGAGCCCTGCTGGCGCGTCGCGATAGGCGCCGATGTCGAGCGCCACGCCCTCTTTCTCAAGCGCGGACGCGATCTGCTTGGCGACGGCGCCCTGCGCGTCGGCGGAGGGCAGCTCCGGATCGACGATCTTGAGGCAGACCGACGTGTTCGAGCGCGTCTTCGGATCGGAGGCGAGGAAATCCACCCAGGGCGTGCGCGCCACCCAATCCGCGATGACCTTGAAATTGGCGTCCGAGCGCGCGGCCAGCGGCTTCCATCCTCCGAGGCCCTCGGCCCATTTCAGCGCGTCGAGATAGTCCTCCACGCACAGCATGGACGGCGTGTTGATGGTCGAGCCTTCGAAAATCTCGCGGCTCACCTTGCCGCCCTTGGTCATGCGGAAAATCTTCGGCATCGGCCAGGACGGCGCATAGCTTTCGAGCCGCTCGACCGCGCGGGGCGACAGGATGAGGACGCCGTGCTGCGCTTCGCCGCCGAGCACCTTCTGCCAGGAGAAGGTGATGACGTCGAGCTTCTTCCAGTCGAGGTCTTGGGCAAAGGCGGCCGATGTTGCGTCGCAGAAGGTCAGGCCCTCGCGGTCGGCTGGGATCCACTCGGCGTCGGGAACGCGGACGCCCGAAGTGGTGCCGTTCCAGGCGAAGATCACGTCGTTCCTGAAATCGACCTTGGCGAAGTCCGGCAGCGCGCCGTAGGGGGCTTCGAGCACCCGCGCGCCGGGGACCTTGAGCTGCTTGGTGACGTCCGTCGCCCAGTCCTTGCTGAAGGCCTCCCAGACGAGCACGTCCACGCCGCGCGCGCCGAGCATCGACCACATCGCCATCTCGAAGGCGCCGGTATCGGAGGCCGCGACAATGCCGATCAGATAGTCGTCCGGCACGCCAAGAACGGAGCGCGTCTTGTCGATGGCGAGCTGCAGCTTCGCCTTGCCGGGCTTCGAGCGGTGCGAGCGGCCCAATTCGGCGGATTTGAGGTTTTCGAGGGAATAGCCGGGGCGCTTTGCGCAGGGGCCGGACGAAAAATGCGCCACATTGGGGCGCACGGCAGGCTTCGGAGCCGTCATGGCGGTCTACCCTTTCAGATAGTTGCCTCCCGTTGGGGGGAGGTGTCCCGCTGAACGGAATATGGCCTCCGAGCTTGGCTGTCAAGAAAATGCTTGTGCTGCAAAGCAGATGCGACTTTTGGCGAATCCTGAGCCTTGCAGTTTCGTGCAGGGATTTGCAGAGGAAAAGGAGAACATGTGGCACAAAACTGGCACAGTATGTTCAGGTTCTGTTCCAGGCGCACTGTGTGAGCTAACGATGAATATGCGGCGAGAGATGCCGGGTGATGGCGCTCGTAGAAGCTCGAAGGCGGCGGACGCCGCCAAGCAAGCCGAACGCCTCGCTTGGAGAAGCGAGGCGCCCGGCGGGTCCGGCTAGTGGCGCTTCGTGGGGCGCTGCCAGACCAGGCTGTTTGTGTCGCCTTCGTCATCGGCTAAGAGCGAAGCGTAGACCGGAGCGGGCAGAGCCGGATCGAAGGGCTTGCCCGGCTTTCGTCCGCAAAATTGGCGAGCAGCACATGCGCGCCGTCGGTCGCGAGCAGGCGGCCGAGGCCGCTCTTGCTTTTACCGGCGACCGCCTCGATCAGCGCGCGCTCGGCGGGCGCATGCCGATGGTGCGTCATCGCCGTCGTCTGGCAGGCCCCTGCCCCGACAACTATCCCGCGCTGGAAGGTTCGCATTGTCGATCTCAGCGCTATAAAGTTGACGAACTGCGATTTTCCACCACGAAAGAGACCTCAACCAAAACCTGGACGCAACGCGCCTTGCACGTGCGGTTCCGGCCTAAAATCGAAGAAATGCTGCTATAGGGGGGCATAAAGCTGGCTAAATCGATAAACGAAACCAAGTGGCGACCCTGAAAGAAAAAAGGCGAATGATATACATGGCAGCCACGGTTTTCTTTTCTGCAGCTCCCTCAAGAGGAGACTTGCCTCTGCATCTAGCAACTAGCCGTTCTCGGCCCCTCGCTTTCTTGTGGCGGAATGGCGCAGGGGGCCGATGCTCGATTTTCGCCTGACGGTCGAGAGGGGTCGAAAGCGATCCAGCCGGTTTTCCTCGCGATGCCTTGAAAAGAAGTCGGCTTTCAAATCCCAAAGCGGTCTTCTCGCAAGACGCTGCGCAATCCCAGGGTTGGACTAAGCCGACTACGCTTCTTCGGGGCTAGCCTTGAAATCCGTGTAAGCCTGTCGATGGCATGGGTCAAATCCAACAAGCTCGGCGCTGATTGAGCCAGCCTCGAAATCGAGCCTCAATTCCTGTGGGCCCCTTCACAGCCCCAAAACGCGCCACGATCCGGATCGGTTCGGAAGAAACCCGCTGCATCGTCTGCGCCTCGACGAGAACCTCTCCGCCAGACGTTTCCGCAGTTTCGAGGCATTTCAACTGCAAGGGTGTCGGGCACCAGTTCCGGTAAGGCGCAATGAAGGCGCTCCAGAAACTGAAAAGTCCTCCTGGAGAAAGGTGAGCGTAGTCCCGCCAAACAAGCCCTGCGTTAGCGTGGTAAGGGATGACGGACATGATCTGAGCCAAAAGGCCGAGTAGCTTGCCGCCTGGGCGATAATCCATGAGGCGCAGCGCGTCGAGATCTGCGTGCAGCTTGAGACTTCCGCCAGCGTTGTCCGATATGACCTGGCTGCCCGAGCTGTCGAGCGTCGTCGTGAGGCGCTCGCTCGCCGGCATCCTCGCATAGCGTGACGGCATATTCCCCTCCGTGGAAATGCGCCAAAGCGCGCTTCCTGGCGCGAGGCTGGCCAAGGCGGAGAAGGCAGGAGGGGTGGCCAGAGCGGCGCTTACGCGAGTTCCTTCGGCTGGCGTCCCGCTCCCTACCCAGAAGCGGCTTGCGCCGATCTCCGCCACGTAATTCGCCAGGCGGAACGGCATCGTCGGCGAACCGATCGCGGGGGCCCCTTGCACATGCAGATGAAGATGAGGAACGGGGCTCCGGCCGGAGTTGCCGACTGCCGCGAGCGCCTCGCCGATGCGAACGCGCTGACCCGGGGAGACCGTCACCGAGTACTGCGCGAGATGGGCGAGCATCAGCCATCCCCCTTGATCCATGCGCAGGAGGATGTGGTTTCCCCAGTTCTGGCTGTAATTGGCTGCGCCGACCCGGTTGTCGGGAACATCCGCGCAGACGCTTTCAATTACGCCAGAGGCCGGGCAATAAACCTTTTCGCCAAAAATGCTGCATTGGCTCGCCTCCGGTACATATTCGAAATCCAACCCATGTCGCCAAAGTCCGCGATGACTAAGCTGCCCATCGAAGCTTTGCGTAATTACGGAGGCGCCCGCCACCGGCACGTAAACAACGGGCTGAGGCTCGCCGAAACGCGCCGTAGCGAGCCGCCAAACCCGCCATGAATGATGCGGGGACAAGTCGAGCCGCCTGTTCGAAACGAGAGGATGATCGCCCTGGCGGCCGGAGAGAGCCAACAGAGCCGCCCAAATCGTGAGGAGCGCCGGTAAAGGCTGAAACGCCCAGGCCGTGCCAACGAACCCTGTTTGAACGATCAAGGCGAGAACCGCGGCGCTGCAACCGGCGAGCGCGGAGGCTGACAGCGCGGCGCGCCCCGGCAAATGAAAGACGGCGCCAAGCAGCATGCCGGCCACGAAGCCGTTATGCGCCGATAGCAGCCAGAGCCAGGTGAAGCCGAATTTTGCCAGCACGATAGAGGTGATGACGCAGGCGATCCAACCAATGAGGCCGTGCAGCAGAAGGAGCCCAGATGAGGAAAGGATCGCACAAAGAACGAGGATACCGGTTTCGGGCCGAGGTGAAAACACGATCATGCCCATGGAGCGCAAAAACGCGTCGATCCAGCCTATGAAGCCCACGGGGTATGGCCATACGTCCTCGGCGAGAACGGCGCCATTCGCCAACTGCGGAAGAAGCGTCAGCAGCGCGCCGAAGACGAGCGTAAAGGCCGCGGATAGGGGAGGCGCCGGCGACGCCTGCAAGGCGCGGGTTAACGCCGCCGCAAGGATCGAGGCGAAGGCGGCGGAAGCCGCGATAAGCGCGAGGCCAACATACAGCGGCAAATAGGAAGGGGCCGTAAGCCAGGCGCCCGCCAAGCCTGCAAGTATCGCGTTGGCCTGAACGCTGAAAGAGCGATAGACGTCGTTGATCCCGAAAGCCCTCAGGCACAGGAACGCGATCAGCAAGCCGGCGATGGCGCCTGGAAGATGTTGAGGCTCGACTGCTATCGCTGCGAAGAGAAAAATGCCCGAAGCCGGGGAGCCCAGCAAAAGAACTCCGCCAAACGACCGGGCGAGGCTTACAAGCAATCTCAATCGGGCCGGGCGAGGGGCTTCCGCGAGCTCCACGGCCGTGCTCGCCGCTGGGCCACGGCTTTCGCTCCACGCCTGGTCCGCCGCGATCACGAGAGCAGCAGCCTGGGAGGCAGCACCTCACCGCGATCGACATCGGCCAAGTCTTCGCGCTTGCGAATGACATCAACTGAACCGTCGAGGCCAATCAATACGGCAGCCGGGCGATAGGAAATGAATTGCATCCATTGGGTGACGTTATACGCGCCCACTGGATGGAGAACGAGCCTATCGCCGGTTTCAAGCGGCGGCAACTCCACCGACTCCCGGATCACGTCGATATTCATGCAAAGGCAGCCATAGAGCCGCACGCTATGCGGCGCCATATTCGTGGCGCGCGAGGGCGTCACGCCGATGGAATACCAGGCGGATGTATAGAGCAGATTGACGCCGGCATCGACGATGTAGCCGCCTCGCGCGTGCTGTCCGAGAATGAAGCTGGCCTTGGCGTTCACGCCCGAGAGGTCGGGCTTGGCCGATTGATCGCCGCCCTTCACCGCGACAACCGATGTTATCAGATAGCCGCATTCATCGACCATATGGCGCCCGGATTTAAGACGCAGCTCAGGGCGTTGCGAACGTGGCGCCTTGTTCAACACGCGCGCGATGGCCTCGGCGTAAGCCTCGATCGGAGGGATAACGTCCTCGGCTGGGCCATGCATGCCGTGCAAAAGGCTCTTCGAAGGAAAGCCGCCTCCGAGATTGAGGCAGGGAACAAGATGACCCGTCTCGCCGCGGATCAGGTCCCGCAACGCCATCAGCCGTCCGGCGGCGACGCCATAAGCGTCGGGCTGAAGGATGTAAGTCCCGATGTGACAATGCAAGGTGTGCAGCGTGAGATTGGGATTGCTGGCGATACGCAGAGCGGCGCGCATCGCCTCGCCATTGGCGAGCGCGAAGCCGAATTTTGACCACACAGGCGCAAGCCCGGTGTCCATCCAGATGCGGATGCCAACATTGGCGGGACGCTTCGCGGACGCCACGAGTTCTTCTATGACGCCAAGCTCGTCCCAGTTGTCGATCTGCACGATCGAGCCCTGCTCCAGCGCGTGCCGCAAGCTCTCGCGCGACTTGTGCGGGCCGTTGTAAATGATATTGCGCCCGGCGACGCCCGCCTTCTCCGCCTTCTGGTACTCAAACTCGGACACCACCTCGGCGATCCAGCCTTCCTCATGCAGGATGTTGCAGATCGCTCCGAGATAGTTGGTTTTGTAGGACCAGGCGAACACCGTTTTTGGGTAGACCGCGGCAAAGGCGCGCTTCGCCCTGCAAGCGGTTTCTCTCAGCGTCCGCTCCGAGAACACGAAGAGCGGCGATCCAAAGCGCGAGATGAGATCCTCCACGGCGACGCCGTCGATCCGGTCGCAAACCTCGGTGCTGAGCCAGCGCGAGAAGGAATTGCGGTCCGCTGCGCCGTCCGCGTAACGGCCCAGCTCGCCTGTTATGACGGGCGGCGTATACTGGTTCAGCATCAAGCAATCTCCGCCTGCATCGCAACCGCGCCCCTCGACAAGACCCCAGTCACCGACAGCTGCGCGAGTTCGGATATGTCCCCGATCACGTCGACGCAATGCCGTACAAAAAGACGTCCCGGCGGGCAGGCTGCGATGGGAGTGGTCGCGCGTGACACCATCCCCTCAAGCAACGCGGCGGGAAGATTGCACCCGAGCTGCGATGGGAAATCGCACCATGCGGGGAAACGCGGGTTCGCCTCTATGAGGGCGTAGCCGCTCGGACCGAGGATGAACTCCAGTTCAAAGGGGCCCTTCCATTTGAGCGCGCCTATGATCCTTTCGACGGCAGCGTCAAGAAAGGGATCGGACACCACGATGCCGGAGAAAGCTTTACCGGCCTTCGTCAGCAGGAGCTTGCGGATGGAGCATGAGCCGACGACGCCTCCTTGCCCGTCGCCAAGTCCGACGACGTCATACTCATCGCCTGTCACGACCTCCTGCAGGAGAGCAGGGCCGCCCCACACGGAGGTCAAATGATAGAAGGCCTCGGGCAGCTCCGCGGCGGCGCACACCTTGCGCGCCTCGTAAAGACGGCCCTTGAGAAACAGGGGATAGCCGATGACGGCCGCCGCATTGAAAGCCGATGCGAGGTCCGGCGCGGCGATGGTGCGGGGCACGATAACCTGTGCATCGATCCCAAGCTGATTGAGGCGGTCTTTGCTACGCCGCTCGAAAGCCTGCCGACTCGGCAGCGTGACCTTGATCTTCCGGCTGGCCAAATCCTTCTCTAGCGCAAGATAATTCGGAATCTCGGCGTCAAGGCAAGGGATCGCGACGCCGATCGAATGGCTCTCGCGAATTTCATCGATGCGGCGCAAAAGCGCTGCTGGCCCCGCGCCCGGAAATGGCATCGAGAAAGCGGTCTCCACCTCATCCAGACCCACCGTAAAAAGTCCACTTTCCAAAGGATCATAGGAGAGCCCGACGATCCGCGCAGAGGGAAAACGGCGGCGGATGCTGCGAATGACGGCCGACCCCGGCTGGGGGTTATCCCCGCGGTGAAGGCCGCTCACGGCGATTATGGGAAGTTGAAGCGCCACGACGTTACCTCTCAAATTCCAAGATATAAATCAGCGACGGCAGCGCGGGGCGCCTAACAGTTGGCTGGATGTGTGTGCGCACCAGCGGCGAGTTGCACCGCGGCGATATCGTTCAAGAGAAGCTCAACGTCGCGCTCTGCGATTGCTCTTGGCACAGCGTAGCGCTCGGCGTAGGTTTCGCTCAGTTGGTTATGCGGCCGGCCTTTCTTAAGCTCCGCCACTATGAAGGCGGCGGACTCGCTGACGCGATAGAAAGTGCCTCGGCGCTCATCGAAGACGAACCTGTCGAGGATAATCCGCAGACTGGACAAGTCGGCGGCAACCGCCTCTTGTATTTTTTTGCGTCCGCGTACCCGCCTGCGCGCCCGGCGCGGGAACTTCAGAACCGTCGACATCGTTTTGCCCCACCCTTGATAATCTCGACTTGCCCAAGCAAGACCGAAAACTTTCTATCCGGCGCCCTGCCCGGGCGGCGCCCTTTTTTGAACTGCTTTACAAGACCCTCGCCCCCCGCGACTTCGACCCGAGACCAAGTCAGCGGTAACCGTAACGCGATTGCGCATGACCCGCGTGCAATGACACCCTGTCGCCAGCGGAAGCCATTTTCTCGTCCCCTTTGAACACCGCGCCGATGATTTTCGGCGCCGAACTCCTTACGATCTTTGTCCAATATGCCCGCCCGTCGGAGTACCACTCGTAGCAAGAGCTGAACTTCAATGGCTTGATGCGCTTGGCGCCTCGCCACAAAGTCCGCATACAAAACTCGTTCGCGTTGACGCTCCATTTGCCCACCGCGAAGCTTTCCGGAAATCGGCTGTACCCTATTAACGTGCCGTCGTCGCGGAAATAATACTGAGCAAATGTATAATCAATAGTCTTATCTCGATATATATTTCTGGTCTCCTCAGCAGTCAAAGGACGAACGCCCGCAGGCAGCGGGCCGGTAGTCTCTGCGTGAAGCATCTCAGAATAAATAACCAAGCCAGCAAACAGTATAGCCATTGCTTTAATTTTCATTGGGTACCGAATCCACTTCAGCGGGATTGAGACAACTCTGTTCCAGAATCTGTTCGCTCAGTCAATAGCTTCACATTTGTGTTGGTTATTTGCGTTGCTAAACATCAACAACCTTCAACCAGGACGACGCGATAAAAAAAAATCAACCTTAGATTGTGTATTGATAAAAGACACTTAAGCTAGCGCTAATTCCGGCATGCCACACAATCGTTGTTGAGTAGACAAATATTCTATTCGATAACAGTGGCCATTTTGCAACGAAATTTTCTACGCTGGTCTCCCAAACATAGGCGGCCATTGACCGAATATACGGAATCATTTCACGCAATATCTAGGGCAAAGGGTGGGGTATCAAATGTTTACTCTTCGAAACGCGACGTTGACCGCGTTGTTTGTGCTATTATTCCCCGGTGCCGCCCTGGCGGATGGCGTTAATTCGCCTTTTGGTTCTTTGGTCTACGGCGAGATAGGCGCAGCCAGTGGAACTCGAGATTATTACTCGATGCTGCTGACGGCGGTGAATGGCGATATCGCGAAACCGGGCATTCTCCTCGGGGTTGAGGGTAACCTTGGCGTTTTTGAGTACGATAAAGCTTGGCGCGCGTCTGTCGACGGCGACGCATGGATGGGCTCCGCCCTCATCGGCTACCAGTCGACCCGCGACGACATCTACTTCAGCGTCTATGGCGGCGTAGATCTCCAGTCGATCACGCTGTCCCCGGTTGATTTAGCCAACCCAGTCCGAGGAGAAAGAGCTGGCGCGAAGGCGGAGGCCGTGCTTCTGACCGGTCCATCCAAGCCCTTCTACCTTGAAATGAATTCGAGCATCTCGACCGCCTTCGAAACCTATTTCGCTCGGGTGCGCGTGGGGCAGGTGGTGCCTGAGTTGTCCGTTTCCGATCTTGCGATCGGACCGGAAGGGCGCCTTTCTTGGCGATAGGGGCTTCGACGCGCAGCGTCTCGGCCTCTTCCTTAAATTTCCAGTGAAGTTTAGCGACGTCAGCTCCGTGGACTTGATCGCAGCCGGCGGTTTCCAATGGGTTAACAATAAGTCCGACGGATCTTCCATCGATGCCGTCAGCGGCATGGAAGGCAAGGACGGAGCCTACGTCACCCTTAGCTTCGCCGCTCCGCTATAGACACAGCCTGTGTTATTTTCTTGCGATCCTGGGTGAGCGCTGGCGCGAGGCGTGCCGTCGCCGGAGGGTTGCGCCCTGAAAACTTTGTCTGCGCCCCGATGCGTTCGCGCAGGTTCTTAAGAGACATGGCCACCCCCCAGAAGAGCGCGATTGACCTCTACCTGGAATCCGCGCGGTTCAAGGGCCGATGCAAAAGGCGCGACCTTCAAAGGGCCACTCAAGCGCTCACCGGCCCACAATGAGGCGAAACTCGCGCATCACAGCGCTGTTGAGAAATGCGGGCTAGAGTCGATCCGAAGTTCCAAGGTCGAGAAGTCACAGCGCGATCTTGGCCAAGCGAGGCGTAGATTCGCCTCCAGGGTTCCCCAGTCCAAGCCCACCGTGCTTGCTGGGTGATTACTTCTTTTGAAAGACAGAAAGGCGTAAGCTGGCTAAACCCTTGATTTAATTGGCGCACCGGAGAAGATTCGAACTCCTGACCCCCAAATTCGTAGTCTGGTGCTCTATCCAGCTGAGCTACCGGTGCCGACGCCGTAGGCAAGGGCTATATTTAACGGGTAAATGCGGCTTGCGCAAGCCTTCGCTCTCACAGGACCGGCGCGCAACGACTCGCCCACTCTTTCTTCAGGTTAGTGCATGGACCATCTGACGGCAGCCCTCAGCGCCGTGTTGGCTCTTCTGGCGATATTCGACTAACTCCCCCTCCCGGCCGATTCTTCCATCCACCAGGAGGGGGATCCCAAAGCCGGGCTTTTTAAAGTCGCGCTAAAATGAGGGGATTCATGAGGCTCCGATCCCGAACGCTAACAGCGCCTTTATTTTTAATACTTGCTACGAGACATGTTCCATAAGGAACAGCGTGTTCGTGAGGCATATGGGATGATCGTTAAGACAATAGATCTGATTCTACGAAAGGAACACATTATGGTTTTCCGCCCTCTCTTCGATGAATCTGCATGGACTTACCCAGACTTACTCGCTAGCCACGACGATGGCGCGCGGACATGGCGGTATTGGAGCGGCATTCTCATAGGAGCCGTTACCCTATTCAGCCTCTCTCAAAAAATATTCGAGCTGAAATTAGCTCCGGCCGCCACTCAGGTAGTAGCTGCACTTAGAGCTTTCATGCATCCTTTTGCAGAATCCCTTTTCAGCGCCATGGGGTCTATCCCTAGCCTGACAAATCTTGATTTTCCGCATGTGCAGCCCGAGATCATACTCATATATGTTCTCGTGGGCATTGCATTCGTAAGCATACTTTTTGAAGCGGTATCGGACATCAATCTCGATTTCTCCGATAATAAAAGCGCTGCGGTCAGAGCCAAAGCTTTTATTATATTGATATTGGAAACTATGGCATTTAGCCTGATATGGCCAGTCTTGCTACTCGTCATATTATATTATAGTGTGGCTTGTAAGGATCATACTATCCTAACGCGCTTTGCCTTCACCTTGATGCATGTCTTGGCCGTTTTTCTCCTCATGCTTGCGGCGAACGCGTGCTTCTTTGCATGAGGCAGGCTGATCGAGCATCGGCATCTTGTCGTTTCGCCACCGCAACACTCTGGAATTGCTTCCAATCGGTGGAGACGATGTGGGCCTCACGGTTCCTAAAGGGAATGGCGGCCCCCGCCGCGTGGCAAGGCGTGACGAGCGCGCCGCCTCCCGAGCTTCGCGGCTCATCGCACCTCAATGACACGAAAAAGCAATTTTGAAGAATCAATGGATGTGCATGAAACACATCCATACTTGGTTCGAACCGGTTCGGCCTTCTCGAAAACTGAAGAAAAATTTACCGCTTGCGACCGGCATCGTTGCATTGGCGATCTGCCTTTCCATCGCCGCGCTGCTGCCTGCGCCGATGAAGGAACTGCTGCGCGAGAACGCGTTCGACCTCGTGCTCGCCACCGGCCAGCATTTTGCTGCCACGCAGGGTTCAGGTTCGCCGGTCATCGTCGTCGATATCGATAGACCTTCGCTCGATGCCCTCGGACCCTGGCCTTGGCCGCGTGAAGCGTTCGCGCGCCTGGTCGAGAAGATTGCTGCTGAGAAGCCGTCGTCGATCGCGATCGACGTACTCTTCGAGAAGACGGACGATCGCTCCCCTGCGGCTCTTGCGCGGCGCCTGGGCGAGTTGGCGGGCCGCCCGGAGATTGCAGCGCTCGCCAACCAGTTGGAGGATGGAGACAAGCGCCTGGCGAGCGCCATGTCAAACGCGCCTGTCGCCCTCGGCTTCGTTCTCGATCCGGAAGTTGAGATGACGCTCAAAGCAGCGCCCATCGTGATTCGCGGAGCGTTGCCTTTCGATGAATTGTGGCAAAGCCGCGGTAAGATCGGACCGGCTCACACTCTCCTGAATTCGACCAGCGGCATTGGAACGCTTTCACTTCCCGGAGGCTATGACGGCGCCGTTCGCTACGTCCCCATGTTCGTCGCCGCCGGGCAGCAACTGTTGCCGGGTCTGGCCGTCGAAGCGATTGAACTCGCGCAAGGCGGGGCGGGCATTCTCATCACTGAAAAGCCGCCGGCGGTGACGCTCGCCGGTCTCCATATCCCGCTTCCTCGCAATGGCTTGCTGAGGCTTCTGCCTGTCCCTTCGCAACGGCGGCAAGCCCGCACGCTTTCCGCCGCCGATGTGATCGCTGGCCATATCGATAAGAACCGGCTGCATAATTCATTGATTGTAATCGGGGGCTCGGCGCCGGAGCTTGGCGGCCTGAGAAAGACGCCGGCGGATCCGCTCCTGCCGTCGGCGCAGATCCAGGCGGACGCCATCGAGCAGATGCTTGCCGGGCGCACGCCGCGCGAGATCGGTGCGGCGGGGCTGCTCGAACTCGTTTCCATCCTTATGGCGGGCGTCTTCGCGATCGCGGCTGGCGCCGCGTTGTCTCCAGTGTTGGGGCTGGCGGCGCTTGCGGCCGCCGGCGGAATACTGTGGAGTGCGGCAGTCATGCTCTCAATAGTCACCGACCGGCTTGCAGATCCTCTTCTGCCCTCGATTGCGTCCTTAATTACTTTCGCCCTCACTTCAGGCACGGCCTATTCTTCAATGCGTCTGCGCGGGGATATGATGCGCCGGCGGCTCGAGCAGCACTTAGCGCCCTCGGTCGTCCGACAGATCGCCGAGAATCCAAGCCTGATAAAGCTTCGTGGCGAAAAGCGAGAGATTACCGCTCTCTTCACCGATGTCGAGAATTTCACCGCCACCATGCATCGAACCGGTCCCGAAGAACTCCTTAGCGTGCTCGACAGGTATTTCGAAGGAATTGCGGGAATTGTGATCGAGCATGGAGGCAT
Organism: uncultured Alphaproteobacteria bacterium; assembly: GCA_963756335.1. Taxonomy (GTDB): domain Bacteria; phylum Pseudomonadota; class Alphaproteobacteria; order Rhizobiales; family Rhodomicrobiaceae; genus Rhodomicrobium. The sequence continues at coordinate 79,711 of CAVWOB010000004.1, forward strand.
GATCGATAAGATTGTGGGCGATGGCGTGCACGCGCTTTTCAACGCGCCTGTCGATCTCGACGATCATCCACGCCGGGCCATTGAATGCGCCGTGGCCCTTCGATCCTGGACCGAGGCTTACCGCCGCACTGGCGTGGCGTCCATCATCGGCCTTGGACGAACGCGCATTGGAATAGAAACAGGGCCTGCCGTGGTCGGCGACGTGGGCATCCGCTCAAAACTCGACTATACGGCGCATGGCGATGCCGTGAACATGGCCGCGCGTCTCGAAGCCGAGAACAAGCAATTCGGCTCCGCGGTTTGTATCGGGCCGGGGGCGGCGGCCCGGTGGGGAGCGCATCGATTGCGGCCGCTGGGATCAATCGCCGTGCGGGGCCGCGCCGAACTCGTTACCGTGTTTGAGCCCTGGCCGGACTGCGCATCCCCTGAGTGGCGCCAAGCCTATATCGCCGCCTATGGCATGATTGAGAGCGATCCAGGCCAGGCGGCCTGTCTTTTTGAAGGAGTTTCCGCCGCGTGTCCCGCCGACGCGGTTCCCCGTCGAATCGCCGAACGGCTCCGGCGCTCGTCAGTCTGACTTACAACAGACGATATCGTGACGCTCGCAGCAGGGCCGCTCAAAACAAACGATCTGGCCGCGCCTTGGACCGCTCCAGCCCGCGCCTCGACACTGAGGCCGGGGCCGGTCGCTACGACACTTGCGCGAATAAGGCGTCGACACGCTTTTGTTTCCATTCAACAGGAGCTGAGGGTTGCGCCCCTTGCGTTGCGAAATCGGTCCCCATTCCGCTCGTCAGGAGCACCGATGCGCCGCCCCCTGACACTTCCACTTTGCCGCGGCTAACAAAGACTGCGAATTTACCGTTGCTGGGGCCGGCGACAAACCTGGTGCCGCGAACGGCAATGAGCCCGTAGGGAGTGTTCACACGGTAGTTGCCCGGCGTTTGCGTCAATTCCCGGTCAAACAACATGGTTCCCTGATTGAAATCGAGTTCCCCTCCCGCATCGACAATATAACTTTCTATCCGCAGTTTGGTCTCGGCGCCAAGACGCAGCGAAGTGTTCGAACCAAGTGCAAGACCAAGGCGGGATTCGACGCCAGTTCCAACGAGGTCTCCGAGCAAAACTGGAGCTTTGACCGACAGCGAACGAGTTTGCCCCTCCAGCGATGCGGTCGCGTCTCCGGTCATGTCTGACACCTTCCCGACAATACTCGCCGCGCTACAATTCTCCGCTCCCCCAATCGTTAGCGTTGCGGTCAGCAGCAGAGCTTCACGGCGTGAAAATTGAATGGCCATGCTTATCTCCTCCCAAATTTTTTTGTAGAGGATCAGTCTTGTCTATGCTTTTTTTATTCCTGAAACCGAGCCTCGTTTCCAAAACTGACTTCTCCCAATTCGCCTTATAGCTCATGAACTGTTGGCCGGGAAGACTGCGCCTGCGGCGTTCGGGCTAAGCCCTGTCACGGGGCTTCGTCGTCCTGCGCGATCTGGGCAAGCATAGCGGGATCGCAAAATAGCCGGTCCAATGTCCTACGGATAGCTCCGGCGAATTCGAGGACGCCGAGCGCCGCGTTAACCTTCGGGCGGCTTGCGCCCAACAGCCGTGCGAGCTCGCTTTGCGAGAATCCAAGCTCAAGAGGAACGCGTTTGCCGGCTGCGTCTTGCTGAGAAGGCAGGGCGTGCAGGAGAAACCGGGCCAGGCGCACTTCAAGCGAGAAGAGGGCGATTGCCTCCAACTGCCCGCTCGTCTCCCTAAGTCTCCGGCACAAGAACTTCACCATCGCCGCTCCGATCGGAGCGTACGCACGGATGAGTTGGTGCAGCGTGCGGTGATCGAGTGCGTAGGCGATCACAGGCGTCAGTGCGGTCGCGTCAGCAGTTCGCGGACCGCCATCGAGCGCTGCGATCTCGCCAAAGAGATCGCCGGCGGCGGCGAGCCGGAAACTTAGCTCTCTGCCTGTCTCAGATACGACCGCCAAGCGAACGCAGCCTTCGGCGATAAGATAGACGCTATGTCCGATGTCGCCGCGCGCAAACAGCATTTTTCCTTTCTCGAATTCGATTTTGCGAAAAGCCGCAGCGCAGGCCGCCAGTTCGGCATGAGATAATTCTTTAAATAGGTCGGTCCTTGCCAGATGCTTGACGATCGTGTCTGTCTTCTGCATCGCTCTTGTCAGCGCCTAGAAAAAAACGAACTTTCAGCGCCCCGGCCGCTCGCATGCAAGAGGCGCGCTATGGAGGCGCCCTGCCCTTGCCGGACGCCGTCCAAACGCTTGTGCGCGAAGACGCTCGCGTTCAGAATGACACGACATCGACGAGAGTCTAGTGCTCAGCTTTTATTTTGAGAATTTTCACGCCATTGAAACTGGCGCTCAATGGGAGGCCGACGCGCTTCGAGGCATGCAAGTCGTGAAACTGAAACTCGAGGCCGCGATCATGCCGGACCTGCAACACAGCGGCGGGATTGAGTTGCCTCCAAGGCGTCGATCAGCATCGGAAAGGTCGGCGGGCCTCTGATTTCGGCGGCGCCGATGAACAGCATGCTTCACCCTTGTCGCATCAGCGGCCCGGCCTGACGCCCGCGCCGCCTTCGCCCACGATCACGAACGGCGCCCAATAGTCGGGCGTTTGCCTCTCGTCGATCGCCCTGAGCATGGCGCGCTGGAACGCTTCAGCGCGGCTCAATTTCGGATCGGCGGCGAGGGCCGCGAAGGTACGCGTCGTAAGGTCCACGGCGGCTTGCGAATTGACCGGCCAGTGCGACACCAGCAGCGCTCGCGCGCCCGCATAGAAAAAGGCGCGCGCGAGCCCCGAAAGCGCGTCGGCGCCGATCCTGTCGCCCGACGCCGTGTTGCAGGCCGAAAGCACGACCCAATCCGCATTCAGTTGCAGGGTCGCGACCTCCGACGCGGTGAGCAGTCCGTCGTCCTCGTCGGTCGGCGCGGCCGGCAGCGTGAGCACGAGCGCGGGTTCGTTGAGGCCGGTGAGGTCGCCCGCGACGAGGCCGTGCGTCGCGAAATGCAGGATGCGGTAATCCTTGAGAGGCGCCGACTTCACGCGCGTCTCCGTGGCGGCTTCCCGCAGATAGACGTCCTCCTTGGGAGCGTTCAGCGTGGCTGCGACGGCTTGCAGCTCGCCCGCGGTCTCCGGCAGGGGCGCGAGCCCTTCCAGCAGGCGCAGATCGGCGACGCCATTGCGATAGACCTCGGCGAGCAAAGGCGCCGCGCGCTTGACGCCCCTGGCGTCATCGGGCGAGCGAGATGGGCCGCCGAAGAGGGGATCTCCCATGCCGAAGTACGGCTTCACGGCGACGCCGCTGAGCCGGAATTTTCGAAGCGCACTCAGCGCTTGCACCGAGGGAAGCACGCTTAGCGCATGGCGGCGGATGAGCCATTGCGCTTCTTTCACCGCCTCCGCCTGAGGCGCGCCTTCGCGGGGCGGCTCCGTCACGAGCACCTGGAAGGGCAGGCTGCTGAGCGGGCCTGCGGGCACGATCATGAGATGCCGCTTGCCCTTCAGCACAGGCGCGAAGCGCTCAAGTAGAAGCTTGTAGAGCCTGTGGGAGCGCGCCACGTCGAAAGGCGGGAGCGTATCGCTGTTCGGGTCGGCGAGCGGATCGAGGGCGCGGCGCAGCGCCGAAACCTCGGCGGCGAGCGCGGCTTCGCCCGCTTCGACCTCCGCCCAGTCCGCCTGCTCGCCAGTCACGACCCAGACGAGGCTGCTTTTCGGGCCGGTCAGGATCGCCACCAGCGCTTCGTCCGGCTGGAGCAGCCGCCGCGTCTCCGCCATCGATAGCGGCTCCGGCTCTGAGAGCGACAGGAAGTCCGGGAAGCGCTTCACGACGGCCGCGCGCGTGGCGGAAAGGTCTTGTTCGAGACGCTGGCTTTCGTCGATGTTGGAGGCGCGGGTCGCGGCGAAGGAGGCGTAGCCGGGAAGCTTCTGCTCCTCCGCCTGCATCCGGTGGCTCAGCTCGTTGATTTCCTTCGCGCCTTGCGACGCGGCTTGCGCGAGGCCGCCAAGCTCCTTCGTGATGCGCCCGCGTTCGCTCTCGCTCACCTCGCATCCAGCCTTCGCGGCGCCGGGCGGGCAGCGCTTCATAACGTCCTGCAGCTGCTCGATAAGCTCCCTTTGCCGCTTCACGACGGGCGCATTCGCCTTTCCGCTCGCGATGCTGGCCGCGCGGAACTCTTCGAGCGTCTCGCGATAGGCTGGGCCGGCGCGCTGAACCTTCCCCCACGCCGCGAGCGATTTCATGTCCTCGTCGTGGAGAAGGAGGATGCGGTCGTTCAGCGTTTCAAGACGCCGGATGGAGCGGCCGAGATCCGTCTCGCCGGCCTTGAGCCGCGCCGTCATTTTCGCGAGCGCCGACGCCGCCGAGGTCGCCCAAGCGCGCTGGCCGGCGACGAAGGTTTCATCCATTAGCGCGGCCTGATCGGCGCCGGGCTGCCGCCGGGCGCCCGCTGCCGCCCGCGCCAGCCCGATGAAAATCTCGCGATGGCGCTTGATGTCGGCCGCGATCACGGAGCGGGCCGCCGCCTGCGCGGCGGTTTGGCTCGCGAGCCGCTGAACCGCGCTGCGGTAATAGGACAGCGCCGTGGGGTAGTCGCCGCGAAGGGCATTGACGGCGCCGAGCCCCGCATAGGCGTCCGCGGCGATGGCGTGCTCGCCCACGGTGTCGCGCCAGATCTTCAACTCGCGCAGGAAGATGGCTTCCGCTTCGGCCGCCCGGCCTTGGTCGACTACGACGCGCCCGAGCCGCTCCAGCGCGGTCGCCACGCCCGCGCTGTCCTGGCCGTAGACCTTTTCGCGGATGCGGACCGACTGGGCGTAGCGGCGCTCTGCCTCGGCGAGGTCGCCCAGCGCTTCGGCGGCGAAGCCCACGCCGTAGGCCTGGATGCCGGTCTGCTCGTGGTCCGGGCCGAATTCCTCGATGGTCCGCGCCAGCGTTTCCTCGGATGCTTGCAGGGCTTCGCGGTAGCGCCCGCTCTGATAAAGCGCCGTCGCCTTCTTCTGCAGCGCCTCAAGCTTCGCCGATGGCTCAGCGCCCCGCGCGCCCAGCGGCGCCAGGACAAGCAGCGCCAATGCCAAGACATACCCGCCGAATGCCTTCATGCGCCCGCTCCGCGAAAGTTTGCCTCGCCTTCTAGCCGAACGGCGGCGGCGGCGGAAGCTTCGGCTGCGCACTTTCCGTTGCATTGTTTATCGGGGCAGGCCGTCGCGAGATCGCCTGCGCGTGCGAGCGGCTTGCCGTTAACGAAGACGTTTGCCGCTCCGCCGACGACCACGCCGCCGCAGCTCGTCCGGTCGCCAACACGGACCGCGGGGCGGCCGTTGATGAAGACGTTGGAAGAGCCTTCCGCGACGGGCTGGGCCGTGTCGGTGGCGTCGCCTTTGCGCGCGGCGTCCTGTCCGCCGGCGACCACGTTCTTGCTTCCGCCGGTGATCGCGGAAATCGGCGCGGAAGGAAGTGTCGCGTCCGTTGCGGCTGCCGCTGGCAGCGTCGGCTGCGCCGTGGCTGAAGGCGTCGCTTCCGCTGAGGCTGGCGGTATCGGGTCCTTAGCGGCTGGCTGCTTCGCATCCTCGGCGGTGCAGGTCGCGGCGCCCAGCATTAAGGCGGACGCGCATAGAATGGCAGACAAAAATCCTTGGCTTTTCATTGCGTCCTCCCTTGGTCCGCAGCTCGCCGCGGGCGCCGACGATACCCACGATTTTAGGGCGTTTTTCAGGTAAGCCCGGCCTAGCTGCGACACAGGCTGATGACACAGGCCGACATCCGCTTAGACGAGGCATTCCCATCATGGAGCAAAATCCGGCAACAGTCTGTAAGCATAGTCTGCCTCCCGTTAGCTGCCTGTACTCTGCGCCCCGGCCTATATGACGCCTAGACGTGATCTTTGAATGGATATATTGGCCATAATGGCATGGTGAGCCGGCGGCATTTTCGATGGACGACCTCGAACTGGGGCGCTGGATCGCGTTCAAGCTGCGATTAGCGGAACAGCATTAGACGAGCAGGAGACCGGCGCCTCTGTCGAGAAGCTGGGCGCGCGAAATGGCTGGACGGCGATTTCCAACGCCTGCTTGAAGCGCATGGTGCGCCCGTTCCCGATAGCGATATCCGCCGCCAATACGAACTCGCCTGTTCCCGAAAGCGAGAAGCGGAAAGTTGCGGCATGGGATGACGACTTCCTCGTAAGCCGCGTTGCGGCATGACTTCGTTCACCCGATTCCCCTGCCCTTTACCGATCGGCAAAAGGGCGCACGAGTTGCCTTGAGGCGGCGGATTTGTTATCACCGCTCAAAGTGCTCGCGGCGCCGTCCCCCGCGTGCACGTCGCCGGCTTAGCACAGTGGTAGTGCAGCGGTTTTGTAAACCGAAGGTCGGGGGTTCAAATCCCTCAGCCGGCACCAATAAAATCAATAAGTTAACCAAACAATATTGCTTAGGGCCTCCAGGAAAATAGGCCCTGTATAGGCACCGCTTTTAAGTTTACCTCTTTTTTCGCGCCCGGTTGGTAAGGTCCGGCAAGCCCTTCGCAAAACGGCATAACTTTCAAGTTCCATAGCTTGATTTCCCTGTCCTGTAGGGACGAGACTCAGGCGACCGCGCCCCCTCTTCGCCAGCACCTTCACGGGTGACCGCGTCCGGGACATACCGGCGCCAGCTCCGGCAGTCATGCGCCGCGGCTTTTTGCTGACCCCGGAAAGAATCATGGTGCTAGCCCATCTTATTCGCCCCAAAGCCCGATCATATTGGGACAGCCACCGGTCAAACGCCCAGCGGTTCCAGCGAAGGTCACACCTCGCGGACTGGTTTGAGCAGGTTCGCTGTGAACGCGTTGGAGGTTGACGATCCGGGCTCCAGGGGCTTCGCGCCCCGCCATTCATGGCCCGGATTGCTGCAATCCGAACGCTACGAGGCTGAACAGCTCCGCTTCCGGGCAGCATGAGGCGAGCGAGACCCGGATGCGGCTTGCGGTTTCAGTAATGCGGCCGGCGATTTTCAGCAGCCGCAAGCGAATGGTGGCGAATTCGCTTTGCCGGGCAGGGTTCCAGGATGGCGCGCAATCGCGGAGATCGAGCAGCAGCCAATAGGCGGCGGTGTGCAGAATGAGGCGGAACTGATTGGCAAGCGGCGAACGGCAGCTCGTGCGATCCGAAGCGGTTTGAGCCTTATGCTGCTTGATCAGGTTTTCGGCTTGGCCGCGTGCGCAATAGAGCGTCGCGTAAATGTATTCCGCGCTGCCCTTCTTCAGCGAGGTGACCACATAACGGATATCGAGGCCCCGGCGAAGCATATCGTCTTCCTGGCTCGCGCTGGCCTCGATCCGCGCCACGGCGCGGCGTTCCCTGGCCCAGGATTTGGCGGCATAGCGCTTCTCGGCATAACCACGCAGCACGGCATGCTGGCCCTCAGCGCGGCGCACGCGGATATCGTCGGCGGCGGTCTCCACGAGCCTGTCGAGCACGGCATTGCCGGAAAGCCCGAAAATGTAATCGACGCCGTTCGCCTCGCACCAGGTCATCGCTTCCTCGCGGCCGTAATGGCTATCGCCGCGGATGGTGATGCGGGTGTTGGGCCAATGCCGGCGGATGCGGCGGATCAGGCGGCGCAGCCAGCCGCGAACTTCCTTGCCCGATGGCGTCTTGCCGGGGCGCAGGATCACGGCCACTGGGCGGCCGGTTGCGGTGTCGTAGATGTGGATCGGCAGAAAGCAGCGCTCGTCGTAATGAGCGTTCCATTCCGCCAGTTTCTGGCGGCCGTGCACGATATCGAGCGTATCGTCGATGTCCAGAACCACCGAAGCGGGCTGCTTCGAGTAGCTGGCGCACCAAATATCGATCAGCGCATAAGTGAGCCGGACGATCTCTTTCAGCGTAGGCGCGTTCTCCCAGCGTGAAACAGTTGCCTGCGAGCATAAATCCGCACCCGTATCTGGAAGCCGCCCGCAGGCGAGCTTGAAGGCAGGGTCGGTTCGCAGAAAGTGAAAGTCATTGCCGTCCGGATAGCCGCAGGCAATCGCAAACATGCGCGCTCTGAGCACATCCTCGACTGTGTGGGTGATATGCGCCGGGTCGCGCGGATCGTCGATCAGAGCGGCAAGCGTTCTGGCTATCGCCCGGCGGCGCTCGGCAAGCGAAAGCAAGATCACGCCGCTGTCAGAGGAAAGACGGCCGCCATCGAATGCGGCTGTGACTTTCTTGCGCGACACAGCTGGCAAGGTAAAGGTAAGCGGGCTATCGTCGGTCATGGCGGGTGTGGCTCAGCTGTTTGACGTGCGCTGGATGGTTTCGACACCCATTTCCTACGCAAGTTCAATCTCTTGCGCTACTCCCGCCAGCCAAATCCCCCCGCCGGGTGAATAAGAACGGTTAGTGTGGACGGGTCAAGAGAAACCAGCGCCGAAATTACGAATGCCCGTCCGCCGTGAGCATGGCGCTGTGCTCAGGGCCATCAAGACCAAGCCGCATCGCGGGGGCCTGAAGGCCGTCTTGACAGCCCTTGCGCGCAGCGCCCTTCCGTGCCCAGGCCGGGGCGAAGAAATGGCCCTCAAACCGAACAAAGAAACTGATTCTTTTGAATGAACAGAGTCGGAGCGTAGTTTTTGCTTGCATGCGCCATCGCGATCAAAGAACGGAGAAACGCCCGTCAAGCGAACAAAGAAACATTCTTGTACAATCTTTCTTGTCCTATGCGGCAAGTCTCAGCCGATGTAGACCGTTCTTTCAACATATACCGTGTTTTTTTCTTGATTCCGGCTGTTTATACATCCTTCCTAGACAATCGACACTGTTTCGTTTTGGAGGATCGTCATGACGAAGACGGGTCTAGGACCTTGGCTGCGCGTGCCCGAGGCGGCGCGCTACACGGGTTTGTCGGCCGCCACCCTCAACAAATTGCGCTGCTACGGTGGCGGCCCGCGGTACGTCCGGCAGGGGCGGAGCATCCTTTATCGGCAGGATTGGTGCGATGAATGGCTTGTGAAGGGAGCAGCCCGAAGTACTGCAGAGTATGAGCCCACCGCCAAAGCGGGGAGCGAGAGACGAAAAAACCCGCCGGAGGGGCGGGCCTAAAGCGACTTTTCCGAGTGAGAGCGCCCTTAAGAACGCGCCAACGTTCGAGGGCTTTGGCATGGGCAAGCCAGAGATCTTCTCAAGCAAGCCGCTTTGCGATCAGTTTGACAAAGTTCGTTTTGCATAGCGCGCCGCGTTTTTCAAGAAGCTCAACGGCTTATCCGGTCCAGGGAAGGTCTGGATGGAAAGCAGTGGATACGGGCGTGATCGAGGCAAGCCTAAGGCAACAGGGCGCGTCCCAAAAACCATCGATGCCGCCGATGCCGAGCGCCAGTTCCGCGAGGCTGCGGTCCGGCGCGGCCTCAATCTGCCTTCGCGCTTGGAGGGTGACGGGAAACTCCGCCGCTGCTCCGTCGCTGGCGGGAAGCCTGGCGCTATCGACGGCGCCTATCTCCTGCATCTCGACGGCATTCCGGCAGGATACATCGAAAACTTCCGCGACGGATATGGCCCTGAAACCTGGCGTGCCGCTATCGGGCGGCTGAGCGACGTAGAATCGAAAGCGCTGTCAGAGCGGATCGAGCGCCCTTGCGCGCGGCAGCAAAAGGCGCAAAGCCGTAATAAGGAGGCGGCGAGGATTGCGTCGCGCTTGTGGAGCGAGGCCTCTGACGCTCCGGCTGATCATCCCTACCTCGCCAGGAAAGGCGTCGGCGCGCATGGCTTAAAGCAGCAAAGCGATGGCCGCCTGATCATCCCACTTTGCGATGAAAACGGCGCGCTTCATTCCGTGCAAACCATTTCCGCAACCGGAGAAAAGCGTTACCTGTCTGGCGGACGCAAACACGGCTGTTTTCACCTGATCGGCAAGGTCGATCCCTCCGGCGCTTTCCTCATCGCTGAAGGATACGCCACGGGAGCCTCGCTGCACGAGGCGACAGGCCTGGCTGCCGCCGTTGCCTGCGATTGCGCGAATCTGCAACCCGTCGGCGTGGCGCTGCAAAAAAAGTATCCCATGGCTTTGCTGATTTTTTGCGCGGATGACGATGCTTGGAACGCAAGCAACCCCGGCGCCGCGAAAGCGGCAGAAGCCGCCGAGGCGGTCCGGGGCAAGATTGTTCTCCCAAAGTTTTCAGGCCCGCGCATAGAGGGGCAAACCGATTTCAACGATTTGGCGCTTTCCGAAGGTCTGGAGGCGGTCCGGCGCGCCATCGAGGAAGCGCTTTTGGCGCCGGAGCCCCCAATCTTGGACCCAAAGAAGATCGCAAGGCGCATCGACGCGCTCGCTGCTCTTGATGCGGTGAGTTTCGGCCGCGAAAAGAAGGCGGCGGCGGAGGCGCTCGGCATTGGCCCCGAAGATCTCATCAAAGCGGTAACAGACCGCCGGCGGGAGATCGCAGCCGAAAAGAAAAGCGAGGCGTTGGAGGCGCGTCAGGCGCGTCTCGCCGCCGCCTTTGATGGAAGCGAGAACCCTTACAGCGACGATGACACCGGCATCTATGTTACGGAGATGAACCACTGGCAGGGGCTCGCCGTGTTCCTCGACGATGGCCGCGTGGAAGTGGACAACAACACCGTGGAGCGCGACATGCGCCCCATCGGCCTCGGCGGGCGCAACAGCCTCTTCGCGGGCAGCGAAAGCGGGGCAGACTCTGTGGGCGGTCCTCGCCTCGCTCATCAACACCGCACTGCTCAACGATGCAGACCGCAGCCTTGGCTCATAGATGTCCTTGAGCGCATCGTCTCCGGCCGGACCAAAAGCCATCAACTGGCGGAGCTTCTGCCGTGGAACTGGAGAACCGCACGCGCGGCGCCCGTGCAAGACCTGCAAATGGCGGCCTGAACCGCCTCAGTGGCGGCCCCATAGCGGATACGGTTCTGCTGAAGCGCTCCGATCCGAACAACTGGTCGCCCGGGAACATCGAAAATGAGGTCCACCAGCTGATCGATAGCGCGCCTTGGTGGAAGATCTACGATGTCGCCGTGTGCCTCTACGTCGACGTCGGCAAGAGCGATTTCACGGGGACCCAACAGGCCAACTATCACAGAAGCCGACCAATCGGGCGGTTGAGCGAAAACTCCCCTAAGGGTGATGATAAGCGAGCGTAGCATCTGGTGGAACTTACAAAATGCATGAAGCGCCCGACGTTGACTTGACGCGTGGGAGGTGACAACGTCAGGCGTCTCCTTCGGCTGGCTCGCGGGTGGGTGGGTGGACGAGCGCCGACCTTATGAGATTGCGGCAGAAGTCGTTCGCCGCAAAATGACGGCGGATTTCAGGCTTCGATTTCTTCAGCCGTTCCGTAAAGGACCCACTCTTCGGGGATGGCGTTATGAGCGCAGATAACGGCCAACATCTCATTGTCGATCGACGCGAAAGCTCGATGTCCCGCTTCGCGCGCCCGGCATGCGTTGGCGTTGACGCCGCACCCGCGATAGAAAACATCAAGACCCAAAGCGAGGGCTTCTCTTGCGAGGTTCACTCGCAACGCCACGGCGCGACACGAACTGTCCTCCGGCAAGACGTTGCCGTGCCAGGGTTTCAACTCGGCGTCGGGACGAAGCCGGCCAAGCCGAGCAAGAACGACGAACACCTCGTCGAAATGCTCGTCGACAAGCCGTCCTGGAAAGTTTGGGTGACCGGCGGCGTCTTTCGAGGTGACTAGAAGCCATTCGCCGGCCTGCTCACCGCTCGACAAGGGCTCCTGTCGCATAAATGGATCGCCCCCCGCCGTGATTGCCTGTTCCACCCAGGCTGCGGCGACATCGGCGCGCCCTTTAATTTTGCCCTTTGAGGCGGCGTTCATTGATCGGACGTTCAGGATAATGGCCTCGGCGGCCATGGATTGGTTACGCATTACCTGTCTCCCCAATGCGAACAGCCGCCTTCGCAGGCGCCGATGCATCACCCGCTTCGATACTGGCTGCGGTGGTTGTGCACGCCGCGACTCCGCGGCAGGAAAAATGATAGGAGGCCGAAGAGGAGGAACTGACTTTCGCCGCCTCTTCCGCGATTGAAGTCAATTGTAAATCATAGAGGAAGATATGTGACGACTTTCCGCATCAATACTTAAATTCATGCGTGCGGTTACGCCGCATAAAGCCAGTCATCACCGGCGTCTTCTCCTTCAACGCGATCTGATCTCTTCTTCTACACTTGAGCCTCCGTAGCTTCCTTGTGTCCCAATTGTTAATGGTCTCTTTCCGCAAGAGCAAGTCAAAAAATAGCCTTAATTAACCCCAACTTCTGACGCAATTCTCGGAGAAAATAAGCCTTTGATATTGCGTACATTTCTCCTTGTCTGCCTGTGGATAATTATCCCACGCGTTGGGAGCGAGGCGATAATAATGACGAAAATACGGTGAATTCTCGTGCAGATATCGGCGGCCCGAGCCAGCACAAGATAGCTGACGAAGCGGCGACAGGGAGAGGCCTCTCTATCTGCTTCGCCTTTTAGCCGGCAAGCTCCGGTGTGAACACCGTTGGTTTTTCCGTAAGCGCCGTTGCTCTGGATGTTGCCATGCGCCTCACTCGTGAGTTGCGCTATCCACAGGCTATTTGCGTGAAGAGGCCCGAGGCTTGCGCGAAGCTTGACAGCTGCAATTATTAACAATAAATAGAAGGTGCATTGCGACTAAGCAGTGAGTTCTCTGGTAGTCAACCCACAACCGCTAGGGGACATTACACTGGCCCCTAGCCCGCAAAATGCGTGGCTAGGGGCCAGTGACGAGCTGCGACGGTGCTTCCTTATCGATGCGTTCCGGGAGTTTATCCACCTCCCGAACGCCGCCGCGTTTGCCCTCTCTTCCTACCGTGGCGAGAGAGCCGTTGGAACCTTGGCTGCGTTAGATGGCGGGCGTTATGAGCGTTACGACTGCGGAGGTGCGCATGACTCTGGTCGTTGTCGTGGCGCTGGGAGGCACAGCGTTCGCAGACGACACCAACGTCACGATTGCTGTGCGCACAGCCGTAGCTCCGCGTTGCGCTATTCAAAGCCAAACTCAAATTGTTAATTTAGGGGAGCTCTCCCATCCGGGAACAGTATCGCTTTCATTCAATTTCTTTTGCAATTCGCATTTCCGGCTCTCCATTTCGTCGCAGATGGGCGGCCTTGCTCAGACAGCCGGATTATCCGCCAGCCCTCCTTTTGTTTCGCTCGTCCCCTATCGATTGAACTACAGAGTCGGAACCAGCAAAGGCCAACTTGTTGATACGTGCCTTTCGAGCAACATGATTGGCGCATCCAGTTCCTGTAAGGGCGCGTCCGATCCGGACGCCGCCGCTTTCGATCAAACTATAACCCTCGATTTCTACTGGGCTCTTTCGGGGCAATATCCAATCTCTGGTTTATATCAAGACACGGTGCAACTTCGAATGGGGCCAGCGCTTTGAATTTTACACCAGTTTATCCACAAGCCGCATTGACTTTCTCCAGTAGAAGCAGTCTGCTTTCGTGAAGTGGTATAAATCTTAGGCTCGTTTGTGATGCGTATATTCTCCCGAGGTTTGGCGACAGCAGCCCTAGTTGGGTTTGTGTGGCATACACTCGCAATGGCGGAAGACAGCCCGCGCCCAGCGGTCGCAGTTCACGGCAGGGCCCCCGCTGTTTGCATGTTTTCCCAGCCAGAAGCCGGGCAAGCTTCCAACATGATGCTGGGAGCGGCCTCGGTGGCGCGGAGCATGCTCAACATCAATCGACTCACAGATCCGGCCACGGCCCAACTGCGTACGGCATCCATCACGGTTACATCGAAGGGCGTTTGCAATCACCCCCATGTGCTGACGATCACGACGAAAAACGGCGGCCTGCAGACGCCAACCAGTCCGAGAGGGTTCGCCAATCACGTAAATTATACGGCGACTGTGTCCTGGGGCGCATCCGTCTCTCAACTGCAAACTTCGGGCATACCAGGTCAGACAACGCCGAATGGCTTCTCCATTGGCGCCTATTTGGGAGATATGCAGATTCAAATCTCAATCTCCCAGGATGGAGCCAGCAATTTGCCTCTCGTCGCCGGGGCGTACACCGATGATCTCACCATTACGTTGCAACCGAGGATATAAAAATGCTACGGGCACTATCGGCAGGCATATTGGGACGAGCCGTTATCTCCACGCTGGCTCTATGGGCGAACGCAGCGCAAGCTCAGTATCGTAATAATGATCATGATAAGTGGGGGCACTCGGATAATTCGAGCGCAAGCACCACGTTCACAATAAACGGGGTAGCTGTGCCCGTTTGCCTTTTAGGATCGCCTGCGCCCGCGGGAGGAGCAAGCAACGCCACTTTTTCAGCAAATGCAATCACGTTGACGCAGTTCATCGATCCTTCAACTGCGCTCGTAAATGACTCCAACATGACCCTGCAAATCGCGAACGCGATGTGCAACTATAACGCCTGGCTTAGTGTTTCGAGCCAGAACGGAGGGCTCAAGTCAAGTAACGCTCCGACTGTGGTCGCAGGTTCCCAAGGCTTTATGACCATTGTTCCCTATTCGGTTCAGGCCAACTGGGGTTCGATTGGTGTCCTTCTCGATACGAGCACCGGGGGTACCGTTGCAAAAACGCAGGCGGGAGGCGCGAATTCCGGAAGCCTGTCGCTCGCTTTTGCGACGCACAAGAGCACCTTACCAGTTGTTCAGGGAATATATACGGATGTGGTGACCGTAAAAATCGGCGCGTCATTGTAACACCCCTAAGGCGTCGGGCAACGCCTTTCTGGCACACCTAGCAATCTAAAGGCAGATGGTCTCTTCACGGTAACGTGAGAGGGTGGGGAAAATGTATCAATTCTTCAAAGTGTTCGTTCTTGTTTGCAGCGGCATGTTCGTTAGCGTGCACTGCGCTAGGGCATTAAGCGTTGCTCCGCTCGTCCTGGAGTTGAGTTCGGGGTCAACAAATAGGTCAGCACAATTTCTAGTCGAGAACGATAGCGCCAACTCAAAGCCAGTCGAAGTGACGGTCTTTGAGGTCGAGATTTCTGAGAATGGCGAGCAGCGGCGAACCCTCTCCCCTTCGGAATTCATCATTTTCCCGGCCACGCGATTGCTGCCGCCTCACTCGAAGCAGTTGTTTCGTGTTCAATGGGCAGGAAGACCCTTGGCCAAGAGCAAGACATTCGTATTCGCGTTGAATGAACTCGCCGTCAAAATGCCTGAAGAGAAATCAGGCGTTCAGGTGGTCTTCAACTTTGACATCGTCGCCAATGTCGCTCCCCCATCAGGATCTCGCACCCTCGACGTGATAAATTCGGAGATCGTCAACCGCAACGGCCACCGATACGCAAGCCTCCTGTTGAGCAATAGTGGTAGCGTACACGCGAATCTGAGCGACGCGACGGTAACCCTCAGAGCGGGTAGTTGGTCAAAGGCCATTTCTCCCGGGGAATTGCAGCTGCTCTTGGGCGTGGGGCTTGTTCAGCCGGGAAAGCGGCGACGCTTGATCATACCCGTTGAGTTACCCGCCCAGGCAGCAAACGTCGTTGCACAGATATCCTATGAAAGAAGCCTGAAATAGTTTCGTGAGTGGGATCCTATTGGGGATGCCGTATGCGAAGTGTTGGGCGCTTTTTTGTAATCGCTATCTTGAGCATCATTGCGTATGCGGGGCCGGCTCAGCCCGCTGGCGCCGCAAAGCAGGTTATCGCCATCAATCTTGCTTTGCGAGATGGTCAATTTTACCTCGGGGAAATCCCGAGTCTAATCTCGGACGAAAGCGTAGAGGCCGTGGAGCTGGAAACCTTGCTGAAATTGGCTGAACCGATTTTGAAGCCAGAGGTGATGGCTGCTGTTCACGCACTGCCTGTGAAGAGCGGCTTCGTCAGGCTTGACGATTTGAAAAGCACCGGTCTTCCTTTTAAGTTCGAGATAGGAGAAATGACTTTCTCTTTCTTCCCAACTGCCGATCAACGCCCAGGCGGGCATATCACTCTCGGGCAAAGTTCTGAGCGAGTATCGGAGGGACAATATTTAAAAAGTGCATCGGTCAGCGGCTATATCAACCTGAACGGCAGCATTCAATACGAAGAAGCAACAAGCACCGGCGCCCGAACTGCGCTCACCCCATCGCTCGGAGCCGCGGCCGCAATCCGTGTCATGGGCCTTGTCATAGAGAATGAGGCCACGCTCGAATCGAGTGGAACCGTAACGCGGCAAGGAACACGAGCAAACTTCGACGACGCGGCACGAGCCATTCGATACAGCATAGGCGATGTAACGCCCTCCGTCGTCGGAATGCAAGCTGGCGGCGGGCTCTTGGGATTCGCCGTCGAGAAATCCTATGAGAAGCTACAGCCGCAAAAGAATGTACGCCCGACCGGTTTCAGGACTTTTCGATTGGACAGACCCTCGGAAGTCGATGTCGTCGTTAACGGTCAGGTCGTACGCCGCCTTCAGATGCCGCCCGGCGACCATGATATTAGCGAACTTCCTCTCAAGGCCGGCGAGAATAACTTGACTCTCGAGATCACCGACGACACCGGTATGCATACGACCCTCAAGTTCAAGGTGTTTTTCGACCACACCCTTCTGGCACCCGGGGTGGATGAGTGGGGCTTCGCCGCAGGCTACCGTAGCACTCCCTCTCCGGCCGGCTTGCTTTATTCCATACAAGAGCCCGCGTTTACCGGGTACTATGAACGCGGAATCACAGAAGACCTTACCGCAACACTCCTCTCACAAATCTCGGCCCAGACTGCGACAGCAGGGTTCATGGCCGTGACTCCAACGCATTTCGGCAAGTTCTCGGCTGAAGCCGATGGCAGCTTGACGCCGGCGGGCAAGACCGGCGGGGCGCTCGCCCTAACGTTTACACCGGAAGAGCTTATGAAGCGTTGGGACATTCCGGGTTCGGCGCAGTTTGCCGGACAATACCGAAGCTCTGCATTCACGCCGCTGTACGCGGCGAATGGAAGCGTTGGCGAAAGCTTCTCCCTAAACGGCTTTTATTCGTTCGCCCTTCCCGATGACTACACCGTGGCGTTATCGGGAAGCTTAAGCGCGACGCAGTCCAGCCCCAAGCCCGGCGGCGGGATTTCGATCTCCAAGACCGTGCAGCCGGATATCAACTGGCAGCTGACCGCCGCTTACGATGGCTCAACTGAAACCAGTCCTCTTCCAACTTTAGGTCCGTGGAGCGTCATGTGGCGCCTGAACATAAAGAGCAAAGAGGGCGCAGCATTTTCATTCACGCAGGACGGGGAGAATTCCACGCTCGATATCGCCACTGAGGGACAGGCGGGCGACGGACGCTATTCGGTCAAGGCAAGCATCGAAAAGCAACCTCCCGCCAATTCCGACATGGATGCTCAGGCGCAGGCGGATTTTAGCGCAAACTACTCAGATCCGCGTTTCGATCTATCCGGCAGCCGTTCGCGGCAAGTCCTTTGGCCAAGCGGGAACGTTGTCAGCGATGTCAGCACGATATCAGCTGCGGGCACCATCGCTTTTGCGGATGGGTACGTTGCCGTCGGTCGGCCCGTCAACGACAGTTTTGCAATCGTGATACCCCACGAGTTGCTTGATAGCGCCGTTTTGCATGTGGGTGTTGACGACAAGCGCGTTCGCCCGTCGTCCGACGGGCTAGGTCCCTTGCTCGTCTCCGAAATCCCATCTTACTCGGATACACAGCTACCAATCGTGGCTGACGATATGCCTCCCGGTTATGACCTTGGATCAGGCGTTTTTAACCTGCGGCCGAGCTACAAGAGCGGGTACGTTCTGCAGGTTGGCTCCGAGTATAGCGTCACCGCCGTCGGAACATTGGAGGTTAAAGGAAAGCCCCTCGCCCTTCTCAGCGGACTTGCAAGAGAGCAGGATGTTCCCAATCCCCGCAAAGTCGTTGTGTTTACAAATGCAGTTGGACGGTTTTGCGCTGAAGGGTTGAAAGCAGGTCGCTGGCGCGTTGAAATGATTGGCGATCCTTCCTCCTGCTTTCAACTGACAGTGCCGGAAAAAGCCACCGGACTTTTCGACGCCGCGACCCTTCATGAAGGGTGCCACGGATGAAATTGTTGCTTCTTATGATGGGTTGTCTGCTCACAACGCACCCCGCTTTGGCGTGTTCGGGTAAGATTACTTCTGCGAGCACAGATCGGGCGCTCATTTATGACCCTTTTAGCGCAAGTGACGAAAGGCGAAGCATTACCATTAAAGTATTGAATTCGGGGAGCGATCGTTGCGCATTCCAACTTCTGGTTCCTGATCGCTATCGACCTTTCCAGTTCTCGTCAAGTCTTCTTTTTGCAATTACCGCGCCGAGCGCGTCCATGAATCAGACTGCGGTCGCCGCAGCGACCCCGCTTTTGCAACCCGCTCAGTCGTTTCAGCTGCATCTCAGCATTGTCGTGTTTCGCGGACAGCGCACTGCATCCGGAACTCTGATCAAGGTAATCGGCTTTGTGCTAAACCCCGTAGCGGGACAAAGTTCGCCTATCGATGCGATTGAGGTCCCGCTAATCTGTTTTATTCCAAGGATTTTCGGAATCAATCTCGCCGGTTCCGGGGCAAGAACAAGCATTGAATTCGGAGGCCTTGCATCCAACGCCAGCCGATCCATTGTTCTCCAAACCCGCGCCACAGACGTTCATCAGCTCGAAGTCCAGGTCTCAGCGCCATACCTGCTTCGCGAGGGTAGCGCCGCAAACGAGTTCTCGACCATTCCATTTACCCTGGCCATGGACGGGCAGACCTATCAACTTACGAATAACGCCGTCCTCCGTATCGCTGCACCCCCTGGGCAGGCTAGCCAACTCTTGACAGTTAAAATTGGCGACACGAGCCGAAAACTCGCAGGCGCCTATAAGGCCGTCATCACGATCCACATCAGTTCTAATTTGTAGCAGAGGAGTATAGATATGGGTAAGTTTCAATACGCAGTTGGAATCTCTACTGCGATTTGCATAGCGGTTCTGGTATCCCTTCCCCCGCATAAAGCCAACCCCATTTGGGTTCGAAGTGCGGCAAGCCTCATGATCATGCATGAAATCGAAGGCGCTGATCTGATTGGCAATGATGTTTCTATAGAGCTCGGGTCCTATGACATTGCTGCGGTCTCGCTTCGGTTGAAGCAATCCAGCCAGGTGGCGGAAAATGGTTATCGCGCCATTCGAGAAGATGTCTACGACGTGAGGGCTGTAACAAGGTCGCGCTGCGATGAATTTCTTCCTGGATGTCTGAATATCGAGCGCCAGAACATTTTCGAAAAGGTCTCGATTAAAACAGATATGTAGTTAACCTCGCGATTAGAAGGATCGCAGGAAGAATCGCGCGGTCGCCGAGACCTGTCCCGGCAGGGACAACACGTCATGTGTGGACGGCCGCACGAAATCAAGCGGTGTGATGGTGACGAAAGGTACCAATTGAGCGGTCATGTGTCCGGCCTATGAGCCGGTTGGCTCCTCATGAATCCCCTCATTTTAGCCCGTCTTATTCACGAGGGGCGGGATTTGCAGCTGGCGAGCGTGGCGTAACGCACTGATAGGGCGTAGGAGTTGGTTGATCCAGGATTGCTTATTTCTCGGTGGAACGAGGCGGAACGGTGTAACGCACTAAAATCTCTTGGTAATTCCGTTCCACCGGGTTTTCGATCAGATGGAACGATGGAACAACAAAGAAAGTTAAATGGGTGGATATGTCTGATTTCTCAGCCAAGTCGCCAATAAGACAAGGCCGAAAAACTCCTTATAATCAACGCGTGTTCGACGATGAGGCATTGAAGTCGCGCTTGTCATCAGCCCTGGCAAGAAAAGCTAACCTAAGGCGGAGGTGGTTGTCGCAAAATAACGGCCCCGGAAAAACTGAAAGGCTTCGGACGGCCCTCCCTATCGAGGGTCATCCCAAAGAGGCGGTCAGCCAAAAAGCCGGATCATCCAGTTCCACCGTTCCATATAGGCGTGTTCCCGGTGGAACGAAATTATCGATATATAGCCATCATTTGCGCTGATTCCCGCCTTAATTTAAGAAAGGTGACAAGCAATTGATATCCCGATTATATCTGCGTACAGCCCTGTGGAAAAATGCGCAAACCGCGCTTCAATAGTGACGAAATTGTGGCCAATGAGGAGGCAAACCTTGACCGATAACACGGGCGAGCGTATGCGTAGCGCTACTAGAGGTTGTATTGAGGTGGACACGTGTTGTTGCGTCTCTTCGGTCTGGCGTTTTTGCTATGGGCATCCTCGGCGCTGGCCGCCACGCCGCCCGCGCCGCTCAGACAGCCCATCCCGCCAACGGCCAGAGCCGTTCTCCAAAAGGCTATGAAAGAGATGCCGCTACCGGTCGTGAGAGTCTTCGCGTGGTCGTTGGGCGAGGGAAAACACGGTTTGTCATCGAGCTCAGCGCGGCCCGTCTAACGTGGGCGAAGAGACCAATCATTCAGGTCATGTTCCAGACTGAAGGAGACGACCTAGCCGCCCTTATTCATGAAGGCGGGTTTCTCGGCGTGGCTTTTGCGGCAGTTTGAGTTTGGCCGTGCGGCGCCGTTCGGCTTTTCTCCGCACGATGACCTGTACTTTTGAGAACGCGCTGGAGGGATTGGGATGGGCGCAAGGGGCGCATGCCCCGGCTGTCACGGTCCGAACGGCGTCAAGGCGCGAGGCAGGCCGCGGAACAGATCGGCGTCGGGGCAGGCTGCCGCGAAGGCGAGGCGCACGCGGCTTGCGGTTTCGATGACGCGGGCGGCGACCTTGATCAGCCGCAGGCGCAAAGTCGAGAACTCGGCCTTCGCCAGATCGCGCATCCTTGGAATGGCGTCACGGACAGTGAGCATGAGCCAATAGGCGGCGGTATGCAGCACGAGGCGAACCTGGTTTGCGATGGCCGAACGGCAAGACGTTCGATCCGAAGCCAACTGCGTCTTGTGCAGCTTGATCAGGTTCTCCATCTGGCCGCGCGCGCAATAGAGAGTGTCGTAAATCCATTCCGGCGAGCCGCGGGATACGGTCGTGACGACGAAGCGGATATCGAGCCCAAGCGTCGTTGCCTCGATGCGGGCGACGGCGCGCCGCTCGCGGCTCCAGGATTTGGCCTTGTGCCGCGTCTCGGCATAGCCGCGCACGACCGGCTTGCCGGACAGGGCGCGTTCGGTGCGGATCGCGCCGGCCGCCTCATCGACCTTTTTGGACAGCGGCTTGGAGCCAGGCAGTCCGAATATGTAATCGACGCCGTTGTCCTCACACCACGCCATCGCCTCGGGCCGCGCGTAGTGGCCGTCGCCCCGGAACGTGATGCGCGTCTTCTTCCAGCGCTTTCGAATGCGCCGGACGAGGCGGCGCAGATGGGCGCGAACCTCGACGCCGGACGGCGTCTTGCCGGGCCGCAGCACGACAGCGACGGGACGGCTTCTTTCGGTGTCGTAGACATGGATCGGCAGAAAGCAGCGCTCGTCGTAATGAGCGTTGAACAGCGACAACTGCTGATGGCCATGCACGGCATCGCAGGTGTCGTCGATATCCAGAATGACCGACGCCGGCTCGTGCGCGTAGGAAGCCATCCATTGATCGACCAGCGCATAGGTGAGGCGGATCGCGTCCTTCAGCGACGGCGCGTTCTCCAGCCGCGACAGCGTCGGCTGCGAACACAGGTCCGCGCCGCTTTCGGGCAGCCGCCCGCAGGCGAGCTTGAACGCCGGATCGGCGCGCAGGCGATCCAGATCGTTGGCGTCTTCATAGCCGCAGGAGATCGCGAAAATGCGGGAGCGGATCATGCCGGCAAGCGTATGGACGATCCGCGCCGGGTCGCGCCGATCGGGAAAGCAGCGCGCCAGCCGCTCGGCCACGCCAAGACGCCGGTCGGCCATCGTAAGCAGCATTACGCCGCCGTCCGAGGTCAGCCGCCCGCCGTCGAAAGCGGCTGTGACTGGCTTGCGCGAAACGGCTGGAAACGAGAACGGCAGAAGATTATCGTCGGTCATGGCGAGCGAGGTCGGCGCAGCAAGGCGCAAAGGGTTGGCGTCAACAACCAACTCCTACGCCCTATCAGTGCGTTACGCCACGCTCGCCAGCTGCAAATCCCGGCCGTCGTGAATAAGACGGGCTAGAGCAGGCGCTCCATGCGGCCTCGTCTCGCGCACGGGCGTTTATCGAAGCGACGAAAGCCGATCCTGCCATCCAATCGGCCACGCGGTGAGCAGTAGCAATGATGCATTGAGCTGATTGCAATACATCCAGCACATCATCATCGCCGAGTACGGCTAACCAACCTCGGTGTCGCGCTGTCGCCGCGCATCCGACTAAAAACGAACGGCTCTTCGCCGACGCCTCAGCTCTTGCTCAACCTCTTCGAAAAGGCGCGCCACTGAGAAACACCTTCGCTCCATAAATCCACTTCCGACAGGACGGGTTGACATACACGGGCGGTGTAATGGGCGCCCGGCATCTCTGATAGCCACCCTCGCCGAGAAATTCCGCCTGCTGCATTCTTGTCAGCGATGCTCTCAATCAGCTTGGGCATGACCGTACTCTACAAAATTGACATAAATCAATCTATAGCACCAAACCTCACAGAAGGTTGTGTCTTTGTTACAAAACAACCTGAAGTAGCGAGTTACCCACAGGTATCAGCCGTCGCGAGGATGCGGCTCGCCCATCAATAGTCTCAAAGCGCACATGAACCGCCGCGGCGGAAACAGCAAAGCCTCCCGTCGCAGCGCGCCACGCCCGACCCCAACCTTTTCCGCACCGCGCTACGCTCGCCTTACCCAGTTGCCCCGCACAATCAGCCTCTAGTGTCAGCAGCGGTTTGAAAATCCTCCAAAACCAGCGGTTTAAATCTGTAATCGGCCTAGCGGATTGAATGCTCCGGAACGGCAAAGGATGGAGCGCGCGGTCCGTTCAGACAGTGAGAGCGGCAAGCACTGCCTTGGCCGATGATGCGTCCTCGCAGGAGGGGGCGCGATGGCTCAGGGGGACCGCCGTAAGTGTAAGTGCTGTCTGAAGCTATTCCGTCCGGACCCGCGCAACCGCCGTCGCCAGAGTTACTGTTCCGCCCCCGCCTGCAAGGCTGCCAGCAAAGCCGCCAGCCAGGCCCGCTGGCTCGCCAAGCCGGAGAACCGCGACTACTTCCGCGGCCCGCTGAACGCCGCCCGGGTGAAGGCCTGGCGGGCGCGCCATCCCGGCTACTGGCGCAAGGGCCGGCGCGACGGTCCTGCGTTACAAGAGACCTCGATGGCGCAACCCGCTGATTCCACAGCTAAAACCGGCAAATCCGCGCGCACGCCGTTACAAGACGTCTTAACGGCGCAACCTGCTGTTCTGATTGGCTTAATCGCCCATATCGTGGGGACGCCGTTACAAGATGACATCGTCCGCGCCACCGGCCGGCTGCTACGCTTGGGCCAGGACATACTCAGCTCATCCGCCGCGCGGGCGGCCCCGCCCCCGCCGGACCGCGGAGGCGGCCGTGATCGATTACGAGACGTTCTGCAAGATCCACGATTGCCATGACCGGCAGGGACTGACGATCGCGCAGACCGCCCGGGCGCTGGGCCTCCATCCGGAGACGGTCTCCGCATGGCTGGCGCGTCCGCGCTACGAGCGGCGGCGCAGCCCGCCGCGCGGCAGCGTCCTCGATCCCTTCAAGCCGCGCATCGCGCGGTTGCTGGACGCCCATCCCTACAGCGCTCAGCAGATTTTCCAGCGCCTGCGCGAGGAAGGCTACAGCGGCTGCATGACGGTCCTTAGGGATTACATCCGCCGGATCAGGCCTCCCCGGCGGCCGGTTTATCTGAAGCTGCATTTCGCGCCGGGCGAGTGCGCCCAGGTTGACTGGGGATCCCAGGCGTCGCGGTGGGCAACACACGCCGCCGGCTGTCGTTCTTCGTCATGGTGTTGGCTTACAGCCGGCAGATGTTCGTGGAGTTCACCGTCTCCCAGACCATGGAGCAGCTGTGATGACGCCCGAGCGCCCGGTCAAATTGCCCGAATACGCCGTCTCCGATGAAGCCGCCGCTTACATTGCGGACGCCTTGATGGACCTCGCTCTGCAGTTCGAGGCGGCCCACTTGGCCCAGATACGCCGCCATCGTCAATCGATCGATCACTTGCGCGACGACGACCCTGGCCGAGCCGGACAAACATCTGGAAGCAATCACCAGCCGGCCGCTGCTGCTGTCCGCCATTGCAGAGCGAAGCCGCCATGCGAGGCAGACAACGCTGAGGGTGGCCAGTTCGCACGCCAAGGCTGGATGGGCGTCAAGCATGCTCTCGGGCATCGCCCGCTTCCTGCGCGAGCTGGCCCAATCTGCGGAGCAGTTGACGGCTGCTCAGCGCTGGCGCCGGATTCTCGCCCACGCTGTCCGGTCCTGGCTCGGCGGGCGCCAGCTGCGTCCTCCGCCGCGCCTTATGGCGCCGGCCTGACCGGCAAAACCCACAATAGGTTGAACCGCCGCTTCGAAATTGCGAGGCTCAGCGTTCAACTGCCGTTTTTCGGATAATCGACGCCATTGTCCTCGCACCACGCCATCGCCTCGGGCCGCGCGTAGTGGCCATCGCCCCGAAACGTGATGCGCGTCTTCTTCCAACTCCGGCGAATGCGCCGGACGAGGCGGCGCAGATGGGCGCGAACCTCGACGCCCGACGGCGTCCTGCCGGGCCGCAATACAACCGCCACAGGGCGGCTTCTTTTCGGTGTCGTAGACATGGATCGGCAGAAAGCAGCGCTCGTCGTAATGGGCGTTGAACAGCGACAGTTGCTGGTGGCCGTGCACGACATCGCAGGTGTCGTCGATATCCAGAATGACCGAGACCGGCTCGCGTTCGTAAGACGCCATCCATTGATCGACCAGCGCATAGGTGAGGCGGATCGCGTCCTTCAGCGACGGCGCGTTCTCCAGCCGCGACAGCGTCGGCTGCGAACAAAGGTCGGCGCCGCTATCCGGCAGCCGCCCGCAGGCGAGCTTGAACGGTATCTTGGCGCAAAGCGCGGAAGCAATTTGACTGAGATCGCCTTAAATATCAAGGCATGTCAGAGATACGCACAGTTACGACCTTAAGGTCGAAGCGGGATGAGATCCAAGCCTCGATCAAACTCTATGAGGACCGGATAAAGCAGGCGCGCGCCGACCTGGCGCATGTTACGGCCTGCATTAAGATCTTCGAAGCTTCCGGCGATCCCGAGGACATGCCTCGGTACGTTGACGTATACCGCCTCTTCGCTAGAGGCGAGCCGATAGCGCTATGCAAGGAAGCGCTTTCCAGCGGCCCGAAATCAACCCGTGAGTTGGCGTTACACGTCATGGCGTCAAAGGGGCTCGATACCGGAGATAAGGTTCTGGCGAAGGCTGTCGCGGCCCAGCTCATCCATGCGCTAAGGATGCAATCCAATCGCGGGAAGATATTGCGGGTGGGAAAGAAGGGGACTGCCCTACTATGGCAGTTGCCGTGAACCCTAGGGAAGGAAGCCACGCAGTCAAGAACGCGGCTTCCTCCCCGACACCCCTCGAAAGGGGAGACCCCTAGTTACTTGCGTGGGTTGCGTGGCCTAGGGGCTTTTCCGATGCATCATTGTAATGCACTTTATCCTTAGCGTTGAAAATAGAGGGCGTCAAGCCTCGCGCAAGGTTCGGCGGTTCTGCCGCAGATAAGCGACGGCGCATCCGGTTAGCCGCGTATGGTCTGGATATTGGCAGCGGGCCGACTAAGCAGGCGTCGGGAAGCGTCGGGAAGCGTCGGCAGGCGTCGGGGATTGCTTCCGATTTTGATAGATACTATAAGCGAGAAAAAGGGTATCCGCTATGAGGCTGCCACTGCTGCGGTTCAGGCCGCCATTTTCAGGGCTTGCGCGGGAGCCGCGCGTGCGGTTTTCCAGTTCCACGGCAGAAGCTCCGCCAGTTGATGGCTTTTGGTCTGGCCGGAGACGACGCGCTCGAGGACATCTGTGAGCCACGCTTGGGGATCGACGTCGTTGAGCAGGGCGGTGTTGATGAGCGAAGCCAGGACCGCCCACGAGTCCGCCCCGCCCTCGCTGCCCGCGAACAGGCTGTTGCGCCGGCCGAGGCCAATCTCGCGGTCATTCTGCCCATATCGGGCAGACCGCCATTGTCCAATATCGCTGGCATCCGCTGTGCGGCCGGAGCACGCGTTGTGTTCTGATTGAGCGGCGCGCATCCGGAGAGATCGCCCATCTCGAACTCGAGCCCGGCATCGTAACGATGGTTGCGGCCTGGAAGCTCGATCCGGTCTATTGCGGCGCCATAAAGATCGGCGTCCCGCAGGTCTCGCTGTTGGCGCTGAGCGACCTGCACCGGCTGCTGATCGCCTGCGAATCGCGGCTCCTCTTTGCGAACGGCAACACCGTCACGCAGGAGGACCACGATGAGATCGCCGCTACCGCTCGCAAGAGCATCGCAACTTGTTCCAAGATCGAGACCTACGCGGCCTCGCCAGCTCGACCTCGTTCTCGACGACTTACGCCTTCAAAGCGTGACGGCGGCCCAGCGCCACGCGGTCCTGAAGGCGATGGCTCAGCTGCTGATCGAAGCGAGCGGCGCGGTGACGGCGGAGGCGGGCGATGACGACGCATGATGCTCTTCTCCCGGCAACCGTGCTCCAGCGCAAGGCGGTCGTCTATGTTCGCCAGTCGACGCCGCAACAAGTGCAAGCGAACCTGGAGAGCCAGCGGCGCCAGTATGAGTTGGTCGATGTTGCGCGTAGCCGCGGTTTCACGAACGTCGAAGTCATCGACGACGATCTTGGGCGGACGGCGAGCGGCGCTGTCGACCGCCCAGGCTTCAATCGCCTGGTCGCGGCGCTCTGCGCAGGGGAGGTCGGCGCGGTGCTGTGCCTCGACGCCTCGCGGCTCTCGCGCAACGGCCGCGACTGGCATCACCTGCTCGAGCTGTGCGGGTTGGTGGAAGCTCGCGTCATCGACCTCGACGGCGTCTATGATCCATGCCGTCCCAACGACCGCCTGCTTCTCGGCCTGAAAGGCAGCATCAGCGAATTCGAGTTGGGCGTCATTCGATCCCGAATGTACGACGCGGCGCGATCGAAGGCGAGGCGCGGAGAGCTGAGGATATCGACGCCGATCGGCTATACCTGGGACCGCCATGCCGGTCTCGGCCTCGATCCCGATCGCCGGCTGCAGGAGGTGATCAGGCTCGTCTTCCAGAAGTTCCGCGAGCTTGGCAGCGCCCGCCAGGCGCTGTTGTGGATGGCGTCCGAGAACATCCATTTCCCATACCCAACGGACGGCAGAACATTGACGTCTTTCGAATGGAGGCCGATCAGATATCGTAATGTCATCGCGATTTTGAAGAACCCCTTCTATGCCGGTGTCTACGCCTACGGGAAAAGCGAGAAGCGCACGGAGATCGTCGATGGCCGGGCGCGCAAGAGCTACGGCCACCACAAGCCGATGGACGCATGGGAGGTGTTCATCAAGGATCATCACGAAGGCTACATCAGCTGGGCCGAGTACGAACGCAATCAGTCGGTGCTCGCGAGCAACGCCTACGGCAGGACCGGCGACACGAAGTCCAGCCGTGGCGGTCGCGCCCTGCTCGCTGGCCTCATCTGTTGCGCACGGTGTGGCCGCCGGGCTCCACGTTGTCTACATTGGGCGCTATCCGCAGCCGATGTACCGGTGCGATACGCCGAACTTGCAGTTGGGACGGAAGCGCTGTTTTGGCTTCGGCGGCAAGCGGATCGATAACGCCGTGGCCTCCGAGATGCTGCGGGCTGTGGCGCCGATCGCGATCGAGGCGGCTCGAGAGGCCGAGCGCATGCTGAGAGAGCAGGATCAAGACCGGCAGCGTATTGCCGAGCTGGAGTTGAGACAAGCCCAGTATGACGCCTCGCTTGCCGAGCGTCGCTACGCAGCATGCGACCCCGATAACCGCCTGATCGCCGCGCAGCTGGAGAAGGCGTGGGAGGCCACGCTGCGGCGTGTCGAAGCGTGCCGGCGACGGCTCGACGACATGCAATCGCCGGAAGTCGGTCAGCAACTCCCCGATTTGACTGGACTGGCCGATGATCTCACCGCGGCCTGGAAGGCGCCGAAAACGACGATGCGGACACGCCAGCGGCTGGTGCGAACCCTTATCACGGAGATCGTCGCCGACGTCGACGAGGCCGCCGGCGAGATCGTGCTCGTCATCCATTGGAAAGGCGGCCAGCATTCCGAACTGC
>CAVWOB010000005.1:0-1470622 GCA_963756335.1 uncultured Alphaproteobacteria bacterium
TAGCGGTATTCACGCGCGAGGCTTTCCCGCGATATCATCTGCTGGCAGGAAGGCGGTTAGGGCAAATCCTCGTCGAAAAGCACGATTGGCGTGCTGCAGCAGCCGTCTACGCGGAAGCCCGCGAGGCATTCCTTCTACTTTTTGGACAAGGGCTGGAGCAAGCGGAGTCCCAAAACCTCATTGAAACGGCTGGCCCTCTGTTCGCAGAGGCTGCCTACGTGGCCGCTGAAACGGGCGATCTGCCTGGTGCACTCAATCTATTGAGCGAGGGCAAGGCCCGCCTGATGGCGGTAGCGTTGCGCCAGCAGTCGCTCGACCTGCCGCCAGAAAAGTTGGCTCTGCTCACGACGCTTAAGACCGAGATCCGCGATTGGACCCCGCGTGCTGAGATACTGGGCGAAGAAGGTGCTCTGGCGCTGCAACACCTTGGCGGACTGCGCCAGGAGCTTGGTGCCCTGCTCAAGGAAGTTCTGGCAAACAATGCTCACGCGTCAGACGCCATGGTACTGGTGCGCACCTTCTTGCCCGAGGACGGCGCCATCGTCGCGCCCATTATAACGAAAGGCCGGCGGCAAAGTGCTTCTCGCCACTGGGCGTAGGGAGGCACCGGCGCTGTCGGTGCTCGAACTCCCGGAACTCACGACCACCAAGCTGGATTTTATTATGGTGGGATCTTATCCTGAAATGGAAAGCAGGGGCTGGATCCGTGCGTTCGCTATCCAACACCGACCGCAGCTGCACGAAGGAACACTCTACGGCGAGTGGCTCGCCGCAATTAAATCCATGGGCGCCGATCTCTGGGGGCTATTTGCCCGAGATCTTGTCAAGGAATTGGTTGCAAAAGGAGTGAAGACCGGCGCACGCCTCGTCATCCTGCCAAACGACACGCTCAGCATGTTGCCGCTGGGCCTTGCCCAGGACCCTGCTACTGGCTGCCATCTTCTCGATGTATATGATATAATGCAGGCGCCCAGCCTTGAGGCATTGGCTGCGGCGGCACGGAGGATTGCAACGCCAGCGGCGCCCACGCTGGCTGCGGTCATAAACCCTACGGGGTTAATTCCGAGCCTCGCCCTCCCGTTCACGGAGACCGAAGGCGCTCTGGTAGCAGCTCATTTCAGCCCCGCAACGACGGTCGTGCTCGACAAATCCAACGCGACCCCTGACACAGTGCTAGCGGCCCTAATTAACAAGAGCTATTGGCATTTTTCGTGCCACGGTTCGTTCGACTGGTTTGATCCGCGACACTCTGGTCTAAAAATGAAGGACGAACGGGTGCTCACTGTGGGCCGCCTCTTGGAGGAGCAAGGCGCGCTCGGTCGCCCGCGGCTCGTTGTGCTGTCGGCCTGCGAGACGGGTCTGCACAAACCTGACCGAAACTCCGAGGAATTCGTCGGTCTGCCAGCGACTTTCATGCAACTGGGCGCGACCGGCGTGATCGGTACGCTGTGGCAGGTCGACGACATGGCGACGGCGTTGCTGATGGCGAAGTTCTATGACCTGCATGTGAGCCAGGGATTGAGCCCGCCCGCAGCCCTGAAGGGTGCTCAGGGGTGGCTCAGAGAGGCAACACGCCCCAATCTAATCGCCTTTTTGAAGGCCGCCGCAGCCAAGACCGGGGCCAGCGGCGTGACGCTCGTCAATAAGCTTGAGAGGTCGCTGATGCGCGGACAAAATGACAACCCGCGTTTCGCTTCGATCGCGAAGCTTCTCCAACAAAATCAGATATCGAGCCCAACCTACACGCCGAGCCTGCTGAGTAGGTTGCTCCTCTGGAAGATCGGGCCGAAGCGCAAGGAGCGCCCATTCGCACACCCCTATTATTGGGGCGGATTTGTCTACACCGGGCTTTGAAGTGAGCCTCGTGCCAATTGCACCTGGTGACATTAAACCGAAGTTCCTACGGCGGAACTGAAGAACTCATAGACCTTTCAATCGTTTGCGATTGAAAGAGGCGGCGCGGCAGTGTCTACGCCGCGATAGCGGCGGCAAGATCAAGGGCTTGCCGCTGCTTTGGGTTCGCCTCGGTGGTGAGGGTGAAGGTTCCCATGCCGGGCTGTGCGTCCTTGGGGCGCATGGTGTTGCGCACGATGGTTGCGAGATGGGTCAGCAGGCCGCGAAAGCTCAGGGCGGGCGAGCCATCGGTCAGGCGCCGGCTCTGCGCCTTTTCGCGCGCGGCGGCGGAGCGCTCGGCCGGCGCCACGGGATCGCGCTCAGGCGCCTCGTCCGGCGAAGAAACTGTCGCGCACATAGCGGATGGCGCGCTCGACGCGGCCCTTCTCGTTGGCGCGCGCCACAGCAACTGGACGGGGCTCGAAACGGTAATGTCCGGCGAAAGCGATGAGGGCCGGATGAAAGCGGATGGCGTCGCCGCGCCGTTCGAGCACGGCGCTCTTCAGATTGTCGTAGAGAAGAACCCTCGGCGCGCCGCCCCAGGCGTCGAAGGCGCCGGCATGGCCGCGCAAAAAGTTCTCCATGCGCGCGTCGAGGAAAAAGCGCAGGAAAATGCGGCGCGAGTAGCTCAACACCATGACGAACGCCATCAACGGCCGCCTTGCGCGGCCGATAATGAGGTGTCCGAAATGCCCCCAGTCGACCTGGGCCTGCTCGCCGGGCAAAGTGCGCAGCCGCAAATAAGCCTCCGCCTTGGGACGTGGCCTATGGCAAGCGATCAGATGGCGGAAGTGATCGGGACTGCCGCGATAACCGCGCTCGCGCGCCATGACGTAAAGCCTGCTGGCGGTCAGAGTTGGAAACGCCTCCAGGGTCTGGCGAATGAAAGGCAGGTACGGATCGATCCTGGACGGCCGCGGCGGACGCCCAAGGCGCGGCAATCCAGCCTGCGCCAGCACGCGGGCCACCGTGCCGCGATGCACCTTCAACTGTGCGGCGATGGTTCCAACCGTCCACTTCTCGGCATGGTAATAGCGCAAAATCTGCGCCTCAAGCTCAGGGGAAATCGTCATGCCCATGTCCTCTTGCAGCCGTTCGAGTTGAGCGGCGGCGGCGCAAGAAGTCCTGGCGGACGAAATCCGGGCAGCGGCGGCCGCACCAACAGCAGCGCCAAGGCGGAAGCTTCGGAAAATCGCCGGTGGATGACGGTCCCTTCGCCGCCGCCAAATCCCGGGATAGCAAAGCATCCGGCGGCGCTGACGGTGAACCCTGATGCGTCACGAATTTTTGCCGGCGCCGGTAACGGCGAGCGCGCAAGGCGTGAGCGAAGCGGCCGCGCCGGCTTGCCTGATAACGTGCTCCAGCAGCGCGCTGGGCCTGACGCCGCGCTTCCCGCGCGCAACCGCCGGCGCAATAGACCTGGCCGCGATCGCAGCAGCTGCAGATCAGCACCGGCTTCCGGCAGCGGGCGCATAGAAAAAACCGGGCGGGCGCGGCCGCTCCTTCCGGGCAGCCGGACGGATGTGGACGAAACCCGCGATGAGTGGGATATTGCCCCCGCATGCGTGCCTGGCGCGGTGTGGGGCGTGGCGCTAAAGCCCAGCTTGGCCGTTGAGAAGAAGCGCCCGCCCGCTCTCCTTCCGGCCGCGTCTTAGCCTGCGCCGTTATGCTGTGTCAGCCCTGGCGGATGCGCCTCGCCGGCGGCTCAGACTGCCCTTCCGTGCTCGGCTGTCAAACGGTGGCTCCTCGCCATGCTTTGCATGGCTGCGGGGCCGCTTCGCGCGTTTGACACCCTGCGCGCGCAAGGGCCTCCAGGAAGCAGGCCGGGACGCGGGAACAGGCGCTCCTAACCGAACTCAGGAACAGACTTCAAGGGAAGCAAAAGGACGGCTCTGCCTAAGCCGACTTCGGTTCGTCGCCGGATTTACGCGCTTTTCTACCGCCGTCCACATCAAGGGCAAGTCCCTCTTTATCCAGCGATATCGCAAGGATTTTGGGCTCTCCTGACCATTCGGACGCAAGGCGTCGACATGGCGCCTCAGGCTCGGCGTATTAAGACGGCCCACGAAACCGCTCTGTCGACGCCGCCTCGACCTTGTTGTCCTTACATGCTGGAACACTGGTCTGGGCCTGCACGCTATAGCGAACGCAAATTGAGTAGCCCGCTCAACCTCCCATAGCGGGAAACCTCCACGAACTTAACTTAGGAGGATTTTGAGGCCCAGTCGCTCAGACCGCTAGTCTCAGCCTTCCTTTGCCCCTGCGCGCGGGTGTAACTCGCAGTTCGACATCCTGGCCGAGATCGCTTAGCGCCCTCAGCAAACGATCGGTGGAAAACTTGCCGATCTGCCCTCTGAGCAGTGCGGACACACGGGGCTGATCCATGGCCATGAGTTCGCCCGCTTTGCGCTGTGTCAAGCCGCTGGCGCCGATGATTTCGCCGATCTTACGCATCAGGTTAGCACGAAGCTCAAGATCGTCTGCGTCCGGCAGACCAAGGGCGTGAAAGGCGCTCTCGGCGGAGTATGTCACGTGTTCTTTTTCTTCCATGTCTCGTACTCCTCTTCCGCGCGTTTCAATCTCGCCTTGACCTTATCCATCTCATGGCGGGGCGTTGCGATCCCGTGCTTCGCTTTCTTCTGGAAAGCGTGTAAGACATAAACCACCTCGCTAAATCGGACCGTATATACCGCGCGGTAGGTATCCCCATCGTGATCTTCGACCACTTCGAGAACGCTAGCGCCGCCAAAGCCCGTCAGTGGCTTGACGGAGGCATGTTTGCCGCCCAGTTGCGCGACATACAACGCGTACCCCACTTCCCTCACCACTTCCGCGGGAAAGGCGAGGAGGTCGTCCCTAGCGCTTCCGATCCAACCCAGCGGCTTCATGGGCCCCGCTCCGATGCGAGCCGGGGAGGAGCTTTGCAGAGTATAGCGGTATTGACATAGGTCAGTAAAGGCATATTGTGTATATTTCCTGTTATCCTGACGCGCCGGGCTAGGGGAGGTAAGCCCCAGGCAGACCGAAGTTTTTGGCAGGGACCATCATGAAACCTGGCATGTTGTCCCAGCAGCCGAAGCTGTGCACGTCTTGTTCCATATCGTTGCAATTTTGACCAAAGCGCGCCCCCGCAACCAACGTAATTGCGCCGCTCTCGCCGATGAGAGCGGCAAATTTCCCGTGAACCTCAAGCCGGATTGGCGCTCCTGTCTCAACAGGATGGACGAGGACGGTGTGCACAATATCCCTCAGGCTCGCTGAGAACGCTCCGCAAGCATCGTCCGTGTTCCGGCGCATCACGTCGTGGAGGTTGTCGAGCGCGGATTTATAGTTGGCGACCGCGGCCGGATGCGGCGCTTCGGTCCTGGCAAGCTCCGCTTCGGCCAACGCGATATTCCTCTCAAGCTCCGGGCGAACCAACAGCCAGCTTTCCGTTGTGATATGCCCGTAGATGAGATTCTTCAGAGCCCGCTCATTGGCTGCCTTGGCTTTTGCCAATTCCGCTTCGGCGCGGCTTCTTCGCTTTGTAAGATCGCCGACGAGGCGGCGGCGTTCCGCAACATAGCTATCGATATAAGTGCTAAGCGCGGCGGGTTTCTCCAGCAGCTGCCTAAGGATGTCGTCGTCCCGTTTCCACGGCGCATAGCGGCAACTGCCGATGACGCACCGCAGGCTTGCCATCATCACAAGTCAGCTATCGAAGGAGGGGCCCGACCCGCGGGCGGCGTGGTTGGCCGGGAGTTTCCGGCCAGCTTTCGGCGGGACTCCAGAACCCGGGCAGTCGCCAACGCTTATTGCCGCGAAAGCCTGGCTTCCGAATGCCTTGGAGGCCAGACGCGACAAAGCCTGTTTTAATGCATCATGAATTGTGCCAACCTTAACCTGATGGCAACTTTCGTTTGGGGCCGCTATGCCCGCTGTTATGTATCACGCCGCGATTTCATAAAAGGCATTGCGGCTCTGGCCGCCAACAGTTTTTCGTCGACGTTCTCATGGGGCGATCCAACGAGATTCGCTAGCAACCACAACGAAATTATCTGGAGCCCAATTTCCGGGGGACATAAATGCAATCCCATAACGGATCTAATCGTCCAGATAAATGTAGAACAAGATATTGTCGTACCTTCCGAAATAGCCTTCCAGTTGAATTGCTTTACGCCCTTGGACAAATGGCAGGCATCGGCGTCACTCCCACAGTGGCATTCAGTAATGGCGTTCCAGCAGTACGTCATTGGTTACGATCCAGTCCATTGGAATCCCCCGAATATTGGTTGCTCGATCGACACCTTTCCGGCGCCGTGGGCTAGGAAAGTCTTGAGCATCCGCGAGGGCTCTCCAGCCAACCCAAAATTTCAATTGATCCAAGCGCCCGGTTATCTGGGGGGATTGAGTGGGAGGCGTCCCAATCAAGAACCCATGCCACCAACGTCGTCTCAGAAGCCACATCAGCAGGGACTATTACCAGCCGGCTCTATACTGACTATGTCGCTGCATTAGCGATACGACTTACCATAACATAACGAGCGCTGATTTTCATGTGCAGACACCAATCCCGGCTCCTGGCCTTGTCAGCGGGAGTACGCTCGTTGGCTCCATGACCTTTGGCGATGGGAAATGGTGGCTTACAGGCGAGAAAAATGTGCAGTTACGGGAAAGTAGTGACTTCACTGTATGCAGTGGGCCCAATACAGGAAAGATGTTTAAATTAGACGATCTGCCGCCGATCATGGCCGTTCAGATGGATATGGTCGGATTAGCTGGAGGTGTGAGAACCGAGGTCAAGTCGGGCGGGGGGACGATCGCCTATGCGTCGACGGCCAAGTTGGAGGCCATCAAGGCGCTACCTGCCGACACCGATCCTCAGCTCGCATACTGGTCGTACACGAAAGAAACGTCAAACATGACATACACGCCATTCATCAACGGAAAGCAGAACTTCAGCGCCTCAGCAAGTTGAGCATCTTCGTCTGAAAGCTGCTGACTTACGCTTGAATCAAACTCTCCGTTACGCTAGCTAAGCTAGCGCTACAAAGGGTGCGTCTGTTTTCATGTTTCTGCGCTAAAGGGTTACTGTGCCGCGTTTATTCATATCGCATTCGCGCTCGCCTTCCAGCGCTGACTCATCGCCAACGGGTTGAGATGTAGCGCCCGCTCGCACATAGCCCTTAAGGCCAAGCTTGCGCTCTATGCGATGTCTTCCCTCGCTATCATGGCCATGGTTTTTAGGGCGTCGCATTTCTATCGGCGCGGCAAGGCCGACAGTCTTTGCCCTTCTCGATGCACAGCGAAGCCGTCCGCGGCGAACTCCGCCAATGGCCGCGCCGTTTCGTGCAGGCCGTCAGCCGGACACGGCGCTGCAACGCCGCTGCGGCTATCACCGTCATTTCGCTCCTGCGCCGCGAACGCCGAAGCTCGAGTTGGCTGGCGCGATCTATGTTGTTAAGGTATTTCCTGCGGAAGCGGCGCGCGAGTGGGGCGCCGGGGGGATGTTTCATGCGGATATTGGCGGCGATTGTGGCGATGGCGGCGCTGATGGGCGCGGCGCGGGGGCAAGATTTGCCGGAGCAGCGGCCCATGCTGCGCATCGAGCCGGGCATGCATACCACGGCGATCAAGCGCATCGGCGTGAACGCGGCCTGCACGCTGATGGTCACGGGCTCGGACGACAAGACGGCGCGGCTGTGGGCGCTGCCCGAAGGCGGGCGGGGAAGCCCGGAGCTGCTGCGCACGCTGCGCGTCCCCATCGGCGAGGGCGATGACGGCAAGGTCTTCGCCGTGGCGCTGTCGCCGGACGGCAAATGGGTCGCGGCGGGCGGCTGGGATGCGCGCTATTCCGTCGATAAGACGATGGCCGTCACCATCTTCGAAGCCGCCACGGGTCGGCTCGTCACGCGCCTCGGCCGCTTCGGCAGTGTCGTCAACCACCTCGCCTTCTCGCCCGATGGCTCGCGCCTCGCCGCGACGCTCGGCGGCGAAGGAATGAGGCTGTGGGAGACGGCGGGCTGGCGGCTTCTCGCCGAGGACAAGGACTATGACGGCAAGCACAGCTATGGCGCGGCGTTCGACGGCGCGAACCGGCTCTACACCGTGGCCTTTGACGGTCAGATCCGCCGCTATGGGGCCAATGGCCGTCTCGAAGCGAAGACGGCGGCGCAAGGCGGCAAGGAGCCCTTCAGCGTCGCGGTTCACCCGCAAGGCGGCAAGCTCGCCATAGGCTTCAACGACACGACGGCGGTCGAGGTTTACGACGCGCGCACGCTGAAGCGGCTTTACGCCGCCGATACCAGCGGCGTCAGCGGCGGCAATCTCAGCAAAGTCGCGTGGTCCGCCGATGGCGCGCGGCTTTATGCGGGGGGGGCGAGGCTATAAGGTCGATGGAAGAAATCCTGTTCTGATCTGGCAAGGCGAAGGCCGGGGCAAGCGCTCGCAAGCGCCGCTGTCGCAAAACACCATCATGCAGCTTCTGCCTTGCGGCGATGGCGTCGCGGTTGGCGCCGCCGATCCCGCCTTCGGCCTGATCGCGGCGGACGGCGCCAAGCGCGTCTGGCAGGAGGGCGTCGCCGCCGATATGCGCGATCAGCGAGAGATGTTTGGGCTTTCCGCCGATGGAAAGCGAGCGCGCTTCACCCTGAAGTGGAGGTCGGAGCCTGTCTTGTTCGATCTGGCCGCCTTCCGCCTGACGGAGGCGCCGCAAGCGGCGCCGGGGCTCGCGGCCCCAAAGGTTTCGGGCGTCGCCGTCAGCGATTGGGAGAACGAGTTTGCGCCAAAGCTGAACGGCAAGCCCATCGCGCTTGAGAATTACGAAAGATCGCGCGCGCTCGCCATCGCGCCGGACGCCTCGCGCTTCGCGCTTGGCACGGAGTGGCTGCTGCGCGCCTATCGCGCCGATGGCGGCGAGCTTTGGCAGAAGGCCGTTCCCGGAACCGCCTGGGGCGTGAACATCAGCGGCGACGGCAGGCTCGTCGCGGCGGCCTATGGCGACGGCACCATTCGCTGGCATCGGATGTCCGATGGCAAGGAGCTGCTGGCGCTGTTCGTCCACGCGAAGGACAAGCGCTACGTCGCCTGGACGCCGAAAGGCTATTACGCCGCCTCGCCCGGCGCGGAGGATCTGATCGGCTGGCATGTCAACCGCGACTGGGACCACGCGCCCGACTTCTATCCCGCCTCGCGCTTCCGCGACCAGTTCAACCGCCCCGACATCGTGAAGCGCGTGCTCGACGGTCTCGACGAGGACCGCGCCATCGCCGAGGCGAACCGGCTCGCCAACGCCAGGCCCGCCGATGAGATCGCGAAGAAGCTACCGCCGGTGATCACGATCCTGTCGCGGGACGGCGGCTTTTCGTCCGGAAGCGTGACGCTGCGCTATAGCCTGCGCTCGCCTTCCGGCCTCGCGGTTTCGGAGGTGCGCGCGCAGGTCGATGGCCGGCCGCTCGCGGGCGGCTCGTTCCGCGCGCCGGACGGCGTGAACGCGGCGTCGGACACGGAGGCGGCCGTGTCGCTGACCGGCCTGCCGCAACGCGACTTGACGCTTTCGCTCGTGGCGCGCGCGGGCGACCTCGAAAGCACGCCCGCCAGCGTCCGCCTCAAATTCCAGGGCGCGCCCGAGACGCCCGCGCCGGAGGCCGCCAAGGCGAGCGCGCCCACCGTATCGCTTTACGCACTCGTCGTCGGCGTGGGCAAATTCAAGGATGCAAAGATCAATTCCCTCTCCTGGGCTGGACAGGACGCGCGCGAGTTCGCCGATGCGCTGAAGCGCCAGCAAGGCAAACTCTATCGCAAGGTCGAAGTGCGGCTGCTTGACGAGGAGAAGGCCGAGAGCGGCGCGATCCTCGACGGGCTGACATGGCTGAAGCGGCAGGTCGGCCAGGGCGACGTCGGCGTGGTGTTCCTCGCGGGGCACGGCGTCACCGATCCCGGCGGCGACTACTAC
Source organism: uncultured Alphaproteobacteria bacterium (assembly GCA_963756335.1). Classification (GTDB taxonomy): domain Bacteria; phylum Pseudomonadota; class Alphaproteobacteria; order Rhizobiales; family Rhodomicrobiaceae; genus Rhodomicrobium. The sequence goes on from CAVWOB010000005.1 coordinate 9,827, forward strand.
TATGTGCCATATAACGCCGAGCTTGAGGACGTGGCTGGCGTGCCGCTGCCAACGCGCTCCACCTCGGTGCCGGACGTTGAGATCAGCCGCACCTTGAAAAACCTCGCCGGCAACGCGCTGTTCTTCTTCGACACCTGCCACGCGGGCAAGGCGGCGGGCGTGTCCTTTCGCGGCGCGCAGGATTACAACAAGCTCATCAACGAAATCGCAGGCTCGGCGAACGCGGTGGTGTTGGCGAGTTCGACCGGCGCCGAGCTGAGCCAGGAGCGCGACGACTGGCGGCACGGCGCGTTCACCAAGGCGCTGCTCGAGGGGTTGGCGGGCGCGGCGGACATCTATCCCAAGGACGGCGTGATCACCGTCGACGAGCTGACCCTTTACGTGAAGGACCGCGTGAAGGAGCTGACCGGGGGGCTTCAGCACCCGGTGGATTTGAAGCCGAAAGAGGCGCGCAACATCGCCTTCGCCATGCCTTGAGTGCGGCCATGAACCCGAGGGCGGTTAAGGGCTCTTCAGGGTCGCAAGCAGCCGCCCGAGTTTTCTTGCAGACCCACTTTCGTTACGTCGGTTAGTGGATCCTAGTGCCGTCATTTCCATTAAGACCAACACAATCGCGCACCTGCCCCCGTTGCAGAGACATCGCAACGTGGGCCAATCGTTCATCCGGCCAACACAGAGCGGCCCACAGAAGATCTGAACATCTCCGCCTAAGGTTCAGGTATCCTTTGGCGCCATTTCGATCTCTACTCGGGCATTGCTGAGAAATAGCTGCTAAACTCCTGAAGCGGCTCGGGCTTGGCTGTTTCGACCGTTGCCTTTACATCACAACTACTGGCAATAGCGGTCAAGCGGGGATCTCTCTATTGACCGGGACCGCAAAACCGCATTTGTTATATACGAGCGAATATAGCGTTGGAATGTGGCGTTGCAACAGGAGCAAGGGCACATGAGAAATCACGCACAAACTCGCTGCAATCCGTCTAAAACTCAGTGGGTCAGCGCAGCGGCTGCGGCGGTTCTATCGCTTGCGCCGGTTTCGGCGCACGCTCAAAGCCCGGACCTGCCGCCTGGCGATCCGATTCAATCCTGGCTCGCCATGGCGTCGGCCAGCCAAGCGGCGCAACCGAGTTGGATGACCCCGCTCGTGACGGTCACGCCTCGCCTCGAGCAAGAATTTCGCTTCGACTTCTACGACCAGCAAAACGGCACCGGCACTCAAGGCAACGGCCAACACCTCGTCAATTACGGGGGGCCTGGCGGCGCCAGGGTGGAATTCATCCCCGCGTATAATTGGGAAGTTATCCTGGCGACGCCGCCGTATGTAAGCGCCTCTGGCCGAAAGGGGGACGCAGACGGGCCGGGCGATTGGCCGGCGTTCCTTATCAAATATCGGTTCCTTTCGGCAAACGCGGAGAACGGCGATTATATCGCCACCGTCTTCCTTCAGGAAACAACGGCGCTCGGCACTGCTGGTAAAATCTCTAGTAATGTCAACGTCCTCCAGCCCACCTTGGCGCTCGGCAAGGGCTGGGGCGATTTCAATGTTCAGACGACCATCAGCGAGCAATTTGCGTTTTCCGGGATCTCTTCGCTCGGTACCCCGGCCAGCGTGAATTTGAGAAACTTCGGCGATCCCGTCCTGTGGAACACCGCCTTCCAATATCATTTCATGGAGTATTTTTGGCCGGAGCTCGAGGTCAACTTCGAATACTGGCCAAATGGCGAGCATGAAGGTCTCACCCAAGTATTGCTAACGCCGGGTATTATATTCGGCCGCTTCAAGATTGGCATGGACAGCCCGGCCAGGCCAATAAACCTGATCTTCGGCGCCGGCTACCAGATCGCGGTGACGCCGAATCCCGTCACCCAAAACAACTGGGTCGCGACCATGCGGATCACGTTCTAGTCTAAACCAGATCGATGACATGTATCTCAACAAGCAAAAAGCTCGGGCTAAAGAAGAGTGAGCGCGACGCCCGCCGCCGCCGCCAGCGCAACCGCCATAAGAACCGGCAGCCTCGCGACGGAAAGCGCGGCGAACGCCAGAACTGCAAGCGCGACGTCGAGCGGGCGCTCCACGGTTGAAGTCCAGATCGGCTGGCAGAGCGCCGCGCCGAGGATGCCGATGACGGCCGCGTTCACGCCGCTGAGCGCGCCACGGATGGAGGCCCTGGCGCGAAGCCTGTCCCAGAAGGGGAGCACGCCGTACATGAGGAGCAGCCCCGGCAGGAAGATGAAAACGAGCGCGACGAGCGCGCCCGCCGCGCCGCCCGGTCCCACCTTCGCTTTCGCGCCGAGGAAGGCGGCGAAGGTGAACAGCGGGCCTGGCAGCGCTTGCGCCGCGCCATACCCCGCGAGAAACTCGTCATGCGAAACCCATCCCGGTTTCACGACGGTCTCCTGAAGAAGCGGAAGCACGACGTGGCCGCCGCCGAAGACGAGGGCGCCCGCGCGGTAGAAGGCGTCGGCGAAGGCGAGGATGCCGCTGTGCAGCGTTGACGCCGCCAAGGGAAGCCCCGCGAGCAGCAGGAAAAACCCGGCGATTGCGAGCGTGGCCGGCGTGCGGCGGATCCTCGCGCCGAAGGCGGCGGGCGCGGACGAAGCGCTTGCGCGCAGATAAAACGCGCCGAAAATGCCGCCCGCAGCGATGGACGCTAGTTGAAGGCCGCCGCCCGGCGCCGCGATCAGCGCGGCAGCGACCAGGAAAGCGAGCCCGGCGCGCTGGCGGTCGGGGCACAGGCTCCGCCCCATGCTCCACACCGCCTGCGCGACGACCGCGACGGCAAGCAGCTTCAGCCCATGAATAAGGCCCTGCGCGGCGGCGCTTTGGGCAAACTGAAGGCCATACGCCGCCGCCAGCATGAGGAGCGCTGACGGAAGCGTGAACCCAACCCACGCCGCGGCGCCGCCCGCCAGTCCGCCATGCAAAAGCCCAAGCGCAAACCCTGTCTGCGAACTCGCCGGGCCGGGCACGAACTGGGACAGCGCGACGATGTCCGCATAAGCGTCGTCCGAGAGCCATTTGCGCCGGTTGACGAACTCGCTCCGGAAATAGCCGAGATGTGCGATCGGGCCGCCGAAGCTGGTGCATCCGAGCCTCAGGAACGCCAGGAAGATTGTGAGCGTCTTCGTCATCGCCGTTTCCGGGAAGCGCCGGAGTTTTGCTCAGCCCGACTTGCGAAGCGGCTCTTGAGGCTGCGGCGGCTTGCCCGCCTTGCCTTCCTTGGCGGCGAGCAGCTTCGCCTCCGCCTTGCGCCTCTGCCTTTCGCGCTCCGCCTCCGCGATCTTCCAGTCCTGCGCCATGATTTGCGCAAGCTCCTCCGAGCGCTGCATCGCGAGCGTCGCCATCTTCTCGGTATCGGTGTAGTGCTCGTAGTCCTCGTAGAGCCGCGCTTCGTCGTGCTCCTTGAAGGTGTCGACGGTGAAGCGGATTTCACCCTCCGGCATGTTCAGTCCCCGTAAGAGGTCGCGCGTCATTTCGAGCGAGGACATGAAGGTTTCGCGCTCGATATTCTCGATGCCGAGATCCATTAGCTGATGCACGTGGCGGCGGTTGCGGGCGCGCGCGTAGATCGGCACGCGGGGGAAGTAGGTTTTGACGAGTTCCGCCGCCTTGAGCGAGCTGTCGATGTCGTCGATGGCGAGCACGAAGGCGCGCGCTTTGCCGACCTCTGCTGCTTCCAGGATCGCAAGGCGGCTTGCGTCGCCGAAATAGCTCTTGTTGCCGAACTGGTTCACGAGCTGAACCTGATCGGGATCCGCGTCGAGGGCGGTGAAGGGAATGCCCTTCGCATTCAAGATGCGGGCGACGATCTGGCCGACGCGTCCGAAGCCCGCGATCACGACATGGCCGTTCTTGGCGGGGAGTTCGTCGAAGGCCGGTTCGGGCTTGCGGATGCGCTTGCGAATGAAATCTTCCAGCCCCAGAAGCAGCGGCGTCGTCACCATGGACAGCGTGACGATAATGCCGAGCGCGGACGCGGTTTCCGCCGTCAGCACGCCGCCCTGCTGGGCGCTCGCAAACACAACGAAGGCGAATTCTCCGCCTTGCGACGTGACGATGGCGAAGCGGCGCGAGGGCGCGGCGCCGAGGCCCTGCCATCGGCCGATCGCGTACAGAACCGCGAACTTCACGGCGACAAGGGCCGCCACGGCGGCGGCGATGAGGCCCGGCTGGAGAAGCAGGGCCTCGAAATCGAGCGCCATGCCGATGGTTGTGAAGAACAGCGCGAGCAGAAGCATTTCGAACGGCTCGATGTCGGCTTCGAGCTTGTGGCGGAACGAGGAGTCGGCCAGAAGCACGCCCGCGAGAAAAGCGCCGAGCGACGCGGAGAGGCCGATCTCGGTCATCAGCAGCGAAACGCCGGCCACCGTCAGCAGCGACGCCGCGATCATGGCTTCGCGCACATGCGTCAAGGCGAGCACGTGGTAGAGGCGGTCGAGAACGTAATGGCCGACCACGACCACAAGCGCTATGGCCGCCACCACCGTGACCACGCCGGAGACGGAAATGGCGGCCTCGGCGGGGGCGTTCGCGGCGAGCAGGGGAACGAAGGCGATCAGCGGAATGGCGGCGAGATCCTGGAAAAGCAGGACCGAAAAGGCAAGCCGCGCGTGGCGCGTCGCCAGTTCGCCCTTCTCCTCCAGCGTCTGCAGGGAAAATGCGGTCGACGACAGCGCGAGCGCGAGGCCGATGAGAAGCGCCTGCGAAAAGGATAGTCCGCTGTTCGGATTGACGCCCCGTGTCAGCGCGACGAGAACCGCGGCGGTGGCGATGAGTTGGACGGAGCCCGCGCCGAACACCGCGTCGCGCATCTTCCAAAGGCGCTTCGGGCGCAGCTCAAGGCCGACGAGAAACAGGAACATGGCGACGCCGAGTTCTGCGATATGACGCAGCGTTTCGGGCTCGCCGGCGGAGTATCCGATAAGCTTGCCGGCGCCGTAGGGACCGATCAGCGCGCCGGCGAGAAGATAGCCGAGGATGGAGCCGAGCTTCAGCGCGCGAGCGACCGGGGCCGCGAAAGCAGCGACGCCGAGAAAGACGACGACTTGTGTGAGAAGGCTTCCATCCAATGCGCCGTCCTCCGGGCGAGATCTCGGGGAGAAACGTCACAGGAGTCTCCGCCGCATTAATGCAGCAGAATGTCGCAGCTGCCAACCGAAAGCAACGCCGTATCGCGTTGACGCCGGCGGGAGACAGATGCCGCGCGTCCGGCCAAGCCACCGCCACCAGCGCGGCATACAACGACTTCGCCGCGCATTACTGAGACCTCAGCCCATTCACCGCTCTGGGCAAGGGCTGGCGGCGCAAGAAACCTTGCGCCGGCGCCTTTGGCAGTCTTCGGTATCAGTTAAACAGCTTAGACAGCGCAACCAGCGCAAGCGAGACGAAAAGCGCCTTAGCAGCCCAATCGCCGCTAAGTTTCTTTAGCTGATCGATGAGGACGGGGATCTGATAGACATCGAACACCGAAAGCCCGACGACTAATGCGATAAGAATGCCGAGAAGCCAAAGCAGCCAGCTAAAATTCATGATATTCCCCGAGATTTCTATAGAGATGTTCCAGGCGCTATTCAGCGGGAAATTAGAGAAGGCTTCCGCAGCTGACAAGAGCGGCGCGACGGCCCTGGCTTCCTATCCACCGGCTTGGTTGATAGAAGGTCAGCCCAGGGTGTGCACTGAACCACGGGGAAATGGCGAGACGCGGCCCAAATTACGGCGGGCCGCGCCTCGATATTGTTACGATGCCTTCACAATACCCTCGGTCACCTTCTTGGCGTCGCCGAGCAGCATCATGGTGTTGTCGCGATAGAACAACGGATTGTCGATGCCGGCGTAGCCCGAAGCGAGCGAGCGCTTGATGAACATCACGGTGCCGGCTTTCCATACCTGCAGAACAGGCATGCCGTAGATCGGCGAGGTCTTGTCGTCTTCCGCCGCCGGATTGGTCACGTCGTTCGCGCCGATCACGAAGGCCACGTCGGCCTGCGAGAACTCCGAGTTGATGTCCTCGAGTTCGAACACCTCGTCATAGGGCACGTTGGCTTCCGCCAGAAGCACGTTCATGTGGCCAGGCATGCGGCCCGCGACCGGATGGATCGCGTATTTGACCTCGACGCCTTCCTTCTTCAGCACGTCCGCCATCTCGCGAAGCGCGTGCTGGGCCTGCGCCACCGCCATGCCGTAGCCAGGCACGATGATGACCTTTTGCGCGTTCCTCAATATGAAGGCCGCGTCGTCCGCCGAGCCGAGCTTGACCGGCCGCTGCTCCTGCTTTCCGCCGGCGGCTGCGACTTCGCCGCCGAAGCCGCCCGCGATCACCGAGATGAAGGAGCGGTTCATGCCCTTGCACATGATGTAGGAGAGGATCGCGCCCGACGAGCCCACGAGCGCGCCGGTGATGATCAGCGCGGTGTTCGACAGCGTGAAGCCGATGCCCGCCGCAGCCCAGCCGGAGTAGGAATTCAGCATCGACACCACCACCGGCATGTCTGCGCCGCCGATGGGGATGATAAGCAGGATGCCAAACAGGAACGAGCCCAGCGCGATGACCCAGAACAGCAGCTGGACCCTCGATAAAGGTTCGCCTCCGCTAGCCGACTGGACGAACACCACGATCAGCGCCACGAGACCCACGGCGAGGCCGATGTTGATCAAATGGCGCGCCGGAAGCAGGATCGGCGCCCCCGACATGTTGCCATTGAGCTTCGCGAACGCGATCAGCGATCCGGAGAACGTCACCGCGCCGATGGCCACGCCGATCGACATCTCGATCAGGCTTTGCATGTAGATCGCGCCGGGCGTCCCGATGTGGAAAGCTTCGGGCGCGTTCAACGCCGCGGCGGCCACGCACACCGCGGCGAGACCGACGAGGCTATGGAAGGCCGCGACGAGCTGAGGCATCGCCGTCATGGCGATCTTCTTCGCGATGTAGGCGCCGATGCCGCCGCCGACGGCGATGCCTCCGGCGATCAGGAGCATGCCCTGCTGCTCGGGACGCGCGACGCCAAGTGTCGTCGCGATCGCGATGGCCATGCCGATCATGCCGTACGCGTTGCCCTGGCGGGCGCTTTCCGGCGAGGACAAGCCCCGCAGCGCGAGGATGAACAGGACGCCGGAGGCCAGATAAAGGAGAGCGACGATATTAGGAGTCAAAGTCATGACCGCTCAACCTTCTTCTCTTTTTTCTTGTACATGGCGAGCATCCGGCTTGTGACGAGGAAGCCGCCGAAGATGTTGACCGACGCCATGGCGAGCGCTGCGAGGCCCAAAAGCTTCGCGTAGGAGTTGCCAGTGCCCGCAAGCAAATCGTTGGCCTCGACCGCCACCGCGAGCAGCGCGCCGACGACGATAACCGACGAAATCGCGTTGGTGACCGACATGAGAGGCGTATGCAGCGCCGGCGTGACGCTCCAGACGACGTAATAGCCGACGAAGATCGCGAGCACGAAGATTGAAAATTCGAACACGAAGGGGCTCACGTCGTGCGCCCCCTCGGCTGCGGCGAAAGCCGTACCGGGACAGATCAGGGTGAGCGCCAAGGCCATCAGCGCGGCCAGCGCCAGGAACAAACCGTGTCTCATGCCGCCCCCCCTTTCAGACGCGGATGCACGATCTGGCCGTCCTTGGCGATCAACGTGCCCGTAATGATTTCGTCGTCCCATTTGATGGAAAGATTCCCCTGTTTTTTGTCGATCATGGTCTCAAGAAAGGCATAGAGGTTCCTCGCATAGAGGCTCGACGCATTCCCCGGAACCTGGCCCGCAAGATTCGTCATGCCCATGATAGTGACGCCGTCGACCACGACGACTTGGCCGGGGACGGTTCCCTCGACGTTGCCGCCGCGCTCGGCGGCGAGGTCCACGATCACGGAGCCGGGCCTCATGCTTGCGACCATCGCCTTCGTGACGAGCTTCGGCGCGGGGCGGCCCGGTATCAGGGCCGTCGTGATCACGACGTCCTGGTTGGCGATGTGGCTGGCGACGAGTTCGGCCTGCTTCTTCTGATACTCGGCCGACATCTCCTTCGCGTAGCCGCCTGCGGTCTCCGCCTGCTTGAACTCCTCATCCTCGACCGCGATGAACTTGCCGCCAAGGCTTGCGACCTGCTCTTTCGAGGCGGGCCGCACGTCGGTAGCGGAGATGACGGCGCCCATGCGGCGCGCGGTGGCGATGGCCTGCAAGCCCGCGACGCCTGCGCCCATCACAAAAATGCGGGCGGCGGGCACCGTTCCCGCCGCGGTCATCATCATCGGAAGCGCGCGGCCGAAATTGGCCGCCGCATCGACCACCGCCTTGTAGCCGGCGAGGTTCGATTGCGAAGACAGCACGTCCATCGACTGGGCGCGCGTGATGCGGGGCATGAATTCCATGGCGAAAGCCGAAACGCCGCGGGACGCGATCGCCTCAAGTCCGTCGCGCGGACCGAAGGGGTCCAGGATCGCGGCGAAGATGGAGCCGGGTTTCATCGCGGCCAGTTCTTCCTGCGATGGGCGCCCCACCTTCAGGATGACATCGGCCTGCGAAATCGCGGAGGCGGAGTCCGGAACGATCTCCGCACCCGCTTCGGCGAACAGCCGGTCGGGCATGAAGGAGCGGTCTCCCGCACCTTTCTGCAAGATCACGCGGGCGCCTAGACTTTTGAATTTTTTTGTGGTTTCCGGCGAAAGGGCGACCCGCGTTTCGCCCTCCCCCTCTCGCGTTACGGAGATTGTGATCATGAGCCTCTAGACTTAAGCAGCTTAGATGAGGAAGATCGCCATGCCGGTGAGGACAGTGGCGACAATTGCAATGCTGAATTTCACAAAGCCTGTGAAGTTTTTGTAAGTTTTTTCATGGGCCGGCATGTCCATGGCTTCGTTCGCATGAGCCTGATCCGTGTCCATTGCCAGCTCCTTGTCCGGGCTTTCGCCTTCTTTTGTTGACCGAATATTTACACAAGTTTCTCACAGCGCCAAGTGTTGTGCGCCTTTGTTGCGTGCTACAAGAGCGCGCAACCAGGGCCGGTGCGTCTGCTACTATTGGCGAACACCTGAAGGGGAAATGCGGCGTATGAATGTATTGCATTTGACGGTAACTCTTATAAGGGGAGCCGGCGTGGCCCTCTTCGCCGCGGCAACCCTGGCCAGCGCCGCACTGGCCGACAGCGACGCGGACAAGGCGACGCTCGATAAATGCGCGAAAGACCTCTGCGACATCATCGCTGCGAAAAATGCAAAGGGGCCGGATCTCGCCTGCGATCTTACCAAGACCTGGGACAAGGACAAGATTCAGAAGGGCGCCGACCAGAAGCATTTGTCATGGGGCCTCGGTTCGGCGAAGTGCTCCGTCAAGGTGTCCGCGAAACGCGCCGCCATCGTCGCCGCCATGGCCGCGCCCGAGAGCGCGTTCAAGTTCGATAGGCAATCGGTCGCCTGCGAGATCGGCGCCGACAAGTACCCGGTTAGCGCCACCATGGCCCCGGAGCTGAAATTCAAGAGCGGGACGGCCACCGCCGTTTCCTTGAACATGAAGGACATTCACGGCGCGGCGCTTATCAAGGGAGTCGTCTGGACCGCGGCGACTTTGGAGAGCACCTTCGGCATTCTCCAGGGCGATCTGGTCCGCGAGGTTAACCGTTTTATCACGAGGGAGTGCCCGAAGTTTCTGGGCGATCCTAAGTAGTCTCATCGCTTGGGGAAGATAGTTTTCCTTGAGCTTTGTTCATGAGCCGCCGCAAATGCGCCCCATCTCTGCCATAGATGGCAAGCGCAATTGACTGAATGCGGCGTCCAAAGGCGCGCAGGGCAGAGAGAGTGGCGGTTAGGCGAACGCCATGGGCGGCAGTCGCGACTATTACGCAATACTGGGTGTGTCGAGAGACGCCTCGGATGGAGAGATCCGCCGCGCCTTCCGGACGCTTGCGAAAGAGCACCATCCCGACAGCCGGCGCGATCCCAGCGACGGCGCGCCGGAGCACGATTTCCGCCTCATCACCGAAGCTCATGAAACGCTGAAGGATCCCGTCAGGCGCGCGGCCTATGACGAGGAGCTGAACCAGGAGCGCCAGCTCGCCACCCAGGCTTCGCAAGGGAATAAGCGGCCCTTCGCTTTCGCGGCGGGCGTCGCCGCCGGTATCGCCATCGCGCTGATCTCGTTTGCCGCCTTCACCTATTTCGGACGGGGAAAGAGCGGCGACAAGGCTCAGGACTCGCTGAAAAGCGGGGTTGTTGTCACGCAGGAGGCTGCGGAAACGCCGCCGAAGGAAAGCGGCGACGTTGCGGCCGATAGCGTCGCCGGCAAAAGCGATGAAGCCGCAACCGAAGCTGTGCAGCCGCCTCCGGCGTCTTTGCCCGCCGAGCGTCCCGCGTCCGAGCCGCCGCATGCCGCCATAACCGGGCCTGCGGAGCAGCGAACCGCGCCTCTCGCGCAAGAGCATCGCAAATCCGTCCCAAGCCGCGCGCCTGCGCCAGGAGAGCCCCTCGCGGTGGTGATCGGACAATTGGGTGACGAGAAAATCCAAAAGCTGACGCCGGGCAAGGGCCTGTCAGAAGGATTTTCCGATTGCGCGTCCTGCCCGGAAATGGTGGTGATCCCGAGCGGGCAGACGATCATGGGATCGCGCCCGGAGAGCGACGGCTATCGCTCGGAAGAGGCGCCGCCGCACCGCATCGCCCTCAACAGGCCGCTGGCGATCTCGAAATTCGTAATATCCGCCCAGAATTGGCGCGCTTGCGTCGATGCGGGCGTGTGCCGGCTGACGCTGTCGTCGCTGCTGGCGGTCGGCCCGAAGGTGGCGGCGACGCGCATTTCGTGGTTCGACACGAAAGCCTATGTGGAGTGGCTGTCGCAAACGACAGGGTGGCGCTATCGCCTGTTGACCGAGGCGGAATGGGAGTATGCGGTGAAAACCACGCTGCGGGCCGAGCAGCCAGGGCGCGACCGCTACGCGCTCGGCGGCGCACCTTTTCCGAGGGTCCGCTTCGAGCAATTTGCGGGGCCGGGACCGAACCCCTGGGGCATTCAGAGCGGCAGCGTTCTGGAATGGGTCGAGGACTGCTGGCATGCCAGCTACGACCAGGCCCCGGCCGACGCCTCCGCTTGGCTTTCCGCGGCGGGCGGCGATTGCGCTTATCGCGTTGTGCGGGGCAGCGCCAAGCCGGCGGGCGGCTTTGGATGGCGGCCATCCGCGAGAGCGAGAGAATTCGCGGACACGAGCGCGCCGACGATGGGCTTCCGCGTTGCGCGGGAACTCAGCTCGCCTGACGGGCGCTGAGGTTTCGCCACCCCCGGGCGCATCGCTTCGACGGGCGCAGCATTTGCGCACCGAGACGGCGCGCAGCGGGTGCTTCGATCTCTTTCATGGCCGCCCTTGAGGTGCAGCCCGGCTTTGACAGGCGTGGCGGGAACATCGGGGCGTTCAAGTCCCGGAAAGGCGAAGCCTTATCCGGGATCCGAATAAATCGATGCGCTCATTTTTTGCAGATCCCGGCTTCGCTTGGCCGGATGGCGGCGCGTCGGGCAGCGGCAAGCTTAGGGCTCGCAATGCTCGCTTCTTACGCATTCCTTATACTCGTGCTCATGCTCGTGGTGCCGCTCGCGACACTCGCGGCGGATGCGCTCACAACGCTCGCGTTCGTGTTCATCGACTTTTACGATATTGGATTGAGGCTTTGAAATCGGTGCTGGCGTTTCAACCGCCGACGCCGTGGATCCATAGAAAGCAAATGCTGAGACCGCTAATGCGAAACCCAAGGCTGCTGACGAAACTGTTTTCATTGAAGACCTCCCTAGATGCCATTTCGGCTATTTGAGTTTGCAGAGCGATTGGGTGCATTCTATGGCTTTCTGTGCACTACTCTCCGCGAACGCGCGCGCGGGCGGTCAGCCCCAGGGGCCGCGCGTCCAGCCTGAGGGTGCCTGGGTGGCGACAGGCGCGGGCGGCGGTTCGAGGCGCGGCTGCGCATCGTCGAAGGTGAGATCCGGGCCGAAGCGCCATAGCGGAATCAGCACCAGCCCCGCAATGAACCCGCCGATATGCGCCCACCAGGCGATCCCGCCGGCCGCGCCGGGCGTGGCGAGGTCGATAAATCCCTGCGCGAATTGAAAGCCGAACCAGACGAGCGCATAGGCGAGCGCCGGGATCTTGAAGAACAGCGGGATGAACACGAGAAGGATCAGGATGGTTAGCTTCGCGCGGGGAAAGGTGGTGGCGTAGGCGCCGAGCACGCCCGCGATTGCGCCGGATGCGCCGAGCGCCGGAACGGTGGAATCCTGGTTGAAGGCGGCGTGGGCGAAGCTCGCGCTGAGCCCGCAGGCGAGATAAAACGTCAGGAACTGCCAGCGCCCGATCCGCCCCTCCAGCGACGCTCCGAAGATGAACAGCGTCCACATGTTGAGGATGAGGTGCCACCAGCCGCCATGCATGAAGGTTCCTTCGAGGAACGGCAGATAGTCGGTGGCGCTCAGGCCGTAGGCCTTGGCCCAGCCGGGATCGAAGTAGCGGCGCGGCACCAGCGCGTGCTCGTAGGAAAAGGCGGCGGCGCCGTAAGGGGTTAGCGATGCCTGATAGAGGAACACCAAGGCGTTGACCAGGATCAGCCCATAGGTGACGTAGGGCGGAAACGGGATCCTGATCGAGTCCTTGATGGGGAACATGAGGCCGCCGGTTTACTGCGGTTGCGCGCCGTCTATTTTCTGCCTGATCGCGGTCAACACTTCGTCCAGATGATCGAAAATCCAGTAATGGCCGGCGCCCTCGATGCGGCGCAGCTCGCAGTTCGGGATGATTTGCGCGAGCCGCAGCGACGCCGCGACGGGGACGTTGTTGTCGGCCATGCCCTGCCAGAGCAGCGCGGGCGCGGTGATCGCGGCAAACGGGATGTTCCACCGCGCCGCGAAGACCTTCATCTCCTGAACGACGCCGCGCGCGCCCGGCCGCAAGCCTTCCACGACGGCCTCAAGGATGTTCTTGCGGATTTCCGGCCGCGAGAGAATGCCCGCGTCGGCGGGGCCGGCGCGTTTCACGACAGCGCGGTACATCGCGTCCGGCGCATGGAGGAAGCCGAGCCTGCCGCCAAAAAAGGCGAGCTGCATCGCGGGCGTAAGCTGTGGAAGCAGCCGGAACGCAACGAGCTGCGCCGGCGGCAGGCGCTTCGGCCCTTCCGGCGCGTGCAGCGGGCCGACGGGGCTGACGAGCGCAGCAACGGTGACGCGTTCCGGCAGAAGCGCGGCGCAGGCTGCGACGTAGGGGCCGCCGCCGGAAATGCCCGCCACGGCGAAGCGCCCGATGCCGAGGCTATCGGCGAGTTCGCGCATATCGCTGCCCCAAGCCGCGAGCGTTCTGCCCGGCTGGAAGTCCGACAAGCCGAAGCCGGGCCGGTCCGGGGCGACGATGCGCAGGCCGAGGCGCGCCGCGGGCTCATGAACCAGGCGGAACATGAAGCGGGAGCCGGGCATGCCGTGAAACGCGAGAACGGGCGCGCCGGTGAGATCGCCGTACTCCGCAAAGCCGAGCCTCCGGCCATCCGGGAGGCGCAAGACGCGGTTTTCGCCGGGAACGGCCGCCGCCGCCTCTGCGCCCGTCCGGCTCGTCGCCAAAGCCATGATGTTTGTTCTCCCCGCTGTTGAATATCCGGACTTCGCATTTAGATATATTATGCAGGCCCTCATGAAAATGGGGGCGCTCTGAGCTGAATGTTAGCACATCAAGGGAGAGAACGATGGCTGACGACGTAACGAGCAAGGGGCAGGGCGGACGTGCGCCAACCCGCTATACTGACCCATTCCACTCCTTCCGCAGCGAAATGGACCGTGTGTTCGACAACTTCCTTACAGGGTTGCCGTCGCTGACGGGCTTGCGGCAGGGTTTTCCCGCAACGGAAGGGCTGTCGATGACGCCGACGCTCGACGTGAAGGAAAACGAGAAGGAAATCGTGGTGAAGGCCGATCTGCCCGGCATCGACGAGAAGGACATCAACCTCACCTTCCATGACGGCGTGCTCACGCTCCGCGGCGAGAAGAAAAGCGAACACACCGACGAGCGCGAGAACTATCACGTCATGGAGCGCAGCTACGGCTCGTTCCAGAGGGCGATCCGCGTGCCCGAGACCATCGACGAGGACAAGGTAGAGGCGCGCTTCGACAAGGGCGTGCTGACGGTAACGCTGCCGAAGCGGCCGGAACTGGTGAAGGCGCAGAAGAAGATCGAGATCAGGGGCTCATGAGCCCAAGCCGCCGCTGCGCTTGTTAGGTCGAGTTCCCGCATGGCCGTCCGCAGGCAGCCATGCGGGTAAGATAAGCGCGGGCCGATTGGATATGTGATGGCCAGGTCAAGTCCGCCATTGACCTGAAACATTAAGCCTGTTGCGCGGGGGCGATTTCGACGCTGGTTCCGCAGCCGCAGGAACTCGTCTGGTTCGGGTTGTTGAAGACGAAGCCCGAGTTCAGCTTGTCGGACTTGAAGTCCATTTCCGTGCCGAGCAGATAGAGGATCGCGGCCGGCTCGATCAGGATGCGCACGCCCTTGTCCTCGACGACTTCGTCGGTGGGGCGCGCCTCGGCTGCGTACTCCATGGTGTATTCAAGCCCTGCACAGCCGCCCTTTTTCACGCCGACGCGCAGGCCCGCAACGGGCGTTTCCGAACGCGCCATGATCGCCTTCAGGCGATCCGCCGCTGCGTCGGTCAAACTCAGAACTTTCGGCCTCGGCCTCGCCATGGCTCCATCCTCTTTGTTGTCATGGCCGCCTTGAGGAGGCCATCCAGGGAAAGGCGAAAGGGCCTTCGCTGGATGGCCGGATCGAGCCCGGCCATGACCAAAAAACTAGAACATGTTCAACGCGACGCGCGCCTCGTCCGACATGCGGCTCGGATCCCACGGCGGATTGAACACCAGCGACACCCGCACAAGGCTCACGCCCGGCACGGCGCCCACCGCATTCTCCACCCACACCGGCATGTCGCCCGCCACCGGGCAGCCCGGCGCCGTCAGCGTCATCTCCACGTCCACTTCCCGATCGTCGTTGATATCGATCCTATAAATGAGCCCCAGCTCATAAATATCAACGGGGATCTCGGGGTCGAACACCGTCTTCACTGCGGCGACGATGCCCGCCGTAATGCGGTCCAGCTCGTCCTCGGAGAGGGGATGCTCCTTGAATTCCTTGGCGACCTCGACCGTATGCGCGCAAGGCTCGGGCAGATCCTTGTGCACCGGCGGTTGCCGCGGGCCGTCCCACGGCGCGTTCTCGATTGGGGTTTTGGTTTCTTGCATACCGTCGGTCATTTGAAAAATCGCTCCGCTTTCTGAAGGCCTTCCGCGAGCGCCTCGACCTCGGCGCGCGTGTTGTACAGGGCGAATGAAGCCCTGCATGTCGATGTGAGGCCGAAGCGCGCAAGAAGCGGCTCGGCGCAATGCGTTCCGGCCCGCACGGCGATGCCCGACCGGTCGAGGATGGTGGCGACATCGTGCGAATGCGCGCCCTCCATCGCGAAGGAGACGATCGCGCCCTTGCCCGGCGCCTGCCCGATGAAGCGCAGCGAGTTGATGGGCGAGAGCAACTCCTCGGCGTAGAGGCGCAGCGAGGTTTCATGGGCGCGGATGCGATCCTTGCCGATGGCGTCCATGTAGTCGAGCGCGGCGGTGAGCGCGGCGGCTTCCGCGATGGGCGGCGTGCCCGCCTCGAAACGGTAGGGCGGATCGTTATAGCGCACCGTGTCCATGGTCACGGTCTCGATCATCTCGCCGCCGCCGAGGAAAGGCGGCATGGCTTCGAGGTGCTCGCGCTTGGCGTAGAGCGCGCCGATGCCGCTCGGACCGTAAAGCTTGTGGCCGGTGAGCGCATAGAAATCGCAATCGATGTCCTGCACATCGACATCGAGGTGAACCGCGCCCTGGCTGCCATCGACGAGCACATAGGCGCCGTGCGCGTGCGCGATTTCGCACACCTCTTTCACCGGCGTCGCCGTGCCGAGCACATTCGACATGTGCGTGATCGCCACCATTTTCGTGCGCGGCGTGATCGCGGCCTCGAAATCCTCCAGCCGGAACTCGCCCTCGTCCGTCACTGGAACCCACTTGATCGCCGCGCCGCGCCGCTCGCGATGGAAATGCCACGGCACGATATTGGAGTGGTGCTCCATGACGGTGAGCACGATCTCGTCGCCGGGGCCGATATGGAGGCCGCCGAACGACGACGCGACGAGATTGATCGCCTCCGTCGCGTTCTTCGTGAACACGATCTGCTCGTGGCCCGGCGCGTTGATGAACTTCGCCACGCGTTCGCGCGCGCCTTCATAGGCGGCGGTGGCGGCGTTGGCGAGGTAATGCAGGCCTCGATGCACGTTGGCGTATTCCTCCGAATACGCCTTCATCATCGCGTCGAGCATCGCCTTCGGCTTTTGCGCGCTCGCCGCGTTGTCGAGATAAACGAGCGGCTTGCCATGCACCTGCAGCGACAGCGCCGGGAAGTCGCGCCGGATGGCCTCCACGTCGTAGGCGCCCGCCGCGAGGTTCTTGTCGATCAAAGTCATAGCCCTTCTCCGCGCTTACGTCCCTCACCCCAGCCCATTCCCCTTGGGAGAGAGTGAAACGGCGTTCCTTCTCCCAGTGGGAGAAGGAGAGGATGAGGGGTGGCGCCGCGCTTTGCCGTTGCGTTCTTCATGTCATTGTCCGGGTCGCTCATATCGCAGGGTCGCCCATGGATGAATCCGTTGCGAGCCATGCGGCGACCTTCTCTTCAAGCGCAGCGCGCAGCGCTCCGCTTTCGATCTTGTCCAGCGCCTCGCCGATGAAAGCGGCGATCAGCAGCGCGCGCGCCTCCACCTCCGGGAGGCCCCGCGCGCGGATGTAGAACATCATGTCCTCGTCGAGCTGGCCCGCCGTTGAGCCGTGGCCGCACGCCACGTCGTCGGCGAAGATTTCAAGCTCGGGCTTCGAGTCGAACTCGGCATCGTCCGACAGGAGCAGCGCGTTCGCCATCTGCTTGCCGTCGGTCTTTTGCGCGCCTTGCGCCACGATGACCTTGCCCTGGAAGACGCCGCGGGAACGGCCGTCGAGCACAGCCTTCAGGAGTTCGCGGCTTACGCAATGGGGCGCGGCGTGATCGACGGCAAGCGTGTAGTCCGCGTGCGAATGGCCGCGCAGCAAGAGGGCGCCGGCCCAATTGCAGTGCGCTTTCGGGCCGTCGAAGCGGATACCGGCTTCGTAGCGCGACAAGGCGCCATCGATGGCGATATGCGATGGATCGTAGCGCGCGCCTTCGCCAAGCGCGATGGCGGAGGACGCAAGATGCTTTGCCCCGTCGCCATCGACGGAGCGCACGTGGTTCAGCGACGCCCGCGCGCCGACCGATAGGCGCGTCAGCGAGATCGCTTGCGTCTGCGCGGCGCCGGCATGCGTTTCGATCAGCGTCGCTTCCGCGTCGTCGCCCACGCCGATCGCATGCTGAAGCGCGAAAAGCTGCGGCCTGGCTCCGGATGCGACGAAGATCAGGTGGATGGGCTTTTCGAGCCGAGCCTTCGCGGCCACGGAAATGATGGCGCCGTCGGTGGCAAAGGCCGTCGCGAGGGCGCCGGTCACGTCGCGCTTGCTCAAGGTGAGCTTCGCGACCGCGTCTGCCGAAGCCTCATTCGCTTCGAAAACCTGCCGCAGCGTTTCGAAGCCGACCTGTGGCGAATTCTGGACGGTGGACAGATCCGCGCGGAAGCGGCCATCCACGAACACGGCGCGCCAGGCGTCCAAATGTGCGAGCGGCTTGCCGATCGCCGCCTCCAGGCTGACATCGGCGCGCTCGCCGCCAAGACCGCCCAGCGGCTGAACCTCCGGCATCAGCGCACGCAGATCGGTGTACTTCCATTCCTCGACGCGGCGATGCGGGACGCCCAGCAGCGCGAACTGGTCCAGCGCCGCCTCCCGCGAGGCGCGCACCGAGGCCGAGCGCGCGCCGGGCAGCGCGCCGGAAACGCCCGCGTAAAGATCGAGGAAGCGCTGTTCGGCGGGGGTGATCGCCGGCCGGATCGTGGTTTGATGGATTGTCATCGCCGCCCCTTACGCCGCTTCCGAAGCGTAAGCCGCGTAGCCCGATTCTTCCAGCTCCAAGGCGAGTTCCTTGCCGCCCGAATGCAGAATTTGGCCGCGCGTCATCACGTGCACCTTGTCGGGCACGATATAGTTCAGAAGCCGCTGATAATGCGTGATCACGAGGATCGAGCGTTCCGGCGAACGCAGCCGGTTCACGCCGTCGGCGGCGATGCGGATCGCGTCGATGTCGAGGCCGGAGTCCATCTCGTCGAGAATGAGGAGGCTCGGCTGAAGCAGCGCCATCTGCAGCACCTCGGCGCGCTTCTTTTCGCCGCCCGAAAAGCCGGTGTTCACGGGCCGCTTCAGCATGTCCATCGAGATGCTGAGCTTGTCGGCCTCGGTGCGCACCTTGCGCATGAAATCGGGGATCGATATGTCGCTTTCGCCATGCGCCTTGCGTTGCGCATTCATGGCGGCGCGCAGGAAGGTCATCGAGGCGACGCCGGGAATTTCCATCGGGTATTGAAAGGCGAGGAACACGCCCGCGTGCGAGCGCTCGTCGGGACTCATCGCGAGCAGGTCCTTGCCGTCCCAGGTCACGGAGCCTTCCGTCACCTCATAGTTTTCCTTGCCGGCCAGCACATAGGAGAGCGTCGATTTGCCGGAGCCGTTCGGCCCCATGATCGCATGCACCTCGCCCTTCGGCACGGTCAGGTTGAAGCCGCGAAGGATTTCCTTGCCGTCGATTTCCGCGTGCAGGTCTTTGATTTCAAGCATCTGTTTTTTGCTTCCCGTTATCATCCGGGCCCCAGCGCCACCGCCAGTCCCCGTCCGTCTTCTTCCAGGCAATCCAGACAAACAGCAGCTCCATCGCAACGAACGCCACGACTCCGGCTGCGAAAAGCCCCACGCTCAAATGATCTCGCGCCGAAACAAGCGCTGTCAGAAATGCGGCAATCGGGACCATGAACGCCAGGGTGATAAGCCATCCCTTCCAGTTTGCAGGACTCGCGCCAACCCCGTAGCGCTTCGGTTTGAACCAATACGTCATTTGCGCACCAGGATCAGGCCGAGGATGAGCAGAAACGGCAGCGCGATCAGATGGCGGCCGGCGGCGGCGTAGCCGAACGGCTTTGCGGCCACGGCATAGTCGCCGATGGGCACAAGAGAGGCAATTAGCAGCGCCGCGCCGGTCGCGCCGGGCTTTCGGGCCAAGGCAAAGACGACGATTATCAGCCCCAGCGCCAGATTTCGAACGCCAAGCGCCGGGGCCAGCGCGATGTCGGCCAAGTGAGAAGGATCGATCCCGAACGCCTGCACAGCGTTGAACGGCGACGTGATGAACCACACGCCGGCAAGGCCGATGAACGCTCCCAACACTCCCGCCAGTATCAGCGCCATATCCGAACTCCGCCCCTGCTATGCTTCCGCGTACTGCGCGACGCCGATGCCGAACGACCAGTTCTCTTTCGCCACCTCCACTAGATTGACCAGGACATCTTCTTGTCTCACGCCTGGATTCTGGGCCAGCTTCTCGACAAGAGTCGCATACAAGGCCTTCTTCTGCTCGATGGTGCGCGTGTTGCTCACGGTAAGCTGTATGATCAGGAGATCGTCCGAGTGAGGAAGGCTGGGATAGTGGTAGCTATGCAGGATGTTCTCTGCGTCATACTCATCGATCAGCATGAACCTATCGTCTTCCGGCACATTGAAAGTCTCGCGCAAAGCGGCATAGACGCCGTCGAGGATCGCACGCTTATACTCGGCCGATTTTCCGCGCCTGAGCGCAACTCGCGTTATAGGCATTGGTTGTTCTCCCTCCTGTTAGCCCACGCTGCCTTCGAGGCTGATCGAGATCAGCTTCTGCGTTTCGGCCAGGAACTCCATCGGGAGCTGCTGCAGCACGTCGCGCACGAAGCCGTTCACGATCAGCGCCACCGCCTCCTCCTGTGAAAGCCCGCGCTGAAGGCAATAGAACAGCTGATCGTCCGAGATTTTCGAAGTCGTCGCCTCGTGCTCGAACTGCGCGCTCGCGTTTTTCGCCTCGATGTAGGGCACGGTGTGCGCGCCGCACTGGTTGCCGATCAGCAAGCTGTCGCACTGTGTGAAGTTGCGCGCGTTCGAGGCCCGGCGATGCGCCGACACCAGCCCGCGATAGGTGTTGTCGGAGCGGCCCGCCGCGATGCCCTTCGAGATGATGCGGCTCGACGTGTTCTTGCCGAGATGCACCATCTTGGTGCCGCTATCGACCTGCTGGCGGCCGTTCGAGATGGCGATGGAGTAGAACTCGCCCCGGCTGCCGTCGCCGCGCAGGATGCAGCTCGGGTATTTCCAGGTGATGGCGGAGCCGGTCTCAACCTGCGTCCAGGAGATTTTCGAGTTGCGGCCCCGGCAATCGCCGCGCTTCGTCACGAAGTTATAGATGCCGCCCTTGCCGTCCTTGTCGCCCGGATACCAGTTCTGCACGGTCGAATACTTGATTTCCGCGTCGTCGAGCGCGATCAGCTCGACCACGGCGGCGTGAAGCTGGTTCTCGTCGCGCTGCGGCGCCGTGCAGCCTTCGAGGTAGCTCACATAGGCGCCCTTATCGGCGATGATGAGCGTGCGCTCGAATTGGCCGGTGTTCTTCTCGTTGATGCGGAAGTAGGTCGAAAGCTCCATCGGGCAGCGGACGCCTTCGGGCACATACACGAACGACCCGTCGGAATAGACCGCCGAGTTCAGCGTCGCGAAATAGTTGTCGCTCGTCGGCACGACGCTGCCGAGATATTTGCGCACAAGCTCGGGATGCTCGCGCACCGCTTCGGAGATCGAGCAGAAGATCACGCCGGCCTTCCCCAGCTCCTCCTTGAAGGTGGTGACGACCGACACGCTGTCGAAAACGGCGTCCACGGCGACGCGCGGCCCAGTCACCATCGCGCCCTCCACGCCCGCGAGCACGGCCTGCTCCTTCAGAGGGATGCCGAGCTTTTCGTAGGTGCGCAGCAGTTCCGGATCGACATCGGCGAGGCTTTTCGGCCCCTCCGTCGACTTCGGCGCGGAATAATAATAGAGATCCTCGTAGTCGATCTTCGGATAATGGACGCGCGCCCATGCCGGCTCTGCCAGCGTGCGCCAGCGCTTGTAGGCGTCGAGCCGCCATTCCAAGAGCCATTCCGGCTCGCTCTTTCTCGCCGAGATATAGCGGACGATGTCCTCGCTCAAGCCTTTCGGCGCGCGCACGCTCTCGATGTCGGTCGTGAAACCGTACTTGTACTTGTCGACATCGATGTCGCGGACCCGTTCGATGGTGTCCTGCACTGGCGTCGCCATGTGTTTTACCTCGCTCTCGTCGCGCCCGCGCAGGCGGCCGCCTAGTAATCTCAAAACTGCGGCGCACCGGGTTCCCGCCTTCGCGGGAACGGCGCCGCTTCAGTCACGCAGCATGGCGCTCTTCGCGCCCGCCGCAAATCTTCGGCAAAGCGGCCAGGAACCGCTCGATGTCCGCCTCTGCCGTATTCCAGCCGGTCGAGACCCGGATCGCCCCTTCTGCCAGCGCTCTCGATACGCCCATGGCCGCGAGCACGTGCGAACGCTCCACCTTTCCCGAGGAGCAGGCCGAGCCGGAACTCACCGCCAAGCCTTCGAGATCGAAGGCGATCAGCAGCATTTCGGCGCTCTTGTCTGGAAGAGCAAAGCATGTGGTGTTGGGCAGCCGGTCCGAGCCTTCGCCGAACACGGCCGCGCCCGGCGCGATGGCCAGCAAGCCCCGTTCGAGGCTCGACTGTAAAGCCTTCGCCCGCGCTTTCCAAATCACCTGCTCTTTATCTGCGGTGCGAAGCGCGGCCGCGAGACCGGCGATACCGGCGACATTCTCCGTGCCGGAGCGCTGGCGCCGCTCCTGGCCTCCGCCCTTGATAAATGGCGGCGGCGTGGGCTCGGCGCTTCGCCAGACGACGGCGCCGGCGCCCTTGGGACCGCCGAATTTATGGGCCGAGAAGAACAGCGCATCCGCATCGCCAAGGTCGCGAAGAGGAAGGCGGCCGACAGCCTGTGTCGCATCGCAGACAAAAAGGCCGCCGCGCGAGCGGGTCAGCGCGGCGATTTCCGACACGGGCTGAATGACGCCCGTTTCGTTGTTCGCGGCCTGCACCGCCACAATCGAGCGCTCGGCTAGCGCTTCTTCGAGAGCGGCGAAATCGATCGCGCCCTTGTCCGAAACCGGCACAATATGTACGTCCGCGTCAGGAAAGCGATGGCCCTTCAGGACGCAAGGATGCTCCACGGCCGATACGGCGAGCCCGCGCCCGCCCTGGGGCTGCAAGAGCCAATTCGCCGCTTCCGTGCCGCTCGACGTGAATGTGACCGCCGATGGCGCAACGTCAAACGCCCGCGCCACGCTTTCGCGCGCGATTTCCACCGTGGCGCGGGCGGCGCGTCCCTCGGCGTGAATGGACGACGGGTTGCCGATGCAATCGAGGGCCGCGATCATGGCGTCGCGCGCTTCCCTACGAAGCGGCGAGGTCGCGTTGTGATCGAGATAGCTTCTGTCGCTCATGAACCGCCTTCCGCCGCCGCGAGCTTGCTTATGGAAAAGCCCGGGACCGGCGCCGAATATCGTCCATGCAAAACGTCTGCCAACGTGGCCGTAGCCAGGAACTCCTCGATGTGAGACCCAAGCGCGTCCCAGAGATAGTGCGTCGTGCATCGCCGCGACGCGATGCATCCATCGTCGATTGTCACACAGCGCGTCATGCGGACCGGCTCGTCCACCGCGGCCATCACCTCGGCGATGCTGATCGTTCCGGCGTCGCGGCCGAGTACATACCCGCCGCCAGGACCCCGGACCGACCGCACCAGCCCCTTGCGCCTCAGCTTCATGAACAGCTGCTCAAGGTAGGCGAGCGACAGCTCCAGCCGGGCCGCGATGTCGGAGAGCGACAAAGGTCTCGCGTCCCCCTGGCGGGCAAGCTCGACAATCGCCATGACCGCGTAACGCCCTTTTGTGCTCAGCAGCATTTTCTTCTTACCGCGCCCGGAATCCGTGCGAAGGCCGTGGAAATTTGCGCCTCGTTTATGTTATGCCAAATCGTGCGCACTGCAGGACGGAGCTCGAACAGTCGAGGATCCTTGCACCCAATGTATAGGATTTCCGACTTCAGTAGTCAACTATTGACGAAAGACTTCCGGCCAAGAATGGCTTAGGGGCTTTCGAGCGGCGCTCAGGGAACGCAGCTTCAGGACGCCATTCAGAAGATGAACGCGTTGACTCTTCGAGTTGCGAGCAAGACCAGCATCCGGGGCAGCGATCCGGGAAAAGAGGTTCACAGAAAATGCCGGAAGTCATCATCAACGGGCCCGCTGGCCGTATCGAAGGGCGTTATCACCACGAGCCGGCGGCGGGCGCTCCGATCGCCATCATCCTGCACCCTCACCCGCAATTTGGCGGGACGATGAACAACCAGATCGTCTACAGCCTCTATTATACTTATGTGGAAAGGGGCTTCTCGGTTCTTCGCTTCAATTTCAGGGGCGTCGGGCGCAGCCAGGGCATCTTCGACCAGGGGCCTGGGGAGCTTTCGGACGCCGCGACGGCTCTCGACTGGCTCCAGCTCGCCAACCCCGATGCGAAATCCTGCTGGATCGCCGGAGTGTCCTTCGGCGCATGGATCGCCATGCAGCTCCTCATGCGACGGCCTGAAATCGATGGCTTCATCTCGGTCGCGCCGCCCGCGAACCTCTACGACTTCAGCTTTCTGGCGCCGTGTCCGTCCTCGGGCCTCATGATCAACGGAGACCGCGACCGCGTGGTGCCGCCCAACGCCGTGAAGACGCTGGTGGACAAGCTCAAGACCCAGAAGGGGATCGTTGTGAAGTCATGAGATCATCCCCGGCGCCAATCATTTCTTCGAGGACAAGATCGACGATCTGATCGGGTCGGTAGAAAGATATCTGGACAAGCGCTCGCTCGTCGCGCCGAAACCTTCGCGCAAGGAAAAAGCTTCACAAGACAACGATGTCTAGCCACAGTTTTGGCGTTTGGACCCGAAACGCGCCTTCAGTGCGAAAAAAGCAGTTGCGCATGAAATTTGCGCTTGAAGCTAGTGCTTAAGTAACCAATATCGGGATGGTGGCAATGGGCTCTTTCGCGGTGAGAGAATATTAACCGTTACACGTGAATATAACGGCGCAAATGAGTTTTTCAACAAACGGCACATGCGCCTCAACTCTTATCCGAAACGCGGGACGAGACCGCAAAAGCCGGCGGGGGGATCTTCCTCCGAAGCCGCGCGGCCAAAAACGAGCAAGAGCGCTATGGCTAGCACCATCCTGATCGTCGAGGATAATGAGCTCAATATGAAGCTCTTCCACGATTTGCTGGAGGCGCACGGATACAAGACCCTGCAGACACGCAACGGGATCGACGCTATTGCGCTTGCCCGCAAGCATCGCCCCGACTTGATCGTGATGGATATACAGCTGCCAGAGGTGTCGGGCCTCGACGTTACAAAATGGCTGAAGGAAGACGACAGCCTGCGGCATATTCCTATCGTGGCAGTCACGGCCTTCGCCATGAAGGGAGACGAGGAACGGATTCGCGAGGGGGGCTGTGAAGCCTACGTCTCGAAACCCATCTCCGTGGCTCGGTTCCTGGAAACGATCCGCCAGTTCGTTCCCGCGTGAAAAACAGCTGGGGATAACGGGGAAAACTGGCCTTCCATCCTCTTGCAAAAAAAATCCGAGTGCTTTCGTGGCATTGTTTACTATAGAAAAGAAAAACGTTGATACACAAACGCTTGGGCGCCTATCATAGAAAAAGCGAGCAAAATTGCTTGTAGCGACTTTGGTGCGGCGTTAAGGAGGGTCGGCGCAAAATTCCGTAAGTAAGGCAGAAAGATGTCGCTCCGGCCTTGCCAACAAGCGATCTTTCCTCATACTTATGCAGAGAGTTCCCCTGCGGAGTGCTCAGGTCCGCCGCATCTCCTGGGTCCGCGGGGAAACACCGAAGCCCCTATGTCGTCGCAAACTGGAGGTTTCGGAAGAGGCTGTTGGGTCACGCCCTCTTGATCCAATAGCGACAAGATCAGCTCCGCTTCTGCAATCGGACACACCCCGCTGCCGACAAAGATAGCGGAGCTGATCCTTCATTCAAAGTAGAGTGGAGCACAGAGACGGCCTCGCGTTGCGAGGCTTGCTATTTGATTTTTGCTTCTTTGAACTCGACGTGCTTCTTCACAACCGGATCGTACTTCTTCAGCGCGAGCTTCTCGGTGAGGTTCCGCGGGTTCTTGTTCGTGACGTAATAGTAGCCCGTACCGGCGGAGCTTACCAATTTGATTTTCTGAGTTACAGGCTTAGCCATGGCAGGGTTCCAAATCTTTCGCGACGCAAGCCGGCAAGGTGGCCAACTTAGGCGAGCATGTCAAGCGAGACGCCGATAATTTTCACTTTCGTTGAAAAGTAAAGCCTGCGTCACATCGCACTCTACAAAAACGATCATCCGGCCCCGGACGCGCGCCTCCCGGGCGGCCTCGCGCAGGCGCCATTTGCCGCGCGGGTTGCGGGGCGGCTCTAAGCAGGGTCTCCCAATTAAGCCAACGGATGGCCTCTGTTTGTCATCCGGAAATGGGCAAGCCTTATCCGGGATTTTAATAAATCGGAGCGCTCATTTTTTTGCAGATCCCGGCTCGCGCTTCGCTTGGCCGGGATGACAATGCGTTGGGCAAATCGGCGGAGTTTGCTTAGCGGCGGCTTGATCTTTGGCAAGGCTGGCCGGACGCGCGCGTGGTCTATTCGCCGAAACAACTGCAAGGCATGGGGCGGCTATGAACCTCGAAAAAGTTGTTTTCGGATTTTTCATCCTTTTGGCGGCGACGTTGAATTTTGGGTTCGTCTATGGCGACATCGGCAACCCGGACTATCACAGCGAGTGGGAGCTGTTCGCCGCCGTCACCGTCAGCCTGATCTCCATCGTCCTGAAATTCGGGGATCGCACCCATATCGGCGCGGTTCACCTGGCTTCGACCCTCGTCGCTCTCATGCAGCTGCTCGCCGCGGCGCTCGTCTGGTTCTTCGCGAGTCAGAAAGGCGGCCCGATCCCGGCATCCACGTTCGCCACCGTCGTGTCGCTCGCCGCGGGCGCGCTTCTCGCAAATCTCGTGTCGGTCGTCATCATGATTGTCGATACGACAATCCAGAGGCGTTGAGGTGCAAAGCGTTTTCTTCATAACCATTCGGCGGCTCAGGGCGCCGCTGATCCTTATCATCCTCATCTTCGCCTTTTCGACCGCGGGGCTGGCGCTCATCCCAGGCGTCGATGGGGAGGGCAAGCCCTGGCGCATGACGCTGTTCGAGGCCTTCTATTTCGTCACCTACACGGCGACGACGGTCGGCTTCGGCGAGATTCCGTACAACTTCACCGACGAACAGCGCTTTTTCGTGCTACTGATCATCTACTCCTCCGTCATCGGCTGGGCCTATCTGCTCGGCTCGTTTCTCGGCCTCACGCAGGACAAGGCGCTGCAGCAGGCCATCGTGACTGCAAGGTTCCAGCGCGCCGTCGGCCGGCTGCGCGAGCCCTTCTACCTCGTGTGCGGCCTTGGCGAGACCGGCATGACGGTCGTGCGCGCGCTCGACAGGCTCGGCAACCGGTTCGCAGCCATCGACAGGGACGAGCGCAAGGTCCAGGAGCTTGAAATCGAGGAGCTGTCGAGCGGCGCGCCGCTGCTTTCGGCGGATGCGCGCTCTCCTGAAACGCTTGCTGCGGCGGGTCTCCTGAAGCCGGAATGCGTGGGCGTGCTCGCGCTCTGCAACGACGACGCGGCCAACCTCGGCATCGCGATCGCCGCTTCGCTGTTGAGGCCCGATTTGCCGGTTGTGTGCCGGGCGGATTCGCCCGGCGTGGCGGCGTCGATGGCCTCGCTCGGGACGTATCGCGTGATCAACCCCTTCCGCGAGTTCGGCAGCCACCTGGAGCTCGCCATGCGCGCGCCGGACACGCAGCGGCTGCTTTCCTGGCTCACAAGCACGCCCGGCTCCTATCTGCCGCCGAGCCTGCCGCCGCGAATCCCGGCCGCGCCGGGGCACTGGATCGTCTGCGGCTACGGCCGGTTCGGCAACGAGGTCGTATCCGCCGTCCAGCGCGGCGGCTTCAAGGCCACCATCATCGATCCCGCCGGCATCCACGCCGGCGGCTTGCGCTCCATCAAGGGCATCGGCACGGGCACCGCCGTGCTTCGCGAGGCGGGCGTGGAGACGGCGTCCGGCCTGTTCGCGGGCACCGACGACGACACGACGAACCTCGCCATCGCCATCGCGGCGCGTCGGCTCAATCCTGGCGTCTTCATCATCGTCCGCCAGAACCAGCTCGCCAATCACATGCTGTTCGCGCGCTTCGGGGCCAACATGACCATGATCCCGAGCCAGATCATCGCAAACGAGTGCATCGCGGTGCTGCGCACTCCGCTGCTTGCCGAGTTCCTCGACATCGTGCGGCGCAAGGACGACTTCTGGGCCTATTCGCTTTCGGAAATGCTGCGCGCTTTTGTTGGCGCGGAAACGCCGGGCTTCTGGAGCTTCGCCATCGATGAGCGCGAGGCGCCGGGCCTTATCGGCGTCATGAGCCGCATCGGGCGGCCGGTCGCCATCGCCGATCTGTCGAGAAGCGCGAAGGACCGGCGGGACCGGCTTCCCTGCCTTGCGCTGCTGCTCATCAGGGGCGGCGAAATGATCGAGCTTCCTCCCGAGGATTTCAGCATCGCGCCCGGCGACCGGCTCTTGTTCGCGGGACGGCTCGCCGCGGCTGGCGAGCAGAATCTCGGTCTTCAAAATGCGAATGTTTCGGCCTACGTTCTGGGAGACAGGAGCGAGGCCGAGGGATGGGTCTGGCGAAAGCTCGAGAGAAGCTTGGCGCGCTAAGCTCGCGGGATGGAAGGTTTACAAATGGCGGCATCCGGGCAGAAGGCGCCAGCCGATTTCAGAGGGCGGCTGCGGCTCGCGACGCGCGATGCTCACCTGCGGCTTGAGGAAGCGGTGGATTTCGACGGGCGGCTGACTTCGCTTCAGGTCTACCGCGAATTCCTGGAAGACTTCTGGCGCTTCATCCGGCCGCTGGAGGCTGCGCTCTGCGCGCTCGATTTCGGAAAGCTCGCGCTCGATTACTCGTCGCGGCGCAAGCTCGCCTGGCTCGAAGCCGACCTCAAGGACCTCGGCCACACAGACGGGACGCTCGCAAATCTGCCCGAATTTCCGGGAGTTCCGCATTTGACGGATCCGCTGGAAGCTCTCGGCGCGCTCTACGTCCTCGAAGGATCGAGCCTCGGCCGGCAGGTCATGCTCGGCAAGCTCGGCCCGCGCCTCGATATCCGCCCCGACTGGGGCGGCCGCTTTTTCAACGGCTATGGCAAGGAAACCGGAAGGATGTGGCAAAGCTTCGTCGCCGTGCTGAACGACGCCGGGCGCTCGCCTGAAGCGGCGCGCCTCATCGAAAGCTCCGCAGTGGCGGGCTTCGCCGCGTTCGAAGCGTGTCTTGCCGAAACGCGGCGGCGGCCGGCCGGGCGCCACGCCTCGCCACTCTCCTGCCCCGTGCGCGGCGCTCACTAAGCCGGCATTATTGGGTTCGCAGCGAAACTCTGTGTGCGACCCCTTCCGGCAAACACGCTCTCTCTGGGGCGAAAGCGGCCTTGGCGACCTTCTCGCGATCCCATGCGCGGGAGGCGCCGGCGAGTTCCCGGCCGACGGCGGCAATCTTAGGCTTTCCGTCAATCATACCAAGACATACCGCACATATACTCGCTAAGGTTGTGTCTCGGTTTTTGCAGATGGATCGGATGCCCGACGCGCTTACTGCCCAGGCGCGGCAAACAAGCGATATGGAGAACGCGCGCGCCGAAACTCAACCAAAGCGGATGGTTGCGTGCATGCCTGAGCGGCTTAAGATCACGATGGGCATCCGTCTCCTCCTGGCTCTGGGGACATTGAGCCTTTTTTTATTGTCGGGGATCGGGCTTTGGTCGCTGCGCTGGCAGATGCTCGAGGACCGGCAAGCCGAGCTTCGAAAGCTCCTGGATTTGACCCTCTCGGTTGCCCGCGCCCAAATGAAGGCTGCCGGGGGGCCAGAGAGCGAAGCCGGGCAGAAGGCATTTTTCTCGGTCCTCCGTTCAACACGCTATGGCGATGAAAAGCAGGTGAACTACATTTTTGCCTATGACTATAATGGCGTTGTGACAAGTCTGAACGATCGATCGAAAATCGGCCAGAACCGCATTGAACTGACAGACGTGAACGGCGTTAAAATCATAAAGGAATTTATTAAGGTTGCCCAAGGCCCCATGGGCAAAGGGTTTGTTAATTACGTGTATGAGAAAGGCGTCGGCGGTCCGCTTACGGCTAAGATTTCCTTTATACAAAATGTGCCTGAGATTGGAGGGCTGGTTGGCGTCGGCGCCTATATCGATGACGTGGACGCGGACACCTACCGTCAGCTTTTCATTGAAGGCGTTTTGCTGGCCGCAGTTCTCGCGACGGCCGGCGCTGCCGGTTCTCTGATCGGACGAACGCTTCTGGGTGTGACATCTGAAATGGAGCACCAGCTTGCGGCTGCGATCGCCCTCCAGAGCGACATGCTTCCGAGTGCGGCGCGGCTAGCGGAAATTCGGGGTGGCTGTCCTTTGGACCTTTCGAGCTATTACAAGCCGCTCGACGGTATCGGGGGGGATATTTGGGGCGCGGAAGTTATCGGTCCTCAACGCGTCATGATCTATATCGCCGATTTCACGGGACATGGCGTTGCAGCCGCTCTTAATACCGCTCGTTTCCATTCCTTTGTGCATGCGGAACTTCAGGAGACAGACGAGCCTGCTTTGTTGCTGCGCCGATTGAACAACAGGCTGCATGCCGTGCTGCCTGCCGGTCAGTTCGCAACCACGTTCTGCGCGGTGATAAATTTCGACATGCAGACGATCGAATGTGTCTCGGCGGGCGCCCCTCCTCCTCTTTATCGCAGGTCGTCTGAGGACCAATTCGAAATCATCTCGCAGCCAAGCTTGCCGCTCGGCATTCTCCACGACGTGGCCTATAAAAGCCAAACAGTTCCTTTTCGTCCTGGCGGAGAACTTGTTCTTTACACCGATGGCTTGATCGAAACGCCTAAGCCGCCCCTGAGCCTATACACGACAGAGACTCTAAGAGAGTTTCTCAACAAGACCGAGCCAGGGACCTCGTCGCAACAGTGCGACCACCTCCTTGGCCAACTTTCCAAGCCAGCGATCAAGGCAGACGACGACATCACTCTCGTGATCGCGAAGCATACCGGGGGGAGTTGATGACCGTGGCGGTCCCGCCTTGGCGGTCCTTGCCTCCAGCGATCCCTTCAAGGCCGTCGTAAGGGATGTGGCGCAAGCATCGGCGCATTTGTGATGCGGAGTTACCGCTGAGCCGCGCTATGGCGCGCCGGCGGTCACGCCGATCCATAGCGAGGTCACGCCTTTACGTCCCTCGCCGCGCTAACGCATTCGTCCAAGATTAACCATCGAGTTCTTGCAACTTTACCACAAACATTCTAGCGACGACGCAATTTCTGCGAATGCATGCGCATCGCGGCGCCGCAAAATCGAGCTTCGAAGAGGCATATATCTATATACTTTTCCGGCCCTTTTTGCAAAACGAACCCAATTTTTTCGAGAAAATTAAGCTACGTCGCTGGATAGAGGAACCGGCTTGCGGAGGCAAGGCCGATTGAGCGCTCGCGGCCTCAGGCGCGCAAGTTCAAAGCACGAAGCGGAACGTGGCGCCCTTGCCCGGCGCCGCCTCGACCCAGATGCGCCCGCCATGCTTGCTGACGATGCGCTGCGCGGTCGCGAGCCCGATGCCCGTGCCGGGGAAGTCCCGCGCTTCATGCAGCCGCTGAAAAGCGCCGAACAGCTTGCCCGCATAGTTCATGTCGAACCCGACGCCGTTGTCGCGCACGTAGACGACGGTTTCTCCGCCGATCTTCTCGCACCCGAATTCGATGCGCGTCGAGGGCTTTGTCGAGGTGAACTTCCAGGCGTTGGAAAAAAGGTTCTCCAGCACAATGCGCAAGAGTTGCGGATTGCCATTGGCGACGATGCCCGGGTCGATGACGAATTCCGCGGCCCTGTCCAAATCGCTGTCGCGCAAGCCATCCACGATCTGGCGCGCGATGGCGCTGAGATCGACGGCGCAGCGGGTGAGCTCGCCCTGCGTGATGCTCGCAAGGCGCAAGAGGTCGTCGATCAGCGTTCCCATATGTTGCGCGGCCTTGCGCACTCGCTCCAGATAGCCGCGCCCCGTGCCGTCGAGCCAGCTTGCATAGTCTTCCTCAAGGATCTCGCAGAACCCATCCACGCTTCGGAGCGGCGCTCTGAGGTCGTGGGCGACGGAGTAGCTGAAGGCCTCCAGCTCGCGGTTCGAGGCTTCCGTCACGGCTTTTGCGGCGGCGAGCTTGCGATTCTGCTCGGCCAGCTTTTGGTTGGCGTTCACATAGCCGCGAAAGGCGGTCTCGAAGGGCGTCAGCGCCGCCGCCAGGCTCGCCTCGATATTCAAGGCGCTTTCGCAGGCTTCCTGGAACAGCGCCGGCGTTTCGCCGATGCCCGGCAGGCCGCACCTGAACGCGAGGGCGGCGATCTCGTCCCACAGGCGGCGCAACAGGAGCGCACGATCCTCGGCGCGCTTCTTGTCCTTGATGGCCTCCTCCTTGCTGCGGCGCAGTTCGTCCTCGTAGCGCCATCGCTCGGTAATGTCGACGATGGAGGCGAGCGTGAAGCGGCCCTTCGGCGTTTCGAGGGAATTGAGGCCGACCTCGATTGGAACCTCCGCGCCGTCCTTCCGGCGCCCGAACAGGTCGCGGCCTACGGCAAATGGCCGCGGTTTCGGGTTGAGCAGATATTTGCCGATGAACTCGGGCGGTATTCCGCGAAACCGGTCTGGAACCAGGATTTGGATGGGTTGCCCGAGGAGTTCGTCGCGCGTGTAGCCGAAAAGAGCCTCCGAGCCCTTGTTGAGGAAGGCGATCTGGGCGCGTTCGTCGATCACGAGCATAGCATTCGGCGCCGTCTCGACCGCCAGCCGGAGCGCCTGCTCATGATAGCGCCGCTCGGTGACATCCACGATCGAGGCGAGGATAAAGTTCTTGCCGCCTGCCTCGATCGGATTGAGGCCGATCTCGACGGGCGCCTCGCTCCCGTCTTTCCTGCGGCCAACGAGGTGGCCGGCCGCCGCCATGGTGCGCGAATGCGGCCAGCGAAGGAAGCTCGAAACGCTGCCGGCGTGGTTCTCGCGGTATCGGACGGGGATCAGCGCCTCCAAGTCGAGGCTCGCCATTTCCTTGCTCTCGTAGCCGAACAGGGTCTCCGCCCCCCGGTTGGCGAGCACCACCTTCCGCGCGCCATCCACGACGATCATCGCGTAGGGCGACGACTTCACAATGAGCTGAAACCAGCCCTCCTCCTGAATGTATTCGCCCGATTTGCAGGCGGGCGGCGCAAGAGCTACCGTCATGGGCGGCCCCTCCAGCGAGCCTATCGAATCGATATGCGGTCGTGCCGATGAAACCTATTGCAATCTTGAATTGAGTGGCAAGCCTTCAAAAAAACGATCCAGCGGATTCGGCGCTCTACCGAAAATGGGCCTCGATTGCAGAGACGTCAGCTCCGTTACAGCTACGCCCGCTACTGCTCTAAAATTGAGGTAAAATCATACGCGTCAGAGGAGCTTGCTGGGGCCAGGACTTGGATCGATGAACAGGGGGGGAAGCTGTCTTCCAGCAAGGGGGCCAGCCCCAGAGGAAAATTGGAGCGGCGCAATGCAAGTACCTTCACCGGGTAAGCTATTACTCGTCGAAGACAATCCCGACGATGAGGCTCTCATGTTGCGGGCGATCAAGAAAGCCAACGTGAGGGAGGAAGTCATCGTTGTACGCGACGGCGCAGAGGCGGTTAGCTATCTGCACGATACTGGCGCCGGCGAGTCGAAAGGCAGCAATGGCTCTCTGCCCCGCGTCGTCTTCCTCGACCTCAAGCTTCCCAGGCTCGATGGCCTCGAAGTTCTGAAGCGCATCAGGGAGCATCCATCCACGCGGCTTCTGCCGGTGGTGATCCTGACGACCTCCGGACAAGAGGAAGACCTGCACAGAAGCTATATTCTCGGCGCGAGCAGCTTCGTGCGCAAGCCGATCAGCTACAGCGAGCTGATCAAAGTCGCGAGCCATCTCGTCACATACTGGCTGACGATCAACCAGGTGCCGCTCGCCGGCGAGTTCGCCCCCGCTCGGGCATAATCGCGAGACCGCATGAGTAAGTTTCTACACGCGCTTCTGGTTGAGGATTCGGACGACGACGCCGAACTCATCGTTCACGCTTTGCGGCGCGGGAACCGCAAGTTAAGCCACGAGCGCGTCTCCACGGCCCAGAAGCTGCAGTCGGCGCTGCAGGCTCAGAAGTGGGATGTCGCCCTTTGCGATTACAACCTGCCTCAGCTCGATGGACGGCGCGCGCTCGCCATTATCACGAAGGCGCAGCCAGACACCGCCGTGATCTTCGTCTCCGGCATTATCGGCGAGGAGACCGCCGCCGAGTTGATGAGATCCGGCGCGAAAGACTATGTGCGCAAGGACAACCTCGTGCGTCTCAACTCCGCCATCGAGCGCGAGCTGCTGGCGGCTGAAATGAGGCGCCGGCAGCGCAAGACCGGCGAGAAGCTGGAGTTCGAGCGCAAGCTTCTCCACCACCTCATGGAGGGCGTCCCCGACGCCATTTATTTCAAGGATGAAAAGCGCCGCTACATTCGCCTCAACGCCGCCGAACTCAGGATTTCTGAACGCCAGTCGCGAGGAGGATGTCATAATGCGGCGCGAGGACAATTTCCTCCCGCCCGATCGCGCCGCAGCAAGGCAAGCCGAGGAGGAGCGGCTTCTTGAGACAGGCGAGCCGCTTGCGGATTGCCTCGAATGTTTCGAACAGGCGGACGGGGCGGTCCTCTGGTTTTCCGAAAACCGGGCGCCGCTCCGTGACGAAACGGGCGCGATCATCGGTCTCGCCGGCATCAGGCGCAACGTAACCCAGCTCAAGCGCCAGGAGCTGATGCTCGCGCGCTCGAACCTTCACTTGGAGGAGTTCGCGCACGTCGCCTCGCACGACCTCCGCTCGCCCTTGCGCGCCATCGCTAACACCGTTGAATGGCTTGGCGAGGACCTCGGCGGCGATCTATCCCCTGAGATAAGCGAACACCTGGATCGCCTTCGGCTCCAGGCGCACCGCGCTACAAACCTTGTCATCGACCTTCACAACTATTCGAAGGTCGGCCGCAAGAAGGAGTTGGAGGAGACGGTCGATATCGCCTCGCTGGTGAAAGAGATTTTTCGCTCCCTGCCCGCCGCCAAGCACATGCGTCTCGATTTCGAGGGCGAGCCGGCCTCGCTTGTCACGGCTAAAGCGCCGCTGGACCTCGTTCTTCGCAATCTTATCGACAACGCCGTCAAGTATCACGACCGCTCGGACGGCTCCATCACGGTGCGGTGCAGGGGAGAAGGCGCGACGGTCGCTTTCGAAGTGGAGGATGACGGGCCGGGGATTGCCGAGCAATACCACGACAAGGTTTTTCAGCCTTTCCAAAAACTGGAAAGCTACGAAAAAGTCTCAGGAAGCGGATTGGGGCTCGCCAGCGTCAAGAAAACGGTCGAGCATTTCGGCTGCTGCATCCGGCTCGTCTCGCCCATTGGCGAGGGTCGCGGCACAAGGTTCGTTTTCGACTGGCCGCTTCGCATTCCGCGGGATCTTCTCGTAGGCTGACGCGAACGCCGAACCCTTGATGCCCGAATCAGGCTGGAAAGCGTGTACCCGGCAATTTAGGCGATTCACGGCACTGGCGGGTGAAGTTGTTCCGGTTTCCGGGGAGAGCCTCGCCGCGCGCGATGCTCTCGTAGAAGCCGATCCATTGCGCGGTGACAGCCTCCGGCGTGAAGTCGCGCTGGTATGTTTCGAAGCCGTTCCCGGCGAGGCTCTTCTGCAAGGCTTCGTCCGCGACAAGGCGCCGGATCGCGGCGCCGAGGGCGGCGGGATCGTCGACGGGCGCGAGCAAACCATTCACGCCGTCCGCTATATGCGCCGCCGGGCCTTGCGCCGCGCAGGCGACAAGCGGCGTGCGCGACGCCCAGGCTTCCAGGATCACGGTGCCGAAGGACTCGTAGCGCGAAGGCAGCACGCAAATGCCTGCCGCGCCGAGCAGCGCGGAGCGGTCCGTGCGCCAGCCGAGGAAGCGGACGCGCTCCCAAACGCCCAGGCCCTTCGCAAGCTTCTCCATCTGCGCCTGCAATGGCCCATCGCCCGCGAGCCACGCGTAGCAATCCGGTACACCCGCGAACGCATGGAGGAAGGTGTCGATGCCCTTTCGCTCGTGCATGCGCGACAAAAGGAGCAGAAGCTGCGCGTCCGCTGGCGTATCGAGCGAGGCGCGGTCGAGCGGCGGCGCGGGCGCGATCACGGGAAAGGTCGGGATGTAGCGCGTCCGCGCGGGCGCGACGCCGTTCTTGACCATGTGCGCGACCACATCGCGCGTCACGCCCACCAACATATCGCAGCTCTTGAAATAGCGCGGATCGTTGTAACCGGGGAACCAGCCGATCACGGGGTGCGCGCCCTTGCCCACAAGCGAGGCGGCGCGCCTCATCCAGGTTTGCACGATGACCGGCTTCTCGCGCGCGATGAGCCCGCGCAGCAGGAAGCGCTGGGCGGGCGCGAACGGAACCCGCAAAGGCGACGGCGCCATCCTCACGCCAAGCGCTTTCAGCCCGGCGAAGCGCGGCGCGTCCTCATACATGACCACGGATTGATCGGCGCCGGCCTCATGCAGCTTCGCGATGACGTCGCAAGCATAGGTCTCGGCGCCGCCGTTGACCTTGCTCAGCATGACATGGAGGATGCGCATTCGTTCGCCCTCTTGCTAGACCCCGGACGCGACCGCACTTGCGTCCTCCCGCGAAGGAGCCTGTGAAAAAATCGGCGCCGCACCCTTTTCGTCATGGCCGGGCTTGACCCGCTATTGACTATGCGCGCCGGTTTCACTGGATAGCCGCCTCAAGGGCGGCTGTGACAACGAGTGCGGTCCACAACACGATTTCCTCACACGCTCGAAGGCGGGAATGACGCCGAGCCGATTTCATGAGCGTCGCTCTAAGCCGCGCGGGCGGCGCTTGCGGAATCGAGGATCGAGAGCACGATTTCGGCCGCCTTGCCGCTCGGCGTCCCCTCCGGCAGAAACATTTTCTCGCGGATTTTCGCCAGCGCGGCGAGCTGCGCCGCCCGCTGGGGCGTGTCCGCAAGCAGAGCCGCGAGCGCGGCGCTGAGCTTCGCGGCCGTGCAATCTTCCTGGATGTATTCGGGGAAGGCGTTCTCGCCCAGCACGAGGTTGGCGAGCACCACCGAATGCACCTTGAGCAGAAACCGCAGCCGCGCCGCGACCGGGTCCATGCGATAAGCGACAGCCATCGGCGTCCCGGCAACGCCGAGTTCGAGCGTCACGGTCCCCGACGCCGCAAGCGCCGCCCGCGCGATCTTAAAGGCGCGGAACTTGTCGTCCTCGCCCGAGACGAGATGCGGCTTTTGCGGCCAGGACGACAGCGCCTGCTCGATCATGGGACGAACCGAGGACACAGCCGGGATGATGATTTCGAAGGGACCGGCGGCCTGACGCAAGGCCCGAACCGCCTCGCCAAATGGCCCCATGAGGCGCGATACTTCGGTCGGGCGGCTGCCGGGAAGTACGCAAAGCGCCGGCGAATCGGGGGCAAGCCCGAGCCGCGCGCGCAAGCTTTCGGTTTCGAGCGCATCGATCCAAGCCGCGCGCTCGATGAGAGGATGGCCCACATAAGAGCAGGGCGGCCCGCCAAGCCGCTTGTGCGCCTCGGGCTCGAAGGGTAGAAGCGCGAGAAGGTGATCCACATAGGGCCGCATCTTTCGCGCGCGCCCCGGCCGCCACGCCCAGACGCTCGGGCTGACATAATCGACGATGGGGATAGCGGGGCGGCGCTGGCGGATGCGCTTCGCGACGGGGTGCGTGAATTCGGGGCTGTCGATAATGACGAGCGCATCTGGGTTGAAGGCGAGCGCGGCATCCACCGTCCGATAGACGCGGCGGACCAACGTAGGCAGCCGGGCCAGGATCGCGGCGGGTCCCATGACGGCGATATCGGCCAGCGGGAAGATGGACGGAACGCCAGCCTCCAGCATGCGATCGCCGCCGACGCCCGCGAACTCGAAAGCGTTGGCGCCGGCCTTTTCGCGCAGCGCATGGATGAGCTTGCCGCCGAGCACGTCGCCGGAATGTTCGCCCGCGACCACGAAGATGCGCTTTGGCTTAGACATGAGCCTTCCTCGAACCGCCCGCCTGAACGCCCCAGCTAACCGCGCAAAATTTCCGCGGATGAGGCCCCATAGAGGAAAAGTCCGAGCTTATCGGCTTTTTCCACAAGCTCTTGCTGATCGGCCAGAAGAACGGCGCCAGCGGCGACGGCGATCCCGGCGAGCCCTGCCTCCGCGGCAAGCTCCACGGTGCGCGGCCCGATGGCGGGCAGGTCGAAACGCAAATCCTGGCCAGGCTTCGGCGCTTTAACAAGCACGCCTTTGCGGGCCTTGAAGCCCCACCCGTTCAGCTCGCGGCATCGGCGCAGCATGGCGTCCGTCCCCTCTGCCGCCTCGACCGCCAGCACATAGCGGCGCGCGACCACGGCGGCCTGGCCGATGTCGAAGGCGCCAAGCGCGCTCGCGACCTTGAAGGCGAGCTTCATGTCGTCGAGCGCTTCCGCGTCCGGCGTCGCGGCTGAGAAGACGCCGGGCGGCGCGAGAAGGCGTGGTGCGACTTCATGCGCGGCGACGACCTCGAACCCGCATCCCTCGAAAAAACGCGCGACGCCGCGCAGCACCGCGTCGTCGCCGCCCTTGAACAGGCGCAAGAGCTGCGGGAAATGTCGAATGACGCCGAAGTCGATCTTAAGCTGGAAGAGATTGGGCCGGCGCAGGCTGCCCACGAACACGATGCGCTTGCAGCCCTCGCGGCGCAGCGTCCGCAATACGAGGCCGACTTGCCCGAGACCCGCATAGGCGTGGGGATAGCGCTCGATCCCGGCGGATGCGTTGCCCTTGAAGCCGATGATGAACGGGCTGCAGCCGTCCTTTTCGGCGGCGTCGGCGATGGCGAGCGGCAGGGAGCCTCCGCCTGCGACGATGCCGATCCGCGACGGATGCGCGGCCGCGCTCTTCTTCTCGCGAACCTCCGGCGCGGCGCCAAAGGTCATGTGTTGCGGGGAACGCAGAAGGAGCGGTCCGCCTTCGCGCGCATGAAAGCGACGACCCGCTGAACCGGGGCGTCGGCCGGGAACATCTTCTCGACATCGTCGAGGCGCTCCTGCAGCGTCTGCTCCTGCGAAAAGAGAAGCCCGTAGGCTTTGCGCAGCGCGTGAATCTGCTCGCGGTCGAAGCCCTGCCGCTTCAGGCCGACGATGTTGAGGCCCGCGAGAGCCGCGCGATTGCCGAGCGCCATGCCGAAGGGGATGACGTCGTTCTCGACGCCGGACATGCCGCCGACGAAGGCGTAGGCGCCGATGCGCACCCATTGATGCACGGCGCAGAGGCCGCCCAGAATGGCGTGATCTTCCACCGTGACGTGGCCCGCAAGCGTCGCATTGTTCACAAGGATGACGTGATCGCCGATCTGGCAATCGTGAGCGACATGGGCGCCTGCGAGAAAGAGGCCATGCGCGCCGATGCGGGTGACATGGCCGCCGCCCTCGGTGCCGCCGTTCATGGTCACATGCTCGCGGATCGTCGTGAAGGGGCCGACGACGAGTTCGCTGTGCTCGCCGCGATATTTCACGTCCTGGGGCGTGCCGCCGACGACGGCGAAGGGGTGGATTTCGCCCCCCTCGCCGATCTCCGTCTTGCCGGTGATGACGGCGTGGGAGTGGATCTTCACATTCTTCCCGAGGGTCACATTCGGGCCGATGACCGCGAACGGACCGATTTCCACGCCCTCTTCAAGCCTGGCGCCGCGGTCTATTGCGGCCGCCGGATGCACCTTCATCTCGGTCATGGGTCGCTTATCCGTTCTGTTCGGTCTTGCCGGGATCGACGATCATCGCGCTGATTTCCGCCTCGGCGACGAGTTGGCCGTTCACCATCGCCTTCCCGTCGAAGCGCCACACGCGCCCCCGATTGCGCCGCTTCGTCATGTGAAAATGCACTGTGTCGCCAGGGAGGACGGGCCGGCGGAAGCGCGCGCGGTCGATCGCCATGAAGTAAACGATCTGCGGCTCGTAGGAATCGGCAAGATTCGCCACGCAAAGCGCGCCCGCAGTCTGGGCCATCCCCTCGATGAGTAGCACGCCCGGCATGACGGGAAAATCGGGGAAGTGCCCCTGGAAGAACGGCTCGTTGATCGTGACGTTCTTGATGCCGACCGCGGACGTATCGCCATCCATGTCCACGATCTTGTCGACGAGGAGAAAGGGGTAGCGATGCGGCAGGAGCTTGAGGATG
Organism: uncultured Alphaproteobacteria bacterium; assembly: GCA_963756335.1. Lineage (GTDB taxonomy): Bacteria > Pseudomonadota > Alphaproteobacteria > Rhizobiales > Rhodomicrobiaceae > Rhodomicrobium. The sequence continues at coordinate 49,351 of CAVWOB010000005.1, forward strand.
CGCACAATGTCGGCTGATCCAAGCTCCTTTTTCTCCGGCTTGGACTCGCTCACGTTACTTGTATCGGATTTCTTCCACATAACCTTAGTTTCTAATCGTTGGAGTCCTGGGGCTCTTCGCCGGAACCTCTGCGCCGCGACAGCCGCTTCAAGAGCGCAATCTCACGCGCCCAGGAAACTATAGGCTTGGCGGGGTATCCGCCCCAGCGCTCGCCTCGCGGAATGTCGGAAGCAACTCCGCTTTGAGCGCCAACCTGGGCTCCCGCCCCGATGCGGATATGTCCGACAGTGCCACACTGGCCGCCCATAGCCACAAAGTCTTCAAGAATCGTGCTGCCCGATATACCTGTTTGCGCCGCAATCACGCAATGCCGGCCGATCACGACGTTATGGGCGATTTGAACGAGGTTGTCGATCTTTGTACCCTCGCCGATGATCGTATCCTTAAGCGCCCCGCGGTCGATGGTTGTGTTCGCGCCGATTTCCACGTCGTCCTGGACGATCACCCGCCCGACCTGGCGCACCTTATAATGGCCGGACGGGCCCATGGCAAAGCCGAAACCGTCCTGGCCGAGGCGGGCGCCCGCGTGAACGATGACGCGGTTCCCGATCAGCGCGTGCACGATTGAGGCGCCGGGGCCGACGAAGCAATCCCGGCCGATGGCGACGCGGTAGCCGATCACCGCCCCCGCCGCGATGCGCGCGCCCCGCCCGATCTGCGCTTCCGGCCCGATCAAAGCGCCAGTCTCGATGACGGCGCCCTCCTCGATTTGCGCCGTCGCATCCACCGCAGTGGCGCCGCCGCAGATCTTCGGATGCAGCGCATCCGGAAAGAACATCTCCAGAGAACGCGCAAACGCCCGGTAGGGATCGCGGGAGAATAGAGGGACGGAGCTGGCGGGAGCGCGCTGTGCGAAATCCGCATTGACGAACACGGCGGCGGCCTTCGTGGCCTTGAGCGCCGGGATGTATTTGCGATTGTCGAAAAAGGAGACATCCGCGCCGGTCGCATCGTCGAGTGTCCGAACCGTCCTTATGGACCTGCCGGCCTCGGACAGGAACGCCTCCGGGATTTCAGCGCCCGTGTATGAGGCGACTTCGGAGAGTGAAAACGGCCCGGCCGAAGCCCAAAATCCTGGATGATCCATCATGCGCTACGCTGAAAAAAGCTAAGCGGGCCTGGGCCCGCCTAGCAATTGCAATGTTTCGGCTAGACTGCGGTTCCCATCAGAACTTGGTCGCCGCGCCGAACCGGAAGACCTGCGTCTGATCGAAGGACTCCTTCATGAGAGCCCAAGCAAAATCTGCGCGCAGCGGGCCAATCGGCGAGTTCCACAAGATGCTGCCGCCAACCGAGGCTCGGATATTCGACGAGTCCTCAGGCTGAGTAAACAGTGTGCCGCCGGCTGCCGGGTTGCAAGTAGTGGCTGCGTTCGCCGGCTTGGCGCAAAACTTGGCGGCAAACGCAGCAGCGTCGGTGCCATACAGCGTGCCAGCATCCGCGAAGACGGCGCCGCCGAAGCCAAGGTCATCCGGAATGAACGGCAGCGGGAAGCGAATTTCCGTCGTGGCTGCATAGAAATTCTTGCCGCCGTAAGATTCGCCGGTGTTGGGATCGCGCGGGCCGAGACCGGCTGTCGCGAAGCCTCTAACCGTCTCGCCGCCCTTAAAGAAGTCGTCGACGATGCGGACATCTTGGCCACCCCAGCCCTCGATGTTTCCACCGATAGCCCGGCCTACGAGGGTGAACTGCTTCGTCAGCGGATAATATCCCCTGACTTCAGCGATAGAGCGAACGTAGTCGATATCGCCGCCGATACCCGCAACATCCTGCGACCATGAAACATAGATGCCGCTCGTCGGAGTCTTGCGGTTATTGCGAAGATCGTAGATGAGCGAATAGCCGACCGAGGATACGATCACGTTGCCCGCCATCTCCTGAACGGCGAAGGATGCATCGGAATCGACGCTGTAAACGTCGTCATCCATCAGCGTGTAGTTCGTGTTCAGCCACAAATTATCCGCCAGCGCGAACCCAAGCCGGATGCTGCCGCCCGCCTTGAATTCCGCATACCCGGCGTCCGTGTAACCCGAAGATGCCGTGTAATTCGAATTGCGGGCGAAGAGATCGACACCGAAGGAAAGATTACGGTCCAGGAAGCGGGGTTCGGTCCAACTCACATCGGCGCCGCCGCTCACCATGCTGCCGCTCACCTTGACTTGAAGGTATTGGCCGGTGCCGAGCAAATTGCGCTCCGTGTAGGAAATCTCGCCGATCACACCCTCGGCCGAAGAGTAGCCTGCTGCGAAGGACAGCTCGCCGGTCGATTGCTCTTCGACGGCAATGTTCAGGATAACGCGATCAGGGGCGGAGCCCGGCTCCTTGTTGATCTTAACATCCTTGAAGAAGCCGAGAGCGACAAGGCGCAGGCGGGCTTGGTCCACCATGATCTTGTTGTAGGCATCGCCTTCCGCCACACGGAACTCACGCCGGATGACAAAATCCTCGGTGCGGTAGTTGCCGGCGACGTTGATGCGCTCGATGTAGACGCGCGGCCCTTGCTCGACGACGAAGACGACCGAAATGGTCTTGCTAACGGGATCTCGGTCGATTCTCGGGCGAACCTGCCCAAAGGCATACCCCTGCTCGGCCACAATAACGGTCAGCATTTCCGCCGTCTTGTCCACGAGTTCCGCGTTGTAAATATCGCCGGAGTGCGCCAGAAGGCGGCCGCGCACGCTGTCGGGGGCGAAGTTCGAAAGAGTGGACTCTACGTCCACGCCGCCGAAATGATAGAGCGAGCCCTCATCGACGGTGAACGTCAGGAAGAAGCCTTTTCCTTCGCGATCGACGTCCGCCGCGGCGGAGACGACTTGCATGTCCGCGTACCCGTTCTTGAGGTAGTACCGCCGCAAGAGTTCGCGATCGAGGTTGAAGCGGTCGGGATCGTAAATGGAGGTGGGCTTCAGGAAGTCCAGGAAGCTCGACTCGGTCGTCGTAATGACGCCGCGCAACTCCGTGTCGGAGAAAGCTTGATTGCCGATAAAATTGATGCCGGCGACTTTCGTCTCCGGCCCTTCGCGGATCTCGAAGACGAGATCGATGCGATTGTTGTCAAGTTCGATGATCTGAGCGTCAACCTGGGTCGCGTAATAGCCCTGCCTGCGGTAGACATCGAGTATGCGCTGCACGTCCGCGCGGACGTGCGCACGGGTGTACATCGATCGCCCCTTAAGCTGAACTTCCTGGCTTAAGGTATCGCTCTTGACTTCCTTATTGCCCTCGAAGGCAACCCGGTTGATGAGCGGATCTCTACGACCGATATGACGACAACGCCGCCTTCGTTATTGATGCGGACATCTTGAAAGAGGCCCGTCGCGAACAGAGCGCGAAGACTTTCATCCGCCTTGTAGGGATCGTAGCGCTGCCCGGCCGTGAACGTCAGGTAAGACTTGACAGTCTCGGGCTCGATTCGCTTGCTTCCGACCACTCGGATATCGCGAATCACGCCGCTACCCTGTGCGAACGCCGCCGTTGTTTGGATCGTTCCCGCTGCGATTGTCACCGTCATCACAGCAGCGAGTACGACGAGGGCCGCTTTAACCCTTCGGAATGTGCTCGTGCCAAGCATCGATCTTATTGCCCCTATTACGCCGGATCCCCACCACAGCATTTCAATTTGCCAGAAACTAGCACTTTGTGACGCCACGGTGGCTCGCCCCACCAAACTTGCCTGTTTCAAGATTCCCCTGTTGCCCCCCGGCATCAGGCGGATCGAGATCACTCCCTTTTTACGCTAGTGAGGACAGGCGGTTTGAGCCTTTTGGGCGGACGCCGGGCCTCTAGAAAGATCGGCTATGTTATTCCAAGTTACGAAAACCATTAACATGAGAAGCAAAATGAATCCAAACTGAAAACCGATTTCCTGCGCTCTTTGACTCAATGGGCGGCCAAGTATGGCTTCCGCGCCATAGAACAAAAGGTGACCTCCATCCAGGACAGGGATCGGAAAGAGGTTGAACAGGCCGATACTTACGGAAATGAAGGCAATAAGAGGCACAAGGTTTAAGAAGCCTTCCGACGCGAAGGTCTTCGCCACTTCGGCAATCTTAACGGGTCCACCCAGAGAACTCGCGCAGGCGTTGCCACGGAACAACTGTCCGAAGAACTGAAATGGCCCTTGGGTAATCCGCCACGTCTTCTGAAATCCGATGCCCGCGGCCTCGAACAGGCCGGCGCTCACAACCTTCGCATCGTCTCTCCTGGATGCGCCGGTAACGCCGAGCCTTCCGACGCACTCGCCTTCCGTCAACTCCGGAACCGCCACGACCTTCAAGATCTTACCGCCACGATCAACCGCTATGTCGATCGGCGAGCGAGCGTTGAGCTTAACTGAAAAACTAAAATCCTCGAAACTTTTTACGGGCTTGCCGCCCACGGACACAATCCGGTCGCCCGCCTCAAGGCCCGCCTTTGCAGCCGGTGTGCCGGGCTCCACGCATGTGATTTTTGCTTCCTGGTAAACGATTCCCGTGGCCAAGGCCATGCCCGCGAAGATGACGACGCCGAGGAGGAAGTTCGCGAAGGGTCCGGCGAGCACGATAAGCGTGCGGCGCCAAATTGGAGCGGTATGGAAATTGCCATCCCGATCGCTCGCGCTGAGCGTTTCGAGCTGCTCGGCCGAGGGCATGCTGGCGATGCTTTCGTCGCCCTTGAATTTGACGTAGCCGCCGAGAGGGACCCAGGCGAGCCGCCAGCGCGTCCCGCTCCGGTCGATAAAGCCGGCGATTTCGGGACCGAAGCCGACCGAAAAGGTTTCGACTTTCACGCCGAGAGCGCGGGCGGCGAGAAAATGGCCGAGTTCGTGGACGATGACCACCACGCCCAGCACGAGCAGAAACGGCACCGTCCACCAGAAGATTTGCCCGAACGCGAACGCCAAGTCCTGAGGGATCATAAGGAGAAACCTTCTGGCAGGGGGACGCCCGACCGATTTCGGCGCGCCGGCCCTTCGAGGGGGGAGCATGTAACGCAGAAACGCTTGAAGAAGCTACAAATATGGGCGGCCGCGCCGCATACTTAAATAGGCGCCGGATACCCGGCATGCCGCTGGCTGGCGCCGGATTGCGCGAGAAGGACGGCTTTTGCAATTTCCCGGGCGCGCCCGTCGATATACATGACTTCCTCAAGGCTATCCGGGGCGACGTTGCCAAGGTTGGACGCCGCTTTCTCCAGCGTGCGTTCGACGAGGCCGGCGATGCCAGGGAAAGACGTAGCCCGGTTGAGGAAGGCTTCGACGGCAACCTCGTTCGCCGCGTTAAGAACCGTTGGCGCGATGCCGCCTTCCTTCAAGGATTGTTTGGCGATCCTCAACGCAGGGAAGCGCGCTTCGTCCAGGTCTTCGAAGGTCAGCGTGCCGGCCGCGGCAAGATCGAGACGCTTGAAATCGGCCTGCAGGCGTTCGGGCCACGCCAAGGCGTACGCAATCGGGGTGCGCATGTCGGGCAGGCTGGCTTGGGCGATTACCGAGCCGTCGGTGTAGTAGACGAGCGCGTGAATGATGGATTGCGGATGGATGACAGCGGTGAGCCGATCGGCCTCGACGTTAAAGAGATGGAAGGCCTCGATCAATTCGAGACCCTTGTTCATCATGGTCGCGCTGTCGATGGTGATCTTCTGTCCCATGGTCCAGTTCGGATGCTTGAGAGCGTCCTCGGGGCGCGCCGCCGCGATCTGTTCCGCAGTCCAGGTTCGGAAGGGGCCGCCCGAAGCCGTCAGCACAATCTTTTCAACGTGCTTGCATTCGAGTTCGTCGAGAGACTGGAACACGGCTGAGTGCTCCGAATCGACGGGAATCAGCGTCGTGCCGTAGCGCGCGCGCTCCTTCATGAAGAATGCGCCCGCCGACACGAGACACTCCTTGTTGGCGAGACCGACTGTGGTGCTCTGGCGCAGGGCCGCCAGCGTGGGCGCGAGCCCTGCCGAGCCGACAATCGCGGCCATGATCAGGTCGGCCGGCCGCGCTCCCGCGTCGAGCAGCGCCTTCGGGCCGGCCCCGCATTCGATCCCCGTTCCTTCGAGACAGCGGCGAAGCTCATCCTCAAGGCCTTCCTCTGCGATCGCCGCATATTCCGCTTTCAGCGCCACCGCGAGGCTGGCGAGCTTTTGCGCATTCCGGTTTGCAGTGAGGGCGACGGCCTGATAGCGATCGCGGTGAGCAGCCATAATATCGCAGGTATGCTGCCCGATCGTTCCGGTGGCCCCAAGCACGCTTACGCGCTTCTTGCCCGCGCCGGTGTGAGAGCCATGCCCATCTTTTTTCATCGTCACTCCCTCATTCCGGCCAACGCCCGTTTCACCACACCAACAAGGCGCGCCCCGGTTTCAGGGGATCCGCCGCGGCCGCGATGAGGCCGGCTCCGATTGCCGCAAAAACCAGCCCGTCCAGGCGATCCAGCACACCGCCATGTCCGGGAATAAGCCCACTCGAATCCTTCACGCCAAAGAAGCGCTTGAGGAAGGACTCGCCGAGGTCGCCGCCCTGAGAGATGACCGCGAGCGCGATGCTGAGACCGGCCACTGCGACAATGGACGTGTGGCCAAACCAGATGGCGAACAGCACGCCGGCGACGCAAGCCGCCGCAGCGCCTCCAACGAAGCCGGCCCACGTCTTGTTTGGCGAAATCCTCGGCGCCAGCTTCGGGCCGCCGATAAATCGCCCGATGAAAAACGCGCCCGTGTCGGCAGACCAGACCACAAGAAACAGATACAGGATCGCGTGGAATCCATATTCGGGGTCTTGGCGGATGGCGATGAGCGCGATGGCCGGGAAGCCGGCATAATAGACGCCCGCCGCCGACCACCAGGGATCGCTTGGCAGGTTCGCCCGTTTATGCACCCTGAACGCGACCCATGTCGCCACCATGATGAGCAGGACGGCGAGAACATGGTGGCTTTTCAAAGTGAGACAGCCCGCGGCGATAATCGCGGTTGTCTGCAGCCCAAAAATCACGTCGACGCCGGCGCCCGGACCACACGGCCCCACTCCCAGCTCATCAACGTCGTTGCGAGCAGAATGAGCGCCGCAAAGGTTTGCGTGCTGGCATAGGTCAGCGCAAGCGTCAGCGCGACCATGACAAGGGCTGAATTTATCCGGGTAACCAGCTCTGGGCTGACAGCTTTTGCCATATTCCTTCGCTATTTAGCTGGCCGCGAGCGCCGACGGCTTTATCCCGCAAGGCCGCCAAACCGGCGTTCGCGCTGCTGGTAGGATGCGATCGCGCTTTCTAAGGTTTGTCTTGTAAAGTCCGGCCAGAAATTATCAACGAATAAAAACTCGGAGTATGCACACTGCCACAGCAGAAAGTTGCTGATGCGCTGCTCGCCGCTCGTGCGAATCAGCAGGTCGGGGTCGGGGATGCCGGCCGTGTCGAAATGCTCGGCGAACATATCCTGCGTGATCGATTCTGCGTCGATCTCGCCCGATTTCACCCGTCCCGCCAAGCGCTTAGCGGCGCGGACAATCTCATCGCGGGCGCCGTAATTGAAGGCGATGACGAGTTGCAGGCCCGTGTTGCCGCCGGTAAGCGCAACGGCCTCCCGGAACATGGTCACCAGGTCCTTCGGCACGCCCTCCTCTGAGCCAATAACACGCACCCTCACATTGTTCTGATGAAGCTCGGCGAGGTCGCGGCGAATGTAGCGGCGCAGGAGCTCCATGAGATAGGAAACCTCGAGCGGGGGCCGTTTCCAGTTCTCGGACGAAAAGCTGAAAAGCGTAAGGTAGCCGATGCCGAGGTCCGTGGCGGCGCGCACGCATTCGCGGGTGCTTTCGACGCCGCGCCGGTGGCCCTCGATGCGAGGCAAGCCCCTCTGCGCCGCCCAGCGCCCATTCCCGTCCATGATAATGGCTATATGTTTTGGATAAGGGCGCTCTTTTCCGAGCGCAAAGGCGTGTTCCTGCAATCTCACTCTGAGCCACCCATTATTTCAAGCAGTCAAGACGCGGTCTTTAACGCAAAAAAACGGAACAATAAAGCAAAGGTGTTTATCGCCGACGCTTTTCCGCAATCTCTGCCGCCGGAAAGTTAGAGGCGTGAGCCTGCCTTGAGCTTGCAGCCTGCCGTTCGGCGCTACACCTGCATGATCTCGTGCTCTTTGCCCGTAAGAAGCCCATCGATTTCCTTGATGGTGCGGTCGGTGAGGTCCTGGACCTTGTCGTGAAGCTTGCCGCCGTCGTCCTCGCTGATTTTCCCGTCCTTCTCCAGCTTCTTGATCTGGTCCATGCCGTCCTTGCGGACGTTGCGGACCGCGACGCGCGCGTGCTCTGTGTATTTCCGGGCGATCTTCACGAGTTCCTGACGGCGCTCCTGGTTCAGCTCGGGGATCGGCAGGCGGAGCGTCAAGCCGTCGATCACGGGATTGAGCCCGAGGTCCAATTCGCGGATGGCCTTTTCGACCGCGTGCAGATTGCTCTTGTCCCAGACCTGAACCGTGATGAGCCGCGGCTCGGGCGCGCTGACCGCCGCCACCTGGTTTATCGGCATTTTCGCGCCGTAGGACGTGTTCACCACGATGGGGTCGAGCAGAGTCGTGCTCGCGCGGCCCGTTCTGAGCCCGCCGAACTCCTGCTTGAGCGACTGGACAGCGCCCTTCATGCGCTTTTCAATTTCCTTGATGTCGAAATTGCTGGCTGCCATCTCCATCCCCTCTATTCTCGAGGCTGCGTATTCCACGCCATCATTTATGCTGCTCAGTCGTTTCCGACAACGCTGTAGAGAGCTTCGCCCCGCATAACTTTTCCAATAGCGCCCTTCTGGTGCAGGGAAAACACCACGATTGGGATTGAATTGTCGCGGGCCAGTGCGATTGCGGCGGCGTCCATGACCTTCAGATCCTGCGCCAGCGCGTCGGAATAGGTGAGGCGGTCGTAGCGTTGCGCGCCTGGATTGGACTTCGGGTCCTCGGCGTAGACGCCATCGACCTGCGTGGCCTTGAGCACGGCGTCGCAGCCAAGCTCGGCGGCGCGGAGCGTCGCCGTGGTGTCGGTTGTGAAGAAGGGGTTTCCGGTGCCGCCGGCGAGCACGACGACGGAGCCCTGCTCCATATCGGCCACGGCCTCGTCCCGCGAGAAGGTCTTGCAGACTGTGGGAACGGGCAGACCCGAATAGAGCGATGCAGCCTGACCCGCTCGCCGAAGCGCCTGCTGCAGGGCGACGCCATTCATGACTGTCGCCAGCATGCCCATGTAATCGGCCTTCACGCGGTCAATGCCATGCGCGGTCGCGGCCATGCCGCGAAAGATGTTGCCGCCGCCGGCGACGACTGCGATCCGGGCGCCGCTCCTCGCAACGCCCGCGATATCCGCGGCGATTGCGGCGACCGTTCCGGCGTCGATGCCGTACCGTCTTTCGCCCATAAGCGCCTCGCCCGAGATCTTGATGAGCGGGCGCGTGTAGGGCAGTGGCGGCATCGTTTCTTCCTTTGGCGGGCGGCGGGGAGGCGAACGGCAGGCGCGGTTCGCATGAGCGCTGGGGCGGTTACTGCTTGCCTGCCGCAGCAGCAACCTCGGCCGCGAAGTCTCCCTTTTCGACCTTGATCCCTTCGCCGAGTTCGTAGCGGACGAAGCCTGTGACCGCGATTGGCGCTCCGGCGGCCTTCTCGGCCTCCTTCAAAGCCTTTTCAACCGTCAGGTCGGGATTGACGACGAAGGTCTGCTTCAGGAGAACCGCCTCCTGGTAGAACTTCTTGATGCGCCCCTCGATCATCTGCTTGACGACCTTCTCCGGCTTGCCGCTATCCTTGGCCTGCTCGGCAAAGATGGCGCGCTCGCGCTCAAGCACCTCAGGATCGATATCCTCGTCCCGCAGCGCAAGCGGGTTCGTCGCCGCGACATGCATGGCGATTTGGCGGCCGATCTCGGTCAGCGTCTCCTTGCCGCCTGCCGATTCGACCGCGACGAGAACGCCGATCTTGCCCAAGCCGGGCGCGGCCTGGTTGTGGACATAGGTCGCCACCACGCCGTCCTTCACCTTCAGCGCGGCGGTGCGGCGAAGCGACAGGTTCTCGCCAATGCTGCCGACGAGATGCTTCAGGTGATCGGCGACGGTCGTCTTCGTCTTCGGGTATTCCGTCGCGGCGAGCTTCCCGATATCGCCGCCGGCCTTCAGCGCCAGCTTGGCGATCTCGGCGACGACCTTCTGAAACTCGGCGTTGCGCGCCACGAAATCGGTTTCCGAATTGACCTCGACAACGGCGCCCGCCTTCGCGGCGGACGCGACGCCGATGAGGCCCTCCGCGGCGACGCGATCAGCCTTGTTCGCCGCCTTGGAAAGGCCCTTGGCGCGCAGCCAATCCACCGCCGCCTCCATCTCGCCGCCGGACTCCTTCAGCGCCGTCTTACAGTCCATCATGCCGGCGCCAGTTTTCTCCCGGAGGTTTTTGACCATCTCGGCAGTAATCGCAGCCATGTGCTACCTCATTGGTTGAAAAAGAAAGCGCCCGAAGGCGCATCCTCAGCCTTTAGCTTGTCAGCTCGCGCGCCTGATCCACCCAGTCGCCCTTCGCGATCTGACCGTTGCCATGCAGAAGGCGGTCGATCTCATCCAGGTTGTCCTGGGTGAAGGCCGCGACCTGCCAGAAATGGAAGACGCCGCGCTCGTTGAGCTTCTTCTCATGCGACTTCGTGATGCCGCGGATCTTCTTGAGATCGTCCTTCTCGCCTTGCGGCTCCGGAAGGCCTTCGAGCGTCGAGGTTGCCTCTTCCTCGGCTTTGGGCTCGGGCTCGGGCGCCTTCGCCTTTTTCTTAGGCGCGGCTTCGCCATTCGGCTTGGGCGCGTGGTCCTTGCCGTTCTTGGCCGGCTCGGCCTCGACGTCGGCAAGATGCAATTCGTGCACTTCCGCCGCCGCGCCGATGTCGACGCCGGCGACGCCTTGAGCGCGCTCGATGCCGTCGATGGCGGCCCGCGCGATCAGATCGCAATAGAGCGTGATGGCGCGGCCCGCATCGTCATTGCCGGGAATCGGATAGGTGACGCCCTCGGGGTTCGAGTTGCTGTCGATGATGGCGATGACCGGAATCTTCAGCTTCTTCGCCTCGGCGATGGCGATGGCCTCCTTGTTCGTGTCGATCACGAACAGAATGTCGGGCACCCCGCCCATGTCCTTGATGCCGCCAAGCTCTTGCTCCAGCCGGTCGCGCTCGCGGGTGAGCTGCAGCAGCTCCTTCTTGGTGAAGCCCTGTCCTTCGCCCGCAACCAGATCTTCGAGGTAGCGCAGGCGCTTGATCGAATTGGTGATGGTTTTCCAGTTGGTCAGCATGCCGCCGAGCCAGCGGTGATTGACGTAATATTGGGCGCATCGTTTCGCCGCGTCGGCGATGCCGTCGGACGCCTGGCGCTTCGTGCCGACAAAGAGAAGGCGGCCGCCCTGGGCCACAACGTCGCTCGCCGCGACCACGGCCTGATGCAGCAGCGGCACGGTTTTCGACAGGTCGATGATGTGGATCTTGTTCCGCGCCCCGAACAGGTAATCCTGCATCTTCGGGTTCCAGCGGTGCGTTTGGTGGCCGAAATGGACGCCAGCTTCGAGGAGCTGGCGCATCGTGAACTGGGGCAGAGTCATAGCGTTCCTTCGTCCGGTTAAGCCTCCGCGGGGTGTCAATGGCCGATGCCATCACCGGAATGTCAAAAAGGGCCGCGAACGGCCCGATGACATAATCCCCGCGTGTGAGATGCCGCTTCTATAGGCGCGAACGCATAAGATTGCAAGCGCGGGCGGCTTGTGGCGGCGAAATCCAAGCTTGGCGGGGCGGCGCCGGTTGAGCCCCGCGTAACCCTGGCGACTCGGACTAATACGAGTCGCCATACGTTACGGCCCTTCTACCAGCTGGCGCTGTGTGGTATCATAATACCTCTCTCACACCACTGTTTTTGCAAAACGAACCCAATAGAGTTAATCGGCCGTCTATGCTCCAACGGCCCGGCGAGCGGCATGAGCCGGCAAATTCAGCGGTTGGCGTCAGTTTCAGCCGATCCGCGGTTTCGTCCCTTTCCTCTCGTTATGTCCTCCGTGGGAGGGCGAGGGCGGCGCCACCGGGTTGCATTCCGGCAACTCCTCCCAACAATTCAGCCTTAGCTTGTTCGCTTTCTCGAGACCGCAACCGAAAATCGCGCTAGCGTGCGAGCCGCCAAAACTCTCGTGCCGAAAAAGCGAAAATAGGGAAGAGGCGGGCGTTTTTGATTGCGCACAAGCTTGTGTCAGGCATCAAACCTCTTCTCAAGTCTACCCGCTTGAGGAAAGCGGCGATGCTTTTTCTGGCGGGCTTCATATATTCGGGCAGCGGCAGCTTTCCCGCCGAAACCGATTATGGCGCATCGCTCACCTTCACTTTCTTCTCCACCGCTTTGGCTGACGATGGCCATGGACGCGGCAGCGATGGCTGGAATGGCCGAGGGAACGAAGGCGGCCGGTCGCCCGATGCCCCATTTCCAGGCAGCGACCCGGGTTCACATTCGAGTAGCGCCAATTCCGATCCCGGCCGGCCAACCGATGGCCCTTCACCCGGCAGCAGCCCCAATTCGCACTCGAGCACCGTAAGCTCCGATATCGACCGGCCATCCTACGCCGCCCCCTCATCCAGCAGCGACCCCGGTTCGCATTCGAGCGTCAGCTACGATGCCGGCCGCAATATGATGACGCTGGGTTTTAGAATTGGCGAGAGAGATCGCCACGACGATCTGGAGCCGGCGCATCGTGGGCCGGAACCGGAACCGGAACGTCATTGGCGGCATGAGCACGAATTCGAGGGGTTGAACATTCGCGACAGGTATTTCCGCGAACGGGAACGCAGGGAGTTGGACAATTATCTACGCGATGTCATGGATCGCTTGAGAGAAAGTCAATCCAGCGCAACTCCGGCTCAATCCGTAAACCCCCTAGCCCCGAGCAATGCTTCTGCCCCGCAGAGCGAAACGACGGTGGATTCGATAACCACGGGTTATGAACGGGATCCCGTAGCCACGAGCTATCAACGCTCTCCCCCTGTCCAGCAGAACGACAAGGCAGTCGTTGGAAATACCAGATTTGCGATTGGGAATTCGGCCTTCATGCCCAACGAGGTGCTCGCTGTGGGGTTGGACCCGGCATCGATCGAGCGGGCCAAAGCAATGGGCTTCAGGGCAGATCCTCAAGCGGTGGTGTCCAAGGCAAGCAATCATATCATTACCCGGTTCACTGTGCCCCCTGGACTGGATGCGGTTCAGGGGCAGGACCTCCTGAGCAGGAAGTTGCCAGGCCACCGCTTTCAGTTGAACAAGGTGTACCGGTTCTACCGTGCGGCAATGAGTGAGGACAAGCCCGGAACGCCGGACAAAGACAAGCCAGCGCCGGCCCCCGACAATATTTCGCGATGCGGGTCGGATCGTTGTTTTGCATGGCAGGCGATCGGCTGGAAAGCAACGCTGGGGACCTGTGCGCGAGGCATGAAAGTCGGCGTGATCGACACGGACATCGACGAAAGCCACCCGACCTTCGCCGGACGCTCGATCCATCGCTTCGATTTCTCAGCCGATGGACATGGCGTACCTCCAAATTCACACGGCACCGCGGTCCTGTCCCTGCTGGCGGGCAACCCTGTTGGCGGCACACCCGGTCTTATCCCCGATGCAGAATTCTTCGCCGCCAACATATTCTTTTCCGACGAGCGGGGCGAGATGGCGGCCGACACGATCAGCCTTTTGAAGGCGCTCGATTGGATGAAGAGTTTCGGCGTCAAGCTCGTCAACATGAGCTTCTCGGGGCCTCGGGACGAGCTTGTCGCGGAGGCGATCGAAAAACTGAGCCGGAAGGGTATTGTTTTTGTCGCCGCCGCCGGAAATGAGGGGCCCACAGCCGCGCCAAGCTATCCGGCAGCCTACCCTCAGGTTATCGCCGTAACAGCGGTAACGAAGGACCTGCGCAACTACCGCTACGCCAATCGTGGGGACCACATCGACGTCGCGGCTCCGGGCGTCGACATCTGGACCGCGATGCCCGGCGGACGCGCAGGCTACAACTCCGGAACGTCATTCGCGGCGCCCCACGTCACCGCGATCCTTGCGGTGGAACCCCAGAAAACGCTCCAGCTGGAAAAGGCTGCCTTGCTCGACGGCTTGCCTGTAATCGACCTCGGGCAGCAGGGGCGCGATCCAGTCTACGGACGCGGGCTCCTCAAGGCTCCTTCAGAATGCGCGCCGGCTTGGGAGACGACCGCCAGCAACGAGTAGTGCGCAAGTTCGTGGCGGACACGCTCAACCGGGCGCATGCGCCCGCAAACCGGAATGCGGCGGATGTAACCGCCAACTGAGCAAGCCGCCATGAAAACGGCGCCCGAAGGCGCCGCTCCCGAACCGGCGTAACCGGCCTATTTCAGCGGCTCGTATCCGCCGCCGCCAAAGCGATAGTTCAAACCGATGCGGGCGGTCTGATAGTTCGTGTCGAGATCGCCGGTGGATACGCCGGCGCCATCGGTGAGCTTGTCGCTGCCGAAATCGATATATTGATACTCGGCCTTGAGCGACCAGGCGGATGTAAGCTTGTATTCGATGCCGCCGCCCACCGTATAGCCTGTGCGCGTCGCGGCGTTGTCGAATGCGTCGCCGCCCAGGAGCGCGTGCTGCTTCACATCGCCATAGGCGAAGCCGCCCGTGCCGTAGAGCAGCGCCGGGCCGAACGCATAGCCGAGCCGGCCGCGCGCCGTTCCGAACCAGTCCAGGCGCTCGCGGCTCGTGTTGACGCCGTTCGTCACGCTGTCCGAGATGTCGCCGCCCTGGAAGTCCGTCTCGACGCCATAGACGATTGAGCCGCTCTGGAAGTTGTAGCCGATCTGGCCGCCGCCGAAGCCGCCTTCGGGCTTGGCGCGCGTGTAAGAGTTGGAAGCCGCGTCCGTGAACGTATCGTCGCCGCCTCCCCAGCCATAACCGCCGTTGATGCCGATATAGAAGCCCGCCCAGGTGTTCGGCGTCGCGACAGGCGGCACGTAGCTCACCGGCGGCGGCGCGGAAGAATTGCGATACAGGTCGGCGGCGCCCGCCGGCAACACTGTTGCAGTTGCGCCCAGCAGAGCGAATCCCAGAAGCCTAACAGACTGTGTGTACATCCCAAACATCCCCCTCTCAGTGATCACACTCCTGACAATTCTGTCAGCAGTGTTGAATTGGCGTTCGTGCGATATACTGCAGGGCAGTCAATAATTAAACTTTGGCGATGAAGAGGCAACCGGGCGTCTTTTTGCGATGCCGCATGGTTCTGAATTGTTTGCGCTTTCTCGATCTTTCCGTATTTACAAAGCCCTATCGATACACGATGAGACAATTTTCATCCGTGAAAATGATCTGGATCAGTCATTTAATAGACTGTCGCATACATCGTCCCGGAGTTATTTTTTGTATGGAATGGCCTCAATACTGACAAATTCGTCGCGGGATAGCCATTCTTCCAGTCATCGCGAAAGGCCGAACGATCCGCCCGCGCCTTCGCCGGCGCCTGGATCTCCGCCGGCGCAAACTCGGCTTGCCCGCGCAAGGCTCACGCTGTAACAGTCCGGCCTATGGCTGTTTGTAAGGACCGTTCCATGAAACTGCGCTTGCCGTCCGTTTCGCTGCTTTTCCTCGGCGGCTTCGCCATCTTTTCGGCCGCCGCGATGGCTCAGACCACGCCCAATCCTTTTGGAACGCCCTCGCAAACAACTCCCGCTCCAGCCCCCGCGCCGGCCCCGAAAAAGGCGCGGACGCCCGCGGCCCCGAAGGCCGGCGAATTCGCGAGCGAAGCCGACGCAAAGGCGAATTGCCCCGGCGACCCGGTCGTCTGGGTCAATACGGGCACGAAGATTTATCACCACTCCGGCGCGGCGGCTTACGGAAAGACAAAACGCGGCATCTATATGTGCGAGAAGGACACTGCGGCGGCGGGGTTCCGCGCGGCGAAGAACGAAAAGAAATAGCGGCTACGCGCCGATAACGCCGTCCACGAAGCCGCGAACGAGCGTATGCGCCATCGAGATCGCGGGCGGGACGAACAAACCATCGGCATGCGTAAAGGAAAGCATCGCGGCTGCTTCCTCGCGGCCGAACCAGCGTGCGTCCGCGATTTCCGCCGCGTCGAGCGTCAGCGCGTCGCCGAGCGCCTCGCCCCAGCAGCCGATCATCAGCGAATAAGGGAAAGGCCAGGGCTGGCTCGCCACATAGCGCACCTCGCCAACCGCGACGCCAGCCTCCTCCTCCACCTCGCGGCGCACCGCGTTCTCGATGTCGTCGCCCGCCTCGACGAAGCCGGCCAGCGCCGAATACATCTTGCCGGGGAAGCGGTTTTCATGGCCCAGAAGGCAGCGGCCGCCATGCGTGATGAGCATGATGACGGCGGGGTCGGTGCGGGGATAGGCGTCGAGCCCGCAGGCCGGGCAGGTTCGCCGCCAGCCGCCTTCGACAGAGCGAAGACGGCCGCCGCAGCGCGCGCAGCATCGGTTGAGCGCATGCCAGCCCAGCAGCGCGCGGGCCTGCGACGCGATCAAAAGCTCCGCCTCGGGAAGCGCGCCTTGCAAGGCCAGCGAGCGCAGATCCACAAGCGGCTTCAGCGCCTCGACGGCGGCCGAGGCCTGCGCGATCTGGTGCGGCTGGACATTGCAGGCGAAAATAGCCGCGCCCGCTTCGTCGTCGCCAAGAAACGCGAGCCCGCCGCCGCCTACCAGCGCAAAGGCCTCGGCCACGGTAAGCCAGCGGAGCCGCGCCGCCGCCGCGTCCGTCGAAGCGGCAATCGGAATCTTGAGATCGATCAGCGCCAGCACCCTGGCGTCCGTCGACGCCTGCCGCGCCGCGATGGCGGGCGCATCCGCGCGCTTACCGCCACGCCGGTTGAGGCTTGTCTGCGCGGCGAGCTTGGGCGGCTGGATGAGTTTCGGCATGCGCTCCGCTTCCCGGCGTCAATCCATCATCCTTCGAGACGGCGCATGCAGCGCCTCCACCTTTTCAAAACAAACTCCACCGGCTTGACCTACAAACCGCCTTCATCCCGGAAACGCCGAAGGCGTCATCCGGGAACTGCAACAAGATGGCGCCCGCGATTTGACCCCGGATCAGCGCCAAGGCGCTTTCCGGGGTGATGCCCGAGCCCTTTCCGGAGCGATGCCGGCAGCGCTCCGTCGGCCAACCCGGATTAGAGCTTCCGCAAGGCCACGGTTTCGACCCGGTGAGCCTCGCCCTTGCTTAGGATGAGGTTCGCGCGCTTGCGGGTCGGCAGGATGTTCTTCTTCAGGTTCACGAGGTTGATGGTGCGCCACAGCTTCAGCGCCTGCGCTTTGGCGTCCTGCTCCGTCAATTTCGAATAGCGGTAGAAATAGGCGTCCTTGTCGCGGAAGGCCGTGCGGCAAAGGCGCAGGAACCGTGTGACATACCATTCCTCGATGACGGCGGGGTCGGCGTCGATATAGATGGAGAAGTCGAAGAAGTCCGATACGAAGGGCACCGCGTCGCCTTGTTTCGGCAGCTTCGCGGGCTGCAGCACGTTCAAGCCCTCGACGATGAGGATGTCCGGCCGGTCAACGACGATCGCCTCGCCGGGGATGATGTCGTAGGAAAAATGCGAATAGACAGGCGCCTCGACATTGGAGCGCCCGGCCTTCACGTCGGCGACGAACTGGAGAAGCCGCGTCTGGTCGAAGCTTTCGGGAAAGCCCTTGCGATGCATGATGCCACGCCGCTCGAGCTCGGCGTTGGACCAAAGGAAGCCATCCGTTGGGACGAGGTCCACGCGCTGATGGTTCGGCCACCGGGCGAGCAGCTCGCGCAGCACGCGGGCCGAGGTGCTCTTGCCGACGGCCACGCTTCCGCCGATGCCGATGATAAACGGCGTCTTGGCCTCGCCGCGCGCGAAAAACTTCGAGGTCGCTGAATGAAGAAGCTGGGCCGCGCGCACATAATAGTTCACAAGCTTCGACACCGGCAGGTATATGTCGGTCACCTCGTCGTGCGAGATGCGCTCGATAAGGCCGGAGAGCCGCGCCAAGTCTTCGTCTCTCAGCGCGAGATGCACGCCATTCCGCAGTTCCGCCCATTCGGCGCGCGTGAAGGTGCGATAAGGCGTCAGCTCCAAGGACTGGCGCGGCTCGAATTCCAGGACGGGCAATGGCAAGCTCATGGCGCATTTCCGCTTGATGGCCGGGAAGCCTTCTCGGCATGGCCCGACTGCGACGTTCTCCGGTCCAGCTCGCTCAACACGGCGTCCAGCGGCACGTTGCGAGACTCGAGCAGAACGAGAAGGTGATAGACGAGATCCGCCGCCTCGGCGCAAAGCATTTCGTCGCTCTCGGAGACGCCGGCGATCACGGTCTCGACCGCTTCCTCGCCCAGCTTCTTGGCGCAGGCGGCAGCGCCTTTATCGAGCAGCGATTTCGTGTAGGAGGCAGCGGCTGTGGTAGAACGGCGCGCGGCGATTGTGGCCGCCAGCCGCGCCAGCGTGTCTTCACTCATGCGAAAGCCCTTAGGCAACCGTCACCACACGACATCATTGTCGAGCCATGCCGGACGATCAAGACGAAACTATCCTCTTGGACTTAAGGATGGTTGAGAAGGGGACGCAAGTTCTATCCGCATAATTCTTTCGGCCACGAGACCGGCCTTGACAAAGCCTCCGATAGTTTCCGGCGCCCCTGAGAGACGCTCGCGGCCTGGCGGTGAGCTGAGCCGCTTCATTTCGGCCGGGCAAGGCCGCCAGCCCCGCACCTAGTCCTTCTTGGTCTCCCTCGGCTTCATGTCCGCGATGGCGCGGGCCATCGAGACAAATTCCGATGGCATCATCACCACCGTCATCGTGTTTTGCTCGGCGCCGACCTCGGTAATCATTTGCATGCGCCTAAGCTCCAGTCCAGCCGGACTGTCCATGATGATCTGGGCCGCTTCGCGCAGGCGCTGCGCCGCTTCCATCTCGGCCTCGGCTTTGATGATGCGCGCGCGTTTCTCGCGCAGCGCCTCTGCTTCCTGCGCCATTGCGCGCTGCATGGATTCCGGGATGACGACATCCTTCATTTCGACCATCTGGACTTGAACGCCCCAAGGCTCGGTCACATCGTCGATGTTCTTTCTCATCTCCTCCGCAAGCTTATCTTTCTCCTTCAGCACGTCATCCAGCGTGTGACGGCCGATGATATTGCGAAGCGTCGTGAGCGCGATCTGGGTGACAGCCGTATCGACGTTCTTAACGCGAACGACGGACTTGCCTGGATTTACGATCCAATACCAGACGACGGCGTCGACTTTGACCGGGACGTTATCCCTTGTGATCGCCTCCTGCTTCTCCACCGCCGCGGTAACGACGCGCCGGTCGATCAGGATCTGCCGCTCGATGAAAGGGAAAAGCAGATAGAGGCCGGGACCGCGTTCTCCCGCGAGGCGTCCCAGGCGGAAGACGACGCCGCGCTCATACTCCTTTGCTATACGCAGGCTCGTGGCGAGCAAAATGATGAAGAGAACGGCAAGCGCAGCCGCTCCTGGAACCCACGTCATGAGAGCCTCCTCGCTCGCGCCAGGCGCGGTGCAGGCCGCGACGCCGTTTCCTGCCAGGAATTGGATATGCCGTATCAAGATTAACGTGAAAACCTATATTATCGTTAAACGCGATGCGCGCGCAACGATGACAGAGGACAAGCTCATCGCATGTGCGCAATGGCTACCGGGTTCAATGGGGCCCAAGCCCTAGATCGGCCTGCCGGCGCTGCGGGCTCGCAGCCTCAATCCCGAACAGCGGCGCCATAAACGCCTCGAACCTCGGATACAGGCGGTCGTTGCCAAGCCCGCTCAAATGATCGGCGTCGAAGAAAAATGGCCCCTCCTTCCCCAGGGCCGAGCACACTCTTTCATCGCAGAACGCCGGGAAAGGGTCCCAGATTTCGATGCGCGGCAGGCTGCCCTGAAGCGCGCGCATCGCCGAGAGGATCGGCGCTCGGAGCCTTTCCAGTTCGGGCGCCGGCATTACAAACCCCGGCTTGCAAATAGGGTTTTCCGAGTTGAACCAGTCGAGGCAGCGGAATGGCGGGCTGCGAAATATCGGTGTTGGCGCCTCGAAAACAAAGCGGCTTCCAGCGGCGCCAGAATCCGTTAGAACCGCGCGAGCCTCAGCCACGCCAGCGATGCGCGCCTCCTCCTCCTTGTGCGGGCTTATCGCAGGCGTCTGCTCGGGCCCCCATTGGTTGATAAGGCGCCGCAAGCGCAGAGAGGGTAAGAAGACTACGTCATCAGGCCTGAGGTTTCGCCGAACCTCCGCAAGCGCCGGAGCAAAATTATCCGCGCAGCCGGCTTCCACCTCCATAAGGCCGAGGAATGCGCACCCCGGCGCCGTATAGACGCGCGCCTCGGCGCCATGCCAGGCCGCGAAGCGCCGCAGGATGGGGATGTAATGCAGCGCATGGGAATCGCCGATGACAAAGAGACGCCCGCGCGCGGGCTTCATCCGGCAGTTTTCCGGTACCCAGGTCTTGACCGAGCCGCCCTCGAAAACGCCGGCCCGCTCGATAAGCGAGCAGCGAGTGTGTTCGGGCGGCAGTTCCCTGAGTTCGTCCGCATACCAGACATTATGGTCCGCTGTTCGGCTTAGAAGCAGCTTCGGCTTCGCCTTCATGGTCGCTACGGCGGTCCCGGCGCAAAGCGCGACGATGGCGAGGCTCGCGACCACGATTTGCTCGCGCGGCATGGCGAGCACGATCCTGCTTCGGCGGGCAGGCGTTTCGACAAAGCGATAAGAAGCTTCGGCAAGGAGGAACACGAAGAGCGTGGCGGACGAGGCCGTTATCCAGCCCTCCAGGCCTACCGTCCAGCGGTACAAGACATAGACCGGATAGTGCCACAGATAAATCGAGTAGGAGCGTTTGCCAATTGCGACCGCAAGCGGACTTGAAAGGAGCGCGGCCAGGGCGCCGTCGCGGCGCGCGCAGACAAGCGCGATGGCGCCGGACGCGCCAAGCGTAGTCAAGATCGCCCACGGGAAAGGAAAACCGCCGCTCAGGGGCAGCGCCATTGGCAGCACAATCAAGCCAGCACTGGCGAGGGCGGCGGCGCCCGCGGCCTCAGCTGGAAACTCAGCGATGCGCGCGCGCCATTGCGTCATCGTCAGGCAGAGCAGCATGCCGGCGCCCAGTTCCCAGAAGCGCGGCGGCATCATGTAGAAGGCGTAACGCCAGGCGCCCGCCGTGAGCGCGTAGCAGAGCGCCAGTGAGGCGATAGACGCCGCCGCGATAATCGCGGGTGTGAGCCAATCGCTTCCATTCTTCCAGACACGATGCTGATGCCAGTACATAAGAAAGGGAAAGACGAGGTAGAACTGCTCCTCAACTCCGAGGGACCAAGTGTGAAGATAGGGGTTGTATGCGGCGGTGGGTGCAAAATAGCTATCGGTCTGCAAGGCGAGGATGATGTTGCTGAACCCAAAGAAGGCGCTAGCGCCGACGTGGTTCAGTGACTTGTTGAGCCAGCTTTCCGAGATGAACAGCGTTGCAAGAAGCGTCGTCACGAGCAGCATGACAGTCAGCGCCGGCGCGATCCTGAGTAGGCGGCGCGCATAGAAATACGTCATGAGGTCGCGCAAGCGCTCGAAGCGCAGTCCCATGAGGGAGCCTGTGACGACAAAGCCGGAAATGACGAAGAAGACGTCTACGCCGACATAGCCCCGCGGCAGCAGCGCCTCGTTGAGGTGGAAGACGAGGACAGAAAGAACAGCGAGAGCGCGCAGTCCATCTATCCCCGGCACATAGGCGAATATAGAGCGACCGATATCCGCCTTCATCCATATTCTCCGCTGTTTCACAATCTTAGGTTGAATATAGCGGAATCTGGTTGATTCGAAGCAAAAAATCTACGCGTATGTTTCCAGAATACTCCTGGAGGTGCAACTTAATGCATTTTTTAGTAGTAAAAAATCGAGACGCTGTGAAGCATACTCAATCATCATTGCGAGCGCGGGGACATCAATATGCGGACCTCGCTATAGATCGACGCGATCGCAGACATGTGGCACGGACGCATGTTTGCAGGAACGGACCGCAGACGCACTCGCCGCCGAACCCAAGAAGGTTTGCTCAGCGCCCGCATTAGATTAAAGTCAGACCATCGAACGCGAGGCGGGATAGTAAGTTACATGACAGCCGATGAGAGGGGAACGAACCGGACGATCCTGTTCGTGAACTGGGCGCATGCGCTCGACCATTTCGTGCTCCTGATCTTCCCTACCGCGGTCATCGCCATCGCCGCCGAGCTGCACCGCGATTATAGCGACCTGATCTGGCTCACGACCGGCGCTTTCTTGGCTTTCGGAGTGTTCGCACTGCCGGTTGGGTGGCTCGCGGACCGCTTCGGCAGGCGCGCCTTGCTGACGGCGTTCTTCTTCGGATACGGCGCAGCTTGCCTCCTCGTCGCCGCCTCGACCGGCTTCGCCATGCTCGCCGCCGCGCTGTTCCTTGTCGGCGTTTTCAGCGCGATCTATCATCCCATCGGCAGCGCGATGATCGTCGCCAACGCCAAGCAGCTCGGTCGCGCGCTCGGCGTGAACGGCGTTTGGGGGAATTTCGGCGCCGCGCTCGCTTCGGGCGTCAGCGGCGCGCTGGCGGTATGGTTCGGGTGGCGCGCGGCCTTCTTCGTGCCAGGCGCCGTGCTCATCGCGACGGGGCTCGCCTTCGTGCTCCTCGTAAGGGACCGCCGCGCCACGGGCAAGAAGGGCATCGCCAGCCATAAGCTCGCCGTCGACCGCAAGCGCCTGATCATGGTGATTTCGCTGTTCATGACCGCCATCCTCGCGGGCGGCCTGACGTTCAACATTACGACCATCGCCATGCCGAAGGTGATCGACGAGCGCCTCGGCGCGGCGATTCCGCTGGAGCTTACCGGGTGGCTGACCACGGGCATCTTCTTTTGCGGCGCGCTCACCCAAATCACGGTCGGGCGGCTCATCGACCGGCTTGAGCTGCCGGCGATCTTCGTGGGCCTCTCGCTGATGCAGTTCGCCGGGCTGCTCGCCGCGGCGGGCGCAACCGGCTTGCCGATGGCGGCGGGGCTCACCCTTGTAACGGCGGCAATCTACGGCCAGGTGGTGGTCAACGACGCCATGATCGGGCGATACGTCCCGGACGAGATGCGCAACCGCGTCTATTCGCTGCGCTTCTTCGTCGGCTACACGGTGGGCGGGCTTGCTGCGCCGATTATCGGCGCTTTGCACCGGCGCGGCGGCTTCGAGGCGGTGCTGATGGCGACCGCGGCCATTGCCGGCGTCATCTTCGCCAGCGCGCTCGCGATCTGGGCGCTGTCCCGCGGCCGATCCCAGCTTGTCGCAACGCCGGCGGAATGATCCCGTGCAACCGAAATAGACGGCGGACGGCGGCGCCTGTCCATTATCTTGGGACGGCGCCGGATCGAGCGCGCCGAAGCCGTTGCAGTTCGCCGTTGGCCATGCTAGCTCCCGTCAGTGCGCGCCGCCTGCGGCAAATCCGCATGCGCGCGCGGAAGCCACCCGGGAATTGCGGAGATTGAACCATGGCCGAAAACAACGGAAAGAATGGCGGCGGCGTCCCGCAACCGGGACCGGACAGCGGCCAGCATCCGCAGGTCAACGTCATTGGCCAGTACATCAAGGATCTGTCCTTCGAGTGCCCCGACGCGACGCGCTTCCTGCGCGGGCCGGGCAAGAACCCGAACCTGCAGATCAACTTCAACGTTCAGGTTCGCAACCTCCAGCAAGACGCCTATGAGGTTGGGCTTTCGCTGGAGGGCGAGGCCAAGAGCGAAGAGGGCGTGCTGTATAATGTGGAACTCGTCTATGCGGGCGCGTTCGTGTTGAGGAACCTGCCGGAGGAGGCGATCCAGCCGGTGCTGTTCATCGAATGCCCGGCGCTGCTGTTCCCGTTCGTGCGCCGCCTTGTCGCCGACCTGACGCGCGAGGGCGGCTTCCCGCCGCTGCTGCTCGACCCCATCGATTTCGCAGGGCTATATCGCCGCCGCGCCGAACTGGGCCAGCAGCCGAGCATCGCGACGGAGTAGGCCGCAGCCGGTTCACAGTCGGCCCCGTCTAACTATTAAATCCCCGCGGCGCTAGCGATAGCGTTCATCCTTCGTTAACATGCCTTCCCCGGCGCCTATGGCGACATGGCGCGGGGCCGCCCGGTTTAGAGCGGCGCTGAAAATTGGCGTTTTGCGTTTCGGCCTAGAGACGGGGAGGGCTAAAGCGCTTCGCCCTTGAGAAGCTTCGGGACTTCGCCGGTGAGGCCCGCCGCTTCCTTCATGAAGAAGTTCTTCAGGCTTGAGATGCGGTCCACGCTGCGAAGCCCCGCGCTGCGCAGCATGCGCAAGCCGATGCTGTCGTTCGAGAACAGCGTGTTGATCGCGACGGCGGCGAACGCCGAGGTCGTGCTGTCGAAGCGCCGCCAGCGCTCGTAGCGCTTCAGCGTATTGAGCGCGCCGATGTCGAGCCCGAGCCGGGCCGCGTCGATCAGCGTCTCCGCCAGCGCGGCGACATCCTTCAGCCCGTGGTTGAGGCCCTGGCCCGCGATCCAATGCAGGCCGTGCGCCGCGTCGCCGGCAAGCGCGAAGCGAGGGCGCACGAAGTCGCGCGCGAGCGTCATGGTGAGCGGATAGGCTTGCGGCTTGGACAGAAGCGTCAGCGCGCCAAGCTCAGGGCCGAAGCGGCGCGACAACTCGTCGAGCACGGTCGCGGCGTCTTCAGCGAGGATGCGCTTGGCGACGTCAGCCTTCTCGGTCCAGACGACCGAGACGCGGTTTCCCCGCATGGGCAGGATCGCGAAGGGGCCGGCGGGCAGGAAATGCTGGCGCGCGACGCCTTCATGCGGGATTTCCACGCCGGCAGTCGCCACGATCCCCACCCTGTCCGAAGGCCAGACTTGGGTCTGGATGCCCGCCATCTGGCGCAGCGCGGAGTTCCGCCCGTCCGCCGCCACCAAGAGCTTGCCGCCGAGCGCCTCGCCGGAGCTGAGCGTAATGTCCACCTCTTCGTCACGCACTTCGAACGCCGAAACGCTATCCGGCGCGAAAAACCGCACATGCGCGGCGCTGTCGAGCCCGGCGATCAGCGCGGGCAGAAGATCGGAGTTCTCGACGATATACGCGGTCGGCTCGCCGCTCGGCGTCTCGCTGGCGTCGAGATTGATCAGGCTCGGCCGCACGGGCGCGTCGAGCGCGGAGTCGGACAGCTCCATGCGCCGGATCGGCTCGGCCTTCGCGTCGAGCGCCTGCCACACGCCGATGGCCTCCAGCATGGCTTTCACCGACGCGGTCAGCGCCACGGTGCGTCCGTCGGAAGAGGCCGATGCCGGGCCGGCCGGGAGGCGCTGCTCGACGATGGCGATGGAAAACGCGCCGTGCGCCTCGGCGGTAAGCGCGCGCGCCAAGGCGAGGCCCACAAAGCTCCCGCCGCAGATGACGATGTCGAAACGGCTTATCGCGGCTTGGGTCACGTCGGTTTTCCTTCTCCGTCGCAGGTGTGCTTGACAGAATAATGTAGGCGCCCGTTATCTCGCTGTATAGCGGGAGAACGCCATGGCAGCCGTCGAAGAACTCCTCTCCACACTCGACCTGGAGCAGCTGGAGCACAATCTTTTCCGCGGCAGCAGCCCGCAAAATGGCTGGCAGCGCGTGTTCGGCGGGCAGGTGGTGGGGCAGGCGCTCGTCGCCGCCGACCGCACCGTCGAGGCTGAGGACCGGCTCGCGCATTCGCTCCACTCCTATTTCCTGCGGCCGGGCGATCCGAAGGCGCCGATCGTCTACGAGGTGGACCGCATCCGCGACGGCGGCAGCTTCACGACGCGGCGCGTGGTCGCGATCCAGCACGGGCAGGCGATTTTCTCGATGGCCGCCTCCTTCCACAAGGCTGAGCCGGGCTTTGAGCATCAGGCCGCGATGCCGGATGTGCCGCCGCCTAAATCGCTTCCCTCGGAGGATGAGCTGAAGGCGCGGCTCCTGCCGAATTTGCCCGATGTGGTGCGGGTTTATTGGGAAAAGGAGCGGCCCATCGAGCTGCGCCCCGTCGATTTGTCGCGCTATTTCAGCCGCGAGAAAATCGAGCCGAAGCAACATCTCTGGATCCGCGCGAACGGCCCGCTGCCCGATAATTTCCGCCTGCATCAATGCGTGCTCGCCTATGCGTCGGACTTTTCGCTGCTCGACACGGCGCTGATCGCGCACGGCCGCATTCTGTTCGACCCGCGCCTGATGCTGGCGAGCCTCGATCACGCGGTGTGGTTCCACCGGCCTTTCCGCGCCGACGAATGGCTGCTCTATGTGCAGGACAGCCCAAGCGCGCAGGCGGCGCGCGGCTTCTGCCGTGGCGAGATTTTCTCGCGCGATGGGAGGCTCGTGGCGTCGGTCGCGCAGGAGGGGCTGATCCGGGAAAGGCCGGGGAAGTGACGCCGATTGCTCCGCCTCGTGCGAGCCTGCCGACCATGTGCTGCATCCGCTTCGCGGCGAAGCTTGGCGGCGGCGGCGTTTTTATGATAAAGCGGGCGGAATATTTGGAGCCGCTTCCATGCCGTTCGCGCGTTTTATTGTTTGCTTCGCTCTTTTGTTGCTGGGCGGCGGCGCCTTCGCTGAAGAGGCGCGGAACCGCGTCGCGCTCGTCATCGGCAATTCGGCCTACGCCCGCGCCCCGCTCGCCAACCCCGTCAACGACGCACGCCTCATGGCCGCGAAGCTGAAAGCGCAGGGCTTCGAGGCCATCGAACTTTACGACGCGAACCAGCGCGACATGAAGCGCGCCGTGCAGACCTTCGCCGCCACGCTGCGCCAGCGCGGCAAGGACGCGGCCGCCTTCATCTTTTACGCTGGCCACGGCGTGCAGGTGAAGGGCGAGAACTACCTCATCCCCGTGGACGCGCGGATCGAGAGCGAAGGCGATGTCGCCATCAACTCGGTGAGCCTGTCGGACATCATGAGCATGCTGGAGAACACCGAGACGCGGCTCGCCGTGGTGGTGCTGGACGCCTGCCGCGACAATCCGTTCGGCTATGCGCGCGGCGGCCTGCGCGGGCTTGCGCGCGTGGATGCGCCGAGCGGCAGCCTCGTCGCGTTCTCGACCGCGCCCGGGAAGGCGGCGGTGGACGGGCCAGCAGGCGGCAACAGCTATTACACTGCCGCATTGGCGCAAGCGATGGCCGAGCCGGGGCTCAAGATCGAGGAGGTTTTCAAGCGCGTGCGCGTCGCCGTGCGCGCGCAGACGAAGGGCGAGCAGACGCCGTGGGAATCCACCTCGCTCACCGGCGATTTTTATCCGGCGGGGGAGACTGCCGCCCCGGAGATCAAGCAGCCGCAACCAGTGGCCAATGATGCCCTAGCCCGAATAAAGCAATTCATCACGGAGGAGCATCTAAAGAATAGAGAGCATTACGCTGACCAAGTCGATTATTTCGATAAGGGCCTCGTGTCTCGCAAGGTTGCTATAATGTACAAGCAATTATATGATCAAATATGGCCTATCAGGGAATACACGCTGGTTCCAGATACTCTACAAATATCATCTGATGATAATCGGCATTACTTGATCATGTTTAGTTATGAATTTCACGTTTCTGATGGCAAGAAGCATCTTAACGGGCGCGGGCAAAGCAAGGTAGCCTTAACATATGTTGATGGCCAGTTTTTTGTTACCAGCATTAAGGAGATTGTTACGAAGCGATGAGCCAGAATTGGCCGCTTGGCTTCGCGCTTTCCGGCGGCGACGACAAAACGCTGAAACTGTGGGACATCAGCGAATGGACGCAGCCGCAGGAGGCGCGCCGCTGAGGCGCATGCTGCGCTCAGGTCTCGTCGCCATGGGCCGGGGGGACATGCTGCGGCAAATCCATGGCGTCGTGCAGCACGCGGCCGACGCCTACAATATCGGGCTTCAGCGCGCGGTAGAGCAGGAAATGCCTCGGCTTTCGCACACGCGACGCGGGAGGGACGCGCGCCCGGCCATGCCGAAGATGAAAGGTGCGGATGCCCTCCCCGATTTCGAAACGCGCGGCGCTGCCGAGGCAAAGCGGATCGATTGCGATGTCGCGAAGACAAGCGGCGAGCAGAGATTCGTAGCGAAGCCGGGTTGCTTCGCCGAATGTCTCTTCCGTTCGCGCGAGGATGGCGACGATGTCGCCTTCGGCGATTTCCGAGAGCCGGACGAGCGCCAAGACTATGCGCCGGATTTCGAGGCGGCGCCTGATTTGCCGGGTTGCGTCGCGACCGGAGGCACAGCGCGCGAAGCGGAAGACGCCATGCGCGAGGCGATCCGCTTCCACATCGACGGCCTGATCGAAGATGGCCTGCCGGTCCCGCAAGCCCAAAGCACCCTGGCCTATGTCGATGCCTGACCGGTGGACGCAGCCGCAGGAGGCGCGCCGCTAACTCTTTGCGCATGTCTTGGGATATTGGCGCCGGATCTGCTAAACTCCCCTCCGGCAACGAGGCGTATGAACGAATGACCGGCACGCTCACCATCGAACTCAAACCCGATCTTAAACGGAAGCTCGCCGAGCTTGCGGAGCGGACGCGCAGGCCCGCCGCCGCGCTCGCCGCAGAGGCCGTCGCCTCCTATGTCGAGGAGGAAAACCGCATTCTGGATGGCGTCGCGCGCGGGCTCGCGGACATGCGGGAGGGGCGTCTCGTGCCCCACGGCGAGGCCATGGACGAGCTTGACGCCGCCATCGAGGCGGGTGCGCGGGCGAAGTGACGCGCCCGGTCTTCTGGTCGCGCGGCGCGCTGGACGATCTGAAGCATGCCGCGTCATACATTGCGCGCGAGAATCCGCAGGCAGCGAGGAAAGTGGCGGCGGCGATCCGCGAAGCTGGCCGCAAGCTCGGCGTCCGAAGCACGGGCAGGAAAGGCCGGGTTGAAGGAACCTTGGAGAAGTCGATTACCGGCCTGCCCTACATCGTTGCTTACGCGATTGATACTGGGGCGGAGGGCGAACGCATCGTGATCCTCCATGTCATTCACACGGCGCGCAATTGGCGGCCAGGAGGCTGGCCGGAATCCTGAAACTGCCGGACATCGGCGAGTGGACGCAGCCGCGGGCGGCGCGCGCGCCGCCTTCGAGTGGGACGGTGCGTATTCATCCGGCGGCAAGCACGCTGTGAATCTGCGCCACGACGGCGGCGCCCTCACCGACCGCCGCCGCAACGCGCTTCGTCGAGCCCGCCCGCACATCGCCGATAGCGAAAACGCCGGCGCGGCTTGTCTCAAGCGGAAGCAGAGGACGGGAGCCCGCGCGGTCCGCGCCGGCGCAAGCAGTCCCCGTGATCACGAACCCTTTCTTGTCCACCGCGACGCAGGCGTTGAGCCAGGACGCATTCGGCTCGGCGCCAATGAAGAGGAACAGGTGACGCAGCGCGCATCTATGCGTTTTCCCGGTCGCCCGGTCGCGAAACTCCGCCGCGACGAGGCCGCTCGCCTCGTCGCCTTCCAGCGCGGTCACCTCGGTTCCGGTGTGCAGCTCGACATTGGGCAGGGCGGCGATCCGGTCGATGAGATAGCGCGACATCGACGCGTCCAGGCCGGCCCCGCGCACCACGAGATGCAGGCGTTTCACCTTCGGCGCGAGGAAGACCACGGCCTGCCCAGCGGAATTGCCCCCACCGACCAGCGCGACCTCCTCCCCCTCGCACAGCTTCGCCTCCACGGGCGACGCCCAGTAGGATATGCCCCTGCCCTCGAAGGTGGCGAGGTTCGCGATCGGCGGCCGGCGATAACGCGCGCCGGACGCAATCACGACGGTTCGCGCCCGCGCGCTTTCGCCGTTGGTGAACTCCACCCGCATCGGAGCGCCGGACTGTTGTTCGCCATCGTCGCAGTGGAGACGCGCCACTTCGAGCGGAATGGCGATCTCCGCGCCGAACTTCAGCGCCTGATTGAACGCCCGTCCGGCGAGCGCCATGCCTGAGATGCCGCTCGGAAATCCGAGATAATTCTCGATGCGCGCCGACGCGCCCGCCTGGCCGCCAAAGGCGCGCTCATCGAGCACGAGCGCCGACAGCCCCTCGGACGCGGCATAGACCGCCGCCGCCAGCCCCGCGGGTCCCGCGCCCACAATCGCAACATCGTAGACGCTTTCCGGATTGAGCTCCGGGGTTATGCCAAGGCACATGCCGGCTTCGGCGTCGGTGGGGCGCCTGAGAACCGTTCCGTTCGGACACAGCATCAAGGGCAGTTCGTCCGGGAGCACGCCAAAGCGCTCGACGATGGCGCGGCCGTCCGGATCGCCGGCGGCGTCGATGACCGTGTGAGGGTAGCCGTTGCGGCCGAGAAAGCCTTGCAGCCGGACGAGATCGGGCGCGCCGGGATTGCCGACGAGCACGGAGCCGGCGCCGCCGTCCTCGATCAGCCCGACCCGGCGCAGAATGAAGGCGCGCATCACGATCTCGCCCACTTCGGCGGAGCCGACCATGAGGGCCCGGACATGGGCGGCGTCGAACGGAAGCGCGGAGCATCCCTTCGGACCGGCGCGGCCGGCGGCGAGCGATTCCCGTCCCGAGAGTTGGCTGACCTCGCCCGAGAATTGGCCGGCGCAATGGCTGATGATAGCCGCCTCGCGATTGAGGCCGTCGCGCCGCACGACATCGATGGAGCCCTTCAGCACAAGCCAAGCTGGAGCGTGGCGCTCGCCCGCGCCGAACACCGCCTGGCCGGGCGCGAACTCCTTCGCGGGGCCGCTTGCGAAGCGCTTTGCCGCTTCGATCTGCGCCGCGTCGAGCACGGGAAACATCTGGTGAGCGCGGGTTGCAATAAGGGTCATCGGACTTTCTTCCGCCAGTGTGGGATTCGTTCGAAGATCGGAACAACGCGATCCCCTTTAAAGGGGTCGCAAAAGGAGCGGTCCGCGGTGGGCATGGCCTCGCGTCGCATCCTTCCGCCCGGTGAAGGGTTGCATCTGGCGTTGGCGGCAAGGCGCCGCCCGGTAGCGCAAATCCATGCAACGGAAGAAACCTATGACAGCCCAATCGTCATTGACGGCAAAAGAATTCACGGGAGTTCGGGTCGAGGCGGCCACGCCTCTGCCTTTCGATGAAGTGCTGAAGCGTCTGCGCAATCTGGTCGGTTACGCTTCGGCGTCCGATATTGTCGCGGCCGCCAAGGATGCCGCCAGCGAAGCGGACTATGCCCGCGAGGTCGAGAAGCGGTTTATCGGCGAGAGCGGCTTCACGCTGTTTTTCGGAAATCGATCACGGGAGCTGGACCCCGATCTTCGGCCTGCGGCGCAAGGCGGTGCGATGGGTCTTCGGAAATCCCCTGATCGCCATCACGATGCTCCGCCATGACATCGCCGCCGGCCTGTTCGTCCCCGTGGAGCTTCTGCTGGTGGACGGGGCGGACGGCGACGGAGCGAGCCTTTTCTATGTGCGTCCTTCTTCGCTGATTGGGATAGACGGCAATCCCGGCCTGCTCGCCGCAGCGAAGGCGCTGGACGCCAAGGTCGAGGCTCTGGTCGCCTGCGCCACAAACGCTTGAGCTGCGCCCCGAGGCGGAAGCGGCGGCGGCAGGTCGCTTTGCCGGGAAGCCAAACCGGCTTTGGAGCTGTTTTCTTTCGGCAGCCGCATCAACCGACAGGCAGACGGCCATGATGGGTATGTTCCTGACGCTCCTCGCGGTCCTGGCGGCGGTCGACGTTCTCGCCCGGCGGCTCCAGATTGCGCCGTCCATTCTCATGGTTGTTGCGGGACTGGGCCTCGCCCTCATTCCCGGACTTCCGAGCCTCGAATTGGCCCCGGACCTTGTCTTGTTCGGCATCCTCCCGCCCTTGATCTATACGGCGGGCGTGGCGATGAGCTGGCGCGAATTTCGCTTCAATCTTCGCCCGATCGTTCTCTTTGCGTTCGGCGGCGTGATCTTCACCGCCTGCGCAATCGCGGCGGCGGCTCAAGGGTTGCTTGGAATGCCGCTTGCCGCGTCCTTCGTTCTCGGCGCAATCGTGGCGCCTCCCGATACGGTTGCGCCGCTCGCAATCGCGCGGCGCCTGGGGATCCCGCGGCTTCTCGTCGTCCTGGAGGGCGAAGGCCTCGCCAACGACGCCACGGCGCTGATCCTTTATCGATTTGCCATCGCGGCGGTTGGCGCCGGGGCGTTCAATCCCGTGGAGGCGTTCGGGACGTTCGCGCTCATCGTAGGCGGCGAGATCGCCTACGGAATCGCGCTTGGCTGGGCGAGCCTTCGCCTCCGCCGCTGGGTCCGCGATCCGCGCGTGGAAATCACGCTGGCGGTGATGACGCCCTACGCCGCCTTCTGGGTTCCCGCGGAATTCGGAGGGTCGGGCGTGCTTGCAACCGTCGCCGCGGGCCTGTTCGTAAGCTGGAACGGGCCGCTGCTCATTCCGGCGGCGACGCGGCTGCAGGGAATCTTCTTTTGGGATCTGGTCGTGTATCTGCTGGAGGGTTTCATCTTTCTGGTCATGGGCTTGCAGGCGCGGACCATCCTTTATCATCGGGATGGGCTTGTCCTTGGCGACCTTGCGCTTAGCACGCTGCTGATCGTGGCCGTCGCCATCGTCGCCCGCTTTATCTGGGTGTATCCCGCCGTCTACCTGCCGCGCTGGCTGAGCCCCTCGCTGGCGCGCCGCGACCCGACTCCGCCCTGGCAGTGGAGTTTTATTCTGGGGTTTATCGGGGTGCGGGGCGTCGTTTCCCTTGCGGCGGCGCTCGCCATACCGCTGACCACAGCGGCGGGCGCCCCATTTCCCTATCGGGATTTCATTCTCGCCGTGACCTTCGGCGCCATCGTCATAACGCTGGTCGGCCAGGGCGCCGTGTTGCCGGGCGTGGTCCGATGGCTCGGGCTCGCGGACCAAACCGCAGCCGAGCGGAAGCGGGAACATGAAGCGGAAATCGCCGCACGCTGGAAAGCGCTGGATGTCGCCCGCCGCCGCCTCCGCGAACTTGAAACCGGGGGCCGCGTCCCTCGGGAAATCCTCGATGGCTTGCGGCTCCGGCACGAGTACCGCGCCGGCCGCCTGCCGGCAAATTCGGAGCGCGACTTCGAACGCCTCTCCGCTACCGCCGATCTCAGAACGGCCCTGATCGGCGCCGAACGCGCGTTCATCTATTGCCTCCTGCGGGACGGGCAGATTACCGATGAGTCGCGCCGGCGCATCGAACGCGAACTCGACCTGGAGGAAGCCAGCATCGCCTGCAAGAAGGAGGGCGGGGTCGATTTGCCCCTCTAGCAATCAAGCCAACGAATGGCCTTTGTTTGTCATTCTTTGCCAGTGACCTTCGCAAGCCAGCCGGCATATTTCTTGGCGTCCAGCCAGCTCACGCCGACCGCCGCGTTAGAAATGCGCGCTTCCCGACGCCCGCCCTCAGGCGAAGGCGGCGCTCTGGCGGCGGCGTCGAGGCGTTCACTTCGCCGATTGCGCTGGCGAAGGCGCTATCGAAGTCCGCCGCTGGCTTCAATCCGGTCGCCCGTGAGCCATCCCGAGTCGTCCGAGGCCAGGAAAACGGCGACGGACGCAATATCGTCCGGCTTGCCAGGCGCGTCCAAACGGGGTCTGCCCGACCGCGCCCGTCTCGAAATCGGAGCCTACGAGCCCGCCCGCGTGTGTGCCCTCGGTCTCGACAAACCCGGGGTTTATCGCGTTGACGCGGATTTTTTTGGGAGCGAGTTCGCGGGCAAGCACGCCGGTGATGGCGTCGACCGCGCCCTTCGTGCCGGTGTAAACCGCCGATTGAGCGGGGGTGAGGCTTGTGACGACGGAGCTGATGTTGATGACGCTGCCGCCCTCGCCAATGTGCCTGGCCGCCGCCTGCGTCGTCAGAAGAAGGCCGAGCACGTTGATGTTGAACGCCTTGTGGAAGTGATCCTCGGTGATGGCTTCGAGCGGCGCGAATTCGTAGATGCCGGAGTTGTTCACGAGGATGTCGATGCGGCCGAAATTCTGGATGGCGGCCTCGACGACGCCTTGCGCCTCGGCCGCCTTCGAAACGTCGCCGTGCGCCGCGACGGCCTTGCCGCCGCTTTCCGCGATGGCCGCGACGACGGCCTCGGCCCCGCTCTTGCTGGATGCGTAATTCACGACCAGCGACGCCCCTTCGGCGGCGAGCGCCTTTGCGATGGCGGCGCCGATGCCTTTCGATGCGCCGGTGACGACGGCGACCTTGTCCTTCAACTTGCTCATGGGTGATTCCTTTGAAGGTGGTTGAGCCGCATCCCGAAAGACAAACCTAGAGCCACCGGAGGGCGGCGCAACCCAGACGCCCCCCAAGAGTTTTCACTTTCCCGTCAACGGCTTGGGCGCGTCGATACATCGCGGCAACGGCGCCGCCGCAGACATTCGCGCTGGAACAGAAGAAGCCCGGCGATGCCGGCCGGTCGATGCGCCTGCGGCGAAGGGATGCAAACTCGACGGCAGCGCCGAAAGGAAAGCGCGCGCAACGCTGAGGCAAGGCCGCGCGCCCCGGCTCCTGGGCTGCGGCGAATATAAACCTGACATTAACGCCCGCGCGTGTTACTCCGCACTGGAATCGGTCCCGCGCGCGAATATGCTCAACGCAATCAAGAACACGTACCGTCTCACGAAGGCAGGCGCGACGCTCGCATGGCATGGCGTCGGCTTTGTGCCCGAACTCGGTGACGCTCCCCGCGCCCCTGCGCATTTTGCGCGGAACGATGAACGAGGAGCCCGCCGCCAAGAAGAAGGCGAAGGGCGAGCGCCTATCGCGCGCCATCCGCGCGCTCGGCCCGACCTACATCAAGCTCGGCCAGTTCCTCGCGACGCGCCCGGACGTTGTCGGCCCGCAGCTCGCGAATGCGCTCGGCTCGCTGCGCGACCGGCTGCCGCCCTTCTCCGTCGATCGGGCGCATGCGGAAGTCGAGGCCGCCTTCGGCAAGCCCTGGCGCGAGGTCTACGACGAGTTCGGCCCGCCGCTCGCCGCCGCCTCCATCGCGCAGGTGCACAAGGCCGCGGTTCGCACGAAGGACGGCGGCGCGCGCGCCGTGGCGGTGAAAATCCTGCGGCCGCATATCGAGCAGCGCTTCGAGCGCGACCTCGAAAGCTTCTATTTCGCGGCCAATGCGGCCGAGGCGCTCTCGCCGAAAACGCGCCGCCTCCGCCCCGTCGCCGCCGTCGATACGCTGGCGCAATCGGTGGTGCTGGAGATGGACCTGCGGCTCGAAGCGGCGGCCATTTCCGAGATGGCGGAGAACATCGCCAAGGCCGGCGACATTGGCTTCCGCGTCCCGAAGGTGGATTGGGAGCGCACGGCCAAGCGCGTGCTGACGCTCGACTGGATCGACGCGATCCCGATGAGCGATCTCGACGCCGTCCAGAAATCGGGCCTCGACCTCCGCGAACTCGGCCTCAACGTGATCCGCTCCTTCCTGAAGCACGCCATCCGCGACGGCTTCTTCCACGCGGACATGCACCAGGGCAATCTCTTCGTCGATCCCAGCGACGGCAGCCTCGTCGCCGTCGATTTCGGCATCATGGGACGGCTCGCCCCGAAGGAGCGGCGCTTCCTCGCCGAAATCCTCTACGGCTTCATCACCAAGAACTACCAGCGCACCTCCGAGATCGATTTCGAGGCGGGCTATGTGCCGGCGAACCAGAGCGTCGCGGCGTTTGCGCAATCGCTGCGCGCCATCGGCGAGCCGATCATGGGCCGCCCCGCCGAGGAAATCTCGATGGCGCGGCTCCTCACGCAGCTGTTCGAGAACACCGAAGTGTTCCAGATGAAGATGCGGCCCGAGCTTCTGCTCTTGCAGAAGACGATGGTGGTGGTGGAGGGCGTGGCGCGCTCGCTCGATCCGCGGCTGAATATCTGGATCGCGGCGGAGCCCATCGTGCGCGAATGGCTGGCGGATCAGCTCGGGCCGCGCGCCAAGCTGAACGGCTTCGCCGCCAATACGGCCGCGCTCGCGGCGGCCATGAAGCAGGTTCCGCAGCTGATCGAGCGCGGCGCCAGGATCGCCGATGCGCTCGACCCTGACAACGCGCCGGCGGCGGAGGCCTCGCGCGGGCGCTGGGCCATCGCGGCGCCGCTGTGGATCGCCACCGTCGCGCTCATCGTCATCGCGGCGAAACTTTTCCTGCGCTGATCGCCATGCGCAATCCCGGCCAAGGGAAGATACGAATCGCCATACGTTACGGCCCTTTTGCCAGGCGACGCTGTGTGGTATCATAATACCGCTAAAAACCACCTGTTTTTGCAAAACGAACCCAATAGAGTTAACCGGCCGTCTATGCTCCAACGGCCCGGCCAGTGGTATGAGCCGGCAAATTCAGCGGTTGTATGAGTTCCGGCAAGACGCACGGCAAAACCGCCAGCGAAGCGCATCATGGCGGCGTCCGCGCCTGGAGCATCGGACTACAGGCTCATGCCCTTCAGCGTCATTCCCGCGAAAGCGGCAATCTCGACGCTCGTCGAATACCGGTCCCCGCCATCGCGGGAGCGACGAAAAGGCGGCACGATGCTCTAAAGCTCCAGCGTCATGCCGTCGTAGGCGGGCTCCACGTCCGGCGGGAGCTGCGCCGCAAGCTGGCCGTAGTCGAGATCGACATGGAGGTGGGTGAGTATCGCCCGCTTCGGCTTCATCTTGCCGATCCAGGCCAGCGCCGATGTCATGGTGAGGTGGCTCGGGTGAGGCGCGTAGCGCAGCGAATTCAGGATCCACAGATCGAGGCCGCGCAATCGATCCAGCGCGTCGTCCGGCAGATCGCTCAGATCGCAGGAATAGGCCACGCCGCCCACGCGGACGCCGACGGAATCGATGTCGCCGTGGATCTGGCGGAAAAACTCGAAGCGCAGCGCGCCGCCCGGCCCGTCGATCGCGATGGGCGCATGGTTCTCGATGGTATGTCCTTGCACAATCGCGGGGTAGTTCGATCCCGGCGGCGTCTCGAAGCAATAGTCGAAGCGCTTCCGAAGCAAGCCCATCGTGCGCGGATCGCCCCACACATCGATGCGGCGGCGCTGCTTGAAGTAGAACACTCGAAGGTCGTCGATGCCGTGCGTGTGGTCCGCATGGTCGTGCGTGTAGATGACGCCATCGACGTGGTCCACGCGCGCTTGAAGAGCCTGCTCGCGGAAATCGGGCGAGGTGTCGATCACGACCACGGTGCGGCCCGAGGCGCCGATCTTCTCCACCAGCAGCGAACTGCGCCGCCGCCGGTTCTTGGGGTTCGCGGGATCGCAGGCGCCCCAATCGTTGCCGACGCGGGGAACGCCCGTCGAGGAGCCGCAGCCAAGGATCGTGATGCGCAGCGTCATGCGGCGCTGCTGTGCGGCGAGGCCGCGCTTGCGGCGGCTTTGGCCTTGGCGAAAAGCCGGAAGAAATTCGCGGTGGTAATGTCGGCGATCCCCGCCTCGCTCACGCCCTTGAGATCCCCGAGCACCTTGGCGGTGTGGCGGACATAGGCGGGTTCGTTCTTCTTGCCGCGATGGGGGTGCGGCGCGAGGAAGGGCGCGTCGGTTTCGACAAGGAGCCTGTCGAGCGGCAGCGACGCCGCCAGCTCGCGCAGCTCGCCCAGTTTCGGAAACGTCAGGATGCCTGAAAACGAGATGAAAAGCCCAAGTTCGAGCGCGGTCTCGGCGAGCGCGCGCCCGCCCGTATAGCAATGGAGCAGCGCCTTGAAGGCCCCGAGCGCCATCTCCTCGCGCAAGATGCGGGCGGCGTCTTCGTCGGCGTCGCGCGTATGGATCACGAGCGGAAGGCCCGTCTCGCGAGCCGCCGCGATGTGCGTGCGGAAGCCCGCCTGCTGATCCTCGCGGCTGCTTTTCTGATAGAAATAATCGAGGCCCGCTTCGCCGATGGCCACCACGCGCGGATGCCGCGTCAGCTCGACGATTTCGCGGGCCGTGACGTCGCGCTCCTGCGTCGCGGAATGCGGGTGCGTGCCGACGGAGCATGTCACTTCGGGGAAGCGCTCGGCGACGGCGGCAACATCGCCGAACTTCCGCACGCTGGTGCAGATCGTGAGCATGTGGCCGACGCCCGTAGCTTTCGCGCGCGAAACGACGCCCGCCAGGTCGCTGGCGAAGTCCGGGAAGTCGAGATGGCAATGGCTATCGACAAGCATCGTTCATTCCAAGGGTTGCGATCCCCCCTCGCCCTGTCCCTCTCCCGACAGGGGAGAGGTTGCGCTGTGGCGATGGCCGCGACCTGCTCCCTCTCCCCTCGCGGGAGAGGGCCGGGGTGAGGGGGCTCAGAAACAACTTTATTCCGCCACGGCCGCCGCTTCGTCCTCAACATAGCGCGGGAACACCGGTTGTGGAGTGGCGATTTTTGTCCCTGGCTTCAGCGCTCCCTCCGGCGAGAGCGCGGCGAATGCCCTGTCCCCGGCCGCGACGCCGAGCTGATCGAGGAACTTCGCCGCCGCCGCCGGCGCGTAAGGCTGAGCCAGGATCGCAATGCGCCGGACCACTTCCGCGGTTACGTAAAGGATCGTGGCCATCCGCGCCGGGTCCGTCTTTTTCAGCGCCCACGGCTCCTGCGCCGCGAAATAGCGGTTCGCGTCGCCCACAACCTGCCAGATCGCCTCGATGGACTTGTGGATCGCCTGCCGGTCCATCGCCTCGCGGCAGACGCCGAGAAGCGCTGCGGACGCAGTGAGGAGCGGCTCGTCCGCCTCGCCCGGCGATGCGGGCTCCGGAATGGCGCCGCCGCAGTTCTTCGCAATCATGGACAGCGAGCGCTGGGCGAGGTTGCCGAGGTCGTTCGCCAGATCGGCGTTGATGCGGTTCACGATGGCTTCGTGCGTGAAGTTGCCATCCTGTCCGAAGGGCACCTCGCGCAGAAAGAAATAGCGCACCTGGTCCGAGCCGTAGGCGTTCACCAGATCGAGGGGCGCGACGACGTTGCCGAGCGATTTCGACATCTTCTCGCCCTTCGAGTAGAGGAAGCCGTGGCTGAACACGCGCTCCGGCAAGGGGATTTTCGCCGACATCAGGAAGGCGGGCCAGAACACCGCGTGGAAGCGCGTGATGTCCTTGCCGATGACGTGCAGCTGCGCGGGCCAGCGCTCCTTCCACGCCTTGGAGCGCGTCTTCGGGAAGCCCGCGGCGGTGATGTAATTCGTCAGCGCATCGACCCAGACATAGATGATGTGGCCGGGCGCATCCGGCACGGGGATGCCCCAGTCGAGCGTGGTCCGCGAGATCGACAGAATCCTGAAGCCCGCGCTTGACGAAGCTGACGACCTCGTTGCGGCGCTCGGGCGGCAGGATGAAATCGGGATTTTCCTCATACAGTTTCAGAAGCTTCTTCTCGTATTTCGACAGCCGGAAGAAATAGGTCTGCTCCTCCGTCCACTCCACGGGCGTGCCCTGCGGCCCAAGGCGCACCCCGTTCGCGCCGAGCACCGTCTCGCTCTCGGCGTAGTAGGCTTCGTCGCGCACCGAGTACCAGCCCTTATAGCCGGCGAGATAGATGTCCCCCGCCTTCTCCATGCGCCGCCAGATCTCGGCCACGGATTCGTGGTGGCGAGGCTCGCGCGTGCTGATGAAGTCGTCGTACTCGACTTGCAGCGCGGACAGCATCTCCTTGAATTTGGGCGTGTTCCGGTCCGCCAGTTCGTCAGGCGTCAGCCCGAGCTTCGCGGCCGTCTGCTTCATCTTGAGGCCGTGCGCGTCCACGCCCGTGACGAAGAACACGGGATGCCCATCGAGCCGCTTGAAGCGCGCGAGCGCATCCGTGGCGATGGCCTCGTATGCGTGGCCGATATGCGGCTCGCCATTGGGATAGGAAATAGCCGTTGAAATCGTGAAATGCGGTTTTGCTGTCTCGGTCATATCGATTTTTGGGTGAGCGCGTTTTGAAGCGGCGAACGCGCCGCTCCCTTGGCCTACGTTCAATATCGGAAAACGCCGCCGCGAGAAAGGCGCCTTTGTTGAGATTCGCGCGATTCCGGCCCGCTCAGCGCTCTCGCGCCTCAAAACTGCTTGAAAAGGGGCGGCAGTAGGCTTAAGCGCCGCGATACGCATTTCTCAGCGAGGGATAATGGAATGCTTGACCGGAAATGGATGACGATTGCCGGGGCGTTCGCCATGCTGGCGGCGGCCGGCGCGGCGGCGCGGGCGGAAGAATTTTGCGATACGGGCGAGCTGCTCGACATGTACCAGGGTCCGCCAGCCGCCCCGGAGGATCAAGCCAAGGAAGATCAAGTGCGGGTCCTCTGCAATGTCGGCGACATCATAAGGCCCGGCAATGCGCTGTTCGTCGCCCGGCTCTGCGACCTGCAGAAGCCGGTTATCGGCGTCGAGCGCGGCGCCGTCTGCTATCTCGGCCAGCCGCGCAAGACACATAAATAGGCGCGCTAGCGCCCGCCGGCGCGCTGCATATCGGCGAACGCGGCGACGAGAAAGGCGCCTTTGTCGAGATTGAGCGTTTCCAGCTCAAGGCGGCGCTCGCGAAAGCCTTGCCACAGCTCGGCCCATGCGGCGGCTTGCGCAGCGCCGGGCCGCTCCAGCGCCTCCGTCCGCGCCTTGTCCGCGATGGCCTCCTCGATCGAATCGCAAAGCCGGTCGAAAGTTTCCGCGTTGCGCGCGCCGCTCGCCGCGTGGATCAATTCATGGACGAGTGTGCGGTCGAGCCTCGGCAGGCCGTCCACGATGCGCTCGACCTTGCCCGCGAGCGCAAGCAGGCCGCCCGCGAGAAAATCGAGCGCGCGGCCGGGAGCCCCTGACGACAGCGCGAACAGCTTTTGCATGTCGGCGTCGCCGGGCTCGCTCAAATCGCCCGCGGCGCAGGCCGCCGAGACGGCGCTGGCGAAGCTCGCCGGATCGAGTGCGCGAAGGCCGAGCTTCACGCAGCGCGAGCGGATCGTCGGCATAACGGTCGAGGCGCCGTGGCTGACGAGGAAGAAGACCGTTCGCGGCGGCGGCTCCTCCACCGCCTTCAGAAGCGCGTTCGCCGAGCTGATGGTGAGATCGTTCGCGGGATCGACAATCATGGCGCGCCAGCCGCCGCCGGGGCTGGTCAGACTGAGGAACGCGCGCAGCTTGCGCACGGCGTCGACGCCAATCGAGGCGGTCCCGCCGGTTTCCGGGCTGAGCACGAACAGCGAGGGATGCGCGCCCGCCGCGATCTGGCGGGCGGCCGGATGTTTTGGCGGAACGTCGAGCGAGGACGGCTCCGGCGCCGCGCTTTCGTCGCGGCTCAGCAGGAAGCGCGCGGCGCGATAGGCGAACGTGGCCTTGCCGATGCCCTGCTCGCCGGTCAAAAGCCAGGCGTGATGCAGCGCGCCAGCCCGGAAGGCGGCGAGAAACATGTCTTCCGCCGCGCCGTGCCCGCAAAGTTTCTCGGTCAGCTTCGGATGGAGCGGGTCCGGCGCGCCGTCCTGCCCGTCAGCCTCGGCCGTTTTGCGCTTCGCCATGTTACAGCATCGTGCGTTTAATCGGACGCGACCCACTTTTCGCCGTCCCCGCGAAGGCCGGGACCCAGTATCCGATGAGCGTTGGGTTTACTGGATTCCCGCTTTCGCGCGAATGACGCCGGGAGCGTGAGGTCGATTCCGATTTCATGAGCGTCGCTCTAAAGGTTCACAGCTTGAAGCGGTCCCGGACAATCGACCAGATTCTCTCCTCGACGCGCCGTTCCGTCTCGCTCGCGTCGATGACGACGCAGCGCTGGGGCTCCGCCTTCGCAATATCCAGGAACTCCTGGCGCAGGCTGCGGTGGAAGGCCATGTTCATGGTCTCGAACCGGTCGGGCGTGGCGTCCCCGCCCTCGTCCGCCGTTTTCGCGGCCTTCCGCTGCGCCGCCCGTTTCAGGCCGACTTCCGGCGGCAGATCGAAAACGATCGTGAGGTCGGGGCGCGTCTCGCCGACAACGGCGCTGTCGATGGCGTCGATGGTAGACATCGGCAGGCCGCCAGCAGCCCCTTGATAGGCGCGCGTCGAGTTGCTGAAGCGGTCGCAAAGAACCCATGTGCCGCGTTCCAGCGCCGGCCTGATGGCGAGATGCAGATGCGATTCGCGCGCGGCGTAGAACAGCACCGCCTCGCCGAGGGGGCCGTATTTCTTCGCCTTGCCGGACAGCAGCACGTCGCGGATCGCCTCGGCGCGCGGCGTGCCGCCCGGCTCGCGCGTCTGCAGCACGTTCAGCCCGAGCCGCTTCAACCGCTCCGCAAGGATCGCCGCCTGCGTGGTCTTGCCGCCGCCTTCGCCGCCTTCCAGCGTGATGAATTTGCCTCTCTCGGTCACGAGCTCGGCTTCGAGAGGGCTGGCGCCGCGGCGGCTGGCGGCGGCGGCGGCTTCTTGAGGAGCTTCGTCACGGCCTGCGAAACATAGGAATTCACGCCGAGCAGAACCGAATCGAGGCCCTTCGAAACCATGCCGCCGGGCGCCATGTCCGCAGCCGCAAAGACAGGCACGGAGTTGGACACGCCGGTCGACTCGGAGGTAATCCGCACTTCGCCAACCCTGTCGCCCTTCTTGACCGGCGGTTTCAGCGGGCCGCGATAGACGATCTGGGCCTTGAGCCGGCGATCCTTGGCGCTCACCGGAAGCAGGATCATCACGTCGCTTTCCGCCTTCACCGGCACGGTCCACTTCTCGCCGCCCCAGACCCTCGCTTCGCCGATCGGGTCGTCCTTGTCGAAGACCTTATACGCCTTGAAGTTGGCGAAGCCCCAGTTCAGGAA
Organism: uncultured Alphaproteobacteria bacterium; assembly: GCA_963756335.1. GTDB lineage: Bacteria > Pseudomonadota > Alphaproteobacteria > Rhizobiales > Rhodomicrobiaceae > Rhodomicrobium. Next base: position 91,966 of record CAVWOB010000005.1, read on the forward strand.
TTTGAGCGGCTCGTCGCGCTTTTCCTTGTCGGCCAAGCCGTTCATCACCGCCACGAGACGCCTGCCGTCCTTCGTGGCCGAGGCCGCGATGCCGTGGCCGACCCCTTCGGTGAAGCCGAATTTCAAGCCATCGACCGTAAACGGCGCATTCAGGAGCGGGTTCATGTTCTTGAACGTATGCACCCGGAACTTGAACTCCCTCTGCGCGAAGTATTTGGAATAGTAGTCGGGGTACTCCTTGATCATATAGATCGCAAGCTTGGCGAGTTCCCGCGCCGTCATCTGGTTCGCCGGGTTAGGCAGCCCTGAAGCGTTTCCGAACGTCGATTTCTCAAGCCCGAGCGCCCGCGCCTCGTCCGTCATGGTCTGCGCGAAACCGTCCTCCGAGCCGCCCAGCGATTCGGCCACCGCGATGGCGCCGTCATTCGCGTTCTGCACGATGATGCCCTGGATAAGCTCCTCCACCGTGGCGGTCGTATTGAGCGGTACGAACATCGACGTCGTCCGGGACGGCGCGCCGCCGTCCCTCCAGGCGTGAAGGCTGACCGGAAACGGCGTCTCAAGCGAAATCTCGCCGGCCTTGAGCTTTTTGAAGAGCAGCTCAAGCGTCATGATTTTTGCCATGCTCGCCGGCGCAAAAGGCCTATCGGCGTTCTTTTCGAAAAGAATGGCGCCTGTATCGTAATCGATAAGGATCGCTTCGGCCGCGGTTGTCTGGAATCCCCCCGCGGGCTGAGCGCTCGCTGAGTGCGGACAAAAAATGAGGAGCAAAAGAAGTAGGGCAAGGCGCATCGGCTCGAATCCCAGCTGAACTCGACCGCATATATATCAACTTGTGCGACCCTTTGCTAAGATTTAGGCCATCGAGCCTTTAAATTATCTCACTGCGCGCCTTTGAATGCCGTGGCATTTGTCAACGGCGGCCGCGCGTTCGTCACCCACCCGGCGGGGGCTTCCCTCGATGGTCTTTCGAATGGCCCCTTCTTGACCACGAGCTGCGGCTCAGCCTTAACCGGGAGCAGCGGCTCCGCCGTCTTGGCCACGAAGAACGGGCCGGCCTTCTTGACGATGAGCGGCGGCTCGGCCGTCTTAACAACGGATGGCTCCGGCGTCGTAACCATGAGCGACGGCTTCGCCGCCATAGACGCGAACGACGGCTTCGCCGCCTTGACAACGGACGGCTGAACCGTCATGGACGCCGCGGAGTACAGGGTCGCCTTGGCCGGGGCGGACGCCTGAGGGCTTCCCACGACTTGCGCCGCCCAGGGTTGCCGGGCGAGGATCGAGCGTTCGAGCGAGTCGTCGCCGCTTAGAGGCGCGGGCGCATAATAGCGGACGCGCACCGCCGCGGTGCCGTGTCCATAAAAGCCGAGCAACTCCGCCGCCTTGTGCGAAAGGTCGATGATGCGGCCGTCATGATAGGGGCCGCGGTCGTTGATCCGGACAACGACGGTGCGATTGTTGGCGAGGTTCGTAACCGAGGCGTAGGTCGGCATCGGCAGGGTGGGGTGGGCTGCCGTCAGCGCGTCCATGTCGTAGATTTCGCCGTTCGCCGTGCGCCGTCCGTGGAAGAAATCGCCATACCAGGAGGCAAGCCCGACCTCGTCGTAGGTGGTGTCGTTGACGGGCGTATACCATTTGCCGCCGGCGAGATACGGATCGCCGAGCTTGTAAGCGCCGCCGCCTTTCGGGACAGGGTCGCCAACCTTGATGACCCGGGGGCTCAGCGTCTGCGTCTCATCGAGCGTACGCGAGCTTCTGGGGACGGAACAGGCACAAAGCGATGCCACGAGTGCTGTAACGATCATGATCCGGCTTGAGGATACGTTGACGACACGCTGCAACGGCGACTCACTCAGCAGCGGCTCCAAGCCCAAGGGCAGATTCGGGCGAATGCTTGGCGAATGGCGCGGACGCAGGGCACAGCCCTCATCTTCCGCGCGTCCATGAACCGGATTTCCTGCGTCTTCCTCAAACTCGCCCGCCCCGACCATGGTAAACGCAAACTCCAAGCACAACCCAAGGCTGAGCCAGGATCTACCGGAGAGTGGTTAAGGGAGAATTGCGGGCGCGGCCCGGGCCTGCGAAGGCGCCTCGGTCCGATCCGGACGACGGTTGATGGGTATTTTTGCGGCGGTTGCAGCTTCGCAACTTTAGGCGCTTACGAGCCGGCGCCGCCGAATGCATGGGCGGCGGGATATTGCAAGAGAAAAGCGTCGAAATGGCGGCGCCGGGTTTTGCGCCAATGTGGCGGGGGAACGAATTATCGTAAAAATAAATTGATTTGAGTTAATTTTAATGGCCATCACCGACCTTAAGCGGTACCACTAAGCGCCGGAAAAACGGCGCAGGGCAACCATCAAATCAGTATAGGGAAGACCATGGAAGACAGCGGCAAAAAGGTCAACGTCAGCTCCCGGCGCGAAGTTCTGAAACTTGGAGCCTATGCGGTTGGGGCGGTGGCTCTGGCCGGCAGCGCCGAGGCTCAAGTCGCCAAGAAGGCCTCGCAGGAAAAAGTTCACTATGAGCACCCGTCGACGAAGTCTGGAAAGCATTGCAGCATCTGCCAGCACTTCATAGCGCCATCCTCTTGCAGGGTTGTGGACGGCACCATCTATGCAGATGGCGTCTGCATCCTGTTTGCCAAAAAAGCCTAACGGCTAAGAAGCGGGTGAGGCGCGACAGAGAGTGGTTGAAACAGCAAACGGCTTTCGCCGGCGACGCCGCCAACTCTCCGAAGCAGCAACGGCAGCTTCCGCGCCACCCAAACTTATGATTTGATGTGCGATTCCGCGGCTCCCTCGATTGCGGACGTGGCCATGCCAGTCCCGATGGTCCGCCAGGCCTCAAACGTCGAACCCTGCAACCGGCGCGCCGCCGGAACGATCCCGAAGAACAGGCAAGCCGAAGCGCCGGTCTATCCGGTCACTTCGCTTGGCGGGAGTTCGCCGCGACGGCGCCGGCTTGCTGCAGCACGGCCTCGCATGTCATCAGGTCGAGATGCGCGCCGCCCGCGTTCTTGAACAGCGTGATGTCCTGCGCGGTGCGGCGGCCCGCGACGCGGCCGGTGGCGAGGTCGTAAAGATCGCCGAGGATGCCGCCTTCGTCGAGCGCGCCGCTCGCGATGGGTTGCAGGATGTCGCCAACACCGAGAGCGGATTCGCGGCGGTCGGCGAAAACGAGCGCGCGCCGCACCGCGTCGTCGTCCGCCTCGCGCGTCTCAGGCGTATACCCGCCGGTGAGATCGAGATGCGCGCCCGGCTTCAGCCGCGCGCCTTCGATCAGCGGCGCTAGGCTTCGCGTGCAGGCGCAGATCACGTCCGCTTCCGACGTCGCCGCGGCGAGGTTTTCCGTTGCCGACGCTTCGGCGCCTTCGCCGCGTAAATCTTCAGCAAGCCTTCCGGCGCGCGCAGCGGTGCGGTTCCAGATCAGCACGCGTTTCAGCGACGGCCGCACGGCGCGATGGGCGCGAACGAGCCACGGCGCCATTTGCCCGGCGCCGGCGATGAGCAGCGTTTCGGGATGGGGCGGCGCAAGGTATTTCGCGCCGAGCGCGGAGCCGGCGGCCGTGCGCCAGCAGGTGATTTCGGTCCCGTCGAGAACCGCGAGCGGGCGCCCGTCCGCGCCATCGAAAAGAATGCACACGGCCTGCACCGCGGGCAGCTTCCCCGCGCCGAGGTTGCCCGGAAAGCTCGTGATCGCCTTCGTCAGCATGAAGCGCCCGGCGTCCACGGCGTTGCGCACGAAATAATGCGCGCTATCCCCGCCGAGAAAGGCGTCCTGAACCTCGATCTTCGGCCGCCGGTGCGCCGTCTCCAACGCGTCGATCAGCAGCGGAAAGGTCAGCGCGCGTCCGATTGCGGCGGCGTCGATGAACAGCATGGCGGCTCCCACCGCGCCGGCGCCGCCGGCGGCGTGCGCACGAGAGCGGATTCGTTGCCAGTTGGTGCGGGCGAAGGGACTCGAACCCCCACGACTTGCGTCACTGGAACCTAAATCCAGCGCGTCTACCAATTCCGCCACGCCCGCCCGCGGCTTGCGCTTCGCCGCATCTATACCACAGTTTGCGCGCGCGGCCAGCGCCACGAACGCGCGGCGTTTGCATGCGGGACGAGCAGCATGAAAGGTTGCCCCGCCCGGCAAACGCGTTCATCTTAGAAGGAACGCAACATCGTCCGAGCGCCCATGCCACTTCCGTCCGGCCATACCGGCGTCAAGCCGTCCGTTTTGTCCGCCATCGGCAATACGCCGCTGATCCGCCTGCGCCGCGCCTCCGGCGAGACGGGCTGCGAGATTTTGGGCAAGGCGGAGTTCCTGAACCCCGGCCAATCGGTGAAGGATCGCGCGGCGCTGTTCATCGTGGAGGACGCCATCCGGCGCGGCGCGCTGCGGCCGGGCGGGACCATCGTCGAGGGCACCGCCGGCAACACCGGCATCGGGCTGGCCCTGGTCGCAAACGCGATGGGCTTCAAGACGGTGATCGTGATCCCGGAAACGCAGAGCAAGGAGAAGAAGGACACGCTGCGCCTGATGGGCGCGACGCTGGTCGAGGTCCCCGCCGTCCCTTACAAGAACCCGAACAATTATGTGAAATATTCCGCGCGGCTGGCGGCGGCGCTGAACGCGTCGGAGCCGCAGGGCGCGATCTGGGCCAACCAGTTCGACAATGTCGCGAACCGCCAGGGGCACATCGAGACGACGGCCGAGGAGATTTGGACGCAGACCGGCGGCAAGGTCGATGGCTTCATTTGCGCGGTCGGGACGGGCGGCACGCTTGGCGGCGTCTCCATCGGGCTGAAGGCGAAGCGCGCGCCGATCGCGATCGGCGTCGCCGACCCGATGGGCTCCGCGATCTATGGCTATTACGCGCATGGCAAGCTGGAGGCGCAAGGATCGTCCATCACCGAGGGCATCGGCCAGGGGCGCATCACCGCGAACCTCGAAGGCGCGGCGGTCGACAGGGCGTATCAGATTCCCGACCCAGAGGCGCTTGAAGCAGTGTACCGGCTGGCGTCGGAGGAGGGCCTGTGCCTTGGCGGGTCGAGCGGCGTGAATGTGGCCGGCGCGATCCGGCTCGCGCGCGATCTTGGCCCAGGCCACACCATCGTAACGATCCTTTGCGACTATGGGACGCGCTACCAATCCAAGATGTTCAATCCGCAGTTTCTGAGGGACAAAGGCCTGCCGGTTCCGGCGTGGCTCGAAGCGAAACCTTCGCTGCCGGACGTCTTCGAACAAGTGTGAGCGCGCGCGATTGTGGGGGAGAGCATGACCGATCTGTCTTCGAAATGGCTTGTTGAAACCGATTGGCTGGAACAGCATCTCGGCGCGCCGGGCCTCGTTGTGCTGGACGCCACCTGGACCATGCCCAGCGAGCCGAAGCGGGGCCACGAACTCTATGACGAAGCGCATGTCCCCGGCGCGCTGTTCTTCGACATCGACGAGCTTTCGGACGCCTCCTCACCCTATCCGCATATGCTGCCGCCGCCGGAGAAATTCGCATCGCGCATGCGGAAGATGGGCGTCGGCAACGGCATGAAGATCGTGGTCTCCGACGCCAAGGGCATCTTCAGTGCGCCGCGTGCGTGGTGGATGTTCCGCGTCATGGGCCACGAGGACGTGGCGGTGCTGAATGGCGGGTTCAAGAAGTGGCGCGCCGAGGGGCGGCCGGTCGAGGAGGGGGCGCCGGCGCTCAGGTCCGAGCGGCATTTCACCGCGCGCAAGAATTCGGAACTCGTTCGCGATGTCTCCGACGTGATCCAAGCGGTGGAAACGGGCCGCTGCCAGATTATCGACGCGCGCGGAAAGGCGCGGTTCGAAGGGCATGAGGTGGAGCCTCGCCCGGCGCCGCGCCTCGGGCACATGCCGGGCGCCAGGAACATCCCCTACAGCTCGCTTCTCACCTCCGAGGGCGCCATGAAACCCGCCGCCGAGTTGCGGGCCGTTTTCGAGGCCGCCGGCGTTAGCCCGGAAAAGCCGGTGATTACGACCTGCGGCTCCGGCGTCACGGCCTGTATCCTTGCGCTCGGCCTTGCGATCCTCGGAAACGAGCATGCCGCCGTTTACGACGGCTCCTGGGCGGAATGGGCCTCAGTGCCGTCGGCCCCGGTCGTCGCGGGCGCGTAGGTAGTGCGCCGTCAGTTCTGCAACGACTTTCGAAGCGGACAATTCAGCAGAACGATGGCGACGCCCGCGGCGGCGGCGACGCCCGCGATCATGAGGAAAAAGTGCGCCTTGTCCATGCTGCTCCAAAAGGAGCCGAGCCAGCCCGCGCCGAAATTGCCGATGAAGCTCGTGGAAAGCCAGACGCCCATCATGAGCGACAGCACGCGCGCAGGCGCAACCTTCGAGACGAGCGAAAGCCCCACGGGCGAGAGGTAAAGCTCGCCGACGGTGATGATCGTGAAATACACAAACAGCCAGAGCCAGCTCACCTTGCCGGTGCCTTCGAGATCGTAGGCCGCGAACACCATCACAAGATAAGACAGCGCAACCCCGAAGCAGCCCATCGCCATCTTCATCACGGTGGACGGCTCGCGGCCGCGCCTCGACTGCATGGCCCACAGCTCCACGATCAGCGGCGTGAAAGCGAAGATCATGAACGGGTTGAACGCCTGGAACCACGTCACCGGAATCTCCCCCCGCCAGAACAGGAGATCGATGGAGCGATCGGTGTAGGCGTCGGCCCAGAGCGCGATGGTGTTGCCCTGCTGCTCGTAGGCCGCCCAGAACAGCGTGTTCGGGATGAACAGCACAAGCAGCGCGACGATCGCGCGCCAGTCCTTCGCCGTCATGGGATCGCGCTCGTGATGGGCGGCCTTGGCCTTCTGCAGTTCGTCGGCCGGCAGCTCGCGTAGCCCGCGCAGGTAGATCGCCAGGCCGATCAGCATGCCGACGCCCGCCGCGCCGAAGCCATAGTGCCAGCCCCATTCCTCGCCGAGCGTGCCGCAGACAAGCGGCGCGAGGAATGCGCCGACATTGATGCCGACATAGAATATGGAATAGGCGCTGTCGCGGCGCGGATCGCTTTCCGCATAAAGGCCGCCGACCTGGGTGGATATGTTCGGCTTGAACAGGCCGTTCGCGACGATCAGCGTGGAAAGCGCGATCAGGAGAAGCTGCTCGAAGGCCATCAGGAAATGGCCGAGCGCCATCAGCGCCGCGCCGATGACGACGGTTCTGCGCTGGCCGAGCACGCGATCCGCAAGCAGCCCGCCGAAAACGGGCGTGAGATAGACGAGCGCGGTGTAGAGCCCGTAGATCTGCGAGGCGAAGGGCTGCGTTTCGAGCGGGCCGAAGATCGCTTCGAGGCCGCTTCTCAGCGTGGCCAGCCCGATGACCTGTTCCGAATGACCGGGCAAAAGCAGATATTTCGTCAGGTAAAGCACGAGCAGCGCGCGCATCCCGTAATAGGAGAAGCGCTCCCACATCTCGGTCGCGAACAGGAAGGAGAGCGCGCGCGGATGGCCGAAAAGCTGCTTGGCCTCGGTTTCGAACTCGGCGCTGGCTGCTTCCATTGACGGTCCCCCCGGAATGCCGGATCGGGACTAGCCGTCCGGCATGGAATAGGCAAGCCGCGTTTTCGGGGTGGCCTGCGCGCGCGAGTCTTTCGTCAGCGGCGCGAATTGCCCCTGCTCGGCGTCGTAGGTGTCCACCGTGCCGTTCTCGATGTTGTAGACCCAGCCGAAAAGCTTGAGCCGGCCGGTCGCGAGCCGCGCGGCCACGGTCGGGTGCGTCTGCAGATTGCGGAGCTGGCACAACACGTTTTCGTGAACGAGCGCGTGCAGCCGCGCCTCCTCGTCCGACGAGGTCGGCAGCGTCGCCTCGACGATCTCCTTCGCCGCGGCCGAATGCTTGATCCAGCTCTGAACCGCCGGCATCTTGTCGAGCTTGTCCTCGCGCAGGATCGCCTTCATCGCGCCGCAGTCGGAATGGCCGCACACGACCACATTCTCGATGCCGAGCGCAGCCACCGCATATTCGATGCTGGCGGACACGCCGCCCGAGGCCGGACCGTAGGACGGGATGATGTTGCCCGCGTTGCGCACCACGAAAATATCGCCCGGCTCGCGCTGGGTCAGGATCTCCGGCGCGACGCGGCTGTCGGAGCAGGCTATGAACAGCGCGAACGGGGTTTGCGCCGCGCCGAGCTGTGTGAACAGCTCCCGTTTCTGGCCATAAATCTCGCTTTGAAAGCGAAGCACGCCGTCGATCAATCTGTGCATGGCGCTCCAGCCGTTTTTGTGTGCAAGTCGCTGAGCCTAACATTGCCGCTTTACGCGAACCAGCCGGCGTAAGGTTTGAGCAGCCATCCGGGTCCGGGGGAATTCGCGATTAGATGAAGGCTTGGCTTATAACCCACCACGGCAAGCTGCAGTTCGGCTTGCGCATGACGCTCGCCGCGCTTCTGAGCTACGTCGCGGGCGAGGCGCTTGGACTTGCGCAAAGCTATTGGGCGGTGCTTTCCGCCGTGATCGTCATCCAGGGCAGCGTCGGCGGCTCGGTGCGCGCCGGGATCAACCGCCTGATCGGAACCGTGGGCGGCGCGTTCTGGGGCGCGGCCGTCGCAACGAACCTCCCTCATATCGCCCCGGCGGCGCTCGCGCTGGCGCTTGTGGCGGCGGTTGCGCCGCTCGCGGTGCTGACGGCGTTCAAGCCGGATTACCGGGTCGCGCCCATCACCGCGATCATCGTTCTGATGGGCACGGTTGTTCTGCAAACCGATCCGCTTTCCTCGGCGCTGGAGCGCGTGCTTGAGATCAGCCTCGGCAGCGCCATCGCGGTCGCCGTCGCGCTGTTCATCCTGCCGGCCCGCGCCCATGGCCAATTGGCCCGCGTGGCGGGGGAGGCGGCCGCCGGCATGGCGCGGATCGTCTCGGCTCTTGCGGCGCCGGAGGATGCGGGCGCGGATGCGGAGGGCCTGATGCGGCTTCAGATCCAGCTCAGCGCCAAAATCGCGCAAATGGATCTGAAGGCCGCCGAGGCCAAGGTTGAGCGCGCGAACCGGCTCGCGGACGGCCCCGACCCGGAGTCTCTGGTCCGCACGCTGCGCCGGCTGCGCCATGACATCGCTCTTTTGGCGCGCGCCCTTGCGGCGCCTCTCTCTCAAGCCGTCCCGCAGCTTGAGGCGCCGCTGAAAATCCTTCTGCGCGAGCTTGCCGCTTCGCTCGCAGCCACCGCCGAAGCTCTGCCGGCGGGCTCGGGGGCGCCAAGCCTCGATGGCGCCGGCGCGGCGCTTGCCGTCTATCGCGCGGCTGTCGAGGCGCGATTTGGCGCCGTGGAGAAAAGCGGGGAAGTCGAGCGATTTTTCGCCCTGCTCTTCATTGTCGAGCAACTGTCCAAGAACCTGCAGGACTTGGCCGACCGCGCAAACGAGCTGGCGGAAGAGCGGGACCGGAAGCGAACAAAATGACGTTTTTGGCGGGAAAAGCTCACCATCTTGTTGACGAGATCGAGAGATATTCAGCTTCGCGCAATCAAGAATTTGCTAACTCTAATCCGGCATCTTGCTGGTGTGAGGGCTGACTGATGTGGCGTGCGATCCGTTCATTGCTGTTGACCGCATTTTTGAGCGGTTGTGCGTCGAGCGGGATGCTCACGACCTTTTCGGACGGTGCGGCGAACAGGGAGACGCAGCCGCCGCCCAAACCCGCGGCCGGCCAGGCGCAGCCTCAAACCTCCGGCATCGGCGGCATCTGGACGAATTTCTCCTCGAACTTCGCTTCTGGCGAACCGCCTGTTCCGGCGGCGGCGAAGCCGGCATCCGATGCGCCCGCGCTCGACCCAAACGAGGCGCTGCGCCTTATAAACGACTATCGTTCGGCGAAGGGCCTGCACACGCTCACGCTCGACCCGAATGCGACGGGCGCCGCGGCAGTGCTCGCGAAGGACATGGCGGCGCACGATCACATGTCTCATGCCGGCCCGGATGGCGCGGATCTCGGCAAGCGCCTCACCTCGGCGGGGTATTCCTACCGGGTCGCCGCGGAGAATGTCGCCGTTGGGCAAAAGACGCTTGCCGAAGTCGTCGAAGGCTGGAAGAAAAGCCCGCCCCACAGCCGCAATATTCTCCTCGCCGAAGCGACGCACATGGGCATAGCCTGCGAGTACAAGCCGGACACCAAGTGGAAAACCTTCTGGACGCTCGTGGTCGCCGCGCCTTGATTCTGGAAAACCGTCAAATGCCTTAGGGCCACCAGAGGATCGACTTAAAATGGCGGCGTCGCGGGGTTATGAGCTTGCGATACGCCTGTCGCTCGGCTATGGGGCCATCATCGTCGGCACAGCCCTTTTGTTCATCGGGATGACAAATACAACGGTGGATGGGCAGCCATTCTCCTATCCATTTTTTGCAGGCGGCAATTTCATCTTCTGGTCGGCGCCGTCGCTGGCCGCCGCGCTTTACCTCAATGTTGGAAAGTATTTTCGCATCCTGTCGTGGGGTTTCATCGGATTTCTTTTCTATTGGCTGTTCCACGTCTTCAAGTCGTACACGAACGGCGATCTCCAGTTTATGTACTGGCATCAAGGCGATGTCGTTTGCATGGCCTGTGACAATCGCTATTTTTCTCTTGCGGCGGCAGCTTTTCTGTTTGGGGTTTGTGTGCTTGCCGCTGGGCTTGCACGTTCCGTGCGCGACGCAAAGGCCGGCAAGACTCCGCTGCCGATCGGAGCATTTGCGCTTTTCTTGCTTTTGTTTAGCGCATTCGTTGTAGGGATATCCTAGCGGCAGAAAGGAGAGCCGGGCGCCGTTCGCGTCGTCGCTGGGTTGCGCTTCCCTATGGCCAGCGGCTTTCGTCATGCACAGCGGTTTGAAGCGGCTTGCGTTTCAGCCGCCGCATTCCTAAAACGATCCATCGAAAGCGGAAGGCAAAGCAATGAGCGCGCAAAGAACGCTATACGACAAGATTTGGGACGATCACATCGTCGAGACGCAAGCCGACGGCACGAGCCTCCTCTATATCGACCGCCATCTCATCCACGAGGTGACGAGCCCGCAGGCGTTCGAGGGCTTGCGCGTGGCCAAACGCAAGGTGCGCGCGCCGCAGAAGACGCTTGCCGTTGTCGACCACAATGTGCCGACCACCGACCGCAGCCACGGCATCGACGATCCCGAGGCGGCGCTGCAGGTGAAGACGCTTGCCGGGAACTGCGCCGAATTCGGCATCGACTATTACAACGAACTCGACCCGCGCCAGGGCGTCGTCCACATCGTCGGCCCGGAGCAGGGCTTCACCTTGCCGGGGACGACCATCGTTTGCGGCGACAGCCACACCTCGACGCATGGCGCGTTCGGCGCGCTGGCGCACGGCATCGGCACGTCCGAGGTGGAGCATGTGCTCGCCACGCAGACGCTGATCCAGAAGCGCGCGAAGAACATGCGCGTGACGGTGGACGGCGCGCTGTCCGATGGCGTTACCGCGAAGGACATCGTGCTCGCCATCATCGGCGAAATAGGCACGGCGGGCGGCACCGGCTATGTCATCGAATATGCGGGCGAGGCGATCCGCGGGCTGTCCGTCGAAGGCCGCATGACGGTCTGCAACATGTCCATCGAGGGCGGCGCGCGCGCGGGCATGATCGCGCCGGATGAGAAGACTTACGACTACATCAAGGGCAAGCCGCGCGCGCCGAAGGGCGGCGCCTGGGACGTGGCGCGGAAATATTGGGAGACGCTTCCGTCGGACGAGGGCGCGCATTTCGACCGCGAGGTGCGCCTCGATGCGGCGAGCCTGCCGCCCATCGTCACCTGGGGCACGAGCCCGGAGGACGTGGTCGCCATCACCGGCGCGGTTCCCGATCCGGCGAACATCGCCGAGGAGGGCAAGCGGGCCGCCGTGGCGCGCGCGCTCGCCTATATGGGCCTTGAGCCAGGGACGAAAATGACGGACATCGCCATCGACCGCGTGTTCATCGGCTCCTGCACCAACGGGCGCATCGAGGATTTGCGCGCCGCCGCCGCCGTGATCGGCGGTTCTCGAGTCTCCGAGCGCGTCAACGCAATGGTCGTGCCGGGGTCCGGCCTCGTGAAGGAGCAGGCGGAGGCGGAAGGGCTCGACAAGATCTTCCTTGCCGCGGGCTTCGAATGGCGCGAGCCGGGCTGCTCGATGTGCCTCGCCATGAACGCCGATAAGCTCGCGCCCGGCGAGCGCTGCGCCTCCACCTCGAACCGCAATTTCGAAGGGCGGCAAGGCTTCAAGGGCCGCACGCATCTCGTGTCGCCGGCCATGGCGGCGGCGGCGGCCATCGCGGGCCGCTTCGTCGACATCCGCGAGTTCCGCGGGCGCTGACCGGCGCCCGTCATCCGGCGAAGGGCGCCCCATCGAGAAAAGCTGGCGCTCGCCGAGGCGAATGACGAACGCGGCCGTGGCGGCGCTCGTCATTGGCGCCGGGAATGAGCCAAACAAATCGCCACAAGTTGCGGCCTTCTTCGCAAGCGAACTGGTGTGGTATTATAATACCGTAAAACTGCGCATTTTTTGCAAAACGAACCCAATAGCGTTAATCCATGGTGTACGCTCGTGCGCTCAAGAGATGGATTTGCGGACGCTTTTCCAGAGCTTTGAGAAGAACGGATCGACCACGGGGTAACGCGTGAACTGGAAGTAGACCCAGCGGAAGATCTTGGCGATGTCCTCGAATTTGGGCGAAGGCAGCAGCGGCTCGCCGTCCGGAGCGATCTCGATGGCGCCGAGGTCGAGTTCGGCGAGCGCGTAACCGGCGCGCCAATCCTGCAGGGCGGCGAGCATGGCCGGCAGCGTATCGCCCGCAAACGTCGCGATGTCCTTGCGCCCGAGCTTCGTCGCCAGGATCAGAACCGGGCGGCGCGTCGTGACGGCGTCGCCGAAATCGGCCCTAAGGCGCAAGACGAAGGCGGCGAGCAGCGCATCCTGCTTCGGCTCGGCATCGGCGGCATCGGCGCCGTCGCACACGAGAATAAGGACGGCGTTGGTCGCGTGGGCAGCGAGAATGGCAGTCAGCGCGCCGGGCAGCGCGGGCGCCGGCTCGCCCCCGGCGGCCAGCGCTTCGAGGTCCGCGCCCGAAATTTCGAGGAAGCCGGCTTCGATTGTGGGCTTGTCCTTGTGCCGCTGGCCCGGCCGGATTTGAAAAACGTGATCCTTCGGCTGCCCGGCCGCACTTTGCGCGACAAGCTTGCCCTCGTCCCAAAGCAAGGCCCAATCGTCGAGCAGGCTGTCGGCGCCGCCGCTGTCCGCGACCGGCTCGATGGCGAAATCCTTCTCAACCGTCGCCAGATAGCGGACGAGGTGGTTCAGGAACGCGGTTTTCCCGCTTCCGGTCTTGCCGGCCGCAATGACATAGTTTCCGGGCTTCTCAGCCATGCCGCCCCACGCAATCGAGTTCCAGGGAGCAGCAGGGATACGCTTCGCGCGGCGATCCGAAAAGGCGGCATATTCCCGCTACGCAAAACGCGGGCCAAGACCTAAGGCTTCTTAGGCATCTGCGCCAGCGCGAGCGTGGCCAGCACCTTCAAGTCTTCCTCGTTCTTCTCGGCCGTGAGCAGGAAGCGCACGTGATCGCTCACCCAGCTCGCGGCCTTGTTCAAGCCCTGGGTTTGCATGACGACGCCGCTGTCGGGCAGCTCGGACGCCGGCAGCGCATAAAGCGTCAGCGGCGCGTCCGTCTTCGACGCGTAGGTGAGCTGCATCATCCGGTCCTGGCGGTAGTTGAAGGTCTGGCCGCGATAGAGCGCATAGCCCTGCCGCGTGAAATCCGGCGGAAACAGCGCCTTTGCGGTGATCTTCTGAAGCTGGAAGCGGATCAGCTCGGGGTTCGCGATCGCCTCGGGATAGGGCGTCAGCGTCTCCTTCGGGAAGAAGCTGTGGAAGCGCACGATGTCGCCCGTCCACGACGACACCGGGATGGTCGCGGCGGGCGGCCGGTCCATATCCTTCGGGGTGGGCGGCGTGTGCTGAGCCGAGACGATGGTCGCGCCATAGCCGCCGAGAACGCCGCCAGCGAAGACCGCCAGCACGAACAGCATTTTCCTGACGGCGTCGGGCTGCTTCTCGGCTGGCGCGGCGGCGGCGGGCGCGCGGAGGCTTGCGGCCGCTCTCGGGGCCGGTTTGACCTCAGCGTCCTCGGATGCGGACGGCCGCGGCGGGGCGATCTCCTCGCGCGCAAAAGCGCTGAAGCTCTCGATGAGCTGGGCCTGGGTCCGCTTCAGCCGGGCGACGCGCCGGGAGACTTCCGCGTTCTCGGCCGCGATTTGCGCGACATCGGCGGATTGTCCCTTCTCGAGCTGCCCGTCGAGATAGGCGAGCAGGAACTCGTCGGAGAGCTGCGTCATGCCGCGCGCTCCCGCCCCGGCGATCGGTCGGCGCCGGCCTCGTAGCGCCGCGCGCTGTCCTGCGCCCCGCGATGATCGAGCCAATGAGACAGCGAAAGATGGCCGCGCGCGAGGAGCTTCATGAGCGACATGAGAGTGAGCGCGGTCGCCTCGGCCGCCTCTTCATAGGATGCGCCTTCGCCGTAAACGAGGTAAAGGGCGGCTCTCTGCTGGGAGGGCATATTTGCGATGAATTTTGCGAAACCGGCGCCGCCGCCGAGCGGGCCTTTTGAAAAACTCGCGGCGAACAGCCTAGGGTCGGGCGGGCATTTTTTCTGCACGTCCGGGTCTTCGGTCAGTTTCGCGCTCCAAAGCGCGTACATGCGCCGGAAGGCGCCGATGAAGTGATCGCGGTCTTCGTCCGGCGTTTCGTTGCGCGTATTCAGAGCCTTAAGGGCGCCGCGCAACAGTGCGCGCGCCAATTCTTCGTTAGCCGTCAGGACCAGGGCGAATTTGTAGAGGCGGGCGCTTGCGCTTTGGGCGGCGTCGCGCGGGCGGCTCTTGTTCTGCGGGGAATAAGCCATGATACGCGGCTCTCCTTACAAATTGCGATTTAGGCCAATGTCCCTGAATGTGACACCGAAAGGTTGACGCGCGGTAAAATTGCAACATACGAATGCGAGGTCTTTAACTTATCCCTAGCTTTATGATTCGCGTGCTCCTGGGCGATTGCCAATCCATGTTAATTTGTGAAACATCGCGAGGCGTGGACTTGCTTAAGCTCAGCGTTCATGAGCTGCAGCCTGCCGTTTCCGGCGACGGTTATTCGGAAGCCCCATGACGAACGAAGATTCAGAAGCGCCCCGCCTCAGCAAGTTCTCGAATGCGGATCGCCGGGCCTACCGCAATAAGCCCGGGGATCGCGCGCCGGAGCCGCTTTCTCCGCCTCTTGCCTTCGACGACGATCCTCCGCTCGCCAACCTTCTCGAAACCGCCATGCTCGAAGCCGCCATGCGCGGCGGCGGGCTTGCCGGGCAGGCGGAGCGCTTCGACGAGGGCAGGGACGGCGGCATGCAAGGCGGGGCGCCTTCCGACGCCCTGTCCGGCAGGCTGATTGAGGAGTTGGAGGCCGCGCAGGCCCAGATGCGCGCCGAGCCGCCGCTCGATCTCCCGGCGTCGCTGGAAGAGCCGCCTCTTTCGCTTTTCGAACCGGAGGCGCCGCTGTTTGCGGCCGAAGCGATCCCGGCGTTGGCCGACAGCGAAGGTCGCGACATCGGCGCTCGCGCGCAAAGCTGGACCTTGGAGGCCGCCGTCGCGTCCCGCCGGGAGCCGCCCAGCCTGGGGGCGACGGCCGCTCTGGCGAAGAGCGCGAGGGCCTTTTTCGACGCGTCCGGCAAGCTCAGCCGGCGCATGCGCGCTCGCGACTGGCGCCGCCGCCGGCTTGCGCTGTTGAGCGTCGTGCATCGGCACGTCTTCGACAGAAACGCCGAGCAGCTCCTGTTCTCCAAGTCGCCGCCTTTGGAAGTCTACCGCGTGGAGGAGACCGAGGGCGGTCCTGAGAAATCCTTCGTCTACAAAGGGCCCATCCCGAAAAAGCTGCTCGAATGGGCGCTCTCGGCGCTGCCCGATGACGTGAAACGATACGCCTTCGTCGATTTCCGCGCCGGCAACGGACGCACGCTTCTGCTGGCCGCGCGGCGCAACTTCGAATACGCCGCCGGATATGCCTTCGACTCGGAAAGCGCCGAAACGCTGGAGATGAACCTCGCCCAATATCCGAGATCCTATCTTTCCTGCCGGGACGTGAGAGCGCTCCGCGCGGATCGCGACGGCGTCATCATCCCCGCGCAGCCCGCCGTCCTCTTCTTCCCCGACGACCTCAGCCCGGCGCATCTCGACATCATCCTGAGCTACGTGCTGGGCTCTTACCGGCTCGATCCGCGCCCCATCTATGTCATTTTCGAGAACGCCGGGCGCGAGCGCGGCAGGGAAGGCATGGAGATTTTCGAAAGCGTGTCCTTGCCCATGCTCAATCAGGCGAAGGCGCTTTTTTTTGCGCCGATTGAGGTTGCGGTTTACCGCGCCAAGGCCGAAAACCCGGAATAGCCAAACCAGCATCGGGACACACGCATGAACGACGCCGCAGACGTCTTTTGCGCCGAAGAAGGCCGCGCGGGCCTGATCCGGCTCGCCCGGCCGCGCGCGCTGAACGCGCTCACCCGCGACATGATCAAGGCGCTTGAGGCTTTCACGCACGCCTGCGCGCGAAATCCCCACATCTATGGCGTCGTTATGGAGGCGGAAGGCAAGGGCTTCTGCGCCGGCGGCGACATTCGCGCCGTGCGCGACTGGAGCCTGAACGAGCCGGATACGGCGGACAAATTCTACGCCGAGGAATATCAGCACAACTGGACGCTCGAGCGCTTCTCGAAGCCGCACATCGCCCTGATAAACGGCGTCGTCATGGGTGGCGGTGTGGGTGTTAGCCTCTATGGCACGCATCGCATTGCGGGCGAGGGGATAAGCTTCGCGATGCCTGAGACAGGCATCGGCTTCATCCCGGATATCGGCGGCTCCTGGTTCCTGCCGCGGATGCCCGGTAAGACCGGCCTTTATCTGGGGCTTACGGGGCGGGTCTGCGGCTTGGCCGACGCCTATTACATCGGCGTGGCGACGCATTGCATCGACGCGAGCCATTTCGAAGCGGTGAAGGCCGCCATGATCGAGGCCGACCCCATCGACCCGGTCCTCGACGATTTTCATCGCCATCCTGGGCCGAGCGAGCTTGAGAAGCTGCGCGCGCCCGTCGACCGCATCTTCGGCGCGCCCACCCTCGACGGGGTGCTCGAAGGCCTCGAAAGCGAGGACGGCGCGTGGCGCGACTGGGCGCGGGACACGCTCGCGATCCTCTCCAAGCGATCGCCGCTCAGCCTGAAAGTCACGTTCGAGATGCTAAGGCGCGGCGCCGCGTACCGGACGCTTAAGGAAGCCTTGGTGGTAGAATACCGGCTCGCCACGCGCATGATCCGCCGTCCCGATTTTATCGAAGGCGTGCGCGCCATCGTCATCGATAAGGACCAGTTGCCGAAATGGGCGCCCGCAACGCTCGCCGAGGCGGACGACGCGCTCGTGCAGTCGCTTTTAGAGCCGCCGCCAGCGGGCGACCTCAAGCTCAAGGATTACTGGACCTTGTCCCAGGATTCATAGCGACCCGTACGGGTTGCGGGAATGCAACGAAGCGACCGGGCAATGAGCGCGACGCCGCCCGCGCCGTTGACGCTTGCCTCCCGGCATGGGAAGAGTTTTACCGAAAGTAACCGATGTCAGGACGGCGTATGAGCGGGGAACCAAGCTCCGGCGATTTCGGGCGCTTGGCGTTTTCGGGCGTTGCGCGCAGAGCGCTCGTGCTATGCCTTGCCGCGCTCGCGCTGGCCGCCTGCTCTTTCATTCCGCGCGACAGCTTCACCGCCCAGGAACAATCCATCGCCCGCATCCCCGGCATACCCGGCGCGCGCATCTGGGTGGACGGAACCGGAACGGAGCTTCACGATTTCCTGCGCGGTTCGATGCTGACTTCCGCGAATACCGCCCCGGAGAGTTTCGATGTGCTGGCGATCTCGGGCGGCGCCTACGACGGCGCCTACGGCGCTGGCGTGATCGGCGGCTGGACCGCGACGGGGACAAGGCCGAAATTCGCCATCGTGACGGGCGTGAGCGCGGGCGCCCTCATCGCGCCGCTCGCCTTTCTGGGTCCCCAATACGACGACGAGATCAAGGAGGCGTTCGCGGGCGGCGTCGCTCAGTTTCTCGGCGATCTCGGCGGGATTTTCTCGCTTCTGGGAACGTCGGACCTGCGCCGGCAGCATCTTGTGGACCTCGTCGACAAATTCGTGGACGAGCGCCTGCTGAGGGCCGTCGCCAATGAGCATGCGCGAGGGCGGCGCCTCTTCATCGTGACCACCAATCTCGACGCGCAGCGCGGCGTGGTGTGGGACATGGGCGCCATCGCGGCGGCCGGGCCGGCCTATCGCGAGCTGTTCCGCGACGTGCTCGTGGCCTCCGCCAGCATCCCCGGCGTTTTCGGGCCGACCTTTATCGAAGTTGAGGCCAACGGCCATCGCTTCCGCGAGATGCATGTGGACGGCGGCGCGACCACGCAGGTTTTCATCCTGCCGGATGTGGTGCTCGCCACCGGCATGGGGCTCGGAAATCCGAAAAGCGCATCGACGCGCGTCTGGATCGTCATCAACAATCACGTCACGCCGCAGTTCGAGATTGTCGAGGCCGGGCTGCTGCCCACGATCTCGCGGTCGTTCTCGACGCTGATCAAGAACGACGCGAAGGACACGCTGCTCGCGACCGCGAACTATGTGGGGCGCGACAGGTTCAACCTGACCGCCATCGACGGCGGCTTCGACGCATTGCTGCAGGCCAATCCGGGCGTCTCGCCGGGTTTCAATACGCCCTACATGCAGCTCTTGTACCGCTACGGCTATGAGAAGGCTGTGTCCGGCCATTTGTGGTCGAAAGAGGTTCCGCTGCCGGGCGGAGAAATGGCGAAGCGTTTCCGCGAGATGAGCGGGCGCTAAACCGGCCTTGGCGGAACAGGGGCCGGGCGAAGACTGTTCCGGCGTTCCCCTGCCATGTCAGGGAAGGGAGAACGCCAATGACGGTTTACGTGATCGCAGACGTGAAATTGACCGACGATTCCTGGGTTCCGGGCTACGCCGCCGCAGTGCACGACATCGTGCATAAGCATGGCGGCAAGTATCTGTCGCGCAGCGGCGCCGTGAAGGTGCTGGAAGGCAAGCCACTCGACACGACGCTGATCGCGCTGCTGCAGTTTCCATCGGCGGAGGCGGCCGAGGCCTTCGTGAACGATCCCGATTATGCAGCCTTCGCGGCCGCGCGCCGGGCGGGAAGCGAAAGCCGCCTGCAGATGATCGACGACACCGACATCGCCGGAACCATCCCCTATCTGCGCAAGGGATGAGCGGCGCACCGCCGCTTTTCCCTTGGCTGTTGACACGCCGCCACCGCGCTCTCAAGCTCGACGAAACGGCGTAAGGGGGCGCGCATGGCGGCGATAGGGTTTATCGGCCTTGGCAATATGGGCGGCCGGATGGCGGCCAATCTCATCAAGGCCGGGCACAAGCTGCGCGTGTTCGACCTGTCGCAAGCCGCCGTGGCCGGGCTCGCCGGGGCAGGGGCCGGGGCCGCGCCGTCCGCGGGCGAGGCCGCCAAGGGCGCCGAAGCCGTCATCACCATGCTGCCCGCCGGGAGCCACGTGCGCGAAGTCTATCTCGGCGCGGGCGGCGTGATCGCGAGCGCGGAGCCGGGCGCGCTCCTGATCGACTGCTCCACCATCGATGTGCCGACAGCGCGCGAGGTGAACGCGGCGGCCGCGCAGGCTGGGCTCGACATGATCGACGCGCCGGTCTCGGGCGGCGTCGGCGGCGCGGAGGCGGCGACGCTCACCTTCATGGCGGGCGGCTCCGAGGCCGCGTTCAAGCGCGCGGAGCCGATCCTCGCCGCGATGGGCAAGGCCGCGATCCACGCAGGCGGGCCGGGCAATGGTCAGGCCGCAAAGATATGCAATAACATGATCTTAGGCGTTTCGATGATCGCAGTGTGCGAGGCGTTCGCGCTCGCGGAGAAGCTCGGCCTCGACGCGCAGAAGCTGTTCGCCATCGCGTCCAAATCGTCGGGGCAATGCTGGTCGCTCACAAGTTATTGTCCTGTTCCAGGCCCCGTGCCGGCCTCGCCCGCGAACCGGGACTATGCCGCCGGGTTTACCGCCGCGATGATGCTGAAGGACTTGAAGCTCGCCCAGGACGCCGCGCTCACGACGGGCGCCAACGCGCCGCTTGGCGCCGGAGCCGCCGCCCTTTACGGGCTGTTTGCGAGCCAGGGGGCGGCGGGCTCGATTTCTCGGCGATCGTCCGGTTTCTGCGCGGGCAATCGTGAGACGCTGCACGTTAGCATTTCAACCGAATTCGTGAAAGGATTGTACACCAATCCGATTGCATAGGCTTGCAAGAGTTCTCGTAAAAGTTGCTACAATTAATGCGATATTATGGATTCGCGCTTAGGTTGCAATCCGCGGGTATCGAGCAACTTGAGGATGGTTGGTGACATGATCGCTGATTTCGTACGCGTCCAGCCGGACGACCAGACGTTAAAGACAAACTACCTCGTCACACTCCGGATGATCGAGCGGCTGCACCGCCTCCTTCTCGATCTCATCAAGGACGAGTTCGAACGTGTAGGCCGCACGGACGTGAACAGCGTCCAGGCCCTGCTTCTCTTCAACATCGGAGACGTGGAGCTTACGGCCGGAGAACTGAAGACGAGGGGGCTCTATCTCGGCTCCAACGTGTCCTACAATCTGAAAAAGCTCGTCGAAAGCGGCTACATCCACCACCAGCGCTCCCGCACGGACAAACGCTCCGTCCGCGTGAAGCTCACCGACAAGGGCAAGGCCATCTCGGAGATGGTGAACCGCCTTCTCGAACGGCAGTTGAACATGCTTGAAAAGGTCGGCGGCGTGTCCGTGCCGGACCTCAAGCACTTCAATCAGATTTCGGTAAAGCTGGAGCGCTTCTGGGGCGATCAAATCCGCTACCAGCTCTAGGCGCGACTACCGATCCGCTGGACGACGGCGGCGAGCCTGCATGGGCCGCCGCCTTCCTTGTTTCTGGAAAATCCATTCCGCAGCGTGCGCCTGGCGAAGCCTTGCGTCCCGCTTCCCATTGAACTAACGGGAAAATAACCCCCTTAAAGACATAATTCGGCGTCAGGGTCTATCGAGGAAAGAGTCGGGGCGGGAGCCGCTGCGACGCGGCTGCGATGCTGAGAGGCGGAATTTTGATCATGAAGAAGGGGGTTGCGGCTGCGTTCGTGGCGGTTGCTTTCATGATTTTGGCGGCAGCTTCAGGCGCGGACGCGCAGCGAAGAGGGAACGGCATCGACGATTGGCTCGGTTTCGACCAATCGGACGACCCCTGGGAGCAGCCCGCCCGCGAACGCGCCTTTTCCAGGGCATGGGAGACGCAGCCCGACAGAGGCTTCCCGACGCTCTCAAAGGAAAACATCGCGACCACCAAGGAGGCGATCAAGCGTTATGCGGAGCTGGTCGCGCGGGGCGGCTGGCCTCAGCTACCTCCCATCGAATTGCGCGCGGGCATGGACCATCCCGCGGTCGTGCAGCTCCGGCGCCGGCTTCAGGCGACAGGCGACCTGCAGGCTTATGGCGGCTATCCGGAGGTGTTCGACGCCTATGTCGAGCAGGCGGTGCAAAGGGCGCAGGCGCGCCACGGCATTCCTCCGACCGGATTTCTGGACCGCACCACCATCGACGCGCTGAACATTCCGGCGAGCGCCCGTCTTCGCCAGCTTCGGGCGAACCTGACGCGGCTGCAAAACCTTGTCCCGGGAACTCCCGCCGGCAAATATGTCGTGGTGAACATCCCGGCCGCGCAGATCGAGGCGGTGAACAACAATCAGGTCGTCTCGCGGCATGCTGGCGTTGTCGGAAAGCCGGACCGGCCTTCCCCGCTGCTGCAGTCGGCGATCGAGGAAATCAACTTCAATAAGGAATGGATCGTCCCGCCGACCGTGCTGAAGGCGGACCTCGTTCCAAAGGGCCGCGACGGCCAGGACGTGCTGGCGAAATACAAGATCGACGCCTACACCGACTTCGCCGCCTATCAGAAGGGCCATCGCCTCAATCCGATGAAGATCGATTGGGCTTCGGATGCGCCGCTCCACTATTTCTATGTGCAGAGCGCGGGCGTGGACAATCCGCTCGGTTACGCCAAAATCAATTTCGCCAGCCCCGAAGGCGTGTACATGCACGATACGCCCGGCCAGACCGTGTTCTCGAAAACCTTCCGCGCGGAAAGCTCCGGCTGCGTGCGCGTGCAGAACATTCATCAGCTTGTCGCGTGGCTTCTGGAGGACAATGGCTGGACGGTCGAGAATGTCCTGCGCATGAAGCAGACGGGCGAGAAGCTGAATGTGCGGCTGAAAAAGCGCGTGCCTTTGTTCTGGACCTACATCACGGCCTGGGCGACGCCTGACGGCACGGTGCAGTTCCGCCGCGACATCTATCGCAAAGATGGCGTGGAGGCCGTCGCCTCGGCGTACTAGACCGGGCAGCCGCGGAACCGCCACCGATTGAGGTTCGACCCCGCAGCGCCTGTCTTGATCAAGCTGGCGTTGCTCAACACCATTTGCAGTCGTCTTTGTGTGTGCGACAGCGCGCGCTTAGGCATGGCGCTTGCAAGCTGCGTCCAAGCAAAGCACAGTGCCGCAGAACACGAATCCCACGCCGCCCACCAGGATACACGATGGCCCTCCACGTCGCGCTGACCCACCGCACGGAATATGTCTACGACCGCCCGACCGGCCTCGGGCCGCAGGTCGTCCGCCTCCGTCCCGCGCCGCATTCGCGCACGCCGATCCTGTCATACTCGCTGAACATCACGCCGAAAGAGCACTTCATCAATTGGCAGCAGGACCCTTTCGGCAATTATCTGGCGCGTCTCGTGTTTCTGGAGCCGACGCGCGAATTCAAGGTCGTGGTCGATCTCGTGGCGGACATGGCCACCATCAACCCGTTCGACTTCTTCGTGGACGAGTATGCGCGCGACTTCCCATTCGCCTACGACGATGCGCTCAAGCAAGAGCTGGCGCCTTATCTGAAGGCATCCGAGCCGGGGCCGCTGCTCAAGGATTATCTCTCGAAGCTGCACTTCGACGCCAAGACCTCCATCGACTTCATCTGGGCGCTGAACGGGCAGCTCCAGCACGACGTGAAATACCTCATCCGCCTGGAGCCGGGCGTGCAGACGCCGGAAGAGACGTTGCAGAAGAAGTCCGGCTCATGCCGCGACTCCGCTTGGCTGCTCGTCCATTTGCTGCGCAATTTTGGTCTCGCGGCGCGTTTCGTGTCTGGCTACCTGATCCAGCTCAAGGCCGACGTGAAGTCGCTCGATGGCCCGTCCGGAACCGAGCAGGATTTCACCGACCTGCACGCCTGGGCCGAGGTCTACTTGCCGGGCGCCGGCTGGATCGGGCTCGATCCCACCTCGGGCCTGTTCGCGGGCGAAGGCCATATCCCGCTCGCCGCGACGCCGTCGCCGCAGAGCGCCGCGCCCATCACCGGCATGCACGAGGATGCCGAGGTCGAATTCTCGCACCACATGCAGGTGACGCGCATTCTCGAAAGCCCGCGCGTGACGCTGCCCTACACCGAGAAGCAATGGGCGGCCATCGCCAGGGCCGGGCATGAAGTGGACCGCCGCTTGAAAGAGGGCGACGTGCGCCTTTCCATGGGCGGCGAGCCGACTTTCGTCTCCATCGACGACGTGGACGGCGCGGAATGGAATACCGACGCCGTCGGCCCGACTAAGCGCCGCTACGCTGAAACCCTGATCCGGCGCCTGCGCGACCGGTTCGCGCCGGGCGGCCTCCTGCATTACGGCCAGGGCAAGTGGTATCCCGGCGAGCAGCTGCCGCGCTGGGCCTTCGCGGTCTATTGGCGCGCGGACGGCCAGCCGCTCTGGGAGGATGAGAGCCGCATCGACAGCGAGATTGCCGCCCAGCCCGCGACCGTCGGCGACGCAGGGCGTTTCGCGGCCACGCTCGCCGCGCAGCTCGGCCTTCCCGCCGACAGCGCGCTGCCCGCCTATGAAGACCCCGCTCACTTCCTGCTGATCGAGCAGAAGCTTCCGATCAATGTCGATCCCGCCGACAACAAGCTCGAAGACCCGCAGGAACGCGCGCGGCTGATCAAGGTTTTCGAGCGCGGCCTCGACAAGCCGGCGGGCTACGTCATGCCGATCCAGGTGTGGCACAGTCAGGCGCGCGGGCGCAGCTGGGTGACGGAGCGGTGGGCTTTCCGGCGCGAGCGGCTGTTCCTGCTGCCGGGCGACTCGCCCATCGGATTTCGGCTGCCGCTGGGCTCCACCGCTTACATCACGCCGTCGAATGTGCCTCATGTGATCCCGATAGACCCCTACGCGGCGCACGCAGCCTTGCCTCCGCGCGAGGTTCTCCTGCGCTCGCGGCGGGAAGCGGTAACGCTTGCTCCGCCGCCATTTACGCCAGCGGCGCCAACAGAGGTTTTCGGCGCGGTTCGGACGGCGCTGGCGATCGAGCCGCGCGACGGACACGTCTGCATCTTCATGCCGCCGCTCGAGGACGCCGAGGATTACGCGGCGCTCGCCGCCGCCATTGAGGAAACTGCGAAAATCACCGGCCAGCCCGTCCATGTCGAAGGCTATCAGCCGCCGCCCGACCGCCGCCTCAATGTCATCAAGGTCACGCCAGACCCCGGCGTAATCGAGGTGAACATCCATCCTGCAACGAACTGGGACGAGGCGGTCGCTATCACCGAGACGCTCTATGAAGAGGCGCGGCTGACCCGGCTCGGAACAGAGAAATTCATGATCGACGGCCGCCATAGCGGCACCGGCGGCGGCAACCACATCGTTCTCGGCGCGCCCGCGCCCGCCGACAGCCCGTTCCTGCGCCGCCCGGACCTGCTCCGCAGCATGATCGCCTTTTGGCAGAACCACCCGTCGATGTCCTACCTGTTCTCGGGGATGTTCATCGGCCCGACGAGCCAGGCGCCGCGCATCGACGAAGCGCGCAACAACTCGCTCTACGAGATGGAGATCGCGTTCAGCCAAATCCCCGATCCAAGCCACGGCTGGATCCCGTCCTGGCTCGTGGACCGCGTCTTCCGCAACCTTCTCATCGACGCGAGCGGCAACACGCACCGCTCGGAAATCTGCATCGACAAGCTGTATTCGCCCGACAGCTCAACGGGGCGCTTGGGCCTTGTCGAGTTCCGCAATTTCGAAATGCCGCCGCATGCGCGCATGAGCCTCGCGCAGCAGCTCCTCTTGCGCGCGCTGGTCGCGCATTTCTGGGAAAAGCCTTACAAGCGCGCGCTTATTCCCTGGGGTACGGAGCTGCACGACCGCTTCATGCTGCCCGAATTCGTTTGGCGGGACTTCAAGGACGTGATCGCGGAACTGCGCGAAGCCGGCTTCCCCGTCGAGCTGGAATGGTTCGCGCCACATTTGGAATTCCGTTTCCCGATCTACGGCGCGGTGATTTACGACGGCATCGAGATGGAGCTGCGGCAGGCGCTGGAGCCGTGGCACGTGCTCGGCGAGGAGGGCTCGCCCGGCGGCACCGTGCGCTACGTGGATTCTTCGCTCGAACGGCTCCAGGTCAAGGTGAAAGGCAATCTCGGCGCGCGCTATCGGGTGACGTGCAACGGCATAACCGTGCCGCTGAAGCCGACCGGCACGCACGGCGAATCCGCGGCCGGCGTGCGCTTCCGCGCGTGGTGGCCGCCGAGCTGTCTGCAGCCGACCATCCTGCCGCATACGCCGCTTGTATTCGACCTGTTCGACAGCTGGGCCGGGCGCGCCGTCGGCGGCTGCCGCTATCACGTCGCGCATCCGGGCGGCCGCTCGCACGACACCTTCCCGGTCAACGCGCTGGAGGCGGAGACGCGGCGGCTTGCGCGCTTCGAAAGCATCGGCCATACGCCAGGGACGATGCAGCCGTTCGATCCCGGCCCGAACCCGAGCTTTCCGCATACGCTCGACCTGCGCCGGGTCGGGTTTTGAAAGACGGGCTCAAACTAACCCCGCCGTTAACTATTTCCTGCTGCATGGCGCCCGCAGAAATCTCGTCGATCGCAGGCTCCCGGCTTCAACGCCAGCGTAAATGCGGCCGGAACCCGCACGGAGCCCCGGCCGTATGATGCTAGTCCAGGCGAGAGCATCGAACTTAAAGTAATCGGCGGCCCTTCGGCGTCATTCCCGCGAAAGCGGGAATCCAGTAATCTCGACGCTCATCAAATGGGTCCCCTCTTTCGCGGGGACGACGAAAACGCCGCCGCATCCGATTAAATGCACGATGCTCTAAGCCGGCCTTAGTCTTCCTTGCCCCACAGCTCGGCGAGCGCCTCACCGCGGAAGTCCGGCCGCGAATGGTAATGCAACTCGACGTCGCGGATGAAGCGGCCCTCATGCCAGCCGTGCGGCAGGTCGATCACCGCTTCGCCGCCGTCGCGGATTTCGCGATCGAAGACAACATCCTCGACCTCGCCATTGCCGTAGAGCACCTTGATGCTATTGAGTTTAATGTCGTTGCGGCGGATGATCAGCTTAAGCCGCTTAAACTTTCCGTCGCGGCGGCCGACGTGGATCGTGTCGTGATCGCTGATGAAGCCGACATTGCGGTCGCCGAGCCTCACCCATTCGCCAGCATACGCGCCACTGACGCAGAAAAGCGTTACAGCAAGAGTCGCTGCGATTTTCCGAAACATTCTACCTCCACTACGTTGCAAAGAGCCGCATCGTCTTTGCTGTCGAAGCGGAGACTCAACAAAAAATGTGTAATCGAAGGTCAATGTCCACAACCTTAGCCGCGCGGCGCAAAATACGCCGGGGATCGAACGCCGGTCAGGTCGAGGAAATCCGCGACATGTTCCTGGAAGGCGGCGAGGAGCACTTCAACCGCACGCTCAAGACGAACCTCTATGGTCATTTCAACATGCGCTGTTCCCATTCTGCAAGGCAGCCATGTTCGTGATTGTGCGATGTTGCAGTGCAGCTAAAGCGGTGTCTGAACCGCGAGACGCCGCCAGCCTGGAGCGGGTGAAGGGAATCGAACCCTCGTATTCAGCTTGGAAGGCTGCTGCTCTACCATTGAGCTACACCCGCACAGCCCCTACATTACGCATATCGGAGCGGGGCTCAACGGAAAAAAGTGCGGGGCAAGGTTTGCACAGCTTTTCCAATGCCCCTTGACAAAGGCAAATTTCTTACGTGCCGACGCAAAAAACGCTTGGCGCGCCGCTGCCTTGCGTGATAGCTATCAACTCCCTACTACTGGTAACTATCCGCAGCAAGCAAGAAAGGGCATGGATTTGGCTAATCCCTCCCGGACAGGCTTGCTCGTAACCGGTTGGATGGAGGAGTGTAGCTCAATCGGCTAGAGCACCGGTCTCCAAAACCGGGGGTTGGGGGTTCGAAGTCCCTCCACTCCTGCCACCGTAGGGAGGCAGGAAACACTCGACACAATCGGGCACAGAGGTAAAAGGTTTCATAGCGAAGGCTAGACCGGTTCGCATCGGCGTTGGAAAGAAATGGCAAACGTAGGTCCTTTCGAATATTTGCAGCAGGTTCGCGCTGAAGGCGCGAAGGTCGTCTGGCCGTCGAGGCGTGAAACCTTCGTCACCACGATAATGGTCGTGATCATGGCCGTGTTCGCGTCGGTTTTTTTCCTGCTGGCAGATCAGGTCTTCAGCAAGATCATCGGGTTTCTTTTGACCCTTGCCCATTAGCGCTTAAAAATTTCGCAACCAAAAGCAGCAAAACTAATGACAAAGCGCTGGTATATCGTTCACGCCTATTCGAACTTCGAAAAGAAGGTGGCGGACGCTATCCGTGAACGGGCCGCGGCGGCAAATCTCGATGAGTGCTTCGAGGAAATCGTCGTGCCCATGGAAGAAGTTGTGGAGGTCCGCCGGGGCAGGAAGGTCGCCACCGAGCGGAAGTTCTTTCCGGGTTATGTCCTCGTGAAGATGGACATGAACGACCGGGCGTTTTTGCTGATTAAGAATACGCCGAAGGTCACGGGGTTTCTTGGCGCGGATAACAAGCCGCAGCCGATCTCCGAGATCGAAGCTCAGCGGATACTCAATCAGGTGAAGGAAGGCGTGGACCGGCCGAAGCCGTCCATCTCCTTCGAAATCGGCGAGCAAGTGCGCGTGGCGGACGGCCCTTTCGCATCCTTCAACGGGCATGTCGAGGAAGTGGACGAGGAGCGCGCGCGGCTCAAGGTAGCGGTTTCCATCTTCGGCCGGGCCACTCCGGTCGAGCTGGAATTTGGCCAGGTCGAGAAGGTCTAGCGCGGCGCGCCACCCTCGAAGCTTGGTTTCATCGTGGGAGGCAGGCGTCCGCTCGCCAGGCGGGCGCGTTAAGCCGTACCACATCCCTCAACCCCGGGCGCATGCCCCTGAGAGGTCATTATGGCAAAGAAAGTAGCAGGCTATATCAAGCTGCAGGTTCCTGCAGGTCAGGCCAATCCGTCGCCTCCGATCGGTCCAGCCCTCGGTCAGCGCGGTTTGAACATCATGATGTTTTGCAAGGATTTCAACGCGGCTTCCAAGGAAATGGAGCCCGGCTCGCCCGTGCCGGTCGTCATCACCTATTATGTGGATAAGTCGTTTGCCTTCGCGATGAAGACTCCGCCCGCGTCGCACTTCCTGAAGAAGGCGGCAGGCATCAAAAGCGGCTCGAAGACGCCGGGCGTCGGCGGCTCGGCAGGCACTGTGACGATGGCGCAGGTGCGCGAGATCGCCCAGAAGAAGATGAAGGATTTGAACGCCACCAGCGTAGATCAAGCCGCAAAGATTATTGCTGGCTCCGCCCGCTCCATGGGCCTCACGGTGAAGGAGTAATGGCGATGAGCGGGAAACGTTTGCGCGACGCCAAGACGGGCATCGACCGCGAGAAGAGCTATCCCATTGAGCAGGCTGTCAAGCTCGTGAAGGAGCGGGCCAAGGCCAAGTTCGATGAGACGATCGAGATCGCCATGAACCTCGGCGTCGATCCGAGGCACGCCGACCAGATGGTGCGCGGCGTGTGCGCGCTGCCGAATGGAACCGGACGCTCCGTACGCGTCGCGGTGTTCGCGCGCGGCGGCAAGGCGGACGAGGCGAAGGCCGCAGGCGCCGATGTGGTCGGCGCTGAGGATCTGGTCCAGCAAGTGCAGGGGGGCGCGATCAACTTCGACAAATGCATCGCCACGCCCGACATGATGCCGCTGGTTGGCCGTCTCGGCAAAATCCTCGGCCCGCGCGGCATGATGCCGAACCCGAAGGTCGGCACCGTGACGATGGACGTGGCGGAAGCCATTCGCGGCGCGAAGGGCGGCTCGGTGGAATTCCGAGTCGAAAAAGCGGGCATTTTGCACGCAGGAATAGGCAAGGCAAGTTTCACTGAGAACGCTCTTGTGGAAAACGTGAAGGCTTTCGCCGATGCGGTGGTGAAAGCAAAGCCCTCAGGCGCTAAGGGAACATTTGTGAAACGCGTGGCGCTCAGCTCGACCATGGGTCCGGGCGTCAAGATCGAGCCCGCAACGCTGAGTGGAGAGGCGGGGCGCTAGTCCCCGCCGGTATCCGGCCGAGCGCGGGTTTCCGCGAGGAGCGCCTTCGGGCGCCATACGAGTTTCGGGCGGTTCGCCGCCCGATAGGCCAAGGCGGAAACGCTCTGGCCGCTGTCTCCTTCAAAAGGAGGCAGCCTGTCCGAGATTGCTGGCGCCGATGGGTTCGCCCGTCGGCTTAATATCCGCCAGCATGAGACGGGGAACGGATAACAGGCAGTCTCTAGGCCAGCTTCGGCTGGTTGGTGGATCGCGCCTGATCACGCCTCGGGACAGGATTGAGCGGTCGCTCGCCTCGAAACGATGGCGGCGGCGTGATCGAAGCGGCGGTTCGCGCACAACGCGGGCCGCCATAAACGGAGAGAAGCGGTGGATAGAGCTGAAAAACGGGAGATGGTTGAGTCCCTCAACGACATCTTCGCAAAAAGCGGCTCTGTCGTGGTGGCGCGCTACAAGGGTTTGACCGTAGCGCAAATGACCGACCTCCGCCGCCGCATGAGCGGCGCCGGGGCGAAGTTCAAAGTCATCAAGAACCGTCTCGCCAAAATTGCACTCGGCAACGCGACTGACGGCGCCGGTGCGGATCTCTTCCTTGAGCCGACGGGCATCGCATTTGCGGAAGACCCGACGGCGGCGGCGAAGGTGGCGGCCGATTTCGCCAAGACGACCGACAAGTTCGTGATCGTCGGCGGCTTGCTCGGACGCCAGGCGCTGGATGCGAACGCCGTCAAGGCGCTCGCCACCATCCCGTCGAAGGATGAGCTTCGCTCCAAGCTTTTGGGTGTGTTCCTTGCGCCAGGCTCCAAGCTTGCGCGGCAGCTTAAGGCTCCCGGGCAAAACCTTGCGGCCGTGCTCCAGGCGTACAAGGAAAAGCAAGAGAAGCAAGATGAAGCGGCGTGACGGGAGGCAGGGTCTCCTACACCAACCAACAACGAACATGCATAGAGGCTTAAATGTCTGAGAAACTTGACAAACTTTACCAGGAGCTGTCTGGCCTGACGGTTCTCGAAATCTCCGAACTCGTAAAAGTGCTCGAGGATAAATGGGGCGTGACCGCGGCGGCCGCGGCGCCTGCATTTGCGATGCCGCTGCCCGGCGCTGGCGCTCCCGTGGCCGAGGTTGAGGAGAAGACGGAATTCGACGTCATTCTTGCCGACGCGGGCGCCCAGAAGATCAACGTCATCAAGGAAGTCCGCGCCATCACGGGCCTCGGCCTGAAAGAGGCGAAGGACCTCGTCGAGGCGGCTCCGAAGCCGATCAAGGAAGGCGTCTCGAAGGCGGAAGCCGAGGAAATCAAGAAGAAGATCGAGGCGGCGGGCGCCAAGGTCGAGGTTAAGTAGCATGAGGCCGGCCGGGGCGACCCGGCCGCACTCGAGAAGCAGGTCATGTCCCGGCGCCATTCCGGTCCCCCGCCATGAAAAGCGCGGGTTACGGTCATGGCGCGGGCTTGAAAATCGTTAATGGGACGCCACATATGGTGGCTTCCCATAAATAGGCTCTCTCGCGACGCCAAGCCCCCGTGGCGGCGTGCAGGTTCAGCCGCTGCCGGTGAAATGAGGAGATCAAATGGCGCAAACGTTTATCGGCCGTAAACGTATTCGCAAGCGCTTCGGAAGTATCGCCGATGCAGCTGAAATGCCGAATTTGATCGAGGTGCAAAAGCAATCCTACGATCAGTTTCTCATGGTGCAAGAACCGGTTGGCGGGCGTCCGCTAACAGGTTTGCAGGCCGTGTTCGCGTCGATATTTCCCATAAAGGATTTTTCAGACAAAGCGCAACTCGAATTTGTCCGCTACGACTTCGAGCCGCCGAAATATGACGTTGACGAATGTCAGCAGCGAAGCATGACCTACGCGGCGCCGCTTAAAGTAAAGTTACGCCTGATCACCTTCGACGTCAATGAGGAGACCGGATCCCGCTCCGTCCGCGACATCAAGGAGCAGGACGTCTACATGGGCGACATTCCGTTCATGACGTCCAACGGCACCTTCATCATAAACGGCACAGAGCGCGTCATTGTTTCCCAGATGCACCGTTCGCCGGGCGTCTTTTTCCACCACGATGGCGGAAAGAGCCACTCCTCGGGCAAGCTGCTCTTCGCCGCGCGCATCATCCCCTATCGCGGCTCCTGGCTCGATTTCGAGTTCGACGCGAAGGATATCGTCTTTGCGCGCATCGACAGGAAGCGGAAGCTCCCGGCGACCACGCTGCTTTACGCGCTCGGCATGAACAACGAGGAAATCCTCGACACCTTCTATAAGCGCATCATCTACAAGGCGACGAAGCAGGGCTGGAGAACTGCGTTCGTGGCCGAGCGCATGCGCGGCGTGAAGGCCCTGCAGGACATCTACGACGCCGACACCGGCGAAGTCGTCATCGAAGCCGGGAAGAAGCTGAACGCGCGCGCGGTGCGCCAGCTCGCGGAGCGTGTGAAAGCCGTCGCCGTTCCGGACGACGCGCTCTATGGCCGCTATCTCGCCGAAGACATCGTCAACATGCAGACGGGCGAAATCTGGGCCGAGGCGGGCGACGAACTCGACGCCAAGGTGCTGGACAGGCTGCGCTCCCACACTGTGGAAGAGCTGCCCGTGCTCGATATCGATCACGTGAACACCGGCTCGTTCATCCGCAACACGCTCCACGCCGACAAGAACCAGAACCAGCAGGACGCGCTGTTCGACATCTATCGCGTTATGCGGCCGGGCGAACCGCCGACGGAAGACGCGGCGCGCGCGCTGTTCAAGAGCCTGTTCTTCGACGAGGAGCGCTACGACCTCTCGTCGGTGGGCCGCGTCAAGATGAACATCCGGCTCGAAATCGAGCAGTCGGATGAAATGCGCATCCTGACGAAGGACGACATCATCGCCGTGATCCGCACGCTCGTGGACCTCCGCGACGGCCGCGGCGAGGTCGACGATATCGACAATCTCGGCAACCGCCGCGTCCGCTCGGTCGGCGAGCTGATGGAGAACCAGTATCGCCTCGGCCTGCTTCGCATGGAGCGCGCAATTCGCGAACGCATGTCGTCGGTCGATATCGACACCGTCATGCCGCAGGATCTCATCAACGCAAAGCCCGCA
Source organism: uncultured Alphaproteobacteria bacterium (assembly GCA_963756335.1). Taxonomy (GTDB): domain Bacteria; phylum Pseudomonadota; class Alphaproteobacteria; order Rhizobiales; family Rhodomicrobiaceae; genus Rhodomicrobium. The sequence continues at coordinate 124,532 of CAVWOB010000005.1, forward strand.
AGCGCGGCCGTGCGCGAGTTCTTCGGCTCCTCGCAGCTCAGCCAGTTCATGGACCAGACCAACCCGCTGTCGGAAATCACCCACAAGCGCCGCCTCTCCGCGCTTGGGCCGGGCGGTCTGACCCGCGAGCGCGCCGGCTTCGAGGTGCGCGACGTGCACCCGACGCATTACGGCCGCATCTGCCCGATCGAGACGCCGGAAGGGCCGAATATCGGCCTTATCAACTCGCTCGCGACGTTCGCGCGCGTGAACAAATACGGCTTCATTGAGAGCCCCTACCGCAAGGTCGTGGACGGCAAGGTCACCGACGAGGTGGTCTACCTGTCGGCCATGGAGGAAGCGCGCTATCACATCGCGCAGGCCAATGTGAAGCTGAAGGACGATAACAGCTTCGCGGAGGAGCTGATCATCTGCCGGCACCAGGGCGACGTCTCCCTCGTCCCGCAGGCGAAGGCGGACTTTATCGACGTTTCGCCGAAGCAGGTCGTGTCCGTGGCCGCGGCGCTCATTCCGTTCCTCGAGAACGACGACGCCAACCGCGCGCTCATGGGCTCGAACATGCAGCGGCAGGCCGTGCCGCTTCTGAGGGCTGAGGCGCCTCTCGTCGGGACCGGCATGGAGAGCGTGGTTGCGCGCAACTCGGGCGCAGCCATCGGCGCAAGACGCGCCGAAATCATCGATCAGGTGGACGCAACCCGCATCGTGATCCGCGCCACCGATGAGACCGACCCGTCGAAGTCGGGAGTCGACATTTATAATCTGCGCAAGTTCCAGCGCTCGAACCAGAACACCTGCATCAACCAGCGGCCGCTGGTCCGCGTGGGCGACCGCGTCGAGCGCGGCGACATCATCGCGGACGGCCCCTCGACCGATCTCGGCGATCTGGCGCTCGGCAAGAACGTGCTCGTCGCGTTCATGCCGTGGCAGGGCTACAACTTCGAGGACTCGATCCTGCTTTCCGAGCGCATCGTCTCGACCGACGTCTTCACCTCGATCCACATCGAGGAATTCGAGGTCGCGGCCCGCGATACGAAGCTCGGGCCCGAGGAAATCACGCGCGACATACCGAACGTGTCGGAAGAGGCGCTGAAGAACCTCGACGAAGCGGGCATCGTTTATATCGGCGCCGAAGTGCAGCCGGGGGATATCCTCGTCGGTAAGATCACGCCGAAGGGCGAAAGCCCGATGACGCCGGAGGAGAAACTGCTCCGCGCCATCTTCGGTGAAAAGGCGTCCGACGTGCGCGACACCTCGCTTCGCCTGCCGCCCGGCGTTGCTGGCACGGTCGTCGAGGTGCGCGTCTTTAACCGCCACGGCGTCGAGAAGGACGAGCGCGCCATGGCCATCGAGCGCGAGGAGATCGAACGCCTCGCGAAGGACCGCGACGACGAATTGCACATCCTCGACCGGAACGTCTATGGCCGCTTGCGCGATATTCTCATGGGCAAGGAAGTCGCCCGTGGGCCGAAAGGCTTGCGCAAAGGCACGGACATCAATGAGGAGCTTCTCAGCGATGTGCCGCGCAGCCAATGGTGGGATATCGCGCTGAAGGACGAGCAGGCGATGGCGGGCATCGAGGCGATCCGGCGCCAGTATGACGACGCCAAGAAGCGCCTTGAGCAGCGGTTTGTCGACAAGATCGACAAGCTGAAGCGCGGCGACGAGCTGCCGCCCGGCGTCATGAAGATGGTCAAGGTCTTCGTCGCGGTGAAGCGCAAGATCCAGCCCGGCGACAAGATGGCCGGCCGCCACGGCAACAAGGGCGTGGTCAGCCACATCGTGCCCATCGAGGATATGCCCTATCTCGAAGACGGCACGCCGGTCGATATCGTGCTCAATCCGCTCGGCGTTCCGAGCCGCATGAATGTGGGCCAGATCCTGGAGACGCACCTTGGCTGGGCGTCGCGTGGCCTCGGCCGCATCATCAATCAGGCGCTCGAAGCCTTCCGCTCGCATCACCGCGCGGAGACGCTGCGCGAGGTTGTGTCGAAGGCTTACCGTAGCGATCCCGCGGTGGATTTGCTCAGCGACGATCAGCTCGTCGAACTGGCGGAGAACCTCGGCAAAGGCGTCCCCGTCGCCACGCCCGTGTTCGACGGCGCCCGCGAGGCCGATATCGTGGACATGCTCAAGGCCGCGGGGCTCGACACCTCGGGGCAGGTGACGTTGCACGACGGCCGCACCGGCGAGCCCTTCGACCGCAAGGTCACGGTCGGCTACAAGTACCTGCTCAAGCTGCACCATCTTGTCGACGACAAGATCCACGCGCGCTCCATCGGCCCCTACAGCCTTGTGACGCAGCAGCCACTGGGCGGCAAGGCGCAGTTCGGCGGCCAGCGCTTCGGCGAAATGGAGGTCTGGGCGCTCGAAGCCTACGGCGCCGCCTATACCTTGCAGGAGATGCTGACGGTGAAGTCGGACGACATGGCCGGCCGCACAAAGGTTTACGAAGCCATCGTGCGCGGCGACGACACTTTCAAGGCCGGCGTGCCGGAGAGCTTCAACGTGCTCGTGAAGGAAATGCGCGCGCTCGGCTTGAACGTCGAGCTGAAACAGAGCCGCCCGCCCGCGATAGAGGCGCAGCCGGCGCATCCGTCGCGACCGCCGCAGTATGCTCTACCGCGCCGGTCGACCAGATCGACGCCTCAAGCAGCGGAGTAGAACTTACGGGCAACGGCTCCGGCCGATGCCCGTAAAGCGTTTCGGAAAATATGCGAGGCGGACGCGCCTCGCCGTCCGCCGAGAGCGGATATGTAAATGGGTCGTGAAGCCGCGGGGGCGGCTCAGAGGAGCAACGAATAAATCAAGAGATCACGAATCTCTTCAGCCCGCAGATGCAAACTCAGGTATTCGACCAGATTCGCATCTCTATTGCAAGTCCAGAGAAAATACTTTCTTGGTCTTATGGCGAAATCAAGAAGCCGGAGACCATCAATTACCGTACGTTCAAGCCTGAGCGGGACGGCCTATTCTGCGCACGTATTTTCGGTCCGATCAAAGACTATGAATGTCTTTGCGGAAAATACAAGCGGATGAAGTACAAGGGCGTTATCTGCGAAAAATGCGGCGTGGAAGTGACGCTCACGAAAGTGCGCCGCGACCGCATGGGCCACATCGAGCTCGCGTCGCCGGTCGCGCATATCTGGTTCCTGAAGTCGCTGCCGTCGCGCATCGGCCTTCTCCTCGACATGGGGCTGAAGGACCTTGAGCGCGTGCTCTATTTCGAGAACTACGTCGTGATCGAGCCGGGGCTTACGCCCCTGAAGGCCGGCCAGCTTCTGTCAGAGGAAGACTTCGGCAAGGCGCAGGAAGAATATGGCGAGGACGCCTTCCAGGCCGGCATCGGCGCCGAGGCCGTGCGCGACATGCTCATGGCGCTCAACCTCGATCAGATGCGCGAGCAGATCCGCCAGGAAATCGCGGAGGCGACGACCGAGCTGAAGCCGAAGAAGCTCGCGAAGCGGCTGAAGGTCATCGAGGCGTTCATCATGTCGGGCAATCGCCCGGAATGGATGATCATGAAGGTCATTCCGGTGATCCCGCCGGAGCTGCGCCCGCTCGTGCCGCTCGATGGCGGCCGCTTCGCCACGTCGGATTTGAACGACCTCTATCGCCGCGTCATCAACCGCAACAACCGGCTGAAGCGGCTGATCGAGCTGCGCGCGCCGGACATCATCATCCGCAACGAGAAGCGCATGCTTCAGGAAGCCGTCGACGCGCTGTTCGACAACGGCCGCCGCGGGCGCGTGATCACGGGCGCCAACAAGCGTCCGCTGAAGTCGCTCGCCGACATGCTGAAAGGCAAGCAGGGCCGGTTCCGCCAGAACCTGCTCGGCAAGCGCGTGGACTATTCCGGCCGCTCGGTGATCGTGGTCGGCCCCGAGCTGAAGCTGCATCAATGCGGCCTCCCGAAGAAGATGGCGCTTGAGCTGTTCAAGCCGTTCATCTATTCGCGGCTCGACGCGCAGGGCTATTCCGCCACCGTGAAGCAGGCGAAGAAGCTCGTCGAGAAGGAGCGGCCCGAGGTTTGGGACATCCTCGACGAGGTGATCCGCGAGCATCCGGTGCTCTTGAACCGCGCGCCGACGCTGCACCGCCTGGGCATCCAGGCGTTCGAGCCGGTGCTGGTCGAAGGCAAGGCGATCCAGCTGCATCCGCTCGTGTGCGCGGCCTTCAATGCCGATTTCGATGGCGACCAGATGGCGGTTCACGTGCCGCTGAGCCTCGAAGCGCAGCTTGAAGCGCGCGTGCTCATGATGTCGACCAACAACATCCTGCACCCAGCGAACGGCGGCCCGATCATCGTGCCGAGCCAAGACATCGTGCTTGGCCTGTATTACCTGTCGATCCTCATGGAGAAGGAGCCGGGCGAAGGCCACATCTTCGGCGGCCTCGCGGAGGTTCACCACGCGCTGGCGGCAGGCGCCGTCACGCTGCATGCCAAGGTCAAGGGCCGATACATCGGCGTTGACGGCGAGGGCAAGCCGGTTTCGAAGGTGTACGACACCACGCCCGGCCGCATGATCATCGCGGAGCATCTGCCCAAAAAGCCGGGAATCACCTTCGACCTCGCGAACAGGCTTCTGACCAAGAAGAACATCGCGCGCGTAATCGACGCGGTGTACCGCTCCTGCGGCCAGAAGGAGACGGTCATTTTCTGCGACCGCATCATGGCGCTCGGCTTCCACCACGCCTACAAGGCCGGCATCTCCTTCGGCAAGGACGACATGCTCGTTCCCGATACGAAAGTGAAGATCATCGGCGAGACGGAAACGCTCGTGCTCGATTACGAGCAGCAATATAATGACGGCCTCATCACGCAGATGGAGAAATACAACAAGGTCGTCGACGCCTGGGCGAAGTGCACCGACCGCATCGCCAAGGAGATGATGGACCGCATCTCCGCCGTCCAATACGACAAGGCGACAGGCCGCGAAAAGCAGATCAACTCCGTCTATATGATGGCGCACTCCGGCGCGCGCGGCTCCGAAAAACAAATGCGCCAGCTCGCGGGCATGCGCGGCCTCATGGCGAAGCCGTCGGGTGAAATCATCGAGACGCCGATCATCTCCAACTTCAAGGAGGGGCTGTCGGTTCTCGAATACTTCAACTCGACGCACGGCGCGCGCAAAGGCTTGGCGGATACGGCGCTCAAGACGGCGAACTCGGGTTACCTCACTCGCCGCCTCGTCGACGTAGCGCAGGATTGCATCGTCACCGAGCACGATTGCGGCACCGACAAGGGCATCAAGCTCGGCGCCGTAATCGACGCGGGCGAGGTGCTCGTCTCGGTCGCCGACCGCGTTCTCGGCCGCGTGCCGGCCGACGATGTGGTGCATCCGTCCACGGGCGAGGTGCTGGTCAAGGCCGGCGACCTCATCAGCGAGACTCAGGCCCGCGCCATCGAAGAGGCGCAGGTGCAAGAGGTGCGAATTCGCTCGGCGCTTACTTGCGAGCTCAAGACCGGAATCTGCGGCAAGTGCTACGGCCGCGACCTCGCGCGCGGAACGCCAGTCAATATCGGCGAGGCTGTCGGCGTCATCGCCGCTCAGTCCATCGGCGAACCGGGCACGCAGCTCACCATGCGCACATTCCACATCGGCGGCACGGCGCAGGTGGCCGACAACTCCTTCGTCGAAAGCAATTTCGCCGGCAAGGTGAAGGTCCGCAACAGGCTTGCCGCCCGCGACAGCCAGGGGCGTCTGGTGGCGATGGGCCGCAACCTGGCTGTCATCATTCTGGACGAGGAAGGCCGCGAGCGCGCTGTCCATAAGATCACGCAAGGCGCCCACCTCAAGGTGGACGACGGCGATGTTATCAAACGCGGCCAGCGCTTGGCCGAATGGGATCCGTACAGCCGCCCGATCATCACCGAAATCGATGGCGTGGTCGAGTTCGAGGACCTCTTGGAAGGCATCTCGGTCAACGAGCAGTCCGACGAAACGACCGGCATCACCAACCGCGTCATCATGGACTGGCGCGCCAACCCGCGCGGCTCGGCGCTGCGTCCGGCCATCGTGGTCAAGGACAAGGCCGGCGGCAAGGTGCTGAAGCTGCCCCGCGGCGGCGAGGCCCGCTATCTGCTCTCGGTCGATGCGATCCTGTCCGTCGAGCCCGGCCAGAAGGTGAAGGCGGGCGACGTGCTTTCGCGTATCTCGCTCGAAAGCGCCAAGACACGCGACATCACGGGCGGTCTGCCGCGCGTGGCGGAGCTGTTCGAGGCGCGCCGGCCGAAGGATCACGCGATCATCGCGGAGATCTCTGGCACCGTTCACTTCGGACGCGACTACAAGAACAAGCGCCGCGTCATCATCCAGCCGGACGAGGAGGGTCTCGACCCCGTCGAGTACCTGCTGCCAAAGGGCAAGCACCTTGCCGTGCAGGAGGGCGACCGCATCGAGAAGGGCGAGTTCATTCTCGACGGCAACCCCGCGCCGCACGACATCCTGGCCATCAAGGGCGTGGAAGAGCTGGCCTCGTTCCTCGTCAACGAAATCCAGGAGGTCTACCGCCTGCAGGGCGTGACGATCAACGACAAGCACATCGAGGTGATCGTGCGCCAGATGCTGCAGAAGGTCGAGGTCACCGATGCGGGCGACACCGAGTTCCTGAAGAACGAGCAGGTGGACAAGCTCGAATTCGACGACATGAATGCGATGATCGAGTCGTCCGGCGGCCGCCCGGCCACGGCTGTCCCGGTTCTGCTCGGCATCACCAAGGCGAGCCTGCAGACGCGGTCGTTCATTTCGGCTGCTTCGTTCCAGGAGACGACGCGCGTGCTCACCGAGGCGGCGCTCAACGGCAAGGTCGATACGCTCGACGGCCTCAAGGAGAACGTCATCGTCGGGCGCCTCATTCCGGCCGGCACGGGCGGCATGATCAGCCAGCTCCGCCGCGTCGCGTCCCACCGCGACGACCTGATTCTGCAGGAGCGCAACAAAGCAGGCGCCAAGGCGCTGCCGCCTGGCGGAGAAGGCGACGCGCTCGCTCCGGAACTTCCGCCTCAGGTGGCCGCAGCGGAATAGATCCACGCATCAATCGCTTAGGAAAGCCCGGCAAATCGCCGGGCTTTTTAATTCAGGTCACTTCGCAAGAAAAAAAAGAGGCGAAAAAGCGCCAAGACCCGCTTGGATTATGGGAAACCTTCCGTTAAAGTCTTTTTTAACGACGATTGGTGCTGCTTTGCATCGGCCTAGAATAAGGGCCGAGAGGGCGGTCTATTCGTTCCGGCGGGGGAAGGAAAACAAAAAACGTGACGAGAAGCCTTGGTGACAAACCAGCCTCTACATATGCAGCACACTGAATGTAATCGCGGTGGAGAGCTCTTGCAATGAGGTTAGGAAACTTAGACCTGACTTTCGTCTCATCCGCTTTGTTATGCTTCGCGTCGGTAGTTTCAGCGCCAGCAGAAGCGATGCCTCAGGGGCTTTTGCCTTTCGATGGCGCCGATAGAGTTTTTCGCCTCGTCAACGGCGATGCTGAAGCCGGTAAGACGGCGCCCAAGGAAGCGGCTCGGCAGATCGAGCAGGCCTATCTCAGCCGGCTGACGAAGGAGGGCGGCACGATCACGCTTCGCGGGCACGTGCCCTCCCAGGAGGATCTCAGGATTCTGCAGGGCGTCGCGGCCGCAACATCGCCAGGGGCCGCCGTCATCGACAGGAGCCATGTGAACACAAATGTCGGCGACCGGGATATCTGGCTGGCGGCTATGACCTTTGCGCTCAGGCAACTCGGCAAGCTGCAATCGGGTACGGCGGTGCTTAAGAACGCCGGCATCAAGATCGAGGGTGTGACGAACGCCGACGACGATTTCGCCGCCGTGCGGAAGAAGGTGCTCGACGAAGCGCCGAGAGGCTTGAACGTCGAAGTCGCGCTCAAGCCGCAAGACGTGCATCCCTTCGTTTGGATTGCCCAGCTGCGTCCCGGCGCCATCGATCTGAGAGGCTATGTCCCGGATCGCGTGGACCAGACGTTGTGCGCGCACGCGCAAAAGTATTTCCAAAATCTCAAAGTCAACAACGGCATGGAGGTCGCCAAGGGCGAGCCGCAGGACTGGCTTGCGGCAACCGAGGTATCTCTCGAAATGCTGTCCGTGCTTTACACCGGCAGCGTTTCGATCAGCGATAACGTGATCACGATCGAGGGCATTTACTCTTCGCCTAACGCGGTCGACCTGTTCAAAGCCCTCGGCAACCGGCTTCCACGGGGCTTCAGGCTCGTAAACAACGTTCTTGAGCCTGTCGCGAAAGCCCCCGCCGCGAGAGCCGAAGATGTTAGTCTCGCGGCGCAGGAATCGCGCGCTTCCATGAACCCGTAACGCCGCCTGAGCCGCGGACCGGGTTCAGGCCGCCGGAACCTCGGTGTGGGCCGCTAAGGGCGGCGATGGCGGCGGCGTCCAGGTCTTATCCGCATCGAACAGGAAATCGCCGATCAAGCGATGACTGAAGGGATCCATGAGGAGCGGCGCGTGCCCCTCATTGCGGATGAGCGCGGATGAGAGCGCCGGGTGACGCGCCTGCATATCCTGCACGGTAGCGGACGAGAGGATGTCGGAGTTCTCGCCCCTCAACACCATGACCGGAACCTTGTAGAGCGACTCGAAATGCTCCCACATGGCGGGCACCGGTTTCGCGATGTCGATCAGGGAAAGGGACTTGCTCAAGTTCGGGTCGTAAGCCGCCGCCGGCCTGCCGTCAGCCTCATTGAAAAGCTGCCGGGTCAGCGCGCGCCATCCCGCCGTGTCGAGCGCCGTGAACTGCCGCTTGTTGATGTCGCGCACGACGCTCAACGCTTCGTCCCAGTCCGCCGGCACGGGTATTTTCCCCGCATACCCCATGATGCGCGCAAGACCCGCTGTCTCGATGACGGGGCCGATATCGTTCAAAATCGCGCAGCCGATGGCGGCAGGCTGCATCACCGCGAGCATCATCGTGATGATGCCGCCGCGCGAAGTTCCGAGAAAAGCCGCGTCGGTCAAGCCGCGCAGCGTGAGAAAGGCGGCCACATCGAGAAGCTCGATATAGGCGGAATAGTTGCGCCAATCCTTGTCCCACTCGGAGCGGCCGCGCCCCCGGTAATCGAGGCAGTAAACCGCGCGCGGCCGCAACGGATGCGCCGACAGCGCTGCGGCAAGCGAATGGAAATCCCGCCCGTTGCGCGTCAGCCCCGGCAGACAGACGAGCGGCCTACCCGACGAAGCGTCGCCGCCATATTTTCGCGCATAGAGAACCAGGTCATCTTGGCTTCTATAGAAAATATCTTCCGAAACAATTCCGTTTTCGGCGTCCAATCCGCTCTCGGGAAATGTCATTGCTCATGTTCCAATTCGCCGCTCCCGCTCAGCTCTGCAAGATCGGGAACCTTGCCCGGCCGCCCGCGATGCAAGTCCTCCACGATCTGGAATTTCCCCTTGCCGCTTTCGAATCGGCACCGATAGAGCTGGGCGCTTTCAAGAATACGCTGAATATACTTACGCGTCTCGCTAAAGGGAATGCGCTCGATCCAATCCACAGGGTCCGACGCCTTGTTGCGCGGGTCGCCGAAATCGCCGATCCATTGCTTGACCCGGCCCGGGCCCGCGTTGTACGCGGCAAGCGACAGAATGTAGGAACCGTCGTAACCCGAAAGGAGTTGCGAGAGGAACGCGGCTCCCAAAGCGACGTTGTACGACGAGTCCGATGTGAGGCGCGCCGCATCGTACTTCATCTTGTATGCCGACGCGACGAGCTTGGCCGTCTGCGGCATGAGCTGCATCAAGCCGCGCGCGCCCACATGGCTCACCGACCCGGTGTGGAAATCGCTTTCCTGGCGCGTCAGGGCGTTCAACAGCGCGGGCTCGATCTTGTCGCTGCCGCCGGCCGCATCGAATTTCGGCAGCAGCGTTGGAAACGCGTAGGCCTCGACCGCAAACCCGCGAAGCAGCGCGATTTTCGCGGCGCGCACCAGAACATGCGGCGGCTCGATGCGCTCCGTCAGTTCGAGCGCCAGCATGATCTGCTGCGGATCGTTGAGCTGGCGGGCGAGATCCAGCAAATAATTCGTGAGCAGCGGTTGCAGGTCGAGCTGCTTCGCGATCATGGCGCCCTTGAACGCATCCTCGTTCACGAACGCGGCGATCAATTCCTTTGAGGGCTGGGGCGGCGCACGGAATTCGCACGCGGCGCCCCTTTGAAGCGCCTGCTTCGCAAGGGCGCCATAGTAGGTGTAGAACCGGCTCGCCGCTTCCTTGAAATGCGCTTCCGCCTCCCTGCGCGACCCCGCTGCAAGCTTCGCCTTGCCAAGCCAATAAGCCGCGCGCGCCTCTTCGCGGGCGTAGCCCTTAGCGACGGAGGCTTCGAAATGGGTTGCGGCCAGCCGCGGATCCTTCAGGAAGCGAAGCGCCACCCAGCCCGCCAGAAACTCGGCTTCGGAGCGGCTTTCCTCATCGAGCGGCCCATGCGTCTTTGCAATCGCATAGGCGGTCGCGGGGTGATCCTCCTTCAGCGCGATGCGGACCTCGCTGCGCCGGAACTCCCACCACTTTTCAGGATTGGCGAGGTCGGCGGCGTCGGGACTGAGCGAGCGCAGAAGCGACCAAACGTCGTCGTCGGCGCCTTCGCGGCGCAGCGCCTTCAGCCGCGCGAGCAGCGTTATGGAGCCGCCCGAGGCCTCTTTCGCGAGCTTGAACGCGTTCTCCGCGGCTTTCGCCTGTGAGCTGGGCTTGGACTTGTCCTCTTTCGGCTTCTCTTCCTTCGGCTTTTCCTCTTTCGCGTCCGCCTTCTTTTCGCCGGTCTTGGCGGCCTGCTCCGCAGGCTTCTGTTCGCTCTCGGGTTTGTAGTCGCCGGAAGAGCTATCGCTCTTGGCTTCCTGCTTCTCCGCCGCCAGCTCAAGTAGGCTGCCAACCGCGAAGGCGCGCGCCTTTCCGTTCAGCGTTGCCTCTTTCTGAACCGCAGGGAATTGCGCCTCGCCATGCCGCCTGCGGCCGCCCCGGCGGACAGCTTTGGCTCTGCGCGCACGACGGCCGCTGCGCGCGGCCGCCGTCCCTTCTCTTTTCGCCCTGAGACGCGCGGTGGCCTTCAGGCCTCCTCCGTCGGCGGACGCGAGCTTCTTCTGAGGGTCGTCCAGCTGGTGGGCGCGAGCTTCGATGAGAGCTTGCCGGCGGCGCTGATCCTGTTCGTCGAGCAGCGAACCGAACCGGGACACGAAGCGCTCCTGCACCGCCGGATCGAGGGTGTAGCGGCTCCAGGCGAACTTGATCAAGCTGAGGCCGCGTTCGCGCTCGCCACTGTCCATCAGCGCTCCGCCAAGGCTCGCCTTGCCGGCGCCCGTCAGCGGATTGCGATTGGTATAATACTTCAAGACTTCGGCGCTGGAGGCGTCCGAAAGGAACAGGCTTTTTTCGACGTTCGCTTCTTGCGGCGGCTCCGGAAACAGCGGATGAGCCTTCCGGAACGCCAGCACCTCGGTGAAGTCGGAAGGGTTCGAGCGCAGGCGGCGCCATTCCGCGAAGGACCTGGCGGCGGGGTCCGCGATTTTCTTGATCGCAGCGCGAGCGCCCGCGTCATCGCCTTTCGACGCGGCGGAAACGGCCTCCTTGATGGCGGCTGCGTCGCTGTCGCCGATCTTGAAGGACAGAAGCGGCTCAAGCGCCTCGGTCATTTCGCCGGCGGGGAACGTTCTCGGAAACTGCAGCGTCACTGCCGGGATCAGCGCCGCATGCGGTTTTTCGCTCTCTTTCGGGGGCTGCGGCGGTCCGGCGGGAACGAGCGTCTGCGCGCCGCCGGGGTCCGGCGCCTTTCGATCGCCGTCCGGCTTTGCTGTAGCGGCCGCGCTGCGCAGAGCGTTATCGGCGCCGCTCGCAACTTTCGTCGCCTGCAATCCAGCCGCGGCGTAGGAGACGGGCGCGCGCTGCGGCAGCACATACGGCGCCGCCAGCACCGCGAAAAAGCCGAGCGCGGTTCCGATCAAGATCGCTTTCAACAGCCCGAAGGGATTGTGCGGCGATTTTCTGTTTGCGTCCGGCGTTGACATTTCCCTGTCGCGCTAAAAATTCCGTTGGCAGCTTGTCACATCATACCTATGCTTTCCACCGCGATAGGAACGAAACCGCTATAACGCATGCAAACCGCCCCGATGTATAGCCGCCCTAATCCGGCAATAGAATGTCAACGCGGTGCGCATGCTCAAGCAGTTTGGCGCGTGAAAGACGCGACGTAGTTAATAAGGCGTAAGACTTCTGGCTCACGTCTATCGAAGGATGAGGACAACACGAAATGTTCAAAGGCTCTTTTACGGCGCTAATAACGCCCTTTGAAGGTGAAGGCGTCGACTATGACGCCTATGCCCGGCTCGTGGAGTTTCAGATTCAGGCGGGAACGCACGGGCTTGTTCCGGTCGGCACCACGGGCAAGTCGCCAACGCTGAGCCATGAAGAGCACGAGCGCGTCGTCAAGACCTGCATCGCGGCGGCGAAGGGCCGCGTTCCCGTCATCGCCGGCGCCGGATCGAACAGCACGGCGGAGGCGGTTTCGCTCGCGCGCTTCGCGGAGAAGGCCGGAGCGAACGCGGTCTTGATCGTCACTCCCTATTACAACAAGCCGACGCAGGAAGGGCTCTACCGGCACTACAAGGCCATCAACGACGCGATTGGCATTCCGATCATCATCTACAACATTCCAGGCCGCAGCGTCGTCGACATGTCGGTGGCGACGATGGCGCGGCTGTTCGAGCTGAAGAACATCGCCGGCGTGAAGGATGCAACCGCGTCGCCGGTGCGGATCAGCCAGCAGCGGCTGGCGCTTGGCGAGAAATTCAATCAGCTTTCGGGCGAAGACGCGACCGCGCTTGCGTTCATGGCGCATGGCGGCCACGGCTGCATCTCCGTGACCTCCAACGTCGCGCCGAAGCTCTGCGCCGATTTCCAGAACGCCTGTCTCGCGGGCGACTACAGGAAGGCGCTCGAACTGCACGACCGGCTCATGCCCCTTCATGAAGCGCTCTTTGTCGAAACCAGTCCCGGCCCGGTGAAATACGCGGCCTCGCGCCTCGGATTCTGCAAGCCCGACGCGCGGCTTCCGCTGGCGCCGGTCACGGAGCAGACCAAGGCGGTGGTGGACGCGGCGCTCGATAAGGCGGGCCTTCTGCAAAGGCAGGCCGCGTAATCGCCATGGCTGCTCCCGCCGCCACATCGGTGCGCAAAGTCGTCGCCGAAAACAGGAAAGCCCGCTTCTCCTACTTCATCGAGGACACCTTCAAGGCCGGCATCGCGCTTGGCGGCTCGGAGGTGAAATCGCTGCGGCAGGGACGGGCCAACATCGCCGAGTCCTACGCCACCGAACAGAACGGCGAGATCTTTCTCATCAACGCCTACATCCCGGAATATCTGCAGGCAAACCGGCTGAACCACGAAACGCGCCGCCCGCGAAAACTGCTGTTGCACAAACGCGAGGCGAACAAGCTGATCGGCGCCATTCAGCGGGAGGGCATGACGCTTGTGCCCTTGCGCATCTATTTCAACGGCCGCGGCCGCGCCAAGCTGGAGCTGGCGCTGGCGCGCGGCAAAAAGCTGCATGACAAGCGGGAGACTGAGAAAACCCGCGACTGGGAGCGTCAGAAGAGCCGTCTGCTGCGCGATCGCGGCTAGCAGCGTTGCCGCGAGCGGGCGCGCTCCGGCTCAGCGCCAACTGCATCACGATTTCTTGAGATCTTGAAGGCATCATGGCTGTTGCAATTCACGCTGCTGTCTCATCGTTTCGAGATAGCGCCGGTTCATGCACGTTTGTTCCAGCTGCCCGCCGCCAGCGCGGAAGCGGCATTTACCTTCAGTTAACATGTAGATGACTGAAGGACACAGTAGACTTCATTACTCTTCAGGTAGCAATCCATTAACCATATGGTAACCGCTTGGGTGAAACTCTAAGCCCCATAAGCATTCAAAGCTCACGGTAACTACGCCGCCGTTCAGCCATCCAAATCACAGGGGATAGATATGATTGACACCAATATAAGGACGCTGGGCGTCCTTCTGGCGGGTTTCGTGGCGTTAGTAATGGTCGCACAGTCAGTGCAAAGAGTTCAGTTCTCGCTCCCAACGAGAGCCATACAAGCGCCTGCCGTCGAGAAGGCGCCTGTCGTAGTCCCAGTTAAAGTGGAAGCGCCAGTTGTGAAGAAAGCCGTTCCGCAACTGGTCGCCATTCCGGCAGCGAAGTGCGCCTCGACCTGGATCAATGGCGGCAACTTCGTGCTTGTCACTCCCAAGACCTGCAATGACGTCAGCATCGCCTCCATCACGATTGGCGTCTCCGCGAAGCCGTGCGAAACCGCCACGGACGCCGACTTCGTGACCATGACCAACACCACCGCCTTCAAGGGCGACTATGGCTTCTATGTCGGTCAGGACAAATCGGTGAAGTGCCTGGCCGTGAAGGAAATCATCGGCAAGTACCTTTAATCGAGAAGGCGGAGGCGCGAGGGCGCCTCTCCTCGCAGTTGGCAAGGCGGCTCACTGGGCCGCCTTTTTTCGTTGAGCGCTCAGATGCGGGAAGGGCCTTCGAACGATCAGGGAACAGATTGCTTCGAGGTGAATTACCTACGCCACAATGAACCCTTTTTTGGTGGTATGCTGCTCAGCATAATTTTTGGGGCGAGCCATGGCGTTGGATAAACAAATCGCGGCGTTGCCTGTGCGGCGCATCAATGGGAGCACCGAGGTGCTTCTCGTAACTTCGCGCGAGACGGGCCGCTGGATCATCCCGAAAGGCTGGCCGCTGAAGGGTCTGACTGGACGGCAGTCCGCGGCGCGGGAAGCTCGGGAAGAAGCCGGCGTCAAGGGCAAGGTCAGACACAAGGCGATCGGCAGCTTTCGCTATATCAAACGCGAAAAAGCGTCGGAGCGAACGATAGACGTGACCGTCTTCCTTCTCTCTGTCAGCAAGGAGTACAAGCGCTGGCGGGAGGCCGGACAGCGCCAGCGCGCCTGGTTCGCGCCCGAGGCGGCGGCCGGATATGTGCAGGAGCCGGAGCTGTCATCGCTCATCGCGGCCCTGAAGTATATATAGCAAGACAGCCAACGGATTTCATCTGAGCTTCACAAAGCGCCGCTAACGTTTGCGCGGCGCGCGCCTCTCTCGCACGCACCGGCGTCGCCGGCGGAGCAGGCATTCTCCCCCCTGCACTGCATGCCTGCTCCATCTTGCGGCGCCGCTTCTCAGGCGAAACTGCTCCGATGCGGCGGCGATTCGACCGGAGACTTTTTGCGCTAATCGCCTTTCAAGCGATTGTGCTCTTCGCTGCGCATCCTAGATCTTGGCGGTGGGTGGCTCCCTGGCGGCAATTCATTGGAAAGGCGGCAGCGCAGATGCTGAGATCGACGGCTCTCAAATCCATGCTATTCCTCCTCGCGTTTTCGGGCGGGGCTCTTGCGCCAGCGGCTTCCTTCGCCGAAGAGACGCCTTTCGCGCAGCTCGCGGGGAGCTGGAAGGGCTCGGGGCGGGTTCGGCTGGAGGATGGCCGCAGCGAGCGCCTGTCCTGCCGGGGGCATTACTCCCGGAAGGGAGGCTCCGAGCTGACGATTGCGATCCAATGCCAGTCCGAAGCCAACACAATCGACATGCACGGCCACATCGCCTCGGAAGGCGGCCGGCTGAGCGGCAATTGGGAAGAGCGCACCTACGGCGCCGAGGGTGAGCTCTCCGGAGTCGTGTCCGCCAGCAAGATCAGCCTGCGCATCACGGGCCAGGTGTCGGGGTCGATGGTCGTCTCGCTTAGCGGCGCCACGCATCAGGTGGCGATCTCCACGGCGGGGCCAGGCTTTAAGGGCGTGTCCATCACATTCACGCGCTGATAAGCCCTTGGATGCTCGGCCATGAGCGCAGCGCCATCCCTGAATGCGACAGCCCACGACGGACGCTTCGAGCTTTCCGCCGCTGGATCGTGGACGGCGGTTCATGCGGACAAGCTCGAAGCGCTGATCGGCCGCGCGGGGGATGAAGCCGCGAAGGCCGGCGCCATCTCCATCGACATGCGCGATGTCGCCGCGTTCGACACCTTCGGCGCATGGCTTCTGGAGCGGCTGATCCGCAGACGCTCCGGCGCCGGGCAACAAACCGCGATTGTGGGCTTGCGCGAAGAGTTTCAAGGGCTTCTCAAAGACGTCGGCGCCGTGAACCGGCAAGAGCTGGCGCCGGGAGCGGAAAAAGGGGCGTTGGCCGCCGTGGCCGATGAGGCGCAGCGCGTCCTCGTCGAAGCGGCGCGCGGCTTCCTGCCGTTCCTGAACATGCTGGGCGCCATCGGGGCCGCCGCTGCGCGCGTCGGCCGCCGCCCGCAAACCTTCCGCCTGACATCGGCTGTGCATCAGCTCGACCGCGTCGGCTGGCAGGCAACGCCCATCATCGTGCTCATCACCTTCCTGATCGGCTGCATCATCGCGCAGCAGGGCTTCTTCCATTTCCGGCGGTTCGGCGCCGAGAGCTACGTCGTGGACATGGTCGGCATCCTGATCATGCGCGAGATCGGCGTGCTGCTCGTCACAATCATGGTGGCGGGCCGCTCGGGCAGCTCGTATACGGCGGAGCTTGGCTCCATGAAGATGCGCGAGGAGATCGACGCGCTGCGCACGATGGGCCTCGACCCCGTCGAGGTGCTGATCCTGCCGCGCGTGCTGGCGCTCATCGTTGCGCTGCCGATCCTGACGTTTCTCGGCGGCATGGCGGCGCTCTATGGCGGCGGGCTGGTCGCTTGGCTTTACGAAGGGATGAGCCCCACGATTTTCATCGCGCGGCTGCATGACGCGGTCACAGTGACTCATTTCGAGGTCGGGATGATCAAGGCGCCGTTCATGGCGCTGGTCATCGGCGTGGTGGCCTGCGCCGAAGGCCTGCAGGTGAAGGGCAGCGCCGAATCGCTCGGGCTTCAGACGACGACCTCGGTGGTGAAATCGATCTTCCTCGTGATCGTGCTCGACGGCCTGTTCGCAATCTTCTTCGCGTCGATCGGGATGTGACCATCATGGCGAGCGGCGAGGCGGTCATTCGGGTGCGCGATCTCGTCGTCGGCTTCGGCGACGCGACCGTGCTCGACGGACTCTCGCTCGACGTCTATCGCGGCGAAATCCTCGGTCTTGTCGGCGGTTCCGGCAGCGGCAAATCCGTGCTGATGCGCACCGTCATCGGGCTATTGCCGAAGCGCAACGGAACGGTCGAGGTGCTGGGCGCCGACCGCGACAAGGCGAGCGACGCGGAACTGCGCGCGGTCGAGCGGCGATGGGGCGTGCTGTTCCAGCAGGGCGCGCTGTTCTCGTCGCTGACGGCGCTTCAGAATGTCCAGTTTCCGATGCGCGAATACCTCCATATCTCCGAGACGCTGATGGACGAGGTGGCCGCCGCAAAACTGGAGATGGTCGGCCTGAGCCGCGCCGACGGCGCCAAGTTTCCCGCCGAGCTTTCCGGCGGCATGACGAAGCGCGTCGCGCTCGCCCGCGCGCTCGCCCTCGACCCCGAAATCGTGTTCCTCGACGAGCCGACATCCGGCCTCGATCCAATCGCCGCCGCCGAGTTCGACGCGCTCATCCGTACGCTGCAGCGCACGCTCGGCCTCTCGGTTTTCATGGTCACGCACGACCTCGAAAGCCTCTATCTCGCGTGCGACCGGGTCGCGGCGCTCGCGGACGGCAGGGTGGTCGCCGAAGGCCCCATCGCCTCCATGCTTCATTCCGATCACCCTTGGGTGAAATCCTATTTCGGCGGGGAGCGCGGCAAAGGGCTCGCCCAGGCCGCGCATCAAGAGACACAGGGCTAGGTCCATGGAAATCAAGGCGCGCTACGTTCTGATCGGGCTTTTCACCCTCGCCGTCATCCTCGCGGGGTTCGCCTTCGTCTACTGGCTCGACACCAAGGGCGGGCTCGGCAAGCGCGCGACCTACGAGGTCCGGTTCCACAACACGGTGTCGGGGCTGCTCAAGGGGTCTGCGGTGCTGTTCAACGGCATTCGCGTCGGCGAAGTGACGGGCCTAAGCCTCGTCCCCGGCCAGCCGAAGGAGATCGACGCCACCATCGCAATCGACGCCAATACGCCGGTTCGCGCCGATACGTTCGTCTCGCTCGAATTCCAGGGCTTGACCGGCGTGGCGGCCGTCACGCTTCAAGGCGGCTCGCCGGACGCGCCCCCGCTCGCCGCCGCTTCCGGCCATCCGCCGCGCCTCGTCGCGAGCGAAGCCGCGGGCCAGACCATGAGCGAAGAGGCGCGCCAAGTGCTCGCCCGCCTCGACAAGATCCTTTCGGACAACGCCGGCGATGTGCGCACCTTGATCTCCAACCTGTCCTCCTTTTCCGAGGCGCTGGGCAAGAATTCGGGGAAGGTCGAAGGCATCTTTGCGGGGCTTGAGCGCATGACGGGCGGCAACAAGGGGAGCGGCGCGGCCTACGATCTGAGCGCGCTGCCGCCTCCGGCCGAGCCGGGAAAACCGCTTGAGAAGCAACTCGCCATCCCGGATCCTACGGCGCTTCTGGCCTACGATTCGGAGCGGGTTCTGACGCAACTCGACGGCGGCCAGGTCGCTCAGCTCGGAAACGCGAAATGGAGCGACAACCTGCCGAAGCTGGTGCAGGCGAGGATCGTCCAAAGCTTCGAGAACGCGGGTTCGCTGAGCGAGGCAAGCCGCCCCCTCGAAGGCGGGGCGCCGGACTACCAGCTTGTGACCGAAATCCGCAAGTTCCAGATCGGCCCTGGCCCCGAGCGCGCCGCCGTGGCGGAGATCAGCGCGAAGCTTGTCGCCAGCGATGGCCACATCGCCGCCGCGCGCGTCTTCAGCGCGAGCGCTCCCGTCGCCTCGCAGGAGGAAAGCCGGCGCCGTGAAGGCGCTGAACGAGGCGTTTGGCAAAATACTGGCGCAGCTCGTCCCCTGGACCGCCGGCGCCATCGCGGGGCGCGCCGAGAAACCCCAGCCTCAACCGGCGCCCAGCGAGCCGCATCGCCGCCGCGGTGAAGCCGGCGGTTAAGCCTCCAAAACCTCGAACGTCACGCCGGCGCGGTCTTGCAGCGCGCCGATGAGCGCGTCGCCGAACGCGGTCGCGGGCGTCCAGAAGCCGCCGGGCTTCTCCGCCTTGCCGAGGGTGGCGAGGCAAAGCGCGGCCTGCCCCAGGATTTTCGAGGTGGAGCCGTAGCCCGGATCGGCGTCGCCCGCGACCTTGACGCGGATGGTTTCGCAGTCCTCGGTCTGGCCGAGGAAGCGCAGGTCGTAGAAGCCGCGCTTGCGGGCTTCGGGCGGCGGCCCTTCGCCCGGCGCCGGCAGAACGCGCTGGAGCGCCCACCGCGCGGGCGGGATAGCGCTCGCTGTGACGAAGGCGCCGAGCGCGGCCGCGATGGCGTAGGCCTTCGCCCGGCCGTTCACGCCGGTCCCCGTCAGCATCGCCTCCTCGTAGCGGAATGCGGGGCTATAGGCGCAGTGCGACAGCGCGTTGGAGCGATGCACGATCTTCGTGTTGATCGGCGCCATCACAAAGGGCGCGAACCACGCGTCGAAATCGGGGTCGAAGCCGGGCTTCGAGTTGTTGTCCTGCCGGACCTTGGGCGCGTCGCCGGGCGGACAGAGCGCATAAGGATTGGCGAGATCGCGCCTGAGCGCCGAGTTTCCCGCCGCCTCCTTTACTGCGTTCAGCATGCTGGCGATTGTGCCGCCGGAAACCCCGCCGCAAATCGCCTTCACGCGCATTTTCACATGCGAGCAAGGCTGCCCGAACCGGCGGCGCGCTTCCCGCTGCAGAAAATAGACGCCCATGTCGGACGGGATGGAATCGAAACCGCAGCAATGAACGATGCGCGCGCCCGACGCCTTGGCCTTCTCCTCGTAAAGCGCGATCATGCGCCGGATCCAATGCGGCTCGCCGGTAAGATCGCAATAATCCACGCCGGCGTCCGCGCAAGCCCGCACCAGCGGTTCGCCATAGAGCGCGTAGGGGCCGACGGTGGAGATCACCACGCGGGTTTTCGCGCACATCGCCGCCAGGGACGCCCCGTCCTTCGCATCGGCGATTTCGGCGGGCAGAAGCGCCTGGCCGACGCCGAGCGCCTCTCGCAGCGCCCAAAGCTTCGCCTGAGAGCGGCCCGCCGCGGCCCAGCGCACGGCGCCGTTGAACCCAACCTGTTGGGCCAGATATTTGCATAGGATTTGCCCGACGAAGCTCGTCGCGCCGAAGACAACGATGTCGTACTGCTTTGCCGTCATTGGATAGGAACCATTCCCTCTTCGATTGCGGGCGCCCCGCGCCGGTCACAACACCGCCAACGGTTTGACGGCGGCGCGTTGTGACCTTAAATTTGTAAGGTTGGATAGAGGGAAGCGCAGGTAATGTCGAGACGGCAGGAAGTTGGGCCGCCGGTATTGGATTTGAACGCCGGTAGCGGGCTCCGCGAGCTTAACGACCGCTACCGGGAAATCTTCCGGAGCATCGTCGAGACTTATCTTGCGACGGGCGAGCCGGTCGGATCGCGCAATCTCTCCCGCGCGCTCCCCATGACGCTCTCGCCCGCGTCGGTCCGCAATGTGATGTCGGACCTCGAATCGCTCGGGCTCGTTTACGCGCCACACGTCAGCGCCGGACGCATCCCCACGCAAACCGGCCTGCGCCTGTTTGTGGACGGCCTGCTTGAGGTCGGCAGCATGGAGGAGGCGGAGCGCGATCAGCTGGAGCGGCAGCTGCACAGCTATGCCCGGCAGAGCGCCACCGTGACTTCGGAGGTTCTGGCGGAAGCGGGCGATCTCCTGTCCGGCCTGTCGCGCTGCGCCGGCGTGGTGATCGCCGAAAAGCAGGTCAGCCGCATCAAGCACATCGAATTCGTAAGCCTCGACTTCAAGCGGGCGCTCCTCGTGCTCGCGGGCGACGATGGCAGCGTGGAAAACCGCGTGCTGACTCTGCCGGAAGGCCTGCCGCAGCAGGCGCTGACGGAAGCGACCAATTACCTCAACGCGAAAATTCGCGGCGCCACCCTGCCCGAGGCGCGCGAACTCATCGAAGGCGAGCTGAAGGAAAGCCAGGCCGAGCTGGACGAGCTGACCGCGCGCCTCGTGCGCTCCGGGCTTGCGCAATGGTCCGGCGGGCGCGGCGACAACAGGAGCCTCATCGTGCGCGGGCAGTCGCGCCTTCTCAACAATCTCAAGGCCGTGGAGGATGTCGACCGCATCCGGCTCCTGTTCGAGGACCTCGAATCGAAGAAGTCGCTGATCCACCTGCTGGACCTCGCGGAGAAGGCCGAAGGCGTGCGCATTTTTATCGGGTCGGAGAACAATTTGTTTTCGCTGTCGGGCTCTTCCTTGATCGTGGCGCCGTTCCAGGACCAGGAGCGGAAAATTGTCGGCGTGCTTGGCGTCATCGGGCCGACGCGCCTCAACTATGCCCGTATTATCCCCATGGTAGACTTCACCGCGAAGCTGGTCGGCCGCGTGTTAGCTTGATTATCGCACTGAAACCGCCGATATAGTTTGGGAAGCACGGCGGATCGTAAGAGAGGGTTCGGCGGATCCTCATCCTAACGGAAACGGCATACGCACAATGAACGATACACCGGACGCGCCCGCGAATTTCAGCGGGCAAGAGCAGAACGATTCCAAAGCGCAGGCGCAATCGCCGGAGACGGAGCAGAACAATGCCCTCCTCCAGGCCGTGGCCGACCTGAGGGCCGAGAACGCGGAACTGCGCGACAAGCACCTGCGCATCATCGCCGAGATGGAGAATTTCCGGCGCCGCGCGGAACGCGACAAGTCGGAAGGCATGAAATACGCCGCTTCGGAATTCGGCCGCGACGTGATCTCCATCGCCGACAATCTGCGCCGCGCGATAGAGGCTGTGCCGAAGGACGCGGTCGAGCAGAATCCCGGGCTGAAAACTTTGCTCGATGGCGTGGAAGTGACCGAGCGCGAGCTGTTCAAGGTTTTCGAGCGCCACAACATCACGCGCTTCAACCCGCTTGGCGAGAAGTTCGACCCTCATTTTCACGAAGCCATGGTCAAGGTGGACGTGCCCAATGTCCCCGCCGACGTGATCGTGCAAGTGCTGCAAGCCGGCTACAAGATCGGGGACCGCACCTTGCGGCCCGCGACGGTGATTTTGGCGAAGGGCGGATCGCCGGCGCCGAAGCACGACCGCACTTATTCGGAAGCCGCGGCTAAAGACAGCGCCGCGCCCGCGAATGGCGCCAATCCCCGCGATCATAGCCTGGCGGCCGCGCAGGAGCACGATCCCGACACCGTCCGCGATCCCGCTGCCGCTGCGCGAGGCGCGCATCGCAAAGACCGCGCGGGCGAAAAACGCGCTTCGACCGTGACGCAGCCGGTTACGGATAACGGGCCGATCAAAAAGGACGACTTGATCTCGTCATTCGGCAAGCGTTTGGAAAACGGAAGCTGAGGCGGCGCCTCTCAGGCGCCGTGCGCCGCTAGAGCTATTCGTGCGGAACGAGCGGCGCCGCAATGGGCTGGCTCCGTCGCATGAGGAGGAGAAGAAGCGCCGCCGGCAAGCACACGACAAACATGAGCTTGAAATCGTCCGCATAAGCGATGATCGACGCCTGGCGGCTTATCTCTCCATTCAGCACCATAAGTCCCGGCGCGGAGGCCGAATTCCAGAGCAGATAGGCGCCTCCAGTCTGCAGCATGCGATTGAACGGCGTTACATATTCGGCGAGTTGCGCATGCACGATCTGTGTGTTCTGCGCCAGCATGAAAGACGTGACGGAAACTCCGATCGAACTGCCCACATTACGCACCAGGCTGAAAAGCGCCGTCCCGTTCGTGCGAAGATCCTGCGGCAGCGTGGCGAAAGCGACAACCTGCAGCGGCGTGAACACGAAGCCCAGCCCCGCCCCCTGAATGAAAGTCGTGATAATGAGCGATCGAGCGCCGATGTCCGGCGTCCATTCCGTCATTTGATAAAGCGACAGAGCGATCATCGCGAAGCCGGCAAGCATGATGAGCCGGGCGTCGGCCCGATTGACGATCCGCCCCGCAATCATCATCGCAACCATGGTCCCCAATCCGCGCGGCGCCATGAGAAGCCCGGCTTGCTCCACAGGATAATTGCCAAGCGTTTGCAAGTAGGGTGCGAGCAAGGCCGAGCTTGCCAGCAGCACCATGCCAATCGTGAACATGATCAGAAGGCTCGCGCTAAAGTTCACGTCCCTGAAGATGCGCGGCGGAATGAAGGGCTTCTCGGCCAGCACGATATGAACGAGAAACAGATAGAGCCCCAGGCCGGCAAGCACCGCCTCCACCATGATTTCGGTCGAACCGAACCAGTCTTTCATCTCGCCGCGGTCGAGCATGAGTTGCAGCGCGCCGATCCCGAGGCTCAGGGCGCCGAAACCGATCCAGTCGAATCTCAGGCTCTTGGCGCTGCCCTCGTCTTTCATGAAAACGATAAGCCCGGCCAAGGTGAGAATTCCGAAGGGCAAATTGATGTAGAAGACCCAGCGCCAATTGTAGACGTCGGTGAGGTATCCGCCGAGCGTCGGGCCAAGGATCGGCCCCACCATCACGCCCATACCCCAGAGCGCCATGGCCGACCCGCGCCGCTCGATGGGATAAAGGTCGAGCATGACGCTCTGCGAGAGCGGCACGAGGCCGGCGCCGAAGACGCCCTGCAACAGCCTGAAGACCACCATCTGATCGAGCGTTTCAGCGGCCCCGCAAAGCATGGAAGCCGCGGTAAATCCGGCGAGGCAGACGATGAACAGCCGTTTCTGGCCGAAGCGGGCGGCCAGCCAGCCCACGGGCGCGGTCATGATCGCGGCCGCCACGATGTAGGAGGTCAGCACCCAGGTGATCTGATCCGGCGTCGCCGACAGCGACCCCTGCATGTACGGCAGCGCGACATTCGCGATGGTCGTGTCCAAAGCCTGCATGAGCGTCGCCACCATCGAACACACCGTGATGATGGCGCGATACGATGGCCCGGATTGGCGAGCGGATTCGAGGTTGCTCATTCTGGGCGCGCTTATCTTTTCAGCAACCTGTCTAAAGCCGGCCGGAGAGATTGCCGCGATGGGCCGTATCGATCCCTACCGTGACGCTCATGCCCGAGCGCAATTCAGGCTGTCCTTGCTTCGGGTCGATATGAATGCGGACAGCGATGCGCTGCACCACCTTCACCCAGTTTCCGCTTACATTCTGCGCGGGCAGGATGGAAAACTCCGAGCCGCTGGCTGGAGCGATGCTCTCGACCGTCCCCGACCAGGTCTCCCCTGGATAGGTGTCTACCGAGATATCCACCGGGTCGCCGCGCTTCACATAGGTCAGGTCCGTTTCCTTCATATTTGCCTCGACCCAGACATCCTTGGTGGAGACAAGGCCGACGGCGCCGGTGTTGGTAAGCGCCGCCGTTTGCGCAACGAGATAGGTCCCGGGCTGGAGCGCCTCGACTTGAGTTACGCGGCCGTCGAAGGGAGCGCGCACGATCGTATGATCGAGTTCGCGCTGGGCCTCGTCCACCTGCGTCTTCGCTTGCAGATATTGCGGATGCTGCGCCACCGGGATATCGGGGTTGCCTGACAGCCGGATAAGCTGCGTTTGCGCCTGTTGCCTCAGCGACTCCAGCGTATGGCGGTCTGCTTCGAGCGTGAAGCGCGCCTGATCGAAATTGGCTTTGGACAGGAAGTCCTCGGAGGCGAGCGGCTCGTAGCGGTTGTAAGTCGCCCGATCGAGTTCGACCTTGGCCTGCTGCGCTGCGACCGCGCTCATCATTCGCTTGTAGTCTTCCTTCATGGCCTCGATGGCGAGTTCTGTCTGCGCCAGATTGGCCTTTGCGTTATCGAGAGCGATCTGGAATTGCTGCGGATCGATGCGGAACAGAATGTCGCCGGCCTTTACGCTCTGGCCTTCGCGGACCTCGACCGAGCTGACAAGGCCCGATACGTCCGTGGAAACCATCAGCTTTGCGGCGCGCACATAGGCGTTGTCGGTGGAGGCGTAGCTTCCGCCGCGCAGCCAAAATACGCCAGCCGCAAGGGCGACAAGCAGAATGCCCCCAATCATCAACTGCGAACGGAGACGGCGCCTGCCATGCGGAGTTTTATTTGCTCGCAGTTGTTGCAGAAGCGATCCAGGGGTGCGCCTGGAAGCGAACGCCTCTGGCGCCTCGGCCTCCGGGCGCTCTTCCAAAAGGGCTGCAGAATTTGCTTCCATAGTATCGCCTTTGGACATGACTAAGCTTTCTGGCCTGCTTGCCGCGGCGCTGGCGCCCCGCGAGCAAGATTATCCTTCATTTTTTGCAGGCCGATCCTCATGGCTTCCAGCACCTCGGGATCGATGTCTTGGGTGATAAGGGCGCGAAGGTCGGCGCGATATCGGTCGATCTCGCCCAGGAAGGGCTTCGCGCGCGGGGTGAGCGCCAAACGCCAGATCCGGCGGTCGTTCGGGTCGGGACGCCGCTCAACCAGCCCTGACGCCTGCAAGCGATCGATCAGGCGCGCAATCGTAATGGGCGCCACCTCGGCCAGGGCGGCCAGTTCGTTTTGCGACAATCCCGGCTGCCGTTCGAGACGGGTAAGGATGAGCCACTGCGCGCGCGTCATCCCCTGGGTTCGGGCCACCTGGTCGGCCCGCGTCCGCATTTGCCGCGCAACGTCATAAAGGAGCAGGAGATAGTCGTTTTCGAGGTCGTTTTGCATGGCGGCGAGTTTCATAAGCTTGCTTAAGATAAGGCAGCTATCGTTTCGCGCAAGCCTGCGCGCCATCTTATCCACGGCGCATTCGGCTTTTACCGAAGACCTCGCACGCTATCTCGACGGAAGGCTTCCATCATGCTGAAACTTGACCCCCATACGACGGCTCTTGTCCTGATCGACCTGCAAAAAGGCCTCGCAGGACGGGAGCTTGCCCCTTATTCGTGGGCTGAGGTTATTAAGAACGGCAAAGAGCTTGCCGCGCGTTTTCGTAGCGCCGGCGCTCCTGTCGTTCTGGTGAATGTCGCGTTTTCTCCCGATTTCAAGGACGCGTTGCGTCAACCCGTCGATCAGCCGGCTGTCCGTCCTCCCGGCGGCTTTCCGTCAGATTTCAACGAGTTGGCCGATGGCCTGGCGGCGGCCGGCGATATTCGGATCGCCAAGCGTCAGTGGGGCGCCTTTCACGGCACTGAACTGGATTTACAACTGCGCCGCCGCGGCATTCAGACCATCGTGCTGGCTGGCGTCGCCACGAATATGGGGGTGGAATCGACGGCGCGGCAGGCTTGGGAGCATGGCTATGCCGTCATCATCGCCGAAGACGCGACGGCAACATTTTCCGCTGAAATGCACAATTTCGCCGTGAGCAAGATTTTCCCGCGGATCAGCCGGGTCGTAAGAAGCGCCGGCTTGTCGTTCAGCGAAGACCGGCATTGATCGTGCCCTTCGGATTCCGGCCCTTGCCGCAATTCCCCCGTCATGTCCGGAGATCGGCCCAACCGCTGACCGGCGGGAAGAAAATGCAAGACGCCAGGGCGTTAACGCCACCATCGGGCGTTTAATACGAATCGTCATACGTTACGACCCTTTTACCAGCTGGGCTATGTGGTATCATAATACCGCCAAAAACCACCTGTTTTTGCAAAACGAACCCAATAGAGTTAATCGGCCGTATATGCTCCAACGGCCCGGCGAGCGGCATGAAGTCCCGCGAAGGCGGGAACCCAGTATTCGACGAGCGTTGGGATTACTGGATTCCCGCTTTCGCGGGAATGACGCCGGGAGAGTGAGACCGGTTCCGATTTTATGGGCGCCGCGCCAGCCCCAGCGCCCGGTGGCTGGATCGCCGTTACGCAACCTTCGCCGGCGCCGCGCCGTCCTTGAACAGCTTGAACACGATGCTATCGATCAGCGCCTCGAACGACGCGTCGACGATATTCGGCGACACACCAACGGTGAACCATCGCCGGCCCGTCTCGCGATCGTGGCTCTCGATTAGGACGCGCGTCACGGCGTCCGTGCCCCCTGTGAGGATGCGCACCTTGAAGTCCACGAGTTCCAGCCGTTCGATATGGGGCTGGTAACCGCCGAGGTCCTTGCGCAGCGCCTGGTCGAGCGCATGCACCGGGCCATTGCCCTCGCCCGCGTTCATCATCAGCTGGTCGCCGATGCGCACCGTCACGACAGCCTCGGAGACGGTGACGAGGTCGCCTTTCGCGTTGTGGCGGCGCTCCACCATCACGCGGAAGCGCTCCACGTCGAAGAATTCCGGCACCTCGCCGAAAGCGCGGCGCGCGAGCAGCTCGAAGGAGGCGTCGGCGGCTTCGTAGGCGTAGCCGGCGGCCTCGCGGTTCTTCACGTCGTCCAGCAGCCCGGCGAGGCGCGGGTCGTCCTTGTCCACCTTCATGCCGCAGCGCGCCAGCTCGGTGAGGATGTTCGAGCGCCCGGCCTGGTTCGACACGAGCAGCTTGCGGGCGTTGCCGGCGCTTTCCGGCGGCACATGCTCGTAGCTCTTCGGATCCTTGTTAACCGCCGAGGCGTGGATGCCGCCTTTGTGCGCGAAGGCGGATTCGCCGACATAGGGCGCGTGGCGATTCGGCTGGCGGTTCAGGATCTCGTCGAGATGGCGCGACACCGCCGTCAGCGTGCGCAGCGCCTCAGGCGTCACGCCCGTCTCGTAGCGCGAGGCGTAATCCTCCTTCAACAGCAGGGTCGGGATGATCGAAGTGAGGTTCGCGTTGCCACAGCGCTCGCCGAGCCCATTCAGCGTGCCGTGCACCATCGCCACGCCCGCGCGCACGGCGGCAAAAGTGTTGGCGACGCCGTTCTCCGTGTCGTTGTGCGCGTGGATGCCGAGCACGTCCGCCGGGATGCGCTTGGCGACGGCGGCGACGATCGCCTCCACCTCATGCGGAAGCGCGCCGCCGTTCGTGTCGCAGAGCACGACCCAGCGCGCGCCCGCCTCATAGGCCGCCGCCGCGGCATTGAGCGCGTATGCCGGGTTCGCCTTGTAGCCGTCGAAGAAGTGCTCGCAGTCGATGATCGCTTCCTTGTCGCGCTCGCGGATCGCCTCGACCGAAGCGCGGATGGCCTCGAGGTTTTCTTCCAGCGCGATGCCGAGCGCCATCTCGACGTGGTAGTCCCACGCTTTGGCGACGAGAACGATGGCGTCCGCCTTCGCCTGCACGACCGCCTGGAAGCCCGGATCGTTCGAGACCGAGCGCCCCGCGCGTTTCGTCATGCCGAAGGAGGCGAGCTTAGCGGCAAGCTTCGGCGGCGCCTCGAAGAACGCCGTATCGACCGGGTTCGCACCCGGATAGCCGCCCTCGATATAGTCGATGCCGAGCTGGTCGAGCCGCTTCGCGATCAGAAGCTTGTCTTCAACCGAGAAATCGACGCCCAAGGTTTGCGCGCCGTCGCGCAGCGTGGTGTCGAACAGATACAGCCGCTTTTTCATAAGGAATCCAATTCAGAGCATTGTCCCCTCTCCCGTTGCGGGAGAGGGCGGCCGCGCAGCAGCCAGGATACTACTTACCGGGCGATTTCCCAGGTGGTTTCGATCTCGCCGGTGACGGGGTTCTTGGCGTCCTTGAGCGCAATTCCCATGGCGGAGAGTTCGTCCCGAATCCGGTCCGCCTCCGCCCAATTCCTCGCTTTCCGCGCGGCGAGCCGCGCATCCCGGAGCGCCTCCACTTTCGCAACGTCGACGGAGACTTGCTCGCGCGCCCAGGCGTCCGCCGTGAAGTCGCGGAACCCGCCGAAGCCCATAATGCCGAGCGCGTTCGCGATGCTGTCGAAGCATTGCGCACGCCGCGCATCCAGCGCCGCCGACGCCTCGTTCGCAACCTCATGCAGGCCGGCGATCGCGCTCGGCGTGTTGAGGTCGTCGAGCAGCGGCTCGGCAATGCGCTCGTCGATGAGGTCGGATTGCGGCTCCCAATGAGCGACCAGCGCTGAGAATTTATGCAAGGCGAAGGCCGCCTCGCGCACCCTCTCCGCCGTCCAGTCCATCGGCTGGCGGTATTGGGTGGAGAGCATCGCAAGCCGCGCCGCAGCCGCCGACATGCGCCCTTTCGAGACGATGTCGTGGATGGTGATGAAGTTGCCGAGCGACTTCGACATCTTCTGGCCTTCCACCTGCAGATGCCCGTTATGCATCCAGACGTTGGCCATGATCTCGGTGCCGTGCGCGCAAGTCGACTGCGCCACCTCGTTCTCGTGGTGCGGGAACACAAGGTCGATGCCGCCGCCGTGAATGTCAAAAACCTCGCCCAGATGCTTCGCGGACATGGCCGAGCACTCAAGGTGCCAGCCGGGGCGGCCATAGCCCCAGGGGCTGTCCCACCCCGGTTCACTTCAGCCGGCCTAACGCTTCGCTGCTTGAGGCTGAAGCGCCCTGGCTAGGCTTCCACAGCACGAAGTCCATCGGATCGCGTTTGTAGGGCGCGACCTCGACGCGGGCGCCCGCGCGCATTTCATCGGTCGAGCGGCGGGCCAGCTCCCCATAATGCGAGTCGGACGCCACGTCGAAGAGCACGTGCCCCTCGGCGGCGTAGGCGTGCCCGCGCTCGATGAGCCGCTCGATGAGCGCGATCATCTCCGGGATGTGCTCGGTGGCCCGCGGCTCGACAGTCGGCGGCAGCGCGCCGAGCGCGGCGGCATCGGCGTGGAATTGCTGCGCCGTGCGCTCGGTCAGCTCGCGGATCGATATGCCTTCCTCGGCCGCGCGGGCGTTGATCTTGTCGTCCACATCCGTGATGTTGCGCACGTAAACGACATGAGCCTCGCCGTAGAGGTGGTGCAAGAGCCGGAACAGCACGTCGAAGACGATGACGGGCCGCGCGTTGCCGATATGCGCGAGGTCGTACGCCGTAGGGCCGCACACATAGATGCGCACGGCCTTCGGATCGAGCGGCTTGAAGATTTCCTTGCGTTTCGTGCGCGTGTTGTAAAGCTTAAGAGTCATAAGCCCTGCCTCTGGTGGCGGGGCTGTTGGTTCAAATGAAAATCCTGTGCCGCGCCAGCGTGTGTTTAGCTCGCGTTAATAATGCACCGGCTGTTGAACGAAGCATTTTGTCTCATTGCCCGACCATTGCCGCAAATTTGTTCGAGGTCAAGCGGCAGGATGAGCGACTCAGCGAAATTTGCGCCGGTGATGAACGCGTGCTGCAGGCGGGCTCCCGGTTGCGCCTGTGGGCTGTGCGGTCCATACTCGGCCTTAACCAATGGCGGGCGGCGGGCGCCGTTCGCGGCGGGTGGATGACATGAAAGCTCTACATCGCGGTTTTGGCTTCGCGTGCGCTTTGGCGGCGTTCGCCGCCGGAGCGGGCGAAAGCGCCGCTCAAGGCTGGGGATGGGGCAGTCGCGGCGGCTACGATCCGCCGCCTTACGAGCAACCCCCGCGCCCCGTCTACGGCCAGCCTTATGGGAGCCAGCCGGGCTACGGCGCGCAGCAGCCTCAAACCTATGGATCCACGAACCCGCGCTGCCGCGAACTCGAAGCGCAACTGACGGGCGGAGCCGGAGCCGCCGGCCAGGATCAGCTTCCCCGCATCGAAAACGATATGCGCCAGGCGGACGCCCAGTATCAGCGCGCGCAGACCGACGCCGACAGGTCCGACTGCTACGAAGACATGTTCCTGTTCGGCCGGTCGCTGCGCCGCACGCCGCGTTGCGTCGATCTCGACCGCCAGGTTCAAGCCGCGAAAGCTCAGCTGGCTCAGCTGAAGGCCCAGCGCGACGCCATCCTGCGCGGAAGCTCGCCGCGCGGGCGGCGGGACGACATTGTCGCCGAGCTTGCCCGGAACCGCTGCGGCGACCAGTACGTCCGCGAATACGAACAGCAGCGCAGCCGCAATCAGTCCGTTTTCTCGTTCTTCAACGACGAGGATAATTCGGACGAGCGCGAGACGCCGCGCTTCTCTACCTCGACCTCGACTTACGGCGGCTCCTCCTCCACCTTCCGCACACTCTGCGTCCGCGAATGCGATGGCTTCTATTTCCCGATCAGCACCGCCACGACGCAAGCCCAATTCAGGGAAGACGAGGCGAAGTGCCACTCGCAATGCGCCTCGCCCGCGGAGCTTTATTTTCATCGCTCCGATGAGGACGTGGATCAGATGGTGTCCTTGAGCGGGCGGCCTTATGCGCAGATGCCTTTCGCGTTCCGGAACCGGAAGGTCTACATCAAGGGCTGCTCTTGCAACGCCGCCGAATACTCGGTCGAAGAGATCGCCAAGTCCGAGGACGCGCTGAAGCATTCGAAACGCGCCGACGCCAGCGCCGCCAAGCAGGCTTCCGACGCCGCCTTCGCCAAGCGGATGTCGCAGGCGGTTCAGCACGCGCCTCAAGCCCCTGCCGCTCCGGCGCCGGGCGAGACGCCTCCGGCTCCAGCTCCGGCGCCCGAGCCCGCGCCGCCTCCTAGCGAGCCTCGCTAGGCTCCGCCACTTTGCCGCGAAAGCCTGTCGCCAGGACGTAAAGTTCCGGCAACTCGGCGCGGCTGGCCTTCGGCTTGACGTGGCGAACAGTCGCAAAATCGCGCTTCAGCACGTCGAGAAGGCTTTTCTCGCTCCCACCCTGGAAGACTTTTGAGAGAAAGGCGCCGCCGGGGGCAAGGATGCTCACCGCGAATGCGAGCGCCTCCTCGGCAAGGCCCATGATGCGCAAGTGGTCGGTCGGCCGGTGGCCCGTCGTGGGCGCGGCCATGTCGGAAAGGACGGCGTTCGGCCTGCGCCCCGCCAAAGCCTCGATCAGCGCCTCGTCGGCGCCGGGCTCGCTGAAGTCGCGGTGAAAGAGCGTGACGCCGGGGATGGCGTCGAAGGGAAGAATGTCGAGCGCGAGCACGGCGCCTCTGCCCTCGGCGGCCTGCACGCGCTTTGCCGCGACCTGGCTCCATCCGCCGGGAGCGGCGCCCAGATCGACGACCACGTCGCCCGGCTTGAGGAGGCCGTATTTGTCGGCGACCTCCTCCAGCTTATAGGCCGCGCGGCTGCGATAGCCGTCGCGCTTCGCTGCCGCCACATAGGGGTCGTTGAGCTGGCGCTCAAGCCAATGCCTCTGCGAGACCGTGCGCCCACGCGTTTTCTTCAGCTTGATCTTAAGCGACCGGTCTTGGTTTGCCTCTGGTTTGGTCATGGAAGGATGGGGATGGCTCGAACCTCGTTTTGGCGGCGCCGTTCTGTGACTGAGAGGCGCGCTCACGAAGCGCGTCCTCGGCGATGAGCGTGGCAAGGATGCCCTCGCGAAGGCCGCGATCCGCAACCCGGAGCGACTTCACCGGCCATACTCTGAGCATGGCTTCCATGATTGCGCAACCAGCAAGGATGAGATCGGCTCTTTCGTGGCCGATGCAAGGCTGGGCGGCGCGCTGCTCCCAGTTCATGCCGGCGATGCGTTTGGTGACATCCCTGATGCTGGCGGTCGAGAGCCAGCAGCCGTCCACTTTCGCCCGGTGATATTCGGAAAGGCCGAGATAAACGCCGGCGATGGTGGTTACGGTGCCCGAGGTGCCGAGAAGGTGCGCGCCGTGAGCGACCTTGGTCCCGATGCCGTTGGCGTCGCTGAACGGCTTCAGCCGCGCCTGCACGAAGGCGACCATTTCCTCGAAATGAGAGCCCTCCGCGCGGCTGCCGCCAAATCGCTCGGCGAGCGTGACGACCCCGAAGGGCAGCGAAGTCCACGCCTCGATGCAGTCCTGGATGCGCAAGCGATCCTCGATGGAGATGCGCTTGGCGCGGTGGCCCGTCTTCAGGTTGAGCCAGACGAATTCGGAAGAGCCGCCGCCGATGTCGAAAATCAGCGCATAGTCGCTCTGCTTGTCGATGAGGGATGCGCAACCGGAAACCGCAAGCCGTGCCTCCGTTTCGCGGCCGATGATTTCGAGCGCAAGCCCCGTCTCGCGCTTCACGCGCGCGATGAAATCCGGCCCGTTCGTGGCGACGCGGCAGGCCTCGGTCGCCACCAGCCGCGAGCGGGTCACGCCCCGCCGCGCCATTTTCGACGAACAGACCTTGAGCGCGTCGATGGTGCGGGAAATCGCCTCCTCCGACAGGACGCCCGAATGGCTCACGCCCTCGCCGAGCTTAATGATCCTCGAAAAGGCGTCGATGACGAAGAAGCCCCGCCTCGAAGGCCGCGCCACGAGCAGGCGGCAGTTGTTCGTCCCGAGATCGAGCGCGCCGTAGATGGCGCTTGTGGCGCTATTAGCCCCGTTCGCGGTCTTGAAGGGGATGGCCCCAGGCCGGGACGGCTGCGCAACCTTGATCGGAGCGATGGACGGCCGATTGCGGTCATGGGCCGCGCCCGGCGCGGCGGCGTGCGCGCCGTTGGCCTGGCTATCGCGCTCCGCCGGAATGACGCCGGTCTTGTCCGCCTCGGCAACCCTCCTCTCACCGGTGCTCAACCTCGACCTCCCCAGGCGTCCCCGCAAGAGTCCGCCGATCCGCCCTGCGCCTAACCTTAGAACGTAACAGTTTTTTTATGCTCCGCCAATGCCATACGAAAGCAAAGCCCAAAGGCGCCAAAAGAAAGGCCGGGAAGCACCCGGCCGAGGAGGAACCAATGAGGACGCAGGCTTTCAATTCACGATGTCCCGGCCGCGCGTCTCGCGAATGAAGAGCACGCCGAGAATGAAGGTCATGGCCGCGACGGCGATGGGGTACATGAGGCCCGCATAAATGTTGCCTGTCGCCGCCACGATGGCGAACGCCGTGATGGGCAGGAACCCGCCGAACCAGCCATTACCGATGTGGTAGGGAAGCGACACCGCCGTGTAGCGGATACGCGTTGGGAAGAGTTCGACGAGCATCGCCGCGATCGGACCGTAAACCATGGTCACGTAGATCACCAGGATGGCGAGCAGCCCGACCACCGCCCAGCTAACCCCGTCGAGCGACGATTTCGAGGGATAGCCGCCCGTCTTGAGCGCGTCCGCAAGCTCCGTCTTGAAGCGGTCGCCCTGCGCCTTCGCATCTGCGCCGGCCGCGTCGAAGGACTGGATGACCCGATCGCCGATCCTGATTTGCGCCGCGCCCGATGGGCCGGGCTCGTTGCTGTAGGGAACGCCGGCCTTCACCAGCGCCGCCTTGGCGACGTCGCAGGGCGCGGTGAATTTCGATTTGCCCACCGGGTCGAACTGAAGGCGGCACTCGTTCGGGTCCGCGACGACCGTGACCGGCGTCTTGTCGATGGCCGCCGCAAGCTCGGGATTCGCCGTCCGCGTCAGCAGCTCAAAAATGCCTGGATATTTGTAAGCCTCGCCGCGGGGAATGTATTGCAACACTCCCACGGGGTAATAGGTCAGGACGGCGAGCAGGCATCCCAACATGATAATCGGCTTGCGTCCGATCTTGTCCGAGAGCCATCCGAAAACGACGAAGAAGGGCGTGCCGATCACGAGCGACAGCGCGATCATGATGTTCGCCCAGTACGGGTCGACCTTCAGCGTCTGCGTGAGGAAGAACAGCGCATAGAACTGGCCCGTGTACCAGACCACGGCCTGCCCGGCCGTCAGGCCCAATAGGGCGATGATGACAATGCGGGCGCTTGACCATCGGAGGAACGCGTCCGACAGCGGCGCCTTCGAGGCCCGCCCCTCTTCCTTCATCTGCTTCCAGACCGGCAACTCGTTGAGGCTCAGCCTGATCCAGACGGAGACCAGAAGGAGGAAAATGGACAGGAGGAAAGGCGCGCGCCAGAGGCCGTATTCGGCGGCGAAGGATGCGGCCTTCTCGGCGGCGGTGTCGCCCGGCGCGAAGTAGCGGCACAGGAGGATCACGATCAGCGAGAGGAAAAGGCCCAGCGTCGCCGTGGTTTGAATCCAGCTCGTGCGATAGCCGCGGCGGTAGCGCTCGGCGTGCTCGGCCACATAGATCGCCGCGCCCCCATACTCGCCGCCGAGCGCAAGGCCCTGAAGAAGGCGAAGCGCAATCAGAATGACGGGCGCCGCGATCCCGATCGAGTTATAGCTCGGCAGCACGCCCACCGCGAAGGTGGACAGGCCCATGATCACGATGGTGATGAGAAACGTATATTTCCGCCCGACAAGGTCCCCGAGGCGGCCGAAAAAGACGGCGCCGAAGGGGCGCACGAAAAACCCCGCGGCGAAAGCGAGAAGCGCGAAGATGAACTGCCCGGACTCCGTCAGGCCCGAAAAGAAGTGCGAGCCTATGATCGCGGCGAGCGACCCGTAGAGGTAGAAATCGTACCACTCGAAAATGGTGCCAAGCGACGACGCGACGATCACCTTGCGCTGCTCGGCGGCCGTGACGCCCTCCACCGGCTCATACCTCATATCCGCGGCAACGTCAGTCACTTGAGCCTCCCTAAATCGGGATTTCGCTTCCCCAGAAACCGCCCTTGCCGGATGTTCCCCCGGCTTCAAGCGCTTCGCCAAGCATCATACCGCGGCGACACGCCCGCGTAAGCCCTTCAGGCTACGACTTTCTGATGAGGTCAGCGGTATTTTTGCGAAATACCACGGTTCCTCAACAATTCGCCACAAGCGTGCTAATGTCTCGCTGTAGCAGGGAAAAGGCGCCGGAGTAAATAACTCCAAGAACCGGGAGTCGGTCGTATGCGGATGAAGGAGCCCTTTATCGTATCGCGGGCCGAAAGACGCAAAGTAATCGTCGCCTCTTCGGCCGGCACCGTCTTCGAGTGGTACGATTTCTACCTCTATGCGGTGCTCGCGCCGTTCTTCGCGAGGCTTTTCTTTCCGCCCGATAACGACACCGCCGCGCTGCTTGCCGCGTTCGCCACCTATGCCGCGGGCTTCACGGTGCGGCCCTTCGGCGCCGTCTTCTTCGGCAGGCTGGGCGATATCGCCGGGCGGAAATACACATTCCTGATCACTATCGTCTTCATGGGGTTCTCGACGTTCACCGTGGGGCTTCTGCCAACCTTCGAGGGCGTGGGCTGGGTCGCGCCCGTTCTCCTCGTCACGTTGCGGCTTATACAGGGGCTTGCGCTTGGCGGCGAATATGGCGGCGCCGCGACCTATGTGGCCGAGTACACCCCGTCGAGAAGGCGCGGCTACGCGACAAGCTGGATTCAAACCACCGCGACTTCGGGTCTTCTGCTTGCGCTCATCGTGATCGGACTGTGCCGCTGGCAGCTTTCGAGCGGCGATTTCGAGCGCTGGGGCTGGCGCATCCCGTTTCTCGTCTCCATCGTTCTGCTCGTTCTCTCCATTTATATCCGCGTTACTTTGCGAGAGACGCCGGTTTTCCTGCGCATGAAGGCGGAGGGGCGCTCCTCCAAGATTCCGGTCTGGGAGAGCTTTTTCCAGCGCCCTAATAACATTTACATTCTGTTATCGCTTTTGGGCGCGACCGCGGGGCAGGGCGTCGTCTGGTATACGGGCCAGTTCTACACCCTGTTCTTCCTCACCATCACGCTCCGTCTCGACTACCTGACCACCTATATCCTGGTGGGCGCCGCTCTCGCGCTCGGAACCCCGTTCTTCGTCTTTTTCGGGTGGCTGTCCGACCGCATCGGCCGCCTCAAGATCATTCTCGCGGGATGCTTCCTCGCGGCCTGCACCTACTTCCCGCTTTTCCATGTGCTCTCGTATGCTGTCAACCCCGCGCTCGTCGAATTCCAGGCCGCGAACCCAATCACGCTGAGGGTCGACGCGAAAACCTGCAATTTCCATATTTTCGTCGGCCCCTGGTCCGACTTCAGCGCCTGCGACCGCGTCACGGACTTCCTAACGAAGTCCGGCCTCTCCTTCGCCAAGGTGGATGCGCCCGGCTTCGAACCTGTCGCCGCGACCATCGGCTCACAGACGGTCGAGGTTTCGAGCAAGGACAGGGGGGCCATCAACGCGACGCTCGAACGCGCGCTGTTCGCGGCGGGCTATCCGGGGATCGGCTGGAAATATGTGAAAGGCGAGCCGCAATTCGATGCGCGGGGCAATCCAGCCTTCGAGCAGAAAACCGCCGATACGGCCAGGATCAATTATACGGCCGCGCTTCTCGCGCTGTTCGCGCTCATGATTTACGCGACCATGGTTTACGGGCCTATCGCAGCATTCCTTGTCGAGCTTTTTCCGCCCAAAGTGCGCTACACGTCGCTTTCGTTCCCCTATCATATCGGAAACGGGGTTTTCGGCGGCATGCTGCCGCTGCTCGCGACGGCCATCGTGGCGTCTACCGGCGACGTCTATGCCGGGCTGTGGTATCCCGTCATCGTTGCGGGCTTGACCACGATCATCGGCGCCTTGTTCCTCCGCGACCGCCGGAGCCAGGACATATAGTGCGTCGTGGTAGGGCTCATCGGGGCTGGCGATTTCCAAGGGGCGCTTCTTCTCTGAGATGTCGAGCCGGTCTATTTCAATCGGTAGCCGACGCCGGTCTCGGTAAGGATGTGCGCAGGATGCTCGGGGTGAGCCTCGATCTTGGCGCGGATCTGGCGCACATAGATGCGTAGATATTGCACATCCGCGCCCGCGCCCCACGTCTCCGACATCAGGAAGCGGTGCGTCAGCACCTTGCCGGCATGCAGCGCGAGAAGCCGCAGGATGTCGTATTCCTTCGGCGAAAGCTTCACCTCCTTGCCCGCGACGGTTACGGTGCGATGCACGAGGTCGATCTTGAGATCGCCGCTTTCGAAAATAGGCTCGGCGCCCTGCACCTGCACGCGATGGCGCAGCGACGTGCGAAGCCTCGCGATCAGCTCGGCCATGCCGAAGGGCTTCGTCACATAGTCGTCGGCGCCAGTATTGAGCGCCTCGACCTTGGTCGCCTCCTCGCCGCGGCTCGAAAGCACGACAATGGGCGTCTTGCCGCCCGCGGCGCGCAGCGCCTTGATGATGGCAAGGCCGTCCATATCGGGCAGGCCGAGGTCGAGGATGATGACCTCGGGCTTCTGGCTTGCGGCCATTTCGAGCCCGTCCCGGCCATTTGCGGCTTCGAGCACCTCGAAGCGATTGGCGCCCAGGCTCGTGCGCAGAAGGCGCCTGATCTGAGGTTCGTCCTCGATGACGAGGACCGATGTCCGGTCGGTGAGCGTCATGCTGCAGCCTTGGACTGAAAAGCGCCTGCCGGCGGCGTGGGCATTTCGATGGTGAACACGGCGCCGGGCCGGTCCATACGGTTCGAGGCGATTATCTTTCCGCCCATTGCCTCGATGAAGCCGCGGGAGATTGCGAGTCCGAGCCCGGTGCCTGCCCGCTGATGGTCGCGGCTCTTCGCGCGATTGAACTTCTCGAAGATCAGCGACAAGCGGTCCTCCGGAATGCCCGGCCCCTCGTCGGCGATCTGCAGCCGGATCGCGCCGTTCTCGTTGCGCGCCCTGATCGCGATGGCCGATGGCGGCAAAGCGTATTTCGCTGCGTTGTCGAGCACATTCACGAGGGACTGCTCCATGAGCACCTCGTCGATGTACAACAGGGGAAGGTTCGGCTCGATGTCGAAGTCGATCTTGAAGCCCTTCAGGAGCTTGCCCATGCGATGCACCGCGGCGCCGATCACTTCGGAAATGTCGGCGGGTTCGCGCCTCAGCTCGATGGCGCCCGCCTCGAGCCTCGTCATGTCGAGGAGATTGGCGACGAAGCGCGCCATGCGCTGGGCCTCCTCTTCTATAGTTTCGATGAGTTCGGACCGCGCCTTGGCGTCGAACAGGTCGCTGTATTCCCGAAGGGAGTTGGCCGCGCCGAGGATCGACGAGAGCGGCGTGCGCAAATCGTGCGACAGCGAGGTCAGGAGCGCGCCGCGCAATTTCTCGGCCTCGGCCGCGAGGCGCGCGTCGTCCATCTCGCGGGCGAGCCGCACGCGCTCGATGGCGACGGCGGCCTGATCCATCAGCGCGTCCAGAAGGCGGCGTTCGTCCGGCGTAAGCACGATGTCGCTCCGGTAGCCGGCGCCGAGCCCCACCACGCCAATCACGCCCCGGCCGGTCCGAAGCGGGAGAAACAGACGCTTCGCTCCCGGAAGCGTGTCGGAGCCGCGGCCCGCGGACCGTCCGTTGTCGAAGCACCACTTGGCCGCGCCGATATCGGCGTCGTCGATCATGTCGCCCGGGGGGAATGAGGCGGCGACATTCAGGCCGCCATCCGCCTCGGGCAGCATAATCGCTGCGTCGGCCTTCAAGGAGGACGCGATCTGCGAGACGGACGCCCAGAGCAGATCGTCGAGGCTCGCATTGCTGGCGAGATTGCGCGAGAAGGCGTAGAGCGCGCTGGTGATGTCGGCCCTGTTCCGGGCCATGTCCGCCTGCCGTCGCACGCGCGCCGTCAGATTGCTGACGATCAGGGCCGTGAACAGGAAGAAGAACAGCGCGGCGACGTTGATCGGGTCCGCGATGGTGAAGGTGTAGAGCGGCGGCAGGAAAAAGAAATTGTAGCACGCCATGCTGAGGAAGGCGGCGAAAAGCGACGGCCCCAGCCCGAAACGATAGGCCACGCCAAGCACGCCCATCAGGAAGATCAGCGGTATGGTCGCGCCGCCGAAATTAGGCAGAGCAAGCTCCGCC
Organism: uncultured Alphaproteobacteria bacterium; assembly: GCA_963756335.1. GTDB lineage: Bacteria > Pseudomonadota > Alphaproteobacteria > Rhizobiales > Rhodomicrobiaceae > Rhodomicrobium. The sequence goes on from CAVWOB010000005.1 coordinate 163,910, forward strand.
GCTCCCGTACCGAAAGCCGTCGCGGCAATCGCCGCGAGATAGCCGGAGACGTTGAACTTGTTCGGCCGGACCGTCTTGACCGTCTTGCGCGGGATGTCGTCCTCGTTCAAGGCGTCGCCCGCGATCACGTGCACGCTGATGTTGCCGGAGCGGCGAACGAGATCGTGGACGATCGAGCCGTTCCAGCGCTCGAACCACCAGGAGCGCGTGGACTTGCCGACCACGATCTGCGTCACATTCTTCGAACGCGCAAAAGCAAGGATGTCGTCCGCGATGCGCGCCGCCTGCACGGGCAGTGTCACGGCGCCGCCCCCAAGCCTCTCGGCAAGCCGCATCGTGTCGGCGATCCGGTCGCGCGCCGCGACCGAAAGAATCCTGGCTTCGAAGCGTCTCGATATAGAGCGCGGTCCAGGGCGCGCGCAGGCGATCCGAAATCCGCTTTGCGAAGCGCACGAGCCCGGCCGAGCGTGGGTCTTCGCTCACGCAGACCAGCACACGCTCGCCCGCGGGCCACGGTCCCTGGATGGCATGCGCGCGCATATGCGTGAGGAGCTGTTCATCCACGCGCTGGGCGGTGCGCCGGAGCGCAAGCTCCCTGAGAGCGGTAAGATTGCCGGGCGAAAAATAATGGTCGAGCGCGCGCTTGGCCTGCTCCGGCACATAGACCTTGCCCTCGCGAAGCCGCTGCATCAGCTCGTCCGGCGTCAGGTCGATGACTTCGATGTCATCGGCGGTGTCGAGCACGGAATCGGGCACGGTCTCGCGCACGCGGATGTGCGTGATCTGCGCGATCACGTCGTTCAGGCTTTCGACATGCTGGATGTTCAGCGTGGCGTAGACGTCGATGCCGGCGGCGAGCAGCTCCTCCACGTCGAGATAGCGCTTCGGGTGGCGGCTTCCCGGCGCGTTCGTATGCGCGAGTTCGTCCACCAGCGCGAGTTGCGGCCGCCGCGCGAGAACGGCGTCGAGGTCCATCTCCTCCATCGTCCGCCCCCTGTAATCGATAACCTTGCGGGGGACGATTTCAAGGCCGGCGACGAGCGCCTCCGTCTCGGGGCGGGCATGGGTTTCCACGACCCCGATCGCGACATCGGCGCCGTCGGCCCGCCGCGCGCGCGCCGACAGCAGCATTTCATAGGTCTTGCCGACGCCCGGCGCCGCGCCCAGGAAGATTTTGAGCCGCCCGCGCCCTTTCTGCTCTTGGCGCGCAAGATCGAGAAGCGCTTCGGGAGACGGACGTTGAGTCTCGCTAGCCATGATCCCTGGGTTTCGTTCTGACGCTCCAGCCCTTCCGATGGTAGACGAAAACGGCCGCCGGCGTGGAAAAGATACTATGCGGCCCCTTTCGGTATGTTCACAAGTAGTCGCAAACGTATATAAGTTCGACTAAAAGGAGAGGTGACGCCTATAGGAATCTCGTATAGAAACGAGGCGCTGCGGTAAAAAATCCCTTGCTAAAATCGCCGGAGAGTGAAAGAAACGCGCGCCTTGCGGAGCCGGCTTTCAGCGGCGGCTAGGCCAATAACCATCGCCCAAGGATTTGCGAACAGGAAATACCTTGTCCTTACGTTCGTTTTAGCTCTGTCTTCAACGGCGATGAAGCGAAGTTTATGCGCCCTTTACAGAATCCATGCCAAGGCTACGCCATTCTGGGCGGCCTTCATCCCGAGCTCGATCATGAGCGTCTCACGATCCGCGACCTTTTCGCCTCAAGGCGTCGCCGCGCCTCCCAAGGGCGGTGCTGCAATGCTGGCGCTTTCGGCGCTAGGCATCGTATTCGGCGACATCGGCACGAGCCCGCTTTACACGCTGAAAGTCGTCCTCGGCGCCACCGGCGCCCAGATCGCGGACCGCGCCATGGTTCTCGGCAGCCTCTCGCTGATCTTCTGGACGCTTATTATCGTGACGACCATCAAATATGTTTGCGTCGCCATGCGTGTCGATAACTACGGCGAGGGCGGCATCATGGCGCTGATGGCGCTTGTCACGGGCCGCAAGGGACTTGGAAGCGGCCGCACGAGGAAGCGCGGCCTGATCGTGGCGGTCGGCCTGTTGGGCGCCGCGCTCATCTATGGCGATGGGGTGATCACGCCCGCAATCTCGGTCCTGTCCGCTCTCGAAGGGCTCTCGATGGTGACGAGCAGCCTTGAACGCTACGAGGTTCCCGCGACTGTCGGCGTTCTGATCCTGCTCTTTCTCGTCCAGCCCGGCGGCACGGCGCTCATCGGCAAGATGTTCGGTCCGGTCATGGCGATATGGTTCGCGGTGCTCGGCGTGCTGGGCGCGTGGGGCATCCTGCAAAATCCGTCGGTGCTCGAAGCGCTGAACCCCGCCTATGGCTTCTACTATCTCGCGGCCGGAGGAACGGCTTCGTTCCTCGTGCTGGGCGCGGTTTTCCTGTGCGTCACGGGCGCGGAGGCGCTCTATGCTGACATGGGGCATTTCGGCCGCCGCCCCATACAGACGGCCTGGATCGTCATCGTATTTCCCTGCCTCGTCCTAAATTATGCGGGGCAATCGGCGTTGATCCTGAACGGCGGGCTTATCCCTGAGAACACCTTTTATGCGTTGTGCCCGAAGCCGTTTCTGGCGCCTCTTGTTGTTCTCGCGACCGCCGCGACCATCATCGCAAGCCAGGCCATCATCACGGGCGCCTTTTCCATGACGCGGCAGGCCATCCAGCTCGGCTGGCTGCCTCGCCTTCGCATCAAACAGACCTCCGCCCTCGGATATGGCCAGATCTATATCGGCGTCGTGAACTGGTTCATGATGATCATTACCATCGGCATCACGCTCGCCTTCCGCAAGTCGGATAACCTCGCCGCGGCTTATGGGATTGCGGTGTCGGCCACGATGCTGATGACGTCGGTGCTGCTCTTCATCGCCATGCAGCAAAAGCTGAGCTGGAGCCTGCCCTTGAGCATCGTTGCGGCCGGGGGCTTCATGATCGTGGACGGCGCATTCCTGATCGCCAACGCCGCCAAGATCGAGGACGGCGGCTACATCCCGGTTGCGCTCGCCATAGTGATTTTCGGCCTCATGTGGGTCTGGCATAGCGGGCGGGAGGCCATCCTTCAGGCGCTCCGGTCGAGGTTCGTGCGAACGGAAGTTCTGTTGAAGGAGCTTGATGAGAAGCATGTGCCGCGGGTTCCTGGCACGGCCGTATTCCTGACGCGCTCGAAAGAGGGTGTTCCGCCGGTCATGGCCTGGCACCTCAAGCATAACCGATCCCTGCATGAGAAGGTCATGGTCATCAACGTGTCGATCGAGCACGTGCCCTTCGTGCGCAAGGAGGATCATCTCCGCTTCTTCCAGGAAGGGCCGGATTTCTGGCGGGCGACCGTGAGTTACGGATTCATGGAGCGCCCCGAAATCCCTCCCATTCTTGAGGAATTGAAAGAAATGGGCTGCCGTATCGATCTCGACGATGTGACCTATTATGTCGGGCGCGAAACCGTGATTTCCCGCTCGGACGGCAAGGGCCTGCCGAAATGGGAAGAAATCATTTTTGCGGTGATGGAGCGCAACTCCGCCCAGGTTACGGACTTCTTCCGGCTCCCTGTCGACCAGGTGGTGGAGATTGGGCGCCAGGTCGCGATCTAGCATCCATTCATGACAAACGCCGCAGGTTAAACCGCCTTTGGGCGCGGGCAAAACCCTTGCGGGCGTTTGCCGCCGCAGCGTCGCTGGCGCCGCCGAGCGCGCAGGATGAGAGGCCGCCTGCTTATCCCGTCGATGACGCTCGGGAGAGGAGCGGCGATACACCGAAGGTGTCCGCTTCGATATTCCGCTCCTGTGAATGCGCCGATTGGCGTCATCCCGTGCGCGCTGCAGCATGAAATGCTGCTGCGCAGACGCGGGACCTTCTCAAAATGCACAGGAAGATTCCGGACAACGCCTTCCGCGTTTCCGGAATTACGGTTCTACCGGATTCTGCATTCGCTGGCGCGAACGCGGCTAAAGCGAAGCGGTCGTGAACGTATCGCAACTCGCGACGTCGCCGCTTTTCAACCCCGTCACGAACCAGCGCTTGCGCTGTTCTGAAGAGCCATGCGTGAACGAATCCGGCGCCACATAACCTTGGCTGCGCTTTTGAAGCGTGTCGTCGCCGATGGCCGTCGCTGTTTGAAGCGCAGCCTCGATATCGCCAGGCTCAAGAAACTTCCACTTATTCTGTGAATGATTGGCCCAGACGCCCGCCAGGCAATCGGCTTGCAGCTCCACCCGAACCTGCACCTGATTTGCTTCAGTCTGGCCCGCGCGCGCCTGCAGAGCCTGCACCTTGGGCAGGATGCCAAGCTCGTTCTGGACGTGATGGCCGATCTCATGCGAAATCACGTAAGCCTGCGAGAACTGGCAGGCTTTGCTGCCGGCTTCGCAACCGCGAAGGCGCGTCTCGATCTGCTTGAAGAAGGAGGTATCGAGATAGACCGTGCGGTCGTTCGGGCAATAGAACGGTCCAACGGCCGATTGCGCCGTGCCGCACGCAGAGCGCGTCGAGCCGGAAAACATGACGAGCCTGGGCGCTCGATATGTCTTTCCGGACAGCTTGAAGATTTCTGTCCATCTGTCTTCCGTGTCGCCCAGAACGGCGGCGACAAACTGAGAGGTTTCATCGTTCGCAGCGCTATGCCCGCTCGACGATTGCGGCAGATGCCGCGACACCATCTCCGCGCCGCCGATAAGGACGCCGGGATTTATGCCCGTCGCCCAAGCTATGAACCCGAGGACGATCATCGCCCCGATGCCAAGTCCACCGGCGCGGACCATTTGGCCACGGCGGTCTTCAACGTTGTCGCTTCTACGGAAATCGCCCCAGCGCATCTGTTTTCATCCGGTTGAGTTATTGTAGTTTGGGGAGCAGGGCAGGCTCGGCAATTGCCATGAACACTCGCCGCCGCCCTGCCGTTGCCGGTTTCAGCGCCGTTCGGCGCCGCGAGAGCGCTCGAGGACGCTTTGGATGCTGTCGATAAGGCTCGGTTCGACATCCAGGCCGTGCTCCAACTTTTCGCCGAACACGGCGGCGCCGGCGCCTCCCATCACGCCAAGCTGCTTCGTCAGATCCGACAGATCCTTCATGGGCGGCGCCGGCGGCTGTCCGCCCTGCGGCGTCTGGGCGGCGCCGGTTCCGAGGGCGCCCCCTAGTACATCGCGCAAAATCTTGCCAAACACGTCGCCGCCCGGAATTTGCGAAGCGTCCGGGCCGGAGGGCGCTTGTCCGCCCGGCAGCGGTACCTGGATCGGCCCTCCGCCAATGACGACCGGTTTGATGCGGCCGTCCTGAATTCCCTTCATGAGTTCGCGCAGAAGAGCGCCGAGCAGGTCGCCGCCGGGCGCCGTCTGGCCGCCTGCGTCCGTGGGCGCAGGCGCCGGAACCTGTGGAGCGGGACTCGCAGTCGCGCCCCGTCCGAAAATCTGCCCCAGAATGTCGCCGAGCCCGCCCATGTCTCCCGATGAAGGGGCGGGGGCGGCAGGCGCCGGGACGGGCGACGCCGAGGACCGGCTCCGCATCAGTCCGGAGAGAACGATCCCGGCAAGCGCGGGTAGCATCTTCTTCAGGATACCGGCGTCCACGCCCGAGAACTTTTGCGCCTGGCCGATCACTGCGAGGCTCACATCGGGCGAGCCGAAGATCACAGAGAGAGCGTCATTTCCCGCGGCGCGCCCTTGCGGTTCAAGCGCGGTTTCCGGATCGTCATACAAAGCGTAGAGAGTTTTCTGCTGCCCCATCACCGCGAACAGGCTGCCGAGACCCTCGACGGTTGAAGTCGATTGCTTCAAACCCGTGGATATGGCGGGAAGCAGCGCCGCAATCGCCGATTGGGTTTGCTCCGGCGTCAGCCCTAACTCGCGCCCGAGCACCGCAATAGCTTCGCCTTCGTGCGCGCCGTCCAGAATTTCAGAGAGGTTCGCCATGTTCCATACTCCTGACTAAGGGTATTTCTCCTTGCTTCCCAGAGGCGCGGCTTTTCAGCGGCACATGGTCCAAGTGAACTAAATTGACGACACTGCTTCCGCTAGGCCTTCGATTATAATAAAAGGACATACGGACAATGGCCTATCTCTCACAGCTCTAATTATAGAATTAAATGCTGCGGTGTTTGGAGTAGCATTAGGCGCCGCGCCCGTTGACGGCGGCGTTCAGCGAACGGTATTGTTCAGGGTGGCCGAACCTAACAAGCAAAAAACGGCCATGCGGGAGAACGCATGACGACTAGCCCCGTAACATACGAAACCAAAGACGGCGTCGGCGTCATAACGTTAGACAATCCTCCCCTCAATGTCCTTTCCCGCGACGTGCGCGACGGGTTGCTGGCGGCGATCCAGGAAGCCGCGCACGACGGCGCGGCGCGCGCGGTCGTGCTCAAGGGGGAGGGCCGCACCCTCACCGCGGGCGCCGACATCACGGAATTCGGCGCTCCCATTAAAGGCGCGGACCTGAACGACATCTGCGCCGCCATCGAAGCGCTTGAGAAGCCTGTCGTAGCGGCCATTCACGGCGTGACCATGGGCGGCGGCGTGGAAATTTCGCTCGCCTGCCATTACCGCGTCGCCGCGAAGGACGCGCGCCTCGGCCTTCCCGAGGTGAAGCTCGGTCTTGTGCCGGGCGCCGGAGGCACGCAGCGCCTGCCGCGGCTCGCCGGAGCGAAGGCGGCGCTCGATCTCATCATCTCGGGCGATCCCATTTCCGCCGGCGAAGCGCTGAAGGCCGGCATTGTGGACGAAGTCGCGGAAGGCGATTTCCTCGCCGCCGCGACCCAGTTCGCGAAAGCGAAGGCGCCGCTTTCGAAGCATCCAAGGACGCGCGACAAGCATGCGAAAATCGAGGCCGGGCGCGAGACAGCGATTTTCAACGAGAGGCGCGCGGAGCTGAAAAAGCGCCATCCTTGCCAGCATGCGCCCTTGCGCTGCGTCGCAGCGGTCGAAACCGCGTATCTCTTACCATTCGAAGAGGGCCTGAAGCGCGAACGCGAACTATTCCACGAGGCGCTGGACGACTGGCAGACCAGGGGACTGATCCATCTGTTCTTCGCCGAGCGCGAGGCGGCGAAGATCCCGGCGCTGCCGCGCGGCGCGAAGCCGAAGGACATCAAATCCGTGGGCGTGATCGGCGCCGGGACCATGGGCGGCGGCATCGCGATGGCTTTCGTCAACGCAGGCATTCCCGTCACCTTGCTGGACCGCGACCAGGCTTCGCTTGTCAGAGGACTTGGCGTCGTCGCCAGGAACTTCGAGAGCATGGTTCAGCGCGGCCGCCTCGATCAGGCCGGGATGGATGCGCGGATGGGCGCTATCGAGGGGGTGCTCGATTACCGCGCGCTTGCCGGCGCCGATCTCGTCGTCGAGGCCGCCTTCGAAGAGATGGACGTGAAGAAGCAAATCTTCCGCGACCTCGATAAGGTCTGCAAGCAGGGCGCGATCCTCGCCTCCAGCACCTCCACGTTCGACATCGACACGATCGCGCGCTTCACGTCGCGCCCCGGCGACATAGTAGGCATGCACTTCTTCTCGCCCGCGAACGTCATGCGGCTTGTCGAGGTCGTCCACGGAGAGGAAACGAGCGCGGAAACGCTCGCGACCGCCATGACGATCGCGCGCAAGATCGGCAAGATCGGCGTTTCGGTCGGGAACCGCGACGGCTTCGCCGGCAACCGCATGCTGGAAAAGTACCTCACCGAGGCCTTCGCGATGGTGGAGGAAGGCGCGTATCCTGCGGATGTGGACGCAGCGCTGACGCGCTGGGGCATGGCCATGGGGCCGTTCGCGATGTGCGATCTCGCCGGCGTGGACGTGAAATGGCAGATCAGGCAGCAGCGCCTCAAGGAAGGCGGAGCGTTCGGCACGCCGCTGCTCGACCGCTTCTACGAAGCAGGGCGCCACGGACAGAAAACCAGCAAGGGATTCTACCGCTACGAGCCCGGAAGCCGCACACCGTTGCCCGATCCCGAAGCCCTGGCGATCATCGAGGCTTATCGCGAGGAGCTTGGCGAGAAGACGAAATCCGTCTCCGAGCAGGAGATGGTGAAGCGCGCGATCTATGCGCTGGTGAACGAGGGCGCGAAGCTGTTGGACGAGGGCGTCGCCTACCGCTCCAGCGACATCGACGTGATGTATGTCTACGGCTATGGCTTTCCGGCGTGGCGCGGCGGCCCGATGAAATACGCCGAACTGCGCAGCCTCGCGGAAGTCCTGTCCGACATCGATATGTTCCACCGGCGCTTCGGCGAACGCTGGCGGCCGGCGCTGCTCCTCAAGGCGCTCGTCACCGAGCGCAAGCCGAAGTGGCCGCGATGACGGCGCACATGGCGTTTTCGTGTTATGCTAAGCAGACTCAATCGGCTTGACCAACGGATCGCCGCGTCATCCCGGAAACGCGCAGAGCGCGTCATCCGGGATCTTGCAACAAGATGGCGGCCGCGATTTCCAAGACCCCGGATAAGCGCCAAGGCGCATTCCGAGGTGACGTTCGCGGCGATCCGTTGGCGAACCCGGCAATACCTTTTTAGGTATTTAGGGCCTTTCCCATGAGCATGTTCGATCTCAGCGGACGCGTCGCGGTCATCACCGGATCCTCGCGCGGCATCGGCCGGGCCATCGCGCTCGAATGCGCGAGGCAGGGCGCGAGCGTGGTCGTCTCGTCCCGCAAGATCGAGGCCTGCAAGGAGGTGGTGGCCGAAATCCGCGCCGCCGGGGGCAAGGCTACGGCCGTCGCCTGCAATGCCGGCGTCAAGGCCGATCTCGAAGCCCTCGTCGCGCACGCCCTTCGCGAATATGGCCGCATCGACATCCTGATCCCGAACGCGGCCATAAACCCGGTGTTCGGGCCCTCCTCCGAGGTCTCCGACGAGGTCTGGAACAAGGTGCTGACCACCAATCTCACCGCCACGCATTGGCTTGCCCAGCTTGTGCTGCCCGGCATGGCCGAGCGCGGAGGCGGCGCCATCGTCATCCTGTCGTCCATCGTCGCGACGGCCGGCGCCGCCAACATCGGCGTCTACGCCATCTCGAAGGCGGCGGAGGCGCAGCTCGCGCGCAATCTCGCGTCGGAATGGGGCGCGCGCGGCATTCGCGTAAACGCCATCGCGCCGGGCGTGATCAAGACGGATTTCGCCAAGGCGCTGTACGAAAATCCACGCGCCGCGGCAATCGTGACGAACCTCACCTGTCTGAAACGGCTGGGCGAGCCGGAGGATGTCGCGGGCGTCGCGGTGTTCTTGGCATCGGACGCAGCGCGTTATATCACAGGCCAGACGATCCTCGTGGATGGCGGCGCCTCCATCTTTTCTCCTATCGGATAACGCCTATGGCTGAGCTTATCGACGTCCTTCCGCAGCATCGCTTCGACGAGAAGAAGCTCTGGCGCTATCTCAAAGCGCATCTTGAGGATTTTGGTGTTCAGCCCACCGTTCGGCAGTTCCAGGGCGGCCAGTCGAACCCGACCTTCCTCATCGCGACAGCCGGCCGCAAATACGTGCTGCGCAAGCAGCCGCCGGGCAAGCTTCTGCCGAGCGCGCACGCCATCGACCGCGAGTTCCGCGTGCAGGCCGCGCTGAAGGGCACGCCCGTTCCGGTGGTTCCGATGCAGCTCTATTGCGACGACCCCTCGGTAATCGGCACGCCGTTCTATCTCATGAATCATATTCCGGGCCGCATCTTCGAAAGGGCGGACATGCCCGAGTTGAGCACGCTTCAGCGCAAGCAGGCCTATCGCGCCTTCGCCGAGACGCTCGCCGCGCTGCACGAGGTGGATTTCCGCGCCGTGGGGCTCGCCGATTACGGGCGCACGGAGGGCTACGCCGCGCGCCAGCTGAAGCGCTGGTCGGAGCAGTACGAGGCGTCCAAGACGGGGCAGATCGAGGCCATGGATAAGCTGATCGCCTGGCTCAGGGCGAGCGCGCCGTCGCGCGACGAGGCGGCGATTACGCATGGCGACTACCGCATCAACAATGTGATGTTCGAGGTGGACGATCCGCACATCATCGCGGTGCTCGACTGGGAGCTGTCGACGCTCGGCCATCCGCTGGCCGACCTCGGCTATGTCTGCATGGCGTACCGGACGCCGGCGGAAGTTCCGTTCCTCGGCGGCTTGCGCGGCCTCGACCTGGCGGCGCACGGCATCCCGGCTGAGGACGAACTCGTCGCGATGTACTGCCACCGCGCGGGCCGAGACAGCCTGCCGGACCTCACCTTCTTCATCGCGCTGTCGTTCTTCCGCTTCGCGTCCATCGCGCAAGGGGTGTACAAGCGCGCGCTGCAGGGCAACGCGGCGGACAAGCGCGCCGCGCTGGCGGAGCAGGCCGCCATCGCGCTGGCGCAGGAGGGCTGGCGCATCGCCGAGGCCGCAGGTTAGGGGCGGGCGCTGCTTCGGTTCAAGGCCGGTTGCGGAATTGGCGGCTGCGTAAAAGTACTTAGGCCGGGATGCGTGCTTCAAGATCTCAATGCCGACGAACTCATAAAAGCCGTTCCACCCTTCCGATCCTTGCTCGCCGGGAAGAGATGAAAACTTGAACCACCTCAGGCAATTGCGCTAGCGAGGCGTTGAACGTCGGCTTGAAAATCCGGGTGTGGCCTCACCTGAATGCCATTTATTGATGAGAGCTTTTCTATGCCTTTGGGCAGCTCCGTCTCATCAGGCATTGGGGCGCCGTCGACGAGAATGGGGATTACGAGCATCTGGCGACCAAGTACAGTCTCAATCTCCGTGCGAACTGGATCCGCCTCCTGGAACAAACGCCGATTACCCTTCTTATCGACCATAGTTAGCCAGCTTTTGCCGATCACGATCAGGCAGACTTGACAATTCGAGAGCTTTTGCTGGACGTGCGTACGAAAATCTGTTCCATACGGAATGCTATCGACATCCTTGAAGATTACACCCGCGCCAAGCATGCTCTCAAGTTTGTCGTAAATATAGGAAGTTGCATACGAGGAGTTATCGCGTCGATAACAGATGAAAACTCGGTGCGCCTGCCCAAGTCGTTGTGGGCTGCTATCACGGGCATCAATTTTGGTCGCGCGCAATGATCGCCATGCGACGAATGCAAGTAGCGCTGAATTGAATACCAGAAGTACATCTCTCCAATTTAGCGACGTGTAAACATCACTTAGAACGTTGCCGAGCCGTTGAGCAATAGTCACTAGCCAGGCGCGGATCGGGAGGCCGCTGATGACCTGCCATAAAACCGTTACGCCAGCAATAACGAGAACGCCAATAATGGATGCCGGGAAAAGGCGCCGCAGCCGGTTGGCTGAGCTAGGCACCGCCTTGTCGAGATTTTCGAACAAGTAGTCGAGATCAGACCTGAACGCTTCTTGGCGGATATGACTCGCCTGGTGGTATGTTAGCGACGCGATATCAGCTGGCAGTTCGCCCGGCGAGGGTAAACGCGCATCACCAATTAAAACAGGAATAGTGATTTTCTTGAGCTGCAACGCTTGAGCAATTTCATAGCGAACAAAATCATTTAAATCGCTCAATCGAGGGCGGCCGTCTGCTCCTGTCGCAGTAAGCCAGTCTGGACCAATAATTACCAACACTATGTCGCATTCAATCAGCCTGCGCCTCGTCTCGTCGAGCCAATTAGCTCCAGCGTTCAAGCTAGACACATCGGCAAAAACATTGGACGAACCAAAGCGTAGACTAAGGGACGCGGCGATCGCGTTTGCAACGGCCCCGTCAGTACTACGCCGATAACTCAAGTAGATTTTTTTTGCCACGACAGCCAACCGCCATAATTGGAACTGAGGTTCAGCCAGCCACGGTCAGCAAGTCAGACACCAAAGTTGGCGCTTTTGAGGTGCTACCGTCCGGGCTACGAATATCTTCCGGTGCGTGAAGAAAAACCCACTTGTGATCGCTGAAGTCACCGTGCCGTCGTGCATGTCCGATGATCTTAATCGGACGCAGTGGCGTTTCGCAAGATGCGTTGTCGCCGCTTCCGCAGAGGGTCACGGGCGGGATTGCCTCCACCCCTTGAGCAATGACGGCACTCGGATCCAACAGCAGCCGTTGCGTGCATTTTAAATTAAGGAAACCGCGACTTCGGCTCGCGACCCGATGCAGGCGTCGCGCCGTCTGGCGTCATCCGTGGCTTTTTAGGCACAGTCAAGTCAATTGTCGCAACCCAAGGCTGTGAAATCGCGGACGGCCCCCGCAAAACCACCTAAAGTTGAGGAAAACGGTCTTTTTTTGCGAAACGAAGCCAATTAGGCGAAAGCCCCTTTACAAAGCCTTTCAGCGGCGCGCACGCTCGCGAAACGACCTCAGTATCGCCGGCGGCCTTCGCGCCACGCCCGGCGAAAGCTCCCGATGCCGGGGAACCGTGATCATGACGCAAGGCCGCGCATCGTTTACGAAGCGGTCGTGACTGCCGCCGCCGATATTGACCCACCCATCCGTTTCAAGCCGGGCGATGACCTTCCGAGTGTTTGTCTCGGTTTTCGGCATGCGGCGTTCCCGGCCACGTGCATTATATTGCGCAGTGCAGCGGACTTGATCGAGGTCCTAATTGCGCGAACGCAGAAAGCGGGACCAAGCCAGTTTGTTCAGCTGTTCTCGCAGCCGAACGAACCCGGCTGGCGGCCGTATTCGCGCGAACCGGGCCAATGATTGAAGTTGTCCTTGTCGATCCAGACGACGGTTCCGCGGCAATGGGCTTTCGCCTCGGCCTCGGTCGCGTAGCGTCCCGGCTTCGGCTTCGGCTTTGCGTCGGCATCCGCGGACGCCGCTTTTCAGACTTCTTCCCCTTGGCTTTCGCCGGCGCGTCCGCGGCGGCGGGGGGCGTCTTCGCGTCATCCGCCTGCTTAGCCAACGCCGCGTTTCCTGCGAAGATGACGATGCACGCAACTGCGAACAGCCTTGGGCTTAAGCTCCGTGCCTTCATGAACCCGTTTCCTCCATGCTGATGTCCCGACTCTGATTGCCAGCTTTAAGGGGCGAATAGCGGTAAAATCTAGGTGCGGCGCGGCCTTGCGCGGGCTTATTCCACAATTGTCCCGCGGCGCGCCCGCCACCAAGTTCCCAGATGTGGGCTTTTGCGCCGGCGGGTTCTGCTATACCGGCGCGAGGCCGAATGCAAATGCGGGCGCCCGCCCGCGCCCGGAGCGACGCCATGACCGACCCATCCGCCAGCAAAGAGAGCGAGCCGAGGCTCCAGTGGGACGACCCCTTTCTCCTTCGCGACGAGCTTGGCGAAGAGGAGCGCATGATCGCGGAGACGGCGCACGCCTTTGCGGAAGGCCGGCTGCGCCCGCGCGTGGTCGAGGCCTACGCCGAGGAGAAGACGGACCGGGCCATCTTCACCGAAATGGGCGAACTCGGGCTGCTCGGCCTGACGCTTCCGCCGGAATATGGCGGCGCCGGCGCGTCCCATGTCTCCTACGGGCTTGTGGCCCGCGAGATCGAGCGCGTCGACTTCGGCTATCGCAGCATGATGAGCGTGCAGTCCTCGCTTGTGATGCATCCGATCTACGCCTATGGCGACGAGGCGCAGCGCGCGAAGTACCTGCCCGGGCTCGCTACGGGCGAACTCGTCGGCTGCTTCGGCCTGACCGAGCCGGACGCCGGCTCGATCCCGGCGCCATGACCGCGCACGCCGAGCGCATCGGCGGCGGCTACCGGCTCTCCGGCGTGAAGACCTGGATTCCGAATTCGCCCATCGCCGACGTGTTCATCGTCTGGGTCAGGTCGCGCGCGCATGGCGGCAAGATCCGCGGCTTCATCCTGGAGAAGGGCATGCGCGGCCTCTCGGCGCCCAGGATCGCCGGCAAGCTCTCCTTGCGCGCCAGCATCACCGGGCAGATCGCGATGGATGGCGTGGAGGTTCCCGACAGCGCGCTGCTGCCGAACGCGTCGGGCCTACAGGGGCCGTTCGGCTGCCTGAACCGCGCGCGCTACGGCATCGCCTGGGGCGTGATGGGCGCGGCCGAGGACTGCTTCCACCGCGCGAGGGCGTATGCGCTCGACCGCAAGCAGTTCGGCCTGCCGCTCGCGGCGACGCAGCTCGTGCAGAAGAAGCTCGCCGACATGCAGACGGAAATCGCGCTCGGCCTGCAGGCGGCGCTGCGCGTCGGGCGGCTCCTTGACGAAGGCAAGGCGGCGCCCGAGGCGATCTCGCTCATCAAGCGCAACAATTGCGGCAAGGCGCTCGACATCGCGCGCGCGGCTCGCGACATCCACGGCGGCAACGGCATCGCTGGCGAATACCACGTGATGCGGCACGCGCAGAACCTTGAGACCGTGAACACGTACGAGGGCGCGCACGACGTGCACGCGCTCATCCTCGGCCGCGCGATCACGGGCATCCAGGCCTTTTCCGCATAGACGGATCGCAATGCGGACGGCCCATGCCGCCCGCCCCCGAACCGGCGGGACGCCGGACGCATCAGGAGTTCCGGACCAAAACCGGAAGCGCGAAAACCGCGACGAACGCGCGGTTTCATTCGGCGCAGGATTTGGATCAATCGCAGATCCCCAACCGGCGACGTAATGCTGGGGCGTCCGTTCCTGCGACATCGGCCAAGCTGTAGCGGTCCAGCACCGCCAGCATGGCCCAAAGCGCTTCGTCCATGATGCCCTGCAAGCGGCAAAGGCCGCCAATCGCGCAAGGCTCTCCAGCCTGGCATTCCACCAACGCGAGACTGGGCTCGCTGGCGCGCACAACATCGCCAAGGCCAATCTCCGCGGCCGGGCGCGCAAGCTTTATGCCGCCGTTTCGTCCGCGTATGGTTTCTATCAGCCCCGCCTGGCCGAGGTGGTGCACCACCTTGACCATATGATTTTCCGAAATGCGATAGGCGCCGGATATTTCGGCGATGGACGCCAAGCCGTCCGGCCGCAGCGCCAGAAAAATGAGCGTCCGAAGGCCGTAATCGGTGAATTGGGTCAGGTGCATAAGCGATGGTCCCCGGCGCGCCTCAACTTCCGAAGATGCGCTCGGCGATAATGCTCTCCGGCGGGATGGCGCGTTCGTGGGCCACAGCCTTGATTGCTTCGAGCAGTTTCGGCGGGCCGCACACATAGATATCCGGCGTCTTCGCGCAGAGTCCAGGTAGACGGCGAATGCGTCCGCCGCTGTTCCGGTGAATCCTGTCCAAGCTGTCTCGGGACGCCAGACGCAGAGCGTGACGCCGAGATGGGGCAGCGCGGAGCGTAACGCGTCAACTTCTGCCGCAAGGAGCAACTCATCTTCCTTATTCGCTCCCAAGATCAGATGCGTCGGCTGCGTATCCTGGAAGCCGGCCAGATGCCGCAGCATGGACAGCACCGGCGCAAATCCGCAGCCGCCGCCGATAAGGCAGCGCGGACGCGGGCTCGTTTCATCCAGCACGAAATCGCCTTGCGGGCCGCGCGCAATCAGCGTGTCGCCAATTTTGGCGCGTTCGGCCAGGTAGGTGGAAAACGCCCCGCCGGGCAGCAGCCGGATCAGAAATTCCAGCCGCCCCTCCCAGTTCGGCAAATTGGCCATCGAATAGGCGCGGCGAATATCGGCGCCGGGAATGCCAAGCTCCATATATTGACCGGGCACGAAATCCGCCGCCTGTCCGAGATCCGGATGCGGTTTGAGCAACAGCGTCATTACAACGGCGCCCGCTCCAGCAGGGGCGAGCGCCTCTATCGTCGCTTCGCGGCTGGGAATGACGCGGCGGCTGATCGTGGCGTTCGGATAGGGAAGATTGACAAGAAGAGCGCCGCGCGGCCGGCACCGGCAGAGCAGAACCGGATTTTCGCCGCCGATGGCTTTCAGCACGTCCGGCGAATGACTGCCCATCTCGTAGGCCCCATCGGCCACGTGGGCTTTGCAAATGCCGCAAGCCCCATCGCGGCACAGGGTCAGCAGATGAAGGCCGTCCTTCGCCGCGGCCTCCACGATTGTTTCATTTTCGCTGCAGTCGAACTGCAAGCGCACGCCATCGCGTGTGACAAGCGTTACATCCGGCATCCTGGCGCACTTTCTGAACGATGGAAATCATGAGGAACGCTCGATATTCGGTCGAGCGCTTTTGAGGCCGGGCGAGGGAGGCAACCTCCCGGCCCTAGTTTCGCTCAGGCGGCTTTCCGGTTCAACGCCGCCGCGATATCCGCGTCCGCCGTAGTGATCGGCTGGATGCCGAAGCGGTTCACCAGAACGTCGATGAGCGCTGGCGTGAGGAAGGCCGGCAGCGTCGGCCCAAGGCGAACATTGCGCACGCCGAGAGCGAGCAGCGTCAGGAACACCGCCGCGGCCTTTTGTTCGAACCAGGAAACGATCAGCGAGAGCGGCAGCTCGTTCACCCCGCAATCGAATGCTTTGGCGAGCGCTCCCGCGACGACAAGCGCGGAGTAGGCGTCGTTGCACTGCCCCATGTCGAGCAGGCGCGGCACGCCGCCAATGTCGCCGAATTCGAGCGTGTTGAAGCGGTACTTGCCGCAGCCCAAAGTCAAGAGCACGGTATCCTTCGGCGCAGCCTCGGCGAACTCGGTGTAGTAATTGCGGCCCGGCGCGGCGCCGTCGCACCCGCCAATCAGGAAGAAATGCTTGATCGCCCCCGACTTCACGGCGTCGATCACAGCGCCAGCCACGCCTAGCACAGCCTCGCGCCCAAAGCCGACGGTGATGGCCTTTTCCGGTTCGGTCGCCTTGAAGCCCGGCAGCGCGAGAGCCGCCTGCACGACGGAGGCGAAATCGCCGTTGCCAATGTGGCGCAGGCCCGGCCAGCCCACCGGCCCAGCGGTGAAGATGCGGTTGCGGTAAAGCGCGCTCGGTTCGATCAGGCAGTTCGACGTCATCACGATGGCGCCTGGGAAGGCCGCGAATTCCTGCTGCTGGTTCTGCCAGGCGCCGCCATAATTGCCCGCCAGATGCGGGTAGGCGTGCAGCTTCGGATAGCTGTGGGCCGGCAGCATCTCGCCATGCGTATAGACGTTGATGCCCTTGTCCTGGGTCGCTTCCAGGAGAGCGGCGAGGTCGCGCAGGTCGTGGCCGGAAACCAGAATGGCCTTTCCCTCGACCGGCGTGATTCGCACCTTGGTTGGGGCTGGCGCGCCATAGGCGCCGGTATTCGCCGCGTCCAGGGCTTCCATCGCCTTGAAGTTCGCCCGGCCGAGCGCAAGCGCTTCTTCCAGCAAGGCTTCGATATCGACCGGAGCGGAGGCCAGGAAATCCAGCGCATGCTCGATGGCGGCGCCGACTTCCTCGCGGGTTTCGCCCAGAACCTCGGCGTGATGGGCGTAAGCGGCCACGCCTTTAAGGCCGTAGAGAACCAAAGCGCGCAGGCCGATGACATCGGCGCCGGCTGTATCGAGGCCAGCGCGGACGCTGGCGATGCTGGCTTGCGTCAAGAGCGCCGAAAGCGTCTCCGCCGGGCTAAAGGCGGCCGGACCCGTGAGCGTTTCCGGGGTTCGCCCGGCGGCGCGGGCCGTATCCTCATAATCGCGACAGAGCCGGTCGCGAAGGCGGCCGGCTTCGGCGATCATGTCCGCGAACCGGGCGCGGTTGAAGTTGACGTTGGTGAGCGTGGTGAACAGCGCATACAGGATGAAACTGTCCGCCGCGGCGTCAGGCCGGCCCAGCGCGCGAAGGCGGGCGGCGTATTGGCCAATGCCCTTGAGCTGATAGATCAGCAGATCCTGCAGGTCCGCCGTAGCGTCATCCTTGCCGCAGACGCCTTTGGCGGACGCGCAGCCCGCTCCTGCGTCCGTTCTCGCTGTTTGTTCGCACTGATAGCAAAACATGGATTCCCATTCCCTGAACGTTTTCGCCTTTGCGCCGGAAGGTCATCCCGCCAGGCCGCCAAAGGTGTGAATGGAATATACCTTTAAGCTCGATCTCCCCTTGATCTGAATCAAAAATCGAAAAATCCAGGAAACTTGACGCGCCACGTGGCCGCCCTCCGACAGATCGGGTTAACGAAGCGATCCGCTGCAGGCGAGAGCCGTCACGCCGCGGGGACCCATTATTCGACAAGCGTCGAGGTTACCGGATTCCGCTTTCGCGGGAATGACGCCGGGAGCGTGAGGCCAATTCCGAGCGCCTCGCCAACCCGCCATTTGCGCTTCGCTTCAGCCGGACGGGAATGGCCTTGTAGGCCGGCGTGCAGCTCTTCGGCTCGAAATGCGAGAGGGGCACGAGCGGCGAGGCCTCTGGGAAATAGGCCGCCGCGCAGCCTTCGGCGATGGCGTGATCGACGATGCGAAAGCCCTGCACCTCGCGCCGCACATTGTCGCCCGCCACGGTCTCGATATCGACCGTTGCGCCATTGAAAAAGCCGAGGCGCGCGATGTCCTTCGTGTTCATGAACACGACCATGCGCGTGCCGTCCACGCCGCGCAGCCGGTCCTTGAAACCGTAGATGGTGGTGTTGAACTGATCGTTGCTGCGAACGGTGGTGAGCCGCAGCACGTCCCTGCCATCGCGCCGGCGAGCCAGCGGATCGCCCGAGGGGTCTTTCGGAACGAGGAAATTCGCGCGGCCCGTCGGCGTCTTCCATTCGCGCCGACGCGCCGGGACCGGCTTCTCGAAGCCGCCGGGCGTGAACAGCCTCTTGTTGAAGTCCTGGAAGGTTTCCGGCCACGTCCGCTCGATGGCGTCGCGGATCTTGCGGTAATCGCCGGCCCATTCGTCCCATGGAACTCTTGGGTTGGGCGGCAGCGTCGCTTTCGCCAGTTCGGCGACGATCTTCGGCTCCGACAGGAGGTTGGGTCCGGCCGGCTCGACTTGACCAAGCGAGCCGTGGAAGAACGCGGTCGAATCCTCCATCGACACCGCCTGCTCGCCGCTCGCCTGCCGGTCGATTTCCGTGCGCCCGAGGCAGGGCAGCAGATACGCCGCCTTCCCGTGCACGACGTGACTGCGATTGAGCTTGGTGGCGATCTGCACCGTAAGCGGGATCTCTCGCCAGCCTTCCTCGATCTGCGGCCCATCGGGCAGCGCGCGGGGCAGGTTGCCGCCGAGGCAGATCAGCACCTGAAGCTCGCCCTTCTGGATGGCGTGCGCCGTGCCGATGGTGTTCATGCCCTTGTCGCGCGGCGCCTTGAAGCCGTACATCTGCTCCAGCTTGTCGAGCGGCGCGAGGCTCGGCTTCTCGGTGATGCCGACGGTGCGCTGGCCCTGCACGTTCGAATGCCCGCGCACCGGCATGATGTTGCCGCCAGGCTTGCCGATATTGCCGCGCAAAAGGAGCAAATTCGCGATCATCTGCACATTCTGCGTGCCGTTCAGCTGCTGGGTGACGCCCATGCCATAGATGGCGAGGCAGGCTTTGCTTTTGGCATAGGCTTGACCGACCCGCTCCAAATCCGCGCGGCTTAACCCCGACCCTTGCTCGATTATGTCCCAGCTCGCATTGCGGCAATAATCGGCGAAGGCTTCGAAGCCGTGGCAATGCCGCGCGATGAAGTCGGTGTCGAGCACGCGCGCGCGGCCTTTCGCCTTGGCCTCGTCGTCGAGCGCGATCACCGCCTTGCACACGCCGGTTAGCGCCGGGATGTCGCCGCCCGATTTCATCAGATGATACTGCGTCGCGATCTTCGTCTCCGAAAGCGTCAGCATCTCGATGGGGTTCTGCGGATCGGTGAAGCGCTCAAGTCCGCGCTCGCGCATCGGATTAAAGACAATGAACTGCACGTCGCGCCTGCGCACGGCCTGAAATTCATGCAGGATGCGCGGGCTGTTCGTGCCGGGGTTCTGCCCGATGTGGATGACGAGATCGCAATGCTTGAAGTCATCGAGCGTGCCGGTTCCGACGGGCGCGCCGATGCTTTCCGGCAGGCCGACGGACGTGCTTTCGTGGCACATGTTCGAGCTGTCGGGCAGGTTGTTGTGGCCGTATAGGCGGGCGTACAGCTGGTACATGTAGCAGGCTTCCAGCGAGGCCCGGCCCGAGGTGTAGAACACTGTCTTCTTGGGGTCGAGGCGCTTCAGCCGCTCGCCGATGTCGCGGAAAGCCTCGGCCCACAGCACGGGGACGTATTTGTCGGTCGCCTCGTCCCAGCGCATCGGCTCGGTGAGGCGGCCCTCCTGCTCAAGGTCGAAATCGCTCCAGGCCTCCAGTTCCTTGCAGGTATGACTGGCGAAGAAGTCGCGGCCGATGCGGTTGGAAGTGGTCTCCCAGGCGGTCGCCTTCGCGCCGTTCTCGCAGAATTCAAACGGATGATGGTTGCGCGGCTTGGCCCAGGCGCACGACACGCACATGAAGCCGTCCGGCTTGTTCTGCTTCCAAAGCGCAAGGTCCGCGCTTAACGGAACCTTCTCGCGGATCAGAACCTCCGAAACCGACCTGAGCGATCCCCAGCCTCCGACCGGCCAAGTGTAAGGCTCGATCGTCACCGTTTTCGTAAGCGCGCGCCCCTCCGCCGTCTTGGGCGCGGGAGCCAACTCTTCGCGCGTCACCAGCGTGGGGGCCTTAGCGGCCCTTGCTTCTATCTCCGCCTGATCTTCGGTCTCGTGACGGCCGGCGTCGTCGTCCAAAGGGCTGGTGAAATCGTCTTGCATGGGTATGGCCTCGCGGCGGGCGTTTCCCGCGGTCTCCTTTCTCAAAAAAGGCTGCCCGCGAGTGGTTCCCTCAACGCGCTTGCCGAGGATTTTCGAGGTCTTTGCGGCGCGCGCCGGGCGCGCGCGGAATTGGGCTAAAGTCGGCTTGCCGCAAAACGCGCGGAAGCCAAGATAATTACTAAAGCTCAATCACATAATTGAGCGAAGCAAGAAAAAGACCATAAGCAAAAATGCACAGGAGGAAACGCAATGACAATTGCGGGGGTCGTCTCTGGCCCCGTACAAGGCCGGTCGGGTTTTCTCGGCCGGGATAGGATTATCGCAAGACCGGGCTTCAACCGCTGGCTCGTTCCACCGGCGGCGCTCGCCATCCATCTGTGCATCGGCATGGCCTACGGCTTCTCCGTGTTCTGGCTGCCGCTGCAGACGGCGCTCAGCAAGGCCGCCGGGACGGCGGTTGCGACCTGCGCCGGCAAGGCCGACACCTTCGGCCAGAAGCTTCTCGGCACGGCAAGGGCGCTGACGGCCACGAACTGCGAATGGACGCAGTTCGATCTCGGCTGGATGTTCACGTTGTTCTTCTTGCTTCTGGGCATCTCCGCCGCGATCTGGGGCGGCTGGCTCGAACGCGCAGGCCCCCGGAAGGCGGGCGTGGTCGCCGCGTTCTGCTGGTGCGGCGGCATGGCGATCTCGGCTATCGGCGTCGCCCTGCATCAGCTCTGGCTGATGTGGCTCGGCTCGGGCGTGATCGGCGGCGTCGGCCTCGGCCTCGGTTACATCTCGCCCGTCTCCACGCTGATCAAATGGTTCCCCGACCGGCGCGGCATGGCGACCGGCATGGCCATCATGGGCTTCGGCGGCGGCGCGCTCATCGGTTCGCCCTTGGCGGCAATGCTTATCAACGGCTTTTCCGCGAGCGTCCCTTACGTCGGCAACTACTCCTTTGCGGGCTTCCGCACCGCGACATCGCCCGGCGTGTGGGAAACCTTCCTCGTGATAGCCGCCATCTATTTCGTATTCATGATGGGCGGCGCCCTCGGCTACCGCCTGCCGCCGGCGCGTTGGACGCCGGAGCGCTACGATCCGCTGAAGAAAAAATCCGCGATGATCACGAACCGGCACGTGCATTTGCATGACGCGCACAAGACGCCGCAATTCTGGCTGATCTGGCTCGTGCTGTGCATGAACGTGTCGGCGGGCATCGGCATAATCGGCGCGGCCTCGCCCATGCTCCAGGAGACGTTCGGCGGGCGGCTGTTCGGCGATCCATCCATCGGCTTCGCGCAGTTCAACCCCGATCAGGTGAAGAAGGCCGCCGCGGTGGGCGCCGCGTTCGTGGGGCTGTTCTCGCTGTTCAACATCCTCGGCCGCTTCTTCTGG
Source organism: uncultured Alphaproteobacteria bacterium (assembly GCA_963756335.1). GTDB lineage: Bacteria > Pseudomonadota > Alphaproteobacteria > Rhizobiales > Rhodomicrobiaceae > Rhodomicrobium. The sequence continues at coordinate 185,761 of CAVWOB010000005.1, forward strand.
GCGTCGCTTTCGGACGGGCTCGGGCGCAAGACGACCTACTTCCTGTTCTTCGTGCTCGGCTTCGCGGCGTACACGTCGGCTCCGTCGCTCGCGGGCTGGGGCGCGCTCGCCGTGTTCGCCGCCGCCTTCTGCCTGATCGCGTCCATGTATGGCGGTGGCTTCGCCACCGTGCCCGCCTATCTCGCCGACATTTTCGGGACGCATTTTGTGGGCGCAATCCACGGGCGGCTGCTTACCGCCTGGTCAACGGCGGGCATCATCGGCCCCGTTGTCGTGAACTACCTCCACGACACAAGGAAAGCGCAAGGCGTGCCGCCGAACGTGCTCTACGAGCAGATTTTCTATGTGCTGGCCGGCATGCTCGTGGTGGGTTTCCTAGCGAACCTTCTGATCCGCCCGCTGAAGGAGCATCGTTTCATGGACGACGAGGAGGCGGACGCGCTGCACGGCCCGCCGCCGGAGCCGGAAGCGCTGGCGACGCAGGGCATCGGACGCGGCGGCATCTTCCGGCCGGGCGCGATTCTCGCCTGGGCCATCGTTGGCGTTCCGCTCGCATGGGGCGTATGGATCACCCTGCAAAAAGCCGCCGCCCTTTTCTAACGCAGAGTTTCCCAACTTTGTTGGTCATCCCGGCAAGGCGAAGCCTTATCCGGGATCTTAATAAATCGTGGCGCTCATTTTTTGCAGATCCCGGCTCGCGCTTCGCTTGGGCGGGATGACGATGCGTTGGGCAAGCCGGCGGAGTTTGCTTTAGCGGTCCGGCAGCGGCCAATTGATGACCGAGCCAAGCTTCCTGGCTTCGTCGAAATCGGCGCGCAGATCGCGCTTCATGCCGGCAAGCTGCGGGTAGTCCGGCGGCAGGTGGCTGACGATACAGGCCGCGAGGCAAACCTTCGCCTCCGCCTTCGCGCGCCCGGCCGCCGCCATGTTCGGAAAGCTCGCGTTGCCGTAGGGGTCCACGCACATGAACTCGCAAAAGCCGCCGATGCGCTTGAAGGCCGTCGCCTTCTGCTCATCGGTCCATTGCGCGTAATTGCCAGGAGGAAGGCCCGAGATGGGCGCCTTGGCGATGTAGGCGGTCACGTCGCCGTCCTGCGTTTGGGCCGCCGCGGCGAAGGCGGCCACGCAGGAGATCGCGAAGGCCCTCAGCACCGGGCGGACGAGGCGGAACCGGCTAACTTTACGCGAATAAGACATGCGCGGCGCTTAGCGGTTCAGCATGGGGGTTGTCAACTCTTGAGCTGGCGCTGCGCACTGCAAAAGCAAGGGATCGTAAACCATCACACAAAGTCCGGCTTTTCTCCCTGAAAAGTTCATCTTTGGCCGCATTTTTGGCCTTGCGCCGGCCCGAAATTTTGGCGGCAGTTAATTTCTCAACTATAAGCCCACACCCCTCTGCTTCGAAAGTTGGCGCTATGTTCTCGATCCGGCTTTTCTTTACCGCTTTCGTCATGTTCGCCGCCGCAACGGGCGGCCTCGCCGAGCAGAAAAGCCCCGTAGACGACTTCATCGTGCGCGAGTCCGAGACCTTCGAGACGACGCTGCAGAACACCTGGCCGACAAAGGGCAAGGACGCCAAGGCCTGGAAAACGGAGGGGATAAAGGCGAGCGAGGCCAACGATCACCGCTCCGCGACCGGCTATTTCGCCTCGTCCGCGCTCCTCGACAAGAAAAACGCCGACACCTGGCTGCGCTTAGGGCGCGAATATCTCGCCATCGAGACGGAAAGCTACAGCGAGAAGAGCGCGTTCACGCGCAACGCCGGCGCTTCGGCCTATCTCGCCTATTCGCGCTCGCAGACGCCCGCGGCGAAAGCGGCGGCGCTCGCGGTGCTGGCCGAAAGCCTCGGCGCGCGCAACCAATGGCGCCCGGCGCTCCGAATGTACAAGCTGAGCCTCGCGCTCGAACCGAACCAGGAAGTGCAGGAAGCCTACGACGAGGCGTTCAACGAGCACGGCTTCCGCATGCTCAACTACACGTCCGACAATGAATCGAACTCGCCGCGCATCTGCGTGCAATTCTCGGACACGCTCGCCAAGGGGCGCGTCGATTATTCGAATTTCGTCACGGTGAACAACGAGAAACCGGCATCCGTGCGCGTGAACGGCTCGCAGCTTTGCGTGGAAGACCTCGTGCATGGCAAGCGCTATGAAGTGAAGGTGCGCAGCGGCATTCCCTCGACCGAGGACGACCTGTTGCCGAAGCCGGTGGCGCTCACGGTCTACATCCGTGACCGCTCGCCCTCCGTGCGCTTCTCCGCGCGCAATTACGTGCTGCCGAGGACTGGCCAGCAGGGCATCCCGCTCGTCAGCATCAATACGAAGCTCGTGAAGGCGACGATCTACCGGATCGGCGACCGCCGCATCGCCGACGAGGTGCTGGACGGCGACTTCCAGAAGCCGCTGGAGAGCTACCAGCTGAACCAGATCGCCGATCAGAAGGGCGAAAAGCTCTGGTCGGGGCAGATGCCGGTCGCCTCGAAGCTCAACGAGGAGGTCACGACCGCGTTCCCGGTCGATACGCTTCTGCCAAACCTGAAACCCGGTCTTTACGTCATCGCGGCGAGCGCGGCCGAGGAAGGCGCGAAAACCGACGACCAGCAGAGCGACGAAGACAATGACCGCGGCGGCAGCAAGACGACCCAATGGTTCGTCGTTTCCGATCTTGGCCTGACCGCGTTCTCGGGCGCGGACGGCGTTCACGTCTATGTCCGCTCGCTCGGCTCGGCGACCCCGGTGTCCAGCGTGGAAATCCGGCTGATCGCCCGCAATAACGAGGTGCTCGGCGCGGTCAAGACCGATGCGCAGGGCGTGGCGATCTTCGATGCGGCGCTGGCGCACGGAACGGGCGGTCTCGCGCCCGCGCTCGCCGTCGCCCGCGGCGCCGATAACGACTACGGCTTCCTCGACATCACAAAGCAGGCTTTCGACCTTTCCGACCGTGGCGTCGCGGGACGCACGCCTCCCGGACCGCTCGACGCGATGATGTTCACCGAGCGCGGCGTCTACCGTCCCGGTGAAAACGTCTATGTCACGGCTCTCTTGCGCGACCAATCGGCGAACGCCGTTGCCAGCACGCCGCTGATCGTGAAGCTCTACCGCCCGGACGGCGTGGAAGACCGGCGCGAAACGCTCCCCGACCAGGGCAATGGCGGCCATAGCTGGACCATCGCGCTGCCCGAAACTGCCATGACGGGTTCGTGGCGCCTCGCTGCCCATGTCGATCCCAAGGCGCCGGCGCTCTTCGAGAAAAGCTTCCTCGTGGAGGACTACGTTCCAGAACGGCTGGAAATGAAGCTCAGCGCGACCCAGCCCGTTATCGCGGCCAGCACGCCGGGGGCGATCGCGGTCGCCGGACGCTATCTCTATGGCGCGCCCGCGTCGAACCTCGGCCTCGAAGGCGAAATCGCGATTTCCGCCTCGAACGAAATCGCCGCCTTCCCCGGCTATCGCTTCGGCCTCGAAAACGATAAGTTCCCGACCGTCCGCAAGGATCTCGAAGCGTTGCCCAACACCGATCCAACGGGCGCCGCGGCGCTTTCCATCGCGCTGCCCGAATTGCCGCAAACGACGAAGCCGCTCGCGGCCGACATCGCGGTCCGCCTTCGCGAGCCGAGCGGCCGCGTGCTTGGCGACCGCATCGCGATGAAGGTGAATGCGGGCAAGAGCTACATCGGCGTGAAGCCGCTGTTCGACGGCTCCGTGCCGGAAGGCGACCCCGCCGAATTCGAGATCGCCGGCGTTGGCGCGGATGGCAAGCAGACCGCTTTGACCGGCCTGAAATGGGAGCTGCAGCGCGTCGAGACGCAGTTCCAATGGTATAGCCGCGACAATCGCTGGTCCTACGAGCTTGTGACCATCGAAAGCCGCGTCGCGGGCGGATCCATCGACACGCATGCGTCGGGTTCGGTGAAAATCAGCGCCCCGGTCGAGGCGGGCACGTACCGGCTCGACATCGCGTCCCCCATCGCGCAAGGCCCGGCCACGAGCGTGTCCTTCTCGGCGGGCTGGTGGGTCTCCGAGGCGTCCGACACGCCCGAAATCCTGAACCTCGCGCTCGACCGCGCCTCCTACCGCCCAGGCGACGACGTGAAGGTGACGATCATGCCGCGCATGGCCGGGAAGGCGCTGGTCTCCATCGTCAGCGACAAGGTGCTGGCGACGCAGATGATCGACGTCGCGGCCTCGGGCGGCTCGGCGACCTTCAAGGTGGACCCGGCCTGGGGACCGGGCGCCTACGCCACCGCGATCCTCTATCGCCCGATGGACAGCGCGGCCAAGCGCATGCCGAGCCGCGCCGTGGGCGTGAAGTGGATTGCCCTCGACACGAAGCCGCGCATGCTCTCCATCGCGCTTGAAACGTCGCCCGCGGTGCGCCCGGCCGGTCCCGTCACGGTGTCGGCGTCGATTTCCGGCATCGAAGCGGGCGAGAACGCGACTATCGTGATTTCCGGCGTCGATCTCGGCATCCTGAACATCACGCGCTACAAGACGCCCGCGCCAGCCTCCTATTTCTATGGCCAGCGCCGCCTCGGCCTCGAAATGCGCGACCTCTACGGCAAGCTGATCGACGGCATGCAGGGCGTGCGCGGCCAGGTGCGCTCCGGCGGCGACGAAGGCGGCCTTGAGATGAGCGGCAGGCCGCTTGCCGAAGCGCCGCTCGCCGTCTATTCCGGCCCGATCCAGGCCGGCCCCGACGGCAAGGCGCAAGTCACGTTCACGCTGCCGGCCTTCAACGGAACCATGCGGCTCGCCGCTCAGGCCTGGACACCGACGAAAATCGGCTCGAGCGAGAAGGATGTGATTGTCCGCGACACCGTTGTGGCGCAGGCGACGCCGCCCAAATTCCTTATGCTCGGCGACACCTCCACGCTGCATCTGAGCCTTGAGAATGTCGAGGCCCCCGCCGGAGACTACCAGCTCTCCGTGAAGGCGGACGGCGGCATCGAGATCGCTGGCGCCGCCGAGCGCACGCTGCGCCTCGACCTTGAGAAGCGCATCAGCGAGGTCATAAGCCTCAAGGGCGCATCCGTCGGCGACGGCCATGTCTCCTTCTCGCTGACGGGTCCGGGCAACGTCGCCATCGAGCGGACCTACGCCATCGCGGTCGAGCCGCCCGCGCCGAACGTCCGCCGCCGGACGAATCAGGTGCTGGCTGCGTCCACGGGTTCGCTCCGCGTCTCGAGCGACCTCGTCCGCGATCTCGTGCCGGCTTCCGCGAAGGTTTCAGTAACGGCGAGCCGCACCGCCTCCTTCGATGTGCCCGGCCTGCTCCTTGGCCTCGACCGCTACCCCTTCGGCTGCGCCGAGCAGACTACGAGCCGCGCGCTGCCGCTCCTCTATTACGATGAGGTCGCCTCGCGCGCCCGCATCTCGAAAGAGCCGAAGGCGAAAGCCGCCATCGAGAAGGCCATTACCCGCCTTTACGAGATGCAGAGCGGAACCGGCGGTTTCGGCCTGTGGGGACCGGGCGAGGATGTGTGGCTCACCGCCTATGTCACCGACTTCCTGACGCGCGCGCGGGAGAAAGGCTACGCCGTCCGCGACGTGAATTATGAGAACGCGCTCGACCGGCTGAGGAACGCGGTCAACAACGCCCGCGACTTCAAGAAGGGCGGCGAAGACCTGGCTTATGCGCTCTATGTGCTGGCGCGCGCCGGGCGCGGCGTGATCGGCGACCTGCGCTATTACTCCGACACCAAGATCGACGCTTTCTCCACGCCGATTGCGAGAGCGCAGCTTGCGGCGGGGCTGGCCATGCTCGGCGACAAGGAACGCGCCGCGCTCGCGTTCGCATCCGGCCTCAACCTGCTGAAGGCGCCCGACGCGCAGATTCCGCTCGGGCGCGCCGACTACGGCACGCAGCTTCGCGACGGCGCCGCCGTGCTCGCGCTGATGGGCGAAAGCGGCGCCGCCGCGCCGCAGTTGCGGTTGGCCTTCGACATCGTCACGAAGCTCCGCGCCCAGCAGAACGAGACCACGACGCAGGAAAGCCTCTGGCTGCTTCTCGCCGCGCGCACGCTCGACGCCCAGAACAAGGAGCTTTCGCTCGAGGTGAACGGCGCGCCCGTCAAGGGCTCGTTCCAGACGGTGCTATCGGCGAGCGACCTCGCGGCCGAAGCCATCCAGGTGACGAATGTGAGCGCCATCCTGCCGAACTCGGCCTCGGAAAAGTTCGAGACCGTGCTGACGAAGGAGCAGTTCGCCGTGGAAGGGCTGATCGTGAAGAACCGCGGCGCGGAAGCCGTGCCCGCGTCGGTCCTCGTGACCGGCGAAGGCCTGGAGCCCGAGCCGTCGGCCGAGAACGGCTTCAAGATCGAGCGCAAGACCTATACGCCCGACGGCAAGGAGATCGCCTTCGACAAGCTGAAGCAGAACGACCGCGTCGTCGTGGTGCTGAAGGTGACGGAGGTCTCGCCGAAGAACGGGGAGATCGTCGTGGAGGACAGACTTCCGGCGGGCTTCGACATCGAGAACCCGGCGCTCCTGAAAGGCACGGACCTGAAGGCGTTCTCCTGGCTGCCGGCGAGCAACACGGCCGTGTTCTCGGCGTTCAGGGACGACCGCTTCGTTGCCGCCTACTCGCTGACCGCAGGCAAGGAGCCGGCGCAGCTGACGATGGCCTATGTGATGCGCGCGGTCAGCCCAGGCGTCTACACCCACGCCGGCGCGCGCGTGGAGGATATGTACCGGCCGGACCGCTTCGCGCGGACCGCCGGCGCCAAGGTGGAGATTACGGCGGCGCAGTAAGTGTCATGATTAAGCGCACCACCCCTCACCCTGTCCCCCTCCCGGGCAAGCTCGCCTTGGCGAGCTTGCCACTTAGATTGCCCGCAAGCGGATGCAGATGGGAGAGGGAACGCTTGCACCTACCCTCTCCCCTTGCGGGAGAGGGTGGCGGCCGGCCCCGCCGGTCGCCGGGTGAGGAGTTGCCATGAAAGTGCGAGGCAGAACCGTAGCATTAGCGGCGGCGCTTGCATTTGCGCTGGCCGCGGCGTGGGCGCTGAAGCTGTTCGAGCCGCTGCCGCTTTCTACGGCGGCCTCGTCGTCGCGGCTCGTGCTCGACCGCGACGGCCGCATCCTTCGCGCCTACACCACGCCGGAGGGCCGCTGGCGCCTCGACGCCAAGCCCGAAGACGTAAGCCCCACCTATCTTTCGCTGCTCTTCGCCTTCGAGGACCATCGCTTCTGGAAGCATCCGGGCGTGGACGCGCTCGCCCTTGGCCGCTCTGTCGTGCAAGCCGTCCGGCACGGCAAGCTCATCTCCGGCGGATCGACGCTCACCATGCAGGTCGCGCGCCTGCTTCGCGGTTCGCCCACGCATTCGCTCACCGCGAAGTTCCAGCAAATCGCGGACGCCGCGCGGCTCGAATGGTCGCTCAGCAAGCGCGAGATCCTCTCTCTTTACCTGAAGATCGCCCCTTATGGAGGCAATCTCGAAGGCGTCCGCGCCGCCTCCCTCGCCTATTTCGGCAAGGAGCCGCAGCGGCTCAGCATCGCCGAGGCCGCGCTTCTTGTCGCGATCCCGCAATCGCCGGAAGTTCGCCGCCCCGACCGCGGATATGAATCGCTTCTCGAAGGCCGCAACCGGGTCATCCGACGGGCCGCCGCCGCACGCGCGATCGCCGAGGCCGACGCCAAAACCGCGATGGCGCAGCCGGCGCCGCACGGACGGCGGGACTTCCCCGCGCTCGCGCCGCACCTCTCCGACCGGCTGCTCGCCGCGCAGCCGGACGCGGCCCTCGTCTCGACCAGCATCGACCGCGCCTTGCAGGAGGCCGCCGAATCCATCGCGCGCCGCAACGCCGTCGCCGCCGGCGAGAAGATCTCTATCGCGGCGCTGATCGTGAACAACCGCACGGGCGAGGTGCTCGCCCATGTCGGTTCGGCGGGCTATTTCGACGACACGCGGCTCGGCGCCATCGACATGACGGCCGCGATCCGCTCTCCCGGCTCCGCGCTGAAGCCCTTTATCTACGGCCTCGCCTTCGAGGACGGGCTGGCGCATCCCGAGACGCTGATCGAGGACCGCCCCGTGCGTTTCGACGGCTATGCGCCGGTGAATTTCGATAATTCATTCCGCGGCACGGTCACGGTTCGGACAGCGCTGCAGCTTTCGCTGAACGTCCCCGCCGTGAAGGTTCTGAACGAGGTCGGCCCCGTAAAGCTCTCGGCGCGTCTGCGCGAGGCGGGCATGCCGTTCACGCTGCCGCGCAATCTCACCATCGCGCTTGGCGGCGCCGGGTTGACGCTTGAGAACCTGACGACGCTCTATGTCGCGCTCGCGAGGGGCGGCAGCGCGATCCCCATCCGCTATCAGAAGGAAGGCGCGCCGCAATGGGCCGCGGCCGAGGCGCCGGTGCTGCTGCAGCCGGCCGCCGTCTGGTACGTCACCGACATCCTGCGCGGCGCGCCCACGCCGCCGAACGTGACGCCGGGCGCGGTCGCCTTCAAGACCGGCACATCCTACGGGTTCCGCGACGCCTGGGCCGCAGGCTTCGACGGAGATTACACCATCGCCGTCTGGGCCGGCCGCGCGGATGCGAGTTCGGCGCCGGGCCTCGTCGGATTGCGCGTGGCCGCGCCCGTCCTCTTCGAGCTGTTCGCCGCCATCGGCCCGCACCGCGCCCCCTTCGCGGCGCCGCCGCCGAACGTGATCGGCACGCGCAAGAACGCGGAGCTGCCCCCGCCGCTGCGCATCTTCCGCGAGCAGAAGCGCGACGCGCCGAGCGGTCCCAGCCTGGAGCAGACGCTGCATATCGCCTTCCCGCCGCCCAATGCAGACCTTGAAATCGGGACCGTCGAAGGGCAGGCGGAGAAGCCGCCCGTGGCGCTGAAGGCGGAAGGCGGCGTGCTGCCGCTGACGTGGCTCGTGGACGGCGTACCGCTTCCCTCGTCGCCGCATCGCCGCGAAGCCTTCCTCAAGCCCAGCGGCCCGGGCTTCGTGCAGATCACCGTCGTGGACGCCGAGGGCCACTCGGACCGCACGCAAATCCGCCTGCGCTGACGCCGCCGCCCGCTCGCGCTTGAACAGCGCCTCTCTCAGGCCCAAATCCCGCTTGATCGTCTCCAGGTTGTTCGAAGCTATCCCACGCACATTTGGAAGGTCCACGATGCGAAAGCTGGCCATCGCACTCGCCGCCATTTTCGTCGCTCTGGCAGGCGCCGCCAGCGCCGGTCCCCTGGACTCCTACCGGCAGAAGGCGCGCCCCGTCGTCGTCTTCGGCGAGGAGGACAATCCCGACTTCCAGCAGCAGATCGCGATCTTCAACCGCGCTTCCGTCGGCTTCCGCGAGCGGGACATCGTGCTCATCCCCGTGTCCACGCGCGGCGGCAAGCAGGACCTTCGCGCGGCTTTCCGCGTCGAGCCGGAGGATTTCCAGGTGCTGCTCATCGGCAAGGACGGCGGGGTGAAGCTCCGCCGCCGCGGGATCGTGCAGCCCGACGAAATCTTCCGCCTCGTCGATTCCATGCCGATGCGCCGCCGCGAAACGCCGGCGGCGCGCGACGGCGGCGCAAGCTTGGCGCGTTAAGCTCTGTGCCGGCTTTTCTCGGTACAAGCGATCCAGCGTGCATCGCTGCGCCTCTGTCGTCGGGCTGACATGCGTGGAATGCACAGTGCGCCGCCGCGCGAGCGGAAGCGACCACAACAGCAGGGAGTCTCATGAACAACAAACGCTTTCAACGTTACGCGATTTATTGGACGCCGGTTCCTGGCGCGCCTCTGGCGGAATTTGGCGCTTTGTGGTTCGGCGGGTTCGACACGTTCGGGCTTAGGCCGGACCTCGCGGCGCGCGCGATCGAGGCGCCGTCGGCCTACGGGTTGCACGCAACAATCAAGGCGCCGTTCCGGCTCAAGGATGATTACTCGACGAGGGACCTGGAAGAAGCGCTCGACGGGTTCTGCGACGGGAGGCGGGCGCCGCCGGCGGCGCCGCTCAAGTTCGGCCGCTATCAGCGCTATCTCACACTCATGCTGCAGGGCAACGAGGCGGACATCGATTGGCTCGCCACGGAATGCGTGACGCATTTCGACCGCTTTCGCGCGCCCATCGGCGAGGAGGACCGCCGCCGCCGCGAGATCGCCGAAATGTCGCCGCGGCAGGCCGCATTCCTGGAGCAGTTCGGCTATCCGTATGTGCTGGCCGATTTCCGCTTCCATATTTCGCTGGCCGGCCCTCTCGATGATCGGGATTGCGACGAGGTGGAGAAGGCTCTGGAGCCGCGCCTTGCGCCCTTGATGGCGGAGCCGTTTCGTATCCGGGAGCTGACGCTTCTGGGCGAGCCCGTAGACGGGGACGTTTTCACGCCCATAAGCCGGCACAGCTTCGGCTGACGCTGAATAAGCCGCATTTGCGACTCGCCGGCAAGCTCACTATGAGGCCGTGTTATCAACGCGTTACACCGACCGCTGAATTTGCCGGCTCATACCGCTCGCCGGGCCGTTGGAGCATAGACGGCCGATTAACTCTATTGGGTTCGTTTTGCAAAAACAGGCGGTTTTAGCGGTATTATAATACCACACACCCCAGCTGGTAAAAGGGTCGCAACGTATGGCGATTCGTATTACGCCTCACGGTGCGCTTGCCGCGGTTCGGCAAGCTCGCCATGAGGCCCCGGGGCGACAGCATGCTTCGGCGGCCGCTATTGGGATACGGGCGCCGCCCCTCCGAACGCCCTTAACTCATCGAGCGTTTTCGCCGTGCCGGGTTTCAACAGTTCGGGTGTGAACGACCCCTTCTCCATCTTCCCAAAGAACCAATGGCAAACGATCTCGCAATCCCCCACAAGATTGACGTTGACCTCCGCCACGGTCATCGGCGGGCCTCCCGACACAAGCTCGACAATATCGCCGGCCTTGATCTCGTCCTTCTTCATCGCCTTCCCTGACTTTGAATGCCGACAACAACCCGCTCTTACCAGCCTTCGAGCGGCAAGAACAGCGGCTAGCGCATCGGACTTAAAGCCGGACTCGGCGCCATGCCCTTCGGCGTCATTCCCGCGAAAGCGGGCATCCAGTAATCCCGGCGCTCATCGAATACTGGGTCCCCGCTTTCGCGGGGACGACGAAAATGCCGCTGCATCCGATTAAATGCACGATGCGCTAGGAGGCACGATCTCAAGGAATGTTCCCGGACTCGATAGAGGAGGAATGCGGCCAGCGCGCCGCTTCTTAACCCTCGCTGTAAACCTCAAAAATAACTCGCCTCCGCGCCAAATGGAGCGCTAGCGCGCGCCCGCGTTTTTCTCTATGTAGGACGCAAAAGATCCGGCGATCCCTGGAGAAGCATCCATGACCGACATGCGCGAGCCGAGGCACACCACCGTTGCGGTCAAGGTTGGGAGCGTGACCGTCGGCGGGAGCTCGCCCATCGTCGTGCAGTCGATGACGAACACCGACACCGCCGACATCGACGGAACCGTGGCGCAGGTCGCGGCGCTGGCGCAGGCCGGCTCGGAGCTGGTGCGCGTCACCGTGGACCGCGAGGAGGCCGCCGCCGCCGTCCCGCATATCCGCGACAGGCTTCTTGCAATGGGCGTGGATGTGCCGCTCGTCGGCGATTTCCATTATATCGGCCACAAGCTGCTCGCGGCGTACCCAGCCTGCGCCGGGGCGCTGGCGAAATACCGCATCAACCCCGGCAATGTCGGCTTCCGCGACAAGCGCGACAAGCAATTTTCCGACATTATCGAGATTGCGCTGAAGCACGACAAGCCCGTGCGCATCGGCGTGAACTGGGGCAGCCTCGACCAGGAGCTGCTCGCCCGAATGATGGACGACAACGCGAAAAGCGCCAAGCCGCGCGAGGCGCGCGAGGTGCTGCACGAGGCCATCGTGCATTCGGCCACCGCCAGCGCGGAGCTGGCGCAGAGCCTCGGCATGGGCAAGGACAAGATCATCCTGTCGGCCAAGGCCAGCGCCGTGCAGGACCTCATCAGCATCTACGACATGCTCGCCGCGCGCTGCGATTACGCGCTGCATCTCGGGCTGACCGAAGCGGGCATGGGCTCGAAAGGCATCGTCGCCTCGGCGGCCTCGCTCGGCATTCTGCTGCAAAAGGGCATCGGCGACACCATCCGCGTGTCGCTCACGCCGGAGCCGGGCGGCGCGCGCACCAAGGAGGTCGAGGTCGCGCAGCAGATTTTGCAGACCATGGGCTTCCGCACCTTCCTGCCCATCGTGGCGTCGTGTCCCGGCTGCGGGCGCACCACGTCGACTCTGTTCCAGGAGATGGCGCGCGACATCGAGGCCCATCTCGTCGCGCGCATGCCGGAATGGCGCAAGGTCTATCCCGGCGTCGAGACGCTGAACGTGGCTGTGATGGGCTGCATCGTTAACGGGCCGGGCGAGTCGAAGCACGCCGACATCGGCATCTCGCTGCCGGGCACGGGCGAGACGCCCGCCGCGCCGGTGTTCATCGACGGGCATAAGGCCACGACGCTGCGCGGCCCGACGCTGGCGCAGGACTTCATGGCGATGGTCGAGGATTACATCGAAAAGCGCTTCGGCCAGGGCCTGCCCAGGAGCGAGCCGCAAACCCCGCTCCGCGCCGCCGAATAGCCGATCACACGCGCTCCCCCGGCTACCTCCGCCACCGGCCTAACCGTTTTCGGCAGAACGGTTCCGCAAGCGTCATCCCGAAACGCTGCAGGCGTTATCCGGGATCTCCCTGTGCATCCGATGCCGGCGAGCCGCGGACTGCTCCGTCTCGGCGCTTGCATAGCGCGCCCAGATCGCCTTCGGGCCGAGCGTCGCCACGAAAGCGGCGTGGGCCGCCGCCTCCTCCGCCGTGACGCGCGGCGGCAGCGGCTTCAACCGCACCTGAACCGCCGCCTCGCCATCCGCCTGCGCGGTCGCCGAATGCGTCATCAGGTTCAGCCCGGCCTGTTCGGCGCCCATGAGACGCAGATACACATCCGCCAGCAGTTCGCTGTCGAGCAGCGCGCCGTGCTTCTCGCGCTTCGAATTGTCGACGCCATAGCGGCGGCACAGCGCGTCGAGGTTGTTCGGGCTGCCGGGGTGTTTGCGGCGGGCGAGCGCGAGTGTATCGGTGACGCGCTCCATGCTGATCGGCGGAAGGCCGAGCCGCGCGAATTCCGCGTTGAGGAAACCCACGTCGAACGCCGCGTTATGGATGATGAGCCGCGCGTCCTCCAGCACCGCGGCGATGTCCGCGGCGACGGCGCCGAACAGCGGCTTATCCGCCAGGAAAGCATCCGTGAGGCCGTGGATCTCGGTGGCGGCCCTCGGCACGTCGCGCTCGGGGTTGAAATACCAATGCCAGGAAACGCCGGTGGGGATGTAATTGATCAGCTCGACGCAGGCCAGCTCTACTATGCGGTGATTGTCCTTATGGTCGAGCCCGGTCGTCTCGGTGTCGAGCACAAGTTCGCGCATTTCGCCCCATGGATGCGGTCAGTCTTCGTGGAGATCGGCCCAGCGCTGGTAAGCCAGCGGCGGCCGCTTCAGGATCTCCGTCACAACTGCATCGATTTGGCGGTACGTGTCTTCCAGGGGCGCGCCGGTATCCACAACGAAGTCGGCCTTGGCGCGCTTGGCGGCGTCGGGCATTTGGCGCGCGAGGATCGCTTCAAGCTTCTCGTCCGTCATGCCGGGCCGCGCGAGGAGGCGGGCGCGCTGAGCCTCGGGCGGGGCGCTGACGACGACGACCGCATCGAACATCGCGTGCGGCGCCGTCTCGAACAGAAGCGGAATTTCAAGGACGGCGAGGTCGTCGCCCCTGTCCTGCCCGGAGAGAAGAAAGCGCCATTCCACGGCGCGAACGCGCGGATGGATGATGGCTTCGAGCTTTTTCAGCGCGGTTTCCGAGCCGAGAACGCGCGCGCCGAGCGCCGCGCGATCCACGGCGCCGTCCTTGGCCGTCCCCGGAAAAACCGCCTCGATCAGCGGCGCCGCCTCGCCCGAATAAAGCTCGTGAACCACCTTGTCGGCGTCGAGAACGGGAATGCCCTGCTCGCGCAGATAGGCCGCAACCGTGCTCTTTCCCATCCCGATCGAGCCTGTCAAACCCACGACGATCATGCCGAAGCGCTCTCCCGGGCGGATATCGCGGCAAGCACGGCCTGGCGCAGCTCCGCCGTCACTTCAGGCCGCACGCCGAACCACGCCTCGAAGCCCGGCGCGGCCTGGTGCAGCAGCATGCCGAGCCCATCCACCGCCTTCAAGCGGCGACTGCGCGCTTCCGCGAGCAGCCCCGTCTCCAGCGGCGAATAGACGATGTCGCAGACCGTTGCATCCGGCGCGGCCGCGGAGAGATCGGCGGCGAGCTGCGGCGCGCCCTTCATGCCGAGCGTCGAGGCGTTCACGACGAAGCGGGCGCCTTCGAGAGCGCGGGGCAGCGTCTCGAAATCGAAAGCGCGCGCGGGCGGGAAAGCGGCGGCAAGCTCCTCGCCGCGCGCCTTGGTGCGGTTGACGATGCGGATGTCTTCAAAGCCGCGCTGGGCAAGCGCGAAGATGACCGCGCGCGCCGCCCCTCCGGCGCCGATGACGACGGCAGGGCCGCCGCGATCCCAGCCTGGCGCCGCCGCGTCGAGATTGGCGAGAAAACCGATGGCGTCGGTGTTCGAGCCGGTGAGCCTGCCGCCATCGAGCCAAACCGTATTCACGGCGCCGATGGCCTGCGCCGCCGCGTCGCGCCGGTCGCACAGGCGGTGCGCCTCGATCTTATGGGGAACGGTGATGTTCGCGCCGCTGAAGCCGCGGCCGGCCAGACCCTTGAGGAAACCCTCGAAATCCTGGGGCGCCACGGCAGCCTTCACATACTCGCCGTCCACGCCGTAGGTCTTCAGCCAATATCCATGTATCGCCGGCGACAGGGAGTGCGAGATGGGCCAGCCGATCACACACGCGCGCTTCATCGGCGCTTCCTACTTCAAAAGGATCGAGAGACGGCGCAGCTCGTCCAGAATCGGGATGATAGGCATGCCGAGGATGGTGAAATAGTCGCCCTTCACGTCGGAGAACAGGTGAATGCCGAGGCCTTCGATATGGTAGGCGCCGACGGAGGTCAGCACGCCTTCGCCGGCCGTATCGAGATACCAGTCCAGGAATTCGTCGGAGAAATTCCGGACCGTGATCGTCGCGACGTCGGAGAAACTCGCCGCATGGCCCTTGTAGAGCAGCACCGCCGCGGAATGAAGATAATGGGTGCGGCCGCGCAGCTTGCGAAGCTGCTCGCGCGCCTCTTCGCGGCTTCTCGGCTTCTGAAAAATCACGCCGCCGATGGCCAGAACCTGATCGGCGCCGATGACGATGGCGCCCGGCTCCATCTCCAGCACATTGTCGGCCTTCAGGCGCGCCAAAGCCATCGCAACTTCGACAGGGGCCAAACTGCTGGCGAAATGCTTGTGCTCCTCAGCCTCGTCCACCATGGACGGCCGCTGATGAAAACGCACGCCCGCGTTCGCGAGGATGGCCCCGCGCGCCGGACTCGCGGACGCGAGTATAATCTCTGGATAATCGGCTTGCATCGCGCGGATTGTAACCTTTTTTCGAACTCAACCGAAGCGGCGTAACGGCGCGGCTATCCGCGGCTGCCTTCATACAGAGAAATTATGGTCGCGGCGGTCTCTTCGATTGACTTTCGTGTGACATCGATGACTTGCCAGCGGTTCTGTGCGCAAAGTCTCTTGGTAAATGCAATCTCATCCTTGATGGCGTCCGTATCGATGTAATCATCGAACGTCGTGCTGTTCAACGCAAGCAGCCTGTTGCGGCGAATTTCAGCAAGCCGCTCGGGGCTCGCCACCAGGCCGACAACGAAGGGCGCCTTCAAATTTTGCAACCCGAGAGGGATGGGAATATTGGGCACGAGCGGGATGTTGGCGGTCTTGTAGCCTCTGTTCGCGAGATAGATGCTGGTCGGGGTTTTCGAGGTCCGGCTGGCGCCCACCAGCACGATATCGGCCTTTTCCAGGTTTTCCGAGCTTTGGCTGTCGTCGTGGCTGAGCGTGTAATTCATGGCCTCGATGCGGCGGAAATATTCGGCGTCGAGCGTGTGCTGCCCGGCGACAACCGCCCGCGACGGCATTTTCAGGTACTCTTCGAAGGCTTGAAGGACGGGCTTCAGGACGGCGACGCAGGGGACCGCAAGCTCCGCGCAGCGCGATTCCAGGAGCTCGGCGAGAGTTGGGTTCATGAGCGTGTAGAGCACGATACCCGGCGACAACTCGATGCTCTGCAACACGGTCGTGAGCTGCTTCGGGTTGCGCACGAGCGGATGCATGTGCCGGTTCGGCTTGGCGCCCGCGAGCTGCACCACGGCCGCCTTCGCCATCGTCGTCAGCGTCTCGCCGGAGGCGTCCGAAACGAGATGAAGATGAAAATGCCTGGACGTGGGGATTGGTGTGGATTCCGAGGATGAAATCCCCTCTATCCCGCCCAGGTCCGCCTTGGCTCCATCGTCCGCCATTGAGTCCTCCACGCCAATTAGAAAACAGCGCACAGCTCTTCGCGCGCTGGAAAAAAAGCCCTAGGTTGTTGGGCCGCTTTGGGCCTGCGCTAAGTCTTCACAGCTTGTCCCGTACGTTATTCATTGCTGAAAGGGGCAAAGCAAGGCTAAACAGCACACCATGAAGTCGATGCGAGCTTAGGGATTTTCAACAGAGGCCCGGCCGTTCGCATCCTTGAGCGAATCCCGCATCTCGAACCGGGGGACAAACGCAGCGGAACCTTGTGTTCCCACTTGCGCCCTCCCCCAGTAATAACAACAGATCTGTAAGTGGAATTTTTCTTGATGAAGACGTCCCCTGAAACCGCCTCACAGAAAGAGGCGCCGAAGTTTCTCCAAGCTCTGTCGGGCAAGGCTCACAAAGCGCCTCCCATGTGGCTCATGCGGCAAGCGGGACGCTATCTCGCCGAGTATCGCGAGGTTCGGGCGCAGGCGGGATCCTTCCTCAACCTCTGTTACAATCCGGCGCTCGCCGCCGAGGTTACGATCCAGCCGATCCGGCGCTTCGGGTTCGACGCGGCCATCATCTTCTCGGACATCCTCGTGGTGCCGCACGCGCTCGGCCAGCATTTGGAGTTTCGCGAGGGCGAAGGGCCGCATCTCGATCCAATCAGGAGCCTTAAGGAGCTTTCCAAGCTTTCGGTCGAGAAGGCGAAGCCGGCCTTCGAAATCGTTTACGAAGCAATACACAAGACCATCGCAGGCCTCGAAGGCCGCGCGCCCCTGATCGGTTTCTGCGGCGCGCCCTGGACCGTCGCCAGCTACATGGTCGAGGGCCAAGGCTCTAAAGATTACCGCGAAACCAAGCTCTTGGCTTACCGTGAGCCTGAGGTATTCGGCGCGATCCTCGATCTTCTCGTGGAGGCGTCGAGCGCCTACCTCATCGGACAGGTTAATGCCGGCGCCCGCGCGCTGCAAATCTTCGACAGCTGGGCCGGCGCACTCGCCGACAACGACTTCGAAGCCTTCTCGATCGCGCCCACCGCCAAGATCGTGAAGAACGTGAAGGCCGTACATCCGAACGTGCCGATCATCGGTTTCCCGCGCGGAAGCTCGCCGCAATACGAGGAATACGTGGCGAAAACGGGCGTCGATGCGCTGGGCTGCGACACTTCGGCGCCGCTGAAGACCATGGCGGCTTGCCAGAACAGGCTTCCCGTCCAGGGCAATCTCGATCCCTTGTTGCTGCTCGCGGGCGGGGATGCTATGGAGCGCCGGGTGAATTCGATTCTGGCCACGCTTTCAGGGAAGCCGTATGTCTTCAATCTCGGCCACGGAATTCTTCCCGATACCCCAACCGAGAATGTCGAAAAGCTTATCCGTCTCGTCCGGGTGGGGGCTTAGCGCCGCACTCGCTGAATGTTTTGCAAGACATGCATGCATTTGAAGGCCGCGCGCTTGATCGCGGCCTTCGATTGGCGGGCATACTCCACCTGCCAAGGCTTCGTGTATCGATACCGCATAGCCCGCGTTTCATTCGTATGAATAATGAGGCGCCGGCGCATCTTCTCACCGGAATCGCAATCCTTGTCACAGTTCAGCCGTTTTGAACGGAATTCACCGGAAAATGCGCGCGGCTCGCATGTTCCTATCTTTCCGGCGGCGCTGAACGCTGCTATATTCACATTGTCGTAAGCTTCCGGCCGCCGCCGTTTCACGGAAAAGGATAGGCCGGGTTTCGAATTAGTGAAGAAGCCGCACTCTCCCCCGCCAAGAAGACAAGCGGCCTGACGACAGTCCTCATTTCATCCGGCCCGCAGATCTCTCCTGCGCCCTCATTACACCTCCCGGAAATCGTCTCCATCATGCAAGAAATGAAACTTCAAGACCTTAAAGTGAAGTCGCCGACGGAACTTCTCGCCTTTGCGGAGGAGTTCGCCGTCGAAAATGCGAGCACCCTGCGGAAGCAGGAATTGATGTTTGCAATACTGAAGCAGCTCGCCGCGCGTGAGATCGACATCACCGGAACCGGCGTTGTGGAGGTGCTGCAGGACGGCTTCGGCTTTTTGCGCTCGCCCGACTCGAACTACCTGCCCGGCCCGGACGATATTTATGTCAGCCCAAGCCAGATCCGGCGGTTCGGACTTCGGACCGGCGACACCGTCGAAGGGCAGATCCGGGGGCCGAAGGATGGCGAGCGCTATTTCGCGCTGCTCAAGGTCAACAAGATCAACTTCGACGACCCCGAGAAGATCCGTCATAAGATCCATTTCGACAATTTGACGCCGCTCTACCCCAACGACTGGCTGAAGATGGAGACGGAAAGGCCGGACTCGAAGGATTTGAGCCCTCGCGTGATCGACATCGTGGCGCCGCTCGGCAAGGGGCAGCGCGGCCTGATCGTGGCGCCGCCGCGCACCGGCAAGACGGTGCTTCTGCAGAATATCGCGCACTCCATCACCGCGAACCACCCGGAATGCTATCTCATCGTGCTTCTGATCGACGAACGGCCGGAAGAAGTCACCGACATGCAGCGCTCCGTGCGCGGCGAGGTGATCAGCTCGACCTTCGACGAGCCGGCCACGCGTCACGTCCAGGTGGCTGAAATGGTCATCGAAAAGGCGAAGCGGCTGGTCGAGCACAAGCTCGACGTCGTGATCCTGCTTGACTCGATTACGCGTCTCGGCCGCGCCTACAACACGGTGGTCCCGTCATCCGGCAAGGTGCTCACAGGCGGCGTCGACGCCAACGCCTTGCAGCGGCCGAAGCGCTTTTTCGGCGCCGCGCGCAACATCGAGGAAGGCGGCTCGCTCACCATCATCGCCACGGCGCTGGTCGAAACCGGCAGCCGCATGGACGAAGTGATCTTCGAAGAGTTCAAGGGCACGGGCAACTCGGAACTGGTCCTCGACCGCAAGGTGGCGGACAAGCGCGTGTTCCCGGCCATGGACATCGCCAAGTCCGGCACCCGCAAGGAGGAGCTTCTCGTCCCGCAGGCGCAGCTTCGCAAGATGTATGTGCTGCGCCGCATCCTCAACCCGATGGGGCCAATGGACGGCATCGAGTTCCTGCTGGACAAGCTGCGCCAGACCAAGACGAACGGCGACTTCTTCGAACTCGATGAACACCTAGCCAGCCGGGCGGCGCCCGGAACCGCGCCCTCATCCTATAACGTCGTGTCCACGGCGGCGCTCAGGCGAGCGGCCCCTCACTCCGCTTGGCGGAAGGGCGTGCGGCAGCCTTCGACGAGGCGCAGCAGCTCGGCTTGCCGGGCCGTGTTGGTCTTGTGAAAAATCTTGCGGATATGGCTCTTGACCGTTGAAAGCGCGACTTTCAGATGGGCGGCGGCCCGGGCGGGCGTTTGCGTTTCGACGAGAGCCTTGAGCGTTCGCGTCTCAGCCTTGCTCAGCCCGTAGACCTCGGCGAACCCGTTGATCCCGTGGTAGCACTTCTGGGTGGTTTCCGTAATGAAAAGAGCGATCGACGAAGTCCCCGCCGTCGGAGGAATTCGCCGGCGGCCGCATCCGATCGCGCCCGCCTGCCCGGCGGAGGAGCGGACGAGACAGAATTCGTATTCGACGGCCTTGTCGCTTCCCTGGCTCAGACTTTCGACAATCCGCTTCAGCTCGCCATTCGCTTCCTGTTCCGAAGCCTGCAAAATTCCATCCAAGGCGCGAATGGGCCAGCACCTATCGATCATGGCCTTAGCCGACAGGTTGGCGAAAAGTATGCGTCCGCGCAAGGAGAGTATGAGAATGCCCAGGCTCAGCTCATCGCATGCCGCGCACAATGCTTCCAGTAATTCTTCCGACATCCCGCGTCTTTATGCAGACAAACAAAAACGCAACGCCCGCCAGAGGCGCCCGCCGCTATCAAATTTGCGGAACCTTGATACAAAATGCGACCGCAGTCGTTGGTAAAGCCCACGACAGCGGTCGATTAACGGGATTTTTTTGCGCCTTGCAAAGCGCGGCTGGGCGAGCGGATCGGCGCTAAGCACTTCGCCGGTATGCCGGCGGATCGCCCTCACCCGGCGACCGGCGAGGCCGGCCGCCACCCTCTCCCGCGAGAGAGTAAGTCCCTGCGTCCCCCTCCCAACCGCATCCGCTCTAAGCCGCTGGAGTCTGCTTAGACGGGCGACGCCGCGACCTGGACCGCAACGTGGCGCTCTTCCTTGAGCTTCTCCTTGACCGCTTCGGGGTCCGTGAGCGGTGGCGAGCATCGCGGTCCGATGCATATGTAAGCGGCGATCTTGCCATCCACCCGGCCTTTGCCGGCGGCGGGCGAGTTCGGCGGGATGTCTTTTCCGTCGCCCACCCATTGGACGATGGCGCCCGGCATCGAGACCTCGGCGAGCGCCTTGCGCCAGGCAAGCGCGCCTTCCTCCGCCCGGTCGCCGGCGATGACGATATGCTGCGGCGATATCAGCGTGAATGCGCCCGACAACAGGCCCGTATAAGCCAGCGCCATCGATTGCGCGGCGCTCTGGAATGCGCCGAGCAGCCGATCCGCCCGCTTCAGATGCGCAGCGTCCCCCGTGAAGGTGTAAAGGTCCGCCAAATTCTGCAGCATGGTCGCGTTCGGGTTCGGAACCGCGTCGTCGCTCGCCGAAAGCGGCCGCAGGATGAGATCGCTGGTGTCGTCGGCGGAAAGGTAATAGCCGCCGCCCTCGGCGTCGTAATGGCGGTTCATGATGGCGGTCCAGGCGACGGCGTCTTCGAGATAGCGCTTCGTGTTTGTCGCCTGGTAGAGCGCAAGCCCGGCCGAGATCATGTTGGCGTAGTCGGCCGACGTCGCCGGCCCCTTGAGCTTGCCCGCGCGCCAGGAATGGAACAGGCGCCCTTGCGGGATCATGCGGCTCGCAACGAAGGCATAGGCGTCCTCGGCGAGCTTGATCCACTCCGGCCGGATGAAGACTTCTCCCGCCTTGGCGAGCGCCCTGATGGCGAGGCCGTTCCAGTCGGCCAGCACCTTGTCGTCCCGGCCGGGCTTCTTCCGCTTTTCCCGCGCCTCGAACAGCTTGGCGCGGCGTTCGTCCAGAGCCTGCTCTTCGTCGCGGTTGAGAAGCGCCAGCGCGTTGAGCCGGTTGAGGATCGTCTTGCCTTCCCAATTGCCGCCTTCGGTCACGTCGAAGACCTGGGCGAACACCGCGGCCTGCTCGTCATGCCCGAGGATGTTGGTGATCTCTTTCGCCGTCCAGACGTAGAACTTACCTTCCTCGCCCTCCGAATCCGCGTCGTAGGACGCCGCGAACCCGCCGCCTTCGACGATCATGTCCCGCGCGAGCCAGCCGATGGTCTCGTTCACGCGCGCGCGCAACCGGTCCGATTGTGTCTCCTTCCAGACCTCGGTCATAAGCTCGATCAACAGCGCGTTGTCGTACAGCATCTTCTCGAAGTGGGGCACGAGCCAGTGCTCGTCCACGGAGTAGCGCGAGAAGCCGCCTCCGATGTGATCGTAGATGCCGCCCTGGCACATATGCAGGAGCGTATTCTTCACCTCCTCGATGCAGGTCTTCAAGCCGTAGCGAAGGCCCGCGCGCCAGAGGAAGCTGAATATGTTCGTGTTCGGGAATTTGGGCGCGCCGCGAAGCCCCCCATTGGTCGGATCGATGGCGCCGATGAACTTGCTGGCGATGGCGGCAAGCTGCTCCTCCGAGATCTCGGGCGCGGCGCCAAAGTTTGTGCGGGGCATGAGCCGCGACTTCAGATACGCGGTGTTCTGCGCGATGATCTCTTTCTCGTTCGCGTAGACGCGGGCGACGCTGACCAGCACCTCCTTGAAGCTCGGCCGGCCGAAGCGCGGCGCATCCGGGAAATAGGTGCCGCCGAAAAAGGGCATGCCGTCCGGGGTGAGGAACATGGTGAGCGGCCAGCCGCCCTGTTCGCCCAGCTCCTGCAGGGCTGTCATGTAGAGCGTATCGACGTCGGGACGCTCCTCCCTGTCCACCTTGATGTTCACGAACAGGTCGTTCATCAGCTTGGCGGTATCTTCCTTCTCAAAGCTTTCGTGGGCCATCACATGACACCAGTGGCAGGCCGCATAGCCGATCGAGAGCAGCACCGGCTTGTCGAGCCGCTGCGCTTCCTCGAAGGCCTCCTGGCGCCAGGGCCACCAATGAACAGGATTGTTTTTGTGCTGCTGAAGGTAGGGACTGGTCTCTTCGCTCAAACAATTCAACGCCATGAGGCTACCCTGCTCGCCGCTTTGCTTAATGGAGGCGCGCCGGAAGCGCGACAGCCGACGACTACAAATATACGCTTTTTTGGCGTATGTACCCTGCAACTTATCGTCCAGGGTTTACGGCTTAGGAAACCGCCGTCATGACCATATTCGCCCTTTCTACCGCGCCGGGCCGCGCCGGCATCGCCGTTATCCGCATCTCCGGCAAAGCAGCGAGGAACACGCTCGATACATTGTGCCATGGAAGATTGCCCGCGCCGCGCGTCGCGAGCTTCAGGAGATTGCGCCATCCAAAATCAGGCGAGGTGCTCGATGAGGCTCTCGTGCTATGGCTTCCCGGTCCCGCGAATTTCACGGGCGAGGACATGGCCGAACTGCACGTTCACGGCGGCCGGGCTGTGGTGGCCGGCGTGCTCGACGCGCTGGCGGCCCACGGCTTGAGGCTTGCCGAGCCGGGCGAGTTCACGAGGCGCGCCTTCGGCAACGGCAAGATCGACCTCACCGAGGCGGAAGGCCTCGCCGATCTCATCAACGCCGAGACGGCCTACCAGCGGCGGCAGGCGCTCGCCCAGCATTGCGGCGCGCTGCGTGGCCATTACGAGCTGTGGCGCACTACGCTGCTTCGGGCGATGGCCTATGTCGAAGCGAGTCTCGATTTCTCGGACGAGGCCGGCGTTGCGGAAGGCGTGTTCCGGGAAGCCTTGCCTCAGGTGCGCGGCCTCCTCGCCGAGTTCGAGCATGCGCTTGCCGACGGACGGCGCGGCGAGATCGTTCGCGAGGGCATCCAGGCGGCGATTGTAGGCGCGCCGAATGTGGGCAAGTCGAGCCTGCTCAACGCGCTTGCCGGACGCGAGGCGGCCATCGTCTTTCATGAGCCGGGAACGACCCGCGACGTGATCGAGATCGCGCTCGACCTCGACGGCTTCCCCTTCATCCTGCGCGACACCGCCGGCCTTCGGGAAACCGAAAGCCCCGTCGAGCAGGAAGGCATAAAGCGGGCGCTTGCCAGCGCCAGGGACGCGGACATCGTTCTGTTCATGCGGGACGCCTCCGCGCCGCGCGCGCCGGAAGAAGACGCGGCGCTCCTTCCCCAAACCGGGCATGACGGCGCCGGGGGAAAGGCCCGGATCACGCTCACCGTCGTCAACAAGATCGATCTTGCGCCCGGCGCTGCGGCGCCTCACAGCGCACTCGCGATATCCGCCATGACAGGCCAAGGGCTGGACGCGCTCAAGACCGCGCTGGTCCACGTCGCCGGGCAGATTTACGGCGCGGGCGAGTCCCCGCTCATCACGCGCGCCCGGCACCGCCAGGAAATCGAGCACGCGCGCGCGGCGCTCCGGGCGTTCCTGTTGAGCGTGGAGGCGGGCGAGGCGCCAGAGCTTGCCGCCGAACACCTGCACGGGGCGGCCGATGCGCTAGGCCGCCTCACCGGCCGGCTCGACGTGGAGGATGTGCTCGGCCAGATCTTCTCCGAGTTCTGCATCGGCAAGTAGTAGCCCGATGGCGTCGTTCCCGCGAAAGGGGGGATCCAGTAATCTCAACGATCGTGGTTTACTGGGTCCAGGGCGCCTCCGCGGGAACGGCAGAAGAGACGCCAAGCGGGGCGCGGGCGTGTTTCACATGAAACATTTCATTAAACTTCTTTCGCGCCGCCCCAGTGCAGGAACAGGCCGATATCGCCGATATAGCCGTCCGGGAAATTGAGCACCTTGGCGAGCAGGTGAAACCCTCGCGGCTTCAGATCGTGCTCGTAGCGCAGATAGGTCTCCGCCGCTTCGCCGCGCAGCGTGGCAGGCCAGTCCGGCTCGGCGACGTTGATGGCCCTGCCGCCATCGCTGCAAAGTACGGCGGGAAACTGGAGGAGCAGGAGTTCGCGTTCGCCGCGCTCGGCGGCCAGGCGCGCCTGATGGAGGGTCGCGCGCCAGCGGTCGTCGGTGACGTGGTGGTCGATCAGCTGCTTGATGGAGGAGCTGCGCGCCTCCTCCGCGGCCAGGCGCGCGGCTTCGTGCTGGTGCACCTTCTTCGACGCAGCGTCCTCGACAAGGTGACGGAAATCGGTGGCGGTCAGCCCTGCTTCATCAGGCGGGCCTCTCTCCTCCCTCTTTTCGGGGGGAGCTTCGGACTTCGCGAAGGGATCGAAATGGAGCGTCCAGCCGAACAGCCCTTCTCCCTGGGGACGCTCGGGCCGCAGCTTGGCGAGCGCCCGGATGAGATCGGCCCGGCTCACAATGCCGCGCAAGCGCCCTTCCCGCACCACGGGCACGCGCTTGATCTGCAGCGAGGTCAGAAGCTTCCCGATCTCGGACAGGTCGGTGTCTTCGCTGACGGTCATGACCGGCGCCGACATGATATCCCGCGCGGTTCGCTGGCTGTTGGCGTGAACGTTGGCCAGGAACTCCTTGCTTAAGGGCTCCCCTTCCGCCAAGAGTTCGAGCCACCATTCGCGCCGCTTCTCGCGCTCGGTCGAATTCGTGCGCAGCAGGTCGCCTTCGCTTACCATGCCCACGACCGCGCCGCTTTGGTCCACGACGGGGACGGCGCTGATCTTGTGTTCAAGCAGCAGCTCGGCGATTCTCTGGACCGCCGTTTCCGGATTCACCGAAACCACCTCGGCGGTCATGACGTCACGCGCTTGCATTCTTGGCTCCTTCCCTCAAGGCCGGAGAGTTTGTGGAACAGTCATCAGGGAGCTAATCTCGGCCCCTGTCTTGTGCTAGGCAGAAACCATGATAAAAATCGTCACAGTTCGTACAACGATCCACCCTTTGCGCTGCCGTTCCTGTTTTCGACAGAAGCGCACAGCTCCTCATTTCGCAACCGCTTTTCAAGTCCCTGATGGCGGTCGCGGGCGGCGGATTTGCGGCGACGCTGCCCGTCCTCGCATTCCGTAGGCTTGAGCCTCCGCCCGGACTGGGCTTGCGCATCGGCATAGAATCCTCGTGCCGTTCACTAAGGCGCCGGTCGTGACCTATCTTTATGACATCGGTATGCGGTATCTCTTGATCCCGATATAGAGGCGCCGCCGCCGGAGCGCCTCGCAGATGAGACGCGCAGAGCTTCCCATAGGCTAACAGCACGACTATTTTCTCGTCCAGGATTTGAGAGATCGAGGACATGAGCGGACGCGCTTTTGACGTTGTCGTTGTGGGAGGCGGGCATGCGGGCTGCGAGGCTGCCGCGGCGGCTGCGCGCATGGGCGCCCGCACGGCGCTCGTCACGCACAGCCGCGCGACCATCGGCGAGATGTCGTGCAATCCGGCCATCGGCGGCCTCGGCAAGGGCCATCTCGTGCGCGAGGCCGATGCGCTCGACGGGCTGATGGGCCGCGTGATCGACCGGGCGGGCATCCAGTTCCGCATGCTGAACCGGTCCAAGGGGCCGGCGGTGCAGGGGCCGCGCGCGCAGGCCGACCGCAAGCTGTATCGCCGTCACATGCAGGAGGCCATCGCCGCCCAGCCGGGGCTGGAGGTCGTCGAGGAGCCGGTAGAGGACCTCATCGTCGAAAATGGCGCCGTTGCTGGCGCGATCACGGCAAGCGGGCGCGAGCTGCGCTGCGGCGCCGTGGTCATCACCACGGGCACATTCCTGAAGGGTGTGATCCACATGGGCGAGACGCGCATCCCGGCGGGCCGTGCCGGCGAGGCGCCTGCTATCCGGCTGAGCGAGCGGCTCTATGCGCTGGGCCTGCAGATGGGCCGCCTCAAGACCGGCACGCCCGCGCGGCTCGACGGCCGCACCATCGAATATGCGCGGCTGGCGGCGCAGCCGGGCGACGAACCGCCCGTCCCGTTCTCCTTTCTCAGCGAGCGCATCGAGACGCCGCAGATCGCCTGTCACATCACCGCGACGACGCCCGAGACGCACGCGATCATCGCGGCGAACATCCATCGCGCGCCGATGTACTCGGGCCAGATCGAGAGCATCGGCCCGCGCTACTGCCCCTCCATCGAGGACAAGGTGGTCCGCTTCAAGGATCGCGGCGGGCATCAGATCTTCCTGGAGCCGGAGGGCCTCGACGATCCCACCGTTTATCCGAACGGCATTTCGACCTCGCTGCCCGAGGATGTGCAGCGCGCCTTCCTGAAAACGATCCCTGGCCTCGAGAACGCCGCCGTCATCCGGCCCGGCTACGCCATCGAATACGATTACGTCGATCCGCGCGAACTCGCGGCGACGCTGGAGGCGAAGCGGCTGCCCGGCCTGTTCCTCGCGGGGCAGATCAACGGCACGACTGGCTATGAGGAGGCGGCAGGCCAGGGCGTGGTCGCGGGCGTGAACGCGGCGCTGAAGGCGGGCGGGCGGCCGGCCGATTTCGTTGTCTCGCGCACCGAGGCCTATATCGGCGTGATGATCGACGACCTCGTGACGCGCGGCGTTTCCGAGCCGTACCGCATGTTCACGAGCCGAGCCGAGTACCGCCTGCGGCTTCGCGCCGATAACGCCGACGAGCGGCTTACCCCGGCTGGCGCGCGCATCGGCTGCGTGGGGCCGGTTCGGATGCAGGCTTACGCCGCGAAAGCCGAAGCGCTGGCCGAGGCGCGGCGGCGGCTTGAAAGCTTATCGCTCACGCCGGACCAGGCGGCCGGACACGGCATCGCGCTCAATCGCGACGGCCGCCGCCGCTCCGCATTCGATCTTCTGGCGCTGCCGGGCGTGTCGGTGAGCGGGCTGGCGGCGATCTGGCAGGAGCTTGCCGCGATCCCGGCGCCGGCGGCGGAGCGGCTCCAGGTGGATGCGCGCTACGCCGTCTACCTCGAACGACAGGAGGCCGGCATCGTCGCCTTCAAGAAAGATGAGGCGGCGGCCATCCCGCCCTCGACCGACTTCGCCGCCATTCCCGGCCTCTCGAACGAAGTCCGCCAGAAGCTCGAACGCCATCGCCCCGCTACGCTGGCGCAGGCCGCCCGCATCGACGGCATGACGCCCGCTGCGCTGATGCTGCTGCTCGCGCATATCCGCAAGACGGCGCGCGCCGCTTGAATCCCCCTCGCCTCCTCCCCTCCCGCCCAGGCTCGCTGGGCGAGCTTGCCATTTTGGGGTGTCCGCATCCACGAGCGGACGCGAATGGGAGAGGGGAGAAGCAGCGTTCCTTCTCCCGCCGCACCCGTTTGCGAATGCAGTCGCTTTAAGTTGCGAACTCGCCTTGGCGAGTTCGCTGGGAGAAGGACAGGATGAGGAGTGACGGGCTATTCCTCGTAAGGCTCAGGGAAGAGCGACCGCGCCTCGACGCTGAAGCCGGGCGGATCGAACCGCAACTCGCCGCCTGTCACGATGCGGGTCGTCAGCACGTCGCCCTCGCCTCGCGCGTGGTGGATTGTTGAACCTAAAAACGGCAGTTAACCCTTGTGCCGCACCGATTTGAAGCGGCGGTTCAACTTATCGATGTAGGCTTTTGCGGTCAGGCTGTCGCCATGAGGCGCGGCGGAGCGCGCAGCATCCGCCCGCAAAGCCAGGACTGGACGGCGCGGGAGAGGATGCGGCGCCAGCGCCGATCCGTCGTCAACTGCTCCGCATTAAGCTCATGCAGAAAGCGGGCGGTGAGCCGCAGTTTGAACAGATAGGGAAGCCCTCTCCGCTCGGCTTCGCGCATCGCCGCTTCCGTACCGAACCCGCTATCGCCGCGCAAAAATGCCGGCCGGCAATCGCGTGGAATGCGATCCAGGAGAGCCCACAGTCCTGGCGCCGCATGCGCGTGCTCGTTGCCTGGCGCAACCTCCACGTCGAGCACCAGCCGCAACCCGGCCATCGTGTAAGTGTGGCAGACATGGCTGGGGCGTCCGGGCTTTTTGGGATTGTAGCCAACCAAGTACAGCCCCTTCCTGATGGCCGTAGAGCGGCTTGACGGTGGAATCCGCGTCGGGAACCCACGGCTCGGCCAAAAGCGGCGCCGTGGAGCAATCGAGATGGCGTTGCAGCCATTCCCGGCCCTCGTCCTCTCCGATGGCCTTGAAAGCGCGCCGCACCGCGTCCTCGCTGACGTCCTCTTCATACCCAAAAGCTCGGGCAGCACACCGTCATTCCGCAGCGTCGCGATATGGGCGTAGCGCTTGCGCCCGGCCAAAATCGACAGCATCGTTGTGCCAAGCACGTCGCGCTTGTCCGGCGCGTTGGGGCTCGTATAGGCGAGCGGGCAATCGGCCACGAGCGCGCCGGACAGGCCCGCAACCTTCAGATATTCGATGAAGAACGGGAGCTGCCCATAGGGCGTCAGCGGCGCCGTTGGGTCCCATTCCACGCGAATAGGGCCAGCCCAAGTGTCCAGCGTTGCTGCCGCCAATGCACAGTCTTGTTCACCCGGCGGTTGTTCACCCGCCGGGTGAACGGGGAGGCAGGGAAAATCTTGGCTCATGCGCTTGATATTGCGCGATTCTGCCGTCTGTCACAGGACGGCAACTGCCGTTTTTAGGTTGAAAGATCGTCCGGATCCAGAATGAAGTAGTGCCGCACGCCCGGCAGCTTAGTCTGCGCAGCGGCATTTCGTGTCACAGCGCGCACGGGACGACCGCGAACGGCAGTGAACAATTCATCCGCTTCCGGTATGTGGGCCCGGGTGGGATGCGACGGCGGTGCGGATGCTGAGCGGAAGGTTAAGAACGCGAACGGCGTCCGCTTCCGTTTCCGCTCCGTTCGGATTCCTGTTTCACATGAAACATTGCGGGGCGGCCGCGCGCGCCCCCGCCGCGTCACTCGCCCATGATCGCCTTGAGCGCCAGGAACTCGGGCCGGTATTCGAAATGCATGCCGTCGAAGTGATGCCAGTTTCCGCCCCAGATGAAGCCGTGCTTCTCGAAGACCTTCACGATCTCCAGCGGGATGCGGTTCTTGTAGACGAACGAAAGCTTCTTCTCCCGGGCCTGTTTTTCGTCGATGGACGGGGGGAGCCCATATTGCCAGTACCCGCCGTAGCCGGCATTGATATCGACGGCGATCCCGAACGAATGCGCGCTCAGCCGCGTCGTCCGGGCGATGCAGCGCGCCGCGTAGCCTCCGCCAGGGTCGATCAAATATTTCGCATAGGCTGGGCCGAGCGCTTCCAGTTCGTCCGAAACGAGCCGCAGCTTCTGATCCACGCCATTCACGGATGCGACCTGCATCGAGCCGCCCGAAAACTGCGGAACCCACGGCACGCGCTTCAGCGGCCCCGTGGGCGAGCACGTCACGCTTTTGCACCCGCCCGCGGGGCGCTTCTCGCAGGGGCCATAAATCTTTTCGAAAAACGCTTCGTTGCGGACGCGGCCCGGATCGCTTTCCTCCCTCACGGGGATGGCGGCGCCGCCGAACGTATAGGTCCAATGAAACATGTCGGCGGCATCGGGCCGGTCGATCAGGTCCTGCGGCGGCTTGTCGGCGCCGCCTTCGCCGAACGGCGTCTTGCTCCCATCTTTCCAGATGAGGTTTGCGCCATCGTAGCCGGCGAGGAAATCGGGATAGGCGCGGATGAGCGCCTGCGCCTTCTGCTCAAGCGTCTGGGCGAGGGCGGAGCTTAACCCGCCCAGGCACAAGAAAAGCCCGAAAAATGCGAATCCGGCCCTTTGAGGCCTTTGGCCTGATCGTATGGTTGTCCGCTCAGCAGCCTTTTTGTTGCTCGATGTCGCGAATGGTTCGCACCTCCTCGCGCTCAGCATCTGAAAGGGGGACCAATTCGTCATTATTGAACCTACAGTTTTTATTTCCGAAAACACGGATGCCACGCTCGGTTTTGAAGCAGTAGCCGTTGCGGGCATAGATGGAATTGCGGCGATGCCAAAGATCGCCGCAGGACAGCGCAGATAGCGCCTGTACAGGCTGAGCGGCGCCTTTTGGCTCACTTTGAGGCGGCACTGTGACGGTGGGCGACGGCGGCAGCTTTCCCGAAGGCGGCTTGAAATACAGGTTCTCGATCAGCCCGTCTTCGATCCAGGGGAATTGCTGGCGCTCGGTGGCGGCCAGGACGCGGCTGCGCACGGCGCGGAAGACTTCGGTGGCGAGCACGCCCGGCTTCTGCATTTCTTCCGCCAGCGCTTCGGCGTAGACGCCTTCGTCGGTGGCGGTCTTGCCGGGGTCGGTGGCGAAGGCGATCAGCATGCCCTGCCGGTGCGCTTCGGGGCGGAGTCCGCGCGTCGCCGAGCGCACCGAGAAATTCAGCGGCACATTGCGGCAGGCGTCGAACACGAGGAAAT
Source organism: uncultured Alphaproteobacteria bacterium (assembly GCA_963756335.1). Taxonomy (GTDB): domain Bacteria; phylum Pseudomonadota; class Alphaproteobacteria; order Rhizobiales; family Rhodomicrobiaceae; genus Rhodomicrobium. The sequence goes on from CAVWOB010000005.1 coordinate 216,517, forward strand.
TGGTCTTGGCCGGGGTGGCGGCGATGGAGTCGATGATCTCGCCGATCTTCACGGCCTGCAGCGCGAGCTGGCTGTCGGAGACGATGGGCGCATCGATGGGGATCAGGTAATTGTCGCCATACTTGCTGTTCGCCGCGCCGTGGCCCGCATAATAGAAGAAGCCGACCGCATCCGGCCCCGCCCTCTCCAGCCGCTCCACATAATCCGCCACGGCCGCCACCGTCGCCGCCTTGTCGAGGTCGCGCCGGTGCACGACGGCGAAGCCGAGCGCCGTTAGCGTGGCCGCGATGCGGTCCCCGTCGCGATGGGTGTTTTCGAGCGCGCCGATGGCGGCGGGGTAGGCTTTGTTGGTGATGACCAGCGCCAGCTTCGGCGCGTCGGCGAAAGCGGCGGCGGCGCCGGCAACAAGAAAAACCGCGCAGAAAAGAATGCGAACAACGCCCACGGCAACGCCCCCAAGCAATCCCGCCGCAAAATACCTAAATAGAGGCGCGCGGGGAAGCAGGAACGTGGCCGCGCCCCGCCGATTTGGGATTCACAAAGAGCCGCGAAGCACGCATGCTGGGAACGGAAAGGAAGCCGAACGCCATATAAAGACGCCATGAAAATCGAGACCGCCGCCGACTTCGCCCGAGCCTTCTCCGTTTCACATGAAACACTGGAGCGGCTTGAGCTTTACGAGCGCCTGCTCCTGCAGTGGCAAAAGGCGGTCAACCTCGTATCTCCCACAACTCTTCCACAGGTTTGGCAGAGGCATTTCGCGGACTCCGCGCAGCTTATCGCATTGGCGCCGCACGCGAAAACCTGGGTCGACCTTGGATCTGGGGGAGGGTTCCCAGGGCTCGCGATTGCTATTATGCTTGCGAATCAGAAAGAGTGCTGCATGCACCTCATCGAGAGCAACGGGCGCAAGTGCGCGTTCCTCTCCGAGGCGGCGCGGCGGACCGGGGCGTCCGTCCGTGTGCACAACATGCGTATCGCCGATGCGGCCGAAGCCCGCGCCGCGCCAGTCGCCGATGTGGTGACGGCGAGAGCGCTGGCCCCGCTCGATGCGCTGTTGGAGCTAGCCCTGCCGTTCTTCGGTAATGCGTCCGTTGGGTTGTTTCTGAAAGGCCGCGAGGCTGAGTTGGAAATCGCCGGCGCCCGGGCGCGATGGGCCTTCGATCTCACGAGCCACGCCAGCGTCAGCGATGCGGAAGGCCGCATCTTAGAGATCAGGAAGCCGATGCTTAGACAGGGTGGCGAGCAGTGACAAACACAAACCATAAGGGTCTTCGCGTTTTCGCGGTCGCCAATCAGAAGGGCGGCGTGGGCAAGACTACGACGGCGATCAATCTTGGAACGACGCTGGCGGCGGTGGGCGAGCGGGTGCTTGTGATCGATCTCGATCCGCAGGGCAACGCGAGCACCGGCCTCGGCGTGCCCGAGGAAGCGCGGCATGTCTCGATCTACGACGTGCTTGCGGGCGCGGCGGCGCTGGAGCAGGCGATGACGCCGGCGGCTGTGCCGGGCCTGTTCGTCGCGCCCTCGACGCGAGACCTGGCCGGCCTTGAGCCGGAAATCGCGGCGGCGCCGAACCGGGCGTATTTTCTGCGCGACGCCATCGCCTCGCTGCGGGCGTCGGAACTCGACCGCAAGGTGGAAGACCGCCTTACCTATGTGCTGATCGATTGCCCGCCCTCGCTCAGCATCCTCACCTTGAATGCGCTGGCGGCGGCCGACGCGGCGCTAGTGCCGGTGCAGTGCGAATTCTTCGCGCTCGAAGGGATCACTCAACTGAAGGAAACGATCGATTTCGTGCGGTCGAGCCTCAACCCTTCACTTGAAATTCACGGCGTGGTTCTGACCATGCACGATGGCCGGACCAGGCTGTCGGACGAGGTCGCCACGGAAGTCCGCGCCTTCTTCGGCCAGAAGGTCTACGACACCATCATTCCGCGCAATGTCCGCATCGCGGAGGCGCCGTCGCACGGCAAGCCGCTGCTTCTTTACGATCACAAGAGCGCGGGCAGCCGCGCCTACATGGACCTCGCCGCGGAGATGATCAACCGCGAGCGCGCGGCGGCGGCGCGGGCCGCGTGACCGGCCGCACCGGCATCCAAGTTTCAAAGTTGCGTCGTGAGTATGTCATGGGCGGCCGCCTGAGGGGCGGCAAAGACATTTCAGCTTCGACGGGAGATCGACATGCAGACTAGATCGGGCGCATTAGCGACAGGGCCATCGCCCGTTCAAAAGAGCCGGCTTGGCCGCGGCCTTGCCTCTCTCATCGGTGAAAACCTTCCGGTTGGCGGCCGTGCTCTTCCCGCGAACGGCGAGAGCCGCATGGTTCCCATCGACCGCGTTCGCCCGAGCCCGCTGAACCCGCGCAAGAACTTCAACGAGGCGGAACTGGACGAGCTTGCATCTTCCATCCGCGAAAAGGGGCTGGTTCAGCCGCTCGTGGTCCGGCCCACGGACGCTTCCGGCACGAATTACGAAATCGTCGCGGGCGAGCGGCGGTGGCGGGCGGCGCAGAAAGCCTCGATGCATCTCGTCCCCGTCATCGTGCGCTCGCTGACGGACCAGGAAGCGCTCGAACTCGCCATCATCGAGAACGTTCAGCGCGCCGACCTGAACGCCATCGAAGAGGCGGGCGGCTATAAGGAGCTTGTCGAGCGCTTCGGCTACACCCAGGAGGAGCTAGCCGGGATCATCGGCAAGAGCCGCAGCCACCTCGCCAACACGATGCGGCTCCTGAAGCTGCCGGAAAGCGTGCAGACGCTCGTGCGCGAAGGCTCCCTGAGCGCGGGCCATGCGCGCGCGCTGATCGGCCACGACGAGGCCGAGGCCGTGGCGCTGGACATCGTGAAGAAGGGTCTCAACGTTCGCGACGTGGAGGCGCTGGTGATGGGCCGCAAGCCCACCGGACCGAAGGCGGGAGTGGCGAAGGCGGCGGCGCCGCAGAAGGATCCGGATACCAAAGCCGCCGAGCGCGATATGACCGATGCGCTCGGGCTGACCGTCGTCATCAACCCCGGCAGCGGCGAGGCGGGCGAGATCATCATCCGCTACAAGTCGATGGACCAGTTCGAGGTCGTCCACCGGGCGCTTCTCGCGCAAAAGCGCGCGTAGGTCACGGCAGGTCTCTACGTCGTTCCCGCGAAGGCGGGAACCCAGCTACGTTATTGTTCTCGAAGACCTTTTTCGTCCAATACCCGAATATCCGCCTTCGAACGCTTGAAAAAAACCGGCGTCGCCCTCTTGTCGTGGCCGGACAGCCGTGCATTACGCCCGGCCATGACGGTGGAGCCGGGGACCGGCAAAGGCCGTCCATTGGCTAAACTGGCGAACCCTGCCTCAGGCGGCGGCGCTTTCCGCAGCCTGTTCGTCCGGAGCGTCGATGACAGCCGCGCCGGGCAGCGTGATCGTAACACGGAGGCCGCCTTCGGGCCGGTTCCGCAGGGCTATGTCGCCGCCGTGGTTGCGAACGATGGAGCGCGCGATGGCGAGACCGAGACCGACGCCGCCCGTGTCCATGTTGCGCGAGTTTTCGAGCCGCACGAACGGGCTGAATACACGCTCCATGTCGCGCACGGGAATGCCCGGTCCATCGTCGTCGATCATGATGGCGACATCGCCGCGCTTGTGTTCGACGAAGACGCGCGCCCGGCGGCCATAGGCGACCGCGTTCTCAAGGATGTTGCGAAAAGCGCGCTTGAGCCCCAGAGGGCGGCAGCGAAGCGTAAAGCTGCCGGGCTCCGCGCATTCGATAGGGAACCCCGTATCGGCTAGGTCGGCGCAAACGGTGGAGATCAGGGCGCCCACATCCACGAGCCTCGTCTTCTCCTGGGCGGCCTCCTCGCGGGCGAAGGATAGTGTCGCCTCCGCCATTTCGAACAGCTCGTCGAGCGTTTCCAGGATTTTTTGCCGGATTTCCTCGTCCTCGATGAACTCGGCGCGGAGCTTCAGGCTCGTGATCGGCGTTCTGAGATCGTGACCCAGCGCCGCGAGCATCTTCGTCCGGTCGAGCACGAACCGGCTCAGCCTTTCCTGCATGTCGTTGAAGGCGCGGATGGTGTCGAGGACTTCGCGCGGACCTTTCTCGTCGAGTTTCGCGGTCGACTCCCCGCGGCCCAGCGCGGCGGCGGCTTGCGCCAGTTCCTTCAGCGGGCGCGTCAGCCGGCTCAGCACGAAGAAAATCCCGATGGCGGAGATGGCGGCCATGGTCGCGAATTGAACGAGCAGCGGCGATGCGTTCGTCCCGATCGGGCGCGGCGTGATCCCGGCATTGAGCCATTGTCCGCTTTTCAAGGGAACGGAAAGGATGGCGAAAGGAGGTCTCGGCGCCGGTTTCTCGCTTTCAAGGCGTTTAGGGGCGAAGGCGTTCGTAATGTCGGCCCAGAGACCCAAAAACATCAGCGAAAAGTAAGACTCCTCGCTTGGCGGGGTCAGAACCGCGACTTTGATCGAGCCTGCTCTCTCTCCGAAGACCCTATTGACCTGCTGCCTGACGCCTTCAGCCTCGTCGTCTTCTTTTGAGGGGGACGGGGGAGCGGAGCCGACAGAAAATTTGAGCGCAAAGAAGCTGGACGACTTGAGGATATTCGCGTGGTGCTCAGGCGGCGTCGATTCCACGACATCGGCGACCGTGGCTATGCGCGAGACAATGTTGTGCAGCCACTCGCTCTTCATCCGCGATTTCTGATCGCTGAGGATGAACATGAAGCTGGCGGCCTGCGAGAGCGTCAGGCCGACAAGCATAAGCAGAATGAGCTGGCCTTTCAGGCTGCGCGGCATCATAGTCGCTCGACCGCCCCGACGAATTTATAGCCTCCGCCCCAGATCGTCTGGATGATCTTCGGCTCCTTGGGGTCTTCCTCGATCTTGCGGCGCAACCGGCTCACCTGGTTGTCGATGCTGCGGTCGAACAGATTCGCCGAGCGTCCTCTCGTGATGTCGAGCAGCTGGTCGCGCGTCAGCACAATATTCGGGCGCTGAACGAAGGCGAGCAGCAGGAGGTATTCCCCATAGGAAAGGGGCGTCACCACCTCCTTGCCGTCGATCAGCTCGCGCCGGTCCGCGTCGAAAATGAACTGGCCGAATTTCAGCCGCTCTCCCGGTGGGGCCTCGCGGCTTTGCGGCATGCTCTGGGCGCGCCGGATGACGGCGCGGATGCGCGCGAGAAGCTCCCTCGGATTGAACGGCTTCGTGACGTAATCGTCGGCGCCAAGCTCCAGGCCGATGATGCGGTCCGTGTCTTCCGCAACCGCGGTGAGAAAGATGATGGGCGGCGGCGCCGCGCCTTCCCGGAGCGCCCGGCACAGGGCAATCCCGTCCTCTCCCGGCATCATGATGTCGAGCACGAGCAGATCGAAAGCGCCCGCCTTCAGATGCCTGCGGGCTTCGGTCGCGTCCGCCGCCGAGGTCACCCGCATCCCATGCTTGACAAGGAACTTGGCGAGCAGATCGCGGATGTCCTTGTGATCGTCGACGACGAGAATATGTAGCGTGGTCTCCATGGCCTCTCCTCCGGCCTATGTTTAGGTCGCTCTTATGACAGCGCAGCGTGAATTGTGTATTCCGCTGTGGCAAAGCCGCAAATCAGCGCAAAATGCGACGCTCTTTTGTGCAAAAACCGCGGACGGCGCCCGCGCCGGAGGACTTGACGGCGATATTTGTATAAGGTTGCTTCGCCTGCATGTCCCGCCGAGGTCTCCGCCGCTTTCGTATATAAGCGAGGCCGCGAAGTGCTGCGAGAGCGTCGCCGCTTTTGGCCGCGATAGGTCCGAGGCGGAGCGCGACCTTTTAGGGAGATCGGGCCGGCAAAGCGTGAATAAGTGTAGTTTCTACGAAACCGCCGGCCGTGTCAGCCGACTGTAAAGGATTGTGCGCAAAAAGGCTTTACAGCCGCTTGCGGGCGAAGTTACGCCACACTAATCGGGAGTAAATGCAGAAGCCTGGAACATATTTTTCTGTCCGCGCTGTCATAAATTCGAAGCGTTTTCGATATAGCCTTCCGCTCAAGATGGGTCTCGCGGAACAAGCGTTGTGAACGCCTTGTTAGTTTGAGCGCGCCGTGCGCTGGATCGGCAACCTACGCGGCGTCGCAGGTGAAGCGTAAGCTGGATCAATCGTTAGCAATCGACTTGAAAAGACCGGAGAAGGTTTTATGGAGCCGTTTGTTCTGGGCTGGCGCGAGTGGGTGGCCCTTCCGCAGCTGGGTTTGCCTGCGCTGAAGGCGAAAATCGACACCGGCGCCAAGACTTCGGCGCTGCATGCGTTCTCGATCGAGACGTTCGGTCCCATCGAAGCGCCGCGCGTTCGTTTCGGCGTTCATCCGGTCGATTATCACGACGAGATCGAGGTCTGGTGCACTGCCAAGATCGTGGACCGCCGTCCCGTGCGCAGCTCGAACGGCCAGGCCGAGCACCGCTACATCATCGAAACCCCGCTCCGCATCGGCGGCCGCGAATGGCCGGTCGAGATCTCGCTGTCGAACCGCTACACGATGGCTCACCGCATGCTGCTCGGCCGCACCGCCCTCGACGCGCAATCCGTCACGATCCAGCCCTGGTCCGAATACCGCCAGAAAAAGCTGAGCTACGATGTGTATACGAGCGGGCATCTCGCCGCGCCCGCGAAACGCTCGCTTCGTATCGCGCTTCTCACGATGGAGCCCGGCAATTTCTCGAACAGGCGCCTCATCGAAGAGGCGGAACGGCGCGACCACGTCATCGAGCCGATCAATACGCTGCGCTGCTACATGAACATACGCTCCATCGCGAGCGCGGTCCATTACGAGGGCAAGGCGCTGCCCGATTTCGACTTCGTGATCCCGCGCATCGGCGCGACCATCACGGCCTACGGCGCCGCCGTCGTGCGGCAGTTCGAGATGACCGGCGCGCAGGTGCTCAATTCCTCGCAAGCCATCCTGCAAAGCCGCGACAAGCTTTTCGCGCACCAGCTCATGGCGATGCACAAGCTGCCGATGCCGGACACGGCCTTCGCCAGCTCGCATCACGATACGGAAGACCTCATCAAGATGGTGGGCGGAACGCCGCTCATCATCAAGCTTCTGCAAAGCAGCCAAGGCAAGGGCGTGGTTCTGGCCGAGAACCGCAAATCGGCCGCGTCGGTGATCGACGCGCTGCGCAACGCCGATGCGAGCTTTCTCGTGCAGCAATATATCTCGGAAGCCGCAGGCCAGGATTTGCGCTGCCTCGTGCTCGACGGGAAGGTGGTGGCGGCCATGGTGCGGCGCGCGGGCGGCGACGATTTCCGCGCCAATCTGCACAAGGGCGGCGTTGCCCTGGAAGCGAAGCTTTCCACAGAGGAGCGGAAGATCGCCGTCAAGGCCGCCAACCGGCTCGGCCTGAAATTCGCGGGCGTCGATATCCTGCGGTCGTCGAAAGGCCCGCTGCTCCTCGAAGTGAACTCTTCGCCAGGACTTGAAGGCATCGAGAACGCTACCGGCGCCGACATCGCGGGTCAGGTCCTCGACTACATCGAGCAGCGCACGATGCGCTCGCGCCCCCGGCTGAAAAAAGCCGCGTAGCGAATTCCACTGCTCATAGAGCCCGGCGTCGGCGCCTGCTTCGCGTGGCGGCTTAATTCCAGGTTGCGCCAAGCCTCTCCCGTGGCATAAGAGCGGCAAATTTCCGCAAGCTCCCGGTGGTCATGGTTCGTCTCGAAAACATCAGCAAGCAGAGCGGCAATCATCTCCTTTTCATCGAGGCTTCGGCCTCTCTTCTGAAAGGTGAGAAGGTCGGCCTTGTCGGGCCCAATGGGGCCGGCAAGACGACGCTGTTCCGCATGATCGTCCGCGAGGAGGAGCCTGACGAGGGCCAGGTCGCGGTCGATCGCGGCGTCACGATCGGCTATTTCAATCAGGATGTTGGCGAAATGTCGGGGCATAGCGCCGTGACCGAGGTCATGAACGGCGCTGGACCGGTCAGCGAGGTTGCGGCCGAGCTTCACGCGCTGGAGGCCGCCATGGCCGACCCGGAGCGCTTGGACGAGATGGACGCCATCATCGAGCGCTACGGCGAGGTCCAGCACCGCTACGAGGAACTCGACGGCTACGCGCTGGAAGGCCGCGCGCGCGAAGTGCTGGGCGGCCTGAGCTTCAGCCAGGAGATGATGGACGGCGATGCCGGCAAGCTTTCGGGCGGCTGGAAGATGCGCGTCGCGCTCGCGCGGATCCTCTTGATGCGGCCCGACGCCATGCTGCTCGACGAGCCGAGCAACCATCTCGATCTTGAAAGCTTGATCTGGCTCGAACAATTTCTCAAGAGCTACGATGGCGCGCTCTTGATGACCTCGCACGATCGCGAGTTCATGAACCGCATTGTCAACAAGATCATCGAGATCGACGGCGGCTCGCTCACCACCTATTCCGGCGATTATGAGTTCTACTCGGCCCAGCGCGAGCAGAGCGAGAAGCAGCAGCAAGCGCAATTCGAGCGCCAGCAGGCGATGCTGGCCAAGGAGATAAAGTTCATCGAGCGGTTCAAGGCTCGCGCCTCGCATGCGGCCCAGGTGCAAAGCCGGGTCAAGAAGCTCGAAAAAATCGATCGCGTCGAGCCGCCGCGGCGGCGCCAGTCCGTGGCTTTCGATTTTCCGCCCGCGCCGCGCTCCGGCAACGATGTCGTCGCGCTCAAGAATGTTCACAAGCGCTACGGAAGCAAGGCGATCTATGAGGGGCTCGATTTCGCGATCCGGCGCAAGGAGCGCTGGTGCGTGATGGGCGTCAATGGGGCCGGAAAATCGACGCTCTTGAAACTGGTGGCCGGCGTGAGCGAGCCCGATCGGGGATCGGTGACAATCGGCGGCAGCGTCAAGATGGGCTATTTCGCCCAGCATGCGATGGAAGTGCTCGACGGCGGCGCCACGATTTTCCAATCGCTCGAATATGCATTCCCGCAGGCGGGCCAAGGCACGCTGCGGACGCTCGCGGGCTGTTTCGGATTTTCGGGCGACGATGTCGAAAAGAGGTGCCGGGTGCTGTCCGGCGGCGAGAAGGCGCGGCTGGCGATGGCGATCATGCTGTTCGATCCGCCGAACTTTCTCGTGCTCGACGAACCGACCAACCATCTCGACATGGCGACAAAGGAAATGCTGATCGGGGCGCTTGCGCGCTTTGAGGGCACAATGCTCTTCGTCTCGCATGACCGGCATTTTCTTGGCGCCCTGTCCAATCGCGTACTCGAACTGACCCCCGATGGCGTGCATCGCTATAACGGCGGCTATACTGAGTATGTCGTACGCACGGGCCATGAGGCGCCCGGCCTGCGCGGCTCAGGGTAAAATCCCAGGAGCAGGCCGGGAACGGACCTCGGACCGATCTTTGAGAGCATCCGCTTTTAGGGGATTAGCCCCCGTTCCCCCGAAAGGCCTATCGCCCGGATTTTATGTTTCGCGTTTACAAATTTTATTCTTGTCATGCGTCGAGGGCTAGGCTGGGACACATTGGAGCTACCGGATGGAAGAGTGGTATGCTATTGCGAATAAAAAGTGTTTAAAAGATCGGTAGCGAGTGAGATTATCGATGCCATCGGGCGGATTTTAGATTGGGCGAAAGTTCGAAATACTGGCCGTCTTTGTCCGGGGAAATGGCCGAACGCATTCGCTGGCACGATTGGGGGGCGACGCCGCTCGGCGCCGTGGAAAATTGGCCGCATAACCTGAAGACGGCCGTCGACCTGATGCTTTGCGGCAAGCAGCCCGTCTACATCGCCTTTGGGCCCGCGCTCACCTCGCTTTATAACGACGGATATATCCCCATCCTTGGAACCAAGCACCCGAAAGCGCTGGGCCTGCCTTACTCGGAGGTGTGGGCGGAGATTTGGGACCAATCGATCCCGCTGATCGATGCGGTCATGGCGGGGGAGGCGCAACATTTCGTGGACCATCCGGTTCCGCTCGCGGGACGCCCCGGCTGCTCGGAGAGCTGGTTCACCTTTTCGTGGACGCCGCTTCGCGACGAAGCCGGCGCCGCCGTTGGCTTTTACTGCTCCGCGACCGAAACGACGGGCCAGATCCTCGCCCAGTCGGCGATACGCGAAAGCGACGAAAGGCTGCGCTTCATGACGGAGCGGGCCGGGGTCGGCTACTGGTACAAGGAATTCGAACCAGAACGGCTTGAGTGGTCGCCGCTTTGCAGGAAGCTGTTTGGCGTCGCCGCGCAGGAGCCGGTGTCCTATGAGCGTTTTCTCGCGGCGGTGCATCCCGGGGACCGGGAGCGGGTGGATCGCGCCGTTCGCGCTTGCCTGGAAGGCGGAGGCGAACGCGATTACGATATCGAATTTCGCAGCCAAGGTCCCGGCGGAGCGATCCGCTGGATCCACTCCAAAGGCGGGACGGTCTTCAAGGATGGCCGGCCTATTCGCATGGCCGGGATCTCCCTGGACGTCACCGGGCACAAGAAGGCCGGGGAAGCCTTGCGCCAGAGCGAGTTGCGCTACCGCTGCCTTGTGGAGCAGATGACGGACGGTCTCTTCGTCGCCGATTCCGAGGGGCGCTATATCGACGCAAGCCCGCCTGGCTGCGCCATGCTCGGAATGACGCGCGAGGAAGTCATCGGAAAACACATAACGGACGCGATCGCCGCCGAAGAGCGGCCCCGCGTCGGTTCCGAGATCGCCCGCTTCGACGATGGCGGCGTTCATACGAGCGAGTGGCGCTTCCGGCGCAAGGACGGGTCGGAATTCATCGGCGAAGTGACCGGCAGGAAGCTGCCAAACGGAAATTTGCAGGGCGTCCTTCGCGATGTGAGCGAGCGCAAGCACGCCGAGAAACAGCTTCGCGAGAGCGAGGAGAGGGAGCGGCGGCGGCGGCAGGAGCTGGAAGCGACGCAAGCCGTCATTCCCGTGGCCGTCCTCATCGCGGAGGATAAGAACTGTTCGCGAATAACGGCCAACTCGGCCGGTTATAAGCTTCTACGAATTCCAGAAGGGGCGAATGTCTCCAAATCCGCCCCCGAACATGAAAGACCCGCAAGTTTCGAAACCTATTCCGCGACTGGCGAGCCTTTAGCGGCCGATCAGCTTCCCATGCAGCGCGCGGCCGCCACCGGGCAAAGCATCCAGGGCTTCGAACACGAGCTTCGCTTTTGCGATGGCGGCCACAAGCATCTTCTTGGCAATGCGTTGCCGCTCTTCGACGCGGCGGGCGAAGTCCGGGGCGCGGTTGGCGCTTTCCTGGACATCACGGAGCGCAGGCATCAGGAGGAACGCATCAAGCTGCTTCTGCGCGAAGTCAACCATCGCTCCAAGAACATGCTCGCGCTGGTGCAGGCCGTCGCCCGGCAGACCGCGGCCGCGAACCCGGAGGAGTTTCTCGAAAGCTTTTCGGAACGCGTGCAGGCGCTGGCGAGGAGCCAGGACCTGCTCGTGGGCGCGGATTGGAAGGGCGTGGATCTCGCCGAACTCGTCCGCCTGCAGCTTGCCCATTTCGGGGGGTTGATCGGCTCGGGGATTAAGATGAAGGGGCCGTCTCTTCTGGTTTCGGCGTCCGCGGCTCAAACCCTTGGCATGGCGATCCACGAACTTGCGACCAATGCGGGCAAGTATGGAGCGCTGTCCGTCGCCGAAGGCCGCGTCACCATCGCTTGGGGCCTTGAAACCAATGGCGCGGGCGATAGAACTTTCACGATGAGATGGCGCGAGCACGGGGGGCCGCCGGTCGCGCCGCCATCCAGAAGCGGGTTTGGCTCGACCGTCATCGGCCGCCTGGCCGAGAGCAGCCTGGACGCCAAGGTCGATCTCGATTTCCTGACCGCGGGGCTGAGCTGGCGCTTGCGCTGCTCCAGCGCCAGGGTCGTCGAAGGAATGCGCTACCCGCCCGAGGCCGGGGCAGGGTCCGAGCGCACCGCTTCCACCACGAACTCCCGCCCCAAAGTGCTCGTTGTCGAGGATGAAGCGCTTGTGGCGATGGAGATCGCGCATGTATTAACGGAGGCGGGCTTCGAGGTGTTGGGCCGGCCCGGTCGGTTGCGCTGGCTTTGTCGCTAATCGAGGAGCACGGCTGCGACGCCGCCGTGCTCGACATAAACCTCAGCGGTGAAACTTCGGAAGCCGTTGCGCGAGAACTTCTGGCGAGGGGCGCGCGGTTCGTCACGCTCTCCGGCTATTCGAGGGCGCAACACCCTTCGATATTCGACGGCGTCCCGGCTCTTGCAAAACCGCTTCGGCCGAAGCTTCTTGTCGCGGAAGTTAAGCGGTGTCTGGCAAGCCAGGAATACAGCCAGCACCAAAATTTTGGTTGATGGCATAGCTCGGGAGCAAGTTGGCCCGATGCTTATATAATCATAGTGTCGAATTTCCGCCGCTGAAGAGCAAGCCGCCGCGCGGATTTCTGGGCGGCATGTCTCTAATCGACCCAAAGTAACCGTAAAGACCGCCATGCTTGTCGTGCGTCACGTCCCTCTACCTGGGTGCGCGAACTAACTCCGTCGCTGCAAGTTGCGCTAAGACCTTCAGTGCTACTCGATCCGCGAGGTATTCCTCGTCCTCGCTCTCGACGTCCGCAATCGCGAGCGCAGCTAAGCCCGGCTTTTTCTGCAGCTCTTCAGGCGCAGAGAGCGCTATTTTGTGAATCAGTTCAGCATCTGTCCGAGTGGCCGACGCGCCCAGCGCGAAAAATCCAGGAAGCCGGGATCGCAAAGAATGTCGAGGCGGTCTTCGTGGATAAGCAGAATACTGGCCATACCCAAGCGAAAGAGTTCCGCATCGCTGTTGGCCGTTGTGTGATGAGGAGATAGCAAACCGAAGATGATTTTATCCCTCCGCACATGCCGCCCGGTGAGGAACTTGTAGACCGCCGCCAGGTCGTTACCGGTAAAGTGACGGCGGATTAGGTCCATCATCCGGCAGTGAATAACCGGGTTGGAAACACGCACGAGCCCTTCTTGCGCATCGCTTGCAGCACGAACGACATCCGTAATAGGCCTGTTTGCAAAGACGTGGAGCATGGGTACTTTTGCCTGCACGTCGCGAATCGAGAGATGCCACCTCTTGTCGCCCTCGTCATCAAGCCAAACAATCGCGGCCTTTACGGTGATGAGATCGTGAAATTCATTTTTTAGGCCGTGTTTTCGCTCTTTCTTGTATTTCCACGACCTAAATGCATAGCCCGACAACCAACCTCCCACCACGCCTGCGAGGCCGCCCAGCATTCCTATTTCCATCTCACACCTCCGGGGATTATCGGCCGCAGCATTTGCGCCAGAAGCCTGCGGCATCGCCGCTGAGCGATCCTTTAACCCGAGAGGGAACGCCCGCATGTTCCCTCTCGGGGCGATCATCCTTGCCAGGCGTGTCCTTCGCGTGACGCTTCTTCTTCAGGGCCGCTCCAGGGGCCGCGGGCGCAGAAGACGCCGTGCCTTCATTGTTTCACGACCGCAACCGGAGCACTCTCGGCGGGGATGCCTGGAAGCAGGTCGAGCATTGTCTCGTCGCATACATTCTTGGTCAGGGTAACCGTGTACTTATGCTCGCCGCGCTGCAGATCGACGGTCATCTCATAGAGGTTCTGCATTTTGTTTGGAGCGCAATCGGCACGGAAATCGAACTTGGCAAAGTTTATCGGCGCGCCGCACCGGCCAGCCGCGGTTCCCAGAACGCTATTCAGAGGTTTGGCAGGGATAGGCTTGCTGGAAACTTTCACCCCTTTGGGAACTGTCAGAAACGATTTCGACCCCCGGTCATAATCACTGATCGGCCGGACGCGGACTGCTGTAACGGTTGCCCCCTCGATCAGGTTTCGCATAAGGAGCTTCGGTTCACCTGCGGTCAATTCGCAATCGGGTGTTGGATAGGACAAGCCCTCCCCGGTGGGAATCTTATCAAAATCGTCTGACGGCGTGCCAGGAAGAATATCGAGCATTGTTTCGTCGCAGACATTCTTGGTTAGTGTCAATGTGTACTTACGTCCGCCCCGCTCCATGTAGACCGTCATCTGGTACAAGTTTTCAATTTTGTCTGCACTGCAAGTTTTCCGGTAACCGAATTGGCCGAAGTTCACAGGAAACCCGCACCGGCCAGGATTGTCGTCATCGGTTCCCAGAATATCATCGAGCTTCTTGCCTTTCAAAGTCCTTGAGCCAAGCAGGTTGACCTGGCCCCCTATCAGGCTGCCTACGGAGAGGAAGGTGTGCGTCCGCTCATTGTAATCGCTATATGGCTTTGCATAGAGGCCAGTCACCGTCGTTCCCTCTATCAAGTTCCGTATGAGAAGGACCGGCTGTTTCGCCGTGGATTGACAGTCGGGCGTCGGCGGAGTGGTTCCTCCGGATAAGCCAGGAGCCGGATTGGCGTCTTGCGCTCGCGCAACGATGCTGCCCGCAACTAACAGGGCGGCTGCAATAGCAAAGCTCTTCATCTGCCAGTCCTCTTTTCTGTTCGTTAGATAGATCGGCAATGGCATGTCCATGCCATCGGCGCGACCTATTCCAGACGTCGACGGAACGACCACAATTTGGCGGAAACGGCGCAACATTGAGGCGGATGCGTGTCCAATGCGGAGGGGGCTTCTCCGGCGTCAGCGTGGGCATGAATGCCGAGGCGACAGCACCGGCAGAGGCCAGAAGCGTCGACCGGCTGTCAATCAGCACGCAAAATTGACCCCCTATCGTCGTCCAAAATGACCCCGCTTACGTTCGAGGTTTTCGGCTCTAATGTCCGTGTTTTCAGTGGGTTCACGATAGCGCGGGCGACAGCGCGCCTAGGATTACCGGCGGCGTTGATGGAACGGCGATCGGGGGCGCTGAACGGGGCCGATCCACACCCGAGTGCGGCGAGGGCTTTTCTGTGTGGTAGGCGGTAATACTCATTTGGAGCAAATTCCGCCGGGGTGCAGCCTCAAAAGCGGACTTTTCAGGGGTATTGGATTGAGGGATGAGCCGCTTTCTCGTAGCCCAGCCGAGGTATAAAGATCATACGAGCCCTGGGGAGCTGGAGCTGTTCAAGAATACTTTAGCTACGACCTCATTTCCGCAGCCGAGATATTCCATGCTGTGGAATGACATCGCACGCGCGGCTGAGATGCCGCGACCGTGAACGCCGGCAGCCCTTTCGGGCGTTAGTTCGAGATATTGTTCCCAGTCAAATCCATGCCCGGCGTCCTTGATGGTGACGGTAATGGCGTCCTGGGTGGCTTGAAATGTGAGTTGAGCTTCCTTGTCTGCGTAAATCGGATCAGACAGCCTGCGCTCCACCTCTCCCAACAACGCGCCGTTCAGCACAAGTTCGGTCTTTTCCGCGTAAGTTATGCCGAGATTGCCATGTTCGATGGCGTTGATGAGAAGCTCATGCAACCCAAAAGTAGAGTTTCTTGAATCTGGAAAGCAACTTCCAATGCCAAACGCAAGCATCTTTGCTTCATCTAAGGTTCGAAAGTGAAAGGTCGAATTTCGCATCAAACTCAAGACGCGAAAGTGATGCGAGACTTTCTCTTTTATTTTTCTCTTTTTCGTGGCGTCATCCAGAGCCGATCTGATAATACCAAGCAATATCCGCTCATCATAAGGCTTCGTCAGGTAATAATAGACGCCTGCATTGATGCCTTGCAAGACCTGCTCGGTCGCCGCGGCCGCCGTCTGCATGATGACGGGGATATCCCGCAATCTTTGGTTCGCCTTGATCTCACGCAGACAAGTCATGCCGTCCATTTTAGGCATCATGCGATCGAGCAGGATGACAGCAATGTCTTGATGCTCCTCTAGTCTTTGGAGTGCAATGAGACCGTTCTCCGCTGAAACCGTTTCGAAGCCGGCTTCATCCAAATGCATTTCCAAAATTCTGAGGTTCAGTTTTTCATCGTCTACAGCGAGAACCTTCTTCTTTTTGATCATAATGCATCATGCTCCCTGGCTGCGGGGTACTACGAAGCTGAAAAGTGCGCCCTCGGCCTTTTTGTTTTCAGCCCAGATGTGTCCCCCATGCGCTTTTATAATCTCCCGGCAAATGGGCAAGCCAAGCCCCGTGCCCCCAGCGCCCGTTTTGGTTTGGCTGCTTTGGGTAAACTGGTCGAACACCGTTTCCAGCTCGTCGTCGGGAATGCCGGGGCCTTCATCGCCAACCGAGCAGCGCAAGACTTCGGCGCCGTCAGACGAGCGACCCTCCATGACCGTCACGCAGATTTCGCTGCCTTTCGGAGAAAACTTGATCGAGTTGGAAATGAGGTTGATAAGCACCTGGATCATGCGTTGCTTATCGAACGATGATCTAGTGTTTTCTGTGAGTACTCGACTATTTAGCGTGATGTTTCGTTCATCTAGCAAGGCTCTGAGTTCAACCTTTGTATGTTCTATGACGCTCAGGAAGTCATCGGGCAGTTTTTTCAAGACCATCTTGCCGGATTCCAGCTTCGCTAAATCGAGAAGGTCGTTCAGCAAGCCGAGAAGACGTACACCTGAGTCTTGAATAATACTAAAGTATTCCTCAAGCTCTTTCGTGTTAGATGAAGCACACTTCTTTATACCAAATTTAGCGAAGCTTAAAATTGCATGCATCGGAGTTCGCAATTCATGCGACATGTTCGCAAGAAATTCAGACTTGGCTTTTGACGCTCTTTCCACCGCCTCTTTCTGCTGAACCTTCTTCGTAATCTCCTGGATCAAGCCGGCGATCACTTGCCTGCCCAAAGCAGACCGCCTCTCCCCGCGCGTCTCCAGCCATCGGATCGAGCCGTTGGGAAGTTGCGTCCGCCATTCCAGATTACAAGCTGTTCCTCCACTCGCCGTGCGCTGAAGAGACTCCTGGAAAGCCGGGAGGTCGTCGGGATAGACGCGTGCGAGAACGCCTTCAAGCGTCATGGACGCTCCGGGCGGGAAGTTGAGAAGAGCCAACGCCTGATCGGATGCCACGATTTCCCCGGTATCGAGCGCCAGCTCAAAGGTTCCGGTCTCGCCGGCCGCGAGCGCGAATTTCAGGCGCTCGTCGCTTTCGCGAAGCGCCTCTTCTATGCGCTTTTGTGCCGTGATATCGATGACGACGCCGAAATAGCGGTCAACCGCTCCGTTTGCGCCCACGAGCGGCTTGCCCCGGGTGAGGAACCAGCGCTCCGGTTCGCCTTCCGGCGCGTTCCAGCGCCATTCGACCTCGAAGTCATGACCGAGCGACACCGCTTTCATGACCGCAGCGCGAACAGATTCGCGGTTCGAGGGATGGTGCATCGACATCCAACCTTCGATAGAGGAGTCCCATTCTTCGGGCTTCTGCACTCCGTACAAGCGCCACGGGGAATCGCTCAGGTGCCGGAAGTTGTCCGTAAGCCTCCACTCAAAGGCGCCTGCTCTCGCCGCCTCCTGGGCCAGCCGCATCCGCAGTTCGCTCTCGCGAAGAGCATCTTCCATAAGCTTTTGTTCGGTTATGTCGATGAAGACGCCGAAATAGTGATCGATCGCACCATTTTCGCCCGCCAACGGCTTCCCTCGGATAAGGAGCCAGCGCTCGGGTTCGCCTTCGCGCACATCCAGGCGAATTTGCACCTCGATGTCACGTCCTTCCGCCGCCTCACCCAACACCGCCAATATGACACGCTGGCGGTCTGACGGATGCACTAACCTAGCCCAGGATTCGAATTTGGGCTCCCAGTGCTCCGGCTTCTCTAGTCCACACAGGCTCCAAAAAGCTTCCGGCCAGTAAAGGCTATCGTCGGCCAGAATCCACTTCCAGGTTCCCGCCCTTGCTCCTTCCTGAGCGGCGCGCATCTGCATTTCGCTCTTGCGCAGCGCCTGCTCCATAATCTTCTGTTGGGTTATGTCTATAACGACACCGAAATAGTTATCCGGCGTTTCTTCCGAGATGGGTCTGCCGCGCGCGAAGAGCCAGCGCTCGGGTTCTCCCTGCGGCCGGTTCACCCGCCACTGAATTTCGAACGCCTCACCCGCAGCAGCGGCTCTTTTAACCTCGGCTATTACAGTTCCGCGATCGTCTGGGTGAACCGTGTTCAGCCACACCTCGCGTGTGGGCTTGCATTGCCCGGGCTCCAACCCGAACAACCTACAGAGGTTATCGGACCATGCATTGACTTTGTCCCGTGGCCGCGACTCCCAAGTTCCCGCCCCGGCCGCTTCCTGCGCCAGGCGCATCCTGAGTTCATTCTCGCGTAAAGCCCCGACGGCCAGCACCCTGTCGATGGCGTTCGCGCGCAAGACATCCAGCGCCTTGTCCACGTCGCCGAGTTCGGATTTCTCGTCCGCGTTGCTTGGCGCGATGTCGAGATCCCCGTTTGCAAGCCTTGTAATCTTCTTGACGGCGTTTGAAAGCGGCGTGCGGATCGATCGGCTGATGATGACGCTGGCAAGACCTATGGTAAGCATCACGGAAGAAAATAACCATGCCATCAATTCGAGACGGTTCAGGAAAGCGTTATCGATATCTTCTATGTTCGCGCCAACGCCGACGGCGAGTTGCAGCTCCGGCACGTTTCGCATGTGAGTGAACTTGGGGCCGAACTTACCGCGGTTATCCGGACCTTCGTATTCGACAAATCCTCCGAGCGGCGCGTTCTTGGCGATCTCGATGAAATTTTGAACCATCTTGACGCCGTTTGGGTAAACGACATCCCAGCGATTTGTTCCCTGCTTGGCCGGATCGGGGTGCATGACGATGACGCCGCGATAGTCGTAGACGAAGAAGAAATTGAAGGGGCTGTCGCCGAATCTCGCTTTCTTTAGCGCTTGAAGGAAGGCTGCCCGGCCAGAGTCGGTTTGCGCGCCCCCATTCGCGTTCATATCGAACCGGGCGTCGCTCAGGGCCATGTCCATGAGGTATCCAAGCTGAACGCGCTTTTCTTCAAACATTTGCGTGCGCAATGCCCACAAGCCTATGCCCGCGCAAGCGAGCATTCCGAAGGCGGCCAGGACGAGAAGCAGGTTGATGCGAAAGGCGATCTTGAGACGGGAAAGCACGCAGAAGCTCCGCTTACGGTAGCAGCAACCGGAATGCCTTAATCGCAAGTTGTGAATATAGCGTTCGGAGAACTCGCACGATTGAGCAAACACGAGGAAATCAGACCAACCGCTGAATTTGCCGGCTCATGCCGCTCGCCGAGCCGTTCGAGCATAGACGGCCGATTAACTCTATTGAGCCAATTGCAAAACGCCGGCCGTTTGAGGCGCCGGGCAGTGGCTTTGTCCTGAAGTGGAATTAGTTCCGACAGCTTTTGCAGGTTCTGGCGCTGCCGTGAAGATTTCTGACGCAGTTCGCCCGTCACCTGCCAGATGTCCGGGTAGGGTTGATCCAACGGTATGCTTGTCAGGTCACCAGCCGCATCAGCTGCTCCGCGGTCAGCGCCAGGATGCCGAACATGAGATGGCAGAAGATCTTGGCATGACCGCGCACCCGTATTGTCCGGCCGCCGTAGTTGTCTTTGACCGAGCCGTTGACGCGTTCGGCCGCGCTGCGCTCGTTGTAGCGGATGGTTTCGGCGAGTTCGTAACCGGCGGCCCGCTTGGCTTGCGCCTCCGCCGCGGCTTCGGCCTTGCCGCCAGGGCGCGGATTGGCGTCGATGATGGGCGCATGGCCGAGCGCAAGGCTTTTATTGCGGATTTCCGGCGCGTCGTAGGCGCTATCCATGAGATCGTAGAGATTGGCGACACGGCGGGCTGTGATGGTGGCCAAGGGGATGGCGGCCTGGCTGTCGTGGAGGGATGCGGAGGTCAGAAGGCACGAAATAGGGATATCGCCATCTGCGGTATCGATATGCAGTTTGTAGCCGATCCAAGGCGCGGCGTGGCCTTTCGCATTGCGCTTTACGCCAACAGTGCACGCCGTTGGCAGGTCCGCCAGCATTTCAGCCAGCGTCATGCCGGTTTGGCGCTCCAGCCGCCGGGGCTCCTTCTTGGCGGGCGCTTCGCCCTTTTTAGGGCGTCCGCGCTTGCGTCTGGCCGCCGAGGCTGGGGCTTTCACCGGCTTTTCGCGCGCTTCAATGGCCGTTGCATCGCGCGAGATGTGTCCAACCAGCCGGTTCTTATGGGTGTTTACAATCAGCGCCTCATGGACGCGCGCGGGCAGGCTGCTTTGCGCAAACTCGGCGAAGGCGCGGGAAAAAGTGCTCTCGCTTGGCGGCCCGCGCCTGCTTTCCCAGCCGCAGAGCCGGCGAAGCACAGGATCGGCGCCAAGCCGCTCGATAAGCGCCAAGGTTGTCGGCAGGTTGAACACCGCTTTTGCTACGAACGCGCGCGCCAGCGCATGGCGGTCAGCTGGCGGACGCCCCGGCAGGCCCGGCCACATCTGCACAAAGGCTTCGATGCGCGCCAAATCCAGCACAGTCACAAGCCGCTCGTGCTGTGGAGTGAGCGGGCCTACCACTTCCCGCAGCATAGGGAAAAGAAAACCTTGAACGTGGCTCCAGGCGCTGGTTAGCATCTCCCGCATGTCCGTGTTCCGATTCGGCTGGTGGTTCTTCACAAAAGCACCATGCCTGACTCGGAGCGCGGGCGCCTCACCCCATCCCCCTCAGAAGGAATAAGCCAGCGCGACGGCCCTGTTTTGCAATTGGCTCTATTGGGTTCGTTTTGCAAAAACAGGTGGTTTTTAGAGGTATTAAGATACCACAAGCGCCGTCTGGTAGAAGGGTCGTAACGTATGGCGATTCGTATCGGACGCATGAAGCCGGCGGATAATTAGAAAGCGCCTGTGCCGCCGCATTTTTCCACGCATCCCTGCGCGGACATCCGCCATCGAGTCCATGGAAGCCGAGCGCGCCCGATCTCCTATTCGCGGCCTCCCAGATCAAATCTACAACGGCCTTGTCTACATCAAGGGTCGGCCGGGCTCCTCTTTGTTTCGGTCTCGAACCAGGCGAAAGCCGATGGAAATTCGTACGTGAACGAAACAAAGCTCACTCAAGGCAACACGCTTCCTTAAGACGGTAACGAAGATAAATGGGCGCACAGTCGCTTAAGCTGCGCCATTGCCTCAGGGCGGCGATGCCAAGAGGCCGAGACCAAAGGTGAGCTGGCGGCGCTCTGTAGTGTTGCCTGCAGTCTCGGATTGTGTTGCCAGCGTCGTGTGGGAAGGCACGTATGGAAGGAATATCGGGTTCAGATCATGGACTTGGGAGTTTGATCGCTCTGCAGCGAGATATGCTCCCAAGCGCGCGCCACATAGAGCAGATTGAGGCGAACTGGCCTTTGGACGTTTCGAGCTACCACATCGCGCCGCAGGGTATAGGGGGAGATATCTGGGGCATTGAAGCTGTCGAGCCTCAGCGGATCATGATGTATGTGGCCGATTTCACAGGCCATGACGCAGCCGCCGGGCTGAATGCGGCTTGTTTGCGTTTTTTCGTACAGAGCGATGGAAGGATGTCTGACAAGCCTTCATCGTTGTTAGAACGACTGAATGCAAGGCTTGGTGAGGTGCTACCTGTCGGCCACTTCGCAACCATGTTCTGTGCAACTATAGATTTTAAGAAGCAAACGATGGTGTATGCTTCGGCGGGCGCACCTCCTCAGCTCTATCGTGAAGCATCGGACAGCCCCTTCGATATTCTATGCCAGCCAAGCCTGCCGCTCGGTATTGCTGCCGATGCTGCCTATGAAAGCAAGACGGCGCCTTTCAAGGCGGGCGGAGCTCTGATCCTTTATAGCGATGGTTTGGTCGAGACGCCCAAACCGCCGCGAAGTCGATTGACGACGGATTCCTTGAAAGAATTTGCGAATAGCTTAAAGCAGGTGAGCTCATCCGTACTCTGCCACGGTATTGTGCGTGAGCTCTTTCCGGCTTCCGAAATGCATGCAGACGACGATATTACTCTCGCCGTTGCCCAGCACAGCCTACGTGAAGCAACTCTGCTCTAGCGCTATTACGACGTACTTCGTAGTAACTGCACAGCTTCACCGGCTCCATCAAGACGCTCGCATTCGACGTCAGTCACTCAGGGCCGCCGCGCCACCCGGCAACGAACAGGGCGAGGTCGCGCGTGCCGCCGGTCTGCGCCTTGAGCATGTTCAAGTCCCGCAGGATTTTCTCCGCTCCGGTATCGCGTATGTAGCCGAAGCCGCCATAAACCTGCACGGCCTGGTTTGCGGCATGGCGCAGCATGGCGTTGATGCTGACCCGGATCGCCGCGACCCCGCCCAGATCGAGGAAGGCCAGCGGGCGCCCGCAAGACCGGAGCGCGATATCCGCGCTTGAGAGCGCGAGATCGATGTCGGCGAGCATTTGCTGCACGGCGGGATGTTCGACGATGGGCTTGCCGCCTTGGCGGCGTACGGACCCATAGCCGCTCGCCAATTCGAATCCGCGAGCGCCTACGCCTGCCCCGATGGCCAGAAGGCCGATCATGTCCAATTTCAGGAAGCGGCCGTAAAGCTCGCGGCAGGCCTCGGGCGAAGCCGCCGGGTACGCCGCCGCCTTGCCGCGGTATTGGAGAAGGAACGCCGTGAGTTCGTCGAGGCCATGCTGGGGTTGGCGCCGTTCGACGCTCAGAATCCTCGCGCCGCGCCGCCTCCCAGCGGATTGCGCCGTCACGCCAGACCGGCCAGAGCACGGTTTTCCAGGTTTCGGGGGCGATCAGAACCGCGGCGTGGTTTTCCCGGTCGAGCCAATCGGCGAGGAGGGCGGTCTCATCCGCCGCCAGCGGAGCGCCGCGCAGCCAGTGGGCAAGGCTCGTGCGGCCGAGCCCGTAATGGCCGCTCGGAACGAGCGTCAAGCCGAGACCGTCCGCGTCCTCCAGCTCCAATCCGAGCGCGCCGGCGAGATAATGCGCAAGCGCGCTCCTGTGCCAAGCGAACGCCACGCTCGCGTTGGCGTGGCCAGCGTGCTTCAGTACACCGATGTGGAGCGCCATATCCCGCGGCTTGTCCACTCGCGCCCAGAGGCCGGCGCCGTCACCGCCGGGCGCGGCCAGAATGCCAAGCGCCGCCGCCTCTCGCGACAGCTGCTCCAAGTCTTGCATTCCAATCGGCGCGCCGGGACGGCTCGTTGCGGTTGCGATGCGCTCGCGTGCAAACCGTTCGACCTCGGCCAGCAAGGGCGCGACGTCTTCATGATCGATGCTCATGCGGCCAGGCTGCCTTCCTGCATGGGTTCTTCGCACCGATTGTCTTTACTTCTTATGTCGCTCATTCGCAAACGGCGAAGCCGCCGCGACGGTTTCCAAAGGCGAACATCGCGCGAGCTTGTCCGGCGCTTGGGGCGGAAATCGCCGGAACGAAGCTACTCGGCCGCGGCAAGGGGCAGCTTATAGCTGAGGATCGGGTCGCGGGCGGCGCGCGTCTCGTCGAGCCGCTTCCGGGGCGCGAAACGCGGCGCCTTCGCAAAGCGTGCGATGTCGCCCCTCTTCGCGGACTCGGCGAGGCTTCTCACCGCGCCGATGAAGCGGTCGAGGCTCCGCTTCGAACTCGGACTCCGTCGGCTCGATCAGCATCGCGCCCGGCACGACGAGCGGGAAATAGACCGTCATCGGGTGGAAGCCCTCGTCGATCAGCGCCTTGGCGAAGTCGAGCGTGGAGACGTGCGTCCCTTTCAGGAAGCGGTCGTCGAACAGCGCCTCGTGCATGCATGCCCGGTCGCCGAAGGGATAGGACAGCGCGTCCGCGAGGCGCGCCCGCACGTAATTCGCGTTCAGCACCGCATCCTCGGACGCCTGCCGGATGCCATCCGCGCCGTGGCTCATCATGTAGGCGAGAGCGCGCACGAACATTCCCATCTGCCCGTGAAAAGCCGTCAGCCTGCCGAATGGCTCGGCGCCCTCCGGCGCTTCGTTCGCATGCTCGATCGGCCGATAAGCGTCGCCCTCCTTCACCACGAAGGGAACCGGCGCAAACGGCGCCAGCGCTTTCGACAGAACCACGGGGCCGGCCAGGCCCGCCGCCGCCATGAGGCGTCGAGAAGGTCTTGTGCAGGTTGATATGCATGGCGTCCACGCCGAGGTCGCCCGGCCGCACCTTGCCGGCGATGGCGTTGAAGTTCGCGCCGTCGCAATAGAGATAGGCGCCCGCCTCATGCAACGCGGCGGCGATTTCCGCGATGTGCGGCTCGAACAGGCCGCAGGTGTTCGGGTTCGTCAGCATCATCGCGGCGACGTTCGGCCCGAGCTTCTCGCGCACCGCGTCCACCGTAACGGTCCCATCCGGGCCAGCCTCGACGCCGCGCACCGCGAAGCCGAGCTGAGCGGCGGTCGCCGGGTTCGTGCCATGCGCCGATTCGGGGACGAGCACCTTGCGCCGCGTCGCGCCCTCGCCGCGCGCCTCGATCGCCGCGCGGATCGCGACCATGCCGCACAGCTCGCCATGCGCGCCGGCCTTGGGCGACAGCGCCGCCGCCTCCATGCCCGTCAGTTCAAGAAGCCAGCGCGAAAGCTCCACCATCAGCGCGAGCGCGCCCTGCACGGTTTTCTCCGGCTGCAGTGGATGGATGTCCGCGAAGCCCGGCAGCCGCGCCATCTTCTCGTTCAGGCGCGGATTGTGCTTCATGGTGCAGGAGCCGAGCGGGAAGATGCCGGTGTCGATGGAATAGTTTTTCTGCGAAAGGCGCACATAGTGCCGGATCGCGTCGGGCTCGGACAAGCCGGGAAGGCCTATGGCGTCCTTGCGCTCGCATCCGCCAAGCCGCGTTTCCGTTTCTTCGGGCGCCTCGAAATCGACGCCGCTCGTTTCCGTGCAGCCGATCTCGAAAATCAGCGGCTCCTCGATTTGCAGCGCGCGATTGCCCGTGAAAGTGTGGGCGTCGCTCGCGGACTCCGCCGCTCCAAGAGGAAAGGCTTTCGGCATCTCAACCATGAAGAACCTCATTAAGGGCGGCCTGATAGGCTGCAATGTCATTTTGGGTTGTCATTTCCGTCGCCGCGGCGACGATCGAATTGTGAAGCGCGGGCGTCTCCGGCCAGAGCCGGGAGCCGGGGACGCCGCCGATAACGCCGCGATCCGCGAGCGCGCCGATAACCTCGGCGCTTGGCTTCGGCGTCCTGATCGTGAACTCGTTGAAGAAATGCGGCGTGACGACCTCGACGCCGGACACGCCAGAAAGCGCCTTCGCCAGCGCCACGGCGTTCGCATGGTTGAGCGCCGCAAGCTTGCGCAAGCCCGCCTCGCCGAGAAGTGTGAGATGCGCCGTGAACGCGAGCGCGCAGAGGCCTGAGTTTGTGCAGATGTTGCTGGTCGCCTTTTCGCGGCGGATATGCTGCTCGCGCGTCGACATGGTCAGCACGAAGCCGCGCCGGCCGTCCTCGTCCACCGTCTCGCCGCAGAGGCGCCCGGCATTTGCCGGACGAACTTCCGGCGGCAGGCGAGCAGCCCGAGATAGGGCCCGCCGAAATTCAAACCGTTGCCGATGGATTGGCCCTCGGCCGCAACGATGTCCGCGCCCATCGCGCCCGGCGATTTCAGCGCGCCGAAGGACACCGCCTCGGTGACGATGACGATCAGCAGCGCGCCCGCAGCCTGCGCTTTCGCCGCGAGCGCGGAAACGTCGCCCACGCGCCCGAATACGTCGGGCATTTGCACCACGATGCAGGAGGTGTCCTCGCCGCAGGGCGCGTCGAAGGAATTCTCGGGGTCTGCGGCTACAGCTTCCACCTCGAAGCCCGAATAGCGCGAGACGGTCTCGATCACGGCGCGGTAATGCGGATGCAGCCCGCCCGCAAGCGACGCCCTCCTGCGCTTGGTCAGCCGGTGCGCCATCAGCACGGCCTCGGCGGCGGAGGTCGAGCCATCGTACATCGAGGCGTTGGCCACCTCCATGCCGGTCAGGGCGGCGACTTGCGTTTGGAACTCGAACAGGTATTGCAGCGTGCCTTGCGCGATTTCCGGCTGATAGGGCGTGTAGGCCGTCATGAATTCCGAGCGCTGGATCACGTGATCGACCGTCGCCGGAACATGGTGCTTATACGCGCCGCAGCCCGCGAAAAAGGGCGCGGAACCGGCCGGGACGTTCTTCGCGGCAAGCGCCGAAAGCGCGCGCTCGACGGCCATCTCGCTTCCATGGCGCGGCAGATCGAGCGGTTCGCTCAAGAGCTTGCCTGCCGGAACGTCCGCGAAAAGCGCGTCGATATCGCTCACGCCGACCGCGTCCAGCATGGCGCGGCGGCCGGCGGCGGTGTGGGGAAGATAGCGCATCACCCCTCCGCCTTCACGAATTCGAGATAGGGATCGAGATCCATGAGCTTGTCGAGTTCCTCCGGATGCGAGACCTCGATCTTCAAAATCCAGCCCGCGCTTTCGGCGTCCTGGTTGATCAGCTCCGGCTTGTCGTTCAGTTCCTCGTTCACTTCGAGGATGACGCCGCTGGCTGGCGCATAGATGTCGCTCGCCGCCTTTACCAACTCGACGACCGCCACGGGCGCGCCCTGCTTGACCTTGTGGTCCTTCGCCGGAAGCTCGACAAAGGTTACGTCGCCAAGCTTTTCCTGCGCGTAATTCGTAATCCCAACGGTGCCGATCCCGTTCTCGATGCGGATATACTCGTGATCTTCTGTGTATTTCGTGAGCGCCATGGCTGCGGACCTTTTGCTTTATCCTTGACGAAAATAACGGTGAGGCACGAAGGGCGTTGGCGAAACGCGCGCGGGTGCGGGAGAGCCGCGGATCTCGATAGCAAGTTGCGCGCCAAGCCGGCTCAAATCTGGCGGGACGTATCCCAGGGCGATGGAGGCTGCGGCGGACGGCGTGAATGCGCCGCTTGTCACCTCGCCAACCGTGTTTCCGGCGGCGTCCGCGATGCGCATGTGCGTGCGCGCGGCGGCCCGGCCTTCGAGCCGCAGGCCAACGCGCAGGCGAGCCGGGCCTTCGGCAAGCTCGCGCAGGACGCGGTCCGCGCCGGGGAAGGCGCCTTCCCTGCGGCGGCGTTTGCCTATCGAGAAGGCGAGACCAGCCTCGACCGGCGATGTGGCCTCGTCCATGTCCTGCCCGTAAAGCGGAAGCCCGGCTTCGAGCCTCAGCGTGTCGCGCGCGCCAAGCCCGATGGGCAGCACATCCGGCGCGCTGAGAATTTGGCGCGCAAACGCTTCCGCATGGCGCGCTTCGACCGAGATCTCGAAGCCGTCCTCGCCGGTATAACCCGAACGCGAAACGCCGAGCGCATAGTCGCCGAAACAGAACGCGCCGCTTGTCATGAAGCCGAGCAATTCGACGCCTGGGATAAGCTTCGAAAGCACGCTCGCGGCTTTCGGGCCTTGAAGCGCCAGCAGAGCGAGGCCGGGCTGCGGCTCAAGCGTGACGCCTGCGGGCAGGCGCGCGGCGATATGCGCGAAGTCGATTTCCTTGCGGGAGGCGTTCACGACAAGCGAAATGCGGGCGCCGTCCGCGTCTCGCGCGGCCATAAGGTCGTCGATAATGCCGCCCGCGTCGCTGAGAAGCTGCGTGTAGCGGATTTGGCCGGGCTTCAGCCCTATAATGTCGGCGGGCGTCAGCGCTTCGAGCGCGGCGGCGGCGGCTTCGAACGAGGGCGCGGAAAGGCGCGCCTGCCCCATATGGGAGACGTCGAACAATCCGGCCGCGGTGCGGACGTGGAGGTGTTCCTTGACGATGCCGGCTGCGTATTGCAGGGGCATCTCATAGCCCGCGAACGGCGTGAGCTTTGCGCCAAGCTCGCGATGCAGCGTGTTCAGCGGCGTTGCGCGAAGCTGAAGCTCGGCCGAGACATGCTTTTCGAGGGCATCTGTTTCGCTCATGGTCGCTTCCGTAACAGTTAGGCGCTCCGCTTTCGCGGTCTTCGCCCCCTCTGTCACGGGACCTGAGAGATTTCACCCGGGCTCGGGTCTACCCCTTCGGTGAGTCGCCGGACTGCGGCGGCTGCTTTCCAGAGTGCTGTCTGCGCGCGGTCCTTTTGCCTGAGAGATTCCGGGGCGGTTGCTCCTTCGGCGCCAGCTTCGCTGGTCTCTCCCGCATGCGTCGGTCAGCTCCTTTGTAAGTCGCCTGCCCGGATCGCGCTGTCAACCTCCGCAGGGGTAAGAATCTTTTGAATTCACACCTTCCGAAAACTTTATCCGTTGACGCTTGGTTTATGCCCGTCCCGCCGCCCCTACCACGCGCTGTAGCCGAAGCCCAGGGGCTGCGTCTTGTCGCCTGCGGCCTTGCTCAAGACGAAGGAGTAATCGGCGCGCAGCGGCCCGATGGGCGAATCCCAGATGATACTTCCCCCGACCGACGAGCGCAGCGCGGACGAATCCATGATGACGAGGTTGTTGGTCCCGCCGTTTTTCGCGACATAGGCGGCGGCGAATTTCTGGGCGTCGGTGCCGAACACGCTGCCAGCGGCGGTGTAGATCGCGCCGCTCAGCCCCAGATCCTGCGGCAGGAAGGGCAGCGGGAAGCGCATCTCGGTGGTTGCGGAGTAGAAGGTCGTGCCGCCGAGCGCATCGCCGGTGGTGGCGTCGCGCGGGCCGAGGCCGGCCGCCGCGAAGCCTGGGATCGTCTCGGGACCCTTGAAGAAGGCGTCCACGACGCGGACGCTCTGGCCGCCCCATCCCGCGATGGTTCCGCCCTGGGCGCGAGCCGCAAGCACGATGCTGTCCGAGATCGGGTAATAGGCGCGCATGTCGGAGGTTGAGCGGATATAGTCGATGTCGCCGCCCGCGCCCGCGAGGTCCTGCGTACCCTTGAAGTAGAAGCCTCGCGTCGGCTTCTTCTTATTGTCGCGCGTGTCGTAGATGAGATTGTAGCCCACGGACGAGATGACGGCCGGACCCTGGATCTCCTTCACCGCCAGCGAGGCGTTCGGATCGAGATTATACACGTCGTCGAGCATGATGCTGTAATTCAGCCCGACCGAGAATTCGTCCGTGATGGGCAAGCCGAGGCGAAGCCCGCCGCCCACTCGGAAATCCTCGAAGCCCGCGACGGTATAGCCTGAGCTTTGCGTGTAATCGTTGTTCTTGATGAAGGCGTCCACGCCAAAGGACATGTTGCGGTCGAGGAAGTGCGGCTCCGTCCAGCCCACGGTCAGCCCTTCAGTGCCGGACAAGCTGCCGGTGAGCTGGATTTGCAGGTACTGGCCGGTCCCCATGAGGTTGCGCTCGGTGTAGGTCACGTCGCCGATGATGCCGTTCGCGGTAGAATACCCCGCCGCGAAACTGAACTCGCCCGTCTGGCCTTCCGTCACGGCGATGGTCAGCCGGGTCCGGTCCGGCGCCGAGCCCTTCTCCGTCGCGATCTTCACATCATTGAAGAAGCCGAGCTTCAGGAGCCGTTTCCTGGCGCGCTCGACCATCGCCTTGTTGTAGGGATCGCCCTCGGCGATGCGGAATTCGCTGCGGATCACCTCGTCTTTCGTCACGACGTTTCCGGCTATGTCGATGCGCTCGATATAAGCGCGGCGCGCCTGCTCGACGACATAGACGACCGAGATCGTGCGCCTCACTGGATCGCGCTCCACTCTTGGACGGATTTGCGCGAAGGGCTCGCCCAGGCCGGCGGCGGCGGCCGTGAGCGCGTCCACGCTCTTTTCGAGCTGTTCGACATTATAGATGTCGCCCGAGGCGCCGGTCACATGCTTGCGCAGCGCGTTCGCGTCCAGCGAGCTGACCGTCATATCCACATCCACCGCGCCGAAGGTGTAGCGCGGCCCTTCATCCACGGCGAAGGTGAGAAAGAAGCCTTTCTTGTCCGGATCGACGTCGGCGCTGGCGGAAACCACGCGCATGTCGGCGAAGCCATTCTTCAGATAGAAGCGCTGCAAAAGCTCGCGGTCGAGATTGAGGCGGTCGGGATCGTAAACGGCGGCCGGCTTCAGGAAGTCGAGAAGCCAGGATTCACTTGTGGCGATGACGCGGCGCAGCTCCGCGTCGCTAAACGACGCGTTGCCGATGAAGTTGATGCCCATCACCTTGGTCTCGGGGCCTTCGCGGATCTCGAAAACGAGATCGACGCGGTTGTGGTCGAGTTCGATGATCTTCGCCTCGGCCTGCGCGGCGTAATAGCCCTGCCGGCGGTAGGCGCTCAGAATCCGCTGCACATCGGTTTGCGCACGGGCGATTGTGTAATGGCCGCCCGCCTTGAGCTGCGTCTCCTTCGCGAGCGTGTCGGAGGACACGTCCTTGGCGCCTTCGAACGCAACGCGATTGATGAGCTGCGCCTCGGCGACCTCGACGACGACGGCGCCGCCTTCGAGCCTGATGCGCGCATCGCGGAACAGCCCGGTCGCAAACAGGGCCTTTACGCTTTCATCGGCCTTGGCGGCGTCGTAGCGCTGCCCTGCCTTGAGCGTCAGGTAATGGATGACGGTTTCAGCGTCGAGGCGCTGATTGCCCACGATGCGGATCTGCCGGATGACGGCGCCGCTTTCGGCCAGTGCAAGGCGCGCGCCCGGCGCCGCAAGAAGCGCAATCGCCGCGAGGAAACCCAAGAGCGCAAAACGCGCCCAGCCCTTTGTGCTTTTACGCCAGCCTTGCGCAACCGCACTCTCTGCGCCAGCTTTACGAACTATCATGCTGCCGGGCAGCAGAACGCCTTTTTGTGACGCAAGCGTGGCCCAGGCTTATGAAAGTTAAACGCGGCCGCGCTCAAGCCGCGCCGCCGCCCTTTTTCTCGAAGGCGATGGAGATGCTATAATCCTTCGGGACGACGCCTTCCTTTATGGGAATGGTCACGTCGCGCACAATCGAGAAGTAGGACAGCGGATTTTCTTTCGTGATGGTGACGGTCACGGCGAATGGCTCCGACTTCACCTTGTTCTTCGCCTTGTCGAGCACCTGCATCGTGACCGGCAACGTGATCGTGCCCGGCTTGCCTTTCGGGCCGAGGAGGACGCGCCCCGCGATGCCGTACTTCACCTGAATCACGCCGCCGCTGAGCTGGCACTCCCGCGCCGTCTTGGTGATCTCGCCGCGATGGATGACGGACTTGGTGTCGCCGACGCGATTGCCCTCGAAGAACGTCACGTAGCGCTGGCCGCCTTCGACCTGCACGGGCGGGCATCCGTCCGCCGCCGCCATCTCGATCGGGCCGTCGGAATTAGTCCGGGCGGCCGCGAGCATGCTGTCCTCCGTGATGATCGGCGTCCAGGAGGAGCCTTCCGCTTTCTTGCTGGAGAAGATTCCGCCATCCCCGATGGACGGCATGGACATCCCGCACCCGCTTATCAGGGCGGCAATGCAACCCAAGCCAAGCAGCCTCGAAACCGCCGTCACACAACCCCTCATATGCGCTGTCATTTTCAAGTCACCAAGTTTTCAATGCTTTCGGCGCCTGCCGCGACTTTGAGTAGCGTTGCTTTTTTATGGTCTGTCGCGCTCATACTTGTTAGAACTTGGCACCGGATTCCAAAGGCGCACGGGAACCTAGCGAGCTGGAGAGAGGGCCGCAAGCCTAGACGCTTCCCATCCCTGCCAAATTTGACCTTTTTGCGGAGTTCCGCACGCCTTTCGCGATCGCCAAGTCTTCGGAGACGGCCTCATGACGACAAAACCGCAGCTCGATGTGCTACTTGCCGCGCCAAGGGGATTTTGCGCGGGGGTCGACCGGGCGATACAAATAGTGGAAATGGCGATAGAAAAGTTCGGCGCGCCGGTCTATGTCCGCCACGAAATCGTTCATAACCGCACCGTCGTGGAAAGCCTCGAAGCCAAAGGCGCCATCTTCGTCGAGGAATTGAGCGAAGTTCCGAATACCGACGCTCCTGTTATTTTCTCCGCGCACGGCGTGCCCAAATCCGTTCCGGAAGAGGCGGCCAAGCGCAAGTTTTTCTATCTGGATGCGACCTGCCCACTCGTCTCCAAGGTTCATGTGGAGGCCGAGCGTCACTTCGAGGCCGGGCTCGATATTATCTTGATCGGCCATTCGGGGCACCCGGAGGTGATCGGCACGCTGGGTCAATTGCCGGAGGGCGCCGTCACCCTGATTGAAACGGTGAAGGACGTCGCAGCGTTTTCGCCGCGCGACCCGTCCAGGCTCGCCTACATCACGCAAACCACGCTTTCCATCGACGACACCGTCGAGATGGTGAGCGCGCTGAAGCGGCGCTTCCCGCTGATCCAGGGGCCGCACAAGGAAGACATCTGCTACGCCACGACGAACCGGCAGCGCGCGGTGAAGGCCATCGCGGACAAGTGCGACGCCATTCTCGTCGTGGGCGCGCCGAACAGCTCGAATTCCAAGCGGCTTGTCGAGGTGGCGTTCCGGTCCGGCTGTCCGAAGGCCATGCTCGTGCAGAAGGCGTCCGAGATTCCTTGGGACAGCCTTCAGCACATCAAAGTTCTGGGGCTGACAGCAGGCGCGTCGGCGCCGGAAATCCTGGTGGACGAGATCATCGAGCAGTTCAAGGCGCGCTATGAAGTGCGCGTGGAGATCGTGAGGACCGCGACCGAGGACGTGATCTTCAAAATTCCGCGCGCGCTGCAGCAGGCGGCGGCTCAATAGCGCCCGGCGCATGGCGGTCTATACCGAAGTCACGGCCGAGGAACTCGAAGCGCTGCTCGGGCGCTACGGCATCGGGCGGCTGATGGCGTTCAAGGGCATCGCGGAGGGCGTTGAGAACAGCAATTATTTCGTCGAAACCGACGCAGCGCTGTTCATCATGACGCTCTATGAGCGGCGCGTTTCGCCCGAAGATCTTCCTTTCTTCCTGGGCCTGATGGAGCACCTCGCCGAGCGCGGCGTGAGGTGCCCGACGCCTGTCCACGACCGCGACGGTCAGGTTTTGCAGACGGTTGCGGGAAAACCCGCCGCCATCGTCAAATTCCTGCCCGGATATTCTTTGCAGAGGCCGAAGCCGGCGCATTGCCGCGCTGTCGGCGAGGCGCTGGGCGCGCTGCACCGGGCCGGGCTCGGCTTTTCGCTCAAGCGGGAGAACGCGCTGTCGCTTGCGGGTTGGCTGAAGCTCGCCGCCTCGATAGGCGGCGTCGCGGACAAAATCGCGCCCGGCATGTCGGCGACCCTCGCGAGCGCGCTCTCCGCGCTTTCCGCCGAATGGCCTCGAGACCTGCCGAGCGGCGTCATTCACGCCGATCTTTTTCCCGACAACGTCCTGTTCTTGAACGACGCCGTCTCCGGCGTGATCGACTTCTACTTCGCCTGCAACGACCTTTTGGCCTACGACCTCGTCATTTGCATGAACGCCTGGTGCTTCGAACTCGACGGCTCGTTCAACGTCACAAAAGCGCGTGCGCTTTTCAACGGCTATAATTCGGTCCGCGCGCTAGAACCGGCCGAAATCTCGGCCCTGCCGCTCCTCGCGCGCGGCGCCTCCGTCCGTTTTTTCCTGACGCGGCTCTACGATTGGTACAACACGCCGGACAACGCCGTCGTGAAACGAAAAGACCCGATGGAGTATTGGCGGAAACTGACGTTTCATCTCGGCGTGCAATCACCGGGCGCCTATGGCCTCTGACCCCGCAGCCGGCTCCGAAAATATTGTAACCATCTATACCGATGGCGGCTGCAAGGGAAATCCGGGCCCCGGCGGTTGGGGCGCGATCCTCATTTGCAAGGGGAAGGAGCGCGAGCTGCACGGCGGCGAGGCGCTCACGACTAACAATCGCATGGAGCTGATGGCGGCCATCGTGGCGCTCGAAACGCTGAAATGGGGCTGCCGCGTGGAGTTGCACACCGATTCCCAATACCTGAGAAACGGCATCACCGAGTGGATCGCCGGCTGGAAGGCGAATGGCTGGAAAACCGCCGCGAAGAAGCCCGTGAAGAACGCAGATTTGTGGCAGCGGCTCGATGAAGCGCGGAAGCGGCACGAGGTGAGCTGGCATTGGGTGCGCGGCCACGCCGGCCACCCGGAGAACGAGAGGGCGGACCAGCTCGCCCAGCTCGGCATCGCAGAGCAGGAGGAGATCGCAAAGAGCGGCGGCGGCTGATGCGAGCCGCTGGATTTGCGGTGGATTAACTCTATTGGGTTCGTTTCGCAAAAACATGCGTTTTGCGGTATTATAACACCGAACCGGCTCGTCATGGTGAAGAAACAGGGATTTCTCACGCTTCGTGCGACCGTCGTGGTTAACGCGCTGAACCGTGAGAGACTACCGCCGCGAGCCTGAGCAAGGTTTCTCCGTAGGAGGACGCAAGCCGTCCAGCCGCGCCTTCTTCCATTCTAGGCTGCGGGTCCCCCGATCGTCGCGCGATCGTAGCACCCTCTCTATGATACTTATAACGAGGACTGATAGCTTCCCGGCGTCATCCCGTGCGCGCTGCGTCATGGAATGGCGCTGCGCAGACGCGGGATCGCTTATTGACGAGGCAGATCGCGGACAACGCCTGCGGCGTTTCCGCGATGACAGTCGGGCGAGAGGCTATGCGCGTTGCTTCCCGTCATTGCGACGGCGAGCGCAGCGACGCCGGAAGCAATCCAGAGTTACGGATGACGCCCTGGATCGCCACGGCGGCAAGAGCCGCCTCGCGATGACGGCGGGCCGGTTCTGGATTTAGAGGTCGGCCAGGAGCTTCTCGGCGCTGCTTTCGATGGCGACGCCGGGCTGGTCCTCGACGTGAAGCGCCTTCACGGCGCCGTTATCGATCAGCATGGCGTAACGCTTGGAGCGAATGCCGAAACCGATCCCCGAGCCGTCGAGGTCGAGCCCGACAGCCTTGGCGAAATCGCCGTTGCCGTCCGCGAGGAAAGCGATCGTTCCCTTGGCGCCGCTCGCCTTGGCCCAGGCGTCCATCACGAACACGTCGTTCACGGCGGTGCAGGCGACCACGTCCACACCCTTGGACTTGAAGTCCGCGGCGTGGTGCAGGAAGCCGGGCAGGTGCTGGTTGCTGCAGGTTGGCGTGAAGGCGCCCGGCACCGCGAACAAGACAGCCTTCTTGCCCTTGAAAAGGTCGTCGGTGGAGATTTCGGAGGGGCCGGTCTCCGTCATGATCTTGAACTTGGCGAAAGGCAGCGGACTTCCTGGGGCGATGGTCATGACTGTCTCCTGGTTGTGATCGAGGCTGGACGGGTTTCACCAGCCTTTTACCCGTTTGAAGCGCCGAAATCCATCGAAACGCCGCCTCTCCCTTTGTTGAGACGCCTCCGGTTGAAGCGATTTCCCCGAAGTTTCCGCATACCGGCGCACAAGTCACGGATTCGTCAAAAAGCTGTCGCCGGATAGCGGCCGCGGTTTTACGGCCGCCGGCTGGCATGGCGCTTGCAGCCCTCTAAGGGCCAGCGCGGGCATTGTTGCGAGCGGCGAGCAAGGGGAATGGTCATAGCGCGAGCAACCCGTGGACGCCTTCGGCGTATTGGAAGGATGAAAGTTAGACTCTCGCATGCAATCGTCGCTTGTCTGCTTCTCCTCGCGCCAGGGATCGCGGGCGCGGAGGACAGCTTCCTCGGCGGCATCCTGAACCCCACCCCGGCGGCGCCGGCTGAGGAGGCCCCTGCGTCGAGGGCCGTTCGCTCCCGCCAGGACGAGGCGCAGAGGAACGCCCGCCGGAAGGGGATCGAGAACCGCGTCAATCCGAAGCGGCGGAGCGGCAAGGAAGGGTCGGCCGAGGCGAAGCTCGACGCCGAACAGGCCCGTGAGCTTTATCTCCGCCGCAAAGTGAGGCTCGATCAAATCCAGTCCGAGCAGCGCGAATTGTTCAAGGACAAGCGCACGCTCGCCGCGAACCGCGCGCGGATGAGGGCGCGGCTCATCGAAACGGCGCGCGCGCTCAGGCTTTCGGAGAAGCGGCTGACCGAAATCGAGGAGAAGCTCGCCGCCACCCGCGCCAAGGTGAAGGAGCAGCGCGAGAAGCTCGACGAAAAAAACGCGCAGATGTCCGCGCTCTTAGTCCTCATGCAGGGCATGAGCCGCGAGCCGCCGCCTTTGTTGATCACCCATACGAGCGACGCTCTGAAAATGATCCGCTCTGGAATGGTTCTGTCAACCTTTTATTCCGATATTGAGAAGCTGGCGGCGCAGCTGTCCCAGGAGGTCGGCCAGCTGGAGGCATCCCAGAAGGAAGCCGAACTTCAGGAACAGCGCCGCAAATCCGAGCAGCTTCAGAACAGCCGCCTGAAGGCGCAAATCGACATGCTTCTCTTGGAGAACCGCGAACAGCTGGAAACCGCCGCGACCACGCTCGAAACCCTGAAGAGCGCGACGAAGGTTAACATCGCGAATATAAAAAGCCTCGAGGAGATGCTTCCGGCTCTGGAAGCCGCGTCCAAAAAGAAGCCGGGCGGCGATGGCGGCGGCGAGCGCCAAAGGAGCGTGGACCTGGCGCCAGACGGCGCGAAGCGGGCCATGGCTCAACCTGTAGCCATGAAGCCGTCGATCCCGTTCGGAAATGCGAAAGGGCTGCTTCCCATGCCGGTCCAGGGAAAGACGCTCTTGAAATTTGGGAAAGCCGATCAAGATGGAATGCCGTCAAAGGGCATTCATCTTGAGACGCGGCCCGGCGCCCAGGTGATTTCTCCATGCGATGGCGTGGTTTTGTATACCGGTCCTTTCCGATCTTATGGTCAACTCTTGATTATTAATCCAGGTGGAGGCTATCATGTTGTTATAGCAGGCATGGATCGGATCGAGGCCCAGCAAGGTCAATTCGTTCTTGCCGGGGAGCCTATAGCAGCGATGGGGGCCGAAACCAGAACTGGCGATACGGCGCCGAAACGGCCTACACTCTACGTCGAGTTTCGCAAAGATCAGCAGTCGATCGATCCCGAGCCATGGTGGTCGGGGGAAAAAGGTTAGAGATACATGCGCAAATCGGAATTGGCGCTCGGCGCCTTCCTCATCGTGCTGGTGTGTTCCGCCAGCATTTTCATTTTGCAGTCGACGCGGCGGGACCAGGCCGTCGCGGCGAATGCGGAAATCTATAAGCAGCTCGACCTTTTCGGAGAAGTCCTTGAGCGCGTCCGCGCCGAGTATGTAGAGAAACCCGACGACACGAAGCTGATCGAGAACGCCATCAACGGCATGCTGACCGGGCTCGACCCGCATTCGAGCTACCTCACTCCCAAAGAATTCCAGGATATGCAGGTTCAGACCCGCGGCGAGTTCGGCGGGCTCGGCATCGAAGTCACCATGGAAGATGGCGTGGTGAAGGTCATCTCTCCGATCGACAACACGCCGGCCGACCGCGCCGGCGTTCTGTCCGGCGACTACATCACCCATCTCGATGGCGAATCGATCCAGGGCATGACGCTGAACGAGGCCGTGGAAAAGATGCGGGGGCCGGTCGATTCCCCGATCGTTCTGACGATCCTGCGCAAGGGCGTCGCCCAGCCGATCCAGACCAAGGTCGTGCGCGACATCGTCCGCATCAATCCGATCAAGTATAGCGCCGAGGACGATGTCGGCTGGATCAAGATCAAGACGTTCCAGAGCGAGCACACCTACGAATACATGAAGCAGGCTGTCGACGACCTCAAGAAGACGATCGGTCCGAAGCTCAATGGCTACGTCATCGACCTCAGGAACAATCCGGGCGGCCTTCTCGACCAGGCCATCGCCGTCTCCGACGCCTTCCTCGACAAGGGCGCCATCGTGCTCACCAAGGGCCGCAACGCCAGCGAAAGCAGCCGCGCCAACGCGAAGCCGGGCGACATCACCGACGGCAAGCCCCTGGTTGTGCTGATCAATGGCGGCTCCGCTTCGGCCTCGGAGATCGTCGCCGGCGCGCTGCAGGACCATAAGCGCGCGGAAGTCGTCGGCACGCGCTCCTTCGGCAAGGGCTCCGTTCAGACCATGATCCCGCTCGGCGCGAATGGCGGGCTGAGGCTGACCACGGCGCGCTACTACACGCCATCGGGCCGGTCCATCCAGGCGACGGGCATCGCTCCGAACTACGTTGTCGAGCCCGAGCTTCCCGACGATATGAAGCAGCAGATGGCGGCGTTCACGCCCAAGGGCGAGGCGAGCCTCCGCGGCCACCTCAAGAACGACAGCGCGCCCGAAGCGAAGGGCAGCATCTCTTACGTGCCGAAGGAGAAGGAAAAGGACGTGCAATTGAAGGCGGCTATCGACCTTCTCCACGGGAAAAAACCAGAGGCCGAAAAGAAGCTGGAGAATGCTTCTGCGCCCGTCCCGGCGGCGGCGGAAGTGCCGAATTAATCCACAAAGCGGCGCCAATTGGCCTTCGACGAAAAGGTTCATGTTGCAAGGCATGAGCCTTTTTGCTTTTTTGATGCTGAGGGAGTGAACCCATGAAAGCGCTTCTCATCGTTGCAGGGTTGTTCATCTCGATTTTCGGCGGCGTCTTCGGCTATTATGCGGCCTCCGATCCAGGCCATGAGTACGACCTCAAACTCGTGCTTCCCGTCAACGCGCGCCAGATGCCGAAGCCCGTTGCGCCTCCGTCGATTCAATCGTGGGCCGTGGACGAAGCCGAGACCGCGCCCTCCGAGGGCCGCGCCGAGTTGGGCAAGACGCCGGTTCTGCCGCAACGTCCGCCGGTTCAGTTTGACGGCCCAGGCGCCGCGTCCGAGAGTTTGCGGCGCTAAAAAGCGCTGCCTTTCGTTCGCTGGCAATCCCGGTTTCGAAAGCCTTAGGAGCGCCTTGCGCGCTGAAAACATTTTTGAGAACGGACGAGCGATGGCCCTCATAGACCCGAACACGCTACCCTACCGCCCCTGCGTCGGCATCGTGCTGCTCAATGGCGAGGGAAAGATCTGGATCGGCCGGCGCTGCGAGGATCTCATCTCCCAGGAGTGGCAAAAACGCTGGCAGATGCCGCAAGGCGGGATCGATCACGGCGAAGACCCAAGAGAGGCGGCGGCGCGCGAACTCTACGAGGAGACGGGCGTATCGAGCGCGGCCATTGTCGCCGAATCGAAGGATTGGATCCAATACGAGCTTCCGCCGGATGTCGTGGGCAAGGCGATGAAAGGGAAGTATCGCGGCCAGCGCCAGAAATGGTTCGCGCTGCGATTTACCGGGGACGAGCGGGAAATCAATCTCGCCCCGGAAGGCCATAAGCCCGAGTTCGACGCCTGGCGCTGGGCCGGCGCCGCCGAAGTGCTCGGTGAAATCGTGGAGTTCAAACACGCCGCTTACGCCGCGATTCTCGCGGAATTTGCTTCTCTTTTAGCCCCTTGACGCGCAAATAGGCGCCGCATAAAGAATGCCTTGCGAATCGCCGCAGCGGGTTGCATTGCAACATGAGACTATGCTAGAAGCGCTCCAGGCATAAGCCGGGCTGAAATCCGGACATTTGAAGCTCGATGCAAAGCACGCTATAACGCGCCCGCGTTTCGGCGGCTTTTTGACTGTTGGAGAGAACGATTTGGCGCGCGGCGGCTCTGAATCAACGGTGACGGAACGGTATGCGGGGGCGCTTTTCGACTTGGCCCGCGCAAACAACTCCGTGGACAGCATCGAGCAGTCGCTCGATAAGTTTCTGGGCCTCTTGCGCGAAAGCGAGGATTTGCGCCGGTTCGTTCTGAGCCCCATGTTCTCGAGCGCCGAGCAGCAGCATGGTCTCACCGCGATCCTGAAATCGGCAGGCATCGCGGGTCTCGCGCACGATTTCCTTCTGGTTCTCGCCAAGAACAGACGGCTTTTCGCGGTCGAGGGCGTCATCGAGGCTTACAAGTCGCTTAGCTCGAAGCAGCGCGGCGAAGTCGAGGCCGATGTCGTTTCGGCCGTGCCGCTGAAGAAGGCGCAACTCCAGGATTTGACGGACACGCTGCGTCAGAAGCTCGGCAAGACGCCGAAGCTCACGCAGACGGTCGATCCGAAGCTCCTCGGCGGACTTATCGTCAGGGTCGGCAGCCAGATGATCGACACTTCTCTTCGCACAAAACTGAAGAACCTCGAAAAGCTTATGAAAGAGGCCAGCTGATGGAGCTTACGGAAATCCGCCCGTCCGAAATTTCCTCGATCCTGAGGGAACAGATCAAGAATTTCGGACAGGAGGCAGAAGTCTCCGAGATTGGACAGGTGTTGTCGGTAGGCGACGGAATCGCGCGCGTCTACGGTCTCGATAACGTGCAAGCCGGCGAGATGGTCGAGTTTCCGGGCGGCATTCGCGGAATGGCGCTTAACCTGGAATCCGACAATGTCGGCGTCGTTATCTTCGGCGAAGACCGCACCATCAAGGAAGGCGACACCGTCAAGCGGACTGGCGCCATCGTGGAAGTTCCGATCGGCAAGGGCCTGCTCGGCCGCGTCGTCGACGGCCTCGGCAACCCCATCGACGGCAAGGGGCCGATCCAGTCGACAGAGAAGCGCCGCGTGGACGTGAAGGCGCCCGGCATTCTCCCGCGCCAGAGCGTGAATGAGCCGATGCAGACCGGCATCAAGGCCATCGACTCGCTGATCCCCATCGGCCGCGGACAACGCGAACTCATCATCGGCGACCGCCAGACCGGCAAGACCGCGGTGGCGCTCGACGCGATCCTGAACCAGAAGCCGGTGAACGCGACGGGCGACGAAAGCCAGAAGCTCTACTGCATTTACGTCGCCGTCGGCCAGAAGCGCTCGACCGTTGCGCAATTCGTGAAGGTTCTGGAAGAGAACGGCGCGCTGGAATACTCCGTCGTTGTCGCCGCCACCGCTTCGGACCCCGCGCCGATGCAGTTCATCGCGCCCTATACGGGCTGCACGATGGGCGAATATTTTCGCGACAATGGTATGCACGCGCTCATCATTTACGACGATCTCTCGAAGCAAGCCGTCGCCTACCGCCAGATGTCGCTGCTCCTTCGCCGCCCGCCGGGACGCGAAGCCTATCCGGGCGACGTGTTCTACCTGCATTCCCGTCTGCTTGAGCGCGCCGCGAAGCTGAACAAGGATCACGGCTCGGGCTCGCTCACCGCGCTGCCCGTCGTCGAGACGCAAGCGAACGACGTGTCCGCCTACATTCCGACGAACGTGATCTCGATTACGGACGGCCAGATCTTCCTTGAGACCGATCTGTTCTACCAGGGCATCCGGCCCGCGGTGAACGTCGGCATCTCGGTGTCTCGCGTGGGCTCCGCCGCCCAGGTGAAGGCCATGAAGCAGGTGGCCGGCGCCATCAAGGGCGAACTTGCGCAATACCGCGAAATGGCCGCCTTCGCGCAGTTCGGCTCGGACCTCGACGCGGCGACGCAGCGGCTTCTCGCCCGCGGATCGCGCCTCACCGAACTCCTGAAGCAGCCGCAGTTCTCGCCCCTCAAGGTGGAGGAGCAGGTCGTCGTGATCTATGCCGGAACGCGCGGCTTCCTCGATCCGGTCCCGGTGGCCTCGGTCAACGAATTCGAGCGCGAGTTCCTCACGCTGATGCGCAACGAGCATAAGGACGTGCTGGACGCCATTCGCACGACGAAGCAGCTTTCGCCGGAAACGGAGACGAAGCTCAAAGAAATTCTCGCGACGTTCTCGAAGCGCTTTGCAGCGTAATCTCAGGCTGCGGAGAGTGATATGGGAAGCCTGAAGGATCTCAGAGGCCGCATCGCGTCGGTCAAGGCGACGAGGAAAATCACGAAGGCCATGCAGATGGTGGCCGCCGCGAAGCTCCGCCGCGCGCAGGATCAAGCTCAAGCCGCGCGTCCCTACGCCGAGCGGCTCGCTAAAATCCTGACGCGCTTTGGCGGCCGGGCCGTGCCGCCGAGCGCGGTCGCAAAGCTGCTGACGGGAACGGGGAGCAACGCGACGCATCTCGTGGTCGTCGCAACCGGCGAGCGCGGGCTTGCCGGCGCGTTCAACTCGAACATCGTGCGCCTCGCCCGCGAGCACATCCGCAGGCTGCAAGCCGAAGGCAAGACCGTCAAGATCATGACCGTCGGCCGCAAGGGGGCCGATCAGCTTCGCCGCGACTTCGCCAAGCTCATGATCGAGCATGTCGATCTGAGAGGCGTGAAGCAACTCGGCTATGTTAACGCGCTCGACATCGCGCAGCGCATCATGAAGCTGTTCGAGCGCGGCGAATTCGACGTGGCCACGCTGTTCTTCTCGAAGTTCGAGAACATCATCTCGCAAAAGCCGAAGGCGGTTCAGCTTATTCCGGTTGAGGTGGAGGCGTCCGACGCAAACTATGAGTTCGAGCCCGACGAAGCCGAGATCCTAATCGAGATCCTGCCGCGCAATCTCGCGACGCAGGTCTTCAGCGCGTTGCTCGAAAACAACGCGGGCTTCTACGCCTCACAGATGACCGCGATGGACAACGCGACGCGCAACGCAGGAGACATGGTGGGCCGCTATACGCTGCAATACAATCGCGCGCGGCAAGCCATGATCACGAAGGAGCTTATTGAGATCATCTCTGGCGCGGAGGCCGTATAGGAAAGCCCCCGTTGCCGGCCGATTGAGCTGCAAGCTCACTGTGCCCTCTGGGGGACCCTCGAAGAGCGCTCTCGCACCGGCCGTCGGCGAGCGGAAGGCGGGGCGGTTGAAGACGAGAGCGAATTGAGTTTGAGTGCGGCGGTTCTGGACGATGCCGTTCAGCATGAGGCGCCGGACCTTTGGATGGAACACGGACCGGGTTTGAGGAAAGAAGAGATGAGCGACAGACGAGTTGGCCGCGTGAGACAGGTGACGGGCGCCGTTGTGGACGTGCAGTTCGACGGGCCGCTACCTGCGATCTTGAACGCGCTTGAAACGCAGAACCACGGCAACCGCCTTGTCCTGGAAGTTGCGCAGCATCTTGGCGAGAGCACCGTCCGCACCATCGCCATGGATTCCACGGAAGGGCTTGTGCGCGGCCAGGAAGTGACCGACACGGGCGACTCCATTGCGGTCCCCGTCGGCGAGGAAACGTTGGGCCGAATCATCGAGCGTGATCGGCGAGCCGATCGACGAGGCGGGCCCGATCAAGTCGAACCAGCGCCGCCCGATCCATGCTCCGGCGCCTTCCTTCGTCGACCAGTCGACCGAAGTCGAAGTGCTCGTCACCGGCATCAAGGTCGTGGACCTTCTCGCGCCCTACTCGAAGGGCGGCAAGGTCGGCCTGTTCGGCGGCGCCGGCGTGGGCAAGACGGTGCTCATTCAGGAGTTGATCAACAACATCGCCAAGGCGCATGGCGGCTACTCCGTGTTCGCCGGCGTGGGCGAGCGCACCCGCGAAGGCAACGACCTCTATCACGAAATGATCGAGTCGGGCGTGAACAAGGACCCGCATGAGCATGGCTCAAGCGCCGGCTCGAAGTGCGCCCTGATCTTCGGCCAGATGAACGAGCCGCCCGGAGCGCGCGCGCGCGTCGGCCTCACCGGCCTGACCGTCGCAGAATATTTCCGCGACCAGGGCCAGGACGTGCTGTTCTTCGTGGACAACATCTTCCGCTTCACACAGGCCGGCTCCGAAGTGTCCGCGCTTCTCGGCCGCATTCCTTCGGCCGTGGGCTACCAGCCGACGCTCGCCACCGACATGGGCGCCCTGCAGGAGCGCATCACCTCCACGTCGAAGGGCTCGATTACGTCGGTGCAGGCCATCTACGTGCCCGCCGACGACTTGACCGACCCGGCGCCGGCGACGTCCTTCGCGCATTTGGACGCGACGACCGTGCTTTCCCGCTCCATCGCTGAAAAGGGCATCTACCCCGCCGTGGACCCGCTCGATTCGACGAGCCGCGCGCTTGAGCCGCGCATCGTCGGCGAGGAGCACTACCTGGTGGCGCGCAAGGTGCAATCGATCCTGCAGCGCTACAAGGCCCTGCAAGACATCATCGCCATCCTCGGCATGGACGAGCTTTCCGAAGAGGACAAGCGCATCGTGGGGCGCGCCCGCAAGATCGAGCGTTTCCTGTCGCAGCCCTTCCACGTGGCGGAAGTGTTCACCGGCAAGCCCGGCGTGCTCGTGGACGTGAAGGACACCGTGAAGGGCTTCAAGGGGCTTTGCGAAGGCGATTACGACCATTTGCCGGAGCAGGCCTTCTATATGGTCGGCACGATCGACGAGGCCATCAAGAAGGCCGAAGAACTCGCCGCCGCGGCCTAGGCTTCGGCCAGACATAACCGGCTTCGCGGCGCCGACGCTTGGCGGCCCGGAGCCGGGCATCGGTTTCCCTACACAAGCCCGGAAAGCGGACTTCCATGGCCGACACGTTTCACTTCGAACTCATCTCGCCCGAGCATGAGCTTGTTTCCGCGGATCTCTCCGAGGCGGTGCTCCCCGGTCAGGAAGGCGACCTCGCCGCCATGCCCGGGCGCGCGCTCATCATCCTCAAGCTTCGGCCCGGAATCCTGACCACGCGCTCGAAAGAGGGCGAGAAGCAGTATTTCCTGCGCGGCGGCCTGGCCGATGTCGGCCCGCAGGAAACGGTCGTGCTGGCGGAGTACGCCATTCCGCTCTCGGACCTCACCGGCGAGATCCTCAACGATGAGATCGCCCAGG
Source organism: uncultured Alphaproteobacteria bacterium (assembly GCA_963756335.1). GTDB lineage: Bacteria > Pseudomonadota > Alphaproteobacteria > Rhizobiales > Rhodomicrobiaceae > Rhodomicrobium. The sequence goes on from CAVWOB010000005.1 coordinate 260,612, forward strand.
CTCAGCAGGGCTTGGACGAAGCGGCCGACGACGTGCGCCGCATTTCGGCCTGGGACCGGCTTGAGCGCCTGCAAACCCTGAAGGAGCGGCTCGCGCTTAAATAGCGCGCCTCGGCAGACCGATCGGGAGAGATCGCCGGCTTTCGTCGTGGGCGGGCTTGACCCGGCCATCCAGGATTTTTCTCCCCGACATTCATTTTTTTGCTGGATGGCTGCCTCAAGGGCGCCCATGACGTGAGAAGCTGGCGGGCTCTGCGTTGACGGCGCGCCCCGCTCCGTCAGGCGCTCTTGACGGCGGGGGCGAGCTTTTCCAGCTTTTCGAGCCAGCGTTCGATGCGGGCGCGGTTCACGCCGAAATCGCCTTCGCCGAGCTGCGAGCGGCTATAGAGCGCGATGGTCGAGCGGCCATCTCCGAGATCGATGAAACGCACGTTGACGGTGTCGGGGAAGCGCATGACCTTCGTGCGCTGCACGAAGCGCGCGGTGAACCCGCTCTCGTCCGAGGCGACCTTCTCGACAAGCGGCTCCGTGGCGATGGCCTTCGCGAAGGCCTGTGCAAGCTCGGGCGCGCCCACAGCGAACACCGGCGGCGCAATGTCGCTCTTGGCCACGCACAGCTGCGGCGGGCAGGCGAGCGCGTCGTTCGGCGAGGTCCGCCGCTTCAGCGTCTCGAAGTTGACCGGGCCGAGGTCCGGCGGCCCGAATAGCGCCCAATCCGTTCCGGGCCTGCGATGAAGAAGGCGGCCAGGACCACGACAGCGATTGCCGCGATGAGGGAAAGCACGATGGACCATAAACTCATGGGAGGCCTCCAACGCGGGGCATAATCCGCGCCTCCGCCTTCAGTCTCGCGCCTCGCAATTGCCTGCCACTCTTGCGGCGCACGCTCATAGGCGATTGCGAGACACAGCCACACTAGCCCATTGCTTTTGCTAGTGTCCCTTGTGTCTCCGAATTGCCAACTGCAAGCTGGGCGGCAACGCGAAGACGCGACACTAGCATCATTCGGGCGCGAAAAAAATCCGCGTTCGAGGAAAATTCGCAAAACAAGATAGGAGCCGGGAAGGCTCCTTGATGCCGCTTGAGCGGGGAAGCTCCGAAATCAGAAGCCGAAAATCGACCAGAATGAACGGCGCGGGCTCACCAGCGAAGCCTCGGCCGCCAATTGGCCAGCGGCGGGCGCTGCATCGGCGCGCGCATTCGGATCTATCGTTTCGGCCGCTTCGTTGGGCGCCTTGACCTCGGACGGCGCCAAACCGGCCTCGATCAGCTTCGCGTTAAGCGCGGTCAGCTTTTCCTGCACGGCGACAAGAGCGGCTTCGGCCGTCTGCTTCGCGGCCTCGGCCAACTCGCGGGCCTTCGTTTCATGCGCGAGTTCGAAGCGCACCGCGCGCTCGGATGTCTCCGCAAGAGTCTGCGCAGCCTCGGCGAACTGTCGAGCCTTGACTTCGCTGTTGTACTTGTCGCGCTGAGCGCTCGCTTCCATCTCGACGGCGGCTTTCGCCTGAACGAGTGCGCTGTTCTCATCGCTTAGGCGAAAGAACGCGACGCCAAGTCCGAAAGTCAACGCGGCGAGCGCATAAGTAATGTAGGGGCTACGCATGGGATTTCCTTAGGAAGTGTTAACGGCCGGATGCGGGTTTGTTCCATCGTTAATCGTAAGCTTGAAAAGTTAACGGCAAATTTTCAGGAAGCCTTAGGTATAAACTGTTGCAAAAATGACTTCAGCTTGAGAGGAAGCGCTCGCGGGCGCGGCGCCGGTCATAGGCTTCGACGGGCCGGGCGGCAGACTGGCGAAGCACGCCACGCGACGCAGGAAGGCGCCCGTCAGACGGCCGCCGATGGGGTGCAGGAAAGTCTGTTCCGCATTTCTGTAAGGGCGCCGCGCCAGAACGAGGGCAACGAAGACGAGACACGGCGAGCGCGAAGCCGGCGCTTTGCTTATCCCAAAGCCTTCAGCAGGAGCGCGGAGAGCGCCGCTTCGTCCTCCGGCTCGAACTCAGCCGCGATGGGCAGGGCGGCCGCGGCCTGGGAGAGCGCTCCGAGCGCGCCAAGCTTCCCTTGCAGCCGCGCCGCGTCCTTTTCCGTAGTGATGAGCGCGGCCTTCAGCGCCCTGGCTTCGCCGAGCAGGAGGCGCGCCTCCGCCTCGGTGTAGGCGTGGTGGTCGGGAAAGCTCCGCGTCTTGACAATGGAGGCGCCTGCTTCGCGCAGCGTGCCGTAGAATTTCGCGGGCCTGCCGATGCCGCAGAACGCGATGACGCGCGCGCCGGGCAGTCCATCCCCCGCGAGCGAAACGATCCGCGCCTTGAAGATTGGCGGCGCGGGCGCGCCCTCCTTCGGGTTGAGGAAGCTCACCGCGTCGCCGCCGCCCGCCTCCCCGCCCAGAATGACCACGGCGTCCGTCTTCGAGAGCTGAAATTCGATGGGCGCGCGCAACGGCCCGAGCGGGAAAACGCGGCCCGTCCCTATGCCGGCGCCGCCGTCCACGACGATGAGGTTGAAATCCTTGGCGAGCGACGGGTTCTGGAAGCCGTCGTCCATGACGATGGTATCCACGTCGAGGCTTTGCAGCAGCTTGGCGCCGGCGGCGCGATCCCGGCTCACCACGGTGGGCGCCGCGCGCGCAAGCAGGAGCGGCTCGTCGCCGACCCTGTCCGCGCTGTCGTAGATATGAACGAGGTGAGGCCCGCGCTCTGCCCCGCCATAGCCGCGCGTGAGAAAAGCCGGGCTGCGTCCCGCCGCCCTGAGCAGCGCCGCCACCGTCAGCGCCACCGGCGTCTTGCCCGCGCCGCCCACGGTGAAATTGCCGACGCAGATCACCGGCAGGACGCTACGATAGGGCTTCGCGTTGCGGAGCCGCCTCTCGGCAATGGCGCCGTAAAGCGCGGATACGGGCCAGAGCGCATTGGCGGCGAGCGGAGGCTTTTTCCCATACCACCATTTTGGCGGGCTTTTCCTGACCATTTCGATCCTGAAGTTTGCGGAAAGCGCTTGGACGGTGCGGCGCAACTTAGCGCACAAATCGTTGCTGCAGAAAAGGCGTTTTTACTCATACCGGCGCTGGGGATCGCCCCCCGCCGCAATGCTCTCCCAGCTGCGCCGCCGATGCAAAAAAGCCACAACCCTCGCGCCAAAGCTTTCGGTTGCCCGCTACAACGCACAACTGCGGCGTGAAGACGATTGTGAAGATCCGCGAACGCCTCAACGGTGTTGCGACGGGTGTCTCAAGTTTAGGTAATTCGTGTCGCCGAATAAGTAAAAACTAGACGGTTGTGCATCCAACCAGCATCGCAACGCGTGGGGGCAAGAGAGGCGGGCATGACGGGGAACAACAAGAGCGGGCGCTCAAGACCGGCAAATCCGATTACGGGAATTGCGGCCTGTCTGGCGATAGGTTTGGGGTTCAGCCAGAATGCGCTCGCCTATGACGAGCCGAACCTCAACCTGGGACTTACAAGCTTCCTTGATGGCGGTGTGCCCGCGGGACCGGGATTTTACGCGACCGAATATCTGCAATTCTACACAGCCGACAAGCTGGCGGACCTCAAAACCCCTGTTCCCCTGCCGAAAACAAGCGTCGACGCGACCGTGTCGCTGAGCCAGTTCATTTATTTGTCGACGGTCAAGATCGGCTCCGCGAGCCTCGGCCTCGACGCGATTATCCCCGAGGTCTTGTCCGCGAACGCCGACGATGGGCTTGGGAATACGGTTCTCAAGGGCAGGTCCGGCATCGGCGACGTTCTCATCGGTCCGCTCCTGCAATTCGATCCCATCATGGGCGCCAAAGGTCCGCTTTTCGTGCAGCGGATCGAGTTCCAGGTCATCGCGCCAACCGGCTACTATGACAGGACTGCCGCCGTGCAGCCAGGCTCGAACTTCTGGTCGTTCGATCCCTACTGGGCGGGCACTCTGTTCCTGAGCCCCGAATGGACGGTGTCCACCCGCATCCATTATCTCTGGAATGGCAAGAACGACGAGCCGAATGTGGCGCTTGGCCCAGGCGCCGTATCGAGCCGCGCAGGCCAGGCCTTCCACATGAATTTCGCGACCGAGTACGCCGTCACCAAAGAGCTGCGGATCGGCCTCAACGGCTATTACCTCCAGCAGACGACCGACACCGAGGTGAACGACATCGCCGTGGAGGGCCGGAAGGAGCGGGTGGCCGCGCTTGGGCCTGGCTTCACTTACGGCTGGAGCCCGGAGCAGAACTTCTTTTTCAACGCCTACAAGGAGTTCGACGCCGAGAACCGCCCCGAGGGCGAGCGCTTCGTGGTGCGTTTCGTGCAGCATTTCTGATCTTGCCGCCGCCTCCGCTCCCATCATGGCCGCCTTGAGGCGTCCCTCCAGGTTCAGAAAGTTCGATGTTCCAAATAGGGCATGGATGGCCGGGTTGAAGCCCGGCTATGACGGAAGAGCCAACGACGCTAAGCGACGGGGTCGGCCGCGAGGCGCCGCTGCTCCGTCGCCGGGACCGGGTTATCGGGAAGGTAGGGTTGCAGCGCGGCGATGGTTCTTTCGAGCGCGCCTTCGAGCGTGCCGATTGCGGCGGCGGCCCGGCGCTTCATCCCGGCTGCCTCATCCTGGTTCTCGAACAGCGACTTCACGGCGGCGGCGATGTCGTCCGGCCCGGCGACCAGCTGGAACCCTTCGTAGCGCTGAAGAACGGAATAGGTCTCCGCGAAATTGAAGGTGTGCGGACCGCTGAGCACGGCCGAGCCGAGCTTGATCGCCTCGATTGGGTTCTGCCCGCCATGCGTGACGAGCGACCCGCCGACGAACGACAACGGCGCGAGCGAATAGAACAGGCCAAGTTCGCCGATAGTGTCGGCGAGATAGACCTGCGTCCCGGCGCGGATCGGCTCTCCGCGCGAACGGACTGCGGTTGCGAGGCCCCGCTCGGCCAAAAGCGCCGAGATGGCCTCGCCTCGCTCCGGATGGCGCGGGACGATGACGGTAAGGAGCGACGGCATCGCGCTTTGCAGCATCTCGTGCGCGCGGGCGACAATTTCGTCCTCGCCTGGATGCGTGCTCGCGGCCAGGAACGCCGGCCTCTCGCCCAGATCGCGGCGCAACTCCCGCAACGCCGCCGCATCCACCGGCGGGGGCGGCGCATCGTATTTCAAATTGCCGGTAACGACCGCGTTGCGAACGCCAAGCCCGGTCAAGCGCTTCGCGAAACGCCAGTTCTGCGTCAGGACGAGATCGAAGCGGGAGAAGACCGGCTTGCTGAGGCTCGAAAGGCGGCCCCAGCGCTTGGCCGAGCGCTGCGACATGCGCGCATTCACAAGCACCAGCGGCGCCCGGCGCGCGCTCGCCTCCACGATAAGGTTCGGCCAGATTTCCAACTCGGTGAAAAGGCCGAGATCGGGCCGCCAGTGCTCGACGAAGCACGCGCAAAAGCTCGGGCTGTCGAGCGGCATGAACTGGTGGATCGCGCCCTCTGGGAGGCGGCTGGCGGCGATATTGGCGGACGTTACCGTTATGGTTGTGAGAAGCAGGTTCAGCGCCGGATAGCGGCGTTTCAACTCGTGCATCAGCGGCAGGATCGAGTTCGTCTCGCCGACGCTTGCCGCATGAAACCAGAAAAGCCGGCCTGCGGGCCGGGGGACGCTCGCGCGGCCAAGACGCTCCGGCAGGCGCTCCGGCACTTCTTTGCCGCGCGCAGCGCGCCTTCTGAGGATGGTCAGGGCCGCTGGACGCGCCGCCCAGGTCGCGCCGCGATAGAGGGTCAGCAGGGCGCCCGAACGATGCGTCTTGGCAGGCTTGGGCAGCGTTCTTTCAATCCTGCCGCCCGACAGTTCGTAGGCGCGCCCGGTGGCCGCGTTCATGCCGGCCTCTACGCGCTGGCGGCACTCCTCCATCGCCGCTTCATCGGCGTCACGCGGAACATGGATCGGCTCGCCGGCCACCATGGCGAGCTTCGTGAACGGCAGATTGACTGTGAAGCGGCTCCAGGTCGGCAGCGTGATGAACCGGCCCGTGGCCACGGCGAGCGGCACGATAGGCCGCCCCGACATGCGCGCGAGCGTCACGATGCCCATGCCGGCCACCGCGCCGGCCCCGGCGGAATATCGCAGGTCATGGCGACCGTCGTGTTCGACTTGAGCGCCTTAAGCGCGGCCCTGAGCGCGCCGAAGCCGCCTCGATCCTTGCCCGAGTTGCCCGCGCCGGCGCCCCGGATCAGCCCCATGTCGAAATGCAATAACGAACGGCCTATGATTTCGCCGTCCGAATGCTTGGCGACCATATTGCTTACGGGCACGGTCTTGGGCTTGATCAGCGGGAGCAGCAGGAACTGGCCATGCCACATGGCCACGATCATGGGATTGAGCTTTTCGAGATAGGCGTCGGTGTCGGCGGGCTCGCGGATCACCTCGGAGGTGTCCTTGACCGCGCGGATCAGGCGTGCGGCGAACTTGCTCACGGCGTCGAGAAAAAACTCCGACTGCTGCACGCGGCGGGCCAGGCCGCGGGCCTTCCTGGGAGGGGGCGCAGTCATCGGGCGCCAGCGGTTCTCGCGCCTGAAGGAGCACGCATGATGTCTGTCGAGGGATCGAGCATTCCGGCTATCGAATGTTTGCGCGCAGCCATCGGCGAGGACCTATAAAGCCTCGCCCATCCGTTCGAGCAGAATTTGATGCAATTTCGTCCCGGAGGCAAGAAATCCGGGAACTTTTGCCTCGGCGGAGTTGAAGCGCAAGGGCTCGCCATCGGGGCCGGTCACGACGCCGCCGGCTTCGGAAACGAGAAGCGCGCCGGCGGCGACGTCCCACTCCCATTTCGGCTTCAGCGCGAAGGTCGCGTCCGCCTCGCCGGACGCGACAAGCGCCAGGCGATAGAGGATCGAGTTCGCCCATACAGGCTCGATCGCGGGCCAAGGCGTGCGCCATCGATTGTTTTTCAGCATCGAATCGGGCGCGAGCAGCTTCGCGCCGGTAAGCGCGTCTTTCTCGCTCGGGCGGATCGCCGGCCGTTGAGAAAAGCGCCGCCACCCGCGCGCGCTTCGTATGTCTCGCCGCGAAGCGGGTTGACGACGGCTGCGAGCGTGGGCGCGCCATCCTCGACGAGAGCGAGCGCGACGGTCCAATCGTCGCGGCCCGCGATGAAGGCGCGCGTCCCGTCGATGGGATCGACCACCCAGACCCGGCGGGCTTCAAGCCGGCTTCCGTGCTCGGCGCTTTCCTCGGAGAGCCAGCCATAATCGGGCCGCGAGACGCGCAGCCGTTCGGCGACCAGCGCATCGACGGCGTGGTCCGCCTCGGTGACGGCCGAGCCGTCCGCCTTTTTGTGCTTTTCGATAGTGCGGCCGAAATAGCTGAGCGCCACGCGGCCCGCCTCTTGCGCCGCGCTGCGGAGAAGCTCGAAATCTTCGGTTCGGTTATCCCTCATGTCGCCTAAATGCAGGCTTCACGCGGATATCGCAACCGGAATCGCATCGACAACGAGAGCCAGGAATACGATGGCGCCGAACGCGTGATTGCCGCGAAAGCGGTCGAGACAGTTCTGGGCGTCGTCGATGTCGAGCGTGGCCACCTGCCAAGTCAGGTGAGCGCCGGCAAGCGCGAGCCCCGCATAGAACAGAACGCCGGCTCCAACCAGCCAGCCGGAGAACGCGAGGCCGCCCACGGTCAGGCCGTAGAACAGGCTGAGCCAGATCGGCGTGTTCCTGCCGAAGCGCAGCGCCGTCGATTTCAGGCCGATCATCTCGTCGTCCTCCCGGTCCTGATGCGCATAGATCGTATCGTAGCCGATCGTCCAGGCGATGGCGGCGCCGTAAAGCACAATGGGCGCCAGGTCCAGCGCGCCAAAGGTGGCGGCCCATCCCATGAGCGCACCCCAGGAGAAGGCGAGCCCGAGAAACGCCTGCGGCCAGAAAGTGACGCGCTTCATCAGGGGATAGATCAGCACGACGCCCACGGACGCGAAGCCGAGGCATATCGCGAACACGTTGAACTGGATGAGCACGCCAAGCCCCACAAAGCACAGCGCTACGATCAGCGCGAATGCGGCGCGCACGGAAATCGATCCGCTCGCAAGCGGACGGGCTTGCGTCCGCGCCACTTTTGCATCGATATCGCGGTCGAGAATGTCGTTGTAGATGCAGCCGGCGCTGCGCATGGCGAAGGCGCCTATGGCAAAAAGAATGAGCAGCCAAATATCCGGAAGTTCCTGTTCAGCGCGCGCGGCGAGCGCCGTGGACCACCAGCATGGCCAAAGCAGCAGCCAGACGCCGATGGGGCGGTCGGCGCGTATGAGGCGCAGCCAGGGCCGGAGCTTCCCGGGAGCGAAGCGGTCGACCCAATTCTTCCGCGGCGCGTCGGGCATCGCGCCCGCGCCTTTGCTGTCTGCATCGGGCCAAGCTACCGGCATTTCTCGCTCTTTTGCACGTGATTTCCTCGCAGCGCCCGATAATGCAAAGACTATGCTAGAATTTCGGGAATGTCTTATGTCCTCAACACAAAACGTATATGCGCGCAATGGCTGAACAAAGGCTCTTTGTCGCAAATCTTGACGGCGGCGGCGCGGAAACGGCGCTGTCGCAGGCGCAATCGCATTATCTTCTGAACGTTCTGAGACTTTCGAAGGGCTCGCGCCTTCTCGTCTTCGACGGGAAGTCGGGAGAGTGGCGCGCCGAAATCGTGGCCGCGAAAAAGCTCTGCGCCATTCGTCCGGTCGAGAAAGTGCGCGAGCAGACGGCGATCCAGGACATCCATTATGCGTTCGCGCCGCTGAAACAGGGAAGGCTCGACTACATGGTTCAGAAGGCCGTGGAAATGGGCGCCTCCGCGCTGCAGCCCGTCATCACGGCGCACACGGCGGTATCGCGGGTGAACGCCGGGCGGATGCGCGCGAACGCCATCGAAGCCGCCGAGCAATGCGGCGTCCTCTCCATCCCCGCCGTTGAGGCGCCTGTCAAACTTGAGGCCTTGGTCAAGTCTTGCGAAAACGGCCGAACTATAGTTTTTTGCGACGAACGCGCTCAAGCTTCGTCTCCGCTCGATGCGTTGGAGACGCTCAAGGGAAGAAGGATCACGGCGCTGATCGGCCCCGAAGGCGGCTTCTCCGAAAGCGAGAGGGAAGGGTTGCTTTCCCGCGAGTTTGTATGTCCCATATCGCTCGGACCGCGGATCATGCGCGCCGATACAGCGGCTGTGGCCGTTCTCGCCCTCCTGAACGCAGTCTGGGGCGACTGGCGCCCTTGAACGAAGCACAGATGCGAGCCGTTATATTCAAACGGTGATATTGGTGTGCAAAAAGGTCTCAAACATAAGTTGCGACAGATCGGAACCTCATGGCAGCCAGCGGTAAAGAAGCCTCTCTTATCCAGAGCCGCGACGATCTCGTCGCGCATATCGAAAAAGGCGCCAAGCCCAAGGCCGAATGGCGCATCGGCACCGAACACGAGAAGATCCCCTTCTACCGCGACAGTTTGCGGCCCGTGCCCTACGAAGGCCCGGCGGGCATCGGCGCGCTCCTGAGCGGCCTGGCGGACCGCTTCGGATGGCGCCCCGGCTACGACCTCGACAAGGTGATCGCGCTGGAGGAGCCGTCGGAGCAGCTCGGCGGGTCGATCACGCTGGAGCCCGGCGGCCAGTTCGAACTGTCAGGCGCGCCGGTGACGACAATCTTCCAGACCTGCGAAGAGGTCGGCCGCCATCTCCAGCAAGTCCGCCAGATCGCGGACCCGCTCGGCATCGCCTTCCTGGCGCTCGGCTTCTCGCCGCTGTGGACGCGGGAGGAGACGCCGCGCATGCCGAAGAGCCGCTACGGCATCATGACCGCCTATATGCCGAAGGTCGGCTCGCTCGGCCTCGACATGATGTACCGCACCGCCACCGTGCAGGTGAACCTCGACTTCTCCGATGAAGCGGACATGGTGAAGAAGTTTCGCGTGTCGCTCGCGCTGCAGCCCATCGCGACCGCGCTGTTCGCCAATTCGCCCTTCAAGGAAGGCAAGCCCAGCGGTTTCCTGAGCCTGCGCAGCGCGATCTGGCTCGACACCGACAATGCGCGCGCCGGCATGCTGCCCTTCGTGTTCGACGGCGGCATGGGCTATGAGCGCTATGTGGATTATGCGCTCGGCGTGCCGATGTATTTCGTGCGCCGCGACAAGAAATATATCGATGCGTCCGGCCAGTCTTTCCGCGCCTTTCTGGAAGGCAAGCTGCCCCAGCTTCCGGGGGAAAAGCCCACCATCGACGATTGGGCCGACCATTTGACCACGATCTTCCCCGAGGTGCGGCTGAAGCGCTATCTGGAGATGCGCGGCGCCGACAGCGGGCCGTGGCGCAACCTCTGTGCGTTGCCGGCGCTGTGGGCGGGCCTGCTCTACGATCAGTCGAGCCTCGACGCCGCCTACGATCTCATCGAGGATTGGACGGCCGAGGAGCGCCAGCAGCTTCGCAACGATACGCCGAGGCTTGCGCTGAAGACGCCGTTTCGCGGCGGGACCGTGCGCGATGTGGCGCGCACCATGCTGGAAATCTCTGCCGCCGGGCTCAAGGCGCGCGGTCATTCGAATCTGTTCGACGACGAAAGCTCGTTCCTCAGGCCGCTGTGGGAATTCGTGGATCGGGGGCAAACCGCCGCCGACGTGCTTCTCGCCCGCTATCATGGCGAATGGGGCGGCGACGTGACGCCGGTCTTCGCCGAGAACGCGTATTGAGCGGGCGCGGCGCTACAATCCTCGCGCCCAGGCGGGCCGCAGCGGAGCCGCCTCGGGAGCGGCGATGGCGGCGCGCAACTGCTCAAGGAAACGCTGCTTGTCGGCGCCGAGCACGCCTTTGAGGACGAGCCAGTTCGACGCGTGATCGCTTCTGAAGATCGTGCGCTTCAGCTCAAGCGCGGAAATGAACGCCTCCATCTCCTCCATCGAGCCCACGACGCTCAAGGGCTCGAAATCGGGAAACTCGGCGCGCAAACGCTCCTCGCCCAAGGGGAAGCTCACGACCAGCGTGGCGAGGTATTCGGGCTCGCACGCATTCATCAGCGCCGCCGAATTCGCCGCATGCCGGCGCGAGAGCGCCTGGCCGCCAAGGCCGTTCAGGATCATGACCGAGCGCTTGATCCCCGCCTGCCCGAGTTTCTGCAGCGCGTCGAGCGTGGTCGCGAAGGTCTCGCCCTTGTTCACGCGTGCAAGCACCTCGTCGTCGCCCGACTCGGCGCCGGCATAGACGAGCGAAAGGCCGAGCGCGGCCAGTTCCTTCAGCTCCTCCACCGATTTCTTGCGCAAGTTTCGCGGCAGGCAGTAGCTCGACACCCGGCGCACCGTGGGAAGATGCCGGCGGATGGCCTCCAGCACCGTTATGAGGCGCCGCGTCGATAGCGCCAGCGCGTCCCCGTCGGCCAGGAACACCCGGCGAACATCGCTGCCGAACTCCTCGCCGCAGAGCCTTATGCTCTCCAGCACCTCTTCCTCGCTTCGAGGGCGGAACGCTTTTTGCGGCGCCTTGTACATCTCGCAGAAGGTGCAGCGATTCCACGAGCAGCCATCCGTCACCGGCAGGATCAGGGATTGCGCCTCGCTCGGCGGCCGGTAGACGGGCTGAACGTAGCGAATTGGATCGAGGGACATGGGACGATGGCCTTAATCGAGGTTCGAAGCCGCGCTTTCTTCTTCAATAATGCCCAACCGCTCGCGCTTAGCAATCCAGCGTTTTGAATGGGCGCGGTTGGTCCCGCCGCGTCCCGCGCACGCAGGACTTGATCTGCCCGCGCCGAAGGAGTTTCTTGTCGCGCGGGAGATCACAGGGGAGACGTTTCATGCTGAGACGGAGAGCGATATTGCAGGGGGGCCTCGCGGCGGGTCTCGTTCCGGCTTTCGGCTCGATAGCGAAAGCGCAAGTCGGCGACCGCAGCCGCGACGTGATCCAGGTCATCGCGGTTGCGAAAGGGCAGGCGGAGAACCTGCTTGCCAGCGCCCTGTACACGAATTTCTCGACGGACAACGTCAGCGCCATCGAAGGCCTCAATGAGCGGCTGTTCGGAGACCTCACCGGCGTGCTCGGCGGCATACCGGCGGAGGAAGCCATCCTCTACGCGGAGCCGGGGCAGACAATGCTCGCCGAGCAGATGACAGAGCGCAGCGTGGCCGCCGTTCCCGCAGCGGCGCTTCCGGTCGCGGGAGAAGCGGCCGCCGCCGGCGCTTCCGAAGACCTGCCGGGCGTCGTCGCCGCCATCGTGAAGGCGGCGCTGGGCGTCAAGAACCTGGATGCAGCAAAGCTTCCGGAATTTGTGGCGGACCTGTCCCTCGCCCCGATCCTGACCCGGGTGGCTGCGCTCATCAAATCCAACAATCTGCCCGTGGCCGCAGAATTCCTGAGGGCGCTTTTCACGCAGCTGGCCGCGTCGCCGCAAGCGATTCCGGCGCTGGAAAAAGCGCTTGGCGAGGACGGAGCAAAGGAAATCCTGGCCGGAATCAACGCTCGATACGCGCTTTTCGTGGGATGGCCGGTTCTTTTGGCGGCGATGCTGTATTCAATCGCGCGGGAGCGGAGCAGGCTCATCGCTGCGGTCGAAAAAGAGGGGCTCTAGGGCGCAGCTAAAGATAATAGTACTTATTTGAAAAGGCGTGCTAACCTACAACTTTCCTGAGCGACCGCGGGACATTGCGCATGCCATCACAGGATGAAATAGAGGCCAAGAAGAAAAGCGCCGGCGCAGGCCGCTGCCGCTGCGGGGCGAACGGCGAAGCTGCGGAACACCAAAGCCTTCCGAATGATTTTCTAACTATGTCGAGCCAGCTTGTTTCTGAATGTCTCGATGGCGAAGCCGGGGTCGCGGAGGATACGGCCTACGCCAGGAGCATTGTCGCCAACGCGGCGCATCCGCTCGCGGTGCTCGATGAGTTTTTGCGGGTCGTCTTCGCAAGCCCTTCCTTCTATGCCGCCATGAAAGGGGCGCCCGGCGCCCAGGACGATGCTTTCGATCTCGCTCCCGCCGTAGAGGCCGCGCTTTGCGGCACCGGCGGCCAGCATACCGTCCGGACGCAGGCGCGAAGGCTGCATCTGACGGCGCGCGAAATCCGGGGGCCGCACGGCGGCAAGACCATCGTACTTTCCCTCGAAGATGCGGCCGGCCGACAAAGCCTCGCCGAAGAGCTTCGCGCGGCAAAAGCCGAGGCCGAGCGGGCGAACCGCATGCGGGAGCGCATCCTCGCCGCCGCGAACCACACGCTGCGCCAGCCGCTGCAGACGATCTGCCTCGTGCAAGGCATGCTCGCGGGCAGCGTTTCCGATCCGAAAGCGAGGAAGCTGATCGACCGGCTCGATCAGGGCGTCGCCGCCATGTCCGAAATGCTCGACCGGCTTCTCGACATGGGGTGCGACGATGCAGGGCCGGAGAATGCGGATAGAGGCTGGGATGCGCCCGAGCCGGAGAGCGCCCCGGCGTTCATCGCGGCGCCCGCAGGCGCGGATGAAGGAGCCGCCGCGCCACAAAGCAGCGCCGCGCAGATGCCCGCCGTTTTCATCGTCGACGACGACGCCCAAATCCGCGAAACCATGCGCGATGCGGTCGAGCGGCACGGCTACGCCGCCAGGGTCTTCGCGGACGGCGCCGATTTCCTCAAGTCGTTCAAGACCGGGCAGACCGGCTGCCTGATCGCCGACGCGAAAATGCCGGGCGTCGGGGGCCTGCAATTGATCGAGCACCTGGCGGCCATGCAATCGCAGCTCTCGGTCGTCGTCATAACGGCCTATGGCGACGTGGCGATGGCGGTCCAGGCCATGAAGGCTGGCGCGATGGATTTTCTGCAGAAGCCCGTCCGCCAGGACGAGCTGCTCGGCTGCATCCGGCGCGCCTTCGACGCTTCCGGCGAGCAATCCAGCACGTTGGAGAAAAACGAGGCCGAGGCCAAGATGAGAGGATTGACCTTGCGCCAGCGGCAGATCCTCGACCTCGTGCTCGCTGGCGCGCCGACCAAGACCATCGCCACGGATTTGAATCTGAGCCAGCGCACGGTGGACAATCACCGCGCCGCCATCATGCGCAAGCTCGGCGCCAAGTCGCTGCCCTCCCTCATTCGCATTGCGCTCGCGGGTCAGGGCGTCAGGAACGCGGCGATCGGGTTGAGCTGATCGGCCCGCTCGCAGATCGTCTTGATGCTAGCCTAGGAGACCGGCAACTTTATGCCAGTGGCGCTACGAGAGACAAGTGGCTGGCCGGCTGGCTTGACGCCACCCGGTCGCGCACCTAGCCGCCATGGGGTGTGGATGTTGCCTGGACAATAGCTCAAACATGGCTCCTCCACGCCGAGTCCCTAATGAAAGTCTTTACAAAGCTGGGCCTGCCTTCGCATCACTGAAAAAGACCTTGCGTCCGCCCAGTTCATCGGCGACCCCCTGGTAGTAGCGCAGGTTGAATATGACGCTATACGCCGCCTGCGCTAGCCGCAGGCCAGGCGCGCCGCAGCGGCGACCCAAACTTGCGGCCTGTTTCGCAGCGGCCTGCACGGCGCTGCTGATCGGCGGCCGGTCGAGGGAAATTTCTATCACCGCACGAATGAGCGGATTGCGCTTAGTGAAATGCTCGCGGATAAAGGTCAGGAGCTGGGGCTTGATCTCGCGGCTAAATACGATTTCATACCTGCCATAGGCGTAGGGGGTTTGTAGCCAGGAGTCTAAAGCTGCGCTCTGCGTAGTGGTAGCCTACCGCCTCCATAGAAAAGAAGAACTCTACGCCGAGCTTCTCAAGCCGGTAAGCTAGCTCGATATCTTCGGCCCGCCGGAATCGCTCGTCGAACCCGCCTGAGTTGATGAGCATCTGACGCGGCAGGGAGGTGTTGCCGGTGTAGAACTGCCTGGCTGTGGGAGCCCAGTCGCCACGTCGCATAGCCGCGTATTGCTTCTCCAGCATTGCCTGCTCCCAGGCCACCCACGGGGAGTGTACGAAGTCCGGCGGGGCGATCATCGGGCCGACCACCACAAGGCCCGGGCGCGCAGCGTGCAGCCGCATATGCTCAGCCACCAATTGAGGGCTGGGGACAACATCGTCATCGATGAAGAGCACGTCCTCGCCGCGCGCGCTACGGAATCCGTTATTGCGCGCTGCTGCCGGCCCGCTGTTCTGCTGAACTAAAAATCGCAGGTTGAGAGGCGTCTCTATATTGGTTAGGTATTCGTCCGTGCCGTCGGCGCAGCCATCGGAGACGACAATCACCTCCATGTTCTCCAGCGGGTAGGTCTGCCGTTCGATGGCGGCAATCACCTGCTTGAGGCGGGCTATGCGGTTATAAGTCGGAATAACGATGCTAACCCTGATCATAGAGAGCAGCCTTATCGTTACAGGTTCCGGATTACTCTAGCAGGCACACCCGCAGCGAGACAGCGTGGCGGGATATCCCTGTTCACAACGCTCCCGGCTCCGATAACGCTTCCGGCGCCAATCGTCACGCCGCGCATCACTATGACCCTGGCGCCAAGCCAGACATTCTCCTCAAGAACGATCGGCGCGGAGGGCGGAATCTCCATGCGACGCTCGGGCTCGATCCTGTGGAAGTCGTTGTCCATCATGATCGCATACGGCCCAATATTACAGTGGGCTCCGATTCGCACAAGCTGACTGGCCGCGATCAAGCAGCCGTGGTTAATGAAGCTGTCCTCGCCAATTTCCATGACGCCCTCCGCTCCGACGGAAAGCTCCAACGTACCGATTGCTGAGGAAAGGCGCGCTCCGTCGCCAATTATCATCCTTCCATGGTTCTGCACCACAGGATGGCCCCAGAGCCGCACTCGGGCCCCCAGGTAGGTCGCCTTGCGGAAGTACCAGCGCGCCCGTAGCACCGCCCAACTGTTTCCCCAGAGCCCTCTAAGCGTGCGCCTCTTCTTTGGCGGCCGCTCTGTCTTGTCCGTAGCCTGCGCCCCCAACTCTGCCGGCTTGCTCATCTAAGGACTCTCCGTTTATTTATCTATATACAAAGAGGGCAATTATGCGGGATGGTTGCTTAACAGCCTCCTCTGTACTGCGATATAGCCTTCTCCTTACAGATGACGAAGACGAAGGGATGACCATTCCCCATACATTATGTGCCTAGCATTAATTACCGATGCTGACGGGGACCTCTTCTTGTTACGCGGCCGCCCGATCGGAGCACCTTTAATAAAGGTCAAGTCTGAACGCCGGGGCAGACGCCCCTTGCGGCCCTCCCCATCCCTCCAGCGCTTTTCCCATTGAGTACAGGTCATCGCGCGGTGAGATCCCAACGGCGGCGCGCGGCCAACTCAAACAACCGAAAAAGCGATGCCGGCGAAATCGGCCTTCATGAATAGGGGCGGCTTGAAGGGCCTGGGCGCTGCGGAGGGCGCCGTGCCCGAAGCGACACCGCAGCTTAAGCTGTTGATTCCTTATTTACTTTGTGTTAGCAAGATTGCAAAGGGGCAGCTATGTCGGCTACACAAAGCGTTTATTTCCTCGGGCTTCGATTTGACACCGGATCGATTGAGGAAGCTGTTTGCAGCATCCTGACGGAGACGCGTGGAGTTTTTAAGTATGTGGTGACACCGAATGTGCATCACATGGTAAAAATGCTCGACGCTCCAGGGACCATACAACCGCTCTATAAGCGGGCATGGCGTGTGTTTTGCGATAGCCGCGTGCTGAGCCGTCTTGCTTGGTTCAACCGTCAGACGCTGCCCGTAATCACAGGCAGCGATTTGACATCTTGCCTAATTTCGCGTGCAGCTGAGCTGCGTCTTACGATAGCAATCATCGGTCCGACGGTCTCGGCTTGCGCGGCGCTAATGGAAAAATATCCGGGCCTGGATGTCGCCGTTTACACGCCACCTATGGGATTCATCAAATCGGAGCTTGAAATCCGAAGATGTGTCGATTTCGTCGTCGAGAAACAAGCTCCGCTAGTTTTTCTCGCAGTTGGAATGCCTCAGCAGGAGATCCTCGCCTGCCATATTGCCGATCACCCGCAGGCTACGGGGATTGGACTGTGTATAGGCGCTTCGATCGACTTTCTAACCGGGAAACAGCGGCGAGCGCCTGTCTGGATGCAAAAGGCCGGGTTGGAATGGCTGCACCGTCTTCTTTCCGATCCGCGACGAATGGCTTCGCGTTATCTGATCGACTGTCCCCGGATCTTTTATCATATGTATCTGACATGACAGACTTTTAGAACCGCTAGTCCCTCCGGCTCGCAAACCCGGAGGGATATACCGAAAACTCACCGAACTGAAGCTGGCGCGCTGAAAAATTCCTTGCCGCGGGGACAACGGCGATCATTTGGTAGGTTTCTTCATGGCGTTCCTTTCTTTTCGTGAGCGCAAGGCTCAATTGGTTGCCCCACTTAACGACGGCGCCGGTTCCGCGCATCGAGAGGCGACACGCAAGACTGAACTTCTGTCCCACCGATCGGAGGTCATTCCATCGCTGGACGGCATCCGGGCGATTTCGGTGCTGATTGTGGTTTTGGCGCACTCCGGCTTCGATTTATTCGTGCCGGGCGGCCTTGGCGTCACAATCTTCTTTTTTCTCAGCGGTTACCTGATCTCGACCCTGATGCTGGCAGAATATGAACGCACGGGCGGAATAAAGATTCAGTATTTCTACGCTCGTCGCGTGTTTAGACTAATGCCTCCCTTGATCGTCTCTCTGGCAATAGCCTATGGACTTACCTATTCCGGGCTGCTCGGCGGAGGCATCACTGCTAAAGGGTTAGCCGCCCAACTTCTTTATTTCGCCAACTATTATGCGCTGTTCTTCGATGCGGGCAATACGGTCCCAGATGGGACCGGCATTTTGTGGTCCCTAGCCGTCGAAGAGCACTTCTATATCGTTTACCCTGTCCTCATGACCCTTCTTCTTGGCGCCGCTCTTCGACCGCGCACAATCGGCGGGTTGTTTGCAATTTTTTGTCTCGTTATCCTCGCTTGGCGAATTTATCTTGTACACACCGCAGGCTTTCATATGGAAAGGACCTATTACTCTTCGGATACGCGCATCGACTCTATCATGTATGGATGCATACTGGCGCTGGTCATGAACCCGGTGCGTCAGCAATATCGGTCTGGTTCGATGTCCCCAGCTCAGTGGGCCTTGTTCGCAATCGCCGTTGGTGCGCTCCTCCTCACTTTGGTCTATCGCGAACCGGCATTCCGTGAAACTTGGCGCTACAGCATTCAGGGGCTCGCCTTGATGCCGCTCTTCTATTTCGCCGTTCGCTTCTCGCAAAATGAGATCTTTCGATATCTCAATACTTCCTGGGCAATAACTCTGGGCGCCTCCTCCTACACAATCTACCTGATCCATTTTGTAGTCATTCGGTCAATCGACAAAAATATGCCCGCGTTCTTCTCGCAGGCGTACATCCATTTCCCGGCCGCGATACTGATCTCGACCGTATACGCCGCAGCCGTTGGGCGTTTCATCGAACCCTATTTCAAACGCCTGAGACGCAGGTTTAGGTAGCTCAACGGAAATGTCCGGGCTTGATGAGTGCTGTTTTCGACGCTCGATAAGGTAAAATCTTGCCGAGCTTTATGCAGCCGATGGCCGTACGGACCCAGGCAGCTTTTGCGCCTCAAGGCGAAACCGGCAAGATATATATATGAGCCCTTTAGCCGTTCTTATTCACCCGGCGGGGGGATTTGGCTGGCGGGAGTAGCGCAAGAGATTGAACTTGCGTAGGAAATGGGTGTCGAAACCATCCAGCGCACGTCAAACAGCTGAGCCACACCCGCCATGACCGACGATAGCCCGCTTACCTTTACCTTGCCAGCTGTGTCGCGCAAGAAAGTCACAGCCGCATTCGATGGCGGCCGTCTTTCCTCTGACAGCGGCGTGATCTTGCTTTCGCTTGCCGAGCGCCGCCGGGCGATAGCCAGAACGCTTGCCGCTCTGATCGACGATCCGCGCGACCCGGCGCATATCACCCACACAGTCGAGGATGTGCTCAGAGCGCGCATGTTTGCGATTGCCTGCGGCTATCCGGACGGCAATGACTTTCACTTTCTGCGAACCGACCCTGCCTTCAAGCTCGCCTGCGGGCGGCTTCCAGATACGGGTGCGGATTTATGCTCGCAGGCAACTGTTTCACGCTGGGAGAACGCGCCTACGCTGAAAGAGATCGTCCGGCTCACTTATGCGCTGATCGATATTTGGTGCGCCAGCTACTCGAAGCAGCCCGCTTCGGTGGTTCTGGACATCGACGATACGCTCGATATCGTGCACGGCCGCCAGAAACTGGCGGAATGGAACGCTCATTACGACGAGCGCTGCTTTCTGCCGATCCACATCTACGACACCGCAACCGGCCGCCCAGTGGCCGTGATCCTGCGCCCCGGCAAGACGCCATCGGGCAAGGAAGTTCGCGGCTGGCTGCGCCGCCTGATCCGCCGCATCCGCCGGCATTGGCCCAACACCCGCATCACCATCCGCGGCGATAGCCATTACGGCCGCGAGGAAGCGATGACCTGGTGCGAGGCGAACGGCGTCGATTACATTTTCGGGCTTTCCGGCAATGCCGTGCTCGACAGGCTCGTGGAGACCGCCGCCGACGATATCCGCGTGCGCCGCGCTGAGGGCCAGCATGCCGTGCTGCGTGGTTATGCCGAGAAGCGCTATGCCGCCAAATCCTGGGCCAGGGAACGCCGCGCCGTGGCGCGGATCGAGGCCAGCGCGAGCCAGGAAGACGATATGCTTCGCCGGGGCCTCGATATCCGTTATGTGGTCACCTCGCTGAAGAAGGGCAGCGCGGAATACATTTACGCGACGCTCTATTGCGCACGCGGCCAAGCCGAAAACCTGATCAAGCAGCATAAGGCTCAAACCGCTTCGGATCGCACGAGCTGCCGTTCGCCGCTTGCCAATCAGTTCCGCCTCATTCTGCACACCGCCGCCTATTGGCTGCTGCTCGATCTCCGCGATTGCGCGCCATCCTGGAACCCTGCCCGGCAAAGCGAATTCGCCACCATTCGCTTGCGGCTGCTGAAAATCGCCGGCCGCATTACTGAAACCGCAAGCCGCATCCGGGTCTCGCTCGCCTCATGCTGCCCGGAAGCGGAGCTGTTCAGCCTCGTAGCGTTCGGATTGCAGCAATCCGGGCCATGAATGGCGGGGCGCGAAGCCCCTGGAGCCCGGATCGTCAACCTCCAACGCGTTCACAGCGAACCTGCTCAAACCAGTCCGCGAGGTGTGACCTTCGCTGGAACCGCTGGGCGTTTGACCGGTGGCTGTCCCAATATGATCGGGCTTTGGGGCGAATAAGATGGGTTAGGAATTGGGGTCCTGGTTGCGCGCCGTGCGCACCCATTCACGCGGTTTGATCCCTAGAAGCAGCCGCCCGTAGAGCACAAGCTTCCAAGCGACAAAAGCGGGAGCAAAAAGCAGCGACTTATAGACACTCAGCGGCGCGCGGGCCATGAGGAGCCCGCTAAAGATGTAGATCGCCTGTCCGGCTAAAATCGCCGCCGCCAGGGCGATGGCCGTGCGGCTTCCCAGGAGCAGGGAGGATAGCAGGGCAATTCCGCTAAGGCCCGCGAGAACCGAAAAGGGTGGGATCAGCTGCTCGATGGCCGCATCGAGCAGGAGGAAGCTGCGCCGGCGAAGTCCCTCGCCGATCAGGCCCGGGACGTAGGACTTGATCATGTCCATGCGCCCGCGCTCCCAGCGCTCGTTCTGGGTCTGCGAGGCTCTCAGGCTGTCGGGCATCTCGGCCCAGACCACCGCATCGGGCGCGAACATGGCCCGCTCGCCGGCCCGGATCAGCTTCATATGGTACTCGATGTCCTCGGTCAGCGAGGCCGTCCAGCGGTGCGTGCGCAGGATATCGCCGGCGAACACCATGCCATTTCCCTTGAGCCCCGCCGAGCCGCCCAGCACCATACGGCCCTGGGGTCGTAGATAGTGCACCGCTGTCAGGGCCACCGCGCGGATACCCGCGCCCTGGGATTTCTCCGGCGCGCGGACCGCGTAGTAGGCCTGGATCACCCGTTCGCCCCTGCTCGCGCGCGCGTCCATGACGCTGAGGAAGTTCGGCGAGACGATTAAGTCGGCGTCGAGGATGACGATTGCGTCGTGCTCGTAACCACGCTCCCAGATCTGTTGGAGGAGCCACTCCAGCGCGTGGCCTTTGCCGCGCAGCCCGGCGTTGAACCGCTCGTGGACGATCGCGCCGCGTGCGCGCGCAACTTCGGCGGTTCGGTCGCTACAGTTATCGGCCACCACATGGACCGTGTACAGCTCGCGCGGGTAGTCCATCTGGGCCAGACTCTCCAGGAGCTGGGGCAGCAGCCGCTCCTCGTTGTGGGCCGGCGCCATGATCACAAAGCGGGTGGAGGGCTCGCCATCGCGCGGCTGAGTCTTGCGCTTCGCAAACAGGGCCGCGCCGGTCAGGAGCAGCAGGTAGCCGGCAATCGGCGCAAGCCCCAACTCCCCGGCAATCGGCAGCCAAGTCAGGGTGGAAATGAGTTCCGCCACAGGAGATCTCCGAAGTCGTAAAGGGTCCAAGCATGGGAACGCATTAAGGCCCGATCGCCTTGCTGACAATCGCGCCCAGCCGCCCGGCGTAGCAGTCGAGGCTCATCTGCTGGAGCACGAGGCGCCGCCCAGCCTTGCCCATGCGCTCGGCCTCGGCAGGGCGCCCCAGCAGGCGCTCCAGGGCCGCCCGCAGAGCGGCGGGATCTTCCGGAGACACATAGACGCCTGTCTCTCCATCGATGACGGCGTCGGTCTGACCGGGCGTTCGTGAGCAGACCACCGCCAGTTCCATCGCCATCGCCTCCAGGATGGCGGTGATACCGGCCTGAAACTCCACATTCTCCAGTGGCATCACCAGGAAGCGGCTGCCGGCGTAAAGCTGGCGCAGCTCGTACTGGCTGAAACGGCGCACCTCGACATTGGCAGGGATTGTTTGGCCCTGCGTGCTGTCGCTGCGTTTCGACCACGGGCTGGCCGCAGCGATCACCACCTTTGCCGGCAGCCCTTCGACGGCCTTCAGGAGAGTCCGGTAGTCGCGGCGTTCCAGCCCAACCGCGCAAATCATCGGCTCCGCTCGGTTGGGCAGCGCTTTGTCAGGAGCGAAGAAGTCGCTATCCACCATGAATGGGGTGAAGACAACCCGCTCGGCAGGAATATTCCAGCGCCGTTCGATAAACCGCTTCTGCGCGGAAGCGTAGACAAGAAAGGCGTCGATGTGGCTCTGCACGCCGAGCCGGTCGAGGAAAAACATTTTCTTGGGCACAGAAATGACATGGACGATCATCAGATGCCTGGGACGGCGGCCCGCACCGAGGAACTTCATCAGCAGCGCCAAAGGCAGCCCGATCTGCTCGCCGTCGGTGAAAATAACCTTGTAGCGCCGGCGGAGTGTGAAACAGGTCCAGGCCAGCATCAATTCCGGCCCTCCAATTCGCTCCAGAAGCTTTCCGAAGGGGCCAGCCATCCCCCGCGCCGCCGAATAGTCCAGCAGATCCGCGCCGAATGTCTGGGCGAGGAGCTGGTAGTCTGCTCGTGGGCGCAAGCCTGCCGCAATCTGACTGTCCAGGTCTGTGGGGATGGCGCCCGAGACAGTCAATAGTACCTGGTTACTCATGCGCGCACTTCATTTTTCTGCGGGCCAGGTGCGCCTCTCCTTTCAGCAAGCCAAGCAGGCGGGCGGCATTCTTCTGAGCGTCGTACTCGCGGGCGACGTGGGCCATCGCCCGTTCGCCCAGGCTCATGCGCAGATCGGGGCTCGTGGCCAGCCGTCGCAGGGCCTCGACAATTGCTCCCGTATCGCCCGCCGGCACGGTCAGCCCGGTCTCTCCGTCGCGCACAATTTCCGGGATTCCTGCCACCTTTGTGGAGACCGTCGCCAAGCCAGCAGCGCCCGCCTCGGAGAGCACCATTGGCAGGCAATCGCCGAACGTTGGCAAGGCGAAGATGTCGCAACTATAGTAGAGATCCTTGAGGGACTGGCTGTTAGGCTGCATGTTGTTGTAGACGAAGAGGCCGGGCTCTGGCTCGACCTTATCCTTGGTCACCAAATGCAGTTCGATTCCGAGCTCGCGCAGGGCGCGGAACGCCTCGATCAGGAGCAGGCCTCCCTTGCGCTCCAGATCTGCCCCGACGAAAAGGATTTTTACCGGGCCATCGTGCCGGACGCGTGGCGCCGGGCGCTTCCAGTCGCAGACATTTACGCCGGGCGGGATGACTGTGATTTTATCGGCAGGCGCCTCGTAATCGCCGATCAAGCCTTGCTTGGTCCATTCGCTCCACGCCACAATATGGCGTGCGGCGCGGTAGCAGTCCCGATTCAGACGCCACTTCAGCGCTTCCAGCCAACCCGGCCCCTGCTTGTGCCGGTAAAAGGCGCCGAGTTGGTCATACTGCATTGGTGTGGCGTCGAGCGAGACAATGCTCGGGATCTTATGAAGCCAGCTCGTAGCCAGGACGGCTGGCACCTGTGTATGGAAGAACAGCGCGTCGAGTCTCGTCTGGCGAGCGATCCCGGCCACCGCGCGGCGCGCCCGCAGTCCAGCGCGTACGGTCCAGTTGCTCTTATAGACTGGGATGTGGCTCACGATTCCCGTCGTCTCGAACGGAATCAACCCCCAGTAAGCGCGTATTTCAGGATCGTCAGGCACATTCGTTTGGAGATTCTTTGTGTGGGTGACGTGGCCAAGGGCCTGCTCCAAAATAAAACCGATGTTATAGATGTCCATAGGCCCGCGTTCCACCTCGCTGCAAAAAAGAAGGTCGAGAGAAACCCCGGCAGATCTCTTCCCTAGCCTGAGGTATCTCGATTACATAAACTCATTGTGAATACCAGCGTGCTTTCGGCGTTCAGCCCGGTCCAAAGCCATGCCGATCTCGCCTCTGTCTCAAGGCCTATGCGAGACACAGTCGATGGCGACGGCCGCCGCGTGCGCGCATCGCGCCAGCGCCTCGCGGAAATTCGCCGCGATGAAGGCTCGCTTCTGGAACGGGGCCGCCGCCTGCCTCAGCACGCGGACCCAACCGGCGCGGCATCCATCCACGACCTCCACCGCCGCGCTCACAGGGGCGCAAGCGGGGCGAGCGCGGGCGCCTTCGCGGCCCAGAAGTCCTGCGTCTCGACCAGCGCCAGTTCGGATCGTCCGGCGCTGCGTTCGAGAACGTGGTCGATGGCGGCGGCGGCGGCTCGAAGCGCGGCGCTGACGACGAAGCCGTTCAGCTTGTGCGCGAGAAACACGCTGGCGAAAAAGTCGCCCGTTCCGTGCGCGTGCACGAGCCTCCTCGGCGACTGCGTTGCGGCGATTTCGCCGCCCTTTACGCAAATATTGGCGAGCATCGCCGGGCCGCTCGCTGGCGCGGATGTCACGACGACGGCAGGCCGGCCCAAACTTTTCGCGGCGGCGACGGCGCTTTTCGCATCGGCGATGGCGCGGCCCGCGAGCCATCCAAGCTCGAAGGCGTTTGGCGTCAGCACATCGGCGAGCGGCATAAGCCGGTCGCGGATCGCGCTCGCGGCGGCCTCTTTCACGTACACGCCGGAATGATCGTCGCCGATGATGGGATCGCACAGATAGACGGCGCCGGGATTGGCCAGCTTGATGCGCTCGATCCAGGCCCGGCAGCATTCCACATGGGCGGGCGCCGGCGCGTACCCTGTCAGAATGGCGTCGATGCCGTCGAGAAAGCCGTTCCGCGAGGCGGCTTCCAGCATGGCGTCGAGCACGGCGGGATCGACGGGTTCGCCCGCGATGGCCTTATATCCAGGCCGGTTCGAGAGGATGATGGTAGGCGCAGCGAGAACCTCGTGGCCCATGCGCTGCATCACGAAGGCCGATGCGGAATTGCCGACATGGCCGCAAACCACCTGGGACGAGATCGACAGCACTTTCGCCATTTGCGCCGCGCTTCATTGCGAACAGGACAACGCGCATCCCTTTGCCATAGCCCCACTCAAGGCGCACTGATTTTCGCGTGCGAGCCCCGGCCGCCGCGGGCCGGCCGTTGAAGGCGTGGGCGGACAAAGGGCTGTGTTCCGAGAGCTGCCGTTCCTGCCCGGCGCGCATCGCGTCCCTCTCTTCCAACAAGCTGCCCGGAGGAGCGGCGCTCAACCGATTCGCCATGTAAGCAGATAAGCGGGGGCATGCCCTCTACTTGAATCAAGCTTTGGTAGCAGAGTCAAAATCACGGTTAAGCAAAGCGCGAGAGAACTACACGCTTTCACCATTGGGTTAAGGCAAAGATATTCATCGTCATTCCAGTATTTAAGGTCATTTTCTGCTGCTTTTACGGCCTGTACTGCTTTTCAAGGGCTATAATCATGCCACAGCCTGCAAATCCCAACAATAAGGAATGTTGCAAGATGCAAGTCAAACATGCGCTTATTGCTGCGGCGTTGGCGGCTAGTCTACCTCTGGCTGGGCAAACCGCGTTCGCAGGCGTCTCTCCCGGGCTGCTGAAAGGCTCAGCAGCGGGGCAAGGCGACAACGGCGTAACGCTGGTTTGGGGCCATCTCCTTTTTGGTCACGTTGGAAGAGGTTTCATCGGTGGCGGCCCGTGGGGCGGGCGCCATTTCGGCGGTTGGGGCGGCCAGGGCTATGGCGGCTGGGGCGGGCAAGGCTACGGCGGCTGGGGCGGCCAGGGCTACGGCGGTTGGGGCGGCCAGGGCTACGGTGGCTGGGGCGGGCAAGGCTATGGCGGTTGGGGCGGACAGGGCTATGGCGGCTGGGGCGGCCAGGGTTACGGCGGTTGGGGCGGACAAGGCTATGGCGGCTGGGGCGGACAGGGTTACGGCGGCTGGGGCGGACAAGGCTACGGCGGTTGGGGCGGACAGGGCTATGGCGGCTGGGGCGGCCAGGGCTACGGCGGCGCCGGCTATTACGGCCAAGCCGAAAGCTGCTCTTATAGCGTAACCAGTTGCTGGTGAGCCAGCGCATGGTGCGAAGGCGCCCTTGAGCGGTCCTTCGGCTCTTTCGCGAGCGGTGCGCGCTGCTTGGAATGAAAATATCGGCCATCGCGCGCCCGCAAACCTCAACGCGGCGGCGGACGCCATGCACGCCGCGAGCTGCCGTCGCGAACGCGCTGTTGAGGGCGGGGCGCGCAGCGGCGCAAACGCCTGACAGCGGGCGGGCAACTCGCATAGCTTTCGCGCGAGACATGACGGGCGCCCGCCATCGCGCTAAGATGCGGCGGGCCGGAGGGGCGCGATGCAAGGAAAATCCATTCTCCTCATTATCGGCGGGGGCGTCGCCGCCTATAAGTGCCTGGATTTGATCCGGCGCGCGAAGGAGCGCGGGGCCAAGGTGCGCTGCATCCTCACGCGCGCGGCCCAGCATTTCGTCACGCCGATGGCCGCCGCGGTGCTCAGCGAGGCGCCGGCCTTCACCGAGCTGTTCGACCTCAAGGACGAGACGGAGATCGGCCACATCCGCCTGTCGCGCGAGGCGGATTTGATCATCGTCGCGCCCGCCACGGCGAACCTGATGGCGAAAATGGCGCATGGCCTCGCCGACGACCTCGCCAGCACGGTGCTGCTCGCCGCCGACAAGCCGGTGCTCGCCGCGCCCGCCATGAACTGGCGCATGTGGGAGCATCCCGCGACGCGGCGCAACCTCGCCCAGCTCAAGGCCGACGGCGTGCTGTTCGCCGGGCCGAATGAGGGCGCGATGGCCTGCGGCGAGCATGGCGTGGGCCGCATGGCGGAGGTTGACGAAATTCTCGCCGCCGCCGAGCGCATCCTGGAAGGCGAAAGCGTGAAGCCGCTCGCGGGCCGCGCCGTGCTCGTGACCGCCGGGCCGACCTTTGAGCCTATCGATCCCGTGCGCTTCATCGGCAATCGCTCCAGCGGCAAGCAGGGTTACGCCATCGCGGCGGCCGCCGCCCGGCTTGGCGCCCGCGTGCGGCTGGTGGCCGGACCGAACGCCCTGCCCGATCCGCGCGGCGTGGACATTGTGCGCGTCGAGACGGCGCAGAAGATGCTGGAGGCGGCGGAAGCGGCGCTGCCGGCGGATATCGCGGTGTTCTGCGCCGCCGTCGCCGATTGGCGCGCCGCCGTCATCCGGTCCGAGAAGATCAAGAAAAGCGCCGAGGCGCCGGAACTGCAGCTCATCGAAAATCCGGACATTCTGAAAACCATAGCGAAACGCGGCGCCAACCGGCCGAGCCTCGTGATCGGCTTCGCGGCGGAGACCGGCAACATCGTCGCGCAGGCCGTGCAGAAGCTCGAAAACAAGGGCTGCGACTGGATCGTCGCGAACGACGTCTCGCCGGCAGCCGGCGTTTTCGGCGGCGCGCGCAACGCGGTGCATGTGATCACGCGGTCGCGGGTGCAGAGCTGGCCCGAACTCTCCAAGGACGAGGTGGCTGACCGGCTGATGCGCGCCGCGGCGGATTGGCTCGCCGGGCAGAAGCCGGATGCGGCAGCGAAGGGCGCGTCATGACCACGATCGCCGTCCGCTATCGGGTTCTGCCGCATGGCGAGGGCTTGCCGCCGCCGTCCTACCGCAGCGAACAGGCGGCCGGGCTCGATCTGGCGGCCGCGCTGGACGAAAGCGCTCCGGCCGTGCTGGCGCCGGGCGAGCGCGCGCTCATCCCGACGGGGATCGCCATCGAATTGCCCGCCGGATTCGAGGCCCAGGTGCGCCCCCGCTCGGGCCTCGCCCTGCGGTACGGTGTCACAGTGCTCAACTCGCCCGGCACGATAGACGCAGATTATCGGGGCGAAATCAAAGTCATTCTTGT
The DNA here is from genome assembly GCA_963756335.1 of uncultured Alphaproteobacteria bacterium. Lineage (GTDB taxonomy): Bacteria > Pseudomonadota > Alphaproteobacteria > Rhizobiales > Rhodomicrobiaceae > Rhodomicrobium. The sequence goes on from CAVWOB010000005.1 coordinate 288,268, forward strand.
TAACCTGGGAAATGAAGCTTTTGCGATACGGAGGGGTGAGCGAATTGCGCAGCTTGTGGTCGCTCCTGTAACGATGGTAACCTTAAGGCGAGCCGATACGATTGCCTCTACCCTACGTGGCGGAGACGGGTTCGGCTCGACAGGAGCTTGCTGAAGCGATATTCCGCATGACGGTGGCGCATGGGTCCTATGCATCGCATGGGTTGTGGGATACACAGTCGGCATGCCATATGCATTTGTGAAACGGAAGGCCAAGCCAATTGGCTTCGATCATCCAGATGGAGGTTCCTATGCCTGAATCTCAAATCTGGGGAGGAACGATTAGAAAGATGTGGTTGTCGGAAGCCGGGAAGTTCCGCGACCATCTTTTGAGGCTTGACAAGGACAGCCGCCGGATGCGTTTCGGCATGGCTGTCAGCGACGCCTTCATCATCGACTACGCCGCGCGGCTCTCCGAGATGCGGGGCGTGATCTACGGGTTTTTCGTCGATCATGAAATGAGAGCGGCGGCGGAAATGCGCCAGATCGGGGAGACTTGGTCCTCCGACGCGGAAGGTGCGTTTTCGGTCGAGCACGCGTATCAAAATCGCGGCGTCGGCACGGAGCTTCTGGGCCGGATCATTCGCGCCGCCCGCAATCGCGGGGTCGGAAAGCTCTACATGAATTGCCTCGCCGAAAACCATAAAATGCAGCGCATTTGCCGCAAATACGAAGCGGAGCTGGTTTTCGATCATGGCGAGGTCATCGGCCGGGTCATTCCCGCGCTGCCGACCTATATTTCCCTTTGGGAGGAAGCCGTGGACAATTCGAACGGCTTCGTGATGGCGGTGCTCGATCTGCCAGTCAAGGAGACCGAGCCTGGCGCTGCGCTGAAAAACCGTCCCTTTCCTTTGAGAGGGGCGGCGCTTTGCCCTGGACACCCCGATGCTTCCGCCAATTCCGCCCGCCGTCACGGCGGCGCCGCCTATTGTCATGGCCGGGCTCCGGCCCGGCCATCCAGAGAATTGGCAATAACTTCAATTGCCTATCTGGATGGCCGATGGCCGGGTCAAGCCCGGCCATGACGGTGGCGCCGAAATTCGCCAATGGAACTGGGTCGCCGCCACGACGTAATAAAGGCCGCGTCCGATTTAACGCCCGATGGTTTAGTTCTTCGACTTATCGACAAGCGCGCGGTCCGCAATCCACGGCATCATCGCGCGCAGCCGCAGGCCCGTCTCCTCGATCGGATGATTGTCGCACTTGGCGCGCATGGCCTTGAAGCTCGTCTGGTTGACCTTGTTTTCCAGCATCCAATCGCGGGTGAACTTGCCGCTCTGAATGTCCGCCAGCACCGCCTTCATGGTCTCCTTGGCGCGGGCGTCGACCACGCGCGGGCCGCTGACATATTCGCCATATTCGGCCGTGTTCGACACCGAATAGTTCATGTTCGCGATGCCGCCCTCGTAGATCAGGTCCACGATCAGCTTCACCTCGTGCACGCACTCGAAATAGGCCATCTCGGGCGCATATCCCGCCTCGACCAGCGTTTCGTAACCGGCGCGCATCAGTTCGACGAGGCCGCCGCACAAAACGGTCTGCTCGCCGAACAAATCGGTCTCGCATTCCTCGCGGAACGTCGTCTCGATGATGCCCGCGCGGCCGCCGCCGATGGCGCTCGCATAAGAGAGGCAGAGTTCGTGCGCGTTGCCGCTCGCGTCCTTCGCGATGGCGATGAGACAGGGAACGCCCGCGCCGCGTAAGTATTCGCCGCGCACCGTGTGCCCCGGCCCCTTCGGCGCCACCATGCCCACGTCGAGGCCGGCGCGCGGCTCGATGAGATTGAAATGCACGTTGAGGCCGTGCGCGAACAGGAGCGTCGCGCCCTCGCGAAGATTGTCGCGCAGGTGATCGCGATAGATGCCGGCCTGCAGCTCGTCCGGCGTCAGCATCATGACCACGTCGGCCCATTTCGCCGCCTCGGCCACATCGAGGACGCGCATGTTCTGCTTCTCGGCCTTCTTCGCGGAGTTGGACCCCTTGCGCAGAGCCACGGCGACTTCGGCGACGCCGGAATCGCGCAAGTTCAGCGCGTGAGCATGGCCTTGGCTGCCGAAACCGACGATGGCGACCTTCTTGCCCTTGATGAGATTGATGTCGGCGTCGCGATCGTAATAAACGCGCATGGGAGATTCCCTTCTTCGAAGTTTCGATGGACGATCAGGGCGGCGCCGGTCAGCTTCGAGGACGCGATGCGCTCTGAAATTTTGTCCGGCTTAAGCAGCTAAGCCAGCAAGGTCAACGGAATTAGAGACGCGGCGGCGGCCCGCAGAGCGGCGAACCGCCTGCCGGTTACATCGCTTCCGGTCCGCGGGAGATGGCGGCGGCGCCGGTGCGCGCAACCTCGACGAGCCCGAGCGGCTTCATCAGCGCGATGAAGTTCTCGATTTTCGAGATACGGCCCGTGATCTCGAACACGAAATGATCGGTGGTCGCATCCACGACCGACGCGCGAAACGCCTCCGCAAGCCGCAGGCTCTCGACCCGCTTTTCGCCCTTGCCGGCCACCTTGATCAGCGCCAGCTCGCGCTCGATTGGGTCGCCCTTGACCGTCAAATCCGTAACCCCGTGGACGGGGACGAGACGGCCGAGCTGGCTCTTGATCTGATCGATGATCTCGACCGAGCCGGTGGTCACGATGGTGATGCGCGACTGGCTCGCCTCGTGGCTGACCTCGGTCACCGTCAAACTGTCGATGTTGTAGCCGCGGCCCGCGAAAAGACCGATGACGCGCGCCAGAACGCCCGCCTCGTTATCGACCAGCACTGCAATCGTATGTCTCTCAATGCGCGGACCATCGGACGGCATAGCCGGACCCCACTCCATTTTGTTCATCGCTGCTGCCTCCTGTTCGGAGCCTCAAACCAAAGCCTTGCCCGCGTCGGAGACCGAGAACGAAATGTCGGCGTTCGAAGATTCGTCGCCGAAAATCATGTTGTTGTGCGTTTCGCCCGACGGGATCATCGGGAAGCAGTTGGCCAGCTTGCTGACGCGACAGTCCACGATGACGGGCTTCGGCGTATCGATCATCTGCAGGATGACGTCGTCGAGTTCATCCGGCTTATCCACGCGCAGGCCGGCCGCGTGGAACGCTTCCGCGAGCTTCACGAAATCGGGCAGCGCCTCCGCGTAGGAATGCGAGTAGCGCCCGCCATGCAGCAGTTCCTGCCATTGGCGCACCATGCCCATGTATTCGTTGTTCAGGATGAAGATCTTGATCGGCAGATCGTATTGCGCCGCCGTCGAAAGCTCCTGAACGGTCATCATGGTCGAGGACTCGCCCGCGATGTCGATGACGAGGCTTTCGGGATGGGCGACCTGCACGCCAACCGCAGCCGGAATGCCGTAGCCCATCGTGCCGAGGCCGCCGCTCGTCATCCAGCGGTTCGGCTCGTCGAACTTGTAGAACTGCGCGGCCCACATCTGGTGCTGGCCGACTTCCGTCGTGATGTAGGTGTCGCAATTCTTGGTCAGCTCGTAGAGCCGCTGGATCGCGTATTGCGGCATGATCACGTCGTCGCGGTTTTTGTATTTCAGGCAATCGCGCTCGCGCCACCCGTTGATCTGCGCCCACCAGGCTTTGATCGCCTTCTTGTCGACCTGCGGCGAGCGGGCGCGCCAGACGCGCAGCATCTCTTCCAGCACATAGCCGCAATCGCCGACGATCGGGATGTCGGCGCGGACGTTCTTGGAAATCTGCGAGGGGTCGATGTCGATATCGGATCTTCTTCGAGCCGGGCGAGAACCCGTCGACGCGACCCGTGATGCGGTCGTCGAAGCGCGCCCCGACGCAGATCATCACGTCGCAATCGTGCATCGCGAGGTTCGCTTCGTAGGTGCCGTGCATCCCGAGCATGCCCAGGAATTGCTTCGACGAGGCGGGATAGGCGCCGAGCCCCATCAGCGTCGAGGTGATCGGGAAGCCCGTCAGATCGACAAGCTCGCGCAGCAGCTTCGACGCGTTCGGCCCGGAATTGATAACGCCGCCGCCGGTATAGAAGATCGGCCGCTTGGCGTTGGCGATCAGATCGATGGCGTCGCGGATCGCCTGAGGGCTGCCCTTCACCTGCGGCCGGTAGGTTTTGTGGACCACCTTGCTCGGCCCGACATACTGGCCTTTGTTGAACTGGACATCCTTCGGGATGTCGATCACCACCGGACCCGGACGCCCGTTCTGCGCGACATAGAACGCCTCGTGCAGGATGCGCGCGAGATCGTCGACGTTCTTCACGAGGTAATTGTGCTTCGTGCAGGGGCGCGTGATGCCGACCGTGTCGCATTCCTGGAACGCGTCCGAGCCGATCAGCGCCGTGCCGACCTGCCCGGTGATGCAGACAATCGGGATCGAATCCATCAGCGCGTCGGCGAGGCCCGTCACCGCGTTCGTCGCGCCGGGGCCGGATGTGACGAGCACAACGCCGACCTTGCCGCTGGAGCGCGCATAGCCTTCGGCCGCGTGCACGGCGCCCTGCTCGTGCCGCACGAGGAAATGCTTGACCACCGTCTGCTTGAAGATTTCGTCGTAGATCGGAAGAACGGCGCCGCCGGGATACCCGAAGATATGCTCCACGCCCTGATCGGCAAGGGCTTGCATGAGGATCTCAGCGCCTGACATCGCGCGTGCCATTAGGAACTCCAAAAAGTAATTGCAGCCTGCAACCGGCCACCCCACCAGTGGCGATTGCGGTACGCCCTTAAGGCGCGCAGGTCAAGCCGGTTTGTAGAAAAATTTTGATGTCACGTTTTGTTCTTTCCATATCTTGCGATGAATGTCGTTTCCATTCAATAAAATTGCTGTTTATCCAAGTTTTCTGTCGCTTGGCGTAATTTCGCGTCGCCGTCTTCGCTCGTTCGCTTGCTTCGCCGAACGCGATTTCGCCGCGCGCATACGCGATCAGCGGCGGCAGCCCGACGGCGCGCAGAACGGGCAGCGCGGGATCGAGACCAAGCGCATCGATGACGCGGGCCTCCTCGACGGCGCCTTCCGCGATCATGGCGTCGAAGCGCGCGTCGCAGCGGCGATACAGCTCGGCGCGCTCCACATCGGCGATCAGCGGGAACGCGTGGGACAGCGGCAGCAGCGGCGGCTGCTTCGTGGACTGCCATTCGGCGAGCGGGCGGCCGGTCGCCTCCAGCACCTCCAGCGCGCGCACGATGCGCTGCGGATCGGACGGCCGGAGCCGCGCCGCCGTCTTGAGATCGCGCCGGGCGAGTTCCGCATGCAGCGCCTGCGCCGGCTGCTCCCGCCCGGCGAGCCGCCAGCGCGCGCGGATCTCGCCGGGGATTTCCGGGATTTCGGACAAGCCTTCCGTCAGCGCCTTGAAGTAAAGCCCCGTGCCGCCAACGACAATCGGCAGCCGCGCCATCGCCCGCGCCTCCGCAAGTTCGCGCTTCACATCGGCCAGCCAAAGCGCCGCCGAGTATGGCTCGCACGCGGGCCGGAAGCCGTAAAGCCGGTGCGGGGCGCTCGCCTCGTCTTGCGGCGCGGGCCGGTTCGTGATGACGCGCAGCCCGGCATAGACCTGCATCGAATCCGCGTTGACGATCACGCCGCCGAACTCAGCAGCCAGCTCAAGCGCCAGCGCCGACTTGCCGCTCGCCGTCGCCCCGCAGATCAGCACGGCCTTCGTGTCGCCCGATCCATCTATAAACTTTGTACCCAATATACCCTACTAGAGTGCTTGCATTGGCCTTGCAGGAGGCGGAAGAAACCGCGCAGGCCAGCCTCTGGTGAGCCTGTTGAACCATGAGGCTTGCTCCGCGGCGGCAGGATCGAAGCGCCAGCCGCCTAGACCTCTTCCCGCTATAGACCTATGCGTGCTCATCCGGCCAAAACTAAATCGTAGGTTGCATCGAGCACGCCTTTTTGCAAAACGAACCCAATAGAGCAAACGGTTCGTTACCGTGGCCCGCGAACGGGCCAGGCGTCAGATCATATGCGACACGAGGCCGTCGGCGAGCTTCGGCTCGAACCAGGTGGACTTGGGCGGCATCACCTCGCCCGCGTCGGCCACCGCCATCAGCTGCGCCATCGAGGTGGGGTAGAGCGCGAAGGCCACCTCCATCTCGCCGGAGTTCACGCGCCGCTCCAACTCGCCGAGCCCGCGGATGCCGCCGACGAAATCGATGCGCTTCTCGCGGCGGGGGTCGGCGACGCCGAGAATCGGGCCGATGAGGTTGTCCTGTAGCAGGCTCACATCCAGGCGCTTCACCGGATCGTGCTGCGGGATCAGCTCCGGCTTGATCGCGAGCCGGTACCAGTGGCCGCCCAAATACATGCCGAATTCGCCCGCCTTGGCCGGCTTGTGCTGGCCCGCCGTCTCTTCCAGGCTAAACGCGGTCTGCACTTTGGACAGGAACTGCTCGGGGCTGGTGCCGTGGAGATCTTTCAGCACGCGGTTGTAATCGAGGATCTTCATCTGATTGTCGGGGAAGATCACCGACAGGAAGTAATTGTAGGCCTCTTCGCCCGTGTGCTTCGGATTGGCGGCCTTGCGGGTGGCGGCCACGCGCGAGGCGGCGGCTGAGCGGTGATGGCCGTCCGCGATGTAGAGGCAATCCATAGCGTCGAACGTGCGCGTGATGAGATCGAGGGCGCCCGCATCGCGCACGACCCACAGCGAGTGGCGCACGCCGGTGTCGGCCACGATGTCGATCTCGGGCGCCGCCGCCGTCGCCTTCGCCGCCAGATCATCGATGACGGCGGTGTGCTTGTAGGTGAGAAACACCGGCCCGGTCTGGGCGCTCAGCGCGTCCACTTGGCGGACGCGGTCGTCTTCCTTGTCGGGGCGGGTGAATTCGTGCTTGCGGATGCGATTCGTGTCGTAGTCGGCCACGCTGGCGGCGGCGACGAGGCCCGTCTGCGTGTGATCGCCCATGACCAGCCGGTAGAGGTAATAGCAGGGCGCGCCGTCCTGCTTCAGCATGCCTTCCGCAATCATGCGCTCGAAGTTTTCCTTGCCCTTGGCGTAGACCTCCGCGCTATAGGGATCGGTTCCGGCGGGCAGGTCGATCTCGGGCTTCGAGATGTGGAGGAAGCTCCATGGCTTGCCGGCGGCGCGTTCGCGGGCCTCGTTCGAAGTCGAGCACGTCGTAGGGGGGCGCGGCCACTTCGGCGGCTTTGTCGGAAAGGGCGCGCAGGCCGGGGAAGGGGCGGATCAGCGGCATCGGGCAGGTTCCTGGTTGAGAGGCGTAACGGCAGCGTATTAGAGCCATGCCCCCGCCGGGTCAAACGAAACCCCCTTTTGAGCGGTTCAACCACGGCATTCTCATCGCCGTTGTGGACGGCCTGAAGGGCTTACCGGAAGGGCGCGGTTCGATGCCGACGGCGAACAGGCTTCGCAGCCGCCGCCGTTGGGCGAGGGCCGCCGCACACAGCGTGTGCGCCTTGCCGGCGCCAGCCTGCCGAAGCATCGTTCACGGACGCACCGTGCTGGCGAGAACCTTCGGACACTCGTTCTTGATGAAGCGGTTCGCTTCCCGAAGCATGTCGCCCTGAAAACTCCCGTACCTCTTCTCCACTCCCCAAGCAGCGAAAAGCGTTCTCGCAATCCATATGGGACCATCGTAGTCGCTCCCGCCCAGCGAGATTGCCGTCACGACGCCGTTCTTGAAGGTGAGATCCGCCGTTATATCCGCGGAGACGTCGTATTCTTCTTCGCCGACCTCGCAGGCGACCGATTTCCCATCAAGCCTCAACGTATATTCGGGCGACGATACAGCAGCGAGGATGTCGGCGCGTTTAGCGCCGGCCTTGAGGCTGCACCGGGCAGGCCCGAGCGACCACGACACGTCTTTCGGCTCGGCCCATCCTATGATTTCTTTTTCCTGCCAGCGGTGCGCGAGAACGCAGTTCACATCCGGACCGTTCGCCTCTTTTGCAACCAGGATGGAGCAGAAGTCCTTCGCGCACTGCGCGTTCTTTGCCTTTTCCTCAGCGGTATCGGGCATGGTTGCATGGCCGGGCGTCACAGGATGCCGCGCGCGGCGAGGGGCGAGCCATAAGACGGCGGCCGCCGTCAGGGCGGCGATCAGGAAAAATGCGAGGCTCTTATTTGTTTTAAACATTCGCCGAACTCCCTCGTGAGGCGTTCCTCCTATCTCGCACTGAACTTCGGAGTCAATCGCGGTGAAGTCGCGCTTCCGAAGGGCGGTTGCGGAGGATAGAGCGGCAGGCGTCAGCGCGCCGCTGGCCCGATTGAGCCGCCGCGGCGCCGGCAAAGCAATGGCCGGAGAGCGCCCCCCCGGCCATGAATCTTCAAAGCGGGTTCTGCTGGCTACTCAGCCGCGCCTTGAGGAGCGTGTTCCGGCGCAATGGGATCCGGCGCTATCTCCTCACTCACTGGCGCAGCGGCGACGCTTCCCAAAAGCGGGAACATCGCGATCAAGGTTGCAAAAAGCAGAACCAGTTCGATGGAGTAGACGGACATGTATCCGATCGCCTCGCCCAGCGTGCTGCCGCTGGCGAAACTCGCGACAACGTCCCGGATGATGCCGCCAAGAGCAATTGCTGTGCCTGAGGCCGTGGCCGCCACGGCGCCCCAGGCGCCGAGCGCCAGCCCTGACTGATTTTTTGGCGCAAGGTTCATGGTGGCGGTCAGCGTGCCGTGCCCGAAAAGGCCCATGCCGAAGCCGATAAGCGACGTTCCGATGACAAAGAGCGCCGTGGAGCCGAAGGGCGCCGCGAAAATCACGCACAGGAAAGCCGGGATGCCCACGAGCGCCCCGATAAGCGCCATCCTAAATGGATCGAAGCCCCGGCTCAAAATGCGCGACGCAAGCGCAAAGCCGAAAAGGCCGCCGATCGCCCAAGTGGCGGTCAACTTGGTTGTGTCGCTTACAGCCAGATGCAGGATCTGGCCGCCATAGGGCTCAAGCAGCACGTCCTCCATGCTGAACGCCATCGTTCCAAGGCCGATCGCAATAAGGCGCCGGGTCGCGTTGCCGCCCTGCACATAGGCCGCCCACGAATCCTTGAATAGGGGCCGCGGCTTGGTTTCCTCGGCCAGTTCCTCCGGCGTCAAGAGCCGCCTAGGCCTTCGCACCTCCTGCTTCCACATCGCGATGGTGTTGAGAAAGAGCGTCGCGACGGCGGACCCTTGGATAACCCCGATCAGCTGTCCGGGCGGAAGGCGCTCCCAGGTTGGGTGCAAGAGGAGATAGCCGAAAATGAGCGCGCTGGCGATCATGCCAAACAGCAGCATGACGTACATCAGCCCGACGACTTTCGGCTGGGACTCTTTCGGCGCAAGATCGGTCGCGAGCGCAAGGCCCACGGTCTGGACCGTGTGCAAACCGGCGCCGACAAGGAGAAACGAAGCGGCCGCCGCAAACTGACCGATCCACGCCGGTATGGCGTCCGCTTCGCCCTGCTTGGCAAGAACGAGCACCGCAAACGGCATGATGGCGAGCCCGCCGAATTGAATGAGCGAGCCTTGCCAGATGAACGGAACGCGCTTCCACCCGAGCACCGATTTGTGCGTGTCGGAGCGGAAGCCGATCACGGCCCGGAATGGAGCGAAGAAAAGGGGCAGGGAGATCATGACCGCTACGATCGAGGCGGGCACGCCATACTCGACGATCATGACGCGGTTCAGGGTGCCGACGAGCAGCACCAAAGCCATTCCGACCGATACTTGGAAAAGGGACAGGCGAAGCAATCGCGACAGAGGCAGTTCCGGTGTCGCTGCGTCCGCAAAGGGCAGGAACTTCAAGCTCTGGCGGAACCAGAAATCGGTTACACGATGGGCAAGATTCGTCATAGATTGAGCAACTCCAGAGGAAAAGGCCCCGCGGCCTCAACAAACCTTCGCCGACTTCATGACCTGCACCCTTGCGCCACCCCGAAACACAGATAGCGCTGCTAGACGGCTATCGTCTTAGCATCGCTTATTGTTTCGTGTCGAGCAGCAAGACGAAGAAACCTAACGCACCCGCCGCTCTTTTATCATAGCGGCCCACCCGCTTTACCGGGGGTTAACTTCAATCCCATTTGCGCCCGTTGCTGTGGGCGCGATGCCCGCGCGGTTACGGCAGCAACTTGCCGCGCGAGCAAAACTCTCAGCCTCAGATGGCGGGCCGTTTGCTGCCCCATCACCCTTCGCGATCGACTTACCGCAGCGCTGAAAGGTATCGCTGTTCGCTCAGACCCAACGGGGCCCGGGACCCAAGCGGATCCGAGCCCTTCTGTTGGGCTTGCGAGTCGAAACTAAGCGCTCTTTACGACGCTTGAGATCTCGGCCTTCTTGCCGCCTTCCCAGTACTTGCTGAACCAAGTCGTGTGGCCGATGATAGCCGCATGAACGAGGACCGCGATCAGGGTGACCGTGCCGAGGAACAGGGGAAGCCCAGTCTTCGGAGGAACGACGAGCCAGATGCCAGCTTGACCGTCAGTATCAGCCATGTTCTATTCTCCTAGTTAGATTTTGAACGATTAGTGCAGCCAGGGGGTGTAAACGTAAGCGAGGATGTGAGCGACGACCGCGACCGCGCCGAAAACGCGGGTGCCGTTGATCACGTGACCATGCAATTCCTCAGCTTCCGCGAGGGTCAGACCCGTCGGATAGACCTTATTTGGATCAGCCATAATTTACCTCTCTAAAGGACCTGCTAGATTTGCGTGCTGAACCTGCACGTAGGTGCTCTCAAGCTGCTAGGATTGAGCGGACGTGTTCTTGTCGCAGCTTGAGTGTAAGCATATGCTGACATTTCAATGCGTCAACCCGATTTGACACACCTTCGCGTTACGGGTCAATATGACGCAAGGTTGGTTCGGGCAAAAACGGGCTTTTTTTCAACCTAAAATGGCAACAAATGTGCAAGGCGCTTGATTTTTCGCCGGCGGCGCTATCGCTGCATGCGGCGCGACCGCGGGCCGACTTCCCCTCTGGCTCCTATTATCCACAGCTTGGCGTCAGGCTGAAGCATTCTGCGCGCCCATCCAACATCTCCGCACCTTGCGAGCCGCTCATTTGCGAAGCGACAGCTCGCATGGGCTTGGCTCCTTCCCTCTCGCGAGTAGCATAAGCGAGGCGCGTCGCTAAAATCAAGCGCGCTGGGAGCGAAGATTCGGGACCGGAGCGTTGTGCGCTGCGTAATCGCCTGCGGGCAGGTGGAAGGGTAACACTGCGCGCAGGCTTGACCGAAAAATCGGTCTTTATAGCGTCCTAGAGGCCTTTATACCCTATCACAGCGAGGAATCGCCATGAGTTCGGAAGGGGCTTTGGTCCAGAAAAGCAACTTGCCGCCGCAGGCGCGGCGGCGAATGCTTACTTCACGGCCGGAGTAGCGACCGCGGCGACCTTCGCGCCGCCTTCCCAGTACTTCGGGAACCACTTCGTGTGGCCCACGAGAGCGGCATGCACGAGGATTGCGATGAGCGCAACAACGCCAAGCAACCAGGGAAGACCGACGGCCGGCGGGACTACCAACCAAATGCCGTGTTCACCATCTGTATCAGCCATTTTCAGCTCTCCTAGAAATTGAGGTTAGTGCAGCCAGGGGGTCAATGCATAAGCGAGGAAGTGAGCGAACACAGCCGCCGCGCCGAAAACGCGTGTGCCGTTGATCACGTGCGAATGCAGTTCCTCAGCTTCCGCCAGCGTCAAGCCCGTCGGATAGACCTTATTTGGGTCAGCCATAGATGTAACTCCTTCAAGGATCCGGTTGTTCTCAAGTTTAGGGCCGACGTTTGTTTGCGGCTCTATAGCTCGACCATATTCGAGCGGGCGAATGTGTCAATGCTAATTGACAAAGCAAATCCGCTTTGTGTCAATCTGCCACAACGGTCGCCGCGCAATGCGCTGCAAGTCCTAACAAAATTTGAATGCACGGCGGTATCTTTTGCATTTTTGCTCGTTCGACTAGCATCGGTCTAGACTATCTCTCGTCTTCGTTGAAGCAACGCCGCGACCGCTCGCCGCGGTCCTCTTCGCAGTTCGGCGCGAGAGCGCTCAGGTCAACGTAATATTGAAAAATCAGCCGGCGCGGTGCGAAACCCACGACACGATCGCGAGCGCAACCTCTCGGAACGCGCCGTTCAAGGCGTGGATGCCGGAAGCCGGGTCGGCGCCGGCGGCAGGCGCGCGGGCCTGGAAACGCTTCGTGGTCACGACGGAGCTATTCCGCTCGTCGATGAGCTTAACATAGACGTCGACGACGGCTTCAGAGCCGGTATCCGACGCCTCCACCTGGAAATCGCGAATCTCGATGGCGAGCGACAGATCCCCGGAGACGCGGTCCTGGTTCGTCAGGATCGCCCGGAACGCGCCGGAATTTGCAAGCGCTTCCACCAGCCTGGCCTGAAAGAGGCGCGGAAGCCGGTCGCCCCAGGCGACGCCAGAGAAATAGGCGACACGCCCGTTCGCTCCCTGGACGAGTATTTCTTCCGTATCGATGGTTTTGACCGCGACGGGCGGGGAGATCGTCAACTGCGCGGGGTGGGCGCCATGCGTTTTCCCAACCGCGGGCGCCTCAAGGTCGTATGTCGCCGGGGGCGGGCCGCTTCCGAGGCCGAATGCGCAGCCGCCAAGCATGAACGCGGCCGCGACCGCGGCTATCTCACCCTTCAGCTGCATCGTTCACCCCGGCTAGGCCTGACGGATATGCCTAGCAAATAACGTGCGACACGACAAATTCTTAAGCCCGTTTCCTATTTGCGCTAGTACTTCGGCGATTGCTGCCCGCCAAGCAAAAATCCTGAAGGATTTCGCTCAACCTTCTGCACGACGCGGTCGAGGCTGTCCGCTAAGCGCCTGCCATCCTTCATGAAAAGCTCGAACTCTCGAAGCGAGCGCTCCGCCTGTTGGGTCAGCTCCCCGGACCTGTCGCCCAGCGTTTTGTCGAGTTTCTCGGTCAACTGGCGAAAAGAAATGGCGGCTTGTTGTATCTGCGACACAACAAAATCCGGGTGATCCGAGGCGGCGCCGGCAACGCGGTCGATGGCGGAGTCCAGCTTTTCGCTGATGGCGTTCAAGCGCGCCGAGAGAGAGCGGACGTCCTCCACGACGCCCGCGACGTCGTCCTTATGCGTGGACAGCATGGAGGTGAAGGATTCGAGGTTCGCGATGGTGCGGTGCAGCAACTCTTCATTATTCGCCACGAGATTGTTCAGGCGTGTGGCGAGAGCGTTCGCCTGACCGGCTGCATCCGACATGGCCGAGAAGCCCCCCGATCCGCCGGGATCCGCGTAAAGCACCGCAAACTTCTCGCCCTGCTTCGCCTGCAGCATCGGAGCGTCGGGCGTCCCCGGCGTGATCTCCATCGCGATGGAGCCCGCCAGACCCTGCTGCGAGATGTGGGCGTGCGAGTTGGCCCTGACGGGCGTATCCTCCCGGACGGCGATCAGCGCGCGGACCTTCCGCGTGTCCTCCGGGATAAGCTCGATGGAGCGGACCGCGCCGAAGCGGATGCCGTTGAACAGGACCGGCGACGAGTTCGGTGAGCCCCTGCACGGAGCCGTCGAAGATGACGTAATAGTTTTTGCTCGAAGACCCGGAGGCGTCGCTCTTCACCCAATAGACGAAACCCAACAAGAGCCCCAGCAGGCCAAGGACGAAGATGCCGATGATGAGATGATTGGCTTTTGTTTCCATAGCCTTATGAAGTCCTCGTGATGAGCCGGCCGCGCTCCCCGCAGAAATATTCCTCGACCCAGGGATGGCCGGGGTCGCGGACGAGATCCGCCGGCGCGCCCTCGCGTACGACATGCCGATCCGCCAGCACCGCAACGCGGTCGCAAACGGTGAAGATGCTGTCGAGGTCGTGCGTGATCATGTAGACGGTGAGGCCGAGCGTCTGCTGCAAATTGCGGATGAGCCGGTCGAACGCCGCCGCCGCGATGGGGTCGAGGCCGGAGGTCGGCTCATCCAGAAACACGATGTCGGGGTCGAGCGCGAGAGCGCGCGCAAGGCCCGCGCGCTTGCGCATGCCGCCCGAGAGTTCCGACGGCGCCTTGTAAGCCGCGTTCGCGGGCAGCCCCACCATTGCGATCTTCAACAGAGCGAGTTCGTCCATCGCCTTTTGCGGCAGTTTCAGATGCTCGCGCATGGGCGTCTGGACGTTTTGAAGCACGTTGAGCGACGAGAACAAGGCGCCGTCCTGGAACAGCACGCCCCAGCGCCGCTCGATGCCGATCCGGTCCTTGTTCGACAGGGTCTTGAAGTTCTTGCCGAACACCTCGACCGTCCCCGCGTCGAAGGGAAGCAAACCCAGGATCGTCCGCAAGAGCACGGATTTGCCCGTGCCGGACCCGCCCGCGATGCCGAGGATCTCGCCCGCGTTCACGTCGAGATCGAGGTTCTCGAATACGGCCTGGTCGCCGAAACGCTTCGTCAGGCCGCGCACGCGAATGGGGCAGCCGCCGGGATGCCCGCTCGCAGAATTTTGCCGCTTGAGAGGGGCCGCGTCCATGATCAGAAACCGCTCGCGGACAGGAAGATGGCGAAAACCGCGTCGAGCACGAGCACGAGGAAGATGGCTTTCACCACGGCGGTTGTGACCTGAGTTCCGACGGACTCGGCGCTTCCCTCCACGCTCATGCCTTCGAGGCAGCCCACCAGGCCGATGACGAGAGCCGCGAACGGCGCCTTGATCAGCCCGACATACAGATACTTCATCGCGAGTACGTTTTTCAAACGCTGCAAGTAGATCGGCAGGTCGAGCGAGAGATAGAGCTTCGCCATGAGGGCGCCGCCCGCGAGACACATCATGTCGGCGACGAAAACCAGAAGCGGCACCACCACGATCAGCGCCAGAATGCGCGGGAGAACTAGCGTCTCCATGGGATCGATGCCGAGCGTGCGCATGGCGTCGATCTCCTCGCGCATTTTCATGGTGCCGATCTGCGCCGTAAAGGCGGAAGCGGATCGCCCGGCGACCATGACGGCGGTAAGAATAATGCCGACCTCGCGCAGCGACAGGATGCCGAGCATATCGATGGACAGGTTCTCCGCCCCGAAACTCCTGAGTTGGCGCGCGCCCTGCTGGAGCACGACGCCGCCGATGAGAAAGCAGACGAGCGCGATGATAGGAACGGCGGTAAGCCCCGTCTGCTGAATCTGATGCACAAACGCCGTTCCACGAAACCGCGCGGGCCTTGCGATGACGCGGCCGAGCGCGGCGGCCGTCGCGCCGAGAAATGCGGTCAGCCGGATCGCGTCGCGCGCAATCGCGGTCAGCGCGCTCGCCAGCGCCGCCGCAGCTTCCGAGACCGCGCTGCGAGCGGGCGGCGCCTCGGCCGTCAATCGCGACGCTCGCGCCACTTCGTCGAGGAGGATCCGGTGGGCGCGGCTTTCATTGACGAAAGCCGCGGTCTGGCCGCCGGCGCGGTTCTGCAAGGAAATGAGAGAAAGCGCGCCAGCGGTGTCGAGTATTTGCAGGCCGCCGAGATCGATCTTGGAGGGCCGGCCCTTTATTTGATGGTCTGCCAGCTCGTCAACCGCGTTCTGGGCATCCTCCAGCATCGCAAGCGTCCAGTCGCCGGACACGAGAATGCGCATGCCGCCGTCTTCCATCACGACCCGGCAGACGGGGTGAAACGTGTGGTTCGAGGTTGAGGCGGCGCGATTAAACATTCGAAAGGATTGTGTCAACCATGCGGAAAAGCCATAGCCGGGTTCCGCTCAAATGTCTGCGAAAACATTTGCGGGCTGGCACGGCTCGAAAAGCTCTTGGCATTTAAAGGCGCCCGCATCTTGGCGCTCTCGATAGCGGAGATTCAGCAAGCGTTTGGAAACGTTTACCCGCTAGTGTGACTTGAAATAACTTTTGCACGATCCGGCGGCGAGTATGACGACTCTTTTTCCGGCTTCCCTGTCAGAAGCTGATTACTGCGCACTCGAGAACGCTCTCCTGGCGACGGAGAAGGGCAGGCGCTTTCTGCGCGCCTACATCAATCGCAATCGCGGGACTGAAACGCTGCGCCTGCTCCGGTCGATCTCCAGGATGCACCGAGCGGCCCTTGGCGCGCCAGGGGTGAACGCCGAGGTGTGCCGCGACCTGACAGGCATCCTGAGGATCGTCGCCAATCGCCGGGAGAAGGCCGCTTGCCGCGCTGACGGCGCCGGGAAGGCGGCAAGCCTGATGGATGGCCTGGAGGAGATCGAGGCCTGCGTCATCGCGCTGATCGAGTTCGATCGAGGAGAGAATGGCCGGCCCGCTGCAGGAAGCGGAGCCAGGCGCGTCATTCGAACCGGTGCTCGACAGCTATTCGCCGGAGCGTAACGCGAAGTTGTTCGGAGAGCTTTCCTCCTACTTCACGACGGAGACGCGCTAGCGCGAAGCGGCCCAAACGGGGTCCCATGCACCCGCGATGCGAAATGTTGCAGCACGACGGTTGAGAGGGACTTACGCGACGCACAGCAGCGCCGCCTCTCGCTCTTCCGCCTGGGCGCGGCCGCCGGTCCGGGGCGCACGCTGGCGGGAAGAGGGCAAGCCGCCGTTAGTTGACGGCTTGTGTCGGCGATGCGGCCAGCCTCAAGGCGAGCCATTCATAAGCCTGGGCGACGTCTTCCAGCGCGTTCTTGAGCCAGATCTCATCCAAGTCTTTTGCGTGCGACCGTGCTTCTTTGGCGCGGCGCATGAGGTTGTCTGGACTATAGTTTTTAGAGGCCACTTTACCCTCCATCCGGTGGGAAGCGGCCATCCTTGCATTGTTGCGGCGCAACAAATTGATCTACGTCAAGAAATGGCGAATGGTTGAGCAGAAAAGGTTAACTGTTGCAAGGAGGCAACAAATCCAAGCTTATGATATTGCACGCCAATCCGTCATTTTCTGCGCCGTTCGCACACAAACGCGGCAAAGTTAGACTTTCGTCGCCCCAAGACTGTACAAATCGCCCCGCAGCATGTTAACCAGTTAACAAGCATAGGTTTAGCGAGGGGAAGAATGCGCACACTTGCTTTGTCCGGCTTTGCGGCGCTGGCGATTTCCATGATGTCTCCGGCGCCGGTCTGGGCGTGGTCCAGCGATCCCGCCACCCCGAATAGCGCCGCTGCCGCCGGTCTCGCCGAGGCTGAAGATCCGCTGAAGGCGCTTCAGGATAAGGTGGACGCCAAGGGCGGCCTCCAGAATGGCTCTCAGAGCGGCTTTTACATCTCGGGCGGCGCCACTTCGCAGCCTTTCAGCCCCTACGGCTTCCGGCCGACTCAACCGGATGGCGGCGTCCCGTTCGGCTGGTCGCCGAATCCTGGGTTCCGCGGGGCGCCTCAATAAGCCTCAACGAAGCTTTGACGTGAGCCTCACCGTGGAGGCAACTCCACGGTGCAGAGAACTTCGTTTCCGCAGCCGAGGTATTCGACCGAGCCGAACGACATCAGCTTTGAGGTCGCAATCCCCCGGCCGTGAGGGTGTGTGGCGCGCTCCGGGCTGATCTCCATATACAGGCGCCAGTCGAAACCTGGGCCCTGATCTGTAATGCGGACGCGTATCGCACGGTGATCGGACTCGAAGGTCATGAATGCCCACTTCGTCCGATTTTCCGCAAGCGCGAGCCGCCTTTCGATTTCTTCCTGCAACCGGCCATCGAGAATAAGCTGCGTCTTCTCGCTGTAGGTGATCCCGAGATTACCGTGTTCCACCGCGTTGATCAGCATCTCGTTGAGACCGTAGACGGCGGCCTCCGGCTCGGGAAAGCAATTCGCGATCAGGAAGGCTAGGTTGCGCGCCTCCTCCATGGTGCGGAAGCGAAAGCGCGATTGCTCCATCAGCCCCATCACGGCCCGGTGCTGGCTGACCTCCGCGCGAAGCTTCCTATTCAAGGATGCGTCTTGAAGCGCCGCCCCCACAATGGCGAGCAGCATCTGATCTTCGTAAGGCTTGCTGAGGTAGTAATACACCCCAGCCTTGATCCCTTGCAGGATCTGATCGCGCGCCGTCGCCGCGGATTGCATGATGACCGGAATGTCCGCGAGGCGCTTATCGCTCTTGACGGCTTTCAGAACCTCCATGCCGTTGAGCCTGGGCATCATGCGGTCGAGAACGATGGCGTCGATATCCTGAACGTCATTCAGAAGCTTCAGCGCGGTGTCGCCATCGTCCGCTTCGACAACTTCGTATCCGCCTTCGGTCAGATATTCCGTCAGGATATCCCTGTTTAGCGGGTCGTCGTCGACAGAGAGGATTTTCTTCCGCATTCTTGTTGCTCTCGCAATGAACGTGACCTTGGACGGCGAATTCGAGCCCGAGACGAGGCCGCCTCCGTCAAAGAAATGCATGCCGTCCGTCTATCGTTTCCGGAGAGGATAATCATCTTTCGCAAAAGTTTTGCAACCGGCAGCCGCCCGATTTACCGAAATGTGGAAAGGTTAAGCCTCAGCCCGCGGCCGCCAGAAGATCGGACGACTGCGGCGCGGGGTTTCGCGGAATGACCACATGGATGGCCGCTCCGCCCGAGGGCGCCGAGGCGGCCCAGATGACGCCGTGGTGCAGATGAACGATCTCACGGCATATCGCAAGCCCGAGGCCGGACCCTCCCGCGCCGCTCGTCTTGCTGCTCTGCTCGAACTTGTTGAAGATGGTCTCCCGCTCCGCCTCGGGGATGCCGGTGCCGCCGTCTGAAACGACGCAGTGAAACCCCTGGCCGCGATCCGGCAAGACGCCATCCATCACCTTGACCTCGATGACGCCGCCCTTCGGAGAGAACTTGATCGCATTGGACAGGAGATTGATGAAGACCTGGATCAGCCTCTCGCTGTCGAAAACGCCGGAAGCGTCGCTGCTTTGACAGTCGATGCGCAAATCGAGCTGTTTTGCTTCGAGAAGGGAGCCGAGTTCCGTCTGCGACTGCCGAATGATTTGCACAAGGTCCGCGCGGTGCGGCTTCAACTCGAATTTCCCGGATTCGAGCCTCGCCAGATCGAGAAGCGCATTCAGCAATTCGAGCAGCCTGTGCCCCGAAATCTGGATGTTCGTGAGATATTTTTGCAGCTTCTCCGGTTCGGACGCGGCCAGCTTCTTGAGGCACATATTCGTGTAGTTCAGGATGGCGTGCATCGGCGTTCTGAACTCGTGGCTCATGTTCATGAGAAGCGAGGTCTTGGCCTGGTTCGCCTGATCGGCGGCTTCCTTGGCCGCATTCAGTTCGATGTTGACGCTTTCAAGGCGCGCGCGCTCAGCGCCAAGCTCCGCGCTCGCCGTTAGAAGTTGGCGATGCCGGCGCCGCAGATTTTTATTGGCGAGCACGACTTTGCGGCTTTCATCGAACAGCGCGATCTCGCGGTGCACGCGGCGCGAAATCTCGCGATCGAAAATGAGCGTGGTGGTGAGACTCAAGAAGAGCACGCCCGCGCCAAGGGAGGCAAGCATCGCCGCGCTGCGATTGGAGATCGCAAAAACCTCGGATTCCGCGACGGCCACAATCACGACAAGGGCATCGGTCTTAAGCTTGCGCCAATGCAGGAAGGCGGGTTCCTCGCTGAGGGGATTGATCCCGCGATAGGCGCCTTCATCCGCCGTGCGCGCATCGGCGAGGGCCTTCGACCCGGCAATGGATCGGCCGATATGGTCGATGTCGGACTTCTGCCATGCGCCGAAGGAGGCGCGGATCACGCCATCCGCGCCCGCCAGCATCATGGAGCCGGTTTTGCCGAGGTTGACGGCGCGATGAAGCGTCGTAAGAAATTCCGGCGAGAGCGAGAACACGATGATCCCGATCAGCTGCCCTTCCGGGTTCTCGATTCGGTCCGACAGCTGGATTGTCGCCTGCCCCGATATCCGCCCGATGACAGGCTTGCCGATGAAAAGCCCCTTATGCCTGCCGTCCAGCTGAACGCGGATGTGTTCCCGGTCGGAGAGGTCGATCGGTTTCGGGCGGGCCGTGAGGGAGGACGCCACAAGCTTGCCATCGGGCGCGACAAAGGCGATTTGCACTGTCGAGGCCGCGAATTCGGGGACGTGCTTGGTCCAGTCCACGAAATCGAACGCCGCGCCTTCCGCCGTGAGCCTCGGTTTCAACAGGGCGATGGCCCCGCGCACGCTGTCCATGACGCGGCGGATCTGCTCTTCGAAGGCGCCGGTCAGGTTCTCCACGTTGTTCCAGGCGCGGGCCTCGGCGGCGCTCCGCTGTTCGTAGGCGACCGACCCGAGGATGAGGAACGTTCCAAGCACGGTGATAGATGTGAATACCGCGATTGCGTGCTTGAGGTTCCGCCCCGATCGGCGGATCAGGCGCCGGTTACCCGGCAGAAGTGCGCGCCGGGCGGCGACTTTTTCCCGTTTCATCAGGCTCCCGCTCCGCGCCGCCAAGTGGCAAGCGTGAACTGAGCCTATTTAGTATAAGGTGTATTTCCATTTTGTGAACATATGCGCGGCCCGCCCATATTCAAAAACCGCGCGCCGAGGCGCCGGACAAACTTGCGCGGCGCGCCCTCGGCCGCTAGTGTCCGGTCTCCGGATTGCCGGAGTGGCGGATGCTGATTCTGAGGCTGTTGGGGAAAACCCTGCTTCTTATGGCCTTCCTCGCGTTGGCCTACGATGGCGTTCGCGTTCTCGCGAGCCCCGGCCAAGGACTGCTTCTGACCTCGATCTCCACTCACCTAAGGAACGTTCCGCAGGGCCGGGAGGCGCTGGAAGGCTTCGTCCTCGGTCACGCCCCGCCCTTCCTCTGGACCGGCGTGGTGGAGCCGGTTCTCGTGCTGCCGGTCTCGCTTCTGTTCGCCGTCTCCGGCGCTCTTATCTTTCTGGCGGGCTACCGGCGTCCCCCGCCCGAAATCGCCGGAGAACTGAGGGATCGTGACTTCGGTTCGAGGTTTTGCGAGATCCTGGATAGTGCGCGAAAGGCCCTCTTCCGGGACGCGGAGAATGAAACCGGACAGCCGCAGGTCAAGCCCGGCCATAAACAATTAGGGTTCAAACGCTGCTCCGGGCGCCCCGCCGGCGCCATTGAGGCAGCGCTTCAGCGCAGCGATCAGCAGCTCCGGCCGAAGCGGCTTTGCGAGGGCGGGCGCGCTCTTGAACGCCGCCGGGTATTGCTCGGGCGCGTAGCCCGAGAGGGTGACAAAGGGCGCGCCCCGCCGCAGCAACTCGCGCGCGATGGGCTCCGAGGTTTCCTTGCCAAGGTTGATGTCGAGGACAGCGGCGTCGCAGCCGCCCTGGCTCAAGAGCGTCTCGGCCGCGGCGACGGCGCTCGCGGGACCGGCGACTTCGAAGCCGGCTTCCTTGAGGACAAGGGCGATTTCGAGCGCCACGAGCGGCTCATCCTCGACGACGAGAATGCGAAGGCGCTCGCGCATGGCCGGGCCGCCAGCAGCCGGCGCCGGCTTCACGGAGGGCGAGGGAAGACGCACTCCGTCCAGAATATCGCTCGCGATGCACCGAAGGCGCCACTCGAAGCCCTCCGGCGGAAATGCGAAGTCAACCTTGACGTCGAGCGAGCTTTCGGCCAGGCGCCCTATAACCGTCGTGCCGAATCCTTGCCTTTCCGGCGCAGCGACGGGCGGCCCGCCCCGCTCCCGCCAGCTCATGACGAAGCTTTCCTCGCCTGCGCCGCCCGCGTCGAAACTCCAAGAGATCTCCACCTGCCCAGCCCCATCGGAGAGAGCGCCATATTTGCCCGCATTCGTCACAAGCTCATGCAGCGTCATGCCGAGAGTTCTGAGCCGCGGCGGCGCCGACGATTTGCGCGGGACCGGCGAGCGTGATGCGCTCGCCAATCAGCTGCTTGAAGGGCGCAAGCTGCAACTCGACAAGCTCCTTCAGATCGACGCCTTTCCAGTCGCTCTTCACAAGCAGATCCTGGCTCGCCGCAAGCGCTTGGACGCGCTCGCCGAAGCGGGTGGTGAAGTCTTCCGGCTTCGTCGCGGCCGTCTGGCGCGCGACGGCCATCACCAGCGCGAGCATATTCTTCGAGCGGTGATTGACCTCGCGCAAGAGCAGTTTGACGTGGTCCTCGTCGCGCTTGCGCTCGGTCGTGTCGATCATGACGCCGTAGGAGCGCACCGTTTGGCCCTCGGCATTCAAGTCCATTTGCCCGCGCGCTTCGAGCCAGCGAACGGTTCCGTCCGGCCAGAGCACGCGGAATTCGCAGCGGTAGTCGCCGCCTTGCGCAAAGGCTTGGCTGAACGTGGCGTCAACCGTGGCGCGATCCTCAGGATGCACGCGATCCAGGAATGCGCGATAGGACGGCGTCACCTCGCTAACGGCGTACCCCAATACGCGGTAATGCCCGTCGTTCCAGGCGACCTCACCCTTGACGGCATCGAAGTCCCATGTGGAGAGGCGCCCGGCCGCGAGCGCGAGGTTCAGCCGGTCCTCGTTTTTCCTCAACGCTTCCTCGGCCCGCCTGCGCTCGGTGATGTCGATGACGATGCCGATATAGCGTTCCGGCGCGCCCGGAGGTCCGACCGGCTTGCCGCGGGACATAACCCAGCGTTCCGGCGCCCCTCGGGAAGATTTACCCGCCATTGGATTTCGAATTCCTGGCCCGCCGCCGCCGCGGCGCCGACCGAGCTTGTAACGCGCTCGCGGTCGTCGGGATGGATGGACTCCGCCCACTTTTGATAGGTGGCCTCCCGTTCGCTCGCCTTAAGCCCATACAATTCCGACAAGGTTTCCGACCAGCGGTTGCGGTTATCGGCCAAGCGCCATTCCCACGCGTCGGCCTTGGCGGCGTCCTGGGCCAGGCGCATGCGCAATTCGCTTTCGGCAAGCGCGTCGCGGGCGCGCTTTTCCTTGTCGATGTCGGAGACGACGACAGTCGCGCCGGCGATCTCGCCGCTCTCGCCTCGGAACGGCAACGCCGCCACGCGTGTCCAGATCGGGCCGCGGGTCCTGTCGCCGTGGAAGAGAAACTCGATGCCCGGCCAGACCTCCTCGCCCCGCAGCGCTTTCGCACCCGGGTAGCCGGACGGCTCAAGGCGGCGGCCGGAGTCATCGTAGCCTTCCCACAAGCTCAAGCGGGCCTCGTCGCGCGAAGGGACCGCCTTGGGAACGTATCGCTGGTAAACCGCGTTGCTGGCGAGCGCGCGCCCCTCTTCATCGGTGAGCGCGACGCCGATCGGCAAGGTTTTCAGGATGGCGGAAAGACGCCGCTCGCTTTCGCGCAAGAGGTCCTGAGACCTCTTCTGGCTGGTGATGTCTCTGACGATCTTGGAGGCGCCGATAATGACGCCCTGGGCGTCGCGCACTGGCGAAATGGTGACGGAAACGTCGATAAGCGAGCCGTCCTTGCGCCGCCTCACCGTGTCGAATTGATCGACGCGCTCCCCGGCTGCGATGCGTGCAAGGATGAGATCCTCTTCGTGCTGGCGGTCTTCGGGAATCAGGCGCCGGATGGACTGGCCCGCCATCTCTTCCGCGCTGTAGCCGAAAAGGCGCGTCGCGGCCTCGTTCCAGCTTGAAACCGTGCCATCGAGACGCTTGCCGATGATGGCGTCGATGGATGACGCTACAATCGCGGCCAGCCAAGCCGAAGCCTCTTCCGGCTGCTGGCCGTCAGGCGATGGCGCAAGACGCATGGGAGGCTGGCCTTCCATTCGCGGAACGTTCAACTTTTCAGGAGCGGGGGACGAGGCCAAGCCTCTCGCTCCAGGGCTGTCCTTTTTAGACAATCCGCGCCGAATGTTCAAGGCGAACGATAATGATTGAGAGTCGGCGATTTGCGCGGCCCGCCTGCGGCGAAAATGCCGCATTGGCGAATGGATTTGCGGCATTCAACCGAAGCGCGGGCGCGGCGCGGTCAGATCGAAGATGCGATGGACGCTGCGGCAGACGCCGATGATCTGGGCCGGCGTCGCGTTCGAGATGCGGATGGTGCGGAAATTGGGATTGAGCGGCACGAGATCGACGAGGATCGAGCCGTCCCCGGCGCGCCCGACTTCGCGATGGAGTTCTGAACAGCGCGGTCTGCTCCTCCGGCACAAGCGCCAGCACGAAGTCCGAAGGCCCCGGCGCAGCGTCGAGTTCGATCATGGCCTTGTCGCCCGGCTCGAAGGAAATGGGCTCGCGGGGGCGCGACATCGAATTATCGTTGATTTCGACAAAGATGCAGCGAGCGATGCTTTTTAATTCAGACATGTTCTCCAGCGCCAATATGGGAATGCGGCGAACCATCTGTGACGATAGCGCGAGAGCCCCACTCTCTGTTTAAGAATATCTCTGTTTCCAAAGGGAATATAATCGAATTATCACTCTACGGGCGGACGCGACAGGATCCTTGCTTTGGCGGAAGGGCCGGTTCGCCGTTTTCGTAATTCATGGAGCGGCTGCGGCTCCCGCCGCACCGGCTCGCTCGAGCCAGCGTCAGTTCGCGCCGCCGAAGGCGGCTGGCATATACGGTCTTATCCGCCGTTCCATGTCGTTCTGGTATTACACGTAACGTGTATAAGTGTTACACGATTTAGGAACCAAGAGGTTTGTGCGCGCAGAGTCGATATGCATGGTTGTTTTGCGCATAAATGGCTTGTTTTCCTAAGTTTTAGGCACACCATAAGGCGCTTTGCTACCGACGAACGGCAGTTACGTCGCAACACATATCGTGTAAATTTAATACACGAAATGTCGCAAGTATGCCCATGAATGTTGAAAAACGTGTAATATCTGGTTCGCCGAGCGGCCCCACGCGGCGACGGCGCAAAGCTTTCGAAGCTTTCCGATGGATCGACTTGGAAAAGGGCGACTTCGCTCGTACCGCCTTGGGGGAACGGCCTCAGCCGCGGGATGCACGAATTGGGTTTGCGGCTTTCACCCGAAGCGCGGGCGGGGCGCGGTCAGATCGAAGATGCGGTGGATGCTGCGGCAGACGCCGATGATCTGGACCGGGGTCGCGTTCGAGACGCGGATGGTGCGGAAATTGGGGTTGAGCGGCACGAGATCGACGAGGATCGAGCCGTCCTCGGCGCGCCCGACCTCGCGATAGAGCCTGAACAGCGCAGTCTGCTCCTCCGGCGCCAGCGCCAGCACGAAGTCCGAAGGCCCGGGCGCAGCGTCGAGTTCGATCATCGCCTTGTCGCCCGGCTCGAAGGAGATGGGCTCGCGGGGATGCGACATCGATTTGTCGGCGATTTCAATAAAGATGCAGCGTTCGGGAACGGGTTCGCGGCTGCAGAAAGGCACGCTGGCGGCGGAAGTGGGCGCCTGGCCGGATGCGATGCTTTTTAATTCAGACATGTTCTCCAGCGCCAATAAAGGAATGCGGCGAACCATCTGGGACGATAGCCCCTGCGCCCCTTCGCTCTGGTTAATAATATCTCTTTTTCCAAAATAAATATAATCGACTGTTACGTTATAGGCAGACGCGAACAGAATCGCCTGCTTCGGCGGAACGGCGCGTTCGCCGTTCTCATAGTTCATGTAGCGGCTGTAACTCCAGCCGAATTGGCGCGCGGCGTCGCTCGCCCGCTCGTAACCGGCGTCGATTTGCGCCCGCCGAAGGCGGTCTCCAATCGATCTGACCTCGTCAGCCGTCCAATCTCTCATTTTAGCCCATCGTTTATACGAAATGTGTATTAATGCTACACGCCAGTTAAGCTCGGGAAGATTGATACACTATTGCCTGATTCGCCTGGATTTATGATAATTCGCCAGAAATCGCTCAAAGATACGGTTTAGTGGCCTTTTTGCAGCCTTCCCACGCACGTGACCCGTTTTCCCTTAGTCCTAAGCCACGGATTTTAATTGAAGATTACGAAAACTTTACACATTATGTGTAATGTCCTTCTGCGTTTTGGTGAAACTCGATCCAGGTGGGGACCTGAAATGTGTAATACATCATTCCATGAAGGCGTCCGATCCGCGGCGTCATCGCATGTCTCTCTAAGCTTTCCAGCCGTTGCGCTTTCTCACACGTCCCGGCGCCCTGCGCCCCATGCTTCTGAAGGGCGGCGGCGCTGGACGAATGCCGAAATCACAGAAATTCTAGCGGCCATATCCACGCTGAGAACGAGCGACCTCGCCCGGACCATCGGCGTGACCCCTAAGGCCTTGCGCTCCCTGTTAAGGCGGAACGGCGTCAGCCTGCGGGCGCTGCGCGAGAACGCAAGAGAGGATGAGGCTGCGGAAAGCGGCCTTATCGTGCGGCGTTCGACGCTTGCCCCTTCGGCCGTATACGGCGCCGCCGCACTTGAAAGCCTCGCCGACGGCGGCTGTCACTGGCCGATTGGCGATCCCGCGGAGCCGGACTTTTCTTTCTGCGGGGCGCCCGCCGCCAAGGGGCGCTCCTATTGCTGCAATCATCTCGTTCAGGCCTTCAGGAAAGACGGCGCCCTATGACCGGTCTTGCAAGGGCAGAACTTTCCGAAGGCCACAGGCGCCGCCCGCGTCATCACACTCCAATCACGCGTGACGTGCTGACGCCAGCCGACGCTCTCATCGTCGCCCGCCGCAAGGCGCAGACGATCCTCACTCTTCTCGTTCAAGCCTACCGGATGGAGAAAGCCCTATGAAAGGTCTTGCAAGGGCAGAGCTATCCGAAGGCCCCACGCTCCACCGGCGCCAGCACACTCCTTTCACGCGTGACGTGCTGACGCCGGTTGGCGCCCCCATCGTCGCCCGCCACAGGGCGCGACTTATCCTGACGCCGCTCGAAACGCGGAGGGCCATCCTGGAGGACATCGCCTCGAAGCCGGAATTGATTCGCGTGCGTTCGCTGCGCCGCCGTCTCACGGTTCTCGACCGCATGCTGTCGGATAACGAGGCGGAGGCGCTTGAAAGACTTACCCTCTGCTTCAACGGCTTGTCGAATGTCGGCGCGGTCAATTATCTGAAGTCGGAAGTGCGCTGCTCACCCTTCGGCCGCGTTCCCTTCAGCGAATGGAAGCGGCGCGAAATCGGGGCGATGTGCTACGTGCTGAAAGCCTTGAGTCCGCCCAATCGCTCCGCCGTTTTGTATCTGACGCGGCTGCTCGATCCAAGCTACAGCGGCTCCGCCAAACCCGATAACGCGGTTCTCGCCGCGATCTGGATCGCCGCCTCGGAAGTCGCGCGTCTGTATGACGATTGGCGCCGGATCGAAGGGCCGTCGGGAAACGGGTGAGGCCGTCCGGTGCAAGCGAGATAGCGTAGGAGCCGCTTGTTTTGCGTAGAGTGGTTGCGCCCAGGCTTCAAAATCCACGTTGCGTGTTGTGAGTGAGTGTAGCCGGCGCTGGCGGAGAGCAGTTCTCCGAACGAAGGCGCAGAGCAATCAGCCGGTGCGAGCGTTTCGCTTGATCATGGCGCTGGCTCGGAATATGTCAGCGCCATGATCGATTGGCCGGATGCAGTAATTCGCCTGACCGCCGCCACCGTAATCGGCGGCGCAATCGGGCTCGACCGCGAACTGCACGGCAAGCCGACTGGCGTCCGCACCTTGGGCATTGTGGCGCTGGGGGCGGCCCTGGTGGTTCTCATCAACCAGCATCCGGGCGGCGCCGACGGCGATGCAGACGGCCGCGTGATCCAGGGCGTGATCACAGGCATCGGATTTCTTGGCGCGGGCGTGATCCTGCGCAACCCCACCGGAAAACGCATCCACGGCCTGACCACAGCGGCGGCCATCTGGCTGACGGCGTGCATCGGCGTCGCGTGCGGAGTGGGCGCCTGGCCGCTGGTCGTAACCGCGGTCGTGCTGGTCACGGCGCTCCTGTGGATAGGCAGGCCGCTGGAGCGCGCGTTGGGCCGCCACGACGACCATCACCACAAGAACGAAGCCCGCGACAAGGCAAACACGCCCGCCGAAAAACCCGGCGCCGAATAGCGCCGCCGCTTTGCGAAAATCCGGACCGTGGTCCGGATCAGGCCCACGGCTTTCCTATCAAGCCGCGTCGCGGCGGCTCTCCGGCTGCGCAGCGGCGAGGTCCGGCGGCGTCGCTTCGACGGCAAGCCTGCGGATCGCCTCGGCAAGCGGCAGCGTCTCCTGCGCCTGGCTTCCGAGCCGGCGGATCGACACGGTCTTCTCCTCCGCCTCGCGCTTGCCGGCCACGAACAGCGCCGGCGCCTTGGCGAGGCTGTGCTCGCGCACCTTGTAGTTGATCTTCTCGTTGCGAAGATCGGTCTCGGCGCGAAGGCCGGCCTCGGTCAAAGCCGCCAGCACTTCGCGGGCATAGTCGTCCGCATCCGACACGATGGTCGCCACGACAACTTGCAGCGGCGCGAGCCACAGCGGCAGATGCCCCGCGTAGTTCTCGATCAGGATGCCGATGAACCGCTCCAGGCTGCCGAACATGGCGCGATGGATCATGACGGGGGTGTGCTTCGCGCCATCCTCGCCGATGTAGAACGCGCCGAGCCGCTCCGGCAGGTTGAAGTCGAGCTGCACCGTGCCGCACTGCCAGTGGCGGCCTATGGCGTCGCGTAGCGTGTATTCGAGCTTCGGACCGTAGAACGCGCCTTCGCCGGGGCTGATCGAGTACGGATGGCCGATCTCTTCCAGCGCAACCTTGAGCGCCGCCTCGGCCCGGTCCCAGATCTCGTCCGAGCCGACGCGCTTCTCGGGCCTCGTCGAGAGCTTCACGATCACGTCCTCGAAGCCGAAGTCGCGGTAGATCGACAGGATCATGTCGTTCATCTTCACGCATTCGGCGATCATCTGCTCCTCTGTGCAGAAGATGTGCGCGTCGTCCTGCGTGAAGTGGCGCACGCGCATGATGCCGTGCAGCGCTCCGCTCGGCTCGTAGCGGTGAACCTTGCCGAACTCCGCGATGCGAAGCGGCAGGTCGCGATAGCTCTTCAAGCCGTTCTTGAAGATCTGGATGTGGCCGGGGCAGTTCATTGGCTTGCAGCAGAACACGCGCTCGTCCGGGGTCTCGGTGACGAACATGTTCTCGCCGAACTTCTCCCAGTGACCGGACTGCTCCCAGAGCTTCCTCTCCATCATGTCGGGCGAGTTCACCTCGACATAGCCGTTCGCTTCCTGGCGGCGGCGCATGTAATTGATGAGCTCGCGGAACAGAGTCCAGCCCTTCGGATGCCAGAACACGGAGCCCGGCGCCTCCTCCTGGAGGTGGAACAGATCCATCTCGCGGCCGAGCCGGCGATGGTCGCGCTTCTCGGCTTCCTCAAGCTGGCGCAGATAGGCCGCAAGCTCTTCTTCGCTCGCCCAGGCGGTGCCGTAGATGCGCTGCAAGTGCTCGCGGGTCTGATCGCCGCGCCAATAGGAGCCGGCCACCTTCATCAGCTTGAAGGCCTTGCCAATCTTGCCGGTCGAGGTCATGTGCGGGCCGCGGCAGAGATCGAGCCACTCGCCCTGCTTGTAGATCTTCAAATCCTCGCCCGCGGGGATCGCGTCGATCAGCTCTACCTTGAAGCCCTCGCCCTCGGCGGCGAAGAAATCCTGCGCCTTTTCGCGCGGCCAGACTTCCTTGGTGAAGGGCTTGTCGGCTGCCACGATCTCGCGCATGCGCGCCTCGATCTTCGCCAGATCCTCGGGCGTGAAGCTCTCCTCGCGATAGAAGTCGTAATAGAAGCCGTTTTCGACGACGGGGCCGATGGTGACCTGCGTGCCGGGATAGAGGTCCTGCACCGCCTCGGCCATCACATGCGCGGCGTCGTGGCGGATCAATTCGAGCGCTTCCGCGTCGTCGCGCGTGACGATCTTCACGCGGGCGTCGGCGTTAATGGGGTCGGCGATGTCGGCCAGCGCGCCGTTGAGGCTGATGGCGACCGCCTTTTTCGAAAGCGATTTGGAAATGGACGCCGCAAGCTCTGCGCCCGTAATGCCGGGCTTGTATTGGCGAGCGGAACCGTCGGGGAAGGTCAATGTGATCATAGGGGCCTCTCACTCCCGCCTACACGCGCGGGTAAGATGGTTGTTTGGCCTCCGTAATGTGATTGGGCTCTTCGAAAGTCAAGGCGCGAAGCGGCAAATCCACTCTTGCGGCGCAGGCGCCTTCATTGTCATACCCGCCCCTGAGGCGGCTATCCAGTGGAAGTCAATAGCTTAATGGATGGGCGGGTCAAGGCCGGCCATGACAAAAGGAGCGATGCCGCAGTCAATTGCGGTTGGCGCTATTTGGGGAATTCGGAGGCCTGCCGCGCCGCAAGGTAGCGCCATATGGCCCAGAAGGGGATGCCTGCGCGCGTCAAGTCCGGCGCTGGGTCGTAGCCGCTCGTGCCGTAAGGGTGACAGCGAAAAAACCGGCCCAGCGCGAGCCAGAGGCCAATCCAGGCGCCGTTCAGCTCGATGGCGTCGAGCGCATATTGCGAGCAGGTCGGCAGGTGACGGCAGCGCGGACCGATGAGCGGCGATATAACGTAGCGATAGACGTAGATCGGGGATTTCGCGACCGTCTTCATAATCGTGGCGAAGGCCGGCGAAGCGCTACTCATCGCCGAGAGGCAAGGACGCGAAGCGAACGCCGCCATCGCGATCCTGAATGGTCAAGAGAACCTCGGCGCGCGCCATGCGGCGCAGTTCCGACAGCCGCTCCTCAAGCTCTTCGAGGCTGCGCACGCGCCGATGCGCGGCTTCGATAATCAGATCGCCCGGCTTCAGCGCTTCGTTCGAGGCGAAGAGAGGGGCGCGCCGAAGCGACAACGGCGCCCTCGGCGTCCTGCGCGAGCGCGAAACGCTCGCGGTTTTCATCCGAGAGAGGCGCGAAGCTCGTTTTGCCGATCTTATGACGGCGGGCCCTCGCATGAGACGCGGACGCAGGGCCCTGGAACTCGTCCAGCTGGCCGATCTTGATCTTCACCGTCTTGCGCTCGCCGGCCCTCAGGATGACGACATCGGTTTCCTCGCCGACCGCGGCTTGCGCGACGTAGCGCGGCAACTGGCGGGCATGGCGCACTTCCGAACCGGCGAAGGACAGGACGAGATCGCCTTCCAGCAGCCCGGCGGCGTCCGCCGGTCCGCCTTTTTCGACGCGGGCGATCAGCGCCCCTTCGGCGCTCGCGAGGTGAAGCCCCGCCGCAAGGTCGTCGCTCGGCGTTTGCAGACGCACGCCGATCCAGCCCCAGCGCGCCTCGCCGTACCGCCGAAGCTGATCCACGATGCGCCGCGCGGTGTTCGAGGGGATCGCGAAGCCAAGCCCGATGCTTCCGCCGGACGGCGAGAAAATCGCGGTGTTGATTCCGACCACGTCGCCGACCGCGTTGAAGAGCGGGCCGCCCGAATTTCCGCGGTTTATCGAAGCGTCGGTCTGCAGGAAATCGTCGTAGGGACCGGCGTTGATGTCCCGCCCGCGTCCCGAAATAATGCCGGCGGTGACGGTGCCGTTCAGGCCGAAGGGATTGCCGACAGCGATGACCCAATCGCCGATGCGCATCTGCTCCGAGTCGCCGAAGGCGACGGTCGGAAGCGGCTTCTTAGGCGAAACCTTGAGGAGGGAAATGTCGGTCTTCGTGTCGCGGCCGACGACCTTGTCGACCTTCAGCTCCGTGCCGTCCGCCAGGATGACGTAGATGACGTTCCCGCCCTCTATGACGTGGTTGTTGGTGACGATCAGCCCAGACGGATCGATGATGAAACCGGACCCGATGGAGGTGAATTGGCGGGCCGGCTCGCCGGGCGTGCGTTTCGGCCGGATGGGGCTGAAATCGTCGGGGGAATTGGAATCGCGCTCCTCGGCGCCGTCTTCGGAGCCGCGCCCTTTCTCCGCAACTGGGCGTCTGTTATCGGTGACGGCCGCCGCCACCGTCACAACCGAATTTTTGATACGGCTGGCGACGTCTGCGAAGGTGAGGTCGGGCCTTGCGTCTACCGCGAAAGTCCGCGAAGCGCCCCCGATGCACGCCACAGCCAGTATCGCAGCGCCGATGGTATGCCGGAAACGATGATAAATCGTCATTGGGGCCTCAAAAAAGCACAAAAACGACGCCGCGAACCACCCACCCGGCACGCGCCCCCTCTTATAAAGTGGAGCATAAATGCGCCGAGCGCAACTTTCCTAATGCACCCGGGTGCGCCAAATAAACGTTAACGATCGCCATCTTTCGGGCTTCCGCCGATCAGCGAACCGGCGGGGTTGCAACCGAGGCGCTTGAGCCGGGCGGCGCCGGCTGCTGCGGCTTGGCGCTATCGGCGCCCTTCGCTGAAGGGTCGTTGAAGTAGCGGAAAAACTCGGACGTGGGCGAAACCACGATGCGCGTGTGCGAGCCCTTCAACGCTTCCTCGTAGGCTTGCATCGAGCGATAGAACGCGAAGAAATCGCGATCCTTGTTGAAGGCCTCGGCATAGATGCGGTTGCGTTCCGCGTCGCCTTCGCCGCGCATGCGCTCGGAGTTGCGATTGGCGTTGGCGAGAAGCACGGTGACTTCCTTGTCCGCGGTCGACTTGATGCGCTGAGACTGCTCGCTGCCCTGCGCCCTAAGCTCGGCCGCCTCGCGCTGCCGCTCCGTCTGCATGCGGCGGTAGATCGCCTGCTGGTTCGCTTCGGGGAGGTCCGCGCGGCGGATGCGCACGTCCACGATCTCCACCCCGAGGTTGTGCGACTCGTCGTTGAGATTGTGGACGTCGTTATTGACCAGCTTGATGGTCTCCTTCATCAGCGCATCGCGCTTGTTGCGCACGACATCGATGAAGGTCGCGCGGCCGAGCACGCTGCGGATGGTGGAGTCCACGATGGCGGTCAGCCGCTGGCGCGCCGCGACCTCGCTTCTGAACGCGCGATAGAACTTGAGCGGATCGGTAATCCGGTAGCGCGCGAAGGCGTCCACGATCAGCCGCTTCTGGTCCGAGGCTATCACCTCCTGCTCGTCGGTCTGCAGGTCGAGGATGCGGCGGTCGTATTGCTCCACCGTCTGGATGAAGGGCGTGCGCCAGTAAAGCCCCGGCTCATCGATCGTCCTGACCGGCTCGCCGAACTGCAGGACGAGCGCCCGATGCGTCTGGCTGACGATGAAAGCCGAAAACCCTATCGCAATGGCGACGCTCGCCAAAAGCAGGAAGAAGAAGCCTATGATGCCTGCTTTCATCGCTGGCCTCCCGCCGGTCCGGTGCGCTGAAGCTCGCCAAGCGGAAGATAGGGAACGACGCCGCTTGCGTTGGCTTTCTCGTCGATGATCAGTTTATCCATGCCGCCAAGCACCCGCTCCAGCGTCTCGATATACATGCGCCGCCGCGTCGCCTCGGGGGCCTTCTGGTACTCATCGAACACCTTCAGGAAGCGGTCGGTTCGGCCCTTCGCTTCGGCCACCGACTGCTCGCGGTAGCCCTGCGCCGCCTGGAGGATGCGCTGCGCATCGCCGCGCGCCTCGGGGATGACGCGGTTCGCGTAGGCTTCGGCCTCGTTGCGGGCGCGCTCCTGGTCCGCGCGCGCGGCCTGAACGTCGCGGAAGGCCGCGATCACTTCGGCGGGCGGGTCCACCTTCTGCAAGACGACCTGCGTGATGTTGATGCCCGCCCCGTAGCTGTCGAGCGTGCGTTGCAACAGCGCTTTCACCGCCTCCTCGATCTCCTGGCGGCTTTTCGTCAGAATGGGCTGAATTTCGTTCTGGCCGATGACCTCGCGCATCGCGCTTTCCGCGACCGCCTTCACATTCGCATTGGCGTCGAGGCCATCGCTGCTCTGGTTGCGCACGTTGAAAAGAAAGGCGGGCGCGTCCTTCACATTCCAGAAGACGTTGAAGTTCACGTCGACGATATTCTCGTCGCCGGTCAGCATCAGGCTTTCCTCGGCGCGATTCGGCGCCGGATCGGCCCGAACGGCCCCGACGGCCCGGAAGCGAAGCCAATTTCGATCCTGTTCTGGCGCGTGTAGGGAACGACGGTGACTTCCTCGACGGGATAGGGCCAGCGGAAGTTGATGCCGTTGTAAAGCTCTCGGTCGAATTTGCCGAAGCGCTGCACGACGGCGCGCTCGTCCGGATTGATCCGCACCGTGAACCCGAAATAGCCGACCGCGGCCGCGACAACGAGGAAGATCAAGGCCGAGCCGATAAAGCCGATGCCGCCCGGCATGGCCTGGCGAAGCTTGTCCTGGCTGCGCTTCAAGAGTTCCTCAAGGTCGGGAGGCGTTCCGCCGCCGCCGGTGGGCCTTGACCCCAGGGGCCGCCCGGGCCGCCCTTCCAGCCGCCGCCGCCGTTATTCTGATTCCACGGCATTTCGATTTTTTCCCTTGCAACTCGGCAGGATCGCCGCCTGAGGTCCCGGCCGCCCGTTATTCATCAGGTCTGTAACAGGATGTCAATTCGTGAGAAACTTGCGCATCTTGGCTGCCGGGGCTTAAGCCGTTATTCTTAACCGATTATGATTTGGCGCTCCGCCGGCATATGGAAGCGGGCGCGGGAAGGTTCAAGCGTTATTCGCGCGTTCGAGGATCACATCTATTACGGGAAAATCGTCGCGCTCGCCAGCCGGGCGAGGCTCGCTCGACACTTCTCGCCAGTCAGCGCTAAGCGCCGCATGCCAATGCGCGTCGCCCTCCGGCGAAGCGCAGACGCGCGTCAGGTAGATGCGCGAAGCGAACGGCAGGGCGAGCGAAAAAATCTCCGCGCCGCCGATGGCGAAAGCCTCGCTTACGCCGCGCGCGGCCGCGCGCTCTCGCGCCAGCGCCAAGGCCGCCTCAAGCGATGGCGCGAAGAAGACGCCGCCCCCGCTTGGCTGCGCGGGCGCGCCGCGCGTGACGACGATGGAATCCCGGCCATCGAGCGGCTTGCCGATGGATTCGAAAGTCTTGCGTCCCATGATGAGCGGATGGCCCATGGTGAGCTTGCGGAAACGGCGCAGGTCGCTTCCGAGCCGCCACGGCAGCTTGCCTTCGCGCCCGATCACGCCATTTTCGGCGATGGCCACGATCAGGGACAGCGTGAAGCGCGCATCCTCCGTCAAACCGCGATAGGCGCCTTGATCGCCGGGTGCGGCCGGTAGCCTTCGAGCGCAAAGTCGCCATAGGCGAAATCGAAAATGGAGCGCATAGCTGGATTCAGCGTCATCGTTGGCAAAGGCCGGGGCTCGCGCTGGAGCTGTTCGTCCGCCTGCTCGATATGGTTCAGATAGAGATGCACGTCGCCGAAGGTGTGCACGAAATCGCCGGGCTTCAGGTTCGTCGCCTGCGCCATCATCATGGTAAGAAGCGCGTAGGACGCGATATTGAAAGGCACGCCGAGGAACACGTCCGCCGAGCGCTGGTACAGCTGGCAGGAAAGCCTCCCTTCCGCCACGTAGAACTGGAAGAGGCAGTGGCAGGGGGCCAGCGCCATGCGCGGCAGGTCGGCGGGGTTCCACGCGCTTACGATGTGGCGGCGCGAATTCGGGTCCGTCTTCAGCGCCCGCTCCACTTCGGCGATCTGGTCGATGGCGCCGCCGGCGGGCGCGGGCCACGACCGCCATTGCGCGCCGTAAACGGGGCCGAGATCGCCGTTTGCGTCGGCCCATTCGTCCCAGATGGAGACGCCGTTCGCCTTGAGATAAGCGATGTTGGTGTCGCCCTTGAGGAACCACAGAAGTTCATGGACGATGGACTTCAGATGCAGCTTCCTGGTGGTCAGGAGCGGAAACCCCTGGCCGAGGTCGAAGCGCATCTGATGGCCGAACAGGCTCAGCGTGCCGGTGCCGGTGCGGTCGCCACGCTTCACGCCGCGTTCGCGCACCATGCGCAAGAGATCGAGATAAGTTTGCATGAGCGGAATATAGCGCAATTCTGCGCCACGGAAGCGTCGCATGTGGAGCGCTGGCGGAGGCTTTGGCGCCCGGCTCATACACTCCGGTGGAATACAGGCGAACCGAGGGAAGACATGGAGGGCTGGGAAGCATGGGGCCGCGCTTCTGCGGCGCCTTCCTCCCCACGGAGCGAATGGAGGTTGAAGCCATACTCTTCAGCCTCCTGCAGAAGATCGCGGAGGCGTTCTAGATCGTCAGAACCGCCGCGAGTTTCGACCATATGTGTCGCGAAGCCAAACTTGAATTTCAGCAGGCGTTCAGTGTCCACAGGCGCACCTAATACCGTGTGAGGTTGGCTCACGGCCAGATGCGCCTACTTAAAGCAGAGTTGGTATCGCCGCACAACCTCAGCGTTAGCTGCAACTCAATCTGAAGCGTAACGATCTACAGGTTTCGACCTTTTGTGGATGGCGTTGAGCATCCTCAACGGCTGTGTCCTGTGCGTCGCCCAGTTGCGGCCGGCCTCATCCGGCCCGCATTGCCGCTTTTGGACAGTTTGCGAGGCTATTTCCATTCCTCGATGTCGAGATAGGGCTGCTCCGCAAGCGGCTGGATGGTGACGCCGGCCGGCACGGGCGCGTCCTTTCGCTCCTCCTCGGCGCGCTTGGCGGCCTTCTGAACCTCGAAGTCGAGGTCGATCTGCGAGCAAAGCCCGAGCGCAACCGGGTCCTGCGGCTGCAAATTGGCGGAGTTCCAGTGCGTGCGGTCGCGGATCGAATTCGATGGTCGATTTCGTCGTGCCGACAAGGCGCATGATCTGCGTGTCGCGCATCTCGGGATGATGCCGAAGCAGCCACAAAATGGCGTTGGGGCGGTCGTGACGGCGCGACACGGGCGTGTATTTCGGCGCGCGCTTCGCCTTGATCTCGGGGATGAACACTTTCGAGCGCGACAGTTTGAGCCTGTATGCCGAGTCCTTCTGCGCGCGCTCGATCTCCTCGCGGGAGAGCTGGCCGGAGGTGATCGGGTCGAGGCCGCGAATGCCATGCGCCACGTCGCCATCGGCGATGCCCTTCACTTCAAGCACATGCAGGCCGCAAAAGTCGGCGATTTGTTCGAAAGTCAGCGATGTATTCTCAACGAGCCAGACGGCGGTCGCCTTCGGCATCAGGGGCATGTCGCTCATAAATTTCCTCCGTTCCTGGAAGCGATCCCTCTCGGCTTCCTGGGCGTCTTGGTCGATTGTGTTGGGGGAAACGGCAATCGAAGGGTTACGCGCAATATAATGGGCTGTTTGCTTTTGTGCAAACGCTGGATTTGGCCTCGCGCGCAGGGGCGCCAACGCAAGCTTCAGGTCCGCCTCGCCGAATATTGTGACCTCCATAGCTTGGGCTTGGCGCCCAGCCTGCGGACCAGAAACCGCGTATTATTTCTCGGCCGATCTGAAGGCCGGGACGCTCGCGAGCCAGATCCGCGTCACGGGCGCGGATGCGCCGAAGCGGCTATGGCTTGCGCTTCTCGACAGCGGCGGCGTCAAGATCGCGGAATACGGCGTCAACTCCGGCCTCGGCGACGACGGCGACCTTGCGCGCAACTTCGAGATTAACCACAGCGGGCGCTATATCCTGCGCGTCACCACCAAAGGGCCGGAGCTCGCGACGTTCCGCATAGATCTGGGCGGCTCGGCGTTCTCGGGGCACAAGCCGGAGGCGGCCGACGGCTATTCGCACTCGTACCTCGATCCGACGCATCTGGGCGCCGCTTCGGTGATCTCCGGAACGTTTCCCGCCGTCAGAACGACGACAACGTATTATTTCGACGCAAATCTGAAGGCCGGCGAGCTGACGATCCAGATGTCGCTGGCGGCGCGGAAGGAGCTGGGCGGCACGAAATGGTTGGCGCTCGAAATCCTCGGCCCCGACGGCGACAAGATCGACGGCGTGCAGTTGGAGCGAACGTTCGCCCCGGCCAGCGAGGGAACCCACAGCTTCGCGATCGATCATTCCGGCCGCTACGTCATGCGGCTCAGCATCCGCGGCACAGAGACGGCGAAATACAAGGTTGAGCTTGGCGGGGACGCGCTTATCGCGACGCATTAGCAATTATCATCATTGTCATGGCCGGGCTCGACCCGGCCATCCACGGTGAGGCGCCTGGATGGCCGCCTCAGGGGCGGCCATGACCGCATCGCCGCGCTAAACCTCCAGCACGATTTTTCCCATATGCGCGTTGGAACTCCATGCGCCGGTGCGCGTCAGCGGCTTGCGTGAGCGGGAAGGCCCTATCGATCACGATCTTGACGAGCCCTCTTTCGAGAAGCGGCCACGCCTTCTCCTCAAGCTCGCGGGCGAGCCGGGCCTTGAACTCGGGCTTTCGGGGCCTCAGCGTCGATCCCGTCAGCGTCAGGCGCTTCAGCATCAACGGCATGAGGTTGAGATCCACTTTCGCGCCCTTCAGGAACGCGATCTGCACGATGCGCCCGTCCTCGGCGGCGCAGGCGATATCGTCCTGCACATAGGCGCCGCCGACCATGTCGAGGATGACATCGACGCCGCGGCCGCCCGTCAGCTCCTTGATTTCCTTTGCAAAGCTTTTCGTGTTGTAGTTGATGGCGCGCTCGGCGCCGAGGCTTTCGCAATAGGCGCATTTCTCGTCGCTGCCGGCGGTTGCGAACACGCGCGCCCCGAAATGCGCCGCGAGCTGGATCGCGGTCGAGCCGATGCCGCTCGACCCGCCATGCACGAGGAAACTCTCGCCGGCTTTCAGCGCGCCGCGCTCGAACACGTTGTGCCAGACGGTCATGAATGTCTCGGGGATGCACGCCGCCGCAGCCATGCCGAGCCCCTTCGGCGCGCGCATGCACGAGCCTTCATGGGCGAGCGCGTATTCCGCATATCCGCCGCCCGCCGTCAGCGCCGTCACTGTGTCGCCCACCCGCCAGCGGCTCACGCCCTCGCCCAGCGCCGCGATCTCGCCCGCCACTTCGAGCCCCGGAATGTTCGAGGCGCCGGGCGGCGGCGGATAAAGGCCCATGCGCTGCAGCACATCGGGCCGGTTGACGCCCGCCGCTGCGACCTCGATTAAGACTTCTTCGCGGCGCGGCGCCGGCTGCGGCAGGTCCGTGAGCGTGAGAACCTCCGGGCCGCCCGGCTCGCGGATGACGATCGTCTTCATGGCTTATCCTCCGGCCCTTTCGGGCAAAACCCCATTCCCATCCGCCCTTTACCGCACATTAAGGGGCTTTTGCTAATAGTCGTAAACGTAAGCTGGGTCGACCCGTAAACACCTCCACAAACTTTTGAAGCCGCGTCCTTGATGCGGCTTTTTTTTTGGCTAAGCTTTCCAAGGCAAGCGCTTCCGTCTTCATTTTTTGAAAGGAAGTAGCTGCTACGGTTGCGTTGGTTCAGTACCGGCGATGCTAATGCCGGTGTTTTGCGTAGGGCGAAATGATATGAATAGCTCCCGCGTCTCTCAAGCACTCCAAAATTGCGCGCTCCTTTCATTCGGCGACCGTTTTACGGCATCGCCGCAATTCACGAAGCTGTTTCGAGAAGGCATGGACCTTGTCGAGGAGACGGCGGACTATCTCGACGGGGCCGGGAGAGCGGAGTCGAAGCATCTGACGCCCCCTGCGAGCATGGCGTACACGTCCGAAAGCATCAGGCTGACGACACGGCTGACGCAACTCGCCTCCTGGCTGCTCGTTCGGCGCGCCATCGCGGCCGGCGAGGTCTCCGCGGCGGAGGCGCACAATCACAGGCACCGGGTGACGCTTACGCTGCAAAGCGCGCATCGGCCCGATGGCTTCGATGCCCTGCCCGAGACGTTCAAGAGATTGATCGGGGAAAGCCACCGTCTTCACGACCGCATCCTGCGGCTGGAGCGCATTTTCGAGAATTTGCCGCCAGCCCCGGCCAATGAAAGCGCTTCGCCGGTGGACGGCCATATCGCCCGCATCAGGCTTGCTTTCACCGCCGCTTAGGGGCGGCTGCGTCCCTGTCCGCCCCGGCAGGCCTTCGTGGCTTCGCCATCGAAGGAGCGGCAAGATTTAGCCGCGTCATAGCCTGGGCATTTGCCAGATCAAAGCGTTCGCAAAGGAGGCCGCCGACGCAACGCGGCGCGCGGACAACGATCTCTTTGATAGCGTATGACGCGCCGGATACGGGATAAGAGCAGCGCGGCCCTTCATCGAAGCCAATCCTCGCCGGTGCTGCAAAAAAACCGAAGCCGCGCGGCGGTGAAGGTCAGGCGAAGCGCAGCTCCGCAGGGGCGGCCAACGTCTTGCAATTGGCTCTTGCGACATCGGGGGCGCCAGCCTGCAGGTGAAACTTGCCAGGCTTAGGCTTCAGCCAGCCACTACGGCTTGTAGCCCATCCTTCGCAGCAGGTCTTTCCGCCACGCAATGTCGGGGGCGGTTTCGACATCCAGCGGCGAGGCGCCATCCACCACGCCGAGACCGATTCAATGCGTGGTCACACCTCCATCTGGCCGGCGCAACGCCAAACGCACGAATGAACGCCGCCGTCGATCCGAACCGGCAGCTTCGACAATCAGCTTTGCCGCCATATGGAGCATCGGGTTTCGGCGGTGCGATCGTCTGACGGCAATTCCGTATCCAACGCAAACGACGCCGCGACGCGACCCCTCTTCAAAATGAGCAAAGGCGGACAAAATATGCTCGCATTATGCGTAACTCTTTCGGACAAGGTCCAAGACAGTCGCTAAAGTACACTCTGAACGCGGAGGCAGCAATGAATGCCGCTTCGACAGATGCAGAACCTGCCCTCCGCAATGGCCCAGATCTCATTTTCGTTCCGGTCTCTTTCGGCGAATTGATAGACAAGATCACCATCCTGGAAATCAAGGCTGAGCGGATCCTAGATCGCCAGAAAACCGCCACTATCTCCCTGGAACTCGATCTACTTCGCAAGACCGTCGCCGATCATTTCGATGTGCTTCCGCCTGGCGTTCTCAATCTGATGGAACGCCTGCGCCGCATCAATAAAGCGCTCTGGGACATCGAAGACCGCATTCGCGACTGCGAACGCCAGAAGGACTTCGGCCCGGCCTTCATCGAACTCGCCCGCAGCGTCTACAAGACCAATGACCAGCGCTCAGCGCTCAAGCGCCACCTCTGTGAAATGGCCGGCTCCGCCATCAGGGAGGTAAAGTCGTATGTAGACTATAAAATGATACATATCTAACTTATCAAATTGGACCACTACGTGCGCTTTTTGCGTTCCACCTGCAACATGTGCATGGGGTTGGGCTTGTCTGGAACCATCTTCCGCACGGGGCTGAAGTCCTCAAGGGGCTTTGTCTATCGAGCCGGGCTCAGATTGGAGCGGCCCTAGCGTCCTTTCAGTCATAGCGCCGTGAGGGATAGCATTGAATGGAGCGCCCGCTGGGGCATGCTAAATAGCTTCAGACCTCGACATGCGCTGCCTTAAAAAACGAGCATGGCTAACGATTATGCTGAGTAAGAAAGAGAGGTTCATTTGCCATGGCTGGAGACCGCCGGGTGCAACATGGCGCCACGGGTCGCGATGGTTGTTTGCAAGGCTCGAAAAGCGTCGTCCCATCAACGCTGATGGGAAGCCGAAAGAGGGGGCCCTCGAAGCGGTGTATCTTACGGCGGATTTCGGCACAGCTCTGGCGTTTGCCGGGCGTCCCGAAGGCAGATGCAGGATCGACCACAAGAGGCGAATCTTGAGCTTCGAACACCCGGAGGCGTTCGTCCCGGCAAGGGAAGTATACGTCTATTCCGTTGATATAAGCCGGATATCGAAAGAGAGTATCGTCCGGTTCGACCCGTGGCAGGCTGCAGCAGTGTTGGAATCGCTCGATCCAACCGTGGTAGAAAGGCGCAAGGCGGGGGAAGTTTCCATATACTGCACGATATTGAAGGAGCCTTTTACCGCGCGGTCCGCGCGCAAGGCGGGGCTGCCAAAACGCCAGAAACTACTCAGACAGGGTTTCTAGGGGATTAGCGCGACAAACCGGCCGCTCCGCCGGAATGAGGTTAGCCTATCGATGATCGCCGCCTCACGATCCGGATCGTCGAGGGCATCATCTTCGGCAAGACGCGCGACCGTGAAAGGATGTTCCGGCGCAAATGACGACAGCAGTTCAT
The DNA here is from genome assembly GCA_963756335.1 of uncultured Alphaproteobacteria bacterium. Taxonomy (GTDB): domain Bacteria; phylum Pseudomonadota; class Alphaproteobacteria; order Rhizobiales; family Rhodomicrobiaceae; genus Rhodomicrobium. The sequence continues at coordinate 329,887 of CAVWOB010000005.1, forward strand.
CGATGCCTAAAGCCACGACTGCCGATTTATCAATGTCGGCGTACCGAATTGGCGAGGCGAAGCCATGTCCGTGAGCAGCCAGGATTCCTCTTTCCAGACCGTAACAGCAGTCGGCCATTTCGCAGGCGGTGCAGGGCGGCATGTTCCTTTCAAAAAGAGCCTCCAGCCCGCCGCCATCGGCTTCGAGGCAAAAGGCCTGGATATGTTCGATGGGGATGAGGCAGAGCGGCATCTTTTCAAAGTAGAATAGGCATCTGCGGCTGTGCAGCCACTCCACGGTGTGCCCCAGCATCGCTTTCACCATCGAAGGATCGGGCAGATTGCGTGGGAATCTCTCTGTCGAGACCGGCATGGAAAACTTGAACGAGCGGACGCCCGCCTCATAGGCGATTATGGCGGCGTCACGAACCTGACTGACGTTGCTTTTGAAAATCAGATAATTGACCATGACATCCGTTCCGCGCGAAAATGACGTCATGTTCCGCAGACCATTGACGGTCTCTTGCCAGCTTCCCTTCACTCTGGTCAGGGCATCGTGCGATTTGGCCCGCGCGCCGTAAAGAGACGTCCTGATCATGGCGGGTCTGCAACCGAGGACGCGCCGGGCAAAGTCCCTATCCGCGAAGCGTCTGCCGTTCGTGGCAATTTGATAGCTCGCATCGTTCGACTTAAGAAACTCGATTAACTCCAGAAAATGGGGATAAAGCGTCGGTTCTCCGCCGAAGAGGTCGAGGCAAGTTCCGCTGGGACACGCCTTGATCTCGTCCAATACATTGTCGAGGGGGAGATGCTGGCCGGCGTTCGCCTCCAGTTCTGAATGAACCATGCAAAACGAGCAGCGGTTGTCGCAACCGCCCATGAGCCTGATGACCTTCATCCGCTCCTCGCTCCGCCTCGCCTGGCGGCTTCGAGAACGGCTTCGGCAACTTCATGGATGTCGAAGGAATCCATGCAGCGGTCTTCTTTTTTTAGCGGGCATTGCACGCTCGATCCAACCACTACCCGCCGTTTCTCGCCGGTCACATGCATCGTCTCGATATAGGACTTGATGAGGACGGTCGGGCATTCCGCGCAGCGAGGTTTCTTGCTCACCAGATTTCGATGCGTGTCATAGCCGATGATCGCCGGATCGGTTGGTCCCCAAAGCGCGACGGTTGGGATTTTCTGCATATAGGCGGCATGCAGCAAGAAACTATCGACCCCCACAGCCGCATGGAAGTTTCGCAGGATGATAGCGCCTTCTGCGGGGCTCGTAAGCCCTCGGAAGTCGTAGGCGCCGCGAATATACTTCGCCTTACTATCCCCAAGCTGAACCGCGCATATCCCGTTGTCGTTCAGTATTCTTATGATTGCTTCCCATTTTTCGACGGACATCTCCTTGTGAGGCGCGGACGAACCTGGGCAGACGACGACCAGCGGCACATTGCGCGGTAGAACTTTCAACAAGGGGCGATCGTCGAAAGCGCGGGGCGGAAGATAGAAAACTTCCTCAATCGGAGTTGGAAGTCCCAACATGCGAGCAAAGACTTGGAACGGTCTTTGCTTTTCAAGATGCACGGCGTCGTCAACATACATGGCGGACCGAACATCGGCGCCCGGTTTGGGAACTCCATAGACGCTCACGGCCGGATGGCCGATGAAAAACTCTTGGCGCCGATGGCGTTTGACAATGTCGAACCTCTCGCCCCTAAGGTCAAACGCGGCCTTCAGAACGCCCGAAAAAATAAGCGTGTCGCCAAGACCGCCCCGCAAATCCAGCCACGTCATGGAATATTCTCTCGATGACGCTTTCTTAGCGCCATTGAACAAGGTAGAATTGGATGCTAAGGTCTCGGTAAAGTAACGGTCAAGGGGAAGCCAAATGAGCGACGGCAAATCTGACGATCGGACCCAGGGCTCTGCGGACAAGGCCATGTCCCGGCGAAAGGCGCTCAAGCAAATCGCTTCGGTTTGCGGCGCTACCGCAGCGGTCGCCACAGCGGGAGCCTCCCTTCCTGGCAAGGCGCAGGCTGCCTACGCCAGTTGGACTGGATACTCCGCTTACGCGTCTTGGGTGAAATAATCATAACGGGTTGCCGTCGGCGGGTGCGTTCGTGACGAGGGCAAGTTTGCCGTCGCGGCAGGTGCGTGCATGGCTAATGTTCTCCTGACGACAAAGTGTAATCGGTCATGTCCCTATTGTTTTGCCGCAAACGAGATGGATGGCGCGTCCGATGACAGGATGTCATGGGAAAACCTCATCTATATCGCCGATTTTTTATGGGAAGGCGGAGAGCGCCAGATTTCCCTGCTCGGCGGGGAGCCGACCCTTCACCCCGAAGTCGCCGATTTCGTCCGCTATCTGATCGACCGGGACTTCGCGGTCACGGTCTTCTCGAATGGCCTTCTGGCGCGGCGGCGGCTGGAAGAGTTCGCCCGCCTTGTGGGGGCGCTTCCCCCCGGCCGCTTCAACATCGTATGCAATCTCAACGATCCACAGCAGGTTCCAAGTTCCGATAGCGAAAGCAGGAAACTGCACGATTTCCTGGACCAGATGGGGCCTTGGGTGACGCCGGGGTTCAACATCTACCGGCTCGACTTCTCGCTGGATTTCATCTTCGGCCTCGTCCTGCGTTATGGCATGCGGCGCCATCTGCGATTAGGCCTCACCCACCCGATCCTTAGCGGCGGCAACAGCCACATCCGGCCACAGGATATGCGGCAGGTGGCCGAGCGGCTTTACGCGCACCGCGTCCAATTCGACGCCTACAGGGTCAGTCCCGGGCTAGACTGCGGCTTTCCCATGTGCAAGTTCACGGACGAGGAATTGGGCTGGTTGCACCGCTTGCCGGGCGCAATCAAATTTTCCTGTTCTGCCGCAGTCGACATCGCGCCGGACATGAGCGTCTACAACTGCTTCCCTCTTGCTGGTTACAAGCGGAAGTCGCTGTACGAATTCAATTCCAAGGCTCAGTTGGACAACCACTTCGCCGAGTTGCGCGGCGCGATCAAATCCGAGGTCGCCGGCATCTTTGACGAATGCGACGGTTGCCGGTACCAGGAGGACGCGCTCTGCGCGGGCGGCGGCCTATGCCAGGTGCTCTACCGCTTCATCGATGAAGCGTCCATAAGGCTTCCGGAGATCGAGCATGAAATTTCCAAGGCTCGTATGCGCGCCTGATGGCCAGCCTTACCTGCGGTTCCAGGGCTATGAGGTGGTCGGTCAGACGCATGGCTTTGACGACGCGGACGAACTTGCCCGCGATGTGCTAGCGTCAGCCAACGCGCTATTCTGCGCCATCGTTCATCTTGACCGCCCGCTCGCCGAAGCCGAAATCCCCGAGGGCATCGGTGATATCCCGCTCGCGATCATGGCGCCCTCAGCCGGCCGCTACAATGAGCTTGCCGGTCTTGTTCCCAAGCTGCGCGACATGAACGCACGCGTTTATCTGTCCGCGGGCGATCCCGTCAACCTCACGTCCTTAAGAATTTTGTCGTCCCTCGGCATTCAGGTTTGCGCGACAATAGCGGGCGGCGTCGACTGGGAGGCCTTGGCTGACCTTGCGGCATATGCGCTGTTGGGCCGCGTGCCGCGGGGCGGCATCGAACCATTCGCCTTGATAGCATCGTCCAGCGCCGGGGGCGCCACCGTCGATTGGGGGCGGTTGATCTTCGACGACCCCGACCGTTTCCTGCATGTCGACGCCAAAGGCCGGGTGGCGTTGTCCGGGCGCGAACTGGCGGAAGCGCAATTCATAGCCGGGCGCGTCGAGGAGATCGGGTCGCCTAAAGAGAACCCGGCGATGCGGGAGCGGCGTCATGCGCGGAGACGCTGCTTCACGGACGATCACACTTGCGCAGTCTGCCCGGGCTGGCGAATCTGCCTGGGGCGCTTTGCAAGCGAAGCTGCGGGAGGAGGCTGCGCCGCCTTCTTTGAAGAGCTTTTGGATCTTGCATCGCACCATCGGGCGATGAATGAGCCGGCGGAGGAACGCGCGGTATGGCAACCGTAATCTTCAAGCCGACGGAAGAGTGCAACGCCCGCTGCGTCTATTGCGACGTCGTCAAGAAGGACACGCGCGGACCGAAGCGCATGCCGCTCGACTTGCTCGAGCTGTTTTTCAGGCGCGTCGGAGAATTTCTGGAAGACCGTCCCTCGGAAACCGTGAACATCATCTGGCATGGCGGCGAACCGTTTCTGCTCCGCCCAGACTATTTCGAGGCGGCGCTGAGATTTCAGGAAAAGCATTGCTCCCAGAACCTGCATCGCATCAGCCACAACATTCAGAGCAACCTCACCATCCTGACCCGCGAACATCTCGCGCCCTTGCGCGCATTGGGCGTTACCAGCATCGGCAGCAGCTACGATCCAGTTCCAGGCGTCCGCGGCATCGGCCCGAACCGCAATTCGGACAGCTATAACGCTCGTTTCATCGAGGCCGCAAACCTGCTCGACGAAGAGGGCATCGGGTGGGGGATCATCTATGTCGTCACGCGAAAATCCCTTGCCTCCCCGCAACGGATATTCAACTTCCTCGCGAACCTTTCGCCGAACGCTTCGTTCATGATCAATCCTGTCCTCGTTTATGGGGATGGGCTCGATCAAATCCGGATCTCGCCTGAGGAATACGCCGAGTTCCTGGGCGCCGTTTTTCCTCTGTGGTGGAAGCGCCGCGCCAGCTTGGGCCTGGTCGAGCCGTTCGATTCTCTGGTGCGGGCCCTGACCTCGCAGAATTCCGCTCTGATCTGCAGCGATGCCGGAACATGCGCCTCCACGCATGTGGACGTGTTGCCCGACGGCCGGGTATCGCATTGCGGCCGCTCCGCCGATTGGGGGCTTTTGGATTACGGTTCGATCCGGGAGCGCTCGCTGGCCGACATCTTCTCAGACCCGCAGCGCCTCGAGCTCGCCCGCCGCAACGACGTGCTGTCCGAAACCGAGTGCCGGGGGTGCCGCTTCTGGACCATCTGCCACGGTGGGTGCCCGCTGGACGGCTGGGCGAGGGGGGGCGATTTGTTGCATAAAACGTCGTGGTGCCACGCCAAGAGAGGGTTCATCGGGACATATGTCGAGCCCGCGATCCGAGCTGCCGAAGGTCTGCCTGCCGCCGCCGAAGAGCCGCTCGATGCCCGCAAAAATGCGCTCGCAGATTCGGGAGGGCAGTTCCCCAACGCCGCTGGTGACGGGCCCCTCTGGATCAATCCGATGGGCGGCCTTGGCGACGCAGTGATGATTTCGTCCGTTTTGAAACAAGTGGTTGATCGGTTTCCCGGGCGCCGGTTCAATCTGGTCGAACGGACCAAGTATCGCGAGATTTTGGCTGGCCACCCGGCGATCGCCAGGGTCGGCCATCCGCCGCCGGGAGCGCGCTTTGTCTCAACGGATTATTGGCGTTACATGGACCGAGCGAAGCCGGACGCGCGCGCTTACCAAATCCTCGCCCGCATGTTCGGGCTTGACACGCCGGTCGAGGAACGCCTCTACGTTCCCTGGGAGCCTTCAGAGGAGCCGCTTCCCGTCTCGCGCATTCCATGGCGGTCACGCAACGTACTCATCTGTCAGGGGTCGGAATCGCCGCGCAAGCAGATGCCTGTCGAGAACTGGGAGACCCTGGTGGAGTCACTCCGCCAGGACGATATTGGCGTGGTGCAGGTTGGGCGGCTAGGCGACCGCCGTGTTCGTGGCGCTTACAGCCTTCAGGGTCTGACGAAGCCGCGGAAGCTCATCTCGCTGCTCGGACGGTTCGATGCGGTGGTGACCTCGGATAACTTCGTCATGCACGCTGCGGAGGTTCGCGGCATACCCGCCGTTGTGCTATGGGGGCCGACAGACCGCCGCAACTACGGCTACGCCAGCCAGATTCATATACAGGCAGAACTTACCTGCGGTCTTTCGAGCGGCTGCATCGCCCCCCCAAACGGTTCCGGCCTCTACGGGACCGAGTGCCCCGAAGGATCCGGGCATTGCATGCGGGGGATTGATCCCGCGCTGGTCCGCGCCGCCCTGATGACGCTGCTTAAGGATTGTAGAGATCGATCTCAGCCAGCAGCATCCTAAGCCGGCAGAGCCGGTAGCAAAAAGGTTGCGCTATTATCGGCGGGCGCAGCCAACTGGCGAAAGGACAATGCCGGAGGGGCTTGTCGAACGCTACGACGAGCGGATCGCAGGGGTTCTTCCTTGTTACGATCTTCCGTTCCCGCCTCAGCTGAGCAGCCGCCGCTCAGCGACATATGTGTCGATGAAGGTGCGAAGGTCATTGGGGCGCGACAATAATTGCCTTAAGATATCGACGACACCGATATCCAGCGCGTCCAGGAAGTAAGATCGAGCGTGGTCGCAGCTTCCACTCTCTCTGTGACGTGAGCAGCAGACCCGAAGACGTCCGTTGGAGGATCCGTCAACCGGTCACAGCGGCCGGTCCAAAGAGCCGCCCTCATGCGGGATGGCCATGCTTCATGATACTTGGCAAGTTTAAAGAATGGGGCTATCGAAGCTGTGCTCAAGGCCGGTGCCGAGGCGTGGATGCAAAACCGTAACCCCAAATATTCAATCTTAATTCCGACGCGGAATGGCGTCCGCTACCTGCCTTACGCTATCGACAGCGTTCTGTCACAGGCCTCGGACGAATTCGAACTTATTGTAAGCGATAATCATTCAAGCGACGGAACCGCCGAATATTTAAGCAAGCTCAGCGATCCACGGCTAAAAGTAATAAAGCCTGAAACCGAACTTCCCATGACGCTGCATTTCGAGTTCATCTTATCCCATGCGAGCGGGGAATGGGTGACCGCGATTGGCGATGACGATGGTCTGATGCCGTTCTTTTTCGACTATTTGAGATCGCTCAGGCTCGACTATATAAAAGCTCCCGCAATTTCATTCCGCCGTGCATTTTACACCTGGCCCGGTTGCGATGGGGACGCCGCTGTTTCATACTCGCCCTCGCCAAAAAAGTATTATATCAACAGTAAACTATCGCTTTTTCTTAGGATCTGCTCAATATCCACATATTTTGACATGCCTCAACTTTATACCTCCGGCCTCATAAGGAATTCCTTCGTCAAAAGAATAAAAGAACAGTCTGGAGGCCGGTTTTTCCACGCGACCGCGCCGGACGCGGCGTCTGCGGTAATTCTCGCGCTTAACTCCACACATTATTATCGTGTCGAGCAGCCACTATTCTGGACCGGGACCTCTACCAAGAGCATAGGATATTCTCAGACTTCTAGTGTTCTCAAAGCGCGAGCCGAAGACTTTGACCGCCTGAATTCAGCGCATGGCTTGAATTATTCTGCCCGAATAACGGCGAAAATACACAAGATTTTTGGACCGTTTTCTGCTGTTGTACTTTACGATGCTTTGCTTTCATGCCCAAGTTTGAGCAGATTTTGGGTGTCCAAAACTCTCCAGCATTTTTTTATCGCCGGTCTCATTGTAAAAAGACCAGAGCTCAAGGAAGCCATCTTGGAGGAGTATGCCGATGAGACAAACGCCGCTAAGATCATTCCGTTTATAGCCTTGGTGAGGCTTATCAAGTGGGGCCACGGGTGCCTAAAAGTCGTGTTGAAAGGATTGAAAAAGCGGTCGTCCTTTGTTTCAAAGGATCGGCAGCGTTTTAGCACCCTAAGGAAAGCGTCCGACGCTATATCGCCACTAGAAAAAATAAGCTAGTTGGCTGTGAGCGCGCGCTTGGCTCGCGGCTGGGTATGGCGAAAGCGGAGTCCTTCACCCAGCCGCTGTAACCGATGCTTCGCCAGCGTTTAGAAAATCGGGCCGTATTCCCCCGTGCGGATTATGTTCAGCCCCCCACTTTGATCTTTGTCGCCGCTGCGGTCACCAGCCCGCCAAGCTCCTGCGCTTGCAGTGAATAAGCATGCATTTGGATCTGCGCATGCCTGCTTTGGATCTGCAGGACTTCCGTCAGATCCTTCGCCTTGGCAAGCTCCTCAGCCAAGGAAAAACCGGCGTCGAGGTTTTGCTGCGTGAACTTCATCGCCCGCTCCTGCACCTCGCCTAGTCCCTCCGCAATCGGGTTCGCGGGGATCATCGTTTTCATCATGTCCTGCGCTTTGCGCGCGGCGTCCATGAGCTGCGTGCAGGCGGTGCGGGCCTGATCGACGCTCTGTGCGGCGAATTCGCGCATCTCTTTGGGTATTTCCATTTGCTTTGTGTACGTCATGGGTTTTTCCTCGTTCTGGTGCTGGGCAGGTGTGCATGCTGGCGGGCAAATCGCCGAGGCCCGTACTGGTCGAATGTTGGTGGCGACTGCTTCAGTCGGTTCTCGGCGTGCAGTGGAAGCGCTTGTCATAGAGCGCGAATTCAGCGGTTTAGCTGGGCTTGGCCGCTCTCGGGGCGCAAAAAAAGGCCATTCAAAACGCTTGAACGGCCCCTAGTCTAGGGAGGAAACGCCCAAGGAGGGCGGCGATATGCAAGCATATACCGCACTGCAATAATATCGCATTGCAGTGCACAAAATTCAAGGCCGGCGTTCGTGTGAAGACCGGGCGCCCAAATGGTAACCGGCGGCGGCTTTGGAGCTACCCGAGGAGAAACAGCGCCAGCTTGCCCACTCCGAACCAGACAGTCAGGCAGAATGCTATGGCTGCAAGCCACCAAGCCGCCATCTCAAATCCGGAAGCGGTTTCGACGCACAACTCGCCGATCCTGAAGTCTCTCTCGTACCTCATTCGCGCTCCAATCGATCGCCAGGGAAAGAACAAGCTTTCGAATGGCTCGCTCTCCCTTGCAAAACGAACAAAATGCGACCTTTATTCCGTGACTTCTGTTCAGAGCAACCCAAGGTAGCGATGGTTAAGCGCATAGCGAAGCGCAAGTATGCAACGCGAAGCGGCAAGCCAGGCGCGGGCGAGGCGGCGGCCGAAGCCAAGTCACGCCACCGCGACCGGATCGCGCCCGGCATGGCACTGGCCGGCGCACTTCTTCATACTGAACGCCATGAGCGTGTTCGCGAAGCTGCCCGGGCCGCATCATTCGCCCATTGAGGCGGCGTTCTATCGCAACGCCATCGCGGCAGCGCCCTCGCGATCTGGATTTTCCTCCGCGACCTTCTCACGAGTCGCCCCCCCCCCGTTTTCAACCGGCCCTTGCTCCGCGTCCTCGAACCGGCTTGATTTTACCGTTCCGAGGGGTCATTGTCCGGCTCACTCACTTATCGCCGCGTTCGCTTCCGGTATCTCAATGCCATCGGCCCGTTCTGATGGCGTTTTGAAAGCTCAGCGGCTTTTCACTGGCAGGAGACATGTCGAAAGAAGAACTACTGGAATTTCCCGGCCTTATATCGGAGCTTCTCCCGAATGCGACCTTTCGCGTAAAGCTTGACAACGGCCATGAGATCATTGCGCATACGGCGGGCAGGATGCGGAAGAACAGGATTCGCGTGCTGGCCGGTGACAAAGTCCTAGTCGAAATGACGCCCTATGATCTTACCAAAGGACGCATCACGTATCGTTTCAAGTAAGGCGGCCGCCGTCCGTTCCTTGACGGACGATGAGCGCGCCTCCTCTGCGTCCGTGCAGTCCAGCGCGCACAAGCTTCTGGTGCTGGCGAGCGCGTCTTCGCGGCGTTTGGCGTTGCTGGAGCAGGTTGGCATCGAGCCTGACGCCCTTCGGCCTGCCTCGATCGACGAAACTCCGAAAAAGGGCGAGCAGCCGCGCACCTACGCGCAGCGAATTGCGCGCCAGAAGGCGATCACGGCCAAGGAGCGGCTGGAGCGCGAGCCCAATCTCGCCGGCGCTTTCGTGCTCGCCGCCGACACCGTCGTCGCGGTCAGCCGCAAGATCATCGGCAAGCCGGAATATCTGAACGAAGCCGCCGCCGCGCTGCAAACGCTGTCGGGCCGCTCGCATCGCGTCTACACCTCCATCTGCCTCATCACCGACAAGGGCGCCGTCAGAACGCGCACGGTCGAAACGCGCGTGCGCTTCAAGCGCCTGTCGCCCGAGGAGCTGGACAGCTATCTCGCCTGCGGCGAATGGCGCGGCAAGGCGGGCGGCTACGCCATCCAGGGCATCGCGGGCGCCTTCGTGCAGAAAATCGTCGGCTCCTACTCGAACGTCGTCGGCCTGCCGCTGATCGAGGTGGTGCAACTTCTGACCGGCGAAGGGTTTCCGGTTTACTTCAACTGGCTCAATCGCGCCGAAGTCGAATCCCTTTGAGATGACGGACGACGCAAAGAACGCGGGCGGCAAGGCGAAGGCGGCGGCGCTGTGCGCCATTTGCAAGACGCGCCCCCAAAACGAAAAATACCGCCCGTTCTGCTCGAAGAGGTGCGCCGATATCGATCTGCATCGCTGGCTCGACGGCGTCTACGCCATCCCCGGAAAGCCGGAGGAGGAAGAGGACGAGGGAAGCTCGGGCGCGAGTTGAGACGCGGTGGCCATAAGCTTACCTCCGCGGGGAGGTGGCGAAATGATGTACTAACTACTCCATTAGTATGACTTGATTAGTCGCACACGCCGACGGTGGAATCGTCACTCGGGAATATGCAAACTCCCGAGCAGCAGTTGTGATCTGATTCGCACTTGTAGCCGGTTTTTATGCAGTATTGTGCGTAGCGTTGGCCGCCGGAGGGGCGACGGCAGGCGTGGTGATCACTGGTTGTCACGGTATTCGACCGATCAAGGAAACAACTGGCAATGGTTAGCGAGGGGGTTGAAGTTGCGTTAGTGTCCACCGCAGGCGCGGATGAGGCTTTTGTGTGGATGGCTCCCACACAAATGGCTAACAACACGATAGCCAGCCGAGCGGCGTAGAGCGTGCGGGATGGAGTCTTGCGACAGAAAGCAATCATGAATGAACTCCCACTTTTGGACATCATCGAATCGACGGACAGCTTACATCCTAGCGTAGACTATTCTATTAGATCCGGCCCCAAATGTCTATCTCACTAAAGACATTATTGAGGAGATGGCGACACAACTCGGCGCCTTGGGATGCAACAATCCTGAGCCGCGAATGGCTTAGCACGCGCTCGCCGCGCGACGGCAGTTGACGCCTAGAAGTTCGGCGCTATGATCCGCCATCCCGATGGGACGCCCCACTGGCGGAACGGTAGACGCGGCAAACTCAAAATCTGTTGCCTGCAAGGGCGTGCTGGTTCAAGTCCGGCGTGGGGCACCATCGGTTTCATGGAATTTCAATTCGTTTCAAGGCCCATATGGCGCTGGCGGGAGCGCTTCGATTTGTGAGGGATATTTGTGGATTCGAGTGCAGCGGGCTTCCAGGTGCGCTTCGAATTTGAGCGGAAGGTTTGAAAGCGGCGCCGGTTTGAGGCGCCAGAACCGGGCAGAGTTCAGCCATGTTGGTTTGGTTTCGAAAGAGAACGCGGTCTTTGCTCGCGGGGTTCGCGGCCCTGTCGCTTTGCACCCATCCCGCCGCCGCCGGGCCGGCGCTCCTCACCGAGCCGGCCACCGGGCTTGTGATTTACGCCGAGGATGCCGATCAGCCCTGGCGGCCCGCCTCCCTCACGAAGCTGATGACGGCCTATATCGTCTTCGAGGCGATCCGCGACGGAAAGCTGTCGCCCGAGGACATGGTGACGTCGTCCAAGCTTTCGCAGAGCCAGCCGCCGAGCAAGCTCGGCCTGCCGCTCGGCCAGCAGCTCAAGGTCGATCTCGCAATCAAGGCGCTGATCATTAAATCGGCGAACGACGTGGCCGTCATGCTGGCGGAGAAAGTCGGCGGAACGTCCGATGCCTTCGTCGAGACTATGAACAAGACCGCCCAGCGGCTCGGCATGACGAACACGAAATTCGTCAATCCGAACGGCTTGCCGGTGTTCAACGCCGACGAAACCGAAGCGCCGGAGCAGGCCGTGACGAGCGCGCGCGACATGGCGCTGCTCGCGAACATGATCATCAAGGAATTCCCGCAATACGCGCCGATCTTCTCGATGACGGAAGTCAAGATCGGCAACCGCATCGTCACTACGCATAACGGGCTGCTCAAGAGCTACGAAGGCGCGGACGGGATGAAGACCGGCTTCGTCTGCGCGGCGGGCTATAACATCGTGGCGAGCGCGACGCGGAACGGCCGCCAGCTCGTGGCCGTGGTGCTGGGCGAAAGCTCGGGCGCCGCGCGCACGATCCGCGCCGCGGGCCTGTTCGAGCACGGTTTCGAGATCTACCCGTGGAAGGCCGTGCTCGCGCCGACGCTCGCCACATGGCCGGTGGCGACGCCCGAGGGCGCCAAGGCCCCCGACATGCGCAACGTGGTTTGCAGCGGCAAACGCATCGCGCGGCTGGCGCGGGAGAAGCAGCAGAACGCGAAGCGGCCGCAGTTGAAGCCCGGACACCGGAGCGCCGCGGCGGGCGAGAGAAAGCGGCCGCAGCGCGCGCGCCGCCGCCAGTGACGCGAATCCCTCGGTCGCACAATCGAAGACGCCACAACCTAAGATAAAGCAGTGGATAAGTTCACGCTTGTCCGTTCGCGACAATTGCATCTCAATTGATGCTTGAGATATCAGTGTTCATAAAATATGGTTCACAACCTGTCGTTAGAGGTTCAAGTTTGCTGACCGGAGCCCAGCTGCGCGCCGCGCGCGCGCTTCTCGGCATTGACCAGAAGACGCTTGCGGAGCAGGCAGGCGTCTCGCTACCCACCGTACAACGCATGGAAGCAAGCCCAGGGACAGTTCGCGGAGTGGTCGACAGCCTCACCAAGATCGTGGAGGCGCTCGATCGCGCGGGCGTGGAGATGATCGGCGACGGCGCCATGAGCGGCGGCGGCGGCCGGGGCGTGCGGCTTAAAAAACCGCCCGAAAGATCCATCGCATGAGCATCGAGGCGGGGTGGCAGCTCCAGGCGCTGGCATGCGCGCTCGCGATCTACGCGGGCGCGGCGCTGTTGGCGACCGTTCTCCCCCGCCGCGCCCTGTCTTTCGTCTATCCCGCGTGCCTCGTCGCGTCGGCGCTCGCCTGCGGGGCGCAGATTTCCGCCTTTTGCACGCAAAGCGATCTGCACGCGCACTTGCCGATTGGCCTGCCCCTTATCGGGATGTATTTCCGCCTCGACCCCTTGAGCGCCTTCTTCGGAATCATCGTCAATATCGGCGTCTTCGCCGCGAGCCTGTACGGCATGGGGATCGGGGGCGGCGATCTGTCGAAGCGGATCGAGCCGTTCTTTCCCGCGTTCGCGGCGGCGATGAACACGGTTCTTTTGGCCGACGACGCTTTCGGATTTCTTTTCTTCTGGGAGATCATGTCGCTGTGCTCGTGGGCGCTCGTCGTCTCCCGCCACGAAGACGAAGACAGCCTCAAAGCGGGCTACGTCTACCTTGTCATGGCGGCGTTCGGCACGACAGCGCTGCTTTTCGCATTCGGCGGCATGGCCGGAGCGGCCGGCGGCTACGCCTTCGATTCCATCCGAGCCAACCATTTGACGCCGCTCGTCTCGGCGCTCGTGCTCGCGGCGGCGCTGATCGGAACGGGCTCGAAGGCCGGGATCATGCCGCTCCACGCCTGGCTGCCGCTCGCGCATCCGGCCGCGCCGAGCCACGTCTCCGCGCTGATGAGCGGCGTCATGACCAAGGTCGCCGTTTACGCCATCATCCGCGTCGTTTTCGATCTGCTGGGCGATCCGCTCTGGTGGTGGTCGCTGCCTTTCATCATCCTCGGCGCTACGACTGCAGTCGGCGGCCTGCTTTACGCGGTGCAGGAGCAGGACCTGAAGCGCCTGCTCGCCTACTCCACCATCGAGAATGTCGGCATCATCTTCGCCGGGATCGGGCTTGCGATCGCGTTCAAATCGTCCGGCATCAAATATGCCGCTGCGGTGGCGATGGCGGCGGCGCTCATCCATTCGCTCAACCATTCGTGGTTCAAGTCGCTGCTTTTCCTCGGCGCGGGCGCGGTGCTGCACGGCGCCGGCCGCAAGGATTTGGATGGCCTGGGCGGCCTCATCCACCGCATGCCGAAAACGGCGTTCTACTGGCTGATCGGCGCGCTCTCCATCTCGGCGCTGCCGCCGCTAAACGGCTTCGTGTCCGAGTGGCTTCTGTTTCAGGCGGTGCTGGTGGGGCCGGTATTCCCGGAGCCGATCCTGCGTTTCCTCTCGCCCGTCGTGGGCGGCATGCTGGCGCTTGCGGCGGGCCTCGCCGCGGCTTGCTTCGTGCGGGCGTTCGGAACGGTGTTTCTCGGCCGCCCGCGAAGCCCGGAGGCCGCGTCCGCGCATGAAGCGCCATTCGCGCAGACGGCGGCGCTCGGCCTGCTCGCCGTCCTCTGCGTGCTCGGCGGCCTTTTCGGCGGCCTCACCGCCTACGCCATCGGCCCGCTGCTGACGTCGCTCGCCGGGTCCAGCCTCATGAAGCTCGGCGAGGGGCCGACGCCCTTCTCGCTCATCGCATTCGATGCGGAGCGCTCGATCTACGACGCTCCGACCATCGCTTTCTTCGTGGCGGTCTCTGCGCTCACGACCATGGCGGCCGTCCACCTGCTCGCCAACAGGCGCACGCGCCGCTCCCCCGCGTGGGATTGCGGCTTCCCCGACGCATCGCCCGCCACGCAATACACGGCGTCGAGCTACAGCCAGCCGCTGCGCCGCGTCTATGGCGGCATCGTCTACAACGCGGTGGAGAACGTCGATATGCCCGGGCCGGGCGAGCTACGCCCGGCGGCGCTGCATGTGCGCTACTCGGACTACATCTGGCGCTACCTCTACGCCGAGCCGGCTGAGGCGCTCTGGTCCCTCTCCAGGCAGTTCAACCTGATCCACTTCCTGACGATCCGCCGCTACCTCGTTCTCATGTTCTGCACGCTCATCGCGCTTCTCGTCATAACCGCTACGTGGATGTGATGGCCGCCACCCTTCAATCGTTCCTCGCGCAAGGCGCTCAAATGGCTTTGGTGCTCGCGATTGCGCCCGGCGTCACGGGCGTGACGCGAAAGGTCAAGGCGAGGCTGACGCGGCGGCGGGGCGCGCCCGTGCTGCAAGGCTACCGGGACCTCCTGAAGCTCGTGCGCAAGGATGTCGTGCTCGCCGGCAACGCCTCCTGGTTCTTTCGGTCGGCGCCCTACATGATTTTCGCCTTCACCTGGGTCGCCGCGGCCCTCGTCCCGACGATGGCGTCCGGGCTGATGTTCAACTGGGCCGCCGACGTCGTCGCGCTCGTGGCCCTGATCGGCGCGGCGCGCGCGCTCCTGGCCCTGGCTGCGATGGACGCGGGCACGGCTTTCGGCGGCATCGGCTCCTCGCGAGAGATGATGATCGCATCGCTCGCGGAGCCCGCCACGCTGCTTGTCGCGCTCACCATCGCATTCGCCGCCGGAACGACGCGCCTGCCCGAGGTCGCCCAATACCTGATCGCCCAGCCCCTGACGATCCGCGTCTCCTTCGCGCTGGCCTTCGTCGCGCTCGTCTCGGTCGCGCTCGCGGAGAATGCGCGCATCCCCGTCGACAACCCCGCCACGCACCTTGAGCTGACAATGGTGCATGAAGCGATGGTGCTCGAATATTCGGGGCGTCACCTGGCCATGATCGAGGCGGCGGGCTATCTCAAGCTCGTCCTCTACATCTCGCTCATCATCTGCCTTTTCCTCCCCTTCGGCATGGCGCCCATCGATGGCGGCCCGATAGCCTGGGCGAGCGGGCTCTTCATTTATCTCGGCAAGGTCCTTTTCGCGGCCGTGGCGCTCGGCGTCTGGGAGGCAAGCATCGCGAAAATGCGGGTGTTCCGCGTGAGCGAGTTTCTCGGCGGCGCTTTCGTATTCTCCTTCCTCGCCATTCTGCTCGCGTTTCTTTCAAGAGAGGTGCTGCGGTGACGGCCGGCTATGACATCGCTCACTTTCTGGCCGGCATCATGCTGGTCTGCAGCTTCACGCTCCTGTACCAGGATCGCATTTTCGCGGTGCTGAACACCTTCGCCGCGCAAGCGGTGACGCTCTCGCTCGCCGTCGCCTGGCAGGCTTATGTCCATAATTCGCCCGACCTTTACATCACCGCGGCAATGGCTTTCGGCCTCAAGGGCATCGTGATCCCCACGGCGCTCAACCGCATGGTCGTCCGCCTCGGCATCCACCGCGATGTCGAGCAGGTGCTGAATGTCGGCATGGCCATGTTTCTCGGCCTCGCGCTGACAAGCCTCGCGCTCCTGCTCGTCTTGAGAGTGACGCCCGGGGCCGCGTCCTTCACGCGCGAAGGTCTTGCGCTGGCGCTCGCGATCATCCTCCTCGGCTTCCTGCAGATGATCATCCGCCGCAACGCCGTGACCCAGATCATCGGCTTCATGTCCATTGAAAACGGCCTCATCCTCGCGGCGACGGGCGCGCGCGGCATGCCGCTCGTGGTCGAGGTCAGCGTCGCCTTCTCGGTGCTGATCGCGCTGTTCGTCTTCGCGGTGTTCGTGTTCCGGATCCGCGAGCGCTTCGACAGCGTCGATGTGGAGGCGCTCGACCGCGTGAGGGGAGCGCCGCAATGACTGACGCTGTCTACGCGGTCATCGGCATCCCGTTTCTCGCGGCGATCCTGCTCGCCCTCATTCCAAGCTACCGGGCGACGGCGATCGGCAACGTCATCGCGTCCGGCCTCACCTTCGCGGCGGGCCTTTCCTTCCTCGCCCTTCCGCCCGTCGTCGAGAACTACGTCATTCTCGACGACCTCAACATCTTCTTCATCATCCTGAACACGCTCGTGGGCTTCACAACCTCGGTGTTCAGCGGAAGCTACATCGAACACGAGATCGAGACCGGCCATCTCACCCCGCTCTTTGTCCGCTTCTACCACGCCATGTTCCAGGGCATGATGGGCGCGATGAACCTCGCGCTTCTCGCCAACAACATCGGCCTGATGTGGGTGGGCCTCGAATTCGCGACGCTGATGACGGTCATCATGGTTGGCATTTACCGGACGCCCTCAGCGCTCGAAGCGAGCTGGAAATACTTCATCCTCGGCATCGTCGGCATTTCGCTCGCCTTCTTCGGCACAATCATCGTCTATCTCGCGGGCCAGAGCGTGCTCGGCGAGGGCGCGCCCGCGATGACATGGAGCCGCCTCATTGAGGTTGCGCCGCAGCTCGACGCTCCGCTCATCAACCTCGCCTTCGT
This sequence comes from uncultured Alphaproteobacteria bacterium, assembly GCA_963756335.1. Classification (GTDB taxonomy): domain Bacteria; phylum Pseudomonadota; class Alphaproteobacteria; order Rhizobiales; family Rhodomicrobiaceae; genus Rhodomicrobium. The sequence goes on from CAVWOB010000005.1 coordinate 346,923, forward strand.
GTTCCTGCTGGTCGGCTACGGCACCAAGGTTGGGCTCGCGCCTCTGCACGCATGGCTGCCCGACGCCCACGCCGAAGGGCCGACGCCAATTTCCGCGGTGCTGTCGGGGCTGCTCCTGAACGTCGCGCTGTTCGCGCTCTTGCGCTTCAAGATGCTGATGGCGGCGCATCCCGGCGCGATGAAGCCCGGACCGATCATGATCGCGATCGGACTCGTCTCGCTGATTTTCGCGGCGTTCATGCTGTATCAGCGCCGCGACATCAAGCGCCTGTTCGCCTATTCGTCCATCGAGCACATGGGGCTCATCACCTTCGCTTTCGGCATGGGCGGCCCGCTTGCGAATTTCGCCGCGCTCCTGCACATGGTCATGCACAGCCTCACAAAATCGGCCATCTTCTTCGCCGTCGGGCACGTAGCGCAGGCGAAGGGATCGCAGCGCCTCGCCGACATTCGCGGCTTGAGCGTTTCTCATCCGGCGCTGGCGATTGAACTCGCGGCGGGCGTGATCGCGATTTCCGGCCTGCCGCCTTTCGGCGCCTTCATGAGCGAATTCCTCATCCTCACCTCGACCTTCGCGCGCGAGCCGCTGCTGGCGCTTGCGGTCGCTTTCGGGCTGCTCGTCGCCTTTGGCGCGCTGCTGCTGCGGCTGCAAAATGTGCTGTTCGGCGTCCCCACGGAGCCGGCGAACCGCGTGAAGGCGTCATCCGCTCCCCTGATCGTGCATCTGTCCCTGGTGCTGATCGCGGGGGTGTATTTGCCGGCTGCGCTGGTGTCCTGGTTCCAGCGCGCGGCGGAGATGCTCGGATGAAGGATGCGGATTACCCCGGTTTGGATGCAGGCGCCATCGCCCTCGCCGACGCCATCGCGCAGGGGCAGAAAGGCGCGGACGGCTATGCGCGCCTGGAGGCTTCGGAGCCGCTCTGGACGGGCCTCGCCAAGGGTTGCGCCGCCGGCTGGCAGGACCTGAGCGCGCTATGGTTCGACGACGGCAAGATGCACATCGCGCTGTCCGATCCGCACAGGCGCATGCGCGCAATCGTCTCCATCGCGGTTCGCGACGGCGCCTATGCGTCGGTCGGCGTCCACCACCCGCCCGCCACGCGGCTGGAGCGCGCCATGCGCGACCTGTACGGAACAAATCCACTCGGGCTCCCCGATGGGCGCGCCTGGCTCGATCACGGCGTCTGGCCCGGCCGCTCGAAAGCCGAAAAGGGATACAGCTTCCTGCCCGTCGATGGCGAAAGCCTGCATCAGATCCCGGTCGGCCCGGTTCACGCCGGCATCATCGAGCCGGGCCATTTCCGCTTCACGGCCAATGGCGAAACCATCGCGCGGCTCGAAGAGCGCCTCGGCTACGTGCATAAGGGCGTGGAATCGTTCTGCGCCGGCGCCGCGCTCGCGCAAGCCGGAAAAGTCGCGGCCCGCATCTCGGGCGATAGCACCGTCGCCTACAGCTTCGCCTTCGCGCTCGCCGTGGAGCACGCGCTCGGCTGGGAAGCGCCGCCGCGCGCCCGCCTCTTGCGCGGCGTCATCGCCGAACTGGAGCGCCTCGCCAACCACGTCAGCGATGTCGGCGCGATCTGCAACGACGTGAGCGTCATCGCCATCCAGGGGCGCTGCATGCTCATCCGCGAAGACATTCTGCGGACGAGCGCCCGCTGCTTCGGCCATCGCCTGATGATGGATCGCATCGCGCCGGGAGGCGTGGCCTGCGACCTGGACGGGACGCACGCCGCTGAAATCCTCGCGCTGATGGACCGGATCAAGGACGGCTTCTATCGTGTCGAGCGCGCCTACGATCAATCGCCTTCGATACAAAATCGCACCGTGGGCACGGGCTTCGCGCAGCCCGAGTATGTACGCCAGTTCGCCGCCGGCGGCTATGTCGGGCGCGCCGCGGGCCGCGCCTTCGACGCCCGCAAGGACTTCCCCTACGCGCCCTATGACGGCGCCGCCTTCGAGACGCCGGCGCGCACTACGAGCGATGTGGATGGCCGGGTCTGGATCCGCATCGAGGAAATCGGCCAGAGCATCGCGATTATCCGCCAGCTTATCGGCAAACTGGAGGCTGGCCCTGTGCTCGCGCCTCCACCGCCGTTCCGCCCCGGCGCGGGCGCTGCCCTTGTCGAAGCCTTCCGCGGCGATCTGTTCCTCGCGGTCCGGCTCGAGGAGGAGGGGCGCGTCGCCCATCTCCACGCGCGCGACGCATCCTGGTTTCAATGGCCGCTGCTTGAAACCGCGATCAAGGGCAACATCGTCGCCGACTTCCCCGTCTGCAATAAATCGTTCAACTGCTCCTATTCGGGCCACGATCTGTAGGGCCGCCCATGCACCTCCTTCTCCTCGACGCCCTCCTCAAAGGCCCCGCAACCATCGATGCGCCGAAGCCCGGCGCCGCCGCAATCGCGGAGCTGGCGCAGGCGCTCGGCGAGCGCGCCCGCCGCAGGCTCGGCCGCTCGCTGGCCATCCGCGAGGTCAACGCCGGCTCCTGCAACGGCTGCGAACTCGAAATTCACGCGCTGAACAACCCCGTCTACGATGTGGAGCGGTTCGGGCTCAAATTCGTCGCTTCGCCGCGCCACGCCGACGTGCTGCTGGTGACGGGTCCCGTCACATGGAACATGCGCGAGGCGCTGGAGCGCACCTTCGCCGCGACGCCCGATCCGAAATGGGTGGTGGCGGCCGGCGATTGCGCCGTGAATGGAGGCGTGTTTGCCGGCGGGTACGCCTGCGCCGGGCCGGTTTCGTCGGCGATCCCGGTGGACCTCCACATTCCCGGCTGCCCGCCTCAACCCATCGATCTGCTGAAAGGGCTGCTCGGCCTGATCGAGGCGAGCATGAAGGGGGGCTAGGCCGCCACGGCGCCATTCGCGGCCAAGCTCCGCCGTAAGAGAGGTTGCGTCCGATTAAGTGCATGCACTAAGCGCAACGGCTGCTCCGCGTTGCTGAACGCTGGGCGGCATCGCTGCGCTGTCCTGGCCCTCAGATAATGTCATCCCAGAGAGCGCGTCGGCGCTCATCCGGGATCTGATGTTGCGGAATAATCCCCGGTAGGGCTGCGCCTTCCGGGATGACAGGCTGGGGAGGCGAGTTCGCTACAGCCCCGCCTGCTCGCCGGCAACGTAGCGCTCCAGATAGGTGTGGGTCACGCCGGCGAGATGCCCGTCGATCCACTTCGCCATCTCCTGCTCCTCGCGCAGCGTGTCGTTCAGCGGCTGCGCGGCGTCGCGGTGGCCGGTTTCGTCCGCGAGCTGGATCAGCGACTTGTAGGACGCGATCTCGAAATTCTCGAACGCGAAGTTCGCGATCGAATTCTTGACGATCTCGTCCTGCGTCAGCGCGTGCGTGATCGCCGCCATGTTGCCCGTCACCGACAGGAGATTGTCCTTCAGCACCGAGCGGCTTTCGCCGAGCAACTCGAGGATGGTTTCGAGCCGCTCGATCTGCCGGTGCGTCTCCTGGATGTGCTGCTCCAGCTTCGCCTTGATGTCGGGATAGTTCTCGATGCGCTCGACCTGCCGGTTCATGAGTTCGAGCGCCTGGTTCTCCAGAGCGTGGGCGTTCTTGAGCCCGGTCACGAAGACCGAATTCGCGCGCTCGGCGGCTTCTGCCATGGTCATCCTCCTTGGGGTTGGTTCCAGGACAATGCGAGGCGCCGCCGGCGGTTCCTACCCTGCCTTGCGGAAGACGGCAATCTTCGACAGGAAGGCCGGGAATTCGTCCTCCTTCTTCAGCCTCAGCTGCTCGAAGAGGCCATCGGCGCCGGTGATCGCGTCGCCGAGATAGTCGAGGTAATACGGCTCGTGGAAGCGCTGGGGGAAGGCTTCGAGCAGGCCGTCATAAGCCTCCACATCGCCCCATTGCAGCGAGTCGATGAACACGAACAGCCCGCCCGGCTCCAGCACGCGCGCGATCTCGGCGGCGGCGCGGCGGCGCACCTCATGCGGCAGCTCGTGGAAGAGATAGACGCATGTCGCGATGCCGGCGCTGGCGTCCGCGAACGGCAGCGCCTCGGCGTTCGCCTGCTGGAGCGAGACTCCGCGGCGGCGGACAAGGAAGCGCTCCGCCTCGTCGAGATAGGCGCGGGAGAGGTCCACGCCCGTCATCGGCATGGCCGGGAACGCCTGCTTCAGCTGCGCGAGGAAGCGCCCGCTCCCGCACGCCACGTCGATGAGCCGGAGCTGGCGCTGGTCGCGGCCGCGCACATAAGCCGCAATCGCCGGGATGGCCTGGCGGCGCATCGCGCCCGCCGCGCCCATGAACAGCGTCTCGACCTGGATGTCGTAGACCTTGGCCAACTCCTCGGTGAGCCAGCCGCCGGACTGGTAATGGAAATTCTGCACATAGTAATCCGGCAGGCCGACCGCCTCCGGCAGCTGCGCCGCCTCGAAGGCGCGCTTGTCCGTGCGCCGCTCCGTCGTTTGCGGCAGATCGTCCAGCATGAGGCGCACGGCCTCGATGCGGCTCGCAAACGAGACGCTGTCCTCGACGGGGATGGGATAGAACCCGTCGCGCACGTTGCGCGCGTCCTTCGCCTGCAGCTTCAACACGTCCTGCAGAAGCGAGAAAAGACCGGGAACGGGCTTCGTGACCGCGATGCGTTCGCCGCCCGCACCGATACGCATCGCCTCGCAACTCGTGTATCTGTAAAGCGCCGCGTAGGTCGCCGTGCGGAGCGCTTGCCCGGCCAGATGCGCAAGGCCCTCAATTCGGTTTGACATGATGCTTCTCTCCCCGGACACTCGAACGAAACACTAAAGCGGATCGCGGCGGACCTCTTAAAGAGGTAGTGAAACCGCGCGCAATTCAAGTGGAGGCAGCGCTCCCGATGAACCATTACAATCACATTGTCGTTTTGACCGGCGCTGGGCTCTCCGCTGAGTCGGGGCTGCATACGTTCCGCGACAAGGATGGGATCTGGGCGAAATACGATTACCGCGAGGTGGCGACGCCGGAAGGCTACCAGCGCAATCCCACGCTCGTGCTCGATTTCTATAACGAGCGCCGCCGCCAGAACGCGCATGTGCAGCCGAACGCGGCGCATCGCGCGCTCGCGCGCCTCGAAGCGGAGTATCCGGGCGAGGTGCTGATCGTGACGCAGAACATCGATCCGCTGCACGAAATGGCGGGATCGAAAAAGCTGATCCACATGCACGGGGAAATCCAGAAAGCGCTTTGCAGCGTGTGCGGCGGGCGACATCGCATCGGGTACAAGGATTTGACGCTGGAGACGGCGTGCCCCTCCTGCGGCATGCCGTGCTCCATGCGGCCCGACGTGGTGTGGTTCGGCGAGACGCCCTACGAGATGGACCGCATCTATCGCGCGCTCGGCAAGTGCGACCTGTTCCTGTCCATCGGGACGAGCGGCACGGTGTATCCGGCGGCGAACTTCGTGTCGGAGGCGCGGCGCGCGGGCGCGCATACGGTGGAGCTCAATCTGGAGCCGTCGCATGGCGCGAGCGGTTTTCGCGAGGCGATCCACGGGCGCGCGACGGAGGTTGTGCCCCCTTATGTCGAACGGCTTTTGAGCGATGCGACGGGGCGCGAGCGGCAGGGCGGGTAAGCGAAGTTCGTTGCGCAGGGATCTATCAAGGCCGAGAGCGGAAATCGTGCCGTTTTCTGGGGGCGGCCGCATTTGGAGGATGAGCCGCGGTGGCAAGTCGCGCCATCGGGCAGCAGGGCGGTTTGCGCTCGCGGTGACGCTGAGGGTGTAGCCGTTTTGACAGCGGCCGGGCGCGACCGTGGCAAGGCGCAGCTTCATCGCCAAGAGCCAAGCGGTCTTATAAGAGCCGAGGCCAAGTTCGCTTTGCAACTGCAAGGCGGACATGCCGTTGGAATGCGCCGCCATCAGGAAGGCAGCCCAGAACCGAATGGCGAGGGGCAAATGCGACCGGTACATAATCGTGCCGGCGGTGACCGGCGTCTCCTTCCGGCACTTGGCGCAGATGAAGGTAAGGCTCTCCCGGCTGGGGCCCGCCAGGACTTTTCTCCGCCGCAACGCGGGCGGCGGAAGCCGTCCGGCCAGCGCTTCCTGGCCAAATAAGCGGCGCACGCCGCATTGTCGGGAAACCATTGTTGAAATTCGCTCAGGGAACCGGGGAAGTCAGCCATGAACGGACCCTCCTTGTTCATGGCTTGCCTGCCGTGTCATCTACAATTTGCGGTAGTGGGTTCAGCGGGATAAGCATTCAGCGGAAATTCCGTAAAGTAAAATAAAGCCGCATGTCAAGAACCACATGATTGGAGCCGCACCCGTGGTCAAATCTACGCCTAAGCATATTCCAAGCTTTGTTGTTTTATCTGCGTCATATCTTGTTCTGTTATCGCTTATACTTAACCTTACTTGGAAGCCAGCTTATGCAGACACTGAGGTCCAGTGCCGCCAGATTCTGCAAAACTATGCACGCCTTGCTTCCAGTGACAGCACGCTTCCTGCCTTATTCAACCCCGGCCTCGATTTAAAGCCTGACGACCGCAATCAGGACGCATTTGAAACTGAATTAGCAGAAGCGTCTAATGGCGCAGATGTTAATATGACCTGCTATCGGGATGGGACGTTACTGGGCTTTGATATTCGGTTCATAGATGAGGTGACGCTTCCAACTGCCAAGAAATTTTTCGCGGCGATCTTAGCATCGAGCCCTCACATCCAGCTATGATGATTGATCGCACGCAATAGATAAACGTTTGAGAGCCCCAACCCTAATGCCAGCTCTTAGGCTGCTGGGGTCTACCCTGTAGTTGCTCTGAGAATTAAGGCAGCGTTTAGATGCGTTCGTGTCAAATGCATGAGCAGCGGGCGCGGGAGGCGGATGGTTGCGTCCCACGATGTAGTCGACGATGCTTTGCTGTGACGCCACCGCAGCCTTCTCCATCATGACGAACGCGACCGGTCCAATGCTAGCATGGGGTAGCGCGGACCGCATCCGCCGCACGCGGCCCTCGCTATCCCAGGCGTCTACAGTTCAAGATTTTCGAACTGTAGACGCGGCCGAGCCTCTTGGCGCCGCAACGTGGTTAAAATCGCCAGAGGTTAACGGCGGCAAAGGCGAAGGTTTTTCGCGGGATTTTTCTACAAATCGCTACGAAAAACGCAAATAAGTGGATTTCGGCGCGAAAAATGCACTTCAGAAATCCGCGCGGGACATGTCGAACCGGGCCTTTGCGAACTTCTGCAAGGTCTGCGCCGCATTTTCGACCGCGCGGGCCACATCGCGAAGCTCGTCTGCCGAATGGCTTTCAATAGGTTTTGAGAGGTCGCCGCGCGCCAGGCGTTCCGCGCCGGCTTTGATGGAGTTGAGCGAGCGCAGCACCGAAAAGAGCAGGCCCGCGAAGAAATACAGCACCAGGAGAGGCACCAAACCTGTGCCGAAGAGGATGGCGTTGAGCCTTCCTTCCGAGCGTTGGATGCGCGCCGCGAGCAGGCCATCGAGCTGTTGCGCCGACAGGTCGAACAACTTGTACAAGTTCAAAATGGCGGCGCTCCCCCGCACGAAGAGTTCAGCCGGATCGAGCGTCAGACCGCCGCCGTTCAGCAATGCAAGCGTCTGCGCGCCGAGGAAGTAGCCTGCCGCCTCTTCCGCGTCCTTCCTCGTCTCTTGCATCGCACTGCTCAACGCGTCGTTGGCGCCCATGGCGGTGTCCAGGGCGTTCCTCAGGTTCTCGAACTCCCGCGCGAACTGCCTCTGCAAGACATTGAGCTCAACCCTTTCAGTTGCCGTCATGGCATGCCGGGTCAGCGCAGCAAATCCAAGCCCTCGAGTTTGTTCGAGATAATTGATGACATTGGGAAGATGGGTCGCAAGAGTTTCCACCATGTAATAAGAGTCTATCTCGGGATCGAAAGAAAGATTGGACTTGTCCGCGCTAAGCTGCGTGAAATCTATGATGCCGTTCATCAGCCGATTATGTTTGGCAAGGCTCGCTTCCGCTGTATCGGAGTAGGCGGTAGCCTTTACTTCTTCCCACAAATTACTTAGACGCAAGAACTCTTCGACCATCTTGATAGGCGCATTGCCGCTGGCGCTTGTGTTGCGAAGCCGATTGAAGGCTGCATCCGCTTTCGCGGCGATGGCGGGCAGTCTCTTGCCCGCCTCCTGGTCGCCAGCGGCCATGAGCTGACTTATTCTGCGATGGATCTGCATGATTTGCAGAAGCTGGCGGGCGGGGATCAGTTGCCGAACGCCATGCCGCTCGACCAGGGCAAACCGGATGTCCCCCTTGATCTGATCGTTGAGGAAATAGGCTATCCCTGCGAGAGGCGTAAGGAACAGCACGCCGATCAAACCGAGTTTCACCGCGAAACGAAGCCGGCTCATGATGGCCGTTGCCGGACGAAAGAGTGATTGCAGCATTGCCGACCGCGCTCCCATAAACTTCGATCTTCAGGTTTGCCTTATCGGGGTTGGGTTCTCGTTGCGATGACGCTTAAAAATTGAGCTGAAGCGGCGCTGAGCGATCCTTGAGCCGGGCAACGCCGCTCTTATGCAAAGGGGGAGGCTCTCTCTCAGGGCGGCTTCAGCGGGAGACGCAGGCATTGCGCCGGCGTAGCGCATCGACCTTGAGGCGCTCATGGCTCCCGCGGCGCAGGAGGGAGCTCCTGATCGAGCGTAAAGGGTTCAATCGCGGAAAACTTGCCGCTCACCTCACGCTCGCTAGGCGCGCCTTTGCGATTCGTTATTTGGCCGAACGAGACGATGCTCTGAGGCTTGCCGGCTTTCTCCACTGCGCCGGCGACGGCGCCAAAGGCGCCATTAAACCGGCTCCCCAGAAGTAACGCGGCGATCGAAACCAGGATTATGAGCAGCATCGCCAGGAGGCCATATTCGATCACGTTGACCGCGCTGCCGGATCGCCTTGTTTGGGGGCTGGGCCGGGCCTGGGCGTATCTCGTGCTCTGTGTGAAGCTATGCATCGTATAATCCTCGGCCCGGTCGTTGACTTATTTTTAGCACCCCCAAATTTCCTAATAGCCAAGCTACAGCCCTGGATTTGCGTCTAATTGTAGGACGATTGAGATCAAGATGAGCGCAGTTCCGGCGGATGACGCCAGTGGACGGGATTTTCGGCGAGCGGCGCGCGCGTCCGCTCCCCGGCGTCGCGCGCGGCCTCGATGGCGGCTCTCAGCACCTCGAGGCCCGCTCCGGGCTTCACGCTCTCCTCGGTGAGAAGCCGCCGGAAGCGCCTGGCGCCCGGCCTGCCGTTCAACAGTCCCGTCATGTGGCGCGCGATTGAGGACAGCCGCGTTCCGCGCTCGAGTTCCTTGGCCGCGTAGTCCGCCATGCGCTCGAGCGCCTCATGGGGCGCGGGGCCGGCTCCTTCGTCGCCAAAGAGGAGACGGTCGACATCGGCGAGAAGCGCAGGCGTCTTATAGGCCGCGCGGCCGAGCATGACGCCGTCCACCGCCTGGAGGCAGGCGGCCGCCTCGCCGAGCGTCGCGATCCCGCCGTTGATCGCAATCGTCAGTTCGGGATAGGCCTGTTTAAGCCGGTAGACCCGGTCGTAATCGAGCGGCGGGATTTCCCGGTTCTCCTTCGGGCTCAGCCCTTGCAGCCACGCCTTGCGCGCGTGCACGATGAAGGTTTCGCAGCCCGATGCGGCCACGCAGCCGATGAAGCGCGCAAGGTCTTCCTCGCTGTCCTGGCTGTCGATGCCGATCCGGCATTTCACCGTGACGGGCGCCGCGCCGGCTACGGCCTCGCACATCGCCGCGACGCACGCCGCAACAAGTTCCGGCTCCGCCATGAGGCAGGCGCCGAACCGCCCGGATTGAACGCGGCCGGATGGACAGCCGCAATTCAGGTTGATTTCGTCGTAGCCGAAGGAAAGCCCGATTTCCGCCGCGCGAGCGAGTTCGGCAGGGTCCGACCCGCCGAGTTGCAGCGCGACGGGATGCTCGATTGGATCGAAGCCGAGAAGGCGCTGGCGGTCGCCATGCAGGATCGCCGCGGATGTGACCATCTCCGTATAGAGACGCGCGCGGCGGCTCAACTGCCGGTGAAAGTGCCGGCAGTGCCGGTCCGTCCAGTCCATCATGGGTGCAATGGCGAAACGCCACGCGTTGAAGTTGCCGCTCTTCGTTGTGTTCTGGGTCATTGCTTACGAGCTTGTCTGCGTCAGATACGGTCTTCTGCGCCACGAGCTTTGACAAAGCAATTCTTGCCAAGCATATCGCGACGCGCATCCGGGCTTTTTGCGCCTTAAGATGGTAGACAAGAGCCGGCCCCCCTTCCAAGATTTGTTTGATCCAAGAATTATTCCGTTGAAGTGGGAGGAGCAAGGAGCCCGTGACGGCAGTACGCTGATCCGGCAGACGGGACTGCGGGCAAGAAGAAGCTCGACCACTTCCTTGGAGAGGCCGGCCCTGAAGAAGCATCGCGGGGGGGGGACTGAAAGTCGGGCTGGGCCTTCGCAAGTTTCTATCGAAACATTCCAGGGCCTCGCTTGCACTTGTGAACGCGCTGCGGCAGAGTGCGGCCCACCTAAACAGTTCGGCCTGCGCTTCGGGGGCAGAGAAGTTATGTTTCGCATTGCGGCGCGCATTGTCATTGCCGTGTTATTGATTGCCGGGGCGGCGCATGCCGCGCTAGCCGAGAAGCGCGTCGCGTTGGTTATCGGCAACGGCGCTTACACGAACGCGCCGCCGCTCACGAACCCCAAGAACGACGCCGAGGACATGGCCGCCGCGCTCAAGGCGCTGGGCTTCACGGTGATCCTTGGGCTGGACCTCGACAAGCGTGCGATGGACCACAAGATATTGGAGTTCGAGAAGGCGCTGAACGGCGCGGACGCGGGCGTGTTCCATTACTCTGGGCACGGCCTTCAGGTGGCGGGCGTGAACTATCTCGTGCCAGTGGACGCGTCGCTCGAAAGCGCCGCCGCGCTGCGCATCGAAGCGTGCGCCTCGACTTCGTGCAGGAGACCATGGAGCGCGAGGCGAAGACGAACATCCTGTTCCTCGACGCCTGCCGCAACAACCCGCTAGCACGCAACCTCGCCCGCGCGCTCGGCACGCGCTCAGCCGACATAGGGCAAGGCTTGGCTCCCACTGAGGCGGGCTTGGGCACGCTGATAAGCTTCTCCACGCAGCCGGGGAATGTCGCGCTTGACGGCGCGGGGCGGAACTCGCCGTTCTCGGGACCGCTCGCCAAGGCGATCCTGACGCCCGGCAAGGACCTGTTCTCGATCCTGATCGACGTTCGCAAGGATGTGCTCGCCGCAACGGGCGGCAAACAGGTGACGTGGGACCACTCGGCGTTGAGCGCGCCTTTCTATTTCCAGCCCGGTGCGCCTGCGAAGGCGCAGCCGCCGGATGAGGTGGCGGCGCTGAGGGAGCGGCTGGCGCGGCTAGAAGCGGAATTGCAGAAGAAGCAAGCGCCGCAGGAGACGCCAAAGCCTACGAAGCCGCAGGTGGCGGTTGTGACGCCGCCAAAGCCGGTTGTGAACGAAGACGCCTGCGACGGCTTGATTGTGTCGGTGGCTCGATCGAGCGCGCGGCCCTGCATCAAGCCGGGGTCGGGCGGGAGCTTCAAGGATTGCCCAAACTGCCCGGAGATGGTGATCGCGCCAGCTGGAAACTTCACCATGGGCTCGCCCCAGGACGAGCCCGAGCATCAAAGCGATGAAACCCAGCACACGGTGAAAATCGCCAGGCCCTTCGCCGTGGGGCGGTTTGCGGTGACGTTCGCGGAATGGGACGCTTGCGCGGACGATGGCGGCTGCGGCGGCGCCAAGCCGGGCGACCAGGGCTGGGGGCGCGGCGACCGGCCCGTGATCAACGTAAATTGGAATGAAGCCAAGGATTACATCGATTGGCTCTCGAAGAAGACGGGCAAGGAGTACCGGCTGCTTTCCGAGGCTGAGCGGGAATATGTGACGCGGGCGGGGACGACAACGCCGTTTTGGTGGGGCCGGTCCATCACGCCCGCGCTTGCCAATTACGATGGCAGCTTGGGGGGATATCGCGCGAAGACGCTGCCTGTGAAATCGTTCAAGCCCAACCCTTGGGGGTTGTATCAGGTCCACGGCAACGTCTGGGAGTGGACCGAAGATTGTTGGCATGGAAGTTACAATGGCGCGCCGGCAGACGGTTCGGCATGGACAACTGGAGAGTGCACGTTTCGTGTCCTTCGCGGCGGCTCCTGGGACAGCCTTCCGCAGTACCTCCGCGCGGCCTGCCGCAACTACTTCCTCCCGGGCGACCGCAGCGGCATTGTCGGCTTCCGAGTTGCCAGGACGTTAAATCCTTAATCATTACCTCCTTACCCCTTTTGAGCAGAAGGGTTGTCTCAGACGCCGAGCCAAAGGTGTCCCGCCGGAGGCGGGCCGTTTTTTTTGTGGGTCCCGCATTCCAGTCTTGGACGGCGGCCCAGCTCCCGATGCAGTATGACCTTGCGCCTTGCTTTCAAGCACGCGCCCTGACCGGCCCGTGGCGCCGTTCGCGGCGTGTGGCTATTGCCCACCGGCAGCTGCGACGGCAGGTTCCGCCACCTGCGACGGTAGCTTCACGGCCCCCACGCAAGCCCTGAATTGCTGCATCGACGGCCCCGCCGAGTAGGTTCCAAAGGTCTCCCCCTGCCGCTTCTGGCGACGGACGCGGGGATTGTGGTTTCGGAGAGAGGCCGGGGGCTGCGAATGAGGATCGAACCGGCACTTGCATTGGGCTACCCGAATGGGTTACAACGCCCAAGCTCAACGAGAATAACGTGATATAAAACAAAGAGATAGTATTTCAGAGGCGTGTCCCTCCCTCTCCGCCAGACACTTTTTTTGTCTGCAAAACAGTGGTTTCGCCGGTGCTAACATTTCCCGAAACGTTAGCCAATTTCGCTTCGCCGGAAACGATCCGTCGTGCGGCAATTGCAATCTCGAAGCCGGGACCAAGAAGTTCGGGCAGCGGCGGCTCGCAGCCTCTCCCTGATACTAACGGCAGGCGGCGGCGGTGGCGCATACCCATAGATTGGCGGCGGCCCGTGTGTGAAAAAACTGTGATGAGAATGCTGGATCCGCTATTCTCTATTAACCGACTTCTGTAATACGCCATAGACGGCATCAACAAATCGGCGCGGTATAAGTATTTTTTAATTTCGCGCACGACCAGAACTCAGGAATCATCATGACAGACAGCGCCGAAATCAATCTAACTCCGCTGACGGCGGATATCGTGGCGGCCTATGTGGCGCACAACGCGCTCAGCGCCGACAAGCTTGCGGACTTGATCGGGTCCATTCATGCCGCTTTGAGCAAAGCCTCAACACAAACGGTCGAGCCCGAGAAGGTTGAGTTGGTCCCCGCTGTCTCGATCAAGAAATCGGTCGCTCAGGACTACATCATTTGCCTCGAGGACGGTAAGAAGTTCAAATCCCTCAAGCGCCATCTCCAGACCCATTACGACCTCTCTCCCGAGGAATACCGCGAAAAGTGGGGTCTGCCGCGCGATTATCCGATGGTGGCGCCCGCCTACGCGGCTGCGCGGTCGGAACTGGCCAAAACCATGGGTCTCGGCCGGCCGCGCAACGGCGCCATGGCCAACGGAACTACGGCTTCGGCCGCGTCGCCTGCGTCCGCGGCAAAGGGGGCGAAAGCCGCCGGCAAACGCGGCCGGAAGCCGGCCAATTAATTGGCTTTTGGGCAGTTCCAACGCCACAGAGGTTCGCGGGAGGCAGCGCCAAGGGGAAGCCGGGTAGCGCGGGCTTCACGGCGAGAATATCCTGAGCCCGACGATCGAGCCGACAAGCGTCGCGAGAAAAACAAGGCGCGCGGCGCTGACCGGCTCGTCGAAATGGGTGACGCCTACGAGCAATGTGCCCGCCGCCCCGATGCCAACCCACACTGCATAGGCCGTCCCGAGCGGAATGTGCTCGGTCGCCTTCTCAAGCGCGAGAAAGCTGAAGAGAGCGCAAAGGAAGAAGGCCGCGCTCGGCAGGGGCCGGGAGAAGCCTTCCGAGAGGCGCAACGCGGTGGTGAAGCCGACTTCGAAGAGGCCGGCAAACAGAAGAAATGTCCAAGCCAAGTCTCAAATCCCATTCATTTATGCCGCGCCGCATCATGGCGGAACTGATGACAGTTCGGTGAAACTCATGACAATTTGATGAAGCGCGCGGGACCGGCGTTTCATCAAGGGTGCGGCGAAAAATGCTAATAAACTTATAATCGCGTCAGGTTCCGTCGAACTCCGCCCAGCAATCGGGCGTTTCGTAAACCCGGACGGCGGCGAGGCTCGGAAGCGGCGGCTTGATGCGCTCCCAGATCCAGGCGGCGATATTCTCGGCGGTGGGGTTTTCGAGGCCGGGGATGTCGTTGAGACAATAATGATCGAGTTGTTTTAGCAGCGGACCAAAGGCTGCCTCGATGTCGAAAAAGTCGATGAGAAACCCTGTCTCGGAGTTGAGCGGCCCCACAAGCCGCAACTCAACGCGATAGGAATGGCCGTGAAGCCGGTGACAGGGGTGGGGCTCCTTGACATGAGGCAGCCTATGCGCCGCCTCGAACCTGAAAGCCTGCATGATCTTCATCGATGATCTGTCCTCGTCCGCGCCGCCCTCGGCGCCCGCTTCTATAATTCATAGCGCGGCTCTGGGGGCAAGAAGGAGGAGTATCATGGGCTGGCCCCGTCAGGACAGCGCGCGTTCGGCTTCTCCCGTGGCGTATGCGGGCTGCACGTGCGCGCCCAACTTGCGGATGGCCTCACGGCCCTTGCGGCTCGAAAGCCAAATCATTGCATCCTCTTCGGTATGGAAGCAGTACGGAAGAACATGAACGCGGCCCTTTCCTGATGTTACGATAAGCTCGTAAGTTCCGTCATCCGCTGCTCTTAGGTAGGGTTTGGTCGCCATATGTATTTCCTCAGAAGCCAGGACCTCGATTGCCTTAAACGAGTGTTAAACAAGGCGGAAGTTGCAAAGTTCCGCCGCAAGTTTGACCCAACACGATTTCGCCAACCGTTATTATCCTCTTAACTGGCAGAATATTGTAGGTTTTTGTCCGTCTTGTGAAAACTTTACACAAATTTCATTCTACTTATGCTGGAGAAAAGGAGCCTCATCGAGGTCGATCATGCTCCTCATGAGTTGGGATATCGCAACGCTATCCATGCGCTGCCACTGGAATTCTTTTCGCCGGGTAAAATACCAATAGTAGGCTCGCGCCTGACGGGAGCGGCCAACAAGCGCCATTGATTCCTGGAATTGCCGGCAAGGCTCTTGCCGCCGCGCGATGACGATGAGGGCGGTATGCCGCGCATCGCGCTGGATGCGCGCGAAGGTCTCTTCGACAGCGTCTCTTTCTCCTTCCAGAACTTGCACGAAGCGCTGTTCGTTAAACATCAGCGCGCCGCTGACGCCTGTCGTGGCGTTTCTCGACCTCGACACTTTGAGAATGTTCATGAGCGCATCGGTCCGGTCCAGCGTAAAGCCGATCAGGCGGTTGCGGCTGTGATAGGAAAGCGCGTAGACCACGATCCACACCTTCGCCGCCGGGGGCGCTCGCTCGTTCGAGGCCGCCCGGCGCAACACTAGGCTAACGCCTGTGAAGAGCGGGTTGATCCATTGGCCCTAATTGGGGCGCTCATTTTAACTCTTCGTTCCGCCACTTCAGGAGAAAGACCCTGATCGCCGCGGATAGCCCGGCAGGCTCGCGCGCTGCGTCGATGGCGGCGACAAGGGCGGTCACGCTGACGCCCTTTTCGGTTGCGGCGGCCTTCAGCTCCCGCCAGAAGGCGTCCTCCAAGGTTATCGAGGTGCGGTGGCCCGCGATGGTCAGCGACCGCTTCCTCGGAAGCGCGGAGGCCGGGTCGATGGACGCTAAGGAAGCGTCCCGCCCTTCGCCATGTGCCATTTTCCGCGCCATCTATGCGCTGGGCTTGATCATAAGCTCAGGCTTCATCAGCGCGTTGAAGTCGTCCTCGGACACGTAGCCGAGGGCCAGCGCCTCCTCGCGCAGGGTCGTTCCGTGCTTGTGCGCCGTCTTGGCGATTTGCGCAGCCTTGTCGTAGCCGATCTTCGGCGCGAGCGCGGTGACGAGCATGAGCGAGCGCTCCAGCAGCTCCGCGACGCGCTTCTCGTTCACGGTGATGCCCGCGACGCAGTTGTCTGTGAAGCTCACGGCCGCATCTGCGATGAGGCGGATCGACTGCAAGAGATTACAGATGATCACCGGCTTGAACACGTTCAGCTCGAAATGGCCCTGGCTGCCCGCGATGGTGATGGTCACATGGTTGCCCATCACCTGCGTACAGACCATGGTCAGCGCCTCGCACTGCGTCGGGTTCACCTTGCCCGGCATGATCGAAGAGCCCGGCTCGTTTTCCGGCAGCGAGATTTCCGCGATGCCGGAGCGCGGCCCCGACCCCATCAGGCGAATGTCGTTCGCGATCTTGAAGAAACTCGCGGCGAGCGCATTCAGCGCGCCCGACAGCTCCACTTCCGCGTCGTTCATCGACAGGGCCTCGAACTTGTTCGGCGCGGTCACGAAAGGAAGCCCGGTCTCGCTCGCGACCGCTTCGGCGAAGCGTTCGTCGAACCCCACAGGCGTGTTGAGCCCGGTGCCGACGGCTGTGCCGCCCTGCGCCAGCATGTACATGCGCGGCATGCCGGACTTCACGCGCTCGATGCCGTACCGGACCGCGGTGGCGTAGCCGGAGAACTCCTGGCCGAGCGTCACGGGCGTCGCGTCCTGCATGTGCGTGCGGCCGATCTTGATGATATCGGCGTAGGCCTCGGCCTTGGCCTCCAGCGCGCTCGCAAGATGACCGAGCGCGGGCAGCAGCAGCTTCTCCACCTGGATCGCGGCGGCGATGTGCATGGCGGTCGGGAACGTGTCGTTCGAGGATTGCGAGCGGTTCACATGATCGTTGGGATGGACCGGCTTTTTCGATCCCATCTCGCCGCCAAGCATTTCGATGGCGCGGTTCGAAATCACCTCATTCGCGTTCATGTTGCTTTGGGTGCCCGAGCCGGTCTGCCAGACTACAAGCGGGAATTCTTCGTCGAGCTTGCCGTCGATCACCTCCTGCGCCGCCGCCACGATGACCTCGGCGAGCTTGGCGTCGAGCTGGCCGAGCGCGACGTTGGTCTTGGCCGCGCATTTCTTCACGATGCCGAGCGCGTGGACGAGCGGCAGCGGCATTCTCTCGCCGCCGATCTTGAAGTTGCCGAGGCTGCGCTGCGTCTGCGCTCCCCAATAGCGATTGGCGGGGACGTCGATGGGGCCGAAGGTGTCGGTCTCGGTGCGCTTGGGGGAGTCGTTTCCGTTGGAGGTCATGGCGGCTCGCTGATCGCTGGGGTGATAGAATTTACTACCACGCGAAAAACAGCCGCGCCACCTAAGGCGGCGCTCATACCACGCGCAATGCATGTGGCGGCAGAGGCGAAAGCGGGAACGGGGTTGAAAACGCAAAACAGCCCGGCGTTGCGATTGCCGGGCCGTATAATAGTAGAGAATGCTCAATGCGAGCCGCGCTGCTCCCGGCGGTCTTCGCTCCCGCCGTGGATCGGATTTTCCTTTGGCCGGGCGCCCCAGGCCAAATCCTTCGCGTCCTGCTGGAACTGGCGCGCCGCCCGGTCGCCAGCCTCCTGCGTCTCACGCACGGCCGAGCCGGCTTCCTCCGTCAGCTTGGACGCGAGCCCGCCAAGTTTCTGCAAGCTCTCCTTGTAATGGTCGAAGGCATGCTCCATGAAGTCGGTCTGAGCCTCAACGAATCGCTTCGGCAGCTCGAAATACTCGTTGAGGCGGCTGTCCCAAATGTCGAGCCACGCCCGGTTCACCGACAAAGCGTAGTGGCAGGCGGCGTTGGCCATTTTCGAGGCGTTTTCGGTGGCAGCGCGCTGCGCATCCATGATTAATCCCGCGTTCGGAACGCCCATTCCTTCCGAATCGTGCGTTTCGCGATTTTGTTGCATCCGTCGTACTCCTTTGGTGTCAGATCGAAACGGGATGCTCTGAGAAATGTTCCAGTCAGTCCTTACTTGGCGCAATCCTTGATCTATTTTGTTTTCGTATAGCGACGCCTTGCCGCATTAATATACTTGCGCGACCGTAACTAAACACAAAAAATATTGCATCGAGGCCGCATTCATAAATCAGATGCGTGGGAAACTCGCATCGAGCGGCGCGCTTCGGCGCTCACTCGTCCCGCTCGGCCGGGCGCATTCCGCAATTGGGCGAATGCGCAAAAAAAGGGCTTGACCTCGCGGGCGTTATAGCCACTTAAAGCACCTCGATTGCGAAACGATTGCGCCACACTAAGGGCGCCGGGGAGGTGACTTCTGCTCATAAAGGCTGCGTCGTAGGCTTCGCGCCCACGTATGCCGAACGTGCAGAAATAGCCTGCCTGGCAAACTCCGCTTCGCGCGGTGAAGCGTTCGTCAGCAGCATCGGATTAACTCTTAAATGGGAGGTCCCATGCGATGGACATTTACCCGACGGCAGCGGAGGCCATCCGCGACCTTCATCTAGACCGGCCTCTCATCGGCTTCCGTCCGCACGCGGCCACGCGGGCGGCGCGATGGTTCGCCGACACCTTTCCCGGCGAGACGCTCTACGCCGTGAAGGCGAACAATTCGCCGGCGGTGATCGCCGCGCTGATGGATGGCGGCATCCGGCATTTCGATGTCGCTTCCCTCCCGGAATTGCAGGCGATGGCCGGATTTCCGGGCGCATCCGTGCATGTCATGCATCCTGTCAAGTCGCGGCGCTTCATCGCCCAGGCTTATGAGGCCGGCGTACGCACTTTTGCGCTCGATTCCGAAGCGGAGCTTGACAAGATCGCGGACGAGACCCGCGGCGCGAGGGATTTGACGCTGGTCGTGCGCGTGGCCTGCCCCTCCACCTACAGCGAAATTTCGCTCGAAGGCAAATTCGGCGCGCCGTGGAGCGAGGCCTCCGAACTTATCCGGCGCGCGCGTCAAAAAGCGGAGCTGCTCGGCATCACCTTCCATGCGGGCTCGCAGATGATGTGCCCCGTGGGCTATGGCCAGGTGCTGCGCACCGTCTCGCAGCAGATCGTGCGCGCGGCGGCGCTCGTCGACATCGTCGATGTCGGCGGAGGCTTCCCCGCGCGCTATCCCGGCATGGAGCCGCCCGCGCTCGAAAGCTACATGGACGAGATCCGCGCCGCTTTCGACAGAATGGCGGTCGGCTATGCGTGCCAGCTCTGGTGCGAGCCGGGCCGCGCGCTCGCCGCCGAGGCCGAGTCCGTCATTGTGAGGGTGGACGCCCGCCGCGGCGACACTCTTTATATCAATGACGGCGCCTTCGGCACGCTCTACGACGCGGCCCATTGCAAGTGGATCTTCCCCGCGCGCGCCTACAGCGCAAGGGGCGAGCCGATGAACGGCCGGGCGCTTAAGGCTTTCGACCTTTACGGCCCGACCTGCGATAGCGCGGATTACCTGCCGGGGCCGTTCGTCCTGCCCGAGGCGATCGGCGAGGGCGACTACATCGAGATCGGCAATATCGGCGCCTATGGCCGCGTCATGGTCTCGAACTTTAACGGTTGCGGCCAGTTCGACGAAGCCATCTTCCAAGACGAGCCGATGCTGTCGATGTACGCCGAACACGAAGCCGCTCAGACGCTTTCGCTCGTCCGATAAAACCCAGCGCAAGCCTGGATTGCAATCGAGCGCGACCTTAACGGTCGCGCTCGATTGTGGCGTGCGAATTATTGCAACCTTAGATACTTGAGCTGCGCCACAACTTGCTACGATTTCTACGTGTAAATACTGCAACCAAAGGTAGTATATCGAACGCAATACCAAAGAAAAACTGCAAAAACGCCCAAAAACTTGGCGTTTTTAGCGGAACCATAGCGGGGGCCGCGCTGTTAGCAGCGTAAAGTCTCAGTCAGAGGCTACGTCACTAACAGCAGGATAGGAGCTTGAATGGCCTCCCAGAACCCCAAGAAACCGGGCTCGACCTCCAATCGCGGCTTTGCCTCCATGGACGCGGAAAAGCAGCGCGCCATCGCCTCCAAGGGCGGGCAAAGCGTGCCGAATGAAAAGAGGAGTTTCAGCCAGAACCGCTCATTGGCAGCCGAAGCCGGGCGCAAAGGCGGACAGAATGTTTCCGACGAAAACCGCAGCTTCTCGCGTAACCGCGATCTCGCCGCCCAGGCCGGGCGCAAGGGCGGACAAGCGAGCCACGGCGGAAAATCTCGCGAAAGCCGCTCCCAAGTCTAGGGAAACGAGCCCAATGTATGGGCAAGGAGCCTGAACAGACCCCGTCGCTTCGGCGGGGTCTGACGTTTGATAACGATAATTTCTCCTTTGCGATTTGCAAACCGCCGGTTATGCCTGGGACAAACATCAACCGGACAAGGCCATGGAACGCTTTTTCGGCGGAAGTCCCGCCCTCATCACCCTGAAGCTACTGATCGCCTCGCTGATCATCGGCATGGTCCTATCCTTCTTCGGATTCAATTACGATAACCTGTATCACGCCATCATCCAGCTCGGAGACTGGATCTCGTCGCTCGGGTTGGACGCTGTGCGGAAGGTCGGGAAATATATCATTCTCGGCGCCCTGATCGTGATCCCGCTCTGGCTTATCGCGCGTTTCTTCAGCCTGTTCGGATCGGAGCAACCGGCCGAGCCGCCATCCTCGCGGCGCTTCAAGAAATAGGCCTGCGCGGGAGATTATCGCGACGGCGCCCCGATGCCGCGCGTTTCTATATTCGGCGTTGCTACAAAGCTATTGCGGGGGTGCAGCCGGCGGCGAATTGAGGAAAGGCTTGAGCTCATCCTCCGGCGGCGGCGTCTGCTTGGGGGACGCCTCCGGAAGAGGCAGGCGCAAGCTGCCGTGTCCGAGCGGCGCCGCCGACGCCAGGCTTGGCTCGATCTCGGCGAGCGGGATGTACCGGCCCTGGCATGGCGGCTGCCGGCTAAAAAAGTAGCGCACCTCGATATCGCGATAAGCGACGTTCAACTCCTCCTCGCCATAGGGCGCCGTTCCGAAATACATGCTGTGCGACGGCAGGCAGAAGCCCACTGCCAAGAGTTTCAGTTGCTCGGCAAAGCCCACGAAGCGCTCCGCGAAGCTGCGGCCGACGCGCTCATAGGTCATGACCGGGTTCGAGGCGGGCCAGACGAAGAGAAAACGGAATGTGTTGGGGGTCGTCGGCGTAATATTGGTCAGCGCCGCGTCCGGCTGCTGTTGCGACACCTCGAACAGCTCGTTGACGCTCTTGGAGTCGAGCAAATTAACAATCGCTTTCGCTTGATCGCCCGCAAGCGCATGCGAAAGCGGCGCGAGGAACGCGAACGAACCCGCGGCAAAAACCTTAAAGGAGAATTGTCGAGTCATAGACATGATGTGGGGTTTCGGTGAGCTTTTCGTCAACATATTCCCTGCAACTTGCGCGGAAATCGGGCCGAATGAAAACGTTGCAATCGACAAGCGCGTTTTTTTGCCTTAAACAGGCGCAATTCCAGATCAACTGGCGCGGCGGGCTTGCGCTTCTGAGCGCAGCGTGGAGGCCCTTTTGATATGCCGCAGAAGGATTTCAGGTCATGAACATCATCGAGACGCTTGAAAAAGAGCAAATGGCGCAGCTTGAGGCAAAGCGCCGCATCCCGACCTTCCAGCCCGGCGACACCCTTCGCGTCAGCGTCAAGGTGGTCGAAGGCGCCCGCGAGCGCGTCCAGGCTTACGAAGGCGTTTGCATCGCCCGCTCGGGCCGCGGCTTCAACGAAAGCTTCACGGTCCGCAAGATCTCCTATGGCGAGGGCGTGGAGCGCGTGTTTCCGCTCTACTCGCCGCTCATCGACAGCATCACCGTTATTCGCCGCGGCAAGGTTCGCCGGGCGAAGCTCTATTACCTGCGCGGCCTGCGCGGCAAGGCTGCCCGCATTCCCGAGCGCACGGATAACCGCGCCAAGGCTTTGAAGGCCGAGTTCAAGGGCTTCAAGCGTCCCAAGGGCAACGCCGACAACCTCAAGCTCATCAAGGGCCTGGAGGCGAACGACGAGAAGCGCCTGGCCGAGCTTAATGTGATCAAGTTCGAGCAGCTCGCGAATTTTTCGGACGAGGAGATTGCGCTCGTCGACGATTATTTGAAACTCGGCGGCCGCATGGAGCGCGAGGATTGGCCGGGCCAGGCTCTGAAGCTCCTGGCGGAGACGACGGCGGACGAAGTGCCGGCGATCGAGGAAGCGGCCGGGGAGTAGCCTTTTTGCATCGCACAGTCATTAATGAAAAGGGGCGCTCAGGGCGCCCCTTTTTGCGTTTTAGCGGATAACCGTGCGGCGATGCACGACGACGCCCCGGCGCGGAGCGACGCGGGTGGTGCGCACCACGGTTCTGCCGGGCATGCGACGCACGCCAACGGCGCCGCGCGGTCCGATGCAGCCGGCGCTATGCATCCCTCTTGCGCACATGGCGGCGGAGGCCTCGGTGGCCGTTACTGCAACCCACGCGCCCAACGCCGCGACAAATAAGACAACCTTACGCATTTGTTACTCCCCTTACGATCAGAATTGATCGGCCGCCGGAGCTTAGCGCAAGTACAGGAGCATAAGTAGGCATTGAGCTTACTGGCATTAAGCGATAGCACAGCTAGAGAAATACAATTTAACTAAAATTTTTTCGTGGCCTAGACCGCCTATCCCGACCGGATTATTCAGCTTTATCGTAGCTGGCCGAGTACATCGACTCTTTAATTCACCGCGGCGCCCTTGGGGCTGCGGCTGAACTCGAACCGCTCCACGACCGCCTCGTTGCGATCCTGAAGGGTATGAGCAAGCTGTTTGCCGGCGAGACGCGCCGCCCGCCGCCGGCGATTTCCGAGTGAATTCAGGTTTCTGTTGCGCGCTCGCAACTTGCCGCGCGGATGCGGATAATTTTGCGCCTTGGCGCCGCTTCGAGCCCTCACAAAATTATAAGCGCCGTCAGAAACGAGCGCACGACGGCGTCCGCGATGCCGTTATGGTGTACGCTGCGTTAAGACATTATACAGAACTTGGTTTTTATAACATGACCGCCAGATGCGAAATAAATCGCATCAAAAAACACAGAGGACACCATGAACAATCTCAGCGAACGTCTTTCAATGATTTTTTCCTTCATCAAGGAAACCTTTGACCTTGATCCTGCTAACCTTTGGCTCCGCTAGTATCTTGAGACGCCAAGGCGCGTCCGATGTCAAGCAGACAATGCAGTAAGGTGGTTCCATCCCGCGGAACTTACCTCCCAAAGTAGAAGAGTGCTGTTATATGTGCATGACGATATTTCCGGACTTGATTGGGACAACGAATTAAACGGCGCGATCCGGTCTGCCTGACGGTGGCGCGGACGGGTCTCGCCGATCGTTCATTTCATCGCCGCGCGGCCCCCACCGGCGCCAACCCGAGTCCGCGCGAAGCTCTGTCCGGTGAAGCCGTCTCCCCCCACTCGCAGCCTTGAAAGCTAACCCCCCCATCGTCCATATTGCTGAGGGCGACTTTGAATCCAGCGACGGCAGTGTTCGGCGGCGTGTGGTTTTGCGCATCAAGTCAGGGAGCATGGGCTAATGTCGAAGAGCGAGTTCCGAAGCTGGATGTGGTTCGAAGCGGTGGATCGCCTCTCTCGCGCTCATCGCCTCCATCAGCAGTTTTTCACGCTGCACCATCACGACGGCGGACCGGCATGGGAGCCGCCCGTGGACGTGCTTGAAACCGAAACGGAAGTTCTGATTTTCTGCGCCTTGCCGGGCGTCGATCCCGAAAGCGTGGACGCCGCGATCGAAGCGGGCGCCCTCGCCGTCTCCGGCAGGCGCGTTTTCCCGGAGGAGCTTCGCACGGCGCATATTCACCAGCTCGAGCTTCCCCAGGGGCGATTCGCGCGCAAAATCCCGCTTCCCCCGGGCCATTACGACACGGTGAAGCGCCAGGCGATCAACGGCTGTCTTCTCATCATCCTGAGGAAATCGGCCTCAGCAAAAGGATAAAGCGGCATGGATAATCCACATACCGCGCAAACGCCGGAAGAGGAGGCGCAATCCATCGAGGGCGCGGCATCCGCGGGCGCGGGCTTGGAGGAGCTTCTGATCCTGCCGGTGCGGGAGACGGTGCTGTTTCCGGGCGTGCTGTTTCCCATCGCCATCGGCCGCCCGGTCTCGGTCGGCGCCGTTCAGCAGGCGATGCGCGAAGAACGGCAGATCGGCATCCTGATGCAACGCGATGGCGAAGCCCTGGAGCCGTGGGGCGCGGACATGCACCGCGTCGGCACTGCGGCGAACATCGTGCGCTATGTCACCGCGCCTGACGGCGGCCATCACGCCATCGTTCAGGGCATCGAGCGTTTCCGCGTGGTGGAATTCGCGCAGGAGCGTCCTTTGCTGATCGCGAAGGTGCAGCGCATTGCCGACCCGGCGGGGAATGGCCCGGAGATCGAGGCCCGCACCATGCTGTTGCGCCAGCAGGCCATCGAGGCGCTGGAGCTTCTGCCGCAAGTCCCGACCGAGCTTATCGCAGCGATGCAGAACGCGCAGTCCGCTTCGGGCCTGACCGATCTCACGGCCGCCTATATGGATATCCCGCCGGAGCAGAAGCAGGAAATCCTGGAAACGGTGGACTTGCCGATTCGTATGGACAAGGTCTCGCGGCTTCTCTCGCAACGGATCGAGGTCCTGCGCATAAGCCAGGAAATCGGACGTCAGACCAAAGCGGTTTTCGACGAGCGGCAGCGAGAAGCCGTGCTCCGCGAGCAGATGGCGGCGATCCAGCGACAGCTCGGCGAAGGCGACGGCAAGGCCGCGGAAACCGCGGAGCTGAACGAGGCCATCTCCAAGGCGCAGATGCCGCCGGAGGTGGAGGCGCAGGCGCGTAAGGAGTTGCGCCGCTACGAGCGCCTGCCGGAGCAGGCGGCCGAGGCGGGCATGATCCGCACCTATCTCGACACCATGGTGGAGTTGCCCTGGGCGCTGCCGGAAGAAAAGCCGATCGACATCGCGCAGGCGCGCCGCATCCTCGAGGAGGATCATTTCGGCCTGGAGAAGATCAAGCAGCGCATCATCGAATACCTCGCGGTGCGCAAGCTCGCGCCCCAAGGCAAGGCGCCGATCCTGTGCTTCGCCGGGCCGCCCGGCGTCGGCAAGACCTCGCTCGGCCAGTCTATCGCGCGCGCGATGCAGCGGCCTTTCGTGCGCGTCAGCCTCGGCGGCGTTCATGACGAGGCCGAAATCCGGGGCCACCGCCGCACCTATATCGGCGCGCTGCCCGGCAACATCATCCAGGGCATCAAGAAGGCGGGCGCGCGCAACTGCGTGATGATGCTCGACGAGATCGACAAGATGGGCCGCGGCTTCCAGGGCGACCCCTCGGCGGCGATGCTCGAAGTGCTCGACCCGGAGCAGAACTTCTCCTTCCGCGACAATTACCTCGGCGTGCCGTTCGACCTGTCGCGCGTGACGTTCATCGCCACCGCCAACCTGCTCGACACCGTCCCCGGCCCGCTTCGCGACCGCATGGAGATCATCGAGCTGCCGGGCTACACGGCGGAGGAGAAGCTGCAGATCGCGCGGCGCTATCTCGTGCAACGCCAGCTTGAGGCCAACGGGCTCACGGCGGAGCAGGCGAGAATCGACGACGAGGCGTTGCGGCAGATCATTCACGACTACACCCGCGAGGCGGGCGTGCGCGCGCTCGAAAGGGAGATTGGGAAGGTTTTCAGGCATGACGCGGTGCGGATTGCCGAGGCGCCCTACGAAAAGGTTCACATCAAGGCTCGAGACCTGAAGGACATTCTGGGCCAGCCGCGCTTCGAGAACGAAGCCGCCATGCGGACAAGCGTTCCCGGCGTCGCCACGGGCCTCGCCTGGACGCCTGTCGGCGGCGACATCCTCTTCATCGAGGCCACGCGCGCGCCCGGCAAGGGCAGCTTGATCCTCACCGGCCAACTCGGCGACGTGATGCGCGAGAGCGCTCAGGCCGCGCTCAGCCTCGTGAAGAACCGCGCGAGTTCGCTCGGCATCGATCCGGCTGTCTTCGAGAAAAGCGACATCCACATCCATGTGCCCGCCGGCGCCACGCCGAAGGACGGCCCGAGCGCGGGCGTCGCCATGTTCACCGCGCTGTTCTCGCTCCTGAGCGGGCGCACGGTGAGAAGCGACACAGCCATGACGGGCGAAATCAGCTTGCGCGGCTTGGTTTTGCCCGTCGGCGGCATTAAGGAAAAGGTAACGGCGGCGGCGCGCGCCGGTTTGACGCGTGTTATGATCCCCGCTCGCAATCGCCGCGACTACGACGACATCCCGGAAGACGCCCGGAAGACGCTGGAGTTTATCTGGCTTGAGCGCGTGGACGATGTGAGTGCTGCAGCCTTTGAGGACAGCAAGGAAATGAGACCGGAGGAGTTTTTCACGCCGTCGATATGAGGCGGGCCTACGAGCGGGGTTGAGGCGTTTCGTGAGGATGCTTGGCGGCGGCGAATTCTTTATCGAGAGCCGCCTCCAGCTCCAACAAATCGGCCGGCGGGGGGTTGCCGAAAACGCGGAACTCGTTCAGCTTTTCCTTGATCTGGATGTACAGCTCGTACTTGTCGTGCGGCGTATTCGCGAGAGTTTCCAGCAACAGGCCGATTTCCGCCTTCAGCGCTTCGAGAGCCATGCCACGCACCCTGGTGAATAGTTTGCAGTCCGGATGGGATAATGCGCCAAATTGCTCTCCTGTGCATCAAACATTTGCCGCCTGATTGTCGAAGACTGTGACGAGTAGCGTAGCGTATGGAAGAGCATGAGATGCTTGAAGGGCAGGAGCCGGTGGACGAGGCGCGGGATGGGCATGAGCGCGAGCAGTCGCCCTTCTACATCGCAACGGCGGGGGCGCCCTCGCGGCCACGCTGCATCCTGAAGCAGAACGATTGTTTCGCCGTCCTCGACGATCACGGCGCCATCGGCTGCGCCTCCGACGAGGCTGGCGGCTTGTTCTCGAACGACACGCGTCACTTGTCGCGCCTCGCCTTCCTCATCGACGGGCGGGACCCGCTGCTGCTCGGCTCGACGCTGCGCGACGACAATCTCAATCTTCGCGCCGACCTGACAAACCCCGATGTGCTCTCCGGCGATGGCATCGAGCTTTTGAAGGACACGGTGCATATCGGGCGCACGATCTACATTCACAACGGCGTGCTGTGCGAGAGAAGCGCTCTCGTCAACCACGGCGCCGCGCCGGTGTCGCTTGAAGTCATGATCGACTTCGACAGCGATTTCGCCGATCTCTTCGAGGTGCGCGGCATGCGGCGGAAAGCGCGCGGATTCCTTCGCAAGGAAGTTGCCGGGAAAGATAAGGTCGTGCTGCGCTATACCGGCCTCGACCGCAAGGTGCGCGAGACGACGCTGACCTTCGAACCGGAGCCGACCGAGCTTACGGCGAACGGCGCGAAATATGCGCTGACGCTGCAGCCGTCGAAGCCCTGGCGGCAGTTCGTGACGGTGACATGCGACGGAAAGGGGCGCCTCGCCGCGCCGTCATTCCTGAGCGGGCTGCTTCAGGCGCGGCGCGATCTTGTCGGCAATCCGCGCGGCATCGCCTCCGTCGAGACATCCAACGCGGTCCTCAACGAAATCGTCTGCCGGTCGCTCGCCGACCTCAGGATGCTGACGACGACGACGCCGCAGGGTAAATATCCCTATGCCGGCATCCCCTGGTATTCAACGACGTTCGGCCGCGATGGACTGATCACGGCCTTGCAGATGCTGTGGTGCGATCCGTCGGTTGCTCGCGGCGTGCTGCAAAGGCTCGCCCATTTCCAGGCCACGAAATACGACGAAGCCTCGGACGCGCAGCCGGGCAAGATCCTGCACGAAATGCGCTCGGGAGAGATGGCGGCGCTCGGCGAAGTGCCCTTCGGTCTCTATTACGGCAGCATCGACTCGACGCCGCTTTTCGTTCTCCTCGCCGGCCTCTACGTGGAGCGGACCGGGGACACCGAGTTCCTGCGCAAGATCTGGCCCAATGTGCTGCGCGCGCTCGACTGGATCGACGGACCGGGCGACCCCGACGGCGACGGATTTGTCGAATACGCGCGCATGACGCAGCAAGGGCTATCCAATCAGGGCTGGAAGGACTCGCACGACGCCATCTTCCACGCGAATGGCGACCTCGCCGAAGGCCCCATCGCGCTTGTCGAGGTCCAGGGCTATGTCTACGCCGCGCGGCTGGCGGCGGGGCAATGCGCGCAGATGCTCGGAGACTACGATCTCGCCGATGCGCTTGCGGCAAAGGCCGAGGCGCTGAAGCAGAGGTTCGAGGCCGCCTTCTGGCGCCAGGATATGGGCGCGTATGCGCTCGCTCTCGACGGCAAGAAGGCGCCGTGCTGCGTCCGCGCCAGCAACGCGGCGCACGCCATGTTCACGGGCATCATGGCGCCCGAGCGCGCGCGCCGCGTGGCGCAGGATGTGCTGCGGCCCTCGTTCAATTCGGGCTGGGGCATCCGCACCGTGGCGGCGGGCGAGGCGCGCTACAATCCGATGTCGTACCATAACGGCTCGATCTGGCCGCACGACAACGCCATCATCGCGAGCGGGCTCGTCCGCTATGGGCTCAGCGACGGCGTCGCGCCGATCTTCAACGGCATGATGCAGGCGGCGGCCTATATGGATCAGCGGCGCCTGCCGGAGCTGTTTTGCGGCTTCCCGCGCCGCCGGAGCCGCGGGCCGACGCTCTACCCCGTCGCCTGCTCTCCGCAAGCCTGGGCGAGCGGCGCCGTGTTCCAGCTCATCCAGGCCATTCTCGGCATCGAGTACAATCTTCCGGCGCGCGCGATAAGGCTGCGCAACCCGGCTGTTCCCGAATCCGTCGGCCAGATCACGGTGCGGAACCTGAGGCTTGGAAACGCCTCGATCAGCTTCACCGTCTATCCTAACCCGAAAGGCGCCATCTCGCTCGGCGTGCTGAACTCCACCGGCAACATCAAGATTTCAGTCATCCTGGATGCGGCCGCTTAGCGCGCGACTCCGTGGGGCCAATAGGTGTAGATGGCGCCAAGCGCGATCAGAATGGCCGCTGTCGTCAAGGCGAAGACGGTGATCTTCTTCGTGAGGGAGGCTTCGGCGTAGTACTGCTGAAGAGGATCGGCGTCCGTGGGCTGCGCCTCCTGCCCGGGCGCGATTTCGGTCTCCGGCGCCGGGCGATGCCCGCCGGCTTCGTCATCGGAAGCGGCGGCCTTGTCGCCGGTCTTGGCCTGGTCGATCTTCGAGCGCACTTCGCCGGCGGTATGGGGATCCGCGGTTTTCTGGCCGTTTTCGGGAGACATCGCTCTTCCTTCTCGTTCGTTGGCGGCTTTACCGGGGCGGGACCTTACCATAAAGCCTGCGCAATTCATCCTTCGCTTTTTCGAGTATCCTTTTGCGGCGTTCGGGAAGATTTTTCCCGGCGCGGTTGATATAAAAGGTCAGCATCGACATCGCGGAGCGAAACGGACCGGCCTTTCGGCGCGCGCTTTCCTCGGCCGACTCCTTGAGAGAACGGGCGATCTCTGCCGGGTCGTCATGCGTGAACACCTCAGGCTCAAGCGACAGCGCATCGCTCGTTTCCGTCACATGCTGAGACCAGCGCTTCTTCTCCCCGGACGCCATCGAATTGACTCCCAACTTTCGCGCTCACGCAGACTGAAAAGCATAACGCCTCCCGCGCGGCAGGGTTCACCGGATGTTGCGCAAGCTCGCGGGAACGGACCGCGGCGCGTGGCATTGCCCGCGGGTGCGTCACAAAGACAAAGACGGATCGATACCGCGTTATCTGCTCGTGAACTGCGTCATCGGATGCGTCGCAGGGCTGTTCTGGGGGCTTGTGATGATCGCCACGAATACCGCCGGACTGGCGGCGTTGGTTAGCGCGTCGTCCGATCCTGCGGCCGCCTACGCGATCATCCTCGCGGGGTCTGCCGCCGTCATGACGCCGCTCGGGTTCGCCGCCGCCGTCGGCGCGCTCGCGGAGTAAGCGCGTTCGCGCTCCACGCAACGGAACGCACGGCGGCGTTCACGGCGGCGAATGTTTACGTCCCGCGCCAATCATGATATTGCATCCGCCATGCGGATAGCTGTCGCCATCCATACCCGCCTTCGCGCGCGACGAAGGGTCTAGCCCTGAAGTGGGCCGCCGGTCGCTGTGCGCGTTTTTGCGCCGCGAGCCGCCCTCCATCCCCGATCGTCGAGATATACAGGTTCGCGCGATGACGACGCCGTCCGCCTCGATCCGGCTGCAAACGCCGGACGATCATGCCGCCTTGATCCGCCTCAACGAATGCGCCTTCGGGCCGGGCCGTTTCGCGCGCACCGCCTACCGCGTGCGGGAGGACGCCACCGGCGAGCCGCGCCTTAGCCTTTGCGCCGATCTCGGCGGGGAAATCATCGGGTCGGTGCAGTTTACGCCCATCGCGATTGGCGGCGTTCCGGGCGCGCTGCTGCTCGGCCCGCTCATCGTCGTGGATGGCCACAAGAGCCAAGGGCACGGCCTCGCGCTTATGCTGGAAGCGCTTAAGCGCGCTCGCGACCTGGGCTACAAGCTTGTCATTCTCGTCGGCGATTTGCCCTATTATGCGCGAGCCGGCTTTGCAATGGCGCCGCTCGGCCGCATCGCCTTGCCGGGTCCGGTCGATCCGGCGAGGATTCTTTGCGTCGAATTGTCGGCTGGGGCGCTTGAGGACTATCGCGGCCTCGTTCGCGGGGTGCCTGAAGGCAAAAAAAACCCCTAACTGAGCGGGGGAGCCGTTAGGGGTTGTGCATTTCTCTCAAATGCAACCCCAAGCTACGTGCAAATAGAATAAGAGTCAACCTGCGGTCAGGCTGTGTGTATAAGCCGTGGAAAAGGACCTTAGGCGCGCGCAGGCCGGGTGTTCCTTCGGAAGCAATACTCAACTAGAAGTTGCAGGGGCGGCTGTCAAGCGTTCGTTAACGTCCAAGCCTAATTGCTTGTTGTAATTTACCGTTCCGGAAGCCTGCGGCGACACTCGCCTGCTCGGGCGAAGAAGGCTTCCGTCTCGACGCTCAACCCCGGCGGGTCCAGCATAAGCGCGCCGGTTGCGAGCAGGCGCATTTGCAAAGCGTCGCCCGATCCGCGCGCGTGGTGAATGACCGTCCGCTCAATGGCAAGTCAACCTCGTCGCCCTGACCGCCTCCCATAGCGCAGTCCAGACTGCGCCTTTTGTCTTCCAATGCGCCGCGCACTCCGGCGGCTGGGCGACCACGCGGCCGTCATGAAGTTCATATCGAGCCTTGCCTTGCGCCCCGGCCGAGGCAGGAACTCATCGAGTCATAAGCTTGCTCGGCGGTGAATGCATAGAGAAGCCATAGCATCGCGCCCCGCGTTGCGCCATGCCGCGCCGAAGCCTTGCCGTAGCGGGCCTTTCCCGTTATTCAACAAGCGCAAGCGGCGCCACGGGACGAGCGCCGACGCGGGGGGTGGGACGATGGTCGCATTCAACAATGAAATTTCGTCGGCGGATAAGATCGGGCTGCACCTGTCGGAAATCGGCCGCCTCCAGAACAACGCCGGCGCGCTGCTCCAATTCGTCGCGATCCTTTTCGCCGTCTGCGTGTATTTCTACAATGCGCTCGTCTATCCCGCGACGTCGCACCGGATGATGTACGCGTCGTTCCTAGCCGCCGATGCGCTCCTCATCCTCGGGGCGTGTTACTCCTATTTCCGCTGCATGACGCTATCCGTGGGATGGGCCGATAAGGCGGTGAACCCGAAGAAGAAGTTTCACTTCCTCTCGACGCTGTCGGAGGAGGAAATCGAGAAGACGCTGTTCCAGATCGTCCGCTCCTTCAGGACTGGCACCTATTTCTTCTTTCTCAGCTTCTTCTGTACGGTTATCCTGATCGCCCTTGTCGCTTTCGGCTATTCGAACATGCTTCCCTCCTGAGGCGGAGGCGCGAGCATGGCCGTTGCGGCTGCGCGTTCTTAACCTCTAGCGATTACTCCGCATCTCGGTTATCACCAAACAATAACCCTTGGAAACGCCGCATGTCCGTCCGCCGACTTGACCCCAACCAGCCAAGCGACTTCGAATTCACGCCGGAAAACCTCGCGTGGGCGATGGAGCAGATCAAGAAGTATCCGGAAGGGCGGCATCAGGCCGCCGTGATCCCGATCCTGTGGCGCGCGCAGGAGCAGCACGACCGCTGGCTGCCGGAACCCGCGATCCGCTACGTCGCCGATCTCCTCGACATGCCCTATATCCGGGTCTACGAGATCGCGACCTTCTACACCATGTTCAATCTGTCGCCCGTGGGCCGCTACTATGTGCAGCTTTGCGGGACGACGCCGTGCATGCTTCGCGGCGCCGAGGATTTGAAAACGGTTTGCGAGCGCGAGATCGGGCCGCAGGGGCAGGTCACTCCCGAGGGAGTCTTTTCCTGGATCGAGGTCGAATGCCTTGGCGCTTGCGTGAATGCGCCGATGGTCCAGATCAACGACGACTTCTATGAGGATCTCACGCCCGAGAACTTCAAAGCATTGCTCGACGGGTTGCGCAGGGGCCGGGACATGAAGCCGGGGCCGCAGATCAAGCGCCAGTTTTCCGCGCCAGTGGGCGGGCCGACGACGCTTTTCGTAGAGAAGGCGCGCACGCGGGCCGAGGAAGCCGTTCGCGCGCCGGAGCGCTCCGCCGGGGAGAGCGAAATCCAGAACATGGCGCAGGCCGCGGTCGAGGCCGTGTCGCCAGTCGCGCCGCCCGAGCCGCAGATCGGCGACACCGCGAAGGTGGACAATGCGCGCGCCCGCTTCGAGAAGCCGGAGGGCGAGGCCCAGGATCTTACGAAGCTCGGGATCGACGAGCAGTCCCAGCATCTCCTCAACGAGATCGGCATCTATCGCTACGCGCAGGTCGGCCGCTGGTCGGACGAGGACCGCGCCTGGATCGAAACGCGCTATCCGCGCTTCAAGGGCCAGACGGCGGAATGGCTGGCGGCGGCCAACGCGCTGAGCGAGACGGATACGCCCGGCGGGGCCGCGCCCGATGCGGCAGGACGGCGTCAGGGCAAGACGAAGGGCGAGGATTGATCCATGCTGTCCGACAAAGATCGCATTTTCAGGAACCTTTACGGCATCCATGACTGGCGGCTCCGGGGCGCGCGCGAGCGTGGCGCCTGGAACAACACCAAGGTCCTCATGGCGAGGGGCCAGGACTGGATCGTCGACGAAGTCAAGGCGAGCGGTCTGCGTGGCCGGGGCGGCGCGGGCTTCTCAACGGGTCTGAAATGGTCGTTCATGCCGAAGAAATCGGACGGCCGCCCGCATTATCTCGTCGTGAACGCCGACGAGTTTGAGCCCGGCACCTGCAAGGACCGCGAGATCATCCGGCACGACCCGCATCTCCTTATCGAGGGTTGTCTGCTGGCGTCTTTCGCGATGCGCTCGAACACCTGCTACGTCTACATCCGCGGCGAATTCATCCGCGAGCGCCAGCGCCTGCAGGCCGCGGTGGACGAAGCCTATGCAGCCAAGCTGATCGGCAAGAACAACGTGCACGGCTGGGATTTCGACCTCTACATCCATCACGGCGCCGGCGCCTATATCTGCGGCGAGGAGACCGCCCTTCTCGAAAGCCTCGAAGGCAAGAAGGGGCAGCCGAGGCTGAAGCCTCCGTTCCCCGCCAACGCCGGGCTTTGGGGCGCGCCGACCACCGTCAACAACGTCGAGTCCATCGCGGTGGTGCCCGACATTTTGAGGCGCGGCGCGGGCTGGTTCGCCAAGCTCGGCAAGCCGAACAACACCGGGACGAAGCTGTTCTGCGTCTCGGGCCATGTGAACGAGCCCTGCAACGTCGAGGAGGAGATGGGCATCACGCTGCGCGAGCTGATCGACAAGCATTGCGGCGGCGTGCGCGGCGGCTGGGACAATCTCCTCGCCGTCATTCCGGGCGGCTCATCGGTGCCGTGCGTGCCCGCGCATATGTGCAACGGTCTCGGCATGGACTTCGACAGCCTGAAGGCCGTGGGCTCCGGCCTCGGCACGGCCGCCGTGATCGTGATGGACAAGTCCACCGACATCGTGAAGGCCATCGCGCGGCTGTCGTATTTCTACAAGCACGAGAGCTGCGGCCAGTGCACGCCCTGCCGCGAAGGCACGGGCTGGATGTGGCGCGTGCTGGAGCGCATGGTGGAGGGCCGCGCGGAAATCGCCGAAATCGACTTGCTTTACGATGTTTCGAAGCAGATCGAGGGCCACACGATCTGCGCGCTCGGCGACGCCGCGGCCTGGCCGGTGCAGGGCCTCATCCGGCATTTCCGCCACGAGATCGAGGCGCGCATCGACGGCTATAAGTCGCGGCAGGCCGCCCGCGCGGCGGAGTAGATCGCGGAAGTCCCGAAATCGTCATCCCGGAAACGCGCCAAGCGCGTTATCCGGGATCTTCTTGCGTATTTGGCAAGATCCCGCGTCTGCGCAGCGGCATTTCATGCCGCAGCGCGCACGGGATGACCCAAACCGGCGTCTGCAAACAAGGCGGTTAGGACGCCCGCTTCTCGACGAGCCCGCGATTGATCATCGTCTCGGCGATCTGCACGGTGTTGAGCGCGGCGCCCTTGCGCAGATTGTCGGACACGACCCACAGGTTGAGGCCGTTCTCCACGGTCGGGTCTTCGCGGATGCGGCTCACATAGGTGGCGAAATCGCCGACGCATTCGACCGGCGTGATGTAGCCGCCGTCCTCCTGCTTATCGACCACGAGCAGCCCCGGCGCCTCGCGCAGGATCTCGCGCGCCTCTTGCGCCGAAATCGGCTTCTCGAACTCGATGTTCACCGCCTCGGAATGGCCGACGAACACCGGCACGCGCACGCATGTGGCGGTGAGCTTGATCTTCGGATCGAGGATCTTCTTCGTCTCCGCCATCATCTTCCATTCCTCGCGCGTCGAGCCGTCTTCCATGAAGCGGTCGATGTGCGGGATCACGTTGAACGCGATCTGCTTGGTGAAGTGCTCAGGGCTGGGCGAGTCGGTGACGAAGATGCCCTTCGTCTGGTTCCACAGCTCGTCCATCGCGTCCTTGCCGGCGCCGGACACGGACTGGTAGGTGGCCACTACCACGCGCTCGATCGTCGCCGCGTCGTGCAGCGGCTTCAGCGCCATCACGAGCTGCGCGGTGGAGCAATTCGGGTTCGCGATGATGTTCTTCTTCTTGAAGCCCGCCACCGCGTCGGCGTTCACCTCCGGCACGATCAGCGGCACGTCCATGTCCATGCGCCACGCGCTCGAATTATCGATGACGACGCAGCCTGTCCTGCCGATCTTCGGCGCCCACTCCTTCGCCACGTCGCCGCCGGCCGACATCAGCGCGAAATCGCATTTCGAGAAGTCGAACGTCGCCAGATCCTGGCATTTGAGCGTTCTGTCGCCGAACGAAACTTCCACGCCTACCGAGCGGCGCGACGCGATGGCGAAGACCTCGTTCACCGGGAATTCGCGCTCGTCGAGGATGTTCAGCATTTCGCGGCCCACATTGCCCGTGGCGCCGACGACGGCGACGTTATAGCTCATGACATCATCCTATCCTTGAGATGGCGGGACTGTAGTGGCGCGCGCGGCGGCTGTCCATCCTTGCCTTGCGGCGAGGCGCGGACGCCGCCTCATGAGCCACGTCGAGGACGGCCGATAGCTGTCTTGACGGTTTTCTCGCGACCCAATGCGCGCGAAGGCGGCTTCGGGATCCTATGGCGGTCCTCTCCGGCAGCACAATCCCACCATTGACCGATTAGCAAAAAGTCATATCAGGGGATTCGCTTACAATTGTGGGCTCTCATGTGCAATCTAGGATTGCACATTAATAGTTAGTTCAGGCGGAGCGTAGATAACGATACACAACCATAGCGGGTGATGGCTTGAATGCTCGAGCGGCTCAAAATCACGATGCGCATCCATCCCCCTGCGATGGCGGGGGGTTTGGCGAGCACAATCCGAGGCGCAGGACGCTGCCGCAAGCTTGAAAGCATTCCGCCAGCAGCGTTTCTAACCCTGGTCCTGCCTCTCGCCATAACATTCTATGCCTGGTCATCCTTGTCGGATAGCATTTTCAGCCTGGGTATGACTAAATTCTCAGCTTTGGCTCTTGAAAGCGAAAAGGCGCTTATACATAGACTTGCGTCCTACGATCACGCGCTCGATGCAGGCGCAGGATTTGTTGAAAATATGCCGAAGCTTACGCACCAGGCCTGGCGAAGCTTCGTGGACGCTCTGAATCTACGGGCTTCTTTTCCAGGGATTAGGGGTCTTGGATTGATCGATCGGGTCGACCCGGATCGCGTTCCTCAGTTTCTCGAACGGATGCGCCAAGACGGCGCGCCGGATTTCCATATTCATCCTGCCTCAACATGGGATGAGTTCTTCGTCATCTCCCACATTGAGCCGATTCAAGACAACGGGCCCGCGCTGGGCCTAAATATCGCCTTCGAACGAAAACGCCGGGATGCCGCTTGGTTGTCGATTGAGAGCGGTAAATCGGCGATTACTGGCAAGATCATGCTCGTTCAAGACGAAAAGAAAACACCAGGATTTCTTACTTTGCATCCACTTTATGAAGGAAAAACCATACCGAAAACAGTCGAAGAAAGGAAAGTAAAATACCGTGGCTGGGTTTACGAGCCATTCATTGCCAAGGACTTTATGAAAGACCTGACAAAAAGCCAAGGTGAGCTTCTCAATCTCAGGATTTTCGACGGCGACACCGAAGCGGAAGATGCCCTTGTTTATAGCAGCGACGCTGGCCGAAGCGCTTCAACCCCGCTTTTCTCGGTGCGTAAGACCCTCGAACTCATGCAGAAGCGTTGGACACTCGCCTGGACGAGCACGCCTTTCTTCGAACGCCTGGAGGAGCGGCACGATGCTGACTACGTGCTGATCGGAGGCATAGTATTCTCAGCCCTTTTCGGTGCGTTGTTGATTCTTGTTTCCGGGCGTAAAGCGGCGCTCGAAGAGCGTGTCAAAGCACGCACAGCCGAACTGGAAGCGGCCCGTCTTGCGGCGGAAGAGGCCAACCACGCAAAAAGCGAATTCTTATCGAATATGTCTCATGAACTCCGAACGCCTATGCACGCCATCCTCGGCTACTCAAACATGAGCCTTAACGCCATCGCCGATGACATGACGCAAAGCGCCAGCGGATACGTCAAAAAGATCAAGCTTTCTGGCGAGCGCCTGCTGAGACTTCTCAACGATCTGCTAATCTTGGCCAAATTGGATTCGGGTAAGATCGCATACAAGTGCGAGCGGGCCGATTTGAAAGAGGCCATCGATAGCACGCTGATAGAGTTGGCCCCCCTGATAGAGGCAAAGGACTTGGAGGTCTGCACCAGCTTTGGCGATTGCTCGGAAGCGCTCTTCGACACGCATTATATCATTCAGGTTTTGGTGAACCTTCTCTCCAACGCGATTAAGTTTTCCGACGCGGGAGGCCGGATCGTCATTGAAGTTCTTGAAGAGCGATCCGTCAGCGGCGGCCCATTGCTATGCTGCAAGATCACCGATGGAGGGCCGGGTATCCCAGACGGGGAGCTAACGGCGATTTTCGACAAATTCGTTCAAAGCAGTAAGACCAAGACCGGCGCGGGCGGCACAGGTCTGGGCCTGCCGATCTGCCAAAAGATCATCGAGGCGCATGGAGGACGCATCTGGGCCAAGAACGCCAAGCCCAAAGGGGCCGTGTTCACATTCGTCATTCCGAAAGAAGTCTCGTCCGGCGCTGAGTTACCGCCTGTCGCGGCTTACGCATAGCCCATTGCACGGGAAATGAGCATGAGAAACCGATTGAAGATCCTTGCCGTCGATGACGAAGAATGCAACCTCGAAATCATCGACTACAATCTGACTCGGGCTGGCTATGAAGTGGTGCAGGCGAAAGACGGCATTGCCGCCTTGCAAAGGCTGGAAGAAAACCCAGACATTGTTTTGATCGTTCTCGATAGGATGATGCCAAATCTTGACGGCATGGAATTTTTGCAGCGAATCAAGGCGGACTCACGCTTTCAGGATATTCCGGTCGTCATGCAAACAGCGGCGGCCGCCCCCGATCAGATCATGGAGGGCTTCAAGGCGGGCGTGCAATACTACCTGACCAAACCCTATGAAGAGGCAATACTGATTGGGATTGTCAACGCGGCGCTGCAGGATGCGAAAACCAAAAACGAGTTGCGGGAGAAGGTTCGCGGTTATTGCCGGACACTGGGCCAGTTGAAGGAAGCGAGCTTCCAGTTCCGAACATTGGAGGAGGCCGTCAACCTGGCCCAGTATATCGCAAACTGCTTTCCTCGGCCTGAAACGGTGGTGTTCGGGTTGCATGAGCTAATGATCAACGCGGTTGAGCACGGAAATCTTGGCATCACTTACGCCGAAAAAAATGCGCTTTTGCTGAATGGCGACTGGCGTGCGGAGGTTGAACGAAGGCTCAGCTCTCCTGAAAATAAGAACAAGTTCGCTTCCCTCGCCTTGAAGGTGACAGAAGATGCTATAGTTATTTACATCAAGGACGATGGCAAGGGATTCGACTGGTATAAGTACATGGATCTCTCACCTGATCGCGCAATCGATCCACATGGACGGGGCATCGCGCTCTCGCGCACGATGTCTTTTGATAGCGTCGACTATTTGGGGACTGGAAACGAAGTGCGGTGTACGGTGAAGCTCGACCAGTGAATGCGCGTGAGTTTGGCTGAAGGGACGTCTTAGTGACGCTTCGGACCGGCCTTGGAAGACAACGTCTGTATTCGTGAGCGCTGCAAAAGTTCCGGTTCCGGCCCGATCCAACCGAAGCCGGCCCGCTATGAGTTCTGATCATAAGTCACGGCCGCCTTCTCCCCAGGCCAGGCGCTCCGTTGTGGTATTATAATACCTCCGAAACCACCTGTTTTTGCAAAACGAACCCAATAGAGTTAATCGAATGATACGCCCTGACGCCTGCGTCTGAGATGCGTCGAAAGCCGGCGGCTGGCATCGGATGACGCGCCTTGTCCGGCGGGATCGATTGTCGGCAGCGCGACACGGCCTATTGTACATAAGCGTACAATGGCGCGCCCATCTCGCCGAAACCGCACATTTTCGTGCTTCGCCCACGTTGGCGCAACTCTTGCTTTCCTGGGGCATCAGCCGGTTTGGCGTGGCGAGCACAACCGGCTTGCCCGCTCACACTCGATCCTGTCTTCCAGGCGCTCCCTCGGCCTTGAAAGCTGTTCGAGCGCGCGCGCCTGCCCGGACCAACAAGGAGAGCAATGCATGGCTAACGTAACATTCAAGTCCCCGGTCATGGCGAAAGACGTGACGATCTACGCCGTGGCGGGGCATCGGGGCACCATTCTCGCCGTCGCCAGGGCGCACAAAATTCCGATCCCGTTCGATTGCCAGGATGGCGAATGCGGGTCGTGCCTCGTCGAAGTGAAGCATGCCGGTCCCAGGGCGAAGCACGGGATCTCGCTCACCGAGAAGGAGAAGGAACTGCTGCGCCAGCTCGGCAAGATCACCCGCGAGGAGGTGGAGAACGCCGAAGTGAACGACATGCCGCCGCGCTACCGCCTCGCCTGCCAGTGCTTCGTCCGCGACGAGGACATCGTGGTGTCCTTCGAGGGCGACCGCACCCTGCCGGCCAGAAAGACGAAGCCGCCGCGCATCAAGACCGTCGAGGATTTCTACGCTTACGCCGCAAAGGTCGAGGAAGACGCCGCGGTCCATTATGAGGAGCTTGCCGCTTCCATGAAGACGATCGGCCACAACGACGTCGCCGAGTTCTTCCTGGAACTGGCCGACTACTCGCGCACGCATCTGAGCCAGGTGAAGGGCCAGGCGGCGGCGCTCGATGCGAGCGTGCACCTGCCGGCGCATTTCACATGGCCGCATCATTTCACGCCCGAGAACACCGAGGTTTGGGCCGGCGAACCCGCGCTGGCTCGGCTTGACGCGCTGAAGGCGGGCCTGCAGGGCGAGAAGCGCGGTTACGAGTATTACTATATCGTCGCCGACACGTCCGAAATCCCGGAGGTCGTGACGAAGGCCAAGGAGTTCCTGGCGGAGGAAGCCGAGCATATCGCCGTGCTCGAACGCTGGGTCCAGCGCGAAACGGCGCGGCTCAATCCGGGAGCCTAGAGTGCGTCCGGAAAAGTGTGAAGCGGTTAGACGCACGGCATAACAAAGAGCTAGAGCGCGCTTTCAATTCCATCGAAAGCGAATAAGCTCTAGCCGGATCGCTCTTCAGGCCGGGCTGGCGAAAGCCGCCCCTCTGGTTTCAAGGCCGGGTCAGACCCGGCCATCCGATTTTTCTTGAACGGGTATTTGTCACCCTGGATGGCGCATCAAGAGCGGCCATGACTTCGATTGCTGTGCCTGCCATGCCCATAAAAAAAAGCTCCCGATTTGCGG
This sequence comes from uncultured Alphaproteobacteria bacterium, assembly GCA_963756335.1. GTDB lineage: Bacteria > Pseudomonadota > Alphaproteobacteria > Rhizobiales > Rhodomicrobiaceae > Rhodomicrobium. Next base: position 387,234 of record CAVWOB010000005.1, read on the forward strand.
CGGGAGCTTTCAGTCATGGGGAAGATTTTCACGTCGACGGCTGCGGCTCCATTCCGCCGAGATCGGGGTCCTTGCGCGGCGCGCGCCCGCCCGTGGACGGCACCGCCGAGCGGCGCTTGGGCTGGTCCTCTTTCATCGTGAACTCGCGCACGGGCGGCTTGCCCTGCAGAAGGTCCTTCACCTCCTGCCCCGACAGCGTCTCGTATTCTAGCAGGCCCTTCGCGACCGTATGCAGGTCGTCGATGCCCTCGGTGAGAACCTTGCGCGCCCTCTGCTCGCCTTCGTCGATCAGCCTCCGGACTTCGGAGTCGATCAGCTGCGCGGTCTCCTGCGACATGTTCTGCGAGCGCGCCACCGAATGGCCCAGGAAAACCTCCTCCTGGTTGTCGCGGTAGCGGATAGGGCCAAGCTTGTCGCTCATGCCGTACTCCGTCACCATCGCGCGCGCCATGTTCGTCGCTTGCTTGATGTCGCCGACGGCGCCTGTGGTCACGTTCTCAGCCCCAAACACGATTTCCTCGGCGATCCGGCCTCCGAAGATCATCGCGAGCTGAGCCTCCATCTCGCGTTTCCTTATGCTCCAGCGGTCGCCCTCGGGCAGGTTGTAGGTCACGCCCATGGCGCGGCCGCGAGGAATGATCGTCACCTTGTGCAAGGGATCGTTCCCCGGCACCTTGAGACCCACGAGGGCGTGGCCCGCCTCGTGATAGGCGGTGAGACGCTTCTCGTCCTCGGTCATGGCCATCGAGCGACGTTCCGCGCCCATGAGCACGCGATCTTTCGCATCCTCGAACTCGTGCTGCGTTACGACGCGCTTGGAGCGCCGTGCGGCCAACAGAGCCGCCTCGTTCACGAGGTTCGCGAGGTCGGCGCCGGAGAAGCCGGGCGTACCGCGTGCGATCACCTTGAGATCGACATCCGGCGCCAGAGGCACTTTCCGCACATGCACCTTCAGAACCTTCTCGCGGCCGACGATGTCCGGCGCCGGCACGACAACCTGCCGGTCGAAGCGGCCTGGACGCAGGAGCGCCGGGTCGAGCACGTCGGGGCGGTTCGTGGCGGCGATCAGGATGATGCCTTCATTGGCCTCGAAGCCGTCCATCTCGACAAGGAGCTGGTTCAGCGTCTGCTCGCGCTCGTCGTTGCCGCCGCCGAGACCCGCGCCGCGATGGCGGCCGACCGCATCGATTTCATCTATGAAGATGATGCAAGGCGCGTTCTTCTTCGCCTGGTCGAACATATCGCGCACTCGGCTCGCGCCGACGCCCACGAACATCTCGACGAAGTCCGATCCCGATATTGTGAAGAACGGCACGTTCGCTTCGCCGGCGATGGCGCGGGCGAGCAGCGTCTTGCCGGTGCCGGGAGGGCCGACGAGCAGCGCGCCGCGTGGGATGCGCCCGCCAAGCCGCTGAAATTTCTGTGGATCGCGTAGAAACTCCACGATCTCCTGCAGATCCTCCTTCGCTTCGTCCACGCCCGCCACGTCGTCAAAGGTGATGCGGCCCTGCTTCTCGGTCAGAAGCTTGGCCTTGGACTTGCCGAAGCCCAGGGCCCGGCCGCCGCCGGACTGCATCTGGCGCATGAAGAAGACCCACACCGCAATAAGCAGCAGCATCGGGAACCAATTCACGAGCACGCCAAGAAGTGACGGCACGTCTTCCGAGGCAGGCTTCACCGTGATGCCGGCGCCCTTCGAGTAAAGCCTCTCGACGAGCTGCGGATCGTTCGGCGCGATTGTCTGGAAAACCTGGCCATTGTTCAGCGTGCCGCTGATCTGATTGCCAGCAAGCGTGACGGAGCGGACATTCCTATTCTCAACTTCGGTCAGAAACTGCGAATAATTCATGTCGCTCGCACGGGCGCCGCGCGGGTTGTTCTGAACCAGATTGAACAGCGCGACGAGTAGCAGCGCAATGATGATCCAGATCGCTAAATTACGGAAGTTAGAGTTCATGGAGATGTTTGTTTCCCCTGGTGCCGCACTCTACGCGGGTGGAGGCGATGCGTATGATCAGCCTAGCCTTCCAGCCAACAAAGCGAGGATAAGTGAGCCAACTAGTTCAAAGATAGGGTATGGGGGCGCCTTTGCCAAGCATGCTCGCGGCTTCGGTAGATGGAGGAGTTAAGAAGGCGGCGAGACTTGGCGCCAGCGCGACTTCCATGGGCGTTGCAGCGCCGCCATCCGCATCCGCGCTAAAGCCGAGCGCGGGCGCGGAGATAAGGAGATTTTCCTTCCAAAGCGCGGGCGTTGTAAGCGCGGCGAGCCGTTCCGCCTCCGGGCGCGCGTCCCGCTTTATTGCTTTCTTATAAAAGTTCCAGCCGTCCGCGCCAAGTTGCCTCACCGACGTTTCGCGATCGCCATCTCGCGAAAATGTTAAGACGAATCGGGCGTCCCACAGGCAGGAGGCGCCTGGTATGAACGGCATAGGCTCTGCCTTGAACCGGCCAGGCTCCCGGTAGAAGCGCAAGCGCCCGGGAGCGGCGCGGATGACGCAACCGCCCAGCGTCGCCTCGGTCTTGCCGTCCCTCAAACTCGCAAGCAGACGCTCGGCCCTCAGAAGCCGGGGGGCATTCTGCTCGCCCCCCAACAGCGCCACCGCGTGAGCCAGCACGCGCAGCGCAATGTCCTCGGAAAGGGCGCCGAAAGCGTCGCGGCCGATCTCGCCACGGCCGAGCTGGGACACGTTAAATTGATGGGCAAGAAAATCTCCGGCGGTCTTCGCGAGCGCGTCGCGGCTCCGCCGGATGCGGGCGGCGGCCATCGTCAGGGAGGGCCGTGCGACGCCCGCCGATGCAAGCGCCTTCATGGCGCGCCTGAGGCGCACGCGCTCGAAAGCCTCGTTCTCGTTGCTCGGGTCTTGGACATAGGGCATGGACGCGGCGCGCAAAGAGGCGATGAGCCGCGCTTTGGAGAAGCCGAGCAGGGGCCGGACGAGCGTGATGGCGCCGCGCTGGGAGACCTCCGCCATTGCGGCGAGCCCATCGACGCCGCTGCCCCGGCGCAACCTCATTAGAAACGTCTCGGCCTGATCGTCGGCGGTATGCGCGGTGACGACGCAGCCGATGGAGCGAGCGGCGCAGTACCCGGCCAGCAAATCGTAGCGAGCGCGCCGCGCCGCGGCCTGCAGGCCGGTTTTCGGCTTCGCGCCGGTCCAGTCTATGGTGTCGTGCCGGAATCCCAACGCGCGCGCATGCCCGGCCACGAAAGCGGCCTCGTTGGCGCTCCCGGCTCTCAGCCCGTGATCGACCGTAACGACCGCGAATGTGGACGGGTCGCGGCTTTTAAGGCCGGCCCAGCGCCGCGCGAGACGCATCAACGCCATGCTGTCCGGGCCGCCGGAAACCGCAAGGACGGCGGACGGAAACGGCTCCAGACAGGCAAACGCGCGCAACAGCGCCGCATCGCCAACGATGCCCGGCATGGCCACACCAGCCTTGGCGAACCCTTAGGTGCAGTTCGCCCTTTTCTTTTCTGTATCTGCCCTTTGCAGAACCGTTTTCGGTCCCTGCGGATAGCGGCGCTGCAATTCCGCGAAGGAATCGCAGGCGGCTGCGTTCTCGCCAAGCCGCCGCAGCGAAATCGCCAGCTTCAGAAGCGCTTCCGGCGCGCGCTCGGTGTTCGGATAGCTCGTGAACGTCTTCAGAAAACGGTCGGCGGCGGTCCGGTACTCGCCGCTCGCGAATGCTGCCTCTCCGAGCCAGTATTGCGCGCTGCCGGCCATCGCGTCGGACGGATATTGATCCAGGAATTGCTGGAAATAGGTTTCGGCCGTCGAGTATTCACGGCGATTGAGAGCGGCGGACGCCTGATCGAAAAGCGCGCGCGCGGATGCGTTCGCGGGCCCAGTCGCTGCTGGGCGCGCGGCAGGCTCAACTCCAAAGGGCCGCGCCTGGGAAGGCGGCAGGGCCGCGCTCGCCGTTTGCTGGGGAGGCTGCGCAAAAGGAGCCGCTGGGCGGGCCGGCAGGCGCTGCTCGACAGGCGCCTCGGACGCACCAAGCGGCGGAAGCTGCTGCTTTTCCTCGAAACCGCTGGGCGGCGGCACGGTGTTATAGCCCTGCCGGCGAGGCTGCTCCGACGGGTCCACGCTCGCGCCGAGGCGGGCTTCCAGCCGTTCAAGCCGCTGGGTCAATTCCGCGATCTGCTCGGAAAGCTGGCGGATCTGCTCGGAGCTTGCACCGCCGCTAGCAGCCGCCGCATAGGCGGACCCGCCGCCGTTCTTTGCAAGCGTCTCAACCGCCGACACCACGCCGCGCAGTTCCGCCACCTGGTCTTCCAGGCGTTGGAGCCGGCTCGCAGAGGGGGCGTTGCTATCTGGGACCCGCGGCGCCTGAGCGAAGGCGGGAACCGCGGTGGCGGTTATCGCGAGAGAGATCATGGCTGCGGCAATGCTTCTCATGGGCGCCCCCAAAGTCGAAAGTCTGCCCCCTTCTCCGGCGCCCACGCCTTGCTGTCAACCGCCTTGGCCCGGCGGCGCCCTTGGTATTCGGCGCTAAGCCAAAGTTTGTTCGATGCGGCGACGGCGCACCCCTTCACCTGCTGGCGAGCTTGGCGTCTTTGAGTGTCCGCATCCGCGAGCGGATAAGCGGATGCGGCGGCATTCCCTCTCTCCTTGCGGGAGAGGGTTGGGGTGAGGGGTTGCGCCGCTGACTTGTCTGCAAAATCAGCTTCAGTATTGCGCCACGGCGCCGCCGCCGTCGAGCACGGTGACGGTCCGCCGGTTCTGCGACCAGCAGGAAATGTCGTCGCAAACGGCCACGGGGCGCTCCTTACCGTAGGACATCGTGCGGATGCGGCTCGGGTTCACGCCTTGCGCGATGAGAAAGCTCTTCGTGGTCTCGGCGCGTTTGGCGCCAAGCGCGATGTTGTATTCACGCGTGCCGCGCTCATCAGCGTGGCCTTCGATGTTGATCGGATAATTCGTATATTGCCTGAGCCAGACGGCCTGTCCGTTCAGGATCGACCGGCCTTCCGCCGTCAGCTCCGCGCTATCCGTCTCGAATCGGACCGTGTCGCCGATCCTGCCATTGAATTCCTGCTTGCTGCCCGGAGGGAAATTACCGGCGCCAGCCTGGGAGCCGAGGCCGAAGCTCGCAGCCGGCGCGCTCTTATCGCAGCCGGAAAGACCGGGCAGCACGGCGACGCAAACCACTGCGAGCAGGAAGACAGCATGAGGTCGCATTCAGATTTTCCTCCTATCGCGCACAACTTCTACGCGAACTTGACCAGGAAAACGTAAGGGAATGCTTACCAACAAACCCTGTTCTCGGGCCGAAATGCGGCCAATAACCAAAGTTCTCTGGAAAACCCGAAAAATAAGAGGCGCCGTGTTCGCGAGCCCCCGTCCACACGGCGCAAAAATAACAAATGAAGTGTCCATTCCCGGCCTTGGCTGGCGGGCTGCTCCATGGTCGCGCCGGCTGCGCTGAGCCGCATTGGCCGTATCCCTTGGTAAACGCGAAGGCTCAGCCAGATCAAGAAATGGAGGCGGCGCAACCCGAGATTGGATTCGGGTTGATGCGCAAAAGCCACGTCAGCGCCTGAAATTGCGTTCAAAACTTCCGGCAATTCACGATTGCGGTCTGGCTATTTCAGAAGGGGGGACCAGGCGGGGTCGGAGGCGAAGGACGGCGTCGGAAGCTGGCGTTCGTTGTAGCCCGTGAGGTCGATGCTGTAGAGCTTCGGTCCGCCATTGCCCCGCCCGTCGCGGAAAAACAGGATGACGCGGCCGTTCGGCGACCAGGTGGGACCCTCATTGTGAAAGCCCTCTGTCAAAATGCGTTCGCCGGAGCCGTCGGGGCGGATCACGCCGATGGCGAAGCCACCTCCGGTCGCCTTGGTGAAGGCGATCAGATCCCCCCGCGGCGACCAGACCGGCGTGGAATAGCGCCCCTGGCCGAAGGTGATGCGCCGCTGGCCCGACCCGTCTGCGTTCATGACGTAAAGCTGCTGAGTGCCCTCGCGGTCGGATTCGAACACGATGAAGCGACCGTCCGGCGAATAGCAGGGCGCCGTGTCGATGGCCGAGGATTGCGTGAGCCGCACAATCTTGCGGCTTCTCACGTCCATCTCGACGATGCCGGAGGCGCCGCCTTCCTGGATGCTCATGACGACGCGGTCGCCCTGCGGCGAGAAACGCGGCGCAAACGACATGTTGGGGAAATCGCCGAGAAGCTGCTCCTGGGCGGACACGATGTCGCGCAGCACCACGCGCGGCTCGCCGTCGCGATAGGCGGTGTAGGTGATCTCCTGCGATAGCGGATGGAAACGCGGCGTGAGCACCAGCTCGCGGCCCTGGGTCAGGAGCCTGAGGTTGGCGCCGTCCTGGTCCATGATGGCGAGGCGCTTCACCCGTTCGTTCTTGGGGCCGGTCTCGTCCACGAAAACGATGCGGCTGTCGAAATAGCCCTTCTCGCCGGTGAGGCGCTCATACACGGCGTCCGCGATGATATGCGCGAGGCGCCGAGCGCTGTTTGCCGGGAGAAAGAACTGCTCGCCCGCGATCTGCCGCCCGGAAAACACGTCCCAGAGCCGGTATTCGCCTCTGAGCCGCCCATCGCCCGTTTCCGTGACGCGGCCGACGAGAAGCGCCTGCGCGTTGAGAACCCGCCAGTTCTCGAAGCGCGGCGGCGCGTCTACGCTTGCCGCGCGCTCGATGAAAGCGGCGGGATCGACGGGCTTGAAAAGCCCCGAGCGCTCAAGATCGGCGGAGACGATCTGCGTCGCCTCGACAGCGAAGCCGCCGCCGCTGAACTCCGCGACGGCGATGGGAATGGCTCGCACCTGCCCGCGCCGGATTTCAACCTCGACCTGCGCTTGAGAGCCCGCCGCCGCCAGCGCCACGGCCGTAACGCAGGCCGCGATGATAAAACCGATGCGCCGCCGTTTCATGTCAGCCGCCATACATGTCGCGCGGGTTGAAGCGCAAGATCATGTCGCGGCAGCGCTCATACTGCTCGGGCGGGAAGAGGTAGGGCTGGCCGCGCAGCGCGGCGCGCACGGCGGCGTCCGCCATGGCTTGGTAAGTGGGCGACATGGATGCATCCATCACGGTTGGCGGCCTCAAAAGCGAGCCGTCCCGGTTTAGCTCGATTCGCAGGCGAACAATCGTCGTCTCCGCGGAAAGCGCGCCAATCGGCAAGTCCCAGTTCTGCTCGATGCGGCTCTGGATGAGGTCGGCGCACGTCCCCGCGTTCATGGCGCCGTGCACCTGCGGAAGGCCCATCGCCTGCTGCTCGAGCGAACTGGCAGGCCGCCAGGGGCGGCTCGGATCGTAATCGCCGCCGACGCTGCCTGCGTTCGGATCGCGGTTGATCACGGCGGCCTGACGCTCGGTGTACTGTTTCGCAGGCGGCGTCTCCATCGCGGATTGCGAGGTTTTCGGCGGTTCGCGCTCCGCATCTTTCTTCAAGAGCGATTCGATACGGTTCGGGTCGAACGGGTGCTCGGGTGCGGGTTTGGTCTGCACCGGCTTTGCGGTGGGCGCATCGGCGCGCTTCGCCTCCTCAACCCTGGGCTTCGGTTTGGGCTTCTCCTTCTTCACGGCGGGCGGCTTGGGTGGCTCAACCTTGGCCTGCTCGATGGGTTTCGGCGCGGGAGGCTCGGCTTTCGGCGGCGGAGGAGGCGCGAGCGCCTCTTTCTCGGCCGGCTTCGGCGAGGGCTTCTGCTCGACTTCCTTCTTGGCGCTCGCGGCGGCTTCCGGCGCCTTGACGTCGGCCGGGGGAGCGGCCTTATCGCCCTTTCCGTCCGTCTTTCCGGCCTGCCGCTCGCTGGCGTCCTTCTGCGACATCACCTCGACGGAAACCAGCGGCGGAGGCGTCGCTTCGTCCTTGTCGCGGCTCGTGATGTTGAAGACCACGATCCCGAAAACCAGAATATGCAGCAGAATGGAGCCAATCAGGCCGTACCGCACGACCGTTCCTCTCGTCAGTGTTTATTGTCGAGTTCCGTCACCAGCGATAGATGCTTATATCCGGCTCCGGCGATTCGTCCCATTACTCGCATCAACTCGCCATAGTTCGTTGCTTTATCCCCGCGCACGAAGATGGCTTCCTCCGCCCCTTTCCGCGCCTGCGTGATCGCCTCCAGCTTCGGCTGAAGCTCATCCAGCGGGATTTCCGCGTGCTGGATGAAGATCTTGCCGTTTGGGTCGACCGTCACCGTCAGCGGCTCGCTATCGGCCTGCAGCGCCGAGCCCTCGCTTTTCGGCAAATCCACAGGCACGCCAGCCGTCAGGAGCGGCGCCGCCACCATGAAGATGATGAGGAGCACAAGCATCACGTCCACGAAGGGCGTCACGTTGATTTCCGCCATCGGACGATGCTTCCGTCCCCTCCTGCGCCTCCCGCGGCTCGGGCCGTCAGTTCCAGCTTGTAGAGATGCGCCCATGTCGATAAGCCCTCGCCCCGCGCTTTAAGTTTTCAGATCGAGCTGGCGCGAAACTATCGCGGAGAACTCGTCGGCGAACGCCTCGTAGCGCTGCGATATTCGCGTCGCGGATTGGCTGAACATATTGTAGAAAATCACGGCGGGAATCGCGGCGAAAAGGCCGAGCGCGGTGGCGAACAACGCCTCTGCGATGCCGGGCGCCACGACGGCGAGGTTCGTGTTCTTGCTGGCGGCGATGCCCTGGAACGCGGTCATGATGCCCCAGACCGTTCCGAACAGGCCGACGAAGGGAGCGACCGCGCCCACCGTCGCAAGAAACAACAGCCGGCGCTCCAACCGCTCCATCTCGCGCGTGATGGTCACCTCCATGACGCGCTCGATGCGCATCTGCACGCCGGCCAACGGCTTCGCAGCGCCCTCGATGGAGCGGCGCCATTCGCGCATCGCGGCCACGAACAGGGCGCCCATCGAGCTGACCGGCTTCTGCGCCATCGACATATAGAGTTCGTCGAGCGACTGGCCGGACCAGAAAATGCGCTCGAACTCGTCGCACTGATTGCGCGCCCGGCGGAAGGCCAAGACCTTCTCGATCACGATCGACCAGCACCAGACCGACGCGAGCATCAGCCCGATCATGACGAATTTCACGACCGGATGCGCCTGCACGAAGAGATCCCAGAACGAGAAACCGTTCATATCCGGCAAACCCCGCATTCCGGGAAATCGCGGGCGCCTTCGGGCGCTGGAACTTTCGCAATCCATATATCCATCAGAGAAAGATATCTCATTTCACAGTCACGCTTATAGGCCGACGCGACGCTGCCGCCATCGCCGCGCGAGGAACACTCGCCGGAAGCCATCGCGCGCAAGAATGACGAAAGTGAGGTCAATTCTTTGCGCTTGAGCTGGAGCGCCCTTGCGCAGGCGACGGGAAGGCGAATAAATTCCCAGCTCATTTGTGGGCGAAGGTTTAATCCGAAGGGTGGGGGACTTCCATGCGCATAATTGCGGCGGTACTTGCATTGGCGGCGCTGGCGATTTCGGTGTGGGCTCAGGACCTGCCCGATCAACGGCCCATGCTGCGAATCGAGCCGGGCATGCACACGGCGATGATCCGGCAAATCAGCGTGGACGCCTCCTGCTCGCTCATGGTGTCAGGCTCCGACGATAAGACAGGGCGGCTTTGGTCCCTGCCGAAAGGCGGACGCGGCCCGCTGGAGCTCGTTCGCACGCTCCGCGTTCCCATCGGTGAAGGCTATGAAGGGCGCGTGAATTCCGTGGCGATCTCGCCGGACGGCAAATGGATCGCCGCGGGCGGATGGGACTCGAAATGGTCCGTCGAACGGAACATGAGCATCTACATCTTCGAAACCGGCACCGGGCGCATCATCACCACGCTTGGGCCTCTCAACGAGGCTTACTATCACCTCGTCATTTCGAGCGACGGGTTGCGCCTTGCGGTCACGATGAACGGCGGCAAGGGCATGCAGCTCTGGGACACCTCGACCTGGCAGCTTCTCGCCGAGGACGGCGCCTACAATGGCAAGGACAGCTACGGCGCGGTCTTCGACAAGAGCAACAAACTCTACACCATCGCCTATGACGGGCAAATTCGCCGTTACGGCGCCAACGGCAAGCTCGAAGCGAAGGGCGCGACCGTGGCCGGCAAGCTGCCCTACGGCATCGGCATTCATCCTTCGGGCGGCAAGATCGCGGTGGTCTACGACGATGCGAAGGCTGTCGAAATCTACGATACGCGCACGCTGAGAAAACTTTCCGAGGCGGACACGAGCAGCATTCCGCGCGGAAATTTTTATGGCGTGACCTGGTCCCTGGACGGCTCGCGGCTCTATGCGGGCGGACGCGGTTATCAAGTGAACGGACGCAACGTCATCGTGATCTGGGACAACGAGGGCCACAAGCAGTCCGAGGTTCCGCTCTCGCGAAACAGCATCCTGGAGCTTTTGCCTTGCGGCTCGGATGGCATCGCCGCGGCGGCCACCGACCCAGCCCTGGGCGTGCTCACGCTGAGCGGCGGCAAGCGCGCCTGGCAGGAGGGCGTCACCGCCGACATGCGCGACAAGAAGCGCGAAAACTTCGCCATGTCCTATGACGCGAAGCAAGTGCATTTCGGCTTGGGCCAGGGCCGGGACCGTCCGGTTCTGTTCGACCTGACGGCGTTCGAGCTTACCGACTCGGCCGAGGCGCCCGAGGGCTTCATCACCGCCGACATAAGGGGCCTTAAGGTGACCGATTGGGAAAACAACGCGGCCCCGAAGTTGAACGGCAAACCGATAGCGCTTCAGCCCTACGAAATCGCGCGCTCCATCGCGATTGCGCCGGACGCCGCCCACTTCGCGCTCGGCGCCGACTGGTCGCTGAGAGGCTACCGGCCCGACGGGACCAAAATGTGGGAAAAAGCGACCCCCGGCGCGCCGTGGGGCGTCAACATCACCAGCGACGGCAAGCTTGTCGTAGCGGCGACTGGCGACGGCACCTTGCGCTGGTACAGGCTCTCGGACGGCAAGGAGCTTCTCGCGCTGTTCGTGAACTCGAAAGACAGGCGCTTCGTGGCCTGGACGCCGAAGGGCTATTATGCGGCATCTCCGGGCGCGGAGGAGCTGATCGGCTGGAACGTGAACCGCGACTTCGAGCACGCCGCCGACTTCTTCCCGGCCGCGCGGTTCCGCGACCGCTTCAACCGTCCCGACATCGTGAAGCGCATTCTGGACGATCGCGACGAGGACCGCGCCATCGCGGAGGCGAACCGCGTCGCGGGCTCGAGGCCAGCCGAGGAAATCACCAGGAAGCTGCCGCCGGTGATCACCATCCTGTCGCCGGGCGAGGGCTTCTCGGAGGACAGCGTGACGCTGCGCTATTCCTTGCGCTCGCCCTCGGGCACGCCCGTTTCGGGCGTCGTGGCGCTGGTTGACGGGCGGCCCTTGCCGGGCGGCCAGTTCCGCGGGCCTTCGAATGTGAGCGCGAATGCGGACGCGGAGACGACCATCACGCTGACCGGCCTGCCGCAGCGCGACATTGCGCTGTCGCTGGTGGCGAGCTCGGGCGGGATCGAAAGCTCGCCTTCGACCGTGCGGCTGAAATACGAGGGCGCGCCCCAGCGGCCCGCTTCCGCCACGGCGGCGCAGCAGGCCTCGACGGTGTCGCTCTATGCGCTCGTCGTCGGCGTCGGCAAGTTCAAGGAGGCCAAGATCGACACGCTCGCCTGGGCGGGCAAGGACGCGCGCGACTTCGCGGCGGCCCTTCAGGGCCAGCAGGGCCGGCTCTACCGCAAGGTCGAGGTGAAGCTGCTCGCCGACGAGGACGCGGATTCGGGCTCCATCCTCGACGGGCTGACATGGCTGCAGCGCCAGGTGGGCCAGGGCGACGTTGGCGTGGTGTTCCTCGCGGGACACGGCGTGACGGCGCCGAGCGGCGACTATTATTATGTGCCCTACAACGCGCGCGTCGAGAACATCGCGGGCGTGATGCTGCCGACGCGCGGCAGCTCGGTGCCCGACACCGAGATCAGCCACACGCTGAAGCAGCTCGCCGGCAACGCGATGTTCTTCTTCGACACCTGCCATTCCGGCAAGGCGACGGGCGTGTCGTTCCGCGGCCAGCTCGACTACAACAAGCTCATCAACGAGATCGCGGGCTCGGCGAACGCCGTGGTGCTGGCCAGCTCCACGGGCTCGGAGCTTTCCATGGAGAGCGCGGAGTGGCAGCACGGCGCGTTCACCAAGGCGCTGCTTGAGGGCCTCTCGGGCGCGGCCGACGTGATGCCGAAGGACGGCGTCGTCACCATCGACGAGCTGAACCTCTATGTGAAGGAGCGCGTGAAGGAGCTGACGGGCGGCCTGCAGCATCCGGTCGACCTGAAGCCGAAAGAAGCGCGCAACGTTCCGTTCGCGATGCCGTAAGGCAGGCGTGCGCGGATTGCGCCGCCCCATAGCGTCTTCTACCGCATCATCCCGGACGCCGCTTGAGGCGATCCGGGATCTTCCCAGGCACTATGCCGAGTTGGATACCCGCCTGCGCCGCCCGTTCTCGGGAGGAAGTGAGCGCGCTCCAAGGCGGCCGCGTCTTTTGCACTGGATGGCCGGGTCGAAGCCCGGCCATGACGACGATTGAGCCTGGCGTGCGCCGTCGCCCTTCTTCGTCATGGCCGCCTCAAGGCGGCCATACAGGTTTGCTCTTGGCTTAAATGGTTAGCTCGAGCCCGGCCATGACCCGCGTGTCAGGCCGAGATGAGGCAGGAGTCGCGGATCGCCGCGATATTCTCGGCATACCTTCCGCCCTTAAACACAGCGGAGCCGGCGACGAGCACATTCGCGCCAGCGGCCGCGAGCGCGGGCGCCGTTTCGGGGGTGACGCCGCCGTCCACCTCAAGATCGATGGCGCGTCCCTCGATCATCCGCGCTATGCGGCGCACCTTCTCCACCTGAGCCGGGATGAAGGCCTGCCCGCCGAAGCCGGGGTTCACGCTCATGACCAGGATCAGGTCGATCTTGTCGAGGACATATTCGATGGCGGATTCCGGCGTGCTTGGATTCAAAGACACGCCGGCTTTCTTGCCGAGCCCGCGAATGACTTGGAGCGAGCGATCGAGATGCGGCCCCGCCTCTGCATGAACGGTTATATAGTCGGAGCCCGCCTTCGCGAACGCTTCGAGATACAGATCGACGGGGGAAATCATAAGATGCACGTCGAGGGCCTTCTTCGTCCACGGGCGGATGCATTCGACAAGGCGCGGCCCGAACGTGATATTCGGCACGAAATGGCCGTCCATCACATCGACATGCACCCAGTCGCAGCCGGCATCGTCGATCGCGCGCACCTCCTCGCCGAAGCGGGAGAAATCGGCGGAAAGGATCGAGGGGGCGATCAGGACGGACCGGCTCATGGCTGACCTACGATTTCGCTGGAGTGAGGTTGAAGACGCGGCTCGCCAAAATATCCTCAGCCGAGATTTCCGACAACTCATTTGCGGATAGCGGGCCGGTCGAGTTCGCGAAGATGCGGTTCGCCTGCCTGAGCCGCGAGCGGTCGAGCGCGTTTCGGACCGAGCGCGCATTGGCGAAATGCGGCTGCTCCCGGCGCTTGGGGATGTAATCCATGAGCGCGTCGCGCGCCTCGGGCGCAAGGTGATAGTTCTGCGTCGCAAGCATCAGCTCGGCGATCTGCAAAAGTTCGGCGTCGGAGTAATCCGGGAAATCGATGTGGTGCGCGATGCGGCTGCGGAAGCCAGGGTTGGTGGAGAAGAATTGATCCATCCGGTCTTCGTAGCCGGCAAGGATCACCACCAGGTCGTCGCGCTGGTTCTCCATGATCTGCAACAGGATCTCGATGGCTTCCTGGCCATAGTCGCGCTCGTTCTCGGCGCGGTGCAGGTAATAAGCCTCGTCGATGAACAGCACGCCGCCCATCGCCTTCTTGAGCACTTCCTTGGTCTTCGGCGCAGTATGGCCGATATACTGGCCGACAAGATCGTCGCGCGTTACGGAAACAAGGTGCCCGCGCCGGATATAACCGAGCCGGTGCAGGATGTCCGCCATCCTCATGGCGACCGTCGTCTTGCCGGTGCCGGGATTGCCTGTGAAGCTCATATGCAGGGTGGGCGTTTCGTTCGCGAGCCCGAGGCGCTTTCTCGCGCGCTCCACGAGCAGCAATGCCGCGATCTCGCGGATGCGCGTTTTCACGGGCTTCAAGCCGATAAGCTCGCGGTCGAGCTGATCGAGCACCTCCGCGACGCCCGACTCCTCATATTCGCGGCGAAGATCGACCCTATCTTCTTTCGGCGTTTCGTTAAGGTCCGCTGCCAGGCTCATAGAAAAATCTCCAACTGGACCGAAACACTCCCCAGTATCAGGAGGATAGATCAGTGTTCCTTCCTCCATAAGCAAGAAGGCTTTGGAGGAAGGATTGTTCGGATGCGCTCGGCGCGTCTAGTAGCGCTGGCCCGCGGGCTTCTGGGTCGCGTAGGGCTTCGTCGTGTAGCGGATGTTGCGGCCATCCACTTCCTGCCGCACGAGATCGAAGCCTTGCTCTTCCTTCGGGCGGTTCACGAGGAACGACATACGGATAAATTCCCAGCCGTGGCTCGAATCGGAGGCCGAGAGGCGGATGTAGCGGTCGCCATAGACCTTCCGGCATGCCGTAAGCTCGGTGATGACGCCGGCCGCATCTTTGACGTCGAACATCGGGAAGCCCCACATTTCCCAATAGGTGTTGCGGGGATGCGGGTCGTCCGTGAACTCGATGTTCACGGCCCAGCCTTTGTCGATGGCGTATTGCACCTGCCGGGCGATCTGTTCATCCGTCAGATCGGGCAGGAAAGAGAATTGTCCTTGAGTGATACGCATTGTGTTTCCCTGTCGTCATGGCCGCCCGTGGATCGCGGCCATCCAGGCCGCTTGCAGGGCGAGTGTTTCATGGATGGCCGGGTCAAGCCCGGCGATGACGTCCAAATGTTAGGCCGCGGCGGTCGGCAGCGGGACGAAGTCCGGCGCGTCGGTCGAGGTGTAGTCGAACGTCACGTCGCCCCAGGTGTCGAGCGCCTGCCTTAGCGGCAAGCAGTGGCGCGCGGCCTCCTGCAGGATCTGCGGACCTTCGGCCAGATAATCGCGGCCCTCGTTGCGGGCGAAGATCATGGCTTCGAGCGCCACGCGGTTCGCCGTCGCGCCGGCCTGGATGCCCATCGGGTGGCCGATGGTGCCGCCGCCGAACTGAAGCACGGTGTCCTCGCCGAGATAGTGGATGAGCTGGTGCATCTGGCCGGCATGAATGCCGCCCGACGCCACCGGCATGACCTTTGCGAGCGAACCCCAGTGCTGGTCGAAGAACACGCCATGCTGGAAGTTCTGCGGGATGAAGTCCTCGCGGAGGATGTCGTAGAAGCCGGCCGTTGTCAGCGGATCGCCTTCGAGCTTGCCGACGACCGTGCCCGCATGGATGTGGTCAACGCCCGCAAGGCGCATCCACTTCGAGATCACGCGGAACGAAACGCCGTGAGTTTTCTGGCGCGTGTAGGTGCTGTGGCCCGCGCGGTGCAGGTGCAAGATCATGTTGTTGTCGCGCGCCCACTTGGCCATGGATTGGATGGCGACGTAACCGATCACGAGGTCGATCATGACGATGCAGCTGCCAAGCTCTTTCGCATAGTTGGCGCGCTTATACATCTCCTCCATCGTCCCGGCGGTGATGTTGAGGTAGGTGCCCTTGACCTCGCCGGTCTCGGCCTGCGCCTTGTTCACGGCTTCCATGCAGTAGAGGAAGCGCTCGCGCCAGTGCATGAAGGGCTGCGAGTTGATGTTCTCGTCGTCCTTCGTGAAGTCGAGGCCGCCTTTCAGCGCTTCGTAAACGACGCGGCCATAGTTGCGGCCGGAGAGGCCGAGCTTCGGCTTTACGGTTGCGCCGAGCAGCGGACGGCCGAACTTGTCGAGACGCTCGCGCTCGACGACGATGCCGGTCGGCGGGCCGTCGAAGGTCTTCACGTAGGCGACGGGCAGGCGCATGTCTTCCAGGCGGAGAGCCTTCAAGGGCTTGAAGCCGAAGACGTTGCCGATGATCGACGCCGTCAGGTTGGAGATCGAGCCGCCCTCGAACAGGTCGAGGTCGTAGGCGATGTAGGCGAAGTAGGAGCCGGGCGCATTCGGCACGGGATCGACGCGATAGCACTTCGCGCGATACTTTTCGCAAGCGGTGAGGCGGTCGGTCCAAACCACCGTCCAGGTGGCGGTGGAGCTTTCGCCCGCCACGGCGGCGCTCGCCTCGATGGGGTCCACGCCATCTTGCGGCGTCACGCGGAACAGCGCGATGATATCAGTCTCTTTCGGCTGATAGTCGGGCTCCCAATACCCCATTTTCTTATACGACATCACGCCGGACTTGTAGCGGTCCTTGCCTGTTACGGTTTCACTCTTATTAGCCATGGGGTTCACCTTCCTTTACGTCTCTGTTTCTTGGCCGGGCCGCTCCCGGCCTTGGCTTCAGCCAATCAATTTCTTCGCGGCGGCGACGGCGGCTTCCGCCGTGATGCCGAAATGCTTGTAGACTTCCCCGGCCGGGCCAGACGCGCCGAACCCGTTCATGCCGATGAAGAGGCCGTTTGAGCCAAGCCAGCGGTCCCAGCCGAAGCGGGCGGCCGCCTCGATGGCGATGCGCGGAGCCGATCCGAGGACCTTGGCCTGGTATTCAGCCGGTTGCTGTTCGAACAGCTCCCAGCAGGGCATCGAAACGACAGCAGCCTTGATGCCCTCCCCGTTTAGTTTTTCGGCGGCGGAGACTGCGAACTCCACCTCCGAGCCGGTAGCGAGAATGGTCACGTCGCGGGCGCCCTCAGCCTCGCGGAGCACATAGGCGCCGCGCGCAGTCAAATTCTCCGACGACGCTTCGAGGCGCACCGCCGGCAGGTTCTGCCGCGAAAGCGCGAGCAACGATGGCGTCGTGCGCGAGGCGAGCGCGACTTCATAGGCTTCCGCCGTCTCGACCGCGTCCGCCGGGCGGAACACGTAGAGGTTGGGCGTCGCGCGCAGCATCGCCAGATGCTCGATGGGCTGGTGCGTCGGGCCGTCCTCGCCGACGCCGATAAAGTCGTGCGTCAGCACATAGATCACGCGCAGGCCCATCAGAGCCGAGAGCCGGATCGATCCGCGCATGTAATCCGAGAACACGAGGAACGTTCCGCCATAGGGGACGAAGCCGCCGTGCAGCGCAATGCCGTTCATGGCGGCGCCCATGATATGCTCCCGGATGCCGTAATGGATGTAGCGGCCCGAGAAATTGTCCGGCTTTACGGACTTCATGCCCTTGGTGATCGTGTAGTTCGAATGCGTGAGGTCCGCAGAACCCCCGATGGTCATGTCGGTGGCGTCGTTGATGACCTGCAGCGTCATCTCGGATGACTTGCGCGTCGCGAGTTTCGGCTTCGTCGCGATCAATTCGGCCTTGAACGCCGCGAGCTTTTCCTCGACGGCGGCCGGAAGCTCGCCGCTCAGCATATGCTCGATGTGAGCGCGCTCGGCCTTCGGCAGGCTTTGCAGACGGTCCTTCCAGGCAGCGTGAGCCGCTTGGCCGCGCGTTCCGGCGGCGCGCCACGTGGCGAGGATATGGTCCGGAACGACGAAGGTCGGATAGGGCCAACCGAGGTTGGCGCGCGTAGCGGCTATTTCGTCCTTGCCGAGCGGGGAGCCGTGCGTCTTCTCCGAACCCTGCTTGTTGGGCGCACCGTAGCCGATGATCGTCTTGCAGGCGATGAGCGTGGGCTTGTCGCTTTGCTTGGCCTTGGCGATCGCGGCCTCGATTTCAGCCGGGTTGTGGCCGTCGACGCGACAGGCGGCCCAGCCCGCGGCCTCGAAGCGCTTCACTTGGTCGATGGAGGTGGAGAGGCTGGTCGAGCCGTCGATAGAGATCGAGTTGTCGTCGAACAGCACGATCAGCTTGTTGAGCTTCAGGTGTCCGGCGAGGTCGATGGCTTCGTGGCTGATCCCTTCCATGAGGCAGCCATCGCCCGAAATCACATAGGTGTAGTGATCCGCGACCGCATCGCCGAAGCGCGCCTGCATCAGACGCTCCGCAATCGCCATGCCGACGGCGGTCGAAATGCCCTGGCCGAGCGGGCCGGTTGTCGTCTCGATGCCCGGCGCGTGGCGATACTCGGGATGGCCGGCAGTGATGCTGCCCATCTGGCGGAAGCGCTTAAGCTCCTCCACCGTCATCTCGGGGTAGCCCGTGAGATAAAGCAGCGAATAGATCAGCATCGAGCCGTGGCCCGCCGACAGCACGAAGCGGTCGCGGTCGGGCCAGTCCGGTGCGCTGGCGTCGAACTTCAGGAACTTCGTGTAGAGCACGGCGGCCACGTCGGCCATGCCCATCGGCATGCCGGGATGGCCCGAATTCGCCGCTTCTACGGCGTCCATGGAGAGCGCGCGGATCGCGTTGGCCAATTCCTTGATCGACGCCTGAGGCGCCCCATCGTGAGCGAGGTTCGTCATTGTTTTTCCTCTACGACGCGCGGCGCTTGAGCTCGACGAGCCGGTGAATCATGGGCGTGAGGATGAGCTGCATCGCGAGGTCGAGCTTGCCGCCCGGGATCACGATGGAGTTGGCGCGGCTCATGAAGCTGTCGCCGATCATGGACCTGAGATAGGCGAAGTCGATCCCGCGCGGGCTCTTGAACCGGATCACCACCATCGATTCGTCGGGTGTCGGGATCCAGCGGGCCGTGAACGGGTTCGAGGTGTCGACGGTCGGCACACGCTGGAAGTTGATGTCCGTCTCGCTGAATTGCGGACAGATGTAATTCACATAGTCCGGCATGCGGCGCAGAATCGTCTTGGTCACATCCTCGGCCGAGTAGCCGCGTGCTTTCCTGTCCCGGTGGAGTTTCTGGGTCCACTCAAGATTGATGACAGGCACCACGCCCACCTTCAGGTCCGCGTGCTTTGCGACGTTCACCTTGTCCGTGACGATAGCGCCGTGCAGTCCTTCGTAGAACAGAACGTCGCTTCCCTCGGGCAAATCTTCCCATTCGGTGAAAGTACCAGCGCGCGCGCCGTACTTTTCTTCCTCGGACTGGTCGTGGATGTAGTGGCGGGTCTTGCCCTTGCCTGTCGCGCTGTAGGAGCGGAACGTCTCCTCGAGATCTTCGAGCAGGTTCGCTTCCGGGCCGAAATGGCTGAAGTGCGAATTTCCGCGCTCCTGCTCCGTGGCCATCACCTTCTTCATCTCTTGCCGGTCGTAACGGTGATAGGCGTCGCCCTCGATGAAGGCGGCGGTGACGCCTTCGCGGCGGAAAATCTGCTCGAAGGTGAATTTGACAGTGGAAGTGCCCGCGCCCGACGAGCCCGTGACCGATATGATGGGGAATTTTTGCGACATGGGTTTAGCCTACCACTGAGCGGAAAAGCCCGCGCTGCGAGAAAAGCGGCGAGTGTTCGCCGAACGAATGGGGATCGCGATAGTAATGCTCGATCTCTTCGACCTCCGTTTTGGAGCCGAAGATAAGCGGGACGCGCTGGTGAAGGGACACAGGCTCGATATCCATCATGCGCTGCGTTCCCGTCGTGCAGGCGCCGCCTGCCTGCTCCATGATCATGGCGATCGGGTTTGCCTCATAGAGAAGACGCAAGCGGCCGCTCGTGTAACCTTTGCGGCCGTCGGCCGGATAAATGTAGATGCCGCCGCGCACAAGTATCCTGAAGGCGTCGGCGACAAGCGACCCGATCCAGCGGGTGTTGAAATCATCCTTGCGTGGCCCCTCGGCGCCGAGCGTGCAATCGAGCACATAGGCTTTGATCGAGTCGTCCCAGTGGCGGAAGTTGGATGAGTTCACGCCGTATTCCCGAGTAACCTTCGGAACTTCTATGTTCGCCTTCAGCAGAAGAAACTCGCCCGACCGCGGGTCGAGCCAGAACTTGTGCGTACCCTCGCCGACCGTCAGCACCAATCCCGTTTGCGGTCCATAAATGATGTAGCCTGCGGCAAGCTGATTACGGCCAGGCTGAAGCAGCGGCGAAGCAGGCTTCGACGGCAGGATCGAGAAAATCGTGCCTATGGAGACGTTGGTGTCGATGTTGGAGGAGCCGTCGAGCGGATCGACATTGACCACGATAGGCGCGCCCGGGTTGAGCAGCACGGCCTTCTCGTCTTCCTCGGAGCCCATCCACGCCACGGGGGACGCCTTCAGCGCATCGGTAACGATCTTGTTGCTGAGGAAATCGAGCTCTTTCTGCGTGTCGCCGTCGGCGTGGTCCCCGCGCTTCTCGGCCATCTGCCCAGCGAGCGGTCCCAGCGCAACGATCTTCTGGACCTCAAGCCCAGCCTTTGCTAGATTGTTAATTGTTTCCGCGACGGCTCGACGTTGCGTGTCGTCTCCCGCCCATTCCGTCAGATGCTCACGCAATGTGGCATGAAAGCCCATGTAGCGTACCTCCCTTGCCGGCCATTGACATGGCGCTATTCTTATCTCAACACTCGGACGTGGCCGACAACTTTTTGTAGTATGGGGTTGGATCGCCAGAAAGTAAATTTTAATTTCTTTTCCTATTGATTAAGTTTTTCTAACGGTCTATGATGCCAGCGTGAGAAACGTAACGCTGAAACATTTCCGTGTCTTGGCTGCCGTCACCAAGATGGGCTCGATGGCGGGCGCCGCGCGCCGCCTGAATGTAACCCCGCCCGCAATCACTGTGCAAGTCCAGCAACTTGAGCAATCCGTGGGCTTGCCGCTGGTGGAGCGCATCGGCGACAAAACCACGCCGACCGAAGCCGGCGAGATTGTCTTGAGAACCGCCCATCGCATCGAGGCCCTTTTGGCGGAATGCGGGCAGGAAATTGCACAACTTAAAGGTGTGCAAGGCGGCAACGTATCGGCTGGCGTTGTCAGCACCGCGAAATATTTCGCGCCGAAGGCACTGGCCGCGTTCCGCCAGAGACATCCAGGCGTCGACGTGCGCCTTGCGGTCGGAAACAGGCAGGAAACGATCCGGGCCTTGCGCGACCTCGAACTCGACCTCGCCATCATGGGCCGCCCGCCGGAAAATCTCGATCTTGAGAGCGCCATTCTGGGCGACCACCCGCACATCATCGTGGCCGCCGCCGGTCACCCCCTGTCGGACGCGCAGCTCATGATCGCGGACCTCGCGAAAGAGACATTCTTCATTCGCGAGCCGGGCTCCGGAACGCGCGTTCTCATGGAGCGCCTGTTCGAGCAAGCCGACTTCGATCCCATCGTCGGGATGGAGATCGGATCGAACGAGACGATCAAGCAGGCCGTGATCGCCGGGCTTGGCGTGGCGTTCATCTCGGCGCACACCGTCGCCATTGAGATCGCGGACGGCCGGCTGGTCATGCTCAACGTGGTAGGCCTGCCGATGGTGCGGGAATGGTTCGTGGTGCGGCTCAGGGACAAGGCCGTGATGCCGGCCGGCCAGGCCATGTGGAAGTTCCTTTCGACCGAGGGCCAGCATTTCCTGCCTAAACCCACGCCCGGCGGCAAGAACGGGCTCTAATGTTGGCGCCGGCGCCCGCGCGCGGCGTGTTCGCTCTCATAGAAGTCCATGCTGGGAGGCGGGAGATGACGCCAAGTGCTTTCAGTCCGGTTGAAACCGGGATCCAGCCGCGGAAACACGCAAGAGGCTTGGGGAGCGAAGTCATTCAATTCTCCGCCGGCGAATGTTCTCTCGGCGCGGCGCTTGTCGCGGGGACGGCGCAAGGGATCTGCGCGATTGAGTTGGGCGATTCCATCGGGGTTCTCGCCGATGCGTTGAAGGCCCGCTTTCCCGAGGCCGAGATAAAGCGCGGCGGTGCGGACTTTGAGCGCGTCGTGGCCCAGGTTGTCGCCTTTATCGACGAGCCGAAGGGCGTCTTCGGCCTGCCGCTCGACATTCGCGGGACGCCTCTCCAGCGAAAGGTTTGGCAGATTCTTCAGGCGATTCCGCCCGGATTTATCATGACTTACGCCGAAGTGGCCACCGCCGCTGGATGTCCGGGCGCCGTCCGGGCCGTGGCGAGCGCATGCGCCAGCAACCGGATCGCCGTCGCCATCCCCTGTCACAGGGTGGTGCGGACCGGCGGCGCGCTTGCGGGCTATCGGTGGGGCGTTGAGCGAAAGGCCGTGCTTCTCAAGCGCGAGGGCGCATTCTGAGCCGTGGCTCTCTCGATGAAGCGGCGTGACCGCGGCGTTTACGCTGGCGCTCGCCATACCGCGGCGTTGAAAAGGGGCATGGTTTCCGCCAAGCCCGAGAGGGTCGAGCTTGGCGGCGGCTTCCGGGAGCAGCGGGGCGCTTGCGAGGCGGAGGCCTAGACTTTAATTAATGCAGCCAGCCCGAGCGTTCCTCGCTTGGCGCAGGCGCCGAGCCCCAGAAGACCGTATGAACGGCGGTGCGAATGGCGCCTTCGAGCGCCTTGACGGTGAGGCCGTCCTTCTCGATGCAATGGATGGCCCCGGCATTCAAGGCCGCCTTGTGCACTTCTGGCGAAAGATGCCCTGAGATCAGGATCGGCGCCACCGCCGGCCTCTGCCGGATGATGGACTTGATCACATCGACGCCTGTTTCAGGCCCAAGCCTGTAATCGGCGATGACGACGTCATACCGGCTGGTGGAGATGCCGCTGCGGGCGGCCAGCCCCGAAGAGGCTCTTGTGGTCTTGACTGTATATCCGTCAAGCTTTGCCAAAAGCCGGGAAATAGCTCTGTAATCGTCGTAATCATCGTCAACCACCAGGACATTGATCTCAGTCCTATCTGGGTTTGACTGTCTGCGAGACACTACTCGTGAATAATTTTGCGCGACTTGCATAGCGTTCCTCTCACTGCATTGTAATGGTACGGACTGACGCCAACGATTACTTCTGCTTACGACTTCGGCGGCGCCTGGCGACGCTACGCGCGACTGCTTTCGCAATGCGCGACGGCTGCCCGTCAAGCTCGGAGGAGGAATGCGGCAGGGCTACAAAGCACAACCCGAAGTCATTTCGGTTAACCGACACAACCGCGAATGCATAGTGTCACGCAAATGGTGTAAGAGAGGTAAATCGTCTGCTGCGACACGTGTTCCGATCCGCGATTATCCATTTGCCAACGGGTTCAGTGTCAAATGGGCGCAGCGCGAATGAGCTGCGCGGAGTTGAAAATGACAATCAGTATACTCCTCGTCGACGATGAAGAGACCGATATCATCCGCTTCAAGAGGGCGGCCCGCAAGGCCGGGGTGCAAAGGCGCATCGAGGTTTGCAAGAGCGCGCCCGAGGCGCTCGGCGTGCTCGTCGCGCACGAGAGCCTGCCTGCGGCGGAGGCGCCTTATTTCCTCGTCTCCGACTTGAAGATGCCGATCATGATGGGAACCGAGCTTGTGGCGCGCCTTCGCAATCACCTCGGTCTCAAGAACACGCCCGCGTTCATCCTGTCATCGTCGGATTCAGCCAGGGATATAGGCGAAGCGCTGTCGAGCGGAGCGAACGGCTATATTCTGAAATGCGAGTCCGATGCCGAATATCTGGATATCGTTCGCTGGCTCGACGAATGCTGTGACGAGATCGACAGCGGAAGGCCGCTGCGCGGCGCTGGCCGCCTGCCGGCACAAGTCGTGGCCGGCCCCGTGGCGTGTGTGCATTAGAGCACAATGGGAAACGTCAGTGTGACCCCAGGAACTTCGGCTTAAGCCGCGAGCTCTCTTTCCTTGTATGGGAAGGTGATCGTGAAGACCGCGCCTGAGCGGTCGGCCCGGTTCGCCGCGACGATTTTCCCGCCGAGCGCGTTCACGAAGCCGCGGCAGATCGCGAGCCCAAGCCCCGTCCCCGGCCGCTGCCGGTCGCCCTGCTTCACCCGATGGAACTTTTCGAACACCCGCTCCAGCCGGTCCTCGGGGATGCCGCAGCCCTCGTCCAGAACCTCGATGGCGATCGCGCCAGGCGTCCGGCGCGCGCGAACGGCGATCTTCGACCCAGGCGGCGCGAATTTGGCGGCGTTGTCGAGAAGGTTCACCAGCACCTGCTCGAACAGCATCGCATCGAGGTTGAGCATCGGCAAGCCCGCATCGAGATCGACCTCGACCTCATGGTTCGCGATCAAGCCCGCAACGCGCTGGAGGGCGGAGCCGACGATCTCATCGATATCGGTGTGCGCCATGTCGAGCTGGATGGCGCCGGATTCGATCTTGGTCATGTCGAGCAGATTGGCGACGAAGCGCGAAAGGCGCTCGGCCTCCTCCTGGATCGTCGAAACCAGGCCCCCGCGCGCGGGATCGTCGAGAAGCTCGCGGTACTGCCTGAGCGAGGTCACGGCGCCGAGGATCGAAGCAAGCGGCGTCTTGAGATCGTGCGAGAGCGAGGTCAGCAGCGCCGCCCTAAGCCGCTCCGACTCTGCCGCGAGCCTCGCCTCGTTGATCTGCCCGGCAAGCCGCACCCGCTCCAGCGCGACGGCGGCCTGATCCATCAGCGCATCGAGAAGGCGCCGCTCGTCCGGCGTGAGCAGCATCTCCGGCCGCTGGCCGGGCGCGAGCCCGACGACGCCGACGGCGCCCGCCGCCGTCCGAAGCGGCAGAAACAGCCTCTTCGCGCCCGGCAAGGTATCCGAGCCGCGCCCCGCCGGCCGGTTGTTTTCGAAGGACCATTTCGCCGCGCCAAGCTCCGCCTGGTCGAGATCGTCCTCCGGCGGGAAGCCGGTCTTCACGCGCAGAATGCCGCTCGCGTCGGGCAGCACGATCACCACGTCCACCTTGAGCGAATGCGCGATCTGGTAGGCGACAACCCAAAGCAGGTCGTCCAGCGAGGCGATGCCCGCGAGCTTTTTGGAGAAGGCGTAAAGCGCCTCGGTCGTTGCCGCCCGGCCGCGCGCGGTGTTGGCCTGCGCTCGCACTTTCGCCGTCAGATTGCTGACGACGAAGGCGGTGAAGAAGAAGAAGATTAGCGCCGTAAGGTTTTTGGCGTCGGCGAGGCTGAATTTGCCGCCCGGATCCAGGAAGAAAATCTGATAGCACGCCATGCTGAGCACGGCAGCGGCCATCGACGGCCACAAACCGTATTTGTAGGCGACGCCGATCACACCCACGAGGAAGACGAGGTCCGCGCTTTCGATGCCGATCAGCGGCTTCAACACGGTGGCGAACCCGAGCGCCAGCCCGACCGCGGCGGCGGTCGCGAGATATGGGATGGCGTCCCAGCCGTCTCGCTCGCTTGCGCGCGTCTTCACCATCTTCTTGGGGATGGGATCGCCGGCGAGATGCTCGCCTGCAATCACATGCACGGTGATATTGCCGCAGCCGCGCACCAGCTCGTTCACAACCGAGCCGTTGATCAGCTCGAACCAGCGCGTGCGCGTAGACTTGCCCACCACGATCTGCGTGACGTTGTTCGCGCGCGCGAAGGAAAGCAGCTCCTCGGCGACGTTTCCGCCGGGCAGCGTGATGGCCTCGCCCTGCAGTTTCTCGGCGAGCCGGAGCGTATCGGCGATGCGGTCGCGCTCGACCTCGCCAAGGCGCTGGCTGCGGGCCGTCTCGATGGTGACGGCCGTCCAGGGCGCGTGCAGCCGGTCGGCGAGGCGCTTCGTGTAGCGGACAAGGCCGGCGGCGCGCACGTCCTCGCTGATGCAGACAAGGAGCCGCTCGCCCGCGGGCCAGGGGCCGGGTATGGCGTGCGCGCGCATATGCGTGAGGAGCTGCTCGTCGACGCGCTGCGCCGTGCGGCGAAGCGCCAGCTCGCGCAGGGCCGTGAGGTTCCCCGGCGAAAAGTAATGCGAGAGCGCCCGCTCGGCCTGCTTCGGAACGTAGACCTTGCCCTCCTTCAGCCGCTGGATCAGCTCGTCGGGCGCAAGATCGACCACCTCGATGTCGTCGGCCTTATTGAGCAGCGAGTCCGGCACGGTCTCGCGGACGCGGATGCGCGTGATCTGCGCCACCACGTCGTTCAGGCTCTCGACATGCTGGATGTTGAGCGTCGTGTAGACATCGATGCCGGCCGAAAGCAGCTCCTCCACGTCGAGATAGCGCTTGGGATGCAGGCTGCCCGGCGCGTTCGTATGCGCAAGCTCGTCCACGAGCACGATTTGCGGGCGGCGCCGGAGAATGGCGTCGAGGTCCATCTCCTCCAGCCCGTGGCCGTGGTAATCGATCTTGAGCCGTGGGACGATTTCGAAGCCTTGGAGAAGGGCCTGCGTCTCCGCGCGCCCATGCGTCTCCACGATGCCGATAACGATGTCCGCGCCTTCCACGAGCTTGGCGCGCGCCGAAAGCAGCATCTGATAGGTCTTGCCGACGCCCGGCGCGGCCCCGAGAAACACCTTGAGGCGGCCCCGGCTGCGATCTGCGCGGCGCGCCTCCTCCAGGAGGGCGTCCGGCGAGGGCCGTCTTATGGCGCGGGCCTCGGCCATATCAGCTCGCGGCTTGGGCCGCCGCATCGGCCGCCTTCAAAATGCGGGAGATGGCCCACGGATCGGCCGCCTTGCGCAGGGCGGCCGCGCGCGCCTCGTCGCGGAGAATGCGCGAGATCGCGGCCAGCAGGCACAGCGACGGGCTTTCGCCCCCGTCGGCGCCGGCGGGGCTGACGATTGCGCAGACGAGATCGACGGGGCCGTTGTCAATGGCGTCGAAGGGGATAGGTCTCGCCAGCGTGAAAAGCAAGCCGTAGGGTCTGTCGAGATCGGGGAAGCAGACATGGGGAAGCGCGACGCCCCTGCCGATCCCGGTCGAGCCGAGCGCTTCCCGCGCGGCGAGCGCCTGGCGGATGCGCTCCGGTTCGAGGCCGCTTCGAGACGCCAGGGCCATCGCCGCGAACCGCAGCGCGCCGGCCTTGTCGTCGATATGGACGCCCACCGCAATCGAGGCCGGAGACAGAAGGTCGGAGATACGCATGCTCTCTACCTGTTCGCGGGGGCGCCAAGTTTCAAGCCGCGCACCGGATGCGCGTGCGCATCAACCGCTTGTGCTCGCCGATTGCTCCGCGTCGAGCTTGAGGTTCAGCCTGAGCACGTTCACGCTCGGCTCTCCGAACATGCCGAGCGCTCGCGGCTCGATGGCCCGATCCACAAGCTCGCGCAGCCGCTGCTCCGGCATGCCCCTCGCCTTGGCGACGCGGGGGATCTGGAAGATCGCGGCCGCCGGCGTGATGTCGGGATCGAGACCGCTCGCCGATGTGGTCACGAGATCGACGGGAACCGGGGCGGCGGGGTTCTCCGCCTTGAGCGACTTGACGTCGGCGGCGACGCGCTCAGCCAGGCTCTTGGATGTGGGCGCGAGGTTCGAGCCGCCGGAATTGCTGGCGTTATAGGGCGCGGGCACGGTCTTCGACGCATCGTTCGGATCCGTGTCCGTCGTGGCCGACGGCCTGCCGTGGAAATAGCGCTCGCCCGTAAAGTTCTGGCCGATCAGCTCCGAGCCGAGGACCTTGCCGTCGCGCTCGATCAGGCTGCCGTTCGCTTGGCGCGGGAACAGATATTGCGCGAGTCCCGTCATTCCGAGGGGGTATGCGAGGCCCGTGATCAGCGTGAGCAGGACGATCATCGCGATGGCGGGGCGGATGTGACTCCACATGGGGCTCTCCTAGAGTATTGTGGACTTAATCGGACACAGCTGCCTTCCGTTGTCCCCGCGAATGCGGGGACCCAGTATTCGTTGAGCGGGATGACTGGATTCCCGCTTTCGCGGGAATGACGCTGGCGGGTATGAGGCCGGTTCCGATTTCATGGGCCTGATCCTTAAGCGAGACCGATGGCCGAGACGGCCATGTCGATCAGCTTGATGCCGATGAACGGTGCGGCGATGCCGCCGAGGCCGTAGATCAGCAGGTTGCGCGTCAGCATTTTCGAGGCGCCGAGCGGGCGGTATTTCACGCCGCGCAGCGCGAGCGGAATCAGCGCGACGATGATCAGCGCGTTGAAGATAATCGCCGACAGGATCGCGCTTTGCGGCGTCGAAAGCCCCATCACGTTCAGCGCGTTGAGCTGCGGGTAGAACGCGATGAACATCGCCGGGATGATCGCGAAATACTTCGCCACGTCGTTCGCGATGGAGAAGGTCGTCAGCGCGCCGCGCGTGATCAGAAGCTGCTTGCCGATCTCGACCACCTCGATAAGCTTCGTCGGGTCGCTGTCGAGGTCGATCATGTTGCCGGCCTCGCGCGCCGCCATGGTGCCGGTGTTCATGGCGACGCCGACATCGGCTTGCGCCAGAGCCGGCGCGTCGTTGGTGCCGTCGCCGCACATGGCGACGAGCTTGCCCTTCGCCTGTTCCTCGCGAATGAGGCTCAGCTTGTTCTCGGGCGTGGCCTGCGCAAGAAAGTCGTCCACGCCCGCTTCCGCCGCGATCGCCGCCGCCGTCAACGGATTGTCGCCCGTGATCATGATGGTGCGGATGCCCATGCGCCGCAGCTCCGCAAAGCGCTCGCGTATGCCGCCCTTCACGATGTCCTTAAGATGGACGAGGCCGAGCAGCCGCCCGTTGCGCGCGACCGCCAGCGGAGTCCCGCCCGACTTGGCGATGCGCTCGGATTCGCGCTCAAGCTCGCGCGGAACCGGCATGTTCGGATGGCCCGCCGCCTGCCGCACATAGGCGACGACGGCGTCGACGGCGCCTTTGCGGATCTGGTCGCCTTCCATGTCGATGCCGCTGATGCGTGTATGCGCCGAGAATTCGATGAAGTGCGCGCCGAGCGGCGCCATGTCCCGGCCCCTCATGCCGTAGCGCTCCTTCGCCAGCACGACGATGGAGCGGCCTTCCGGCGTCTCGTCGGACAGCGAGGCGAGCTGCGCCGCATCCGCAAGCTCCTGCTCGGACACGCCAGCGAGGGGCACGAACTCCGACGCCTGCCGGTTGCCGAGCGTGATCGTGCCCGTTTTGTCGAGCAGGAGCGTATCGACGTCGCCCGCCGCCTCCACCGCGCGCCCGGACATGGCGAGCACGTTGAAGCGCACGAGGCGATCCATGCCGGCGATGCCGATGGCCGAGAGCAGCGCGCCGATGGTGGTCGGGATCAGCGTCACGAACAGCGCGACCAGCACGATCACCGGGATTCTGGCCGCCGGCATAGGCCGCGAAGCTCGGGATCGACGCCACCGCGAACACGAATATGATGGTGAGCCCCGCGAGCAGGATGTTCAGCGCGATCTCGTTCGGCGTCTTCTGGCGCTCGGCGCCTTCGACAAGCGCGATCATGCGGTCGAGGAAGGTCGAGCCCTGGCTCGCGGTGATGCGCACCACGATCCAGTCCGAGATCACGAGCGTGCCGCCCGTCACCGCCGAGCGGTCGCCGCCCGACTCGCGGATCACCGGCGCGGATTCGCCGGTGATGGCGGCCTCGTTCACCGACGCCACGCCTTCGATCACCTCGCCGTCGGACGGGATAAGGTCGCCCGCCTCGACGAGCACAACGTCGCCCGCCTTGAGCTGCACCGCGGGCGTCTCCAGCCAACGGCCGCGCTGGCTGGCGTCGGGGAGTTTTTTTGCGAAGATGTCCGTCTTGGTGGCGCGAAGGCTCGCGGCCTGCGCCTTGCCGCGCCCCTCGGCGACGGCTTCCGCGAAATTCGCGAACAGCACCGTGAACCAGAGCCACAGGATGATCTGCAGCGAGAAGCCGTAATGGCCCGCGCCGGTTATGAGATCGCGGACGAACAGCGCCGTGGTGAGGAGCGACACGACCTCGACCACGAACATCACGGGGTTTTTGGCGAGAACGCGGGGATCGAGCTTCTGGAAGGAAGCGCCGATGGCCGGGATCAGGATCTTCGGATCGGCAATGGTCGATCTTGAGATTTTCTTGGCTGTAGCTGGAGCGAGCATGGGCGCCTCGAACTCAGAAGGTTTGACCGGCGTTCATCGCGAGATGCTCGACGACGGGGCCGAGCGAGAGCGCCGGGAAGAAGGTTAGGCCGCCGATGATCAGGATCACGCCGGAGACGAGCAGCACGAATTGCAGGCCGTGCGTCGGGAAGGTTCCGGCGGACGGCGGCAGGATCTTTTTCCGCGCGAGCGAGCCCGCGATGGCGAGCGCCGGAATCACCATCAGGAAGCGGCCGATCAGCATCGCGAAAGCCAGCGTCGTGTTGTAGAACATGGTGTTGGCGGAAAGCCCGGCGAACGCGCTGCCGTTATTGCCCGTGGCCGACGTGAAGGCGTAGAGCGCCTCGGTGAAGCCGTGCGGACCCGCGTTGGCGAGCCCCGCCAGCCCGTCCTTCGCCACAACGGCGATGGCGGTGAAGCCCAGGATCGACAGCGGCAGGATCAAAATCGCGAGCATCGCCATCTTCACCTCCTTCGCCTCGATCTTCTTGCCGAGATATTCCGGTGTGCGGCCCACCATCAGCCCGGCGATGAACACGGCCAGGATCGCAAACAACAGCATGCCGTAGAGGCCCGAGCCGACGCCGCCGAAGATGATTTCGCCAAGCTGGATGTTGATGAGCGGGATCATGCCGCCGAGCGGGGTCAGACTGTCGTGCATGGTGTTGACGGCGCCGCAGGATGCGTCGGTGGTGACGGTGGTGAACAGGGAGGACGCGGCGATGCCGAAGCGCACCTCCTTGCCCTCCATGTTGCCGCCGGCCTGGAGCGCGCTTGGCGCCGTGTCGACGCCGAGCTGCGTAAAGACCGGATTTCCGGCGCCTTCCGCCCAGTAGCAGACGGCCACGCCGCCGAGGAACAACAGGCCCATCACGGAAAAGATCGCCCAGCCCTGCCGCTGATCGCCCACCATGCGCCCGAAAACGTTCGTAAGCGCCGCGCCGATGGCGAAAATCAGCACGAGTTGGACGAAGTTCGTCAGCGGGTTCGGATTTTCAAACGGATGCGCCGAGTTGGCGTTGAAGAAGCCGCCGCCATTCGTCCCGAACATCTTGATGACTTCCTGGGAGGCGACCGGGCCTTGCGCGATCACCTGCTTGGCGCCTTCCAGCGTCGTCGCTTCCGTATAGGCGCCGAGGTTCTGCGGCATGCCCTGCCAGACGAAGAACAGCCCGACGGCGATGGAGACCGGCAGCAGCACATAAAGCGTGCAGCGGGTCATATCGACCCAGAAATTGCCGACCGTGTTCGAGGTGCGGCGCGCGAAGCCGCGGATCAGCGCCAGCGCGAGCGCGACCCCGGTCGCGGCGGAGAGGAAATTGTGCACCGTAAGCCCGGCCATCTGCACGAGATAGCTCATGGTCGTTTCAGGCACGTAGGATTGCCAGTTCGTGTTGGTTATGAAGCTGACCGAGGTGTTGAAGGCGAGGTCCGGCGTGACGGCCGCCTGCCCTTGCGGATTGAACGGCAGCGACGCCTGGAAGCGCTGGAGGCCATAGAGCGTCACGAAGCCCGCGACGCTGAACACGAGCATGGCCGCCGTGTAGCCGACCCAGCTCTGCTCCTTCTTCTCGTCGACGCCGGAAATCCAGTAAAGCGCGCGCTCGAAAGGCCGCAGCACCCACCAGAGAAACACGCGCTCGCCGTTGAAGACGCGGGTCATGTACCAGCCCAAGGGCTTCGCAATGAGCGCGACAGTGAGCGCGAAAGCCAAGATTTGCGCCCAGCCAAGGATCGTCATGGGTGATGCTCCCTAGAACCGCTCGGGGCGGACAAGCGCATAGACCAGGTAGCCGAGCAGCAACAGCATGACGGCTCCCGCAAGGATGTAATCGAGAAGCATGGGTGTCCTCACAGCCTGTCGCAGGCGGAGACGTAGGCCAGCGCGACGAGGAAAAAGCCGAGCCCCATCGCGATCATGACAGCGTCCAACATATCGAGCCTCTGAAGTTGTCCGGCCGGCAAAGGCTGGCGAAGATGCTCGGAAGGTCAGATGAAAGACATAAAAAAACAATCTAAGGTCGCAGTCGTGCTTATAGGATTCTCATAGGAACGCGCGCAAATGGCGAAGTCGCATGCGAAAGTTGTGTCATGGCCGGGTGTCCGGTTTAATTCCGCAGAGATCGACGTCGCCATGCCGGGAGGGCGCCTTTCGCGCCCATAGGGGACCTTTCAAGACCCGGAACACAAAAAAGCTCCCGCCGAGGGCGGGAGCTGCATCGTGAATGGGAGGCCATAAAGGCCACCCGCGCAGCCCGAAAGTCAGGCTGCTATTTCTTCTTGTCTGACGGAGCCGCCGCCTGGGCCTTCGCGGCGTCTTCCTGCTTCTTCCTCAGGTCCGCGAGGCGCTGCCTGATCACCTCGGCGATCTTGCGCTGGTCCTCGTTGTACTTGTCGACCGGCACCGGCTGGCCATCGATCGCCTTCGCAAACCCTGCCAACGGCAGCGGAATGCTCAAAGCGCGGCCTGTAACGTCGATGCCGAGATAGGCGATCTGCTTGCCGGTCTTCATCTGATCGACGAGAGCAGGTTCGATGCTGGCCTCGGCATAGCAACCGGCTTGATCGCACGTCGTGTAGACGAGCTTGATCGGCTCCTTGTCGTCGACCTTGACGAGCGCTCCGGGCGGAAGCGCCGATCCGAGCGGCAGCATGGCGAGCATCTGCGGCTTGGGCTGTCCCGCCACCTGACGCACGGCGATCTTGCCGATAAGGATCGCGGTCGCGTTGTCGCGCACGTCGACCTGCGTCAGGCAGACGTTGACCTTCTTCAGGTCTTCGGGCTTCTGCTGCTTCGGCGGCTCGCCCGGCTTTGTGGGTTCGGCGACCGGCACGTCGATGCAGAGCTTGTACCAAATGTCGGCCGGCTTCTCGGTCGCCGGCCGCCTGTTGCGCTGGCGCCGCAGGGGACTTAGCGCCCTTGTCCTTCCCTTGCGCCATGGCGCCGGTCACGCCGAGCGTAAGCGCAGACCCCGCGACAAACCCCCAGGCTGCCGCTTTTACGAGCCTCGTGAAAACCATTAAACCCAACCTTTCAACGTATCGCGTTGGCTGTCCTGTCCCTGGCCCCTTCCTGGACCTTCAGTGTTGCTTGGATACTGGAAATTGCGGCTTTCCCGTGACAGTTTCACATCGCTGTGAAACACTCCCCCTTCTGCGAGCCTTTCGATGCGCAAGCGTTGCGCGGCGGTCATTATTTCGAAGTTTTCCGGGCTTAGAGCTGAGAAGCGGCGCTCGCGCTCATTGGGAAGGACCCGATCGATTGGCCTTTGGACTGGTGAAATTCTTGGCGCCTATACCCGGATCGCTCAAGCTGAGTGGCGTTTTGGCCACAGCGGCGGTGCTCGCCTTGTTTACGATTTTCGCATCGGCGAGCGCAGCCCCGCAGTCCGGGATCGCGATGCACGACGAGCCCAAACTGGACGTCGCATATCCAAAATTAAATTCCGTTAATCCCGATGCGCCGAAGGGCGGCGCGCTTAAGCTTGGGGCGCTCGGCTCCTTCGACAGCCTCAATCCTTTCATCGTGAAGGGCGAACCCGCCGCGGGCGTCAGGGAGTGGGTTTACGAGACGCTTCTCGCCCGCAACTACGACGAACCGTTTTCGC
The DNA here is from genome assembly GCA_963756335.1 of uncultured Alphaproteobacteria bacterium. GTDB lineage: Bacteria > Pseudomonadota > Alphaproteobacteria > Rhizobiales > Rhodomicrobiaceae > Rhodomicrobium. Next base: position 420,500 of record CAVWOB010000005.1, read on the forward strand.
TGTATGGGCTGATTGCGCAGACCGTCGAGACGCCGGAAGACCGGAGCTGGGTGCAATTCGAGATCAATCCCGCGGCGCGCTTTTCGGACGGCAAGCCGGTCACGCCCGAGGATGTGCTGTTTTCCTGGGAGCTTTTGAAAAACAAGGGCCGGCAGCAGCGGCTGTCCTACAAAAAGGTGGTCAAGGCGGAGAGGGTCGGCGAACACGGCGTCAGGTTCGATTTCGAGGGCGGCGACCGCGAAATGCCGCTGATCCTGGGCTTGATGCCGATCCTGCCCCGGCATGCGCTTACCGAGGAGAAATTCGACAAGACGAGCTTCGATAAGCCGGTGGGAACCGGCCCTTATCTAGTCGAGCAGGTCGAGCCCGGCGAAAGCATTACGTTTCGCCGCAACCCTGACTATTGGGGCCGCGATCTGCCTATTCAGCGCGGGCAGTTCAATTTCGACACGATCCGGATCGACTATTACCGCGACCGCACCGTGATGATGGACGCCTTCCGCAAGGGACTTTACGATGTGCAGGGCGATAGCGATACGATCGACGCCGTGAGATGGGCAACTCCTACGACTTTCCGGCCGTGCAAGCCGGCCTCGTCAAGAAACTTGAATTCGACGTGCGCGCGCCCGCGCCGATGTCCGCGCTTGTCTTCAACACGCGCCGCCCCCTATTCGCCGACGCCCGCGTGCGCGAGGCGCTGACGCTCATCTTCGACTTCGAATGGGTCAACAAGACCTTGTTTCGCGGGCTCTATGCGCGGACCGAAAGCTTTTTCGACCGCTCCGAGCTGTCCTCGCATGGCCGCCCCGCGGATGCCCGCGAGCGGGAGCTTCTCGCGCCTTACGCGAGCGAGCTGGCGCCGGGCGTCATGGAGGGCGCCTTCAGCCAGCCCGTCACCGACGGTTCGGGCACGAATCGCGAAGGCCGCAAGCGCGCGATTACGCTTCTCGAGGAAGCCGGCTACGCGCTCAAAGGCGGCATCATGACCAGCACGGCCACGGGTCAGCCGCTCGCCTTCGAGATGCTGTGCGTCGCCCACGAGCAGGAGCGGCTTCTGCTGTCCTATTCGCGCTTCCTGCGCCAGATCGGCGTTCTGGCGCAGATCAGGATGGTCAATTCCGCGCAATACCAGCGGCGCGCCGCATCCTTCGACTACGACATGATCGAGGCGAGCTGGGGATCCTCGCTCTCGCCGGGAAACGAGCAGAACTGGCGCTGGTCGAGCAAATCGGCGTCCCAGGATGGCAGCTTCAACTATGCGGGCGTGAGAAGCGCCGGCGCGGATGCGATGATCGCGGCCATGCTGACGGCGAAGACGCGAGCGGATTTCGTATCCGCCGTGCGCGCGCTCGACCGCATATTGCTTTCGGGCCGCTTTGGTATACCGTTGTATCACGCGCCAAAACAATGGATGGCGGCGTGGTCTTTCCTGCGCCAGCCATCAGAACCGTCTCTCTACGGCGCGAGGGTGGAAACGTGGTGGGCCGATCCTGCGAAAAGCGCGCAATCGCAGGGTATCAAGGAAGGCAGTGAGCAACGCTAGGCTTGGCTATCGAGGCGAATTTCCGCCGCAGTCATTCAACATGGCGCGGTATTGCCTTCGTTCGTCCCGCGCCGCGTCCCACAAGCCCGCACTGCTGGTCGTCCACGATGCCGCAGGCCGCGATGCCGAGACCTGGCGCTATGGCGATCTGGAGCAGGCGGTGTTGCGCGCCGCGTGCGTCTTCCGGTCCAGGTACAAGCTGCAGGCCCGCGCACGCATCCTCATCCGCCTGCGCAATCGCACCTCCTACGCGCTCGCGTTTTTCGGCGCCATAGCAGGCGGCTTCGTCCCCGTTCCTGCGTCGCCCGAGCTGACGGAGCGGGAACTTGCCTTCATGCTGGACGACGCCGAGGCCGCGGCCGTTGTCCTCGACGACACGCTGCCGCACGGCGCCTTGCCTCCGGACCTCGCCGTCATCCGCGAAAAGGCCTTCGAGATCGCCGTGGAGACCGGGCCGATGGCGCAATACGCGCCCACCACGGCGGACGACCCGGCATTCCTGATCTACACCTCGGGCACGACGGCGAACCCTAAGGGCGTGCTGCACGCCCATCGCAGCGCCTGGGGACGGCGTCCGATGTACCAAGGCTGGTACGGCATCGCGCCGGACGACAGGCTCATGCATGCCGGCAGCTTCAACTGGACCTACACGATGGGGACGGGGCTGACCGACCCTTGGGCCAACGGCGCGACCGCCATCGTCTATACCGGAGAGAAGGACCCGGCTCTGTGGCCCCGCCTGATGCGCGCCTTCGATGTGACCATTTTCGCGGCCGCGCCGGGCGTCTACCGGCAGATCCTGAAATATGGAAATCCGGGGCGCGGGGCGCTGCCGGCGTTGCGCCACGGGCTGACGGCGGGCGAGACGCTTCCGAATGCGGTGGCCGATGAGTGGGAGGGCCGCACCCGCACCCGCCTTTACGAAGCGCTCGGCCAAAGCGAGCTATCGACCTACCTGTCGAGCGCGCCTTCCGTCCCGCGTAAGCCGGGAACCGTGGGCCGCGTCCAGGCCGGGCGCTGCGTCGCCATCCTGGACGAGAAAGGCGGCGAGGCGCCGGTTGCGCCGGGCGTGGAAGGGCTGATCGCGGTTCATCGAAGCGATCCCGGCCTGATGCTGGGCTATTGGCGCAGGCCCGAGGAGGAAGCGGAGGTGTTTCGCGGCGAATGGTTTGCCGGCGGCGACGCAGGCGTCATGGATGAGGATGGCTATGTGACGCATCTCGGCCGTCACAACGATCTGATGAACGCCGGAGGTTTTCGCGTTTCCCCGGCCGAGGTCGAGCAGGAGCTGGCGAAGCATCCCGCCGTGGCCGATGTCGCCGTGGCGGAGGTTGCCGTGCGGGATGGGGTGTCGATCGTCGCGGCGTTCGTCGTCCTCCACCAGGCGAAGGCCGGCGCCGCCGCCGAACTCGATTCGTTCGCAAGCCGCACGCTCGCCGCCTACAAGCGGCCGAAGGAATACGTCGTCGTCCAAAGCCTGCCAAAAACCTCCAACGGCAAGATCAAGCGATCCGAGCTTCGGACCGGCCTTTGGCGCACGCCGGCGCTTTGAGGCATGGCCGGGCTGGATGGCCGCCTCAAAGGCGGCCATGACGGTGGAGCGAAATTTGCTGTTTATGCGAGGCTTTTTTTTGAACGGTCAGGCCCGTCGCAACCAAGGCCGGAAATCACGGCGCCTGGGTTGAACGCGATTGCAGCCAGTCCGCCGCCGCCCAGCAGAGGATCGCCCAGGCGGCGCCTGCGCTCCAGCCTGCAAGCACGTCGGTAGGCCAATGCACGCCCAGATAGATGCGGCTCACCCCCACGAGGATCGTCAGGGCGATGGCCACGCCGAGCATATAGGCCTTCAGCCACGGTTCGCGCTGCACCCGCGCCAACAGGGCGCCGAGTGTGAGAAACGTCACCGCCGAGAGGAAGGCATGGCCGCTCGGGAAGCTGTAGGTCTGCGTCTGCGCCACCTCGGCGGCGACGTCGGGCCTCGCGCGCTGCACGAGATCTTTCAGCGCAAAACTGATGGCGGTTCCGCCGCAAATCGACAAAAGAACGAAGACCGCGTCGCCCCATTGCCGCTTCAGCGCGAGAAAGCCGAGCGCGGCGGCGGTGAGCAGGGTCAGCACGGCGGGGCTGCCGAGGCTCGTCACGTCGCGGGCGGCGACTTGCAGCCAGATCGGGCCAAGCGGCTTCGCGGGATCGGCGGGCTGGCGCAGAGATAAGAGAAGGGCGTGGTCGAAATCGTGAAGGTCGCCTTCCGCCAGTTCGCCCGCGATTTTCGCAAAAACGACGATGAGCGTCGCCGCGATGAGCAAGAGAACGAGGGGCGAGATCTCCTTTTGAATTCATGCAACATCCTTTAATTCCGGACCAAAACAAAGAGCCCGGGTTAATCCGCGTCGAGCAGAATTTCGCGCCGCCCGGTCCGGTTCGGTGCGCCGACGATGCCTTCCTGCTCCATGCGCTCGATGAGCGACGCGGCGCGGTTGTAGCCGATGCCGAGGCGGCGCTGCAGGTAGCTTGTGGTCGGCTTGCGGTCCTTGAGCACGATGTCCACGGCCTCCCGATAGATGTCGCGGCCGGCTTCGCCATTGCCGGCGCCGCGCGGGGCAGCCGCGTCGCCGGCGTCTTCCGCGTCCTCCAGGATGTCGTCGCGATAATTCGGGAACCCTTGCGCCTTCAGATGCCGCGCGACGGTCTCCACCTCCTCGTCCGAGACGAACGGCCCATGCGCGCGAATGATGCGCCCGCCCGCCGCCATGTAGAGCATGTCGCCCGCGCCAAGGAGCTGCTCGGCGCCCTGCTCGCCGATGATGGTGCGGCTGTCGATCTTGGACGTGACCTGGAAGCTGATCCGGCTCGGGAAATTCGCCTTGATGGTGCCCGTGACCACATCCACGCTCGGCCGCTGCGTCGCCATAATGAGATGAATGCCCGCCGCGCGCGCCATCTGCGACAGGCGCTGCACCGCAAATTCGATGTCCTTGCCGGCCACCATCATCAGGTCGGCCATCTCGTCGATGACGACCACGATATAGGTCATAGGCGCCGGCTCGAACGTCTCCTCCTCCTCGATAGGCTCGCCGGTGCGCGGGTCGAAGCCCGTCTGCACCACGCGGCTGAGCTTCTGGCCGCGAAGCTGCGCGGTGGCGGCCTTGGCGTTGTAGCTCGTGATGTTGCGCACGCCGAGCTTGCTCATGACCTCGTAGCGCGCGTTCATCTCCTTGACCGTCCATTTCAGCGCCATCACCGCCTTTTTCGGGTCGGTGACGACGGGCGCCAGCAAATGCGGGATGTTGTCGTACACCGACAGCTCCAGCATCTTCGGATCGATCATGATGAAATTGCACTGGCTCGGCGGCAGCCTGTAGAGAAGCGACAGGATCATGGTGTTGATCCCGACAGACTTGCCGGAGCCCGTCGTGCCCGCGATGAGAAGATGCGGCATGCGCGCGAGGTCGACCACGATGGGCTCGCCGCCGATGGACTTGCCGAGCGCGAGCGGCAGGGCGGCCTGGCTATCCTGGAAGGCGTTCGATTCCAGGATGCCGCGGAGCGAGACGATCTCGCGCTTCGGGTTGGGCAGCTCGATGCCGATGGCGTCGCGGCCGGGAACCACGGCGACGCGGGCGGAGACGGCGCTCATGGAGCGGGCGATGTCGTCGGCGAGGCTTACCACGCGCGACGACTTGGTGCCGCGCGCCGGCTCAAGCTCGAACAGCGTGATCACCGGTCCGGGATAGATGCCCGAAATGCGCCCTTTCACGCCGAAATCGCCGAGCACGCCCATCAGCGCAGCGCCGCGCTGCATCATGGCCGGATCGTGGGCGCTCGGCTTCTGGGAAGCGCCCGGAGGCGGCGCGAGAAGCGACAGGGGCGGAAGCGTGGCGGAGAAGCTGTCCGGCTCTTCCTCCTCGCCCTCGGGCGGTTCGAGCGAATGTTGAGCGGCGCCGTTATGGGCATGGCCGTTCTTCACATAGATCAGCGGCTTTTTCCGCCCGATGGCCGCGCCGTTCTCCAGAATGCGCTGCGCGCCGTTCCTTGCGCTCTCGATGGCCTTACCGGTCAGGCGGCGCAAGGGCGAAGACGTTTCCGGCTCCTCGCCTTCCGGGCCTGCGGGGTCGCCGGGAGCGGCGCCGCGCCGGGGACCGAAGAAGGGTTCGATACGGATGTCCTCGAAGATGTCATGCTCCTGTTCGCGCTCGCGTTCCCGTTCCTGCGCGCGCTCCCGCTCCTGTTCGCGTTCGGGGCGCGGCTCGAAGGCGGCCGGCTCCCTGGCGGCGGCGGACGCCACGGGGGCGAACGCCGCCGGGCGGCTCCCCCAATTCGCGAATGGCGAAAGCGCCTCGCTGCGCTCCTCCCTTAACGGTGCAGGCGCATGGCTTCGCGGCTTCTCAACCTTCGCCGGCGTGAAACGAGGCTCGGTGCGCGCCTGCGTCATCCAGAATTCGCGGGGGCTCGCCACCGTCAGCGCGCGCTCGCGAAGCGCAAAGCGCTTGACCCAGCTGGTCGCCTTGTTGACGAGCTTGTGGCCGCCCGCCTCGGTTTGCTCCGGCGCCGCCTGGAACGCGGTTGGATCCCGCTCCGCCGCGGCGCCTCCGTGCAGGGCGAGCGTCAAGGCCTTGGCGGAGAAGCCGCAGGCCCGGAAGATCGACCACACGCCCGCCGGAAAAAACAGGAGCGCGAAAGCCGGCCACAGCACGCCGCGGGGAACCGCATGGCCGAGCTTGACAACGCGCGCGGCCACGAAATCGCCCGCGATGCCGCCGAGCCCGGTATCGAGCACCCAGCGCGACGGCGCCGGGAACATGGCGAAAAACGCCGGAACCGCAAGCGCCGCGCCCGCCCAGTACATCGCGCGAAGCCGGGGCCGGAGCGGCAGATTTCCACCCGCCACCCTGAAGCCGAGCGCGGCCAGCGGCAGCACCAGGAAGGGGGAGGCGAGGCCGAAGGCGTGCATGAGGCTGTCGGCCACGGCCGCGCCGCGATGGCCGAGCCAGTTATGCGGCTCCGAGAGTGTCGCGAAATTGGGACTTGGATCGCCGTAGGACCAGCTGATGAGCGCGAGCCAGCACGCGACGGCCAGCCCGGCGAGCGAAGCGCCAAGCACGCGCCACGGCAGCCGGCGAATTTCAACGGTCAGCGCTTTCGGAAGGAACCGGGTTCGCTTCGTCTGCATCCGCGCAAGCCATCCCACACAAACAGGGCTCGCGTCACAACGCCATCGACGCAAGCCGGTCCAATGCTTCCCGCGTTACCCCGGGCGGGTCCACGAGCGCGAGCCGGGCGTAATTCTGCGCCGGATCGGCCCCGCTTGCATCCGGTTGCGCCAGATAGGCGCCGGGCAGTATCTTGACACCGCATCCTTTCCAAATGGTTTTCGCGGCGCGTTCGCCTCCTCCTAAATTTGAAAGATTAAGCCAAAGGAAGAAGCCTCCGGGCGGCTCGTAGTAGCCCGGCATCGCGCGAAGCCTTTCCGTGGCGAGCGCGAATTTCTCGCGATAGAGCGCGCGGCTTTGCTCGACATGAACTTCATCCTCCCAAAGCGCCGCCGAGGCATGCTGGATCGGGATCGGAACCTGGGGCGAGGCCACATTCCGGTATTGCAAATAGTCCTTCAGAAATGCCGCGTCGCCCGCGATGAAGCCCGACCGAAGCCCCGGCGCATTCGAGCGCTTCGACAGCGAGTTGAACACGAGAACCCGGTCGAAGCCGCCAAGCCTGGCCGCGATTTCGAGCGCGCTTCGAGGCGGATCGCGCTGGTAAATCTCCGAATAACATTCGTCCGAAAATACATAGAAATTATGGCGCCGCGCGAGGCCGATCAGCTTCTCCAGATAGGCGGCGGAGGCGACCGCGCCTTGCGGGTTGGCGGGCGAAGCGAGATAGAAGGCGGCCGTCCGGTCGAGCAGCTCCGGCGCGAGCGCGGCCAGATCCGGCAGGAAGCCGGTATCGGCCATCGCGGTGAGAAGCACGGGCTCGCATCCGCTTGTGAGCGCCCCCGCATAATAGGCCTGATAGAAGGGGTTCGGCATGAGCACGGCGGAGCGCGCCAGCCCTTTGCGCGCCGCTGCGATGGCGACCGCCGAAACGAGCCCTTCACGCGTGCCGCACAGAGGCAGGATATGCCGCTCCGCATCGACGGCACCCGCTTCGAGCCCATAGCGGCGGGAAAGCCAGGAGGCGATGGCTTGCCGCAGCTCCGGGATGCCGCCGATGGGCGGATATTTCGAGAAGCCGCCAGGCCGCGCGGCGATGATTTCGGCGGCGATGGCGGGGACGCCGTGCCTTGGCTCTCCGATGGTCATGTCAATCGGCGAGGCGCCCGGCTTCTCGTTTCCGAGCAACTCTCTCAATCGGGGAAAGGGCGATTGGATCGCGGACAGGACTGTTTCTGACAAAGGCGCTCCAACGCTTTCGTGTTCGATGAAGTCGCCGGCCTTGCGCTTTCGATGGAACCGAAAGCGCGCGCGCTCTAGCTCTTTGTTTTGCCGTGCGTCTTATCGGAAAACCGCTTCACATTTTCCGGACGCACTTTAACACAGGTCGCCGGCAATGAAATCCCTCGGAGGCGCAAAAAAGCCCGGGATGCGATCCCGGGCTATTGCGCCGGCGGTCAAGCCGCTTGTCAGGGAGGAGGAACAGGCGGCCCTCCAGCCGGCGCAGGGCGGCAAACGTCGCCGCCCCAGGCGTTCTTACATGTTGTAGGCGCGCTCGCCATGCTCCGAAATATCGAGGCCTTCGCGCTCCTTCTCCTCGGAGACGCGCAAGCCGACGATGACCGCGATGATCAGGAAGACGATCAAGCTGCCGACCGCCGACCAGCCGATGGTAATGCCGGCGTTCTTGGCCTGGATGATGACCTGACCCAGAATGTCGTAGTCCGGTGCGATTGGGCAATCCGATGTGACGAGACCGTCTTTGATTATGCATTTCGTGTAGTCGACGACGCCCGTGCCGCCGTAGAGGGGCGCGGCGACGATGCCCGTCCCGATGGCGCCGACAAAGCCGCCGACGGCGTGCACGCCGAACACGTCGAGCGTGTCGTCATAGCCGAGCGCGCTCTTCACCGCCGTGCAGAAGAAGAAGCAGATCGCGCCAGCGACGAGGCCGAGCACGAGAGCGCCCATCGGACCGGCGTAACCGGAGGCCGGCGTGACGGCGACGAGGCCGGCGACGACGCCCGAGGCAAGGCCAAGAAGGCTCGGCTTGCCCTTGAACAGCCACTCGACGAGCAGCCACGAGAGACCCGCGGCGGCGGTCGCCACGAAGGTGTTCGCCATGGCGAGCACGGCGCCGGCGTTGGCTTCGAGGTTCGAGCCAGCGTTGAAGCCGAACCAGCCGACCCACAGGAGCGACGCGCCGACCATCGTCAGCGTGAGCGAGTGGGGAGGCATGGCTTCCTTGCCGTAACCGATGCGCCGGCCGAGGAGCAGAGCGCCGACGAAGCCCGCGATACCGGCGTTGATGTGAACGACGGTGCCGCCCGCGAAGTCGAGAGCGCCCATCTGGAAGCCGAAGCCGGACTTGGCAAGCGCGGCTTCGTTAGCCGTCGCGAGGTCGTTCGGGCCTGGGTTGAACCAGACGGAGTGCGCGATCGGGATGTAGACGATGGTGCACCAAAGGACCGCGAAGAGGACGACGGCCGAGAATTTCATGCGCTCGGCGAAGCCGCCAATCGCAAGCGCCGTCGTGATCGCCGCGAAGGTCATCTGGAAGCAGACATAAACCAGCTCATCGATGCCGACGCCCACCGAGAAGGTCGAAGCTGGGCTTTTCGGATCGATGCCCGCCATGAAGATGCGGGAGAAGCCGCCAAGGAAGGGCGAGGTGACGCCGCTGCCTTCGGTGAAGGCGAGGCTGTAGCCATAAACGAACCAGAGAACGCAGACGATGCACTGTATCGCGAAGACCTGCGTGAGCGTCGACAGCATGTTCTTGGTGCGGACCATGCCGCCATAGAACAGCGCAAGCCCCGGCACTGTCATCAGGAGAACGAGCAGCGAGGACACCATCATCCAGCCGTCGTCTGCCTTGTTCACCACGAGATCGGGCGCCTTGACCGCGGCTTTCGCCGCCTCCTCGGCCCACGATGGTTCGATCATCGCGGCGGCCGCGAGCGATGCGGCCCCCAAAAGTGTTAAATTACGCCAGACCGTTGTCATTCTTGTTTTCCCTTTTTTCCTACAGTGCATCTGCGTCAGTTTCGCCAGTGCGGATGCGCACCGTCTGTTCGATGGGCGACACGAAGATCTTGCCGTCGCCGATCTGCCCCGTTCTCGCCGCCGTGGAAATCGCCTCGACGACCTTGTCGGCCGTGTTGGTCGGCACCACGACCTCGATCTTGACCTTCGGGATGAAGCTCACCTCGTATTCGGCGCCGCGATAGATCTCGGTGTGCCCCTTCTGTCTGCCGTACCCCTTCACCTCGCTGACCGTCAAACCCTCGATCCCGAGGCCGTCGAGGGCCTGACGGACCTCTTCGAGCTTGAACGGCTTAATGATAGCCATCACCAACTTCATGCTGCGTCCTCCGATAAGTTCCTGCCTCGAACTTCGCCCATTTTCTGTCGAGTCCGCGCCGGAACGGGCGAACGCGAAGACACGGCTTCCAACCGTGTATCAAAAGCTGTGCCAAAGCGCTCCGGGGGACTTGGCGAGGGCGGCGGCGCAAAAAAACGCGAGATTCACCATCTCGAAGCTGGCCCTGGCCGGTCATAAGGCTTTTTTTGGGAGCAAGCGGCAAAAACTGCCCAAGAAATAGGCTGGATGCAATTTTACCGTGCAACGCATTGAGCGCGTGCTTTGATTTTAAACAGTTTTCGCGGAGCGGGCTATGAGGACACGAAGGTAGACGGATGCGTCTCCGCCGAAATGAAAGCGGCGCCGAAACGGCGCCGCCGGTCTCGGGCTAGACCTTATCCGCTTTCGATGTAATCAAAAGCGCGCTCGCTTTGTCATGCCGTGCGCCGCCGCCTTCTGTCATGGCTGGGCGCCCGGCCATCCAGAGAAATTGGCAATACCTTAATTGTTTAGCTGGATGGCCGGGTGAAGCCCGGCCATGACGGTGGAGCCGAAATTCGCCAATGTTTTCACGGCTTGCCCCCCCGAAAAAACGCTTCACACTTATCCGGGCGCGCTAGGTTCATAAGCTCTTCTTGAACAGCTCGGTCTGGATTTCGATCGACACCTCGTCCGAGACGGCGGGCGCGTAAGCACCCACGCCGAACTCCGTGCGCTTGATCGTCGTCGTCGCTCCGATGCCCAGCGCCGCCTTCTTCGACATCGGATGCGGGCCGGCGAAATTCAGCGTCACATCCAGCGTAACCGGCTTCGTATTGCCGTGCACGGTCAGGTCGCCCGTCACTTTTCCCGTCTTATCGCCCGTCTTTTGGAATTTCGTGCTCTTGAAGGTCGCTTCGGGGTATTTGGCGACATCGAAGAACTTCTCGCCCTTGATATGCTCGTTGAAAAGAGCCGCGCGGGTCTCGATCCCATCGGTTTTGAAAACGATTTGAAGCGTGCTGTTTTCGGGGTTGGCCTCGTCGTAGCGAAGCTCGCCCTCATATTTGAGGAGGTGAGCGCATTGGCGGCTGACGCCGAGATGGTTCCAGCAGAACCGCACTTCGGTGTGCATGGGGTCGAAAGCATAAGCTGCGGGTTCCGCCGAGGCGGCCGCGCTCATCGCGAAGAAGGCCGAGGCTGCAAGGACCCCGAGGCGAATCTGCTTCATTCCGATTATCTCCCGAATATGGATGGATGCGTTCGGAAGGGCTAGCTTGGCGGCAGGGGAATGGCAAGGCCGCGGAGCGCCAAGCATGTTCACAAGTGTTTGTGGGGGCTTGCCGGAATAAAGACACGATTGAGCTGTCGCCGCCGATAGCAATGGCGCTGCGGACCGATTCGGCGTTGTGAACGCGGCGTCGTCGCGAGGCCACCCTAGCCGCCGTGGCGATCCGGTGCAAATTCAGCGGCTTGGCCCGGGGACTGCTTTGCTCGCTCGCTCTGGAGCGCGGGCGCGTTCGCCAAAAGAAAAGCCGCCCCAGCTTTCACCGGGGCGGCGTTTAAATTGAAGTATAACCGTCTTAGCCGCCGGCGGCGACGGCCAGGTCGAACTGACCCGCAACCGCGATGCGCCCGCGCCAAACCTGGCACCACTCGTAGCCGCTGCGCAGCCCCATTTCGTCCCACATAACGCGGAGCGCCTGAACCAGATGATCCATCTGCGCGTCTGTGTGCATCGGTCCGGGTGTCAGGCGGATGCGCTCCGTGCCGCGCGGAACTGTGGGATAATTGATCGGTTGGACGTAGATGCCAAAACGGTCGAGCAGAGAGTCCGTCAGCGCCTTGCACTGCACCGGATCGCCCACGAGCACCGGAACGATGTGGCTCGGCGTGTGCATGACCGGCAGGTTTTCGAGAGCGAGCCGCTCTTTGAGCTGGGCGGCGCGCATCTGATGCTGCTCGCGCTCAACCTGGCTCGTCTTGAGATGGCGGATGCTCGCCAATGCGCCCGCGCAGATGACGGGAGCGAGCGAGGTCGTGAAGATGAAGCCCGGAGCGTACGAGCGGATGGCGTCGACGCAAGCCTTGCTCGCAGCGATATAACCGCCCATGAGGCCGAAGCCCTTCGCCATCGTCGCTTCGATAATGTCGATCTTGTGCATGACGTTATCGCGATCCGCGACGCCGCCGCCGCGATTGCCGTACATGCCGACGGCATGCACTTCGTCGATATAAGTCAAGGCGCCATGTTTGCGCGCAACGTCGCAAATGTCGCTAATCGGAGAAATATCGCCGTCCATCGAATAAACGGACTCGAACGCCACGATCTTCGGGACTTCCGGCCCATATTCCTGAAGCATGCTTTCGAGGTGCTCGATGTCGTTATGGCGCCAGATGCGCTTCGGCCCGCCGCCTTGGCGCACGCCCTCGATCATCGATGCGTGGTTTTTCTCGTCGGAGAAAATGACGGCGCCCTTCAGGATCTTGACGAGCGTCGAGAGCGTCGCTTCGTTCGAAACGTAGCCCGAGGTGAAGAGAAGAGCGGCTTCCTTGCCATGCAGGTCGGCGAGCTCCTGCTCAAGCTCGACGTGAAAATGGGTGGTGCCGGAAATGTTGCGCGTGCCGCCGGAACCTGCGCCGGCGCGGTCGATCGCCTCATGCATGGCCGACAGAACCTTCGGATGCTGGCCCATGCCGAGATAGTCGTTCGAGCACCAGACGGTAATAGGCTTCGTACCTTCCGGAGTGTGATGGACGGCGCGCGGAAACTCTCCGCGATGCCTCAGAATATCGGCGAATACGCGATATCGGCCCTCGGAAGTCAACGCTTCGAGAGCCTGGCCAAACTTCCCCTGGTAGTCCATGAGCATTCCTCGTTGGCGGGTCGGCGCGCAGCGGCGGCGCCGGGCGAAAAGCGCCAGCTTGAGTCAGGCTGGCAGGAATTCCGTCTGTGCGTCCGATAATTACGCGAACAGAGGCGGATGTCCATGCATTAGAAGCATTACAATCTCCCCTACGTCAACTTTTTTTGACATGTTACGCTGTAAACATTGCTAGACACTCGTATCATGCCGCGTCAGGTCAACCTCAACGTGCGCTCGCTCCCGGTCGCAAGGCGCCGCCTCTCCCTCATCAGGTTAACAAACCTTGTAAAGAGATAGTGACTGTCCTGCGGTCCGGGCGACGCCTCGGGGTGGTATTGGACCGAGAACACGGGCTTCCCGCGAAGGCGAATGCCGCAATTGCTTCCGTCGAACAGCGAGATGTGGGTTTCCTCAACGGCGGCGGGCAAACTTTCGCGCTCAATGGCGAAGCCGTGGTTCATGGAGGTGATTTCGACCTTTCCAGTCGTATAATCCATGACGGGGTGATTGGCTCCATGATGGCCGTGGGGCATTTTTATGGTGCGCGCGCCGAGAGCCAGCCCGAGAAGCTGATGGCCAAGGCAGATGCCGAACAGCGGCAGACCGGAATCGATCACCTTCTTGATGACAGGGAGCGCATATTCGCCCGTCGCGGCAGGGTCTCCCGGCCCGTTGGAGAGGAACACGCCATCCGGCTTGCGGCCGAGAACGTCCTGCGCGCTGGCGTAGGAGGGCAGGACGGTGACGCGGCACCCCGCGGAGGCGAGACATCGAAGGATGTTCCGCTTGATGCCGTAATCCATGGCGACGACGTGGAACTCGGGGTTTTCCTGTTCGGCGAAGCCGCGGCCCGAGGCCCAAACCCTTTCGCTCCACTGGTAGCTTTGCGCGGTGGTGACGCCACGGGCAAGCTCCGCGCCCTCCATGCTCGGACAGGCGCGCGCCTTTGCGGCAAGCGCATCGAAATCGAACACTCCATCGGGGCTGTGCGCAATGACGGCGTTGGGCATGCCGCTTTCGCGGATGAGCATGGTGAGCGCGCGCGTGTCGATGCCGCTGACGCAGATGACGCCGCGGGCGGCGAGCCAGCGGTCGAGGCCTTGCGCGGACCGGTAGTTGGACGGGCTTGTGATAGGGGCGTGAACGATGCAGCCGCGAACGCCGGAGGACGCAGCGAGGCTCGCCGTTTCAATGTCCTCCGGATTGGCGCCGACATTGCCGATATGGGGGAACGTGAAGGTGATGATCTGCCCGGCGTAGGACGGATCGGTCAGGATTTCCTGATAGCCGGTGATCGCCGTGTTGAAGCAAACCTCGCCGATCGCCTCCCCCACCGCACCGGCGCCATGCCCTTGAATGATCAACCCGTTGGCGAGAACGACCGCGGCTGTGTAGGGGCGTTCCCCCCAAGCAGCGCCGTCGGCGGGACTGGCGATCGACATGGCGTGACCTCAGGCTGAGTTGCGCGCGGGTGCGCGCCAAATTTGGGGCGCGAATTTAACCATAGCGTGGCTCTACGCGGAGGTCAGCGCGTTGGCACCGGCACCTCGCCACGATAATCGTAGAACCCGCGCTGCGTCTTGCGGCCAAGCCATCCGGCTTCGACGTATTTCACAAGCAGCGGGCACGGCCGGTATTTGGTGTCCGCCAGCCCCTCGTACAACACTTGCATGACAGACAGGCAGGTATCGAGGCCGATGAAGTCCGCGAGCTGCAGCGGCCCCATGGGATGGCGCGCGCCAAGCCGCATCGCGAGGTCGATCGCCTCGACGGAGCCGACGCCCTCATAGAGCGTGTAGACCGCCTCGTTGATCATGGGCAGGAGAATGCGGTTCACGATGAAGGCTGGGAAATCCTCGGCGACGGTGATCGTTTTTCCGAGCGTTTCGACGAAGCGGCGCAATTCATTGAACGTCAATTCATCGGTTGCTATGCCGCGGATCATCTCGACGAGGTCCATGACCGGCACGGGGTTCATGAAGTGCACGCCGATGAATTGCTCGGGCCGGTCCGTCACGGCGGCGAGCCGCGTGATCGAAATCGACGAGGTGTTGCTGCCGATGATCGCGTGCGGCTTCAGCTGCGGACAGATCGCGATCAGGATCTTGCGCTTGACGTCCTCGTCCTCGGTCGCCGCCTCGATCACCAAATCCGCTTCGTGGAAGGCTTCGAGCGTGTGAGCGTGCGCGATGAGGCCGAGCGCCTTGTCCCGATCCTCCTCGCTGATTTTGCCGCGATGGACCTGGCGGCTCAAATTGCCGTTGATGGTCGCGAACGCCGCCTCGACCCGATCCTTGTTGATGTCGTTGAGCAGCACGTTGTAGCCGGCGAGCGCCACGACATGGGCGATGCCGCTGCCCATCTGTCCCGCGCCGACGATCCCCACCGTTTTGATGGGGGCGAACTCGCGCCCGCCGCTCCTGTTGATGAACGGATTGCGAGACTTTGGGGTTGCGGTTTGGGCCATCGTCAACTCTGGTTTGGGGTGCGGATCTATTTCCGGTTATCGAGCGCGGCTTCGAATTCGGGCAGAATTTGGAACAGGTCTCCGACAAGCCCGTAATCGGCGATCTGGAAGATGGGCGCTTCTTCATCCTTGTTGATGGCCACGATGACTTTCGAGTCCTTCATGCCCGCTAGATGCTGAATTGCGCCCGAAATCCCAACGGCAATATAAAGCTCCGGCGCCACCACTTTTCCGGTCTGGCCTACCTGGTAATCGTTCGGCACATAGCCGGCGTCCACCGCCGCGCGGCTCGCGCCCACGGCGGCGCCGAGCTTGTCCGCGATGCGCTCGATCAGCTTGAAATTCTCGCCGGACTGCATGCCGCGCCCGCCGGAAATGACGATCTTGGCCGCCGTAAGCTCAGGCCGCTCGGATTGAGAAATCTCTTCGCCGGCGAAGCTTGAGGCGCCGTTCGGCGCGGGCGCCGCGATGGTCTCGATTGCAGCCAAGCCGCCTTCCGGCGCCGGCGCGAACGCCGTGGTGCGGATGGTCAGCACCTTTTTCGGCTGCGTATCTTCGACGGTCTGGATGGCGTTGCCGGCGTAGATCGGACGCTCGAAGGTTGCCGGGCCGCGCACCGCCGTTACGTCCGAGAGCTGCGCCACATCGAGGAGCGCGGCCACGCGCGGCGCGAAATTCTTGCCCGTGGTGGAGGCTACCGCGACGAGCGCGTCGTAATTGCCCATCAGCGGAACGATGAGCGCCGCCATATCCTCGGCGAGCCGCGCCTTCAGGTGCAAGGCGTCCGCCAGAAGAACTTTTTCGACGCCCTGCAGCGCGGCCGCTTTCTCCGCGACGCCGCCAGCGTTCGACCCGGCGACGAGGATGTGAACCGGCCCGCCAAGCGCTTTAGCCGCCGTCAGCGCCTTCGCCGTGGCGCCGTTCAGCGCCCGATCGTTATGGTCTGCAATCAGAAGAACGGCCATTACTGCAATACTCCCGCTTCCGAGCGCAGCTTGTCAACGAGTTCGCTCGCTGTCTTCAGCTTCACCCCGGCTTTCCGTGTGGGCGGTTCATCAGTTCTAATAATCTTTAATTTTGGCGCAATGTCTATGCCAAGAGATGCCGCATCGATTTCGTCGAGTGGCTTTTTCTTCGCTTTCATGATGTTGGGCAGCGATGCGTAGCGCGGCTGGTTAAGTCGCAGGTCCGCGGTCACGATGGCCGGCAATTTCAGCGAAAGCGTCTGAAGGCCGCCGTCGACCTCGCGCACGACCTCCAGGCCGCCGTCCTTCGCGGACACCTTGAACGCGAATGTCGCCTGCGGCCAGTTCAAAAGCGCGGCGAGCATCTGGCCTGTCTGATTGCTGTCGTCGTCGATCGCCTGTTTTCCGAGAATGACGAGCCCCGGCTTTTCCTGCTCCACGGCGTGCCTCAGGAGCTTGGCGACGGCGAGCGGCTCGACCGTGAGATCGGTCTTGTAGAGGATGGCGCGGTCGGCGCCCATCGCAAGCGCAGTGCGCAGCGTCTCCTGCGCCTTCTGCGGGCAGGCGGAAACCGCGATAACCTCGGCCGCATGTCCGGCTTCCTTCAGCCGCAGCGCTTCCTCGACCGCGATTTCATCGAAAGGATTCATGGACATCTTCACATTGGCGATGTCCACCCCGCCGCCATCCGGCCTGACGCGGATTTTGACGTTGTAATCGACGACCCGCTTAACGGGCACCAGTATTTTCATCGTGATTAGAATCCCGGCTTTTGACCACCCAATATGCTGCACGGCGCCGCTTGGTCAACTTGCCTGATGGTTTGGGCGATAATCATTTTCAGCAGCGCTCGGATGTTAGCGTATTTCGCAGCTGCGAAGGTGTCAATCCGCCGCGCCCTTAGACGTTGGACGTGCGTCCTCGACGCCCGTGGATCCGTCGAAAAGCCTGACGCCGCGGCGCCTCATCACCATGACGAGGAGCGCGCCCGCGAAGAAGCCGCCCACATGCGCCCACCACGCGGTCGCCTCGCCGCTGAGAGTGATGCCGGCGACGATCTGGTAAATCAGCCAAAGCCCGATCACGATGCCCGCCGAAAAGCGAAGCGGCAGGAACGGCAGGACGGGAACGGGAAACAGCACCCATACGCGGATACTGGGATGGAGGACGACATAGGCGCCGATCACGCCAGCCACTGCTCCGCTCGCGCCGATGAGAGGCGCGTCGGGAGAAACGGTGACCAGGCTATGCACGAGCGCCGCGATCACTCCGCAGATGAGGTAGAAGAAGATATAGCGCACATGGCCGAGAGCGTCCTCGACGTTGTCGCCGAAGACGTAGAGAAAAACCATGTTGCCCACGAGATGCCAGATGCTGCCGTGCATGAACATATAGGTCAGGAGATGAAACTGGCTGGGCGCGTGATCGATAAAGGCGCGAATGCTCGCGACATCGCGCGGCTTCAGCGCAAAGGCGCCGAGCACGGTGTCCGGGGCATGCTGGAGATAATGGGTCTCGAAAACGAAATAGATCAGCGCATTTAGTATAATCAGTCCGACGGTTACATACTGATATTTAACCCTTTTGAGGTGGTTCATGTCCCATATCGGTACGAACAGCATGGTACAACCCAGTTACGCCGGAACTATCTATTCTGCCCAGGTTTCCATAACAGATCAATTGTGCCTTTGCCGTTAACGAAGCGGCTGGCGACGAAAAGATGGTCGGAAAGCCGGTTGATGTAGCGGCAGACCGCGTCGCTGACGGGCTCCCCCGAGACTAGCTTCAGTTCCACGATGCAGCGCTCGGCGCGCCGGCAGATCGTTCTCGCGACGTGGAGCGCGGCGGCGGCTTGCGTTCCGCCCGGCAGGACGAAGGAGGTCAGCGGCGCCATCTCCGCGTTCATGAGGTCGATTTCGCGCTCCAGCCGGCCGACCTGCTCCATCTGAAGCCGCAGCGGCGGATAGGGCGGCGGTTCGTCCGTTTCCGGCAGACACAGGTCGGCGCCAACATCGAACAGATCGTTCTGAATGCGCGCCAGCATCTCAGCGACCGTCGCCTGGTCTGCGGCAAGCAGAAGCCGCGCCACGCCGATGGCGGCGTTCGTTTCGTCCACCGTGCCGTAAGCCGCGATGCGGCGGCTGGTTTTCAGGACGCGCTCGCCATTTCCGAGCGCCGTCGTGCCGTCGTCGCCTGTCTTGGTGTAGATTTTTGTGAGGACGACCATTCCCGCCGCCTGCCTGGACCCGAAAAGGATCAAAGGCATAGCACAGTTAGAATTTGTAGCCTAGCCGGATGCCCGCATTGGTGAGGCCGCGGTTCGGCTGGCACACGCCGCCGTTCGACATATGGTCGATCGTCGCCATCAGCCGCCAATCCTCCGTCAGCGCGAAGCCGAGAGAGGCGGAACTCCTTGAAGTTCACCTCGCAGCCATAGGAGGCTTCGCGCCATGCGTTCAACGGCCCGTCATGCGCGGCGCCGCCAAACGACGCCTCGAAAAATGTGCGGTCGATCAGCTTCGCGTCCCAGGCCACGCCCCAATAGAATTCGTCGGTCTTGCCGAAGGCGATCGTCGTGCCGAGTTGAGGGCGCGGCGTCAGGAAGAAGTCGAGGATGCTGTTTTCGTATCCGCCTGGGAAACGGCCGCCCAGCACTTCGAGATTGAGCGCGGGGCCGCCCTCGTGCGGCGCGTTGTCGATGGCCTGCTTGTAACCGCCCAGGCGAACCTCATCCACAGTCCAGAAGGGATGGTTTGCGACATCGAAGGGCTCTAAGCCATCAGCAACGCTCACGGCTGGCGCCAAAGCAATGGAGGCGAATACGGCAGTAGCCGCAACCAACTTCCACAAAACGCCGAAATATAAGTTTCCGCCGCCCACGCCCACCCCCATTAGTCAGGCTTATTCTTCTGACCGCCTTCCCAACAAATGTCAAAATCCAACCGCGCTTACAGATTTCCGGCCCGCGTCCTGTGAGAAAATTGACACGTCCGATCAGGTCGATGCGAGGTAGATGGCAGCCATGATAACGACGATGGCGGCGAATTGAAGCGCGATCCGCCAGCGCATCAAGATTTGGCTGCGGTTCGCGCTGCCGCCGAGCGCCATGTTGAGGAGGCCGAGCGCGAGGACCGCCGCGACCGCGATCAGCGCAACGGCAATCGCCGATTTCATCAGTGCCGGCATCGGAAGCGCTCCTGTTCGCGGGGCAGGCTGGGAGAACACGGCCGTGGCCATTTCGATCCGGGCGAGCGCCTGCGCTTTTATCTGTCGAGGCGGCGATGCGTGAAGACGCCCTCGGCGGCCTGCCCCATCGGATCGCGCCGCAGACGCCACCAGCGGCGGTTCAAGGCGCGTTCGATGTCCTGCCGCCCGTTCACGAGCCTCGGATCGGGATGCTCCTCGACGCGGCGGCATATCACGTCCAGGAAATAGCGCCGTTCGACAAGCACGGCCTGATTGCCCCAAGTCCTGTAGCGCGAAGTCGTCAGGTAATTGCCGCTTGGCAGCTTCTGCACTGCGTTGGGCTGCGCCTCGTCGGGATGGCGCTCGCAAAACATCGAGTTCGCCCTGAATTTGTCGATGCTGCCGTGCTCCAGGAACATGCGCAGTTTCGCGAGGCGCCCCGTCCGATGCGGGCTGAGGCCGGGAGCGATCGGGTCCATGACGCCGAAGGTCTTTACATACTTCCTGTAGATCCCGCCTTCGCCCGGATTGAAGCGGGACTTCAAGCCGAAGGTCGCGATCCGATGCTCGATCATATCGGAGAGGCACGACTCGATGCATTCCCTGACGCGCGCGCCGGGAAGCGGGACGATGTCGTTTTCCAGGATGAGGACGTAAGGGTTTTTCGCAATCTCGGCGATAGCCCGGAAGCCGCCATAGATCCCTGAATTGTCGGCCGATCCCTCGCAGCGCACGCCCGCCTCGTTCGCGACGCGCCTGTCGTCTTCGGAAATGGCGTTGAAATAAACGAAGAACTCTCCCGTGCAGCCGGCAAGTCCGCTTTCGCGGTGAGCCTCAAGCGCGCGCGATATCGTCTGCGGGGCGCGGAAACTCAGAACGCCTACGGAAACGAGCGACGCGAGCGGCCCAGCGGGTTTGGACCCTGCCTTCTTGAAGTCCATGACTGCTTCTGAATATTGCATGGCGTCCCGATAAGTCTCGCGCGGCGTTCCCCCCTCTTACGACAGAAAATGCAAGGAAAAAAGGCTGTTTTCGTCCGCCCAGCTTTTGACCGTCCGCCAGCCGCCGCGCGCCGCGATCCAGCGAAAGCTTGAAATGGAGTATTTATGCGAGTTCTCCGTGTGGATGGTCTCGCCGGCCCGGAACGAGAAGGGGCGTCCCGCCACGAACGCGCGCTGGTCGCGCACCGAGCGCAAACGCATTTCGATGCGGGCTTCGCGCTCCTTGTAGATGGCCTCGTGCTTGAAGGCGTTGAGGTCGAAGGTTCCGCCGAGTTCGCGGTTGATGCGCGCCAGAAGGTTGAGATTGAACGCTGCCGTCACGCCCGCCGCGTCGTTATAGGCGGGAAGCAGGATATCGAGGGGCTTTTCAAGGTCCGCGCCGATGAGTAATGCGGACTTTTCGCCGAGAAGCCGGCGCGCCGCGCGTAGAAAGAGAACGGCTTCGGTTCGCGTGAAATTGCCGATGGTCGATCCGGGAAAGAACCCGGCGCAGAAATGGCTGTCGAGCGGCAGCTTTATCCTGTCGAGCTCGTGAAAGCCGCCGAGCACGGGGTGGACGCCGAGCCGCGGGAAGGAGCGCGCCACGCGCCGCGCCGCGGGATAGAGCGCCGCTGCCGAGATTTCAATAGGAATGTACGCGCTGGGGCGCCGGAGCGCGCTCAACAGAAGCTCGGTCTTGCGGCTTGAGCCTGAGCCGAACTCGACGACGACGGCGCCTTCCGGCAAGAGCGCGCCGATGTCCGGGCCGCAGGATCTCAACAGCGCCGTCTCCGTGCGCGTCGGATAATATTCCGGGAGCCTCGTGATCTGCTCGAAAAGCTCCGAGCCCCGCGCGTCGTAGAAATAGCGGCTCGGCAGGCTCTTTTTCGGCAGCGACAGGCCGGACAGAACGTCCTTTTCGAACTCCTTCGCCGCGCCGGCGCGGCATTCGGGAAATTGAAGGATCTCTCCCATGGTCACGCGTCGCTCGCCAGGCGCAGGCCCATGAACTGCCAGCGCTGATGAGGATAGAAGAAGTTGCGGTACGTCGGCCGGATGTGGCCGTCTGGCGTTGCGACGGAGCCTCCGCGCAAGACCATCTGGCTGCACATGAACTTGCCGTTGTATTCGCCGAGGGCCCCGCGCGCGGGCCGGTAGCCCGGATAGGGCAGATAGGCGCTCGACGTCCATTCCCAGACGCCGCCGAACAGGGACGAGACGCCGTTGGCGGCAGGCTCCGGCAGAAGCTTCTCAAGCTCCAGCGGCGCGGGCTCCGGCTCGCCGCGCGACGCCACCTCCCACTCGAATTCGGTCGGGAGGCGATGACCGACCCAGCGGGCGTAGGCGTCGGCCTCGTAGTAGCTGACATGCGTGACCGGCCGGCTCTTTTCGACGGCGCGCAAGCCGTGCGGCGTCATCTGGAGCCATGCGCCATCGCGCTCTTCCCAGTAAAGCGGCGCCTCCCAGTCCTCGCGCTGAACCGCGGCCCAGCCATCCGCCAGCCAGAGCGACGGCGCGCTGTAACCGCCCGCCTGCATGAAGGCGAGCCATTCGCCGTTCGTGATCGTCCGGCTAAAGATGCGGAAATCGCGAAGCAAAATCTCGTGCGGCGGCCCTTCATTGTCGTAGGCGAAGCCCTCGCCGCGATGGCCGGTCTCGTAGACGCCGCCCGGAACGCGGCGCCATTCGCCCGGCGTGGCGGGGCCGCGAACAAGCGCCTCGCGCGCCTCGCGATAGGCAGGCCGCAGTGGATTGCCAGCGAACAGCGCGAGAATGTCCGTCAGCATCAGTTCCTGGTGCTGCTGCTCGTGATTGACGCCGGTCTCGATCAGCGAGAGCGCATCCGGCGGCAGCGCTTGCGTCATGAGCCGGTGAAGGTTCTCGTCGACATGGGCGCGATAGGCGCGCACCTCCTCCGCCGAAGGACGCGTCAGGAGCCCGCGCTTCGGCCTTGGATGGCGCGGCCCGAGACTTTCGTAATAGGAATTGAAGCAATAGGAAAAGTGCGGGTCGAACGCCTCGTAACCGCGCAAGTAGGGCCTCAGCACAAGCTCCTCGAAGAACCACGTCGTGTGGGCGAGATGCCACTTGGCGGGGCTGGCGTCGTCATGGGCCTGGACGGTCTGGTCCTCCGCCGAAAGCGGCGCGGCGATGTCGAGCGAAAGCGCGCGGGTTGCGAAAAGGCTGGAAGACAGCTTAAGCTGCCGGTCGCTGGCCTCGGCGCTTTTCGCGGGACGGTCGTCGAGCGGCATGATTGTCTTCCCCTTCGCGAGCCTTGAGATATCGAGTCCCCTTTCGGGAAAACTTGAGGAACAAACTAGTCGGGAACTAGGTCCATCGTGGTCACTTTTGAGGAAGCGGCGGGCAAGAATTCGTTACCGTCAGCAGGCGGAAGGCCCTCGCCGAAACCGCTGCGCGGCGCAGTGCGGCTGCTTGAGGCGATGGGGCATGCGACGCTGACCGAGTTTCCGCTGAAGAGCGGGCGGCGCGCGGACATTCTGTCGCTCGGGCAGAAGGGCGAAATCTGGATCGTCGAGGTGAAGTCGGGCGTGCCGGATTTCCGCTCCGACCACAAATGGCAAGACTATCTCGAATGGTGCGACCGCTTCTTCTTCGCGGTCGGCCCTGCTTTTCCGGCGAAAATCCTGCCCGGAGACGCCGGCCTCCTGATCGCCGACGAATACGACGCCGTGCTTGCGAAGGAGCCGCAGCCGGCCCCGCTTCTCGCCGGCGGCAGGCGCAAGGCTCTCACGCTGCGCTTCGCCCATCTCGCCGCGCGCCGCCTGTCGGGCCGCGACGATCCTCTCCTGACGGCGCTTACGTGAGGAAGGGCCGGAGCTATTTTCGATCGCGCTTGCCGCTCCCGGCCTTGCCATTGCCGCGCGGCCAAGCTAGCCCTTGGCCGATCCTACCATTGCTATTTTGGAGTAATCGGAATGAAACCGGCGCTTCTTGCCTCACTTGCCGTTTCCGCCTTCCTTGCGCCGATCCCGGCCGCATCGGCGGCCCCCTGGGCTTACACATTCGATCCCGCGCACACCGAGATCCGCTTCTGCTGGAACCATCTCGGCTTCAGCCGGCAATGCGCGCATTTCCTGAAATACGAGGGCGAGCTTCTCTATGACGAGGGCAATCCCGAGAACAGCACGCTCAAGGTGACTTTCAAGACGGACAGCATCGAGACGCTGGTCCCGCAGTTCAACGAGCACATGAAGGACAAGCTGTTCGACGTCGACAGATATCCCGAAGCCACGTTCAAGAGCACGAAGTTCAAGAGGACCGGTGAAAATACGGGTAAAGTGACGGGCGATCTGACAATTCACGGCGCCACGAGTTCTGTGACCCTCGACGTGACGCTGAACCGTTCCGGCATTCATCCAATGTCGAAATTGCTGACCCTGGGAGTGGGGGCAACGACGGAGATCAGGCGCACCGATTTTGGCGTCTCGGCGGGCGTCCCGTTTGTGTCCGACGAGGTGACGATCGAAATCCAGACCGAGATGTTCAAGAAGAACTAAAAGAGTGCGCCGGGCGCGTCTAAGTAAGGCCGCAGCAGCTTCAGGTCGGCGACAAAGCGCGCGTATTCCGCCGCCGCGCCGGCCTCCTCCTGGATGCGCAGGAGATGGGACGGGTGGATCGTAATCAGCGCCTGGCATGAGCCGAGCGGGACCAGGCGCCCGCGATTTTTGTTGATGGGCGTCGCCTTGCCGAACAGCGATTGCGCCGCCGTCGCGCCCATCGCGACAGCCACCTTCGGCTGCACGAAATCGAGCTCGCGCTCAAGCCAGGGGCGGCACGCCTTGATCTCGACGGCGGTAGGCTTCTGGTGCAGGCGGATCTTGCCGCGCGGCACATATTTGAAGTGTTTCACCGCATTGGTGACGTAGACCTTGCGCCGGTCGACGCCCGCGTCTTCGAGCGCGGCGTTCAGCTTCGCTCCGGCGGGGCCGACGAAAGGCCGGCCCGCCAAATCCTCCTTGTCGCCGGGCTGCTCGCCGATCAGCATCACGGGCGCAGGCGCGGGGCCTTCGCCGAACACGGTTTGCGTCGCGGGCGCCCACAAGGGACAGGCGCGGCAATCGCGCGCGAGCTGGCGCGTGATCTCGAAAGTGCGTTCCGCGAAGGCTTCGTCTGCGATATCGAGGCTCATTCGATCGGGGCTTGCGTGCATTTGCGGCGCCTCTTGAAGGATTTCCCGCTAGGTGGCCTTATGCGGGGAGTTTGGAAACCCCCCTGAGAAACAGGTTGACCGCAATCAATTTATGGTCCAAAACAAGAACAAAACGGGATCAAATTGTGTCATGGATAAGCTCGAAGCCCTGCGGACGCAAATCCGCGCCCTGGAGGGCCATCATCTGGAGACCTCCGGGGACGGCCGCGTCCTGCCTTTCAAGGATGCGCGCTTGAATGCGCCTTTCCCGCAAGGCGGCTTGCCGCTCGGCGCGCTGCATGAGTTCACGGCCGAGGGGCTGGAGGGTGAACTCGCGCCCGCCGTGACGGGTTTCGCCGCGACGATTGCGGGAAGCATCCTGCGCAGCCGGGGCGGCTCTCTCCTGTGGGTTTCGAGCCGGGGCGATTGCTACCCGCCGGGGCTCGCGCGCTTCGGCCTCGATCCAAGCCGCATCGTCTGGGTCGAGTGCCGGAAGGACGACGAGGTTTTGGGCGTGATGGAGGAGGCGCTGCATTCGCGGGCGCTTGCCGCCGTGCTCGGCGAAGCGGGCGCGCTTGCCTTGAAGACCGGGCGGCGGCTCGACGCGGCGGCCCGGCAATCGGGCGCGACGGCGCTTTTGCTGCGGCGGCATTTTTCCAGGCCATCGCGCGCGAACGAAGCGCCGAGCGGCGCCGCAGCCGCGCGCTGGCGCGTCGCAAGTTACGCCCCAGATTGTCATCCCGGAAACGCCGCAGCCGCCCCCCCAAGTCATCCCGGAAACGCCGCAGGCGTTATCCGGGATCTTAAAAAAGCAGGGCTCGGCATTTTTGGCGATCCCGGATACCGGCAAGCCGGTTCCGGGATGACCAAGACCGGCGTAGGCCCGCCGCGCTGGAGGCTCGATCTCGACTATTGCCGCAACGGAAGAACCGCATCGTGGATCGTGGAGGCGTTGGAGGACGCAGATGGCGAAGGGACAGAAGCGGGCCATGTTCGTGTGGTTGCCGAACTTTGCGATGACGTTCGCGAGGGCGAAACGGCCTCCGCTCGCGGGCGCCGGCGAGCCGCTCGCGCTTCTTGAGAAGCACGGCGCTATAAAGCGCATCGCGGCGCTCGACGCGCCGGCCATCCGCGCCGGGCTTCACCTGCATCAGCCGCTGGCGGACGCGCTCGCCGTCCATCCCGGCCTTGCTTGCGCTGACGCCGAGCCGGACGCTTTGGGCGAAGCTTTGATCGCGCTCGCCTATTGGGCGCAGCGCTACAGCCCCGCGACGGCGCCCGCTCCGCCTTGCGGGATTTGGCTCGATGTTACGGGATGCGCCCTCCTCTGGGACGGCGAGGACAGGCTTGCCGAAGACCTGGTTTCGCGGCTCGAAGCGCGCGGAATTCCGGCGCGGGCGGCCGTCGCGCCCACTTTCGGCGCGGCCTATGCGCTTGCCCATCACGCTCAGCGCTCTGTGATCGTCCCGGCTGGCGTCATCCGGAAAAGCACCCCATCCCCTCACCCTGTCCCTCTCCCGCGAGAGGAGCGGGGACGTTGTTGCAGCGGGCGCGACCTGCTCCCTCTCCCCTTGCGGGAGAGGGTTGGGGTGAGGGGGAGCCTCAACGATCTCGCCGCGATGCTCGCGCCCCTTCCCGTGGAGCGGCTGCGCATCTCCGAAGCGACGGCGACCGCGCTGCGCAAGCTCGGGCTGTCCACCATCGGCGATATTGAGAAGCAACCGCGCGCAGGGCTCGCCCGGCGCTTCCCCGATCTTCTGCCGCAACTCGACAAGGCGATGGGCCTCGCGCCTGAAGCCATCGAATTCCTGCAGCCGCCCACGCCGTGGGTCGAGCGCGTGCGCTTCGCCGGCCCCATCGCGACGCCGGAAGATTTGGAGCGGGCCACGCATAAGCTTCTGCACGGGCTCTGCGTCCGGCTGCAGGCGAAACGCCAGGGCGGCAAGCTGTTCGAGGCGAGCTTCTTCCGGTCCGACGGCGGCGTGGAGACGCAGACCGTGAAAACCGCGCTCCCCGTCCGCGACGCGGAGCGCATCTTCCGGCTGTTCCGCGAGAAGCTCGGCCTTGTCGATCCCGGCTTCGGCGTGGATGTCGTGACGGTTGCGGCGCTCCATGTCGAGCCTCTGGAGGCGGAACAGGCCAACATCCTGCGCAAGGTTAACAGCGGGCCTTGCGCCGAGGAACTGGCCGTTCTCATCGACGCGCTGGAGAACCGGCTTGGCGAGGGCCGCGTCTATCGGCTCGCCCCGCGCGAAAGCTACATCCCCGAACGCGCCGTGCAGTGCGCACCCGTCATCCAGGAAACGCCGCAGGCGCTATCCGGGATCGCAAAAAGCTTGAAGCGCCATATCCGTAAAGATCCCGGATACCGGCAAGCCGGTTCCGGGATGACGGCGGAGCAGCCGGGCATGGCGAAGCGGCCCATCCGGCTGTTCCTTCGGCCGCAGCCCATCGAAGCGACCGCTGCGATCCCCGACGCGCCGCCCGCGATGTTCCGCTGGCGCAAGGTGCTGCATCGCATCGTTCGCGCCGACGGCCCCGAGCGCATCGCGCCGGAATGGTGGCGCGGGGACGCCGATGGCGAGGACGATCAGGTCCGCGATTACTACCGCGTAGAGAGCGCGCACGGCATGCGCTTCTGGGTGTTCCGCGAAGGGCTTTACGGCGGCGAGCGCCTGCCCCGCTGGTATCTGCACGGGGTGTTCGCATGAGCGCTATTTTTCGTCCCGGAAGCCGCTCGCTTCTATCCGGGATCTTTCCAAACGCCGCCCAGACATTGGAAAGGCCCCGCATAAGCGCTGAGGCGCTTTTCGGGGCGACGATTGGCAGGATGCTGAAAAGGGTGGAGTATTTGGCTTCATCCTTCGACAGGCTCAGGATGAGGCGGAGCGCTTTCAACGGCTTGACCCTCATGGTGAGCCTGTCGAACCATGGGCCGCATCGTTTTTCACCTGCCAGGGCATGGCGCTTGGAAGCAGAAGGAAAGCGCCATGCGTAGCTACGCCGAATTGCAGGTCACGACCAACTTTTCCTTCCTGGAAGGCGCGTCGCATCCTCACGAGCTGATCGTGCGCGCCGCCGAACTCGGCCTTTCCGCCATCGCAGTCACCGACCGCAACTCGCTCGCAGGCGTGGTGCGCGCTCATCTTGCGGCGCGCGAGGCGGACGTGAAGCTGATCGTGGGGTGCCGGCTGACGTTCATGGACGGCTCGCCCGATCTGTTGTGCTACCCGCAAGACCGCGCGGCCTATGGGCGGCTCTGCCGGCTGCTCACCGTGGGCAAGTCGGATCGCGTTTTTAAGGGGAAGCCCCCTCACCCTGTCCCTCTCCCGGCGAACTCGCCTTCGCGAGTCCGCGACTTAGTGAGACCGCATCCGCAGGCGGATGCGGTGGGGGAGAGGGAGCAGGTCGCGCCCGCTGCAACGGCGTTCCCTCTCCCCCTGCGGGAGAGGGCTGGGGTGAGGGGTAACGACCTTAATGACCTCGAAATTCCCAAAGGCGAATGCCATCTTGCGTTCGAGGATTTCCTGCGGTTTTCGGAAGGGCAGATCGTTGCGGTTCTGCCGCCCGCCGACGCCTTTCAAAGCAGGGAGAAGACGAAAAGTTTCGAGCGCCATCTGCGCGATGTGGCGGCGCGGCTTAAGGGACGCGTCTATCTCGCCGCCTCGCATCGCTTTCAAGGCGACGGCGCCAGGCGTCTGCATCGCCTCGCGGCGCTCGCCGAAGCCGCGCGCGTTCCGCTTATCGCGACGAACGATGTGCTCTATCATTGCCCCTCGCGGCGGCGCCTGCAGGATGTGCTCGTTTGCATCCGCAATACCTGCACGATCGACGAAGCGGGCTTCCGGCTCGCGCGCAACGCGGAGCGGCATCTGAAAAGCGCGGGCGAAATGGCGCGCCTGTTCGCGGATTACCCCGAAGCCGTCGCCAACACGGCGGAGCTGGCGAGCCGCTGCGCCTTCAGCCTCAAGGAACTGACCTACGAATATCCCGACGAGATCGCGCCCGGCGGCGAAGACCCGCAAGCGCGGCTGGAGCGGCTGACCTGGGAAGGGCTTCAGCGCCGCTATCCGCCGCACGCCTGGCCGGATGGCCCGCCGCCCGCCGTCGTGGAGCAGATCGAGCACGAATTCGCGCTCATCGGCCGGCTCAAATATGCGCCGTTCTTTCTCACCGTCGAGGACATCGTCCGCTATGCCCGAGAGCAGAAAATCCTGCATCAGGGGCGCGGTTCGGCCGCCAATTCGGCGGTCTGCTACGCGCTCGGCATCACCGAAGTCGACCCCACCCGCTCGAATCTCCTTTTCGAGCGCTTCATCTCGGACGCGCGCGACGAGCCGCCGGATATCGACGTCGATTTCGAGCATGAGCGCCGCGAGGAGGTCATCCAATATGTCTATCGCCGCTTCGGGCGGCATCGCGCGGGGCTGTGCGCCACTGTGATCTGCTATCGGACGCGCGGCGCGGTGCGCGAGGTGGGCAAGGCGCTCGGCCTTTCGCCCGATGTGACGGCGGCGCTCGCGGGATCGATCTGGGGCTGGAGCGAGGAGGGCGTCGGCGCGGAAGAAGCGGCGGCGCTCGGCCTCGACGCATCGGACCGGCGGCTCGCGCTGTGCCTCGAACTGTCGCGCCAGCTGATCGGCTTTCCGCGCCACCTGTCGCAGCATCCTGGCGGCTTCCTCATTGCGCGCGGCCGCCTCGACGAACTCGTCCCGATCGAGAATGCGTCCATGGAAGACCGCACCATCGTCTCCTGGGACAAGGACGACATCGAGGCGCTCGGCATGTTGAAGGTAGATGTGCTCGCGCTCGGCATGCTCACCTGCCTCGCCAAGGGCTTCGAGCTTCTGCGCAAGCATTACCGGGTGGACCTCACCCCCGCGACCATCCCCGCCGAGGACGCCGCCGTCTACGGCATGCTGTCCAAGGCCAACTCCATCGGCGTGTTCCAGGTCGAAAGCCGCGCTCAGCAGACCATGCTGCCGCGCCTCAAGCCCAGATGCTTTTACGATCTCGTCATCGAGGTCGCCATCGTGCGCCCCGGCCCGATCCAGGGCGACATGGTGCATCCCTACCTGCGCCGCCGCCAGGGATTGGAGAAGACCACCTTCCCTAGCGACGAGTTAAAAAAAATTCTCGAAAAAACGCTCGGCGTGCCGCTCTTTCAGGAACAATGTATGAAGATCGCCATTGTAGCTGCTGGGTTCAAGCCAAGCCGCGCGGACGAGTTACGGCGCGCGATGGCCACCTTCAAGAAGGTGGGAACGATAGGGCAGTTCAAGGACGAGTTCATCGGCGGCATGATCGCAAGGGGTTACGAGCGCGCGTTCGCGGAACGGTGTTTCAGCCAGATCCAGGGCTTCGGCACCTATGGCTTTCCCGAAAGCCACGCAGCCTCTTTCGCGCTGCTGGTCTACTGCTCAGCCTGGATGAAATGCTATTACCCAGACGTGTTCGCCGCCGCGATCCTGAACAGCCAGCCCATGGGGTTCTATGCGCCGGCGCAGCTTGTGCGCGATGCGCGCGAGCATGGCGTCGAGGTGCGCCCCGCCGATGTGAACGCGAGCGAGTGGGATCATACGCTGGAGCCACTTTTTTCCGCTCGTGAGGGGGCGTATCCTCAAAAGCACACGCATGCGCTGCGTATCGGACTGCGCCTTATCGCGGGGTTGCGCGAGGACGGCGCCAGAAGGATCGCGGCGGCGCGAGCGGCGGGCGGGCCGTTCCAGAGCCCGGAAGATCTGATGCGCCGCGCGCGGCTCGGCGTTCCGGCCATGCTTACGCTCGCCCGCGCGGACGCTTTCGGCTCGCTCGATCTTGGCCGCCGCGAGACGCTGTGGGATGTGGCGGGCCTCGAGGCGGATGAACTGCCCCTCAACGTCATGGCCGGGCTTGACCCTCGGGACGCCGCCCGAGGGCAGGCTCCGGCCATCCAGACAGCTCACGCCGCGCCAGAACCCCGGATGGCCGCCGCAAGGGCAGCCATGACAGAAACGCACGCCGTCCCGCAGACGCAAGACGGCTCCGTGCTGCTCCCGCCGCTTCGGGAGGAAGAGGCGGTCGCGGAGGATTACTCCGTGTTCGGACTATCCCTGCGCAACCACCCAATGGCATTCATGCGCGCCGAGATGAAAGCCAAGGGCATGGCGACGGCTGCGGATTTGAAGACGCTGCCGAATGGCAAGTTCGTGAAGATCGCGGGCCTTGTGCTGTTCCGCCAGCGGCCGGGCACGGCGAAGGGAACGATCTTCGTCACGATCGAGGACGAGACCGGCGCCGCCAACCTGATCGTCTGGCCGAAAGTCGCTGAAGCCCACCGGCGGGCTGTCTTTGGGGCGAAGGTGATTTTCTGCGATGGAATTCTGCAAAAAGAGAGTAATGTGATACACGTGGTCAGCCGCCGCCTTGACGATTGGACCGCGATGCTTCGAAGGCTCAAGCCCGAGGCAAGCGCCTTCGGTCTAAGGTTCGGGCGCGGCGACGAAGCAGCACACGCGTCGGGCGCCGGCGCCCGGCCGTCAAATGTTAGTTTAAATTGGACGGACTCCTTAAAAAGCCGCGATTTTCGATAACACCATTTTGCAACCTTTCGGGTAGCCCTGGCATTCGCTTGCCGGCCGCCCATAAGAACCCGGCTGAGGCCGAGCGCTGGCGGGCGCTTCGCTTTGGCCTTCAGAAGAGAGGGAACCATGCGCGTAAAGTCACATATCTGGGTAAGCGCCTATCTGAGACGGGTCAACTCGTCTTTCGTCCACGCGGCTCTGGTGCATCGGGGCGACGCCGATGCCGGCGCCATCTACATCAAGGTTGCGGCGCTCGACGGCACGGCCCAGGTCTTCGCCCCGCTCTCGGCCCAGTTCGCCGAGATGAAACCAAGCGATGGCCTCATCATGGAGGAAGGCCGCGCCTGGCAGCCGGTTTACACGCCCTTCGCGAAGGAAGCCGAGGCGGACGCCTATCTTGCGAAACAGGCAGGCCGCGATCCCGACATCTGGATCCTTGAGGTCGAAGCCGGCCAAGGCGAGCATTTCCTGGGCGAAAAATCACTGGCGGCCTGACACGAACGAAATCGGACGCGGGCTAACTGGCGACGCGCCGCCCGCTTTCGCTCCAACCTTAAAACTGGGATTGTTTGCGGCGTTCTCGCGCGCCGGGCGTGGTGGACGCGGCGCCGGCGCGGGCGGCCGCCTACGTTCGCCAGCGTCTCGCGAATGGCGGGCCGCGCGGCGGCGCGTGAAACTGCTTAATTCTTAGAAAAGTTATTTACAATTTTTGTGGCGCTGGCGCTGGTTAACGGCGCCGCGAAGCGCTATGGCTAGCTTTTGCGGGGCGAACCGGGACTTTCCCGGCTAACTTGCGGGAGGTAACAATGAAAATCGAGCGCGCTTTGGCTGCGGCAGGCGCTTTGCTGGCGGCTTTGGCTCTGACGGTGAACGGGGCCGCGGCCTATCCGCGCAGCGGGCCCCACTCGGGCCCGTCGTCTTACCATCCTACCGTGCGGCCCAATTTCAATGGCGCAAGAAGATTCGGCCCCGGCAATTTTCAATTGAAGGGCAAGCAGTTTCATACAGGCGTTCCCAAATCCGGCTTCAAGCCCGGTCTCGGCAACAAGCAATACTCCAGCAAGAATCTGGCGGTGCGCAGGGCGTCCTTCACAGGGCCCAACGCCTTCTACAGGAGCAATTGGGGCGGCAGATTCTACGGCGGCCGCTATAATCATTTCTCTCGCTGGTACGGCGGGGTGTTCTGGCCCTATTTCTGGGGCGATTACTACTCCTTCGCGTTCTGGCCTTACGACTATTACGACGTGTACTGGGGCTATGGCCCGGACGCGATCGTATATGGCGCGTTCTGGCCCTATGGCGAGGGCGCCTACGACAGCAATTACGCTCCTGCGAGCGTCCCCGAGGGCGACATTTACCAGCCCTATCGCCGGCCCGTTGCGGCGCCCAAGCCCGCGACCGGCGGCGCCGAAGCCACGGCGCAGACCTGCGCGGGGTTTGCGCCCGGCGTGAGCGACCTGCCCATCGCCAAGCTCGAAAAAGCCATCGACCCGACCGACGAGCAGCGCGCCGCGCTGGAGGATCTCAAGGCCGCAACAGCCAAGGCTTCCGAAATCCTGAAGGGCTCGTGCTCGTCCGGCGCGCCGCTTACGCCCGTGTCCCGGCTCGAAGCCATGCACCGCCGCCTGAAAGCGATGGAGGAGGCGAACGAGGCCGTGAAGGCGCCGCTCACGCATCTCTACAGCCTTCTGACCGAGGAGCAGAAGCAGCGTCTCGCCGCGACAGGCGCTCCGCGCCGCGAGAAAACCGCGCCGGCGAAGACGATCAACATCG
Source organism: uncultured Alphaproteobacteria bacterium (assembly GCA_963756335.1). GTDB lineage: Bacteria > Pseudomonadota > Alphaproteobacteria > Rhizobiales > Rhodomicrobiaceae > Rhodomicrobium. Next base: position 453,487 of record CAVWOB010000005.1, read on the forward strand.
TCGATCTCTGCACGAGCCAGGCCGGCTTCACCAACGTTCCGGCCGAGCAGATCACGAGTTCCATCGAGCTGACGGATGCGCAAAAGGCGGAGCTTGAAAAGCTGAAGGCCGCTTCGGCGCAGGCCTCGGACACGCTGAAGGCGTCGTGCCCGGCGAGCGTTCCCGAAACGGTCGATGGGCGGCTCGACGCGGCGCAGCAGCGCGTGACGGCGCTGATGCAGGCGGTGGATACGGTGGAGCCCGCGGTGCGCGATTTCTACGCGTCGCTGACGGATGAGCAGAAGGCCGCACTCAGCATCCAGTCGGGCCAGCAGCCGCAGAGCGCGAGCAACCACGGGTGACATGAAAAACCGGCGGCGGGATTGCGCCCGCCGCCGCCCCCAAAAAAATCCGAGAGCCGCCCTGCCGCTTTATCGCCGTCAGATCGTGGGGAAGCTCGTGAGCGGTCTTCGACCAGGCGATCGGCTTTGCCGCAAAGGCGCTTTCGCCGGCATAGGTTCTCCAGCGCGTCACACGGCCATCATGTTGATGGTGAGCGCCACCGGCCAGAGCGTAAGAGCACGCCATCCAGTCGCTATATCGATGCGGGTGAGGTTGCCCTCGACCATGCGCGCCAGAACGTCCTCAGCTTGACTTTCAACTGCAGAAACCCCGAGTCGTTGGCATCTTTCCCCCGCGGAGGATGCGATCGGTTCGGCCAAAATATGCTCACTTTGAGAATTTCAGGTCGCGACCCAGCGCGGAAGACGGCGCGAGAGGGGCGCGCTATTCCGGCGCCCTCCCGCGATGCAATTACGCCACAAACTGTTTCACCGATACTATCTCAGGTAGTTTTCCTGCGGCCGAATGCCGTAAAATACAATCTAAGATAGCAAAAAAGCGGTGCATTTTGCAAAACGAACCCAATAAGGCAAACGGTCCCTTACTCTTGCCCCGCGGGATTCGCGGGCGGCGGGGTGATGAGCTGGCGCGTCGCGGCGTCCCAGCGCCACGCGGCGCGCGAGCCGAAGTGAAAGCCGCCGATGTCGCGGTTCGTGCGCCGGTGCTGCAAAGCGTCCGCGTGTCCGGCAAGCACCGAATAGCCGAGATGGGTGAACGACAGCTCGCGGGCGAGGTATTCGTCGCGCGCCTCCTCCGGCATCGACGGCGAGAAGGCCAGCCCCTTGAAGCCCGCGATCAGCGGCGCGCCGCCCTCGGCGAGTTCGTCGAGCGTGTGATAGAAGCTCAGATCGCCGAGAAAGAACACCTCCTCGGACTCGGTGAAAGCCGCATAGAGGTCGAAGGGCCGTTTCACCCCCTGCCCGATCAGGCTCAAGATCGACCATTCGGTGCGCGAAAGCCCCGACCGGGGATTCGGCAGTTCGTCGAGAAGGCGCAGGATCGCGAGCCGCAGAAAAGGCAGGATGTGCGTGCTGAGCCGCAAGAGCGAGGCCAGCGGCTCGGGCGACGGCGCGCGAAAGCTGTTCCAGGCGAGCCGGGCCAGCGCGAAATGCGCGGGCGCGGCCGGCTCCATGAGGTGGAAATGCGTCTTCAGCGCGCGCGTCGACTCAAGCGCCAGGTATTTCCCGGCCTGGATGAGATAAACCCCCTCGGCGCGCTTCTCGCTGCCGAGAAAATCGAGCACCTGGAGCAGTTGCAGCTGATCGTACAGATCGTGCTCGAACCACAAGAGCACGGTCTCGAAGTCGCGATGACGGCGGAGCACGCCGTCGCGGGCGCCGAACGCCGCGAGAAGCTCCTCCTCGGACATCCAGCCCCGCCTCGCCAGAAAGCGCGCACGCACGGCGGAAAGCTCTTCGAGGGAGAGCGACGCCGGGACCGGCCCCTCATGGAGAATATCGCGCCAGGGGAGAATCTCGCCGCCGATCCGCGCCTCTTTCATGCGCGCCACGGCCTCGTCGCCATTGGTGATGATCAGCCGGTCCCTCATGGGACCTGTTTAGCCGCGCCCACGGTAGGGCGCAACGCCCTGGTCGGGCGCCCAGACGCCTTGAGGCAGGTCGCCCACAGCATAGAAAACGTCGATGGGCATGCCGCCCCGTGGATACCAGTAGCCGCCGATGCGAAGCCAATGCGGGGTGAGCGCCTCGTCGAGCCGCTTGCCGATGGCGACGGTGCAATCCTCGTGGAACGCCGCGTGATTGCGGAACGAGCTGAGATAAAGCTTCAGCGACTTGGACTCGACGAGAAAATCCCGCGGTACGTAGTCGATCACGAGATGCGCGAAATCCGGCTGCCCGGTGACAGGGCAGAGCGCGGTGAACTCGGGCGCGGTGAAGCGCACGACATAAAGCGCGCCGGGATGCGGATTTGGCACGGTCTCCAGCCGCGCCTCGTCCGGCGATTTCGGGATCAGCGCCGGCCTTCCCAATTGAGTTAACTCTGCCGTGGCTCTCTCCTCTCGCGGCGGTTAGTCATCATAATCGCCAACTTGCGAGCGAGCACAAGTGTCTTATCGCTGGCGCCGCTTCCGCACTAATCGTAAATAATAGTTTTGCCGCCTTGCGAACTGAGCGCCGCAGGGCGATGGCAGACGCCGGGAAGCGCGCCTGTTTGTCAGCGAATGCCGATCAATTTATGGGTTTGCAGCGACAGGCGCCAGGGCGGATGGCGCAGGCAATAGCGCGCGGCCGCTTCGAGGTTCTCGCGCTTATTGGGGCCGTCGTCCAAAGGCTGCAGGAAGAAATGCTGGAACTTCAAGCGCTCGAACAGAGGCGGCTGCGCGCCGATCTGCGGATACACGAGCTTCAGCTCGTTGCCTTCGCGCTGGGCGAGCGGCACGCCCGCCTTGGGGCTGACGCAAATCCAGTCGAGCCCTTCGGGCGCGGGGCGCGTGCCGTTCGTCTCGATCGCGACCGTGAAGCCGCGCGCATGCAACGCATCGACGAGCGCGGCGTCGAGCTGGAGCGTCGGCTCGCCGCCGGTGCAGACCACGTAAGGCTTGGTGGTCGAGCTTTCCACCGCGTCATGCCAGATGTGCGCCACCGTGTCGGCGAGCAGGTCCGGGCATTCGAACTTGCCGCCGCCCGGGCCGTCATAGCCCACGAAATCGGTGTCGCAGAAGCGGCAGAACGCCTTCCCCTTGTCGCGCTGCTGCCCTGTCCAGAGATTGCAGCCCGCAAAGCGCAAAAAAACGGCGGCGCGCCCGACTTGCGCGCCCTCTCCTTGGAGCGTGGGAAAGATTTCTTTGACCGTATACATGGATTCAAGCCGCCGCAGACGCGCTCGCGCGCCACGCGTTATAACCCATTCTGCGAAGATTACAGGCTGGACATTCGTTGCAACCGTAACCCCACTCGTGGCGGCGCTCGCGATTGCCCTTGTAGCACGTGTGGGTGTGTTCAGTGACGATTTCAACCAACGCCTGGCCGCCGAGCGCTTGCGTGAGCGCCCAGGTCTCGGCCTTCGTCCGCCACATCAGCGGCGTTACGATTGTGAAGCGCTCGGCTGTCCCAAGGTTGATGGCGTGGTTGAGCGCCGCCAGCGTTTCGTGGCGGCAATCGGGATAGCCGGAATAGTCCGTCTGGCACATGCCGCCGACAAGATCGCGGAGGCCGCGCCGGAAGCCGAGGGCCGCGGCGAGGGTGAAGAACAGGAGATTGCGGCCCGGCACGAAGGTGTTCGGCAGGCCGTTCGCGCCGAATGCGATCTCGGCGTCGCTCGTCAGCGCCGTGTCGCTCACCGCGCCCAGCACGGAAAGGTCGAGCACATGGTCCGGTCCGAGCCTCTCCGCCCAGGCGGGATACGCCGCCGCAAGCGCCTCGCGCAGCTTCGGCCGGCATTCAAGCTCCACGCCATGACGCTGGCCGTAGGAGAAGCCCACGGTCTCCACGGCGCCGTAATTGGTCAAGGCCCAGGCAAGGCAGACGGCGGAATCCTGACCGCCTGACAACAGAACGAGGCTCTTCTTCGAGCTTGGCGGAATGTCACCCATTCTTCGGAATTAAACCTCTTTAAGCGGCGGCGCGAGTCCTTTAAAACTCCGGCGGCTTTCATAGTTACCCGGCACGACGCCCGGCTTGCGACGGAGTTTACCTCATGACCGCCATTACCGACATCATCGGCCGCGAAATCCTCGATAGCCGCGGCAATCCCACCGTGGAAGTGGACGTTGTGCTGGAGGACGGCTCGGAGGGCCGCGCGGCTGTTCCGTCCGGCGCCTCGACCGGCGCGCATGAAGCCGTCGAAAAGCGCGACGGCGGCGCGCGCTATCTCGGCAAGGGCGTGCAGGACGCCGTCGATGCGGTGAACGGCGAAATCTACGACGCGCTCCAGGGCCTGGAGGCGGAAGACCAGCGCCACATCGACGCCACGCTCCTTATGCTCGACGCCACCGAAAACAAAAGCCGGCTTGGCGCCAACGCCATTCTCGGCGTGTCGCTCGCCGTGGCGAAGGCCGCGAGCCAAGCGGTTGACTTGCCGCTCTATCGCTATATCGGCGGGGTGAACGCGCGCGTGCTGCCCGTGCCCATGATGAACATTGTCAATGGCGGCGCGCATGCCGACAACCCGATCGACTTCCAGGAGTTCATGATCTCGCCGCTCGGCGCGCCGACGCTCGCCGAAGCCGTGCGCTGGGGCTCGGAGGTGTTCCACACGCTGAAGAAGCTGCTCAAGGAAGGCGGCCACAACACCAATGTCGGCGACGAGGGCGGCTTTGCGCCGAACCTGAAATCGGCGGACGAGGCGCTGTCCTTCGTGGTGCGCGCCATCGAGAAGGCGGGCTACAAACCGGGCGAGGACATCGCCATCGCGCTCGATCCGGCATCGAGCGAGTTCTACAAGAACGGCCGATATGAGCTTGCGGGCGAAGGAAAGACCCTTTCGTCCGAAGAGATTATCAGGCTTTACGAGAATCTCGTCAGCCGCTATCCGATCATCTCCATCGAGGACGGCATGGCCGAGGACGACTGGGACGGCTGGCGCGCGATGACTGCGGCGCTCGGCTCGAAGATCAACATTGTGGGCGACGACATTTTCGTGACCAACCCGAAGCGCCTTGCAAGGGGAATCGCTGAGCGCTCCGCCAACGCGATCCTCATTAAATTGAACCAGATCGGGTCGCTCAGCGAGACGCTCGACGCCGTCGAAATGGCGCATCGCGCTTCGTTCAAGACGGTCATTTCACACCGCTCGGGCGAGACCGAGGATTCGACCATCGCCGACTTTACCGTCGCGACGAATGCGGGCCAGATCAAGACCGGCTCGCTGTCGCGCTCCGACCGCATCGCGAAGTACAATCAGCTCATCCGCATCGAGGAAGAGCTGGGCGATGTGGCGGTCTACGCCGGGCGGAGCATCCTGCGCGCGGCTTAGGCCGCGCTGCGTTCGCAAGCGGAAGGCGGCGGCGGGGATCGGAAGCTTACCTGCCGCCGAGCAGGCGCTTCACATTTCCGATGGCGACCGGGATCAGGAGGATCGCGACCACGACCTCGAAGGCGATCCAGTAATAATTCTTGTTCGGCAGGTCGATCATGGCGACTGAATAGCCGATGCCGATCAGCGCCCCAACGATGAGTAATACCTTCAAAATCGCCATGGCCATGCTCCCTTATCAGGATTGGAGTGCCTGCAGTCAAGGCGGCGACACCGGCCCCTGCTGCGCCGGGCGCGCGGACTTGACCGCAGCGCCGCCCTTGCGGGCCTACTGATAAGCTCCGGCGGCGCGGTTTAGCAAGCGCGGTCCTGCAGAGGCTTATTGTCGCTTCGCGCTCGCCCGATTGACGCCGGCAATTGCCAGTAAAAAATTTAACCAATCGCAACAAAACCGCCGCCCAGCCTGTTAACCGACCTCAAAGGCGCTCCCGCCAGAAGGAGGGGATGCAATGCGTGCGTCCGACTACAAAGCCGTTTCGCTTGCTGAAGGATGCAAGGCGCAACTCGACCGGCTTCATCGAATATTTCAGGAGATCGAACAGACGAGCGAGGTGAGCCATCGCCTTGTCAAGGCGTCGGCGGAGGTTGAACAGCAGTTCAGGCGTCATGAAGACGCACACTGTCAGCCGCAAGCGCCGGAGGGGTTGCCGGGCAATCTCCTGATCTGGCTCGACGCGAGGTCCTGCGAAGCCCGCGCCTTCGCAGGCAAGGCCACCGACCACACGATTCGGCAGGATATGCTGAGGCTTGCCGATAACTACGACAAAATCGCAAGAGAGGCGCCGCCGCGGATCAGGCGGGAAAAGACGATCTGAAACGGCGCTATTTCCCTCGCGCATGTTGCATCGGCGGAAGCGAGCGCTAAGTTGGAGAGAAGTCTCTTCCGGAGAGGAGCCGCATTGTGACTGAGACGGCCCGAATCGATGCGATCGTCGCCAGCGCCGGCCCGGCGGGTATGGCCGCCGCGCTAGGATGCCTTCAGGCTGGCCTGACCCCCGCCATAGTGGACACTTCGAAAAGCGCCTCATCCGAGGCCGCCAAGGGGCGAAGCGCCGCCCTGTTCAACAATTCGGTCGATTTTCTGAACCGGCTTGGCGTGTGGGAGGATTGCCATTGGCGCGCCGAGCCTTTGCGCGGCCTGCAATTCATCGACGACACCGGCCGGCGCCTTCGCGCGCCCGATTGCATCTTTCATGCGGAAGAAATCGGCGAGACCGCATTCGGCTATAACATAGCGAACGCCGATCTCATGGCCGCGTTGAAAGCCGAGGCGGAGAGGCGGAAGCTCGAGATTCTCGCGCCCGGCCCCATTGTGAGCTTCCGCGAAACCGCGACGAAGGCGTCGCTGCGCTTCGCCGACGGGACGGAGCTTGCCGCGCCGCTCGCCATCGCCGCCGATGGCCGCATGTCGGCGCTGCGCGAGGCCGCGGGCGTTCGCAAGCTGGCGTGGAGCTACGATCAGGTTGCGCTCGCCGCGAGCTTCACGCACGCGCGCCCGCATCGCGGCGTCTGCGTCGAATTCCACCGCGGCGCCGGGCCCTTCACGCTGGTGCCGCTGCCGGGAAACGCATCGAGCTTCGTCTGGGTCGAGCGCAAGGTCGAGGCGGAGCGTCTGCTCGCGCTGGACGATGCTTCCTTCGCGCACGAAATGGAGAAGGCGTCGCATTTCGCGCTGGGGCGCATTCTTGAAGTCGGCAAGCGCGCGAGCTTTCCGCTGTCGTCGCTGGCGGTGCGCGAATACGGCCGCGCGCGCGTGGCGCTCGTGGGGGAAGCGGCGCATGTCGTGCCGCCGATTGGGGCGCAAGGCCTCAATCTCGGTTTCCGCGACGTGGAGGCTCTTCTGCGTCTCGTCGCGGCGGCAAAGGAAAAGAACGCGGACATCGGCTCGGAAGACCTGCTGCGCGATTACTCCGCCGTCCGCAGGGGCGACGTCGTGAGCCGCACCCTTGGCGCCGATGTTCTGAACCGCAGCCTGCTTTCGAATTTCCTGCCCTTGCAGGCGGCGCGCGGCCTGGGCCTCTACGCGCTTGGCGCCATCGGCCCGCTCAGGCGCGCCTTCATGCGGCGGGGGATGGCGCCCGCCGGTTTCGTATAAGGGCTTGACCTCGACGCCGCGTCTTGCAAGACAGGATTTCCAACTCCTTGTCCTCCGCCACGGTCATGCTCGTCGATATCCGGCAACGGCTCGAACTCGGCCTTATTCTGACAATCGCCGCCCTCCTTCGCGCCATGCCGCTTTCCATGGCGACGGCGGTTTCCGCGGCGGCCTGGAAGTTCATCGCGCCGAAGACGCGGCGGCACCGGCGCGCGATCAAAAACCTTGAGAAAGCGATGCCGGACAAGACGCCCGCCGAGCGCGAGGCCATTGCTCTGGCCATGTGGGACAATCTCGGGCGTGTGATGGCGGAGACGCTTCTGTTGGACCGGCTTGTGAAGGATCCCTCGTTCGTCGAATACGAAAGTCCCGGCGTCATCGAGCGCTACCGGAACAAGATGGGCCCCTCGATATTCGTGTCGCTTCACATGGGCAACTGGGAAATCTGCGTCCATCCCGCGCTGGCGGCGAATTCCTGCCCGGCCGGAATATACCGCCTTGTCGCAAACCCCTATGTCGACCGCTACCTTCGCAACAAGCGGTCGGTTCTCTGGCCCGGCGGGCTTATCGCCAGCAAGAGCGAAGACGGCCTTATGACGGTCATGCGCGTCAGAGCGCATTTGCGCCGCGGCGGCTCGGTCGCCATGCTGTCCGATCTCGTGGACTGGAAGGGCCTCCCCGTTTCTTTCTTCGGACAAACGACCTGCGCCACCACGGCGCCGGCATGGCTGGCTCGCCGCTCCGGCACGCGGCTATGGGTCGCTCGCTGCCTTCGGGTTGGCAAGACGTCCCGCTTCACCATCGCGTTCAAGGAACTCAAAGTGCCGCGGACCCTGGAGCCGGAAGAGGACATTCGCGCGATGACGACCGCCATTTTCAAGGAGTTCGAGGCCTGGATTCGCGAGCATCCTCACCAGTGGATGTGGTCGAACAAGCGCTGGCCCGACAGTGAGATGCGGGGCGGGTCGCAATACTGAGCCATCTTATACCAACCGCCGGATTTGCCGGCTCATACCGCTCGCCGGGCCGTTGGAGCATATACGGCCGATTAACTCTATTGGGTTCGTTTTGCAAAAACAGGTGGTTTTTAGCGGTATTATGATACCACACAGCGCCACCGGGCAAAAGGGCCGTAACGTATGGCGATTCGTATTATTCGGCCGGACTTTGCCGATTTGCCCAACGCAGCGTCATCCCGGCCAAGCAAAGCGCGAGCCGGAATTTGAAAAAAACGAGCGCGCCGATTTATTCGGATCCCGGACAAGGCTTCGCCTTTCCCGGATGACGAACAAAGGCCATCGTTGGCTTAATTGGGAAACTCCGCTTAAGCCGGCAAAAGGTCTCTCACCGCTTGCACAAGCGCCTGCTCGTTCACCGGCTTGGCGATGAGAACGTTGTCGCGGTGGGCGGCTGGCAGGTTTTCCCGGCCGTACCCGGTGACGAACACGAACGGAATGCCCCGCCCGGCGAGAATGGCGGCCACCTCATCGACGCGGTCGCCCCCAAGATTGACATCGAGCACGGCGCCGTCGCACCGAGCGCTTCGCGCCAGCTTGACCGCCGCGGCGAGCGTGCCGGCGGGTCCGGCGACGTTCCATCCCGCATCCTTCAGAAAAGCCTCAAGCTCCATCGCCACCAGGAATTCGTCCTCGACAACGAGTATGGTCGCTGGGTTGCTCATGTTGCGCTCTCCGACAGCTTCGCGCCATAGGCGCCTTTCTCCCGCTGCGCGAGCGGTAGCCTAATTTCGCAGATGACGCCCGACGGCGCAAACTCAAGCGTAGCGTCCCCGCCGAGCGCATGGCTCAAGCTGCGCTCGATGAGGATTGAGCCGAAGCCGCGCTTGGCCGGCGCCACAACCGCGGGACCGTCCCTTTCCACCCACCTGAGGCGGAGTTCGGGCAGAGCGCCATCTGCGTGCACCGACCACACCGTGGCAAGGTTTCCCTCCGGCTGAGACAGCGAGCCGTATTTCCGCGCGTTCGTGCCCAACTCGTGCAAAACGAGACCCAGGTGAAGCGCGGCCTGCGGCTCAAGCTGGATTTGCGGTCCGATGCATGAGACGCGGTCGTCCGTATCTGCCGCGTCGATTGTCAGCTGATCTTTGATAAGCGTGGCAAGGTCCGCGCCCTGCCAGCTCGACCGGGTCAGCAACGAGTGCGCGCGTCCCAGGGACTGGATACGGCCGCTGAAGCTTTCCACGAAGCTGACGGGGTCGGCCGTGGCGCTTAGCGTCTGCATCGCTATGGCCTGAACGTTGGCCAGCGTGTTCTTGACGCGATGATCGAGCTCGGCCAGCAGCAGGCGCTGGGTGTCCTCCGCCCGTTTTCGCTCCGTGATGTCCCGGAGAATAGCCGTGAAGAGCTTCTCCCCGCCGGCGACCGTCTGCGAAATGGACGCCTCGATGGGAAACTCGGCTCCATCGGCGCGCAGCGCGGCGAGCGGCGCAAGGCTGCCCATCGCGCGGGTGCTGACGCCGGTCTTCGCGAAAGCGGCGACGTGCTGGATGTGTACATCGCCAAATCTTTTAGGCAGCAGCATGTTGAGCGGCTGCCCAATGACCTCCGCCGCCTTCCGCTGAAACAGCCTTTCCGCGGCGGAATTGAAGAGAACGACGTTTTGACGGGAGTCGATGCTTATGATGGCGTCCATGGCCGAATCGACCACCCCGGCGAGGCGGCTGCGGCTCTCCGCGAGATCGATGCCGGCCCGTTTGCGCGCCGTGATGTCGTCGATCACGCTGAGGAAGTAGTCCGGGGTCCCATCGGCTTTGCGGGCAAGCGACACGGTCAGGTTGATCCAGACGATTTCGCCATCCTTGCGGAGGCATCGCTTCTCCATGGCGTAGGTGGCGATCTCTCCCGTCAGCAGTTAAGTCACGGACGCGAGGTCCGTTGCAAGGTCGTCGGGATGGGTGATGTCCTGAAAATTTTTGCCGAGCATTTCCTCGCGGGAGTAACCGATCATGGCGCACAGCCGGTCGTTCACGCGCAGCCAGCGGCCGTCCGGCGCGACATGGGCCATGCCGACCGCCGCATCGTCGAAGCTGGCGCGCAGGCGGGCCATTTCCGCCTCGCGGTTCATCGCGTCCCGGCGGGCGCGCGACAGCCTCACCGCGGCATCGACCCGGGCCAAGAGCTCGCGCGAGCCAAACGGCTTCACGATATAGTCGTCGGCGCCGGTCTTCAGCCCTTCGATGCGCGCCTCCTCTCCAGCCCGCGCCGAGAGAAGGATGATCGGCAACAGCGCCGTGCGCTCGTCGCGGCGCAGCCGCGCCACGAGGCCGGGGCCGTCGAGCTTCGGCATCATCGCATCCGTCAAGACAAGGTCCGGCGGATTGGCCAAACAAGCGGCCAGCGCCTGCTCGCCGTTCGCCACGGTCGAGACCTCATACCCCGCCCTTTGCAGCAGAGAGCCGACATGGATGCGCATATCGGCGTTATCGTCGGCGAGCAGGACGCGCGGACGAGCCGGCCCGAGATTGGCGCCGTTGAAGGCGTACTCGCCCTCGCTGCCGTTTTGATTCTCGATGATTGTTTCTCCAGGCTCTGGAAGCCAACTTAACGCTTCTATGATGAATACCTCGGCGCGGTTCGCGGACTCGGCGGTACGGCCAGGATTTTTGATCCGGCCGGCCGGCAGATGCGCCGTTCCGAGCGGGATGGCGACGTGGAAGGCGGTGCCATGCCCCACGGTGCTCTCGACCGAAATCGCGCCGCCATGGAGTTGCACCAACTCCCGAACCAATGCAAGGCCGATGCCACTCCCCTCATGGCTGCGGCCCTGCGATCCCTCCACCCGATGAAATCGCTCGAACAGCTTTGGGAGTTCGTCCGGCGGAACGCCAATGCCCGTGTCGCGCACGGTCAGGCGCGACTGCCCGCCGGATATGCGCAACGTCACGGCGACGCCGCCGCGATGAGTGAACTTATAGGCATTGGAGACAAGGTTCAGGACAATTGTCTCCCACATCGAAGGGTCGACATACACAGGTTCGGGCAAGGGCGGGCAGTCGATGGTGAAGTCGAGGTTCGCTTCGGAAAGAGCGGAGAGGAAATGGCTCGCCAGCCGCGTGGTGAGGGCGGCCAGATCGGTGGGCTCGAAGGCGGCCTGCGTGCGCCCGGCCTCGACGCGGGTAAAATCGAGGAGCGCGTTGACAAGCTTCAGCAGCCGCAGAGCGTTTCGCTGAGCGACGGCCAGCCGCTCGCGCTGAACCTCCGGCAGCTGCGCAGCCGTATCGCCAAGCGCTTCTTGCAGCGATCCTAGCATCAAAGTCAGCGGCGTGCGGAATTCGTGGCTGATATTCGAGAAAAAGGCTGTCTTGGCCAGATCCAAATCCTTGAGCTGTTCATTGAGGCGAGCGAGTTCCGCTTTGCGGCGCTCAAGCTCTTCCAGAGCCGCCTTGATCTGCCGGTTTGCTTCCTTGACTTCGTTGGCCCGGTGGAGCACCTCGGCCTCCATGCGGTCGGCCCGGGCTGTTACATGGCCTATCCGCTCGCCGCTGTCATGCGCGGCCTGCTCCCGGCCCAGGATGAAATCGGTCACATCTTCGACATGGTGGATGATGTACAGGAGCGCGCCGTCCGCGCCGCACACCGGCGTATTGACCGGGCTCCAGTACTTGACCTCGAACTCGTCCTCTGAGCCGGGCTTCGGAATGTCGTACTTCTGTACGCCCATCACGTCTGCGGCGCGTTCCCGCTTGACGCGTTCGAGCGAGGCGCGAAGGTCGCCGGCGCCCGTGGCCGTCTTGTCGCCAGGGTTATCGGGAAAGACCTCGAACAGGCCCCGGCCTACGATCGCCGGCCGCTCGCATCCGGTGGCGTCCAGATAGCGTTCGTTCACCGCTGCGATGGTGAAGGTCTCGTCCGCCCGCAACACGAGATAAGGATGCGGCGCCGCTTCGAAGAGGAGCCTGAATATCTCGTCAACCATGCGGGAATGAGCCTCCAACCCCATCGCCATTGCCCCATCATATCAGGCTCATGGGGCGGTTGAACTTATACAGGCGGGGGACCGGCTCTTGCAACTGCGAGGGGCTGCGTGCGAGTGGCTGCGCGATTAGGCGGCCATCCTCGATCGGGAGCGCTTGAAATCGGATCGCCGCAGCGGTCGCCGTTTCTTCCGCGGCAAGATTGAACAGAAGCGATGTGGAGTAACGAACGCAGGCAAATTATGTATTCATCGCTTCAGCATTCAAAGCGTCTCGCTTTGCGTTTCTTTCGGCGCCGAGGCCGGGCGCTCCAGCAAAGACGCGTCCGCCTCGACGCCCGCGGCTTGGCGCGCCAGCGCACAAGCGTTCAGCAATTTTTCGGAAAGCTGAGAAAAAGCCAGCGGCAGCCTTTCCACGAAGGGCGCGGCGATCTCAACAGCTTCGCGGCCGGCGTTGAGCGCCTCCTCCGAGAGGCCAAGTTCGGAGAAAAACACACCGAGATTGAGCAGGCTCATAGCCAGACCGGGCAGGAAGGCGTCCGGGCGGCTTTCGGCCAGCCGCCGCCTGATGCCCACGGCCTTTTGGGTCACAGCCAGCGCCTCATCCCGGCGGCCGAGATTGAAGAGGTCGACGCCGAGATTGGTCAGGCTGCCCGCCAGACTGGGCAGGAAGGCGTCCGGGCGGGATTGAGCCAGCCGCCTTTCGATGTCGACCGCCTCCTGGCTGGCCGCCAGCGCTTCGTCAAAACGGCCAAGGTCGGACAAGCGAACGCTAAGGCTGCTCAGGCTCGCAGCCAGACCGGGCAGGAAGGCATCCGGACGGCTTTCGGCCAGCCGCCGCCTGATTTCCACGTCCTCTTGGGTTACAGCCAGCGCGTCTTCGCGGCGGCCGAGACCGCAGAGCCGGTTGCCGAGATTGTTCAGGCTATCGGCCAAGTCCGGCAGAAAGGCGTCGGGGCGGGATTCGGCCAGCCGCCTTTGGATGTCCACCGCCTCTTGGGTCGTTGCCAGCGTTTCTTCCCAGCGCCCGAGGCCGGAGAGCCGCTCGCCATAAATATTCAAGCTCATCGCCAGACCGGGCAGGAAGGCGCCGGGTTGAGTTTCGGCAAGGCGGCGATGGAGCGCAACGGTTTCGCCGCCGGCCTCAAGCGCCTTCTCCGGCAGGCCAAGTTCGGAAAAAACCGCGCCGAGATTGATCAGGCTCATAGCCAAGCCGGGCAGGAAGGCGTCTGGACGGATTTCGGCCAAACGCCGCCTGATGTCCACGGCCTCTTGGGTCGCGGTGAGCGCCTCCTCCCAGCGGCCAAGATTGAAGAAGTCGACGCCAAGATTGTTCAGGCTACCCGCAAGATTGGGCAGGAAGGCGTCCGGGCGGGATTTCGCCAGCCGCCGGTAGATCTCCACCGCCTCCTGGCCGGCCGCCACAGCCTCCTCGCGTTTTCCAAGCTTGGAAAGGCTGATCCCGTTCATATTAAGCTCAGCAGCGCGGCTGCGCGCAAACTCCTCTCCATCCGCGCCGGCTCCGCGCGCTTCCGGTTGTTCGGGGATCGTTTTCGCCCAGTCCGCGTTGCGCGACGCTACGGAATGCGCAAGCTCCGGCAGCTGGAGGCGCCCAGCGGCAAGCGCAAGGTCGAGGGCGCGCAGCGCTTCGATATCGAGCGCGTCGAGGGCGGCCTCGATGCGGCTTTGCAGCTGGCCGGGCGTTTCCGCCATCGCTGCGACGAGATCGGCGGCGAGAGCGGGCATATGGCGGAGAATGAGATAATCGAGCCGGGCCGCCGCTTGAGCGCTGGCCTCGGCGCCGTGATCGGCATGGGTGGCGCGCTGCAGTGTGGCGATCAAATCGCGACGGCGCCTCTCGCGGCCCGCCTCGGGTTTCGTTTCGATCCAGGCGAGGCAGCCCTCGATCAGCTCGTCATCGGCGATGCCGGCGACGAGATGCTCGCCAAGGAGGCCGGGCTCGATGGGCCCGGCGCCGCCGCCGGCGCGGCCATAGACGCGGGTTAGGTTGCGCAAGGCCGGCGCCACGTCCACGCGCGCGGCGCGGCGACCCTTATAATCGTCGGCCATCAGCAGCGCCTTGGTGGAGGCTTCTGAATCCGCGCCAACGACCGCTGTGACCTGCGCCGCGCCCCGCTCCATGTCCGACCGCGCGACATCGTCCAATGGCCCGGCGAGTTCCTTCCAATGCGCGCGTTCGAGGCCGAGGACCGCGTCGAGTTGCGCATCGATGCCGTCGCCCGCGGCCGGCGCCGCGCAGAGCCAGAGCAGCGCCTCGATCTGGATTGCGAGGGGGCGCTCGAAGGCGTTGCACTTGGTAATGCGAAGGAGCCGGTCGCGCGAGGGCGGGCCTTTCGGTTTCGGGAAGCCTTGCGACTGCAAAACCGGCCAGAATTTTTTGATGCTTTCCACAAACAGGGCCTGCCGGTCGGCCACGCTCGAAATCGGGCTTAGCGCGAGCGCATCGGGCCGCTCCGGCGTGCGGTGGAACATGCGGGCCAGGGCGTCGTGCTCCTCGCGCAACCGTTCCCACCAACCCGCGCTGCGGGCCAGCAGGATGAGGCGGACCCGCCGTCCCGGTTCGTCGCCTTGTTGCAGGATAAGCTGCGCGATCTCCGTGAGTTCGGACTGCCGCGCCTCGGCATGGTCCACCACGATCAGCAACCCATTATCTTGCCCGTGCAGCACGCGCTGCTCCAGCGCTTGCCATGCCTGCTTGCAGCGCGCGTCCTCGCCGCAGGCGTCGCGGTTGAGAAAGCCCGCGGTCCAGCCCTGCTGGCGCAGCGCGGCCGCCACCTCGATCAGGAGCCGCGTTTTGCCGAGCCCTCCCGGCCCGTGATAGAGGCGGCCCGCAACCTGCCCCCCGGCGTCGAGGCACCAGTCGAGGCATTCCGCTTTGGCGCCGGTACAATCATGGAAGGGCGCGGCGGCGTATTTCGCCTGCAAAATCTCCGAGGGCAGGATGTCGCGCCGGCCCCTGTTCAGCTTCTCCAGCTTCCCATCGAGGACCGGCTTGCCGTGCTGGCGCAAATAAAGCGCCTCGAGCGGCATGCTCCAGATTTTGGCGATGCTCGCCAGGACGCCCTCGATATCGTCCGCCTCGCCGATAGGGTGGGTCGAGAAGGGCTCGGGGATTTCCTCGTGGTTCATATCGGCCGGGCGCACGCTGATGAGCTTGTTTTGCTCCATCGCCCGGCTCGCCTCAGCAAAAACCCAATCGGAAATGAGGGCGCCCTTCGTCCAGAGCACGATCGCCACGCGCGAAGCGTCGAGCGCGGCGCGAATTTGCTCCTGGTATGAGGCGCGGGACTCAAGCTCACGATCCCACCAGACGGAGCCAGCGCCATAGCACGCTTCAATGGCCTTGGCCACTCGCCGCGTCAGCTCTCGATGCTTGGACGAATAGCTTATGAAAACTTCATGCATGCAAAGTCTCGAAGAGCTAGCAAGCTGCGCCAGTACAAACTAAATGCGCCACGCTGAAGGCAGAGGTTATCATCCGCCGTTGCAGAACGCTCCATTTCAAGTCGGGGCCTGTTACTAAACCGTCAGGAACGTTGTTTGGGACTCCGGAATGTATACAATAAGAGATGATTGGCGAACAATCAGACTGCTGTGACCGTGACATGAAAATGGCGCTTTTCCAGTTCATCGGAGTGCTTGGCGACGTTTGTTGTAAAACAAACGTCCCTCTTCTCTCTGACGTGTACGGATTTTCGACGATAAAACTAACGTGAAACCGTCGTTTGTCGCCCTCGATACAATCCAAGCGTGCTGAAACCCGCGAGATATAGCAAAGAGAATTCCGTTGGCGTTTATTGCAGTCGTCGATAAACGCTGAATTGAAGGAAAAGGCGCCAGCGATGTCCAGGCCGACGGAACTGCTGAAGGAACTACCGGTTGTGCCGCAAGCCCGGCAGAAGGGCGGGTCGACCCGCCTCGATGAGCTGAACAGGATCCTCCGCAAGCTGCAGAGCGATTTACCCGGGATCGAGACCAGCGCGCTGATTTCCGAAGACGGGCTGATGATCGCGCGCGCCGAGACCGTGACCATGGAAGAAACGCGTGTCGCCGGCATGACCGCCACGCTGCTCAACCTCGGCACGCGCGCGGCTGCGGAACTCGCCCGCGGCGCCGTGCAGGAAGTGATCGTGCGGGGCGAATACGGATACGCCGTGGTGATCAGCGCCGGCCGCGGCGTGCTGCTGCTCGCCGTCACGAACGAAACCTCGAAGCTCGGCCTTGTCTTTTTCGACATGCGCGAAGCGATACGGGCGCTGCAGAACGTCCTCTAAGCCTTCACGCAACCCGCGCGCCGCATCGTTCTTAGGAGCCGCAAATGGCGGATACAGTGCTGTTCGACAACGGCGCCCACCGCAACATCCTGCTCGAGGATTCCGGCGGCGCCGGCCTCGCGGTGCAGGCGAACCAGCACCTCATCGTGCGCAATGGCGAGGCCATGCTGCTCGATCCCGGCGGGCACAAGGTTTATTCCAAAGTCCTGGCGAAGACCTTCTCGGCGCTTGGCGGCGGCAGCCTGCGCTACCTGTTCCTCTCGCACCAGGACCCGGACATCGTCGCCGCCGTCAATGGCTGGCTGATGACCACCGACGCCACGGCTTACATCTCCGCGCTGTGGGTGCGCTTCGTGCCGCATTTCGGCCTGGACCACCTGCTCGAGCACCGGCTGCTGCCCATCCCCGACGAGGGCATGGCGTTCGAATTGGGCGGCGCGACGCTTTACGCGCTGCCCGCGCACTTCCTGCACAGCGAGGGCAACTTCCAGATCTACGATCCGGTCGCGAAGATCCTGTACACTGGCGACCTCGGCGCCTCGCTCGGCCAGGACTATATCGAAGTCGCCGACTTCGGCGCGCACCTGAAATACATGGAAGGCTTCCACCGCCGCTACATGACCAGCAAACGCGTCATGAGCGCCTGGGCCGGTATGGTGCGTGAGCTGGACATCGACATCATCGCCCCGCAGCACGGCGCGCTGTTCCGCGGCAAGCCGATGGTCGGGAAGTTCATCGATTGGTGCGCCAACCTCGATTGCGGCATCGATCTGATCGCGCCGCTGTTCAAGCTGCCGGCAGCCGCCGGCTCGACGCCTGCAAGGCCGAAAGCGCTTCCGTGAACGGCGAACCTGACTCCGCCTTCCCGCCCGCCCCGCCGCTGGCCGGCGAGGGCGCGCCCGCACTGCTCGTCGCCGTGCTCGCCGTCCTGGGCGCCGCGCTGGCGGTCGTTTCCGCCTCGATCTGGCGGGCCGCGCCCGTTACGCCGCCGAAGCCTATGACCATCGTGGTGCACGAACAGTCGCCGCCGCCGCCTCCCATCGTCATTCGGGAGCCGGCGCCCGCTCTCCGAGCCGCCCACCGTGATTTATGTTCCGGCGCCCACGCCCGCGCCGGCCGCGCCGCCCTGTTTCGACCCCGTGACGCTCATGTTCGCGCCGGGCGGCGCCGCGCCGCTGGCCGGGACGGACGAAGGCATCGCGCGCTTGCGCGACTGGCTCGGCCATCATGCGGATGCAAGGCTGCTCGTCGAAGGCCATGCCGACAGCCGCGGCAGCGAGGCGCGCAACCTCGTGCTCAGCTTCGCCCGCGCCAAGTCCGTCGCCTCCCTGCTCGCCGGCAAGGGCATCCCCGCCGCCCGCATGACCGTGCGCGCCGCCGGCGCCGCGGAGGCCGCCGCGAATGGCGACGCGCGCGATCGCCGCGCCGTCGTCGGCGTCGAGGGCCTTACCGCCTGTAAAAGCGCCGCTGGCGCCACGGAGCATCCATGACCGTACCCGCCCTTCTCATCGGCCTCGGCGCCGCGGTGCTGCTCTTGCTGGCGGGCTACCTCGCCGGCCTCTGGCGCGGTTCAAGGGAACGCGCGCGGCTGCGGGGCGTGGCCGAACGGCAGGCCGCGATCCTGCAACGCAACGCAAGCGCGCTGCATGACGACGGCGCCCTGAAATCCACCATCGAGCAGGTGCTGGCGCCGCTGGTGGAGCGCGAACGCGTGTCGCTCGACCTGGCGCGGGTCGCAAGCGGCGGCGACCGCCGCGACCTTTCCCCGCTGCTCGAACAGGTCGCGAGCGTGGGCGCCTTCGGCTCGGTCCTCCTAAGCAACGAGGACGGCCTCGTGGTCGCCTTCGCCGGGACGGCGGCTGACTTCGACGCCATGGCCGCGGCCACCGCCCGCCTGACCGGCGTCGCCGACCAGTTCGCCGCCCGCCGCGGCGGCGCGCTGGCCGTTGTAATCCGCGACGCCGCCGGCTCGACCACGCTGTGCCGCCTGTTCACGGCGCACGGACAGAGAATGGCGCTGACCGCGACATCGAACGACACGCGGCTCGCCGCCGTGGCGCTCGACCCGGCGCTGGCGAAGATCGAAACGGCGCTGGCGGCGCCGCTGCAGGTTGAAGGGTAGGGCTCCCGCCGGCGGGCGCCCCCGGCCGCCTGGCCCGCATATTCGCAGCGCTCAGCGGGCGATTTCGCCGAAGCGGGCGAGGATCGCCGCGTGGCTCAGAATGCCATTCTTGAGGCAGGTCAGCTCGAATTTCTCGTTCGGGCTGTGGATGCGGTCGTCCGGGAGGCCGAAGCCGACAAGGATAGAGTTGAGGCCAAGCTCGTCTTGCAGATCGCCTACGACGGGGATCGACCCGCCGCAGCCCACCATCGCGGGCGGTTTGCCGAAGATGTCCGCGAGCCCGGCGCGAGCCGCCCGCATGAACGCGCTCTCCGCTGGCGCGAGCACGCCCCCGGAGCCGCCGAATTCCGCGACGCTCCAACGGCAATCGGGCGGCGTGCGCTCGTGGAGGAACCGCCTCAGCGCAGCCGCAATCTTCGCCGGATCCTGCTTCGGCACGGTGCGGAAGCTCAGCTTCGCCGAGGCGTCGCTCGCGATCACGGTCTTGAAGCCCGGCCCGGTATAGCCGCCCCAGATGCCGTTCACGTCGCAGGTCGGCCGCGCCCAGATGCGCTCCAGCGCCGTGTAGCCCGCCTCGCCCACGGACTGCCTGAGCCCGATTTCGCCAAGGAACCCCGCTTCGTCGAAAGCAAGCCCGGCCCAGGCGCGGCGCTCCGCGGGAGATAGCTCCGCCACGTCGTCGTAGAAGCCCGGGAGCTGAACGCGGCCGCGCGCGTCGTGAAGCTGGCCGAGGATCTCCGTCAGCGCGTTGATCGGGTTCACCACGCCGCCGCCGTAGAGGCCGGAATGCAGGTCGCGCGACGGGCCGTGCAGCGTGATTTCCGCGCAGACGTTGCCGCGCAGCCGGTAGGTGATCGCGGGCGTCGCTATGTCCCACGCGTTCGTGTCGCTGATAATGGCCACGGACGCGCGGCTGAGCGTGGCGGCGTGCGAGGCTAGGAAGCCGGGAAGCGACGCGCTGCCGCTTTCCTCCTCTCCTTCGAGCAGCACAGTGACCGAGACGGGCAAGGCGCCGTGCACTGCCTTCCAGGCGCGGAACGCCTCGATGAAGGTCATGACCTGACCCTTGTCGTCCACGGCGCCGCGCGCCACGGCGCGCTTTCCATGCGGGCCATCGACAATCGCGGGCTCGAAGGGCGGGCTGTCCCACAGCTCCAGCGGCTCCGGCGGCTGCACGTCGTAATGCCCGTAATAAAGGATGTGCGGCGCGCTCGCGGTTTCGCCTTCGTGATGCGCAAGCACGATGGGATGGCCCGGCGTTTCGTGCAGCGCCGCCTCGAAGCCGATCTCGCGCAGCCTATCCTCAAGCCACGCTCCCGCCCGCCTCACCTCGCCCTTATAGGCCGGGTCGGCCGAAATCGACGGGATGCGCAAGAACTCCAGATAACGCGCGAGAGAATTATCAAAATCGTTGCTGACGCGCTCAAGAACAGAGTTTAGCTTGGCCATTGCCTTCTCCTGGACGCTGGTACGCCGCAAATTCGCCCGGACCGTGCACAAATCTCGGCTTCGAATTCAACTCTCATTCGATGCATAAGTTTGATGCCACAGTTCGCCTGTTCGCGCCTTGCTTATGAGAGGATGTTATGAGGATAGTTAAGAAGATAGAGTTCTGGCTGTTCGCCCTCACCGCCCTCTTTGTGCTCGACGTCATCCTCGCGGTTGTCGAACGAAGCTCCGCGCCTGGCCGGGCAATTCCCTATCTCGCCGCTGTCTGGGTGGTTCTCGCCATCGCCTGGATGTTCAAGGCGATTGTGAGCAAGGCTCGCGAATAGCTTTATTGACGCGATCGAGGCCGGCGCTTTACGGGCGCCGGCCTCCCCGGCGGCGCCGGCGGGACGGGACATGGGGGCAAGGGAGGCCGGAGCCGCCGCGTTCATCGACGATAACCGGCGCCCGCCGCTTGCGTTCCAACTCGCGGAAAATTTGCCTGCCCGGCTTCCCGGTCGCTGTTGCGCAAACGTTCTTTTACGCGCATCATTAACAAAAGAATTGAAGAAGATTGCGCGCGGCTGGGCTGGGTGTGCGGTCGTGGCGTGGCAAAGGCCATGAAGGCCGGGAGGAACGAATGACAGTTGCATGGATCTTGAAGGAAAAGGGCCGAGGCGTTGTGAGCGTGCTCTCCAGCACGACCGTCAGCGACGCCGTCGGGCTGCTGGAGAAGAACAGAATTGGCGCGGTGGTCGTGGTCGATCAGCAGCATTGCGTTCTCGGCATCCTCTCCGAGCGGGACGTGGTGCGGATCCTGGCGGTGCACGGCCCCGCCGCGCTTGCGAACCCCGTCAAGGACCACATGACTCATCCCGTCTCAACCTGCTCGGAGCACCACAGCATCGACTGGGTCATGAACGAGATGACCAACCACCGCTTTCGCCATATCCCGATTACGGAGGGCGACAGGCTTGCGGGCATTGTATCGATTGGCGACGTGGTGAAATTGAAGCTGACGCTGGCCGAATCCGAGGCGGCGCAGATGCGGCAGTATTTCTCCGCCGGTTGAGCGGCGACCGCGAACGGTGGACGCCTTCCCAACGCCGAGACGCCTATCTCCCGGCAAGCGCGTCCGGCGGAAACCCCGCGACGGCGTCGCGGCGCATCGAGCTGAGATAGCGCCGCATGGCGAGGCGCCCCTGATCTATCGCATGCTCCGCCTTGTTAAAGTCGAACAGCCCCACGCCATCCAAGTGAACCTGAATTGTGGCGTCAGGTGGGTCGCCTGCGAGCCTTGAGCGCGCGATGCGGTTCTGCGTGATGTTGAAAGCCTCCAGCACGACGCGCGGAATGCCGGGCGCCCCGTCGCGGTCGCGCTTGCGGCCGCCGAACATCTGACGCTTCACAAGCGCGAACCGGCTCTTCCTTTCGTCCTCGAAAATGCGCTCCGGCTTGGGATCGAGCGCCGCCTCGGCCTGAACCGGGAACAGCGCATTGCGCATGTAATCGCCGGAATGGAGCGTCACGGCGATCACGAACTGCGCGCCGAGCGCGCGCGCCGCCGTCACCGGCACCGGATTGACGAGCGCGCCGTCCATCAGCCAGCGGCCGCCGATGCGCACCGGTTTGAAGATGCCAGGCAACGCGTATGAGGCGCGGAGCGCGGCGGCGAGCGAGCCTTTCGTCAGCCACACTTCCTGGCCCGTGCCGAGTTCGGTCGCGATGGCGACGAACTTCTTGCCGAGCGCCTCGATCTGCACGTCCCCGATATGCGACGCGAGCGTCTTCTCCAGGCGCTTGCCCGACACGAGGCTCGATCCGGCGAGATTAACGTCGAGATAGCGCAACATCTTGCGCATGGTGAGTTCGCGCGCCAGGCCATGAAGGATGCCGATGCGGCCGCAGGCGTAGTAGCCGCCGGCGATGGCGCCGATGGACGTGCCGGCGATGATGTCCGGCTCAAAGCCCGCCTCGATCAGCGCCTCGATCACGCCGATATGGGCGAGGCCGCGCGCTGCGCCGCCTCCCAATGCAAGTCCGATAAGGGTCTTCGCCATGATGCGGTTCAGAAGGTGGAAAACCGGAATGCGAACGAGAAGCGCAAAGACGTAGGCGCCAACCGCGACTATCGCATGACAGCGATAACAAGGAAATAAACGCTCAACCTAGGCTTGCCGGCCATTCACAATCCGTTCAAGCGCCGCGCCATCCCCGTCTTTCTTGACGCGGCGGTAAAAGCAGCTCGGCCGGCCTGTATGGCAGGCCGCGTCGCCGGTGAGCCTCGCCTTGACCCAGACCACGTCCTGGTCGCAGTCCGTCAGGATTTCCTGGACGAGCAGACGATTGCCGCTCGTCTCGCCCTTCCGCCACAGCGATTGCCGCGAGCGGCTCCAGAAATGCGCCTCGCCGCTCTCGATAGTGAGCCGCAAGGCCGTGGCGTTCATATGCGCGAACATGAGCACGCCGCCGCCCTCCGCATCGGTGACGATGGCCGGAATGAGGCCATTGGCGTCGAAGCGCGGCGTGAAGGCCGCGCCCTCCTCAAGCTCGGATTTGGTCGAGGAAGGCGCGGGGAAAAGTTCGCTCACGATCACTTTATCCCAACCGGGCGGACGCCGTTCACGAGCTGCATGAAGCGCTCGCGATAGCTCGGGTCGTCCTTGAAGACGCCGGTGAATTGCGTGGTGATCGTGGTCGTGCCGGGCTTATGGACGCCGCGCGTCGTCATGCATTCGTGGATGGCGTCGATCATGATCGCTACGCCCTTCGGCTGCAAAACCTCCTCGATGGCGTTGGCGATCTGCGCCGTCATGGTCTCCTGCGTTTGCAGGCGCTTGGCGTAGAGGTCGACCACGCGGGCGAGCTTCGAGATGCCGACAATGGCGCCGGCCGGAAGATAGGCCACATGCGCAACGCCGATGATCGGCAGCATGTGATGCTCGCAATGCGATTCGATGCGGATGTCGCGCACCATGACGATGTCGTCATAGCCCCCCACATCGTTGAATGTGCGGTCGATCGCCTCGAAAGGATCGCCATCATAGCCCGCGAAGAACTCGTCATATGCCTCCACAACGCGGCCCGGCGTATCGAGGAGGCCCTCGCGCGCGGGATCGTCGCCGGCCCAGGCGATCAGCGTGCGCACCGCTTCCTCGGCTTCCTCGCGCGTCGGCCGTCTCGCCGGTCCAAGTCCGCGTCCGTTCTGACGCTCACGCGGCAGCGGCTCCGCGACTGAAGCTCGTGTATCCATGGGAACATACCCTTTCGGCAGGCGCTCTGATTTGATAGGATGCGCGCGGCGGAAACCTGCGCCTATCTGTTATTAGGATGCCCCCTCGCGCCGGCTGAACCTAAGCTTGTCCGGCTTAAGGGCGGCGGTGGCGTCGGCCTTGCATATCCACGCAGCGATCAATTGCAAGGACCAAGACTTGACAGCATATAAGACGGAGGAGTTGCGCGGCAAGGGCAGAGGCGGCCAAGCGAAAGCAGGGCAATGGTTGATTTAGAAGACATTTATACGGAGCGGGTGCTTCAACTTTCCGCGAATATGCCGCGAACGGGCCGGCTGCCCGATCCGGACGCGACGGCGAGCGCCCATTCGAAGCTGTGCGGCTCCCGCATCACGGTCGGCCTCAAGATGGAGGGCGGCACGGTGATCGATTACGCGCAGGACGTGCGCGCGTGTCTGCTCGGCCAGACTTCGGCGGCGGTGATGGGCGCGAATATCGTGGGCTCGACGGCGGACGAGGTGCGCGCGGTCGGCGCGCAGATGCGGGCGATGCTGAAGGACCATGGCGCGCCGCCGGACGGGCGCTGGGCCGACCTCGCCATCCTCGAAATCGTGCGGGCCTACAAGGCGCGCCACGCCTCGACGCTGCTCGTGTTCGACGCGGTGGAAGACGCCATCTCGCAAATCGAGGCGCGCCGCCCCATTTTGTAGCCGCCGGGAGGAAGGCGCCCGCGCCGTGTACCGTTAAACCTTCGCTAACCCTGGCGCCTTCGCCGCCGCCTTACAGTTCGAGAATCATGAACCGTAAGGCGCCGCGCCCACGCTGGCTCTCGCAGAGGTGGCGCGCCTCCACCCCGAACACGGTAGAAAGTATGCGTCATCGCGGAAACGCCGAATGCGTTATCCGCGATCTCCCGTGTCTGAGCAGCGGCATTTCATGCCGCAGCGCGCACGGGACGGCGCCAGCCGGGACGAAGAGGACCGCGAAGCCGCCGGGAAGCCGCTGCTCGGTTGCTCAGAGAGGATAAAAAACGATGGGCCCGCCCGGGTTAATGGGCGGCGGGGTAGGGTCGATAGGCAGGGGATGAGGGTCGATAGGCGCCGGACCATGAACAGGATGGGGCGCTGGGGTGGGACCGATTGGGTGGACGACGATGGAGGCGCCGGCGACAGCGCCGCTCTCATCCGCGGTAATATCGCGTAAGCCTTCGCGGCTTTTTGTTAGGGTCATAGCTCAGGACTCCTATGCTTCAAGTTACAGCACAGGGTATAACCCAGTTTTCTCCGGGCGGCATAAACTATTCAGTTAAATTAGTTTCGGCGGCATCAACTCCGAAGCGCTAAAATCGTCCGCATCGTTTGGTTTGGCGCTCTTGCTCCACCGGCTTTTCCGGCGCCTTTCGTAGAAACATCGCAGCGCAACTTGGCCGGCCACAGCCGGCAGCTGTTTGCGATTGTTATTTGTCCCGGTATGGCCCAAATTCGACCGGGAAACACTCATCGCACGGGGCATCATGATTGCACGCATTTACAAGCCCGCCAAAACCGCAATGCAGTCGGGACGGGCGAAAACGAAAGACTGGGTGCTGGACTATGAGCCCGCCTCGGCGCGCTCGGTCGAGCCGCTGATGGGCTGGACCAGCTCGGGCGACATGCTCTCGCAAGTGCGCCTCTTCTTCGACACCAAGGAAGAGGCCATCGACTACGCGCAGAAGAGCCACATCCCCTATCGCGTCTTCGAGCCGCATCCGCGCGCATTCATCAAGAAGTCCTATTCGGACAATTTCAAATACGGCCGGATCGGAAGCTGGACGCATTAGGATTAGAGTGCGGCCGGAAAAGTGCGGAGGGCTTCCAAGGACGAGGTCGAACGGCTTGGACCTCATGGTGAGGCTTGCCGAACCATGAGCGGCAGCCGACCCGCTATCGGCCGGCTTTGCAGGCTCGATTCCGATCCTATAGCTTTGGATGCTCGCTGCTTTGGCCGGCGTCCTTACCCCCATCGCTCCCCGGCGGCGCCGCGGAGCGGTCCTGCTCGGGCGAATCCGCAATTTTCTCGCGCGCGGCGCCTTTCGCCCAGACATTGAAAGCCTCGACGGCGCCCGCGAACGCCATCGCGAAATAGATGTATCCGCGCGGGATGTGCATGCCGAAGCCGTCGGCGACGAGGGCGACCCCGATCAGCATCAGGAAGCAGAGGCCGAGCATCTTGGTCGTGGGATGCCGCTTGATGAAGGCGCCCACGGGTTCCGCCGCAACGTACATCACGCCGATGGCGATGCAGATCGCGGCGGCCATCACCTGGATGTCGCGGGCGAGGCCCACGGCGGTGATGATGGAATTGAGCGAGAAGACCAGATCCATGACCGCAATCTGGGAGATGACCGCGCCGAACCGCGCCTTGAGCTTTGGCCTATCGGGCCGATGGTCGCGGCCCTCGATTTCGGCGTGGATTTCCTGGGTGGCCTTCACCATCAGGAAGAGCCCGCCGCCGATCAGGATGATGTCGCGCCAGGAGAAATCCTGGCCCGCGGCGCTGAAAACGGGATAGGTGAGGCGCACGATCCAGCCGGCCGCCGACAAAAGCGCAAGGCGAAGGACGAGGGCCAAGCCGAGGCCCGCCGCGCGCGCCCGCTTCGCTTCGGGCGGCGGCAACCCTTGCGTCAGGATCGACAACACCACGATGTTGTCGACGCCGAGCACAATCTCGAGGGCGGTGAGCGAGATCAGGCTGGCCCAGGCGGCCGGATCGAGGAGAAGGTCCATGCGCGTATCCCGCCGTCTACCGGGCCGCCGGCTTCGCCGGATCGAAGCGCCGGCCAGCGCCCGCGCTTACGCCGATCCAAATGACATACGCCGCCGCCACGATGAAGACCGCGCGCTCCAGGAACGTTCCCGGAAAACCGTGCATGATGGCGGCGGCGGCGGCGGCGCCCCAGGCCGAAACCACGCCG
This sequence comes from uncultured Alphaproteobacteria bacterium, assembly GCA_963756335.1. Lineage (GTDB taxonomy): Bacteria > Pseudomonadota > Alphaproteobacteria > Rhizobiales > Rhodomicrobiaceae > Rhodomicrobium. The sequence goes on from CAVWOB010000005.1 coordinate 479,921, forward strand.
AAAGTTACAAGGCGCAGGCGCCTCACCCGCATGGGATGCAGCCAATAAAGCGGGATGAAGGTCATAACCGCGCAAAGGGCAATGATGAGCGCGGACCAGGATTGCGGCAGATCGAGCACGAAGCAATACAGGACCACGACATTCCAGATCGCGGGGAAGCCGACGAAATAGCCTTCGGGCGTTTTGCTTTCAGTGTCGGAGAAATGATAGAGCGAGACGAGCATGATGGCCCCGGCCAGCCACAGGCGAAGGCCTTCCGGCGCGATCCCGGAGCGCGCAACCATGTAGGCGGGGACGGTCACATAGGTGAGGTAATCCACGAGGTGATCGAGTTCCTCGCCCGAGAAACGCGGCAGCACGCGCTTGACGCCGGCCAGACGCGCCAGCGGGCCGTCCACGCCATCGACGGCCAGCGCGGCGCCGAGCCAGGCGAAGGAAGCCGCCCATTCCCGCTCGCTCGCGGCCAAAAGCGCGAAAAGGCCCAGAACCGCGCCGCTCGCGGTCAGCGTGTGCACCGCGGCGGCGGCGGCGAGGCTGAAAGATTTTCGAAGGCGGGAACTCACCTAGGGATCGAACGCGGACCCACGCTAGAACTTGTGGGTCAGCGTGCCCTTTATGCCGACATCGCCTTCCGGGGCGTGCTGATCGAACTGGAGCGCCTCGGGGCCGGGCTTCGGCCCATACAGGAGTTCAAGACCGAAATCGAACTTCGGAAGCGTTGCGATCGTACCGAGACCGGGAATGCTAAGCTCCGTACCGTTGGGCTTCGTTATCGCCAGCGGATCGCTGAGATCCGTCTGAGGCACAATAGGCTGCCCGAAGGGGTTGACCGGAACCGCTTGCACGCTTGCGGAGGCTGGCGGCGCGACCGGCTCGGTCGAAAACGCGGCAGCTTGTGGTATCTGCTGGGCGAGCGACAAAGCGATACCGCACGCCAGCGCCGCCTCCTGCCACTTCCTAAGCCTACCCATGACACTCTCCCCGCTAACTTCACTAAGATGAGGACGAACCTCTTTAAATGCAAGTTTATTGATTCCCGGTTTAAGTGCTTCTGGATTATGACTTTTTACCCGGTTTGCTGTGAGCTAGTTGCAGAAAAGCACCAAATACCCGTCGCCGCCGCCATATTTTCGGCTCAAATTCGAAGCGCTAAAGATCCGTTTGATTGCACAGCCATTCGAGGTAAGAGGTTGCGACGCGGCGCGGTTCGAACACGATGAGGGCGGGAACGCTGTAGGGGTGCTTTGCGGCCAAGGCCTCCAGAACTCGTGACTTAAGCTCCTTCCGTGTCTTGACGAGCATCGCGGTCTCGCTTCCCTTTTCGATGGCGTCCTGCCAGCGGTAGATGGAAACCATACCTGGGAAAATATTGACGCAGGCGGCGAGCTTCTCCTCCACGAGTTCTCCGCCCACTTTCTGAGCATCCGCTTCAGTCGGGAATGTGGTATAAACAACGATCGTTTCGGCGCCCTGGTCCATGACTTCCCCTTCGATGTGCTATGCATGCGCGTTGTCCGGCGCGACGGACGTCCAAGCTCTGGAGCGATCATGGCCGATATAAGCCCGGCTCAACCCCGGCCGGCCGTCTTCGCCGACAAGGTGCGCCTCGGCTTCGTTGCAAGTCCGGCGCCCGAGGCGCAGCTGGCGCTGAAGCGCCTCACGAAGCGCTACGGCGAGGCGGACCCGGCTTCAGCGAGCGTCATCATCGCGCTTGGCGGCGACGGGCTGATGCTGCAGACGCTTCATCGCTTCATGGGAATCGAGGTTCCCATCTACGGCATGCATCGCGGCTCGGTCGGCTTCCTCATGAACGAATACCGCGAGGAGGACCTGCTGGAGCGCGTGGCCAACGCCAAGCTCAGCGTCATTCACCCTCTCAAGATGCAAGCGGAAAACGTCGCGGGCGAAAAGCTGAACGCGCTCGCCATCAACGAGGTGCACCTGTTCCGCCAGACGGCGCAAAGCGCGCGGCTCGCCATTACGGTGGACGGCAAGGAGCGCCTGAGCGAGTTGATCTGCGACGGCGTGCTCGTCTCGACGCCTGCTGGCAGCACGGCCTACAATCTCTCCGCCGGCGGTCCAATCCTGCCCATCAAGGCCCGCCTTCTCGCGCTCACCCCGATCAGCCCGTTCAGGCCCAGGCGGTGGCGCGGCGCGCTCCTGCCGAACAAGGCGCAGGTCAGGATCGCGGTGCTCGAAGCCGATAAGCGCCCGGTCAGCGCCGTCGCCGATCACGCAGAGTTCCGCGACGTGCTTTCGGTTCACATCCGCGAAGAGCGCAGCATCGGCCTCAAGCTTCTTTTCGATCCGGGCCATGCGCTCGAGGAGCGCATTCTCGCCGAGCAGTTTCGTTTTTAGGCGAACGCGCATGGCCGAGGCGGCTCCGGTTTTTCCGATTCGATAAGTGGATCTCCCGCCTGGATCGGGCCGCCAAGCGGAGCGGCGGCCCATGGCCTCTATGCGGCCTCTTTCTTTTTGAGGCAGCGCGCTCTGATTGCCTTGACCTGCCACCCGAGGCTGGCGTCGGAAACGACAGCCAAATCCACCTCGTATGTTCCTGCGAGCCAATGCGGCTCGATGATCGCCACGCGGACGCAGGCGCTGTCGGCGTCATCGCTGTATTCGTCGCGCCAGGTTTCGAAATCCGTGAAATGCTGCTGGACGACGATTTCCGCGGCGATTATGCCGGTGCCGATCTGGTCCGCCCAGTCTGGCAGCACCGCCTCTTCGTGAAAAGCGGCATCGCCGTCTTCGGCGGAGTCCCTGTCGGAGATTGAGTAGAGAATAGTAACGGACATCAGGCGGCTTCCTTCTCATAAACGTTTTCGATGATGGGGTGATCGAGCTGCTTGAGCAGCCTGCATGCGTTCCGCCGCTTCACGGCCCAGAACGCGAATCCCTGTCCAACGATCCTATCAGATATGCCGCCAATTTTTTAGCTTGCGATGATGACACTTTAACTGCGGCTTGGGCTTCAAACAGACGAGGGTGCTCCACAAGCGTGTTTTTTCGGCTCGAAACCCGGCGCAAGCGTGTCCGGCGCCCACTGCGGAAAACAATGTCCGCCGAACGGGTCTGTGTCGCCTGCGCGCCCGTGGCCGCTCGACGAGAAGCCCAAGGCATGGGCCTTCGCGGGCAGCTGGAGCCGCCAACGCTGACTCCCCCATGACCGGATCGACGCCCTCAGCTTACCTGAAACGCCGGCGAAACGCTAAACCGGACTCTGGCGTCGATGTTCTTTGCCTGGGCGCCCTCAGCGCGTAGCTTCTGCGGCGCGGTCATGATCGGCGTTCGCCTGTTCGGGTTCACCTTTGTTCTGATAGGCGCTGGCGCGGTTGTTGTAGGCGACGGCGTCTTTGGGGTTCAGCTCGATGGCGCGGCTGTAATCCGCAATCGCGCGGTCGAATTCGCGTTTGCCGGAATAGGCGTTGCCGCGGTTGTTGTAGGCGTTGGCGTCTTCGGGGTTCAACTCGATGACGCGGTTGTAATCCGCAATCGCCTGATCGTAGTCGCCCTTCTGCCGGTAAGCAAGTCCGCGGTTGATGTAGGCGTTGGCGTCTTTCGGGTTCGCCGCGATGAAGCGGCTGTAATCGGCGATGGCGCGATCGAACTCGCCTTTGCCGAAATAGGCGTTGCCGCGATTGTAATAGGCTTCCTCATAGCTGGGGTTCAACTCGATGGCGCGATTGTAATCCGCAATCGCCTTATCGAAGTCGCCCTTTTGCCGGTAAACAAGTCCGCGGTTGATGAAGGCGTGCGCGTTTTTGGGGCTAAGTTCGATGGAGCGGCTGTAATCCGCGATGGCGCGCTCGAAGTCGCTCTTGTCGAAATAGGCGTTGGCGCGATTGTAATAGGCTCTCCCATCCTTTGGGATCATCTGGATGGCGCGGTCATAATCCGCAATCGCCTTATCGAAGTCGCCTTTTTGCCGATAGGCGACGCCCCGATTGACGTAGGCGGCCTGCCTTATCCCTTCGGCGCGGCCCTCGATGACCTGCGTGCAGCCCCGAACCGCCAGATCCTGGTCTTGATCCTGCTCGCAGTCTTGGGCCGGGCCCGGGTTAGACAAGTAACGGAGGTGCAACCCGTCGTCGACATGGCCGCAATCCCCGAAATCGCACCCGTCGCGTAACCCATGTTTGTGGATGATGGCGCTGGCGTGATGCATGAATGGCGCCGTCAAGCCTCTTCCCCACTGATCGAAATCGCAGGCCGCGCCCTGATAATGCCGGGAATACGCAACGTGGCCGGTGCTGTTGAAGCAGCCGACATTATGAGGCCTGTAGCCATGCGCGACGAAATCGGCGATCAGGGCCTTGAAGCGCGGAGCGAGATTGTTCGCCACGGTAATCGATCCGATTGCTGTCTTCACCGTGACCAGACTGGGGCCTGAATAGTGTGTCGCCTGATGTTTCGCCTGATGGCGATGATTACGGGCTTGCGCTGGAATAAAAAAAACAAGAAACGTTAAGGCGGCAGCCATTAAAAGTCGCATACTGCTGTACCTCTATCGGTGGTTCCCTCGGGCTGGCCGTTTTGCTCCGGCGCCGGATGCATCGGCGGCTCTTATCAAGACTTCATGTTCGGGCGCGCCAGCGTTACGCAGGCGCGAGCCTAGCATTTCAATAAACAGATTAAATACGCAGCTCAAGGTTAAAAATGTGTGCAGCTGCAACGGGCTGGCTTCGGAACCGTGGCGCTCTCTCCCGCCGGGCTTGGCCGCAGGCCGCCCCAGCCCCCCAAGGAGACCCTCCGGTTGAGGCGCCGAATTTCGAGGCTATAATTAATCCGTTGGATCGCCAAGAAATGTTTGCTTAGGCCGCGGCGCCCCGTTGACGGCGCGTGGCGTCGCGCTCTAAACGGGACGCTGGGCCGCGAGGAGATAGACAATGCGGGCATTCCGTTTCGCCGTCTTTATTTCTCTTGGCCTCTGCTGGCCATGGCGCAGCGTCGCGGCCGACGAGGCGCGCTCGGTCGTGATCCTCGATGTGACGGCGCAAATGGGCGCGGCGCTTGGCCAGAAGCGCAAGATCGAATGGGCGAAGTCGAGCATCGGCGCGGCCTTGAGCAGGGTCGATCCCGCTAGCTCGTTCGCGCTCTGGGCTTTCGGCGTGAACCCTCAGAGGAAATGCGAGGGGACAATCGAACTCGTGCCGCTCCAGGCCGCCAGCTCGGCGCTCAAGCTGCTCGGCAGCGCCCTGTCCGCGCTGCAGCCGAAGGCGGCGCGGGCGCCGGCTTTCGCCGCGCTGGAGGCGGCGCTCAAATCGCCGGGCCTGTCCGGCGGAAAGCCGGTTTCAGCCGTTCTCATCGCGGGGACCGGCGACGACTGCGTCAAGGACGTTTGCGGCGAGGCCGGGCGGCTCCACGGCGTCTACCCGAACGCAAAGCTGACGGTGCTCGGCGTCGCCGTGGGCGAAAAGGCGGCCGCCAGCTATACCTGCGCCGCCAAGGCGATGGGCGGCGCCTTCATTGCCGTCAAGACGGGCGCGGACCTCGACAAGAATCTGCGGCAGATGCTCGGCGCCGGGCAGGGAGCGCTGCAACAAAAGGCGGCTGCTCCCGCGGCGCCTGCACCGGCCGCAAAGCCTTCGGTTAGCGCCGAGGCGAAGCCGGCGCCTGCCGAAGCGGCGACGCCTTCGGAGATATCGCCGTCCTCCGGGAAATCCGCGTCCGCCGAGAAGCCTTCGCCTTCGGAGAACGCGCCGCCCGCGGTGGCGAACGCACCCGCCGCGAAAGAGCCCGCGGCACCCCCGGCGGAGGAGCCTCCTGCGCCGCCGCCGCCGCAGATCGACGCCAACGTCGTTCTATCCGCCGCGCTCACATCGGATTCGCCGCCGCTCGACGCCGGCGTGACCTGGGAAATCTATAAGGTGCAGACCACGCCGACCGGGCAGACGCGTCTGGCCGAGGCGCCGCTTTGGGTCGGCGGGGGAGCGCAGGCGCGGGCGAAGCTCCCCGAGGGCAAATACGCCGCGCGGCTGACCTATGGCTACGCCACGGGCAGCGCGGAGTTCTCCGTCGCCTCGGGCAAGGTCGAAAAAACCATTCCGCTGGAGGCCGGCGCGATCGCGGCCGAAGCGTTGCAGGATGCTGGCGGCGCGCCGGTCGAGGGCGCCTTCTTCACTTTGTATAAGCCGAGAGCGGGCGGCGGCCGGGAGGAGCTGGGACGGTCGAGCGAAACCCCCGCGCTGTTTCATGTCAACGCGGGCGAGTATGCGCTGACGGCGGTTGCCGGGCTCGCGAAGGTAGACGCGCCGGTCAAGGTCGTGGCCGGGAAGGTGTCCGTAGCGCGCGTTGCAATGAATGTCGGCGTGCTCGAAATCAAGACGTTTCTCCAGGAAGGATCGCAGAAGCCGGCGCCGGCTTGGCACCAGATCACGCCCCTCGCGCCGGGGCCGCGAAACGGCGCTTCCGCCGCGCTTCGGGTTTTTGGGAGCGCGCATCGCCTGCAACTGCCCGCCGGGACCTACCGCCTCGAAACCGTATATGGCGGCGCGCATGAAGAAAGCACGGTCACGGTGACGGCGGGGCAGACGGCCTCGAAGACCGTGATCCTGAATGCCGGCGAGGCGAAGCTCAGCCTGCCCGCCGGCAAGGCGGACAAGGTCTGCTCGGTTTACGAGGCCGGCGCGGACCGCAACGCCGCGCCGCTCGACCGGGCGGCCGGCGCCGACATGCGTTTCGTGCTCAAGGCTGGGCGCTACGAAGTCGAATGCCACAAGAAAGGCGAGACCGCGCCAGGAAAGCAGGCGCAAATCGTCGTTGTGGCCGGAGAGGTTCAATCCACGAAAATTGAGGATTAGGACAACTCTCGCCTCATTTTTTAACCTTAATTAACGTTCCTGCTGAGCGGAGCTTCAAGATCGCTTAGGGGGACATCGATGCGCAGCCTGAGGTTCGCAATCCTGTTTCGCGCCTTCATGGCCGGGATGGCGGGCTTGTGGTGCGGCCAGCAGCTCATCGCCGTAACCTACGCCGCGCCCAAGGCGCCGAAGGGCGAAGCCGTTGCGCCTGGGGAGGATATGCCGATCGAGGGCGATGAAGTCACCATCCCCGTCGAGCCGAACGCCGACGAGCCTGCGGAAGCGCGGCCCACCCCGCCGGCCTCGGGCGCCCCCGCGCCCGTCACGCTCACAGCCTATCTGAGCGAGGGCAGCGCACCGATGATGTCCGACGTGGTCTGGCGCGTGTTCGAGGGCCGCGCGGGCGCCGACGGCGCGTACCGGCTTCTGACCACCGTGCGCGAGGCGCGGCCGACGCTGGAGCTGAAGCCCGGCGAATATCTGATCAACATCGCCTATGGCCGCGCGAACCTGACGAAGAAGGTTGGCGTCTGGCCGGAAAAGCCGATGCGCGAGGACTTCATTGTGAACGCGGGCGGGCTCCGGCTGACGGCCACGCTCGCGCGGGCGCCGATCACGCAGGAGCACCTCCTGAAGTTCGAGCTTTTCGCCGACGCCCAAGACCAGTCCGGCAATCGCCAGAAGCTTTTCTCGGACCTTCGCTCCGGCGTCGTCACGCGCTTGAACAGCGGCGTTTACCACGTCGTCAGCACCTATGGCGACGCAAATTCCGTGATCGCAACCGACGTCGTGATAGAGCCGGGCAAGATCACCGAGGCGGAGATCGATCACGACGCCGCCAAGGTGACGTTCAAGCTCGTCCAGCGTTATGGCGGGGAGGCCGTCGCGGACACGCGATGGACCATCTACAATACGAACGGCGAGGTCATCAAGGAAAGCGCCGGCGCGTTTCCGACCCATATTCTGGCGGCGGGCGACTATCGCGTCGCAGCCCAGCATGGCGACCGTATGTACGCCAGCGTGTTCTCCGTGGGAGCCGGGGATGGCAAGCTTGTCGAAGTGCTGATGCAGTAGCGGACTGCGCGCTGGCTGGACACGCCGGCGCCGGAAAGAAGCGCAAGCGGCGCCGTTTTCGTTGCATCGTAATCACACTGCCGTCGCCGCAGCAAATCGGGGCTGGATTTGGCGGCGAATACTAAATAGCTTGATGAAGTTTTTTTTCCGAGCGCGATTTGGGGGCTGTCGTGAGCACACACTTTCATTTTAGGCTTTTTGCTTCGCTTGCGGCCGTTTCGTGTTTAGCGCTTTCGTTTGCGATGAGCGGTTCGGCCGAAGCCCGGCCCCGCCAAGCGGAGCCGCCGGCCAACGCCGAAGAGCCCGCGCCGCCGGAGGCGCCGATGTTCTTCGTGATTTCGCTGAGCAAGCAGCAGGTCTCCGTTTACACGCATAAGGGGCTCTACGCCCAGTCGCCCGTGTCCACCGGGCAGCCGGGCCATCCTACGCCTACGGGGATCTTCACCATCCTCAGCAAGGAGCTATATCACCGGTCCAATATTTATAGCGGCGCGCCCATGCCGTTCATGCAGCGGATCACTTATACCGGCGTCGCCATGCACGAGGGAGTGCTGCCCGGTTACCCGGCTTCGCACGGTTGTATCAGGATGCCCCACGAGTTTGCCCGGCGAATGTTCAAAATCTCCGCTGGCAATGAGCGCGTCGTCATCGCCCAACAGGACATTGTTCCCGTCGAAATCGAACACCCAAGGCTTCCCGCTCCAAAATTTATGCCGGCGAGCCTCGGCGACGCCACGGCCTCCGGATCAGCCCAAATGATTTAAAGCGCCCTGACGGAGGCGCTCAACCCGGTGGAATTCGCCAAAGTCATGAAGATCAGGGCCGCCAAGCGGGTCGAGGAAGCCGAGGCCGCAATCGCACCGGCGCGCCAAGCGGCCGAGCTTAAGGCGAGGGACGCACGCGCCGCGGCCCTGGAGCACCGCAAGGCGGAAATCGCGGTCGCGGCAGCGAAGGAAAGGCTCGAGTCGGCCGACCGCACCTTGAAGCGCGCGACCGGCGACGAGGCGATGAAGGCCGCGACCGCCGCGAGAGACGCCGCCGAGGTCAAGCTGAACGAGGCTAACGCAGCGTTGGAAAGCGCGTTGCAAGTGAAGACGCAACAGGAGAAGGAGGCGGAAAGCGCCGTTCGAGCCATAAGAGATGCCGATTCCGACCGGCGCTCCGCCGCCAACTCCATCAAGGCCTGGGAACGGCGGCTTGCGCCGCTGTCGATTTTCATCAGCCGCAAGACGCAGCGCCTGTATGTCCGCCAGGACTACGCCCCGGTCTTCGATCTCCCCATTACGATCCGCGAACCCGAGAAGCCCATCGGCAACCACCTGTTCATCGCCATGCCTAAGAAGACGGGCGCCGGCGCTTCGGATCGGGGGCTCCGCTGGCTAGTGCTGACGTTACCGGAAGGCGCTTCCAACGAAGTTGACACGGAAACTCGCCGGGGCGGACGAGTGAACGTCGTCGCTGCCGACAATTTAGCGCCGCCAACGGCGCCGGAGGCTCTGGACCGGATCGAAATACCGCACGAAGTCGCCGAAAAGCTCTCCGAAATGGTATGGGCTGGCGCCAGCCTCATCGTGTCGGATAAAGAGATGAGCCACGAAACCACCGATTTTGCCCGAACCGATTTTGTCGTGGTGACCAGCGGCGGTCATTCCTCGGGCTACCGGTCGAGATACGGGCCGGGGTACAGGGGCGGACGGTCGCTTTTCGATTTCTTCTGGTAAGAGGCGCAACTCCGTTACCAAGCTTACGTTATGGGATGAGTGCGCTCGCTTGCTCAGGTTTCGTCCCGGAACTGGCCGATGACGAAGACGCAGAGACAGATGCTGCAAAGCAAATACATCATGATGGTCGCCGACCAGGCCAGGTACCGCTCGGATATTCCGCTGTCGTAGGGAGGCGCGGCGAGTAGGGTCTGCTCCAGACCTTGGGTCGAAGCGACCGCCATATAATGCGTCGCGGAAAAGCAAAGGCCGAGCGCCGTGGAGCCGATAAGCGTGACGAACACGCCACGGCGCCGGAAAAGAAAAGAGAGCGCGAGCGAACTGGCCTGAACCGAGACCGCTATGCCGATGAGGGTGAGAAACCAGGAAAGGTTCAAGCCGGGTCCCGCGATGGCGGCGACGCCGAGATAATTCGTGAGCGCGATGGCCGCGCCGAAAATGGCGACGGCGTAGGGCTGGCGCGCGCGAGAGGCGCCCGCGGGTCCTCCGAGCAGGAACAACGCCACGAACACTCCCGCGAAGGCGGCGGCGGCCGAAGCCGCGAGCAGCAGAGGGTTGCGCGCAAAGTTCAGAGGGGCTTCGATGGATAGCAGCCCGACGAAATGCATGGCCCAAAGGCAACCGCCAAGCGTTATGGAGGCCATCGCAAGCCGCACGCGCTTTTCGCCCGGCTCCAAAGCGCCGAGGTTCGTCGCCATCACGGAGGCGGTGAAAGCGCCAAGCATCGCAATCGTGATTGAGAGGATCACAAGGCTTGGATCGTACGTGATCATGAAGTGGCGCCTGCCGGTTTCCTATCGCGCCAAGGCTCGCTGGCGACGCGCATTGCGGGTGCAGTAGAAGGCAATTGTGGCTGTTATAGCGCTGTTTACCCGGCTCGCGCACCTTTTCCGCGGCGGGCGCGATCCGGCGCGCCGGCGGCGGCGCTGAACAATGCCCAAATGGCGGAAGCCTTCGAAAAGCCACCGCCGCGACCTATGCGGAGTTTGCCGGTTACGCCAACGGAACCATCCCCTCACCCGGCGACCGGCGTCCCCACTCCCATCCGCATCCGCGAGCGGATGCGGTCAATCCAAGTGGCAAGCTCGCCAAGGCGAGCTTTCGCCGGAGAAGGGCAGGGTGAGGGGCCGTCACGTTGGTCAAGCCGCTCGAGGCTGCATTAGGTCGATGCTCATGAAAGCGCTACAGGCTCTCGCTCTCGGACTTATGGCGCTCGCCGCATTTGCGGGCGGCGCGGCGGCGCATCCCCATGTCTGGGTGTCGGTGGAAACCGAAGTCGTGCTCGGCCCCAACAAGGAGATCGTCGGGTTCAGGCACAAATGGACCTTCGACGAGATGTACGCCCAGTTCGCGACCGATGGGCTCGACACGAACGGCGACGGCGTTTTCAGCGAAGAGGAGTTGCGGCCGCTCGCCAAGACCAACGTCGAGGCGCTGAAGGAGTTCGAATACTTCACCTACCCGTTTGTTGGCGCGACCAAGCTGCCGCTCAAGGATCGATCCGACTATCGCCTCGAATACAAGGACAAGGCGCTGACCCTGTACTTTACGCTGCCGCTGGAAAAGCCCATTCCTTACGCGAAAATCAAGGATTTCAGTTTCTCGGTCTACGATCCCGGCATGTATGTTTCGCTGACGTTCAACGGCAAGTCGGCCGTGAAGATCGCCTCGGCGAAGCCCGTTCCGTGCAGCGCCTCGATCGGCGACCAGCCGGCGGCCAATGCCAAGGAGACGACGCTCTCGCAGCTTGGCGAGGCCATCGACCCGTCCAGCAATATCGGCTCGCAATTCGCCGAAAGGGTGCGGATCGTCTGCAAATCCTGATCGGTCGGGAATGAAGGCTCGGCGGCCACAGGTCTTGAGGCGCGCGCAAGGCGGATAACTTTTCACTTGCGTGACTTTACCTTTGGCTCTACAGGCCGGGTTGTGTGGGGAAATGGAAGAATCTGCATGGTTCATATCAGCCGTGGCCGGTGGGCGCTGCCACTCTTCCTGATCCATGTCGGCTTCTGGACGGTTTACGGCGCCCTCTCAAACCCAGGCCCCGTGCATCCCGACATGCTGGAGGCCTATCTCTGGGGGCATGAATTCCAGCTGGGCTACTTCAAGCACCCGCCATTCTGGGCGTGGATCGCGGGCGGCTGGTTCGAGGTCTTTCCCCGCAGCAATTGGGCGTTCTATCTGCTGTGCGCGCTGAACAGCGGTCTCGCCATAACAGGCGTGTGGCGTCTCTACGGCATCTACGCCCCTTCGGAAGCGCGCCGCGCCGGGCTCCTGCTCCTGTTCGCGACGCCCTTCTACACGTTCCTCTCGCTCAACTTCAACGCCAACACGATCCTGCTCTCCATCTGGCCGTGGACGGTGTACGCGTTTGCGCGCTCCATCGAACGGCCGAGCCTCAAATACGCCGCCCTGTTCGGCGTGTGCGCGGCCGCGGGTCTGCTTTCGAAATATTACAGCGTCGTGCTGCTTCTCTCCTGCGCGATCGCGAGCCTCGTTCACCCGAACGCGAAACGCTATTACCGCTCGGCGGCGCCCTATCTCGCGGTTCTCGTCGCGGCTCTTCTGATCGCGCCGCATGGCGTATGGCTGGTCCAGAACGGCTTCCCGACCTTGGAGTACGCCGAGACGAAAACGGCCTTCTCCGACCAGAAAACCTATTTCAGCGTGCTGACCTTCTTTGTCGGATGCCTCGCCTTTCACGCCGTGGTCATCGGGCTCGTATTGCTGAGCAGGCTCCGGGCGGAGGCGCGCGCGGACCCTGTACTCGACCGCACGCGCGTGGCGTTTCTCAGCGTGCTCGCCTTCGGCCCCTTCGCGATCACGATGATCGTCGGGCTGCTCGGGCATGTGCGGCTTTCGACGAATTTCGCGACGGCGGTTTTCATTCTCGTTCCGCTCATGCTCATGGAGGCGTTGAGGCCTCGCGTTTCCAGCCTGACTGTCTTCGCGGGCCGCTTCAACCTTCTCGTTCTGGCCGCGGCGGCGCCTATCGCGGCGGCGGCGGCGCCCTACATCATGTTCGCGCAGCAAAAGCCCATCGTCACCATGCCCTATCTCGAAGCCGCCGAGGAGGCGGCGCGGCAATGGAGCGAGGCGACGTCCTCGCCCTTGCGCACCGTGGCGGGCACGCTTCCCTATTCGGCAGTTGCGGCCTTTTACGGCAAGGGCGAGATCAAGGATTTCACGGACTTCAACACGCGCCACGCGCCGTGGATCGGTGAGGAGCGGCTTGCGGAAACCGGGCTTCTGGTCATTTGCGCCAGCGAGGACGCGGCTTGCCGCCAAACGGCCGCCGCTTACGCCACGGCGGCCAGCCGCGAAACGGCTGTGAACCTGACGCGGCGCGTGGGCAAATCGGAGGGACCGCGCACGGCGCTCGCGATTTATGTCATTCCGCCGTGGAAAGGCAATCCGCTCGCCAGCACGGCGCCGGCCGCGGCGACGTCGAGCGCATCCGTCGTCCGGGATGGCGTCGCGGCGGCGGAGTAGCGCCGGTTCCGGACCCGCGGATGCGCTCCTCCGCCTGGACGTGCGCCTTGCAGAACGTATCGAGCTTGTGAATGAGGCGTTCCGCATGGACCCAGCAGAGCGCGTGCTCAGCGATCCTGAACTGGCCTGCGCCATCGGTCGATGACTGCGCCGTCCAAGAGCCCCTGGTCCACAATCGAGCCCCACAACGCGGCTTCGGTTGCGATCTGGACCGGGCCGGGCTGGACCGTAAGGTCCGTGAGGCCGAGGCTTTGCAGATGGGCCATGAAGGCGTCGCGCCCGGCAAAGCGCTGCCCGGCCTCTCCAAAGCGGGGGGATGGTCGCATGGGGCAGCTTGTGCTCGCGCATATGGCCGCGGTCTCAAGCCATCAGTTGTGCTCGCCGCCGGCGAAGTCCAGCCGGAACTCGACTCGGCGATTGTTGCTCGCCGGCCCCGTATCCGTCGCCACAACAGCCTCCTCTTTTCGGCTCACTAAAGTCAGCCGGTTTGCGCCGACGCCATGCTTTATCAGCGCGTCCGCTACAGCCTTGGCGCGGTCCATGCCGAGTTGCGCGTTGTCCCTGCTCTGGCCGAGCGTGTCCGTGAACCCGAGCAGCAGAACTTTGAAGTCGCCCGCGTTCATGAGCTTGGCTAATTCAGAAAATTGGCGCTCCGCCATCTCCGGATTTCGGAAACGCTTTCCCTCGCCGAAAAAGACCGCGTTTTTCTGAGCCCAGCCGGCGAACAGATGCTCGGGCGAGAAGACTTCCGCGCTGACGGCTCGCAAGCTCGCTTCCACGCTTGCCTTGTTCGCTTCTGCCTGCGCCTCAAGGGCCGCGAGCTTGGCTTTCGTGTTGGAGAGTTCGCTTTGCAGGCGATCCACTTGAGCCGCGTCGGGCAGAACCAGGATTTGGCTTTGGACGGGCAGGGCCGTGACACGCTCTTTCAAAGCCCTTTCGATCCCGGACTTGATCGACTCGCTTGGAACGAGCCCCGAGACGAGCAGAGCCTTGTTTTGATCGTCCAAACCAACAGCAATGGGATAGACCGCGAGGCCGGGGTAGGATCTTACGATGTCTCGGATCGAAGCGCGGACGGTCTCCAGGCGCATGCCCTGCCACTGACGCCAGCCAACGAAGGAGAGCAGCGCAAGAGCGAGCGTACCGTAAAGCGCCATCGCAAACAAAGGCTTGCGCCGATATTTGAGCAGGGACTCCTGGATTTTTTCCGCAAGCGTAACGAGCGCCTCGCGGGCCGAATCCGTCGCGATCCGCTTGTCCTGCGAGGCGAGAAGCGGCTCGTAAACTTCGAGAATGTCGATGACGGTCTTGTCGAGAGTCGCGAGCAGCTTGGCCCTCGCATACCCCTCGCACTTAATGGCGAACAGGAGTTTTGCCGTCATCCGCAGATAGATTTGAGAGTCGCCAAGATCGACCGATTGCAACGTCCTATGTTTCGACTTGAGCGCTTCGGCCGCAAATTTGTTGACCGCCGCGAGCATGCCCGTAACGCGACCTTCGCCGGCAGCAAGCGATTGCTCTCCAGCATGAAGCTCCGGCGATTGCCAGCTGTCGATCAGCGCGCCGGTATCGGCGTCGATCAGCATGATTTCCTGAACGCGGAACGCCGTCTTGAAGCGCAGGAGGCGCTGCGCATAGGATTGGCCTGTTAGGAGGCAGTATAGGCGCAGCCAAATGAAGCGCCCGGACAGGCCGCCTTCGAGCCGGCGATTGGTCTCTTCGGTGAAGTCTCTGAAAGCGCTCAGGACATAGGCGGAGGTCAGCCGCCCCATGATGGGATAGAGCGCATCCACGATCTCGTTGCGTGAATTGCGAATCTCACTGCGGATGCCGTCGATGATGACGGGCGCTATGGATAGAGCGAGGCCACGACGGTCCTTGACCCCAGCCGCATTCAAGGCGCCGGCAAGAATATCCGCCACGCTTTCCTTAAGGCGCTCCGGCGAGCCGATCTGCTTATCGTGATTGGCGACGAGGAGCCTCACGTCATCGAGAACGGCGCTTTCGTGGCCGAACAGGACATCCTTCAGCGCGAGATAGTCATTCTTAGCCGACATCCTTCGCCGTTCCTTGCGCGAAGCGAAAGCGATGGGCGATATCGGAGATGGCTTCGCCCAGCTCGGCCAGAGCCACCTTCTGCGATTCCTCAGACACTGCGGCGAGGCTGTCTATGCGCTGCTGCACCGCGGCGAACTTGGCTTCGCAATCCTTGGCGAGGCCATCGAGCTGCGCCTGGATGGCGTCCATTCGGGCTTCATGAGCGCGCCGGATATCGCGAAGAATGATGTCCTTTATGATCAGGATTTCTGGGGCCGCGTTCTCGTCTTGCGGCTGACTGTCCGACTCTGAAAGCATATCCCCATTACCCGCCCTGTTTGGGAAAACACGCTTCATACCATATCGATTATGCGGACAGGCTCAATATCTCACCCGGCAAGAGTTAACCATTTTCGAAGAAAGACTTTCAATGAAGCGCGAACGCGCCACTTTGCGCGGCGCCGTTCCGGACCCGCGGTCACTGCATCAATTCGCGCCTAAGGACACGTAATTCTTCAGGGCGCAACTCATATTTGCTCATGATCTCATTGACGCCTTGATGAAGCTTGTCGCTCCAATCGGGCATGCCTAGGTCGTCGAAATCGGCCATCGCGAAGACCAGCATTTTGGCAAGCATGAGAGCCGACTTGCGGGAGGCCTTATCGACGGCTAGATTCAGTGAGGTTTCCATCTTCATCGCCACGCTCCCTAAGAACAGGGCGGGATAAGAACATTTTTGACAGACCGCGTCGATTAGGATGATTCCCTAATACGAAGGCTGTGGCAACGGACCAAATTGCTTATGGCATTCCTTGAAAAACAAGAACCTGCGTCGCTCCGGAGCAAACACCTTGCCTGAAAACAGGGGGCGCCTTAAGGGTTCGCCATAAGAGCGTAATTGTGGGAGGCTCTAGGATCTTTGGTCTCCTTGCGCAGGGTGCCGGGCATGAAGACGCGTGCATTAAAAATATTGCTTTTAGGAGAGGTTGGCGTCGGAAAAACATCGCTCGCGCGGCGCTTGGTCTTCAACATGTTCGATTCCAGCTACAAGGCCACGATCGGCGTCGATATTAGCGACTATACTATAAAAAGGGAGATTACAGGCCTCCCCATGGATGTCGACCTGCTAATCTGGGATATCGATGGCGAATACACCGAGGACGTGTTCCGTCATATCTATTCGGAAGGCGCAAACGGCGCGCTGATTATTTCGGACGTTTCCCGTCCGCTGACGCAGCAGTCGGCGGTGAATTTATGGACCGGCTTCGAGCGGGAGTTTCTCGGCAGGCCGGCTGCCATCGTGATGAACAAAATAGATTTGATCGCGGGTTCCGACGAGCGTCTGAAGCCGGCGAGCGTCGGTGTGGACTTCATCTGGACGAGCGCGAAAACGGGATATCTCGTGGCCGACGCTTTCGCCAAGATCGCCCGTGACTGTGTCGCTCGGGGACTGGCCTTATGAAACGCGCGGAGGAAAGGGATTCCGCTCTCGCCTTGTTCGAGCAAACGGGCTTTGGCTTTGCTGCGGCGAATGCTGCCCAAGTCGTCACCTTCGCGGTTGGGAACCTGGCCAAGCTGCTGCCGGTTGGAACGCCCCTCTGCACGACTTTTGCGCCGCTGAGGGGAATGGACCGAAAAATCGCGGGACTCCCGCGCGGAAACGACGGTTCGAAGATCACGATCCCCTCCTTTGCGATCGTAAGCGACGTTCACGCCAATGAGAAAACCTCGCTTCTCATTACCTGGAATGACGAGGCGCAGTCCTACGCCATCTGTTCCTACCCTGCCCATGACGAGGCGGAAAGCAAACTCACCGCAACCTTGCGCTTGAAACGCATCTCGGAAGAGATCATGAGGGCTGGGGGATGCGGTGTTGAGGATTCTGGCGGCCGGCAAGTCGCCAAAAATCTCGCGGCTGTCCGCATTGTGGATAGCCTGACGCCGAGAGAGCGCGAGGTCGTGTCCTTGCTTGCGTCAGGGAGCACGAACAAGGGCGTCGCCCGCATCCTCGGACTGAGCGCGAAAACGGTCGAGGCGCATCGCGCCCGTGCGCTTAAGAGGCTCAAAGTCAAAACTACGGCCGAGCTCATAAAACTTGCTATCGAAAGCGGGTTGTGCCGTTCGGATCGGCCGTAGCGGCGTTGCAGCCGATGCGATCCGGGCCAGGCTTTACACCGTCAATGGCCTTTCCCCGATTGCGCACGCACGGCGCTGCGCCTCATCGGCATCGATTTCAACAAGGATATCTTTCACGTCGCCGGCTTCGATGCGAACGCTACCTCAAGTCAACCTCGACGGGCCGGCCAACACTTAAGCCGTTTCCCCTTGCGCCGCCGCCTCTCTGAAGCTTGGCGCCGTAAGCGGGGTCAATTTTGGACGCCGATAGGGGGTCAATTTTGCGTGCCGATTGACACCCCGCAGCCAGGCCCTAAGCAGCGACGCGCGACGAAGCTCACGTAACGAAGCGCTTATTAACCGGTGGCTGTGCGAAGGAGAGGGCGGAGCGCCGGCGGTCCAGACTGTTACGGAGAAATAGCTGCCGGCGCACCACTGAGAGCCGGCGCACTGCTGATCGGGATTTGGGGTTATGCCAACCGCTGAATTTGCCTGCTTATGCCGCTCGCCGGGCCGTTGCAGAATAGACGGCCGATTAACTCTATTGGGTTCGTTTTGCAAAAACAGGTGGTTTTGGCGGTATTATGATACCACATAACCGCCTGGTAAAAGGGTCGTAACGTATGGCGATTTGTAGTAGCGGAGGCTTCGATGGCGCCCGGCCGGTAAATCCGGCAAGGTCCGCGGCCATCGGCGCGCATCGCGCGCAGGATTTGGAGTGGAAAGTGCGGCTGATCGCAGATCTCGAAACGAGACGCTGCCGGTTCCGTCATGCAGGCCGGCAAGCGGCCGAAGGAGCCGTCGGGCTGGAGGACCACAACGAACTCGACGCCACCGCCGGTGAGCCGCCCTCGCCGGTCCCGTTCTCGATATGCTCTATGAACGGGCGGCAAAACCTGGGAGCGTTTGGGGTAATATAGACAAAAACCGGCGCTGCTGCTGGGTGTCCACAAGGCGTCCTGAACCAGAAACAAGAGGATACAGATGACTATCCATACTCACGGCTACGCCACCCATTCCGCCACAAGTGAACTCGTTCCCTTCACCTTCGAACGGCGCGATCCGCGTCCCGCCGATGTACAGATCGACATCCTTTATTGCGGCATCTGCCACTCCGACATTCACATGGCCCGCAGCGAATGGGGCAAAACCGAATATCCGTTTGTTCCGGGACATGAAATCGTGGGCCGCGTGGCTGCGATAGGCAAGGGCGTCACCAAGTTTAAACCCGGCGATCTGGTTGGCGTTGGCTGCCTCGTCGACAGCTGCCGGCACTGCGCCTCTTGCGATGAAGGATTGGAGCAATATTGCGAAAACGGCTTTACCGGCACTTACGGCAACGAGGACAAAATCGGCGGTACGCCGCACAGGATGACCTTCGGCGGCTATGCGGACAAAATCACCGTCGATGAGCGGTTCGTCTTGCGCATCCCGGACAATCTCGATCCTGCCGCCGCCGCGCCGCTGCTCTGCGCCGGCATCACGACCTATTCGCCGCTGAAGCACTGGAAGGTTGGGCCGGGGCAGAAGGTGGGCGTCATCGGCCTGGGCGGGCTGGGGCATATGGGCGTGAAGTTCGCTCACGCGATGGGCGCGCATGCGGTGATGATCACCACGTCTCCCGAAAAGGGCGAGGACGCCAGGAAACTCGGCGCCGATGAGGTTCTGATTTCCAAGGACGCCGCCGCGATGAGCGCCGCGCAGAACAGCTTCCACTTTCTTCTCAACACCATTCCCGTCGGTCACGACGCCGATCCGTATATGGCGCTCTTGAAGCGCGACGGCACGATGGTGGTCGTTGGCGCGGTCGAGCCGATGACGAACGTCAACGGCGTGCCCTTCATCTTCCGGCGCCGTTCCATGGCCGGATCGCTGATCGGCGGCCTGCCCGAAACTCAGGAGATGCTCGATTTCTGCGGGGAGCACAACATCGCCTGCGACATTGAGATGATCGCGATGAAGGACGTGAACCAAGCCTACGACCGGACGGTTAAGGGAGACGTGAAGTACCGCTTCGTCATCGACATGGCTTCACTCAAATCGTGACGGCGAGATAGCACCCGATCGTCACACGGGCAGGTTCGCTTATTGCCCTGCAAAAGGACATCGCAGGTTTCGAGCCCAACCGGATTTTTCCGGCCGGAGAAAGAATTTGCCCGAACAACGATTCTCACGCGCGGGATCAGATCCTTGCGGCCGGTCCTTGCCCAAGTTCCAGAAAAAAGCTCCGCTCAGTGAAGCGATTTTCCTAAAATCGTACGCTCCCTGGAAACACTACCTTCTTCCGAAGAAGGTAGAACAGTTTCCCTCTGTGGGAGAGGGTAGCATGAGACACGAGCGCGACTTCTTGTTTGATCTGCAGGCTTCTAGCGTCATCGAACCATATCCGGCTTGGCTAAGAGCGCTTATCCATCTTTCGGCCGCCAGTTTCGGAATTGCGTTTTGGAGCGCGCTAATCCTGCTGATCTTCAAATAGGGTTCCCGTACCCCGGTCTCTCACGGCAGCGCGATTATCGGCGTTCTTGTTGTCGAAGATAATCTCGAAGACTAGAGATACGCGAACAACGCTAGCGCGAGATTTGCGACCGCCCACCAAAACAAGGCGCCAAATACCAGAACTGAGAACCAAATAAGCGTCTTTATCCAAGCTGGATAAGGCTTGAGGATGGGTTTCCTAACGCCAAATTCCTTTCCTGCTTCATGTCGCATCCTCTCATAACCCAGCAACGTTAAAAGCGATCTAAACCATAGTGTATTGCAATGATCGAGTTGTGTGGAAAATACACCCCCATCCTGAGAGAGTTTGGCGCAGGTTAGGCGGCCGCGAAAGGGGCATACACGCGCGCGCCTCAATACACGAGCGGCGGGTTCGCGCCTATCGCGCCGGAATTCCAACACACACCGCCGTCCGGCAGCGTGGTCGTTTCATGGCAAAAATCATGCTGCCTCAATATCGGTCTGATTAAAATCATGGCCCTTAAACAACAAAGGTTCGCCTGTCGCTTTTGCCAGCGCGTAAGAAAAGCAGTCGCCGAAATTTAGGCCTGCCTTGTGCCGGCCTTTGCCGAAATCGAGAAAGGCCTGCCGGGCGAGTTCTCCGTGGTCGGCCGTTACAGGCTCAAGGGCGATGGCCGCCCGCCGAAGAAAAGTCTGCGCCTGTTGCATTGCCGCCGGCCCGAGCTGGCTTTCGACAACCATCGCCAATTCAACATAATTCGCCACGCTCATGCGGCAGACGTCGGCATCGTGAATGAGCTGTGCGAATTCGGCGGCTTCCGGCTCCCCGTAAAGGATAGCGACCAGGGCGGACGTATCGAGGATCATTTCGGCAGACCGTCTTTATCGTAGAGCAGTTCGCCATGGCTGATATAGGGGCGCTTCACATGAGCCGCCGCCCGGCCGGCAATCGCCAGCAACTCTTTCACGCTCGCCTTGCCCTTTCGGCGTTCTATCCTGGCGAGGCGTTCGCGCAGGGCTTCGGTGACCGCGCGCGTCATGCTCTCGCCCGTGGCGCGGGAAATAGCTTGCGCAAGCCGGTGCGCTTCGGGGTCTTTGATGTTAAGGCTCATGGCCGATCTTGCGTTCTGCAATTCACTTCAAACTTCTACCATTCTACCTCACCGCTCGATGCACGCAAAGGTCCATCGCTCTGCGACGCCGATTTCGGCTGGACCTTCAGCAGGGGCGAACTTTCCGCTCACGTGCCCGATGCCAGACGCGCCTGCGTCCGAAATCGCTCCGACGGTTCGCGGCGAATCCGGCGGCGGGAATGCGTTCCGTTCGCGCATCCGGTTCAATCGGCGAGCGCGCTTCGAGGGCTATGTTCCAGATTCGTTCAGGAGAACGAATTGGCTACTATCCGCGAACGGAGGGGCCGATGAACGATCAAATCCAAACGGCGCTGGCCTGGCTGCGCGGCGATCCGCTGATGGCGCTTATCCTGTTCGCGGGCGTCGCCCTGTTCGCTTTCGTGCTTCTGATCGCGCTGACGATCCGGCACGGGGCGATACTGGCGCGCGAAAGGCAAGCGCGGGCGGACAATGCGCGCGCTTCGGAGTCTGGAGCTGGCGGAACTGCGCGGGCGCGTGTCGCAGATGGGCGAAACCGGGGCGCTGCGCCAGGAGGAGCTGTCGCGCGCGGTGAACGGCCGGCTCGACCGCGTCTCGCAGCATCTCGGCGCCAGCATCGAGGAGACGGGGCGGCGCACTTCCGACTGGCTCACGCAGATGATGGAGATCGCGGCGGCGCGCCAGGGCGAGCTTGCGCGCGCGGTGGATGAGCGGCTCGACCGCGTGAGCCGGCATCTTGGCGAAAGCGTCGAGGACGCGAATTGGCGCACGTCGGAGCGGCTCGCGCAGATGACCGAAGCGGCGGCGCTGCGCCAGGAGCAATTCGTCCGCGCGATGGATGAACGCTTGGACCGCACGACGCAGCATCTCGGCGCCAGCGTGGAGGACACGAACCGGCGCGGCTCGGAGCGCCTCGCGCAGATGGCCGACGCCGTAGCGGTGCGCCAGGAAGAGTTTCTGCGCACCGTGAACGAGCGGCTCGACCGCGTGACGCAGCACCTCGGCGCAAGCGTCGAGGAAACGGGGCGGCGCACCTCCGACAATCTCGCGCAACTCGCTGAGCGCCTCGCCGTGATCGACGACGCGCAGCGCAACATCGCCGAGCTTTCCGGCCGCGTCGTCTCGCTGCAGGACATCCTCGGCAACAAGCAGGCCCGCGGCGCCTTCGGCCAGGTCCGCATGGAGGCCATTATCGAGGACGGCCTGCCGAAGGGCGTCTACAGCTTCCAGCCCACGCTCTCGAACGGCAGGCGGCCCGATTGCCTCATCCAGCTTTCCAGCGCGACCTCGCCTCTCGCGGTAGACGCGAAATTCCCGCTGGAAGCCTTCGAGGCGCTGCGCATAGCGGCCGGCGAGGGCGCGCGCAAGGAGATGCAGGCGCGCGTGCGGCGCGATGTGGGCCGCCACATCGAGGACATCGCCGCGAAATACTTCATCCCCGGCGAGACGCAGGACACCGCGCTGTTGTTCGTGCCCGCCGAGTCCATCTATGCCGAGCTGCACGACGGCTTCCCCGACCTCATCCAGAAGGCGCATCGCGAGCGCATCGTCATCGTCTCGCCGAACATGCTGATGCTCGCGGTGCAGACCATGATGGCGATCCTGAAGGACGTGCGCACCCGCGAGCAGGCGGGCGCGATCCAGCGCGAGGTGGGGCTGCTTGTCGGCGATGTGGGCAAGCTCGCCGAGCGCGTCGGCGAGTTCCAGCGCCGGTTCGGCCAGCTCGGCCCGGACCTGGACAAGATCGCGGCGGCGGCGGGCCGGATCGCGGAGCGCGGCCGGCGCATCGAAGCGCTGGAAGTTGAGGAGGGGAAAGAGCCCGCGAAGCCGCTCATCGCCGCCGCGGAGTAGCGGGCTTCGAAGCCGCCCCTGCGCCCGTTCGCCGAACCGCGCCTCAATCAGCGCTGTCACCGCGGCCAGATCGCCCTGCCCTGACAGCGCCGCCATCACGTTTCGATTTCAATGCCCTCGAAATCAAGGCCCTATACGACGGCGAGGCTTATCCCATCCTACGGCTGACAAACCCGCATCAGTCGAGGCGCAGCCGCTTCATCGGCACGAAGACCGGCTTGGATGCACGCTCCCAGTTAGAAGTCCCAACTAAACCACGTGAAGTCTCGTCGAGTAGTTCCCGAGCTTGCCTGCCGGCGAGCGATGCTGGGTATCCCGTTCCTCGCCAGTGAGGGAGCGCGCTGAGGAAAGGAGCGAGCGATAGAGGGAAACATAATCGTTCGCCATGCGCGTGGCGGAAAAGCGCTGCACGAAGCGCTGACGAATTTTTTGGGCGGGATTTCGCCAACTATGCCGCCGCAACTTGCCGATCGAAAGAGGCGCGCAGCTTCTCATCCCGGCGGAGATTGTACCGCACTCCGCCGGCGCCCAGCGTCATCGGCTCGCCATCTTCAAGCGTTGCTTCGAGACTGCGCCTATCCTGGTCTATCGTGATCCTGAGGCTGCGGCCGCGCCACTGGATGGCAAAGGCGAGACTGCGCCAAGCCGCCGGCAGCTTTGGGTCGAAGGAGACGCCGTCCGTTTGCAGGGACAAGCCCGCAAAGCCCATCACGGCCACCATCCAGTTCCCGCCAAGGGCCGCGATGTGGACGCCGCCGTCAATCCCCGCATGGCAATCCGAAAGATCGATTGCCGCGCTTTGCCGGAAATAGCGCAGAGCCATTTCCGGCCGGCCGAGCCGCGCCGCGACGAGGCCGTGCATGGAGGGGCTCAGCGAACTGCCGTGGTCGCATCGAGGCTCGTAGTAATGGAAGTTATCCGCCCTGGAGGCGCCCGCGCACTCTTCCGGCAAGAGCGCCAGCAGCGCCACCACATCGGCCTGCTTGACCACTTGGGATTTTTGCGTCCGCTCCCGGCCCAGCACCACGTCCATCGGCATGGTGCGGCCCGCATAAGCCGCCAGGTCGATGTTTTCCAGGCCGAAATATCCCTCGAATTCCTCGAAAAGCCCGGTCTTTGGATCGAGACCGGTGGCGATTGTCTCCGCTGCCGCGCGCCACTCATCCAGCTCGGCTTCGCCGAGTTCGAGGCGCGACGACAGCCGCGCCCAGTCCTGCGGCCAGCGCTCGCACAACAGGGCCGCCACATCGAGCGCGCGCCGGATGTTCCAGCGCGCCATGACATTGGTGAAGGCGTTGTCGTCTATCGTCTCGTGATATTCGTCCGGTCCGATGACGCCACGGATGTGGCGGCGGCCATCCGCTTCCAGCCCTGCGCGGCTGGACCAGAAGCGGGCCGTCTCCAGAACGATCTCCGCTCCGGCGGCGCGGAGGAATCCATCGTCCTCCGTCGCTTGCCAGTATTGCCAGACGGCGTAGGCGACGTCCGCGCTGATGTGCTGCTCCTGCGTGCCGGACAGGATGGGGACGATCTGACGGTCCGGACCGATCACCTGCTCCGGCGCCGTCTCCTCGCCCGTGTCGGCCGACTCCCAGGCATAAAGAGCGCCGCGCCAGCCCAGGCGGGCCGCTTTCGCCCGCGCGCCGTCGAGGGTGTGAAAGCGATACATGAGCAGCGCGCGCGCCGCTTCGGGCCAAGTCAGGATGTAGAAGGGAAGCAGGTAGATCTCGGTGTCCCAGAAGACATGCCCATGATAGTCGGCGCCGGTCAGCGCCCTGGCCCCGATGGATACGCGCTCATCGCCGGGATCGGCCGCGCTGTTCAGGTGATAGATGGCGAAACGCAACGCCTGCTGAGCCGCCGGATCGCCTTCGACCTCGACGCCGCTGCGCCGCCAGCGGTTCGCCCAGGCCGCCTCGTGCGCCGTCATCGCGCCGCGCCAGCCGGCTTGCCGCGCGACGCCGAGCTTTTCGCGCGCGAGCGGGACAGGGTCGCACGCTTCGCTGTCGCTCCGCACGATGGCGACGGAGCGCTCGAAACTCACGATCTGTCCCGGGCGGGATGCCCATCGCCAGCACCATTTCAAGTCGCCGAGCGCGGACGCCGCGAGGTCTTCACCACCGACCTGGAGCGACGATGCGGCGGCGATGGCGAGGACTTTGCCCGAATGCCGGGTGCGCCACGCGCCGAGATCTCGATCGAGCATTTCGGGCAGGAGCCCAAGGTTCAACCCTTCGAACGACGCCTCCAGTTCGATTTCGGTCTCTCCTTCTTCGATCTGCAGACGGATCAGTTGCAGCCCGGCCGCGCGCTCGCTCAGCGAAACGAAGCGCAATGTGCGGATGCTCAGGCTGACTTCTGGCGCTTTCAAATCCTTGAATTCGCTCAGCAAGACGCCGCGCCTCACATCGAGCGTCATGCGATGCGACGACACGGCGCCAGGATGATGCGGCAAAGCTCCGCTTGGCGTCAGGATGCGGACTTTCAGCCAGTCCGCGGCGGGGACAAGCTCCGCCGCGGTCTCCTCGCCATCGGGCCTGTCGAACAACCCCGCCACATAGGTGCGCGGCGGGACGACCCAACGCGCGCCCCTCGTCGCCGCGCGCGCGCCTCTTATGCCGAGAAAGCCATTGCTGATCGCGAAACGGGATTCGAGGCTATGCTCGCGAAGCGGATCGTAGCCATCCGCAGTGAGGATCCAAGCGGGATCGGCGGTTGGCGTCAAAGCTTCTTCCATGGTCTTCCCTCTCGGTTAAGATGGCTTGCGCGAAAGCCGCCCCGCTGCAAGATCGTCGATTGCGACTTCATCGAGGCTCGTCACCACCACATCCGCTCCGGCCGCCCACAAGATGGCCTCGTCTCCCCGCCGCGCCACGCCGAGAGCCGCCATGCCGCCAGCGCGGGCCGCCTCCATGCCGGCGGGCGCGTCCTCGGCGACGAAGCATGATGCGGGCTCCGCCTTCAGCCCCTTGGCGGCGAGCAGGAATATCGCCGGGTCCGGCTTGCCTCGCGGCAAATCCCAGCCTGGCGCATTCACGGCGAACATATCGAGCAGGCTTTTGCCGGACGGGAGGCGGATCGCCTTCATCATGCCGTTGGCGTTTTTCGAGGACGACGCGGCGGCCATCGGCCATCCCAATGCGGCGATCGCCTGGACGAGGCGGAGCGCGTCGGGAAAGGCGGCGACGCTCCCGGAATGAATCAATTCTTCGAGCCGCTTCTGCTTTCGCTCAGCATAGGCGGCCGCCCGTCCGGCGGCGTCGGGGACGCCCAGCGCCTTCAGCGCCGCCACGGCGCCCGCGAGGCGCGGCTTGCCGGCGACCTCATCCTCGTACATGTCCGGGGTGAAGCGAGCCGGATCGGCAAAACCTTCGAGCGCTTCGCGCCAGGCGCGCTCATGGGGAGACGCAAGCAGGACGCCGTCGACATCGAAAATAGCGGCGCGCAGCTTCTGGAGATGGCGGGAGGGTTGTATCGCCGGGCTGGAAACGCTCATGATTGGCCTCGCTGTTTCATGCGGCGCCGGGCGATGGCGGGACGCTGTTCCAAAGCGCTATGACGCGCGTCGCGGGGTGGCTGGCTTCGTAGCCGAGAATGCTGAGCGAGGCAGGCCCGAGCGCGAAGTGCTGGCCTTCCACCGCCGGCAGCCCGATCCACCGCGCGGCGAGGACGCATCCGAAATGGCGGTGCGAAAACAGCGCGACGTTGCCTTCCAGCCCTTGAAGCTGCGCGATGAGCCGGTCGGCGCGGGCCGAAACCTGAGCGGGCGTTTCGCCGCCGGGGCAGCCATCCCGAAACAAGTTCCAGCCAGGACGCGCCTTCCAGATGGTCGCGGAGAGTTGTCCTTCGTAATCGCCATAGTCCCACTCGGACAGGTTCGGCTCGATGCCGGCCGAAGCCCTAAGGCCCGCCAACTCGCAAGTTCGCTCCGCCCGTTGCAGGGGGCTTGTCAGGACGCGAGCGAACTCGGCCGCGCGCAGGCGCGGGGCCAGGCCGCGCGCCTCGTCTTCGCCATGCGCCGTCAGCGGAATGTCCGTGCGCCCCGTGTGCCGGCCGGAAAGCGACCATGCGGTCTCACCGTGCCGGATGAAGTAAAGCTGTAGCAGCTTTTGGCTGGCGGTCACTCGTTTACGCTCCTTTTCACATCCGGGCTCGCCAGATGTTGCGCACGGTCAGTTCGATGAGGATCGTCTCGGGCGGGCGTTCGCCGCCAGCGGCCGCTGGCGTGGCTGAGGCTTGCAACATGAAATCCTCCATGTGGAAGCCTAACCCGCTTCATCATCAGGCCGTTCCAGCAGGGCTGGCGCTTGCAGCGCGCCGCCGGCGTCGATCGAGCCTAATCTTGTCGCGGGAGATCGCATCCCGGTCCGGCGTGCGCCATTGCCGGGTGAAGGGGATCGACAGCACCGGACCTGGACCCTCGACCTTCTGGAAGCGGCCGAGGGTGAACCACGGCCCGCTCGTACTCACGCAGTATTCTCACCATAGCCGCAATCGAAGCGAGAAGGATGATAACCGCGACGCGAAGAAGATAGAGAGCTAGGAGCGGCCATATCGTCCCTCCTTTTTGAGTCCCGCCGCCACGCTCAGCCCTTGGCGGCGATGGCGTCTGCGATGGCGAGCGTCTGCCGCGCGATGTCGGCGTGCAGCAGCTCCACCATGCGCCCGTCGAGGCTGATCGCGCCCTTGCCCTGGTTTTCCGGCAGCGCGAAGGCGTCGACGATCTTGCGCGCGGCGGCGATCTCCTCAGGCGAAGGCGAGAAGACCTCGTTGCAGGCTGCGATCTGGTTCGGATGGATGAGCGTCTTGCCGTCCATGCCGAGCGCGCGGCCCTGCACGCATTCGGCGCGGAAGCCGGCTTCGTCCGAGAGCGCGTTGTAGACGCCATCGACGACGGTTATGCCGAAGGCGCGGCCCGCCGCGACCGTCAGCGACAGCCACGCCAGAAGCGGCAGCCGGTCGGCCTGCGTCTGAGCGCGCGTCGCCTTGATGAGATCGTTCGTGCCGAGTACGAAGCAGGTCAGCGGCAACTCCGCCGCGGCGGCCGCCTGCGCGATCTCCCTCAGGTTCAGGATCGCAAGCGGCGTCTCGATCATCGCCCAGAGCGCGATACCGGTCCCGGCGGGCGCCATCTTGCGGGCATGCTCCAGCTCGGCCGGCGTCTCGACCTTCGGCAGAAGGATCGCGTCAGGCTCGGCGTCGAGCGCCGCCTCGAAATCGGCCGGCCCATAGGGCGTGGCCAGCCCGTTCACCCGGATGACAAGCTCGCGCGGCCCAAAGCCGCCGCCCTGCACCGCCTGACAGACCTGCGCGCGCGCCGTCTCCTTGGCGTCCGGCGCAACCGCGTCTTCAAGGTCGAGGATGAGCGCGTCCGCCGCCAAGGTTTTCGCTTTTTCGAGCGCGCGCGCATTCGAGCCCGGCATGTAAAGAACGCTGCGGCGAGGCCTCATGATCGATCTCCTTCGGTTTCGGCTGTTCCCTGGCGCAAAAAGAAGGAGCGTTATATCCCATCCGGCCGGTCCTGGCGATCAAGCGGTGTACAAGCCGCTTACCACCCATCACTTTTCCATGCAGCCCACAGCGGAAGGGTTGCGGCGCTGGAGGCAGAACCGCAACCTGCGCAAGCCGCGCGTGCCACCCTTGACCTTCTGGAGCCGCCCGAGGGTGAAAACCACGGCCCGCCGCCGGATTATCCACTTACGGGAAGCTTCATACATTCGCACGGGTGTATGTAAATGTATCAGCAACCACTGGTAGAGACGGCTGGTGACACACGGCGCGATTAGTGGCAAGCTTCAGCACAAGCTTAGCGTGTATCCTCTATCCGAATCAAGCGCACCCCGCCGGGAAGTGGACGCGTCCCCAGCAGGTCCTCTCCGCGCGCAGACATCGAGAACGATCCTTGTGAGGAAAGCATGTCTATTTCGAGCATCGGCAGCGCTTATAGCGCCGGAACGGTCCACCACCACCAACACCACCATCGCGGACAGAGCGCAACCAGCTCCAGCGATACAACGGATTCAAGCCAATCCAGCGATTCGTCGCAAACCGCATCGAATCAGACCGATGCGACCGGCCAGTCGCAAAATTCCCTGTTGGCTCTCCTGAGCAATCTGGCGCTGGGAGTGGCTTCCCAGCAGAACACGGCCTCGTCTCAGGATCAGGGCGTGACGGCGACATCTTCCCAGTCCGCCCAATCGAACACTTTGCAGCAAAGCCTCGCGAATTTGCTCGAAGACGCTGAGTCCGGGGACATCACCGACGCCCAGAGCGCAGCCACAACCATTCAGAATGCGCTCGGCAGCCAAGCCTCGCAATCCAGCAGCAACTCCTCCACGTCCAGCACCGGCGCTCAATCGACGTTCCTCACCGATCTGAATAACCTCATCACCGCAGTGCAGTCGGGCGACGCCACCGCCTCCAAGTCCGCCGCCAATACCGTTATCGGCGACCTCACTCAGCGGGGCGCCCCGCCTCCGCCGCCGCCTTCCCAGTCCAGCCAATCGAACTCTTTGCAGCAGAGTCTCGCGAATTTGGTCGAAGACGCTGAATCCGGGGACCTCACCGGCGCCCAGAGCGCGGCCACAACCATTCAGAATGCGCTCAGCAGCCAAAGCAGCAGTTCCACAAGCTCTTCGACTTCGAGCACGAGCGGCACTCAATCGACGTTTGCCACCGACCTGAATAGTCTCATCAGCGCGGTGCAGTCGGGCGACGCCACCACCTCCAAGTCCGCCGCCGATACCGTCATCGGCGATCTCACTCAGCGGGGCTCCCATCCGCATTTTCACTCCGGCCAATCGGATTCCGTGGCGCAAAGTTTCGTGACTTTGCTGCAATCCGCTCAATCCGGGGACATGACCGACGCACAGAGCGCGGCCACAATCGTTCAGAATGCGCTCGACAGCGCGACCTCGCAGACAAGCAGCAACTCTTCAAGCTCTTCGACGTCGGGCACGAACAGTACATCCACGTTCCTCACCGATCTGAATAATCTCCTGAGCGCGGTGGACACGGGCACCGTCACAACCTCTCAGACCGCCGCCAACACCTTGTTGACGGATGTGCAGAGCGCCTATAGCCAGTGGTTGTCGTAACGGCGCATCGGCATTGATCGCGAGAGCATCTCGGCAGGGCCTCGGAAAAAAACTGTGAAGCGGTTTTCCGGCAAGACGCACGACAAAACGAAGGGATCGCAGCTAAATTGTCGTATATTTGTTTTGTCGGCAGCTGAAAAACGGGTGCTCCAATTCAGCCCCCCTGTTGGGCTTCCTGTCGACCGGGATGCATGACAGTCTCAAGCCGGTCGGGGGCCGACCCCGGCTGTGCTTGTGCATAGTGGCCTCCGTCATCGATTTTGATGGCCAGTTCTGAATCTCTGTCGCCTCGGCAATTCACAACCGAGGACGCCCGCATTATACCCTCAGTTTCAATGACTCGGGCCACTAGTGGAGGCGGCGATGGGATTTGACGCCGTTGTTGGCGCGGGTGAAGGCCAAGCTGGGCGACTTCGTAGCCTGAGCATCCGGTAATATGGCCAGTACGCGTTTGTGAAACGCCCTGCCGCTAGCGGTAAGCTCCAGTCGCGCCACCGGGCGAAAAAACATCAGAACACCCAACCTATCTTCAAGTGCGCCGAGTTCACTGCTTATTACGGCGGGCGAAACCCCCAATGCGCGCCCCGCTTCCCTCATGCTTCCGGTGGCAACCAAGTGTTTGAACAACTCAAGAACCTGGATCGGCATCATCGAACCTCGCACTTTAATACAACCGAGCACGCTCCCAATGCGGCGCTCGATACCAGCCTGATCTAAGCCGATAGGACTTCAAATGGCTAGCCACGGAAACTACCTATGAGCACAAAAATTGAACAAGCTTTCGTGTTTTCCACCACAACAACAAGATAAACAGGACGCAGTCCCGGCTCGAAAAAGAGAGTTGTGCGCTGTATGCGAAGCGTAAATTAAATAGCTTCGGACAATGCTTAATCTTAAGCTGGCGATAAAAGAATATGAATGCGCCCGCGCCGCGTATCTGTCATCTCAGCCCGGCTCACAATCCCTTAATTTGGCCCCTCTCGTCGAGGCCGATATGATCCGCGGCGGGAATCTTGGGGAGCCCCGGCATTGTCATGATGTCACCGCAGAGCGCCACCACGAACCCCGCGCCCGCGCTCAGGCGCGCATCGCGCACGGGCAGCGAGAACCCGGTTGGCGCGCCCATCGCCGCGGGATCGGCGGTAAAGCTGTATTGCGTTTTCGCCATGCAGACCGGCAGCCGGCCGAAGCCATCCTTCTCGAAATGCGCAATTTTCCGTTTCGCCGCCGTCGAAAACTGGACCTTGTCCGCGCGATAGATCTCCTTCGCCACCGTGCGGATTTTCTCCGCAAGCGGCATGGCGTCGGGGTAAAGCAGGCGCATCTCGCCCGGCCGTTCCAGCAGCGCCACGACCGAGCGCCCGAGCGCTTCCGCCCCCTTGCCGCCATCCGCCCAATGGGTGCAGGCGATAGCGTCCACCCCCCACTCGGCGCATGCATCGGCGATGGCGTCGAATTCGGCTTCGGTGTCCGCGGCGAAATGATTGATCGCCGCCACAAGGGGCAGGCCGAACTTGCGCATGTTCTCAACATGGCGCTGAAGGTTGGGCAGACCGCGCTTCACCGCCTCCACGTTTTCGGCGGCGAGATCGCTCTTGGCGACGCCGCCGTGCATTTTGAGCGCGCGCACCGTGGCGACGATTACCGCCGCGTCGGGCTTCAGCCCAGACTGCCGGCATTTGATGTTGAGAAACTTCTCCGCGCCGAGATCGGCGCCGAAGCCGGCTTCGGTTACAACGACATCGGCGAGCTTGAGCGCCGACTTGGTCGCGATCACCGAATTGCAGCCATGCGCGATGTTGCCGAACGGACCGCCATGAATGATCGCGGGAGCGCCTTCCAGCGTCTGCACAAGGTTGGGCTGCAGGGCGTCCTTCAAAAGCGCAATCATCCCGCCGGTGCTGTTCAGCGAGCCCACCCGGACGAGGCCCCCGCCGGCTTTTTCCCCGATGACCATGCTGGAGAGCCGCGCAGCAAGGTCGCTCATGTCTTCCGCGAGACAGAACGCCGCCATGATCTCCGAAGCCGCCGTGATGTCGAAGCCGTCTTCTCGCACCGCCCCGTTTCCATTGAGGCCGATGACGAGATTGCGCAGCGCCCGGTCGTTCATATCGACGGCGCGCCGCCAGCCTATTTTGCGCGGGTTCAGGCCGAGCGCATTGCCCCAATACAAATGATTGTCGATCAGCGCCGACAGAAGATTGTGCGCGGACGTGATCGCGTGAAAATCGCCGGTGAAGTGAAGATTGATGTCCTCCATCGGCGCGACCTGGGCGTGGCCGCCGCCGGTGGCGCCGCCCTTCATGCCGAAGCAGGGCCCGAGGCTCGGCTCGCGCAATGCGGCGGCCACGCGAACGCCGAGGCGGCTCAACGCATCCACGAGGCCGATGGTGGTCGTCGTCTTGCCTTCCCCGGCCGGCGTCGGGCTGATGGCGGTGACGAGCACGAGCTTGGAATTTGGGCGTTGGCTTTGGGCATTGAGCCAGCTCAAGTCAATCTTGGCTTTGAAAGGTCCGTAATGCAGAAGGGCGCTGACGGGGACGTCAAGCCGAGCCGCCGCGGCGCCGATTGGCTTGAGCGGTATTTTTCGGGCGATTTCGATATCGGACTGCATCCATGAAGCCTTCAGCTCGAGCCACGCAAAATTCCTGAGCGGCTTTTCCTGAACTTCGCCGCCCCGGTCAAGAACCGATTAGGAGTCATGCTCACGCGCGAATGCCACATCGAAGGACATGCGCGCGAACGGTCGCCATCAAGTTCCTGAACCTGCGCCGCCGCCCGAACCGCCAGCATTTCACGTTTGCGCCGCCATCTTCCGCACTTCGGCCGCCGTCTTGCCGGATGCCCGAAGCGCCCGCAGCGTCAGCCCCCTGTCCCGTTTCGCAAAGCGCCGCCCGCTCGCGTCCGTCAGAAGTTCATGGTGGCGATAGTCCGGCGTATCGAAGCCAAGCAGCGCCTGCAAGAGCCGGTGAATGTCCGTAGCGCGGAAGAGGTCCTTGCCGCGCGTGACGAGCGTGACGCCTTGCAGCCAGTCGTCCACGGCGACGCTGAGGTGGTAGCTCGCTGGCGCATCCTTGCGGGCCAGCACCACATCGCCGAAATCGAGCGGCGCGGCTTCGATCCGCCCCGCGTCGCGGTCGTTCCAGGATAACGGCCCCGTCAGCGCAAACGCCTTTGCGGCGTCCAGCCGCCAGTTCGCCGCTTCGTTCCTCAACCGCGCGGCGCGCTCCTCCGGATCGAGCGCCCGGCATGTCCCCGGATAGACCGGCCCATCCGGCCCTTGAGGCGCCAGATGCGGCGCGCCGGCGGAAGCCGCAACCTCCTGCTCGATGTCGCGGCGGGTGCAAAAGCAGGGATACAGCAACCCCAGGCTGCGCAGTTTCGCCAGCGCCGCCGCATAATCCTCCATGTGCTCCGATTGCCGCCGCACCGGCTCTTCCCAGCTCAGCCCCAGCCAGCGCAAATCCTCGAAGATGGCCTCGCTGAATTCCGGCCTGCAGCGCACCGGATCGATGTCCTCGATCCTCAAGAAAAACCGCCCGCCTCCGGCCCGCGCCGCCTCGTAAGCGAAGAGCGCGGAATAGGCGTGGCCGAGATGCAGATAACCGGTCGGGCTCGGAGCGAAGCGGGTGACGGGAGGCATGGACAGAGAATGCGCAATCGAGCGGCGCGCAACAAGAAAATCCCATTGCTCCCTGCGGCAGTCCCGGACGATGCCGGCCGGTCGAACCGACATCCCCCAGACGCGCCGTCCTCGAAACAACGAGGAGGCTTGGAAAACTTGCCCGTCTTTTCACTGACGCTCAACCATGAAGACAAGAATGGCTATGCAAACAGAACGCGGTCGAGCGGAATCATCGTCGTAGCTTGCGCGTGAGGCGGCGATGCCTCGGACGGTTTTTGGCGCGAAGGAACGATGCCGCCGGCATCGCGGTTTTGCGCGCAAGCGCCTTTCGGAGGCGCCCCAATCATGAGCACAGCAGCTTCGCAACCAGGCGGGGAGCGAGACACCCTGGAAGGCGCCGCCGCGCAGCCGGCGGCTGCCCGCAATCCTCGCCGCGTTTCAGCAGCCCGGCTTTTCCTTCGCGCTCTGGGAGTTTCGTTTTTCAGCGTTCTCAGCGTGTTCATAGCGCTTTACGCTTTTGCATCGCTTCCTCAAGTTCAAGACGTACTGGTGGACGCACGGCCTCATTGGGGCCAGGAAGCCCTCTACTGGGGCTACTTCTATCTTATTGGTATTTTTGTCTGGGCGCTGCCGCTCGTCTTCGCGGCGCGCCTGCTGCTTCTCCAGAATTTGGACCTGATCGGTATCGATACCGAGGAGAGATTTAAGTTCTATATTTTTGTCTTTCCTCGCTTCTACGCGATCGTCGCTTTTGTGGCGGTCCTCGTCGGCATGATTTCGGCGTCTGAAAACCTTCCGTCGCCAACGAGTGGAAACGAGAACGAGTTTGTACTAAGGCAACTCTTGACGACCCATCTCATAGCGCTTTGCGCCGCTACAGCCTGCATCATTGTTGCGATCATGATGCGCAATGTATTCATCAGCTATTACAGGCGCCGGATGGAAGCTATCGAGCGCAGCAAGCCCGGGGTTACCAGAAAATCGCTGGTTCAGATTGAGACCCTTTCGGGGAAGCCCGCTCCCAATCAAAATGAGGACGATCCTTATCTGACGGCGCTCAAACCTGAATTCGTCACGGAAGAGACATGGGTTGCAGCACAGCGCGCCAGGGTCTTCATGTGGGTCTATATGTGTTGCCTCTGCGGGGTTTTGACGGTCCTTGCCGCTATTCATTTCATTTCATATTCGGATACGCTTCGTGAGTTGTTTGCGATGCCCGACATGTCTTCTTATCCTAAGCTTCAGGCTGCCTGGAATTTTCTGGCGGATTCGCTTTCTCTCAACCGCGCGCCTTTGCTCCTCGTTTTGTTTGGCGCCTGGCTGCCATTCCTGACGATTTTCGCCCTTCTATCGAAACGCCACCAATTTCCGTTCATTCTTGCTTTCATAGCCGGAGGCGTCCTCTTCTCCTTGCTCATTGGCGATGGCCACGATGTTCGCATCGCCGAATTATCCAAGGAACAGCAGGCGGCGTCAAAGCCCGTTGGCTTTGCCGAGGCGCTTAAGGATTGGAAGGCCGCCAGCGGCTGGACCGCGAAAGGGTGCGAGCAACTGCCGGCAGACAGCCCCAAACTTGCCGGCTGCCCCGTCCTATCATCGTTGCCGGCGAGGGCGGCGGCAGCCGCGCCGCTTTCCTCCTGGCAAGTTTACTCGGCGCGCTTGAAGACGACAGCCTGGACAAGCAGAAAAACCCAACAGCACGGCCCTTTCACCAGCAGCTTTTCGCCATATCGAGCGTTTCCGGCAGTTCCGTCGGAGCGGCTTTTTTCGTCAGCGCTTTGAAAGCTCAGCCCAAGCAGACGGTCGCAGAACTTAAGAAAGCGCTTTATAAACAAAGACTGTGGTTCCCCAATCTGGTGGCCGCCGCGACTCCGGTCGAAGCAGGCGTGAGCGGGCCGGATAGCGGGAAGGCCACAAAGAATTTTCTGACGAATTTTGTCTCATACAAGGACACTCTGCAGGCCGCGTTATCGAACGACTTCGTGTCTCCAATCCTGGCCGCATATTTCGCCCGGGACATCTCACTGGTATCGATGCTGCCGCATGTCATGGATCGCGCCGGCGTCCTCGAAACGGCGTGGGAGGATGCATTTGACGATGTCTACGGAACCTCACGGAAAACCTCTCCCTTGTCCGGGCCTTTGCAGATGCTGGCGCCCAGCCCGGATAGCTGGACGCCCCTGTTGTTCCTGAACGCCACCTCTATCGGCACCGGCCGGCGCGTGATTTTGACGCCGATAAAAATTGCCGACCCAATGGGCACGGGCAGGAGCATGGTTTTTCCGGATACCTACGATTTTCATGAACTTCTCTGCGCCCCTTATCCCGATCCCATGACCGACACTTATCCAGCCGTCAGCCCGCTTCAGTGGGCAGCCGGTATCATACCGTCCCTTTTCACCCCGGTTACTGCCTGCAAAGACAGGAAGCCTGTATCCATCGATGTGCGCCTGAGCACCGCGGCAAGCGTCAGTGCGCGCTCACCCTTCGTCAGTCCCCATGCCGACGTCAGGGACCGGCAATCTCAACTGACCGATAGCGTCGTCGATGGCGGCTATTTCGATAATTCGGGGATCGTGACGGCGCTTGATATTGCGCGCGCCATCAAGGCCTTAGATGG
The DNA here is from genome assembly GCA_963756335.1 of uncultured Alphaproteobacteria bacterium. Classification (GTDB taxonomy): domain Bacteria; phylum Pseudomonadota; class Alphaproteobacteria; order Rhizobiales; family Rhodomicrobiaceae; genus Rhodomicrobium. The sequence continues at coordinate 515,925 of CAVWOB010000005.1, forward strand.
GAGGCTTCTGCCATTTATAATGCATGTATCGAGCGACCCATCTTGGTTTGAAGCGTCGAACGACTGCACCATGCAGGCGCTTTTCCCTGCCGCCCCCCACATTCCGGAAATAGACAACTTCAGGCCCATGGGCTCATTACCGGACCCCCTCACGGTCATGTCGACGCGGGTCACGCGGGGGTACGAGACGATTTTGGAACTGCCGCAACATGCAGCCCAAATGAATGGGGGCATTCCTTCGTCAGCCCAAATTCATGTCTGTCCGCAACCGCAGGAGAGCTTTTGGGAGTTTATCAGGACTTACACTGGCAACGAGATGAAGCCGCAAGAAAAAATGCATGGAATGATGATGAGCATGCAAAAGCAAATCGCCTATAAAAGTGTCGCGCTTAGTTGGTGGCTGTCTCCACCTTTACAGGCCTATCTCGATGGGCAGCTCTATTCCGAGAATAACCTTGCCGAACGAAATTGCGTTATTTCACTTTTGAAAGATGGCGGGCCGCCAGCATGCCGAAAACATTGAGATTGGATCAGCGGCGCCATCGCCCCCGACGTCAGGTCAATAAACCTGGGGCACAAAGCGCTGGTTCGACTTCTTAGGCCGTTTATATCCGATGTCATCCTGCCGCGGAGGCACTTCGATTTCGACCGGCGTCATGTCGTGATAGGGAATCTGTTTGAGTAAATGCGCGATGCAATTCAGCCTCGCCCTCTTTTTATTGTCGGCATTGACGACCCACCACGGCGTCTTCTCGTGGTCGGTGTGGGCCAGCATTACATCTTTCGCTTTGGAGTACTCGACCCAGCGCCTGCGCAACTCGAGGTCCATCGGGCTGAGCTTCCAGCGCTTGACGGGGTTGCGTATCCGCTCCTGGAAGCGCCGTTCCTGCTCTTCGTCGTTGACCGAAAACCAGTATTTCAACAGGTGAATGCCGGAGCGAACCAGCATTTCCTCAAACAGCGGACAAGAGCGGAGAAACTCATGGTACTCTTCCAGCGAGCAGAAGCCCATGACATGCTCGACGCCTGCGCGGTTGTACCAACTGCGGTCGAATAGGACGATTTCTCCCGGCGCCGGCAAATGGGCGACATAGCGCTGAAAATACCATTGGCCGCGCTCGCGCTCAGTCGGCGTGCCGAGCGCCACCACGCGGCAGATGCGCGGGTTCAAGCTCTGGGTGATGCGCTTGATGACGCCGCCCTTGCCGGCGGCGTCGCGGCCCTCGAAAATGACCACAACGCGCAAGCCCTGCAGGCGAACCCATTCCTGCAGCTTGATCAGCTCGAACTGCAGATGGGCGAGTTCGTCGAGATACTTGTAGTTTTTGGGCGGCTTGCGTGGCTTCGGGCGGCCGGCCAAATAATTGTATTGCTCGAGTGCGGTCACTTCCTTCGCGTCGCGCAGCACCGATTCCTCTGGCTCCGCCGATTTGCGGGTCTTGCCTATGTCCATCTCCGAAGAATAAGCCCTACCGAACGGTCTTTTCACGATCCTTTATCTGTCAATGGTCCCGGCCGCTTTGCTTAAGATCAATCGATTTCGCTCCAGGACGCCATTGGCGATCGGGGCCTCAGCCGGCGCGTGTGAGATAATCGGCGAACGTGAGCGTGAACAGGATGGTAAGCCAGAAGAATCCGCCCGCCGCCGCAAGCCTCAAGAGCACGCCTTCCCGCAGGAGACCCATGAAAAACAGGAGTCCGATCGTGGCCATGATCGACGCTATGAGCACGCTGACCGTCGTGTTGTAGCCGTTCAAAGGCGCAAAAGCCGCCGCGACCGAGATTGCCAGCAAGCCGAATTGCGCAAGCAGGATTCTCCCATTCCGGAACCAGAGCCGCCGGATCGAGCGCTCGGCGCCGTCGCTCATGGCGCGCGCCCGGAAAGGTAGAGAAGCGGATACAAAAAAATCCAAACCGTATCGACGAAATGCCAGTAAAGGCCGATCGTCACAAGATCGGGAATCTTCAGCGACGTGAGGCCGCGCATGAGCCACGCAAGGCGCGCCACGATCACGGCGCCGATCGTCAAATGAATGCCGTGGAGCCCCGTCATCACCCAATACAGGGCGAAAAACATCGGCGCGCCTCGTTTCGCTATCGCAAAATGCGCATTCGGAAAGAGATGGCGGTTAAGGTCCTCGTTCCACTCGTAGCCTTTGACGGCGAGAAAGGCCGCGCCGAGAAGCGCGGTCGCGGCAAGGCATTTCCAGACGAGGCCGCGCAAGCCCGCCCGGCCGCCCTGAACGGCCATCGCCATGGTCAGGCTGCTCGTCAGCAGGATAACCGTATTGATCGATCCGAGCCGGATATCCGTTTCCCGCGCCCCGGCCAGAAATCCCTCTGTATGCGTGAAGCGGTACACCGTGTAGCAGAGAAACAAGCCGCCAAAGAACAAGAGTTCGGTGCCGAGAAACAGCCACATCCCGAAGCTCGCGGCCTTCTGCTCCTCTTCAAGCGTCTCCCACTGTTCGGGGACGGCGGGCTCGGCGGCTGGAATAGCTGCGTCGCCGATTGTGGCGCTGCTCATGATCCGGCCCCTTCGAGCTGCGGTTTTGCGGGCCGGTCGCGGTCCCCATCCTCGTCGCCGTAATCGTAGGGCTCCTTGTCGACCGTTGGGGGAGTTACAAAATTCTCCGTTGGCGGCGGCGAGGCGGTCTGCCATTCCAGCCCCGTTGCGTTCCACGGATTATCCGGCGCCTGCCTGTCAGTGAAAAGCGACCATGTGAGATACAGGATCGGCAGGAGATACGCCGCCGCCAGAACCGTCGCGCCGGTCGACGACATGACATTCAGCGCCTGGAATTCGGGCGGGTAGACGTGATACCGCCGCGGCATGCCGAGATAGCCAAGGACGAACTGCGGGAAGAACGTGAAGTTGAAGCCGAAGAACATCAGGATGGCGGCGAAACGCGCCCAGGATTCCGGATACATCTTGCCAGTGATCTTCGGCCACCAGAAATGCAACGCCGCGTAGAGCGCCGATACAGAGGCGCCCACCATGATGTAATGGAAGTGCGCAATCACGAAGTAAGTGGCGTGCACATGAACGTCGATGGGGATTGAAGCCAGGAAGAGCCCGGTCAGTCCCCCTACCGTGAAGAGGCCCAGAAAGCCGAGCACGTAAAGCATCGGCGCCGGGAACGTGATTTCTCCCCGGAACAGCGTCGCCGTCCAGTTGAAAACCTTGATCGCCGACGGCACGGCGACCACGAAGGACAACAGCGAGAAGACAAGCCCGGCGTAGGGCGACATGCCGGACACGAACATATGGTGGCCCCAGACGAAGAAGCTGATCGCCGCAATCGCCACAAGCGCATAGACCATGAACGTGTAGCCGAAGACTTGGCGCCGCGCGAAGCAGGTGATGACTTCCGACACGACCCCCATGGCGGGCAGGATCATGATGTACACCGCCGGGTGGCTGTAGAACCAGAACAGGTGCTGAAAGAGGAGCGGGTCGCCGCCATTCGCCGGATCGAAGATGGGAAGGCCAAAATAGCGCTCGGCCGATATCAGAATGAGCGTAATGGCGAGCACCGGCGTAGCCAGAATGAAGACGATACTCACCGCGTACATCGCCCAGACGAACAGCGGCAGACGGAACCACGTCATGCCTTTTGTGCGGAGCATATGGATGGTGGCGATGAAGTTGATGCCGGTCGCGATGGAGGAGAAGCCGGCGAGAAAAACTCCTGCGGCGGCAGCGATCACCGCCCCGTTCGCGAACATGGTGGAATAGGGTGTGTAGAAGGTCCAGCCCGTGTCGACCCCGCCCGATATGAGAACGTAAAGGACGAAAAACCCGCCGAAAAGGTTCAGGTACCAGCTCAGGAGATTGAGCCGCGGAAAAGCGAGATCCCTGGCGCCGATCATGAGCGGTATCAGGAAATTGCCGAAAATGGTGGGGATGGATGGGATCAGGAAAAACCAGACCATCACCACGCCATGCAGCGTGAAAAGCCGGTTATAGGCTTCGTCGCTCACGACATCCGCCTCGGGCGTCATCAATTCCAACCGAATCACGGCCATTGCGCCGCTGCCGACCAAAAAGAAAAAGGTGACGGTGATCGCATAGAGTATGGCAATGCGCTTGTGGTCCGTCGTCGTGAGCCACGACAGGAGGCTCGGCGTGTCCAGGTAAGAGTGGGCGGGCGGAACAGCAGCGGGCCGCCTGGGCGAGCTTTGACCAATCGTGATATCGGTCATCAGGATCTCCCCTGATCTTTGAGCGAGCGGATGTAAGCCGTCAGGCGCAGGATTTCGTCGTCGCCGACAAGACCCTCGAAGCTCGGCATCAAGGGCTTGTAACCCGCGACGACATCCTTCTCGGGCTGCAGGATCAACTCGCGGATGTAGGCGTCGTCCGCTGTGATGACGCGGCCGTCGCTTAAATGAACCGGGCGGCCATAGACGCCTTGCAGGCGGGGAGCGTGAACCCGCGCGTTTCCCTCATGGCAGCCGGAGCAGCCAAGCGAGGCAAAGAGCGCCGCGCCTTCCTTCGGAATGTCTTCCGCCTGAGGCTGGCCGCTCAGCCATTTCGAGAAGTCATCCTTCGGCATGACCACAATCTGGCCGATCATGCGGGAATGCTCGGTTCCGCAATACTGCGTGCAGAAGAGGTGGTAGGCGCCCGTCTTTGTGGCCTGAAACCAGGTTTCGGTGTAGCGGCCCGGCAGGAGGTCGCGCTTGATGCGAAAGTCGGGCACGAAGAAGGAATGGATGACGTCCTCCGATGTCATGACGAGCCGGACAGGCTCGTTGACGGGCACATGCAACGCGTTGATTTCGCGCGCGCCATTCGCGTGCTGCGTCTTCCACATCCATTGCTTGCCGACGACGTGGATCTCCATCGCGTTACGCGGCGGCTGAAGCGTTGAAAGATCGGAACTGCCCGACCACCAGAACAGGAAAAGGGCAAGGAAGAACGTCCCCGCGGTCCAGCCTATCTCGAATTCGCGTGAGATCAGGGGGCGAAGCGATCCGCGGTTTGCTGTGGTCCCGCGCCGGTAGCGTAGCGAAAACGTGACGATCAATGTCACGACCAGAATGATGATCGACGCCGCAACGATCACCAGAATGAGGAAGAGCGCGTCCGTGTCGGGAGCCTGTGTGGACGCTTCTTCGGGAAAGAGCCTGAGGCCGCCAGTCATGATTGGCCGCCTCCCCGTCTGATGAGAAACGCCGCCGCGCCCGCAAGACCGGCGAGCGTGATCAAGCCCCCGGCCATGAGGGCGGCTTGCACGGTCCGGTTATAGGCTCCGTGCAGTGGGCGGTGTCCGTAGCAAAGAAGCCGGATGCCTTCCACGAGGCTGGAAAGGGCGCCTCGACCCGCTTCCGCAAGCGCGGCCCTGAAGGCGCCCGGCCTGAGGTCAAGCCCCGAGATGACGCGAGACACACGGCCGTCCGGCGTCAAAATTACGGCGCCAAGGGGATGCGCATACTCATCCCTTTCGGCGTCGTATACGGGAATGTAGTTCAGCGCTCTCGTCACGCGTGCGATTGCTGTTGCGTCGCCGTTCAGGAATAGCGCGGAGGCTCGCAGGCCGGGATAAGGCGCAAGCTGCGCCTCTTTCATGGCCTCGGCGTCGGCGGGCTTGTCTTTCGGATTGATGCCGGCAACAACGAGCGAATAGTCCTGCCCTGGCGTCAAGCCGGTCTGCGAAAGCCCAGCGGCGGCGATCGCAAGCGTCGTCCCGCAAATGAAGCGGCAGGTGTAGTTCACCAGAACAAGCGCTGCGGGTTTATTGCCAAGAGCCTCGCCAAGGCTGAGAGCGGCGTTGTTGGAATTAGTGAATTTGATATCGAGTGGGAGCGAAGCGCCGGGGCTAGGGTTCAGTATCGCCGTGCTGAGCTGCTTCGGCGAAAGCGCCGCTTTGCAAGGCAAACTGAAAAGCAGGAGCGCAACAGCCGCGCAGATATTTTTCATCGCTGCACCCCGGATTGAGTAGGATTGTTCTGAGTTCGCCTTGGCCGTTTCATTCCTGACCGTCGGCTGAGCCGGGGCTTTGTTAAGATCGTCCAGCGGGCCGAAGGCGGCTTGCCCCTTCGACGCGACAATCTGCATGGCGCGCTCGATAGGCACGCGCACGATGCCCTGCTCCTTGTCGACCCAGGCGTAACCGCTCAACTGCTCCTGCTGCCTCTTCTGCAGCGTCTCAAGATCGGAAAGCGGCGTCCGCTGGAGTTGCGGCGCGGGAAACGCCTCAGGTTTCAGCGGTTTCCGTGCGCCGACGATGGCGCTGTAGTAGTAAAAAATGCCGGCGAGGCAAACGCCCACGAAGACAAGAAAGCCGAGGGCGACGTAGATGATGGGGCGCGCCGCCACGCTTTCCGGCTCGGTTCGGGTCATGTGCGTGTCAGACATCGACGCGCCTCCTTTCGATGAAACGCCGGCCCCATCGCTGCACGGCCACGAGCACGCCCGCCATCGCGGTGAACTCGATCGTTGAGGCCAGGATGGCTGAAGGGGTCATCAGCGGCGCAAAAAGCCAGAAATTGTGCAGCGCGACGCCGAACAGGGCGGAGGCGCCGGCTAGCCGCAAGCCGCGTCCGCTGTTGCGGACGGACCCATAAAAAAGCGAGATGATCGGCAGCGCGGCGCCGAATACAGTGGCTGCGACCAGCACGAAAAGCCAGTTCCCGGCGCGCTCAAGATACCATTCGGCCTGATCGGGCAGATCGCCGTACCAATTCACGATGTAGGACATGAGTGCGAAGTAGAAGACGCCGAGCGAAGAAGCGAGCAGGAACGCTCCCACATCGCCGCGAGCCTGCTTGTCGGCCACAGCGGGAGCGAACAGGGCGCATGCCGCCAGCGCGGCAAGCAGGCACTGGATCGCCATTTCGGCGGCAAACGAGCTGGAGACAAAGGGCGCGCCTATCGACAAAATCCAATCGAAACCAAAGACATAGCTCGACAGCCCAAAAAATACGAGGCCGAGCGCAGCCGTCACCCGCGACATGCCCCCCTCGATCAGCAGCAGCACCGTAAACAGCATCCATCCTGCGAGCGCCACGACCGATCGAAGCTGGAAGGAGGCCGGATTGAGATATCGCTTCGCAACGTCGGGCGGTATGGCCGCCTCGGACGAAGCCCACGGATAAAGCTCGCCGATATGAATCGCGATGGGGATCCAAAGGACAGCCAGGAGGGGAACGCCCCACGCCAGCCCCTTCAGCGCCGGATCGAAAACAACGCCCCACCGCACATGAACAAGATTGTGAATAAGCAGCAAAGCCATGCCGCCCAGCGTCAGTTGACTGAAAAGCACGAAGGCGGCGAGCCAGCCGCGAATCGCGTCGTGCGGCTGAAGGAGGAAGGCGCCAACGGTCGCGAAGCCGGCCAGCATGAACAGAGCGGACATCAATCCGGCAGGCGCCGCGGCGGGCAATTCCGATTGATCGCGAACCGGGGCGGGATTCATTTGAGCTTCTCCGCGGCCTCGGGCGCTACCGCGAGCGATGCATTTTGCGAGAGCTGCAAAGCGCGGATGTAGGCGGCGATGGCCCAGCGATCCGCCACGGACACGCGGTCCGCGTAGGGATACATGACGCCGAACCCCTGGGTCTGAACGTTGACGAAGAACTGGCCGTCGATCTGGCGCAGGCCGTCGATGTGGTAGCTTGGCGGCGGCGGGAAGCCGCGCTGGACGATCATGCCGTCGCCGTAGCCTGAGAGGCCGTGACAGGGCGAGCAGTAGGCGTTGAAGCGATCCTGTCCGCGCGCGAGCAGCGCAGGCGTCACCTCTGGAGGCTTATTTTCCGCAGCTTCGCGTTCGAGATCGCCCTGCGCAACGGCGCCTGCGGGAATCGGCCTCGCGGACGCGCCATCGGACCAAAGCGAAGACGGAGCGTATGGCGTGTATTTCGGCTGCTGCGTCATGGAAAGGTCGCAGCCCGCAAGAAGGAGAACGGCAAGCGGCGCGAGACGTTTCAAGGCGCGGCCTCCGAAATCGAGGAGGCGCCCTCTGCTTCCAAAATATCGCGAAGCCTGTTGTCCTCGTCTCCTTTCTCGCTTGCGCCGACGGTCAGAAAGAAGCGGTCGGACGTGGCCCTCTCGATCCCGCGGGCCTCGAACAAAGGGTGATGAGGGCTTGGAAGTCCGCAGTGGATTAGAAAGGCGATGAAGCCCGTGATGCCCGCGGCGAGCACGCCAAGCTCGAAGGGGAAGAGCAGAAACACAGGCCAGCTGTTGAAAGGCCGTCCGCCGGAGTTGTATGGGTATGCGATGGCGGCGCTATACCATTCCAGGGCATAGGCGAACGCCGCCGCCGAAAATCCCGCGATGGCCATAGGCCTGCGAATACCGGCCTGCGACAGACCGAGGACGCCCTCGATGCCCTCTATTGGAAATGGCGTTAGCGCATCCTCGGGCGGGAAGCCCTCCGCTTTCGCCTTCTGCGCGGCGCGCACAAGCGCCTCGGGCGTATGAAACGCCGCCACGAGCTTTGTCATGCCGCCGCCTCCTCGCGCCGAAGCTCCTGGACCTCGTGGATGGACACGGCTGGCAGGAGCCTCACGAACACGATGAAAAGGAGGGCGAAAAAGGCAAGCGGAGCGAACAGGAACAGCCAGTCGGCGACGGTTGGGTAGAACAGCAGGCGCATGCTAGGCATATAGTCGTGGCTGAGCGTCATCCAGATGATGAGGATGCGTTCGAGCCACATGCCAACGTTGATCAGGATCGAAACGATGCAGAGGAGCAGGATGTTTCGCCGCGCCGCCGGGAACCAGAAAATCTGCGGCAGGATCACGTTGAAAAGCAGCATCGCGTAATAAAGCGGCGCGTACGGCCCCGTGAACATGAACGCAACGACGCTTCGCTCCGGCTCGCGTCCGCCATACCAGGCCGAGAACCACTCAGTCGAATACGACACGCCCATGATGAGCGCGGCGGCCGCGAGAATCTGCGCCATGATATCGAAATGCATGACGGTCACAATCGACTGCAAGCCGAAGCCCCAGCGGACCAGCGCCGTCAGAACGATCACCATCGCGAAGCCGGAGAACATGGCGCCCACAACGAAGTAGGGCGGGAAGATCGTGTCCTGCCAGCCCGGCATCAGGCTCGCGGCGAAGTCGAGGCCGACGATGGAATGCACGGAGCAGACCAGCGGAATGGCCATCGCGGCCATCGTTATGGTGAAGGTGCGATAGGCCGACCAGTGCCGCGCCGAGCCGCGCCAGCCGAGCGCGAGCGCGCCATAGAAAAGCTGCGCCGTCCGCGACCGCGCCCTGTCCCTTAGCGCGGCGAGATCCGGGATCATGCCCGTGTACCAGAATACGATCGAGAACAGGAGGTAGCTTAGGATCGCCCAGAAGTCCCAGACGAGCGGGCTGCGCCACTGCGGCCAAAGCGTCATGGTGTTCGGGTAGGGGGCGAGCCAGTAGAAATACATCGGCCTGCCCAGGTGGATGATCGGGAAGATGCCCGCGATTGTCACCGCGAAGATCGTCATCGCCTCCGCGAAGCGGTTGATCGAGGCCCGCCAGCGCTGGCGCATGATGAGCAGCATCGACGAGATGAGCGTGCCCGCATTGCCTATGCCGATCCACCAGACGTAGTTTGCAATCGCGAAGCCCCAGACGACGCTGGAGTTGATGCCCCAGATGCCGATGCCGACAGCGAGAAGCCAGACCAGGCCGCCGGCCATGACGATGGCGCCGAGCGACGCGGCGAGAAAGGCGATCAGCCAGCCGCGCCCCGCTCCATCGCCGAGAACGGGCCGGGCGACAAGATCGGCGACATCGTTGTCCCTGAGGGAGACGGATACGAGGTCGCGGCCGCCCGGAAGCTTGGCGCGATCTGAACCGAGGGGAATGCCGGCGACAGTCATCCCTCACCTTTCCCCAAAGCCGGATTGGGATTGAAAACGCGCGCGAGATAAGTCGTGCGGGGCTGCGTGCCTAAATGTCCGAGAAGCGCATAGTGCTGCGGTTGCGTTCGCAGGCGCTTCACTTCGAAGTCCCGGTCGAGATCGCCGAACCGGATCGCGCGCGTGGGGCATGCCGCCTCGCACGCCGTCACAACTTCGCCGTCTCTAATCTCCCTGTTTTCCTTCTCGGCTGCGCGTCTCGCCCGGCTGATGCGCTGGACGCAATAGGTGCATTTTTCCATGACGCCGCGCGCGCGGACGGTGACATCGGGGTTCTTCTGCGCGTCCAAGATCTGCGCGCCGAGATTTTTGTATTCCTGGCCGCTGGCGTAGCCGAAGAAGTTGAAGCGCCGCACCTTGTAGGGGCAATTGGCTTGGCAGAAGCGCGTGCCAACGCAGCGGTTGTAAACCTGGACGTTGAGGCCCTCGCTGTCGTGGATCGATGCGGCAACGGGGCAAACGGGCTCGCATGGCGCTTTTTCGCATTGCATGCAAGGCACGGGGTTAAATCCGGCGACCCGCGTTTGCCCGTGCGGTCCGCTCTCGCTTTCATAGGCATCGATGCGTATCCAATGCATGATGCGTCCCCATTCGATTTCGTCGGATCCTACAACTGGGATGTTGTTTTCCGCCTGGCACGCCATCACGCAGGCGTTGCAGCCGATGCAGGCGGTATTGTCGATCACCATGGCCCAGGCGGCTCCGGACGCTGGCTCGGAGGGAGAAGCGACGGCTGGCTCTCTTGGTTCCTTTTCAGGCCGGCGGACGGAAGCGTCGCCAGCGTGAAAACCGGAAACAAATCCTTCGTGGCCGCGTCGAGGCGGGTGACCGCGGTTGCGATTGCAAAATTCTCAGCTGCGGGAAGACGCTCGATCTTGATCCCGTCCAGCACCCAGGGCGCGCTCGCCTCTCGCAGAGCAAAGGCATCCACGCCCACATCGCTGCCGATGGCCCCGGCAGCGGTCCGGCCATAGCCGAGGGTGAGGCTCATCACGCCTTCCGCGTGGCCTTCCCGAATGAGAACCGGAACCTCAAGCCGGCGCTGTCCCCGCAGGAGCCGGACCTTGCCGCCATTTTGAAGGCCCGCTTTCGCGGCGTCGGCCCTGTTCATCCCAAGCGCGTTGCCCCAGACCTGCTTTGTGAACGGCTTCGGGCATTCCTGCAGCCAGGCGTTATGCGCGAAGCGGCCATCCCAAAGGCAGGGGTCCGCGGAAAGAACGAGCGTGACGCCCTCGGGCGGCTGTGGCGGCTTGATTTCGGGGAGGGCCGGCGCTTGCGAAGTCACAGGTTGCAATTCTGTCCCTGGAATAACGCCGTCCTCAAGGGCTTTTCGCCACCAACCTTCGAACGTGTCCTTGCTTGCGTGGGAACGCCAGGTGTCCCTCACGAGATCGTAGGATTTGGCGACGGCGGCCCCGCTTACGATTGCAATGAGTTCGTGCGCCGTTCTCGTGTCGTAAAGCGGATCGATAAGCGGCTGAACGATGCTCGCCGTCCCGTCGAACGCGCGCAGATCCGACCAGCTCTCAAGGGCGTGCGAGGCTGGGAGACGCCACTCGCAAAGCGCCGAGGTCTCATCGGCGATCTGCGACAAGTGAGCGCGAAACTCGGCCTTCTGAAGTGCGCTTTTGAAGTCGAGGTCCGCCGGAGCGTCATAGACCGGATTGCACTCCATCGCGATGAGTGTCTTGACCCGACCTGCGTTCAGGCTTTGCGACAGTTCTTCAAGCCCAGGCTGGGAATCGCTGCCCGCCACCGGATCGAGATAGGCGACGGGAGCATTCAGCTTCGCATTGATCCAGCAGACGAGCGCCTGAATGTCCGGCGCAAGCGAAGGCCCCGCGAGGACAACGCTGCGGCCGAGATTCGATTGCAGGTCGGCTAGGACGGCTTGCGAGTAATGCGCGAGATCGCCGGTAAGGCCCGGGTCCGGCAGGTTCGCCCCCAAACCGTTGGCGATGCCGCAGGCCAGGCGCTCGATATCGACAGGGTGCAGCGCCAGCACATGGTCCGCATTGGCGCCCGTCAGCGACGGGACCGGTTCGACCGCATAAAGCCGGAGCATCTCTTTCGTGTCTCGCCGCGCCCGGCGGCGATCCGAGAACGCCCGGCCCATGGGAATCTGTCCGGGCCCTGCATCCAGAAAGCGGGAGTCGAGGCTTAGAACAACGCTGGCGTCGCCGAGACTCGGCAGGATCTGAAGCGGGCGCTTGAACGCGATCTTTGCGGACGCTTCCGGCGCGGCATCGAGCGGCTCGTAGGCGTGCCAGACCATGCGCGGATAGCTGGATTGCAGCGCCTTGATCTGACGCAGGAGCGTGGGCGATGCGTTGCGCCCCGTGAGCAGCCGAAGTCCCGCGCCTTCATCGGCGCGATGAACCCCCTGCCTTTTTTGCCACGCGCTCTCGAAGTCCGTCCAGGACCGGATTTCGCGCCCCTGGCGCACGGCCTGCGAGCGGTCGGGGCTGTAGAGATTGAAGATTTCGGCCTCGGCGAAAACATCGGTTGCGCCGAGGCTGCCGGGATGACGGGGATTGCCTTCGATCTTGGTGGGCAGGCCTTCGTTCGATGTCACGATCACGCCGCGCCCATATCCGCCGAGAGCGAGTGTGGTGGCGAATTTCAGCGCAATGCCGGGCGTAAGCCGTTCCGGCATCTCGACGTAAGGAACGATCTCCTCATGAGGTTTTCCGCAGCCGGATGCCGCCAGCGCCATCGTGGATGCGAGCAGCTTCAGCGCGTCGCGGCGGCGCAAGCCCGAGCCGCCGCTGTCCGCTGAACCTCTTTGCGGCGTCATCGATGACATATCGAGCACTCGATCAATCGCGCTGAGTTGATGTGATTGGCTTTCACCAGTTCCGCGCCTTTCCGGTCCTGATCCGCGGGCGGCCGCCATTGCATGTTGAAGATCTCGTTATGAGGGCGAAGGTTCGGCGCGGGGTTGCGATGGCAGCTGAGGCACCAGCCCATTGTCAGCGGCTTGCCCTGCGCCGTAAGCGCCATTTCATCGATGCGGCCATGACAACTGCTGCAGCCCACGCCTTTTGCGATGTGGATGCTGTGATCGAAATAGACATAAGCCGGCAGGCGATTCACCCGGTTCCAATGGATCGGCTGCTGGTGCGCCAGACTTTCCCGCACCGGGGCCAGCAACGCCGCATTCGTCCAGATCTGCGAATGGCATGTCATGCAGATATGCGTGGCGGGAACGCCGGCGAAGGCCGAGGTCTCGACTCCGGTATGGCAATAAAGGCAAGATATTCCAAGTTCGCGCGCGTGATGCTTGTGGCTGAAGGGAACCGGCTGCTCCAGAATGACATTCTGGCCGGTAACGTAAGACGAGTTCATGAAAGCGTAAGTGACGCCGATAGCCAGGAATGGCAAAAGCGCTCCGCCAATCAAGACCGAGCGTGTGATGACATTGGCTTGCGGGCCGAATATTTGCATAGAAAGGCTCAGCCAAAGATTTAAAGGCCCAAGGAACTGACTGAGGTACAATTGTGGCCTTGGCTGTTATGTTCCTGAAGTATTGCATTTGATCGAAGCGCAGCAAAGCTTGCGTACTGCTCCAGCTAAATTTATTCGAGGCAAGTTGTTTGCGGCAATCGGCCTGGGAACTGCCGCCTGACGCGAGCGTTGAGCATGCATCATTCCGATGCAGAGTCATCCTTCTATGAAACAGCCGGCAAGCGATGCGGTCCACCTGATGCATCGGATCAAGGTCGGGCCGCAGGTCATCACCATTCACCAGGGCAACTCGTTCATGGTCACTACCGCCGCGGGCGAGATTTCGCCGGGCGCCGAGCTTGGCATGTTCGCTGAAGACACGAGGCTCATCTCGCTCTACAGGCTCACGATCGACAAGCATCCATGGACGCTCGCTTCCTCGGCGGCAGTCAGCTATTTCGGAGCTGCCTACGTTCTTCTCTCGCCGGAGTTCGCCACGCCGGACGGCACGCGCGAACCGGGTAAGGTCGAGCTGAGTTTGCAGAGGGCCATGTCGCGCGGCGGCATCCACGAAGACTTCGATATAACGAACCACTTTCAAGGCAATGTCAGCTTCAATTTCGCGATCGAGGTGCAGTCGGATTTCGCGGACATTTTCGAGGTCAAGCGCCGCCAGATTCCTGCACGCGAAATCGATGCCCGCTGGGATTTGGACGCGCGTGAATTCGTGGCGCGGTACAAGCGCGGCGATTTCGAGCGTTCGCTGATCTATCGCGTGAAGCGGGCGGGCTCCGAGCCGCGCTTCGCGAACGGCAAAATCCATTTTGAAATCGCACTGGCGGCGGGGGCCACGTGGCGTCTCTGCTCCGAGATCGTCCCGGTCATCGACGGCGCACGGCGCGAGCCGCGCATCGGCTGCCATCAGATCGCCACCGGCGACAACGCCACCCGTGAAAAAGACCGGGAGTGGCGCGAAAGCATATCGCGAATAAAGACCTCCAACGTCACCGTTCAAAAGAGTTACGAGCAAAGCGCGTACGACATCGGAGCGCTGCGCATCGACATCGGCGATAATGACAACTCATGGATGCCGGCGGCGGGTGTGCCCTGGTTCGTGACGATATTCGGGCGCGACAGCCTGACGGTCGCCCTGCAAGCCATGCTTGTAAATCCTCATCTCGCAAAAGGCGCACTCAAGCATCTCGCGAAATATCAGGCAACGGAACGCAATGATTGGCGCGATGCCCAGCCGGGAAAAATCCTGCATGAGATGCGGTTCGGCGAGCTTGCTCACTTCGATGAGACGCCGCACGGCCCATACTACGGGACCGCGGACGCAAGCATTTTGTTCCTGCTGGCGCTGTCGGAGGCGTTCCGCTGGACGGGCGATCGAAGCCTCCTCGATGAGCACCGCGACGCCGCTTTGAAATGCCTCGATTGGATCGGCGCCTTCGGCGATCTCGATGGCGACGGGTTCCAGGAATATAAGACCTTCTCTTCGCAGGGCTATCACAACATGGCCTGGAAGGATTCGGGCGTCGCCGTCGTTTACCCGGACGGCTCCCAAGTCCAGCAGCCCATCGCGATCTGCGAACTCCAGGGTTACGTCTACGATGCGAAGCTGCGCATGGCGGAGATTATTGCGCTGCAGGGCGATGAAGCGGCGGCCGGTTCCCTGCGTTCGCAGGCGGAATGTCTCAAGGCCCGCTTCAATGACAAGTTCTGGATGGAGGATCAGGGCGCCTACGCCTTCGCTCTCGATCCGGACAAGCGGCAGGTGCGCACGATAGCGTCCAATCAGGGACAGCTTTTGTGGTCCGGCATCGTGGACGGCGCTGAAAGGGCGAGGCGGGTCATTCACCGCCTTCTCCAGCCGGACATGTACTCCGGGTGGGGCATCCGCACCTTGTCCATGACTAACCCGGCATACGATCCCAATTCCTATCAACTCGGCGGCGTCTGGCCCCACGACAACGCGATCATCACCGCCGGCGCCAAACGGTACGGCCTTTGGAAAGAAGCGAACCAAATCGCCAAGGGTTTGTTCGACGCCGCGGAGAAGTTCCAGATGCACCGGTTGCCTGAGCTTTTTGCCGGGCACGACCGCGAGCGCGAGGGATTTCCGGTTCAGTATGTCGGCGCGAACATTCCGCAGGCCTGGGCCGCCGGCTCTATTTTCATGCTTCTTCGGGCGATCCTCGGCATCGATGCAAGCGCCCGCGAAAATCAGCTGAACCTAAATCCAACCCTGCCCGGCTGGCTTCCAGACATTGCAATCTCCGGTCTCAGGGTGGGAGAGCGCCGTGTGAGCATCCAGTTTCTCGGGGAGGGCGCCTCCTCCAGCTACCGGATCCTGGAGGGCGGGGAGGGCTTAACCATCAAGAGAACAAACTGACATGAACGAAGGCGCTGAAAGAAAAGTCGTTGTTGTCACGGGCGCAAGCGCGGGCGTTGGACGCGCGACCGTGCGGGCTTTCGCCAAGCAAGGTTGCTCCATCGGCTTGATCGCGCGCGGGACGGAAGGCCTGGAAGCCGCCGCGGCCGAAGTGCGCCGTGAAGGCGTTCGCGCAGTCGCTGCGCCGGCCGATGTTGCGGACCCGGACGCCATTGAGCGGGCGGCGGAAAATATCGAGCGCGAGCTCGGTCCGATCGACGTGTGGGTGAACGTGGCGATGACGACCGTGTACGCGCCCGTCGCGGAGATCGCGCCAGCCGAGTACAAGCGCGCAACCGAGGTCACGTATCTCGGCTATGTCTACGGCACGATGGCGGCCCTTCGCAGGATGCGTCCACGAAACCGCGGCACGATCGTCCAGGTCGGCTCGGCGCTCTCCTATCGCGCCATCCCGCTGCAAGCCCCTTACTGCGGCGCCAAATTCGCGATCCGCGGCTTCACCGACGCGCTCCGCTCCGAACTGCTCCACGACCGGTCAAACATCCATATCACCATGGTGCAGATGCCGGCGCTGAACACGCCGCAATTCGACTGGGGCCGCAACAAGCTGCCCAGGAAGCCGCAACCGGTGCCGCCGATCTATCAGCCGGAAGTCGCGGCGGACGCCATAGTTTTCGCCTCAGCCGCGAGGCGGCGGGAGGTTTGGGTCGGAGCCTCGACATTCAAGGCGATCCTCGCCAGCAGGATCGCGCCGTGGCTGCTCGACCGCTATCTGGCGCGCTTCGGCTACAGCTCGCAGCTTTCATCCGAACCCGCCCTGAAGGACGCGCCTGACAATCTCTTCAAGCCTATCGAAGGCGACTACGGCGCACATGGCCGCTTCGACGCCCTGGCCTTAGCGTCCACCTACGTGCGGTCGCCGGTGTTGCCCGGCTTGCTGCTCATGGGAAGCGCCATGATCGGCTTTTTGTATCTCATGCTGCCGAAGCCGGAGGCTCGCAGACCGCGCAGGCGCGCCAGCCTCAAGCCGCGCCTCCATTCCCCCTCGCGTCTTGGAACCCATGCGGAGGGGAGCCGTTAAACCTTCAATCAAGCAAGGTTGAGCATCATGACAACAACCGCCGCAGATGTCCTCGTGGAGACATTATCGCACTGGGGTATCGACACGATTTTCGGGATTCCCGGGGATGGCATCAACGGGATCATGGAGGCCTTGAGGAACCGGGCCGGCAGGATCCACTTCATCCAGGTCAGGCATGAGGAGGCCGCCGCTTTCATGGCCTGCGCCTATGCCAAATATACGGGGCGGCTCGGCTGCTGCCTCGCGACCTCCGGCCCCGGCGGAATTCATCTCCTGAACGGACTTTACGACGCCAAGCTCGATGGGGCTCCGGTGGTGGCGGTTACCGGCCTGCAATTCCACGATCTGCTTCACACCTATACCCAGCAGGATGTGGAACTCGATAAGCTCTACATGGATGTGTGCGTCTACAACTCGCGCGTGATGGGGCCGGCGCACGTCGAGAACGTGACCGAACTTGCCTGCCGGTCGGCGCTCGCCTATCGCGGCGTTTCGCACGTCACGATCCCCACGGATGTCCAGTCTTTATCTGTTCGCGACGACTGGCGCACCCCGCGGAACGTTCCGCATCACGTCTCCGGCTCGATGGCTGAAAGCGCCCACATGCCCGGCGACGCCCACTTGCAGGTCGCGTCCGAAATCCTGAACGAAGGCAAGAAAGTTTGCATCCTGGCGGGACGTGGCGCACTCCACGCGCGCGACCAGCTCGCAGCGATGGCGGAACGGCTTGGAGCGCCGGTCGTCAAAGCGCTGCTCGGCAAAGGCGCGCTGCCGGACAACAGCGCGTTCTCGATTGGCGGCATCGGGCTTCTTGGCACAAGGCCCGCGCAGGAAGCGATGGAGGAATGCGACACGCTTCTGATCGCGGGCAGCACCTTCCCCTATATTGAGTTCTACCCCAAGCCCGGTCGCGCCAAATGCGTCCAGATCGATATCGATCCGCAGCGCATAGGGCTCAGATATCCGGCGCATATCGGCCTTGTCGGCGACTGCGCCCGCGTTCTCGGCGCGCTGCTGCCGAAGGTTCAGCCCAAGCAGGATCGAAGCTTCCTGACCCAGGCGCAGCATGGAATGAGGGCGTGGAAGCAGCTCATGGAGGAGCGCGGGACGCGCCGCGACAAACCGATGAAGCCCGAGGTCGTCGCCTATGAGCTGAACAAGGCTGTGACCGACGACGCCGTCATCTCAACCAACTCCGGCACGATCACCACCTGGATCGCCCGGCACCTCGACATACGCGGGAACCAGCAATTCTCCTGTTCGGGCAACCTTGCCACCATGGCGTGCGGGCTGCCCTACGCCATCGCGGCGGCCGTCGCCTATCCAGGACGGCAATCCGTTGCCTTCGTCGGCGACGGCGGCCTCACCATGCTCATGGGCGAGATCGCCACCTGCGTGAAATACAATCTCGACGTGAAGATCGTCGTCATCAAGAACAACGTGCTTGGCCAGATCAAGTGGGAGCAGATGGTGTTCCTCGGCAATCCCGAGTTCGGCTGCGAGCTGCAGCCCATCGATTTCGCGGGTGTTGCGCGGGCCTGCGGCGCCAAGGCCTTCTTCATCGACGGCGCGGAGAAATGCGGCGAGACGCTGCGACAGGCGCTGGCCACGCCGGGGCCGGTGCTCATTGAAGCAGTTGTAGATCCGAATGAGCCGCCGCTGCCGCCAAAAGTCACGCTGGAGGAAGCGACCCATTTCGCCGAGAGCCTTGCTCGCGGCACTCCTCACGCGGCGAAAATCGCGCTCACCGTCGCGTCGAACACCGTGCGCGAGGTTGTTTAGGGAGGCCGGCGTGCCTGATGCGACAATCGGAAGTATCTCGGCCAGTGCTTTCACCATCCCGACCGACGCTCCGGAAGCGGATGGGACTTTCGCCTGGAATTCCACCACGCTCGTTTTGGCCGAAGCGAGCGCCGGCGGCAAGACCGGGATCGGGTACAGCTACACGGACGCCGCGGCGGCCGCTGTCGTAAACGGCGCCCTCGCCGAGGCGGTGGCGGGCCTCAACGCCTTCGCAATTCCCCGAGCCCACCAGGCCATGCTGCGGCGCATCCGCAATCTCGGACGGCCGGGACTAGCGGCTACGGCGATCGCCGCGGTGGACGCCGCGCTTTGGGACCTCAAAGGAAAGTTACTCGACATGCCGGTTGTGTCGCTTCTCGGCGCGGCCCGCGATGCGGCGCCCCTCTACGGAAGCGGCGGCTTCACATCCTATCCGATTGGACGGCTTCAGGAGCAGCTCGGCGGCTGGGCCAGCGAGGGGATGCGATGGGTGAAGATGAAGGTGGGCAGCGACCCTGCCGCCGACCTCGACCGCGTCGAGACGGCCAAGAGCGCAATCGGCGGCGCGGGGCTTTTCGTCGACGCCAACGGCGCCTACACCCGCAAGCAGGCGCTGTATTTCGCCGAGAAATTTGCCGGCGCAGGCGTCGTTTACTTCGAGGAGCCCGTGTCGAGCGACGATCTGGAGGGGCTCCGTCTCATTCGCGACATGGCGCCGGCCGGCATGCAGATCGCGGCTGGGGAATACGGCTACGACCATTTCTATTTCCGGCGGATGCTCGAGTCAGGCGCAACCGATGTGCAACGGGCCGACGCCACGCGCTGCCTTGGGCTGACGGGCTTCCTGCAGGCCGATGCGCTTTGCGCGGCCTTCTCGCGGCCGCTATCGATCCATTGCGCGCCCGCGCTTCATCTGCATGCCGCTCTCGCCGCCCGCTCGCTCTGGAACCAGGAGTGGTTTCACGATCACGTCCGCATCGAGCACATGCTGTTCGACGGCGCCCCCGCGCCGAAGGACGGCGCGATCCGGGCCGATCTCGGCCGCCCAGGTCTCGGCCTCGAATTCAAACACCAGGACGCACGGCGATACGCCGTGTGAACAAGGACTCGTCATGTCTGTCAGCGTTCAAGGCTTTGCGGTCGATCCCCACACCATTCCCGACCAGGAAACGCAAGAGCCGAAACCGTGGACGAGCGTCATTTCCGTCAAGGACGCGAGTGCGCTCGCCGGGGCTCTCAAGTCGCGCTTGGAAGGGGAAGTGCGCTTCGACGACATGAGCCGCGCGCTCTACTCGACGGATGCTTCCAATTACCGGCAGGTTCCGATCGGGGTGGTGATCCCGAAATCCGTCGAAGATGTTGTGGCGACGATTGAGTCCTGCCGCGAGCATGGCGCGCCGTTTCTGTCGCGCGGCGGCGGCACGAGCCTGTGCGGCCAGTCCTGCAATGCCGCCGTCATGGCCGATTTCTCGAAATATATGAACCGCATCCTCGACATCGATCCGCAAAGAAAGCTTGCGCGCGTCGAACCCGGCTGCGTTCTCGATATCCTGCGGAATGCCGCCGAAGAGCATAGCCTCACCTTCGGCCCCGACCCATCGACCCACGATCACAACACGCTTGGCGGGATGATGGGTAATAACTCCTGCGGCGTGCATTCCGTCTATGCGGGGCGCACCGCGGACAATGTGGAAGAGCTTGAAATTATCACCTATCGGGGCTTGCGGATGAAGGTTGGCCGCACCTCGCCCTCAGAGCTTCGCTCGATCGTCGCGGCGGGCGGCGCGAAGGGTGAAATCTACCGCCGCCTTGAAGCGCTTCGCGACCGCTATGCCGATCTCATCCGCCGCAACTATCCGAAAATCCCGCGCCGTGTTTCGGGCTACAATCTGGACGAGCTTCTGCCCGAGAACGGGTTCAACGTGGCCCGCGCGCTGATCGGTTCGGAAGGCACCTGCGTCACCATCCTTGAGGCGACGCTCAATCTCGTCAAGAGCCCGCCGAAGCGGTGCGTCGCCGTGATCGGCTTCCCCGACATCTACCAGGCGGGAGACGCGGCGGCGTTCGTCCGCGACCTCGGCCCGATCGGGCTTGAGGCCATGGACGAGAAGCTGATCGAGTTCATGCGCGACAAGCACGCCGACATGAGCAGCATCGAAATCCTGCCCGAAGGCGGCGGCTGGCTCATCGCGGAATTCGGCGGAGACACCGGGAAGGAAGCCGGCGACAAGGCGAGAGCGCTTGAGGCCGCCTTCAGTAAGCGTCCGAACCCGCCGAACATCAAGATCGCCGAAGATGAGCATGAGCAGCAGCTTATCTGGAAGGCGCGTGAAGCGGGCCTCGGCAGCACGGCGTTTGTCCCGCATCATCCCGACGCCTGGGAAGGTTTCGAGGACGCGGCTGTGCCCCCCGAGCGCCTCGGAAACTATTTGAGAGAGTTCCGCGCGCTCCTCAATCGATACGACTACAATTCGACGCTTTACGGCCATTTCGGCGATGGATGCGTGCATTGCCGCATCGACTTCGGCTTACGCACGAGCGAAGGGCTCGCGAAGATGCGGCGCTTTCTCGACGATGCCGCCTCGCTCGTGGTCGAGCATGGCGGATCGATATCCGGCGAACACGGCGACGGTCAATCCAAGGCCGAGCTTCTGCCGAAGATGTTCGGTCCTGAGCTGATCGAAGCCTTCCGCGAGTTCAAATCCATCTGGGATCCGGACTGGAAGATGAACCCCGGCAAGGTCGTCGATCCCTTCCCGATCATTTCGAACCTGCGGCTCGGCCCGGACTACGCGCCGCCCCGCGTCCATACGCATTTCAGCTTCCAGGACGATGGCGGAAACTTCCGGCGGGCGGCGATACGTTGCGTTGGCGTGGGCAAGTGCCGCTCCGCCGTTCCGCACGGCAACGTCATGTGCCCGAGCTACATGGCGACCCACGAGGAAGCCTATGTGACGCGGGGGCGGGCGCGCCTGCTTTTTGAAATGATGCACGGCGGCGCCATCGAGAAAACCTGGAACAACCCGGCTGTCGAGGAAGCGCTCGACCTGTGCCTTTCCTGCAAGGGCTGCAAGCGGGACTGCCCGGTCAATGTCGATATGGCCACCTACAAGGCCGAGTTCCGCTCGCATTATTATGAAAGCAGGATAAGGCCCAGAGCCGCCTATTCCATGGGCCTCGTGAGCATCTGGGCGCGGCTGGCGAGCCGGGTTCCGGGCCTCGCCAATGCCGCCGCCCGCAACGGTCTGTTAGGCGCAGCCGGAAAATACGCGGCGGGGATTTCGCAAAACCGCTCAATTCCACCTTTTGCTCCCCAGACCTATACGGCGTGGCGGCGGCGCCATCCCACCGTCAATCCGCAAGGCAAGCGGGTTCTGCTCTTCCCGGACACCTTCAACAATTACTTCAGGCCGGCGACGGCGATCTCCGCGACAATAGTTCTGGAAGCGGCGGGCTGGCAGGTGGTCATCCCGTCGAAACCGCTCTGCTGCGGGCGTCCGTTGTACGACTGGGGCATGCTCGATACGGCGGAGAAATGGCTGCGCCAGATCATCGGCGGCATCGGCCCCGAGATTGCCGGCGGAACGCCAATGGTTGGGCTGGAGCCTGCCTGCGTCGCGACGTTCCGCGATGAGCTTCCAGACCTTTTTCCGGGCGACAGAACCGCGAAAAAGCTGAAGGAAAACACGCACCTCTTCAGCGAGTTTCTGGATCGCCATTGCCGGGACTTCCGGCTGCCGGAAATCCGGAAGCGGGCCTTGGCGCAAATCCATTGCCACCACTACAGCGTGCTCGATGTGGAGGCGGAAAAGAAGGTCATGGACCGTCTCGCCCTCGATTATGAGGTGATGCCTTCGGGCTGCTGCGGCATGGCGGGGTCTTTCGGCTTCGAAAGCGGTAACAAGTACGACGTGTCGATGAAGGCCGGAGAGCGGGTGCTGCTGCCGAAGGTCCGCGCCGCGGACAGCGATTGCCTCATTCTCGCAGACGGCTTCAGCTGCCGGGAGCAGATCGAGCAGGGGACAGTGCGCAAGACAAGTCACTTGGCCGACATTATCGCCGCGGCGCTGTAGCTCGGTCGAACGCCTAACCCCCGCCCGCCTCGGCGTCGGCGAAACGCTGCTGCTCCTCCATCACAAGCGCGGTCAGCTCGCGCTTCAGCCGGTTGAACTCCGCATCGCTCGGATCGCGCGGGCGCGTCAGCGTAACAGGCAGTTCGCGCTTCACCGTCCCCGGCCGGTAGGTCAGCACGACGATGCGCGAGCCGAGATAGATCGCTTCGTCGATGGAGTGCGTCACGAAGATCACTGTCTTGCGCACCGCCTGCCAGATGCGCAGCAGCTCGTCCTGCAGCGTGCGCCGCGTGAGCAAGTCGAGCGCGCCGAAGGGCTCATCCATCAGCATGATCGGCGGATCGAGGGCAAGCACGCGCGCGATGGCGACGCGCTGGCGCATGCCGCCCGAGAGGTCTTTCGGGAAGCGCTTGCGGAATTCGGCAAGGCGCAGCAGCGCGAGCAGGTCGTCGACCTTGGCCGCGATCTCGCGCGCAGGCAGGCCCTTGATTTCGAGACCGAACGCGATGTTCTTCTCGACCGTCATCCACGGAAACAGCGCGTATTCCTGGAAGACCATGCCGCGATCCGGGCCCGGATGCGTCACGGGCGCGCCCTGCACCGCGATGGCGCCGCTTGTGGGCGCGATGAAGCCTGCAATCGTGTTCAGGAGCGTGGATTTCCCGCAGCCCGACGGCCCGAGCAGCGACACGAATTCGCCCGGCGCAATGTCGAGCGAGACGTTGCTAAGCGCGATCACGCTGCCGCCGCCCCTGGCGCCGAACGCCACGCTCACATTTTCGATGCGGATTTGCGCCGCCCCCATCAGTTTTCGAGCCCGCGATGCCAGCGCAACAGGTAGTTCGAAAGCCGCGTCATCATAAGGTCGAGCGCAAGCCCGATCATGCCGATGGTGATCATGCCGGCCATGACCTTGTCCGACCACAAATATTCGCGCGCTTCGAGGATGCGGTAGCCGAGCCCGCTGTTCACCGCGATCATTTCGGCGACGATCACCACGATGAAGGCCGTGCCGAGGCCGATGCGCGCGCCCGCAAGGATGTAGGGCGCGGCGGCGGGGAGGATCACGCGGCGGAACAGCGTGAAAGAGCCCGCGCCGAGATTGCGCGCCGCACGGATGTAGATGCCGTCCACCTGGCGGACGCCCGCGATGGTGTTGAGCAGCACCGGGAAGAACGCGCCGATGCTGATGAGGAACAGCGCGGGCGGATTGCCGAGCCCGAACCACAGGATTGAAAGCGGGATATAGGCGATGGGCGGGATCGGCCTTAAAAACTGCACCAGCGGATGGAACAGCGCGTAGATGCGCTTGTCCGCGCCCATGAGAAGGCCCAGCGGTAGCGCCAGCGCGGCGCCGATGGCAAATCCTGCGAGCACGCGATAAAGGCTGCTGGCGGCGTCGGACAGCATTTCGCTGGAATTCAGCCAGGCGAGCCAGTCATAGCCGGGCGCGAGCGGCTCCTGCGGCGCGAGATAGGCCGCCCAGCGCGTAACGACCGCCCAAGGCGGCGGCAGGATTTCCGGCTTGAACGCGCCGCTCTGCGACAGCGCCTGCCACAGCGCGAGCGCCAGCGCCGGCACGATGAGACCGCGCAGCATGCGGCCCGCGCGGCTCATGTCATACCAACCGCTGGAGTTGCCGGTTCTCCCAACTCGCCGAAGCCTTCCAGCATACCGGGCGCAATCGCGCCGGCGTATACGATCGATCAACCCTATTGGGTTCGTTTTGCAAAAAGGCGCCCTCGCACGGTATTATAATACCGTGTAGCGCCGCCTTGGGGAAAATGGGTCGCGACATATGACAATTCATTTCAGTCGGCCTTCACGCTGGCGAGCGCTTCTTCAAGGAGGTCGAGCTTCACATAGCCGGCGGCCTTCGGCGGCGCGCTCATGCGGCCGACATTCAGCTTCTGCATGAAGTCGGTGGTGATTTGCACGTGCTCAACCGTCATATCGACGGCATAGGGCGAGTTTTCGATGGCGTCCTTGAAGTCCTGGCTCGTGATCTGGTTCTTGAACATCACTTCTCTCACGTACTTTTCGGCCAGATCGGGGTGCTTGATGAAGCGCTGCGTCGCATCCACGAAGCATTTCATCACGCGCAGCGCCAGGTCGCGATTGGCGTAGAGCTTTTCCGTCATGACGAGCGCGCGCCGGGGCTGGCCCATAGGCGTGTCGTAAGGCTTCGACACCTCGACGCCGTAGCCCTTGTTGATCGCCTGGCTGGAATAAGGCTCGGACTGGCTCATCGCGTCGATATTCCTGCCCTGCAGCGCCTGGTTCACGTCGGGGTAGCTGGCGAGATAGACGATCTGCACGTCCTTGCCAGGCTTATCGGACCAGGTGAGGCCGAATTTTTCGAGTTCGGTCATGAGCGCGAGTTCCTGGGCGCCGCCGCGCGCCACGCCCACCTTCTTGCCCTTGAGGTCCGCGATGGCCTTCACGCCGCTCTCCGGCGTCGCCACGATGCGCACGCCGCCCTTGGCGAAGGCCGCGACGATGATGAGGGGAAGGCCCTCGGCGCGGCCCGCGATTGACACGTCGAGCCCGGTCGCGGTCACATCGATCTCGCCCGCCGCAACCGCCGGCAGGATGTCGACGCCCTTCGGAAACACGCGCTCCGTGAGCTTGACGCCGTATTTCGGGCAGACCTCCTTCATGAAGGAGACTGCGCCATAATGCGCGAATTTGAGATTGCCAAGGCGCACCACATCGTCAGCCGAAGCCGCCGTTTGCACAGCCATCGCCGCGACCCCGGCGCAAGCGAGCAACCCCGCCAAACCGGGCAGGCGTTTCGCCGCGCCCGCGATGCCCAACGTAACCTTCATCGCCTTGCCCTGCGCATTTTTTGCGTTCTCTCCCCAACTCGCGGAAACTTAGAAGATGGAAGGCCGCTCCGCCATCGAAACGTAAGGCTGAGGAGGCCAAAACAAGCGGGGCCACCTCAGCCCGAATTTCCTTCCGCCTTTTTAGCATCCTGCCAGCGGTTCGAGGGAAGCCCGAAGTCGAAGCGCCGGCCACCCGGCGAACTTCGTTTCAGCCGGCTTCCAGCACGGCGCGGCCGCGCACCTTGCCTTCGAGGATAGCCCTGGCCAGCGTCTCGGCTTCCTTCCATGAGTGCGTGTGCGTCATGGCTGCGAGCTTCTCGCGGTCGAGGTCTTTCGCGAGACGCGCCCAGGCTTCGAGGCGCTTCGCCTTCGGCGCCATCACGGAGTCGATGCCGGCCAGCGTCACGCCGCGCAGGATGAACGGCGCCACGCTTGTGGGCAGGTCCATGCCCTGCGCGAGCCCGCAGGCGGCGACGGCGCCGCCATATTTGGTCTGGCTCAGCGCGTTCGCCAGCGTGTGGCTGCCCACGGTGTCGATGGCGCCAGCCCAGCGTTCGCGGCCGAGCGGCTTGCCCGGCGCAGAAAGCTCCTGCCGCGCCACGATCTCCGAAGCGCCGAGCGCGCGCAGATACGCTTCTTCCCCGGCGCGGCCGGTGGACGCGATGACCGAATAGCCGAGCTTAGCCAGCAGGGCGATGCCCACGCTGCCGACGCCGCCCGCCGCGCCCGTGACGAGAACAGGGCCATGCGCGGGCGTAACGCCATGCCGCTCCAGCGCGAGGACCGCGAGCATGGCCGTATAGCCGGCGGTCCCAATCGCCATCGCCTCGGCGAGGGTGAGCCCCTCCGGCAGCGGCACGAGCCAGTCGCCCTTGACGCGCGCATACTGCGCATAGCCGCCGAAATGCGTCTCGCTCAGGCCCCAGCCGTTGAGCACGACCTTGTCGCCCGGCTTGAAATCGGGATGGGACGAGGTCTCGACGACGCCCGAGAAGTCGATGCCGGGGATCATCGGCCAGCGCCGCACGACGGGCGCCTTGCCGGTGATGGCGAGGCCGTCCTTGTAGTTGACGGTGGAATGCGTCACGCGAACCGTAACGTCCCCCTCCATGAGGTCCGCGGCGGAAAGCGTGGTCCACGCCGCGACCGGGCCGCTGCCGCTTTTGGTCAATAGAAGCGCTTCGAATGGTTCCTGCATCGCTGATCCCCTGGCTTGGACGCGCCTCAAATAAAATGAGGCCGATTTCCTTTCCTTGCAAATGCGAACAGTTCTTTTCCGCTTTTCTTTGAGGCGAAATATTCTCTCCGCTCCAGGCGCAGAGGAAGAAATCTATTCTTCGGATTGGCCCTGCAATGCTGCGCCGCACAATCGAAAACACTTGCGCAATCGAGTAAAAGGCACGATCATTTTTATGTGAATGATAGAAGCCGCCAAGCTAAAGGAGACGCGCCATGTCTCTTACGACGGAGTTAAGCAAGATCACAACCTTCCTCGTGTTCGGGTTCCTGGCGGCGCTCATCCTTGGCATGCTCTGAGCGCTTACGGCTTGCCGCAGAGGCCCGGCTCGCTCAAATCGCCCGCAAGCACCTCGGCGACGTGGCGCACATCCATCGCCTTCCCCTCGCGCGCGAGCTTCCCCGCAATATTCATCAGGCAGCCGAGGTCGGCGCCTGTCAACACATCGGCCTTGGCCTCAAGCGCGCGTCCGGCCTTCTGCGCCGCCATCGCGTTGGAAATGTCCGGATATTTGATCGAGAAGGCGCCGCCGAAACCGCAGCAGACATCGCGGTCGCTCATCTCCGCCAGTTCAAGCCCGTCCATGCTTTGCAGGAGCTTTCGCGGCTGCGCGGCGACGCCAACCTCGCGGATCGAAGAGCAGGAGTCGTGATAGGTCACGCGGTAGGGAAAAGCGCGCCCCGCGAACTCGACGCCAAGGTCGTCCGCGAGAAACGCCGTAAGCTCCCTCACGCGGTTCGCAAAGCCGGCGGCGCGCGCATGCCAGGACGGCTCCGTCTCCGGATCGAAGAGTTGCGGATAGTGCTTGATCAACATGCCCGCGCAGGAGCCGGATGGAACCACGACTTGCGGAAACGTTTCGAAAGCGGCGATGACGAGCCTGGCGATCTCCCGGGCCGTTTCGCGATCGCCCGAATTGTATGCAGGCTGGCCGCAGCAGGTTTGCGACGCCGGCGCGGAAACGGCGCATCCAGCCTCTTCCAGAAGCTTGACCGCCGCGAACGCCGCGGCCGGCCGGAAGAGATCGACAAGGCAGGTGACAAACAGGGCTACAGGCGCGCCGCCCTCGCGCACGCCGTGGGCCGGAGCTTCCATGGCCGCATCCTCATGGGTGTTTCATTCGATCGGGGCGAACCATGAGAGGTCCAGGGGCAAATATCAAGCCTCTGTGACTTCCGGGTGGGTTAAGGAGGCCTTTTTCAGAATGGGGCGGGGCGCCGCCGCGATCTCCAGGCCCTCGTCCCAGTAGGGAGTTAGGCCGTAAACGCCAGCGAGGAAATCGATGAAAATGCGCAGGCGCGTCGGTACGAACTGCTTGTCCGGATAGACGGCGTAGACGGCCACGCCCGGCGCCTCGCGATACTGCGGCAGGATGGGAATAAGCCTCTTCGCGATCAGATCGTCCCTGACCTCCCAGGTCGAGCGCAGGCTGATGCCGCAGCCGGCGAGCACCGCCTGATGCACAATCTCGCTGCTGTTCGTCTTGATGTCGCCGGAAAGCTTGAGGGAAAGCACGCCCTCCGGTCCCTGCACGCGCCAAGGGGCGTTATTTTCGGCGAGAACCTTGTGCTTCGACAGATCGCCGAGCGATTTCGGCGTCCCATGCTCTTTCAGATAGTCGGGGCTCGCGCAAAACAGCCGCCGGCAGGACGCCAGCTTCTTCGCGACCATGCTCGAATTGTCCAGCTCGGATATCCTGATCGCGACGTTGATATTCTCGCGAACAATGTCCAAGATATGATCGGTGGCAATAAGCTCGATGCTGAGATCGGGGTATTGCTTCATGAACTTGCCGAGATAGGGCGCGATGTGCATCCTGCTGAAGCCCGTCGGCGCTGTGATTTTCAGAGAGCCGCCAGCGCGCTCGTGACCGGAATGGACGAATGCTTCCGCTTCCTGCACCGTCGCCAGTATCTGCACCACGCGCTCATAGAAGCCGCGCCCCGTTTCGGTCAGCTGCAGCTGGCGGGTCGTACGGTGGAAAAGCCGTGTTCCAAGCCTTGCTTCGAGATGACTTATGCGCTTGCTGACAACCGCCGGAGAGAGGTCCAATTCGCGTCCAGCGGCAGACATGCTGCCCGCTGTGACCACCTTTGCAAAGATCTCAAGGTCCGCAATCGAAGTCACAACCCCTCCTCAGCATGCCGGTTATTGCATACAATCTTGATCGTAAGTTACGCAACCCGTCTATAAGACCCGAGCTTGGCACTATGTCAAGAGCCTCTATCCCCCAAAAGAAAAACATAATGTACCCATATCCATATAATCAGCCTTTGAGGCAAAACTGAAGCGGCAAATAATTAGGAAACGCCAATGTCCTCGATACGCATGCCGCAGCCCGACGCTCAAGTGCTGAACCGGCGCGATCAGATCCTCTCAGGCCTCGCCCGCGCGCTTCGCTCGGGCGCGGTCATCGGCGACGAAGCAGGCTTGCGCGCCTTCGAAACCGACGCCCTCACCGCCTACCGTGCGCAGCCTCTCGCCGTCGTTTTGCCCAGAACGGCGGAAGAAGTGAGCCGCATTCTTAGATTTTGCTACGACAACAAAGTGAAAATTGTGGCGCGCGGCGCCGGCACCTCGCTCTGCGGCGGAGCGCTGCCGGCGGGCGACGCCGTCGTCATCGGCCTGTCCCGCATGAACCGGGTCCTCGACGTCAACTTCAACGACCGCACGGCCACCGTCGAGGCAGGCATCACCAACCTCGGCATTTCCGCCGCCGTGGGCCACGCCCGCTTCTTCTACGCGCCGGATCCGTCGAGCCAGCTCGCCTGCACGATAGGCGGCAACATCGCCATGAATTCGGGCGGCGCGCACTGTCTCAAATACGGCGTCACGACCAACAACGTGCTGAAGGTGAAGATGGTCCTGATGAGCGGCGAGATTGTGGAGCTTGGCGGCGACTACCTCGATCCGCAAGGCTACGATCTCCTCGGCCTCGCTATAGGCTCCGAAGGGCAGTTCGGGATCGTGACCGAGGCGACCGTGCGCATCCTCAGGCAGGCGGAAGGCGCGCGGCCCATGCTGATCGGCTTTCCGTCGGCCGAATCGGCGGGCGCTTGCGTCGCCGCGATCATCGCCGACGGGCTCGTGCCCGTCGCCATCGAGTTCATGGACAAGCCCGCCATCCACGTTTGCGAGAACTTCGCCAAGGCGGGCTATCCGCTGGATGTCGAGGCCATGCTCATCGTCGAGGTGGAAGGCTCGCCGGCCGAGATCGACGACCAGATCGGCCGCGTGACGGAGATCGCAAGCCGCTTCGATCCCCAGACGCTGCGCGTGAGCCAGAGCGAAGAGGAGGCGGCTGCTATCTGGAAAGGCCGCAAATCGGCCTTCGGCGCCATCGGCCGCCTTTCGGACTATTACTGCATGGACGGCGTTATCCCGCTCGGAAAGCTCGCCGAGGTGCTGAAGCAGGTCGAGCAGGTCGGCGAAAAGCATAAGCTCAAGGTGGCCAACATCTTCCATGCGGGCGACGGCAACCTGCATCCGCTCATCCTTTACAACGCCAACGACCAACGCGAAAAAGCCGTCGCGGAAGAGTGCGGCGCCGACATTCTCAAACTGTGCGTCGATGCGGGCGGCTGCCTCACCGGCGAACACGGCGTTGGCGTCGAAAAGCGCGATCTCATGCGCTATCAATATTCGGACGCGGACCTCATACAGCAAATGCGCGTGAAGGCGGCGTTCGATCCGGGGTGGCTCATGAACTACGGCAAGGTTTTCCCTCTCGATCTTCAGGCGCGCTTCGCGGCCGAGGCGGCGCCAAGCCATGAGTGACGTCTTCATGCCAGGCGACGAGGCCGACCTCGCCAAGTTCGTGCAAAGCGCAAATGCGGACGCCTATCCGCTCGAGGTTTGCGGCTTCCGCTCGAAGCGCGAGGCGGGGCGCCCCTTGAACCCGGCCGCGGTCATTTCGACGGCGAAGCTTTCCGGCGTCACCCTGTACGAGCCGGGCGAGCTTGTGGTCTCCGCGAAGGCAGGAACGCCGCTGCACGAGATCGAGGCGCTCCTCGCCCGAAAAAATCAGGAGCTTCCCTTCGAACCCGCCGACTACAGCCGCATTTATGGAACGGACCCAATGGCTGCGAGCATCGGCTCGGTCGCCGCGATGAACGTCTCCGGCCCAAGGCGGATCCTGCGAGGCGCCGCGCGCGATTATCTGCTCGGGCTTCGCGGCGTGAACGGCGAGGGGACGGTGATAAAGGCAGGCGGACGCGTGATGAAGAACGTAACGGGCGTCGATCTGACAAGGGGGCTCTGCGGCTCCTGGGGCACGCTCGCGGTGCTGACGGAGCTTACGTTCAAGGTGCTTCCGAAGGCGCCGGAAAGCCGCACGATCACATTCCTTGGCCTTGCGGACGAGGCGGCGGTCGGCGTGATGAGCGCTGCGATGGGGACGCCTTACGAGGTGTCGGGCACAATTCACCTGCATGGCGCGATGGCCGGCAGGCTCAACGACCCCGAAATCGCGCCGCCGAAGACCGCCGTGACGGCGCTCAGGCTGGAAGGCGCTCCGCAGAGCCTCGCCTATCGCGTCGCGAAGCTTCGCCGCGAGCTTTCCCCCTTCGGCGACACATATGAGCTCGACCACCAGAAATCGCGGACGTTCTGGTCCGGCATTCGCTCGCTCGCCTTCCTCTCCGCCGATTTCGACCGGCCGCTCTGGCGGATTGCGGTTGCGCCGTCCAAAGCTCCGGCCATCGTGCGCGCGCTGTCGGCCTTCATCGACGTGCGCGCGGCCTACGAATGGTCGGGAGGGCTGCTCTGGGTGGAGCTGCCGTCTTCGTCGGACGCCAGCGTCACGGAACTGCGCCGCGTGCTCGCGGAGTTCGAGGCGGATTCGACGCTGATGCGCGCGCCGCGGCCGGTGCGCTCCGGCATCCAGGTGTTTCATCCCCTGCCGCTGACGAAAATGCAGCTCGTGCGCGCGCTGAAGAAGTCCTTCGATCCGGCCGGCGTCCTCAACCCTGGGCGCATGTACGCGGGAGTTTGAACAGGACATGGAAACGAGCTTCACCCTTGAGCAACTTCGCGATGGCCGCCTGAAGGAGGCGGACGGCATCCTCCGGCGCTGCGTCCATTGCGGCTTCTGCACGGCGACCTGCCCGACCTATCTTCTGCTCGGCGACGAGCGCGACAGCCCCAGGGGCCGCATCTATCTGATCAAGTCCATGCTGGAGGGCAAGGCGGCGCCGAAGCAGGTGCGCCCGCATCTCGACCGCTGCCTCTCCTGCTATTCCTGCATGACGACGTGTCCGAGCGGCGTCGACTACATGCATCTGTCGGATTACGCGCGCCAAACGATCGAAAAATCGGCGATGCGCGCGCCGCAGGACGAATCGAAGCGCAAACTCCTGCGCAATATCCTGCCCTATCCCAAACGCTTCCGTCTGGCGCTGCTGGCCGTGATCGCGGCGCGGCCCTTCCGCCGCATGCTGAGCCGCTCGCGGTTCGCGATGCTGAGCACGATCCTGGAGCTGGCGCCGCGGGGCCGGATCGCGCACGGCGAATATACCCAGCCGCAGACGATCAAGACGAAAAAGACGAGGCGGGGCCGCGTGCTGCTCATGCGGGGCTGCGTTCAGCGCGTGCTTCGTCCCGATCTGAACGACGCCTCCGTTCGCTTCCTCAACCATCTCGGCTATGACGTGACGCTTCCCGAGGACGATGGGTGCTGCGGCGCGCTTACGCTTCACATGGGGAAGGAGGCGGACGCCAAATCCTTCGCGAAACGCAACATCGACGCGTGGCATGCGCAGCGCAACAAGGGCGGGCCGATCAACGCGATCGTCATCAACGCGTCGGGCTGCGGCACGACCGTAAAGGACTACGCGCATCTTTTCGCGGGCGACCCCGCCTACGCCGAGAAGGCGAGGTATGTGTCCGCGCTTGCCAAGGACATCTCGGAGTTCGCGGCGGCGGAGAAGATCGATGCGCCCGTTGGCTGGAGCGACATTCGCGTCGCCTATCATTCGGCGTGCTCGATGCAGCACGCGCAGAAGATCGGCGAGGCGCCGCGCCAGCTCTTGAGGAACGCCGGTTTTACCGTGCTCGAAATCCCCGAAGGCCACATCTGCTGCGGCTCGGCCGGAACCTACAATGTGCTGCAGCCGGAGCTTGCGAAACAGCTGAAGGAGCGCAAGCTCGGCTCCATCGCATCCGTCAGGGCCGACTGCGTGGCGACCGGAAACATCGGCTGCATCGCCCAGTTGTCGGGCGGCCCAACGCCAGTTGTGCACACGGTGGAGCTTCTGGACTGGGCCTATGGCGGTCCGTGCCCGGCGGCGCTGAAGCATCTTCAGCCTCGGGTCCATCCGCTTCCGCGCGAGGGCGAGACGGTCGAGGACGGCGAAGAATATGAGGCGGCTTAGGGCCGCCTTCGCTTCGTTGGCGCGCTTTGCGATAGCGCGGGCGCAAAACGGACGAGGAAGCCGGCCGGCTTCAGGCGCCGTGGGTCAATGTACTTTCAGAGAGCAGCGCGGCTGGCGGCATCGCGCCGGCAACCCGTGTCATGCAGGTTCCGCACGCGGCTCGACTGCTGGGCAGGCGCCGCTCTCAACGGAGGTCTTGCCGCCAAACCAGCGGCTGCTTCAATCCAGCGTTATCGGCCGGCCGGGGAAGGCGAGCTGCTCCTTGTCGCGCCAGGTGCTGCTGACGTAGTTGATCTCCATGAGGCGGCGCACGCCGTAGATCGGGCGCGGCTCGAAGCCGTGCCAGGAATGCGGGCCGGATATGAAGATCACGGCCGAGTTGAACTCCGCCGTGCCGCGTCCGCACCATTTAACGTCGTGATCGTAGATGTCGGTGCCCCAGTCCTTCGCGAACGGCCCGTTGCACAGATAGATCACCATCGAGAACAGCTTCTCCTCGATGTCGCGGTGCGGTTCCAGCCACATGCCGTCGAGATCCTGGATGTACTCCATGCGCAGGAAACCGCCCTCGGCCTTCACCCCGCAGGTCTCCACGAATTGCCGGGCGACGCGCGGCTGCTGCATGGCGTCGCTCAGGAGCTGCATCGCGGGGAACAGCGCGTTCATCTTCGGCGTGAAGAAGATGCGCTGGTTGTTGAAGGCGTCGCGCGTCCCGTGCGTGTCGATGGTGACGACGGGCGGCGCGATGGGCAGCGTCAGGATGCCGGTGCACATGGCCTCGGGGAAGACGTTCGCGCACTGCCAGCGCCGGTAAGGCTCTTCGAGGATTTCAGGGTTCGCCAGCGCGTTCACGAACTGGGTCGCCACTTCGTCCGCTGTCGGGAGGGGAGGATAGGTCATATGCTTTTCCTAACGCTGCGCATGTGAAATCGGAATCGGCCTCGTGCGCGTTATTCCAGCGCGCCAAGCCCGTGGCGGCGGGCATCCAGCAAGCCCCAGCGGCCCTTGCTTACCGGGTCCCCGCCTGCGCGGGGAGGACCGAAGGGCATGCGTCACTGGCCGCCGAACTTGCGCGGCGCCCATTCCAGAATCTTGCGCGTGACAGGATTCGCCTTTCACCATCGCGCTGAAGCTGTGGCGGAAATATTCCTTGCGGACGTACCACTCGGAGTTGACGTAGCAAAGCTGCAGGCTTGTGCGCGCGCCCTTTTGCGGCAGGAAGCCGTGCCAGGAATGGTCGCAGACGCGGAACATCAGCATGCGGCCGAACTCCGGCGGAAACTCGAAGGCGTAATCCTCGCGGTCCGAGCTGCGCAGCACGCGCAGGCGGCCGCGCTCATAGGGCCATTCCTGGCTGAAGCCGACGAGCACGGTGACGATCTTGTGCTTCGAATTGGGGTGAGCGTAGCCCTCATTATAGTTGCCCGTCGTGTTGCCCATCATCACGATGCAGGGCGGATAGGGGCTGAGGTCCATGTCGAACTTCTGTTCGACGAGCTTGCGAAAGCGCACGCTGAGGAGATCCTCGATCGCCGCCGCGAAATGCGGGCCGTAGCGCAGGCTCGGCAGACCGAAGCTGCCGTGGGTCGGGATCTTCGGCGCGTCGACGAGAACGTCTTCCTTGTGGTTTTCCGGGATCGCGTGCTCGACGAAGGCGAAATCGTAAGGGTCGCGGCGCAGCTCGGCGGCCGAGATCGCCGCTTCGTCCAGCAGTTTGAACGGGGGCTCGTTGGATTGCATGGTTCGCTCTTTCGCTCAGGTTCTTCTAGAATGCGGGGAGGGATGGATCGTCATGCGGCGCCGCGGCGATGCCCTCGATCTCCACGAGCCATTCGGGGCGGCATACGGGGCCGTAGACGGTCACCGTGGGAACGCCGGGGAAGGCTTCGTTCACCAGGCCGGCGACGCGGCCGTAATCGGTGGAGTCGCGCAGGTAGACGAAGAGGTGCTGCATGTCTTCGAGCTTCGCCGCGCCGGAGCGGAGCAGCGCCTCGATATTCACGATCACGCGCTCCGTTTGCTTCACCACATCGCCCACATGGAGCACGTTGCCTTCCTTGTCGATGCTGGCGGTGCCGGAAATGAAGTGATGCGCGCGATCCGCGTAGGCCACGCGCGTGCCCCGCTCGAAGGTGACGTTATAGTCCTTCGTGTGGCACAGCATCTCGTAGTCGTTCAGGTAGGAGACCTGCTTCTGCTGCAGGTCGATGATGGAGTAGGCGTCCATCGAGACCACGTCGAAGCGGTGCGAGCACGAGCCCTCGATGCCGGTGCTTGCAATATAATGTGTCGAAGCGGTCAGGCCCTCGTGGTTGAAAAGCTCGCGGCGGGCGTCGACCATCCCCTGATAGAAGACATCGACGTTGCGGAGGTAGAGCCAGGTTCGCACGCAATTGTTGGCGAGGTTGCCGCCAAGGTCCGACAGCGTGTCCGTGAGGTTATGGAAGATCTTGCGCGTCTGCCCGGCGGAGGATGGCGAGGAGTTGAACGCGCCGGCGCAAAGCCTTGTGCTCCAGAGGTGCCGCTTGCCGTTCTTCTTCACCAGCACGTGCTTCATGGTGAAGCGCTTTTTGGAGAGCTGCCCCTTCGTGCCGATGTGATAGGCGAGGAGCGCGATTTTTGCGCCATTCAAGGGCGGCTGCTGGACGATGGAGACGGCGACGGGGTTGTCTTCGTCCTCGGCGACGAGTTCGCTGTTGCGGACGAGCGCGGCCTGATTTATCACGTCGCTCAGAAACAGCCGGCGGAAAATCGCCGTCTCAGGCTCTAGCCCGAGCGACTTCGTCGCCTCGGCGTAGGCCGTCTGCACGTATTTGATCTGATCTTCGAACGCGAGGTGCGCCGGCGGCGAGACGACAATATTGATTTCTTCATCGCCGTTCGCGCCGCTGAAGCTGCGATAGCTGACCCCGTCGTGAGAGAGCACCTTCAACATCGACGTCACCCCCTGTTCTAGCCGTGAAAGCGCATTCGCCGTTTTCGCGCCTGTGCTGCCGCTACCTCAGGATGAAGGTGTTTTGCGGGCGCCTTGAGCGGCCAGCTTGAAAACGCTTAGCCGCTCGCGGAAAGGCGCCTTTTGATCTTGGTCAATTTTTCCGCTTCCAAGTCACAGCTCATTAACGCGCGGCGCGCCGCTGGCGCATAATAGCAACCGGCAGCCCTTTCAGGGTGGGAGGTCAGGCGCGCGAGCGGCGCTCAGGCAGGTATTGAGGCCGAGCGCGCGATAGACCGGGCAAAAGACCCGCGAAGTCAGTGACGATGAAACCGCTCAGCAGATTACTTATCTGCTTAGTCGTCGCGGTAGATGCGCTCGCGGCGCTCGTGCCGCTCCTGCGCTTCGAGGCTCAGCGTCGCCACGGGCCGCGCGTCGAGACGCTTTACGCCGATAGGCTCGCCGGTCTCCTCGCAATAGCCATATGAGCCGTCGTCGATCCGGTCGAGCGCGGCGTCGATCTTCGCGATCAGTTTGCGCTGCCGGTCCCGCGCCCGTAGCTCGATCCCGCGGTCGGACTCGTAGCTCGCGCGGTCCGTCAGATCCGGATGCTGAGCGGAATCCTGCAAATAATCGAGAGTTTCGCGGCTTTCCTTTAGGATTTCTTCACGCCACGCGATCAACTTCCTTCTGAAGTAGTTACGCTGACGCTCGTTCATGAATGGTTCGTCTTCGGACGGTTTGTAATCTGGAGGCAGATCTACACCGCCCATTTCGCCCCCTATCAGCACGCACGCCCCTTCGATCATGGCTGTACCAAAAAAGACACAGAAGGCTCACAATCGTAATGCCAAAGTCGTTATGACCTTCAAAGTCCTCCAAGTCAAGAAGCCTCGGACCGGCTCGGGTTGCGCCACGGAGACGCCGCGTTTTCGCCGCATTCGATTATTCAACAGCCTAAGAGATTTTTAGCCAGGGCATAAAATTGCCGTTATCTGCGGTCTGCTTGTCGGCGCCGTCGCGAGCCACCATCCGCGTAACCTGAGTGACGTTGTACCCATGATTTTGAAACTCGCGATACGCAACCTCATGCACGATCGTTCGCGATTGCTCGTGACCCTTGTCGGGGTTTTGTTCGCCGTCGTGCTGCTCGCCGTTCAGCTCGGACTCTATATCGGCGCCCGCCAGATGATCGTGGGCATGATCGAACACGGCGGCGGCGACATCTGGATCACCGCCTTCGGGGCGAGCAGCTTCGAGCAGGCGCCGCGCCTTCACGGCCGGGAGCGCTTCTCCGCGCTGTCCGTTCCGGGCGTGTCGGCCGTCACGCCGATTATGGTGGAGTTCTCGGACTGGCGGAAACCCGATTCCAGCATCACGAACGTGGTTGTGATCGGCTCCGACAAGGGGCAGGGCGGCCTTGAGCCGTGGAATGTCGTGGAAGACGGCGGCGGCTTGCCGGATGGCGTGACCGTCGACCTGACCTATTTGAAAGCGCTCGGCGTCACGGGGCTCGGCGCCATCGCGGAGATCGAAGGCAAGCGCGTGCGCGTGGAGGCCCTCACGGACGGCATCCGCTCCTTCACGACCTCGCCCTACGTGTTCACGACGCTGAACAGGGCGCGCGCGCTCATGTCCGTTCCGCCGGACCAGGCCACATTTTATCTTGTCAAGCTTGCGCCCGGCGCGGACGCCGCGAAGGTAAAGGGGGAGCTGGTGGCCAGGTTGCCGGACGCATCGGTTTATACCAAGGCCGAGTTCAGCGAGCGCAACCTCGACTATTGGCTGTTCGGAACGGGCGCCGGCATCGCGCTCCTGGGCGGGGCGCTTCTCGGCCTCGTGATCGGCACCGTGGTCGTGGCGCAGACCCTCTACTCCAGCACCAAGGACCACCTCACCGAATTCGCGACGCTCCGCGCGCTCGGTTCGTCCTCCACATACATTCATAAGGTGATCCTGACTCAGGCGACTGCCAGCGCCGTTGCCGGCTATTGCCTCGGCATGGTGGTGTCGCTCGCCGTCGTCGAATTCAGCCGCGGCACCGCCTTGCCGATCATGCTGACGCCGCAACTGGCGGCTTTCCTGTTCGCAGTGACGGTTGCGATGTGCGCGCTGTCCGCGATTTCATCCATCTACAAGGTTACAAAGATCGATCCCGCCATGGTATTTTCGCGATGACCGCCGCCCCTATTCTCGAAGCGCGCGATATCGTCAAGGAGCTTGGCGAGGGCGAAGGGAAGGTCCGTGCGCTGAACGGAGTTTCCCTGTCCCTCTTCCCCGGCGAATTCACTCTGCTCATGGGGCCGTCCGGCAGCGGAAAGACGACCATGCTCTCGATCCTCGGCTGCATCATGACGCCGACCTCGGGTTCTCTCACGGTTGCCGGCGAATGCGCGGACGGGCGCGGCGCGGAAGAGCTTTCGAACCTGCGCCGGCGGCATCTCGGATTCGTCTTTCAATCCTTCAACCTGTTTCCGACCCTGACCGCGCTCGACAACGTCAAGATCAGCCTCGACGTGCGAGGGTTCTCGACCGCCGCCGCCGAGACCCGCGCAAGAGACGCGCTCCACGACGTGGGCCTCGATCACCGGCTCAACGCCTATCCTGGAACGCTCTCGGGCGGCGAGAAGCAGCGCGTCGCCATCGCGCGCGCGCTTGCGGCTTCGCCCTCGATCATCCTCGCCGACGAGCCGACCTCGGCGCTCGATGCGGAAAACGGCCAGGCCATCATGAAATTGCTGTCGTCGATCGGAAAGGACCGGGCCGTCCTTGCGGTCACGCACGATCCGCGCACCGTCCCGTTCGCGGACCGCGTGATCGACATCGAGGACGGCCGCATCATCGGAGAGAAAAAAGGCTCGGCGATTTCAAGGTTCGTGGAAAAACTCGGGCTCCCGGGGATCGGAAGCGACGGTCCCGATCATAGCGGAAAGCGGCACGCGCATGCGTAAAGTCACACCCAGTTCTTGGTACATTCTTTTTAGCGCCGCGGCTTTCTCCGCTGTGCTGCTCGCTTCGGCGGAAGGCGTCATACCCGGCTTTTCGCCCGCGCACTCCGAACCGGCGCCGGCGCCGGTTCAGGAAGCGGTCTGGGCGGCCGCCGCGCCGGGCCGGGTCGAGCCGAAGGGACGCGAGCTTCGAATTGTTGCGCCGGCGCCCGGCGTCATCAAGGAGGTGCTGGCGGGTCTGAACGACCGCGTGCGCAAAGGCGACCTCCTGGTCAGGCTCGACGATGAGGAACTCGCGGCGCGGCTCGCCGCCGTCAAGGCGCAGGTCGCCGTCAGAACCACCGACCGGGACAATGTCCGGGCGCTGGGCAATGCGCTCGACAGGCGCAAGGCCGAGGACGCCGTTTACGCCGCGGAACGCAGCGCTTTCGACGCGAGGCTGGACCTCGACCGCCTGATTTCAGACTTCAGGGCGGGCAAGGCGACCGAGGAGGCCGTGCAGAAAGGCCGGACGGCGGTCGCCTCGGCCAATGATAAGGTCGAGCAGGAACAGCAGAAGCTGAAAACGATTCAGGCCAAGAACCTGCCGGCTCTGACGCGCGAGGAAGCCTCGCTTGCGGCCGCCCGCGCCGAGGTCGCCGTTCTCAGCGCGAACATCGAGCGCATGCGCATCCGCTCGCCCATCGACGCGACGCTGCTCGAACTGAATGCGAAAGCCGGCGAGATCGCCAGCTCCAGCCTCGAGATCCCGCTGCTCGTCCTTGGCGACACCACGCATCTGCAGGTCCGGGCCGAGGTGGAAGAGCGCGACGTGAGCAAGATTTATACGGGGCAGGCGGCGGTCGTTAAATCGGAAGCGTTTCCTGGCAGGACATTCGATGTGCGCGTTTCGACGATGGCGAAGACGCTCGGCGCGCCGCAGCTCTCCGCCCGCGCTCCGCGCAAGCAGACCGACGTGAACATTCTCGAAGTCGTTCTGGATCTTGCAGAGGGCGTTCCGCTGCTGCCGGGCATGCGCGTGGACGTGCTTTTCCGCGAGGCCGGAGCCATGCAGAAAAGCTCGCTCGCGAACCAGAACTAGCGCCCGCCATCGCCGGAGCATGACCGGCATACCGGCAGCAGCAGCGGCTGCGATCGCTTCGGCGCACGAGGGGTGGACCGAACGCGACGTTCTGGCTCGCCCGGCAAAAACGGAAGTCCGGCTGCGCCATCCCTTGCCCAGGCTCAGGGGAGCGGCTTATTGCCGGCATATGCGGCGAACGTCCGATTGCGGGACGCCTCGCAATTCTGCTTAAGGTCGGGCTCTAGCGATGCTAGACTGACGCCGCATTTCCGCGGGACGCCGGCGAGGCGAATGACCGGACATACCGGGCGTCCGCAAAATCTGCGATCCGCAATCGATCCTCAAGCCAAAGGAGAACGGCATGGCGCGCGCCAAAATCGCACTCATCGGATCGGGCATGATCGGCGGCACGCTGGCCCATCTGATCGGCCTCAAGGAACTCGGCGACGTTGTGCTGTTCGACATCATGGAGGGCCTGCCGCAGGGCAAGGCGCTCGACATCGCCGAGTCCTCCCCGGTGGATGGCTTCGACGCCGGCTTCGCCGGCGTGAACGACTACGCCGACATCAAGGGCGCCGACGTGATCATCGTCACGGCAGGCGTGCCGCGCAAGGCCGGCATGAGCCGCGACGATCTTCTCGAAATCAACCTGAAGGTCATGGAGCAGGTCGGCGCGGGCATCAAGAAATATGCGCCGAACGCTTTTGTCATCTGTATCACCAACCCGCTCGACGCCATGGTGTGGGCGCTTCAGCGCGTCACGGGAATGCCGAAGAACCAGGTCGTCGGCATGGCCGGCGTGCTCGACAGCGCGCGCTTCCGCTACTTCCTCGCGCGCGAGTTCGATGTGTCGGTTGAGGACGTGTCCGCGTTCGTGCTCGGCGGCCACGGCGACACCATGGTGCCGCTTCCGCGTTACACGACGGTGGCGGGCATTCCCCTGCCGGACCTCGTCAAAATGCGCTGGATCACGCATGAGCGGCTGAACGAAATCGTCCAGCGCACGCGCGACGGCGGCGCGGAAGTCGTGAAGCTGTTGAAAACCGGCTCCGCGTTCTACGCCCCCGCCGCTTCGGCTATCGCGATGACGGAATCCTACCTCAGGGACAAGAAGCGGGTGCTGCCTTGCGCCGCCTATCTCACCGGCGAGTATGGCGTGAAAGGCCTCTATATCGGCGTGCCAGCCGTGATCGGCGCCAAGGGCATGGAGCGCGTGATCGAGATCGAGCTCAACACGCATGAGCGGCTCGATTTCAAGCGCTCGGTGGAGGCGGTGGAAAACCTCGTCGAAGCCTGCTGCCGCATCGCGCCCGGCTTGCAGCAGACCTAACCAGCGGGACACCGTCGGCCTCGCCCCTTTCTCTAACCTTCCTTGCCCCTCACAATGACAAGAGCGCTCTCATGAATGTGCACGAATATCAGGCCAAGGCGATCCTCAGAGACTATGGCGTTCCCGTCCCGAGGGGGCACGCCGCGTTCACGCCGGAGGAGGCTGTCTCCGTGGTGAAAGACTTGGCCGGCCCGATCTCGGTGGTGAAAGCGCAGATCCATGCCGGCGGCCGCGGCAAGGGCGCCTTCAAGGAGAAGGAGGCCGGCGAGAAGGGCGGCGTGCGCATCGCGAAGTCGGTCGACGACGTGCGTCTGTTCGCCGACCAGATGCTGAGCAATACGCTCGTGACGGTGCAAACCGGCCCCGCCGGACGCGTGGTGAAGCGGCTCCTCATCGAGGAGGGCGCCGCCATCGCCCGCGAACTGTATCTCTCCTTCGTCATCGACCGCGCCACTTCGCGCGTCGCGATCATCGCGTCCACGGAAGGCGGCATGGATATCGAGGAGGTCGCGCACAAGACGCCGGAAAAAATCCTCACCCTGACCATCGATCCCGCGACGGGCTACTCGCAGTTTCACGGACGCGAGGTGGCCTTCGCGCTCGGGCTGACGGACGGCCAGATCAAGCAGTGCGTGAATTTGATCGGCAACCTCTATCGCGTATTCACCGAGAAGGACATGAGCCTTCTCGAAATCAACCCGCTGATCGTGACCGCGAAGGGCGATCTCGTCTGCCTCGACGCGAAGCTTAACTTCGACGGCAACGCGCTTTACCGCCACCCCGAGATCGTCACCCTGCGCGACCTCGACGAGGAAGACCCGGCCGAGGTTCTGGCTTCGCGCTACGATCTCTCTTATGTGAAGCTCGACGGCAACATCGGCTGCCTCGTCAACGGCGCCGGCCTCGCCATGGCGACGATGGACATCATCAAGCTCTACGGCGCGGAGCCGGCGAACTTCCTCGACGTGGGCGGCGGCGCCACCAAGGAGAAAGTCTCCGAGGCGTTCAAGATCATCCTCTCCGACCCGAACGTCAAAGGCATCCTCGTGAACATCTTCGGCGGCATCATGCGCTGCGACATCATCGCGGAAGGCATCATCGCGGCCGCACGCGAAATGAGCCTCGCGGTGCCGCTCGTGGTGCGCCTCGAAGGCACGAATGTCGAACTCGGCAAGGAGATCATCAAGAAATCGGGGCTTCAGGTTATCCCGGCCGACAACCTCGCCGACGCAGCCGAGAAGATCGTGACCGAGGTCAAGAAGGCGGCTTCATTCTCCACACAGTCACACATAAACTGTGTGGCGAGTGGAGGAGATGCGGCAATGAAGAACATAACTCTTGCTGTCAAGGCCGGCGTGCTCGCGGAGGCGCGAAAATACGCCGCCGCCAACAACACGACGGTAAACGCTCTTGTTCGGGATTATTTGGGCAAGCTCGCGCGGCAGCAGGATCGCGCTGCTGAAGCGAGGCGGCGCCTGGTCGAGTTGGCGGAGCAGTCAACGTTCGATCCCGGCGCGGATTGGAAGTGGGATAGGGAGGCGCTGTATGATCGTGGAGTGTTTTCTCGACACGAACATCCTTCTGTACGCGGCTTCCAGG
Organism: uncultured Alphaproteobacteria bacterium; assembly: GCA_963756335.1. Lineage (GTDB taxonomy): Bacteria > Pseudomonadota > Alphaproteobacteria > Rhizobiales > Rhodomicrobiaceae > Rhodomicrobium. Next base: position 558,886 of record CAVWOB010000005.1, read on the forward strand.
AACCCGGCGCACCTCCCGAAGAAGACAAGGGCGATTGACCTTATTAGCGAAAAGCGGTTCGGCCTTTCGGCTCAAGTTCTCCAAGAGTTTTACGCCAACGTGACGAAAAAGGCAGACTTCGGTTTGCAACCCGCAGCAGCACTTGAATGGATCGAGAACTTGGAGAGATTTGCCCCATGCCTGCCTGTGGACGCCAGCCTCGTCAAGTCCGCGGCGGCTGTGTCCGCAAGGCATAAAATATCTTATTGGGACGGCGCGATTATTGCGGCGGCGGAAGCGATGGAAGCAGCAATTCTTTACACCGAAGACCTCAATCATGGACAAGCTTACGGGGCCGTAAAGGCGATCAACCCCTTCCGGGAACCCAGACAAGATACGGGCTTCCACGAACCTCCGGCCAGACCTTTGGAGGGATCTGCATAATCCCCGATTTGGCGTAGGTTAGGCTCAGCTTGCCGCCGGCCTTCCGTCCCGTCGAACCCACTCTCACCAGGCAATCAGATCAGATAAGGCACTTGAAATGGCCATCCTCGTCGACAGTAACACGAAAGTGATCTGCCAAGGCATTACCGGCGCCCAGGGCACATTCCACACGGAGCAAGCGATCGCCTATGGCACACGAATGGTTGGCGGGGTGACGCCCGGCAAGGGCGGCTCGAAGCATCTCGGCATCCCGGTGTTCGATACGGTGAAGCAGGCGGTGGAGCGGACCGGCGCGAACGCCACGGCGATCTACGTGCCGCCACCGTTCGCCGCCGACGCCATGCTGGAGGCCATCGAGGCGGAAATCCCGCTCATCGTGACCATCACGGAGGGCATCCCGGTGATGGACATGGTGAAGGTGAAGCGCGCGCTCGCCGGCTCGAAGTCGCGGCTCGTCGGGCCGAACTGCCCCGGCGTCATCACGCCGGGCGAGTGCAAGATCGGCATCATGCCCGGCCATATCCACAAGCGCGGCAGCGTCGGTATTGTTTCGCGCTCGGGCACTCTTACCTATGAAGCTGTCCATCAAACGACCATGGCCGGCCTTGGGCAGACCACATGCGTCGGCATCGGCGGCGATCCCGTGAAAGGCACCGAGCACATCGACGTCCTGGAAATGCTTCTGGCGGACGACGAGACCCAGTCGATCATCATGATCGGCGAAATCGGCGGATCGGCGGAAGAGGAGGCGGCGGCTTTCTTCAAGTCATCGCGGCGCAAGAAGCCGATGGTAGGGTTCATTGCAGGCGTAACGGCTCCTCCCGGCAGAAGGATGGGCCATGCCGGCGCCATCATCGCTGGCGGCAAGGGTTCCGCTGGCGACAAGATCGAAGCGATGAAGTCCGCAGGGATCGCCGTTTCTCCGTCGCCCGCCGCCCTCGGCAGCACGCTTCTGGAAGTGTTGAGGGGCTGATCCGCTTGTCAGGCGAAGGCGGACCGGCATTCGCGGACTAGTCCGCTTTTGCGCCTGAGTGGTGATTGCAGTGAGACGGGAAGAGCTTAACGAAGCGTTCGCTCGCACATCCTTTCTGGACGGAGCGAACGCCGCCTATATCGAAGATCTCTACGAGCGTTTCCAGGAAAATCCCGGTTCGGTCGCCGCCGATTGGCGGGCCTTCTTCACCGACTTGAAGGAGCGCAAGGATTCGGTTCTGGCGGAGACGCACGGCCCCTCCTGGAAGCCGAAAAACGGCGAGCCCCGCGGCGACGCCGACCTCATGAATGCGCTCGCCGCCGATTGGGGGCCGGAAGAGCGCGACCTCGGGCGCAAGATCGGCGTCAAGGCGCAGCAAAAGGGCGTCGAAATCAGCCGCGAGGAGGCGTTCCGCGCCACGCGCAAATCGGTGCGCGCGCTCATGCTGATCCGCGCCTATCGCGTCAACGGCCACCTCATCGCCAATCTCGATCCGCTGAAGCTGACCGCCCCCGCGTCGCATCCCGAACTCGACCCGGCGAGCTACGGCTTCACGCCCGCCGACCTCGATCATCAGATTTATATCGACAATGTGCTTGGGCTTGAGACGGCGAGCCTGCGCCAGATCATCGAAATCCTGCGCCGGACCTATTGCGGCGCCATCGGCTTCGAGTTCACGCACATCTCCTCGCCCGAGCAGAAGCTCTGGATACAGGAACGCATCGAGGGGCCGGACAAAGAGGTCGAGTTCACCGTCCTCGGCAAGAAGGCGATCCTCACCAAGCTGATCCACGCGGAAAGCATCGAGCGGTTTCTCGACAAGAAATACACCGGCACCAAGCGCTTCGGCCTTGAAGGCGCGGAATCCGCGGTGCCCGCGCTGGAGCAGATCATCAAGCGCGGCGGCCAGCTCGGCGTGAAGGAAATCGTCATCGGCATGCCGCATCACGGCCGGCTCAACATGCTGACGAACGTGCTGGCCAAGCCCTATCGCGCGCTGTTCCACGAGTTCAAGGGCGGCTCGGCGAACCCGGACGACGTGGAAGGCTCGGGCGACGTGAAATATCACCTCGGCGTCTCCAGCGACCGCGAATTCGACGGCAACCGTGTCCACCTGTCGCTGACCGCGAACCCATCGCATCTCGAAATCGTCGATCCGGTCGTGCTCGGCAAAGTGCGCGCGAAGCAGGACCAGCGCCAGGACAAGACGCGCTCCGAGGTTTTGCCGCTCCTCCTCCACGGCGACGCGGCTTTCGCCGGCCAGGGCGTCGTGGCCGAGTGCTTCGGCCTTTCCGGCTTGAAGGGGCACCGCACGGGCGGCTCGCTGCATTTCATCGTCAACAACCAGATCGGCTTCACCACCGCGCCGCGCTTCTCGCGCTCGTCCCCCTATCCGTCCGACCTCGCCCGCATGATCGAGGCGCCGATTTTCCACGTGAACGGCGACGATCCGGAGGCCGTGGTCTATTGCGCGCGCGTCGCGATCGAGTTCCGCCAGCGCTTCCACAAGCCCGTCGTGATCGACATGATCTGCTACCGGCGGCACGGCCACAACGAGGGCGACGAGCCGTCCTTCACGCAGCCGCTGATGTACAAGAAAATCCGGCAGCAGCCCTCCGTCGTGTCGATCTATTCGAAGCGGCTGGCGGAGGAAGGCATCGTCACGGCGGCCAGCGCCGAGAAGCTGCGCACGGACTTCTGGGACATGCTCGAAACCGAGTTCGAGGCGTCGGAGGGTTTCCGCCCGAACAAGGCGGACTGGCTCGACGGGCGCTGGTCCGGCATCACGCTCGCCGAGGAAGGCCCGCGCCGCGGAAGAACCGGCGTCGGCATCGACACGCTGAAGCGGGTCGGCGCCAAGCTCACCGAAGTGCCGAAGGGCTTCGCAACTCACAAGACGATCGAGCGGCTGCTCGCGAACCGCCGCAAGATGATCGAGGACGGGCGCGGCATCGACTGGTCGATGGGCGAGGCGCTGGCGTTCGGCACGCTGCTTGAGGAAGGCTTCCCCGTCCGGCTGTCCGGCCAGGATGTCGAGCGCGGCACCTTCTCGCAGCGGCACGCCGTCGTGACCGATCAGGCGAGCGAGGAGCAATACATCCCGCTGAACCACATTTCGCAGAAGCAGGCGCGCTTCGAGGTGATCAACTCGATGCTCTCGGAGGAGGCCGTGCTCGGCTTCGAATATGGCTACAGCCTCGCGGAGCCGAACGCGCTCGTGCTCTGGGAGGCGCAGTTCGGCGATTTCGCGAACGGCGCGCAGGTCGTGATCGACCAGTTCCTCGCCGCCGGGGAGCGCAAGTGGCTGCGCATGTCGGGCCTCATGCTACTCCTTCCGCACGGCTATGAAGGCCAGGGGCCGGAGCACTCATCGGCGCGGCTGGAGCGCTATCTGCAGCTCTCCGCCGAGGACAACTGGCAGGTGGCGAACTGCACGACGCCCGCGAACTACTTCCATATCATCCGCCGCCAGCTGCACCGCGGCTTCCGCAAGCCGCTGATCCTGATGACGCCGAAGTCGCTCCTGCGGCACAAGCGCGTCGTCTCTTCGCTTGAGGATTTCGGCCCTGAGAACACCTTTCACCGCGTGCTCTGGGATCACGCCCAGATCGGCGGCAGCGAGAAGGTGAAGCTCGTCCGCGACGAGGACATCCAGCGCGTCGTTCTCTGCTCCGGCAAGGTCTATTACGACCTGTTCGAGGAGCGCGAAACGCGCGGCAACGGCGAAATCTACCTGATGCGCGTCGAGCAGCTCTACCCCTTCCCGGCGCGAGCGCTGATCCAGGAGCTGAGCCGCTTTCCCAGCGCGGAAGTCGTCTGGTGCCAGGAGGAGCCGAAAAACCAGGGCGCCTGGACCTTCATTGAGCCTAATATCGAATGGGTGCTCGATCATATCAGCGCCGAATTCGAGGCGTCCGCGCTATGTCGGGCGTCCTGCGAGCGCTTCCACCGCAGCCGGGCTCATGAGCAGGCACGCCGCCGAATTGCACGCTTTTCTTGACGAGGCGTTGTCGCTACAAGGCTAGGCAGGCTCCGCCGGTTTGCCCAACGCATCGTCATCCCCGCCAAGCGAAGCGCGAGCCGGGATCCGCAAAAAATGAGCGCTTCGATTTATTCAGATCCCGGATAAGGCTTCGCCTTTCCGGGACGATGACAAACAAAGGCCATCGCTTGGCTTAATAGGGAAACTCTGCTTAGCTTGCCTGCCCCCAAGGCGGCCGCTTTTTTAAAAACTCGCGAAGGATATGCGCATGGCCACCGAAATCGTCGTTCCCACCCTTGGCGAGTCCGTCACGGAAGCAACGGTCGGAAAGTGGTTCAAGAAGGCCGGGGACGCCGTAAGAGCGGACGAGGCCTTGGCCGAGCTTGAGACCGACAAGGTCACGCTTGAGGTTAACGCACCCGTTTCTGGCATCGTTTCCGAGATCGTGGTGAAGGAAGGCGAGACGGTCGCGGTCGGCGCGATCCTCGGCTCCATCGCGGAAGGCCAGGTCGCCGCGCCGTCGGCGCCCGCTCCGAAACCGGCCGAGAAGGCGCCCCAGCCCAAGGAGGAAGCGCCCGCGCCGCAGCCCGAAATTCGCGTTGCGCCCGCAGCCCCGCAAGCCCCGGCGCCGCAGCCGCGTCCGGCGCATGCCGACGCGCTTGCGCCGTCCGTCCGGCGCCTCGCCGAGGAACACAAGATCGATCCGGCGACGGTCGCGGGCGCCGGCAAGGACGGCCGCGTCACGAAGGGCGACATGCTCGCGGTGATCGAAGGCGGCGCGTCGCCTCTCAGCGGCATCGGCTTCGGGAAGACCCAGGCCGCTCCGGCGCCCGCGCCCGCTCCCGCTCCGCGCCCCTATGCGCCCGCAACCGAGGCCCGCGAAGAGCGCGTGCGCATGACGAAGCTGCGCCAGACCATCGCGCGCCGCCTCAAGGAAGCGCAGAACACCGCCGCGATGCTCACCACCTTCAACGAGGTGGACATGGGCACGATCATGGAGGTGCGCGACAAGTATAAGGGCCTGTTCGAGAAGAAGCACGGCGTGAAGCTCGGCTTCATGGGCTTCTTCGTGAAGGCCGTCATTCAAGCCTTGCATGAGATCCCGAGCGTCAACGCCGAGATCGACGGCCAGGACATCGTCTATAAGAACTACTACCACATCGGCATCGCGGTCGGCACCGAGCGCGGCCTCGTGGTGCCCGTGGTGCGCGACGCCGACCGCAAGGACATCGCCGAGATCGAGCAGGAGGTCGCGAATTTCGGCAAGCGCGCGCGCGACGGCAAGCTCTCGCTCGAAGAGATGCAGGGCGGCACGTTCACGATTTCGAACGGCGGCGTCTACGGCTCGCTGATGTCCACGCCGATCCTGAACGCGCCGCAGTCCGGCATCCTCGGCATGCACAAAATCCAGGAGCGCCCGATGGCCATCGGCGGCAAGATCGAGGTCCGGCCGATGATGTATCTCGCCCTGTCCTACGATCACCGTCTGGTAGACGGCAGGGAGGCGGTCACGTTCCTCGTCCGCGTGAAGGAGAGCCTGGAAGACCCGCAAAGGCTGATCCTCAACCTTTAGGCAGGTTGCTGAACGCCCGCAGTTGGTTGCTCCATCCTTCGGCAAGGATAAGGCGGGGCCGCTTATCGCGCCCGGTTTGTCAACCTTTGGTTGCATAGAAACGCAATCTTAGGTTGATAAAAAGTATCCGTTGCGGCGGCATCACCTTCAATTTCCGTTCTTTTCGCGCGAGACTTGCCGCAGAAGCGAGAACGGAGATGAGCGCTCATGCAAAGTGACAGGCATCAGCACGAGTTCATACGGCATAACGGCTACCGGCGGTTCGAGGCGATCACGGGGGAGCCGCGCCGGCAATGGAGCGATGAAGAGAAGGCGCGGATTGTGTCGGAGAGCTTTGCTCCCGGCGCAAATATCTCGGCCGTGGCGCGGCGGCATGGCGTGAGCGGCGGCTTGCTGCATAAATGGCGCGGTCAGGCCCGGCAAGCGGCTGCATCCACGGCGCCGTTCATTCCGATCACGCTGGCGGATGGCGGCGGCGGCGGAGAGGAAGATGGGGCCATAGCGTCTTGCGGCGCAATCGAGATCGAGCTTGCGGGCGCGCGCGTCCGCGTCGAGGGCGCGGTCGGCAAGGCGGCGCTCAAAACCGTGCTGGCGGCGTTGCGCGAAACGGCATGATCGGGATTTCCGGCGGCAGGCGCATTTTCCTGGCGACGCAGCCAATCGACTTCAGAAAGGGCATGGACACCATCGCCGCGCTGGTGTCGGAGGCGCTGAAAGCCGATCCCTTTTGCGGCGATATGTTCATCTTCCGTCCGAAGCGATGCGACCGTTTGAAAATCCTGGTTTGGGACGGCTCCGGGCTGATCTTGGCTACGAAGCGGCTTGAGGAGGGGCGCTTTTGCTGGCCGCCGGCGCGCAACGGGACGATTGAGCTCAGCGCCTTGCAGATGTCCATGCTGCTCGAAGGCCTGGCGTGGACCAAGGCGCCGGTCAAAGCCGTGAGGCGTCCAGTAAAAGCTGCTTAAAACGAGCGATTTTACTGGAGGAGCGGGCGCGCTCTCGCATAGGTTGCGGTCATGATTTTCGACCTCTCCGCTTTGCCATCCGATCCAGAGCAGCTCAAAGGAAAGCTCATTGAGCTGGCGAGCGCTGCCGAGGAGGCCGCTGCTGCTGCGGAAGAAGCGGCCGCCCAGCGCGACGCGGCGCTGGCGGAGAACGAGAAGCTTCTTTACATCCTGGCTGCATTCAAGCGCTCCTTGTTCGGAAAGCGCTCGGAAAAGCTCGATCCCGATCAGCTGCAGCTCATCTTCGATCTGGCCGCGGCGGCGGCCGCAACGGAGGAAGCCGGCGAAAGCCGTGAGGCCTGCGCTGCAACTCGCAAAAAGCCGCGCAAACCCGCCGAGCGCAATCGCGGCAAGTTGCCGGAACATCTGCCGCGCATCGAGATACGCATCGATCCGGAGGCCAAGACCTGCGCTTGCTGCGGCGGAGCGCTCCACGTCATTGGCGAGACCGCGAGCGAGATGCTGGACATCGTGCCGGTGCAATACCGGGTGAAGCGCATTATCCGCCCGCGCTATGGCTGCCGGGCTTGCGAGAACGCCGTGGTTCAGGCGCCCGCGCCGGCGCGGCCGGTTGATGGCGGCATCGCCACCGAAGCGCTGCTCGCCGCCATCGCGGTTGGGAAGTTCGCCTGGCATCTGCCGCTGAACCGCCAGCTGCGCATGATGCGGGCGCAAGGGATCGAGCTTGACCGCTCGACGCTGTCATTGTGGATCGGCCGCACCGCCTGGTGGCTGAAGCCGCTTTATGCGCTGCTGCTCGCTTCGATCCTGGCGCGGCCGAAAATCTTCTGCGACGAGACGCCGATGCCGGTGTTCGCCCGTGGCGGCACGAGGCGCTGCCAGTTCTGGGCGGTCGCCGTCGATGACCGGCCGTGGGGCGGGCCGGCGCCGCCCGCTGTCGCCTATGCTTTCGCCACGGGCCGGAAAACCGAGCATGCCATGACGCTGCTCGACGGCTTCTCGGGCATCCTGCAGGTGGACGGCTATGCCGCCTACAAAAAGCTGGCGGAGACGGAACGCGAGGGCAAGCCTATCGTGCTCGCCTTCTGCCTTGCTCACGCGCGGCGCAAGTTCTTCGAGTTCCACAAAGCCACGAACTCGCCCATCGCATTCGAGGCCTTGCGGCAGATCGCGGCCGTTTACGCCATCGAAACCCGCATCCGGGGCATGAGCGCCGCCGAACGGATGGCTGTCCGCCAGGCCGAAAGCAAACCGCTTATGGACGCGTTCAAGACTTGGGCGGAGGAGCGGCTGAAGGAGGTCTCCGCCAAATCGCCGCTCGCCACAGCGATCCGCTACACGCTGAACCACTGGCAGGGGCTCGCCGTGTTCCTCGCCGACGGCCGCGTGGAAGTGGACAACAACACCGTGGAGCGCGACATGCGCCCCATCGGCCTCGGCCGGCGCAACAGCCTGTTCGCGGGCAGCGAGGGCGGGGCGGAACTCGTGGGCGGTCCTGGCTTCGCTCATCAACACCGCCCTGCTCAACGACGTCGATCCCCAAGCGTGGCTCACAGATGTCCTCGAGCGCGTCGTCTCCGGCCAGACCAAAAGCCATCAACTGGCGGAGCTTCTGCCGTGGAACTGGAAAACCGCACGCGCGGCTCCCGCGCAAGCCCTGAAAATGGCGGCCTGAACCGCAGCAGTGGCAGCCTCATAGCGGATACGATAAAAATGGGTGCTTTTTGCAAAACGAACCCAATAGAGTTAACCGGCGGTAAGCTATGGAATTGCGCCGGGCGCTCCAGCGCGGCAAATCCGGCGGTTGGCGTCACAAGAAAAACCCCCTGTAAAACATAGCCCCGGCGCGGCGCCGCACTTAAGGCGTGTGGAGATGCGACGCCTGCCGATATATAGCAAAGGGGGAATCGAGCGCGATGCAGCGGATTGCACGGAGTTGAAGCACATGGCTGACGCTTACGACCTTATCGTGATTGGGACCGGCCCCGGCGGCTATGTCTGCGCCATCAGGGCCGCGCAGCTCGGGCTCAAGACGGCGGTCGTGGAGAAAAGCAAGACGTTCGGCGGGACTTGCCTGAATGTCGGCTGCATCCCCTCGAAGGCGCTCCTGCACGCTTCGGAGCTTTTCGAGGAGGCGGAGCATGGCTTCGCGGCGATGGGCATCAAGGCCAAGCCGGAACTCGATCTCGCCGCGATGATGAAATACAAGGCCGATGGCGTCGACGGCAACGTCAAGGGCGTCGAGTTCCTCCTGAAGAAGAACAAGATCGCGATCCACCACGGCGTGGGGCGCATCGCCGCTCCGGGCAAGGTCGCCGTGCGGGCCGACGGCGGCGGCGAGACCATGCTTGAGACGAAGGCCATCGTCATCGCCACCGGCTCCGACATCATCCGCCTGCCCGGCATCGGCATCGACGAGAAGCGCATCGTGTCCTCGACAGGCGCGCTTGGCCTCGACACGGTTCCCGGCCATCTTGTCGTGATAGGCGGCGGCGTTATCGGGCTGGAGCTTGGCTCGGTCTGGCGGCGGCTCGGCGCGAAGGTGACGGTGGTCGAGTATCTCGATCGCATCGTGCCCGGCATGGACGCCGAGGTCGCCAAGCAGTTTCAGCGCATCCTGCAAAAGCAGGGCATGGAGTTCCGGCTCGGGCAGAAGGTTTCGGCGGTCCACCAGAACGGGGCGGGCGCGCTGAAAGTGCACGTCCAGCCAGCCAAGGGCGACGGCTCGGAGGAAATCGTCGAGGCCGATGTGGTCCTCGTCGCGGTGGGGCGCATCCCCTACACCGAGGGGCTTGGCCTGGAAGAAGCGGGCGTGCAGATCGACAATAAGCGCCGCATCGTCATCGACGATCATTTCAGGACGAATGTGGACGGCGTCTACGCCATCGGCGACGCGGTGCGCGGCGCGATGCTCGCCCACAAGGCCGAGGATGAGGGCGTCGCCGTCGCCGAGATCCTTGCCGGAAAGGCCGGGCATGTGAACTACGGCGTCATTCCGGGCGTGGTCTACACCTATCCGGAGGTCGCCAGCGTCGGCAGCTCGGAGGAGGAGTTGAAGGAGGCGGGCGTCGCCTACACTGTGGGCAAGTTTCCCTTCAGCGCCAACGGCCGCGCCAAGGTGAACCGCCAGACGGAAGGCTTCGTGAAGGTTCTGGCCGACGCGAAGACGGATCGCGTGCTCGGCGTTCATATTCTCGGGCCGGACGCGGGCAACATGATCGCGGAGGCGGCGGTGCTGATGGAGTTCGGCGGTTCGGCGGAAGACCTCGCCCGCACCTGTCATGCGCATCCGACGCTCAGCGAAGCCGTCAAGGAAGCGGCGCTGGCGGCCGGCAAACGCGCGATCCACATTTGAGCGAGGCAAGGCGATGAGGAAGATGTGCTTCGTGCTGCTGGCGTTCGCCCTTCCCTGCGCCGCCTTTGCGCAAGGGTGGCAGCCGGAAGCCGCTCTCGCTCCGGCGCCGCGGCGCCTGGTGAACGGACCGAAGAATTTCTTCGGCCAGAAGCATCCGGGCAAGATCACAGGCCTGTCGGACGACGGCATCGCCGTGAACTTGAGGGAAGGCGGCGCGCAGGTCGTGCAGTTCGCGGAAATCTGGCGTCTGCGCCGCGCTTTCGCCAGCGACGAGCCGGCAGGGACAACCGTCATCGATTTCGCAAACAACCGTCTGTTCGTGGCGACGCCGCTCGCCGATCTCGTGGCCAATCTCAGCAAGAAGGTGGCGATCACGAAGCTGACGGCGCCGAACGGCGAGACCATCTATATGGTCGCGAGCAAGGTCACAGATATCGCCCGCTCGATCCCAGGGCTGCATAATCCCGCGAGCAAAGCTGTCGTCGGCACGCGCGATGGAACGCAGCAGGTGCTGGAAGCCATCGACGATGCGCAACGGCTCGTATCGGAAGCGCGGGTGAACCCTTAAGGAGAAGGCGGCATGTGGCGCGTCGGCATTGATCTTGGGGGAACGAAGATCGAGGCGCTGGCGCTTTCGCCGGCGGGCGAGGAGCGCATGCGCGTGCGATCGGCGACGCCGCGCGGCGATTACGACGCGACGCTCGACGCCATCGCCGCGCTTGTGCGCGCCTGCACGGATGGCTTGGCGCAGGCCGATATCGCAAGCGTCGGCGTGGGCATACCGGGCAGCCTCTCTCCCCGGACGGGAATGGTTCGCAACGCGAACTCCACCTGGCTGAACGGCCGTCCGCTAGAACGCGATTTGCAGGCCCGGCTGCCCTGGCCCACGGTCATTGAAAACGACGCCAACTGCTTCGCCCTCTCGGAAGCGGCGGACGGCGCCGCGCAAGGGTTTCGCAGCGTATTCGGCGTGATTCTCGGCACCGGCGTGGGCGGCGGGCTTGTCATTGACGGTCGCTCGCAGCTCGGGCGCAACGCCATCGGCGGCGAATGGGGACATAATCCGCTGCCCTGGCCGGACGGCGCCGAGCTTCCTGGCGCGGCATGCTTTTGCGGCAAGCGCGGATGCATCGAAACGTTCCTGAGCGGCCCCGCGCTCGAAAGCCAGTACAGGCTCGCGTCGGGCGAGACTGTGGACGCAAAAACGATTGCGGAGAGGGCTTCGGCTGGACAGACGGCCGCGCGGGCCGCGCTCGAAGCTTACGCCGAGCGGCTGGCCAGGGCGCTGGCTGGCGTTATCAACATCGTCGATCCCGATGTGATCGTTTTCGGCGGCGGCTTGTCCAATATCCCGGCGATTTTCTACGAGACCGCGCGGCGTCTGCCCGAGTGGGTTTTTTCGGATTGCTTCGACACGCCGCTGCGCGTCAACGCCTGGGGCGACTCCAGCGGCGTCAGGGGCGCCGCCCGTTTATGCCCCAGGCAGTCCGGCTGAGCCGGACTGCCTGAAACCAGTATACGCACTCATTATTTCCGTACGTCATTTGAAACCAATTTATGCACCGAAGGTAATACACTTCAGTCCCCACATGCATCATCCATTTGAATGAAAAATGCCGGAGCAGGCTATGTTTTGTGGAACTGTTACGGATGTGCAACAAAGTTAAGCTCAAGATGCCCCATATTGTATACCACGCCGAGCAAACGCCCGCCCGCCTCGGTATTCGACGCCAAGAAATAGGTCATTATCGGAGGTCGCGCGCGATTGATTTATTTGGTCTACTCCGGCCCCGGCGCCGGCCAGCCTTCCAAGCCGCGCTAGAACGGCGCCAAACTTGTTACAATACTCAAGGAAAGAGGAGGAATCGATGAGCACTGGCGACACTTTTCTCGCTGTTTTTCTCGGCGGTAAATCGAGCCCGCGCATGGCCGCGTGGATTGCCCTTCCCGAGGAGGAGCGGCGAGCCAGGACAAAAGAGGGCATCGCGGCCTGGATGGCGTGGACCGAACAGCATCGCGCGGCGATTGTCGAGATGGGCGGGCCGCTTGGCAAAACGAAAATGATCGCCGAGCACGGCATCGAGGACGTCAGCAACGGCATGAGCGCTTTCATGGTGGTTCGCGCCGCGTCGCATGAGGAGGCCGCCAAGCTTTTCGAACATCATCCGCACTTTACGATCTTCCCGGGCCATTCCGTGGAGGTGATGCCAGTGCTGCCGATCCCGGAGGGCTAACCCCGATCAGGCGAGAACAATCTGGCGGCCGAACCCCAAGTGTGGGACAAGCGCTTGAACTTGAATGCTAAGGCCGCTTCGCGTCGCCGCCGCCCGACAGCACGGCCTGCGCGATGATCCGCCCCGCGTTCACTGCCTGCGTCCGCAGCCGCCGCCAGTCGAAGCTGCGGTCTGCGTCCTGCAGCGTGCGGACAAGCTGCGCGCGCTGCGCCTCGGGCATCAGCTCCATGACCGCGGCCCACACCGCATCCACATTATAGGGCGCGTCGAGCCGCACGGGGATCACATCGTCCGCCGTGAAGCCGAGGTCGCCGCCCGCCGCCTCGACGCCTGCGCGGATCGACGCCGCCTTCGGGTTCGCCGCGTCGGCCAAATCGTAGGGCGGCTTCCATTCCTGCATGGGCCGCAGCCGGTCCACATGGCTCAGCACGAGCAGCATGGGCGGGCGCCGCCGGTTCGGGCGCGCCGCGAAATAGGCGCGGATGGCGTCGAGCGCGCGGGCGTCGAGCTCGCGGTCGGCGCGCACGGCGCTCGCAACCCAGATGACGAGATCGGCCTGCGCCGCCTCCTCGACCAGTTTGTCGAGCCGCTGCTCGGGGCTGTCGAGGCCGGGGCTGTCGAGGATCAGCGCCTGCGAAACGCCCTCGCGTTTCAGCTCATACGCCGTGAATTCGCTTGTCAGCGGCAGCGCGTCGGACGCCGCGCGGATCTCGCTCAGAAGCGCGTTGATGAGGCTCGATTTCCCCGCGTTCACCTGCCCGCCAAGCAGCAGCCGCAGTGGCTCGGCCTGCGCCTTGGCGGCGGCGCGGCGGTCGCGCTCTGTCGCCTTGGTGAGATGCGCTTCGAGGTCTTCCGGCTCGATGCGCAACCGCCCGCCGTAAAGGTCGATGGCGGCGCGCCCCACCTCCTTCACGTAGCCGCGCGCCAGCCGCTTCGCCAGCTCCTCGCGGCCCCAGCGATACATCTGATTCGAAAGCCGCTCGCGCAGCTCCTGCGTGACCGCCGTCGCCGGGTTCAGCATGCGGACGATGCGCCAGATGTCGTAACCCTTCTGCGCGATCTCGACCGCCGAGCGCCATTGATAGATTTGGATCACCTGCGCCACGGTGAGCTTGTCGCCGAAGGGGATGTTGTCGATGACCTGCGGCTTCAGGCGCAGACTGACCTGCTCGACGAGCGTCAGCGCCTCCGGCACGGTGAACCGCCACACCGGGTCCTTCACCTCGGGATGCAGCTTCTTCGCCACCGCCTCGATGGTTTCCTGCCCGAGGCCGAGAAACGCGGACCAGTTCTCGAAGTGGCTCAAATCCACGGTTTCGGCCACAGCCAGCACCGCGTCCCAGGCCTCGTTCTCGCGCGGCGTCCAGGACGAGGCGGCCGCATCCTCGGGCAGCTCCACATGGCGCGGCCCCTTCAGCGAAATGTCGAGCCGGTTGAAAAGGTAAAGCTGGAAGAAGAAGGCGGCGACGACGAAAAGGCAGGCGCCGATCACCCAGTATACGGCGTAGCCGTGCTGCCAGAGCCAGACGCCGCCAAGCGGCGCCAGCGTGAGCGTGGGCAACACAAGGCACACCGCCGAGACCCAGATGCGAAGCCAGAATGTCGCGTCGCGCTGCTTGTTCATGACGGCGCGCCCTCAGCTGCTTTGCGGATGCGGAAGGCTTGCGCCAGCGCCGCCGAATAGGCCGCCGCCACGCCGTTGGGGTCGCTGCCGCCCGCGCGATGCAAGGCGAGGAAATAGCAGGCCGCCTTGCCGATGGCGAAAGTCGTGGCGAAGCTCGTCGCCGCCGCGGCCGCCGCTCCCGCTGTCTGCCCATAGACCGGGATGAGCTTCGCGAGCTGGCGCAGGCCGAACCCGGCCGCATAACGCGTGACCGCGCCGGCGCCGAGGCAAGCCGCGAATTCGGAAAGCGCGCGCCGGTTCCAGTCCACGCCGTAAATGCGCCCAAGGCTGTGCAGCATCTTCGATTGCACCACCGGGACTGCCACCGCGCCCGCGACCGGCATCGTGTCGGCGGCGGCGGCGGCCGTGGCGTAGCCCACGATGTGGGGATGCGCCTCCCTGGCGAGCTTGTCGCCGGTCCTCCCATCGCCATTCTTCAGCGCGGCGACAAGGCCGGCGGGCGCCGCCATCTCCAGCGCGCGCAACAGCGCGGCGAGCCCGAACTCCTTCGGCTCGAAACCGTCGCCGGCTTGCGTGAAATCGATGGGAACGAACACGCAAAGGCCGCGGCCGGGCATATCCGCGAACAGCGCGCGCTGATAGGCGAGGCTCCGCGCGAGGTCTGCCGGAATCGCATGGCTGTCAGGCAAATCGCCGCCGGGCTCCGCATAGGGATAGGTCGCGGGATGGTTCTGCCCCGGCGCATAAGCCTCGTGCAGCGTCGATTGCGCCACGATCACCGGCCATTCCGGATGGCGCTTGCGCGCCGCCTTCACCGTCGCGACCACGGCGTGCTGCTGCGGGTCGAGCGCCTTCATCACCGCGAGAATGAGGTGCGCCTTGGCTTCGTGAACACCGATGTCCTCGGCAGGATCGTAGCCTTTTTCGCCAAGCCCGCGCGTATCGAGAAAGCGGATGACGGGCGCATCGGCGGGGAAATCGAAAATCGCGGCCGTTCTCGTGCAAGGCTTGTAGCCCTCGCCGACCTCCGCTGCGCTCGCGCCGGTCAATGCCCGCACGATCGAGGTCTTGCCCGCCTGCACCTTGCCGATCAGCCAGATTACGGGCGCGGTCCGGCTCGCCAGCTCGGCGACTTTCTCGTCGGGCGTGGCGGCGGCCTGCGGCGAAAGCACAGTGTCGCGGAAGCCGCGCCAGCTCCGCGTCAATACGCCTTCCAGATTTGTCCGCCAGTCCGTAGCCGCCATGACGCCAAGCCTACCCGCAACGCCAGGAGCTGGCGATGCCATTCCTCCGGGCGCGATCCCTCCTATATAATGCGTACCGGGCCTTCGCCTCCAGCTTTTGGCGACGGAATTTTGCGGCGGCCGCGTCCGAGTTCGTCCGGCCTCCAGCGCAACATTGCATGCTTGTCACGGTCGGTGATTTCTGGCACGCTCGCGAGTTGATGGGCTGAAGAGCCCGCGCGGCCGAGCTCGGCCCGATACCCGTTTGTTTCTAACAAACAAATGCGGTCCGGGCGCGAATTTTTGCGCGCCCGCGCGCACGTGGGCGACAGGAGTGGAGATATGAGCAAGGGTGGCTTACACCGTGTGAAATACGATGGCGAACGAGCCAATCCCGCCCCCCGAAAGCGTCACCCTTGAGAGCGCTCCTTTCAGCGTCCCGAGAATCGCCCAAAGCTACGCGACCATCGCTAAACATTCAAAAGACTTCGCTTGAAATCCCCAGCCATGACCGAATCCGAGATGCAGTTAGGTAACAGGTTCACTCACGACCGCGGTCTTTCCGAGCCCCAAGGGCTTTATCACCCTTCGAACGAGCGCGATGCTTGCGGCCTCGGCCTCATAGCGAACATCAAGGGCGTTAAAAGCCATGAGATCGTGCAGGATGGGCTCAAGATCCTGCTGCATCTCGAGCATCGCGGCGCGGTCGGCGCCGACCCGCTCGCGGGCGACGGCGCCGGCATCCTCGTCCAGCTCCCCCATGAATTCTTCGCCGCCGAAGCGGAGCGGCTCGGCTTCAAGCTGCCCTCGCCGGGCGAATACGCCGCCGGCCAGATCTTCATGCCGCAGAAGCCCGATTTGCGCGCGACCTGCGAGCGGATCGTGGCCGAAACCTTCGCCGAGGAAGGCATTCCGCTGCTAGGCTGGCGCGACGTGCCCGTGAATAATAAATCTCTGCCCGAGATCGTGATCGCAACGGAGCCGTTTCACCGGCAGGTGTTCGTGGGCCGTCCGGAGCGCGCCGCCGACGAGACCGCCTTCGAGCGCGCGCTCTATCTTGTGCGGCGCGTCATCGCGAACCGGGTGCGCGCCGAACTCGGCCCCAAGGACGTGATGGACTTCTATATCGTCACGCTGTCCTGCCGCACGGTCGTCTACAAGGGAATGTTCCTGTCCTATCAGGTCGGCGAATACTACCTCGACCTGCACGACCCGCGCTTCAAGTCCGCGCTCGCGCTCGTTCATCAGCGCTTCTCGACGAACACCTTTCCGTCCTGGAGGCTCGCGCACCCCTATCGCATGATCTGCCACAACGGCGAGATCAACACGTTGCGCGGCAATGTGAACTGGATGGCCGCGCGGCAGGCGAGCGTGTCCTCGCCGCTGTTTGGCGACAAAATTACGAAGCTGTGGCCGATCTCCTATGAAGGGCAGTCGGACACCGCCTGCTTCGACAACGCGCTCGAATTCCTCGTGCAGGGCGGCTACAGCCTCGCGCACGCCATGATGCTGCTGATCCCCGAGGCGTGGGCCGGCAACAAGCTCATGGACGAGAAGCGGCACGCCTTCTACGAGTACCACGCTTCGCTGATGGAGCCGTGGGACGGCCCGGCGGCCATCGCGTTCACGGACGGCCGCCAGATCGGCGCGACGCTCGACCGCAACGGACTTCGCCCCGCGCGCTATATTGTAACTTCGGACGACCGGGTGATTCTCGCCTCGGAAGCCGGCGTGCTGACCGTGCCCGAAGATAAGATTGTCCACAAATGGCGGCTTCAGCCGGGCAAGATGCTGCTCATCGACCTCGAAAAGGGCGGGATCGTCTCGGACGACGAGATCAAGGCGCAGCTCTCGAACGCGAGCCCCTATCAGGAATGGCTGAACTACGGCCAGGTGAAGGTGGAGTCGCTGCCGCATGTCGAGCCGTCTCAGCCGAAGACGAACATTCCGCTGCTCGACCGCCAGCAGGCCTTCGGCTACACGCAGGAAAGCTGGAAATTCCTGCTCGCGCCCATGATCGAGACCGGCCAGGAGGCCATCGGCTCGATGGGAACCGACACGCCCATCTCGGCGCTGTCCTCGAAGCCGAAGCTGCTGCACACCTATTTCAAGCAGAACTTCGCGCAGGTGACGAATCCGCCCATCGACCCGATCCGCGAGGAGCTGGTGATGAGCCTCGTCTCCTTCATCGGTCCGCGCCCGAACATCCTCGACCTGACGGGAACCTCCAAGCTCAAGCGGCTTGAAGTCTCGCAGCCGATCCTCACGAACGAGCAGCTCGAAAGCATCCGCCGCATCGCGGAGGCGCCGGACAGCACGTTCAAGACCATCACGCTCGACATCACCTACGCCGCCGACCTCGGCGCCTTGGGCATGGAGCGCTCGCTCGACCGGCTCTGCAACGCGGCCGAGGACGCGGTGCATCGGGGCTGGAACATCATCATCGTGTCGGATCGCGCCGCGGGGCCGGAGCGCATCCCGATCCCGAGCCTGCTGGCGACCAGCGCGATCCATCATCACCTCATCCGCAAAGGGCTTCGCACTTCCGTCGGCCTTGTGGTCGAGACGGGCGAGGCGCACGAGATTCACCAGTTCTGCACGCTGGCGGGCTACGGCGCCGAGGCGATCAATCCCTACCTCGCCTTCGAGACCATCGCGGCGAACCTCGACGAACTCGATAAGCCCGTCGGGAAGCAGGAAGCCTTCTATCGCTATGTGAAGGCGATCGGCAAAGGCGTCATGAAGGTCATGTCCAAGATGGGCATCTCGACCTATCAGTCCTACTGCGGCGCGCAGATCTTCGACGCGGTGGGCCTGCACACGGACTTCGTCGGCAAATACTTCACCGGCACCCGCACCGCCATAGACGGTGTGGGGCTGGCCGAAATCGCCACCGAGTTGGCCGAGCGCCACCGCCTCGCCTTCTCGGATGCGCCCGTGTTGAAGCATGCGCTCGAAACCGGCGG
Organism: uncultured Alphaproteobacteria bacterium; assembly: GCA_963756335.1. Classification (GTDB taxonomy): domain Bacteria; phylum Pseudomonadota; class Alphaproteobacteria; order Rhizobiales; family Rhodomicrobiaceae; genus Rhodomicrobium. Next base: position 577,205 of record CAVWOB010000005.1, read on the forward strand.
CGAGTACGCCTTCCGCATCCGCGGCGAGGAGCACGCCTGGAACCCCGACACGGTCGCTGATCTCCAGCACGCCGTTCGCGGCAACCTGCCCGACAAATACCGTTCCTTCGCCAAGCGGCTCAACGACCAGTCGGAGCGGCTCATGACGATCCGCGGCCTGTTCCGCGTCAAGGACGCGAGCGAAATCGGCCGCAAGCCCATTCCACTGGAGGAGGTCGAGCCAGCGAGCGCGATTGTGAAGCGGTTTGCGACGGGCGCCATGTCCTTCGGCTCGATCAGCCGCGAGGCGCACACCACGCTCGCCATCGCCATGAACCGCATCGGCGGCAAGTCGAACACGGGCGAAGGCGGCGAGGAGGCGGACCGCTTCAAGCCGCTGCCGAACGGAGACAGCATGCGCTCGGCGATCAAGCAGGTCGCTTCGGGCCGGTTCGGCGTCACCACCGAGTATCTCGTGAACTCGGACATGATGCAGATCAAGATGGTGCAAGGCGCGAAGCCCGGCGAGGGCGGGCAGCTGCCCGGCCACAAGGTGGACGAGACTATCGCGCGCGTGCGCCACTCGACGCCGGGCGTCGGCCTCATCTCGCCGCCGCCGCACCACGACATCTACTCCATCGAGGATCTGGCGCAGCTCATCTTCGACCTGAAAAACGTGAACCCGGAGGCCTGGGTCAGCGTGAAACTCGGCGCAGAGGTCGGCGTGGGCACGGTTGCGGCGGGCGTCGCAAAGGCGCGGGCGGATCACGTCACAATCTGCGGCTTCGAGGGCGGCACGGGCGCGTCGCCGCTCACTTCTATCAAGCATGCGGGCTCGCCCTGGGAAATCGGCTTGGCCGAGACGCAGCAGACGCTCGTGCTGAACCGCTTGCGCGGCCGCATCGCCGTGCAGGTTGACGGCGGCGTGCGCACGGGCCGCGACGTGCTTGTGGGCGCCCTTCTCGGCGCCGACGAGGTCGGTTTCGCCACCGCGCCGCTCATCGCGGCGGGCTGCATCATGATGCGCAAGTGTCACCTGAACACCTGTCCGGTGGGCGTGGCGACGCAGGATCCCATCCTTCGCGAACGCTTCAAGGGCGCGCCCGAGCATATCATCAGCTATTTCTTCTTCGTGGCGGAAGAACTGCGCGAATACATGGCGGCGCTCGGCGCGCGAACCTACAGCGAGCTTGTCGGACGCACCGACTGGCTCGACAAGGCGCGGGCCATCGAGCATTGGAAGGCGCAAGGCCTCGACTTCACGCGGCTGTTCTACAAGCCGCAGATGCCGGACAACGTCGCGATCCACCATTGCGAAAAGCAGAACCATCCCATCGCGCATGTGCTCGACCGCAAGCTTATCGAGTGCGCGAAGCCGGCTCTTGAAGCGGGGCGGCCCTTGAAGCTCGAAGTGCCGATCGCAAGCAGCGACCGCTCGACGGGCGCCATGCTCTCGGGGCGCGTGGCGAAGGCTTACGGGTATGCCGGCCTGCCGGAGGATACCATCTGGATTTCGCTCAACGGTACGGCCGGGCAGAGCTTCGGCGCGTGGCTCGCCAAGGGCGTAACGCTCGATCTCCTCGGCGAGGCCAACGACTATGTCGGCAAGGGCCTTTCGGGCGGAAAGATCATCGTGCGCCCGCCGGAAAAGACGGCCATCGTGCCTGAGGAAAGCATTATCGTCGGCAACACCGTGCTTTATGGCGCGATCTCCGGCGAGTGCTATTTCCGGGGCGTGGCCGGCGAGCGTTTCGCAGTGCGTAACTCGGGCGCCATCGCCATCGTGGAAGGAACCGGCGATCACGGCTGCGAATACATGACTGGCGGCTGCGTCGTGGTTCTCGGCCCCACGGGGCGGAACTTCGCGGCGGGCATGTCGGGCGGCGTCGCCTACGTGCTCGACGAGCGGGGCGACTTCGAGCGTCACTGCAACATGGCGATGGTGGAGCTGGAGCCCATCGATCCGGGCGACGTCTCGCCCTTCGACCAGGCGAGCGGCGACACGCTGGAGCGCTTCAATTTCGTTAACCTCTTCCACGACATGACGACGGACGACGAGGCGCGGCTCTATCGTATCATCAAGAAACATCGCCATTACACCGGCTCGGAGCGCGCGAAGGCGATCCTGGACAACTGGAAGACCTATCTTCCCAAGTTCGTGAAGGTGATGCCGACCGAGTACAGGAAGGCGCTCGAAGCCATGAAGCTTCGCGTCGCGCCGCATCCACCGGAGCACGCGGACATAGCAATCGGGGTCAACGGCCGGTAACGGCGCAAGGCGCGCGCCTCATCGCGCGCGCCGAGAGCCGGCGGAGAGGCCGGCTTGCATAGTCTTGAGGGTTGAGCATGGGGAAGATCACGGGATTTCTTGAGATCGAGCGCGAGGACAGGGACTACGCACCGGTCGCCGAGCGGACACGGCATTTCCGCGAATTCGTGTTGCCGCCCGCGAGCGAAGAGGTGACGCCGGCAGGCCGCGCGCTGCATGGATTGCGGCATCCCGTACTGCCATCGCGGCTGCCCGGTGAACAACCAGATCCCCGATTGGAACGACCTCGTCTATCACGGCGAATGGCGGGAGGCGGCGCGCAACCTGCTTTCCACGAATAACTTTCCCGAGGTGACGGGCCGCATCTGTCCCGCGCCCTGCGAGGCGTCGTGCACGCTGAATATCGAGGACGTTCCTGTCACGATCAAGAGCATCGAATGCGCCATCGCGGACCGCGCTTTCGGCGACGGCTGGATCGCGCCTGAACCGGCCGAGACGAAGACAGGCAAGCGGGTCGCCATCGTGGGCTCCGGACCCGCGGGATTGGCCGCGGCGCAGCAGCTCGCGCGCGCCGGCCACGAGGTGCATGTCTACGAGAAGAATGCGATGCCGGGCGGGCTGCTTCGCTACGGCATCCCGGACTTCAAGCTCGAAAAGCAGATCGTCGAGCGCCGGGTGGCCCAAATGCAGGCCGAGGGCGTAACGTTCCACTGCAACGCCCATGTCGGCGTGACGATCCCCGTAGCCGTCCTTGAGCTGGATTACGATGCGGTGCTGCTCTCGGGCGGCGCGGAGAAGCCGCGCGATCTGCCCATCCCCGGGCGCGAGCTTAAGGGCATCGAGCAGGCGATGTCGTTCCTGCCGCAGCAGAACCGCCGCGTTTCCGGCGAGAAGCAAAGCGCGGAGCCCATTCTGGCGACGGGCAAGCGCGTGGTCGTGATCGGCGGCGGCGACACCGGCTCCGACTGCATAGGCACATCCTTCCGCCAGGGCGCGAAGTCGGTCGTGCAGTTTGAAATCCTGCCGCAACCGCCGGAGAAGGAAAACAAGGCGCTGAACTGGCCGAACTGGCCGCTCAAGCTTCGCACCTCGTCCAGCCAGGAAGAGGGCGCCGTGCGCGAGTTCAGCGTGATCACGACGCGCTTCGAGGGCGACGCGAACGGCAACGTGAAGGCGCTCCACTGCCTGCGCGCTGACGATAGGCTGAAGCCTGTGCCCGGCACGGAGTTCACCATCGAGGCCGATCTCGTGCTGCTCGCGATGGGCTTTGTCTCGCCCGTGCATGAAGGGCTGCTCGCGAGCCTCGGCGTCGAGTTCGATCCGCGCGGCAACGTAAAGGCCAACGACCGCGACTACGCCACGTCGCGTCCGAAAGTCTTCGTCGCGGGCGACATGCGGCGCGGGCAATCGCTGGTGGTCTGGGCGATCCGCGAAGGCCGTCAGGCCGCGCACGCCATCGACAAGGCGCTCATGGGGCGAACGCTTCTGCCCCGGTGAACGGCGACCTCGCCCGGCAAACGCGGGCGCGCCTGAGGCGCCGTGCCTGCAAGCGGGTACGGCTGGGAGCAAAACCCAGGCGCCCGGCAAAGGACCGGAACCTGCTAAGCAACCGCAAGACGGCTCGCCCTGCCCGGCAGGCGAAGTCTGCGCAACGCGCCGGCCGCTCGCGAGCGTTGCTTTCAGCCCCAGATCACGGCTTTCCTAGCGTGCGATCAAAATGACGAAAGATCAGCAGACGCGAGAAGCCGACTAAGTTCGATTCGAGAATGGGAACAACCTGCCAAGGTGAATCCCGCGATACGGCCCGATGCGAACGCCAAGACTGGTTCCAGCGAACGTGAAACCATCGTCTGGTGTCGCCCGGAAAGCGCTCACACTGAAAAATCTGCGGAAAGATCGTATAATTCGCTATCCCCTAACCGAAAACTGTAATAAGTCGCAGATATCATCAACGAAATTGGAGCAGTGCAAATAGTTTTTGCTTCTGCTCCCGAAAAGGAAGCCGGGGATAAGAATATGAGCAGCAGTGCATTCGAGCTAACCTCGCTGACAGCTGATGTCGTAGCTGCCTATGTCGGGCATAACGTGCTCAGCGCTGACAAGCTTCCGGATTTCATCGGCTCCGTTTATGCAGCTTTGAGCAGGGCCTCAACGCAAACGGTCGAGCCCGAGAAGGTGGAACTGGTTCCTGCCGTCCCGGTCAAGAAATCGGTGAGCCAGGAATACATCATCTGCCTTGAGGACGGCAAAAAGTTCAAGTCGCTCAAGCGGCACTTGAAGACCCACTACGATCTTTCCCCGGAACAATACCGCGAAAAATGGGGTTTGCCGCGCGATTATCCGATGGTGGCTCCCGCCTATGCGGCGGCGCGGTCGAATTCTTGCCAAGAGCATGGGCCTCGGCCAGCGCAACGGCGCCAAAGCGGCGCCCGCGGCGAAACCCGCGAAGACCGGGAAACGCGCCCGGAGCGTCAACTAAACCAAAAGCTGTCCCATCTTATTTCGCCAAAGCTCGATTTATTAACACAGCCCAGCGATAGATCGCGGTGACGGCCTATGGGTCGGCATCGCATCCAAAATACGGGATCGGAGACCGAAGGGCAGACGTAATCCAACATGACAGGGGCGGCATTTTTCGGCCCGACCCCAACAACCGGACCACATAGCTCTCGCGGTCATGCACGCAATCTCGCGCCCGCATCAAAGATGCGGGGACGCTTGAATTCTCCGTAGAAGGCCGGTCAGAAAGAGCAATGCGCCCGTGGCGGCGCAGATAATGAAGACCAACACAACGGCGCCCGCCGTTGCGGTGACAATCTCCGCCATCACGTCGCCGCCTGTGGAGACCCCAAGCCGCGGTAATATCGCCCCTGCGAAAAACGAACCAAGGATTCCGACAGCTGTATTTCCAACTGCTCCGAAACCATGCCCTCGCGTCACGATCAGGCCGGCCAAAAATCCGGCGACCGCCACAATCGCCAACCACACAATCAGTGACCCGATTGACATGATCTTTCTCCGCGTCTTGCAATCCCGCTTTTGTTCTGTTGCCCGTAGGTATATGTCAACAACCGCTAATGCCTTTCAAGTAACTCTTATCTGCGGGCACTTCGAAGCGTGGAGATTGCCTCAAAAACGGCAACTCCGCCCAAAAATAAAAGTGTGAGGCCGCCATATCGAGCGACGATAAACAAGATATCCAAGACAACCAGAGAAAATCCGCGTCCAATAAGCGCTCCTATTGTATTCAGAGACCATTGGTTCGCTGAAACGCTTGCCGCGTCCATGAACGCCTCATAAGCTGTGCGGATATGTTCCCGCGTTGGCAGGATATGATCTGGCGTCATGACCACCAGTATGAGGGATAACCAGATGATGCTCAGGATGATCAGGAACACCCCGAAACCCAACTGCGCGCGCGTTTCCTTTGGCAACTTCGGCAACCTGTTCATTATACCACCGTGCAATGCATTGCTCTGTAGAAGTAGTATGGGAAGCATGGAATGCCGATCAAGATATCAGGGTGTAAACGATTTAGTGATTTTCCAGTTACTTCTGTCGCGCTCAAGAAAAAAAGCGCCGCGCCGCCATCGCGTTAGTGTCCGCGGACGGGCGCAAGTTCCCGCGCGACCTGTTTCAACAAGCTGCAGCCTCGCTTGATCTTGCCAGGCCTCCAAATGCAGGGTGGAGCGATCCGCGACGAACGCTGCTGACAAAGAGCAACTTCCGTCGATGGGATGGTCCGGCAGCGCTTCCGTCATCTGCGAGCGAGGCTCAAAGCGGGAAACCGCTTTGCCTGCCGCGGCGTTCTTTTTATTCTTTCCCGGGCGGAGGCTAACGAATACCATCGGCTGAGTCCGGGAGAATGAGGGCATGCACATCGCCGCAGCGCTTCGCTTTCATGTGAGCAGGGATGACCATCCATATCGTTAAACTGTGCGTCGGCTGCGATACGCTCGAAGACCTTGCCGAGTGGCAAAAGCAGCGTCTCGCGGAGGTCCACGACCTCGTTCACGTGACGCGGCAGACGCCGCGCCGGGAGGGTTTCGGGCATGGCTCCTCTCTCTACTGGGTGATCGGCGGCTTCATTCGCGCGCGGCAGAGCATCGTGGCCTTGCGGGAGGTTCGCGGGGGCGATGGCGTCATGCGCTGCGGCTTCGAACTCGACGCCCGGCTCAGGCCGACGGAACTTGCGCCGCGCCGCCCGTTCCAGGGCTGGCGCTACCTTGCCGCCGCCGACGCGCCAAGGGATCTCGACCCGGGGGCCGCGACGGACGATGGCGCCCTATCCCCCGGCATGCGGGCCGCACTGACGGAGCTTGCCTTGATCTAGCTCCGTTACCGTATCGATGCGTGAATAGACCTATTCCGAAGCATTCGAAATTCGCCCAACATTGGCCTTAACCGTGCATCAATCATGGCGAATTCGGGTATCTGCGGTGAGTGTGGGCGCCGCTTCTTGGGCGGGGCGGAACATGAAAAGCAAGTTTCTTGCTTTAACGATCCTTTTTGTGAGTTGCGCAGGGGCTTACGCAAAGGAATGCGATTATAACGGGCAAAAGACCCTCCTTTCCCGTGTCGTGGCGGTCGATTCCAAAACGGAGGATCGCGCGGATGAGGCGGGCATCGAAAGCGTCCGGCCCGCGCTCGCGCTGAACGAGAAGGAAATCGTTCTGACCTTCGATCAGGGGCCGCACGGCGCCTACACGAAAAACGTCCTCGACATCCTCGATCACCATTGTGTTAAAGCGACGTTCTTCATGACGGGCAGCGCTGCCTTGAGATTTGCGTCCGAGGTGCGCGACGTGGCCCAGCGCGGGCACACGCTCGCCTCCGCCGTGGGTTCGCCGGGCGCCGATTTCGACGCGCTTTCTTTTGAGGCCGCCAAAGCGGAGATCGACAAGGGGCTGACGGCCGTGGCGCAGGCTTCGAACGAGCCGGCTGCGCCGTTCGTGCGCCTGCGGACGAAAAGCCTTGCGCGCGACCTTGTGAGCCACCTCAAGGAAGAGGGGGTCAGTGTTTGGTCCTTCGACATCGCCGCGGGCGACGACGAGCCGGGCCTGACAGCTACGAGGCTTGCAAACCGCACCATCGCGAGGGTCGAGGCGGCGGGCAAGGGCGTCATTCAATTCCACGACACGAGCAAGGCGACGGTGGACGCGCTCGACAGCATCCTCGTGAACCTGAAGCTCGCCGGGTTCAAGGTCGTGCATGTGGTTCCAGCCGCGAGCTACTCGCCGAAGCCCGAATATCTCGCCGAGTTTTCCAAACCGGCGCCCGTGGCCCCGGCCGTCACGCCGTCGCGCGTCAGCCATGCCCTGGTCGAAAGCGTGAGGCGGCGCACGCGGGACGAGGGCGACGAGGTCCAGCGGGCTTACCGCCGGCGTCTGAGAAGCGAGCGGGAGGCAGCCCTCGAAGAGCGCAGGCTGCTGCGCGCGCAAAGGGCGCGCGAACAACGGCAGGCCGAGTTGCAGGCGGCGAGGGAGCGCGCGTATCAAAAGCGGGCGTACCGGCAACAACGCGCCTATGAAGAACGGGCGTATCAGGAGCGCCCCTATCGGGAACGCGCCTATCAAGGCGGATATTAGCTTGCCAAGCGGCGCTGTTGCGGCGAGCTTCTGCGCATGCCCGAGTTGCCCGAAGTCGAGATTGTAAGGCGCGGCCTCGCGCCCGCCATGGAAGGCGCCGCGTTTGCGGCGGTTACGCTCAACCGCGGCGATTTGCGCTTTCCCTTCGAGGTGGGCTTTGCGAAGCGGCTGACCGGCGAGCGCGTATCGCGGCTCAAGCGCCGGGCGAAATATATCGTTGCGGAAATGGAGAGCGGGCTCGCGCTCGCCATGCATCTTGGCATGACCGGCCGCTTCACCATCGAGCGCAGGGGCGCGGGCGGCGCCGGGACGCCGGGCGCGTTCTACTACGACTATGATGCAAACCCGCGCCACGACCACGTCGTCTTCGCCATGAGCGCCGGCGCCGTCATCCGCTATAACGATGTGCGCCGGTTCGGATATATGACGCTGTTCGAGGCGGGCGAAGAGGCGCGGCATCCGCTGTTCAAGGGCCTTGGCGTCGAACCGTTGTCGAACGATCTCACGCCAGCCTTTCTCGCGCGAGCCGCGTCGGGCAAGATTCAAGCCTTGAAAAGCTTTCTGCTCGATCAGCGTGTGATCGCGGGGCTCGGCAACATCTATGTCTGCGAGTCGCTGTTCCGGGCCGGGCTGCCGCCGGAGGCGCCGGCGGGCGCGCTCGCTGGGGGCGGGCGCGGCGCGGCGGCGGCGAAACGGCTCTGCGCGAGCATCAAGCGCGTGCTCGAAGACGCGCTCGAAGCCGGCGGCTCCTCCATCCGCGATTACCGGCACGCCGACGGCTCGGGCGGCGCCTTTCAGGAAAAGTTTGACGTTTACGGACGGAGCGGCGAGCCTTGTCATAGCGGCTGCGGGACGCTTATAGAACGCAAGGCGCAGCAGGGCCGCTCGACATTCTTCTGTCCGCGCTGCCAGTCCAAGCTGTGAAAGGGGATCGCGATGGCCTTCGAAACGGTGCTTTTCGAGAAACGGGGCAAGGTCGGCCTCATTACATTCAACCGCCCGCAGGCGCTCAACGCGCTGAACGCGCAGCTGATTTCGGATCTGAACCGCGCTCTGGACGCATGCGAGGCCGACGAGGAAATCGGCGCGGTGGTCCTGACCGGCTCCGAAAAGGCCTTCGCGGCCGGCGCCGACATCAAGGAAATGAAGGACAAATCCTTCAGCGACGTGGTCTTGAACGACTTCATCGCGCCCTGGGAGCGCCTCAGCCGATGCCGCAAGCCCGTCATCGCGGCGGTCTCCGGCTATGCTCTTGGAGGCGGCTGCGAAATTGCGATGATGTGCGATTTCATCATCGCGAGCGAGACCGCGCGATTCGGCCAACCGGAAATCATGCTCGGCGTCATCCCCGGAGCAGGCGGAACGCAGCGGCTCACGCGCTATGTCGGCAAGTCGAAGGCGATGGACCTGATCCTCACCGGGCGACAGATGGACGCAAGCGAAGCGGAGCGGGCCGGGCTTGTCTCGCGCGTCGTGCCCGTCGCCGACCTCTTGACCGAGGCCATGAAGGCGGCTGAAAAGATCGCAAGCTTCTCGCTTCCGTCCGTCATGATGGCGAAAGAGGCCGTCAACCGGGCATTCGAGGGCACTCTGGCGGAGGGCGTCCGCTTCGAGCGCCGCCTGTTCCAGTCGCTGTTCGCCACCGACGATCAGAAGGAAGGCATGGCGGCCTTCGCGGAAAAGCGCCGCGCCGAGTTCAAGAACCAGTGATTTTGATCTAACTCAAAGCCATTGGACAGTCGCGCGTTCAACCGTTACGCTTATCGAGCGTGTAACGTAAGATGATTTCGGGGCCTCTTTGAAAAACATGTCGAGCCACACAGCGGAACGCGGACATTTCAATCCCGGGCGGTGCGAGGCCTGCTTCATCCGGCACCGCGGAATTTGCCGCGCGCTGTCGTTGGAGCAGCTGGAGAGGCTGAGTTCCATAGCGCGCCGGCGCACGGTTCCGGCCAATCACTACATTTTCCGGGATGGCGACGAGGCCATCTCGTTCGCGGCCATCGTCTCCGGCGTCGTCAAGCTCATCAAAACGACGGCTGAGGGCGAGCGCCACATCATCGGCCTTGTCTATGCGCCGGAGTTCCTGGGGCACACCTTCGCCGAGCAGCATCGCTTCTCGGCCGCGGCGGCCACCGAAGTCGACATGTGCACATTCCCGCGCGCATCGTTCAATCGCCTGCAGGACGAGTTTCCCGAGCTTGAGCGCTGGCTCTTCGAGTTCACCGTCCGCGAACTCGACATCAGCCGCGACTGGACGCTCATGCTGGGGCGCAAATCGTCCTACGAGCGTGTGGCGAGCCTGCTCCTCATCATCGCCAAGCGGTCGCGGGCTGCGGGCTGCGGGCCTCTGGCCAAGAATTCCGCGGAGTTCGAGCTGCCGCTGACGCGCTCGGAACTGGCCGATTATCTCGGCCTGACGCTGGAAACTGTCAGCCGCAAGATCAGCGGCTTGAAGAGGAAGGGCCTGATCGAGCTTCGCACCACGCGCGAAATCGTGGTGCCGGACATCGGGCAACTGGCTGAAGTCGCCAACATGGAATACAATGGCGACGAGTTCCCGGCGCCGCGCGCTCTCGCTCAGCACGCCTAGCGCCGCCCGCGTCTTCCGTCATGGATGGGGCGCGCTAGTCCTTATCCGTGAATGTCAGGGACCGGAAAGCGCCGCGCCGCTTCTCCACGACAAAGGACGCCACGGGCTTTCCATTGTTATAGAGGACGGCGAGCGTGAACGCCCTCCAGTTGGCCATGTTTTCCGGCCCCTCCGCCGCTATGCCTATTCTGAGCGCATCCACGTTGGCGTCGTATTTCACCTTGAACCAGCTTTCCGTGCCGTCGAAGCCAAAGGGCTCCGGGACGAGCGCGCTCTCCTTCGCGCCGAAAAGCGGAAGCTCGCTGGAGCCGGAGTTCGGCTTGTCGGCCGTGCGAGCCAAGGAGGCGTCGCCGATGACCCCGCCGGCATTGTTGAAGTCAGCCGCCCAGCGCGCCGCCTTTTCGGCGTAATCCGTGCAAAGCGCGGGCGCCTGGCAGAAACTCTCGGCGGTTTCGTACACGATGGCGTAGGCGGCGCTTATCGTGCACCGCTCGGCAAGCGCGCCGTTTTCAAGCGATGAAAGCTTCAGCGTGTCGGTCTCGGCGAGATCGTCCGTCGTCTCGGCGTAGAACGGCTTCCCCGCAGCCGCGCCGAGCGCCACGCCGCCGGTAAGACACATGGAAAACGGGTCGTCGGGCTCAGGCGTTTGCAGGGGCTTCGGATCGCCCGAAGCCAGGTCGAACAGAAACGGCCAATGGCAATGCGCCGTGCCGCCGACCGAATCGAGCATTGCGAGGCCGCCCGAGCCCCCCGCCCGATAGATCAGGCCAATGGCGCCCTTGAAGCTTGCACGATCCTTCGCCGAAAGAGGAAAGGACGAGAGATCCGCGTCATCGAGCGCGGCGCCGAAATCGAGGCCGGCCGCGGATCGTTTCCCAACCGCATTGCGTATGGAGACGCGATCGAAGGGGCGGGCGTTGGACGGGGCTTCGAACGCGCGCAGCGATGGTTCGAGCTCGCTCGCCACGCTGGCGCAGAGGCTTTCCGCGGCTTCAGACGCGGCGGGCGAAAACAGGCTCAGAACAAGGAAGACCAGCCGCAGCATGGGCGCGCGCTCACTGGTCTGCGACGAGTTCGCCGATGCGCCGACGGGGCTTGCCCAAGGCGCAGACGGCGCCAATCGCCGCGGCCGGAAGCGACACGATAAGGAAGGAGCGGTGCAGCATGATTTTCTCCCTATGACGAAGATCGGGCCGAAGGCGGCAGCAATAGCAGCGCGCCGCAAGATCCGCCAGCCCGGCGCCACTTCAAAAAGCGAAAGCGCCTCCCAATACTATGCGAGCGATGTTCCAAGAGGTTGGCCGATGACGAAGCGTGTTGAGAAGTCCGATGCGGAATGGCGGGCCGAGCTGACGCCCGAACAATACAAGGTTACGCGCCAGCATGGGACGGAGCGCGCCGGATCGAGCCCGCTCAACGGCGAAAAGCGCGAGGGCGTTTTTGCGTGCGTGTGCTGCGGCGAGCCTTTGTTCTCATCGGACGCCAAATTCGAGTCCGGCACGGGCTGGCCAAGCTTCTTTGAGCCGGTAAACACCGGCGCCGTGAGCGAGCATGACGACCGCTCCTTCCTCATGCGGCGGACCGAGGTGAGATGCGCCAAGTGCGACGCGCATCTCGGCCACGTGTTTCCAGATGGCCCCCGCCCGACAGGTCAGCGCTATTGCATGAACGGCGTCGCCCTCGATTTCAAGCCGGGCTCGCAAGCGAGCGAAGAGGATGAGGCGAACGCGGCGCGTAAAGCCTGACCGCCGGAGTTCGCTTGGTTCAGGCCTTCTTCGCGCCGGGCCTCGACTTCAAAGCTTCGGCGCAGGCGGGCTCCAGTTCGGCGGAGTGGCTTTCAAGGCATTTCGCAAGCCCCATGCGTTCCGGCCCCGAGTCCGCGCAGAATTTTGCGGCATCGGCTTTGCAGGCCGAGCGGATTGCCTTCCGCGCCTCTTTGGCTGCTTCGCGCATGGCCTTGCACTCCGGCGACAAATCCGCCGCATGGCTTTCCATGCAGGGGCCGAACTTTCCATCGCCGGGGGTGAGACCGGCGCAGAATTTCTCCCTATCGGCTTTGCATGCGCCCCGAGCGTCCTGGGCTTGGACGGGGGCGCAAGCCAATGCGGCGAACGCGGCGAAAACGGCTGCCTGCAGAGCGACTTTCATTTGAAACGTCCTTCGTTGAGAAAACTCTTTTGCCGATTAGCCGCCAGGCTTTCGAGCCTCAAGCGCGAACCTGTTCTTTTGAAGCATAAATTTGTAAGAAAGGGCGCCGCTGGGAAAATGGCGCGACGAGTTTATGAAAAGCAGACCGTATTCAAGGACTTGGCGGCTTTAAGCGGCGCACGGCCGTGTTGCGCGATTATGGCGGCGGGCATGCAGGCCATCCCTAGCTTGTAGACAACTTTAAGCATCGCCTTGTTTGCGAAGCCGCGGCGCCACAAGATACGGCTCAGTTCGGGCTTTAAATAACAATGCATAGAGGCGTCATGTTGCACCTGTGTGACAGCGCCGGGGTCCGAACGTTTGAGCCTCTACCGCCGCTAGCGGGGAGCACTCTTTATCCTAAAGGAGTGCGGCGGCGTCTTTCGCAGGCGACGAGCCGAATCATCCGGCTCCGGCATGAAGAAGTTTGAGAGCCTGCGGCGACACAGGGGACCGAGGGCTATCGTGTGTGCAAACGCGATAGCCCTCGAGTTCTATTCCAACCGGATTTTGGACAAATTGGGCGCTGCGATTTCAGTCGCGGGCGCGACATTATTGATCACGGTCAAGAGAAGGCTCGAGTTGCGGTGTACATTCAAAAATGGAGGACTACGCAGGGGAGAAAAAACATGCCTGAAAATAAGAAAATATGCCGCCGCTCTCTGCTTAAGAGAGCCATAGCGGCGGCTTGCGCGGCGCCGCTCGCGATGCCGGGCGCAACCTCGGCTTACGCCAAAGTTGCGAAGCAGTCGGTGTCCTACCGGGAAACGCCCAACAGCGGCAATTCCTGCTCCATATGCGGAAATTTCCAGCCGCCATCGTCCTGCAAGCTCGTCGAAGGCTCGATCAATCCGAACGGCTGGTGCGGTCTGTTCAAGCCCAAGGCCTGACGCGAAGGCGCCCGTAGCGGGACGCAACGGCGCGAGGCCAGAAGGTTAACGCGCGATAACAAAAAGTTGATCGGGAACGCCGCGCGCTTGTGCGCGGCGAGGGGTTCCTGTCGGCGTCCGCATCCAGCTTGTATAGCCAAGCCCACGCTTCGCGTTCGGAACCATTAGCTCTTTGTTTTTTCTCCTGGAATCGGCAAAATTTCGCCTCCCGTCTTGAGCCGCGCGAGCAAGCGATCAGGCGTTTTTTTGCACAACTTATAGTGTTTTTATTGCTCAATGTGCTTCATTTGCACCATATATTGACGCCGGATTGGCATTAAATGAAACTTCATTCTACCTTAAGCCGTGGAGTTATGCTAAGCGTTAACGGTCTAGTTTGGAATGACTCCAAGGAGGTCTCAGGTATGAATAACGATAAAAAAGTATCGCGCCGCACGATTTTGCGCGGAGCGGTTGTCACCGCGGCGGCGGTTCCGGTTCTGCTTTCGGGCATGAGCGCCCAGGCGGCGGATAAGTTCAAGCAGGACGCCCCGAACGTGGCGTATCAGCACAGCCCCGACGCTAAGGGGAACCACTGCTCGATCTGCGCCAATTATATCGATCCCAAGCAGTGCAAGGTCGTCGAAGGCGAGATCGATCCGAACGGCCATTGCAAGCTCTTCGTGAAGAAGGCCTAACCTGGCTTAGAACTGCAGCTTTTCGCTGAGGGGCGCCGGGCGGCGAGACCCAACCTTGAAAAAGGTGGTCGCGCGGCCGGCGCCTCTTTCATTTTCCGGCTCGGCGTTGCTCTCGGAGGGGCCGGCGAATCTCAAAAGTCCGGCGCAACCTGCCGCCGAGGTTATCAACAGATTTAGCACAAGATGTTGCGTCCACCTCAACGCGCGGCACAAATTCTAGGTTCTGTGGCGCCGCTGTGACAGCCCGCTCCTCGCGAATCGCTTAGCTTCGATCTTGCCGCTAGCGGGGGCGCCCTTCGAGGAGGGCGCGGCGGCGCAGTTCCCGCTAGGCCGTCCAGGCGGCCCCCTTCTGAAACAACGCTTCATCATAGTCGGCTTGTTGCGCCCATCCATGGTCTGGATGCGTGTCCGGCTGTTCGCGTCTCAAGCGCCCGAGCAGAAGCGCAGTTGCGTCGTCAGTCTTGCGTCCGTGGCAATCGAAAAGAGCAACGAGGGCTGGCGCGGCATCGCGCCTGGGCAGGAGAAACCGATGCGGATCGAACGGCGCTTCACGAAAAGAGGGCAGTCTCCTTATGCGGACATTGCGTTCAGGCAGACGGCGAGCGAACTGAAAAACCCGGACGGCAAACTGATCTTCCAGCTCGACGGGTTCCTCGTGCCCGAGCAGTGGAGCCAGGTCGCTGCCGACATCCTCGCCCAGAAATATTTCCGCAAGGCGGGCATCCCGGCGCGGGTCAAGCGCGTCGAGGAGAATCGCGTCCCGTCATGGCTGTGGCGGTCGGTCCCCGACAAGGGCGCGCTCGCGGAGCTGCCCGAGAGCGAGCGCTTCCTGCCCGAAACGGACGCGCGCCAGGTCTTCGACCGCATGGCCGGCGCCTGGACCTATTGGGGCTGGAAGGGCGGCTATTTCACGGACGAGGAGGACGCGCGCGCCTTCCATGACGAGCTTTGCTACATGCTCGCGATGCAGATGGCGGCGCCGAACTCCCCGCAATGGTTCAACACCGGCCTGCATTGGGCCTACGGCATCGACGGCCCCGGCCAAGGCCACTATTATGTGGATTTCGAGTCGGGCGAACTCGTCCGCTCCACCAGCGCTTACGAGCATCCGCAGCCGCACGCCTGCTTCATCCAGTCGGTGCATGACGACCTCGTGAACGAGAACGGCATCATGGACCTGTGGGTCCGCGAGGCGCGGCTGTTCAAATACGGATCGGGCACCGGCTCGAACTTCTCCAGGCTGCGCGGCGAGGGCGAAAAGCTTTCCGGCGGCGGCAAGTCCTCGGGGCTTATGAGCTTTTTGAAGATCGGCGACAGGGCCGCGGGCGCTATCAAGTCCGGCGGCACCACGCGCCGCGCGGCGAAAATGGTGATCGTCGATGCGGACCATCCCGACATCGAGGACTTCATCAACTGGAAGGTGCTGGAGGAGCAGAAGGTCGCGGCGCTGGTGGCCGGCTCGCGGACTTGCACGAAGCATCTGACCGCTATCATGAAGGCCTGCGTCAATTGCGAGGGCGAGGGCGAGGATTGCTTCGATCCGGCGAAGAACTCGGCGCTGAAGCGCGAGATCAAGGCGGCGCGCAAGGCTTTCGTGCCGGACAGCTATATCCAGCGCGTAATCCAGTTCGCGCGGCAGGGCTTCAAGACCATCGAGTTTCCAGCCTTCGACACCGATTGGGAAGGCGAGGCCTACCGCACCGTCGGCGGGCAGAACTCCAACAACACCGTTCGCGTGGAGGACGGCTTTTTGCAGGCCGTGGAGGCCGATGGCGAATGGGCGCTTCGGGCGCGCACGCTCGATAAGGTCACAAAGCGGGTCAAGGCGCGCGCGCTGATGGACCAGATCGCGGAAGCCGCCTGGGCCAGCGCCGATCCCGGCATTCAGTTCCACACCACCATCAACGACTGGCACACTTGCCCGGCCAGCGGTCCGATCCGGGCGTCCAATCCGTGCTCGGAATACATGTTCCTCGACGACACGGCGTGCAATCTCGCATCGCTCAACCTCCTGAGTTTCCGGCCTGAAAAGAACGGGATGGCCGCCCATGACGCCGGCAGGATCGTCGATGTCGAGGCGTTCTCGCATGCGTGCAAGCTGTGGACGCTCGTGCTCGAAATCTCGGTGACGATGGCGCAGTTCCCGTCCAAGGAAATCGCGCAGCTTTCCTACGAATACCGGACGCTCGGCCTCGGCTTCGCCAATCTCGGCGGCCTGCTCATGGTTTCGGGCCTCGGCTACGACAGCGAAGCGGGCCGCGCGGTGACCGCGGCGGTTTCGGCGCTGATGACGGGCGTGGCTTACGCGACTTCGGCGGAGATGGCGAAGGAGCTCGGCGCCTTTTCGGGCTACGGCCCCAACGCGGGCGCCATGCTGCGGGTGATGCGCAATCATCGCCGCGCCGCCTATGGCCGGACGGGCGGCTACGAGCTGCTTTCGACGGCGCCTGTCCCGCTCAAGGATGGCGCTTGCCCGCAGGACGATCTCGTGACCGCGGCGCGCGAGGTCTGGGACGAGGCGATCGAACTCGGCCAGGCGCACGGCTTCCGCAACGCGCAAGTGTCGGTGATCGCGCCGACGGGCACCATCGGCCTTGTGATGGATTGCGACACCACCGGCATCGAGCCCGACTTCGCGCTGGTGAAGTTCAAGAAGCTCGCCGGCGGCGGTTATTTCAAGATCATCAACCGCGCCGTGCCCGCGGCGTTGCGCACGCTCGGCTACAGCGAAAGCGCGATCTCGGCCATTATCTCCTATGCGGCCGGCAAAGGCGCGCTCGCAAACGCGCCGCACGTCAATCACAAGACGCTTGGCTCGAAGGGCTTCACGGCTGAGAAGATCGCCGCGGTGGAGGCGGGACTTGCGAGCGCCTTCGACATCAAGTTCGTGTTCAACAAATGGACGCTCGGCGAGGACTTTTGCACCGGCGTTCTTAAGCTCACGGCGGAGCAGATGAACGCGCCGGGCTTCGACCTCCTCTCCGCGCTCGGCTTCACGAAGGCGGAAATCGAGGCGGCGAACGAGCATGTCTGCGGAACCATGACGCTCGAAGGCGCGCCAGGCCTGAAGCCGGAGCATCTCCCGGTGTTCGATTGCGCGAGCCCCTGCGGCAGGCGCGGCAAGCGCGCGCTCTCCTGGCGGAGTCACATCCATATGCTGGCTGCGGCGCAGCCCTTCATCTCCGGCGCCATCTCGAAGACCATCAACATGCCGAACTCGGCGACCATCGCCGAATGCCGCGAAGCCTACATGCTGTCCTGGAAGCTCGGCCTGAAGGCGAACGCGCTTTATCGCGACGGCTCCAAGCTTTCGCAGCCGCTTTTGGCCCAGCTTATCAGCAGCGCGGACGAAGATCACGAGGAGGCGGCCGAAGCCTTGGCGGCGGCGTCCCAGGGCAAGCGCGTGCAGATCGTGGCAGAGCGCATCGTCGAGCGCATCATCGAGCGCGTCCGCCTCAAGACCGAGCGCGACAAGCTCCCGAACCGCCGCAAGGGCTATACGCAAAAAGCGGTTGTCGGCGGTCACAAGGTTTACCTGCGCACGGGCGAATTCGAGGACGGCCGCCTCGGCGAGATCTTCATCGACATGCACAAGGAAGGCGCGGCCTTCCGCAGCCTGATGAACAATTTCGCCATCGCCATCAGCCTCGGCTTGCAATATGGCGTGCCGCTCGATGAATATGTGGAGGCCTTCACCTTCACGCGCTTCGAGCCGGCGGGCTTAGTGCAAGGGAACGAGGCCATCAAGAACGCCACATCGATTCTCGACTACATCTTCCGCGAGCTGGCGGTTTCCTATCTCGGCCGCAACGACCTTGCGCATGTCGACCCGTCCCAGATCGGTTCGACCGTGATGGGCGGCGGCATCGCCGACGACAGGCCGGGCAACAAAGGCGCGGCGCCCGCGCCCGTGCTCTACGCAGACCAATACGTCAGCAAGGGCCTAACGCGAGGACTTCACCACAAAGTTGTCATAGTTCAGGATCAGGCTCGGAATGAGCGAGTCGCCGCCGGCTCTTACGAAACGCATGGCGCGCTTGCTTACGCCCTGCGTACGGACGCCGAAGCCGGCCCCGTAGGGCTCTCCCAGGATGTAACCGCGCGCGATGGGGCAAGCGCCGCAGTTGCGGCTTCCCATCTCACTGTGCCGCATGGAGCAAGGCCCGGAAAGGCTGAGCTGCTCGCGGAGGCGCGCGCCAAGGGTTACGAGGGCGAGGCCTGCGGCGCATGCGGCAACTTCACTCTCGTTCGCAACGGAACTTGTCTGAAGTGCGATACGTGCGGCGGCACGACGGGTTGTTCATAGGCCGCTGCTGCATGCTTCAGCCGGGGGGCCGCGCCGGTTCTGCGCGGAGCCTCGGCCCCTATCGCCTTCGACGCAGGAAAAGGCAACGAACACAACATGGCGCTTTGGACGATCAACCCGCCCCCGCAAGAAGACATCTATGCCATCGTATACCTTCTGAAGGACGCATTGACATCGGCTCTCGAAGACGCGTGGTTCTTCGAGAAAACTGCGCTCCCGAGGGCTGACATCAGGGGCGCCGGCCACGCTGAAATCGCGGCCCGGCTCGGACGCTTCCGCGATGGCTGCAAAACCTTCCAGGAGCGCGAGGCCCTCATGCTCACCAAGCTGTCGCGGGCCAGGGCCTGGGCGGCGGAGCTGAAGCGGCTGACCTCCGATATCCCGCACGAAATCGAACAGTTCCTGGATGCGACCGCGCTTTGCGGCGAGATGCAGGCCGAATTCGTGCGCGACGCGCAGCGCATGTTCAACGGAGGACACTCGCTCATCCGCTTTCTCGCGCGGCGCAAGCCCGAGGGCGCAGGCGCGGAGGCCGAGGCCGTTTGCGCGCACGATGGAAGCTACCGCGTCGGCGGCCGCACCGCGCTTTTCGAGCTGCGGGCCGCCTGCGAGGTGTTCCTTGGCCAGATCGACCAGGCCTTCTTCCCGGCAAACGCTGAAGAGGCGGCTGCGCTGACGGAGACGCTTGCGGCTTATCTTGAGGCGCCGAAGGCGCAGCCTGCGGCGGAAGCAACCGAAACGATCCACTAGCAGGCCGCTGAAAGAGGCTGTCGCTCATGGTTCGGCAAGCTCACCATGAGGTCCTCAGCCGGCGAAATCGAACCGCCTCATCCTGAGTCTGTCGAAGGATGAGGCCTCTGTTCCGGCCTTTCTCGGCATCCTGCTAGACCGAGAACGACGTGCCGCAGCCGCACGACGCCGTCGCGTTCGGGTTCCTGATCTTGAACGCCGCGCCGATAAGGTCGTCCACATAGTCGATCTCCGAGCCCGCCATGAACGGTGCCGACACCGGATCGATGGCGACGCGCGCGCCCGCCTTCTCGATGATGAGGTCCTCGCCGCTCGTCTCGGACACGATGGCGAACTCGTAGCGGAAGCCCGAGCAGCCCCCGCCCTCCACGCTGATGCGCAGCGCGTTCTGCCCCGCCTCGCCCGCAAGGATCTCGCGAATACGGTTGGCGGCGCGGTCGCTCACGCTTATGTTGGCATCCACGGTCATTTCGATTGTTCGCCTCTCTTGAACGTTGCTTAGAAGTTTGGCTGTTCGCGCGCCAATGTCAACCGGGGGACGGGGAAGAACACCATGACGGAGCTGGCGCCCTATGCGGCGCATCCCGAAGCGAGCTTGGGCCGCCTCTACGAAGAGGCGCCATGCCCGACGCGCAACGTCTATCAGCGCGACCGCGACCGCATCGTGCATTCCACCGCGTTCCGCAGGCTGATCCACAAGACGCAGGTCTTCATCTATCATGAGGGCGACCACTATCGCACGCGCCTCACGCACAGCCTGGAGGTGGCGCAGATCGCGCGCACGCTCGCCCGCGTGCTCGGCCTCAACGAAGACCTCGTGGAGGCGATCTCGCTCGCGCACGATCTCGGCCACACGCCCTTCGGCCACGCGGGTGAGGACGCGCTGAACGAGGCGATGGCGGACGCGGGCGGCTTCGACCACAACGGGCAATCGCTGCGCATCGTCACTTTGCTGGAGCACCGCTACGCGGCGTTCCGCGGCATGAACCTGACGTTCGAGACGCTCGAAGGCATCGTGAAGCACAACGGCCCGCTCGTCGATGCGCATGGCGCCCCGCTCGCGCGCTACGCCGGAACCGGGCTGCCCTTCGCCATCCGCGCCTCTATGCAGGTGCAGGATTTGCGCCTGGACACCTGGTGCTCGCTCGAAGGCCAGATCGCGGCGCTCGCCGACGACATCGCCTACAACAACCACGACATCGACGACGGCTTTCGCGCGGGCTACATCGCGGTCGCGGAACTGGAGGACATTCCGATGGCGGGCCGCACGCTGGCCGAGGTGCGTGCGCGCTACGGCGATCTGCCCGCGCCGCCGCTCGTCTATGAGATGAACCGGCGCATGATCGCGAGCATGGTGCAGGACGTGCTGCGCGAGACCCGCGCGCGCATCGCGGACGCCCGGCCCGCAACCATCGAGGACGTCCGCGCCGCCGGGGCGCCGCTCGCGCAGTTCTCCGAGCGCATGGCCGCCGACATCGCCGGGCTGCGCCGCTTCCTGTTCGCGAAGGTCTACAAGCATCCGGCCATCGTGGCGAAGATGACGGAGGCGCAGGGCATCTTGCGCGATCTGTACGCCTATTACGCGGACCGCCCCGAGGCGATGCACCTGGAGCCGGGGCGCGAGGCCGAGCTTGCCGGCCCCGTCGCGCGCCGCCGCGCAGCGGGCGACTTCGTGGCCGGCATGACCGACATGTTCGCGCTCAAAACGCACGCCGGGCTGTTCGGCCCGCTCCGCTGACGGGCCTTCCGGGGCCGCGCCAGCGTACACCGGCGATTAACGCTATTGGGTTCGTTTTGCAAAAAGGGGTGTTTTTCGCGGTATTATGATACCGTCCGTGGCCGGGCTTGACCCTGCGATCCAGCCCGCTGAAAACATCGCGTATTTTGCGCCTGGGTGGCCGCGTCAAGCGCGGCCATGACAATGAAGCGCTCGGCGACGACAATGAAGCGCGCTGCCCTGACGCCTGAGCGCGATCCGTATCGGCGTCGTGGCCGGGCTTGACCCTGCGATCCAGCCCGCTGAAAACATCGCGTATTTTTGCGCCTGGATGGCCGCGTCGAGCGCGGCCATGACAATGAAGCGCGCGGCGACGACAATGAAGCGCGCTGCCCAAAGCTGAAGTTGGCTGGCGCGATCTATGTTGTTAAGGTATTTCCTGCGGAAGCGGCGCGCGAGTGGGGCGCCGGTGGGGGATGTTTCATGCGGATATTGGCGGCGATTGTGGCGATGGCGGCGCTGATGGGCGCGGCGCAGGGGCAAGATTTGCCGGAGCAGCGGCCCATGCTGCGCATCGAGCCGGGCATGCATACGGCGATGATCCGGCGCATCGGCGTGGACGCGGCCTGCACGCTGATGGTCACGGGCTCGGACGGCAAGACGGCGCGGCTGTGGGCGCTGCCCGAAGGCGGGCGGGGAAGCCCGGAGCTGCTGCGGACCTTGCGCGTCCCCATCGGCGAGGGCGATGACGGCAAGGTCTACGCCGTGGCGCTGTCGCCGGACGGCAAATGGGTTGCGGCGGGCGGCTGGGATGCGCGCTATTCCGTCGATAAGACGATGGCCGTCACCATCTTCGAAGCCGCCACGGGTCGGCTCGTCACGCGACTCGGCCGCTTCGGCAGTGTCGTCAACCACCTCGCCTTCTCGCCCGATGGCTCGCGCCTCGCCGCGGCGCTTGGCGGCGGCGCAGGCATGAGGCTGTGGCAGACGGCGGGCTGGCGGCTTCTCGCCGAGGACAAGGACTATGGCGGCAAGGACAGCTATGGCGCGGGTTTCGACGGCGCGAACCGGCTCTATACCGTGGCCGATGACGGCCAGATCCGCCGCTATGGCGCCGATGGCCGCCTCGAAGCGAAGGCGGCCGCGCAAGGCGGCAAGGAGCCCTTCAGCGTCGCGGTTCACCCGCAAGGCGGCAAGCTCGCCGTGGGCTTTGACGACACGACGGCGGTCGAGGTTTACGACGCGCGCACGCTGAAGCGGGCTTACGCCGCCGATACCAGCGGCGTCAGCGGCGGCGATCTCGGCAAAGTCGCGTGGTCCGCCGATGGCGCGCGGCTTTATGCGGGCGGGAGGTACTGGAGCGGGAGCGCATTCGCCGCCGTGATCTGGCAAGACGAAGGCCGGGGCTGGCGCTCGCAGGCGCCGCTGTCGCGTTCCACCATCATGCAGCTTATGCCTTGCGGAGATGGCGTCACGGCGGGCGCGCAAGACCCCGCCTTCGGCCTGATCGCGGCGGATGGCGGCAAGCGCGTCTGGCAGGAGGGCGTCGCCGCCGATATGCGCGATCAGCGAGAGATGTTTGGGCTTTCCGCCGATGGAAAGCGAGCGCGCTTCACCCTGAAGTGGAGGTCGGAGCCTGTCTTGTTCGATCTGGCCGCCTTCCGCCTGACGGAGGCGCCGCAAGCGGCGCCGGGGCTCGCGGCCCCGCAGGTTTCGGGCCTCGCCGTCAGCGATTGGGAAAACAACACCGCGCCGAAGCTGAACGGCAAGCCCATCGCGCTTGAGGCTTACGAAGGATCGCGCGCGCTCGCCATCGCGCCGGACGCCTCGCGCTTCGTGCTCGGCACGGAGTATTGGCTGCGCGCCTATCGCGCCGATGGCGGCGAGCTGTGGGAGAAGGCCGTCCCCGGCGTCGCCTGGGGCGTGAACGTCAGCGGCGACGGCAGGCTCGTCGCGGCGGCCTATGGCGACGGCACCATTCGCTGGCATCGGATGTCCGATGGCAAGGAGCTGCTGGCGCTGTTCGTCCACGCGAAGGACAAGCGCTACGTCGCCTGGACGCCGAAAGGCTATTACGCCGCCTCGCCCGGCGCGGAGGATCTGATCGGCTGGCATGTCAACCGCGATTGGGACCACGCGCCCGACTTCTACCCCGCCTCGCGCTTCCGCGACCAGTTCAACCGCCCCGACATCGTGAAGCGCGTGCTCGACGGTCTCGACGAGGACCGCGCCATCGCCGAGGCGAACCGGCTCGCCAACGCCAGGCCCGCCGATGAGATCGCCAAGACGCTGCCGCCGGTCGTCACGATCCTTTCCCCAACCGAAGGCGCCGAGTTCGCGGGCGACAGCCTCACCATCGAATATGCCCTGCGCTCGCCCTCGGGGCAGGCCGTCACGGAGGTGGCCGCGCTCGTGGACGGCCGCCCGCTGCCCGGCGCGACCACAAGCGGGGCCATGCCGCTCGATCTCAGGAACGATGCCACCGCCCGCATGAAGCTGACGGGCCTGCCCCGGCGCGACCTCACGCTCTCGCTCGTGGCCCGCGCCGGCGACCAGGACAGCCCGCCCGCCGCCGTCAAGCTCAAATTCAAGGGCGCGCCGGCCGCCGCCGCGCCCACCGTGTCGCTCTACGCGCTCGTCGTCGGGACCGGCAAGTTCAAGGACGCGAGCGTCCCCCCGCTCGACTGGGCCGCCCAGGACGCGCGCGATTTCGCCGCCGCGCTGAAGACCCAGAAGGGCCGCCTCTACCGCAATGTCGAGGTGAAACTGCTCACGGAGGAGGACGCGGACAACGCGTCCATCATCGATGGCCTGACGTGGCTCGGCCGCCAGGTCGGCCAGGGCGATGTGGGCGTGGTGTTCCTCTCGGGCCACGGCGTCACCGATCCGAGGGGCAATTATTCCTATGTCCCCTACAACGCGCGCATCGAGGATGTGGCGGGCGTGCGCCTGCCGACGCGCGCCAGCTCCGTGCCCGACAGCGAAATACGGGCGGCCTTGCGCGATCTCGCGGGCAACGCGCTGTTCTTCTTCGACACCTGCCATGCGGGCGGCGCGGCGGGCGCCTCCTTCAAGGGCATTCCCGACACCAACAAGTTCATCAACGAGATCTCGCAGAGCGCGAACGCCATCGTGCTGGCCAGCTCCACCTCGGGCGAGCTGAGCCAGGAGCGCTCCGACTGGCGGCACGGCGCGTTCACCAAGGCGCTGCTGGAGGGGCTTGCGGGCGCGGCGGATATCATGCCGAAGGACGGCGTGATCACCATCGACGAGCTGGCGCTTTACGTGAAGGAGCGCGTGAAGGAGCTGACCGGCGGCTTGCAGCACCCGGTGGACCTGCGGCCGAAGGAGACGCGCAACATCGCCTTCGCCATGCCGTGATTCGCCCGTCCGCGATTCGAAACTGTCAAGGGCGCGTTAAACAAGCCCGGCGTGTGAATTGTTCCGTTAAAAGTTGTAAAAAGTCACATTGACAATCTGACGTTGCTGGCGTGAATTGCGCCGCAAGTTCGAGCCCCTTGGCCGGAGGTCAGATTGTCATGCCGGAAGTAGACCGTGAATCGGATGCAAACCTGTTCGAGGTTATCCTCTATTTCGAGAACAAGTCCTGGGCGTTTTCCACCAGCGCATACTCAACGGATTCGCAGGCGGCGGTTGAATTTGCCGAGAAGGAATTTTCGATCCACGCGCTTCACCATAAGCTCGGCAATATAAAAGCCGACACAGCTTGCGTGCTGGACGCCCTCGACGACCATTTCTTCTGCAAGCGGAACGGCAAGTGGCGCATCGAAAGCGATCGCTTCGGGCCATACTCCGCCGCGCATTTCTGATCGCGGCGCCGCGTATCGCCGGCGACCCCCATTTTATTAAGCAAGATGCGGGCGGGAGAAGCGGCCGGGATTGCGCGCGCCCCTAAAATCCGCCAATGAATTCTCATGAACATGTTTGCGATTTTCGAAGACCGCATCCGCGGCGTGCTGGAAAGCCTCCGCGACGAGGGCGCGCTGCCGGCCGACATCACGCTCGGCGGCTTCGCGGTCGAACCGCCGCGGGAGGCGGCCCACGGGGATCTCGCCACCAACGCCGCGATGACGCTCGCCAAATCCGCGCGCCGGAACCCGAAGGAGCTGGCGGCGCTCATCGCGGACCGTCTGGCCCGGACGCCGCAGGTGGAAAAGGCGGAGGTGGCCGGCCCCGGCTTCATCAACCTGACGCTCACGGCCGATTTCTGGCCCGAGGCGCTGCGCGACATCCTTCTGGACGGCGGCGATTACGGGCGGAGCGCGCTCGGCGCCGGCAAGGCGGTCAACGTCGAATTCGTTTCGGCGAACCCGACAGGCCCCATGCATGTGGGACATACGCGGGGCGCGGTTTTCGGCGACGCGCTTTCCAACCTGCTCGCCTTCGCGGGCTATAAGCCGGCGCGCGAATATTACATCAACGACGCGGGCGGTCAGGTGGACGTGCTGGCGCGCTCGGCCTATCTGCGCTATCGCGAGGCGCTCGGCGAGGACATCGGCGAGATTCCCCCGGGCTCTATCCCGGCGACTACCTGAAGCCCGCAGGCGAAGCGCTCGCCGCCGAATTCGGCAAGGCGTTGCTCGGCGAGCCCAAATCGGCGTGGCTTCCCAAGGTGCGGGAGCGCGCGATCGCGGCCATGATGGCGATGATCCGCGACGACCTCGCCTGCCTCGGCATCCGCCACGACGTGTTCTTCTCCGAGCGCTCGCTCACAAGCGGCGCCAAAGACGAGATCGCGGACACCATCGAGACGCTGAAGGCTCAAGGGCTGATCTACGAAGGCCGCCTCGCGCCGCCCAAGGGCAAGCTGCCCGACGATTGGGAGGACCGCGAGCAGACCCTGTTCCGCGCCACCGCATTCGGCGACGACACCGACCGGGCGCTCGTCAAGTCCGACGGCTCCTACACCTATTTCGCCGCCGACATGGCCTATCATCGCTCAAAGATCGAGCGCGGCTTCAAGACGCTCATCAACGTGCTCGGCGCCGATCACGGCGGCTATGTGAAACGGCTCACGGCCGCGGTGAAGGCGCTGTCCAACGGCGAGGCCGAACTCGACGCGAAGGTGTGCCAGCTCGTGCGCCTGTTCCGCGGCGGCGAGCCGGTGAAGATGTCGAAGCGTTCGGGCTCCTTCGTGACGCTGCGGGAGGTTGTGGACGAGGTCGGGCCGGGGCCGGTCCGGTTCATGATGCTCACGCGCAAGAACGACGCCGCGCTCGATTTCGATTTCGACAAGGTGCTGGAGCAGTCGAACGACAATCCGGTGTTCTACGTGCAGTACGCGCACGCCCGCGCTTCCTCGGTGCTCGGCAAGGCGCACGAGGCGTTCCCCGGCATGGACCTCGGCGCCGATTCGCTCGCTCGCGCCAACCTTGCGCTGCTAACCGATTCGGCCGAACTGGCTCTTATTAAGAAGCTCGCGCAATTTCCGCGTGCGGTGGAGGCCGCCGCCGAAGCCCACGAACCGCATCGCATTGCATTTTATGCTCAGGAAACAGCGGCCGTATTCCACAGCCTTTGGACGCGGGGCAAAGAGTCGCCACATTTGCGGTTCATGATTTCTGCAAGCTGGGACATCACCAATGCGCGTCTAGCGCTCATAACTGGGGTCGCTCGAGTACTGCGCTCGTCGCTGAATTTGCTTGGCGTAAAGCAATCTCCGAAATGCGTTAGTCCGGCAGACCTACTATCACAGGTGGAGGGAATCAGTTCGATGTCTACGAATGACAATTCGGCATCGCGCCGCGGACGTCGCAACGACCAGGCGGAACGCCGCCCCAGCAGACAGGAACGCGACGAGAGGTGGGAGCAGTCGTCATTGCGCGATCGAGCTGGCGCCAATGGCTTTCAGGATCAGGGCCGGGACGCTCAGGGTCAGCGCGGCTACTCCAACTACCGCCAATCCTATGCTCCGCCGGAGCCGCCGGCGCCCCCCGCGCCGAAGCAGCAGGCTTATTATCCCGAGCCCGCTCCGCGGAACGATCCGCCGGTGCCGCGCTTCGTCGAGCCCGCCGCTCCGGCCTATGCCCCTTCCCCGGCGCCCCATTACGAGCCCGAACCGCCGAGCCTCGACTATCGTGGCGGCGGGCGCGACGATCTTTTCAGCCGCGATCCATCTCCTTCAGCTTACGAGCCCAATGCTTTCGGCTCGCAAGGCGGATACGAGGGCGACCCCTACGATCCAACCGGGGGCCGTCAGCCCATGACGCAGCCCGTTGTCGGGCGGCGCGATGAAGCGCCATATCAGCAGCGCGAGCCGCAGCCTGCCGCCGGCCGCCGCGACGAGGCCCCTTACCAGCAGCGCGAGCCGCTGCCCTCCCCGATCGACGATTACGAACGCAGCTTTTCCGCGCGAATCGAGGAAGAGGCGCAGCCGGCGCGATTCTATCTGGCGGACGACGAGCCACAGAAACAGCGCGCGCGGCAGCAGGAACGGGCCTATCCGCCCCAGCCTCAACAGCAGCAATACGCGGCCAACCCCTTTGCTTCCCAGAATGGCTACGACGCCCCTTATGGCGGCCAGCAAGGCTGGTCCGAGGACCAGCCTCTTCACCAGGAGGAGGAGAGAGGCGGGATGCTGGCGCCCGGCTCGCATGGCGACATCGACGAGGATTATTTCGCGGACGAGGACGACGACGCCGATCACGTCCCGGCGCCCAAACGCAGCCGCAAAGTCCTGATCGCCGCGGCCCTCGCCGGAGCGATCGCGATTGGCGGCGGCGGCGCCTTCCTCTACAAATCCCTGAAGGGCGGCGGCGGGGATGCCGCTCCCCCAATTCTGCGCGCCGACAGCCGGCCGCTGAAGGAGACGCCCGGAAATCCCGGCGGCAAACAATTCCCCAACGGCGAGAAGACGATCTACGACAGGCTGACGCCGGACGGACAGCAAATTCAGGCGGCTAGTTTTGCCGCTCCTCCGCCGGCGGCGCAGCCTTTCGCGGCGGCGCCTGCGCCGGCCAATTCGCTTGAAGATCGGATCGACGAGGCTTTGAGGAAGGCGCAGCGCTCAGGCGAAACACCGCCGCCGCCCGCATCCGCGCCACGCGGCTCCGATCAGCCCACCGTGGTGCGAAGCGAGATTTACCGGCCCGACGGCTCGCGCGTAAACTCGGACCGTCCCGTCGTCATGCCGAGCGTCATCGATGTGAGCGGCGGAAGCCTGCCGGCGCCTTTTGGCGCCGCGTCGCCGCCGCCGGCTCCGGCGCAGCCTCAACTCGCGGCGCCGTTCAGAACCGCATCCGCTCCAGCGCCGGCCCCCGTGCAGAGGGCGTCGCCCGCCACGCGTACGGCGTCCATCACGCCGGTTGAGGCGGCTGCTCCCGCGGGCGGCTTCTACGTCTCCCTGAAGTCGTCTTCCGACGAAAAAGCCATTCAGAGAGACATTCCGACGCTGACCGGCAAGTACAAGTCCGTTCTCGGCGATGTGCAAGTGCGGTCCAAGATCGCCGATCTCGGCGCGAAGGGCGTCACCTACAGGGCTGTCGCCGGGCCGCTCGGCACGCGGCAGGAAGCGATGGAGCTTTGCCAGAAGATCAAGTCCGCCGGCGGCTCCTGCTTCGTCACCAACTAAGCAGGCTTTGTTGCCCGGTTTAGCTGCGTACTTCGCCCCGGAAAGCGCCCTGGCGCTTATCCGGGGTCAAATCGCTGGCGCCATCTTGTTTCATGCTCCCGGATAGCGCGGCCTGCGCGTTTCCCGGACCCGGATGTCCCCGTAAATTCCGTCGTCATGCCGCCTGTTGTCATGGCTAGGCTCCGTCCCGGCAAGCCAGAGAATTGGCCCGGCCATGATGGCGGAGCGAATTGAGTTCCGGAACGATGGGGCGGGCCGTGGGACGCTCGCGCAAGCGCGCTCAGCGGCGCTTCGGCTCGATCTCGAAATCGAACGCCCGATTGGGGAAGGGCTCGTTCGCGAGTTCGAAATGCCACCATTCCTTGGTGTAGGGCTTGAAGCCGGCGTCGATCATCAAGCGGCGCAGCAGCAGGCGGTTGTTCCGCGCAGCCTCAGGGATGGAGGCGCCGTTCACGCCGGCCTTGGGGTCGAGGCAGTCGTATCCCGTGCCGAAATCCACCGCGCCGTCCTCGAACCGCTCGCCCTTGGGCGCGGTGCACGCGACCAGAGGCGCGCCCGCCGGGAACGCGGGAATGGCGGCGCCAGCCGGCGCAATGCCCAGATCGACCGTGCTGCCCCGCGAATGCGCCGAGCGCTTGGCGAGATAGCCCGACGCGAACAGCGCGCCCTTCTCGACGCCCGGATAAAACTCGGCTTTCATCTTCGCGTCCGACGGCGCCTGGCTCCAGCGCCAGAAGTCGGCCACCGCGCGCTCCGGCCGGTAGCAATCCCACATGACAAGCGAGAGCTTGTCCTTGGCGAGCGCCGCCTGCACCTTGGCGAGCGCCGCCGCCGCCTGCCGCGTGACGACGCATTCGGGTGCGCGGTATCCGTCTATGGGACGCCCGATGAAATTATGCGCGCTGGCGTAGCGCATGTCCTGGAGGATCGTTGGCGCGAAGTCGGACAGATAGACGAAATCGCGCGGCATCTCGGCGCGGAGCGGCAGCGCGGCGGCGCCCATCGAAAGGAGCATGAGACATGCGCGAAGTGAGGCCATGACGCCCTCGAAGAATTTGCTTCAATTGTTGGTGAAAGCGCCATGCGCGACGGCGAGCGGACTGCTCCTGATGGCGCTTACGTGGTCGAAGCGGCGGTACGCGGTTTAGCCGGTTGGGGCCGGATTGCCGCAAGGATCGGCGGCGGCGCCGGCGATTTCAAAATAGCGCGCATTCTTGAGGACGAACCGGCCCTGCTCCCGGATGAGGTCCCCCTCGCACTTGATGAGCAGACGCTGCTCATAGGCGCGAACGAGTTCGCCAAGATGCTCCCCGCCGAACGCCGCCCGGATCGAATGGGCGCGGCCATCGACATAGCCCATGACGACCGCCGAGACGGAGGCGCCTCCTCCATTCGTTTCAACGGCGGCGATCATTCCCTCGATCTTCGTGTCGTAATCCTTGGACATGCCCCAAAAGGCGTCGCCCGCGGCTTCGATGATGGGGATGCTTTCCTTCGGAAATGCGATCCTGTCGGGCACGTCCCTGGGCAGGGCGCAGCTTGCCGCCCATGTCATGGACAGCTCGATGTCATGGCTTGGCGACCTGCTCGTCACTTCGGCGATGGCGTCGCAAAGGTTGGCCGATACGCCATCCTTCACGGCGTTCCGGAAAGATTCCAACCCCTGTTCCTTCGCGGTTTCGGCCGCGCGCCGTGTCGCGTCGAGCGCCTTCATCAGCGTTCGCGTGACCTGGCGCTCGAACGGCTCGGCGGGCTGCGCGCCGGAGGCGTCCTCGTCCCTGTGCCCGGGGAGCGGCGAAGCCACCGTGAACACGAAACTGGATTGCTGGGTGTGGCCGAGTTCGAGGCGGCCGATGAACTCGGCGACTTTCTCAACCTTGCGGTTCGTGAACACCGCGCGCTTCTCCAGGGTGGCAAGGGCCGCCGCCGAGAAAACATCCTGGAGCGACCGCAGCAGCCTCACGCTGCTTTGGAACGGGACCGC
Source organism: uncultured Alphaproteobacteria bacterium (assembly GCA_963756335.1). GTDB lineage: Bacteria > Pseudomonadota > Alphaproteobacteria > Rhizobiales > Rhodomicrobiaceae > Rhodomicrobium. Next base: position 607,736 of record CAVWOB010000005.1, read on the forward strand.
GTCGCAGTTCCCATGCAAGCCCGACAGGCGAAGACGCAACACATCGGCATTCGCGAACGCCAAGTCCTGGATCACCTCGGCCAGGGTACGCCCTTCCACCGCGGCCACGTCCCGTACAAGCTCATCCATGCGCAGGAGATAGTCGCCTAATGTGGTGCGGCGAGGGAGCAGAACGTCTACGTCCGCATGGTCCGGCGGCGCAAACCAAAGGCTCGCCCTTTCTTCGCAAAAGGACTTGCCTTCCATCCAGCCCCGAGCGCGCAAATAGGCGGCGACTTGAAGCGGTTCTATAAAGGGCGTTTCTCTCGTCATCTTATTGCGCCGCCCCTCAAAGCGGTTCGCCGTTTTCGACCTTCCTCATGAAATCACGAAGAGCCTGGGGAGTGAACAGATTGCTTCTGGGTATGCTCACAGTAAAAGATTTACTATTATTCAATTCTCCCGCCTTTGCAAGAGAAAGCCAGTACACGTTCCTGCGCAGAACCAAACGGTCGGGGGAGCATTCGATCCAATCCTCCACATCCTCCGGAACCACCACTAGTACAAGAAGCCGTGGCGCAACAAGGTCCGTCAGCGACAATTCCCGGAAGTTTTTTTCTTTCAGCCTGTATCGTATTTCCTTCTGCGACCCTGCGTCGACGGACGTGCTCTTAAGTTGTATGTCGATCTTGGGCCGCCTCGGAAGCCGGCAGGAGAGCGTCCAGTCGATGCTGTCGTGATCGGGGTGGGGCCGGGCCGTCGCGCAGCCCGCCGCCGCGGTTATCGCCAGCAGAAACGCGTCTGAAAACTGCTCCTGCTGGTTCGGGCGGGCGATCCACGGCATCGGGGATTCATCCCGCCGGATTTTCTCCTTACGATCCGGCACGCAAACGATCCCGCCTTCCTCACCGCGTGAGAAGCCCTCGTCGCAAGAGGCGCTTCAGATTGATGCCGATGCCACGTTTTTTGTGTCTCGCTTTAGCGAGTTCCGCCGTATAGCGAATTGCGTAAGGAGATGGTCTCGCCTCCAAGCGAGACGCCCTTCGGCGCCATCCACCGCATGATCGCAAGAAACACACTATACAGAATTAATCGCATTTAGCTCAAATTACTGAAATTAAGTTGCAGCGGCATTAAAGGTTCCGTTTCCGCCTGAAGAATGCGGCGAACCGCAGCTTGTCCTCGCCGCGGCTTTCTCATGGCGGAAAAGCCACATCAAGCTTTGCAAAGCCACACAGCGCCGTCTATATAACCCAAACTGGACACCGGACAGGTTGAACGCGGCGCAGAGATGAACCTGCGAGATATTCCTTTTGTGAAAATGAACGGCCTTGGCAACGATTTCGTCATGATCGACGCGCGCGCCGAGCCTGTCCTGCTGTCCGCCGCCGAAGCCGAAGCCATCGCGAGCCGCACGGCGGGCGCGGGCTGCGATCAGGTCATCGTGCTGGAGCCTTCGAGCGCCGCCGACGTGTTCATGCGCATCCTGAACGCCGACGGCTCCGAGGTGAGCGCCTGCGGGAATGCGAGCCGCTGCGTTGCGGCGCTGCTGTATCCGGGCTTGGGGCGCGACCGGCTTTCCATCGAGACGCGCGCGGGCGTGCTTCAGGCCGAGATCGGCGAAGGCGGCCTCGTGACGGTCGACATGGGCGAGCCGCGCTTCGATTGGCGCGACATTCCGCTGGCGCGCGACGCCGGCGACACGCGGGCCGCCGACCTTACCTTTGCGACGCCCGATGGCCGCATTCTGGCCGCGCCGAGCGTGGTCAATGTCGGCAACCCGCATTGCATCTTCTGGATCGCGAACGCGGACAGCTACGATCTCGCGGCGTTCGGCGGAGAGCTGGAGCATCATCCGCTTTTCCCGGAGCGAACCAATGTCTCGCTCGCGCAAATCGTCGATGAGCGCACGATCGAGCTGCGCGTCTGGGAGCGCGGCGCTGGCGTCACGCGCGCTTGCGGCACCGCCGCTTGCGCCACCGCCGCCGCCGCCGCGCGCTCGGGCAAGACCGGCCGCGCCGTGACGATACGGCTTCCCGGCGGCGATCTCTTCATCGAATGGCGCGCGGACGATAACCGCATCCGCATGACCGGCCCGACCGAAATCGAGGGCCGCGGCGTGATCCATTTGAACGGCGCGGGCGTCGCAATCGAGGCGGCGCCATGAGCGTGGACGTCATCACCTTCGGCTGCCGGCTGAACGCTTACGAAAGCGAAGTGGCGCGGGCGCATGCGGAGCAGGCGGGGCTATCCGACGCGGTCATCGTCAACACCTGCGCCGTCACCGCGGAGGCCGTGCGGCAGGCCCGCCAGGCCATCCGCAAGGCGCGCCGCGAGCGGCCCGGCGCCAAGATCATCGTGACCGGCTGCGCCGCGCAGGTCGAGCCCGAAACTTTCGCCGGCATGGGCGAGGCCGACTTCGTGATCGGCAATGCGGAGAAGACCGCCGCGCAGACCTTCGCGGGCATCGCCGCGGACGAATTCGCACGCGTGCGCGTCAACGACATCGCCTCGGTGCGCGAGACCGCCCGCCACATGATTTCCGGCTTCGGCGGCCGCAGCCGCGCCTATGTCGAAGTGCAGAACGGCTGCGATCATCGCTGCACGTTTTGCGTCATCCCCTATGGGCGAGGGCCGTCGCGCTCCGTGCCTGCGGGCGATGTGGTCGCCCAGGTGCGCGCGCTCGCCGAAAAGGGCTACCGCGAGGTCGTGCTCACGGGCGTGGACCTCACATCCTACGGCGGCGATCTGCCGGGCGGCATGAAGCTCGGCCGCCTCGTGCGCACGATCCTGAAGCTCGTGCCCGAGCTGCCGCGCCTGCGCATCTCCTCCATCGACACCATCGAGGCCGATCCGGCGCTCATCGACGCGTTCGCGGAGGAGGAGCGGCTCATGCCGCATCTTCATTTGTCGCTGCAATCCGGCGACGCCATGATCCTGAAGCGGATGAAGCGGCGCCACGCGCGCGAGGACGCCATCGGCTTCTGCGCCACAATGCGCGAACTTCGCCCGGACATCGTGTTCGGCGCCGATCTCATCGCGGGCTTCCCGACCGAGGACGAGGCCATGTTCGCCAACACGATGCGGCACGCGGACGAGTGCGGCCTGAGCTTCGTGCATGTGTTTCCGTTCTCGGCGCGCCCGCAGACGCCGGCCGCCCGCATGCCGCAGCTCGACAAGGCGCTGATCAAGGAGCGCGCGGCGCGGCTTCGGCGGAAGGCGGCGGAGCGGCTCGCGCTGCATCTTGAGGCGGCGCAAGGCAAGGTCTTCGACGTTCTCATGGAGAGCGGCGGCATGGGCCGCACGCCGCAATTTGCGGAAATCGCAATTACTGGCGAGGGCGATGGCGCCGCCGGAGCGATTGTTAGGGCCCGCGCGACGGGCCGGAACAACCGCCATCTCATCGGCGAGTGTCTTTCAGCATGAGCGAAACCCCAAAGAAAAGCGTGTTCGGCCGGTTATTCGGCGGCAAGCAGGAAACGCCCGCGAAGCCTGACGATCAGGCCCAGGCGGCGCTGCGCGACAAGGCCGGCGCACCCGAGGAGGCGCAAGCTCCTCAGGAAGCGGCTCCCCAGGATGCTCCCGGGCAGAAAAGCCAATTCGGCTGGTTCAAGCGCCTTCGCGAAGGCTTGACGAAAACCTCGTCGAAGCTGACCGAGGGCATTACCGGGGTTTTCACCAAGCGCAAGCTCGACGACGACACGCTGGAGGAGCTGGAGGATTTGCTGATCCAGGCCGATCTCGGCCTCGATGTCGCCTCCCGCGTGACGGCGGCGCTGAAGAAATCGCGCTACAACAGCGACATCACGCCGGAGGAAGTGCGCGAAATCCTGGCGCAGGAGGTCGAGAGAGTGCTCGCGCCCGTAGCCGAGCCGCTCGTCATCGACGCCTCGAAGAAGCCGCATGTCGTGCTCGTCGTCGGCGTGAACGGCACCGGCAAGACCACCACCATCGGCAAATACGCGCACCAGTTCACCGGTGAGGGCCTCTCCGTGATGCTCGCGGCGGGCGACACCTTCCGCGCCGCCGCCATCGAGCAGCTCAAGATTTGGGGCGAGCGCACCGGCGCCGCCGTCGTCGCCTCGGAGCCGGGCGCGGACGCCGCGGGCCTCGCCTTCGACGCCTACAAGCGCGCAATCGACGAAGGCTACGATTGCCTCATCATCGACACGGCAGGGCGGCTCCAGAACAAGACGGCGCTGATGGCCGAGCTTGAGAAAATCATTCGCGTCATCAAGAAGGTGGATCGCGCGGCCCCGCATTCGGTCATCCTCACGCTCGACGCGACGACGGGCCAGAACGCGCTGTCGCAGGTGGAGATTTTCGAGAAGATGGCGGGCGTCACCGGCCTCGTCATGACGAAGCTCGACGGCACGGCGCGGGGCGGCATCCTGGTCGCCATCGCGGGCAAATACGGCATGCCGGTGCATGCGATCGGCGTCGGTGAAGGCGCAAACGATCTGCAATCATTCCATGCGCAGGATTTTGCGCGCGCCATTGCCGGCGTAAGTTAAGGCGTAGGAGGTTTGAGTGGAGCAGCCTAAGGCGTCCAAGGGAACTCGATTCCGGTTCTCTGTTGAAGCTCGTGCTTGAGGTCGGGCCGCTCGCCATCTTCTTCCTGACGAACGCCAGGCTCGGCATCTTCTACGCCACGGGCGTGTTCATGGCCGCAACCATCGTTTCGCTCGTCACCAGCCGCTTCTTCTTCAAGCGCATCCCGATCCTGGCGCTCGTGACGGGCGTGTTCGTGATGATTTTCGGCTTTCTGACGATTTACATGCACGACGACACGTTCATCAAAGTCAAGCCGACCATCGTGAATACCCTGTTCGCCACGATCCTCGCCGCGGGGCTCTATTTCCGCAGGCCCGTGCTGAAGTTCGCGCTTGGCGAAATCCTTCAGCTCAAGGAGGAAGGCTGGCGCATCCTGACCATCCGCTGGATCGGATTTTTCATTTTCCTCGCCATTCTCAACGAGGTCATCTGGCGGAATTTCTCGACCGACGCCTGGGTCAGCTTTAAGTCGTTCGGAATGATGCCTCTGACATTTGTCTTCATGCTGTGTCAAATCACTTTGATTATGCGATACCAAGTGCCCGAAGTATCATCCGATGCGTCGAAGGCGTCTCCTTCATAGGAGAAGCCACTTAGATTTTGACGTGATATCTTTCCGTGCGCTGCATGGAACTTATCGGTTCCGCCAATCATTTTCAGAATAATGGTGAGAGCTGAACAGAGTAACCGGGCGAGCATGCTGGACGCAAAGGCAAGCGCTGGTCAAAGAGGCCGGAAAAGAAAAAAGACGTCCGACGGGCGCGCGGATCCGATTGACCGGTCGATTATCCATCTGCTTCATCGGGCCAGCCAGCGCGCCTCGGAGATTTTTGCGCAAGAGACGCGGGACTTCGACCTGACGGCGCGCCAATACGCGGTGATCATCACGGTGTCGCAGCACGAGGGGCTCAGCCAGACCGACCTCGTTCGCCTGACCGGGATCGACCGCTCCACGCTCGCCGACGTGGTCCAGCGTCTCCTGAAGCGCGGCTTTATCCAGCGCGAGCGCACGATGCAGGACGGAAGAACCTACGCGGTCAGTTTGTCGGCCGATGGACGCGAGCTTCTGGAGACGATCAAGCCGCATGCGCGCAGGGCGGACCGCCTCGTTCTGGCTTGCCTCGGCGAGCAGGATGGAAAAGCAGCGGCCGTGACCCTGAACCGGCTTCTCAGGAGGCCGGACGAACAGGCTGCGGCAAACGATCTCGACTAGGATTTTCGAGGGCCGGCCTGACAGCGCTCGCCAAACCTTCCAGTTGCATGTATGATTCCGTTATGGGTGCGGACCTTATTCATTTCAGAACAGCAACTCCGAAGGATGCCCGGCGACATCGCGGCGATCCACGACGCGGCGTGGCGCGCGACGTACCAGGGCATCATTCCGCATCTGCATCTCGAACGCATGATCGCCAGGCGCGGGCCTCGCTGGTGGCAGAATCAAATCACCCGCGGCGGCAATGTCACGCTGCTCATTTTCGACGGCGCGCCGCAGGGCTACGCCACCTCCGGGATGGCGCGCGGCGCCTGGCCGTGGCCCGCGGGCGAAATCTTCGAGCTGTACGTCGCGCCAACCTTCCAGGGCGTCGGCCTCGGAAGCCGCCTCTTCTCCACGGTCAAGAAAGCGCTCGCGCGGCAAGGCTTGAACCATCTCGTGGTCTGGGCCTTGAAGGACAACGAGGCGGCTTGCGCGTTTTATGGCGGGCTGGGCGGGTCCATCGTGGCGGCCGCGCCCGAGCGCTACGGCGACGTCTCCCTCACGCGCATCGCCTTCGTCTGGGGCGTGAACGTCAAATCGTCCAAGGCCTGAGGAAACGGCGCTCGCAATGGCGCCGTCCCCTGTCTGCGATCAGCCTACGAAATACTGGCCGCCATTGGCGGAAATCGTCGAGCCGGTGATGAAGCCTTCGTCGTCGCCCGCCAGGAACGCCACGCATTTTGCGATTTCTTCCGCCCTGCCGAGACGGCCGACCGGAATCTGCGCAATGATGGCTTCCATCACTTTCGCGGGCACGGCCTGCACCATCTCCGTATCGATATAGCCTGGCGCGACGACGTTGACGGTGATGCCCTTCTTCGCATTCTCCGCCGCGACGGTTCTTGAAAAGCCGATGATGCCCGCTTTCGCGGCGGCATAATTGCATTGGCCGATCTGGCCCTTCTGCCCGTTGACCGACGAGATGCTGACGATCCGGCCGTAATTACGGTCGCGCATGCCGTTGATCACGTTCCGCGTCATGTTGAAGACGCTTTCCAGATCGGTGTGGATCACCTCTTTCCATTGCTGCGGCGTCATTTTATGGAGCACCGTATCGCGCGTGATGCCGGCATTGTTGACCAGCACGGAGATCGGGCCGAGCTGCTCCTCGACCAGCTTCACGCCGGCCGCGCAGGCGTCGTAGTCGCCGACATCCCATTTGAAGACCGGGATGCCCGTCTCTTCGTGGTATTTGCTCGCGGCCTCGTCGTTGCCGCCATAATTCGCCGCAACGATGTATCCGCGGTTCTTGAGTTCGGTGGAAATGGCGCGGCCGATGCCGCGCGTGCCGCCCGTGACGAGTGCAACCCTAGACATGTTCCTCCCAAAGATTCGAAGTTTTCTTAAAGGTATCCCATGACGCCGGCCAATGCTTCACCGAGCCTGGCGCCGTATCGTGCAAGGCGCGCCCCCCGCGAGACGGGCGGCGCGCTCTGCGCTTTCGCGAACGATCAGACGCGCTCCACGCACATGGCGATGCCCATGCCGCCGCCGATACAGAGCGTCGCCAGCCCGCGCTTGGCGTCCCGGCGCTGCATCTCATAAAGCAATGTGGTCAGGATGCGTGCGCCGGACGCGCCGATGGGGTGGCCGATGGCGATGGCGCCGCCATTGACGTTCACCTTCGACGTATCCCATCCGATGCTCTTGTTGACGGCGCAGGCCTGGGCGGCGAAAGCCTCGTTCGCCTCGACGAGATCGAGATCGTCCTTCGACCAGCCCGCCCGTTCGAGCGCGCGAAGCGACGACGGAATGGGGCCCGTGCCCATGATCTTCGGGTCGACGCCAGCCGTGGCGTAGGAGACGATGCGGGCCAAGGGCTGGATGCCGCGCCTTTCGGCCTCGGATTGCGACATGACCACAAGCGCCGCCGCGCCGTCGTTGATGCCGCTGGCGTTGCCTGCCGTCACCGTCCCTTCCTTGTCGAAGGCCGGGCGGAGCTTCGAGAGATCCTCGATCTTCACGCCGTCGCGGATGAACTCGTCGTCGGAGACGATCGTGTCGCCCTTGCGGCCCTTGATCGTGACGGGAGCGATCTCGTCCTTGAACCGGCCTTCCTTGCGGGCGGCGGACGCCTTGTGCTGCGAAGCGAGCGCAAGATCGTCCTGCTCGCCCCGCGTGATCTGGAACTGGCGCGCCACATTCTCCGCCGTGACGCCCATGTGATAGCCGTTGAAAATGTCCGTGAGCCCGTCCTTGATCATGGTGTCGTACAACTCGACGCTGCCCATGCGCGCGCCCTGGCGCAGATACTGGGCGTGCGGCGCGAGCGACATGTTCTCCTGTCCGCCGGCCACCACGATCTTGGCGTCGCCGAGTCGGATGGATTGCGCCGCCATGGCGACCGCCCGCAGCCCCGAGCCGCAAAGAAAGTTGATGCTGATCGCCGTCGTCTCGACGGGCAGCCCGGCGTTGATGGATGCTTGCCTCGCGGGGTTCTGCCCCTGGCCCGTCACCAGGATCTGCCCAAGGATCACCTCGGATACGTCGCTCTTCTCGACATTCGCCCGAGCAAGCGCTTCCGTGACGGCGATCCTGCCGAGTTCGTGGGCCGGAACCGTCGATAATGAGCCATTGAATGAACCCACCGGCGTCCTTGCCGCGCTTGCGATAACGATGGCGTCTTTCCCGTCCATGTTTCCTCTCAGATGAGCCTTTTTGTTCGGCGCGAAGCTTACCAGTATTGGCGCCGCGCCGGAATGTTTAATTTTCGGAAATGGCGCGGGGGCGCCCGCGCCCGTCTTCACCGAATTGTGAAGCGGACGCCGCAATGTGCGCAGATAAATCTTTCGCACATGCGAAAAAAAGCAACGCATCGCGAGGAACTTGCTTTATTATGGGGTCAGTAAAGGGGCCAATGTGAGCGAGTGGGCGACAAGATGAACAAACCTGCAGAAAAGCTCCCTCGGGGCGGGGAATTTCGGGAGAGCGGCCAACCGTTTGCGCTGAGCGCTGTGGGGAAAAAGGCCGCGGCTGCCGATAAGTCGAAACCGGTCATCATCAAGAAATACGCGAACAGGCGGCTTTATAACACCGAGACGAGCAGCTACGTCACGCTCGAAGACCTCGGCGAGATGGTGCGGTCGGAGCGCGATTTCTTGGTCTACGACGCCAAGACCGGCGAAGACCTGACTCATGCCGTGCTGACCCAGATCATCGTCGAAGAGGAAGGCAAGACCGGCTCGAACCTGCTTCCCATCGGCTTTTTGCGCCAGCTCATCCGCTTCTACGGCCACTCCATCGAGCAGCTCGTCCCGAAATACCTCGAATTCAGCCTGGCGACGCTGACGCGCGAACAGGAAAAATATCGCAAGCAGTTCACCGACGCCTTCGGCGCCGCCGCGTTCGAGGCGATGCAGGAGCAGGCGCGACAGAACATGGCGATCTTCGAGCGCGCGTTTTCGATGTTCGCGCCCTACTCGACGCGCCCGGAGGAAGAAAAAGAAAAGGCCGCGCCGCAGAAGCCCGAGGCGGGCGCCGCGAGCACAACCGAGATCGCCGAACTCAAGGCGCAGCTTTCCGCGATGCAGGCCCAGATCGACCGGCTGTCGAAGACCGCGCCGCAGAAAGACGACGCTTCGTAAAGCTGATCCGGCCCCGCCTTCGCGGGGCTAAACTCCAGCGGGAATCCAATTATCCCAACACTCGCCGAATACTGGGTTCCCGCCTTCGCGGGAACGACGAAAGGGCGGTTGCGTCCGATTGGAGGCGGTCAGGTCGCAAGAAGCGCGGCGAACGCCTTGAGCGGCTCCGCCAGATCGCTGACGGGGACGCCGAGCCTTCTTCGCCAGTTCGGCCTTTCCTGGAACGTGCCCGGCAGGTTCACGGCGGTGAGTTCGCCCGCGACGTCGTCGAGCTGGGCGATGGAGATGAGCGACGCCGTGCGCGCGAGAAGGCGATGCGTCGCCTCGGCGATGGCGGCGTCGAGATGCGCGGGCGGCGCGCCGATGCGAGCGAGCCCCTCGCGCCCGATGAGCCGTAAGAGCGCCCGCTTGTCGGCCTCGCGTCCGGCCCGCGCGCCCGCCGCATCCTCCGGCGTGAGAAGCCCCAGCGCTTCCTTTTCGCGAATGTCTTCGGCCTCCCACCAGCCCTTCAGCGTCGGCAGATCGTGCGTGGACAGGCAGGCCAGCGACTTCCTCGGATAGGCGCGCGGCTCGGCGTAGTCGTCGCCCCTGCGTTCGAACCAGAACACGCGGTAGCTCAGGATATCCGCTCGGTCCATGTCCTCGCGGAACCCCGGAGGCACCGTGCCGAGGTCTTCGCCGACGAGAAGGCAGCGGGCGCGCTGGCTTTCGAGCGCCAGCTGACCGATGAGATCGTGAACGGGGTAGGAGAGATACGCGCCGTCGAGCGCCATCGCTCCATTCGGGATCACATAGAGGCGCGTCAGCGACATCGCGTGATCGATGCGGAGTGCGCCGGCGTGGCGCATGTTCGCGGCGATCGTGGTGTTGAAGAGCGCGTAGCCGGACCGCCGCCACGCGATCGGATTCGGCGGCTGCAAGCCCCAGTTCTGGCCGCCCTCCGCGAAAGGGTCCGGCGGCGCGCCGACGGACGAGGCGCGCATCAGCTGTTCGGCGTTCGCCCAGGATTCCGCGCCGTCGGGCGAGGCGCCGACAGCGAGGTCGCGGTAGAAGCCGAGCCACAGCCCGCTCTCGCGCGCTGTCTTCGCCGCCGCGCCGAACTGCCGCTCGCAAAGCCATTGGAGAAAGAGATGAAACAGCAGCAGCCCCGCGTTCTCCTGCGCGAACGCGGCGAGCGCGCTCTCGTCGCGTCGCGCGAGGCCTTCGGGCCAGCTGGTCCACGGTTGGAGGCGCAGCGTTTCGCCGATAGCCTCGAAGCAGGCGAACTGGAACAGCACCGAGCCGCCCCTTGCGACGAAGGCTTCGTATTCCTGAAGGAGGCCGCACTCGCCATCCGCGGCCGCCGCGTCTTCGAAATCCGCGAAAGCGGCTTCGAGGATTTCCCGCTTGAGCGCCCAGACGCGCGCATAGTCGACAGCGGGCAGAGCCGAAAGCGCCGCCGCTTGGGCCTCATGCGAGGCAAGCGCCGCCGCCGCGCGCCCGCCGCCGAACATGGCCGGCAGCGCGGCGAGATCGATATAGACCGGATCGATAAAGCGGCGGTCGGATGGATAATAGGGACTGGCGCGCCCCCGGTCGGCGGGAAACAGCGCGTGCAGCGGATTGAGGCCCACAGCGGCGAAACCCGCGCCGCCCGCAGCGCCCGCAAGCTCCTTCAGCGCGGCGAAATCGCCGATGCCCTGGTCGCCCCGGCCGCGCACGGAATAAAGCTGCGCGGCGACGCCCGCAGCCTTGCCGCGCGTCACAAGCGTATCGGGCAGATAGCACCTTCGCGGCGCCACGGTGAGCGCGCATGGCGCGTCAGGCCAGCCATCGAGCGCGACGCGATAACGGCCGAGCGGCCGGGGCGGAAGGTTGGCGACCGCAATTTCGGCGCGGCGGCCGTCGAGCGCCGTCACGGTCTTGAACTCCAGGTTCGGGCCGAGCCGGATCGGTTCGGCGCCGCCATCCTCCCGCTCCAGGATCAACGCCGTGGGCGCCCGCCCGCCCGGCACTGCGATGCGCAGCTCGATGGGGCCGCCTTCGCGCGCGACAAGCGACAAGGGCAGCGGGCGGCGATCCATTTCGTCCGCGAGCCGCCCGAGGCTCTCGCGCGCTTCGTTTCCCGTCGCGGCGGGAAAGCCCATATCGGCGAGCAGCGCCGCCTTGGTTTCGTCGGAGACCACATGGCGGGCGCCCGAGATGTCGTACCAGTCCGGCGCGATTCCGGCCGCGCGCGCGAGCCGGTCGAGAAGCCCCGGCTCGACGCTTTTTCCGGCTTTCCTCTCGCCGATGGGCGCCGGCTGAAGCCGTTCCTCGAAGAGCGCGGCCGAGCGCGGGGCGATAGCCGCCGCATCGCCCCCTTCGAAGCCGGCGCCATCCCCGCCATCGTCCCGCGCCGTATCGAGGCTGCGGCGCCAGATGCGCCCCTCCCGCGTCTCCGGCAGTTTCAGCTCGAACGCGTCGCGGCCCGCATGGAGGACGCACAGCACGCGATCCCCTTCGGCGCGCGCCTCCCCTGGAGCGTAAAGCGCCGCGACGAACGTTCTGAGGTTTCCGTCACCCCAGTCGCGCCCCTGAATGGGCGCGCCCGATGGCGTGAGCCATTCCACATCGGGGACCAGCGTTGCGTCGCAAGGCTCTCCGGTGAGAAAGCGGTCGCGGGTCAGCGCCGGGTGCGCCTTGCGCAAGGCGATCAGCTTCGCCGTGAACGCAAGGAGCGTCGCGTCCGCGCAAACCCAATCGAACCACGCGGTTGCGTTGTCCTGAGCGTATGCGTTGTTGTTGCCGCCCTGCGACTGGCCGCATTCCGAGCCCATCGCGAGCATCGGCGTACCCCGCGCAAGCAGCAGCGACGCCAGCAGATTGCGCTGGTCGCGCCGCCGCGCCGCAAGGATCGCCGGATCGGCGGTCGCGCCTTCCACGCCGTTGTTCCAGGAATGATTGGCGTCCGTTCCGTCGCGATTTTCCTCGCCGTTCGCCTCGTTGTGCTTGCGGTCGTGGCTGACGAGGTCGGCGAGCGTGAAGCCGTCATGCGCCACGATGAAGTTGAGGCTCGCGGACGGGCGGCGGCTGCGCGGCCCGAAAATGTCGGACGAGCCGGAGAAGCGCGTGACCGCGCCCGGCATGAGCCCTGCGTCGCCGCGCCAGAACTTGCGCATCGTGTCGCGGAACTGGTCGTTCCACTCGCTCCAGCCGGCAGGAAATGCGCCGACCTGATATCCGCCGAGGCCGAGATCCCACGGCTCGGCTATGAGCCGCAGATCGCGCAAGACGGGGTCCTGCTCGATGCCCGCGAGAAGCGGCGCGGCCGGGTCGAAGCCGGTGTCGCGGCGGCCCAGCGCGGTCGCCAGATCGAAGCGGAAGCCATCCACCCCGCCAAGCTCGGCCCAGGCGCGCAAGCTGTCCATCGCAAGCCGCACCACGGGCGCGCGGTCGAGCGCAAGCACATTGCCGCATCCGGCGTCGTTGACGTAATAGCGCGGCTCGCCCTGGTTCAGCCGGTAGTAGGAGGCGTTGTCGAGGCCGCGAAAACAGAGCGTCGGCCCAAGCTCGCCGCCCTCGCCGGTATGGTTCAGCACCACATCGACGATAACTTCGATGCCCGCGCCGTGCAGCGCGGCCGTCGCGGCGCGCACTTCGGCCCACCCGCCCGGCGCAAGCCGCGGGTCGGGCGCCATCAGCGCAACGGAATTATAGCCCCAATAATTCGTGAGCCCCGCTGCCGTGAGATGCAGTTCGTCCGCCCAGGCCGCGCAGGGCATGACCTCCACGGCGGTGACGCCGAGCCTGACGAGATGATCGAGAGCCGCGGGATGGGCGAGGCCCGCGAATGTGCCGCGAATGCCCTCCGGAACGCCCGGATGGCTCTTTGTGAAGCCGCGCACATGCAGTTCGTAGACAATGGTCTCGGCCCAGGGCCTCTTCGCGCGCTGCGCTTTCGGCGCTGGCTCGGGCCGCGTCGCAATCGCCTTCGGCATGAAGGGCGCGCTGTCGGCGCCGTCTGGGGCGAGGTCGCCGCCCGGAGCGCCGGCGCGGCAGCTGAACATGGCGGGCGCGAGCGGAGGGAAGGGGCGGTCGAGCGCCAGGGCGTAGGGATCGACGAGCAGTTTCGCCGGGTTGAAGCGATGGCCCTGCAAGGGCGCGTGCGGCCCATGCGCGCGAAGGCCGTAGCGCTGGCCCTCCCGCAAGCCTTCGACATGGCCGTGGAACACGTCGCCCGTCCGCGTGGGCAGGCGGATGCGCGCCTCCTCGGTCTCGCCATCGGCGCTGAACAGGCACAGCTCGATGGCCGTGGCGTGAGCCGAAAAAACCGCGATATTCGCGCCGCGCGCGTCGAGCGTAAGGCCAAGCGGCCCGGGCGAGCCTTCGCCAATCCGTCCAGTCATGCGGCCGCGCCCGCCGGCGCTTTGCCGGTGAGATGCCGGAACAGCGCGGTGTAGCGGCGCGCGGGGTTGCGCCAGGAAACGTCGGCCGCCATGCCGTTCGCTTGCAGCATCCGCCATGCCGGCTTGTCCTGGAACAGGCGCGCCGTCTTGCGTATGGCCAGCGACAGGCCGTCGTCGGCGCCTGGCGCGAACTGCAAGCCAGTGGCGACGCCCGCAGCGATCGCCATTTCGTTGGCGTCGATGACGGTGTCGGCAAGACCGCCGATGCGCGCGACCACCGGCACGGCGCCGTAGCGCAGCGCGCAAAGCTGGGTCAAGCCGCAAGGCTCGAAACGCGACGGAACGAAAAGGGCGTCGACGCCGGCCTGGAAGCGGTGCGCCAGCGTCTCGTCATAGCCGAGATAGACGCCGACGCGCCCCGGAAACGACCGCGCCGCCGCCTTGAACCGGGCCTCCAGCTCGCGGTCGCCCACGCCGAGCACGGCAAGCTGCATGCGTTCGCCGAGCAGGACCGGCAGCGTATCGACGAGAAGATCGAGCCCCTTCTGCCAGGACAGGCGGCTGATGATTCCGGCCACCAGAACATCCGGGTCGGGCTTCAATCCGAGCGTCTCCTGCAGCACCGCCTTGTTGGCGGCGCGGGCATAAAGAGCCCGGGCGTCGTAATTCACGGCGATGCGCCCATCGTCGACGGGGTTCCATACGTCGGTGTCGATCCCGTTCAGGATGCCGGAAAGCCGGCTCGAACGCTCCCGGAGCAGGCCGTCGAAGCTCATGCCCGTTTCCGGGCGCTGAATTTCGAGCGCGTAGGACGGGGAAACCGTCGTAATCCAGTCCGAAAGCTGGAGCGCGGCCTTGAGGAAGCCGATGGCGCCATAATGCTCGACGCCGCCGACAGCAAAAGCGCGCGGCGGCAGGCCGAGCGGGCCGAGAAGCTCCGCCGGAAACTGGCCCTGATATGCGAGGTTATGGACCGTAACGACAGAGGGCGGGATGGGGCCGCCGTCGAAATGGAGATAGGCGGCCGTGAGCCCGGCCTGCCAGTCATGCGCTTGCACGACATCGGGCGCGAAGGCTTCGACGCGGCCCTGGGCAATGGCGGCGCCGGCGCGGGCGAGAGCCGCGAAGCGAAACGCGTTGTCCGGCCAGTCCAAACCGTCCGGCCCCACATAGGGGTTGCCGGGCCGGTCGAACAGATGGGGCGCATCGAGCACGAGAAGGTCCAGCCCCTGCGCCCGTCCGGCGAGAATGCGGGCGCTTCCGCCGAAAAGGCTCGGGAATGCGTAGACCTCCTCGGCGTACTCAAGCGCGCGTATTACCGCCGGATAGCCGGGGACCGCGGTTCGCATCTCGACATCCTCGGCGCGGATCGCGCGGGGCAGCGCGCCCGCGACATCGGCGAGGCCGCCGGTCTTGATAAGCGGATAGACCTCGGAAGCGACGGAGAGGACTTTAATCTTGCTCACGCTTTAAGTCCGCCGGTCGCGAGCGCATCGATCTTCGCCGCTTCGGGCTCTTCCGGCGCCTTGAGGGGTTCAAGGTCCGCTTCGGGCTCTGCCACGGGTTCGGCAGGCTTGAAGTCCGCTTCGGACACTTTTACGGCCTCGGCGGGCTTAGCGTCCGCTTCGGACTCCTCCGCGGCCTCGGCGGGCTTTGCGTCCGCCTTGGACACTTCCGCGGCCTCGGCGGGCTTAGCGTCCGCTTTGGGCTCTTCCACGGCCTCGGCGGGCTTGGTGTCCGCTTTGGGCTCTTCCGCGGCCTCGGCGGGCTTAGCGTCCGCTTTGGACACTTCCACGGCCTCGGCGGGCTTAGCGTCCGCCTTGGACACTTCCGCGGCCTCGGCGGGCTTAGCGTCCGCCTTGGACACTTCCACGGCCTCGGCGGGCTTGGTGTCCGCTTTGGGCTCTTCCGCGGCCTCGGCGGGCTTGGGGTCCGCTTTGGGCTCATCCGCGGCCTTGGAGGGCTTAAGGTCCACTTCGGATGCTTCCACCGCCTCGAAGGGCTGGAGGTGGAGGTGGAGGCTTGTGGCGTGAGCGTGAATTGCGTCGATCATGGGCTGGGTAATGAGACAGATGCCGCTCTCCGTCCGCCGGAAGCGCTTCGCGTCGAACTCCGGGTCTTCGCCGACAACCAGCCCTTCGGGGATCTTCACGCCGGCGTCGACCACGACGTTCCTAAGCCGCGAGGAGCGCCCGATATCGACGTAAGGCAGGATCACCGCATTCTCGACGCTCGAAAACGAATTCACGCGCGCGCCCGTCGAGAGCAGCGTGCGCCGGATCGCGGCGCCGGATATGATGCAGGCGCCCGACACCAGCGACGAAATCGCAAGCCCGCGGCGCCCGTCCTCGTCGTGCACGAATTTCGCCGGCGGCGTGATCTCGTTGTAGGTCCAGATGGGCCAGTCCAGATCGTAGATGTCGAGTTCGGGCACGACGGCGGTGAGGTCGATATTGGCGGCCCAGTAGGCGTCGACGGTGCCTACGTCGCGCCAATAGAAGCCCTTCTCGGATTCGGAGCGGACGCAGGACCGCTCGAAACTATGGGCGACAGCCTTGCCGTTCTTGACGAGATAGGGAATGAGGTCCTTGCCGAAGTCGTGCGACGAGGATTGATCGGCGGCGTCGCGCCGAAGCTCGTTGCAAAGGAATTTGGTCTCGAACACGTAGATGCCCATGCTCGCGAGCGAAACGCCCGGCTTGCCCGGCATCGACGGCGGATTTTTCGGCTTCTCGATGAAGGACTTGATGACGTCGTTCTCATCGACGTCCATCACGCCAAAGCCCGACGCCTCCTCGCAGGGAACCTCGATGCACCCCACCGTCACGTCGGCCTTCTGGTCCACATGCTGCTGGAGCATGGGCTCGTAATCCATCTTGTAGACGTGATCGCCAGCCAGCACGACGAGATAATTCGGATCGTAGCTCTCGATGATGTCGATGTTCTGGTACACGGCGTCGGCGGTGCCGAGATACCAGAGAGACTCGGAGATGCGCTGGCTTGCGGGCAGCACATCAAAGCTCTCGTTGCGGATGGGGCGCAGGAAATTCCAGCCGCGATGCAGATGGCGGATGAGGCTGTGCGCCTTGTACTGGGTGGCGACGGCGATGTGCCTGATGCCGGAATTGTAGGCGTTCGACAGCGCGAAATCGACGATGCGCGACTTGCCGCCGAAGTAGACCGCGGGCTTGGCGCGCCTGTCGGTCAGCTCCATCAGCCGGCTGCCGCGCCCGCCTGCCAGCACATAGGCCATTGCATCGCGCGCAAGGGGAGACGTTCGGGCGGCTTTCATTGGCTCCTCCCATGGGTAGCGCAGGTATATTCGAAGATTGCAGAGTTCGACCGTTGCAGATTTAACCTGAGTCAAACTCAAAATAAACAGTGGAAAGCGGCGGGAGCGTAATTTCCGCCGAGGCAGGGAACCCGTGGGCCGGGTGGCTGAAGGACTGGACCGCGCCGAAGTTGCCCATTCCCGCACCGCCGAAGGCTGGGGCGTCGGTATTCAGGATCTCGCGCCAGCGCCCTGCA
The DNA here is from genome assembly GCA_963756335.1 of uncultured Alphaproteobacteria bacterium. Classification (GTDB taxonomy): domain Bacteria; phylum Pseudomonadota; class Alphaproteobacteria; order Rhizobiales; family Rhodomicrobiaceae; genus Rhodomicrobium. Next base: position 625,003 of record CAVWOB010000005.1, read on the forward strand.
TAAGGCAGGCCGAGGCGATAGCGATGCCGCGGCTCGGGCGTGAAGTTCGACACGACCGCGATGGGATTGGCGCCGGGGCCGCCCCAGCGCAGCCAGGCGAACACCGATTGCGGCGCGTCGTCGGCGACGATCCAGCGGAAGCCTTCAGGCTCGCAATCGCGGGCATGAAGCGCGGGCTTTTCGCGATGCAGGCGGTTCAAGTCGCGCACAAGCGCCTGCAGGCCGCGATGAGGCCCGTATTCGAGCACATGCCATTCGAGGCCCTTGTCGAAGTTCCATTCGGTCCGCTGACCGAACTCCTGGCCCATAAACAGCAGCTTCTTTCCCGGATAGCCCCACATGAAGCCGTAATAGGCGCGCGCATTGGCGAATTTCTGCCAGTCGTCGCCCGGCATCTTGCCGACGACCGAGCGTTTGCCGTGCACCACCTCGTCGTGCGAGATGGGCAGGATGAAATTCTCGGTGAAGGAGTAGACGAGGCCGAAAGTCAGCTCGCGGTGATGCCAGCGGCGGTGGACCGGGTTGCGCGCCATGTACGACAGCGTGTCGTTCATCCAGCCCATGTTCCATTTGAAGCCGAACCCGAGCCCGCCCGAACTCGTGGGAGCGGAGACGCCTGCCCAGGAGGTCGATTCCTCCGCGATCATGGCGGCGCCCGGAAACGCGGCGTAGACACGCTCGTTCGCCGATTGCAGGAAGCGCACGGCGTCGCGGTTATCGTTGCCGCCCTCGGCGTTCGGCAGCCACTCGCCCGGCCTTCTGGAATAATCGAGATAGAGCATGGAGGCGACCGCATCGACCCTGAGGCCGTCGATATGGAAGCGGTCGAGCCAATAGATCGCGTTCGAGATCAGGACGCTCGCCACTTCGCGCCGGCCGAAATCGTAGATCGCGGTGTTCCAGTCGGGGTGGAAGCCGCGGCGCGGGTCGGGATGCTCGTACAGCGGCGCGCCGTCGAAATAGGCGAGCCCGTGCTCGTCGGTGGGAAAATGCGCTGGAACCCAGTCGAGGATCACGCCGAGCCCCGCCTGGTGCGCGCCGTCGACGAAGCGCTGGAAGCCGGCGGGATCGCCGAAGCGGCTCGTCGGCGCGAACAGGCCGATCGGCTGATAGCCCCAGGAGGCGTCGAGCGGATGCTCCGAAACCGGGAGCAGCTCCAGATGCGTGAAGCCCATGTCCACCGCATAAGGGATCAGTTCGCGGGCAAGGTCGTCATAGCTCAGAAAGCCGTTGTCCCATTTGCGCCGCCACGAGCCGAGATGCACCTCGTAGATCGACATGGGGCCGCGCCTGGCGTCGGCGGTCGCGCGCCAGGCCATATGTGCGTCGTCGCCCCAGACGAAATTGTCCGTGCGCCTCACGATGGAGGCGGTGGAGGGCCGCATCTCGCCTGCAAACCCGAAGGGGTCCGCCTTGAGCGGAACGAGATTGCCGCCCACGCCGACGATCTCGTATTTGTAGACAGTCCCTTCGCCGACGCCCGGCGCGAACAGCTCCCAGAGCCCGCTGTCGATGCGCTTGCGCATGGTGTGGCGGCGCCCGTCCCAATGGTTGAAGTCGCCGACCACGGAAACGCGCTTCGCCTGAGGCGCCCAGACTGCGAACAGAACGCCGTCGGCGCCCTCATGCTCGATCATGTGCGCGCCGAGCCGCTCGTAGAGGCGCTGATGGGTGCCTTCGACGAGCAGGTAGTCGTCGAGGGGGCCGAGCACCGGGCCGAAGGCGTAGGGGTCGTAGAACTCCCAGGTGTGGCCGTTGTCCTCGGCGCGCAGGCGATAGGCGAAGCGGTCCTGCTCGCCCGGCAGGAACGCCTCGAAGAAGTCGCCGCCCTCGCGCCGCTCCAGCGGAAGGAAGGCGTTGCAGGCAAGCACGACGGCCCAGAGGCGCGCCACGCCCGGGACGAAAGCGCGGATAACCATGCCGCCGCTTACGCTGTGCAGCCCGAGAACCGAAAACGGGTCGTCATGCGTCGCGGCGGAGATGCGGGCGACGTCATCTTCGCTTGCGCGCCAGGCGGCGTCTGTCACGGGCTATTCCTTTATGCCGGGCGCGCGGGAACGCGCCAAATCTCCTCGGCATATTCTTTAATCGTGCGGTCGGAAGAAAACCAGCCCATTCGCGCCGTATTGAGGATACTGGAGCGCCACCAAGACTTTCTGTCGCGCCAGCGGATGTCTGCCGTCCTCTGCGCCTGACAATAGGATTCGAAATCCGCCGTGACCATGAAGTGGTCGTGATAGGTGAGGATGTCGACAAGCTGGCGGTAGCGATCCTTCTCGTCGTGGCTGAACACGCCGGAAGCGACCGAATCGAGCACCTCGCGAAGGGTGGCCGAGGCGGCGATGGTTTCGCGCGCGTCGATGCCCTTGGTGCGGCGTTCGTGCACCTCCTGCGCCGTCATCCCGAAGATGAAGATGTTGTCCGGTCCGACGCGGTCGCGGATCTCCACATTCGCGCCGTCGAGCGTGCCGATGGTGAGCGCGCCGTTCAGCGCGAACTTCATGTTGCCGGTGCCGGACGCTTCCATGCCGGCGGTTGAGATCTGCTCCGACAGGTCGGCGGCGGGGATGATCGACTGCGCGAGGCTCACATTGAAGTTCGGCAGGAAAACCACCTTCAGGAGGCCGCGGATCGAGGGATCGTTGTTCACCACGCGGGCGACATCGTGGATCAGCTTGATGATGAGCTTGGCATGATGGTAGCTCGCCGCCGCCTTGCCCGCGAAAATCTTTACGCGGGGCACGAAATCGCGCGTCGGATGGGCGTGGATCTCGTTGTAGAACGCGATGGTTTCGAGCACGTTCAACAGCTGGCGCTTGTATTCGTGGATGCGCTTGACGTGAACGTCGAAGATCGCGCCCGGATCGACCTTGATGAGGAGCTTGTCGGTGATGATTTTGGCGAGCTCTTCCTTTTTGGTCCGGCGAACGCTTTCGTACCGCGCCTGGAAATCGGTGTCGGAGGCGTATTTTTCCAGGTTCCGCAGCGCGTCCGCGTCGTCGAGAAACTCCGGGCCGATCGTCTCAATCAGAAGCCTGGTCAAGGCGGGATTGGCTTCGAACAGCCACCGTCTGAAAGTGATGCCGTTCGTCTTGTTCACGATGCGGCCCGGATACAGGCTGTGCAGATCGCGGAACACCGTTTCCTTCATGAGGTCGGTGTGAAGCTGCGACACGCCGTTGATCTTGTGCGAGCCGAGAAAGGCGAACTGTCCCATGCGCACGCGGCGGCCGGCGTATTCGTCGATGAGCGACACGCTCGACAAAAGCTGCTGATCGTTATGCCCCTCCTCGCGCAGCTCATCGAGATGCAGCGCGTTGATGAGATAGATAATCTGCATGTGACGCGGCAACAGGCGCTCCAGGAGCTGAACGGGCCAGCTTTCGAGCGCCTCGGGCAGGAGCGTGTGGTTGGTGTAGGAGAAGGTGGCCTGGGTGATCTTCCAGGCGGGCTCCCAGCCGATGCCGTAAACGTCGACGAGAAGGCGCATCAGCTCCGCGACAGCAATGGCGGGGTGCGTATCGTTGAGCTGGATCGCCGCCTTTTCGGAGAGCTTGGCGATGTCGCCGTGCTGCTTCAGGTGGCGGTGGATGAGGTCCTGCAGCGACGCCGAGGCGAAGAAATACTCCTGGCGCAGCCTGAGCTCCTGGCCCGCGGGCGTGGAATCGCTCGGATAGAGCACCTTCGAGATCGATTCGGCGCGCACCTGCTCCGTCTGGGCGGCGACATAGTCGCCCGCGTTGAACACGTCGAGACGCAACGGGTCGGGCGCGCGGCAGCGCCACAGCCGCAGCGTATTCACAAAGACGCCGCGCCAGCCCACGATGGGCGTGTCGTAGGCGACGGCCTCCACGATCTCGGAAGGACGCCAGATTCTGCGCCACCGAGCTGTGATGCAGGGATTCCACCGAGCCGCCGAAACCGATCGGGTAGGCGATCTCCGGGTGCGGAAACTCCCACGGGTTGCCGAAGGCCAGCCAGTCTTCCGGGTATTCGTGCTGCCAGCCGTCCTTGATCGCCTGGCGGAACAGCCCGTGGTCGTAACGGATGCCGTAGCCATAGGCGGAGATTGACAGCGTCGCCATGCTCTCCATGAAACAGGCCGCAAGCCGGCCGAGGCCGCCATTGCCGAGCGCGGCATCGGGCTCCATCTCGCTCAGCTTATCGAGATCGACGTCGAGGCCCGCGAGAGCCTCGCGCATCTCCGCCGTCAGACAGAGATTATTGAGCGCATCCATGAGGAGTTGGCCGATCAGGAATTCGAGCGACAGGTAGTAGACGCGGCGCGCGCTGTTTTCGTAGGCGGCCTTTTTCGAGGCGACCCAGCTCTTGATGATACGGTCGCGAACGACGAGCGCCGTTGCGATAAACCAATCCCTGGAGCTTGCGGAGCTCCGATCCTTGCCAGTCGTGGAAATCAGGTGCTGTAGAATAAGCTCCCTCAACTTGGCGACTTCGGCGGCGTCGATTTTCGCTCCGTCGGCTGCGCCCTCGGGCAAGTTCGTGTGCTGCATGCTTTCCGACATAATGCCTTTCTCGTTGCGTTCGGCGGATGCGCCGGTCGATACGCCAACTTCACGTTCCTGCGACGCGCTTCGCCGCGATCGCCAGGACCCAAATATTGCTTTAGCCATGCCCCACTTTCGCTCTAGGCTCTCATCATGATGCGCGAAATTAATAACGCGGTCATCGTATTTTGTCGAACTTTGGTCGACAAGGAACGTGCGGGAGCGCGCTTGCGTTCAAGCTAGGTGGTAGCTTTGCCAACCATGTCAAGAGCTTAGACTGAGCGCCCGGCGCTTTCAGGATTTGAGCCCGGCGGCGTCCGCGATGCCTTGGCGAGCGCCTGCCGGTCGAGATCCGCTCCGCCGCGCGCGAGCCCGCCCGGAAAATGGTCCCTCACCGCGCCCGTTACACTCAATAATGAGAACGCCGCCCGCTCGCGCCAGCGGCCTTCCTCACCCTGGCGGCGACCGGCCCGGCGCACTATGATCGCCATCGCGGCGCAGAAAGCAATTCCGGCTCCACCGCGCGCCGAGCCAGGAGCAGCAGCCATGTCCTCCCTCGGATTCATCTTCTTCGATTTCCGCGGCCGCATCGGCCGGCGCACGTGGTGGATGGCCTTTGTGCTCATTCACCTGGGCATCTTTAGCTTCAACTACGTGCTCTCGAAGCTCATGAACGATGACGCGCCCTTCCTCGACGGCACGTGGCCGAACCTCGTGCGGCTTCTTGGCGACCGTTCGGGCTGGATCACCGCGATGGTGTTCCTCTTTCCGCAGGGCGCGATCAATACGAAGCGCTTCCACGACCGGGGACTGTCGGGCTGGTGGTGGCTTGTGTTCCTGATCCCCTTCTTCGTCGCGACAGGCATCTCGATCTCGCCGCTTGGCGGAGAAGATTACCCTTCGCCGCTCGCGGGCTGGGCGCAGCTGATTTGCGGCTTCACGGCTTCGTGGACCTTTATCACCCTCGGGTTCTTGCCGTCGAAAAGCCCGGAGCCGCGCCCGCTCGCCTCGAAGGACGAGCTGTCCGGAATCGATTGGCGGGTCTAGAACGGTTTACGCGGCGAGCCGGAGGCGGCTTTCGCCCTTGAGCGCCTCGTGGAGCGCCCGGATATAGGCCGGGGTGGTGCCGCAGCATCCGCCGACGATCCTGGCTCCAGCCCTCTTCCAGGCAAGCGCGCTCTCGACGAAATCGGCGACGCCGTGGTCGTGCCCCTCGGCGCACCAGCCGAAGCCGTCATGAGCGTGGCCCACGCCATTCGGATAAAGGCCGATGGCGCCATCATACGCCGCAGTAAGCTCGCGGTACGCCGCATCGACGGTGTCTATCGGTCTGCAATTGAGCGAGACGCCGATGCGGCCGGGCAGGTCCGTGCTTGCGACGGCCTCCGGGAGCGGCGTCCCGTCCAGGAGGAGGCCCGTCTCGCCGGTCACGAAACTGATAAGGAAGGGAAGCCCCGTCGCCGATGCCGCCTCGGCCATGATTGCGGCTTCGATGCCCGCATTGATCGTTTCCGGCAAAAGAAAATCAACGCCAGCCTCGGCGAGCCAAGCGGCCTGCTTCGCATGCTCGGCCCGAAGCTCGCGCTCGTCCGGCACGAGGTCCGGCCGGTAGCAATCCTCCAGCGGCGCGAAAGACCCCGCCACGAAAACGCGGCGCCCGGCGTTCTCCTTCGCATTCAGCGCGGCCGAAACGGCGGCGTCGAGCGCGCGGCGCGCCTCGCTTTCGCGCCCAGCCTTGGCGAAGGCGCGCGGCGTGGTCCGAAAAGTGTTGGTGACGGCCACGTCGGCGCCCGCCTCGAAATATTCGTCATGAATCCGCCGCACCAGCTCGGGCGCATCGAGGTTCGCCGCCGCGGACCATAGCGGCAAGGCCGTTGCATAGCCTCTGCGCTGCAGCTCGGTTCCCATGGCGCCCGGAAACAGGACGAGCGGCGAATGAGACAGAAAATCGGCAAAACTCTTCGAATGGGCTTTCACGAACATCCTGCTCCGGGGGTTTTGGAGGGCCGCCAGGAACGGCGTCCGCAGTAGAATAGCATTCTAATAAGAAATGACAAGATACGCCGAATGAGGAATTTTTTCTAAAACCTTCGCCGCCGCTTTAGGGAAGGCCGACTGAAGAGGCCGCGCGAGCCCCGGCCCGGCCCTCGGAAGCTGGCGGCGACGTTCGGTAGTGGGTACTTTTGAAATTTGATCCTATTGACTTACGCTAGCAAACAGGAATCGACCATGCCATATTTAAAGGCATGACACAGGAAACACCACGCAAGAAGCGCCCACGCGATCCGGCTCAGCTCGCCAAGTTCGTTGTCGATGTCGCCACGGGTGACATCGAGGACCGGGAGCCTACGCCTGAGGAGCAGGGGAAAGACCCGTCAGCAGTGGCCCTGGGGCGCAAGGGTGGGCTAAAGGGCGGCAATGCCCGCTCTGAAGCCATTCCTTCAGAGCGGCGCGTCGAGATTGCCAAGAAGGCGGCGGAGAAGCGATGGCGCAAGCCCTAACTTCCTTAGCTTTCCCAAACCTGCTTCCATGCATAAAACTCCGAGGGGCGCACACGGTATTTTGCATAATTGCCCTCATGTAGACCTATTAAGTCTAACTCAACAACTTCAACAAAACGAGCACGATCCTCGGCTTGTAAATTTTTAGAAGACCATTCTTCTATCCACTGCGATGCACGAATTTTAGAAAGTTGCTCTCTAATGACGAAAGAGACTGCGCTTCGCAACGCCTCTCGATATCTCAACCTAAAAAGATCAGGCTCGCCAAGTGATTGGCGTATGGCTGCATACCTTCGGGCGGACCTGTCATAAGCCCATACGAAGACATCCCTTGCTAATTCAGTCTTATTGAGTTCGTACACGCTGAGCATTGCATCTTTGTAGAGCGTTTCAGGAACATCAACGAACGACAGTGGGCTAATATTTTTCTTGATCAGCGGTATATTCGCGGCAAGGCGTGACACTCGCTTATTCACATCCTCAAATGGTTGCAAATAGGGAAGCTGTACCGAAACGAAGAATGCTTGTTCAAATGGGTCTTGGATGGCGCTTGCTTTCGCGAGCAGTTCGTTAAAGCATTCCTCAATGATTGCAGGGGTTGCAAGTGGTGTATAGGATGACTGACCTATGCCAATTATCTTAGTGCGTAATCGTCCAGACGCTTGAGGATCTGGTAATAGGTTGTTCGATAAGAATGAATGTAAGTTCAGAATAGTGTATCGATTGAATCCAATATCGGTTGCGGATTCGACTAAGAACTCAATGGCATCCTTATGGTTTAATATCATTTGGGCATCTTCTGCACTCTTGCCTTCCGCATGCTTCCCTGTTTCAAGCAATACGTGCGTGTCCAAAATTGTATACGTGTTTCCTTCCAGCCTGCTTGAGTTCCAAGATAGATCAATTAGGAGGCGGTTCAGTATTTGACGGGCATATGTGCCGGCCGGCTGCGCCCCATCTTGAGCCTTTCCGACCTCGGCAAGGTATTTCCGCTCGTTGGTAGTTAGAAAAAAAGTTGAATTAGGTGAATATTTAGAAAGAAATTGCCGTTCATAGGCTACCAGTGCGCGCTCACCAAACGGCCTTCGAACAGATTTCTGAAGCTCCAGACCGATGTTAGAAAGAGGAACAAATAGGCCCCCTTCCGCCCCTAGATGAGCTTCCTCCTTATGAAGAATTACGGCCTGCTTGGAGGTGTCTACCAATAGGTACCTAGTTCCCTTCCCGGCACCCGTTGATTTAATGCGATTAAGTTCGATCAATTTTACCAAACGCCTGTGCATCGAGCGCTTTTTTGCCTCCGATGCCTTTGGGCCAACGAGATCGGTGATTGAAGCTCCGTTCTCGTACTGTCCTATAGCGTCCTCCACCGCGTGGAGTTCGTGTTCTTGGATTAGCTTTGCCATACCAACCGTTGCGGAACCACCAGTCCGTAATGCTTGGCGCGTTCCATAACGACAAAAAACATTATTCGCAACGAAAAAGGCGCTTTCATAACGATTAATCGTTGCAAAAATGCATACGTAACGTTATGAACGCGATTACATAACGATTTAGCGTAGTTCAATAATACCCTTATGCTTGACAGAACAAGCATAAGGGTATATACAAAACCATGAACAAGATGACCAGAGAGCAACGCACCCAAATCCTTCACCTTCTTTGCGAGGGATCGTCCGTGCGCGCCGTGAGCCGCATAACCGGCTCCGCTAAGAATGCCATTCTCAAGCTGATGGCGGACGCGGGGAAGGCATGCGCGGCCTATCATGACGAGCATGTGGTCAATCTCAAATCGAAGCGCGTCCAGGTCGATGAAGTTTGGAGCTTCGTTTACGCCAAGGAAAAGAATGTTGCCAAAGCGAAAGCCGCTCCCGAAGATGCGGGCGATGCTTGGACATGGACCGCGCTGGATGCCGACTCCAAGCTTTTGCTGGCTTACTTCGTTGGCGATCGCGACAGCGAAAGCGCTTCTACCTTTATGGATAACGTTGCAAGCCGGCTGGCAAGCCGCGTGCAACTCACGAGCGACGGACATCGCGCTTACCTTGAAGCCGTTGAAGGCGCGTTCGGCGCGAATGTCGATTATGCCCAGCTCGTCAAAATGTATGGCGCATCGCCGGAAAGCTCTAAGGGCCGTTACTCGCCAGCGGAATGCACAGGGATCAAGAAGACCCGCATTGAGGGCGATCCTGATCCGAAGCATATCTCCACCAGCTACGTTGAGCGCTCGAATTTAACGGTGCGTATGCACAACCGGCGCTTTACGCGCCTCACGAACGGCTTTTCAAAGAAGCTCGAAAACCACGCTTATTCGGTCGCTCTCTTCGCGATGTACTACAATTTTTGCAAGATCCACAAAACCCTTCGCGTCACGCCAGCCATGGAAGCCGGCGTCTCGGATCGCGTTTGGGATGTGGTCGATATCGTGAAGCTTGTTGAGGATGCAGAGCCAAAAGCGAGCAAACGCGGTCCCTATAAGAAAAAGGCGGCGTAATGGCTGCGCCTAGATTCCGCTTTGAAGGGGAGCCGAGTTGAAGTAGTTTCCGCGTTAGTTTCCAGTGAGTTTTGGGAGTGCGTAAACGGCCGGGCGCTCGAACACCCGGCCGCCAGTACAAGTACGCCCAGGTAGCTCAGTGGACAGAGCAGGGGGCTCGAACCCCCTAGTGCACTGACTTATTCAGAAGATGCAGGTCGAGGCGGTTGAGCTTTTCGAGGATTTCCTCCGCTGTTTTTGTCCAGACGAAGGGTTTAGCATGGCGATTGTGATCGCCGATGTAACGGCTTATGGCGTCTTCGAGGTCGGCGACGGACTTGAAGACGCCGCGCCGGATGCGCCTTCGGGTGATGGCTGAGAAGAAGTTTTCGACCGCGTTCAGCCAGGAGGCGGAGGTAGGCGTGAAATGGAAAACCCATCTTGGGTGGTCCGCCAGCCAGGCCTTCACCTTGGGATGCTTGTGGGTTCCGTAGTTGTCCAGAATGACGTGGATGATCTTGCCAGCCGGGACCTTGCGCTCCACCGCATTGAGAAACTTGATGAATTCCTGATGGCGGTGGCGTTGCATGCAGCGACCGAGCACGGTTCCGTCGAGCAGGTTGAGCGCGGCGAACAGCGTCGTGGTTCCGTTGCGCTTATAATCGTGGGTCATGGTTGCGCATTTGCCCGGCTTCAGCGGTAGTCCCGGCTGTGTTCGGTCGAGCGCCTGGATCTGGCTTTTCTCATCGATCGACAAGACGACCGCGTGGCAGGGTGGGTTCATGTAAAGGCCGACCACATCCTCGACTTTCTCGACGAAGGCGGGATCGTTGGACTTCTTAAAGGTGCGCAAGCGATGCGGCTGGAGGCGATGCGCCTCCCAGATGCGCTGCACTGCTCGAAGGCTTATGCCGACGGCCTTCGCGACCGCGCGGCCGGTCCAATGCGTGGCGTTTCCCGGCGGCTCGGAGCACGGCAGCGCCAGCACTTTCGCCACCGTCTTCGCCGGCAAGGGCGCCTTGCCCGGCTTGCGCGTCTTATCGCGAAGAAGCCCAGCCACCCCGTTCTCGGCGTAGCGTCGCTGCCAGCGCCAAACGGCCGGACGGCTGACGCCGCTCAAATGCGATATGTCGAGAACTGAGCGCCGCTCGGCGGAATGGAGAACGATCTTTGCCCGCTGCACATGCTTGTGAAGCCGGTTGCGATCCTGAACGACCGCCGTCAAGCGCGTGCGGTCTTCGGCGGAGAGGATGATGCAAACAGTCTGAGCCATGCGCGAAGTATCGCCTGCTTCGCGCATTTTGTGAATCTTATGTTTGCGTCAGTGCACTAGGTCGCCGGTTCGAAACCGGCCCTGGGCGCCACTTACATACTAAGGCATTGATTCTTATTGTCAAAAGCTTTAACGAAAGCTGGATTTTTTCAATGACTTAGCGAATCCATCTAGCCTGAGTCTCTTTCAATTCCATTACCAAATGTTGGTTTGTTAACTCTAAGCTTGGCTGTTCCTCAGCGCTCCGATAATGTGCCCCAGCGCAAGGGAGGGACACCATGCCAGAAACACCAGAGTACAAAAGCGATCCGCTTGGCATTGCGGTTCGGCAGGTATTTGCGCTTGCAGGCGCTTTCAGCCTGCTCGGTTTGATTAAGGACTTGATTACGTGGCAGCAAGACATCGCTTTATGGATAGATGCCTTTAAAGCATTTACACGGCCGGTGGCAACTTTCCTGTTTGGATGGATACTAGCATTATTTCATCTGCCGTTTCCGGGGTGGGCGAGAGATTATCTCACGGTTGGTTTTGTAAGTGCAGCAGCCACTATTCGTGTATACTTGTATGGACACGAAGATATATTTTCTAATATTAGAGATTTAATCGGGCAATGTATGCTTGTTTTTACTGTGTGGCCAATTGCTTTATTATTGCTCACTAGGGCATACTACGAAGATGAGGAATTTCGCCCGTACTTCAGAGTTTTTGTGTCGGTCTATATCTACGCAATCCTTATCATCTCCATAAACTACGCCGTCATTGTCGGCGGCGCGAAAACGGGCGGATAAGTCTCAAATTTCAAAAGTACCCACTACCCGACGTTCGGGCGCCTTGGCTTCGGCGAAGTTGCGCGCGATAATGGCGAGCTTTGCGCTCCCTCGGTGAACCCGGCCTCGGCGAGGACATTACCAAGGAGGAGCGCAAACGTACGGCCCTTAGCTCCACCCGCGTCAAGATTGGGGGACATCATGATACTTTACCCGGCTATCGATCTGAAAGACGGTCAATGCGTCCGCCTCCGGCAGGGGCTCATGGACGAGGCCACGGTCTTCAACGCGAGCCCGGCGGACCAGGCCCGCCAGTTCGTGGAGCAGGGGTTTCAGGCGCTGCACGTGGTCGATCTGAACGGGGCGTTCGAGGGCCGCTCGGTGAACGCGGACGCCGTGTCGGCCATTCTCGCCGCGATCTCCATTCCGGTGCAGCTCGGCGGCGGCATCCGCACGCTCGAAGCCATCTCGCTGTGGCTGAGCCGGGGCATCGCCCGGGTGATCCTCGGCACGGCGGCTGTGCGAAATCCCGCGCTCGTCAAGGACGCCTGCGCCCGCTTTCCAGGCAAGATTGCGGTCGGCATCGATGCGAAGGACGGCCGCGTCGCGGTGCAAGGCTGGGCGGAATCTTCGGAGATTTCGGCGGTCGAACTCGCGCGCCGCTTCGTGGACACCGGCGTCGCCGCGATCGTCTACACCGATATCAGCCGCGACGGCATGCTGACGGGGCTCAACCTCGACGCGACCGCGGAACTCGCCCGGTCGGTTCCCATTCCCGTCATCGCCTCGGGGGGGCTCGCCGGGATCGGCGACGTGAAGCTGCTTGTGTCTCCCGCCTACGCCATCATCGCTGGCGCCATAGCGGGCCGCGCGCTCTACGACGGCCGGCTCGACGCAAAAACCGCGCTTGACCTCATCAGGCAAAGCGGCGCGGAGGTTCGCTAAGCAGAACTCCGCCGGTTTGCCCGACGCATCGTCGTCCCGGCCACGCGAAGCGCGATCCGCAAAAAATGAGCGCTGATCTATTCAGATCCCGGAAAAGGCTGCGCCCTTCCGGGATGACTCGATCTAATTGCAGTCGCCTCGCATAACCCAAATTGGCGAACGGCGGACGGCGCTCGACCGTTGTTTATTAATATTTACATTTTAATCAGTGGATGGCGCTCGCCGTCGATGGAAAGCGGGCAGCGCGCCGCCCTTGCTTATTCTGTAACACATAATTGACGAAATCCGCTTCTACCGGCAGGTGAGGCGACAAGCTCCGGCTTCGAAAGGAAGAGCGTGGTTGATGGCAAAGCGTCCGTTGTTTCGGGGCGAATGGGTCATTCCCGCGACCGCCCTGTTCCTTTCCTTGGCTGCCGCCGCCAGCTTTCCCGCGAAGCCCGCTCGCGCTGAAGAGGCCGGTTCTCCGGTCCTGAAGCCGGCGGACAGCGCGGCGCCCGAGGAGAAGAAGCCCGCGGAGGAGAAGAAGCCGTCCGGGGAGCCCGCCAAGGAGAAGCCCGCGGCGCCGCAATCGTCCGATGCGAAGGAAACGAAGCCGCAAGCGCCCGCAGCCGATGCGAAACCCGGCGACGCCAAGGCGGCCGAGTCCAAGGCCGAAGAGGTCAAGCCCTTGGAGCAGATAAAGCCGGCGGAGAAGGCGAACGGCGTCAAGCAGGCCGAGCCGAAAGAAAAGCCCGCCGGGCCTAAAGAGTTAAGGGCGGAGAAGCCTAAGGATCTTACGCCGAAAGCGGAGGGCGGCGATTTCGTCGTGCGCGCCTCCACCATCGACGCGATCTACCATATCAGCTGGCTGGGCATCCAAATCGGCGATTTCCGGATCCGGTCGTCGATCACCAACCGGCAATATTCGCTTCAAGCCAACGCCAATATCAGCGTCTTTTTCGGATCGTATACATGGCAGGGCGCGACCAACAGCAGCGGCCAGATGACGTCGAGCGGACCCGCCCCCTCGAATTACACCTTCCGCTATGCGGTGGGCGAGCGGCGGGAGACCATCGAGCTGCGCTTCCAGCAGAAGATGGTGCAGGACATCACCATCAATCCGCCTTCCTATCCGGGATCGCGGCGCGTGCCGATTACGGCGGCTCATTTGCAAAATGTCGTCGATCCGGCCAGCGCCATCATCCTTCTCTCGCAGGCCAGGTCGAGCCGCGAGGACGTCTGCAACAAGCGGCTGCCGATCTTCGACGGGAGGATCCGCTACGACCTCGTCCTGTCCCCCAAAGGCACGCGCACCATCCCCACCGCTGGCAGACTGCGCGGAGTTGCCTATGTATGCTCGGTGCGATATGTGCCGGTCGCGGGGCATAAGATGGGAAGGCCGGGCGAGAACGATATCGCCTCAGGGAACACGGGCATAGAAGTTTGGCTTGTCCCGGTGCCGGAAGCGGGTTTAATAGTACCGTATTATGTTCATGTGCCGACTCCCGCGGGTACGGCATCCATGGTGACGGCGAAGTTCGACGTGCAGACACCAGCGGGGCGACACGCGCTCGCCGAGTGAAGAGGGGAACAACCACAGGCTCCATTTGCGAAAGATAAGCTGAGCGATCTTGCCTGAGGAAGATCGGCTCGCTATTGCCGCAAGCGCCTCTTCATACGCTTATCGCGCCAACAACCCTGGAAAATTAACGTGCGGCATTTACAGAAAGTCCGCTAATGAGCGCAGCAATGCAGTCGGCTACCACAAAGCCAATCCAGTCCCGGCATGTCACAGCCGTGCTGGGGCCAACGAACACGGGCAAGACGCACCTCGCCATCGAGCGCATGCTTGGCCATGAGAGCGGGCTGATCGGCTTACCGCTGCGCCTTCTCGCGCGCGAGATCTACGACAAGATCGTGGCGCGCATCGGGCCGCGCGACGTGGCGCTCATCACCGGCGAAGAGAAGATCAAGCCGGAGAGCCCGCGCTATTACGTCTGCACCGTCGAGGCGATGCCGCGCGATGTCGATGTCGATTTCCTCGCGGTGGACGAAATCCAGCTCGCGGCGGACCCGGATCGCGGCCACGTGTTCACCGACCGGCTTTATCATTCGCGCGGCATGAGCGAGACGCTGCTTCTCGGCGCGCAGACCATGACGGACCCGATCCGCGAGCTGATCCCCGGCGCGAACTTCATCGCGCGTCCGAGGCTTTCGAAGCTCACCTATTCGGGCCAGAAGAAGATCACGCGCCTGCAGACGCGCTCGGCCATCGTCGCCTTCTCGGCGAACGACGTTTACGCCATCGCAGAGCTGATCCGCAGGCAGCGCGGCGGCGCGGCGGTGGTGCTCGGCGCGCTGAGCCCGCGCACGCGCAACGCGCAAGTGGCGCTCTACCAGGCCGGCGATGTCGATTTCCTGGTTGCGACCGACGCCATCGGCATGGGCCTCAATCTCGACGTGGATCACATCGCATTCGCCGGCACGCGCAAGTTCGACGGACGCTCGCACCGCGACCTCACGCCCGCCGAGCTTGCGCAGATCGCGGGCCGCGCCGGGCGGCATCTGAACGACGGCACCTTCGGCGTCACCGCCGATGTCGAGCCTTTCGACCAGGAACTGATCAACAAGCTCGAAAATCACGATTTCGAGCCCGTGAAAACGCTCCAGTGGCGGAACACGCAGCTCGAATTCGATAGCATCGAGCGGCTGAAAGAAAGCCTGCGCCAGAACCCCGCGCATCCGCGCCTCGTCCGCGCGCGCACCGCCGACGACATGGAAGCGCTGGAGCTTGCGTGCAACGATCCGCGCATCGCCGAGCTCGCGGTAGCCCCCGCCGCCGTGAAGCGCCTGTGGGAAGTCTGCCAGGTCCCGGACTACCGCAAGGTTGCGCCGAACAGCCACGCCGAGCTGGTGGCGACGCTCTACAAGTTCATCATGAGCGACGAGGGCCTGATCCCCGAGGATTGGTTCGCGGGCCAGGTGGAGCAGGCCGACCGCACCGACGGCGACATCGACACGCTGTCGAACCGCATCGCCCATATCCGCACCTGGACTTTCGTCTCCAACCGCCGCGAATGGCTGAAGGACCCCGATCACTGGCAGGAGAAGACGCGCGAGGTCGAGGACCGGCTTTCGGACGCGCTGCATGAGCAATTGACGCAGCGCTTCGTGGACAAGCGCACGAGCGTGCTCATGAAAAGCATGCGCGACAAGGAAAGCCTGTTCGCCGAGATCGAAAAAGACGGCCGCGTCGTGGTCGAGAAGCATTATGTCGGCAAGCTCGAAGGCTTCTGCTTCACGCCCGATCTGGCCGCCGCCGGCGTTCATGGCAAGGCGGCGCGGAACGCGGCCGCGAAGGTTCTCGTGCACGAACTCGCCGCGCGCTCGGACAGGCTCACTTCGGCGCCCGACACGGCGTTCACGCTGACCCGCGAAGGCCAGATTATCTGGGAGCACCAGGAAATCGGCAGGCTGTCCGGCGGCGAAGATCCGCTGAAGCCCGCCTTCACGCTCCATTCCGACGAGCACCTCGCCGCCGTCGACAAGGAAAACATCTCGAAGCGCATCGAAACCTGGCTCGCCCATCACATCGAGGTGCGCCTGAAGCCGCTGGTCGAGATCGCAAAGGCCGAGGAGATCGCGGGTCTTTCGCGCGGCATCGCTTTCCGTCTGCGCGAGACTTTCGGGATCCTGAAGCGCGACACGGTCGCCGAGGAAATCAAGTCGCTCGACCAGGATGGCCGGGCGCAGCTCCGGAAGTACGGCGTGCGTTTCGGCGCGCACCACATCTACTTCCCGCTTCTCTTGAAGCCGGCGTCGGCCGATCTCTTGCTGCTGTTCTGGCTCTTGAAGCACGGGAGCGAGCACAATCTCACGCCCGCTTCCATTTCGGAGGCGCCGCGCCAGGGGCTTACTTCGGTTCCGCGCAACGCCGCGCTGCCGGAAGCGTTCTACCGCGCCGCAGGCTTCCATGTGTGCGGGCCGCGCGCCGTGCGCATCGACATGCTGGAGCGCCTTGCCGACATTATCCGGCCCCTGACGGCCTGGAAGCCGGCGGACGCCAGCGCAACGCCTCCGGCGGGCGCGGCGGGCGGCGGCGCTTTCAAGATCAGGCCGGACATGATGTCCATCATGGGTTGCTCGAACGAGGAGCTGGGCGCGATCCTGGAGTTGCTCGGGTTCCGCCGCGAGAAGCGCCCGTTGAAGAAGACGCCGCAAGCGCCGGGCGCCGAACCCGTCGCCGCAAACGATGCGGAAGCCGTCGCCGCGAACGACAACGTGCCCGTTGAGCCGCTGAATGGCGCTCACGAGCCCGATGCGGGCGATCACGCAGCCGAACATGCGGATGAGCTGCCGGCCCATGCCGAGGCCGAGCCTGAGACCGCCGACGATGCGGCGCATGAGGCTGCGGCAGACGCGGGCCATGATCAAGAGGTTGCGGAAGCCGAGGCTGCCGCGGAGCCTGCGCCCGCCGCCGATGAGATCGCCGTTCCCGAGCACGCCGCCGAAGCGGAGGCCGAATTCGCCGCCTGAGCAGGAATTCGAGGAAATTTGGCGCTTTCGCAGGCTTAAGCCCAAGTTCGAACGCCCGCAAGGTCAGGACCGGCGCCATAATCGCCATCCGGGCGGCGGCGCCGAGCGCGGACGGCGGCCTCACCACGAGCGGCAGGGCCGGCCGCAGCCGCCCGCAACTGCACAAGCGGGTCCGCAGCAGCCCTCGCAGGCCGAGGGACGCAAGGAGCCGGGCGCGCCGGGCGGCCAGGGAGAGCACGGACGGCGCCACGGCGGGCATAACGACCGCCATCGCCATCACAGGCAGGACGGCGACCGCCGCGAGCGTCCGCACAATCAGGGGCCGCAGGCCGGGACGGCGCCCGCCGCCAAGGCCGAAGGCGTGGAGCAGCGGGCGGGCGGCGGCGCGCAGCAGAGCAGGCCTCCGCAGCGCGACCGGAACGACCGTCCCCACGACCGTCCCCACGACCGGGGACGCGACTCGCGTCCGCCGCGTTCGCAGGGCAGGATCGCAGCCAGCGCCGCGCCGAAGCGCTCCGCCGGCGTCGACCCCGACTCGCCCTTCGCCGCGCTGAGCCAGCTCAAGGAGCGGCTGGAGAAGCAGCTTCAAACGCAGGACGAGACAATTTGAACCCACCGGAAGAGCAGCGCCTCGACAAGTGGCTCTGGTATGCGCGGATCGTGAAGTCCCGCAGCCTCGCCGCGAAATTGATCGAGGAGGGCTGCTTCCGGGTCAACCGCCAGCGCGTGCAGAAGGCCGCCGCTTGCGTGAAGTGCGGGGACGTGCTCACCGCCAGCGTTCATGGCCGCGTCCGCATCATCGAAGTCGTCGCCATCGGGTCGAGGCGCGGCTCGCCAAGCGAGGCGCAGGCGCTCTATTCCGAAACGATCCTGTCCGGCTCGCCGGAGGCGCAACCCGCTGACCGGGAGTGAACACCCGCGGCCGCGGCCGCGGTGCTGGCCGGGCGCCGCGCGTTGACGCAGGTGGCGCTGCCGCGCGCAGCCGCAAGCGCCGTCTCTCCTGTGGAAAATGCGCGGTTCACGCCGGCATGAGTAATCTCCGAATTTACCTACGCGGTAGAGCCCGCGCTAAACATTCAGGGGCCAGGGCACGGCATTGCAGAAAGAGTTGGCCAAAACGCGCGACAGAACTGCGCGGCGTACGCCGGCGAATAAAGCCGCCCAAACCCGGGCGCGGCGTGGCAGCAAGAATAGTCGAGTGATGGAGTAAAGTAATGAGCAGCCTAGCGGTCAGACAAACTCATCTCGTCAATCCAGTCCCGAGAAACCGTTCGGAATTGACGCAAACCGTCAAGCACAGAGGCATAATCGAGAGGAAGCTCGAACGCTTCCTTGAGGAGTCGGAGAGCTTGGGTGGACTATGACGCCTTCGTCGTCTCGGTTCTGGAAACCTTACGGTCCTGCATCACAGGAATCAGAAGCGGCAGAGAACTCTGCGCCGTTCTGCTCCAACGCTACTTGAGAAACCTGTCGTAAAGCGCCAGCACAAGCTCGATTGCGATGAGCACGATAATATAGAACTCCAGCCGGTGGCTGGTGCGCGTCGCAATCAGATCCGTGATCGTGTCCGCCGTTTCACGGATCACCACGAGCTTGCGCTCCACGGCCCGCGCCCGCGCGGTCAGGTCGTATTCGTCGACGAGTTTCGCCCAAAGGCGCTCAAGCCCGGGATGGTCCCATAGAACGTCCGGCTTTTCGTCGAGATCGACGCGGGAGGCGAGCCGCTTCTGGATCAGGAGCGCCTCGCCGATCTGCTCCAGCATCGCCGATTTGGGCCCGGACGGAAGCCGCCTCTTGATGAGGCTCGCCGCGATGGGCTCGATCTTCTCAAACGCTGCCGCGATCCGGCGCTCGTCATAGGCGAGCGCGACCGAAACTGCGAGCGCTTCGCCGACCAGCAAGAGACGCTCGGGGTCCGCCTTCGTAAGCCGGATGGCGCCCGTGCTCGACAGCAAGTGATCCTCCTCCGCCCCGATGCTGACGGACGCGGTCTCGATTTCCCGCTCCTCCAGCGGCTGATGAACGCGCCGCTCAAGGCCATTCACAAGCGCGTCCTCCTCGACCGGGGTCATGTCGAAACAGGCGACGGCGCCGAACCTGAACAGCATGGCCGATCCCTTCGAGGACGTACGGAACGCAAGCGGGTGCGTGGAGAAGGCGTCCTCGCGCTCCAGGCCTTTCAGATCGAGGCCCTCGCCGAGAAGCAGGGCGCGAACGGTAATTTCCTGCGTGGGCATGCGATCCCCATCGGCGGCGACGCCGGTCTTGCATCCTAACGGAAAACAATCCCTATCGTGCTTCCTTGAGTTCGAAAACCCTTCGGGGAACGCGGATGGGCTGCGCGGAGAGCGCAGCCTGCGGCCGGTCACGCCGTAAGGAGCGGCCGGCTCAGGAAAGCACAGGCGCGAGAGTAAGTGTAGAGCGTCGCAACGGCCCGGATCTTGTGGTCATTCTTATTTATAAGCGGTTCTGCTTTCCAAATTGAACCGAATATGACGCGATAAGATCTCTGTCATATCTGGATCATTATTTTTTCTTGAGGTTTCTTCTCCGACAGTCAGGCAAAAAGCGCCTGTCTTGAAGCTACGAGGAGGATGACCCTTGATCATCAACAATGAACAGATCATTCCGGCCCTCGCGTTCATGACGCTCGGCATCGTGATCGCCTTCGCGATCATCCAGTTCGTCTCTCACATGAGAAAGCGCCGCCAGCGGGAGCAAACTCCGCTCACGCGGGCAAGCGAAGCCAAGCGCGAACGCCAAGGTTCGGTGATCCAGAAATAGCCTTCAGGCAACGGCTCGGGCTCGCTGAGACGTTGCATCTCTTTCCGCGGTGAAGAAGATGACGAAAGAAACCAAGGACCAGAAAGAAACTGTTGGCCGCGTCATGCACGAATACAAGCATGGCGAACTGGAGACCGGGCCGGCAAGCCGGTAAAGAGCCGGCGGCAGGCGGTTGCGATTGCGCTTCACGAAGCTGGGGCGTCCAACCAGGAAAGCCCTTCGAAAAATCGCGAAAACCTCAAGAAAACGAAGAAGAAGGAGCGGGAGGGCAAGACCGCCAAACAGGAGAAGGAAGGCCGCTTGTAGGGCCTTCCCGTTTTTTTATCGCGCCCAGCACTGGCCGGGACGCAACGCATGCGCGCGGCGAGCGTGCGCCGCCGTCCTTTCTACGACCTGCCGCTGTGGCTGCGTTGGCCGCCCTTCTGCGCCGACCCTGTGGCGTGACCCGACGCGCCGCCTTGACCTTGCGCATGGCTCTCATTGCTGAAAGCCTTCTCCACCTGCGTCACGGAATCGAATTCCTCCTCCGGCAAACCTTCAATCGTGTCGACGATCTCCTTCGCCGCCCCGTTTTTCCGGGCGAGGTTCGCGAGGTCGCTTCTTGCTCAAGGGGAATTTTGCGCCCTTGAAGCTGTGAGCGAGGTCTGCGGCCGATGTCCGCGCCATGGTCTCCTCCGTTGCTTGTCTTGGATGGCGCCCGCCCCGGGAGGCAGGCTTTGAATGACAACGGCGCCGGCGAGAGGCTGTTCCTCGATTCAAAGCTGCCCGGCCCGGCTGGCGCGCTCTGGAAAAGGCGCACAAATCGGCGTAGATTGAATCAATATCTATGGGAGCCGACCATGAGCGAGGCGTCCGCAGCCGGTGTTGTCAGCGTGCGTTCGCCGCTTGCCTTCGCCAAGACCGTCCAAAACCTCCTGATCGCAATCGAGCGGCGCGGCATGATGCTTTTCGCGCGCATCGACCACGCCAAGGAAGCGGCGAAGGTGGGCGTTGCGCTGAAGCCGGCGACATTGTTCATCTTCGGCTACGCGGACGCCGAGGCGCCTCTCATCGCGGCGAACCCGCTCCTTGCCGTCAATTTTCCGCAGCGTTTCCTCGTGCGCGAGGACGAGCAGGGGCATGTCTGGATGAGCTATGCCGATCCGGTTGCGCTTGGCCGCCGTTTCGGCGTCTGCGCGGAGAGCGGCGCGAAGCTTTCGGCCATCCGCGTCTCGCTCGCCGGCATCGCGGCGGAGGCAAGCGGCGCCGCGCGGGCGTGACTTCGCGCGCCGCGCTCCTATATTGCTTGCATGAACATCATCGTATTCGGAGCGACCGGCGGCACAGGCCGCGCCGTCGTTGAAAAATTGCTTGCGGATGGGCATCGCGTCACGGCGTTCGCGCGCGATCCTTCAAAAATAGCCGCCGCGCCCGGCCTGACCGTCGTGAAGGGCGACGCCATGTCCGCCGACGACGTGGCGCGCGCTCTGCCCGGCCACGACGCCATTGTGATCAGCCTCGGCACGCGGGATCTTCCGCTCTCGCTGATGTTCGGCGCGAAGCGAACCACGTCCGCCGATATCTGCGAGGTGGGCACGCGCAACATCGCCGCCGCGCTTGGCCCCGAGTTCGCGCACGCGCGTCCTCGCCGTGACGGCGTTCGGCGTCGGCGACACCCGCGAAAAGATATCGTGGACGTACAAGCTCCTGTTCAACCTTCTGATGAAGGAGCTGATGGCCGACAAGGAGCGGCAGGAGGCCGTGCTGAAAGCGACGGCGCTCGATTATGTGCTGGTGCAGCCCGTAGGCCTGACGGATGCGCCCGCGACGGGCCGATGGCTCGCCAGCGCGCCGGGCGAAACCCGCAGCATGCGCATCTCCCGCAAGGACGTCGGCGCGTTCATCGCGCAGGAGATCGACGCGCCGCGCTACCACCGCCAAACCGTGACGGTGT
Organism: uncultured Alphaproteobacteria bacterium; assembly: GCA_963756335.1. Lineage (GTDB taxonomy): Bacteria > Pseudomonadota > Alphaproteobacteria > Rhizobiales > Rhodomicrobiaceae > Rhodomicrobium. The sequence continues at coordinate 646,702 of CAVWOB010000005.1, forward strand.
CGGGGTGAAACTTCGCGCCCAACCGCGAAGCGTATACCCTGCATTAACGCCATTGGGTTCGTTTTGCAAAAACCACCGCTTTTTTCCCGCATTGATTGCATTTGCTGCAATCTCAGGTAGCGGCGCCGTTACCCTTTGACGCTCGGCCGCGATGTTCCCAATGTAGTTATACGAAGAAGCAGCGCGGGCGATCCCTGGGCGCCCGGCGCCGTCAAGGTTCCGCCTTGCACGCCTAAACACTTCCGCCTATCAACGCCGCAAACTCGTGGGGCGCGCGGCGTGGCGGATATTTTCATCTCCTATTCGAAGAAGGACGCCGGGGAGGCGCGGCTCGTCGCGGCGCTGCTCGAAGCGCAGGGCTATTCGGTCTGGTGGGACGCCAACCTCGAGACGGGCGACGAGTTCCGGCCGGAAATAACGGAGCAGCTCGACGCCGCGAAAGCGGTGATCGCGCTGTGGACGGAGAACTCGGTGAAGTCGGTCTGGGTGAACGCCGAGGCGAGCCGCGCGCATTCGGATCGCAAGCTCGTGCCGCTCAAGGCGCGCCTGCTGCCCGGCGACCAAATCCCGCTGCCCTTCAGCGAGCTTCATACGACCAACTTCGACAATCATGAAGCCGTGCTCGCCGCCGTCAAGACGCAACTCGCCAAGCCGCCCGCGCCGCCCGCTGTGTGGAAGAAGGTGAGGTATGAGGCGCTGACGTGGTTCGGTATTATCGGTAGCGCCATTACAATAGCGGGCAACTTCAGCAGCTTTTTGAAATTAGCTAATTGGCTGAGATCGTTTACACATAATTTCTCGGATGTTATGGTTTCACTTTGGAGCGCTTTAGCTTCGATAATGCATCTGAAGGTCTCGCTAGCGGTCGCAAATCTTCTTTCATTATTTCTCTTTTTTCTGAGCTTGATACTGGGTTCCATAGTTCTGGCAAAAGGTACTCGGAAGCGTTTCTCTAAACTACAATTATCTGCGATGCTTTTTTCCATAGCATCTTCTGCTTTTGCAAGCTATCTTGTAACTGATCATAATTTCAACGGGTATTGGCCTTTTGTCTGGCTAACTTTAACTATAGTTTTCTCATTGAGCGTTGTAGAGGGCGGCGCAGCAGTCCGAATTTTGGTTACTATCGAAAACCTAATCTATTTCTTCGGTGTTATATACCTTTTCAAAGCAGGCGGAACACTATTGGAGTTCGATAGCAAAATCATTCAAATATCAGTCTTATCTGCATTCTTTTTTGGCGCCATGTACTTACCGTTAATCCTTGTACCCACCTATGCACTTGCAAAACGGCTTTCGCTTACCTTTGTAACTGTGGCCCTTATCTTCGGCCTTAGTGAAGTCTCCAAACTCGTGGAGCAATTCAGCGTGGCCGCTACGCAGGCGAAGTAGCGCCTTCGCCCCTCACCCCTGCGAGGCGGCGATGAGGTCGAAGTCGCCGCGCAGCACGGCGTCGAGGCGGCCCGTGCGCCAGCCGGCGGCGATGTCGCGCACGAGCGGCGACGCGCCGTTGCGATAGCGCCGCACCATCGCGTTCGACAGCGGGCTTTGCGCGAGCGCGGCGGCGAGCGTGGCGTGCAGCCTGTGTTGCGGGATTTCGCCGAAGGGCGCCGCCGCCACCCGCACACGCGCCGTGACGCGGTCCACGCTCCGGTCCTCCTCCGGCATTTCGAGCACATGAAGCCCCGCCTCATGCACGAGCGCGCGATAGGCGCCGAAGCCGCCGGCAAGCAGGATCGGCTGTTGCTGCGCGCGCCGGACCTCGGAAAGCTGCATGTTGCGGGCGCTCGCCCAGGCGCGGTACATGGCGAGCAGCTTCTCGCGCCATTCGCCTGCGTCGTCGCGCTCCGCGCCGCCGTCGAGCGCGCGCTCCACCGCAAGGGCGGCTTCGAGCGGCGCGGCCTCGAACACGTCCTTCACGCCCTCGCCGATCAGGTGAAGCTGCAGCGCCAGCCGCGCGACAAGCTCGCGCGACGACCGGCCCTCCCGCCCCGCGCCCTTGGCGAGCCGCGCTCGCAGCGACCCGGCCGTATCCGCCGCCGCGCGCACGCGATCCATCAGCGCGAGCCGCGACAGAACCTCGAAGCGCTCGGGCCGCGTCCAGAAGCCGTCGCCCTGCATCCTTTCGGCGAGCTTCGCCTTCTCCGCGCCCCACGCCTCCGAGGCGAACACGTTCGCCATCTCCTCGTAATCGTGCTCAAGCGCCTCGACCTCGGCAGGCCCGCCCGCCGCGCCGAGGATCATGGCGGCCAGCGTGGGCCGCTTTTCCGCGTCCACGGCCGCCGCGTGCTCCGGCGCGCTCTCGTCGCCATCCGGATCGACAAACTCCGCCTGGATCGCCTTGCCGTCGCTGCGCACGAACACGAACTGGTCGCCCTCGGGAAAGCGCCGCTCCACGATGGTGGCGGCGAGCGGCGCGATCACATACTGGTCGATGGCGCGCTTCAGGGGCCGCGCGCCCATCTCGGGCGAAAAGCCCTTCTCCAAGAGGAATTCCAGCGCGGACGCCTCCCATTCCACGGCCCATTCGCGATCCTTGAAGCCGCGCCGTTCGAGCACGCGCCCAAGCTCCTTCTTCAGGATGGATCGCATCAGCTCGCGGTCGAGCGGCTGGAACACGATCACCTTGTCGAGCCGGTTCTGAAACTCGGGCCGAAAGGTCTGGCTGACCGCGCGCATCACTTGGTCGCTCGAAAAAGTGGAGGTCGCGGGCTGGAAGCCGAGGTCGGCGCTGCGATGGGTCGTGGCGCCGAGATTGGTGGTGAGGATGATGATGCAATGGCGGAAGTCGGCTTCCTGGCCAGCGGCGTCGGTCAGCCGCGCATCGTCGAACACCTGCAGAAACAGGTCCCAGACCACCGGGTGCGCCTTCTCGAACTCATCCAGCAGCACGACGGAGAAGGGCTGCTTGCGCACCCGGCTGATGAGCGTTTCGGTCTGCGCGGCCGGATCGGCGGCGCCAAGAATTTTCCAGGTGGAGTTGTGCGACTGGTATTCGCTCATGTCGAGGCGGATCATCCGGTCGGCCGAACCGAATAGATATTCCGCGAGCGTCTTCGCAAGCTCGGTCTTGCCCGTGCCGGTCGGGCCTGCGAACAGGAACACGCCGATGGGCTTGCCGGGATCGTTCAACCCGGCCTTGAGCATGGCGATGCGGTCCACCACGGTCGAGACGGCCTCGTCCTGGCCCATCACGCGGGAGGCGAAAGATTTGCGGATCGAGGCGAGGTCCGCGCGCTCCTTCGAGTTCGAGGATCGCGGCGGGGACGCCCGTGGCCTGGCTCAAGGCCGCGATCACGTCGCCCGGCGCAACGGCGCGGTTCGCGCCCTTGACCGCGCGCACGACCGCCGACTTCAGAAGGTCGAGCACGGAGCCGGGCAGGGCAGTCGAGCTTAAATATTGCCGCGCGGAGCTGAGCGCGGTCTCGGCGCAGGCCGCGCCGATTTCGAGGCCCGCTTCGTCCGAGAGGCGGCGCGTCACGGTCTCGGCGAGCGCCAGCGTCGCTTCGGTGGACAGCGGCTCGAAGCGGAGCACGTCGAAGGTGTTGCGCAATTGCGGACGCTGCCGCAGGAGCCGCGCCGACCCGGCGGGCGTCGCCTCGGTCCAGACCGCGAGGCGGCCCGCGGAGATCGCCGGCAGGATCTGCTCCAAGATGCTCGCGGCCTGCCCCTGATGGGTGCCGCTCATCGCGATCTGCAGGATGTCCGGGACGTACCAGATGAGCTTCTTCGCGGTCGAAAGCTCCTCCAGCGCCTTCTGGATGCGCCCTTCGAGTTGGCCGAACCACTGCTGGCCCGCCATCAGGTCCGCGCCGCCCGCCTCGAACACCTGCCAGCCGTCGCCCTCGACGCGCTTCGCGACGAGGCGGAGGAACGAGGTCTTGCCGATGCGCGGCTCGCCGCTGGCCAGGAGCGAGCGCGGCGGCTGCGCCCTTATCGCGGCCTCGGCGCCCGCCAGCATCTCGCGCCACGCCTCCGGTTCGGCGAGGAGATCGAGCTTCGTCTCGCCTTGCCCCCAAAAGCGCCCGAAGGAGGTCAGGAACGCGCGGTCGATCACGGCGCGCTGCTTCGCGTCGACTTCCGCGATAAGCTCCTGGGCGATGGAGCCTAGCAGCTTTGCGAGGAAGGCGCGGATGAACGGATAGGACGCCGGCGGCGCGGCGTCGAGGGCTGGGCCGAAGGTTGCGTCCTCGTCGAGGCCCGCCTCGTCGAAATGCTCCTGCGCGTTCATCTGGACGATGGAGTTGTCCTTCCACCATTCCTTCGCGTTCACGAAAGGCGCGCCGAGCGGCGGCTTCTCCGGGCAGGAGCGGAAATAGGCCAGCGCGAACCACATCGCCCAGGGCGCCAGCCGGTCGAAGGCGGCGACCGCCTGCTCGCGCAGGGCTTCGCGGTCGGCGCGCCCGGCGAGCGCCGCCAGCGCCGCGCACGACAGCGCCCAGTTCGAGCCGAGCGCATACTGCTTCACCGTTCCGAGCGGGACCGCCTCGTCCCGCAGCAGCGCCGTCATTTCCTTGAACGAGGGCTGATCCAGGAATTCGCGCGGATGGGCGGCGTTGTCGGCGGCGGGCAGGAACAGCGCCTCCGCCTTCCTGAGCCTGATCGCGAGCGGCTCCTCATCGGGCGCGGCCAGCAAGGGCGCGGCTTCGACGGCAGGGGGCGCGGCGGCGGGCTTCCGCCGGAACAGCTTTCGAAGGCGTTCCAGCCCGTTGGCGAGGGGGCGCGAACGGCGCGCAAGCGCCCAGCCGATGAGGAGGCCCAGGAATAACAGCGCCATCGAGTTCCTCGATTGGAAAAGCCTTCGGTCAGGAATGATCGTTGAGCGCGACTTTCGCGCGAAATTTCTGGTTTCGCATCATTTTGTTCCGTTCAAGGCCAAAAATCCGCGAGCGCCGCCGCTTCCCGCCGCCAAGCCGCCATCTTCGCTCATGAAACCGGCGCGTGCGGGCGTGAACTGAACCACGGAGTTAGTCATTGAGCGGAGAAACAAAGCCTCGGCGGCGCTTTTCTGTCATTCGCATTTTCAAGGTCCGCGAGAGCGGCAACGCGGAGTTCTGGATCGCGAACCTCATCGTCATGGCTTCGACGGTGCTCGGCGTGTACCTCGCGGCGCAGGCGGGCTTCACGACGGCGCTGCAATTCGAGGTCGCCCGCAGCGAGCGCGACGGCTATTATTTGCGCCGCGCGCTGCTCGACGAGGTGAGGGACAACCTCGATTCCGTCGACGAGTGGAGCCAGACCTTCGAGAAGGCGCTGCGCAACCGCATCTCGGCCTCCTATTTCCTGCCGTCCGACACCTGGGTGATGTACTGGAGCGACAAGAACGGCTGGTCGAACGCCGGTATCGTCCCCGACGAGCTGAAGATGAAAACCTTCGTCTGGGAGACCATGAAGCAGCAGTCCATCACCTTCCAGCTCGCGCCGCAGCTGCTTTCGGGCGTCCGCCGCTATTACGACGGCATGGACGGCAATATGAAGGAGGTGCAGAATGACGAATGGAAGGCCGGGCCAGCCGCGAAGGCCATCCTCGCCGACACCGAGCGCATGCGCGACGAGATCGTGCCCGCCTTCGAGAAGGACATCGCGGAGCTGAAGACAAGCCTTGAGGCGCAGGGCGTTCCGATCAAATAAGCGGGGACGCCGCCCCTGTGGCTGCGCCGCGTGCCGCGCGGCGCCGAGGGCGGCCGGGCGCCGCTCGATGAGATATGAGCGCCGCAGCTTGGCGCCGTAATTCCGGCTATCATGAAGATAAGGAGGGGGAGCGAAAAAGCGCGATTTGGCGTAACCTGAGTGCGAGGCGCCAGGGTTGGCGATAGACAGGGCGCCCCGGCGCGGTCTCGATTTGGGCGAGGGGCATGACACGTTCAGGATCGGCGGCGGCGCGGCTCCGCGAAATCCCGGCGGGGGTGTGGACGCTCGGCTTCGTCTCCATGTTCATGGATGTCTCGTCCGAGATGATCCACGCGCTCTTGCCGCTTTATCTCATCGACGTGCTCGGCGCCTCGACGCTGGCCGTCGGCTTCATCGAAGGCATCGCCGAGGCGACCGCCTCCATCGCCAAAATCTTCTCGGGCGCGCTGTCGGATTGGCTCGGACGGCGCAAGGAGCTGGCGGCGCTCGGCTATGGGCTGGCGGCGTTCACGAAGCCGGTTTTCCCGCTGGCGCCGAACCTCGCCTGGCTTGTCGCCGCGCGCTTCGTGGACCGCGCCGGCAAGGGCATCCGCGGCGCGCCGCGCGATGCGCTCATCGCCGACATCGCGCCGCCGGACATGCGCGGCGCCGCCTTTGGCCTGCGCCAATCGCTCGACACCGTGGGCGCATTCGCGGGGCCGCTGTTCGCGATCCTGCTCATGCTCGCCACCTCCGGTAATTTCGTCGCCGTGTTCTGGATCGCGGTCATCCCGGCGTTTGTGTCCTTCTTCCTGATCGCGTTCGCGGTGAAGGAGCCGGAGCGGGCGGCGCCCTTGCGCGCGGTCAAGGCGCCGCTGTCGAGGGCCGAACTTGCGCGGCTCGGCCCCGCCTATCGGCGCATCGCGGGCGTTGCGAGCCTGTTTACGCTGGCGCGCTTCAGCGAGGCGTTCCTGATCCTGCGCGCGCAATCGGTTGGCTTGCCCATCGCGCTCGTCCCCGCCGTCATGGTGCTGATGAACGTGGTCTACGCGCTGTCGGCCTACCCTGCGGGCGTGCTGTCCGACCGCATCGACCGCACCTCGGTGCTGATCGCCGGGCTCGTGCTGCTCATCGCGGCGGATTTCGCGCTGGCCTTTGCGGGCGGCGTCGCGGGCTTGGCGGTGGGCGTCGCGCTGTGGGGCCTGCATATGGGCCTGACGCAGGGCCAGCTCGCCGCGCTCGTCGCCGACACGTCGCCCGCCGAACTCAGGGGCACCGCCTTCGGCATGTTCAACCTCGTCACGGGGCTTGCGCTTCTCGCCGCAAGCGCGATCGCCGGCGGATTGTGGGACATCGCCGGACCCAAAGCGACGTTCCTCGCGGGCGCCGGCTTCGCCGCGCTTTCCGTGTTCGCGCTGCTTTGGGTTCGCCCCGCGCCGCGCGACGCTCCGGCTTTATAGCGGCGCGGTCGCGGCTTCGAGCCAGGCGAGGTCCGCGCCTTTGAGCGACGGCGAAAGCTCGCGGCGGACGCGCGCGTGATAGGCGTCGAGCCAGCCGCGTTCGGCGGCGCTGAGCAGGCTCGCATCGATGAGCCGCTTGTCGAATGGCGCCAGTGTCAGCGTCTCGAAGCCCATCATTCCGGTTTCCCCGCCTTCGATGGGCGCGGGCTCCGTCACGGCCAGCAGGTTCTCCAGCCTGATGCCGTAATGGCCCTCGCGGTAATAGCCCGGCTCGTTCGAAACGATCATGCCCGGCGCCAGCGCCGTCATGCCGTTGCGCGAAATCGACTGCGGCCCCTCGTGAACCGAGAGGAAACTGCCCACGCCGTGCCCCGTGCCGTGGCCGTAATCGAGGCCCGCGTTCCATAGCGCGCGCCGTGCGAAGGCGTCGATGTCCGCGCCGCGCGTGTCCTTGGGGAAGCGCGCGGCGGCGATGGCGATATGCCCCTTCAGCACCAGCGTGTAATGGCGGCGCATCTCCGGCGCAGGCTCGCCGATGGCGACGGTGCGCGTCACGTCCGTTGTGCCGTCGCGGTACTGGCCGCCTGAATTGATGAGGTAGAGCGACCCCGGCTCAAGCGTCTTGTTGGTTTCGGGCGTGGCGCGATAATGCACGATGGCGCCGTTCGAGCCCGCGCCGGAAATTGTGTCGAAGCTCAAATCCACGAGCAGGTTCGTCTCGCGCCGGAACGCTTCGAGCCGGTCCGAGGCCGCGATTTCGCCGAGCGCGCCCGACGGCGCTTCCGCGTCGAGCCAGGCGAGGAAGCGGGCGAGCGCCGCGCCGTCGCGGACATGCGCGTTGCGCGCGCCCTGAAGCTCTGCCGCGTTCTTCCGCGCCTTCATGGCGGAGCAGGGGTCGGCTTTCTCCACCAGCTCCGCGCCGCTGGCCTTCAACAGCTCCGCCACACGCAGCGTCGTCTGCGCCGGATCGGTGAGAATTTTCGCGCCCTTTGCGATCAGCGCGGGCAGCGCCTCGCCGAGCGAGGCAAGCTCATGCAAGCCCGCAAGCCGCTCCAGAGATTTGCGATTTTCCGCCGTGACATGCCCCGGCTGCGTGAACAGCACGGGCGCGCCGGACTTCGGGACATAGGCGCGCACGAGCGGCACGGGCGTATGCGACACGTCGCGGCCCCTGATGTTGAACAGCCAGCACACGGCGTCGGGCGCGTTCACGAAAAGGCCGTCCGCCTTTTTCTCCTCGATGGCGTTCTGCAGGCGCGCGAGCTTCGAGGCCGCGCTCTCGCCCGCAAATTCCTCGCCGTGGGCCTCGATCGGCGCAAAATGCGCGGCCGGCCTGCCCTGCCAAAGGGCGTCGATGGGATTTGGCTCGATGGCCTGAAGCTTAAGGCCCGCCTTCGCGGTCTCCTCCTTCAGCGCCTTGAAGCCGGCGAGCGTGTGCAGCGCCGGGTCGTAGCCGATGGCGGCGCCTTCGGGCGCGTTGGCCGCGAGCCAGGACCCGGCATTCGTCTTCGGCGCGAGTTCGACGGCGTAGAGCGCCGCATCCGTCTGCGCCTTGGCCTGAAGCGTGTAGCGGCTGTCGGCGATGAGCGCGGCCTTGTCTTCGAGGATCGCGGCGCAGCCCGCCGAGCCGGTGAAGCCCGTAAGCCACGCGAGCCTATCCCAGTGCGCCGGAACGGCTTCGTTCTGGAAGGCGTCGCCCTTCGGGACGATGAAGCCGCCAAGCCCCTGGGCGCGGATCGAAGACCGGAGCTGGGCGAGCCTTTCCGCCGCGCGCTGTGCGCTTTCCTGCATGATGTGCGTTCCCCGCATGGAGGCGTTGGACCTATCGAAGTGGATCGTCTTTGTCCAGCGGCAAGAGCCGGCGCGGCGCTTTTTTCGAGACGCCAAATGCGTCAGCCCCGGCGCCTTCCTTGCGCGCAACTATCTGTTTGCATTCATCTAGCGTTCGTTTGGATCTGCGTTGGTCAGGGTTGTGCACACTTATGAGCTTGAGGTTGCGGTTGCCGCTTGCCTGAAACCGGTAGTTTTGTTAGCGTCTAGCTTAGATGCTTACTTAGAACAAAACTGCGAATGACCTTCAACCTCTGGGCGAAGGTGTGGAGGCGTACATTGAAACTGCGGGTTGCTTTATGGTCTTGCGTTTTTCTTGGGTGCGGCGGGGTTGCTTTTGCGCATGAGCAGACCATCGGGGACGAGACGAAATGTTCGGCGGTCACGGCGATCATGGATCGTCAGCCGCCCGATAAGGAGCAGCAGCGGGAGGCGCTGACCTACATCATCGCGAGCATGCGCTCCCTCGATCGGGCCTATGCGCTCAAGGGCAAGGGCGAAATTCTGGCGCAGATGACTGAAGAGGGACAGAACGGCGTTGCGCTCGTGGCTGCAAATCGCTGCAAAACGCACAGAGACCTGAACATCGAGGATGTCGCCCTCGACACCTATCGAAACGTCCGCATCATGCAGAGCATCCTGGGTTTCGGCAGGCCTCAGGCGAAGCTGGACGAACCGCGCGCGCCGCAACATCGCGTCGCCGCGCCTTTGCGCCGTCCGCTGCCCGTCGTTCAGGCATCCAGAAGCAACGCCGCGCTTCGCTAGCAGGGTTTCCCAATCAAGCCAACGGACGGCCTTTGTTTGTCATCCCGGAACTTGATTACCCAAATGTTCCTGCTATGTTCTCATATGCCGCCGATAGGGCGGCTCAATGGAGGCGGCCATGGCGCGGAACCCGGTACAATTTCAGAAGGGCATGAGCCGGACGGCGTTTCAGAGCTGTTACGGCAGCGAAGATCAGTGTCATGAGGAGTTGGTGCGGCTGCGTTGGCCGGATGGCTTTGTCTGTCCGGTCTGCCAGGGACGCAAATATAGCTTTTACGCTGCGCGGCGAGCCTTTCAATGCTCGCTGTGCAGACGGCAGACTTCGGTCAAGGCAGGCACACTGTTCCACAAGTCGAAGCTGCCGCTTAGCACGTGGTTCCTCGCGATTTATCTTATAACGCAAAGCAAGAACGATATTTCCGCGCTTGAATTATCGCGCCAGCTCGGCGTGAGGTACGATACGGGTTGGGCCGTGAAACAGAAACTCATAGCCGCCATGAGCGAGCGCAACAAAGACTATAAGCTCAAGGGCTCGGTTCAGATCGACGATGCTTACATCGGCGGCGAAAGGAAGGGGCCATCCGGACGCGGCGCCGAGGGGAAGACCCCTTTTCTGGCCGCCGTCGAGACCCGTAATGGCAAGCCGGTCACCATCAAGCTCCGTCTGGTTTCGAGCTTCACCAAAGAGGCGGTGGAGCACTTCGCGCGAGAAGCCCTGGAGCCTGGATGCGACGTGATCAGCGACGGCCTCGCCTGCTTTTCAAGCCTGACCAAAGTTGGCATGACCCACACGGCAATCACGCGAGGCCGGGCTTCGCGCCGCATTGTCGATCCGAGGTTTAAATGGGTGAATGTCAGTCTCGGCAACATCAAAAGCGCCATCACCGGAACTTGCCGCGCCATCCGCCCGCGCCATGCGGCGCGATACCTGGCCGCCTACGAGTACCGCTATAACCGGCGTTTCGATCTGGGCCAGATGGTTCCCGGCCTCGCAAAAATTTCAGCCAAAACAACGCCAATGCCCTATATAGCCCGTCTGGCGGGAACATTTGGGTAATCAAGTCCCGGAAAGGCGCAGCCTTGTCCGGGATCTTGATAATTCGTTGCGCTCATTTTTTTTTGCAGATCCCGGCTCGCGCTTCGCTTGGCCGGGAGGACGATGCGTTGGGCGCATCGGGAGTCTGCAAATGTTGAAACCGGCCTCGCGCGCGGCTTCGGCTACGCCTCGCGCCTGAGCGTGAGGGTGCCCCAGCCTTCGAGGTCGCGACGCCGGACCAGCCGGAAGCCGGTCGCCCGGTAGCGCGCCAGAACCTCGCGCGCCTGCCCCGACAAAAGGCCCGACAGGACGAGAATGCCGCCCCGCCGCGTCAGGGCGCGAAGGCGCGGAGCGAGCTTCAGGAGCGGCTTCGCCAGGATGTTCGCCATCACGAGGCCGAACGGTTCGGAATAGGCGAGTGCGGGCGTAAGACCATCGCCCACAAAGAGGCGAACTCCCGCCGCGCCGTTCTTCCGGCAGTTTTCGCGCGCAACCTCAATTGCGATGGGATCGAGGTCCGCCGCAGCGATGCGCGCGCGATGGCGGCAAGCCTTCGCCGCGGCGATAGCGAGCACGCCCGACCCCGTGCCGAGATCGAGCGCGGCGCGAGGCGCGGCCAGCGCCGCCAAGCCATCGAGCGCGAGGAGGCAGCCCTTCGTCGTGCCGTGATGCGCGGTGCCGAAGGCGCGGCCCGCGTCGATTTCGATGGCCCATTGGGAGGCGATCCGCGCGCGGTCGTGGCTTCCGTGAATGAGGAAACGGCCGGCGCGCACGGGCGGCAGCGCCTTCTGCGTCTCGCTCACCCAGTCGGCGTCCGGGAGCGCCTCCGCCGCGCATGAGAGGGGCGCCAGGCCCAAGGGTTCGAGCAGGGCCGCCGCGTCCTCTTGCGCGAGCGCGCCCTCATCGTAAAGTTCGAGGACCCAGCCGTCCGCTTCTTCGCGCCGCACGATTGGAATGTCCTCGAAGCCGGGCAGTTCGCCAAGAAGCGCTTCGGCGGCCGCGGCGTCCTTTTCCGATGCAAATCCAAGAACCGTTTTGCAGGATGCCATGCGTCAGGCCGCGTCGGGCGCGAGGCGCCACTCGCTGACGAGATGCTCGTGGGCGTCGTCGAGGTCGCGGATGCGGGGCGCGCCGGCGTCGTCCACCACGAGAAGGCCGAGCTTGCGCAAGTGGACGCAGCCGTCCTCGATGTCGAAATTGCAGCCGACCCCGAACTCGTCCCGCAGGAACTTCTCCGCTTCCAGCTTCACTTCCTCAAGGCCGCGATGCCCGAAGCGCAGCAGCAGCGCGTAGGTGAGGACGGCTTCCTTGATGTCCTCCTCCTCGGCGTCGTCGGCCATCAGCGAAAGAACGCTCTGGTTGCTGGCGATGTTGTGGAAGTAGAGGCTTTTGGCGAGCTTCGCCATGTAGCGCGTGCGCGTGTTGAAAAAGCTCGTGACGGTGCGGATGATGGCGCCGATCGCGCCCGCAATCGTGAAGAAGACGAAGAAGATGCTGATCGCGAACGCAGCGACGAATTTCAGCCCCGCTGTGACGATGGCGAAGACCGTGCTGCCGCCGGAGCCGATCCAGAGCCACAGCCGGTCGAAAACATTGAAGCGGATCTTCGCGTTCGGGAACAGGATTTCGAGTTCGCTCTTGGGGATGCGGCGGAAGACCTTGAGGTGCAAGGTGTCTTCCGACACGCCTTCCAGCATTTGCTGGTTTCTCGCGCGGCGAACCCGCTTCTCCGCCTTCCTCCGGGTCATCCCCTCGGCGACCAGTTCCTCGACCCTCGTCTCGACGGGCTTGAGCTTGAGACCGAGGAAAAGCCGGCGATAGGCGTCCGCCTCGACAGGGCGCTCGCGAAGCCAGAGCGTTCGCCACGACGCGACCGAAACCTTGTCCTTGATGGCGCCGCGGTAAAACAGGAGATGAAAGTCGTATTCGGCGAGATCGACGTCGGCCGAGAACCCGGCGGGCGTCTGCTCATCGAGCACCTGTTTCAAGGTGCCCTCGTCCATCTCGGTGTAATTGGCGCTCACCACGAGATCGACGATCTGCGCCTTCAGGTTTTCGAGCCGCGCGCGCCGCTCGGACGCGGTATAGTGTTCGAAGTTGACCGTCTCGTCGTCCGGATTGAAAGCGTCGTAGTCTTCGACGACTTTATCGAGGAGCTTAGCCGTCTCCCATTGCCGGAGCGCGCACATATAGCGCAACACCTCCCCGGCAAGGTCTTTATGGTGAGGCTCGAAAAGCTTTTCGAGAACCCGCTCGACGATATCGCTTCGGTTCACTTGGATGAACTTCTCCGGGGCGATGGGCGCAATGGGTTGATGGAGGTCGACGCCTGTTTCGGTCTCGTGCTGAGCAGGAATAGCCGCCACGCCCCCCGCCGCCGCCCGCTCATCCATGCGCGACCCTCCAACTCCACGACTGAACGGGATGTAACCGTTTTCAGAGGCGCGGGCAACATCTCCCGCCAAGCTTGGTCGAACGCCGCGCTTTCACGCGCGCAAGCGCCCGCAGTATCAAGGCAAAGACTGCGTCAGGATCTCGGTGGCCGCGCGATTGCCGCTCATGACGGCGCCGTTCATGGCGCCCAGGAACTCGGGCTCGGTGTGCTCTCCCGCGAAGATAAGCCGCCCGTCGCATTCCCTGCCGCCCGCCGCCGCCAGGAGCGAGGTGTATTGGCCGACTTTCGCGCAGGCGTAGCTGCCGAGGCTCAAGGGATGGCTGGCCCAGAAGAAGGATGCCACGGCGTCCTTGTCGAGCGCCGCGCCGATGGCGGGCGAGATCGCGCAGAGGCCGCTTTTGAGGTTTGCGAAGGCCGCATCCTGGGTTGCGGGCAGGGCGGCGCCCGCCATAAAATTCGACAGGAGGCCGTGTTGGCCCGGCTGGGCGCGGCTCGAACTCCCAGACATTCTGGAAGGGCAGATCCGCGTAGAAGGCGCCATTGGATGGGTGGGGCAGGCTCGCCGCCGTGCGCCACGCGCGCGAGGCGGTCCCGCAGACGAGCTTCATGTTGTTGCCGTAGCCGAGTTCGCGGATGGCCTTGAGCTTGAGCGGTTTGAGGCCGAGCGCATCGACGCCTTTCACCAGGCGCAGGCGCGTGAAGGGCAGCGCGAGCACGACGGCATCGAACATCTCGCGCTTGGCGGCGCCACAGGTCAGCTCGATGCCGTTGTCGCGCCGCGCGATGGCGGTCAGCTCCGCGCCAAGCCGCAGATCGCAGGTTTTCTCGCATGCGGCGGCGAGCGCATCGGTAAGGCGCGAGGAGCCGCCCGCGATGCGGAACGCTTGGTCGCTTTCGCCGAAGATTTGGAAATGCGCCTTCGGGTCCGCCGAGATGAAATCGACGAGGTTGAGGCTCGACTGCTGCGCCGGGTCGAGGCCGAATTCGATGGTGTAGGCCACCGCGATCAGGTCGATGGCCCAATCCTCGGTCTTGCCGCGGAATTGCTTGAGATAATCGGCGAGGCTGATCGCGTCGAGCGCGCGGGCGGGGGCGGTGAAGGCGTCCGCCTCGTCGCGTAGCGCGATCCTGTCGGCGGCGATCCGTTGCGCGATCGGGATGAACGCGCCCGCGCCAGCGCTCGCGTCGAGCATGTCCCTGGCGGTCTTGAGCTTGCCGCCGAAGAAGTAAAGGTCGCGCTCTCTCTCCGCGGGATCGCCGGAGAACGGCTCCAGCGACAGGCCCAGCTCCTCAGCGAGCGCCTTCAGGTCTTCGTGGCGCGTATCGACAAGCTCGCCGCCAAGTTCGGCGAACATGCCGCGATAGAAATCGGGGACGGTGAGGATGCGGCCGCCCCAGCGGTTGCCCGCTTCGAGCACGACGGGCTTCAAGCCTTGCGACTGAAGGCGGTAGGCCGCCGTCAGCCCCGCCGCTCCGCCGCCCACGATGGCGACGCGCAACTCGCTTTGCGGCTGCTCTTCGGTTTCCGCCCCTGCAGGCCATGCGCCCGCGATGGAGGCAGCCGCCGCTGCGGCGGTTCCGCGCAAGAGGCCGCGCCGGGAGAGGGCAGAGCGATGGGATGCGCCGCCGCCCGGATGAGCCGCGGCCAAGGCCCGTTGCATCGATCGAAAAAGCGGCGTCCGCGCCATCCATGACCCCCCGTGCCCCGGCCGCAGCTATAGCCGCCGCCGCGCGCGCCGCCAAGCTTGTTGCGGATAAGTTTCGCCCGCGCTTGCGAGAACAAAAGTGAAACGCTAGCGTGCGGGAGGCCATTTTTCGATTCGAGCGCGATGCAGGACGGGGCAGGAGAAGATTTGCTGCGGGCGATGGACGGGCGGCGCTTCGGCGCGATCCTGGCCGATCCGCCGTGGCAATTTCAGAACAAGACGGGAAAGGTTGCGCCGGAGCATCGCCGCCTCAGCCGCTACGCCACCTTGACGCTCGGCGAAATCATGGCGCTGCCGGTGTCCGAAATCGCAGGCGAGACGAGCCACCTCTATCTGTGGACGCCGAACGCGCTTCTGCCCGAGGCGCTCGCCGTGATGAAAGCGTGGGGCTTCGCCTACAAGTCGAACATCGTGTGGCACAAGATCCGAAAAGACGGCGGGCCGGACGGGCGCGGCGTCGGCTTCTATTTCCGCAACGTGACCGAGATGCTCCTGTTTGGCGTGCGCGGCAAACATGCGCGGACGCTGCCGCCGGGCCGCCGTCAGGTGAACTACCTCGCCACGCGCAAGCGCGAGCACAGCCGCAAGCCCGACGAGCAATACGGGCTGATCGAGGCGTGCTCGCCGGGGCCGTTCGCCGAGCTGTTCGCGCGCGGCGTCCGCGACGGCTGGGAATGCTGGGGCAATGAGGCCGACGGCGGCTATGAGCCGAGCTGGCCGACTTATAAAAACGCGAAGCATAAGGTGTTTGTGAACGGACACAGCATCGGCCGCCAGCGGCAGGAGGCGAAGCCGCTTACAGCTTTGGAGTTGTGTGCGGGCGCTGGGGGGCAGGCCCTGGGACTCGAACAGGCAGGATTTGCGCATGCGGCTTTGGTTGAAATTGATGGCGACGCCTGCAAAACGCTGAAGCAGAACCGGCCTGATTGGCGTGTCATCGAGGGCGACATAACCACTTTCGATGCAAAGCCATACAGGGGCGTCGATCTTGTCGCTGCCGGCTTGCCTTGCCCGCCCTTCTCGGTTGCAGGCCAAAAGCTTGGCGAGGCTGACGAGCGCAATCTATTTCCCGCGGCGTTTCGGATCATCGATGAGGTGCGGCCCAAGGCCGTGATGATTGAAAATGTGCGCGGACTTCTGGATAGAAAGTTTGACTATTATCGTGACCTGATTACTAGCCGCTTTCAAAGTCTTGGCTATGAAACTCGTTTTGAACTATTGAACGCCGCGGATTTCGGCGTTGCCCAAAACCGGCCGCGTGTCTTTATCGTAGGCTTGCTTCCGCAATACAGTTCCATCTTCGAAATGCCCCAGAAGAAGGCCTCTCGAACATCCGTGGGGGAAGTCCTCTTCGACCTCATGAAAAGCGGAGGCTGGAAGGGCGCCGCAGATTGGAAGAGGATCGCGTCTGGCATAGCGCCTGCGATTGTAGGCGGATCGAAGAAGCACGGCGGACCGGACCTTGGACCGACGCGCGCACGCGCCGCGTGGGCGTTGTTTGGTGTTAATGGAAAAGGGATCGCCGATCAGCCGCCGCCCTCAGATTTCATTGGGGATCCCAAGCTTACAGTCCGGATGGCCGCTAAGAATCCAGGGGTTCCCCGATGATTGGAAGTTTAGTGGCGGCAAAACGGCTGCTTATCGGCAGGTCGGGAACGCTTTGCCGCCGCCGCTGGCATCGGCTGTTGCATCGTCCATTGCAAAGACGCTAGAACGGGATACGCAAAGCTTACGTTTTGGAACCTAAATTTCTATGAGCGTTATTTCCGAAGCCCGCCTTCAGTATCATGATGAGCTTAAACAAAGAGCTTTCGTGATAAACCAAAGTGATGAAAAGGCATCGATTGCGGATAAGGACAGCCTATTAAGTGTGGCTTTAGCTAATGAAATGGCAAAGTTACTCGACGCCCCGACGGGGAAGAAGTTGAAGGCGCAATCGGTGGGAGTGGTTTTCGAGGCAAGAACCTGCGCGTTCTTGCAGCGTACTTTCCTCGAACTTATTCATTTGAGGCCTGGGAATTGGATCGTCGAAACGGTAGCAGCAACATCCAAGTTGCAGATTGCGAAGTACGAGCAGTACAGGCATCTCCTTATTCTTGATGAAGTGGTCAAAAAACAGAGAGAACTGAAAAGCATTATAGGGCTAGATTACACGATTGCTCCAGATATCGTAATCGCGAGACAGCCTTTGTCGGACGAAGAAATCAATCGGGGCAATAACTTCGTCGATCCATTAGTGCAATCGCTCAGCTCGGTGCGCTTGGCCAATGGCGCTTTGGCCACATTGCACGCAAGCATATCATGTAAGTGGACACTTAGAAGCGATAGAGCGCAGAATGCGCGGTCTGAAGCCCTGAACCTGCTTCGAAACCGCAAAGGCAGAACACCGCACATTGTTGTTGTAACCGCCGAGCCGCTGCCAAGCCGATTGGCGTCTCTGGCATTAGGAACGGGCGATTTCGATTGCATTTATCACTTCGCCTTGACAGAGCTTTGTGAGGCAATCGAAATCTGCAAAGCAAACGCAGCGCTGAGAGAGCGCGTTAAGTTTGATAAGGCGAGCGACGATCTCGAAGCGATGATTGCTGGAAAAAGGCTCAAAGACATCTCGGACTTGCCGCTAGATCTGATTGCTTAGATGGATAGAATATCGGCGGATGAACGAAGCAGGAATATGGCTGCCATTCGCAGCAAGGATATGAAGCCGGAACTCGCTGTTCGAAAATTAGCGCATGGGCTTGGCTTCCGCTTCCGGCTCCATCGCAAAGACTTACCCGGTAAGCCGGATATCGTATTTCCCAAGTATAAAGCGATCATCTTCGTTCATGGTTGCTTTTGGCACCAGCACCCCCTCGCTGGCTGCCTCGACGGAAAACAACCCAAATCCAACTCGGGCTATTGGACGCCTAAACTAGCCCGGAATGTCGAGCGTGACGCGATAAACAGAGCAAGGCTGCAAAAGGATGGTTGGCGGGTATTGGTTATTTGGGAGTGTGAAACCAAGAAACTCGACTTACTCGCTTCGAAAATTGAAGCGTTCCTATGCGAACAATAAGCTACAGCCGCTTTTCCCGAGCGGACTTGTGTGGTATTATGATACCGTTCTAAGACCATGTTTTTGCAAAACGAACCCAATAGGGTAAATCGGCGGTGTAGTTGAGGACCGGTTTGAGCCGGCTGCTGAGCAGAAGTCACAAGGCAAAGCGGCCCGACGCGATGCAGGGGCGGCCCGCGACAGGCCCGGCATAGGGGTAGACCCAGCAGGCGAGCGCGGGACCGCGAAGAAGCTGCGCCTCCACCACGTCGCGATAGAACAGATCGGGCTTCGCGCCAACGCCGCCGCAGCCCTCATAGGCGTCGAGCGCGGCCAGCACCGCCGCGTGGCGCACAAGGAACACTTCGCCGTGCACCTTGCCCGGACACGCCGCATCGAACGCCGCGCCGGGGAAGCGCCCGAGATTGTACAGCCGCCCGCGCGCCCACGCCTCGCCCACGAACCGCGCCCGCGCCGAAAGCAGCCGCGCGTAAGGGCTGCGGCTCGCCCGCATCAGCGTGCCGTAGACGAACAGATGCTGCGGCTCGCCCTCGCTCACGGCTTCACGATGACCTTGCCCGTGATCTGGCGGGCCTCGATAGCGCGCAGCGCTTCCGCCGTCGCCTCCAGTGGAAACACGCGGCCGATATGCGGCCGGATGCGGCCTTCCACGGTCCATTGGATGAGCCGGGCGAGCTGGCCGCGAAAGCGCGCCCCGTTCAGCGCGGCATGGCGGCCGAAGTACACGCCCGCGATATCGCAGCCCTTCAGCAGCACCAGGTTCAGCGGCATTTTCGGGATGGCGCCCGCCGCGAAGCCGACGACGAGATAGCGGCCTTCCCAGGCGATGCCGCGCAGGGCGGGCTCGGCGTAGTCGCCGCCGATGCAGTCGTAAATGACGTCCGGGCCCTTGCCGCCGTTCAGCGCGCGCACCGCGTTCTTCACATCCGCGCCCGTGAGGTTGAGAAGTTCGGCCGCGCCATGCTCCGCGCAGACCTTCAGCTTCCCGTCCGAGGTTCCTGCAGCAACCACGCGCGCGCCGAGGCAGGCCGCCACCTCCACCGCCGCAAGCCCCGCGCCCCCGGTTGCGCCGAGCACGAGCACGGTTTCGCTCGCGCGCACATGCCCGCGGTCCTCAAGCCCGTGCAGCGCCGTGCCGTAGGCGATGGGAAGCGAGGCGGCGGCTTCGCCGGATATACCGTCCGGCAGCGGGACGACGCGCTGCGCCGGGGCGAGCGCCTCCTCGCGGCATCCGTTGTAGCCGATATGGGCGAGAACGCGCTGGCCAACCTCCAGGCCCTCGACGCCTGCGCCAAGGCTCGCGATCGTTCCAACAATTTCGCCGCCGGGCGAAAATGGCGGCTCCGGCTTCGTCTGATACTTGCCGCGCACGATCAGCGTATCGAAGAAGTTCAGCGCAACCGTGGAAACGCGGATGGCGGCCTCGCCCGCGCCGGGCGCCGCCGCCGCAATATCGCAGACCTCAAGCGCGTCCGGCCCATCGAGAGACTTGCATAGGACAGCTTTCATCGCCTACCTCAGTCGAGACGTTTTCACTTTAACCCAAACACGGGCATGCGCGGATATTTCGCCATCGGCGCCGAACGGATATCGAAGCCCATGAATTTGGGCAACCTGTTGCGTTCGGCGCATGCCTTCGGCGCGAAGTTCTTCTTCACCATCGGGGCGCACCCGCGCGCCTTCGAGGCGAAGTCGGACACCTCCTTGGCGGCCCATCGTTTGCCCGTCTATCAATGGGCGAGCGTGGACGAGATAAGCTTGCCGCTTCGGTGCAAGCTTATCGGCGTCGAGTTGATCGAGGGCGCAACCGACCTTCCGGCCTTTCGCCACCCGCTTCATGCAGCCTATGTGCTCGGGCCGGAACTTGGCGTTTTGTCCGAAGGGCTGCTCGCGCGCTGCGATCATGTCATCAAGATTCCCACCGCTTTCTGCATCAACGTCGCCATGGCGGGGGCTATCGTCATGTATGATCGCGTGCGAAGCCTCGGCTCCTTTCCCGGCAGGATGGAGAGCCCCGCCCCGCTTTCGAAAAGCCGCATCGGCAAAACGTCCGGCGCGCGGTAAGCAAGCCCTACGATTGCGCTTGACGGTTGGCCAGGATTAACAAAGGGTGACTTGATTCAGATAAAACGGAACTCCCGCATGCGGCGCCACCTTCTGCTTCCGGCTTTGCTGACAATGGCATCCGTCCCTCTCGCGGAGGCGCAGCAAACGCAGCAAGCCGCGCCGCAGCCGGCGCAGGCGCAAAGGCCCGCCGCGCCGAAGCCGAAAGCCAAGCCGAAACCGGCAGAAGTGAAGAAGCCCGCGCCGGCGCCCGAGGTGAAGGCGAAGCTGCTGGAAAAAATCAAGGACTGGACCGTGTACGTTTACGAGGGCGCCGAGGGCCGCGTGTGCTTCGCTGCGACCGCCCCCTCGGACATGCAGCCGAAAACCGCCAAGCGCACGCCCGTCGTCTTCTATGTAACGACCTGGCAGAAGGACGGCGTCCAAAACGAGATTAGCGTGAAGCTAGGCTATGCAATGAAGGCCAACGCCGCCGCCACGGTGACAATCGGCGGAGAGAGCTTTACGCTCACGGCCGACGACGATAAAGTCTATGCGAAAGATCCGGCCGAAGAGCGGAAGCTGCTCGCGGCCATGTCGGCCGGAGGCGACATGACCGTAAAGGCGGCGTCCGCCAAGGGCGCCGCCACGACCGATCGATATTCGCTGGATGGCCTCGCGCCCGCGGTGCAAAAGGTGCAGGAAGCCTGCCCGTAGCTTCGAGCCGAAGATAAAGGCATGGCCCGGCTCGACCGGTCATCCAAAATTCCGGCAAGCCTGGTTTTTGCCGGCATGGCCGCCTCAAGGGAGGCCATGCGCGGAATTTCAACCGCGCTCAGGCGACGGCGTGGGTCTTGTTCGTCGGCACGCCCTTCTCGGTGAGAAGCGTCTGCAGATCGCCGGACTGGAACATCTCCGTCACGATGTCGGCGCCGCCCACGAATTCGCCCTTCACGTAGAGCTGCGAAATCGTCGGCCAGTTCGTGTAGGCCTTGATCCCATCGCGCACCGCGTCGTCCTCGAGCACGTTGACATCCCTGTAATCCACGCCGAGGAAGGAGAGGATCTGCGTCACGCGCCCGGAAAACCCGCATTGAGGAAAGTCCTTCGTGCCTTTCATGAACAGCACGACATCGTTCTTGGTGACTTGATCCTTGATCCAGTCTTGCACGTTGGGTTGGCTCATTCTCTCTCCTTTTCAAGCTCACTTTAAGATGCGGGAGGCGTTTCGATAATACAAGCCGGAGCTTAGGCCGCGCCCGGTGTTTTCGTCTGAAGCGCAAGCGCGTGCAGCTGGCCGCCGACATTGCCCTGCAACGCCTCGTAGACCAGCTGATGCTGCTGCACGCGCGACTTGCCCCGGAACGCCTCGGAAACGACGGTGGCGGAGTAGTGATCGCCATCGCCCGCCATGTCCTCGATGGTCACTTCCGCGTCGGGCAGGCGCTCCTTGATCAGGCGCTCGATTTCCTGGGGCTGCATGGGCATGGCTTTGTCCTTCGTGTCTAGGAAAGAGTACAGGCGGAAAGCCGCTTGGCGCAACAAAGGAACTTGAAAGCGGCTTATGCCAGCGTTCCCATATAGTTGGGCAGCCATCCTTCATGCGCCTCTCGAAGTTGACTTAAGTCAAGCTTGTCTTCGCTGGAAATCACAATTCCGTCGCCTTCGACGGTGGCGGCGATGCGGGCGGCAAGGCCCAGCTCACGCGCCTTCTCGATGACGCCATCCGCATCCGCCTTCGCCAGGGCGACGAGGTAGCGGCCTTGATCCTCGCCGAAGGCGGCGGCGTGGCTTGGCAGGCCGGGATGCGCCTCATATCGGACGCCGCGATTTCCGGCGAGCGCCATTTCGGCGAGCGCGACGAGCAGGCCGCCATCCGCAAGGTCGTGAACCGTGCGCGTGACGCCAGCTTCGACAAGGCCGCGCACGAATTCGCCCGCCTTGCGCTCGGCGGCGAGATCGACGGGCGGCGGCGCGCCTTCGGTGCGTCCCGTAGCGTATTCCTGGTACCGCGATTGCCCGAGCCAGCCCGTCTCGGCGCCGATCAGCACGACGATTTGGTCTTCCGCCTTCAGGGCGACGGTGGCCGCGCGGCGGTTATCCGCGATCAGGCCGACGCCGCCAATGGCGGGCGTAGGCGGGATGGCGACGCCGTTCGTCTCGTTGTAGAGCGAGACATTGCCCGAAACCACGGGGAAATCGAGCGCGAGGCAGGCCTCCGACATGCCCTCGATGGCTTCGGCGAACTCGGCCATGATCTCGGGCCGCTCGGGATTGCCGAAATTCATGCAGTCGGTGAGCGCGAGCGGCTTGCCGCCCGACGCCGTGATATTGCGCCAGCTCTCGGCGACGGCCTGCTTGCCGCCCTCGAACGGATCGGCGAAGCAATAGCGGGGCGTCACATCGCAGGAGAGCGCCAGCGCCTTGCGCGTGCCGTGGACGCGGACGACGGCGGCGTCGGAGCCGGGGCGCACCATGGTGTCGCCCATGACCATGTGGTCGTATTGCTCCCAAATCCAGCGCTTGGAGGCAAGGTTCGGCGAGCCCATCAGCGAAAGCAGCGCGGCGCCAAGGCGGTCCGGCGCGGGAACGCCGTTCGCGGAGATGGCGGCGGGCTTGGGCCGCCGCGCGATGGGCCGCTCATAGACGGGCGCATCGTCTGACAGCATCGAGGTCGGAAGGTCGGCCTGCACAACGCCCATGTGCCGGATGACGAGGCGGCCCGTATCGGTCGTGCGCCCTATAATGGCGAAATCCAGCTCCCACTTCCTGAAGATGCGCTCCGCCAGCGGCTCGGAGCCGGGGCGCAGCACCATGAGCATGCGCTCCTGGCTTTCGGAAAGCATCATTTCATAGGCCGTCAGGTTCTCCTCGCGCTGCGGCACGCGGTCGAGGTCGAGGTCGATGCCGGAGCCGCCCTTCGCCGCCATTTCGACGGAGGACGAGGTCAGCCCCGCCGCGCCCATGTCCTGGATCGCGAGGATGGCGTTCTCGCCCATGAGTTCGAGGCAGGCTTCGAGCACGAGCTTTTCGGTAAACGGATCGCCGACTTGAACGGTCGGGCGCTTCTCCTCGGTCTCTTCGTCGAATTCGGCGGAAGCCATTGTCGCGCCGTGAATGCCGTCGCGGCCTGTCTTCGAGCCGACATAGACGACCGGATTGCCAGCCTCCGAGGCGGCGGAATAGAAGATACGGTCCGCCCGCGCGAGCCCGACGCACATGGCGTTGACGAGGATGTTGCCGTCGTAGCGCGCGTCGAAATTCGTCTCGCCGCCAACCGTCGGGATGCCGACGCAATTGCCGTAATCGCCGATGCCCGAGACCACGCCCGCCACAAGGTGGCGCGTCTTCGGATGATCCGGCGAGCCGAAGCGCAGCGCGTTCAGCATGGCGATGGGGCGCGCGCCCATGGTGAACACGTCGCGCATGATGCCGCCGACGCCCGTCGCCGCGCCCTGATACGGCTCGATATAAGACGGGTGGTTGTGGCTCTCCATCTTGAAGATCACGGCCTGCCCGTCGCCGATGTCGATCACGCCCGCGTTCTCGCCCGGGCCGCAAATGACGTGGGGCGCTTGCGTCGGCAGCTTCTTCAGCCAGACGCGCGACGACTTGTAGGAGCAGTGCTCGGACCACATCACGGAGATGACGCCGAGTTCTGTCAGGTTCGGCGCGCGGCCGAGCTTTTCGCAGGCGAGGCGGAATTCGTCCCGGCCCATGCGATGGGCGAGCGCCATCTCCTCCGTCGCGATGGTTGTCCCGGTGTCTGCGGAGGCGCTGCGCGGCATGGCGATCTCGACTCTTGCGTGATTGGGCCGGACGCGGCCGGAATGGCCGTCAACCCACCGTTAATTGGCATGGCTTCGGGCCACACGCAACCATTCGCGATGGACGCTCGAAGGACAGGGACCCGGCGCGAATTCGCGCAGCCGGCAACATACGGCCCTCCCGCGTTATGTCCCGAGGCTTGAGCCAATTCGGTAAAGCCTGCTAAACTAAGCCTTGGGAGATGAGCGCAATGGAGATAGCCGCCCTGACCGGGCCAGAGATCGAGAGCGCCCTGCCAGACCTCGCGCGGCTTCGCATCGAGGTGTTTCGCGATTATCCCTACCTCTATGAAGGCTCGCTCGCCTATGAGGAGGGCTATCTCGGCGCGCTCGCCGGCGCCAAGGACAGCATCGTCGTGGCGGCGGAAGAGGAGGGGCGCATCGTCGGCTGCGCCACGGGATCGGCGCTCGAAGGCCACCACGCGGAATTCGCCGAGCCCTTCCGAAAGCATGGATTCGATCCGGGCGACGTGTTCTACTGCGGCGAGTCGGTGCTCGACCCCGCCTATCGGGGACGCGGCATAGGCCACGCCTTTTTCGACCGGCGCGAGGCGCACGCCGAAGGGCGCGGCTACAAATACAGCGCGTTCTGCGCCGTCATCAGGCCCGCGGACCATCCCTTGAAACCGGCAACCTATTCGCCGCTCGATACGTTCTGGGAGAAACGCGGTTACCGCAAAGCCGAGGGGATGATCGCCATGTTCCGCTGGAAAGACATCGATCGGGCGCAGGAGACCGAACATCCCATGCAATTCTGGACCCGGGAGCTTCGATGATGGCGCGCGCGATCCGCGTTGCGGCGGCGCAGTATCCCATCGATGAGATCGCCTCCATCGCCGCCTTCGAGGACAAGCTGTCGCAATGGGTTCAGCAGGCGGCGGCGCATGGCGCGCAGCTGCTTGCTTTTCCGGAATACGCCGGCATGGAGCTGGCGCGGATCGCCGGGCGCCACATCTCGTCCGACCTGCATGGCTCCATCGAAGCTCTGCAATATTACATCGGGCACTACGATGCGGCCTACGCCGATCTCGCCAAGCGCCACGGCGTGCACATTGTCGCCGGAAGCGCGCCCGTGCGGCTGACCGACGGCCGTTTCGTGAACCGCGCGCGGCTGTTCGGCCCGAAAGGCGGATCGGGTTTCCAGCAGAAGCACATCATGACGCGCTTCGAGGCTGAGCAATGGGGCATCGGCGCGTCGAGCGGCCTTTGCGTGTTCGACATCGGCGCGGCGAGGATCGGGATCGCCATCTGCTACAACTCGGAGTTTCCGCTGATCGCGCGCGCGCTCGCCGAGGCCGGCGCCGAAATCCTGCTCGTCCCCTCCTGCACTGAGTCGCTCTCCGGCTATTATCGCGTGCGGCACGCCTGCGCAGCGCGCGCGCTCGAGAACCAGATTTACGCGGTTCAGACGCCGACGGTGGGCGACGCGCCGTGGCTCGCCGGATTGGAGCGCAATTTCGGCGCCGCCGGGTTCTATGCGCCGCCGGACAGCCGGTTTCCCGCCGCCGACGGCGTGCTGTCGCAAGGCGCGCTGAACGAAGCGCAATGGGTCTATTCGACGCTCGACCTCGACCTCATGGCCGAGGCGCGCACGGACGGCGACGTGCTGAACGCGCGCGACTGGGATTTGCAGCCGGGGGCGCCCGTTCTCCCTCGCGCAAAAGTTGTCCAGCTCGATTGATCTCGACGCGATTGTACGGTCGGCGGGGCGGTATTTCACCGAAAACTCGCCTGCGATGAGCGGACAAAAGGCCGGCCTCGACGCGGCGCTAGCCCTTGGCGTTGGGCCATGCTAGGCATACATCCCGTCTCGAACCTTGGCCTTTACGCTCCTTTCCCGACATGCGCACCTATCTCGACTTTGAAAAGCCAATTGCCGAACTTGAAAGCAAGATCGAGGAGTTAAGCGCTCTTGGCGAGGGCGACAACGCCCCGGTTTCGATCAAGGAGGACATCGCGAGGCTGCGCGAGAAGGCGCAAGCCGCGCTCGAAGAGACCTACGGCAACCTCGATCCCTGGCAGAAAACGCAAGTCGCGCGCCATCCGCAAAGGCCGCACAGCTGCGACTATATCCGCGAGCTGATCGTGAATTTCACCCCGCTTGGCGGAGACCGCTATTTCGGCGAGGATCTCGCCATTATCGGAGGGCTTGGCCAGTTCCACGGCCGCACCGTGATGGTGCTGGGCCACGAGAAGGGCGCCGACACGCAAGGGCGGCTCAAGCATAATTTCGGCATGGCCAAGCCCGAGGGCTACCGCAAGGCCGTGCGTCTCATGCAGATGGCGGATCGCTTCACCCTGCCGGTGGTGAGCCTTGTCGACACCGCGGGCGCCTATCCGGGCATCGAAGCGGAGGAGCGCGGGCAGGCCGAGGCCATCGCGCGCTCGACGGATTGCTGCCTTTCGCTCAGCGTGCCCATGATCTCGATCGTCATCGGCGAGGGCGGCTCGGGCGGCGCCATCGCCATCGCCTCGGCGAATCGCGTGCTGATGATGGAGCACGCGATCTACAGCGTGATCTCGCCCGAAGGCGCGGCCTCGATCCTCTGGCGGGACGCCGGCAAGGCGCGCGACGCGGCGGCGAACATGAAGATCACGGCGCAGGACCTGCTCGCGCTCGGCGTCATCGACGGCATCGTCCCCGAGCCCGTCGGAGGCGCCCACCGCGACCCGGAAACAGCGATCAAGAAGGTCGCCGATGCGCTCGAACTCGCCTTGGCCGACTTCGAATCGGTCGACGCGGCCGACATCCGCAAGCAGCGCCAGGACAAGTTTCTGGCCATCGGCAAGCGCGATAATCCAGCAAAGTGAATTAAGCCTCGCCCGCGGCGAACAAAAGTTGCTGCTTTTGTGCGTGCTGCGAGCGCACGCAAACGCCATAAAAGCATCGTGACGCCCGAGTTAACGCGAAGCGTCGCATTTTAGCCCTATTGAAGCTGAAAGTTGCGAAATTGAGTGGGGCGAATCAAGAGCTTACAATCAGAGGACGAGGTTCTTGCAATTTGCACGTGAGACGCAACGGAATCTTAAGGCAAAATCCCGATCCTCTCTTACATGTGTAAGAGCGGGGTTGAGTTCGATGAACATTGTCTTGCGTTTTGTGCTGGTTGCTCCATTGCTGCTCGGGCTCGGCGGCTGCCTTGGTTTCTTCGGACAGAATGTCGCCGACACGACGCCGCCGGCGGAGAGACAACTCCCCGCCTCCACTCAAGCGCTTCTCGCCATCAAGGGCATGAGGCAGGAATCTCCGATCTTCGTCCGCATCTTCAAGGAAGAATCGGAATTCGAAGTCTGGAAGTACAAGGACGGCCGGTTCCAGCACTTCCGCACCTATCCCATTTGCGCCTGGTCGGGCGAGCTTGGGCCCAAGGTTCAGCAGGGCGACCGGCAGGCGCCGGAGGGCTTCTACACCGTCAGCCGCGGTCAGATGAACCCGCACAGCCTGTATCATCTCGCCTTCAACATCGGCTTCCCCAACGCCTACGATCACGCCAACGGCCGCGCCGGCTCGGCGCTCATGGTGCATGGCGACTGCAAGTCGGCCGGCTGCTACGCCATGACGGACGCCTATATCGAAGAGATCTACATTCTCGCGCGCGAGGCGTTCAACGCGGGCCAGACGAAGTTTCACGTGCAGGCTTTCCCGTTCCGCATGACCGCCGCGAACATGCAGCGGCACCGCGACAATCGCTGGTATCCCTTCTGGGTGCGGCTCAAGGAGGGCTATGACGCCTTCGAGATGACGGGCAAGCCCCCGGTCGTCAAAGTGTGCAACAAGCAGTATCTTGTGAATGTCTCGTTCCCCGGCTTGGCGGGCGATCCCGCGCCCGATGGGCCATGCCCCCTCTACGCGAAGGTCAATCCCTCGGGCATAGACGGCGTGCCGCCGACCGTCCTCGCCAGCCTGAACAAGGGCGATGCGGCGCCCGCGCAGCCAGCGGCCGCCCCGGCTCAGACCCAGCCGCCTGTCGTTGTGGCTTCAGCCGCGCCAGCAAGGCCGAGCGCTCCGAGGCCGGAAGCGCCGCAGGCCATCTCCGCCGCAATGGCCGATATGTCAGCCTCGCCGATCATCAAGCGCGCGGCGCCGAGCCAGGTTGCGAGCATACAGCCGGCAAAAGCGCCGGCGGCGCGCAAGGCGCCCGCCTCGCCCGTATACGCCAGCGCCCCCAAGAACTCCAGCGCCAGCGCCCGTGTTGGCCTCCGCCGCAAGCCCGGTGCAGACCGTCAACTATAGCCTGAGCGCGACGCCGCCCGCGGCAGTCGCCGCGCCGGCCGACAAGTCCGTCGACCCCGATGCGCTGCAGAAGCCTAACCGGTCCGGGAAGGGCGGCAAGCTGCCTGCCCCTTCCACAGACGCAAGCGACAGTCCGCAGTAATTACAGCGAGGGAAGGGTCCGGCGTCAGCCGGACCTATACAAGCCGGGCTGTGCGCGGCGCGCGCGGCCCGGATTCCGTTTGGGGAGCAGCCGCGATCCCGAAGGGAAGCTCAAGCTGAACCGGCTTCCCGGCAGTGCGCGCATCCGCGGCGAGAAAGCCGTTGCCAAGCCCTTTCTGCGGGAGACCGCTCACATTTTGACGAATGTTTCGCGACACGGGGCGCTCCGGAGCTTTCGACAGCGCTCCCGTTCGGATCGCCCTTGTCTTCGCATCGATCAGCACGGCGTTGACAATCGAACCGAGCTGCCGCCATTGGTGATCTTCACTCACGGTCACACTCCATTATTTACTAACTGCGTTCAAACTTCTAAGGTCCGTATTGCGATCAGCGTCAGGTGATTCGGTGTCTCAATTGCGACAGGGCAAGCACATTTTTCATTACATTTCAGAAAAATGCAAGCGGTCGCGGGAGAACAAAACCTAGCTCAACACAACGGAGCGGCATCCTTTGCGCTACACCGAGCACGTCTCACAAAAAGCCGGCTGGGCTTATCGCATCGCGATTTTCGCGGTTCTCGTCTTTGCGGGCGTCTTCATCTGGCACAGGTTCCTTGGGCTGCCGACGCCGCTCGCGCTGAAGATCATGGGCGCGGCCGCGGCCTGCGGGGTCGTCAGCGTCGCCTTGGCGGCGGCGGCTCTCGTTTCGATCTGGAACGAAGGGCACATCGGCGCGGGCCGCGCATCGGCCGCCGTATTCCTGAGCGCGCTCGTTCTCGCCGTTCCGTTATGGTCGCTTCCGGCTCTTCTCAGATTGCCCCGGCTCTATGAGGTGACGACGGACGTAACCGCGCCGCCCGCTTTCGACCGCGTGGCGAAAATCCGCCAGGGCGCGGCGAACCCCGTGCATTACGAGCCATCCTTCGGCGCCATGCAGGCGGCGGCCTATCCCGACATCAAGCCGCTCCTGGTGCAGCACTCCCTGATCGACGCGTATTCGTCCGTTCGCGACGTCATCAAGGCCATGAACTGGAAGATCATCGAGGAGCAGGCGCCCGAGGCCACGCGAAGCGGCCACATCGAGGCGGTGGACCGCACGCTTATTTTCGGCTTCACGGACGACGTTGCAATCCGCGTCACCGGCACGGCGAGATCGGCGAAAATCGACATCCGCTCATCCTCGCGCTTCGGCCAGCACGATTTGGGGCGCAACGCTCAGCGCATCCGGCGTTTCATGGCGGAGGTGAAGCAGCGCCTTGCCGACCTCGAACGCGCCGACCGCATGGGCCGCGTCATCGCGAGCCGCCAGGCGGAGGCGGAGAAATTGAAGCGCACGCCAAAGCCGGTCAAGAAGCACGGCGGCGGCGACGATTAATCTTGAGCCAGCGGATCGGCGTTTCCGACTTTTCAGGGCGGCTGGTGCGGTATCATAATACCGTAAAAACGCGCCTTTTTTGCAAAACGAACCCAACAGGGTTAATCGCCTATGTAGGCTAGCACGCCCGCGTCCGGCATGCGTCGAAGGCTCTGACGAATCCGCTTTCGATGCCATCGAAAGCGGATGGGCTATGGCGCCACGGCTTCTGGGAGAGGCGCGCTCCTGCCGCGCCGCTTGCGCAGGCGGTCGAGCCACAGATAGATCACGGGCGTCGTGTAGATCGTCAGGAGCTGCGAGACCGCGAGACCGCCGATGATGGTGAAGCCGAGCGGCGTCCGAAGCTCCGAACCCGGCCCCGAGGCGAGCGCCAGAGGCAACGCGCCGAACATGGCCGCAAGCGTCGTCATGAGGATTGGGCGGAACCGCTCCAGGCAAGCTTGCCGGATTGCGTCCTCGCTCGAAGCGCCCCTCGTGCGCTCGGCTTCGAGCGCGAAATCGACGAGCATGATGCCGTTCTTCTTCACGATGCCGATGAGCAGGATGATGCCGATCAGCGAAATGATCGAGAGCCCCTGGCCTGTCGCATGCAAGGTTAGTAGCGCCCCGAAGCCGGCCGACGGCAGCGTCGAAAGGATCGTCAGCGGGTGCACCAAATCCTCATAAAGGATGCCGAGCACGAGATAGACCGCGATGAGGGCCGCGGCGATCAGGAGCGCCTCCGAGGCTTGCTCCTGCTGAAGGGCGAGCGTTTCGCCCGCGAGTTCCAGGTGCAGCGACTCGGGCAGCTGCAGGTCGCTCGCGATTTGCAGGATTTGCGGCAAGACCTGGCCGATCGAAACGCCCTGGGCTGTGTTGAAGCTGATCGTCACCGCGGGAAACTGCCCGGTATGGCTGACGACCAGCGGCACGGCCGTAACGGTGAGGTCAGCTAAGGACTTGAGCGGCACCTGCTGCCCCGCGCTTCCTTTCACATAGACGCTGTCGAAGGCCGCCAGGCTGCGCTGCATGTCTGGATTTGACTCCAGCACCACGTTGTACTGATTGCGGTAGGAGTATATCGTGGAGACGGCGCGCTGCGCGAAGGCGTCGTCCAGCGCGTTGTCGATGTCGCGAACCGCGACGCCGAATTTGGAAGCCTTCACACGGTCGATAGTGACCGTCGCCTGAGGGCCGCCCGACTCCCGATCGTTGTTCACGTCGACGACGCCCGGCACGCGCTTCACGCGTTCCTGCACCTTCGGAAGCCAGTCGGCGATCTCCTTCAAGTCCGGTCCCCACATCGTGACCTGGTATTGCGAGCGCGACTGGCGTCCGCCAAACTGAAGTTCCTGCCCGGGATACATGGTGACTTCCACGCCCTTGATGGCGGCGAGATTTTTGCGCAGGCGGCCGATCACGGCGGCGACGGGGGCTTTTCGCTCCTCGATGGGCTTCAGCGACATGAAAAAGCGCGCCTGATTGCTCTGGCCGAAGCCGGAGGTGCCGCCGATGGAGACGGCCACGCCCGCGACGTCGGGATCGGAGACGATGATGGCGGTGACCCTTTTCTGAAGGTCCTCCAGCGAATTGAAAGAGACTTCCGGCGCCGCCTGCGCGTAGCCGATCACAAGCCCCGTGTCGCCCGGCGGCACAAGCCCCTTCGGCATGACGATGTAGAGGTTGATGGTGAGCGCGAGCGTGGTCAGCGTGACGAGCAGCATGAGCCAGCGGTGATGCAGCGCGTAGACGAGCGTGCGCTCGTAAAAGCGGATCATGCTCTCGAAGACAGGCTCCACGCGCCGGTCGAGCCAGGTTTCGCGCGGGCGCGGCAGGCGGCGGATGAAGCGCCCGCAAATCATGGGCGTGAGGGTGAGCGAGACGGCGGCGGAAATCAGGATCGCGTAGGTGAGCGTCCAGGCGAACTCGCCGAACAGCCGCCCGATGGGTCCGCCCATGAAGAGAAGCGGGATGAAGGCGGCGACGAGCGACAGGCTGATGGATATGATCGTGAAGCCGATCTGCCGCGAGCCTTGCAGCGCCGCCTCGCGCGGGTTCAGGCCGGCCTCCATATTGCGGTAGCAGTTTTCGATGACGACGATGGCGTCGTCCACCACGAAGCCGACCGAGATGGTGAGCGCGAGCAGCGAGATGTTGTCGAGGCTATAGCCGGACATCCACATGAAGCCCACGGTGCCCGCGAGCGAAAGCGGCACGGCGACGCCCGCCGCAAGGGTCGGGATGACGCGGCGCAGAAAAATCAGCACCACCAGCATCACGAGCGCTATGCTCGCGAGCATCGTTTTCTGAATGTCGGAGATGCTGGCCTTGATGGTTTTCGTGCGGTCGTTCAGCACGGTCAGCGTCACGTCCGCGGGCAGAAGTCTGTGCAGCTCCGGCATCAGCTTGTAGATCTGGTCCACGGTCCTCACGACGTTCGCGTCCGGCGTCTTGAAGAGGATGAAGATGACCGCGTTGTCCTTGTTGTAGTAGCCGGCGGCGAGCCTGTTGCTCGTGCCCGTCGAAACCTTGGCGATATCGCCGATGCGCACAACGTCGCCGTTCTTCACCTTCACCACGAGCGCCGCGTAGTCGGCCGGCTTGTCGATCTGGCCGTTCGTGGTCACGATGGTGGACTTGTCGGGACCGTTCATGCTTCCGATCGGAACAAGCGAATTGGCCTGCGTGACGGCCGTGCGCACATCCTCGAAGCCGATGCTGCGCGTTTGCAGTTCGCCTGAATCGGCCGCGATGCGCACGGCCGGCGTTTGCGCGCCGCCGATCAGCACCTCCGCGATGCCGTCGATCTGGCTGATGCGGGTCGAGACGATAAGGTCGCCGAGGTCGTAGAGGTCGGTCGCGCGCCTCACGGGCGAGGTCATGGCGAGGATCATGATCGGCGCGGCGGCGGCGTTCGACTTCCGAAGCGTCGGGCGGCGCGTCAGGGTCGTGGGCAGGTCGGCCTGCGCGGCGTTGATGGCCGCCTGCACGTCGCGCGCGGCGTCGTCCGATTTGCGCGACAGATCGAACTGCACCTGGATGCTGGTTGAGCCGATCTGACTCGTCGAGGTCAGCTCGTTCACGCCCGCGATTTCGCCGATCTTGCGTTCGAGCGGCGCGGCGATGGTCGCCGCCACCGTCTCGGGGTCCGCGCCCGGAAGCGCCGCCGAGACGCGCACGGCCGGCATGTCGACGCTCGGCAGGCTCGCCACGGGCAGCTTCGTGTACGCCACCGCGCCGGCGAGGAAGATCCCGACCGAAAGGAGGATCGTGCCGATGGGCCTTCGGATGAACAGCGCGGACGGGTTCACGGCCTAGCCCCGGGTTTCAGGCGCCGTCGGCGCCGGCGCGGGCGGCGGTCCACCCGCTCCTCCACTCGGAGGAGACGGCTCCCCGCCCGGTTCTTCGGAGACGCCGATGAGCCGTTCGATCCGCCGCTTCAAGCCATCCATGGCGAGGTAGATCACGGGCGTCGTGTAGAGCGTCAGGAACTGGCTCAGAAGCAGGCCGCCGATGATGGTGACGCCAAGCGGCGTGCGAAGCTCCGAGCCTGGTCCGTGGCCCATCACCAGCGGCAGCGCGCCGAGGAGCGCGGCCACCGTCGTCATCATGATCGGCCTGAAACGCAACAGGCAGGCCTCGCGGATCGCCGCGAGCGGCGCCATGCCGTGGCTGCGTTCGGCGTCGAGCGCGAAGTCGATCATGATGATCGCGTTCTTCTTCACGATGCCCATGAGGAGCACGATGCCGATCAGCGCGATGAACGAGAATTCCATGCCGAAAAGTTCAAGCGCCAAAAGCGCGCCGATGCCCGCCGAGGGCAGCGTCGTGAGGATCGTGAACGGGTGGATGAAGCTTTCATAGAGCACGCCGAGGATGATGTAGATCGTCACCACGGCGGCGAGGATGAGGAAGGGCGTGCTTTGCAGCGAGGCGTTGAACTCCGCCGCCGCGCCCGTGTAGCTGCCCACGATCGAGCTGGGCAGGCCGATGCGCTGGCCGGCTTCGGCCACGGCCTGCACGGCGGCGTCGAGCGATACGCCCGGCGCCACGTCGAAGCTGATGGTGGCGGCCGGATATTGCTGGACGTGGTTCACCGAAAGCGGAGAGATGGTTCGCTCGATGGTGGCGAAGGCTACGAACGGAACCTGCGCGCCGCGCCCTTGTCCGATGGCGGGGACGGAGGTGATCGCCGAGCTTGTGGAGCCGCTGGAGCTTGCGAGCCCGCTGAACGAATTGCCGCTCGTCGAGTTGCTGATGCCGTTGCCCGGCACATAAATGGAGCCAAGCGCCGCCACGTCGGTCTGAAACTTCGGATCGACCTCCAGGATGACGCGATACTGGTTCGACTGGCCGTAAATGGTCGAAACCTGCCGCTGGCCGAAAGCGTCGTAGAGCGTGTCGTTCAGCGACTGCATGGTGACGCCGAGCCGCCCAGCAATCACGCGGTCGGTCTTGATCAGGACCGCGCTGCCGTCCTCCTGAAGGTCGGACGACACGTGGACGAGCCGGCTGTCGTGCTTCAGCTCCTCCTCCAGTTTATGAGCCCAGCCGGAGAAGCCCTGGCGGTCGAGGCCGACAAGCACGTACTGATATTGCGTCCGGCTCCGCGCCGTTCCGATCTGGATGTCCTGCACGATCTGGAACGTGGTCGAGATGCCGGGCAGGTCGCGCGTCGCCGCGGTGAGGCGCTGCAAGATCTGGGTTGCGCTGGCAACGCGGTCGTTCTTGGGCTTCAGCGTCAGCGCGAAATGGGCGACGTTCGGCGTCGCGTTCGTCGTTCCCACGCCCACCACCGAGACGGCGCCGAGCACGTCCGGATCCTTGCGGATGATCTTCTCCACCTCGGCCTGAAGCGCGTTCATGCGCTCGAACGACACGTCGGGGGCGGTTTCCGTCTCGGCCGTGACGAAGCCCGTGTCCTGGTCGGGCAGGAAGCCTTTCGGGATCGCGAGATACATCGTGACCGTGAGCACGAGCGTCAGCGCGGCCACGATCAGCGTCAGCCCGCGGAACCTGAGCACGATGTCGAGCGTGACGCGATAAAAACCATAGAGCCAGGCGAGCGGCGCCTCGGCGAGCCGCGCATACCAGGGCGCCGTATCGCCGTGATGCGGCAGGCGCAGAAGGCGCGCGCTCATCATCGGCGTGAGCGTCAGAGAAACCACCATCGAGGTCAGCACCGCGATGGTCAGCGTCAGCGCGAACTCGCGGAAAAGCCGCCCGACAATGCCCGTCATGAACAGAAGCGGGATGAACACCGCGATCAGCGAGACCGTCAGCGACACGATGGTGAAGCCGATCTCGCCCGCGCCCTTATAGGCGGCGGCCATCGGCAATTCGCCCTGCTCGATATAGCGCATGATATTCTCGATCATCACTATGGCGTCGTCGACGACGAAGCCTGTTGCGATGGTCAGCGCCATCAGCGAGAGATTATCGAGGCTGAAGCCCGCGAAATACATGACGCCGAAGGAGGCGATCAGCGACAGCGGCAGGGTCACGCCCGCGACGATCGTTGCGCTCAGCGTGCGCAGGAAGAGCAGCACCACCATCACCACGAGGGCTACGGAGATCACGAGCGTGAGTTGCACCTCATGCACGGAGGCGCGGATGGTGCCGGTGCGGTCGGCGACCACGCTTACCTTGACGCCCGCCGGCAGCGCCGCCTCAAGCTTCGGCAGGATTTTTTTCAGCCGGTCGACGGTGCCGACGATGTTCGCGCCCGGCTGGCGCTGCACGTCGATGACGACGGCGGGCACGCCGTTGTATCGCGCGGCGACCTTGTTGTCTTCCAGCCCGGCGACGACGGTCGCGACATCTCGCAACAGCACGGGCGCGCCCACGGGCGAGGCGCTGTTGCTGGTTGTCGCCACCACGATATTTTCATAGCCCTTCGCGGTCTCGATCTGGTCGTTGGCGCCGATCAGGAAGGCCTTGTCCGAGCCGCTCAACAGGCCCTTCGAGCCGGTGACGTTGGCGTTGGCGATAGCCGCGCGCAAGGTTTCGAGCGCAAGACCGTAGGAGGAGAGCTGCAGCGGGTTCGCCTGGATGCGGATGGCGGGCCGGATGTTGCCCTGCACGGTTACGCGCCCGACGCCGGCCACTTGGCTGAGCCGCGGGCTCAAAAGCGTGTCGGCGAGGTCGGAAAGCCGCTCCATCGACTGGCCCGTCGAGGTGAGCGCGATGGTGAGGATCGGCGGATCGGACGGGTTCACCTTCGAATAGGTTGGCGGATAGGGCAGGTTCTGCGGCAGCGCGCCGCCCGCCGCGCTGATGGCGGACTGCACATCCTGGCCCGCGGCGTTGATGTCCCGGTCGAGGATGAATTGCAGCGTGATCTGGCTGAAGCCCTGCGAGCTTGTGGAACTCATGCCATCGAGCGAGGGGATTTGCCCAAGCTGGCGCTCCAGCGGCGCGGTCACGAGCCGCGCCATGGTGTCGGCGTTCGCGCCCGGAAGCGCCGTCGTCACCTGGATCACGGGGAAATCGACCTGCGGCAGCGACGAGATCGGCAAATTGGAATAGGCGAGAGCGCTGCTCAGGAGTATGGCGACGGCGAGCAGCGAGGTGGCGATGGGTCGCGCGATGAAGGGCGCGGAGATGCTCATGGCTTGCGCGAGCTCTCAACCGGCGCGGCTTCGGGATCGGCGGCTGGCTTGTCGGGCTTTTTCGGGTCTGCGGGCGGCGCGGCCTCTTCAGCGGCGGCCTCCTTGCGGCGCCGCTTCCGCTCGGGCTTGCCATCCTTCGCCGCCTCTTCGGAGGCGGGGGCCGCGCTCGCGGCGGGCGCTCCCGGGGGCGCCGGCGTATCGATCTTGATCTTGGAGCCGTCTTGAAGGTTTGCGAAGCCGCTCGTGATGACGAGATCGCCGGCCGCGACGCCCTCGCCGATCACCGACTTCTTCTCGCCTTCCTGCACGACCTTCACAGAGGTCAGCTTCGCCGTGTTCTCTGGCGTGGCGAGGTAGACATAGCTGCCGTTCGCGCCCTGCTGGATTGCGACGGAGGGCGCAACGATGGCGTTCTCAAGAACCTTTAGCTTGAGTTTGACATTCACGAACTGGCCGGGCCAAAGCCGGTTCTGCTGGTTGGGGAAGAGGCCCTTGATCTTTACGGTGCCCGTGGTCTGGTCGATCTGGTTATCGACGACGAGGAGACTGCCCTCGCCAAGAACGCCGGAGCCTGCGACGGCTTGCAACGTCACGGTTCCCTTGGTCTGGGCGTCGAGAACGTCCGCCACCGTGTTTTCCGGAAGCGTAAAGACGACGGCGATCGGCTGCAACTGGGTTATGATGACGATGCCCGTGGCGTCCGACGCACTGACCAGATTGCCCTTATCGACAAGCCTGATGCCCGTCCTGCCCGTGAGCGGCGCCCTTATCTTGGCCCATTGCAAATTGGTTTTGGCGTTGTCGATCAACGCCTGGTCGAGTTTCACCTGAGCTTCGTCTTGAAGGACCGTCCATTTTGCCGTGTCGGCCTGCTGCTGCGTCGCGGCGTTCGTTCTGACGAGATCCGCGTATCTCTTTTCGTCCAGGCGCGCGTTGGCGAGAAGCCCTTCGTCTTTCGCCTTTTGAGCGACGGCTTGGTCGTAAGCCGCCTGGTATAAGGCTGGGTCGACGACGGCGAGAACGTCGCCTTCCTTGACATTCTGGCCCTCTGTATAGGGCACGTCCACCAGACGGCCGCTGACCTGGGTGCGGACTATAGCCGTGTTGAAGGCTTGAACCGTTCCGACGCCGCTCAAATAGACGGGAGTGTTTTCGCTGCGGGCTTTCTCGGCGAAGACGGGCACGGTCTGGTCGCCGCGCCGGAATTTGCCGCGGGGACGCCCGCCGCCGGGGCCGCCTGTTATGCCCTGCTGCGCCTCTGCCGGGTTCGGCGGGAAAATGCGGTCCTTGTAGACGAAAGCAATCAAGCCGCCTGTAATGAGAACGAAGATCAGGTAAGGCAGAAGCCGTTTCATGGCGCTCTTGCTTTCAAGTCGATGACTGACGCAACTTCCGAGATGGCGGCGTCGCCCGGTTTGTACCACCCGCCGCCTAAAGCCTGGTAGAAGGAAACCGCGGCCTGAAGGCGGGTTTGCCTGATCTGAGCGTAGGCAATTTCAGCGGTAAACAAGGTTTGTTGAACCTGAAGAAGGGTTGTCACGTCGATTATGCCGCCCTTCAATTGTTCTTCCGATAGCTTGAAGGCGCGCCTCGCGGAAATCACGGCTTCGTGCTGGAGACGTTCCTGCTCGGCGTCCTTGTTGTAGGCGATCAGGGAATCCTCCACATTCTGGAACGCCGAAACGATCGCCTTTCGATAATCTTGAAGAAGCTCGCCGTAGGTCGCGCGATTGAGGTCGAGCGTGGCCTGCAGCTGGTATTCGTTCGTCAGAGGCTGGGTAATGCCCACGGCCGCATTGTAGAACAAACTCTGAGGTTGGAACAGGGACGCCAAAGCGACGCTCTGGAAACCGCCGGCGCCGGTTAACGCGATAGTCGGGAACATCGCCGCGCGCGCGGACGAGACGTTGAATTTCACCGCGGAAAGCTGAGCCTCGGCGCTGGCGATGTCGGGCCTGCGACAGAGTAGCTCGGACGGCAATCCGGCCGGGATGGCGGGCACCGCAACCCCGAAGAGTTTGTCGCCCTTGTAGCTGAAGAACTCCGGCGCCGTCCCGACCAGCACCGCCAAGGCATGCTTGTACTGTTCAAGCTCGCGC
Organism: uncultured Alphaproteobacteria bacterium; assembly: GCA_963756335.1. Lineage (GTDB taxonomy): Bacteria > Pseudomonadota > Alphaproteobacteria > Rhizobiales > Rhodomicrobiaceae > Rhodomicrobium. The sequence continues at coordinate 684,867 of CAVWOB010000005.1, forward strand.
TCCAGCGGCGGGATCGTGACCGCGACGTTGGCGACCAGCGTTTCCTGTTGCGCGACATCCAGCCCGCTGGCGGTCCCCGCGGCGAACCGGTCGCGAATGGCCTTCAGGATTTTCCTGGCGGCTTCCAGGTTCCGTCTCGAAATTTCGATCTGTTCTTGTGCGCCGATGGCTTCGAAATAGGTGTTGGCGATGCTCGCGTCCGTCGAAATGGCGACCGTGGCGGCCGCGAAGCTTTGATAAAATTGGTTCGCCATCGCGGCATAGAGAAGCGCGCGGTTCTGCCCCCAGAAATCGATGGTGTAGCTTGCCGTCAATTGAGCTATGACCGACGTGGTTTTGACGGCTTGGCCGTCGACATGGGTCAGGCTTTGGCTTGCCGAGCCATTCGCTTGGATGAGCGGGATGAGCGGCTGCGTCGCGATCCGCACCTGCGCTTCCGCCTCCTGAATGCGCGCGATCGACGCGCCGATGTCGAAGTTGAAGCCGCGGCCGAGAAGAATGAGTTCAGTGAGCTTGTGCGATTTGAAAGCGGCGAAGTCGTAGGGCGAAGCGGCGGGCCTCGCGGGCTTCGCGCTCTTGCCGGTATAGGCGTCCGGAACTTCGATTTCTGGCGTGGGAACATGGGGATCGAGCAAAGTGCATCCGCCTAGCACAAGCGCCGCAAAGACCGCCGATGCAGCCTTGCGCGCCTTTGCCGCCGTCATCCCGCCGTGTTGCGCAATCGCGCTTCGCATGCCCGCCCAATTTGAATGAGTTCAGTACAAGCAACTCCCGACCCCGGACAGGAGAATCGCTACCGCAAAAGAACGCTTCAAATTGTGACTGTTAAGAGGTTGAGGGCGCGGAAGGCTAGGGCAAATGTGTATCCGTTTTGAGCTTGGCTGTATTCGTCCGGCGAGTGTGCCATTTTGGCGTCAGCTTCTTTAAACCTTTCAGTCCGCGGACAGAACGATGGTTTGTCCTGAATAGGCGATTAGCTCCAGCAGCGTTTCGCCGTTCAAGCGGCCCGTGAGGGCAAGCCCGCGATGCCGCTCGAAATCCTTGATGGCGTCCGAGGTCCAGACATCCATGCGCCCCGAGAACGCGCCCCGGAAAAATCCAAGCCCGAGAAGCATTTTCTGCGCCTCGATCACGAGCCTCGGATTGAGCTCCGCCCGGTCCGCGAATGCGCCCCGCGGTCCGTGGTTCACGTCGAACAGAATGCGCTTCAGGAGCGCCTCGGTGGGTTCGCCCGTCAAGGGCAGGCCATTGTCGAACTCATAGGCGAGCACGGCGAGCTTGAGGCCGTTCGAACAATTCTGAAGCTGATCCAGATACCCCCTGCGGAAAAGCTCGCGCTTGAGCGCGGCCTGAAGGCGAGGCCCCGTTGCCCCCTCGCCCTTGCCGAGGGTCTTTGACGGCGGCTCGGACGCCCTGTCGGCCGGGAATTGCGTAACCGACACCGAAGTGCTCGGAAGACCCGCGCGCTCCTGCATGAACAGCGCGTTGCCCGCTGTAGCGAGGAAGATCGCCATGATCGCAAACAAACTGAGGCGCGCGTGAAACCGAGTCATAGCGGGATAATCGCACAAACTTCAATTTAAAGAAAGATCGTTCTTGCTCTGAAATCGTATCGAAACATTGCCACAGGTTAGTCTCTGTATTGGCGCGTCAAATGCCAGTCGCTCTCAATGTAAGTTGAGAAATAAATCGTAAAATTGTACCGATCGGCTTCTCTTTTATTTTGTTTCTCGGCACTACGATGCGGACGAGTTGAGGCTGAGAGTGTTGCGTTATGCTGTTCCTGCTCCGGACGGTTTTTTGGATAACGTTGATCTGTCTGTTGCTGCCAGGCTCGCAGGACGGCAATCGCCGATTGATTTCATCCGCCGAACAGACTGTCAACGACGTCAGGGGCTTTTGCCAGCGCAACCCCAAGGTGTGCGAAGACGCGCGCATCGTCATGACCGAAACGCTCTCGAAGCTCAGGAGCGGCGCCGAATTCCTTCAGACATGGCTTGCGAAGCAAGACGCGCCGGCGGAGGACCAGCCCGCGCAGGAGGAAAAAGGACCTCAGCGGCTCGGTCGCAATGACCACACGCCGCCGCAGCCTGTTACGAAATGGCAGGACAGCCTGAACTCAGCCGACAAGGAGGCGCCCTGGCGCGGCCCCGGCTTCTGATCGCGCCAGAGCCGCGTTATTGTGCCGCAGAGCCTACTCCAGGCGGGCCGAAACCAGATGCTCGGCCAGAAACCAGGTCTGCTTCTCGTTCAGCCTGATCACGTCGCTGACGAGCAGGTCGTTCGTGCCGTCGTCGCCTGCGGTGGCGGCGGCTTTGGCGCCCTCCCGGGACTCGGCCAATATATGGTGGTGCGCCTCCACCAACCGCGTGATCTGCATGGCCGGCGTCTCGCGCCCCTTCGGCGGCCTGCGGATCATGGTCAGCTCCGCCACATCGTGCGACATCGCGACGGAAACGCCGCCCAGCGACATGATGCGCTCGGCGATGGTGTCGACGAGTTCGGCTTGCTCTTCGTAATGGGCGTCGAAGAGAAGGTGAAGCTGGTAGAAGGTCGGGCCGCTGACCTGCCAGTGATGCTTCTTGTACATGTCCCGCAGCGATATCGTGTCGGCGAGGAGCTGATTAAGCGCCTCGATGCTCTGCATCCGTACATCTTCGCTGAGTGAAATAGGGAGGTCTGTCAGAGTTCCCCAGAACTGCGTCTCTTGTCCCTTGTCGAGATCGAGGTGGGGTTGCGCCTCCACGGCGCGGACGATCGTTTTCGGTGACGCTTTCATGCTTGATTGTCCCGGCCTTTGATAGTGATCGGAATGACGGGGGAAGTCGAGCAAGCCGGAAACTGTTCCGCGCCGCCGCGCCTAGCCGAACAGCGAGACCACCATGCTCACGAGATCGGACTGGCTTCGCACGCCGGTGCGATTGAAAATGTTTTGCAGATGCCAGCGCACGGTGGTGATTTTCAGTCCCTCGCGCTCGGCGTAGGCGCGTAACGAGAGCCCCTCGCTCAGCGCCGCGGCGAGATTCGCTTCCGCGCCCGTCAGCTCGAGTGCGGCGGCGATGCGGTCCGCGCCGATCTTCGGACAGCGCAGGCCCTTGCGGAAGGAGACGAGAAACAGGACGCCGTCGCTGCATGGCGCCATAAGGCAGGCGGCTGGCAAGCGAAACACCTCGATCTTGAGAAAGCGCTGCGTCCCGCCGGCAAGGTCCAGCACAAGAATGTGCGGCTCATGCCACTCGCATAACCTCGTCGCAATGGATTTGAGTGCTTTGGCGAGGCGCTGTTCGGCGCCCGGCTGGCCGAATCGGAGGCTGCCTTGCGCCGAAACCGTAACGCCATCGCGCGCGAGCGCTACTTGCGCCGCCCTGGTCGAGAAGGCCACCGTCAGGTCGGCCCTCAACACGAATGCCGGGAAGGGCCGAAGATCGAGGATTTCGCCCAGGAGCAGGATGGCCGCGCCGGGAGCGAGGCTTGCATCGGGACCATTGGCTCTGCAAAAGCTGAGAGCCGATTGCTTTTCGAACGAAAGCGACAACCACCACCGAAATTGCTCTATCCGGTGAATAGGATTTTTTCTATTTCGTCAACAGTGAATTATCCGGCGGGGAAAATATGAGGCGGCGGCGGTTCGTCGCTGGCGCGAGCTAGCCGCCCGGATCGCGGCGGCGCTGGCGCCAAATGCTGCGACGGAACAAGCCCTAGAGGGGCGCGGTTCTGAACAGGAGCGCGTCGCGCGAAAGCCTGCTGGCGAGGCGGAGCTGGCGATCCCAAAATCCCGTTGTTCGAGAGGCGAAATGACGAAAAAAAACAAGAATGGCGGCGGCAAGATTGCGGCTTACGGCGATCAGACCGTCTATCGGGGCGAGGGCGGGGAAACGCATCAGGTTGCGAGCGGCGAGCGCCCCGTGCTCACGACCCAGCAAGGCATCCCCGTCGCCGACGATCAGAATTCGCTGAAGGCTGGCGTTCGCGGCCCGGTCGCGCTCGAAGACTTCCATTTCCGCGAGAAGATTTTCCACTTCGATCACGAGCGCATCCCCGAGCGCGTGGTCCACGCCCGCGGTTACGGCGCGCACGGCTATTTCGAGACCTATGAGTCGCTTTCGGACATCACGCGCGCCGACCTCTTCCAGCGCGCGGGCGAGAAGACGCCGGCCTTCGTGCGCTTCTCGACGGTCGCGGGCAACAAGGGATCGGCGGACCTCGCCCGCGACGTGCGCGGCTTCGCGGTGAAGCTCTACACCAAGGAAGGCAACTGGGACATCGTCGGCAACAACATCCCGGTGTTCTTCATCCAGGACGCCATCAAATTCCCCGATATCATCCACGCGGCCAAGCAGGAGCCCGACCGGGGCTTCCCGCAGGCGCAAACCGCGCACGACAATTTCTGGGACTTCATCTCGCTGACCCCCGAAAGCATGCACATGGTCATGTGGATCATGTCGGATCGCGCGATCCCGCGCTCCTTCCGCTTCATGGAGGGATTCGGCGTGCACACCTTCCGGCTCGTCGACGCGAAGGGCAAGTCCACCTTCGTGAAGTTTCACTGGAAGCCGAAACTCGGCTTGCAATCGGTGGTCTGGAACGAGGCGGTGAAGATTAACGGCGCAGACCCCGATTTTCACCGCCGCGACCTTTGGAACGCCATCCAGTCCGGCGACTATCCCGAGTGGGAGCTTGGTCTGCAGCTTTTCGACGAGGACTTCGCGGATAAGTTCGGCTTCGACGTGCTCGACGCCACCAAGATCGTCCCCGAGGAAGATGTTCCCGTCCGCCGCGTGGGCCGCCTCGTGCTCGACCGCTGCGTCGATAATTTCTTCGCCGAAACCGAACAGGTCGCCTTTTGCACGCAAAATATCGTGCCGGGCGTCGACTTCTCAAACGATCCGCTGCTTCAGGGACGCAATTTCTCCTACCTCGATACGCAGGTGAAACGGCTCGGCTCGCCCAACTTCACCTTCCTTCCCATCAACGCGCCGAAATGCCCCTTCGCCACCTTCCAGCAGGATGGGCACATGGCCTTCTCCAATCCGAAGGGCCGGGCGAATTACGAGCCGAATTCCTGGAGCGGCGCGGCGAGCGGGCCGCGCGAAGACCCGAAAAAAGGCTTCCACTCCTATCCGCAGGAGGTTCATGGCTCGAAAGAGCGGATGCGCCCGGAAAGCTTCGCCGACCACTACAGTCAGGCGCGGCAATTCTACATGAGCCAGACCGGCGTCGAACAATGCCATATCGCCGGCGCTCTCATCTTCGAGCTAAGCAAGGTGAAGGAGCCTGCGATCCGCGCGCGCATGGTTTCGCATCTTATGAATATCGACGACGGCCTCGGCCAATCCGTGGCGCGCGGGCTTCGACTGCAGGAGCCGCCAAAGCCCGCCGACGCGGCGAGACCGGCGCGCCAGGATCTCAAGCCGTCTCCCGCGCTCAGCATCCTTCGCAACGGCCCCGAGAGCTTCAAAGGGCGCAAGCTCGGCGTGCTCGTCACCGACGGCGTGAACGCGGAACTGGCGAAGGAGGTGCGCGGCATTTTCAAAGGCGAGGGCGCGATGGTGGAGATCGTCGCGCCGGAGGTTGGCGGCGTGAAGGCGAGCGACGGCGCCTGGATCGAGGGCGACGAGAAGCTCGACGGCGCGCCCTCGGTGCTTTACGACGTCGTGGCTGTCCTGGCCTCGGCCAAGGGCGCGCAGGCGCTCGCAAAAAATCCCGCCGCGAAGGACTTCGTGAGCGACGCCTTCGCCCATTGCAAGTTCATCGCCTGTACGGCGGACGCAAAGCCCTTGTTCGAGAAGGCGGGCGTGGCCGAAGACCTCGATGAAGGGGTGTTTGTGCTTAAGGGCGCCTCGGAGGTCCGCTCCTTCCTGAAGGCGTGCGGCAAGCTCCGCCATTGGGAGCGCGGCGTGAAAGCCGGCCAGCCGCAGGCGTTGCAGGCCCCGGAAGCGACGCCGAAACACGAAGGGTGAGCGTAATCGCGGGCTTTCCCACGCCATAAGGTCCTGCGCGGGAAGCTCGCGTTGACAGCGCCGACGCGTCTGCTTATTTCTGCTCCAATGGAAGGGGAGGACGCTCCTCTTCGGTCATTTCGAAAAAGCCCCCTAGGAAACGCCACCGCCAGAAAGTATAGGCGCTCTGGCCGCCGCCCCCGATTTTGGGCTGCGTCTTCTTAGAGAGGCAGTGAGGCTCGGCTATCATGATTTCCTTCGGCGCAGTCGGCGCTTTCGCAACCAAGATCTTCGGCAGCTCCAACGACAGGCGCTTGAAGAGTTACAGTGCCCGGGTTGCGCCCATTAATGCGCTGGAGCCCAAGTTTTCTGCCCTTTCGGACGAGCAATTGCGGGCGAAGACCATCGAGTTTCGCGAGCGGTTCGCCAACGGGGAGAGCCTCGATACCCTGTTGCCCGAAGCTTTCGCGACCGTGCGCGAGGGCGCGAAGCGGACGTTGAAACAGCGGCATTTCGATGTGCAGCTCGTCGGCGGCATGGTTTTGCACGACGGCAAAATCGCCGAGATGAAGACGGGCGAAGGCAAGACGCTGGTCTCGACGCTTCCGGCCTACCTCAATGCGCTTCCCGGGCGCGGCGTGCATATCGTCACGGTGAACGACTATCTCGCCAAGCGCAACTCCGAATGGATGGGCGAGATCTACAGGTTCCTCGGGCTTAAAGTGGGCTGCGTCGTTCACGAACTTGACGACGATCAGCGGCGCGAGGCCTATGCCTGCGACATCACCTACGGCACGAACAACGAATTCGGCTTCGATTATCTTCGCGATAATATGAAGTATACCGTTTCCGACATGGTGCAGTTCGGCGGGCGTCCTCACGAGCTGCAGGGCCATGCCTACGCCATCGTCGACGAAGTGGACTCGATCCTGATCGACGAGGCGCGCACCCCGCTCATCATCTCGGGCGCCATCGAGGACAAGGCCAGTCTCTACAAAGCCATCGACAGGTTCATCCCACCCCTTGGAAAAGAGCATTTCGAACTCGACGAGAAGATGCGCACAGTTACCCTGACGGAGGAGGGCAACCAGCGTATCGAGGAATTGCTTGAGGAAGCGGGGTTCCTGAAGCCCGACACAACGCTATACGACGTGGAGAACGTCTCGCTCGTTCATCACGTAACCCAGGCGCTGCGCGCTCACAAGCTGTTCCTCAAGGACCGCGATTATATCGTGCGCAAGGGCCAGGTGGTGATTGTCGACGAGTTCACGGGCCGCATGATGGAAGGCCGGCGCTATTCCGAAGGACTGCACCAGGCGCTCGAGGCGAAGGAGGACGTGGACGTCCAGCCCGAGAACCAGACGCTAGCCTCGATCACATTCCAGAATTACTTCCGCCTTTACGACAAGCTCGCCGGCATGACCGGCACGGCGCTGACGGAGGCCTCCGAATTCGGCGACATCTACAAGCTTGAGGTGCTTGAGGTGCCGACCAACATGCCCATGATCCGCAAGGACGTGGACGACGAGGTCTACCGGACGGCGAACGAGAAATACAACGCGATCATCGAAGTCATCAAGGATTGCGCGAGACGGGGCCAGCCCATTCTGGTCGGCACGGTCTCCATCGAAAAATCCGAATTGCTCTCCGAGATGCTGAAGCCGCATGGCGTGCCGCACCAGGTGCTGAACGCACGCTTCCACGAGCAGGAAGCGGGCATCATCGCGCAAGCGGGCGTGCCGGGCGCCGTGACCATCGCCACCAACATGGCCGGCCGCGGCACGGACATCCAGCTCGGCGGCAACGCATCGATGCGGCTTTCCGATTGGATGGAGGAGCGCGAAGCGGCCGGGGAGACGCCCACGCCCGAGGAGATCGAGGCCGAGCGCGCGAAAATCGCCGCCGACGTCGACGAGAAGAAGGAGCGGGCGCTGAAGGCCGGCGGGCTTTTCGTGCTCGGCACCGAGCGGCATGAAAGCCGCCGCATCGACAACCAGCTTCGCGGCCGCTCGGGCCGCCAGGGCGACCCGGGCGGCTCGAAATTCTATCTCTCGCTCGAAGACGACCTTATGCGCATATTCGGCGCCGAGCGCATGGACCTCGTGCTGCGCAGGCTCGGCATCAAGGAAGGCGAGGCCATCGCGCATCCGTGGATCAACAAGGCGCTCGCCAACGCACAGAAGAAGGTCGAGGCGCGTAACTTCGACATGCGCAAGAACGTGCTGAAGTTCGACGACGTGATGAACGATCAGCGCAAAGTGGTGTTCGAGCAGCGCATCGACCTCATGCAGGACGACAACGTCGAGGAGACGGTGGCCGACATGCGCCGCGAGGTCGTCCAGGAGCTTGTCACCGAGCACATTCCGGCCAAGGCTTTCGCCGAGCAGTGGAACGTGAAGGGTCTGCGCGAGCAGTTCAGAGGCATCTTCGACGTGGAGGCTCCCGTCGAGGAGTGGGCCGCCGAGGAAGGCATCGCCGACCAGGAAATCGAGGAGCGGCTTCAGAACCTCGCCGACACGGCTGCCGCGCGGAAGGCCGCCGAGATAAGCCCCGAGATCATGCGGCACATCGAGAAGGAAGTGCTGCTCAAGACGCTCGATTACCTTTGGCGCGAGCATCTCGTCAGCCTGGAGCATCTGCGCCAGGCCGTGGGCTTGCGCGGCTATGCGCAGCGCGATCCGCTTCACGAGTACAAGAGCGAGTCGTTCCAGCTTTTCGAGCATATGCTGGGCCGCCTGCGCCGCGATGTGACCGCGCAGCTCATGCATGTCGAACTTGCGCAACAGCCGCCCGAGGAGTTCATGCAGCTAGGCCCGCTGCCAGAGATGCAGGCGCACCACTTCGATCCGATCACCGGAGAGGACGAGTTCCTGCTGGAGGAGCCTGAGCAGGCGCCGGCGCTGTCGAGGCAGGAGCGCCGGGCCGCCGCAAAGCAGGGCGGCGCGCCGGCCCCGGCGCCGGCAGGACGCAAGGGCGGCGCGAGCAAGGCGCCGCAGCCGCAGCGCGGAAAGGGCGGCGGACGCGCATCGGCCGTTGATCCGAGCAACCCCGCGACCTGGGGCAAGGTGGCGCGCAACGCTCTTTGCCCTTGCGGCTCCGGCAAGAAGTTCAAGCATTGTCATGGCGCCATCGCCAACGCCGCCGCCGAATAGAACTGACGGGCGCGCGGCGCATTGGCTTATGCCGCCGCGGCGCTCCCGGATAGCGACAGGAGAAGCGGCGCTTGCACGCGGATTTCGGTGGCAGTCTTGCGGTCGAGCTTCGCAAGCCATTTCGCGGGCAAGGCGTCGAGGCCATAGGCCGCGCCTGCTAGCATGCCCGCAAGCGCGCCCGCCGTATCTGCGTCTCCGCCCTGATTAACGGTGTGGACGACGCAATCGGAGAACGTCTCCGCACCAAGAAAGCAGTGCAGCACGGTCTGCATGGTGTCCACGATGAAGGCCGAGCATTGGCCGGGATAGGGATCGAAGCGGAAGGCCTTGTGGCTCGCCGCCAGTTCTTCGACAATCTTGCGAGCATGCGGTAAGCCCTGCCCGCTCAAGAGAGCGTGCACCAGGCGGACGAGCGCGAGGCATGCGGCGTCGGATAGCGGATGGTGATGCGTGGCGCGCGCCTGCGCGAGCGTCCAGGCCTGCGCCTTGTCCGGCGCGCCGAACGTCGCCAGCGCCACCGGCAGCACGCGCATCGCCGCGCCGTTGCCCGCGTCCCCTTCCGAAAACGCGCCCTCCACCGTGCCCTGCGCGATGTAGCGCCTTATGCCGCGCCGGCAGGTATTGCCAACATCGGCCGGCCCAGTCCTCAGCCACGCCGCGAATTCTTCGCACATATCGCGCGCGTCGAGCCCCCCGCGCCGGATGAGCGAGCGGCCGAGCGCCAGCGCCATCTCCGTGTCGTCCGTCACCTGCCCCGGTTTGAGCCTGAGCCAGCCGCCGCCCACCATCTCGCGATGCACGCCGTATTGCGCCGCGATCTCTCCCTTCGTCATGAACTCGACGGTGGCGCCCAGCGCATCGCCGATGGCGAAGCCGAGATACGCGGCCAAGGCCCGGTCTTCCACGCTTGGCGCGCTCATGCGGGGGCGCCCTCAAACATACTCCACCGTCACGCGGTAATCGCCGCCGACCGCCAGATATTCGCCCTCGCCTTGCAGCGGATGCGACGACAGAAGGCCGTTGAAGAACAGGAGCTTGTAGACCGGGACCTGAGCGGTCAGGATCGCGTCGCCGAAGCAGTCGGCGATGCCGCGATCCGATGAGAACGAAACGAGATTGTTCAGCTGGATCACGGCATTGCGCTTGTCGATCCGCTCCACGATCCAATCGTCGAGCGCGTTGATCCCGCGGAACAGCGTCAGATGCGTCCGCCCCGGAAAGGCGAAGCGCGCAATCGCCCATTGGCAGAATTCGAACAAAAGGTCGAGCTGCACCCAGATCGCGTTGTTATGAAATCGGCTCGACATCTTCTCCTCAACGTAAGTCGCCCAGGCGCGCCCAGAAACGCCGTCGATGATCGTCTTATGGAAGGATGGCCCCATGCCGAACCGGCTTTCCACCCAGCCCTTTAGCACGGCGCCTTCCGGCCCGTTGCTGTCGAAACCCCAGCCCTCGATCAGCCTCATGAACGAGGAGCGGAAGCGCCTCTTCCCGGCGCCGGCGCGCTGGCGCTGCTCCGGATCGATGCCGAACATCGCCGTCATGTAGCACGAAAACGCCTCGCCCGCCTCGGCCAGGTCGCCGGCCTCGCCAAGCATGTCGAAGAGGCTGCCGTTCATCTCGCGCACGCCCCAGATGGCGAGTGGCGCCGGATTGTCATTGAACGCGCAACTGGCGAGCAGCTCCGAAGGCCGCCCCAGGAGATTGGTCGAATGTCCGATGCCGCGCGTCCGCCGCTTTCCCATCCTTCATCTTTGCCTGAGCCCGCGCCCTTCTTCAATGCCGCCAAAAGAAGCGGCGCCGCGGCATGGCCCCGCTCACGCTGCTTGATAAATGGATAACTACAGCCGCCCATGCGGCGCGTCGAGCCGGGCATGCATGCGGCGACGATTGCGCGCGTGACGGCAAGGTCCGTGCCCTAGCGCGGCAAATGGGTCACGGCGGGCGGGAAGCACAAGAGAAAACTTCGAAGCCGCCACGGGGCAGCTTGTGATGCGCCTCGGCCGCCTCGGCAATGTCATCGACCATCTCGCCTCGCGCGATTGGAGCTCGCCTCGCCGCGCGACGCTTTTCGGCGGCAAAGTCACGCGGCTGCGGCGACGGCGGGCTGGCGTCTTCTCGCCGAGGACAGGCACTATGACGGCAACACGGCGATACATCAAAAGCGCGCGGCCCAACTTGCGACGCCAACCAAAGCCGCCGCCGCCATCAGCGCGGACGCGCCAAGCCGGGGGCGCCAGTTCCTCGCATAAAGCCCGCAGATGCGCCAGGCCAGCGCGATGGACCATAGCCCCGCCGCCGCCATCAGCGCCGCGCGCGCCGTGGCGAGGTATGGCAGATAAATCTCTTCGGCCTTGAGCATGTTCGTCGTCAGCGCGAACAGCCCGAGGAACACGCCGCATCCGGCGACGGGGATCAGGCTTTGCGCGAGATGGTGCAGCCTCGCTCGAAAGCCGGCCGCCCCGCCGAGCGCGCGGCTCGCCGCCGCAAGAAGCAGCATCACAGCCGCTCCGATCGCCAGCGCCGCGACGGCGAGGTAGGCCGCGAGGACCGCGCCATCGAGCGGCGTCATGACGTCGTTCTGCTCGGGATAGTTCGTGAGGAGCCACCACGGCGCCTGCGCCGTCACGGGCCACATCGCGCCGCGGTCGATGAGCCATTCCGCGGCGGCCTGTCTGGCGGCCACGTACCAGGGGCTCGAAGCCCAATGAAACGCGCCCGTCGCCAGCCCCATGAGGCCGAACACGATGAGCGCCGTCTCCCAGGGCTTCGGGTCCCCGCCGGCCACGTGCACGATTTCATGGCCGGGCCAACGCCGCGCCAGCGTCACCGCGCCGCGAAAGCCGCTGCACCGCCCGCACATATGGCAGTCGGCGCCGCCGCGCATGGTGCGGATCGGAACAAGCGGCGCGCAATTGACCAGCCGCCCCTCGGCGGGCGACGGCTTGGGCGCCGCGTCCCACGCCGCGCGGTCGACATGGAAGTGGACGGGCGCGAGCTTCGCCAAAAGGCCGAACACGCCATTCACTGGGCAGAGATAGCGGCACCACACGCGCTTCGAACGGCCGAATGCATAGCCGACCGCGACGGCCGCGAGCGTCGATCCGCCGAGAATAAGCAGCACGGGCTTCGGATATTGATAGACGCTGATGAACTGGCCGTAAGCCGTGGTGGCGGCGAAGGCGACGAAGGGCCAGCCCTTCCATTTCACCCAATGCGGGATGGCGCGCGCAAAGCCATGCCGGCTCGCCGCCTCGGACAGCGCGCCTTCGGGGCAAAGCACGCCGCACCACAGCCGCCCGACAAGAACCATGCTGAGCAGCACGAAGGGCCACCAGAATCCCCCAGAACACGAACTGGGCGAACAGCGTGAGGTTGGTCCAGAGATGCGCCGCGGACGGCGGCGGCGGGAGGAAGGCGGGAACGATCACGAGGGCCGCGTAAATGGCGGCGACAAACCACTGGATCGCGAAAATCGTTCGCTGGCGCCGCAGAAGCCAATCGCCCGCGGCGGCGAGCGCCCGGTCGGTGAGGCAGGCAGGCCCCGCGGGGCGCCGCTGGCCACGCTTTTCACCATGATCGCGGAGCAAGAGATCTACCATAGGCCCACATTCAACCTGCAAAGCCGCGGATGTCGTCGCACACCAAAATGGAAAAAAGGCGCGGCGTTTGCAAGACGGCTCCAAGGAAACAAACGCCGCGCCAAACCCGATGGCCGCCTAGTTCGGCCAGCGGAAGCTCTCATTTCGCGATCAGCACCGCGGGCGCGGCGCCGGGCTGAAAATCGTCGAAGAACTTGTATTCGCCCGCATCGAGCGTGCGGATAATGAGCGGAGCGGAGCCGCCGGGAGGTACGACGACCTCCTTGCGCAGTTCTGCGCTCTCGAATTCGGCGGGCGTCTGCCCCGTATTCTTGACGACGATCTTGAATCTGGTCTTGGCGGGCACTTCGAGCCGCGCCGGCGTGATGACGCCGTCCTTCATTTCGATCTCGAACACCGGCTCCTCGGCCGCGCGGGCCTGCGCAAGCAGCACGCCGGCGACAAAACTCCGGCGAGAAGGCCGATCGCCGCGAGCCTCGCGCGGGATCGCCTGTGCATCAATAGGCGCCTTTCTTGCCGGTACCCGCATACACGAACTCGTAATCGACGGTGAAAGGCTTGAACCACGGGCCGACGCCTGTCTCCTTGTCGACGTGGCGGCCGAAATGCGCATGCGGATTCTCGCTCGGCGGCTTGATGGTGAGGATGAGCTTGTATTTTCCCGGGCCGGAAAGCTTGACGTTATCGCCATAATGGGGGCCGTCATTGGCGACCATCGGCATCAACTCGCCCTTCTGGCTCGGCCCGCCATCCAGCCGGACCAGCTCGAAATCGACGCGCAGATAGGGCATCCAGTCGCCCTCCGCAAATCCGTTCGGATTGCCCTTGGCGGCCTTGATGTCGGCCTCAAGATGAATGTCCGACTTGTTGGCGTCGCGCATCATGCCCGGCGGGTCCATCTCGATGGGCTGCAGGTAGACGGCGGAAATCCTCATCCCGTCTTGTTCCTTGCCCTCCCCGATGGGAACTTCTTTTGCATGCGCAACCGTTGCGCAGCAGAAGGCGGCAAGGACGGCAATTTGTAGGCTTCCAAGGCTCATCGTTTCATATCCCTCAATTACAAGCCGGTCCGTTCGCTATCGCGTGACTGGTTATCTTCGTTTCAATCCATCTCAATTCGGCGCGAAATCCAGGAGTCTATACTTGGCGCAGTCAGCCGGGAAGGCTTTTGGCAAGCCTCACATCAGACGTAACGCGGAATAAATAGGCGTGCAACATCTATGTTTTAGATTTGAAATAATTCTAAACTGAGGAGTTCCCGGGGTTACAATCTTTTAGAACTGTTATAAATAAAGAACATTCTGTTTGACATACAGTGTTGCTGAAGTCAACGTGACCACGGTGGCCGCTTAAGCGGCAAGGTTGCAGTAATTCCGGGGGCCTTTCATGGGCAAGAATACTCTCAGGCGCGTGCGCCGTACGCTCATTGCGTCGATGCTTGTTTCTATCCCCGCGACAGGCGGGCAAGCCGCCGATCTTTCTATAAAAGATGCGGACGGCCTACCTTACGGAGCCGCGAACCTGTACAATTGGACGGGTTTCTATCTGGGCGGCCATCTCGGCTATGCGTGGGGCAACTCGAATTGGACGGCCAGAGGGGCGGGGGCGCCGGAAAGCGGTTCATTCAGCCTTTCGCAGGGCGTCAATTCCTTCGACGAAGCTGGCAGCTGGTTCGCGGGCGTGCAAGCCGGCTACACTTACATGCTCCCGAACCGGGTGGCGATTGGCGCGGAGGCGGACGCCACCTTTCCGGCTTTCCCCAATCCAATCAGCGGGCTGTCTGTCGGCGGGAACTCGATGCTCGCGAACGGCGATAGCTACAGCGAGAACGTTTACGTGTCGGGCACAGCGCGCGCCCGCATCGGCTATGCTCCGGGAAACTGGCTCTATTATGCGTCAGGCGGGTTTGCCTGGACCGACGACCAGTTTGCGCTGGCGCACGCAAGCGGCGTCACGGATTCGTCTTACCTGTTTCGAACGGGCTGGGTGGCGGGCGTCGGCGTCGAAGGGCCGATCCTGCCGCATTGGACCGCGCGGCTCGAATATATGTTTAAGGACTACGGCTCCGCCGCCGCCGTCACATTCCCGTCCTATGCAGGGCGTTTCAACTCCGATCTTTCGCTGCAAGAGGTTCGCGTCGGCTTGAACTACCACTTCGGCGACGACGCCGTCTCGGTAAAGGACGCAAAGGCGCCGGCTTCCGGCGACGACGCCATCAGCCTCCACGGCCAGTCCACCCTCACCTGGCAGGGATACCCCGCGATCCGGTCGCCCTATGAAGGCCCCAACAGCCTTCCCGTCGGCGGCGAGGGCCGCGAAGTCGCCGACCTGACGCTCTATGGCGGCTTCCGCTTGTGGAAGGGCGCCGAGTTCTGGATCGATCCTGAAATCGATCAGGGCTTCGGCGTTGGAGACACGCATGGCGCGGCCGGTTATCCCAACGGCGAATCCTACAAGCTCGGCCTCGCCTACCCCTACGCGCGGGTCCAGCGCTATTTTGTGCGGCAAACCATCGATCTTGGCGGCGATACGCAAAAAGTGGACGAGGATACCAATGTATTTGCCGGCTCCACGACGGCGAACCGCCTCGTGCTGACGTTCGGCAAGTTCGCCATTGTCGATATCTTCGACACCAACAAATATGCGAACAATCCCAAAACCGATTTCCTCAACTGGTCGCTGATCAATGCCGGTGCGTTCGACTATGCCGGGGATGCGTGGGGCTTCACCTATGGCGCGGCCGCCGAGTGGTATCAGGGGCGCTGGACGCTGCGCGCCGGCATTTTCGACCTATCGGCGACCCCTGCTGGCGGAGAAAGCCCTCCGGCGTACGGTCTCGACCCGACCTTCAGTCAATTCGAGCTGGTTGGCGAGATCGAGGAGCGGCACGACTTGATGGGGCAACCCGGCAAGCTCAAGGTGACAGGCTATCTCGAGCGCGGCCGCATGGGCGCCTACGACGACGCGGTTGCGTATATCCAGGCCAATCCAAGCGCAGACCCCGGCCTAGCCATCAACGCCGTGCGCACTTACACGAGCCGCCCCGGCGTCAGCCTGAACCTGGAGCAGGACGTGACGGAGAGCGTGGGCGTGTTCGCCCGCGCGGGCTGGGCGGACGGAACCAAAGAGCCGTGGGATTTCACCGATATCGATCGCACGGCGCAGATTGGCGTCTCTCTCTCCGGCAAATTATGGGGCCGGCCTGACGACAGGGTTGGCGTCGCCGGCGTCGTCAACGACATTTCCAGCATTCATCAGGAATTCTTCAATGCCGGCGGGCTGGGCATCCTTATCGGTGACGGGGCGTTGCCGCATCCGGGCCTGGAGAAAATTTTCGAAACCTATTACAGTTACTCCCTCACAACATCGACGAAACTCAGCCTCGATTATCAGTTCATCGATAACCCCGGGTACAATGCGGATCGCGGACCCGTGACTCTCGTTGCGGGACGCGTTCATTGGCAATTCTAGGATCGGTATCCGGACGCACGGCGCTTCTGCTCGGCGTAGCGCGGACAGAGAGGCTGCCGGCGTCGAACTCCCCATTCACGGCAATCCGGCAGTGAAGCCAAAGCGGAAAGCGCAGACCGCCGAAAATTACGGGCCGGCGTCGATTGCGATTGTAATGACATCGCGGTAGAGGCCGGCGGGTTGCCCCGCGATGGAGCCGATCTGCACGTCGATTGGAACGGTGAGGCCGGAGCTTTGCGTCGCCTTCGGCCAAAGCGAAACGGCGCGCTGCCGGGAAAGATCGATTGCAGCCGTCCCGAAAATAGCGACGGTGTACGGCACTTGCCCCTCGGCCGGCGCGGCGGCGCTGAACGGCCTCATGACGCCGGCATTTTCGGAACTCACAATGAGATGGAAGCCCTGGTTCGCGTAGGCCAGCAAGTGCACGGAGCGCACGGCGCCCTGGACGAGGTTTCCGAAGTCCAGCGTGGTGGTGCGCCCTCCGCCCGCCACAGTAAGGATCATCTGCGAATTGACGGTGACAAGCACGCCGAGCGTCGCCTCCGGGATGGCTCTCACATAGGGGCTTCCCGCCCCTGCGCTCTGGTAGACGGCAAGGATAAGCTGGTCGGTGTAGCTTCCCGGCCCAACCACCTGCCCCGCGCCGACCAAGACCGCCGCTTGCGCCGTAACCGTTTGCTTCGGCCCAACGGCGATGGCGGCTGCGGCGGCGTGATTGCCCAACACGTGCGGCGGAGTATGCTCGGCCTGCACGACCGGGTGGCCGGATGTGCTCAGGATCTGATAATTCAACACCGCGCCGGCCGCGCTCGCCTGGAGCGCTCCGGGCTTGAAGAAAGCGAACGCGGCGTTGCAAGGCTTGCTGTCTGTGTTCTTGAAGGTGAAGGATACCAGCGCCGCAGATGCGGCGGCCTGGAAGGGATTGTATGTCAGCGGCTGCTGGGTCGCCGCGCCCAGGAGGCTCAACTGGCAGGCGGGGGCCATCGCCGGGGACAGCGCCAGACAGGCCAGGACGGCCGCGACTTTCTTAAGTTGCGTCACGGTGGACCTCTGCTTCGCTGAGCGGCGGCTTCTGCGGCTGCCCGGATCCGCTTGGCTTCAATATGCCTGCATTATGCAGGCCCTTGACGCCCTCGGGGATGTCGACGACATAGCGCGTGGGTCCGCCCTCGGTCGGCATTTCGATGATCCAGCGGCCGGGCGCGAGGCCCTGTGCGCCGAAGCGGCCTGCGCGGTTGGTGAACAGCTCCACCTTGCGGCCGTTGGGCTTGTCCGCCTCGCGCGCCTCGCCCGCCAGCAAGGTGATCGGCTCCCCGCCGGCCGTCTGAAGCGTGCCCATCGCCGTGACCGTGTACGCGGAGCCGGCTTGCAGCGCGTATCCGGCCTTGTAGGGCGCGTTGATATCGTAGGACGCGCTCCCGAGATCGTAGCCCGTTGGCGCGCCCGGCGCATCGTAGGGCAGGCTCATCTGCTTGTAGGACGGGACGTTGGAAACCACGGCCGATCCAAGCCAGTCCGTTCGGGCGATGGGCGAATCCGCGGGTCCAACCACGACGGGGCTGCCCTCCAGGCTTGGATGCGCCGTCACGATTGCGAACGCGTTCGTTACCGGCCGGCCTATTCCCCAGGCGCCATCGGCATAAACGAAGCTCGACGCGACGCTGACCGAAGTCCGCTCTTCAGTGCTCGCCACATTGGAAACGCCGTCATAGCCAATGCCCGCGAGACCGGCGGAATGGCTGACCGTCACATCGGCGCGGTTCCCGACATACGACACGGATCCGCTGATCGCGTCTTGATTATTTGGCGAGGTTTGCGCGTCGGCAGTTGCGCTCCACGAGCCGGCGCCCTTGGTCTCGCCGACGCGGCTTGCCGAAAGGTCAGCGGTCTGGCTGCGGGTGTCGTAGCTCGACATGACCCGGGTTTGCGCGTCGGGCGTCCACGCCAGGCGGACGAAGGCCTGGAAGCCGTTCTGGTTGTAAACGCAGCAAACCACGCTCTCAGCCGCCTGATCCCTGCCATATCCGACTGTGAGCGAACCCCTGAGATTGGTCCAGAGCTCCGTCGCAAGCGAAACATCCGCCTCCCAGCGGTCGCTGGCGCTCGCCGGATTGGGGCCGCCCTGCTTGTCCAGGAGATAGTAGGAGAAGGAGACGCCAGCCGTTATGTCGTAGGGCAATTGCTGGGTATAGCTCGCCGCCAGGGACGTGTTGTAATCGGCCGGGGTGTTGAAGGTTTCGACCGCCGTGAAGTCCGGGCTCCTGTATTCCGCGAAAAGGCGGAAATCGGACCTATACCCCGCCCAATCGAAGCGATCGTAGCCATAGCCGAGGCGAACGGCATAGCCCGCCCCGCCGCTATAGAGGCCGCTCCCCGCGAATTCTCCCGTGAACAGACCGGCGACGGTCTGGGTCGCGAAGCCGCCGCCAGCCATCGCAGAGCGGTTGTCCGCTTGCGCATTGGCGTCGGCGGTCAGCGCCGCCAGGATACCTGTCCGATAGTACCCGGTTACGACCGGCTGATCGAAAAAATACGCGCGCTGCTGATAAAAGCAGTCGCTCTTTTTGCTGACAACCGTGACATTGGGCGGGGGCGCTGCGTCCGAAGAGGCCGGCAACTCCACGACGCCTTGATCGTAGGACTTGACGCCCGCGTTGAAAGACCACTCCGTAATACCGGCCGCGAGGAGATCCTTGCCGCCGAAAGCCTTGAATTCCAAGTTTTGGCGCGCGCCCGTGTCGTCCACGATCGCGAGTTTGACGGTGTTGGCGCCCGCCCGCAGCGGCAGTTCCGAAAGGTCGTAATTTCCGGGGGCGAGCCGGATGTGCCGGAACAGGACTTCATCGACGATGATATCCACTTCGGACGGGCGCTCGATGCGGAACGAGTGCGAGCCGGTCGGATGGATGTTTTTGCCGGGCTGAAGTTGCGCGTAGGCTGTTTCGACCGAGATGCCGAGAACGTCCGGGGCTGTCTGAAAGCCGGAGGAGTCCGGCGTGACATCTCCCAGGCGTATCCGCGTCGCCTGATCCGGAAGATCGTAGACGAGGCGCGTTCCCCGCCGGTAGAAGACATAATCCTGATAGTACGCCTCGGTAAGTCCGGCCGGCGTCCCGGCATAGAACGTTCCCTCGCCCTCGATCACCGCCGCGCCGGCCCGGACGGCGCCGTCGAGATCGATGGTGGTCACATCGAAGCCCGCTCCGCCGGAACTGGACTGGCTGACATAGGCGCCAGTTGTGCGTATGTTCAGATAGGCGCTGACATAGGCGGGCTGTTCCAGGGCCTCGCTTGCCGTCTCGCCTTTCGGGGCGAAGCTGAGACGCGCGGTTGGCCGCTGATCGATCTCCGGCGCGACCTCGAGTTCGATGTCCTGGGGATTGTAGCTTATGGCGATGCCGCGCTGTTTGATCTCTTCGAGAGGCAGATAGGAGGGCGGCTCGCGTCCAAGCTGGCCCGGTTCCGGCTGGGCCGCTTGGGACGCCAGTTGTACCACGGAATTGGCCGCGCCCGGGGCTTTCTTGCCCGCGACCGTAGCGCCGGGCGAGGCGGCGGGCGCGGCAAACGCGGCATTCAGGATCTCGGGTTTGATAACCTGGGCGAGATAGGTTCTCAAAAGATTGGCGTCGGCGAACACCTTGCCGTCCGCGGTAATCTTGATCGTCACATCGCCCAGCCGCAATCCGTCGGATTTGACGGGCACTTCGATCTCGACTGTGCGCCTCGCCGGATTGATCGCGGCGGCAGGCTGCTGCTCCGCCGCCCCTTCAACTGCGCCTTTCGCCATGCCGGGGCCCGTCGCGGCGAGCGCGCCTGCGAGAAGCCCCGCAGCTGCAATATTCGCCGTGCGGGAACGCCTCTTCATCGCCAAATACTCGCGCATCAAAGAGTAGGATGACTAACAAACAGGCGATACAAGCTTCGCGGCCCGCGGCGCTATTTCGCCGTCTTGGGCGTATAAGTAAGCGTCGCCTCGATCTTCCCCGCGGGCACATCGTCCAGCGGCACCAGAACGCGGCGTCTTTTGCCCGGCTGGATCACCGAGTAGCCGACCTTTTGCCGAAGCTCGCCGGGATTCAGCACCTTGCGCCAGCCGCCGCTTTCCAGGGTCAGCTTCGCATCGCTGAAATAGGCGTACATGTTGCTTGGGTTCTCCACAGTGATTGCGGCGCCGCGCTTCTTGCCGTCGCTGCCCGCCTCGGCGCCGACGAGCTTCATTGCCGACTGGGCGCCTGCAGGCGCCACACTGACGATCACCCCGAAACTGAACACCATCTGCACGCCGCTTTCGCCGGGCTTCATCTTCACGGGAAGCTGGTTCACGTAGAAGAGGTAGGTCTGGCTTTTCGCAAGATCCGGCGCGCCAACCCACTGGATGCGAAAACTTTGCGTCGCGCCGGGGGGAACCACTGCTTGCGGCGGGAACACCAGGAAATCGTCGCCCGCCGCCGTTTCGCTGGTCTTGCCGTCGGCGGAAATTTCGACCTTTTTGACTGCCACCTCAACTGGCAAAGGCTGAGCGCCATCGTTCACCACCTGAATGACGGAGCGCGCCTTGGCGCCGATGGCGACCATCTCCAGCGCCAGCGGCTGCACGTTCAAGGCGTTTGCGGGAGCGACGCCAAGCAACGCCATCAGGGCGGCGCCAACTACACCCGCCCGCTTCACACATACCCAACTCATGTCGATCCTCAGAAGAAAAGCAGCGCCAGAGGCTGCGTGTGTGGGCGCCCCACCCGCCGAGCTTCGCTCTGCTGGCGAGGCCGCCGGAAAAAAGGGGCGGCAGCTGGATGAACGCCAGCTGCCGATGCAGTTAGATGGCCGCGGTAAGGGTGAGGGTAAGCGTGTCCTGGTAGACGCCCGCGGGAAGCGGCGTGGGGCTCGCAGCACCGCTGACAACTTCTACGATGACTGCTGATGTGCCCAAACTATAAAAATGGTTCGCACCGACCGCCGTGGTGTCGAGGGTTGCGGTGTAGCTCACGGCCCCTCCGTTCGGGTGGGTCCCGTTCGCTAGTGCACTGACTTATTCAGAAGATGCAGGTCGAGGCGGTTGAGCTTTTCGAGGATTTCCTCCGCTGTTTTTGTCCAGACGAAGGGTTTAGCATGGCGATTGTGATCGCCGATGTAACGGCTTATGGCGTCTTCGAGGTCGGCGACGGACTTGAAGACGCCGCGCCGGATGCGCCTTCGGGTGATGGCTGAGAAGAAGTTTTCGACCGCGTTCAGCCAGGAGGCGGAGGTAGGCGTGAAATGGAAAACCCATCTTGGGTGGTCCGCCAGCCAGGCCTTCACCTTGGGATGCTTGTGGGTTCCGTAGTTGTCCAGAATGACGTGGATGATCTTGCCAGCCGGGACCTTGCGCTCCACCGCATTGAGAAACTTGATGAATTCCTGATGGCGGTGGCGTTGCATGCAGCGACCGAGCACGGTTCCGTCGAGCAGGTTGAGCGCGGCGAACAGCGTCGTGGTTCCGTTGCGCTTATAATCGTGGGTCATGGTTGCGCATTTGCCCGGCTTCAGCGGTAGTCCCGGCTGTGTTCGGTCGAGCGCCTGGATCTGGCTTTTCTCATCGATCGACAAGACGACCGCGTGGCAGGGTGGGTTCATGTAAAGGCCGACCACATCCTCGACTTTCTCGACGAAGGCGGGATCGTTGGACTTCTTAAAGGTGCGCAAGCGATGCGGCTGGAGGCGATGCGCCTCCCAGATGCGCTGCACTGCTCGAAGGCTTATGCCGACGGCCTTCGCGACCGCGCGGCCGGTCCAATGCGTGGCGTTTCCCGGCGGCTCGGAGCACGGCAGCGCCAGCACTTTCGCCACCGTCTTCGCCGGCAAGGGCGCCTTGCCCGGCTTGCGCGTCTTATCGCGAAGAAGCCCAGCCACCCCGTTCTCGGCGTAGCGTCGCTGCCAGCGCCAAACGGCCGGACGGCTGACGCCGCTCAAATGCGATATGTCGAGAACTGAGCGCCGCTCGGCGGAATGGAGAACGATCTTTGCCCGCTGCACATGCTTGTGAAGCCGGTTGCGATCCTGAACGACCGCCGTCAAGCGCGTGCGGTCTTCGGCGGAGAGGATGATGCAAACAGTCTGAGCCATGCGCGAAGTATCGCCTGCTTCGCGCATTTTGTGAATCTTATGTTTGCGTCAGTGCACTAGGCTTTGGGCGCCGGTCAAGGTGCCAGTGAACGCGCTGTTGGTGCTGACGGCGAATGACGTGCTAACATCCAAGGGAGATCCCCCGGCTCTGCCGGGGAGGCAGTAGCAGTTTGACGTTTTCCGCAGTCCATCGGCGGAGTTCCAGCGTGAGCAGCCACGCACACGAAGGGAACTCCGCCGATGAACGAGTATGGGAGCCTAAGCCACACCACTTGGGACTGCAAATATCACGTCGTCTTTATTCCGAAATGCAGGCGCAAAACGCTGTATCGGGAGCTGCGCCGTCACCTCGGAGAGGTCTTTCACAAGCTTGCCGCACAGAAGGAGTTCGAAGATCGAGGAGGGACATTTGATGTCCGATCACGTGCACATGATGATTTCGATCCCGCCCAAATATGCGGTGTCGCAGGTAATCGGGTTCATCAAGGGCAAAAGCGCAATTCATCTGGCGCGGGTCTACGGGGAGCGCAAACGCAATTTCGTGGGCCAGCATTTCTGGGCGCGAGGGTTTTTCGTGAACACCGTGGGCTTGGATGAGGAAGCTATCCGGGTCTATATCCGAAACCAGGAGAAAGAGGATCAGCGGCTCGACCAACTCAACCTTTGGCGCTGAACCTGCCACCTTCAGGTGGCCGAAAACTTTGGGGCCGCGTTAGCGACCCCGTCTGCCGCTTCGAGCGGCTCCAATTCTAAAGCCCCCGGCTCTGCCGGGGGATACTTACTGTCAAACGAATTCAGAGCCCCGGCGCCACTAACGAAGTTCGTGAGCGTAAGAGTAGCTGCTTTTGCGCCTTGGTTACCCGTGGTCGACGAAATGCTACCCTGGGCGGCGCCTTTAGTAACGGTCCCGGAGCCGATCGACAGGTAGGAAGAAACGGTTCCGGAGAGGGTGAGCGAGAGAGTGTCGGTCGCCGCCTGAGCGTAGGCGCCAGAAGCGAAGCCCAAAGCCGAAATGGCGGCAGTGGCGAGAGCGATGAGTTTCTTCATAACATGTCCCTTTCATAGTGGGCGGTTAACTGCTGGCCTTCAAAGTGCCTAATGAATGACTTGAGCGAAGACGCAATCTCCCCGCTCGCGCGGAGACCACTTTTCTTGGAGCGCAACCGTTTTATGTCTGAAATTTGGGCCGCCGCGAAATAGGAGCGGCCCGGCTTTTCCTAGGGGCCGGCCCTCATGGCTGGAGGCCGACGGAAAAAGTCAGCCGGTCGCTATACTGCCCGGGCGCGAGAATG
The DNA here is from genome assembly GCA_963756335.1 of uncultured Alphaproteobacteria bacterium. Lineage (GTDB taxonomy): Bacteria > Pseudomonadota > Alphaproteobacteria > Rhizobiales > Rhodomicrobiaceae > Rhodomicrobium. The sequence goes on from CAVWOB010000005.1 coordinate 708,422, forward strand.
CCTTGCGCAGCTTTCCAGGAGATCTGCGCCTGCGCGGTCTGATTGACTGCGATGCCGCGGCCCGAATTTGTGAACTGGCAGCTGACCGCGCCCTGCTTGAGGGCCGCGCTCGCGCACGTATCGTCGATGGCGCCGCCCTGCGTCAGCGGGATCCTGATATGCACATCGTAAGGCGCCTCGATCTGGCTGATCGGCGCCGAGGCGGACGGATTGACGAGGCGCATGGCGCCGTTATCCGACTGCATCGTGTAATGGAACGGCGCGTTGCAGTTGACCGTGAACGAGAACTTCGACGAACCGGCCTTGGTGACGTCGCCCGCGTCGAACTGCACCGACGCGACGCTGCTTGAGCAAGTCGGCGTGATAGCGCCAGCGACTTCGATCCGCACGGCGCCGGCCGCCGCAAGAGCAGTTATCGAAGGGTGCAGAACCCCTCCAAGCGCCGCCGCGCATAGCGCCCCGGCCGCGATTTCGCGCCTATTCAACATCAGTTATGCCCCACGCTTTACTTATGTCAGCTGCTGATGTGCCGTCATCTAGCTAGCCCCCTCTGCGCAGGGACACGCCACCCATTCGGGTGGATTATGCCGAACCTTGCTCCAAAGTTACCTTGAGTTGCATAAAGAGCACAAGAGCTTCGCCGTTTGAGCATCAATTTAGGATCGAAAAGAGCGCGTTCCGGTAAAGCAGCGCGAACATGACATCCTGCTGCCTGGCGCAATCCATCTTCTGCATGACGCGCTTGGAGTGCCAGCGCGCCGTTTCGTGAGTGACGCCCGTGCGATCCGCGAAATTCCGCAGGGACTCGCCCTGGGCCATCGCTATGGCCAATTCGGCCTCCTTCGCTGTCAGCCCATAAAGGTGGCGAATCGTGGCGGGCGACAGGTTCGGCTTGCTGTCCGGGCCGCGAATCACCGCGACCGCTTGCGGGGGCGGCTGGAACAGTTCGACCCAAGGACTTGCAAAAGGGCGGGAGCGCTCAATTCTCAAAGCCATGATCGCGCTTGCGGAATGGCTGGGAACCGAGATGGGCAAGAGTCTCGCCGGGATGTCCGGCGCGGCGCTGAGATCGGCGAGGGCAGCGCGCAAGGAAACCTGCTCGCAATCTTGATGCAGCGTGAAGGGCTTCCCCAAGCCGGCGCTATAAACCTCCCGCCAATGCCCGGCCGCCGCCGTCTCGTTCTGCCAGTTGACAACGCCATCGAGCGTAAGCTTAAAGGCCGGGTCCTGAAGACGCTCAAGAACCGAGCAGGTCGCGCAGAAGCAGGTTTTAGGGGATAGGAGCGCGCGATTGACCTTGATCGAGTATACGATCTCGTCCTTTACCTCCAAAATTTTCCGCCGCAGGAGGTCCGCTCGAGGCCCTGCGCAGGTCGCGCGAACGCCATACAAGTCGTTATCGATGGTGAACTCGATCACCGGATTACCGGGAATGGCGCCATCGAGCGAGATCGTTTCAACCGCGGGCGGCGAAGTCTCCGCTCCTTGCCGCATCTTAACCGCGATCCCCAAAGGTTGACGATAAAATGTCAACTCAGCCGGGCCGTCGCCCGCATGGAGCAGCAGCAGACGGAAAACGCCAGTCCAACGATCAGCATCAAAAGCCGCTTCCGCAATGTGGCTCGAAAGTTGTTGCATTGAGTATATCCAGGCAAGAGTATACCGGCGCACTCTAAGCAGAGTTTCCCAATTAAGCCAACGGATGGGTCATCCGGGAACTCGATTACCCTGATGTTTCCGCCAATTCCGTCGTCAGGCGCCGCCGCCCATAGTCATGGATGGGTCAAGCCCGCCATGACGTAGAGCGAAATTCGCCAATGTTTTCAAGCTTCTTCTGCTGGCGGAAACATCGGGGTAATCAAGTCCCGGAGAGCTTAATAAATCGCAGGCCTCATTTCTTGCGGATCCCAGCTCGCGCTTCGCTTGGCCGGGATGACGCTGCGTTTGGCAAGCCGGCGCAGTCCGCTTCAAAAAAGAGCGAAGTCTCCGATCAGGTCCTGCCGCGCGAGCCAGGGCGTCTGCTGCCCGTTCGTTTCCTTCGCCAGGACCTCGCGCAGCCCCTGGTACAGCCTGCTGACATCGAGCGCCTGGAGCGAGCCGCCGCTATGAGCGCCGTCCAGCAGGACCTTCGTCAAGGCATAGGTGAACACGCCGCCCTGCCACTTCTCCCCTTCGAAACTCAGTTCGCGCCCTTTCGAGGCGGCGAGCACCAGAACGGGCGCATGGGCGCCGGACAGGAGCCCTTTTACGGCGTCGTCGTTGGTCGCAAGTCCCTCGGCGCCGGACAACCCGGAATGGCAGGAATCCAGAATGACCACAGCCCGCGCTTTCGTCTTCGCGAGGATGGCCGCGATCTGAGACCAAGGCAAGCCCGTGCGTTCTATGCTGTCGCGCTGAATGTCGTGAGCCGCTAGATAATATCTGCCGTCATCTCCTTGCACGCCATGCCCAGCGAAGAAAAACAGGATCGTATCCTCGGGCGCGGCGGCCGCGACAGCGCGCTCCAAAGCCGCCGCGATGGCCGCGGCCGTGGCCTCGCCGTCGGCCAGCAGCTCGACATTCTGCTTTGCGTAATAGATTGCTTTGCGCGTATCGAGCGCGGCGGCAAGGCGCTTCGCGTCGGATTTTGCGTAGGTCAGGCCGATGCCCGGAGAGGCGTATTTGTCCACCCCGACAAGCACGGCGCGCAGCGTGTTCGAGCCCGCTCCGCTGGGCTTGAGGCTCAAGGAGCGGGCGGCGGAAAGCACGCCTTTGCCATCGGCGGCGAGCGCGGTTAGCCAGCGCGCATGCGCCGAACGCGGGAGAGTTATGATGCCTTCGTACTCATTCCCGCCCAGCAGCTGGTCCTTGACGAGCTGGCCGTCGTAATAGAGCCGCAGCCGCTCAAGTCCGCTGGCGGAGCGGGCGCGTGCGTGGGCGCGGATGCGGATTTCCTCCCCCGGCTCGTCGGCGAGCGCGATGTCGAGGCTGGGCGGGGGCTCCAGCCGAGGCTGCGGAAGCGACGGCGCGTTTTCGCTCAGCTGCGCCTTGACGAAATCGGGGCGATTGAGCACGGAGTCGAATTGCCGGAACGACGCGAGTTCAGGCAAGCCTGGAAACCGGAGCTGCACGAAGTGCGCCCCCTCATAGGAAGACCAGTAATAGGCTTCGGGCGTGTAGAACAGGATTTCTCCGTCCACGTACCGGCCTGCGAGCGCCATTTTTCCAGAGGCGACATCGTGGAAGAAGAACTGGCCGTCGCTGTTGATCTGGACAATATGCCGGGCGTCGGCGGTGAGCCGCACATCGATCATCAGGTCCGCTTGCGGGATGTCCTTGATGAGAACGTGGGGCCGTTGTCCGCTAAGATCGGTGAAGCTGACAAGCCGCGGGCCGGACATGCCCGCGATAAGGTAACGGTCGAGGAAGAGCCGCGCCTTCAGGCGGATCGCGTTGTCGTCGACGTCCGTGATGTGGGGACCATAGTTTTCCGGCATATCGTCCAGGAAGGATTCAGCCTTGCCGCCGGCCGGCGCCCCTTTCAGAAGCCAGCTGTCGATCTGTGCAAATCCGCCCGATCCTTGGGCTTCGACCCCCTCCAGAAGCCAGAGCGGGCGGCCCTGCGCGTCCCAGCGCCAGACTCCTTCGAGGTGGCTGGCAAGATCGATGCTTGTAGGGCTGAGTTCGCCCTTCTTCAGGACCTTCGTCGCCGCGGGAACCTCGCGCACCAGCCTTTCTTTCATGGCGCTCGCGAAACCCTGCACGCCAGCATCGGCGGCCTGGCTCTCCAACTGGTCGCCATCGACGCTCGACCGCAATGCTGAGTAAGGCGGAGAAAACTCCTGGCGCGGAACCTCCCTTGCGAACTGAATGCCGAAGCGGCCGAGTTCATCGGCGAAGGAAACGGCGCCCGCCTCGCCTCCGAAGGCCGCCGGAAGCGCCCGCGACGCCCGCCAATCCCCTGACGGCAATCCCGCCTGCGGAGATTTCCGCAGGTCCGCCAGCGCTTTTGGGTCGAGCGCTTTGTGCACGGCCTTAAGCTGCCTCAGCTCTTTGAGCGTCTTCGACTTGGCATGCTCCTTCTCCCATTCAGGATTGTAAGTCTTGCCGCCGTCGAAATCGTAGATGTGACTGAAGCGGATCGGGCCTCGCGCGCGCCAGCCCTTTCCGGCAGGCCGTGAGGAAATCTGCCGCCCAGATGCGAGCTCATAAACGTCTGCTTGCTTGGAAGGATTCTTCTCACCGGACGAGGCCACATTTGAAAATGCGACGACGCCCTCATCGATGTCGACCTTGATCGCAAAGGCTTCCCAGGATGGCGTGTTCTTGACAGAGGATCGCACTGAAATCGACAGGCTGTCCTCGCTTGCGTCCGTCGCTTGAGCGCTTGCATCCTTCGACAGAGAGATCAGAGTGGGACGCAAAGCGAGCGGCGCCCAACTCTCCGCCGAGGCCCCTATGACGAAGGCGTCGTCTTCCGCCCAGGCGATAAGAAGCCCGGACACGGTAGCGATTGGCTCGCGGCTGAGAAGGTCTACGATTTCATAGTCCTCTCCGGCGCCCGTGTTTGCGGCGACAAATCTCCCCGTGGGCGAGAAATTGGGGTCGCGGCCCGAGCGGTCCACGAGCTTGGCGCCGCTCGCCACATCGAAGACCCGGTAGTAGCTCTCGAAGATCTGAAGGAGAGTGCGGCCATCGTTGGACAGGATCGCGCGTTTTGGAACGGCGATGTCGTAGGGGGCCTGCACCACGATTTCGGCCCTCGCCGGCGCCACGGCGGCGGAGCTTTTAGGGCCGTCTTTCAAGATTATTTCGCCGCAGGCCGTCTTGGCGACCACCGCCGATGCGACGGCATAGCCGCCCGCTTCATAGAGGCGGACGGAAAAAGCGCCGCGGAGCCGGGCGCCGGCTTCGTGGAGCGGGATGACGACGCGGGTCGCGCCGGTGCCGAATCCGATGCCTTTCGGCCCGGACGCGGAAGGACGCAGCGCGATGAAACCGGGAAGTTCCGGCTTGGAGGTATCGTTGTCTTGCGCCTTGTCCTTATCCTGCTTGGGCGGGGGAGCCGCCTCAAGCCGCGCTTCTCCTGAAACGGAGAGGATCGCATAGACAGGGGTTTCGGCGGGAAAGCGCGCAGCGGTCTCCCAGCTGAAGCGCAGGCTTTCGCCTGAGCGCATCTGGCCGGGCGCTTCGAGCTTCAATCGAACCCCGGCGGCGAGGCGGGTCAGCGCGGCGGCTTGCTCAGGGCAGGATACATTCTTCTTTGCCGCCTTCTCCGGTCCGGCGGGGGCCTTTGCTGTGCTGTCCGCGGCTCCAGGGAATCCACGAAAGGATTGCAAAACGGTTTGCGCCATCGCCAGCATCTCAGGCCCGGCCGACTTGTCGCAAGCGATGGAAAGGCCGCGAACCTCGCCGTTCTTCTCTTCTGCGATCACAAAAAAGACGGAGCCGTCCGGATCGCGGCCCTGAAGCTCAAAGCTCTTGTCGCTTAAAGCGTCTTTGGACAGGGTGCGGCCCGGCCGGTTGCGGATCGCCTGGTAGACGGTAAGAAGCGTCTTCCTGTTTCTGAAGTTCAGCGCCGCGATTTTCAGGCGGCGATCGGGCGTGGACCAGGACGCGCCCGAAGGAGACTTTTGGGCAGGACCGAGAAGGCTCAAGGGCAGGCGCAGCGCGACGCCGGTTTCTTCGTCAACAAGCTCGCGAAACCCAAAGCGGACTTCGCCATCCGAGCCGGGTGCTGTTTGAGCGGCCGCCGCCGGCGAAGCTGCGCAAATGCCCCCCATGCTTGCGGCGCAACAAGCCAGCAGAACTGCAATAACGTGCGGGACCGCCGCCAACGATGCGAAAACTTTCATCCCGGCCTCCAAACCCCGCCATTGCCAGGGCCACGCTATTCAATCAGCCTGGAAGCCTTCGTCAAGCTAACTCAGCGCCCCGTTTCGCTCGAGCGGAGCTGGAAACGCCGCAGGGTGCGCTAAACCGGCATGAACGATCCGGCTGCGCCAGCCTCCAAAATCGCGCCAGCAAAAAAACTGGCGCGATTTTGGATGCATCTGTTGGGCGGTGTCCGCACCTATCGGCGTCTGAAGCCGCCCGTCCGGCCGGCAAAGCGCCTGCCACCCACAAAGCCTCTCCGCCCGATGACCACAGCGCCGCCCCGATGAAAGCCCCTGCCGCCGCCACCCCAAACCCTTCGGCCATAAATATACCCGGGACCGTAGTATCCGCCGCCGCCATAATATGGGCCGCCCGCATAAAAGCGGCGCCCTACTACGACGCCGCCGCCCCGGCCGTGGAAGGCGCGACCGCGGCCCACAACGACTGTTCGGCCGTGAACGCCCCGCCCTCTCACCGCGATTCCTCCGGCGTGTCCTCCGCGCATAGCGGCCTCGATGCTTATGCTGTCCGCCTTAAGACTTGCGTTCGGTATCGCCGCCGCCGCCGGCTCGATTGCGAGCGTCGCTATCAAAGCCACAGGAGCCATAACCGACAAGATCAAGTGCTGCATGCATTCCTCGCTTCGCTGATTTACAGGCGACAGCATAGATCGACCGAAATACGAAAAACAATAACTGCAATGAATTCTGATAAATCAACAATGAAATTTGGAAACGATCCCGGGCGGTTTTATTTAAGCTCGTTTCATTCCTGCAGCCTGACTGTTTGAAGCTGGAGTGGCCTGTACTTAGGCCAACGGTCGTTCTGCATTCTACTCGAAAAAATGGCGCGGCTGGCCCGAGGGCGAAGCCGCGCCCGGCTCCGCGACGGGTCACCGCCGGCCCCCTCATCGAAAGGGAGGCTCGTCAAAGGACCGCAGCTTTCGGGAATGCAGGCTGTCGCGCCTCTGCTTGAGCAGGTCCAGGGCGGCAAGGCCGATCTTCAAATGCTGGGCGATGGCGGTCTCATAAAACGCGCTCGCGGCGCCGGGCAGCTTGATCTCGCCGTGCAGCGGCTTGTCCGACACACAGAGAAGTGCGCCATAGGGCACCCGCAAGCGAAAGCCTTGAGCCGCAATCGTGCCGCTCTCCATGTCGACGGCGATGGCGCGCGAAAGGTTGATGCGCTTCCTTTCCTGCGTGAAGCGCAATTCCCAATTCCGGTCCTCATTGGTGACGACGGTGCCTGTGCGGAGCCGTTGCTTCAGCGTGTCGCCGCTATGCCCGGTCACAGACGCGGCGGCCTCCTGCAGAGCCACCTGCACCTCGGCAAGCGCCGGGATCGGCACGCTTGGCGGGACCAGATCGTCGAGAATGCGATCCTGCCGGAGATAGGCGTGCGCAAGCACATAATCCCCTATCGACTGAGCGTCGCGAAGCCCTGCGCAGTGCCCCACCATGAGCCAGCAATTGGGGCGGATGACCGCCAGATGGTCGGTGATGTTCTTGGCGTTGGACGGGCCGACGCCGATGTTGATCAAGGTGACCCCGGAGTTGCCCCCGTTCGTCAAATGGTAGGCGGGCATTTGATAGCGATGCCATTGCGAACTTGCGATAAGCGCTTCCGCCTCCGCGGGAGAATGTTGTCCGCCGACGACGACATCGCCCGGCAGCACCAGCCGGTCGAAGGCGCTATCACGATGAAGTTCGTCGCATGCCCAGCGCAGGAACTGATCGACATAGCGATGATAATTGGTGAGCAGAATCCAGCGCTGGATATGGCGCCAGTCGCTCCCCGTATAGTGGACGAGACGGCGCAAGGAGAAATCCGTGCGCACCGCATCGAACAGCGAAAGTGGATACGGTTCGCCCTCCTTGCGCTCCCACAGCCCGTCTGCAACCTCGTCGCCGACAGCGGAGAGGCGCGGCGTCGGAAAATGCTCGGCCAGCTCGCTCACCGAAACATTGGATCCCGCGATCGCTTCCGCCCGCTCGATCACGTAAGGGTAGGGGATTTCCTGGGCGCTGACGCCAACCTCGATTTCGGCGCCATATTCCGTCACAAGCGGCTCCAACTGCTCAAGGAGATAGCACCGGAAGGCAGCCGGATGCGTCACCGTCGTCTCGTAGACGCCGGGACTCTCAAGCCTGGCGAAGGCGCGCAAGCTTGGCGACCGTATCTGCTTTTTGCGGTAAATCAGGCGGAGAAGCGGGTAATGGAACTTGCGGCGCGTTTCAGGCGATGGCGGAATGCCCGCGCCGAGATAGCGGTCCAGAGCCGCCGTGAGCGCGGAAGCGGCCTTGGCGTATAACTTCTCCAGCCGCTCAACCGCGTCGATAGGGGTGAGTTGCTTTGAGGTCTTGGGCTTCGCCATGACATGCCGGTCGCGATTGAGGGCTCAAGTGTCCGCTTGGGCGATTATCTGGCGCTCCTGGGCCTTATCCTCAAGCGGCGCCTTATCGACGCGACGCTTACCTTCAGGCGGCTGTGAAGGCGCCGCCAGGCAGAAGCGCATCGGGGTGGGTATCGGCCCGGCGGATCCGCTGCCGGTGTGGACGAACCCCGCGAATACGATTATTACACCTGGGTGGCTTCGAGGGAAATCGGATGATACTTCGCTCAATCGGGATCGGCGCCGCGGCGCTTTGTTTCGTGGCCACGGCGCTCGCCGAAGAGGCTGGCTCCCAGCCGGGACGCGATAAGCCGGCTGCGGTTACGCCCACGCATGCAAAGCGCAAGCACGCTGTGAACCGCGCTCCCGGCCAGGATTGCTGCGAACCTTACCGCTTCGTTTACGCCGAGAGCTGGTACGGCGATAGAAAGTTCGTGGCGCCGGTAAGGCGCGGGGCGCAAGGCGACGAGGTGGGACTTCCCGGCGGGATTTGGGTCGCTTGCGAATTTTCCTGCGAGTACATCCTTCGCAAGCAAACGCTCGAATATTTGGAAAAACAAGGGGCGGGGACCGGCAGTCAGTATTCGCCAACCTATCCGCGAGAAGATTGGTACGTCGACGGATGGGGCGTCCGTCACGGCTATATGTTCTAGTGCACTGACTTATTCAGAAGATGCAGGTCGAGGCGGTTGAGCTTTTCGAGGATTTCCTCCGCTGTTTTTGTCCAGACGAAGGGTTTAGCATGGCGATTGTGATCGCCGATGTAACGGCTTATGGCGTCTTCGAGGTCGGCGACGGACTTGAAGACGCCGCGCCGGATGCGCCTTCGGGTGATGGCTGAGAAGAAGTTTTCGACCGCGTTCAGCCAGGAGGCGGAGGTAGGCGTGAAATGGAAAACCCATCTTGGGTGGTCCGCCAGCCAGGCCTTCACCTTGGGATGCTTGTGGGTTCCGTAGTTGTCCAGAATGACGTGGATGATCTTGCCAGCCGGGACCTTGCGCTCCACCGCATTGAGAAACTTGATGAATTCCTGATGGCGGTGGCGTTGCATGCAGCGACCGAGCACGGTTCCGTCGAGCAGGTTGAGCGCGGCGAACAGCGTCGTGGTTCCGTTGCGCTTATAATCGTGGGTCATGGTTGCGCATTTGCCCGGCTTCAGCGGTAGTCCCGGCTGTGTTCGGTCGAGCGCCTGGATCTGGCTTTTCTCATCGATCGACAAGACGACCGCGTGGCAGGGTGGGTTCATGTAAAGGCCGACCACATCCTCGACTTTCTCGACGAAGGCGGGATCGTTGGACTTCTTAAAGGTGCGCAAGCGATGCGGCTGGAGGCGATGCGCCTCCCAGATGCGCTGCACTGCTCGAAGGCTTATGCCGACGGCCTTCGCGACCGCGCGGCCGGTCCAATGCGTGGCGTTTCCCGGCGGCTCGGAGCACGGCAGCGCCAGCACTTTCGCCACCGTCTTCGCCGGCAAGGGCGCCTTGCCCGGCTTGCGCGTCTTATCGCGAAGAAGCCCAGCCACCCCGTTCTCGGCGTAGCGTCGCTGCCAGCGCCAAACGGCCGGACGGCTGACGCCGCTCAAATGCGATATGTCGAGAACTGAGCGCCGCTCGGCGGAATGGAGAACGATCTTTGCCCGCTGCACATGCTTGTGAAGCCGGTTGCGATCCTGAACGACCGCCGTCAAGCGCGTGCGGTCTTCGGCGGAGAGGATGATGCAAACAGTCTGAGCCATGCGCGAAGTATCGCCTGCTTCGCGCATTTTGTGAATCTTATGTTTGCGTCAGTGCACTAGAGCATCGGACGTAAAGCCGGAATCGGCCTCATGCCCTCGGCGTCATTCCCGGCCCCGCCTTCGCGGGGCTAAACCCGAGCGGGAATCCAGGTGTCTCGACACTCATCGAATACTGGGTCGCCGCTTTCGCGGGGACGACGAAAACGCCGCTGCATCCGATTAAATGCACGATGCTCTAGCAGGGCCGCCTGAAGGGCGCGATGATTGTCACGCCGGCTACTCAGAATAGTTCGATTGGCATTTCTCTGGCGGCATCGATGGAGGTTGCGTTACCATTGAACGCGGTCCCGTTATTATGATCGGCATTATAGGACAACTTGTTTCCGCTGCGCGCGTCTTGAACGAACGCTGTTAAGCTAACCGCATGATTTATGATATTTGTAACGTTCTCAGTGGCTTGGTTTAGCTTTTGGCGAACCAGGTCTTGAAATTGCATTGACCCAAGCAGCTCTATTACGATTTGGGCTATCTTTTCGCTGTCTTGTTGTGTCTTGAGGATTATCTCCTGCTCCTGCCCGACGAGAGATTTCAGGTCCTTTCCCAGTGCATCGATTGTGAGCGTTATCGAAGTCCAAATCCAGCTTCTCCTCGCGCGCCTGGCGCACCGTCAGGGCTTCGACGCTCTCGTCGATCGCGGTTCTCAGCGTTTGCAGGCCTTCGCTAATGTCCTTTGCCGCCCTGTCGGATTGCCGCGACAACGCTTTCACCTCGGCCGCCACCACGGCAAATCCACGGCCAGCCTCCCCGACCCGCGCCGCTTCAATCGTGGCGTTGAGCGCGAGCAAGTTCGTCTGCTGCGCCACCTCTTGAACGCTATGAGCGATACCGTCCAGACTGCGAACCAGGTCGGTTATGCAGCCGAGACGGTTGCGGCTCTCCTTCATCGCTTCGGTTCTTTGCGCAAGGAACTGGCTGAAAAGCCCGTTGTTCGTGCGAAGGCACTCCTGCGTTTGTTCTATGATTGGAATTATTTTTCCATTGGAGCTTCCCTGCAAGTATCGCACAAGTCCGTCGAGGACACGATCCGCTCCTTGAAGTCTGGTCATGACGGTCATGGCCGCCGCCTCGGTATCGTTGATGGCGTTCTGTACATGCTCGACCGTTATATGGACGAAGGGACTACATGCAGATACCGCCTCGCTGAGACGTTCAATATCCAGAGGGTCATCCAGCGGTAGGGTGGGCTCGATGGCTGAAAAGGGGAGGCCATCAGGGTCATCCCTACCAGCCGCTTCCGCCGGCTTTTCCGGCCTGTTCAACCGCGCGGCCACGGCAAGCGCGACAGAGGTTACGACAAATGTTGTCAGGAAACGAAGCCCGGCAGCCGCCAGATTCTGCTCAAGCCCGAATGCGTAGCCCATCGAAACCGTAACAAGAGCCGTCGCGGAAGCGATACCTCCGATGACCGTGGAACGGTAACGCCAGTGCATCGGCCCTGCTCCCATAAATACCTATTTTATCTAGGTCGTCATCCAAGCTTTCAGTCCAGCCCGTGGCGCCAGCATGATGACTAATGGGAATTGCCACAACGTTGAGATGAAGCTTGCAATTGATGGCGAGCGCATACGTTTAGACAGCTTCGGGAAAGTTACGGATTTGCCTGGAGCCGGTGCGTAGCTCGATAGCGCGACGGCTTGGCGCAAACTCTTTATGGCGCCATACAAGATCGCTACAGTGGCGGAGCGCCGCGACGGCGCTCTTTTTGTTTCCGCGAGGATGATCGCAAGCATGGCGAAGACGCCGCAAAAGCGCGCCGCTGAGGCGAGCGCGCCGAAGGTTGGATTTGTGAGCCTCGGCTGCGCGAAGGCGCTGGTCGACAGCGAGCGCATCCTGACGCGGCTGCGCAGCGAGGGCTACGCCATCGCGCCTAGCTTCGACGGCGCCGACCTCGTGGTGGTGAACACCTGCGGCTTTCTCGACAGCGCGAAGGCCGAGAGCCTGGAGGCCATCGGCGAGGCGATGGCGGAGAACGGCCGCGTCATCGTGACGGGCTGTTTCGGCGTCGAGGACAAGCGCATTCGCGACGCGTTCCCCGATGTGCTCGCCGTCACCGGTCCGCATCAATACGACGCCGTGATGGGCGCGATCCACGCCGCCGCGCCGCCGCCGCACGCGCCGTTCCTCGATCTGGCGCCGCGCGCAGGCCTTCGCCTCACCCCGCCGCATTACGCCTATCTGAAGATTTCCGAAGGCTGCAACAACCGCTGCTCGTTCTGCATCATTCCGAGCCTGCGCGGCGATCTCGCCAGCCGCAGCGCGGCGGATGTGCTCTCAGAGGCCGAAGCGCTGGTCGAAGGCGGCGCGAAGGAGTTGCTCGTCATCAGCCAGGATACGAGCGCCTACGGCCTCGACCTGAAATATGCGCAGAGCGAATGGCGCGGCGCGCCCGTCAAGGCGCGGCTGACGGAGCTTTGCGAGGCGCTGTCCCAGCTCGGCGCCTGGGTGCGGCTGCATTACGTCTACCCCTATCCGCACGCCGACGAACTGATCCCGCTGATGGCGGATGGCAAGATCCTTCCCTATCTCGACATTCCGTTCCAGCACGCCTCGCCGCTTGTGCTGAAGGCGATGCGCCGCCCCGCGAACCAGGAAAAGACGCTGGAGCGCATCGCACGCTGGCGCGCGATCTGCCCCGATCTGGCTTTGCGCTCCACCTTCATCGCCGGCTTCCCCGGCGAGACGGAGGAGGACTTCGCCTTCCTGCTCGATTGGCTGCGCGAGGCGCGGCTTACGCGGGTGGGCTGCTTCAAATACGAGAACGTGGAAGGCGCCGCGAGCCGCGATCTTGGCGCCCATGTGCCGGAGGAGGTCAAGGCCGAACGCTACGAGCGCCTCATGGCCGCACAGCGCGAGATAAGCGCCGCCGTGCTCGCCGGGCAGGTCGGCAAGACGATGGATGTGCTGATCGACGCCGTGGACGACGACGGCGCCACCGGCCGCTCCGCCTGGGACGCGCCCGAAATCGACGGCGCCGTCTTCATCGACGGCGCGGATGGCTTGGCGCCCGGCGATCTTGTCCGCGCCACAATCGTCAATTCCGGCGATTACGACCTTTGGGCGGAGCCGGCGCCGGAAGAATGACGCGGCCTGGCGCCCGGCGGCGGGCTTCAGGTTGGCGAGACTGGCCTCGAAGCTTGAGGCGCCGCGCCGCCGGATCGAAGCGTTCACGCAGATTTCAACCAGCCTGAGCGTTGCCTTAGCAAAATCCCGCCCGACCTTAATAAGTAAAGCGTTGACCAGACCGCGCCTCTCGCTTATCTGCTCCGCATGCCAAAATTGCCGATTGTCACGCTGCCAGACCCGATCCTTCGCCAGAAATCCGCCGCCGTGGAAACCGTCGGCGACGAGGTGCGGAGCTTCGCGAGCGATATGCTCGAAACGATGTACGCCGCGCCCGGCATCGGCCTTGCCGCGGTGCAGCTCGGCGTTCTGCGCCGCATCCTCGTGCTCGACACCGTTAAGGGCGAGGGCGTGCCCAAGAACCCATTCGTGCTGATCAACCCGGAAATCCTGTCGTCGGGGGATACGCCGCGCGTGCATGAGGAAGGCTGCCTCTCCATCCCGCAGATGTACGCGGAAGTGGAGCGCCCAGCGCTTGTGCGCGTCCGCTACGTCGATCTCGAAGGCAAGCTGCAGGAGCACGACTTCGCGGACTTGCAGGCGACCGTGGTCCAGCACGAGATCGACCACCTCGAAGGCATCCTTTTCATCGATCACCTGTCGAGACTCCGGCGTAATCTCCTTATCAGGAGATACCAGAAGATCCAGCGCGAGCGCGCCGCCGCAACGCAGCCGCTCTAGAGCATCGGACTTAAAGCCGGAATCGGGCTCATGCCCTTGGGCGTCACCAGTAATCTCGACGCTCGGCGAATAGTGGGTCCCCGCCTTCGCGGGGCCGGCGAAAAGGCGGCTGCGTCCCATTAAATGCACGATGCTCTAAAGCTTGTACCAACCGCTGAATATGCTGAACTCTATGCCGCTCGCCGGGCCGTTTGAGCATATACGGCCGATTAACTCTATTGGGTTCGCTTTGCAAAAAGCAGTGGTTTTTGCGGTATTATGATACCACACAGCGTCACCTGCTGAAAGGGCCGTAACGCATGGCGATTCGCATTATACGCCTTCGATGAAATCGAAAGCGCGCTCCAGCTCTTTGTTTTGCCGTGCGTCAAACCGCTTCACACTTTTCCGGACGCACTCCAGTTCGGCCAAGTTTCGCCCAAAATCCGTTTTGTTTTAAGGGTACTGGTCCGATAAGCGACGGCGTTGCTTTAGCGTGCGCCGCGAAAGCGCCGCCCTTCACAAACCCAAGCCGGAATAGAGGAGCGGGCGCATCCGTTAAAGATGCCGGGCGCCTCATCGGCGCGGCTACGGCTGAGGAGGGTTTCATGGGGTTCTCCAGACGAGAGGCCTTGGGGTTCGGCGCCGCATCGGCGCTCGCGGCATTCGGACCGGCGGCCGAGGCGCAAGCCTCCACGGCTTACGAAATCGACGCGGGCGTCGGCGCCGCGCTCGACCGCTTTTCAACGCCACGCCTACTGGTCGAGGGATTTTGCGCACAGAGCCGCGGGCATCCTGGTTTTCCCGGTCATCGTGAAGGCGGGCTTCGGTTTCGGCGGGGAGTATGGCGAAGGCGCGCTTCTGGTGCGGGGCAGGCCCGCGGCCTATTACAACTCCGTCTCGGCCTCCTTTGGCTTCCAGCTCGGCGCCCAGGCGCGCTCGGTCATCATCATGTTCATGACGCCGGAAGCGCTCGACGCCTTCACCTATAAGAATGGCTGGAAAATCGGCGTCGACGGTTCTGTGGCGGTCATAGCGGTGGGCGCGGGAGCGGCCGTCGACACGAATACGATCGCGAACCCGGTCGTGGCCTTCATCTTCGACCAGAAAGGCTTGATGTACAACCTGACGCTCGAAGGCTCGAAGATCAGCCGCATCTATCGGTAAGCGTCACCCCGGAAAGCGCCTTGGCGCCTATCCTTACTGCGTCACAAACGAGGATCGGCTATTGGCTACTCTTCATATTCGGAGCAGCGCAGCACGGACAGCGTGGGCCACTAGGTTAGAGTTTCACTGAGATCGACGCCGTCAAAATTGGCCTCTCGAAGGTTGGCGCCGCGGAGGTCGGCGCGGTCGATCGTGGCGTCCCGGAAATCGACGCCGCTAAGATTTGCCCGGCTCAGAATGGTCTTTTCGAGCCGGGTTCCGAACAGGCTGACCCCGCGAAGATCGGCGCCGGTAAGATCGGCCGCCGCCAGGAAGGGAACTCTCCAACGAAGCCTCTCTCAGATTGGCGCCTGTGAAATTGGTCCCGCGAAGATCGGCCCGATTGATATGCGCCCCATAGAGATCGGCTTCCGTGAGGTTAGCCTCGCGCAGCCTGGTCGAGTTAAGCTTGGCGTGGCGAGCGCTGGCGGCGCTGAGGTCCGCCTTGAAGAGATCGGCGCCGATCAGAATGGCGCCGCTGAGGATGGCTTTGACGAGAATGGCCGCTGGAAGAACGGCCTCTCTCAGGTTCGCGTGCCTCAGATAAGCTCCGCTCAGATCGGCCCCTCCAAGCTTGGCCCTTCGAAGGCCGGCCTCTTCAAGATCCGCCTGCTTGAGATTGGCTTCCCGCAGGTCGGCCTCGTTCAGATTGGTTTGGCAAAGGATGGCCTCGTTCAGGTCCGCGCCGCGCAGATCGGCGCCGCTGAGATTGGCCCGGCCAAGGTAGCTCCATCTGAGGCCGGCGCCGCTCAGATCGGCGCCCCGGAGATCGGCGTCTCCAAGATCGGCCCCGCTGAGATCGATCGCGAGCCCGCCATTTTGCATCCTCCACGGGTTCCAGACATCCACGCCGCGCAGGAGGATGCCGGCGAGGTCGAACTCACAATCGCCGCCTTCATGAGGCTTGAGAGGTCCGCGCATTTCCGGTTCCTTTGTGGCGATGAAACGTTCGGACGATACCCGGCTTGTCTGAATTGTCTCCTAAGTGCGATGGCATTTATTCCAAAAGCAGGAAAGCAGCTCCGATGTCCCGGCGCAGCGCAGGGGCTGAAGGAAACTGGAACCGGGCGCCGCCGTGCGGCAGTTTCGATTATGGCGCGGCCTTTACCGTGTAGCGCACAAACGGATCGACGGGCGCGATCTTGTCGTAGACAGAGCGCGCGGCTTCATTGTCCCGATGCGTATGCCAGTAGAGGCGCGCCCAGCCATTGTCCCGCGAGAGCTGGATGAGCGCCTCGATCAGCGCCGTCCCCGCGCCCGAGCCGCGCGCGTCCTCCTCCACGAACAGGTCTTCGAGGTAGCAGATAAGCTCCGTCCCCCAGGTGTAGGGGTGCAGCACATGGTTGGCGAAGCCGACAAGCCGGGGCCGCCGCCCGGCGCTCCCTTCGGTTTCCGCGACAAGCGCATGGATCGGCGACTGCTTGTCCATGATCCTGCGCCACAGCTCGGACGTGACCTTCGGCGTAACCGTGACCGCGTAAAAGTCGCAATAGCACTGCCAGAGACGCCGCCAGCCCGCCTCGTCCCCCGCTCTGACCTCGCGCACGCTAAAACGCTCGTTCACGCCGCCTCCGCCGCCACGATGTAGTTTATGGAAAGATCCTTCCCCGAGAGGGACCAGGCGCCCATGAGCGGCTTGAAAACCATGCCGCAATGCCGGCCGGGATCGAATCCCGCGATCTTGAGCGCCGCATCGAGCTCTTCAGGCTTTATGAACTTCTTCCAATCGTGCGTCCCTTTCGGGGCCATCCCGAGGATGCGCTCCGCCGCCACGATGGCGAGCCCATAGGCTTTCGGCGTCCGGTTGAGCGTCGAAACGATCAGGAGTTCCGCCCGGCTTCGCGAGCGCGCGGCACGTCGCCAGAAAGGACGCCACGTCCGCCACATGCTCGATGACTTCGGAGGCGACGACGAGGTCGAAGGCGCGCCCCTCGGCGGCCAGTTCCTCGGCCGTCGCCGCGCGGTAATCGATGGCGAGCCCCTGCTTCCTGGCGTGAACCGTTGCGACGCCAATCGACTCCTCGACGGGGTCGATTCCTGTTACAGTACCGCCAAGCCGCGCGAGCGGTTCCGACAGGATGCCGCCGCCGCAGCCGATGTCGAGAACCGCAAGCCCGTCGAGGGGGCGAAAGGTTTGGTTCTGCCGGTCCCGCCACCGTTGTACTTCCGCAACGATGAAAGCGAGGCGCGCAGGATTGAATGCATGGAGTTCCGCCGAATTTGCCGCGCTCGTCCCACCACTCCTTGGCAAGCCCTTCGAAATGACGCAACTCAGCCGCGTCCAGCGAGGGGCTACGCCGTGTTTCTGCCTCAATCCCCATCGATGGCCTTTCTCATATCCTCCGGCGCCGCGCGGTCCTGCCGCGGCGCTCTGATTTCACTCTTGCACCATAGCCCACGACCATGCTCCTCGTCATGAAATTTGGCGGAACTTCCGTCGCCGACATCGCCCGCATACGAAACTCCGCCCTGCATGTGAAGCGGGAGGCGGATGCGGGCAATCGCGTCGCCGTGGTGGTTTCGGCCATGGCGGGGCACACGAACCAGCTCGTCGCCTGGACGCGGGAGGCTTGCGCGCAGCACGACACGCGCGAATATGACGCCGTCGTCTCTTCCGGCGAGCAGATCACGGCCGGCCTGCTGGCGATCATCCTGCAATCGATGGGGGTGAGCGCCCGCTCCTGGCAAGGATGGCAGATTCCGCTCCTGACGGACGGCGCGCACGGCGTGGCGCGCATCGACCGGATCGAGACCGGGGAGCTTTCGCGCCGCCTCGGCCAGGGCGAGGTCGCCGTCGTCGCGGGGTTCCAGGGGGTTACGGCCTCCAATCGCATCACCACGCTCGGCCGCGGCGGCTCCGACACGAGCGCGGTCGCGCTTGCCGCCGCGCTCAAGGCCGAGCGCTGCGACATCTATACAGACGTGGACGGCGTGTATACAACAAATCCGCGCATTGTGCCCGAGGCCAAGAGGCTGTCGCGCGTCTCCTACGAGGAAATGCTTGAAATGGCGTCCCAGGGCGCGAAAGTGCTTCAGACGCGCTCCGTGGAGCTTGCAATGGCGCAAGGGGTGCGTGTACAAGTGCGTTCTAGCTTCGATCTGCCAGAAAGTTGCGAGCCCGCCCGAGCCGGAGTTGCCGAAAAGTGCGGGACGCTTGTTTGCGACGAAACGGACATGTTAGAGCATCACGTTGTCAGCGGCATAGCCTACGCGAAGGATGAAGCGAAGGTGACCGTCCTCAAGATCGAGGATAAGCCCGGCGTGGCGGCAAGCATCTTCATGCCGCTCTCGGAGGCGAACATCAACGTGGACATGATCGTCCAGAACATTTCGGAAGATGGCCGCACCACCGATCTCACCTTCACCGTCGCCGCATCCGAGCTTCAGCGCGCGCTGCAGGTGCTTCGCGGCCGCAAGGACAGCCTCCGCTACAGCGACCTGCGCGGCGACACCGATGTCGCAAAGGTGTCCGTCATCGGCGTCGGCATGCGCAGCCACGCGGGCGTCGCCGCCGAGATGTTCCAGGCCCTGGCCGAGAAACAAATTAACATTCAGGCGATATCCACGTCCGAAATCAAGATTAGCGTGCTTATCGGCGCGGCGCATACGGAGGCGGCCGTGAAGACGCTCCATAGCTTGTTCGGCTTGGATCGGACGTAAAGTGGCAGCATTAATGTGAGGCGCTTAGGGATGATGGCGCCTCCGACCTCAAAACCAATAGGTTATTGGAACCGGGCAAATGCCCTGGACTGAGCGTGCACCCTGGGTGCTGATCCGGCAACTGCGGGCGATCATGGCGAGCGCCTCGGAGCCCCAAGCCAAGCTGGACAGCATCGTCAAAGTCATCGCCTCGAACATGATTGCCGAGGTTAGCTCGATCTATGTCCGGCTGCCGGACGATGCGCTCGAGCTTTACGCAACCGAGGGGTTGCGCAAAGAGGCCGTCCACACGCTGCGCATGAAGAAGGGCGAAGGCCTCGTCGGGCTGATCGCGTCCTGGGGCGAGCCCGTGAACCTGTCCGACGCCCAGAAGCACCCGTCCTTTTCCTACAAGCCCGAAACGGGGGAGGAGATCTATCACTCCTTCCTCGGCGTGCCCATCGTGCGCGACCGCCGGACCATCGGCGTGCTGACCGTTCAGAACAAAATCGAACGGAAGTACACCGACGAAGAGGTCGAGGCGCTTGAGACGACGGCGATGGTTCTGGCGGAGATGATCGGATCGGGCGTTTTCGCCGGCGCGGTTTCGGCTGCTCCGAACCGGCGCGACACCTCGATCACGCTGAAAGGCATGCCGCTCGCCGACGGGCTTGCGCTCGGCCATATCGCGCTGCACGAGCCGAGGCCCGCGGTCCTGAAGTTCTTCGCGGACAACATCCCGGCGGAGCTGAAGCGCCTGGACGAGGCGCTCGACCGGGTCAGGGAGGACATCAAGCGTCTCCTGGAGGACAATTCGCCATCGAATGGCGACCACAAGGAGATTATCGAGACTGTCCAGATGCTCGCCAACGACCGGGGATGGGCGCGGCGTATGCGCGACGCGGTCTCGGCGGGCCTGACGGCGGAGGCGGCTGTCGAGCGCGTCCAGCAGAACATGCGCACGCAGCTTATGAAGACGGGCGACAGCTTTTGGCGGGATCGCGCGCACGACCTCGACGATCTGTCGAACCGGATGCTGCGCACGCTGCAGGGCCACGATCAGGCCGCCGCCTTGAGCAGGCTGCCGAACGACGCCATTCTCGTCGCGCATAATATGGGCGCGGCCGAACTTCTCGATTACGACCCCAAGAAGCTGCGCGGGCTCGTCATCGAGGATGGCGGCGCGACCTCGCATGTCTCCATCGTGGCGCGCTCGTTCAACCTCGCCGTCCTCGTGCAGGTTCCGGACGTGGTGGCCGTCGCGGACCACGGCGATCCGGCGATCCTCGACGCCGCAACGGGGCAGTTTCACATCCGGCCCTCGCTGGAGCTGATCCGGGCCTACGCCGACAAGGCCCGCTTCCGCGCTCGGCGCCAGGCGAAGTTCTTCAAGCTGCGCAATGCGCCAGCCGTGACGCGGGATGGGGAGCGCGTCCACCTCAACATGAACGCCGGCCTTTTGGTGGACATGCCGCACCTCTATCAAAGCGGCGCGGACGGAATCGGGCTGTTCCGCACCGAGCTGCAATTCATGGTGGCGACCAAGTTCCCGAAGATGGAGCAGCAGCAGGCCGCCTATTCGCGGGTGCTCGACATGGCGCCGGGCCGGCGCGTGGTGTTCCGCTCGCTCGATGTCGGCGGCGACAAGGTTCTGCCCTATCTCCGGAAATTCCACGAGGAGAACCCGGCGCTTGGATGGCGCGCGATCCGCATGTCGCTCGACCGGCCGGGGCTGTTCCGGACGCAGGTGCGCGCGCTGCTTAGGGCGGGCGCCGGGCGCGAACTTTCGGTCATGCTGCCCTTCATCGCCGATATCTCCGAGTTCCTGGCTGCGAAAGCCCTGATCGACAAGGAGATCGAGCACGCCAAGGCGCACAGCCACGAACTGCCGGCGAAGACGCGCATCGGCATTATGATCGAAGTGCCCTCGATCCTGTTCCAGCTCGACGCCATTCTGCCGCTCGTGGATTTCGTTTCGGTCGGCAGCAACGACCTCCTCCAGTTTCTTTTCGCCGCGGACCGCGAGAACGACCGCGTGGCGCGCCGCTTCAATTCGCTCAACCCGTCGGCGCTGAAGGCCCTGCGGATCGTCGCCGAGAAGTCGAAGGCGCATGGCGCGGATTTCGCCCTGTGCGGCGAGATGGCGGGGCGCCCATCGAGGCCATGGCCTTGATCGGCCTTGGCTTCCGCTCGATATCGATGGCGCCGGCCTCGGTCGGTCCGGTGAAGGCGATGGTGCTGTCGCTGAATGCGAAGAGGCTTCGCGAAGCGGTGCTGGAGCTGGTGGACAAGAACAGCCCCAACATCCGGCGCGAACTGGCCGACTTCGCCCAGAAAGAAAACATTGATATTTAAGAGCCGCTTGCGTAGAGAGCAGGCCGGTTCTATTCGGGCCTTCGATCGGTGACGGCTTTCATTCTCGCCGCCAAGGCGGAGCAGGGATCCATGACGTCCATTCCAAAAGAAAAATTGAACCGCCTTGTGGGCCGGTGGGAAACGCTTCAGACGCAGCTTTCGTCGGGCCTCGACCACGAGACCTTCGTGAAGCTTTCGAAAGAGTTCGCGGAGCTGGACCCGCTCGTGGCCGCGATCAAGGCCGTGCAGGGCGCGCAGGAAGAGCGCGACAGCCTTCGCCAGTTGATCGACGATCCGGCGTCCGAGGCCGAGATGGCCGAACTCGCCCGCGAGGAGCTGGAGACGCTCGAACCGAAGATCGAGTCGCTGGAGCACGAGCTTCAGATCATGCTTCTGCCGAAGGACGCGGCGGACGAGAAAAGCGCGATCCTCGAAGTGCGGGCGGGCACGGGCGGCGAAGAGGCGGCGCTGTTCGCGGCGGACCTTTTCCGCATGTACCAGCGTTATGCGGACTTGAAGGGCTGGAAGGTTCAGGTTTTGTCGGCGAGCGACGCAGACGCGGGCGGCTTCAGGGAAGTGGTGGCGAGCATCACGGGCAAGGGCGTGTTCGCGCGCATGAAGTTCGAGTCGGGCGTGCATCGCGTGCAGCGCGTGCCCGAGACCGAGAACCAGGGCCGCATCCACACCTCGGCGGCGACGGTCGCGGTTCTGCCCGAGGCCGAGGAGATCGACATCGAGATCCGCGCCGAGGACATCCGCATCGACACCATGCGGGCGAGCGGCGCGGGCGGCCAGCACGTGAACACGACGAACTCGGCGGTGCGCATCACGCACATCCCGACCGGCATGATCGTCACGTCGAGCGAGAAGTCGCAGCATCAGAACCGCGCCCGCGCCATGCAGGTGTTGCGCGCCAGGCTTTACGACATGGAGCGCACCAAGGCCGCCGATGCGCGGGCCGCCGAGCGCAAGGACCAGATCGGCTCGGGCGACCGCTCGCAGCGCATCCGCACCTACAATTTTCCGCAAGGCCGCGTCACCGACCATCGCGTGAACGTCACGCTCTATAACTTGCCGCAGATCATGGAAGGCGAGGGGCTCGACACGATCATCGACGCGCTCATCACCGAGCGCCAGTCGAGCCAGCTCGCGGCGGATGTGGTGGGGACAAATGCCTGACGCGGCGTATTCCGGGCCGGCGGCGCTCACCGCCGGCGATGCCGTGCGCCGGCTGAACGCGGCGCTGAAAGGGGCGGGGCTGCCCTCGCCCGGGCTCGACGCGCGGCTGCTCGTCGCGCACGCATGCGGCTTTACGCAGGAAGAGACCATCGCGAAGGGCAAGCTGCCGCTATCGCCCGAGGCGGCCGCCCGCTTGAACGAGGCCGCCGCGCGCCGTCTCGCGGGCGAGCCGGTTTCGCGCATCGCGGGCCGCCGGGAATTCTGGGGGCTTTCGTTCGGGCTTTCGCCGCATACGCTCGATCCGCGGCCTGAGACCGAGCTTCTGGTCGAGGCGGTGCTTGCTCACTTGCGGGAGAACGGGCTTGGCGGCAGGCGCCTGCGCATTCTCGATCTCGGCGTGGGCTCCGGCTGCCTGCTCGGCGCGCTCCTGTCCGAATTGCCGCTCGCCGAGGGCGTCGGCGTGGACCTCAACCCGGACGCCGCCTTGATTGCGCGGGAAAATTTGCGTGCGCTGGGATTGCTTCCGCGCGCCGCCTTCTTATGTGCAGATTGGCTCGACGCTCTGAGCGGCGCCTCATTCGATATCATCGTCAGCAATCCGCCCTATATCGAGTCTTCGGACATCGCCGGGCTTGCTGCCGAGGTGAGAGATTACGATCCGCGGCTCGCGCTCGATGGCGGCGAAGACGGGCTCGACGCCTACCGGGCCATTCTTTCTCAAGCTATCAGAGTGCTTCGCGAAAATGGCTTTCTCGTTTTGGAAACAGGAGCGGTGCAAGGGATGCGCGTCCGCGAGATGATGATGCGGGCCGCCTCCACAAGCGGAGGCTTCGCAGCCTGGATTTTGACCGATTTGAACGGCAAACAGCGCGCCGTTGCAGGAGTGCGACAGTCGGCGCGCTAGGAAGCGGCGTCCAAAAAAAAGGTTGGAAATCCGATTCTTTCGGGATAGGGTCGTGAGAGAGGCGACCTCGTCGTGAAACCCCGCAGCGGGTTGGAGAGATGGACGAGGCCATTGAGACGTAGGGCTACCAAAAATTTGGCGTTTGGACCGGATGCTACGGAAGTGAGCGCCGTCTACGCTATTGGCGGCGCGTTTCCTGGGAACGGTGGGCCTGCATAATCCGCTTCTGAAGTTAGCGTCGCACAGTTCTCTAACTGGCAGGCTAGACTGAGAGTTTTTGACACCGCAAACGTGACGACTGCTTGGTTTGCGTAAATTAACAGCGTGTGACCTCGATCAAGATAGGACCCATGAGGCAAGGACAGCAAAGCCGCAGAGGCCGTAATCGCGGCGGCCGTAAGCCAGGAAACGCATTGAGCCGGAACTACGAATCGAGTGGTCCCGACGTCAAGATCCGCGGTACCGCCATGCACATCGCAGAGAAATATTCTTCCCTGGCGAGAGATGCGATGTCCTCCGGCGACACCGTCGCCGCCGAGAATTATCTTCAGCACGCCGAACATTATAACCGCATCATCCTCGCGGCCCAGGCGCAGAACCCAGCCGCGCCGGGCATGGAGGGCCAGCTGCCCATGAATGGGCGGTTCGGACAGGACGCTTATTCGCGCGATTACGACGATGGTGAGGACGGCGACGCCGACGACTACGTTCCGCAGCAGCATCAGCCGCCGCAGCACCAGCAGCCGCAGCAGCAGGCTCCCCAGCGGCAGTTCCCCGAACGGCAGTTCCCCGAGCGCGTGGCCTACAATCCAAACCAGCCGCAGCCCTACATTCCGCAGAACGCCTTTCCGCAAATTCAGCCGCAACCGGCCGTCCCCGCGCCGAACGGGACCGCGCCTCATGGCGCCGAGCCCTTCGCCGGTCAGCCGGATGGCGACAGGCTGCCGAGGCGGCGGCGCCGCAGGCCGATAGGCGAGCAGCAGCAGTTCAAGCCTTTCAATGCGCGCAACGGAAATGGCGCGCCAGCTGGAAACGGATCGCCGCTTCCGGACGCCGATCCGAAGCCGGACGAGGCTGCGTCCTGAAGGCGCGCCACAGTAAGAATGGCATGGCCGGGCGCGACCCGGCCATTTTTTTTAAGCGAACGAAAACCCGCCAACAAATAGATCTGCGAAAAGACCCGCCAGGCTAGAGCATCGTGCGTTCAATCGGACGCAGCCGCCTTTTCGTCGTCCCCGCGAAGGCCGGGGACCCAGTATTCGACGAGCGTCGATATAGCTGGATTCCCGCTTTCGCGGGGACGACGCTGAAGGGCATGAGCCCGAATTCCGACTTTAAGTCCGATGCTCTAGAGTGCGCCCGGAAAGGTGTGAAGCGGTTTTCCGGCACGGCAAAAGCTATCGGCTCCTAGAGCGGAGACAATGGCTATGCTCCAGAAGGCCGAAGATAACCCTAAGCGGCCATGCGTTATCCGCGCACCGCGCTGCGTCTCACCACCCCCAGCCCTGTGACGGCCGGCCGACGCGTTGCCGCCTTTGATCGCCCCCAAAAAAGTCGAAGAAGCCGTCGCCCCATCCGCCGCCGCTCGCGAATGCAGGGGTAGGCCGGCGCGTCACGAAGCCGCCCTGGGGCTGGTTGTTCAGCACTGCCACGAACTCGGTGCGAAAGTTGGTCTCCCGGCTCAGCGGCTCGTCCGAGACGATGATCGAGGATCGCGGCGACGCAGTTGGCGCGATGCGATCGAGCACATCCTTAGGGATGGCGATGCGGTCGAGAGCGCTCTTGGCGTCGTCCCCGTTGTCGATCGTCACCACGGTCCATCGCAAGCCCGCGCCGTTGCGCGCCATCGCCGTGAACACATGCGTGCCGATTGGCTTGTCGGGATTGCGGATCGTGACCGGAACCTCAATGGTCGAATCGAACACCTCGCCGCCGTCCGTCCACGGCTTATGCGTGTTGCGCTTCACGTAGAGCTTCTGCGTCGCGCGGCTGATGTAGACCGAGACCGGCTCGAGCGCGAGCTTCGCCTCTATGGCCGCCTTTGCCGCGTCGGCCTGTCTCTTCGCGGCCGCCTTGGCGGCGTCCTTTGCGCTGGCGTCGGCGTCGAGCCTCGCTTTGGCATGGGCTCTTGCGGTTTCGAACTGAGTCCCCGCTTCCACAGCCCTGCTAGCAGCCTTGATCTTCAAATCCTCGGCGCGGGCCTTAGCCTGGTCCGTCTTTGCGGCGGCAAGCGCCTTTTCGGCGTGGGCGAGTTCGGCGTCGGCCCGCGTCTTGAGCATTTCCAGCTTGCGCAGCGACGCCGTGAGCGACGCCGTCTCGCGGGCCGATGCCGCGGCGGCTTTCTTCGTTTCATCGGCCGACGTGGCGGCCTCCGCGGCCTCGCGGGCGAGCCTCTCGGCGCGCGCCGGCGCGGCGGCGACCGCCTCTGCGTTCGGCATGAACAGCGCCGGGTGAGAAAACTCGACCGGGGCTGCGTCGTCCGGCGAGATGATCACCCGCATCCCGATCCGCGTCTTGTCGAACAGCCTCTCCGCAAAGCCGAAGGGCATCCGCACGCAGCCGTGCGAGGCCGCATAGCCGGGCAGCGGGCCGCCGTGCAGCGCGATGCCGTTCCAGGTGATGCGCTGCATGTGCGGCATCGAGGCATCGTCATAGAGGCTGGAATGGTGGTCCACGTCCTTCTCCAGGACGGCAAAGACGCCGGCTGGCGTTTCACGTCCCTTGGTTCCGGTCGAGACCGGCGCCCGCAGGATCCATCCGTCCTCGTCATAGAAAGTGACTTGCTGGGACTTGATCGACACGATCGCCATGATCGGCTCGCCCGCGTGGCGCGGCGCCGTCGACTCCGTTGGGCGCGCCGCTCGCGCCTGCCTCTCTTCGGCGCCGGCGGGCAGCGCCGTCAGCGCGGCAATGGCCGCGAGCGTTACTATGACAGGCCTCCAACGCCGGACGGTCACGGTGAAATGCGCCATCCCAAATCGAAATGCCATGCCATACCCCGGTTGAAATGCCAGTCACGCTTGCGTGGATCAGGTATCAGATCGCGATATTTAGATCCAGTGACGCGTCACCGATAATCGACGCTGCCCAGTCGCAGCTGGGGACTAACGGCGCCTATCTGGCAGCCTTCGCAGCAGGAAGAGGGGCTGGCGGCTGAAATTGGCGCACCCCCACCGTCTTGAGCTCAATCCGGGGGGGGTCGCAAAGCAATCGGAAAGCGGGCGCGTTCGCCGTGGCTAAGCCACATCCGTGTCGGGCCGGTCGTCGCCCGCGGAATGTTCGGTGCGCCATCGGCCCCCGCTGTCCTCAAACTCGATGTCCCCGGATTCGCCCGGCAGCTTCTGCTCGGATGCGGCACGAAGAGCGGCGGCTTCCGCGGCGGCTTTGGTGGGAAAAGTTTCCGAGTATGTGCCCTCAACCCTGTACGCCCAGCCCCCATCATGTTCGACGATTTCGTAATGCGCTTTCGCCATGGACGCCTCTCTTTTGGTTTATGGCTGCGATCAGCATTCGCGGTCCTACTTGGTGATTGCTCCGAGATTCAACATGCGCAAACGTAGCTGGGGCAGCGGCGTGGCAAGCCGCTCAGTGCCGCAATGCCGCAACAAATGCCCGATAAGCGGGACGAACAATGCTCGTGATCGTCTCCTGCATAATTTTTGTCGCGCTGGCTGGGCTGGCCGCCATGATCGCGTTTGGCGCCGGCGCTTCTCCCGCGCCGCTTGCCTCAATCGGCGCGGTTTTCGAGAGTGTGGACTTCAGCGACTTGCCGGCGGTTCAGATCATGGCCGGCCGTGGCGGATCCGTGGCGTTCCGTGTTTGGCCCGCCGACCGAAATCCGGCGCAGCCGGATCTGGCCGTGATCGCGATTTACGGCTCGTCCGCGACGAGCCACAGCCTGCATCCGCTCGCCAAGGCGCTTAGCGCGGAAGGCATGACGGTTTACGCGCCCGATATCCGCGGCCATGGCGGCACGGGCCGGCGCGGCGACATCGATTACGCAGCCCAACTCGACGACGATCTCGCCGGCTTCGCCTCCGAAGTTCGCGCGCGCCAGCCGGATGCGGACCTCGTTCTGCTCGGCTTTTCATCCGGAGGAGGCTTCGCGCTTCATATCGCCGGTTCTGCGGCAGGCAAGATGTTCGCGCGCACGGTTCTGCTCGCGCCGATGCTTGGACCCTATGCGCCCACGGCAAGACCGGGACGGAGCCCGTGGGTCACGCCCTATGTTCCCCGCATCATGGCGATCATGCTGCTGAACCGGATCGGCATACACGCCTTCGATCATTTGCCTGTGCTGGCGTTCGGCATTCCGCCGGCGCGCGCGGACCTTCTCACGGGCCATTATTCCTTCCGGCTCATGCGCGCTTTCGCCACGGTCGACTACGCCACGGACCTTGAGAACGCGGCCTCGCCGCTCGCGATCCTGGTCGGGGAGAAGGACGAATTTTTCTTCGCAGAGAGACTTAAGCCGTCGGTCGGCGCCGTCCAGGGCGACGCCGTTGTCACAGTCATCCCGGGCCTGAACCACATCGGGATGATCACAGATCCGCGGGCCACGCCGGCGATAGCGGGCGCCGTGC
Organism: uncultured Alphaproteobacteria bacterium; assembly: GCA_963756335.1. GTDB lineage: Bacteria > Pseudomonadota > Alphaproteobacteria > Rhizobiales > Rhodomicrobiaceae > Rhodomicrobium. The sequence continues at coordinate 736,111 of CAVWOB010000005.1, forward strand.
TCGGGAAGCGCGGCGAACTTGCGCGACCGCCCGTCGTCCAAAGCGATCATCGTGCGGCGCCGCCCTCGCCCACAACTACGAACGGCGCCCAGTAGGCCGGATGCGACGCCAGCGGCTCCCCGCTGTCGATGAGCGCAAGCATCGATGCGCGCATCGCCTCCGCGCGGCCCATGGATTTATCCGCGGCGAGCCGGCCGATCGCGCCGGTGATGAGCTTGACGGTCGCGTCCGAATTCACGGCCCAATGCGAGACGAGCAGGGCCCGCGCCTGGGCGTAGATGAAGGCGCGAGCGAGGCCGGAAAGCGCTTCGGCGCCCTGCGCCCCGCCCGCCGCCGTGTTGCAGGCCGGGAGGATCACCCAGTCCGCGTCAAGCTTCAGGCCGGCGATTTCGGACGCCGTGAGATAGCCATCGTCCTCCTCGCTTGGACTCTCGGGCGGCGTCAAAAGCAGGCCCGGCTCGGCGTTGCCGGTAATCTGGCCGGCCAGCGCGCCATGGGTCGCGAAATGCACGATCCGGTATTGTGCGAGCTGCCCGGTTTCGCTCGAATGCTTGACTTCGCGCTCGGTCGCGCGCGCCCCGAGGTAGATGTCGCCGGCGCCGGCGTGGACGTCGCGGGCGACGGCGCACAATTCATCCGCCGTTTCGGGAAGCGGAACCTGCCTTCGAAGGAAGGAAACATCGGCGTATCCGCCCCGGGTCTGGATTTTCGCCACCCCGCGCGCTTCGGCGGCGGAGGCCTCTGTCTGCGAGATCGCGGAGCATGTTGTCTTGTCGCGCGCAAGCTTGGCGAGGCCGGCATAGGAGGCGTTCGGCCCTTCGAGCAGCGGATTGCCGATGCCGATCATGGGCCTCGCGGCGGCGCTCGGCCGCGCCACGCGGCGCAGCGCTTTCAGTGACGAGACCGCAGGCAGGACCGTGAGCGCGTGATCGCGAATAAGCCACGCCGCGGATTTGGGGTCGCCGCCGGGAGGCGCCGTCACCAGCACCTGAAACGGCAGCTGCGTCAGCGGACCGGAGGGCACGATGAAGAGCTGCTTGCCTTGGATGATGTCTTCGGCTTGCCCGAACAGCGCTTTGTAAAGCTCATAGGCGCGGCCATAATCGAAGGGCAGCGGCTTGCCGTCGTTGCGGTCTGCATCGGTGTAGCGCTGGCCGGCGATCCCTCGGGCGCCGCGGTCAGCACATTCGCTATCGCTTGCGCATGTTCACGAAAGTGGCCACCGTTTTCATGAATGCGGCCACTGCTGAGCAGTCATGCAAGGCGCTGCGTTTGAGGCTGTCGCGTACACCGCCCCGCGGGGCGGTGTACCGACCGGCGTCTGATCTGAGCTTCACTCGGCTTGCACGCCTTGCCGGCAAACCAGTTGTAAAATCCCGTGCCCGTGTACTCGGCCACAAATGGCTCCAGAATGCCGCGATAGGTTTGTTGCGCTGCATCCAATCCGCATTCGCTGGCGAATGCGGGCGCTCCAGAGTGGCAAGCTCGCCTTGGCGAGCTTGCATGGGAGAGGGACAGCTTGAGGGGTTCGTCCTTGAGCGTGCCGGGCCTGGCCGCCGTCAGTAGATGCGCGCCTTCGGCTCGATATATTGCACGTCGTTCGTCAGCGTGCGCGTGTGGACGGGCCGGTAGTCGAGCTTCACCGACTTCTTGTCCTCGTCGGCGTAGGCGAGCGTGTGCTTCATCCACTTCGGGTCGTCGCGGTTCGGGAAATCCTCACGCGCGTGGGCGCCGCGGCTTTCCTCGCGAGCGAGCGCGCCCGTGACCACGATTGCCGCCTGCGCGATCAAGTTCGAGAATTCCAGCGTCTCGATCAGATCGGTGTTCCAGATCAGCGACCGGTCGGTGACGTGGATGTCGTCGATGCCGTCCCACACCTCCTGGATGAGCTGGCGGCCCTCGGCGAGAACCTCCGCGTTGCGGAACACGGCGCAGTTGTTCTGCATGATGCGCTGCATGCGCCCGCGCAGCTCCGCGGTCGGTGTGCCGCCATCGGCGTTGCGGAAGCGGTCGAGCCTGTCGATGGCTTCCTCGCCCGCGCTCTCGGGCAACTCCGGCTGGAGCTGACCGTGCTCGATGGTCTCCGCGCAACGCAGCGCAGCGGCGCGGCCGAACACCACGAGGTCGATCAGCGAGTTCGAGCCGAGCCGGTTCGCGCCGTGCACGCTCGCGCAGGACGCCTCGCCGATGGCGAGCAGGCCGGGCACGGTCGCGTCGGGGTCGCCGCCATGCGGCTTGATGGCTTCGCCGAAATAGTTCGTGGGGATGCCGCCCATATTGTAGTGCACGGTCGGCAGAACCGGGATCGGCTGGCGGCGCAGGTCCACGCCCGCGAAAATCTGCGCGCTTTCCGTGATGCCCGGCAGCCGCTCGGCCAGGATCTTCGGGTCGAGATGGTCGAGATGCAGATAGATGTGATCCTTCTTCGGCCCGACGCCCCGCCCTTCGCGGATTTCGATGGTCATCGAGCGCGAGACCACGTCGCGGCTGGCGAGGTCCTTCGCGCTCGGCGCATAGCGCTCCATGAAGCGCTCGCCCTCGGAGTTGGTGAGATAACCGCCCTCGCCGCGCGCGCCTTCGGTGATGAGCACGCCCGCGCCATAGACGCCCGTCGGGTGAAATTGCACGAACTCCATGTCCTGCAAGGGCAGGCCGGCGCGGATCACCATGGCGTTGCCGTCGCCGGTGCAGGTGTGTGCGCTCGTGCAGGAGAAATAGGTGCGGCCAAAGCCGCCGGTGGCGATGATGGTCTTCTTGGCGCGGATGCGATGGATGCTGCCGTCCTCGTAGGAAAGCGTCATCACGCCCCGGCAGATGCCGTCGTCCATGATGAGGTCGAGCGCGAAATGTTCGACGAAGAACTCCGCCGCGTAGCGCAGCGATTGGCCGTAAAGCGTGTGCAGCATGGCGTGACCGGTGCGGTCGGCGGCGGCGCAGGTGCGCTGCGCGGGCGGGCCCTCGCCGTAATGGGTGGTCATGCCGCCGAAGGGGCGCTGATAGATCTTGCCGTTCTCCGTGCGGCTGAACGGCATGCCGTAATGCTCAAGTTCGTAGACGGCGGACGGCGCGTTCCGGCAGAGATACTCGATGGCGTCCTGGTCGCCGAGCCAGTCCGACCCCTTCACGGTGTCGTACATGTGCCAGCGCCAATCGTCCTTGCCCATATTGCCGAGCGCGGCCGCGATGCCGCCCTGCGCCGCCACCGTGTGCGAGCGCGTGGGAAAAACCTTGGTGACGCAAGCCGTCTTGAGGCCCGCCTCGGCGCAGCCGAGCGTCGCGCGCAAGCCTGCGCCGCCCGCGCCGATGACCACCACGTCGAAGCTGTGATCCCTGATCGGATAGGCGCGGCCGTTCACTGCCGGCGCGCCGTTCGGCTTCTTCGCTTCCGCCATGTGGATTACACTCCGAGATTAAGCTTGATGAGCGCGAGAGCGCAGGCCACGGCTATGATCATGGAAAGAAAGGTATTCAGAAACAGACAGGGCACCTTCAGCCCGTGCGGCGCGTATTCCTCGATGATGACCTGCATGCCAAGCCGCATATGGACCGTCGCCGATACGACGAGAAGGAGCCCCAGGACGGCGTGAATGGGATTGACGAAGAACGCCTTCACCTCCAGGCGCGATGCGCCGGCCAGCGAAAGCGCTGCGTAAACCAGAAAGCCCGTGGCGAAGATGTTGGAGACGGCGGTCATGCGCTGCGCCCAGAAATGGTCGGTGCCCGGTCCGCCGATCGCGGAGCCAAGCCCGCGAACCTTTTTCAGCTGGGTTCTGTAAGTTGCCGGCATCAGTGTTTACCCCACAGAGAGAGCCCGGCGAACCAGATGATCCCGGTCAGCGCCAACGATCCGAACAGCGTTCCCCAGGACAGCGCGCGCACGATGGGCCAAGAGAAGCCGTAGCCGGCATCCCAGATGAAATGCCGGATGCCGCCAAGCATGTGATGCATGACGGACCAGGTAAAGCCGAAGAGTATGACGAGCCCGAGCGGCGAACCCAGGAGCGAGCTGACGAGGTTGTATTCGGCGTCGCCCATCGCAGCCGAGACAAGCCAGGCCATCAACAGGAAGCCGCCCCAATAGTTGGCCACGCCCGTGATGCGGTGCATGATCGACAGGACCATGTTCACCCGGAACCGGTATATGGAAAGGTGCGGGGACAACGGCCTCGGCGCCATCGCCGGAACCCGTGCGGTCTGCTTGGCTTCCGCCATCATGCGATCCTTCTTAACGCAGCATGCGTTTTTTCTTAATGTGGTGGCCCTGCCGGCAACAGGCAAAGCGCCGCCAGCCGATTGGCTTGACGCCGTGTCAGCCTCGCAACTGGCGAAAACCCTGGCAGGCGCGGAAGCCTAAACGACGGGACTTAACGGAGTCTTAGAGGGTTGCGCGCCGGAAAGCCATTCTACCAGAGGGCAATAGCGCCTGCCTTTCTTTCGCCTTGAGTGTTACGAACGGAACCTTTCGCAAGCCTATCAACGCCTTGACCCTCCTTGCGCAATTTCCTTGCGCGTTTGGCATGGCAGCCATGGCGTCAACGGGCCACGCGCGACTAAAGTGGCAAGAGCGCCCAAAGATCGAGATCGAGCAGCACCGACGGGTCGTACTGGTCCCCGGACTTGTACGGGAAGCCTGCCGCCAGCCGGTCCTTAACCGCGACCAGCCTGAGCCTGAGCGCACCCGCGTCGCCGCGCGGCAGCGGCGCCTTTTCCAGGACTTCGCTCCAGGCGTAGACCGTGTCGCCGGCAAAGGCGGGCGACACATCCCGGCCTGCGTTGATGGCCGCGATGTGGAAGGCGTTTTCGAGCCCATTGAAGCTCAGCGCGCGCGCCAGCGAAATGATATGCCCGCCATAGATCAAGCGGCGGCCGAAGCGCCCCTGCCCCTGCTCATGCTGGTTAAAGTGGACCTTCGCCGTGTTCTGATAGAGCCGGGTGGCGAGCTGATGCTCGGCCTCCTCGATGGTCATGCCGTCGAGATGGCAGATCTTTTCGCCGGCCTCGTAATCGCCCCAGCGATGCGCGCCGCCCGAGAGAGCGTTGCTGTAACTCGCGAGGCTGAGGGGCGGCAACGCGGCCCCGAGATCCGCCGGATCGACGGCCTTCTTCAGCGCGGGAACATGCTCGGCGGGGGCGGGCGCCGCCTCGTCGCGCTTCCTCACCATGACCCAGCGCACATATTCGAGAACGGGCGCGCCGGTCTGGTCGCGGCCGGTCGTGCGCACGTAAACGACGCCGCTTTGCCGGTTCGAGTTCTCCTTAAGGCCGATAACTTCGGACGTAGAGGACAGCGTGTCGCCGGGATAGACGGGCTTCAGGAAACGGCATTCGGCGTAGCCGAGATTGGCGATGGCGTTCAGCGAAATATCCGGCACCGTCTTGCCGAAGACGATGTGGAAAACGAGCAGATCGTCGATAGGGCTTCGCGGATAACCCAGCGCTTGCGCAAACGCGTCCGAGGATTGCACGGCGAAGCGCGAGCCGTAGAGCGCCGTGTAGAGCGACACGTCGCCCACTGTCACCGTGCGGGGCGTTGCATGCTCGATCGTCTGCCCGAGCTTGAAATCCTCAAAGTAGTTGCCCTGCCGCGCCTTGCTCACGCCGCCCCCTTGCCGCTCGACATTTCCGCTTGAGCCGCTTCTATATCACCCTCCGGTCATCGGAGGGAAGAATGCGATTTCGCGCGCGCCTTGCACCAAAAACTCATGGCTCGCCTGCGTCTGGTCTATGGCGGCGCGAATAATGTCCTCGCGCTGGAAAGCGGCGGCGTAGCCTTCGCCGCGGCCCTTCAGCCATCGGATGGCGTCGCCCGCCGTCTTTACGCTCTCGGGAAACGCGACCCGCTCCTCGGACTTGCCGATGCGCTCGCGCACCCATGCGAAATATTTAACCGTCACTTCCATGATTGCCGCCACGCGCGCCAGAGGTAATCCGCTCCGGAATATAGGGCTAAACCCGCCGCGATCCACAGGAGGGCGGCGCGGGCCTCGAAGAAAAGACCCGCCAGCGGGGAAGGGATGCGCGAGGCGAGGAGCGTGACGACCGCCAGGAATTGCGCGGCTGTCTTAAGCTTCGCAGATGAGCTGGCGACCGCCGTCCAGCCTTGCGCTCGCGCGTATCCGCGCAAGGCGGACACCGCTGTCTCGCGCCAAAGCACGATGAGCGCGGGCCACACGAGCGCGCCGCGCAGCGGGCCGGCCGCGCTCAGGAGCAGAAGAGCGGTCAGAATGAAGACCTTGTCGGCGATGGGATCGAGGGCCGCTCCGAAATCGGAGGTCTGGCGCAGCATGCGCGCCGCGGCGCCGTCGAACAGGTCGGTCAAGGCCGCCGCCAGCGCGACCGCCGCCGCCAGGGCCGGCGCCTGCTCCGTGAGGATCGCCCAGGCAAGCACGGGCGCCGCCGCGATGCGGGAAGCCGTCAGAAGATTAGGCAGGCGAAGGATTTGCGCCAATGGCTTCAGGTCCATGCCTTGCCATATCGGCCCGCTAAAGCAAAAGCAAATACCTACTCGCGCCCACAGCTTGAGAACGCGCGCGGCGTGTGCGCAGGGCGGCTTGCGCCGCCGCTAACAGGGCAGGCGCAAGCGGTCCCCTGCCGTCGCGGACAATACCTCGAGTATTATTGTTGGTAGAAGCGTCACGGCTTATTTCTGAAGGCTCAGGATATAGGCGATCACATCCGCCCTTTCCCTGGCGGGGATAATGAAGTCCGGCATGTTGCGGTGCGGCGTCTGCAGGATCACGTTGAGCGCGGCGCCGGTCATTCCGGGCGTGTTCGCGATCTTGGCGAAGGGAGGCGACTTCGGATTGGGCGAAAGCCGATCGTTCGCCTGGATGGCGTGGCATTCCGAGCAGATCGTTCGCGCATAAGCGAGCCCTGCCTCCGCGCTGCCCTCTTGAGCGCTCGCGCCGTGGCAAAGGGCTGCGCTCAAAAACAGGAGCGAGAAAATGCGCGCCATGGCTCATCCTCGGAACTGCATTGCAGCATAAGGAAAAAGCGTTAACCGATAGCAAGCGCGGCCGGCGTCGCCGGGGCTAGACCGCGGCGGCGTGGCGAAGTTCGGTGTTCTGCGCGAGATAGGCGTCGAACACGGCGCACACCACGCGAAGCGCGGGCCGCGCACCGTCCGGCACGCGGACGCGGGCGCCGTCGAGTTCGACAAGCCCTTCTTCCTGGAGCCCGCGCAGTTGCTCCATCTCCTCGAAGAACTCTTCGCGGTCCGGCGCGAACTCCTTGCGGATCGCGTCGAGATCGACCTCCATGTTGCACATGAGCCGCTCGATGATCGCCCCGCGCATCTTGTCCTCGCCGCGGAACTGGATACCCTTGGCGATAGGCAGGACGCCCTCGTTCACGGCGCGGGTGTAGGCGCCGGTCTCGACGATGTTTTGGGCGAAGCCGTCAGGCAGCGAGGAAATGGCGCTCGCGCCGAAAGCGACGATCGTGCGTCCCTCGTCGTCGGTGTAGCCCTGGAAGTTGCGGCGCAGGCGGCCTTCGCGCAGGGCAACCGCCATGCTGTCCTCGGGTCTCGCGAAGTGGTCGAGCCCGATCACGACATAGCCGAGTTCCGCGAACGTATCGGTCGCCGCCTTAGACTGGTCGTAACGCATCTGCGGGGTCGGCAGCGCCTCCTCGGGGATCATCTTCTGGTTCGTCGCCATCCACGGCACATGCGCGTAGCCGAACAGCGCGATGCGGTCGGGACGCAGCGCCGCCGCGAGTTCGACGGATTGCTTGAGGGTTTCCGCAGTCTGGTAGGGCAGGCCGTACATCAGGTCGAAGTTCACCGAATGGATGTTCTGCTCGCGAAGAAGCTGCAGCGTCGCTTCGATCATGGAGACCGGCTGCACGCGGTTGATTGCGGTTTGCACTTTCTCGTCGAACTCCTGCACGCCGAGGCTCGCGCGGGTGCAGCCGATCTTGCCGAGCGCAACCGCGTTTTCGCGCGTGAAGGTTCTGGGATCGATCTCGACCGCGATCTCGGCGTTGCCGGCGATGTTGAAATGACGCCGCACGTGATCGTCGATGCGGATCATATCCTCGGGCGCGAGCGCCGTCGGCGTGCCGCCGCCCCAATGGATGTGCTTGACCGTCACACCTGGCGGGACGTGCTTGGCCACAAGCTCCATCTCGCGGATCAGCGTATCGACGTAGGACGTGACCGGCGAATAGCGCGCGATCACGCGCATGTTGCAGCCGCAATACCAGCACATGCGGCGGCAGAAGGGGACATGGATGTAAAGCGAAAGCTCGGAGGCGGGATCGATCCGCGACAGCCATTGCTCATAGCGCTTGGCGTCGATTTCCGCCGAGAAATGCGGCGCCGTCGGATAGCTCGTGTAACGGGGAACCCGCGCGGAGAAGTACTTTGCCATTCCAGGTATCATGACGGTGTTTTCCCTGTGAGCACGTCTGCGCCGCCAGTTTGGGCGGACTTTGTCCATGTGATTTCAAATGTGCAAGCGCTTGCGCCCGTCGCCTCGCACGCGATCTCCCGGACAGAAGATCGGCGGCTGACGAGAACCTGGAACAGGCGCTGGAAGGTTCCGGCGTAGTAATCGCATTGCGGGGTATCGCTGTGGCGGCCGCGGCAGAGCGGGCAGTTCGCGATGGAGACGGCGACCGGGTGGCCGGTCTTCACGGTGAATGTCCCGCTTCCGGAAAAAGTCCAGGAGTTTTGCTTGATAGCGCCGAGCAGGATGCGGCTCGCAAGCGAAGGCGGCAGGATTTTCAGCACCGCCTGGACAGGCTTCGGGATGCGGTTGGCGAGGAGATAGTCGCCCGTGCGCAAACCCGCCTCGAAGGCGACCTTGCGCGCCTCGCTCTCCTTAAGGCCGGCGAAGAGCGCGCTCTGCAGCGCGCCGACATCCGCCTCGGGGACCATCCCCGTCGGCGGCGTTGCGAGATGCGGCTCAAGCTTCGCATCGGCGAAAATATGCCGGGTGGTCTCCTCGCCGAAGACGTCGCGCAGCGTTTCCGCCACCCGGATTATCGCGTTCGGGCCGATGAGGCCCGCATCCGCCGATGCATGCGCCATGCGGAGCCCGCCCTCTTGTTAATGTGCGGTTTCGACGGCTTTCTCGTCCGCGTGCTGCCCGGTCTTGCGCGTGGTGTGGTCGAAGTCGTCCTCCTCGCGCTGTCCGCGTTGCCGCGTCATGTCGAACCCGAAATCTACCTTCTTGAGAGATTGCGGACCCCAGTACTTCACGCGGCCAAGATCGTAGAACTTGCGCTCGAACCCGCTCTTGAGGAACGCCTTGAGGCAGCCGAGGAGGTAGCTGCGCCGCCGGCCGCTCCAGACCCACGGATATCCGAAGAACGCCTTGCGAATGTAGAAGCGCCGGTAATTCCTCATGACGTGGTTGAGAAGCTCCGTGCGCTCCATCGCCTCGGGCTTCATGATCGGCGTCACGAAGTTGTACTTCTCGTAGTCGAACACCTCGACCTTGTCGCTCAATTCGGCGAACAGGTCCGAGAACGGCCACGGCGTGTACATCGCCCAGTTCGCCATGTCCGGCTTCCAATCCATCGCCATGCGGAACGTTTCTTCGAGCGTCTCCGGCGTCTCGTTCTCGAGGCCGACGATGAATTGCGCCTCGGCGACGATGTCGTTCTTGCGCAGGAGTTCGATGGCGCGTTTGTTCTGCGCGATGGTCGTCTCCTTGTTGAAGCGGTCGAGCTTCAACTGGGCTGCGGCCTCGGTGCCGAGCGAGATGTGGATCAGGCCGGCGGCGCGGTAGAGCGGCAGCAGCGCTTCGTCGCGAAGGATGTCGGTCACGCGGGTGTTGATGCCCCAGAGCACCGGCAGGTTACGCTTTTTCAGCTCTTCGCAGAATTCAACGAATTTCTTGCGGTTGATGGTCGGCTCCTCGTCGGCGAGGATGAAGAAGCCAACCTTATAGTCGCGGACCAGAGTCTCGATTTCGTCGACGACCTTTTTCGGGTCGCGAATGCGGTAGTTCCGCCAGAATTTCCATTGCGAGCAGAAGCTGCAGGTAAAGGGGCAGCCCCGCGCCATGTTCGGGATGGCGACGCGCGTGCCGGTCGGGATGTAGATGTATTTCTCCCACTCGAGCACGCTCCAATCCGGGGTGATCGTATCGAGGTTCGCAATCGGCGGCTCGGACGGGGTGGCTGTGACCTTGCCTTCCTCGGTGTAAGCGATGCCCTTGATGTTCGGGCGGTTTTCGCGCCAATTGCCGGCCTCGACGGAGCGCACGACGTTCAGGAAGATGGACTCGCCCTCGCCGCGCACGATCGCGTCGATCCAGGGCGCTTCGGTCAGCACCTGCTGGTACATGAAGGTGGCGTGGATGCCGCCGAGCACCGTGACGGTGTTGGGGTGCACTTCCTTCGCGATTTGCAGGAGACGCTCCGCCTTGTAGATCGACGGGGTGATCGCGGTGGCGCCGACGACGTCCGGCTTTTCTTTCCTGAGGATTTCGCGAAGCTCGTCTTCCGACAGATTGTTCGTCATCGCGTCGATGAAGCGAATGTCGGTGTAGCCCGCTGCCTTAAGGGGCCGGCGATATACGCGACCCATGCGGGAGGCCAGTTGCCTGCGATCTCCGCTCCGCCCGAGTGATAGTTGGGATGGATCAGAATAATTCGCATTCGGCGCTCCCAAGGGTATGTCAGTTCAAGTTGACAGGATTGTGTGTCAACCGGACATTACTCCCTTGGCATGCAACCGTTTTGATCTAGATCAAGCTGCCTCGGCCATTAATTAGTCGAACCCGCAAATTTTGGCGTAAACTTAACGGATTGCTTCCGTTGCCCGATTCCTACTTCCGCAGCGATACGGCATCGCCGACCGCGAGCCCGAGCTTCTTCGCCTGCCCTGCTCCGATCTCTATCACGCGAGACGCCGGCCGCACAGATGAAATAACGTCTGTCGAAAACGGCTCCGCGTCGTAAGCGATGTTCACGATCCGCCAGTCGTCGCCGATGAAAACCATGTCGAGCGGAATATAGGTGTTCTTCATCCACATCGCGATTTCGCGCTCGTCTTCGAACAGAAAGATCATCCCCTCCCGCTCTGCGACGGCGCGCCGGAACATGAGGCCTTGCTCGCGCTTCGGGTCGGTATCGGCGACCTCGACATTCAGAAGCACGGGGCCATTCTTCGTTTCAATCTTGAGGCTGGCGCGTTTAAAGAGAATTTCTCCGAATGCTGGAGGCGCGACTGCGGCCCCCCCATAAAGAGAGCCGAAAATGAAAAGGGCCGCAAGAGCGGCCCAGGCGAATTTTGTGCGACCCTGTGGCATGGGTCTATCCTTTTCAATGCGACGCCGGATAGCCTATCGCCCCGTCGGGACGCAGTTCGGCCGCCATGAGGCCTTTATCGCCTTTGCCATAGCGCACCTGTACGATTTGTCCAGGCCGAAGTTCGGCAAAGCCAAAACGCCGAAGCGTCTCCATATGCACGAAGATATCTTCCGTGCCAGCGCCGCGAGTCAAGAAGCCGAAACCCTTGAGGCGGTTGAACCACTTCACCATGGCCCGCTGCCAATCGCTTTCGGGAATGACGTGGACGTGGGTGCGCTGGGGCAGTTGCGAGGGGTGGATGGCCGTGCTCTCGTCCATCTCAATCACTCGGAATGCCTGAAGCCCGCGGTCGCGCCGCAGAACTTCGCAAACGATACGGGCGCCCTCATAGGCCGTCTGATACCCGTCCCGCCGCAGAACGGTGACATGGATCAGAATGTCGGGAAGCCCTCCATCGGGAACGATGAAGCCAAAACCCTTGGAAACATCGAACCACTTGATGTGGCCTGCTATTACGAAGACGTCTATGCTTGGTTGCTCTGCGATATCGTTGAACGATGCGATTGTTGGAGGTAGTTTGTCCCCCATTGTGTTAGTCCCCCGCTTCACTGAAATACGTGGCGCACGCAAAGGCCTCGCCCAAGACCGTTACGCCCACCAACTCACTTTCAAACCATAACATTACTTGCCGCACAGGCTAGAAAAAATTAACGCTTTCCCCAGCACGCTGACCGGCGAAACTTGTGGTCCCTCGCAAAGGAGCACGCGCCGTCGCCCGGCAAGTGATTGATATTCCGCGTTAAACTTTGGCTAAAATGTGTCAGCCGTCCAAATCGGGGCGCGCGGCCGGCCTGCACCCTGACGTTTTAAACAGAACGTCAGGTTGTGCTTTTAGGGTTGCTGGCGGGGATTGACCCCGCAAATCAACGCCTTTTGCACTTTAGCCTGCAAATCACCGCATGCCTCCCGCAAGGCTTTCCACACTTGTTCAAAGGCGCAAAAACCCGGCTTCAGGCGTCGCGTGTTGCGCCGCTCATCGATCGGCGGTTAAAGTCCGCGCAACCGGAGGCTACCCATGAAATATCTTCACACGATGGTCCGCGTGGCCAATGTCGGGCAATCCCTCGACTTCTATGTGACCAAGCTCGGGCTCGAGGAGGTGCGGCGCTCCGAGAGCCAGCAAGGGCGCTACACGCTCATCTATCTCGCCGCGCCGGGGGACGAAAACGCGCAAGTCGAGCTGACCTACAATTGGGATCCGGAAGTCTACGGCGAGGCGCGGAATTTCGGCCACATCGCTTACGAGGTCGACGACATCTACGCAACCTGCCAACGCCTCCTCGACGCGGGCGTGACCATCAACCGGCCGCCCCGCGATGGCCGCATGGCGTTCATTCGTTCGCCGGACAATATCTCCATCGAACTCCTCCAGAAGGGGCGGGCGCTTCAACCGGCAGAGCCGTGGGCTTCGATGCCCAACACGGGCAAGTGGTAGGAAGCGCTCGATGGGACGGGAGGACTACACGGCGGCGGCGAAAACGCTGCACTGGCTGATCGCCGCCTTGATCTTCGCCCTGTTCGCGCTGGGCTGGACGATGGGAGGCTTCTCGGGGCTGGAGAAGTTCAGGCTCTATAATCTGCACAAATCCATCGGGCTTACGGTGCTGACGCTGATGGCGCTGCGTTTCCTCTGGCGCCTCATGAACCCCGCGCCGCCTTTGCCGCAATCGATGGCGCGGCGCGAGCGCCTCGCCGCCCACCTCGGTCATCTCGCTCTGTACGCGGCGCTTTTCGTCATGGCGCTGTCCGGCTGGGCGATGATCTCAAGTTCGGACAAGCCGTCCGTGCTGTTCAATTACACCGCTTTCCCGCTCATCCCGTGGTTGGCCGGCCTCGCGCCCGGCGAAAAGAAAACATACGCTAAACTCTTCTTGTCTGTTCACGAAACCGCCGCCAATGTGCTGCTTGTCCTCATCGCGGTTCATGTCGCCGCAGCCTTCCGTCATGCTTTCATACTCAAGGATGGGATAATGTCTCGCATGCTGCCCCGCTTTGCGCGCGCCGCCAAAGCCGCGAAATCTACGCCCGCCGCGCTTCTGATCCTTGGCTGCATCGCGCTGAGCAACGTCGGCGCCGCGCCGGCGCATGCCATGGAGTGGACCATCGACCCGGAAAAGAGCGAGGTCAGTTTCGAGGCCAGCGGCAGCGGCTACAACACGAAAGGCGTCTTCAAAACCTTCAAGGCCGAGATCGAGTTCGACCCCGACACGCCGGAGCAAACGTCGATCCGCGTCGCGCTCGACATAAAGAGCGCGACCACCGATACGGCCGACGTAGACCAGACGCTGCAGTCGGACGAGTTCTTCGACCCAGCGCGCTTTCCGTCCGCCTTGTTTGTGGCCAGGGGCGCGAAGCCGGACGGCGACGGCCGCTACCTGCTCGACGGACAGCTCACGCTGAAGGGCGTGACCAAGCCCGTAGCTTTGCCTTTTACAATCGAAATCGAATCCGGAGTTGCGGCCGTGCGCGGCGAGACGACCATCAATCGCCTCGATTTCGGCGTAGGTCCGGAATCCGTCGCGGGGATGGCGGTCGACAAGGACGTGAAGCTGACGGTAGACTTGACCGCCACCCGGCTCGACAACTAGGCAGACTCCGCCGATTTGCCAAACGCATCGTCATCCCGGGCAAGCGAAGCGCGAGCCGGAGCTGGCAGGACAGTTTGCCGCTTGGCCATAGCCGGAGCGTCTCTTGATTAACGTCCGGCACAGGACCAGCTAAAGGCAAGCCTCTCAGTATGCATGCGCCCATGGAAACACATCGCACGACGCTCATATCGGTGGTCATGCCCTCCTATAATGAGTGCGAGGGGCTGCCTATCGTCATCCCGTCAATTCTTCGCGTTCTGGCGCAGACCGGCTTCGCCCACGAAATCGTCGTGGTGGACGACGGCAGCACGGACGGCACGCGCCAGGTGATGCTGGACCTATGCGCGACGCAACCGAGCCTGCGCTATCTCCGGCTCTCGCGCAATTTCGGCAAGGAGGCGGCGCTGACGGCGGGCCTCAAGGCCGCGTTGGGCGACGCGGTCATTCTCATGGACTCCGACGGCCAGCACCCGGAACTCGCTCATCCCGCTGTTTCTCGAGCGCTGGCGCGAGGGGTATGAAGTCGTGGCGGGTGTGCAGAGCGCGCGGCTCGAATCCTGGCTCAAGCGCCGCTTCAAGGCCGTTTATTACCATTTCATGGAGGCGGGCAGCCACGTCACGATCCCGCCCGGCGCGGGCGATTTCCGCCTTCTCGACCGCAAGGCCGTCGACGCCATCAACACGCTGCCAGAGCGAAACCGGCTCATGAAGGGCCTTTACGCCTGGATTGGGTTCAGGACGGCGCTCGTTCCGTTCCAGCCCGAGCACCGCGTGGCCGGGCACACCAAGTTCAGCTGGATACAGCTTTTCAGGCTCGCCTTTACGGGCCTGACCTCGTTCACGGTCGTCCCTCTCCGGCTCGTGTCCTTCGCCGGGCTGCTCATTTCAAGTTTCGCCATGTGCTATGGGCTCTACCTCCTTTTCGAGCATTACGTGGAGGGCGACCACCTGCCAGGCTGGGCCACGCTCTCGGTCGGCATCATGTTTTCTTCCGGCGTGCAGCTTCTCGCGCTCGGCGTGATCGCCGAATATCTCGGCCGCACCTTCGAGGAAGTGAAGCAGCGCCCCCTCTTCATCGTCGCCGAGGACAGCCGTCAGAAAGCGCGGTCCCACGCCGAAGCGCCCGTCTACGACGAGACGCCCAGGCTTCCCGAAACCGTCGCCTGATGCGGCAGATCGCGATCTTCGTGGCGGTGGGATGCGCGGCAGGGGCGACGCATCTCGCCGTCGTCGCCACTGTCGTCGAACTCCTCGGGCTCAAGCCGCTCGCCGCGAACGTGATCGGCTTTGCCGTGGCCTTCCTCGTCAGCTTCGGCGGCCACGCCCGCTTTACGTTCCCGATCGCCCCCCAACGCTTCGCCGCGGCGCGCGCGCGCTTCTTCGCCGTGGCGTTCACCGGCTTCGTGCTCAATCAGGCCGCCTACGCCGTTGCGCTCGATCTGTTCGGCCCGCGCTACTATCTGCCACTGCTTGCCGGCGTTATCCTCAGCGTCTCCGTCGCGACTTTCCTGCTCTCGAAGCTTTGGGCCTTTGCGCAACCGGAAGGCTAGCCCGATGACCGAGCCCATGATCATCAACGCCGACGATTATGCGATGGACGCGAGCGTAAACGCCGCCATTCTCGATCTGGCCGGGCAGGGGATCGTAACCGCGACTAGCGCCATGGTGCTCTCTCCAACCTGGCCGGAAGCCGCCGAAGCCTTGAAGGACGCGCCCTTGTCGCGCGGCCTGCATCTCGATTTCACCAGCCCCTTCGCGGGCGAGGCGTTCCCGAGACAATCGATAACCGGCATGACGATAAAGTCGCACGCGGGCGCGTTGGATAAGGCGCATCTGCGGCGCGCAATCGACAGGCAGCTCGCGCTGTTCGAAGCGCGTATGAAGGCGGCGCCGGATTTCGTCGATGGCCACCAGCACGCGCATCATTTGCCCGGTGTCGCGGAGGCGCTGGTTGCGGTCTTGCGCGAGCGCTATGGCGCGGAGGCGGGCCGCATCGGCCTTCGCATCTGCGTGTCGCGGAGGTGGCGCGGCGTCAAGGCGTCCATCATCGGGCGCACGGGCGCGTTCCGGCTGGCGGCGCTGGCGGCCGGGCCGGGCCACTCCACCAACACCGACTTCGCCGGCGTTTACGACTTCAACGAGGACGCCGATCTTAGCGCGTTATGGGAAGGCTGGCTTTCCGGGCTCGAAGGCGGCGCGCCGCTCGTGATGTGCCACGTGGCGCGTCGCGGTGAGCACGATGGAAGCGACCCCATCAGGGGCGCGCGCTACCGGGAGTACGACTGGCTCAGCAGCGAAGCTTTCGCCGCACTCCTTAGCTGGCGTTTTTCGAAGTCGCCCGCGCGCTGGTCTCATGCCTGATCCACAAATCCGGGAACGGCGGCAGCGTCGGTTCGACCGATTTGCCCTTGAACATCGCCACGATCTGTTTCGCGGCGCCTTGCACCGGCCTGAACTCGAAGCGGACCACATGCCTGCCGGCGGGCACCTGGATCGCCCGGAATAGCACATTGGCGCGCAAAATGTCCGCCGGCTTGCCGTCCACCGAGCCGAACCACCAGGGGTGCCAGACGTCGTTCAGTACAAGGAAGCCTGGCCGCGGCGTGTTTACTGTAACCTCAACTTCCGTATTCCGGTAAATTCGGAGTTCCGTCGACGCCTCGCGCAAGGAGACCGGCCGTGACTGAAGTCCGCTCGTATTCTGCGGTATGCCCCGCAATAACACGGTGCGCCGCGGATCGAACATGGGCCAGACGCCGTCCTTCGCCATCGCCTCGAAATTCGCCGGCTCCCAGTCAAAGGGGAACAGAACGCGCGGAAGCGCGCGCGGGTTCTCGTAAATGTAAGCGTTTTTCGTGGTCGCCAGGAGCGTGAGATCGCCCGGCTTCAGCTTGTTGTCCAACTTCTCGATAGGCCGGTCGATTGCGATGTAGCGCAGGCCGAGCAAATCCGCCATCGTGGACCGGTAGGACGGAAACAGCGGCGTGAACATCCGTTCGTAGATCTCCGCAACCGTTTCGTTGGCGCCGATGCCTTCCACCATTTCCGCCAAGCGGAGAGGATTGTAGCCGAGCGTGTGATCGAAATTGTGGATGAGACTGATATTGGGCCATTCGAAGCCCAGGCTCACCATCTCCACCCGGTCGCGACGGGGAGAACCCTCCGGCTGGTTCAAATGGGTCTTCAGGAAGGTTACCGTCTCGTTCTTAGTGTCCGGGCGCATCTGGTCGTAATGCGCCGGATCCTGCGCGGTCGAGCGGTTCGGCCCGTTGTTGATGGCGAGGTCGGCGGTCATGAAGGCGGCGAGCGCGGCCACCGTCAGCGCGACATGGCGCGGCCCATAATGCTTTGCGAGGGTGAGCGCGAGCCAGCCTGCCGTGAAGATGCCGATGGACAGCAGCACCGGCTTCACCGCCATGTAGAAGTGCGCGTGCGCCGCCGCAACGCCAAGGCTTGTCGCGAAAATCGCCGCAAGCAGGCCGCCAACCACGATCTTGTCCCGGTTCGCCGGCTGCGTCCCGGACAGGAAGCGATGCAGGAGATAGCCGCACAGAATGGCCGTCATGCCGCCGAGCGCGTAAGTGGCGTCGGCCGGCCTGCGGAACAGATCGACGCCCGGCGCATGATAGTAAAGGAGGGCGAAGAACCCGGTATAACGGCCGAGTGCGTAGAGGAGGAGTCCGGTCGCGGCGATGGTGAAGAACCGAACTTCCTTCGCGAACATGCCGCGCTTCATGAAGCCGATGGCGAGAAGCGGGATGATAGGAAGCGCGCCGATATAGACCTGTCCCATGTTCTCCGTCATGGAAAGGTAGTTCGCTATCCATCCAATGCTTGCGGGCCCCCAATAGGGAAGATTGGAGTGCGCGCCGTAGAGATCGGGCACCACCGCTGTCAAAAGCGAGGCGGGATGGAGCGCGCCTCGCGCGGCCTCCTTGAAAGGAATCTCGGGCCGGTTGGAGCCTTCCAGAAAGAGGAAGCTCAGCACGATAGGCCCCGCCGCCAAAACGGTCGCGGCGGCGCCCCCGCCGATGAGAGGCAGCGCCGTCTCTTTCACCGAGGTCCAAAACCGCGGCGCGCTCAGCCAATGATTAAGCGTGTAGCCCGCAAGCACGTAGGCGCCGATAAGCGCAATCTGCCCGGGCGAGATGACCATGCCGCAAGCCGCGAGCCCAGACAGCACGCCGTATAGAAGGGATTTGCGTTCGAGCGTGCGCGAGAGCAGCCACAGGCACAGCATGAAGAAGGCGAACGCCTCGATCTGCGCGATGTGCTGGATGCGCCAGATGGCCGAGCCGCCGAAAGCCGCCGCCAGCGCCGCGACGGCCGCGCCCGCCGGATGCCAGCCCCGATCCTTGAACAGCATCAGCACGGATACCGCGACGATCCCCAAGAGCAGGAAACAATAGGCGTCGAGTTCCCGGAAACTCGGCGCGGGATCGAAATACGCCAGCAGAAAAGCGGGAGAGAAGATCAGCGATTGCGGGTCGGCGATCTGGGGCGACCCGGCGAAAACGTTGTGCGTCCAGAACGGCGATTCGCCCGAATGAAGCGCGTTCGCCAGGAACTGAAGCTGCGGCTGGAAATGCGCCTTGGCGTCATAAGGGATCGTGACGGATCCGGACAGCCACGGCAGCGAGAAAATCAACCATCCTATGGCGACCGCGCCGAACGCCGCGGGGTAACCGCTTGGCCTTTTCACGTTCATATCTTTTTTCCGGGAATGATAGCTGTGACGGCAAGCCCTGTATGCAATCCTGCTTTGTCGATATCGATTGGCGACCGATACAAACCCACAGTGGCGCGTTGAAGGCGGAAACTGGCGCGATTCGAGCCGGAATTAGCGGCCTCTCTGTGGCGACATAAGGGCGCCCATCGCCGTCGTCCGGACCTTCCTCTCACAAATAGATTGTGCAATGAGAAAGATAACGCACGGATGCGGCGGGACAATGACTTGCAGGCGCTTTTCCATTCGCTATAGTGCTAGCCTTGCGCCGGACCGGCGTAATCGGGAGAGGTGGCCGAGTGGTTGAAGGCGCACGCCTGGAACGCGTGTAGGCGGGTAACCGTCTCGAGGGTTCGAATCCCTCCCTCTCCGCCAGTTCAGAACAGAACTGCGAACGCCGGGCGTCGCCGGCTTTGCGCCGGCCGCGGCGGTCAGCGTCCGAAGCAGATTGCTTTTCGAGCCGATGACGTGGCAAAGAGATTCGCCGTTCAGGTGACGAAGCGCGGCAGGTTGCCAAGGAGTGTTCGCAAGATCGCCTGATGTGGATAGGCGGAGGGCAGATGCAGCCGGATTTGCGTCTTCAGTTCCTGCACGCGCGCGGCGATTTTGACAACTGAGCGATCTAACTAAAAATATCCACGGGCGCCATTGTTGATGAAGCCGGGCCTTTCATGCCGCTGCCGCCTTCGCTGCATCGAAAGGGGAGCCTTAAGCCGGCATACGGAGCGGGATCACCACCAGCTTTCCGGGCCTCTCCTTTGGGCCTGTTGTGGCGTCGGTTGAGGGCCCTGAAGCCATGAGCAGACGCGGCAACTATGCAGCCGGCGCGAGTTGGATGAATGGCGCCGCGCTAAGAGCACTCGCTGCGGTTGCCGTCGCGACCTTGTCATGCTAAGGACACTGGCTGATATCAGCCCCAGCGTTCGTGTTAGGCTTGGACCCGGTATAGCTCGGAATATGAGCAATGAGCCGCTTCGCAACTGCACTCCTCAAAATATTCGGACCTTTTCCAAGCCATTCCAAAAGACCTTTTGCGACCCCAGCAAGCTTGGTGCTGCTTGGTTGTTCTACCTTTGCTCAGGTGTCGACTAGACATATGCTTGACGAGACGGCTGCTCCCGGCGCCAATTACGACAAGGCCGAATTCAGGTTATGGTACCCGGTCAGGGCAAACTTCCTGCGCGCGGCCGTTGTTCTCGTACCTGGCTCGAATGCCGACGGACGGTCCGATGTGGGCGACCGATTTTGGCAAGCCTTTGCCAGCCGCAACGAAGTCGCCTTGATCGGTTGCCGCTTTACCGACAAGCCGCACGAGGAGGCGTTTGTCGAGAATTATGCAAACGCCGCGCAAGGAAGCGGACAGGCGCTCCTGGATGCGCTCACAGCCTTTTCCAGGCGCACCGATCATCCGGAATTGGCGAATGC
The DNA here is from genome assembly GCA_963756335.1 of uncultured Alphaproteobacteria bacterium. GTDB lineage: Bacteria > Pseudomonadota > Alphaproteobacteria > Rhizobiales > Rhodomicrobiaceae > Rhodomicrobium. The sequence goes on from CAVWOB010000005.1 coordinate 756,175, forward strand.
GCCGCTCTTGTTGTGGGGAATGTCAGCGGGTGGCGAGTTCAACTACGAGTTCACTGCCTGGAAACCCGAACGCGTCGTCGCGTTCGTCGTAAATAAAGGCGGAGTTTATTTCTCTGCTCTTGTGTCTGCAGCAGCTCGACGGGTTCCTGGATTATTATTTGTCGGTGAAGAAGACCTGGATTCGCGCAAGAGCATCATCGCCGGCCTATTCGCGCTAAACCGTAGAGCAGGGGCGCTATGGGCTCTTGCCGAGGAGCCGAACGTTGGACATGTGGCAGGGCGGTCGCAGGAAATGGCCGCAATATTTTTCGATGCGGTGCTGCCTCTGCGCGTTGACGCGCCCGCGAGCGCCGCATCCTCTGCACCATTGACGGCGCTTGACGAGCGGTCCGGCGTTCTCGGCGATCTTGACCGGAGAAGCATTCGACGGGTATCTGATAGTTCAACACCGGGCCATCTAACAGCATGGTTTCCCACGGAGACTGTCGCCCGCGCGTGGCAGGCTCTTCTGTTGAGGGAGCCCTTTGAGCGCTAGCAGCAGCTTTCTGCGGATGATCGGTGGGCGGAAAAACTTAGTAAAGAAAATTTCGGAGCCCGGGGGGTGAACATGCCTGAAGTTTGCGAAATTGCCATTATTGGAGCAGGTCCATACGGACTGTCGATCGCCGCACATCTGTCGGCGCGCAACATTCCTCACCGGATATTCGGCAAGGCTATGGCGACCTGGAGCACGCAAATGCCGAAGGGCATGCTCCTAAAGTCCGACGGTTTCGCCACATCCCTTTACGATCCGGGGCGTACGTTCACATTCGAAAGCTATTGCCGTGAACGGAACATAGCCTATGCCGATCTTGGCGTGCCTCCACGCATCGAGGATTTCGTGGACTATGGCCGTGAATTCCAACGCAGGCTTGTGCCGCACCTTGAGGAGACGCTTGTCGAGAGGCTCTACCACGACGGAAGCCATTATCGCTTGCAGCTTGAAACAGGGGCCGAGTGTGAGGCCCGTGCCGTAGTGGTAGCGGCGGGCATTTCGCATTTTGCGGTGCTACCTAAAGCGGTCGCCGGATTGCCGAAGAGTTTGGTAACGCACTCTTCCGATCACAGCGATTTGAGCGCTTTCAAAGGGCGGAAAATTGCGGTCATCGGAATTGGCTCGTCGGCAGCCGATATCGCGGGCTTATTGCACGAGGCAGGCGCTGACGCGCACCTCATCGGGCGCGGTTCCCAGATACATTTCCATACCAAAATGCGGCTGCCCCGGCCACTCTCCGATCGATTGCGTTATCCCTTAAGCGAGGTCGGCCCCGGCTGGCGCTCTTTTCTGATGGCTAAGTTCCCGTACTTGTTTCGTCATCTCTCAGAGGCAAGGCGCTTGCGGATCGTGCGTACCTATCTTGGACCGGCGCCTGGGTATTTTATGCGCGACCGGGTTCTAGGCAAGGTCGCGCTTCATCTTGGTCTCGAGTTAGTGGAAGCGAAGCCGGGGGCTGGCGGCGTCGTCTTGACCCTTTCCGGCAACGGTGGCGAGAAGCAGGAGATTCATGCCGACCATGTGATCTGCGGAACGGGCTACAAGGCGCAGTTGTCACGTCTACCGTTCCTCGACGCCTCGTTGCTTTCGCGTATCGACACTGTCGAGGACACTCCAATTCTTTCCAGAAACTTCGAATCCTCGATGCCCGGTCTCTATTTCGCCGGAGCAATTGCCGCAAACACTTTCGGCCCGGTGTTGCGCTTTGCTTGCGGCGCCGAGTTTGCGGCTTCCCGCCTTGCCCGGCAACTCGGCCGCCGGCATAAGCGTCTGTCGCCGCCTGGAGGGGTGGTGTCCGCGCCGCAGGAAAGCACGCAATCTGCAGAGGCCGCGAGCGCGGCTTGCTCCTAACGCCGAACTACACTAAGGCGGCTGCTGGGTAGACGGCAGCCGGCAGCCGGCACTACGGGGATAGGCCATGGCTCAGGCTAAAATACTATTGGCGACCACAACCAAGTGGGCGTCCGCTTCTCGAATCATGATCGAATTACTGCGAGCCGGTCACGATGTATCGATCGTGTGCCCCAGGGGTCATTCCTCGGAAAAGGTTCGGGCCGCTCACCATACATTTCCGTATAAGCCATTTAGCGCCCTGGCTTCCCTTGCCAAAGCGATCGAGGCGACCGGACCGGATATTCTTATTCCCTTTGATGACATGGCGATCCGCCACTTGCATCAACTGCACGCCAGCGAGCGGGCCTATAGCAAGATAAACATTCCGGCCCTGATTGCGTGCTCCATGGGGGATCCGCTAAGCTTTTCTGTCGTTGCATCCCGGCAGAAGCTCCTGAAAATCGCCCGTGAGGAAGGGATTTTGGCGCCAGAAACAACCGTCGTCTGCAGTATTCAAGACCTTAACAAGTTGCTCCGCGATAAGCCTTTTCCCTGGGTGCTCAAAGTCGATGGATCATTTGGTGGGGCCGGTGTAAGGATTGCATCCACGCTGGCGGAAGGACGTGATCATTACGCTGATCTCGGTCGATCCATCGGACTTCTACAGGTGATTAAACGGCTAATCGTAAACGATGACACGTTTTTAGCCATGCAATGGTGGGACGAGGTCCGGGGGTTCCGGCCCGAGGTGGTAGCTCAGTCATTCATTCGCGGCCGCCCGGCCAACTGCGCGGTATTCTGCTGGAATGGGGAGATCCATGCGGGTGTGGGCTGCGAAGTCGTAAGCGATCAGGCGGCGCTCGGTCCCGCGAGCGTCGTGCGACTAGTCGACAACGCAGATATGATGGCTGCCGCTGCGAAAATCGCGCGCCGATTGAAGTTATCGGGATTTTTCGGCCTCGATTTCATGATTGAGGAAGAAACTGGTTCGACTTTTCTCATTGAAATGAATCCGCGATGCACTCAGCTTTGCCATTTGCGTTTAGGACCCGCACGCGACATGATTGGAGCGCTTTCCGCAGTGCTAACGGGAAGACGGCCTGGCGAGGAGGCGTCTATTACGCAGAACAACCTAATCGCTTATTTCCCACGTGCTTTATTCACCGGGAGCAATTTTTTGTCATCGAGTTATCATGACGCGCCCTGGGGCGAACCCGAGTTGATCCAGGAACTAATTCGCGCTGAACTGGGGATGTTACGCAAAGAGAAGCAGGTCCGAATGCGTTAATTGGCGCACCGACACCTTTACCGGCGCGGGCTACGCTAAATTCCCACGGAAGGACTAACCTTGGCCATCGAAAAGTGTTATGGGACATTTGAGCGCGAGCGGTTCAAGCACCGCATCCTTGTGGGCGGGCCTCTCGCTCTTTTGGGAACCTGATGAACGATGAGCTTGAACAAACTTCGGCAATTGCAAATCAAATTCTCTTGCTATTTGCTTAATAGATTAAGCGCGCAACCACTCGCATTTAGTGTGATAAAGAGATTAAGGCGCTCGCCAGTGATCCGTCATCTACTGGCCGCCGCAACAGGACCATTTCGTCCATTTAACTCACTGAACGAGGCAGCTTCTGCTATAGCCGGTTGTGACGGAGGCGGATTTATCAGTAGACAATATCAAGACCTGCACCTAAGTTTTTCTCGAAATGCGAGGCCGAGTGATTATGCCGCGCTATTTTACTTAAACGCGATCCTGCCGGAAGTGAACACTGTTTTTGATTTTGGCGGGAGCGTTGGCAATGTGTATTACTGCTACGAAAGGTATCTGAAATTCTCTTCCGAATTTGGTTGGACTGTGTACGACCTACCTGAAACGCTACATTACGGTAAAGCGCTTGCCGTGGAGCGGGGCGCGCAACACCTAAAGTTCTCAAGCGACTTCGCTGAAGCGGAAGGGGTTGATCTTTTTATTGCCTCCGGTTCGCTTCACTACTTCGATACCCCTCTCTCTTCCCTGATAGCCAAGCTTGAAAAGAAGCCCAGATTTATTCTTATAAACCGCACTCCTCTCGTCGAAAGTGCTCCCATTGCTACAGTGCAGAAGGGAGCCGGTAGTTTGGTAGCATGCATGCTTCACAATCGTTCTTCTCTGATCGAGGGATTTGCAGGCATCGGGTACGATGTTGTCGATGTTTGGCCGGTGCTGGAGCTTTCATTAGATATCCCGTGCTATCCTGACTTCTCACCGCATAATTATATTGGAATGTTTCTCAAACTTCGTCGCGAAAAATTGTATATAAATAATCCAAAAAATGACAAACACTGCTGATGGCCTCCTTGATTCAGTGAAATCCGCTTTACCATAAGCAAGGAGCAATAACTCTATAAGTTTTCTCGACATGTGGCGGCTTAAAGGAAAGTGAAACCTCATGACCATCATGGGCTTGCTTGACAATGATAACAAGGCTGCGCTATAAAAGCATCGCAAAGTTGGGAAAGCCATAGATTTGTAGGACTGTTAAGGAATTACAGCGAGTTTTACCATGAAGCGCGCACAGAGTAAATATTTATTTTTAAATGAGCAAAAGATCTCGGATTTTAAGCAGAAAATTGAGAGAGAGGCATTTTCCTTCAGTCACCTATTGAATAGCTCGCCGTTGATGGAGATGCCGGCGTTGCGCGATTTGTGTGGCTATATTACGAGATGCGACGGAAAATTCCATTTTGAGAATGGAGAAAATGACGTTGGCGCCGGATTCGCCGCGATACCAAAGAAAATGACGCTTCTCGATGCCTTTGACGGCCTAGACCAAAAGACGCTGATTCTTTTAAAATCGATACACATTCATCCTGACTACAAGAAGCTCCTAGATGAATTCCTTCTGGAATTTAGCGCTGTACTGGGCGTGGATTTCTTTCGCCGCTACAAACGGCCGATTTGTACTATCATTATAGCATCACCTGAACGCGTAACGCCTTATCACATCGACGATTCTGAAAACCTGCTGCTTCAAGTCCATGGATCGAAAAAGTTCTTTGTGTTCGATGGAACAGACCGAGACGTCATAAGCGCGAGGGAGCTAGAACTTTATTGGGGGGGACGCAATTACGATGTGCCCCGATACTCCAAAGAGGTACAGACCAAAGCGATTGAGTACAACCTTGCACCCGGTCTTGGCGTTCACGTTCCAACTGCTTTCCCGCATTGGGTACAGAACGGCGGCCAGATATCTGTCGCAGTAAGCATAAACTTTCAACAGCGTAAATGCGATCAGTCGAATGTTAACTGGGCAAACTATCAACTAAGAAAGTTAGGGATCAAACCCTACGAATTTGGCAGGAATAATACTTTGGACTCTTGCAAAAGCGCCGCAGTTCAGGGTGTTTTTGCATTACGTCGCGCTTTAAAAGGAACGCATTAGAAGACGGCTATGACGCCTCGGTTGGGTTGCCACTCATGTTGTCGGTTGCCGCCGTTCCCATTCAGGACCATAGTTGCGAACCAGCAGCCGGGGCATAAACCTTTCGACCGCCAGCGCGGCGACCGCCGCTCCGTCGCTTAAGTCGGCCAAGGCAAATTCGCCGCCCTGTTGCAGGCGAACAGTCCAGGGACCGGAGCCGTCGAGCGGCGCCGCGAAGCACCTGGGATCGATCAGAAAGCCGGAGCCTAGCGCCTTCGCGACCGCCTCCTTGCGTGTCCAGCCGCGCAGAAACAACTGACGCCTCCGCCGTGGCTGCTCGCGATGGAGCCGCTCGGCTGTAGCTCCATCGAAAACCGTGTCGATTAATTCGCTGTAATCTGTGCGCCCATCGTCGTCCTCGACGTCAACTCCGATCTCGGCGGCGCGCCCGATTGCAATAAGGGCCGTATTGCGGCTGTGCGAAAGGTTGAACGTCACGCGCTTCGCCGCGCCGGCCAAGTACGGCTTGCCGCAAGGCCCGACGGCGACCGGCGCCTCGGCGGGCGCGACCCCGAGGAGATCCGACAGCAGGATGCGCAAGGCACAGTGGGTGCGTCCGTAACGTTCCCGATCGTCAGGGTGAACGAAGGCATCGGCGACCGCCCGCTCACGCCCATCGAGCAGGGTCCAATCCGGCGGTTCGCCAAGGCGTAAATCGACCCGCCAAACTACAATTGTACACTCCTCATCGCCCGAGCCGATGGTCATCGCAGATCGCCCTCTATAGCTTCGATCGACGCAACCTCTGAAAAGACAGGGCGATCGGAGGCGACCGGCGGGTGGCCGCTCAGATGCCGGAGCAGGAAGGGCATCACATAGGCCTCGACGATGGTGCGCATGCGATCCGGCCGGATGACTGCTCGTCGCCACGGTCGCCACTGCTTCCAGCGACGAGCGTACCGCGCATCGGTAAAATCGTCATGCTGAGCGCCGTCGATCAGACGAACCTCGGCAGCCGGCGAACGTGACAACGAAAGCAGCGCGCGAAAATCTTCGCGCGCCAACTCCGTCTCATAATATTTTGGCGCCGACACCCAGGCCGGCAGAGGGTGCAAGTCGAGCCTGGCGTAAAGGGCGAGCAACGGACGCGACACCCCTGCCGCGGCGGGGGTGTCGACAACCCAGCCGTCGAGATTGACCGCCGCAGCCACCCGCGGATCGCGGGCCAGCGCCGCCGCCGCCACCGCGCCGCCGAACGAAAAACCGACCACACCGAGACGCGAGACATCGATGGTGAACGGAATGTCCTTGGATGGCAGCCGCGTCAGCGCCTCAACCAGCCGGGTCAGTTTGTCGTAGCCAAGCCGTGTCCTTCGCTCGCTCACCTCCGGAAACGCCGCAAGATCCTGAGCGGAGAAAGCCCGGAAAGGCCCGGTGCGCACCGCCTCGTCGGCGGGATCTGCTGCTGGATCGGGGAGGTCGCGGCTAACGTCGTCCGCCGCCGCCACCACAAAGCCAGTGCTGGCAATGTCGGACAGTAGCACATCGCTCTCGCCGCGGCTTCCACCCCAGCCTGGCACGTAGATAATCAGCGGATAGGGGCGAGCCGCCGCAGCCTGCGGAGCCCAAACCCTCACCGCAATGGGCGGGAATCCAACTCCTCTGGGGTTTGGCAACGACAGCTCGTGCACCGCGACCTCCAGCGGTCCGGCGGTTCGGTCAGGCTTACGTGGAGACGCATAAGGCGCCAGCAATGCGCCAGCACCCGGCAGCAGCACAACCAGCACGGCAATCGCGGCCAGGACGATTACGCCGCTCCTTTGCACCGTTCACCTCCTCGGGCCGCCACTTGGCTGGACGCCGAATCTGTATTCCGTGTCAGGCCGGCCGATCCGGCGCCGCTCAGGGCTGCACGGGAGGAGCGCGCCAGCGTCCCTCCGCCTTGTCCATCGTCCACATCATGTGCTCGGCGATGGCCGGCGCCGATTCCTCGTGCAATATTCCTAGATGCCGGCCTGGGACATCGTAGACCCGAAGGTCTCCCTTGACGATCTCGCTCCAGCCGAAACTTCGCGCGTAGAGCCGGCCAACCTTGGCGTCAGCGGAGCGGAAGAACACGACATCGCCCGGATAGGGCTTGGGCCGATAGTGCTTCCTCGCTTTGAAGAGATAGTTCATGATGCGAACGGACTGCTCGTTTTCGGCATCTGTCTGCGGCGCCTTCAGCCGCAGGGTCTGCAGCAGGAGATCGGAGAGGTCTGTATTCTGCAGGTGACGCAGCCACCTGTCCATCCGGCTCATCCCCTCGACATAACCCGCCGCGACGGTGTCAAGCAGGAACAGGGTCGGCGCCTTCGAGCCGGCGGCGTGTAATTGATGCGCGGTTTCCAGCGCGATGTTGCCCATCACGCAGAAGCTGATCAAATAATAAGGGCCCACCGGATCGAAGGCGCGGATGAGCCGGGCGGCATCGGCGGCCATGTCCACTATGGCGTCCGGGGCGAACTGCGGCGGGAGCGCCCCTGCTGACCATTGCAGGTCCACGAAAGGGCGGCCGTTAGCCACTCGCCGCGCGATCGGGTAGTAGAGCGAGTGCTGGCTTATTGCAAACACCGGCGGCAGCTTGCCCTCGCTATAGAGCTCAAATGGCTGGAAATAGCTGCGGGACGGATGGCGCAGAAGCGGCTGCGGAGGGCGCTCGGTCGCCGGCGTGGCGACCAAGGTCTCCAACTCAACACGCCACGCGGCGATCAGCGCGTCGACGGCAGCCGCCTCATGGCGGTCGGCATTATACTCGCAAGAGATTCGCCAGCCCTCGTCCCGCCCCACCATGAAGAAATTGAGATCGTACAGGCACCCGGGGCTGACGGAGGGGATCGACACGAGTTCGATCTCGCCGCTTCGGATGGAGCCGACATCGTCAGTGTCGATATTGGCGGCCTGGAGCGTGAAGTTGACGGCGTAGCCGTACGGCAGATCGGGATCGAAAGTCATCCTCACGCCGGCGACGATCTCGTCGAACGGCAGCGCCCTGTTTGCCAGGGCGTCGGCCACCACGGTGCGGACATGGCTTGCGAAAGTTGAGAGATCGGGCGCCAGAGTGGCGTCCAACCGCAGCATGACGGTATTGACCACAGGACCGATCACCCCGAGCAGCAGCGGATCGTCGCGGCCGCCGACCTGGGCGCCGATAATAAGTTGCTGCACGCCCAGTGCCCGGCTCAGCGAAGCGGCGAGACAGGTGGTGGCCAGCGAGAAGACGGTGTGGCCTTGCTGCCGGGCGGCCGCCTGCAGACGGCCGGTCAGTTCGGGCGGTAGAATGACGCTGCGGATGTCGCCCTCGCGCCGGCCGCGAACCGGCTGCTCCCGGGTCGCCGCCACGTCCATCGGCGCCACGCCAGCCATCTGCTGGCGCCAGTAGCGGCGTTCGTCTGCCAGCGCCTCGCTGGCGAGCAGGGCCTCCTGCCAGCGCGCATAGTCTCCATACTGCAATTCAAGCTCCGGCAGCTTGGGCGAGCGGCCCTGCTCCAGCGCATCGAGGACAGCGGCGAACTCGCGGGCGAATACCCCGATCGACCAGCCGTCGACGACATTGTGGTGGAAGGTTACGAGCAAGATCGCTTCTCGCGGCGAGTAGCGCAACAGCACCGCGCGCCACAGTGGCGCAGTCGTGAGATCGAACGGGGTTTGGGCTTCGAGCCGCGCAATGCGGTCCGCCTCCTCCTGGTAGCGTCCCTGCGGCAGCTGGGACAGGTCGATGAGCGACAGCATGATTTGGCGCTGCCCGGCCACCTGGCAGAAGCCGCCATCCTCCCCGCGCTCGAACCGCGTTCGGAGGCTTTCGTGGCGCTCGGCCAGAAAGTTCAGCGCCGCCTCGACCGATTTGTCCCGAACCGCACCCACCAGCCGCCAGCGCATGGCGACGTTGGCGAGCGAGCCATCGGGATCGCGCGCTTGGAGTTCGAGGAAACGCCGTTAAATCGCGGTGCAGGGAGCCACGAACTCTCGCTCGGACCCGTCTTCTGCGGCGGCTTGCGTTTGGAAAGGCGTGTTCATGCGCTGCTCCGTCCGGACACTTTGCGCTTGAAGCTTGCCAGAGTTGGCCCTTCGTTCTTTGGCTTGCCGGCAGCGAGGCTCGCGGCGCGCCGAGCCAATTCCTCAATGCTTGGGTTGGTCATCAAATGCTGAGCCTTAAGCGCGAAGCCTTCCTCGCTGAAGCGCGCTCCCATGCGGAACACGTGCAGGCTGGTCGCGCCGAGTTCGAAAATGCGGTCGCCCGGCTGGATGCCCTGGCGGCCAAGGACGCCCTCGATCACCGCGACGATCTTGTCCAGCCTGGCGTCCTTGACCGCGGGCGCCGCGGCAGGGACCGGTTCCGGCGCGACTGGCGGGACGGGTGCCGCGATCGCGGCGATGGCGCCGGGAAGGGCCTTCCGATCGAGCTTGCCGCTCGCAGTTTTTGGCAGAGCGTCCAGACGGACATACCTCCCCGGCGCCATGTAAGCCGGGAGCCGGGCGGCGAAGACTTCGCGCAGCGCTTGCGGCGTAACGGCGACGCCTGCGGCGGCGACGAAGGCCGCGGTCAGCGTGGCGTCCGGAGTGCCCGGCGCGTTCCACTGCCACGGCAGCGTCACGGACACCGGGATAGCTTCGAAGCACCGCCTCGATCTCTTCCAGCTCAATTCGAAAGCCACGCACCTTGACTTGCTGATCGCGGCGGCCAAGCAACTGAATGCCCCCACCGACGGTGCGCACGGCGATGTCGCCCGTGCGGTAAAACCGCCGGGGCGCGCCTCCGCCAAGGCTCGTCACCGGAAACGACCGCTGGGTGAGACCGGGCTGGCCGATATAGCCTTTCGCCAGACCCCGGCCGCCGATATAAAGCTCCCCTGGCACGCCGATCGGCGTCAATGCCTCGGCGTCGTCGAGCACGTGCAGTTCCGTGTTGGCTATCGGCGAGCCGATGGCGATGGGTCCGTTTGCGTCTGTGACGCGGCCGCAAGCCGACCAAATGGTGGTCTCGGTCGGGCCGTACATGTTCCACAGCTCGACGCCGGTAGCGATCAGTTGAGCGGCGAGGTCGCGCGGCAGCGGCTCGCCGCCGCACAGCGCCTTGAACCGCGGCCCCGGCTGAAACCCTGCCTCCAGCAGCACCCGCCAAAGCGTCGGAGTAGCCTGCAGCACCGTTGCGCCACTTGAGCCGATCAGCCGCGCCAGCTGGGGCGGTTCGGCCAGGATGTCGCGGCCGGCGATCACCGTGCGCCCGCCGCAGCACAGTGGCAGCAACAGTTCCAGAGCGGCGATGTCGAACGACACCGTGGTCACAGCGACGATGCAGTCATTGGCTGTGAAGCCTGGGCTGTCCGCCATCGAGCCGAGAAAGTTGGCAAGCGCAGTGTGCCCGACTTCGATGCCTTTCGGCGTACCGGTCGTGCCCGAGGTGAAAATGACGTAGGCAGTCGGATCGCCGGCTGCGGCCGAGCGGGGGAAGCGAGCGGACGAGGCGGCCGCGAGCCGCGCTGCGTCGCGGCTCAAATCAATCACCGGCAGCCCAGTTTCGGCTGCGGCCATCAGCGTGCGGGAGGTGACGAACGCCGTTACCCCGGCCGCTGCCGCCATCTGGCGCACCCGCTCCACCGGCAGCACCGGGTCGATTGGCACAAAGGCGTGACCGGCCTTGACGACGGCGAGCAGAACCACTGGGAGGTCGAGGGAGCGCTCTACCGCCACCGCGATCCGAGCGCCGGGGCCGGCGCCAACTCGGCGAGGCAGGCGGCCAGGCGATTCGACCTTGCCTCGATCTCACGATAACTCAAGGTTTCACCGGCAAATTCTACCGCCACCGCGTCCGGAGTGGCGTCGCACCAGCGCTCGAACAGCTCAGGCAGCATGTATTCATGGCGCCGCGCGACGCCGGTGGCGGCATCGATCAGCTCATGCGATGCCGCGCGATCGATCAGCGGAAGCTCGGCTATGGTGACGGCCGAAGCCTGCGCCACCGCCGTCAGCACCGCACGCAGATGGCCGATCCAGCGCGAGATCGTCGCTTCGTCGAACAGGCCGGTGGCGTAATCGACCTCGACCGCTATGTCGCGGTCCCCCTCGATGAGATTGATGAACAGGTCGAAATTGACGAACGCTTTGGGATTGGTGCGCACCTCGCTGGCAAGGCCCTCGAACACGAGCCGCGAGCCCACGCGCTCCAAATTGAATTGGATGTCGGACAGCGGCGTGCGGTCGGGCGAACGTGGCACGGCAAGGTCGCGCACCAGCGAGCCCAGCGTATAATCCTGATGGTCCAGCACCGCATTGAGCCGGGCCTCCACCGCCTCGACGTGGTCGATGAAGGATTTAGAAAACGGCAGCTGCACCGGTACTGGCAGAAAATTGACGCAGTGGCCGACCAAATCCGGATCGTCTAGCAGCGCTTGGCCGGCCATCGGCACGGTGAGCACCACGTTCTCGTTGCGGCTGAGGCGGGCAAACAGCGCCTGCACCGCGGCGAACAGCACCGTAAATAGGCTCACGCCTTCGCGCCGCGCCAGCGCCCGCACCTCCTCACACAACGCCTCGCCAAGGCTTTCGCGCCGGGAAGCTCCGGCGAAGGTCTTCACCGCCGGCCGCGGCCGGTCGAGCGGCAGTTCGACCGGCTCGGGCAGCTCTGCGAACAGCCCCTTCCAGAACGCCACCATATCGGCCGCCGGCTCGCCGCGCCGGCCCTGAGCGTATGAACGGAATCCCACGGCCGGCGGCAGCTTAGCGTCGCGCCCGGCCCGCGCCGCGTTGTAGAGCGCGGCCAGGTCCTGCAGCACGAGGTTCATCGACCAGCCGTCGCACACAATGTGGTGGGCAGTGAAGAGCAGCGCATGGTTCTCGGGCGCCAGCTTGACGATGCTGGCGCGCACGAGCGGGCCGCCGAACAGGTCGAAGGGCGAACGGGCGTCCTCGGCCATCAGCGCTGCGAGGCGCGCCTCGGCATCGGGACCGCTGAAGTCGAGAAGGGGAACGTCGATCGAAAGATCCGAAAGGACCTCCAGGGTGTCGCCCTCTTTGCCAATGCGGCCGCGCAAAGCATCGTGGCGCTGGACCGCTGCCTTGACGGCATCCGCCATCGCGCTCGCGCCGAACGGTCCCTCGAAGCGCACGGTCAGCAACTCGTTAAAGGCCATTGAGGCGGCGTCGCCCATCTGTGCGGCAAGGAAAATCTCCATCTGCGGCTCGGTGAGCGGCACGGCGGTTACCGTGTCCGCGGCGCTCTGCGGTATCGGCGCCGTGCTTGACGCGGCGGCGACGATGCCGCCCTCCTCCAGGGCGTCGAAGGCGTGCTCAAAAGCATCGCCGATTGCCTGATAATGTGCGGCGGTGTGCCCAGTGGTCAGAAAGCACGGGAAGCCCTCATGCACGTGGACGCCCGGCTAGCCGAAGCTCGGGATAAAGCAGGCTGGCGAGCGGGCCGTAATGCGACACGTCGAGATAGAACCAGCTGGCAAAATGCTTGGCCTGAGCCGGCAAGCCGCGGCTGGCGAAGCGGGCATTGATTCGCGCCACCAGTTCCCCGGTGCGCGCGCCGAGCGGAGCGTAGATCGCATCCCGGTTCGCCTCGATATGATCGAGCACCGCGCGCGCCGCCGCAAGGACCAGAGGATGGCGTACAAAGGTGCCGGCGAAGAAAGTCGGCGCCACTTCCGGCTCGCTATCGTCGCCATACTGCCAAAAGCCGCCGTCGAGCGCATCCATGAACCGGGCGTAGCCGGCAACCACGCCAATCGGCAGGCCGCCGCCCAGCACCTTGCCATAGGTGGCGAGGTCCGCGCGAATGCCGAATACATGCTGCATACCGCCGGGGTGAACCCGGAACCCGGTCACCACCTCGTCGAAAACCAGAGCCGAGCCACTTTTGGCTGTTATGTTGCGCAACTCGGTCAAGAATTCGCGCGGCTGCAGTTCGGGGCGCCGGCTCTGCACCGGTTCGACGATCACGGCGGCGATATCGTCCGCCATACGGCGCACGATATCGAGGCTCTGCGGATGGCCATAGGGCAGCACGATCATCTGGCCGACATTGTCGCCGGGGATACCGGGCGCGATCGGCGCCGCGCCAACCGGCATGCCAGCGCGGCGCGCCTTGATCAGCACCTCGTCGAATTGGCCATGATAGGCGCCTTCGAAGACCACGACCTTTTCGCGGCCGGTGACGGCGCGTGCAACGCGCATCGCCGCCATCACCGCCTCCGAGCCGGTATTACAGAACGCCACCCGTTCATTGCCGGTCAGTGTGCTCACGCGCGCCGCGACTTCCCCGGCCAGCGCGGTCTGCGGGCCGATGGCAAAGCCCTGGTCGAGCTGCGCCCGGAGCGCGTCGAGCACGAAGTCCGGGGCATGGCCGAACATGGTCTGGCCATAACCATTGACCAGGTCGATATATTCGTTGCCGTCGGCGTCCCAGATCGAAGCGCCTTTGGAGCGGGTGCACACCAACGGATAGACGATCTCTTTCCAGGTGGCGTTGAAGCCGCTGGCGGTGCGCGGGTCGGCAAGCGTGCGGCGCGAGGCTTGGGCGCGCGCCTTGGAGCTTGGGGTCTTGGCGTTGTAGCGACGGATCAACGCGTCGAGATAACGGCGGGAGCGGGGCTCCATCGCCATGTCGCCGCCGGCCCCGCCGGCTTGTAGACGCGGAACCGCGAGGGCGCGTCCGCGCCGGTATCGGGCATTAGGATTTCGGCCGCCTGCGCAGCGGCCGGGGCGGCGCTCACACCGCTGGCAGCGGAGATCCGATCAACGATTAGCCGCTCCATCGCCTGCAGCTGTTCGCGCACAAAGGCCTGCAGCGTTATATCGTTGGCGGGCATGGCGACGGCAGCCGGCGTTGCAAGCGGAGACGGGCCAACTGGGACGGTTGCTGCCGCAGGCGGCAGCTTGGAGGCGGGTGCGGAGCCCTTAACCATTGCCGCCAGCGCCTCTGGGGTGTTGAGGTCACGCATCAGCTGGCGGAAGGTAAGCTTGACGCCGAAAGTCTTGTTCACCCGCTGGGCGACCTGGCCGAGCAGCAGAGAGTCGAAGCCCAGCGACAGGAACGAGGTGGCGTGGTCAGCCTCTGTCAGGATTCTCCCGGAGATCTCGGATAGAATGGTTTTCAGTGACGCAAGAATGGCCTCGGACTGGGCGGCGTCCTTTAAATCGGCCCGTGCGACGGTCTGCTCGTTGTTTGATAATGGTTGCGCAATCGCAGCCGGCGCCGTTGGCATCGCCTCAGCGGCGGGCGCAATCGCCGCCCGCTCAATCCAATGCCGGCTGCGCTGGAAAGGATAGACAGGCAGATGCGCGCGGAATGCGCCGGCGGCGGCGTCATCCTTGATCGCGAAGCCGTTGCGCCACAGCGCGCAGAGCGCTTCGGCGAAGACGCCCTCCTCCTCGGCGCGGTCGGCAAAGTCGGGCGCCGTCGGGACGGTCTCGCGCATCTTCTCGCGGGCCTCGCTGGCCTCCGCAAACGTCGACAGCGTGCGGCCTGGGCCAACCTCGATCAGCACGCAATCGTCCCCGGCCTCGTGCAACAAGGCGCTGAGTCCAGTTCGGAACGACACCATCTCGCGGCACTGCCGCGCCCAATAGGAGGGCGACATCGCCTCGGCATCGGTCATCCAGCGGCCCGTCACGGTCGAGATCAGCCGGATACGCGGCGGGCGCAAGCTCAAAGATGCGGCGACCCGTTCGAGTTCCTCGACAACGGGCTCCATCATCGCCGAATGGAAAGCGTGGGACGTGTGCAGGCGCCGGTGGCCGATCCCGGCTTCGGCAAGTCGCGCCTCAAGCACGGAAATGACGTCGAAGGGACCTGACGCCACCGACAGCAGTGGCGCGTTTTCCGAGGCGATCTCGGCGCCGGCGGGCAGCAGCGTGCGCAGCTCTGCGGCCGCCATGCGCACACCGAGCATCGCGCCAGCCGGCTGGGCTTGCATGATGCGGCCACGATGCACCACCAGCCGCAGCGCGTCTTCGTAGGTCATCACCCCCGCAAGCGTCGCCGCAACCAGTTCGCCGAGGCTGTGGCCGATCATGGCTACCGGCTCAAGCCCAAACCGCATCAGCCGTTGCGCCAGCGCGTATTCGATCACGAACAGCGCCGGCTGGGCCAGCGTGGTGGACCGGAGGGGATGGTCGGTATCCTCGCCGGCCCCGCGATCGTCGAACAGCGTCCGGCGAATGTCCCGCCCGAGATGAGCCTCGATCGCCGCGGCGCCGGCATCGACGCTGGCGTGGAAGGCGGGGTCGGCGTCATAGAGCGCGCGTCCCATTCCTGGATACTGCGCGCCCTGGCCAGGGAACATGAACACCGCGTGCGGCGCTCTGGCTGCGGTACGGCTGTCGACCCGCAGCTTGCGAAGCTTGGCGACGGCGTCATCGACGTTGGTCGCGGCTATCGCGGCGCGGTGCTCGAACTCGCGGCGGCCCTCCCGGAGTGTGCGGGCGACGGCGGTCAGCGGCGGCGCCATTCCGGCTGCGGCGGCGCTTTCCAGCGCGTCCGCGAGACGGTGGGGCATCGCCGCCAGCGCTGCTTTGGAACGTGCCGACAGCCTTATAATGAGCGGCTGACTTGCTGCATCCTCGGCCAATGCCGCACGCAGCGGCCGCTCCTCCAGGGCGAGGTGAACGTTCGTGCCTCCGACGCCGAACGCGCTGACCCCGGCGCGGCGGGGCGCGGCCCCGGCCTTCCAGGCGCTGCCGGAGGCCGACACCTTGAAGGCGCCGCGCTTCAAGTCGAGCCGCGGGTTGGGCTCATCGAAATTGATCTGTGGGGGAATGACGCCGCGACTAAGAATAAGTGCGGTCTTGATCAGGCCGGTGATGCCGGCAGCGACGTCGAGGTGGCCGACATTGGCCTTCACCGAGCCCAACAGGCAAGGCTGCGGCCGGGCAGCCAGATCGCCGCTCGCCAGCGCTGAGAACCCTTGAGTCAGGGCCTCGATCTCGATCGGATCGCCGAGCGGGGTTGCTGTGCCGTGGCACTCGACATAGCCAACGCTCTCGGGGGTGAAATCCGCCATCGCCAAGGCGGCGCCGATGCATTCGGCTTGGCCCCCAACGCTCGGCGCGGTGAAGCCGACCTTGTCCGCGCCGTCATTGTTGACGCCATAGCCCTTGATGACCGCATAGATTGCGTCGCCGCCGGCGATCGCGTCGGCCAGCCGCTTGATCAGCACCACGCCGGCGCCCGAGCCGAACACCGTGCCGGCGGCGCGGGCGTCGAACGGGCGGCAGGCGCCGTCCGGCGACGCCATGCCGCCTTCCTGATAAAGATAGCCGCGCTTCTGCGGCAAGGTGATCGATACGCCGCCGGCCAGCGCCATGTCGCACTGAAGCGCCGCCAAGCTTTGGCAGGCCTGCGCCACCGCGAGCAGCGAGGTCGAACAGGCGCTCTGCACGGCCACCGCCGGCCCGCGCAGATTGAGCTTGTAGGCCACCCGGGTGGCGACGAAATCGTGCAGCGTACCGAGCAGTTCCGAATATGAGCCGACCTGGAAGTCCGAGGTAAAGCGTTCGATAGCTGCGCGGTCGGGGCAAACGTGACGCAGGAAGTAGGTGTTCATCGAACTGCCTGCGAACACTCCGATCCGCCCCTCATAGCGCTGAGGGTCATAGCCGCCGTCCTCCAGCGCCTCGACACAAATTTCCAGGAATAGCCGTTGCTGAGGGTCGGTCAGCGCCGCTTCTCGCGGCGGCATGCCGAAGTAATCGGCGTCGAACAACTCGACATCGTCGATGATTGGGCGCGCTGGCACATAATCGGGGCCGGCGCGCGTAGCCTCGTCGAAGGCGTCCTCCAGTTCGGCGGGCGAAAAGCGCTTGATGGAGGCGCGCCCGCTGAGAAGATTGTCCCAGAACTGATCGACGTTCCGGGCGCCCGGAAAGCGGCCCGACAGGCCGACGATGGCAAAACCTGGAAATTCTCCGGAGGGCGTCGCCCCGGCTCCGCCGCGTGTCGCCGCCAGTGTAGCGGCGCGCTGACGGCTACTGCGGCCGAAGGCAGCGCCTTGACTGGAAGGGTTCTGCGCACGGGCGAGAAACGCTTCGAACTCCGCGACGCTGGGATGGGCAAACAACTCGGTCACCGAAAAGCGCTGGCCGGTAGAAGCCTGGATACGCTCATGTGCAGAAATCATTTGCAGCGAAGTGGCGCCGAGGTCGAACAGGTTGGCGCGCACGTCGATGGGAGCGCCAAGAATGCTGCGCCAGATATCGGCCACCAGGGAGACCTGACCGCCAATGCCGGCAGTGGCGTTGGCGTGTTCGGCGCGGCTGCGTGCTCGCTCAGCAGCCGGGCGCGGTCGATCTTGCCGTTGGCGTTCAGCGGCAGATCGGAGACCACAACGGCGGATGACGGAATCGTTTGAGGCGGAAAGTGCAGCTTGAGATCGGCCAGCACAGCGGTAATGAAAGCCTTGGGCTCAAAATCCTGCGGCAAGGGCGACGCAGCCGGCTTGAGAAACGCCACGATCCTTTTGACCGGCTGACTTCCGATAGCGAGCGCCACCGCGGCGCCAGCCACGCGAGGATCGTCGCGTAATGCTTGCTCGATACCGTCGAGTTCGACCCTAACGCCATTGATCTTGATCTGACGGTCGCGGCGGCCGAGAAATTCGAGGGCGCCGTCGGGACGGCGCCGGGCATAGTCTCCGGTTAGATAAAGCCTCGCGTCCGGCTCCGCCGAAAACGGATCGGGAACGAACTTCTCCGCCGTCAGCTCCGGTCGATTCAGATATCCGAGCGCGACGCCAGGGCCGCCGGCGCATAGCTGGCCCTCCTCGCCGCCGGCAACCGGCGAGAAGTCGTCAGACAAAATGTGGACGGAAGTTCCCGCGATGGCGTCGCCGATCGGTATGGCGCCTCCGCCCCAACCCTGGTGCGGGATGGTATAGCAGCATGTGAAGGTGGTATTCTCGGTTGGGCCGTAGCCGTTAATGAGGCGGCAGTGCGGCAACAGCGCCAGCGCCTTGCGCACATGCGGCGGCGACAGCACATCGCCGCCGGCCAAAAGCTGGGTCAACGGGAGCAGAGCGTCCGGCCGCTCGTCCACCATCAGATGAAAGAGCCCGGCGGTAAGCCAAGCGGTATTGACGCCCTGGTCGCGGATGGCCGCGGCGATGGCGTCGATCGAGGGCACGGCGTCGGGTAGGATAGCCACCCGGCCGCCATTGAGCAGTGGCCCCCAGATCTCCAGCGTACTGGCGTCGAAGGCAAGCGGCGCGGCATGCAACATCGCCGTGTCCGCCGACAGCGACATGAAGTCAGCCCCGCACACCAGTCGCACGATGGCGCGGTGGGGTACGATGACGCCTTTGGGCTGGCCCGTCGAACCGGAGGTGAACATGATGTAGGCCGGGTCCGACGGCGCAATGGCAACGCCGGCCGGAAGCGCCGGTTCGGCAGCAGCGGCGTCGAGCGCCTTCTCCAACCCAATACAGGAAAAGCCCTCGAATGTCTCAGCCCCCGGCCCGAGCAGCACCAGCGCCGGCTGGGCGTCCTGGAGGGTAAACCGTTGGGCGTCACGCGGGATGCTTGGGTCGAGCGGCAGGTAAGCCGCCCCTGCCTTGAGGATCGCCGCAAGCGCAACGATAGTTTCAATCGACCGGCCGGCTACAACAGCTACGCGATCGCCCGCCCGCACCCCATGCTTCGCTAGCACACGCGAGAGCTGATCCGACTGCGCGTCGAGTTGCGCGAAAGTCAAAAAATGACTTGAACTGCTAACGGCGGGCCGCTCCGCCCACTTCTTGGCGGCAGCCACCAGCCGTTCGCGGACCGTAAGACCTGAGTCAGAGATCAAAGAACCCACTTTGCCTCCCAGTCGATAAGGACAATTTTGCTGCGGCTACACTCCGCTGCCCACCTGGCTGGCGCCGCACCCGCTGCCTTGCTCAAGGTTACCAACCAATAGCAAAAATTGTGTGGGAGCCGAACGCAAAAATTATAATCACTTCTGGAAATTTTTGTGAATGCTATCCCCTCTCGATATCTTACCAAACATGCTTTTCCAGAGCGGCGGTGGCTGGATGAGGCGCTGGAAGCAGAAATGCAGCCTGCGCAAGCTGCGCTTGAACCAGGAGATCAGGCTGCCCGCAACGTTTTTCCTTTCGCCGCCCCGTCTTTTTCATCATCAAATCTTTACAGGGAACTTGAAGCGGATGTTCGCGCTGAAGGTCGCTCGAGGGGCTCGGAAGTCCCATGCGCGAACGCAAATTGGCCGCCCCCCCGCTTTACGGCGCAACATGCAAAGGGCAGCCATCATGAAAGTCTATGAAGAAAATCCATTTCACCTCTTTCAGGCGGGTCGCACAGAAGTGCCGCAACAAATCTGCGTGAGCAGTTAAAGCGACCGGTGTGAAATCGGCGGTGTCGCCAAGGTAAACAGTTCGCGAGACTCTGTTATCGTGAACATTGTATGAAGCTATTTCCTGGACTTTCGCGCATAACCCTATAATGTCTGGCCTTAGATCGATGATTATAATGGGGATTTTTCCCAATGGGACAAAAGACCGTTGCCGAAGTGGATGGTAAAGGTGGCGCGCTTCTGTTTGTTGGCCGGCTTTTTAATGACATTTATTTGTCAAGGCGTGTTCTGGTGGACATTGTTTCCATGGTGGATATGGCGTTGGTGATCGCCGATACTCTTTTAATTAGGTATATTTATGTGCAGTCGTCTTTTGCGAACAGCGACCTCTTCATGCCTTCGAACTGGGCAAGTTACTTCAGCGTTATCGTATTGGTGACTGCTACGCTCTATGCCTCGCTGCGATGGAGGGGACACTACAATTGTGATGAATTTGAGGAATGGAGTGTAGACCGTGGCGGGTTTCGGCTTCTGGTGACAGTTTTGTTTGCTTTTGGTTTTTCACTTTTCGTCATTTTTATGCTTAAGGAGAGTTCTCAGCTCTCGCGCATTTGGGTATTCAGCTGGTGCGTTTCCTCGTTCATTATTCTGCTCGTCAGCCGAATAATCTGGATTTTGCAATTCCGGAGGTTCGCCAAAATAGGCTATTTCCGCCGCCGCGTCTTCCTTCTTGGCGCCGGCAAGGTTTTTGAAGATGCTCTGGCCAGCCTTACGTCGAGGCGCTCCAATGCCCAGTTGGTGGGGATAAGCGATCTTGGCTTTTTAGGTAACGCCGAACCGCGGCAAGGCAGTTCGCTTAATGCAGCTCTGAATTACGCAATAAGCAAGGGGCAATCCGAACGGATCGATGAGGTGATTATAGCTCTGCCGGGAACGGAGAGCGACCTGCTGGATCAGATCATCCGCAGGCTGAGGCTGTTGCCAGTAGAACTGAAAGTGGCGCTGGATTTTGGGCGATATAAAAACAAACTCCTCGAACTGGGACACGTCGGAGACACAAACCTCGTCTGCATCCAGAGGAAGCCGATTGCGGACTGGAGCGTTTTCGTAAAGGCGCTGGAAGATTATGTGCTGGCGTCAGTGTGTCTGATGCTCTTTCTCCCTGCGATGGCCGTTATCGCAGTCCTCATCAAGCTCGACAGCAAGGGGCCGATCCTCTTCCGGCAGCGCCGTCATGGCTCAAACCACAAGATAATCGGCGTCTTCAAATTCAGGACGATGACTGTTTTGGAGGACGGGGACCAAATCAAGCAGGCGACAAAAAACGATAAGCAAATCACTCGCGTCGGTAAATTCTTGCGGAGATCGAGCCTCGACGAGTTGCCGCAGCTTTTCAACGTTTTGGCCGGCGATATGTCTTTGGTTGGGCCACGGCCTCATGCTCTTGCTCACAACAATTATTATTCCGAGATGTTGGATGACTACGCCTCCCGCCACCGGGTTAAGCCCGGCATCACGGGATGGGCTCAGGTCAATGGGTTTCGAGGAGAAATAACCAACCCGGACCTTATGGAGCAAAGGGTGCGGTACGATCTCGAATACATCGATAATTGGTCAATTTTGTTCGATTTAAGAATTTTATGCATGACACCGCTTTACGGTTTCATTACACGAAGGGCATATTGAAATCGATGCATACGGCATCTATTTGTGCGCCTACAGAAAAACTACAGCGTCGCCAACTTTGCCTGCGGAGCTAAAACCCTAGGATCTGGCCGTGGCTCTAACATGGACCGCTGCCGGTCGCCGGACGCGCCGCAATTTCAAGTCATTCGCGACTGCACTGTAGAGGAGAGAATATGGCGAGGCTGTTTCTTGTCAATCCGCCCGAGCGGCGCGGCTATTCCAACGAACGCACCCTCTCGGGGGGGCTGGGCGTTTCACGAAAGCTCAAGTTCTGGGAAAAGGCCGGCCTGCTGCTTCCTCCTCCCGACATCATGCTGACTGCCGCCGTCGCCGAAGGTTGCGACTGCAAGGTGGAGATCGTCGATTTGATCCTGGAAGGCAAAGATGGCGCCACAGCGGTCGATTATACACTGGATCGTATTGCCAAATCCAAAACCGATAAACCGATCTGGATTGGCGTAGAACTCTCCATTTCCACGCTGCCGGCGGATCTGCGCTTGTCGAATCAGCTCAAGGCGAGACTGCCGCAGGCGCGCCTGTTTCTGTTCGGCTCAGTGATCCAGACCACCCTGGATCACTGGATGCATGAGACGCAGGCCGATGCGCTACTGTACGGCGAACCAGAGGCCTTGATCGGCCCGATGCTGCGCGCGAGCGGCGAGGAGTGGCGTCGCCAGAAAGGGGTCATCGACCCGCAAAACTGCATTCCCCTTACAGATGAGGCGCTCTACGACGGCTCCCAGCAGCAACGCTACGGCAAATGGACGATGGTCGAGGATCTCTCCACACTGCCGCTTCCAGCGTACCACTTGCTCCCTATGGAACGCTACAGTCCGACCGGCAAGACTGAGGACTGCGCGGTCTACGTGACGGCCAGTCGCGGCTGTCCCATCGGCTGCACCATGTGCCCTTACATGCTGCATGAGGGCCGTACCCTGCGCGCGAGCAGCGCAGAACGGGTGCTGGAGGAGATGGAGTGGCTTAACAAGACCTATGGCATCTTCCGCTGGCGATTCCGTGACCCAAATTTCGGCTTCGACCGCAAGCAGGCGCGCGAGATCCTGACGGGAGTGATCGAGCGCGGCATCAGGATGGACTCCACGGTCGAGGGGAGTCTGGAATGCATGGAAGATTCGTTCATCGAGCTGATGGCCCGGGCCGGCGTCACCTGCGTCACCACCGGCATCGAAACCGCTGACGAGGAGTGTCTGGCCAGTATCGGCCAGAAGATCAAGGTGAATTCCATCCTCGCGCACAAAATCGCCCTCGCCGACCGTTTGGGTATTCATGTCTATGGCACCTTCGTGATCGGCGCCCCTGAGGAGAGCTGGGACAGCGTGCGGCGGACCATAGATTACGCCAAAGGCGTGCCCTGCGAATGCACATTCACCGTGATGACCCCTTTTCCCGGCTCCCCGATGTATTTCCGCGCCCTGGAAGAGGGACTGCTGGCCAGGGAGATGACCTACGAGAAGTGGAACAGCTACGAGGCGACGGTGCGTTCGCGCCTGCTGACAGCGGATGACCTGACGTTGGCGCGGCTCTGGGCGCGCCTGGAGCTGATTATACCGTACCGATGGAAGCGCGCCCGCAAGGCTGGTGTGAAAGAACGGCTGAAGACTGTTGCGGCTCTCCTCCCTCGTGCGGCATTGCTGGCGTGGGTTCGCATGCGGGTTGCCCATCGGCGCCGGCGCGGATCGCCTCACGTTGAGCCGCCCGCGCATCTTGCCGGTAAAAAGATCCAGAAGATACCGCTGCACCTGGAGGATAGCGTTTCAGCATCTGCCCGCAATTGACCAGCATTGTCAGCCCTGTATGACCGGCGCCGCGCAAACCACCAAGCAAATTGCCTAAGGGAGTTACTTTGGCGCTTTGGGGGAGCGCGGCGAAGTCCGCGCGCATAACGTGCTCAAACGATTATTGTTTCTCCAAGAAAAAGCCTAGGCGCGCGGTCAAGGCGAGGGCAGTCAGTGTAATATTCGCGTGACTTGACGTCGGAAAAACGCTGGCTCCGGCTACGTATACATTCGATGTGCCCCAAACGCGACAATCCAGATCGACTACACCAGATGAAGCGGAGCCACCCATGCACATGCCTCCAGCCTGGTGAAGGTAGTCCCCAAACTCCTCTAAGATCGAACGATCGCCCTCTAGCAGACGTTCATCGATATCTAGTGTAGCAACCTCGTGTTTTCTTAAGTATTTATCAACTCTACACGAAAAATCCCGAATGTTATAAATTTCATCTCCATCGAAATTCCAGTGCAACGCCGCCCGGAACAGCCCGTCTGCCTGGGGTTCTTCGTTCAAGATTTTAACTACACTTTTGGCGGTTGGGATTTGTTCCGAAAGGATATCGAAAACCACGCCTCGATCCATGAAGGCCATGACGCGCTGGTGCCGCGCGAAACGAACCGCAAGCGGGAATAAGGCGCCTCGCAACGACCAGAGATCGGCAGGCAACGTTCTCAATTTCGAAAATGCTATTCCGGACCTGAGGCTCCGGATCAAAAACTTGAGGTTGTCGAAGTTCTCCTGCAATTGTGACGGGAACATAAAGGTACCGCTCACCCCGCTATAGCGAGCACGTTCGAAACCTGAATAATTACGAAGTTTTGGCTGGAATCTTATCCCTGATGCGAAGCCACCTTCAAACCAATCTCGAAATTTTCGCTCATCCAGTAGGTTGACCTTGGCAATTCGTCCTACGAGATGATCCTGAAAGAAGGCGCCTATATTCTCGTTATACTTCCAAGGGACATCGGACCGTCGCTGCGTCGACAAAAAAAATCGGCTTATCTCTAAGGTCCCCGAAGCGAATACAAATTTATCGCCTGTTATTTTAATCTTTCGTCCGCCGGGAACACCAACACAAACGGCCGTAGCTCGGGATCCCTCGAATAGAATGTCATTGGCCGTTGCATTCAGGATGACTTGAAGCAGCGGACTTGATTCAATCTCCTCCCGAAACAGAGCGGCAAAGTTCGGCTGAGGCATCCAGCATGTTGCGAACCGTTCTATGCCGTGCTCAAATTCGTCTTCGTTTTCTATGGCTTCGAGCTGGTTTGCGACGAGTTTGGCCGGTTCCACCCCCAAGAAGGCGTAAACGTGTTCATACAATTGTTGCAATTCTGAGTATCCGACCGGCCACTCCCTTCCTGGAGCATTCAGGTCCATCTCATCGAACTCGACCAGCTGCCCTCGCCAAAGCGTGCTCGTTCCTCCCAACCCAAATGCTCTTCCGACAGTTACCCCCACGTGAGGTCTGCCAAGGGAAATAGCCGTTTGCCCTGAGCGGCTGGTGTCTGCGGCGTAACCGCCGGCTTCCACTACTACCGTTGGTATCTTCGCTCGAGCAAGGCTTACGGCCAAGAACAGGCCCATCGTTCCAGCTCCGACAATTACGACGGCGGCGTCTGGAAAATCGGCCCTACCCGGGAGGGTTTTGGCGTCTAAGATCATGAAGGCGCTCTCTATGCATAGAAAGCCTGTCGTGCTATCTGCGCATACTGGTAAAATCAGCCACGGTCAAGCAGCGGCCCCTGGCAGCGTTGGGTCTTCGGTCCATCGCCGTCCATCGATAAATCGATTCCGCTCGAAGTCCAATTAAACTGGAGCAATTCTGGAATGACGGTTGCAGGCGGCGTTCTGTGGCTGCTCACCTATGACCTCAAATCCTTGCTATTGCGGTTTGTCGAGGCTCTGGCCCGGCAGCAAGCTCGAAAATTCTCTCTCTCCTAAAGGCAAGTGCAGGCCCCGACACTGGCTCCAAAGGCTATCGCGCGCCGGCAGGCCATGAGCACGGGAACGCCGCCCTTTTTTCGGCGCCAGCCACAAGGTTCGAACGATGCGCACCGAGCGTTATCGGGCCACTAACATCCAAGGGAGATCCCCCGGCTCTGCCGGGGAGGCAGTAGCAGTTTGACGTTTTCCGCAGTCCATCGGCGGAGTTCCAGCGTGAGCAGCCACGCACACGAAGGGAACTCCGCCGATGAACGAGTATGGGAGCCTAAGCCACACCACTTGGGACTGCAAATATCACGTCGTCTTTATTCCGAAATGCAGGCGCAAAACGCTGTATCGGGAGCTGCGCCGTCACCTCGGAGAGGTCTTTCACAAGCTTGCCGCACAGAAGGAGTCGAAGATCGAGGAGGGACATTTGATGTCCGATCACGTGCACATGATGATTTCGATCCCGCCCAAATATGCGGTGTCGCAGGTAATCGGGTTCATCAAGGGCAAAAGCGCAATTCATCTGGCGCGGGTCTACGGGGAGCGCAAACGCAATTTCGTGGGCCAGCATTTCTGGGCGCGAGGGTTTTTCGTGAACACCGTGGGCTTGGATGAGGAAGCTATCCGGGTCTATATCCGAAACCAGGAGAAAGAGGATCAGCGGCTCGACCAACTCAACCTTTGGCGCTGAACCTGCCACCTTCAGGTGGCCGAAAACTTTGGGGCCGCGTTAGCGACCCCGTCTGCCGCTTCGAGCGGCTCCAATTCTAAAGCCCCCGGCTCTGCCGGGGGATACTTACTTCCTGGCGCTCTTCGTTCGACAGTGGCTTTGCAGCATAATACTGCAGATTGGCCGCAAGATGTTGAGGTGTGCGCATCCCGAGAATAGTGACGGAGATGTGCTCGATGGAGAGCGATAACTGAAGCGCCGCTTCGAGCGGTGAGCGCTGCATCTGCTCAGCAAGCCGCCTGATCTGCAAAACGCGTTCCCACTTTGGCTCTGTTGCACGCAGATCCGCTTCGGTGAGCGATTGTTTCAACATGCCTCCACCGAAACACCCTCGTGTGATGATGCCGTATTGGCGTTCTGACACTTTGTCGAACACGCCGTCCAATGCCTCCATGTCCATCAGCCCGAAGGGAATCTGAAGGCTGGCGATCCCCTCCATGCTCAGGCAGTGAGCGGCATCGCCGGGGGAGTCGAGGGCAATTCCGTATTCGCGGATTTTTCCTTCCGCCTTCAGACGCGCGAGAAGACCCAACGCATCTTGGAGCCGGGTTCCGCGAAGCTCCTCCCGAGGCGGACTATGGAGCTGGTACAGATCGATATGATCGGACTGCAGCCGCCGCAAAGACGCCTCCACGGCTTTTCTCAAATATGCGGGCGAGAAATCCTGTGAAATCGCACCCGACACAGCTGCGGGAATCGCGCTGCGTCGCAGGCCGATCGCCTGAACAATGGGCTTCGCGAAGGGCTTTACGAGCTGGACGAGCCTTTGCCGCCCCGGAAGGCAATAGCCGCCTTTGGTCGCAATGAAAACCTTGTCGCGCTTCTTGCGAAAGGCCTTGCCGATGAGGACTTCGCTGTCCCCTTGCGAATACATGTCCGCGGTGTCGTAGAAGTTTATCCCCGCGTCGAAGGCGGCCTCGAGCGTCTTGAGCGACGTCTCCCTGCCACCGTCCTGAGCGAACAGCCCGCCTATGCGCGCTCCGCCAAATCCGATCTCGGAAACGCGCCATCCGGTTTTCCCAAACTGCCTGTACCGCACGCCCGTTCTCCGTCAGATGGCTCTCAGGTGGCGTGCGGGGCGGTCCGAACCGCGTGCAGCTAGCGCCCTCAGGGTCGGCGCGGGGTTCTTCTCTGCGCCGTCCACCACCAGCGCGTTCGGAATATCATGAAGCCGATTGAAGCCGTCCGTCTCGCCGAACTTGGTTGAGGCGTGCATGCTATCGGTTCCGCAGTCTCCCCGATCAATTACAGGATCGACGCGAAACCTACACATAAGCGGTCGTGGCGCACACACATGCGGCGATGCAGTTTTTATCCGGGTGCTCGCGTCCATATAACGCGCAAGGCGCAAAACTGGATTAGGCAAGCTACGCTTAATCAATCTCCTAATCATCACCATACCCCCTCGGCGCTCCGCCCGGCCGCCTGCTGCTGCGCTCAAGCTGTCGCAGCCTGCCTTTCGAACTGTAGGGCTTAGATATCCGATCGTCGAGCGCCGTCCGTCCTTTGCCCTCCGTGGTGCGCTCACCAGCGACGCCAGTAACTTTAACAACGTCCGGCCAAGTCCACACTTCTACAAATAAGGCCTGCTTGACGCCATTCTTTTATAGCGCCCAACATCATAATCCCCATCGATGCTAGGCAGCGGATCACGCTCTTTAATTAACCAGGCCGCCGGCAAGCTGTTCGGGTACACGCGACATGAAATTCTCGGAAAGACGCTTAATTTGCTGATCCCAGACCGTTTTCGGCCGCTCACGGCGGAATGTCGAAAATTTCTGACTTGGCGCAGGATAAGCTGGCGCATGGTCGAGCGTCAGGATGTCGGGTTCTGCGCAAAGATGCAAGCGGGTCTCTCGCCGAAGCTTCAATAGCGAGGACAAAAGCGTCCTTTGAAAGGGACCTTAGGCGAGATTGCATGCCGCTTTCAAAAATATCCGGCGACGGGCGCGGAGGGTGAGGCGCTTCTGCAACTCCCTGCCAGTCCGTGACTTGCCGCCAAGAAACTTTTGCAAAACGCATGTCATGATAATACGGTCACTGCGTATTTTCTTGGACGAGTTTGATATAGGGGACCCTCCATTATGCCGCTCAGTGACCAGATGCAGGATCTTTGTTCGGTCTTCGAACGCGAAGGTTATGTGACCCTTCCGAACGTGGTCTCGAAGTCGCGGCTCGCGGAACTGACCGGCGAGTTGCGTGCCGAATATGCCCGCGCCCGCGCAAATTCTGAGCTGTTCTCGGGTGGCGGCACGATCAGCGGACATCTCAACTGCTTCCCAGGCGCTCGATCGCGGTTCGTATACGACGAACTTGAGCAATACGGCGTCTTCGATCTCGTCAGAAAACTTTCGCCATCGGCAACGCGGATGCCGAATATCGGATGCAATCTCAACCTGCCGAACAGCAGCGCACAGAACCCGCACACCGATGGCTACGCCGCATCGCCCTTCCTCGTCGTGAACGTCGCGCCTGTCGATACAGACCTCAACAATGGCGCAATGGAGGTCACGCCCGGCACGCACTTACGCGAGTATAAGTATTGGCAGTATGCTCTTTCTGGAAAGCCTGCAATTCGCAAGTGCATGAGCGCTGGAGACGTGATCGTCCGGGTGTCTACGCTCTGGCACCGGGGAATGCCGAATATGAGCGATGCGATCCGCCCGATGCTCGCCTTCACGTGGGAAAACGGCGGCAGCGATCTTGCCGATCCGTACACCGCGCATGGCGGCAAGATCGCCCTTCTTGCCAACCGCTACGCTCAGGACCTCGGCGGCAGGCTGCGAGAGCATGCGTTTGCCTCGCTTCCCGCGCTGGGAAAGGGTTACTTGTTCATGCGCTCATTTGTTCAGTAGGCGCAGGCAAGAGATCCCGGAAGCAAATCCTTCACTGTAGCATGCGCTCATAAAGCGCGGCAAAATCCGACGCCATGCGCTGCGGCGTGAAGTGCTCCTCGACGCGCTTTCGGCCATACTCTCCGAATTGGGTGCGCAGCGCAGGGTCGTCCAACAGCCGCAGGAGGTTGCCCGCTAGCGCGTCGATGTTTCCGGGCTCGGAGAGTAAGCCGCACTTGCCATGCTCCACGACCTCAGGAGTTCCTCCGTTGGTCAAGGCTGCGACGGGCCGCTTCATCGCCATCGCTTCAGCGAACACAAGGCCGAAAGGCTCGTCGAAGCTCGGAAGCGAGAAGACGTCGCAGGCCGCCAGAAGCGATGGGACGTCCGAGCGCTGGCCCGTAAACACTACATTTTCCCCAACGCCGAGTTGGCGCGCGTGCGCCTTAAGCATCTCAGTCATGCCACTGCCCTCGGGGTAGTCTGAGCCCACGACCGCTAGCCGCACATTCGGATGTTTTGGCTTCACCAGCGCGAGCGCGCCCAGCAGCTCGAAGTATCCTTTCTGGCGAAAAAGACGCCCCATGCTCACGATCAGCGGCGCCCCCTCCGGCACACCAAGCGATGCGCGCCCTGGCGCTGGGTCCAGCGACAGATCCCAGCGCGAGAGTTCGATCGCATTGAGAACCGCATGCACCCGATCCGGCCGGTAACCAGCCTCCAGGAAGGTTCTCGCCGTATGGCCCGATACGCCAACGATCGCATCTGCCCGGGCGAACGCCCAGGCGCCCCGCGGCTGATTCTGTCTCCGTTGTTTATGTGAGCATGGATGAGCGCCTTGGCCCCCGTGAGGGCCGCAAGCACCACGCACGCAACGGCGTCGCGTGGCCGGTCGGTGGCATGCAGGATCTGGATTCGGTGGCGCCGGATGTATGCCGCGAGCCCCAGCAGACTCGCTGCCGCGGGCAGGCCGCCGGCGATGCTGGCAAGCTTCTGAAAATTGGATCGCCGCCACAGGGATGGCCCAAAGTTCGTCGGACGCAGCGCGATGCCGGGAATGGCGCGCAACTCGTCGAACGCCGGTGCAGGCGATCCCGGCTGCCCCGCCGCGTGGAGCTCGAATTGCCCTAGCGGCAGGCTGCGCAGGAGCAGGAAATGGACCCATGTATCCGCGCCGGCGACGAGCGCCGAGTTGATGAATAGAACCCGCGTTCGCTTATTGGGGGAGGAGCGCATGAAATTCAGCCGTGTTAATCGCCAATGTGCAAAGTGATCTGCAGAATCTTCAGCGAGTCATCCTTCAGGAGGTTCGGTATCACGGCACGGGCTTTCTTACCAACCGGTCCAAACTAAACTCGCCGGACGATCTTTCTAGCTTTAGGCCCTGCAGGAGTGCGATTAACCGAAGGCGCCAGCGAACCTGCGGCGCCCCGACGGGCTTAGAGACGATAATTGACCTCGTCAAGAGCGATGCCGCCGGCACTCACGGTCAGACCTCATCGAGCGGCCAAGAAGGTTGTTTTCGACCCCCAATGCGTCCTGACGATTTCTAGACCCCGGCGCGGCGGCATGCGCTTGGAAAGGGCGACGCAGTGGATCGCCGTCTCGCTCTTGCCGCCGGCTGTTGCCGCTCGCTTTCGATCCGCGCGAACATGAAAAGCCCGGAAGGCGAGCGCCTCATTCCGCCCCCTCCGCTGTGGGCTGCATGGAAAAATGATGGGTGGTAAAGAGCGATAATCCCTCGGATGTTGACACTGCACTAGAGCATATCGCAAGATCAACCGTAAACATTGAGAACCTTACTCTTCGAAATAGTCGCGGATTATGAAGATCGGTAACGGCGGATTGCATCGGGATCGATCCCTCTCCGCGGTCGCTAATGCGAGCGTCTTACTCTGTAATATCTCAATCGAAAGTGCGCGGCTGCGGAATGCCAAATTTCATTAACCGTGCGGAAAAGGCTAACTCCCTCAGTGGGGGTTTTTCCGGCGCCCCCTTGTTGACGATTATCCCGGTGTTCGCAATCTTTTATGTTTCGGTGCTCCTTCCCTTGTTGCCTGATGATGGAAAAGGGAGGGTGGAGAATATTCTGTTTTGGCCGCTTGCGGCCGCGCTAACATTGACGCTCGTTTTCCGGAATTGGGCGCGAATAAACTCTAGGTTCTTTTTCTCATTGCCGATAATGAGCCTGATCGGCTACTTGGCGTTCGCGGCCGCAAGCGTGACATGGGCTTATAGTCCTGACTTTGCCTTCAGTCGCCTTGTCGTGCAGGTGCTGGCGTGCATAGTTGTCGCTGCGCCATTTGTGCCGCGCATAGGTGGGCAATACCTGATTCCAGGCGTGAATATTTGCTACGCCATCGCGTTTGCTGTCAGCGCGGTCTATGTCTTGGCAACGCCGCCGTCTCCAATCGGTCATCCCGGATATTTTACCCACAAGCAGGAGCTGGGTCTCCTTGCCGCGACCGGCATTATCTTAGCGAGCCATGAGCTACTGCAACGCGGCTGGCGACGTCTACTTGGCGCTATTGTAATACTCGCAGGAGTCTGGCTCGTTGTCGAGAGTCAATCGAAAAGCGCATTAGCGTATTCGTTTGTCTCGTTGGCAGCCTCGTGGCTGATGTTGCTGCTTTGCAAAAAAGCCCGCCTGACGCCGGCCTTTATCGTCGCCGCCGTGGTGGTCGCGTTCACGTTCGTGTCCAACCCGGTTGAACGGATAGGATACAGGCTGTACGGAGACTCCACTCTCACTGGGCGGACACAAATATGGACCTTCATTAACTACCAGATATCGCTAAAGCCCTGGCTCGGTTGGGGTTTCCACTCATATTATTTCGTGCCCAATTTACCCATAAAACGGGCGGGAGGGTTTGTTGCGCAAATGCCATCGAGTCATAGCGGGTTTTTGGAGCTGAAGCTCGAGACGGGTAGGATCGGCTATTGGATATTCTTGGTATTTATCTATTCCGCCTTGCATTCGCTGGAGAGAGTGAGGCGCGAGGCCCCGATGCGCGCATGGTGCTATCTCTCGATCGAGCTATTTGCAATATTGATAAATTTCACCGACTCACATTGGCTCGTCTTGGATCCTCTCTCAATACTCTACATAGCCGTGGTTGCAGAATCGGTCCGTTACCCACGCATGCTGCCGCATCGAGGCAAAGTAGCGACCCGGCGGGCCCGGCAGGGACATCGCAGTCGCCCGCTGCGGACCGTTCGAGGCGAAAGCTACAGTGGTACGCGCCCATAATGTGATTTTGGCCGAATGGCCCTCCATGATAGAAGGCGGGGTCGTCTCTGCCAAGGCTTGCGGGACGGCGACGGGTGCTATCAGAGTCCTTTACCGATGAGATACTCCGTTAAGAAGTTCCTGAAAGTCATCACAAGTCCGCGTTTGGCTGCGGCTCTCCTTAATGCGCAACTGCGCATTAGAGGTAGGGCAAGCGTGCCGTTATCCGTGCGGCTGTTCGGCCAAATCCGCATCGCGGGAGGCGGCGGCGTCCAGTTTGGCGACGGGGTTACCCTGGTAGGCAACATTGTGCCTGTTGAGTTCGTTGCACACAAGGGCGCTCGCATCGCGATTGGCGACCATACGTTCATCAACTACGGTTCATCGATCTCGGCGTTCGAATTGGTCACAATTGGGCGCCATTGCTTTCTGGGCCATTACACCTTCATCATCGACAACAGCGAGCACGACATCAGGCAGCATCTAAAGCTGCCGCCATCCAAACCGGTCGTCATCGAAGACCACGTCTGGATTGCCTCGCGCGTGATCATCTTGCCCGGAGTCCGTATCGGCTGCCACGCCGTGATCGGTGCGGGCAGCGTCGTCACCAAAGACATCCCTCCCTATTGTGTGGCCGTGGGCAACCCGGCTCGCATCGTGCGCAGTATCGTAGAGTGCGGAGATGTATCGGGTGACCGAACTGCAATAACACACTCAAGCAGTTCCGGGATGGCGTGCGAGTAACTGCACTGACAGAACGAGGAGTCGGTTGCGCCGGCGCGATCCTGTCAGTTATCGATGGAGAGGCTCTATGCCTCGCCGCCGCTTGACGCGTTCGCCCAATTCCCCTGAGCTAACGATTGAGAGCCACCGCGGCGCTGCCCTGGCTGATCGCGCTGAAGGCCGCTTCCGCGTTGGTAACGCCGCCCACGAACATCAAAAGGCTGCCCAGCGCGAGGGCCAGGGCGAAGACGCGAAGCGTATCATCCCACATCTTCGTCGCGGCGCCCCAGCTCGCCTGGCTCAGATAGGCGAAAACGGAGGTCAGGATGGCGAAGGCGGCGCCGTGGCTGAAGAAGGACAGCGTGCCGGAAAAACTCGTCACGAAGCCCCCGAGATGCGGCTCCTTGGCGAGGTTGAAAATCAGCACCATCACGGCGAGCGCCGCCGCGCCGTTGAGGAGGATCAGCGCCTGCACCACTTGGCCTGCATAGGTGCGCTCCGAATTCGCCTTGGCCCGCGCGTTCTCCGCCGCGAGGCGCTCCCTTTCGAGATTCAGGCGCTCGATGTCGCGCTGGTCCTTGCCCTGGTCGGGCCCGCCCCCCCACGTCTGACGAGGCGCGGGTTGCGGAGCCGGCTGCCCTTGCCTAAGCGCCGCGAGCTGAGCCTTCAAGTCTTCCACCTCTCGCGTCAGTTCTCGCGTCTTGGATGTCGTGAACATGGTCGCCTCTATCAGATGAAAAGGTATGGTTGATCAAGACTAAAAGACTTGTTCAAAGGCCTATCTCTTAACGGTGACTAAAGTGTTAAAAAGAAGCTCACCTCGCCTCCTTCCACTCTGGGTTGCCGGGGGCCTTTTACTTGGCAGGGTAATTCCGCGGGGCCGCCGCTTTATACTTCACTCGTTGGAGCCCATCGAAAAGGGCAAATAAAGCAGCAATTTGAACGAGGATTGCGGCAAATACGCCCCGATAGAAGTTCTGCAGGAAGCTTTCCGAGTAAAGGGCGTGGGCTTTCACGAGGAGCGCGAATGCCTCATAGGCAAGCAGCAGCGCAAGCGGCGCGGCGCCAGGCCGCAGCATGAGCCAGGCGAGACCGGCGGCGAGGACGGCGATGTCGAAGCCGACCTGCGGCGCAGCATCCCGTCCGAACGCGGCGATGGAAAAGAGAAGGAGCATGGCCTGCCCCGCCGGGATGCCGGCGGCGAGCGCCAGGAAGCGATCCTCCGGCTTCAGGAGCCTGCGCATCGCCCAGCAGCTCGCGGACAGAACGGCGAGCGCGATGAGGTAGCTCACGCCGAGCATTGTCACGAAACTTGCGGAGACGCCGCTGACCGCGTAGAGCGCGGCGCCCGCGAACGCCGCGGCCACCGCTGCGCCCCATATGAGCACCCGCCCCACTGTTTCATCGCGCCGCATGGAAACCTGCCCGGAAAATCTACCTAAAAATGCCGCGTCTTCTCCCTATAATAGCTTGAGCGAGGCTTGGAGGCAGCATGGCGAAGCGCATTTTCATTGGGGCGAGCGGATCGCGCGGCGACATCGAGCCGATGATCGCCGTGAGCAAGGCGCTCTCGAAGGCGGGCTACGATGTGCTTCTCGGCGCGCCGCCCGACTTCGCGGATTGGATCGCGTCGCATGGCGTGGCGCATCATCCCATCGGCGAACCGGCGCGGCAGTATGTCGACGAGTTCGCGGAGGTTATAGAGGCCAACAAGTTCCTCCGGAACCTTGCCAATTCCAAGTTCGAGCGAGTTTTCCGCTCGCAATATGAGGACCTGGCGCGCGGCGCCGAAGGAGCAGACCTTCTCATCTTTTCAACGATGCTGCCGGGCATGACCTGCATTGCGGAGGCGCGCGGCATCCCTGCGATGGGGGCCTTCTTCGCGCCCACCCTGCCGACCGCCGATTTTGCCGTCCCGATGCAGAGCCGCTTCAGCTACGGCGGCTTTCTCAACCGCCTCTCGCACGAGGGCGCCTACTTCACGCTCTACACTGTGTTCCGGCCTTGGTGGAACACGATGCGGCGGGACATGCTAGGGCTCAAGCCGAGCGGGCGTTTCCACAATTTCCGCAGCGTGAACGGCAAGCCCGCGCCGCTGCTGTTTGCGTTCAGCGAGGCCCTGATCCCTCGCCCGCGCGATTGGCCGGACTACGCGCTCATCACGGGGAACTGGCTCCTGGACGACGGCGAGGACTGGACGCCGCCGCCGGATCTGGCGGCCTTCCTCGAAGCAGGGCCGCCGCCCCTTTATATCGGTTTCGGCAGCATGCCGCTCGGCCGGGCGAGGGCCAAAGCGCGTGTGCTCACGGAGGCGCTGCGTCTCGGCGGACAGCGGGCGGTGATCGCGCGCGGATGGGGCGGCTGGGACGACGGCGCCTTCTCGTCGCTGGGCGCACAGGTCCACGCCATCGACGCGGCCCCGCATCGAAAGCTGTTCCCGCTCATGGCGGGCGTGGTTCACCACGGCGGCGCGGGAACGACAGCGGCCTGTTTGCGCGCCGGGCGGCAGGCGCTCGTCACGCCGCTGATGCTGGATCAATTCTTCTTCGCCAATCTTGTAACGCGAAACGGCGCCGGACCGGCGCCGCTCCCGGTCGCGAAGTGGCGCGCCGATACCCTCGCCCGCCGGCTTCGCGACCTTGCGGAAACGCCCGCCTACGCGAGCCGCGCTCAGGAAATTGCGGCGCGCATGGCGAAGGAGGACGGGACCGCCCGCGCGCTGGATGCGATCGGACGCGTGATCGGCTCGCCGTGACGGACCATCGTTAGCCGTCGGCCCGGGACTCCTCGGCCGTCTTTGCCGTCTCGTGAACGCCGGCGATCTTCACCGCGATTTCGTCCACCACGTCCCAAGGCGTGTACTCGATGCAGGTCGTGGGATCGGTCGGGCCGCCCGTCAAGAGCATGATGAAGCGGATGAGCTGCCGGTCGCGCCATGTGTAGCGCTTGTAGTCGAGCACGCCGGGAATGGCTCTGGCGAAGGCCGGTTCGAGCTTGTATTTCTCGATCGCCTTGCGAAGATAGACGCTGCCTTCCGGCGTCTCCTTGCCGGGCTTGCGCGATGTGAGATTGACCAGGAGGAACACCAGCTTCGGCCGCGTCTCAAGCTTCTCGTACGTCGCGAGAAACTCGAGCGCCTCGGGCAGGATCTTGCCGTAGCGGATCGCGGCGATCAGGACAACGAGCCCCGCGCTTTCGAGCGTCGGCGGAAAAGGCTGAGCCGCCGCCAAATCCCGGGGGCCCGCCTCGATGCCTCGCTCGCCCAGTCCCCGGGCGATACGATGCGCGATCTTTCGCGACTGGCCGTCGCGCGTGGCGTAGAAGAGTTGCATGGATGGCTGACCTCCGGAGGCGCCGTTGCCGCCTCGTTGGATAATGGGCGCGCCGCTATCATCTTGGTTGTCCTAGCCATTGACGAGGACGGCGCCGAAGTCAAGAAGGGCGACAGGCCACGGGAGAGAATGTCTCAGCGATGACTTCGTTCGAACTGAAAATTCACGATGTCGGCGGACTGACGCTGCGCCCGCTCACGGCGGCTTCTGCAAGCCTGCTCGCCGGGACGCTGGCCGCGATCCCGCCCTGGTCGGTGATCGGCTATCCAGCCGAGCGCATCGCGCGCTCGCTTCAGAGTGAACTGCCGTCGGTGAAGCGCTTCGAGGTTCTGGCGGGCGGCCAGCTTGCGGGCATCGTCGTCGTTCAGGACCCGTTCCTGCATGGCCCCTATTTGCAGCTGATTGCGGTTTTGCCGGAATTTCAGGGGCGAAGCATAGGCGTGCGCCTGCTGCAATGGATGGAGGAGGAGGCGCGGCGCGGCCAGGCGCGCCAGCTCTGGCTTTGCGTCTCCACCTTCAACGCGCGGGCTCGCGCTTTATACGAGCGCTTCGGTTTCGAGGCCGTCGCCGCGCTCGACAAGCTCGCCACCGACGCCTCCGACGAAATTTTAATGCGCAAGCGCCTCTTCTCCAGCGCGTCCGCCAGTGCGCCCGAACGCCCGCATCGCGGTTGCGCGCCCGCGTGACGCGGGCGCTTATGCAATCAACTTTATACGACGGCCCTTACGGCGCAGCGCGATTGCGCCTAAGTGGAGACGGTCACACAGGGACGAGGACGATGGAAAAGAAGCACCAGCTCAACCTCACCTATATTGCGGTCGCCATCGGGCTGCTGCTCCTGTTCCAGCTCTATTGGACGAGCTATACGCAGGTTGAGTTGATCCCGTACAGCCGCTTCATGGAGCTGATGAAGGAGAAGAAGATCACGGATGTCGTGGTCGGGCCGTCGCAGATCCGGGGCGAATTCAAGACGCCGCAGGACGGCAAGAAATATTTCGCCACCACGCGCGTCGATCCCGCCGTCGCGGACGAGCTGCAGAAGTACGGCGTCGATTACAGCGGCAGCGCGGGCCAGAACTTCTTCCGCGACCTTCTCTCCTGGGTGCTGCCGGTGCTGCTGTTCTTCGGCATATGGGCCTTTTTCGTGCGCCGCATCGCCGACAAGCAGGGGCTCGGCGGGCTGATGAGCGTAGGCCGCAGCCGCGCGAAGATCTACGTCGAGAAGGTGACGGGCGTGACCTTCGACGACGTTGCCGGCGCGGACGAGGCGAAGGACGAGCTGAAGGAGGTCGTGAACTTCCTGAAAGACCCGGAGCGCTACGGCCGGCTCGGCGCGCGCGTGCCGAAGGGCATTCTGCTCGTCGGGCCTCCCGGCATCGGCAAGACGCTGCTGGCGCGCGCGGTTGCGGGCGAGGCGGGCGTGCCGTTCTTCTCGATCTCCGGCTCCGAATTCGTGGAGATGTTCGTCGGCGTCGGTGCGGCGCGGGTGCGCGACCTGTTCGAGCAGGCCCGCAAGATGAAGCCCTGCATCATTTTCATCGACGAGCTGGACAGCCTCGGCCGCACGCGCACGGCGGGCTTCGGAGGCGGCGGCAACGACGAGAAGGAGCAGACGCTGAACCAGCTGCTGGCGGAGCTGGACGGCTTCGACCCGCGCGAGGGCATCGTGCTGCTCGCCGCCACGAACCGGCCCGAGATCCTCGATCCGGCGCTGACGCGCGCGGGCCGCTTCGACCGGCAGGTTGCGCTCGACCGCCCCGACAAGCTGGCGCGCATCGCGATCTTGCAAGTGCATATCAGACACGTGAAAGCATCGCCCGGCATCGATCTGGAGCAGGTGGCCGCCATCACGCCGGGCTTCTCCGGCGCGGATCTCGCGAACCTCGTCAACGAGGCGGCGCTGGCGGCGACGCGGCGCGGCGGCTCCCAGGTGACGATGGACGATTTCACGCGCGCGGTGGAGCGGCTCGTCGCCGGCATCGAAAAGCGCTCGCGTATCCTGTCGCCGAAGGAGCGCAAGGTCGTGGCCTATCACGAGATGGGGCACGCGCTCGTCGCCTCGGCGCTTCCCGGCGTGGACCCTGTTCACAAGGTGTCGATCATTCCGCGCGGCATCGGCGCGCTCGGCTACACCATGCAGCGGCCGACGGAAGACCGCTTCCTGATCGAGCGCGGCGAGCTGGTCAATCGCATGGCGGTGCTGATGGGCGGGCGCGCCTCGGAGGAGATCGTATTCCACGAGATTTCCACCGGCGCGGCGGACGATCTCGACCGCGCGACAGATATCGCGCGCCAGATGGTGACGCGCTTCGGCATGGCGGAAGCGCTCGGCCAGCGCGTCTACGAGCCGCAACGGCAGGCCTTTCTCGGCGAGGCGCTGATCGGCACGCGCCCGAAGGACTATTCGGACGAGACCAACCGCGAGATCGACCTGGCCGTGCGCAAGCTTATCGAGGAGGCCTATGAGAAGGCCAAGGCGACGCTGACGGCGCGGCGCAAGGAGCTTGAGGAGGGCACGGCGCTTCTGCTTCATAAGGAGACGATCACGCCCGCCGATTTCCCGCCGCTTGAAGACAAGCGCGAGGCCGGGGAGCTGCTGGCCGCCGCACGGTAAGTACTCGCCGGCGCCGGGGTTCCCGCGCGGTGTAATTCTGCAAGGGCGCGTTTTGCGCTTTATCCCGGATATCCTCGACCCAAAGCATTCAGGATGCCCCCCGGATAAGCGCGAAGGCGCTTTCCTGGGCGGCATCGAAGGGCGATCGTAACCGGACGACGATGGGCGTGTTGCGCCGCCGGGCAGGGCGGTCTACAACCGCGCATCTCGAACTGCAACAAGGCCGGTTTCACGGTGGCACATCTCGACCTGCGGCGCGATTGGACGCGCGCTGAAGCGCAAGCGCTTTACGAACTCCCCTTCAACGAGCTTCTCTTCCAGGCGCAGACCGTGCATCGCCGCGCGTTCAATCCGAACCAGGTGCAGTTGAGCCGCCTCTTGAGCATCAAGACCGGCGGCTGTCCCGAGGATTGCTCCTATTGCAGCCAATCCGCGCATTACAGCACGGGCCTCTCCGCGTCGAAGCTGATGGAGGTCGAGCGCGTCATCGAGGAGGCGCGCAAGGCGAAGGCGGCGGGCGCCACGCGCTATTGCATGGGCGCGGCCTGGCGCAGCCCGAAGGAGCGCGATCTCGATGTGGTGTGCGCCATGGTTCGCGGCGTGAAGGCGCTCGGCATGGAAACCTGCATGACGCTCGGCATGCTGACGCCAAGCGCCGCGGAGCGCCTCAAGGGCGCTGGCCTCGATTACTACAATCACAACGTCGACACCTCGGAGCGCTATTATAAAGAGATCGTTTCGACGCGCAGCTTCGCCGACCGGCTCGAAACGCTGGACAACGTGCGCGCGGCGGGCATCAAGGTCTGCTGCGGCGGCATTCTCGGGCTCGGCGAGGAGCCGGCGGACCGCATCGACATGCTGGTGACGCTCGCGAACCTGCCGCAGCATCCCGAAAGCGTGCCGATCAACCTTCTGATCCCGATGGACGGCACTCCGCTGGAAGGCGCGGCGCGCGTCGATCCGATCGCGTTTGTGCGGACGGTTGCGCTCGCGCGCATCGTGATGCCGAGCTCGATGGTGCGGCTGTCGGCGGGCCGCTCCGAGATGAGCGACGAATTGCAGGCGCTGTGCTTTTTCGCCGGCGCGAACTCGATCTTCATGGGCGAGACGCTGCTGACGGCCGGCAATCCGGCCGAGGACAAGGACGCGGCGCTTTTCGCGAAGCTTGGCCTGTCGCCGATGCCGGCGGAGGAGCAGCCGCACTATGCCGAAGCGGTATGAGGACGCGCTAGCCGGGCTTGAGGCGCGCGGGCGGCTTCGCGCGCTCGCGCTGCCCGCAGGCTACGACTTCACCTCGAACGATTATCTCGCGCTGGCCAATTCGGCCGAGCTGAAAGAGGCGGTGCGGGCGGCGCTCGACCGCGGCGTGGCCGTTGGCGCGGGCGGATCGCGGCTGTTGCGCGGCAACGTTCCCGAGCACGAAGTTCTCGAAGCGGAGGCGGCGGCGTTCTTCGGCGCGGAGGCGGCGCTCTACTTCAGCAGCGGCTTCCTGGCGAACTATGCGCTGTTTGCGGCGCTTCCGCAGCGCGGCGACCTCGTCGTCTACGACGCGCTTGTGCATGCGAGCGCGCATGATGGGATGCGGGCGGGGCGCGCGGAGCATGCGGCCGCCGCGCACAACGACGCGAACGCCTTCGAGGATGCGATCCGCGCCTGGCGGGCGGGCGGCAACAAGGGCCGGCCCTGGATCGCCGTCGAAAGCCTCTACAGCATGGACGGCGACCGCGCGCCGCTCGACGATCTCGCGCAGGTCGCCGGGCGCCACGGCGCCGTTCTTGCCATCGACGAAGCGCACGCCACGGGCGTGTACGGCCCGGACGGGCGCGGGCTCGGCGCGGCGCTCGAAGGGCGGGCGAACGTCGTCTCGCTCCACACCTGCGGCAAGGCGCTCGGCTCGGCGGGCGCGCTCATCTGCCTGCCGGAAATCATGCGCGACTTCCTCGTAAACTATTCGCGCCCCTTCATCTTCTCGACCGCGCCTTCGCCCCTGATGGCGGCGGCGGTGCGGGCGGCGCTCGTCCTTTGCAGGGAGCAGCCCGAACGGCGCCAAGAGTTGCTGAGCCTCGCCGAATTCGCCAACGCCGCCATAAAGGCGCGATGCGGCGTCGCGCCGAGCGGCTCGCAGATCGTGCCCGTCATCGCCGGATCGGACAAGCGCGCGACAGCGCTCGCCGCCGCCATGCGCGGCTACGGCTACGACATCCGCGCCATCAGGCCGCCGACCGTTCCGGAGGGGACGGCCCGCCTGCGCATCGCGCTCACGCTGCACACGAGCAAGGAGCTTGCCGGCGAGATGATCGAGGCGCTGCGCTTCGAGCTTGAGCGGCTTGCGCCATGAGCCGCGCGTTCGTCGTCGCGGGCACGGACACCGGCATCGGCAAGACCGTGTTCTCCGCCGCGCTGACTGGCGCACTCGACGGATATTATTGGAAGCCGGTGCAGGCGGGCCTTGAGGATGAGACCGACAGCGACGCCCTGCGCCGCCTTTCGGGGCTGCCGCGCGAACGCGTGCTGCCGGAAGCATACCGGCTCAAACTGCCTGCGTCTCCGCATATCGCCGCCGCGCGGGAAGGCGTCGTCATCGAGCGCGCGCGCCTTTCGCCGCCCGCATGCGCCGGACCGCTCGTGATCGAAGGCGCGGGAGGCCTGTTAGCGCCGCTATCGCTCGACCTCCAGCAAATCGATCTGTTCGCCGCCTGGGGCCTTCCCGTGATCCTGTGCGCGCGCACCGTACTCGGCACGATCAATCACACGCTGCTGTCGCTGGAGGCGATGGCGCGGCGCGGCATGGCGGTTTCGGGCGTCGCCTTCATCGGCGATCCGTCCGAGGATGCCGAGCGCACGATTGTGGAGTTGGGCCGCGCGCGGCGCTTGGGCCGCATGCCTTTCGTCGATCCGCTGAACGCCGCCACGCTCGCCGCAGCGTTCCGGGCGAACTTCGACTTCACTGCATCGCAGTGAGCGAGAGGCCGATTTCGGTCATCCGGCTTATTTCGGAGACAGCCTGCGGTGTGAGCCGTCGTTCCGCCCGCGCTGGCGCTCTATTGGAAGACGACCCAAATCACGCCGCGCCAAAACAATATACCGAACGCGGCGGCAGAGAAGATAACGATCATCCTTACCCACTCTGGGTAGCGGCGGACAACGGACTCGTCAGGCTGGAAATCGCGTTCGTTCTTCATCGGAAAAATCCAGATTTATACAATACTACTTAAATTAGTCCAAAAAAATGAAGCCATCAAGCTCCGCTCAAGGTTGCCGATTTTGGCGCGGCGTGCCGCATGAGGATAAATCCAAGAAACACTTCACGTTTTATCCTAATGCAGCTACAATCTAACAAATTGCGGCGAATCTCAGAGGCCTAAGGAAACACAGTCATGTTGCAGTGGTTAAGCGCGTTCTGGCGTCGGCACATCGTACAGGATTTGCGTCCAGAACTTGCAATGTGCGAAACCTGCGGAGCTCTTCAGTGCCTGCATGGCGATTGGGAAAGGTGCGAACCCAGGATTGCGGCAGCCCGGCGCATACGGGAGCAAATTTCGGGTGAATCCAACCAACCGGTGCAGCTTTAGGCGCCTGCGTCGATCCTTATTGGCGCGTCCCGTAGTTGCCGGCATGGACTGTTTCATCCTATAAGGCGCGCCGCAAAGCTCCGGCGTGCAAATTCCGCTGCCAAGGGCGCCGCGGCTGTGCCCCAAAACCGAGCGCCAGTCTGCTTGCGCCCCAATCCGGCAAATGCGCGAATCCGCGCGGTTGGGGAGCGCTTGAGGCCAGCGCACAATAATTCTACCTAAGATTGCGAAAACTCAATCGAAGGTTGAGAATACCCACAGTTTTTGCAAAACGAACCCAATAAAGCAAACAACTCCTTACCGCCGCGCCAGGCGATCCACGCGGATGCGAAAGGCTCGCGAAGCGCCCGATTTGCGCCTAAGAAAGCGGCGCACGCCTTAAGCGTCCGGAGCCCCCGATGCCCACACACTCGCCGGTCTGGCACCCGTTCACGCAGCACGCGCTGCAGCCCGAGATGGTGAAGATCGCCGCGGCAAAGGGCGCGTGGCTCGAAGCGGCGGACGGCGCGCGCGTCTTCGACGGCGTTTCGTCCTGGTGGGTCGTCACCCACGGGCACGGCCATCCGCGCATCGTCGAGGCGATCCAGCGGCAGGCGGCGCGGCTCGATCAGGTGATCTTCGCGGGCTTCACGCACGAGCCTGCCGAGGAAGTGGCGCGGCGGCTGATCGAACTCGCGCCTGCCGGCCTCGCGCATGTCTTCTTTTCCGACAGCGGCTCAACCTCGGTGGAGGTCGCGCTGAAGATGGCGCTCGGCTTCTTCCGCCATCGCGGCGAGTCGCGCTCGCGCATCGTGGCGCTGGAGCACGGCTATCACGGCGACACCATCGGCTGCATGTCGGTCGGCGCGCGCGGCGTGTTCAACGCGCCCTACGAGCCGCTGCTGTTCGAGGTGGAGCGCATCCCGTTTCCGGTAGCGGGCGCGGAGCAGCGCACGCTCGACGCCTTCGAGGCCATCTGCCGCCGCGATCCGCCCGCCGC
Organism: uncultured Alphaproteobacteria bacterium; assembly: GCA_963756335.1. Taxonomy (GTDB): domain Bacteria; phylum Pseudomonadota; class Alphaproteobacteria; order Rhizobiales; family Rhodomicrobiaceae; genus Rhodomicrobium. Next base: position 799,200 of record CAVWOB010000005.1, read on the forward strand.
GCTGCTCCTGGAGCCGCTCATCCTCGGCGCGGGCGGCATGCTCACCTACCCGGCCTTCGTGCTCGGCGAGTTGAAGCGCATCTGCGAGGCGCATCGCGTGCTGTTCATCGCCGACGAGGTGATGACGGGCTTCGGGCGCACCGGCACTCTGTTCGCCTGCGAGCAGGCGCAGGTTTCGCCAGATATAATGTGCCTCGCGAAGGGGCTGACCGGCGGCGCGATCCCGCTCGCGGTCACGCTCTGCACGCCGGAAATCTTCGGCGCGCACTACGCGCCCGACCGCGCGCGCATGTTCTATCACTCAAGCTCGTACACGGCGAACCCCATCGCCTGCGCGGCCGCCGCCGCGAACCTCGATGTATGGGCGACCGAGCCGGTGCTCGAGCGCGTCGCGGCCCTGGCGGCGGCGCAGGCGGAGCGCGTTCAGCGCCTCGCAAGCGACGCGCGTTTTGCCCATGTGCGCCAGATCGGGACCATCGCCGCGCTCGATTTCCACGTGGAACAAAACGGTTATCTCGCCGTCATCGGCCCGAAGCTGTACGATTTCTTTCTGTCGCGCGGGCTGCTGCTCCGGCCGCTCGGCAACACGGTCTACGTCATGCCGCCCTATTGCGCGACGCCGCACGAGCTTGACGCCGTGTACGGCGCCATCGCAGAAGCTGCGGCCTTTGTCACGCCAGCTTGAGGTCGGCGAGTGCGACAGCCAGCTCTTCGCAAAAGGCGGGGACGAGCCGGCAATGCGAAGGCAGATCCGACATGGCTTGATAGCCTGTCAGCGACGGCTTGCGGTGCATGCGCGTCTCAAGCCGCCCCGCATGGATGACCCACAGCTCGGGAATGCCGAAGCTCGCGTAGAGCGCGGCCTTGCGCCCGATGTCGTAGGCGTAGCTGGTGTCGGCGATCTCGACGACGAAAAGGGCGTTATCGGCCCGAAGGTCTTCGAGCTTCGTCTGGCTGTCGAAGAAGATGAAGTCCGGCTCCACATAGGTGTCGGGCGTGAGCCGGAACGTGGTTTCTTGAGCCAAAACGAACCGCTCCGGTAATCGCTTGTTCCAGTATCGGTTTAGCGCGATCTTAACAACCTCATGGTGATTGCCTTTTGGCGACATCGGCACGACCTCCCCGCCGATCAGCTCGATCCGCTCGTCTTCGTCCAGTATGCCGGCCGCAACCATCGCCTCCAGCTCGGCCACGGTGAAACGCCGCCGCAGCATTCCCTCGGCTGCTTGCGTCGTCCGGTCCCGCGGCGTGTCTGGCAAGGGTCTCGTGTCCATCGCATTAGTATATAGCATGCCGCGCTGCACGTCCCTAGCCGCATCCATAATCGCCCGGCTGGGGAGCTCTTCCTCCGGCAATATCGCGGGCGCCGTCAGCGAAGGACGCGCTTGGCGCTTGATTTATGCGCTCGGGATGAGCAATACAGATTTGCATCCTGCGTCCAGAAGGGGGATGGCGGCGAATTACCTCGAAACACGTTTCCAAATGGGGCTGAACCGTCCTAGGGGAGCGCCCAGCAAAGAAGCTAGCTTACGCAATGGTTTGGGAGAGAGAGCCAGGACCGCCTGCGGTTGGATGGACTGCCGTCGCTGACGCGGACGGGAATATTCATGCCGCAAGAGCCGCACTTGAAGGATCTTAATTTCAAGCCGACCTGTAGCCCTTCCGGCTCCGGCCACACGAATTGAAACGCACTCAATGAACATCGTTATCGTCGAAAGCGCCGCAAAGGCGAAAACTATCAACAAGTATCTGGGCGCGGACTACAAGGTCATCGCGTCCTACGGACATGTGCGCGATCTGCCGGCCAAGGACGGCTCGGTTCTGCCGGACAGCGATTTCGAGATGACCTGGGAAGTTAAATCCAACTCGCAGAAGGTCGTGAACGAGATCGCGAAGGCGGTGAAGGGCGCGAGCCGGCTCATTCTCGCCACCGACCCGGACCGCGAAGGCGAGGCCATCTCCTGGCACCTTCTGAAGATCCTTGAGCAGAAGCGGGCGCTGAACGGCGTCGCGGTGGAGCGCGTCGCGTTCAACGCCGTCACCAAGGATGCGATCATGACGGCGATGGCGCATCCCCGCAAAATCGACGAGCCGCTGGTGGACGCCTATCTGGCGCGCCGCGCGCTCGATTATCTCGTCGGCTTTACGCTGTCGCCCGTGCTGTGGCGCAAGCTGCCGGGCGCGCGCTCGGCGGGCCGCGTGCAGTCCGTCGCGCTCCGGCTCGTGGTGGATCGCGAGGCGGAAATCGACGCGTTCAAGACGCGCGAATACTGGACGGTGGAGGCGAGGCTCCGCACGACGGGCGGCGACGAGTTCGATGCGCGGCTGGTGTCGCGCGCCGGCAAGAAGCTCGACAAGTTCGACATCCCCGACGAGGCGACGGCGCACGCCTATCGCGACGCGATCAAGGGCCAGCCCTACCGGGTCGAGAGCATCGAGGCGAAGGAGCACAAGCGCAACCCGGCGCCGCCCTTCACCACCTCGTCGCTGCAGCAGGAGGCGTCGCGCAAGCTTGGGCTTTCGCCGCGCCAGACCATGCAGATCGCGCAACGCCTGTATGAGGGCATCGACATCGGCGGCGAGACCGTCGGCCTCATTACCTATATGCGAACCGACGGCGTGCAGATCGTGCCCGAGGCCATCGCCCAGGCGCGCGGCCAGATCGAGACGCAGTTCGGCAAACGCTACGTCCCGCAAGCGCCGCGCATCTACAAGACGAAGGCGAAGAACGCACAGGAAGCGCACGAGGCGATCCGCCCGACCGACTTCCGCCGCCATCCCGACAAGCTGAAAGGGCTGACCGCGGAGGAAGCGCGGCTTTACAAGCTGGTCTGGCAGCGCGCGGTTGCGAGCCAGATGGCGAGCGCCGATTTCGAGCGCACCACGGTGGAAATCGCAGCGCAAGGACGCGATGGCCAGCCCTATGGCGTGCGCGCCACCGGCTCCGTTGTCCTGTTCGACGGCTTCCTCAAGCTCTACGAGGAAGGCCACGACGACGAGGAAGGCGAGGAAGGCGGCCGCCTGCCGAAGCTCGCCCAAGGCGATCAGCTTCGCGACGCGGGTGTTGCGGCGACGCAGCATTTCACCGAGCCGCCGCCGCGCTATACGGAAGCAACCCTCATTCGCGAGATGGAGCGCCTCGGCATAGGCCGCCCGTCGACCTATGCGAGCACGATGGGCCTGCTCCGCGAGCGCGAATATGTGAAACTTGAGAAGAAGCGGCTGGAGCCGGAGGACAAGGGCCGCCTCGTCACGACCTTCCTCGAAGCCTTCTTCAAGCGCTATGTCGAGTACGACTTCACGGCCTATCTGGAGGACCGGCTCGACCAGATCTCGGATGGCAAACTCGAATGGAAGGAGTTGCTTCGCGAGTTCTGGCGGGACTTCATCGCGGCGGTGAACGAGATCAAGGATTTGCGCGTCACCCAGGTGCTCGACGCGCTGAACGAGTTGCTCGGCCCGCACATTTTCCCGGCCAAGGCGGATGGAAGCGACCCGAGAATTTGCCCGCTTTGCAATCTAGGACAGCTCTCGCTGAAGGTCGGCAAGTTCGGCGCCTTCATCGGCTGCTCGAACTACCCAGAATGCCGCTTCACGCGCCAGCTCAAGACCGGCGACGGCGAGAACGGCGAAGCGGCGGCGACGCCAAGCGACATAACGCTCGGGAACGATCCCGAAACGGGTCTGCCCGTGTATCTGAAAAGCGGGCGCTTCGGCCCCTATATCCAGCTTGGCGAAGGCGCGAACGGGGATAAGCCGAAGCGCGCCTCCATCCCTTCGAAGATGGAAGCCGCCTCGGTCGATCTCGAATACGCATTGCGCCTGCTGGCGCTGCCCCGGCAAGTCGGCCTGCATCATGAAACCGGCAAGGCCATCATGGCGGGCTTCGGCCGCTATGGCCCTTACGTCGAGCACGACGGCAAATATACGAAGATCGACGCCGACGAGGTTTTCACCATCGGCCTCAATCGCGCGGTCGCGGTAATCGCGGAAGGCGCGGCGGGCGGCAAGGGGCGGGCGGCGCAATCGTCCGCGCCGATCAAGGTTCTCGGCGATCATCCGGAGCTTGGCGGCAAGGTCGAGGTGCTCGCCGGGCGCTACGGACCCTATATCAAGCACGGCAAGGTCAACGCGACCATTCCGAAGGGCAAGGAGCCGGAGTCCGTAACGATGGACGAGGCCGTCAAGCTGATTGCGGCGCGCATGGAAAGCGGCGGCAGCAAGACGAAGGCGCGCGGCAAACCCAAGCCGGCAAAGGCCGCAAACGGCAAGGCGAAGCCGGCAGCATCCGCCGCTCCCGCAAAAAAGCCAAAAGCGGCGCCCAAAAAGAAAACAGCAAAGGCGGCAAGCGGGGCGACATAGCCCGTGCCGCGCAAGAAAGACAGTATGAAAGAAAAACCGAAGCGCGAGAAAAAGGCGCGCTCAACGATACCAACCAAGGAAGATATTCTTCAATTCGTTAAGTCCTCGACGGCGAGCATAGGCCGCCGGGAAATCGCCCGGGCCTTCGACATCAAGGGCTCGGACCGCATCGATCTGAAACGCATGCTCAAGGAGCTTGCCGCCGATGGCCTGATCGCGGACGCTCGCCGCGCCGTGAGGAAGGACGCCCTGCCGAATGTCGCCGTCATCGTAGTGCGCGGGCAGGACAAGAACGGCGACCTGATCGGCGCCCCCCTCCACTGGGACGAAGATGCGGACGGCGCGCCGCCGCGCATCCTCATCGAGATCACGCGGCGCTATGAAGGGCCAGCCATCGGCGTTGGCGATCATGTGCTGGCGCGCATCCGGCAGGCGGACGGCGATGCGGAAGGCGCGGCCTTCGTAGCAGCGCCGATAAAGAGGCTTCCGCGCGACAAGCCCCGGCAGCTCGGCCTTCTGAGAAAGGCGGGCCACGGCTTTGTCGTCGAGTCCATCGACAAAAAAGACTTGAAGGAATGGCCGGTCGCCGATGGCGACATGGACGGCGCGGAAGACGGCGAACTGGTGCGCTTCGAGATCGCGCGCGACACGCGCACGCATCGCGCCTCGGCCCGCGTATCCGAGCGCATCGGGCATCCGAAAGCCGAGAAGGCCGTCAGCCTGATCGCGATCCACAATCACGGCCTGCGCGACCATTTCGGAGAGGACATCCTCGCCGAGCTGGACAAGCTGCCGGAAGCGTCGATGGCGCACCGCGAGGATCTGACGCGCATTCCGCTGATCACCATCGACCCCGAGGACGCGAAGGATCATGACGACGCCGTTTGGGGCAGGCTCGACGACGATCCCGCCAATGAAGGCGGCGCGGTGGTGATCGTCGCCATCGCCGATGTCTCTTTTTACGTCCGGCCGGGCGCGGCGATCGACCACGAAGCGAGCCTGCGCGGCAATTCGGTGTATTTCCCGGATCGCGTCGTGCCGATGCTACCGGAGAAGCTGTCCAACGATCTCTGCTCGCTGCGGGAAAGCGAACTCAGGCCGTGCCTTGCGGTGCGCATGGCGTTCGACCGCACGGGCAAGAAGCTGTCGCATCGCTTCATCCGAGGCATGATGCGCTCCGCCGCGAAGCTCTCCTATCAGGAGGCGCAGGCCGCCATCGACGGCAAGCGCAGCAAGAAGACGGCGCCTCTGCTGGAGCCGGTCTTGCGCCCGCTGTGGGAGGTCTATGCGCTGCTGAAGGCGGAGCGCGACCGGCGCGGCCCGCTCGACCTCGATCTGCCCGAGCGCAAGATCGTCCTCGATGAGCGCGGGCTTGTCTCAAAGGTGATCGTGCCGGAGCGGCTCGACGCGCATCGCCTGATCGAAGAGTTCATGATCCAGGCAAACGTCGCCGCCGCGGAAGCGCTTGAGGGGCGGAAATCGCCGCTGATCTACCGCGTGCACGACGCGCCGTCCTCCGAGAAGCTCGTCGCGCTGAGCGAGTTTCTAGCGAGCATCGACATCAACGCGCCGAAGACGAGCTTCAACCGGCCCGGCCAGTTCAACAGAATTCTCGCCAAGGCCGTCGGAACCGAACACCAGGAAATCCTCAACGAAGTGGTGCTGCGGGCCCAGGCGCAGGCCGAGTACCGGCCGGGCAACCTCGGGCATTTTGGCCTCAATTTGCGCCGCTACGCGCATTTCACCTCGCCGATCCGCCGCTATGCCGATCTCATCGTGCATCGCGCGCTGGTGAGCGCCTTCGGGCTCGGCGAGGGCGGCCTTTCGGAGGCGGAGAAGACGAAGCTCGACGCCATCGCGGAGGCGATTTCGCAAAGCGAGCGCAAGGCGATGTCGGCCGAGCGCGAAACGGTGGACCGGCTGATTGCGATGCACCTTGCGGAGCGGAAAGGCGAGGAGTTCAAGGCGCGTGTCTCGGGCGTGACGCGGTTTGGCCTGTTCGTGAAGCTGCTCGATACCGGCGCCGATGGCTTTGTGCCGATTGCGACGCTCGGCCGCGACTTCTACAAGCACGTCGAGGCGCAGCACGCGCTTGTCGGCGAGCGCTCGGGCGAAAGCTTCCGGCTCGGCGACAGGGTGGATGTGCGCCTCGTGGAGGCGAATCCGGCGGCAGGCGCGCTCCGTTTCGAGATGCTGAGCGATGGCCGCTACTCGCCCGCCCTGGCGAAGGCCGGCAAGAAGCGCGGCGGCAAGCCGGCGGGCGCCGCGGCGAGGTCCGCCAGAAAGCGCAAGAAGTAAAAAGAGTGGGATTGCGCGCAGACCACGCTCAGGGTGTCCAGTTCGCATGCCAAGGCTGGATGGGCCTCTAAGATGCTGTCAAGCATCGCCCGCTTTCTGCATGAGCTTAATGCGGAGCAGTTGACGACGGATCGGCGCTGGCGCCGCATCCTCTCCCGCGCCGTCCAGTCCTGGCTTGGCGGGCGGATGCTGCGCGCTCCGCCGCGCCTCATGGCGACAGCCTGACCGCAAAAGCCTGCATCGATAAGTTGAACCGCCGCTTCAAATCGGTGCGGCACAAGGGTCAGCTGCCTTTTTTAGGTTTAAAGGCCTCTGCTTTGGCCGGGTCCTTTTGCGGATGGCTTGGCCTCGCTTTTTGCCTGGAAAAGCCAAGGCGCTTAAGCACCCGTCCCATCGAGGCCGGATGGAAGCTCTTGCCGAAACGGGCTTCGCAGACGCGCGCCAAATCCTCGCGCGTGAACGACGAAACGCCATCGGCCTCAGGATTGGGACCGGCCAAGACGATGCGGATCAGTTCGGCCTGCTCCTGCGGTTCAAGCCGTGGCGGCCGCCCATCGCCCCAGCAATCGGAAAGCCCATCGACGCCGTGCGTGTTATAGCGGATCACCCAGTCTCTCAGAGTTTGGCGGTCCATGCCCGCCGCTTCGGCGGCCTCCTTGCGGCTCATGCCCGAAAGCGCGTTGGCGATCGCCAGAAGCCGCCGCGCCACGCGGGTGCCGGTCTCAGCCTTGGCAAGCTTGCGCAAGTGCGATCCGCCCTTATGGTCAATGCCGTCATGATGCCCTCTCCCAATTATGCCACTGGGGAATCATGATTTGGCGCACCTCCGGAATTGTAGCGCTGCAACAGGAGCCGGTCTTTCAGCTCGGCGGTATGACTATTCCGCGGCCTTGGGAAGCGCCTCCAGGGCGGCTTCTTCTTCCTCCGCCTTTTCTTCGGGCTTGTGCCCCATGAGCCAGCTCTGCACCTTATCGAGATAGATATAGATCACCGGCGTCGTGTAAAGCGTCATCACCTGACTGAAGGCGAGCCCGCCCACCATGGCGTAGCCGAGCGGCTGGCGCAGCTCCGACCCCGTGCCGGCGCCGAGCATCAGCGGCAGTCCGCCGAGCAGCGCCGCCATCGTCGTCATCAGGATCGGCCGGAAGCGGAGCAGCGCCGCCTCCTTGATCGAATCCTCCGGCGAAAGCCCGCGCTCGCGCTCGGCCGCGATGGCGAAGTCCACCATCATAATGCCGTTCTTCTTCACGATGCCGATCAGGAGGATGATGCCGATGATGCCGATCACCGACAGGTCGAAGCCGAACGCCATCAGCATGAGCAGCGCCCCCACCCCCGCCGAGGGCAGCGTGGACAGGATCGTCAGCGGGTGGATGAAGCTCTCATAGAGCATGCCGAGGATGATGTAGATCACCACGAGCGCAGCGACAATCAGGATCGGCGTCGATTTCAGCGAGCTTTGGAACGCCTGCGCATTGCCCTGGAAGGTGCCCACGAGCGTATTGGGCGCGCCGATCTCCGCCATTGCGTTGCCGATGGCGATTACCGCCTCGCCGAGCGAGACGCCGGGCGCGAGATTGAAGAAGATGGTCGCCGCCGGGAACTGGCTCTGGTGGTTGATGGACAGGAAGCCCGTCTTGTTCGTGTCGAAGGTCACGAGCGTGGACAGCGGGATCATCTGCCCCGTGACCGGCGAGCGCACATAGATGCGGTTCAGCACGTCGGCCGAGCCTTGCAGCTCGGGCGTGACTTCGAGGATCACGTTATAGGTTGAGAGCTGGGTGTAGTACTGCACCACCTGCCGCTGGCCGAGCGCGTCGTTCAGCGTGTCGTCGATCATTTGCGGCGTGACGCCGTAACGCGAGGCGCGGTCGCGGTTGATGTTCACGCTGAGCAGCGGCGTATTCACGAGAAGGTCGGTCGAAACGTCCGCAAGAATCGGAATCTTCTTCAGCTTGGCGACAGCCTTTGGCGTCCACTCGTTCAGCTCATCGAGGCTCGCATCCTGCAGCGTGAACTGATAGAGCGCCCGGCTCAGTCTTGCTCCCACGGTGATGTCCTGCGCCGGGGACATGAAAGCGGCGGCGCCCGGAACCTTCGCGAGTTGCGGGCGCAGCCTGTTGATGACGCCCAGCACGTCGCTCATGCGCTCGTTATGCGGCTTCAGCGTCGTAAAAAGGCGCCCGGCGTTCTGCGTGTTGCCGGGAGAGGCGCCAAGCGCGGAGCCGACATTGTCGACGTCCGGGTCCTTCGCGACGAAGTCGGAGAGCGCGAGCTGCCGCCGGACCATTTCGTCGTAGGAGATGTCCTGCGGGGCATCCGTCATAGCATAAAGGATTCCGGTATCCTGGACGGGGAAGAACCCCTTCGGAATGACGTAGAAGAGATAGCCGGTCAGTGCGAGCGTCGCGAAGAAGATCGTCAGCGTGACGCGGCGGAAACGCAGCGCTATTGAGAGGGTCCGGTCGTAACCGGCGATGAGCGCGTCGAAGAAGCCGCCGATCTTGCGATTGAGCCAGCCGGGCTTGTGCTCCTCCGGCTTCAGGAAACGCGAGCACAGCATGGGCGTCAGCGTGAGCGAAACGATCACCGAAACCGCAATCGTCACCGTCACCGTTAGCGCGAACTCGCGCATCAGCCGGCCGATAATGCCGCCCATCAGGAGCAGCGGAATGAACACGGCGACCAGCGAGAGGCTGATCGAAAAGACCGTGAAACCGATCTCGCCCGCGCCTTTTACCGCGGCTTTGAAGGGCTTTTCGCCTTTCTCGACATAACGATAGATGTTCTCGACCACCACGATGGCGTCGTCCACCACGAATCCGACCGCAATCGTAAGCGCCATCAGCGACAGATTGTCGAGGCTGAAGCCCACGACATACATCACGGCGAACGTGCCGAGCAGCGAAATCGGCACCACCAGGCTTGGGATCGCGGTTGCGCGCGCGTTCCGCAGGAAGATAAGGATCACCAGCACCACGAGCACGATGGTCAGGCAGAGCGTGAACTCCACGTCGAAAACCGAGGCGCGGATCGTCATCGTGCGGTCGCTGATCACATCGACCTTGACGCCGGACGGGATCACGTTCGCCAGCTTGGGAAGAGCCTTCTTGATGTTGTCGACCGTCTCGATGACATTCGCGCCGGGCTGCTTGAAGACGACCAGCAGCACGCACGGCTTGCCGGTGGACCATGCGCCGAGCTGCGTATTCTCGGGTCCGGCGATGGCGTGGCCTACATCGGAGACGCGGATCGGCGCGCCCTGCTTGTAGGTGATGATGATGTTGTCGTAATCCTCGGGCTTCATGATCTGGTCGTTGGCGGCGACCGTGAAGGTCTGCTTGGCGCCGTTCAGAATGCCCTTGGCGGCATCCGCCGTGATGTTGCCGAGAACGGTGCGCAGATCCTCAAGCGTGATCTTTTTGGTGGCCAGCTTCTCGGGATCGATCTGAACGCGGATGGCGGGCTTCTGCTGGCCGCCGATCATCACATAGGCTACGCCCTGAATCTGCGAGATCTGCTGCGCGAGGATGTTCTCGGCGTAATCGTCGGCCTCCGTGAGCGGCACGGTGTCGGACGTCACCGTCATAATGATGATCGGAGGATCCGCCGGATTGAACTTCCGGTAGCTCGGCGGCGAGCTGAGAGTCGTCGGCAGCCTTCGCCCGGCCGCGGTGATCGCGGCCTGCACGTCTTGCGCCGCCGCGTCGATGTTCCGGTTCAACTCGAACTGGATGTTCACCTGGGTGTTGCCGAGCGTGCTCGTCGAGGTGAGCTGGGTTACGCCCGCGATCTGTCCGAACTGCTGTTCGAGGGGGTTGGCGACCGAGGACGCCATCGTCTCGGCGCTGGCGCCCGGCAACTGCGCGGAGACCTGGATGGTTGGGAAGTCCACCTGCGGAAGCGGCGCCACGGGGAGGTAGAAGTAGGCCGCGGCCCCGGCGAAAGCGAAAGCCGCCATCAGAAGCGTCGTCGCAATCGGACGGACGATGAATGGGCCTGAAATGTTCATGAGCGCGCCTTGGCCTCGTTCGCCGCCACGGGCTGCGCGTTGAGCTTGATGCGGGCGTTCGGCTGTAGCCGGTAGGTGTTGGTGACGATGATCTGATCGCCTTCGCTAAGCCCCTTCTTGATGACGGTAACGCCCTCGAAGCTGGGGCCGACCTCGACCGGCGCCTGGGCGGCGCGCATGTCCGCCGTCGCGATCCAGACATAAAGGCCGTTCGGCCCTCGCTGGATGGCCGCCACCGGCGCGCCAACCACGTTCTTCATCGCGCCGACCTCGACCTGCACGGGCGTGTACTGGCCCGGCCACAGCGCCTCGTCCCCGTTGTCGAAGATCGCCTTAAGCCGGATCGTGCCCGTCGACTGGTCCACCTGATTGTCGATGACCAGCAGCTTTCCCTTCGCAATCGGATTCTTGCCGTCCTGATCGAGCGCGATAACCGGCACATCGCCGGCGCGGTGCGCGTCGCGGATGGCGGCAAGGTTCGCTTCGGGAAGCGTGAACACGAGCGCGATGGGGTTCTGCTGGGTCAGCGTCGCGATGGCGGTCGTTATGTCGTTCGCCTTCACGATGTTGCCGGGATCGATGGCGCGCAAGCCCATGCGGCCCGGGAACGGCGCGGCGATGATCGTATAGCTGAGATTGGTCTCGCCAGTGCGGATCGCCGCCCGGTCGGCCTCGATCAGCGCCCGGTCGACGCCGACCTTCGCGGTGAGCTGGTCGACCGATTGCTGCGAGGCGAAGCGTTGCTGCGACAGCTCGCGGCTGCGTTCCAGATCCTTCTCGTCGGTCACGAGTTGCGCCTGATCCTGCGCGAGCTTCGCCTTCGCCTGGTCGAGGGCCGCCTGGTAAAGGCGCGGGTCTATGGTCGCCAGGACCTCGCCCTCCTTGACCTGCTGGCCTTCACGGAAATTGACCTGATCGAGCGTGCCGTCGATGCGCGACCTGAGCTGCACCGTGTTCAGCGCCTGCACCACGCCGATGCCCGAAAGAAGCACGGGCACGTCGCGCGCCGTGGCGGGGACCGCGGACACAACGATCGGGGGCGGCGATGCCGCGGCGGCCGGTTTTTGCGCCGGCGCCGCGTAGAGGTAAACGCCAGCGGCGGCGGCCGCCGTCAACAGCGCGAAGAAAAGGTTTCGAAGCATTCACAACCCCAATCTGTTGGCCCCGAAGGCTGACGTCTGGCGCGATGCGCCCTGTCCCCGGCCTTAAATCTATGGCATGAGCATTGCGGAATCAAAACTTACCGCCACCCGCGTTCCCCGGCCGCGCCGCGCACAGGAGCGGGACAAAGAATGAAACGCCAAGGTTTAGCGCCCAGGCGGGCAGGAGTATGGCGAGGAAAAGCAACAAGGAAAGGGCGCAGGGCGGGGCTGGGACATTGTCTTACAAAATTTCAGGGCATTGCTGCTTGGAAGGGAGAACGCCCGCATGCTGATGGCCATCGCCGCAGACGCCATATTTTGCGCGGCGCTTTTCGTGGAAACCCTGGCCCTGATCTCGATCTTCCAGGCGGCCTGCGGGCTTTCGCTAAACGGCGCGCTCGTCCCCGTCATGAGGGCCTATCACGAGAAGCTGGCGGCCTTTGCGGGTTTAAGCAGCTTTTTCGCGGCGCCCGGGTGGCTCGCGGACGCCGCCATCATCGCGGCGGTCTTGTTCTTCTCTTTCTTTATCGCCCAGGCGCGGAACGCCATGGCGCCCTACGATGACGGCCAAGGCCCGTCCTGCAAACCCACGCGCGTGGAAGCGGCCATCGACCTCGTCCTGCCCGCGGCCGTATGCGTCATCGGCGCCGCCGCAACCGCGCCCACGCTCCTGCCCTTTCTGACCCTGCCCGTCGCGCTCGTGCTGCTCCTGAAGCGAGTCGCGGGCAAGCCGTCCTGGTTCGAGGTCTCGCCGAGCTATTACGCGAACGCCGTCTTGCTTGCGGGCGTCGCAGCCGCGATTTTCGCGCTCGCCCGCTGAGCAAACTCCGCCGCCCGGCGACCCGGCAAAACCGGCCGCCACCCTCTCCCGCAAGGGGAAGCCAGCCAGCGCTGTGTGAGGCGGGTATGACCGCGCTATGAACGGGCGGCGAGGGCGTTCGCCACCTTGTCAGCGATGAGAGAGCAGAGGATCGCAGTTTTCGCGCCCTGGATCGCCGCTTTCGACGCCACGAGGTTGGCTTCCGACTCGAGGATCAGGCCGTCGCTCAGAATGCGAAGGCCGTTGGCCTGCAGCGTCGCCCCCGTCGAGGTGATGTCCACGATGGCCTCCGCCATGCCCGCCGCCGGCGCCCCCTCGGTCGCGCCGAGGCTTTCCACGGTGCGATAGTGAACGACGCCCTGCCCGGCGAAGAACCGGCGCGTCAGCGTGGGATATTTCGTGGCGACCCTGAGCCGTCGGCTGTGCTCCGCGGCGAATTGGGCGCCCGCTTCCTCAAGGTCCGCCATCGTCTCGACGTCGAGCCAGCAATCGGGAACCGCGACGACGACATTGGCGTGGCCGAAGCCGAGCTTCAGGAGGAAGGACACGCGCTCGGCAGCGTCGGGAATTTGCTCGCGCACGAGATCCTCGCCGGTCACGCCGAGATGGATGCGCCCCAACTGGAGATGGCGCGCGATCTCGCCCGCCGACAGAAACTCCACCGCGATCTCCGGCATATCCGGAATGGCGCCGCGATAGCCGCGCGCGTCGCCGGTCTTCTCGATGGCGAGGCCCGCCGCCCGGAAGATTTCGAGCGTGTCCTCCATGAGCCGCCCCTTGGACGGCACGCCGACGATCAATCTATCCATGGGTCATCCTTGCGCCGCCGCGAGAAGCCGTTCGGTGTGGACCGCGGCGCCCACGGCCGGGACATCGCGCGCGCCTCGCGACAGAGCGGAAATCAGCCCGTCATAGCGCCCGCCGCCCGCGATCTGGCCCGCCACGCCGGTGCCGTCGATCTCGATCTGGAAGACCATGCCGGTGTAATATTCGAAGTGCCGCCCGAAGCCTGCTTCGAACACGACGGGCGCCGGCGCGGCGAGCGCCTTCAGCGCGTCGAACAGCGCCCGCGCCTCGTCGAGCGCGGCGCCGAGCGAAAGCCCGGCCCTTTCAGTCAGCGCCTCGATCATGTCGAACGCCGGCGCGGCTTCGCCATAAGTATGCAAATAAGTCTCGATGACATGCACCGTCTCCGGCGGAATCGGCGGCGCGCTCGCGTCGGCGGCCTTCTCCTGCAGCCGCTGCGCGATCTCCGCCGGCCGCCTGAGCCCGATCATCGGAATGCCGTTGGCGTCGAGATGATCGAGAAGGGCGCTTTCGGTGAGCGCCGCGGCGGCTCCGTGCGGCAACCCCTTCGTCTTGGCGCGGGACAGCGTCGCCAGCTCGCGGGCGAAAGCCGAATGCCGCCAGAACGCGCGGTGCAGTCTCTCGCGCCAGCGCTCAGGGATTTTCAAGGCGTTGAGCAGCGCGATGAACAGGCCGAGATGGCCCGTGCGCACCGTGAAGGATCGAACGCCGGCCTGGCGGACGCCCTCGATGGTCAGCGCGAGCACTTCGAGATCCGCGCTGGCGCCGGCAGCGCCGAAATACTCGATGCCGGCCTGCCGGAATTCGCGCGGCCTCAAGCGGTCGGGCTTACCCGCCTGCATGCGGAAGGCCGGCCCGTTATAGCAGAATTTCGCGACGCCGCCCGAGCCGCCGCGCTCAAGGAACACGCGCGCCACCGGGAGGGTGAGATCGGGGCGCAGGCAAAGCTCTTCGCCGTTGGGGTCGGTGAAAACATAGGTGCGCGCGCGCAACCCCTCCCCGATGCGGTCGAGAAACAAATTGGCGGGCTGGATGAAGGAGGGGGCCACGCGCTCGTAGCCTTGATTAGTGAAGAGGGTCAAGAGGCTCGCCGCCTGAGCTTCCAGAGCCTCGAATTCCTTCGCGCCTTCAGCCGTCATTCTTCCTCTGCCGGTCGAGGAGGGCTTGCACTTCCCTCACGATGTCGCCCTCGGGGACGGAAAATTGCGCCGGTCGGCCCTCGCGCCACGCCGCGTGATCGGCGATTTCGCCCGACAGGCGCGCGCCTTCCATCAGGTCCTTGACCGTCACTTCGCCGCGCGCGCGTTCGTCCTCGCCCTGAATAATAACACAAGGGCTGCCGCGCTTGTCGGCGTATTTCATCTGCGCCTTCATGCCGAAGTCGCCGACATACATCTCCGCGCGCACGCCTGCGTTGCGTAGATCGCGCGTCATCCTCTGGTAGTCGCCCAACCGCGCCTTATCCATGACGAGCACGACGACGGGCGCGCGGGCGGCGGCGTCGCTCTTGAGCTTGCCGAGGTGGGTGAGCGCCGCGTAGAGCCGCGAGACGCCGATGGAGAAGCCGGTTGCGGGCACGGGCTGCGAGCGGAAGCGCGATACGAGCCCGTCGTAGCGCCCGCCGCCGCCGACCGAGCCGAAGCGCACCGGCTGGCCGCTCTCGTCCGTCGCCGGGAAGGTCAAGTCCGCTTCGAGCACCGTCCCGGTATAGTATTCCAGGCCGCGCACAATGGTTGGATCGAAGCGAATGCGATCCTCGCCATAACCGGCGAAGCGCACGAGACTTACGATGGAATCGACCACGGCGTCAGGGGGCGCGCCTTCGCCCGACAGGAGGCCGAGCACGGCATTGGCTTGCTGCGCGGAGAGTTCGGCGCCGGAGGTGAAGTCGCCGCTTTCGTCCTTGCGGCCTTTGCCCAGCAGCTCGCAGACGCCCTGAAGGCCGAGCCGGTCGAACTTGTCCACGGCGCGGAGCACCACAAGCTTCTGTTTCGCCTCTGTAATCCCGGCTTTATCGAGAACGGCGTCGAGCATGGTGCGGCTGCTCATCTTCACGACGTAGCCGCCGCGAGGGACGCCGAGCGCCTCCAGCGTGTCGGCGGCGAGCATGCACATCTCGGCGTCGGCGGCGGGGTTCGCCGTGCCGACGGTGTCCGCGTCGAACTGCATGAATTGGCGGAAGCGGCCCGGCCCCGGCTTCTCATTGCGGTAGACGGCGCCCCACTGGTAGCGGCGGAACGGCTTCGGCAGCGCGTCGAAATTCTGCGCGACATAGCGGGCCAGCGGCGCCGTGAGGTCGTAGCGCAGCGACACCCACTGCTCGTCCTCGTCCTGGAACGAGAATACGCCCTCGTTCGGCCGGTCCGTGTCGGGCAGGAATTTGCCGAGCGCGTCGGTATATTCGAAGGCGGGCGTATCGAGCGGCTCGAAGCCGTACCGCTCGTATACCTCGCTGATGGCGCCCAGCATGCGCTGCAAGGCGCGGATTTCTTGCGCTTCCACGTCGCGCATACCCTTAGGCAGGCGCGGCTTGACCTGTGTCCGGCTCGTTTTCTCGCTCATGCGAGAAGAAATGAAGGGGACCGCGCTTTAGCGCAACTGATTTATTGAAGCATCGGTGCGCCGGCTGTGCGGCTGCGGGCTAACCCAATTTCGAGGGCGCCCGGTGAGCCGCCGTCAGCATCGTTCGGAAGGAGGCGTGTGGCTAGGCCACCACTTGTTGCTCGGCCTTGAGCTTTTCTATCTTTTCCTTGAGACGTAACTTCTTGCGCTTGAGTTCCGTAATTTTCAGAGTGTCCGCCAGAGGATGGTTCATCTCCTCTTCAATCTGACGCTGTAGCGACTCTTTCTTCTCTGACAGTTCCTCGATATGCGCAAAAAGGCTCATTTCTAGGCCTCCACTTTGTTTTTAACACCCTATCGCACGACTATAATATGGCAGAAAAATGACATGTTTAAGCCCTAACTGTGTCATGGTTGCAGAAAACTTGCGGGCGAGCGCAGCGCTCTTGCGAAAACGCTTCAACAATTAATAAAATTTTGATATTGCTGAAAAATCTCATGAGATTCGGTTGCGTTCGTGGTAAAGCTCAAGCCTGGAGATTGCCTTTTTCGAAATTTCGGGGTTCATGCTATGATGAAATACGTCAACGATTTTTCGGGGTCGTGGAACTTTGGCGTCATCCCCGGGGGTTTGATGAACACTTCCGACGACACGAGCCTGCGCCAAAAACTCGCTCAACTGAGACAAGAGCATAGGGACCTGGACGACGCGATCATCGCGCTGGAAACCGCGCCCGACCGCGACCAGCTCCGTCTCACGCGCATGAAAAAGCGCAAGCTTAGCCTAAAGGACAAGATCGCCCGCCTCGAAGATCAGCTTCTCCCGGACATTATCGCCTGAACGGCGAGCTTTTCTCCCAGGAAACCGTGGGCAAAACCGCTCACCCCATTTCGCTGCTTCCTGCGCGCGCGTTTTCATGATTGTAATCCGTCATGACCCCTCAATCTCCGCCTGTCGCCATTATCATGGGCAGCCAATCGGACTGGCCCGTTATGCGCGCCGCCGCCGCCGTTCTGGACGAGCTTGGCGTCGCCTATGACGCGCGCGTGGTTTCCGCTCACCGCACGCCCGACCGCCTCTACGCCTTCGCCAAATCCGCTCGCGACGCCGGCGTGAAGGTCATCGTTGCGGGCGCGGGCGGCGCGGCCCACCTTCCGGGCATGACTGCGGCGTTGACGACGCTTCCCGTGCTCGGCGTTCCCATCGCGACCACCGCCATGAACGGCCAGGACGCGCTTTATTCCATCGTGCAGATGCCGGCTGGGGTGCCCGTCGGCACGCTCGCCATCGGCGAACCGGGCGCGCTCAACGCAGGTTTGCTCGCCGCCAAGATTCTCGCGCTCGCAGACCCTGCGCTTGCGGCTCGCGTCGAGGCGTGGCGGGCGAACCGCACGGCGAAAGTCGCGGAGCGCCCCGCCGATGTTCCCTGAGCCCCTGGAGCCGGGCGCCACGATTGGCATTTTCGGAGGCGGCCAGCTCGGGCGCTTCCTCGCCATCGCCGCATCGAAGCTCGGTTTCAAGACCGCGATCTACTGCCCCGACGAGGACAGTCCGGCGTTTCAGGTGGCGTCGCGCGTCTGGCGGCGCTCCTATGACGACCGGGATGCGCTCAGGGAGTTCGCGAAAGCCTGCGACGCGATAACATTCGAATTCGAGAATGTGCCCGCCGCCGCGCTGGCGCTCGCGCAAGAGATTACGCCCGTCCGCCCCGCCCCTCGCGCGGCGGAAATCACGCAGGACCAAATCGCCGAGAAGCGCTTCCTCACTGAAATCGGTCTGCCTACCGCGCCCTACGCCGTCATCGAGACGGAGCGCGATCTGCCGGCCGCAGCGGCTCTCCTCGTAGATGCCGGCGCCGGCATCCTGAAGCGCGCCCGCGAAGGCTATGACGGCAAGGGGCAGGCGCGCGTCTTCTCGGAGGAGGAGCTGCGCGCGGCCTATGCCGGTTTCGCCGCGCCCTCCGTGCTGGAAGGCTTCGCCCGTTTTTCCATGGAGATTTCCGTCGTCGCCGTCCGCTCGGCTGGCGGCCAGTTCTCCTGTTACGACGCGCCCGAGAACAACCACGCGGGCGGCATCCTGCGCACGAGCACGGTTCCCTCCTCCTGTTCAGAAGCGCATCGAAAACTCGCCAAGCAGACGGCGGAGCGCATCGGCGCCGCGCTCGGCTATTGCGGCGTGCTTGCCGTCGAATTCTTCGTCATGCCGGAGGGCGCGCCCGAGTCGCTGCTCGTGAACGAGATCGCGCCCCGCGTCCACAATTCCGGGCATTGGACGATGGAGGCTTGCGCGATCAGCCAGTTCGAGAATCATATCCGCGCCATCGCGGGCTGGCCCATCGGCTCGGTCGAGCGTCACTCCGACGCGGCGATGACGAATCTGATCGGCGAGGACGCGCTCGGCTGGCGCGGCATCCTTGAAAAAGACCCCGGCGCTTCGCTCTATCTCTATGGAAAGAATGGCGTAAGAGAGGGGCGGAAGCTTGGGCATGTGACTCAAATATCACCGCGGGAAAAGAAGTAGGATAACTCCCATCCCTCCAAAGCCAAAAATGGACAGGAGCGGCGGAGGCTGCTATAGTGCTGGTTGCAGAGCCTGCACTTGTGCAGGCCTTTTTTATTCACCTTCAACCTAGCAAGGGAGCCAGCGTGCAAGTCCACGTTCGTGACAACAATGTCGATCAGGCGCTGAAAGCGCTCAAAAAGAAGATGCAGCGCGAAGGTATCTTTCGCGAGATGAAGCTGCGGAACTATTACGAGAAGCCTTCCGAGAAGAGAGCGCGCGAAAAGGCCGAGGCCGTCCGCCGCGCCCGCAAGCTTGCGCGCAAGAAAGCGCAGAGAGAAGGCGTCGTCGCTCCCGGCCGGGCAGCCGCGCGATAACGATCCGCGCCTGTATCAACAGGCTTGGAAATGGTTTCCGGTAGCATCTGATTCTGGCCGTATTCTCGGCCCAATCTTGTCTGCGTAAAAGGGGAATTACGCCGGGGTGGAGCCTGCATTGTGAAAACGGGGCAGATCATACGTCGAGCGCTCGCAGCCTGCGGGCTGTGCGCCTCCGTGTTTGCGCTTGCCGCTTGCGAGACGTCCGCGAGCAAAGAACAAGTCGCGGAGCGGTTGAACAATCCGGCGCCGGACCCGAAGAATAATATTGCATCGATCTCCGCCGTGCTGG
This sequence comes from uncultured Alphaproteobacteria bacterium, assembly GCA_963756335.1. Taxonomy (GTDB): domain Bacteria; phylum Pseudomonadota; class Alphaproteobacteria; order Rhizobiales; family Rhodomicrobiaceae; genus Rhodomicrobium. The sequence continues at coordinate 818,372 of CAVWOB010000005.1, forward strand.
CTAAAAACCCGCGGGACGCAAGCGCTCTCAATATGCGCGGCACCGCCTTCGGCCAGTCAGGCGATTACGAGAGAGCCATTGGCGATTTCTCGGCCGCGATCCAGATCAATCCGCAGTTCTATCAGGCCTACAACAACCGGGCGCTGATCTATCTGCGGCGGGGCCAGCTCGACGCGGCGATGAACGATTACAATCAGGCTTTGTCCATCAAGCCGGATTACGCCGCCGCCTATGTCGGGCGGGGAAATGTCTATAAAGAGGAAAGAAACCTGCCCGCGGCCGTGGCGGATTTCGGAAAAGCGATCGAGCTGAAGCCCGACGATGCGGCGGCCTATTACAGCCGGGGCCTTATCTATCAGGCCATGAACGATCATCGCGCCGCCATCTCAGATCTCAGCATCGCGGTCGGCTCCAGGCCCGATGCGCCCGACCCGCATTATGCGCGGGGCGTGAGCTACATGGCGGTTTCGGAGTTCAAGAAAGCGCTTGAGGATTTCCAGATCGCCGGCACCAACAAGGTGAACAACTTCGAGGCCTGGGCCTACGCGGGGCAGGCGGCCGAGTCGCTCGGCGACCGCGCGCAGGCCGTGCACGCCTACCGGCGCGCGCTTCAGATCAACTCGTCGAGCCAGATGGCCTATGAAGGTCTCCGCCGCGTCGGCGGAGACGCCTAGATCGTCCTGCGTTTAATAGGACGCGATCCAGTTTCCGTCCCCCGCTTTCGCGTGGCGAAGGCGCGGACCCAGTGTTCGATGAGCGTTGCGATTACTGGATTCCCGCTTTCGCGGGAGCGACGCCGTCGGGGCGCCGCCAATTCCGAATTCACGAGGGCCGCTCTAGGCGGCGTTACCGCTGAGCCTGGCGACAGCTCTTTCGCGGCCTATCAGCGGCAGAAGGTCTTTCAATTCTGGGCCGCGCTCCAGGCCGGTAAGCGCGAGCCGCAAGGGGTGGAACAGCGCGCGGCCTTTCGCGCCCGTCGCCTGCTTCACAGCCTCGGTCCATTTCTGCCATGTGGCCTGATCCCACGGCTCGGGCGGCAGCAGCGCAATCGCCTTTTCGCAGAGGCTCGCGTCCTCGATGACGGGCGCCACCGGCCTGCGCACGACGGTCTGCCAGCGATCCACATCGGCGAAGACTTCAAGGTTGGCGCGCACCGCGAGCCAGAACGCCTCGCCGCCTTCGACGCCGCGCGCCGCAAGCCGCTCCGCGACGGCGGAATAAGGCGTGCCGTGCAAGAGCTTCGCATTCAGCCCCTTCAGCTCTTCGGGATCGAAGCGGGCAGGCGCGCGCGAGACCTTCGAAAAGTCGAAAAGCCTGGCCAGCGCGTCGAGGCTTTCCTGAGGATGCAGCGCCTCGGATGTGCCGATCAGCGAAGCATGCGTCATCACCGCCAGCGGCTCGAAGCCGTCCTCGCGCATCCCCGCAATGGACAGCGAGCCGAGCCGCTTCGACAGCGCCTCGCCCTGCGCGCCAACCAGCAGATTGTGATGCGCGAACACCGGCGGCCTGGCGCCCAGCGCTTCGAAGAGCTGGATTTGCACAGCGGTGTTGGTGACGTGGTCCTCGCCGCGAATGATGTGCGTGACGCCCGTCTGCGCATCGTCCGCCACGCTCGTGAAGGTGTAGAGCGGCGTGCCGTCCTCGCGGATGAGCACCGGATCGGAGATGGACGCCGCGTCGATCTCCTGCGGCCCGCGAATGAGATCGTCCCACCCGGTGTAGCGCTGTTCGAGCCGGAAGCGCCAATGCGGCTTGCGGCCTTGCGCCTCCAGCTCGCGCTTCTCTTCCGCCGTGACGGTCAGCGCGGCGCGGTCGTAAACCGGAGGCTGGCCGCGCGCCATCTGCCGCTTGCGCCGCCGCTCCAGCTCGTCCGCCGTCTCGTAGCACGCGTAAAGCCGCCCCGCCTGTTTCAGCGTCTCCGCAGTCTTCGCATAGAAAGGAAGGCGCGCCGACTGCCGGAACTCCTCGTCCCAGGTCAGCCCAAGCCAGCTCAGATCCTCGCGGATGCCTTCGACATACTCCTCCTTGGAGCGCTCCAGGTCGGTGTCGTCGAAGCGCAGCACGAACACGCCGCCTTCGCGCTTGGCGAACAGCCAGTTGAACACGGCGGGGCGGATATTGCCGATGTGGAGCCGGCCCGTGGGGCTCGGCGCGAAGCGGACTTTGAATGTCATGCGGTCCTCGCTGCGAGAGGCGTCGCCGCCCCTTTCGTCATGGCCGGGCTCGACCCGGCCATCCAGCGCCGCATCCGTGATCTGGATGGCCGGGTCGTAGCCCGGCCATGACAACAGAGGGAGGCGACGGAATCACTCATGGGGGAGCGGCTCACGGAAGCGGTTGACGATGGGATAGCGCCGGTCGCGGCCGAAATTGCGCTCGGTGATCTTCACGCCGGGCGCGGCCTGACGGCGCTTGTATTCGGACATGTACAGCAGTTTTTCAACCTTTTTGACGGTTTCGGGCGCGTGCCCCCGGGCAATGATCGCGGACAGCGGCTCCTCGCGATCGACAAGAGCTTCGACGATATCGTCCAGTTCGTCGTAGGGCGGCAGCGAATCCTGGTCGGTCTGGTTCTCGCGCAGCTCCGCGGTCGGCGCCTTCGCGATGACGTTCTCCGGAATGACAACGCGCTGCGGCCCGAGGCAGCCCTTGGGGCGCGCGCCGTTGCGGAAGCGGGACAGCGCATAGACCTGCGTCTTGTACAGATCCTTGATCGGATTGAAGCCGCCGTTCATGTCGCCATAAAGCGTGGCGTAGCCCGCCGAGACCTCCGATTTGTTTCCGGTGGTCACGACCATGCCGCCGAATTTGTTCGAGATCGCCATCAGCACTGTGCCGCGAATGCGCGACTGCAGATTCTCCTCGGCGACGCCGCTTTCGGTCCCTTTGAACAGCGGCGCCAGCACCGTGTCGAACCCTTCGACGGCGCTGTGAATGGGCGCGATATCGTAACGAACGCCGAGCGCTTCGGCGCAAGCCGCCGCGTCGGAGAGCGAGGCGTTCGAGGTGTAGCGATAGGGCAGCATCACGCAATGCACGCGCGCAGCCCCCAGCGCATCGGCCGCCATCGCCGCGCATAGCGCCGAGTCGACGCCGCCGGAAAGGCCGAGCACGACGCCCGGAAAGCGGTTCTTCTCCACATAATCGCGCAGGCCCGTGACGCAGGCGAGATAGGCCGCCTCCGCGCCGTCCTCGATTTCGGCGACAGGGCCTTGCGCGCACGCCCAGCCCTCGCCGTTGCGCCGCCATTCCGTAACCGCAACCGCGGTCTCCCATGCGGGCAGCTGCATGGCGAGCTTGCCGCCGCGGTTCAGCGCAAACGAGGCGCCGTCGAACACGAGTTCGTCCTGGCCGCCGGCCTGATTGACGTAGAGCAGCGGCAGGCCCGTCTCCGCCACGCGCGCGATGGCCACCTTCTCGCGCTGCGCCCGCTTTCTCAACGTGAACGGCGAGCCGTTCGGCACAACGAAGATTTCGGCGCCGCTTTCGGAAAGGAATTCCGCGACGGCGTCCTTCCAGATGTCCTCGCAGATCGGGACGCCGAGCCAGACGCCGTTGAAATTGATCGGCTTCGGCATGGGGCCGGTGGCGAAGACGCGCTTTTCGTCGAACACGCCGTAATTCGGCAGATCGACCTTGTAACGCAGCGCCTCGACCTTGCCGCCGGCGATGAGCGCGACGGCGTTGTAGACCTTGCCGTTTTCCCGCCACGGCGTCCCGATGAGAAGCGCGGGGCCGCGATCGAGGGTGTCGCGCGCCAGTTCGTCCACCGCGTCCATGCAGGCATCGACGAAGGACGGCTTGAGGATGAGGTCCTCTGGCGGATAGCCCGCGATGAACAGCTCGGGAAACACAACAAGGCCGGCGTTTCCGGCGCGCGCCTCCTCCCGCGCCGACCGCGCCAGCGCCACGTTGCCGCTCAAGTCGCCCACCACCGGGTTCAACTGCGCGCAAGCGATGCGGAGAACCTGTGTCATGCCGGAATCGCCTCCTCCCACCAAAGCCGCGTTCGAAAGCTACAATATAATACGCGGCGAGATTAGGCGTGAGGCTGCCTTCCTGCAAGGCGGGGGTGGCGCCTTGTGGATTCGGCGGTAAAAGTGCGGCGTTCGATATAGCGTTGGAGGCTGGCATTCAACCTAGACAAACTCCGCGGCCCAACGGATCGTCACAAAAACCAAGTATTTCAATATGTTAAGATCCAGGACAAGGCTCCGCCTTTCCGGGACGGCAACTGCGGCGATCCGTTGGCGCACGCCCGTTGGGAAGCGCCGCGCCTCACCAACCGATCTCGATGTCCGCGTGGCGTTTCAGCGCCTGCAGGTCCCTCAGAAGCCTCGACAGACGGCGCTGCAGACCCGTCTCGTAGCGGCTGAGCTTGCCGCTGAAGTCCCCATTCAGAAATCGTTCGATCACACGCCCAAACTTGATCTCCTTCATCTGCTCCGGGGTCTTGGACGCGGCAACCCCGCCGAAACCGTCCAACAAAAAGGCGTCCTTCTTCGCCGCCTCCTCAAGCGACGCGATCAGAGCTCTCTCGAACACTGGGATGCGCCGCAGACGCCATAGCGTATCGACGATCTGATCGGCCAGTTCGCTTTCGAGGACGCCCCGAGGCTCAAGTTCGGCGAAAACGGGCGCGCGCAGCCGCGCAAAGTCTTCAGGATCCTCGCCTGCAAGAAAGATGTTTCGCGCCGAAAGCCCATGCGCAACGGCGTTCCGGCTGCTCGTTTCTTTTCCGGCCTGCGTCTTGGGGCCAGTGCTCGCTTGCGAATTCTTTCGGTTCGCTTCGATCCGCCGCTGGCTGGCGCCAGATGGCGCGACAATAATATTTCCCATCTTTCTACCTCAAATTGCAAACTCAACCTTAGATTGAGAAAAAACGCTCCTTTTTGCAAAACGAAGCCAATAAAGCAAAGAACTCCTTACCACCCCGTTAGCCTCAGGCGCGGGAGACGGCGCGACGCAGCATCGACAGGCGCAGCACTCCGGTCAGCAGCGTCCCGGCGCCGTAGACGCATGCGCCCGCCGCGACGAGCGCGGCCAGCGCCGCGGCGTGAACCGTGCTGCTGTGGCCCGCCTCGAAATAGGGCGCGGCGCCGCGGTTGGCAAAATAGAGCGCAACGCCCATCGCCAGGCTTGCGAGCATGATCAGCGGCGCGCGCTTCTTCAGCGCCGCGTCGAAATCGAAATGCCCGCGCCGCCTCAGCGTGAACGCGAGCAGCGTGGCGTTCGTCCAGCCGGAAAGGCTGGTCGCGACCGCGATGCCGACATGGCCGATCACCCAGAACAGCGCAAGCGAAACGCTGATGTTCACGGCGACGGCGGCCATCGCGAATTTCATGGGCGTCGCCGTGTCCTCGCGCGCGAAGAAGCCCGGCAGGAACACCTTCGTCATCACGAAGGCGGGCAGGCCGAAGGCAAACGCGGCGAGCGCGGCGGAGACCTGGGCGGTGTCGAGGCTCGTGAACGATCCGCGCTGGAACAGCACCTGGATGATCGGCTTCGGAATGACGATGAGCGCGGCGGCCGCCGGCAGCGTGAGCAGAAGCGCGAATTCGAGGCTGCGGTTCTGGCTCGAAAGCGCGCCCGCCTCGTCCTTGTCGGCGAGATGGCGCGACAGCGTCGGCAGCAGCACCACGCCGATGGCGATGCCCACCATGCCGAGCGGCAGCTGATAAATCCGGTCGGCATAATAGAGGAAGGAGACGGCGCTCGATTGCAGCGAGGCGATGATGGTGCCGATGAAATTGTTCACCTGATAGATGCCGCCCGTGACGATGCCCGGGACGGCGAGCGTCAGCAGGCGGCGCATTTCGGGCGTGAAGCGCGGCCAGCGGAAGCCGGGGTCCATGCCGATCCGCCGCGCGGCCCACGCCACGAAGAAAAGCTGCGCAAAGCCGGCGATGGCGACGCCCCACGCCTGGATCACGCCCGCCTCCGGCTGATTGGTGAAGCCGCTCGCCGCCGCGAACAGCGTCACCGCGATCAGCACCAGATTGAGCACGATGGGCGTCGCGGCGGGCGCGCCGAACTTGCCGAGCGCGTTGAGGACGCCCGCGGTCAAGGCGACGAACGACATGCAGGCGAGATAGGGGAAGGTGATGCGGGTGAGGACGACAGCGAGGCGGAACTTCTCCGGGTTCTCACTGAAGCCCGGCGCAATCGCCATCACGAGGTGCGGCATGAAGATTTCGGCGGCGATCACCGTTACGATCACGCCGAAAAGCAGGATGGCGAGCGCCTGCTCCGCGAAAAGCCGCGCGCTCTCCTCGCCCTCCGCGCGAAGCCGCTTCGAGAACAGCGGCACGAACGCCGAGTTGAACGCGCCTTCCGCGAACAGCGCGCGAAACAGGTTCGGGAACTTGAACGAGACGAAGAAGGCGTCGGCCACCCAGCCCGCGCCCATCACGGCGGCGAGCAGCACATCGCGCACAAAGCCGAACACGCGGCTGATCGCGGTCAATCCGCCGACTGTGAGAAAACCGCGATAAAGGCTCATGCGCAACCCTTTCAGATTTGCGTCGAAGCTATGGGCAACTTTTAAGGCGGAGGCAAGGTCCGACTGCCAGCATCGGACTTCGCCGCCAGCCGGAAATCGTCATAACAATCCTTGACATAAATCAACGACCAAAAACCGGGCGGGACTAAGCTTCGTGTCAAGGGGAGCAAGGAAAGGGCCAAAATGTCGTGGCGAGTGAGTCGGACAATTATAGATTTCTTGTTGCGGGATACTGACAAAGTACACAGTCATGAGGATGAGAGCGATCCTCTGCACGAGGAGCTTATTGAGACTTATCGCATAGCCATGAGGCGGGGCCTGACGCCGAGCGACGCCTTGGCTGTCGCGGTCGCGTGCGGCAATCGGAGGATCGGAGCTGTGCGGCGGATCGCGCCGCTGCAAACCGAGGCTGGGCCGAAACACTAGAGCATCGCGCATTTGATCGGATGCAGCGGCGTTTTCGTCGTCCCCGCGTTTTCCCCTGGAGTTTAGCCCCGCGCAGGCGGGGCCGGGAATGACGCCGAAGGGCAGGAGGCAGATTCCGGCTTTGGATCCGATGCTCTAAGCGCCGCATTCGCCGCCCGCGCCTGCACATGGGCGCGCGCACTGGGCGGCTTCCAAATCGCTCCTGACCAAGCGGTGCAGCAGTGGAACGGCGCCTAAACCTCGAACGCCTTGCCGGCCTCGGGCACGACAATGTTCTGCCCCTGCGCGGCGGCGATGAACTTGTCCGGCGTCTGGTCGATGATAGGGAACGTGCCGTAGTGGATCGGCACCACCGTGTCGAACTTGAAGAACTTCCTGCAGGCGAGCGCCGCCGTCTTCGCGCCCATGGTGAAGCGGTCGCCGATCGGCACAAAGCCGACCTTCGGCGCGAAGATTTCCTCCACGAGCGCCATGTCGCCGAAAATCTCCGTATCGCCCATATGGTAGATGGTCTTGCCGAGGCCCTCGATCACGACGCCCGTGGGGTTGCCGAGATAGACCGTGTGCCCGTTCTCGCTTGTGGACGACGAGTGGAACGCCTTCACGAAGCTGACGCTGACGCCGCCGCCAAGATCGATGGTCCCGCCCGGATTGCCCGGCTCCACCTTCGGCGCGCCCTTCCCCGCCACGAACATCGCAAGCTCATAAACCGCAACGAGCGTCGCGCCCGTGCTTTTGCAGATGGCGGCCGCATCGCCCACATGGTCGTCGTGGCCATGCGTCAGCACCACATGGGTCGCGCCGCGCGCCGCCTCCTCCACCGAGCCGCTGAACGTCGGGTTGCCCGTGAGGAAGGGGTCGATCAGGATTACGTGACTGCCGTTTTCGGCGCGAACCGCCGCATGCCCAAACCATGTCAGCTTCATTGCAATTCTCCCAAAGATGCGCGACCACTTCAGCCCGCATAATATGAAACCGCGGCGCGCCCGCAATTTATAAAAGCATGCAAGGACACACTTGTGCCATCGGAGATCCTGGCGCTTGCCGAGCTGTCTGAAAGGCTGAAGCGAGACGAGCGCCTTTTCGGCCTCGACGTGGGCACGAAGACCATCGGGCTTGCGCTTTCCGACGTGTTGCGACGGATCGCGACGCCGCTCGAAACCATCTCGCGCAAGAAGTTTTCGCTCGACGCGGCGCGTCTCCTGGACCTGGCGAAACAGCACGGCGTGGGCGGCCTCGTCATCGGCTTGCCCGTCAATCTCGACGGCACGGAAGGCCCGCGCGCGCAATCGACCCGCGCCTTCGCCCGCAATCTCGCGCAACTCACCGAGCTGCCGATGGCGTTCTGGGACGAGCGTCTCTCCACCGCCGCCGTCGAACGCGCGCTGCTCGAAGCGGACACGAGCCGCAAGCGCCGCGCCGAGCTGATCGACAAGATGGCCGCCGCCTACATCCTGCAGGGCGCGCTCGAACGGCTGAACTACGGCGCATCGCCGGCGCCATGATCGCCATTCTCTCGACGCTCGCGCCCTTGTTCCTGATCACCGCGCTCGGCTACGCGCTTGCGCGCCTGAAGTTCGGCGGCGCGGAACTCTGGCCAGCGCTCGACCACGTCACCTTCTATGTGTTCTTTCCGGCGCTGCTGGTGAAAACGCTGATGCGCGCCGATCTCGCGAGCGTGCAGGCCGGCGGCTTCTTCCTTGTCTCGTCCGGCTCGGTCACGATCATGAGCGCGGCCCTGATTGCCGGCTACCTTATCCTGGGCCGCCCGCTTCCCGGCCCGGCATTCACGAGCTTTTTCCAGGGCGCGGTCCGGTTTCAAAGCACCATCGTCGTTGCGGTCGCCGCCGCGCTTTATGGCGAACGCGGACTGACCTTCGCCGCGCTGTCCGTCGCCTCCATCGTGCCGACTGTACAGCTTTACACCGTGCTGACGCTCCTGATCTTCGGCAAAGGCAACGGCGAGGCGCCGCCATGGTCCATCCTGAAGCGGCTTGTAACAAACCCGCTGACCTTGGCTTGCGCGCTCGGCCTCGCGCTCAACGCCACCAGCTTTCCCGGCTTCGTCTACGATACGTTTTCGGTGCTTGGCGCCGCCGCGATTGCGCTCACCCTGATGGCGGTTGGCGCCGGGCTCAACCTCGCCAGCGCGCATGCGGCGCGAAACATCGTCGCCGCGAACATGGCGTTGCGCCTTATCGGCATGCCGCTTGTCGTCTTCGGCTTGTGCTCGCTGACGGGCCTTGCGGGCCTCCCTCGCACCGTCGCAGTGATCGCAGCGGCCGTGCCGACCGCGGCGACCGCCTACATGCAGGCCCGCAAGATGGGCGGCGACGCGGAGCTGATGGCGCAGATCATCACCTTCCAAAGTATTGCGTCAATGGCGACCCTTCCTCTTTTCATTTGGCTGGCGCAAAGCTCATGAAAATGTTTTTTTGTTTCGCAGCCGTGTAATCGAAGGGCAAGCCGGCGCCGGGGAAGATGCCGATGAATGAGAAGGATCTGTGGTTCGCCGCGATGCTGGGCGCGCAGCCTTGGCCGATTTTCGCCGGGGCGTTCCTGTTTGGCTATCTGCTGGGCTCCATCCCGTTTGGCTTGGTGTTCAGCTTCCTCGCCGGCGAGGGCGACATCCGCAAGATCGGCTCCGGCAATATCGGCGCGACGAACGTCTTGCGCACCGGGCGCAGGGGACTGGCCGCGGCGACGCTTATCGCGGACGCGGCCAAGGGCGTCGTCGCCGTTCTCCTTTGCCGGCATTATCTTGGGCTCGAAGCCGCGCTCTTCGCCGCCGCCGGCGCATTCATCGGCCACCTGTTTCCGGTTTGGCTCCGGTTTCGCGGGGGGAAGGGCGTGGCGACCTATATCGGCGTTATCACGGCGCTGTTCTGGCCCGCAGGCGTCTTCTTTTGCGGATTGTGGCTCGCCGTGGCGCTCCTCACGCGCTACTCCTCATTGTCCGGCCTCGTAGCGGCGGCGCTCACGCCATTCTTCGTGCTGGCTCTGACATCGGTCCAATTGTTCGTTTTCATGCTCGTCCTATCGTCCATTCTCATCGCGAAACACCATCGGAATATTCGGAATTTGATTTCGGGCCATGAAAGCAAAATCGGCCAGGGCGCGCCGCCCGCAAAAGCCTAGCTCCGAGGATGCGCCGCTTTTAAGCGACAGCGAAAAACGCGCCCGGCTGCGCTTGATCCGCACGCCCAATGTGGGCGTCGTCACATTCTGGGAGTTGCTCACGCATTTCGGGTCGGCGGCGGACGCGCTTGAGGCTCTGCCGGAATTCGCGAAATATGGCAGCCGCGTCTCGCCGCGAAGCATACCCAAGCTTGCCGCCATCGAAGCGGAGCTGGAGAGGGCCGCCGCCGCCGGCATGACGCTTCTGGCGGCGGGCGAACCCGGCTATCCGCCGCTGCTTGCGCAGATCGAGGCGCCGCCGCCGCTTCTTTACGCGAAGGGCGACACGGGCGTGTGGGACCGGCCTTCTGTCGCGGTCGTCGGTTCGCGCAACGCGTCCGGAGCCGGCCTCAAATTTGCGGGCGAGATCGGCGCCGAACTCGGCCGGCGCGGATTTCTGATCGTATCGGGCCTTGCGCGCGGCATCGACGGCGCCGCGCACCGCGCATCGCTCGCATCCGGCACATGCGCCGTGCTGCCGGGCGGGCTCGACGCGATCTACCCGCCGGAGCATGCCGGGCTCGCGGGCGACATCGCCAAAACCGGCGTCCTCGTCAGCGAATGTGCGCCCGGCTTCATCGCGCGGTCGCAGGATTTCCCCCGCCGCAACAGGATCATTTCGGGCGCCTGCATTGGCGTTGTGGTTATCGAGGCGGCGGAGCGGTCCGGCTCGCTGATCACCGCGCGGCTTGCGGCGGAGCAGAACCGGGAGGTGTTCGCCGCGCCTGGGCATCCGCTGGAGCTGAGAGCCGCCGGCTCCAACCGCTTGATCAAGGAGGGCGCGATCTTCACGACATGCGCAAGCGATGTGGAGGATGCGCTGCAAGCCCTGCTGAAGGCTTGGACGGGAAGCCCCCAGAAGGGAGCGCCGCCTCCCGCAATGAATTCCGAGGCGAAGCTCGCCGCGGTTCAGGCCGCCGACCCCTCGCGCGCCCATATTTATGAAACAGCCGCTACAGATGGCTTCGCTTTTCTTGAAGAAGCTATTGCGAGCGTGCAGCGGCTCTTGAGCCTTTCGCCTATCGATATCGACGAACTGTGCCGGCTAAGCGGCCTGGAAGCCAAGCATGTGCACGCGGCGCTTGTATCCCTCGACTTGTCCGGGCGCATCGAACGGTGCGGCGCCCGGCTGGTAGCGCTTAAGCCCTGACGGCGGGGCGCTCGCTAAGAGTGCGTCCGGAAAAGTGTGGAGCGGTTTTCCGGAAGACGCACGGCAAAATAAAGAGCTAGGGCGCGCTTTCAATTCCATCAAAAGCGCGCTCTAGCTGCGGCAGTGAAATTTCGCCTCTTCTTCGGCGACCGCGATAAGATCGGAGAGCAGCCGGAATTGCGCCTTGGCTGCGATTGGACGCAGCGAGCCAAGCAGGGACGCGATATACTCCGCAGCTTCATCGGGCTTAAGTTCCGTAACGTAATCGTCATTCCCGCCCGCAAACTCCTGAATCTGTTCGTCAGTGCAGGCGTGGGCCAAATAAATTTGGCTTCGACGTGTATTCATGATCAAAAACCTCAGCCCAGTCACTCGGGCGATTTCAGGTTGAACCCCACATGCAGCATGTGACCATAGGTTGTATTACTCAAGCTCGGCGTTGGTTGCAAGTGGGCCGGCCCGCCTTATTCCCTCTCTCCGATATTTTCCTATCATGAGAGACAATATTGTCACTTTGGAACAAATGACGGTGCGGTTTCGCACGCAGCCGGCGCGCCGGCATCATCCGGCAGAGCCAAACAGGAGTTGACGCACACAAACAGTTTTCAGCTTGCACTCTGCGTCGCTTCGCCGAAAGATGGGCGCTCATCGCATGTATTCACTTATCGTTATGAGCGCCCGCGCATAATGGAATTCTCTAACCGCGGTAGACCTAACAGTCATGAAACAGTTTAAGTCAAACTTCTTGAACCCCGCCTTTCCGGGCGCGCGCTTGCGGCTTTCGCTTGGCGTGGCGCTCATCTCGCTTGCCGGCATCGGCGCCTTGCAGCCTGTGGAAGCACGGCATCGCGGCTCCTATTATCGAAGGGCGGAGCGTGAGGTTGAAAGGCCGGCCCCGGAGCAGAAGAAGCCCACGGGTCCGCTTTTCGCGATTGTCTCGCTCGCCGACCAGCACGTCTCCTTCTACGACGCGAACGGACTTTGGGCGCGCAGCGTCGTCTCGACGGGCGTGGACGGCCATCCGACGCCGGCAGGCATTTTCACCATCCTCGAAAAAGAGCGCTGGCACCGCTCGAACATCTACAGCGGCGCGCCCATGCCCTATATGCAGCGCGTGACCTGGACGGGCGTCGCGATGCATGAGGGCATGGTGACGGGTCATCCCGCCTCGCACGGATGCATCCGCCTTCCCGGCGCCTTCGCGAAGCGCCTCTTCAGCGTCACCAGCGCGGGCCAGCGCGTGATCGTCACGCCGCAGGACGTCGCTCCATCCGATATCTCGCACGCGCATCTGCCCAAGCCTAAGCTTTTGACGCCGCCTGACGATAAGAGCGCGGCGGTCAAGCCCGGCAATGCAGTGGAGCCTGTCGCTCTCGACGGCGCGGCGAAAGCGCCTGAGCGGGCGGGTCTCAATCCAAGCGACTACGCGCGCGCCTTGAAGGCCGCCGCCGCGGCGAAAGCGGCGAGCGCGGCGCAGACGAAGAAAGCGGCTTCCGCGAGCCTCGACGGCAAATACGAGGAAGTCCGCCGGGCCGCCGCAGACCTCGCCGCCGCCGAGGACAGCCTGCGCCGGGCCAAGGACGAACTGGAAGACGCGAACCGCGCCGCCGCCAAGGCGGAGGGCGAGGATGCGGTGAAGAAGGCCGCCGAGGGGAAGGGCGCCGCAGAGGAAAAGCTTGCCGCCGCCGAAGCCAAGGTCAAGGAAGCGCGCGACGCGAAATCGGCCAGGGAAGAGGACTTGCTTTCTGCGCAGGCCTCCATCAAGGACGCCGACGCGCAGGCCGAATCCGCTTCCGCCAACGCGAAGGACGCGGCGCTGCGCCAGGAGCCGATTTCGATTTTCATCAGCCGCAAGACCGGCCGTCTCTATGTCCGGCAGGCGACCCAGCATCTTTTCGACGTTCCCATCGCGATCCGCGATCCCGAGCGTCCGATCGGCAGCCACCTATTCGTGGCCATGCGTCCTGGAGAGGACGGCGCCTCGCTGCGCTGGGTTGCCGTCACGCCGCCCGCCGCGGCCGAGGTGAGGATCCGGCGCCATTCGAGCCGGAGGGGCAGATGGTACGAGCCTGAACCGGAGGCGCCGCCCGCCGCTCCCTTCCCGGAGACCGCTTCGGCGGCGCTCGACCGCATCGTAATTCCGCCGGAAGCGGCTGAACGCATCGCCGAACGCTTGTGGGTCGGCGCGACGATCATCGTCTCCGACGTGGGCATGAGCGGAGAAGGGCGCTACGCGATGGATTTCATGATCCTCGGGCGCACCCCGCTCCGCGACCAGTAGCCGCGAGATAGGCCGATGATGGACCGCAATCTTTTCGCCGATCTGCCGGGCGAGAGGCGGGACGAGGAGCAGGTCTCCGAGGTGCTCGTCCGCCCGAGGCTCAGGATCGAGCGCATCGTCTCTACAGGCCAGGCGAGCGCGCCCGGCTTTTGGTACGATCAGCCCTGGGACGAATGGGTGGCGCTGCTTTCGGGCGAGGCGCGGCTGCGCTTCGAGGGCGAGGCCGAGGCCCGCGAACTCGCGCCGGGCGATTACGTCCACATCCCCGCCCATGCCCGCCACCGCGTCGAAGCGACGAGCGAGAACCCGCCCGCCGTCTGGCTCGCGGTCCATTTCGAGCCGGACGCGAAGGAATGCTGAACGGGCAGCCCTCGCGTCTTCGCTTTCGCGGCCGAGGCTGGATCAAAGCTGGCGTGCTAAAAATCAAGGATTGTGGTCCATAGAGTCGGAGCGGCCGATTCACGCGGCCGTCGCAGCGGCGCGAGGCCTTGCAACCTCTCCCGCCACGCCGATCTCCTGAAAATTGTGGAGAAGGCGCGGCGTGGAGTTCGCAACATTGGGCCTGCCGCCATGCCGCGCTGGAAGCCGTGTTATGGGCTTTTCCGTGGGAGAATCAGGAGACCACAATGAGCGAAGCCGAACAAACTCCAGAAGCCGGACAAACTCCAACCCCAGAAGCCGGAAAAACTCCAGCAGTGGCGCAGCCCCGCGATTGGCCGCGCGCAGGCTTCTCAGTTGTCTTTCTTATCCTTTTCTATGCCGGTCAGACGATTTTTACTGCGCTGGGATTGGTGCAACTCGTCTGGTTTCTTGTGTACAGGGCGCCAAACCCAGCTTTGCAGAAGTTTGGCCCCACTTTGGGCCAGTGGCTGAAGGACGTATCGAGTTACGTCAGCATGGAGACGGACGTCAGGCCGTTCCCTTGGGCGCCCTGGCCAGCCGCCAAAGCCGCGTAGCGCATTCGATCACAGGGGCCGGCTTCGCTTCCCTCGGGGCGGATCCGGTCCCGAAAAGTTCGGCAGCCTTCTCCGGCTGCGTTTCCTCGGCGTATTCGCTGGCTCAGGCTCAACGTAACGTTACCGCTGAAACTTCGATGGCGAAGGCGCTTCGACCGCGGTCGAAGTGCGGAACGCTGGCGGAGCGCCCACATTCTCTTACGCATCTTTCCGGCGAAGGCGTATTAGATGGGCAGGTTGATCAGGGGCGTGAGGCAAGGCTGGAGCGATCTGCCGCAACTCGTGCGCTTTCTCCTGCTGCACGCCGGCATCGGCATTGGCGCGGGCTGGCTGTTCCTGGCGCTGCTGTTGGCGACCGACGTAAACGGCGTCGGCGCCTTGATCTTCGCCTCGGAATCGCCAGCGCTTGCCATTGCGATGCTGGCGGCGGGTTTTGCGATAACCTTCGGCGGAGCGGCCGCCGCGGCCGCAATCATGATGATGCGCTACGAAGGCGATGAGAAGTAGTCTGCGGCATATCTTGCCAACGCCGCGCGCGCAAGCGATGCTTATGTTATGAGCGAACGCGTGAAGAGACTTGCCGACGAGGCGCGGCGGCTTACGCCGAAAGAGCGGGCCGAACTTTTCGAGGCGCTTTCGGCGCAGGTCCGCAAGGATGAAGAAGACCTCGAAGCCTCGGCCATGGCGGAGTGCCAGCATCGCTGGAACGACATCGGCGCGGAGAGCCTCGGCTATCTCGGCGATTGATTGGGCGCCGAGTTCAGGAAAGATCCGGGAACGCCATGAACAAGCGCGTGAAGATCTTAAGTGAAGAAGCAGCGAAGCTTACGCCCGAGGAGCGGGTCGAGCTTGTGGAGCGGACCTGAACGAACGCATCGCCAAAGCCTGGGATCGGGAGGCGGCAAGCCGCTTTGAAGCTTATGATCGCGGCGAGATGGCCTCGCTCAGCTGGGAAGAGATCAAGAAGCGCCGCTTTGCCTAATGAGACTGCGCTTCCTGCTCGCCGCGCTCAGCGATATCGAGCAAGCCGCCGCTTATTACGATCAGGCAAAGCCAGGGCACGGAGATGACCTGTATAACGAGATCGAGCGCGCCTTAACGTACATTTCGGGTTTCCGGAAGCTTCTCCGCTAACGAAGCGCGGCGCGAGGCGGCGTAACCTCAAGCGCTTTTCTTACTTTATTATCTATCGGGTAAGGGGGTCGGAGATTGTCGTTGGCGCCATCGGACACGCAAACCGCGAGCCCCACTATTGGAGCGGCCGAGACTTAGGGGGCGATTAGATGGGGAAGCTCGGCCGAGCCGCGCGAGCTATAACGTTGCTGCATACGCGACCTTTACGCCACGTAAGCAGCATTGATGCGCGCCGCTCGCGCGGGTAGAACAGCACAAACGGCACAATAAGCCTGCCCGCATAGGATGCCCGCCATGTTCAAGAAAATCCTGATCGCCAACCGCGGCGAGATCGCCTGCCGCGTCATCAAGACCGCGAAACGGATGGGCATCAAGACGGTGGCCGTCTATTCGGAGGCGGACCGCGACGCGGTGCATGTGAGCATGGCGGACGAGGGCGTGCTCATCGGGCCGCCGCCCGCCGCGCAATCCTATCTCGTCATCGACAAGATCGTCGCGGCGGCAAAAGAGACGGGCGCGGAAGCGATCCACCCCGGCTACGGCTTCCTCTCCGAGAACGCCTCCTTCGCGGAAAGGCTGAAAAAGGAAGGCATCGTCTTCATCGGCCCGAACATCGAGGCCATCCGCGCGATGGGCGACAAGATCGAGAGCAAGAAGGCTGCGGCGGCGGCGCGCGTCTCCACCGTGCCCGGCTATCTCGGCGTGATCGAAAGCCCGGAGCAGGCGATCCGCATCGCGAGCGACATCGGCTACCCCGTGATGATCAAGGCGAGCGCGGGCGGCGGCGGCAAGGGCATGCGCGTCGCGCGCTCGGCTGACGAAGTGCGCGAAGGCTTCCTCACCTCCACGGCGGAGGCGAAGTCGAGCTTCGGCGACGACCGCGTGTTCGTCGAGAAATTCGTCGAGAACCCGCGCCATATCGAAATCCAGGTGCTGGGCGACAAATACGGCGAGATCGTCTACCTGTTCGAGCGCGAATGCTCCATCCAGCGGCGCAACCAGAAGGTCATCGAGGAGGCGCCGAGCCCCTTCCTCGACGAAGAAACGCGAAAAGCGATGGGCGAGCAGGCAGTGGCGCTGGCGAGGGCCGTGAAATACGAAAGCGCGGGCACCGTCGAGTTCATCGTCGACCCGAAGAAGAACTTCTATTTCCTTGAGATGAATACGCGCCTGCAGGTGGAGCACCCTGTGACCGAGATGATCACGGGTCTCGACCTTGTCGAACTGATGATCCGCGTCGCGGCGGGCGAAAAGCTGCCGTTCAAGCAGGCGGAATCTCAAGATCGAAGGCTGGGCCATCGAAAGCCGCATCTACGCGGAGGATCCGTTCCGCAACTTCCTGCCCTCCATCGGTAGGCTGGTGCGCTACCGTCCGCCGGCGGAAGGCCCGCGCTATGGCGGCATCGTGGTCCGCAACGACACCGGCGCCGAAGAGGGCGGCGAGATCTCGATGTTCTACGATCCGATGATCGCCAAGCTCGTCACCTACGGCCCGACGCGCGAGACCGCCATCGATGCGCAGGCCGCAGCCCTCGACGCCTTTTATATCGACGGCATCGAGCACAATATTCCGTTCCTGTCGGCGCTCATGCAGCATCCTCGCTGGCGCAAGGGCGACCTCTCGACAGCCTTCATCGCCGAGGAGTTCAAGGACGGCTTCAAGCACCGCCAGCCGGAAGGCGAGGCGCGCGACATCATGGTGAGCGTCGCGGCCACGATAGACCACCTCGTCAACGTGCGCCGGCGTCATATTTCGGGCCAGCTTCCCGGCGCCGTCGGGCTCAAGATCGGCGCGGTGCGCGTTTGCCGCCTCGGCGCCTATGAGCAGTCCTTGCGGGTCACCGGCGAGTTGTCGGACGGCGCCACGGTGGAGCTTCTCGACGACGGCGGCGCCATCCGCCGCAAGCTCACGCTGCATTCGAACTGGTGGCCGGGCCAGCCCCTTTGGCAAGGCAAGGTGATCGGCGGCAAGGAGGTGAACGTCCAGGTTCGCCCCGTGCTGAACGGCCACGACCTCTCCTACGACGGCGTGCGCGCGCGGACCTACGTCTACACGGCGCGCGAGGCGGAGCTGGCCGCGCTGATGCCCGAGAAGAAGGCCGCCGACACCTCGAAGAAGCTGCTCTGCCCGATGCCGGGGCTTGTCATCTCAATCGAGGTGGCGGAGGGGCAGGAGGTCAAGGCCGGCGAGACGCTCGCCGTGGTCGAGGCCATGAAGATGCAGAACGTGCTGAAGGCCGACCGCGATGTGACGGTCTCGAAGCTGCGCGCCAAGCCGGGCGACAGCCTTGCTGTCGATGCGGTCATCATGGAATTCGCCTGAGGCCCGCCACCCGGCGCCCATAGAGCACGCCAGCCGCTGAATTTGCCGGCTCAATGACCCTTGCCGGAGCCGCCGCATAATCGCGCGAGCGGATACGGAGCATTAACTCTATTGGGTTCGTTTTGCAAAAAGGTGCGATTTTTGCGGTATCATGATACCACACCGCTGGATCGGCCGGGGGCGCCGCGATCTCGGCGCTAATCGCCCGGATGCCCTGCCTCGATTTCGCGGATCTCTTCCTCCGTCATCGGTTCGAAAAAGCTTTCATGAATGTGGATCTGCCCCTTGAGCGCGCCAGGCTGGCGCTTGCGCCTTTTTCCGGCCGCGACCGGCGCCATGCGCACGGCGGGCTTGTCGCCTCGCGCGATAATGACCTCTTCGCCGCGCTCGGACGTTAGTTCGCCTTGGGCTAAAAATTAATCCGCGACGCGGCTCAAGCCCGCGCGGCCGCCGCGGCTCGCTGCCCGTTTCATCGCATTCCAGCCTTCGCCCGCGCATAAATCGGCGTTCGATACGCAAGCCTCCGCCAGCTTGATCCGCGTGCGGGTTTCCAGGTTGCGCGCGGTAATATTCTATACGATAAGGCCAAGGTTTAGGTTCCCGACTTGGCCCAAAAGAAGGCGTGGAGGAAGCTCAATGAAGGGTTTTGGAGTAACAGTCTTAACAGGAGTTGCGGCGCTGGCGCTTGCGTTATCGGCGCCCGTTCAAGCGGAGCAGAAAAAAGCGAAGCCACCGGCCTTCAACGCGGCGGCCAAGGTCAAATCCGAGTGCCTGACCTGTCACACCCCCGAAGCGCGCGCATTCCTCGGTTACTTGCCCGTTCCGCAGATTGCGGGCGCGCCCGCCGATTATATTCAAAACCAGCTGAAGGCATACGCGGCCGGGCGGCGCCAGCCCGATATCTGGAAGGCCAAATACCCCAAGGTTCATTCAATTCCCGAAGAGCAAAGTCAGGCCGTCGCCGAATATGTCAGCAGCCTGCCCCCGGCGTCCCATCCGGATGGCGCGCCCGATCTCGTCGAGCAGGGCGAAAAGATTTTCCATAACGGCGCGCCTGAGAACGACGTTCCCGTTTGCGCGGTGTGCCACGGCCCCGAAGCGAAAGGCGACGGCATGTTCCCGCGCCTCGCCGGTCAGTGGCGGCATTACCTGATCGCAAAGTTGCTTCATATCGACAGGGAGCGCGGCCAAGGCCCGGAAGGCGCGGAAGACACGTCGCAGATCATGAAGCCGGTCGCGAAGACCCTGACCAAGGAGCAGATCCTGGCGGTTACGGCGTATCTCAGCGGCTTGAAGTAGAGACCGAAATCGCCGGTTGCCGGGGCGCGGAGCACGACAATGCTCCAGCGTTCGCGGCAGCCCCATCCCCTGCCCGCGGCAAATTCAGCGCGATGCCGGGCGACAGCCTCGCCGCCGATGCGGCGATCATGGAATTCGCCTGACAGGTCCGCGAAGGACCTCTCCCGCGCACCACACGCATTCAGCATATTCCCCATGAAGAAGGCGGCTCGACCGGGGGGCTGTGCGATCGCGCGCCAGTATTACAACCAAAGCCTCAAGTTTCGCCCGCGGCGCCCGCATCGGGCCAGCGGGACTGCATAGCCAAATCTAGGATGAGATTTGACTATATTGGCGGCCGGAAAGTGCAAAAGACACGCAGGAGTTGCCGCGCGAAACCGATTCGCAAATAAAGTCAATCCTCCTTGGATTGAAAAGTTTGAACAGGCAACCCTAGGTAGGCGCCCAAAGAATATTTTCCATAGGTTGGAATAAAAAAATCATGCATTTCGGCAACAGTATCTTATCATTTATGTCGCCCCCAGCAAATGAAGGGGCGTTTGGCTTGAGCTAAGAGTATCGATTTTGCTAACGTCTTTTTCGGGGCGATTCGGGTAACCGTAGGCGGGAGCAACAATGCATCGGTCTGACCGTGCGACGCATCTTTTGCGCGCAAAGAACACCAGCCACAGCTTTAAGTTTAACGCCAGCCGGTTCGCTAGCATTGCGGCTCGTTCGGTTCTCGGCGCTGCAACTTTTGCTTGCGGAATACTCGCCAACTCGGAAACGGCGGACGCCGTGCCGGCCTTCGCGCGCCAAACCGGCTATTACTGTTCGACCTGCCATACCGTGCAGCCCGAGCTGACGCCGTTCGGCCAGGCAATTCAAGCTGAACGGCTACACCAGCGGCGGCACGCGCTGTGGCGACATCCGCAAAATCTTCGGCAATTGGGATTTGAACAGCCAGGAGTGGAGCGGCGCGAACCTCGCAATGTGGGTGCTGCCGACGTACACCAATTTCGCCAAAGCGCTGCCGTCGCCTGTCGGCCCCGGCGTCCCCACAAACAACATCGCGGATTTCTCGGACGCGACCATGTTCTTCGCGGGGCAGATTTACTGCAACCTGGGCATCTTCTCCCAGTTCAGCTACGCCAGCACGGGCAACCCCGATGGCACCCCGCAGATATTCTGGGATAATACCGAACTGCGCTATACCCAGAGGATGAACATCGCCGGCAACGACGTGCTTTTCGGGGTGCTGGGGAATAATACGCCGTCGATGCAGGACGTGTGGAACACTGCGCCGGCGTGGTCCTTCCCGTGGGTGCCGACGGACATTCCCGCCGTTTTCGGACCTCCCGGAACCATGATCGAGGGAACTTTTGCGCAGCGGGCCTACGGCGCCGGGTTCTATACCTGGATCAACAGTATGTTCTACGCGGAAATCACCGGATACCGCTCCCAGGACGCAAGTCTGCAGAAGTTGGCGGGCTGGAGCGTCACTGACGGCAACCCCAGGATCGACGGCATAGCGCCCTATTGGCGTTTCGCGATAGAAAAGACCTGGAATGAGCAGTCCATCATGATCGGCACCTACGGCATGTACGCCGATCAGATCCCAACTGTCGCAGGCACCGGTTTTCAGCTCGACCCGGGCCGTACTGACAAATTTACCGACGTCGCTTGGGACGCGCAGTATCAGTATATTGGCCCGCTCCATGCCGTCACCATTCGAGTCTATGACATCTACGAAACCCAGAAGCTCGACGCGACTTTCAACGCGTCGACTCCGGGCTCCAACAAGACGGATGAGTGGCTTAACGGCTTCAATGCTTCCGTCAGCTACATATACGACCGGCACATAAGCCTTACCCCCGCCTACTTTAATTACACAGGAAGCAGCGACGCGACTCTGTGGGGCGGCGCTCTCGGCAGTATCAACGCGAGGCCAAATACGGATGGCTACTCCGTCGACTTGGCCTACGTTCCTTTCCCGTATGGCGGCCCGGATTTGTGGCCGTGGCTGAACGCGAGGATCGGCGTCCTTTACACTCACTATGACAAGTACGCGGGTTCTTCGTCGAACTGGGACGGCAACGGACGAAGCGCCAGGGATAACGATACGACGTTCCTCTACGCCTGGATCGACTACTAAGTCGCAATCTCTCGTTAGTTTGATCCGGGTTATGATTTCCTTATGTTGCTCGCTTCGAGCATAGAGTGGCATGCTAAAGCAAGGACATAGGTTCACAGATTGCTCAGCCCGCAAGAAGGCTTGGAGGACGTACTATGAAGGGTATCAGCGTAAAGCTTGCGATGGGAGCTGCGGCCGTCGCCCTCGCCTTGGCGGCGCCCGCCGAGGCCCGCTATCAGAGAGCGAGCCACGGCGGCTTCAGCGCCGAGGGTAAAGTTCACGCCTACTGCATGACATGCCACAGCCGCGGAGCGCGCGGGTTCCTCGGCTATCTGCCGGTGCCGCAGATCGCGGGGCTGCCGGCGGAATATATTCAAATCCAGCTCAAGGCCTTCGTGGAGCGGCGGCGCCAGCGCGATCTCTGGTTCGTCAAGTATAACAGGGTTCATGGTATTCCCGAGAGCCAGCGCGAGGCCATCGCGAATTACATCAGCAGCCTTCCGCCCGTGGCTCATCCCGGCGGCTCGTCCGAACTCGTCGCGGAGGGAGAAAAGATTTTCCACGGCGGCGTGCCCGACAACGACGTTCCGGCTTGCGCTGTGTGCCACGGCCCCGAAGCGAAGGGCGAGGGCATCTTCCCGCGTCTCGCCGGGCAGTGGAGGCCTTACCTGATCAACAAGCTGGTAAATTGGGAGAAGGAACGCGGTCTTGGGCCGCTCGGCGCGGACGACAATTCTACAATCATGAAGCCGATCGCGAAGAGCTTGAGCAGAGATCAGATCAAGGCGGTTACGGCCTATCTCAGCAGCTTAAGATAGTTCGAAGAAGCGGGACGAAAAGCATCGGATGCCGGGGGGAGTAGATTATGAAACTGCTTAAGCTCACGATTGCCGTCGCGGCAATCTTCACTTCCTCCCTCTCGGCGATGGCTTGCGAGGGAGACTTGGTTTGCGTCGGGCAGACGATTGCGCGAAATTGCGTGATGTGCCACGGCCCCTCGTTCCAGGGCTATGCCGTGGCGCCGAGGCTGGCGGGGCAGAAGCCGCAATACGTCGTCAACCAGCTGCACGATCTCCTCGCTCATAAGCGGGATACGCCCTATTCGCAGCTCTTCATGTGGCGCGCTTCGGCGAAGCTCGTTTCCATCGATCCCGACGGGGTCAGGGCGGTGGCGGCGTATTTCGCGACGCTTGAGCCGAAGCCTGCGGCGGACGGGTACAAGGAGCTTATCCCCATCGGCCAGAACCTCTTCTCGGGCGGCGAGGCGAGCGAGAACGTGCCGGCCTGCGCGGTGTGCCACGGTCCGAACGGCGTCGGCTCCAGGAATATTCCCCGCATCGGCGGCCTCTCCTACTATTACGTGAAGCGGCGGCTTGAGGCTTGGGGCGCGGGATACCATGCTTCGGCGACATATCCGATGCCGAAGATTGCGCGCAGCCTGTCCGAGGATAAGATCGAGGCACTTGCTTCTTATCTGAGCTACATCGGCTGCTGCGAGGAAACCTACAAGTAAGCCGCCTCGCAAACGGGAGTGGGAAAGCGCGGCGCGGAGCCGCGCTTTTGTTTTGCGCGCTCCGATCCGCCGCTTCGTTCGCCTTTTGCGCATGTTGAACGCAAACCGGCCTTCTCATACTCTCTTTGGGACAACAGCTTTCGGGAGAGCGGCATGCGCCACATCGGTCACTTCATCGGCGGCAAGGCGCTGCAGGGAAAATCCGGCCGTTTCGGCGACGTGTACGCCCCTCACATCGGAGAAGCGCGCGCCCGCGTCTCGCTCGCCAGCGCCGGCGAGGTCGCCGAGGCAGTCGCCGATGCGAAAGCCGCGCAACCGGGCTGGGCCGAGCAGAACCCGCAAAAGCGCGCCCGCGTGCTCATCAAGTTCCTGGAGTTGGTTCAGAAGGAGATGCGGCCTCTCGCGGAGATTCTCTCCTCCGAGCATGGCAAGACGGTCGCCGACAGCATCGGCGACATCCAGCGCGGTCTCGAAGTGGTGGAGTTCGCCATCGGCGTCCCGCATTTCCTGAAGGGCGAATTCACCGGCAGCGCCGGCCCCGGCATCGACATGTACTCCATGCGCCAGCCGCTCGGCGTGGTCGCGGGAATCACGCCGTTCAACTTCCCCGCCATGATCCCGCTGTGGAAGGCCGCGCCCGCCATCGCCTGCGGCAACGCCTTCGTGCTGAAGCCGTCCGAGCGCGACCCGGGCGTGCCGATGCGTCTCGCCGAGCTTTTCCTCGAAGCGGGGCTGCCCGCGGGCGTTTTCAACGTCGTGAACGGCGGCAAGGAGGCGGTGGACGCCATCCTGACGCATCCGGATGTGAAGGCCGCCGGCTTTGTCGGCTCCACGGCCATCGCGCACCACGTCTATTCGCTGGGGACGGCGCACGGCAAGCGCGTGCAGGCTTTCGGCGGCGCGAAGAACCACATGATCGTCATGCCCGACGCCGACATGGGCCAGGCCGTCGATGCGCTGATCGGGGCGGGCTACGGCTCGGCGGGCGAGCGATGTATGGCGATTTCCGTGGCGGTGCCGGTGGGCGAGGAGACGGCGAACCGGCTCGTCGAGGCGCTCGCCCCGCGCGTCGAAAGCCTGAAGGTTGGGCCCTACACCGACGAGAAAGCCGATTTCGGCCCGCTGGTCACGGCGGAGGCGGTGACGCGCGTGAAGGCGCTCGTGCAATCTGGCGTCGAGGAGGGCGCCGAGCTTGTCGTCGATGGGCGCGGCTTCGCCATGCAGGGCTATGAGAATGGCTTCTTCATGGGACCGTGTCTCTTCGACCGGGTGAAGCCCTCGATGCGCATCTATCGCGAGGAGATTTTCGGGCCGGTGCTTTCGGTGGTCCGCGCGCACGACTATGAAGAAGGGCTCGCGCTCGCCAATCATCACGAATACGGCAATGGCGTCGCCATCTTCACCCGCGACGGCGACGCGGCGCGCGATTTCGCCAGCCGCGTGGACGTGGGCATGGTGGGGATCAACGTGCCCATCCCGGTGCCGCTCGCCTATCACACGTTTGGCGGCTGGAAGAAATCCATGTTCGGCGACCTGAACCAGCACGGCCCGGATTTCGATCCGCTTCTACACCAAGACGAAGACGGTGACGGCGCGCTGGCCGAGCGGCGTGAAGGAGGGCGCGGAGTTCGTCATCCCGACGATGAAATAGCGGCGGCGGCCCGGCAGACTGCCGAAAAACGCTGTCGCCATGGTTCGACAGGCTCACCATGAGGTTCAAGCTGCTGAAAACGCCAAGAATTCCCGCTGTTCAAGCCGCCTGCTAAAGCAGGCAGTTCCACCACCAGACGATGGCCCGCCAATTGATAACGATAAAGACGGTGACGATGCTTAAGGCCACGGCCACGAGGATCGGCCAGTGCGCGCGCATCCATTTGGCCGCTTCCTGCGCGTGCTTCTGCACGGCGGGGGCATGTTTCTCCCAACGTTCCGAGGCTTCGCTCGCCTCGCCTCCCATCGATGACAGAAGCAGAAGGCCGAGCACGCCCAGGATGTAAATCCCGGCCGGATAGCGCGCGCAAAGCCCGCAATTCCAGCTGTCGAGCCACATGAGCCCGATCAGCGTGCCCGCTACGAGAAAGGTGACAAACGAAAGAACGCCAAGACCGGCAATGATGAAAAACCGCATGAGATCGGCCGATGTCATGCCACGCTCCTGTTCACGTACTCACTTTTTATAAAAATATGCGCCGCTGCGTTAATCCCCGGTGCATGAACTTGGTTAACGCGGGCGCGGCGTTAAAAGAGCTTGCGGCGGGGGTGCTTCGCGGCTATTTTGTTCACGTTTTGTTCTGATATGGAGCGTACCGATGAGCGGAGTAAGCGCCGAGTTCGTTTTCGTGGTCCGGCTTAAGGAGGACGGCGCGCCCTTTGTGGCGCTGCAGGCCAAGGGCGCCGGCCTCGAAGGCGTGAAGGGCGAACTCGGCCTCGAACTCTATCGCGGAACGAGCCTGGAGGAGGCCAAGCAGCTCGCGCGCTTCCTGAACAGCAACATCAAGGCGGTGAGCTATAGAAAAACAGAGGCGCCCCCAAAGGAGGCGCCAAGCGATCGCGGGTAGTCTAGGATGCCCGCCCTGGTCCGGGACGGGATGCTTCGCGGTTTGGCCAGGACTTCTCCGGCTCGGGCGACGGCATTGTGTGCGCCTTTGGCAGGCATGGCGTCATCCGGTGAAAGAAGAGCGAGACTTCGCTGCTCTCGAGCTTGGTGATCGAAGCCGATGCGACGACGATCACGACCATGGGCAACACCATCTTCTGAAGCAGCCTCCAGCATATTTGATAAACGGCGACGCCGGCGGCGGTTGCTTCGACCATCTTTAAGGCTTCCTCGGACAAGACGTAGTCCACAAAGCCGTGGTGATAGTGACTGAGTGCTCCTATGCAGGAATGCGGCATGGCGACCTCCTTTTCAGAGCGCTGAACTGTGAAAAAGTTGACCTCCTTCCCGAAGCGGGATAGTTTTCTGCTCAAAGTTCTTCTGCGCTTATACTTGACAGTATCATATATATTTGCGCGAAGATTGATTTTTGTTCATAGTTTTTGTTGAAAGGCGCATCCTCTTTCGCAAGTTTTGTAGACTTCAGCTGTTTTTCAAAAGGGTCTGCGTTTTTGGAAAGTTGCAAAACGCTCTTACCGAACGAACCCGATCACGATTTGAAATAACTTGAAATGTAAAGTGATTGGATGCAGCTTCTCGGCACTTTTCCGGCGTTAGCGAACGGTCTACTTAGTTGCGCTAGAATGGCTCCCTAGTGGGGCCTTGAATTTTTTCAGCTTTTGGGGTTTCAGGCGATGGCGCAGATAGAAAAAGAAATAACACCTGATCGCTATCGCTGCATAATCGGGGAGTGCCCGGCAGCGTTCAGGCTCGATGACGGGCGCATCCTTCTCATCGGCAAGAAAGCCGAGCCTTCCCTTCTCAATCAAATATCCGGCCGTATCGGCGGCGACGAATTTGCAGTCGTGGTAGAACCGGGATTGCTCGAAAACGTTTCTCCCAACTAACGCCGCCAAGCCATAGCCCTGAAGCTGTGTCCAGAGCCTGGGCGGGCCGAAAGAGGCGCAGAAAGCCCCCCAGCCCACCGATGACCGTTAGGCTCCCTTGACGTCGAGCTGAACGTCCACATTGCCCCGCGTCGCATGCGAATAGGGGCAAATCTTCTCGTGCGCTTCCCTGGCCAGCGCCGCGAGTTCCTCCTGCGGCAGGCTTGCATCCACAACGTGAAGCTTGACGGCTAGGCCGAACCCGCCCCCCTCGCGCGGACCGATGCTCACCTCAGCCGTGACCTTGGCTTTCGTCCCGTCCTTCTTATGCTGTTTCGCCACGTAATCGAGCGCACCGCCGAAACACGCGGCATAGCCCGCCGCGAACAGATGCTCGGGCGTCGTCGTATCGGGCTTTCCCGGCCCGCCCATGGCCTTCGGCACCGAAAGGTTGGCATTTACCGAGCCGTCGCTTGCCTCCGTATGACCGTTCCGGCCGCCGGTTGCGGTGGCGCTCGCAGTGAACACAGGCTTGATGACATCCATGGCGTTTCCTCAGAAGTGTGGTTTCCCGAAATGCTAACCCCGTCCGGCTGCATGCACAAGATTGCGCGGGCGGCGGCTTTCCCATCCATCGGCGGCGCCGCCGTCCGGCAGGGGCCAGAACGGCCGAGCAGCCTTGGCGTCAATTCTGGCGGCGCCTGCTGCGGCGGGCGGCGGTTCGCTACTGGTTTCCCGCGATGGCGATTGCGTTGATGACCTGCACGCGCCGGTTAACCCCATCCTCCGGATGGTCCGGGTCGAGCAGCTGAGTCTTGCCGTATCCTTTCGAGGAGAGCCTCCCGGCCGCAATGCCCCCTTGCGCGATAAGATAACTGCGCACCGAGGCCGCGCGCCTTTCCGAAAGCCTCTGATTGTAGTCGGCGCTGCCTTTTGCGTCGGTATGGCCGGCGATGACAAAGCTGTACGCCGCAAGTCGCGGATCGCGCAGCGCGGCGCCCAGCCGGTCGAGCGTGATGCGGGCGTCGGATGTCAGCTCCGCCGAATTGAACTCGAAGTTGACGTACATATTCACGGAAAGCGGCTTGTCGGAGGGAACGACGCCTTCGACGGTGATCCCGCGCTTCGAATTGAGCCCGCGGGTGGTAATGTGCGGCGGCTTCTGGCAGTTGGGATCCAGTTCGCAGGCGATCCCGGAGGGAGAAAGCTGTTCTTGCGCCGATGCCGGAGCGGGCGCGAACGCCGCGCCGAAATTGAGGAGCGCAATGATAAGAACCAATCGTGGCGGCATGGCTATCTCTCGCTGGTTTGCAGGGGCATAATCGTGGCGGAAAGTTCGCGGTCGGGCATGGTGGGAACAGGCTTGTAGATCAGCGCCCGGCGCAACTCGCTCAAATAATCGCGCTCGGTCTGCCGCTGAGGCAGCTCATGGTCGAACAGGGGCGAGCGCGACGCAATCGCGACGATCAGCTCGCGGCCGAAGGGCGGGCTGACGGTGAATCTCCGCTCGCCGCCCTCTCCGCCTCCAAACGCCAGCGTCTGCCTCGGAAGCGTAGGCCGCGGCGCGAGGCCATCGGGCTGCACCAGATGGACGACGGAGCCATCGGCCTGGATATAGGAGACGTAGAGGTAGCTGATCTGCGAAGGCGAGCGGACCTCGATCCTGAGCGCGTCGCCCGCGCGCAGCTCGGCTTTGGGGCCGATGTCGATGGCCGGCCGGTCAGCCTCGCCGAGCGGCTTCTCCAAGGTCTGCAAGGCTTCGCATTGCGGCCACGGCGCCACGATGACCTTGCCCAGCGATATGTTCGGAACGCTCGCCGCAATCGCTTGCACCCGATTGAGATCGTCATCGCTCGCGACATAGCCGTTCAAGACAGATTGGCCGCCGCGCGCGTCCACCGTCACCCGGCCGCATGACAGGGATTGCAGTTCGGAGAGCCGGGGCGCGGGAGATGGAGCAGGCGCCGGTCCCGGCGGAGCAGGCTCGGGCGCAGGCTGCGGCGGCGGCGGCGCGGGTTCCGGCGCGGACCTTTCCACATCGAGCACGTAGGCGGCGCGCACGCGGCTTTGCAACAGATCGTAGCCGATCCAGGCGTAGCCTCGATCGCCCCAGCCTTTGCCCCAGGAGTTGATCAGGCGAAACGCCTGCCGCCCCTCGTCGTAGCCGACGATTGTCATGGCGTGCCCGCCTTGAATCCTGTCGCCCGCGGGCGGCGCCGACTCCGAGAATATACCGGACCCTCTGAACTTCATCCACGCCGTGCTGACCTTGAAGCTGATCATGACGGGGTTCAAGCGCGCGAGCTGGCCCTTCACGTCGTCGGGCTGGCCGATATCGACCCGGGTCAAGCCGCGCACTTTGAAGTCCCTCGCGCCTTCGACGGCCTCCGGCGAGGCGGGAGGCTCGCATTGATCGGTAAACGGATAATCGGCAAGCGAGAGCGCGCCTTTCTTGAGCACGTCGGCGATGCGGCCTATGGACGTGCCGTCGTTGCAGCCTCCGGGCACGCGAGCCAGATGATAAAGGTAGTTCGGGCTGGGGATGTTTTCCGGCTGGCCGATGTTTCGATGCTCAAGCGTGCCGGCGTAATAGCTCCTCGCCGCATAGCCCGTCGCCCAGGCGGTGCAGGACATCGAATTCCCCTGGTTGCCGACGGCCGGCATGCGGCTGGAAAGATCGATGCTTTGCGGCAGGAATGCCCGGTAGCGCGGAAAGATGGCCCGCCGGCGCTCGACCGCCGGATCGTCGGACGTTGCGCCGGTTCTGTAGACGGTCTCCGGCGGATCGATTTCGGCCGGCGCTGGCGCTTGCGCTCGCGCTGTGAGCCCGGCGCAGGAAATCGCCGCCAGAAGCCCCGCAGCCAGCAGGTTGGTTATTCGGCGATCCATTTCGCACCCCTTCGAACACCGCAATCCCGCAAGCGCAGGCGCCTGTCGCAACGCTCAAGGCAGTCCATGACCGGAAAAATTTTATTGACTGCTTTGATTTCTCGCAAGCCAATCTTTGGCGTCATGGCGTTGGCGCAGTGGCATTGCGCGGCGTGGGGATGCGCCATCGCATCTCCCCGGCGCGGCGCCCCGAACCGGAACCGGAGCGTTTAGCGGGGCGGATCCCATGGAAAGCGGCGGCGCACATGCGGCGGGCGCGGCAGCAGAGCGGCGCGATCGGCGTTTTCTGCGCCCGGCGCCAGCCGATGAACCCGCACATAGAGTTCATCCATGATCGAACCGCCATTGGCGCTGGCCGCGATCTCGGTCCACGTAGCCGCCGGACCGATTGCCGCCCGGACGGTTCCGCCGATGTGGCGCCCAAACTCCAGGACGAGGAGCGCGAGCCTGAGCGACAGGCTGTACCGGCTGATGAAATGAAACAGGGCCGAGTTCTGCCCTTCGAAATAGACCGGGAGGACCGTGGCGCCGGACTGCTGAATGAGGCGCGCGGTAAACAGTTTCCACGGCAGTTCTTCCGCCCTGCCGAAAGGCTTTTCCGCTGTCGCCACGCCGCCAGCAGGAAATATCACGAGCGTGAAGCCCTCCTTGAGGAGACGCCGCGCTTCGTTGCGCGTCTTGAGATTGGTCGCCAGCGCCTCTTTCGTCTCGTTGAAATCGATCGGCAGCGCAAGCGCCTGGATCTCCGGCAAACGCATGAAATCGGAGTTGAGCAGGACGCGGTAGGGTCTGCCGATGCGCTCCGCGATGGACTGGATGGCGATGCCGTCCGCGATGCCGAACGGATGGTTGGCGATGACGATAATCGGGCCATCGGGCAGGCGCGCCTCCCAATCCGCAGGCGCGTTGAGTTCAAGCTTCGTCCCTGTCATGTCGAGCGCGTCGCGCCACATGCGCGGGCCCCCGGCGCTCTCGGCGCGCCAGCGATGATAGATTTTCAACAGCTTGCGGCGGCCGGAAATGTTCTCGATGACGCGCATGAGCCAGCGCCGGACCGGCGGCGTGCTTGCCGTTGCGTAGCTCAGTTCATGTGAAGTCATTTGCGGCGCCCCGATAACCGCCCGAGTGGCGTTGTCGCCGCCACAATACACGCTTGGCGCCTCTTTGAAAGTGCTGCAAAGCTCACCCTTTCCCCTTTATGGGCGGCCGATGACGTTGCCCGGGCGCCGCGTCTATGCGATGACCGCCACGGCGACCGGAAAAAGGGGGAAAGCAGTATGACCAGGCGTCTTTTCGCGGCGTTGGCTCTTTCGTTTGTGTCCGCAACCTCTGCGTCCGCCGCGCAATGCGGCGGAGACTTCGGCGCATTCATCGCCGCGATGTCGCGCGAAGCGGCGGCGTCCGGCATTTCGCGCGGCGTCATCGAAAGCGCGCTGTCGGGCGTCAGGCCCGATCCCGCGGTGCTCGCCTTCGACCGCCGCCAGCACGGCACATTTCAGATGAGCTTCGAGCGCTACGCCTCGACGCGGGTCACTGCCGGGCGCGTTCAGCGCGGCAGGCAGATGTTGCAGCGCCATGCCGCGCTCCTGTCGCGCATACAACGCGAATTCGGCGTGCCCGCCCAGGTGCTGGTCGCGATCTGGGGACTTGAGACAGACTTCGGCGCCGGCGACATGGGCAAATTGCCCGTGATCCGCACGCTCGCCACCATGGCGCACGACTGCCGCCGCACCGACCTGTTCCAGCGCGAGCTTCTCGCCGCGTTGAAGATCGTGCAGCGCGGCGACCTTTCCTTGGGCGACCTGATCGGCGCCTATGCCGGAGAAATCGGCCAGACGCAGTTCCTGCCGTCTTCCTACATTAAGTATGGCGTCGATTACGATGGGGATGGCCATGTCGATCTGAGGCATAGCGCGGCGGATGTGCTGGCTTCAACGGCCAATCTCCTGAAGACCAACGGCTGGCGAGCCGGCGCGCCGTTCGGCGAGGGAACCGCGAATTTCGAGGCCATGCGCGAATGGAACCACGCGGAAATCTACCGCAAGACCATCGTTCTTTTCGCGGAACGGCTTACCAGGGGATGATCGGGGGAAAAATCGCCGGAGGGTGGCGCGCGCCCTTCCGGCTGTTTGACGCAGAGGACGCTTACCCGGGCCGTTTTTCGTTCTTGGCGGCGTGGAAGCCTGAAGCGCCCGCTTCCTTCTCGCAGGCGTAGCCGCCCTTCTTGGTCTTGCCGTATTCGGCGTTGCCCGCGTAGTGATAGACCTTCGTCGACGTGTTCACCCACACAACGATGTCGCCGGTGGCGCAACGGCCCTTGGCCTCGGCTTCGGTCTTGTATTGCGCGGCGGCCGGCGCGGCCGTCTTCGTGGGTTGCTGCGCGGAGACGGGAGCGGCGGCAAGGGCGAGGCCGGCAACGGCGGCCAGAGCCAGCGCAGGCAGATGGAAACGGGGTTTTATCATTGGTTTCGATCCTGAGTGATTCGATCTTCGTCCACATCAGGATCCAGGCCAAATGGGACGGGCGTGGGGCTGCTCCCCGTCGAAATCGCGGAGCCGCCTACTCGGAATGCGGCATCTCCACGATGGGCGCCGTCTTGTGCTGCATAAGACGGAAATTCTCCGTAATGAGCACGGTCAGAAGCGTCGCGATGAAGAGAAGCGTGACGCCGATGCACACCGGCGCGACCGTGCCGTTGAACGACTGCCCGATGAGCGTCGCGAAGATTGCGCCCGCGACCGTCGAATAGAACCCCGCAAGCGACGAGGCCGTGCCCGCGATATGGCTCATCGGCTCCATGGAAAGCGCGCTGAAATTCGGCATGATCACGCCGAAGCAGAAGAAGATCGCGGCGATGAAGGCGCAGAATGCGAGCAGCGGCGGCTTTTCGGGGAAGCCCGCGAGCGCCATCAGCGCGCATACGGCGAGCCCCGCCAGGATAGCGCGATGCGAGACCCCGCGCATGCCGATGCGGCGGACGAACACCGCATTCAGCGCCGACGCCGCGACGAGAAAGCAGGCGATGGCGCCGAACGCGAGGGGAAAGCGCGATCCGAGGCCGTAAACGTCGACGAAAATCTGCTGGGCGCTGATGATGTAGCTGATCAGAAGCCCGAACACAAAGCCCATGCCGATCATGTAGCCGAATGTCTGGCGATTGGTGACGATGAGCTTCGTCGCCTGCCAGATGGACGACGCCGTGAAGGGGAGCCGATCCTCTTCGCGCCGCGTTTCAGGGAGCCGAAGCAAGGCCCAGACGAACGACGCCGCCGCCACGAACAAAAGCAGATAAAAGATGAAGCGCCATCCCGAAAACTCCAGAATGATTTCGCCCGCTTCCGGCGCGAGGATCGGCACCACGATGAAGACCATCATGACGAAGGACATCACGCGCGCCATTTCCCGTCCGCCGAAGCGGTCGCGAACGATGGCGAGCGCGATGACGCGCGGGGCGGCGGCGCCGAAGCCCTGGAATGCTCTTGCGGCGAGCAGGCCCGCGAAGGATGCGGACGCCAGCGCCAGCGCCGTGCCCACAAGATAGAGGGCGAGCCCGATCAGCAAGGGCTTCTTGCGCCCGTAACGGTCGGAAATCGGTCCGAACAGGAACTGCCCGACCGCGAAGCCGATGAAGTAGACGCTGATGACGAGCTGGCGGTCGTTTTCGTCGCCAGCGCCGAGCGCCGCGCCGATCTGCGGCAGCGCCGGCAGCATCACGTCGATGGACAAGGCCGTGAGCGCCATGAGAAGCGCGATCAGCGACACGAATTCGAGGAATGAGAGCGGGAATTGAGCCGCCTCAACGGCGGCTCTGACTTCGGGCTTAACGAGCATGGGGCTGGGCGAGGTCCTAGGGGGCTGGTCCCGTCCAGGATTAGATCGGGATCAGAACGGGTTCAAGCTTGCATGATCCGTAAACTTTAAATAGGCGAGACTTGCTCCCAAGCGAAGACCGAGGCCCGATCTGATCGGCACGATCAGCATGTTTCCGTTCTGGTACACGGTCAGCCCGAAACCGCCCGCCACATAGGCGGCGCCGTCGATGCCTGGGAAGCGCTTGTACAGCGTCGCGGCGTCATCGAGGTTATAAACCAGGAACAGCGCGCGGGAGCCTGTTGCGCCGATGTCGGCCCCGAGCGACGGCCCTTGCCAATAAATTTTCGTGGGGCCCGTCTCGGCGCCGTTCACGCGGGTATAGAGATCGCCTTGGCCATATCGGAGGCCCGCGAGGAAAGCGCCGCCGCCCTCGTCGCCGACGACATAGGCGTTAGGCTGCCCGTAGGTCTTGAACGCATGGTTCATCACCACGGCGAATTCCGACGTCAGCTTGCCGAAAACGCCCTCGCCCGCGTTCCGAATCTCCTCAACCGAATAGCCGGTTGGCTTCGATGGAGGCGGAGGAAGCGCATCGCTCCCGGGCGGCGCGAGAGAGGCGGTCCTCTCCGGCGCAGGAGCGGGGCGCAGGGAGATAGGCGCGGTGGCCGGAGCGGGATGGGTGACGGCCGCCGGCTGGGCGGCGCCTTGCTGCGGCTGGCGGAGCGCCTTTGCGACATTCGCCGACCAGGGCGCGCTCGATGCGGGCGCCTGCTCGGGCGTCGCCGCGGCGGTTCGCGTCGCGGGGGCCGACTTCTCGACCGGGGCTGCCGGCGAATAGGGCGAAATCGGCGCGCTCGCCGCCTCGACCTCAAGCTGCGATAGGATGAAGCCTGCCTTGCGCCTCATGACCGCGACGAGCTTATCGTTGACGGCTTTCAGCTCGTCCAGCCGCGCGCAGGATATATCGTTCTTCGGGGTGACGTTGAGCGCATCGAGTTGGCCGACAAGCTCCTCGATCTCGGCATTGAACGTTTCGAGCTTGCTGTCGTCCATGGCGGCGGCGGCCTTGTCGGCTTTTTGAGCCTCCGTCCAGCCCCGCGTTTTCGAAATCGCGGCGAGCCGTTCCTGGAAGCGGGCCTCGCTGTCGCGATTGAGGGTTCTTAAGGCCTGCGCCGTCTGATCGATCTGGACGCCGAAGACGTGCTCGTCGCACTGAGGTGCAGCGTATGCCGCGCCCGCCAAAGTCGCGAGAAAAACAAAAGTGAAGCCTACGGATCCAATCCTCATAGCCAAGCCCTTGCCTTAGGATAGCAACCCACTCTACGCGTCATGGCGCGATTCGCGCATCGATTGAACGGCGCCGGACGTTATACACGCAGAGATTCCCCCGACGGCGGCAAATAAGCCTCACTTTGCCATTGAGCACGCTCTCCCGCCGCCAAGGCGGTTTCATGGCGAGAAAAAGCCCGAGTGGCCGCAAACGGTTAAATCACGCAGGAATCCAGCTTCCGTGAAAGCCTTGCGGAACGCGCCGTGGCAGAGCGATCCTTGCGACCGGGTCCGCGCCAATGCGCTGCGCATCGAGAATGACAAGGTCGCTTGCGTCGCGGGCGCGGTCGTAGACGAAGCCAACGAGCCAGCCCTCATCCTCGCCGGCGTCCGGGCGAGCGGGAACCATCGTGAATTCGCTCGGCAAGCCCACGCCGCCGAAATCGTTCGAGTCCACCTTGCCGGTCTTCAGGTCGTATTTGAGCAGCTCGGTAAAGACGCCGCTCGCGAGCGTCCCCTGGGTGGCGAGCGCATAGACGGCGGAGTGCGCCTGCCCCGTTCGCGCGTCGTTGATGCGCGGAAACTCCACGGTGCGCTCGTCGATCTGCTGCTCGCTCGCCTTCGCCGCGCCGGGCGCGATGGTCCACCGCGTCAGGCTCGCCGTGTCGAACGAATAGGAATGCGACGGCGGCCCGCCCCGCCAATGCTCCTCGTAGCGGGCGACGTCGAGCACGACGGCCCCATCCTCCGTCTCGAAAGCGTTGGCGACGTGATAGACATAGCACGGCTCGACCTCGACCCAGCGCAGGCTCTCCACGCCAGCGCCGCGCGGAAGCAATCCGAGCCGCGCGCCATAGGTCTCGCTCCAGCAGAACGGCATGGAGCGGCCGCCCATCGCTGCGGCCAGGTCGAACACGACCGGCAGGTCCATGAAGATCGCGTGCCGCGAGGTGAGCGCGAAATCGTGGATCATGGTCGCGCCCTTGACCGGGATCTCCATGCTTCTAAGCAGGTTTCCCTCCGCGTCGGCGACGTGATACGTCAGGAAGGGCGGCAGTACCCGGTAGCCGAAGAAATGCATCTCGCCCGTCTCGGGGCAGATCTTGGGGTGCGCGGTGCAGGGCGTTTTCAGCGCTCCGCCGAAGTCGTTGAAGCCTGCGGTGTCGAGGTCGCGCGTCAGCTCCATCGGCAGCGCATTCTCGACAAGCGCCAGGATGCGGTTCGCGTGCGTCATAACATTCGTGTTGGCGAGGCTGTAGCGGATGTCGAAGGGCGACATCGGCGTGCGCGGCTGGCCGTCGAAGATGGGCGTGCGCACCCAGCGGTTGCGATACCACTCGGCCTTGCCGTCGCGGATCGACACGCCATGCACCATGCCGTCTCCCAGGAACCAGTGCCCGGATTGGCCACGGTGCGGATTGGCGCCGTTCCTGACATAGAGGCCGCAAAGCTCCGGCGGGATGGCGCCCTCGACCGGCAAGCCGGAAACCGTCGCCTCCTCCGTTACGGGCGCGAAATTGCCCTGCATCCAAAAGGGCGTGTGGCCCGCTTTTTCCTGCATGTCCGATTTTCTCCGTGGGCGCGTCTGCGAACTACGACAACACCCGCCCGGTAGAAGTGTCGCTCACGCAGGATGATTAAGTTCTCAAAAGATCGTGAAACTATCTATTCATGAAATAATGCCGCCAAGCATGCGCCGCCGGGATGCGCGTAACCCCCTGTTTACGCCGGGCGCAGATATTAGCGCAGCTCCAGGTTGAGGCGGCCGTCATGCTCTCGCGCTTAAGAATAACAACTCGCATCAATTTGACCCTGCTCTTGGTTGCGATCGGAATCCTGATCGTCGTCTCCATCGGCTATTCCGTCCTGCGCACCCAGATGATGGATGAGCGGAAAAGCCAGCTTA
This sequence comes from uncultured Alphaproteobacteria bacterium, assembly GCA_963756335.1. GTDB lineage: Bacteria > Pseudomonadota > Alphaproteobacteria > Rhizobiales > Rhodomicrobiaceae > Rhodomicrobium. The sequence continues at coordinate 854,607 of CAVWOB010000005.1, forward strand.
AAAATCTCCTCGATCTGTCCGTCACAATCGCCCGCGACAGAATGATGGCGGCTGGCGGTCCTGCGACTGAAACGGGGCGCAAGGCGTTTTTCTCATCCCTCCAATCATCCCATTTCGGCGATAAGAACCAGGCCAATTATGTTTTTGCTTATGACCACAACGGTGTTGTCACCTGTCTGAACGACCCATCGAAAATCGGCCAGAATCGCTTCGAATTCGCTGACGCCAATGGCTTTAAGTTCATCCGATCGTTCATCGATATCGCCAAAGGGTCCGCGGGGGCGGGATTTGTTCAGTACATGTATGAAAAGGGAGCCGGCGGTCCGATAACCCCGAAGGTATCCTACATAAGAAATATTCCTGAAATCGACGGCCTAGCGGGCATCGGCGTCTACCTTGACGACATGGATGCGGCCTTTTTCAACAGGCTCGTTATTGAGCTTTGGCAGCATGATCGTCTCCTCTTGATAGCGCTCGCCGTTCTTGCTCTTTTCAGCGCGCTCATCGGCGTCTCGCTCATCCGCTCCATAAGAACGGGGCTTGCAGCCGCGAATAAAGCGGCGGACGCCGTGGCGAGGGGCGATTTCTCGGCCGGGGCGGATTGCAGCCGGCGGGACGAGATCGGCGCCCTGATCGAAACCCTTGGCCGCATGACCGCAAACCTGCGCGCCACCGCCGAAGTCGCCGACGCCATCGCGGGGGGCGACCTCACCGCAGAATCCAAGGTTTTGTCCGAGAAGGACGCGCTGGGGCTCGCGCTTCAACGGATGGCGACAAAGCTGCGCGAGGTTGTCTCGGACGCCCTTGCAGCGTCGGGCAACGTATCGGCCGGCAGCGAACGGCTCTCCAGCGCGGCCCGCGAACTCGCCGCCGGCGCGAACGAGCAGGCGGCCTCGGCGGAGGAAGTGTCCTCGTCGATGGAAGAGATGGCCGCCAACATCAAGCAGAACGCGGACAACGCGTCGCAAACCGAGAAGATCGCGCGGCAATCGTCCGCCGAGGCGCAGGCGAGCGGCGAAGCGGTGAACCGTGCCGTGCTGGCCATGCAGATCATCGCGGAGAAGATAGCGTTCGTGCAGGAAATCGCGCGGCAGACCGATCTTCTCGCGCTGAACGCTGCGGTGGAAGCGGCGCGCGCGGGCGAGCACGGCAAGGGCTTCGCCGTGGTGGCCTCGGAAGTGCGCAAGCTCGCCGAACGCAGCCAGACGGCGGCGGCCGAGATCGGCTCGCTGTCGAGCCAGACCGTGACGGCGGCGCGCGAGGCCGGCCAGATGCTCGCCAGGGTCGTTCCCGACATCAAGAAGACCGCCGTGCTAGTGGAGGAGATTTCATCCGCCTGCCGCGAGCAGGACATCGGCGCCAACCAGGTCAACCGGGCCCTTCAGCAGCTCGACGCGGTGATCCAGCAGAACGCGGGCGCTGCCGAAGAAATGTCGGCGACCTCGGAAGCGCTGTCCGGGCAGGCCGATGAACTGCAGCGGAGCATCGCCTTCTTCCAGCTCGGCGATATGGCCGCACAGCCGCACGCGGAAAAGCAGGCCGCGCCCGCACCGCGAGCCGCCGCCGCCGCCAAACCGGAAACGCCCGCGCATCGCAAGGCCGCGCAGACCGCCAGACGCGCGGCGCCCATAAAGGGCAGCCCTGCGCCCGCAAGCCGCAACGGCCACGAAGCGCAAGGCTTCGCGCTCAACCTCGCCAACGGACACGACCCCGAACTTGCAAGGTTCTGAGCCGCCTTGCCCGGAACGCCCTGCGCTTTCGATATCCTGAAATTCGCGATTGCATGCCTCGTTCCTCAGGCCGCGACATATCGCAGCTGCTTCCCGGCCTTGCGCCGGTGGAGCGCAGGAGCCTTTCCATGTTTCAAACGCCGGCTTCTTGCCGCCGCGAGCGCGAGCCGGAACGGTGGCGCCTTATTCGCAACAGATCCCTGGAATAATCGCTCAGGCGTGCGGATGCGGGGCTGGACGCGGGTATTGGACCTGCCCGGCGCCGGCGCGGCTCATGCGTCGCGCCCGGGCCGCTAACTCTTGAGGGAAACCTTTGCGACTGCCAGGTTCCCGATTGTGTGGCGCAGACATATCTGGTTTTCTTGCCACTCCCGCGAGTAGCCAATAGCAGTTCATCCTGAAGCGGTAGGCGATGCTAAAGAAGCTCATTATCTGGATCGTTCGTTTTTGCGCGGACCGGCCCTGGCCTGTGATAGGCGCCGCGGCGGTTCTGGCCGTCGCATCCGCGGTATTCATCGGCGACCAGTTCGAGATCAACACCGACATCAACAAGCTCATCTCCAACGATCTGCCCTGGCGGCGGCTGGAGCTGGATTTCTTCAAGGCGTTCCCGAAGACCGAGACCGATATCGTTGCGGTGATAGACGGTCCGACGCCGGAACTCGCGGCGGAAGCGGCGGAGAGGCTGACGGAGCGGCTCTCGAAGGAAACGGCCTTCATCCGCAGCGTCAAGCAGACCTCGGGAGGCGAGTTCTTCGAGAAGAACGGCCTTCTCTTCCTGTCCGAGGGTGAACTGAAAGAGGCGCTCGGCCAACTTACGCGGGCGCGTCCCCTGCTGGAGCCGCTCGCCGCCGATCCGAGCCTGCGCGGCGTGATGGGCGCGCTCGACCTGACGCTTCGCGGCGTGCAGGGGCGGCGCCTCACGCTCGACGGACTCGCCCTGCAATTCGGCGCAATGTCCGCCGCGGCCGAGAACGCGGTCGCCGGCCGGCCCGCCTCGTTCAGCTGGCGCGAGTTCGTCAGCGGCGGCTCCTCCACCGAGCGCCGCGAGACGCGCCAGTTCCTCCAGATCGATCCCATTCTCGATTACAATTCGCTGGAGCCTGGAGAGGACGCGACCGGCGCAATCCGGAAAGCGGCGTCCGATCTCGGGCTCGCGAAGGACGGCGTCACGGTGCGGCTTACCGGCTCCGTGCCCATCGCCGACCAGGAATTCGGAACGCTGAAGGACGGAGCGGCTCTCAACGGAGCGCTGACGCTCCTTTCGGTGCTTGTCATTCTGTGGTTCGCGCTACGGTCCGCGCGGATCATCTTCGCCGTCTTCGTTTCGCTGTTCATCGGCCTTGCCGTTACGGCGGCGCTCGGGCTGGCGATGGTAGGCGCGTTCAACCCCATCTCAATCGCCTTCTTCGTGCTGTTCGTCGGGATCGGCGTGGATTTCGGCCTTCAATTCAGCGTCGGTTACCGGGCGGAGCGCTTCGAGCGCAACGACCTGGCGCCGGCCCTTGTCGCCACGGCCGACCACACGGGCGGCCGGCTCGGGCTGGCCTCGCTTGCGACCGCCGCCGGGTTCCTCGCTTTCACGCCCACGGCCTATAAGGGGCTGTCGGAGCTAGGCGAGATCGCGGGCGTCGGCATGCTGGTCGCGTTCGCGACGAGCATCACGGTTCTGCCCGCGTTGCTGCGGCTGCTCAATCCGCCGGCCGAACCTCATGCGCTCGGCTACGGTTTCATGGCGCCGGTGGACCGCTTTCTCGAACGGCATCGCATGGGCGTCCTTGTCGGGACGCTGTGCGTGGTGTTGGCCGGGCTGCCTCTCCTCCATTGGCTTCGTTTCGACTTCAACCCGATGAACCTCAGAAGTCCGGATGTGGAGTCGATTGCGACCTATCTCGACCTGAAGAAAGATCCGCTCACGTCGGGCCGCACGATGGAGGCGCTGACGCCCTCGGTTGCGGCCGCGGACGCGCTTGCCGCAAAGCTCGAAGCGCTGCCCGAGGTTTCGCGCGCTGTAACCTTGAGCAGCTTCGTGCCGGAGGACCAGGACAAGAAGCGCGCCTTGATCGCCGGGGCCGCCGCGTCGTTGAACGATGCGCTGAACCCGAAGGAGCTGCTGGCGCCGCCGGCCGATGCGGAAACCGTAGAGCTGCTTGAGGGCGCCGCCAACTATCTGAGCGTCATGGCCAAGCGAAGCCCTGGAGCGGCGGGCGTGAAGGCGGCGGAGCGCCTTTCGGCCGCGCTCGCCACTCTCGCCAAGGCGAGCCCGGAGGCGCGGGCGCGCGCCGCCGAGGCGCTGGTCCGCCCCCTCAAGATCACGCTCAACGACATCCGCAAAAGCCTCGCGCCGGAAACCGTCACGCTCGCCTCCTTGCCGGCCGATCTCATCTCGGAGTGGCAGTCGGCCGACGGGCGCGTGCGCGTTTCAGCCTCGCCCAGGGGCGAATCGGACGACAACGCAATTCTGCGGCGCTTCGTCGACGCCGTCGTGGCGGTCGCGCCCGAAGCGACGGGCGAGGCGCTCGGCATCCAGAGGGCGGGCGAAACCATCGTGAACGCCTTCATCCAGGCGGCGATCTGGGCGCTCCTCTCGATCGCTCTCCTGCTCTGGTTCACGCTGAGGCGGCTTTACGACGTGGCGCTGACGCTGTTCCCGCTGCTTCTCGCCTGCGTCGTCACGCTCGAACTCTGCGTCGTCTTCGGCATGCCGCTCAACTTCGCGAACATCATCGCGCTGCCGCTGCTTCTCGGCGTCGGCGTGGCGTTCAAGATCTACTACATCATGGCGTGGCGCGAAGGGCGGAGCGGGCTTCTCGCCTCGCCCCTGACCCGCGCCGTGTTCTTCAGCGGCATGACGACGGCGATCGCCTTCGGCAGCCTGTGGCTCTCGAATCACCCCGGCACATCGAGCATGGGCAAGCTGCTCGCCCTTTCGCTCGTGAGCACCATGTGCGCCGCCGTGCTGTTCCAGCCGCTCCTGATGGGGCCTCCGCGCGAAGTCGAGGAGCCCGAAGAGGCCGGCGCGCCCGAGGCCGCGCCGGACAGGAAGGGCGAGCCGAAGAAGGCGCCTGCCTACTTGCCGACGCCCGAGCACACCGCCTGATCGGACGGAAGACCGTTCGTCGCCGGCACGCGGGCCCAGGTCTCGCCGCCGCAGATCAGACCGCCGAGCACGCAGCCTTCGATGCGCAACTGGTCGGCGCTGACGAGGCTGATGTTCGAACGATAGGTTTCGCCGTTTTCGGCGTTGTAAACTTGGCCTTCCCACTGTTTCTCGGCGGGCAGCATGTTGATCAGAATCGGCATGCCCATCACGGAGCGGTTGCGCTTGGCCGGATCGGGGTTGTTTTCGTCCCTGCCCGCGGGCGTCTTCGTCCAGGCGATGACGCCCCAAAGCGCGCCCCCGCACGAAACGATTCGGATGTGAGCCGTGCCGTCCTCGACGGCCCATTCGCCGACAGGCGACTGCGCAAACGCCGCCCCGGCCGAACACACGCTAAACATGGCTGCGATTATAAGTGTTTTCACGTCCCGCGCTCCTGTTTGTTGCATGCTGGCGTCATCCTACGCCAATGTGGATTTCTAATGGTCCTCCACGCAGGTTGCCCGGACGCGCGCCTTATGACATGACTTTCGCGGTTAAAAAAAATGCGAAAGCGCGATCGGTTCCAGAACCGCCGTGCGGGAGTTTTAAGCATGAGCATTAATATTCAGTCTCTGTTCGGCGAGCATGAGGCGGAGCGCTATGCGCTCCACACGCGCCACATGAACGAGCAGATGGTGCGCGTGCTGAAGACCATCGGCTACAATGTCGGCTTCGTGCGCGGCCGGGGGCAATATTTGTGGGACCGCGAGGGCGCCAGATATCTCGACCTTTTGAGCGGCTGGGGCGTCTTCGCGCTCGGGCGCAATCATCCGAAGATCCACGCCGCGCTGCGCCAGGTGCTCGACGCGGAACTGCCGAATCTGGTGCAGATGGATGTGTCGCCGCTCGCGGGCGTGCTCGCGGAGCGCATCCTGAAACGCGTTCCGCACCTCGAAAAGGCATTTTTTGCGAATTCGGGGACGGAATGCGTCGAGGCCGCCATCAAATTCGCGCGCGCGGCCACAGGGCGCGCCGGGCTCGCCTATTGCGGCCATGCCTTTCATGGGCTGACCTTCGGCGCGCTGTCGATGAACGGCGACACGATCTTCAAGAAAGGCTTCGAGGGCTTCCTCCCCGACTGCGTGCAGGTTCCGTTCAACGACCTGACCGCTCTCGAAGACGCGCTCAAGACCAAGAAGATCGCCGCATTCTTCGTGGAGCCGATCCAGGGCAAGGGCGTTCATATCCCCGATGACGGCTACCTTGCGGGCGTGCAGGAGCTTTGCCGCAAATACGGGACGCTGTTCATCGCCGACGAGATCCAGACGGGGCTCGGCCGCACCGGCAAATTCCTCGCCATCGAGCATTGGGGCGTCGAGCCGGACGTGGTGCTGGTGGCGAAAGCGCTATCCGGCGGTCACGTCCCCACCGGCGCGGTGCTGACCCGCAAATGGATTTTCGACAAGCTTTTCAACCGCATGGATCGCGCCGTCGTTCACGGCTCGACCTTCGCCAAGAACGACATGGCGATGGCGGCTGCGCTGGCGACGCTCGACATCCTCGACGAGGAGGGCGTGATCGAGAACGCCGCGCGGCAGGGCGAGCGCATTGTGGCCTCCTTCCGCGCCATGATGGGCCGCCACGAGCTGATCAAGGAGGTGCGCGGCAAGGGCGCCATGATCGGCCTCGAATTCGGGGCGCCGAAATCCTTCGCGCTTAAGATGCAATGGCATGCGCTCGAAACCGCGAACGCCGGGCTGTTTTGCCAGATGATCACCATCCCGCTGTTCAAGGAGCACAAGATCCTCGTGCAGGTGGCGGGGCATTCGAGCCTCACCATCAAGCTCCTGCCGCCGCTCATCCTCACGGAAGAGGATTGCAAGTGGATCGAGGAGGCCTTCGAGGCGACCATCGCCGCCGCGCATAAGCCGACCGCGGTGTGGTCGCTCGGCAAGACGCTGGCGGATCACGCGGTCAAGGCGCGCGCCACCGCTTAGGCTTTCTTCAACCGGTGAAGCTCGGCGATGAGCTTTTTCGGATCCACGGGCTTCGTGAGCACGGGCGTGTCCTTGAAATCCTCGGGAAGCTGGTTGCTGGAGTAGCCCGACAGCGCAAGGAAGGGCAGCGACTTCGCGCTCAGCGCGTCCGCAATCGGCGCGGCGGTCTCACGCCCGAGGTTCACATCGAGCACGGCCAGATCGCATCCTTGAGTTGCGAGAAGCTTCAACGCCGCCTTCACCGACGCCGCCGGGCCGACGACTTCGAAACCCGCCTCTCTCAAGCGGTCGGCGATATCGAAGGCTATGAGCGGCTCATCCTCGACGACAAGAACGCGCTCGGTCATGTCTCACCTCCCTGAGAGAAAGCCGGCGGTGCGGTTTCGGACGGGCGATCGAGGCGGCTTGCCAACCCCGCGCTTACATAATCAAATAGGGCGTCTTCAGAAAGAGCCCGCGGCCCCACGGCGCGAGGAAAGGGCGACTACGCCGTCGCCCAAGCGCGGCCTCTTTCAGATACGTCCGGCCGGATGAAAACGCAAGGCGCGGCGCGGCGGCGAAATCGTCGCAAGTCACTGATTATCGAAGAAAAACGGCGCACGGCGCCTGTCGAGAACGACCGCCCGGCCTGCAATTGGATCGCACGGCGATGCGGAGAGGGCGATTGCCTGTGACGCGGCATCTACCAGGAGAACTGGCTGCGGAACACGGCCTTGATATGGGCGAGACGCCGGCTGAGCCTTTCCGCATCCTCCGCCCGGCCAAGCGCGCGCGCAAGGGCGATGGCGTCGTAGAAGCACTCCTTGGCTTCGCTGTAGAGCGCGGTTGCAGCGCCAGTCGATCCCCGAGTCGTACATGTCCGAATAAGCTTTCTCAGCCAGTTCCTCGAGCCGGAGCAGGCGCTTTTCCCCGTCTCTCTCCGAACCTATTTCCATGGCGTCGATCCTCGGCGCTCATGCAGCGCGGAACAAGCTTCGTCGATAGAACTATGGCGGCAGAAGGGCGCTTCCGAGCTGGGCGAGCCTTGCGAATGCGGCGACAAAAAACCGTTTGATGTGCGCCATGTCGCTCTTGCCCTTCCGGATTTCCTCGGAAATAGTTGGATCCTTGACTGGAGGTTCATGGATGTGGGGTCTTCGTGCTATCCTCAACGCGGTAATCGCGGCGTGCCTGACCTTTGGCGTGGTCACGCTGATCGGCGGAGCGGTCTCGGCCGTTTACGGCAGTTCCGGCGCAGACCGCCAGCCTTGGCCCGAAATGCAGACTGCGAAGACCGCGGCTTCGCCGGATGCGGTTGCGGCCCCCTCCGAAACTGCGCCGCCCACGGTCAGGCTGGCTCAGTCGGCCGCGGTCCCTCCCAAATCCGCGCCCGCGGAAAAGCCAAAGCCCAACGATGGCGCGGCGCTCAAACCTTTCGAAACGGCCGTGACGAAGCCCGGCTCGCCAAAGTCGCGGGCCATGGCCGGCGCCGTGGCCGCCGCGACGCAAATTCCCCGCCCGAACCTGAAAGCCGCCGCGCCGAAACAGCCTAACGCCAGAGAGTTGTTCGCCGCGGTGAAGGAGCCCGCGAACCTGGCAACGCGGTCCATCGGCTTTTACGCAAAAGGCTGCCTCGCGGGCGCGCAGCCGCTTCCCGTGGACGGCCCCGGCTGGCAAGCCATGCGGCTGTCGCGAAACCGCATGTGGGGCCACCCCTCGCTCGTGGCGTATATCGAGCGCTTCGCCAAGGACGCCAAGGAGAAGGACGGCTGGCCGGGTCTCCTCGTCGGCGACATGTCTATGCCGCGCGGCGGGCCGATGCCGTACGGGCACGCGAGCCATCAGGTCGGGCTCGATGTGGACATCTGGTACAGGCCGGCGCCGGATCGCGAGCTGACGAAAGAAGAGCGCGAAAACGTTCCGATGGAAACCTTCCTGCTCGACCCGGGCCACGTCAATCCAAAGATGTGGTCGCCGGACTTTGCGAAGCTCTTGCGGAGGGCGGTCTCCTATCCCGAGGTCGCCCGCATATTCGTGAACCCCGCGATCAAGAAGTGGCTCTGCGACAATGTGAAGGAGGATCGCGCCTTCCTGCGCAAGATCACGCCCATCATGGGGCATGACGATCATTTCCATGTGCGGCTTGTCTGCCCGCCGGATAATCCTGGCTGCCAGAATCAGCCCGCGCTGCATTCGGACGAGGGCTGCGGCAAAGGGCTCGACAAGTGGATCGAAGGGCTGATGAAGCCGAAGGTTCCGGCCGGCCCGCCGCCCGCCGCGCCGAAACCCGCCGCCGCGCAGGCCAAAGGCAATACCCGGCCGGGGATCACAATGGCGCAGCTGCCGCCCGAATGCGCCGCCGTGCTGAAAGCGCCGGCTTTGACCGCCGTCTCACAATAACAACCGGCGCCGCTGCCGGATGGATCGGGCGTGGCCAGATGCCGATTTTGACATCGAAACCCTGCTGAAAGGCTTGAGGGGCGGCGAGGAAGCGCGCATCTTGGCAATGCTGCGGTCCATCGCCCAGATGCGCTCGGCCTCGCCGTATTGCTTCTCGATTAGATCGAGATAATCCGCGTGGGTGGTCTTATCGCTGGTATTCCCGGCAAGCACTTCGTAGGCCAGCGGAAGGCCCTCGGGCGTAGCGCGCCGCTATAATGAGCGCAATCGCCACCTTCACGCAGTCCGGCCGCTTGTCGCGGCTGTAGCCATGCTTGCGCCGATCGCATTGGAAATAGGTGCTGGTCGGGTCATGAGCAGTACATCGAAGCGCGGATGTTAAAAGGCGCAACTTGGAAATCGTGATAAATCAACGCCAGCACGATACATCGCAAGCGTAGCCGTTGTATTCTCTGTTCAAAAGATCGCAAAACCAACATCATTTAAGTTTGAGGCCAGCGAAACAACATAGAGTTTCGATTGACGTCGGCAAAGAACTAGCTTTGCAATGTCTGGAACCGCTGTCGTTTCTAAGCCATCCTGGGATTATATGGGAGACCCTTGAGCATGCCCGTGGGGACAACCGTGCGCCTTGGCAAGGATGTAAAAATTTACCACTACGACCAAGTTAACCTCTACGGTTGCACTATTGGGGATCATTGCCGGATTGGTTCATTTGTCGAGATCCAAAAAGACGTTCGCGTCGGCGCACGATGCAAGATCTCCTCACATAGCTTCATCTGCGAGGGCGTGGAGATCGAAGACGATGTCTTCATTGGACACGGCGTGATGTTCACGAACGATCGATTTCCGCGCGCGTCCAACCCGGGCGGCGCACCCAAGTCAGACAATGACTGGGTGCAGGAAAAGACTCTCGTCAAGCGGGGCGCTTCGATCGGCTCGAACGCCACAATACTTTGTGGCCTCACTATCGGGGAAAGCGCGCTTGTCGCCGCAGGCGCCGTCGTAACCAAGGATGTGCCGGCTTATGCTCTCGTCGCCGGTGTTCCAGCCCGCGTTATTGGTGAGGTTCGGGAGTAAATCGATAAACTCTTGCTTACAGACCGCCGCAGGGAGTCCGTTCCTCCCCGCCAACAGAGGAGCAAAGGATGATCCGAATTGGCCTGATAGGTTATGGATATTGGGGCCCTAATCTTTTAAGGAACTTTGCCGAATTGCCGAATGTGACGGTTGAGACTGTCGCCGATCTCAACGCCGAGCGGCTAAAGGGGGTCGCGCGGCGCTACCCTCATGTTAAGACTACGCAACACTTTCAGGAGATTATTACCGATCCGGTAATCGACGCCGTCGTTGTGGCGACACCCGTTTCAACTCATTTCGAACTCGGCATGGCGGCGCTCAAAGCTGGAAAGCACCTTTGGCTCGAGAAGCCGATGGCGGAGACGTCGCTGCAAGCCGAGAAGCTCGCGGAGGAAGCCGAAAAGCGTTCGAGGACCCTGCTCGTCGACCACACCTTCATTTATACTGGCGCCGTCCGCAAGATGGCGGAGATCATCAAGAGCGGAGATCTTGGGAAGGTTTACTACTACAACTCGACCCGCATCAATCTCGGTCTGTTTCAGAGAGACGTTAACGTCATCGCAGATCTGGCGGTTCACGATTTTTCGATACTGGATTACCTCCTTGGGGAGCATCCCATTGCTGTTTCCGCAAGCGGAACGAACAACTTCCCAGGAACGCCAGAGAACCTTGCCTACATATCGCTGTTCTACAACTCCGGAACCATCGCTCACGTCAATGTCAGCTGGCTCGCTCCCGTGAAAGTCAGGCTGGTTCTCGTGGGAGGCAGCAAGAAGATGATCAGCTATAACGATCTGGAGCCGAGCGAAAAGGTTAAGGTCTACGACAAGGGCATAAGCTTTACCGACGATCCGAAACAAATTCAGGAGATGCGGGTCGGATACCGCAGCGGGGACATGTGGGCGCCGAAGCTCGATGGCAGCGAAGCCCTGCGTGTCGCCGCTGAACATTTTCTGTCATGCATCGACACAGGGGACACCCCCATCACCGGCGGCAGGCTCGGTCTCAGGATTGTGCAGCTCATAGAGGCGGCAAGCAGTTCCATGGGAGGGCGTGGAGAGACCGTCCATATTGGCCGGCGGCGCCTGGAACACGTTCGACTGCAGGGGCGCTCCCAATAGCCGGTCCCCCGGAGCGCCTCCTGTGCATACTCAATTGGCATAGTCTCTCCTATCCATCTCTCGACAAATTTATTTAATTGTGAGACTCTCCGTAATTGCCCACCGGTCAGGGAGGGCTGCTGCAACCCATCGATCCATATTTGAAAGGCATATGTCGCGGATTCTCGTATGCGGAGCGCTCTAGGCGAGCTTGCCTCAGTTAACAGTCAGACTTCCGCTCACATTCGCAATATTCTCGAAGAGCTTGGCGTCCAGTCCACTTATGGGAATGGAACAGGGAAATCGAGTGCGCGAGGAACAGCATATTATACAGCATTTTATCCCGAGCACACCTGCCTGCGATTTCCCCCTCTCACCGTGCGGTTCTTCCAAGACGCCGTGAAGTTCAATGTGCTGAGCACGATCGACGCGCAGGAAATCTCCTATCAAATGGCGCAGTGCTGCCGAAGTCTCAGTCAAGACTACAAGGGCGCTTTCAGCGCTACTTTGAGCAGCGGCGTCTTCAAGGAGTTCCTGACCGCCGGTTCTAACCGCAGCGATTTTCTGCATAGGGAATCGGTGCACGGCTGGTGCGTGGACGCATTTGCGGCTGAGTTTCCCTGGCCCGTCATGCCGCACATCCACCTGCGGGCAACCTGGTACCGCCCCGTTGCGGTAAGCAAAAGGGCCATCCTTGGACGTCCGCAGGGATCGTATTTGCGTTTCACGAGCGCAATCGACATTGCCGTGTTCAGCGCGGTGACTGGCTTAAGCGTGAAAGACGCGGGGCAAGCTCTTTCGTGGCTGCAAGAGCAACCCAGCCGGCAGGATCTGGAAGACACAGTGCTGGCGCCGAATAATAGCGCAGAGCGGCTCGTCATTCCATTCTTCTCTTATGGCTTTCAGGGCGCAGTGTTTGGCCTGTTCACTGGGCTGCAATCCTCCCAGAAGGGACCGATCTCGAAAGCCCTCGTGGAGTTCGGCCAAAGCCTTTCCGATAATTACGCTTGCCTGAGGCGAAACGACTGCCTCCGCAAAATCCAGCAGAAGCGCGACGCAGCCTCGTTTGCGAACGCGCTGCTCGGTGTCGTCTCGCCGGTCGAGCATCTCGTCGTTGAGAAGGATGGCCGCCATCATGCCTACTCGCTCAAGCGAGAGGACGGCTATTGGGCGGGATATCAGGAGCATCGGGGGAACGCCGCCGCGGACCTCGGCAAGGAACTGAAGCATGACGGCAAATGCTCGGTGATCGAGCACAGCTTCATGGGAGACCGCTTCCGGCTGATCGTCAAACCGGTCCAGGATCGCGACAGTCTCGATCCGATCTTCACATGGATCAGCCTGCAGGCGCGGCTTTCCGAAATCCTGCATGTTCCGGTTCAAGCCGGCGACAGCCGTCCCCTTACGCTCAATGCGCTTCTGTCGCTCAAGGAGGCGCTGGAAAGCAAATTTGCGCCAAGCGGGCAGGAGGCCGGAAATCGAAGCCGGGGCGATCTTGGCCGGCTGAAGCGGCTGTGCATCGTCAAGTCGATCCTGGAGAATTTCGAGCGCGGTGAGATCGAGATTACGAACCACACGCTGAAAGTCCGGCTGGAGCGGAAGCTTGGCCCACGCGCGCCGATGAAGCTCAACGGCTATCAGATCGCGGGGCGGGCGCTTGAGCGCGTGAAGGCCGAGTTCAGCGAGGAGTTCCGCAAATGCGTGAATTTCGAGCCGGCCCTTATAAGGTGCGCTTGAGCTGGACGCAGGAATAGGCGGAGTCATCCCGCCGCAGCGGCTCGTTTGGCGCGGGCGATGTCCAACTCGTGCACGGCCTCCGCGATAAGCTGATCGAGCCGCGCGGCGCAGCCCGCCTCCTCCACCCACCCGTCCTTAATCGTCTTGTCCGTCATGAAAACGCCGGTCGGAAGCGTCTTCGCGCCGAAGAAGCCGAACAGCGGGCGCATCTGGTGCTCGATCACGAGCGTATGGCGGTCCGTCCCGCCGCAAGCCAGCAGGCAGACGGGGACGCCGAGCAACGCGGGATAATTGATGAGGTCGATGAGGTGCTTTAAAAGCCCCGTGTAGGAGCCCTTGTAGACCGGCGAGCCCACGATCAGGAGGTCAGCGCCTTCGATGGCGCGCAAGGCCTCCTCGACGCGCGCCGAAGCGTCCGCGCGCGAAGCCACGCCAAGGTCCGGCACCAGAATCCGCGAGATCGACAAGACGCGCTTGCACACCAGCCTGCGCGGCGACGCGATCCAGCACCGCCTTCACGATGGCGCGCGTCCTGGACGGCGAGCAGGGGCTTCCCGATAATCCGACGGCTGTGAGCAAAGTGTTTCTCCGAGAGACCGCGCGGATCTAACAGACATTGCCGGCGGAGGCCAGCTTTGCGGGCGCTTGAGGGTTGCAACCGGCCGCCCCGCAGGCGCAACGGCGCCCCGGTGAGGATAATCGAGCGGCAGGAAAAGGCAGAATGTGCGTCGTGCACCTCGGCTACGCCCTGCAGCACCTTCTCCCGCGGGAGCAGATTGAGACGGCCCGCCTCGTCGTCGGGGCCAAAATCGCCCCTGTTCGATTGGGGTGGCCTATGTGTCAAGCGCATATCGGCTATTCTGCCTCATTTGATCCCTGTTGATTGAGTAAAATGCGTCGAGACCCGTTAACAGATTCAAGCCCGCCGGCTGGAATTCCAGCAGGCGCATAAGGAATGTGGTATTGTTCAAAACAACCTTGGCGAATGCTCCCCACGGCCAAAAGCTCCTTCAGCCTGCCAAGAGACGAACCGAGCGGCGCAGGGAGGACACGCGCCGCCGCCTGATGAAGGCCACCTATGAAATCATCGCCGAGCGCGGGTTCGAAGGCCTCGTCATTCAGGACATCACCCAGCGCGCCGATGTGGGCTACGGCTCATTCTACAATCATTTCGCGTCCAAGGAAGCGATCGTCGACGCCACGATCGAGGCCGCGCAGCTTCGCACGAAACACATGTACGAGCATCTCGCCGGGCGCACGGCCGGCCGCGTCGAGGCTTTCGCCACCGATTTGCGCATGTGGTTTCATGTCAGCACTGCCGACCCGCTCTGGGGCTGGTTCATGATCCGGACCGTGCTCTCCGCGAAGGAGTTCCGCTCCGGCGTCGCCGATCTCTTAAAGCGCGCGATCCACGCCGGCGTCGAAGAAGGCGCGTTCAAGCATGGCGACCTTGAGATGGCTCACGAAATCGTCGCCGGGCTGCTCTTGCTCGGAACGCTGAAGCTCGTCTCCGCGGAAGTCCCGGAAGATTACGCGGACAAGATCGTGGGCGCGGCGCTGAAGACGCTTGGCGTTTCCGATCAGAAGGTCGAAGAGGCAATGGAGCAGCCGCTTCCCGAACTCGACCTGCCGCCTTTCCTGGAGGCGGCCGACTGATACCGACCGCTGAATTTGCCGGCTCATACCGCTGGCCGGGCTGTTGGAGCATAGACGGCCGATTAACTCTATTGGGTTCGTTTTGCAAAAAACAGTGGTTTGAGCGGTATTATGATACCACACAGCGCCACCTGGCAAAAGGGTCGTAACGTAGGGCGATTCGTATGACGCCCGCCCTAGGCCTTATTTCTTCTCCTGCAGCGCGGACTTGATCACGATCTCGATTTCGTCGTTCACGAGCAGGCCGAGCGCCGTCATGCCGAAATCGCTGCGCTTCAGATGGCCGGTCGCGGTCACCTTCAACTGTTTCGCCGCGCCGTTTTTTAGAGGCTCGAAGTCGAAGCGCAGCATCACCGGCTGGGTCACACCGTGCAAGGTGAGGTTCCCGTTGAACTCGGCGCTGTTTTCGCCGACGGGCTTGACCGACGTGCTGACGAAGCGGATCTCGGGATATTGCGCGACATTGAAGAAATCGTCGCCCCTGAGTTCATCCTCGAACGCATTCGCCGACAGGCTGGCCGTTTTGATCACGGCGTTTACGGAACTCGTTTGAGGCGCCTTCTTATCGTACTTCAAGACGCCGTCGATTTCCCTGAGGTGGCCGGTCTGCTCCACGAAGCCCACCGTATAGGTGAAGGTGATATCCGCATCCTTGTTTTCGAGATTGAACGTGCCGGCGCGGGCGCCAGGCGCGAAAACTGCGAGGCCCATGAGGAGGAGGGCCGCGACGGCGGTGTTTACTGAACGGGACAAATTCGCATTCCTTGAACACATAAAACTCGCCCACCATGCGTCATTAAATTGGGGCATCAATCGGGCGGCGGCGGCGAAAGGCGCGCCGTCAGCTCACGCGGCAGCGCCGCGCCTTGCTCTTGACCCCATCGCGCTTGCAGCTTTATGCCGCCTTTACGCCGCGCGGGGTTAGGGCAGAGTTCCACCGTGCGACGTCGAAGCGCCGAATGGTTTTTGAAGAGTTTGGGGGGTGCCGCGCATGCTCGCCTTGTTTTCAGCTTTGGCGGCCGGACTGGCCGTCTTTCTTGGAACCGGCCTCCCCGGCGTCGCGCTTGTGTCGGTCCTGTTCGGATACTCGGCCTTCGTCGCCTACGCCTTAATCCGGTCCCGCATGTGGATGAAGGATCCCGAGAACTCGATGGCGTTCTCCGAGGGCCGCGAGCCGCGCCGCGCCGTCAGGATCGAGCGCATGGTCGCGGCCCTCGTGATTCCGGCGGCCGGCGCCATTGCCGTTTCCTTGATCCTCAGCCGGATCGTCTAGCCAGCAGTTCCAGCTTGGCAAGCAGCGGTGGAGGACGCGCTCCACAACCTAAGGTAGCCGCAAAAAGCCATGTAAATGCCATAATGATCTTTTGAAACGCGGATAAGCACTGTGCGCTTGGACAGATAAAGGTTCCGGCGGACTGCCGATTGAAGCGCCTTAAAACCCCGTATGTGAAATTTTTTCTTAGTTTTACAAATGGTCATCCTCGAAAACTGCAGCCTCGGCCGAAAACATAACTCGCTCGGTGCACAAACAAATGCTTCAAGTCGCCAGTTCTGATTCTGAAAAGATCGAGATTGAACTCGCGGAACTTGCGATTGTCGTCCCTACATTCAATGAGCGGGATAACATAATTCCGCTGCTTGAGAAGATCGAGGCGGCGTTGCCCGATGTCGCATGGGAAGCCGTCTTTGTCGATGACGACTCGAAGGACGGCACCCCTGATGCCGTCACGGAGCGCTGCCGCGTCGATTCCAGGGTGCGCATCGTCCGGCGCATCGGCCGGCGCGGATTATCGTCCGCGGTGGTGGAGGGCATCCTCTCCACATCGACGCCTTATGTCGCGGTGATCGACGCCGACATGCAGCATGACGAGCGGATTCTGGGTAACATGCTCGCGTCGCTTCGGGCGGGCGAGGCGGACCTCGCCGTCGGTTCGCGCTATACCGGCGACGGCGGCTTCGGCGATTGGGACGCTCGACGCAAGACGATCAGCTTTGTTGCGACGCGGCTTTCGGCGTTTGTGGTGAAGGCCGATCTGACCGACCCGATGAGCGGCTTCTTCATGATCCGCAGGGACGCGTTCGAAGCGTCCGTCCGCCAACTCTCCTCGCAAGGCTACAAGATCCTGCTCGACATCGTCGCCTCGGCGCCGAAGCCCCTTCGCATCAAGGAATTCCCTTACGTTTTCCGCCTGCGCCAGCATGGCGAGAGCAAGCTCGACGCGCTCGTTTCGCTCGAATACCTGATGCTTCTGCTCGACAAGATGGTGGGGCGCTGGGTGCCGGCGCGGTTCGTGCTGTTCATGGGCATCGGCGGATTGGGCGTCTTTGTGCACATGGCGGTGCTGACCGTTCTCCTGAAGACTCTCGGCGCAGCCTTCATCACAGGACAGAGCGCGGCGACCGCTGTCGCGATGACGTTCAACTTCTTCCTGAACAATGTGCTCACCTATCGCGACAAGAGGCTGAAGGGCTTCGGGCCGGTTCTGCGCGGGCTGGTGAGCTTCTATCTCGTCTGCTCCGTCGGCGCCGTGTCGAATGTCGGCATCGCGAACTTCATGTTCTCGCACAGCTATTCCTGGTTCATCTCGGGGATCGCCGGCATTTTAGTCGGCGCGGTTTGGAATTACGCCGCAAGCTCCGTCTTCACTTGGCGCAAGTAACAGGCGAGCGGCGAGCCAACCGGCGTTTCCGGGTAAGCCGCTTCGCAGCAAGGTCATATTGAAATGAATTTACACCGCAATGCTGCCGTCCCGGCCTCACTTCATCCGCCAGCCTGGGCGGCGGCGGTTTCGCTCCCGTTTGTCGCGGCGCTGTTTGCGGTCGCGGCCGCCTCGGTCAATGCAATCAATGGCTGGTGGCTGGACGACCTGTTTTCGCTCTGGGCCTCCGACCGGACGATGGCGTTCGGCGCGTTGTTTTCCGAGCGCATCATCACGGATTCGAACCCGCCGCTCTACTACACGGCGCTTCACTTCATCCGGCAGGTCTTTTCCGGCGACCGCGCCGCCGTCCTCGTCCTGAATGCCGGCGCGCTCCTCGCCGCCACAGCTGCGGTTTTTCTCGCGTCGCGGCGCGTTGGGCTCAGCGGCTTGGCGGTCGCGGGCATCGCCGCCTTCCTGTTGAGCGGTCCCGTCCTGTATTACACGCCGGAGGGACGGTCTTATCTGATCGCGCTCGCCATCGTTTTTTCGACATCGTGGTATGGGGCGCTGGCGATAACCGGATTCCCGGAACAACTCAGCCTCCCTCGCTGCATCGTACTCGGCGCCTTTGCCGCCCTGACGCATGTCTATGCGGCGCTTTTCTGCGGAGGTCTCGCAGCGGGGCTGCTCACCTTGGCGGTCTTTTCGGGGCGGAGGGAGCTTCTCAAGCCCGGCCTCGCCCTCGGTCTGTCCGCCACCGCCGTGTTCGGTCTTTGGCTTGCCAGCGCGTTCCAACTGCTGGGCAGAACGGACTGGATCGAGTTCTCCGTTCTTTATATCAAGATAGCCGCGGTTTCCACCGCCGCGCTTGCGGCGGGCTCGCTGTATTTGGCGCCGTTTTTGTTCGGCGTTCTGGCTCTCGGCCTCTTCTTCAAGGCGACGCGTCCGCTCTTCATCGCCTTTTTCGTGGCCTTCTTTATCTTTGTGTTTCTGCCGTTGGCGGTGTCGTTCGCGCATCCGATCATCCTGGCCCGCTACTGGCAAATCGGCGCGGCGGCATTCCCGGTCCTGTTGACGTTCGCCGCGAGACTCTGGTTGCTGGACGCAGGCGATGCGCCGAGCCGGAAAAGCCTGGCGGCGGGCGTGGCGGCCGCGGCGGTTCTCGTTGCATCCAGCGCGCTTGGCGTTTCAATCGCCCGTCAGTACACATCGCCGAAGCCATTCTGGATCGGCGCCGAAATCGTTCGCCCGCTGCTCGCCCACTGCCAAGGCGCCGCCGTGCATATTCATTACGGCGGCTCCGGCAGAAGCGCCGCGTGGCCGAACGCGGCCTACAGCTTCGGAATTGTCGGCGGGACGGTGTCGGTGAAGTTCGTGGACGCGCTTGCGGGCGCGACGCCCCTCCTCGCCGCCGGCGCCTCGCCCTGCCCTGTTCTTGGCTGGGCCGAGCACACCGGCGACGGGGAGAAGAGCGATGGCGATCTCCTCGCGCTCATGAAAATCGAGGCTGCCCCGGGCGAGGCCGGCGTCGTCCGGCATAAGAATGGCTTCGTCATCCTGAAGCGCCCCGCCGCACCGGAAGCGCGGGCGGCTGCAATCCCGCCCTTCATCACGGAACCGTCCAAATCCGCTGATTAAACCCGAAAGAGATTTTCGAACGGGGGTCACGATGTTGCGTTTCCGGGTTCTGATAGCCGTCCTGTTGCTGCACGCCATGGCCGTCCTGCCAGCCGCCGCCGCCAAGCGCATCGCGCTCGTTGTCGGCAACGCGGGCTACACGCAGGCGGGCGCGCTCACAAATCCGGTCAACGACGCGGCCGACATGGCGAAAGCGCTGACGGCGGCCGGGTTCGACGTGATACTCGGCCTCGATCTCGACCGGCGCGCCTTCGACGAAAAGATCCGCGCCTTCTCCCGCGCGCTCGAGGACGCCGACGACGCCGTGCTGTTCTATGCGGGCCACGGCCTGCAGGTGGCGGGGCGCAACTATCTCATTCCCATCGACGCAAGCCTCCGAAGCGAGCGCGACCTCGATTTCGAGGCGATCCAGCTCGATTTCGTGCTGAAGCAGATGGAGGTCGGGCGCGACGGCAAGACCAACATCGTGTTCCTCGACGCCTGCCGGAACAATCCGCTCGCCGCCAATCTGGCCCGCTCCATGGGCACGCGATCCGCTAACGTCGGCAAGGGCCTTGCCGAGGTGCAGACCGGCGTCGGCACCTTCATCGCCTACTCGACCCAGCCTGGCAACGTGGCGCTCGACGGCGCGGGCCGCAACTCGCCCTTCACAGGCGCGCTAGCGAAGCGAATTTCGGAGAAGGGCCGGAATCTGACGGCGCTCATGATCGAAGTGCGCAAGGAGGTGCTCAAGGAAACGGGCGGCCAGCAGGTGCCCTGGGATCATTCCGCGCTGACGAGCGACTTTTTCTTCGAAGCGCCGGCCGAGAAGCCCGATGGCGAACCGGCCATGACCGCCGCCGAGCAGGAAGTCATTCAGGCGCGCCTGAAGGCCATCGAGGCGCAAATCAACTCGAAAACCGACCGTCAGCAGACGCTTGAACTCGTGAAGCTTTCGCAGCTGAAGGAGCGCGTCCGCCAGCTCGACGTAGCCATGCGCGAAGATCAGCAGCGCATTTTCGACGCCTATAACAGCAACCGGCCATCGAACGATCCCGACTCCAAGCGCAATCTCAGCTTCGAGATCGGAAACATCCAGATGCAGATGACGCGCAAGGGGCTTGAGAAGAAGTCGCTGCAGGAGCAGATCGCGAAGCTCAATACCGAGCTTGGGCTGACGGATGCGGACGACGCGGCGAAATGAACGGCGGCGGTCAGGCGCGCGCCAGTTCCAGCCTTCTGCCAGAGAGAGTAAAAGTTCGGCCTCATGCCATTCGGCGTCATTCCCCGGCCCCGCCTTCGCGGGGCTAAACTCCAGCGGGAATCCAGGTATCTCGACGCTCATCGAATACTGGGTCTCGCTTTCGCGGGGACGATGAAAACGCCGCTGCATCCGATTAAATGCACGATGCTCCAGATAAAGCTCACACTTGGCCGTGCCCGAGCTTATTCTGCTCAGCTCACGCTTTTTCGCTAACAAAAGCTGGCGTTACGAAGAGATCCTCCGCACCAACGGGCGATCTCTGAAACTTATTTATTGCAACGATTGATAACCATCAACAATGCATACTCACATCGTTCATAGAGTTACACTAAAGAAGTGCGGAAAACCTTCACTGGAGCAAGCCGCCATGACAATGGAGTGCAGCAAGCCAAACCCCTCTCTTCGACGCATCGCCAGCGTTGAGGATGTATATGGAGTCCGTCGAGATCTGGAGGAAGAACTTCGATAATTTCTTGCGGAGCGCCGGGGAGGCGCAAAGCGCCTATGGAACCGAAGGCTTGAGCGAAAAAGCGGCGGGTCAGGCCACGCACGCCGCCGAAAACGCCGCCTCGGCCGCCGACGCCGCCATCCTGAAATGGCAGAAATCGAGCGAGGAGCTTTTCAAGCGCTTCGTCGAAAACCAGGTCGAAATCTGCCGGTTCTTCGCCGCGCGCTGGGAGCAGTATTTGAAACTGCCTGAGCAGCTTACGCAGTGCCGCTCTCTCACGGAGGTTGGCAATATGCAGGCGCAGTTTCTGAGCCAGTTCGCCAACGACTACATGCACGAGACCGGGAAGCTTGCGAAACCGGTCGCCGACATGATGTCCAACATGGCCAATTCGAAAGCGGCCTGACCCAAGGGGAGCCAAGGAGCCATGCGGCAAGGGCAACCCGCCCTTCCGCATGGCCTATCGGGCGGTTGAATTGCCAGAAAAAAGCGCACAAGTCAGAGGCGTGGTGCTTCCGCCCAATAATGGCGTATTGTGTGTGGGGCGCGCGCCGCCGGGCAGGTTCGGCGCGGCGCAGAGACGGGACAAGGTCATGCGGGCAAGCTCTAGCGCAATCGATCGCTTTTTCCACTACGCGCTCTCGAAACAGACCGCGGGCGTCTCCCCGGCCGGGCTGTGGCTCTCCTTCATGGACTGGGCGGCGCATCTCGCGCTCGCGCCGGGAACTCAGGCGAAGCTCGCAGGCAAATTCTTCAGCGACAGCGTCGCCTTCCAGGCTTATCTCGCCTCCTCGTTCCAGGACAA
Organism: uncultured Alphaproteobacteria bacterium; assembly: GCA_963756335.1. GTDB lineage: Bacteria > Pseudomonadota > Alphaproteobacteria > Rhizobiales > Rhodomicrobiaceae > Rhodomicrobium. The sequence continues at coordinate 876,144 of CAVWOB010000005.1, forward strand.
TGCAACCCCGCCATGCGTGAAGCCCGCGCCGAACGACAGGCGGTTCTCGCATCCCGGCTGGGAGCGCTGGCCCCACAATGCGATCCATCAAAGCTTTCTGCTCTGGGAAGGCCTATGGGACGAGGCCACGAAGAACATTCGCGGCGTCAGCCGTCATCATGAGGCGGCGGTGAACTTCGTCACGCGGCAGATGCTCGACATGGCGGCGCCGTCGAACTTCCCGATGCTCAATCCCGAAGTGCTGGAACGCACCCTCCAGGAAGGCGGCGCGAACCTCATCCGCGGCTTCAGCAATTTTCTTGAGGATGCGCAGCGCGCGGCCGCGGGGCTTGGCCCGGCCGGGGCCGAAAAGTTCAAGGTGGGCAAGACCGTCGGCGTGACGCCCGGCAAGGTCATCGCCCGCACCAGGATGATGGAACTGATCCAGTACAGCCCGAGCACGCAGACGGTGCATCCCGACCCGGTGCTGATCGTGCCGGCGTGGATCATGAAATACTACGTGCTCGATCTATCGCCTGGAAATTCGCTCGTAAAATATCTCGCCGATCAGGGATTTACCGTGTTCATGATCTCCTGGAAGAACCCGGACGAAAGCTATCGCGACGCGGGCATGGACGATTACCGGCGCCTCGGCGTCATGGAGGCGCTTCGGGCGATTTCGCAGGTCACGCCCGGCAGGAAGGTTCATGCGCTCGGCTATTGCCTGGGCGGCACGCTGCTCGCCATCGCGGCGGCGGCCATGGCGCGCGACGCCGACGAACGGATCAAGTCGCTGACCCTGCTCGCGGCGCAGACCGATTTCAGCGAGCCGGGCGAGTTGTTCCTTTTCGTCGGCGACAGCCAGCTCGCTTTCATCGAGGACGCGATGGAGGAAGCCGGCTTTCTCGAAGGGCGGCAGATGGCCGGCACGTTCCAGCTCCTGCGCTCGAACGACCTGATCTGGTCGCGCCTGCTCCGCGACTACCTCATGGGCGAGCGGCAACCGGCGATCGACCTCATGGCGTGGAACGCGGATGCGACCCGCATGCCCGCGCGGATGCACTCGGAGTATTTGCGCGAGATCTTCTTCGACAATCAGCTCGCCGAGGGGCGCTACCATGTGGATGGGCGCTCGATTGCGGTGCGCGATATCATGACGCCGATGTTCGTGGTGGGGACGGAGACAGACCATGTGGCGCCCTGGCGCTCGGTCTATCAGATCAACGTCCTCTCCGACACGGACGTGACGTTCCTGCTCACGAATGGCGGGCACAATGCGGGCATCGTTTCCGAGCCGGGACGCAAGCACCGCTCCTACCGCGTCTCCACCTTCGCGCACGGCACGGCCTATGTCGATCCCGACACGTGGCTCAATCGAACGGCGCCCGTCGAGGGATCATGGTGGCCGGAATGGGTGCGCTGGCTGAAGGCGGGATCGAACGAATACACGGCGCCGCCGCCGATGGGCGCGCCCAAAGCCGGATATCCGCCGCTCTGCGATGCGCCGGGGACGTATGTCTTCGAGTAGCGGTTGAGGGCTTACGCGGGCTGCGGCAGCGCCTCCACACGCACGACGCGGAACGTCCGCATCACGTCGTCGTCGTGCTCGCGGATCGACACATATTCGCCAACCGCGAATTTGTGGCTCCCCAGGCGATAGCCGCCTTCGTCGTCGTCCGCGTCCCCGTCGATGTCGTAATGGAAGGCCCAATGGCCGCCCGGCTTGCGCACGAGATGGCCGTGCTCGTCGTCCTCGTTCTGCCAGAAGCGGCGCACGCGGCAGCGCTCGCGGAACTTCTTCCACTGCGCCGCATCGAGATGGCCTTCCTCGTCGAGCGGCCCGACAAACTCGTAACCGTGCCGGTTGCTGCCTTCAGGATGCTCGCGATCCCTCGCCAGCTCCAATCTTATTTTTCTCAGCGTCATGACCGATCTCCAGCCAAGCAAGGCTTCTAGAGCTTATCCGCTTTCGATGGGATCAAAGGCGCGCTCTAGCTCTTCGTTTTGTCGTGCGTCTTATCGGAAAACCGCTTCACACTTTTCCGGACGCACTCTAGTGCGACACAAGCGTTGGAACCCGCGTGTCGCGCAAAATATCCCGGCTGACGCCGCCGAAGACCATTTCCCGCAGCCGCGAGTGGCTATAGCCGCCCATGATGAGGAGATCGCAGCCATCCTCCAGCAGCGTTGAAAGGATGGCCTCGCCTGCGCTGCCGTTGCCGGCGTAGGAGACATCGAGCGAGGCGCAGACGCCGTGCCGGGCGAGGTTCGCGATCAGGCCGGCGCCCAGCGCTTCGGCGGCCTCGCGCTGGTTCTCCTTCTCGATGAAGGTGACGGCGCGAACGGTCGAGGCGGATTTAAGGAGGTCGAGCGAGTTGGCCACGGCCCGAGCCGCCTCCCGCGTGTCGTTCCAGGCGATGATGGCATGCTCGCCGATGGTTTTTTGAGGCTTCGAGCCGGGCACGATCAGGACGGGCCGGCCGCTGCGCATGATGGCGGTTTCGGAGCAGTCGCTCCAGGCGTCGGGAACCTCGTCGCTCGGCTTTCCGCAAACGATGAGATCGGCGGCGCGGCCGTTCTGCGCGATGAGATCGTTTCCCGCCGCGTAGGAGGCCGTAAAACAACGCCACTCGTGGGTGACGGGAGCCTGTTGCACAAGCTCATCGAAGGCGCGCTTTGTCCCAGCCGCGGCCTCCTTCCCCGCTTTCAAAAGGCGCTCGATCACCTCCTCGGAGACTTCGGCGGGGAATTCCCCGTAAACGGGCAGGTCGGCGATCAGGTGGAGCCCGATAACGTGAGCGCTCCGCTCGGCCGCTATCTTCAACGCAAGCTCAAGAATGGTTGCAGCATTCTTCTCGGACGGCAAATAGACGAGGATTGTCTTGATAGACATGGCGGACGCTCCAGCATTGCCCATCTTCTTAGCCATACTAGGCTTCAGGCAACAGCGCGGCTTTGACCTTCGTCAAGCTCTTCGGAACAACTTTCCAGTTGCGCGACAGCGCTGAGGCGCTCGATGTCGGGGATTACGATATCCCGGCTGGAAGGCAGGTCGATGACTTGCTTCTTCTTGAGCAGGCTGAACTGGCGGCTCACCGTCTCCAGCGTGAGGCCGAGGTAGTCCGCCATCTCGGCGCGGGTGAAGGGCAGCTCAAAATGCGCGTAATTTCGAGGCGCGCGGCCGCCGCCCTTCATCGGTGCGCGCCTTGCCATCATGAGCAGAAAGCCGGCGACGCGCTCATAGGAGCATTTCCGCCCGAGAAGCAGCGTCCAGTCGCGGCAGAGATCGAGCTCCCGGATGGTCATATTAAAAATCTGACGCTCAAGCTCTGGATGGGACTTCAGGAAGGTTTCGAACGGCGCACGCGAATAGACGCAAAGCTCCACATCCGTCGCCGTCTCGGCCGAATAGGTGTGATGCTTGTTGAGCGATTGTCCCATGAAATCCGCCGGGTAGAGCAGGCCCACGATGTGCTGATGGCCGTCCGCCAGCGATTTCACGAGCTTAACAACACCTAAAGTAATGTTATAATAATAATCGGCTATATCACCATCCCGAAAGACAGCATGATGGACAGGAACAGTCTTTTTCCGGGATAGTCTGAGTAATTCCGCGCGTGCATCGCTATCCAGGGCTGCGCAGATACCATCGCGCCGGACCTGGCAGCTTTCGCAGCGTGCGCGCATGCCCTGCATCGGGCTCTCCCTTGACTATAGAAGATCTAAGCATAGCACCACGGTTGTATTCAATCAAACGAATTAACCGCACGCGCGGCGCCCCTTATTCACTTGGTTGAGTAACACTGTAAACCAGGCGTCGCCTCCTCGCCTCAGATACGCAAGTCATCGCCAAGATGTAGCCTGACTTGCGGGTTTGGAATCTTCGTCAGATCTTTCGCCACTTCCGCCAGAATGACGGCGCGCACCTTGTCGCTCAGCGCGGAGCGAATGACGCCAAGCGTCTCGGGCGCGGCCGCGATCGCAAGCCGATCGTATTCGCTGTTGGAGAACCTCTTCTCCAAATCCTCCGCAAGCGCCTGCGCGAAACGCTCCTTCTCCCTGCGGTGCAGGTCGTCGCGCTCGATGGCGTGGCGCGAAACGTTCGCCGAACTCGTGAACGCGTCCGGGGCGGTCGCTGCTCAGGTCTTGATCCGGCTTCGCATCGTGGCGCAAATCCGAGCCCGTTACCTCCGTGAGCGGTTTGTTGCGCCCCTCCGACAAGAGAATGCGGGCGCGCCCGCCGTCAGCGATGAGGATGTAGGTCCGGATGGGCTTCATTGCGTTACTCCCGTCTGACTTGTCATTCACAAGCTTTCCCTGAAAACCGATCTCAAGCTGTACAATAACCACGCTCCAATAATTGGTTCTCATGACCTTCGACACTTTGACAATCGTCAATGTTGCATGGCGAGCGTAAAATTTATGCTTGGCAAAGTAGATAATGGTGGGAGTTCGATGTCATGAAAGTGAAAAAAGCGATGCACAAGGGCGTGGTGTGGGTAACGCCGGACACGCCGCTGATGGAAGTCGCCAAGAAGATGCATCAGGAGGACATCGGCGCGCTTCCCGTTGGCGAGAACGACAAGCTCGTCGGCATGATCACCGACCGCGATATCGTCTGCCGCTGCGTCGCCGACGGCAAGGACATCGCCAAGATGACCGCCCGCGACGTCATGACGAAGGGCATCACATGGTGCAAGGAAGACAGCGACATGGAGGAAGCGCTGGAACTGATGGAGAAACACAAGATCAGGCGCCTTCCCGTGATCGACGGCGGCAAGAGGATGGTGGGCATCCTGAGCCTGGGCGACATTTCGCATGCCGCGACGCGAGAACTGACCTGCGAGATGGTGAAGGCCGTCTCCGCCCATCACTGAGGCGGCGTTGCATCGTGACGCGATGCTGGATTAACGTCTCAGGCAGGCGGCGAGGCTTTCCGCGTCGGCGCGCATGAGCGCGAAATACTGATCGGGCCGGCGGGCAGGCTGGCCCCAATTTCGTCGAGTACGCCTTGCTTCGCGCCGGTCCCTTCGGTGAGCGTTTCGACAAGCTTCGGCGGAAACTGAGGCTCGGAAAAGACGCAGATGGCCCGCGCATCCTCGATCTTTTTGCGGATTTCGGAAAGCCGCTTCGCGCCGGGCGGGCGCTCCGGGCTCAGCGTGACAGCGCCGAGGCCGTGGAGGCAGTATCGCTTTTCGAGATAGTGCGTCACGTCGTGGAAGACGATGAAGGGCTTGCTGGAGAGGCCGTCGAAGCGGGCCTTCAGCTCGGCGTCGAGCGCTTCGAGCCGCGCCTTCAGCTTTTCGGCGTTTGCTTCGTATTGCGCGGCATGCTCGGGATCGATCGTAGCGAATTGCTCCGCGAGATATGCCGAGATTGCCATCGCGTTCGCCGGGTCGAGCCAGAAATGCACATCGATGGGGCCGCGATCGCGATGACGATCGCCGCCGCCTTCTTCACCGTCTCGCATGTCGGGGCCGATGGTGCGGACCGGAAGCAGCGTCAGACCGGGCGCGCGCTCGAGATCGATCACGCGAGCCTTGCCGGGCAGCGCCTCAATCGCCTTGTCGAGGAAGACTTCGAGGTTTTCGGAGACGCGGACGATGGCGTCGGCCTCGGCGAGCGCTTCGGCGTCCGAAGGCTTCAACGAATAGGCGTGGGGAGACGCCGCTCCTTCGAGCAGAAGCTTCGGCGCAGCGACGCCTTCGAGGATAGCGGCGGCCAGCGAGTGAACAGGCTTGATCGTGACGACAACGTTCGGCGCGCTCAAGCTTGGAGCGGCCGGGGCAACGGCAAGAAAAAGCGCCGCGGCGATTGCAAACGTTGAAAAAACGCTCTTCAGCCCGCCTGGCGGCATCGCTTTCATGGTTGGGAACCCGGCGCTGGGGCGGAAATAAAGCCCAGCGCCAGCATGCGTCCAAGCTATGAAGGAAGCAGAAAGCCTAATGCTTGAATCCGAAACGGTGACCGGCGGTCTTGGGCTGCTGGTCGGGTTCAAGCTCCCGCTCGAAACCGAAATCGGGCGGCAGCGGGATATCGCTGCGCGGATCGGGGGGCGGCAACGCAAATTCGGCCATGTAGCTTCGGCGCTGCGGAGGGGGCGCCCCATGAGGCGAGGGCGGCGGCGCGTTGACGGCAGGGGTGGGCTGCCCGACCGCCGACCATTGGCTCGCGCCGAACCACACTTGCACCAGCTGATGCTCGTCGTCGGTGAGCTGGACGCCGGCATGGCGGCATTTGGCGAGCACGAAATCGCGATAGGCGCGCGCCACCGCCGCCGGGGAACGCGTATGTTCGAGCCACGGATCGATCTCGTCGACCGCATCGAGCACAAAGGAGACGTCTTTCATCGCGACGCGCAGGCCCTCTTGCGTAGCGCGCGCCACCACGGCCTGAGCCGTCTTCACCGGCGCAAACCCGCGCTCGTGCACTTCGGTGGCGATGAGCGTGAACAGGAGCTGGTATTCGCTCGGCGGAAGCGGAGGCGCTTTGCACGCGTCGTAGATGCGCGTGATCGAATTCTGCAACTCCGTGAGTTTCGAGGAACTCGACTCAGGAGACGGCTGGCGGTTGAGCTTCTGTTGCGCGGCGGGCTGGGGCTGAGGCGCAAGCTCCACGCGATCGTCGAGGCGGTGCCGCTTGGGATCGTAGACGAAATGAGGCGCCTTGTCGGTCAGGCGGACGCCATCCGGCAGCGTTGCGTTGAGGAAGTTCAGAAAGCCGCCGGATCCGGCCCAGTTGGTGCCGAGCGTTTTTGCATGGCCGAGGATCTTCTGCGCGCGGTCGGCCAGATAGGCGATTGGAACGGGCTTTTCGGATGTACGGACGACTTCCAGCACAAGGTTGAGGATTTCCTGTCCGATCGCCTGGAAATCCTCGATGAGCGATTGAACCGCCGAATTCGCATGCGCCGACGGCAACCGCCGTTTCGCAGGCTCCTGCGGAAGCGCGTAGGCGGGAGCGTAATCGGCGTGCATTGGCGTGGAATGTGACGGCGCGGGATGAGTGGGCGCCGAAAGCGGGGGAAGGGCCTGCAGCTGTTGCGGCGGCGGAATGCTCTGGCCGTAAGAGCCCGCGCCATCGTAGGAAATCTCGCCGCGGGGCTGCGCCGTGCGATCGTGGGGAAGCATGAGCGAGGCTGGCGTTTCGTCGAGGAGGAAGGAGACCATCTCGCGCTCCTCGATCCACCCGTCGCTAAAGGCCTTGTAGATGTCGGCGGTGCTGTCGTTCGCGTAGACGACCGTCCGCCGGTCGTGCGAGCGCAGATGGTGGAGCACCGGCGTGAAATCGGCGTCGCCCGACAGGATGATGAATTCGCCGAAGCGCGTGGGATGCTCGAGATAATCGCGAATATCGCAGGCGATCTTGATGTCGGTGCCGTTCTTGAACTGCGACGAGAGCGGCTGACAGTCGACCACCTCAAGGCCCGCGATCATGAAATTCGTACGCACGGTGGCGAAGTTGTGCGGATCGTGCGGGCCGTTGCGGCTCACCAGCATGCGGCCGGGATTGCCGTAGCAGCGGGCCACCGCGAAACGGCGGCGGACATAATCCTGATGGGACTTGAAGCGCACGAGCCCGCCCATCGCGATCCGGCTCATCCATTCGGCCGGATTCCGCGCAAAGCGGCCGGCCGCGTCCTCGCTCACTCGCCGCAAGGATAGGTACACGTTGTCGAAATCGACGAACAACGCGGAAAGGCAGACCTCCGCGGACCCCGAAATCATAGCTCTATACCCCGCTCGGACCATCGTATGCCAACATGACCCCTCAAACCGGCAAACGACAGTTTATTTAAATTCTAGCCCGTTCTGCAAGGCTTCCTGCATGCCTTGCGTGGTCGCATCGGCTTTTTTTCCGGGCTGACGCAACTCCACGTAAACTTGACGGGTGATTTGCCCTATCTTCAGGCTTCGTCCGCATCCCAGCCTGAACAACCCGTCACATATTCGTCGCAGCAAACCCTCCGCGCATTAAATGGTAAATGGGCAGAGGGCGCAAGCCCAACCTCTGGCAGCGGACTTTATCCACATGCGCGGGATACTGGAGCCCGCGATTCCTCGATGATTCAAGGCGTTAACCCTTGGAAACTCTTCATGGGTTTTCCGGAAGCGCGGGCGCAAGCCCCTGTGGAGCGGCTTCCGGCCGTGGCGATCGCGCCGAATCAGCCGCAGGAATTTCTACCCGGAACGCCAAGGCGTAAAGGGCTGGCAAGAACGTCATGGTCAGCACGGTTGCGGCTAAAAGTCCCCCCATCATGGCGAGCGCCATCGGCCCCCAGAAGGACAATTCCGCAAGCGGGATGAGCGCAAGCACGGCTGCCGCCGCCGTCAGCATGATGGGCCGGAAGCGCCTCACCGCCGAGCCGGCGATGGCGTGGAACTCATCGATGCCGGCCTCCATGTCCTGCTCGATCTGATCGACGAGGATGACGGTGTTGCGCATGATGATGCCGGCAAGCGCGATCACGCCGAGGATGGCGACAAAGCCGAAGGGCGCCTGGAACACGAGCAGCGCCGAGACCGCGCCGATGACGCCGAGCGGCGCCGTGGAAAGCACAAGCAGCGTGTGCGGGAAGCTTTGCAGCTGCACCATCAAGAGCGCCAGGATGATGACAACGAGGACCGGAGCCTTGGCCGCGATTGACGCCTGCCCCTTCGCCGATTCCTCAACGCCGCCCTGCATTTCGATGCGGTAGCCGAGCGGCAGCTTGCTGCGCAGAGGCTCCAGCTGCCGATAGATTTCGGTCACGACATCGACCGATTGGACGCCATCCGGGATCTGTCCGCGCACCGTGATGGTCGGCAGCCGGTCGCGCCGCCATTCGACGCCGGGCTCCAGCGTCACGCGAGCGGTCGCGATCTGCGAAACCGGCACGGCGGCGCCCGGCGCGGTCTTCACATAGGCGTTCCCGACCGCCGTCATGAGGCCGCGCGTGGCGCGGGCTCGCGCAGGACAACGGCGATGGTCTGGTCCTTCTCGCGGAACTCGGTCAGCGTGCGCCCGGAAAGCACGCCCTGCAACGTCTGGCGCACGGCGGCGGTCGAGACGCCGATGGCGCGCGCCCGATCCTGGTCGATGTCGAGTTGCAGGGCGGGCGCAAGCTCCAGCCAGTTGTCGTGCACGTTGAACACTTGGCTGTGCGCGGCGGCCATTTTCTCCACCTCGTCCGCGATGCGGCGAACCTCGGCGCGGTCCGGCCCCTGAACGCGAAGCTGGACGGCCCAGCCGACGGGCGGGCCGAGCGCAAGCTGCTCGACCTTGAAGCGGATCTCGGGGAAATCGGCCGCGAGCGCGGCGCGCGTCCGCTCGATAACGGCGTCGCGGCCCTCGGCCTTTTTCGGCAGGATCAGGAATTGCGCGAAGTTCTGTGTCTGCAGCTGCTGGTCGAGCGGCAGAAAGAAGCGCGGCGCGCCCTCGCCGACAAAGGCGGTGAATTCGCCCACGTCCGGGTCGGCCAGGAGATACTTCTCAAGCTTCTTCGACTGCGCCTCCGTCTCTTCATAGGATGCGCCTTGCGGCAGCCATAGATCGGCGAGAATTTCCGGCCGGTCCGACGCCGGAAAGAAATTCTTCGGCACGAACTTGAAGGCCGCCGTCGCGAGGGCGAAGACGAGGACGGTGACGGCGACGACGGTCTTGCGGTGGATGACGCACCACTCGATCACGGCGCGGAGCCACCGGTAAAGCGGCGTGTCGTACACGTCGCGATGGCCGCCTTTCTCGACCGGGCGATGCCTGAGCAGCGTGTAGCCAAGCCAGGGCGTGAAATAAACGGCCGCGAACCATGAGCCGATCAGCGCAATCGCGACGACCCAGAACAGCGAGTTCACATATTCGCCCGCGGTGCTCGCGGCGAAGCCGACGGGAATGAAGCCCGCCGTGGTGATAAGCGTGCCGGTCAGCATGGGAAACGCCGTCGAGGTGTAGGCGAAGGACGCCGCCTTCGCCTTGTCGAGGCCTTCGTCGAGCTTCCGCTCCATCATCTCGACGGCGATCATGGCGTCGTCCACGAGAAGGCCGAGGGCTACGATGAGCGCGCCGAGCGAGATGCGCTGCAAGTCGATGCCGATGAGGTCCATCGCAAGGAAGGTGTTGGCCAGCACAAGCGGAATCGTCAGCGCCACCACCACACCCGCGCGCCAGCCGAGCGACAGGAGCGAGACCGCGAGCACGATCAGGAGCGCTTCGCCGAGCGCGGTCAGGAATTCGCCGATGGCCTTGGTGACGACGGCGGGCTGGTCGGAGATTTTGCTGAACTCCACGCCGATGGGCAGTTCGTTTCGGATCAGCGCGAGCGAGGCTTCCAGTTTCCGGCCGACCTCCACGACGTTGTATCCGTTCGCCATCACGAGACCGAGCAGCACGCTTTCCTTGCCGTTGTGGCGGATCTTGGAGACGGGCGGATCCTCGGTTCCGCGCTTCACGGCCGCGATGTCGCCAAGCCGCACGGTCTGTCCGCCGGCGCGCAAACGCAGCTCGCGGATCTCGTCGACGGTGAGGAGCGAGCCTTGCACGTCCACCCTGACCGAGCGCTCCGTCGTCTCGACGATGCCCGCCGGCGCCTGCGAGTTCTGGCCCGCAAGCGCGGCGCGGATGTCCTCGGGCGAGATGTTGCGCTCCGCGAGCACGCGAGACGGGATCTCGATGTAGACCTTTTCCGGCTGCAAGCCGAGCAGATCGACCTTGCCGACGCCGTCCACGCGCAACAAGATGTCGCGCGCGCTTCTTGCGAAGTCCCGAAGTTCGGGATAGGTGAAGCCGGCGCCCTCGATGGCGTAGAGCGCGAGATAGGTGTCGCCGAATTCGTCGTTGAAGAATGGCCCCTCGACGCCTTCGGGAAGCGTGTTCTTGATGTCGCCGAGCTTCTTGCGGACCTGGTAGAACGCGTCGGGAATCTCGCGCCCGCGCGAATCTCCGCGCAGGTTCAGAAAGATCGCCGCGCTGCCCGGATGGGTGTAGGACTGGACGTATTCGAGCTTCGGCGTTTCCTGCAGCTTGGTCTCGATCTTGTCGACGACCTGCTCCTGCATTTCACGCAGCGACGCGCCCGGCCAGTTGACCTGGATGACCATGACGCGGAACACGAAATCCGGGTCTTCCTTCTGGCCGAGGTTGCGGAGCGAATAAATCCCGGCCGTCATGATCAGGATCAGCAGGAAGGCGGTAAGGTGCTTGTGCCGGATGGCCCAGCGCGAGAGGTTGAACCCCTCATCGCCGTTCGGTGCGGGCGGCTCGAAACGGGCGTTCATGGCAGGCCGCTACTGTTTCACGGCGGGCGCAGCGCTGCCGTCCGCAACCTCGGTCAGATATTCCTTCTGAAGCCGCACCTTCATGCCGTCCTTCAGGAACTGGACGCCGCCCGTAACCACGATCTCGCCCGGCGCAAGCCCCGATTTCACCCTGACGCCGTCGCCCGCGACGCCGTCGAGAAGCACCTCTCGCCTCGCCACCGTCTCGCTGCCCCTATCGGCGACATAGACGACGGTCTTGCCGCCCTCCTCCGTGAGCGCTGTCAGCGGCGCGATCACAGGGGGATCGGCCTCGGGAACCTTGAAGGCGACCGACGTGGTCATGCCGAGCCGCATCTCGGGGACGGGATGGTTCACGGTCACGCGCACGGCGTAGGTTCGCGACGCAGGATCGGCCGCGCCCGCGATTTCGCGGATTTTCCCGTCGCTGCCGATGTCCGGCGCCGGCCAGAGCGCGACGCGGGCCGGATCGCCCGCCTTGAGCCGCGCAATCTCGTTTTCCGGGACCGCGACTGAGACTTCGATCTCATTGGCGTGCGCCAGCGTAATGACCTGCTGCCCTGCGCCGACGACCTGCCCAGGCTCGGCGCGCACCGATGTGACGACGCCATCCTTGTCCGCCGCGAGCAGCGCATAGCTCGTTGCGTTGGCGGCCTGTTTGAGCTGGTCCTCGGCGGAGTCGGCTGCGGATTTCGCCGCGTCGAATTCAAGCTGACGCTGGTCGAACACGGCCTTCGCGATAAAGCCCTTGGGAAGCAGGTAGGCTGCGCGATCCAGCGCGTCCTTCGCCACGGCGAAGCGTGACTTCGCGGCGCCGGCCGCGGCGCGCGCGCTGTTTTCGCCGAGCTTCAGGTCCTTTTCGTCGAGCCGCGCGATGGGCTGGCCTTCGGACACGCGGTCGCCCGTATTGACGAAACGCTCGACGATCTTGCCGGCCACCCTGAAGCCGAGCTGGCTTTCGATCCGGGGCGCGATCACGCCCGAATAGGTCAGCGTCCGTTCCACGGATGGCGACTGAACCACAAATGCTTTCACGGGACGCACGGGCGCCTGCGATGTCTTCTGTTCGCCGCAGGCGGCGAGCGCCAAGGTAAGCGCCAGAAGGCCGGGAAGACGCAGCCTGCTGATATGTGACAAATTTACTCTATTATCACAAATCACGCGCATGAGAGACACCCTTATGTTGCGCCTAGCCAGGCTAAGCTTTCAAAGAGGAAAGGATAAAAGCCGCCATTTCGGCCGGAGACGCCATGTCAGGCTCGTTGCGGCATTGAGCCACCACCACCGGATGCGAGAACGCGGCAAGGGCGGAGTGGACGCATTTTGCGGCGCGGTAAGGATCTTGGCGGCGAAACTCGCCGGACGCGACGCCGCTGGCGATAATGTCGGCGATTATGGCGGTTGTCGCCTGGAGGTGACGCCCTATCGAGCCCCACTGCTGTTCCATCGCGACGACGACCATGTCGTGAACCTTTTTCTCGTGAACGTAGGTCTCGACCGTGTGATGGGCGGTAAGCTCGATGAACTTCGTCAGGCGTTCAGAGGCGGGAATGTCCGCAGCCGCAATGCGGTGGAGCCGGCCTTCGAGGTCGGAGATGATGCGGTCGCAGATCGCCTCGTTGATCTGGGACTTGGACGCGAAGAAGCGGTAGACGTTCGCGGACGACATGCGGCAGGCGTCGGCGATGTCGGCCACGGTGGTTTTCGCGTAGCCGAAATGGCGGAACAGGCGCTCCGCCTCGATCAGGATGCGGGTTCGCGTGTCGTCGGCGGTGGGGTTCGGCGTCATGGCGTTGGAGTAGTGATAAAATTCATTTTTTATCACTACTCCATTTTCGCTCGCGCCGCAAGCGTGTCGCCGCCGTTCGATCCCAATCGCGCGGAACAAAGCGCGCACCAGCCGCCATAGCATTCCCACCGCGGAAGGAATGCAATCATGCCGACGATCAAGACGAAGGACGGGACCGAACTCTATTACAAGGACTGGGGAACCGGGCAGCCGGTCGTCTTCAGCCATGGCTGGCCGCTCTCGGCGGACGCCTTCGAGGACCAGATGTTTTTCCTCGCCGGGCGCGGGTTTCGCTGCATCGCCCATGACAGACGCGGTCACGGCCGGTCGGGCCAGCCCTGGGGCGGCAACGACATGGATACTTATGCGGAGGACCTCGCGGCGCTAACCGAGGCGCTGGACCTTAAGGATGCGGTTCATGTCGGCCACTCGACGGGCGGCGGGGAAGTCGCGCGCTACATCGCCAGGCACGGGACGAAGCGCGTCGCCAGGGCCGTGCTTATCAGCGCCGTGCCGCCGCTGATGGTGAAGACGGAAAGCAATCCCAGCGGCACGCCGAAAGCGGCGTTCGATAAACTTCGCGCCTCCGTGCTCGCCGACCGCTCGCAATTCTGGAAGGACCTCAGCATGGCCTTCTACGGCTACAACAGGTCCGGCGCGAAGGTCTCCGAGGGCGTGCGCAAGTCGTTCTGGCTGCAAGGCATGATGGCCGGCTTCCCCGCGTCATATTTCTGCATCAAGGCTTTCTCGGAGACCGACCAGACCGAGGATTTGAAGAAGTTCGACGTCCCAACGCTCATCATTCAAGGCGACGACGATCAGATCGTGCCCATCCAGGCTTCGGGGCTTCGCTCCTCAAAGCTCGTCAAGGGCGCGACGCTGAAGGTTTACCCCGGCGCGCCGCACGGTCTGTGCACCACGCACAAGAACGAGGTGAACGCCGACCTCCTCGCCTTCATAAAAGATTAGCCAAAGAATGGCATCGCCCGAACTCTTTCGCTCTTCGCGCGTTCACCTCCAGCTAACGCAAAGGAGTTAGGCTATGGACAAAGACCGCATCAAGGGCGCCGCCGAGCAGGCGAAGGGCTCCATGAAGGAAGCCGCCGGCAAGGTGACCGGCGATACGAAGACGCAAGCCGAGGGCAAGGCCGACAAGGCCGCCGGGAAGGTAAAAAGCTCCGTAGGCGGCGCGAAGGACGCTCTCAAAGGGAAGTAAGCCCCCACGAAAGCCCCCGCAAACGGGGGCTTTTTTTGCCCGCGCCGCTCGCAGAGGTAGGGCTGATGCAAAAATGCATCTGCTCCAAAGTATTACAATTCCCCGTATGGCGCATAGGCGGCGACTTGGGCTAAACAATAGCAATGAATATCTCATTGCGACTTTTAAGATATGTTACAGCCGCCGCAGACTGCGCAAACGTCACGGAAGCTGCCCGCCGCCTTCAGGTATCGCAACCTTCGGTTTCGGCGGCCATCGCCGAACTGGAGCAGATGCTGGGCATCACCATTTTCGTCCGCCATCACGCCAAGGGCGTCACGCTGACGCCGGCCGGTCAGCGGCTCATTGCGGAAGCTAGGCTGCTCCTCAAGCATGCCGAAGAATTTTCGAAGACGGCGGAGGCGCTCGGCGACACAGACCGCGGCGAAATCACCGTCGGCTGCTTCCCGACGCTCGCGGCCCTGTTCATGCCCTCGATCATGCTTGAATTTGCGGAACGCCATCCGCTTATCACGCTCAGGCTTGAGGAAGGCGACCAGGAGCAACTCTTGAGGGATCTCGGGCAGGGACGCATCGAGATGGCTTTCTCGTATAGCTACGGCGCGCCTCCCGGCTACGACACGAAACCCCTTTTGACACTGCCGCCCGTGGTCTCCCTGCCCGTCAGTCACCGCCTCGCAAGAGCGCACGACGTCAGCCTGACCGAACTCGAGGATGAGCCGCTGATCTGGTTCGACAGCCCCTTTATCCGGGATTACGCCACAAGCCTGTTCGAGGCGCTCGGGCTTCAGCCCAACATCAGTCTCAGGGTCCGCTCCTTCGAGCTGATACGCGGCCTTGTGGCGCGCGGTCACGGCTATGCGGTTCATGCCTCGGTGCCGCTGAACCAGGCGACTTACGACGGTGGCCAAGTCGTCGTGAAGCGGCTTAGGGACAAGGTTCCGCCCGCTCAGGTCGTAAGCATCACACCCGGCTCCCACCTCATGCGGCCCGCCGTGAAAATCTTCGAGGATTTCCTGGAGAATTCGCTTCAGCGTGCGCAGCTTGGCGGCGAGCCCCAGCAACTGCTGACATCGAGCGCCGCATAACGGCGCCATCCTGCGTTAGCCCGAGGATCTCTTTCATGAAGCGGACCGTTGCGCTTGCAGGCGCGCGCTTCGTTTTCGGCCCGCCTGAGCTGCGCCCCGCCGCGCACATCTGCGCGATTGCCTGCGGGCTTGCCGTCAACGTCTCTTCCGAAAGCATCGGCGACGAGAGTCGATCGGTGACCGTTGCCCTGCCGTGACGGGCGGCGAAGTGCGATCTGCGCCACACTGGTCCACTGCGGCTGCCCGGAAGTCATCGGCGGATTTGCTATGATCTGAGGCAGGACCGAAATAGATCGCAACCATAAGCCCAGTTTTGGCAGTATCGCAGGTCCGCGTTTAAAAAAAATTGATTCGTTTTGGAACGATTTCTTAACGTCCCTGTTTAGTACGCCAACGGAGCAGCTGAGGTGAGAGATCATTCGCTGCAATAGCCATGCGCAGGAAGGGGGACAAGTTATGCGTATGCTCGGGGGGTCAACTGAAGACCTGACATCAACCAAGTCTACAATTGCAGGAGAAGATATGAGTGCGGAGCCCATCGACCTTGCAACGCAGGGATTGCCGGTCTCCAAGCTCAGAACGTCGATTGAAAAGAAGATTGAGAACATCTGGCTTGAATCGGAAGAACTGGGCTGGAGCTATAACGATTTCGTCGCTCATTTGATCGAGGTCTTGATTGTGCTGAACTACAGGGGAATGAAGTTTACCGTCAAAAGCCCTAACTTGAAATAATGGGCCGGCGATCCCGCTCATCGGCGGGATCGCGCATACGCCTGTCTCAGGGAATCGAAATGAGGCAGCGCCGCCACCGTCAAAGCGCATCGCGAAACGGCGTTGGAACGGTTTGAAGCCGTTCTCGCGGTGGCGATCCTCGATCGCCGGCAGAATCCTAGCCGCAAACTTCGGATCGCCTCGCCGCCTGGATGCGGCGAGCGATCTTGCTCCGCCATCACTTCGCCTCGGCCTTCAGTCGCTGCAGCAGGTCTTTGATGGGATGGTTGGCCCATGCCTTCGTGACGAAGTCGCGATGCTCGGTTTCCGGCGCCGTGGAAATGAAGGTGACGGTGCCCCCGCGCAGCGGACCTTTCAGCTTTGTGCCGACGGTCACTTCGCGTCCACTTTTCAGCATTTCCGCCAGTTCCGCATTCCTCGCCCTCGTCGAGTTGGCGTAGGCGCTCAAGAAGAACGCCTTGTCTCGCGAGGAAATCCAGTTCGCGAACGTGTCCATTTCGCCGTAAAGCGCGTCGAGAAGAACGATGCCGCGCACGCGGCCGCCGGCGCCCCCATGACGGATGCATGAGGCGGCCGTGGCATAGCCTCCGCTATAGGCCACGATTACGATCGGCATTCTCTCGAAGACCGCCTGAGAGCGCGGATCGCCGTGGATTTTTGTAAGCTCAAGGCTTGCTTCGTCGAGAAAGCGCTGAAAGCCGCCCTCCTCCCAGAGTTTGCCCGCGCTGGAATCCGCGGCGTTCGAGGCGAGTTGAGGAGCGACAAGCACTGCGTTCACGCCGGCTTCGGACACTTGCTCCGGCACGCGCTGGCGGTCGATTACGTCGCGCTGCAGCATAGCTCCGTGGCCATGCAGGAAGACGACCATGAGCGAAGGCCGCCGCAAATCGAAACCTTTCGGAATATGCAGAAGCGTGCGGTTGTCGCTGTAGGTCTGCTCTTCCCAATAGACTTCGCCGCTGGAGGTGCGGTGTCCGCGCCTTCCTCCCTCGCTCACGTCGAGAAACGCCCGGCCCGAGTTGGGGGCAACGCCGTGATAGGGAAACGGGGCGCTTTCGAACGCGATAAGTTTTGTTTTCGTGTGCTTCAGCGGAGCGAGCGGCGGCTCGGACTTAATGGGCGAAGCCTTCTTTACCATCTTGACCGGGATAACCATCGACTCGGTCATGATGGGCGCCGGGTTCGGCTTTGTTTTCAGAAGCGCCTGTTTGGCGACACGATTGGGTTTGTCCTCTTCCACGAAAGCGGCGGCGCTGGCTTCCTGAAACGCGGGCGGATTCTCGCGCACAAACTCCACCAACTCCGCTTCGTTGCGGCAGCCGCAAACGATCCCGGCCAGGATCGCCGCCATCGGGTAGCTTAGCCAGGGAAACGCTCTTCCACACGCTGGGCGCTGCTGTTTCACGGGTGCAGGCACGTTTCGTTTCAACCGCTTACACACTTATTCGAGGCGCTAGAGTTCCAAATAGACCGAAATCATGACCATATCATGAGCTACAGCCGCGCTTCACTTCCCCGAAGGACTTTCTAAAGTCTTTCGCGGTAGAGTGAAATCGATCCCAGCTTGAGCCTAAGTTGCCAGATGGCAACTACCAGAACATTAACCCCGGCGCAGATTGTTGAAATGCGAGCGACTTGATAAGAGCAATCCATGAGCGACGTATCGGCAATCATGCAAGGCACGGGTAATGGCGCGGTGAAAAGCGCGGAACCGGGCGTGTTCGAAATCCCAAAGGTGTCCGCGCTTACAGCAACTACGATCGCGGTCGCCGACATGATTGGAACCGGGGTGTTCACCAGCCTCGGTTTCCAGGTCCGCGATATCCCGTCCCCTTTCTCCATCATGATGTTGTGGGTGATCGGCGGGATGGTTGCGCTCAGCGGCGCGCTTTCCTATTCCGAACTGGCCGCGGCGTTTCCGCGCTCTGGGGGCGAGTATAACTTCCTTTCACGCGCTTTCCGGCCCGCCTTGGGCTTCATGGCGGGGTGGATCTCGGCGACAGTCGGTTTTGCGGCGCCCGTTGCGCTGGCGGCGATGGCGTTCGGCCAATATTTCGCCGGCGTTGTTCCTGGGGCGCCGGTTCTTGCGCTTGGGCTTGGCGTAACGTGGCTCATATCGCTTGTGCATCTCACCGGGGTTCACAGCGGAAGCGTGCTGCAAAACGTCTCCACCTTGATCAAGCTTGGACTTATAGCGGCTTTCATCTTCGCGGGCCTTGTCTGGGGCGACGCTCAGCCCATAACTTTTGCGCCCTCGCCTGCCGACCTTGGCTACATCGCCGGGGCGCCATTCGCGATCAGCCTTGTGTTCGTCCTCTACTCCTATTCCGGCTGGAACGCCGCCACCTACATCGCGGGCGAAATCCGCGATCCTCAGCGGAATCTGCCCCGCTCGATCCTCGCCGCCGTCCTGTTAGTGACGGCGCTTTACGTGGCGCTGAACGCCGTATTTCTCTGGACGACGCCAATCGGCGAGCTGGCGGGCCAGCTCGACGTCGGGCTCATCGCGGGCCGTCACATTTTCGGCGAGGCCGGAGGACGCCTGGTCGCCGGCTTGATTTGCATCGGTCTTATATCCTCGATCAGCGCGATGATGTGGGTCGGGCCGCGCGTGACCATGGTGATGGGCGAGGACAACTCTCTGCTGCGGGTCTTCTCCACGACCGCAAAGAACGGCGTGCCCACGAACGCGCTTCTGTTCCAGCTTGTCGTCGTGACGCTGCTCCTGTTCACGCAAAGCTTCGAAAAGGTTCTTGACTTCATCCAATTCAGCCTGACGTTATGTTCGTTTCTTACGGTTCTGGGCGTTATCGTGCTTCGTTACCGTCAGCCAAATTTGCCGCGGCCTTACCGTGCTTGGGGATACCCGGTTACGCCATTCGTATTCCTTGCTGTCACCGGCTGGGTGCTTACTCACCTTTTAATAGAAAAACCGACGGAATCTTTGTGGAGCGTTTTGACGTTGGTGGCCGGACTTGCGGTCTACGCGTTATCGGTTAGGCATGAGCGCATCTTTCGATAAGGACTTAGCATACATGATCAGGATCGACTCGCTTCTGCGATTTGTCTTCTTGTCGGCCCTTCTGCTTGTGGCCGGGCCTGCGACGCTGCGAGCCGCGGATGGCCAAGCTTCAGACGATATTGCTCACTTCCTGGCGGGGTTGGCGCCCTCAGCCGGTTCTCCGCTTGCGAGCTTGGCGAACGATCCGGCCTGGAAAAAGCACGCCGAAATCTTCGCGGCCGATTGGAAGTCGCTCGATGAACGCCAGCTCGACAAGGTGCGGGTCTGGTCGGCGGCCAATATCAAGCAGTCGCAGCCGGCGCTCTTCTATATGTTCAGCGGTCCGGACTACCTTTATGCGAACGCCTTCTTCCCGCACGCGAAAACGATCATCATGAGCGGGCTCGAAAACAGCGGCGGCATTCCGGAGCTGAGCGACTTCTCCGCGCGGACCGTGGCCTCGGAGGTCGGCGGCGTTCGGGCGGCGCTCGGAAACTTGCTGAAGCATAGCTACTTCATCACCAGCGAGATGAGCTCCCACCTCGCGCGCCGGGGCACGCTTCCGATCATCTACGTCTTCCTCGCGCGCTCGGGAAAGACAATCAAAGATGTGAGCCTTGTCGCGATCGACAAGGAAGGCAAGCTTCATCCGCAGAGCGAAACCGGCTTCGAGGCGACCGCCAAGGGAGCGAAGATCGTCGCTGTAGGCGGCGACGGCGAGGAGCAAACCATCTATTATTTCCGCACGGATCTCTCCAACAAGGGCGTGCAGAGCGGCGGGTTTCTCAAGTTTTGCGAGAGCTTTGGCCCCAGCGACGCCTTCGTGAAAAGCGCGTCGTATCTCATGCACACTCCCGGCTTTTCCGAAGTCCGCGACTTCCTGCTGAAGAACACGGTCGCGCTGGTTCAGGACGACACGGGCATTCCCGTCAAGTTCTTGAACCCGCCCGAATGGCAGCTTCATCCGTTCGGAACTTACCTCGCGCCCATACGGCAGTTCGCCCACGCGCAGCAGCCGAAGCTTTTAGAACTCTTCAAGAAGGACAACCCTGGGCCGCTTAACTTTACCGTTGGCTACCACTGGGGCAAACCCTCGAATCTGCTTCTCGCCGTCAGGGCGACGCCTCCGGCGCAATAGCGTTTTGGTGAGCGCACCCGTTCGCCGTTGGCGTAATGCGTCATTTCGACTTACATTGGCTTTGTTGCGAAAGCGAAGAGCGCCGAAGCCGAAATGACGCGCCTGCCTTTTCTGAAAGTCCTTATCGCCAACCGCGGCGAGATTGCTTGCCGAATTGCCCGGACCGCGAAAGCGATGGGCTACCGGACTGTCGCCGTATTCTCCGATGCGGACGCCGGCGCCCTCCATGTCAAAAGCGCGGATGAGGCCGTGCGCATCGGCTCTCCCGCGCCGCAGCAAAGCTATCTGAATATCGGCGCGATCCTCGAAGCGGCGAGGCGGACGGGCGCGGAGGCGATCCATCCGGGCTACGGCTTTCTTGCCGAGAACGCCGACTTCGCGGAGGCGTGCGAGCGCGAGGGCCTGGTCTTCATCGGGCCGCCAGCGAGCGTCATTCGCCAGATGGGGGATAAGGCCGCCGCGAAAGCCATGATGCAGGCCGCGCGCGTGCCCTGCGTGCCCGGTTATCTGGGCGAGGATCAGTCCGGCGAGCGGCTTGCGCTCGAAGCCGGGAGGCTAGGCTACCCGCTTCTCATCAAGGCCGTTGGCGGCGGCGGCGGGCGCGGAATCCGCGCGGTTCCCGAAGCGGGCGCGCTTGAGGCTCAGCTTGCGGCGGCGCGGCGCGAGGCCAAGGCTGCGTTCGGCGACGACCGGCTGATGCTGGAGCGGCTGATTGAGCATCCGCGCCATCTCGAAGTGCAGGTGTTCGGCGACGCGCATGGCAATATCGTGCATCTGTTCGAGCGCGATTGCAGCACGCAGCGGAGGCGGCAAAAAATCATCGAAGAGGCGCCGAGCCCGGTTTTGACGCCCGCCTTGCGCGATAAGCTGACGGGCTTTGCGGTCGAGGCCGCGCGAGCGGTCGGCTATCGCAACGCAGGCACGGTGGAGTTCATCGCCGGCCGCGACCTGAACATTTATTTTCTGGAGATGAATACGCGCCTGCAGGTCGAGCATCCGGTAACGGAGCTTGTGACGGGTCTGGACCTCGTCGAATGGCAGTTGCGCGTGGCGGCGGGAGAGCCGCTTCCCTTGAGGCAGGACGAGATTTCGCTTCGAGGCCACGCCATCGAAGCGCGGCTGTGCGCCGAAGATCCTTACGACGGCTTCAAGCCGCAGACGGGGCCTGTGCTACGCGCGCCCAAGCCGGCGAACGGCGTCCGCGTGGACACGGGCGTCGAGGAGGGAAGCGAGGTATCCCCCTATTACGATTCCATGATCGCCAAAGTCATCGCCCATGGGCGGGACCGCGATGAGGCGGCGCGCCGGCTCGCCGTTGCGCTGGAGGACGAGCCGCTTATAGGGCTTCCCACGAACCAAGGTCTTCTGGCGAGTTTCTTCGCAGCTGGGAGTTCCGGCAGGCGGCGCTCGCTACAAGTTCCCTCGACTCCTGGATGGTGGAAAAGGCCGCCCTCTTCGACCGGCCCGCGCCCTCGGACGATGTCTGGGCGCTCGCGGCGGCGCTCTACGCCGAGCGCGGAAGCGTGGGCGAATGGTTCTGGTCGGGCAACGCCTTCGATTTCTCGCTCGACCTCGACTGCGGCGATGGCCGCAGGCATCTGCGCTACAGCCGCTCCCGCAATGGCTCGATGGCGGTTTCCTTCGAGGGGCGCACGACCGCAATCTCGCTCGTCAGCGCCGAGCCGCCCGCAATCGTTTTCGAGGCCACGGGCATTCGGCGCCGCGCCATCGCGATCTGGAGCGGGACAGCGCTGCATCTCAGCGTTGGCGGCGCCTCTTTCGCGTTCGAGGAAGCGAGCAGCCATCGCGCCGAGGACGGGGCCGCCGGCGGAGGCGCGATCGCCGCGCCCGTCTCCGGACTTCTGATCAAGGTGCTGGCCGAGCCGGGGCAGACGGTTGAAGCCGGGCAGACCTTGGCGCTCATCGAGGCCATGAAGATGGAGACGCGCGTCGCCGCCGTCTGCGCGGGCCGCGTTACGGCCGTTCACGCCAAGGCGGGCGACCAGGTCGCGAACGCCTCGCTTCTCTTCGAGATCGAAATGCTGGAGACGCCCGCGAATGTCTAAGGCAATCCTCACCTGCGCCTTGAACGGTGTTCTCACCGACCCGCGCCAGCATCCGATGGTGCCGGTTACGCCGGAGCAGATGGCGCAGTCGGCGCACGAGGCGTTCGACGCCGGCGCATCGATCATGCATGTGCATTTCCGGAGCCAAGCGCCGGGCATGGGGTATCTGCCGAGCTGGGAGCCGGAGATCGCGGCGGAAGCGGTGGACGCCATCCGGGGGCGATGTCCCGGCGTCATCATCAATCAGACCACTGGCGTAATCGGCGCGGACATCTCGGGCCCCGTTGGGTGCATCAAGCGCACCCGTCCCGAGATCGCCGCCTGCAACGCCGGCAGCCTGAACTACCTGAAACTCAGGTCGGATGGGCAGTGGGCGTGGCCGCCGCTCCTGTTCGACAATCCCGTCTCGAAAGTGAAGGCTTTCCTCGACGCCATGACGGAAAGCGGCTCGCTGCCCGAATTCGAGTGCTTCGACGTGGGCATCGTCCGCTCCGTCGGCCTCTATGTCGAAAACGGCATGGCCAAGACGGCGCAATACAACTTCGTGATGGGCGTCGCCTCGGGCATGCCGGCCGACGCCGAGCTTCTTGCGCTGCTCGTGAAATACACGCGCGCCGGCGCCCATTGGCAGACGACGCTGATCGGCCGCACCGAAATTTGGCCCTTGCATCAGCGCGCCGCCGCCCTTGGGGGCATGTTGCGCACAGGCCTCGAAGACACATTTTATTTGCCGAACGGCGAAAAATCCGAAAGCAACGGCGCGCTCATCGAGGCTTTGGCCGCGTGCGCGCGGCGCGCGGGCCGCGAAATCGCGTCGCCCAAGGAAGCAAGAATAATGCTGAAGCTGGGAGGAGTAGCGCATGGAAGGGAAGGCGCCGCTGCAAGCTGACGGCTCGAAGCCGTTCCTATCCGCGCCTCAGCGCTTCCTGCAAATGGCGGCGCGCAGAGGGCAAGCGCCGGCGTATTATGAGCGGGGGGAGGAAGGCTGGACGCCCACGTCATGGGCCGCGTTCCGGGAGGAGGTGCGGCGGGCGGCGCGCGCTCTCATGGCGCTCGGGGTGAAGCCGGGCGACGCGGTGGCGGTCCTCGGCTACAACAGGCCGGAATGGGTTGTCATGGACGTGGCCGCGATGATGATCGGAGCCTCGGTTGCCGGCATCTATTTTACCGCGTCGGCTGAGGATGCGGCCTACATCATCAATCACTCGCAATGCGAGATAGTGCTGGCGGAAAAGGAGGAACACTTCCAGAGGATCGCTTCCGCGCGCGCGCAACTGAATGTCCTTCGCCACGTGGTGATGATGAAAGGCGAAAGCGCGAGCGATCCCTTGCAGATGACCTGGGCGACGTTCCTCTCCTACGGCGAGCAGAGTTTCGATCCCGAGGTCGAGCGGCGCTTGCAAGCCATCAAACCCGCGGATGTCGGCTGCCTGATTTACACATCGGGCACGACGGGATCGCCGAAAGCGGTGCAACTCAGCCATGGGGCGCTGACCGAAACGGCGGCCCTTATCAAACAGCTTTTTTTGGATGTGTCCGAAGAAGACTGCATCATTTCCTATTTGCCGTTGGCGCATATCGCCGAGCGGATGATTTCGGTGCATTTCCCGCTGACCGTCGGCAACGCGGTCTATTTCGTCCCCGACATTCTAAAGCTCGGCGAGTGCCTCAAGGAGGTGCGGCCGCATCTTTTCTTCGGGGTGCCGCGCGTATTCGAGAAGATCGTGGCGGCGGCGCAGTTGCAGATCGCAAGCGCCGAAGGGCTGAAGGGGGGAATTGCGCGCTGGGCCGTGCGGACGGGGCAGGCGTGGCACGAGAAGGAACAGGCCGGCCTGCGGATCGGCGTGAAGACCGCGCTCGCCAAGGCCGTCGCTTCCGCGCTCGTTCATAAGAAAGCCAAGGCCGCCATGGGCTTCGACCGCGTTCGATACGTGGCCTGCGGCGCGGCGCCGATCTCGGAGGAGACCTTGCGCTTCATGATGGGGCTCGACATCCCGGTCCGTGAATTGTGGGGAATGTCGGAGACTTGCGGGGCTGGAACGACGAACTTGCCGGGCGCAACGAAGGTCGGCTCGGTGGGGCGCGCCCATCCGGGACTTGAGCTGAAGATCGGTCCGGATGGGGAGATTCTCGTCAGGGGGCCTTATATTTTCTCGGGCTACGCGAGAGATGCGGATGCGACAGCGAAAGCGCTGGAAGGCGGCTGGCTTCACACCGGCGATCTGGGCCGCCTCGACGAAGACGGCTACCTTTACATCACGGGGCGCAAGAAGGACATCATCATCACCGCCGGCGGCAAGAACATCGCTCCCGCGAATCTGGAGATGGACCTCGCCGCGCTGCCTCTGGTTGAGCATGCCATCGTGTGTGGCGACCGGCGGCCTTATCTCAGCGCGTTGATAACGCTCAATGCGCGCGCCGTGGAGCATTTTGCAGCCGAACGGGGATTGAAGGCGGGCGAACCGCAGCTTAACGCCGCGATACAGGGGGAACTGCAGAGCGGCATCGACGGAATCAACGCGCGGCATGCGCGCGCGGAGAACATCCGTCGCTTCGCGATCCTGCCGCACTCGCTTACCATTGAAAGCGGCGACTTGACGCCGACCATGAAAGTGAAGCGCGCGGTGGTGATCAAGAGACTTGAGCCGACCATAAACGAACTCTACGAAGAATGCGGCGGCTCGCGGTGAGCACATCGCGGCTATCGGCAAAATCCGCTCCGGCCTCCCTTTCAACCGGCTAGACCTGCCTTCGAGCCGCCCTTTCGGCGGCCATAGAGGGAGTTAAGCATCCTCGGCGTCACCCCCTTATGCATCAACGCGTTCTCACAGAGTCCCGGCTTGCCGCGGTTGGGTTGGTTTGCTCGGCGACTTTCTGTTTCGCTTTTCTCGATACGAGCGCGAAATATCTTGCCACGACCGCGCATATTCCGGTCCTGCAAATCGCCTGGATACGCTTCGTCGTGAATGTGGCTCTTATCGCGGCGATGCTCGGCCCGCGAACCGCGATCAGGGCTCTGCCGTCACGCAAGTTTAACCCGACTTGAACACCGCTTTTGCGCAAGTTTCTGAATTGAAAGAGAAACTGTCGAAATTCAATATGACGTGGCACTACGCCTTGGGCGTCCGCGGCGTTTCCTGACGGGCTGAGTAGTTGACTGCGCCGGTGGCGGCGCTGTTTGCAGCGCCCTCGGCGGTAGCGCGACGCCTGCCTGCCGGAAGAGCGCGGTCACGGCCGGGGTGGCGTCGGTGCGCACCAGCCAATCCTTGCCGTTGTGCTGAATGCGGGTCTGCTGGAGCCGGTCCAGATCGCGGAGAAGCACGCGCCATTCGGGAACGGCGTCAGCCTCCCTGGCGAGATCGTCGAGATGCTTTTGCATGACGAGCGCGAGGAAGGAGCAAAAGACGTGGCCGCGGATGGCGGCGTCGGAGGAGTGGAAGATCGGGCGCGTCCGCATGATGGCCTTGCCGCGCCGGAAGAGGTCCTCCACCTGCAGGAGGTCGCGGTAGCGCAAAACCGCCTGCAGCGCCGTGATTTTGGCGTTGGTTCGCAGGACAAAAATACCGTCAAATTGCGCCTCGCCGGCCAATTTGCCTGCGTCGATCTCGAAGACCTGTTTGCCCTCGGCCTCCTTGCTTTTGCGCAAATACCGCCGGTAGCCGGAGTTGCCAACGAGAGCCTTATCGCCGCGCTTCAACTGAGCTTGCAGGGCGGCCACAATGGCTTCGCGGTCCTTCCTGTCTTTTTCCGCCTCGGCCTCGTTGCGGCAGACGATGTACCGCCTGCCCTCGACTTTGACCTCCTTGACGAAGAGCTGCGTCTGGCCTTTCGCCCGCTCGATGAGAAGCGGCGTGAAGGCGGCGCTGTCATTGAGCACGGCCGTTCTCACCAGCGCGTCCGTCCGCTCGCGCGCCCCGAGGACATACTCAAGGCGACGCTCTTCCAGCCCTTGAATGGTCTCAGCCGAGATCATGCCGCGATCGGCGACCATGCAAATGCGGCCGATGGCGAAGCGCTGGCGGAGACGGTCGATCACCGGCAGCAGCGTCTTCACATCGGCGGTATTGCCGGGCCACATCTCCGTGCAGATGGGGCGCCCCTTGCCATCCACGACGGGCCCCAGGATCATCTGCTTCAAATCGGGCCGGAAATCCTTCGAGTAGCCGTGCTCGCCCAGCGTTTCGCCGCCCTCGCCGTAGAAGGACAGGCTGGTCGTGTCCATGAACACGGCGGAGAGATTGCTGAACAGATCGCGCCGCTTGTCGAACAGCTTCTCCTCGATGACGTCCTTGACGCAGCGCGGCGCCAGGGCCTCCGCCGGCTTCTCCTCCAGTTCCTCGCCGAGCCAGGCCATGGCGCGGTAGAAATGGTGGAGGGACAGTCCTTCGACGCCGGGGATCTCGTAATCCTCCAGCCACGAAACACAGTCGCGGTCCGATCCCGAGACGAACAACCGGTGGAGCGTGGCGGCAAACACGGCGCGCTCGACGGCGAACTCGAAGGCGCGGTCCTTCAGCATCTCCTTCAGCACGCCCGCGATGCCGAGCCGCTCCCACAGCTTGCCGAACAAGAGCGGCCCTCCGATGCGCTTGGCCGAAACGGTGAAGGCGCTGTTCTCGTTCTTGTCGCAGGCGTCGATGAGCATCACCTGGTCGCAGAGTTTGGCGCCGGAGGCGAGAAGCGAGGCGAGAGCGCCGGACTCCTTCAACGCATCGGCGCGTCCGAGATTGGCGATCACTGACTGGCGCACGGCGCCATCGACGCGCTTGTTCTCGACCACCTGCAGATAGGCGCGTTCGCCCGACTTTTTGATGCGGAAAAACATGGCCGCTCCCTCAGGAGCACTACAGAAAACCAATTCATGGCCTCTGTCAAAGCAAAAATGTCGTAGAAAATGGCACTACATTTTGATGCTCTCGCCAAATCCGACCTAGCAAAATCAATGACTTAAAGGCAAAAAAGGGCGAAAATCCCAGTTCACTGTTCAAGTCGGGTTTAAGCATCAACTTCTGCGAAGCGGGTTCCTGGTTGGGGCGACGGCGTTCAATTTTCTGGCGCTGGAACACCTTCAGCTCGACCAGACAGCCACGATCTACTTCCTGTCTCCCTTCATTGTGGCTGCGCTGGCTGGACCGATGCTGGGCGAGTGGATCGGCTGGCATCGGCTTGTCGCGATCTGTTTCGGGTTTTTCGGCGTCCTGCTCGTTACGCGGTCCGGTTCTGGCGCCGTTCGGCTACATCAACATCGTGTATATGATCAGCCTCGGCTACCTCGTGTTCGGCGACGCGCCGAGCGCATGGACCTTGGCTGGCGCAGCCGTCATCATCGGCTCGGGAGTCTACCTGCTTTTCCGGGAGCGTCACGCGCCCGGTTCTTCCGCGCCGGCCTCCTCAGCAACGGTGGCGGAAGGGTAGGCTTCGCGCACGCGGGCCGCGAGCTGGGCGAACTCGCCCTCGCGAATGGACTGCCGGATAGCCGACATGAGGTCCTGATAGAAATGCACATTGGCCCAGGTAAGGATCATCGGCGCGAGATATTCGCCCGCGCGCAGAAGGTGGTGAATGTAGGCGCGGGAGTAGTCGCGCGCGGCGGGGCAAGCGCTCGCCTCGTCGAGGGGGCGCATGTCCTCCATGTGGGCGGCGTTGCGCATATTGAGCTTGCCGGACCAAGTGAAGGCTTGGCCGTGACGCCCGGAACGCGTGGGCATGACGCAATCGAACATGTCGATGCCGCGTTCGACCGCGCCGACAATGTCGGAGGGCGTGCCGACGCCCATGAGGTAGCGTGGCTTGAAGGGGGGGAGGAGCGGCGTTGTGTGGTCAAGCGTCTCGAACATGAGCTTCTGGCCTTCTCCGACGGCAAGGCCGCCGACCGAGTAGCCGTGGAAGTCCATGGAGATCAAGGCTTCGGCGGACTGCGCGCGAAGCTCGGGGTAAACGCCGCCTTGCACAATGCCAAACAAGGCGCGCCCGTGCTCGCTGTGCGGCCGGAACGCCGCGAGCGAACGCTCGGCCCAGCGCAGCGAAAGCCGCATCGAGCGCTCGCCCTCGTCCCGCGTGGCGGGAAACGGCGTGCACTCGTCGAACTGCATTTGGATGTCGGCGCCGAGGAGATTTTGCACCTCGATGGAGCGCTCGGGCGTCAGCTCATGCGGCGCGCCGTCGATATGCGAGCGAAACCCGACGCCGCGTTCCGAAACGGTGCGCAACTGGGCCAGCGACATGACCTGATAGCCGCCGGAATCAGTCAGGATCGGTCCATCCCAGCGCATGAAGCTATGGAGCCCGCCGAGGCGCGCGATGCGCTCCGCGCCAGGGCGCAGCATGAGGTGATAGGTGTTGCCGAGGATGACGTCCGCGCCCGACGCCTTGACATCGTCGAGGAACATCGCCTTGACCGTGGCGGCGGTTCCTACCGGCATGAAGGCAGGCGTCCGGATGACGCCGCGCGGCGTAGAAATCTCGCCCAGCCGCGCTTCGCCGTCCTTCGCGAGGAGTTTGTAGGAAAAGGATACGATCATGCCGGCGCGGCCTCCGCGCGGCTGAGCAGGCAGGCGTCGCCGTAGGAATAAAAGCGGAAGCCCGCCTCTATGGCGTGGGCATATGCCCTTTTCATGATCGCGGTCCCCGAGAAGGCGCAAACCAGCATGAAGAGCGTCGATTTCGGCAAATGGAAGTTTGTCAGCAAGAGATCGGCGCTGCGAAAGCGGTGGCCGGGCCTAATGAAGATTTGCGTGGCGCCGCGAGAAGGCTTTAGGGCGCCGTCATCGCTCGCCGCCGTCTCGAGCACGCGAAGCGACGTAGTGCCAATCGCCACGATGCGTCCGCCCTCGGCGCGACAGCGATTGATGGTGGAAACCGCCTCCCCGGAAATTTCATAGCGCTCGGCATGCAGAGGGTGATCGTCCACCTTCTCGGTCTTGACCGGCAGGAAGGTTCCCGCTCCGACATGCAAGGTGACGAAAGCGCTGCGAACCCCCCTTGCAGACAAGCGATCCAGGAGATTTGGCGTGAAGTGAAGCCCCGCTGTGGGCGCGGCCACGGCGCCCTCAGCCTTGGCGTATACGGTCTGATAGTCGGTGCGGTCACGCTCGTCCGCCGCTCTCGCCCGCGCAATGTACGGAGGCAGCGGCATGGCGCCGTGCCGCTCCATGATGATCTCGACGGTTTCACCCGAAGCAGCGACCACGATCCCGCCATCCTCGCTTTTCGCGGCGACGGTGAGGGTCGAGCGCGCGCCATCGCTGTCGCAGACGATTGTGTCCCCGGCTCTCAACCGCCGCGCAGGGTGCGCGAGCGCTTTCCAAGTCCCGTCCGCCAGCCGCTCGATCAGCGTGAGGCCGACATCGACTACCGGCCCTCCGAGTTCACGCGGCGGGCGATGGCCGCGAATCTCGGCCGTGAGAACCTTCGTATCGTTGAAAACCGCTAGGTCGCCCGCCTGAAGGAGCGAAGGCAAATCCCGCACCGTCGCTTCGAAAAGTGGGTTGCGAGCGCCTGGATCGACGCGCAAAAGCCTCGCCGTATCTCTCGGCGAGGCTGGTCTCAGCGCGATAGAAGATTTTGGCAGCTCGAAATCGAAATCGCTTAAAAGCACGGTCAGTCGAGCCGCCTGAGGAAAGCGAGCGGAAACGCCAGTCTAGGCGTCGTCGCCAACGCGCACGGTGATGATCTTGTCCGGGTTCTTGACGGGTTCCCCGCGCTTGACCTTGTCGATATTCTCCATGCCCTCGATAACCCTGCCCCAGACGGTATATTTGCCGTCAAGAAAGGTCGCATCGTCGAAGCAGACGAAGAATTGGCTGTCCGCACTGTCGGGATGGTTGGCGCGGGCCATGGAGACTGTGCCGCGCACATGTGGCTCCTTGCTGAATTCCGCTTTCAGGTTCTTCCCGGAACCGCCCCGGCCGGTGCCGGTCGGATCGCCCGTTTGAGCCATGAAGCCTTCGATGACACGGTGGAAGACAACGCCGTCGTAAAACTTCTGTTTTGCCAGCTCTGTGATGCGAGAGACGTGGTTGGGCGCGAGATCGGGCCGAAGCTCGATGACGACGCGGCCTTGGGTCGTTTCCAGGACCAATGTATTTTCTTTACTTGGAGATGCCATGTCTTACTCTTTCTAACCGCCACCTTAACGGAAAGGTTCCATCCGCGAATCGGCGCATTCTATACTATTCTGCCGATGAATGTGGTGATCAACGGGCGTCGGACGCAAGCTGCATTTTGACGATCTTATCCGGATCGGAGACCGCGCCGCCGGAAAGCGTTCCCTTTTTTATCCGATCGACGAATTCCATGCCCTTGGTCACCTGCCCCCAGACAGTATATTGGCCGTTCAAGTGCGAGGCGTCCTTGAAGCAAATGAAGAACTGGCTGTTGGCGGAATTGGGGTTGCCGCCAAGCCGCGCCGCTCCAACCGTGCCCCGATTGAAAGGCGCGGAGCTGAACTCCGCAGGCAAGTCCGGGTATTTGGACCCTCCGGATCCATCGCCGTGCGGATCGCCGGTCTGAGCCATGAAGCCTGCAATGACGCGATGAAAATTGAGGCCATTGTAGAAGCCTTCTTTCACGAGCGTCTTGATCCGCTCCACATGCTTGGGAGCGAGGTCTGGCCGCAGTTCTATGACCACGCGACCATCCTTCAAGTCCAAATAGAGGGTGTCATCCGGGCTGCCTGCGCGGGCTAGAATTGAACCCAAGCCAAGCGCCGCAAATGCAAGGAGCGCTGCGAAAATATTGGAACGGTGCATGATGGCCTTTGCCGATTTTGATTTTTGTCGCTGCAGCGCCCTAGCGGGGCATAAGGGCGGGAATTAGGCCGCATTCACCGGCGGTCGAGCTTCTCCTTAATCCGCTGCAACACGGCCGGAGAAACGAAGGGGGCGACGTCCCCTCCAAGCGCTGCGATTTGCCTGACCAGAGTTGAGGTGACGTGCGCGGTTCCGGGAGCCGCCGTAAGAAAGACAGTCTCGATATCGGGCGCCATGCTCCTGTTCATGCCGAAGAGTTGCATCTCATATCCAAGGTCGGCGCCATCGCGCAGCCCCCTCAGGATGAAACTCGCTCCCTGCTTGCGGGCCGCGTCGACCGTGAGCCCTTGGAAAAGCGCGACCTCGCCTCGCGTTCCTGCGCCGAGGCTTTCAAGTTCGTCCTTAAGCATGGTTACGCGCTCGGATTCCGTGAACATAGGCGCTTTCGATGGGTGCGCGCCTATGCCGACGACGAGCCGGTCGAACAGGGCAAGACCGCGGCTCATGATGTCCCGGTGGCCGAGCGTCGGGGGATCGAAGCTTCCCGGATAAA
The DNA here is from genome assembly GCA_963756335.1 of uncultured Alphaproteobacteria bacterium. Lineage (GTDB taxonomy): Bacteria > Pseudomonadota > Alphaproteobacteria > Rhizobiales > Rhodomicrobiaceae > Rhodomicrobium. Next base: position 907,708 of record CAVWOB010000005.1, read on the forward strand.
AGCCGCAACGCATGCGCGCCTCGCGTTTGTCTGCTATTCCATGGGATCGACGCCAGCTTCAGCGTCGCCAGCATCGCCGCCGCCGTTGGCGCTGCCGCCATTGCCATCGTCGCTGACAAGTTCGGCAGAAACGACACGCTCCTCTTGTTCGGTTCGGAAGATCGTTACCCCTTGCGCCGAGCGTCCGGTGGTGGAAATGCCTTCGACGGGGCAACGGATCAGCTTCCCGCCATTGGTGACCAGCATGATCTGGTCGGTGTCTTCAACGGGGAAAGACGCGATGAGACGGCCATTCCGATCGTTCACCGCCATCGCTATGATGCCTTTGCCGCCTCGTCCGGACGTGCGGTACTCGTAGGAGGAGGTCCGCTTGCCGAAGCCCCGCTCCGAAACCGTCAAGACATATTGCTCGGCGCCGCCCATCTCCGCGTAGCGCGAGGGTGTGAGGTCGGCAATCTCGCCGCTTTCGATCGGCTCGCTGTCGTCGAGGGCGGCGCTGTCGGCCGCAAGGCTTTCTGCTTCATAAGCCTCGCCCGGTTCCGCGGAGACCCGCTCACCCGCAGCCGCGCGGCGCATGGCGTTCGCCTGTTTGAGATAGGCCGCTCGCTCGGCCGGCGTCGCATCCATGTGCCGAAGAATCGCAAGCGAAATGACGCGATCCTCTCCGTCGAGTTTTATGCCGCGCACGCCGGTGAACTCGCGGCCCTTGAAGATGCGGACATCGGTGACGGGAAACCGTATGGCTTGGCCGTCGGCTGTCGTGAGCAACACGTCATCGGTTTCGCGGCAGAGTTGCGCGCCTGCGATGTCGTCGCCCGCATCAAGCTTCATGGCAATCTTGCCGTTCTGGCGGACTTCCGCAAAATCGGCGAGTTCGTTCCGCCGGACGTTACCCGATCGGGTCGCGAAGAGGATGAAGACGCCGCTTTCGTCGCGCTCCTCTTCCGGCAGCGGCAGAATGGATGTGATCGCTTCGTCCTGCTGCAAGGGAAGCAGATTGATCAGCGCCTTTCCCCGCGCTTGCGGCGCTGAGAGCGGCAGCCGCCAGACCTTCATTTTGTAGGCCATGCCACGCGACGAGAGAAAAAGCACGGGCGTATGCGTGTTGGCGACGAACAGCCTTGTCACAAAATCTTCGTCGCGGGTGGTCATGCCAGCGCGGCCTTTGCCGCCGCGGCGCTGCGCGCGATAGGTGGAGAGCGGAACGCGCTTGATATAGCCGCGATGGCTGACGGTGACGACCATGTCCTCTTTCTGGATCAGGTCTTCATCCTCGACCTCGCCTTCGACATCAAGGATCTCCGTGCGCCGCGGAGTGGCGAATTCTTCCTTGATGGCGATCAGCTCGTCGCGCACGATGCCGATCACCCGCGCGCGGGAACTCAGAATATCGAGATAATCGCGGATTTTGTCGGCCAAGCCTTTCAGCTCGTCGCCAATTTCATCCCGCCCCAGGGCTGTAAGGCGCTGCAGGCGCAAATCCAGGATGGCGCGAGCCTGGTCGATAGAGAGGCGATAGACGTTTCCGGGAAGGATAGTTGAGCGCGGATCGTCGATCAGCGCAAGCAGCGGCTCCACGTCCCCCGCAGGCCAATCCCTGGCCATGAGCTGTTCGCGTGCGCTTGACGGGTCAGGAGCGGTGCGGATCAGCTTGATGACTTCGTCGATGTTGGCGACCGCAGTCGCAAGGCCGACGAGCACGTGCGCCCGGTCGCGCGCCTTAGAAAGAAGGAACTTCGTCCGCCGCGTGACGACAGTTTCGCGAAACCGCGTGAAGGCCTGGATGAAATCGAGCAGAGTGTGCTGCTCGGGGCGGCCGCTGTTCAACGCGATCATATTGGCCGCGAATACGGACTGGAGCGTCGTGAAGCGATAAATCTGGTTTAGCACGACGTCCGGCATGGCATCGCGCTTCAGCTCGATGACGACGCGATAGCCATCGCGATCGGACTCATCGCGCACGTCGGCGATGCCTTCGACGCGCTTTTCGCGCACGAGGTCGGCGATGCGTTCTTGAAGCGTCGCCTTATTGATTTGATAGGGGATTTCCGTGACGATCAGCGCGTCACGATCCTTCCGGATCGTTTCGACGTGGATCTTGCCGCGAACGACAATCGAGCCGCGCCCCCTCAGATAGGCTGCACGGATGCCGGCGCGGCCCATGATGACGCCGCCCGTCGGAAAATCCGGGCCGGGCACGTGCTCCATGAGCTGTTCTATAGTGATGGTGGGCGTATCGAGATAGGCTAGGCAGGCGTTGATGACCTCGCCCAGATTATGGGGGGGGATATTGGTGGCCATGCCGACGGCGATGCCGCCCGCGCCGTTGACCAGGAGGTTGGGGAAGCGCGCCGGGAGGACAGTCGGCTCGCGCTCGGAATTATCGTAGTTATCCTGAAAATCGACCGTGTCGTTTTCCAGATCCTGGAGGAGCGTTTCCGAGATCTTTTCGAGCCGGACCTCGGTGTACCGCATCGCGGCGGGAGGGTCCCCGTCGACGGAGCCGAAGTTGCCCTGGCCGTCGATGAGCGGGACTCGCATCGAGAAGTCCTGCACCATGCGTACGAGAGCGTCATAGACGGACTGATCGCCATGGGGGTGGTATTTACCGATGACGTCGCCTACGATGCGCGCGGATTTTCGGTAGGGCTTGTTCCACTGGTAGCCGTTCTCGTGCATCGAATAGAGAATGCGGCGGTGGACAGGCTTGAGGCCGTCGCGCACATCGGGAAGCGCGCGCGAAACGATAACGCTCATCGCATAATCGAGATACGAGCGCCTCATTTCGTCGGTGATAAGGATCGGACGAACTTCGCCCGCGCCGCGATCGCCTTGATTGCCGTCGGATTTGCCTGCCAAACTTACACCCTTGGCTTCGAGGGAGTGTGCGCTCGAAGCCTCTTTAAACTTAGCCGAGCTTATAGATAGGAAGCATCATGGAGCGAGAGGAGCGCCGCGCTCCTCTGCCGCTTAAAAATCAGAAAGGAATCTCGTCATCAAGATCCTTTTCGAAGGGCTTCGGCGAAGCGTCCCGGCTCTTCCCGCCTCCGCTCTTCAAACCCCCGCCGCGGCTGGTATCGCCTCCGTCGAATTCGCTATTCCCGCTATCGTTGAAGCCGGAGGTGGCCCCGCGGCCCTCGAGCATTGTAAGTTGACCGTTATAGTTTTGCAGAACAACTTCGGTGGTGTATCGGTCGTTTCCGGAGTTATCTTGCCATTTGCGGGTTTGGAGTTGTCCCTCAATATAAACCTTCGCGCCTTTCTTCAAATACTGCTGGGCAATCTTTCCAAGCTGTTCGTTGAAGATGACCACGCTATGCCACTCGGTCTTCTCCCGCCGCTCGCCCGACTGCTTGTCGCGCCAGCTGTCGGTTGTAGCCAGCCTCAAATTGCAGATTGAGCGGCCGTCCTGAGTGTGGCGCACTTCCGGGTCCGCGCCTAGATTGCCGATGAGGATAACTTTGTTAACTGAGCCCGCCATGGGAGCCTTCCAATAATAGCGCCGAATCGTCGCCAACTTTACACGAAGCGCCCGGCACGTATAACTCGTTCCGGTTCGTTATCCACACGCACGCCGGACATTGTTCGCCATATGTTCTAGTCGCGGCGTAAGCCATTGTCAAGGAACGGGGCGACGATTTGCCGAAGAAGCGTTCGCCGGAATGCGAGGATAGACGCTTCCTTCACTCCCAAACGCACCCAACTTCGGGGCAAAAAAACCACACTTCATTGCAAAATCGGCCAAGACTCCGCTCAAATGCGCAGCATTAATGCGAAAGGCTGTTGACGCACGGCGATGCACGGCTCGAAGGTTTCGCCGGTCAACAGGCAAAATTGGGCTGATTTTGTTGGCTTAATGCAAGAGATGCTCTTGACCGGATCGGCTGAAGGTACAACATGCCGCAAGGATTATGACAGGGCGGATTGTGCGACAGCGTCGCGAAAAGAGCGCCGGATTCTCCCAACAGGAATGAATTAAGAAGGACCTAAGATGACGAAAACGCAAGCGGCGGCGCCTAAGACGGCTGCAAAACCCGTAAAGGCCGACATTGTTACGCTTCGCCATCTCGCGACGGAAGTCGCCGAAACTCATGGCATCTCCCAGAAGCAGGCCAATGAGGTGCTGGCCGAGGCGATCACCAGCATCGGCAAGCATCTGAAAAAAGGCGCGCGGATCCGCATCGCCGGTTTGGGAACGCTTGAAGTTCGCAAGCGGGCCGCACGAATGGGCCGCAACCCCGCCACCGGCGAGGCGATCAAGATCAAAGCGAGCAAGAAAGTCGCCTTCCGTGCGGCGAAAGACTTGAGCGAAGCGATTTAACCGGCGCACCGAGCCCGGCGCGATGCGTCCTGCCCGTTATTTCGGGCGAGCGGGGCAAGGCGCCGGGGCTCCTGCGCGGTCAGCAAGAATATCCTTGATGGCCGTTACCTCTTTTTCGATGGCGGTAAGCCTTTTTTCTGTTTCGGTTTTATCCCGCGTGATGCCGGACATTACACCGCCCACGGTGTATCCTCCTACGACAAGGAAGATACCGAAGGTTACTACCATCGCGAACGGCAAGTAGATTCGGGTCAAAAGGACATCGCGAGCCCCTCCGCTAGCCTTCAAATATGGCGATGGCTCCGCTCCTTGGGGTGCGCACGCTGTCATCGGCTTCGCCTTTCCATCCTGGGCGACGGGCAGGGCTTCTGGGTGGCTGCGATCTTGTGAGTGGCCGCAATCTTGGCTTTCTCAATCGCCTCGCCCTCTTCGATATAGTGGAAACGGAGGTAGAGAAATCCAACCAAGGCGGTCATCAGGCAAAGGGCGACACGCCCTTCCGCGCTTTTCGACAAAGCCGCCACGATCTCGCCAATCGCCGTGACGAAAGCGCCAATGACTTGCCCGATACCAGTCACAATCGGCGCGAGCGGAGTGAAACACGCAAACGCAGCCGGAAGGCCAATCTTTACCGCGACGGCGCCGATGCGCGCCCACAGCGATCCAATAAGCGCTAGAAATATACTCATGACACGATTTCCTTAGGGGAGGGCAGCGGGCCTTTAGCCGGGCCTTGATAATCGAATTTGCGATAAGCCTGGACGTGCTCGCTGCGCAGAAGCCGGATTAAGGCGATGACCGCGACGAAGACGGCGCAAAGCAGAAGCCAGCGGTTCGTCGACGCCCAATGCAGAATGCTTTGCAAAGGTTCGAAGGCAAAGCGCGCTCCGTTAATGCTGTCGATCACGTTGTCGCTTCCGAAAGTTTCCGCTGCGGCCGCTCCGCCGAACAGCCAAGCGAAAATGCGTTGCAGGAGATTTATTCGCTGTATGGGCTTGTCGCCAGCTTCCTCAAGATCCCGGTATGTGGCGGTCTGGCGGCGGGGCAGCATAGGTTCGGCCTTGGAAAGAACGCCATTGTACTCAGTCTGCCACACGCCCGGGTCTCCGCTGAGGTCATGATCATGCTGGAACAGGAGCACAGCGCGGTGGGTCTGCTCGCCGAAAATGCCGTCAGGCGCGCCGGCCGGATAACCAAGCCCGCGGAGCTTTTCTTGAAGAGCGGAAACCTCGGTCCCCTTCATGCCGGCATGCAGCGTTTCATCGCTCGGGATCTGCGCCTCGACGCGTCCCGACATCGCGCGGGCTTCTATGCGGATGGACATAACCCGGCGTCGCCAGCCCGCACCAAAAACGCGCCAGAGTTTGCCCAGGCGCTGAAGGAATTCGAGGCGTGTTGAGCAATAGGCGTCAATGTCATGGTCAGGGTTGGCCTGAAGCCAAGCCCTTGCGCGGCCAACGCCGGAATTTACCGCGGCATCGAAAACGCAAAGGTCGAATCCGGCCGGAAATTCATCGCAACTCATCGCGTCCCAATATTCGTCCCGGTAGATGGTGCGCAGTTCGTCGTCGTCGATTTGCCCGACGGGCCGCGGACGCTTCCCATTTTTCTTCCGCCACGCGTCATATTCACGTTGAATGATTCCGCGCATCGTCGGACCGCCTGGGTCGTCGGGATGATTGGAGTAGCCGCCTTCCCATTTCAGCGTAATGGCGAGGCAGCGTTCGAAATTGTCAGAAGCCATCGGCTCCCCCTTGAATATTGATTCTGTCTTGAGGGTTGTAATTTGGAGCGAACCAGTGGGTCTCCGGCTGGCAGGGCCTCGCTCACACCGGGCGGTCGCTAGCCGTTCTTATTCACCCGGCGGGGGGATTTGGCTGGCGGGAGTAGCGCAAGAGATTGAACTTGCGTAGGAAATGGGTGTCGAAACCATCCAGCGCACGTCAAACAGCTGAGCCACACCCGCCATGACCGACGATAGCCCGCTTACCTTTACCTTGCCAGCTGTGTCGCGCAAGAAAGTCACAGCCGCATTCGATGGCGGCCGTCTTTCCTCTGACAGCGGCGTGATCTTGCTTTCGCTTGCCGAGCGCCGCCGGGCGATAGCCAGAACGCTTGCCGCTCTGATCGACGATCCGCGCGACCCGGCGCATATCACCCACACAGTCGAGGATGTGCTCAGAGCGCGCATGTTTGCGATTGCCTGCGGCTATCCGGACGGCAATGACTTTCACTTTCTGCGAACCGACCCTGCCTTCAAGCTCGCCTGCGGGCGGCTTCCAGATACGGGTGCGGATTTATGCTCGCAGGCAACTGTTTCACGCTGGGAGAACGCGCCTACGCTGAAAGAGATCGTCCGGCTCACTTATGCGCTGATCGATATTTGGTGCGCCAGCTACTCGAAGCAGCCCGCTTCGGTGGTTCTGGACATCGACGATACGCTCGATATCGTGCACGGCCGCCAGAAACTGGCGGAATGGAACGCTCATTACGACGAGCGCTGCTTTCTGCCGATCCACATCTACGACACCGCAACCGGCCGCCCAGTGGCCGTGATCCTGCGCCCCGGCAAGACGCCATCGGGCAAGGAAGTTCGCGGCTGGCTGCGCCGCCTGATCCGCCGCATCCGCCGGCATTGGCCCAACACCCGCATCACCATCCGCGGCGATAGCCATTACGGCCGCGAGGAAGCGATGACCTGGTGCGAGGCGAACGGCGTCGATTACATTTTCGGGCTTTCCGGCAATGCCGTGCTCGACAGGCTCGTGGAGACCGCCGCCGACGATATCCGCGTGCGCCGCGCTGAGGGCCAGCATGCCGTGCTGCGTGGTTATGCCGAGAAGCGCTATGCCGCCAAATCCTGGGCCAGGGAACGCCGCGCCGTGGCGCGGATCGAGGCCAGCGCGAGCCAGGAAGACGATATGCTTCGCCGGGGCCTCGATATCCGTTATGTGGTCACCTCGCTGAAGAAGGGCAGCGCGGAATACATTTACGCGACGCTCTATTGCGCACGCGGCCAAGCCGAAAACCTGATCAAGCAGCATAAGGCTCAAACCGCTTCGGATCGCACGAGCTGCCGTTCGCCGCTTGCCAATCAGTTCCGCCTCATTCTGCACACCGCCGCCTATTGGCTGCTGCTCGATCTCCGCGATTGCGCGCCATCCTGGAACCCTGCCCGGCAAAGCGAATTCGCCACCATTCGCTTGCGGCTGCTGAAAATCGCCGGCCGCATTACTGAAACCGCAAGCCGCATCCGGGTCTCGCTCGCCTCATGCTGCCCGGAAGCGGAGCTGTTCAGCCTCGTAGCGTTCGGATTGCAGCAATCCGGGCCATGAATGGCGGGGCGCGAAGCCCCTGGAGCCCGGATCGTCAACCTCCAACGCGTTCACAGCGAACCTGCTCAAACCAGTCCGCGAGGTGTGACCTTCGCTGGAACCGCTGGGCGTTTGACCGGTGGCTGTCCCAATATGATCGGGCTTTGGGGCGAATAAGATGGGCTAGCTGCGCGGCGCCCGGACCCGCGCGGATTTGATTTCCGCGCGGAAATTTCGAGTAATCGCACCGACGCCGCTCAGCTGTGGCTGCGGCATCGATGCGAAAGGGTATTATTCACTCAGATCTTCAAGCAGACTTGATTTCCAAAGCCGTGGCGATAATGCCGTAGCTGTTGATCGATTTGCTCCACGTGACTGAAGTGGAGGTCGAACCGGATCTCGCCTCGATTTCACGACCATCATACTGCCAATACTGCTCGCCAATAACTTCGGTCCAGCCAGTTCCGTTTGAACCGACAAGGGTTGCGCCGGTATGCGTATTGGCGTTTATCGCAGCAATCACTTCGCTTGACGCGAGCGGAGCCGCGGGCAGTGTGAGAGACGGCGTAACGTTGCCGCCAAAGGCGCCGCTTTGACTCGTCCCGATGGGTGAGGCATTGGCGCCGGTGTACTGAAAAACCGCCATCGCAATGTATTCCTGCGATAGCGTATTCGCGAGCGTGACCGTCATGCTTGCGACGGTCGATAAGGGGGCAGTCCAAATCTCACCCCACACGTAATAATTGCTTCCTATGCTAGTGGATTTGTAAAGTTGACGCGTCCAGGTAAGACCTCCACCAGATACGTTGGCGTTATAGTTGCCAGTTCCGTTAGTTGTTCCCTGCACGATGGCGACAAGCAGCGAGTTGTTGCTTGGCGTGAGCGATGTGGATACCAGGTTCGTGCTTGCATACGTGGCTGCAGTGCTCGCCAATTGCGTTCGTGTAAACGAGACGCTCGAACCGGCGGTCGCGGAGCAAGAATGATATGGAAGGGTCATTATTGCATAGCCCTGATGTTAAGATACGAGCCGTTCGGCGTGATGCAGTAATCGCACTGGAACTTGTGCCCCGAGGTCGTATCGAAGGAGCCCGCGACTTTCGTCCAGCCCGAAAGCGTGATCGTTCCTGCCGATGCGCCGTTGGTGACTTCGATCACGCCGCTGGCGCAATTCGCCGGCGCCGTAAGCGTAGGAACGGCGAGCGTGAAAGCCGCGTTGTTCGCGATCGTGTGATAGTCGCCGTTGGCCTGAACGGGCGTAACAGCCGCGCCTGAGGCGGGCGTTCCGATAGCGTCAGCCGTCGCCGTATAGCCCGCCGTGAGGTTCACGCTCGCGTTCTTATAGACGACGTTGTTGGCTGTAAGCGCTTGGACCTGGAGATTTCCATTCGGATACCAGACGCCGTTTTGGGTTCCGGTATGGTCGATGACGATGATGCCCGGAAGCGTGTCGGATGGCGCCTGGCCGGACATCACGCCGAAGAGATATTGCGGCTGGTTTCCAGTTGTCGCTTCGCCGCGAATGCGGATGCCATGACCGATGGATGAGCCAGGGACGTAGCCCACGATCTCAAAGTCGGTGTTGAAGGAACTGTTCAGGGTGTTGAGATAGTTGTTGCTTCCCTCAAACTCCATATGTCCGCTCATGGGCTGGAGCACGAGCGCGGCTGGGTTGTTGATGGTGAGGCGGTTCGAGCCGTTGCCGTTGATCTGGTTGTAAGCGCCGTTCAGATCGCAATTGAACCCGATAGTTTTCGTTCCGTTAATGACCAGATCGAAGGCTTGGTCGACGTCACTCCAGTATATCCCAGCTTGTTGCGTTGCCGGCGCGTTTGGATCGAAAAACGTAATCGCGGGGTTGGTCAGCGATCCCGCCTGGAGATTAATCTGGCCGCCTTGCAGGAGATTGAGGCCGCCGGTCAGCGCCTTCTGCGTGAAGGTGATTCGATACCAAGACACGGACTGAATCGTCACCGCGTCGGCGTTTGACCAAAAGCGAAGCGTTTCCGTCCCCGCGGTTGGCCCAGGCGACATGAAATAATAGTCCAAAACGCCCGTGCCTGACCCGCCATAGAGCTTTGCGCCAGCAACAGCGGTTCCGCCATTCATCAGATTAATATTCAGCGAGCCGCCGCCCGTGTTCGATGCCAGATTGACCTGCACATGGTAGATCGTGTTCGCCGCGTAGGTCTGCCCCGTCGATTGCGAAAGCGTGCCCCCTGCGGTTGTGCATGTCGCGCCGCTGGCGGACCACGTCCAGCCGCTAACGCCCCAACTGGAGAGGTCCGACGTGAACCCGCCGTTGGCGAGGAGCTGGGCGGAGACCGAAAAATTGTCGGTCCAGGTAAGGCGCGTGTCAGCGCCGGTGACCACCTGCCCGCTGGTCGCGTTCCCACTGCTTGGAACGTTCAAGGCCGCCGCCGTGCCAAGGCTTGGCGCCCCCGACAGGCTCGAATATGCGCCAGAGGTCGCGACCGCCGCCAGACCCGATACCTGCGACGCGGATATCGCAATCGGGTCCGAACCTGCCGCCGCATGGGTTGACGCATGCGCAGTTGGGGTCATGCTTGCCGGCTTGTTAAGGATTTGAGCGACGCCGCTTGAAGCGTTCCAATCGCTGTTAACCTGCGCCGCCGGGATTGCCGGTGTGCCCGACAAGCTAGAATAAGCGCCTGTTGTCGCGACAGTCGCCAGGCCGGAAACGTCCGAGGCGCCGATTGCGAGCGCAGACTTGAGGGCGGTGGATGCGATGTTGCCGTACAGTCCGGCGACGGTTACAACCTCGTTCGTAATGCCGTCGATCTTATCCCACGCCGTTCCGTCGAAGATGATCGTGTCGCCGACGTTCCACTGCGAATTGCCGTCGATGGCGGCCGTTCCGGCCGTGCCGACCTTGTAGTAATAGCCTTTCGTTCCAACGCCGCTCGCAAGCGCGGGCGAGTTCGTGCTGGCGTTCCATGTGCCCTGATAGACGACGGCGCCGACAAGCGAGGCCGGGATTTGGGCTGCCGTCAGATGGCCGCCGGCATCCAGCGTAGCGATGCCACTATTTGCGCCGAGCTTGGCGTCGAGGTAGGCAGTCGTGGCAAGTTTCGTCGAATTGTCACCTGCGCTCGGCGTCGGAGCGGTAGGAGTTCCGGTCAGCGCGGGCGAGGCGAGAGGCGCCCGGCTTGTATCTGCCGGATGCGTGTGATCGGCGCGCGCGTAGTTTGCGGAAGCGCCCGCAGATGCCGTTCCATCCATGTTTGGCGTTGAGGAACTGGCGCTCGGAATTGCCGGGGTTCCGCTCAAACTCGAATATGCGCCAGAAGTTGCTACGGCCGCCAGCCCCGCTACCTGCGACGCGGAGATCGAAATAGGGTCTGACCCTGCTGCCGCATGTGTTGACGCATGCGCTGTTGGGGTCATGCTCGCCGGCTTATTCAATATTTGAGCAACGCCGCTTGACGCATTCCAATCGGAGTTGACCTGAGCGGCCGGAATTGCCGGCTTGTTCGACAGATCGTTATACGATCCGCTTGTGGCCACCGTGGCGAGGCCATCGATCTTCGCCGCCCGGGCGCTATCGAGAACGCCCGCGGTCGTATCCGTCGCTGCGGGGATCGTGGCGCCTGCGCCGCTTGATGCGGCGATGGAAACGGTCGTCGCCGTCTCCGTCACGCTCAGATTCGTGACGGCGGAGGCGGCGCCGTTGAAATTGATCGTGTCGCCGCTTGCAACGCCCGAGCCAGTGACAGAAGCCGAAAGAGTAACTGTCGTCGAAGTCGTAGAAAGAACAGTGGTTCCGGCCTGGATCACGGTCGAATGCGTCGTGTCCGTCGCCACCATTCCCGCCGTGATCGAGGTCGGTACGGAAGCAAAGGTTAGGACGGCGCCCGAGGCCGTTGCGGCCGTCGTAGCAAGATTGACGCTCACTGCCGCGTTCGGCGGCGTGACCCATGCGCCCGAAGCGCTCAGGAACTGATTGGCGGCAGCCGAGCCAGCCGCCGGAGCGGGGACAAGCCCCGCGGTTCCGCCTGAGCCGCTGTCGCCCGTAAAGACCGTAACGGCGCGCTGAATATTATCGTCGGGCCAGGGCGAAAGCGTCACGCTGGAGGTCATCAAGACCTCCTTATAGTTGGACGACGAGCCAAGGTAGACGTCGACGAGCAAACGCCCGGAGCCATCCAGAACAATGGGATTTGTGTTCGGAACTGTGCCGGCGCTGTCGGAATAGGTGTCTTGCGGCGTTGTTGTGCCAGCGACGTAGTAGAAAAGCTGTCCAAGCGCCAGCGTATTGCCGTTGCTATCGAAAAACTGATAGCCTTTTGGGTAGCGAAGGGAAGTAGCCATGCAATCCTCATTTATTCTGAGTATGAAACTGCCCAGATCGAGGGAGGTTCGTCCGGCAGTGCTTTGGCGACCGCCATATTGAAAGCGGCGCTGCTGCGGGTTTTCCGCGGGAAGTCCGCGCGGACGCGCTACTGAAGCCAGTCTTCAGCAGGCTGAAACGTTGTGCGCTCTCGTTGCGGAGCCGATCGGGGCTCTGAAAAAGTCGGCTTTCTTTCTATAATTGAGCGCACAGTGTTCTTGATTGGGAGGAACGCCCTCCCAGTTAACCAATGTATCGAGCAAGCGAGCCGCATCGCGGCGGCCCGATCTTTATGAGATCGCTATGGTTGGCTCCGAATTCGCCGATCTCCATGAACCGGCCCTTGATGCCGATGAGATCCGGCATGGCCTTCTCTTAAGCATCGTCAATCGTCTGCGGGAGATGCGTGAGCCGGGAGGGATCAGACAGTGGTCGCTTGGCGGACCCGGAGAATGCGCGGTTCAGACGCGCGGTTATCCGATAGTTTTGGGGAATCTGTCGAAGGAGCAATGCCGCGCCTTCGCCGAAACGATGTACGGCGACGATTACCCTGGCGTTGTTGGGGCTGGCGGAACCGCGCTTGCCTTCGCCGAAAAAGCCGAAGAGTTGGGCGTCGCCTTCGAGGGAAAGGAACGGCAGCAAATTCAAGCGCTGGCTGAAATCCCTCAGGTTCCAAGCGCGCCGGGAACGCCTCGGCGTGCATCTTCGCCGGACCTTCAACTCATTCGCGCCTGGGTGACTTCCTTCATTCGGGAGGCCATTCCCTCGGATCCGATCCCAAATGACCAGGAATTGCTGGCGTCCATAAGATCCGGCGGCCGCTGGCTTTGGTTCTGCGGCGAAAAGCCTGTGGCAATGGCCGCGATCGCTCGCCGAAACCGGCATACCGCATCGATAAACTCGGTCTTCACGCCGCGCGAATACCGCAATCAGGGCTTCGGCGCCGCAATTACAGCCTATGTCGCTCGCCAGATTTTTCTGGAAGGGCGGACAGCCGCCTGTCTGTATGTGGACCTTTCTAACGCGGCCTCGATCCGGTGCTACGCCAAGCTTGGCTTCAAGCCGGTCTGCGACAGCTGGCTTATTATTCGCCGGAAGGGCACGCTTGCCTGACGCTCGCTAACTAAGGACTGGCCGAAACAGGCTCTGCCGAGCTCAACCCCTTTGTCGCCGTCGCTGTAAGCGGAGCTGACCTAGGCTTGTCTGCGAACTGAAATATGTATCGCATCGCGTCGTCTATCGTCGCTTCCCACAGTTTCCAGCTGTGATCGCCGCCGACGATACGCAATTCAATGCCGTTGGGCTGGCGTTCGCACATCCGCTTAAAAAAAAGCGCAGTCTCGTATGCGAGGCCAAATTTGTCGGCGTCTCCCGTGACGAGATAGAGGGGAACGCGCAAAGGCTGGGCAAAATATCGATCAAGAAGGGCAGGATAATTTCGCGCATCCCAAGCTGTTTGATCGAAGCGTCCATCGGCGCCGAGGAATGGCGGTTGAGCGCGTGCTGCGGAGGTGAGCGGCACCAACTCCGCGTAGACGGCTGGACTTAGGGCGGCGGCCCCGGCGATGCGGTCGGGGTAGCGAAGCGCAAACCGAACCGCGCCATAGCCCCCGGCCGACAAACCGGCGACGAGGCGGCCGCCTCTGCCTTCGATAGTTCGGTATTGCCTATCGATCGTCGGGACAAGATCGGACCAGAACGCTGTCTCAGCCTTGTCTTTGGCGCCATCCACCCACCAGCACGCGGGGCATCCCGGCATGACAATGATTGCGGGGGGGATAGCGCCGCTTGCGATAAGCCGGTCGGATTTCTCCTTAATCTGGCCCCGCTCCAGCCAGGAGCGTTCATCGCCTCCAGCGCCGTGCAGAAGGTAGAGCACAGGGTACTGCTTTCGCCCGGCTTGATAGCCGTCAGGCAAGTACACGACATAGGGCATATCGCGCCCGAGCGTTTTCGATGGAAATTTTTCGGTTCGGATTTCGCCTGCGTATGCGATGGCCGTATGCCACGCAAAGAACGCAATAAGGGCCCACCCTACTCTAGCCATCAAAGTCATCGTATCCGCTTTGGCGCATCCTGCTTCCGGTGTGGCGCAAATCTGGGGTCCTCGCTTCGCGGGAGCATAGCCAAATCCTCGCCGGAAATATGACCACAATACCAAAGAGTAGCACGAACTGATCAGAAAAGCAGCTCCGGACGCATAATCCTTAGGCGAAAGAAGAGGCGGTTGAACTATCGAAACGTTGATTGCCTGGCATCTGAAAAAATATCGCTCATTCTAAAAATATCGCTCATTCTATTGACAGGTCCGTTTCGACCGCCTTAGCTGAAAGCTCAATCGATTGAACCCTCCGAAAACCGACCATGGCTGTTTTGCCCACTTTGCGCGACGCCGGCGCCTACGGCTTCTTTTTTGATTTCGATGGCACTCTGACCGAGATCGCCGAAACGCCGGGCGCCGTTGTTGTTGAGGAGCGAGCGCGGCAAGCGCTGGAGATTCTCCTTGAGGCCGCTTCCGGCGCAGTCGCCATTGTCACCGGCAGGGAGATCGACGCGATCGACAGGTTCTTGGCGCCGCTAAAGCTTCCTGCCGCTGGCGTTCACGGGTATGAGCGGCGGAACGGCGGGACCACCGTTTCCGCGCCAGGCGCCGAAGAGAGCGCCGCCAGATCGGTCGAGAAGGTTCTCTCATCTTTCGTCAGCCATAACCCAGGTCTGCTCCTGGAGAAGAAGCGCGGGGCGTTCGCCCTTCACTATCGCCTTCGTCCCGAGACCGAGTCGCTCTGTCTTTCGCTTGTTGAAGACTTGTCCGGCCGCCTGTCCGATGTGGTTCTGACGCGCGGGAAGATGGTCGTTGAGATGCGGCTTCACACGGCCACAAAGGGAACCGCGATCCAGGATTTCATGAAGGAGCCGCCTTTCGTTGGCCGTTTGCCGTTTTTTGCCGGCGACGACGTTACCGATGAGGATGCGTTTGCCGCGGTCAACGCGCTCGGCGGAATTTCGATCAAGGTGGGACCGGGCGAGACGGCGGCTCAGGCGCGGGCGTGCAATGTCGACGAATTTCTCACCTGGCTGCTCCTCACCGCACAAACGCTCAAGGGAACCTGATGTCATGCGTAATCTCGATCTCGGTCTTATCGGCAATTGCAGCATAAGCGCGCTTGTCGACAAGGAGGCCCGGGTCGTTTGGTGCTGTCTTCCGAGGTTCGACGGAGATCCGGTATTTCATCAGCTCCTGGGGAGCGTCAGCCGGGATCCAAACGATGGGGCAATGGCTGTCGAATTGGTGGGATTCAAGGCGTCCGAGCAGGCCTACGTTCCCAACACTGCAATCCTGAAGACCGTCCTCCACGGCGAAAGCGGTTCGATTGAAGTCACAGACTTCATCCCACGCTTTTACACGCGGAACCGGCCATTCAGGCCGCAGACCCTGATCCGCAGGATCGAGGTGAAGGAAGGGCGGCCTCGCATTCGTATCAAAATAAGGCCCCGCTTCAGATACGGCGAGTTTGGCCCCTCGATAACGTCCGGCTCGAATCACATCCGCTATTGCGGGCCCGATATGACGCTTCGCGTCACCACCGACGCCCCTATCGCTTACATACTCAAGGAAACGGCGTTCAACCTCGACGATCCGATCAACATCGTCCTTGGGCCGGACGAGACGCTTACGAACAGCCCTCTTGGCATAGCGCGTGAGTTCGAGGAACAAACCCATTTGTATTGGCTCAATTGGAGCCTCCGGCTTGCGCTGCAGCCCGAGTGGCAAGACGCCGTCATCAGGGCGGCGATCACGCTCAAGCTTTGTTCTTACGAGCCGACGGGCGCCATCGTCGCCGCCATGACGACAAGCATTCCGGAGGCGCCCGGCACAGCCAGGAACTGGGACTACCGCTATTGCTGGGTGCGCGACGCTTACTTCGTCATTCGCGCGCTGACGAGCCTCTCTGCGGGGCGGACGTTAGAGAACTATTACCGCTGGATCATGAATGTCGTCGCCTCGACAGACGGCCACATACAGCCAGTATATGGGATCGCACTCGAGGAGTCGCTTGTCGAGAGCACGGCCGATCATTTGCCCGGTTTTCAGAGCGGCGGACCTTATGACAACCGGCCGGTGCGAATTGGCAACCAGGCCTATGAGCACTTCCAGCACGATACATACGGCAATCTCATTCTCGGATCCGCTCAAGCCTTCATCGACAAAAAACTCTCCGTCAGGGCGGCCATCGACGACTTCATGAAGCTCGAACTCGTCGGCGAGCAGGCTTTCAAGCTGCACAATGAGCCTGATGCCGGGATCTGGGAGCTTAGATCGAGGGCAAGGGTTCATACCTCATCGAGCGTGATGTGCTGGGCAGCCTGCGATCGCCTCGCCAAGATCGCGTCCTACGTTGGAAAACAGGACCGGGCGTCATTCTGGAGGCAAAGGGCGGAGTTGATCAGGGAAAAAATTCTATCGTCGGCCTGGTCCGACAAGCGAAAAGCCTTCGTCGAGAGCTTCGGTGGCGAGCATTTGGACGCCTCCGTTCTCTTGATGGGCGAACTTGGCTTTTTGGACGGCCAGGACCCGCGCTTCATTTCCACCTTGACGCAATTGGAGAAGGTCCTGGGGCGTGGGCCTTTCATGATGCGTTACGAGGCTGCCGACGATTTCGGCGTGCCCGAAACCGCTTTCAACATTTGCGCCTTCTGGCGGCTCGATGCCCTGGCCCGCGCTGGAAAAACGGATCAGGCCCGGGAAATCTTTCAATCTCTTTTGAACGCTCGTAACCACTTGGGACTTATGTCTGAGGATACCGATCCACTCACGGGCGCGGCTTGGGGCAACTTCCCTCAAACCTACTCGATGGTCGGCATCATAAACGGGGCAACCAGGCTGTCAAAACCTTGGGAGGCATTCGTTTGAGCCGTCTCGTCATCGTATCGAACCGTGTCGCCGATCTCGATAATCAGGTTCAATCGGGCGGCCTTGCCGTGGCGCTCGGCGATGCGCTTCGATCCATTGGCGGCATATGGTTTGGGTGGGATGGAGATATTGCAGAGGAAGGAACGCCCATCGAGGTGACAACGACCGTCCAAAACAACGTGACCATCGCCACCATTCCGATGACACAGCAGGATTATGAAGAATATTACTTAGGCTTTGCCAACAAAGTTCTTTGGCCCGTGTGCCACTACCGTCTCGATCTCGTTAAGTTTGAACCTGCCTATCTTGAGGGTTACAAACGCGTAAACAAGAATTTTGCGAACGCGCTGGCGACGTTGCTAGAACCCGATGACCTTGTCTGGTGCCACGACTATCACCTTATGTCTCTTGGTAATGAGTTGCGAGCGCTTGGAGCGAAGCAGAGGTTCGGCTTCTTCTTGCATATTCCATTTCCGCCTCCTGAGCTGCTTCAAGCCGTGCCCGCACACACTTGGCTTATCGAGTCGCTTTTTCAGTTCGATGTCCTTGGCTTCCAGACCTCGAACGACGTCGGAAACTTCAGGCGGTTCGTGACCGACCACATTGGCGGTCAGGTTTTCGAAGACGGCCGGATTGCAGCCTTTGGCCGAACCATTATCGCGCGCGCTTTTCCGATCGGCATCGACGTGGACGAATTCGCGGCGGCGGCGCGGACCCGGGAAGCGGCGTCGCAGATCGAGAGGCTCAATCGCCGCACCATCGTCCGCTCGCATATCATCGGCGTCGACCGCCTCGACTACACGAAGGGGCTGGCCGAGCGCTTCAAGGCGTTCCGCAAGTTTCTCGAGATGCATCCTGAGCGCTGGAAAACGGTCACACTCATGCAAATCGCTCCGCCCACGCGGATCGAGGTGGAGGCCTACGTCAACATTCGCACCGAGTTGGAGGGGCTCTCGGGCGCGATCAACGGCGAATTCGGCGACTTTGACTGGACGCCGGTCAGGTATGTGCATCGGGCCATGCCGCGCGATACGCTTGCCGCGCTGTTCAGAGGCAGCGAAGTCGGTCTCGTGACGCCGTTGCGGGATGGCATGAATCTTGTGGCGAAAGAGTACGTCGCGGCTCAAAATGAGGAAGATCCGGGCGTCTTGATCCTTTCGAAATTTGCGGGCGCAGCGGAAGAACTCGGGGAGGCGCTGATGGTGAATCCTTATGACATCGAAGCTATGGCGAACGCCATGCAGACAGCGCTTTGCATGCCCATTGAGGAACGGAAAGACCGGCATGCGGCCCTTCTGCGCCGCATCAAGGCGCACGATGTTCGTTTCTGGCGCAAGAGCTTCCTCGATGTGCTAAGCGCGCGCGTTCCCGAGGCGGTCTCATGACTTGCTGGCGTCTTATCTCCGATGTAGGCGGCACCAATGTAAGGTTCGCGCGCGTATTCGACGAAGACAACGTCGTTGAGCGGTTCTCCTATCCGGTCGCCCGGTTTGACAGCTTCCTGGATGCGTTGCGCTTCTACGCCGACGAGACAGGCGGTATTGCCGGTTGCTGCGGCGCCGCCATAGGCGCAGCCGGGCCTGTGGCTTCAGGGTCCGCGAAACTTACAAACATCTCGTGGACTATTCATGAAGCGGAGGTGGCTGCGGAAATCGGCGCCCCTTGCGCCGTGATTAACGACGTGGAGGCTGCGGCGCACTGCCTTCCGATGCTGGCGGTTAGCGAGTACATGTTGCTTGGGGAGCCGCCGCCTAACCTTGAGACCGCGCACAGGCTTCTGATCGCCAACATCGGCACGGGCTTCGGCGCGGCCGGACTGGTCAAGACCGGCGCCGGTTGGATGTCGTCCCCGAGCGAAGCCGGCCACATGACGCTGCCCCTGCCGGAGGGTCATGAGAGCAGACTGCGGCCCAAGTTCAAGTCCGTCGAGGACGCCCTGTCGGGGCGCGGGCTTTCAAACTTGCATGCTGCGCTTTGCGAGGACGCGCCTCTATACACAGCTGCCGAGATTTGCGCTCTATCGGCTTCCGACGCCAAAATCGCGGCCACGCTTCGGCTCTTCACGCACATCGCGGGCGATGTTCTCGGCAATCTTGCGTTGACGCTGGCGGCCTGGGACGGGGTCTTCCTCGTTGGCAGTGTGGCCAAGGGCTTCGTCCACGCCGCGGATCGAGGAGCATTCCGCGAGGCGTTTGAAAACAAGGGTCCCATGAAGGCGTGGATGAAGCGCATTCCTTTGGCCCTCGTCGAGAAGGAGGACGCAGCGCTTTATGGGCTGGCGGCCTTATCGCTTCGACATAAGCCTTAAGCGGCGCGCTGCGCTGCCTGTTGCGGCGCTCTTCGTCATCATCGGCGAGCGCCCTTTTCCTTTGCGAATTTATATGCCCGGTCGAGGTGGACCGGCATTGCCGTCAGGCGGGTTTGGGCTCCGGCGCCCTCGCCACGAGCCGAACAAGCCCGTTGGCGATTGCGACGGTTGATGTGTCGAGGACGGAAAGCGCCGGCTTCAGGAGCTGCAGCGCGAGGAGATGCGCCGCGACCACGCCGACCGCCAGCCCCAGATACATCGGCGCCGTGAGATGCGGCCAAGGGATCCGTTGAATGTAGGGCGGCAGAAAGGTCGCCACGAACCCATTGATGATGAAAAGGTTGAGGCTCTCCCTCCCCGCATAAGCGAAAATGGCTGAAGCGCGGAGCTTGGCCAGACCGGCGCTCAAGCTCACAATCATGATGGAGCCGAGCAGCGACGAGAGGAAGAACAGCGGCAAATACCCGTAGCTGCCTCCAAACATCCTGATGCCGAATGGCCTGGTCCCAAATATTTCACAGGGGCCACTGAAAGAAAACGAGCAGCCGCTGTTCAGGGGCGCGAGGAAAATCACGGCGCCAAGCAGCGGTATCCAAAGCCAGAGAGGCCAGCGCACATTCCATTGCGAGCACAGATAGCCGATAGCGAAGAAGGCAAGGCCCGGCATCCACGTCCGGAAAAGGAAGTAGTTCGGCGCATCGAAATAGACCACGGCGACGGTTCCAGCAACGCCGATCAAGACGACGATCAGCGCAGGCAAATACCGCAGAAAAAGGTAGGCCAGGAGCTGCACGAAGCAGAGCGACGTGAGAAACCAAAGCACACCGACCGACCAGCAATAGCCCTCCAGAATGGGCTCGATGACGTATACTGCCGCGCCCCAGACCGAGTGTGTCGCCTCCTCCGGCGCGTAGCCCGCCGCCATCGCAAAAAACGCGCCGAGGATGTGCACCACCCAGGCCAGCGCCAAGAGCCGCAGGGAGCCGCGCAACACGTCCGGCCATGCCTTCTTCGGCAGATTACGGTTCACGGCGCCAGAAACCAGATAGAACAGCATCATGTGGAAGGAATACATGACCTGCCACTGAACAGCCGCCAACTCCATGATGCCCCGGCCCATCGCCGCATTGGCCGGATACAGGGGCTCAAGCAAATGGCCGTATATTACCAACATCATGCCGATGCCGCGCGCTATGTCCCAGGTTGCGTCGCGCGCCGGTTTTTGCGGCTGTGTCATTCCCTCGCCCTCGTCGATGCGCCTCTGCTCACAGTAGAAGCAATGTGTGACGCCATCAATTCGGCTGAAGTCGGGTCATCGGCCTTTCCACCGGGGGCTGCGCTTTTCGAGGAAAGCCGCCATCCCCTCACGGAAGTCTTCACTCATGTAGCACATCAGGATGAGGTCGTTGTCCTGGTCTTGGTCCTGGAGCGCGCGGGCCTGGAGCCTCCGGAAGGCTTCCTTGGTGGCGCGCAGCGTCAGCGGCGCGAAGCTCGTAATCCGCTGCGCAATCTCGCCGGCGACCCGGTCGAGCGCCGCGCGATCTTCGACGACCTCGGTGAGAAGGCCAATTTGCAGCGCCTCCCTCGCCTCTAGGAGCCGCGCCGTGAAAATCATGTCCTTGACGCGCGATGGGCCGGCCAAAGCCGAAAGCCGCGCAAGGTTGGCGACCGAAAGGCAATTGCCCAAGGTGCGCGCGATGGGAAAACCGAGCTTTGTGTCCGCCGTTCCGATGCGCAAATCGCAGCAGGCCGCGATAGCCGCGCCGCCCCCCGTGCATGCGCCCGAGATCGCCGCAATCGTGGGGACGCGGCAGCGCTCAAGTCCGCCCAGCACACGATCCATGAAAGCCTCGTAGCCGAGCGCATCGTCCGGCGTCTTGAAGTCCCGGAAGCACGATATGTCGGTGCCAGCCGAGAACGCCTTGGCGCCCGCGCCGGTTACGATCAGAACCTTGATTTCTTCGTCTGCGTCGGCAGCCTCACAGCAGCGCGCCAGCTTCTCGTACATCTCGAAGGTGAAGGCGTTGCGCGCATCGGGCCGGTTGATGGTGATGCGGGCGATGTCGCCGCTCACGTCGAACAAAAGGTCTTCAGCCGGGCTTTCGATTGTCATGCCGGTCTCGCTTCAGGAGCAGCCTGTGGCCTATAGCCGATCCGAGGACACCCTGAAGGATTGGCTCTCAAAAGTCACGGGAAGATGGTCCAGCCCAGAAAGCGAACCCGTAAGCGACGGCGTGGCGCGCGCACTTTGACGTGAAGCCGTTCGCCAAACAAACCGATTGACGGCCTCAGGCCGCCGCGCTCAACTAAACACAAGTCAGAGCTTGCCCGCACTTGCGAATTTCGCGAAACCGGCCAGGAGAGAGAATGATAATACTACCCGCCCTTCTCCTGGTATCCTTCGCAGTGGCCGTCGGCGTTTATCTCGGACTCCTCTATCTGCGCCGCGTCCGTCCGATAAAGGCCTGGCTCGGCGCGCATATCCTTGTCGGCATGGGCGGCGTTGAGCAGGTCGCGATACTCATTCACGGCGCGCCGAGCGGCGTGATGTTGAAGGCAGGCTCATTCGGGACGGCGGCGTTGGGCTTTTTCGGGCTCGCGATGCTCTCCGGCTTTACCGCTCCGCTATTGGGTCAGAGATCGCGCCGCAATGGCGAGTTCATGCTCGCCACGCATGCTCTTGCCGGAACCGCTGGCTTCGTTCTTCTCCTGATTTGGATATCGAACTTTTAAGATGACGGCGAAGCTTCGGGCGCCGGTGCGTTCTCTTCGGAATCCGGCAGGGGCGCCACGCCCGAAGCGGCGATCGCCAGAGGCCGGCCGGTATCGAAGTCGTCATAACCTGTCGCGTCGACGCCATGCTGCTTGAGAAGCGCGAGCGTCGCCGCCCATTTTTCGGGCGTGTCCGAGAGGACGGCGGCATGTCCAATGGCGCTTCTTAACAGCTGAGCCTGGAATGCCGGCGACAGGCGATGCGGACCGCGGCGCGCCGGCGAATGGTGTTGGGCGCCTCCGGCAAGGGCATTGCGAGGCTCCGCGCCCCGGGCGGCGCTGTTCGATACATTGATGGCGGCAATCATGATCGGGAACTTTCCTTATTAGGCGCCGTAATAATAGTTCGCGTAGTTATTCGCTGCGCCAGAGAGCGCGTTCACGGTGTTCGTCAGCCCAGTCCCCTGATATTGGCCGGACAGAAGATTGTAGTTTCCTTGGGTCGCGCCGCTCGACGTAGACGCGGAAGTCAGCGCGTTCGCTGAAGACGCGCCAAGCTGTGCGCCCTGCAGCAGATCTTGCAGACGCGTCTGATATTCCTGCGAAAGCGCCTGCTGCGAATAGTCCTGAAGCGCGGCAAGTGTGTTTCCAGAGAGGCCCATGCCTCTCGCTGCGTTGCTCGCCTGGACCTGCTGAAGTCCGTAGTTCACGCTCGCCTGGAAACCGGGATCGTTCTGGAAATTCGTATAATAGGATTGCTGAGCCGTCGCGCCGTTGACGCCGATGGCGTTGTCATACTGGCTCAGCGCATTCTGGCCGCTTTGAACGAAGGGCTCTTGATAGCTGGCGGCTTGATTGAAGCGCTGCTGCTGAAGCGCTGCGGACTGGTTGGCGGCGTTTGCAGCGGTCTGTGCGCCAAAGTAGCTGCCGAGCGCGGAGGTTGCGCCGCCTAGGACGGCGGGAAGGGCTGCTTCTGCCATGGGAGATCCTTTGAATAGACTGTTTCAAGAGGCTGAAAGTGAAGCCGTTCGAGAAGGGCCAAGGTTCGTTCGTTCCGCCCCGCCACGATCAGGCGCCGGGCGCCGTTCTCTTTCGCCCAGGCTTCGAACGCTCGAAGCAGATGGGCGCCGTATCCCCTCGCGCCGGGGATCGCGTACCACGCGGTCTTGAATGCGGTTGGCTCGCCCGTTAGATAGTGCGGCGCCATCATCCCGCAGAGGCCGGCGGCGATGGGCTCGCCCGAGACGAGGAGGACGCGATCGGGGACGCCGATGTGCGAGAAGATGAAACTCGCCAGCGCTTTCGGGGAGGCCAAGCGGCCACCCTCCTCGCCGTAGAACCGCAATCCAAGCTCGACAACTCTCGCGACATCGCCGGGCGTCGCGCGCCGCGCGAGCTTGCTCGCATTCATGTCGAAAGCCGGTTTTGAGATCGCAGCACCGCAAGCAGGGAATTGATCGCGTTGGCCGCCTCTGTGGGCGTCGGGTCGAGCGAGACGCTGGCGATGGGGTCGCCCTGTATGAATTCAATCCCCTGGAAGAAATCGCGGTATTGTTTGTCGAGCTTTCCGGTCGCCGGATCGATGATGTATGGGCTCAGGGGGGCGTATGTTGTTGAAACTGCCATGCTATCAAGCTCCTGCGGCAGAGCGTAGGTTGAGAGCTTGCCGCCTATCCATTGACCGAAGGTCCAGTTCGGACCGTCGCTCCAAACCGATGTATACAATGGGAAATAGGGGTAGGGCCTTGCGTCCCAGGTGTAGATCATCGCGCGGGTCAGATCGACCATGCGTCCAGCGTAGAGCAGGCTTTGCGGATTGCGGTCCTCGGTGAATTCGGGGTCGCTTGGGGTAAAGAAGCGCAGCATGGAATCGAGATAGCGCCTCTGAATAAGATAATCCGAAGTGCCGTCCGAAAAGTAGGGGAAGGCGCTTTCGGAGGACTTCGGGTCGTAGAAGACGTTTGGCTGGTTCGATCCCTTGTCGACCGAAGGGCACCCAAGCTCGGTGAACCAGATCGGTTTCGATTGCGGGATCCATGCTGTCGGCGACGTGCTTTCGACGCCAGCCAGTCTGTTGAAATGCTGGTTCGACCACCAGTTCCAGATGTCCTTGTAGCGGTAAATCCAGGGCTTGTTATACGCGCCGTCGGTGATCGGCGAGCGGGTTTGCGAGGTCCGGTCGGCCTGGCTCGCATAGTACCAGTCATAGCCTTCGCCGCCGCGGACATTGCCCATCAGATAATCGTAATCCGTGATTGCCGTCAGCGTTCCGTCGGACTTCACCACCTCATCGATGTTTGGCGCCGTATCGCGCCAGTCGGAAAGCGGCCAATAATTGTCGAAGGCGATTGCGGCGACGTTGGCGTCCGACCAGAGGGGATCGAGATGAAAAAACGCATCCCCGGAGCCGTCGGGCGGTTGATGGCCGAACCACTCCGACCAGTCCGCGGCGTAAGTGATCTCAGCGTTCGGCAAAATGGCCTTCACGCCGGCGGCAAGCTGCACCAGCGCGGAGACGAAAGGATAGCTCCCCTCCGCGTCCCGCAGCCAGGTCAGGCCGCGCAGCTCCGTGCCGAGCAAAAACACGTCCACACCGCCCGCGGACGCGCATAAGTTGGCGTAATGCAGCACGAAAGCGTTGTACTGCGTCACAAAGGCTGCGACTTCGCTTGCCACAGCGCTTGTCTTGTCGGCCGTCAAGTATTGCTTCGTGATGCGTCCGCGCCAGGGATAGACCGCCTGGCCCGCGCCGCCGCTATAGGGATCGGGCAACGTATTGCCGGCGGGAATATCCATCAAAATGAAGGGCGTAAGACAAACTTGCAGGCCCCTCGCCTTCAAATCCTTGATCGCATCGACCACGGACTGATCGTCTGGAGTTCCGCCGAACGCCGCCGCGCCGTTGACGGTCGAAACCAGATGCGCCTGGCTCCGGTTCAGGCCGTTGCACGACCATTCATGCGGCGCTTCGCCGAAGTCTGGGCGCGTGACGCCCGGCGTCAGCGTGCAGGACGCCGCGCGAAGATCGTTTCCGTACCATGCGACGTAGAGGTTGACGAGGCCGAGGCTCGTTAGCTGATTTTGAAGGCTGTTAAGCGAGGTAGCCCAATCGCAGGCCGGATTGCCGATCCGGCCTGCTCTAGCCGCCTCGGCGTACTGGATAACCCATTGCGAGGAGTCGTACACGCTGTAGGCGTTTTCCGTCGCCACAAACTCGACGCCCGTCGTGATTTGATCGCGCAGCACCTCATAGGGCGCATAGCCCCACTCGGTTGCGGCCGGGATCATGGTCACAGCCTGGATCGCGTTGGCGAAAGAGGTTTCATCGGCGTCGAAGCCCTTCTGGGTCCAGCCTTGCGCGACGAATTCCTGGATAAGCGCGTTGGTTGTCGCCGCCACTTGCGCCCAGGACGCGTCCGACGCCAGATCGGGAACAGCAGGGCCGACGCGGCCCTTGAACTTCGAGAAGAAGGCGCGCGTGTAGTTATCGATCTTGCCATCCGGGCCGACCTGAAACCCGAAGCGGCTGAAAAGGTTTGATTGCCCGGTCATGCCAGTGTGGGCCTCACCCGCGCGTCTGCGTTGAGAATGCCGCGCATGACCGGAGACGAAGAAGACAGGCGGAAGGTTCGGCCAGCCCTGCGCGTCGCGCCAAGCTGGTGGAAGCTCGCCACTGCGAACCACTCGCCGACGCGGCCCAGCGAGGCGACGCGGCCCCCGGTCCAGGTGTTTCCCCCATCGTCGGACCAATCCAGCACGATTTTAGGGTTGGCGGCTTCAGCGGTCGATCCGGTGATGCCGACGCCCGGGATGATGTCGACGTCCAGTTGATCGATGATCAGCCCCCTTGGAAAGGCGTGCACAGGCGCCGACTGCGCCAGGAAGAGGTAGGGGTTGCCGCTTTCGGTTTGGGAAGCGTCGTCAAGCATGTGGAGCGTGGCGTCGAGGCTGGAGCCGATCACAACCTTGCCATTGAACGATTCGAACCCTTGAGCGAACCAGTTCTGAAGTCCGCCGCTTGTCCGCTCGTGCCAAAGCCCGGTGGCAAGGTCGAATTCATAGGTCCAATAGGGGCTTGTGACCGCATAAAAATCGTGGCCATTGAAATGGGTGTAGACCCCGCGGAGCGCGCGCCGCTCGTCCCAGGTGAGATTGGAAATCGCGCGTTCTATGGCGTATGTCGAGATGCGGACTGGCTCGGATGCGGCGAGCTGCCGGACGATGCCATTCTGATCCACCCACATAAGCGCGTCGGCGACGCTGGCGACCGTGTTTTCTGCGATGCAGCCGATATCGATATCCGCCCTGATCGGCGCGAAGGCGAAAGGCGTTGTGCCGGCGTCCTCCCAAATTTCAAGGCTGGTCTCGCCAAGGGCGATAAGGGCCCCGCGATGGGTCACGATCCGCCGCAGCCCATCCGGCCGGCTCGAGGCCGTGGCGAAAGCCAACGCGTTGACCGTCAGCGCATCGTTCAGATTCGTTTGAAAAATGCGGCCATCCGCGATCGAGAAAACGAGGTAGCCATCGATGAAGGTCACGCTGTTCGGGGAGGGGAGTGCGGGCACGCTGGGCTGCGTAACGGTGTTCGCGGCTGTGTCGAGGACGGAATAGACGCCATCCGCGACAATCCCGATTTGCGGATCCGCCGCCTGGTTGACTGCCATCATGACCATGGACGCGCCCGGAATCGAGCCTGTCACGGCCGTGGCGTTCCCGTTATCGTCGAAAAGCGCCGCCGAATTTCCCGCCACGACATAAAGACCCGTATTGTAGACGTAGAGCATGCCGCGGCAGGGGCCGGTCAGGCCTGAATTGCCGGTGTCGAACCGCGACGTGCCAGGCGTCGCATAAACCGGGAGCGGCGATTTCGCGGTTTGGCCTTGCGGCTCCGCATACCCGTTCAAAAGGCGCTGCGCGCTCGCAAACCCGCTCTTGTCAGGGTCCGACGTATGCCCAAACTCGATTGCGACCATGTCATGGCTCCTGCTGTCATGGCTTCCCATCTGGGCGACCATCCAGTTGTGAAGTCACAGATTTTCGACGTGAAGCTCTCATGGCCGGGTCAGGCCCGGCCATGAGAGTCAAACTCAGCGGAAGCCGTAACGCCGAAGGCTCGGCATCCAGGTCAGCGCCGTGTCCTGCCCGGCCCGTGGCGCAACCACGTAGTAGGCGAGTAGCGCCTGATAGGCTTTCTCCGCGCGCTTTTGGATCGAGGGCTGCGGTTCGATCCCGCTTTGCGGCGCAAGCTCCACGGCGAGCAACGCCTTCGTCCCCTCCACAAATTGCGCAGGGAACGGGAACGGGTCGTTGAGCCCGAGGGACAAGGCGTTGTCAACGGGCGGCGTCGAGGCATCGCTCGGACCATAGGGAGGGTATGCTCCGGCGGTGTCGGGGGCGTTTCCGTTGATGAAGTCGCCGATCAGGTAGATGCCGTCGGTTTCCTGGATCGGCGGGTTCGGGCCGCCGGGGAAAACGCCATCCGCCGCCCATGCGTTCAGCATATCGTTGTAGGTGGCGAGGCCGGCGGCGCCGCGCTCGGGATCGAGATCCGACCCGAGCGGCAAAAGGCCGAGCCGTTGATATGCGCCGGCCACGATATCACGCGCTGTTGTCATGCAAGACCTCGATAATCGCTTGTTTCAATTGCGCCTTGGTCCAGGCGCTCCCGAAACGGACGCCGCAATCCGCGGCGACCCTCATGAGACGCTGGCGGGACATACTGTCGAGTTTGTCTTCCTTCGAGAGATCGCCGTCTTGCAGAGTCTGGGCCGCGGCTTCGGGGATGTCGCCTGTCTCGTCCCCGGCGACGGGGAACCGCTGCCAGTTTTCGCCGCCGGGCACATGATGGGGATGCTCGAAAAGGCGGGCCTCGCCTTTCCGGTACATCCACAGGCGCGTGTCGCGGCTCATTACGAGCCTTTCATCAGGCCAAGGCCGACGAGCGTTGCCTGGATCTCGTTGAGCAGCGTGATAATGGCCTGCGCCTGCGCTTGGGAAAAACCATAGGGAGATGCATTCGTCGGCGCGGTCGTGGGAACGGCCGCCTGCGCGGCGCCCGAGCGTTGCGGGACCGGCGCTGCATTGTAGAAGGAGATGAGATCGCTCGCGCTCTGGCCGAGCACGGCGCCGTCGGGATTGCCGTCGGAAAGCTGTCTTACGGGCATGGGAGACTCCTCAATGGATGGGGTCATGGCCGCCTCCAATCCCCGGATCGAGGCCGGGGACGTGGACGGTTTGAACACGACTACGTTTGTCAGCTGAATGGCCGGGTCGAGCCGGTCGAGCCCGGCCATGACGATAAGCGCTAGGCCGCGGAGCCGGAAAGCCGCGTGGCGAGGTCGGGATAGATGGGCTTCACGCCGTACAGAATATCCAGACGCCACATGTTGATGTCGTTCACGATGTCGTAGTCGCAGATTACGCGGATCGACAGGCCCTTGTAGCTCTGCCGCGCTTTCTTGACGGCGCCCTCGGGAAGCTCCATCGGGACCATGCACAGCGCGAACGCATTCTCATGGAAGACGAGGTTCTGCGGGTAGGAAGCGCCTGCGGCTCCCGCGAAGGTGAGCGCCGCGTTCTGCGCGGGCGCCGCGCTGACCGTCTGATATTGTGACGAGACGATGATTGCGGGCGAGATCGTGATGGCGTCGGCCGTCCCGGTCGCGGTTACAGGCGCGCCCACCACGAACTGCTGAAGGTAAGGCAGAACCTGCTTCGTCACCGGGTTCACCGCGTGTACGCCAGCGATGGTGAAGACGTCGCCCTGGTTGAGGGTTGCGCCCGCGGTCAGGCCATCGACAAGTATTGCGGTCTGGTTCGTATCCTTCACCGCAAGATAGGTGGTCACGCCCGTGTTTGTGACGCCATTCGCGGAGGCGGTCGCGGAGATGACCGGCGTTCCCGCATAGGCGCCGACGGTGTAGCTCAGGACGTTCTGAGACGAGTAGCAATCGGTGTTGCCGACCATCGGCAGCTTCGATCTTTCAAGCGCCGACTTGGCGACATCCTGCACATAAAGGCCGGTGAAGCTCGACGCCATGCCGTAGAAATCCGACGGCGAAAGACACGCGGTCCGTGGCGTCGGCACGGCCATCTCGTCGAGGCGCTGCGGCCCCTGGATGAACGATTTGTACCCAGACAGCGTCTGGCCCGGCGTTCCGACCCAGTTCCATACATACTTCTGCATCGACAGGATATCGAGATCGACCTGGTTAGCGAGCGCGATCATGGGATGCTTCAGATAGCGCTCCGAGAAGCGATCGATGGTCAGCGTCAGGTCCTTCGTCGGGAAGCGCAAGTCGACGCCGCGCTGCGTGTCGATCTGGATCTGGACCTTGCCTTCGATGGCGTCCTGCATCTGGGCGACGGCGCCCGTGCGCAGGCGTATTTGACCGGTTTGCGAATAGTGAGCGTATCGCCGATCTTCGCCTCGCCGAACTCCAACTCGTAGGCGCGGTAGACCATGTTGGCGGCGACAAGATTATTATCGAGCTGCATCAAGCCTTCTTTGGCGATGATGCTGGGGGAAAGCAGGGTTGAAGCCATTGATTGCAGTCTCCTTTAAGAAAAAAAGGCGCAGACCGACGCAGGACGCGCCGCAAATACCGGCGCTCCTTTCGCAGGGCGTGGGGAAAGGCGAAGGTGAACTATGAGAGGCCGATCAGTATCCGCGCGCGCGGCGGTATTCTTCGAAGCTCATGTCTTCAATCCGTTTGCCGCCGCCAGGCTGAGCGTCCCGATAGCGTTCCCACGGGCTCCGGCGCCTTGCTGACGGAGGCCTGCGGCGCGTCGATGCGCGCTTCGAGGCGTGCGATGGCGGTGGCCTGCGAGACGGGCGGAAGGCTTGCAATGCGGCTCGCTTCGGCAGGGTTCCTGCCGAGATAGTAGGCGATTTCGGGGCCGCGGCTCAATTCGCGGATGGCGTCGGCCATGGACGGCGTAATCGTAAGATTCGGGTTGTGAGCGATCTCATCGAAATCCGGCGCCTTCTGGCGGAAGGATGCTGTCGAACTCGAGCCAGGCCTCGTGGGCTGCCCGCGCCGCAAGCTCCTGCGCCTGGTTCGCCTGCCGCGCCAAGATTTCGGCGCCCACCTCGCGGGCGGCCTGTTCGGCTATTGCGCGCGTGCAGTCTTCGGACGACCGATAATCTCCTGGGCGCGCCGGGCTCTGCGCCTGCTGGCGAAGCTCGGCCGCGTGGGCCGCTGTGTTCGCCGCAACCGTCTCCGCGGCGCGCTTGGCGCGGAGAAGCTGCCGCAAGCGGCCGTTGCCCTCGCCCGGGTGAGGCGCGGGCGTCGCGGCGCCCGCGTCGCTTTCGCTTTCATTGGGCTCGGTCTGCCCTTTGGACGCCAAAGCGTCTTCATCATTCCGGGCTGGAGTTTCGTCTTGTTCTGTCATGTTCGGTCCCATGGCTTGCGGAGGTTCGTGTCGAAGTCGGCGCAGTGTGGAATGCGTGCGCCCTGCGAGGATCGATTGGCTGGAGGCCTGCTCTGATTGCGTCGTCAGACGATGGTTGAGGCGCGCGTCGCTTGGTTCTGAAGTAAGTTATTCTGCGGCTCGGCTTCGGCTTTTGTCTGTTGCGCTCCGTAGAGAAGGGCGGCTGCGGATGACGCCGCCTGCGCGCCCGCGTCCACCGCTTCGGCGCGAGCTTTTACTGCATCCGCCTGGGATTTCGCGGCGAGGCCCTGGACGCGGCCCAACTGAGCTTGAGCCATGTCCTCCTGGTAAGCCTGCAGACGAATTTGTGCGATTTCAACGCTGGGCGGCGGCGCGTCGCCTGTGATCTGCGGCGGCAGCGTGCGCTTCAGCCGGTCCGCGATTTCGCCGGCGCCCGGCCAATCCATGTTCCGGGCCACGAGGTCGCCGGCCACGCTGGCGGCTTGCGGCACAGCCTGCATGAATTGCAGCATCGCGCCGGCGGCCTCCGCTCGGCGCGTGGCGTAGGCGGGGCCGATCTTCACGCGCACGTCGTAGGTCCCCTGGCCGAGATCGTTGAGCAGCATCGGCTTGCCGTCGACGCCCATGACCGGCACGTTGATGCGCACCGGCTGGTGGCTGTCGTCCTCGCGCATGATGCGCACGGTGCGCTCGCTGTCGTAAATCTTCGGCACGAGGTCGATCAGCGCGGCGCCGAGATGATTGAGCGTCGCCATCAGGTTATCCTGATAGTGCAGCGCGGAGTTGTCGCCCTGGTTTGTGCGGGCGAGGATGGCGATGCCGGAAATCTCGTTCGACTGCGCGCCGAGCGAGGCGTCGTAGATGCCGGTGGTGGCCTTCATCTCGTCGGCGGCGATGGCCGCCTCCTGTACAAGCGCGGCCGGAATGTCCGGCGGCGGCTCGCGCACCGGCCGGGCGTCCGGTGCATCGGGGTCCGGCTCATAGAGCAGGTATGGCCTCGAAACGGTGTTCTGCGTGTCCCACTGGCCTTTGAACTTGGCGATCATGGCCAGCGTCGCAAGGAACGGCGCCCGCGGCGCGAGCGCGATGGCTTCGGCGGCGGCGGAACGCCAGAAATTGTAAAGCTGCTGCGGGTCGCGCGCGAAGCGGATCAGGCCGCTGCGGATCGTCTTCGTTTCAAGCGGCGTCTCCGAGCCGATCACCGGGAAGATCGGGATATAGCGCCCCGGCCATGCGTTCGGCCCCTCCAGCACTTCCTCGCCGCTCAGCAGATAATGCTCGATCTTGTGCGACTTGACCTTGCGCTCGGCGATGATGTCGAGCTGCTCCAGCTCCTTCTGGTTCACTTCGCTGATGTCGACGGTCTCGCCCGTCGCCAGCCGCGCGATGGTGCGCTCGGTCGGCCGTTTCACCCAGTATTCGCAGACGCGCACGGCGTCGCGGCTCGCCCAGAACAGGCCGCTCTCGGCGTCGAGATCGGACAGCGCCATGAAATCGGACATGGCCGCATCCGGGAAGCGCTTCTGGAAGTCCTTGCGGCCGATCAATTCGGAAACGAGGCAATATTCGGCGTCCGACCGGTCCGGCTCGACCGAGCCTGGCGCCCAGAAGACCGACAGCGGGTGCTGGATCCGCTTGATGCGGATTTCCTGCTCGAAGGCGCCGTCGTCCACATATTCGGTGACGAGCCGGAAATGCCCGATGCCGCACGCCACCGCATTATAGACCGCGTTCGCGAACACATGCGTCGCGTTCGAGCGGTATTGGATCTGCCGGAACAGGCCCGTGTAGATCTCGGCGAGTTCCTGCGTCGCCTCGCCGCCCGCCGGGATCGCCTTGATGGCGGGCGGGTTCATGCGCACGCTGTTCGCCACCTGGTTCACGAATTGCGGCAGCCGGTTGATGGTGAGGCAGGGGCGGTTCTGCGCCTCGCGCTGCAGGCGGATGGTGTCCGGCCATTGGTCGCCGGCGAGGAATTTGAGGTCGGTGAAGGCGTCTTCGCGGTTCTCGCGATCTTGCAGCCATGCAGCTTCGAGGCGCTCCTGCGCCTCCTGGACGATGTCGATTTTGGGCAAGGGAACCTCATTGGCGCGCGGCGGCGCTTGCTATGGACGAGAGTGTGGCATTGGCCTATGCTATGGCATATGCCACGCGGAGGCCGGGATGGAAGTCGAACGTCACGTCAAACTGTTCAAGAATGGCCGTAACAGAGCCGTTCGCATCCCCCGGGAATTCGATTTTCCGGGCAACGACGCGATCATGCGAAAAGAAGGCGACAAGATCATCATTGAGCCAGCGCCGAAAAAATCGCTTCTAGAACTGCTCGATACGCTAGAACCGATCGAGGAGGAGTTCCCTGAGATCGAGGATCTTCCTCCCGAGCCGGTCGATTTTTGATGCGCTATCTCTTGGATACGAACATCATTTCAGACATCGTCCGGAATCCAAAAGGCCAAGCCGCGAAGCGTATACGCCAAGTTGGCGAAACGAACGTCTGCACCAGCATTATCGTCGCCTGCAAGTCGCGCTTTGGCGTCGCGAAAAGAAACTCACCGCGACTTGCGCAGCAGCTTGAAGTCATTCTCAGAAGGTTCGAGATCGTGGCTTTCGAACCGCCTGCGGACGCAACTTACGCCACTCTTCGTTCTGAACTCGAAAAAGAGGGAAGGCCCATCGGAGGCAACGATCTATTTATTGCCGCTCATGCCCTTGCACTGGGCGCTATCCTCGTAACCGCAGACGAAGGCGAGTTTGGCCGCGTAGACGGCTTGAAAATTGAAAATTGGTTACAGTAAACCCCACATCGGCAGGCTTTCGAAGCAACTCGTTGAGGCGCATCGCTGGTCGCCCTCTCGCGGCCTAAAGCAGCCAGCTGCCCGCCCCGCCACCGGCGTTGCCGTCCCATGACACGTCGATGTGCGGCTTCACCATGCGCGGGAACAGGTCCGACAGCGCCCACACGAGCGCGTCCACGCGATCCGCCGCGCCGCCGCCCTCGATGCCGAACGGCGTGAACATCGCCATCTGGTCTTCGAGCGCGGGGAAGGCGCCGGCGTGGCTCACGCGGCCCTGCTCGTACAATGCCGCGATGGGCTCGGCGCGCACGGTCTTGCCGCGGCTCGCGCGGACTTGCCGGAGCGGCAGGCCGGCGCGTTCGGCGCGGAGAACCGCTTCCACCATGGCGCCGCCCTGGTTTATCTCGACCACCAGGGCGTCCGCTTCGTAACGGTCGAAGGCTGCGATGGCTTTGCAGGCCCAGCCTCGGGGCGACAGACGGCACGATAGATCGTCAAGGACGTATCCCCGCCCATCTTCACCCAGTCCGGCAACGACGAGTCCGGTTTCGGACGTTCGGTCGCCTTCGGCGCTGGCTTTTGCCGCCGGGTCGATGCCCACGACAACGCGTTGCATCTGGGGAAGCGAAAGAGAGCCAGCAACGCGGGATTGATCCAGAAGAGCGCGCGTCCAAAGAGCGCCGTCAGCGTCGTCCACGAGTTCTGCATTGAGTTCCTGCCTTCCGAGGCGTGTGCCTTCGTAGTGTTTGACGATGGTTTCGAAGAATGTCTGGGCGAGGTTGGCGCGGTTGTCGTAGGTTGTGCCGCGCGTGAGCTTCACGCCTTTGCCTTCGCGCGCGATGAGGTCGCGGATGATCGGGATGGGGCGCGGCGTGGTGGTGACGACCTGGCGCGGAGCGTCGCCGAGGCGCAGCCCGAATTGCAGCATGTCCCAGGTTTCGCGCGCATAGCGCCACTTGGCGAGTTCGTCGCACCACGCGGCGTCGTGCTGGGGGCCGCGCAACTGGTCCGGCTCGGTGGCGTTGTAGAGCGTCGCCGTCGCGCCGTTGGGCCAGGTCAGCCGGCGCTTCGAGGGCTCGAATTTCGGGCGGAACGCGGGGGGGTGGATGGCGAGAAGTCCGCTCGATCCCTCCACGATCACGTCGCGCGCATCCGCCGCCGTTTCGGCGACGAGCGCGAACTGCCTGTAGCGGCCGCCAGCGAGCGGGGTCGACGCGCAGGCGCATTTCCGGATCCATTCGGTGCCGGTGCGCGTCTTCCCCGCTCCGCGGCCCGCGAGGATCAGCCAGACATCCCATTGCCCTGACGGTTCGCGCTGCTCGGGCCTCGCCCAGAACAGCCAGTCATGGCTCAGGGTTTCCAGCTGCTTCGAAGTCAGGCTCGCGAGAAACTCTTTCCTCTGTGTTTGCGTCAGCGATGCGAGATAGCTTGCGCTCCATTTCTTCCCGGAGTCGTTCGGCATTCACAAACTCCTTCCGCTTTTCCTTCGCCGGCTTCTTGGCGCCGTCCGAAACGCGCCCGGCGAAGCGGTTGCGCATCTGAAGCGTCCAGCTCGCCGCGTTCCAGTTCTTGTCGAATTGCTTGGTCCTGCCGATTGCGAGCCACCACGCGTATTCAACCTCCTTGGCGCGAACCATGGCGTCGCGGAAATCGGCGTGCGCCTTGATCCAGGCGTTCAACGTCTTTCTGCTGATCCGAAGAGCGGCGGCGATCTCGGCTTTGCCGCATCCCTCCGCGGCGAGTTCAAGAACTCGATCGCAATGGCCGGACAAGTATCGGGTCGGCAGGCCGCGCGGTGGCGCCGGCAAGGCTTCGAGATCGGCGCTCATGAGACCTCGCGAGATGTGACGAAGATTTATTGGCAAGAGCGCAGATGTTTGTCTTTATAGCAAGCGGCGCTCCGGACCGGCGATCCGGCGTCTCTGCATGCTTTCTGCGACTGTAGTAATTTATAGGGGAAGTCACCGTCACGTATCAAGAGCGCACTTCGCGCAGAGCGGCATAAATGTATGATTTGGCTAAAGATTACTTAAAATTGCGCGACGGGGGCGGAATGTCGCCGCCCGTCGCAAACCGGCCCCCCGGCCTTAGAAAATGTTGTTGAACAGGTAGAAGAGGCTGCCGGAGATGAGAATGGCCATCGGCAGCGTCAGCACCCACGCCATCAGAAGATTACGAACCGTGGCGAACTGCAGCCCGGACTTATTCGCCGCCATCGCCCCGGCGACGCCCGACGAAAGCACATGCGTCGTGGACACGGGAAGGCCATAGGTGTCGGCGGCGAAAATCGTCGTCATCGCCACCAATTCGGCCGAGGCGCCCTGCGCATAGGTCAGATGCTGCTTGCCGATCTTCTCGCCGACCGTGACCACAATCCGCTTCCAGCCGATCATGGTGCCGAGGCCGAGCGCGACGGCGACGGCGACCTTGACCCACAGCGGGATAAAGCGAGTGGCTTCGTCGACGGAGGCCTTGTAGGCCTTCATCTTGGCGATCTCCTCGCCCGAGAGGCCGAATTTGTTGTCTTTCAGGATGAAGCGAACGGCCTCCGATGCGAGGTACATGTCATTGCGGACGTTTGACACGACT
The DNA here is from genome assembly GCA_963756335.1 of uncultured Alphaproteobacteria bacterium. Taxonomy (GTDB): domain Bacteria; phylum Pseudomonadota; class Alphaproteobacteria; order Rhizobiales; family Rhodomicrobiaceae; genus Rhodomicrobium. The sequence continues at coordinate 943,404 of CAVWOB010000005.1, forward strand.
GCGACGGGCACCTTCGAAACCGAGCCGTATTGCTGCACCTGGTCCGATATGCGCTTCACGAGGTCGCCAACCGCGGGAAGCGTATTGTTGTCGATTTCGTGCTGAGCGATCGCGGCAGAAATCAGCGGACGCGGATCGCCGCCGACAAAACGGCCATGCGTGATTTTGCCGATGCTCTCCTCCACGGCCGACGAGTTGGCGAGGAACTTCTGCATGAGAATCCGGGGAGGGCGTCTTGTTCAGCGCATAGGTCGTCGGCACCGTACCGATGAGGATCAGCATGATAAGGCCCATGCCCTTCTGCCCATCGTTAGAGCCGTGCGCGAAAGAGACGCCGGTGCAGGTCAGGATCAGAAGTCCGCAAATCCACCACGGCGGGGGCTGATTGCCCTTCGGCTCCGCGTAAAGGCTGGGGTTGCGAAGCACGAACTTCAGAACGAGCAGGAGGAGCGCCGCCGCGACGAAGCCAACGAGAGGCGACAGAAGCAGCGAATATCCGATATCGATAGCCTTCCCCCAATCGACGCCGGAAGTGCCGTCGCGGCCACGAAGCAGGGCGTTCGTGATGCCGACGCCGATGATCGAGCCGATCAGCGTATGCGAAGACAACGCCGGCAGGCCAAGCCACCAGGTTCCGAGGTTCCAGATGATGGCCGCGAAGAGCAAGGCGAACACCATCGCAAAACCGGCGCCCGAGCCGACCTGCATGATCAGCTCAACCGGCAAGAGCGAAATGATGCCGAAAGCTACGGCGCCCGAGGAGATAAGCACGCCCAGGAAGTTGAAGAAGCCCGACCACACCACGGCGAATTGCGCTGGCAAGGAATGGGTATAGATCACCGTCGCGACGGCGTTGGCTGTGTCGTGGAAACCGTTTACGAACTCGAAGGCGAGTGCGATAAGAAGGGCTACGCCCAAGAGCAAGAAGGGAAGATAGGTCGTAACCGGAACGCCGGTTTCCACTATGTCGGTGTAAATGCCGTAGACGGTGAAAAGCAGTCCGCCCGCCAGCAACAAGATGAAAATGATCGCGGTTGCCGGGCCGGCATTCGCATCGAGATTCGGCTTAGGCGACGCGTGCCCTAGCATCGGCTCCGCTAAATCGGACATTGCACTCTCCCACCAAAAATTACCGTCGGGAAGTGATGGCCGACGCACATGACACTTTGATGAAAGTCAACAATTTCTTGCCAATAAAAGCTTAAACGTCGCCATTCACGCGCCCAGCCTCCCACGCCACCGCCGTGACAAAAGGCTCCAGGCTCAGCCGGCCGATGATGTTTTCAAGCGCGGCGTCCTTGCGCGGCCCGGGCGGCGTTTCGGCCGTCACACGAACCTTCCCGCTTTCCGTCAGATCCTCGCTTTCGATGCGCCGCAGGCCTAGCCCCCCTTGCGAAAGGGCCTGCAGGAGAAGCGAGCGGACATGCGCCTCCTCGGCGCCCCGGCACGTCACCGCAATGGTGTATTGCGTTTCTTCGTCAGCCGCCGCGGCCGATTTCTGGCTGCGCGCGATGCGAAGAATAGCGGACCGCATCGCGATGTTGGTGGCGACAACCAGGGCGGCTGCGCCAACACTGAGCAGGTAATAACCGCCGCCGGCGAACGTGCCGGCCATCGCCGAACACCAAAGCGTCGCCGCCGTATTGAGCCCGCGCACATTGACGCCTTCGCGCAAGATCACGCCAGCGCCGAGGAAGCCGATGCCCGACACGACCTGCGCCGCGACGCGCGTCGGGTCGCCCTGGCCGACGACGCTGGAAAAGGCGACGAACCCCGCCGATCCCAGCGCGACCAGCGCGTTGGTGCGAAGCCCTGCCATTTTCTGATGCCATTGCCGCTCGACGCCGATGGCGGCCCCCGCGGCCAGCGCGGCGGCGAGACGCGCGAGAATCTCGCCGAGCATAAGAAATTCGCTCATCTGGCAATCCGCTTTTTTGATTTTTAGGGATGAATGAGTGATGCTCCAGGCGCTTCCGTCTGGCAAGATTATTCATCCGGCAAGCCTGCATGCGCCTTGCCTGGCGGCGTTTGGAGTGGGTAGCGAACGCCAGCCTCTTGCCAAATCCGGCGCAGCTTGCAACTTGTCGCCTTTAGGACCGGCTGAAGATTCGCGATACCTCGGGTGGGATGCCGGTCAGAGGGTGACGGATGAGCAAGCAAGGCACGGCGGCGACACGCGATCTCTTCGGCGAAGATCTGCCTCAAAGTCCCAAGGCGAGCGCGGGACGCACGGCTGCTCCGAAGCCCGGCGAGAGCTACACCGCCGCCGACATCGAGGTGCTGGAAGGCCTGGAGCCTGTCCGCCGCCGTCCCGGCATGTATATCGGCGGCACGGACGAGAAGGCGATGCATCATCTCTTCGCCGAGGTGATCGACAACTCGATGGACGAGGCCGTCGCGGGCCACGCGAGCTTCATCGAGGTCTCGCTCGAAGCGGACGGCGCGCTGTGCGTGGCCGACAACGGGCGCGGCATCCCGGTCGATCCGCATCCGAAATATCCCGGCAAATCGGCGCTCGAAGTCATCATGACCACGCTGCACTCGGGCGGCAAATTCAACTCCAACGTCTATTCCACCAGCGGCGGCTTGCACGGCGTCGGCGTCTCGGTCGTGAACGCGCTGTCGGAGCATCTCGAAGTCGAGGTGGCGCGCGGCGGCAAGCTTTACCGGCAAATTTTCGCGCGCGGCGCTCCGGCGACGAAGCTCGAAGACGTGGGCGCCGTCCGCAACCGGCGCGGCACCACGGTTCGCTTCCGCCCCGACCCTGAGATTTTCAAGGAGCGCGCGCATTTCAAGCCGCTGCGCATTTTCAAGATGGCTCGGGCGAAGGCCTATCTGTTCGGCGGCGTGGAAATCCGCTGGTCCTGCGCGCCCGAGCTTTTGCAGGGCGACACGGACGTGCCTGAGAAGGCGGTCTTCCACTTCCCCGGCGGCCTTCGCGATTTTCTCAGCGCACGCATCGCCAGCTTCACGCCGGTCACGAAGGACGTCTTCGCGGGCCGCGTCCAGAAGGAAGGCGGGCATGGCAGCGTGGAGTGGGCCATCGCCTGGCTCGCCGATGAGGACGGCTTCATGCAGTCATATTGCAACACGGTGCCGACGCCCGACGGGGGCACGCACGAACAGGGCTTTCGCTCCGCGCTGTCGAAGTCGCTGCGGGCCTACGGCGATCTGACCAACAACAAGCGCGCGGCGCAGGTCACGCCGGACGACATTTTCGTCTCAGCGGGCGGGATGCTGTCCGTCTTCATCCGGGAGCCGGAGTTCCAGGGCCAGACGAAGGATCGGCTGTCCTCGGCGGAGGCCGCACGCATCGTAGAAAATACCGTAAAGGATGCGTTCGATCATTGGCTAACCGCTTCTCCGCAGCAGGCCAACGGTCTGCTTGAATACGTCATCGAGCGGGCCGAGGAGCGCCTGCGCCGCAAGCGGGAGAAAGAGACGGCGCGCAAGAGCGCCACGCGAAAGCTGCGCCTGCCGGGCAAGCTTGCGGATTGCTCCAAGAACGCGAAAGACGACACGGAAATCTTCATCGTGGAGGGCGACTCGGCCGGCGGCTCGGCCAAGCAGGCCCGCGACCGCGCCACGCAAGCGGTGCTGCCTTTGCGCGGCAAGATCCTCAACGTCGCCAGCGCCTCGCGGGACAAGCTTGCGCAGAATCAGCTTCTCGCCGACCTCACCCAGGCGCTCGGCTGCGGCACGGCCAAGCACTACAACGACGCGGAGCTTCGCTACGACCGCGTCATCATCATGACCGACGCCGACGTGGACGGCGCGCATATCGCCTCGCTGCTCATCACCTTCTTCTACCGGCAGATGCCCGAGCTGATCCGCAACGGTCACCTCTTCCTCGCCGTGCCGCCGCTCTATCGCCTCAGCCAAGGCGGCAAGACAGCCTATGCGCGCAACGACGCCCATCTCGCCGAGCTGAAGGCGAGCGTTTTCAGTGGCCGAGGCAAGCTGGAGGTGAGCCGCTTCAAAGGCCTGGGCGAGATGATGCCGGCGCAGCTCAAGGAAACGACGATGGACCCGAAAAAGCGCACGCTGCTGCGTGTCGAGATCGCGGGGCGCGGCGGCGACTTGAACGGCCTCGATCTGGAGGCGGACGAAGCGGCGGCGGCCGACAGCGTCGAGCAGCTCATGGGCAACAAGCCCGAGGCGCGGTTCCGCTTTATTCAGGAGCGCGCCGCGTTTGCCGAGCCCGACGCGCTCGATATTTAAAGTTCAACCGCGCCCTTCAACGCCAATTGGCAATTTGGCCGGGTCAAGCCCGGCCATGACTATAGAGCCGCTTTAATGCCGCAAGGTCAGGCTGGCTGACCCCGATTGGCTTCTCAGGCTCACGCTCTGGCTGTTGCCATGAACCGTGACATAGATGCTGCCGGAGGTGTTGTACTGACCGTTGAAGAAGCTGCCGGCATAGCTGTTGGCGCCGACCCGGCGCAGGCGCGCGCTCTGGGAAACGCTGCCCGATGGCGTGGCGCAGGTTGCGGTAACAGAAACGGCGCCGCCGCCGCCGGAATAATGCGCTTGGCATCTCGCCCGCTCACGCTGGCCGGACGCGTAGGTCACGACCCCGCCTCCGCTCCATGAGCCTGCCAACCCCTCGGCTCTCGCCTCGGGTAAAGCAACAGAGCTTACGGCCAGGGTTGCAGCCAAGGCCAAGCCGAATTTTCCTGTGTGCGAGCGTAAGATTTTGAATGGCTTCACGGGTTCGCCTCCTTACTCACGTTGTATATATATCACAGGTGCAAACAAAAAGTAACTCAACTTAGCCTTCACAATGCGTGTTCAACCTCGGAGCCGGGCGCGGGCGCGGGGCGGCGGCGTTTTAAACGCAGCAAAAACATGATGATAGGCCTCAGTATCAGGAGATCTGCGAACAGCGCCGCGATCATCGCGAAAGCGGAAAGCCAGCCGAACAGCCTAAGCGACGGCAAATCCGAAAACACCGTGACGGCCAGACCGCAGGCCAGCACGATCGTCGTCAAGATGAGGGCCGGCCCCACCAGCACGGTGGCGCGTTCGACGCCGACGCCTGGGGATTGGTCCGGCCTGTCTTCCAGCCTGAGCCGGTTCAGGAAGTGGATCGTGGCGCTCAGCCCGAGCCCGAAGGACACGGTCAGCGCGACGATGCTCGCAAACTGCAGCCCCATGCCGACGCACCAGAGCAGCACGCCGGACGCCAGGATCGGAAAGATCGCAGGCAGGATCGCGGAGAGCATCACCACCAGCGAGCGGAAGGCGAGCCCGATGAACGCGGCGACGAAAACGATCTCGATGGTGAGCGCGCTGTTGAGCCGCTCGATCATGGCCGAGCTGTTGCGCGCCGCAATCGCCGATAGCCCGGTTACGGCGATCCGAAAGCCGGGGTGGTTCGCCCGCACCGTGTTCAGCGTTTTGTCCAGCGTATCGACAAGCGGGAGAAGCTGGTTGGCGTCCTTGTCGGGAATGAGGCCGGAAACCACGGCGGCGTCCTGTTTCTCGGCCAGGAAGCGGCGCACGAGATGATCGGGAAGATAGCCGACATATTGCTTCAGCGTCGCCAAATCCGATTTCCCGAGTTTTTCGGCGAGCCAGCGGCGCAGCGTTTCCAGCGACCAGACATTGCCGACGCCCGCCTGCTTTTCGAGGATGCCGTGCACCTCGCTCAAGACGGCGAGCGCTTGAGGATCGTAGATCGAGACGCCGGCCGGCAGCTCGATGAGCACATCGATGGGGTTCGATCCCGTCAGCTTCGCGTCGAGGCGATGGCTCGCGGCGACGGCCTGCTGCTTGTCGGGAACCTGATCCGCCAGCCGGTAGCGCGCGTCGAGGTTCGAGTAGACGGCCGCAAGGCTCGCCACGAAAGCAAGGCTGATCAGGCTGTATACGCCCGGCCGGGCCACGACGCGCAAGGCGATCCAGGAGCAGAACGCCCTGAGCCCGTTGATCGCCCTGTCCGCGCCTTGAAGCTTCGCGGCGAACGCCTCCTCCCGTCTCACGAGCAGGACGCCGAGCAGCGGCAGAACCGTAATGACGGTGAAAAGCGCGATTACCGTCGAAATGATGCCCGCCTCGCCGAAATTCCCGATCATCGCGGATGAGGAGAAGAGCAGCGCTACGAAGGAGAACGCCGCGGTCGCATGCGTGAGCACACAGGCCGGGCCGACCACCAGAATCGCATTGCGGAAGGCGTCGAGCTTGCTCTCGCCCCGGATGAGCCGGTCGCGCGCAGCAAAAGTCAGCTGCATGCTATCCGAAAAGCTGATGACCATGATCAGCGGGGTCATCACATTGAGGAATGTGTTCAGCTTGAAATCGAGCCAGCCGAGCGCGCCTTGCGCGAGAAGGATCGCCATCAGCGGCGGCGCGGCCGCGATGATCATGAAGGACAGGCGGCGGAAAAAGACGATCGCGATCAGGCAGCCGGCGAGGAAGCCGGCGCCATTGTAGAGGAGCTGATCGCGTTCGACCGCGTTGCGGATTTCGAGCCGCATCACGGGCACGCCGGAAAGCTCCGCCTTCAGCCCCGAGCCTTCGAGATTTCGCGCGACGCTCTCCCGGAACTTGCCAACGACCTCACCGACCTTGTCGCTATCGGCCACAGCGGGGTCGAGAGCGACCACGATAAGGGCGAGCTTGCCATCCTCCGAGAGCAGCTTGCCGCGGATGATATCGTTCGAGAGAACCTTGCCGATCAGCGCCTTGTACTCGTCGCCTTCCGGCAGCTCGAACGGAAACAGGGGGCCGGGAAGATGGCCCTCCTCCGGCGGCTCGCGAGCCGAGAACAGCGAGAGCACGCCGCGCGTCCCGTCGACGAGCTGCAGATCGGTGACCAGATCGCGGAGCTTGTCGATGTTGTCGCGTTCGAGAAGGCCGTCGCCCTCGACCACCATCAGCACGTCATACTCATGCGACGGGAAGCGATGCGTGAGATCCTCGAACTGGCGGAATTCCGCCGTGTCGGACCTGAACAGCGAGCTGAGCGAGTCGTCGACCTTCAGTTTCGCCACGCCGAAAGCGGCGACCACACAGAGCGCCGCGACGAGGATCGCGGAAAAAACAGGCGCCCGCAGCGCCACCAGCCCAACGCGCTCGAAACCGAGCACCAGGCGATCCGGTCCCGAGGGAGCCGCAGATTCGCTTTTCCCGGCGGGTTTATTGTCGCGATCGATGCCCGTCATGGCGTTTGACCTATCTATATTCAGAGCCCACAGCTAGCCCAGATCCTCAACCAGATAAAGCCTCAGAGCGAACACGGGTGCGTGTGCTCCGGCAATTCCAGCGTTAATCTAAAATAAGGCTGCCGCGCGTTCAGAAAACCCGCCCGCTTGCCGCGCCGCAGCTCTTTCCATATGAAGCACTTTCATGACGCCATTTGAAATCATTGCGGCCGTGGTCACGCTGAGCGCGGCCGGCGCCTACATAAACCGGAAGTTCTGGAAAATCCCTCAAACCATCGGCGTGATGGCGTTCGCTTTCGCGGGCTCGCTGGCGACGATTCTCTTGAGCCGGGCCGGAATCGTGAATGCCGAGGCCGTGGGCCGGTTTGTCGGCGGCATCGATTTTTCGGGAGTGCTGCTGCACGGCATGTTGTCCTTTCTCTTGTTCGCCGGCGCCTTGCAAATCAACCTCGACGAGCTGAAAATCGTCCGCTGGCCGGTGGCCATCCTCGCCACCGTGGGCGTCATCGCCGCGACTTTCATCACCGGGACGCTGGTTTGGCAGGCGTCGCGGCTGGTCGGGCTGGAGCTTCCCTTCTTGAACGCGTTGCTTTTCGGCGCGCTCATCTCTCCGACCGACCCCATCGCCGTGCTGGCGATCCTTAAGGACTCCGGAATATCGAAACAGACCTACACCAAGATCGGCGCGGAGAGTTTGTTCAATGACGGCGTTGGCGTCGTCGTGTTCATCACGATCCTTCAGCTTGCGAGCGGCCCCGCGGAATTGAACCTCGCCAAGGCCGGCGCGCTCTTGCTGCAGGTCGGCATCGGCGGATTGGCGCTGGGCCTCATGTGCGGGTGGATCGTCTATCGCCTGCTGCGCACGACGGACGACTACAAAATCGCGGCTCAACTCACGCTCGCTCTGGCGACAGGGGGGTATGCGGCCGCCGAGATGCTCGGCGTCTCGGCGCCGATCTTCATCATCGCCGCGGGTCTCGTGGTTGGCCATAACGGCAGGCTTAGCGTGCCCGGGGCGATGCGAGAAAAGCTGGATGTGTTCTGGGAATTGATCGACGAGATTCTCAACGCTGTCCTGTTCATTCTGATCGGGCTCGAGATCGTCGTGATCAGCGTCGCCGCGCCGCACATCGTCCTCGGCCTGATCGCCATCTTCGCCGTTCTGTTCGGGCGCGTCCTGAGCGTCGGCGTCCTGACCGCCTTGATCGGTCTCGGCGGGCGATATGAAAGAGGCACGGTCGCGCTCCTGACCTGGGGCGGACTGCGCGGCGGCCTGTCCATAGCCATGGCTCTTTCGCTGCCCGCCGGACCGCACAAGGACATCATCCTGCCGGTGACTTATATCGTCGTGCTGTTTTCGATTTTCGTTCAGGGGCTGACCTTCAAGCCGGCGCTGCCCCTTCTCCTCCGGCTCCCGTAGCGGCGCTCGGAGTGCGTGCGAAAAAGCGCGAAGCGGTTTTCCGGAAGGCGCGAAGAGCCGGAGCGCATCAAAAGCGGATAAGACGAATCGCAATAAGTTGCCGGCCTCTTCGCAAGCGGACTTGTGTGGTATTATAATACCGCAATAAATACACATTTCCTGCAAAACGAACCCAATAGCGTAAATCGATGGTGTACGCTCGCGCGCTAGCGTCGGATACGCGGCGTCGAAGGCCCAAATCCATCGGATAAGTTCTAAGCAGAGTTTCCCAATTAAGCCAACGGATGGCCTTTGCCGGTCATCCCGGAACGGCGTCTGCGCCGTATCCGGGATCTTAATAGAGCGCTCATTTTTTGTGGATCCCGGCTCGCGCTTCGCTTGGCCGGGATGACGATGCGTTGGGCAAACCGGCGGAGTTTGCTTAGCGGATGTCCGCCCGCGCGCCGCCCGGCAGCGGCTCCGCATCCTTCCGGGCTTCGGAGAGTTCGCGCCTCCTGAACGGGTTCCGCGGAGGCACGACGGCGAGCCCGATGAGATCTCCCGCCTTCCTCGCCAGCTCCGGGTCCATCTCGGTGCCCGGCAGCGGCCTCGCCATCAGCCCCTCCTGCGCCTTCAGCAATAGCTCCTTCCAGATCTCGGCGGGGAGCGAGCCGCCGGTGACGCCGTGCATCGGGCTGGCGTTGTCGTTGCCCATCCAAACGCCGCCGACCCATTGGGCCGTGAAGCCGATGAACCAGGCGTCCTTGAAGCTCTGCGTGGTGCCGGTCTTGCCGGCTGCGGGATAGATGTCCAGCGACGCGCCGCGCCCCGTTCCTCCCGCCACGACGGAGTTCATCATGTCGTTCATGGCGCTGACTGCGCGCGCGCTCACGATCCGGGGCGGCGTCTCCTTGGAGCGCTCGAACAGCACGCGGCCCTGGTCGTCGCGGATGCGCTCGACAATCTCCGGCGCCACGGCCGATCCGCCGTTGGCGAAGACGGCGAACGCGGAGGTCATCTCGAGGAGCGTCGTCTCGGACGTGCCGAGCGAGAGCGTGGGGCCGACATTCTTTGCGGAAAGCACGCCAAGCCGGTTCGCCACGTCCACGATGCGCTCGGTCCCGACAGCCTGCATCAGGCGCACCGCGGCCATGTTGCTGGAATGGGTGAGCGCCGCGCGCAAGGTGATCTTGCCGCGATACTCGCCGCCGAAATTTGTAGGCTTCCAGCCGTCGATATCGACGGGGCTGTCGTCGATCTGGGTGTCCGGGGTGAAGCCGCTTTCGATGGCGGCGAGATAGATGAAAGGCTTGAAGGCCGAGCCGGGTTGCCGCATGGCGCGCACCGCGCGGTTGAACTGGCTCTCCGCGTGATTGCGCCCCCCGATCATGACCCGGATTGCGCCGTCTGGGCTGAGCAAAAGCACCGCCGCCTCGGAGGCGCGCGCGGTGCGGCCTTTGGTGCGCATCACGTTCTCGACCGCCGTCCGCGCCACGAGCTGAAGGCCGGCGTCGATGGTGGTCTCGACGGTGAGATTATGGTCGGTCTCGCCGGTCAGCATGGGGGCGGCCTCGGCGACCCAGTCGGCGATGAAGCCGAAGCCCGGCTTCGCGGGCGGCGCTTGAAGCTGCGCCGGATGGGTGAACGCCTCGGCATACTGGTTGATGTCGATCTCGTCGGTTTCGGCCAAAATCCGAAGGATTTCCTTGGCCCGAGTGCGGGCGCGGTCGATGTTGCCGGTCGGCGAAAAGTAGGACGGCGCCTTGATGAGGCCCGCGAGCAGCGCCGCCTCCGCCAGCGTGATGTCCTTCGGCTCCTTATGGAAATAGGAATACGCGGCCGCGCCGATCCCGTAATTGCCGCCGCCGAAATAGACGCGGTTGAGGTACAGCTCCAGGATATCCTGCTTCGTGAAGCGGCTTTCGAGCCAGAGCGCGAGCACGAACTCCTCGGCCTTGCGGCCGAATGTGCGCTTCGGCTTCAGAAACAGGTTCTTCGCGAGCTGCTGCGTGATGGTGGAGCCGCCTTGCACGACTTCGTTCGAGCGCAAGTTCGTTTTTGCGGCGCGCGCGAGCCCGACCGGATCGAGGCCGAAATGATAGAAGAAGCGGCGGTCTTCGGTGACGAGCACGGCTTTTACCAGATGCGGGGGGATGTCCTTGAAGGGGACGTAGGCGCGCCGCATGCCGCGCTCGGCGATGAAGTCGCCCTCGCGCGAAAGGATGGTGAGGTTCGGCGGCAGCCGCAGCGCCATCGCCTTGCGCGGATCGGGCAGGATGGCGGCGTAATAGGCGACGACGCTCGCGAGCAGGATCGCGACCCAGCCGAAGGCGACGAGCACCCAGGGAATGAGAAGCAGGAGCGGGCGATGCGCGCTGCGGCGCGGCTCGGAGAGCGGCGACTCCGTTACGATCCAGATCGTGAGGCGGCGGATGATGCGCCAGAGCGCGCGTAGCGTTGCGCGCATCAGGCCGATGAGAAGCTGCCTCGCGCACAAGGCAAGAAACGCCAGATGTCCGGCGACGGCCAATCCGAATCGGGCGAGCCGCTCGCCCAGACCAGAACGCAACTCGGTCAACTCAAAGCCTCGCAAACGCCCACGCCGCCGCGCCTGCCCGCACGGCTGACACTTTACGAGAATTAAGCCCTTTCGCTTAAGGTTCGGTTAAGGGGTGAGTTCACTTACGGTGGGCGCCGCTCACCCGGTCCGCGATGGCGAGCAGAAGCATCGCCACGGCGAAGGCAAGCAGGATGCCCACCACCCAGGGGAGCTTGGCGTTGTCTACGCTCCGGTCGATGTCCAGGAACCATTCGAGCACGTTGACGGCGGCGATCGCTATAATGGAGCCGAGCAGCTTTTGCTTCAGCCCGGAAAAGCCGATGCCAACGAGACCGGTTGGCCAGTTTGCGTGCGCTTCGGGATCGATCCTGGCCACAAAATTCTCGTAACCCGACCAAATCACGATGACCAGCAGGTTCGCCGTCAGAGAAAGGTCGACGAGCTTTAGAACCCCGACGATCACTTCCTCCTCCGTCCCGCTTTTGGCAAGCGTGAGGAACGCGACCAGCTTTATCACAAAGGCGTAAAGCAGCGCCAAAAGTCCCGCAATAAGCCCGAGCAGGAATGGCGCCGCGAGCCAGCGGCTTTGAACGATTGCTGTTTCAATCGCGCGTTCCAATCGATTCATGCGCTGCTCCTCAGTTTTTCCGATAGGCCGCCTCATCCGCGGGCGCGGGCGGGTGGGCTGTTATCGCTTGAAAACCTTGGCCAGCGCCGATCACGCTGAGAAAGCGATGAAATGGTTTTTCCGGCGTTCGATCTATTCAGCCGGCGCGAGTTCATGCTCCCGCTCGGAGACACGGCGCTGAGGGGCTTGTCTCCGCTTCGCGCCACGGTTCTGCAAGCGGTCGAGGACGAGGTAGATGACGGGCGTCGAGTAGAGCGTCAGGACCTGGCTCACGATCAGGCCGCCGACGATAGCGTAGCCGAGCGGCTGGCGCAGCTCCGATCCCGTCCCATGCCCCAGCATCATCGGCAAGCCGCCGAGGATCGCGCAGGCCGTCGTCATCAGGATGGGCCGGAAGCGCAGCAGGCAGGCTTTCCTGATGGACTGAAGCGGCGAGAGCCCCTCCTCGCGCTCCGCCTGGATCGCGAAGTCCACCATCATGATGCCGTTCTTCTTCACGATGCCGATCAGAAGGATCAGCCCGATCAGGCTGATGATGGTGAAATCGACATGGAACAGATACATCATCAGCAGCGCGCCAAGCCCGGCTGACGGCAGCGTCGACAGGATGGTGATGGGGTGGATGTAGCTCTCGTACAGCATCCCGAGGATGATGTAGATCGCGAACACGGCGGCGGCGATCAGGAACGGCTCGCTCGCAAGCGAGGTCTGGAACGCCTGCGCATTGCCCTGGAAGCTTCCCGTGATCGACGCCGGCAGGTCGATTTCGCGGCGCGCGGCGCCGATGGCGTTCACGGCCTGGCCGAGCGAAGCGCCGGGCGCAAGATTGAACGAGAAGGTCACGGACGGAAACGTCGCCTGGTGGTTGATGACGAGCGGCGCCACGGGTTTGGTGCTCATCGTGACGAGCGTATTCAGCGGCACGGCTTGCCCCGCGGGCGTTCGCACGTAAAGCTTAGACAGCGTGTCTAGATCGCCTTGCAGGCCCGGCAGCACTTCGAGAATGACCTTGTAGGTGTTGAGCTGAGTGTAGAACTGCGTGACCTGCTCCTGGCTGAAGGCGGCGGCGAGCACATTATCGATTGCCGCGGGCTGGATGCCGAAGCGTGCCGCCACGTCGCGGTTTATGGTCAAAGTCACGGTCTGGCCGTCGAGCACCTGGTCTGTCGAGAGGTCCTTAATCTCCGGGATCTTCTGGAGCCGCTCGAACAGCTTGGCCGACCATGAGCTCAGCTCGCCCGACTGCCCGCTCTGCAGCGTGTATTGGAACAAGCCTTGGCTTTGACGCCCGCCGACATTGATGTCCTGCGTGGGCGCGAGAACGAGGCTGATGCCCATGACCTGCCGCAACTTCGGGCGCAGGCGGTTCACGATGTCCATCGCGCTGATCTTGCGCTCGTCGAGCGGCTTGAGCGCGGCGTAGATGAAGCCCTGGTTCGGCGCGCGCGTGCCGCCGACCGTGGAGACGACGCCCGCCACGGCGGGGTCGTTTGCGACCACGGCGTTAAGCTCCTGCTGGAGCGCCATCATCTCGTCCGGCGAAACGGACGCCGCCGCCTGGGATTGCCCGATCAGGAAGCCCGTATCCTGGATGGGGAAGAAGCCCTTGGGCAGCGCCATGAATAGCCAGGCCGTCGCTGCGACAGTCGCGAAAAAGCTCATCAGAACCCAGCCGGGATGCCGAAGCGCCACGTCGAGCGTGCGCCTGTAGCCGTTCGTAAGCCCGTCGAAGGCGCCTTCGGCGAAACGGTACAGCCAGCCGTGCTCCTCGCCGTGCTCAGGCTTCAGGTAGCGGCCCGCCAGCATCGGCGTCAGCGACAGGGACACAAGTGCGGAGACGACGATGGCGACGGTCACCGTCATGGCGAACTCATGCAGGAGCCGCCCCACAATGCCGCCCATGAACAGGAACGGGATGAACACCGCGATCAGGGATAGGCTGATGGAGAGCACGGTGAACCGGATTTCCGCGGAGCCTTTATAGGCCGCCTGGATCGGCGGCATCCCCTCCTCGACGTGCCTTTGGACGTTCTCCACCTCGACGATGGCGTCGTCGATCACGAAGCCGACCGCGATGGTGAGCCCCATCAGCGACAGATTGTCGAGGCTGTAGCCGAGCGCGTACATGGCCGCGAATGTTCCGATGATCGAGATCGGCACGGAGAGGCCGGGAATGATGGTGGAGCGGACGCTGCGCAGGAACACGAAGACCACCGCCACCACCAGCACCATGGTGAGGACAAGCGTGAACTGCACGTCGGCGACCGAGGCGCGAATTGTGGTGGTCCGGTCGATGATGGGCGTGACCTTCACGCTCGGTGGGATGTTGGCGCGCAGCGCCGGCAGCTCAGCCTTGATGCGCTCCACCGTGTCGATCACATTCGCGCCGGGCTGCTTGAACACCACGAGCGCAATCGCGCGCTGCTTGCCGACCCAGGCGGCGAGCGTCGTGTCCGTCGGGCCTTCCACGGCGCGGCCGATGTCCTTGATGCGGATCGGCGCGCCCTGCCGGTAGGCGATGATGAGATCGTTGTAAGGCGCCGCCGTCGTAAGCTGGTCGTTGTCGTAGATCGAATAGCTCTGCGTCTTCCCGCGGATCGTGCCCTTCGGCGCCTCGACGGTCGCGTTGGCGATGACCGATTGCACGTCGGAGAGGCTCAGGCCCATCTGGCTGAGCCTGGCGGGATCGATCTGGACGCGCACCGCTGGCGTCTGCTGCCCCCCGATCACGACCTGCGCCACGCCCGGGATTTGCGACATCTGCAGCGCGAGCATATTCTCGGCGTAGTCGTCCACCTGCGTAATCGGTAGATCATGGGACGTGACGCCAAGAATCAGGATCGGCGGGTCGGCTGGGTTCACCTTGCGGTAGGTCGGCGGGCTGGGAAGGTTCTTGGGCAGTTGGCCGCCCGCCGCGTTGATGGCGGTTTGCACGTCCTGGGCGGCGGCGTCGATGTTGCGGTTCAGATCGAACTGGATCGTGACTTGCGTGGTCCCGAGGAAGCTCGCCGACGTCATCTGCGTAACGCCCGGAATGATGCCGATCTGCTTTTCGAGCGGGGTGGCGACGCTCGCCGCCATCACGTCCGGGCTCGCGCCGGGAAGCTGCGCTGTCACCTGGATGGTCGGGAAATCGACGGTCGGCAGCGGCGCCACGGGGAGCAGCGGATAGGCGGCAATCCCGACGACCGCAATCGCAATCATCAGAAGCGAAGTCGCGATCGGGCGCGCGATGAAGGGGGCTGAAATGTTCATTATTGGACTTGGGTTTGCGCGAGCTGCGCGGCGCTGGTTTCCACGATGCGGGCGCCTTGGGTGAGGCCATACTGCCCGGCGGCCACGATGCGGTCGCCAGCCTTGAGCCCGCTCTCAATCACGGTTACGCCGTTCTGGATTTCGCCGATTTGCACGGGCCTCCTGTTCGCGGTCTCATCCTTCGATACGAGCCAGACATAAGGACCGTTCGGGCCGCGCTGCACGGCGTCGGAGGGCGCCGCTAAAGCCTTGGGCTCCGTCCGGATCACGATGTCGACCTGCACGAATTCGCCGGGCCAGAGCTTGTGGTCCTTGTTGTCGAAGCGAGCTTTCAACTTGATGGTGCCGCTCGCCTGGTCGATCTGATTGTTGATGACTTCGAGCACGCCCTTGGAAAGCAGCGTTTTCCCCGCCTGATCGTAGGCGAGCACCGGGGGTTCGCCTTTGCCGGCGGCTTCCCTCACGTCGTTGAGATCGCCCTGGGGAAGCGTGAAATCGACCGCGATGGGCTCGATCTGGGTGACGGTTCCGATGGATGTGGCGGGCGTGACGAGGTTGCCCACGTCGACATTTCGAAGGCTGACCACGCCCGGAAAAGGCGCTTTTACGGTCGCGAATTCCAGGTTGATTTGCGCGGCCTCAATCGCGGCCTCGTCGCCCTCGATGCCCGATTTCAGGACCTGGACTTGCGCCTGCTCGTTATCCACGGTCTGCTGTGTCGCGAACCCGCCCTTTGTCAGAAGCGTCTCGTCGCGCTGCAAATTCTTCTGCGTATTGGCGAGATTGGCGACATCCTGGTCCTTCTTGGCCTTCGCCTGATCGAGCACGGCCTGGAAAGGACGCGGGTCGATGCGCACGAGCACTTCGCCCCTCTTGACGGCGCTGCCTTCGCGGAAGGGGATCTCGACGATGCGCCCCGAAACCTGCGGGCTGATCGCCGCCATTTGCCAGGGCGTGACCGTGCCGAGCCCTTCGCGGGTGATGTCGATAGGCTTCGCCTCAAGTTTGACGGTGCGCACCTGAACCGCCGGGGCGCCGGCTGCGCCGCTGCGGGCGCGCCTTTGCTATCGCGCTCATTGTAAAAGGCAAAAGCAAGCGCCGCTACGCAGCCCGCAAAGACAATGCGGGCGAACCATAGCATCGCTCCGGCGCCACGCTCGCGGCCTCTTCCTTTTTCCATAACCGATGACCTGTGAGCCGCGTTGCTGCGGCCGATGCGGTGTAGATGGGGCCAGGAGCCAGCGCCGGCAGCCTGTGAGATCTTACAGAGGAAAAAAACGGGAACGAACCCAATATCCCCGGTATCGAAAATCGGCTGCACATAAAAAAGGCGAAGATCAAGATGTCCGCGGGCCGCCCTCTCCTCTCGCTGCGCCGCTCCGTTCCGGCTCAGCTTGCCGTTGTCGCCCTGCTTTTTGTGGCGGCTGTCGTCGTTGTTCGAGCCTTGAGCCTCGGAAGCCTCGCGAATGTCGATGTCGCCTCCTCCGAGATTCGTAATCGCTGGCTCGAATTCGATCCAAATCCTCGGCAATCTCCGCCATCACGTCGCGCGGGTTCGCACGGAGGAAGCGGAGCTTCTGCTCGGCGGCAATCGGGCGGAGCGCGCCACGGAGGTGGCGAAGTACATCGATTTCGCCGCGCAAGATATCGCCGGCTACCGCGCCATTGCGCACGACGCGGATGAGACAAGCGCCTTTGAGAGTTTCGTGAAGGACTGGCAGGAGCATCTCGGGCGCGAGCGGGAACTTACGGCCTTGCAACAAGGCGGGCGCACGCCCGAGGCCGTCGCGCTTTTCCACGGCGACGCGCTGACGACGTTCCACACGGCTGCGAAAGAGCTGCGCCGTCTCCTCGACCTTACACACGTGAAAGCGCAGGCGGCGCGCGCGCGCGCCCGTCAGACCATCGAGACCGCCCAGAGCTTCATTTCCGATACCATCCTGGCGACGCTCGCGCTGTTCATAGGGCTCGCGGTGTATCTTTGGTTTTCGTTCTCGCGCCCGCTTCTTAATATGGCCGATGGGATGCGCCGGCTCGCTGGGAGCGATACGCGCTTTGAAATCCCCTACGATAAGAGGCAGGACGAGATCGGCGAGATGGCGCGCTCGCTTGCCGTGCTTCGCCGGAATACGGTCGAGTTGCTGGAAAGCCGCAGGCGCCTGGCGACGCAGACGGACGCGCTGGAAGGCGCGCTCGAAAAGGAGCGCGAGCTGGCGGCGGCTCAGCGCAACTTCCTGACCACCATGTCTCACGAAATCCGCACGCCATTGACCTATATCGACGGCCACGCCCAGCGCCTCGCCGCAACGCGCGAGCATGCAACGCCGGAGGAGATCGCCAATCGCTCGGGCAAGATAAGGTCCGCCGTCTTTCAGATGACGAGCCTTGTCGCGGGCCTCACCGCCGAGATGGAGATGCTGAACACGCGAGCGCCGGAACAGGGCGTCGCCTTCGATCCTTCGGCGATGATGCGGGATCTCGTCGATTACTACGAGCAGATCGGCCCCAAGGTTAAGTTCGATCTCAGCCTGGAAGAGCTTCCGAAACAGATCGCGGGAGACCCCAAGCTGTTACGATGCGCATTTAGCAATCTCATTTCCAACGCCGTGAAGTATTCACCGGAAGGAAGCCGCGTCACGGTTTCTGGAAAGGCGAAGGACGGCGCTCTCAGGATCGCCGTCGAGGATCAGGGGATCGGCATCCCTCCCGGCGAACTTGAACGGGTTCGGGAGCGTTTCAGCCGCGGGAGCAACGTCGGATCGATCCCCGGCGCGGGCATCGGGCTGAGCCTCGTCCAGCAGATCGTGGAACAGCATGGGGGCCGCATGTCGCTTGAAAGCGAGGCGGGCGGCGGAACGCGGATCGCGGTGTTTCTGCCCTTGCAGGGAAAGGCGGTTTTGGTTGGAAGCGCGGCCGAACAAGCTGTTGTGCATTGAGGATGACGAAGAAACCGCGACACTTCTCGCCGAGGCGCTCACCGAGTTCGGCTACAAGGTGGAACTGGCGCCTGATGGCGAGCGCGGCCTAAAGGCGATCTTCGCCAAGCCTTTCGATCTCGTCATTTGCGATATCCGCATGCCGTCCGCCACCGGCTTCGACGTGCGCGAGCGGCTCGCCGCGGCCGGCCCCGCCTACGCCGCCATTCCCTTCGTCTTTCTGACGGCGCTCGCGGACCGGAACAGCGAATTGACGGGCCGCCGCCTTGGCGCGGACGATTACCTGACGAAGCCCATCGATTTCGAGATGCTCGACGCGGTGATCCAGAACCGGCTCCGGCATCGCGACAATGCCTCCTCGCCGCCCGCCTGTCATTTGACCGGCAGGGAGCGGGAAGTCTTGAGCTGGGTCGGGCGCGGCAAGACCTCCTCCGAGATCGCGACCATTCTCGGCCTTAGCGAACGCACGGTGAATTTCCACTGCGAGCGCGCAATGAAGCGGCTTGGCGTCGCCAATCGCGCTCAGGCTGTCGCCAAGGCTGTCGCCGAAGGATTGATCGGCGCTTGAATTGCGCTGCGCGTTGGCGGTCTTTTCGAAAACGCGAAACAAAATGGCCGCCCCGAAGGACGGCCACAAACCTAATTCTATTGGGACGCCGCCTAAAGCGGCGCTCATAAAATCGGACCCGGTCTCGCTCTTCCGGTGTCATTCCCGCGAAAGCGGGAATCCAACAATTCCAACACTTATCGAATACTGGGTCCCCGCCTTTCGCGGGGACGACAAAAGCAGCGGTCGCCTCCGATTAAACGCGCGACGCTTTAGACCGAGTAGTAGAGGTCGTACTCGACCGGATGCGGAGTAAGGCGGAGACGGTCGATTTCCTCGACCTTCAGCTCGATGTAGGCGTCGATCTGGTCGTCCGTGAACACGCCGCCTTCCTTCAGGAACGCGCGGTCGCCGTCGAGCGAGTCGATGGCTTCTTGCAGCGAACCGCACACGGTCGGGATTTCCTTCAGCTCCGCCGGCGGCAGATCGTAGAGGTTCTTGTCGATCGGCTGACCGGGATGGATGCAATTCTTGATGCCGTCGAGACCCGCGAGCAGCATGGACGCGAAGGCCAGATACGGGTTGGCGGCCGGATCGGGGAAGCGGATTTCAACGCGCTTGCCCTTCGGGCTCGATGTGAGCGGGATACGGGCCGACGCGGAGCGGTTACGCGACGAGTAGGCGCGAAGCACCGGCGCCTCGTAGCCCGGAACCAGCCGCTTGTAGGAGTTCGTCGACGGGTTCGTGAACGCGTTCAGCGCCTTGGCGTGCTTCAGAACGCCGCCAATGTAGAACAGCGCGAGTTCGGAGAGGTCGGCATATTGGCTGCCCGCGAACACAGGCTCGTTGCCCTTCCACAGGGACTGATGCACGTGCATGCCCGAGCCGTTGTCGCCGAACACGGGCTTCGGCATGAAGGTCGCCGTCTTGCCGTAGGAGTGCGCAACGTTGTGGGTGACATACTTGAAGATCTGGACCACATCGGCCTGGCGGGTCAGCGTACCGAACTTGATGCCAAGCTCGTGCTGGGCGGCCGCGACTTCGTGGTGATGCTTCTCGGTTGGGACGCCAAAGGCGGCCATGGTCGAAAGCATCTCGGAGCGGATGTCCTGGGCGCTGTCGATCGGCGGAACCGGGAAGTAGCCGCCCTTCGTGCGCGGACGATGGCCGAGGTTGCCCATCTCATATTCGGTATGCGTGTTGGAGGGCAGTTCGGACGAGTCGACGCGGAAGCCTGTGTTGTAGGGGTCGGTGGAGAACCGAACGTCGTCGAAGATGAAGAACTCAAGTTCTGGACCGAAGTAAGCGGTGTCGGCAAAGCCGGTCTGCTTCAGATACGCTTCGGCCTTGCGGGCGATGCCGCGCGGATCGCGCTCGTAACGTTCGCCCGTGGAGGGCTCAAGCACGTCGCAGAAAATCGCGAGCGTCGACTGCGCGAAGAAGGGATCGATCTGCGCGGTTTCCGGATCGGGAGCAAGCGTCATGTCGCTTTCGTTGATCGCCTTCCAGCCTGCGATCGAGGAGCCGTCGAACATGATTCCCTCGGCGAAGGCGTCTTCGCCCATTTCGGAAGACGTCATCGTCACGTGCTGCAGCTTCCCGCGCGGATCGGTGAAGCGGAGGTCGACATATTGGATGTCTTCGTCCTTAATTTTTTTCACAACTTCGCTTGCGTTTGCCATGATACTCCCTCGTGCAGTTGAGTCGCGTTTTTAGGTGGAGCGAGTGCGCGCCGATGCATCGGCTTGGTTGGTGGGCATGATATTGCTTCCTAGCGAGGAAGGGTAGGACGCTAAGAAGCAGGGTAGAATGCTAAATTGCCTCAGGTCCGGTTTCGCCGGTGCGGATGCGGATCGCATCCTCGACATTCAGGATAAAGATCTTGCCGTCGCCTATGCGACCGGTTCTCGCGGAGTTGCGGATCGCCTCAACCGCCTTTTCCACCATGTCCTGCGGGAGGACAATCTCAATCTTCACTTTGGGCAGGAAATCGACAACATATTCGGCGCCGCGGTACAACTCAGTGTGGCCCTTTTGGCGGCCGAAGCCCTTCGCTTCCGTCACCGTGATGCCCTGGAGGCCAATCTCCTGCAAAGCTTCCTTAACTTCATCGAGCTTGAACGGCTTGATGACCGCTTCGATTTTTTTCATGGCGGATGGATCCTCCGAACGGGGCGAAAAGGCTTTGTTTACGCCTCCAAGCACGCCCCATGCCAAACTGCGGTTTACTTATGACACAATGGTAAACTGAAGCCTAGGGGGCGTCGATTGCTTATTGGTATGGCTGCTTGCACAAAATTGAGGCAGCCCTGCGCGCAGACCGGGCGGATGCGCGTGGGAACGAAGCGGCCTGAATGCCGAACGGTTGGCCAATCGCGGGGCCGCCGCCCGCCGGCCCTCGCTTCCCACAATAAGCTCGCTTTTCTTTCACCTTCGCGCAAATTTCCGCTACATTCAGACCCCATCTCCCAGTATGAATGATGCCAGATAATCCCCGAAATCACAGGCTGCGCTTTGCTTGAACTTCTGACCGCCGAAGAAATGAGCCGTGCCGAACAGCTCGCCGCGGAGGCCGGCACTTCAACTCTTACGATGATGGAGAATGCAGGCCGAGGGGTCGCCGAAGAGGTCGTGCGGCGCTTTCCCCGCGGCAGCCGCGTCACGGTGCTCTGCGGGCCGGGCAATAATGGCGGCGATGGATTCGTCTGCGCGCGTTTCCTGCGCGAGCGCGGCTACCACGTGCGCCTTGCTTTGCTGGGCCGCAAGGAGGAGTTGAAGCGCGATCCGAAGGAGATGGCGCGACGATGGGACGAGGCTATCGACCCCATGTCGCCGCAATCGCTCGAAGGGGCGCAAATCGTCGTCGACGCGATCTATGGGACCGGCCTGCGCGACGACATAACCGGCGTCCCCGCCCAGATTATCGAGGAGGTTACGGCGCGCAACCTGCCCGTTATCTCCGTCGACGTTCCGACCGGCATCGATGCGACGGGCGGGACGGTGAAAGGCATCGCCTTCAAGTCGGTCGCGACCGTCACCTTCTTCCGGCGCAAGACGGGGCATGTGCTGCTTCCAGGCCGCGTCCATTGCGGCGATGTGCGCGCCATCGACATCGGCATCCCGGCTACGGTGCTGGGCGACATCGCGCCTCGCACATTCGCCAACGATCCCGACTTCTGGCTCCGCTACTTTCCGAAACTGAAGATCGACGGCCACAAATACGACCGCGGTCACGCCGTCGCCGTCTCCGGCCCGATGGAAAGCACGGGCGCGGGCCGGCTCGCGGCGCGGGCGGCGCTCAGGGTTGGCGCCGGGCTTGTCACGGTCGCCACGTCGAAGGCCGCCTTCTACATCAATGCGGCGCAGCTCACCACGGTGATGGTTGCGCCATACGACGGCCCGGCCGGCCTGTCCGACATTCTCGCCGACACGCGCATTACGGCGGTGCTGATCGGCCCGGGGGCCGGCGCTGATCCCGAAGTGCGGGATCTGGTGACGAGCGTGCTTGCGAGCGACGCGGTCGCGGTGCTCGACGCGGAGGGTATCACGGCGTTTCAGGAAGCGCCGCCCGAGTTGTTCGATCAGATCAAGGCGCGGCCCGCTCCGACGATCATGACGCCGCACGAGGGCGAGTTCAAAAAGGTGTTTCCCGAACTTGAGAACGAACCCTCGAAGCTGGAGCGCGCCCGCCGCGCAGCCGAGATTTCGGGCGCCGTCATTATTCTCAAGGGGCCCGACACAGTTGTCGCGGCGCCGGATGGGTTATCGTCCATCAGCGAGAATGCGCCGCCCTGGCTCGCCACGGCGGGCAGCGGAGACGTGCTCGCGGGCATTGTCACGGGGCTCCTCGCGCAGGGTATGGCGGCCTTCGACGCGGCGGCGGCGGCGGTGTGGATCCATAGCGAGCTTGCGGCGACGTTCGGACCGGGGCTTATCGCCGAGGACATGGCGGAGCTTCTGCCGGGCGTGCTGCAGCGTCTCGATAAGCGCGGGAAAATCTACTCCTAGGCCGAACTTCCGTGCCGGCGAAAACGGGGCGCCCGCCGGCGGTTTCGCGCGAGGCAGCCCTGGCTTTGGCTGCGGGGGAGATCGTGGCGGGCGCGCAACCGGCGAGAAGGAAGAAAGAAAGTGTGTTCTGGTCCTGCTGCATGAACACTAATTAAAGAAGAGGAGATAGAGCGAGCCGATCAGCAGCATATTGAGCTGCTCCGAAATCGACATCGAGCCCCAGGGCCGCCGGCGCACCTTCGCGGGGACGTATTTCACCACCTCCTTGGTCACGATCCTAGGGGGTGGAGGAGCCGGCAGGGCCGCGCCGGGCGAGCCGCGGAGCCAGCGCCAGAAGATACTTCCGGCGTAGCGGCTGTAGCGCAGCATGGCGATGGAGCCGCCCGTGAAGCTGCGATAGCGCACGCTCAAGAGAAGCCACGCCACAATCAGCGCCCAAAGCAGCGTGGAAATCAGGTCGCGGACGATGAACCACACCAGCGACCAAAGGATGCCGAGGAGGAAACTGAGAACAGTCCATATAATATTCAGGATGTCCATGGCCCCCCCGGCGAAGAAGCGGACGTTGCGCCCGCTTCTTTTTCATCAGCCTACCTACCGGCGCATGTCTTCGTCAGGCGGCCCATCGTCGCTGCTAACGCGAGCCGGCTCAGCTTGCAGAAGCGGCGTAAGCCGACGCACAACCACGCGCCGGTTCCTGCGTTCCGGCCCATCGGAAGGAATAAGCAGAAACTGTTTACCGTATCCTTGCGTGATCAGGTTTTCCCTCGGCACGCCGAATTGCTGCGACAACACATCCGCGACTGCCTCCGCCCTGCGATCCGAAAGGCTCAGATTGTCCTCATCGGAGCCGACGGCGTCGGTGTGGCCTTCGATGAGGAAGACCTCGCCCGGATTGTCGTTGACGATGCGGCGGATGACGGCGGCGACGGATTCGAGCATCGCCCCCTGCTCTGGACCGAGCTCCCATGAGCCGAATTCGAAGTTGATGGTGTCGATGTTGATGCTGCGCAGACGCTCGCGCAGGCTGACGCTGGCGAGAACCTCGTCGAGTTCATAGGTGCGCTCGATAGGTTCGACCGGAGGCGCGTCGAGGGCGCCGTAGATGTCGTCCTCAGAGGCGACGCCCGCATCGACGATATATTGTTCGCGCGGGATGACGATGTGCGGCGGCGGCAGCGCTATCGCCAGAGCGCCGAGAGCGACGATGCCCACGCCGACCGCAAGCGCGCGGTTCTCGAACAGCACAAAGCGCCGGCCGTCGGGAAGGAAGCGGACGCGGCGAATCGGCGGGCCAAACCCATCGACCTCAATCTCGATACGGCTGCCGTCGGGACGGACGAAGTTCGAGATCGAGTTTCCGTTCGGCGCGCGCCGAACCTGCGGCGTACCTCCGAAGAGGCGGAAATTCTGGGCCTCGTCATGACGGATGAACGCCTGGCCGCCCGCGCGGAAGATGGTCCGATTGCCCGGCTCCTGGATGATCTTGTGCCCACCTGCATCCACGAATTCGTGGCGCTCGGCGCTGATTGAGCGAAAACGCTCGTTTTGTATCCTCATGCGGTCGTTGAGCGCGGTTGGCGAGCGCTCATTCGCCCCCAGCGCGCGCTGCTTCTCGATCAGCCTGTCGCGGTCGGCGCGACGGGCGTCGCGATCGGCTTTCAATCTCAGCTCATCGGCTGAGAGGCCGTGGCGCAGGACGCCCTCTTGCTTATGCGCCTGCTGAAGGTTGCCGGTCGCCCGGCGCCGCTGCTCTTCCAGTTCGCGCGCCTTCGCCTGCTCGGCCCGCAAACGGTCCTCTTCCCGATTATGAGCGCCGGCGTCGGCCGGTTTCCCCGCTGGGGCTGTTCCCGGTCTGTGTTCTTTCGATTTCTCGCGGTCCCGCTCCTCGGCTTGGCGCCTGGCTTCGAGCGCTTTCGTCTCTTCGGCGTGCTTCAGTTCTTGGGCGCGCTTTTGCTGATCGGCGGCGTTATTGTTCGGATGCGGCGTGGTTGCGTGCTCCGGGCCCGCCGGCTTTTGGTGCTGCTGTTGATGTTCTTTCTCTTGCTTCCGCCGCTCAGCGTCCTGCTGCTCCTTCGTTGTGTTTTGAGCGAGGACGATTTGCGGCTCGGCGGCGCGGACTGCTCCTGACGCGATAACGAACGGCGTTATACCTGCCAGAAGAAGCGGCATGAGCTTTTTCAGCGACATGGCGTTTCCATTAATTGAGGAGCGAGGGAGATTGCTCCAGGGCCTCAGCGGAAGATTGCTGTGGCGTTTCTGGCGGAATTTCGGCGGGGATCAGCGCTTCGAGGCGCGAAAGGCTTTCCGGGTCCGAAAGGAGCGCGGCTTTTTCTCCTGGCTTCAGCATGGTCAATAAATCCGCCAGGCTCACGCAGACATCCAATTTGGCCCGTCCGATCGCAAGATTGGGCGAGATGCGGGATTCAAGCGTAATCGGCTGCATTTGGATGAGCTCGCGATGGAGCCGGCGCAGCTTGGCGCTCTTGACGAGCTGAGTGATCGCCTCCTCTTCGGCCGTGGCCTTTTCGATGGCGCATTGCGCCTCCGCCACTTCGCCCGCGATGGAAGGCGGCGCCTTCTCTTCCTCGATCTGGAGAAGACCGCGCTGGCGAAAGCTCTCGCCCGCCGATCTCTGCGCCGACCACGCCGAAAGCGGACCGGAAAAGACGAGGCCGAGCGACGCCGGCAGCATCCAGAGGAACAGAATGGTGGAGGAGTACAGCGTCAGCCCGGTCAGGCAGAATCCGAGAACCATGTGCGTCGAATGGAACTGCAGGATTTCCCAGAGCGGCAACGAGCCGTCGCCGCGCCGCTGCGGCTTCCAGCCGCTGTCCCGTCCGCGGAAGACGTCGATCACCGCCGAGGACTGCAGCAGCATCATGATGTGGGCGAACAGCGACGACAGCACCGTCTCCACGAGCAGGCCCGCGAACAGGATTGCGGCGCCGCCGAAGCCGCGCCGCAACTTTGGGTCCATCACCGCAAGCACGTAGGCGAAGACCTTCGGCAGCAACAGCACGCCGAGCGTCATGATCAACAGCCGCAGCGAACGCTCGGGGTCCTGCATCGGCCATTTCGGGAACAGCGAGAAATCGTCCGTGAAATATTGCGGCAGCGTATAGATCGATTGCAGCGTGAGCGACAGCGCGATGATGAGGAACAGGAACCACACCAGCGCCGAGACGTAGGCCATGATGCCCATCGCCATGTGCACCCTGCTGCACCAGTGAAGGCCGTGAGCGAACAGCACGCGCGAGTGTTGCAAATTGCCTTGCGCCCAGCGGCGGTCGCGAATGGCGAAGTCGATCAGGCTCGGCGGGATTTCCTCGTAGGAGCCGGCTAAATCCGGAACCATGACGACGCGCCAGCCCGCGCGGTTCAGAAGCGCCGCCTCGACGAAGTCGTGGCTCAGGATCTGCCCGCCGAAGGGCGGCTTGCCCGGCAGCATGGGGAGGCCTGCGCTTTCGATGAAGGCGCGCGTGCGGATGATGGCGTTATGGCCCCAGAAATTGCTCACGCCGCGATGCCAGAAGGCGAGCCCCGTTGCGAGCATCGGCCCGTAAAGCCGGCCCGCGAACTGCTGCAGCCGCGCGAATAGCGTGTTGCGGCCGATGGAGATCGGCACCGTCTGAACAAGGCCGAAATCCGGGTTCTTCTCGATGATCGCCGCAAGCTTTCCGACAAACTCGCCCGTCATGAGGCTGTCCGCGTCGAGCACGAGCATGTATTCGTAACTCGCGCCCCAGCGGCGGCACCAGTCCGCCACGTTGCCGGCCTTCTTGCCGGTATTGGCGGAGCGCCTTCGGTAGAAAATGCGCGCGCCGCATGGCTCCCGCTCGCGCACCGCCTGGAAGGTCGCCTCCTCCTGCACCCAGATGTCCGGGTCGGTCGTATCGCTCAGGATGAAAAGATCGAAGCTTGCCTGCTGGCCGAGCTTCGCGACCGAATTCAGGGTCGCGACGGCCATTCCGAAAATCCGCGCCGGCGCCTCGTTATAGGTGCAGACGATGATCGCAGTCTTGCCGGTCAGCGCCGCCCGCGGATCGTAGTCCTTGAGATCGACGAGAGAGCGGCGCGCCCCGGAAGCGATGACGCCGAATCCCGCGAGCGCGGTCATGAAGGAGAGCGAGAGCCAGAAGATGTTGATCGCGAAAAGGAAGATCAGCGCTATTTCGAGCCCGGAGAAGCTGCCGCTGATGCTCAGTACATGATAGAGCTCGTTAATCAGGTAGCCGGTGATGCCGAAGGCGCTGCCGAACACGAGCGCGCGTCTCCAGGTCGCGCCGTAGTCGGGCTTCGGCTGCCGTCGCGTGCTGCGGTCGAAGCGATCGAGGCTTTGCGGCGCGAAGACCGATTGAATGCGCGAGGCGGGTGTCGGCGGGGGGTCGGAGAGCGGATAGGTGTCGTGCATCCTTGACCTCAAGCCGTCCAGCGGTAGACCCAAACTTCCGACACGGGCTTCCCATCCGCGATCAACACGCAACGCAGGTCGGCTTCGGCGGCGCCAGCGGCGGGCTGGTACTCGAAGCAAACGCGATGGCCGTCGGCTATCCGGTTGCGCCGGACGGCGACGTTCACGATAGTCCCTAGGCTCGCAGTAAGTTCCACATTTCCGTTCGTTGCGCCGCAAAAATCGTCAACGTCATCGCAAAGTTTGAAGTCTTCGGCGCCTTTGAAATCGACGCAGAACTGGCGCAGGCCCGCGTGCTGGGCCGAGGCGCCGACGAGCGTCTGCGCGACGCTTGCGAAATTGACGCGGATGGGCGGCTCGACGCACCAGGTCAGCCGGTAGCTGTAGACGTATGCGCCGCCCGGGAGAAGCGGATCCTTCGGACGCCAGAACGCGACGATATTGTCGAAATACTCCGTCTTGGTTGGCAGTTCGATGAGGTCCACCGAGCCCTCTCCCCAGGCCTCGCGCGGCTCCACCCAGACGCTCGGGCGCATTTCGTAATGCGCGTCGAAGTCCTGGTAGCGGTCGGCCCGCCGCTCGCGCTGCAACAGGCCGAAGCCTTTGAGCCCGCTGTCGGAGAAAACGGAGAATTGGTTGCGGCCGGGGTTGATGAGCGGGCGCCAGATGTGCTCGCCCTTGCCGTTCCAGATCGAGAGGCCGTCGGAATCATGCACGCGCTGACGCACGTCATCGGCGATGTGGCCTGCGCTCGGCGCGAAGTAGAACATGCTGGTCAGAGGCGCGATGCCGGGATAGGTCAGAGGCCGCCTTGGAAATAGCGTGCAATCGACATCCATGACAGTATTCTGACCTGCGGATATGACGAATTTATAGGCGCCCGACACACTGGGGCTATCGAGCAATGCAAAAACCGTGACAGAAGATGCGCCCGGCGCGGGCTTGACAAGCCAGAACGTCCGGAAAATCGGGAATTCGTCCGCCGGCGGCTGCGCGGTGTTCAGCGCGAGCCCGCGCGCGGACAGGCCGTAATCCTGGCCCGTCGCCTTCGACCGGAAGTAGCTCGCGCCCTGGAATACGGCGAACTCGTCAAGAATATCGGGCCTATTGAAAGGCGTATGCAAACGAAACCCGGAAAAGCCGGGGCTTGTGTTTTCCGGCGGGCAACTCACTTCGGGACCGTAGGTGAACAGATCAGGTAAGTATTTTACCTCAGCGGCCCGGCTTCCGTCGACGGCGAAAATCTGGACGGGATAAGCGTAGATGTATCCCGCGCTGAAGAATTCCGCCGTGTAGCCGAGATTTTCGCGCGCCCAAAGCGCAAGTTCCTTCTTGAAGCGGATCGCTCTGTATCGATCGTAATTCAAATCCTTGTACGCCGGGGGCACGGCGTCCGGCGGCGGCGCGTAGGGCGCCTGCGAGAGCTTGCGGGCAAGTTGGGCCGGCATTTCATCCGAGAACGGCAGACCCTCCCCGAGCGGCGGTCCGGGATCGGCTTTCGCTGCGGACACGGCGCGCCGGGCGAGAAACAAAGCCGCGGCATATCCCGCGCCGAGTTTGAGAACGTCCCGCCGGTCCATTGCTGATCGCTTATCCTTGAGCGCTTCGCCAGAAATTAGAAGAACGAGATATGGATGAGTTGAAGCCGGAGGCTAGAGAGGGACCGAACCCGCCCATCCGGCCAGGGTGCGGCGTATTAACGCGCCCATCGAAAGATCCAGGTTTCCGAAACTGTCTTTCCATCCGAGACCAGCTGCGCGCGCAAATCGGCGGGATCGCTTCCCGCGGGAGCGTAGTCGAAACGAAGGCGGAGCGAGCCGGCGACCGGTCCCGGCGCGGGCTGACGGATGTTCCGCACCTCGCCGGCCGAAGCCGCAACATTCCAGGACAGCGAGGCGGGATTGCAGCCCTCGCAGGAGTCGACATTCGCAAAGTCGACGATAAAAGCGGCGTCGCCCGTTTTCGTCTCGCCGACGCGCGTCTGCCGTACCGTCGCCTTTTTGCTTTCGGCGGGAAGCGTCCAGCCCCAGTGCATGCGATAGCGGAAACGATGGCCGATGCCGGGGCCGAGACCGTCCTTGGGTCGCCAGAAGCAAACAATGTTCTCGTTGATCTCCTCGGGCGCCGGCAATTCGATCAGGTCTATCGACCCTTCGCCCCAGTCGCCGAGCGGCTCGATCCAAAGCGACGGCCTGCGCTCGAACTGCGCGTCCATATCCTGATAAGCCGCGAAGGACCGTTCTTTCTGAATGAGGCCGAAGCCTTTCGGATTCTTGTCCAGGAAAACCGAGAACTGCAGCCGCTCGGGATTGAGAAGGGGACGCCAAATCTGCTCGCCGGCGCCGTTGACGATGCAAAGCGCTTCCAAGTCGTGCACGCGAGGCCGGTAATCGCGGCGTTTCGGCAGAATGCCGGGGCCGAAAAAGAAGCGGCTCGCGATGGGGGCGATTCCGGCATAGGGAATGAGGCGCCGCGGATAGATCACCGCTTCGACGACGATCGATGTCTCCTGGCCGGGCGTCGCTGTGAATTTGAAACGGCCGACCGCGCTGACGCTATCGAGCAGGCCATGCACGACGAGGGAAAGATCGACGGGCTTGGGCCGCTCGATCCAGAAACTGCGGAACAGCGGAAAATCCTCACCCCCCGTCTGACCCGTGTTGATGGCGAGCGCTCTGGCCGTCACGCCGGGAACCTGCCCCGGGGCTACCGCGCGAAAGTTTGTCGCCCCGAGAAAGCTCAGGAAATCCTTGAACCCCACCTGTCTGTCGAACGGAGTGAGAGCGTGAAAACCGGCGAAATCGGACTGCGCTGGCGTCGCCGGCTGCTTCGCGGGCGCATTGAATTCGAAGGCTTGCGCCACATAGGGGATCTTGATCGCCCGGCCCGCCTCGACCGAGAAAAGCTCGACAGGAAATGCGTAGATGGACCCGGCCGTATGGTAAGGCTCAAGCCAGAAGGGGCCGTCGTCATTGCGCCAGAGAGCCTGATCTTCCTTGTAGACGATGGCGCTGCGGTATTGGTCGTGCGTGAGGTTCGCAAGCGCCTCGTCGACGCGCTTTTCAGGCGCCTTGTAAGGCGCGTCCGCGCGCCGTCTGGCGAAGGCGTCGAGCAGATCCTCGGAAAAGGGCTGTGAATCCGTATTCGCCTGCGCGAGATTCGTGTCTGCGAACGCCGGCAGCGGAAGGGCGGCGGCCGCGGCCGTCGAGGCGGCAAGTTTCAGCCATGTGCGGCGGTCCATCTTAAACTCCGGGTAAGGTGCCGTGGCGCAGTAAGAGAAATCCGCGGAAGCAAAATGTCGCCAGAGGCCTGCCTGACAAGACTGGCCCATGACTGGATACAAAATATATTTTGCCCCCCCCTGAGAGCTTGACCGTTTGGGGCCTTTTGGGGCGAATTTGAGGCGCTTTTCGCGTTCGCAACATCAAGTGGGGCCGTGTGTCGCCGCGCAGGCGGCTTCCGTTTTCCGGATGCGCGCCGCGGGAGCACAGGATAGCCTGAAACGCTCGCGATTTTGAGGCGTTTTGAAACCCTTCGCGGGACCTTCGCCCTTGATCTTGGTGACGAGGAAGGCCTATTTCAGCGGTCGAACGGCATTTGGAGAAGAGGTCGGATGACGCATTGCAAGCTCGCGCCGGCGTTGGCGTTGTTTCTGGCCGCCCTCATATGGGGAAGCTCAAGCATGGCGGCGGAACCAGGACGCCATCGCGTCGCGGCCGACCTCCTCGCGGAGAATTCCGCTTTGGAGCCGGGAAAGACTGTATTGGTGGCGATCCGGGAGCGCATCGAGCCGGGCTGGCACACCTACTGGACCAACCCCGGCAACTCGGGCGAACCGACCTCGATCGAATGGACCCTTCCCGCCGGCTTCTCCGCCGGCCCGATCCTGTGGCCGCTCCCTCACGTCATCAAGGTGGGGCCGCTCGCCGAATACGGCTATGACGATGAAGCGCTGCTGCTGACGGAAATCAAGGTCCCGGACCGGCTCGAGGGCGACACTATAACGCTGGCCGCGAAGGTCTCCTACCTCGTCTGCAAGGATATCTGCATTCCCGAACAGGCGCAGGTGAGTCTCGCGTTGCCGGTTCAACAGGCTGGCGCGCAAGCCGCCCCGTCCGTTTTTGCAGCGCAAATCGGGAAAGCCCGGGCGGCTCTGCCCGCGCCTTGGCCCGGTTCCGCAACGTATTCCGCGAACCGCGCCAAGGAAGCGCTTCGGCTTACGGTATCGGCGGATGAGAAGCTTCTGGCTGGCGTAACCGAAGCGCGCTTCTATCCGCTCGCATGGGGATCCGTTTCGAACCCGGCGCCGCAAGCTATGACAATTTCGGGCGCCCAGCTTGCGCTCGACATAAAGCAGGGCGACACGAAGGAGACGCCGGAGAAGCTGGAGGGGCTGCTCGTTCTCAGCAAGGGCGGCGACAGGTCCCGCACGGGTTATCTCGTATCGGCCGCGAAAGGAGCCAATTCCGCAGCCGCGGGCGGACTTTTCGATCCTGCCGGCAGTCTTGATCCCAGCGGGCAGACCACCCGCTCCGCAGCGGATGGAGGCGTTTCAGGCCTCGGGCTTGCGATCCTGGCGGCCTTTCTCGGCGGCGCCATCCTCAACCTGATGCCTTGCGTCTTTCCGGTGCTGGCGCTGAAGGCGCTTGCCTTCGCGAAGAAGGCCGATGGCGGGCACTGGCAGCAAGGCGTCGCCTATCTTCTCGGCGTGCTCGTAAGCTTCGGCGTGCTCGCCGCCGTCATCGCCGCCTTCCGCGGAGGAAGCGCGGCGTTCGGTTGGGGCTTCCAGTTCCAGTCTCCCGCCTTCGTGCTGGCGCTCGCGATGCTGTTCTTCCTGTTGGGCCTCAGCCTATCCGGCGTTGTCACGCTTGGCGCGGGGCTCATGTCGATCGGCGACAGCCTCTCCCGGAAACCCGGCAACGCGGGCTATTTCTTCACGGGCGTGCTCGCCGCCGTCGCCGCCACGCCCTGCACGGCGCCGTTCATGGGCGCGGCCATCGGCTATGCCATGACCCAGCCGTCCTACATCCTTGTGGCGGTGATGGCCGGCCTTGGGCTCGGTTTCGCAGCGCCGGTGCTGATCCTGAGCGTCAGCCCCGCCCTGCAACACATTCTGCCGAAGCCCGGCCGGTGGATGGAGACGCTGAAGCAGGTTCTCGCCTTCCCCCTCTACGCCACCGCGGCGTGGCTCGTTTGGGTCTTGAGCATCCAGGCCGGCAGCGATGGCGTGATGGCGGCCGCGCTGGGCGTGGTTGGCGTGGGCTTCGCCGCCTGGCTCTCGCACAAGACCGCTCATTCCCCGCTTGCCATCAAGCTGATCGCGCCCATGCTGGGCGCCGCCGTCTTAGCCGTGACGCTCACGATGGCTGAGACGGCCGAGAGCGTGAACGCAGTGGCGGGCGCCGAGCAGTCCGCCCTCGCCGAGGAGCCTTTCACCCAGGCGCGGCTCGACCAGCTCCGGGAGGAAGGCCGGCCCGTTTTCGTGAATCTGACGGCGGCCTGGTGCATCACCTGCAAGGTGAACGAGCGCGTGGCGTTGAAGTCGGCGAGCGTGGCGCAGGCGTTTCTCTCTGGGAAGATTGCGTATCTAAAAGGTGATTGGACGAGGTCCAACCCAGAAATTACAGAGCTTCTCAGGCGCTTCGGGCGCGCGGGCGTGCCGCTCTATTTGTATTATCCTGGACGCAACCAGGAGCCCAGGGTTCTGCCGCAGATCCTGACGGCGGGACTGGTCCTCGACGAAATCAAGGCGCAGCCCGTTATCGCAAGCCCGTCGCATAGCAAAGGAGCGTGAAAATGCATTATTTGAAGCTGGCCGCATTTGTTCTTGCAGGTATCCTTATGACAGCATCCGCTTACGCCGCCCCCCAGATTGGCCAGCCCGCCCCCGACTTCACCGCTGTCGACTCGAACGGGAAGACCGTGAAGCTCGCGGATTTTCGCGGCAAGACCGTCGTGCTCGAATGGACGAATGACGGATGCCCCTATGTGAAGAAGCACTATTCGACGGGCAACATGCAGAGCCTGCAGAAGGAAGAGACTGCAAAAGGCGTCGTGTGGCTGACCGTCATTTCGTCGTCGCCTGGCGCGCAAGGCTATGTCACCGGCGATGAGGCCAATGCGCTGACGAAATCGCGCGGCGCGGCGCCGACGGCAGTGCTCCTCGATCCCGAGGGCGCCATCGGCCATCTCTACGACGCGCGCACGACGCCGCATATGTTCGTCGTCAACGGCGACGGGGCCCTCGTGTATATGGGCGGCATCGACGACAGGGCGACGACCGAACTCGCCGACGTGAAGACGGCCAAGAACTATGTGCGCGCCGCGCTCGACAGCCTCGCCGCCGGCGCTCCGGTTGAGAACGCCGTCACGCGCCCCTATGGCTGCTCGGTGAAGTACAAGGCCGCGTATTAGCCTC
This sequence comes from uncultured Alphaproteobacteria bacterium, assembly GCA_963756335.1. Classification (GTDB taxonomy): domain Bacteria; phylum Pseudomonadota; class Alphaproteobacteria; order Rhizobiales; family Rhodomicrobiaceae; genus Rhodomicrobium. Next base: position 976,735 of record CAVWOB010000005.1, read on the forward strand.
AGGTCCTGGCCAGGGCTCGACCCGGCCATCCAGGGCAAATTGCAGCAATTTCAATTTGGGCGCCCATGTCCTCTGACCTGATCCAAGGATCAAGGGCGCCCGCCGGCACAGCGCGCGGCGGCGGGGCGGCCTTAGCCTGTTGCTTCCGAGCCGCAGTTCGTGCCCGAATCGAATCAGGGAGTTGGAAGCAAACTTCAACAGGTATATGGAAGGGACATGAGCCTTCCCCGGAAAGTGCCGTTAAGAGTGGTCCTCGGTCTCGTCGCGGCCGTCGCCCTCGACACAATCCTGCAGATTTTCTGGAAAACGGCGGCGGTCAAGCTTCCATCGGAGACCGGGTCGGCGATGTCGCTTCTCGCGATATTTCGCGAGCCGCTGTTCCTCCTCGTCGTATGCATCATGCTCGTTCAGCTCATCAACTGGATGGCCGTGCTGGCGCATTCCGATTTGAGCTTCGCGCAGCCTTTCACGGCGCTGAGCTACATCAGCGTCGGCGCGATTTCCGCTATCTTTCTGAATGAGCCGATCGACGCTCAGCAGGCGCTGGGGGTGGCCTGCGTGCTGGCCGGCGTCTATTTCATCAGCCGGACGGACCATATGACGGACCGGGACACGACAGAAATCCGGTAGGTTTTCCCGATTCTTGTATTCAGGGAACATGCCGGAAGTTTTTCGAAGCCATCGCCGAATGCGACGCCCTCCCTTTCCTGATCGGCCAGCGCGAGCCGGCCATTTACGGGGGCGAAATATCGGTTAGCATCTCGAGCTTGGCAGGAGCGCCGCCGGCCCGGCGCGCTCAGGAGGAGGCCAACCGTTGAAACACGAGCATCCCAGGGGCGCGAAGCCCATCATATGCGCCGCCATTTTCGCGCTGGCCGCTCAATCGGCGACGGCGTTCGCCGAAGAGCTGACCTGCGTCGGCACCACATTCCGCCTGATCGGAAAGAACGACAAGGTCTGCATCAGCGCGTTCGACGATCCGAAGGTGCCGGGCGTCGCCTGCCATATCAGCCAGGCCAAGACGGGCGGCCTTGGCGGATCGCTGGGGATTGCCGAAGACCCGAGCCGCTTCTCCATCGCCTGCCGCCAGATCGGCCCAATCTCCGCCGATCTCGCCAAGCTGCCGGAGAACGAGAGCGTCTATGAGGACCGCACCTCGATCTTCTTCAAGCACACCCACGTGTTCCGGTCCGTCGACAAGAAGCGCAACACGCTGATCTATCTTGCGATCAGCGACAAGCTCATCGAAGGCTCGCCGCAGAACTCGATCTCGACGGTGCCCATTATGCCGTGGGGCGCCGCGCGCTGAAGTCTGCCCTGATTGTCCTCATTGAAATGGCGAGGCGGAAGCACACTGCCCGCGCGCTTTCAAATTATTGCGTCCGCGCGTCCTCGATTGTTTGTTTTCATTCACGCGATTTTGAGCAAGCTTTACGCGATAAATTCAGTTAATATTCATCTTGATGGACGCGAGATTCGATTGTGATTTGACCGGAGCGATGGCAATCCAAGCCATTAAAGAGCATAAAACTGGAATTAAAGTGAGCGCTTTCCATATGCTGCGCCGCAAAAATGCGCGGGGTCGATAGGGATTACTTCAGACCGGCGGGCGCTAACGTTAACCTGAATTGCATTCGTGTGGTCTAGTATGAAATCTTCACGATCCGGTAAAGTCAAAGGTGGACTATTGGATCGAAGCGCGCACACGCAAACTTGTACGCCTGTCCGGAGCATGGCAGGCATGCGCATGGATCGCTTATCGAAGCCGTGGTTTTGCAGCTAAAGAAGACAATGATTGAACTAAAGGCAGAGATTGGCAACGAAGGAACATGGTGGAATTGGCAAACGCGCTAGTAACAGTATCCGAGCCACGCTTGCCGGCGCGCGTTAGAGGCCGCTATATCGAAATTCCAAAGAACCCTCTTTTTGCAAGTCTTTCCCGGCAGCAGGTCCGCCTGCTCCTTCCTCACGTAAAGCATAAAAAGTTCAAAACCGGGCGCGTGATTCTTGCCGAAGGTGCAAGAAATTCCGGCAAAATCTACATCATCATCGATGGGCAGGTGGCGCTCACGAAGGAAGGCCTTTCGCCTCTCGAAAGCCAGCCGATGTCTTACGAGCTTGGCGTGCTGCGCCGCGGCGAAATCTTCGGCGAGATGTCCTTCGTGGATGGCAAGCCGAGCGCGGTGTCGTTCGTGACGAAGGCGGAAACGCTGATCGCCGTCGTCGATCTGTCCGCGTCGCGCCGCAGAAGCGTCACGAGGCGCCTTCGTGAGATCGTGACGAACAAGCTTCGGCATCACCTGACGCGGCATGCGGACAAATCGGTCGCCCTTCGCGTGAACAGCCTGGCGATGGAAAACGAGTTTGCCGCCTATCGCAATGGCGTCGGACACATCGTGGTGGCCACGCTCTGTCTTCTGTCCTTCTACACGCTTACGCTCAGCTTCCTGCCCAAATTCCAGAGCCTCGCTCACGCGAATTTCGCGCTGAGCCCGCTTGTGATCATTCTTTTCGGTCTTTGCTTCATTCCGATTATCGCCACCAGCGGCTTTCCTCTCGCCTTCTTCGGCTTGCGGTTCGATAATTGGCGTCCGGCGCTGGCCTATTCGCTGCGCGCGTCGCTGTTCTTCCTCGTGGTTTTCGTCGCGGCGAAGTGGGTGCTGATCAGCACATCGGAGAGTTTCGCGGGCGTGCCGCTGATCGACAGCGCCGATGTCGAGGTGAGCGGCCATCCCGTGCCGATGTCGTCGTGGTATTTTGCTGCGATCTTTATCTATCTCCTGCTCACGCCTTTGCAGGAATTCGTGGCCCGCTCCGGCATCCAGGCGCCGCTCTACGCCTTCCTGCACGGCAGCGAAATGAAGCGCCGCTGGTTTTCAATCCTGGCCTCCAATCTCGTCTTCGCCGCCGCGCACGCTCACATCAGCCTTGCCTTTGCGGTCGCAGCCTTCCTTCCCGGCATATTGTGGGGTTGGATTTTCGCGCGCACGCATTCGCTGCTAGCGGCGACGGCGTCTCATCTTCTCGTCGGCGGCGCGGGGATGTTTCTGCTCGGGATCGAGGGCGTCGTTTCTCGGCTGTCGGCCTGACCCCGGTCAGGCGCCGTCGTCCTCGCGGTTGAGGAAAATCCACAATCCGCCGTCGCTCGCCGATTGAATGCGAACGACCATCTCGCGGTTCAAATCGTCGAAATCTCCCACCCAGCCCATCTCGATATCGACGGCGCCCTGGCGGCGAGCCTCATCGACGCGGCCCTTGAACTCCGGCGTTCCCATGCAGGGGGCGACGCTCAGGAAGAAGTCGAGGCCGAGCGCCGGGCGCTTCTTGTACCCCGATTGGCGCGCCTCGGTGGCGCTGAAAAAGGTGACGGCGCCCTTCTCGTCCAGCTTTACCACGCCGAAAGGCAACTCGTGCCTTTGTTCGTCGGAAAGGGACTCAATCGACCTCACAAGGTCGGGATCGCTGAAGTGAACGGCTGTCATGAAGGCGTCTTGTTCATTTCCATCTCGTCGAACGTTGCAACCCCGAAAAGGTGCGTGACGGTAGTTTTATTGTCTGAAAGCGGTAAAAGCAATCTTTCAAAGAGCAGCATCCGCCCGTCTCCAAGGGAAAGACGCGAATAGTCGAAATAGGCGACGCCTTTCAGGCACCGCTGGAACGCGCGCGTAATGCTTCCCAGCACGTCGTGGTCGGACGCGCGCAGGATTTCGCCTTCGAGGGGCCGCCCCAGCCTTTCGGTCAGCGCATTGCCGACCGCCACGAAGCGGAATGCCGGCGCGTCCTGCGGCCCCATCACTTCGAGGAGGTAGGAATTGTCGCGCACGCCGTTGTCGAAATCCTCGGCGTCCTTTGGCGTAGGCAGATGGCCCTTCTCGCCCGCGAACCGGCGCCACAACTCATAGATATTTCGCACTTTCGGACCGCGGATCCTGTCTCGCACCCTGTCGGCAAGGCGCAAGGTTTCCGCCGTTACGATCGAGGCCGGTATGCGCCCCAGCTGCTCCAAAATGGCCTTGAGAAATAGAGTCTCCGGTATCGGCTTGCGGAAGACAATCTCATCGGCTGGCGCGCGGGCGTCTTGCGAGGCCGACAGAAACAGCCGGGGTGGGGGCGGCGCCTGCCGCGTCTTGCGCAAAAGCTCGAAACCCGGCGCCCGCGCCAGATCGAGGTTCGCCACGATGAGATCGATCCTGATCTTCGCCAGCGTGGCGGCGAGCGCGTGCTGCGGACTGGTGGCTTCGATCACCACGTAGTCGAGCGCCCGCAGCAGATTGCCGAGATGACGGCGGACCGGCTCGTCGTTCTCGACGAGAAGAATCGTCGCGCCTCCATGCTGCAAGGGATCGGAAAATGGGTTAGGCCGATGAACGGGCTCTTGCGCCACCGCTGCACGCGGAAGATGCAGCGTCACCGCCGTGCCCTTGCCGATCTCGCTTTTCACGATCACGCCGCCGCCGCATTGCCCGGCGAGGTCGAAGGCCGACGCAAGCCCGAGCCCCGTTCCGCGCCCTTTCTCCTTGGTGGTGAAGAACGGCTCGCCCGCCCGCGCCAGCACTTCCGGCGGCATGCCCTTGCCGGTGTCGGCGACGGTGAGCGCGACGTAATCCTTCGGCGGCAGCCCAAGCGGCCTCTCGTTTGCGTAACAGTTTGAAAGTTGCAACCTCAAGTCCCCTCCGTTCGGCATCGCGTCACGCGAATTGGCCACAAGATTGAAAATCACCGTCTGAAGCTTGCCCGGCGAAACGAGGACGGGCCAGGGCTCTTCGGGAAAATCGAAGCGGATCCGCATCTCGGCGCCCGCAAGATGAGACAAAAGATCGGCGTCCTGGCTGAGGAGCCGCTCCAGATACACGACCTCCGGCTCTTCGGAGGTCGTGCGCGAGAAATCGAGAAGCTGCCGCACGAGACGCGCGCCCCGGTCGATCGCCGCCTCGGCATGATCGAGGATGCTTGCCGCATGTTCGGACGGAGACTCCTTGCGAAGCAGCCGGCAGGCGCTCGTCATCACGGCCAGCACATTGTTGATGTCGTGCACGGTCCCGCCGACGAACTGGCCCAGCAGCTTTACCTTCTCCGACTGCGAGACTTGCTTGCGGGACTCCGACAGCCGCCGCAACTCGGCTTCGAGTTGCTTTGCGAGCAGGATGATCGCCGCCTGCTGATCGGCGAGCTGCTGCGAAAGCTCATCCTGCGAGGCCTGCGCGCCGCCAAGATTGTGGGACAGCGCCAGGATGGAGGTCACCGAGCCTTCGCCGTCGCGGACAGGGCAGGCGGCGACGTGGCGCCAGTCCGGCGCGCCGTTCGACGCCGGGCGGTAGATTGTGGCCGCCGACGGCTTCCCAAGCCTCGCATTGGCGAGCATCTGGTCGATCTGCCGATGCGCTTCTTTTGGCCAAAGCGAACGCCAGGGGCGGCCAAGAATGGCGACCGCAGCGTCCGGGCCCACTGTCTCGGCGCAGGCGCCGTTCAAGAGGATGACGTTGCCGTCAAGGTCGATGAGCTTGATGCTGTCGCGCGAAGTGTGCAGTAAGGCGTCTACGAGACTTTTGGCCGGAGCGATGGGGCCAAAACGCGCCGGCCCGCTTTGCGCGTTCTCTTCCTGCTTCATCGAAAATCGACCGGGGCTTCCTGACTGTATGCATCGCAGCCGCAACTATGGCGCAGCTTTCGACACGCTAGTGCACTGACGCAAACATAAAATTCACAAAATGCGCGAAGCAGGCGATACTTCGCGCATGGCTCAGACTGTTTGCATCATCCTCTCCGCCGAAGACCGCACGCGCTTGACGGCGGTCGTTCAGGATCGCAACCGGCTTCACAAGCATGTGCAGCGGGCAAAGATCGTTCTCCATTCCGCCGAGCGGCGCTCAGTTCTCGACATATCGCATTTGAGCGGCGTCAGCCGTCCGGCCGTTTGGCGCTGGCAGCGACGCTACGCCGAGAACGGGGTGGCTGGGCTTCTTCGCGATAAGACGCGCAAGCCGGGCAAGGCGCCCTTGCCGGCGAAGACGGTGGCGAAAGTGCTGGCGCTGCCGTGCTCCGAGCCGCCGGGAAACGCCACGCATTGGACCGGCCGCGCGGTCGCGAAGGCCGTCGGCATAAGCCTTCGAGCAGTGCAGCGCATCTGGGAGGCGCATCGCCTCCAGCCGCATCGCTTGCGCACCTTTAAGAAGTCCAACGATCCCGCCTTCGTCGAGAAAGTCGAGGATGTGGTCGGCCTTTACATGAACCCACCCTGCCACGCGGTCGTCTTGTCGATCGATGAGAAAAGCCAGATCCAGGCGCTCGACCGAACACAGCCGGGACTACCGCTGAAGCCGGGCAAATGCGCAACCATGACCCACGATTATAAGCGCAACGGAACCACGACGCTGTTCGCCGCGCTCAACCTGCTCGACGGAACCGTGCTCGGTCGCTGCATGCAACGCCACCGCCATCAGGAATTCATCAAGTTTCTCAATGCGGTGGAGCGCAAGGTCCCGGCTGGCAAGATCATCCACGTCATTCTGGACAACTACGGAACCCACAAGCATCCCAAGGTGAAGGCCTGGCTGGCGGACCACCCAAGATGGGTTTTCCATTTCACGCCTACCTCCGCCTCCTGGCTGAACGCGGTCGAAAACTTCTTCTCAGCCATCACCCGAAGGCGCATCCGGCGCGGCGTCTTCAAGTCCGTCGCCGACCTCGAAGACGCCATAAGCCGTTACATCGGCGATCACAATCGCCATGCTAAACCCTTCGTCTGGACAAAAACAGCGGAGGAAATCCTCGAAAAGCTCAACCGCCTCGACCTGCATCTTCTGAATAAGTCAGTGCACTAGGACACAATCTGTAATTTAAAAACCAGATTATGAGCAACAAGAAAAGCCAAGTTAGGGCTACTGCGGCGCGGTCGCTTCCGCGCGCGGGTTGGCGGCCGGGGCTATGGCGGCGCCTGTCCCGGCGCTTCTGGGCGCGCCCGCCATTTCCTCTCCGGCGCCTTGAGGAAGGCGCATGAACGAAAGCACCGAGAGCGCGCTGATGGCGGCCACGATCCAGAACGCGATGGCGAAGTCGTCCTGCATGATTTTCGCCTCGCCATGAGCGGCGCGCGCGCCTTGCAGGATCAGCGCGCCGAGCGCAACGCCGAGCGACAGCGAAACCTGCTGCGCCACGCTCGCGAAACTCGTGGCTCGGCTCATGTCGGCCGGCTCGATGTCCGCATAGGCGAGCGCGTTGATCGCCGTGAATTCGAGCGAGCGAAAGAAACCGCCGGCGAGCAGCATGGCGATAATTACGGCGTGCGCCGTTTCCGCGGTGAAAAAGCCCGTGGCCGCCAGGAAGGCGGAACTGATCGCCGCGTTCACGATCAGCACATTGCGGAAGCCGAAGCGGCGGATGATCGGCGCCGCCGTCGCCTTCATGACGAGCGCGCCAGCCGAGGCCGCGAAGGTGATGGCGCCGGATTGGAAGGGTGTGAGGCCGAAGCTCAGTTGCAGCATCAGCGGCAGCAGGAACGGTATGGCGCCGACGCCAATGCGGAAGAACGAGGCGCCGATCACGCTCGACCGGAAGGTGGGGATGCGCAGCAGCCCAAGGTCGATCACCGCGTTCTCGATGCGCCGTGCATGCCAGACATAGACTGCGCAGATCGCAAGCCCCGCCGCCGTCAGCGCGAGGCCCGTGTTCAGCTCGCCCGTGTTCTCGCCCAGCAGCGCAAGCCCGAACACAAAGGCCGAGAGGCCAAGCCCCGACAGCGCGAAGCCCAGCTTGTCGAGCGGCGGCGCCTCCTCCTCCTTGATGTTCGCGATGAACCGCCCGGCGAGGACGAGGCCGAGCGCGCCGATGGGAACGTTCACATAGAAGATCCAGCGCCAGTTGAAATAGGTGGTGATGAAGCCGCCGAGCGGGGGGCCGATCACAGGGCCGAGCAGCGCCGGAATGGTGAGCCAGGCGAGCGAGGAGATCAGCTCTGATTTCGGCACGCTGCGCAGGATCACGAGGCGGCCGACCGGCACCATCATCGCGCCGCCGAGGCCCTGCACGATGCGGAACGCCACGAATTCCGGCAGGCTCCCCGACGTGCCGCACAGCATCGACCCGCCCGTGAACACAGCAATGGCGGCCATGAACACGGTGCGCGCGCCGTATTTGTCGGCGACCCAGCCGCTGATGGGGACGAACACCGCGAGGCTCAGGAGATAGCTTGTCAGCGCGAGCTTCAGCGCGATCGGGTCTTCGTGGAGGCTCGCCGCGATGGCCGGCAGCGAGGTGGAGAGCACCGTGGAATCGAGGTTCTCCATGAACAGGCCGCAGGCGACGATGAGCGGTATGAGCTTGCCTGCGGGGATCAATGCGGGTCTTTCTAAAACTGGGAAACGCTGCGCCGGGGCGCCCGTCTTGAGGACACAACACGGGGGCGGGCCGTTGCATCTTAGAGGGCGCCGCGCGCCGTGTTAATCCGCTTTTAACCCTCCGGCGCCGGAATAAGGTTACGCCGCTTCGGGGTTTTTCGCCTCTTTCCCCTCATTATGACCATGATAGCGCAAAGCGCCTTGGCGACGCGTTAAGCGGCGGCGCGCGGCGCTATCTTCTTGGTTTTGCACGAGAAATTTCGCTCGCGGCGCGCGGGCGCGCGCGGTTGCGGGTTGCGCCGGTTCAACCCAAGGCTCGGCTTTATGGTGAACGCGCGCAACTTTCGAACCGTTAACTAGGATTTCTGGAGTGCATTTTTCGCGCGTTTTCGGGGTTTTTCGCGCGTTTCGTAGGCGTTTTCGCGCTTTTCGTAAGGAGCGCGCGCCCCATTTCCGGCCGTTAACCCATGCCGATTTTAACCATGCGACGGTGTTACGAAAATCGCGCGCGGCTTACGGCTGGCTTAGGGCGTGCTTAGCTCAAGGCGGCCGCGTTCGCCTGCACGCCCTTCCTTTTGCGCCGGATGTGTGTAAACAACTCGCAAACGAAGAACCCCTGCCGCCCCGGCGAAATCATCCGCGATGATGTGCTCGCGCCGCTCGGCCTCACCGTGACGCAGGCCGCCAACGCGCTGGGCGTCACGCGGCAAGCGCTGTCGTCGCTCACGGCGGAAATGGCGCTGCGCGTGGAGAAGGCCTTCGGCCCGAAGATGGAGCATCTGATGCGGATGCAGCTCAATTACGATCTCGCGCAAGCCCGCGCAGCCGCCGATAGAGTGCATGTGGAGGCTTTTCGGCTGAACATTCTGGACTCTTGAGTATAAATCGCCATCAATACCGAATACCTATCGGAACCTGCGGGGCAACAGGCTAGCAAATCGTGCACAGGTTTGAGACGCATAGTCGTAAATTTCTATATATATAATCTTTGCTTCTTCGAGGTTTTCGCCGAAATGAGTTCAGAAAGCGCAAAAAGAAACTCATTACGAGTTCTTTGCTTTAGTCCGATCTCTGATAACCTTTTTAGCTGCAATTGTCCTTTGCCGAGATTGCCAACAGGTGTAAGATTGGATTCAGAAATATCCCGTAGTAAAAATAACAACTCTGAATTTCTGCCCAGTGTTTCAGAAAAATCAAAACGCACCTGTGTTCCATCCTGCAAGGGGCTATAGCGGCAATAGAAGATAGCTATGTCTGATGAGATATTGGTCGCGCTGCTAAAAAATTGTACAGCTCGGTTGATAGCTATCAGATTTGGATGAGATTCGCCCGGCCGACCTTTCGGGATTCCATGGGTTTTGTAGAAGCGAAATGTTTCATCCCTGGCAATCGCATTATTTGCCATGACACGCACAAGCAGCGTGTAACTGTACCCCTGAAGTGAGAACTTCAGCTCAATGTCTCCGATTGCCCTGCCAGCAACTTGGATAACTCGTATGCTATCGCATTGCTGCCGTCCGTCCTGCTCGATTGCCCGTAGACCACTTTCAACGTTTGCAATTAGCCAATCCTCGATGAGTCGGCCACCGATTTCTGAAACAGCTTTCGACGTGACTCGCCAGCTGAGATTGAAGCTCAGAGGACAATTGCAGAGCGTCCAGCGGATAGCCTCAAGAGCGTCGGAATGAATACATTTCCACACATTGCGATCAAGCTCGCCTAAGGAGATTGAGAGGGGCTCTTCCATTTGGGCTCCAGGCGCTTAAAACATCATAACTGGATATTTATTCGAGTGGCCACATATAGAAGAATAATCTCGGGTGTCAAATGGTGGGATCTGGCAATGGCATGGCCGGTTTGCTCCGCGAGCGCACTCTGTTTAGTATACAGGTAATATAGCATTGGCGCCGCCTTCACCAAAGCGGGGCAGCGATTCCCCGTGCGTAACGCGCAGTCCGCACTTTAATTTCGCCATGATCGCCCTAAGGTAAAGGCGCGTATAACGCTCGCGGCGTAAAGGGCGGGTAAGGTTTTGACACAGACACATATCGCGGTGCGCGGCGCGCGCGAGCACAATCTCAAGAACATTTCGCTCGACATTCCGCGCGAGAAGCTCGTGGTCATCACGGGCCTGTCGGGCTCGGGCAAGTCGAGCCTCGCCTTCGACACGATCTATGCCGAGGGGCAGCGGCGCTATGTCGAGAGCCTGTCGGCCTATGCGCGCCAGTTCCTGGAGATGATGCAGAAGCCCGATGTGGACCTGATCGACGGGCTGTCGCCGGCCATCTCCATCGAGCAGAAGACGACGAGCCGCAACCCGCGCTCCACGGTCGGCACCGTCACCGAGATTTACGATTATATGCGGCTCTTGTGGGCGCGCGTCGGCACGCCCTATTCGCCCGCGACGGGGCTGCCCATCGAAAGCCAGACCGTGAGCCAGATGGTGGACCGCGTGCTGGCGCTGCCCGAGGGGACGCGGCTGTATCTGCTCGCGCCGATGATCCGCGGCCGCAAGGGCGAATACAGGAAGGAGCTGGCCGACCTGCAGAAGCGCGGCTTTCAGCGCGTGAAGATCGACGGCAAATTCCACGAGATCGCGGACGCGCCCGCGCTCGACAAGAAGTTCAAGCACGACATCGACGTTGTGGTGGACCGCATCGTGGTGCGCGGCGATATCGCGGCGCGGCTCGCGGACAGCTTCGAGACGGCGCTGGAGCTGGCGGACGGCATCGCCATCGTCGAGTTCGCGGATGCGCCAAAGGCCGCGAACGCCGCCCATCCTTCGAGACGCGCCGCTGGCGCTCCTCAGGATGAGGCTGCGGCGCTTGATGCTTCCCCTCATCCTGAGGAGGCGCGAAGCGCCGTCTCGAAGGGTGAGCCTGCCGAAGGAGAGGGGAAGCCCGCACGGCCGGTGAAGCAAAAGGCTGCGGAGCCGGAGCGGATCACCTTTTCGCAGCGCTTCGCCTGCCCGGTGTCCGGCTTCACCATCGACGAGATCGAGCCGCGGCTGTTCTCGTTCAACAATCCGTTCGGCGCCTGCCCGAAATGCGACGGTCTCGGCACGGAGCTGAAATTCGAGCCGGCGCTGGTCGTGCCCGATCAATCGCTGAGCCTGCGCAAGGGCGCCATCGTCCCCTGGGCGCGCACGGGCAACACCTCGCCCTATTACACGCAGACGCTCGAAGCCATCGCGAACCACTTCAACGTGCCGATGGAGACGCCCTGGAGCAAGCTGCCGAAGAAGGTGCAGGACACGATCCTGTTCGGCTCGGGCGGCGAGCTTATCGCGTTCACCTATGACGACGGCATGCGCAGCTACACCACGCGCAAAGCCTTCGAGGGCGTCGTCACCAACATCGAGCGGCGCTGGAAGGAGACGGACAGCGCCTGGGTGCGCGAGGAGCTGTCGCGCTATCAGTCCGATGCGCCCTGCGAGGAATGCGCGGGGTTCCGGCTGAAGCCGCAGTCGCTCGCGGTGAAGATCGACGGCAAGCACATCGGCGAGGCTTCGCGGCTTTCGATCCGTGCGGCCAACGAGTGGTTCGGCGCGCTGTCCGGCAAGCTTACCGCGAAACAGAACGAGATCGCGACGCGCGTGCTGAAAGAGATCCGCGAGCGGCTGCGCTTCCTCAACGATGTCGGCCTCGATTACCTCGCGCTGTCGCGCAATTCCGGCACGCTATCCGGCGGCGAAAGCCAGCGCATCCGGCTCGCCTCGCAGATCGGCTCGGGGCTGACGGGCGTGCTCTATGTGCTCGACGAGCCGTCCATCGGGCTGCACCAGCGCGACAATGCGCGGCTCTTGGTTACGCTCAAACACCTGCGCGACCTCGGCAATTCGGTGCTGGTCGTGGAGCATGACGAGGACGCGATCCTCCAGGCCGACCACGTGGTCGACATCGGCCCCGGCGCGGGCGTGCATGGCGGCGAGATCATCGCGGAGGGCACGCCGAAGGAGATCATGGCGCACCCCGACAGCCTCACCGGGCAATATCTCACCGGCAAGCGCGCCATCCCGCTGCCCACGGCGCGGCGCAAGATCGACAAGCGCCGCCAGCTCACTGTGCGCGGCGCGCGCGGCAACAACCTGAAGGACGTCACGGCCTCGATCCCGCTCGGCTGCTTCACCGCCGTGACGGGGGTGTCCGGCGGCGGCAAGTCCACTCTTTTGATCGAGACGATCCAGAAGGCGGCCTCGCGCCGGCTCAACGGCGGCGGCGAAACGCCCGCGCCCTTCGACGCGCTCGACGGAATCGAATTCCTCGACAAGGTCATCGACATCGACCAGTCGCCCATCGGCCGCACGCCGCGCTCGAACCCCGCCACCTATACCGGCGCCTTCGGCCCGATCCGCGACTGGTACGCCGGCCTTCCCGAAGCCAAGGCGCGCGGCTACCTGCCCGGCCGCTTCTCCTTCAACGTGAAGGGCGGGCGCTGCGAGGCCTGCCAGGGCGACGGCGTCATCAAGATCGAGATGCACTTCCTGCCCGACGTGTATGTGACATGCGACGTGTGCAAGGGCCATCGCTACAATCGCGAAACGCTGGAAATCCGCTTCAAGGGCAAGTCCATCGCGGACGTGCTGGAGATGACGGTGGACGAGGCGGCGGAGTTCTTCAAGGCCGTGCCGGCGGTGCGCGACAAGATGGAGACGCTGCAGCGCGTCGGCCTCGGCTACATCAAGGTGGGCCAGCAGGCGACGACGCTGTCCGGCGGCGAGGCGCAGCGCGTGAAGCTGTCGAAGGAGCTGTCGAAGCGCGCGACCGGCAGGACGCTGTATATCCTCGACGAGCCGACCACGGGGCTGCACTTCCACGATGTGGCGAAGCTGCTGGAGGTGCTGCACCAGCTTGTGGACGCGGGCAACACCGTCGCCGTGATCGAGCACAACCTTGAGGTGATCAAGACGGCCGATTGGGTGATCGACCTCGGCCCGGAAGGCGGCGACGGCGGCGGCCGCGTGGTGGCCGAGGGGCGCCCGGAGGATATTGCGAAGGCGGCGGACAGCTATACCGGCAAGTTCCTGGCGGACTTGCTGAAGCGCCGGCCTGTGAAGCGCGCGGCGGCGGCGAAGGCTGCGGAGTAAAGAGAGGAGAAGAGGTGGTTGGAATCTACAGAATATATGTGTCGGAGCTTGAGTTCAGTTTTCTCTCCGAAATGCGATATAATGAAAAATCGCAAGACTATGAATATGTCGAACACATCAATGGCGTTGGGAAGCTTCGCGATGAGCGACGTACCTCTGAGCTTCTTATAGACGGTAAAAAGTATTTAGACGGCTTAAATATGTATTTTAGCATTTATCCCTGGGATCCCTATCCATTGATAGATGCTGACAACCGGCAAACAAGAAGAGAACTTGATTTTCCAACTCAGACATTCGTATCCAAAATAATGGGCACCGTAGACTATCAACGAAACGACGACGACGGTCTCAAAAGCGGTCTATATTCAGGCATATTTATTGGTGGGAAACAGTTCGAAGAGTTGTGGACTTCTTGCAAGCAGGGAAGAAAAATTGAGTGGTTTTCCATAGACGTTTTTGGTGATGCCATGTTGGAAAAGCAAAGCATCGGAATCATAACTTATCATTGGGATCATGGTGAAGGGCGTCGCCATGACCTATTCCTGTGCGGCTTTAGCTTTCGCTGTAAGTAAGCACGCGAGGCACCGGTGGGCGATATTGACGGCATCATTGCTGCGTTGAAGGTGGTCGCGAGAGACGCGAAAAAACGCAACATCTGGGAAGATTGCGATCCAGTCATCGTCAGCCGGTGGGTACAGGCCCTTCCAGATGCGTCCAACGGCGCGTGGCAACACTTGATTCTAAGGGGAAGCCGAAACGGCTGGGCTTACTGGCACGAGGTCGTAACCCACGCCGAAGCTTTAATAGCCTATCTGGAAGCGAGCCGGAAAACGTTAAATGCTCGTCTCAATGGCGGGGGGGGCGATGAGCATGTGATCCCGCCACTACCCGAAAACACGATTGAAGGCGAGTTCAAGGATATCACGGAGCGAAAGAGGAAATCCAGGAAGCTGCTGAAACAGATTCCCTTCTTTCGACGCTAACCTCATTGCTTAACGAGCAGCAGCAGTTATTTCCTGCTATAGTGTTGGAGTGCGCATGAAACTCACCATCGAAACGGATCGGGAAGACGACGGGCGCTGGATCGCGGAAGTGCCGGAGCTTCCGGGCGTGCTCGCCTATGGCGCGACGCAAGAGGAAGCGATGGCGAAGGCGGAGGCGCTGGCGTTTCGCGTTCTCGCTGAGCAGTTGGATCATGGCGAAGCGAAGCCGATAGAACTTTCTTTCGCAGTCGCCGCTGAATGAGCCGGTTTGCGGCGGCGAAGGCGCGGCGCGTGCTTGCGGCCCTGTTGCGCCTCGGCTGGGAAGTCAAACGTCAATCGGGGTCACATCGGACACTTGCGCGCGCCGGGTGTCTTGATGTCACCTTCGCGTTTCATGACGACGAGGAGATCGGCCCCGTCATGCTGAACAAGATCGCAAAGCGAACTGGGCTGAAACCGGAAGACTTATGAACGTCTGCAAGGGCCACCGCTACAATCGCGAGACGCTGGAGATCCGCTTCAAGGGCAAGTCCATCGCCGACGTGCTGGAGATGACGGTGGACGAGGCGGCGGAGTTCTTCAAGGCCGTGCCCGCCGTGCGCGACAAGATGGAGACGCTTCAGCGCGTCGGCCTCGGCTACATCAAGGTCGGCCAGCAGGCGACGACGCTGTCCGGCGGCGAGGCGCAGCGCGTGAAGCTGTCGAAGGAGCTGTCGAAGCGCGCGACCGGCAGGACGCTGTATATCCTCGACGAGCCGACCACGGGGCTGCACTTCCACGATGTGGCGAAGCTGCTGGAGGTGCTGCACCAGCTTGTGGACGCGGGCAACACCGTGGCCGTGATCGAGCACAACCTTGAGGTGATCAAGACGGCGGATTGGGTGATCGACCTCGGCCCGGAGGGCGGCGACGGCGGCGGCCGCGTCGTGGCCGAGGGCCGGCCGGAGGATATCGCGAAGGCGGAGGGGAGTTATACGGGCAAGTTCCTGGCGGGGCTGCTGCAGCGCCGGCCGCGAAGCGCGCGCCACAGGTCAAGGCGGCGGAATAATGATCCTAAATTCGGCAGTTGATCAGCGCGATCAGGAATTTTGTGAATGTCTGCAGCGCAACCTTCAGCCTGAACCGTGCTTCACCCAATGGGCGAAAGCCGAACGCAGCAGAATTCTTGGCTTAGCAATTGAATCTACTGCATATTTATATGCTGCCGAGCAGTTAACTGCCGAATTTAGGATGATGCGCGACGGCCCCCATCATGGACAAAGTGAGCTCAAAATGATAACCGGTTGTTCCGTTACCGGAAGATAATTTGAGAAGGTGGAACACGCGCTTAGAATTTGGGCGGTTATTGTTTTGTTATGTACTCTCGGCGGCGCGATGTATGGAGCGTTCATAGAGCCGCCGGGCCGCGGGGGCTCCGCCGTGTTAGCATTTGGCCGTGCCTTTCAAATGCTTTTCTTTGGTGGATTTGGCGCCGGTGTAATCTTGGGGCTTCTTGCGATAATTTTTGACAGATGGGAGTAAAGCTACGAATTAACTCAACAGAATACTCTCCACTCCTACCAACGCTTCCGCATTTACAAAACCTCGCAGAAATCTATATCTTGGGGTATGAACCATATTTCGCAAAACCGCATCACCATCGACCCCGCCCTCTGCAACGGCAAGCCCACTATTCGCGGCCTGCGTATCACGGTGCAAACCGTGCTGGAATATTTGAGCGCGGGTGAAACGGAAGAAGAAATCCTCCGACAGTTTCCCATCCTGGAGCCGGAAGATATCCGCGCGTGCCTCGGCTTAGCGGGCAAGCTCATGGCGCACAGCTATAGCGTCAAAGAAATCGCGTGATGGCGCGCTATCTGATCGATGCCAATTTGCCGCGTCACGCGGGCGTTTGGTCAGGCAGCGATTGTGAATTCGTTATTGAAATCGATCCCGCACTGACGGACATCGATATATGGAAATACGCCGGCGAGCACGGGCTTACCATCGTTTCTAAAGACGCCGATTTCGCTAACTTGGTGCTGGCCGATGATAACGGCCCATCGGTCATTCGGATGCGCATCGGGAACATGAAGTTCCGCGATCTTGACGCTTTCTTGGCGCGGACCTGGAAGGATATATGCGACTTGAGCGGACATGCCATCGCCTCATTCAAGTGTATGCGGATCGAATTGAGGCCATAAGCTGAGATGCACTTCCTGCCCGACGTGTATGTGACGTGCGACGTGTACGGCGGATTGGGCGATCGACCTCGGGCCGGAGGGCGGCGACGGCGGCGGCCGCGTGGTGGCCGAGGGCCGGCCGGAGGACATCGCGAAGGCGCCGGAGAGCTATACGGGCAAGTTTCTGGCCGATTTGCTGAAACGCCTGCCGGCGAAGCGCGCGCCACAGGTGAAGGCTGCGGAGTAGCTATGACAAGCCGGACGTTTTCCCACGTCGTCGCCCTGGTCTCATCCGGAAACTATGTCTTCTCGCGTCACGCGCTCAAGGAGGCAGCCGAGGATGGCTTGCTGGCGCAAGACCTTGTAGCGGGTGTATCCTTGGGTGAAGCGATAGAGGATTATCCCGATTATCATGCTGGGCCATGTTGCCTCGTCTTCCAGCGTGATCCGGTCGGGAATCCCGTCCATGCTCTTTGGGGACTGCGAAAAGGGACGGAGGAGCCCGCCGTGTTGATTACCTGCTATCGCCCCGATCCAAACCTTTGGGACGAAACGCTTCGGAGACGTAAGACATGAGAACCAAAAAAAGCTCGGAGTTCGTCAAGGAGGGAGACATCGTCGCCGAGGTTCCGGTTGAACTGCTCTATGATGACAATGAGTGGTCTCCTTATCTCTCGCCTTCAGATTTGCAAAAGCTGGACAAAGTGAGGCTGGCGCTGAGAAGCGGAGACCTTCGCGCGGCGGCGAAGGAAGCGAAAATCTATACGCCGGAGCCTGCAGCTGCGGAGTAGAAAGATATGCCGGAGGGCGACGAGGGCGATGGCGGCGAGGAAGGCCCTTGGAGCGGCGATTGGGCGCCCGGCATTCCGCTGCCGAAGCGGCATCTCAATCTGCGCATCGACGCCGATGCCGTGGATTGGTTCAAGGCCAAAGGGCCGCGCTATCAGACGCGCATGAACGCTGTTTTGCGCGCCTATATGGACGCCGAGCGGCGCAAAGGCCGGTAAGCGGGTTTGAAATGGCGACTATCGAAGAGAGAATTAGGTTTGTCCGCGAAGGTAAGTATTTCGCCGAAGTCGCGGTCGATATTGTCGTGGATGAAACCGGCTGGTCGCCGGGATTGACGCTGGAGGGCGCCGAGAAGTTGGATCGCGTTCGCGTTGCGTTGCAAGCGGGCGATGTTAAGACCGCCGCGCACTATGCTAAGGTCTACGAGGCGAAGCTGATCGCCCCGCCTGAAGACCGGATCGATGAGCCGGGGCGATGCTGCACGAACCGGCATACGTTGCGACCCTTTTTGCCAGGCGGCGGCGTGTGGTATCATAATACCGCCAAAACCACCTGTTTTTGCAAAACGAACCCAATAGAGCCAATTGCAAAACAGGGCCGTCGCGCTGGCTTATTCCTTCTGAGGGGGATGGGGTGAGGCGCCCGCGCTCCGAGTTCAGGCATGGTGCTTTTGTGAAGAACCACCAGCCGAATCGGAACACGGACATGCGGGAGATGCTAACCAGCGCCTGGAGCCACGTTCAAGGTTTTCTTTTCCCTATGCTGCGGGAAGTGGTAGGCCCGCTCACTCCACAGCACGAGCGGCTTGTGACTGTGCTGGATTTGGCGCGCATCGAAGCCTTTGTGCAGATGTGGCCGGGCCTGCCGGGGCGTCCGCCAGCTGACCGCCATGCGCTGGCGCGCGCGTTCGTAGCAAAAGCGGTGTTCAACCTGCCGACAACCTTGGCGCTTATCGAGCGGCTTGGCGCCGATCCTGTGCTTCGCCGGCTCTGCGGCTGGGAAAGCAGGCGCGGGCCGCCAAGCGAGAGCACTTTTTCCCGCGCCTTCGCCGAGTTTGCGCAAAGCAGCCTGCCCGCGCGCGTCCATGAGGCGCTGATTGTAAACACCCATAAGAACCGGCTGGTTGGACACATCTCGCGCGATGCAACGGCCATTGAAGCGCGCGAAAAGCCGGTGAAAGCCCCAGCCTCGGCGGCCAGACGCAAGCGCGGACGCCCTAAAAAGGGCGAAGCGCCCGCCAAGAAGGAGCCCCGGCGGCTGGAGCGCCAAACCGGCATGACGCTGGCTGAAATGCTGGCGGACCTGCCAACGGCGTGCACTGTTGGCGTAAAGCGCGATGCGAAAGGCCACGCCGCGCCTTGGATCGGCTACAAACTGCATATCGATACCGCAGATGGCGATATCCCTATTTCGTGCCTTCTGACCTCCGCATCCCTCCACGACAGCCAGGCCGCCATCCCCTTGGCCACCATCACAGCCCGCCGTGTCGCCAATCTCTACGATCTCATGGATAGCGCCTACGACGCGCCGGAAATCCGCAATAAAAGCCTTGCGCTCGGCCATGCGCCCATCATCGACGCCAATCCGCGCCCTGGCGGCAAGGCCGAAGCCGCGGCGGAGGCGCAAGCCAAGCGGGCCGCCGGTTACGAACTCGCCGAAACCATCCGCTACAACGAGCGCAGCGCGGCCGAACGCGTCAACGGCTCGGTCAAAGACAACTACGGCGGCCGGACAATACGGGTGCGCGGTCATGCCAAGATCTTCTGCCATCTCATGTTCGGCATCCTGGCGCTGACCGCGAGCAGCTGATGCGGCTGGTGACCTGACAAGCATACCGTTGGATCAACCCTACCGGACATCTGGCAGGTGACGGGCGAACTGCGTCAGAAATCTTCACGGCAGCGCCAGAACCTGCAAAAGCTGTCGGAACTAATTCCACTTCAGGACAAAGCCACTGCCCGGCGCCTCAAACGGCCGGCGTTTTGCAATTGGCTCAATAGAGTTAATCGGCCGTATATGCTCCAACGGCCCGGCGAGCGTTATGAGCCGGCGGCTTTGGCGGTTGGATGATATGAAACTCACAATCGAAACGGATCGCGAAACCGACGGACGCTGGATTGCGGAAGTGCCGGAATTGCCGGGCGTGCTCGCCTATGGCGCGACCAGGCAGGAAGCGATGGCGAAAGTGGAGGCGCTGGCCTTTCGCGTGCTCGCCGAGCAGTTGGATCATGGGGAAGCGAAGCCGGTAGAGCTTTCTTTCGCCGTCGCCGCTGAATAAGCCGCTTGCTAGCACCCTACGCAGATGCCGATGGTGCGCCTCTATGCCGCCCGTTATCCACGCTCCCCACTTCAGCGTTGCAGGTCGAGCCCGCGAAGCTTCGTGCTGTTTCGTGCTCCGGAGCGGAGTCCGCATAGCCATTGTCTCCTGCATCGGGGCGATGACGCGGACCTCGATTGAGCGAATCTGGGCCACGACCGGCTGCGCCTTGATCGCTTTTCGCAACGACGTGTCCCAGTTTTTTCCGCCGGGCCCTGCGGCGCCCTTTGCATCGCGAAGCAAAAACAGCTCCCTTGTCATCCTCCGCTTCGCTGCCGCCTCGCCGTGCCGGCGGGCTGCAGGGCGATCGTCCCGTCCAGACAAATCGCCAGCTCGTGCTGTCCGAAGCCGGCGGAGACGGCGCCCCTCAATACCGCATCTTCTCCGGCGGAAGCGAGCTCGGCGCAGCATGGGAAAAGACCTCGGATGCAGGCAGAGACTACCTCTCGCTGAAGTTCGACGATCCGGCTCTGCCCGCTCCGGTCTACGCTTCGCTCTTCGCCGATGACGAAGGCGACACGTACAGCCTGGTCTGGCAGCGCCCCAAGCGCAGCTAGTGCACTGACGCAAACATAAGATTCACAAAATGCGCGAAGCAGGCGATACTTCGCGCATGGCTCAGACTGTTTGCATCATCCTCTCCGCCGAAGACCGCACGCGCTTGACGGCGGTCGTTCAGGATCGCAACCGGCTTCACAAGCATGTGCAGCGGGCAAAGATCGTTCTCCATTCCGCCGAGCGGCGCTCAGTTCTCGACATATCGCATTTGAGCGGCGTCAGCCGTCCGGCCGTTTGGCGCTGGCAGCGACGCTACGCCGAGAACGGGGTGGCTGGGCTTCTTCGCGATAAGACGCGCAAGCCGGGCAAGGCGCCCTTGCCGGCGAAGACGGTGGCGAAAGTGCTGGCGCTGCCGTGCTCCGAGCCGCCGGGAAACGCCACGCATTGGACCGGCCGCGCGGTCGCGAAGGCCGTCGGCATAAGCCTTCGAGCAGTGCAGCGCATCTGGGAGGCGCATCGCCTCCAGCCGCATCGCTTGCGCACCTTTAAGAAGTCCAACGATCCCGCCTTCGTCGAGAAAGTCGAGGATGTGGTCGGCCTTTACATGAACCCACCCTGCCACGCGGTCGTCTTGTCGATCGATGAGAAAAGCCAGATCCAGGCGCTCGACCGAACACAGCCGGGACTACCGCTGAAGCCGGGCAAATGCGCAACCATGACCCACGATTATAAGCGCAACGGAACCACGACGCTGTTCGCCGCGCTCAACCTGCTCGACGGAACCGTGCTCGGTCGCTGCATGCAACGCCACCGCCATCAGGAATTCATCAAGTTTCTCAATGCGGTGGAGCGCAAGGTCCCGGCTGGCAAGATCATCCACGTCATTCTGGACAACTACGGAACCCACAAGCATCCCAAGGTGAAGGCCTGGCTGGCGGACCACCCAAGATGGGTTTTCCATTTCACGCCTACCTCCGCCTCCTGGCTGAACGCGGTCGAAAACTTCTTCTCAGCCATCACCCGAAGGCGCATCCGGCGCGGCGTCTTCAAGTCCGTCGCCGACCTCGAAGACGCCATAAGCCGTTACATCGGCGATCACAATCGCCATGCTAAACCCTTCGTCTGGACAAAAACAGCGGAG
Organism: uncultured Alphaproteobacteria bacterium; assembly: GCA_963756335.1. GTDB lineage: Bacteria > Pseudomonadota > Alphaproteobacteria > Rhizobiales > Rhodomicrobiaceae > Rhodomicrobium. The sequence goes on from CAVWOB010000005.1 coordinate 998,044, forward strand.
GAAATCCTCGAAAAGCTCAACCGCCTCGACCTGCATCTTCTGAATAAGTCAGTGCACTAGCCTAACCGCTGGGCGCCTCGCTTCTCCAAGCGAGGCGTTCAGCTTGATTGGCGGCGTGCCGCCGCCTTCCAGCTACTCCGCCGCCGCGACCAACAATCTCTCGTCTTCCTCGTTGCGTATCCGGAGGACGGCTGACCCGAGTTCTCTGACGAACGCAGCATGCTCAGAGGTCGCAACCTCGGAAACGCGCGGTAGGAGCGATTCCGGCGTGTGCAGGAACACGCGACCCAACCATCTTCGAAATTAACAATATAGGTCAACAAGCACTCCGGTACTATTGCGGGACTCCCATAGCCGAATGTTCCCTTTTTGCCCCGTATTTCCAACGTGTGGAATTCGGTTCTTGCCGAAGAAGCCCTTGTGCTGTAGGTGTTTTCGACAGTCGGGGCGTAGCGCAGCCTGGTAGCGCATCTGCTTTGGGAGCAGAGGGTCGCGTGTTCGAATCACGCCGCCCCGACCATTTAAAGCTTTGATTCTTCCCCGCCTTCGAAGTGCGAAAGGAGCTTCTGCTCCCCATTGTTAGCTACGATTGTTAGCTGAGCTTGCTCCACCTCTTGCGCCAAGAGATCTTCAAAGCATCTTCCAGGGAGAGGTAAGGCCCCCACGCGCCAACGTCGGGGGGATGCTTTCGACACTGGCTTCGGCGGCATATTCGCCTGCGCTAACCAGGCGCGTGACTTTCCGGCTCATCGCTTTCTCCTTGCGATCCAGTCTTCCATCCAGCGTTTGGATTGGCGCTTAATCTCACAGCCGAGGCGCAGCAAAGCGGAAAGGACGCCGCGCGCCTTTGCGGCCGAAACTAGCTCATTTTAGGCGCTGGCCTCGGATGCAGGGAGGCTCCTGCTCCTCGCTCGACGGTAAGCGGTGCTCTCAGAAGTCGCGATTTTAGGAGGCAATGCCCCCATTTATTGTGTTGCCGTGGGCCGTGCAACACGCCGCGCGTAAACGCGGGTCCACTGCAGCCGTTCCAGAAGCGCGGACAACTGCGCGGGCGACAGGCGCATGACGCCGTCTTCGATTTTGGGCCAGTAGAATTTGCTGCCCTCAAGCCGCTTGATCAGCAGGCAAATCCCAGTGCCGTCCCAGAACAACAGCTTTATTCTGTCAGCCCGTTTCGAACGGAAGACATAGATCACCCCCGAGAACGGACCGGCCTTGAACTCGGCCTCCACAATCGCTGCCAGGCCCATGACGCCTCTTCTGAAGTCAACAGGCTTCGTGGCAATCAGCACCCGCACATCGGTTGGCGGCACGATCATGCGATGGCCTTCACCGCGGAAAGCACAACCGCCAGCGCTTTGCCGTCGACGCCGCCGTGCAAGCGGACCGTGGCTCCGCCAAGCACGATTTCGATCTGAAATACGCCAGCACCGCCGGCGTCTCAACCGGCGCCGCGGCAGGCCATTCATCGGCGATCATCACCGGCGCTAAGGCAGGCATTCCACCGGACGCGCCTACGCACAGGCGCCTGGCAGGCTCGCGCTTGCGCAATCCGTTCCGCCACGTAAACAATTGCTGCGGCCGCAAGCCGTGGCCGCCCCTTACACTTACTCGATGCCGGCGCTTACTTCCGATCGCGAGGGCGCTTTCCGGGGCGGCATCGAAGGGCGGGCGTTCTCGCCCCGATTAATGGATGCGCGCCTTCGCAGGTACGCGGCGGTCAGAAGAGCCGTCCGCCGGGGCGCTGACCTGCCACGCTGCTTATGCGCAGACGCGAGCGCCGGGAGATCCTTCGACGCGGCATCGATGCCGGGCCGCACGAGTGAGGCCGGTTTGTTTCCACGCAGCCGCCGCCTCCAAGATAACTCGCCGTCAGCTCCTTGAGGATGCTCTCAGGATCGAGGATGTCGTTGAAGCCGCCACTGTTGCGGACCGCCTCGGTTTGCCATGCCGAGGCTCTGACCGGCTTGTGTTTGCGGGGCAAACGGACATCCTTCACTTCGATATAGCGAAGCTCCGTCCCGTCCGCTGCCTTGAGGTTCAGGTCTGCAATCCTGCGTTCATGGACGATCTCGGAGATCATCTTCTTTTGCATCGAAAAATCGGCCAGATCGCCTTTCGCGGATTTGATCCCGATAACGATGAGCGACCTTTGCCTGCTTTCCTTTTCGGATGGGCGGCCCGATGCGTCCGCCACCTGCGCCAGCGGCAAGCCGTAGAGCCTCGCGTTTTTCGAGATATACGGCTTGCGGGAGAGAACGCCGCAGAGCCGGGCGCCCCTGCGGGCGGCAAGCTCGATAAGCTCCGGCGTCGAGCGCGGCGCGTTGCGCGAGCCGAGGCTCACGCAGATCACGGCGTCGTAGAGGGAGGCCGCCTTGGCGAACGCGCCGTCGTCGAACAAGGCCAACGCGCCGGAGCGGCGGCTCCCCGGCTGCGGAACGATATGGATTTCCACCTCGGCCGCGCCGCCGGCTTCCGTCGATACGGCGATCTCCTGCCTCGTGACGCCGCCCGCCGGCGGAAAGGCGGCCGCGGCGGCCGGCTTCTCGGTAATGGCAAATCCGTTCGTGAACGGCTGCTCCGCGGGAGCGGCGGGCGCGACAGGCGGCTTGGCGGCGACTTCTTCCTTGGGTGCGGCGGCGACGGGCGCCTCAGTCTGCGGAGCCGGGGCCTCAGTCTCGTGGACGGGCGCCGCGCCGGCTCGCTCGGGGCTTCCGCCGCCTCCGCCGGTTTGCCAGGCGCCTCAGGCGTGGGAGCCGCGGGGAGGGCGGGCGCTTCCGCCTTGACGGCGGCCATGTCGCCGGTTTCGATGGGGGTCGCGGGCGAGCCCGCCTTGCCGGAGTTGTAAAGCCACGGCGCGACAAAGCAGGCCACGAAGCACAGGAAAAAGACCAAGGCCCTAAGCTGCAAGGGCAACTCTAACCACCAAATAACCGTGCTCATATCATTGCCGTACCAATAGAGTTCTTTTTAACCCTTTATTTACCAATTCAGGCTGCGCCGGGTCGATGGACGCAGAACACCTGCAGTGTATTTGCAAGGTTTACGCTATCCTTCAATATGCCAATAAGACGCGGGTTAGCCCGTTGCAGGTGGCGCCAATTCACTCGGTCATCAGCCGCAAAGAGGAGATCGGCATCAATTGGGGCTTTTTCAGTAAGAAATGCCAAACTCCAGCTTGGCATAGTGGTGGATGAACCTCTGGTTGCAGAAGGCGCCGATCCTAAATGGGCTGGCGATGCGCTGGAGGATGTATGAGGCGCCTGTTTTCCAGCCGGGGGGCTTGCATGTTAGGTATTCCCATCCCTTCCAATGAAGAGTTGCGCCTCAGGGAGCTGCAAAAGCTGCGCTCCAGAGAGTGGGGCATGAGCGTCGCGCTGAACGAACTTTGCGCGGTGGCGTCCATGACGCTCGGGACGGCCATCGCCAGCGTTTCCCTCGTCTTCGACACGGAACTGCATTTTTGCGGAAAAATCGGCCTCAACGCCGACCGCACATCGAGGGAATCCGCTTTTTGCGCGCACACGATCATGTCTTCGGCCCCCTTCGTCGTCGAGGACGCAGACAATGATCCGCGCTTCGCCGATAACCCGAACGTAAGCTGTTGCCGGGGAATCAAAGCCTATGCCGGCATTCCTCTCGAAACGTCGCCGGGGGTTTGCATCGGGGCCTTCTGCGTCATGGAGAGGAAACCGCGCTCCTTCGATGCGACCGATATGTCGACTCTGAAACTTCTCAGCCAGATCGCCATGGCTATCATCAACGGACATCGCATGACGCTCGAATTGGACGATCAATTGCAAAGCGCCATCGCTCTTCAGAAAGACATGCTGCCGAACGCGGAGCGAATATCGCAAGTCCGGAGCCGCGTTCCCCTCGACATCTCAAGTTACTACAAGCCGCTCGAAGGGATCGGCGGGGACATCTGGAACGTCGAGGCCACCGGCCCGCAGCGCGTCCTGCTCTACATGGCGGATTTCATGGGACATGGCGTCGCCGCGGCTCTCAACACGGCCCGGTTCCATTCCTTCGTCCACATCATTTCCCAGCGCACCGACGATCCCGCTTCTTTGCTGACCAGACTAAACAAACGGCTGCATGAAGTACTGCCCGACGGCCAGTTCGCGACCATGTTCTGCGCTACCATAGACTTCAAATCGCGCAGCCTTGATTACGCGACGGCCGGCGCGCCCCCAATGGTCTACCGCAGATCCGGCGGAGACCCCTTCGAAATTTTATGCCGGCCTAGCCTGCCCCTCGGCATCGTCGGGGATTCAACCTATGCGAGCGAAACGGTTCCCTTCCTCGACGGCGGCTCCCTCGTACTCTACACGGACGGTTTGATCGAGACGCCCAAGCCGCCGCATGAGATCTTCTCCGCCGCTTCTCTGAAAGACTATATTGCGCGCCATAACGGCGGGAGTTCGCAGGCGCTTTGCGACAGCATCGTCGACCGGCTTCTCTCCGAAGCGGGCGGGATGGCAAACGACGACATGACGCTCGTCGTCGTAAAGCACACCGGCGGCGTATTCGACGCTGTCATTGATTACCAGGTTTGAGCCGCCCATGTCTTTTGCCATGCCGGCGAATGCGAAACCGCCCGGGAGGCTCTCATGGAAGAAGAAGACCGGTTCAACATCTCGATGCGGAAGTTCCTCAAGCAGGTTGGGGTAACCTCTCAGCAGGAAATCGAGCGCGCCGTGCGGGACAATCATCTGGCGCGAGGAAAGCTCAAGGTTCGCGCGGTCTTGACCGCCGAGGGCGTGGACTTGCGCCACGTGGTCGAGGGCGAGATCGACTTGCCCTCGAACTGAGGAAAAAATAGCGGGTACGATAGAGAGCCTCGCCTCCAGGCGGCATTTCCGCCAGCCGGTCCCCGGCGTCGAAAAAAAAACCAGCTATCGCCGACGCTCGCCTCCTGCGAATTGCAAGCTGAGCGAGCCAGTCCATCGCCAAATCCGCACCATTTTTAGAGGCGTCGCTTTGACCGGCTCGCGAGCGCCGATACAGCTTCTTGGATAACTGAGCAGGATAAGACACTGAGTATAATCCAGAATGTCAGATCCAACCAAAGAAGCGATCCGGGGAAAGGAGCGCCAAATCGCCCGATTGAGCAATTTCGCCCTGCTTACGACATCAAGAATGATTTTTTGTCATACTATCCGCGCACCTCGTTTTAGCGATGGACAGCTAAACTCATTCAAATATTCGATGTATTATAAGAGTTATATCAAGCTGTATTGTACGCGGAGAGTTGTCGCATGGGGAAGATAAGTATTGCGTTGGTTATGACGTTTGCCGTTGCATTCTGGGTTCCAGGGCAAGCAGCCGAGCCCCCGAAGGCGCAACCGCTCGCAAAAAAAATCAGTCTTATCAGAGAGCCGCAGGAGCGGATCAGTCGTGCTCCGAAAGGGCTCCAGCTGAGCTGGATCTGCGAAAGCACCGCAGGGGTATGCTACTACACCCAGCCTGGATATATCGGCGGCCCTTGTTGCTGCATTAACAACTTTGGCACCTGCGTACCCGGCACGATCACTGCCCGTAGTTGAGATCTGCGCGTTCAGGCCGGCATGTAGTGAAACGGATTTGAACCTGAACTGACCCGCATTTGCAGAGGCGTTCGGGAGGCGCTGCGCCTCGCAAGCAAGCCTCGTCGCGAAGTCGTATGCGGCCAGGAATGAGGCGAAGCGCACAGGCGCCAGACAAGCTTTTGCGTTTTCCGCGCAGAGAGGCCGTGCTACCAATTCTCCGCCCAACGATGGAGGGAAGCATGGACGCCTACGATGCGCTTGTGACGCGGGTCAGCCCGGTCGAAATCGGCGATCCCGCTCCGGATGAAGCAACCGAACGGAAGATCATTGCCGCCGCTTTGCGCGCGCCGGATCACGGCAGGCTGCGTCCCTGGCGCTTCCTGTCTATTCGTGGCGAAGGCCGCCGCGCGCTTGGCGATGCGTTCGCCGCCGCGCTTCAGCGCCGCGACTCGAAGGCGAGCCCAGAGGCTATCGAGCTTGAGCGGCAGAAGCCTTTGCGCGGTCCTCTGCTTGTCGTCGCCGTCGCCCGCATCGATGAGGCCTCCAGAATCCCCGCTGTCGAGCAGCTCCTGTCGGCGGGCGCGGCCGCTCAGAACATCATGCTCGCGTGCCATGCCTTGGGCTTCGGCGCGATGTGGAAAACCGGCCCCGCGGCTTACGACCCGGCCGTGAAGGAGGCGCTCGGCCTGGATGCATCCGAAGAGATTGTGGGCCTGATGTATATCGGCACGGTGAAGACGCCCGGCAAAACGCCGGCGCCGGTCGAGGTCGCCGGTTACGTCCGCGCCTGGCCTGCGCCCTGACCCCCGCGCCAGCAATTGTGGCGCTCTCGGGACGGTGTTGCGAAAGTCGAAACGAAGGCCGCGAATTCGGCGCCAGGCGCCGAAAGGAAAAAGGCGCCACTTAATTCAAATTTGAGCGCAGAGGGCGGAACGCTGCGCTTTCGCTGAGCGTTGGCTCATCGGCAGCAAGAAGCTTGGCCGGCCGTGGCTCAACCCGATTGCTGCGAGAATGGAGTCAACGATGTCTCGCATGAGAATTCTAACCGCCGCACTGGCCGCATTCATCGCGCTGCCCGTGCTCACCTCCGCCGTTGCGCAAGCGGCGGATTTGTATGGCCCTCCGGGTCCCGCTCCGTGCGGCGCTCCCGGGCCCTATTACGGTTCGGGATACTACGGCCCGAGCTATAACGGCGCCAGCTACTACAGTTCCAGCTTCAGCGGCGCCAGCTTCAGCGGCGCCGGCTACTATGGTCCCGGCTCCTGCGGCGGCCCCGCCTATCCCGTTCCCCCCGCATACGGCCCCGCCGGATATTATGAACCCGGCGCCTACGGCAATTGCGGCGGCTGCCGCCGCGTCCAGGTCTTCCAGGAAACCGCGGTAACGTTGCCGGTCGCGCCAGTCGCTCCCATTGCGCCGTTCCCGCCGGCCGGTTGCTCGCCTTGCGCCCCCGCAGGCCCCGCCTCCTTTGCGCCGCCCTATGCCCCATACGGCCCGTATAGCGGCGCGCCCGGCTACGGCGTCAACGGCGCGATGGCAGCTTGCGCCGCCCGCTTTCGCTCCTTCGATCCGGGCAGCGGAACCTACGTCACGTATTACGGCGAGCGCGTGCTTTGCCCATACCTGGGCGGCTGATCGCGCCCGTTTCCTTCGCCAAGCAAGCCGCCGCTCGCTCCGGCGGCTCTCTCCATGCTCACATGCATTTGACCTGATTTTCGCAAATCCGTTCGCGTCGCAGTTTGACCAAAATCAAAGAGCATGCGAGGCGGAGAGACTTTCCGCCTTCGCGAAATCGCGAACGAAGGGGAGCGGAAACGGAGGAGACGGGGCGATGCTGAACATCGAGGCGATCAGGCAAGCGAATGCGGCGCACGAGCCGTTTTCCTTCTTCCAGGCGCAGGTGCTTTCCGAGGACGATCTGAACCAGATCCGCGCGGATTTCCCCGCCATCGAGAAGCCCGGCATCTTCCCCGTGGACGCCGTGCAATTCGGGCCGGGCTTCGCCTCGCTGATCGAGGCCATCCAGTCGCCCGCGCTTGCCGAAGCCGTCGGCGACAAGCTCGGCGTGCCTCTGAAGGGCCTGCCGGTGATGATCACGGTGCGCGGACAGGCGCAATCCAAGGACGGCCGCATCCACACCGACACGAAGGACAAGGTCGCCACCTGCCTTCTCTATCTCAACGGCGCGTGGGACGAGAGCGGCGGGCGGCTGCGCCTCCTGCGCAATGGAAACGACCTCGAAGACTGCATCGCGGAGATCCCGCCGAACGGCGGCGCGTTCGTCGCCTTCAAGGTGTCGCACAACTCATGGCATGGGCATAAGCCCTATGTCGGCGAGCGGCGCTATGTGATGGTGAACTGGCTGCGCTCGGAAGGCGCGCATACGCGGCAACTCGGGCGGCACAAGCTGTCGGCGAAGGTGAAGCGGCTCATCCCATTCTTCTACAAAGGTAAATAGCATGCCGGAGACCCCCGTCGCGGATGCATTCCTCGTTTGCCTCGCGCATGCGCGGCGCGTCGCAGCGCCTTTCGAGCACTGGCTGATCGGCGGCGCGCTGCCGGAGGAGGACGTTGCCGCCATCGAGGCGCTGCCTTTCGCGCCGCCGTCGAACGCGGTTTTCGACGGCAAGCGCGAGTTGAACAATTCGGTGCGCGTCTACTTCAATCGCGAGAACCAGGAGCGCTTCGAGGTCTGCCGCCGCGTCGCGCAAGGCTTCACCGACGCGCGCGTGCTCCGCGCCATCGAGGCGGCGACCGGCGCCAACCTTGCCGATACGCGCCTGCGCATCGAATACTGCCAGGACGTGGAAGGCTTCTGGCTCGCGCCGCACACCGACATTTCGGTGAAGACGTTCACGATGCTGGTCTATCTGTCGGCCGATCCGCGCCTCGCACACGCCGGCACCGACCTTCACGAAGGACCGCCCGACTTCAAACTCGCGGGCTCGGCGCCCTACGGCCGCAACCTCGGCCTGATCTTCGTACCAGCGAAGAACACCTGGCACGCCATCGGCAAGAAGCCGCTGCACGGCGCGGTGCGCAAGTCGATCATCGTGAACTACGTCACGTCCGCGTGGCGCGAAACCTTGGAGCTTTCGTAGGCTCAAGTCTCGGTCAGTCAGTTGGTTCGTGCTTGTCGCTCAGAGCGCGTCGGATGCTTTCCTTTTGCACGAACTCAGCACACCGACAGCGTATCTTCGAAAGATGTATCTTTTCGAATTATGTGTGACGCGCAACGTCATCGGGCATCGCGTCAAGGGCAATTTGATCGGCTGGCGCTCGCCCATGTAGCCCTTCAAGCTGAATCCGGCTTTGCAGTTGCGGGATCTTTGAGAAGGGCGACGCCAAGCATCGTTATCAGCCAGGCGGCGACCGGATGCCACAACGGCACAGCGAGGGCCGCCAGCCAATTCAGCGCAATCGCCGGCACCTTTGCGGCGCTGGGGGTGGCGGTTGGCGCGCCTTCGAACCCTTCCCAGCACGGTCTGGGCGGCGGCAGCGGATCGCCATCCGGAGAGTATGTGCGCATTTCATGGCCAGGAGAACAGATCACGACGTTGCCGGCCGATGAAATTGCGGCGAAGGAAACTTTTCCAACCAGGAAGGCTTTTTCAAATCCTTCGGGGCCGTAGCGCTGCACACGCATAATGGGCGGACTCACGATGAACATGCGCCCATCCGGAGCGACGAGGCGAAACGCCTGTATCGTGTTGGGGAGTTCGACGCGGTCGAAAATTTCGTGGGGAAACAACCGGATCCACCAAGCCTCAAGAAAGCCGATCCCTCCGATGGCGATAATGCAGAGCCCGATCTTTCGAACATAGTCGGTCGTTGGCGCCCGCCAGTGCCTGTACCCCTTCACGGCGGATACGGCGGCAAAAATAGCAAGAACGCTTGCGATTAGAAGAACATTCATCGCATTCATGCCTTGCAGCCGCCTTCTGCCATGCCGCCATGCGCGTTGCGCGGCGTTAAAATTTCTTGCCGATGCCCGCTTGCTTCAAAACTTCGTTGGCGGTGTGGCGCGACTTGATGAACCAGATTTCATGATCGCCTTTGCCCTGGCGGTGAAAAGCGCACCCATGCTCCAGCAAAATCTTGCGCACATCCTTTTCGTAGGATGGCATCAACGGTAGTTCGGGTTGCGTACGCGCGCCGTTTGCCCGGCCATAATGTGAACCGGGATTTCCGGCAAATCGGAAGCCAAGCCGTTCAGCTCCGCCAATTCCCCTACCATCGCGAGAACCTTGTCCCGCAATTCCTCCAGCGTGGCCGCCTCGGTCGCCAAACCGGCGATATCCGCGCTCGTCGCCACCCAAACTTTGGCGTCGTCATCCCATTCCGCGCGGACGAGGATCAGGGTGTGGCTTGGGCTCTTGGACATTTGCGGGACCGGCTCCGGTAAGAACGGCTTCGACTATAAGTGCGGCGGCGGCGTCTGTCAGGTTCATTCCGGTATTGGAAGCTTTTCGATTTCCGCTTCGACGACGGCAAGGAGAGCCGGAAGGTTGTTAGGCGCCGTCGTCCACACGATGCGGTGAACGATGGTGTCGTATTCATGCCGGAAAACGTTGCCGATGCCCATGATGGGCGCCACGGCAAGTGCGGGTGGGCGTCGCGAATTTCTTCAGAGACGGTCTCAATGGCGCGCGTGACGGCGTAGAAGGTTTTGAGGTCGTCCTTGAACGCGTCGCAATCCAAGCCAGCCACAAATCGCTGAGCATGGAGAATGTTGTCGCGAATGTCGAACAGCGCGGCGCTGGCTTTCTCAGAACGCATAGACGGTGTGTCGCTCGGCCGCGGGCCGCACGTGAGGCTTGAGCGCTTCACGGTTGGATACGTCGACGCGCACGGGAAACATGTCCACTATGAATTGAGCGATGGCGACATATTCGAACAGGCCAATCGGCCGGTCCGGGGGGGGGGCAGCTCGATCAGAATATCGATATCGGGTCTGGCGCTGCCTCGCGCGCGCGAACCGAACAAGGCGGCATGCATCACTCCCTGGGCGCGCAAACTTTGTTCGCTGTCGCGAAGTTTCGCGATGATCTCTTCCGGTTTGGGATTCGCGCCGTCCATCCCATGAAGATAGTATGCCCCGCCCGAAATTGCGAATGTGCGAGAGATTAGAGCGGCGGCGGCGTCTGTCAGGCGTACGCATTCGGCAGGCGGCGCGTTTTCCGCCGCCGCCTCAGCCGCACAGGATGGCGCCGAAGCGGGCGGCGTCGCGGAGGGCATCGTGCGGCGTCGCGCCCTCATTTGCGGCTCGCCGGGCCTGTCGCTCCGCGAGAGCGATTTCCCGGCGCCGCCGACACGTCGTGTTTAGCCGACCGGTTTTTCCGTGGGTTCGCTTTCCGGACCGAGGTGGATTGCCATAGGTCCGCCAACCTGGGCGGCTTTTTCCATGGCCTTCACGAACGAGGGCCATTGATCCTTCCGTATCGCGACGCAGCCGGCGGAGGCGTCATGTCCGGGATGGATGAACAAGCCTCTGCGCGTGTCCTTGACGAAAGGATCGTAGACGTCGCTTAAAAGATAACCTGGAACCCAGGTTCCTCTCGGCGCCTTGAAGCCGCTAAGCGGTCCAATTTTGTAGATGCCGAACGGCGCGGAGCCGCGGCCTCGGCCACCGGAGACAAAATCGAAACTTTTGCCGGCGATCTTAACTTTGCCGTGCACTTTGGCGCCGTAGCCGCGCTTTGTCTTGGTTCGAGTTTGCTCGAATGTCTGAGCGACAAAGATGGATTTAAAGAAATCCAGAAGTCCTTGGGCGGCGGCTGGTGTGGTGGTTAAGGTTGCGCACAGGGCGATAGCTAAAGTGACACGCGAAACGGGGGCAAGCAAAGGATTGAGTCCTTTCTCAGGATCGATAGTCTCGGCATGAAGAGGCTTAGACGGCTCAAGGTGAGGAGCCGAAAGCCGCGCAAACCACCGGCATCGTCATAAGCGAGGCGTGAGACGATAAGCCTTGAGGTTAAGCCAAGTTGTGGCTTGGTTATACTTGCGCAAATCTCATTAGTAGTGAAATTTTGTTCATCTTATGGCCTCATATTTGAACGGTGTTATAGTAAAATTGTCATTGGCGTGTTAATCATACTTCCTAGGATTCCTTGAAAACATTCAACTCAGCCGCCTTGGGCGTTAGCGTTGTTCGGCGAACGCTTGCGGGCTGCGCGTTGTCCGCCCGCGCAAAGCCGCGTAGGATGGCGGCGAAGCGGGGGCATCGCGGAGGACATCGTGCAGCATCGCGCCTTCATTTGCGGCTTGACGGGCCTGTCGCTCAGCGAGAGCGAGCGCGGCTTTCTCGGCGAGACGAGACCGGCCGGCATTATCCTCTTCAAGCGCAACATCGACGCGCCGGAGCAGGTGCGCCGGCTTATCGCCGATGCGCGCGCCGCGGCCGGCGGCGGCGCGATGCTCGTCATGGTGGACCAGGAGGGCGGGCGCGTGCAGCGGCTTTCCACGCCGCATTGGCCGCGCTACCCCGCCGCGCGGCTCTTCTGCGAGCGCGCGCCCGATCTTGAGGCGGCGAAGGCGTCGGCGTGGCTCTGCGCGATGGCAATGGCTCACGATCTGCATGAGCTAGGCTTCAACACGACTTGCGCGCCCGTGCTCGACGTTCCCATCCCCGGCGCGGACAACATCATCGGCGACAGGGCCTATGCGGAGGAAGTCGAGACCGTGATCGCGCTTGGGGGCGCGGTTGCAGAGGGGCTGCTGGCGGGCGGCGTGCTGCCGGTCATGAAGCACATTCCGGGGCATGGCCGCGCCATGGCGGACAGCCATCTCGCGCTTCCCGTGGTCGATACGCCCCTGCCGGAGCTTGAGGCGCACGATTTCGCGCCCTTCTGCGCGCTGCGCCATCTCCCGATGGCGATGACCGCGCATGTGGTCTTCACCGCCGTCGACGCGGCGGCGCCCGTAACCGTGTCGAAAAAGGCGATTGCGGAGGTCATCCGCGGCGCCATCGGCTTCGACGGGCTCCTCATGTCGGACGATCTCAGCATGCGCGCGCTCGCGGGAACGCTCGCCGGGCGCGCCCGCGCCACGCTCGAGGCGGGCTGCGATCTCGCGCTGCATTGCAATGGCGATATGGCAGAAATGGCCGCCGTGGCCGCCGCCTCGCCCACTCTCGAAGGAGCGGCGCTGAGGCGCTTAGAGGCCGCGCTGGCGCAATTGCGGGCGCCGGAAGCCTTCGACCGCGAATCGGCTGAGCAAAGACGCCGGGAAGTGCTGGCCGCGACGGCATGAATCGCTCAGAGTGCCGCAAGGGATGTCAAGCGGAGAATGCCCGTGAGCGGTGACGACAACGGCAAATCGGCGGCGGCCGAGCCCGAAGGCAACTGGGACGCGCCCGAGCGGCTCGAACCCGAGGCCGACGACATCCTGCATCTCGAGCTGGACGGCTTCGAAGGCCCGCTCGACCTGCTTCTCGTGCTGGCGCGCAACCAGAAGGTGGACCTCACCAAGATCTCGATCCTCGCGCTCGCCGAGCAATACCTCACCTATATCGATGCGGCGCGCGAGCTGAGGCTCGAAATCGCCGCCGATTACCTCGTGATGGCCGCGTGGCTCGCCTACCTCAAGTCGAAGCTTCTGCTGCCCGAGAAGGAGCAGCAGCAGGACGGCCCGACCGGGCAGGAACTTGCGGCGCAACTCGCCTTCCGCCTGAAGCGGCTCGAAGCCATGCGCGAGGCGCTCGCAAGCCTCATGGGCCGCAAGCGGCTCGGCATCGACCTGTTCGCGCGCGGCCTGCCGGAGGGCATCCGCATCGTGCGGTCGAGCGTCTATCAGGCGAGCATCTTCGACCTGTTGAAGGCCTATGCGGAGCAGCGGCAGCGCAACGCGGTGAAGGAAGTGAAGTGGGGCGGGCGCGTCGTCTGGTCCATCAAGCAGGCGCGCGACCGGCTGACGGCGCTGCTCGGCGGCGAGCCGGACTGGGCCGCGCTCGACAAATTCCTGGAGGAATACAAGCCCTCGGACCTTCTCGGCCGCACAGTCACGGCCTCGAGCTTCGGCGCGACGCTGGAACTCGCCCGCGAGGGGTATCTGGAACTGCGCCAGCACCAGCCTTTCGGCCCGCTTTATCTGAAGTGGCTCAACCGCAAGCCCGACGAAAGCGCCGCTTAGGCAAGCAATGTTTAGGCCTGCCAACGAAGCCTTCGCTTCGGCCGGCGAGCGCGCATGCTTGCTCAGGGCGTCGGTAGGGAATCGTTTGCCTTATTGGGTTCGTTTTGCAAAAAGCGCCGGTTTTTTGCAATCCAAAGTTGTGGCTTTGACAGCGTAGACCTAATCTTTGGTTGTGTAAATAGCCGTGGCCGATTAGGCGGCGAGCGTCCGTTAGCGCTTGCCGCGCAACCGGGGGGACAGCCGTTTCGCCAAGCCGGGGCATGATACGCGCGCACGCGCTGCAGGTGTCGCCCCGGAAATGCGCTTGCGCGTTATGCGAGGCCTGAAAGCACCTACGTCGCAAGCGCCGTTCCGGGAGACATTTTCTTTGCGTCAGGACGCGATCTTGAGGGGGATGCTGTCAGGCTGGCGCTTCGGAAGGCTCGGCGTTTCCCAGACGACGCGCTCGGGCGGAAGGCGAACCGTGACCGTGGTTCCCACTCCGGGCCTGCTTTCGATGCCGAGAGCGCCGCCATGAAGCTCCGTTAGCCGGACCGCGAGCGGCAGGCCGAGGCCCGCGCCTTCGAACCGCCGGGACAGGCTGTTATCGACCTGCCGGAAAAGTTCGAGCGCCTGGCGGATTTCATCGGCGTTCATGCCGATCCCGTTGTCGTGGATCGAAATGCTCAAGCCGCCATCCGGCTCCGCCGCGGCCGACAGGTCGATGCGGCCGCCCGCGGGCGTGAACTTGATCGCGTTCGACAGGAGATTGATGACGATCTGCTTGAGCTTCTGCTTGTCGCCATAAACGCAAGCGCCGGAATCGTGGGACGGGCCTCCGAGCTTCACGCCCCCCGAGGCGGCCTGCTGTTCGACCGAGGTCATGCAACGCTGCAGGAGCGGCAAGAGACGCACGCGCTCCTCCCTGAGTTCGAGCTTGCCCGCCTCGATGCGCGTCACGTCCAGAATATCGTTGACGATGTTGAGAAGATGCGCGCCCGAGCGGTGAATGTCGCCGGCGTAGGCCGCATAGCGTTCCACGTCCTTGCCGAGAAGCTTGTCGCGGATGATCTCCGAGAAGCCGAGGATCGCGTTCAGCGGCGTGCGCAACTCGTGGCTCATATTGGCGAGGAAGGAGGACTTGGCGTCGTTCGCCTCCTCCGCGCGGCGCTTCGCCCGGATTAGTTCGACATTGGCTTTCCTGAGTTTGATGCGCTCCTCGGCCAGTTCCTCGCTGATCGAAAGCAGGGCCGCGTGCTCGTGGCGAACCTTTTCGCTTTCCTCGTCGAGCGCAATCGCGTTCTCGACGCGGCGGGAAATTTCGCGGTTCAGCATGAACATCATGATGAGCGGCAGGCAGAGCGCCGCGACGCCAAGGCCGATCACGATCTGGGCCTGCCGGTTCGCGGCGGCGAAAACCTCGGCCTTTCCGAGCCCGACTGCAACGATCAGAGGATAGCCGGGAACCCTCCGCCAGTGATAGAGCCGGAACACGCCGTCGATCGGGCTTTGAACGTCGAATTTCCCGGATGCGCCGATGGCGCCGGAGACGCCTTCGATCTTCCTTCCAAGGTCGGCGGAACCTGCCGCGTCGAAGCCCTTCGCTTTCGTGTAGCGAGCGAGCATCGCGCCATCGGTCCGAATGAGGCTGATCGAGGTTTCGTTCCCGAGCCCGACTTTCTCATGAAGAGTCGTCAGGAGATGGGCGCCAGCGATAAGATGATGACGCCGGCAAAGCGGCCATCCTTCGTTTCGAGGCGGCGCGCGACGGGAATGATGATGCGCTTCGACATCTTTCCCATGACGGCCTGGCCGATATAGAGGCCCGAGCCGGGAGTATCGCGAAGCGCGGCGAAGAAGTCCCGATCCGATAGAGAGACCGGCGCCGCGCCGTGATCGATGGTTGTCGCCGTGACCTTTCCCAGGCTATTCACGATGGAGATGCTCATGGCGGGGGCGCTGGAATCCGGCGCGCCGCTCCTCCATTCGTCGAGATTGAACGCGGGGCCTTCCGCTTCGATGCGGCGTTTCAAGGCGTTCGTCGCGCTCGAAACGGCGTCGAGCGTCCTGCGAACCTGCTCCTCGAAGCTCGCGGAGAGGTTGGCGGCCTCGATGCGGGCGCGGTCGAGCGCGGCGTTTCGCTCGTTGATGACCGCGTCGGCGACGAGCGCGCAGATAGCGAGCATGATCGCCGCGCTGAAGGCGGCAATTCTGCGCCTGAACATCTGGCCCGCTTTCCGCCGGCGTTGACTGTCATTCTGGTATCGCGTCGTTCGATGCACAGGGACGCCCGGAATTACACGAGTTCAATAGTCAGTTCACGAACAAGTCCTTGTGAGTAGACTTGTCTTGAATAGTGTAGCGCTATGATAATCCTCCATTGCAAGCAATGTATAGCTCATAAATTTCTTAGTTTTTGTGGTAAAACGAACTTCGGTGTTATTAAAAAGTAAATCCATGGTGGAATAGTTTATTAAAGAACGAAGCTTCTTTTCCGAAAAGTTGCAAAGGTATTCTTCGGCCAGACTTTAGTCAGCGGAATGAGCGTTTTTTCGGGCGCGGCACTTGCCCGCGGGACACCGGCGTCCGCGCCCGCCCGGACCTAGGCCGCAATCCTCAGCGCTCCTGAAATCTCAGACAGCGTCGCCTTCTCGGCCTCGGTCACCTTTACGCCGCCGAAGCCCAGGAATCCTCCTTCCGAATCGGCGTCGGCCACCTGGCGGCTGATGTGATAAAGCCATTCCTTCACAGGCGCGGCGTCTTCCGGCGCCTTGGCTTCAAGAAGCGCCGCCGCCTGCTTCAGCGTTTCGATGGACTTGGCTTTGAGGTCCGAGGCTTTCACGTTCGCAAGCTTCTCGCGCAGTCCCTCTTTGGCCGAGGAGCGGCCCGCGGAGGTCTCGAACTCCGCGACAAGGGACCTGATCAGCTCATTGGGGCCGCTGCGCTCTTCGATAAGCGCATGGCTCGCCGCATAGCTTTCCTTCAACATGCCGAAAAGGCCGCCCGGTTCGGCGGCGCTTACGGCGAGACCCGACATGATCACGCTTTCGAGCAGGGTTTTCCACTCCTCGGACGTAAAGTTTGTCTTGTTGGTCATCGCGGACATCATCCTTTTAATGTTGGCGTCATATGCTTCTCAATAAAGACAAGATCAAGCTTATTTATCGTGAAACCAAACGTAGCAGAAATCACAATGATAGAAACATCAGTTCGGCAATAAGCTTAATTCATTCTTTATTTGACTTTAGGAATGAATCGTTTTTGTCCATGCCGACTTCACGGTGTCTGAGGCTCATTATTGCGATGCATGAATTGACATGTTGTTCTTTGAATGGACCCTCTCGAATTGAAAGAACTCCATGACAGACAAGTCGTTCGACATCCGCAAGTACCTGGCCGAGTGCATCGGCGCGTTTTGGCTCACATTCGCGGGCTGCGGCAGCGCGGTCATCGCCGCCAAGTTCCCTGATGTGGGAATTGGCCTGCTTGGCGTGGCGCTGGCGTTCGGGCTGACGGTGCTGACCATGGCCTACGCCGTCGGGCACATCTCCGGCGCTCATTTCAATCCGGCGGTTACGCTCGGCTTAACGGCAGGCGGACGGTTCCCCGCCGAGCAGGCGATCCAGTATATCGTCGCCCAAGTCGCCGGCGCGATCATCGCGGCGGTCGCACTCTACGCAATCGCAAGGGGCGCCCCCGGCTTCGATCTTTCGAACGGTTTCGCCGCGAACGGCTTCGGCGAGCATTCTCCCGGCAAATACAGCGAATTCTCCTGCTTCCTGGCCGAAGTCATCCTGACGATGATATTTGTCTTCATCATCATGGGCGCGACGCATGGCCGTGCGCCCGCGGGCTTCGCGCCCATCGCCATCGGGTTTGGGCTTACGCTCGTTCATCTGGTGGGAATTCCGATCACCAACCTCTCCGTCAATCCGGCCCGAAGCACCGGCCCGGCGCTGATCGTGGGCGGATGGGCGCTCAACCAGCTTTGGCTGTTCTGGCTTGCTCCGATACTGGGCGGCATCGTCGGAGGCGTCCTCTACCGGTTGCTCAGCGAGGAGCCCGTCGCGGAGATCGTGGGCGACGACGAGGTGAGGTGGAGACGGCGTTCGCGCGCCTAGATCTTCGGGCTGTTCCGGTCTGGCTGGCGCGTCCTGCGTCAGTTTGACTGCGAACTCGTCCAGCGATAACCCAAGGCCGCGAAGTTACGACGCGGCCCTTGTATTGTTAGAGCGCGCGTGTAGAAATTCTAACATAAATTCGCCCGATCCTGACCTTACTTGTTAGTATATAACCGTAAATGCAAGTCATAAAAGAAAAGCCGTTCTATGTTCATTCTTCTATATAGTTCAATTTTGGCATAATGGCGCGGCCCGCGAGGCGCAACGCCAGGTAGAGCCAAGCCTTTCTGGCGCTAATCTCCGATCCGGCGCGGTAAATACGAGGCTAGCCGATTCACGCTGTCCATTCCGGGCGCCGTTCGGCTGGAGCAGCGCCTTGACGCGTTGCTCTAGGACAAGCTAGTTTCCACGCTGGTCACCAGGCGCGTTGCAGGGGACATCTGTACGGATGCCGTGTTGAGTGGCGCCACGAAGAATGGTCGCGAGAAAAGCACAAACGGCTCACGGGAGTTCCAGCTCGGGCAACGGCGCTTTCGCGGTCGCCGCCTCGTTCGCGAGCAGATGGCGGCGTTTCAATCAGAACCGGAAGACGGCTTAGGTAGATCAGCAACTTAAGACAAAGGACGACCCCATGCAAGACAACAGCAACAAGACCATTGGCAGCACGCGGCGCCACGTTCTGAAGCTCGGCGCCTATGCGCTCGGCGCGGCCGGCGCCATGGGGTTGGCGGGCGGCGCTCACGCTCAGGTGGCCAAGAAGACCCAGCAGAAATCGGTCATGTATCAGCAGACCCCGAAGGACGGAAAGCAGTGCAGCGGCTGCCAGCACTTCCAGGCGCCCAATTCCTGCCGGATCGTCGAGGGCGAGATCAACCCCGGCGGATATTGCATCCTGTTCGCCAAGAAGCCCGCCTAGGCTAGGATCGGCGGCTTCCCGCTCTTCGACAGGTTGACGCGCAGCCGGGACGCGATTCCGGCGTTGTGCGCCAGCCTGCTGCCTAACTCACGGCGCCCCGGGACCGACGCTTGGGGCGCTCGCTTGCAATCCCGCAAGGGAGGGCGCCCGCGCCACGTTCCAGGAAGCGGCGGCGGGGTTTTGCCCGTTTATCCAAAACGTAACAATGGACAGCCTTGACTTCATAGGCTGGCAGAGTAGTTTCGCCGCGATGAATTGGATTATCTTTGCAGTGCTGACGGCCGGCGTGATCCTTGCTATCACACGCTCGCTTCGTCGCGCACCCACGCCTGAAAGCGCGCCCCTCTCGGAGATCGAGGTCTACAGGCTCCAACTCGCCGACCTGGACCGCGACGAAGAGCGGGGCTCATTAGGCAAGGACGAGGCGGAGCAGACCCGCGCGGAAATATCCCGGCGCCTGCTCAGGGCCAGCCGCCAAAGCGCGGCCTCGCCGCCGAATGCGGCGAATTTTCGGGGCGCGATTGTTCCAGCCGTCGCGGTGGCCGCGGTCATCGCCATCGGATCGATCGGCCTCTACAGCTATTATGGCAAGCCGGGCGTTCCCGATCAGCCGCTCGAAGCAAGGCTCAGCGCGCCGCTCGGCGAGCAGACGCCCGATGTCCAGATCGCCAACATGGAACGGCGGCTAAGGCAGAATCCCGCGAATGTCGCCGGATGGACAGCCATCGCTTCGATCTATTTCAGGGCCGGCCTGTTCGACAAGGCGGCGGAGGCTTTCCAGAAGGCTATCGACGTCGGCGGCGAGACCGAGGACCGGCTTCTCGGCCTCGCGGAATCGCTCACCTTCGGCAATGACGGTTTTATTTCCGAGGATGCCTCGCGGGCGCTGCGCGCGGCGTTGCTGCGCAATCCGAACTCGCTGCGCGGACGTTTCTGGAGCGGGCTTCTCGCCGAGCAGGACGGAAAGAAGGACGAGGCCGAGAAGATTTACCGCGCCATGCTCGCCGGTGAAATCCAATCGGCACTGAGAAACATCGTCACCGCGCGGCTCGAGGCCCTTACCGCGCCCCCCTCCAGCGACAGCAGGGAGGCAGCCGCGCCGCAAGGCGGCGAGCTTGACGGCGAACAAGGGAAAATGATCCGCGGCATGGTCGCCCGGCTCGCCGAACGGCTGAAGGAAAACAAGTCGGACCTGGAAGGATGGCTGCAGCTCATCCGTTCCTATGCCGTGTTGAAGGAAAACGGTAAGGCGCAGGACGCGGCCGCCACGGCGCGGCAGGCGTTCGCTTCGGACGCCAAGGCGCTCGGGCAGATCGATGCGCTTGCGGAGGGGCTGGGTCTCGCGAAGTCCAGCGCCGGCGGAGAACAACCGAAAAACAGCGAGGCAGCCGCACCGAAAGATGCGCAAGCGCCGGCCGCCGCGCTGGACGGCGAACAAGGGAAGATGATCCGCGGCATGGTCGCCCGGCTCGCCGAACGGCTGAAGGAAAACAAGTCGGACCTGGAAGGGTGGCTGAAGCTCATCCGGTCCTACGCAGTGTTGAAGGAATCGGATAAGGCGCAGGACGCAGCCGCCACGGCCCGGGAAGAATTCGCCTCGGACGCCAAGGCGCTCGAGCAGATCGATGCGCTCACTCAAGGGTTGGGCCTGGCGAAGTCCAGCGCTGTCGGAGGACAACCGAAAACATGACGCGAAAGCAACGCCGCGGAATCGTCATCGTCGTGGGGCTCGCGCTGATCGGGCTTTCGACGGCGCTTGTGCTGAGCGCGCTCAAGACCCAAGTCACCTTTTTCATGAGCCCTTCCGACGTCGAAAAGAACAAGCCGGCGCCGGGAACGCGCTTCCGGCTCGGCGGCCTCGTGCTGGCGGGAAGCTTCAAAAAACAGGCGGACGCCGTGTCCGCGTTCAGCGTCACCGACAACGGAGCCACGCTGCCCGTGACGTACCGGGGCATACTTCCCGATCTGTTCCGCGAAGGCCAGGGCATCGTAGCCGAAGGCAAGATCGGGCCGGACGGCGTGTTCGTCGCCGACACCGTGCTTGCGAAACACGACGAAAAATATATGCCCCCCGAGGTGGCCGCGGCTCTGAAAAAGACGGGCCGCTGGCAGGAACAGGGCGGGCAGCAAAAAACGCCGGGAAGCTGACGGCGCTGGGAGTTGAAACGTGATCGTTGAACTTGGGCACTTCGCGCTCATTCTGGCGCTGTTCGTCTCGCTCGTTCAGTTCGGGGCGCCGCTGATCGGGCTTCGTCTGCGCGACACGCGGCTGATGGCGATTGCGGACGCCTCAGCGCCGATCCTGTTCCTTCTGATCGCAGGCTCGTTCGCCGCGCTGGTGTGGGCGCATGTCTCCTCGGACTTCTCCGTGGCGAATGTCTACGAGAATTCGCACTCGGCGAAGCCGCTCCTTTATAAGATCTCGGGCGTGTGGGGGAACCACGAAGGCTCGATGCTTCTGTGGGTGCTGATCCTTGCGCTGTTCGGCGCCGCGGTGTGGCTGTTCGGCCGGAACCTGCCGCTCGACCTGCGCTCGACGGCTCTCTCCATCCAGGGCGCGATCCTCGCGACCTTCGTGCTGTTCATCATTGCGACCTCGAACCCGTTCGCGCGCATAGCCTTGCCGCCGGTCGAGGGCCAGGGGCTGAACCCGATCCTGCAGGATCCGGCGCTCGCCATCCATCCGCCGCTGCTCTACACGGGCTATGTCGGCTTCTCGATGGCGTTCTCCTTCGCCATTGCCGCGCTGCTTCTGGGGCGCGTCGATTCGGCCTGGGCGCGCTGGGTGCGGCCCTGGACGCTCGCCGCCTGGATCTTCCTGACCATCGGCATCGCGGTCGGCTCCTGGTGGGCCTACTATACGCTCGGCTGGGGCGGCTGGTGGTTCTGGGACCCGGTTGAGAACGCTTCGCTCATGCCCTGGCTTACCGGCACAGCGCTGTTGCATTGCGCCATTGTCATGGAGAAGCGCGACAGCCTGAAAGCCTGGACCATCCTGCTCGCGATCCTCACCTTCAGCTTCAGCCTGCTTGGCACGTTCCTGGTGCGCTCGGGCGTGCTGACCTCGGTGCATTCCTTCGCGAGCGATCCGGCGCGCGGCGTGTTCATCCTCGCCATCGTCAGCGCCTTCACGGCGGGCGGGTTGCTTCTGTTCGCCTGGCGGGCGAGCACGCTTTCGGCGAGCAGCGCGTTTTCCATCGTCTCGCGCGAGTCGAGCCTCATCCTCAATAATCTCCTGCTGACGGTCTGCTGCGGAATCGTGCTCGTCGGCACGCTCTATCCGATGGCGCTCGAAGCTGTAACGGGAGACAAGATTTCGGTTGGCGCGCCGTTCTTCAACTCCACCGTGGCGTGGATTTTCATGCCGCTCTTGCTCGCGGTTCCCTTCGGCATATTCCTCGCCTGGAAACGCGGCGAGCTCGGCGAAGCGGCGCGGCGGCTGATCCCGGCCTTTATCGTGGGCGCCATCGCAGGCGTTGCCGCGGCGTTTGAGAGCGCCGGCTTCAAGCTGTCGCTCGGCATCGCGCTCGGCGCGTTGGTGCTTGCGGGCTCGGTCTGGGAAGTTTTGTGGCGCGCGCGGTTCCTTGAGGCGCCCTTGGGCGAGACGGCCCGGCGGATCGCGAACATGCGGCGCGGCGCGTTCGGCGCGACGCTCGGCCATATCGGGCTTGCCGTAACCGTTATCGGCATCGCGGGCGCGAGCGCCTGGAACGTGGAGCGGCTGGCGGTGATGAAGATCGGCGACAGCATCGATCTTGCGGGCTACCAGCTTATCTTCAAGCGCATGTACGAGCAGCCGGGGCCGAACTATGCCGAGTTCGCGGGCGATTTCGAGCTTCGAAGCGGCGACAGAGTCATCGGCACGATCGTGCCGGCGAAACGCAAATACGAAGCGCCGCCGCAGGTGACGACGGCGGCCGGCATCGCGACGCGGCCGTTGGGCGACGTCTATGTGGTGCTCGGCAACGAAGCCGAGGGCGGCGCCTTCTCGATCCGCGCCTATTACCATCCTTTCGTGCGCTGGATCTGGGGCGGCGCGCTGATCATGTTCCTGGGCGGCCTCGTTTCGCTGCTCGACCGGCGCTTGCGCATCGGCCTGCCGCAGCGGGCTACGCGCGCGCCGTTCCCGTCCGCGCCTGCGCCAGCGGAGTAAAGCCATGCGCCGCACGTCCCTGCTCATGACCTTAGGCCTCCTGCTTTCGCTCGCGGCGCCCGCCTTTGCGGTTGATCCGCAAGAGCAATTGAAAGACACAGCGCTCGAAGCCCGCGCCCGCGAGATTTCCGCGGGGCTGCGCTGCCTCGTCTGCCAGAACCAATCGATCGACGATTCGGACGCGCCGCTCGCGCGCGACCTCCGGCTCATCGTGCGCGAACAGCTCAAGAAGGGCGATACGAACGAGCAGGTGGTCGATTACCTGGTCGCGCGCTACGGCGAGTTCGTGCTGCTGAAGCCGAGGCTCAACTCGAACACCGCGCTGCTCTGGCTCGCCCCGATCCTGCTTATCGGCGGCGGCGCGGCTCTCGCGCTGCGCGTCCTGCGCCGGCCGAAAGAGAACGCGCCCGCCGCGCAGCCCCTCACCGTGGAGGAGCAGGCGGAATTGCAATCCGTGCTTTCCGAAGAAAAGCCCGGCGCGCGCTAGGCAGGCGCAAGTTTGCCCGCGCGGCCTCGCCAATCGGGAAACGGAACAGCGACGGGCTACGCTTGTTGCGGATCGCCGGCGCTGGCGTTGAGAGCGGGTATGCGCGTATTTCGTCACTCTTTCCTTATTGCGGCCGTCATGGCGGGCGGCGCATCGGCCGGTTTGCTGACTTGCTTCGAGGTCGCCGGCAAGGGCGGCGCGGCGCGAGCCGGGGAGCAGGGAACGGCCGCCGCAACGGCGCCGGTTTTCGGCGATTGGAGCATCGATCGCCCCGGCCTCCGCCACCGGATTCGTGTCGAAGACCTGCCGCCGCCTTATGAAACCCGCTCGGCCAGCAATAGGCCGCAGGAAGCCAGGCGGTCCGCCGGCGTCGTGCCGAGCGCTCCGGACGGCTTCGAAGTCGGCCTCTTCGCCGAGGGCCTCGATCAGCCGCGCACGCTGCGCGCCGCGCCCAATGGCGACATCTTCGTGGCCGAGACTGCCGCTGGAAATGTGCGCGTGCTCCGGCCAGGCGCGGACGGCGCTGCGGTCACGGAAAACGCCTTATACGTTGCCGGTCTTTCGGCGCCTTTCGGCATAGCCTTCTATCCGCCGGGGCCGAATCCCCAATGGGTCTATATCGCCGAGACCGATCGCGTCATCCGCTTCGCTTATGCGGACGGCGACCTGAAACCCCACTCCAAGCCTGAGGTGGCCGTCGCGCGCCTCGCGCCCTCCGAGGGCGGGCACATCACCCGCGACGTTGCGTTTTCGCTCGATGGCGCGCGCATGTTCGTCTCGGTCGGCTCCCAATCCAACGACGCGGAGGGCATGCGCCCGAAGAGCCCGCGGGAGGTCGAGACGTGGGAGGCGGAGCGCGGGCTCGGCGCGGCCTGGGGCGACGAGGAGAACCGCGCCGCCGTCCTTGTTTTCACCCCCGAAGGCAAAGAGGGCCGCATCTTCGCCACCGGCTTGCGCAACTGCGTGGGGCTCGCGGTGCATCCGCAAACCGGCGAAGTTTACTGCTCGACCAACGAGCGCGACGGCCTCGGCGACAATCTCGTTCCCGACTACGTGACGCGCGTTCGCGATGGCGCCTTCTACGGCTGGCCCTGGCGCTATATGGGCGACCGTGAAGACCCGCGCTGGAAGGGAGTGCGGCCCGATCTCGCGGGAAAGGTAACGAACCCGGACACGCTCATCCAGCCGCATTCGGCGCCGCTCGGCATGGCCTTCTATACGGGGACGGCGTTTCCCCCGGAATATCGCGGCGCCGCCTTCGTGGCCTTGCATGGGTCCTGGAACCGCTCGATGCGCACGGGCTACAAGCTGGTGCGGATCCTCATGCGCGACGGCCAGCCGGCGGGGGACTACGAGGATTTTCTGACGGGCTTCGTTATCGATGCGGGCCACGTGTGGGGGCGGCCCGTGGGCGTCGCGACCGCGCGGGACGGCGCTCTTCTTGTAAGCGAGGACGCCAGCGGAACCATCTGGCGCATAACGCCGAAGCGCTCGCCCAAAGATTGACAAGTATAGGATGCGCAATCTTAAGTTGTTTAGTAGTATTTGCGCCACAACCGCTTGCTTTTTCCAGCCCGAGGTTGTTGTTCGCGAAACCGGACAACCGCAAATCAGTTTAGTTGTGTCGAAGCGAACGAATAAATCCTCTTTTATTCAAGTCTCTCTCTATCAAACGGTAAGCGTTGCGTTGGAGTTCTCTGGGCACATTAGGGGAATTATCTCAATGCAAAAGACACTCGTGGCCGCGACGGTTGCGGCTCTCGTCGGCGTCGCCGGCGCAGCCAACGCGGCTGACATCTACTCCGGCGGTTTGAAAGATGCCTATGTCCCGGAAGCCGGCTGGACTGGCTTCTATCTCGGCCTCGGCATTGGCGGCGCCGCTGTCAATGATGACGTCAGTGGCTCTATCTACGGCCTGAGAAACAAGTTCGAGGGGGCAGCCGAACTCAACGGTGTTGGCGGAGAAGGCGTTTTCGGGACCGTACAGGTCGGCTACGACCGTGAGTATGGGCGCTTCGTGGGCGGCGTCTTCTTTGACTACGACTTTGCGGACGTCAGTTCGACCGTCAAGGCTTCGGATAGGACCAATAGCATCAGCGGAACTTCTACGTTGAACAATTCATGGACGATTGGCGGCCGCCTCGGCTATCTCGTCAACAGCTCTACGCTGGTCTACGCCCTCGGCGGTTTCACCGAAGCGTCTTTGACTTTCCCGTTCGTGGGCGCCAACGCCTCGGACAAGGACTTCACTGTTGATGGCTATAGCGTGGGTGGCGGTATCGAGACCAAGCTCACCGGCAATTGGTTCCTAAGGGGCGAATATCGCTATACCTCTCTGGATACGTCGACGATCTTCAACGGATCGATCGGGAGATGTACGACAGCCAAGGTCACCGACCAGACGGACGTCCAGTCAGCCCGCCTGGTGCTGAGCTACAAGGGCGACCTGTTCAACCGCGACTATATTCCGCTGAAGTAGGCTTCGGCGGAACTTCAGGATGCAGCGGCCCGCAAATGCGGGCCGTTTGCGTTCAGGCTGTCTTGCGCGGGCGCGCAGGCGAGCGCTTGCGCAAGCTTGCTGTAGTGCGGCAGCCACATGGCGCAATAATTCGTACGTCCGATACGATGAGTCCATTTTCAGCTGCGCCCCAGGCTCGTTATAAGAATTAGTGAATCGCGCAGTGTGGGGATGCGCCCGCGAGGGACTGGCGGCGGAAGCGGCCGCTAAGGGGGACCAAACATGCTAAAGACATTCGCTGCGGCGACAGCGGCTCTGGTGTTCGCAGCCGGCTCGGCCAGCGCGGCCGACCTTTACGTCCCTGGGGGCTACAAGGATGCGCCGGTTTACCCGATTTGGGCCGGCTACTATTTCGGCGTGAATGTCGGCGGCGCATACGGCCACGCCGACATCAGCGATGTGACTACCGACATCAAGTTTCACAACGACGACAGCGCCTTCCTGGGCGGCGGCCAGTTCGGCTTCCTCTACCAGCGCGGCCCCCTGGTGGTCGGCCCGGAAGTCGACCTCGGCGGCATCGGGCTCAGCCATACCTCGACAGAGCCCGGCGGCGCCGTGACGACGACGCTCAGCTCCGGCTTCTCCGCGGACATTACCGGCCGCCTGGGCTTCGCCTACGGTCCGGCTCTCATCTACTTCAAAGGCGGCTATGCCTATTACGGCGGCGATTTAACCTTCAATGACGGCACGGTTTATAAGGCCAGCGGGTTCAATGGCTTCACCATTGGCGGCGGCCTCGAATACAGCTTCAACCCGGCCTGGAGCGCTAAGGTCGAATATCAGCATTTTGACTTCGAGAACCTGGGCGCTAACACGCCGGCCGGCAATACCTACAACACGAATTTCTACATCGATACGGTCAAGTTCGGCCTGAACTACCATATCGGCCCGGCCTTCGCCCCGCTAAAGTAGAAACGGGCGCATAGCTCAATCCGAAAAGCGATGCGGCTCGCAATAGCGGGCCGTTTTTGCTGTTGATGGTTTGCCTTCCGGCAAAATTAGATTTGCCGCGCGCGCTTGGCCGCACTACCTCAGTGAAAACACAGGTTATGGGAAGGCTTTCATGCTCAACCGCAAATTCGTCCGCATTGCGCCGTTCGCCGCCGCGGTCGCGGCCATGCTGTTTCTGTCCGGGTGCGGAATCAATACCATTCCGACCTACGAACAGGAAGCGAAGGCGAAGTGGTCCGAGATTCAGAACCAGTATAAGCGCCGCGCCGATCTCATTCCGAATCTTGTCGAGGCGGTGCGCGGCTTCGCGGATCAAGAGAAGTCCGTGCTGACCGGCGTGACGGAGGCGCGCGCCAAGGCGACCCAAGCGCAGATCAACCTGCCGCCGGACATCCTCACCAACCCCGAGGCTATGAAGAAATTCGCCGAGGCGCAGGCGCAGCTTACGAGCGCTCTCGGGCGTCTGCTGGCGGTTTCGGAGAAGTATCCCGACATCAAGTCCGGCCAGAACTTCCTTGCCTTGCAGAGCCAGATCGAGGGAACGGAAAACCGCATCGCCATCGCGCGGCGGGACTACATCGAGGCGGTGAAGAAATATAACACGGAGCTGAACACCTTCCCCGGCCGCATCTGGAAGGGCGTCCTTTATGCGAACGCCAAGGACATGGCGACGTTCGACGTCACGCCCGCCGAAACGCAAACGCCGAAGGTCGATTTCGGACCGCGCAAGTCGTAGCGGCGATGACCGGGACACTGCCTTCGTCCGCCGCTTCGTCATGGCCGCCCCCGAGGCGGCCTTCCGGCATGACGGGCGCGCCTGCAGAAGCTAGTCTGGTCTATCCCGGCCATGACGGGTTGCGCTTTTGCCTGGCCGCGCTCCTTCTATTTTGCGTTGGCGTCCTCTCCCATCCGGCAGGCGCGGAGCCGAAGTTTCCGCCGCTGACGGGGCGCATCGTAGACGACGCCCATCTGCTCACCCCCGCCGACAAGGCGGCGCTCGAAGCCGACCTCAAGGCGCTTGAGGAGAAGTCCAGCGATCAGCTCGTGGTCTACACGACGAATTCGCTGCAAGGCTATCCAATCGAGGATTTCGGCTACCAGCTCGGCCGCGCCTGGGGCATCGGCCAGAAGGCGACCGACAACGGCGTGCTCCTCATCGTGGCGCCGGCCGAACGCAAGGTGCGCATCGAGGTCGGCCGCGGGCTTGAACCGCAGCTCACCGACGCGCTCTCGAAGCTCATCATCCAGAATGCGATCCTGCCCCGCTTCAAGCGCAGCGAATTCTCCGCCGGGATCGTGGCCGGCGTGCGCGATATTCGCGATGTGATGCTCGGCGACGCGGAGGCCGTGAAGCAGCGCGTCGCCGCGCAGCCAACGGCGAAGCGCAACGCGGACGGCGGCGAGGCGCTGATCGCGCTTATCTTCATCATCGCGATCTTCATTTTTGTGATCTGGGCGCAATCGCAGCAGGGCGGGCCGCCGGCGGGTCGCTATGGACGCCGCGCGAGCAATGGCGGCGGCCCGGTCTTCTTTCCGGGCGACTGGAGCGGAGGCGGGCGCGGCGGCGGGCGCGATAGCGGCGGCTGGTCAGGCGGCGGCGGCGACTTTGGCGGCGGCGGCGCATCGGGCGATTGGTAGGGAACGCGATCATGATTTCAGACGCGGAAAAACTCGACGTCGAGAACGCGATCACCAAGGCGGAAAACAAGACCTCGGCGGAAATCGTGGCCGTGATCGCGCGAGCGAGCGGCGGCTATTATTACGTGCCCTATATGTGGGGGGCGCTCATCGCGCTCGCGGCGCCGTGGCCGCTGATCCACTGGACATGGATGCCGGTGCAGACCATCTATCTGATCCAGCTCGGCGTGTTCGCCGCTCTCGCGCTCGTTCTGCATTACCCGCCGCTCAGGTTCGCGCTCGTGCCGAATGGCCTCATGCGCAAGCGCGCCCACCAGCGGGCCATGCAGCAATTCGTGGCGCGGGACATCTACACCACGACGGGGCATACGGGCGTTCTGCTGTTCGTGTCGGTTGCGGAACGCTATGCCGAAATCGTGGTGGATTGCGAAGTGCTCGAGCGCGTGCCGGACGAGGAATGGAAAGGAATCATCGACACGCTGACGCGCGACATCGGCCAGGGCCAGCCCGCGAAGGCCCTCGTCGAAGCCATCGGGCGCATTGGCCTGCACCTCGCCCAGCATTTCCCGCCCTCTGCGGCGAAAGAGAACCTGTTGCCGAACCACCTCGTTATGCTAGACGCAGAATAAATTCCCTGTTAACCGGCTACTCGGAAACCGCAAGGCGCGTTGCACTTGCGCCGCATCGCCGAATTGGCGCTCGCCGCTGAAGAGCGCCTATCCGGCGATTTCCTAGCACTTCCTGCCGGCTGTGGCGGGCCAAGCCCAAACCCGAGGATCGATACCATGGATGCTGCAACCCTTGGCTTCGGCGCGACCTTCGATTCCCTTGCGACGCGCGAGGGCCTGATCGCGCTCGACAAGCACTTCCTCGGAAGGGTCGCGGAGCAGGAGCCGGCGCTGCATGAGGCGCTGCTTGCCGCCCGCGCCGCGCCCGACGCGCTCGCCGCCAAGGCCGAAAGCGATCTGATCACCGCGCTCGGGCCGATCCTCGATGCGTTCGTGGCCGAGCTGTTCGGCGTCGTGGCGGAACTCGACATAATCGTCGCCGAGACGCGGCGCCTCGACCCGGTGCACGCCTGCAAGCGGCTGTTCGTGCAGCGCCAAGCCGTGAAGAAATACGCCGATCCGTCCGGCTTCGACGGCGCGGCGCTTCGCGCCGAGCTGGAAGCGTCGATGGACGAGACGCTGACCGAGGCGTCCTTCGCGGCGCATGTCGAGGCGTGGGAGAAGGGCGAGAACAAGGACGCGCTGGACGTGGCGCTGCGCTACGCCGCCTGGGCGACGCTTACGCCCGAGGGAAGCGCGTTCCACAAAGGCGGCACGCTGTTCCGCGTGCCCCACAAGGTCGATCATCAGCGTCTCGTGCCGGTGTCCACCGTCGAGCGCAACGGCGTCAGCATGCAGTGCCTGCCCGAGCATGGGTGGCGGGCGCGCGACGGCTTCGCTTGCACCGATCCCGGCATGACCGGCCGGCAGGCGCTCGACCAGATCAATTACTGCATCTGGTGCCACAACCAGGGCAAGGATTCCTGCCGCAAGGGCCTCAAGGACCGCAAGACCGGCGCGTGGCAGAAATCGCCCTTCGGCGTGACGCTGACGGGCTGCCCGCTCGACGAAAAAATCAGCGAAATGCATACGCTTCGCGCGCAAGGCCACGTGCTCGGCGCGTTCGCGACCATTACGGTGGACAACCCGATGGTGGCGGCCACCGGCCACCGCATCTGCAACGACTGCATGAAAGCCTGCATCTACCAGAAGCAGGAGCCGGTCGACATACCGCAAGCCGAAACCGCGATCCTGAAGGATGTGCTCGGCCTGCCCTGGGGCTTCGAAATCTATTCGCTGCTGACACGCTGGAACCCGCTCGACATCCGCCGCCCGCTGCCGCTGCCGGATTCCGGCCGCAAGGTGCTGATCGTCGGCCTCGGGCCGGCCGGCTTCACGCTCGCCCATCACCTCATGAACGACGGCCACACCGTGGTCGCCATCGACGGCCTGAAGCTGGAGCCGCTCGGCATCGATTTGCGCGCGCCCGTGCGCGACGTGAACGCGCTCTATGAAAACCTCGACGACCGCGTCATGGCGGGCTTCGGCGGCGTGGCCGAATACGGCATCACGGTGCGCTGGAACAAGAATTACCTCAAGCTGATCCGCATTCTCCTGGAGCGGCGCGCAGCATTCGCGGCCTTCGGCGGCGTGCGCTTCGGCGGCGGCGCCACGCTCACGATGGACGACGCCTGGGCGATGGGCTTCGACCACATCGCGCTGTGCATGGGCGCGGGCCGGCCCACCGTCATCGACATGCCGAATAACCTCGCGCGCGGCGTGCGCCAGGCCAGCGACTTCCTAATGGGCCTGCAGCTCACCGGCGCGGCGAAGATGTCGTCCATCGCGAATTTGCAGATCCGCATGCCCATAGCCGTGATCGGCGGCGGCTTGACCGCCATCGACACCGCCACCGAGGGCCTCTCCTATTACGTCCGGCAGGTCGAGAAGTTCGCCATCCGTTATCACACGCTCGTTGCGGAGCGCGGCGAGGCGGCGGTGCGCGCCTCCTGGTCCGACGAAGAGGGGGAGATCGCGAGCGAGTTCCTCACACACGCCAAGGCGCTGAAAGCCGAGCGCGAGGCCGCCGCCGCCGAGGGCCGCGCGCCGCGCTTCGCGCCGCTGCTCAATTCCTGGGGCGGGGCCACCGTCGCCTATCGCCGCAAGATGATCGAAAGCCCGTCCTACACGCTCAACCACGAGGAAATCGCCAAGGCGATGGAGGAAGGCGTGCGCTTCGCGGAGGGGCTGGCGCCCGCTGGCGTCGCAGTAGACCGCTACGGCCACGCAGCCGGCTTGCGCTGCAAAAAGCCGGATGGAACAGAGGTGTTTCTGCCCGCGAAAGCGGTGCTTGTGGCCGCCGGCACGCATCCGAACACGGTGATCGCGCGCGAGGATCGCCGCATCAAGCTCGACGGCAAGTATTTCCAGGCTATGGACGAGGCCGGCAATCCGGTCACGCCGGTCCGCGCGCTCGCCAAGCCGGACGACAACCACATGCTGATGCATCGCTCCGAGGAGGGCCGCTTCATCAGCTTCTTCGGCGACCTGCATCCGAGCTTCTTCGGCAACGTGGTGAAGGCCATGGGCAGCGCCAAGCGCGGCTATCCTGTGGTCAGCCGCATTCTGGCGCAGAAGCCCGCTTCGTCCGCGCAATCCGGCGCCAGTCTGATCGCCGAATGCCGCGACCAGCTTCAGGCGCGCGTCCATGCCGTCACAAGGCTGACGCCGACCATCGTCGAAGTTGTGCTCAAAGCGCCGGCCGCGTCTCGCGCCTTCCGTCCCGGCCAGTTCTACCGGCTGCAAAATTACGAGATGTCGTCTCAGCGCCTCGTGGAGCCGGGCTTGCCTCCGACGCTTCTCACTATGGAAGGCCTCGCGATGACAGGCGCCTGGACCGATAAGGAGCGCGGGCTGATCTCGATCATCGCGCTTGAGATGGGCGGCAGCTCTAATCTTTGCGCCACGCTCACGCCCGGCCAGAACGTCGTGCTCATGGGGCCGACCGGCGCCCCGACGGAGATCCACGAAAACTCAACGGTAGCGCTCGTGGGCGGCGGCCTCGGCAACGCGGTGCTGTTCTCCATCGGCGCGGCGTTGCGGGCTGCCGGCAGCCGCGTGATCTATTTCGCGGGCTACAAGGCCATGCAGGACCGCTACAAGGTCGAGGAGATCGAGCGCGCCGCCGATGTGATCGTGTGGTGCTGCGACGAGGGGCCGGGCTTTGCGCCCGCGCGCCCGCAGGACCGAAGCATCACCGGCAACATCGTGCAGGCCATGGCGGAATACGGCTCGGGCCGGCTCGGCGAGCAGGCCGTGCCGCTGATCGAGGCGGAGCATATTGTCGTCATCGGCTCCGACCGCATGATGCAGGCGGTGGGCATGGCGCGGCACGCGCTTCTGAAGCCCTTCCTGAAGCCGGGCCACACCGCCATCGGCAGCATCAACTCGCCGATGCAGTGCATGATGAAGGAAGTCTGCGCGCAATGCCTGCAGCCGCACATCGATCCGGAGACGGGCGCGCGCACGGTGATCTTCTCGTGCTTCAACCAGGATCAGCCGCTCGACCGGGTGGATTTCCCCGCGCTGAACGAGCGCTTGCGCCAGAATGGCCTGCCCGAGAAGCTGACGCGGCTCTGGATCGACCGGGCGCTGAAGAAGCTCGCTGGGCGTCCCGCCATAGCGGCGGAATAGCGCAGGCTGCGTCCGCATCTTTCGCGCAGCGGGCGCAGAAGTCCGCCGCGGGGACGGAAACAAAACGGGCAGATGTCACGTTTGTCCACTTTTATTAAAAAGTTGTGCACACCCGGCGAGCGGAGAGTGCACTTGGCGCATTTTCTTGTGAATCATGGATTTGGTTGCGCTTCTTTCTTGTCATATCCGTTATCCGGGCAGCAATTCAATCTTAGATTGTGCTTGCGCCGTGGTCTGCACGCAGATAGATATGGTTAAGACCTCATTCCTGTGTTGTGCGTAATCATTATGAGCCATTCGCCGCGCCCTATCTCCCAGAGACTCATCTATTTCCTCGAAGGAAGAATGCGACGAGGAGCGCGTCGCCGACGTGATGCGCAAGATCGCCTATGTCGCCGCTTGCATCGATCTCTATCGCTGGCGGAATGTCATCGATCAGGTTCTTCGCGAGCTTGAAGCAGAGAACCGTGCATCGCAAGGCGCGGAGTTCGCCGCGGCCGTGGATAAGGCGGAAGACCGCCGCCATTACGGGAAACGCTTCAGCGCTTTTGGCGGGCCGCGCCGGCTTAATCCCCAGGCGGCGTAATTGCTCAACCCGGAGCGATCGGGGCCCCTACGCTAGTGCACTAACTCATTCAGAAGATGCAGGTCGAGGCGGTTGAGCTTTTCGAGGATTTCCTCCGCTGTTTTTGTCCAGACGAAGGGTTTAGCATGGCGATTGTGATCGCCGATGTAACGGCTTATGGCGTCTTCGAGGTCGGCGACGGACTTGAAGACGCCGCGCCGGATGCGCCTTCGGGTGATGGCTGAGAAGAAGTTTTCGACCGCGTTCAGCCAGGAGGCGGAGGTAGGCGTGAAATGGAAAACCCATCTTGGGTGGTCCGCCAGCCAGGCCTTCACCTTGGGATGCTTGTGGGTTCCGTAGTTGTCCAGAATGACGTGGATGATCTTGCCAGCCGGGACCTTGCGCTCCACCGCATTGAGAAACTTGATGAATTCCTGATGGCGGTGGCGTTGCATGCAGCGACCGAGCACGGTTCCGTCGAGCAGGTTGAGCGCGGCGAACAGCGTCGTGGTTCCGTTGCGCTTATAATCGTGGGTCATGGTTGCGCATTTGCCCGGCTTCAGCGGTAGTCCCGGCTGTGTTCGGTCGAGCGCCTGGATCTGGCTTTTCTCATCGATCGACAAGACGACCGCGTGGCAGGGTGGGTTCATGTAAAGGCCGACCACATCCTCGACTTTCTCGACGAAGGCGGGATCGTTGGACTTCTTAAAGGTGCGCAAGCGATGCGGCTGGAGGCGATGCGCCTCCCAGATGCGCTGCACTGCTCGAAGGCTTATGCCGACGGCCTTCGCGACCGCGCGGCCGGTCCAATGCGTGGCGTTTCCCGGCGGCTCGGAGCACGGCAGCGCCAGCACTTTCGCCACCGTCTTCGCCGGCAAGGGCGCCTTGCCCGGCTTGCGCGTCTTATCGCGAAGAAGCCCAGCCACCCCGTTCTCGGCGTAGCGTCGCTGCCAGCGCCAAACGGCCGGACGGCTGACGCCGCTCAAATGCGATATGTCGAGAACTGAGCGCCGCTCGGCGGAATGGAGAACGATCTTTGCCCGCTGCACATGCTTGTGAAGCCGGTTGCGATCCTGAACGACCGCCGTCAAGCGCGTGCGGTCTTCGGCGGAGAGGATGATGCAAACAGTCTGAGCCATGCGCGAAGTATCGCCTGCTTCGCGCATTTTGTGAATCTTATGTTTGCGTCAGTGCACTAGCCTGGATGGCCGCCTCCAGGGACGCGACGGGCTGTTGCAACCTTTAGTTGCCGCTTCCGCGAAGCGCTAGCAATTCGGAGACTCTCTCCGGCGCATCCCACTCCGCCGGGCCGAGAAATCTGGCGATCTCTTCGCCCTTTCCGTTCAACACAACGGTGAGCGGGAGCGCCGGCGCCTTCATGCGGATGCTCGCCTCGCCCGCCGCGTCGTTATAAAGCTTCAGTCGCGAAATGCCCTCCCGCTCGAAGAACGCGGACGGCTCCTTAAGACCGCCCCGGTCCAGGCTCAGCGCGATCACGGCAAAACCGGCGCCGCCGAGCTTGGCCTCCAGCCGGTCGAGCGACGGCATTTCGGTTTTGCAAGGAGCGCACCACGTCGCCCAAAGGTTCAAAACCACCATGCGCCCCCTCCATTCGGAAAGCCGCCGGGTTTTTCCTTCGGCGTCGGCGAATGAAAGCTCTGGAACGCTCTGCGGAGCGGCCAATCGAATGAGCTTGCCGGCGCCTGGAAAGGGAACGCGCCCCTTTTCGCTCGCGCCGTCGATATAAAGCAACGCCGCAAGCATCCCCGCCGAGGCGGCAAGCGCGCCCAAAGCCGTGTATTTTGCCGCCGCGCGGCGAGAAGCGGCCCGATCCATGCCGTGAACGTGCCAGCCGGCGCTCTGCCGGTCAAGGCGCCTCCGGATTACGCCGCGCGCCTACGCAGGGCCGCGCCAATCGCCCGACGCGTACCGGTAGCCGGCTTTCATTTCATCCCAGCCGGCCGGATCGCCTGCTCAACCGGCGCCGCCTTCGTCACCGCCTCTTCTGTCGTTTCAATTTCTACAGGCTCCTGACTCTCGATAACCTCCTCGACAGTCTCCAGCTTTAGGTCCGCATCCGTGCGGACGATCTCGATCTGCCTCTCAGCCTCTTGCAGCTGGCCTGTTTCCGCGATGTTTTCCATGTTCTTGTTACTCCCATAAGCCACGCGCTGCGGGGCCGCGCGGGCGGACGCTTTTGTTGGTCAATGCGGCTCAGCATCGGACGTTCCCCCGAGATCATGCCAAGGCCGAGCGAGGTTGCGCATGCATTCGCCGTAAGCTCAGCCGGTTTTATCAGTTTCCCGGTGAAGACGGAGTACAGAAGTTATTTTTCCGAACCCTGTTTTTATTTTAAGTTAATAATTTACAGTTAACGGGCGTAAAAACGCTTCAAAAGGCGTTTGGCGTGGGCGACGATTAATCTCAGCGCGTCTTGGATTAGCCGTATCCACGAAAAGGATATTTGGAAAGCCCGCCGCGGCGCGCTGCTCCTCAGCGCCGGGCCACGCTCAGACATCATGTCTACGAGGCGGCGCTTGTGCATTGCAAAACAGCGCGCTAATGCTTCGCTTTAAGCCCTATCAGGCGAATGATGACGATGGCCAACAAGATGTGGGGCGGGCGCTTCGACGCGAAGCCCGCCGAGATCATGGAGGAAATCAACGCCTCCATCGCGTTCGACAAGCGCTTCTACAACGAGGATATCCGCGCAAGCCAGGCGCATGCGAAGATGCTTGGCGCTTGCGGAATTCTCTCCGCGAAGGAGGCGGACGAGATCGTCGCTGGGCTCGACGCCGTCCACGCCGAAATCGAGGGCGGGCGCTTCGAGTTCCGGCGCGAATATGAAGACATCCACATGGCGGTCGAGGCGCGGCTGAAAGACCTCATCGGCGCCGTCGCGGGCAAGCTTCACACTGCGCGCTCCAGGAACGATCAGGTCGCCACCGATTTCCGGCTCTACATCCGGGGCGCGATCGATCATCTCGACGCGCAGATCGCAGGCCTTCAGCTCGCACTCGCGCGCAAAGCCGCCCAGCACGCCGCCACCATCATGCCGGGCTTCACGCACATGCAGACGGCGCAGCCCGTCACCTTTGGCCATCATTGCCTCGCCTATGTCGAGATGCTGGCGCGCGACCGGGGCCGCTTCACCGACGCGAGGAAGCGGGCGAACGAGTCGCCTCTCGGCGCCGCCGCGCTCGCCGGGACGCCGTTCCCTATCGACAGGGCCATGACCGCGGCCGAGCTTGGCTTCGACCGGCCGATGGCGAATTCGCTCGACGCCGTCTCCTCGCGCGATTTCGTGCTCGAAACGCTCGCCGCCGCCTCGATCTGCGCCACGAACCTGTCGCGGCTCGCTGAGGAAATCGTCATCTGGTTCAGCGCGGGCTTCGGCTTCGTCTCCTTGAGCGACAGCTTCACCACCGGCTCCTCGATCATGCCGCAGAAGCGCAATCCGGACGCGGCCGAGCTTATCCGCGCGAAGGCGGGGCGGGTGGCGGGCGCGTTTGCGTCGCTGCTCATGGTCATGAAGGGGCTGCCGCTCGCCTATTCGAAGGACATGCAGGAGGACAAGGAGGCCGCGTTCCTCGCCATCGACGCGCTTTCGCTCGGGCTCGCCGCCATGACGGGCATGATGGAGGACCTGAAGCCCAATACTGCCAAGATGCGCGCCGCTGCCGGCCACGGCTTCTCGACCGCGACCGATCTTGCGGATTGGCTCGTCCTGCGTGCCGGGCTGCCGTTCCGGGAGGCGCATCACGTCACGGGCCGCATCGTGAAGGCCGCCGAGAAGGCCGGCCTCGATCTCGCCCATGTTCCGCTTGAAACCATGCGCAGCATCGAGCCGCGCATCGACGCCGGCGTCTTCGAGGTGCTCGGAATCGAGAAATCCGTCGAGAGCGGCGAAGCTTCGGGGGCACAGCGCCGCAAAATGTGCGCGAAGCGGCGAAAATCTGGCTGAAGGCGCTGGAGTCGGAGAAAGCTTCGGGGTAAGACGAGTTTGGGCTGGCGCGGTTCGGCTGCGCTATTACGGGGACGACATGACTCGCACAGTGCGCAATCTGGTTTTGGCTGCGGGCATCGCCCTCGCGCTTGCCGCCTGCGGGAAGAAGAGCGACTTGGACCGGCCTCTGCCGCCCCCGGATGTTCCGAAAAGCAAGGATGGAAAAACAGCTGATCCGAACCGCCCCGTCATTCTAGACCCCCTTGTGAAGTAAAAAACGCCGGGCCCAAGCTCGTATGCATCATTTCGCTTATCGCAACGGCGTCCTGCACGCCGAAAACGTCGCGCTTGACGCCATGGCGCGCGATGTCGGCACGCCTTTATACTGCTATTCGACCGCCACCATCGAGCGCCATTATGGCGTCTTTGCCGACGCGTTCGCGAACTGCGACGCGCTCGTCTGCTTCGCGGTGAAGGCGAACTCGAACCTCTCCGTCATCCGCACACTCGCGCGGCTCGGCTGCGGCGCCGACGTGGTGTCGGAAGGCGAAATCCGCCGGGCGCTCGCGGCTGGCGTCCCGCCCGGCAAGATCGTGTTTTCGGGCGTGGGTAAGACGCTCGCCGAGATGGCCTTCGCGCTGGACGCGGGCATTTTCGGCTTCAACGTCGAGTCCGAGGCGGAGCTGCGCTGCTTGAGCGAGGTCGCAAGCGCGCGCGGCGCATTGGCCCGCATCGCGTTTCGCATCAACCCGGACGTGGACGCGAAGACCCACGCCAAGATCTCCACGGGCAAGTCCGAGCACAAATTCGGCGTGAGCTGGCGCGATGCGCGCGCGCTTTACGCCGTGGCGCGCGGCCTTCCGGGCATCTATGTGCAAGGCGTGCATATGCACATCGGCAGCCAGATCACGAACATGGAGCCGTTCAAGAACGCGTTCGTGCTGCTGACAAGCCTCGTCGAGGACTTGCGCAGCGACGGGCACACGATCTCCTTCGTGAACCTGGGCGGTGGGCTTGGCATTCCGTATCGCTGGGACCTGTCGGAGCCGCCGCTTCCAACCGAATACGCGGAAATCGTGATCGCGCTTTCCAACCGCCTCGGCGCCAAGCTTTTGTTCGAGCCGGGTCGCGTCATCGTCGGCAATGCGGGCGTGCTCGTGACGCGGGTCATCTATCGGAAGCGGGGCGGCGAAAAGCAGTTCATTATCGTCGATGCGGCGATGAACGACCTCATCCGGCCGACACTCTACGACGCCTATCACGACATCTGGCCGGTCCGCGAGGCGCTGCGCAACGGCGAGATGGCGCGCGCAGATGTGGTCGGCCCGGTCTGCGAGACCGGCGATTTCATCGCGAAGGACCGCGCCATGCCGGAGGCCGCCGCCGGTGACCTGCTGGCGATCATGACAGCGGGCGCTTACGGCGCGGTGCAGGCCAATTCCTATAATTCTCGCCCGCTCGTGCCGGAGGTGCTGGTTTCCGGCGACGATTACGCGGTGATACGACCGCGGCCGTCCTACGAGGAGATGCTGGGGGCCGATAGGATCGCGCCCTGGCTGCGCTGAACGCCGGCGCTATCGCGAGCCAGCGCCTTTATCGCCAATGCTCCGCGATCCAGGGCGTAGGCCGGACTTGCTTATAGAGGCGTTTGAAACCCGACGCGGGCCATCGGCCTTCCAATGCTTCGTCGGGGTCTGGCTTGCCGGTGAAAGCCACAACTCGCGCGCTGGAAGGCAACTTCGGGGTCAGCACGAAGTTGAGCGGCCAGGCGGGAATAAGACAGTGCTTGAAACTAAAGCACCAGTCATCCGGCCAGAACGCCATGTCCTTGATTTCGCGCGAGATGAACGTTTGGCTATTGCCATAAGTCGCGACGATATTTTCTCCGTCGGCCTCCATGCGCTCGTAAAGATAGGAGTGGGCGCCCACAACGAAGCGGTAGACCGAGGTGTTGCCAATCAAGGAATTGGGCTGCGTCCAATTCCTGATCACGCAATATCGACCCTTTTCGTAGTCGAAAAATTCGTCCAGAGGGCCGGTGACGATCAGGTCCAGATCGAGATAGAGAACTTCGCCGGATAGCCCCGCCAAGTCCTTCTGCCAGAGCCCTATTTTCCGCCAGGGGAGATTGCGTATCTTCACCCATTTGCCGCGAACGAAGACTTTTTCGGGGAGGTCGAGCTTAGGCAGCGGCGCCGTCTCCACATCGGGGACGATGCCGGCGGTGTCGTCGGTGAAGCAGATAAATCTTGTGGGGCGGCGCGTGTTGCGCATCGCCATCGAATGCAGCCGGTTGACATAACTGGCGTCGTAGCGGCTACCCCATTTCATGCAGATTATGGTTTGCTGCGGCATATCCCATCTCGCTTGCGCCCACAGGGTGGGCTAGTGCCCCTCCCTCATGCATTCAAGCTCATAATTGTATTGTTTCGTGACGTGGCGATTATTTTATAGCCGAGTTTCGCAGCTGTATCTATGCAGTCATCCTTCCACGCTCCACGGGATAAATGCTCTATGATCATGTGTTTTGGCAAGAGCGTGGCCGATGCCTCGGCAAAAAATGGCTGAAGCACCCGGTCTTCATAGCCCTCGACGTCGATCTTCAGGATATCGATACATGAAACGCCTTCTTCGGTGAGAACGTCTATCAATTTGCGAACCCGCACCTCGACGCCGTGACCGTTTTGCACAATATGCGACGATCCGCCCGCCAGTTCCAGAACCGCAAGGCCTTCTCTATCTCCGAGAGCGAAAGGCAAAAGTTTAAGCCTGCTTCCTGAATATCTGCGTAAGTTGTATCGCATGCGACGGAAAATGATCGGATGCGGCTCGAAGGCTAGAACTTTTGATTTGGGCGCGCGGGATAGAAAAAAAGGCTATAAAAGCCGGCGTTAGCGCCAATGTCCACAAACACTGCCTGTCCATCGGGACGCACACTGGCCAGCAACTGCGAAAATTCCTTCGGATCGAAACGGTGAGGATGATATAAGGCCTTGCGGTCGCTAACATTTTCTTGCGGATAGAGCCTTAGCCGGTGGCCCCAAACTTCATAATCGAAAAGCCCCCCATGAAGGCGGCGGACAAATGTATTCAACCTGCGGCGAAACGGGCCGTGGTTCAGAAAGGTTCGGCGGGAGCATTCTATCAGGAAACGGGTCCAAAATGCTGGGCGGTATGTACCCCAGGGAGACTCTACGTCTAAAGCAGCCGGCAAAACCGGATCAATTCGGGCAGGGAGCGGCGCCTGAATATTCGGAAACTGGATAAGTTGGCCTTCATTTATCATGGAGACTGAGTTTCTGTTTCTCACCTGCGAGGGCGCCCAATCGGACGAATATTCGGCGCCGGCGGCAAAAAACGTTACAAGTTCGAAATCGGAACGGGCCGCAAACCTAGACCTGCGCCTTGGCGCGCGCAAAGCTTTCTGTTTGCCATGCTACAGCTGCGCAATAAGCTGTGGCGGTCTTGCAACGAGGCGGCGCATTGCAGATCCTGAGTCGGGCCCCCACCGGCCGGCAAGCGTCCCCCAGATCGCGCCGCAGGCCGCGCCCGCTGTCCCCGTTGCGGCGCCCGCTACGATTTCGTCGAACGGAAAAGGATCTTTGCCGCGCTTGGACACGACTGCTGGTGAAAAGAAGAGCCAGAGCTTGGTCTATGCGGCGCCTGTCAAGTCGCGACCCTGATCCCGTCGATGAACTTGACGTAGTCGCCAAGTTCGCGGTCGCGCACGAAGATGTCCGCGCCTCCGGCGCTGCAGGACAGAAAAAGCTGCGGCCAATCCTTCGCCTTCAATCTGGCCGCGGCCAAGACCGCGAAAACCTCGCCGTCGAAATGGCCGAGCGCCAGGCGCCCCGCCTGCGCGTCTTCGCGAATCTGGCCGATCGCCGCGAAAAGGCGCTCGTCAG
Source organism: uncultured Alphaproteobacteria bacterium (assembly GCA_963756335.1). Classification (GTDB taxonomy): domain Bacteria; phylum Pseudomonadota; class Alphaproteobacteria; order Rhizobiales; family Rhodomicrobiaceae; genus Rhodomicrobium. The sequence goes on from CAVWOB010000005.1 coordinate 1,039,125, forward strand.
TAAGATCGGCGCTATCCGGGAACAATCTTTCGTAAACCTCGCGCACAACGTCGCCCAGGAATGTATAGCCCGGCGTGTTGACGGGCCAGGGCCTCAGGTCAACCTCATAAACTCGTTGCGTCTTGCGCTTCGACGGCGTCCGGCTGGCGTTTTTCATGGTCGTCTCGCTTCCATTTGAGTGCGGAGGGGCGCTGACTTGAGCCGGAGCGCCCGGAATCGGTTCTGTGAAACTAGAAAGCGATGGTTAACAAATGGTAGGCGCGGACTTTTAACATGAGGAAAGTCCAGCCTTTTTTGTTAGGAACTCGGAGCGTGTCTCTCAATCGCCGCGTTCGCGATGGCGGTATGGGCGAACCGGCCCCATCTACGATTTGCCCATCGAGGCGCTGAGCGCCATCGGAGGCGTCGCAGTTTTTCGGGCTTAAGACATTGAGCGAAACCCAGGCGCCACTAATGTACGCGCATCCCGGTTTCGGCCCGGCCCAAGCGGCAAGGAGAGGCGATCACCATGGATCCGCCGGCCCCGACCATCCTGACGGCATCATCACGGCCAAGAACGTCGGCCTGACGACGTGCGACCGCGAGCTTATTCAATTCCCCGAGGCGATCCAGCCGCACGGCGTCATGCTCACGGTGGACGACCAGACCAATCGCATCCTGCATGCGAGCGCCAATTGCGCCGGCCTGCTCGGCTCACCGCCCGGATCCATCATCGGCAAAAGCGCCGCCAGCGTGTTGGGCGCCGCCGGCCGCGATCTCGTGGAAACGCTGCATCGCCTCGCACTCGAAGCCGGCCCGATGCATGTGGCGCGCGAATCGTTCGTCGGTTCGGACCGCGGCTTCAATCTTTTCGCGCACCGCTCCGGCGGCCTCATCATCCTCGAATTGGAGAAAACGTCCGCCCCGGTGGCCCAGCTGTCGCAGAAGCTCTACGCGGAGCTTCGGGCCGATATCGCGCGGCTGCAGGAAACCGGGAGCGTTCAGGAGTTCTTCGATCTCGCGGTCGCCCGCATCCGCAGCTTTACCGGCTTCGACCGGGTCATGGCCTACCGCTTCGACGAGGACGGCAGCGGCCATGTCATCGCCGAGGACAAGCGCGGCGATCTTGAGCCCTATCTCGGGCTGCACTACCCCGCCACCGACATCCCCGCGCCCGCAAGGCGGATGTTTTCGCTCGCCTGGGTCCGGCATCTGCCCGATGTGGACTATACGCCCGTGCCGCTCATCGCGGCGAGCGGCGCCGCGATCCTGGGGCCTGTGGACATGAGCTTCGCGAGCCTTAGAAGCGTGTCGGTCATGTATACCGAATACCTCAAGAACATGGGCGTGAGGGCGACGCTCGTCATGCCGCTGATGAAGGAGGGCAAGCTCTGGGGCCTGATCTCGGCGATGCATCATGCAGGCCCGCGCCATCTCCCCCATGAAGCGCGGATGGCGGCGGAGTTTCTGTCGCACTCCCTCTCACTTCTGATGTCGGCCAAGGAAGACGCCGAGCAATTCAAGCGCGTGCTCGCCATGAACGCGGCGACGGATAAGATCGTGCAGGCGCTCACCGCGGACGCGGATTTTGGCAAGACCCTGGGCTCGCGGGAGAATCTTGCGCTGGTGCTGAGTCAGGCCGGCGCCGCCGGCGCCGCCGTGGCGTCGAAGTCCGAAATCGCACTTATCGGCAAGACGCCGTCGAAGGAAGAAGTGAGCGGCGTCGCCGATTGGCTTGCCGGCCAGAAACAGCACGTCTTCCACACCGAAAGCCTGTCCTCCCTTTACGAACCCGCCAAGGCGTTCGCCCAAACCGGAAGCGGCCTTCTCGCGATCTCGGCGGGGCCGGGCCGGCCGGAAATGCTCTTGTGGTTCCGCCCCGAGCAGATCGAGGTGGTGAACTGGGCCGGCGATCCACGCAAGCCGGTGGAACTGAGCGAAACCGACGGCGCCATCCGGCTGCGGCCGAGAACGTCTTTCGGGCTGTGGAAGGAGAGCGTGCGCAACCGCTCCACGCGCTGGAGCGAGAATGAGAAAGCCGCGGCGCATAAACTGGCGCTCGCGATCGGCGACATCGTGGCCGGCCACGCGGAAAAGGCCGAGCGCATCAATCGCGCGCTTGAGGAAACCCAGGCAGGCGCGGACAGCTTCGCGCAGTCGGCGTCCCACGACCTCAAGGATCACCTGCACGGCATTCACCACCTCGCGATCAACCTGCATCGCAGGCTGGGGGACCGCCTCGACGAGGAGGGCCGGCAGCAGATCGCCACGATCCTCAAGCTGACGCAGCGCATGGACACCCTGGTCGACGCGCTCATGGAGCATTCGCGCATCGGCAAGACCACGCTGCAGGTCGAAAATGTGGATCTCGACGCCGTCGTCGATGCGGTTCTGTTGTCGCTGCATTCGCAGATCGCCGCAGCGGCGTGCGAGGTGCGGCGCCCCGCGCGGCTCGGGCGCGCCTTGTGCAATCGCGAGCTTGTTCAGGAGGTCTTCGCCAATCTGATTGGAAACGCCCTCAAATATAACGGCAAGCCGGCGCCGTGGGTGGAGATCGGAGCGGAGCATGCGCATCCGGTGCGCTATTATGTGCGCGACAACGGCATCGGCATCCCGGAAGCCGATCAGCAGATGATTTTCCAGATTTTCCGCCGCCTGCATGAGCCTGACGGCTATGGCGGAGGCGCGGGCATCGGCCTTGCCTTCACGCGCAAGATCGTGGAGAGGCATGGCGGCCGCATCTGGGTGAAGTCCGCGGCCGGCGAGGGCGCGACTTTCACCTTCACGCTCGGGCCGGACGAGGCCGCGTAAGGCCGTTAGCCATCCCTTTCGATTATCGGCGGGCCGCCGGCCGAAGTCCTTGACAGCTTTGAGATTACAGGTGTTGGTGTCGTTCTGCAGTCCGGCTCATTGTCCAGACGAGGCCATCACGAAAGACGCGGCCATTCTTCCATGACCGGAACCACCATCGGTATCGTGCTCGTTGTTATCGCCGCTATTCTTGAGGGGCTCGGGCAAGTATTCCTCAAGAAGTCTACACTCACAAAGGTGCGCCGTGTGTTTTGCATGTCGGCTGGCATTGCTATTCTTGCAGTCGAAGCATTCATCTATACCGAGGCTCTGAAATTACTTGACGTGAGCGTCGCCTTCACGATCCTCAGCCTCGGTTCGGTTGCCGTAACGATCCTGTCACGCTTCGTCTTGAAGGAGCGTGTGACGAAAACGCGGTGGATCGGCGTCGGTCTCATTTTTATCGGCGTGGCCCTTGTCATGGCCCGCACCAGTTGATCCGGCCGACACCTCAACCGCTCCGGCCGGGCGCCGCCGCTTTGGCTGCAATCTGGCGTAATTCCGGGTCGCTGCTTTCAAAATCGAAGTGGTGTGCGAGATAGGGAAGCACCCTGTTCGCCACGGACGAGGAAAGACGGATCGGCGCATATCTGCGGTCAAGGCGTCCACCGAGAAGAAGCTTCGTCCTATAGGTGGTTCCGCTCAGCGATATGGCGGGGATCCGATTTGCAATGGCGTAATCGATCACCTCTCTCCAGTTGATGAAGTAGAGGTTGTGGGTCCGGGCAAGAGGGTAGCGCATCCCAATCCCGGCCAAAAAAATCTCATCGCCGCCGCAGATGGACATCTGAAAGCTCGCCAGCTCGCCATAGACCCAGCAGAGCGTAAAGATGGCGCGCTGGCCCATAACCCTCGACACGGTTGCAAAGTAGTTCGAATGCAGTTGACTGAAATGTCCGTAGTCGACCTTGCTCTGAGCTATTGTCGCAGCATAGAGTTCGTTGATCTGGGTCTCCAGGCCGCCGATGTCGTGGCGAGTTTCGATCTTCAGCAATGGAGATTGGCGCCATTTGCGTCGCAGGTACGACGCATCGCGGCTGGGAAGAGACCGCAGATACTCGTCAATCGACGAGAAGGGGAGAGGCAGCAGCACGTTCGGCAAAGTCGTCACTGACGAAAATCCGGACGACGCGAAAACAGAGCTGAAGGCGTCGTATTCCGAAAAGGAAAGGCCCTTGGCTGTTATCAGCTGACATCCTTTCCAATGCGCCACGCGCGACAGGCAGCGCAGCATCTCCGCAAGCGCCGCGCACCGCTCGTCAGCGGTCAGTGTGGGAGCGAATCCCAGGCAAACGTCGTCGAGGAGAGGAGAGCCAAGACCTATCATTTGCAATGCGACAAGGCGACGGGCCTGCTTGTACAGGACGTCAGCGATGCGGCGCAAGAAAGCCTGCCCAGACGACTGGAATGCAGTATCGAGCCGGTATTCTGTGATGAAAACGGGAACCGCCGCGACGACGGCGCCATCTCTTTCTGCCCAGATTGCGCCTAAGGCGAAGCCCGGTGGAGGGGCGGCCTCAACGGCTGTGAAGTAGGCCCAACTCGCCGAACGCCCGGGCTGGCAAGCATCCCAGTCGTGTTCTTCGATCCCAGAAATCGATGGCGTGAAGCGCGCTGTAAAGCTGACATTGCGAAATGAAGTCATGAAATACACGCGAAAGTTGGCGCCGGCATGAAGGGGTGAAGGCGGCAATTCAAGCCAGTTACTTCTCCACCGAGGGCACGCCATGTTCGACGAAAGTCGTAAACCAATTCGGCAGAGCTGTTAACCCATCTACTTACCGAAGTACCGCTCAACGGAGGGCGCGTCAAGCGGCGGGCGCTTTTCGCCGCGACGCGTTTAATGTCTTGTTCTACCGGCGGTTGTTCACCCGCCGGGTGAACGGGGAGGCAGGGAAAATCTTGGCTCATGCGCTTGATTTTGCGCGATTCTGCCGTCTGTCACAGGACGGCAACTGCCGTTTTTAGGTTAAAAAGAGCCCCGGCGCTGCTGCGGTTAATCCGTAGACGTCATAAAGGCAAGCGCATTCGCCTGTTCTTCCAGGACGAGGCGCGCATCGGCCAGAAGGGCCGCGTCTGCCACGTTTACCGCTTGAGCGCCTCCGCATCGTCATTCCGGAAACGCCGAATGCGTTATCCGGCGCCTCCCTGTGCATTTGGGAAGTGTCTGCGCCGGCATTTCCGTTTGTCATAATGCCGCCGTCGCCCTCCGTGGCGTGCAGAACGCTGGCCCGTTCAGTTATTTTGGGCCAATTGGCAGGCGCCTACATGGCTATATTCGCCTCGGGGCAGCGCACATCCCCCTCTGAGAAGCCGCCCCTCCGAAATGCGCCGTTTCGTCTAAGCGATGCGCCGTGGATCGTCTTTCGCATCGATGTATTCCAGACCGAGCGGGCCGATCGCTGTTACTTGGGTGACGTACTCTCCTGACTTCGCCCAATGAAAGTGCGATGTGTCGCCGGGCAAGACGATCACGCTGCCGGGCGGAAAAGCTTTCACCTTGTCGCCATCGAACCGCTCTCCGAGACCAATGTAGAAGACACCCGACATCACGGTGTAGATGCGGTCTTCCGGGTGCTTGTGAGGCATGAGCTTCACCCCCCGTGGCGCTTTCACTCTTATCACGTAAGGTCCCGGATTTTGGGGATCTCCCACAAGGACAGCCAGGCGCGCTTCCGGCGGGAACGCGGGAAATGGCTTCCAGTCAATGTCTTCCGGGAGGATCGATCTGAATGTGGCCTCTCCGGGCTCGTGTGTTCGCGCCATTGGTCCTCCTTTCGGCGGCTCCCCCGATGCTCCAGAGCCGTCGCTTGGGTTCCTCTGGTTGCATTCGGGATTTGCTAGCTCCGCACTGTCAGCGCAGTAATTTTTCCAGCGTGATCGGGAGATCGCGCACGCGCTTTCCGGTCGCATGATAGATTGCGTTTGCAATCGCCGCCGCCACGCCGACGATGCCGATCTCGCCCAAGCCCTTGATGCCGAGCGGGTTGATGATGTCGTCCGGCTCGTCGACGAAGATAACCTCGATATCTCGGATATCGGCGTTCACCGGCACGTGGTAGTCGGCGATGTTGGCGTTCATGAAGCGCCCGAACTTGTGATCGATCAGCGTCTCCTCGTGCAGCGCCATGCCGATCCCCCAGACAACGCCGCCCATGATCTGACTTTTCGCCGTCTTCAAGTTGAGGATGCGTCCGGCCGCGACCGCGTCGACCACGCGCGTGACGCGGATGACGCCGAGCTGTTCGTCCACCTTTACCTCGGCAAAAATCGCTGAATGCGTATTGCGCGCATAGTCCTGGCCGTTTTTGAAATCGGTCGATCTTTCCTGCTCGATACGGTCCACGCCTTCGTGCCTCATTGCCTTGGCGATCGACACTCTGCGCGACGCGTCGTGCTTGCTGACGATCATCCCGTCCGCAAGCGAGACATCTTCCGGCGTGGCCCCGGTGAACGGCGAATTCAGCAATCCGGCCGCCATACCTAAGAGCTGCTCGCGAATGGCTGTGGCCGCATTCGCAATCGCATGCGAGACCGAAGCCGCAATCCACGATCCGCCTTCGACCGGCGATTGCGGCAGCGTCGAGTCGCCGAGCTTGATGCTGATGCTCTCAAGCGGCAGGCCGAGCATGTCGGCGGCCACCTGCGCCATGATCGTGTAGGTGCCTGTGCCGATGTCGGACGTCGCGCAGGAAACCTCGGCGCGCCCGTCAGCCGTCAAGGCGATGCGCGCCGCCGCCGTCATTTGCAGCGCTTCCCAGACGCCGGTCGCCATGCCCCAGCCGGCCAACTCGCCGCCGTCGCGCATTGAACGGGGCTCCGGATTGCGTTTGCTCCATCCAAACGCCTCCGCGCCCTGGCTGTAGCATGCACGCAGGTTTTTGCTGGTGAACGCCAGATCTTCGTTCTGATCGCGGTCCGTATAGTTGCGGTAACGAAGCTCAAGCGGATCGAGCTTGAGCGCCACGGCGAGTTCATCCATCGCGCATTCCAGCGCGTAGACCCCGGTTGCGGCGCCCGGCGCACGCATGTCGCACGGCGTGGGCAGGTCCAGGCGCGCCAACTTGTGCGCGTAGCGCGCATTGGCGCATTTATAAAGCGTGCCGGACCAGGTCGTATCGTTGCGGGCAAAACTTTCGTGACGCGAGGTGCTCGCGACCGCCTCATGGATGGCCGCCTCCAGCGTTCCGTCCGCTTTGGCGCCGAGCCCCAGCCGCTCGATGCTGGCTGGCCGGTTACTTAGCGAATACATCTGCTGACGGGTGAGGACGAGGCGCACCGAACGTTTGAGCGCCAATGCCGCAAGCACGGCCAACACCGCCTCGTATTGCGGGCGCAGGCCCGAGCCGAATGCGCCGCCAACAAAAGGCGAAACGACGCGGATCTCGCCGGGCTTCATGCCGAAGACGCCGCACAGATAACGCTGCACGTTCTGCACGCCTTGCGTTTTATCGTAGACGGCAAGCTTGCCGTCCGCCTCCCAGATCGCGGTCGACGCATAAAGCTCCATCGGGTTGTGGTGCTCGACGGGGATGTAATATTCGGCCTCATGCCGAACTTCAGCGGCCGCAAGCGCCTTTTCCGCATCCCCGCGCGGCTTCGCGAGAGACATGGCGAAAGCGTCGCCCGCCAGTTCGAAGGCCTCGCCGCGTTGCCGAAACAGATCGCTCGCGTGCGCTTCTTGTTTATAGTCCACCCGCACGAGCGAAGCGGCGAAGCGGGCGATCTCCCATTCCTCCGCCAGCACGAGCGCGATGGGCTGGCCGCTGAAGAGGATGTTGGCGTTGTAAAGCGGCCGGAAGGGGGAGCCTTCGGGCGCGACGTCATCCTTGTAGCTGGCGTCAGTCTCCGCCAAATGCGGGCGATTTTCATGGGTGAGCACCGCGAGAACGCCATCGACTTCCAGCGCGTCCCTCGCATCGATACGCGCGATGCCGCCTCTCGCTATGGCTGAGGCGACAACGCTTCCGTAGGCCAGGCCAGCCACGTTGAATTCAGCGGCATATTTTGCTGCGCCAGTGACCTTCGCGCGACCGTCAATCCTCGATACGGAGCTGCCTATATAAGACGCCATGTGTTCACCGGATTCTCTTTTCGGATTGAGACTGCGGCTTGCCTTGCGCCGCTTGGCCGAGCGCACGAACGATAGCGCGGCGCGCCAGGCCGATCTTGAAGGCATTGTGCTCCAAGCATTTGGCTTCCCGCAGGATGAGGTCAGCCGCGCGCGCGAAAGTCTCGTGATTTGCAGCTTGCCCGCGCAGCGCCGATTCCGCGTCCGGGTCGCGCCAAGGCTTGTGAGCGACGCCGCCAAGCGCCAGCCGCGCATCCTTGATGGCGCCGCCATCAAGATCGAGCCCCACCGCGAGGGAGACAAGCGCAAAGGCGTAAGAGAGCCGGTCCCGGATCTTGAGATAGGTGTTGTGCGTGGCGAAGCCTTGCGCGGGAAGCTCGACAGCTGTGACGAGTTCACCAAGCTCCAGATTCGTGTCGCGCTGCGGCGTATTTCCCGGCAAACGGTGAAAATCGGCAAACGCGATCGTCCGGTCTCCCGAAGGGACCCGTCACATGCACCCTCGCTTCGAGCGCGGCGAGCGCCACGCACATGTCGGAGGGATGGGTCGCGACGCAGTCCTCGCTCGCCCCAAGGATAGCGTGCATGCGGTTAAGGCCGTGAACGGCGGAGCAGCCGCTTCCTGGCTCGCGCTTATTGCAGGGCGTGGCGATGTCATAGAAGTAGCAACAGCGTGTCCGCTGGAGGAGATTGCCGCCCGTCGACGCCATATTGCGCAGTTGTTGGGAAGCGCCCGCCAGGATTGCGCTCGACAACACAGGATAGCGCTGCTCGATCAGGGGGTGATAGGCGAGGTCGAAATTCGGAACGAGCGCGCCAATGCGAACGCCGCCGCGGTCGGTTGCTTCCACGGCATTCAGCGGGAGCCGCGATATGTCGATCAGCCGGCTCGGGCGTTCGACATTTTCTTTCATGAGATCGATGAGGTTGGTTCCGCCCGCGATGAGTTTTGCCCTGGGATCGGCGGCCAGTTGGCGCACCGCATCGGCGACGCCGGTTGCGCGCGCATATTCGAAATTGATCATGACGCCCCCATCGCCTGCTGAATGGCAGCCACGATGTTGGGATACGCGCCACAGCGGCATATGTTGCCGCTCATCAGCTCGCGGATCTCTTCCTTGGTTCTGGCCTTGCCTTCGGCGATCAAACCGGCGGCGGAGCATATTTGTCCGGGCGTACAGTACCCGCATTGAAACGCATCGTGGTCGATGAACGCTTGTTGCAGGGGATGCAAACCGCCGTTCGCCGCCAAGCCCTCAATTGTGGTGATGCTGGCGCCATCCTTCATTACCGCGAGCGTCAAACATGAAAGTATGCGCCGCCCGCCGACCAGAATCGTGCAGGCGCCGCATTGACCGTGATCGCAGCCCTTCTTCGTTCCGGTTAAATCGAGATGGTCCCGCAGGGCGTCGAGCAGCGTCGTCCATGGCGCGACCTTGAGCTGCTTCTTCGCTCCGTTGACAATCATCGTCACCGGAAGCTTATCCGGTGGCGAGACGAGCTTAGCCGAAGGCGCTTTCGCAGCCGTGTGAAGCATTGGGTCCTTTCTCCCCAGCGTATCGTGACTATATGCTATTCTATCCTCGGAATGCCGGAGCTTTGCCTGACGCGGCGGAGAATAACGGTCTTGAGACCACTCTGCGCCGCTCGAACCATTTGTGGTAAGTTAATACGCGGATATGGGTCCAGTTAACTCAATCCGACCGATACTCTTAAGAAACTCTTTCCAAGCTTGGCGGCGGCAATGTCTTAAGTGCATTCTCCGAGTTCGCCTTCAAGGCGCCGGTAGCGTTCCAATGCAGCGCGGGCAATATACGATATGTTGCCACAAGAGCGTTCCCGGCTTCTCGATACCCGTTATGACGTAATTCAATAGAGTGGTAGCTTGACGGGCAGACTGGGAATCTTGGCTGGCAAGCCCTTCCAAATTCACACCGTGCCGAGGTTGAAATGCACGGCAGAGGCGCTGTTTGTACCCTACATTGCCTTTTGTAGGGTACAACATGTCTGACGTGCCTCTCGCGATCCGAACCGTGTTTGCAGACCTTCTGCAGCGTTCATTGGATGCCGGTTTTGATGCAAACTTCGCACCGGCGGGTAGCTTCCAAAAGCGCGAACGCGGTAGCCGCTACTACTGGTATTATCGGGAGCGCGGCCGCAACGGTCAAAAGATGACCCCTCGCTACGCCGGTCCCGTTACAGATCCGACCATAACCGATCGAGTGACGCGCTTTGCCACGCTTAAGAATGATTTCAAAGACCGTTAGCGCATCGTACGAACGCTTATCGCCGCGGGGCTGCCCTTTCCTGACGAACCTGAGCGATCGGTTCTGCTCTATGCGGGAGGCATACCCGTAACAGTCCCACGCCCGGAGCGTTTTGCTATCCACAAATTGATCGTGGCATCCGAGCGAAGGGATCAGGCGAAGGCCTCCAAAGATGTCATGCAAGCTGACACCTTAATCATGGAACTGACTTCTCAGCGGCCGGACGCTGCTCGACGGACAGAAGAACCGCGTGTAAACGAGCAAAAACAAAGACCTTTGGCGAACACGGTGTCTACACGAGTCCAAAAAGTGTCTGCCAACTCTGCACTCGGACGGCTAACCCATTGATTTTAATGATGCCCAGGGCCGGAATCGAACCAGCGACACGCGGATTTTCAGTCGCCTACAGGGGCAAAACATAGCTTCTCATAGCTGCGCATTTTTTGTTGCTAACATCCTGAATTTACATCGGTATTGCGCATAAGCCCGAACATGCGGTAACCTCGCAAAAGGTCCGTGAAGGAACGGATTCTGTTACCTAAGCGTTACCTAAAAAGGCTTTCCGCGTGCCCAAATTGAAGCTTACATCGCTGGCCGTTGCGCGCCTCTCGCCACCTCAGAGCGGCCAGGTCGACTACTTCGACAGCAGCCTGCCCGCCTTTGGCGTGCGGGTGTCCACCGCCGGGACGCGTACGTATTTCGTCATGACGCGGGTTCATGGGAAGCTCGCCCGGCTCACGATTGGTAAGGCGCAGATCGAGGAGGACGGGATTGGAGTTTCGCTCAGAGAGGCGCGGGCGAAAGCAGGAGAGCTCATCGATCTTGCCTCGCGCGGGCTTGATCCTCGCCAAGAGAAAGCGGCCGAAGTGGCGGCCAATGAAGACCGATCGCGGCGAACGTTCAAAAGCATCGGCGAGCGTTTCATGGAGCAGCATGTCGAGCACCGGCTCGCGCTCTCCACGCATCGCGAGTATCGCCGGGTGCTCTTTGGTCCTGACACCGCTGCGTGGGCGCATCGCCCCATCGCATCCATTACGCGGGCCGACGTTCGCGCTGTGCTCGATACTATGGTGGAGCGCGGCAGCGGCGGAGCAGCCAACCACATGCTCGCGTACCTGAACAAGTTCTTCAATTGGTGCGCAGAGAAGGACCTGATCGAAACCCTGCCCACGGATCGCATCAAGCCGCCGAGTGTGAAGAACATCGGCGAGCGGACCTTAAGCGAGGGTGAAGTTGTCGATGTATGGCGCGCCTTCGAGCAAGAAGGTCACTTCTTTGGCGACATATTCAAGCTTCTGCTCCTCACCGGGCAGCGGCGCGCCGAAGTGGGCGGCATGCATGTGAGCGAGCTGTCGAGTTTAGATGGCTATCACCCGATCTGGGAAATCCCCGGGAAGCGCACGAAGAACAAGCGACCTCATTTGGTGCCACTCTCTGCAGGCGCCGTCGCGATCATCCGCGGGCTTCCGGGCCTGAGTTCCAGTGGCCTTCTCTTCAGCACGACCGGCAGCACCCCGACGCGCAGCATGAGCGGCGCAGCCTCGCCATGGCGGCCCTGAACCTCGTAAAGCACGGCGAGATTGTTGACGCTCAAGAGCGTGTTCGGATGCTCCCTTCCGAGCAGGCGTTCCTGCGCTTCCAACGCGCGTTTAAAGAGCGGCTCGGCCTCGCCATAGCGTCCTTGGTGCTGATAGAGCAGTGCGAGGTTGTTAATGCTCAAGTAAGCGTGATACCTCGGATGCGGCTTTGCCGGCTTGACAGGGTGCGGCTCAGGCAGCGACGCTGAGCGTCGCTGGCCGGAAGATGTTCCAGGGCAGCAGGGCGTCGATCTTGTTGATCGGATGTTCGCCGATGCGGGTTAGGACCTCGCGCAGGTAAGCCTCGGGCTCGATGCCGTTCAGCTTGGCGGAGCGGATCAAGGTGTAGAAGACGGCGGCCCGCTCTCCTCCAGCGTCGCTGCCCGCGAACAACCAATTCTTTCTGCCAAGAGCAATCTCGCGGTCATTCTGCCCATATCGGGCAGACCGCCATTGTCCAATATCGCTGGCATCCGCTGTGCGGCCGGAGCACGCGTTGTGTTCTGATTGAGCGGCGCGCATCCGGAGAGATCGCCCATCTCGAACTCGAGCCCGGCATCGTAACGATGGTTGCGGCCTGGAAGCTCGATCCGGTCTATTGCGGCGCCATAAAGATCGGCGTCCCGCAGGTCTCGCTGTTGGCGCTGAGCGACCTGCACCGGCTGCTGATCGCCTGCAAATCGCGGCTCCTCTTTGCGAACGGCAACACCGTCACGCAGGAGGACCACGATGAGATCGCCGCTACCGCTCGCAAGAGCATCGCAACTTGTTCCAAGATCGAGACCTACGCGGCCTCGCCAGCTCGACCTCGTTCTCGACGACTTACGCCTTCAAAGCGTGACGGCGGCCCAGCGCCACGCGGTCCTGAAGGCGATGGCTCAGCTGCTGATCGAAGCGAGCGGCGCGGTGACGGCGGAGGCGGGCGATGACGACGCATGATGCTCTTCTCCCGGCAACCGTGCTCCAGCGCAAGGCGGTCGTCTATGTTCGCCAGTCGACGCCGCAACAAGTGCAAGCGAACCTGGAGAGCCAGCGGCGCCAGTATGAGTTGGTCGATGTTGCGCGTAGCCGCGGTTTCACGAACGTCGAAGTCATCGACGACGATCTTGGGCGGACGGCGAGCGGCGCTGTCGACCGCCCAGGCTTCAATCGCCTGGTCGCGGCGCTCTGCGCAGGGGAGGTCGGCGCGGTGCTGTGCCTCGACGCCTCGCGGCTCTCGCGCAACGGCCGCGACTGGCATCACCTGCTCGAGCTGTGCGGGTTGGTGGAAGCTCGCGTCATCGACCTCGACGGCGTCTATGATCCATGCCGTCCCAACGACCGCCTGCTTCTCGGCCTGAAAGGCAGCATCAGCGAATTCGAGTTGGGCGTCATTCGATCCCGAATGTACGACGCGGCGCGATCGAAGGCGAGGCGCGGAGAGCTGAGGATATCGACGCCGATCGGCTATACCTGGGACCGCCATGCCGGTCTCGGCCTCGATCCCGATCGCCGGCTGCAGGAGGTGATCAGGCTCGTCTTCCAGAAGTTCCGCGAGCTTGGCAGCGCCCGCCAGGCGCTGTTGTGGATGGCGTCCGAGAACATCCATTTCCCATACCCAACGGACGGCAGAACATTGACGTCTTTCGAATGGAGGCCGATCAGATATCGTAATGTCATCGCGATTCTGAAGAACCCCTTCTATGCCGGTGTCTACGCCTACGGGAAAAGCGAGAAGCGCACGGAGATCGTCGATGGCCGGGCGCGCAAGAGCTACGGCCACCACAAGCCGATGGACGCATGGGAGGTGTTCATCAAGGATCATCACGAAGGCTACATCAGCTGGGCCGAGTACGAACGCAATCAGTCGGTGCTCGCGAGCAACGCCTACGGCAGGACCGGCGACACGAAGTCCAGCCGTGGCGGTCGCGCCCTGCTCGCTGGCCTCATCTGTTGCGCACGGTGTGGCCGCCGGCTCCACGTTGTCTACATTGGGCGCTATCCGCAGCCGATGTACCGGTGCGATACGCCGAACTTGCAGTTGGGACGGAAGCGCTGTTTTGGCTTCGGCGGCAAGCGGATCGATAACGCCGTGGCCTCCGAGATGCTGCGGGCTGTGGCGCCGATCGCGATCGAGGCGGCTCGAGAGGCCGAGCGCATGCTGAGAGAGCAGGATCAAGACCGGCAGCGTATTGCCGAGCTGGAGTTGAGACAAGCCCAGTATGACGCCTCGCTTGCCGAGCGTCGCTACGCAGCATGCGACCCCGATAACCGCCTGATCGCCGCGCAGCTGGAGAAGGCGTGGGAGGCCACGCTGCGGCGTGTCGAAGCGTGCCGGCGACGGCTCGACGACATGCAATCGCCGGAAGTCGGTCAGCAACTCCCCGATTTGACTGGACTGGCCGATGATCTCACCGCGGCCTGGAAGGCGCCGAAAACGACGATGCGGACACGCCAGCGGCTGGTGCGAACCCTTATCACGGAGATCGTCGCCGACGTCGACGAGGCCGCCGGCGAGATCGTGCTCGTCATCCATTGGAAAGGCGGCCAGCATTCCGAACTGCGCGTCAAAAAGCCGAAAACCGGCGAACACGGTTGCTGCACTCCCGAGCAGGCGCTAGCCGTCATGCGCGCCATGGCGGGGCGCTGGTCGGATCAGGACATCGCGGCCTCGCTGAACCGAATGGGAATGCCGACCGGTCAGGGCAAGACCTGGACGGCGCACCGCGTCAGTTCTGTCCGCCGAGTGAATGGCATCCACGGCTATTTGTCGGCTGAGAAGAATGGCGAGTGGCTCACGCTGCGCGATGCCGCGACACGGCTCGGCGTCAGCCCTCATCAAGTGCGCAAGCTAATCAAGGCTGGCATTCTGACAAGTGGGCAGATCATGCCCGATGCGCCGCACCAGATCCGGGCCGCTGACCTCGATAGCGAGCATGTCGCCGCCGCGCTTGCGCGGAAAGGCCGCCCGTGTCGGGTCGACTCCGAAAATCAGATCTCAATGTTTTCAAACACTTGAAAAGGAGGTGCATAATGACTCGGTCATCCCGATGGGGCGCATGTCGCGCTCCACGGTGTTGTTGTCCACTTCCACGCGGCCGTCGGCGAGGAACACGGCGAGCCCCTGCCAGTGGTTCAGCGTGTAGCGGATCGCTGTGGCGAGCGGCGATTTGGCGGAGACCTCCTTCAGTCGCTCCTCCGCCCAAGTCTTGAACGCGTCCATAAGCGGTTTGCTTTCGGCCTGGCGGACAGCCATCCGTTCGGCGGCGCTCATGCCCCGGATGCGGGTTTCGATGGCGTAAACGGCCGCGATCTGCCGCAAGGCCTCGAATGCGATGGGCGAGTTCGTGGCTTTGTGGAACTCGAAGAACTTGCGCCGCGCGTGAGCAAGGCAGAAGGCGAGCACGATAGGCTTGCCCTCGCGTTCCGTCTCCGCCAGCTTTTTGTAGGCGGCATAGCCGTCCACCTGCAGGATGCCCGAGAAGCCGTCGAGCAGCGTCATGGCATGCTCGGTTTTCCGGCCCGTGGCGAAAGCATAGGCGACAGCGGGCGGCGCCGGCCCGCCCCACGGCCGGTCATCGACGGCGACCGCCCAGAACTGGCAGCGCCTCGTGCCGCCACGGGCGAACACTGGCATCGGCGTCTCGTCGCAGAAGATTTTCGGCCGCGCCAGGATCGAAGCGAGCAGCAGCGCATAAAGCGGCTTCAGCCACCAGGCGGTGCGGCCGATCCACAATGACAGCGTCGAGCGGTCAAGCTCGATCCCTTGCGCCCGCATCATGCGCAGCTGGCGGTTCAGTGGCAGATGCCAGGCGAACTTTCCAACCGCGATGGCGGCGAGCAGCGCTTCGGTGGCGATGCCGCCATCAACCGGCCGCGCCGGCGCGGGCGCCTGAACCACGGCGTTCTCGCAAGCCCGGCAGCCATAGCGCGGGCGGATGATGCGCTTCACCCGATATTGCACCGGCACGATGTCCAGCATCTCGCTCACGGTCTCGCCAATGACATGGAGCGCCCCGCCGCAACAGGAGCAAGTCTTGGCCTCGGGATCGATGCGTATCTCGATGCGCGGCAGATGCTCGGGCAGCTTGCCGCGATTGCGTTCGGCGGGTTTGCGCGGCTTTTTGCGAGTTGCAGCGCAGGCCTCACGGCTTTCGTCAGCTTCCTCCGTTGCGGCCGCCGCCGCGGCCAGATCGAAGATGAGCTGCAGCTGATCGGGATCGAGCTTTTCCGAGCGCTTTCCGAACAAGGCGCGTTTAAACTCAGCCAGGATGTAAAGGAGCTTCTCGTTCTCCGCCAGCGCCGCGTCGCGCTGGGCGGCGGCCTCCTCAGCAGCGCAGGCCAGCTCGATGAGCCTTCCCTTGAACTGCTCCGGATCGGATGGCAAATCGGAGAGAGCGAGAATCATGCCCGCAACTTATGCGGGAGCGTCGCCGTTCATCCAGTAAAATCGCTCGCTTTAAGCAGCTTTTACTGGACGCCTCACGGCTTTGACCGGCGCGTTGGTCCACGCCAGGCCTTCGAGCAGCATGGACATCTGCAAGGCGCTGAGCTGGATCGTCCCGTTGCGCGCCGGCGGCCAGCAAAAGCGCCCCTCCTCAAGCCGCTTCGTAGCCAAGATCAGCCCGGAGCCGTCCCAAACCAGGATTTTCAAACGGTCGCATCGCTTCGGACGGAAGATGAACATATCGCCGCAAAAGGGATCGGCTTTCAGCGCCTCCGACACCAGCGCGGCGATGGTGTCCATGCCCTTTCTGAAGTCGATTGGCTGCGTCGCCAGGAAAATGCGCCGGCCGCCGGAAATCCCGATCATGCCGTTTCGCGCAGCGCCGCCAGCACGGTTTTGAGCGCTGTCTTGCCGACCGCGCCCTCGACGCGGACGCGCACGCCCGCAAGCTCAATCTCGATCGCGCCGCAAGACGCGATGGCCCCATCTTCCTCTCCGCCGCCGCTCCCGTCAGCCAGCGTGATCGGAATGAACGGCGTCTTTGTTGCAGCCGCTTGCCGGGCCTGACCGCGCCAATTATGCAGCAAGCCGCCGCTCACGCCATGCCGCCGCGCCACAGCGGAAATATTTGCGCCGGGAGCAAAGCTCTCCGACACAATCCGCGCCTTCTCTTCATCGCTCCATTGCCGGCGCGGCTCCCCCGTGATCGCCTCGAACCGCCGGTAGCCGTTATGCCGTATGAACTCGTGCTGATGCCTGTCACTTTGCATGAGCGCTCATCTCCGTTCTCGCTTCTGCGGCAAGTCTCGCGCGAAAAGAACGGAAATTGAAGGTGATGCCGCCGCAACGGATACGGATAAGCGGTCCGGACCTCGGCTTATGGGGCGCCGGTCCCCCGTAAAGCGCTGAAGCTTGATGAGGCGCAGCCTCGGGACCATTGGGCTTGGAAGCGTGGAGCCCGGCATGCGGGACACTCTCACGACGTTTCTGGTGGGCCCGAACCCAGCGCGTGAAGGAGACGTAGCTCATCCTCAAACGTGCCTGGTGCTTCTCGTAGACTTGCTTCTTGCTCGCCGACGTATCGAGGTCGGCGACAATTTCCGCTGCGAGCGCACGAAACGATTGTCGAGCCTCTCCCAACCTCGCTCTGTCTGCTCTTATTTCGACCACGGCGCGCTCCAGACGCTGATGGTCTGAATGCTATCACGGCGTCATAAGCAGGACCACGGGTTCGGCCGAGTTCTGCTCTGACATTTTCAGACTTTTTCCGTTCGGCTCCAAGAATGTCTTATATTTTCAAAGAGTTCTACGAGATTTTCAGAGTTTTTCAGAACCGCTCCAACTGTCTCTGAGTTTTTCAGAGAATTTCTGAGAATTTAGAAGATGCGGATGGCAAGATGTGTGATGTAGGCCTACATTCGGCTTTGCCGAGGCCCACCTCACCTTATCTTACTCGCCTTCGGCTCGACGATAACAAGAAACACAATCGAAGGATTGCCGAACTGCCCGAAGAAAATGCGCAGGCAGTTGGCCGCTATCCCGCGGCGCACATGCAAAAGGAGCAGTTGTGTAAGCTTTGGAGCGCCGCAGCACTGCTTCTGACAGGCGGACTTGTCATTGGACGAGCGCGAGAACGCTTGCCTTCGCGTTCTCAGCTTTCACTCAAAAGCGGAGCGATGTTTTTCGCTGGTAACTAATGCCGCGCGCCGCCGCTCATAGAGCGCCGGCAATGGGGGCAGGCGGAATGGCAGGCTCGGCACCAAGCCTTGACGCACGAAGCGCACGGGGCTTGGCCTTCCGGCTCGGTCAGGTGCAGCTTCTCATCGCAGGCGAGGCGTGTCCTGCCGAGACCCAGCCCCCAGTCGCAGAGCGGGGGTTCGGCAAGCCGCACAAGCGGATGCCAGTCGAGCTTTATCGATCGCTCTCCCTTGCGCCGCCGGATCGCCACGTCGAAGCGGTGCACCGGCGCATAAAGATCGAGAGCCTGAACCCACTCCACCGTGACGCCCAATGCATAATTGCGGCGCAGATCGTCGAGTTTCGCATGGTATTCGCGCTCGATCGCCGACGCGCGCATGGTCTCGCGCTTGCGGTCGGCCTCCGCTTTTTCCCCTTTGGCGCCTGATAGAATGGTAAGCCGCTTCAACGCGTCGCCGCGCAGGTCGTTGTGATAGGCGTGCACGCGATTGCGGTCGCGCTCAAGCCTGCGGCGCATGGCAATCAGAAAGGGCTCCAGTTCGATCCGGATGCGGCGCTCCAGGAGCGGCCTGACGCGCGCCTCAAGCGCAGCGGCGCTCCAGTTCGGGCCGGCGGAGGCGCGCGCTGTTGGCTCTGGCGCCGTCCAATCCGGCTCCAGCTGCATCTGCGACCGCAACCGGGGCAGCATGTCGTCGAGCGCGGCGCCAGTCCTGAGATTGAATCCGAGCCAAACTAGGCCCTCGCGCTTTTCATCGGACAAAGCTGTGTAGCGGAAGCTGAGCAGAAGGCAACGCGTCCAAGTTGCGGTCACGCCTTGGAGGCGCCAGACCGCGTTGGGCAGATCGAGGGCGCGTTCGAGGAGGCGTTCGGGATCGCCGGGCAAAGCTGTGGCGGTTACTTGACGCTCGGTCCAGCGGCCACGGTCGCCGAGAAGCGCGCCGAAACGATCCAGCCAGTCGCCTTCAAGACCAGCCGGGATTGCGTTTTCGGGCCGCTCGACGCCAAATCCAAGCCGCGTTAGCTCAGCCCAGCCCATGGCTTTGCGCACCGGCTCCGGCGACAGCACCTCGAGGCCATCCGGCTCCAGCGGCTCGATGACAGCGCCGTTGATCTCAAGGGTATCCGCAACAAAATCGCGCAAATTTCCCATAATCCCGCCTCTTATGCGGTTTCGAAGTCTTCGCCGAACAGGGCGCCGTCCAGCTCCTTGGCGCCCTCATGGCGCGCCCGCGCCTCTTCCAGGCTGCGCCCGAGGGCGTCGAAGGCCTCGATGCGGCTTCCTTCCGTCGTCTCCATCCAGGCGTCGAGCACGAGTTCGGCAAAGTCGCGGTCGTCATCCACGCTGCCGAGGATCGCGCCCACTTCGCCCACCACCAACTCGAACATCGAGATTTTCTCATCGAGCAGCGTCAGCACCTGTTCTTCCAGGGTTCCGCGCGTGACGAGGTTGAAGACGAACACTTCGCGCTGCTGGCCGATGCGGTCGATACGGCCGATGCGCTGCTCGATGGCCATGGGGTTCCACGGCACGTCAAAATTGATCAGCGTGTTGCAGAACTGAATATTCCGGCCTTCGCCCCCGGATTCGGTGCACAATAACACCGGCGCCTTGTCGCGGAAGTCTGCGATGGCGGCGTCCTTTTCCGGGCCGCTGAGCCCGCCTTCGAAGCGGGCGAACGGGATCCCGGCCTTGGCCAAAAGACCGGCGAGGTGGGCGAGAGTTTCCCGGTAGTGGACGAAAACGAGCTTCTTCTCTTCTGGATTGCGCCTCAGGAGGTCGATGAGCGCCGCTTCCTTGCCGCCAGCGCCGAGCGCCGCCCAACGTTTCGCCAACGCGCGCCACGCCGGCGCGCGCGGATGCCGTTCGGCCAGGCGATTGACTGCCGCAGCCGCGGCGGCGGGCGAGGACCCGGCCGCGCCGAGCAGATGGCGCAGCGTCATCCGCTGCGAACCGGACTCGCCCCCGGCCGCCAACCGGCGCGCTTCCGACGCCAGGTCTTCGTAGGCTTGACGCTCGCCCTCTGCGCCGTCCACCCGCACGGTCGCGGCGTGGCGGCGGGGCAGCTTCAGCGCGACCACCGCGCGAGTGTTTCGGATCATGGCGCCGCGCATCAGCTCCCGCAAACGGTCGGGGTTGGCGGGCTGGCGCGGCTTGCCCGGAACCATGTAGGCGGCGCGGAACTCCTTCGGCGTCTTGAAGATACCCGGTTTCAAGAGAGTCAGCAGATTGTACAGCTCGACAAGATCGTTTTGCACCGGCGTCGCGGACAACAGCAGGAGAAAGCGCTTGTTGAGCCGGTCCACCAGTTTGTAGCTTTGGCTGGCGCGGTCGCGCAGATGGTGCGCTTCGTCGACGATCACAAGGTCGAAATTGCGGCTTGACAGGCGCTCGGCATGCTCGCGCCGCCGCGCTGTCGCCAGCGAGGCGATGATGCGCTTCTGATCCCAAAATGCGCCGGGGTCGTCGCGCAGCAAGGCGTCGTGCGTCGTCGCGCAAGCGATGCCGAACTTCGTCTCCAGTTCTTCGCGCCATTGTCCGACGAGCGAGGCCGGAGCGAGGACCAGCACGCGCTTAGCCATCCCGCGCAGCAGGTACTCCTTGAGGACCATGCCCGCCTCGATGGTCTTGCCCAAGCCGACCTCGTCCGCGAGCAGCACGCGCCCGCGGAACTGCTTGAGGACCTTGCGGACGGTCTCGACCTGATGCCAGAATGTCTCGATTCCACGAAGGTGGGGGAGACAGAGCAACTCGTCGAACCCCTGCGCCAGGCCGAGATGGGCGAAGCGCTCCCGAAGAAGATGCCACGCGCCCTCCTGTTCCGGCGGCTTGTTCGCCGCCGCGGACAAAGGGCCGAGATCGAACTCCGCCGCGAAGGAAATGTCGATGTTGACGCGCGGCAAGCTTGGGATAGGGGGCGGCGCAACGGCCGAAGCGTCCGGCGAGGCGGACTTGGCCGGATGCAAAGTAGGCTTGGATTTGGCCTTAGCCTTGGCCGCCGGTTTCGCCGCCGGCTTGCCCTTCGCCGGCGATGCGCGCCTCCAGCCTGGGGCGAGCATCTCGCGCCCGAAGATGGCGTCGAGCTGCTTCGACAGCCAGTAAGCCCGGTCCCAACCTGCCGGAAAGGCATGGATGGCGCTGGAAAGGGTGGTCAAATTGTGCCGTTCGAGCAACTGGCGAGCCGCAAGGAGCCTGTTTTGCTGCTGCAATATCAGCGCGTGCAATAAATGATCGGTGTCGTTCTGACTGAAGCGCTTTGCGAGCCGCTTCAGGAAAATCGCAGCCCGGTCCGCGCGCCCGTCAAAAAGGGCTGCCGTCGCCGCGAGACACAATATCCCGGCGTCGCCGGGGCAGGCGCCAACCGCTTCCTCCGCCAGAGGCAGAAAATCCGAGGCCTTGGCCTGATCGCCGAAGGCGTCCATGATCGCATCGCTCCAGCCTTCGCGGCCGGATTGCGAACTCGAGGGCGAGACTTCTTCCACGGCTAATGCGCTTCGTCTTGCTGTCGAGACTAGCATCAGGAGGTCACGCTGTGCATCTGCAGGGCGAGTTTGCCGAATGAGTGATTCTTCGAGGCCAAGTTTCCGGCATCGGATCGGCTGGCGGCAAGGGCTTTTCGGACGCGATCAACGGAAATCAAGCCGCGATGATCGGGAGCGCTCAACTCGAACGGCAAAAGTGGCGGTGGAGACGCGATACCCCCAATAACCGACGGATATTTTGCAGGTGCGAGAAGCGGCGCTGAGGGCCAACCACCAGCCATTCGCTGCGATACACCTGACTGACTGCTTCCGTTGAGAGCAGACAACCGCACTAGCAACCGGTCTCACATCTGCCACACTGTCGCCAGAGCTTCTGCATTGCTTAGCCCGTCTTATTCACGAGGGGCGGGATTTGCAGCTGGCGAGCGTGGCGTAACGCACTGATAGGGCGTAGGAGTTGGTTGTTGACGCCAACCCTTTGCGCCTTGCTGCGCCGACCTCGCTCGCCATGACCGACGATAATCTTCTGCCGTTCTCGTTTCCAGCCGTTTCGCGCAAGCCAGTCACAGCCGCTTTCGACGGCGGGCGGCTGACCTCGGACGGCGGCGTAATGCTGCTTGCGATGGCCGACCGGCGTCTTGGCGTGGCCGAGCGGCTGGCGCGCTGCTTTCCCGATCGGCGCGACCCGGCGCGGATCGTCCATACGCTTGCCGGCATGATCCGCTCCCGCATTTTCGCGATCTCCTGCGGCTATGAAGACGCCAACGATCTGGATCGCCTGCGCGCTGATCCGGCGTTCAAGCTCGCCTGCGGGCGGCTGCCGGATAGCGGCGCCGACCTTTGTTCGCAGCCGACGCTGTCGCGGCTGGAGAACGCGCCGTCGCTGAAGGACGCGATCCGCCTCACCTATGCGCTGGTCGATCAATGGATGGCTTCCTACGCGCACGAGCCGGCGTCGGTCATTCTGGATATCGACGACACCTGCGATGCCGTGCATGGCCATCAGCAGTTGTCGCTGTTCAACGCTCATTACGACGAGCGCCGCTTTCTGCCGATCCATGTCTACGACACCGAAAGAAGCCGTCCCGTCGCTGTCGTGCTGCGGCCCGGCAAGACGCCGTCCGGCGTCGAGGTTCGCGCCCATCTGCGCCGCCTCGTCCGGCGCATTCGAAAGCGCTGGAAGAAGACGCGCATCACGTTCCGGGGCGACGGCCACTACGCGCGGCCCGAGGCGATGGCGTGGTGTGAGGACAACGGCGTCGATTATATCTTCGGGCTGCCCGGCTCCAAGCCGCTGTCCAAAAAGGTCGATGAGGCGGCCGGCGCGATCCGCACCGAACGCGCCCTGTCCGGCAAGCCGGTCGTGCGCGGCTATGCCGAGACGCGGCACAAGGCCAAATCCTGGAGCCGCGAGCGGCGCGCCGTCGCCCGCATCGAGGCAACGACGCTTGGGCTCGATATCCGCTTCGTCGTCACGACCGTATCCCGCGGCTCGCCGGAATGGATTTACGACACTCTCTATTGCGCGCGCGGCCAGATGGAGAACCTGATCAAGCTGCACAAGACGCAGTTGGCTTCGGATCGAACGTCTTGCCGTTCGGCCATCGCAAACCAGGTTCGCCTCGTGCTGCATACCGCCGCCTATTGGCTCATGCTCACTGTCCGTGACGCCATTCCAAGGATGCGCGATCTGGCGAAGGCCGAGTTCTCGACTTTGCGCCTGCGGCTGATCAAAGTCGCCGCCCGCGTCATCGAGAAGGACTTACAGCAATCGGCGAAATAACTATAAATGATGCGCAGTGTCCAGTCTGCGCTATCCCTGTCGTACTGCCTTCTGGGCGGCGTTATCTTGATGGATTTCATTTGGTGACTGATCTTTCTCAATAATAACTCCGCTCGATATAGCGTTGCCATGTATGATTATCTTTCCGTCTTCCGAAATTTCCATCATTTCGCAGGTTACGAATGTTAAGTGCGCCTGATTCATCTGAATTTTCCTTATCTGTTGCTTCGTTTTACGGCCAAAAAGTCACTTGACGTACCCGACTAGGCGTAGTACATTGAAATCAATAGGAGATTTCAAATGTCTATCCTCTCTGATCTACATTTTCACAACGAAGCGGCGGCCTACGAATGGGTAGAGGCTCGGCTTTGGCCGAACGGCCCTGAGTGCCCGCGCTGCAAGGGGACGGATCGCGTAGGCAAGCTGCAAGGCAAGAGCACGCGCGCTGGCGTTTACAAGTGCTACGCGTGCAAGAAGCCATTCACGGTCAAGGTCGGAACGATCTTCGAGGATAGCCACGTCAAGCTGCATATCTGGCTTCAGGCGATCCATCTGGTTTGCAGCAGCAAGAAGGGGATCAGTTCGAACCAGTTGCATCGCACGCTGAAGGTCACGCTCAAAACGGCTTGGTTCATGTCGCACCGCATCCGCGAAGCGATGCGCGCTGGCAGCCTTGCGGCTCCGCTTGGTGGCGAGGGTTCGATCCTTGAGGCCGACGAAACCTTCATCGGCAAGAAGGACGGCGTTGTTAGGCCGAAGGGCGCTCGCGGCTACGCCCACAAGCAGGCGGCGCTGGCGCTTGTCGAACGCGGCGGCGACGTGCGCAGCTTCGTGATCGACAAGGCCGATATCGCCAACATCAAGCCGATTATCGACGCCAACTTGGCGAAGGAAAGCCGCCTGATGACCGATCAGGCGGGCTACTACATCGGGCTTGGCAAGGAGTTCGCCAGCCACGAATTCGTCGATCACAGCAAGGAAGAATGGAAGCGCGGCGACTGCCACACCAACACCCTCGAAGGCTATTTCAGTGTTTTCAAGCGCGGCATGAAGGGCGTCTATCAACACTGCGCCGAACGCCATTTGCACCGCTACCTTGCGGAATTTGACTTCCGGTACAATAATCGCGTTGCGCGCGGCGTGCATGACGAGCAACGCGCCGAAAAGGCTCTCCTCGGCGTCAAAGGCAAGCGCCTAACCTACAAGGCCGCTGACAGAAAAGAAGCAGATGCCCAAATCCACTAAGCCCAAGGTTCCCAAGAAGGCTGACGATAAGGAGCAGTCGGAAGCCTTCATCAAGGCCGCGCAGGATGCTGAAACGGACGAGAGCCCTGAAGCCTTTGAGCAGGCATTCCGGGCTGTGTCCAAGGCTCCTAAGCCAACGGAAGCCCGTCCTCGTCCATCCGGGAAGCGACCTTCTTCATAAAAGCTTTGACCACGTCAAAAAGATCTCTAGCCTTCTCAAGGTCATACCGCATCACAACGTGCATCGTCTTGTCGCGAGAAGTGTCTTTTACTGCGGACAGAAACTGATAAATTTCTTTGAAATCCATCTTATCTTGCATTGAGGACCACTGGCGAGGCCAAGTTAGCTGCTCTCTCCCCTCTATTTCTGTCCAATAGCGTTCAAGCACCGCGCCCCACGCCTTATGCGGTCCCTTCACTGGCTGGGGCAGTTGCAAGCTCTTCTGTATCGCTTCAAAGGCATGTTCAACAGCCCGCAAAAGGTGGAAAGCACAGGCTGTGCCCAGCCCCAAAGCTAAGCATTTCCCCGCATCTTCGATCTCATCTTTTGCCGTAGTTCTGAATTGATTTGCCACTTCAGCACCAAATAACGGTTCTTTTGGCTCGAAATATTTTGCGTCATTACTAGGTAAAACCAATACAAAACAACTCTTGAATTCGTCTCTCACTCTTGTTTGCAGGTCTTGCACGTTCGCCTTCCAAGAAATCAGCGTCATCGGGTTCATAACAATCCCTTTAATCGGCGGAATTCCCTACAATACTCTCTGTGCCAATTGTTAGTTCCAACGCTTTTTCAGCACTCATGGCAGACATTGGCAACCCATGCTCATTTAAGAGCGCAATCAGCGTAGTCAGATTAGACCTCAATTCACAAAACTGTTCCTGCGATAGAGCCAAACTTGTTGTCGGGTTCATGCTACCGAGGTGAAAAGCAGTTTGGCTAAGCGCGGCCACCATTTGGTAAGCTTCTATAAATTTATGTAAGTGAAAACGTTCCATGATATCCCACAGGCTAACCAACCTGTAGCAAATCGATTCCCAAGGAGGAACAAGGCTGGCGCTATTCACGACTAGCACCCCCACGGGCGACCGTCAAGGTACGTGAAGTATAATATCGCCTTCGCTTTTCGGGCGCCGAGGCGATCTCGTCAAAATCCTGTATTGGGACGGCCAGGGCTTTTGCCTGTTCGCCAAGCGGCTTGAGAAAGGCCGGTTTACCTGGCCGGCCACGCAGGCGGGGGCTGTGACGCTTTCGCCGGCGCAACTGTCCATGCTGCTCGAAGGACTGAGTGGCGGGCGCCACAAAAATCTTGGGTTCCCAAGACCGCTGGGTGATGGCGCCAAAGCCGCGAAGCAGATAGAGAGGCGCGCATGCCTCTCGCCGCCGCCTTGCCCAACAATATCGCCGCGCTCAAAAAGCTTGTGCTGGCTCAGGCCGCCGATATCGAAAGAACCGGCGCGGAACTCGCCGCGGCCAAGGCGGGCCTCCTCACGAAAACGCTTGAGATCGAGAAGCTGAGAATCCAGATCGCGCGGCTGAGGCGCATGAGCTTCGGCGCTTCGTCGGAGCGTATCCGCCGGGAGTTGGAGCAACTCGAACTCAAACTCGAAGAGCTTGAGACGGCGGAGGCCGAAGCGGAGGCTGCCGCCGAGACGGCGCCGGCCGTGGCGGAGGAACCGGCGCGGGAAGAAGCTCCGGCGAAAAAGAAGCGCCGCAAGCTGCCCGAGGCGCTGCCGCGCCGGGAGATCGTGCACGAACCAGGCTGCGCCTGCACGGTGTGCGGCGGCGCCTTGCGCAAAGTGGGCGAGGACGTCACCGAGATTTTGGACTACATCCCAGGCCGTTTCGAAGTGATCCGGCATGTGCGGCCCGCCTATTCCTGCCGCAAATGCGAGGCGATGTCGCAAATGCCGATGCCGGCGTTGCCGATCCCGCGCGGCCAAGCCGGGCCCGGCGTACTCGCCCATGTGCTGATCGCGAAGTTCTGCGATCACCTGCCCCTTTACCGGCAGGCCGAGATTTACGCCCGCGATGGCGTCGACCTCGACCGCGCCACGCTCGCGGACTGGGTTGGCAAGGCCGCTTGGCTTGTGCAGCCGCTCGCCGATCGGATCGGCGCTCACGTCATGGCAGGAAGCGTCTTGCACGCCGACGATACGCCCGTTCCGGTGCTCGCCCCCGGCAACGGCAAGACCAAGACTGGCCGCTTCTGGGTTTACCTGCGCGACGAGCGGCCCCATGCGGGCGCCGCGCCGCCCGCCGTGCTCTACCGCTATACCCCGGACCGCAAAGGCGAGCATTGCCGCGACCATCTCGTCTCCTTTGCCGGTCATTTGCATGCCGACGGCTATAGCGGCTTTGCCGAGCTCTATCGGGACAAAGACGCCAGGCCTGCCTGCGTCGCCGAAGTGGCGTGTTGGGCCCACGTTCGCCGCAAATTCTTCGACGTTCACAAATCCAATGGATCGCCCATCGCCAAGGAAGCGCTCGATAAAATCGGCGCCCTGTTCGATATCGAGCGCGCCATCGCCGGCAAGCCGCCAAGCCAGCGCAAGGCCGTGCGCATGGCCAAGGCCAAACCCAGAACTCGATGCGCTCGCCGATTGGTTCGACGAGCAGTTGAAGCTCATTTCCGGCAAGAGCGACTTGGCGAAAGCCATCCGCTATGCGCGCTCGCGATGGGAGGCGCTGACCTGCTATTGCGCCGATGGACGCCTGGAAATCTCAAACAATGCCGCTGAAAACCAAATCAGGCCCCTGGCGATGACCGAGTCATTATGCACCTCCTTTTCAAGTGTTTGAAAACATTGAGATCTGATTTTCGGAGTCGACCCGACACGGGCGGCCTTTCCGCGCAAGCGCGGCGGCGACATGCTCGCTATCGAGGTCAGCGGCCCGGATCTGGTGCGGCGCATCGGGCATGATCTGCCCACTTGTCAGAATGCCAGCCTTGATTAGCTTGCGCACTTGATGAGGGCTGACGCCGAGCCGTGTCGCGGCATCGCGCAGCGTGAGCCACTCGCCATTCTTCTCAGCCGACAAATAGCCGTGGATGCCATTCACTCGGCGGACAGAACTGACGCGGTGCGCCGTCCAGGTCTTGCCCTGACCGGTCGGCATTCCCATTCGGTTCAGCGAGGCCGCGATGTCCTGATCCGACCAGCGCCCCGCCATGGCGCGCATGACGGCTAGCGCCTGCTCGGGAGTGCAGCAACCGTGTTCGCCGGTTTTCGGCTTTTTGACGCGCAGTTCGGAATGCTGGCCGCCTTTCCAATGGATGACGAGCACGATCTCGCCGGCGGCCTCGTCGACGTCGGCGACGATCTCCGTGATAAGGGTTCGCACCAGCCGCTGGCGTGTCCGCCTCGTCGTTTTCGGCGCCTTCCAGGCCGCGGTGAGATCATCGGCCAGTCCAGTCAAATCGGGGAGTTGCTGACCGACTTCCGGCGATTGCATGTCGTCGAGCCGTCGCCGGCACGCTTCGACACGCCGCAGCGTGGCCTCCCACGCCTTCTCCAGCTGCGCGGCGATCAGGCGGTTATCGGGGTCGCATGCTGCGTAGCGACGCTCGGCAAGCGAGGCGTCATACTGGGCTTGTCTCAACTCCAGCTCGGCAATACGCTGCCGGTCTTGATCCTGCTCTCTCAGCATGCGCTCGGCCTCTCGAGCCGCCTCGATCGCGATCGGCGCCACAGCCCGCAGCATCTCGGAGGCCACGGCGTTATCGATCCGCTTGCCGCCGAAGCCAAAACAGCGCTTCCGTCCCAACTGCAAGTTCGGCGTATCGCACCGGTACATCGGCTGCGGATAGCGCCCAATGTAGACAACGTGAAGCCGGCGGCCACACCGTGCGCAACAGATGAGGCCAGCGAGCAGGGCGCGACCGCCACGGCTGGACTTCGTGTCGCCGGTCCTGCCGTAGGCGTTGCTCGCGAGCACCGACTGATTGCGTTCGTACTCGGCCCAGCTGATGTAGCCTTCGTGATGATCCTTGATGAACACCTCCCATGCGTCCATCGGCTTGTGGTGGCCGTAGCTCTTGCGCGCCCGGCCATCGACGATCTCCGTGCGCTTCTCGCTTTTCCCGTAGGCGTAGACACCGGCATAGAAGGGGTTCTTCAAAATCGCGATGACATTACGATATCTGATCGGCCTCCATTCGAAAGACGTCAATGTTCTGCCGTCCGTTGGGTATGGGAAATGGATGTTCTCGGACGCCATCCACAACAGCGCCTGGCGGGCGCTGCCAAGCTCGCGGAACTTCTGGAAGACGAGCCTGATCACCTCCTGCAGCCGGCGATCGGGATCGAGGCCGAGACCGGCATGGCGGTCCCAGGTATAGCCGATCGGCGTCGATATCCTCAGCTCTCCGCGCCTCGCCTTCGATCGCGCCGCGTCGTACATTCGGGATCGAATGACGCCCAACTCGAATTCGCTGATGCTGCCTTTCGAACCCACGACATACTGCCCAGCAACAGCCGTTTGAAGTCGTTGTCCAGTACCCGCATCACCCGCGTACAGGCGAGCGCCTCACGGTTGTGCGTCATCTCGTTTACGCCGGCGTCGCACATTTTGTCGTCGAACTGCCGGATGGCGGGCGGCTCTTGCTGCCGGCGTGGATGACCGAGACCGACGCTACAATGCCGCCCATGATGGTCACGCCACGGCTTTCCCTTAGCAGCTTGAGGGAGCTGCGCCGGCTCGTCGACCTCAAGAACGTATCCTTGTCGCCAGCGAATGAAGCAATTCGCAACGATGGAGGCGATGATGGAACAGCGTGCCCAGGAACGGCAACTCGATCTTCTCCTGCTAACGGCCGACGACGTCGCGCCGCCTCTGTTCGATCTCGCGACCTGCGCGCAGATCGTAACCCTGCTCAAAGTTCTCCTGAACGAGCGCCTTGCCCTGGTCAGTATGCGGCGGAGACGGACAATGACTAAGATCACCGGCGATCACCTGACGCGCAACGCCTATGTCTACGTGCGGCAGTCCACGCCTGGTCAGCTCGTGCACAATCAGGAGAGCCGGCGACGCCAGTACGCGCTGACGACGCGCGCCTGCGCCCTCGGCTGGGAGAACGCGATTGTTATCGATGACGATCTCGGCCGCTCGGGGGGCGGAACGGCGCGACCGGGCTTCGAACGCCTGCTGGCGGCAATCTGCAGCGGCGACGCGGGCGCCGTGTTTGCCCTCGAGGCCTCGCGCCTGGCGCGCAACGGGCGCGATTGGCACACTCTTTTGGAGTTCTGCGCCCTGGTCGGCAGCCTGATCATCGATGAGGACGGAGTCTACGATCCGCGGCTCGTCAACGATCGCTTGCTGCTTGGCATGAAAGGCGCTTTTAGCGAGCTCGAACTTTCGACGTTGCGGCAGCGCTCGCAAGAGGCTTTGCGCCTGAAGGCGGCGCGCGGCGATCTGCACACAACGGTCGCCATCGGCTATCGACGCAGCGCCGATGACCGCCTGGAACAAGACCCGGACCTCCGTATCCGCGAAGCGCTGTCTCTGGTGTTCCGAAAGTTTCAAGAGATCGGCAGCGTGCGCCAACTGGTCCTGTGTCTGAGCCAGGAAGGAATCGATCTGCCAACCGCTGTGCATGGTCCACAGGGGCGGACGGTGCGGTGGGGCCCGCCGCGCTACCATGCCGTCCATCGGTTGTTGACCAATCCTGTCTATGCCGGAGCCTATGTCTTTGGTCGGACGATCTCACGCACGCGGGTCGAAGAAGGCCGCAAAGTCATCACCCATGGCGTCGCGCGCCGGCGCGAGGACTGGATGGTGCTGATCCGCGATCACCATGATGGCTATATCTCCTGGGAGGAGTATGATCGCAATCGGACAATCATTGCCGGCAATGCGAGCATGAAGGGAGCGATGGTGGCGGGCGCGGTGCGCAATGGCAGTGGACTTCTCGTCGGCCTGCTGCGCTGCGGGCGCTGCGGACGCAAGTTCAAGGTCCACCACCATTCGCGGCGCGATGCGCGCTACCTCTGCGCTAGTCATGTGGATCCGTCGAGCGAGAATGGGTGCAGCGCTTTCAGCAGCATGCGCATCGATGCGGCGGTGTCTACGGAAGTGCTGCGTGCGATCTCGCCACTGGCGCTCGATGCGGCGTTGCAGGTGATTTCCGATCGCGAGCAAGCCGGTAGCGAACGGCTGCGGCAAAACGAGCTTGCCCTGGAGCAGGCCCGGTATGAGGCGTCGCACGCACGCCGGCAATACGACGCAGTTGATCCCGACAACCGGCTGGTAGCCGGCGAACTCGAACGGCGATGGAATGACTGTCTCGCGGCGGTCGCGCGGCTCGAAGAGCAGGTCCGGAACTCGCGCAGCCAACAGCCGAGCGCCATCGACGACGACGAGCGCATGACGCTTATGGCGCTCGCCGACGACCTGCCAGCGCTCTGGAATAATGCAGCTACGTCCAACGAGACGCGCAAGCGGATTGTGCGCGCCGTGCTGAAGGAGATCATCGTCACAGCCGAGACCGGCCGTCTGCTCCTTGTGCTGCACTGGCAGGGTGGCGATCATACGCGGCTTGACGTGCTAAAGAACCGGACCGGTCAAAATCGCTACAAGACCGATGTGGCGACCGAGCAATTGGTGCGCGAACTGGCCCGCTTGTTGCCAGACCACAGCATCGCCCCCGTTCTTAATCGGCTGGGTATCCGCTCGGCCAGAGGTCAGACCTGGACCGAGCTGCGAGTGCGCAATTTCCGCGGCGCGCATCAAATAGCGGTCTACCGGGAGGGCGAACGTGCGGAGCGCCATGAGCTTATTCTGACCGAAGCCGCAAGCCGCCTCGGCGTCAGCAAGATGACCGTTGTTCGCCTGATCCGGGATGGGCGGCTGCCGGCAAGGCAGGTTTGCGCCCGCGCACCCTATGTCATCCGCGAGGAGGACCTGGCGCGGCCGGCCATTCGGCAGGCGATCACGAGAGCCCGCCCAGCATCAGCCGACCCGCGACAAGAAAGCCTGTCTTTTCAATGAGATCACGAGGTGCTGTATTATGTCGCCGTCCTGTTCAGGCCGAGAAGCAGGCGGTCGTTGGGACGGCATGGATCATAGACGCCGTCGAGGTCGATGACGCGAGCTTCCACCAACCCGCACAGCTCGAGCAGGTGATGCCAGTCGCGGCCGTTGCGCGAGAGCCGCGAGGCGTCGAGGCACAGCACCGCGCCGACCTCCCCTGCGCAGAGCGCCGCGACCAGGCGATTGAAGCCTGGGCGGTCGACAGCGCCGCTCGCCGTCCGCCCAAGATCGTCGTCGATGACTTCGACGTTCGTGAAACCGCGGCTACGCGCAACATCGACCAACTCATACTGGCGCCGCTGGCTCTCCAGGTTCGCTTGCACTTGTTGCGGCGTCGACTGGCGAACATAGACGACCGCCTTGCGCTGGAGCACGGTTGCCGGGAGAAGAGCATCATGCGTCGTCATCGCCCGCCTCCGCCGTCACCGCGCCGCTCGCTTCGATCAGCAGCTGAGCCATCGCCTTCAGGACCGCGTGGCGCTGGGCCGCCGTCACGCTTTGAAGGCGTAAGTCGTCGAGAACGAGGTCGAGCTGGCGAGGCCGCGTAGGTCTCGATCTTGGAACAAGTTGCGATGCTCTTGCGAGCGGTAGCGGCGATCTCATCGTGGTCCTCCTGCGTGACGGTGTTGCCGTTCGCAAAGAGGAGCCGCGATTCGCAGGCGATCAGCAGCCGGTGCAGGTCGCTCAGCGCCAACAGCGAGACCTGCGGGACGCCGATCTTTATGGCGCCGCAATAGACCGGATCGAGCTTCCAGGCCGCAACCATCGTTACGATGCCGGGCTCGAGTTCGAGATGGGCGATCTCTCCGGATGCGCGCCGCTCAATCAGAACACAACGCGTGCTCCGGCCGCACAGCGGATGCCAGCGATATTGGACAATGGCGGTCTGCCCGATATGGGCAGAATGACCGCGAGATTGCCCTCGGCCGGCGCAACAGCCTGTTCGCGGGCAGCGAGGGCGGGGCGGACTCGTGGGCGGTCCTGGCTTCGCTCATCAACACCGCCCTGCTCAACGACGTCGATCCCCAAGCGTGGCTCACAGATGTCCTCGAGCGCGTCGTCTCCGGCCAGACCAAAAGCCATCAACTGGCGGAGCTTCTGCCGTGGAACTGGAAAACCGCACGCGCGGCTCCCGCGCAAGCCCTGAAAATGGCGGCCTGAACCGCAGCAGTGGCAGCCTCATAGCGGATACGCTTATCCTGCGGTCCGAGACAGAGAAGACCTTCCATTGGGATCCAATGGAAGCGTTCAACAAGAAGTATGACTGACCTGACGTATTGTTTGCGGCAAGTTCAGGAAAGGTCGTAATGGGTCTCAAGACTGTCGGGCTCGCGCTTACGGCGCCAGCCTCGCGTCCACTTCGCCGAACGGCGCCGTCACTCCGCCGTGGCGGTTGATACATTCTTATGGTCGCAACGCAAATCCGCTGCCAAAGCCTCGATACTCCTGGCAAACTGCACCAGGAAGCAGCCCCCCACAACGAGTGAGCGCTTACTCGCTGCGCGGGATCACGCGAACAACTCCTTGTTGAAATCGCGCAAGATACGCCCGGCGCACCATGCGGTAGAAATTTTGCGGCAAAAATCCGTAAACGCAGGTTTGGCGCGCGGGGGAAACTGACCGCAAATCGGGACCGGGCCAGCGGAACACGTTGGCTTCGCTCACGACGACCCAGGAGCGTTCTTCATCCAACCCGAGGCGGCGCTTGGTCTCAGGCGGAATTTCGAGCGCATCCTGGGGCGAATGCGGCGGCGTGTGCGTAATCGGGACCGCCAGGACGCTGATTTCGCCGTCTTCCTTTGCAAGCGCAAGCAAAACCGCCGTGGGACGGTCTTTCCCGCCTTCTTCGAGTCCACGGTCGTGCTCGTGCGTCCATAGATAGGCGTATTTGACGACCATGCCGGGCGCCGGGGCTGGAGGAATGTCCACGGCTATCCGCGTTCGCGGCGATCCCAATCCTTTGGGACCTCGTCATTGAATTGCGCCGTTTCCGCGGGTGCCTCGGCCTTCTCAAGCGCCGCGATGAATTCCGCGGGCGTGTCCTCCGCCCGGTATACTTGGCGGTCCCGGCGTTTCAAGCGCTTATACTCTTCCGCGGACATAACCACCAGCGAGTCGCGCCCGTGGTGGGTTATGGTGACCGGCTCGCTCAAAGCCTTCTGAAAGTAGAGGCCGAGCCTGTTGCCGAACTCTGTGCTGGTGACTCTCGTTTCCTGCATTTTGGCGAAATTCCCTAATTTCGCTATCATGGGATGGCCTTTGGAGCTTGTCAATCGGGGCAGGCAGGCGAAGAACCATACCTGCGGCGGCGGCTCAGCGCCTTTGGCGGCCCCTCGTCAGGGGCGGTATGGGGTCGTGAACTGCAATCACGCCCTTGATCCTGCGTGTCTGCTGTTGAAGGCTCAACCGACGTGAACTTGAGCCCGGGCTCATCGCCTGGAATCACGATCTCGCCATCCGGCCAATAGAAGTAATCAAGAAGGTCTGAAGGTCAAGCATGAAGGTGACTTACTGGAGGACGTTTCTAAGCCGAGCGTCTTCAAGCCGCTCAACCAGTCTTTCAAATCCTGAAGCCATGGAAGGCCAAAATGACAGATCCTCAGCATGCACGGCATTGAAAGGGGGTGGAATATCGACCGGAAGCTCTTTTGCAACAGGGACCAAGCTTCGACGGTTCCACGCCATTAAGGCTTCGGCCAGGACGTAGCCGCTACTTACTGACGAGTGCGACCAAACAACAATCGCCGCTTTCGCGTGAGATAAGTGATGCCTCAAGTCAAAACGGTCACCCGCTCGCAAATGCTGATCAAACCAAACTGAAATACCATTGCGCTCTAGAGCATCATGTAGTTCCTGCACCCACGGTCTGTCTGTTTGTCGGTAGGACAAAAAGACGTCCTCTCGGCTGCTGACGGACTCTTTCAACGAGGCAGCAAAATAGGATCTGAGCGCATCCAGTTGGTCTTGATCGAGAAATCTTTGCACCAGCCTGAATCGATCTCGCAACCCACTCTCAGATTCAGCGACATCTGCGAAAGGCACAATTGTATCGTCGTAGTCAGACCAAACCAACATGCAGGGCAAGCCCACAGCGCGGATTCTTGCCAAGTCAGCACATGGAATAGCTCGGAGCCGGGATATATAATCTTGAGAAAAGCTATAGCTTTCTTCTTGGTGATCTTGAATTGAGAAAGCATAGAAATCAAAAAGATCGCCAGATTCATCGCTCCATGCAGACCAATGCTGTCTTACGTATCTCCCAAAGAGCTGGTCTTGTGAAGTGTACAGAAAAATAGATCGAAACGGAATGGTACGATAACGGTTCAGTAAATCTACCCGCGAAGATCCACGGCCGTATCTTTTGTTCCAGCTACCCGACATGTATTCTGGGTACTCAAGTGCTCTTACAAGATCGCGTGCTAACTCATGGGTATGCCGTGAATGCCTGAAATGCTGCAGCGGACTATTAAACCAATGTAAGGTTGGGCTCAGAGACCAACGGCCTCGCTGACGAGCGGCGTTGACCTCGAATTGAATGATCAGCATCATTCTCATCATGGAAGTGTGATACAAGGAACCTCTCCGCTAGATCATGTAACGCGGGCTCGCCAATCTCTACCGCCGACCTCACATCTGGAAACGAAGTCCTTAACCATTCGAGGAACGCTACAACCTCAGGCCCACTAACTCGAATACCCATCTGGCCAACCTATTATTGACAGAAATGCAAGCATGTTAAGCCGGTTCTTAGACGTCGGCAACCGCCATCAGCATTATTGGACTAGCGACAGGCAAGAACGCGGCTGCGCCACAATTTCCGCACCTGGGGGTCGAGCGCGCCTTTTATTTTTGAGGCCGCGAGTTTGGTATCGGCCTTCACTCACCGTTGTAGATGGATGTTCACCGCGTCGAAAGGCGATGGCTCCTGGGAGTTTTTTGGACCTGCAAAGGCTCTCCAGAAAGTGGTTCCGTAAAGGGCGAATCCATTTGAAAGACAGGGCTGGACGTCTTCGAAAGCGCCATTTTCGCCAGTTGCGAGGCCTGCGTGGAGATGAGTCCTAGCCATATTGCGCCGCAGATGGCCGGTGACTCGCAGCCGATCCTTATCGACGGCGCCGCGGCAACGCTCAGCCAATACGTTCGCATTGAAGTCAAGCCGCGCTTCTGGCCGAAATCTCCTTCGCAACCTCCGGTGAAAGCTCCTTTCGCGCCACCTTCAAATCGTAATGGGTCTGGAGGTTCAGCCAGAACTCCGGTGAATTGCCGAAATAAAGCGCGAGCCGCAGCGCTGTATCAGCCGTGATGCGGCGCCGGTTGTTGACGATTTCGGCGATGCGGTTCGGCGAGATGCTGATCGCGCGGGCGAGCTGGCTCTGCGAAAGGCCGTACCCCTTCAAGAACTCCTCTTTCAAAATCTCACCGAGCGTCACGGGCTCAAAGTCATCGCCACTCATATACTGCTCCCTAAATGCGCGCTAGTGATAGTCGACGATCTCAACTTCATAGGCGCCATCATCGCGCCAGACGAAGACCAGCCGCCACTGATCGTTGATGCGAATAGAATGAAAGCCAGCTCGATCTCCAGACAGAGCCTCAAGCCGATTTCCGGGCGGCGCCTTCAAATCGTCGAGACGGCTCGCCGCATCGAGCATTTCGAGCTTTCGCTTGGCGGCCCGCGCGATGCTCTGCAGCTCCTTCACCTGCTCGTCCCGAAACAGAGCTTCGGTTTTCTTGCTGGCAAACGATCTAACATCCAAGGGGAGATCCCCCGGCTCTGCCGGGGAGGCAGTAGCAGTTTGACGTTTTCCGCAGTCCATCGGCGGAGTTCCAGCGTGAGCAGCCACGCACACGAAGGGAACTCCACCGATGAACGAGTATGGGAGCCTAAGCCACACGACTTGGGACTGCAAATATCACGTCGTCTTTATTCCGAAATGCAGGCGCAAAACGTTGTATCGGGAACTGCGCCGTCACCTCGGAGAGGTCTTTCACAAGCTTGCCGCACAGAAGGAGTCGAAGATCGAGGAGGGACATTTGATGCCCGATCACGTGCACATGATGATTTCGATCCCGCCCAAATATGCGGTGTCGCAGGTAATCGGGTTCATCAAGGGCAAAAGCGCAATTCATCTGGCGCGGGTCTACGGGGAGCGCAAACGCAATTTCGTGGGCCAGCATTTCTGGGCGCGAGGGTTTTTCGTGAACACCGTGGGCTTGGATGAGGAAGCTATCCGGGTCTATATCCGAAACCAGGAGAAAGAGGATCAGCGGCTCGACCAACTCAACCTTTGGCGCTGAACCTGCCACCTTCAGGTGGCCGAAAACTTTGGGGCCGCGTTAGCGACCCCGTCTGCCGCTTCGAGCGGCTCCAATTCTAAAGCCCCCGGCTCTGCCGGGGGATACTTACTCACGGGGCATTATACCGCATTCCGGTATGCGGGCAAGGCAGGATTGGCGCCTGGGCGCTGCATTGAAGCAATAAAGAGAAGGCCGCTTTCTAACCGAGAATTTCATGAAGCCGGCGTTCCCAGAGTTCGAGCGCATCCCGGTCGGCGTCGTAATTGTCGGAATGATCGTACCACTCGTCCATATCCGAGGTTGAAGACGGACTTCTGTGGCTCTGAATACGCCGGCGAACCTCGGCTGGAACAGACAACTTCCTCATCTCGGTTTTAAACAGGTGGCGAATTGCATGGAGCACGACCTCCTCGCCGGTGTCGGAAGGCTCGATGCTCAGCGCCTTCCGCGCGCACGTCAGTTCATCCGTCACAGTATCGGCATGCAGCGAGACCCCGTGCTTCGTCGAAGAGGGAAACACAAAAGGACTGCCGGCGGCCGCGGCGACGGCCTCCACAAAAAGCTTCTCTGCGAAGGCCGGCAGAGGCACAACATGCAAGTCATCCTTGTTCTTGTTTCGTGCATGAGGGATGTGCCAGGCCGCGCGCGCCGTCCCAAGACCGATCAATTCGGACTTCCGGGCGGCGGCGATTTGATTGCGGCGCTGGCCGAGCAAGATAGCAAGCTTGATGACCGTCCGCGCCTGCGTTCGCCCGGGCTCGGCCGGCTGTTCGCACCAGACCCAAAGCGCCTTCAATTCCTCATACGAAAATAAGCGCGTCCGCCGCTTGCGCGTCGAGCGCGTTCGTATGCGGTCCGCGGGGTTGCTCTGCACCAGGTCTTCGTCCTGGCCCCAATTGAAAATGGAGGACAGGAGCGCCTTGGTCCGGTCGGCCTGGACGGGCGCGTTGCGTTCTATCGCAATGTGGTCGATGATTTCAATAATTTCACGTTTTGCGATATCCTCAGCTTCTCTTGCTCCAAGTTGTGGTAAAACATAACGATTTAGCTTACTTAGATCATCACGCCATGTTCGCTTCTTGAGTTTGGCATGCCTCTCCAAATAATCATTTGCAAGATCGGCAAACGTATAGGCCTTTCGCCGTGATAGCCTCTCCTTGAGTTGTTCTTGCTCTTGCTCGGCGTGCCAATCTCGTCCGCATGAAATCGCGTTCTGAATTTCGCGCCAGCGCAAATCGACGTCGACCAAAGCTGTGGCCGTGTCCCCAATTTTAATTTTCCGCCGCA
Source organism: uncultured Alphaproteobacteria bacterium (assembly GCA_963756335.1). Taxonomy (GTDB): domain Bacteria; phylum Pseudomonadota; class Alphaproteobacteria; order Rhizobiales; family Rhodomicrobiaceae; genus Rhodomicrobium. Next base: position 1,077,119 of record CAVWOB010000005.1, read on the forward strand.
GACGCTTTCCACCCTGGACGGAGTCATAGTGAACTCTCCAAATCCGCCTTGGCCTCGATGCGCGTCCGCCAGGGGGCAGCACTTCGAGCACAAGGTGCTCCATGATGTTTCCGCGCGTCGTCTTGATGCGGAATTCCGTGCGCTTGCCGTCCTTGGGTTTGGCGGCGTTGATGGAGGTCTCAATGAAGGTCAACACCTGCAGACTGTGTTTCATGATTTCGTCCCGCCCAGTGGCCCATCGGTGGCCCAAAACCGCGAGACACGATGACATGCGACGGCGCGTTGCGCAACGAATGCGTCAAGATTTTCCCATTTGAAAATAGCGTATTATCTATTTCATGATGCGCAAAAGCGTGTCACAATGCATCGTAAATAGTCTGACTTTTAATCAGAGGGTCGATGGTTCGAATCCATCTGGGCTCACCAATTAAAAGCGAGCCGTTCAGAACTACCGCTCCCGGCTGAGCGGACGCGGGCTGGCCCGTTTCGAGGTGCTCGGGCTCGGCTGCGACCGCGAACTGATCCGTGCGCTTGCGCGGCGGCTGGCGGCAGGCGGACCTGAAGCGGCGAAGCTTCGCGCCGCGGTCGATCAAATTGCCTCGGGGGAACCGCCACGCAAGGGCGGCATTCTGGCGGCGCTCCGCCGCTCGCCCCTGGTTGGGGCCGATCTGGATCTGTCCCGGCCTCATGAAGAAGGGCGCGACGCCGGGATTTGATGCGGTATCTGCTCGACACCAACATCGTTAGCGAGTTTGTCAAACCCTCGCCGTCGCAATCGCTGATCGCGTGGATGGAGCAGCAGGCGGATGAGGATTTGTTCGTTGCCGCGCTGACCGTGGCCGAAATCGGCCGCGGCATCCTGGAGAAGCCCGCAGGCAAGCGCCGAAGCGAGTTGGAAGCGTGGTTTGCGGGACCTGAAGGCCCGCAGGCGCTGTTTCAGGGCCGCGTGTTGCCTTTCGATGAGAAGGCCGTGCTGATTTGGGCCCGGTTCATGGCCGGGGGCAGGGCGAAAGGCCGGCCGCGGAGTGGGCTTGACGCCATTATCGCCGCGGTTGCCGAAGTCAACGCGTGCATAGTGGTGACAGCAAACGAAAAGGATTTTGAGGGAATTGAAATCCTCAACCCGTTACGCTCGAACAAGTGACGCCCCCTCGGCTGAGCGTTTGACCCCCGCACCAGCGCTCCGCATCCTCCGATTGCGCTTCTTGTTATCGTCGAGCCGAAGGCGACTAAGATAAGGTGAGGTGGGCCTCGGCGAAGCCGGCTGTATTACGCTTAGGCGTAGTTTTGTTTGCTAAGCCTACGCTATATCTTGCGGAGCGGTACAACCAAGACAGTGATTTCAGTGTATTCCTATGATTAAAACGGTATAGGTTTAGCAAAAATACAACAAGCTGCCATCAATCATTGTCGGATTGAGACCCCGCCGCGTCGAATGAATTGAACTCGGTAGCCAGAATCGCAACGTTTTGTCTCAACCTTAGGTAGTGTCTTGTTCGATATGCGTTCCAAGCGATTGTAGAGATGGAATTGCTCCATGCGATCTTTGACACTAACTGGCGCAGCTCTGCTCTGCGTCGCGACCGCTTCCTGTTCCGACTTGCCCGTTAGCGGTCCCAACGACGCCGCCATCGTGCAAGGCGCGTCCACGGCTGCGGTCCGCAGTCAGGACTCGGTCGCTTACGACTATGCATTGGTCGATCTCGACGCTTGCGTCGTGAGCCATGTCTACGACATCGACGGCGGGTCATTTTATGCGAGCTTCGGCGACAGGAAAGGGCCGGCGCGGTCGTGCTCGTCGGGCCCGGCGACGTCGTGCAGGTTACAGTCTTCGAATTCGAAGAGCGGCGGTCTCTTCATTCCGGCCAACTCCGGAACGAGGCCCGGCAATTTCGTAACATTCCCGCCGATGACCGTGGACTACAACGGCTCGATATCCGTCCCCTATGGCGGAGACATCAGGGCGGCCGGAAAGACAGTCGCGCAGATCGAGCGGGACATCGAAGATCGCTTGAGCGACAGGGCCATAGAGCCCAGGGTCGTCGTAACGCTCGCCGAACAGAACGCCAGCACCGTCGCCGTCGTCGGAGAGGTGAACGCGGCGAAAAAAGTGCGCATCACCCAAAGCGGAGAGCGGATCCTGGACATGATCGCCCAGGCGGGCGGCCCTCGTTATCCCGGATATGAGACTTACGTCACGCTGCAACGGGGAGGCCGGAAGGCGACGATATACTTCAATACGCTCATCGCGCATCCGGAGGAAAACATCTACGCCTCACCGGGCGATACGATCTATGTGTTTCGCGAGCCGCGCCGCTTCATCGCATTCGGAGCAGTGGGCGTCGCCGTCGGCGTTGGCGCCTCCTCGGCTCTTACCGGTCTTTCAAGCCTGTTCACATTCGACCAGGATCGCCTGACGCTCGCGGAAGGCGTCGCCAAGGCGGGAGGGCTTCTGGATTACCGTGCCAATCCCCGGCAAGTGTTCCTCTACCGGCTGGAGGTGCGCGAGGCGCTGACCTCCATGGGAGTCGACCTGAGCCGCTTCCCGCCCGAACAGAAGCTGATCCCGACGGTCTACCGCGCGAACTTCAGAGACCCGTCGAGCTTCTTCTTCGCCCAGCAATTCCCGATGAGAACCAAGGACCTCATTTACGCATCCAATGCGGATTCCGTCGAGGTCGTGAAGTTCATCGACTACGTCACCGCCTTCACTGGCGGCGCGAGCACCGTTGCCGTGGATGCAGGAACGGGCCGCCACGGCTTCCTTTACGCCACCAGGGGCGCCGCAACCAGTTATTGAGTACAAGCGAAGTCGGAAAGTACCACTTATGAATGTCCATCAGCGCGATATCTACTCGAAGAGCGACCTTCATGCGGAGGCTCATTCCATAGACTTCGATCGCCTGTTTCCTGCGATCAGGCGGCAGGCGGCCGTCGCTGGCGGCGTCTGTGCGCTAGCGGTTCTGCTGGGCGTCGTTTGGATCGTCGCTACAACGCCGCTCTACACCGCAAGCGCTTTCCTTCTTATCGATAACAAACGGATCAGGGCAGTCGAAAACTCCTACTCCCTCAACGATCAGAACTTCGACGCAGCCGCCTCCGTCGTCGAAAGTCAGATCGAGGTGCTGAAATCGGATAATGTCGCCGCGACTGTCATCGACAGGCTCGATTTGATGTCCGACACGCAAATTCAGGAGGCGATACGCCCGAGAAGGGGTCCGCTCACGCGCCTGCGGAGCATCTTCGCGGCGGACAAGAGCGAAGCGGATACAGAAAAGGCGCGCATACATCGCGCTGCGGATGCCCTGCGCGGGGACCTGGACATTCAGCGCATTCCGCACACCATGGTGTTGCAGATCTCCTACAGGTCGTCCACGCCTGGGAAAGCCGCGATCGTCGCGAACGCCTATGCTGAGGCCTACCTTGCCGATCAGCTCAACGCGAAGTACGAGGCGACGAAACGAGCCACCGATTGGCTCGAACAAAGGATAGCCGAGCTGAAGCAAAAGGCGCTCGCGGCCGATGTAGCGATCCAGAAATACAAGGCCGATCATGGCCTCATCTCGGCCAGCGGCCGGCTCGTCAACGAGCAGCAGCTGAACGAGATCAACACTCAGCTTGTGCTGGCGCGGGCGGAAAGCGCGAAGGCGGAAGCGCAATATCTGCGTATCGCGAGCATCATCAGCAAGCATCAGACCGACGCCGTCGTCTCCGAAGCGATCGGCAATGCGATCATCGGGCAGCTCAGGACCAAGTTTCTGGACGCGTCCAAGAGAGAGTCGGAGATTTCGTCGAAACTCGGCAGGGATCATTTCGCAGCCGGGAGCGCCAGGGAAGAGATGCGCGAATACGAGCGGCTGATGTTCGAGGAACTGGGCAGGCTGGCGGAGAGCTACCGTAGCGAAGTCCAGGTTGCAAAGAGCAAGGAGGAATCGCTAGCGGCCAGCCTGGAAAAATCCGTGGGGCAGATCGCGAGCGAGAACAAGGTGCTTGTAGGGCTGCGCGAACTCGAGCGTGAAGGCGAAACCTACCGGAACCTCTATCAGTCGTTTCTTCAGCGCTATAATGAGGCGCTGCAACAGAAATCCTCCCCGATCATCGAAGCGCGGATTATCACCAGCGCTACCGCGCCGATTGTGCCGAGCCATCCAAAAAAATACGCCATATTGCTGCTGAGCATGCTCGCCGGAGCCTTTGCGAGCGTGCTGGTTGGCATTTGGCGCGAGTTCCGCGAGCGTGGATTTCAGAGCGAGGAACAGGTCAAGAGGGATCTCGGACTGGAATGCCTGGGCATTCTCCCTCTCGTGGCGCCGAAGCAACCCGATGCGGGCGTGGAAGAGAAAAATCGCGGAGACGGCGATCATGTGCGGGCGACGCCTCCCGCGCCGCTCGAGTTTATTCCCGACCGGCCGCCAGGGTCTCGCAGGATCGCAGCTTCGCTCGGCATCATGTCCTTTGCATTGGACAACCCGGGCTCCGGCTTTTCGGAAACGCTTCTAGCGGTGAAGCTCGCGGCCGACGTAAAACTTGCCGGCAGGGCTTCGAAAGTCATCGGAGTCGTTTCCTGCCTTCCCGGCGAAGGCAAGTCTGTGTTCTCGAAAAACCTTGGCTCGCTGCTCGCGAAACTCGGCGCCAAGACGCTCCTCATCGACGCGGACCTCCGGGCGCAATCGGTCACGCGATGGATGGCCTCCGGGGCCGAGGCTGGGCTGGTCGAGGCTGTCATAAACAACCGGCCTCCCGAAGACCTCTTCTGGCTTGAAGAAAGCTCCGGTCTTTCGGTGCTTCCGACCGTGATCCACGCCAAGCCTTCGCATACATCGGACTTTCTGGCTTCCGCGGGCATGAAGCGGCTGCTGGCTCAGGTTTCAGAAGATTTCGATTATATCGTCGTCGATCTGCCGCCCTTGGGGCCGGTTGTCGACGCCCGCGCAATAGCGCCGCAGATCGGAGCTTTCGTCCTCGTGGTGGAGTGGCGCCGGACGGCGCGGAAAGCTGTCCGCAGCATTCTTTCGAATGAAAACGAACTCTATGACAAATGCCTGGGCGCCGTGATCAATAAGGTCAACATCGGCGAGCTGAAGCTTTTCGAGACCTATGGCTCCAAGTACTTTTATTACAAGGATTACTCGAAGTCGTACTATCACGACCCGCATCACGCTCCTGATGACGCTCGCGCATTCTTGCGCAAGATGCAGGCCGGTTTAGCAAGAAAACGGGAAGAAACCGCTGTCTCGATACAGCCAGAGACGCAACCAGAGCAGTCTTCTTCAGTTTGAACTTTGGCTCTGGCGGTCCTTGTGCGCGTCCAGTTGGTAGAAGCGCAGTTACGAGTCCATCCCGATCCATGAACTTCGCGGGAAACAGAGGGAACAATGCAGCACAACACTTCGCTTCTTCTCGCCGGCGCCGTAGCCTTGGGACTGACCGTCGCCGGCCTCGACAGCTCGGAAGCCGCCCCCGATTGCTTCTGCAAGAGCACGCTCGTCACCTCGGAGGCAATCACGCCCGGCGTGCCGCCGCCGTTCTGGCAAGGCTTCTATCTCGGCGGCAGTATTGGCGGAGATTGGACCGATATCCAAGCCTCCGGGCATGAGCTGAGTTTTCCTGAGATCGCTTCGCCGATTCAGGCTGGAGACTTCAGCGGCGGCAGCGTTTTTGGCGGGATGCAACTCGGCTATAACTGGCAGGCTCCCGGCTGCTGCTTTGTCTTAGGCCTCGAGGCCGACATCGGCGGCATGGACGGCGGCCTTGGCCGCACCGTCAACGCGGCGGGCTCTGGGGGCAGTTCCGCCAGCTTCAAAACGAATGGCGACTTCGGATTTTACGGCGATATCGCTGGCCGCGCCGGATACAGCTGGGGCCATACGCTGATCTATGCCAAGGGCGGCTTCGCCTGGTTCGATCCAGGCCTGTCGGTAAGCGAAACGGTGTTCACCTCATCGGGCGTGGCGAGCTACGGGAACAGCAACGGAAACACTTTCCTGACAGGCTGGACCGCTGGCGCCGGGTTCGAATCCCAGATCAATCCGCGCTGGAGCTGGAAAATCGAATACCTCTATTTCGACTTCGGCCTCAACACGGACAACAGTTGCTGCTTCGATGGCGTTCGCAACTTCCGCTTTTTCAACAGCGATTTGACCGTGAACACGGTGAAAATCGGGTTCAACTACATCTTTAACGATGCAAGGCCGGTGCTGAAATAGAGCGGGCCCGCTAGAGCATCGTGCATTTAATCGGATGCAGCGGCGTTTTCGTTGTCCGCCGAAAGCGGGGACCCAGTATTCGATGAGCGTCGAGATACTTGGAGTCCCGCTGGATTTTAGCCCCGCGCAGGCGGGCCGGGAATGACGCCGAATTCCCGCACGCCACCTCCGTCGCGATAAAACAACATGAAAGTCCGGTTCGCATGACAATTCTGTGCAACATGCGGGTTTTGAATGCGCCAGTGACCGGCGTTCAGCGCTACGCTCAGGAGATCTTCAGCAGGCTGCCTGCCGGCCGGGTCAAACAAGTGGCTCCGCCGCGTTGGGCGAAGCGCCCCCTCAATCTCCTCTGGGAGCAGGCCTGGCTTCCCTTGCAGATGCACGCGGGCGATATACTTTGGAATCCGGCTAATTCCGGTCTGCTCGGCGTCGAACGCCAGATCGTGACGGTGCACGACTTGGCGACCGTCGAGTTTCCCGAAGATTACGCACCGTCGTATCGAATGTTTTTCGACTTCCTGTTCCCCCGGCTGCTGCCCGGTATAGCCGGCGTCATTACCGTCTCGGAATATTCCCGGCAGAGACTGCTTGCGACTTACAAGCTGGATCCCGCCAGAGTGCGCGCGATTCCCCTCGGAGTCGATCACTCGCGCTTTAAGCCGCAGCCCCTGGAAGCCGTCGAGCGGGTACGGCTGAAGCTGCAGCTTCCGGATCGCTATGTTCTCTATCTCGGCAGCATCACGTCGCGAAAGAATGTTCAACTGCTTGTCCAGGCATGGGCGAAGATGCAGGACAGCGTTCCCCCCGCCGTTCATCTTGTCATCTCCGGCGGCGACGGCGCCAAGCATGTCTTCAGCGCGAGCGGCATCTCGGATCTGCCTTCCAGGTGTATTTTAACGGGCCGCATCGAGGAGGAGGATCTGGCCCCTCTGCTGGCTGGGGCGAGCGTGTTCGTCTTTCCCTCTCTTTATGAGGGATTCGGACTCCCTCCCCTTGAAGCCATGGCTTGTGGAACTCCCTGCATCACCAGCAATGCCACCAGCTTGCCTGAAGTTGTCGGCGACGCCGCGATCACTGTCAGCCCACGCGACGTGGATGGCCTGGCCCAATCGCTGGAGGCGGTGCTGACCGATCCCAATCTCGCCATGACGCTTCGCGAAAAGGGGCTGCTTCGCGCCGCCGCCTTCCCCTGGGACAGAACCGCGGCGGAAACCTGGCGCTTCCTGATTTCGTCAACCGAGTGAGCTCAGCTCAGGCGCTCATCCTTCCGCAAACCAATGGCCGGGGGATCGAGGCCAGCCGTTGCCGATCGATGGCGCGCGAGACGAGGTAATGCTTGCACCCCAGAACGACCGCCAAGCCCAGATAAAATGGCGGGCCTGGATCCGCGCTGCAGCCGGAAATGCACATGCCCACAAGCCAGCCCACAACCATGGCTCTCGCCGCGGCGGCGAGCGCATAAGTTTCGAACTGCTCCGGCGCATAAATCCGGGGCGCGCCTTTCAAGACCGCCACAATGAGCGCGGCAAGAAGAGCCGAGCCAAAAACGCCGAGTTGGGATATGACGGCGATAGCCGAACTGGATGGCCTCGATGTTCCCATGCCCGTCCCGAGACCGTAGGTGTCGAAAAAGGCGCGAATGCCGAGTTCATCCCAGTAACCGCGCTCAAATGCCGATTCTGAATGCGCCTTGTTGAAGACCATTGTATCGATGAGGTTCGCAAACGGATCGTAGGCGTGCTCATCGATAAGGAACAGGCCAACTGCGCCCGCCAGGAGGGCGAGAAGCCCGATCAGAAGCGACAAGTCCGAAATCATGATCCTTCGCAAAAACAACGGCAGGCCCATCGACAGCGCTGCAACGGCGCCGATTGCGGCCAGTCCAACATACGCCGTGCTGGATGTGGAAAGCACAAGAAGCGTCAGCAGCCACAGAGTGAGAACCAGTGAAAGAGCCGACCTCGTGTATCTCCAGTAGGTGAATGTGAAGGAAAGGCTGGCGAGAGCGCTGATGGCGAAAAACGAGGCTTCGGAATAGCCGCCCGCGATTCTCACAAAATCGCCAATGGATGTTTCGATGAGGAAGATGTAGTTTGCAGTGCGGATCGGCTCCAGCAGATCGCCCAGCCCTGCGGTCTTGCCAAGAAAATCGATTGCGCCGAGCACGCAGTTGGCGATGCACAGAGCCATGATGCCTTTATATGCGGCTTTGAGATTTCTCTCGTCGTCAAGCCGGATGCGAAGGCAGAAAAAGGCCAGAATGCCGGAGACGAGATGGGCGGTTTGCGTCAGATGGGCCGTCATTGGCGCCAAGCGCAATGGCATAATATCCTCGTGGACGGGCATGATCACGGTCAGGTCGCCGGAAAAAAGCCTCGGGAAAATCAGGCAGCTTGCGACGGCGAAGATCGCCAGCATGGAGGCGGCCGAAGCGCTGAGATGTTCGCGAAAGAGGGAGGCGAAGGCCCGCGAGGCGTTCGGCTGGAGAGCGGTTCCCGCGATCAGCGCGGCCTCGAACGCGCTGTAGACGAGGGGACTGGAGCTGCCGACGCCCGGAAGCGATGCTATAGCAGTCGACCCAAATGCGATAGACGCGAATAAGCCGATAATAATAGCGTTGCCGGCCAGGCGTCCCGCCAGAAGCAGTGCAAGAAAGACAACGGCGCCCGCGATCGATAGTCCCATCTGCAGCTACTCCGCTACCGCAGGTTTCAGAGCAATCGGCGCAGGCGCCTGGGACGCCTGCATCTCCGAAGCCAGGCGCTGAAACTCGCTCATGACGAATAGCTTGAACTGATGCCGGAAGCGCTCAGCGGAAAATCGCAGCGCATTCGCCCGGCAAGCCTCCCGGGAGAACGTCGATTCGGAGGCGACAAACGCGCCGATGCTGGCGGCGATACTTTCCGGCGACGGCTCTTCGAAGAACAGTCCCGTCCGGTTCGGGCCGCTCGCGATGACCGTCTCCCTGGCGCCGCCGCGCCCGAGAGCGATCACCGGCGTTCCCCCGGCCTGCGCCTCGACGGGGACGATGCCGAAATCTTCCTCCGCCGCATAGATCAGAGCCCGCGCGGCGCCCATCAGGCGCCTCAACTCCGCTTCCGGCGCAAATCCCGTGAAGCTGACGTTCGGCCCCGCAATTTTCTTGAGCTTTTTGGCTTCCGGGCCGCTGCCCGCGACGATGAGTTTCTGAGAGGGCAGGGCGCTGAAAGCCTCCACCACCGCCTGCGTGTTCTTGTAGCCGACAAGCCAGGCTGTGAGGAAATGATCTTCCTTCGGATGCATGTCCGCCGGCTGCGCCAAGTCTACGGGCGGATGGATGACCCTCGCGCTTCTGCCAAAGGCTTTCCTTATCCTGCGAGCGATATAGGCGGAATTTGCAACGATTGCGTCGGGCCGCAGGCTGGATGAGGCGTCCCAGACCCGGATCGGGTGAAGCAGAACCCGCGCGAGCGCCGTCTTCAAGCCGAGTCCGCCATTGCTTTCGCGCAGGTACTGGTGCTGCAGATCCCACGCATAGCGCATAGGAGAGTGAATATACGACACATGAACCTGATCCGGCCCAGTTATAACGCCCTTGGCGACTGCATAGCTGCTCGATATGACAAGATCGTAGGCCGACAGGTCGAACTGCTCGATTGCGAAGGGCATCAGGGGAAGCAGGCTGCGATGCAATCCCGCAATACCCGGGATTCGCTGGAGGAAGCTCGTCCGCGACTGCTGGAAGCCGAGCCACGCCCGATCCTCGCCGCTTAGCGTATCGAAGAGAGTGAAAACGTCGGCGTCCGGAAAGCAGCGGAGAATCTCTTTCAGCACGCGCTCGGCGCCGCCGATCGTGTAGAGCCAGTCATGAACGATTGCGATGCGCATCGAGAAACCTCCAGACCATCGCCTTTGAGGGGAGAACTCGCGGATACGCAACTGGCGCTAACAGGGGCGCGGGCAGGCAATCTTGCCGAAGAAGAGCGCAAGCGCCGGCTTTTTGCTCATATGCAAATATCCCTCTCGACGCGCCGCCGCAAAAGCCAGCTAAAAGTCTTTAGGCGCGAAAGTCAATAACGCAAAAAGCACAATACCTATACATAACAAAGCTATAGCTGTACTTTATATAACCTGTACATATGTGTGGTTGTGCGCCGGTGTGATCATGTCGAACTTGCGCCAAGCTTGCGAAGTTCTCACCTGGAGCGTTATCAGGCCTGGCCGAATCAGGGAGGATCGCGGGGCTGAGCCGCTTCTGCGGTCCATCCTTCACTCTTTGGTGATTGGGGGAGCCCGGCGATTGGAGCTAGGTGGTTTTGCTTTGGCGCCAACAAGGAGAAACCGGATGCCGGACGAACTCGTCTTCTACACCAATCCTATGTCGCGCGGCCGCATTGTGCGTTGGATGCTCGAAGAGGTTGGCCAGCCCTATCGCACCGAAATCATTCAATACGGGCCGCAGATGAAGTCGCCGCCCTATGCGGACATCAATCCGATGGGGAAAGTGCCTGCGCTGCGCCATGGCGATGCGGTTGTGACCGAAGCCGCCGCCATATGCGCCTATCTCGCCGACGCCTTCCCGCAAGCGGGGCTTGCGCCCGCGCCGGGCAGCCGCGAGCGCGCGCCCTATTATCGCTGGCTGTTCTTCTCGGCCGGCCCCGCCGAGGCGGCGATCGCCAACAATGTTCTCGGTTTCGTCGCGCCCCCCGAACGGCGCAGAATGCTAGGATATGGCTCGCTTCCGGATGTGCTCGATACGCTGGAGAAAGCGGTTTCGGCTTCGGATTATCTGGCCGGCGGCCGGTTTACGGCGGCCGATCTCTATGCCGGCTCGCAAATCGGCTTCGGGCTGCAGTTCGGGACCATCGACAAGCGCCCCGCTTTTGAAGCCTATTGGAGCCGCATCAAGGACCGGCCCGCCGCCGTCCGCGCGCGGGAGATTGACGACGCGCTGCTTCCGAAGAAAGACCGACTGGGGCGTTCATGAACGGCCGGGCGCCGGCCAAGTCAAGCTCGGCGTGACTAAAGACGTGCAAGGTCCAATCTGGGAGCAGGGATGGAAAAGCTGGAAGCGCTGATTTTCGACGTGGACGGGACGCTGTCCGACACCGAGCGCGACGGACATCGCGTCGCCTTCAATCGCGCATTCGCGGATGCGGGCCTCGACTGGCATTGGACGCCGGAGCTTTACGGCGATCTTCTGTCGGTGACGGGCGGCAAGGAGCGGCTCACTTATTATCTTGATCGCTATCGCCCGGACTTTCAGCCCGCCGGGCAGCGCGCCGATTTCGTGGCGAAGCTGCATGCGCTGAAGACGAAGCATTATCTCGAAATCCTGGCCGAGCGCGGCATCCCGCTTCGCCCCGGCGTCGAGCGGCTGCTGACCGAGGCGCGCGCGGCGGGGTTGCGGCTCGCGATTGCGACCACGACCACGCCCGCCAACGTCACGGCGCTGCTCGAAAGCGTGCTGCCGGGCAAGGTCTCCTGGTTCGAGGTCATCGGCGCGGGCGACGTGGTTCCGGCGAAGAAGCCGGCGCCGGACATCTACGCTTATGTGCTGAACGAGTTGCGGCTTCGCCCGGAGCAGTGTCTCGCCTTCGAGGACTCCGAGCTGGGATTGCGCTCCTCGCTCGCGGCTGGCGTCAAGACTATCGTAACCGTGAATGGCTTTACTGCGGAACAAGATTTCACTGGCGCCGCACTTGTGATAGATAATCTCGGAGAGCCTCAACAACCTATGTGCGTTCTTGCGGGAAATTCCTTCAACTCTACAATAGTAGATATTTCTTTCCTGAGAAAATTGTTTGACGCGTCTTAGTCATTATTTGACGATCATTCTAGGAAGCTTGCATGATATCCCCTGACGCTCAAGCAGTTCTCATCTTCCATTAACGAGACCAATGCTGCAATGGAGGGGCGGCCATCCGCGGTTCACGCTCGCGTGCAACCGGGAAGGCGCGCACCCGCTGCACGGCGCCGGGCGCTTGCGGCGGCATTCTGTGCCTTAACAGCAGGTAGGTCTCACGATGCGTATGAAACGATTGGCGATCTCGGCGGCGGCAGCGCTGGGATTGACTGCACTAGCCTTCTCCGCTCCGGCCAGCGCCGCGCCGGTCACGGGAGCCGGCCACGATCTTGGCGCGCAAGGAAAAAGCGACATCACGCTCGTGCGTCACGGCGGCGGCGGGTTCGGCGGCGGCTTCGGCGGCGGCCGCGGGTTCGGCGGCCGGGGATTTGCGGCCGGCGGTTTCGGCGGCGCGCGCTTCGCCTCGGCCGGCTTCGGCGCCCGGGGCCTTGGCTACCGCAACTTTGGCGGCCGCGGCTTCTACGGCGCCGGCCTTCGTCGCGGATGGTATGGCGCGGGCTGGCGCCATCGCGGTTGGTACGGACGTCGCGGCGGATGGTACGGCGGATATGGCGGCTGGGGCGGCGGATGGGGCGGCGGCTGGGGCTGGCCGTTCCTTGGCGTAGGCCTTTGGGACGGCGGCTGGGGCGGCTACGGCGGTTACGGCGGCTGGGGCGGTTATGGCTGCGGCGCCCCCGGCTGGGGTTGGGGCTTCTAGTTTGCCCTTGGCCTGAGAAAATCGGCCCCGGACGCGCTCCGCTCCGGGGCTTTTTGCCGCCTACGCCGCAATCGCTTCGTCTTTCGAGGACGCGACCGCGCCGCGCACGATCATGTCCGCCGCCTTCTCCGCGATCATGATGGTCGGCGCGTTGGTGTTGCCGCTGATGAGCCGCGGCATGACGGAGGCGTCCACCACGCGCAAGCCCTCCACCCCGCGCACGCGCAGCGTCTCGTCCACCACCGCCATGCCGTCGCGCCCCATCTTGCAGGTTCCGACGGGGTGATAGAGCGTTTCGCCGGTCGCGCGGTGATAGGCGTCGATCTCGGCGTCGGTCTTCACCGCGGGGCCGGGCGCCCACTCATCGCCGCGATACGCGTCGAACGCCTTCTGGCTGAAGATGTCGCGCGCCATCTTGAAGCCGTCGCGCAGCGTGCGCAGGTCGGCCTCGTTCATGAGGTAGTTCGGCTGGATCGCGGGATGCGCGAGCGGATCGGCGGATTTCAGCGCGATCTCGCCACGCGCTTCGGGGCGCTGCATGTTGTAATAGCCCATGAAGCCGTGGCGGTAGATGATCTTGCGGCCGTGGTCGGTATAGAGCGCGGGCGCGAAGTGGAATTGCAGGTCCGGCGCGATCGCCTCGGGCCGCGTCTTCAGGAAGGCGAGCAATTCGAGCCCCATTTCCGACGCCGGGCCTTTGTGGGTCAGGAGATACCAGGCGATGTGCCGCCAGACCGCGCTCGGCTTGAAGGTCGAGTAAAGCGACACGGGCTTCGTGCAGAGGTGCTTGACCGCGCCGTGCAAGTGGTCCTGGAGGTTCTTGCCGACGCCCGGCAGATCGTGAACCGGCTTGACGTATTGGCTCAGCTCGGACGCGGGGCCGATCCCCGACAGGAGGAGAAGCTGCGGCGAATTGATCGCGCCGCCGCAGAGGATCACCTCGCGGGCCGCGCGGATTTCGTGCTTCTGCTTGTCCTTCGCATATTCGACGCCAACGGCGCGGCCCCTCTCCATGATCACGCGCGTCGCCTGCGCCTTGGCGATCACCGTGAGGTTCGGACGCGAGAGCGCCGGCTTCAAATAGCACACCGCGGAACTGGCGCGGCGGCCCGCCGATGTCGTGGTGTCCATCGGGCCGAAGCCTTCCTGCTCCACGCCGTTGAAATCGGGCGTAGAGGGGTAGCCGGCTTGCCGCCCCGCCTCCATCCAGGCGAGGTTCAGCGGGGCGGCGACGCCCGGCCGCGACACCTTGAGCGGCCCGCCGACGCCGTGATGCTCGCTCGGCCCGTCCCAATAGTCCTCGGCCTTCTTGAAGTAGGGCAGCACTTCGTCCCAGGCCCACCCGCGATTGCCAAGCTGCGCCCACAGATCGTAGTCGCTCGGCACGCCGCGAATATAGATCATGGCGTTGACGGAGCTGGAGCCGCCGAGAACCTTGCCGCGCGGCCAGAACAATTTGCGGTTGTTGAGCCCTTTCTGCGGCTCGGTGTGGTAGCCCCAGTCCACCCAGCCTGTCTTCATCAGCGCGGCGTAGCCCGCCGGCATATGAATGAGAAAGAGCTTGTCGCGCGGGCCGGCCTCCAGAAGCGCCACCTTGACGCTCGCATCCGCCGAAAGCCTGTTGGCGAGAACGCAACCCGCGGAACCGCCGCCTGCAATGATGTAATCGTAAGTCATGGAGTTTCCCCAGCGCCTTCATTATCTATTTTTCTATAGAGTGCAGCTTTGGCCGCGTTCGTTCAACCCCTCAGAAGGCAGCAGTGGGCGCCGCGCCAGCCTTCCAGAAGGCCCTTCAGCAACTAAATTCTATTTTTCCGGGCGCGCTTCGAACAATTGCGCTTGCATCCGGGTGATGCGCATAGCTTAAAGGTGGCGTAGCATTTACTTATGGGCGCAAGGAGAATGCCGCCCCGGCATGACGATCCCGCTGCAAGGCCCAGGCGTGAGTAAGGCATGATAGACGGCTGGATCATTATTATCTGCTCCTTCCTGTACATCGGCGCGCTTTTCGCCATCGCGTACCTTGGCGACCGCGCCGGCAGGACGCCGGGATGTGACCGGGAGGCCGTATGTCTATGCCCTTACTCTTGGCGTGTACTGCACCTCCTGGACATTCTTCGGCAGCGTCGGCTCCGCCGCCGAGAAGGGCTTCGACTTCATCGCGGTCTATCTCGGGCCGATCCTCGCCTTTACTCTCGCCATTCCTGTGCTGCGCCGCGTCAATCTCCTGACCAAGACGCAGAATATCACCTCCATCGCAGACTTCATCGCCGCGCGCTATGGCAAGAACCCCGCCGTCGCCGCCATCGTGACGCTGGTGGCTGTGGCGGGCGTGCTGCCTTACATAGCCCTGCAACTCAAGGCTGTGTCCGAGGCGATCAAGGTGCTGCTTGGGCCTGCGTCGCCGAACTTCGCAGCGCTGGCCCATGCGCCCGATTTCGTCATCGCGCTGATCCTGGCGGTTTTCACGATCCTGTTCGGCGCGCGCGACAGCGACGCAACCGAGCATCAGCGCGGATTGATGCTGGCCATCGCGGTGGAGTCGGTCGTCAAGATCACGGCCTTCCTGACGGTGGGCGCCTTCGTCGTCTACGGCATGTTCGGCGGAATGGGGCCGCTCATCGGCAAGGCCATGGCGCGGCCCGACATCGCGCAAATCTTCGACACCGGCATTCATGGCGGCGCGCTGTTGACCGTGACCTGGCTGAGCTTCGTCTGCATCTTTCTCCTGCCGCGCCAATTCCACGTCACCTTCGTCGAGAACGTATCGGAAGACGAACTGCGCAAGGCGTCCTGGCTCTTCCCGCTCTATTTAATCGTCATCAACATCTTCGTCGTGCCGGTCGCGATGGCCGGCACGCTGGTATTCCGCGGCACGGGCGTTCCGCACGACATGTATCTGCTCGCGCTTCCCCTGCACGACGGAAGCCAGATCTTCACCTTCATCGCCTTCCTGGGAGGATTGTCGGCCGCCGCCGCGATGGTGGTTGTGGAGACGGTCGCGCTCTCGATCATGGTCACGAACGACCTGCTTATGCCGATCATTCTCAAGCGGCGCTCCGTAGCGGCGTCGCACCGAGAGGATATGTCGGGCCTGCTTCTGAACATCCGCCGCGCGGCGATGCTGTGCATCATCCTGCTCGCCTACGCTTTCTACGACAAGATCGGTAACGCCTCGCTCGCCGAGATCGGGCTTCTGTCGTTCACCGCCATCGCCCAGTTCGCCCCGGCGTTCTTCATCGGGCTTGTCTGGCGCAGGGCGACCGCGCGCGGCGCCACGGCCGGCATCATCGCCGGGTTCGCCGTCTGGTCTTACACGCTTCTTTTGCCAAAGCTGATCGACGATACAGGCTTCGGCGCCGCCCTCCTGAAGGACGGGCCATTCGGGATCGCGTTCCTGCGCCCGGAAATGCTGTTCTACACGAACTTCGACCACCTGACGCATGGGGTGGTCTGGACGCTCCTTTTCAACCTTCTGGCTTTCGTGTTCGTTTCGCTGCTTCGTCCGCTGGAGCCTATCGAGCGGCTGCAGACCAACATCTTCATCGAGGACGCCAATCCGGGCCCATCGCCCCCCGCGTTCAAGCCCTGGCGCACCAGCGTTCCCCTGGATGAGCTTATGTCCGTCGTCGCGCGCTATCTGGGCGAGGAGCGGACCAGCCGCTCGTTCTCGGATTACCTCGCAAAGCGCGGCTTCGACCCGGCGTCCCACGCCCAGGCAGACGCGCACGCGGTGAAGTTCACCGAGAACCTGCTGGCGAGCGCGATTGGCGCGCCATCCTCGCGGCTCGTCATGTCCTTGATGCTGAGGCGCCTCAATGTGGGCCGGGAAGCGGCCTTGAGGCTGCTCGACGAAGCGTCCGAGGCCGTGCAGTACAATCGCGACCTGTTGCAGACCGCGCTCGATCACGTCAGGCAGGGCCTCGCCGTGTTCGACAAGAAAATGCAGCTTATCTGCTGGAACCGCCAGTTCCGGGCGATCCTGGCGCTGCCTCCGCAATTCGGGCGCGTTGGCGTCCCGCTCGACGAAATCGTGCGGCACCTCGCGCAGCGCGTTCATACGAACTCAACAGCCGTCGAAGAACTCGTCACCGACCGGGTCATGAAATACCAGATCACGATGGAAAGCTTTCACGAACGCACCATCGATGGACGCGTGCTCGAAGTCCGCATAAACGCCATGCCTCACGGCGGCATCGTGGTGACCTACACCGATATCACCGATAGAGTGGCGGCGGCGGACGAGTTGGCGCGGTCCAACGAAAACCTCGAAAGGCGCGTGGAGGCCCGGACGCTGGAGCTGGCCATCGCCAAGGCCAAGGCCGACGAGGCCAACATCTCGAAGACGCGCTTCCTCGCCGCCGCGAGTCACGACGTGCTTCAGCCTCTGAACGCGGCGCGGCTCTATGCGTCGAGCCTGCTGGAGCGTTCCCCGCCCGCCGAGCTCGGACGGCTCGCGCGCAACATCGACGCTTCGCTCGACGGCGTGGAGGAAATCCTGAACGCGCTGCTCGACATCTCGCGCCTCGACAGCGGCGCCATGAAGCCGGAATTCACGGTGTTCCCTGTAAACACCTTGCTGGAGCAGATCAGGATCGACTTCGAGCCCATCGCGAAGGCGCGCGGCATCGCGTTCACAATTCTCCCATCCTCCGCGGTCGTTCGGTCGGACCGCAAGCTGCTTCGCCGGATCCTGCAGAACCTCGTCTCGAACGCGCTGAAATACAACAAGGACATGGGCCGCGCGCTTCTCGGCTGCCGGCGGCGCGGGCGCAATCTGATCATCGAGGTGCACGACAGCGGGCCCGGCATCCCGGACGATCAGCGCGAACTCATATTCAAGGAGTTCCAGCGCCTCGATCAGCACAGCCACGCGCCGGGACTCGGCCTTGGCCTTTCCATCGTCGAACGCATGTGCCGCGTTCTCGATCACGGCCTTTCGCTTGAAATCCAAGCTCGCAAGGGGCTCCTCTTTCTCCGTGACGGCGCCGCTGGCGCGGTGGTCGGAAATCGAGCAGCCGCGCCCCTATCCCGCTCGACCGGCGCCTTATGGCGACCTGCGCGGGGCGCTCGCGCTCTGCATCGACAACGACCGCAGCATCATGGATGGGATGACCGCCCTGTTGTCCGGCTGGCAATGCAATGTCATCGCCGCCGCAGGCAGCAAGGCCGCCATCGAGCAGCTTGAGGCGTCGTGCGCAACGCCCGACGTGATCATCTCCGATTACCATCTGGACGCCGAGGACGGCTGCACAGCCATTCGCGCCGTCGCCGTCGCCTGCGGCGTGGACATCCCGGCGATCATTGTCACCGCCGACGGCTCCTCCGAGGTGCGGGCGCTCGTCAAAGCGGCTGGGCATTCATTTTTGCAGAAGCCTTTGAAACCGGCCGCGCTGCGCGCGCTCATTTCATCGATGATCATGCAGCGGCGAGCAGCGGAGTGATCCGAATCGCCGG
Source organism: uncultured Alphaproteobacteria bacterium (assembly GCA_963756335.1). Classification (GTDB taxonomy): domain Bacteria; phylum Pseudomonadota; class Alphaproteobacteria; order Rhizobiales; family Rhodomicrobiaceae; genus Rhodomicrobium. The sequence continues at coordinate 1,095,324 of CAVWOB010000005.1, forward strand.
TAGTGTCAAAGGCCCTAAAGGCGAAAAGCCGAGAACGCGGGAAGCCCAGCCATGACCATAGACGCACGCCCCACCATCGAAGCTCCGGACGACGACCCTTGGATATGGCTCGAAGACATCGGCGGGACGCGGGCCGCAGCCTGGGCGGACAGCCAGACCGCGGCTACGCTCGCGCGCTTCGGCGGCGCGCGCTTCGCGGCGGATCGCGACGCGCTGAAAGCGATCCTCGACCGGCCCGACAACATCCCCTACATCGCGCGGCGCGGCGGCCTCGTCTTCAACATCTGGAAGGACGCCGGCCATCCGCGCGGGTTGTGGCGCGCCACGACGCTCGACGCCTATCGCGCGGGCGAGCCGGACTGGGACGTGCTTCTCGATCTCGACCGGCTCGCCGCCGCCGAGAACGAAGACTGGATCTGGCATGGCGCGGATGCGCTCCGGCCGGATCGCCGGCTCGCCCTGGTGAGGCTGTCGCGAGGCGGCGGCGACGCGTCCGTGATCCGCGAGTTCGACATCGGCGCCAAGGCTTTCGTCGCGGGCGGCTTTGTCATTCCCGAAGCCAAGAGCGACGCCGATTGGCTTGACCGCGATACGCTGCTCGTCTCAAGCGCGCTCGGCGACGGCATGGCGACCTCGTCCGGCTATGCGCGCACGGTGCGCGTGCTGCGGCGCGGCCAAACCATGGCCGAGGCCGGGGTCATCGCAGAAATCTCGCAGTGGAGCATGAGCATCGGCGCTCATCTCGACCCGAGCGGAGGCGGGGAAAGGATCGTCTTCACCGAGCGGCCGAGCTTCTTCGAGAGCGCCGTGAGCATCGGCGGCCGGACGGGACCGCAAACGCGGCTCGATCTGCCGCTCGACATGGACTGCTCGATCCACGGCGATTGGCTCGTTGTGAAGCGGCGGAGCGACTGGCCCATAGGCGAGACGACATTCCCGCGCGATGCGCTTCTCGGCATCCGGCTCTCGGATTTCCTGGCGGGCGGCCGCGATTTCCGGCTCCTCTATGAGCCGGGCGAGCGGCGCGCGCTGCAAGGTTTCTTCTTCGCGGGCGGGCGGCTGATCCTATCCATCCTCGACAATCTCGAGCCCACCTTCGCCGTCGTCGACCCCGCGGAGGGGTGGCGCACGACCCCCATCGAGGGATTGCCTAAGATCGGGGCTGCCTACGTCTGGCCGCTCGACGCCAACTCGCGGGAGAGCAACGGCGATCTCGTGGCCAATGTCGAAGGGCCGGTCACGCCGCCGTCCTTCATGCTCTTGGAGCAAGGCAAGGACTGGCAGGTTTTGCGCCGCTCACCGGAAGCCTTCGCGCCCGGCGGCGTCGCGGTGACGCGGCACGAGGCGATCTCCGTCGATGGGACGCGCATCCCCTACGTGCAGTTCGGTCCGGCCCGCGAGACCGGCGACGCGCCGGTGCACCTCTACGGCTATGGCGGCTTCGGCATCTCCTTCGTGCCGGACTATCAGGCGGGTCTCGGCAAGCTTTGGCTCGAACGCGGCGGCACGCGCGCGATCGCGAACATCCGCGGCGGCGGCGAATTCGGCGTCGGCTGGCATGACGCGGGCCGGCGCGAAGGCAAGGCGCTGTCGCATCACGATTTCGCGGCGGTGGCGGCCGATCTCGTCGCGCGCGGCATAACACGGCCCGACCGGATCGCGGCGGAAGGCGGCTCCAACGGCGGCATTCTCATCACCAACATGCTGACGCGATACCCGGAGCGCTTCGGCGCGCTCCTCTGCACCGTGCCGCTGATCGACATGCGCCGCTACACGAAGCTTCTCGCGGGCGCGAGCTGGGTCGCCGAATATGGCGACCCGGACAACCCCGCCGACTGGGCTTTCCTGCAAGGTATTTCGGCCTACCACCAGGCCAAGCCGGGGCAATCCTACCCGCCGATCCTGATCGCGACGCGGCGCAAGGACGATCGCGTGCATCCCGGCCACGCGCGCAAAATGACGGCTAAACTGCAGGCGATGGGCTACGAGGCCCATCTCTACGAGCAGCCGGCGGGCGGCCACGGCGCGGAGAGGGACAACCGCGAACGCGCCGCCTTCGTCGCCATCGGGCTCGCCTTCCTGCGCGAAAGGATAGGCTGGCGCGACGGCTAGTAGCGCGCCGGATTTAAGAATAAAAAAAGAATGTTGCGCGATATCCGCAACGATAACCGCCACGATGAACTCGGCCGTGTGTGACGAGCGAGATTTTACTAAGCCCAGCCTCGTTCTTTGTTTTGCTCGCGTCAGCGTTCAACAGCGTGAGTTGAACGGCCAAAGCATCTGCTGCCCGAATATCGAGGACGCCGGGCTCGATCCCGGTCGGAAAAACAAGAGCTGCGATGTTTCGGCATCGCCCAGCCGGGGCTTAAGCCCCGCGTTTTACGGTAGTGCGGGGACGGCGTCGCGCAAGGTTGTACGACACGCCAAGGCTTCCTCCAGGCGGCGCCAGGCTGTCTCGCTCCCCGGAATGCCGAAACGAAGCCACGCAGGCTCGTGCGGGAAACGCCGCACGAGAACGCCGTGGCGTTCCAGCTTGTCGCCGATGTCCTGCGCCGAGGGATGCGCCACAAGCCGGAAGAGAGACGTCCCTCCCAAGACCTGGCCGCCCGCGCCCGCAAGGATCGCATCGAGGCGCCGGGCTTCGAGAGAGAGCCGCCGCCGCGCTTGATCGAGCCAAGAGCCGTCGCCAAGGGCCGCCCGGCCGATGGCGATCGCAGGCCCCGGGACAGCCCACGGGCCAAGCAGATCGCGAAGACGCGCCGCCACCGCTCTGTCGGCCACGGCGAAGCCAAGGCGCAGGCCCGCGAGCCCATACATTTTCCCGAAAGAGCGCAAGACAAGGGTTGCCGGCGCTAGGTCTCGGATCGCGCTCGCGGATGGGTCGAGAACATCCATGAATGCCTCATCGACGATCAGCAGACCGCGCCGCTCAGCCAGCGCCTGCGCCATTCGCGAAAGGGCGCCAACCGGAATGACCCGCCCCGTGGGATTATTGGGATTGACCACAATCGCCACGTCCGCCGTCGCAACCTCATCGAGGCTTTCGTCCTCGCGGACCTCATGGCCCTCGCGCCTCCAGGCAACGCCGTGCTCCGCATAGGTGGGGCCGAGAACCGCCACGCGGCTAGGCGCAAGCAGGCGGGGGATGATCTGGATGAGGGCCTGCGTCCCCGGGGCGGCGACTACGCTTTCCGCATCGGCGGCGCCATAACGAACCGCGGCCGCCTGCCTCAGCTCCCGCTCCTCGCGCGCAAAGGGCAATCGCATCCATGCCTCGGGCGGAATTGCCGGCAGCGGATAGGCGACCGGATTGATGCCGGTCGATAAATCGATCCAGGGCTCTGGCGCGAAAGGATGGCGCAGCCGAGCCTCGTCTAATGCGCCTCCATGAGCTATAGGTAAGTCGTCTTCCATCATCGCGCGCCGGCGCCGCTCTCCAAAATCATGTTCGCTCCGCTCGCCTTCATAGCGCTTCTGATTGAAGCCTCGGCCGGTTATCCGCAAGGGCTGTTCCGCGCCATTGGGCATCCCGTGACGTGGATCGGGGCCCTTCTAGCATGGTGCGAGCGCCGCTGGAACAGGACCGGCTCGACATTCGCGCGGCGGCGGGCGCATGGCGCCGCCGCTCTCGTTGTGGCGCTGTCGGCGGCCCTCGTTGTGAGCGGGGCGCTTTGGTTTCTCCTCTCCCGTTCCTTTTCCCCGCTTGTGGGAACATTCCTGTGCGGCGTTCTCGCAAGCGCGCTGCTGGCTCAGCGCAGCCTCGACGAACACGTGAGAGCGGTGGCGGACGCCCTGGAAAAACAAGGTCTCGACCGGGCGCGCGATGCCGTTTCTCTCATTGTTGGACGCGACAAGACCACGCTCGATGAAGCGGGCGTCGGCCGGGCCGCCATCGAAAGCCTTGCCGAGAATTTCTCCGACGGCGTGGTCGCGCCCTTGTTTTGGATGGCGATTGCGGGACTTCCCGGCGCCGCGCTGTATAAGACCGTCAACACCGCCGACAGCATGATCGGGCATAAGTCGGACCGGTATCTCGCTTTCGGCTGGGCCGCCGCGAGGGTCGACGACTTCGCCAACCTGCCAGCATCGCGCCTTGCGGCTGTTTGGATCGTTTTTGCGGCATTTGCGACGCCGGAAGCGTCGGCGCTGGCGGCGATTGAAGCGGTGCGCCGCGATGCGCGCCTCCACCGCTCTCCGAATGCCGGGTGGCCCGAAGCGGCGATGGCGGGGGCTTTGGGGCTGAAGCTCGGCGGCCCTCGCATCTATTCAGGCGCGATTGTCGAAGATCGCTGGATGGGCGATGGCAGGGCCGAAGCTACGCCTTCGGACATCCGCGCTGCGCTCCGGCTTTATCGCGTCGCTTGCGCTATCCAGGCCGCCGCGGTTGGCGCCATCGCGGCAGTTACGCTGGCTTTGTCATGACCGGCTCACGAGCCAAGCCGAGCAGCGCGTCGCAGTCGATGTGCCGCTCAAGATGGGCGGCAAGATTGTCGAGCGTCTCCTCGACGCTCGCTTCATAGTCGAGGCCGGATGGCGCCGCATTCAGGCGCTCCAGCCAGCTCGCGCGCTGGCGGTCGCCTGAGAAAAGGCCGTGGACATAGCACCCCATCGCGCAGCCGTCCGCGCTCACCGCTCCGTCCTCCCTGCCATCGGCAAAACGCAGGAGCGGCCTTGCAAGGTCCGGCCCGGAAGTCCGGCCGATATGCATTTCGTAGCCCCTGAAGGGTGCGCCCTGCGCCACGCAAAATCCGTCAACCTCCTGAAGCGTCTTGTCGCCATCCAGAACGGTCTCGCAATCGAGAAAGCCGAGCCCCTCTACGGAGCGCGCGTCTCCTTCCGCTCCATTGGGATCGCTTATGCGCCGTCCGAGCATTTGATAGCCGCCGCAAATCCCGAGCACGAGGCCGCCCCGGCGGACATGCGCCTTCAAGTCGATGTCCCAGCCCGTGGCGCGCAGAGCTTCGAGGTCCGCGATGGTGGTTTTGGAGCCCGGCAGGACCACCAGCCTCGCATCGCCCGGGATCGCTTCGCCCGGCTTTATGAACGCAAGATCGACGCCCGGCTCCAGCTTCAATGGATCGAGGTCGTCGAAGTTCGAGATATGCGGGTAGGCCAGCGCCACGATGAGGCATTTGCCCTGATCTCGCCTAGCGTCGGCGCGCTTGAGAGCCAGCGCGTCCTCGGCGGGCAGGCGCATTGCTTCCGCGAAGTAAGGGACAAGCCCCAGCGGCCGCCATCCCGTCAGCGCCGCGATCTTCTCCATGCCGTCCGCGAAGAGACGGGGATCGCCGCGGAACTTGTTGACGATGAACCCTTCAACAAGCGCGGCATCCTCGGGATCGGTCACCATTTTCGTTCCGGCGAGGCTCGCAATGACCCCGCCCCGGTCGATGTCGCCGATCAGGACGATGGGCGCGCCCGGCCGCGCGGGCGAACCCGAAATTCGCGATGTCGTTTTTCCGCAAATTGACCTCGGCCACGGAGCCTGCGCCCTCGACAAGCACGAGGTCCGCCTCGCCGCATAAGCGCTGGAAGCTGTCGAGAACGGCGCCCATGAGCTTCGGTTTCAGCTTCTGATAGCCGGCCGCCTTGGCGCTGCCGATCACGCGGCCCTGCACCACGATCTGAGCCCCGGTCTCGCTTTGCGGCTTCAAGAGCACCGGGTTCATGTGAATGCTCGGGGCGACGCCCGCGGCGCGAGCCTGCAGCGCCTGCGCGCGCCCGATCTCGCCGCCATCGCCCGCGACCGCCGCGTTGTTCGACATGTTCTGAGGCTTGAACGGCCGGACTTTGAGGCCGCGTTGGCGGAAAGCGCGTGCAAGCCCCGCGACGATGACGGACTTGCCCACGTCTGAGCCTGTCCCGGCGAGCATGAGGACGCGCACCATGCCCTAAAACTCGATGCCGGCTTGGGCTTTAACGCCAGCCGCGAAATGATGCTTGACCGGCGTCATATCCGTGACGAGATCCGCGGCGTCGATCAAGTCCGGTTTCGCGTTGCGCCCCGTGACGGCGATGTGAAGGCCGGGCCGCCGCGACCGGAACTTCTCCAGCACCGTCCCAAGATCGAGATGCTCGTAGCGCAGCGCGATATTGAGTTCGTCGAGGATCAGAAGCCTGATCGAGCCATCTTCCATCAATTCGACGGCCTTGGCCCAGGCGCGCTCCGCCGCCGCGACGTCCCGCGCCCTGTCCTGCGTCTCCCAGGTGAACCCCTCGCCAAGCGCATGCCAGACGACGCGGTCGCCGAAGGCCTTGACGGCCTCGCGCTCCCCGGTGTCACATGCGCCTTTGCCGAACTGCACGACGCCAACGCGAAACCCGCGCCCGACCGCGCGCAACAGCAGCCCAAACGCCGCCGTCGATTTGCCCTTGCCCTTGCCCGTGTGAACGATCAGCAGGCCTTTTTCCGCCGTTTTTGCCGCGATCTCGGCGTCCTGAACCGCCTTGCGCTTCTCCATTTTGGCTTTGTGGCGGGCCTCGTCTTCGCTGCTCGAAGTCATCCCTGTCCTGTTCTCCTGTGCATGTGCAAGCTCTTCCCGGGATCGGAACTCGTCAAGGCTCATTGTCTGGGCGCCCGATTAAATTTGACAGATCGGGAGGGCGATGGCTAACTCAAGCCTCGACGGCGCGCCAAGAGCGCATATTAGGGAATCCGGTGAAGCCGGAGCTGCCCCCGCAACTGTAGGCGGAGAGCGCCAACCGAACAACGCCACTGGCCTCGGGCTGGGAAGGCAGGTTGGGGCGACGATCCGCAAGCCAGGAGACCTGCCGTCTCGGCTTAACTCGAAACGCCGCCGGCGGGGCGGCCGGGACCTCGATATGAACGCGCGATCAGCCGCATTTTCCATCGCAAAGTTTGGCCCCCGGACAGAGATGTTCGCGGCTGCAGGCGCTCTCAATCCTTGCTTTCGCTAGACGGCGGCGATGCTTCCTGCGCTGGCGGTTCGCCCAAACTCATGAGCAATGCGCGCACCACAATTTTCGTTTGCGTCTCATGCAGGCTCCCGCTCGATGGCGATGAGAAGGATTTCGAGAAGCCGGGCGGAGAGTTGGCCGCCGCCATCGAGGCTCATCTGAAGGGCGCCGGCGCGACCGGGATCGAGGTGCGGCCGGTCGAGTGTCTTTCCGTGTGCAAACGGACGTGCACCATCGCCTTCACGGGGCAGGACAAATGGAGCTATCTCGTCGGCGGCGTCGACGCTAAAACGCACGCCGGAGAGATAGCCGCCACGGCGCAGAAATTCGCCGCGTCCGAAGACGGGATAATCCCCTGGAAGGAGCGCCCGCATTTCTTCCGCAAAGGCGTGATCGCGCGCGTTCCCCCCGCAACCTATCAAATCACGGAAAAAGCTGAATGAGCCTGCTCAAGACGCCTTGCACGATTATCACCGGCTTCCTCGGGGCGGGCAAGACCACGCTCGTTCGTCACGTGATCGAGCGCGCCGATAGACGGCTTGCGGTCATTGTCAATGAGTTTGGCGATGTCGGCATCGACGGTGAAATCCTGAGGGGCTGCGGAATTGAAAGCTGCCCCGAAGATCGTATCGTCGAACTCGCCAATGGCTGCCTGTGCTGCACCGTTGCGGACGACTTCGTGCCCGCGCTGACGGCTCTGCTGACTCACGAGACGCCGCCGGAGCACATTCTGATCGAAACTTCGGGGCTGGCGCTGCCGAAGCCCCTGCTGCAGGCCTTCAACTGGCCCGCCATCGCCTCGCGCGTCACGGTCGATGGCGTGATCGCCGTGATCGACGGACCGGCAGTCGCCGCCGGGCGCTTCGCCGCCGATCCCGAAGCTCTCGCCCGGCAGCGCGCCGAAGACAGCTCTCTCGATCACGATAACCCTCTGGAGGAGGTTTACGAGGACCAGCTTCTGTGCGCCGATCTCATCGTGCTGAACAAGACCGACCTCATGACGAAGGACGAGCGCGCCCGCGTGAGCGGCGAGATCAAGGCGACGGCCTCGCGTGCGGTGAAAGTGGTGGAGGCCGCAAACGGCCGTCTCGACCCGGCCATTCTGCTTGGTATCGGCGCCGCCGCGGAGACGGACATCGATGGGCGTCCGTCGCACCATGACGTGGGCGCGCCGCACGACCATGACGATTTTGAAAGCTTCGTCATCGATGTGCCGCTGCTCGGCTCGCCGGAGGAACTCCTGGAGAAGCTGGCGCGAGCCGTCGATGCGCACGACATTTTGCGTGTCAAAGGCTTCGCCGAGGTGAAGGGCAAGCCGCTGCGGCTTCTCGTTCAAGGCGTCGGCGCGCGCATCCAGCATCAGTTCGACCGGCCGTGGAGGCCTGGGGAGCAGCGCGGCGGCCGCCTCGTTGTGATCGGCGAGCGCGGGCTCGACGCCGGGGCCATCCGGCGCACGATCGGGGGCTGAGGCGGATGCATTTGCTCGCCATCCCCTCCGCATCGCTCGATGAGACGGAAACCGCCGTCGATCTCGGCCAGACCCCGGCCGGCATCATGGCGCTTTCGTTCAGCGACAGCGACCTTTCGGCGCTGGCGGCGGCGTGGCGGGCGAGCGCCGAAACTCTTCCGAGCCTAAGGCTGGCGAACCTCAAGAGCCTCCGCCATCCCATGTCGGTCGATCTCTACGCCAAAGCCGCTTCCGCCGCGCGCCTTATCGTTGTGCGCTGCCTCGGCGGCCTCGATTACTGGCGCTACGGGTTTGAGCGGCTATCCGGGATTGCTCAAAGCAAAGGCATTTTTCTTGTGGCGCTGCCGGGAGACGACCGGCCGGACCCGAGGCTCGCCGAACTCTCAACCGCGCCCGCGTCGGCGCTCGCTCTATTCGACCGTTATTTCCGCGAGGGCGGCCCGGAAAACCTGCTCCAGGCCCTGCGGCTCGCCGCCAACCTGCTGGGCGCGAATTTCACCCTGTCGCCGCCCGAGCCCATGCCTGCGGCGATTGGATTGACCGCGTCGGGGGCGTTCGCCCCCATCGACGATCTTGTCGCCGGGGCGGCGGATCTCCCGTCCGCTCTCGTCGCCGGATACCGCGCTGCGGCTATCGCGGCTGACGACGCGCCCCTGAAGTCGCTCATGAAGGCTCTCGCCCAGGAGGGGCTGGCGCCATTCGGGATCGCGGTTACGAGCCTCAAGGACCCTGAAGCCGCGCCCATCGTCTCCCGGCTGATCGAGGCGCGGAAACCTGCGATCATTGTGAACGCCACCGCCTTCTCGGCGCTTCGAGGCGACGGCTCATCGGTGCTCGACGCCGCGAATGTCCCCGTCTTGCAGGTCGCGCTTGCGGGCGCCCCTTATGAGGCGTGGGAGGCGTCCGCGCGCGGGCTTGGCCCCTCCGATCTCGCAATGAACGTGGTTTTGCCAGAGGTGGAAGGGCGCATCTTTACGCGCGCCATTTCGTTCAAGGCCGGCGGCGCCGCCGATCCGCTGTTCGAACATGCGGAGACGAAACACGCGCCCTCGGCGGATCGCGTTTCCTACGTGGCCAAGCTCGCCGCCGCCTGGGCGCGGCTTTCGAAGACGCCACGCGCCGAGCGAAAACTCGCCATCGTTCTCTCGGACTACCCCGCGCGCGCCGGCCGGAGCGGTTACGCCGTCGGCTTGGATTCCTTCGAAAGCGTCCGCGAAATCCTCACGCTGCTCGCCGGCGAGGGGTACGATGCCGGGCCTGAAAAATGGACGGCGGCCGCTCTGGCGGCGGATATTCCCGGCGGGCGGGATTTCATCGAAATTCCCATCGGCTTCTATCGCGCTTTCCTCGCGGCCCGGCCGGATGTCTTGCAAACAAGGCTCATTGAGACGTGGGGAGCGCCGGAAAGCGATCCGTCCTTCAGCGCCGGCCGTTTCCGCTTTCCCTGCTTAAGAGCCGGGAAGGCGATAATTCTTTTCCAGCCCGATCGCGGCGCCTTGGGGGATCGCAAGCAGGGCTACCACGATGGGGCTTGCGCGCCGCGGCACGGCTATGTCGCGCTCTACGCCTGGCTCAGGGAGCGCGAGCGCATCGACGCGATGATCCACCTCGGCACGCACGGGACGCTCGAATGGCTGCCGGGCAAGGCGCTTGCGCTCTCGGCCGCCTGTTTCCCCGAGGCCGTTCTTGGCCCGGTCCCCGTGATTTATCCCTTCATCGTCAACAATCCGGGCGAGGCCGTTCAGGCGAAGCGGCGGCTGAGCGCCGTCACCATCGGTCATTTGACGCCGCCGCTGACAAAGGCGGGGCTGCATGGCGGCATGGCCGAGCTTGAGGGGCTTTTGGAGGAATACGCCGAAGCCGACGGCGTGGACGGACGCCGCGCGAGATTGCTCGAAGAAGAGGTTCTCGACCGGGCCTCGCGCTCCGGGCTCGCCAAGGATTGCGGCGTGACGCCGGACGATACGCCGCGCGAGGCCATCGCGAAGCTCGACGCTCAGCTTTGCGACATCAAGGAACTCGCCATTCGCGACAAGCTGCACGTTTTCGGCCGCGCCCCGGACGCCGAAAGCTGCGCCGCGCTGACAGCCGCAATCGGCCAGGCGGCGGGGCTCAAGGGAGATGAGGCGAAATCCGTCGAAAGCCTTTTGTCCCAGTGCGGGGCCTTGGAGCGCGAGGGCCTTATCGCGTCGCTCGATGGGCGGCGCGTGCGGCCCGGTCCCTCCGGCGCGCCCACGCGCGGGCGGCTGGACGTGCTTCCGACCGGCCGGAACCTCACCACAATGGATCCCCGCTCGATCCCGACGCGAACCGCCGCCGCGATTGGCGCGCGCGCGGCCGGCGAGGTCATCCGCCGTCACCTCCAGGATTGCGGCGATTATCCGAAGTCGCTGCTTCTCGACCTGTGGGCCTCGGCCACGCTTCGCACCGGGGGAGACGATCTCGCCCAGGCGCTGGCCTATCTCGGCGCGCGCCCCGTCTGGGACATCGCGGCGAACCGCGTGACCGGCGTGGAGGCGATCCCGCTTGCCATGCTCGACCGGCCGAGGATCGACGTGACGCTCAGGGTGTCGGGGCTGTTCCGCGATATTTTCGAAAGCCAGATGCTGCTGTTCGCTTCGGCGGTGCGCCTCGTCAGCGCGCTCGACGAGGAGGCGGAATGGAATCCGCTCGCGGCGGCGCGGAGGCGCGGCGAGAGCCTGGAACGCATTTTCGGCGGCGCGCCTGGCGTTTACGGCGCTGGCGCTGCGGCGCAAGCGCTCGACGGCGAATGGACGGCGCGCGAAGACATCGGCGGCGCCTATCTCGCCGCTTCCTCTCACGCCTATGACGGCGGCGGCGACGGCGCGCCGGCGCCAGCCGCGTTCAAGGCGCGGGTTGCGGATGCGGACGCGCTGGTGCATGCGCAGGACGACCGCGAACGCGATGTGCTCGATGGCGACGGCGTCGCCGATTATGCCGGCGGGTTCGCCGCCGCCGCCGCCTCGCTGGGCGCCGCGCCCGCGCTTTATCACCTCGACACGAGCAAGCCCGAGGCGCCGGCCGTCCGCTCCTTCCAGCAGGAGATCGCGCGCGTGGTGCGCGGCCGCCTCGCCAATCCGCGCTGGCTCGCCTCGATGCTCGAACACGGCCACGCGGGCGTCGCGGAAATGGCGCAGGGCGTGGATGCGCTGTTCGCTTTCGCGGCGGCAACCGAAGCCGCGCCGAGCCACCTTTTCGACGCAACGCACGACGCTCTTTTTGCGGATGAGGCTTTTGCCGGCGCGCTTCGCGCAGCCAATCCCGCCGCGGCGGAAGCGATGGCGGAGCGGCTGTTCGACGCCCTGCGCCGGGGACTATGGACGCCGCGCCGGAACGCGGTTTGCGAAGAACTCGCACGCGTCGCGCCGCGCGCAGCGGCGAAATCGAAAGAGCTGGAAATTCATGCCTGAACCTTTGGATTATATTCGCGACGGGGCCGAGATTTACCGGCAATCTTTTGCGACCATTCGAGCCGAGGCCAAACTCGCGCGCTTCTCTCTTCGAGAGGAAAAGGTCGCCGTTCGCATCATTCACGCCTGCGGCATGGTGGAAATCGCGGACGACATCGAAATGTCGGCGTACTTCGCCGAAAACGCGCGGAGCGCGCTTCTCGGCGGGGCGCCGATCCTGTGCGACTCCAAGATGGTCGCGCAAGGGATCACCCGAAGCCGGTTGCCTGCGAACAACACGGTGATTTGCACGCTCGACGATCCGCGCACGCCGGACCTCGCCCGCGCCGCCGGAAACACGCGCTCGGCCGCCGCGATGGCGCTGTGGCCGCCGTATCTCGCCGGGTCCGTGGTCGCCATCGGCAATGCGCCAACGTCGCTGTTCCGGCTCATCGAAATGATCGGCGAAGGAGCGCCGGCGCCCGCCGCAGTGATCGGAACCCCGGTCGGCTTCGTCGGCGCCGCGGAATCGAAAGAGGCGCTCGCCGCGTTTGCCCGCATCCCCTATCTGATCGTGCGAGGGCGCAAGGGCGGCAGCGCAATGGCGGTCGCGGCGGTCAATGCGCTTGCGAGCGACGCCGAATGAGCGCGCTCGACGCCATCATGGGCGCCGCTTCGCCCGGAACGCTGTACGGCATCGGCGTCGGCCCCGGCGATGCGCGCCTGATGACGCTTCGAGCCGCGGGGCTGATCCGCACCGTCGACACGCTCGCCTATTTCGCCAAGGCCGGGAACAGGAGCAACGCGCGTCAGGTCGCCGCGCCGCTGATCGAGCCGGGGCGGACGGAACTGCCGCTGCATTATCCCGTCACCACGGAGCTTCCCGTCGCCGATCCTGGATACATACGGCAGATCCGCGACTTCTATGCCGAGGCGGCGGCGTCTATTGCGGCGCGCCTGCAAGCCGGCGAGTCCGTTGGCCTTCTGGCCGAAGGCGATCCGTTCTTCTATGGCTCGTTCATGCACATCTGGCGGCGCCTTGCCGCCGGTTTCCCCGTAGAGGTCGTCCCCGGCGTCACCGGATTTTCGGGCTGCTCCGCGCGCGCGGGCGCGCCCTTGACCTGGGGCGACGATGTGCTGACCGTGCTGCCGGGAACTCTCGACGAGGCGGCGCTGACCCGCCGTCTTTCCGGCGCCGACGCAGCCGTGATCATGAAGGTCGGGCGCAACATGGCGAAGATCCGCCGCGCCGTGGCCGCCGCCGATCTCCTCGACCGGGCTATCTATGTCGAGCGCGGCGCCATGCCGGGCGAGCGCATCGCGCCTCTGGCCGAAGTGGCGGATGAGTGCGCGCCCTACTTCTCGATGATCCTGATACCGGGCCAGGGGAGGCGGCTCTGAGCGGCCGGCTTACCATTGTCGGGCTCGGGCCCGGCGCGGCCGATCTCATCACGCCCGCCGCCGCACGCGCCCTCGCCAAGGCCGCCGACCTCGTCGGATACGGCCCTTATCTCGACCGCATCCCCGAAATCCGCGAGGATCAAACCGTGCACGCCTCCGACAACCGCGTCGAGCTGGACCGCGCGCGTCTTGCGCTGACGCTGGCCGCGAGCGGACGCCGCGTCGCGGTCGTTTCCGGCGGCGACCCTGGCGTGTTCGCCATGGCGGCGGCGGTTTTCGAAGCTGTGGAGAAGGGTGAGCCGGCTTGGCGCGAACTCGACATCCGCGTGGAGCCCGGCGTGACGGCGATGCTGGCGGCGGCGGCCAGCGTGGGCGCGCCGCTCGGCGGCGATTTCTGCGCCATATCGCTGTCGGACAATCTCAAATCCTGGGCGACCATCGAACGGCGCCTGAAGGCCGCCGCCGAGGCGGATTTCGTCATCGCGCTGTACAACGCGGCTTCGAAGGCGCGGCCTCATCAGCTCGACCGCGCTTTCGATTTCTTGCGGACGCTCAAGGGCGCCGAAACGGTGACGCTGTTCGCGCGCGCGGCGGGAACGGCCGAAGCAAAAGTCGCTCTGACCACGCTCTCCGAAGCCAAAGCCGCGTCCGCCGACATGCGCACGCTCGTCATCGTCGGCGCGAGCGCTACCCGGCTGATTGAGCGGCCCGGCCGGCCGCCTTTCGTCTACACGCCGCGCTCGGAGGATCTGTGAAGCAGGGATTCGAGCCAGCGCATGGCCTCAGACGCGCTCCCAACCGTTTGACCGGCGGGCTTGTCTGGCCGCTCGATCATGACGATGGGAAGGCCCAGCGCGCGCGCCGCCTCGATTTTGCCATAGGTGGCCGCGCCGCCGGAGTTTTTCGAAACGACAATCCCGGCGCGGCGCTCGGAGAGGAGCCGCTTTTCTGCGGCGGCGTCGAACGGGCCGCGGTCGTAGATGAAATCGATACGCGGCGGCAGCGCGACATCCCCAGGATGATCGATGACGCGCGCGATATAATGGTGATGCGGCGCGGCGGCGAAGGCGGGCAGCTCCAGCCGTCCGGTGGCGAGAAATACGGTGCGCGGAACAGGCCCAAGCGCTGCTGCTGCGGCTTCGGGCGTCGGGACCGAAATCCAGTTGTCGCCTTCTCGCTGCTTCCAGGCTGGCCGGATCAAACTCGTGAGCGGCGCGCCCGTCGCCTCGGCCGCCTTCACAGCGTTCGCGGAAATGCGCGCGGCGAAGGGGTGCGTGGCGTCCACCACCGCGCGCGCGCCTTCAGCCCCGATATAAGCGGCAAGCCCTTCCCAGCCTCCGAACCCGCCGATGCGATAGGGGATCGGCGGCGTGGCCGGGGAAGCGGTCCGCCCGGCAAGCGATAATGTCGGCTGAAAACGATTGTCGCCCGCGAGAAGTTTCGCCAGCGCCGAGGCGTCGGCCGTACCGCCAAGAATAAGAATGCGCATGATCGGGTCCGAGCATGGAAGTCAGTACAGAGAACACGAGGAGCCGCTGGCTGTCCATTGTCGGCATCGGCCAGGATGGCGCGGACGGGCTTTCGCCGCTCGCGCGGAGCCTTGTCTCGTCGGCTGAACTGGTGGTTGGCGGCGGGCGGCATCTCGAACTTGCGGCGCAGCTCATCAAGGGCGAACGGCTGGCGTGGCCGAGCCCGCTGCACGATGCGTTTCCGGCGATCCTCGCGCGGCGGGGGCGCCCCGTAGCGGTGCTCGCGAGCGGCGACCCGTTCCATTTCGGCGTCGGCAAGCAGATCGCGGCGCTCGTTCCGGCGGACGAAATGATCTGCGTGCCGCAGCCGTCGTCGTTCAGCCTCGCCTCGAGCCGCCTGGGCTGGGCTTTGCAGGACACGGCGACGATTGCGCTGCATGGGCGCGCTATCGAGGGCCTCATCCGCCATCTTCAGCCGGGCGCGCGCATCCTTGCACTGTCCTGGGATGGATCGACGCCCGCCAAGGCGGCGAAGCTTCTGACCGAGCGCGGCTTCGGCGACTCCTCGCTCGCCGTGCTCGAAGAGTTGGGCGGCCCGAGGGAGCGGATAACGCGCCACCGCGCCCGCGCCCTCGACTTTGCCGGCGTTAGCGCGCTGAACCTCATCGGCATCGAAGTCGCGGCTGACTCCAAAAGCCAGGTCATCGGCCTGTCGCCCGGGTTGCCGGACGAGATTTACGAGAGCGACGGCCAGCTTACGAAGCGGGAAGTCCGGGCCGTCACGCTGGCCGCGCTCTCGCCGCGTCAGGGCGAACTCTTGTGGGACATAGGCCTTGGCGCCGGCTTCGTCGCCATCGAATGGATGCTTCGCCATCCTTCGCTGCGGGCCATCGGCGTCGAGGAGCGCGAGGACCGGGCGGCGCGCGCCATGCGCAACGCGCTCGCGCTCGGCGCTCCCGACCTTCAGGTCGTCATAGGCCGCGCGCCCGAAGCGCTGGCGGGACTTCCGACGCCTGACGCCGTCTTCATTGGCGGCGGCTTTACCGACAAAGGGGTTTTCGACGCCGCCTGGGCCGCGCTTCGTCCGGGCGGCCGCATCGTCGCCAACGCCGTCACGCTCGAAAGCGAGACGCGGCTCCAGCGAGCCTTCCACCGGCATGGCGGGGAACTCGTTCGGATCGAGATCAGCAAGGCGGGGAAGATCGGCGGCTTTCACGGCTGGCGCGCCGCCATGCCGGTCACGCAGTGGCGGGCGGTAAAGTCATGATCGTCGCCGGGATAGGATGCCGGCGCGGCGCGGGCGCCGCCGCCATAGAGCACAGCATAGAGGCGGCGCTTGCGGAATGCCGGCTGGAGCGTTCGGCGCTGAATGCGCTGGCCACCGCCGCCGAAAAGGGCGATGAGCCCGGTTTGCGCGATGCGGCGAACCGCCTTTCGCTGCCGCTCATTTTGGTGGCGCAGCCGGAACTCGCGCTGGCGTCGGACAGGGCGCTGAGTTTTTCTCAGAGGGTGCTCGATCTCAAAGGCGTGCCGTCGATTGCGGAGACCGCCGCCATCGCAGCCGCCGGGCGCGATGCCCGTCTGCTCGCCGCGCGCGTGTCGAACAGGGAAGCGACCTGCGCCATCGCCATCGGAGAAGGCAAATGACCGTTCATTTCATTGGCGCGGGGCCGGGCGCGGCAGACCTCATCACCGTTCGGGGACGCGATCTGATCGCGCGCTGCCCGGTTTGCCTCTATGCCGGTTCTCTGGTGCCGAAGGCGCTGCTCGATTATTGTCCGGCGGGCGCTCGCATTCTCGATACCGCGCCGATGGCGCTCGACGAAATCGTCGCGGAGTGCGTGGCGGCCTCGAACGCCGGGTTGGATGTGGCGCGGCTTCATTCGGGCGATTTGTCGATCTGGAGCGCGCTTGGCGAGCAATCCCGCAGGCTCGATGCGTTGGGCATCGCCTATACGGTTACGCCGGGCGTGCCCGCTTTCGCCGCGGCTGCGGCGGCTCTGCGCCGCGAGTTGACGCTTCCGGAGGTGGCGCAATCCCTTGTGCTGACCCGCACGCCGGGCCGGGCCTCCGCCATGCCGCCGGCCGAAACGCTTGCGGCCTTCGCCGCCACCCGCGCCACGCTCGCCATCCATCTTTCGATCCACGCGCTCGAAAAAACGGTCGCCGAGCTTGCGCCGCACTATGGCGCGGATTGCCCCGCCGCCGTCGTTTACCGGGCGAGCTGGCCCGAGGAAAAAATCGTCCGCGCGCCTCTCGGCCGCATCGTCGAAGCCGTCGCGGAAGCAGGCGCGATTGAACGCACGGCCCTTATCCTGGTCGGACCGGCGCTTGGAGCGGAGGAGTTTCGCGAGAGCGCCTTGTACGATGCGTCCTATCAGCGGCGCTACCGGGGCCGGCCGGAATGAGCGATCCGCGTCCCAAGACAAGTTTGCCGTTTCCCGAGTTCCGGCCCGGCGAGGTCTGGCTTATCGGGGCCGGTCCAGGCGATCCGGCCCTGATGACGATGCTCGCTTTCCATGCTTTGCAGTCGGCCGACGACATTGTGTATGACGCACTCATCGATGAGCGCGTCTTCGAATTCGCCCGGACGGAGGCGGAGGCCCACTTCGTAGGAAAGCGCGGCGGCAAACCCTCCGCGCACCAGCGCGACATCAACGAGAAGATTATCGGCCTCGCCAGAACGGGGCGGCGCGTGGCGCGCCTTAAAGGGGGCGATCCGTTCGTGTTCGGGCGGGGAGGCGAAGAGGCGGTTGCGCTGACCCGCGCCGGCGTTCCGTTCAGGGTTGTCCCGGGCGTCACGTCAGGGCTTGCCGCGCCCGCGCTCGCCGGAATACCCGCAACAATGCGCGAAACGAACCATGCGCTGATCCTGGCGACCGGCCATTGCGCCGATGAGGACCCTGCGCGCTGGGAAAAGCTGGCGCAGGCCGGGCAGCCGCTCATCCTCTACATGGCGCTGGCTGGTCTTGCGGAAATCTCAGCTGCGCTTCAGCGCGGCGGTTTAAGCCGCGATACGCCAGTCGCCATTATTTCCTCGGCAGCCACGAGAGAGGAACGGGTGCTGGAGACGCGCCTTGGCGATGCCGCCGCCGATGCCGCGTCGAACGCCGTCAAGCCGCCGGCCATCATCGTCATAGGCGCCATCGCCGCGCTGCGCCAAACTCTGAGCCCGAACATGGTGATGGCCCATGACGGCTAGCGGAAAGGCGCCTGGCGTCATCATTGCCGCGCCTCGGTCCGGCGCCGGAAAGACCACGCTAGCGCTTGGGCTTATGAGCGCGTTGAGGCGCCGCGGCTTGACCGTGCAGCCGTTCAAGTGCGGTCCCGATTACATCGATCCCGCCTTTCACAAGGAGGCCACGGGGCGCGATAGCTTCAATCTCGACACATGGAGCATGCGGCGCGACCTCATCGCGGACCTTATCGGCAAGGCCTCCGCTGGCGCAGATATTTGTATTGCCGAAGGCGTCATGGGGCTTTTCGACGGCGCGCGCGGGGAGGGCCGCTGCGGCGGCAAGGGCTCAACCGCCGATCTCGCCGCGCTGACCGGCTGGCCCGTCATTCTGGTGCTGGATGTTTCCGCGCAGGCGGAAACGGCGGCGGCCGTCGCCCTGGGCTGCCGGGCCTATCGCGACGATATCCGGCTTGCGGGCGTCATCCTCAACCGCGTTGCAGGTCCTGGCCACGCGGATTCTATCAGGCCGGCAATCGAACGCATCGGACTTCCCGTCCTTGGCGCGGTGATGCGGAGCAGCGGCCTGGCCCTTCCCGACCGGCATCTGGGACTCGTTCAGGCGAGCGAACTCGCCGGCATCGAGGATTACCTCGATGAACTCGCCAAGGTTGTTACGGCGAATGTGTCCTTGGATGCGCTCGTGTCATGTGCAAGCCCTGCCGCATTGAGCGGCGCTTTCACGGAGGGGGCCGGGAAGCCGCCCATTCCGCCGCCCGGCCAGCGGATCGCTCTGGCCAAGGACCATGCGTTCTCCTTTACATATC
The DNA here is from genome assembly GCA_963756335.1 of uncultured Alphaproteobacteria bacterium. Classification (GTDB taxonomy): domain Bacteria; phylum Pseudomonadota; class Alphaproteobacteria; order Rhizobiales; family Rhodomicrobiaceae; genus Rhodomicrobium. The sequence continues at coordinate 1,113,992 of CAVWOB010000005.1, forward strand.
CCCACGTCTTGCAGGGATGGCGTGAGGCGGGCGCGGAAATTCGGCTCTTCTCGCCCTTGTGCGACGAACCGCCGGATGCGGCGGCCGATGCGGTCTGGCTGCCCGGCGGCTATCCCGAGCTTCATGCGGGGCTGCTTGCGGCCTGCGAGCGCTTCCGCAGAGGGCTGAAAGAGGCCGCCGCGCGCGGCGCCGCCATCCACGGCGAATGCGGAGGCTATATGGCTCTTGGCGCGGGGCTTGAGGACGCGGCAGGGGTTCGCCATGAAATGGCCGGTCTCCTCGGGCTCGAAACGAGTTTCGCCAGGCGCAAGCTTCATCTCGGTTATCGGCGGGTCCGCCTTCTCGCCGATTGCGCCATCGGCCGGGAGCAGGGCCTCGTTTTCGGACACGAGTTCCATTATGCGTCCGTGCTTTCGGTCGATGACGCTCCGCTGCTCGATCTTGTGGGCGCCGCCTGCGCGTCATCGCCCGAAAAAGGCTCTCGCAGGGGCTCGGTGACGGGAACATTCTTCCACGCCATCGACGGCGAGGATTAGAAAATCGGACTTAAAGCCGGCCTCATGCCATTCGGAGTCATTCCCGGCCCCGGCTTCGCTGGGCTAAACTCCGCGTATCTCGACGCTCATCGAATACTGGTCTCCGCTTTCGCGGGGACGGCCGAAACGCCGCTGCATCCGATTATATCGGGGTCGAGAGACGGGCTGAAGCAGTGCCGTTACCGGCGCTACCCCCAAAACCAGAAATCGCGATTGCGATGCCAAAAGCGCGGCCGGTCCGATCCCCGCTGCCTCGCTTAAGCTTTTTTTAGCAAGTTGTAACTATGTAATATACAAACCATAACGGGAGATTCGTTTATGAAGAAATTGGCTCTTGCGTTTTTGATCGTGGCGACGCCCGTGGCGGCCCGAGATGTTACAGTGTCTTATGAAGTCCGGTTTCGCGATGCGACCTTCACCTGCGGAGAAACCACCGAGTCCATGAAAACCCGGCACTTTATGTCGGCCTCTCCGTCAGCATGGCGTTTACCTGTCGAAGAGCCGCTACCTGACGATCCAAAAGCGCGAAGCTGGAATATCGTTTATCGCATCATCTGCGAAAATGCATATGCGAAACAGGTCGCCGATCGCGAAAAGTTAGCGAGTCCTGTTCAAAGCGCAAGCCGCAAACTGCGCGACAGGAAAGAGGCTCTGGCCGGGCATTGATGGCGGCGGCGCCTCGGAAATAGGCTCGATGTTCGAGTTCGGCCTTACCATGAGATGCAGGACCGTTATCGGCTTCAGGGAGACCACGGTCGCAAATGGTGAATAGCCAACCCGGGATCACCGCTAACCCGGGTTCTGCCGTCTTTCCTTGGCGGCTCGCAGAAGCGCCGCCATCCGATAAGGCGCATGGGCGAATTTGCCGAAAGCCAGCGTGGCGAAGAAACCGGCGACGCAGCCGAGATGCGCCGCGAGCAGCAAGCCCATCGCCTCCGTATCGCGCAACGCCAGCAGCGCCAGGCCTGTCAGAGCGACGGCGAACAGGAGCGCGAGAAAGGAATAATCCCTCGGCGCCGCGTCCAATGCCGGATCGGCGCTGGCTTTGAGCCAGGCCAATCCCGCGGCGCCCGCTATCATGCCGGCCCCGCCCGCCGTCCCCAGCAGCACGGGCAGGCTCATAATCGAATAAGGCGCCAACCAGCCCAGGACATGATGATAGAAGGTCGCCGCCGCCGTCGCCGCGAAACACAAAGCGAAACCGAAGACCAGCGCGTTGTGACAGAAGCGCCGGGCGGCGCCCTGTTCGCACTCCGCTCCGCCTCCGCGAAGGTTTCGCAAGTTCAACGCATCGCCTAGCGCCGCCGGCAATGCTTGCCACGCGCAGCCGCCGCCGCTCTCGCGCCAGAAGCGCAGAACGCCCAAAGTCAAGACCGCCAGCGAAAACGCCAACGGCAGCGCAGTCGCCGCGACGAGCGCCGGCAACGGCAGCACGGCGTAGAAAGCGCCTGGGCCTGCATGCCGCGCGAACAGAACTCCCCACGGGACGACGCACAGAGCAAGAGCCGCCGATAGCGGAACGCAAGCGGCGGCGAGCCATGACCGGTCCCGCCACGATCGCTTCCGCACTTCCGCCAGCGTGCGCGGGACATCGACCGCAAACCCATGCGGCGGGGCGTATTGGCAGGCCGGCTGGCAATTTCCGCAGTTGTGACAGAGATGGGCGAGATAGACGAGATCGCCATCGCTGAACTCGCGGCGGCGCTCGGCCGCGCGAAACGTCTCGCAGAAGCCGGTGCAGTAGTTGCAGACCGTGCAGATGGCCATGATGCGGCGCGCTTCAGCCAAGGACATGCCGCGCTGCCTCCTCTCCCGCGATGCGGCCGAACACCGCCCCGATGGTCATGCCGGCGCCGGCGAGATAACCCGTCCCGAGGATGTTGGGCGCCATGATCATGCCTGCGGCGAATATGCCGGTGCGAGGGGCGCCGTCCTCCCCCACGACCCGCGCCTTTTCATCGGCCTTGACGCCCCGGCAGGTGAAGGCGACCCCCGGGCGGATCGGAACAGCAAAAAAGGGCGGACGGCCGACCCGGCCGGAGTTCCTTCGCCGCATCCTCTACGGGCTTCGCATCCAGGCCCAGAAGAAACGCCAATTCCGCCAGCGAGCCGGCCTGAAGCGGAGGGAACGCAAAAGGCGGGACTTTCCGCAAGCCATCGGCGTCGAGGATCAGCGCGGCGCGGCGTTCGCGCAGATCCGCCACCAGCCGGCCCCATATGCTGTAGCGCGTGGGGCCTCTGATCGCGGTTTCATCTTGAAATCGCTTCCCGGCAAAATCGACCGCGATGCCATGCTCCATGCCGTCGACCCGCGTAACGATGCCGCCGTCGGGGCCGGGGAAACGGGCGTCGACCGCGACAAGATGAGCGGCGTCCGGGCTTCCCACCGCTGCGATCCCTTGCGAAAGCAGCGAGCGCAGAACCTCGCCTTGCGCGAAGGGCGTTCCCCGGTTGATGTATCCTTGGGATGCCGTGTTGGCCTGCTCGCCGCCGCAACAGGCGACGATGGAGCGCGCGCGAAAAGGCCCGGCGGCGCCGTCCTTCATATGCACAGCGCCGATGGCTTGGCCGTAAACGATGCGCACGCCCAGGCGCTCGGCCGTGGCGTAGAGCGCGTTGAGCGCCGCCTTGCCTCCGCCGAGGAAAAATGCAGTCTTCCGGGAATACGGAATGTGTTTCGTTTGGAAAACGGCGCCGTGGCTCGCAAGCCAAGACGGCAAAGCCGCCGACTGGCGAACGAGCACGCGCGCCATCGAGTCATCGCCCGCATTCTGGGACGCCCTGGCGAGATCGTCCAGGAACTCGGCTTCGCCGTACGCGCCTGGAAGCGCCGCCGCGGGCGCCGCGTGCACGATCCGCAGATTGCGCGAATGCCGGCTGTTGCCGCCGCGAAGCGCGAGCGGCGCCGCCTCCGCCATCAGCACCGAGACGCCCGCCTGGCGCGCGGAAATGGCCGCGCAAAGCGCAGCCAAGCCGCCTCCGATAACCAGGACATCTTCGCTTTCGCGGCCGTTCGTCATTTACGCTTGCAGTGAGGGCCTCGTCAGGGACGGAACCCTAGAACGCCTCCGGAAAAGCGTGAAGCGGTTTTCCGGCACGACGCACGGCAAAACAAAGAGCTAAGGCGCGCTTTCAATTCCATCGAAAGCGCATAAGCTCTAGCTATGGACATTCGACGCCACAAGGTTGAACACGCCTGTGAGGTTCGTGCCGACAAGCCCGACGGCGGTGACGATGCCCACTGCGATCAAAGCGGCGAGAAGGCCGTATTCGATTGCCGCGACGCCCTTCTCGGAATCGACCCCAAGCCACGCGTAAGCGGAACGGACCTTATTGGATAAACTGCGCATGTTGCCCTCGATATGTAACTTCATCGCGGGCGCTAAGCTAGCGTAAGCTTGTCGCGATACCGCAAACGGGGGTCGCAGTATTTTCGAAAAATTGGCGGCGTTTCGGGCGCGATTTACGGCGCAAATTCAACGCGAGCGCGCAGATCAAGCGCGCCTGTCGTTCGCACCCGCGACCAGCCAATAGATGAAGCCGGCGACAAATCCCGCCATGGCCAGCGTCATGGCCGGGGCGGCGCCGGGCGAGCCGCCCAGCCGCCACGCGGCGGCGAGCGCGGCCGTCAGCCCGCCGGTGGCACCGACGTAGAAAATCAGCGAGCGCGACCGGAAAACTTCGCTGAGAAGCACGCCCACAATGGCCGCCGCGATGAAGACGGCCGAACCGCCCTGCATGGCGCCGATCGCCCTCTCCATGGCGGAAAAGAGAGGATCCGCATCGAAGTTGGGCGCGGCCGCCTCGACAGCCTCCAGGTGCTGCCAGATCTTCACCGCGCTGAACGCAAACAGCGAGGCCCAGCCGATGGCGCCGGAAATCGCCACCGCGAACAGCACCCACAAGAACCGAAAAAGGCTCATCCCCGCTCCCTTGCTCCGATCAGGCGCCCGCCTCGGCGCATGCGCTTTTATCGCGAAGCGCGCTCGCCTTCAGCTTTTCGCTCGCCGATTTGAGCTGCCCGCAGGCCGCCATGATGTCGCGCCCGCGCGGCGTCCTGATCGGGCTCGCATAGCCGGCCCGGTTGACGATATCGGCGAAGCGCTCGATCTGCGCCCAGTCCGAGCACTCGAAAGGCGCGCCGGGCCACGGATTGAACGGGATCAGGTTGATCTTCGCCGGGATGCGCGCCAAGAGCCGCACCAGCTCCTTCGCCTCGGCGACGCTATCGTTCACGCCCTTCAGCATTACGTATTCGAAGGTGATGCGCCGCGCGTTCGACAGGCCGGGATAGGCGCGGCAGGCGTCGAGCAGCTCGGCGATGGGATATTTGCGGTTGATCGGCACAAGCTCGTCGCGAAGCGCGTCGCGCACCGCATGCAGCGAAATCGCGAGCATGACGCCCATCTCGGCGCCCGCGCGCCCGATCGTCGGGACCACGCCCGAAGTCGAGAGCGTGACGCGGCGCTTGGAGAAGGAGAGCGCGTCGGGATCGGCGGCCAACGCGACGGCGGCCTTCACGGCGTCGAAATTGTAGAGCGGCTCGCCCATGCCCATGAGCACGATGTTGGTGATCTTGCGCTCCGATTTCGGGGATGCCGCGCCCATCGGCGGGAGCGCTCGCGCCGGGCCAGTCGCCGATGCGGTCGCGCGCGACGAGGATCTGCCCGACGATCTCCGCCGCCGTCAAGTTGCGCACGAGCCGCTGGGTGCCGGTATGGCAGAAGCTGCAGGTGAGCGTGCAGCCGACCTGGCTCGAAATGCACAGCGTTCCGCGATCCGGCTCGGGAATGTAGACCGTTTCGATTTCCGGCGCGCGCTCGCCCGCGCGGCCCGGCGCCAGCCGCAGCAGCCATTTGCGCGTGCCGTCCTCGGAGATCTGCTCGGCTGCGATTTCCGGCCGCGCCAGCGTGAAGCGCGCGTCGAGTTCCGCGCGCAGACCCTTTGCGATGTTGGTGAGCGCGAGGATGTCCTGCGCGCCGCGCGCATATATCCAGTTCCAGAGCTGCGCCGCGCGCATCTTGCTCTGGCTCGCCGGAACGCCCGCAAGCGCCAGCGCATCCATAAGCTCAGGCTTCGTCATGCCCGCAAGCGAGGGTTTCACCGCGGGCGCGGCGGAGGCGTCAGGCTCGGAGCGATGGGGGAGAGCTGTCATGCCCGTAAAATAGAAGATGCGCGGGTTGGCGCCAAGCGCGAACGGGTTTGCGCGCGGCGAAGGGCAAACCCGACCCTTCCGTCATGGCCGGGCCCGACCCCACGGCCATCCAGCTCCCCTTCTAAGCAGAGTTCCCCAATTAAGCCAACGGATGGCCTTTGCCGGTCATCCCGGAACGGCGCTTGCGCCGTATCCGGGATCTTAATAGAGCGCTCATTTTTTGTGGATCCCGGCTCGCGCTTCGCTTGGCCGGGATGACAATGCGTTGGGCAAATCGGCGGGTTGGCGCCAAGCGCGAACGGGTTTGCGCGCGGCGAAGGGCAAACCCGACCCTTCCGTCATGGCCGGGCCCGACCCACGGCCATCCAGCTCCCCTTCTAAGCAGAGTTCCCCAATTAAGCCAACGGATGGCCTTTGCCGGTCATCCCGGAACGGCGCTTGCGCCGTATCCGGGATCTTAATAGAGCGCTCATTTTTTGTGGATCCCGGCTCGCGCTTCGCTTGGCCGGGATGACAATGCGTTGGGCAAATCGACGGGTTGGCGCCAAGCGCGAACGGGTTTGCGCGCGGCGAAGGGCAAACCCGACCCTTCCGTCATGGCCGGGCCGACCCACGGCCATCCAGCTCCCCTTCTAAGCAGAGTTTCCCAATTAAGCCAACGGATGGCCTTTGCCGGTCATCCCGGAACGGCGCCTGCGCCGTATCCGGGATCTTAATAGAGCGCTCATTTTTTGTGGATCCCGGCTCGCGCTTCGCTTGGCCGGGATGACAATGCGTTGGGCAAACCGGCGGAGTTCTGCTTAGCCTCGTGTTTTCATCTCTGGATGGCGGCCTCAAGGGCGGCCATGACGGAAGACGGGCCGCGCGCACCAGCGGTTTACGGTAAGCTTCCCGATCCGCCAGTTGCATGATCGCCTCCGAGCTGGGAATTGCCCCCGCTCCAAAAAGCCTATATGCTATCACTATGATAGCATGAGGCGCGGCAGATGGGACAGATCCTCGTTCGAAACCTCGACGACAGCGTGATCGAGCGCCTGAAGCGGCGCGCGGCTGTCGCGGACAAATCGCTCGAACAGACGGTGCGCGACATCCTCACGGAAGCCGCGAAGCCGAGCCGCGCGGAAATCCTCGCCGGGATGGACCGCATCCGCGAGACGATCAGGGAGCGTCATGGCGGCGACATCGCTTTCGACGCAACCGCCGCCATCCGCGAAGATCGCGAAAATGACGAACCTTATCGTTGACGCCAGCGTCGCCGTGCGCTGGTTCGTCCCCGCTTTCGCGTGGCCAAGCGCGGTCTCGTTGCTTCACGCCGGCCACACGCTCGCGCGCCCGAGCTGATCCTGGCCGAGACGGCGAACGCCTTCTGGAAGGCGGTGCGAGCCGGCTATATGTCGCCCGACGAGATGCAGGCGGCGGTGGCGGAAATGCCCATCTGCTTCCATAGGCTGGCGAGCTTGCGAGCCCTTGCCGGGGACGCAGCGGAAATCGCGATCTCGCTCAACCATCCCGCCTACGACTGCTTCTATCTCGCGCTGGCCCGGCGCGAGGGCGCGCCCCTCGTGACGGCGGACAAGCGCCTCGCCGCGGCTGCGCAGGCGCTCGCGCGCGTCGAGGTCCAACTCCTCGCCGGCGTCTGACGGGCCTCTTCTGTCATGGCCGGGCTTGACCCGGCCATCCAGCCCTATTGCAAGCGTTGTATTTTTTTCTCCTGGATGGCGGTCTCAAGGGCGGCCATGACAACGACGGTCAGCGCTGAGTGGCGGCTGGCGGCGGCGGCGTGGGTTACGCGGTCTTATTGAGCTGCCAATTGACGAGCAGGATCAGGATGAACAGCCCGAGGATGTACGCGAAGTTTCTCAGAACGCTGCGCGTTCCGGCGCCGGCCCTGCCGTCCATGTATGCAGCTACAAGCATTATCGGGAACAGAATGAGGTTCAAGGCGACAAGCGATGCCGCGCCGAATCCGTCGTCGCGATAAATGGCGCGAATTTCGCTGAAAACCATCTTCCCGGTTGCGCGAAGCCAGAGAATGTTGAGCGTCATGAACAGGCTGGCCCAAAGTACGAAGACGTCGAAGATCCAGCCGGGGATGCCGCCGAAGGGCCAGATCGCGTTGCCGGCATAGGCGAGCGGATCGCGGATGGCCCAGCGATACGCGCCGATGAACTCGCGGAAGAACGTCGCCCATGTGACGAAGCCGTCCACGACGCTCGCCATGCTAGCGATGTTGAGCAGACCCGAAACGCCGAGCCCGGCGTAAAGCCAGGCGGCGCCGGGCTTTTTCTCGTTGCTATCGTCCGCCGCCATCCCAGCCCCCGAAAAAAGCGATTACCGCGTTATAGCTGGCGGCTACAGGCGCGGCAACGCCTTCTCATGCCAAGCGCTGAAAGCTCTGTCGTTCGCGCGAAGGCGGGAACCCAGTAATCGAGAAGCTAAGTTGTTCTCGATTACTTCGATCGTCTCGATATCTGGATGACGCCAGACGTGTACGCATCTATCGATGCTGGCATCATATGCCTCCTCAAAGGTCGCCACGCTTTTCGCTATGTGGTATCAAAATACCGTTGAATGGCGCGTTTTTGCAAAACGAACCCAATAGCGTTAACCGGCCGTATCCGCTCGCACGCTTACGCCCGGTATGGCCGAACGCTCGCCCGCCCGCCCAGAGACGAACGGGGCGAACCGCAGCGCGCGCCTAAAGCGGGATGTTGTTGTGCTTCTTCCAGGGGTTTTCGAGCTGCTTGGTGCGCAGCATGTTCAGCGCGCGCGCCAGGCGGTAGCGCGTGTTCCACGGCATGATCACCTCGTCGATATAGCCGCGCTCGGCCGCGATGAACGGGTTCTCGAAGCGTTCCTTATATTCCGCGATGCGCGCGGCGATCTTGTCCTTGTCGCCAAGCTCGGAGCGATAGAGGATTTCGACGGCGCCCTTCGAGCCCATCACCGCGATTTCGGCAGACGGCCAGGCGTAGTTCACATCGCCGCGGATGTGCTTCGACGACATGACGTCGTAGGCGCCGCCATAGGCCTTGCGCGTGATCACCGTCACCTTTGGCACGGTCGCCTCGGCGAAGGCGAACAAGAGCTTCGCGCCGTGTTTGATGAGGCCGCCATATTCCTGCGCGGTGCCGGGCAGGAAGCCGGGCACGTCCACGAAGGTCACGAGCGGGATATTGAAGCAGTCGCAGAAGCGCACGAAGCGCGCCGCTTTCCGGCTGGCGTCGCTGTCGAGCACGCCCGCGAGCACCATCGGCTGGTTCGCCACGATGCCGATGGGATAGCCGCCGAGCCGCGCGAATCCCGTGACGATGTTCCGCGCGAAGGCCTCCTGGATCTCGAAAAAATCGCCCTCGTCGGCGACCTTCGCGATCAGCTCCTTCATGTCGTAGGGCTTGTGCGGATCGTTCGGGATCAGCGTGTCGAGCGAATGCTCCGCGCGGCTGATGGGGTCGCGCGTCGGCAGATGCGGCGCCGGATCGCGATTGTTCTGCGGCAGGAAGTCCATCAGCCGCCGCATTTGCAGGAGGCACTCCAAGTCGTTGTCGTAGGCGCGATCCGCAATGGACGATCGCGTGGTGTGCACGCTCGCGCCGCCAAGCTCCTCGGCGGTCACTTCCTCGTTGGTGACGGTCTTCACCACGTCGGGGCCGGTCACGAACAGATAGGAGGTGTCGCGCACCATGAAGATGAAATCCGTCATGGCGGGCGAATACACGTCGCCGCCCGCGCACGGCCCCATGATGACGGAGATCTGCGGGATCACGCCGCTTGCGAGCACGTTGCGCGTGAACACCTCGCCATAGCCGCCGAGCGCCGCCACGCCCTCCTGGATGCGCGCGCCGCCCGCGTCGAACAGCCCGATGATCGGCGCCCGGTTCTTCAGCGCCATATCCTGGATCTTGACCATCTTCTGCGCGTGCGCCTCGGACAGTGAGCCGCCGAACACGGTGAAGTCCTTCGCGAAGATGTAGATGGGGCGGCCGTTGATTGTGCCCCAGCCCGTCACCACGCCGTCGCCGGGGATGCGCGTCTCGCCCATGCCGAAATCGGTGCAGCGATGCTCCACGAACAGGTCGTATTCCTCGAAGGAGCCGTCGTCGACAAGGAGCTGGATGCGCTCGCGGGCGGTGAGCTTGCCACGTTTGTGCTGCGCGTCGATTCGTTTCTGGCCGCCGCCCAGGCGGGCGTTGCGGCGGCGGCGGTCGAGTTCGGCGATGATTTCTTTCATGGGACTTCCGGGGAAACGTGCAACTATCGCGGCCACACTACCGGTTAAGTCCGGCGCCCGCAATTTCGCATATCGCATAACGCTGTCGCGGGTTGTGCGGGGCCAAATCTTTTGTTAGACAATTTGCGCCGCGCGATTATGTTACGCGGAATGCGGTCGTGGCGGAACGGTAGACGCGCTAGCTTGAGGTGCTAGTGGGGCAACCCGTGGAAGTTCGAGTCTTCTCGACCGCACCATTTTCCCGGCAATGAATGTCCGCGCGCCTCCGCTCAGGCATCGCGTTCGCAGTTGATCATCCACGGAATGCCGAAACGGTCGGTCGCCATGCCGAAGCGCGCGGCCCAGAAGGTCTTCTGCAACGGGAATCCGACATTGCCGCCCTCGGCCAGCGCGGCGAAAATGCGCTCCGCTTCGGCGACCTTATCGATGCCGAGCGAGACGGATAGGCCCTTGGCCTCCCTGTAATGCTGCGGGGGAGCGTCGGACCCCATCAGCGCCTTGCCGTCGACCTCAAGCAGCGCGTGCATGATCTTCTGTATCCGTTGCGGCGGCATCACCTTCAATTTCCGTTCTTTTCGCGCGAGACTTGCCGCAGAAGCGAGAACGGAGATGAGCGCTCATGCAAAGTGACAGGCATCAGCACGAGTTCATACGGCATAACGGCTACCGGCGGTTCGAGGCGATCACGGGGGAGCCGCGCCGGCAATGGAGCGATGAAGAGAAGGCGCGGATTGTTTCGGAGAGCTTTGCTCCCGGCGCAAATATTTCCGCTGTGGCGCGGCGTCATGGCGTGAGCGGCGGCTTGCTGCATAAATGGCGCGGTCAGGCCCGGCAAGCGGCTGCATCCACGGCGCCGTTCATTCCGATCACGCTGGCGGATGGCGGCGGCGGCGGAGAGGAAGATGGGGCCATAGCGTCTTGCGGCGCAATCGAGATCGAGCTTGCGGGCGCGCGCGTCCGCGTCGAGGGCGCGGTCGGCAAGGCGGCGCTCAAAACCGTGCTGGCGGCGTTGCGCGAAACGGCATGATCGGGATTTCCGGCGGCCGGCGCATTTTCCTGGCGACGCAGCCAATCGACTTCAGAAAGGGCATGGACACCATCGCCGCGCTGGTGTCGGAGGCGCTGAAAGCCGATCCCTTTTGCGGCGATATGTTCATCTTCCGTCCGAAGCGATGCGACCGTTTGAAAATCCTGGTTTGGGACGGCTCCGGGCTGATCTTGGCTACGAAGCGGCTTGAGGAGGGGCGCTTTTGCTGGCCGCCGGCGCGCAACGGGACGATTGAGCTCAGCGCTGCCCAGATGTCCATGCTGCTCGAAGGCCTGGCGTGGACCAAGGCGCCGGTCAAAGCTGTGAGGCGTCCAGTAAAAGCTGCTTAAAGCGAGCGATTTTACTGGAGGAGCGGGCGCGCTCTCGCATAGGTTGCGGTCATGATTTTCGACCTCTCCGCTTTGCCATCCGATCCAGAGCAGCTCAAGGGAAGGCTCATCGAGCTGGCCTGCGCTGCTGAGGAGGCCGCCGCCCAGCGCGACGCGGCGCTGGCGGAGAACGAGAAGCTCCTTTACATCCTGGCTGCATTCAAGCGCTCCTTGTTTGGGAAGCGCTCGGAAAAGCTCGATCCCGATCAGCTGCAGCTCATCTTCGATCTGGCCGCGGCGGCGGCCGCAACGGAGGAAGCCGGCGAAAGCCGTGAGGCCTGCGCTGCAACTCGCAAAAAGCCGCGCAAACCCGCCGAGCGCAATCGCGGCAAGTTGCCGGAACATCTGCCGCGCATCGAGATACGCATCGATCCGGAGGCCAAGACCTGCGCTTGCTGCGGCGGAGCGCTCCACGTCATTGGCGAGACCGCGAGCGAGATGCTGGACATCGTGCCGGTGCAATACCGGGTGAAGCGCATTATCCGCCCGCGCTATGGCTGCCGGGCTTGCGAGAACGCCGTGGTTCAGGCGCCCGCGCCGGCGCGGCCGGTTGATGGCGGCATCGCCACCGAAGCGCTGCTCGCCGCCATCGCGGTTGGAAAGTTCGCCTGGCATCTGCCACTGAACCGCCAGCTGCGCATGATGCGCGCGCAAGGCATCGAGCTTGACCGCTCGACGCTGTCATTGTGGATCGGCCGGACCGCCTGGTGGCTGAAGCCGCTTTATACGCTGCTGCTCGCTTCGATCCTGGCGCGGCCGAAAATCTTCTGTGACGAAACGCCGATGCCGGTGTTCGCCCGTGGCGGAACACGGCGCTGCCAGTTCTGGGCGGTCGCCGTCGATGACCGGCCGTGGGGCGGGCCGGCGCCGCCCGCTGTCGCCTATGCTTTCGCCACGGGCCGGAAAACCGAGCATGCCATGACGCTGCTCGACGGCTTCTCGGGCATCCTGCAGGTGGACGGCTATGCCGCCTACAAAAAGCTGGCGGAGATGGAACGCGAGGGCAAGCCTATCGTGCTCGCCTTCTGCCTTGCTCACGCGCGGCGCAAGTTCTTCGAGTTCCACAAAGCCACAAACTCGCCCATCGCATTCGAGGCCTTGCGGCAGATCGCGGCCGTTTACGCCATCGAAACCCGCATCCGGGGCATGAGCGCCGCCGAACGGATGGCTGTCCGCCAGGCCGAAAGCAAACCGCTTATGGACGCGTTCAAGACTTGGGCGGAGGAGCGGCTGAAGGAGGTCTCCGCCAAATCGCCGCTCGCCACAGCGATCCGCTACACGCTGAACCACTGGCAGGGGCTCGCCGTGTTCCTCGCCGACGGCCGCGTGGAAGTGGACAACAACACCGTGGAGCGCGACATGCGCCCCATCGGCCTCGGCCGGCGCAACAGCCTGTTCGCGGGCAGCGAGGGCGGGGCGGACTCGTGGGCGGTCCTGGCTTCGCTCATCAACACCGCCCTGCTCAACGACGTCGATCCCCAAGCGTGGCTCACAGATGTCCTCGAGCGCGTCGTCTCCGGCCAGACCAAAAGCCATCAACTGGCGGAGCTTCTGCCGTGGAACTGGAAAACCGCACGCGCGGCTCCCGCGCAAGCCCTGAAAATGGCGGCCTGAACCGCAGCAGTGGCAGCCTCATAGCGGATACGATCTTCTTGCCCCATTCCGGCGGATTTTCGCCCGGCGCGCTATCGTAGGTCATCATGCTCTTGATTGTGCCGCCGAGCAGCGCCTCGTAGAACTTGAAGGCTTCCTCGCATCGGCCGTCGAAGGTCAGGTACGGATTGAGTTGCATCGAGCGCGCTCCCTGGTTTTTTTCGCTGACGAGTGGGACACCGCGCCGCTCAGCTTTGTTCCTCGAACGCGGCATAAGCGCGCCGCCCGCCGCGCTCATGCCGGCGTATGATGCGGCCCCGCAACATATCGCCCCACGCCGGATACCGCTCGATATCCATCAAGCGAGAGCTATGCGGACAATCGCAAGCGCAAATCAATCCGCAAAAACTCCTCCCAAATTCGAGAACTCAGCGGCCTGGAACAAGTTCTTGGCCGCTGGTTTCGATCTCTTGTCAGCATGGCTCCAGGCCAGCGATTCCTCTCTGGGCCGGGAAGGTTTCGTACAAGGAGTGAGGATAAGATTCTATGTCTATCAGAAAAGCTCTGGTCGCGGCTGCGGCGACGCTCGCACTCGCCCTGCCAGCCTATGCTGCGCCGGCAGGCGCCGCCAGGGACTCCGGGCCGAGCACATTCACGCTCATTGCGCAGCATGGCATGGGCGGCGGACGCGGCGGCATGGCAATGGGAGGCCGCAGCGGGATGGGCATGGGCGCGCCTCGCATGGGCGGCATGGGAATGGGCGGCCAGCGTTTCGGCGCGACCGGGTTCATCAACCGTGGCGGCATGCATATGGGCGGCGGAGGTTTTGCGACAAGGCGTTTCGGCGGCAACGGCCGCGTCGCGGGCAATGGGTTCCGGGGCCGCACGGCCTTTTATAATGGCAGGCGCGGCTACTGGCGCGGCGGACGGTGGTTTCCCTTGGCGGGGCTTGGCATTTATGCAGGCGGCAACTGCTACCTGAACTGTCGTGCGCAAGGGTTCGGGCCCGGCTACTGCAGCGCAAACGCTTATAATTTCTGCTACTAACGACAGTGTGGAGGCTTCCCCAGAGGCATGGCCTCAGGTGCCGCAGAAGGTTTGGCGCACGATCTGATCGGGGCGCGGGGGAGCGGCGTAGCGCGCCGCTTCCGGCCGATCCTCGAAGGGCTTGGCGAGCACGGCGAGGAGGCTTTCAAAGGACGAGAAATCGCCCTTATCCTGAGCGTCCGCTATCGCCTCTTCAACAAGATGATTGCGCGGGATGAACGCAGGGTTCGCTGCGTTCATCAGCGCGCGCCGCGCGGCTGCGTCGCCGCCATCGCGTTCGAGCCGGTGCCGCCAGCGCTCCGCCCACGCGTCGAAGGCGGGCGGATCGGCGAAAAGGCCGCGGACGCCGAGAGCTTGCGCTTCGCCGTCAACGGCGTCGCACAGCCCGCGAAACGTCAGCGTAAAGTCGGCGCCGTTGGCCGCCATCCGGCCGAGCAGATCGTTCGCGAGCCGAATGTCCTCCGGCTCCGCATGCACCAATCCGAGCTTGCGCCGCAGTCCCGCCGCGAAGGCCTCATCGAAGACGGGAACGAAGCCGGCGACCGCCTGCGTCCCAGCCTCGATTGCGGCGCCTTCCCCTCCGCCAGAAGCGGCAGCAGCGTTTCGGCGAGCCGCGCGAGGTTCCATTGCGCGATGCGCGGCTGGTTCGCGTAGGCGTAGCGCCCATAATGGTCGATGGAGCTGAAAACGGTGGCGGGGTCGTACGCGTCCATGAAGGCGCAAGGGCCGTAGTCGATGCTCTCGCCCGCAATCGACATGTTGTCGGTGTTCATGACGCCATGAATGAAGCCGATCAGCTGCCACCGCGCGATGAGGCTGGCCTGGCGTGCGATGACGAGGTCGAGCAGGGCGCGATAAGGGTTTTCGGCGCCGGCTGCCTCCGGGTAATGGCGGGCAATCACGTAATCTGCGATCCGCCGGGTCGAAGCCGTGTCGCCGCGCGCCGCGAAGAATTCGAATGTGCCAACGCGAACGTGCCCCAGGGCGACGCGGGTGAGCACCGCGCCCGGCAAAACCCTGTCGCGTATAACCCTTTCTCCCGTCGTCACCGCGGCGAGCGAGCGTGTCGTGGGGACGCCGAGCGCAGCCATGGCCTCGCTGACGATGTATTCGCGAAGCACCGGCCCCAGCGCCGCGCGGCCGTCGCCCGCCCGCGAGAAGGGGGTGCGCCCCGAGCCCTTGAGCTGGATGTCGCGGCGCACGCCGTCGCGGCCGGTCACTTCGCCGAGAAGGATCGCGCGGCCGTCGCCGAGCTGCGGCACAAACACGCCGAACTGATGCCCGGCATAGGCCATCGCGAGCGGCTCGCCACGCCTGGGCGTGCGATTTCCGGCGAGCACCGCCACGCCTTCCGGGTTTGCAAGCGCGGCTGGATCGAGGCCCAGTTCGCGCGCGAGCCCTTCGTTCAGCCGCACCAGGCGCGGCGCGGACACGGGCGACGGCGCAAGCTTCGCATAGAAGCCGCCCGGCAGCCGCGCATAGCTGTTGTCGAAGGCGAAAAGATCGGCCGTTTCCGCTTCTTCTGTCAGGGGAGGCTCCGCCGCTTGAGGTTGGACTTCCCGCCAAGATAAGGAGAAATCCGAGCGCAGCAATCGGGATTAGCTCTTGAACTGAACGCAACCGCGTGAACAGGGGCGTCGCCTCGAAATGGGCCGCCCCCCAAGCGCGGCGAGGCGGCGCCTATCGAGTCCTGTCGAGCCGGCGCGCAACTTCCCGAAGCGGCAGGTACAGCGCCTCGGGCGCGCTCACAAATGGTTCGAAGCCGATGGCGGCAGCTTTTATCATGCGGAGACAATACGGCTTTGTGCCGTACAATACAAGGACGCTGAGCTGGACTCACGAATGCGCCCAGCCCTGCTATTCGGCGAGCCCCTAAACCTCGGCGTAGCGGTCCGGCTCGGCAATGGGATCTGACGATTTGTGATCCTCGAACAGGAAGCCGCCGGACTGCCGCGCCCATAGGCTCGCGTAGAGCCCGCCCCTGCGCAACAGCTCCTCGTGGCTTCCGTCCTCCACGACGTGGCCCTTCTCCATGATGATGAGCCGGTCCATCGCCGCAATCGTAGAAAGACGGTGCGCAATCGCGATCACGGTCTTGTTCGCCATCAGATTATAGAGCTGCTCCTGGATGGCGGCCTCGACCTCGGAATCGAGCGCCGAGGTCGCCTCGTCGAGGATCAGGATCGGCGCGTCCTTCAGAAGCACGCGCGCAATCGCGACGCGCTGCCGCTGGCCGCCCGAGAGCTTCACGCCGCGCTCGCCCACCTGCGCCTCGTAGCCGCGCCGCCCCTTATAGTCCTCGAGGTCGAGGATGAACTCGTGGGCGTGAGCCTTCTTGGCGGCGGCGACAGCCTCCTCTTCCGTCGCGGAGGGTCTCCCATAGCGGATGTTGTCGAGCACCGAGCGATGCAGGAGCGAGGTGTCCTGCGTCACAAGCCCGATCTGCGAGCGCAGGCTGTCCTGCGCGACGCTGGCGACATCCTGCCCGTCGATCAGAATGCGGCCCGCTTCGATATCGTGGAAGCGAAGCAGGATATTGACGAGCGTCGACTTGCCGGCGCCCGAAGGCCCGACCAGCCCGACCTTTTCCCCCGGCCTGATGGCGAGCGTGAGGTTCTCGATCAGCCCGCTGTCGCGCCCGTAATGGAAGCGGACATTCTCGTAGCGGATCTCGCCCTTCGTCACGGCCAAAGGCTTCGCGACGGGCGCATCGACCACGCTCCACGGCTTCGAGATCGCCTCCATGCCCTCCTGCACGGTGCCGACATTCTCGAAGATGGCCGTGATCACCCACATGATCCAGCCCGCCATGTTGTTGATGCGGATCGCAAGCCCGGTCGTGACCGCGATGGCGCCGAGCGTGATGGCGTCCTGCGTCCAAAGCCACAGCGCAAGCCCGGTCGTGATCGTTATGAGCAGGCCCGTCAGCACCCACTGTGTCATTTCGAAGCCGGTGATCCAGCGCAGTTGCTTCTTCAACTTCTCAAGGTGATCGGAGATTGCCTCCTTCGCATAGGCGTCCTCGCCTTCGGTGTGCGCGAACAGCTTCACGGTCAGGATGTTCGTGTAGCTGTCCACGATGCGGCCCGTCAGCACCGAGCGCGCGTCCGAGACGATCGTCGCCATTCGGATGAGCCGCGGCACGAAGAACCACACGGCGCCGAGAAAGCCGATCAGCCAAAGCAGAAGCGGGATCACCAGCCGCCAATCGAGGTCGAAGAAGATCACGGCCGCACTCGTCCAGTAGATCGCGACGAACCACAGCGCGTCGACGATCTCCACCACGGTCTGCCGCATGGCGCCGCCCGTCTGCATGATCTTATTGGCGAGCCGCCCCGCGAAGTCGTTCTGGAAGAATGAAAGGCTGTGCCGCAGCATGTAGCGGTGCTGCCGCCAGCGCACCATGCCCATGACGTTGGCGTTGGCCGTCTGGTTGATGAGAAGGGCGTGCAGGCCGAACGCGACAGGCCGGGCGACAAGCGCGACGAGCGCCATCCCGATCAGCGTCCGCCCATGCTCATCGAAGAATGAAGCGGGATTGCTGGCCGACTTGGCGAGATCGACGATCCTGCCGACGAAGGCGAAGAGCGACACCTCGATCAGCGCGCCGACAAGGCCGAACACCATGATCGCCGCGTAAACCAACCAGACATGACGCAGGTAATGCCAATAAAAAGCGCCGAGCTTGGCCGGCGGCTGCTCCAAGGGAGCTTCTTTATAGGGGTCAATAAGTCTTTCAAACCAGGAAAGCATGGCTTCGCTCGCGTTATGGGTTGAGGAAAAGTGCGCGGCGAAGCGAAGTCGTGACTTCGCGATGATGCTCGCGCTCGATTAGCGAATAATCGCGACAGTCATCGGCGTGGGCCTCCTTAAAAGCTGGTTTCCGGGCGAGCGGAGTTTTTAGCATGGTAGCAGCGCCCGGAAAAGAGGCGAAATCGACGAATTTCGAATTTGCGGCCTCCGCGCGAAACCTTTGCTCATGAGCGGAGAGGCGCTCCCGCTGGCGTCCGCTCAGAAGATCGCGATCGGGCCGTGAACGATCTGCGTCGCGTCGCAGGGGCAAGCGTGTGTCAAAGAGTAGCAAAACCTGAGATTGCGCGGACGGTTAAGTCTCTGTTTATATCATTGGGAAACTTGCCGCTTTCTTCACGATGTTGCTGGAAAGCTCAACCGTAACCGTTAGAGTCGTGGTATGGTCATGCCTTCGGTGAAGGGATTAGCTGTGGCGTTGGCGGAAAACTTACGCTATCTTGATCGTTTCCTCTACAAGCTGTTGCCTGAAAAACGCAGTTTGTTGAGGGGTCGCATGCTAATCTCAAGCCGAGTCGCCTTTGAAACTAACCGCGTTAAAGCATTGACGAAAGTCTCATGCTAGCTGCATCCATTATTTCTCTGGAACAAACTCCTGTCCTTCGCGTGCCGAGCATCGGCTGCACAGTGGAGCTGAGACGCTCGCCCAGAGCGAAGAGATTTTCGCTGAAAGTCAGCCACACGGAGCGCGCGGCCATCCTTACGCTTCCGAACCGGGGGCGGGTCGAGGACGCTAACGCTTTTCTGGCCCGGCACGCGGATTGGCTGAAGAGGCAGCTGGAGCGTTTGCCTGAGCCCGTCCCCTTCGTCGACGGCGCCATCGTTCCTCTCCGGGGCGAGCCCCACCGCATCACATTCGCAGGTCCGCAGCGATACAGCCGGGTGGTCTGGAGCGAGAATAGCCCGGAGCAGGCCGGCGAGGCATCCTTGGCCGGCGCCTTTAGCGACTGGCGAAATTTGAGCTGCCTTCGCTTCGACTCCAAGGTTCCGAGCCTTTACGTAAGCGGCGACAATGAGCACGCTGCCCGGCGTTTCCACGATTGGCTTAGGAGCGAAGTGCGCAAAGATCTCGCTGTATGCGTGGAGCGACACGCGAAAACCCTTGAGTGTAATCCCAAGCGCATCGCGATCCGCGATCAAGCGACGCGCTGGGGATCCTGCTCCACGAGCGGTACACTCTCTTTCTCATGGCGGCTCATCTTTGCGCCGCCATTTGTTTTGGACTATGTGGCGGCGCATGAAGTCGCCCATCTTCGCGAAATGAACCACGGCCCGAGGTTCTGGCGCCTGGTTCGCGACACCGCGCCTGGAATGCAAAAGGCGCGCGGCTGGCTGAAAACCTACGGGGCCGACCTCCACCAATTCGGCAGCGATATTTAAAGTTTTTTTGCAACGCACGTTTGCCGGCTGGCCTAAAGCCGGATTTTTCGGCACAATGGCCGGGCTTTTCAATCCCATCCCCGGACACCTGTGGACCAGAAGCGACAATTCCCCGAGTTCTACGTGACTGCGCCGCAGCCGTGCCCGTACCTGCCCGGCCGGTTCGAGCGGAAAATCTTCACCCATCTCTCCGCCGACAGGCCGATAGCGCTGGTCGATAATCTCTTGAAGGGCGGTTTCCGCCGCAGCCAGAACATCGCCTACATGCCCTATTGCGATCACTGCGCCGCCTGTGTGCCGGTGCGAATCGTGGTGAACGAATTCGAGCCTCGCCGCACGCTCGCGAAAATCTGGAAGGCGAATGCGGATATCGAGGCGCGCCGCGTCTCCGGCAGGCCGACCATCGAGCAGTTTGCTCTGTTCAGGGCCTATATCGAGGCGCGCCACGCCGAGGGCGGCATGGCTGATATGTCGCTGCTCGATTACTCGATGATGATCCAGGACAGCGCCGTCGAAACCTTCCTAACGGAGTACCGCGTGCGCAGCGCGAGCGGCAAGGACAACCCGCTTGTGGCCGCTGTCCTGTGCGACCGGCTCAGCGACGGCATCTCGCTCGTCTACAGCTTCTACGAGCCGGATCTCGTGAAGCGCAGCCTCGGCAATTACATCATCATGGAGCAGGTCGCCTTCGCGCGCTCGCGCGGACTGCCCTTCGTCTATCTCGGCTACTGGATCGCCGGCTCCGCAAGATGGCCTACAAGACGCGGTTCACGCCGCAAGAACATCTGACCCCAATGGGCTGGGTGCGCCGCACGCCGTAACGCATCCCCCGCGATATCCACAGCCAAGATCGAACCTCCGTCAACCGTAAGCTTCCACGGTCACGAATCCAGGTTAACGGCGGATTTTTGAATGAGGCTTTGGAGGTTAATCTTGGTTCCAGCCAGCGATTTTCCTTCTGAGCTTTAGGCTTTTTTTGTCCGGCGCTGCGCGGACGAGATTGATGGCGAAGTGCCGGACGACGGCCATGTTTTTGGCGCCGTGGCCCTTACGGACGCGGGCGAGATCGTCCCGGAACGTGACGTCGAGCACCCAATGCAGCGCGTTCTCGATCTGCCAGTGGGCGCGCACGGCCTCGCCAAGCAGCTTCGCAGTCATGGCGCGCGAGGTAATATAAAAGCGCCGCTCGGTTCTTGCGCCTGCGTTGGTCTCGACCTTGCTTTCGATCATTGCGATGGCGGCGAGTTTGGGAAAGCGGTATTCGCCTGGAAAGCGGCGTTCGCCGTCCATCCAATCGATAGCCGTACTCACCAGGCAGCGGCGTTCCTCGATGCGGCCGTGGCCCTTGTCCACATCGGTGTGCCGATCCAGGGCGGCTTCGTCCGCATCGTCAAAAAAGCGTTGTATTTCAGACAGAAGAGTTGGCTGGTTGCCTTTAACGGCCAGGAGATAATCGGCTCCGTGGTCAACGATGTCCTGGGCGATGCCTGGATTGCAAGCAATCGCGTCGATGGTGACGAGGGCGCCCGCCAAAGCGCCCGATGCGGCGAGGCGTTCGAGAAGCGCCGGAATGGCTACGATCTCGTTCGATTTCGCGTCCACGGCTTCCTGGCCAAGAACCAGCCTCTCATGGGTGGCGAAGGCGGAGACAAGATGGAGCGCGGCCTTTCCCGCGGCGCGGTCATGGCTGCGGCGCGAGGTCTTGCCATCGAGCGCGATGAGGCCAGGAGCGTCCGGGCGAAGGTCGCGCGCCCAGTTCATGAAGCAGTCCGAGAACAAGTCCGGATCGATGCGGTTCATAAGGATGTTCAACCAGCGCGCGCCGGGAACGCTATGATGATAGGGCAGAAAACGGCGCAGAAACGGCAGATGGTTCTCGCCCCATTCGGCGATGTCGTCGAAATCGTCGCACGATGCAACGCTGGCGCAGACGACGAGAAGAAGCACTTCCGGCAGCGGATGGGCCACCCGCCAAGCCTCGCGCGGGTCGTCAATCCCGGAAAAATGGTCCAAAAGGCTCCGAAGGCGCGGCTTAGGGCCGAAATCGTCCATCTCAAAGGCTCCCCGAATCAGAAAGCCAGATGGAATCACACAACACGCAATGGTTAAATGATCGTTAACCTGAGTTCGTTGCCCTGCGTAAGCTTCGCGCCCGCTTGCCCGAGTAGAAGCGCCAAGCTAAAGTTCCGGACTTTTTTTGAGGCGCCGCCGCGCCCCCGAACCTGCGCGAGGAATTGGAATGGCGCCATGGTGACCGTGGACAGCCTCGCGGTCCTTGCCGCGGAACCGGTGCGCGCCGACGCCTATGGCGCGTTTCGCGACGGAAGCGTGCTTGAGGCGCGCGTGGTCGCGATGCTCGAACCGAACTTGGCGCGGCTTGTCATCGCCGGCCAAACGATCGATGCCGTCACCCCCATTGCGTTCCAGGCCGGGACGACGCTGCCTGTTTCCATCGATACGAGCGGCGGCTCTCTCAAGCTGCTTGTCCAGGCAACCGCCGTGCAGGCCTCGGCTGCGAAAACAGCGCCGCCGCCCGCGCCAACCGTTTCCCTCGGTCCGCTCATCGACGCGGTGCAGGCCGCCATCACCAACGCCCTGTTGACTGCCGAGTCGAAGCTTGCCGCCCAGGCGCCGGAGCAGCCGGCCACGCAGACGCCTTCTCAGGCGGCGCAGCAGGCGGCGGGGCAGCCCGTTGAAGCGCAGCCGCAAGCGCTGGCGCAAATATTGACGGCGCCCGCAGCGCCGCTGCAGACAGGCGGCCCCGCCAGCGCCGGTCCCAGCGTCATCGCGCAGCAACTCGCGTCGCCCTCCGCAGCCGATCCTAGACAACTTGCGCAAGCGCAGGCGCCGTATCCGCAAAGCCCGCTTGCCGCTCCCGCTCAGAATTCCGCGCAGGCCGTCACGATGCCGTTCTACATCCCGCAAATGCCCTATTCCGTCGAAGCGCGGATCGAGCGGGAAACGGAGGATGGCGAAGAAGGCGGCGGGGCGGAGCAGTCCGCCGCGCGCGGATGGACGGTAAGCCTCTCCATCGACGGCGGCGCACTGGGCCTCGTCCATGTGAGCGTCGGATTTCGCGCGAACGCGGTCAGCGTCCGGCTCGCGGCGGACGATGCTCAAGCCGCCGAAAGATTGCGCGCCTGGCTTCCCGAACTTAAGGCCGCGCTTGAGGACGCGGATTTCGCCGTCGACGAGCTTTCCGCGCGGCAGGACGCCGCTTACGACCGGCCTTATCGAAGCCGCTCGATCACGCTTTGAACCCGCGAGGAAGGCGCCTGGCCATGACCGAAAAGGATGAAGATCGGGAGAGCGGCGCGGAAAAGATCGCCGTCGCGCTCCAATACGACGGCAAAGCCTCCCTGCCAAAGCTCACCGCCAAGGGCCGGGGCAATGTCGCGGACAGGATCGTGGAAACCGCGATCGCTGCGGGCGTCCATGTCGAGCGCAATGAGCCGCTTGCCCAGTCGCTGGCGCATCTCGAGCTTGAACAGGATATCCCCAAGGAGCTTTACCGCGCCGTCGCCGAGGTGATCGGCTTCATCCTGCGGAAGTCAGGTCAGGCGAAAAATCCCGCCGTTTTTTGACGCGCGGTGGAGAGCGCGGGCCTCGGGCGGAACCTTGGGCGGCAGCCATTTTCAGCAGCCTGTTAATCGGCCGCCCCGGAAAAATCGCGCGGTCGTGCGCTTGCGTGAAACTTTTTCTCTTATCGCGATTCAATCTGAGATTGCATTTTGAACCTGCCGTTAAGGTCTGCACGCTAAAGATGATCCCGGTTGTCTACCCTAGGTAGAAACGGCGATTAGCGAGGCGCCTGATTATGATGTTTTCGTCGCGGCAGAGAGCAAGGCCAGCAACCCCGCCGGTCACAACCCTGCCAGTAACTCTCGACATGAGAAGCGCGCAGGACTTGAAGGACCAGCTCACCGCCGCCCTGGCCTCGGATTCCATGCTGCGGCTCGACGCATCTCAAACGACGCATGTGGCGACGCCGGGCGTGCAGCTTCTGCTGGCGGCTTCGCAATCGGCGAAATCCGGCGGCGGCAGGATCGTCCTGACCAGGAGTTCGGAGGCGCTAGACGCCGCATTTCAAGAACTCGGCCTTGCCAGTGAACTCGCCGAATGGGGAACGGCCCATGCGTAAGAAGATCCTGACCGTCGACAACTCCAAGACCATGCGCGACATGGTCTCCTTCACCTTGAAGGGCGCCGGTTTCGATGTCGTGGAGGCGGAGGACGGCGCAAAAGCGCTCGACCTGCTCGCCGGCACGTCCGTGGACGCGATCATCACGGACATCAACATGCCGAACATGGACGGGGTGACGCTGGTTCAGCGGCTCCGCGCGCAGCCGAAATTCAAGTCCACGCCGATCCTGATCCTCACGACCGAGGGCGGCGAGGACAAGAAGGCGCAAGGGCGCAGCGCCGGCGCGACGGGGTGGATCGTGAAGCCGTTCGCGCCTGAAAAGCTGTTGCAAGTCCTGAACAAGGTTTGCCCCTGAGTTCACCGAGAGAGCAAGGCCAATGTCAGCCATCGTACCGACGCCTCCGGATTTTGAACGCTTTCGGGCGACCTTTTTCGAAGAGTGCGCCGAGATTATCCCGGACCTTGAAGAGCGCCTTTGCTCCTTGCGCGTGGGCGAGGCTGACGCCGAGGGCCTGAACGCGATTTTCCGCGCCGCGCATTCGATCAAGGCGGGCGCGGCCGCCTTCAATTTCGTGGCGCTTGTCGAGTTCGCGCATGTGTTCGAGGCCATGCTCGACCGGCTGCGCGACAACCGCATTCAGCGCAGCGAGCAGGTGTTCGACGTCATCATCCGGGCCGGAGACGTGCTGGCCGAACTAGTCGAAGCGGCCAAGGATGGGCGCGAGCCGCCGGCAGGGTTCGGCGCCGATGTCGCCTCGGAGCTTCAGGACATCCTGAACGGCGGCGCTCCCGAAGGGGCAGCCGCGCCCGCGAAGGCGCCCGCCCAGCGGGCGCCGGCCACTCAGCAACGGTTCCGGACCTGGCGGATTCAGTTCGAGCCGCTCCGCGAGCTGTTTCGCCACGCCAACGAGCCTCTGCTGATCATTCGCGAGCTGCGCCGGCTGGGCCAGCTCACCGTGGAGTGCAGTTCCGACAAACTGCCGAAACTCGCGAACCTCGATCCCGAGGACGCCTATCTGTCCTTCGTGTTTCACCTCGCAACGCACGAGCCCTACGCGTCCATCGCCGAAGCTTTCGAATTCGTGGACGAGGATTGCGTCCTCAAGATCGAGGATGTGAGCGTCGAGGATGACGCCGCAGCCGGTGGCGCCGAGGCTGACGAAGACGGCGAAGAGGACGAGGAAGCCAAGCCCGCGAACGCCACGAAAGCCGCGCCGCAGGCGAACAAGCCCGAGGCTGCTCACGCCACGAAGGGCGCAACCTCCATCCGGGTCGATCTCGCCCGCGTGGACCGCCTCGTGAACATGGTCGGCGAGCTTGTGATCACGCAGGCCATGCTGGCCCAGCAGATCCTCGATCAAAGCGGCGGCCAGCGCCAGCAATGGATACAGGGCAGCGAGGAACTCGCCGCGCACACGAGAGAGCTGCAGGAATGCGTGATGGCCATCCGCATGCAGCCCGTGAGATCGGTCTTCGCGAGGATGCCGCGGCTCGTCCGCGATATTTCGTCGAGGCTCGGCAAGAAGGTGAAGCTCGTCACGTCCGGCGATCAGACCGAGGTGGACAAGACCGTCATCGAAGAGCTGGCGGATCCCATCACTCATATGATCCGCAACGCCATCGACCACGGCGTCGAGAACGAGGCGACGCGGCTTGCCGCCGGCAAGGCGGGCGTGGCGACGATCGAGCTTTCAGCGGCGCAGCGCGCGGGCAACATCCTGATCACGATTGCGGACGACGGCGCCGGCATCGACCGCCAAAGGGTCCTGCAAAGCGCCATCGCCAAGGGCATCGTGCGCGAGGACGCCAAGCTCAGCGACGACGAAATCCACAATTTGATCTTCGCGCCGGGCTTCACCACCGCCGAGAAAGTGACGGAAGTCTCCGGACGAGGCGTCGGCATGGATGTCGTCCGCCGCAATATCTCTAACCTCGGCGGACGCATTCAGATCCAGTCGGCGCCCGGCAAGGGCACGCGCTTCACGCTCGTCATTCCGCTCACGCTCGCAGTGCTCGACGGCATGCTCGTCGCCGCCGGCGCGGAGAAGTACATCCTGCCGCTCGCCAGCATCGTGGGCACGATCCGGCCCGACAAGCGGCAGGTGCGGACCGTGACCGGCGGCGCGCAGATCGTCTCCGTGCGCGGCGAATACATCCGGCTCATTCCGATCCACCGGGTCTTCAATGTGCCCAACGCCATCGCGGACCCCTCGAAAGCGCTGCTCGTGATCGTCGAGACGGAGAACGGCGCGAAGACAGGGCTCGTCGTCGATGAACTGATCGGCCAGCAGCAGGTCGTCGTGAAGAGCCTCACCGAAAATTCGGAGCCCGTTCCCGGCATCTCCGGCGCCACGATCCTCGGCAACGGCCGGGTCGCGCTCATCCTCGATCTCGAAGGAATTTGCGCAATGTCCGACCGCTGCTTGTCGCTCGACGGCGCCGCGCCACAGGGGGATGAGGCGGAACTCAAGCCTGCGCCGGCGGAACTCGCCGCCGAAGCGCTAGCCTCGGCCAATCCGCAAGCGATGCATGCGAGGGCCCAATGACACTTCAGACGGAGACAGCCATGAATGCAGCTCTTGCCGCGCAGAGCGCCGCCTCGTCCGCAGCCGCCACGACGGGCGGGGGCATGAAGCAATATATCAGCTTCAAGATCGGCGGCGAGGAGTACGCCATCGACATCATGGCGGTGCGCGAGATCAAGGGCTGGACGGAAACCACGTCGCTGCCCAATCAGGCGCAGCACATTCTCGGCGTCATGAACCTGCGCGGCACCATCGTGCCGGTGTTCGATCTGCGCTGCCGGTTCGGCATGGGGCTGACCGAAGCCACGCGCTCGCACGTCGTCGTCATTGTTGCGGTGCTGGACCGCATCGTCGGCCTGCTCGTGGACGCGGTCTCCGACATCCTCACGATCGACAGCTCAGACATTCGCCCGGTGCCTGAGATGAACCGCGGCGTCGCCACCGATTTCCTGTCCGGCATCGTCTCCATCAACGAGCAGATGGTCGTGATCCTCTCGCTGGAAGAGCTGTTCTCGCGAGCGAGCGTCGAGAAAGCGTTCCAGGACTCTGCGGAGCCGCAGACGGTCCAGTGAAACCAGTACGGCGAGAGCCAAGAAAGCATCGCGAACTGAAGCGCGCAGACAAAGGGATAACATCATGTTCTTATTCGGTTCCAAGGGCAAGACCGGGGGTAGCGCCAGCGAAGCGCGGGCCGGCGATGTGGCGCGGGACGCCCAGCTGAAAAGGGCGGCCGACGTCGTCTCGAATGCGATCATTCTGATCGATCGCGACTTCAAGATCACCTACATGAACGAGTTGTCGAGGCAGCTCCTCAGCAAGAATCGCGAGCACATGCCGGCGCGCGTGAAGGAACTCGGCGTCGACGCCATGATCGGCGCCAACGCAGACATTTTCCATAGGGATCCTTCTCACCAGCGTCGCATCCTCGCGGATCCGTCGCGGCTGCCTCACCGCACCGACATCAAGATGGGGCCAATGATTTTCGCGCTTTGCGTGAGCGCGACCTACGACGAAAACGGGGTCTATAACGGCGCCGTCTTCGAATGGGCCGACGTAACCGAAATTCGCGAACTGACCGCGAACGCGAAAGGCCAGATCGAGGCCATCGGCAAGGCCCAGGCCGTGATCGAATTCACGCTGGACGGACAAGTCATCACGGCCAACGAGAACTTCCTGAAGGCGATGGGCTACAGCCTCGGCGAGGTCAAGGGCCAGCACCACAGCATGTTCGTGGACGCCGAATACCGCCAGAGCCGCGACTACCGCCTTTTCTGGGAGAAGCTCGGCCGCGGGGAATGCGAGGTGGGCCAGTATAAGCGCATCGCAAAGGGCGGCCGTGAAATGTGGCTCCAGGCGAGCTACAACCCGATCCGCGACACCAATGGCAAGGTTTACAAGGTCGTCGAATACGCGACCGACATCACCGAACAGAGGCTCGCCAACGCGAATTTCGAGGGCCAGATCGCCGCGATCTGCCGGGCGCAGGCCGTGATCGAATTCGACATGAACGGCAAGGTGCTGACGGCCAACGACAATTTCCTGAAGACGCTGGGTTACACGCTGGACGAGATCCGCGGCCAGCATCACAGCATGTTCGTCGAAGCGTCCTACCGGCAGTCGCCCGACTATCGCGCGTTCTGGGAAAAGCTTAGCCGCGGCGAATTCGACGCGGCGCAGTACAAGCGCATCGGCAAGGGCGGCCGCGAAGTCTGGATCCAGGCCAGCTACAACCCGATCCTCGACCTGAACGGAAAACCTGTGAAGGTAGTGAAGTACGCCACCGACATAACGGCCCAGAAGCATGCGGAAAGCCAGTTGCAGACAGCGGTGAACGAGACCCAGGCGGTCATCGAGGCGGCGCAAAGCAACGACCTGACGCGGCGCATCCCGATGAACGGAAAGACGGGCGAGATCGAGAAACTCTGCGCGGGCGTAAACGACCTCATCGAAACGATGACGGGCATCGTCAGCACCGTGATGGACTCGTCCTCGACCATCGCCTCCGCCGCGACCGAGATCGCCTCCGGCGCCAACGACCTTTCGCAGCGCACCGAGCAGCAGGCTTCGAACCTTGAGGAAACCGCCGCCTCCATGGAGGAGATGGCCTCGACCGTGAAGCAGAACTCCGACAACGCGCAGCAGGCGAACCAGTTGGCGATCGGCGCGCGCTCGGTGGCGACCGATGGCGGCGCCGTCGTCGGTCAGGCGGTGGACGCCATGGCGCGCATCGAGCAGTCGTCGAGCAAGATTTCGGAGATCATCGGCGTCATCGACGAGATCGCCTTCCAGACCAACCTGCTGGCGCTCAATGCGGCCGTCGAGGCCGCCCGCGCCGGAGACGCCGGCAAGGGGTTCGCGGTGGTCGCCTCCGAGGTCCGCTCGCTCGCGCAGCGCACATCCGTCGCCGCAAAGGACATCAAGGGATTGATCGTCGAAAGCGGCCGCCAGGTGAAGGACGGCGTAAGGCTCGTCGACAACGCCGGCTCGTCACTCGGCGGAATCGTAAAATCCATCAATCGCGTCGCCGACATCGTGGCCGAGATCGCAGCCGCGAGCCGCGAGCAATCGACGGGCGTCGAAGAGATCAACAAGGCCGTCGTCCAGATGGATCAGATGACCCAGCAGAACGCCGCCCTCGTGGAGGAGAGCGCCGCTGCGAGCCGCACGCTCCAGGACGAGGCGCAGGCCATGTTCGACAGGATGTCGGCCTACTCCATCGCCGGGGAGCAAAAGAAGCCGGCGCCAAGTGTCGCCGCGCAGAAACCTGCCGCGCGGGCGCCTTCATCGCAACCATCGAAGCACAGTAATGGGCGCCACCATCAAGGCATCAACGGCTCGGCGAAACCGGCCGCGGCTGCAATGCAGGCGTCCCATTCCGAAATGGACTGGAAGGAGTTCTAGTCCTGGAAGTAGTACTTGTCTCTTTGTAGTTAGTGAGCGCCAGTATGCAACCCGCAAGCGAACAGTCGTCCATCAGTAACGAGTTTCCGTTCACCCCAGCGGATTTTCGGACCATCGTCGGAATCGTCTACGAGCGCAGCGGCATCGTACTCGCCGCCCACAAGCGGGACATGACCTACTCGAGGCTCGCGCGGCGCGTGCGAGCGCTCGGGCTTAGGACATTCCGCGATTACTGCGCGATGCTGGAACGCAACGACGGCAACGAAGTCGGCTATCTCATCAATGCGATCACGACGAACCTGACGAAGTTCTTCCGTGAGTCGCATCACTTCGAGCACCTGAGAGACCATGTGCTGAACGCGCCGCCCGAGGCGCCGAGGGGCCAGCGGCCGCGCATCAGGGTATGGTCCGCCGGCTGCTCTTCCGGGGAGGAGCCCTACTCAATCGCTATGACGGCGATGGCGCACCAAAGGGAAAGAGGCGGCGACTGGGATCTTCGCATCCTCGCGACCGACCTCGACACCTCGATGCTGAAGAAGGCGAAGACCGGCATTTATCCGCGCTCCGGTCTCGAAAGCGTGCCGCCCGGATTGCGCGAACGCTTCTTCAGCAATCAATCCGGCGAACGCGACACCGTCTCGGTCGTCCAGGCCGCGCAAGATCTGATCACCTTCAGGCAGCTCAATCTCCTGAGCGCCTGGCCCATGGCCGGAAAGTTCGACGCCATCTTCTGCCGGAACGTCATGATCTATTTCGACGCCAAGACCAAGGCCACGCTGATCGACAGGTTTCACGCGCAACTCGCAGAGGGCGGCTGGCTCTATGTCGGCCACTCGGAATCCCTGCTCGACCACCAGAGCCGTTTCAAGCTTCGCGGGCGCACCATCTACCAGAAGATAAGCGCATGATGACGGCGCTGAACAGGCACAGGAAAGAGGCCACGCCGCCGCATCCCGGCAAGACCCGCATTTTCCTTCAGCAGTTCGGGGCGCGTGCGGTCCGCCTGCTGCCCGGCGAGACCTATACAACCGCCAAGCGCGACGAAGCCATCGTCACTGTGCTCGGCTCCTGCGTCGCCGCTTGCATACGCGACCCCTCGACCGGCCTGGGCGGCATGAACCACTTCATGCTGCCGGAAAGTACGACCGGCCAGTGGGGCGAGCAGCTGAGCGCCGCCATGCGCTACGGCAATTTCGCGATGGAGGAACTCATCAACTCTGTGCTGAAGTCCGGCTGCGCCCGGAAGGCTCTCGAGATCAAGCTGTTCGGCGGCGCCAACTTCACGCAGGGCGCGACCATGATCGGCACAAAGAACGCCGACTTCGCGCTTCGATACCTCGAGAACGAAGGGTTGCGGCCAGTCGCCCAGGATTTGGGCGGCATCCTCGGGCGGCGTATCGAGTACCACCCAGCTACCGGCAAGGTTGCGCGGCTATTCCTGAGAGGTACTGGCGCGGTTCAGGTCGTCGAGGAAGAACGCCGGTACGGCGCGGTTTTGCGCACCAAGCCCATCGACGGCGACGTGCAGCTTTTCGATTAAGGGGAGGCCATGGGAGCCAACGCAGTCCGCGTCCTGATTGTCGACAATTCCGCGCTCATGCGGGAGATGTTGCGAGACATCCTGTCCTCGGACCCCGGCATCGAGGTGGTGGGCGCTGTCTGCGACCCGCTCGCGGCCCGGCAGAAGATCAAGGAAGTCAATCCGGACGTGCTGACGCTGGACATCGAGATGCCGCGCATGGACGGCATCGCCTTCCTCGACAAGATCATGACGCTGCGCCCCATGCCCGTGGTGATGGTTTCGTCGCTGACCCAGGAAGGCGCGGAGCCGACGCTCCGGGCGCTGGAAGCGGGAGCGGTGGATTTCGTCGCCAAGCCCGCGCTCGATCTTCAAGCCGGGATGCAGGACAAGCGCGACGAGCTGATCGCAAAGGTGAAGGCCGCCGCCCGCGCCCGCGTGCAAAAACGCGCGGCGGTCGAGGCCAAGGCTGCCGACGCGCCTCGCCGCGCCGACTATTCGTCGACCGAGAAAATCGTCGCGATCGGCGCCTCCACGGGCGGCGTCGAGGCGACCAACCACATTTTGCAGTCGATGCCCGCGGATTGCCCGGCCATACTCCTCACGCTGCATATGCCGGAAAACTTCACCGCGAGCTTCGCGCGCCGCCTGAACAATTCATGCAAGATCCGCGTCGCGGAGGCGAAGGACGGCGACCGCGTCCTTCCCGGTCATGCCTATGTGGCGCCCGGCAGCACGCATCTTCGGCTCGGGCGCTCGGGCGCGAATTATGTTTGCGCCGTGCGCGGGAAGGATCGCGTCAGCGGCCACTGTCCGTCGGTCGACGTGCTGTTCCATTCGGCCGCCGATGCGGCGGGGAAGAACGCCATTGGCGTCATCCTGACGGGCATGGGCAAGGACGGCGCCGGGGGCTTGCTCGCCATGCGGCGCGCGGGCGCGCAGACGCTCGGCCAGGACGAGGAGAGTTGCGTGGTTTACGGCATGCCGAAATCGGCGCACGAACGCGGCGCTGTCGAGACCGAAGTCCCCCTTACGCGCATGACTGAGGAGATTCTCAACCGCTGCACCGCCAGCGGCGCCCGGCACATCCGCATCTGAACCCTTGAGACAGGCCTTATTCAGGCTCCGCTCAAGCAGACCGAAATGAACAGAGCCATGAACCTAGCCCTTAAGACGGGCAATGCCGCGGACCAAGGACACAACTCCGCGCCCATTCAGCCCGGCGCGATGGAAACCCTGGGTCAGAAACAGGCCATCGAGGAAATCGTCGAGTTCGCGGGCGCCCAAAGCCGGTCGGTCGAAGCGCTCATGGGAGAGCTATCGCTCACGTCCGCGGATGTCGAGAAGAGCGTCCAAGGCCTGGTCCAGCGCTTCCGCGATATAGCGGGAACCGCGCGCGATCAGACGCATACCGTTCAGTCTCTCATGTCCTCCGTGCTGAACATCGAGATCGAGGGCAAGTTGGTGCCGCTTGCGGAACTGGCGAAAGAGATCGGGGAAACCATCTCGCTTCTGGTCGAGAAAATCATTTATCTCTCCTCTCGCAGCATCGCGATGATCTATGCGCTGGACGACGTGCAGACGGAAATCAGATCGATGCAGGCGTCGATCGCGCAGATCGACAAGATCAACAAGCAAACCAACCTGCTATCGCTCAACGCAAAAATCGAGGCGGCGCGCGCAGGCTCTGCGGGACGCGGTTTCGCCGTGGTGGCGACCGAGGTCGGCGAACTGGCCCGCGCCGTGAACACGCTGTCGGACACGGTCAAGAAGCAGATGTCGTCGGTCTCCGAAGGATTGCGGCGCGGCGACGATCTGCTCCACGAGATTTCGACCATCGACATGACCCAGGAGAATTTGAAGGCCCAGGAGCGCATCAAGAAGATGATCGAACTCCTGGTCGGCCAGAACACGGCCATCGCCGGGGCGCTGCGGAAGACCGCGGGGACTTCCGAGCAGATGGAGAAGGCTGTTTCCGGAGCGATCATGGATATGCAGTTCCAGGACCGGGTGATGCAGCACATCCAGAACGTGAATGCGGCGCTCTCTGTGTTGAGCCGCGCCGGGGGTGTTCTCGCCTTGCAGGCGCTATCCGAATTCGAGGCGCTCTCGCCGCCCCAGCGCCAAGGCCTCGCGTTGCTCATCGAGATGGCTGAGCAGTTCACGCTGAGCGACATGCGGGACCGCTTCGTCGCCGCTCTGCAGCTTGAGGGACAATGGGCGCGAACGCATAAACCATCCGCCGAAGGCGACGTCGATCTTTTCTAATGGAGGCACAATGAGACTTGAAACAACGACACACGGCGATCGCTTCGACGTTGGACTGTGGGACAGCCTGACGTCGGCGGATCTCACATCCTTTCGCGATTTCCTCTCCGAGATGAAAAAGGCCAAGTGCAAGGTTACAGTGCTGGACCTCGCCAACCTGACTTGGATCGACTCCGCCGGCTTGGGCATGCTCATTCTTGCGAAGGAGGCGGCGGAGAAGGCCGATATTCAGTTGATCTTGCGCTCGCCTCGGGGGCACGTGAAGTCGCTGCTCGAACTCGGACGCTTCGACAAACTGTTCGCCATCGAGGCCTGACCGGACTTCCCTCATCAGTCGTGGCCGGGCTGGACCCGGCCCTTCATCGTATTGCCAAGCACGCGAGCGTTTGGCATCGATTAACGCTATTGGGTTCGTTTCGCAAAAATGTGTGTGTTTTGCGGTATTATAATACCACACAAGTCCGCCCTGCGAAAAAGGCGGCGACTTATGAAGCTTCGTATAAGGAAGCTCAAATCGAGAAATTGAAAAGCTTTTTGATGTCGAGGATCGGCGTCAGCCGGGACTCGAACAAGTATAGGGCGCGCGTGAAAAGGGACTGCCGGCCGGTGAAGTGCGGCGGTATTTCGGTCCGCGCCATATCGGGCAAAGCGAGCACATCGCCGACGCGGTCGACCAGAAGCGCAAAATTCTCGCCGGCTGCTTCGAGGCCGATCGCAAACCTTTCGCAATGTGCGCCTTCGACAGGGATCCCCAGCCTCCGCCGCAAGCTCACGGCCACGACAATCTTGCCCCTGAGATTGATGAACCCCGCCACATCCCGGTGGATCAAAGGAATGGGGGTGATGTCGCTCACACGGAAAATCGTCTGGGCCTCAGTCACCTCCAAGCCGTAGACATGCTTGTCGACGAAGACCGTGAAGAAGTTCGTCTTGCGAGCGAGGTCCTCGCGGATAGCGCTTCCGCTCATTTCGCGGCCAGGGGTTGGATTTGTGGATTTCATTGGGGTTAGCCGAAGCTGGCGTTTTGCTGGGAGCTGGCGGCCGCCGGCCTGTCGCGCGGCGATTTTTCGAGGTGGCGCGCGATCGTCTTCAGGATGCGGCCCCTGTCGAACTTCCTGAGCGCGTCTTCCTCGCCTCCGCGCCCGGCGCCTTGAGCGGTTTCATCGAAAACCAGGCATAGCGCATCGGTTTGACGGGCCAGCGCCGCCTCGTCGATGCCGGATGCCGATTTGGCGTCCATCAAGACGACCCCGAAACTTTTCTGTTTCAGGAGCCGGTTGGCGTGCTCGGCCAATTCGACGGCCGTCACCACGTGACCCGCCGAAGCCAGGATCGGCGTCAGCATGTCATGCGCGCCCGGCTCGCTATCGACGACGAGGACTTCAGCCTTGGTTTGCTCGGCGGAGCGTCCTAAATCCTGGAACGCCTGGCGATAATAATATCCGGCGTCGATGAATTCGACCGCCACGCCGTCCAGGTCGGCCGTGCCGAGCAGCGACGGCGCGCTCGATACGAGCTGGATTTCCGCCTTGCTTTCGACGATGTCGAGCACGCTGTCGACGCCAAGCCCGAAGATCCTGTCGTAAAGCGACAGCACCAGAATGAGGCAGGTGTCGCCGTCGAGCGCGGCGCCGCCGACCGGAAGCACCGGGATCAGCCTGTTTTGATAGCGATACAGATGAATTCCGTCCGCCCGGTCGAGGTCTTTCCTCGGCGCGCGAAGGATCCGGGAAACCGCGGACCGCGGAATGACCTTCGCCGCGCCCGGACCGGCCTTGAACAGGATGAGGCTCGAAGTGGCCGCGTGCGCGTCCTCCTTGTCCTGCGCCGGAATGATGCTTGCCGTCTTCTTCTCCAGGCTCATGGCTTCCGCGACGCCAGCGGGATCGATGATCAGGATCACCGACCCGTCGCCGAGAATCGTGTTGCCCGAGAACATCTTCAGGCTTGAGAACAGCGCGCCGAGCGGCTTCACGACGATTTCCTGAATGTCGTCGATCTCATCGACGATCACGCCGAGCTTGTGCCCGCGCAGGCCCAGAACGACCACAAGCTTGTTCTCGAACCCGCCGCTTCCAGGCAGCTCCAGCACCGATGAAAGTCCCACCACGGGGATCAGCTCGTCGCGGAGCTGGAGCAGCAGCGCGTCTTCCATCGCCTTCAGATTGCTGGCGTCTTCATCGACGTTCACCGCCTCGACAACGTATTGCTGCGGCACGGCGAAGCGCTGGCCGTCCACGCGCACGATGAGGGCGGGGGCGATGGCCAGCGTCAGCGGGATCTTCAGGATGAATTTGGAGCCGCGGCCCTTCGCCGATTGCAGGCCGATGGTTCCCCCGATCGCTTCGAGATTGGCGCGAACCACGTCCATGCCGACGCCGCGCCCCGACACCGTCGTCACCGCACTCGCGGTCGAAAAGCCGGGCTGCAGGATGAAGCGATAAACCTCCTCGTCGCTCATGGCGGCGATGGCGGCGGGATCGCCGAGGCCGCGCTCGACCGCCTTTTCGCGGATACGCTCCGAATTGAGGCCGCGTCCATCGTCCGCGATCTCGATGTGCACCTGGCCGGACTCGTGGAAGGCTGAAATCGCGATCTCGCCGGCTTCCGGCTTGCCCGCCGCGATGCGCTCATCCGGCGTCTCGATCCCGTGGTCGGCGCAATTGCGGATGAGATGGGTGAGCGGATCGCGGATCGCCTCGATCAGCTGGCGGTCGAGTTCGGTGTCGCCGCCTTCGAGGACGAGATCGATATGCTTCTTGAGATCGACCGACAACTCGCGGACGAGGCGCGGCACGCTCGCGAACAGGCGCGTCATCGGCTGCATGCGGGCGCGCATGACGGCGTCCTGCAGGTCCGATGTGACCGTGGAGAGGCGCTCCATCGGGCTCTTGATCTGGCCGATGTTGTGCTGGCGCGACAGGTCCATGATCTGGTTGCGCGTGAGCACAAGCTCGGAAACGAGGTCCATGATCCGCTGGATGGCGGCGACCGATATGCGGATTGAGTTCGGGCGCCTTTTCCTTGCTCGCGGCTGGCTCCGCCTCTTTGCCGGCGCCGGCTGTTTCGTCCGTCTTTGCGGCGGCGGGCTTGGCTGCGGCGGCGGGCTCGGCAGGGGCGGCTTCGACGTGCTCCGGCTTTGCGATTTCCTCGCGCGGCGGCGCGGCCGGCTTGGGCGTTTCGAGAACGATCCGCGGTTCCAGCTTGATTGGCTCGGCGGCGGGATCTCCGCAGAGATAGGCCTCGATCCGGCTGACAACGTCGCTGTCGTCTCCCGGAGGCTCCTCGCCGGCATCGGCGATCTTCGCGAGCAGATCCTTGATCCGGTCGAAGGCCTGCAACAGGAGCGAGACGGCAAGCGCCGTCGGCGGCGCGCCGTCGCGCAGCGTGTCGATCAGGGTTTCGGCGGCGTGTGCGATGCATTGAAGGCGGTCCAGGCCGAGAAAGCCCGATGTGCCCTTCAGCGTATGCACGAGACGGAAGATCTGCGTCACTGCATCGGCGTCGCCCGGGTTCTTCTCGAACCGGACGATATACGACGAAATACCATCGATATGATCGGCAGTCTCGCTCAGGAAATCGCTTAGCAAGTCATCCATGGCTTTTCTGCCCGCGACCGTCTCAATGCGCCATCAGCCGGTCCGCCATTTGCTGTGGCGTCTCGTGTGAAATGCTCAGTCCATGATTGACGAAATCGTTGGCCTTTTCGATTTCGGTTCTGAGTATCTTCGACATCTCGGCGCAGAACGCTTCGATATAGTCCTGGCTGAGGTTGTGCTGCCCATGCTGCTGATCCGCCAGGACCGCGATAGCCGCGTTCGCGAAGGCGTTTATGCTCTGGGCATGGGCCTCGAACAGTTGCCGGAAATTGGGATTGAGCGACTGATAGATCTTGATCGCGATCTCGCCGCCCGGAAGGGGAGATGTTTCGAAATATTCCCTGTATGTTTTCGGCTTCCACGCCAGAAGATCTTCTATCATTTCTGGCAGGAGAACCGGCAGGTTCTCAACAAGTAAAAGAATTTCGTTGTATTGATTGAGATAATCGTTTGCGATTCCCGAGACGGGATTTACCAGATTGGAGCATTGCCGAAGCAGCTCCTCTATTTCCGATATGTTGCACGCGAAGAGGTCGCGAGAGGAAGGGCTGTGCGTCATGCAACTTGATCCTGAGCTAGCGGGTATGCATCCATAGCGTGCAAATGATAAATATTCTCGTAACGGTAGAGCGAAAGGCGCTCGATCCCCTGAAAGGGCGCGGCGCCGCCTTTTAAGAGCGGCCTGCCATTTGCTCTATAACGCCAGTTGTAAGGGCGCTTTAACCCAATAGGTGCATATAAGGAGCGAACACAACCTTTAATTGAGGAAGCTTGCATGTTCGCCCGCCTCAAGATTACAACGCGCATCCACCTGCTTCTCGCTTTGGCGGCCCTCGGCTTTCTCGCATCGTCGGGCGCCGGCCTGTGGTCGCTCCGCTCGCAGATGATCGGGGATCGTCAGACCCAGCTGCGCAACCTTCTCGATCTTTCACTGTCCATCGCGCGCGCCGACATGATAAGCGCCGGCGGCGCGTCGAGCGAAGCCGGGCGGAAGGCGTTCTTCTCCGCGCTGCGAGCCACGCGCTTCGGCGACGCAAAGCAGCAGAACTATATTTTCGCCTATGACTATGAAGGCAACACGCTGGTCCACATCGATCCCAACGAGATCGGACAGAACCGTCTGAACGCCGTCTACGCGAATGGCGTCAAGGCGATCCAGGAATTCGTCGCCATTGCGAAAAGTCCGGCTGCCGCGGGATTTATCGAATACCCGGTGGAGAAGGGCGCTGGCGGGCCGGTCACGCCGAAACTGACGCTCATCCAGAACGCGCCGGAGATCGGGGGCCTTGTCGGCGCCGGCGTTTATCTCGACGACGTGAATGCGGACTTTTATGGCCGGGTTTCCGCCGGGCCGGCGATGCTCGCGGCCCTTTTATCCGCCATCGCGGTCGCGGGT
This sequence comes from uncultured Alphaproteobacteria bacterium, assembly GCA_963756335.1. Classification (GTDB taxonomy): domain Bacteria; phylum Pseudomonadota; class Alphaproteobacteria; order Rhizobiales; family Rhodomicrobiaceae; genus Rhodomicrobium. Next base: position 1,151,512 of record CAVWOB010000005.1, read on the forward strand.
TACTTCATCGGCCGGTCCATTTCGCGCCCGCTGACCGATCTCGCCCGCAAGATGGCCCAGCTTGCAAGCGGCGACCTGACCGTTTCATCCCCGGGCGGGGACGAGAATACCGAGCTTGGCGAAATGGCTCTGGCTGTCGATGTCTTCCGCGCCAACGCCATCAAGCAGAATGAGTTGCAGGACGCCGTGAGCGACGCCAAGAGGCGCGAGCACGAGCGTCAGCGCTTCTTCGAAGACCATGCGCAGAAACTCCAGACGGCGGTCACAGTCGTGGTGTCGGCGCTCACAAAGCAGGTCGAGCTGTTGCGCTGCTCGGCGGGGACGCTGTCGGAGGCGGCGGAGACCGCAACCTTCGAGGCGGCGACGGCGGCGCATGTCTCCGCGAGCGCGGCGGACAACTCGAACGCCGTGGCGGCGGCGACCGAAGAGCTTTCCTGCTCGATCCGCGAAATCTCCGACCAGGCCCACCGCACCAACTCGGTCGTCGAAGCCGCCACCCACGAGGCGAGCCGCACCAACAAGGACGTGGCCGGGCTCGCCGCCGCCGCCGAGGAGATCGGCTCCATCGTGGCCGTCATCCGCGGCATCGCCGACCAGACCAACCTGCTTGCGCTGAACGCCACCATCGAGGCGGCGCGCGCGGGCGAGGCGGGCCGAGGCTTCGCGGTGGTGGCCGCCGAGGTGAAGGAGCTTTCGGCGCAGACCGCGAAAGCGACCGACGCCATCGCCGAGCAGATCCAGGCGATCCAAAGCTCGACCAGCCAGGCGGTCGGCGCCATCCAGTCCGTGGCGGGCAAGGTGGCCGAGATCCAGAGCTTCACAGGCGCGATTGCCGCGGCGGTGGAGGAGCAGACCGCGGCGGCGCAGGAGATCGCGAGCAATGTGGCGCTCGCGGCCGAGGGAAGCCAGAAGGCGGCGAAAAGCTCGGGCGAGGTCAGCCACGTGGCGGGCAAGACCAAGCAGCAGGCGGCGTCGCTGTCGGGCGTGTCGGCTCACCTGTCCGAAGTCACCGGGCAGCTCTCCCAGGCGGTGGCGGATTTCGTGAGCGCGATCCGGGGCGCCCAGGAAGCCGGAAGCGTCGCGGAACTGCCCCGGAAGGCCGAGATGTTCAAGATCGCGGCGTAACCGCCAACGCTGGCCCTGACTTTATCGCGGCGCCTCGGACGCGGCGTCGCCACTAAGCAGCCCCGCCAAAAGCGGGGCCAGGCAAACTCCGCCGATTTGCCCAGCGCATCATCCCGGCCACGCGAAGCCGGGATCTGCAAAAAATATGCGCTCCGATTTATTAAGATCCCGGATACGGCGCAAGCGCCGTTCCGGGATGACCGGCAAAGGCGGAGCCGTATCCGGGATCTTAATAGAGCGCTCATTTTTGTGGATCCCGGCTCGCGCTTCGCTTGGCCGGGATGACAGTGTGTTGGGCAAACCGGCGGAGTCTGGTTAGCATCGAGCGCCGCCAGAGCGACGCGGCCTATGCAGAGCGGCGGCGGTTGGAGTAAGGATCGTCTACGCAGCTGCGGCCGCCGCATCCCAGACATTCGCGCGGCAAGACTTCTCGCAGGAAGGCCGCAATGCCAGCGGATTCCAGTCATCTATTTGCCTGCTTGGACCGCGCTCCATGGTACGGAAACTTCCGCAAAGGATCGCTCCGTGGCTGCATCGGGATTTTTCGCCAGCCTTGTCCGCTCTCCGTCGTTCAAGTTCGTACTCGTTGGCGTGCTCGTCCTCTTCATCTCAGCTCTCACCGGCGTGGTGTGGCTGTTGAGCGCCGAACGTCAGAGCCGGGCCAACTCCGTTGAGGCGGAGATCGCCCATGACTGGGGCGGCAGTCAGCGCATTCTCGGCCCTTATTTGATCGTGCCCTATACGCTGAAGACGCAACGGCTTGCCGATGGCAAGACCGTGGATATCGAGGCGCCGCGGCAGGCCGTATTTCTGCCGGATACGCTTAAGGTGAGCGGTAATGTGCAAACTGAGAAGAGGCGCCGCGCGATCTACGATGTGACGGTTTATCAGGGCAAGCTCACAGTGGAGGGCCAATTCCGCGCGGCCGATTTAAGCCTCGTCGAGCCCGAGACGCCGGCGTCCATCCGCTGGCAGGACGCCTTCATCGCGCTCGGCATCCAGGATGTTTCCGGGCTCAAGAACAATGTGCAGCTTCAGGCCGGCGCGCAAAGGATCGATTTCGAGCCGAGCGCCGGACTTGCCGATGAGGCGGCCAGGGTCAACGGCATCCACGCCCGGCTGAAACCGCTTGCCGTTGGTGGCGGACTGAATGGAGGCGCGCCACTGCCTTACAAGATCGAGCTGGAGCTCAATGGCTCATCTTCGCTCGCCTTTGCGCCGGCGGCCCGTGAGAACACCGTTGCGCTGGAGTCGAACTGGCCGCATCCGAGCTTCACGGGCTTCCTTCCGGTGTCGCGGACCATCAGCGGCCAAGGATTTTCGGCCAACTGGAGCGTTCCCTATCTTGCGCGCGATGTGCCGCAAGCCTGGGCCGGCGCCCCGCAGGGGGTTACGCTCGACCGGTTCTGGGGCAAGGATCTGGGCGTGAATTTTTTCGTGCCGGTGGATTTCTATGCGCTGGCCGAGCGCGCGCTGAAATACGGCTTTCTATTCGTGGCGGCGGCATTCGGCGGAGTGTTCGTGCTTGAGCTGCTCAGCGGCCATCGCGTGCACCCGGTCCAATACATCTTCGTAGGCCTCGCGATTGTGATTTTCTACGTGCTTCTCCTCTCGTTGTCGGAGCATATCGGCTTTTCGCCCGCCTATCTCGCCGCTTCGGCGGCGACCGGCGCCATGATTTCCGCCTATGTCGGCATGGTCGTGCAGAGCCTGAAGCGCGGTCTTACCATGCTCGGCATTTTCGGCGTGCTGTTCGGTCTCCTCTACATGATCCTTCAGCTGGAGGACTATGCGCTTCTGGCGGGCTCCATCGCCGGTTTCGTTCTGCTCACCGCCACGATGTTCGCCACGCTGCGGGTGAACTGGTCCGGCGAGAATGGCGAAGCCCGTCCCGCGAGCTAGCATCCTGCTGCAAAAAGAAGGCCGGGGCGCTCAATCTCCGGCCTTCAACTGCAAAAGTCCCTGCTCCCATTTCACCAGCAGTCATCGGCGATCGCGACAAATGTCCTCTCCCGTTCAACATAACCGTAGCGGGCGCCGCAACGCGGGCAAATCGCGCGAAGATGGCGAACGATCCGCCTTCTCTCGATCCGGAAACGGACATTGGGATTATTCGCGCGCATCTCAGAATAATGTTGCCTCCATGCCTCGCCGGCGAGGCGGATGGCCTCCTCGCCATGGTTAGAGCCGCAGGAAAGGCAGACGAATCTGCGCGCCGCCGCGCGCATCCGCCTGTCATCGAGAAGTGTGAGGACCGCAGCCACCGGCAGAGCAACTGGCAAAAAGACCAGCAGAACGATCATCGCCAGCGCGATTTTAATATCGTCAAGCCAGCGCCGCTTTTTCATATTTGCACCCTGTCAACGAACGTGATCGCCAAGACCGGCAAAGTGCTGCCGGCAGCACGAAGCGCAGCGCCGCACGAGCTCGAATAGCTCATCTTTGCGCCAAACGTCAGGCCGTTGGACCAAGAACGCCAAAGGCCGATCGCCCATATCGGCCGGATCGATGCGCCGCTCCTCATTCTGCATGGTTCGCAGAACGCCGCGATCTCCGCCACTTCTTCGCGCGCGCTGTTCGACGCCGCGACAGAGCCGAAAGAGTAAGTGGAATTCCCGCACGGCGGACACAACGGCCTGTTCAGCCTTGGAGCGTTGGGATGTATCCAGGTGTTCTTGGCCAAACGTCATGTTGGAAGAAGCGCAGCGATGATTGAGCTTCGCCAATCGGCAAACAAAAAGTGCACTTCTGTTGAACTTTGCCGCGCCGCGACACGCACCCTTGCCTTGCCGCCCATAACCTCCTAAACCGTGGCGGATGAGACTTTACAAAGACAAGGGCTTTGGCGAGCGGCGCGAGGCTGCAGCGAAAGCGAAGGACGCGGCGCTGAAGAAGTTCGTCGAGAAGGCGCGCGTCGCCGGAAAGGCGAAGCCTGCCGGCGAGACCGATGCCGAGGGCGCCGCGGAACCTCAGCCGAAAGCCGAAGCCGCGAAATAGACAAAGGCGGGTGGCGAAGCGCTGCAAGCGCAGACCCGGCGCCGCATCGGCCTGTTGATGCGGGGCTTTCCGGCCGGCGAGGTGGCCCGAACCTCGATGGCGCCGTCTACTCTGGAAGATTTCGCATCCGGATGCGCTGGGGCTCTATAACCGCAAAGTGACCCGCCCAATCGCTTCGTTCGGCGATCCTTGACGCTAGTTTCGATCCAACCCGACCGGGCGGCGGCATCGGGATCCGGAAAAGAACGATGCCCGATGCGGCGGGCAACTTGGCGCGCCACGCGAGTTCGCCGAAATCCTTGTCGAAGGTCAGAAGGATGCGGTTCTCCCTGACCGCCCAGGCTAGCACCTCCTCATCCTTGCTTCCCGGCGCCAAGGTTCGGACCCACGCAATGTCATGCCCGGCCTCCGCAATCGTCGCGATGCCCGCCGCTGGGAAATTCTCGTTGGCGAGAAAACGCATGTCAGGCGGCGCTCGGATACACTTTTTCCGAACTCAGGATGTCGCGCGCGTAAGCAAGGCAGGCGGCGATGTCCTCGCGCGCGATGCCGGGATAGTTCTGCAAGATGTCGGCTTCGCTCCAGCCCTCGGCCAGCAGGCCGATGATGAAGTCCACCGCAAGCCGCGTGCCTTTAATGACCGGCTTTCCGGCGAGCACGGCCGGATCGAGCGTAATGCGCGGATGTGAGGCCATCTTCCCCTCAATACTCAGGAAAGCGATAGTACGAACAAATCCGCATTTTACCAACGCGTTTCTGGGCCGAATACAAAGCTATTTCTTGACCTAAGCGGTGCATCGGGTGCTATTGATCCCCACGTTTTCAGGCAGGTCCGATATATGGCGCTCTAACCCCGTTAGCATCAAGTCTTACGCAATCCGGCAAGTTCTCGCCATCGCTGGCGACGGTCGCATAAGAGACAACTCCGTTACGAGCTTATCTTCGCGAAACCACTTCCGAAACGTGGTCATAACCACCGACGCCGACGGGAGGCCCGCGCTTCACTCTTCGCGAACAGGTGAAAAGCTGAACCTGCAACCGTTTTCTTTGCCTTTGTAAAATGCGTCGTCGCCCAGCGCCTAAAGCGCGACAAGCGGCCTGTTGAAGCGGGGCTTTCCGGCCCGGACAGGGTTGACGCGCGGCGCGGCCCTTTCCATAGTCCGCGCACACGCAAACCCAACCCGAAACAGCAAAAACCATGACATCCGTCCCGCCGCTCGCAGAGCTCGCGCACACCTCCAAGGCCTGGCCCTTCGAAGAGGCGCGCAAGTTGCTCAAACGGCTGGAGAAGGCGGACGAGGGCCGCGAGGTTGTGTTCGAGACGGGCTACGGCCCCTCGGGGCTGCCGCATATCGGCACGTTCGGCGAGGTGGCGCGCACATCCATGGTGCGGCACGCGCTCGAAGCGATGAAGCCGGGCGTGAAGACGCGGCTCGTCTGCTTCTCCGACGACATGGACGGGTTGCGCAAGGTGCCCGCCAACGTGCCGAACCAGGAACTGCTCGCCGCCGCGCTGGAGAAGCCGCTGACCTCGGTGCCGGACCCGTTCGGCACGCATGCGAGCTTCGGCGCGCACAACAACGCGCGGCTGCGCGCCTTCCTCGACAGCTTCGGCTTCGAATACGAGTTTCTCTCGGCCACCGAGTGCTACCGCTCCGGCATGTTCGACGAGACGCTCTTACGCATGCTCGAAGTCTACGGCAAGGTGATGGAGATCATCCTGCCGACGCTCGGGCCCGACCGGCGCGCCACCTATTCGCCGTTCCTGCCGCTTTCGCCGGCGAGCGGCAAGGTGCTGCAAGTGCCCATCGAGAAGCGCGACCTCGCCGCCGGAACCATCGTCTATCGCGACCCCGACACGCAGAAGCTGGTCGAGACGCCGGTCACGGGCGGGCATGTGAAGTGCCAGTGGAAGGCGGACTGGGCCATGCGCTGGGTGGCGCTCGGCGTCGATTACGAGATGGCGGGCAAGGATTTGATCGATAGCGTCACGCTGTCGTCGAAGGTCTGCCGCGCGCTTGGCGGACGCCCGCCGGAGGGCTTCAATTACGAGCTGTTCCTCGACGACCAGGGCCAGAAGATCTCGAAGTCGAAGGGCAACGGCATCTCGGTCGAGGAATGGCTCGCCTACGCCACGCCGGAAAGCCTCAGCCTCTATATGTTCCAGAAGCCGAAGACGGCGAAGAAGCTTTATTTCGATGTAATCCCGAAGGCGGTGGACGAATATTTCAGCTATCTCGACGCCTACCAGACGGAGGCGCCCGAGCAGCGGCTCAACAATCCGGTCTGGCATATCCACAGCGCGCGGCCGCCGCAGCACAGCGTGCCGGTAAGCTTCAGCCTGCTGTTGAACCTCGTCAGCGCCTCCAACGCGCATTCGAAGGACGTTCTCTGGCAATTCGTGCAAAACTACGCGCCGGGGACCACGCCCGAGGAGCAGCCGGAACTCGACCGGCTGATCGGCTTCGCCATCCGCTATTTCGAAGAGCGCGAGAAGCCGTTCAAGGTCTACCGTGCGCCAACCGCCATCGAGCGCGACGCCATGCTCGATCTCGCCGCGCGCCTCGCGGACGCCAGCCCGGCGCTCAGCGCGGAGGAATTGCAGACCATTGTCTACGAGGTCGGAAAGGCGCATCCTTTCGAGAACCTCCGCGATTGGTTCAAGGCGCTCTACGAGGTGCTGTTCGGCGAAGCCCAAGGGCCGCGTTTCGGCTCCTTCATCAAGGCCTACGGCATCGAAAAGACGCGAGAGCTGATCGCGGAGCGGCTGCAGCAACCGGCGGAGGCGGCGTAAGCGCATGGGCATCAAGACGATCTATAAGCTGGCGACGCAAGCCGAGTGGGATGCGGCCTGGGCCGAGGGCGTGTTTCGCGGCTCGGCGGCGGACCAGCGCGACGGCTTCATCCATTTCTCGACCGCCGCGCAGACCCAGGACACGGCGCGCAAATTCTTCTCGAATGTCCCCGATGCCGTCCTCCTGGCCGTCGATATCGAGATGCTCGAAAACCTGCACACCCCGGACGCGGAAGGGGCTGGCTCTACGCTGCCCGGCACGCCGCTCGTGCGGGAGGGGCAGCGCGCGGGATGTCCGTCGCTCCGCTGGGAGGCGGCCAGCGACGGCCAGCTTTTCCCGCATCTCTATTCGAACCTGCCGGCCGCCGCCGTCACGAGCGCCACGCCGCTCCCGCTTTCGGACGGCGGCACGCCCGTCATCCCGCTCGACCTGCCTTCATGAACCGGCTCTGGTCCGCCGCGCAGGCGGGCCTCCTCTTTCTCGATCCTGAAGCGGCGCACGAAGCCTCGCTGCGCGCGTTCGAAGCGGGCGTCTATCCCCGCCAGTCGCGCCCCGACGATCCGCGCCTTAAGCAATCGCTGTTCGGCCTGAACTTCCCGAACCCCATCGGCATGGCGGCGGGCTTCGACAAGGACGCGCGCGTCTATAATGCGCTGTTCGCGCTCGGCTTCGGCTTCGCGGAGGCGGGCACGATCACGCCGCGGCCGCAGCCCGGCAATCCGCGCCCGCGCGTGTTCCGGCTCATGCGCGAGCGCGCCATTATCAACCGCCTCGGCTTCAACAGCGCGGGCCACGCCGCGGCGCAGGTGCGGCTGGCGAGCCGTCCGCCGCGCGGCATTCTCGGCGTTAACATCGGCGCGAACCGCGACAGCGCGGACCCCATCGCCGGCTATGTGGCGGGCGTTCACGCTTTCGGCGCGCTCGCATCCTACCTCGCGATCAACATCTCCTCGCCGAACACGCCCGGCTTGCGCGACCTGCAGGCGCCGGACCGGCTCGCCGCGCTGCTCGAAGCGGTCATGACGGCGCGCGCGAGCCTCCCGCGCCGCGTCCCCATCCTCGTGAAACTCGCGCCGGACCTGCACGACGGCGATGTCGCGCCCGTCATGCAATGCCTCGCCGCGCATGGCGTCGATGGCGCGATCCTGACAAACACCACGCTGTCGCGCGAGGGCGTGCCCGGCCGGCTCTCATCGCAACGAAGCGGGCGGCCTTTCGGGGCGTCCACTGTTCAAGCGCTCCACGCGTTTCCTGGCGCGCTGCTGGCTCGCGACGGAAGGCAAGCTGCCGCTCATCGGCGTGGGCGGCGTCAACTCCGGCGCGGCGGCGCTCGCGAAAATCCGGGCCGGCGCCTCGCTCGTCCAACTCTACACCGGCCTCGTCTATGAAGGCCCCGCGCTCCCGCCCGCCATCAAGGAAACGCTGCTGGCGGAAATGAGCCGCCTTTCCATCCCTCTCCCGGCGCTGATCGGGACGGACGCCGAACGCTGGGCCAAAGCCTAGACTGGAGCGCCGCTCATGAAATCGGAATCGGCCTCACGCTCCCGGCGTCATTCCCGCGAGAGCGGGAATCCAGTAATCCCAACGCTCATCGGATACAGGGTCCCCGCCTTCGCGGGGACGACGAAAAGCGGGTCGCGCCGATTATACGCACGATGCTGTAGCTTTATGATTTCGTGACGCTTTTCATCATCCTGCTGCATGAACGCGTGGTCGCGGCTGAGGAGACCGGAGGCCCGGACGGGACAACTGGCCGATCCGCGTCGTGTCCGCTTTGAACCTCAGACCTTGGCGGCGTTCGCCCGCCAACTCGCATTGTGCAGCGGCAGGGAGCCGCCGCCGCTCGTAAAGGCGCGATGGTCGAGGTAAGGCAGCGTCATCTCGAAGGCGAGCGGCTTCGGGGTGCGGCGGAAAAGGCCCTGCCTGCGCGTCGTCAGCGGAATGATCGCAAATTGATAGGTCGCCGGCGCCTCGACGATTTGCTGCACCTTGGCGTCGTTGCGCGCGTAGAACAGCACCGTCTCGGATTGAGACGAGCGGCCCACCAGCGACATCGGCGTGAACGGGATCAGCCCTTCGCCCTTGATTTTGGCAAGGCTCCACGGGCCGAGCCCCGCGCTATAAAAAAGCTTCGAGACGCCGGTTTGCCGGTTGGTCACTTCGAGGTCGAAGGATAGGATGGTGCCCGTCTGCGCGCCCTCGTTGATGGCCGTCAGCGGGATTTCGAACACCTCGAACACGCTGTTCTGGTAGGGCGAGGCGTAGCGGATCAGCGGCGGCACGAAAATGCGCAAATCCGGCCGCTTGAGCGAGGTGCGCCACAGGCTGTAAACCGACACGACCACCGCGACGCCGGAGAAAACCTCGGCGGAAATACCAAAACCAGACACCGTCATCCCTCTTTCTGCCCCGCTCGACCTTTCCAGATCGCGGGCGCAGCCGTCAACTGTCTTGCGAGGGAGAAGACGGGCTCAGCGGCCCGGATACCACTCGTCATGGTGGGCCGGCGAGCCGTCGTCTGCGAGCCAGGGCGCGGAGTGGGACAGCCAGATATGCTCCGAGGGCCGCACGCCCGGATCGTCGTCGAGCGTCGCGACTCTCACCGTCACGTGATGCAGTTCGGGATATTCCGCCACGATGGGTGAGCCGCAGATCGAGCAGAACCGGCGGAATTTTCCGGGCGAGGATTCGTAGCAGGTGAGCTTGTTCTCGCCTTCGATCCAGCGAAAGCTGTCGCGCGACACTTGCGCAGAAGTGTTGAACGACGCGCCGTGCGCCTTCCGGCAGCTTCGGCAATGGCAATGCCGGATGGGTGATTCGAAGCCGTCGATCTCATATTTGACGGCTCCGCATAAACAGCTGCCCTTGAAGCTCATGGCTACGCCCCGGAGTTTCTCACTTGCTCAACGGCTGGCTTGGCCGAAGAGTTCCTCAAGCCGCCGCTTCGTCGTCCTCCGCGAACGCCATGTCGAAGGAGGGATAGCCCTCCTCCACGAGATAGGGGCCGCCTCCCTGATTGGGGCGCGAAGAGAACAGCACGAATTGGGTGACGGTAAACGGCGCCGCGAAGAAGCCGCCGTGCCGGGCCAGATACTCGGCCGCGGCGTAAGGGCTGACGTTCCGCAGCCGCGCCAGCGTGATGTGCGGAACGAAATTGCGTCTCTCCGGCGGCAGCCCCGCGAGCCGCGCCGCGCGCTCATGCCCCTTCTGCAACACGTCGAGCGCCGGCGATGGCTTGAGGCCGGCCCAGAGCGCGCGAGGCTTGTTGCCGCCGAAGCTGCCGAGCCCGCTCAATTCGATGTCGAAGCTGTCGAAGCGAATATCGGCGAGCGCATCGGCGAAATGGTTGGCTTCCGCGTCGGTGATGTCGCCCGCGAACCGCATGGTGATGTGATAATTGTCCGGATCGATCCAGCTTGCGCCGTGTAGACCCGCTCTCAGCATGGACAGCCGCCCGACAATCGCCTCTGGCAGCTCGATCCCGGTGAACAGTCTAGGCATGGGTTCACCTCCTATGGAGACAGGACGCTTGATGGGGGGGATCCCCCATCGGCCTAGATTAATAGGGTCAGGGCGTATTGTGTTTTAATCAAGGTAAAAAATGTCGCGCTCTTGGTTAACAGGCAGCTGGATATTGCGTGCGGCGGCGAAAGGGCAGCGGCTAGCCGCGAAGCTCCGCGCCCGCCGCCTTTTTCACCTCGGCGACGACCTTGGCCGCTGCCTGCTCGATTTCGGCCTCCGTCAGCGTCCGGTCGAGCGGCGTGAGCGTGATTTCGACGCCAAGCGATTTCTTGCCCGCCGGGATGCCCTGGCCCTCGAACACGTCGAAGACATTCACGCGGGAAATCAGCGCCTTGTCGGCGGCCTCGGCGGCTTTCACGATGACGGCGGCTTCGACGGCCTTATCCACGAGGAAGGCGAAGTCGCGCTGCACGGGCTGGTAATCGCTTGCCACGAGCGGCCCCTTCGCTGTCCCCTTGCGGCGCGCCGCCGGTATCCTGTCGATGTAAATCTCAAAAACCGCGACAGGCCCCGCGATGTCGAGCGCCTTCAGCGTTTCCGGATGAAGCTCGCCGAAATGGCCGAGCACGATCTTGGGACCGAGCTGAAGGGCGCCGGAGCGCCCGGGATGATACCAATCCGGAGCGTTGCGCGCGATCTGCGTCTTCTCGGGCGGCAGCCCCAGCGCGGCTAGCACCGCGAATGCATCGGCTTTGGCGTCGAACGCATCGGCCGGCTTCGCCGCGCCGTCCCAATGCCGCCCGCCGCCGATGAGCCGCGCCGCGCCGACCCGGACGCCGCTCGCCGCGTTGCTCTGATCCTCGGGCCTGGCGCCCGCGAAAATCTGCCCGACCTCGAACAGCGCCGCGTCTTGGAAACCGCGGTTCGCATTGGCGCGCGCCGCCGCGACAAGGCCGGGAAGGAGGCTCGGCCGCATGTCGGTCATTTCGCTGGAGATCGGGTTCGCGAGCCGAAGCGCCGCGGCGCCGCCGCCGAAATGCCGGGCCTGCGCCTCGCCGATGAAAGACCAGGTCACAGCCTCGACCAGCCCGCGCGCCGCGAGCGTGCGCCGGGCCGCCAGCACGCGCTTCTGGGCGGGCGTCAGCACAGCGCGCGCCACGCCCGTCGCGCGAGGCAGCGGCGTCGAAGGGATACGATCCGCTCCGGAAAGCCGGACGACCTCCTCCACGAGGTCGGCGGCGCCATGGATGTCGGGCCGCCACGACGGCGCCGTGACTTTGAGCGAGGGCGCGCGTCCCTCTACCGCGAAGCCGAGCTTCCGCAAGGTGGCGGAGATCTCGCCGTTCGAGAATTTCGCGCCGGACAGCTTCTCGACGCGCGCGGGATCGAAGCCGATGACCTTCCGGCCCTCCGGCTCATCCCCGGCGACCACGGCCTCGCTCGGCTCGCCGCCGCAGAATTCGAGGATCATCTTCGTCGCGAGGTTAAGCCCGGGCATTTCCGATTGCGGATCGATGCCGCGCTCGAAGCGATAGCGCGAGTCGGAGTTGATGCCGGTCTTGCGGCCCGTGGCGGCGGTGCGCGCCGGATCGAAATAGGCGCTTTCGATGAAGATCGCGGTCGTCGCCCCGGTGCAGCCGCTCGCCTCGCCACCCAGGACGCCGCCAAGGCCCAGCACCTGCGCCTTGTCCGCGATCACGCACATGGTCTCGTCGGCCTCATAGGTCTTGCCATCGAGCGCGAGGAAGCTTTCGCCCTTCTTGCCGAGCCGCGCCACGATGGGGCCGTGCAGCTTGTCCGCGTCGTAGACGTGGAGCGGGCGCGCGCGGTCGTAGGAGATGTAGTTCGTCACGTCCACGGCGGCGTTGATCGGCCTGAGCCCGATGGCGCGCAGGCGGCGCTGCAGCCATTCCGGCGACGGCCCATTTTTCGCGCCGCGAATGGTGCGGCCCCAGAAGACGGGACAGGCGCTCTCCGAGCCTTTGTGGAAGGAGAGCTTGATGGCGATGGGAGAGGGAAACTTGCCTTCGCCGGCAAAGCCTTCCGAAACGCGCTTCAGCGTGCCGAGGCCCGCCGCCGCGAGGTCGCGCGCGACGCCGCGCACGCCGAGGCAATCGGGCCGGTTCGGCGTGATCGCGATGTCGATCACGGGATCGTTCAGGCCCATCGCGTCCACGAAGCGCTCGCCCACATGCTTCTTCACGCGCTCCGGCAATTCGATGATGCCGCTGTGCTCGGCCGAAAGCTCAAGCTCGCGCTCGGAGCAGAGCATGCCCGCCGAGTCGACGCCGCGGATTGTGGCCTTGCCGAGCGTCAGCTTGATGCCGGGCACATGCGTTCCGGGCGCCGCGAACACGCCGATCAGCCCCTTGCGGGCGTTCGGCGCGCCGCAAACCACCTGCACAACGCCCGCGCCGGTCTCGACCTTCAAGACGCGAAGCTTGTCCGCGTTGGGATGCGGCTCGGCCTCCAGCACGCGCGCGATGGTGAAATCCTTCAGCTTCGCAGCCGGGTCTTCGATGCCCTCGACCTCAAGCCCGATGAGGGTCAGTTTCGCGGCGATTTCATCGAGCGGCGCCTCGGTTTGCAGATGATCTTTGAGCCAGGACAGCGTGAATTTCATGGAGCGCGCCAGTTCGAAAAGTGCGGCGGATGGAAAGGCAATGCTTTGTCACGATCCCGTCGCCGAAGCAACAGGACTGCGCAATCGCGAACATGTTTGGTGCGTGTTCGGCGCGGCGTCGCCGAAGCAGCCCGCTGCTACGGCTTGCCCCAGGGCGAGTCGGTCCGGTGCGCCCTGCTCGAACCGTCGCTTTCATCGCGCGGCGCCTCGGTAAACTCCACGTCGATCACATCCTCGGCGCGCTTCGGCTTCGGCGGCGGCTGCTTGAAGCCCGGCTCGGGCCGGGGCTGCGGTTGTTGCGGCGCCGCGGAAGGCCGCGCCCGTCCCTGGAAGCCATAGGACACGCCGCGCCACATGAAGGCTCGCACCGCCGGGATCAGAAGGAGCGCCGCCACCGCGTCCGAGACGAAGCCGGGGATCATGAACAGCACGCCCGCGAGCGAAACCGTCCCGCTGTCGAGCAGCGTCTTTTCCGGCGCCGCGCCCGACCGGATCGCCTCCATCACGCGCATGGCCACCACGCGGCTTTGCGAGCGGATCAGGAACGCGCCGAACGCGAATCCCGCCGCGAGCAACAGAAAGGTGGCAAGCGGCCCCACCCATTTGCTTACCTGAATGATCGAGGCCACTTCGAGCACCGGCCACGAAATCATGAGAAAGAAGATGAAAAAGGGCATGTCGGCGCCATTCCCGTCGAAAAGACCGAATTCGATTCCACTCATATGGTAGCCGAGATCGAAATGCCGAGTACAGGCGCCCGATTGAGGCGAGGCTTGCGGCAAACGGCGCTCTGCTATAGCCACCGGCGAGCGAACCTCTTATATCACGCGCAGGGTTTCACATCATTCACGGGCCTCAGGGTCAGGAGCGGCGGCTTTGACGATGAGCGACATCTTTGATCTCACTAATCTTTTGCTGATGGCGGTTGCTGTTGCAATATTCTTGCGGCTGAGGAGCGTGCTCGGGCGGCGCACCGAGGACGACCGCGCGCGCCTCAATTCTTATGCCGCGCGCGAAGCGGCTGCAGCTCGCGACAACACTGTCACGCCGATAACCCGGCCCGAGACCGCGCCGCCAAGCGCGCCCCCCGCCGGCCAAAGCGTCGACGAGCGGCTCGGCCCCTTGCCCGAGGAAACCCGCGCGCACGAGCCTCTTCGCCAGATCGCGGAAGCCGACCCCTCCTTCGAAACGGACGCGTTCCTCAAGGGCGCCAACGTCGCCTACGAGGCCATCGTTACGGCCTACGCTGGCGGCGACCGCGAGACGCTGCGCGGGCTCCTGTCGCGAGAGGTCTTCGACAGCTTCAACACCGTCATTTCCGAGCGCGAGGCTCGCGGCGAAACGAACGAGTTCAGCTTCGTCGGCATAGCCTCGGCCGGCATCATCGACGCCTCTTTCACGGACCGCATCGCTCACGTCACGGTTCGCTTCGTCAGCGAGCTTGTGACTGCGGTTCGGGATCGCGCCGGCAACGTCATCGAGGGCGACATCAAAGCCGTCCGGCAGGTGACGGACGTGTGGACCTTTGCGCGCGATGTGTCGTCCCGGAACCCGAACTGGCGTCTCGTCGCCACCGATTTCGCCCGAAGCCTGAGGCGTGGGGCCGGAGGCTTTGTGGCGCTGGCAGCACTCGGGCGGAGCGGCGCAACGGCTTAGCCTGGAGCGCGCCGATTTCGGCGACATTGAGGGCTGGGCCGAAGACCGCCATTGCGCGGCGCTGGCCTGCTATCTGAAATCCGTGCATGTGGCGGCGCAGCCTCTGCCGATACCGCGGAGCGCGAGCCTTCCCGCCCTGCTCGCCGGCAGCTCCAAGGCGCGCAGCTTCTTCGAGGAAAACTTCGCCGCGTTCCGCATCCGCGCGGAGCAGGGGCTTCTGACCTCCTATTTCGAGCCAGTGTTGCAAGGGTCGCGAACGCGCTCGTCCCGCTTCTCTATTCCCGTTTATCGCCGGCCGCCCGATCTCGCCCAGCTTCCGCAAGGCCATCCCCTCGCCGAAGCAGGCCTGACGGCGGCGCGCAAACTCCAGCCGGTTATGACCCTTATCCGGCGCGGGCCGAAATCGAAGCCGGGGCGCTTCAGGGCCGAGGCCTCGAAATCCTCTACCTCGCCGACGCCATCGACGCCTTCGTCATGCACGTCCAGGGTTCGGGCCGCATCGCATTCGAGGACGGTTCGGCGGCGCGGATCGCCTTCGACGGGAAGAACGGCCATCCCTATGCGTCGGTCGCGCGGCTTCTCATCGAGCGGGGCGACCTCAAGCCCGGGGATGCAGAATCTCGATGGCATGATCGCGTGGTTGCGCGCCCAGCCCGATTCCGCCGCGACGCTGAACGAAAACAGGTCCTACATCTTCTTCCGGGAGCTTGAGCCTGCCGGCGGCGGTCCCATCGGCTCGCTCGGCGCCGGGCTTTCCCCAGGCCGAAGCCTCGCGGCGGATCCGCTTTACCATGCGCCCGGAATGCCTATATGGGTGGCGGCGCCTCAGCTGACTTTCGAGGGGCAGCCCTTCCGGCGCCTTGCGATAGCGCAGGACACCGGCTCGGCCATTCGAGGGCCTCAGCGTGGAGACATTTTTGCCGGCTCGGGCGCCGAAGCCGGAGGCGTCGCAGGCCGGGTCCGGCATGCTTGCGAGTTCATCGTCTTGCAGCCAAGATGAGTTACGGGGCGCATGGGCTTTGTGGGGAGCGCAATGGAAGGCCGCAGCCGCAGGCGGGCCCTCTCCAACGAGGAGATCGAGCTTTGGGCTCACGTCACGCGCCGGGACACGCCGCTAGCGCGCCGCCGGGCCGCGAGCCGCGCCGCAAGCGCCGCCGCCGCGCCATCCGACGCCGAGCCGGCCGCCACCCCGCCGCTCGCGAAAGCTGCCGAGCCGCCCTCGCCCAAGCCTGCCCTCAGCGCCAAGACCAGGCCGGCATCGCCTGAGCCAGAGCCGTTCGACCCTCGCATCGGCAAAAGGATCGCGCGCGGCCGCCATGAGATCGATGCGCGCCTCGACCTTCACGGCATGCGGCAGCATGACGCCTATGCGGCGCTGCGGGGCTTTCTCGCGCGCTGCCAGGCGCAGGGCCATCGCCATGTGCTCATCATCACCGGCAAGGGCGGCAATTCGGAAGACGCGCGGCCGGGATTTCTGGCGGTCGCAGGAGCGCGGCGTCCTACGCAGGCTGGCGCCGCATTGGTTATCCGAGCCGTCGCTTCGCGCGCATGTCGTCAGCTTCACGGAATCCGCCCACAAGCATGGTGGCAGCGGCGCGCTCTACGTGACGATTCGCAAGGACCATCGGCAAAGGCGCGACGGCGACCGTTGACTCCGGTCCCAGCATCTGGATCTCCGCGGCAACCCTTTGCGCTTGCCGGCCGCCCGATTATTTTCTGCCGGTCCCCCCGTGCTCTCTGAGTTGTTCCGGGGGCTGGCGCTTTCTCTGCTGCTGGAAGCGCATGCTGGCGGCCAGGCTCAAGTTCTTCGCGGAGCACGCCGCGCTCGCCGGCGAGGCCTCGCCGCGGCTTAAATTCACCTTCATCGGCACCGGCCGGCGGCATCCCTGCCGCCGTAGCCCGGCCAGCGCCCCTCTCAAAATGGCGAATCCTTCCGCTGACGCCATTGTGCTCGGCGCTCGCCGCCATCGGCGCGCCCTTCAGATCCCCATAACCCGCTGACAGGTTGCCGCCGCCGCAGAGCCCTGCACCCCGCGATTTCGCGCCCCGGCGATTTTCGGACGCCTGCTGTCGGCATGCGTGGATGGCTTCGTCATGCAGGCATCCGAAAACCTGCATAGCAGCACGCATGCGTGTTTGCCGGAAGGGACCGCAAAACACATGGGCATTCGCAGGCTTGCGTTCGCTTGCGCAGGCGTTGAACGGAGCGCGTTCCGGCGCGATATATGCGGGAGGGTTTCTTACGGGAGGTTGAGCATGCTCGAAGGCGGGACGGTTCGCGAACGCATCATCTCCGCAAGCTTGGCGCTGGCTGGGGAGCGCGGCTGGCGCGATTTGAGCCTGGGCGAGATCGCGGCGGCGGCGGGCGTTCCGCTCGCCGAGCTGCGCAAGGAGTTCCAGAGCAAGGCGCAGATCCTGGCGGCCTTCAGCCGCGCGCTCGACATCGCGGTGATCGAGAAATTCCCGGCGCCGGGACCGGACGTGGCGCGCGACCGGCTGTTCGACGTGCTCCTCACGCGCTTCGAACTGATGCAGCCCTACAAGGCGGCGATCCGGCAAATCCTCGAAGATCTGCGCGCGAGCCCCGGCGAGGCGCTGGGGCAGATGCGGCCCGCGCTCAAATCGCAATATTGGATGCTGGCGGCGGCCGGCATCAGCGGCGAGGGCGGAACCGGCCTGTTGCGCGTGCAGGGGCTGTTGTCGATCTATGGCCGCGTGTTCAAGATCTGGCTCGACGACGACGATCCGGGCATGGCCCGCACCATGGCGGCGCTCGACCGCCGTCTGCGCCGGGGCGAATCGATCATGCGCGGCTTCGAGCGTTTCCGCGACGGGCTTGAGAATTTCGGCCGCTCCCTTCGCGGCAGGCGAAAGGAGGCGAAGGAGGAGCCCGAGGCCTCCCCCGCCGAGCCGGAAGCGCCGGCCGCCGCCGCCCAGCCGCCGCTCTAAGGGCGGCGCGGCGTATTTCGTGGAACAGCTTCCAATCTTTTACCAGATCGAGGGCAGGCGCGTCGCGGTGGCGGGCGGCGGGGCGGTCGCGGCGCGGCGCGCGGAGCTGGCGCTTCGGGGCGGCGCCAGGGTGAGCGTCTATAGCGAGACGCTCAGCGACGATTTCCGCGCGCTCGTTTCTCGCGACGGTTTCGAGCATGCCGCCCGAGTAATCGGGCTGTCCGACATTCAAGGGTGCGCCCTTGCTTTTTGCGCGACCGGCAATCCGGCTGTCGACCGCGAAGTGGCGGCGCTCGCCCGGCAGGCGCGCGTTCCGGTCAACGTCGCCGATACGCCGGAGCTTTGCGATTTCATCATGCCGTCCATTGTGGACCGCGACCCGCTCGTGATCGCCATCTCGACAGGCGGCGCTTCGCCGGTGTTCGCGCGCATGATAAGGGCGCGGCTCGAAAGCGTGATCCCCGCCGCCTATGGCCGCCTCGTTTCGCTGGTTGGCGCCTATCGCGAAATGCTCGGCGCGGCGCTTAGCGATGGGGCGGCGCGCCGGCGCTTCTGGGAGCGCATGCTCGAAGGCCGCGTGGCGGATCGCTTTCTGTCCGGCCACGAGGCGGAAGCGCGCGCCGAACTCGAACGCGCGCTCGCGAACGCGGCGGCGGGCGAGGAAAGCCAACTTGAGGGCGAGGTCTATCTCGTGGGCGCCGGGCCGGGCGATCCGGACCTCCTCACGTTCCGGGCGCTCCGCCTCATGCAGCGCGCCGACGTGGTGCTTTACGACCGGCTTCTGCCGCACGGCATCCTCAATCTCGTGCGGCGCGAGGCCGAGCACATCTATGTCGGCAAGCTGCCGCACGACCACGCCCTGCCGCAGGAAGCGATCACGGCGAAGCTCATCGAGCTGGCGAGGCAGGGCAAGCGCGTGCTGCGGCTGAAGGGCGGCGACCCTTTCATGTTCGGGCGCGGCGGCGAGGAGATCGAGGCTTGCATCGCGGCCGGCGTGCCGGTTCAGGTCGTTCCGGGCGTGACGGCGGCGACGGGCTGCGCGGCCTACGCCGGCATTCCGCTCACCCATCGCGATCATGCGCAGGCCTGCGTGTTCGTCACCGGGCATTCGCGCGGCGACGGCCTCAGCCTCGATTGGACCGCGCTGATCCAGCCGCGCCAGACGGTCGCGATCTATATGGGGCTCGGCAAGCTCGGCCCGCTGATGGCGGAGTTCGTCGCGCGCGGCGGCGATCCGAAGCTGCCCGCCGCCATCGTCGATAATGGCACGCGGCCAAACCAGCGGGTCGTGACCGCAACCGTGGACAGCATCGCCGCCGCGGCGGAGAAGGCGAGCCTGCGCGGCCCGGCAATCGTTATCCTCGGCACGGTGGTGAGCCTTCGGGAGAAACTCGCGCCCCCGGGCGGCATTGGCGGCGCCTTCGCGAGCGAGGCGGCGGTCTCGTCGCTGCCTTCGCCCGTTTGACGCTCGCGCCGCTCAAATTCGGCGATGCTTGCGGCATTCCGCGTGGCGGCGGTGCGCGGGATCATGGTCCTATCGGCGGAAATTCGCGATCGCGCTTGGACATCGTGCCGATCGGCAGAGGCCATGCAATGGAAAGCCTCGAAATCCAGCGCATGCAGCCCTCCCTCCGACGCGGGCGCGTGGGGCTTATCGTGGAGATAAATCAACTGGCAGTCATCGCTGAGGGTTTGGAAGCCATGCGCAAAACCGCCGGGGATCAACATCGACCGGAAGTTTTCCGCACTGAGGATTTCCCCATGCCACCGAAGATACGTCGGGGAGCCCGGACGCATATCCACCGCCACGTCGAATATCTCGCCCGCAAGACATGAAACGAATTTGGCGTCGTCCTGCGGCGGGCGCTGAAAGTGCAGTCCGCGAACCGTCCCGCGCTCGCGCGTCAGGGATTGGCCGATCTGGGATACTCCCTGGCCGAACCCGAATTCGGAGAATTCCTCGCGGCAAAACAAGCGGCTGAAAAAGCCGCGTTCGTCCCCCAGGGGCATTCGCTCGATCACAAGAAGGCCTTGAATCGGCGTTAGGCGGGCGGTAAAGCGGGACATGGGGAAAGCGCCTGTCGATAAAATTTCAGCCCGGTAATTATTCTAGATCGCGGAGCCCTTGACCATATGAATGCGCCATCGCCGGATGAAGCCCGGACCGGGCAAACGCCGCTTGTGACCGTTGGCATGCCTGTCTATAACGGCGCGCAATGGCTCGAAAAGTCGCTCGCCTGCCTGCGCGACCAGACTTTTCGCGACATCGAGGTGCTGATCTACGACAATCGTTCGGAAGACGCCACGCGCGAAATCGCTCAGCGCTTTTGCGCGGACGACCCCCGGTTTCACTATGTCCGCCAGCCCGAAAACAAGGGAGCGCTGCGCAATTTTCTCGAGGTGATGGAAGCGGCGCGAAGCCCTTATTTCATGTGGCGCGCGGCGGACGATGTCTCGGACCTCAACTATATCGAGACGCTGCTCACGCTCCTGCAAAACCATCCCGAAAGGGACCTTGCCGCCCCTCGGATCGTGAACGCATTTCCCGATGGCAGGGTCTTGGTGGATCACCGCGTTTCACCCTCGATTGAAAGGGGAGGAGCGATGGGACGCCTGGCGCAGATTTTCCTGTGCCATCCGGGATGGTACTACGGCCTCTACCGGCGGCAGGCGATCGGCCAAGTCTGGCCGCGCGTGCTGAAAGAGTTTCCTTATCTGAAGGTCGCGGATGTGGCGGCGCTGTTCGCGTTCAGCTTCGACCGGAAAATCGTCGGCACGAATGAAACCACCCTCTATGGACTGCTGCGCTATCCCCGCCCGCGCGAGACCGTCGCCCGGCGTGTCGAACTGGACGATGAGAAAATCGAAAGAGCGCGCGCCCTCATCGCCTTCGCCAACCGGCATGTGGACCGCACCATCGGCGATGCAGCGGGGCGCTTCTTCTACCGCCTCGCCGTCGCTTACTTCGGCGCGAAACACGGCTATTCTCTGAGCAAGAGACTTCGCCGGCGCCTTTGGTATTCGTTCAAGCCGCTCAGGCTATCGAGCCGATAACCCGCAGCCGCATCGCTCCTCGCCGCGAATTCGCCAATGTTTTCATGGCTTCTTCTGCTAGCGGAGACATCTGGGCATCTGGGTAATCAAGTTCCGGGACGCTTGCGGAGCCGGCGCGCGCCTCACGCCGGTTTCGGGCTACGCCCCGGCCGAAAGTTCGAGGTGCTGGATCAGCGCCGCGAAGCTGGCGGGTCCGGATCGTCTCAGCGGAAAATAGCTTTTTCCGAGTTGCTTGCATATTTTCTTCACCGCCGTCGCCGCGCTGTGGCTGATGCAGTCGACCGGGAACAGGACCGCATCCGCGCGCAGTGCGAGCCGGGCGAGGCTTGAGCTGCTTTCCGCCAGCCCTCCGTCGTGATGCAGGAGACCGGCGCCGCGCTCCTCTGCGATCTTCCTGAGCTTCGGAACCTGGTTGGTGCGTCCGCCGACATAAAGAAGGGTCTTGCCGGCGAGATCGCCCCCAGCCCTTGGGGCGCCCTGGATCGCGTTCGAAAATGCGCCGCCCGTTCGTGTCGCGAGGACCTGCCCTGTCATCGTGCGCTCCCATACAATGGCGAATGTCTGGCGCAAAAAACGCGCGTCCAGCCATCAAATTAAAGCAGGTCTGAGGAAAAAATTCTATATGTGAGGGACGGCAGGACAGTAAATAGCAAAATTTACCCTTTGTCTTCCCCTGTCCGAAGTTTGCGCTTGCTCCGCGCCGAGCAGGCGTCAAGGTTTCTTTTTCCGCCGCACGGCGTTTCGCCGCGGCGCCACGCTCCGATTTGCATAGCTGCCAGCACCCATCGCGCATCGCTTGCGACGGGCGTTGTCATGGAAATGCAGACCTTGGACGCTATCTATAGGCTGACGGCCAGGACGCCGTTCGGGCGCCGGCAGGCTGATCGCGGTTTTATCTTGCGCCGTCAGCTGGCCATAAAACACGGATGAATTTACGGAGGCGGCTATGGCGGCGGAGCTGACGGATAAAGAACTGGCGTTGATCGACGCCTATTGGCGGGCGGCGAATTACCTCTCGGTCGGCCAAATCTATCTCTACGACAACCCGCTCCTGAAGGAGCCGCTCTCCGAAAAGCACATCAAGCCGCGCCTTCTCGGCCACTGGGGGACGACGCCCGGCTTGAATTTCATCTATGCGCACCTGAACCGGGTCATCAAGAAACACGGCCTCGACATGATTTATATCGCCGGGCCAGGCCACGGCGGACCCGCGCTCGTCGCCAACGCCTATCTCGAAGGGACTTACAGCGAGGTCTATCCTAACGTCTCCGCCAACGAAGCGGGCATGAAGCGGCTGTTCAAGCAGTTCTCCTTTCCGGGAGGCATTCCGAGCCACGTCGCGCCGGAGACGCCCGGCTCTATCCACGAAGGCGGCGAACTGGGTTACGCGCTGTCGCACGCCTACGGCGCGGCGTTCGACAACCCCGGCCTGATCGTGGCCGCCGTGGTCGGCGACGGCGAGGCCGAAACCGGGCCGCTCGCGACGAGCTGGCATTCCAACAAATTCCTGAACCCGGCCGCGGACGGCGCGGTTCTGCCGATCCTGCACTTGAACGGCTACAAGATCGCCAACCCGACGGTGCTCGCCAGGATCAGCCACGACGAACTCCAGCAGCTTCTCCGCGGCTACGGCTACACGCCGTATTTCGTGGAGGGAAGCGATCCAGCCGTCATGCACGGCCTCATGGCGGCGACGCTGGAAACCGTCATCGGCGAAATCGATCGCATCAAGACGGAGGCGCGCAACGGTAATCGCGAGCGCCCGCGCTGGCCGATGATCGTCATGCGCACGCCGAAGGGCTGGACCTGCCCCAAGGAAATCGACGGCAAGCGCGCGGAGGATTTCTGGCGCTCGCATCAGGTGCCGATGAGCGAGATGCGCGGGCATCCGGAGCATGTGCGCGTTCTCGAAGGCTGGATGAAGAGCTACCGGCCGGAGGAGCTGTTCGACGGCGAGGGCGGGCTGAGGCCGGAACTGGCCGGGCTGGCGCCGCGCGGCGAGCGCCGCATGAGCGCCAACCCGCACGCCAATGGCGGCCTCCTCATGCGCGACCTCCGGCTTCCCGATTTTCGCGATTACGCCGTCGACGTTAAGTCGCCCGGCGCGGCCTCGGCCGAGTCCACGCGCGTGATGGGCCGCTACCTTCGCGACGTGATGGAGAGCAATAAGGACGCGCGAAATTTCCGGCTGTTCAGCCCCGACGAGAACAATTCCAACCGCTGGCAGGACGTGCTCGAAGTCACGAACCGCACTTGGGACGCGGAGGTGCTTCCCTGGGACGACCACCTTGCGGCCGACGGGCGCGTCATGGAAATGCTGAGCGAGCATCAATGCCAGGGCTGGCTCGAAGGCTATCTGCTCACGGGCCGCCACGGCTTCTTCTCGTGCTACGAAGCCTTCATCCACATCATCAACTCGATGTTCAACCAGCACGCCAAGTGGCTGAAGGTGAGCAACCATATCCCCTGGCGCCGCCCCGTCGCCTCGCTCAATTATCTGTTGTCGAGCCACGTCTGGCGGCAGGACCACAACGGCTTCAGCCACCAGGATCCGGGCTTCATCGACCACGTCGTCAACAAGAAGGCCGAAGTTGTCCGCGTCTACCTGCCGCCGGACGCCAATTCTCTGCTCTGGATCACCGACCGCTGCCTCAGGAGCCGCAACCGCGTGAACGTCGTCGTCGCCGGCAAGCAGCCCGCGCCGCAATGGCTATCGATGGACCAGGCGATCAGGCATTGCGAGGCGGGGCTCGGCATCTGGGAATGGGCGAGCAACGACAGGGGCTTCGAGCCGGACGTGGTGATGGCGTGTTGCGGCGACGTGCCGACGCTGGAGACGCTCGCCGCCGTGGACCTGCTCCGCAGCTACGCGCCGGAGCTGAAGGTGCGCGTCGTCAACGTCGTGAACCTGATGAAACTGCAGCCGCAAAGCGAGCATCCCGACGGCCTTCCGGACGACGATTACGATGCGCTGTTCACCAAGGACAAGCCCGTCATTTTCGCCTTCCACGGCTATCCCTGGCTCATTCACCGGCTGACCTATCGCCGCCACGGCCATGCGCATTTGCATGTGCGCGGCTACAAGGAAGAGGGCACGACGACGACGCCGTTCGACATGTGCGTGCTGAACGATCTCGACCGCTTCCACCTTGCTGGCGACGTGATCGACCGCGCGCCGAAGCTCGAGGCCCGCGCGGGTTACGCCAAGCAGGCGATCCGCGACAAGCTCACCGAGCACAAGGAATACATCGCCCGCTATGGCGACGACATGCCGGAAATCGCGGAGTGGACCTGGGGCGAACACGCCAAGCCCGCGAAGGCCTCGACTGAGGGCGACAACGTCTAGGTTAAAAGGCGGAGCAGGCCGCTGACAAACGAAGTCGGTCACTCCGCCTTGAAATACAGTTCCTCGCCCGGCCCGGAGCCGTACACGAACGGCTCCTGCCCCTTGGCGGTCGCGGCAAACACCGTGTCGTGCACCTTGCCGAACAGCACGCGCAACTCCAGGCCGGAAGCGTCGATGTGCTTCAAGAGCGCCGCCGTGAACGGGCTGTGCGGCTCGTCATCGCCATCCTCGGCAGTTTGGCCGTCGCGTGTGGCGAATGCCACCAGCTCGCCCTGCGCCGGCTCGACGCTCGCCAGGCCGTCGCCGAGCGCGTGCTTGCCCTTCGCCCCCTCCCGGAGATGATTGAGGAACGGATTATTCCGGCAGGAATCGAGGATCACCAGCCCCAGCGTGCGGGCGCGGGCGGCGGCGGCCATCACCTCGTCGAGGCTGACGGTTTGCTTTTCAACATCGGCGCCCGGGCCGATCCGGGCATCCTTGGGGATGAGAAAATTGCGGCCGTCCACCTGAATGCCGTGTCCGGCGTAGAACACCACGGCCCAGTCGGCGTCGGCTGCCCTGACGGCGAATTCCCTGACAGCCTGCTCCAGTTCGGCGCGAGGCGCGTCGTAAAGCTCGATCACCTTGGTGAAACCCAAGTGGCGGAAGGCGTCGGCCAAGGCCTGGGCGTCACGGGGCGGATTGGGAAGGAACGGCGCCTGCTCGTAACGGCCTTCGCCGATGACGAGGGCGACACGGCGGCCAGCGCCGCCCGCCGGAGCGGCAGAGACTTTGCGCAGCGGCGTCGCGGGGATTTCGGCCTCCAGTGCGGCGACACGCTCCGTGGCGCGCAAGCGGGCCTTGCGCTGCAATGGCGAATAAGCCGCCATGCCGATGGCATTGCGGTAATCGGCCAGCGCCGCGGCTTTCGATCCGAGTTTTTCGTAAGCCTCGCCCCGGCTCACACGGGCGCGCAGCGAATCGCTACCCAGCCGGATCGCCTCGCTGAAATCGTCGACGGCTTCCACCGGTTTGCCCATCGCAAGAAAGATGAGGCCGCGAACCTCGAATGGAAAATCCTCCTTCTGGGTCAGCTTCAGGGCCGCTTCAGCCTCCGCCATCGCCTCGGCATGCTTGCCGAGGTCCAGATAAACGAGCGCCCGCATTCCGTAGTATACATAGAGCTTATCTTTGCGAATGGCCTCATCGCATTCTTTGAGGGCGTCCTCGAGCCCGCCTTGCCAAGCGTAAGCCATGCAACGGCCTCCTTGCGGCCGAGCTGAATCCGGAGCGATGCGAAACGCTTCATCGTAATCCGAGAGCGCGTGTTCGAAGTCGCCTTTGTTCCTGTATGCATTGCCGCGCGTCGCATAAGCCGAAGCAAGATACTCGGGTGCGAGCGGCTTGAGTTTCAAGGCTTTGTCGATATCGGCGATGGCGCCGTCGGCATCGCGCGCGGCGAAATAGTATGCCGCTCTGTTGAAATAATCGGCGAAGTCAGCTTCCGGCTTCAAACGGATCACCTGAGTCCGGTCTGCGATAGCATTTATATAGTCTTTCTTTTTAGCATACACATAAGAGCGGCCCATATAATTCCAGAAATCTTTGGGGTTCTCCCGGATCTCCTCATTAAGCTCGGCGATGGCTTCCGCATACTCGCCCGCGTCCGCACGGGACATGGCGTGCGCTACAATATTTGTCGCCGCCTTTGGATCGAGCCGGACCGCTCGCTCGTGATCCGCGATGGCGCGGTCCTGGTCGCCTTTATGATTATAAACCCACCCGCGGGCAGTGTAGGAAGCTGCGCTATCGGGCTTGAGGCGGATCGCCTCGCTATAATCGGCGATGGCGCGGTCATAGTCGCCGCTCTTGTCGTAGGCGTCCCCACGCCGATGGTAGCCCCAGATATCGTCAGGCTTGAGCCGGATCGCTTCGCCAGCGTCCGCGATGGCCAGTTCATACTCCTTTTTCCATTTGTGGGCGTCGCTCCGCATCAAATAAGCCCCTGCTAAATCCGGCTGCAAACGAATGGCCTCATCGGCGTCCGCGATGGCGCGATCGTAATCTCCTTTGCGCAATTCGTAAGCAAAACCGCGATTGAGATAAAGGAGCGCATTGCCAGGCATAAGCCGGATGGCCTGGGTGTAATCCGCGATTTCGCCATCGGCGTCGTTATTGGCCGCCCGTGCGATGGCGCGGTTCGAGTAAGCGTAAGGAAAAGCAGGCTTCATTCTCACAATTTGATCGAAAATCTTCAAGGCGCCAGCCGGATCCTTCTGCCTCAGCGCAATCTCGGCCTTGCCGCTCAAGGAGCCGGCGTTGGTTGGGTTGAGGCGCAGCGCCTCGGCGAAATCGGCCTGCGCTTGATCGTACTGGCCCTTTTGGACATAGGCCCATCCCCGGAAAGCGCGGGCATACTGGTAATCGGAATCGATGCGGACCGCTTCGCCGAAATCGGCGAGGGCTCGGTCGTAGTCCGATTTAAGGTAATAGGCGACGCCGCGCCACGCCAAGGCTTCATCATAGCCGGGCCATAGCTCCAGGGCTTTGCCGTAATCGGCGATCGCGCGGTCGTAATCGCCTTTACCGGCGTAGGCAAAGCCGCGATATTGATACGCTTCGGCGGTGGCCGCCTTGCCCGAGACCGCTTTGCTGAGAAGTTCGACGGCTTTGTCGAAATCCGCATTGGCTGCCTGCTGCCCGGTCAGGTCTTTCTTCTGCCAGCCGCGAGCCGCAAACCACTTGCCCTCGCCGGGTTTCAGGGCGACGGCCTTATCGAAATCCGCAGCCGCCCGCTGCTCATCGAATTTGTTCCGGTAGACGGCGCCGCGAAAACCGTACGCCTCGGCATTGTCCGGCTGCAGGCGGATCGCCTCGTCGAAATCGGCCAGTGCGGGGTCCAGGTCGCGCTTCCTGAGATAAGCGCGCCCCCGCTTCGCCAGCGCCGCGGCCCGGCTGGCCTTGCTCCCGGACTTGCGGTTTATAATCGCCGTGCAGCCCTGGATCGCGGTTTCGATCTTCTCGGCTGAGCAATCGCGCCCGCCGGGGTTGCTTGCGGGCTTGCTCGCGCCGAGCGCGGCTCCCGTCAGCACTGCTGCACTCAGCGCCATGGCCAGAGCCGCAGCCGTCATATGCGGCTTTGCCATTACCGAGGCCCCCTTGTTTCTCCAGAGGCCATTCTATGCAGTTTTTTGTGGCCCCATTCTGGCGGGGGCCGCCGCCGCTTGCCGGAACCGTCCCGAAGCGCTTTGGCCTTACCGGACGCGCTCGTATTCGGAAGCATGACGCGGATCCCGCGGCAGCTCCGAGGGGATCTGCGCGAACAGAAACGATTTCAAACCGGATGTGCGCCGTAATACAGCTTCCCGGTCGCCCGCGATAAGTTCGTCCAGCAACCCCAATTCGTGCGCGATCTGCACGCGCCGTCCGAAAGCCGCAGATGCAATGTCGTCAACGTCGCCCAAGGTGAAGAAAGCGCGGCGTTCTTCATAAGGATTGTCTTCGTAAGGATTGTCCATTCAGGTTTCTCGACCGCATAAAACAGAAGTTAAACCATGAATCCCCGGCATGGCGTTCTGTTCCTGGATCGCGCGGATTTGAGTAATTCCTGCCCGGCCGCGGCCGCCCCATTCTGGCGCGCGGGATGCAAGGCGCTTCCCCGGTCTCAGTTGACCTGCTCTTCCTCTTTCGCCTTCGTGCTGAGCCGGCGGACGCGCTCCATGAACGCCCAGGACGCGAAAATCGTGAGCGGCAGCGACAGAGCCGCCATCATGTCCGCGGTTACGTGCTCCGGCAGCCATCCGGCGTCCTTCAGGCCCTTGGCGAGATAAACGGTCAGGCCCGAGAGATAATAGGCCAGCGCCGCGATGGAGATGCCCTGCACGATGCCCTGCAGGCGCATTTGCAGCCGCGCGCGGCTGTTCATGTCCCGCAAAAGGTCGCGGTTTTGCTGCTCCAGTTCGACCGTGATGCCCGTGCGCATGAGATCGATGGCGCGCGCGACCTGGCTCGACAGGCGCCCCAGCCGGCTTTCAAGCGCGTTGCAGGTTTCGATGGCGGGGTCGAGCCGCGCGCTGAAAAAGGCGGAGATGGCGGTATAGGGGCTTTCCTTGACCTCGCGGATGAGGTCGAGCCTGTTCCTGACGATGGCGTGATAGGCGCGGCAGGCGCCGAAACGGAAGGCTGTGCGCGTCGAGAGCGCTTCGCTCGCGGCCAGAAGGTCGCTCAGGCGCTTGAGCAATTCCTGGCTTGTGCGTTCGACGCCCTTCTGGCTGAGCGCCTGGTTGATCTCGGCGATTTCGTGCTCCATGCGCCCCAGTTCCGGGCCAGCGCGCCGCGCCTCGGGCAGACCGAGCAGCGCCATGGTGCGATAGGTTTCGATTTCGAGCACGCGTTGCACAAGCCGGCCGGCCTCAAGCGCGGTCATCGCGTTCACCCTGGCGAGGAGGCGCGTAAACCCGAAGGCGTCGACCGAAAAATCGGTCAGGATGTGCGCCGCGCCCTTCGCCGCGCCGACGATGCACAGGCTCTGCGGATTGAAAAGCTGGGCGAGCGCCTCGCAGGGCGGGCCGCCCTCGATCAGCGAAAGATGCGTCGCCACCACAAGACGGCCCGGCGCCCGGAAGGCAAGTTCGCCTGTCGCCAGAGGATCGGGATGCGCGAAGGGCTCTGCGGCGCCGAGCGATGTGGACCACGTATAGGTTGTGAACTCCGTATGCTGCTCCCAGCGCAATTCCCAGGCGCCGAAATCGAGGCGGTGGAATTTCGCATCCGCGGAAGAGAGCGCGACGCCGTTCGCGCCGGCCAGCGCGGCGAGCGCGACACGGTCCGCGCGCGCTTCCTCGTGATCGGTGGCGAAGGCGTAGTGGTAGACCCGCCGGGGCGCCTCGACCGAAAGGAAGGGGCGCGCGTGCAATTCGGAGAGGATGGCCGCGCGCGCTTCATGGTCGATGAGGCCGCCCCCGCCGTTCGCCGCAACCCTATCGCCGTCCAGTCCCATCGTGCACCTTCCGCGCCGCTTTCGTTTCGTATAGCCAACACCATCGTTTGCGCGCATGCCGAGCGCCAAAAAGATTGGAGGAACGGCGAATGCTCCTGGCAGCATAGACGGAGCCGGTCATGAAAAGCGAGCGTGAACGGAAGAGGCGATCTTGACCGCGTTCAGCCATAGGCCCCCGTTCGAAGCGCAGGCGCGGCGACGCCGGAAGCCGCCCGAATTCAGAGCGCAACCGCAGTTGGCGGCGAGGGAACAAAGGCGCCAGCAGGCCCCATCGGCTTACACCTGCTGCAAAAGCGCATCGAGGTTCAAGCTGGAACGCCGGCCAAGCTCGTGTCCGTGGTTCTTCAAGAATTTATCGGCGGCGCGGCGCCCTTCATCTTTCAGCATGGTCAGGAACGCCCACTCGGCATTGAGCTTCGATGAGTAGCCGAGGCTTTCCATGATCGGGCTTGAGATGAGATGGACCCTCATGGCCGCCCATCTGGCCCCTTCCTCATGCCCAGGGTCGGCCGCCTTCCGAAGAAGCGCGATCATGCGCAGTTCTTTCAGCAGCGTGGCGTTGAAAGAGATCTCGTTGAGGCGGTTCATGATCTCCTGGGCGGAGCGTGGCGTGCCGGGCCTTTCGAGGGGATTGATGGCGACGATCAGCGTATCCTGCGACGTGCATTCGCGCACCAGGGGCGTCATGGTCGGGTTCCCGGAATAGCCGCCATCCCAATAGGGTTCGCCGTCGATCTCAATGGCCTGGAACATCGTCGGCAGGCAGGCGGAAGCGAGGAAGACCTCCGGCGTCAGTTCCGCGTTCCTGAACACCCGGCCTCGCCCTGTCTGGACGTTTGTGGCGGTGACGAACAGCTTTATGGAGGACTTTCGGAGGGCGTCCGCGTCCACGCAGGCCGCGAGGATATCGCAGAGAGGGTTGATTCCCTTGGGATTGAGGACGTAGGGCGAAAACAGCCTGGCGGCCATATCCAGCGCGAGGAAGGCCGGCGAGTTGTCCATCGTCCACCGGCCCAGCAGCATGTCGAGCGGCGACCGCCTCAGCGGGCTCAGAAGCGCAGCATCCGAAACGCGCCGCCAGAAGTCTTCGAGCGACTTGCGGGCTTGCTCCGCTCCGCCTTTCGCATAGCCGGAGGCGAGAACGGCGGCATTCATCGCCCCGGCCGACGCGCCGGAGATGCCGTCGATCTCCAGCCACGGTTCATCGAGGAGCCGGTCGAGGACGCCCCATGTAAAAGCCCCATGAGAACCCCCGCCCTGAAGGGCAAGATCGACCAGAACCGGATCGCGTGGCTCGCTCATGTCAACGGTCGTTTCCCTTCGATGCTTGCACACGTCGAAGAAGGTCTGGCGCCGCAATACACCCGGTTTATCATGAAGAAGCGAAGAAAATCAAAACATCCAGCCGGACCCCGGACAAGCGCGAGGGCGCTTTCCGGGGCGGCATCGAAGGGTAGCGAAGAAACCGAACCGGGGGACTGCCATGAGGGTGTAGGATCGTTCGGCCGCCTGGCGCGCGCGCAGGCTTGCGCCGCCGGTAATCGTTCCGCCGCCGTTACGGCGCGCCATCATAAATTGACATCCCA
This sequence comes from uncultured Alphaproteobacteria bacterium, assembly GCA_963756335.1. Lineage (GTDB taxonomy): Bacteria > Pseudomonadota > Alphaproteobacteria > Rhizobiales > Rhodomicrobiaceae > Rhodomicrobium. Next base: position 1,182,083 of record CAVWOB010000005.1, read on the forward strand.
TTCGGGCGGCCATACATGGCCTTAGAATTGTTCTAAGGAGGCGCCGTGTTCGCAGGACTGAGCCACCCGCCCAAGAAATTCTCGGACCTGACCGAGCGGGAAATCCTCGCCGTGGCGATCTCGGCCGAGGAGGAGGACGCGCGCATCTACATGACCTTCGCCGAGGATCTGCGGGAGCGCTATCCCGCCTCGGCCAAGGTGTTCGAGGGGATGGCCGAGGAGGAGAAGGGCCACCGCCATCGCCTTCTCGATCTCTGCGAGAAGCGCTTCGGCTCGCACCTTCCGCCCATCCGCCGCGAGGACGTGAAAGGCTTCATCCGCCGCCGCCCGATCTGGCTGACGCGCAACCTCTCCATCGACACGATCCGCGAGCAGGCCGAGAACATGGAGTTCGAGGCGCACCGCTTCTACAACCAGGCGGCCAAGCAGGCCACCGACATCGACATCCGCAAGCTGCTTGGCGACCTCGCCTTCGCCGAGAAGAAGCATGAAAGCCTCGCGGCGAAGCTCTCGGCGAAGGAGCTGACGCCGGACATCAAGAAGGAGGAGGACGAGACCGCGCGGCGCATGTTCGTGCTTCAATATGTACAGCCGGGGCTTGCCGGGCTGATGGACGGCTCCGTCTCGACGCTTGCGCCGCTATTCGCCGCCGCCTTCGCCACGCACAACAACTGGCAGACATTCCTTGTCGGGCTCGCGGCCTCCATCGGCGCCGGCATCAGCATGGGCTTCGCGGAGGCGCTCTCGGACGACGGCTCGCTGACCGGACGCGGCTCGCCCCTCCTGCGCGGCGGCATATGCGGCCTGATGACGGCGGTTGGCGGGCTCGGCCACACCATGCCCTACCTCGTGCCCGACAGCTGGGCCAACGCCTTCTGGATCGCCACCGGCATCGCCGGCGTGATCGTTCTCACCGAGCTGTGGGCCATCGCCTGGGTGCGGTCGCGCTATATGGACACGCCGTTCCTGCAGGCTGCGTTTCAGATCGTGCTGGGCGGCATTATCGTGCTTGGCGCCGGGATCGCCATCGGCGGAGCGTAGCCGATGGTTCGACACGCTCGCCATGAAGATGCTCCGGCCGCCGAAGCCGCCAAGCCAGCCTCTACCGGAAGGCCGGCAGCAGCAGATCCGGCAGGTGCAGCGGCGGCAGGAACGTGATCAGGTGGCGCGACTTGTCCGAGCCGATCACTTCGAGGCAGATCAGATCCGTGCCCGCATGCGCGATTTCGATGCCGGCCGGATGATGGATCATGTGCTCCACGGCGCCCGCCCGGATCGCGATGACCCCGCCCCTTGGGTCGTAGCTCAGGCCGCGCAGCGCCACGTTCTCCACTTCCATCTGCGCGCCCAGGTCTTCGCGGATCACTTCGATGGTGACTTTGCGCGAGTTATCGCACCGCGATATGTGGTCGAGGATGTTACGCCAATCGTCTTGTTCAAGGTGAAGGTTTTGCATGACGGAACTCGTTCGCTAACGCCGAATATCGGTGTGCAATTAACGCGCGCTCGCAGGCGTTGCACTTTGACAAATCACAAAGCGAACGGACTATCGCGCAGGGAACAATGTCTTGCCGCAGATTATTAAAAGCGTAGCTTCACCAGGCGCGCTTGGCGGCTGCTGCTGCGGATGTTCCGGCGCGCCAGAACGTGAGTTTCTGCGATGGCGCACGATCTCATTCATCACCCGGAGTTTCACAAGCTGGATTTGTCCTGGCCGCTCTGGCCGGTGTTGAGGGCGGTCGTTCGAAGCGGAAATCTGACGGTCCGCGATTGGCGAGGCGAGGTGCGGATTTTCGGCGACGGCGAAGGTAAGCCCGTGGCGATCCATTTTCATGACGACAAGGCGCAGCGAGCCTTCCTTCTGGACCCGCACCTGGCCTTCGCGGAAGCCTACATGGACGGGCAAGTCGAGATGGAGGCAGGCTCGCTCTACGATCTGTTGAGCCTGTTCGCCAAGAACCTCGCTTGCAGGGATTTCCCGCTCTGGATGAGACCCGGCGACGGCTTCAGATGGGCGACGCGGCTCTGGCGGCAGGCGAACAATCCGATGAAAGCCAAGCGCAACGTCAGCCACCATTACGACCTGCCCGACGCGCTCTATGAGCTTTTCCTCGACAAGGACCGGCAGTATTCATGCGCCTATTTCCGCGAGGGCGATGAAAGCCTCGATGAGGCGCAACTTGAGAAGAAGCGGCTGATCGCGAAGAAGCTTTGCCTCAAGGCGGGACAGCGCGTTCTCGACATCGGCAGCGGCTGGGGCGGGCTTTCGCTCCATCTCGCCCGCGAGGCCGGTGCGAAGGTGCTCGGCGTCACCTTGAGCCGCGAGCAGGAGAGCTACGCCTCGGCGCGCGCAAGCGAGGCGGGCGCCGCCGACGTTTCATTCCGCCTGCTCGACTACCGCGCGCTCAACGAAACCTTCGACCGCATCGTATCCGTCGGCATGTTCGAGCATGTGGGCCTGCCGAACTACCTGACGTTTTTCAAAAAGATGAACGTCTGCCTCAAGGACGACGGCGTGGCGCTTCTCCACACCATCGGGCGGCTCTCCGGGCCCGGGTTCACGAACCCCTTCATCGCGAAATACATCTTCCCCGGCGGCTACGTTCCCGCCTTGAGCGAGATCGTCCCGGCCATCGAAAAGTCGGGGCTGCTCGTCACCGATATCGAAGTGCTGCGCCTGCATTACGCCGAGACGCTCGCCGCTTGGCGCAGGAACTTCGAAAGCGCGTGGGGCAAGGCCGCGAGCATCATGCCCGAGCGTTTTTGCCGGATGTGGGAGTATTATCTCGCGGGCTGCGAGGTTGGCTTCCGCTATCACAACCTCGCCGTGTTCCAGATCCAGCTCGCAAAGAAGGTGGACGCGGCGCCGCTCACGCGCGACTACCTGTGTTCAGTCTGAGCTGTTGGCGCTGGAGTTCGTTATTCGGGGAATGCAAAACGGCGCAGGACTGCAGCGCAATCCGATCCATCCAATTTGGCTTGACAAATATCATGGCGTGTTAAGCGCCTGCGCTATCATAGGCGTCCGGAAAGACAGCCCTCGATAAGGAAGGACGCCATGACGACGGGTCTCGATGTCTTCGACGCCACCGTTCAGCAAACGAACCTGTGGCTTAAGGATTTGATGGAGCGCATGAAGACCGCGGACAGGCCCTATGCCTATAAGGTGCTCCGCGCCACGCTGCATGCGTTCCGGGACCGCATCGGCCCCGAGAACGCCGTGCATTTCGGCGCGCAGCTGCCGATGCTGATCCGCGGCTTCTATTACGAAGGCTGGCAGCCGAAAAAGCCGCAAACGAAGACGCGCCATCTCGACGATTTTCTGGCCGCCATCGAGCATGAGGCGGGCCGCGGCTTGGATGAAAATCTGCAATCCCAGGTCAAGGCCGTGTTCGCGACTATCGCCGATAAGATCGACGCGCACGAAATCGAAAAGCTGCGGAAAGTTCTGCCGGCGGAGCTGCAACCCCTTTTGATGGAAGAGTATTATCTGTATTAAAGGCGTTGCGGCAAAGGCGCGCCGCAGCGGAGGGCACATGAAAACGACGGCTTTTTGCGCCATGATCGCGGCATACGCTTTCGTATGGCCGGCCAGCGCCGAGACGCCCCTGTCCGAGGAGGCGAAGGCCGGCCGCGAGATCGCGGAGCACATCTGCTCAAGGTGCCACGCCATCGGCCCGGAGGGGCAAAGCCCCCACAAGGACGCGCCTCCCTTCCGCTTTATCGCCGCCAAGGGCAATGTCGAGAACCTGGAGGAGGCGCTCGCCGAGGGGATCGTTGTCGGCCACCCGGACATGCCGCAATTCAAGTTCGGCCCGCGCGAGGTGGGCGCGATCGTCGCTTATCTCAAGAGCATGAGCGGCAAGAGCTGAGGCGAAAGGTCCCCATCGGAAGAGACCTCGCGCAGGCTCATCCGAAATCGTTATGCACAATCGATGTAGAGAAACACTTTTCTAGCTTGCGAAGCTCTGCACCGGAAAGCTACTGTCGCCGCGCGAGAGGCTTTGGCGCAGTCGGGCGCGCGTGACTGAATAGATAATCAATACTTGAATTAGGGCGGCATCAAAGTGATAAACATCACCTTCATTCTGGCAGGCAACACGCCTGATGCACCCCCGCCTGACACTTTATAAGGCTGCCGCAAAGCGATTCGCGGAAACCTATAAAGCCCATCCGGCCGGTTTTGACCATAAACTTTGGCTTGTTAATTCCAACGGCGGCCTGACGCAGGAAATTGCTCAATATTTTGCCGATATTCCTCATGATGTCATTACTTACAGGGCATCGGGCTGGGATATTGGGGCCCATCAATTCGCCGCATATACTCTGCCTCCAGAAGACTGGATCATGTGCTTTTCTTCATGGGCGCACTTCCGGCGGCAAGGGTGGCTGCGGGCATTTGTGGAAGCACGAGCCATTCACGGAGACGGCCTGTACGGCTCGACTTCGTCATTCGAACGCAATCCACACATCCGAGGCACCGGATTCTTTATAAGGTGCGAGCGGATACACCGCTATCCTCACGGGTGCAATAGCCGGGAGGAGTTGTTCGAATTTGAGGCCGGCCCGGATTCGCTATCTCAATGGTGCATCCGGAAAGGATATGGCGCTTGGCTGGTCGCGCCGGAGGCGACCGTACCCTTGGCTGCCTCTCGCGAGCTTATGAATGTCTTTAGACGTGGAGATCAGTCAAATATTTGGACTTACGACAAGCACACAGAATTTTATGACAAAGTCAGCATCGAGGAAAAAATAGAGCTGGCTCGAAGGTCCGACCCGCCACCGCCATCACGCCCGAAATCGAAGCGATGGCCGGCCAGCACGCAGAACTTTATGACCAAGCTAGCTTTGAGGAAAAAATAGAGCTGGCTGGAAGGTCCGGCCCGGCGTCCAGGCGCCTGGACGCCGGTGAAGCTGTGACTCTTCGCGCTCACGATTGCGTGGCGGGGGCCCCCCCGAACTTTCATGGCGGCCGGAAGGAACTGCTCGATCAACTTCCGCCCGAGCTTCGTCTTCAGCGAGCCTTTCGCGACCTGCTTTCTGTCGGGGACAGCACCGCCATTCTCGATCGCGTGGAGCCGGTCGAGCGGCATGCCCTCGGCTTCGGCCAACATTGCATCGCTCACGGCGGCGCCCGTTAAACCCTCGACGGGGCAGCGGACCAGCTTGAGCGGCGCTGACATGCGGCGTAAGACCTTTTCTTGGCTCGTATTGGCGCCATATATAAGCAAATCAATGTAATCCGTTCTCCAGATTCGCGGCGCGCCGCCGCAGCCATCGAGGCGACAATGAATTTCGAGAAACTTACCGACCGTTCAAAGGGCTTCTTCCAAAGCGCGCAATCGCTCGCTCTTCGCGAGGGCCACCAGCGGCTGTCGCCCGAGCATCTTCTGAAGGTGCTGCTGGACGACAGCGAGGGATTGGCCGCGGGGCTGATCTCGCGCTCCGGCGGCAGGCCCGAGGACGCGCTTGCCCGCGTCGAGCAGGCGCTTGCGAAAATGCCGAAGGTTTCGGGCGCGGGCGCAGGCCAGATCTACATCGCGCCCGCGCTCGCCAAGGTCCTCGACCAGGCCGAAAAGATCGCCGAGAAGGCGGGCGACAGCTACGTCACGGTCGAAAGGCTTCTGCTCGCGCTGGCGATGGAGAAGGACGCCGACACGGCGAAGATCCTGGCCGACGCCGGCGTCACGCCCGTCGGCCTCAACGCGGCCATCAACGATCTTCGCAAAGGCCGCACCGCGGACAGCGCGTCCGCCGAGCAGGCTTACGACGCCCTGAAGCGGTATACGCGCGATTTGACGGAGGCGGCCGCCAAGGGCCAGCTCGATCCCGTGATCGGCCGGGACGAAGAAATCCGCCGCACCATCCAGGTTCTCTCGCGCCGGACGAAGAACAACCCCGTGCTCATCGGCGAGCCGGGCGTCGGCAAGACCGCCATCGCCGAGGGGCTTGCGCTTCGCATCATAAGGGGCGACGTGCCCGAATCCTTGCGCGACAAGAAGCTGCTCGCGCTCGACATGGGCGCACTGATCGCGGGCGCCAAATATCGCGGCGAGTTCGAGGAGCGGCTGAAATCGGTCCTGCAGGAGATAGGGTCTGCGGAAGGCGGCGTCGTGCTCTTTATCGATGAGCTGCACACGCTTGTCGGCGCCGGCAAGGCCGAGGGCGCGATGGACGCCTCCAACCTCCTGAAACCGGCGCTCTCGCGCGGCGAACTGCACTGCGTCGGCGCCACCACGCTCGACGAATACCGCAAATATATCGAAAAAGACGCGGCGCTCGCGCGGCGGTTCCAGCCCGTTTTCGTCTCCGAGCCGACGGTCGAGGACACGATTTCGATCCTGCGCGGCCTCAAGGAGAAATACGAGCTGCATCACGGCGTGCGCATCGCGGACTCCGCGCTGGTCGCCGCAGCAACGCTCTCGAACCGCTACATCACCGACCGCTTCCTGCCCGACAAGGCCATCGACCTCATGGACGAGGCGGCGAGCCGGCTTCGCATGCAGGTCGACTCGAAGCCAGAGGCGCTCGACGAACTAGACAGGCGCATCATCCAGCTCAAGATCGAGCGCGAGGCGCTGAAGAAGGAAAGCGACCCGGCTTCGAAGGACCGGCTCTCGCGGCTGCAAAAGGAGATCGCCGATCTTGAGGAGCGGTCGTCTTCGCTGGCGCGGCGCTGGAAGGACGAGAAGGAAAAGCTCGCCTCCTCGCAGAAGGTCAAGGAGGAGCTTGACGCGGCGCGCAACGAGCTTGAGCAGGCGCAGCGCAAGGGCAACCTCGCGCGGGCGGGCGAGCTGTCCTATGGCGTCATCCCCGACCTTGAAAAGCGGCTGAAGGCGATGGAAACAGCCGCCGATTCGCATCGCGGCATGGTGGAGGAGGCGGTCACGCCCGATCACATCGCGGGCGTGGTGTCGCGCTGGACGGGCATCCCGGTCGAAAAGATGCTCGAAGGCGAGAAGGACAAGCTCCTTCGCATGGAGGACCAGATAGGCAAGCGCGTCGTCGGCCAGGCGGAGGCGGTGCGCGCCGTGTCGACGGCGGTGAGGCGCGCGCGCGCGGGCCTGCAAGATCCGAATCGGCCCATCGGCTCGTTCATGTTCCTTGGGCCGACCGGCGTCGGCAAGACAGAGCTGGCCCGCGCCTTGGCTGCCTTCCTATTTGCCGACGAGCATGCCATGACGCGCATCGACATGTCGGAATACATGGAGAAGCATTCGGTGGCCAGGCTCATCGGCGCTCCTCCGGGCTATGTCGGCTATGAGGAGGGCGGCGCGCTCACCGAGGCGGTGCGGCGGCGGCCCTATCAGGTCGTGCTGTTCGACGAGGTGGAGAAGGCGCACCAGGACGTGTTCAACGTGCTGTTGCAGGTGCTCGACGACGGCCGCCTGACAGATGGCCAGGGCCGCACGGTCGATTTCCGCAACACCATCATCATCATGACCTCGAACCTCGGCGCGGAGTATCTCGCGAACCAGCCGCCCGGCCAGGATGTGAGCGCGGTGCGCCAGCAGGTCATGGCGGTGGTGCGCGCGCATTTCCGCCCCGAATTCCTGAACCGCATCGACGATATCTTGCTGTTCCATCGCCTACGCCGCGACGAGATCGGCGCGATTGTCGAAATTCAGCTGAAGCGGCTGCAAAAGCTCCTAGACGACCGCAAGATCGCGCTCGACATCGACGACGCGGCGCGCATGTGGCTTGGAGATCGCGGCTACGATCCGACCTACGGCGCGCGACCCTTGAAGCGTGTGATCCAGCGCGCGGTGCAAGACCCGCTGTCGGAGCTGATCCTATCGGGCGCGATCAAGGACGGCGATAAGGTCCTCATCACAGCGGGCGCCGACGGGCTGATCATCAACGACCGCGCCTTCAGCCTCGCCGCCTAACGCTGTTGGCGATGGCCGGGCTCGACCCGGCCATCCAAAGCCGCAGCACGGCCGCCACGACACCTTCGTAGCACGGGATGACCGCCTCAAGCCATCGCTTGCAGCGATGTCCGTGCCTTAGCGGACCTTGAGCAGGTTGCGCAGCGCGAGCAGGAACATGAAGATCAGCCCCGCGCTGACGAAGGCCTGAAACAGCGACACAGCCGAGACGCCGAGCGGCAGCACTGGGATGCCCTGTTCGACGCCGTAGAGGCAGCCGAAAACGCGCCGCGCATTCACGGCGTCGTTCCAGTCGATTTTCAGGAATGCGTTTCTGGAAGACAGGTAAAAGGCCTCCAGAAGCGGGTCGGACGAACCCGCGACGCAAGCCTTGCCGCTGAACATGGCGCCGAACCAATGCGAGACAGGCGTCCATGACTGGCCGCCTGCCGGCGAGCCGCGCTGGGAGAGATAATAGAGGGCGAAACCAAGGATCGAAAACAGCCAGAGCATGGCCGGGCGGATCAGCGAGCGGCCGAAATTCGCGATGCCGCCGTAGAGCCAGCCGAGCCAGAAGCGCGCGATCCCGTTCCCAAGCGGCTTGTCGAGCCAGAAACGCCTGCAGCGGAACTCCTGCGCGAAGAACTCCTGCTCGCGGGTGAGATCCTGCGCCTCGAAGGCGAGCTTCTTGAGCCGCCGGAACTTCGCCGAGGCGTCCGGGTCGGCGCAAACCTTGAACGCTTGGAAGAACGGCCCCCTCGGATCGGAGACGCCCGTCGGTTTCCACCGGCGGAAGCGCTTCAGCGGATCGGCGACGCTCATATTGTCGAGGCGCGGCGGCTCATGGAAGCTCGCTTCGAGGAAGCTCGGCACGTGCTTGAACTCCGCGTTCGCGAGCACGAAGGCGACGCGGCTTTGCAGCGCCGAAAAATCCGCGTCGGCGTTGAATTTGGCGCGCGAAAAGGAGACGGGCGCCTCGAAATGCGCCTCGCGGAAAATCGCGTTACCGTCGAACTGGCTTTCCTTGAAGCTCGAATTTTTCGACAGCGTCAGACCCGAGAAGTCGGCGCTTGAGAGGAAGCGGCAGGTTTCCCATGAGCCGCCTTGAGCCAGCAGGGCCGAGCGGAAGACGGTCGGGCCGCCGAAATCCGCGCCCGAAAAATCGGCGTTTCCGCTAAAGCGCGCGTCGAGGAAATTGGTCTCGCACGCGAATTTCGCGCCCCGGAACTTCGATGTCCCCTCCACGCGCATGTCGGCGAAGGAGGCGTTCCGATCGAAGCGCGCGTCCCGGAAGGAAACGTCGCCCCAGAACTGGCTGCGGTCCAACTGGCATTCGCCCTTGAACGAAGCCTCGGCGAACCGGGCCTCCCCGGTGAACTGCGTTTCCTTGAAAACCGCATTCCCGAGGAATTGGCAGGCGTGGAAGCCAGCGGGCGCCGAGAATGCCGCGCCCTCGAAGACGGCGTCCGCCGTGAAGCGCGCCTCGTCGAAGCGCGCCGTGCCCGCAAACTGGGATTTCGAGAAGTCGGCGCTGCCGATCAGGACCGAGGAGCGGAAATCCGCCTTGCCGAGGAATTTGGCCCTCTGGAACTTCACCCCATGAGAAAGCGGGCCGTTCTTCTCCTTCTGGAATTCGGCGCGCTCGAAATCGGCGACGCAATCGAAGACCGCGTCGTCGAAGATGGTCTGGCCCGAGAATGTCGCGCCCTTGAAGTTCGCATCCGCCAGGAAATGGGCGCGGCTGAAATTCACGGGGAGCTGGAAATGCGCGCCCGCGAAGGACACGGGCCGCTCGAACGCGGCGCCGGAGAGGTTCACGGCGCCAGGGAAAATATAGCCGTCGAAGTCGATCTCGTCTTCGAAGCGCTCGTTGGAGAAATCGGCGTTGGCCACCTTCAGCCACAGCCGCGTTTCGTCGGTATCGGCCTCGCCATACCAGTTGAGCGCGAAGGCGCCGGCCTCCTGGAAGTTGGCCTTGGACTTCAGAACCTGCGACGCCCACTCGTTCCAGGCGTCGCGGCCCATCTCGCGCAGCGCCAGTGTTTCCTGCCCGTTCATTGCGGCTAAAGTCCCTCTCCGTAGCCAGCTCTCTTACGAGCTGCAAAATGGCGCCCGGATAACGGTGTTTTGACGACAGTCCTCCAATCGGACATATCCAGGCGCAATTTCCTCTTGATGACCTGTGAAAAACTCAAGCGCGCTCCTTGCGGGCGCAATTTCGGAAGGCCTGGCATGCTCGACTGGATCACCGTTCTTTTCCTCTGCCAGCTCGCGGGCGAAGCGCTCGCGGCGCTGACCCATGCGCCGATACCGGGGCCGGTCTTCGGCATGGCGCTGCTTTTCGGGTTCCTGCTCTGGAACGGGCGCGTTCCCGGCGATCTGGGCAAGGTCGCCGAAGGGCTGCTTTCGAACCTGTCGCTACTGTTCGTGCCGGCGGGCGCGGGCGTGATGCTGCATTTCAGGCTGCTCGCGGACGATTGGCTGCCGCTCGGGACGGCGCTGATCGCGAGCACGCTGCTCACAATCGCGGTCACGGCGCTCGTCATGTCGTTTCTGTCTGGGAAACCGCGCGAGCGGGTGGAGGGCCGCCATGACTGAGCTGCGCGACATCTGGGTTTATCTGGCGGCAAGCCCGCTCCTGCACCTGACGCTGACGCTCGTCGCTTTTCGCGCGGGGCTTTTCGTCTACAGATGGTTCAAATCCAATCCGCTCTTCAACCCGGTGCTGATCGCGATCGCCATCGTCGTTACGATCCTGCTTGCGACAGGCACCAGCTACCAGACCTACTTCCAGGGCGCGCAGTTCGTGCATTTTCTGCTCGGCCCCGCGACGGTTGTGCTGGCCGTGCCGCTCTACCGGCAGGTGGAGCGCGTCAAACAATCTGGCGTCGCCATCATGGCGAGCCTCATCGCCGGGTCGCTGACGGCGGCGGCAAGCGCGGCCGGCATCGCCTGGCTTCTGGGCAGCGGCCGCGATGCGCTGGCGTCGATTGCGCCGAAATCGGCGACGGCGCCCGTCGCCATGGGAATCGCCGAGCGGCTCGGCGGCTTGCCTTCGCTGACGGCGGTTCTCGTGATCCTGACGGGCGTGCTCGGCGCCATGCTTGGGCCGCCGCTCATGAACCGGCTCGGCGTGAAGGACAAGGCCGCGCGCGGCTTCGCGCTCGGCGTCGCGTCGCATGGCATCGGTACGGCGCAGGCGCTGCAAGCCGGCGAGGTCGCGGGCGCTTTCGCGGGTCTCGCCATGGGGCTGAACGCGCTCGCGACGGCCGTTCTGGTTCCGGTTTTGTGGCGCATCCTTTTCGGCGGGGGCGGCTAAGCATTCGGAAAAACGATAGAGAGTGGGCAAAGCGCTTGCAGGCGTGTTTTTTCCCGTTGTCAGTTTCTCGCTAATTGGTGCAATCTGCGATGCGCATCCGAGGAAGGCCGGAAGCGCGCTTTGAGCCCATCGGCTTTTGATGGCATCGAAGGCGGGTTCTTTAGTTTTTGTTTATGGTGCGCCTTCACCGGCAAGCCGCCTGGCGCTTTTCCGGACGCACTCCTGGGCGTGTAGCTCAATGGTCAGAGCCGACGGCTCATAACCGTCTGGTTGTAGGTTCGAGTCCTACCGCGCCCACCACCACCCTCGAAATTGAGGTAACCTCAAGCATTCAGCGCATTGAAATCATTGAATTTCAGCCCCACAGGCTCACAAACAAGACGGTGTTGCTGGCCGCAACCGAGAAGGCGAGATCCGCTGTCAGACCTGGTCCTCGTACAGGCTCAACAGATCCGCGCTTGTCTTCCATGCGCCGCCATCGCGGCGCGATCCGCGACTTCATCGGCAATCTGAAGGCTTTGAGCCGCGCCGAAGCGTAAGCGGCGCTCACCCCATCAGCCGCTTCACCACATCCTCCACGCCGAACAGGAAGATGCCGGCGCCGCCGATCATGAAGTGCGACGCCGCTGCCGCCAGCAGCGAATTCGTGCGCGAGAAAATCCAGCCCCAGAACAGGCCGGGGATGAAGGCCGTCATCGCGAACGCGAAGCTGATATGCGAGTGCGCGGCGGAGAAAACGAGGTTCGACACCAGGATCGACCACAGCTTGCGCCGGAGATCCGAACCGTCGAGGAAGGCGTAGAGCGGCGCCTGCAGGCAGCTTCGCGCCACGAATTCCTGGATCGGCGTCAGCGTGAGGTAAAGCCCGACGGCCACCCAATACCAGGGCGACATCATTGCCTCGTGCATGCCCACCTTCACGTCGGCGACGCCGAAGAGCGAGAGGCCGGCGAAGGTTTTCGTCGTGTGGATCAGGATCCATTTGAGCGCCGCGCCCGCCGCGATGAAGCCGAGCGAAGCGGCGACCGAGAAGGCGAGCGCGCTCCTCCAGTTCGCGAGTTGCAGGCCGAAGAAGGACGGGGGGAACCCGCTCCGGAGAATCACCGGCCCCATGAAGGCGGCGAACATCACGATGATGAAGGGGCTGATCGCGAAGTTGACGGTCAGCGCCACCATGAATATCGGCAGAAGGCCGAGCAGAAGCGTGTAGACCGACAGGAGCGACAGCGTCGTGACCACGATGCGACCGACCGCGTGCTTGTAGCGCGCGAATTCGGCCTCCTGCTCCAGGCTGCCGAGGCGGTCGGAAACCGAGGCGCGCGCATCCATTGTGAGCTTGCGCCGAAGCTCCGCCACGATAGGCGGACGCAGCTTCTTCGCTTCCGGCGAGGCGAGGCCGGAAAAGTCGAGCACCGCGAGCGTCAGCGGCGTCTTGGCGAAGGCGCTCGAAGCGAACGCGCCGCCGTCGAGGAAGGCCACGGCGCCGAGCACGCGGTCCTTGCCGAGCACGGCGATCTCGTAATCGCCTATCGTGTGCGTCGTAAACGCCTTGCCCCGGTTGCAGATCGAGACCTCGCCTTCGAGCACGACGTAGAGGAGGCCGGGGTTCGGCTCGCCTTCCGCAAAGACGCGCTCGCCCGCCTCGAAGCGGCGAACGCCCATATGCTGTCTCAAGGCCTCGCGGCGGCTATCCGAAAGCTGGGCGAACAGCGCGATCTCCTCGACTGCAAACCCGCCCTCGACGGCGGCATCCATGCGGAAATTCCCTTTTCTTTCAGGCTCCCAATCAACGCGCCTGGCCGCAAGTCGCGTCCGCCTCTTTGGTTGCATCCGCGTTTATGACAATCGACCGATCCAATGCATGCCGCAAGCGCGAGGCCAGATTGCAAGCTTGGGTCATGGCCGCGCTCGACCCGGCCATCGGGGCCGTTGCAAATGGCCCGCCCCGGAGGGCGGCCACGACGGCGGCGGCGAGGCGCCCGGCGCGAGCTAGACCGCGGCGGCGGTGTGCTGCTCGGCCCCGGCCTTGTCGCGGCGCAGGCGCTCCGCCACAAGAAAAGCCAGCTCCAGCGCCTGGTCGGCGTTCAGCCGCGGATCGCAATAGGTGTGATAGCGGTCGGACAGATCCTTGTCCGAGATGGACTGCGCGCCGCCCGTGCACTCGGTCACGTTACTTCCCGTCATCTCCACATGAAGCCCGCCGGGATAGACGCCTTCGGCTTGGCACACGTCGAAGAAATTCTCGACCTCGCGCAGGATCGCGTTGAACGGCCGCGTCTTGAAGCCGCTCGCCGCCTTGATGGTGTTGCCGTGCATCGGATCGCAGGCCCAGATCACGCTCGCGCCTTCGCGCTTCACCGCGCGAATGAGATCGGGAAGATGCGCCCCCACCTTGTCGGCGCCGAACCGGCAGATCAGCGTCAGGCGCCCCGGCTCGTTGCCAGGGTTGAGGATGTCGATCAGCTCGATCAGTTCCTCCGGCTTGATGCTCGGCCCGCATTTGACGCCGATGGGGTTCTTGACGCCGCGCAGGAACTCGATATGCGCGTGGTCCGGCTGGCGCGTGCGGTCGCCGACCCAGAGGAAGTGCCCCGAGGTGGCGTAGTAATTCCCGCTCGTCGAATCGGTGCGCACGAACGCCTCCTCGTAGCCGAGCAGAAGCGCCTCGTGGCTGGTGTAGATGTCCGTGGTGCGGAGCCTTTCCGAATTGTCGGAAGTGACGCCGCAGGCGCGCATGAAGTTGAGCGTCTCCGAGATGCGGGCCGCCAATTCCTCGTAGCGGGCGCCGGCGGGACTGTCCTTCACGAAGCCGAGCGTCCATTGATGGACGCGCTCCAGATCGGCGTAGCCCCCTTGGGCGAAAGCCCTTAGTAAATTGAGCGTGGCCGCCGATTGCCGGTATGCCTTGAGCAGGCGTTGCGGATCGGGCGTGCGCGATTCGGTCGTGAACGCAATGTCGTTGATGATGTCGCCGCGATAGCTCGGCAGCTCCAGCCCATTATGGATTTCGGTCGGCGCGGACCTTGGCTTCGCGAATTGGCCCGCGATGCGGCCGATTTTCACGACAGGCCGGCTCGCCGCGAAGGTGAGCACCACCGCCATCTGCAGGAACACGCGAAAGAAGTCGCGGATGGAGTCCGCGCCATGCTCCGAGAAGCTTTCCGCGCAGTCGCCGCCTTGCAGCACGAAGGCTTCGCCCTTGGCAACCGCCGCCAGCCCTTTCGTCAGACAGCGCGCCTCGCCCGCGAAGACAAGCGGCGGAAAGCTCGCCAGCTCTTTCTCCACGGCGGCAAGCGCCGCCTCGTCGGGATACGCCGGGACTTGCTCGACAGGTTTGCGCCTCCAGCTGTCCGGCGTCCAACGCGATGACATAATAGCTCCTCCGCGCGCCGCGCGCGCGCCCTTCATCCCAGTTCCCGGACCGGTTATACGCGATACGGCGGCGGCTCGCCAGTTCGTAAACGAGGCTGGCGCCGTCAGCGGCCATCTCCTGAACGAGCAGCTTCAGCGTGACCGGGCGGTGTCCCTCACGCAATTGCCTATGATACGAATCGCCATACGGTACGGCCCTTTTGCCAGGTGGCGCTGTGTGGTATCATAATACCGCCAAAACCACCTGTTTTTGCAAAACGAACCCAATAGAGTTAATCGGCCATATATGCTCCAACGGCCCGGCGAGCGGTATGAGCCGGCGGCTTTGGCCGTTGGTATGAGCGCGCGCCGCAATGGCGGTAGGCAATTGCCACACGTTAGAGCATCGGCCTCATGCCCTCCGGCGTCATCCCCGGCCCCGGCTTCGCGGGGCTAAACTCCAGCGGGAATCCAGGTATCTCAACGCTCATCGAATGCTGGGCGCCCACTTTCGCGGGGACGGCCAAAACGCCGCTGCATCCAATTGAATGCTCAATTCTTTAGTGACGGCTGAAGCCCCGCTCATGGGCTTCGAGCACATGCCCCGCGAGGTAAAGCGAGCCGGTCACCATGATCCGCACCGGGCCTTCCGCGCGCCGCCGGCTGCTTGCGAAGGCGGCTTCGAGGCTTGCAGCGGGCGCTGCTTCGATGCCCTCGCGATGCGCAATAGTGGCGAGTTCCTCCGCCCGGTAAGCCGCCGCGTGGCCCGGAATTTCGACCGTGGCGGCAAGTTCGGTCAGCCCCTGGAAATGCCGCAGGAAGCCGCCGGCGTCCTTGGTCGACAGCATGCCCACGATCAGGTGGATCGGGCTTGAAACACGCTCCTCAAGATCGGCCAGCGCGCGCGCGACCACTTCGCCCGCGGCGGGATTATGGCCGCCATCGACCCAGATTTCCGATCCTTCCGGCGCAAGGTCGTGAAGCTTTCCGGGCGAAAGCCGCTCCAGGCGCGCGGGCCAGACCGCGCTCGTGATGCCTTTCGCAATCGCCTCTTCGGATATGTGGAAGCCTTCGAGCGAGCGGGCGGCGGCAATTGCCGCGCCGGCATTCTCGAACTGGTGCCGCCCGAACAGGCGCGGCAGCGGCAGATCGAGCAGGCAATCCTCGTCCTGGAAGACGAGCCGGCCCTGCTGCTCGAACGCATCCCAGTTCTGCCCTCCGGCAATCACTGGCGCCCCGAGCGCGCTCGCCCGCGCCTCGATCACGCGCAGCGCCTCCTCGCTCTGCCGCGACACGATGGCCGGCCTGCCGCGCTTCAGGATGCCCGACTTCTCGCCGGCGATGGCTTCGATGGTGTCGCCGAGGAACGAGCAGTGATCGAGCGAAATCGGCGTGAGGATCGTGGCGAGCGGCGCATCCACGACATTGGTGGCGTCGAGCCGCCCGCCGAGCCCGGTTTCGAGCAGGACGATATCGGCGGGATTCTCCACGAAAGCCATGAACGCCGCCGCCGTCGTGATCTCGAAGAAGGTGATCGGCTCCTCGCGGTTGGCGGCTTCGGCGCGGCTGAGAATATCGGCCAAGTCCCGCTCGCCGATGGAGCGCGCGCCGCCCGGCCCCGCCAGCATGATGCGCTCGTGGAACCGGCGCAGATGCGGAGAGATGAACGCGTGCGTGCGATAGCCCGCGGCCTCCAGTATGCCCTTCAGGAAGGCGACGACCGAGCCCTTGCCGTTCGTGCCCGCGACGTGAACGGCAGGCGGCAAGCGCCGGTGCGGATTTCCGAGCGCGTCGAGCAGGCGCTCCACCCGGCCTAGCGAGAGGTCGATGCTTTTCGGGTGCAGCGTTTCGAAACGCGCAAGCAGGCTTTCAGTCTTTTGCGGTGGCAAGGCTTCTTCCGGGATTGAGGCGGAACGCAAGAAAGGGGAAAGGCTCGGCTCTCATGATTGCGGATTGGCGGGCGCGGCCGGCTTCGGCTCTTCGGCTGGCTGCTCGGTCTTCGCGGCGGCGGCTGCGGCCTCCGGCGGCGCGAGAACCTTGATCTCCGGCGACGCTCCAGGCGCGGCGGCCTTCTTGCGGCTCTTCACGTTGTTCATGCCGGCGCGGTGCCTGCGCTCCGTCACGAGCAGGCTGCACAGCCGGCTCAGCGTCTCGCGCAGCTCGTGGCGGTGCACGACCATGTCGATCATGCCGTGTTCCAGAAGATATTCCGCGCGCTGGAATCCTTCGGGCAGCTTTTCGCGAATGGTCTGCTCGATGACGCGAGGCCCCGCGAAGCCGATCAGCGCCCCAGGCTCCGCGATATGGATGTCGCCCAGCATGGCGTAGGACGCGGTGACGCCGCCCGTGGTCGGGTTCGTCAGCACGACGATGTAGGGAAGCCGCGCCTCGCGGAGCCGCTGCACCGCCACCGTCGTCCGGGGCATCTGCATGAGCGACAGGATGCCTTCCTGCATGCGCGCGCCGCCGGAAGAGACGAACAGGATGTATGGGATGCGCAGTTCGACCGCCTTCAGCATGCCGGTAACGATCGCTTCGCCGGCCGCCATGCCGAGCGAGCCGCCCATGAAGGCGAAGTCCTGCACGGCCGCGATCACCGACAGGCCCTCGACCGTGCCGAGGCCCGTCAGCAGTGCGTCCTGCATGCCGGTCTTGGCGCGCGCCTCCTTCATGCGATCGGTATAGCGCTTCTCGTCGCGGAACTTCAGCGGGTCGGCCGGAACGTCCGGCGCGGGCACGATTTCGAACTTTGCGCCGTCGAAAAAGGACTTCAGCCGCGCTTCCGCGCCCATGCGCATGTGATAGCCGGAGCCGGGAATAACGAACTGATTGGCTTCCAGGTCTTTATGGAAGACCATCTGTCCGGTCTCGGGGCATTTCACCCAGAGGTTTTCCGGCATCTCCTTCTTTTGCCAGAAGCCACTGATCTTCGGCCGAACAACGTTATTGATCCAGTTCACGTGGGTTACGCCCTTTTTGCCTCGGAAAAGGCCGTGCTATGCCGTCAAGCGGCCTTCATACCGGCTGAAAGCTGTTCGACCAGCCCCAAAACCGCCCTTATGGTTAAGTCGGTCGCGCGATGGTTCCCGTCAAGACTTTGCGCGATTGCATCGACCAGCGCCGAGCCCACGACCACACCATCGGCGACGCTTGCGATTGTACGCGCCTGATCCGGCGTGCGCACCCCGAAACCGACCACGACCGGGAGCGGCGTGCGCGCCTTGATGCGCGCCACATTGTGGGCCACGGCTTCGAGGTCCGGCGCGCGCGTGCCCGTCACGCCCGCGATGGACACGTAGTAGACGAAGCCGCTGGCGTTGGCCAGCACGCTGCCGAGCCGCGCGCCGTCCGTCGTCGGCGCTGTCAGCCGGATGAAATTCAGCCCTGCGTTCAGCGCGGGCAGACAAAGCTCGTCGTCGGCCTCGGGCGGCACATCGACGACGATGAGCCCATCTACGCCCGCTTCCGCAGCCTCGGCCAGAAAGCGGTCCACGGGGAAGACATAGATCGGATTGTAATAGCCCATCAGCACGATGGGCGTCGCGCCGTTCTCCTCACGGAAGGCGCGCACCATGTCGAGCGTCTTCCGCATGGTCTGGCCGGCGCGCAAGGCCCTCTGCGAGGCGCGCTGGATCGCGGGGCCGTCCGCCATCGGATCGGAGAATGGCATGCCGAGTTCGATGATGTCGGCGCCCGCCTTCGGCAAACCTTTCAGGATCGCGAGCGAGGTCGCGTAATCGGGATCGCCCGCCGTGATGAAGGAGACGAGCGCCTTCCTGTTCGAGGCGGACAACCCCTCAAAAACCTTCGCCAAACGCTGCATGAAGTCCCTCGGATTTCGAAAGGCTGCGGCTGGAAATCGCTTAGATTTCCATGCCCAGATGACCCGCCACCGCGAAGATGTCCTTATCGCCGCGCCCGCACATGTTCATAACGAGGAGATTGGACGGCGGCAAGGTGGGCGCGAGTTTTGTCACATAGGCGAGCGCGTGGGCGGGCTCGAGCGCCGGGATGATGCCTTCGAGGCGCGTGCAGAGCTGGAAGGCGTCGAGCGCCTCGCGGTCGGTGGCCGAGACGTAGGTGACGCGGCCCGTGTCGCGCAGCCAGGAATGCTCCGGCCCGATGCCGGGATAGTCGAGACCGGCCGAGATCGAATGGCCGTCGAGGATCTGCCCGTCGCCATCCTGGAGGAGATAGGTGCGGTTGCCGTGCAGCACGCCGGGCTTGCCGCCGTTCAGCGAAGCGCAGTGGCCGTTGGGCACGTCGAGCCCCCGGCCCGCCGCCTCCACGCCGAACATCTTGACCGAGCGGTCGTCGAGGAAGGGATGGAACAGGCCCATGGCGTTCGAGCCGCCGCCGATGGCCGCGACGAGCGTGTCGGGCAGCCTCCCCTCCGCGGCCTTCATCTGCTCGCGCGCCTCCTGGCCGATGATGGCCTGGAAGTCGCGCACCATGGCGGGATAGGGATGCGGCCCCGCCACCGTGCCGATGATGTAGAAGGTGTCCTCGACGTTGGAGACCCAGTCGCGCAGCGCCTCGTTCATGGCGTCTTTCAGCGTCGCCGTGCCGGAGATCACGGGCCGCACCTCCGCGCCGAGGAGGCGCATGCGGAACACGTTCGGGCTTTGGCGCTCGATGTCGGTCTTGCCCATGTAGACGACGCAGGGAAGCCCGAAACGCGCCGCAACCGTCGCCACCGCCACGCCATGCTGGCCGGCGCCGGTCTCCGCGATGATGCGCTGCTTGCCCATGCGCTTTGCGAGCAGGATCTGGCCGAGACAGTTGTTGATCTTGTGCGAGCCGGTGTGGTTCAGCTCGTCGCGCTTGAAGTAGACCTTGGCGCCGCCGAGCTGCTTCGTCAGCCGCTCCGCGAAATAGAGCGGGCTCGGACGGCCGGAATAATGCGCATGCAGCGAGGCGAGTTCGGCGTGGAAGGCGGGGTCGCTCTTCGCTTGCGTGTAGGCCGCCTCCAGTTCCAGGATCAGCGGCATCAGCGTTTCCGCCACGAAGCGCCCGCCATAGAGGCCGAAATGGCCTTTCTCGTCGGGGCCGGTGCGGTAGCTGTTCAGATGCTGCAGCGGCGCGTCAACCATCGGAGCCATGAGAGTTTTCCTATTCCGCCGCCGCCGGGAACGGGGCGCCCGGCTCGAACGATTTCGCGGTTGCGATGAAGTGGCGTATGAGGGCCAGGTCTTTCCGGCCCGGCATGGACTCGACGCCCGAAGACACATCTACGGCCAGCGCGCCGCTCGTTTCAAGCGCGGCGAGCACGTTGCCGGGGTGAAGGCCGCCGGACAGCATATAATCGGGCCGAAGCCCCTTTTCCCGCAGCCATCGCCAATCGAAGGACAGGCCGTTGCCTCCCGGCAGGGCGTTGGGAAGCCGCGCCTGCGCGTCGAACAGCACGATGTCCGCCTCCTCTTCGTAGAGGCGCGCGCCCTCGATGTCGCACGGCGAGCCGACCTTGATGGCCTTGACGATGCGCGCGCCCGTCAATCGCCGGATGGCTGCGACGCGCCCGGCGTTCTCGTCGCCGTGGAGCTGAAAGAAGGCGGGGCGAACCTCGCCCGCGATGGCCCGGATCGCTTCGTCTCCAGCGTTCACCGTCAAGGCCACCGTCTGGATGCGCCCCTCCGCGCGCCGGGCGAGCGCGGCGGCGTCGCCAAGCGTTATGTGCCTTGGGCTTCTCTCGAAGAAGACAAAGCCGGCGTAATCCGCGCCAGCCTCAATCGCTGCTTCGAGAGCCTCCTCGGTGGAGATCCCGCAAATTTTAACGGAGACGCTCATGCTTCCATTCAGCCCGGATTAGGCGGCCCGCCTTCGGCCGCCCTCAGCCCGCTTGCTGGCGAGCGTTAGAAATAGGACCGGAGCGCCTTCGGCGCCGGAGGCTGCGCGCCTTTCGGAGTGGCGGCCTCGATCCCACGCTTCAGCTTCTCCGCCTCAAGCTTCCAGATCGCGGCTTCCTTGTGCGTCTTGAGCGCGGCTTGCCGCCAATGGCCCTGGCCGAGCCACGCCGCGATCCAGCCCACGATCACGCCGATGAACAAGGCGCCAAACAGGAAATAATAGAGCGGGCCCTGGACGGTGAGCGGATCGGACTCTTTGAGCGGATCGAGGATGAAGGTCACGGTCGTGCGGTTCGCAACCGCGTAGGCCACAACGGCGCAGCCTAGGATAAACAGAAAAACGACACTGAAAAATCGTTTCATTGGACGCCTCGGCCTCAGGATGGCTTCGCTGCTTTCTTACGGCCTTTCGGCTTCTCTGCCGGAGGCGCGGGTGGGTTGAGCCGGACGCGCAACTCCTTCCCGGTCTTGAAGTAAGGCACGAACTTCTCAGGCACGTGGACCTGATCGCCGGTCCGCGGGTTCCTGCCAACCCTAGCGGGGCGATGTTTTATGGAGAATGCGCCAAAGCCGCGCAGTTCCACCCGGTCGCCGCGGGCAAGCGCGCTTGTGATCTCCTCGAAAATCACATTTACGATCTTTTCCACGTCGCGGTGCATCAGATGCGGATTTGCGCCGGCAAGTTTTTCAATAAGTTCGGATTTAATCATTGTGTAATCTCGCGTTTCTCTATTCAGGGCGCCAAATGGAGAACAGGCCTTCAAGCGGACGGTCTTGCAGCACGTTCAGGCTTTCGATCACGCCCGCATCGATGATCGAGCCGAGGCCGAGCTTTGCGGCGAGGCTCGCCGCCGACGCTGAGAACAGGCTCGGCGTTGTGCTTTTCGGCTTCCAATCCTTCACTTTCAGGCCGGGGGCCACCTTGCGCACATCGGTGAACCACTTGATGGCGGTCTGCTCGTCGCCAATGGCGTCGACAAGGCCAATCGCGAGCGCCTGTCTTCCCGTATAGATCCGCCCGGTCTTGATCTCCTCCAGCGAGGAAACCGCGGCCTTGCGCCGTTCCGCGACAAGGTTGACAAACCAGACCTGCGAATCCTTCACCATCTGTTCGGTGAGCTGCTTCGCCGCCTCGTCTGCCGGAGTAAACGGCGAGGGCTGCGCTTTCAAAGGGCCGCTTTTGACCTCGTCGACTTTCAGGCCAACCTTGTTGAGCAGCTCGGTCACATTAACCCATTGGAAAATCACGCCCACCGAGCCCGTGATCGTATTGCCGCGCGAGACGATGTAGTCAGTGCCTATGCCGCAAAGATAGGCTGCCGAAGCCGCAACCGTGCCGAAGACAGCCGCGACGGGCTTCGTCTTCGCAAGCTCTCGCAGGTCTTCGTAGAGCGCCTCGCCGCCGGTCGTGGTGCCGCCCGGGCTGTCGACCGCGACAATCACAGCCTTCACCCTGTCCTCCTTGCCGAGCTTTTTCAAGAGCTCGTGCCGCTCCCGGCTGTCGCCGATGAAGCCGTCGATGGCGATGCGGGCGATGTGATCGCGGCCAAAGCCGAAAGCCGAGGCCGCTTCGTCGTTCTTCACGGCGGCGAAGGCGATGGCCGCGACGAACGCCACGATGGCCAGCACGCGCCATACGGTGAGCCGCCGCTTCAAGCGCCGGCGGTCGATGAGAATGTCAGAGTCGAGCGTCATGCGTGAGCCTCTTCAAGGACTGGGCTGGCGCATTTTGGGCGCCAGCCATGCTTCTCACCGTCTCTGCCGGCTTTGCCGCAAAACGGCTCACTCCTTGTCCTTTGTCTGAGCCTTCAAGGCCGCGCCAAGAATATCGCCGAGAGACGCGCCGCTGTCGGTCGAACCGAATTGCGCCACGGCTTCCTTCTCTTCGGCGATTTCGAGCGCCTTGATCGAAAGCCCGATTTTGCGGCCGCTCTTGTCGATCTGTGTCACCACCGCATCGACCATGTCGCCGGCGGCGAAGCGCTCGGGCCGTTGCTCGCTGCGGTCGCGCGACAGGTCCGCGCGGCGGATGAAGGCCGTCACGTCCGTGCCGGAGATCTTCACGTCGATGCCTGCGTCCTTCACTTCCAGAACTTCGCAAGTGACGGTGGATCCCTTCTTGAGCGTCGCGGCCGACTGGAACGGATCGGTGGCGAGCTGCTTGATGCCGAGGCTGATGCGCTCTTTCTCCGCATCGGTCTCAAGCACGACGGCGCGAACCGAATCGCCCTTGTTGAACTCCTTGATCGCCTCTTCGCCGGAGCGCTGCCAATCGAGGTCCGACAGGTGCACCATGCCGTCGATGCCGCCGTCGAGCCCGACAAACAAGCCGAATTCGGTGATGTTGCGGACCTGACCCTCGACGATGGAGCCCTTGGGATGGTTTTCCGCAAAGGCGTGCCACGGGTTCTCCTGCGTCTGCTTCAGGCCGAGCGAGATGCGGCGCTTGCCCGAATCCACTTCCAGAACCTGGACTTCCACTTCCTGGCTCGTGGAGACGATCTTGCCGGGGTGGACGTTCTTCTTCACCCAGCTCATCTCGGAGACGTGGATCAGGCCCTCGACGCCCGGCTCCAGCTCGACGAACGCGCCGTAGTCGGCGATGTTCGTGACCGTGCCCTTGAACTTGCCGCCGATCGGATATTTCGCCTCGATGCCGGACCAAGGGTCGGCGCCGAGCTGCTTCATGCCGAGGCTGATGCGCTGCGTTTCGGGGTTGATGCGGACGATCTGCACCTTCACGGTGTCGCCGACATTCAAAATCTCGGTCGGGTGATTGACGCGCTTCCATGCCATGTCGGTGACGTGCAGGAGGCCGTCGATGCCACCGAGGTCGATGAACGCGCCGTAATCGGTGATGTTCTTGACGACGCCGTCGACAACCTGGCCTTCCTCAAGCTTGGCCACGATCTCGGAGCGCTGCTCGGCGCGGGTCTCTTCCAGGACGGAGCGGCGCGACACGACGATATTGCCGCGGCGGCGATCCATCTTGAGTATCTGGAAGGGCTGCGGCACGTTCATGAGCGGCGTCACGTCCTTGATGGGACGGATGTCCACCTGGCTGCCGGGGAGGAACGCCACCGCGCCGTCGAGATCGACGGTGAAGCCGCCCTTGACGCGGTTGAAGATGATGCCCTCGACCTTCTCGCCGGCGTTGAATTTCTGCTCGAGCTTGGTCCAGCTGTCTTCGCGGCGGGCCTTCTCGCGGCTGAGCACGGCCTCGCCGGCCGAGTTCTCGATCCGCTCCACATAAACCTCGACCTCGTCGCCGACATGGAGGGTGGGAAACTGCACGGACGAGCCG
The DNA here is from genome assembly GCA_963756335.1 of uncultured Alphaproteobacteria bacterium. Classification (GTDB taxonomy): domain Bacteria; phylum Pseudomonadota; class Alphaproteobacteria; order Rhizobiales; family Rhodomicrobiaceae; genus Rhodomicrobium. The sequence continues at coordinate 1,205,771 of CAVWOB010000005.1, forward strand.
AATTCCTTCAAGGGCACGCGCCCCTCGGTCTTGAGGCCGACATCGATAACCGCGAGATCTTTCTCGATGGCGACGATCTTGCCTTTTACGACCGCGCCCTCGCTGGGCGCCGATCCGGAAAGGGACTCGTTGAGGAGGGCGGCAAAGTCGTCGGCTGTCGGATTGTACTCCCTGGCCTTTGGCTCTATTGTTTGCGTTGCGATCATCAAAACTCCGATGCGGCCGAAGCCGCGTGTCTGTGTTAGCGTTTCAATGATGGCCAGCGGACGCGCGGATTTCCGCCGCCATCTTCATGCGTATTCCGGATGCGCCGCCAAAAGCCGTTCGGATGAACCAAAAAGCGCCGATAGACCACCGCGGCCCGCTCCGGAAAATCGAGCGTTCCAGTGATTTATCTGCGGCTCGCGACTTTATCAATAAGTTCGAGTGCGGCGGCGAAGGCTTTTTCTATATCCAACTCGGTCGTATCGAGCAAGAGCGCGTCTTTAGCGGGCTTGAGCGGCGAAATGGCCCGCTCGCTGTCGCGCCTGTCGCGATCCTTGATCTCAGCCAACACTGCGTCTTCGCTGATGTCCACGCCGTAGCCGGTAAGCTCCTTGTGGCGGCGCACTGCGCGGCTTTCGGGCGACGCTATCACAAAGATCTTTGCATCCGCGTTGGGACAGACCACGGTGCCGATGTCGCGCCCCTCGATGACCGCGCCGCCGGGCCGGTCCGCGAAATCGCGCTGGAAGACGAGAAGCGCCGCGCGCACTTCCGGGATGGCGGCGACGACGGACGCCGCCTCGCCGCGCCCCTTGTGGCGGAGCGTGGGATCGGCAAGCGTGGCCGGGTCGAGCCGTTTGGCCGCATGCGCCGCGGCCGCCGCGTCGTCAAGCGGGTGGCCGGAATCGAGCACGTCGCGCGCAACCGCGCGATAAAGCGAGCCGGTGTCGAGATGCGGCAAGCCATAACGCTCCGCGATTCTCCTTGCGAGCGTGCTTTTTCCTGCGGCGGCCGTTCCGTCGATGGCGATGATCATTGGCTTGCGGCGTCCTCTATCTTCGCGCCCAGTCCTTGCATCAACTCCCTGAACTCGGGGAAGCTTGTCGCGATCATGGCGCCGTCGTCAACCGTCACCGGCTCTTCGGCGGCGAGGCCGAGAACAAGAAACGACATCGCGATCCTGTGATCCATGTGGGTGAGAACGGTCGCGCCGCCCTTCACCTTTGGCGCGCCCGTTACGCAGAGCGTGTCGCCGCGCGCCTCGGCCCTGACGCCGCACGCGGTCAGGCCGGCGGCCATCGCCGCGAGCCGGTCGCTTTCCTTCACGCGCAATTCGGCGAGCCCGTCCATGACCGTCTCGCCTTCCGCGCAGGCCGCAAGCGCCGCGAGAATGGGGTATTCGTCGATCATGGACGGCGCGCGCTCGGGGGGAACATGCACGCCCTTGAGCCGGCTCGACCGCGCGCGCAGATCCGCAACGCGCTCGCCATTCAACTCGCGCTCGTTCTCAAAGGAGAGATCGGCGCCCATCTCGCGCAAGGTTTCATAGAAACCGGCGCGCGTCGGATTGATCAGCACGTCCTTGATAAGAACGTCGGAGCCTGGGCATAGGATGGCGGCGGCTGCGAGGAACGCGGCCGAGCTTGGGTCTCCGGGCACGGCGACGGGCCTGCCTTTAAGCGTCTTGCGGCCCTCGACCGTGATCCGCGCGCCGCCGCCCTCTTCGGGCTCGGTGGAAACGGCCGCGCCGAAATAGCCGAGCATTTTTTCGGTATGGTCGCGCGTCTTCTCGCTCTCGATCACCGAAGTTGCGCCCGGCGCGAGCAGCCCCGCCAGCAGCACGGCCGATTTGACCTGAGCCGACGGCACGGGCAGGCGATAGACGATGGGGACGAGGTCCGAGGAGCCTGCGAGCGTGAGCGGCAGCGTGGCGCGCCCTTCCTCCTCGACGCCGAGACCCATCTTTTTCAAGGGATCGAGCACGCGGCCCATCGGCCGTTTGCGCAAGGAGGCGTCGCCCGTGAACACGGCGCGGATGGGATGGCCCGCGACGACGCCCATCATCAGGCGCGCGCCCGTGCCGGAATTGCCGAAGTCGAGATCGTGCGCCGGGCTCGTCAGGCCGCCGAGGCCCCTGCCGATGACGATCCAGGCGCCGCCCTTCTTTTCCACATGCGCGCCGAGCGTCTGAAGAGCGCGCGCGGTGCACAGAATATCCTCGGCTTCGAGAAGCCCCGTTATCTCCGTCCGCCCCTCGGCCAGCGCCCCGAAAATCAGCGCGCGATGCGAGATGGATTTGTCGCCCGGCACGGACACGGCGCCTTGCAATGCGCTGGAATTGCGAGACATAAGCGGTTTTGCGGCGGCTGCGAGCAGGGACATCGGTCGAAACGCCTGTGTCTTCGAAGATCGAGGTCGGAACCGGCTCCTCATAGACCTGTGTTAGCCGGAGCTGTCAATCGGGCGGTGAGAAGATGCCGCACAATTTCCGCGCGGCCCCCGCATTAGCCTTTGACAGGCGGCGGCGATGCTGACTATCCCAATGCGAAAGAGGGGCGCCTTGGCGCCATCGGCCAGTTAAGGAAGCATACGCCCATGTCCATGAAGGCTGAACGCGGCGCCAAGAGGGTCTGCCAATCCTGTGGCGGCAAGTTCTATGATCTCCTGCGCGACCCGATCGTCTGCCCGATGTGCCAGGCGGTCTACCAGGACGGCGCCGGTCCATCCCGTCTTGCGGCGGGCGGCAACAATCTCGACGCTGACGACGACGCCGTGCTCGACGCCGGACGGGGCGCCCTCGAATTCGTGCCGCTCGACGAAGTGGCCGCGCGCGAGGAAGAACTGCCCGAAATCGAGGGCGGCGATCTTGCCGATGTCGCCGACGACGAAGACGCGGCCCTCGAAGGCGGCGAGGAGGAAGCCTTCCTCGAAGCCGAAGATGAGGGTGAGGCGGACGTTACCGGCTTTGGCGTCGGCGGCGGCAAGGACGAGGACGCTTAAACGCTTCTTCTGCCCCTTAAAAGGAAGGCCGCCCCAGCTCATTTCTCTTGCGGCTTTCTCCTCAAGGGATTAAGTAGCACGTCACTCGAAGCGGACCTGAAACGAGTTCGCGCCGGGGCCATAGCTCAGCTGGGAGAGCGCTTGAATGGCATTCAAGAGGTCGGCGGTTCGATCCCGCCTGGCTCCACCATCTTCCACTGTTAATCAAAGGTTGTTTTCTTCCGCGCCCGGTCGGCGCGCTTTGCTTGAAAGACCACCCCATCTGCATATATGCTGGTTAACACGTCCACATCGGACACGTCCTCCATATCGCGGCGAAAGCGGCGAAATAGCAGACATGCCGGAGTGTGCATTTGGCACGAGGAGGTGCTTACCGTGGAAGAACCCCTGAAAGATTTCGAACTCGAGGCCTGGGGCGAAGGCGAGCTTGCGTATATCAAGCAGCTGAAGGCTAAGGATGTTGCGGAGCTTTTTCCTCAGCTCGGCGGGCTGCCGGATGGGATCGACCTGTACGCAGTCGTGTCCGCCGATGGGACTCCTATGGTGCTGACGGACAGCCGCTCGGCCGCGCTGGAAAATGTCGAGGAATGCGACCTGGAACTCGTGACGCTGCACTAGCGTAATCGCTAAAGCGTGTTCAATGCCAAAAGCCGCGGACGACGCGGCTTTTTTGTTGTGTTCGATTGCGGCGAGCAAAGCGGCGCGCGAATCATTCTTGGAAAGGGATGAGCGCGCCGGCGAAGGCGCTTTTAGTTTCAGGCCGCGTGGGACGCGGCCTTCTCGGTGAGAACGGCGTAAATGGCGGCGCGGTCGCGGCAAGCGCGCAGCTTCTCGACCGATTTCGGCTCGCGGAGCAGGCGGGAGACGCGGGCAAGCGCCTTCAGATGGTCGGCGCCCGCGCTTTCCGGCGCAAGCAGCAGCATGATGATGTCGACCGGCTCTTCGTCGATCGAATCGAAATCGATCGGCTCTTCGAGGCGCGCGAACACGCCGACGGTTTGGCGCAGGCTCGGCAGCTTTCCATGCGGAATGGCGATGCCCGAGCCGACGCCGGTCGAGCCGAGCCGCTCGCGCTGGATAAGGATGTTAAAAATGTCGACGCAGTTCAGCCCTGTAATGTCCGCCGCGCGCTCGGAGAGCGTCTGCAGCGCCGTCTTCTTGTTTGCCGCTTTCAGGGAGGGTATGACGCCACGGGGCGTTATGAGGTCGCTCAGATCCATGTCCTGTCCCACGCGTAACCGTCCTCCATGTGCAGCTCACGCACGTTAAGGCCTCGCGTCCGCGACAACGCCGCTGGGATCGATCCACCCGATGTTTCCGTCGGGACGCCGGTAAACAACGTTGATCCCACCGTGCGATGCATTACGAAACACGAGAAAAGCCTGATCGGCAAGGTCCATCTGCATGACAGCATCGCTAACGGACATCGCCCTCACCCGGGCCGGCGCCTCCGCGATCACGGCTGGCGCGCCCCCAACTATCTCAGCGCCGTCGAGGCGATCCCCTACGCTCTCGGCGTCCAGCACATAATCGATACCCGCGCTCTCGAAAAGCTGCGCTGAACCTTCGACGCTTTGGCCATGACTTTTAAGCCTGCGTTTGTAGCGGCGCAACCGTTTTTCTAGCCGGTCCATGGCGGAATCAACGCTTCCGTATGCGTCCTGGCCGAGGCCCGTGGATTGCACGTCGAGCCCCGAAGACAGATGGATCGCGCAATGGGTGAAAAAACCGTCGTGGTTTTTTTCGACGCTGATCTGGCCCGAAACCGAGCTGCCAGAGAATTTGTCCAAAGCCCCCTCGATGCGGTTCAGCGCATAAGCGCGGAGACTCTCGCCAAGATCGATATTTTTGCCGGTTACCTTGATTGTCATCGCAGTATTTTTGTGTTCTTGCGTTCAGGTTTGGGCCGCTCGAGGCTCGCCATTGGGTAATATAATATGGGGCTAATATTAGGCGCAACAGATAAAAACTATTTCAACTCCGGAGGAAGTTCTGTTCGACTCGAAAGAAAAACCCTTGCCGGGCGCAAGGAAAGGTTCCCGCATTATTTTCGCAGGCTAAGTTTTTCCGAAGCGGCTTATTCTCTTACGAAAACGCTAGCGAGGAACGAGCACCATAATCATTTGCCGTCCTTCAAGCCGAGGCTCCAGTTCCACCTTGGCAATGCCGCCGGTTTCCTCTTTCACTTTCATGAGGAGCTGCATGCCGATTTCCTGGTGAGCCATTTCGCGCCCGCGAAACCTGAGCGTTACTTTGACCTTGTCGCCCTCCTCGAAGAATTTCCGGATCGACCGCATCTTGACGTCGTAGTCGTGCGTGTCGATGTTTGGGCGCAGCTTGATTTCCTTGACTTCGACAGTCTTCTGCTTTTTGCGCGCCTCCGCAGCCTTTTTCTGGGCCTGGAACTTATATTTCCCGAAGTCCATGATCTTGCAGACGGGGACTTCCCCGTTCACGGCAATCTCAACGAGGTCGAGACCGGCTTCCTGAGCCCTGGCGAGCGCATCGCGCTTCGCGGTCGTGCCGCGATTTTCGCCCGTCTCGTCGATGAGCTGAACATCGCGTGCAATAATGGCTTCGTTTATGCGCGGCCCCTCTTTTGCGGGGGCTCCTCTCACGGACGGACGGCGTATGTGACTTCTCCTATGGTTGTTTCAAACGGACATCGCGCCGCATCGGCAAAGACTGGAGGCGCACCCTATAAAATGAGGATAAAAACCCTCCTAGACAAGTCAAGCGGCATTGTGCAGCAGACCTGAGCTGCGCCTGAGAGTAAACCTTTTATTTGCGCGGCCCACTTCTTTTAGGGCGTATTCTTGAACGCCGCGGCAAGCTGCGTGCCGATCAGCCGGTCGTAAACCGACAAGGTTTGCAGCTGAAGCGCGCGCTTCGAGAAAGTCGAGCGGACGCGCTCCATCGATCGCGCCCGAAAAGCGTCGAGAGCGTCGGCCGGAAGAGCGAGCGCGGCGCAAAGCGATTCGCAAAGCGCTTCCGGGTCTCCCGGCTCGAACAGCCATGGGCTGCGCTGCGAGACGGCCCGCGGTTCTGGCTCCGCGCCTTCGGGCACGCTCGCCACGCGCGCGAGAAGCGTCGGCTCGGGCGCGATGGTCTCCGGGAATGCGCCGATGCGCGAGGCGATCACCGGGCAGCCCATCGCCTGCGCCTCGATGGCGGCGCGGCCGAAAGCCTCGGGTTCGATGGACGGCAGCACAGTCAGGCACGCCGCCTTGTAGGCGGCAGGCATATCGTCGCAATGCCCCGCGATGGTCACCCGGCCTCCGAGCCCATGCGATTCGATGAGCGCCTGAAGCTCCGCGCGGTAGGGAGAGCGGCCCTGTTCGTCGCCCACAAGCACGAAGGCGAGGTCGGCGTCATTGCGCTTGGACCGCAGGAGGGCTGCGGCGTCCACGAGAATGCGCTGCCCTTTCCAGCGCGTGAGCCGGGCCGGCAAGAGAACGACCCGCGTCCCCTCCCCCACGCCCCAGGACTCGCGCAGCGCGCGCACGCGATCAGCGGGGACCGCCGCCGGATCGAAATGCGCCGTATCGAAGCCGCGATAGATCACGCCGACGCGCTCGGCGGCTTCGGGGTGGCGCTCGCGCACGATGCGGGCGGTGTATTGCGAATTGCAGATGACGGCGTCGCCCTTGGCCATAACGGCGTTGTAACGAGCCTTGAGCCGGCTTTCCTGGTTATAGATGCCGTGATAAGTGGTGACGAAGCAGCGCTTTGTGCGCCGCGCCGCCAGCAACGCGCTCCACGCCGGCGCGCGGCTTCGCGCGTGCACGAGGCTCACGCCCCGCTCCCGGATGATGCGGGCGAGGCGCAGCGCGTTGAACAGCATCAAGCCCGGATTTTTCGTCTTCGCCGGAAAGCGAATTCAGCTCGCCGCCCGCGTCGGCCAGCTCCTTTTCGAGCCTGCCGCCCGCCGAGACGACAAGCGCGTGCCCGCCCCCCTTCGCGACCGCCTCGGCGACCTCGATGGCCGTCCGTTCCGCGCCGCCCGTGGAAAGCTCGGGAATGATTTGCAGAATGACCGGCCACGGGCTTCGATTTAACATTGACGCGCCCCTAGATACGATGATGCGGCCATGCTCGCCAGAAAAGCTCGAACGGAAGCGATGTGTTCGCTCGGTCTCATGAAAGAAGCATAGGATGAACAGCGAAGAACTGCAATTGCTCCCGATGCAAAGCCCCGGCGGCGCATCCATCTCTATCGCTTTCCGCTTTCGGAAGCCTGAATATGACAAGCCCGCCTTCGTCTGGTTTTGCGGCTACAGGTCGGCGATGGCGAGCCTGAAGGCGGACGAGATTGCGCGCTGGACGGGCGAGGTTGGCGCGGGTTGCCTGCGCTTCGATTATTCCGGGCATGGGCAGTCGGGCGGCCGGTTCGAGGACGGGACGACCGGCGCCTGGCTCGACGAGGCGGCGGCGGTGTTCGCGGCCGCGCTTGCGCCGGATGCGCCTTCCGTTTTCGTTGGATCGAGCATGGGCGGCTGGATCGCGCTGCTCCTCGCACGCCGCCTCGCCGCGGAGGGCCGGCGGCAGCCGAACGGCATCGTGCTGATCGCGCCGGCCTGGGACATGACGCGGCTGATGCGCGGGCGTCTCACGGACGAGGCGCGCACGGCGCTCGAACGCGACGGCGTGTTCCATCGCGCCTCGCAATACAGCGACGATCCTACCCCGATCACGAAGGCGCTGCTCGACGAAGGCGAACGCCATCTCCTCGGGGGCGCGCGCATCGCCATCGGCGCGCCGGTCCGCATCCTGCACGGTATGCTCGACCCGGATGTGCCGTGGCGGCATTCGCTCGACCTGCTGGAGGCGCTCGCGGCGCCGGACGTGCGCGTTACGCTCATCAAGGACGGCGAGCACCGCCTGTCGCGCCCGCAAGACCTTGCGCTTCTGCGCGCCGCGCTGGCGGAGTTCGTCTCATTGTCTACCGCGCCGCACATCGATCCGGCGGCATGAACGTCACCGCACGGGAACGCTGGTTCGAAGGATGAGCTGGATCAATTCGCTCTGCCGGTGCGTATCGGTTTTAGTCATGATGCGGGCGAGCCTGTTCCTTGAGGTTGCCCGGGTGATCTTCAGGATATCGGCGGCTTCCCTCAGGCTGCGGCCCGTAATAAGCTCGCTCAGCAGCTTCTTTTCCGAGGGCGTCAGACTATAGGCATCCATGACCTCATCGACGGCTCCGCCCGCCAGCGGATCCGGATCGGAGACGAAGAGGATCGCGCGGGGCTCCGTGCTGTCGAGCCAAAATTCGCTTTTCTGCGCGATCGGCATGATTTTCACAAGCAATGGACGCGTCGAGTTCTGTCTCGGCACAGGGATCGATCCGCCCCGCGCGCCCTTCTCCGTCACCGCCGCCCGGATCAGTCCGGCGAGAAGATTCTGAGTGCTTGAATTATCAGCACAGACGCCCCTGGCTCACTTTCGGCTCATCGCGCTTTTCCTCCGCCGGCCAATGCCGGTGATCTTCGCCTGCGGCAATTCCGTCTGCTGCGGTTGTCGAGCGGCCACGCAAACGGCGTCAACCGTTGCACTTGGACCAGCCGCGTGGGCTTATGACAAAATCTGCGAGCTGGGATACATTTGCATCCTGCGCATAACAAGCTATATCGGTAGCAATACGGCTCGCCGCGCACAGCGGCGGCGCGGGAGGTCCGCACGAGGGATTTGGCTGCGTCGGCTTGTTTGCCCGCAGTCTTTAAGGATTCTGTTTCTTTGCGCAGTCGTGAATGGTCTTCTAGAGGCTCTCGATGACTTGCTTGAGGCGATGCGGCAAGTCGACACGGTGCGCTTGCGCAATTGGGCTGGCGGGCGTTCTCCGCCTGGCGTGTCGGCAATCCGAACGATGAAGAATACGGGAGCGGCGGAACCCATCATACCGCGGCGCGTCGCCCTGCACGAAGCGGGACACGCCATCGCCTTTTGCTATTATGGCCGCGGCTTCGACCGCATCACAGTCTACTCCGAGGCCAGGGCCCGGAAGACCGGAGAGCAGGCCTGTTGCCGCGCGTCCGGGACATTCTCCTATCACCTTTCGCGGCAGGACATGACCGCCGGCGACCGGCAGGCCCTGCGGAAGGAAGCATTCTGGGACATTGTCATCTCCCTGGCCGGGTGCGCCGCGGAGAAGCGCGAGCGCAAAATATCGTTCGCGGCGGCGATCCTCGACCACGGTCGGAACGATTATGAAAAGGCTCTCGCCGTCGCTCAATTCATCGCGGAGGACGACGGCGACCGGGACGCACTGATGGACCTGTCTCTCAAGGAGGCGGTGCGCTTCGTCCGCCTGCCGGTCATATGGGGCGCCATCATTGGCCTCGCCGGTCTTGTGCAAGAGCGCAGGCGCATTACGATGGTCAGCCGCGATGTGAAGGCCGTCGTCGACCCTGTCCTGTGGCTTCGGAACCAAAACCCCGGCAGCACGAGTTGCCGCGCTCGCGGCAGCTCGTCTGCTGCGCAGCCATCGGGCGCGGCCGCTTTAATATCGGCGCACAAACGCTTGGCGCCGGAACGCTAAAACTCAAACGCCGGACTCGGCGTCTCGCGCGAGCGCCGTGAGCCCCTCGCGATAGGTCGGGTAGTGAAGCACAACGCCCAGCTCGCGCTTGACGCGGGTGTTGTGCACCCGCTTGTTATCCTCGTAGAAGCTGCGTCCCATCTGCGACAGCTCCGCCTTTTCGAACGGCACTTCAGGCGGCGGCGGCGCGCCGACCAGCTCCGCGGCGTAACGCAGAACGTCCTGCGGCGGCGCCGGCTCGTCGTCGGCGACGTTGAACACATGCACGGCCGCACGGCGCTCGCGGCGGATCGCGGCGATCACTGTCTGCACGATGTCGTCGAGATGGATGCGGTTGAAAATCTGGCCCGGCTTCACGATGCTGCGCGCCTCGCCTGCGCGGATGCGGTCCAGCGGGTTGCGCCCCGGTCCGTAAATCCCGGCGAGCCGGAAGATGTCGAGCGCGATCACGGTCTCCTCGGCCAAGGCCCTCCAGGCGTTCTCGGCTTCGGCGCGCGCCGATTTCCGTCCACCCGGTGCGTCTATCGGCGTGTCCTCGTCCACCCATTCGCCGCCGCGGTCTCCGTAAACCCCGATGGTGGAGAGATAGCCGATCCATGTGAGCGCGGGGGCGTTCCTGAGCGCTTCCCCGAAGGCCAAAAGCGCCGGATCGCCACCCTCGCCGGGAGGCGTGGAGACAAGAACATGCGTCGCCGAAGCGAGCGCGGCCTCCACCGCCGCCCGGTCGTCGAAAAGGATGGGCTTGATTCCCTTCCTCGCTATGGCGCTCGCCTTCTCCGCCGAGCGCACAGTGCCGGAGACGGGCCATCCGCCCGTTTCAAGAATCGCCGCCGTCGCCAGCGCCGAATACCCAAGACCGAAAACGAATAGATTGCTCATGGCTCACTCTCCCATTCGGATAGCGCCGCCGGATCGGTTTCCCGCGGTGCGAAAATCGATTTCAACCGGGCCTCCTCCTCGGCGTCCGCGAGCCGGCGAACGGCCCAGACGGCCATGCCGCGCACGAGAGGAGACCCGTCCTCCAAAAGGGGCGCTACGCTTTTAAGCAGCGCGGCGTCCCCCGAATTCCCGGCCGCGATGAGCGCGTTGCGAACGAAGCGGTCGCGGCCGGCGCGCTTGATCGGCGAGCCCCTGAAGCGCGCCCGGAAGGCGTCGCCGTCGAGCGCGAGCAACTCCGCAAGCGGCGGGTCGGCGGCGGCTTCGCGCGTGCGAAGCTTCATCTCGGCGGCGGCTTTGGCGAACTTGTTCCAGGGGCATGCGGCGAGGCAATCGTCGCAGCCATAGATGCGGTTTCCGATGCTCTGGCGAAATTCATGCGCGATTTGCCCCTTGTGCTCAATTGTCAGATAGGAGATGCAGCGGCGCGCATCGAGGCGATAGGGGGCTGGGAAGGCGCGCGTCGGGCAGGCGTCGAGGCAGCGGCGGCAGGAGCCGCAATGGTTTGTTTCGGGCGCGCCGGCCTTCAGCGCGGCGGTGGTGAAGATCGCGCCGAGAAACAGCCAGGAGCCGAAATCGCGGGAGACGAGGTTGGTGTGCTTGCCCTGCCAGCCGATGCCGGCGGCCTCGGCGAGCGGCTTTTCCATCACCGGCGCGGTATCGACGAAAACCTTCACGTCCTCGCCCGTGCGGCGCGCGAACTCGCCCGCGACCGCCTTCAGCTTGCCCTTCAGAATGTCGTGATAATCGGCGCCCTTGGCGTAAACCGAGATCGCGCCGCGCGACGGGCGCGACAAGGCTGCGCGAGGATCGGCTTCGGGCGCGTAGTTCATTGCAGTCATCACAATCGAGCGCACGTCCGGCCAGAGCGCGCGCGGGTCGGCGCGGCGCTCCGCATTCGCCGCAAGCCATCCCATCCCGCCATGAAAGCCCGCTTCGAGAAACGCATGCAAATTCCCGCCAGCGCTTGCAATCGCCGCAGGCGATGCGACGCCAACCGCGTCGAAGCCTTCCTTCAGCACGCGCGCCTCGATCCAGCCCGCATCGGCAGGCTCCGGCAAGCGTTCGCGCGCTTCCTCAGAAATCGAGGTTCGCATAAGTCTCCGGCGGGCTGAAGCCCGGTATGCGATCGGCCAGCAGCTGGCGGAACGACGGCCTCGACTTCAACCGCTGATACCAAGCCTTCGCCTCCGGAAACTCCGCCCAGGGCGCTTCCGAAAGGTAGTCCACGACCGAAAGCTCGGCCGCAGCGGCCAAGTCGGCGAAGCTCATATAGTCGCCGCCGAGCCATTTGCGCTGATCGCTCAAAAAGCTCACATAGGAAAGATGATAGCGCAAATTGCTTCTGCTAGCCCGGATTGCGCTAAGATCGGGCTGGAGCCGCCCTTTTGACGATGGCTTGTACACTTTTTCTTCAAGGAGGCCCTGGGCGACCTCGGCGTCGAATTTGCGCAAGAACCAGTCGGCGACACGGCGCGCCTCCGCCCGCTCCGATTGCGAGCCCGGCCAGAGGGGCGCGCGCATCCCGGCGGGACCGTCGCGCGCCGCTGTCTCGGCGAGATACTCGGAAATGGGATAGGCGCCGCAAATGGACTTTCCCTCGATGGAGAGCACCGGCAGCGTTCCGGCGGGATTGATGTTGAGGAACTCGCGGCCGATGGCCCAGGGCTTCACTTCCGTGAACTCGGCCTCGATCCCCTGCTCGAACAGCGCGAGCCGCACTGCGCGCGAGGCCGGGCAGAGCGGATAATGAAGCAGCATCGCCATATGGCACGTATCCGCCCGAACCTTGCGGCGCTAAAGCGCGCGGAGCCGGTCTGTTGAGAATTCGCCGCGCGGCCGGTAGCGCTGCAGATAAGGCGGCACGATCGCTTCCGCGCTACGCGGCTCGAGCACGCCAAGCCCCTCCAGCGTGCGCTGATCGCGGATGGCGTCCGCGCCGACCACGTTGTCGCGCTGGAGCAGTCGCACCTGGTCGAGCGTGATAGGCGCGCCGGGCAGGAACTGCACGAAGAAGGCCTGGATCTTCGCGATCCAGATCGGGACCGGAAGAAGCGTTGGCGAACGCTGCGTCCACTCGCAGACCTTCTCCAGGATCTCGCGGAACGTATAGATGGTGGGGCCGCCAAGTTCGTAGACGGCGCCTTCCGTGGCGCGCCCGGAAACCGCCGCCGCGACGGCGCGGGCGACGTCGCCGACATAGATCGGCTGAAAGCGCGTGCGCCCGGCGATCACCGGCAAAACGGGAGACAGCGCGGCGAGCGCGGCGAAGCGGTTGAAGAATTGATCCTCGGGGCCGAACACCAGCGAGGGCCTGAGCACAATGGTTTGCGGGAAAGCGGCCAGAGCGCGCATCTCTCCCTCGCCCTTCGTGCGGGCGTAGTTCGAGCGCGCCACCCGGTCGGCGCCGATGGCCGAAACCTGGATGAAGCCGCTCGCGCCCGCCGCCTTGGCGGCCTTGGCGATGGTCTCCGGCGCCTTCGCATGGACGGCGCGAAAGCGCTGCCGGCCCGTGGGCTGGAGGATGCCGACGAGGTTCACCACCCAATCGGCGCCGCGCACGGCTTCCGCCACCGACTTCTCGTCGCGGACATTGGCCTGCACGATCGCGATCTGCCCGACGGCGCCCAGCGGCTGCACATGCAGCGCAAGCTCCGGCCGGCGCACCGCCACCTTGATCCGGCAGCCAGCCCGCGCGAGCGCCTGCACCACATAGCGCCCCACAAAGCCAGATCCGCCGAAAACGGTGACGACGGTGGAAGTCCCGAATGTATGAGCCATGCCCGACCCGCGCGCGAGAAAGAAACCTGTCGTAAATGCATAACCCGCATTTGGGCCGATGGAAAGACGCGGCTTGCCGGCTTGCGCGATATTCGTGCGGCGGCGGCAAGGCTAAGGCTTGCGCTCCGATTGACAAAGGCGGCGGCGGGATTTACCTCTTATCGCGTTGCCCAGATGGCGGAATTGGTAGACGCACTAGTTTCAGGTACTAGCGCTCACAAGGCGTGGAGGTTCGAGTCCTCTTCTGGGCACCAAGTTTTATTGGCTTTTTTTTCTTCGGCGAGGCAGCTTCCGAGCCGCCCCGCCAGGCTCTTCGCATTCGCCGGAATGTTATCGTTGCCGACGCCTCCTCTGCGCGCCAATCCCTCTTTTTGTCCTTGCCTTTCAGGAACTCATTGCTGGTGGGACAGTAGGTGCGGCGCATCGGCCGGCGTTTGGGACAACAGCCGCGCCTTTTCCTCCTTGCCGCCGCCGCGGCCTAGGAATTGGCCGAGCAGCGATCCAGCGCGTTCCTGCGCTTCGCCCGTGAAGATCCTGCGGATCGGCGCAAGGCTTTTCTGAAAAGACCTGCATTTCTGCATCGCCTGGATCCCGAGCGGGGCCGCCTCCGCGATTTCCCTGCAATAGGGGACCACGACTTCGGCAGGCTTGCCGAACGCCAGCGCGAAGTCCTGCTCGCTCAATCCCCTGTTCGGCGCGACATGGTTCACGATGTGCAAGGTCTGGCGTTCCGGCGTGTCGGGTCCGATCAGTTCGCTCCAGCGCGCCAGATCCCTCGCCCCGGCAAGGCTTGCATTGCCGATCAAGAGACACGTGCTTGGAATGCGAAGAGCCCAGGCCATCTTCATCGCCATGCTTGCTGGCACGTCTACGAGGGTGAAGCGGTAGCGGGGAAGGAGATTGCTCAGGAGCCAAAGAAAGGATTCCTCGGTGACGGCGGCGGCGGCGTCCAGCGGTTCCAGCGAGGCGAACAAGGAGAGGCGGTCCGTTATGCGCTTCAGGCCGCGCTCCAGAAGAAGCTTGTCGAGGCGCTCGGGGTGGCCGAGGGCCTCGGAGAGCGCGCGGTCCGGCACGGCGTCGAGCTGCAGCGCGGCGTCGCCGGTTTGCAGCCCGAGATCGATAAGCACCGTATGGCGGCGCATGCTTTCCGCGAGCGACCAGGCAAGGCTCGTCGCCAGCGTAGTGGCGCCGACTCCTCCCCGCACGCCGAGCACGTAGATGAGCCGGCCGGTCTTGCGATCCGAGTAGGTTCCCTCCGGCGACAGGATCGCCTTGCAGGCGCCAGCGAAAGCCTCTCTCTGCACGGGAAGCGTGAAATAATCGCTGATGCCGGCCTTTTTCAGCTCCCGGTAGAAGCCGATGTCGTTCTTGTCGCCGATCGCGATGACGGTTACGCTTGGGTCGCAGGCCTCGGCCACGGCTCGCAGCTCTTCCAGGGCGTCGTCGCTTCCGCAGACATCCAGCACAAGCAGGTCGGGCGAGCTTTCCTTGGCGAGCGCGGCCGCGGCGGCCTTCAGGTTCGCCGGCGTGAAGATCGCGTCGTTGACATCGAGGCTGCTGAGAGACCGGCGAATGACGGCTTCGGCTTCGTGATTCCGCACGAATACTCGGACCTTGGCGCGGCCGGGACTTTCTCCCGCCGCGGTATTCGAAATATTCTGCGTCTTTGTCATTCGCTCGCTCCCCCTGCCCGTTGTGCCGGGTTTTGGAGCTTTCCCCAAAACACAACTGCTTTGTGGTAATCTGTTTTCCTTTATACAATCTTAAGCTGTAGCATGGATCATCGCGACGGGCCGGCGAGCCCCCCGCAACAGCCGCGATTGTAACCTGCAATGAGCCTGCCGTTTGTGCGTTCCCGATCAGCCGCGATCATGGCGGGGCTTGTGTGCTGTGCCGTGCTGGCGCGGCTTCCGTTCGTTCACAATGTCGGAGTGGACGAATCCTATTATCTCGTCGTCGGACGTCAGTGGCTCGATGGGACGCCGCCCTATGCAGGCGCCTTCGATGTGAAGCCGCCGCTTCTGTTTGCGCTGATGGCGGGCGGCGAGGCCCTGTTCGGACCGGCGCTTTACGCGGCGAAGGCGCTTGCGATGGCGGCCGTCGCGGCGACAGCCTGCGGCCTTTATCTGTTCGGGCGGCGGTTCATGGGCCAGCTATCCGGCCTCGCGGCGGCGCTGTTCTATATCGCGGCGAGCGTGACCCTTGGCGGGACATTTTCGCCGGCCGAGTTGCTCATGGCGCCGTTCACGGCGTTCGGGATGCTGCTGGGCCTTGGCGCTGCGCTCTCCGGCGGGCGGCGGCTCAGGCTGTTCTTCGCGGCGGGGCTTCTCCTTGGCGCGGCGGCCTGCGTGAAGCAGACGGCGCTCTTCGATGCGCTGGCGCTGGTTGTGTACCTTTGCGCGGTGCTGGGGCCGGGAAGAGGATTGAAAGCCATCTTCTGGCTTGGCGCCGGGCTGTGCGCCGTCCCGGCGGGCTTCGCCGCTTATTTCTTCGCGCAAGGCCATCTCGACGCGCTTCTCGCCGACGCGGTGCTGGCCGCCATCGGGCGCGGCGGCGCGGCCTATGTATCCTGGAGCGACGCCGCCGAGCGGTTTCTCATCGATGTCCTTCTCGCTCTGCCGCTCGTCATCATGGCGGGTGCGGCGTTCGCGCGCCGAAGCGCCTTTCACGGCGCCCCCGCCTATCCGGCGCTTCGGTTCCTCATGCTCTGGGCCGCCGCCGCGCTTGCCGGGGTCTTTGCCGCAAGGGCGATGCTCGTCATCTATTTCCTGCCGGTTCTGCCGCCGCTTTGCCTCGCGTCCGGCTTCTACCTGCAAAAAGCCCTCGCAGGCTTGCCGGGCCGAACGCGGTTTGGCTTCGCCTTGCCCGCCGCGGTAGCCGCCGCCGGAGTTTATTTCCTCATCGGGGCCGCGCCGCTCATCTTTGCGGGCCGCGAAAATCTTGCCTCCGCCGAGGCTGCCACCGCGGCGATGAGAAGCGCCGGGCTTGCGAAAAGCGACCGCATCCTCGTCGCCGACCGCGATCTCATCGTTTATCTCGCCTCCGGCTCAAACCCGCCCGGGCGCGTTTTTCATCCGCTCCAGCTCCTTTGCGGTTTCGCCGCCCAGCGCGCTGGCGAGGCGCTTGCGGATTCCCTGGAAAGCCGTCCGGCTTTCATCGTTGTCGCCGAGCCTTTCCATGCGCGAGGCTGCGAAGAGCCGGGCCGCCGCTCGCTGGTCGAGGAGACGCTTCAGCGCGACTATTGCGCCTTGGGCCGCTTCGGCAACGCGCTGACGGGCGACACAGGCGGGCTGCTCGCCGTCTACGGTCTCAGGGAACGGGTTGCGCCGCGATGCTCATAAGCGCCCGGGGAAAGAGCTGGCCCGGCCTGAGCGCCGCGCCTCCAGCCGCGATCATGGCGGGAACTCATTTGCTGCGCCGTGCTGGCGCGGCTTCCGTTCATCTCCAATGTCGGGGTGGACGAGTCCTATTACCTTATCGTCGGACGGCAGTGGCTTGAGGGGACGCCGCCCTATGCAGGCGCCTTCGATGTGAAGCCGCCGCTTCTGTTTGCGCTGATGGCGGGCGCGGAAGCCGTGTTCGGCCCGGCGCTCCTCGCGGCGAAGGCGCTTGCGATGGCGGCCGTCGCGGCGACAGCCTGCGGCCTTTATCTGTTCGGGCGGCGGTTCACGGGCGGCTTGTCCGGCCTCGCCGCGGCGCTGTTCTATATCGCGGCGAGCGTGACCCTCGGCGGCTCCTTCTCACCGGCAGAGCTGCTCATGGCGCCGTTCACGGCGTTCGGCATGCTGCTCGGCCTTGACGCTGCGCTCTCCGAGGGGCGGCGGTACAGGCTTTTCTTCACGGCGGGGCTTCTCCTTGGCGCGGCGGCCTGCGTGAAGCAGACGGCGCTCTTCGATGCGCTGGCGCTGATTCTGTACCTGGGCGCAAGCCTGGGCCTGCGAAGAGGGGTGAAATTCTTCGCCTGGCTTGGCGCCGGGCTGTGCGCCGTCCCGGCGGGCTTCGCCGTCTATTTCTTCGCGCAAGATCATCTCGACGCCTTCTTCGCCGACGCGGTGCTGGCCGCCATCGGGCGGGCGGGCGCGAACTATGTGTCCTGGAGCGACGCCGCCGAGCGGTTTCTCATCGAACTCCTTCTCGCGCTGCCGCTCTTCATCATGGCGGCGGCGGTCTTCGCGCGCCGAAGCGCCTTTCGCGGAGAACTGGCCTATCCCGCGCTTCAGTTCCTCATGCTTTGGGCCGCCGCCGCGCTCGCCGGCGTCTTCGCGACGCGCGCCATGTGCGATTTCTACATGCTGGCCGCCTTTCCGCCGCTTTGTTCGCTGTCGGGCGTATTCCTAAAGCACGGCGTCGAGCGCTTGCCGGGCCGGCGTCCCTGGCTGGCGCGTGCGGCTGCGTTCGGCTGCGTCATGCTTTTTCTGGCGTCCCAGTCGGCGGACGGCAGGAACGACGGCGCCAGCCCCGCGGCGCGGGCGGCGGCGGCGATGAAGACGGCCGGTCTTAGCCGGAGCGGCCACATCCTGGTCGCCGACCGCGATCTCATCGTCTATCTGGCGGCGAGCGCCGATCCGATGGGGCCGGTCTTTCATCCGCTGCAGCTTTTTTGCGAATTCGCCTCTCCAAAAGCGGGCGGCGCGCTCGCGGACGCGCTCAAGAGCCGCCCGCCCTTCATCGTGGCGACGGAGCCTCGCGTTCATCTCGGTTGCGAAAAGCCGGGCCGCAGCGCGCTGCTGGACGAAGCGCTAGCGAAAGATTATCGGCTCAGCGGCCGGTTCGGCGCCCCCGGAACCGGCGCGCGCCCCCGCTCATTCGCGGTTTATCGGCTTGTAGAATAGAACTCTCCGCGGTTTCCCGGCCGTTGGCGAACTAAGCCGGGTTACTGAGCCAACGGATGGCCTTTGCCGGTCACCCCGGAAAGGCGAAGCCTTGTCCGGGATCTGAATAAATCGAAGCGCTCATTTTTTGCGGATCCCGGCGCTTCGCTTGGCCGGGATGGATGCGTTGGGCGAGCGGCGGAGCAATCCCGCCAACGGCCGCGTGTCTTTCAACTCTCTCGCTTCGGTCTTTCGCGGGCGCCTTTCCCATAAGACATGCATGTTTTTCAGGCCCGAAGCATTTCGGCAAAAACTCATGCTGTAGCTTGGTGATTTCTCAACCTATGCGTGTTACTTATTCTCCTGTACCACAACCTGCAATACAGGAGAATTGTATGCGTCATCTTACCGATCTTGTCAGGTGCGCCTGCGTTTGGCTCAAGGTCAATTCCGAGAAAGGCGTCGCTGCAATCGAATACGGCCTTCTCGCCGCTTTGATCGCAGTGGGCATCGTCACCGCCGTCGGGCTTGTCGGCACGAACCTCACAGGCGTGTTCAACCTCGTTGCGTCCAAGGTCCACAGCTAGGAGCGGCCGGGTTGTCCGGCCGTCTCGCGGGTGGACGCGCATTTGTCTGCGGGCGCATTCAGCAATGCGCCCGCAGACTGCTCTCCCGGCGGTAAAACCATGAGCCTCGCTGTCATTCAACCGATCGTTTGGACAATCGTTTTCGCCGCACTTCTCGGGGGAGCGGTCACGGACCTCAAAGAGCAAATCATTCCCGATGAACTCGTGATCTCGATCGCGCTTTCGGGGCTCATTCTTTGCCTCGCGGAGCGGCCAGGCCAGGTCTGGCTCAGCCTCATCGCGGCCGCCCTCGTTTTCCTCGGCTTCGGGCTTCTCTGCCGCTACGGCATGATCGGCGGGGGCGATGTGAAGCTCATAGCCGCCGTCACGCTCCTTGTTCCGCCTTCTGAGATTGGGAAGCTTTTGACCGCGATCGCGTTCGCGGGAGGCATTCTCAGCTGCGTCTATCTCGCAGCGAGCTTCATACTCAGAAGCGTCCCTCTGGAAAACGTTTCGCATGAAGCGGACGGCGGCGCCGCGCTGTTCCGCTGGTTCAGGCTCGAAAGCGCCCGGATCGCCTCGCGAAAGCAGGTGCCTTACGCAATCGCCATCCTCGGCGGAGTCATCTGGCGCATAGCAGGAGAGAGCCCACCATGTTTTTCCGCAATATCCTCTTTGTTCTAGGCGTCTTTTGCATCCTGGGCAGCGTGGCCTTCGGCTATCTGTGGTTCGTGAGCCAGGGCGCGCCTGAACCCCCGAGCCAAGCTCAAGCCGCGCCGCCGCCGCCTGCCCGCATGTCGATCCTGACCGCCGCCCACCCGTTGCAGGCGGGGACTTTGCTCCAGCCGGAAGACATCGGCTGGAAGGAAATCGGGCCGGCAGAGCTTCGGGTTGGCAATCTGGTGCGCGGACAGGTCGCAGAGTCCGAATTCCTCGGCGCCAGCACGAGGCGGGACTTCGCGAACGGCGAGCCGCTCGTCGTGAGCGACCTCCTCAAGCACAGCGACAGGCGGTTTCTCGCCGCCGTCTTGAAACCGGGCGCGCGCGCCATCTCGATCTCGGTGGACGCGGCGCAGAGCGCCTCCGGGCTCATCCTGCCCGGAAATCATGTGGATGTGATCCTCACGCAAAACCTTGGCGAGGTGACGGGCGAGGGCAAGCGCAAGGTTGTCGCCGAGACGATCTTGCAGGATATCCGGGTGATCGCGGTCGATCAGTCGATCAATCAGCAGGGAAAGGCGCCAGCCGGCGGACCGCAGTTTTTCGGCGAGACAAGGCTGCCGAAGACGGTGACACTCGAACTGACCAAGCATCAAGCCGAGGAGGTGTTCGTTGCACTGCAACTCGGGTTCCTTCAGCTTGCGGTTCGCCCTCTTGAAGATGCGTCGAGCGCCGGGAAGGAAAAAGAGCAGCCCCGCTACGCCCGGCCGACCTATGGCGCGGACGTGTCCCCGGCGCTGAGCCAG
The DNA here is from genome assembly GCA_963756335.1 of uncultured Alphaproteobacteria bacterium. Lineage (GTDB taxonomy): Bacteria > Pseudomonadota > Alphaproteobacteria > Rhizobiales > Rhodomicrobiaceae > Rhodomicrobium. The sequence goes on from CAVWOB010000005.1 coordinate 1,225,851, forward strand.
ACCGCGCCCGCCGCTCAGGCGCAACCCTCCGCGAGTTCCCTGGAAAGCCTGGTTCGCCGCGCTCCGGCCGGTTAGCTCCGGCCGTCCCGCCGGTAGAGTTGCCCACAGGACACGCATAGGTTTCACTTGACAACCAAACTCCTCTTTAGGTTGCCGAAACTCTCCGAATCGCGCACGTAGGAAAGGTCCAGTGCGCTGAGCGGGAAACCCGCCCTGCCGTCGCTGCGAGGCGCCCGGGGGGACTTCGGAATATGTTGTGCACGTTTAGAAAAGCGTCTCGGCGTCCTTCAGACGGTAAGCAAAGAGCTTGCCTGCCCCTGCTTCTTGCCTGCCTTGCAAACGCGGCGGCGGCGGCCTTCTTCCCGGCCGGAGATGTGAGCGCTTCGGCTCTGGAGGTGAATGGGCCGGCCGTTCGCAGGCTGCAAGTCGTTCGCTTCAAGTCGAAAACTTTCACCTTCCGCGCACCGTTCGCTTCGGCGGTGGTCGGCTCTCCCGACATCGCCGACGTGCTGCCGATGTCGGATCGCGTGCTTTACCTTCAGGGCAAGAAGCCCGGCACAACCAATATCTCGCTTTTCAGCTCGGACAAGAAGCTGCTCGGCGTCCTCGATGTGGAGGTGGTCCTCGACACGCAGGAGATCGCGGATAAAATCCGGGCGAATTCCGGCAGCCAGGCCATCAAGGTTTCGAGCAGCCACGAGCAGATCGTCCTGAGCGGGCAGGCGCGCGACGCGCTTGAGGCCGAGCAGGCGTTTGAGATCGCCAAGAGCATGGCGCCGGAGTCGGGGATCATCAATCTGATCCGCGTGTCGCCCGCTCAGCAGGTGCTGTTGAAGGTGCGCTTCCTCGAGGCGACCCGTACGGCGGAGCGCGATCTCGGCGTGAGCCTGCTTTCGGCCAACGCCGCCGGGACGAGGGGCGTCAACACCGGGCGAACCGAACTCAATGGATCGACAGCGCCCGGGCTGCCCCTTCTCCAGACGATTGGAACGCTCACCACGGGGTCGCTGCCCTACGGCACGGCCATCGCCAAGCTTGGCGGCAATGCCGACCTTCTCATTTCCGCGCTTGAGTCCAAGGGGCTTGTGCGAGAATTGGCGGAACCCGACCTCGTCGCGCTTTCGGGCGATACGGCGAGCTTCCTGGCTGGCGGCGAGGTTCCGATACCGGTCGTGCAGCCCTCATCCGGCGCAACGCCCACGATCACGGTGGACTACAAGCAGTTCGGCATCCAGCTCACGTTCCAGCCGACGGTGCTTGCGAATGGCGTGATAAACCTGCGCCTGACGCCATCCGTCAGCGAACTCGACTATGCGAACGCGATCAAGGACCAGGGCTTTCTCATTCCGGCGCTGAAGAAGCGCGAAGCGCGGACGACCATCGAGCTGCGCGACGGGCAAAGCTTCGCCATCGCGGGTCTCCTGCAATCGGAGGGCACGCGCGACATCGAGCAGGTGCCCTGGCTCGGCGCCGTCCCCGTCCTCGGCACGCTCTTCCGCAGCTCGTCCTACCAGCAGAATGAGACCGATCTCGTTGTGCTCGTCACTCCGCACATCGTAGCGCCGATCGCGCCCGGGCAGCGCACCGCATCGCCGCTCGAACTCCCGGCTGCCGGCCAACGACGTGGATTTCTTCCTCCTCGGTCAGAGCGAAGTTCCAAAGAAATTCAACGCATTCGTGACATCCGGCGGCGGCCTCGCCGGACCGTTTGGGCACATCGTGCCGCTCGATAACAAATAAAGGGACCGCTGGAGGAGGGCGAAGTTGTGATGAAACCTTGGTGTGTCAGCGCCTTGATGCTGAGCGCGTCCGTCTCCTGCGCTGCCGCGGGCGACCAGACCTTCGACGATTTTTTCGGCCACTATTTCCAGAGAAGCGACACGATCACCGTTGGCGCCGGGAACGCCAAGGAGGTCAACGCCGCTTCGCAGATGCTGGATCCGTGGCCGCCCCATGTCGGGGACCGGCGCATCCCGGCCAACGGGCCGCGCATGACCAAGGCGATAGAGCGCTATCAAGACGTCAAAAGGCTAAAGGAGGCCGCGCCGACCCTCGCTCCCGAAATAAGCTCGACCGGCTTCGGCTCCAACAGCGCGGTTTCCCATTGAAAAAGCGCTGGCGCCATAGATCGGGCCTAGGCCGCGGCGCGCGCCCGGAAAGCCCGGCCGTGCATGCATTGGCACGCCAATTCGCCGCCGCTTTGGCGGCCGGCGCCCTGCCCCTCATGCTCTCCGGGTGTGGGGGTCTCGCCGACGACACAGCCCCCCTTACCTCTCTCACCGTCCAGGAGCCCGCAAGCGAGAAGTACTTTCCGTCCGACGAGCCCTACAAGCTCGGCGCCGAGCATTTCAATCGCGGGGATTACGGTTTGGCCGAGCGCTATTTTCGCGACGCCTGCGAGAAAATGCCGGAGGATTCGCTGGCGTGGGTTGCGCTGGCGTCCAGTTACGACCGGCTGAGCCGCTTCGATCTGGCCGACCGCGCCTATGCGAAAGCCATCGGGATTTCCGGCGAGACGGTGCAGATTTTGAACAACCAGGGATATTCGCAGCTGCTGCGCGGCAATCTGGCCGGGGCGCGAGCGAAGTTCATGAGAGCCGCGGAGATCGAGCCGGGCAATATCACGGTGCAGAACAACATCAAGCTGCTCGACGGCAGCCAAGTTCAGCTGGCGCAGACGGCGGCTGGCGGCGGCAAGTAAGAGGCGCTGTCTTCCTGGGCGCCGCCAGAGCATCGGACTTAAAGTCGGAATCGGCCTCATACCCCTCGCCGTCATTCGCGCGAAAGCGGGAATCAAGGAATCGCCAACGCCCGTATAAGCTTCATGCGGTCCGGAATACTGGGTCTCCGCCTTCGCGGGGACGGCGTGAGAGAGGTTGCGTCCGATCAAATGCACGATGCTCTAATGCGCGACATGCGTCTGGCTGAACGTGTCGATAATCCTCAGCACGGCCGGGCCGCCCACGATCAGGAAGATGGTCGGCATGACCAGGAGCATGACAGGGAAGGTCATAAGCGCCGGGAGCCGGTTCGCCCGCTCCTCCATCTGCAAGAGCCTGTCGTTGCGCATCTCGGCGGCGGCGACGCGCAGCGATTTCGCAAGCGGGGTGCCGAAGCGCATGCTTTGGGACAATGTGGTGGCGATCCAGCGCAGGCTCGGCAAGTCGACACGATCCGCTAGATCCATAAGCGCCTGGTCGCGATCGGGGAGGATGCTGATTTGCGCCCAGGTCAGAGCCAGCTCGTTCGCAAGCGCGGGCTGGGAGGGGCGCAACTCCTGGGAGACGCGCTGCAACCCGCTTTCGAGCGAGATGCCGGCGTCGGCGCAGATCGCCATCAGCTCAATCGCGTCCGGCAGCCCGGCTGCAACCGCCTTTCGATGCTTCTGCACGCCCATCCTGACCGGCACGATCGTGATGAACCAGCCGCACAAGGCGGCGAGCGTTGGGACCAGGAGCGGCAGCGGCCAGGACGCGCGGGCGAGCGCAAGGTAGGTCACGGCGCCAAGGCCGGCGATCACGAGCAACCGCAGGATCGTGAAAGTGGCGACGGCTTCGTCCGGCCCCAGGTTGTATGGCTCGAAAAGCCGGGCGATCTGGCGCTGCTCGGGAATGCTCAAGCCGAACCTGTCCTCTTCGAACCTATGCTCTTCGGGGGTCTTGCCGGTCTCCGCCAGTTCGGCGCCGGGGTCCAGGGTCCGCACAAGCTTGACGCGGCGCGAAATCGCCTGGGCGCGGCCGCGCGAGCCGGCAACGATCAGCAGCGTCCCGCCGATCAGGAATGTGGCGAACGCCATGAGCGACGCGATCTGCGCCAGCAAAGCGTTGGAAATCAGCGGCTGCGGCACGATGCACTCCAGCGGTTAGGCGTTCTCGATGCGGCTCATCATCTGCCTCATGACGAGGGCTGAGGTGAGAAGTCCGCCAGCGGCAATGCTGAGGATGACCTGGCCGCGCGAATCCGCGAACAGCGGCGTCAGATAGCCGGGCGAAAGCACAAGCAGGGCCGCGATCGTCAGGAAGGGCAGCGCGCTGAGAATATAGGCGGTCAGGCGAATTTCCGCCGTCACAGCCTGCGCCTTGAGCTGCACCGCGCGGCGGCTTCGCATGAGCTGTCCCAGCGCCTCGAGCGTCGGAAGCAGGTTGCCGCCGGCCGCCCGCTGGAGCACCACCGCCGTCGCGAAAAACTGAAAATCGGGAACGCGAATGCGTCTGGCGTTAAGGCGAAGCGCGTCTTCCACCGGCATTCCGATCCTCAGTTGACCGGCGAGCGCCTGGAAGACGGCGTTAACCGGAGACGGCGCCTCCTCGCTCACGATCTGGAAGGCCGTCGTAACGGGCAAGCCTGCACGCAGCATGCGCGCGATGGCGTCCACGGCGTCGGGAAACAATGCGCTGAAGGCCTGCTCCATGTGTTTGCGTTCCCGGATGAGGATCGAGCGAGGGGCGAAATACGCCGCAAGGGCGGCTGCTCCGATGGCGATCCCAGCCGGCAGGCCGAAAAGGTAGCGAAACGTGAGCCAGACAGCTATGCCCGCCGCAACCGAAACGAAGACAAGCCACGCCAGCGTCGTATTCATCTCCCACGGCTGGTCGCTGTCGAGAAGAAAAAGACGCTCGGCCTTCGCCAGATTGGATGGTCCGGCGGCGGGCTCGGGGGCAACGCGCCGTTCCGCCTTCGCGAGGGCGGCGCTCCTGGGAAGAAGGCTCAATCGCTGTTCCATCCGCTGCCGTTTTCTTCGCGTAAGGTTCAGCGCCAACGCAATAATCAAGATCGAACAGATTGATGTGGCGAAGCACAACAGCGGCAACAGCATGATCAGACATCCCGCCTCTTCTTCACGCCGAGGGCTTCCAGCAGCGCATTGTCCATCCCGAAATACCTGATGCGGGGCAGAAAGCGCGGCGAAACGGGCGTCGCTTCGAACTCTCCCGACAAGAACCCGCCCGGCCCCTCGCTCTTGTATTCATATTTGAACAGCGGTCCGAGCACGATGATGTCGCTCTCCAGCCCCACGACCTCGGCAACCTCGGTCACGCGCCGCGCCCCGTCGCGCATCCGCTCGGTGTGGATGACGACATCGACGGCGCTTGCGATCTGCCCCCGGATGGATCGCATCGGAATATTCGCATTCGCCATGAGAACCATGTTCTCAAGGCGAGCCAAGGCGTCGCGGGCCGAGTTGGCGTGCACGGTCGACATGGAGCCGTCGTGGCCTGTGTTCATGGCCTGCATCATGTCGAAGGCTTCCGCTCCGCGGACCTCGCCCACGATGATGCGGTCGGGCCTCATGCGCAGCGCGTTGCGCAACAAGCCGCCCTGATCGATCTTGCCCTGGCCCTCAAGGTTCGCGGGCCGGGTTTCGAGCTGAACGACGTGATCCTGCTGCAGGCGAAGCTCGGCGGCGTCTTCGATCGTAACGATGCGTTCGCCGGAATCGATCATTCCCGAAAGCGCGTTCAGGAGCGTCGTCTTCCCGGAGCCTGTGCCGCCGGAAATGATAATGTTCAGGCGGCAGCGGGCGAAGATCTCGAGCGCGGCGGCGAGTTCGCGCGACATCGACCCCGCATCCACAAGATGCCTGAAGCTGAGGATCTTCTGCGAAAACTTGCGGATCGAGATGGTCGGCCCCTTCAGGCTCAGAGGCGGAATGATCACGTTCACGCGGCTGCCATCCGGGAGCCTGGCGTCGAGCATGGGGTTCGACTCGTCGATACTTCGGCCGATATACGACGCAATCCGCTGCGCCACGTGCAGCACATGCGCGTCATTGCGGAACTTGAGGCCCGTCGTCTCCAGTTTCCCGCGCCGCTCCACATAGATGCTGTGAGGGCCGTTCACGAGAATGTCCGCCACCGTCTGATCCTGAAGGAGCGGCTCGATAGGCCCCAGGCCCACCATCTCGTCGACGATATCGCGGGTGAGCGCATCCTGCTCGCTCTGATTGAGGAGGAGCTTGCGCTCATCGGCGATGCGGGAGACGAGGCTGTTCACAAACAGCGTCAGCTCGGCCTTTTCCATGCGCACCGCTGTGACGGGCTCTATGCGCAGCAGCACCTGTTCGCGGATGACGTCCGCTGTCTCGTGCTTGCGCTGCGGCGGCGGCGCTGGAGCCGCAGGAGCGTTTGCAACGCGAGTGGGGGCGGACGGGAGCGCGGCCGCTTCCTCTATCCTTGTCCTCTTGCCGAAAGGAGGCATGGCCGACCCACCCTGCTGGCTTGAACTTATCTTTTCTATACGGCCTGGGGTTAATATTCGATGCCGCGAATCCGCTCAGGTTGTATTTTTCCGGGCGCCGCTACTGAAGCGCCACCGAGGCCACAAGGCGCGGCCGGAAGTAGGATGCAGCCGTAAACGTCACCGCGCCCAGGAACTCTCCGATCACCGGCGTGAACGCATAACTCGCCTGGCTGACGATGATGCTTTCGCCGGCGCTGAGCACGCCGGCGGGAGCGCCTTTATAGGCTGCGCCGGTCTGGGCGCAGGTTGGGGTTGCGGAGATGCTGCTCCAGGAGCAACTCCATTGCACAGTGATGTTGCTCTGACTGTCCTCGCTCACACTGCTGATCGTGACCGTGAGGCCGCTTGAGGAGAATGGCTGCATCAACTGAGCGCCAACGCTCGCGATGTCGGCGAGGTCGGGAATTGTAACGGACTGCGCCTGGGCGACGAGATCGCCCGTCGTGCTCGCCACGGACTGGACCCGGCGTTTCGCCGTGAAGGCGTTGCTGAATTCGACCATGCCGAAGAAGATCGTGAGCAGGATCGGAAGGACGATCGCCGCCTCGATCAGAACGGCGCCGCTCTCGTCCAAGGCGCCCCGCGCCGCAATCCGCGAGCAGAGCTCGAGGAGGAAGCCCCCGGTTCGCGCACGCCGGCTGGGATAGATCATGAGACGCCCTCAGTTTCCGGAGTAAGGCTCGTTTCGGAACGCCGCCGAAGCCTGAAGCAGGTAATTGCCGTCGCTGAGATTGGCGAGCGTCCCTCTCGTCAGCGGATTGGTGAGCGTCCATTCGTAATAGGCGGTGACGAGGACAATCGAGCCGGCGCTCCCCGGCGAATAGGCGAAGCTGTTGCTGAGACCGCCATTCTGGTTCAGCGGATACGGTGTCGTAATCGAGCCGAAGGTTGAGAACGACTGAACGTTCAGCCTGACGTTCGTCGTGCAATTGGCGAGGATGACCACGTTGCTGCAAAGCTGCGCCGCCAGCTGCGAGGAACTCCACCCTGCGTTCTGGGCCTGGCCGGTGCGGACAAGCCGGGCCGTCGCCATCGTTGCGTTTTCAAGCTCATAGCCGGCCCAGAAGATCAGCGCGACCTCGATGATGCCGAAGACGAGCAGGAAAAAGGGGGTGGCTATCAGGGCGAACTCGATGGCTGAGCCGCCGTCTCGCCTGCGAAGAAACGATCCTGCCAGCCGGCGAAGCCGGCGCAGGCCGCGACCGCTGCTCGTGTCTTCAACTTTCATGTGTCCGCCCGCGCAGGAAATTCGAGAGATCGCCCCATCCGAAAGCTTGCGCCAAGCCACCTGGGGTAGCGTTTCCCGTCAAGCTCTCGTTATAGTGGCAATTCGTTAATCCAAAGCTTAGGCGGGCATTCAAGCCATGTTCAGATGGATGGTTGGGCGGCCGCGGCGCTTCCGCGAGAGCGAGCGCGGCGTCATTGCGGTTCTCTTCGCGATCCTGCTGCCGCCGATTTTGGGCATCATGGCCGTCGCCTTCGATTTGAGCCAGTTCCTGGTGATGAAGCAGCAGCTGGCCGCTGCCGCCGACGCCGCCGCTCTCGACGCGGGCGGCTCGCCGTCGCTGTCCGATGCCGCCGCCACAGCGGAAGCGCAGGCGTTCATCGCCGCCAACTATCCCGCTGTGTCGAGTGTGGGAACGCTGAAATCGGTCTCGGTTGCGCGCACGACGAGCCTCGTCACGGTGACGGCGAGCGCGACCATGAACACGACCTTCCTCTCGATCATCGGCTACGGCACGCTCGAAGCCGACGTGACTTCGCAGGTCTCGGTGAGCCAGAACCAGCTCGAAGTGGTTCTCGTCCTCGATAATACCGGCTCCATGGCGCAGACCTACGGGAGCATGACGGGCATCGCGGGGCTGCAGGCGGCGGCGACGACGCTTGTCAATACGCTGTTCGCGAGCGATCCCACGGGGCAATATGTGAGGATCGCCGTCGTGCCGTTCACGGCGGCCGTCAATGTTGGGACGCAATATGCCGGCGCGTCCTGGATGGACACGAAGGGCGCGGGAGCGTTGACGCGCGAGAACCTCGCCGTTCCCGCCGGGGAAGGTCTAATCCAATTCGCGAGCCAATTAAGAAATGCATCCTGGGGCGGGTGCGTTCGCCAGCGCACCGAGCCCTACGACCTCGAAGACGTGGCGCCCGCGTCCGGGGATACGCTTTACACCCCTTATTTCGCGCCGAGCGAACCCTCCGGCTTGTATAATCACTACTTGCCGGACGGCAGTTTTCCGAAGGGGACGACGCAAGCTCAAATTCAATACAGCGTTAAGAAGTACAAACAAGGCACGGTGCAGGGATATGGGCCGAATTTCACCTGTGCCGTGCAGCCCATCATCCCGCTCACGAACGATCAAGATGCAATTCTGTCTGAGATCGCCGCCATGCAGGCTTCCGGCGCGACCGTCATTCCGGCCGGCCTGACCTGGGGGTGGCATCTTCTTTCTCCCATCGTCGCCCCCGTCCTGTTTCCGGGCAACGCATACCAGCCGGTGGCCTACACCAACACCAGCACCATAAAGGTCATCATTCTGCTTACGGACGGCGAGGCCGATGTGCAACTGACCTCCAATTACCAACCGCCCACCGCTCCGACCAACGGCTTCGATCTCTCGATCTACAACGCCTATGGCTACGGAACCGGGCCTCACCTCAACAAGCTGCCGCTCCCTCAGTCGCTTAATGGCGTTCAAGATCAGCCCGACTACAATCTCGACCAGAAGGAAATCCAGCTCTGCAGTAATATAAAGGCCGTGCAAGACGCTAACGGAAATCCCGGACGCATCCAGATTTATGCGATCGGATTCGGCTCCGTAATCGATAACAGCAGCCTGGAACTCTTACAGCAATGCGCCAGCAGCCCGTCGAACTTCTTCTATAATCCGACCTCGGAGAGCCTCATTCAGACGTTTCAGTCGATTGCAATTGGCCTGAGCCAGCTTCGCATCTCGCGCTGACGAAGAGCGCGAGATAACGATGTCGATCTGCCGGATGCATCGGGCGGGAGCCAGCTCAGCCTGCGGCCGCCGATTTAAGCGCGGGCAGGCCGCCGGCGCTCGTGGAACCAGGCGCGGTACTGGATCATCCGCGCGCGCTGAGCCTGCGGCGCATGCCGCCTGCAGGTGGCGGCCTCCTCGCTCCGCTCGGGCGCGCCCCATCTCAGCTCGACGCAATCGTTGAGGTTATACGCCATCTCAAGCTGCGCGGCTCGCTCGGCCACGTCCTTCAGCGACAGCGTCCAGGGCGAGCCGTCGGTCCGCGCATAGGAGAACTTCCGCACCGCAAGCTCATGCGCGAGCACGCTTTCAAGTTCGGCCTTCACCTCGGCGGCGCTCTTTCCCGCGGGCATCGCGTATCGCTCCGGCCGCCGCGCGACGCGCTCCGGGAAGCCGAGCACCACGTCGATTGCGATGAGGAGGCGCAGGTCGCGCGCGGGCGTGGCGAAATCCTCCCACGCGCCCGCCGCCTCGAAGATCGAGGGACCGTCCGGCATCTCGGCGTCGCCCTTGCCGCTACCCTGATATTTCCGGCCGTTTTCCACCGACGTTACGCGCGTCTTCACCTGTTCTTCGAGCGCGGCGATCGCCTCCGTCATGGCGCGCAGCGGATCGAGCGGCTCCGGCGACATGACTTCGTCCATGCGGTCGTAGAAGCCCTCGATGGTAAGCTGCGCCTGCTCCATCGAGACATCGCCATATTGCGGATTCTTCGCGATTTCGGCGTTGGTCAGCCGCTTGAGGATGCCGTTTCGCTCGACAACCGGGCGGAAGTGCTTGAAGCCGGGGCCTCCCAGCGCCGGGTCCTGCGCAAACAGGAAGTTGCCGCGCCAGAACCGCTTGCGGGCCACGGTCCCGTCGGGCTGGCCGTCCACGGCGAGGAACAGGCCGGCGTTATCCGGCGACTGCGCGATGCGGCGCACAAGCATCAGCGTATGCCCGTAAGGGTCGGCATAGACCGAACCCGGACGCAGCGCATCCTGGGAGAGCGGGACCGGATAGTAGTCGGTGTTGTCGTCGTTCAGCATGGTTCGCGCGGACCCCGAATGCACGGCGTCGGCGAGCTTCGGCAGGTAGTGGGCGAACGAGGCCTGGAGCGATGAGTATTTCGCGGCTGGCCGGCTTTGCGGCTTTGCGAGGACAGGCTGCCGGAACGGCCCGAACAGACCGCCGACGCCGCCAGATGCGGTCCTAGGGTCGGGCGCAGGCGGCGCGGCCGGAGCAGGCTCCGGCTCCAGGTTCTGGATGTTCCACCATTCGTGGCAGCGAGGCGGCTGGCCGCCGCCGCCGCGATTGCACTTCGAGTAGCCGAAGGGCAGCCCCATCTTGAACGAGAAATAGGCGCGCATGAAGTACGGAAGGTCGGCGCAGTCGGGCTTCATGACGAGACCCGATTTATCTTCGCGCAGCCCGAGATAGTCGAACAGCACATTGCGGGAGCGGTCGCGCAGAACCTCATGCAGCGCCTTCCAGGACAGCTGCGCGTCGACGGGCGCGTCGAACAGCTTTTCGATCCAGGCGGAATAAAGGTTTTCCGTGGCGCGATCCCAGGCGGCGCGCACGGGCCACGCGCCGTTCGACGCGTTGGAGGGATGCGGCGGCTCCTTGCCAAGCACGGCGATTTCGCGCACCGCAGGCTCGCATGCGGACGAGGGATTATGCGCGAGCGTCGCGCGCCACGTCCCCGCCGCGGGCGACGCCACTTCGGCGAACCAGAAATAGGGCGGGCCTCCGAGGCGGTCGCGCGACTTCGCCGCGACGCTTCCATCGGGCGCGATCAGCAGGAGTTCGCCATCCACCGGCTTTTCGGAGGCGAAGATGACGCGCAAGGGCGCGCCCTTCCACGGCGCCATCGGCGAGGCCAGGATCGAGAACCCGCCCGCGCCGCATGCGTCCGGCGCAGCGCTCGCCGCGGGCGAAAGGAAGACGATAACAGCGTATGCGATCAGCGAAATTGCTGTCGCGGCGAAAGACCGGCGTTTCTTGATGACGCTTCCGCTTGCGGTAGACTTTTTCATAGTTGTCAAAGCTTTCGCAATATTGTCTTGGTTCGATTACTCATTCTACCTTGGGCGCGCCTTGCCTCGCCGCGAGGATCTTTCCCCCGGCGTTCATGCAATCGCCGACACTTGTGTCCGATTTGCGTCCGCGGGCGTAATTTTCCCGCGAGCCCATGCGGCCGCGCGCTAAAGCAGAGTTTCCCCATTAAGCCGAAGCACGGCCTTTGTTTATCAGCCCGGAAAGGCAATGCCTTATCCGGGATCTTAATAAATCGTGGCGCTCATTTCTTGCGGATCCCGGCTCGCGCTCCGCTTGGCCGGGACGATGCGTTGGGCAAACCGGCGGAGTTTGCTCAGGCCGGCTTCACTTCCTGAATGACATCGAAGCCCTCGAAATTCGGGCCGCCGAGATAGAGGGGCTTGTTGCCTCCGGCGCTCTTGTGCGCGGCGCGAAAACTCTCCGAACGCGTCCAGTTCTCGAACGCCTCCCGGCTCGCCCAGATCGTGTGCGAAATATAGAGGCTGTGATCCTCAAGCTCCGGCCCCTTCAGCATGTGGAAAGCCACGAAGCCCGGCTCGCGATTGATGAAAACGTCCCGGTTGAGCCAGACCGCCTCGAAATCCGCCTCGCTTCCCTTTTTCACGCGAAACCTGTTCATGGCGATAAACATCGGGCGTTCTCCTCCGTGGCTGGAACAGTTGGCGGCGCGGACCGATATTCCGAGGCGAGCCGCATTGCAGTCGCCCTCATAAAGGAAGCAACGCCATGGACTACAACCTCGAAGGCAAGCTTGCGTTCGTCACCGGGTCCACCAAGGGCATCGGAAAAGCGACGGCGGCGCTGCTCCTGCGCGAGGGCGCCGAAGTCGTCATTCACGGGCGGACGCAAAGCTCGGTGGACCACGCGCGCAAGGATTTGCCGCGCGCGCATGGCGTGTTCGGCGACCTGCGCGACAAGGCGGCCGTCGACCGGATCGCCGATGAAGTCAAGGCCATCGGCGATGTGCAGATCCTCGTCAACAACGCCGGCATCTTCGAGCCGAAGCCGTTCGCCGAGATACCGGACGAAGACTGGCTCCGCTTTTTCGAGGTAAACGTCATGTCGGGCGTGCGCTTTTCCCGCGCGTTCCTTCCGCCGATGCTTCTCCTGAACTGGGGCCGCATTATCTTCGTTTCGTCGGAGTTGGCGATCAACACCCCGAAGGAAATGATCCATTACGGGATGACCAAGACGGCGCAGCTTGCGATTTCGCGAGGGCTCGCCGAACTGACGAAGGGCGGCCAAGTTACGGTGAACGCGGTGGCGCCCGGCCCGACGGCCTCCGAAGGCGTGCTCGACTTCGTGAAGGACATGGCCCGCGCGCAGGGAAAAGATGAAAAGGCCGTCGAGGAGGAGTTCTTCAAGACCGTGCGCCCGACATCGCTGTTGCAGCGCTTCGAAGACCCGATGGAGATCGCCCAGACCATCGTTTTCCTCGCGAGCCCGCTTTCGAGCGCGATCAACGGCGCCGTCGTGAGAGCCGATGGCGGCGTGGTCAAGTCCGCGTTTTAGGACCCGATCTCTCCGGGCTTGCGCCGTCCATTGCAGAGCCGTGGCCCGCGCGCATCACCCCAGGCAAAAACGCAACCGCGGCTTCAGGCGGCGCTTTATTTTTATACGGAAACGGATAGGTTTATTGCCGTAATAGATAAAGTGTCTGCGTATGAGTAATTTCAGAGTATACGGCGACGATGCCGAGCGCGTCATCGACAGGTCGGGCGATATCGACCAGCGGCCGCCCGAAGAGCGGAGCGTGAAGCCTGCGAAAATCGTTGTGTTCAGGCCAAACCCGCCCTCCGAAGCCGAGCCGGTCGCCAGGCTGAGGCGGCTTGACGACGAGCAGCTCCCCGCGCCAACGCCCGTGTCTCGTGAGGCGCCTTCCGCCGCGCTGGCCGATGTTGCAATCAGCGCCCAGGCCGCCATCGACAGGCAATTTGTGAAAGCCAAGGCCCATCTCGACGCGTGCGCGCAAAAGATCGAGGCCAAGGAAAAGAAGTGCGCGCTTCCGAGGCTCGACGGCGATTTGCAGCAGCTCCGCTTCCAGCGGCAGAAATCGCTCATCGCCAACGGGCCGGCGCTCGCCAGCCATTTGCGGGAAGAGCGCAGCCGCCTTGCCGATCTTGAGCGCTTCAAGGCAGAGACCGGCATCGCGCGCGATGCGCACTACCCCGCCTCGCCGATCCTGGGCTTCGGCATTCTCTCCATCCTCGTGCTCGTCGAAGCCTGCATCAACGGCGTGCTGTTCGCCGAGACGAGCGACCGCGGGCTGTTCGGAGGCTGGCTTGAGGCGATGGCGCTCGCCATCACCAATGTCGGCGTGGCGTTTCTTGTGGGCTCCATCATCCTGCCTCAGCTCAATCGCCGTTCGCTGCCGGCGAAGGCGGCGGGCGGCTTGCTCGCGCTTGCGGGGCTCGCCGCGCTCGTGGCGGTGAACCTTTTCGGCGCCCATTACCGCGACTTCAAGGCTACGGCCGCGAAGGCCGAACTCGCCGCCCAGGCCGTTGCCGCGCCAAGGCGCGAGACGAGCGCGCCGATAATCGGCCAGAAACCCGCGAGCGAGACGCCAGGCTTCAAGGCGCCGCCGCCGCCTTTCCCGTCCGCCGCCGCCGAAGCAGCCAAGCGCGCACTTGCGGAGGAAAAGGGCAAACGCTCCGAGATGGAGGCGCTGCGCAAAGTGTTTCAGGCGCCGTTCGAGATTGAGAGCTTTACGAGCCTGTTTCTGCTCATCATCGGTCTTTGCGCCGCAACCGTCGCCGCCGCCGACGGCTACAAATTCGACGATCCTTGCCCCGGCTATGGAAAGCGCCACCGGCGTTACGCGGAGGCGCGCGAGGCGAGCGCGGCGGCTCTGCGCCGGGTCTTGGGCAACGCAAACGCCGGCATCGCCGCGAATTTCCAGTCCATCGACCGCAAGCTCGAAACTTGCGCACAGGAACTGGCGGAGCTTGCGGCCCTGCGCGATGCTTACGCCGGCGATTGCGCCGCCTTCAGGACCGCTCTCGACGAGGCTGCCCGCGCTGGCGAAGCCGGCATCGCCCGCCACGACCGCCTTCTCAACAAGATCCCGGATCGCACCGCGCTCGACCGCTACGCGCTATCGGCGCCCGCCCTGCCGCAGCTGAACGAGAAACATGCGAAGTTCGCCGAAAGCCAGGAAAAGAAGCTGAAGGCGCTGCAAAAGACAGTCCAGAAAGAGAAGAACGAAAGCCTCGGCGTTTTCGAGGCGGCCGCTCAGGATTTCGAAAAATTGCTCGCGGAGGTCGTTCAAGCGAGCTTGCAGACGGCGCCCCCGCCTCCGCCTCCCCGAGGCCTTCCCAATGACGGCGAAGACGGCGCTTGGCGTCGCCCTCGTTGTCGTCGCCCTAGGCCTCGCGGGAGGCGGTTTTTTCGCGGCGCAAAGCTTCGGGCCGCCGAAGCTCGATCCCGAGACCCTCTGTCCCGCCGAGGGCGCGAAGGCCATCGCGCTCATCATCGTCGACAAGACGGACCCGCTGGCGCCCGCGGAGCAGTTGCGCGCCCGCCGGATCATCGCGGCTGAGCGCGACGCGGCCCGGCGCGGCGACCGGATCGTGGTCAAGCTTCTCTCGCAAGGCCGCGCCGGCTCTCCCCTGGCGCTGGAGACGGCCGTGGATTTGTGCAACCCCGGAAGCGAAGCCAACCCTTTCTTCGAGAACGCGAAACGCGTCGCCTCGCGTTACGAAAGCGCATTCATCGAGCCCATCGAGGCGTCGCTCGCGAGCTTCGCCGGCGAAGGCTCGGCGGCGGCGTCACCCATCGCGCGGACGATCGAAACCGCCTTGGAGGGTTTGCGCGCGAGCCCCGGAGCGCATGTCAGGCTCATCCTCGTTTCCGACATGATGGAGCACGGCGCCGATGCGTCCGCCTATAACGGCGCGCTCAGCGAGAAGACGCTTCGCGGGCTCATGACGGCCCACGGGCAGGCTCTGCTGAGGCGCGCGGAGGTGCAGATCGCGCTGCTCGCCCGTCCGAAGTTCCAGGCTCAGCAGCAAGCCGCGCTCGACGCATGGCGGCGCTTCTTCCTCAACGCCACAGGCCAGCCCGCCGCCGCCCTGCCTTAGGCAGGTCCGCCGTGTTTGCCGCCGGATCGCCGCGGGCGCCGCCCCGGAAAGCGCCTTGGAAATCGCGGGCGCGTGTTGCAGAATCCCGGACAATGCCTGCGGCATTTCCGGGATGACAGCCGTGGGTTTCCGGCGTTTCCGGGCTGACGGCGAGCCGCCGGTCAAGCCGATGGAGTCCGCTTAGAGCATCGGACTCAAAGCCGGAATCGGCGTCATGCCCTTCAGCGTCGTTCCCGGCCCCGCCTTCGCGGGGCTAAACTCCAGCGGGAATCCTGGTATCCCAGCGCTCATCGAATACTGGGTCGCCGCTTTCGCGGAGACGGCGAAAACGCCGCTGCATCCGATTAAATGCACGATGCTCCAGCGGCTCAAGCGACGCCGGCGCGCAACAGGTCGTGGATGTGCACGATGCCGACCGGAGCGCCATCCTCGACCACGAACAGCGCGGTGATCGCGGACGCGTTCGCGATTTGAAGCGCGGCGCTCGCGAGCGTGTCCGCCGTCACCGTCTTCGGCGTCTTCGTCATGATCTCCGCCACGGTGCGGTCGAGCAGGCCGGGCGACATGTTCCGGCGCAAGTCGCCATCGGTGACGACGCCCAGAAGCTTGCCGTCTTCGCCGACGACGCCGAGGCAGCCGAAGCTCTTCTCGGTCATGGTCACGAGCGCCGCGCTCATGGGCTCGCCCGCCGTCACGACCGGAAGCCGGTCGCCGCGATGCATGATATCGCCGATATGCTTCAGTCTCGCCCCGAGCTGGCCGCCCGGGTGAAACACCTTGTATTCGAGCGCCGTGAACCCCCGGCCCTCAAGCAGCGCCATCGCAAGGCAATCGCCAAGCGCGAGCTGCACGAGCGTCGATGTCGTCGGCGCGAGCCCGTGCGGGCACGCCTCCTTTACCGGAGGCAGAGCCAGCACAATATCGGCCGCCCTGCCGAGCGCGCTGTCGCGCCGCGACGTCATCGCAACCAGCGGCACCCGGAAGCGCCGCGAATAGGTGAGGATGTTGGTGAGTTCGATGGTTTCGCCCGACCAGGACAGCGCCAGAACGACATCCTTGGCGGTGATCATGCCGAGGTCGCCGTGGCTCGCCTCGGCCGGATGCACGAACTGCGCCGGAGCGCCGGTCGAGGCCAGCGTCGCCGCAATCTTCTGGCCGACATGGCCGCTCTTGCCCATGCCGGTTATTATCACGCGGCCGCTGCATCCCTGCATCAGGCGCACGGCGCTTTCGAAATCTTCCGCAAGCCCATCGGCAAGCGCCGCCTGCAGCGCCTTCAGGCCGTCAAGCCCGAAATCGAGTGTCCGCTCCGCCGCCTGCAACGACCCCAAACCGCGCGGCGCGCGCCGCACCGCCCGCGCCACTCCTTGCGCCATGTCCGCCCCCTGCGCTTTCGCCGCCCGCCCCTTGCGCGGGCGGGTCCACACTCATCCATTCGAGAAAACTGCGGTTGAAGAATGGCGCCGGACCATCCTTCTACTCTGCCGCCTTCGCGGTTGGGCCGTCCGCGTTCTTCGCCTGAAGCTCGGCCGCGAGCTTCTTAAGCTCCTCCCCGAATTTCGAAGCAAGATCGGGCCTCGCCAGCGCAAACGCCACGTTCGCGGTCAGGAAGCCGAGCTTCGAGCCGCAGTCGTAGCTCTTGCCGCGGAATTTGTAGGCGAAGAACAACTGGTCCTGCATCAGCGTCTTCATGGCGTCGGTGATCTGGATTTCGTTGCCCGCGCCGCGCTCCTGGTGCTTGAGGATCCTGAAGATGTCAGGCTGCAGGATGTAGCGGCCCATGATGATCAGATTGGACGGCGCGCTTCCGTGCGCGGGCTTTTCGACCATCGAGCCGATGCGCCAGAGCCGCTCTTCTTCCTCGCCCAGGAGCCCGACCACGCCGTAGGATTTCGTCTCCTCGGCCGCGACTTCCTCGACGGCGACGATGTTGATTTTCGCGGTTGGCCCATACTTCTTGCTGAGGCGGTTATACACACCGATCATCTGACCCAGGCAGCTTTCCCCTTCCGGGAGCACGATCACGTCCGGCAGAAGGAGCGCGAACGGATCATCGCCCACAATGTCGTGCGCGCACCACACCGCATGGCCAAGCCCGAGCGGCTCCTGCTGGCGCGTGAAGCTCGTGGCGCCCGGCGCCGGCAAATGAAGCTCGAGATTTAACAGCTCCTCCTGCTTGTTGCGGCGCCTCAGCATCTCTTCCAGCTCGAACTGGCGGTCGAAGTGATCCTCTATGACGCCCTTGTTGCGGCCGGTCACAAAAATGAAGTGTTCGATCCCCCCGGTCCGCGCTTCGTCGACCACATGCTGGATGATGGGCCGGTCCACCACGGTCAGCATTTCTTTCGGCATCGCCTTCGTGGCGGGAAGGAATCGCGTGCCGAGGCCCGCGACAGGGAAAATTGCCTTGCGAATAGGCTTGCTCATGGGGATTCCTGGGCGATTGGCGGTTAGGAAAGCTCACTTCTGATATAGCGGAGAAACTCGGATCTTTCAGCCAAAAATGCGGCTTGTGCGAGACGGTTGTGGATTGAGAACCGGGCGAATGAAGGGTTTTCCGAAGGCCGGCCGCGGCGAGCCGGACGGGGCTTCTCAAGGCAGGGAACAGCGCGCGCGTTTATGCTGTTGGCGAGGGCCGGTCTCAACTGGCTTGCTCGCCGTCGCTCAAGGCGATGGAGCGGCATGCCCCGAGGAAGGCTTGATGCTGACACAATCTCTCATGAAAAGTTACACGGGCAGAGAGGGGTGGGGATAACGTGGGCGCGTTTGGCAAGGATACTATGACGCCTTTCGTCTCCCGTGATTTCGCCGCGCTTGCGTCCGCCTGTATCCTGTGCGCGCTTCCGATCCTCTTCGGCGCGGCCCCTGCTCGCGCTCAGGGCGCGAACCCGCTCTCGTCGAGCTACATCACGCCCTTCCCGCAAACCGACCGCTATCAGGTTCGCGTCATCGGCGACTGGCTCGGCGCCGGCCTGACCGAAGGGCTCAAGGAGGCCTTCAAACAGGAACAAGCCTCGCTTCAAATCACCGACATGTCGCGCTCCAACTACGGGCTCGCCCGCGCGGAGTTCGGCGATCTTTATAGCGAGATCGACCGCATGATCGCGAACTCGCCGCCGCACATCGTCATCGTCATGCTCGGCGTGAACGACCGCGCCTATCTGAGAACGGCCGGCCGCGCGCAACCCGGCTCCGCAGAGTGGAAGGAAGCATACGGCAAGGAAGCCGAAAGGCTCATCAGGAAGCTGAGAAGCGCCAATATCGCGGTCTACTGGGTTGGGCTGCCCATCATGAGCAACCCGTCGTTCAGCGAGACCGCCGCCGCAATCAACGACGCGACGCGCCAGGCCGCCTATCTCAGCGGCGCGAAATTCATCGAGAGCTGGGCAGGGTTCACCGACCAGTCCGGCGCCTATAGCGCCTACGGCCCCGACATCACGGGGCAGACGAAGCGGCTGCGCGAGGGCGACGGCGTCGGCCTCACCCCCTTCGGCAGCCGGAAACTCGCCAACTATGTGGAGATCGCCCTTCGCCGCGATCTGGCCCAAGCGAAGGCTCAGCGCAACATTCCGCTCGCGGGCGACGAGGAGGAGCAGGCGAGGGTCGTTCCAGGCGCGTCGCGCAGCGCCCCCGCGAAGGGCGCCTCCGGGCCTGAATTGGCGGCGCAGGCCGCGTCGCGGCCCGATCGAGCGGCGGCGGATGCAAAGCAGGCGCCGGCTGGCGCCTCCGCCTCTTCCAAGCCGGAGGTCGCAGCCTCTCCCCCGGCGGCGCAGGAGCAGCAAAGACGCGACGCCGCGGCGTTCGGCGGCGCAACCTTCCAGGGCGGGGAATTCGTTCTCGCCGACCTTGGCGACGGGCTTACCTCGATTTCGGTGATCTCGCCCGTCGGCGACTTTTCGATGCGCGAGATCCAGAGGCAGACGCCGCTGGCCGACCGCATCTACTTCAAGGTCTTGAGCAAAGGCGAGGCCCTGCCGCCCAAGGAAGGCCGGGCCGACGATTTCCGCTGGCCGCCTGAAGCCAGCGCGCATTAGCGAAAGCGCAGTCCGCGCTTGTTGTGTTTGAGTGGTTTTCTGGAGTGTGTATGCAGGGCGAGCCGTCGCGCAATCGGAAATCATGGCTCAGGCGGACGCGGATCCTTATCCTCTGCGTTCTGCCTTTGCTCGGCGGCTGTCTTCCCGGAATGCCCTGGGGGAGCGACGACGACAGGGCCATGCTGACCGAAAACTCCCAGGACGCGCCAGCCCTCGATCGCTCGTACAAAACGAGCTTCCTCGGCCTGAGAATGCCCTCGCTCACCTCAACGAGGCTGATGCCCGATTCGGGCCCCCCTCTGATCGGCTCCATATTCGAGGCCAGGAAAACCACGCCATCCGGCGCGCCGCTTGGAACGGCCGCCCCCGACAGCCTCGCATACGAACCCGCGTCGGTCCCTGCGCTGCGGGCGCTTGAGAATTACTACGCAGCGCTCGCGGCGCTGGCCGCGGGAAAGCGGACGTATCCCGTGAGCATCGTCCATCTCGGCGGCGACGCCATCGTCAACGATCGCTTCGCGGCTCGCTTCGCGAGCAAATTACCGGGCGCTTCGGAAATGCAGGGCGCGGCCTCATGCTTCCCGGGCTTTATCCGCTCAAGGGCATGAAGGTCGACCGGGGCGGGCAGTGGTCCCTCAAAAGCGCCGCGGCGGGCGCGCCGGGGCCTTTCGGCGTGACGGGCGTCAGGGTCTCGTCCGCGGCGCCCGACGCATGGCTGCGGTTCACCTCCACCGAAGGCTCATTCGAGTGGATCGACGTGACGTTCATGACGGGCCCCGCACAGGGAACGGCCGCCGTTAGCATCGACGGCGAGGCGAAGCTCGTGCCGACGAATGCGCCCGGGGCCAGCCAGACCTCCATCCGCGTCACGGCCAAGGCCAAGGAAATCACGATCAGGCCGAGGGGCGACGGAGAGATTTCGTTGCTTTCGGTTGCAAGCGGCGGGCGCGCGCCGGGCATCCTCTATACGAACATCGGCCTGCCGGGCGCAACCGCCTGGACCATGGAAAAATGGACGGCCGAATACGCGCAGAACGACTTCCGCAAGCTCAACCCGGATTTGATCGTGCTCGGCTACGGAACGCGGGAAGGCTTCGTCGACGATTTGGATGTCGGGCAGTACGAAGCGCGCTTGCGGCTTGCCGTCGGCCAGATCAGGAGCTGGGCGCCGCATGCGTCCATCCTGATCGTGGGCCCGCCCGATGCGGCGCGGCTGCCTTCCTTCGCCAGCACGGCGGGGGCGCAGGCTTGCCGCGCTCTCAATCCCCAGGAAATCGCCTCCTATGGCCAGATGCTGTCTCGCGGCGACGAGCGCCTCGCCCGCTGGCATGCGCCGCCGCGGCTCGAACGCGTGCGCGCGGCCATGCGGCGCGTCGCGGCTGCGAGCGGCGCCTTCTTCTGGGATTGGGCGAAATATATGGGCGGGGCGTGCTCGATCCACGCCTGGACGGCGCTCAGGCCGCCGCTGGCGGCGCCGGATCATGTGACGCTCACAGAGGCTGGCGCAGAGCGCTCGGCGCGCGCGCTGTTCGCGGAGATGATGGCCGGTTTCGAAGCCTATCAGCGCACGCTTGTCCCGAAGGCGCCGCCCGCGGCCGCCGCGGCAGCCCCCGCCGTGAAACCCACCAAGGTCAGCGCGAAGACGCCCAAATACTAGTCCGCGCCCGGAAAAGCGCGAAGCCCGGTAATGACGCAGGATCGGCACGAACTCCTGCCGGCCGTCCTATGTGGCGCCCATTTCCGAAGGTCGCTTGTGTGGTATTATGATACCGCGAAAACGCACTCTTTTTGCAAAACGAACCCAATGGGGTTAATCGGCAGTGTACGCTCGCACGATTGAGCCTGCGCTCGGCGGCCGATACGAGTCAGCAAATCCGGCGATTTATGCTAGAGCCCGCCTTCGATCGAATGCGGATGGGCTTTAGCCCGCCACGCGGCGCAAATGGCGGTCGAGATCGCGCTCGCGGCCGGGCGCCAGGCGCACCTCGAATTCGAGGCTGCCGTCCTCGCAATCCTGCCTGCGCAGCACCTCGGTATTCTCGTAAAGCCAATGGATGAGCGCCCCGTCGCCGTCTCCGACGATGACGTTCCGCGTCTTCATATCCATGTGCAGCCGGCCCCGGATCAGCGCGGCGAGATCGGCCACGCCCTCTCCGGTCGCCGCCGACACGAGGATGGCGGAATGGTCCGCCTGCGCCGCCCTGCGCGAAAACGCGGCGCGGTCTTCCGGGTTCAGGAGATCGGCCTTGTTCCAAACCTCGATCACGCGCCTGCCCTGCTCCTCCGCGCCGATGCCGATCTCTGCCAGGACGCGCTCGACCTCGATGCGCTCGGCTTCCGACGAGTCGCTCGCGATATCGCGGACATGCAGGATCAGGTCGGCTTCCGAGACTTCCTCCAGCGTCGCGCGGAAGGCGGCTATCAGCTGGGTCGGAAGATCGGAAATAAAGCCCACCGTGTCGGAGAGCATGAACGCGCCGCCTTCGGGAAACTCGACGCGGCGCAGCGTCGGGTCGAGCGTCGCGAACAGCATGTCCTTCGCGAGCACGCCGGCGCCCGAGAAGGCATTGAATAGCGTCGATTTGCCAGCGTTGGTATAGCCGACCAGCGAGACGACCTGCCGCTCCGCCTGCTTGCGGCGCTTGCGATGAAGGCGGCGCGTCCTTTCGATGACGCCAAGTTCGACGCGGATGCCGTCGATGCGCTCGCCGATGGCGCGGCGGTCCGCCTCGATCTGCGTCTCGCCCGGCCCGCCAAGGAAGCCGAAGCCGCCGCGCTGGCGCTCAAGGTGCGTCCAGGAGCGGACGAGCCGGCTTTTCTGGTAGGTGAGCCGCGCAAGCTCCACCTGGAGCCGGCCTTCCTTGCTGCGCGCCCGCTCGGCGAAGATTTCGAGGATGAGGCCGGTGCGGTCGAGCACCTTCGCGTTCCAGGCCTTTTCGAGGTTGCGCTGCTGGATCGGCGTCAGCGCGTGATCCACGATGGCGACCGCGGCGTCCTCCGCCTTGACGATGGCGGCGAGTTCTTCGACCTTGCCGGAGCCGAGAAGGGTTGCGGGCCGGATTTGCGCCAGCGGCGCCGTCCCGCTGAAGCAAATGTCGAGCCCAATCGCTCTGGCGAGACCCACGGCTTCCGCAAGGCGCTCGCGGCTCGAAAGCTTCGCCGCGCCCGCGGCCTCGCTCTCCGCGACTTTGCGCACGGGCACAATGACAACCGCCCGCGTCGCCGCAGTCGCCCTCAAGGCCGGCGGGTTCTTTTCTCCGCCCCCGGCCCGATGCTCTGCAAGCTCACGGGTTCCGATCTTTTTCAACGGCGGCTATCGCTCTCCGTTCTGGTCTCCATCGAGGAACGAGATAGGCCCGCCCGGCATGATTGTCGAGATGGCGTGTTTGTAGACCAGCTGCGAGTGGCCGTCACGGCGGAGAAGCACGCAGAAATTGTCGAACCAGGTGACGATTCCCTGCAGCTTGACGCCGTTCACGAGAAAAATCGTAAGAGGCGTCTTGTTTTTTCTGACGTGATTGAGAAAAGCGTCTTGGAGATTTTGTTGTTTATCTGCAGCCATAACCTGTCCGTTATTTTAGCGCGGCACTCACGGCCGCTTGCCCACTACCCAATTGACGATGCCTGCACTTCTGCTTTCCGTCGTTTACGGCGCAAACTGTCCCGTTGCGTGCGGCGCGCCGCCGAAATCCATCCATTCCTCTCTGCTACGCCAAAAGCCGGTGCGGCGATGAAATCTCAGCCACTTTGTGATAGGCCCGCCGCAATCCTGTCGCGACCTGCCCCGGTTTTCCGCCGCCGATCGCCCGCCCGTCTATCGCGACCACCGGCATGACGAGCCCGGACGCCGAAGTCTGGAAAGCCTCCCTCGCCGATTTGGCCTCCTCGACCGTGAAAGATCTTTCCTCGTAACGAAGCCCCTGCGCGGCGGCGGCCTCCATCGCGACCTCCCGCGTGATGCCGCGCAAGATACCAGAGTCCGCCGGGCGCGTCACGAGCTTGCCCGCTTCCGTGACGATCCAGGCGTTGCAGGATGCGCCCTCCGTGACGAAGCCATTGGCGTCGACCATCCAGGCCTCGTCCGCGCCGCTGTCCTTCGCCTGCTGGCGGGCGAGCGCCTGCGCGAGAAGCCCGGTCGTCTTAATGTCCACGCGCTTCCAGCGGATGTCGGGAACGGTGACAACCGACACGCCGGCGGCGGCCCTTTTGTCGGCTTTGCTACGCGACAGCGACCGCGCCAGACACACGACGCCCGGCGCCGCCGCCGGCGCGGGAAAGGCGAAATCGCGCCGCGCCACGCCGCGGGTCACCTGCAGATAAACCATGCCGTTCCTTACGCGATTGCGCCGCACGACTTCCCGCATGATGACGCCCAGCGCGCGCGCGCCCATCGGTTCCTCGATGCTCAATTCCCTAAGCGAGCGGCCGAGACGAAGCATGTGCCGGCGCTCGTCCACGAGGCGGCCGTCCCGAACCTCGCAAACTTCGTAAACGCTGTCCGCGAACTGGAAACCGCGGTCCTCGACATGAACGGCCGCCGCGCCATAGGGGGCATACTCGCCGTTCACATAGACAACTCGTGTCATCCGTCTGCCTTCCTCGCACACGCGCTCATGCAATTATATTGCCAGATGGGACCTCCGACGCGAGCTAGCTAGTGCCTGAGATCGCCCGCCCTGTCGTTCGAGTTCACGCCGAGCGCCCTGAGCTTGCGGTGCAGCGCCGAGCGCTCCATGCCCACGAACTCGGCGGTGCGGGAGATGTTGCCGCCGAAGCGGTTGATCTGGGCCATCAGGTACTCGCGTTCGAAGATCTCGCGCGCGTCGCGGAGCGGCAGCGACATGAGATGTTCACCCCCAGACCCGTTCGACGATAAAGGGACGTTGGCGCCGATATCGTCGGGCAGCATGTCCGCGGTGATGACCACCTCGGGATCGCCATTCGACATGATCATCACACGCTCGACGATGTTGCGCAGCTGGCGGACATTTCCCTGCCATTCGTGCGATTGCAGGACGGCCATCGCGTCGTCGCCGATCACCCTGGGCGGCAGGCCCGACGACTGCGCGATCTGTCTCACGAAATGCTCGACAAGTTCGGGGATGTCCTCGCGGCGCTCGATCAGCGCGGGCACTTTCAGAGGCACAACGTTGAGCCGGTGAAAGAGATCCTGCCGGAAGCGGCCCTGCGCCATCTCGCGCTCGAGATCGCGGCTGGAGGACGACACGATGCGCACGTCTACGGACACTTTAGGCCCTCCGCCGATGCGCTGGAACTTCTGCTCGACCAGCACTCGCAGGAGCTTGCCCTGCGTTTCGACCGGCATATCGGCGACTTCGTCGATATAAAGCGTGCCGTTATGGGCCTCCTCGAGGGCGCCCACTTTCCGCGTGGTCTGGCCCGTTTCCTCGACGCCGAAGAACTCGTTTTCGACCCGGTCCGCCGCCATGGATGCCGCGTTCACCGCGACGAAGGGGCCGTTGGCGCGGCTCGAACTGGCGTGAAGATAGCGGGCGGCCAATTCCTTGCCGCAGCCCTGGGGGCCCGTGATCATGACGCGGCTGTTGGTCGGCGCCACCTTCTGGACGCTCTGACGCAAATGGTTCATGACCGACGATTTGCCGATCAGCTCGGAGTTGTATAAGCTCCTTTCCTTCAGCTCGCGGTTCTCCCGCCTCAGTTTCGAGGCTTCGAGCGCGCGGGCCGTGACGACGATCAGCCGGTCGGCCTTGAAGGGCTTCTCGATATAGTCGTAGGCGCCGCGCTTGATTGCGGTGACCGCGGTCTCGATGTTGCCGTGACCGCTGATGATGACGACGGGAAGCTCCGGATGCAACTTTTTCACGCGCGCCAGCACTTCGAGCCCGTCGAGCTTGGAGCCCTGAAGCCAGATATCGAGAATGACGAGGGAGGGGCGGCGCTCTTCGATCGCGCGCAGCGCATCGTCGCTATCCTTGGCGAGCCTCGTCTTGTGGCCTTCATCCTCCAGAATGCCGGAGACGAGCTCCCGAATATCCTCTTCGTCATCGACTATCAAAATATCAGACGCCATGGCTTAGTCCCTCCTTCCCGTGCGCGACAGGCTGGCCGGACGAGGCGCCGTGCGCTTTTCCGTTCAGCTTTGTCTCGTCCGTTTCTGCTTTATCCGAGCTCAGTGACACCGGTATGGACATGCTGATCCAGGCGCCATGCTCGTAACCGTCGCTCGAAGGAGCGTCGGCCAGTTCGAGCACGCCGCCGTGCTGCTCCGTGATCCTCTGGACGATGGCGAGACCGAGGCCCGTGCCCTTCTGCCGGGTCGTGACATAGGGCTCGACCAGTCTGTGCCGGTCCGTCTTCGGCAGGCCCACGCCGTTGTCGATCACATGGATGGAGAAGCGATGGTCGAGCGGCTGCAGACGAATGACAACCCGTCCCTTGGGCGCGCCCGGATTAGCAGTCTGATGGGCGTCGATGGCCTCGCTTGCATTTTTCACGAGGTTGGTGACCGCCTGGGTCAACAGCCGCCTGTCGCACAGCGCGATCAGCGGCTCGCTTAGCTTTTCGAGTTTGTATTCGATCTCCGGGCGGCTCATCTGGAACAGGATCACCGCCTCGCGAACGACCTCGCGAATGTCCTGCTCCTCGAAGACGGCGGACGGCATGCGCGCGAAGGATGAGAACTCGTCCACCATGCGGCCGATGTCGCCGACATGCCGGATGATGGTGTCGGTGCACTTGTCGAAGATCTCGCGGTCGGTCGTGATCGCGCCGGCGTATTTGCGCCTGAGCCGCTCGGCAGAAAGCTGGATGGGCGTCAGGGGGTTCTTGATTTCGTGCGCGATGCGCCGAGCAACGTCCGCCCAGGCCGAGGTGCGCTGCGCGACGGTCAGCTCGGTCATGTCGTCGAAGGTGACCACCACGCCGAAATCGGCCTTGTCGTCCTCTTCCCGCGTGACCTGGACGGCGAAGTTCCGCTCTCCGCTTTCGCGCACCACCGTAATCTGCGCGTGCAAGGCTTTGCTCCGCCCTTGCCGCCGCGCTTTCTCGATGACCTCGCCGAATTCGGGCGCCGCGTTAATAAGCGGCTTGCCGATCAGCTTCTCTTCCTTGACGCGCAGAAGTTCGAGCGCCGATCTGTTGATCAGGGTGACGCATCCGGCGGGGTCCAAGCCGATGACGCCGGCCGTCACGCCGGACAGCACCGCCTCGATGAAGCGCCGCCGCTCGTCGAGTTCGCCGTTGGCGTTCATGAGGTCGTCGCGCTGCGTCTTCAAATCCACCGTCATCTGCTTGAAGGTGGCGCCAGCCGGCCGATGTCGTCGCGCGCAAAGCCTTCGTCGAACTGGACGTTGAGATTGCCCTGGCTCACCTCCTGGGCGGCGCCGATGAGCTTGCGGATCGGCATGACAAGGCGGTTCGCGAAATCGAGGCCCGTCCAGATCGCCGATGTGAGCAAGGTGAGCGCGAGCAGCACGTACATGATCGCGAACACGAACTGATACTGCCCGCGCCGCTGTTCGAGCTCCGCGAACTGCATGATGTTGAAACGCGTTTTGCGCAAGAGCTGGACGACATTCTGATCGATCGGCCGAAGAGCGAAGAGATAGGCGTCTTCGAAGCCGTTCAGCCTCTTAAGCGCCGCGACGCCATACGAGAGGTCCCAAGTCACCGGAACGATGCGCCCTCCGGAGGCGCGCGCGATATCGACGGACGGAGGAGCGCGAAAAGGGGGGTCCTGCGAAGCTGCAGACAGAAGCTCGCCCCTCGAATTGATAAGATAGGCGGCGGGGACGGCCCTGAGCGTGACGGCGGCGGAGAAGAAGCGGTCGAACGCCGCCTTGTCCTCCTGGAAGAGCATGGCTTTCTCCTCCACCTCGCGGCCGACTCCGACGATGTCGGAGCGGATGGTCTGTCCGCTCTCCTCCATATAGGACCGGGCGACATCGACCGAATTGCTGACGATGCTCTTGACGCGCGTGGAGAAGAAGGTGTCGAAGGTCCGGTCGATGGAGACGGTGGCGAAGATCGCAAGCAGCACCGCCGGGAACAGGGCCACGAGGCTGAAGACGCCCGCGATGCGAAAGTGAAGCCCGGCGCCGGCCTGGCGCTTTCTCGCTTTCAGGAGTTTCACCACCTGGAAGCCGATAATTCCCATCGTGGCGACGACGAACGCGGCGTTCACTCCGAGCGTCCACAGCACCACGCCGCTCGTCGGAATGATCGTCGTTAAGCCGTTCAGGATCAGAAAGGTGGCGACGCTCGAAAGAAGCGCGGCGATGACGACGCAGAGGCTCATCCAGAAGGCGCTCGCCTTGCCGCCGATCGTGCGGCCCGCGGCCGTTCCCCTGGCCGCGCCCTTCAGTGCGCCGGCAATATGCGCGCCCTCGGCTTGCGCCGCTTTCACATGCTGCCCCGCCTTCGCAAGACCCGCCTTGAAATGCGCTTTGAAGCTCGCCGTCACGTGAGTTGTGTCACCCCTGTTGCCGAACAGCATCGGTGGATGCCGAGTTTGGGGAAATTGTGGCAAATGCACCACATTTTAGCGTGACTTGGTGTGTCTCAACGGTTCCTAACGCCCGGAGCGACGGGCGTTATGCAAAGCCTTTGCGCCTGCATCCACTTATGACGGAGATTGCACGATCAGCCCGGGCTGCGAACGACGCGAATTTTCTGTTCGCGAACCTTCTTGCGGAGCGTGTTGCGGTTGAGGCCGAGAAGCTCGGCGGCCTTGATCTGATTTCCCCGTGTCGCCGCAAGCGCCGCCGTGAGCAGCGGCGCCTCCACGTCGCGCAGAACCCGGTCGTAGAGGCCGGGAGGCGGAAGCTGATCGCCATATGCGCCGAAATAGTCCGAGAGATAGGCCTCCATCCATTCGTTGAGCTTGGCCTTGCCGGGAGGCGGCGCGTCGATCGCGGCCGAGCCCGAACTCGTCGAAAGCTCGTTGTCCACGATGTCGGCCGAGATCAGCTCCTGCGAATAAAGAGCGCTGAGCCGGCGCACGAGGTTTTCAAGCTCGCGGACATTTCCCGGCCACGCATGCCGCTTCAGCCGGTCGAAAGCGTCCTGCGTCAGCGTCTTGGAGGGAAGCCCGCTCTTCTCGGCGAGCTTCAGGAAGTGGCGCACGAGGTCCGGCACGTCCTCCAGGCGCTCGCGCAATGGCGGCATGCGCAAGGGAACCACATTCAGCCGGTAATAGAGATCCTCGCGGAACAGCCCGAGGCCGATCTGGTTTTCGAGGCTCTTGTTGGTTGCGGCGATGATGCGCACGTCGGTCTTGATCGGTACGCGCCCGCCGACCGTCATGTATTCGCCTTCCTGCAGCACGCGCAGGAGCCGCGTCTGCGCCTCCATCGGCATGTCGCCGATCTCGTCGAGGAAGAGCGTGCCGCCGTCCGCCTGCTCGAAACGCCCGACGGAGCGGTGCGCCGCGCCCGTGAACGCCCCCTTCTCATGCCCGAACAACTCGGACTCGATCAGCTCGCGCGGGATCGCGGCCATGTTGATGGCGATGAACGGCCCCTTGCGCCGCTGGCCGTAATCGTGAAGCGCGCGCGCCACAAGCTCCTTGCCGGTTCCCAACTCGCCCGTGATCAGCACCGTCAGATCGGTATGCATCAGCCGCGCCATGACGCGATAGACATCCTGCATCACCGGCGAGCGGCCGATCAGCGGCAGGTTCTCGCTCTCCGCCTCGTTCTTGATCGTGGACTTCGCGCCCTTCGGCTCCCTGAGCGCGCGGCCGACCACCGCGACAAGCTCCTTCAGGTCGAAGGGCTTCGGCAGGTATTCATAGGCGCCCCGCTCGGCGGCCGTGATCGCGGTCATGAACGTGTTCTGCGCGCTCATCACGATGATGGGCAGGTCGGGCCTGATCTTCTTGATGCGCGGGATGAGGTCGAAGGCGTTCTCGTCGGGCATGATCACGTCCGTGATCACGACGTCGCCCTCGCCCTGGCTGATCCAGTTCCAAAGCGTCGCGGCGTTGCTTGTGGCGCGCGCGCTGTATCCGGCGCGGGCGAGCGCCTGGTTGACGACCGTGCGGATCGCCGCGTCGTCGTCGGCTATGAGAACGTTTCCGCGGCCCATGCTAAATTGCTCCATGTTTTCGCGCGGATGCCTGATACATCGGCAGCAGCAAGCGGAACGTCGTCAGACGCGTCCGGGACTCGCACTCGATGACGCCGCCGTGATCGCCGACGATTTTCGCGACAAGCGCCAAGCCAAGCCCCGCGCCTTTCGCTTTCGTGGTGACGAACGGCTCGAACAAATGCGGCCGCACGTCGTCGGGCACGCCGGAGCCGTTGTCCGAAACGCAGATTTCCAGAGGCAGCCGCACGCTTGAATCCGAATTGGGAAGCCTGAGGCTCAGGCCCGGACGGAAGGCCGTCGACAGGAAGATCTGCCCGTCCGGCTTGTCGCCGATGGCCTCCGCGCTGTTTTTCACGAGATTGAGGATGGCCTGGATGAGCTTGTCGCGATTTCCGGGCACATTTGGAAGGCTCGGGTCGTAGGACTGCGTGATCGTCAGATGCCGCGCGAAGCCTGCCCGCGCGATCCTCTTTACATGGTCGAGCACGGTGTGGATGTTGACGGACTCCTTGTTGACGGGCCGCTCGTCGCCGAACACCTCCATGCGGTCCACGAGATTGCGGATGCGGTCCGTCTCCTCGGTGATGAGCTGGGCGAGCGGCCGGTCCTCTTCCGCCGCGCCCGATTCGAGAAGCTGAGCCGCGCCGCGGATGCCCGAAAGCGGGTTCTTGATCTCGTGCGCCAGAACGGCCGCCATGGCCGAGACGGAGCGCGCGGCGCCGCGATGGGTGAGCTGCCGCTCGATCATAGCGGCCATGCTACGCTGCTGGATCAGGATAAGCACATGATCGCTGTCCTCTCCCAGCGGCGAGGCGAGGATGTCGACCGCGCGGCGGGGCTTATCGGGGAAGCTCAGATCGAGTTCGTACTCGTTGACGGCGCCGCACGTCTGCCTCACCTGGTTGGCGAGCGCCGCCAGCGGATTGGCCGCCGCCATGACGGAATGCAGTGCCCGTTTTTTAAGCAACGCCTCGCTCATATCGAAGAAGACTTCGGCGGCGAAATTCGCAAAGACGATGCGATTCTCGCCGTCCGCGACGAGCACGGCGTGGGGGAGCCCCTGCACAAGCGCCTTGAAATCGAGCGGCCCAGTGATTTCGGTTTTTCTTTTCGTCTTCTCGCGGGAACTCATCGAGTTGAGCAAAACGGCTTCATCCAATGACAAGCTTACGGTTGAGCGAGTCCGCACCGCAACAATGCCTGCCCACTTGCTAGGCAGGGATGCAGAGCGACTAAGTTGTAGGCATTCTAGCAAATCCGGTCCCCGTGTCAGCAGGCAAAATCACGCGTTTGCGAAAGCGCTTGGCTGTAATGAAGGCAGCTTATATTCTGGCGTTATCCCCCTCCCTCTCGGTTTTCCCAATTATGCAAAAGCAAGACCAAAATCAGCGCGCTAACGCGGCGGTTATCGTGGCGGCCGGAAGCGGCGTTCGCGCAGGCCAGCAGCAGGGGCGCCCGAAGCAATATTGTTTCGTGGGCGGCAAGACGGTGCTGAGGCGCACCATCGAGGCCTTCGCCAGCCACCCGGAGATACGCTATGTGCTGACCGTCATCCGGGCGGGCGACGAGGATCTCTACGAGGAGGCGGTCGCGGGATTGGGATCCTCGAAGCTCTTGAAGCCCGCGCTTGGGGGAGCGACGCGCCAGATTTCGGTGGCGAACGGCATCGATGCGCTTTCGGAGCTTGCCCCGGACGCCGTGCTGATCCACGACGCCGCGCGGCCCTTCATTTCCGCTCGATGCATCGCCGATACGCTGAACGCGCTTGAGAGCTTCGACGGCGCCATCGCGGCCGCGCCGGTTACGGACACCTTGAAACGCGGCGAAGGCGGCCGCAGCGCGGGCACCGTCTCGCGCGACGGCCTGTGGCGGGCGCAGACCCCGCAGACCTTCCACTACGCGAAGATCGTCGAGGCGCATCGCGCCGCCGCCGCCCGCACCGACTTCACCGACGACGCCGCCATCGCCGAGTGGCATGGGCTCACCGTGGCGCTCGTCGGCAACGCGTCCGAGAACATGAAGATCACCACAGCGGAGGATTTGCGCATGGCGGACTTGATCGTGACGGGCGGCGCGCCCGCCGCATTCGCCGATGTGAGGTCGGGAAGCGGCTTCGACGTGCACGCCTTCGAGGAGGGCGACCACGTCACGCTATGCGGCGTGAACATCCCGCACGACAAGAAGCTGAAGGGGCACTCCGACGCGGACGCCGGGCTGCACGCGCTCACCGACGCGCTGCTCGGGACCATCGGCGCGGGCGACATCGGCGATCACTTCCCGCCGTCCGATCCGCAATGGCGCGGCGCGGATTCCACCATCTTTCTGATCCACGCGGTGAAGCTCGTCCGCGCGAAGGGCGGGCGCATCGCGAACGCCGACGTGACGATCATCTGCGAGCGCCCGAAGATCGGCCCGCACCGCGAGGCGATGCGCGCGCGCATGGCGGAGCTGCTCGGCGTCGAGATCGAGCGCGTGAGCGTAAAGGCCACCACAAGCGAAGGGCTCGGCTTCACAGGCCGCCGCGAAGGCATCGCCGCACTCGCCACCGCAACCGTCGCCTTCGGCGCGTCAACATTCTGATCCTCGCACAACGCGCCTGCTCTGCATTTCGGGTTGACCATGCAGTTTATGCGCGACGATACTCGATCCGTGGAGGGTTATCGTGCGCGTAACATTCGTTGGCAGCGGGGATGCGTTCGGTAGCGGAGGCCAATTCAACACTTGTTTTCACATAGAGGCGTCGAATACCAAGTTTCTCATCGATTGCGGCGCCACATCCCTCGTTGCGATGAAGCGGCAGAACATCGATCGCAATTCTATCGACGCCATTCTCATCACCCATTTTCATGGCGACCATTTCGGCGGCATCCCTTATTTCATTCTCGATGCTCAATTCTTTGCAAAACGAACCCATCCTCTGACCATATTCGGCCCAGAAGGACTTCCCAAATGGTACGAAAAGGCGATGGAAGCGACCTTTCCCGGATCGTCGAGCACACGGCAGAAGTTCAAATTGGAGCTTCGCGAACTTCCGGCCGGAAGAACCCGGCTCAATTCTGGATTGGAATTGCAGGCGGCGCTCGTTCGTCATGGTCCGCCTGAAGGTCCGTTTTTTGCCTACCGCATCGAAGCCGAAGGCAAGGTTATAGCCTACACCGGCGATACCGAATGGTGCGACGAACTCATCGAAATTGGGCGGGAAGCCGATCTCTTTATTGCTGAAGCTTATTTTTATGCCAAGAAAATTCCATTGCATCTGGATCTAGCGACATTAGAGGCGCAGCTCCCCTTCATCCGGCCGAAGCGGCTCATTCTGACCCATATGAATGACGACATGTTGAGCAGAATTGCAAATCTCGGATACGAGACCGCAGATGACGGAATGTGCATCGAAATATGACCGGCGTCGGGCATAGCAGGTCGCTGAAAAACGATCTTGTCCAGGGTTCGACTTGGCGGCCGTCAGTTCGAGGTAGCGCCGCGGAAGCGGTACTCGCCGTTCTCAAGCTCGTCGAACAGCTCGCCGAGCTGCGGGTGGCGGAGCGGTTCGCCGCTTTCGTCGGGCAGGAGGTTCTGCTCCGACACGTAGGCCACGTATTCCGTATCTTCGTTCTCGGCGAGCAGATGGTAGAAGGGCTGATCCTTCTCGGGCCGGATTTCCTCGGGGATCGAGAGCCACCATTCCTCGGTGTTGCTGAAAACCGGGTCGACATCGAAAATGATGCCCCGGAACGGGAAGAAGCGGTGCTTCACCACCTCCCCGATGGCGTATCTCGCCTGCCGCTCCTTCACCATGTTTCGAACATCGCTATCAATATCATACAAGGGATCGGCGCTCTCAGCGTTGCGGCCGATGGACCTCACGCGGCGGACCCATCCTTTGCCTTGACCATATCCGCCAAGTCAACCATGACTTTTGCTTGTTTCCAAGTGGCGTCGTCCTGCATCTTGCCGTCAACCATGACGGCGCCGCTCCCGTCGGGCATCGCCTCCAGGATGCGCCGCGCGAATGCGGCCTCGGCCGGATCGGGCGTGAAGACGCGCCGCGCGATCTCGATTTGCGTGGGATGCAGCGTCCAGGCGCCGGCGCAGCCTTGCAGGAAGGAGTTGCGGAACTGCGCTTCGCAGGCCGCCGCGTCGGAGAAGTCGCCAAAGGGGCCGTAGAAGGGTTTGATGCCGTGCATCGCGCAGGCGTCCACCATGCGCCCCACGGTGTAATGCCAGAGATCCTGCTGGAAGAAAGCGCGCGACGCGCCATCCGCGCCGCCATCGGCCAGAACGCCGTATGACGGATGGCCGCCGCCGACCCGCGTCGTCTTCATCGCGCGGCTTGCGGCGAGATCGGCCGGCCCAAGGCTCATGCCGTGCATGCGCGGGCTCGCGCCCGCGATCTCCTCGACATTGTTGACGCCTTCCGCCGTTTCGAGAAGCGCGTGGATCATCACCGGCTTCCCGATCCCGTGCTTTGCTTCGAGCTGGGCGAGCAGCTGATCGAGATAATGAATATCCCAGGCGCCCTCCACCTTCGGCAGCATGATCACGTCGAGCTTGCCGCCGACGGCCGCCATGATCTCCAGAATGTCGTCGAGCACCCACGGGCTGTTCAGCGCGTTGATGCGCGTCCACAGGCCCGTTTTCCCGAACTCGTTCGCCCGCGCCAACTCGATGAAGCCGCGCCGCGCCGCCTCCTTGTCCTGCGCCGCGATCGCGTCTTCGAGGTTGCCCAGAACCACGTCCACCTGCTTGATCAGCTCGGGAACCTTCGCGCGGATCTTCTCTACATGCGGCGCCACGAAATGGATCATGCGCTCCAGCCGGACGGGCTTGTCCACGAACGGCGCCGGGGCGCCCGCCGCCAGAGGCTTGAAGAATTTCGAAGGTGTGCGTGTCTGCGCCATGGGTGCCTCTGCTGCTAAGTCATGAAACCGGCGGGAACCCGGCGAGAGTGTCGAGAAGCCGGAAAAGATGCGGCCGCATCTCCGCGCAATGCCCGGCGCCGGCGCGGATTTCGTCCGGCCGCTGCTGGAACGGGCCGCCTTCGATGTCGGAGGCCGCATGCTCGATCAGCGCATCGACGCTTTCCTTTGTGGCTTCCAGATGGAATTGCAGGCCGAGGACCGTGGCCCCGATGGCGAAGGCCTGATTGTCCGTCGACGGCGTGCTCGCAAGCCTGACGGCGCCGCCCGGCAGGCTGAAAGTCTCGCCATGCCAGTGAAAGGCGACGAATTTCGCCGGAAGCCGCTCGAAAAAGGGATGCTCCCCGGCGCGCTCGACCGGGAACCAGCCGATCTCCTTCTCGCGCCCCTTATAGACGCGCCCGCCAAGCGCCTTCGCGATGATCTGCGCGCCAAGGCACACGCCGAGCACGATCTTGCCGCCGGCGATGGCCTCGCGCACGAACGCGATCTCGGGAGCGAGCCAATCGTAGACGGCTTCGTCATTCGCGCTCATCGGTCCGCCCATCGCGGCCAGCGTGTCGAAGCTGTCGAGAGCGGGCAGCGGATCTCCGCGATAAAGATGCGCCACGCTCGCCGCGACGCCGCGCGCGCTCGCCCAATCCCCGATGGCGGCAGGACCTTCGAAAGGGACATGCTGCAAGACGGCCATTCTCATGATTATGCCGTAACGCTCTTTGCCGAAGCCTGCCGCAAAACTGAGAGAGGCCCGCTGGCGGCGCCTCGCTTAACGCATTATTTGCCTTCGGGAGGGGGCCGGGTCAAGCTGGCCTGGCGCCGCGCCGGGCTCGACTATCGGAGGATGCGTTCAGGGCCGCCGTCCCCGCGAAGGCATCGTTGTCCGGTTTGCCCTTCGGCGGAAAACTCGCAGGAATTAAACGGAACAGCTGCGGCGGCGATGCGCGAATGTCGATGCGCAAGACTTTCCGGTTTTGCACGGAATTGACGCGCCCTGCTGTAGCGATCATTCCTCATAGCCTCTATGAACGGGATGCCGATATAAGCATCCGAAGACCCATCCAATCCAGGCCGCGCCATGCCAGACCTCCTCCTCGAACTTTTTTCCGAAGAAATTCCGGCCCGCATGCAGAGCCGCGCCGAAGCCGACCTCGCGCGCATGATTACCGAGGCGCTCGCCCAAGGCGGGCTCACGGCCGGCGCGACGCAATCCTATTCGGGGCCGCGGCGCATCGTGTTCATAGCGGAGGGCGTACCGGCGCAATCGGCCGCCACCGTCGAGGAGCGCAAGGGTCCGCGCGTGGGCGCGCCGGAGAAGGCGGTCGAAGGCTTCCTGCGCAAGGAGGGCCTGAAAAGTCTCCGCGAGTGCCAGCTCGTGAAGGACCCAAAGGGCGATTACTACCTCGTCCGGGTCGAAAAGCCGAGCCGCGAGGGCGCCGCGATCATCGCCGAGGCCGTGCCCGAAATCGTCCGCAAGTTTCCCTGGCCGAAATCCATGCGCTGGGGCAGGAGCCGGATCCGCTGGATCAGGCCCTTGCACTCCATCCTCTGCCTTTTCGGCGACAAGCCGGTCGAGTTCGAGGTCGATGGCGTGAAGAGCGGCGATACAACCTTCGGTCATCGCTTCATGAGTGGCCAAAAGGTCACGCGGCCAAAAACATTGAAGATTTCTCAAAACTCCCACTATTCCGAGGCGCTTTTACACGTTAGGGTTGTGGTCGCAGGAGAGCATCGAGCAAAGACCATTCTTGAGGGCGCGCAACTTGCCGCCTCGGATGCTGGGCTCGCTCTTGTTGAAGACCACGGGCTGCTGGCTGAGAATGCGGGGCTCGTCGAGTGGCCCGTGGTCCATTCCGGCAAATTCGACGAAAGCTTCCTCGATGTGCCCGAGGAAATCCTGATGACCTCCATGAAGGCTCATCAGAAATGCTTCTCGCTGCGCAACAAATCAACCGGCAAGCTGGCGAACCGCTTCATCCTCGTCTCGAACCTGGAGGCGGAGGACGGCGGCAAGGCGATTATCGCGGGCAACGAGCGCGTGATCCGCGCGCGGTTGTCCGACGCCAAGTTCTTCTGGGAGAACGATCTCGGCCGGCCGCTGGAAAAGCTGACCGGCCTGCTCGCGCAAGTGACCTTCCACGAAAAGCTCGGCACGCAGCTTGAGCGCGTGCAGCGCATCGAGCGCCTGGCGAGGGAACTCGCGCCCGCCGCCGGCGCCGATCCGCATGACGCGGAGCGCGCGGCCCGCCTCGCCAAAGCCGACCTGATGTCGGAAACGGTGGGCGAATTCCCCGAGCTGCAGGGCGTGATCGGGCGCTACATCGCGCTCGCGCAAGGCGAGAAGCCGGAGATAGCGGACGCCATCGCCGAGCATTACAAGCCGCAAGGGCCGTCGGACGCCGTTCCGTCGAACCCCGTCTCAATCGCCATCGCGCTCGCCGACAAGATCGACACGCTGGTCGGCTTCTGGGCCATCGACGAAAAGCCGACCGGCTCGAAGGACCCGTTCGCGCTGCGCCGCGCCGCGCTCGGTGTGATCCGCATCGTCCTGGAGAGAGAAATCCGGCTGCGCTTCACCGAGCCGCTGTTCCACGCCAGCGGCCAGCTCGAAGTCTCGCTCGAACGCCATGCGGAGGAAGGCTTCAAGGCCCACGAGACGCTGATTTAGAAGTTTCTGCAGCACCCGCACATCCGCCGCAAATTCGAGGCGGCGCGGGACGGTTTCGCGGCGGGCTACAACGAGGCGAGCTTCCATCGCGCGATGCACTACCTGCATAATCTCATGGAATTTTTGGCCGACCGGCTGAAGGTGTACCTGCGCGACAAGGGCGCGCGCCACGATCTGATCGACGCCGTGTTTGCGCTGCCGGGGCAGGACGATCTCTTGATGATCGTTCGCCGCGTGCAGGCGCTCGGCCGCTTCCTCGAAACCGGGGACGGGGCGAGCCTGCTTGCGCTCGTGCGCCGCGCGCTGAACATCCTCAAAATCGAGGAGAAGAAGGACGCGCGAAGCTTCGACGGCGCGCCCGCCGCCAAGCTTCTGCAGGAGAAGGAAGAGAAGGCGCTCGCCGCCGCCGTGAAGACGGTCGGCGAGGAGGTCGAGGCGGCGCTTGGCCAGGAGGATTTCGAGAGCGCGATGGCGGCGCTCGCCAAGCTGCGCGCGCCCGTAGACGCGTTCTTCGACAAGGTAACGGTGAACGCCGACAACGCCGGCATCCGCGAGAACCGGCTCACGCTGCTCGCGCAAATCCGCGCTCTCACGCTACAAATCGCCGACTTCTCCAAGATCGAAGGGTGACGCAACGCTACAAACTGAAGTCGCTATGCGAACCCAGGCGTACTAACATCCAAGGGAGATCCCCCGGCTCTGCCGGGGAGGCAGTAGCAGTTTGACGTTTTCCGCAGTCCATCGGCGGAGTTCCAGCGTGAGCAGCCACGCACACGAAGGGAACTCCACCGATGAACGAGTATGGGAGCCTAAGCCACACCACTTGGGACTGCAAATATCACGTCGTCTTTATTCCGAAATGCAGGCGCAAAACGCTGTATCGGGAGCTGCGCCGTCACCTCGGAGAGGTCTTTCACAAGCTTGCCGCACAGAAGGAGTTGAAGATCGAGGAGGGACATTTGATGCCCGATCACGTGCACATGATGATTTCGATCCCGCCCAAATATGCGGTGTCGCAGGTAATCGGGTTCATCAAGGGCAAAAGCGCAATTCATCTGGCGCGGGTCTACGGGGAGCGCAAACGCAATTTCGTGGGCCAGCATTTCTGGGCGCGAGGGTTTTTCGTGAACACCGTGGGCTTGGATGAGGAAGCTATCCGGGTCTATATCCGAAACCAGGAGAAAGAGGATCAGCGGCTCGACCAACTCAACCTTTGGCGCTGAACCTGCCACCTTCAGGTGGCCGAAAACTTTGGGGCCGCGTTAGCGACCCCGTCTGCCGCTTCGAGCGGCTCCAATTCTAAAGCCCCCGGCTCTGCCGGGGGATACTTACTTCCAGCGTTTCGGAGTTTGGCTTTCGATAAGGTCGTGATCGAAGAACCGCGCCGGTAGCTGTTTGTCGTCGGCGAGGAAAGACAGAACTTCCTTCAAACGATCATCCTCGGCTCAAATCCTCGCACCCGCAATCCCCGGCTTTTCCCGCATCGAGGGGTAAGCGCGATAAATCAGGATCACGGCAGGCTCCTCCGCGCCGGTCGCTGTTTATGTTTTGATCGCTGGAGCGATCCTCATTGTGGTAAAGAGAAGGCAGGAGGTGGCACATGTCGTTGTTAGAAGAACGCTACGGCGGTGCAGGCGCTTTCGAGACCGCCACCTCTGCGGCTGCGCCCCGCCATACGCGCCCAATCCAAGCCGGAAGCGCGCTTTTCCGCCGCCTCGGCTTTCTCGCGGCCTGCGCCTTGGCTGGAGGCGCCGTTTTCTTGCTCGCCGGGCACGGCGGTGCCCGCAGCGCGGACCCCGATCTCGCCACGCTTCTCAAAGGGATGGCGATCATCAAGACCGCGATCCTGTCGGTTGCGGGCGCGGCGATATGGTGGCGGCTCGGATCGCCCATCGGCACGGGCCTCGCTGCTGGCTATAGCCTCTCGGCGGCGCTCGCCGTCGCCGGCGCCGCGCTCGTGTGGACCTTGACCGGCCTCGCGTTTGCGCCATTTCTGTTCGACGGCGGTTTGCTCGCTTTTCTCGTCCTTGCGCTGCGCGATGACAACGGCCCGTGGATTTGCGCGCTGACGCGGGGCAGAGCGCAAAAGCAAGACCCCAACACTTAACTCAAACTCCGATAGAGGCGTCCGCATGCTCAAAGTGCGCATCATTCCATGCCTTGACGTGAAGGACGGGCGCGTCGTCAAGGGCGTGAATTTCGTCGATCTGCGCGACGCGGGCGACCCGGTCGAGGCCGCCGCCGCCTATGACGAAGCCGGCGCCGACGAGCTCTGCTTTCTCGACATCACCGCAAGCCATGAAAAGCGCGGCACGATCCTCGATGTGGTTTGCCGCACGGCCGAGCGCTGCTTCATGCCGGTCACGGTCGGCGGCGGGGTGCGCACGCTGGACGATGTGCGCGTGCTGCTTCGCGCCGGCGCCGACAAGGTTTCGATCAACACAGCCGCGGTGGCCGACCGCTCCTTCGTCGCGCGCGCGGCGGAGAAATTCGGCAATCAGTGCATCGTCGTCGCCATCGACGCCAAGCAGGTGGAGAGCGAAGGCGGCGCCGGGCCGCGCTGGGAGATCTTTACGCATGGCGGGCGCAAGCGGACGGGCATCGACGCTGTCGCCTATGCGAAGGAGGTGGTCGGCCTCGGCGCGGGCGAAATCCTGCTCACCTCGATGGACCGCGACGGAACGCGCGCCGGCTTCGACATCCCGCTGACGCGCGCGATCTCGGACGCCGTGACCGTGCCCGTGATCGCATCCGGCGGGGTGGGCACGCTCGATCACCTCGTGGAAGGCGTCCGCGACGGCGGCGCGAGCGCAGTGCTGGCCGCCTCCATCTTCCATTTCGGCGACCATACCATCGGAGAGGCGAAGCGGCGCATGGCGGCGGCGGGGCTGCCCATGCGGCTCGATGCAGCCGAGGCCGCCTAAGCAGACTCCGCCGATTTGCCCAAAAAAATGAGCGCTCTATTAAGATCCCGGATACGGCGCAAGCGCCGTTCCGGGATGACCGACAAAGGCCATCCGTTGGCTTAATTGGGAAACTCTGCTTAGGCGTTTAGGGCTTAAGCTCCAGCCATCCGTCCGCTTGGCTAGCTTCCGTCCATCCGGGAAAGCGGTCGCGCAACGAGGCGGGAACCACTGCGGCGACGCCGAACTCTTTCGCCTTCGCGCGCTGTCCGGCGGATAGATCGCGCCCCCTATCGAGCGCGCCGGTGACGCCTGAGACAAACCCGTCGAGCTGGCCCTGCCGCTCGATGTCGCTCGCCCGCGTGAGATAATAGGCATCGCCGGAGAGCGAGGATTTCCGCACCGCGGCGTTCCATTCCGGCTTGCCGACCCAGGCTTGCCCTTCACGCGCGAGGAAGAGGTAGCGCGCATCCTGCGGCCTCTCGCGGATCGCGGCCAGCATGCCAAGCGGCGCGTTCCGGCTGACAAAGCCGAGTGCGGGACGATAGGTCCACCGGTTCCACCCCTCCGCCATGCGCACGCCCTGGAAAACGATCAGCGGCAGCATCAGGATCGCGAGCAGTCTCAGATCGAAGAAGGGCGCCGCCAGGAGACGGGCCGCGCGCGCGGAATATCGGCGCGCAGCGTAAATGAGCGCGGCGATGAGGATCAGCGCCAAGGCCGCGAGCGCGATGACCGTGAGCCCGCCTCCGTTCGTGCGGTAAAGCACGAGCGCCAAAAAGATCAGCGCCTTTTCCGGGTCGCCAAGTTTTTCCGTCGTGAGCACCTTCACCGCGACGGAGAGGTAAATGAGGAAGGAGGCAAGCTCGAGCGCGCGCATGGGGCTGAGCCAGGCGATTGCGGGCACGGCGAAGACCTTGTACCCGATGGTGAGGTAGAAGCCGCCGCCGACTAGCGTCGCGAGCGAAATCAGGATCGCCGGGCGGACGAACGGCTTCGCGGCGGGCCGCGGCGCGCCGATGTCGCCGGTCCAGAGCGCGGCGCACCCCAGCAGGAAGAGGGCGACGCCAATGACGGGCGCCTGGAAGGGATTATCCTCTTTTCCGAATGCGGCGCCGATTGCGTCGAACAAAGCGCGCGCGTCTTCCGGCGCAACCGATACCGGTTGAAATAGCTGCACATAGGCGACCGGCGCGAGCGAGACCGCCAAAGCCGCCCAGGCCGCCTTCGACGAGACGCGGGCCGCAATCATGGCGGCGGCGGCGACGAGCGTCGGCAGCCAGCCGACCTTGAACGTGAGGAAGTTGATCGGGATAAGCGTCGCGCACATGGCCGCATGACGCCCCGTCAGCGCGAAATACAGGAACCAGAAGCGCAGCGCCGTCGCGACCGCCGTGAAGGAGAAATTGTAGGCGGATAGCCAGTCGGCCTTATGCCAGGGAAACAGCTTTTGCTCGGCGAAAGCCGCCGCAAGCAGCAGAAACGGCTGCAGCCAGGGGTCCTCGACCCCGAATACCCTTGAGACGATGCGCCAGACGGCGACGCCCGCCAGCACGCTGCAGGCGAGGTAGGCGCCAACCAGAAACGCCGGATGCGTGAGATCGAGCCTCAGGGCCGACAGAACGGTGAAAATGGGCGAAGACTTCGGAACGATGGAGTTCGCGATGCCGAGATCGAGGCTGTAAAGCGATCCATCGGCGGCCCGCTGAAGAAACGGCTTGATGACGCCGGCCACATCGTTGAAGCGAGCGAAGGCGAGGATCAGCAAGGCGGCGGCGATAGAAGCCGTGTAGACAATCGCCAGAAGCGACGGAGAGGAAACGGCGGCCGTCCTCGCGCGCAGAATATCGCTCATCTCATTCCTTTGGCGAAACGCCATGGGCTAGCTTCTTCAACTGGGCCACGGCAGATCGCTGAAAACCATGCGGCCCATGGTTCGACAAGCTCACCATGAGGTTCGAGCCGCTGAATTCGGCGCCCTCATCCTTGAGCATGTCGAAGGATGATGCCCATATTCCCGCCTTGCATACCGCCAGCGCTATTTTTTCCACTTCAGATAAATATCTGCGCATATTTGAAGGGTCAATATTGCCCTGCGTCTTCTTGGGGACTAAAGCGGAGCCTCAGGCTCGCCGGAGCGCCTACGCGCGG
Organism: uncultured Alphaproteobacteria bacterium; assembly: GCA_963756335.1. Lineage (GTDB taxonomy): Bacteria > Pseudomonadota > Alphaproteobacteria > Rhizobiales > Rhodomicrobiaceae > Rhodomicrobium. Next base: position 1,267,952 of record CAVWOB010000005.1, read on the forward strand.
AGAGAGGTTTTTCATGTGGGATAATGCCGGACTTATTGGCGGCACCGGGTTCGTCGGCGGCTTCCTGGCCCGGCAGATCGCGTTCTCGCGCGCCTACAATTCCCGCACCGTCGAAGCCATCGCCGGCCAGCGCTTCGATACCCTCGTCTGCGCGGGCGCGCCCGCCGCGATGTGGGCGGCGAACGCGAACCCGGCGGCGGACCTCGCTAATCTCCAGCGTTTGATGGCGGCGATGAGCGAAGCCGCGATCGGGCGCCTGATCCTTATTTCCACAATCGCGGTTTTCGACGACGTTTCGAAGGGCTACACGGAAAGCGAGGCCCGCTACGAAACCGTCAAGGCGTATGGGAAGAACCGCCGCGAGCTTGAAGTCCATGCCCAGGAGCGTCGCGGCGCCATCGTCATCCGGCTGCCGGCGCTGTTCGGCAGGGGCCTCAAGAAAAACTTCGTCTTCGACATCCTGAACCCCGTTCCGTCTTTCATCCGCGTGGATAAGTTTGCAGAGGTCCGCGCCGCCTTCGATCCGTTGGAGCTGGAAATCCTCCATGCCGCCTTCTCCTACGACGCCGAGCTTGCGATGTATAAACTCGACCGCGCCCGGCTCGCTGCAAGCGGCGGGCGCGAGCCGCTCAAGGCGGCGTTCGAGCGGATCGGCTTCCTCGGCACGGGCTTCACGAATAGCGACAGCGCCTATCAGTATTACAACCTCGAACATCTGAAGCGCGACATCGAGACGGCCGCCGCCAACGGCCTTTCGGTGCTGAATGTCTGTTCCGAGCCTTGGCGCGCGGGCGATCTGCACGAGGCGCTGACGGGCAAGCCTTTCGCGAATGCGGCGGCGCCCCTGTGGAAGGAAGACGTGCGCACCGAACATGCGGGCGCGTTCGGCCGCTCCGGCCCATACCTTTACAGCCGCGAGGAGGTGTTGAGCGAGATCAGGGCGTTCGCGTCCGCGGAGGCGCGCGGATGAGGCTCGCCATCTCGAACATCGCCTGGAAGCCGCATGAGCGGATCGCCGTGTACGAATTCCTGTGTGATGAAGGCGTAACCGGGCTGGAGATCGCCCCGGCGCAGGTCTTCCCGGATGATCCGGACGCGCTCGAACCGGGCGCCGCGGCGGCGGCGGCTTTCCTCGAAGAAATCGGCCGTTACGGGCTTCAACTTGTCTCGATGCAGTCGCTGCTCTGGGGCGTGAAGGACGCGCGGCTTTTCGGCGCCGCAGCCGAACGCGCGCGCTTCGAGGCCGCGCTCGCGCGTGCGGTCGCCTTCGCGGGCCGGTTCCGCATTCCGAACCTTGTCCTTGGCTCGCCCGCCAACCGCGCCATTCCCGATGGCATGGATCGCGCGGAGGCCGAGGAGATCGCCCAGGCCGTCTTTTGCCGCGCAGGCGACCTCTGCCTCGCCGCGAAAACGAAGCTTGCGCTTGAGCCGAACGCCGCCGCCTACGGAACGAACTTTCTCACCACTATGGGCGAGACCATCGCGTTTGCGGCGCGCGCCGCCCACCCCGCCGTGACCGTCAATTTCGACATCGGCGCGCTGCACATGAACGGCGAATTCGCCGAAGGCGCCGCGTGGTTCGCGAAGGCCGCGCCTCACGTGTCGCACGTGCATGTCAGCGAGCCGCAGCTTGCGCCCGCGCCGCAAGACGCAGCCGCCTTCGGCTCGCTCGCCCGCGCCATCCTCGGCCAGGGCTATGGCGGCTGGTTCTCCATCGAGATGCGTGCGGCGGGCGGCGATAACCTCGCCAACGTCAAGGCCGCGCTCCTTGCCTGCAAATCCGCCGGGGCCAGGGACTGAGCCGATGACAAAGCAACCCGAATACCTCGTCTCGTTCTGCCTCGCCCAGGAAGGCGACGCCGCCGCCGAGCTTGAGGCCATCGCCGCGCTCGCCGAGTATTGCGGCCAGAACCTTCGCTATTGGGAAATCGTCTATGTGATCGGCGAGCGGCGCCGCCCCGCCATCGAGGCCGCCAGCGGCAAGCTCGCCGCCATCAAGAGCCTGCGCATCGTTCTGGTCCGCGACGCCATCAGCTATTACCGGCGGCGCATGATCGCCGCGTCCGAGGCCATCGGCGACGTCGCCGTGCTGACCTCCTTCGGCGAAGCGGCGCATGCGCAGCTTCTGTCCCTTGCCGGCGAAGCGATGCGGACGAACCGAGTTCTGCTCGGCACCAGGCCGGAACGCCGGCTTCTGCAACCCTTTTCGCACTCGTTCCTGCGCCTCATCTCGCGCTACCGCGTGCAGAGCCGGGACCTTAAGACCATCGCGCTGCCGCGCGATCACCTTGTGGCGATCCTGGCGCGGCCCACGGCGCCCATCGATCTTCGCTTCGAGCGCAAGGGGGGCGCGCTGCCCTATGTGCGCAAAAAGATCGAGCCGGCTGGCCCAGGCGGCGGCGCGGGCCTCACGCAGCGGCTGGAACTCGTGGCCGAAATCGTCTCGAACTCGGCCTCGCGCTTCCTGTCGATCTTCGCGCTCGCCTCCACGGCTGTGTTCGCGCTGGCCGCGAGCTACGGCGTCTACGCCGTTGCCGTCATTCTCCTGCAAGCGCATGTGCAGCCCGGCTGGTTCAGCACGGCCATCGCGCAAAGCGGCACGGCCGCCTTCTTCTCGCTCGGCTTCGCGGCGGTAGCGCTCGGCATCGCCCACATCGTGGACCGGCTTGACGGCGGCGCGCGGCACGACATCGTCGAGGAGATTGGCAATATCAGCTTCTACGAGAGCGTCCACGACTTGAACGTCGAGTTGGGTGCGGGATTGCATAAGGTCGCTGCCGAATGACTGAAGACTTTGCCAGGGCGATGAAGGATCGCGGTTGGTCCGTGCCGGATTTCAAGGTTGAGGAGTTCAGGCCGCGCGCCACGCGCCACGCGGTGCTGATCCCGGTGATCAACGAAGGGGAGCGCATCCGCGAACAGCTCCGGCGGATGCACGCGCTGGGGCTGACGGCCAAGGCCGACACAATTCTCGTCGATGGCGGCTCGACCGACGGCTCGCTCGCCGAAGACTTCCTCGCCTCGGTGGGCGTGCGCTCGCTCATCACGAAGCTCGGCCCCGGCAAGCTGTCCGCGCAACTGCGCTGCGGCTACGCAGTGCTCCTGCTCGAAGGCTATGACGGCATTATCACCATCGACGGCAACGGCAAGGACGGCGTCGAGACGATCCCGAACTTTATCGCCGCGCTCGACGAGGGCTACGGCTATGTGCAGGCTTCGCGCTTCATCGGCGGCGGCCAAAGCGCGAACACGCCGCTGAGCCGCCTGCTCGCTATCCGGCTTTTGCACGCGCCCATCTTAAGCCTCGCCGCGCGCAAATGGCTGACCGACACCACGCAAGGCTACCGCGCCTATTCGAGCGCCTATCTCAAGCATCCGGAGGTGCAGCCCTTCCGCGACGCCTTCGTGCGCTACGAGCTGCTCGCCTATCTCACGGTGCGCGCCTCGCAGCTCGGCTTCAAGGTGAAGGAGCTGCCGACCTCGCGCATCTATCCGAAGGGCGAGAAGATCCCGACCAAGATCACAAGTTTCCAGGCGCAGGCCGATCTGCTCGCCGTGGTGTTCCGGGTTCTGGCCGGAGCTTATAACCCCGCGCCACGCTAGGAGGCGGGCATGCGCGTCAACGACTACGACGCGGTTATCGTCGGCGGCGGCTTCTACGGCTGCTGCCTCGCGCTATTCCTGCGCTCGGTGACGCCCCGCGTGCTGGTGGTGGAGGCGGGCGGCGGCCTTCTCGAACGCGCGTCGCGGGTCAATCAGGCCCGCATCCATAGCGGCTTTCATTATCCGCGCAGCTTCACCACGGCGATGCGCTCGCGCGCGCTGCAGGAGCGCTTCACGCGCGATTTCAGCCACGCCGTCGCCGGCGATTTCGACATGCTCTACGCGATCGCCGCGCATCGCTCGAAAGTGTCGGCCGCGCGCTTCGCCCGCATGTTCGACGCAATCGGCGCGCCGTTTTCGCGTGCGCCGAAGCAACTCCGCTTCCTGTTCGATCCGGAACTGATCGAGGAGGTTTTCGTCTGCCGCGAATTCGCCTTCGACTGGACGGCGCTGCGCGACGGCCTCCGGGAGAAGCTGGCGGCGACCCGCGTGCCGGTTCTCATGGGCGAGACGGTGGATGAAGCTTGCTGCGAAGTCGAGCCGCGTCGTCGTGCGCCTTGGCGGCGGGAAGGAGCTGACCTCGAACACGCTTTTCAACGTGACCTACGCCAACATCAACAATCTCGCGCTGAAAAGCGGGCTCGCGCCTCTCGCCATGAAGCACGAACTTGCCGAGATTGCGCTTGTCGAGCCGCCGCCGGAACTGGCGAAACTCGCCGTTACCGTGATGGACGGGCCATTCTTTTCCTGCATGCCGTTCCCCGCCGAAAAACTCTATTCGCTGACCCATGTGCGCTACACGCCGCATTACAGCTGGGTAGATGCGTCGAAGGATCTCTCGCCCTATCGGGTGAACGAGCGGCTCCCGAAAGAGTCGCATTGGCGGCACATGGTCCAGGACGCGAAGCGCTTCCTGCCCTGCATGCAGAACGCGGCCCATATGCGCTCGCTGTTCGACGTGAAGACCGTCCTTATCAAGAACGAGCGTGACGACGGCCGGCCGATCCTCTTACACCAGCATGCGGACGGGCCGCGCATCTTCTCCGTCATGGGCGCGAAGATCGACAACATCTACGATCTATTCGAGGCGCTGCCGCAGCTCGATCGGCGCTGGCGCGACGCGCATGCCGGGCTGTTGCTGGCGAGGGCGGACGCATGAACCTCGCGCGCTGCCTGCCCCTCGCGAAATACGGCGCCGTCGTCGCGTTCGGCTTTGGAATCGACTTCACCATAACCTTGATGCTGTCGCGGGTTTTCGGCCTTTGCCTGGAGCTTTCCGCCGCCATCGGCTTTCTCGTCGCGCTCGCGATCAACTACCCGCTGTTGGAGTTCTGGGTTTTCCGCGCCGAGCAGTCGGCTCTCTCGGCGGCGCGCCTGTCGCAGACCGCGCTATCGGCGGGCACGGCGCTTACGATGCGCGTTTCGGTGATCTGGCTCGCGGTCCGGATCATCGGCAAGGAAACGCTGCCCGAGGCTGTCGCCGCCGTCCTGATGGGCGCGGCGGCGTCCTTCATCGTCAACTACCTGCTCTTGCGCCTCATCTTCCGCCGCGCGCCTGCTCCCGCCTAGCAGAAAGCCGGGCGCGGGAACGGCGCCGGCTGCCTGCCTTGCGCTATCGACAGCCCCGGTCGAATACCGGCGAAAATACACAAAATTTTTGGACCGCTTTCTGCTGTTGTGCTTTACGATGCCTTGCTTTCATGCCCACTGGAAAATTCAAGCTGGTCCTTCGTGCAAGCGCTTCCATAGCAAGTCGATGCAGCAAGCCAAAGAGATGACGCCTCAACCGAATTCAGTGGAGACAACTGAGCCCGCCCCCCATCAAACGCCAATTCTCGTGCTGAATTTGGAGCGGGCCACAGAACGCATGGCCGCGATATCGAAGCGCCTCATCGATATGGGGCTGCGATATGAGCGCGTGAATGCTGTGGACGGCGCGTCTCTGTCCGAGACCGAGTTGCGAAGAGTGTCCCCTCTCCGGCCCTGGCGATATCAGCCGACTCCCAGTGAAATAGGGTGCTATCTAAGCCATCTAAAGGCGCTCGGCGTCGTGGTGGCGCGCGCTTGGCCGAAGGCTATCGTCCTGGAGGACGACGCGGTTTTCGATGAGGCGTTTCTCGCCGTGGCGCGGGGTCGCGATATGCCGGAAGAAGTTGAGCTTTTGAAGCTGGAAGGGTGCCCGCATCCTCGCGGCCTCGGTTTCACGAAACTGTTCGCAAAGCATCCCGCGGGAGATATCGTTTTCAAGTCGGAGCCCGGCGCAAACGCCGCCGCCTATTTCGTCACGCTGGAAGGCGCGCGCAAGGCGCTTATAAACCTGAAAGCGATGCGTACACAGATTGACACCGATCTTTTCGAATACTGGAAAACCGGCATCTCAAGCTTTCACCTCGCCCCGTATCCCGTGCGGCAGGACTCTGTCCCGAGCAACATAGACCACGATAGCCTGCACGCTCCAATGTGCGGCGAAGTCATGATGCGGCTCACCAGGCCTTTCTTGAAAAGGTGGGACAGGCATAAAAAGCGCAAGTCGGCGCGGCAATTCCTTGAGCGGCTGAATCTTCCCCGCGACGATGAGCCCAGTCTTGCGGATTCCGCCTCCCAGGATTACTCAAAGCGAGAATCGCCGGTTTCGACCCAAGGCGGCTGACGAAAGCCGCCCGGAAAGTCCTGGCGGTTCTCTTTCATTGCGCTTTACTCAGGGCTTGCCTCGGGGGGGAACGTCATGGAGTCAACCTCGCTCCACTTCAAGGAGAACGCGACGCGCGCGCTTGGCGACGCGCAGCTTCAGCGCGCGCTTGGCAATGTGAAAACGGGCTTCATCCTGAAGCGCGCCGCCGCACGCGCGGCCCTGCCCGAGTTCGACGAGTTGCGCACAGCCGCGACCGAAATCAAAAATCACGTGCTCGACCATCTCGACATCTATCTCGAAGAGTATGAGCGCAAGGTGATCGAAACGGGCGGGCATGTGCATTGGGCGCGGGACGCCGCCGAAGCCCGCGCCGCCATTCTGAAGATCTGCCGCGACGCGAACGCGAAGACGGCGACCAAGGGCAAGTCCATGGTCTCGGAGGAGATCGGGCTGAACGCGGCGCTGGAGGCGGCGGGCGTGCGGCCCGTGGAAACGGACCTCGGCGAGTACATCATTCAGCTGCGCCACGAGACGCCGAGCCACATCATCGCGCCCGCCGTGCATCTGAACCGCGACCAGATCGAGAAGGATTTCCGCGACGCCCACAAGAACCTGCCGGACGAGCGCGAGTTGTCGCAGATTTCGGAGCTTGTGGGCGAGGCGCGCACCGTTTTGCGCGAGCAATTCCTGTCCGCCGATGTGGGCATAACCGGCGCCAACTTCCTCATCGCCGAAACGGGCAGCTCCATCATCGTCACCAACGAGGGCAATGGCGATCTCACGCAACTCCTGCCGCGCGTTCATATCGTGATCGCGAGCATCGAGAAACTCGTGCCCACGCTCGAAGACGCCTCGGCGATCCTTCGCCTCTTGGCGCGCTCCGCCACCGGCCAGGAGATGACGAGCTACACCACATTCTCCACCGGGCCGCGCCGCGAAGCCGACCCCGACGGGCCGGACGCCTATCATGTCGTGCTCCTCGACAACGGCCGCTCCGAAATGCTCGGGACCGAATTCCACGACATGCTTCGCTGCATCCGCTGCGGCGCCTGCCTGAACCACTGCCCCGTCTACGCCGCTGTCGGGGGCCACGCCTATGGCAGCGTCTATCCCGGCCCGATGGGCGCCGTGCTCACGCCGCAGCTCATCGGCATCCACGACGGCGCGCACCTGCCCAACGCGTCGAGCTTTTGCGGGCGCTGCCAGGCCGTCTGCCCGATGCACATTCCCTTGCCGAAGATGATGCGGCATTGGCGCGAGCGAGATTTCGCGCAACAGTCTGCAACCTCGGCGCCGAAAGCGGCGTTGCGCGCCTGGGCATTCTTTGCGAAGCGGCCCGCGCTCTACCGGTTCGCCACGGGCGTCGCCGGGCGCGCGCTGTCGCTCATGGCGGGCAGGAAGCGCCGCCTGTCGAAACTTCCGCTGGCGGCGGCCTGGACGCGCCATCGCGATCTGCCGGTGCCAGCGCCGAGGACCTTCATGGCGTTGTGGGAAGAGCGGACGTGGCGGCTGGAACGGGAGCGCGAGCGGCATGGCTGAAAAGGCGGACGACGCGAGGGCGGAGGTGCTGGGCCGCGTGCGCGCCAAGCTTGGCGTGCGCGGCGACGAGCCGGGGCGGCGCGGAACTCGTGCATTCGCGCCTCCGCAACCCGCAAGCCAGCGTGATCCCCGAGCGGGCGAAAAAGCCGAGAGCCGAACTCATCAAGCTGTTTCAAGTCATGCTTGAGAATGCAGGCGCCAAGACTGTTCGCGTGCGCTCCCTGAAGGCGCTGCCCGAAGCGATCGCCGCCGCGTTGCGCGATGGAAACCTGCCCATGCGCCTCCGCGCCGGAGACGACGCGATTTTCGATGGCTTGCGCGGCGATCCGGCCCTGCTGGAGGTGTTGGCCGGGCGCGCCGAGCCGGCGGACGCCGTTGGGCTGAGCCATGCGTTCGCTGCGGCGGCGGAAACCGGAACGCTGTTTTTCAGCTCCGGCCCCGAAAATCCGTCGACGCTCAACTTTCTTCCTGAAAACCACTTCGTCGCCGTCCAGGCGGGAGACATTTCCGGATCATACGAGGAATGCTGGGCCAAGCTCCGCGCGGCGTTTGGCGCGGGGCAGGCGCCGCGAACCGTCAACCTCATCAGCGGCCCATCCCGAACCGCCGACATCGAACAAACCATAGTGATGGGCGCTCACGGCCCGAAAAGGCTCACCGTTTTCGTGATTGGGTCATGAAAAAAAGTAACGGAATATCATGCGCCCGCCACACATCTGTCATACGAAAGGGTGAAGCTTCCGCCAGGAGGCTCATGAAAACCTCCGAGAAGGGCCTCGGCAACCCCGCGTCGAGCCCTTCTCCCTTTGTCTTGCTTTCGTGTGCGCCTAAAGGCCCGCGCGCCGTTTTTCCTGCCGCGCCGCTTCATCCTCATCCGCTCTCGGTCTGATCGCGTTGATGCTCGACGGCACGGCCGCGTCGTAGCCAAGCACGCGCTCGACGCCGCCTTTCAGGCCGCTCAGCGGAAGACGCATCCATAGCAAGACGAGATGCTCGCGCCCGGCCGCAGGCCCGCGCACCGCGCCCTGCATCGGCGTCTGCTCCTCGATCACGCGCCGGTAGACCGAACGCCAATAGTCGCGCTTGTGGGAAAAGCCAATTTCGAACACCGCGCGCCCGGTGATTTCGGCGCCGTAGATCTCGCCGACGCGCGTCCCGGCGAGGCGGTATCTGAGCGAATCGAGACTAGGGCCGGCGTCGAGGAGGCTAAGGCCAGGCAGCAGATGAGGGATCGCGACCGGGTCTATGTCGAAGCGCGACGGAATGGGGCGCGACTGCGCGCACGCCCGCCAATAATCGTATAATTCCCGCTGCTCGCGCAAGATGAGTTGCGCGCGGAACGCGAGTTCCGATGACATTAGCCCCTCCGATGTCCGTGTGCCGATCCGCCTTCGGCATACCGATCACCATGACTGGGAAACTATCGGTGATTTGCGGGTTGAAGTGCAAGCCGTTCCGCAGAGAGGATGCACCGAAACCGACTCGATAAGCTCGCGGCGGCTCCACAACATCGTGTGCGAGGAGCGAATTAGCGCGCTTTGCGCTGCCCGAGGCCCATCTTTTTGGCGAGATTGGAGCGAGCTTCCGCGTATTTTGGGGCGACCATGGGGTAGTTCGGCTCCAGACCCCACTTTTCGCGGTATTCCTCCGGCGACATGTTGTAATGCGTGCGCAGATGCCGCTTCAGCGACTTGAACTTCTTGCCATCTTCCAGGCAGATGATGTAGTCGGGCGTCAGCGACTTCTTCACGGCGATAGCCGGCTTCAGCTCTTCCTTCGGGGCCTGGATCAGATTCGACGATGCGCGTGAGAGCGCTGAGTGAACGTCCCCGATCAGGCTCGGCAAGTCGCCGGCCACTACGGCATTATTGCTGACATAAGCGGATACAATCTGAGTCGTGAATTCCACAATCTCATTATTCTCGAAGCTTTCCTCAATCATTTGCGGGCTCCTGGAACGGCCTTGAGCTGAACTATCCAAACTTTTGTAGGAATTGCCCTGGATCTCCGTTTTGTCAAGCCATCGCGCTTCGGTTTTGCGCTTCGAGCCGAGATCCTTGACCTTATTTGCTTGTTTCACAATCGTGCGCCTTTCGCATCTGCGGGGAATACATCCTGTATATCACAAAAGAGCCGTTTCTCAAGAATTCTATTGACAAATAGCGGCCTTACTTTAGTCCCAAGCAAGCGGGTGTCTGATAAGCAACCTCTTCTTTTTTTTCCGGGAAGCAAATTCTGCTTTCTTTGTTCAAATCGCCTCCGGCTGCGCCGCCGCGAATTCATGCACGGCTCCCTTGTGCTTCGCCGGGCCGGCACTGCGCCTCCTCACTATGTATGACGCTACAGTTCGCAGGCTCCCCAGCCTGTCCGCTTTATTTCAATCTTGCTTTGCGGTTAGACATCCTGCGCTCTCATCAACATGCTTCCATTACCTGCATGCGCGGCTAACCGTCGGCGCGGCTGGTCTCTTAGCCCCCGGAATTGGGAAAGCTGAACGCTTCGCCGGCACCGTAGAGTTCCCGCTCCTTCGCGGAGCCATTAGCAAGCTGCAGCGTTACTTTTCCAAGCTTATCTCGGGCTTTCCACACTTGTTTTTCCCGCCTTGACGCTTTGCCCGGCGGCGTGCTCCATCGATGGGAGCATTCGGCCCGCTTTTTCTTTTATGCAATCGGCCAGGCTTTGGTGTTCAAGATGCGCGCCCGCCCCCAATTTCTCGACTGCGCCGAAAGCGCCCTGCTCGTCGATTTCGGACGAAACCATGGAACAGAACTTGCGCTCTCGATCCTTCAGTTGAGCCGCCTTATCGAAGAGTCGATGCTTGCGGGCTTCAAGGAATGCATACCTGCGTTGTCGTCGCTTACTGTTGTCTACGATCCCTTGACGCTGCCGAAGCAGCGGATCGTCCAGGAAATAGAACGGTTCTGGGAGACGGGCGGCGAGGCGCCAGGCGCCGAACGGACTTGGCGCATTCCCGTCGCCTATGGCGGCGCGTCCGGGCCGGACCTTGCCGATGTCGCGCGCGAGGCGGCGCTTACCGAGGACGAGGCGACCGCGCTTCATGCGGGCGGCGACTATCGCGTCTACATGCTCGGTTTCCTGCCGGGGTTCGCCTATCTCGGCGATCTGCCCGAGCCGCTGCGCCAGCCGCGCCGCGCCACGCCGCGCACGCGCGTACCCGCCGGTTCGGTCGCCATCGCCGCCGACATGACCGCGATCTACCCGTTCGAAAGCCCCGGCGGCTGGCGCCTCATCGGGCGGACGCCCTTCGTGCCCTGGGACATGGCGCGCGAACCCGAGCCGCGCTTGCGCCACGGTGACTGCGTGCGCTTTTACCCGGCCGGTCCGGCTGAGATAGAGGCGTTCGCGCGGCGGCTAGTGGAAGGCTGGACGCCGTCGCCGGAGGAAACGACGTGAGCGCGTCCCTGCAGGTTGTCGAGCCGGGGTTCGCCGCGACGTTTCAGGATTTGGGCCGCGAGGGGTTTCAGCGCTTCGGCGTCCCCGTTTCCGGCGCGCTCGACGCCGAGAGCTTGCAGGTCGCCAACGCGATCGCAGGCAACGCGCAGGGCGAAGCCGCGATCGAGGTCATGGGCGCCGGGCTCGCGCTTCGCGTTTGCGCGGACGGCGTTACGCTCGCTGTGGCGGGCGCGGCGGCGCCTTTCACGATCGAAACTGCGGAGGCGGCCCGGCGCGTCCCGCCGTTTCAGAGCGCAACGGCGCGGCGGAGCGACATTTTTCGCTTTCCGCCGCCGAGGGATGGCGCCGTCTTTTATGTTGCGGCGGTGGGCGGCTTTGATCTTCCGCGTGTGCTTGGCGGGGCCTCGACCTACCGGCGCGCCAGCCTCGGCGGCTTTAAGGGCCGCGCGCTTGCGGCGGGCGACTACCTGCCGCTTCGCCTTGCCGCCGCGCCCGAACGCGGCCCGGTTTGCCTCGACGCGAACGTCGCCGCGCCGAAGGTTCTGCGCGTCATGCGCGGCCCGAATGCGGACTGGTTCATGCCGCGCGCCTTCGAAACGCTGCTCGCCTCGGCCTATACGATTGCGCCCGACTCCGACCGCATGGGCCTCCGCTTGGCTGGCCCGCCGCTCGAACGCGTCCTCGCGGGCGAACTCGCGTCGCAAGGCACGACGGCGGGCGGCATGCAGGTCCCCGCCGATGGCCAGCCGATCCTGCTGCTGGCGGACCGGCAGACCACGGGCGGCTATCCGCGCATCGCGACCGTGATCGGCGCCGGCATGGCGGCGGCGGGGCGGCTCGCCGCGGGGATGAGCGTGCGCTTCGCGGAGGTGAGCCGCGATGAGGCCGTGGCGGCGCTCAAGGCGCAGCGCGAATGGCTCGCGTCGCTGCCCTGGCGTGTTCGCGCGACCGCGGACGGCGCGCTGTCGCCCGAACGCCTGCTCCGCGCCAACCTCATCGGCGGCGTCACCTCCGGCCACGCGGAGGAGGAGGAGTGAAAGAACTGCTCGCAGCGCCGAAATCGCCGTGCAACACAGCGCGCTGAAACGGATTCGGGGCGAGCCATGGGCCAGCGCGCCTAAACTCGGCCGGTTCGCCCAACGCTTCGTCATCATCCCGGCCAAGCGCGAGCCGGGATCCAGCAAAAAATTGAAACCTGCGATTTATTCAGATCCCGGATAAGGCTGCGCCTTTCCGGGACTTGATTACCCAAATGTTCCCGCCAGACGGGCTATATAGGGCATTGGCGTTGTTTTGGCTGAAATTTTTGCGAGGCCGGGAACCATCTGGCCCAGATCGAAACGCCGGTTATAGCGGTACTCGTAGGCGGCCAGGTATCGCGCCGCATGGCGCGGGCGGATGGCGCGGCAAGTTCCGGTGATGGCGCTTTTGATGTTGCCGAGACTGACATTCACCCATTTAAACCTCGGATCGACAATGCGGCGCGAAGCCCGGCCTCGCGTGATTGCCGTGTGGGTCATGCCAACTTTGGTCAGGCTTGAAAAGCAGGCGAGGCCGTCGCTGATCACGTCGCATCCAGGCTCCAGGGCTTCTCGCGCGAAGTGCTCCACCGCCTCTTTGGTGAAGCTCGAAACCAGACGGAGCTTGATGGTGACCGGCTTGCCATTACGGGTCTCGACGGCGGCCAGAAAAGGGGTCTTCCCCTCGGCGCCGCGTCCGGATGGCCCCTTCCTTTCGCCGCCGATGTAAGCATCGTCGATCTGAACCGAGCCCTTGAGCTTATAGTCTTTGTTGCGCTCGCTCATGGCGGCCATGAGTTTCTGTTTCACGGCCCAACCCGTATCGTACCTCACGCCGAGCTGGCGCGATAATTCAAGCGCGGAAATATCGTTCTTGCTTTGCGTTATAAGATAAATCGCGAGGAACCACGTGCTAAGCGGCAGCTTCGACTTGTGGAACAGTGTGCCTGCCTTGACCGAAGTCTGCCGTCTGCACAGCGAGCATTGAAAGGCTCGCCGCGCAGCGTAAAAGCTATATTTGCGTCCCTGGCAGACCGGACAGACAAAGCCATCCGGCCAACGCAGCCGCACCAACTCCTCATGACACTGATCTTCGCTGCCGTAACAGCTCTGAAACGCCGTCCGGCTCATGCCCTTCTGAAATTGTACCGGGTTCCGCGCCATGGCCGCCTCCATTGAGCCGCCCTATCGGCGGCATATGAGAACATAGCAGGAACATTTGGGTAATCAAGTTCCGGGATGACCGGCAAAGGCAATCCATTGGCTTGATTGGGAAACTCTGCCTAGGCCGTGAGCCGGACGCCCGCCACCCCGCAATTGTGACCGTTCCAGGCGGAGATCCCAGAAATTACATCGCTCTCCCAAGTGTGAAACGCGAGTTGCAGATGCCGGTCGCCGTCTGGAGCCATAATTTGCAGTTTGAGAAGATGCGGATGGGCGCCATAGAAACTTCCTTTCATTGAGAGGGTTTGGCCCCGCTCTGTGCGATAGGACCCATTCACCGGCGCCAAGGACGTGAGCGACAAAGTTCCGGGCGCGCCGTCGCAGCTCAGGCTCCAATCGCCGAGCCAAGCGTCCGCGCTGAAACGCGGCGAAGGTTTAACCGTAATCTCCCCGCGGCTGAGCTTGACCCCAAATGGCGTGCCGCCGAAGGCCGTTAGCCCGGCCGCATTGTACGGGTCGGCCGAAAACGCGTAGACGGTGAATTCCTGGCCTCTGCGCTCGCCTGGCTTCACGCGATCCTGCGTGTCTGCAACCCAGAAACGCAAGCCGTGGCCGCCATCTATGACGCTGCCGTTGACGTCGAATCGCTTCCCGCCCGCATAGTAATTGCCGAGCTTGGTCGGTCCCTTGGGCTGCCGGAAATCGATGGTGCGCCGTATGACGAGTTCACCCTGGTGGCCATCGTGGTTCATATGCCAACGCCCGATCCACCATGCCTCCTTCTGCGACGGCGCGTCGGGAGGCGATACATCGGTGACGTAGGCAGCCTCGGCGATCTTGGCTTTATCGTAGGGCCAGAGCACCGGCTTGCCTTCGCCGTGCGAGTCTTTCACGAGCCACAATCGTTTCGCGCGATCGTAGCCGATGATAAGAACGACATGAGAGCCTCCGAAGACTGCAGCAATAACCTCGCGGCCGCCGGCGAGGACGCTCTCGACTTGGCTATCCGATGGCTTCGAGGGCAGCTGCCCGAAACCCGAAACGCGATACCGGGCTACGTAACGCGCCGCCGTCGGGATGTGAGCTTCCAGGAATTCGAAGGCGTCGAGTTGCTCCTGGGTCGACGACTTGAAGTCGAGTTCGCCGCACGCCGGCGTGGCTTCCTTGAGGGCCTTCATCTTGGCGCCCGTCAAATAGGGCGCGGCCGGCGCTTCGGGAAGCGCACAAACCGCGAGCTTGCTCACGAAGCCGGCGCCGCCTTGAAAGCCCCAATAGGAGCTGTTGTTCTCATGCAGAATGGTCCTATCCGTAAGGCAAGACGGAAATAATTCGAAAACCTTGTTGATATGGAACGCGTATTGCTCGGAAAGGTGCAGATTGAGACCGTATTTGCGCTTGTAGGCGGCTTCCATTGCCGCGCAAGTCGCGAAAGCGTAGCAGGTGGACCGGCCGCGTTGACTGCGATAACCGGTCTGGTGCTGCTCCAGCGAAATGGCGTCTGGCGTCTTGGCCCAAGCGGTTCCGCCTATGGCTGGCAACGCGAGCGCCGCGCCTGCCGTCTTTAGAAATGTGCGACGATCGAGGGCCATTGGAGAATCCTCGCTGGCTTGTTCTGTCTCAGGTCAATTCCTAGTACTGAGTGGCGCCAGCCTGTGAAAAGGTTCAAAAGCCGCGCGCGGCGTCCGTGTCCGCGCGTCAAGCCCGCGGAAATCTGTCGGCGCATTTTCCAATATACAGTCTGCGGCATAAATTGGCATCGTTTCGATTGCCGCCCGGCAGCGCGTTTGAACCTCGAAGCTCGATTAAACGACCGATAAAGGCCCACAGAGAGAGACCGCCAAGGAGTCAGCCATGGACACCCCCGAGATCGAGTACTCCACGTTTAAAAAGGTGGCGAATGGCTACGTTTTCCGCGCTCCAGCCCTGCCGCTGTTCGGTGCGGGCCGCCATTATCTCGTAAACGAAGCGCAAAAGGCGCAAATTGTGGAAATACTCAAGCTGAAAGAGCCGGGGCCGTCCATCGTGACGGGGCTCGTTTTTGGCGTGGTCATTGTCATTGTGGTTATGGCCTGGGCCTATTTCGGCTACCACGATGGCGAGCCCGGGCTCGCAGTCGTCATGTTGGTTATGGTCCTGGCGTCGTCTTTCGCGCTCGGCCAAGTTTTCGCGTGGCGCCAGCTCTACCGGCTGAAGCCTGTCATCGCTCATTTGCCGCAATCGGAAGAGCGAATCTCTTTCAGCGAATTGCGAGCGGCGGCGCAGAAATCCCCCTCGCTCAAGGCTTCGATCAAGAACGGCGCCATTCAAGCGTTTCTCTTCGCCGTCGCCTCATTCAATGTGGGGCTTAATTTAATACATCCCGTACATGAGGTTGCTGCCCTCCGGCGGAAAGTGAGAGCTTTCTGCCTGTGATTCCCGGCAAGGAAGGAGAGCAGCGATGGGCATGTTTGCAGGATTGGACGTGGGCGGCAAGCAGACAGCGGTATGTATTGTGGATGAGGCAGGCAAGATTGCTTGGCAGGGGATTGTTGACACGCATCCCGATATGATTGCTGGCCGGTTAAGGGGCTTTCAGGGGAAGCTTGAGAAGGTTGGCATCGAGAGTGGATCCTTTACGCCCCATTTGCACCGATCCCTGGCGGCCATGGGGTTTCCGATGGTTTGCATGGACGCCCGCCGGGCAGCCGATGCGATTAAGAGCCGGCGGATTAAGTCCGACAAGGCGGATGCGTGGGCTTTGGCGGAGATGCTTCGAACGGGGTGGTTCACGGCCGTGCATGTGAAGACAGCGGAGAGCCACAAGATCAAGACCTTGCTCGGCGCGCGCGATCAGCTCGTCCGGGTGAAGCGCTCGCTCGGCAATCAGGTGCGCGGGCTGTTAAGGCCTTTCGGCGTGAAGCTGCCGTCCCGCGCCGGGATGAAGAGTTTTGCCGAAGCGGCTCATCAAGCGGTCCAGAATGACAAGCTTATGCGGGCGGGTGTCTCGGCGTTGCTTGAGGCGTTGGCTGCAATCGACTCGCAGATTGTGAAGCTGGACGATGAACTGAAAGACCTGGCCCGGCGCAACGAAGTGGCCTGGCGTCTTATGAGCGTGCCTGGCGTGGGCACGATCACAGCGCTTGCATTTATAGCGGCCATCGAGGACGTCCACCGCTTTGGGCGCACGCGCGACATAGGCGCTTATCTCGGGCTCACGGAGAAGCGCTATCAGTCGGGTGAGACCGATGTCGGTCTTGGCATTTCGAAACAGGGCGACAGCATGGCGCGGCATTACCTTTATGAGGCCGCCAATGTGATGCTGACCACGGTCAAGAAGCGGTTTGCGCTCAGGAGCTGGGGCTTGAAGCTTTTGAAATCCCACGGCCCCAAAAAGGCGCGGGTCGCAGTTGCGCGGAAGCTGGCCGTTCTGCTAGGCCGCCTCTGGAAAGACGGCATGCATTTCGATCTGGCAGCCGCATAAGCCGCCGGTAACGGAGCAAAGGAAAGGTAAGGCAAAAGACTTTTTTGGTTTCACGTTTCCGCCCCTCCGCCATCAGCGGGTGCGGACCGGGAGGGTGAGCGCGCGACACGTTGGTTGCAGAGCGATCTGCGCTTAATACATTGCGCCATCCGCACGGTCAGTGCTTGCGTCGGCCCTGGATGCTGGCGCCGGTTTCGGCCGGACGCCGTAAAGAACCATCGATGCGGGCCAACATCGGCAACGGAAACGAAAAAAACACTTGACGCAGCGACCTTATGTAAAGAACCCGCGATCACAAAAGGACACGGCGCGTTAAATCTTTGTATTTTCTCCCTCATCGCGATCACTTCCGCATGGGGCGCTTTCATACAATTCCGTAACGCCCTGCGCAAAGCGCAAGAGATCGAAAACTCGCCGCAAACTTGATGGGGAAGGCGGTGCATTTCATGGTGCGCGGCAGGCGAAGCCAAGACTGTTTTGGAAATCGTTGGGAGGTCGATCAGGGATCGGTCAGCAGGCGTCGCACGCAATCCCGATGTTTCCGTGCCGTGAAACCGCCGATATTTTGGACTTGTACATGATGATCATCATAACAGGCGATCGCATAAGGATTCGGCCATGAACCTGAAACCTATACTCACGGTGGCGATTCTCGCAGGTCTTTCGGCAACGCCAGCATCGGCGCAAAGCCCGTCGCCGCCAAAGGCAAGCAAGGCCGACGTTCAAAAGCTCGTCGCCGGCATCAAAGGAAATCAAGCGAAGACGGCGGCGTTTTGCGCCTTCTGGCGGCTGCAGGACGAGGGTGGCGCGCTCGCCGAGAAAAATCCGAACGACGCCAAGCTGCAAGCTTTAGGGGTGCAGCTCGACGCGAGCGCGAAGAAGGTCGGGCCTGACTTCGTAAAAATCATGGCTTCCGATTTGGATGACGCATCGGGCGCGCTCCTGGAAGACCTCTCGAAATCATGTAAGTAGGGCCGGCTTGGCAACGCCTGCTCACTACCTTCGGCGGCCTGGGCGCGGAGCGCCAGGGCGCTGAGAATTTGCTCGCGCTTTCACCAATCCGCGCTCCCGGTCGTGGCGTTCGCGCTTCCTAACCTTGGTTTGAAAAACTCCCGCTACAGTTTGCTACCATTTTGACCCTTGGCGAACGTTTTTAGATGAGCAATTGTCAAAACCAGAGCCGAGATGGAAGAGTTTGGTCACCCATCCATGAGAACCCAATCGACTGCAATTCACGGCGCCACCGGGTTCGAAGTGCGGGCGGGCGGGAGCGTCCGGCAAATACGGCGCGCACTTTCGCCGGTCCATTGGATAGGGGCGGTGTTGCTCGTCTCGGTCCTCGCCGGCCCCGCTTGTGCGGAGGAGGCCTGGAACCCCTTCAGCCGCGCGCCGCTCGACCCCATAGAGCAAGGCAAGACCGACGCCGCCAACGACCCGGCGGAATTGCTCAACCGCGAGATCTTTAAAGTCAACAAGTTTTTCGACGATTACGTCTTCAAGCCGGCGGCCCGCGCCTATGCCGCGGGGCTATCCTCGGATGTGCGTCAAAGCCTTCACAATTTCACCAACAATATCGGGGAGCCGGTCACTCTCATCAACGACGTGCTGCAAGGCAATGCCGAACGGGCCTGGAATACGACGCAGCGCTTCGCCGTCAACAGCACGGTCGGCATCGCCGGTTTCCGCGATGTGGCCGCCACGTGGGGCCGGGAGTATCACTACGCGGATCTCGGCAGACTCTCGGCGTATGGGGTGTGGGGCCGGGACCCATCGTACAAATACCGCTGCTCGGGCCATCCAACCTTCGCGATGCGTTCGGACTTGGGGCGACGAGCGCCGCAGGTAGCTTCGCTCTCACGGGCACAATCGGAAACGCCGTCTCCTACTCCCAGCTCGGCGCGACCGCCGTGGATGACGTCGACCTCCGGGCGAAATATCTGCCGAACACGGACGCGCTGGAGAAGAACTCGCAAGACCTCTATGCGTCGATCCGCCTGATCAAGGCGCAGTTGCGCGCGAAGCACGTCGAGGAAGGCAAGGCCGGGCGTGTTTCGCAAGACGATTGACCGGCAAACGCCATCCGTTGGCTGAATTGGCTGTAGCGCGTTGACTAGGCTTTGCGATTTTTAGACACGAGATCGGAGAAGAAAGAAATGTCACGGAAATTTCCGCAATGGAGCGTTTTCCTGCTCGCCTCGGCGGCCGGCCTGTTTCTGTCGCCGGTCTCCGCGCCCGCGCAACACCGCGAAGGCGGCGCTTTTTCTCAATTTGCCGGCGATTGGTCGGGAGAAGGCGCCGTCAAGACGACAGCAGGGCGCGAGCGAATTCGCTGCAAGGTGCATTACGACGTGACGCCGAACGGCGCGTCGCTCGATCAGACCTTGCGTTGTGCGAGCGACAGCTACAAGCTCGAAGTCAAAAGCAAGGTCGCCGCGACGGGAACCAAGCTCGCCGGCAAATGGAAAGAGATCACGCGCGATTCGATCGGCAACATCTCCGGGACGATCACCGGCGCGGGCATTAAAGCCACGATCGACGGCATCGGGTTCACGGCGGATATGGACATATCGATCGACGCCAACCGTCAATCGATCACGATCAACCCCACCGGAGCGACCGACATTTCGAATGTCGCGATCACTTTGACGCGGATCTAAGCCGACGCCGCCGATTGGGCCCAACGCACCGTCAGAAAAGCGGCGGCGTCGAGCGGAAGGTGTGAGCCGCCGCGAGGCGGCAAGCTTGGCGCAAGGATGCGGATGCAAGGCAGGGCTTGGCCGCTTGGCGGCGCGTTCCAAACCAGGGGGTAGCCATGGCCTGGATTTTCGCGGCGGTGGCCGTCATTGTCGCCATATCGATGTTTCCGCCCACTCATAAGGTGCTGCTCCTTGTCGGCGCCCTTGCGGTCGTGGGGCTGATCGCAGCAGTCGCGGTTGCGAATATGGGCAGAACCGCCACGCCCATTGTGCAAGCGCTGCGCTAAGCCAATCCCGCAACAACGCCACTCAGAACAAAGCGAACCCCGGCCGCCTCAAACGCCTGCAAAAACGGTGACAAACTGGACGAGAAATAGTTTTGCAGGGGTCGCAACAGCGAACGAGGGCGACGGCTATCCCGGCCGGGCGGCAGATCTCTATGCGATGGCGCTGGCGCATGCGCCGTCTATCGGCGATCACCTGCGCATTCCGGGGTCGCAGCGCGTTACCGCCGGCGTCAACGCGGCGTGGGCGCTGATCGAGCGCGCCACCGCAGCCGACGCAGGCGATGCGCGAGTGCAAGCGGCGCTCGGAAACCTCTTGCTGCGAGGCGGCTTCGTCGATCGGGCGCGCGATGCTTACGAGCGTGCCGCCTCGCTCGATCCGCTCGATGCGGCGTCACGTTACGCGCTGGCGGAACTCGCCACCGTGATGCGCGACGAGGCGAAAGCGCAGTTCTGGTTCGACGAAGCATTTGCGCGCCAACGGCTCTTCTCTCCGCCGAGCGCGAAGGCCGGTTCGAAGCACGCGCTCGTCCTCGGTTTGGCGGGGCCCTGGCCGCGCAATATGCCGCTCGACTTTGTCATCGACGATGCGCGCTGGACCTTGCATCGCTGGTTTCTGCCCGATCCTGAGCGGGCGGAGCGCGTCCTCCCGCGCGTCGACCTGATCGTGAACGCGCTCGGCGACAGCGAGGCCGGCGCCGCCGCGCTGGCCGGCGCGCAAGCGATCCTCGCGGCGCACGCCGGCATGCCGTCGATCAATGCGCCCGAGCGGCTGCGCGGGTTGGGGCGCGATCGTCTGGCGCTGACGCTCGCCGGCATCCCCGGCGTCCGCGTGCCGCAGGCGCTGCGCGTGACGCACGCGGCGCTCGCGGCGCGCGGCGGCGGCGTCGAGGGGCTTGGCTATCCCTTGCTCGCGCGCCCCATCGACACCCACGGCGGACGCGGGCTCGAACGGCTCGGCCATCCCGGCGAACTGCCGGCCTATCTCGCTCGCACGAAAGCGGACGCGTACGATTGCTCGGCCTATGTCGATTACCGCAGCCCCGACGGCTGGTTCCGCAAGCTGCGCATCATGTTCGTCGGCGGCGTCCCCTACCCGTATCACCTCGCCATCAATGACCGCTGGATGATCCATTACTATCGCACGGCCACGACTGCGACGCCTTGGATGCACAATGAAGAGGCGCGCTTTCTCGCCGAACCTGAGAGCGTTGTCGCTGGTTGGCGTGACGCCGTGCCGGCCATCGCCGCCGCGCTCGGGCTCGATTACGCCGGGATCGATTGCGCGCAACTGAGCGACGGGACGCTGCTCGTCTTCGAGGCCGATACTGCGATGCTGGTCCACGCGCTCGACGGGTCGGAGGCCGGCCGGGAAAAGCGAGCCGGGGTCGAGCGCATCGGTTCCGCCCTGATGGCGCTGTTCGATCGCCGCGCTACATGATGGCCCGTTCGTGTTGGCGGCGGCGGCCGCACGCCGGAAAACCTATAGCAAGAGGAGACGAGCGACCGCTTGCGATAGGTTCCGCGGCGCGCGCCGCTCACGGATAGAGCCGCGTCTTTTTCCAGCGCATGTCCGGGTTCTCGCGCGTGAAGCAAACGCGGTCGTGCAGCCGGTAGGGGCGATCCGCCCAGAACTCGATTTCGAGCGCGATCACCCGGAACCCGGACCAGTAGCGCGGGCGCGGGGGGCTCATGTCCTGGAACTCCTTCTCGAAGCGCGCCACCGCCTCGATCAGCTCCTCGCGGCTCTTGAGCGGGCGCGATTGCTGGCTCGCCCAGGCGCCGATGCGGCTGCCAAGCGGGCGCGAGGCGTAATATGCGTCCGCCTCGGCGGTGCTGACGGGCTCCACCGGCCCCCTGATGCGGATTTGCAGGCGCAGCGATTTCCAATGGAAGTTGAGCGAGGCCTTCGGGTGCTCAAGCAGCTCCTGGCCCTTCGCGCTTTCGAAATTGGTGTAGAAAACGAAGCCGCGCGGGTCCAGGCCCTTCAGCAGCACGATGCGCGAATTCGGCATGCCTGCCTTGTCCACGGTCGCGAGCGTCATCGCGTTCGGATCGTTGATCTCGGCGCGCTCGGCGTCGTCGAACCATTGGGTGAACAGGGCTTCGGGGTTCGAAGCCTCGGTGAAGTCTTCTGCTTCGGCCTTGGAAGTCATTGCAAATCCTGGGCTTGGCGCCTGTGACGTTCGGAAATCTTGCGCAGGGCGTGCGCGAGCGGCATGCATCGTAGCGCGAACGGTTGCGCCGGTGTACCGAATTCGGCGCCAACGCCGAAGTTGCTTTTTCCGTTTTGCATAAGCCGCCTTGACGCGCCGCGCCAAGTTTTCATGCAATCGCTTTACGCCGCCATCCTTATGTGTAGGATGGCGGCCTCCAACTCGGGGAGTTCACGTGGCTGAAGCAGCAGCATTAATGAGCGGAAAACGCGGCCTGGTCATGGGCATCGCCAACAACCGCTCGATAGCCTGGGGAATAGCAAAGGCGGCCGCGGATCAAGGCGCCGAGCTTGCGTTCACCTATCAGGGCGATGCCTTGAAAAAGCGCGTCGGGCCGCTCGCCGCGGAGGTCGGCGTGAAGCACGTGCTGCCCTGCGATGTGAGCGACGAGGCCTCCGTCGATGCGGTTTTCGAGGCGTTGAAGGCCGACTGGGGCGGGCTCGATTTCGTGGTGCACGCCATCGCGTACTCGAACAAGGAAGAACTCGACGGCCGCTACATCGACACAACGGCGGAGAACTTCTCGAAAACCCTGCTGATCTCCTGCTACTCCTTCACCGCCATCGCCAAGCGGGCGGAGAAGCTCATGACGAATGGCGGCTCCCTGCTCACGCTGACCTATTACGGCGCCGAGAAGGTCATGCCGCATTACAACGTGATGGGCGTGGCCAAGGCGGCGCTGGAGGCGAGCGTGCGCTATCTGGCGGAAGACCTCGGGCGGCAGAAAATCCGCGTCAACGCGATCTCGGCGGGGCCGATCAAGACGCTGGCGGCTTCGGGCATTTCGGATTTCCGCTATATCCTGAAGTGGAACGAATACAATTCGCCGCTGCGCCGAACGGTTTCCATCGAGGATGTCGGCGGCGCAGGCCTCTACCTTCTCTCCGACCTCAGCCGCGGCGTAACCGGCGAAGTGCATCATGTCGACGCGGGATACCACGTCGTCGGCATGAAAGCGGAGGATGCCCCAGATATTGCCGTCGTTCAGTCATCGAATAGCTGAAATTGTAGGCGCAAAGAAACACTGTCATGACGAAGGCCGGGGCTTTTCGGCTTTGAAGCGAGCTATTCCATGGAACCATTCAAAGCTCTGACCCTGCTCGTTGCGGCGGCGATCTTTTCGCTCGTGGCGGCGGGCGCCGCAGGCTTCTATGCAGGCTATTCCGCCGGACGCGGCAATCTTGACGAGATCAAGGTGCAGATCGCGAGCGCTCAGCAGCCCGTCATTCAAACGGCCGAGGGCGGGGCGGTGTCCTTGAAGCCGCTCATCGACGATATCCGCGCCCTTTCGAAGCAGGTCGACGGCCTCGCTTCCAGCAGCAAGGCGCGTCCGGCATCCGACGCCGGCGAGCCGGGCATCAAGCCCGTTCTTGAAGAAATCAAGGCGCTTTCGAGCCGCATCGACAGCCTGAAAACCGAGAGCCTCAAGCCGCAACCCGTCTCCGCAGCCCCTGCCGAGCGGCAGGCTGCGCCCGATTACTCCGAGGCGATCCGCGATATCCGCGATCAGATCCACGGCCTCGCCGCGAAGTTCGATAAGCAGGATCCGAAGGCGCCGAAAGCGCTCGTCGACGAAATTCGCGCGCTCAGCGCCTCCATCCAGGCGCAGGAGCCGAACACGCGCCGCATCCTGGCGGACGAAATCCGCACCGCAATCGCCACGCTGCAGAACGCCGAGCCGAAGGCGCCGAAGACGCTCATGGAAGAGGTCCGGACGATTTCGGCGAACGTCGGCGCAATGGCCGCTCAGCAGAGCGCGGAGCCGAAGGTGGCGAAGACGCTGATGGACGAGGTGCGCACGATTTCGGCCAACATCAGGGCGCTCGAATTCGCGTCCGCAGATTTCGATCCTCGATCAGCTCAAGCTGTTGCAGGCTTCGGTCGAAGCGTTGAAGGCGAAGCTCGCCGAGGAGGACCGCGGCGGCTCCGGCAACGCCGATGTCGCGCAAATCCGCCAGCTCCTTTCGACGGCCTCCGATCAGTTCGGCAGATGCCAGACCCAGATTGCCTCGCTCGCGAGCGCCGGCGCCTCCGCGCCGCCTCCGAGCAGCGCGATCGCCGTATCGCAAAGCGCGCGGCCGGAGCCTTCGGCCGTCGTGTTCTACGACAATGTGATGCTGAAGAAGGATCAGGAGAAGCAATACGACGAAATCGGCGTGCGTCTGGCGCTGCAGTCCGTCGGCTCGCGCCAGGTGCGCGTCGCGGTCAATCGTCAGCCCTTCGGCCTTTCCTTCGGCGAGCGCAAGGTGTTCCGCAGCCAGGATGTGGAGTGCGAGATCAACCTGATGGAGACCAACCTCAACGACGCGCAAGCGCGCGTCAGCATCTCCTGCAAGCGCTAGCCTGCATGCCGCTGATCTATTTCCTGAGGCACGGGCAGACGGATTACAACGCCGCCAAGCGCATCCAGGGCGAACTCGATATTCCCATCAACGCCACGGGGCGCTCGCAGGCGCGGCGCAATGGCGGCCTTTTGAACGAGCTTATCGCCGATAAAGGGCGATTCGATTTCGTGGCGAGCCCGCTGTCCCGCGCGCGCCAGACGATGGAGATCCTGCGCGCGAGCATGGGGCTGCCCGCGGACGGCTACCGCACCGATGGCCGCCTCAGGGAAATCGGCTTCGGCGAATGGGCCGGGCTCACTTGGCCCGAAATCGTCGCGCGCGATCCAGACCTTTGCGAGCGGCGCAACGCCGACCGCTGGAATATCGCCCCGCCCGGAGGCCAGTGCTACCGCGAAATGTTCCACAGCGTCGGCGAATGGTTCGCGGAAGTGACGTCGGACACCGTCGTGGTCGCCCATTACGGCACTGTGCGCTGCGTCAGCGGCCACGCCCGCAAGCTTCCGCCCGAGGAAATTCTCCATCTTGACGCGCCGCAAGATAAGGTGCTCATGATCGACGGCGAGACCCTGCGCTGGCTTTGACGAGGCCGCCCCGTCATGTCCCATAACACATTCGGCCATCTTTTCCGCGTCACGACCTGGGGCGAAAGCCACGGGCCAGCCATCGGCTGCGTGATCGACGGCTGCCCTCCCGGCATTCCGCTGACCGAAGCCGACATCCAGCCCTATCTCGACAAACGGCGGCCGGGCCAGTCGCGCTTCACCACGCAGCGGCAGGAGGAGGACAAGGTTCGCATCCTCTCCGGCGTATTCGCCAATGAGGCGGGCGTGCAGGTCACGACCGGAACGCCCATCGCCCTTCAGATCGAAAACCAGGATCAGCGCTCCAAGGACTATTCGGACATCGCGGAGAAGTTCCGGCCGGGCCACGCTGACTTCGCCTACATCCAGAAATACGGCATTCGCGATCATCGCGGCGGCGGGCGCTCGTCCGCGCGCGAGACCGCGATGCGGGTGGCGGCGGGCGCCGTGGCGCGCAAGGTGCTGCCCGGCGTCACGATCCGGGGCGCGCTGATCCAGATGGGCGCGGAGAAGATCGACCGCGCCCGCTGGGACTGGGCCGAAGTGGATCGCAATCCGTTCTTCACGCCGGACGCGGGCGCGGTCCCCGGCTGGGAGGCTTATCTCGACGGCGTTCGCAAGGCGGGTTCGTCCTGCGGCGCCGTGGCCGAGATCGTGGCGGAGGGCGTGGCGCCGGGGCTTGGCGCGCCGATCTACGGCAAGCTCGACCAGGACATCGCTGCAGCCTTCATGAGCATCAACGCCGTGAAAGGCGTCGAAATCGGCGACGGGTTCGCCTGCGCCTCTTTTTCGGGCGAGGAAAATGCCGACGAAATGCGCATCGGCCCCGACGGCGCGCCGCTATACCTCGCGAACCACGCGGGCGGCATCCTCGGCGGCATTTCCACGGGCCAGCCCATCGTCGCGCGTTTCGCCGTGAAACCAACGTCTTCGATCTTGACGCCGCGCCGCACCATAGACGCGCAAGGCCATGAGACCGAAATTGTGACGAAAGGGCGGCACGATCCTTGCGTCGGCATTCGCGCGGTTCCCGTCGGAGAGGCTATGATGGCGATTGTCCTGGCCGATCATCTCCTGAGGCACCGCGGGCAGACTGGCCGCTGAAAACACTTAATTGCATTGTATCGTTGTTCCGGGCGTTCATTGGGACCGGCTCATGGCGCGACGCGCAGGATTACCGGGGTACCTGCAGGAAGGGTTCATCCTTCCTTATAACCGCAAGGAGGCCGCGCGATTTCATGTGCTCGCGGGGATCACGGCGGCCACATTCGCGGCTTGGCTGACCTGGGGCACGCAGCTCCTTTCGATCACGGCGATCCTCTCTGGCTGCTCCGCCTATTATTTCTTCCCCTTCACCGAGAACAGGCCGCGGCTTGGCGCAAGCCAATACGGCCTGTTTATCGACGGCTTCGGGCTCATCGCCTGGCGCGCGATCGGCGAAATCACGCTTGTCACCTATTCGGTCCGCACGCTTGAGATGGAAGAGCTGCACATCAAGCTGAATCAGCCCGTTGGCGGCGCACTGCTCGCGGATTGGCGGCGGCTTCCGTTGTGGCGGCTGTTGATGCGCCTGCCCTGGCAGATGGGCTACGACAATATCGTGCGCATCGACCTGCAGCCATTCGCCCCGCCGGCCGAAGAGATCGTACACACCATGGAGCGCATGTGGCGGTACTACCGCTGACGCGGATGAAACATCTCGCGTTTAATCGGACGCGACCGCTCCTTTGTCGTTCCCGCGAAGGCGGGAACCCAGTATTCGATGAGCGTTGGGATACTTGGATTCCCGCTGGAGCTCCCCGCGAAGGCGGGGCCGGGAATGATGCCGGGAGAGTGAGACCGGTTCCGATTTTATGAGCGCCGCGTCAGCCGCCCGCCGCCTTGTGGCCGATGAACTCCTTGATCTTCCTTGCGAGTTCCTCGGCGCCGGAATCGCTGAAGTCCTGGTTGGCGCCGGAAATGACCGCGAGAGACACGGTCTTGATGGCGGCGAACTCCGGCTCGGCCGCCTTGATGTCGTCAAGGACGGGGTCTGCGTCGCCAACCTCGATCAGCACGGGGATCTTGATGCTCTGCAGCAGGTTCGTCGTCTTGAACTTGGGGTTGACGCCGTAATAATTGGCGAACGCCCCGGCCGTCACCTGCGGACTTATGCACGTAAGAAAGCCGGGCACGTCCACGAGCTGGTTTCCCTGCTCGGCGGCGACAAGCTCCTCGGCCTTCGCAAGCTCATCCCTGAGCGATCTCCCGAACCGCGCGCGATACTCCGCCTCAACCTTTCCCTCGCTCTGCATCATGGGCGACATCAGCACTGCCCGCTTCACGGCCTTGTCCGCGCGGTTGATGGCGTAAAGCGCAACCTGATTGGCGCCGCGGCCATGTCCGGCGACAGTGATGCTGCCCGCGCCCTTCTCCTTCAGCCATTGAACCCAAGTCGCGATTTCGTCCACGGCGTCTTCATGGCGATGATCCTGCTCCATCTTGCAGTCGAACATGCCGCGGCGCTTGTCCATGCCGAGGCCGAGCGTGATCGCTAGCGAATTCACGCCAATGTCGCGCAAGCTATCCTGGAGCGCCGCCATCAGCTCCATCCCGCTATGGCCCAGCGTATCGTGCACGAGAAGGACGGCGCCGTCGCCTTTCAGGGACTTGCCGTGCGCGAGTTCGAGATTGGCAGTCAGCCCGAGGCCGAGATATTCGAGCGAAACCTGCTCGGCGGCGCATCTGGACGCGCCCGCCGCGATGAAAAGCGCCGCCAAGGCGGAGACGATGAGGCCGCGCATGATGTCCTTCCTCGGGTCAAAGTCAGCCGACGCCCTCGGTCGCTAACGGCACTTATGGACGAAATCAGGGCTATGGCCCGAACCTTGGCCCCATTATGGGCGCTAAGATGGCGCCCGCTATTTGCGGCGGTTCCGGCTCCGGCAGGCCCGGCGGTTTCGCGCGGGAAGGCGCGGCGTCCGGGGAAGAGGCTCACCGCATCATCCTCGCCAAGCGAACCGCAAACCGGGATCCGCAAGAAATAGCGCTCCGGTTTGTATCCCGGGATGACCCCTCTGCTTCGCCCGCATGAAGTCGATCGCGAAAAAGGGCGGGCGTGGGCGCTGGCGTTCGCGATGGACCATAGCCATCTAGTTTTTTCAGAAGAAGAAATCCAAATTGCCGGGAGAGAGACGATGGCGCAGGAACAAGAGCTTAGCGGTCCCGATCTGACGCAGGGAGTTGCGGTCGCCGATCTTGCCGATGGCGGCAGCCTGCTCGGCCATGCGCACGGCGAGGCGGTTCTGCTGGTGCGGCGCGGCGCGGAGGTTTTCGCGGTCGGCGCGCATTGCACGCATTACCACGGGCCGCTCGCCGAGGGGATTGTCGCGGGCGATACGGTTCGCTGCCCCTGGCATCACGCCGCGTTCGATCTGCGCACGGGCGAGGCGGTGCGCGCGCCAGCCCTCGACCCCATCGGGTGCTGGGGGGTGGAGCAGCGGGGCGGCAAGGTATTCGTAACGGAGAAGCGCACGCAGCCTAGCCCTTCGCCGCGCGCGAAGCTCACGGGCAAGGCGCCGGACCGGATCGCGATTGTCGGCGGAGGCGCGGCTGGGCTGGCCGCGGCCGAGATGCTGCGGCGGCGGGGCTATCAAGGCGGCCTCGTCATGGTGAGCAGCGACGCCGCGCCGCCCGTGGACCGCCCGAACCTCTCGAAAGACTACCTCGCTGGCGCCGCGCCGGAGGAATGGCTGCCGCTGCGCCCGGATAGCTTCTATGCGGATAACGGCGTCGATCTGAGGCTCAATGTGGACGTTACCGGCGTGGATGTTCGCGCGCGCAAAATCGCGCTGAGCGATGGCGGAACCGTCGCGTACGACGGGCTCCTGCTCGCCACCGGCGCCGAGCCGGTCCGCCCGCCGCTGCCCGGCTTCAACGAGCCGCATGTCTACACGCTGCGCTCGCTCGCCGACTGCCGCGCCATCATCGAGCGCGCCAAGACCGCGCGCCGCGCCGTGGTGCTGGGCGCGAGCTTCATCGGGCTGGAAGTCGCCGCATCGCTGCGCGCACGCGGGCTTGAGGTGCACGTCGCCGCGCCCGAGAAGCGGCCAATGGAGCGCGTTCTCGGCCCGCAACTCGGCGATTTCGTGCGCGCGCTGCATGAGGAGCACGGCGTCATCTTCCATCTCGAAGCGCCCGCTGCCGCCATCCAGGGCAGCCGCGTGAAGCTCAAGGGCGGCCGCACGCTCGAAGCGGACCTCATCGTGGCCGGCCTCGGCGTGCGCCCGCGCCTCGCGCTCGCGGAGAAGATGGGCCTCGCCATCGACCGCGGCGTTTCCGTGAACGCCTATCTTGAGACGAGCGCGCCGGGCGTGTTCGCGGCAGGCGACATCGCGCGCTGGCCCGATCCGCACAGCGGCGCCGCCATCCGCGTCGAGCACTGGGTCGTCGCCGGGCGCCAGGGCCAGACCGCCGCCTTGAACATGCTCGGCGCGCGCGAGGCGTTCACCGCCGTCCCCTTCTTCTGGAGCCAGCACTACGACGTTCCCATCGCCTATGTCGGCCACGCCGAGGACTGGGACGAGATCGCGGTTGAGGGCGATGTGGCGGCGAAGGATTGCGTCGTCCGCTTCAAGAAGGGCGGCCGCACGCTTGCCGTCGCCTCCATCTACCGCGACTTGGACAGCCTCAAGGCCGAACTCGCGATGGAGACGGAAACGGCCGCTTAACGCGGCGCTCATGACATCGAAACCTCTCCCGGCGTCATTCCCGGCCCCGCCTTCGCGCGGCTAAACTCCAGCGGGAATCCAGTAATCCCAACCCTTATCGAATACTGGGTTCCCGCATTCGCGGGAACGACAAAGGGGCCGTTGCGTCCGGGGTCACGCGCGCCGCGTTTGAACACGATGACTTTGGGTTGAAACTTGGTTTTTGATTCCAGGATCATACGAGCGGCGACGGCGGTTCGCGGCCCGCGAGCACGGCGTCGATATTGTCGAGCGCCGCGAAGCCCATCTCGTTGCGCGCCTCGATGGCGGACGTGCCCATGTGCGGCAGCAGGAAGGCGTTCTCCAGCTCGTAATAGCCGGGATGGATGTCCGGCTCGCCCTTGTACACGTCGAGCCCGGCATAGCTCACCTGCTCCGATTTCAGCGCCGCGATCAGGGCGCCGTCGTCGATGAGGTCGCCGCGCGCCGTGTTCACCACGATAGCGCCGCGCGGAAGCCTCGCCAGCGCCGCCGCGTCGACGCAGCCGCGCGTCCCAGGCGTCGACGGCGCGTTGATCGACAGCACGTCGCTGACGGCGAGCAGGCTTTCGAGTGTGTCGTGATAAATCGCGCCCTGCTCCTCGTTCGGGCTCAATCGCCGCCGGTTGTGGTAATGCACCGTCATGTCGAACGCGCGGGCGCGCTTGGCCAGCGCCCGGCCGATCTTGCCCATGCCGAGAATGCCGAGCCGCTTGCCGTCGAGCCGCTGGCCAATCAACTGCATGGGCTGCCAGCCGCCCCATTCCTTCGCGCGCAGCAGCCGTTCGCCCTCCGGCGCGCGCCGGGCAGAGCCGAGAATGAGCAGCATCGCGATTTCGGCGGTAGCGATGGTGACGGCGTCGGGCGTGTTCGCCACGCGGATGCCGCGCGCCTTGGCGGCGGCGAGGTCGATATGGTCGAAGCCGACGGAGTAGGTCGCGATCACGCGCACGCTCGCCGGCAGCCGCCCGATCACGTCCGCGCCGAACTTCTCCGTGAGCGCGATCAGCGCCGCGTCCTTGCCTTCGCAGCGCGCCACAAGCTCGTCCGCTCCCATGATGGCGTCGCCCTCGTTTAGGTCGAGATCGTAGTCGCGGCGCGCGCGCTCGATGACGGCGGGGCTCAAAACGCGCGTCATCAGAAGTTTCGGCTTCGTCACTTGCTTGCCCTCCGGTTTTGCTCGATGCATCGCGCGCGGCCGCGCCTTTGGCAAGCGCGAGTTTTCGCGGAGTGGGATGCCTGTGTAGCTCGAGGAGCCTACCGCCTGCTTTCTGCGGCGGAACGCGAATACGCGGCCAGAGCGGGCACGACGACGCCGTTCTGGAGGGGACGGGCGATCACCAAGGAACTAGCGAATTACAACGGTGATTGCTATTCCGCTGGCGGCGGCCGAACGGGCGTACACCGCGGCAGGACAATGCCCGTCGCATCTTTCAACCTAAAAACGGCAGTTGACCCTTGTGCCGCACCGATTTGAAGCGGCGGTTCAACTTATCGATGTAGGCTTTTGCGGTCAGGCTGTCGCCATGAGGCGCGGCGGAGCGCGCAGCATCCGCCCGCAAAGCCAGGACTGGACGGCGCGGGAGAGGATGCGGCGCCAGCGCCGATCCGTCGTCAACTGCTCCGCATTAAGCTCATGCAGAAAGCGGGCGGTGAGCCGCAGTTTGAACAGATAGGGAAGCCCTCTCCGCTCGGCTTCGCGCATCGCCGCTTCCGTACCGAACCCGCTATCGCCGCGCAAAAATGCCGGCCGGCAATCGCGTGGAATGCGATCCAGGAGAGCCCACAGTCCTGGCGCCGCATGCGCGTGCTCGTTGCCTGGCGCAACCTCCACGTCGAGCACCAGCCGCAACCCGGCCATCGTGTAGGTGTGGCAGACATGGCTGGGGCGTCCGGGCTTTTTGGGATTGTAGCCAACCAAGTACAGCCCCTTCCTGATGGCCGTAGAGCGGCTTGACGGTGGAATCCGCGTCGGGAACCCACGGCTCGGCCAAAAGCGGCGCCGTGGAGCAATCGAGATGGCGTTGCAGCCATTCCCGGCCCTCGTCCTCTCCGATGGCCTTGAAAGCGCGCCGCACCGCGTCCTCGCTGACGTCCTCTTCATACCCAAAAGCTCGGGCAGCACACCGTCATTCCGCAGCGTCGCGATATGGGCGTAGCGCTTGCGCCCGGCCAAAATCGACAGCATCGTTGTGCCAAGCACGTCGCGCTTGTCCGGCGCGTTGGGGCTCGTATAGGCGAGCGGGCAATCGGCCACGAGCGCGCCGGACAGGCCCGCAACCTTCAGATATTCGATGAAGAACGGGAGTAGCCCATAGGGCGTCAGCGGCGCCGTTGGGTCCCATTCCACGCGAATAGGGCCAGCCCAAGTGTCCAGCGTTGCTGCCGCCAATGCACAGTCTTGTTCACCCGGCGGTTGTTCACCTGCCGGGTGAACGGGGAGGCAGGGAAAATCTTGGCTCATGCGCTTGATATTGCGCGATTTTGCCGTCTGTCACAGGACGGCAACTGCCGTTTTTAGGTTCAAGCCGGATCCTTGGGGGCTTTATCAGAACCACGGGAATGTCTACGACTGGGTCGAGGACTGCTACCACGATAATTACACCGGCGCGCCGACAGACGGTCCAGCCTGAACAACTGGGGAGTGCGAGCCTCGTGTTCTTCGCGGCGGCTCATGGTATACTCAGGTCTCCGCGCGGTCTTCCGCGACCCCAGGCCCCCAGATTTTCGTAAGGGCGAATTCGGCTCCCGCGTCGCCAGGACGCCCGACTAGCGGTTCACGCACGTCGAAAATCCTAGTTTACGGTTTTATTGTTGCGCGCGTTAACTGGAAAGCGGAACCTGAGGTCGCACAGTAAAGCTACTTAAGATAATTAAGGAACAAGGGGCGAAAACCGCAAACTGGCGAACTGGCGTAACCTTATACATCCCGTACATGAGGTTGCTGCCCTCCGGCGGAAAGTGAGAGCTTTCTGCCTGTGATTCCCGGCAAGGAAGGAGAGCAGCGATGGGCATGTTTGCAGGATTGGACGTGGGCGGCAAGCAGACAGCGGTATGTATTGTGGATGAGGCAGGCAAGATTGCTTGGCAGGGGATTGTTGACACGCATCCCGATATGATTGCTGGCCGGTTAAGGGGCTTTCAGGGGAAGCTTGAGAAGGTTGGCATCGAGAGTGGATCCTTTACGCCCCATTTGCACCGATCCCTGGCGGCCATGGGGTTTCCGATGGTTTGCATGGACGCCCGCCGGGCAGCCGATGCGATTAAGAGCCGGCGGATTAAGTCCGACAAGGCGGATGCGTGGGCTTTGGCGGAGATGCTTCGAACGGGGTGGTTCACGGCCGTGCATGTGAAGACAGCGGAGAGCCACAAGATCAAGACCTTGCTCGGCGCGCGCGATCAGCTCGTCCGGGTGAAGCGCTCGCTCGGCAATCAGGTGCGCGGGCTGTTAAGGCCTTTCGGCGTGAAGCTGCCGTCCCGCGCCGGGATGAAGAGTTTTGCCGAAGCGGCTCATCAAGCGGTCCAGAATGACAAGCTTATGCGGGCGGGTGTCTCGGCGTTGCTTGAGGCGTTGGCTGCAATCGAACTCGCAGATTGTGAAGCTGGACGATGAACTGAAAGACCTGGCCCGGCGCAACGAAGTGGCCTGGCGTCTTATGAGCGTGCCTGGCGTGGGCACGATCACAGCGCTTGCATTTATAGCGGCCATCGAGGACGTCCACCGCTTTGGGCGCACGCGCGACATAGGCGCTTATCTCGGGCTCACGGAGAAGCGCTATCAGTCGGGTGAGACCGATGTCGGTCTTGGCATTTCGAAACAGGGCGACAGCATGGCGCGGCATTACCTTTATGAGGCCGCCAATGTGATGCTGACCACGGTCAAGAAGCGGTTTGCGCTCAGGAGCTGGGGCTTGAAGCTTTTGAAATCCCACGGCCCCAAAAAGGCGCGGGTCGCAGTTGCGCGGAAGCTGGCCGTTCTGCTAGGCCGCCTCTGGAAAGACGGCATGCATTTCGATCTGGCAGCCGCATAAGCCGCCGGTAACGGAGCAAAGGAAAGGTAAGGCAAAAGACTTTTTTGGTTTCACGTTTCCGCCCCTCCGCCATCAGCGGGTGCGGACCGGGAGGGTGAGCGCGCGACACGTTGGTTGCAGAGCGATCTGCGCTTAATACATTGCGCCATCCGCACGGTCAGTGCTTGCGTCGGCCCTGGATGCTGGCGCCGGTTTCGGCCGGACGCCGTAAAGAACCATCGATGCGGGCCAACATCGGCAACGGAAACGAAAAAAACACTTGACGCAGCGACCTTATGTAAAGAACCAACGGCCGAAAATGCTAACTCGCAAGGGGGATTCCCTTTGGCCGCGTTCTGTGACTCGATGCTCCTGCATTGATTCGCGGGGGCGGGAGATGGCTGGGGTTGCGATTACTCGAACGGATATGAGCGCGGCCGAATTGCGCGCGGCGGCAAGGCTATCGGCAAACGCGAGGCAGGCGTCGCGCATCCTGGCCATCGCCATGGTTCTGGATGGCTTTAGCCGCGAGGCGGCGGCGCGGCTTTGTGGAATGGACCGGCAGAGCTTGCGCGACTGGGTTCACCGCTACAATCAAGAGGGTTTGGATGGGCTTGCCGATCGGGCGCGAAGCGGTCGGCCCGCCAGCCTGAGTTGGGTTGAACAGGGCAAGTTTTCATCCTGGGTCGAGGAGGGCGCCGATCTCGCCCGCGATGGCGTCGTGCGGTTCCGGCGCGTCGATCTGCGTGACCGCATCGCCGCCGAGTTTGGCGTCAGCCTGCATGAGCGCAGCGTAGGCAAGTTGCTTCGGAGACTGGGCTTTCGCCGTCTTTCCGTTCGTCCGCAGCACCCAAAATCCGATCCCGCGGCCCAGGAGGCTTTTAAAAAAACTTTGCGGCCCTCGCCAAGGAAGCGCTCGGCGAGCGCGCTGGCAAGCCGGTCGAAATCTGGTTCCAGGACGAAGCAAGGGTCGGACAGCAAGGGACGCTGACCCGCATCTGGGCGAGACTTGGAAGCCGTCCGCGCGCGCTGCGCGACCGGCGCTTCAACTGGGTCTATCTTTTCGGCGCGGTTTGCCCGGCCCGAGGCGCCGGCGCAGCTTTGGCGTTGCCGGCCGTCAACGTCGAGGCCATGAACAAGCATCTGATTGAAATCAGCAAATGCGTCTGTGAGGGTGCAATCGCCTTGCTCGTCGTGGACGGAGCGGGATGGCATCGCTCGCCAAAATTGGTCGTTCCAGAGAATATCGTTCTGCTGAAACTGCCTCCTTATGCGCCAGAACTGAACCCGGCCGAAAACATCTGGGAATACCTCCGCGGCAATGCGCTGAGCCATCAAGTCTGGGAAAGTTACGAGGATATCGTCGATGCATGCTGCGACGCATGGAACGCCTTGATGCGCGCGCCAGACATCCTTCGCTCAATCGCGACCCGCGACTGGGCGCAGGTCATCACTTAGGGCGGTTGGTATCATTCCGACGCGCCAGGGTTAATGGCGGGTTAGCGGGCGGCGCGCGGCGCCGGCGATTGGCGTCATCCCCACAGTGCGGCGGCGGGGGGATGGACGACGCTTCCGTCGAAGGCGAGGCCGGGCCGGCGGTCGCGGGCGAGCAGCAGCGGGCCGTCGAGATCGACGAAATCGGCGCCCGGCGTCAGCAGCATCGCGGGCGCCATCGCGAGCGAAGTGCCGACCATGCAGCCCACCATGATCGAAAGCCCCAGCGCCTCTGCCGCAGCCTTAAGCCGCAGCGCTTCGGTCATGCCGCCCGTCTTGTCGAGCTTGATGTTGACGGCCTGATAGCGCGCCGCGATGGCGCCGAGACCGGCGGCGGTGTGGATGCCTTCGTCCGCACAGAACAGCATGCCGCGGCGCTCCGCCGCCGGGATCGAAGCCAGCGCCGCATCGCTCGCCGCAGGCAGGGGCTGCTCGATCAGCGCAACGCCCGCCGCCCGGCATGCCGCCAGATTCCCGGCCAGATTCGCCTCGCTCCATGCCTCGTTCGCGTCCACGATGAGCCTCGCGCTAGGCGCGCCGCGCCGTACCGCCGCGATCCGCTCCACGTCGCCGTCGCCGCCGAGTTTCACCTTGAGCAGCGGCCGATGGCTCGCCACGCGCGCCGCCGCCTCCATCGCTTCCGGGGCGCCCAGGCTCAGCGTGTAGGCTGTCATGACAGGTTGCGGCGCGGCCGCTCCTGCCAAGTCCCAAGCGCGCTCGCCCGCCGCCTTCGCCTCCAAATCCCAGAGGGCGCAATCGAGCGCATTTCGCGCGGCACCCGCTGGAAGCAAGCTGAAAAGATCCTCGCGCGACGCTCCCGCCGCAATCGCCCCGGCCGCGCCTTCGATGGCGTCGGCCACGCCCTCCACGGTCTCGCCATAGCGCGGGTAAGGCACGCATTCGCCGCGCCCGCGATGGCCGCCGTCCTCGATGGTCGCGACCACAACGCGCGCCTCGGTGCGGCTGCCCCTGGAAATCGTGAACGCGCCAGCGATGGGCCAGCTTTCGATCTCAACTGTCAACCGCCGCATGGCTCTGCTCCATAATCATCATCCTTCGGCAAGCTCAGAATGATGAGCGCGAACTCACCGGAAACGCTTCGCCTGATCCTGAGTGGGCGCTGCAAGCGCCGTCTCGAGGGTGAGCCTGCCGATCCGTGTGCGGCATCCGCGGCTAGCCCGCGCGGGGGGGAAGCGTGTTCGGGAACTCCGACGCGAGCCGGTCCACGATGGGCCCGGCGCCGAACCGTATCGGATCGGTGGCGGGCAGATCATGCTCGCGCTCGAGCTCCTTCAAGTAATCGCGCGCGGCCTGTTCGCCCAGCGCCGACGTGTTGATCGCGATGCCGGCAGGCCGGATGGCTGGGTTGGTCAGCGAGCCGCAGCGGATCGTCAGGTCGATCACCTGCTGGATCGAAGGCGCCGGATGCGAGACGCCCCGCATGGTCTTGCGCGACGGATCGTGGCAGACCACGAAAGCGTCGGGCTGCGCGCCGTGCAAAAGCGCAAGGGTCACGCCCGCAAACGCCGGGTGGAACAGCGATCCCTGCCCCTCGATCAGGTCCCAATGATGCGGATCGGCAGCGGGCGACAGCCATTCGACGGCGCCCGAAACGAAATCCGCCACCACCGCGTCGATGGCCACGCCGCGCCCGGAGATGAACAGACCCGTCTGCCCGGTGGCGCGGTAGTCGGCGTCGAAGCCGCGGGCGCGCATCTCGCGCTCCAGCGCCAGCACCGTGTATTTCTTGCCGATGTTGCAGTCCGTCCCGACCGAAAGCAGACGCATGCCGGACCGCTTCGCGCCCGTGCCGGTTTCGAAGCGTTCTCCCGACTGGCGCACGTCGAACAGCTTGCGCCCGTAGCGCCGCGCCGCGTCCGCCACCGACGGCCGCTCGGCGAGCTTCATATGCAGGCCGCTCGCCACGTCGAGGCCGGAAGCGAGCGCCTCGACGATTGCCGGCGTCCATTGCTCCGGCAGCACGCCGCCCGCATTGACGACGCCGACGATGAGCGTGCGAGCGCCCGCCGCCGCCGCCTCTGGGACCGTCATGTCGGGAATGCCGGCATCGGCGGCGCACCCAGGCATGCGCAGCTGTCCGAGGCACCAGTCGCGCCGCCAGTCCACGATTCCCTGCGCGGTCTTGGCCGCGAGCTGATCGTGAACGTCGCCGAGAAACAAGAGATAGGGCGGGCGAATTTGCATGATGGGGCGCTCCGGGTGGCGAATGGCGGCGAAGAAGCTTCGATCTGAACAGCCTTGGAACCCGTTACGCGCTTCTTGACCGCTGCGGTTGCGATAATGGCTGACATTATCCTATTCGTTGGGGATGGCTGCAACAGATTGTCGAAAGGTGTGGCTTTTCTTTCCGCCCCCTAATACGCATTTCTCTAGTTCCAAGCTTGGGCTTGATGCCCGTCTGCGGGGGGTGAAGGATGATCGATCGCCGGACTTTATTGATCGGATCGGCAATACTCGGGCTCACCGGAGGCAAAGCCGCGGCGGAGGAGCCCGCCCAGGGCAGCATCTTTTTCGGTCCGCAGAACCCCTTTTCTTTCGACACGCTGACCGGCTGGGCGAAGGAACTGAGCGAGAAGCCGTTCCAGAAGGCGGTCGTCCACGATCCGGAGGTGATCGAGCGCCTCGATTTCGACGCCTACCAGCAGATCAGGTTCAAGTCCGATCTCGCGATCTGGGGGCAGGGCGACGGGCCTTATCCGGTCGAGCTTTTCCATGTCGGCCGGTATTTCAAGGAACCCGTCCGCATCTTCGTGGTTTCCGCGGCGGGCGTCGCGCAGGAGGTTCGCTACAGCTCGGATCTCTTCACTTATGGCAAGAGCGAGTTCGCCAAGTCGCTGCCGGCCGACACGGGGTTCGCGGGCTTTCGCGTGCTGGCGGCGCCCGGCGTGCCGGACTGGCTCGCCTTTCTCGGAGCGTCCTATTTCCGCAGCCCGGCCGAGACCGGCCAATACGGACAATCCTCGCGCGGGCTCGCCATCGACGTCGCCATGCCGCATCCGGAGGAGTTTCCGCGCTTCACCAAATTCTGGCTCGAACCGATGGCGGGCCGGCGCGGCATTGTCATCAACGCGCTCTTGGATTCGCCCCGCATCGCGGGCGCCTATCGCTTCGAGACCACGCATGACGGCGCAACGCTCATGAACGTGCACGCCCATCTGTTTCCGCGCGCAGACATCGAACGCGTTGGAATCGGGCCGTTGACCAGCATGTACTGGTACGGCAAGCCCAACCGCAGGGCGGCGGCGGACTGGCGGCCCGAAATCCACGACAGCGACGGGTTGAGCATCTGGACAGGCGCCGGCGAGCGTATCTGGCGGCCCATCAACAACCCGCAAAGCGTGCAGACCAGCAGCTTCTTCGATCGGCGGCCGAAGGGCTTCGGCCTGCTTCAGCGCGACCGCGATTTTCACGATTACGAGGACGACGGCGCTTTCTACCAAAAGCGGCCGAGCGTGTGGGTCGAGCCCATCGGCGATTGGGGCGAGGGCGCGGTGCAACTCGTCGAAATCCCCACCAGCGACGAGATCCACGACAACATTGTCGCCTATTGGACGCCGAGGCAGCCCTTCCGCGCGGGCGAGCATCACGAAGTGCAATACAAGCTGCATTGGCGGCTCGACGAGCCTTACCCTGCGCCGCTTGCCCGCGTTATCGCGACCCGGATGGGCGCGGGCGGCATCCCTGGCCAGCCGCGGCCGAAAGGCGCGACCAAGTACGTGATCGATTTTCGCGGCGGCAAGCTCGCGCAGTACACAAAGCGCGGCGATGTCGAGGTTAATGTGAGCGCCGCTTCCGGCACGGTTGAGCGGGTGGCGATCTACCCCGTCGTCGACACGGACAAATGGCGCGCGATGTTCGACTTCACGCCCGCCTCGGAGAACCCCGCCGATCTTCGCGTTTTTCTGAAGAAGGACGCCGACGCGCTGAGCGAAACTTGGCTATTCCAGCATCTCCCGGTGACATGGACGATGTAAGGAAATCGTTACAATACACCCTAGGAGGAAAGTCGATTGCTTAACAACTTCAGCGAGAAATGGTAATATTCTTTCAGTCCATGGGCAGGCGGGCGCCGATATTGCCGAAACGACTGGGACTTGCGGTTTAACAGCCGGCGCCCGCCTCAAGGATGCACGGTTTGCCGTGTCCAGCGCGTTTGCGCGCGAAGGCCCCCCAAAAGTTGTGACCTTCCGCAATTGCCATTTGCCGAATTCACAAATGCGAATATCCTCTTTTCGTCTCTGAAAAGGGACAGGACGGGCGCGGCCTCGTATTTTCGAGGAAAAGGGACACGGCGTAGTTACCGCGCGCCCGTCTCTTCGCCTATTGGCCTTCCGAGAGAGACGCGCCCTTTTCCCCTATAATTCGGAGCATAATGATTAGCGCTGAAAGTCCTGGCCAGGCTGAATGCCGTTCCAGCCACGGTCAAGCCGGAGCTTATCCTTTCGAAGCGTCTTTTTTGCTGCGCGAATTTGACAGCGGCGCTGGTTGAATATTTCGGATGACTCCGCGAGAATTCACGATTATTTTACCTTCGATGCGATCCCGATCAAGGTAGTTCAAAGCTGCCAGGGTTAAGCGTGATCGTTGAGTGCAGCATGGAGTGGGCAAGTGAGCAAGGTTAAGTACGTCGCGGCGTCTCGGGCGCAGCAGGCTTGGTGGGACGACCTTTATCAGCTCGACAGCAGGCCAGTCGGGTTCGACCGCGTTCACGTTCTGGAAACGGACGCTGAGCCCCAGGCCACGGGCTTGCTCGACGCTCAAGGCAACCCGCTCTTTCGCATTGTCGAAAAGCAGCCGATAGGCTTTCGGACTTTGAAGGAAGAATAACATCCTGTCCCATGAGGTTGCCGCCGTCCCGCGGAAAGTGAAAGCTTGCGGCATCTCTCAGGGCGAAACCATATAAGGGCGGATCAGTATCGGAGTCGCCATGGCTCAGCCGCCCAAGCCATCCCCGCCCAAGGATCGGGACATCGCCCCGCAGGAATCGAACCGCGCGGAGGTCGACGCATTTCTCGCCAAGATGCGCACCGCGCCGGCGGCTCCATCGTCCGGCAAAGGCCGCCTGATCTTTGCCATGGACGCCACCATGAGCCGCCAGCCCACATGGGACATGGCGCTGCAAGTGCAGGCGGAAATGTTCAACGCGGTGAAGTCCGTGGGCGGCCTCGACGTAAAGCTCGTTTTTTTCCGCGGCTTCGATGAGTGCAAGGCAAGCGGCTGGGTCGGCGACGCGGGCGCGCTGGCCCGGCTGATGACGGCGGTCGAGTGCCGGGGCGGCTACACGCAGATCCGCAAGGTGCTGAAGCACGCGGTTGCCGAAGCCGCGAAGGGCAAGGTGAGCGCGCTCGTCTATGTCGGCGACGCGATGGAAGAGAGCGTGGACGAACTCGCCAACCTCGCGGGCCAGCTCGGCCTTTTGTCCATTCCGATGTTCCTGTTCCAGGAAGGCTACGACGCAAGCGTGCAAGCCGCGTTCCGCGAAATGGCTCGGCTAACGCGCGGCGCCGCCTGCCGGTTCGGCTCGGGCTCGGCGGGCGAGCTGCGCGAATTGCTGGAAGCCGTCGCCGTCTACGCCGCGGGCGGGCGCGCCGCGCTTCAAGACTATGCAAAAGGCCGCGCCGGTCCTACTTTGCTGCTCGAACAGATGTCGAAGCCGTGACGGCTTCTTCGCGCGAGGCCGGCCATTCTACCGCTTTTCGTATCGCTGCTCCTGTTGGGCCTCATCCTGTATTTCCTGGGGTGGGTGAGCACGGCTCAAATGAGCCGGATCGCGGCCGTAATCCGGCAGAGCAGCGGCGCTTTGCTGGCGGCCGGCGTGGCGTACGCCGTAACGCGCAATCCCGGCATCGCCATGATGGCAGGGATGTTCGCCTATTCGATCATGTCCCGGACGGGGTGGTATCCGGGCAAGCGCAAACAGATGGAGGCCGGCAATTCGGCGGTGCGTTCGCTCTATCTGGCGATGGCCCTCGATCATGCGACGGGCGCCATAACGGGGCAAGTGCTTCGGGGGCGCTTTGCGGGCCGCGCGCTGTCCGGCCTTACGCAATCCGAGAGCAGCGAGCTTCTCGCTGAGGTTATCGCGAACGATCCGCAGGGCGCACAGCTCTTCGAAGCCTATCTCGACCGGACTTCGCCGGGATGGCGGGGCGCCGGCGGCGATACCGGCTTCCGGGGGGCAGCGCCCTCGCGCGCCATGACCGTGGATGAGGCTTACATGGTGCTCGGTCTCGACCGCCGCGCCACCCGCGAGGAGGTTCTCGCCTCCCATCGCAATCTCATGAAGCGCTTCCACCCGGATCAAGGCGGCTCAACCTATCTCGCCGCTCAGGTGAACGAAGCCAAGGATGTGCTCCTGAAGCAGCTCAAGGCT
Source organism: uncultured Alphaproteobacteria bacterium (assembly GCA_963756335.1). GTDB lineage: Bacteria > Pseudomonadota > Alphaproteobacteria > Rhizobiales > Rhodomicrobiaceae > Rhodomicrobium. Next base: position 1,309,530 of record CAVWOB010000005.1, read on the forward strand.
TAGACGCCGGCCCAGGAGAAATTGGCGTTCGCCAGCCTGCGGCGCATTGCGCGAACCCGCGCTTCGCCGGCTCTTGCGCTCGCTAGGCTCTCACGCTTGCGATTGCGCGCCTGAGCGGACTTTTTTGCCTCTCGCGCAGCCTCTCCGGCCTTATCCGGATCGACCCGCGCGCTCGGTCTCTATGTCGCCTCGCAGCGCCTCCCAAGGCGGCAGATAACCCTCGCTCAGGACGCCCGTTTCGCCGGTGTGGTTGCGCGCGGCCTCAGGCGGCGCGGCGGCCGCCTTTCGCCGCTTCTGCGTAGCCGCGGGCGCAGGGCTCTCCCGCCTTGCCGCGTGCGCCGCCGGACTTGCCGCCCGCAACGCCGTCAGAAGTTGCTGGGTGGGCTTCGATCTTTTTAATCCGGTAAACTTCTTGGCGGCCCTGTAGGCGCTTCCACTCCAATCCGCATCGATGGGGCCATCGTAATATCCAAGCCTTTTCAGCTCCTTTTTGATGGCCATGACCAGTTGATCCTGGCCCTCGTCATTCCGCGCGAGGTCAATACTCAGGATGGTTTCCGGCCGAAGCGGAACTTCAACGGCGGCGGCGGACCGAATGGATGCGCCGATGGCGATAGCCGCTGGGCTCTCGGCCGGATCGTATACGGCCCTGACCGGATTCGCCTGCCCGGTCTCGCGAAAGCAATCCGAAACGGGGCGCAGAGAGACCAAAGCTGCGCCTGTGCAAAGGAGAAAAGTCAAGGCGCGCATCGCAACCTCCGAAAATGCGTGACATGCCACCCATAACGGCGCGCTCAAGGATTCGTTTTCGTCCTTGAGCGCTTTAAAATCGTCGCGGGCGCTTCCCGCATCGGCGCCGCGCTCATCAACATAGAGCAGTCTCAATATAACCGGTCTACTATATTTTGTAGAGAGAAATTAATGCTCGCTTAACAGTCAACGAATCATTAATGCTGGCGTGGGGGCTTAATAAGCGTTTGAGTCGCGTGGGAAAAGATTGCGAGCCAGCGGCGGAACGCAATCCCCAGGAAATTTCCTGCCCGCGCGGATCAAGCCAACGTGATCTGTTTTTATTGTGCCGTCGCGCCTGTCGCGGGCGCGTCTCACATTTCGTGTTTTTCAGATGACAAAATTTGCCCCCGGCATGCGCGCCGTCGACGCGGCGCTTCAAATTGGGGGCTATGATGAGACACGTTCTTGGCGTTGCAGGCGTAACCGCGGCGGCGGTTCTACTTCTCGTGTCCGCCGCGATGAACTGGCGATTCGGGTATACGCTCGGAAAATCCGAATTCGAATCGCAACTTTATGGCGGCGCGAGCGCGGCGGCGGATTGCTTCAAGGCGCTTCTGCCGTTCTTCTTCTTCGCCGCGCTGAGGAACAGGAGCTACAGCCAGGCGCTCGGGGGGGCGCTTCTGTTTGCTGTGTGCTTCTCCTACTCGCTAAGCTCGTCGCTCGGCTTTGCTGCGCTGAACCGCGCCGACATCGTCGGACTTCGCCTGCTCAAGGTCGAATCCCACGCCGACCTTCGGGCAGATCTCGACCGCTCGCGCGAGACGCTTAAAACCTTGCCGCCTCACAGGCCCGTCGGCACCGTCGCCGGCGAGATCGAGGCCTTCAAGCAGAACGGCCGCTGGCTGTCGAGCGGCGAATGCGCGAACGCCACCGCGTTCAAGAGCATGAGCTATTGCGAAGGCTTCTTCAAGCTGAAGGCCGAATTGGCGGTCGCCGAGCAGGCCGAGAAGCTCGAGACGAAGGTCGTCCAGCTCGATGCGCGCCTCGGCAACCTCGACATGGAGTCCGCGGCGCGGTCGACCGACCCGCAGAGCCAGATGCTCGCCACCCTCACGGGCCGCAGCACCGAAGACGTGCAGATGGGCCTCACGGTGCTGATCGCGCTGCTCGTGGAGTTGGGTGCAAGCCTCGGCTTCTACACTGCGTTCTCCTACTGGCGCATTTTCGACGTGAAGGGCCTGCCCGCGCCCGAGCCTGTCCGCGTGGCGGCGCCCATTCCGGCGTTTGCGCCTCCTCCCACGCCTCTGCTTCAGGCGCTGTCGAACGCGGCCGACCCCGAGCTGAGGCCCGCGCAGCCGAAGACCGACGTCGAGCTCTATTGCGACGAGCGCGTCGGCCGCGAGAACGGCTCCAGCGTCACCGCGCTCGCACTCTACGACGACTATTGCCAGTGGTGCGAAGCCAAGGGCAAGCAGCCGCTCGGCCTGCCGATCTTTACGCGCAGGTTCAGCGACCTCGGCGTTCAGAAGGCGAAAGTGGCCGGCCGCATCCGCTACATGGATGTGCGGCTCCTATTCGGATCGGACGAGGACAGCCTGCGCGAGCTTTCCGCGGTTTCCTGAGCATCGCGCTGCCAATCGGAGAGGCCCCGTCCCATGCGGCGGGGCCTTTTCATCTTGCGCCGCATGTGCATCGTCAGCAGCGCCGCTTGCTGATGCTGAAAAGAGCTGGCGCTCATGGTTCGACAAGCGCACCATGAGGTTTGAGCGGTTGAAACACTCTGCCTCATCCCAATTCTGTCGAAGCCTCATCCTGGGGAGCCGCGAAGCGGCGTCTCGAAGGATGATGCGGTGGATGGCTCCCTTCCACGGCGTCGGCTTCAGCATCCTACAAGCGCAGCGGCGCGCGCGCCTCCTTGATCTCCTCATAGGCCGCGTTGATGGCCGCGAGCTTCTTCGTCGCGATATCGACGAACTCTTTCGGGACACCGCGTGCGATGAACTTGTCGGGGTGGTTTTCCGCGACAAGCTTACGGTACGCGGCCTTTAGCTCCGCATCCGGCGCGTTCGGCGAAACATTGAGGATGTTGTAGGGGTCGTATATCTCGCAGCGCCAGTGCCGGTCTCTGATCGCCATGTATTCCGCGTGCGTAAAGCCGAACTCCTTGGCGACATCCGACAGGAACCGATCCTCGCGCGGATGGAATCGCCCGTCGGCCATTGCGATATGGAAAAGGCCGTCCATGACGTCCGTCAAGAGATGGCGGTTGTGGCGAAAGAGGCGGTAGAGCTGGCGGGCGTACATCTCGAAGCCGCTGACATCCTGCTTCGCGAGATTGAATATGCGCGCGACGTTCTGCTCTTCGCCCCTCGGAATCTTGAAGACTTCCTTGAAAGCCTCAATCTCGTCCCTGGTGACGATACCATCGGCCTTTGCCATCTTCGCGCCAAGTGCGATGACGCCGACCGTGAAAGCGACCTGCTTGTCGTGCTCGGAGTTCGAGCCCATGCCGTAGTCGATCGCGAGATGCCCGGCCACGCCGCCAATAAGCGCGCCGATTGGGCCTCCGACCGCAAGCCCCGCGGCCGCGCCCGTCAGTTTCCCCCAGATTGACATAGCGAATCGACCTCAATGCAACTCGGCGATTATTTTGCGGGTCACTCTAGCTGAACAGCGGTTGTGAAAGAAGGGACAAACGCGCGCCGCAATACTTAAGCCCAAGACAAGAGACGCGCGTTCCTCGCTGGGCCGCTTATTCAGCCGCCTTTGCTTCCTGAGAGACTGAAAGCACAAGGCCGTCTTCCGCCCCGGCCTCGGCGGAAAACGGACCCAATTCGGCTGACGCCGCCGTCTCCAAGGCGGGCGCGGGATGAGCCAGCGGCGGCTCCGGCGCCACAGCGAGCGACGGCGCGCCAATGGCCTCGGAGGTCTCCTCCTTCACGCCAGCGCTTGCTTCACCCTCAAAGCGGATGCCCGACTCCACAACGAGATCCATCGGCCCACCGATAAGAATCAGATGCTCCACCCCGTCGCGCCGCACCAGGACGAGCTTGCGGCCGCCATCCAGCGCCGTGCGCTCCACGAACGCAAGCCGCCGCGAGCGGGGGGCGAAAAAAGCGGGGCGTATCGCCTTTCAACTTTTGCTGGTATAGGAAATAGGCGCCCGCCGCCGCCCCCAAGGCGAAAATGAGAATCGCGGCGAAGAATAAGCCTATGAAGCCCATGAGATCCCCCTTTGCGAATACCGGTGTGCTCGCCGTCCTGAATTTCATCGACTTTACGCAAGAGAAGCGACCGCGAGCGACAGCGCAAGACTTTTTTAACTTTTCCAGCGCCTCGATCGTAGGTGCGCGTGTGTCGGCGTAAACGAATCAATTCATAGTCGCAGGCAGGAGCGAGGTTTCCATATGGCGGCGCCGTCTATGCTGTTCGCACACTGGAGTCCCCAAAAAAATGCCGTGGCTTTCAGCCTGGGCGCGCTTGCGTCGCTCGCTCTGGCCGCAACAGGCCAAGGCCAGATCGCGCTTGCGCTGCTGGCCGCTCTCGGCGCCGGAGCGGCTATTCTTTTCGCGGCCGGGCAATTGCGCCTGACGCGCGGCGAAAGCAAATCCGAGGAGCGCATTCGCCAGATCGTTCGCATGTTGCCGGCTTCGGTCGCCGTTACCAACAAGAAGGGCGTGTTGCAGTGGGGCAGCGACGCGTTCCTGAACGCCGGCGGCGGTCTCGGCCTCGATCAAGACCTTTCGCGGCTTGGCGAGCGGCAGCCTGAAACGGCGGCGGCCATCTACCGGCTGTTCGCCGCGGGCCGGGCCGGGAAGTCCCACGCGGAAACCATCCAGCTTCCGAATTTTCCGGGCGGCGATCCGATTCTCCTGAAGGTCGCGCCGCTTGCGGAGCAAGGGCAACGCTCGCCGCTGCTCGTCTGGGAAATCGAGCAGCCGAGGGGAATCTCCCCGGCCGGGGAGAAGCCGAGGCACGGACTCGACGCGCTACCCGTTCCAGCTCTTTCCGTGAGCAAGGACCTGTCCGTCCAGGGCGCCAACAAGGTTTTCGAGAAGCTCGCGGGCTGCTCTCCCATCGGCAAAGAGGCGTGGACACTGTTCCGGACGCGGCGCGGCAACCCGCTCACGCGGGCGCGTCTCAGGGACATGATCGCAAAAGGCGGCAGTTCGATCCCCGTCCAGATCCAGAGCGCGAGCGGCCAGCCGCGCGCGGCGTCTTTGCATGTGGGCGCGGACATGAACGATGCCCACACTTGGCTCGTGACGCCCGCCGACCCCGCGGCTGGCGGACTCGATGAGTCCTTTGAAGCGCTTCTTTCGCGCGCGCCGTCCGCCATGGCCTTCGCCAGTTCGAAGGGCGCCGTGCTCGCCGCAAACGACGCCTTCCGCCGGCTTTTCGGCGGTCCGGGCGAAGACGATCGGGCGCCAGAGGAGCTTACGGGCAAGCCTTTGGCGTCGCTCGTCGCGGAAACATCGTCGCAAAACGTGAGGGACAAGATCGCGGCGCTTGTCGCGGGCGGCCTCGCTGCCGCCAGCCCGGTCGAACTGCAGGCCGCGCTCAAGGGATCGCTCAACAAGCGCGTCCGCCTCACGATATTTCCGGCCGCGAACAATACGAACCTGATTGTCCAGGCGGTCGAAACGGGAGGCGCCCGATCATCGACGAGCAAGCCGTGCAGGGCCAGAAGCTTCAGGACGTGGGCGTACTGGCGGGCGGCATCGCTCACGATTTCAACAATCTGCTGACGGCCATCATCGGCTTTTCCGACCTGCTGCTGAGCCGCTTCCGCGCCTCCGACGCCGCCTTCAAGGACTTGATGAACATCAAGAACAACGCCACGCGCGCGGCGGAACTCGTCAAGCAGATCCTCGCCTATTCTCGCCGGCAGACCTTGCGCCCGGCGGTGCTGCGGGTCACCGATGTGATCGAGGAGTTCCAGGCGACGATGGGCCGGACGCTCGGCGAGAAGGTCAAGGCGAAGGTGCAGCACGGCCGCGATTTGTGGTTCGTGAAGGCGGACGAAGGCCAGCTTTTCCAGGTGATCATGAACCTCGCAGTGAACGCGCGCGACGCCATGCCGGACGGCGGCGAAATCTCGATCGCGACGGCGAATGTGAGCGAACGCGAATCGCTCAGCCTGAAGGACCGGGGCCTCGACCGCGGCGAATACGTCATGTGCGAGGTGCGCGACGGCGGCACCGGCATCAAGCCCGAGCATCTCGAAAAAATCTTCGACCCCTTCTTCTCGACGAAGGAGGTCGGCAAAGGCACCGGCCTCGGCCTCTCCATGGTCTACGGCATCGTGAAGCAGACCGGCGGCACGATTCTTGTCGACAGCGAGATCGGCAAGGGAACCGCCTTCCGCATCTACCTGCCGCGCTATGTCGAGACCGAGCAGGACCTCAAGGCGCTGGAGAGCAAGCCGGAAGCGCCCGCCAAGACCGACTTCACGGGCACTGAGACCGTGCTTCTGGTCGAGGACGAAGATGCCGTCCGGTCCTTTGCCTCGCGCGCGCTCGTTCAGCGCGGCTTCAAGGTGCTCGAGGCGTCGAGCGGCGTCGAGGCGCTGGAAATCATGGAGCGCGAGGGCGGCCACGTCGATCTCGTGGTCAGCGACGTAGTCATGCCGGAGATGGACGGGCCGACGCTGCTTCGCCACCTGCGCCAGCGCAATCCCAATATCCGCTTCATCTTCATGTCGGGATACGCGGAGGAAGCGTTCCGCAAGAACCTGACGGACGAAAACTTCGTGTTCCTGCCGAAGCCCTTTACGCTGAAGAAGCTCGTCGAGACCGTGAAGGCCGCCACGGCTTAAGAAACGGAAAGCGGAAGCCTGCACGCGATGCGCGGTGGCGCGCTAAAATGCGGCGCTGAAGTTGTGGAAATCCACTTGCGCACAGGAACAAAACATGTACATTGGGTGTCGTTTGCAAGTCCATGACCGCATGGGATAATAAAGGGTAACAACTCATGAGCGATGCGCCATTCCGCGTGATTGAAGGGAATTTTGGGACCATGGACAAGCAGAAAGCCCTCGAAGCGGCTCTAAGCCAGATCGAGCGGAATTTCGGTAAAGGCTCCATCATGCGGCTTGGCAAGAACGAAAAGCCGGTGGAGGTGGAGGCCATTTCCACAGGGTCCCTGGGCCTCGACATCGCGCTCGGTATCGGAGGCCTGCCGCGCGGCCGCGTCGTCGAGATTTTCGGCCCGGAATCCTCGGGCAAAACCACGCTCGCTCTCCACGTCATCGCCGAAGCTCAAAAGAAAGGCGGCGCCTGCGGTTTCGTCGACGCGGAGCACGCGCTCGATCCCATCTATGCGAGAAAGCTCGGCGTCAATCTTGAAGAGCTGATCATTTCTCAGCCGGACGCCGGCGAGCAGGCGCTTGAAATCACCGACACGCTCGTGCGCTCGGGCGCCATCGACGTGATCGTGGTCAATTCCGTGGCGGCTCTGACGCCGAAGGCGGAGATTGAGGGCGAAATGGGCGACGTTCTGCCCGGCATGCAGGCCCGCCTCATGAGCCAGGCGCTGCGCAAGCTTACAGGCTCTATCTCGAAGTCGAATAGCATCGTGGTTTTCATCAATCAGATCCGCATGAAGATCGGCGTCATGTTCGGCAACCCGGAGACGACGACGGGCGGCAACGCGCTGAAATTCTACTCCTCCGTGCGGCTCGACATCCGCCGCATAGGGCAGATCAAGGAGCGCGACGAGGTTGTCGGCAACCAGACGCGCGTCAAGGTCGTCAAGAACAAGGTCGCGCCGCCGTTCAAGCAGGTCGAGTTCGACATCATGTATGGCGAGGGCATCTCCAAGATAGGCGAATTGGTCGACCTCGGCGTAAAAGCGAACATCGTCGAAAAGTCCGGCTCCTGGTACTCCTACGACAGCCAGCGCATCGGGCAGGGCCGCGAGAACGCCAAGCTCTACTTGAAAAACAATCCGCAGGTCGCCGATGCCATCGAGCGCGAAATCAGGGCCAACGCCGGCCTGATCGCGACCCGCATCCTCGACGGCGCCGATGGCGAAGACGAAACGGGCGACGCCGAAATGACCGCCCCCAGCGAGGTTGTTCCGGAGCGCAAAGGCGGTCGCCGCTAGCATTTAAGGCCATTTACGAAGCTTAGCTTTTTCCAAGCTTGAGCGCGACGCGATTGCTGTGGGTTGCTTGCTCCATAACGGGAAATTGCTGTATCGCTATTGAGGGTTGGTATGCATTATCTCTGGCGCGGCGATGTTATAAGCCCACATTGAAGCCGCGCCAGCCACTGGAAAAGAATTCGTTATGAGCAGCCTCAACGACATCCGCGGGACCTTCATCGACTTCTTCAAGAAGAACGGCCACGAACATGTGCCGTCGAGCCCGCTCGTACCGAGGAACGATCCCACGCTGATGTTCACGAACGCAGGCATGGTGCAGTTCAAGAACGTCTTCACCGGCATGGAGACTTTGCCGTTCAATCGCGCCGCCACGGCCCAGAAATGTGTGCGCGCCGGCGGCAAGCACAACGACCTCGACAATGTGGGCTACACGGCGCGGCACCACACCTTCTTCGAAATGCTCGGCAATTTCTCCTTCGGCGACTATTTCAAGGACGTCGCCATCGAGCTTGCCTGGAACCTGGTCACGAAGGAGTACGGCCTCGACAAGAAACGCCTGCTCGTCACCGTGTTTTCCGAGGACGACGAGGCGTTCGGGCTCTGGCGCAAGATCGCGGGCCTGCCCGAAGACCGTATTATCCGCATTCCAACCTCGGACAATTTCTGGTCGATGGGCGAGACTGGCCCCTGCGGCCCCTGCTCCGAAATCTTCTTCGATCACGGCGCCCAAATTCCCGGCGGTCCTCCCGGCAGCGCCGACGCCGATGGCGACCGCTTCGTGGAGATATGGAACCTCGTTTTCATGCAATACGAGCAGATTACGAAGGAAGAGCGCCTCGACCTGCCGAAGCCTTCAATCGACACCGGCATGGGGCTGGAGCGCGTCTCCGCCGTCCTGCAGGGCGTGCACAACAACTACGATACCGATCTTTTTCAGGCGATCATACAGGCTTCGGTCGAGGCCACGGGCGTAAAGGCGGAAGGCGCCGCCCTTCCGAGCCACCGCGTCATCGCCGATCACCTCAGGGCGTCGAGCTTCCTCATCGCGGATGGGGTTCTGCCGTCGAACGAAGGTCGCGGCTACGTGCTGCGCCGCATCATGCGGCGGGCGATGCGTCACGCGCACATCCTCGGCGCGCAGGATCCGCTGCTTTATCGCCTTCTGCCCGTCCTGATCCGGGAAATGGGCCAGGCCTATCCAGAACTCATCCGGGGCCAGGCCCTCATCGGCGAAACGCTGAAGATCGAGGAAATCCGCTTCCGCAAAACTCTCGCCCGCGGATTGGGCCTCCTGGACGAAGCTTCGGGCGCCCTCACGGCGGGCGATATCCTGCCGGGCGACGTCGCCTTCAAGCTGTACGATACCTACGGCTTCCCGCTCGACCTCACACAGGACGCGCTGAAGGCTCGCAACATCGGCGTCGACGTGGAGCAGTTCAATCTGTCGATGGCCCAGCAGAAGCAAGAAGCCCGTAGAGCCTGGGCCGGATCGGGCGAGGCCGCCACCGACAAGCTGTGGTTCGACATTTTGGATCAGGTCGGGCCAACGGAATTTCTCGGCTACGAGACGGAGACAGCCGAGGGCGTGGTCGTGGCCCTGATCAAAGGTGGCGGGCCGGTCAAGCAGCTCAAGAAGGGCGAGGAAGGCATCGTCATCGTCAACCAAACGCCGTTCTACGGGGAATCCGGCGGCCAGGTCGGCGACGTCGGCGTAATCATGGCGCCGAAGGGCGTGCATTTCGAAGTCACGGAGACCCAGAAGAAGCTCGGCAAGGTGTTCGCGCATGTCGGCGTGGCCGAGAAAGGGACGCTGAAAGTTGGCGATGCGGTCGAGTTGCATGTGAACGTCGCGCGGCGCACGTCCATCCGCGCCAATCACTCGGCGACGCATTTATTACATGAAGCGCTGCGCGAGACGCTTGGCACGCATGTCACGCAAAAGGGGTCGCTGGTCGATCCGGATAAGCTGCGCTTCGACTTTTCCCATCCCAAACCGCTGTCGAAGGAAGAAATCGCCGCGGTCGAAGACCTCGCCAATGCGGTAGTCTTGCGCGACAGCCCCGTGGTCACGCGCCTCATGCCTGTGGACGACGCGGTCGCTGCCGGCGCAATGGCCCTGTTCGGCGAGAAATACGGCGAGGAGGTGCGTGTTGTCTCCATGGGTGAGGCCTCGCACGACGAGAGAGGCGGCCGCGTTTTCTCCGTCGAGTTGTGCGGCGGCACGCATGTGCGCGCCACCGGCGAAATCGGCTTGATCAAGGTTGTGCAGGAAGGCGCCGTCGCCGCCGGGGTGCGCCGCATCGAAGCGCTGACCGCGAGCGCCGCACGCGGCTATCTCGCGGCGCAGGACGCCGCGCTCCGGCAGGCCGCCGATCTCCTTCGCGTCGCCCCCTCCGAGGTTCCGGTCCGCTTGGCCGCGCTTCTGGATGAGCGCAAGAAACTCGAACGCGAACTTGCGGACGCCAGGAAGAAACTTGCGCTTGGCGGTGGCGGCAACGGGGAGGCGAGCGCCGAGAACCCGGTGCGCACGGTAGGCGCCGTCACCATGTTCGCCCGGACCGTGCACGGCATTCAACCCAAGGATCTTCGCAGCCTTGTGGATGACGGCAAACGGCAGATCAAGTCAGGCGTCGTCGCCATCGTCGGCGTGACGGAGGAAGGCAAGGCCGAAATCGTCGTCGGCGTCACGGACGACTTGACCGCGACATATAACGCCGTGGATCTCGTCAAGGCTGGCGCCGCCGCCTTGGGAGGCCAGGGCGGCGGAGGCAGGCCCGACATGGCCCAGGCCGGCGGTCCGGACGGCGCCAGCGCTGAAGCCGCGCTCGACGCCATCGCAAACCGGCTTTCGGACGCAGCCGCCGCGGCGTAGGCCTCGCCCGGAGAGGGGTTCCACCCCTCCTCAAAATGTGGCCCCGCGAATCGCCGATTCGCTTCGCGGCTCGCATGCGCAGATGCTATGACAGGGTGCGGCGCTTTCAGCCGGCCCTCTTTTCTATTATGTAAGGCGCCATGAACACTGCTCCATCGCCCGCTCAAGACGCCGCTCCCCCTCGCGAAACCGCCGCCAAAGGCGTGACGCCGCTCGAGCGCATCCGCAACTTTTCGATCGTCGCGCATATCGATCACGGCAAGTCCACGCTCGCCGACCGGCTCATCCAGATTTGCGGCGGCATGACCGAGCGCGAGATGGCGGGGCAGGCGCAGGTTCTCGACAGCATGGACATCGAGAAGGAACGCGGCATCACCATCAAGGCGCAGACCGTGCGCCTCGACTATCGCGCGCAGGACGGCGAGTTATACCAGCTGAACCTGATGGACACGCCCGGCCACGTGGATTTCGGCTATGAGGTAAGCCGGAGCCTCGCCGCCTGCGAGGGCTCGCTCCTTGTCGTCGATGCGAGCCAGGGCGTGGAGGCGCAGACGCTCGCGAATGTGTACAAGGCGCTCGACAACAACCACGAGATCGTGCCGATCCTCAACAAGATCGACCTGCCCGCCGCGGAGCCGGATCGCGTGAAGCAGCAGATCGAGGACGTGATCGGCCTCGACGCCCACGATGCGGTGGAGATTTCCGCCAAGACGGGACTCAACGTCGATCAGGTGCTGGAAGCTATCGTGCATCGCCTGCCGCCGCCGAAGGGCGACGCAGCCGCACCGCTAAAGGCGATGCTGATCGATAGCTGGTACGATCCCTATCTCGGCGTGGTGGTGCTGGTGCGCGTTGTGGACGGCCTTCTCAAAAAGGGCATGCGCGTCAAGTTGATGTCCACCGGCGCGGTGCACCCCATCGACCGGGTCGGCATTTTCCGGCCCAAGCAGGAAATGCGCGATCTGCTCGGCCCCGGCGAGGTCGGCTTTTTCACCGCCGCGATCAAGGAAGTGGCCGATACGCGCGTCGGCGATACTGTCACCGAGGACAAGCGCCAGACTGCGCAGGCCCTTCCCGGCTTTAAGCCGGTGCAACCGGTCGTGTTCTGCGGCCTTTTCCCTGTCGACGCCTCGCAATTCGAAGACCTGCGTGACGCGATGTCGAAGCTCCAACTCAACGACGCCAGCTTCCAGTATGAGATGGAGACGAGCGCCGCGCTCGGCTTCGGCTTCCGCTGCGGCTTCCTCGGTCTCCTCCACCTCGAAATCATCCGCGAGCGGGTTGAGCGAGAATTCAACATCGACCTCATCACCACCGCGCCAAGCGTGATCTACCACCTCTTCATGACCGACGGGCAGATGCGCGAAATGCACAACCCGGCCGACATGCCCGACGTGGTCAAGATCGACCGCATGGAGGAGCCCTGGATCAAGGCCACCATCTTCGTGCCTGACGAGCATCTCGGCGCGGTCTTGAAGCTCTGCGAGGATCGCCGCGGCCGGCAGAAAGAGCTGACCTATGCCGGCTCACGCGCCATGGTCGTCTACGATCTGCCGCTGAACGAGGTTGTGTTCGATTTTTACGACCGCCTGAAATCGATCAGCCGCGGCTACGCGAGCTTCGACTACGCCATCACAGGCTACGAGACAGGCGACCTTGTGAAAATGTCGATCCTCGTCAACGACGAGCCGGTTGACGCTCTGTCCATGATCGTCCACCGCGCGCGCGCCGAGATGCGGGGCCGCATGATGTGCGAGAAACTGAAGGAGCTGATCCCCCGGCACCTGTTCAAGATTCCGATCCAGGCGGCTATCGGTGGCAAGGTCATCGCGCGCGAAACGCTATCGGCGCTGCGCAAGGACGTGACCGCGAAGTGCTACGGCGGCGACGTGACCCGCAAGCGCAAGCTGCTCGACAAACAGAAGGAAGGCAAGAAGAAGATGCGGCAGTTCGGGCGAGTGGAGATCCCGCAGGAGGCCTTCATCGCCGCGCTGAAGATGGACGCGAACTGATCGTCGCAGGCGAAGAAACGCCGCTCGCGAGAGCTTTGCCGACGCGTCGTTGATGAAACTTGGACTTGAATAGTAGTTATTCTGAGGCAGTTTAAATCGAGGCGCCGTTATGAGAACCGTCAGAGCGCTTGCAATGTTTTCGGTCATCGCCGCGATGGTTTCGGCGCCGGTCCTGGGCGATGCCCAAGCTAAAAGTAAATGGCATCGCCATCTTGTTGCAAAAAGACCAAACCACTGCCCGCTCCGTCGGACCGTCGACGGAGATCTTGTGGATTGCCAAGGCTGGCGCCTGAGATCGGGCGGCTGGGACAACAGTTGCTTCAACCTCGATTATCTCCCATCGCAATTTGCTTGCAGCTCAAGAGGCCGCCGGTAACACAATTAGCATTACGCGTGGGATACGCCAAAATGGCGTCCTTGAGAGCACTAGAAGGTCGTGAGCTGATTTATTCTCAATCGGTCGATTTCTGCACAAAAGGTTTAAACTTGCATTTACTGAGAAGCGATTCTCCCACCAGCATATATTATTGGAACGGCCCCATTCTTTCCCATGTTGCCTTCTCATTACACTTTGAGGAGAGTCGCATGAAAACTTCGCTTCTTCCTACCCTCGCCTTCGCGCTGGCGCTCGCGAGTCCCGCACTGGCGCAAACGACCGGCGCCGCAACGCAAGAACCTTCGCAATCAGCCGCCACAACCGCCCATGAACAGAATACGCAGACGAACGAAAACGCGCAGCATGCAAGCCACGAAAGCAATCTCCTGACGATCAACAAGCTGAAGCAGGACCTGCAAAGCGCCGGCTTCACGGATGTGAAGATTTTCGCGGATTCATTTGTCGTGCAGGCCAAGGACAAGGACGGAAATCCCACGATCATGAGCCTCAGCCCAAGCGGCGTCGTGGCTTTCTCGGAACTCAGTCAACAGAGGGAAGCGAAGGCTTCGGCCAAGACTTCGAACCAGGGCTCGGAAACGCAGCGCCGCTGACCAAAAAAGAGGCTGGCGGGAAGCGACGCCTCCCGCAAGTTTTGGCGGACTGGCGTCGGCGGGTGACGCCGTGGCCGAGCCAAATCGCGATTGCGGGCAAAGAGAACGTCAGCCCCTCAAGCGCCGCAGCGAAAGCGCGTCCTTCTCGCGAAATTGCGCTGGAGCCTTCCCCCGGCGCATTAACCGTGTTAGCAGGCGAAGCTGTCTGCCGACACGAGACCGGAATGACACTTGCATTGATTCTCAGCGGGATCGGGCTCGCAGCCTGGCTTTACCTCATCCTCGGGAGAGGTGGGTTCTGGCGCGCCGATGTCTGTGACGACGCCGATGAAGCGCCCGCGCCCGAGGTATGGCCGGCGCTCGCCGCCGTTGTGCCGGCGCGTAACGAGGCGGATGTGATCGCGAAAAGCCTGTCGAGCCTGTTGAGCCAGGATTATCCGAAGCCGCTCGCCGTCATCCTGGTCGACGATCAGAGCGAGGACGGCACGGCCGCCGCCGCCCGCGCCGCCTCGGCGGCGCTAGACGCCGGGGACCTGCTCACGATCCTCAGCGGCGCGCCGCTGCCGCCGGGCTGGACGGGAAAGCTGTGGGCGATGAACCAGGGCGTGGCGCACGCCGCCTCGCTGCCCGAACCGCCGCGCTATCTTCTGCTCACCGACGCCGACATCGCCTACGGCCAGGGCGCCGTCCGCCGCCTCGTCGCCCGCGCCGAAGCCGGATCGCTCGCGCTGACCTCCCTCATGGTCAAGCTGCGTTGCGAAAGCCTCGCCGAGCGTCTGCTGATCCCGGCTTTCGTGTTCTTCTTCCAGATGCTCTACCCCTTCGCCTGGGTGAACCGGCGCGACAGCGCCATGGCCGCAGCCGCAGGAGGATGCATGCTTGCGCGCCGCGACGCGCTCCAAGCCGCGGGCGGGGTCGCCGCCATCCGCACCTCGCTGATCGACGATTGCGCCTTAGGCCGCGCCATGAAGCAGCAAGGCCCGATCTGGCTTGGCCTGACGGACAGTGCGCACAGCCTGCGGCCCTATCCCGGCTTCGAGGACGTGCGCCGCATGGTCGCGCGCTCCGCCTACGACCAGCTTAACTATTCGCCGTTTCTGCTCGCGGGAACGATCCTTGGCATGCTTCTCGCTTATCTGCTGCCGCCGCTGTTCGCGATCTTCGGCGCCGGGCTCACGCAGGCCACCGGCGCCATAACCTATGTGCTGATGACGATTGCATTTCTGCCCATCATCCGCTTCTATCGCCTGTCGCCGATCTGGGCGGCCGCGCTTCCTGTCATCGCAACTCTATACATGGCGTATACCGTGGACTCGGCTGTTCAGCATTGGCGAGGCAAGGGGGGGCTTTGGAAAGGACGCGTGCAGGCGCGCCGGGCGGAGGCGTCATGACGGCAGGTCCGGTATGGGAGGCAGGCGAGAAGACGCATCGCGACGAAAATTTCCCGGTCGCGTCGCATCTCATCTCCAAACGGCATCGCCCGCCGATCCTCGCGTTCTACCGCTTCGCGCGCGCGGCGGACGATGTGGCGGACCATCCGCAGCTTTCCGAGGCCGAGAAAATCGGCGTGCTCGATCAGTTCGAGGAGACGCTTCTCGGGCGGAGCGACGCCATCCCGGACGCGCTGCCGTTGCGGGCGGCCATCGCCGAGCGCGACCTTACGCCGAAGCACGGGCAGGACCTGCTGGTCGCCTTCCGCATGGACGCGAGCAAGCAGCGCTACGCCGACTGGGGCGATCTGATCCATTATTGTAGCTATTCCGCCATGCCGGTCGGACGCTTCGTGCTGGATGTGCATGGCGAAAGCCACAGCTCCTGGCCTGCCAACGACGCGCTCTGCGCCGCGTTGCAGATCGTCAATCACCTTCAGGATTGCGGCGCCGACTATCGCCGCCTCGACCGCGTTTATATTCCGCTCGACGCGCTCGCGGCGCGGAGCCTGCCGCCCGAAGCGCTCGACGCACCGAAATCGTCGCCAGAGCTGCTCGCCTGCATTCACGAACTGGCGCGGAAAACGGAGGCGCTGCTCGGCGCGGGCGAGCTGTCGCGCGACATCCGGGACTTGCGGCTGAGCCTCGAAGTGGCCGCCATCGAGCGGCTCGCGCGAAAACTTGTGAACATGCTGAAAGAGCGGGACCCGTTGAGCCAAAAGGTGCATCTAGGCAAAGTGGAGTTCGCGTCCAACCTGATCGCAGCAGCAGGCCTCACCTTTGGGCGGCGCCTTTTTGCGCCGCGCGGGGCGCGGGCTTCCTTGCGGGGAATCGATGACCAGCCAAGCCGTTGAAGCCGAAGCTGAAGAGGGGCGGGCGTCCCGGCGCGCTCTCGGCAGCTCATTCTACGCCGCCATGCGCATCATGCCGCCGGGCCAGCGCGAAGCCATGTTCGAGATCTACTCGTTCTGCCGCGCGGTCGACGATATCGCCGACGACCAGGGCCCGGCCGACCAGCGCCTGCACAGGCTCAACCGCTGGCGCGACGACATCGACGCCATCTATCGCGGGGAGAAGCGGCCCGGCCTCGCTGGCCTTGCTGTGGCGATTCGCGACTTCGAGCTGGAAAAGGACGACTTCCACGCCATCATCAACGGCATGGAGATGGACGTGCGCGAGACCATCCAGGCGCCGGAGTTCGTCGATTTCGATCTGTACTGCGACCGCGTGGCGAGCGCGGTGGGCCGTCTTTCGGTTCGCGTCTTCCGCATGCCGCGCGAAGAGGGGCGCCAGCTTTCGGAGCATCTGGGCCGCGCCTTGCAACTCACCAACATTTTGCGCGACCTCGACGAGGACGCCGCCATCGGCCGCCTGTATCTGCCGCGCGAGTTCTTGCGCGACGCCGGCATTACCGGCACGGACCCGGCCACGGTGCTTGCAAACCCCGCCCTTCCCTACATCTGCGAGCGCATCGTGACGCTGGCGCGCTGGCGTTTCGCGGAGGCGGACAAGATCATGAACGCGCATCCACGCAAAATGGTCAGGACGCCACGCGTGATGTCGGAAGCTTACAAAGCCATCCTCCGCGCGCTTTTGGAACGGGGCTGGGCGTCGCCCCGCGTCCGCGTGAAGCTCAAGAAGTCGCGCATTGTCATGATCGTGCTGCGCCACTTCATCGTTTAGCCATGGAAGACGCGTCGCCAGCCCCCTCATTCGAGGGGCCGGGAGAAAGGGGCGCAACCCCTCACCCTGTCCCTCTCCCGCTGGGAGAGGGAACGTCGGATCGACGGCTGCGGCGCGGCTCCCTCTCAGATGCGCATTCGCTTGCGGATGCGGAAACTCCAGAGTGGCAAGCTCGCCAAGGCGAGCTTGCGCGGGAGAGGGCTGGGGTGAGGGGGCGCGCGCCCGTAACGCACATCATCGGCGCGGGGCTGGCGGGGCTGTCTGCCGCCGTGCGCCTCGCCGGGCGGGGCCGCACGGTTCGCGTCTACGAAGCGGCCGGCCAGGCCGGGGGCCGCTGCCGCTCCTATTACGACGCCTCGTTCGGCGCGGTGCTCGACAACGGCAACCACCTGCTTCTGTCGGGCAACGACGCGGCGATGCGTTACCTCGCGCTTGTCGGCGGCGCGGGCAAGCTCAAGGCGCCGGCCAAGGCGGATTTCGCGTTCGCCGATCTCGCGACGCGACAGCGCTGGACGCTGAAGATCAACGACGGGCGCTGGCCGTCCTGGCTGTTCGACGCCTCCCGCCGCGCGCCGGGCACGAAGCCGCTCGATTATCTCGCCGCGGCGCCGCTCTTGTGGGCGGACGCACGGAAGACCGTGACAGACGTTCTTTCGGACAAGAGCGCGCTTTACGGACGGCTGTGGCAGCCGCTCATGCTGGCCGCGCTCAACACCGATCCGCACGAAGGCTCGGCGCGGCTCGCGGGCGCCGTCATGCGCGAGACGCTCGCCAAAGGCGGCGCGGCCTGCCGTCCCATCGTGGCCGAGGGACTTTCCGCCGCCTTCATCGATCCGGCGCTCGCCTTTCTCGAAGCGCACTGCGCCACCGTCGAATTCGGGAAGCGCTGCCGGGAAATCTCGTTCGCCGGGGGGCGCGTTTGCGGGCTCTCGTTCAGCGGCGGCGACGCCCCCGTCGGCGAAGGCGAAAGCGTCATCCTCGCCGCGCCTCCTCACGTCGCGCAGGCGCTTGTGCCCGGCCTCACCGCGCCGACCGAATTCCGCTCCATCCTGAATGCGCATTACAGGGTTGAGCCGCCGCCATATTTGCCACCCATCCTTGGCCTTATTCACGGCACAGTCGAATGGATCTTTGCATTTCCGGGGCGGATATCGATAACGGTCAGTGGGGCTGACCGGCTGATCGACCGCCCACGCGAGGAACTCGCTGCCGAACTGTGGGGGGATGTGGCGGCGGCGACAGGGCTTCCGGCAATTTTGCCGCCTTGGCAAATCGTTAAGGAAAAGCGTGCAACTTTTGCGGCGAGCCCCGAGCAAGATTTATTGCGTCCAGAAACAAAAACAAAGTGGCGCAACCTTTTTCTGGCAGGCGACTGGATCCAGACAGGCCTGCCGGCAACCATCGAGGGCGCGATCCGTTCCGGCGAACGGGCCGCTAGCCTGGCTATGAGGGGATAGGGCGATGACGGCGATGAATGAGCGCGCCATGCGAGGGGATGGCGAGTACGACTTTGAGAGGGTGGAGTTCGAGGACACGGCGCCAACTCGCGCGAAGGGCGCCGCCGTGCTGGAGGATCGCGTCCGCGCGGCCTCGAAGGCTCTCCTAAGCCACCAGCGGGAGGACGGGCATTGGTGCTTCGAGTTCGAGGCCGACGCCACCATCCCCGCCGAATACATCCTGCTCACGCATTACCTCGGCGAAGAGCCGAACCTCGAACGCGAGCGGAAGATCGGCGTCTACCTGCGCCGCATCCAGGGCGATCACGGCGGCTGGCCGCTGTTCCACAAGGGCGCGTTCGACATGAGCGCCAGCGTAAAGGCCTATTTCGCGCTGAAGATGATCGGCGACAGCATCGATACGCCCCACATGGTCCGCGCGCGGGACGCGATCCTGTCGCGCGGCGGCGCCGAGATGAGCAACGTTTTCACCCGCATCGAACTCGCGCTTTACGGCGTGGTGACGTGGCGCGCGGCGCCCGTGATGCCGGTCGAAATCATGCACCTGCCGCGCTGGTTCCCCTTCCATATGTCGAAGGTGTCCTATTGGGCGCGCACCGTGATGATCCCGCTGTTCGTGCTGGGCGCGCTGAAGCCGCTCGCGCGCAACAAGCGCGGCGTGTCGGTGAACGAGCTGTTTCTGACGCCGCCGAAGAAGGTCGGCATGCGGGCCAAGGCGGAGCATCAGAAGGCATCGTGGCATGTGCTCTTCGCGGGCATCGACAAGGTCTTGTGGGCTGCCGAGCCGCTGTTTCCCAAGCGCACGCGCCAGAGCGCCATCGACAAGGCCGTCGCCTTCGTGAAGGAGCGGCTGAACGGCGAGGACGGGCTTGGCGGCATCTTCCCCGCGATGGCCAACAGCGTGATGATGTTCGACGCGCTCGGCATCCCTGAAAACGATCCGGACCGCGCCATCGCCCGCCATTCCATAGAGAAGCTTCTGCTCGAGACCGAGACCGAAGTCTATTGCCAGCCTTGCGTATCGCCGATCTGGGATACAGGGCTTGCCGCGCACAGCCTGCTCGAAGCGGGCGGCGAGGCTGAGCGCGACGCGGCGCTCAAGGGTCTGGATTGGCTGAAACTGCGGCAGGTGCTCGACGTGAAGGGCGACTGGGCCGAGCGGCGGCCCGATGTCCGGCCCGGCGGCTGGCCGTTCCAATACGCGAATGCGCATTACCCCGACCTCGACGATACGGCGATGGTGGTGATGGCGCTCGACCGGGCCGCGAACCTGCCGGGCGGCGGCGGCGATTACGGCCAGTCGATCAGCCGCGGCCGCGAATGGATCGCTGGCCTGCAGAGCCAGAACGGCGGCTGGGCGTCCTTCGACGCCGACAACACCTATCATTACCTGAACAACATTCCGTTCTCGGACCACGGCGCGCTTCTCGATCCCCCGACGGCCGACGTGTCTGCGCGCTGCGTGTCGATGCTGACGCAGCTTGGCGAGAAGCCCGAGACGAGCCCCATGCTCAAGCGCGGCATCGACTACCTTTTGAGCGAGCAGGAAAAGGACGGAAGCTGGTTCGGCCGCTGGGGCACGAACTACATCTACGGCACATGGTCGGCGCTGTGCGCGCTGAACGCGGCGGGCGCGCCGCACTCGTCGGACAGCATGCGCCGGGCGGCGGCGTGGCTCATCTCGATCCAGAACGAGGATGGCGGCTGGGGCGAGGACGGATCGAGCTACAAGCTCGACTACAAAGGCTACGAGAAATCGCCGAGCACCCCGTCGCAAACATCATGGGCGCTGCTTGGCCTGATGGCCGCGGGCGAGGTGGAGCATCCCGCCGTCAAGAAGGGCGTCGATTGGCTTATCGCGACCCAGGACGCCGGCGGCACATGGCGCGAAGACCGGCATAACGCCCCCGGCTTCCCGCGCGTCTTCTATCTCGTCTATCACGGCTATGCGAAATACTTCCCGCTGTGGGCGCTGGCCCGCTACCGGAACCTCAAGGCTGGCAATGGCGCGCCTGTAATGCATGGTATGTGATCGCAATGCGCATCAAACATGTCACGGTTGCAGCAGGAAAAGGTTTCGAAGCCCTAAGTGAAGTTGTCCTCAAAAGCAGCGTTATGTAGGTTGCGCTGACGGCCACGCGAAGCTGAGCGTCGGCCGCATTCGAGCGGGCAACTACATGAAAATGCTTTTCGACGGCGCCCCAGTGATCGTGGCCGCCGGCATGAAGTTCGAGGCGCGCATCGCCAAGGGTCCCGGCGTTCGCACGGTCTGCGGACAGAACCGCGCCGCCTATGTGCGCGACCTCGACGCGGCTGTGGGCGCGGGCGCGCGCGGCGTGGTCAGCTTTGGCGTCGCGGGCGGGCTTTGCCCATCGCTGAAGCCGGGCGATGTCGTCGTCGCAAGATGTGTCGTCACCGCGAACCATCGCTACGAAACCGATCCGCGCTGGTCGCAATCGCTGCGCAGGGTCCTTCCATCTGCGGCTGAGGGACCTGTCTTCGCGGCCGACGGCGCTGTGATGACGGTGCTTGAGAAGGAGGCGCTCTTCTACGGTACGGGCGCCATCGCCGTGGACGTGGAATCGGGTGTCGCAGCCGAGGTCGCCGAGCGGCACGGCGTGCCTTTCGCGGTGTTGAGAGTGGTCCTCGATCCGGCCCGCCGTTCGCTTCCGCTTAGCGCCTCCGTCGGCGTTCGCGACGACGGCTCCACGGACCCCGCCGCCGTAATTCGTTCGCTTGTCCGCCGGCCGGGCGAGCTTGCCGAGCTTATCAGGCTCGCAAGCGACGCCCGCCGCGCGAACCGGTCGCTACTCGGCAGCCGTCAGGCGCTCGGTCCGTTCTTCAGTCTTCTTGATCCGCTGGATCTCACGCTCAACGTGGAGTGAGTGCACAAAGGACGCGGGACGCTGGTTCTCAAGCGAGATTTCCGGCGCCATCGGGCCTTCTGTGCGGATGCCGCGCAGCGCCAGGCCGATGAGCTTGAGCGGATTCGAGATGGCGGCGTCGGCCGCGGTCGCCTCATAGCCGCAATGCGCCATGCAATTCGCGCATTTCTCGTAGCGGCCCGTGCCGTAGCTGTCCCAGTCCGTCGTCTCCATCAACTCGGTATAGGATTTGACGAAGCCTTCGCCAATCAAGTAGCAGGGCTTCTGCCAGCCGAAGATGTTGCGCGTGGGCATGCCCCAGGGCGTACAATGGAACTCCTGGTTGCCCGCGAGGAAGTCCAGGAACAGCGGCGAGTGGGTCAGCGTCCAGCGATGGCCCTTGCCGATGGCGAAGGTTTCCCGGAACAGCTCCTTGGTTTTGCGGCGGTTCAGGAAGTGTTCCTGATCGGGGGCGCGTTCATAGGCGTAGCCGGGCGAGATCGAGACGCCGACGCCGATATCGCGGCAAAAATCGAGGA
Organism: uncultured Alphaproteobacteria bacterium; assembly: GCA_963756335.1. Taxonomy (GTDB): domain Bacteria; phylum Pseudomonadota; class Alphaproteobacteria; order Rhizobiales; family Rhodomicrobiaceae; genus Rhodomicrobium. The sequence goes on from CAVWOB010000005.1 coordinate 1,331,213, forward strand.
AAAAGGCGAGATCGCCCGGTTTATAGCCGTCGAACACGGTGGCGTTCACGTTCACCGCGAAGCCGCGCTCCTTCGCCGCCCTGATCGCCGAAAAGGCCCTGTCGAAGGTGCCCGGCTGGCAAACCGACTTGTCGTGATGATCCCTGAGGCCGTCGAGGTGCACCGAGAAGAACAGATAGGGCGACGGCTCGAACAGATGCAGCTTTTTTTCGAGGAGAAGCGCATTCGTGCACAAGGACACGAAGCGTTTTTGCGCGACGAGCCCGGCGACGATCTCGCCGATTTCCTTATGGATGAGAGGCTCTCCGCCGGGGAGCGCCACCATCGGAGCGCCGCATTCCTCGGCGGCGTCCAGGCATTCCTGCACCGAAAGGCGGCGGTTGAGGATGGAATCGGGGTAGTCGATCTTGCCGCACCCTGAGCAGGCGAGGTTGCACCGGAACAGCGGCTCCAGCATCAGCACCAGAGGATACCGCTTTCGGCCCTTGAGCTTCTGCTTGAGAAGATAGGCGCCGATCCGTCTCTCCTGGAAAAACGGGAAGACCATAATGCTGCTCCAATTCGCGTTTTGTCGCGCAAGTTTGCGCGTTGTTAGGCGGCTTTTTGGGATCTATCCAGGGGAAGGCGGGAGCGTTCCCCCTTAGAAGGTGTGCAGTTCGACCGGGAGCCGAAATTCGACATTCTCTTCAACCCCCGGCAAATTTGTGACGTCCACAGGGCCGAGCGCCCTTAGACTGGCGATGACATCTTGAACCATGGCTTCCGGCGCCGACGCCCCCGCGGTCAAGCCTATGATCTGGGCGCCCCTCACCCATTCCGGCTTGAGTTCGCTTCCGTCGGCCAACAGGTAGCTCGGTACGCCGGCTTCCTCGCCGATCTCGCGAAGCCTGTTGGAGTTCGAGCTGTTCTTCGCTCCCACAACCAGAATGACATCGGCGATCTTTGTCAGCTCGCGGACGGCCATCTGCCTATTCTGCGTGGCGTAGCAGATATCGTCGGTTTCGGGGCCGACCACATTCCCGAAGCGGCGCTTGATCGCGAGGATGATGCCGCGCGTGTCGTCGATGCTGAGCGTGGTTTGCGTCACATAGGCGACGGGCGCGCCGGCCGGTATCGGCAGCGCGGCGACGTCGTCTTCAGTCTGCACAAGGTGGACGGGGCCAGGGATCTGACCCATTGTCCCTTCGACCTCGGGGTGGCCGGCATGCCCGACCAGGATCACGGTGCGTCCCTGGTTGACGTACTTCTTGCCTTGCAAGTGAACCTTGGTCACCAGCGGACACGTCGCGTCGATAACGGGAAGACCGCGGCCGCCGGCCGAGTTCTCGACCGCACGTGAAACGCCGTGGGCGCTGAAGATCGTGACGGCGCCCGATGGGATTTCATCGATCTCGTCGACGAAACGCGCGCCCTTTGCCTTCAGGTCTTCGACGACACGCTTGTTATGGACGATCTCGTGACGGACGAAAACGGGCGCATCGTACTTTTCGAGCGCGCGTTCGACGATCGAGATCGCGCGGACGACGCCCGCGCAAAATCCGCGAGGTTGAGCCAGCACCACCTGCATACTGCCGGCGTCGCGAGCGAGTTTCTGCATCAAGGTCACCCCGTTCAAAGACGTGGTTGTTATTCCACGCGGATTCTTGCAGTCGCCTGTCGCCAACAAGCGGCTCCCTTACAGCGTTCCGAGGATGGCCGGTATTTATAGCGGAGTGATCGCACTTTTTGGCCATGTCTGTCCAGCGAGGAAGCTCACCAAGCCCTCTTGCCCGCGATATGAGTGCTCGACTGTGTTCGTACTGTACCAACATTGCTTTTCGGTTGTGCTTACTAGAGCCAGGACCGATGCATTATGACCGATTTGCGTTGCAAATCTTTGGACGCGGATACTGGATTGCTGGCCAGCTGACTTATACAAAGCGCGATAGATGCGCACTCGCCCGGTGTCATGGCGCCCAAGGCGCGCATTCAGGGGTCTGGACGGCAAAAGTCTTCCATGACAATGGCGAAGTTCATCGCTTTCTGGGGTCCGCCGTAGTTTATCCACGCGGAGGCGTGGGCGGGAGCGACGTCGAAACCCGCCGGGATTTCCGGCGCCGGGCATTAGCGCGGCGCGGAAGCTTCCAAGATGCCTGCAACTCATGGCGGATTTATGGTGCGGCGCAACAAAAAGGGCCGGTCGCCCGGCCCCGAAGCTTCTGGTGTGTGAAACGCGCGCGACTTAGATCGCGTTTATGTGGTTCCAGGTCACGGTCACTTTCGCGCCAACCTTGGCGCGCCGGTAGAGGTCGGCTACATCCTCGTTGAACATGCGGATGCAGCCATGTGAAACCTGCTGGCCTATGAGCCAGGGCGCGTCCGTGCCATGAATACGGTACATGGAGTCGCCGAGGTAAAGCGCGCGATTGCCGAGCGGATTGCGCGGATCGCCGCCCGCGACGTAGGCCGGAAGCGTCGGATTCTCGCGGCGCATATCAGGCGTCGGCGTCCAGGTCGGATTCTCGCGCTTCTGGCTGACATAGCTGATGCCCGACCACCGCGCTTCATCCTTCGGGATCGCGATGGCGTAGCTGATCGCGGTTGTCTTGGACTCGATATAATAGAGGCGGCGATCGCCAAAGCTGACGATGATTTCACCGGGGTTGGCGCTGCCGACATGGATTTTCACATGCATGCGACCACCAGCCGAGGAGCCCCCTGGGCCGAGAAGATCGTTGAAGAAGCTATCGAGGAAGCTCGCGTTTGCGTTCGACGCCACAATCGTCAAGCCAAGGCCGATCATCGCAATTCGCTTCATAAGGCGTGACATCCAATCCCCTCCAATGTCTCGTCAGTATTCGTCGCAGAGCAGCGGCGCCGCCCCTTTCAGGTTGTGTTCGCTTGACAGGTTCCCCCGCCGGAACGAGCTTTACGCACACAACTTTCGGTTCGCACGAACATAGCGAAGAGGAGCATGCGCGTCAGCCCCCTAATCGCCTGGTTCTTGCCGCTTTCCGCGACCTATGTTGCTAGGATGACACGGTATTATGACTGCCGAATTAATAGGCAGTAGCAGCCAGAAGAAGGCACAACTTAGGCGCGATTACTTCTTGCGAAACTTGTCGAGACTAACGACCTCGGCGGTCTTGCGGTCCGCTTTTTGCTCGTCCCCGGCGCTGGGCGCAGCCGAAGCGGCGACCTCACGATCAAGCTGTTCCTGATCCTGATTGGGGGCGGCGGCCGGACTGGGGTCCGGCGCGGACAGCAGAGGCGTCTCCGCCTGGGCTTTCTCGTCTCCCTCGCCCTCCGGCGGACGAAGCGCAAGCGCGAAATGGACGCTTGGGTCCTGGAAAATGCGAACGGCGCCGAATGGGATCACAAGCCGCTCTGGAATGTTGTTGAACGAAAGTCGCACTTCGAACCGGTCCTCAGTGACCGCGAGGTCCCAGAACTGGTGCTGCAGCACAATCGTCATCTCCTGGGGATATTGCTCCTTCAGGCGCTTGGAGATGCCCACGCCTGCCGCGCGCGTGTCGAAGGTGATGTAGAAGTGATGATCGCCCGGTATGCCGCGCTTCAAGACGCGCTGAAGCACGGACCGCACGACGCCGCGCAGCGCTTCGAGGACGAGAGCCTCGTACCGGATCAGATCTTCAGGCATTCCGCTTCTACGCCCAGCCCATGCAGAAAAGTGGCGGACTTCTGTTGCCCGGCGTCCGCCAGCCGCGCCTAACAGCAGCTACGCCGTCAGGACTTTAGATTCCCAGTGTCGCGCCGCATTACGCAGCGAGAGCAACCGGAGCATAGTTGTCGTTTGCAACTATAAAGTGGCCCGAAACGGCGGAACCATGCCGAGCGAAAGAGTACCCTTTACACCCTCGTCGATCCTATTTCGCCCCCATCAGAAGCTGCTTCGCTTATCCGCGCCGGCAGTCAGCAGCTTGTGGTGGAGGCGCCGGGTACCGCCCCCGGGTCCGAAAGGTTTATTACGATATCCATTTATCGCCATAGCTGGGCGAACCAGCACCCCGCAATATAGCCCTTTCCCCGCACATTGCAAAGACGCGGAGTAGGAATCGGATAAGAAAGCAGCAAGTTAGCCACGCCTTCCGGCGCCCACTTCTCTCAGGCGGATTGCGAGGGGTTCGCCGCCGCCTTCGTCCGTCGCCGGTCCGCGTCCTCCAGCGCCACGGCGCTGCCCGCGGTTTCGATCAGGAGGCCGGCCCATTTGCCGCGGCCGAAACGGTAGATGCGGAAGGCGTCGGCCTGCGCATACATGCTGCCCTGCTTGTCGAGCTTGGCCCGGACCGTCGCCTCGTCGAGGGGCACATGGCTATCGAACCGGCTTCGTCTCTCGACGCCCAACAGGCGCACGAGGCGTTCGCCCTCCAGAACGGCGAAGATGGCGGCAAGGTAGCGCGACCGTTCGAGCGCGCGCGTCGAACTCGAAGCTCGGCGCGGTGCTCCGGGCCTTCGCCCATTGTTCGTAATTCTCCTCGCGGAAGTCCAACGGAACCGCCGCATAATATTCGCCCTTGAAGTCGAAAACGACGTCTTGCAACGGCGCTATCAACTCGTTAGGCGTTGGAATTCGCGCCGCGGGAAGATGGAACTCGCTCTGGAAAATTCGATAGAACGTCGCCAGGACGCCTTGCATATGACCCTGCCGCCGCGCGCGCGACAAGTCCTGCCCCAAATTGAAGAAAGGTCCGAAAGGCCGGTTGATCGAAACAAGCAGAATGCAAATGTCGACGAAAACGGCGATCAGAAGCGGGATGTAATCGCGGTCGCTCAGCCCTGCCCGATCGGAGGCGAAGAGCGGCGGCGAAGCGGATGAGCGCCCCGGCTCGACGCCTTGCCGGCTTCTGATCTGCTCCGGCGATGGCGGCGCCTTCCCGTATACGACAATGCCGATCGCTGTATTCGACAGCCGCCGGAACGCCTCGATCACGGCCTCGGAGCCTTCGAGCGAGCGGAATTCTGGCTTCCGCAGTACGGGAAGATCGTCGATGGAGCGCACGACGCCGCTCAGCGCCGTTTGAAGCTGGCCGTCGGGGCAGGTAAACGCTATGCCGCGGTCGTCGGAAAAGACCGTCTGCGCGGCGCGAGCCTGGACTTCATCGCGGATCTGGCGGATTTGCGGGTCGGAGCGAAGCTCGTTGAAACGCACAATGACGAGGCCAAGCTTGCGGTCGATGCTTTCGAAAAAGGCCGTGCGCGTCCCTCCCTCGGGGTCCATCGTCGCCGGATCTTTCTTCAAGACGCGCAAGAGATCGCCATTCAGATCGGCGATGTCGGACTTGACGGCGTTCGTCCGGGCCGCGATGAGATCGTTCGCAAAGGCAAAGCGCTGGGCGTCCGTTTCGCGAAGCCGCCTGCGCGGACCGTCGCCTGCGCGGCTGTTGGGGCACGTCCCGCCGGCGGTCTTCTCCGTATCCGCCTTCTGCGCGGAAATCGTGCTCAGCGTCTTGAAAGCGGTCTGAAGAAGCTCCAGCCGGCTCTCGCCCGCCTCGAGCGCCTGCTGCACCTGCAAAATGGACGTTCCCACAGCTTGCGACGTCTGCGAACCGGCTTCGAGAAAGCGCCAATAAAATCCGAAGGCGAAGGCGACCGAGATCAGAACAAGAATAATATAACCGATAATATAAAATGGATAGATCGCGAGCCGAAGCTGGCCGGAGAATAAGGCATCGAGTATGTATATAATCATGCCTTGCAGCATTAAAACAGAAAAACCGATGGCAATTTTCGCTGGCAGCCCGATGTCGCCCGAGCTTGCGGTGATCAGCTGCAACATTCCGGAATAGGTGGATATCCAGGCGAGGAAACTAAGGCCGCCCAGCAGAACGATCATAAGCGGCGAATACGAACCGCCATGCTTGGCTGGAACCGCCATTGATGCCCCCACCGATTGCTTACTCCGGGGCGCCCGCGTTCCCGCGTGAAGACATAGCTTCGGGATCGGCCCAAGCTCAGGCCCGTGGGAGTAAGCTAGGGACGTTGCGTTCGCCCGCACGCCATTCTACTCGAAGATGACGACAGTTTGATATTTTCACAAAATTGTAAACGCCGAAAAGGGAATGAAGGTCACCATCTCGCCTTTTGAGACGCGCGGCGCATCTTCGGGGATTTCGATGAGGCCGCTCGCGGCGCGCAGCGAGGAAATCAGCCCGGAACCGTCGCGCTCGTATTTCATCGCGACCGCCGCATCGCCTTCGCGGGCGAGCCAACCGCGAAAGTACTCGCGACGGCCTTGTTTTCGGGACTTGATCTCGAAGCCGGCCGGTACGGAAAGCCGCTGCGGTTCGATCCACGGCTCGCCGGACAACCGCCGCGCCGCCGGCCAGACATAGAGCAGCGCGCACACCATCACCGCCACCGGATTGCCGGGAAGCGCAAAGCACAGGCACGAGCCGATCCCGCCCACGCCCATCGGCCGTCCCGGCTTGATCGCGAGTTGCCACAGGCTTAGCGCTTGCCCCGCCCGCAGCGCCGCGATCACATGGTCCTCTTCGCCGAGGCTTGCCCCGCCCGAGACGACGATCAGGTCGTGCTCGCGGGCGGCGGCGTGAAGCGCGCCCTCGACGGCGGCGCGCGTGTCGGGAAGGACGCCGCCATAGCTCAGCGCGGGCGCCAGAGGCTTGAACAGGCCGCATAGCATCGGCCCGTTCGCGTCGTAGACCTTGCCTTCCGCGAAGGCCGCGCCCGGCGCCAGAACCTCGTCGCCTGTGGAGAAAATGCAGATGCGCGGCGGCCTGAAGCAGGCGACGGCGCTTCGGCCGCTGGCTGCGAGCGCGGCGGCGTCCTGCGGGCGCAGCCGTTGCCCCGGCTCTGCGACGGCCGCGCCCCCCGCCATGTCCTCTCCGGCGAGGCGGCGGTTGGCGCCCTCTTTCAATCCGCCCGGAATGAATACGGCGCCCCCCTCGTCGAGGCGGCAATCCTCCTGCATGGCGACAGTGTCGGAGTCCCTCGGCATGATGGCGCCGGTAAAGATGCGGGCGGCGCTCCGGCCGGCCAGCGCTTGCTGCGCGCCGTCGCCAGCCGCCGCGCGTCCCGCGATGGGCAGGGTCGCGCCCTCCTTGGGGTCGTAGTCCGCGAAGGAAAACGCATAGCCGTCGACGGCGGCGTTGGTGTGGGCCGGGATGGCGCGCGGCGCCGTCACGCGCTCGGCGCAAACGCGGCCCGAAGCTGCAAAAACGCTCACGGTCTCCTGCCCGGCGAGCGGCGCTGTGAGCGCCTGCAATTGCGCGAGCGCTTCCTCATGGCGAAGCCTGCGCGTCGGGAAAGCGAAACAGTCGTCGGCGGCGGTCACGCGGGGCTTCAGGTCTCGAGGCGCCCCTCCCACGCAAGCTCGACTTGGCGAGCTTGCTATTTCGGAGTGTCCGCATCCACGAGCGGATGCGGATTGGAGAGGGGACGACGCTGCAGCGGATGCGAGTGGTGAGGGGTTGGGCCGTTGGCCAAGCGAGCAAACTCCACTTAGCGCCAGTTTGGCGGAAATGAAATTCGCGATGGCCTCGACATCGTCCAGCGCGAATGCCGGGAGATCGCAGCCTGCTACATCGAAGTCGGCGGCCACGGCGAGGATTGAGGGATTGCCGGGCGCGAGCGGCGCCTGGTTGAGCGCGGCGCGGCGGCGAACTTCGAGCTTCGGTTGGCCCTCGCGCTTGAAGCCTTCGACAAGAATGATGTCCGCCCCTTCGATATGCCGGAAAAGCTCGCCAAGCGACGGCTCAGGCCTGCCCTGCAACTCCGTCATGATGGCGACGCGCGCGGCGGAAGAAAGCGCGACCGTCGTCGCGCCCGCCTCGCGGTATCGGAAGGAATCGCGGCCTTCGTGATCGACGTCGAAGCCATGATGAGCATGCTTCACCGCCGCCACCCTCAGACCGCGCGCAGCGAAAACCGAGATCAGCTTGACCATCAGCGTGGTTTTGCCGGAATTTTTCCAGCCCACGACGCCGAAAAGCGGGGCGGTCACGGCGCGTCCTCCGCTTCGACCATGCGCTCCGCCTCCGCCAGTTCTTCGGGCGTGTTGGCGTTGAAGAAGGGATCGGCGGTATTTGCGCCAGCGGCGGCGAAAGGAAATTGCGCCGTGAAATGGGGATGCCGCTCCACCCAATGCAGCACTTTCCGCGTCCCGCTTTGCAGGGCGGCTGCGAGGTCGTCCGCAAGCGCTACAGGCCAAAGCCCGAACACCGGATGAACCTGTCCGCCAGACGCCGCAAGCACAATCGACGGATAGGCGCCGCCCGATGCGCCGAGCAGCGTTTCCACGAGGTTGCGCGGGAAAAAGGGCGTATCGCAGGCCGCCGTGACGATGAACCGCGCCTTGGGCGCCGCGGCCTCGGCCCAGCGGAGCCCCGCGAGAACGCCCGCCAGCGGCCCGGCGAAGTCTCCCGTCGCATCCGGTATCACGGGCAGGCCGAACGCCGCAAAGCGCGACGGATCTCCATTAGCATTGAGCGCGACCGGCGAGGCCTGCGCTTCGAGCCGCGAAATCGCGTGGCGCAACAGCGGCTTGCCGCCAAGCTCGCGCAAGGCCTTGTCGCCGCCGCCCATGCGCCGCGACAATCCGCCCGCAAGAATGACGCCCGCTATTTGCTCCACCTATGGCCCCTCATCGCTGGCGCCCTTGCGGCGATGCCTCGCATCCTCCTCCTCGACGGAGCTGACATCCTGATCGTAGACGATCCGCTCCTCGCCGGAGAGCGCCACGAAACGCTTGCCGCGCATGCGGCCGATCAGCGTCAGCCCTGAGCGCCGCGCCAGATCGACGCCCCAGGCCGTGAAGCCAGAGCGCGAGGCGAGGATCGGAATGCCCATTTTCACGGTCTTGATCACCATCTCGCTGGTGAGCCTGCCCGTGGTGTAGAAGATTTTGTCGTTAGCCGCTACATCGTTCAGCGCCATGTAGCCTGCGATCTTATCGACGGCGTTATGGCGACCGACATCCTCCATGTAAATAAGGGGCTTGTCCGCTTGGCAGAGCACGCAGCCATGAATGGCGCCGGCCTTCAGATAGAGGCTCGGCGCGGTGTTGATCTTCTTTTGCAGCGCGTAAAGCCAGGAGGTCTTGAGGCGCGCGTCCGCGTCGAGTTTTGCGCCCTCGATTTCCTCCATCAAATCGCCGAAGACAGTGCCCTGGGCGCAGCCCGACGTGCGGACCTTCTTCTTCAGCTTTTCTTCAAAGTTGGTGGGCGAGGACGTGCGCACCACGACCGTCTCAAGTTCGGCGTCGTGGTCGATGGCATCGATGTCGCGGCCGGATTTGAGCATGCCCTGATTGAGAAGATAGCCCGCCGCCAAAAGATCGGGGAAATCGCCGATGGTCATCAGTGTGACGATTTCCTGCCGGTTCAGGAACAGCGTGAGCGGCTTTTCCGCGACGACATGGACGGTGACGGACTGGCCGAGGTGGTCGCGGCCCGACACAGGGGCCGACAGATTTTCGTCGTCCGGGTCCGGCGCGATCTGAAATTCTTCGAGCTTCGGCTGCTGGGGCTGTTTGTGCACGGGCGTCTCTTTTTGCGCGCTTCTCAATTTGGTGACTTCCGCAATCGCTCGCCAGCCATTAGATAGCGCTCAACAGTTTCTTCACTTCGTTTCTCGAACCGGCTGATTCAATGAGCGAACCCCTGACCAAAGAACGCGTTCTCACTGCGCTGAAAGGCGTAAGGGCCCCGAGCGGTCACGATATCGTGAGCTTGGGCATTCTCTCGGAAATCGTTATTAACAAGGACAAGGTCTACTTCGCGCTGACTGTTCCGCAGGCCGAGGCCAAGGCTTACGAGCCGGTGAGGAAGGCGGCTGAGGATGCGGTCAAGGCGCTTCCGGGCGTTGCGGGCGCGATGGTCACGCTGACGGCGGACGCCGCAGAGAAAAGCGGCGCGTCGACTGGGGGCGCGGCCGGCCGCGGCATTGGAGGCATCAAGCACATCATCGCGGTGGCTTCGGGAAAAGGCGGCGTGGGAAAATCCACTACCGCCGTAAATCTGGCGCTCGGCTTCCGGGAAAATGGTCTTCGCGTGGGCCTCTTCGACGCGGATATTTATGGCCCGTCTGTTCCGCGGCTGCTTTCGATCGGCGAAAAACCGGAACTCATCGGCGAGAACCTGCTCGCTCCCCTGGAGAAATACGGGCTCAAGGTGATGTCGATGGGCTTCCTCGTCGACGAGGACACGCCCATGATCTGGCGCGGCCCCATGGTCATTTCGGCGCTGACCCAAATGCTGAAGGACGTCGCGTGGGGCGAGTTGGACATTCTGGTGGTGGACATGCCGCCCGGCACCGGCGACGCGCAACTCACCATGGCTCAGCAAGTGCCGTTGTCCGGCGCGGTTATCGTTTCGACGCCGCAGGATCTGGCGCTAATCGATGCGCGCAAGGGCCTGAACATGTTCAAGCGCGTGAATGTGCCCGTGCTCGGCATCGTGGAGAACATGAGCTATTTCCTCTGTCCGAAGTGCGGCCATCGCTCCGACATCTTCAGCCACGGCGGCGCGCGGCACGAGGCGGAGCGCCTGGGCGTGCCCTTCCTCGGCGCCCTGCCGCTGCACATGGCCATTCGCGAGACCTCCGACGCCGGCCGGCCCATTGTCGTCTCCGACCCGCTTTCGATGCATGCCAAGCTTTATAGGAATATCGCGGAAGCGGTTTGGGCCGAGTTGGGCGGAGGCGCAGCGACCCAGGGGCCGAAAATCGTCATCGAATGACAGTGTCCGCTATGGGGCTGCCAGCGGGATGGGCCGCCTCACACGGGAACATTGCTGGCGGAGTTTGCGCGAGTGCTCACCAATCCCCTCATTTTAGATGAGACCGAAAGTATCCGAGAAAGCAGGGCTTTGGCGTAGGAGGTCCCGGTATCGCTCGACGAGGGGCAGCGGTCTCTCGTCCGGCATGTTGGGGATGAGGTCGTAGAGCAGGCAGCCTTGCCGGAACAAGGAATTGACGCGACGCTTGGTAGTGCTTGTTCTCAGTTGCCGGTCCATTCCAAGGCTTTCGCCGGCGGCGGCGGGAGAAAAGCCCGGAACGGTGGCCGAGGCGCTGGATATAAGCGTATCGAGCGTGATCAAGTGGGCGCGGCGGCAGGCAGAGCGCAAGCGCGGCTCCGGGCAAGATGGGCGGACACCGGCCGCACCGTATCGCGGGCGAACACGAGACCTGGCTGCTTCAGCGCGTGGAGAACGATGCCGATGTGACGTTGCGCGGCCTGGAGGGGGAGCTTGGCGGGCGCGGGCTTGCCGTCGATCACGCAACGGTTGGGCGTTTCCTCCACCGCAAGGGGCAAAGCTTTAAAAAAAACCGTGTTCGCGCTGAACGGAAGCGGCCCGCCCTTGCCCGCTTCCGTGCGCGCTGGCAGGCCTATCAAGGCAGGATCGATCCGCGCCGGCTGGTTTTTCTCGATGAAACCTGGATCGAGACGAACATGGCGCCGTTGCGCGGATGGGGGCCGCGATGCAAGCGGCTGCTGGCTCACGTTCCCTATAAGCGCTGGAAAACCATGACATTTATTGCTGCTTTGCGCCATGACCGGATCGAGGCGCCGTCAAACACAGCATGCCGTGTTTGACCAGCTTCAAGCTGCCATATCCGCAGGCGGATATGGCATGGTGCTGGACGGCCCAATTAATGGCGAGGCTTTCAAAGTCTATGTGGAGACGCAGCTCTTAAAGACCCTCAAGCCCGGCGATATCGTTGTCGCGGATAATCTGGGCAGCCACAAGAGCAAGGCCGTGCGCAAGCTCATTCGGGAACGCCGGCGCACACTTGCTCTTTCCGCCTGCCTATAGCCCAGACCTCAATCCGATCGAGCAGGTCTTTGCCAAAACCAAACACCTCATGCGCAGGGCCATGGCGCGAACCGTCGAGGGCGCCCAGGAGAACCTCGCCACAGTCCTCGAAAAGGTCACGCCGTATTTACAAAACTCCGGCTACGCAGCAACCTAAATGCGACACGCTCTAAATTGCAGAACGCAGCCGCTACAGCTTGAAGCGTTATGAGGCGAACCGGCGAACTAATCGCGCTTGCCGCGGGCGTATGCGGCGCCTTCGCAGCCCTGGACACCCTGATCGTGGCGGGCGCGCTCGGAAACGCCGGGCGTGTTCCTCTTGTCGCCTTCATCGAATGGCGGGGCGCGATTTTCTCGGCGCTTGTCATCGCGCTCGCGGCGAGGCGCCTGGCCGGCGGCTCCCGAAGGATTGCGGCATACCTCCTGACGGTCGCGCTGGCCGCCACGTTCTTAAGCGGAATGCTCGTCTCGTTCTGGATGGCGTTCGCTTCGCTCGGAGGGTTCATGGCGCTGACCGGCGAGACGCCGGATCGGAGCCGCCCGTAGCCGCGCGCGGCCGCGCGGGCGCAAAAAATTTCGAGGCGAGCGGACCCCCGGTCTCGCTCGCCTCGCGCCCCTCTCTCAAACCCCAAAAAGACCGATTGTAACCGCTACACGTAGACAACGGCGTTGCGTGCAGCCTATTCCCGGCTATGCGCTTTTATCCGCGTGGCGAACGCTCTTTCATCGCGGCGGCGGCGCCGAAAAACGGTGGCGCCCCCAGCCACATCCCGGGTTTGGCCATCTCGCCGCGCAAGGTCCGCGGCCTCGGGCAGATTCGTGACGCTCCGAATTTGCGGGACCGCCTTGCGGCTTCGGGCCTTATCTCGCGCCGCGCGGTTTGGCGCGCGCTGTGGGCGCCGCCGAGGCGGGATCGTCGGGCCAGGAGTGGCGCGGATAGCGCCCCTTCATCTCGGCCTTGACTGCCGCCCACGACCCCTTCCAGAAGCCCGGCAGATCGCGCGTGACCTGGATCGGCCGGTGCGCGGGCGAGAGCAGATGCAGCGTGAGCGGCAGCTTGCCGCCCGCGATGGCCGGATGTTGCGTCAGCCCGAACAGCTCCTGCACGCGGATGTGGAGCGCGGGCGCGCCCGCCGTCTCGTAGTCGATTGGGTGGCGATTGCCCGTCGGCGCCTCGAAATGCGCCGGCGCCTCGTCCTCCAGCCGCCGCTTCATGGCCCAGGGCAGGAGCGCATCGAGCGCGGCGCCAAGGTCGTCCGCGCCGATCCCGGAGAGTTTCGTCTTGCCCGCGAGAAACGGCGCAAGCCACTCCGCGGCGGACTTCGCGAGCGCTGCGTCGGAGAGGTCCGGCCATTCCTCCTCACCGGCGGCGCGGAGAAAACCGGCGCGGTCGCGGAGCTGGAGTTGCGCCTTGCTCCAAGGCAGGCGGGCGAGGCCGAGCTTGGCTATGCCTTCGGCCAGGAGACGCGCCGTTTCCTCGCTCGCGATCACGGGCCGGGGGTCGCTTGCGAGCACAATGGCGTCGAGGCGGCGGACACGGCGAGCCCTCAGCGCGCCCGCGCTTTCATCGAAATCGATCTCGTCCTTCTCAACGATGCGAGGACCGGCGCCGGCGAGAATGTCCGCCTCATCGGCCGCGGCGGCGAGAAGGACGCGCGTGGACGCCGCCGATCCCGATAGCTCGGCCGCGACGATGAAGGGAGCGCGCGCCAGGGGATTCGCCGGATCGAGGTTCGCGCCGCGCCCATTGGCGAGGATGAATTGGCCGGGCGCTCCCCGCGCCTTGCCGATGCGCTCCGGAAAGGCGAGCGCCAGCAGTCGCGCGATAGATACTCCACCGCCGTCATCCCGAAACGGCGCCTCCGCCGTATCCGGGATCTTGCCGGACGACGAGCCGGGGTTGCTGAAAGACCCTTGCGCTTTCCGGGGCGCCGCCGAAGGGCTCGCCATCCGCGCCCATCCTGCCGCCAGCTTTCGCATGTCCGCGGCGCGGCGCGAGCGGTCGCGGCGGAAGCTTTCGAGCCGGTGAGAAAGATCGGGATCGGCGCCGCCGAGGCCGCGCTCCACGACCATTGCGGCGATTTCGGCGGCCTCGCCTGCGTGGCCGAGTTCGGCGGCGGCGATAACCATGCGGGCGAGCCGGGGCGGCAGCGGCAGCGACCTCAGGCGCTTGCCCATCGATGTGATGGCGCCTTTCGCGTCGAGCGCATCCAGCTCCGCCAGTTCCTCGCGTGCGGCATCGACGGCGGCGGCGCTTGGCGGATCGAGAAAGGACAGCGCGCGCGGATCGGGCGTTCCCCATTCGGCGCAATCGAGCAGCAAGCCCGCAAGGCCGGCGGAGCGTATCTCGGGCTCGGCGTAGGCGGGAAGGCTCTGCGTTTGCGGCTCGTCCCACAGGCGGAAGCAGACGCCCGGCCCTGTGCGGCCGGCGCGGCCCCGGCGCTGATCAGCGGCGGCGCGCGACACGCGCACCGTTTCAAGCCGCGTCACGCCGACATCCGGCTCGAAGCGCGGAACCCGTGCAAGCCCGGAGTCGATGACGACGCGCACGCCTTCTATGGTGATCGAGGTCTCGGCGATGGAGGTCGCGAGCACCACCTTGCGCAAGCCCTTGGGCGCCGGTTCGAGCGCAAGGTCCTGCGCGCGCGCGTCCATCGCTCCGTAGAGGGGCGCGAGCACGATGGCCGGATCGCTTATGCGCTCCTTCAGCCGCTCCTCGACGCGGCGGATCTCGCCCTGACCCGGCAGGAAGGCGAGGATCGAACCGGATTCCGTCCGCAAAGCGCGCGCCACGGCGTCCGCCATTCGATCCTCGATGCGGCTTGCGTCGTCGCGGCCGAGATAGCGCGTCTCGACCGGGAAGGCGCGGCCTTCGCTTTCGATGACGGGCGCATCGCCAAGCAGCTGCGCCACGCGCGCGCCGTCGAGCGTCGCCGACATCGGCAGGATGCGCAAATCCTCCTGCAAGCCGCGCTGGCAATCGAGCGCGAGCGCAAGCCCCAGATCGGCGTCGAGCGAGCGCTCGTGGAACTCGTCGAACAGCACCGCGCCCGCGCCCGGCAACTCGGGATCGTCGAGGATCATCCGGGTGAAGACGCCTTCGGTGACGACCTCGATGCGCGTCTTCGGCCCCGATTTGGAAACCATGCGCGCGCGAAGTCCGATGCGCTCGCCGACGGCCTCCGACAGCGTGTGCGCCATGCGCCCGGCCGCGGCGCGGGCGGCGATGCGGCGCGGCTCCAGCACAAGGATTTTGCGGCCCTTGAGCCAGCCTTCGTCCATCAGCGCGAGGGGGACGCGCGTCGTCTTGCCAGCGCCGGGCGGGGCGACGAGCACGGCTGACGCGCGAGCGGCCAGGGCGGCGCGCAATTCATCGAGTACGGCGTCGATCGGAAGCGGCGTGGCGAACGTCATGGCGCGCGTTTTACACCATCGGCGCCCAAAACTCGCGGATCGATGCGCGCACGCGCGCCGCGTCCTCGGCGCCGTTGACGGCCTTGCGAAACTCCGCCGCTTTCGGCAGCCTCGCGCCATACCAGCCGAGATGTTTCCGCGCAATCCGCACGCCTGCGCGCTCGCCGTAATAGGCCAGCATCGCCTCGTAATGCTCCATGATCGTTTCCAGTTGCACGCTTGGCGCCGGCTCGGCGGGCGCATTGCTTCCGCTCAGGAACGCCGCCGTCTGCGCGACGATCCACGGACGTCCATAGGCGCCGCGCCCGATCATCACGCCGTCGGCGCCGGACAGCGCAAGCGCTCGCGCCGCGCCGGCCGGGCCGCGAATGTCGCCGTTCACCACGACGGGGATGGAAACCGCGTCTTTCACCTGCCGCACAAAGCCCCAGTCGGCCTCGCCGCCGTAGAACTGGCAGCGCGTGCGCCCATGCACCGTGACCATGCGAATCCCGCATTCTTGCGCGATTTTCGCCAGACGCGGGGCGTTGAGATGGTCCGGGCTCCAGCCCATCCGCATCTTGAGCGTCACCGGCAGCTTCACCGCGGCGGCCACCGCCTCGAAGATTTTCGCCGCGTGCGCCTCGTCGCGCATCAGCGCCGCGCCCACGAGATCCTTGACGACCTTTTTCACCGGGCAGCCGAAATTGAGGTCGATAATGTCCGCGCCGCGATCCTCGGCCACGCGGGCGGCTTCGGCCATGATTTCGGGTTCGCGGCCCGCCAGCTGCACCGCCAGAAGGCCCTCGCCGGCATCGCGCTCCGACATTTTCAGCGTCTTGCGGTGCTCGCGAACGACGGCCTTGCTGGCGAGCATCTCGGTGACAACCAGCTCCGCCCCGAACTTCCTGACGATGCGTCGGAATGGCTTGTCCGTAACCCCGGACATCGGCGCAAGAATAACCGGGCTCTCAAGCGTTACTCCGCCGAGCCGGATGGGCTGCAATCGCGCCCCGCCTTCCGTCAGATTTGCGGCGCCGTCGAGCATGGCGGACCCTAGCATCGCTTACGTCTCGAAATTGCCGTGCAAGCAGTGTATCGGAGCGGCAATTCGGAGACGCAACACTAAAGCAGAACTCCGCCAATTTGCCCAACGCATCGTCATCCCGGCCAAGCGAAGCGCGAGCCGGGATCTGCAATTAAGATCCCGGATAGGGCTTCGCCTTTCCGGGACGGCAAGAAGGCCATCCGTTGGCCTAATTGGGAAACTTCGCTTAGAGTGCGTCCGGAAAAGTGTGAAGCGGTTTTCCGATTAGGCGGCGGCGTGTGGTATCGGGATACCGCTAAAATCGCCTGTTTTTGCAAAACGAACCCAATAGAGTTAATCGGCCGTATATGCTCCAACGGCCCGGCGAGCGGTAGTCAGACGCACGCAAAACAAAGAGCTAGTACGCGCTTCTGATTCCATCGAAAGCGGATAAGCTCTGGCGTCGGCCCGCGGCCTGCAACAAGGCCGGGCCGCCTCGGCGCGGACGCATCACGCCGCCGTAAAGCGCTGCCGCTCTCCGTTCCGGTTGCGGTCGGGCGAGTAGGGCTTGCGCCTCCTGCGCTTTTGCGCGAGCCCGGCGCCCGCGGCGGCCTCCCTGGCGGACGCGGCGGGCCGGCCGTTTTGCCTCGATTTGTTCGCACCCCTGGCCGGCTCGCGGCGGGCAGGCTCGGCGGCGGCGGCCTCGGCGTCGCCCGATTGGGTGAGTTGGCGGCCGATGAAGCGCTCGATGTCGCGCAAGGCGCCGCGTTCGCTCGCGTCGCAGAAGGAAATGGCCACGCCGTCGCTTCCGGCGCGCGCCGTCCGGCCGATCCGGTGGACATAATCCTCCGGCGCGTTCGGCAACTCGTAATTGATGACGTGGCTGATGCTGTCCACGTCGATGCCGCGCGACAGGATATCGGTGGCGACAAGCACGCGCGCCTTGCCCCTGCGCAGGTTTTCGAGCGCTTTTTGCCGCGCGGCCTGGGTTTTGTTTCCGTGAATGGACTCAGCCGTGATGCCGGTTTCGAGGAGCCGCTCCGCGACGCGATTGGCGGTGCGCTTGGTTCGCGTGAATACGATTACGCGATCGAACTCGGGCAGGTCCAGCAGTCCGAGCAGCGCCGCGTGCTTCTTCGACGACGCCACGTGATGAACGCGCTGGTCGATGCGCTCCACGGCGATGGACTTCGCCGGAATGGCGACGCGGACGGGATCCTTCAGGATTTCATCCGCCAGCGCCGCGATTTCCTTCGGCATGGTGGCCGAGAACATCACCGATTGTTTCTTCTGCGGCAGCGCCTTTATGAGCTTTCTCACATCGCGGATGAACCCCATGTCGAGCATCCGGTCCGCTTCGTCGATCACGAAAAAGCTCGCCTCGGAGAGATCGATGGTGGCCTGGGACAGGTGGTCCAGGAGGCGGCCCGGCGTCGCGACAAGAATGTCCACGCCCCGCGAGATGGCCCTGACCTGCTGGCTGTAGGAAACGCCGCCCATGAAGACGGCGCTCGTCACCTTGAGGCGGCGGCCATAGGTCTTGATGCTTTCCGCGATCTGGACGCCCAGTTCGCGCGTGGGAACGAGGATGAGCGAGCGGGCGGTTTTTGGTTTCAGCGGCTGGCGGCGCTCCGACAGCTTTTGCAGGAGGGGTAGCGCGAAGGCGGCCGTCTTGCCGGTGCCCGTCTGGGCGAGGCCGATCAGGTCGCGGCCATTCAGGAGATGGGGAATGGCCTGCTCCTGGATCGGCGTCGGCTTTTCGTAGTTCTCAGCCGCAAGGGCGTGCAGCAGCGGTTCGATGAGCCCGAGCGCTTCGAAGGTCGTAGATGTCACAGATTCGTCCTTTAAGCCGCGCGCGCATCGAGATCGAAGCGCCTCTAAAAGCGGCATGGGGGCCAAGTCCACGCGCAGCTGGACGGCCGGATTGTTCAAAAAGTTGCGGCAGGAAAGGCCATAGAAAACTATGCAGCAAACTGCACGGCCGCAATGAGGGCCGAACGTTCGCACGGATGCGGCGCTTTGTCAAATTTGGCCTTTGCGGACGGCGGCGGCTTTTGAATTTTCAGCCTTTTGATATTTTGTGCTGTCAGATCTTTTCGCATGGTATGCTTTTCGAAGAACGTAAAGGAGAACATGTATATGTTCACTTATGAGTTATTGGGCATGCCGACAGAAAGCGGGATCCATCGGGTCTTGAACCGATCCATGACGTCGGAGACCGATCTCAAAATAGTTATCGCTCAGGCAAAAAGCTTGTTGAGAAGTCAGATTGCTTTTCCCGCTGGAGAACCATACGCAATTCGTGTTTTCGATAATGCCAGCATCCTGGTCTGGACTGCAAATATCAACGATGTCTGACCCGCGTCGCCAGAGGAATCGGGTTGCGCAAAGGCGAGTTCCGGGAAGTTGACGTCGAAGAAGCGCGCCGGGCTTGCGAGCAGGCGGCGATGGCGTATGGGCTGAGTTTTTATTTTGACGGCGGGGCGTGTCCGCTACACGCTGGCAGGGCGGAGGCGGTTGGCAGAAGCCGCTTCTCAAAAAATTGTTGCGTTAACTGTTGGAAACAGCGCAGGCAGCCCCCTGCCGGCGCTTAAATCGTCTATGGTTCCGCGCAAAGTGGGGCCGCAAGCCGGAGTGCTTCTTGAGCGGGCGTTACGGTCGCTATCGAAAGACGTGTTATGAGCATTCGTCCATACGCACTTACACAAGGGAGTAACGGCGATGAGCCAGGCGCAGCGCGAATTTCATATCGTGCTCATCAAACCGGCTCACTACGACGATGAGGGCTATCCCATCCAGTGGTTTCGCTCTGCCGTGCCCTCCAACACGCTCGCCTGCCTGAACAGCCTCGCGGTCGACGCTCAGCGCCGCTCCATCCTCGGCCCGGACGTCAGCATCCAGATCCACACCTATGACGAAACCAACCTGCGCACGCGCCCGGAAAAGATCATAGGCATGATCGCCAAACGGGGCGGGAAGGCGTTCGTCGGCATTGTCGGCGTCCAATCCAATCAGTTCCCGCGCGCGGTCGACCTCGCTCGCCCCTTCCTCGATGCGGGGCTCCCCGTGTGCATCGGCGGCTTCCATGTCTCGGGCTGCATCGCCATGCTGCCCGAATGGCCGAAGGACATGCGCGACGCTCAGGCGCTTGGCGTCTCGTTCTTCGCAGGCGAGGCGGAGGACGGCCGCTTCGACGAAGTGGTGCGCGACGCCTGGGCGGGCCGGCTCGCGCCCGTCTACAATTACATGAACGACCTTCCGGCGCTGCAGGGCCAGCCTGTCCCGATCCTTCCGCAGAAGCATTTGCGGCGCACCGCCGGCGCGCTGACCAGCATGGATTTGGGACGCGGCTGCCCCTATCAATGCTCATTCTGCACGATCATCAACGTGCAGGGGCGCAAGAGCCGGTTCCGCACCGCGGACGATCTTGAGAAGATCATCCGCGAGAACTACGCCCAGAAAATCTATCGCTTCTTCATCACCGACGACAATTTCGCGCGCAATCAGGATTGGGAGATCCTTTTCGACCGCTTGATCGCTCTGCGCGCGAGCGATTATCCGAAGATCGGCTTTACGATCCAGGTGGACACCCTTTGCCACAAGATCCCGAATTTCATCGAGAAGGCGTCGCAGGCAGGCGTTCGCCGCGTCTTCATCGGGCTGGAGAACATCAATCCCGACAATCTGATCGCCGCGAAGAAGCGCCAGAATAAAATCACGGAATATCGCGAGATGCTCCAGAAATGGCGCACTCACGGCGCGATCACGTGCGCCGGCTATATTATCGGATTTCCGGGCGACACCAAGGACTCGATCCTGCGGGATATCGAAATCATCAAGAACGAACTGCCGCTCGATATCCTGGAGCTGTTCTATCTCACGCCGCTGCCCGGTTCGGAAGACCACAAGCGCCTCGTGGAACAGGCGGTCTGGATGGATCCGGACATGAACAAGTACGACCTGCACCACCGGGTCGCTCACCACGGCAAAATGAGCGACGCCGAATGGGAAGAGGCCTACAACGCCGCCTGGGACAGCTTCTACAGCCCGGAGCACATTCGCACGATCCTCCGCCGGGCCGCCGCCAACCCGAAAGGGCGGCCGCGGACGACGCTATCGACGCTGCTTTGGTTCAAGATCGTGCACCGTCACGAAGGCGTGCATCCGCTCGAAGGCGGCGCCTTGCGGCTGAAATTCCGCCGCGACCGCCGCAGCGGCCTGCCGGTCGAGAGCCCCTTCGCGTTCTACCCGCGCTATTTCGGCGAAACCGCGCTCAAGGCCTGGCGCTATTGGTCCATTTACAAACAGAGCAAGGCGATCCTGAAGGACGTTCTGGCCGCGCCGGATCGCTTGTCTTACGCCGACGTCGCCATAACGCCGCCGAAGCAGGACGAATTCGACGCCCTCGATCTCTATCATGCAACGGCGGGGAGCCAGGGCGCCCTTGCGCGCAAAGAGCGCGACGACGGCATCCGGTCGAGAGCGCGGACGGCTGCCGCGCTTGCCGCCGCCGAAGCGGAATAGTAAGCGGCGCGACGCTTCTCAGGACGCCAGCGCTTTCGCCAGGACGCCGGCGAGCCGGTCCCGAGTATAGGGCTTGCCGAGAATGGCGAAGGCTCGGGTCGCGCCGTCGGTTCCGGCGCCTCGATCTCCTTCGTTATAGCCGGAGCAGAGCACAATCTTGATGTCCGGCTTGTTCGACGCGGTCCAGCGGGCCACGTCGTAGCCGGTCATGCCGCCCGGCATCACGATGTCGCTGAGGACGAGGCGCACGCCGTCTTGCGCATTGAGCCGCTCGATGGCCTCCGGTCCAGTCCTTGCTTCGATGGCGGCGTAACCGAGCAATTCAAGCCGCTTAAGCGTCACCTCCCGAACCGCGTCGTCATCTTCGACGACAAGAATGAGTTCGCCGCGGCCAAGCAAGCCTTCGCTTGACGAAACGCGGCGCGCAGGCAACTCCGCGGTGGAGCGGCGCAAATAGATGCTGACGGCGCACCCCTGCCCCGGCGCGCTCTCGATGAACGCGAAGCCTCCGGCCTGCCTTGCGAAGTTCGCGACGCTCGCAAGACCGAGGCCGGTGCCGGCGCCGGACGCCTTGGTCGTGAAGAACGGCTCGAACGCCTTTTCGAGCACGTCCGCCCGCATGCCTAGGCCATCGTCGGCGATGGTCAGGCAAACAAAGTCGCCCGGACTGGCGTCTCGGTGCAGCTTCGCCGCCGCCGGCTTATCGAGCGTCACATTCGAGGTCGAAATCCGGAGGCTCCCGCCATTCGGCATGGCGTCGCGTGCATTGGCGGCAAGGTTCAAAATCGCGCTGTCGATCTCGCCCGGATCGGCCAGCGTCATCCAAAGCCCCATGGCGAGATCGGTCTTGACCGTAATATTCTCTCCCAAGGTGCTTAGAAGCAGCTTCACGGTATCCTGGACGCGCTCGTTGAGATTGAGCCGCTCGGGTTTCAAGGCGCGCTTGCGCGCAAGGGACAGGAGCCGCTGATTGAGCGCGCCTCCCTTTTCCGCGGCGCCGCGCGCCCGTTGCAGGAAGCCCCGCGCGGCCTCGTCGGGGATGAGATTTTGCGCGATTTCAAGATTGCCCGAGATGACGTGGAGCAGGTTGTTGAAGTCGTGAGCGACGCCGCCCGCTAGCTGCCCGACGGCTTCGAGGCGGCGCGCGTTCGCCATCGCTTCCTCGTTGCGCTTGCGCTCGGTGAGGTCGCGCAGGATACCGGTAAATAAGCGCCGCCCCTCGCCGTCGCGCCACTCGGCGACGGCGCCGTCGATTGGGACCGTCGAGCCGTCCTTGCGCTTGGCGTCGACTTGCCTGACGGCGCCTTTGCCCGTGAAGCCATCGAGATGGCGGTGATGGTGCTCGCCAATGTTCGGCTGCATCAGGATGCTGACCGGCTTTCCAACCAGGTCTTCCGGAGAGTAGCCGAAGATGCTCTCGCTGGCTGGGTTCGCCAACTGGATCGTCCCGTTCTCGTCGATGACGATGATGCTGTCGGCCGCGGTGTCGATAATCGAGCTGAGCCGCGCCTCGCTGTTGCGAAGCCGTCTCTCGGCCGCCTTCTGTTCGGTAATGTCGCGAGCGGTGACGACAGCGCCCGCGATTTCGCCGCCGGCGTTGCGGATGGGGGCAAAATTGTAGCTCCCCACATAGGTTGCGCCGTCCCGCCGCTTGATGGCGTATTCGACGGCCACCCCAGTTTCGCCGCGGAGCGCCCTTTGCGAAGGCCATTGCTCCAGCGCCGCCGCCTCGCCGTTCGGCAGGAAGAAGCTTAAGAGTCCGGGCAAGCCGGCGAATGTCTTGACGCATTCTTCCTTGGACTGGAATTTGTGGAACTTTGCGAAGGCTTCATTAAAATCGATAAAGGATCCCTCCGCATCCATGATGAAGACGGCGTCCGTCATGGCGGCGAGCGCCGCCTCGAATTTCGATCTTGCCGCGCGCGCCTGTTCTTCGCTCGTCTTGCGCTCCGTGATGTCGAGCGTCAGTCCGGCGATCGTTTGCGCGCCCGGAGCGCCTCTTCGCTCTCCGCGCCCTTCAAGCCATCGGATCGAACCGTCTGAGAGGAGCGCTCGCCATTCCAAACTATAAGGTTGCCCCGTATGGAGGGTGCGCTGGAAAGCTTCAGCCATTCGCGGCCGGTCATCGGGATGAACGCGGGCGAGAGCGATTTCATGCGTCAAGACGGCGCCCGGAGGGAAGCCGAGGAAGGAAAGCGCCCGATCCGACGCGACAAGCTTCCCCGTCGCGAGATCCACTTCCCAGGTCCCGGCGTTCGCCGCGTCGAGCGCAAGTCTTAGCCGCTCCTCGCTTTCGCGCAGCGCCGCGTCGGCCCGCTTGCGCTCGGTGATATCTGCAAAAGCGGCGACGGCGCCGCGAACCTCACCTGCGGCATTGAATAAGGGCAAGGCGTTGCCCAGCAGAAATTTGCTGTCGCCCTCGACGAACCGAAGCTCGATCTCTTCCCCCGAAAATGCGCTTTTGGCGGCGGCCTTCCTGATAGGGAACTGATCCGGCGGCAAACGCCGCCCGTTTTGATAGATCTCGAAATTGGTTGGGGCCTTTCCAGCAGGCGCCGATTTGGCGAGGTTGGATCCCGGAGGGACGCGGCAAAGCGCGTGTGCTGCCGGGTTGCCGATCATAGTTTCGCAGCTGGCGTCCGTCGCGATAAGGACCGGAGCCGGGATTGCGGCGAGAATCGCTTCCAGCTCTTCGCGCTTTTGTCTTTCCAACTCCTCGCTTTCGCGCAGCGCCTGCTCCGCCCGCGCGCGCTCGACAGCGTCCCACGTGCGTTCGGCGACCTCTTGCGCCAGCGCTACTTCCACATCCGTCCAAGCGCGCGGCTCGCACATATGCACCGCCAGCACCACGACCAGCCTGTCATCCTTGACGAGGGGCACATCGATAAGCGCGCAGGTGGAGATGCGTTCGAATGTGGCCAGCGCTTCAGGCTTGGAAGTTCGAGCGTCGGCGCGCACATCGCCGATAACGACGGTTTGGCCGCTTCTCAGGTCCGCGATAAAATCCGGCCCGAAATCCTCAAGCTTACGAACAGCGGCGTTGCTGGCGGCCGCGCCGCCGTTCCAAGCGCGCTCGATGATGGCGTGCTCGCCCGCCTTGTCGATCTCGACGTAAGCGACCTGACAGGCGTTGAGCTTGCGCCCAAGCATCTGGCTGGCCATGGCCAGCAACTCGACAGGATTGCTGAGCGCGCGAAGCCCATCGTTCAGGGCGAGCAGGAAGGTTTGCCGCTCCTTGCTCTCGCCCAAAGCCTGCTCCATGCGCTTGCGCTCGGTGATGTCGATGACGACGCCGATATAGCGTTCCGGAACGCCGTTAGCCCCGGCCACCGGTCTGCCGCGCGAAAGCAGCCAGCGCTCGGCTTCGCCTTCCGGCAGGTTCACGCGCCATTGAACTTCGTAGTCCCGGCCGGCCGCCACCGCTTCCCTGAGCGCCCTTGTCGTGCATTCGCGGTCTTCTGGATGGATTGCCGACGCCCAGGTATCGTAGGAAGGCGTGAATTGCCCGGGTTTCAGTCCATACAAGCCCCCTATGTTCTGCGACCACTGACTGCGGTTGTCCGCCAGACTCAGCTCCCAGGTTCCGGCTTTGGCGGCCTCCTGCGCCAAACGCATCCGCAGTTCGCTTTCGCGCAAAGCCTGCTCCGCCGCCGCCGCCCTTTTCTGCAAGGTGATGTCGCGGACGATCTTCGAGGCGCCGATTATGGTTCCGTCTGGCCCCCAGATGGGCGAACTCGTCAGAAAAACATCGATGGGTTCGCCATCCCTGTGAAGCCGGATCGTTTCGTGGGACTGAACCCGCTCGCCCGATGCGATCCTTGCCAGAATCCAATCCCCTTCATCCTGCCGGTCGGCGGGGATGAGGCGGCGGATCGACTGCCCGATCATTTCGCCGGCGCCGTAGCCGAAAAGTTTGGCCGCGGCCGGATTCCAGCTGGTGACCGTTCCGTCGAGCGTTTTGCCTATGATCGCGTCGAAGGACGAGTAGAGGATTGCGGCCAGAAGGCCCGCGGTCCCGGAAGCGTCTTGCTCCATGTCATTAACGGGCCTCCCGAACAGCGCGCGGCGGCGATGAGGGGCGGCCTTCTCCCTGGCGATTCGCCTCCATTCGAAGCCGACTCCACCTCCAGATGCAACACTTAGTCGGGCTCGGAAAAAAAAGAGGCGCTCGAAGGCGCCTTTCAAGCATCGCTCGCAAACCGTCGCGTCACTCTTTCAAGGACGCCATGTCGATCACGAAGCGATTAGTTACGCCGGCTGCGCGGCGTAGCATTTGACCTCGATCATGCGGCGCCTCCCTCTCTCGGGGTTGGGCCGTGCCGAAGAAATGCCGCTCAGCGGCCGGTCATTTTTTCGAGGCCTTCGGGATATCTTTCGCCTTGCACCGCAATCTGCGAGGCCGCGGCGTCGATTTCGCCAAGGTCGCCTGCGGTGAGTTCGACGCCAGCCGCGCCGATGTTTTCTTCGAGGCGGCCGAGCTTCGTCGTGCCCGGAATGGGAACGATCCACGGTTTTTGCGCGAGCAGCCAGGCGAGCGCGATTTGCGCGGGCGTGGCGTTCTTCCGCGCGGCTATGGCGTCAAGCAGATCGATCAACGCCTTGTTGGCTTTACGCGCCTCCGGCGTGAAGCGCGGAAGGTTGTTGCGGAAGTCGGAGCCGTCGAACGTGGTGTTTTCGTCGATCTTCCCTGTCAAAAAGCCCCTGCCGAGCGGGCTATACGGGACGAAGCCGATTCCCAGTTCCTCAAGCGTCGGCAGCACGTCCGCTTCCGCCCTCCTCCACCATAGCGAATACTCGCTCTGCAGCGCTGTCACCGGCTGCACCGCATGCGCGCGCCGGATCGACTGCGCCCCGGCTTCGGACAGGCCGAAATGGCGAACCTTGCCTTCCTGAATGAGATCCTTCACCGCGCCCGCCACATCCTCGATTGGGACGTTCGGATCGACGCGGTGCTGATAGAACAGGTCGATGACATCGGTCCTGAGCCGCCTGAGCGAGGCCTCCGCCACCTCCTTGATATGCTCCGGCCGGCTGTCCAGCTCCGCGAATTTCTGCTTTCCCTCCGGATCGATCTTGAACCCGAACTTGGTGGCGATGGCGACCTTGCCGCGCACGGGCGCCAGCGCTTCGCCGACAAGCTCCTCGTTCACGAACGGGCCGTAAACTTCGGCGGTGTCGAAAAACGTGACGCCCCGCTCGACGGCGGCGCGGAGCAGCGCGATCATCTCCGGCTTGTCCTTGGGCGGGCCGTAGGAAAAGCTCATGCCCATGCAGCCGAGTCCGATGGCCGAAACTTCAAGTCCGCTCTTCCCAAGTTTGCGCTTCTGCATGCCGAACTCCTGTCTCCAAACCGGATCGCGTCTTTTTCATCCCCGGTCATACTGGTGAAAGGTGTCCGCCGAGACAAGGCTCCGCGGCTGCCAAAAAGCGGCATGATGTCCTGCGAGCGCCCCACGGACGACGTGGGCCGCTCGCTATGGCTGGCTTTATGGGGATATTGTGGAGAAGCATCGCATTTGCGAAGAACCGATACAGAAATCGCGGCGCAACGCCACAAAGCAGACTTGAAGCAGCGCTAGACAGATAGAAACTTGAGCGGACTGCGAAAATGGACGTTCTAGACTTTCCCTTGTCCCGCCTCTGCTACGCTGCGCACACCGAGGATGCGGTTGAAGTCAGCCGGGCGGGTTTTCCGGCTTGGCTCGACCGCCAACTCGACCCGAAGGCGGCTTCGAGCGACGCCGGCCTCGACGCCCGCATCCGCTCCTTCCTGCTGCAGATCAAATATCCGGCCGGCAACGGGCAGCCGACGCCGAAGGGCGACACCAAGAACTGGCCCGCCGTGGACGACATGCGGCCGCTCGCTTATCTCGACGCGCCTATCGAGAAGGCCTGGGCGCTTCTCGATCCAGCGGTGGCGCGGCCGCCCGAAGAGCAGGCGCGCCCCTATCATGAGGTCGTCGCGGCGACCGTCATACGCGCCGCGCACAGCCGCGCGCAGGTCTGCGAGCAACTCGCCGCTTTCTGGCACGACCACTTCAACGTTCTCGCCAGCGACGACAAGAGGATCGGCTGCGCCCTTCCTACTTACGACCGCGACGCGATCCGCCCCCACGCGCTCGGCAATTTCCGCGAACTGCTCGAAGCGGTGGCGAAGAGCCCCGCGATGCTTCTCTATCTTTCGAATGCGTCCTCGCGGGCAGGCGCGGCCAACGAGAATTACGCGCGCGAGCTTCTGGAACTGCATACCTTCGGGCGCGACGCCTATTTGAACGACCGATACGACCGCTGGCGCGACGTGCCCGGCGCCAAGGAAGGCGCGCCCAAGGGCTATATCGACGAAGATGTGTATGAGGCGGCGCGCGCGCTCACCGGCTGGGCGATTGAGAACGGCCAGCGCCTCGACGGCGCAACCGAGCTGCCGCGCACGGGCAAGTTCGCGTATATCGAAGGCTGGCATGACGGCTATCAGAAGCGCGTGCTGGCGACGGAGTTCGAGCCGTTCGCGCCGCCCATGGCGGACGGGCGCAAGGTGCTGGACCTCGTCGCCTTCCATCCGGCGACCGCGCGCTTTTTGTGCCTCAAGCTTTGCCGCCGTTTCGTCAGCGACGAGCCGCCGCAAAGCCTCGTCGACAGCGCCGCCGCAATCTGGATCGAGAACGCGAAAAAGCCAAACCAGATCGCGCTCGTCTTCAAGCACATCGCCCTGTCGAAGGAGTTCGCGGCGTCGCGGGGGCTTAAGCCGAGGTCGCCGCTCGCGCTCGCGGTGAGTTTCGCGCGCGTGACCGGCATCGAGCTTACGCCGGCGCCGCCGCTGTTCCATCAGCTTGGGCTCTGCGGCCAGCGTCTGTTCGGGTGGCACACGCCCGACGGGCGGCCCACGACCGCGGAATACTATCTGACCCCCGAGCATCTGCGCGAGCGCTGGACGCTTGTCGCCAAGCTCGCCGCGAACGTATGGAACACCGGACGGCCCAAGGCGCTCGCGCTCGCCAGGGAGGAAGCCATACCGATTGCCGACATTGCGGCGCGGTGGCTTGCCATCTTTGGCGGCGGTAGCGCGAACGCCAAGACCTTCCTCGCCGATCTCGGCGCGGATCCCGCCCAGCCCATCGCCGACGAGAAGCGCATCGCCCAGATCGCTGGTCTATGCGCCGCGGCGCCCCGGTTTCAAATCACGTGAGGCCGGCATGCGGATAAGCCGACGCAGGTTCCTCGAAGGCGCGTTGACAGGCGGCGCCGTCCTTACGCTCGAAGCCGGGCCGCTGCGCCAGATCGGATTCGCCGCCGCGCCGGACGCCAAGCTGCGCATTCTGATTGTCGTGCATATGCGCGGCGCCTGCGACGGGCTCAACCTCGTATGCCCCGCCAACGACCGCGCGCTCATCGCCGCCCGCCCCGCAGAGCTGCGCGTGCTAGCCGATGGCGACCGCGCGGGCCACGCGCTCACCACCCCGGCGACGCCCAATATCGACTGGCGGCTGCATTCGGCGGCGCCAGCGCTTGCCGAATTCTACCGCTCGGGCGCGCTCGCTTTTGTGCATGCCGCGGGCATCCCGGAGGCCAATCGCAGCCATTTCGTCGCGACCGACATCATGGATCACGGCGCGGCCGACGGCGCTTCGCTCACCCATATCAAGGGCGGTTGGCTCGCCCGCTATCTTGCGAAATTCGGGCAGAATCCGAAGACTCTTCCCGCCATATCCGCCTCGGGCTCGCTTGCGGGCGAGTTCGGAGGGTTCGGCGCCGCATTCTCCGTGGCGGATCTAAGCAATGGCGTGCCGATGCCGTGGGACACCGCGGGTGCAAGCGCAATCGAGCGGCTCTACAAGCAGGCGCCGGGCGCGGCGGGCGCCGCCGGCGTTCGCGCCCTCGAAGCCGCAAAGCTCGTCGCGGAGAAGCTGCCGCACGGCGCGGACGGCAAATTCGTTCCCTATCTCGATCAAAAGGAAGGCTACGACAAGGCGGCCGATCTGGGCCGCGGCCTTCGCACCGTCGCGCGTCTCATCAAGGCCGACGCCGGCATTATCGCCGCGAGCGTCGATGTCGGCGGCTGGGATACGCACGAAGGCCAGCAAGGCCGCTTCCAGAACAATGTGCAGCGGCTTTCGGGCGGGCTCGGCGCTTTCTGGAACGACATCGCCCCCTATCACGACCGGGTGACTCTTGTCGCCTATAGCGAGTTCGGGCGGCGCTTGCGCGCGAACAAGAGCGGCGGCACCGATCATGGGCGCGGCGGCGTCATGATCGTCATGGGCGCGGGCGTGAAGGGCGGGCGCATCCTGGGGCCGTGGCCCGGCCTGGAGGAGGGCGCGCTGGAGGAGCGCGTCGATCTCGCGGTCAAGACCGACTATCGCCATGTGCTGACCGAGCTACTGGAAGCGCATGGCGGCGAACCTATCGGCGCGGCCGTATTCCCAGGCTACAAAGCGCCCCCGCGCCTCGGGCTTGTCTCGTAGCGCTGACGATTACAGCGGACCGGTGAGGCTGTGAGCATGTTGCGATGGGAACGCGCGAACGTGCTCGCGAGCCGCAATCTAATACGCACATAGGTCGATCCGAGAGTGCGCCGGGAGACCGGCAAGGAGTAGGTGGTGCAAGTCCACTGCGATGAAGGAGTAGCTAACCACATCGGCCCCGAGCCGTGCGCAGTTGTCCGCGAGGACCTCGGCGAAGCGTCGGCAGGGGATCGCATAGGCCAGCCATTGAGCCGCGAAATCGGCCTTCTTCTGGGCGCCGACGCCGTTCTCTTGGCGGAAGGCAACACGAACGGGTGCGCTACTGCGAGCGCCCAACCGGCCCAACGGGGTCTAATACATCCCGTACATGAGGTTGCTGCCCTCCGGCGGAAAGTGAGAGCTTTCTGCCTGTGATTCCCGGCAAGGAAGGAGAGCAGCGATGGGCATGTTTGCAGGATTGGACGTGGGCGGCAAGCAGACAGCGGTATGTATTGTGGATGAGGCAGGCAAGATTGCTTGGCAGGGGATTGTTGACACGCATCCCGATATGATTGCTGGCCGGTTAAGGGGCTTTCAGGGGAAGCTTGAGAAGGTTGGCATCGAGAGTGGATCCTTTACGCCCCATTTGCACCGATCCCTGGCGGCCATGGGGTTTCCGATGGTTTGCATGGACGCCCGCCGGGCAGCCGATGCGATTAAGAGCCGGCGGATTAAGTCCGACAAGGCGGATGCGTGGGCTTTGGCGGAGATGCTTCGAACGGGGTGGTTCACGGCCGTGCATGTGAAGACAGCGGAGAGCCACAAGATCAAGACCTTGCTCGGCGCGCGCGATCAGCTCGTCCGGGTGAAGCGCTCGCTCGGCAATCAGGTGCGCGGGCTGTTAAGGCCTTTCGGCGTGAAGCTGCCGTCCCGCGCCGGGATGAAGAGTTTTGCCGAAGCGGCTCATCAAGCGGTCCAGAATGACAAGCTTATGCGGGCGGGTGTCTCGGCGTTGCTTGAGGCGTTGGCTGCAATCAACTCGCAGATTGTGAAGCTGGACGATGAACTGAAAGACCTGGCCCGGCGCGACGAAGTGGCCTGGCGTCTTATGAGCGTGCCTGGCGTGGGCACGATCACAGCGCTTGCATTTATAGCGGCCATCGAGGACGTCCACCGCTTTGGGCGCACGCGCGACATAGGCGCTTATCTCGGGCTCACGGAGAAGCGCTATCAGTCGGGTGAGACCGATGTCGGTCTTGGCATTTCGAAACAGGGCGACAGCATGGCGCGGCATTACCTTTATGAGGCCGCCAATGTGATGCTGACCACGGTCAAGAAGCGGTTTGCGCTCAGGAGCTGGGGCTTGAAGCTTTTGAAATCCCACGGCCCCAAAAAGGCGCGGGTCGCAGTTGCGCGGAAGCTGGCCGTTCTGCTAGGCCGCCTCTGGAAAGACGGCATGCATTTCGATCTGGCAGCCGCATAAGCCGCCGGTAACGGAGCAAAGGAAAGGTAAGGCAAAAGACTTTTTTGGTTTCACGTTTCCGCCCCTCCGCCATCAGCGGGTGCGGACCGGGAGGGTGAGCGCGCGACACGTTGGTTGCAGAGCGATCTGCGCTTAATACATTGCGCCATCCGCACGGTCAGTGCTTGCGTCGGCCCTGGATGCTGGCGCCGGTTTCGGCCGGACGCCGTAAAGAACCATCGATGCGGGCCAACATCGGCAACGGAAACGAAAAAAACACTTGACGCAGCGACCTTATGTAAAGAACCAACGGCCGAAAATGCTGACTCGCAAGGGGGATTCCCTTTGGCCGCGTTCTGTGACTCGATGCTCCTGCATTGATTCGCGGGGGCGGGAGATGGCTGGGGTTGCGATTACTCGAACGGATATGAGCGCGGCCGAATTGCGCGCGGCGGCAAGGCTATCGGCAAACGCGAGGCAGGCGTCGCGCATCCTGGCCATCGCCATGGTTCTGGATGGCTTTAGCCGCGAGGCGGCGGCGCGGCTTTGTGGAATGGACCGGCAGAGCTTGCGCGACTGGGTTCACCGCTACAATCAAGAGGGTTTGGATGGGCTTGCCGATCGGGCGCGAAGCGGTCGGCCCGCCAGCCTGAGTTGGGTTGAACAGGGCAAGTTTTCATCCTGGGTCGAGGAGGGCGCCGATCTCGCCCGCGATGGCGTCGTGCGGTTCCGGCGCGTCGATCTGCGTGACCGCATCGCCGCCGAGTTTGGCGTCAGCCTGCATGAGCGCAGCGTAGGCAAGTTGCTTCGGAGACTGGGCTTTCGCCGTCTTTCCGTTCGTCCGCAGCACCCAAAATCCGATCCCGCGGCCCAGGAGGCTTTTAAAAAAACTTTGCGGCCCTCGCCAAGGAAGCGCTCGGCGAGCGCGCTGGCAAGCCGGTCGAAATCTGGTTCCAGGACGAAGCAAGGGTCGGACAGCAAGGGACGCTGACCCGCATCTGGGCGAGACTTGGAAGCCGTCCGCGCGCGCTGCGCGACCGGCGCTTCAACTGGGTCTATCTTTTCGGCGCGGTTTGCCCGGCCCGAGGCGCCGGCGCAGCTTTGGCGTTGCCGGCCGTCAACGTCGAGGCCATGAACAAGCATCTGATTGAAATCAGCAAATGCGTCTGTGAGGGTGCAATCGCCTTGCTCGTCGTGGACGGAGCGGGATGGCATCGCTCGCCAAAATTGGTCGTTCCAGAGAATATCGTTCTGCTGAAACTGCCTCCTTATGCGCCAGAACTGAACCCGGCCGAAAACATCTGGGAATACCTCCGCGGCAATGCGCTGAGCCATCAAGTCTGGGAAAGTTACGAGGATATCGTCGATGCATGCTGCGACGCATGGAACGCCTTGATGCGCGCGCCAGACATCCTTCGCTCAATCGCGACCCGCGACTGGGCGCAGGTCATCACTTAGGGCGGTTGGTTCTTTACATAAGGTCGCTGCGTCAAGTGTTTTTTTCGTTTCCGTTGCCGATGTTGGCCCGCATCGATGGTTCTTTACGGCGTCCGGCCGAAACCGGCGCCAGCATCCAGGGCCGACGCAAGCACTGACCGTGCGGATGGCGCAATGTATTAAGCGCAGATCGCTCTGCAACCAACGTGTCGCGCGCTCACCCTCCCGGTCCGCACCCGCTGATGGCGGAGGGGCGGAAACGTGAAACCAAAAAAGTCTTTTGCCTTACCTTTCCTTTGCTCCGTTACCGGCGGCTTATGCGGCTGCCAGATCGAAATGCATGCCGTCTTTCCAGAGGCGGCCTAGCAGAACGGCCAGCTTCCGCGCAACTGCGACCCGCGCCTTTTTGGGGCCGTGGGATTTCAAAAGCTTCAAGCCCCAGCTCCTGAGCGCAAACCGCTTCTTGACCGTGGTCAGCATCACATTGGCGGCCTCATAAAGGTAATGCCGCGCCATGCTGTCGCCCTGTTTCGAAATGCCAAGACCGACATCGGTCTCACCCGACTGATAGCGCTTCTCCGTGAGCCCGAGATAAGCGCCTATGTCGCGCGTGCGCCCAAAGCGGTGGACGTCCTCGATGGCCGCTATAAATGCAAGCGCTGTGATCGTGCCCACGCCAGGCACGCTCATAAGACGCCAGGCCACTTCGTTGCGCCGGGCCAGGTCTTTCAGTTCATCGTCCAGCTTCACAATCTGCGAGTCGATTGCAGCCAACGCCTCAAGCAACGCCGAGACACCCGCCCGCATAAGCTTGTCATTCTGGACCGCTTGATGAGCCGCTTCGGCAAAACTCTTCATCCCGGCGCGGGACGGCAGCTTCACGCCGAAAGGCCTTAACAGCCCGCGCACCTGATTGCCGAGCGAGCGCTTCACCCGGACGAGCTGATCGCGCGCGCCGAGCAAGGTCTTGATCTTGTGGCTCTCCGCTGTCTTCACATGCACGGCCGTGAACCACCCCGTTCGAAGCATCTCCGCCAAAGCCCACGCATCCGCCTTGTCGGACTTAATCAGAGCCGGGCTCACAAATTTGAACAGAGCGATAAGTGGATTTTCTGCCTGACAGCGGCCTAGATGAGGCTGCGCAATCAGGAGAGAAGCATGGCAAAACGGCCCCGCAGGAACCACTCGCCGGCCTTCAAAGCGAAGGTGGCTTTAGCAGCCGTGAAGGGAGAGAAGACGCTCGCCGAGTTGGCGCAGCAGTTCGATGTCCATCCCAATCAGGTTACGCAATGGAAGGCTCAGCTTCTCGACGGCGCCGTGGAGGTGTTCGCCGGCGGCGGCGCAGCGCCCGCTCCAGCTATCGACGTAAAGAGCCTCCACGCGAAGATCGGCGAACTCACCCTGGAGAATGATTTTTTAGAGGGCGCGCTCGTCAAGGCCGGCGTTGCGAGCGCAAAACGATGATCGACCGCGAGCACGATCTGCCGGTTTCGCGGCAGGCGGCGGCGCTGGGTCTGAGCCGCAGCAGCGTCTATTCGAAGCCGCGCCCTGCGCCCGCAAGCGACCTCGCCCTCATGCGCCGGATCGACGAACTGCATCTCGACTACCCGTTCGCCGGCAGCCGGATGCTGTGCGGCCTGTTGCGCGGTGAAGGCATCGCGACCGGACGCCGGCATGTGCGAACGCTGATGCGGCGGATGGGGATCGAGGCGCTGTATCGCCGCCCGCGCACGACGAAGCCCGCCCCCGGCCACAAAATCTACCCGTATCTCTTGCGCGGCCTGGAGATTACGCGGCCGAACCAGGTCTGGGCGATGGATATCACTTACATCCCCATGGCCAGCGGCTTCGTCTATCTGGCCATCGTGCTCGACTGGTTTTCCAGGCGGGCGCTGTCCTTTCGGGTTTCGATCACGTTGGAAGAGGACTTCTGCGTCGAGGCGCTCGAAGAGGCGCTGGCAAGGCATGGCAAGCCCGAGATCGTCAACACCGACCAGGGCTCGCAGTTCACAGGGGCGGCCTTCACCGGCGCCCTCGCCCGCCACAAGATCGCGATCAGCATGGACGGCAAAGGGGCTTGGCGGGACAATGTGTTTACGGAGCGCCTTTGGCGCAGCATCAAATATGAGGAGGTCTATCTGCGGGCCTACGACAGCGTGACGGAGGCGCGAGCCAGCATCGGCCGCTATCTCGACTTCTACAATCGGCGCCGCCCGCATTCGAGCCTTGACGGCATGACGCCCGATTGCGCTTACTTCGGCTACCCGCCGCTCCGCTTGGCGGCCTAAACCCGGCAGGAGATCCACTTATCGAAGCGGAAAATCTGTCCAAACAACCAGAGCCACCTCAATCCGCCGCTCTTAATCGCATCGGCTGCCCGGCGGGCGTCCATGCAAACCATCGGAAACCCCATGGCCGCCAGGGATCGGTGCAAATGGGGCGTAAAGGATCCACTCTCGATGCCAACCTTCTCAAGCTTCCCCTGAAAGCCCCTTAACCGGCCAGCAATCATATCGGGATGCGTGTCAACAATCCCCTGCCAAGCAATCTTGCCTGCCTCATCCACAATACATACCGCTGTCTGCTTGCCGCCCACGTCCAATCCTGCAAACATGCCCATCGCTGCTCTCCTTCCTTGCCGGGAATCACAGGCAGAAAGCTCTCACTTTCCGCCGGAGGGCAGCAACCTCATGTACGGGATGTATAAGAACCTGGCATGTGCGGACGCTCCTTGTGCGGGAACCGGGAGATCTCATGCTTGACCAGGGCGGCTCGCCGCTGCTGGCCCGCACCGGGAAGGCGAGGAGCCGAAGCCGGTGATGCACGGGCATGAGAAGTCACACTCCGCCATTGTAGCGAAGAAGCTGCTGAACAAAACCGGGAAACCGGCGGCGGAGGCGGTGGAGCGAAAGGCGGGGACCAAGGGGAACACGGGCCAGCAACGCACGCGCCGGGCGCAGATCCGGGAAAGCGTGTCCCAGGCGCTGGAGCGTGTGCGGAAGGCCGCAAGGCAAAGGAAGAAGGATAAGTTCACCGCGCTCCTGCACCACATTAGCGTCGAAACCCTGGAAGTCGCGTTCTACGCCCTCAAGCGTAAGGCCGCGCCGGGCGTGGATGGCGTGACATGGCAGGAGTACGAGACCGATCTTGAGCGCAGGCTCAACGATCTGCATGGCCGCATTCACCGCGGGGCTTACCGGCCCCAACCGTCGCGCCGGACGTACATTCCGAAGGCGGACGGACGGCAGCGGCCAATCGCGCTTGCCACGGTTGCAGCGGACTGCACTGATCAGCAAAGAGCCTTTGGGCTCGGCTGAGATTACCCACGCATTTCATCCCCTTCGTGGGCAGCGGTTTGCCGTTCTGAAGGTCCGAAGCGTTTCAGGCGTAGCCACTTTGAGCCTGCTCCATGCGGAGCTCGGCAGTTTCGCCGTGCGTCAGGACTGGACGGACTGGCGGGCGCCAACCGAGGCGGCGGGAACGTCCCTGATTATCGATGCCGTTGGCCTCGTCGAACTCGCGGAAGTTGTGGAATTTCTCAAGCGAGACTTAAAAGGGATTGACCGGTGATTTCGAACGGTGAGAGTTGTGCCGGATCAGTTATTTACATGGTCCGGAAATGCAAAACAAGTCCGCTGCGAGCCTTCGCAAGCGTCGCCGGAAGCTGCTTGCAGAACTCCCGCTGCTCGATCGGATCATGCGCGGCTCGCTCATCGAGAGATACAAACGCTGCGGGCGACCGGGCTGCCATTGCGCCAGCGAGCGCGGTCACGGACCGAAGCTGTATCTCTCAATAAGCGTGTCGGGCGAGCGGCCGAAGATGGACTATGTGCCGAACGCCAGAGGCGCCGAGGTGAGCGAACTCATCTGCAATTTCAACAAGGTGCGCGAGATCCTCAACGAGGTCTCCGCCATCAACGCCGAGCTTTTGCGCCGGCGCGAGGAGTTCGACTGAATGGACCCGGCCGTCTCTGCGATCGATCTGGTCGAGGCGGGCCTCATCATCGCCAGCATGGTCGAGTTCTTATCTTGCCGCAGCTGTCCCGCCATCCGACGCAGGGGGGACAGATCATGATCACGGCCAAAATCACGCAAGAAAAACACCTGTCGCGGATGGCCTGCATCTACATCCGGCAATCGACGCCGGCGCAGGTCCGCTTCAACCAGGAGAGCACCGAACGCCAGTACAATCTGGCGAGCAAAGCGCAGTCGCTCGGATGGAGCCAGCAGCAAATCCGGATTCTCGACCGGGACCTTGGCCAGTCCGGAACGCGGTCGGCGAACCGCGAGGACTTCAAGTCGCTGGTCGGCGATGTGGCGATGGGCGGCGTCGGCGCGATCTTCGCTCTCGAAGCCTCCCGGCTGGCGCGCTCAAACCAAGACTGGCATCGCCTGCTCGAACTGTGCGCCATCACCAATACCCTCGTGATCGACGAGGACGGCTGCTACGATCCGGCCGAGTTCAACGACGGCCTTGTCTTGGGCATGAAGGGGACCTTCGCCCAGGCCGAGCTGCACATCATTCGCGCCCGCCTTTAGGGCGGCAAGCTCAACAAGGCGCAGAGGGGCGAGTTGCGCTTTCCGTTGCCGGTCGGCTTCGTTCACGAGGAGAGCGGCATCGCGCTCGATCCCGACCTGGAGGTGCAGGGCGCCGTGCGGACGGTGTTCGAGTTGTTCGAAAAAGAAGGGACGGCGTACGCGGTCGTGCGGCGTTTCAACGACCTTGGACTTCGCTTTCCGCGCCGCTCTTATGGCGGCGCCTGGGACGGCAAGCTGGTGTGGGGCCGCCTGACTCACTCCCGCGTTCCCGGCATCCTGGCCAACCCGTCCTACGCTGGCGTTTACACCTTCGGACGCTACCAGTCGCGCAAGCACATCGCGCCAACGGGCGAGATCGGCACAATCTCGCGGCGGATGCCGCAGGAAGACTGGCGCGTCACGATCCCCGCTCATCATCCTGGCTACATCACTTGGGATCGCTTCCTCGCCAACCGTCATCGCCTGGCGGCGAACCGGACCAACGCCGAAGCGCTTGGCGGCCCGGCTCGCGAAGGGCTTTGCTTGCTCCAGGGGATGCTTGTGTGCGGCAAATGCGGGCGGCGGCTCAGCGTGCGCTACACGGGCAATGGCGGCGTTTATCCAGTCTATCTTTGCAACTGGCGGCATCGCGAAGCCCTGGACCGGCATGCCTGCCTCGCGGCGCCCGCTGCGCCGCTTGACGCCGCCATTGCAGAGCGCATCGTTGCGGCGGTCACGCCAATGACGATCGAGCTTGCGCTTAAGGCGCTGACGAACCTTGAGGAGCACGATCTAGCCATCGGCGTCCAGTGGCGTCTTCGGATCGAACGGGCGCGCTACGACGCCGATCTCGCCGAGCGGCGGTATGAAGCGGTCGATCCCGCCAATCGGCTCATCGCCGCCACGCTCGAGCGGCGTTGGAACGAGGCGATGCAGCGGGTGATGGAGTTGGAAGCGGAGTTCGCCAGCTTTGAACGCAAAACGCTGCGCGCCGTGCCGGCCGATCAAAAACAGCAGATCCTCCAACTCGCTGGCGACTTCCCGCGCTTCTGGACTGCGGCGACCACATCCGCTCGCGATCGCAAGCGCATGTTGCGCTTGCTTATCAAAGACATCACCGTCGCCAAAGGGCCAGATCCGAAACAGCTGAAGCTGCATATCCGCTGGCAAGGCGGCGCGACCGAGACCATCGAGCGTTGCTTGCCCATGAACCGCGCTGAGGCGGTGCGCTATGCGTCTCCCTTCGTCGCTCGCATCCGGGACTTGGCCAAAGACCTCTATGATGACGAAATCGCCGAGGGTCTCAACCGTGAAGGCTTACAAAGCACGACCGGCAAGCCCTTCACCGTCAGTATGGTCGCCTGGATACGCTTCAAGCACCGCATTCCCGGCCCGGCGCGCCAAAGTGGAACGCTGAGCGTCGCCGAGGTCTGCCAGCGTTACGGCGTGAGTCATTGGGTGGTCTATGAATGGATTGGCAAAGGCTTGCTCCCCGCTCGCCGCGGGAAGCCCGGAATGCCCTACGAAATCATGATCGCCGACGCCACAGACCGCGCGTTGCGCGAATATATTGCTAACTCCCACCGCATTGTCTCATCCTTCCCTAACCCAAACTGAGCAAGGTGCAATATGAAGCGCGTGTCGCCGCCCTGAAAGACAAAATCGCCCAGGGCGCTACCGCTATGGTGCTGAACGCCATCTACGAGGAAGACTTCCTCGGCTTCTCCTATGGGTTCCGGCCCAGAAGGGGAGCGCACGATGCGCTGGACGCCCTGGCGGTAGGAATCGGCAAGCGGAAGGTGAACTACATACTTGACGCCGATATCCGGTCGTTCTTGGATCACGTTTCATACTGCCCCCTGGTTTATTAAGCTTGACCGAAGAGATCGGGCTGATGCGCTATGATCTTGATCCTCAACCCTTTTTGTTTTCCACGAACGGTGTGTATGGCTTCAAGCTCGCCGCGCTTGACACGCTGCAACACTGTTTGGCGGGATACGCCGAGGGCCCGCATCGCCTCCCGCATTGGCAAGTAATCTGGCCTGGCCTCGCCATTGAAGCGGGACTTGAGTTCGTCCGTGAGGCGGATTTGCCAAGGGGCGCCCGGCGTCACCTGCTCGCCCGCAATGACGCCGTCATTGAGAAGACGATGAATGGTTGAAGGCGCGACGCCAAGGGCTTTTGCGGCGCCCTTGATGGTCGCCAGCTCTCCTTTGGCGGCATCGACTTTTGGAACGAAGCAAGGGATTTTCCAGTTCGTGCGCAAGTGGGCCACGCGATTGCCCTCGAAGCGGTGGCCGCGCGCGGTTCTGCGGCCTTGCCGGTTGAGAATGCCGGCGATGACTGTGTCGGGGTAATGCGTTGCCAGTCGCCGCACCAGCGCGACCGTGTCCTCGTCGGTGCGCACCGTCGCCGGGCGGGAGCGCGGCAGGTCAAGATCGATCTTGGTCAGCACGCCGCCCTTCCAGCGCAGCGTGAGATGCGCGGCGGACTTGTCGCGTTCGACCTTGACGATCACTTCCTCGATTAGCGTGCCCAGCAATTCCTTCCTGTCGCGCGCCGTGGTCGTGGCGGCGGTCCAAACGGTTGCGAGATCGGGCCCGAGCGCGCCAAGGCGCGCTCTTTCCTCGCTTGAGAGCACGCGAGGGCGCTCCTGCTCACGACGGGCGAGTTCCTTATTCGCCGCCTCAAGCTCAGTAAGGCTTTCCTCCCACGCGCGCTCGAGGCCGCGGGCGACGAGGCGGTTGTCGGGGTCGACGGCGAGATAGCGGCGCTCGGCAAGGCTCACCGCATAGCTCGCCCGTTCAACGCCAAGCCGCCAGTGTTTCAATGCGGCCTCCCGATCGGCCTCGAGCCGTTCGGCGGCAGCCAGTGTCGCTGCGATCTTGGCGGGCTCAAGCGCGGCAATGAAGGCGCGCGCCACCGCCTGGTCGATCTGCACGCCGCCGATGTTCAGGCAGTAGCTTCCCCGCCCTTCGACGATACTTTCGCCAGCACAGTGATAGCCCGGCGCCGAGTTGCGGCCGCGATAATGCGTACGCAGCCGGCGGCCGCAATGTCCGCAGCTGGCGAGGCCCTGAAGCAGGGCGCTGCCTTCTCTCACGGCGCCGCCCGCTTTGTGCGGGCCTGGACGCGTGTTCTTTGCGATACGCTGCAGGTTCGCTTCATAGGTTGGCCAATCGATGAAGCCCTTGTGATGCTCCTTGATAAGCACCTGCCATTGATCGCGGGGCAGCAGCCTGATCCGTTTACGGCGAACGCCGGCGGCGTCAAGCGCTGTCTCCGCTCGTGTCTTGCCATAGACATAGGCCCCCGCATAGACGGGATTGCTCAGAACCTGGTGGATAGCGTGATAGCTGGCCTCAACCCACCGGATCTCGGCGTGGGCGCTCATCCGCAGCGGGAACTTTAAGCCCTGATCGCGGAACCACAACCACACGCGGCGCGCCGATCCCGTCTCGGCGAAGCGATGGAACACGCTTTCGATGGCGGTAACGACAGCCTCGTCAGGATGAAACAACACCTCCCCATCAGCCTCGCCCCACACGAACCCAACCGGAAGTCCGCGCCTCAGTTCGCCTCTCGCCGCCTTGTTGCGGATGCCGCCGTTGAGGCGAGCGCGAAGCACATGCAGCTCGGCCTCGCTCATCGTGCCCTTCGAACCCACGACATACTGCCCAGCAACAGCCGTTTGAAGTCGTTGTCCAGTACCCGCATCACCCGCGTACAGGCGAGCGCCTCACGGTTGTGCGTCATCTCGTTTACGCCGGCGTCGCACATTTTGTCGTCGAACTGCCGGATGGCGGGCGGCTCTTGCTGCCGGCGTGGATGACCGAGACCGACGCTACAATGCCGCCCATGATGGTCACGCCACGGCTTTCCCTTAGCAGCTTGAGGGAGCTGCGCCGGCTCGTCGACCTCAAGAACGTATCCTTGTCGCCAGCGAATGAAGCGATTCGCAACGATGGAGGCGATGATGGAACAGCGTGCCCAGGAACGGCAACTCGATCTTCTCCTGCTAACGGCCGACGACGTCGCGCCGCCTCTGTTCGATCTCGCGACCTGCGCGCAGATCGTAACCCTGCTCAAAGTTCTCCTGAACGAGCGCCTTGCCCTGGTCAGTATGCCGGCGGAGACGGACAATGACTAAGATCACCGGCGATCACCTGACGCGCAACGCCTATGTCTACGTGCGGCAATCCACGCCTGGTCAGCTCGTGCACAATCAGGAGAGCCGGCGACGCCAGTACGCGCTGACGACGCGCGCCTGCGCCCTCGGCTGGGAGAACGCGATTGTTATCGATGACGATCTCGGCCGCTCGGGGGGCGGAACGGCGCGACCGGGCTTCGAACGCCTGCTGGCGGCAATCTGCAGCGGCGACGCGGGCGCCGTGTTTGCCCTCGAGGCCTCGCGCCTGGCGCGCAACGGGCGCGATTGGCACACTCTTTTGGAGTTCTGCGCCCTGGTCGGCAGCCTGATCATCGATGAGGACGGAGTTCTACGATCCGCGGCTCGTCAACGATCGCTTGCTGCTTGGCATGAAAGGCGCTTTTAGCGAGCTCGAACTTTCGACGTTGCGGCAGCGCTCGCAAGAGGCTTTGCGCCTGAAGGCGGCGCGCGGCGATCTGCACACAACGGTCGCCATCGGCTATCGACGCAGCGCCGATGACCGCCTGGAACAAGACCCGGACCTCCGTATCCGCGAAGCGCTGTCTCTGGTGTTCCGAAAGTTTCAAGAGATCGGCAGCGTGCGCCAACTGGTCCTGTGTCTGAGCCAGGAAGGAATCGATCTGCCAACCGCTGTGCATGGTCCACAGGGGCGGACGGTGCGGTGGGGCCCGCCGCGCTACCATGCCGTCCATCGGTTGTTGACCAATCCTGTCTATGCCGGAGCCTATGTCTTTGGTCGGACGATCTCACGCACGCGGGTCGAAGGAGGCCGCAAAGTCATCACCCATGGCGTCGCGCGCCGGCGCGAGGACTGGATGGTGCTGATCCGCGATCACCATGATGGCTATATCTCCTGGGAGGAGTATGATCGCAATCGGACGATCATTGCCGGCAATGCGAGCATGAAGGGAGCGATGGTGGCGGGCGCGGTGCGCAATGGCAGTGGACTTCTCGTCGGCCTGCTGCGCTGCGGGCGCTGCGGACGCAAGTTCAAGGTCCACCACCATTCGCGGCGCGATGCGCGCTACCTCTGCGCTAGTCACGTGGATCCGTCGAACGAGAATGGGTGCAGCGCTTTCAGCAGCATGCGCATCGATGCGGCGGTGTCTACGGAAGTGCTGCGTGCGATCTCGCCACTGGCGCTCGATGCGGCGTTGCAGGTGATTTCCGATCGCGAGCAAGCCGGTAGCGAACGGCTGCGGCAAAACGAGCTTGCCCTGGAGCAGGCCCGGTATGAGGCGTCGCACGCACGCCGGCAATACGACGCAGTTGATCCCGACAACCGGCTGGTAGCCGGCGAACTCGAACGGCGATGGAATGACTGTCTCGCGGCTCGAAGAGCAGGTCCGGAACTCGCGCAGCGAACAGCCGAGCGCCATCGACGACGACGAGCGCATGACGCTTATGGCGCTCGCCGACGACCTGCCAGCGCTCTGGAATAATGCAGCTACGTCCAACGAGACGCGCAAGCGGATTGTGCGCGCCGTGCTGAAGGAGATCATCGTCACAGCC
Source organism: uncultured Alphaproteobacteria bacterium (assembly GCA_963756335.1). GTDB lineage: Bacteria > Pseudomonadota > Alphaproteobacteria > Rhizobiales > Rhodomicrobiaceae > Rhodomicrobium. The sequence continues at coordinate 1,373,466 of CAVWOB010000005.1, forward strand.
GAGACCGGCCGTCTGCTCCTTGTGCTGCACTGGCAGGGTGGCGATCATACGCGGCTTGACGTGCTAAAGAACCGGACCGGTCAAAATCGCTACAAGACCGATGTGGCGACCGAGCAATTGGTGCGCGAACTGGCCCGCTTGTTGCCAGACCACAGCATCGCCCCCGTTCTTAATCGGCTGGGTATCCGCTCGGCCAGAGGTCAGACCTGGACCGAGCTGCGAGTGCGCAATTTCCGCGGCGCGCATCAAATAGCGGTCTACCGGGAGGGCGAACGTGCGGAGCGCCATGAGCTTATTCTGACCGAAGCCGCAAGCCGCCTCGGCGTCAGCAAGATGACCGTTGTTCGCCTGATCCGGGATGGGCGGCTGCCGGCAAGGCAGGTTTGCGCCCGCGCACCCTATGTCATCCGCGAGGAGGACCTGGCGCGGCCGGCCATTCGGCAGGCGATCACGAGAGCCCGCCCAGCATCAGCCGACCCGCGACAAGAAAGCCTGTCTTTTCAATGAGATCACGAGATGCTGTATTATGTCGCCGTCCTGTTTAACCCAAGCAGCAGCCGGTCGTTGAACAACGCCGGATGGTATAGGCCGTCGGCGTCGCCGATAAGCGTATCGGTGAGGCCCGCCAGATCGATGAGGCGATGCCAATCGGCGTTGTTGCGGGCGAGCCGCGACACTTCAAGGCCCAGCACGAGGCCGACGCGCGCAAGCGCCACCTCCGCGGTGAGCCGGGCAAATCCGGAACGCTCGACGGCGCCGGAACCCGAGAGGCCGAGATCTTCATCGATGACAAGGATGCGCTCATCCGGCCAACCGAATTCGCGCGCCTTGCCGACGAGAGCGTATTGGCGCTCCGTCGACTCGCGATTGTGCTCGACCTGGGAAGGGCTCGACTGGCGGAGATAAACGATCGCTTGCCGCGAAAGATGCTGGGTGGTGATTTTTGTGCGCTCATTCATGGCCTGTCTCCTCGGCCGCCGCGCCCGCCAACATGCGCGCAATCAAGCTCGCCAGCCTCTCGAGTGCGGCGACGCGGGCTGCTTCGTCCAGTTGATCCCAGGCAGCCGACGCTTGGTTCTTGGACGCGGGACTCGGCGGATTGGGAAGATCGAGAAACGCCAGGTTCAACTGCATGGATGCTCTCCAAGGAAGGCGCCGACTCGAAGCGCCGGCGATGAAGAGCCTCCACGACCTTGCTGAGCTGCAGCAAATCAGCGAGTCTGCCAAGAGAAGCTGCAGGAACGACATCGCTGTCGCTCTCCAGCGGAGCGTTGATGTGAGCGGGATTCCAATCCGTCCAAACGGCTGGAATGTGTGAGCGGCTGCCGTTGGGCAGGATGACAAGGAAGAGCAAGGCGCGTCGCTTGATGCTGCCGATGACCGTCAGCGCCTTGCCTTCGAAGGCGTGCCCCTTCCGCAGGATCGTAACCCGGTCTGGATTATCGCGGCGATGGGTAGTCTGTGAATGCTTCCTTCGACTCGGTTAGCCAAGAATGGCTGGTTCGATTTGTAGAGCATCGGGTTGGCGACAAGCGCATCATCCGCCTGATCCAGAAATGGCTTAAGGCGGGTATCCTGGAAGACGGGGCGGTGACGGTCAGCAGCGACAGGGGGACGGGGCAAGGTTCGGTGATATCGCCGCTGCTTGCCAACATCTACCTGCACTACGTTTTCGACCTTTGGGCTGAACGCTGGCGACGGCGCGAGGCTGCCGGCGACATGATTGTCGTGCGTTACGCCGACGATCTGGTGCTGGGCTTCCAGCATGAGAACGACGCTCGCCGTTTTCTCGATGCGAGCGCGGTTCGAGGAGTTCGCTCTGCAGCTTCATCCGGACAAGACCCGCCTGATCGAGTTCGGCCGCTATGCTGCGGCCGGGCGCGAGCGGCGCGGGCTCGACAAGCCGGAAACCTTCAATTTCTTGGGGTTCACCCACATCTGCGGCCGCAGCCGCCGGGGCCGATTTCTGCTCAAGCGAAAATCCCGGCGGGACCGCGTGCGGGTAAAGCTCAAGCAAATCAAGGAAGAGTTGTGGCGGCAAATGCACTGGCCAATTCCCGAACAAGGGAGATGGCTGGCGCAAGTGATCAGAGGCTTCTTCAACTACCACGCCGTGCCCACCAATTTTGCGGCGCTGGGCAAGTTCAGGCATCAAGTGATCTGGCACTGGCTACGGACGCTCCGGCGGCGGAGCCAGACGGACGATACCCCCTGGACCAAAATGAGGAAGCTGGCCGAGGACTTCCTCCCGAAACCGAAAATCCTTCATCCCTGGCCTGCTGCGCGCTTCGCCGCCAGATACCCGAGGTAGGAGCCGAATGCCTAAATTGGGCCTGTTCGGATCTGTGCGGGGGGCGAGGAGTAATCCTCGTTCCTACCGCGATCATTTAGAGGTTTGGAGAAATTCGCAGTCTACGGGGCGAAGCTGCAGTTGTGCATTCAAGAGAACGTGTTGTGGACAAGTCCGCAGCGTTTACCGTGGCGTCATATGAGCGGCCTATAGAGCGGGCATCTGCAATAACGCGGAATAAGGGAGAAACAGATGCACCACGACGCTCACGAACATCATACCAAAGCAGCGGATCATCACGAACACGCCGCCAAGCATCATAGAGAAGCGGCGAAACAAGTTCAAGATGGCCATCATGAAAAGGCGGCGCATCATTCACAACTCGCGCACGCGCACGATCTGCACGCAGCTCACCATCACGAGGAAGCTGTTAAGGCTCATCACGAAGCCCACCACGATAAGGTCTAGGACGGCGAGTCGGTCCGCCGGCGCGGATAACGCTAAACGAGGGAGCCGCGCTCAGTGAGCGGCTCTGCTCATTCCGAAGGCTCTCCGGCGGCGGTCAGCGGGAGCATCCGCGCCCGCAGCTCTTCGATTTGCGCGCGGGCCTCGGCCTTGATGGCGTCCAAGCCGCCGGCGCCGCGCCCCGCGGTGGGAATGGGCGCGCCAACCGCCACGAACGCCCGAGTGAAGCCGAATTTCCAGGAATGCTTGGGGAGCGCCTTGCGGCTGCCGCACACCGCGATCGGGACGATCTGCGCGCCGCACTCCATCGCGAGCCGGAAGGCGCCATCCTTGAACTGCCCCATTTTGCCATCGGGCGAGCGCGTCCCCTCAGGGAAAATGATCACCGGCACGCCGCGTTCAAGCCACAGCTTGCAGCGGTCCAGGGCGCCTTTGGCGGATCGGCCTTCGCCGCGATGGATCGGGATATCGCCCGCCAGAGCCATGCTCCAGCCGACGACCGGGATCCGGAAAAGCGAGGCCTTCGCCAGCCATTTCATCTCCCAGGGAAGGAAGGAGATGAGGAAGGGGTCTGCTTGCAACTCGTGGTTGGAAACGAAGACCGTCGGTCCCTCGATGCGGCGCGGAACATCGCCGTAGACGCTGAAGCTCCAGAACGGATTGAGACGAGCCGCGGTCACCCCCATCAGCCGGAAGCAGCGCCCCGCGATCAGGCGCCGCCGGTCGAATGGAAGGGTGACGAGCGCGAGCGCCGCTTGAATGAAGAAGCCCAAGATCACACACACGGCAATCTCGAACCACGTCCAGAATGAGAGCAGCGCCTGCCTCATGATCGCGCATCATTTTCTTGCATAAGCGAGCAGCTGTATTGTCCGCGCTCGCGAACGTCAACCGCGCGCTTAGGACGCCGGGACATGGGCGCGTAAAAGCCGCACCTGCAACTCGATCCAACGGTAGGTCTTTTCCAGTCCGGCCTTGAGCGGCTGTCTGGGGCGCCATCCAAGCGTCGCCTGGATCAGCGTGTTGTCGGCGTTGCGCCCTCTCACCCCCAGCGGACCTGGGATGTGCTTCAGGCGGATGTCCTTGCCCGCGATGCTCGCCGCCGTCCAGGCCAGCTGGTTGATCGTGACCATCTCGTCCGAGCCGATGTTGAGCGGCTGCCCGTGATCCGACCGCATGAGGCGCGACACACCTTCCAGGCACTCGTCGATATAAAGAAAGGACCGCGTCTGCTCGCCGTCGCCCCAAATCTCCACCTGGCCGCTATCCGCCATCGCCACCTTTCGGCAAATCGCGGCGGGCGCCTTCTCGCGCCCGTCGTTCCAGGAGCCTTCGGGGCCGAAGATGTTGTGGAACCGCGCGATCCTGACGGCGAAGCCGTGATTGCGCGCATAGGCGAGATAGAGGCGCTCGCTGAAAAGCTTCTCCCAGCCATAGTCGCTGTCCGGAGCGGCGGGGTAGGCGTCGCTTTCGGCGAGGCCGGGATTGTTGGGGCGCAATTGACGGTGCTCCGGGTAGATGCACGCCGACGACGAATAGAAGATGCGCCAGGAGTTGCGCCGCCTGCAGGCCTCTAGCACATTCAGATTGATCTGCGAGGAGTTGTGCATGACCTCGGCGTCGTTTTCGCCCGAGAAGACGTAGCCCGCTCCGCCCATGTCGGCGGCGAGCTGGTAAATCTCGTCGAAACGGCGGTCGGTAGCCTCGCGGCAAACGGCCATGTCGCGAAGGTCGCCCACAATGAAGTCGTCGGCTTCGGTTTCGGCGTAGGGCGGGTATTTCTGATCGGCGCCCCTGACCCAGAAGCCTTCCCGCTTCAGTCTTCTGACCAAATGGCTTCCGATAAATCCCCCAGCTCCGAAAACGAGCGCAGTTTTCATATCAAGCATCCTCACACAGCTAATCAAGCGCCGGCTTCAATGCTTTCAGTTTGAAGGCGATCCGCCATCTCTTCCAAGGCGGCGAGGCAGCCTTCGGCATCGCCAGCGTCAACTCGGCTATATCGCGCAGAAGCTTGCGCCGCGCTGAGCAGGTGAACGTCCGAGGCGCTGTTTCCAATGAAAAGAATGGGCTTTCCCGAAGCGATGCACCCATAAATCTTCGATGGCAGGACGAAGCCCACGAACGGATCGGAAAGCGTGACCAGATGCGCGTCCGGCGTGACAAGCAGGTTCGCGAGCTTGTCGAGCGGCGCGGGGGAGGTTCTTATGAACGGCAGCTTTTCCTGCGTGAGCGCATCCGCAACCGTGCAGGCCTTGGCGCCGACGGCGTTGAGCCAGAGGACGAAACGGCCGCTGCCTTCCCTATGATGACGGCGATAGGCCTCCACGAAAGTGCCGGTGTCGTGCGCGACGCCCCAGTTGCCCGAGTAGAGCAGGAGAAGCTTATTCGAGAAGCCCGCCGGGCGCGGCAGCGAGCGCGTCGCCCGCGTGACCGCCACCGGCGACGGATCGCGTTTCAGCCGCACCCGCTCGCGAGGAATGCCGATCTCGGCGAGCCGCGCGCGCTGGTCTTCGCCCAGCACCTCGAACTCGTGGAACTCTCCGGCGCCAGAACAGCGTCAGCCGGTAGAACAGCTTGAGCCAGAGCGATTGCCGCTCCGACGCCACCATGAGGCATTCCGGATGGAAGTCGGTAATCCTGTAGATTAGGCGCTTGCGAAGGATCATATTGGCGGGGGCGATCCAATGCAGGAAGTACGGCGGGCTTCCGGTGAAAAGGATCGCGTCGGCGCGGCGCATATGCGGCCAGAGGCGCAGGAGAAGCCGCGTGTTCGTCCGCGCGGTCCAGAGCAGGCGCTTGCGGAGACAGCTTTTTTCGTAGCATTGCGCATGGAGCTTGACGGTGAGGAGCGAGCCCTTTCCGATCGTCTCCGGCGTCTCGGAGGCTTCGCTCGTGGTCAGCCCGCCAAGGACGACATGAGCGCCGTCCTCAGCCATTTGCCGGGCGAAGAGGGCGCTATACTGGCCGACCGCGCCGTAATCGGGCGGAAGCCAATCGCAGATATAGACGAGACGTTTCATTCGATTTTCTCGAATATGCTTTTGGGCGTAGCGCCGCTCGCACGCGCAGGCGCGTCCTCTCTTCCACACGTTTTGCTGAAACGGCGCCCGCTTCGCCGCCGCGGGTTACGGACGATCCGCCGCCGCCGGGACGCCGCGCCGGGGCTGTCGCCGGCGCTCGCTTGGGGCTTTTCTATCCAGAATTTCGAGCAACCCATCCCAGGCCGCATCCTCGGCGCGATTAAGCTTCGCGGCGAAGGCGATACAGCGCGCCCGGTACGCTTCGGCGTCGTCGATGAGCCGCCGGATGGCGGCCGGGATCTCGGACGGATGCTTGATTTGCACGCCGACGCCGTCCTCCTCCACGAAGGAAAGTGAGGGGAAATTCGACGCTATGACGGGCCTGCCGCATGCGACGGCGCGCAGCAGCTTTCCTGACGATGTTCCCATCAGGTGAGTGTTTATCCCGGTGTTGCGATAAAGCGCGAAGCTGGCATCACAGAAAGCGGTCAGCGCGTTGAATGCGGCTTCCGGCAAAGGCTTGTCCGTCCAGAAGGCGCGGCCAGGCAACTCAAGATGGGAGAGTTGCTGACGGTATTTCGCGCCTGCGGGACTGACGCTATGCATGAGGAGCACGGCATCGTCCGGCCAAAAGGGGAGCGAGCACAGAATTTCCGGGGCCTGACACGCATCATTGGGCGTGCCTGCTTGAAGGATGACCTTCTTTCCGGCGGGAATGTTCAGGGCTTCAGCCCAGTTCAGTTGCTCGGGGATGGCGTCGATCCGGGCGATGTTCGGAAAGACGAAGCAGCGCGCGCTCGCATGGATCCGTAATTCTTCGCTGAGGCGTCCGAAACGCCCCTCGGACGGCATGATGAAAGCGGCCGCGCGGCGCGCGGCCCGGCGCTCCAGCTTTGACCAGACCAACTCGCCCCAAAAGCTCGGGAATTCATCGTTGACAATGATCAGAGGACAAGAGGAGGCCTTGGCGACGATGCCGCCGACAAACGCGCCGATCTGTCCAACCGCGAAGACGGCGGCGTAATTCCCGCGCCAGGCGAACTCGGCATAGAGCTGGGCCGGATTGTACAGCGATGCGCCCCTCAGCCCGGACAACAGGCGGAAATACTTGACGTGAGTTGTTTCCGCGGCGGTCGCCCGTCTTTCCTTGTCCGGCGTCTCCCAAAGGAACAAGTCGACTTCGCGGCGGTCTTTCTCAAGCCGCCTCAGGACATTCAGCACAAAGGGCATCGTGTCCAGGCGGACGCTCTGCACGAGCGGATGAAATATGAAAGCGATCTTCTGTTTGCGCATGTAAAATCCGAGATGCTTCGATTGCGGCGTCCGGTCAGTCTGCTGCAACAGACTTCAGTTTGCGAAGAACGAAACAAACGCCCCAGGTGGCGGCGCCCGGCGGATCGCCAGTCAGGAACTCCTCGACGCCTGCGCGCTGAAAACCGGCTACGCCGGCGAACAGGTCGATTTCCGGAATCGAGAAATGCCGCATCGGATGGACTTCCGAGAAGCTTTCGTATGCGCCGGATGGAACCCGCCGCGCGAAGACCGTGTAATGAACGTCGACTGCATTGTCGTTGACCCGGTTCACAGGCTCGGCGATGCGCGTGATTTCGACGCCGTCCGCCGACAGCCGTTTGATCCGCACCTCTGGCGGCTGGGCGTGCACCGCGGGGCTGTACCAGACATCGAAGATGAACAGCCCGCCCGCCTTCAGATGCTCTGCGGCGCTGGCGAAGACGTCCTGAACCTCGCGATTTTGCGTCTGATAGCTGACCACGTGGAAGAGTGAGAGAACTGCGTCGAACGAGCGTCCGAGCCGCACGCCGCAGATATCGCCCGCCTGGCATTTGAAGTTTTCGGTCTGCTGAGCCAACGCGACCATGCCGGCGCTGCGCTCGATGCCGGTGACGCGGTATCCGCGCTCCCCGAGCAGGCGCCCGTGCCGCCCCGTGCCGGAACCGAACTCCAGGAGATCGGCGCCCCCGGCGCCATGACGCTTAAGAAGGCGATCGATATAGTCGACCTCGCCCGCGTAATCCTTCTCGCGGTAAAGAAGGTCGTAATAGCGGCTTGTCGCGTCGAATGCGGAAAACGCGCTCATAGTTCGGCCTTGGCTAGCGCGGTTCAGGATCGAACCGGGTTTTGTCTTGCTCGCTGAGGTAGGGCCCCTGTTTTACCTCGAACAGTTCGGCGTCTTCGATGACCTCAAACCCGTGGCCGCCCTCGATCAGGAGGATCGCGTCGCCCGCCTCCAGCACGCGGCTTTCGAGATAGGCGCGCTCGCCGTCATAGAAATCGACGCGGAGCCTGCCTTTGCGAATGAAGATGACCTCTTGCGTGTTAAGAACCTCCCGCGGAACGGGATTGTGCAGATGCGGCGCGACGATCTTGCCCGCGGGATGGCTCATCGAGCCGAGTTGCAGCGAAGCGCTGTCATCGGTGAAGAAACGGATGCCCGGCTCATGGAAGCGGCTCGAAACAATCACGGCCAAGGTGCGTCCGTTGTAGCGGATGGTTTCCGTTTCAGCGCGACCGCCTCCCTTAAGTGTTTCTGGCGCCGTCATTGTCAGCTTCGTCGCTTCTGGAAGATGAAGTACCGGGATTTGCCTTCGCCGCTGTCGTCGATGAAATGAGAATCCCTGAAGCTTGAAATGCAGGCGAACCCAAGGCTCGAACAAAAATCCAAAAGCGTCTGCTCTGGAATGACAACCGCGTAGCGCCAGCGCGAGGCGCGCCACCGCGCCAACTGCTCGCCCGCCACTTCTTCTTCCGTGAAGCAATCGAAAACGATAAAGCCGCCATCGGAACAGACGCGCGCGGCCTCCTGCAAGTAATCGAAGGTTGTCAGTAATGGCACATAGACGAAGACGCCGTGGGACATGACAAGCTGACAGGACGTGCTCGCCGTCTCGCGCAACGAAAAGCCATCGGTGGATCTTCGAAGCGCGCGGGGCGCGTGGGCCGTCTCCAGCCAGGAGGCCCAGTCGCCGGCGAGTTCATAGAATTCGCAAACGGCGGGGGCAGCCAAGTCCAGGCATCGGGCCATATATCGGCCGGTGCCCGGCCCTATCTCGCACATGCGAACGCAGTCGGCGAAGCATCCCGCCTCCTTCATGGCCTCGACGACGCGGCGGGTATGCCCTCTCTGGTTCCAGAGCGTCTCGGTATGCTCCTCCAGGGAAAGCCCCCGAGCCTTCGCCGCCGCGACGGTTTCATCCGCATGGATGTAGAGCGTCTGGCGGGCAGCGCGGCGCAGCTCGAACCCCACCGGCAGAAGCGCGCTGTTGATCAGTTTCTTGGCTGCTTGTGCGGCCCGAAATCGACGCTACTTTATGCATTAACGCTGACGTTTACGTTGACGTTCCAAGCCGTTGGGATGAACGTAATGCCATGGTGGGCGTCGACATGAGCCCCATTCAAGAATGCCGGGCCTGTCGTAATCTCGAACTCCGCCGCGTTGAGCACCCAATCGTAGTCGGAACTGCCCCCTTTATTGCTAACCCAGGGCTGGACGCAGTAATGGCGTGGGTAGAGCTGTATCGGGTCGATCCGGGCGGCATACTCGACGACGCCTTTTACCCTGCCAGCCGCGACGCCAGAATGACTGGAACGGCAATCCGCTACTCTCACGCCGCCGTCGGTTTCGATGTTGAAGCCGAAGGTCGGATTTGCCACCTCCTTTAGGAACTCAACACGAACCCGGATCACGAGCGCTTCGCCCATGCGGTAGTTGAGCCGGGCTTTGCCGTCCGCGTCCTCCAGCCGGACGCTCAGGATCCGAGCCTCGCCGGTGCCCGTGCGAGACCAGCCCGCGTTGTCGTGCACCTCGGCTTTCTCGATCCGGTCGCGGCTGTAAAGCTGCACGGCCTCGCGCGCCGTTCCCCGATACGCCAGCCGGCCTTGCTGGAGGAGGATGGCGGAGGAGCACAGGGATTGGATCGAGCCCATGTTGTGGCTGACCAACAGAACGGTGCGGCCTTCTTTCGCGGAGACGCTCTGCATCTTGCCGAGGCAGCGCTTCTGAAATTCCGCGTCGCCGACGGCCAGCACCTCGTCCACTACCAGAATTTCCGGCTCCAGATGCGCGGCCACCGCGAAGGCGAGGCGCACATACATGCCGCTGGAATAGTGCTTCACGGGCGTATCGAGAAACCGCTCCACCTCCGCGAAGGCGACGATCTCGTCGAATTTGCGCCGGATCTCGCTGCGGCCCATTCCGAGGATCGCGCCGTTCAAGAAGATGTTCTCACGGCCGGTCAGCTCGGGATGGAAGCCGGTGCCGACCTCAAGCAGGCTCGCCACGCGTCCCTTGATCTCCACGCGGCCCTCGCTTGGCTCCGTGATCCGCGACAGGACCTTCAGGAGCGTGGATTTGCCGGCGCCGTTCCGGCCGATGACGCCAACCACGTCTCCGCGCTTGATTTCGAAGGACACATCCTTCAGCGCCCAGAACTCCTCGACCTCGTCGCCGGGGACTAGCTGGCGACCCTGCAGCATGTCCTTGGCGGAGCGCACGAAGCTCTCCGCGGACCTCACAAGCACATCGCGCAGTGCGGTGTAGCGCTCCCGCTTCTCATGTCCGATCAGATATTTCTTGCCGAGGCCTTCGGCGCGGATGACGGCGTCGCTCATGCCGGGTCCTATACCAGATCCGCAAATGTGCGTTCGGTCCGGCGGAAGGCGCGAACGCCGTACCAGAGAAAAAAACCGGCGACGCCGAGGCTCGCGATAAAACCCGGCAGGTGCAGCTGACTCTCCCCCGCGAGAAGACACCAGCGGAAGCCGTCGATCACGCCCACCACGGGATTCAGGCTGTACAGGAAGCGCCACGCGCCCGGCACAACGCTGCTTGAAAAGCCGACGGGAGAAACGTAAAGGCCGAACTGAACGATGAATGGAATGATGTAGCGAAAGTCGCGATACTTCACGTTCAGCGAGGTGATCAGAAGCGCTGGGCCAAGACTGGCGGCCACGGCGAGCACGATGAAAACCGGCAGAAAGGCCAGATGCCAGTCGGTATGAAAGCGATACCACGCCATGATGCCGAAGAAGAGAACGAGGTTCACGGCGAAATCGACGAGCGCGACGACGCCAGCCGACGCAGGCACGATGAGGCGCGGGAAATAGACCTTGCTGATGAGGTTCGCGTTCGCGACGAGGCTGTGCGAAGCCTCGCTCAAGATGCTTGAGAACAGGAACCAGGGAAGCATCCCGGCGAAGACGAGGATGGGATAGGGGACGCCGCCGTCGCTCGGAAGTTTCGCGAGGCCGCCGAAGACGGCCGTGAAGATGACCATGGTCAGGAATGGCCGGACGACAGCCCAGGCCACGCCGAACACGGTCTGCTTGTAGCGAACCGCCACGTCGCGCCAGGCGAGGATGGCGAACAGCTCCCGGTAATGCCAGAGGTCCGACCAGTAATTCAGTTCGAGCCGGCCGGGTTCGAGAACCAGGAGGCGCTCCTTCGCCGACGGAGGCGGCGCTTGGCTCAAAGGCTGCTGCCGCGGCGCTTTTTCTGTTTCGGCAGGCTCGTCCAGAGCGGCATGTGAGGCAGTCATGGTCATCGGCCGATTTCCTGTCGCCGGGCGGCCGCTGCCGCATGCAGTTCGCCGATACGATGCTCCGGGCAGAACACGACGTTTGCGAAGCGCTGCAGGTCCGAAAAGCGGTTGAACGGTTCGAGAGCGCCCGCTCCGGCAAACCGGAATTTCCGGTAATGAGCGGCAACGCCCCGCCGAGCGCGGCGTCCGCGTCGAGACCGCGTTTCTCGAAATACCAGACATTCACCTCCGAGAAAATGATCGGCCGGCCGTTGTCGAGGAGTTGCCGGGCGCCGCGCAGGAACATATCCTCGTGCCCTTCGATGTCGACCTTGAGAACCGAGATCGGGCCGATTCCAAATTCCTCCCGCGCCAGATCGAAGGGCATGCACCGAACCACGATCCGCTTGAACGAGCCATCGGCTTCGCCAGAGATGGCGATGGACGCGTTGCCGGTCCCGGCGCCGGATTGGAAGTCCTCTCTGAGAACGATGTCGGCGGCGCCCTCGGCGTTCGACAGCGCAACGTCATACACGGATACCGTTCCTTCCAAGCCGTTCAGCCTCAGGTTCTCGCGAATGCGCTCGCCATTGGAGGGCACGGGTTCGAAGCAATACGCCTTCCTGCCCGTTTGCGCCAGCATCCGCCCAACGCGGACCGAGTAGATGCCGATATTGCCGCCCACGTCGAGGAAATCTCCGCGGTCGGCCAAGAGGAGTTTGATCAGTTCGATTTCAACTTCGTCATAGCGGCCGCTGTAGTAGGTGTACCACTCCGTCGCCGACCGGAGATCCACCATGATGAGGGCGCCATCGATAGTGCGCGCGACCCGGACCGGCGTTGAACCGAAGTCGAGGAAAGCCCGGTTCATCGCCCGGCATAATCGATGTGCGCCCCGCATTTGAGCGAAGGGCCGGATAAGTCCCGCCGTTACGGCATGCATCTGCGTCGCCAAAGCCATTTGGAATACCGATCTTGCTCAATGCATCGCGACGGCATGGCCGCAGGCGATTGTGCGCTTCTTTGCGAACACGGCCGGATTGCCGCGATAGATCGCCCACTCCTCGATGTCGCCCGCGGCAACGCTGGCGAGCCCGAGAACGGCGCCCCGCCCGATGCTGACTCCCGGCCCAACCACCGCGCGCGCCGCGATCCACGCCCCATCGCCGACGCAAATGCCTTCGGTCACAAGGTCGAATGTCCTCTTCGTCCAGTCGTGGCTTCCGGTGCAGAGATAGGCGCCTTGCGAGAGGCAGCAATTCGCGCCGATGGAGACGGGCGAGAGATTGTCGATCCAGACATCCTCGCCAATCCAGCTATGGTCGCCGACGGCGAGCCGCCAGGGGAACTTGACGCGCACGCCCGGCTTCACGACCACGCCGTCTCCGATGCGCGCGCCGAACAAGCGCAGCAAGAACCTGCGATGGCGCGACCCTGGCAGCCAGGAGGACACGAACAGGACTTGCGCGAGAAGCCACAGCGCCTCCGCCGCTCGGGATCGGCCGCGCGAGAACGCGGGATTCCGAAAATTCCGCAGCGAAGGCAGGATTGGATTTTCCCCGGGCGAAGCGTCGAGCATTGCTATCGAATAAACCTTGCCGAAGCGTCAGCCGTTATGAGGTTCGAGCAGCAGCGGCGCACGCGTTTCGAGCGTGCGGCTCGACCGTTTGAGGGCGCATTCGGCGTAGAGCGTTTGCATCTGAGCCGCGATTTTGGGCCAGCCATATCGCTCGCGGACCGTCCGCAGTCCCGCTGCCGCCATCATGGCGCGGTTCTCCGGCGAGGCGAGCGCCGCATTGATGGCGCGCGCGAGCGGCTCCGGGTCGCCCGAAGTGACGACGCCGCTGCCGCTTTCCCTGATGGCGTGGGCGAGCCCAACTTCCTCGGAGACGACCACGGGACAACCGGCGGCCATGGCTTCAAGAACGGCCATTCCGAAATTTTCATTGTAGGATGAGAGCACGAAGACCCGCGCTTCTCGCAGCAGCTTCCATTTCGCCTCGTCCTCGGCGGGTCCCACGAATTCAACGCGGGCCTCGACGCCAAGCTCGCAGGCGAGCCGCTTCAGTTCGGCGCTGTGGCCGTTCTCGTCATAGCCGGCGATCTTGAGGTCCGCGCCTTCGATGTGAACAAGAGCGCGCAGGAGGCGGTCCAGGCCTTTTTTCCAGCTGATGCGGCCGAGGAACAGGAGATAGGGGCGCGCGGACGCCGCTGCGTTCGCGGGCGGCGCATCCAAGGCGGGCGTCCTGTCCGCCGGCGCCTCGATCCCATTCTCTATGATTTCGACGCGCGGCAGGGACAGGCCGAGTTCGCGCAAGCTGTCCGCCTCGGCCTCGGATGTCACGTGAAGAGCGGCTGCGCGCTCGACGTCCCGCCTGGCGAGAAGGGCGAGCCAGAGCCGTTTCGCCAGCGTGCTTTTGCGCCGGATAAGATCGGCCACGAGCATGCCGCGTGGCGCCAGGACATAGGGAACCCCATGCTTCCGCGCGGCGGCGGCCGCCGCAACGGTGGGCCAGACCCAGACATAGTGGATGTGAACCAGATCGAACCCGGCCACTGTCGCATCGAGCGCCCGGTTCATGGCGGCCGAGCGGTAGATGCGCCTTCCCGCGCTTGCCGGGAAATACCAAACCTTGACGCCATCGCGCGGGACGGGAACGCCGGTTGGCGCATCGGACACGCCTGGCCCATCCACATTGGTGGTGTAGACGTGCACGTCGTGTCCAGCAGCGGCGCTGGCCGCCGCCAGGCCGTGGACGGAGCGGATCGGTCCTCCGTAGCGCACCGCGGGATAATAATGCGGAATGATGTGGAGGATGCGCAAAGCTTTCTCCTTCCAAGCCTCCAGGCCCGCGCCCGCGAATGTCGCGCCGGCGCCTGATGGGGTCGCGTTCACAAGGGAAATGGGACTTTCAAAAACCGCGGTTCGCCTGGCGCACCGGCAGGCCCCCGCCGGGGACAATTCTCTTCCACTCAGGGATTTTCGGCGCCTCGGCCCGCCTTGGCGGCTCCATGTTCAAGATGAACCCTCTCATCGCCAAGTTTATGCCGAGAAAAATCATCATCGGCACGAAGGATCCGGTTCCCAGGTGAGCGGCGCAACTTCCGATCAGGGCGCCTGCGGCTCCTCTGAAAATCAAGGCGTCTCTCGGAGACGCCGCCAACGCGGCCCTCAGCAGGGGCGAGGCGCCTTTATAGACGGCGAACAAAATCAGCGCGACGCCGATTGCGCCGAAGTCGGTAAGAAGCGTGATCCAACCCAAGTCGATCGGCTCCACGCCGCCCTCTCCGAGATAAAATCCCTCGATGTAGTATGCCGCCATGCCCAGGCCAAAACCGATTGGGAAATATTCGGGAAAGTCGATTGTGAGCTTGCGCAGAACCTGGGCCTCGGGGCGGTTGGCGCCTTCCACCTGGAGTCTCCCGATCGTCCGAGTGTAGAAAACCTCATCGAGTCCGGTCGTTTGTTTAACGGGCGCCCGCGCCTTGTCGGGCGACAGCGCCATGGCGCCGGTCATGCCGACCAGCGCCAGCACGGACGCCAGCGCGCGGATGTAGCCCCGCAAGTTCCAGAAAACCGCCAAGAGCGTTGCAATCCCCAAGGCCAGCAATACGGCTGTCGAATAGGTGAGGACATCCACAATCGCGGCGAGGGCGAATACCGAGCGTCTGTTCCACCATAACGGCCATCGCCTGCGGCTTTCGAAAGAGAGGGATATGCCCATGACAACGAAGGGCGTCAGGAACACGCCAAGCTGTTTCGGCTCCCCGGCGACGGAGTAGAGTCTGGCGACGACTTCTCCGCCGATGCCGAACGCAGCCAACTCGCTGTGCCCGCCGTCGGGGCGGTAAATCGGCATGAAGGGAAGACCCATCTTCAGCACGATGTACTGATAGACTGCGATTATGCAGACCACCAGCACCGCCGCGGCGTAGATGCCCAGCACCCGGGTCATGCCGCCGGGAACGCGGGCTGCCGCGAAGGAAAGCGGCACGAGGGACAACGCCGACATGTACCCGACCAATTGCACGAGGGGACGGAATGAGGCCCCTTGCGTTCCCGACGAGTTCACGGCAGCCGGCGGGAGCGGCAGCGAATACGCCAGGAGGCAGGCGAGGAGGAACCAGAGAAAGATGATGATTAATTGATGCCTCTTGGCGCCGGTGAGCGGCCGGCTCCAAGTCTGGGCCTGGAGCAGAACATAGGCAAGGCTCCACAATCCCACGATCTTGTGGGGGAGACAGATGCTTCCCAGAAAAACAACCCAGAAGTTGCCGAAACCCAGGGCCGTCAGGCTGAGCGCGAGCAGAAGATCGGGTTTCCTGCGCATGCAGGCATAAGCGGCGAGAAAGAAGAAACAGCCTGCGATAATTGGCTGAAAGGGATCGAAAAATTTAAAAGTCATGGGACGGTTTCGCCAGCCTGGGTGGTCGCGCGGCTGCATTCGGCGGCGTCTCGCGCGAAGCGAAGGGGATTTTTCAGCTCGGCATAGTCCGATTGCTGCGTCGCAGCGTAAAGTCGCGGGCCGGCCGAAAGCTTCCGCCGAGCGAGCCGGTAGCCTTCCAGGCACCGGCGCAAAGCCTTTGCTAAGCCGCCGGCGGAGCGCATGGCGGCGATGTTCAGTATCTGCCGGCGCGCAAGGCAATAAAAGTGGAACGGCGCCTCGAACCGCCGGATCGTGCGCAGCTTCAAGCCTCGCAGGATGAAGTACCACTCGCCGGCGGCATGATGCAGCGGATGAACGACGCTGTTATGGCCCCACGACCTGCAGCCGCCCACTGGCTCGCCGATGTGAACGAGGCTCGCCTCCGGGTCGAACCGCAGCAATCCGTATCTCTTCACGAGCCTGAGCGTGAAATCGCTTTCCTCGCGATGCGCGCCCTTTTCGTACTGCGCGTCCATGCCGCCGGCCTCGATGGCGGCGCTTCGCCGGACTGAAAGATTGGAGGACGGAGCGCTGGCGACGCGCGCCGGGGAATTGTAGGTGGGCGGAAAGAACAGCCACCCGAAAGTCTCGTACCGGCTGATCCAATGCCGATCCTGCCGCGGCGCTGCGCCGGGTCCGAGAACCTGCCCGGCCACGCCGCACGCGCCGGGGCTCCGGTAATGCCGGGCATGGGCGCGAAGGAATCCTCTGTTCTTTATCTCGACATCGTCGTCGAGGAACAGAACGACATCGCCCCTCGCCTCGCGCAGGCCGATGTTGCGCGCGAGGCTCGCATTCGGCTCGCTGGCGTGGAAGACGCGAAGCCGTTCTCCCAGCGCCTCGAAGACGCCGCGCCTCGTTTCCTGCGGCGAGTCGCCTTGCAGGACGACGATGCACTCCCACGACGGATAATCCTGGCGCGCGAGATCCAGCGCCGTGGCCTTGAGACGCTCGTCGCGGCCCAGCGACGGGATGACGACGGAAACGAAGGGGAAGGGATCGCTCATGCTTGGATCAAAAGCGTTGCGTAGGAGTGGAACTGGAGGATATCAGGCGCGCCCAGAAACAACCTCACCGATGAGGCTGCCATAGCAGGCCGCCGCGCGTTGCGACGTGAAGCCGGCGGCATAGGCTTTTCTTTCGAGAACGCGCTCCGGCTGCAAATTTTCGGGCTGCGCCATCGCAATCAATCCCTCGGCGATGGAGGCGGGGTCGGCCGGATCGCAGAGTTGGGCGAGCCCGCCCGCCACTTCCGGCATGGACGTAACATTCGAGGTCAAAACCGGGACCCCGCGCGCAAATGCTTCGACGATAGGCACGCCGAAGCCCTCGTGAAGGGAGGGAAAGGCAAGGCCGCTCGCGCCCGAGACCAGCTTAATGAGCGCATCGAGCGGCTGAGGCGTCATCCTC
Organism: uncultured Alphaproteobacteria bacterium; assembly: GCA_963756335.1. GTDB lineage: Bacteria > Pseudomonadota > Alphaproteobacteria > Rhizobiales > Rhodomicrobiaceae > Rhodomicrobium. The sequence continues at coordinate 1,390,618 of CAVWOB010000005.1, forward strand.
CCCACCCTGTCTTCCAGACCGAGCGCCGCTATTTCCTTTTCGGTAGCCCGTTCCTCGATGCCCGTGCCAATCAGAAGCAGGTCTGGAAAGGCGCCGGGCGCCGCGTTTAGGGCTTGGGCGTAACCCATGAGAAGCCGTGGGATGTTCTTCCGGGGCGCGATAAAGCCGTACCAAATGAAATAAGGCCGCGAAACGGGGTCCGGCAATGGCGCCAGCTGGCTAGGTTCGAACCATTCGTCGGCTATCCCGTTGTGAATGATGCGAATCTTGTCCGCGACTTCCGGGAGGCAATCTGCAACGTCGCGCGCTGTGGCTTCCGATATGCAGACGATGCGATCCGCGATCCGCGAGCCCTCCTTGAAGAGGCGTTTGAACAGGCGCCGGCCTTCCCAGCGCATGCTGGAGTAGCGCGCGCCCTTCAGTGACGAGGTGTCGGTCACGACATTGATAAGCGGCGCCCCTTTCGACCCCATTGCGCCCACGTCCAGCCGCAGATGAACATCGGCGTCGACGCAGACTCTGGGATGATAGCGGGCACCCGCCAGCGTGCGGAGATTGTAGCGGCGCCGCGACCAGGGAAGAACGGCTTCCTCGAAACGAGCGGAGGGTTCGATGCGCTGCCGGAAGCTTCGCCACCATGCCGAGTTTTCGCTGCCCCGGCAGAGGAAAAATGTGAAGCGGTCGCCGGGCCGCTGCCGCAAGAGCTGCAGGAGCATCTCGCGCATCGGCGCCGCCGAGGTGGGGGGCGCCAGCGCGTCGGCATAAAGGGCGATATGCGTCACGGCGTGTCTTTGTCTGCGTCCAGTCTACGGAGGCGTCAGGCATTCCAGGACTTGCGATCGATCAGCGCTGCGAGGCGCTCTTTGTTTTGCAGGCCGATGACCGAGGCTGCCGCGCGATGCATGAAAGTTCCGCGATGGCCGTCGAGGCCGAGCGCCGCGGACCGCTGAATGGCCGCGTCGCCGAGCTTGCCATGCCCTTCGCGGTAGGCGCCGCGCGCGAGATCGTAATAGGCGCGGGAGAAAGCTTGCCTCACATGGTCCGGATGCTCGTCCTCCGACAGGCTGTCGAGAATATCGAGATTGGCCTCGAATGCCTGAAGGCTTTTGTTCTTGCTGATGCGGTTCGCCGAGCCATGCTGGAAGTAAAGCCCCCTGCCTCGATCGGAAACCGCCCACCGCGCGCCCTCGAACAGCGCGCGCAGCACAAGCTCGCCATCCTGGTTGCGCAAGAGCGTCCGCCGCCACCCGCCGATGCGCGAGACGAATTCGGTCCGCCACAGCACCGCGCAGGGCGGAACGTAATTCCCGTCGAGCCACGCGCAGGCGAGCGCTTCCGCGCTGTCGATGGAGGCGCCGATGCGCCAGCCTTCCCGCCGGTTCCCGTCCTCCTGCTCGAAGGAATAGGGGCCAAAGACGATGTCGGCGCGATTGGCTTCCGCCGCCGCGATCATGCCGGGGATCAGTTCGCCTTCGATATAGTCGTCGGCGTCGAGAAACATGACGTAGCGCGCGGACACAAGAGCAAGACCCCGGTTGCGCGCGGCCGGCGCGCCTTCGCCCGGTCCCTTCTCCCTGTGAAATCTTGTCGCCGAAGGAGTGCATGATGTCGAGGCTTGCGTCCGTGGAGCCGTCGTCGATGGCAATGACCGCGGCGGGTTTCTGATCGAGCGCGCTCTGAACGGCGCGGCCGACCCATTGCTCGCAGTTGCGGCAGGGAATGACGACAGCGAAGGAAGCCGTGGCCGCCGCGCCGTCGCGTGCGCGCTCGTAGCCGCCCGCTTCCTGGGTCTCGATGTGCGTTTCCTCCGATGCTGGGCTCATGAGCGTGCTCATTCCATGATGTCCACGACGGCCGCGGCGGCCGTTTCGATCATCTCGTCCGTGAGCGCAAGGCCGCTCGGGATGTAGAAGCCGCGCCGCGCGAGACGCTCCGCCACGGGATAGGACTCGCCGCCGAACAGGCCCATCGTGCGGAAGACGGGCTGCTCGTGCATCGGCCAGAAAAAGGGGCGCGTCCCGATGCCGAGCGCCGAGAGCTTTTTCATGGCCGCCTCGGCGTCGAAGGGAACGCCGTCGTCGAGCACAACGCCGTAGACCCAGTAGATGTTCTTGGCGTAATCGGTTTTCTCAAGCGGCAGCTGCAGGCCGGAAACGCCGCGCAGAAGCTCCGTGTAGCGCCGCCCCATCCGGCGCTTGCGGCCAACAAATTCGTCGAGGCGTTCGAGCTGCGCCACGCCGAGCGCCGCCTGCAGGTTCGTTATCCGGAAATTCCAGCCGAGTTCCTCGTGAACGAAGCGCCTTCCCGGCTGGAAGCAGAGGTTGCGCAGCGACCGGCAGCGCTCGGCGAGGACCGCGTCGCCGGTAACGAGGATTCCGCCTTCGCCGGTCCGTCACGTGCTTGTTGGGATAGAAGCTGAACGTGCTGATGTCGCCGAACGAGCCGCAAGGGCGTCCGCGATAATCGGCGCCGTGCAACTCGGCGGCGTCTTCGATGATGAAGAGCCCGTGTTTCTTCGCCAGCGAGAGCAGCGGGTCCATGTCGACGGGCAGGCCATAGATGTGCACGGCCATGATGGCTTTCGTCCGCGGCGTGATGTGCTCTGCGACCTGATCCGCGCGCATGTTCCAGGTATGCGGGTCGCAGTCCACGAGCACGGGCGTGGCGCCGGCGCGAACGACCGCCGCCGCGCAGGAGATGATCGTGAACGTGGGCAGGATGACCTCGTCGCCCGGCCCGATCCTGAGCGCCGCCACTGCAGTATCCAAGGCGGCGGAGCCGTTGCAGACCGCCACGCCGTGCTTGCGTCCGGCACGTGCCGCAAATTCCTCCTCCAGGCGCCGGACGAAGGGGCCTTCCGAAGAGATCCAGCCCGTGTCGATGCACTCGGCGAGGTAGCGCTTCTCATTGCCGTCGAGCAGCGGTTCGTTGACGGGAATTCTCATGGCTTCATCGTCTGGCGGCGTTTGGAAACGATGTCATTGGCTTAGCTTGCGGCTGCTGCCAGCGGCGCATCGGTTGCACGATTGGCCAACCGCGCAACCCCTCATCCATCGTCGGCCCATCTGGCGGAGTTTGGTTAGGCGAACGCTTCATTCAACACGATCCTGGACCAGGCTCGCGAGCCCTCGCCCTTGAAGGCTGCGGCTCTGGCGCCTGCGTCTTCCGCCGGTTCGCCTGTCAGATAGGAAATCCAGGAGCCGGTGGGCACCCCGAACCCCGTTTTCGCGCGGTGAAGCAAGGCTTGCGGCGGCGGCGTGCACGGCGAAAGGGCAAGCGTCTCCTTGGGGAACGCCTCCGACGCAGCCGCCGCCGCGACGAATGGCGCGACCGTTTCGAGAAGGTGAGCATCCACCAGCGGCACGCGCACTTCGAGGCTGTGCGCCATGCTGGCCCAATCGGTGTCGCGAAGCAGCTGATTGCGCATGTACAGGCAGGATTCCAGCGCGGCGACCCTGGCGAAACCGGAGGCCGGCCGGGGCGTCATCGCCTCCTCGATCATGGCGAGCGGCTGCAGGGCGGCGAGGCCCTGGCGCGCCGTGTCCTTGCCGAGCACCTGCTCAAGCTCCCACGGCATGAACAACCCGCGCCGCAGGAGGTAGGCGCCTGCGTAGGTTCCGCCGTATTCGAGCATGCCGGCCGCTTTCGGGCTAGCGATCAGGCCGCCCGTGCCTGCGATGGCGCGCCGCGCGATCCCGCCGAGAAGCGGCAGCGATGCGGGAAGCGCAAGCCGCGCCACCCAGCGCGGAATGTCGCGGAAGGAGGGATAGCCGCCGAAAAGCTCGTCGCCGCCGAGGCCCGAAATGGCGACCTTGAGGCCGAGTTCTTGCGCCGCCTTAGAGACGAACCAGGTGTTGACGCCGTCGATGGACGGCTGATCCATCGCCTGGAAGATATCCGGCATGTCCTCCGCGAACTCCGCCGCCGTCACGACCCGGGTCGTATGCCGGGTTCCGTAGACGCTCGCAACCCTTTGCGCTAGCGGCGCTTCATCCTCGCTGCTTCCCCGGAACTCCTCGAAGGCGAGCGTCACCGTCTGGATGCCGTTCTGTCCGGCGTCGCGCATCAGTCCAACAAGCGCGCTGGAGTTGACGCCCGCCGACAGGAAGGCGCCCACGGACACGTCGGCGATGAGGTGATGCCGCACGCTGTCGAGAAGGGCTTCGCGGATCGCCGCCTGCGCCTCCGCCCGCGCGCCTTTGCCTGCCGCTTTCGCTTCGGCGCCGCAATAGACCTCCGCAATCGAATGATAGCGGCGCGGCTCGCCCGGTCCGTTCGCTCCGGCCGTAAGCGTCGATCCGGCCGGCAGCGCCCGGATATCGCGATAGGCCGTGAACGGCTCCGGCACATTGCCGAACAGGTAGAACCCGGCTTGGCCGGCCGGATCGGGCTCGAGCGACACCGCTCCTCCCGCCAGCAGCGCCTTGACCTGGCTCGCAAAGCGGAACGCGGCGCCGTCGTCGGCATAATATAGCGGCTTGATGCCGTAAGGATCGCGCGCCAGGAACAGCGAATGCGCGGCTGCGTCCCAGATGGCGAATGCGAACATGCCACGAAGATCGCGGACCATCGCTTCGCCCTTTTCTGCGAAGAGATGCAGCAGGATCTCGGTATCGGACTGGCTGCGGAACTGGCGGCCCTTCGCCTCAAGGCCGGCCCGCAAGCTGCGAAAATTGTAGATTTCGCCGTTGAATGTGACGACGTAACGGCCGCAGGCGCTGACCATCGGCTGCGCCCCGGCGTCCGACAGGTCGATGATGGACAGGCGGCGATGACCGAAGCCGAGGCGGCCGTCGGGCGAAATCCAGCTGCCCGCGCTATCCGGGCCGCGAGCGATCATGCGATCGCGGGTGCGCAGAAGCTCGCCGCTGTCGACGGGGTTAGCCGTCGAGCGGTAGGCGAAAATGCCGTTGATGCCGCACATGCTTATGAAATCGCCGGTTGAAAGTTGGGCTGGCCGCGTTCGCTAAAGGCGTCGCCCAAGGCGGATTTGAATGAAACAATAAAACCAAACATAGCGGCCCTCCCGAGCTAAATTACCAAAGGCGTCCGATTGAAGACGCCTTTGGCGTTTCCTTATGAACTCAGCCGGACCTCCGCTTCGATCCAGCTTTGGCCACCCCGAAGCTCTGAAAGCGCCGCACTGAGTAGGCGCCCCAAAGTATGGTACTCCGCTTGCATTGCAAGCACTCGCAGCTCCCCTATCATAACCAGGAAGAACTCTTTCTTGTCCTCTTCGGAAGGCGAGTTGGTCTGAATTTGCAGACTAAAAAACTTGTTAGTCATTTCAATGCCCCACGCTGTACTACCTTAGCAATTTTATCCAAAACAGAAACAGTGATGACTGTCTATTCCCAAAATCGCTACACCTGTTGATTGTGGGCAATATGCAAATATGCCACTAGCGCGGGGTGCATCTTAACTCAGCCAAACTGTGAAGCTTGCGCCAAGCTTAGCAAGCTGCCTGACTGCCCTTTTGCACAATTATAGGTTGTAAAATGGTAACATGTCGCCTCTAACCATCGACAGCCCACATTATTCCTGTTGCACGCACTACCGACTCAGCGCTACCCCAGGTTGTGCAAAACGCTTAACTGGTGGAACACGCACTATGATTACGGGAACTACAAAGACCATGCTCAGTGTGGCGCGCTTAGCTCTGCTGGGTGGCGTCAGCTTCGCCGCTCTCTCGCTCTCGATGAGCGCCGCTCACGCGGACGATACAACGTCTCTTGATAGCTTTTCTACCCCCATCGTCGCGAACGCGGTGCCAAACCAAGCAGCGTTGCAGTTCAGCAACGGGAATCAGCAGACGACTGTCGGTACAAGCGTCGTTACTTCCGTCGATGGATTAACAACGGAGGCTGGATTTTCAACGGTCGATGCTACCACCAATCAAATGGTATCGATTACGCCGAACACCGGCTTGCAACTCGGAACATCGCTTGGCGTTGCCGCCACGACGCTGAGCACAGACGGCAGCGCATCTTTCGCGGCCGGCAACGCGCAAATCAGTAAAGCCGGCGACGCCTCCTTCGTTAGTGTCACCGCGGGCGGCATCACGGCTGCAACTCAAACGAAAATCGACTCCAGCGGCAATCTAACGGCTGGCTCAAGCACGACCACGACAACCAATGGCACGTTTACTGCCAATGGCGATGCGAATTTCAGCACCACCGCCGCCAAGACGACGAACTTTGGTACGACCAGTCAAACGACTATCGATTTGACAGGTAAGATCACCACCAGTACGCAGGCTGCATTTAACGGGGGAGCGACATTTGGGGCCGCGACCATTTCCAGCGTCGGCGACGCCTCCTTCGCCAGTGTTACCGTTGCGAGTTTGAACAAAGGCGTCGCCTACATCGACGGCGCCGGAACTTTGCAATCGACTACTGCGTTCACCACTGCTACCACCGGCGTTACGTCGATCAACATAACGAACAATATCACGTCCGGCGGAACGATCCTCGGCGCAGTGCTGACAGATGGCGCTGGCACGACGATTACGGGCGGCACAGTCACGGCCAGCCAAGGCGCGACATTCGGCAACGGTGCCAACAGTCTGGAAATTAGCAGCACCGGCGCGTTGACCAATGGCCTGACCGTGAGCACGGGCGGCGCGAACATCACCGGCGACACCTCGATCACCGGCAATCTGGGCGTGTCTGGGAACTACCTCACCACGAACGGCAACATCACCACCACGAATGGCACGGTGTCCGCCAAGACGGCCGTAGTCGGAACCGGTGGTCTTTCTGTTGCAGGCACGACGACGACAAACGGCATTACCAACACGGGCCTTCTGAACCAGAACGGCATCGCGACCTTCACCAATGGTCCGGTAGCCACGAATGGTTCGACCGTGGTTAGCGGCGGCTTGATCACTGTGAACAGCAAAACCGTCGGCGAGTTCATCATCATCGACGCCAACACCGATCCGGTACTGACGGTCACCAACGGCACCGTAGCGGGTACAACGAAGATCGACAACGGCGCGGTTACGATTGGTGCTTCGGTGACAGCCCCCACGGGTAACTTCACCACGGCCAATGTCGGCACGGCGAATATCGCGACGTCTCTTAACGTCTCGAACGGCGCCAATGTCAACCTGGGCAACAACGTCGTCCATGGCGTCGCCGACCCGGTGGTGGGCACGGACGCCGCGAACAAGGCCTATGTCGACAGGGGCGTGAACAAGGCCTACGAAGGCACGGCTATCGCTCTGGCGATCTCGCAGCCGCTCCTCGTGAACGACCAGAGCTTTGCGATCCGCGGCGGCTGGGGTACCTATGAGAACCAGAACGCATTCGGCGTCAGCGCGGCCGGCGTGATCGCGCGCGGCGTCTTCGGTAACGGCTCTACGGTCGTGGTTGACGCCGGCGTCGGCTTCGGTACCGACCATAACGACGTGGCTGGAAAGGCCGGAGTAACGATCGGCTTCGGCGGCGGCTATGCTCCGCTGAAGTAGTCACCGGCCCCCGTCAATGCAGCGTCTCGAGTGCCCGTCTCTCCTCTTGAGGCCCCAAGTATTACGGGATTTAGTGCACCTGCCCCCCGAAGGTGGCAGGTGCAGTTGCGTTCATGTCCTGCAATGAGACTTGACCTATGCGATATTTTTGCGTGCTCTTATCCCTCGTTCTGGCTGGCTCAGACGCCGCCCTGGCCCAAAACCAAAGCGCCCCCCCGGGCAAGCCTGCCGCTGCAACGCCGTCGGCGCAGCAGGAAACGAAAATAGAGACCATCCAGGTCGTAACGCTGATCAAGTCCACCATCTTGGCGTTGCAGCACGCGAACCAGACCGGCAATTACTCCGTGCTCCGCGACCTGGGCACGCCGCTGTTCCGCGAGCGCTTCGATCAGGGGAAGCTTACGGCGATTTTCTTTAATTTGCGCCAGCGCAACATCAACTTAAACCCCGTTCTGTTCCTGCCGCCGAACCTTACCCAGCAGCCGGAAATGAAAGAGGGGAACGTTCTTCATCTCGTCGGCGATTTCCCTACGCAGCCGTTGAAAATCCAATACGAGTTCTTGTTCATGCAGATCGACGGCGTCTGGCGCATCGAAGGGATGGCGGTCGACGCGGTTCCCTTGCAGGCGACAGCGAGCGCCGCCGACCAGCCGAACAAGTCGGCTAAGCAGGGGAAGGACAGCCGCAAGTGAGGGGTGCCGGCGCGGGAGGGATCTCCGCCGACAATCAATAAAAGGGTCCGGCAAGAGACGTCTATTGCCTGCCGTGGCGGCGGTTTTCCTCGCTGGTTGCGGCGCATCCTCGATGGGTGGATTTACCTCCGAAAGAGTAGCAAATGCGCCCGAGCCGGCCGCCAGCGCAGACGCGAAGAAGGACGCCGATTCCAGACCTCGCGATGCGGATTCGGCAGCCATTAAGAAGGTGGCGCTGAACTTGACGTCAGTGGCGGACCCAAGCAGCCGTGCGTACAAGATCGGCCCTCGGGACGTGATAGAGGTCACGGTCTTCAAAGTGCTGGATCTCTCGAAGGCCGTGCAGGTGTCCGAGGCCGGCACCATCAGCTATCCCCTCGCCGGCGAGATTCAGGCAAGCGGCAGGACAGCGCGCGAGATCGAGCAGGACCTCACAAAATCGCTCGGCGCGAAGTACCTGCAAAATCCACAAATCAATGTGTTTATCAAGGAATACAACAGTCAGCGGATCACCGTCGAGGGCGCAGTCAAGAAACCGGGCGTGCTCCCGATTCAGGGCGAGTTGAGCCTTTTGCAGGCGATCGCCATGGCAGGCGGCTTCGAGGCCAATGCAGAGGAAAACATCATTCTGTTCCGGCAGATGGATGGCAAGCGCTCCTTCGCCAAGTACGACGTTGGCGAGATCCGGGCCTTCAGAGCGCCGGATCCTGCATTGCAAGCCGGCGACGTGCTTGTGGCCCCAACCTCCGACACGAAGGAAGCACTAAGCTATATTCTGAAGATTGCTCCGCTCGCGACGCTGGTTCCTTATCTGTGACGGCGCGGCGGGTCATATTGCGGTGGGAAGTGGGTTGCTGAATGCATAACGCGCATAAGGATGGGTCTCAGGAGCGTCCGCACTCGGAGCAGGCTCTTGTTCCAGCCGGAAACATGGCCGTCGGCGCGGCTAGGCGCGATCCTTTTTATCCGATCGGTCTCGATGCGTCCGAGAGCGGGGATAACGAGATCGGTATCGTTCTCCGGCAATATTTGCACATCGTTCTCAAGCACAAATGGCTTATTCTCAGCCTCGCGCTCGTGTTCAGCGTTCTCGGCGGCGTGCGGGCTCTTCTGAAAACGCCCTTGTACGCAGCCGCGGCGCGCATTCAGATCGACCGCGAGGCAGGGAAGATCATCGAGGGCGGGGCGTCGCCAAGCGAAGAGGGCGGCGCCGATTTTCTGCGAACGCAGTACGAACTGATCAAGAGCCGCGCGATGGCCGACCGCGTGGTGTCGGCGCTTCGGATCTACGAGGACAAGGATTTTTTCAAGCCTACCGATGTTTCCCTGTTCAGCCTTTTTTCGGGTTCCGGGAATGCGCAGCCGCAGCAGGCGTCGGTGCTGCAGGAACGCGCGATAGGAATGCTGGCGGGCGGGATTTCGGTTTCTCCGGTTGCGCAATCCCGCCTCGTCGATCTGATCTACCTCGATCCAAATCCTCTGCGGGCCCAGCGTATCGCCAACGCCTATGCGGATGCCTATGTCGCTTCCACCGTGGATAAGAGGTTCCAAGCCAACTCATATGCGAAGACCTTTCTCGACGACCAGATCAAGCAGCTGAAAATACGGCTCCAGGAGTCCGAGAAGGACGTCCTCGTCTTCGCGGAGCGCGAAAAAATGGTCGAGGTTTCGGAAAAGTCCTCAATCGTAGAAAACACCCTGGCGGCGGCCAATGTCACTGTCGGCCAGTTGATTTCCGAACGTATGAAGAATGAGCAGCTGTGGCGGCAAGTTGAGGGGGGGACGGCGATCAGCCTCCCCCAGATTCTTACGAATCATGTGATCGACGCGTTGCGCGCTCAGAAAAACGCCCTCGATACGGAGTATCAGGAAAAACTCGAGAACTTCAAGCCAGGCTATCCCGCGATGGTGCAGATCTCCGCCAAGATGAAGGAGATCGACCGGCAGATCGCCGCTGAAGTGGAGACCATTCGCAAATCGCTCAAAGCAGCTTACGAATCCTCGCTCGCGCAGGAAAACGAGATGAAGGCGCGGATCGAGACATTGAGGGAAGCCGTTCTCGACCTGCAGAAGAAGAGTATCCAGTTCAACGTTCTAAAGCGCGAGGTCGAGACCAATCGCGGTCTCTACAACAGCCTTCTTCAGCGGTTCAAGGAGGTGGATATCGCCGGCGGAGTGGGCACGAGCAACGTCTTCATCGTCGACCGCGCCACGCCTCCCGGCGGTCCGTCGGAACCGAACATTCCGCGCTTTGTCGTGATCGCCCTGGCGCTCGGCCTGGGCTTGGGCGTCGCTCTCGCGCTGGTGCTTGAAATGCTCGACGACCGCGTCCGCGCTCCGGAGGAGATGGAGCAACTGTCCGGCCTCGTAACGCTGGGCATCATCCCACGCGCCGAAGGGGATTTTTTCGCAGGCGAGGCGTTAAGCGATCCCCGCTCGCCCATTTCGGAGGCTTATCGTTCCTTCGCCACCGCGCTGCAGTTCTCAACCGAAGGGGGGCTTCCGAGATCTCTGGCGATCACCAGCGCCGGCCCGGGAGAGGGCAAATCCACAACCGTGCTCGCGATCGCCCGGCATTTCGCGCAAATGGGCCTCCGCGTCCTTCTCGTCGACGCCGATTTGCGCAAGCCTTCGCTGCACGCCAAGCAGGGCCTGGACAACTCGATCGGTTTCAGCAATTTCCTCACCGGCGCGTCGCTGCCGCCCGAGGTCATCCAGAAAACCGAATATCCAAATCTCGCCTTCATGGCGTCCGGCCCGCTTCCGCCAAACGCCGCCGACCTGCTCAGCGGCACGCGGGTTTACTCCCTGATCTCGCTCGGCTCCGAGGTTTTCGATCTCATCATTTTCGACGCGCCGCCGCTGCTCGGGCTCGCGGATGCGCAGCTCGTCGCAAGCGCGACCGCGGCTACGGTGTTCGTGGTGGGCGCCGGCGAGCAGCGAAAAGGGATGATCCGCTCGGCGTTGCGCCGCCTCCAGCTCGCGCGCGTCTCGGTGCTTGGCTCGGTGCTGACCAAATTTCATCCGAAAACCGTCGGCTATGCATATGCCTACAGCTACAAATACAGCTACGGCTATGGCTACGGCGACGCCTATTCCTATTCCGAGTTCGGGGCCGGCGACCAGGGACAGAAGAAGCTGTCAAAAACGGGCGTGAACTGAGCCATGGCCGGGGATGATGCACTTTTCATAGCCCTTGCGTTGCTTGAAAGGCCGCATACGGTGAGGCTTGCTCAAGGTTCCCGTCTGCTGCCGGGGGTAACGCTTCTTCTGGAAATTGCGGCGGGCGACGCGCAGGCGACCGGTCGCGCCGGAGCGCTGACGAAGCAGCCGGCGGAAACTTTGCAGAAGGCGGCCGGCTTTTTTATCGAGCAGGTTCTTCTGCACCCTGGCAGCGACAGCTATCGCGTTCTCGGGTGCGACAAGGAGGCGGCCATAGGGGATTTGCGTCGCAACATGGCGCTCATAATGAGATGGCTGCATCCCGATCTGGCGGGGAGCGAAGCCTCCGACAATCAGATGCATAGAAGTATCTTCGCCAACCGGATCACTAAGGCTTGGGAGTCTATCAAAACGGAGGAGCGGCGCCGGACCTATGACGTCGCGCTGGCCGCCAAGGAGAGAACCAAGAGCCGCGCGGCGAATTCCGGCCCGGCGCCCGGTACCGATCAGAAGGCGCGCCGCGCCCGTGCGGCGCCAAGCCATAGACGGCGCAGGCGGCTTGTGATCACCAGGGTCGAGCGGGAGAGCTTTTGGAGCCGCCTCCGTCAGCTTTTGGGAGGAGGCCGATGAACGGAAGACGGTCCCACCGCGAACACTCGCATCGCGGGCCTCGTGAGGCGAGCCTGTCGAAATCGTGGGCGGTGCTGACAGGGAGCCCTTTGCGCGCCGGGTTCATTGGCGCACTGTGTCTCTTGGCGGCGTGGCTGGTCGCCGCCAAGAGCTTGCCTTTTGCGCTGGCGCCGGCGCATCCGGATACCGCGCTCGCCCTGAACCCGAACAACCCGGCGGCGCTTTTGGCCAAGGCCGAAGCCGACAGGGGCAAGCTCCTGGCTCTTCTTGGCGGCGGCGCCGAGGCCGCGAAAATGCGCGAGGAAGAAGGGGCGCCCGGCGAAGCGGGAAACACGCTTTCGCTCCTTCCGGAGGTGAAGGACCCCGCTGCAGAACCTAGCGGCGAGCGCGAAAGGCTGCGCGCGGAAATTCGCGATCTGGCCGCAAGAGCCATCGCAAACGATCCGCTCAACGCTCAGGCTTACCGGCTGCTGGCCGAGGCGACGGCCAACGCGGGGCGCGTTCGCCTTTTCATGGAGCAAGCCTATAAGCGGTCGCGGCGGGAATCGATCGCGGCCTTCTGGCTGCTCAACGACAGCGTCTACCGCCGGGATTACACAGCGGCCGTCCGTTATGCGGATATTCTGCTGCGCACCCAGCCGCCTTTAGGCCCCTACGTTTTCGTATATTTGTCTCTCCTTGCGGAGACGCCGGAAGCCCGCCCGGCGCTCGTGGAGAGGCTTGCCGCCGCCCCGGCCTGGCGGAAAGCCTTCTTCGAAATGCTGCCCGCAAGCGTGAAGAACCAGGACACGCCCTTGACGGTCATTACCGCGCTGCGGGAAACGGACAAGCCCGTGCTGGACGCGGAAGTGCGGCCCTATCTTGGTTCGCTCATCTACAGTGGCCGCGTGGATCTCGCCTATAATGTCTGGCTGCAATTCCTGACGCCGGCGCAACTCAATTCGTTAGGCCTCCTGGCGAACGCGAATTTCGAGAGAAGGCCGAGCGGGCTGCCCTTCGACTGGGAATTTGGAGACGGCGTTGGCGCCTTGACAGAAATCGCCGATTTGGAAGGGGGCGCCGGTCGCGCCTTGCATATCGGCTTCGGAGAAGGTCGCGTGAAGTTCCCGCAGGTGAGGCAGATCCTGTTCCTGCCGCCGGGCCGCTACCGTCTTGAGGGCAAGTTGCACGGCTCGATCGTCGGAAAAAGGGGGTTGCGCTGGCGCCTCCACTGCCTTTATGGCCAGGCCCCTCTCCTTGGCGAGACCGAAATGCTCATCGGGCAGACAGATCAGTGGCGGGTTTTCTCCATGGAGGCGGACGTGCCGCAATCCGCAGACTGCCGCGGGCAGGAGATCCGTCTTATCCACGACGCGCGCTCGGCTTCCGAGGAACTCATATCCGGGGAAGTCTGGTTCACCGATCTTCGTCTTGAGCGGGCGCCGCCGCAAACCGAGCAGTGGACGCCCGTCCAGTAGGTTCGCGCGTTTCCGTCTTTCAGACGGCGTATGCGTCATCCGGGCGGGCCCGCCCAGCAGAGCCCAACGAATCCGCGGCTTGAGACGTCAGGCCTGCAACACGGCGGTCTTCACCGCCACGAACTGGCAGGCCGCGCCCGCCAGCACGAAAACGTGCCAGATGACATTGTGGAAGCGCAGCCGCTCCATGAGGTGAAAGGCGACGCCCAGGGTGTAGACGATCCCGCCGGCGAGCAGCATGGCGAACGCCTCGCCCGGCAGCGAAGCCACGACGGACTTGAGCGCGAGCACCACGATCCAGCCCTGGAGGAGATAAAGGGGGACCGTAAGCTTCTGGAACCGGCGGGGGAAAAAAAGCTTCAGGACCACGCCCGCGGCGGCGATCAGCCAGACGGCCGCGAGCATGGCGCGCCCGGCGGCGCCGCCGATCACCAGCGCGAAGGGCGTGTAGCTGCCCGCGATCATGACAAATATGGCTGCGTGATCGAGGCGGCGCAGTATTTCCTTGAGACGCGGGCGCGACGCGAGGTTGTAGGCCGCCGACGCTGCGAACATGCCGATAAGGCCGATGCTGTAAACGATCAACCCAACGAAAAGCGCCGCCGGAACGGTTCCGACGGCGCCGATTATCAGAAGCGCGGCCGCCACGATGCTGAAAGCCACGCCAACCGCATGGACGCAGGCGTCCGCGATCTTCTCGAGCCGGGTGTAGGAAGGAAAGTGCAGGTCGAAGTGGGTCATCCTCTCCTCCCTAGCCGGAGGCTAGCTGCGCAAACGAGCTAATGCCACGCCCTGCCGTGAACAGGCAAATCAAACAGCCGCTACTGCGAATTGGCGGCGATGCGGGCGCGAAACCGGCTCAATCCGTAGGCGACGATGCCGGCGACGATGGGAATGCTCGCCCCCATGACCAGTTCCGGGCTGACCTCCACGCCGGCCGCATGCGCCGCCTTCGCGGCATAGCCGACGAGACCCACGATATAATACGTCACCGCCGCGACCGACAGCCCCTCGACGGTCTCCTGCAACCTGAGCTGCAATTTCGCGCGCTTGTTCATCGAGGCGAGCACCGCCTGGTTCTGCTGCTCGAGCGTCACGTCGACCTTGGTCGAAAGCATATGCGTCGCGCGCGACACCTGCGTCGACAGCGCCTCTTGCCGCGAGGTGGCGGCCGCGCAGGTGCTCATCGCGGGCTCCAGGCGGCGCTCGGTGAACTCCTGAAACGTTTGCAAGCCCTGGATGCGCTGCTCGCGCAGTTCGGCGATGCGGCGCTGGACGATGTTATAATAGGCGGTCGCGGCGCTGAAGCGGTAGGCGCTGGCGGATCGCTTGCTTTCGATCTCGGCTTCGAGCTTCGTCAATCGGTCGAGAAGCTGCGGCTCCTCCTTTTCGCCCGATTTGACCATCGAGGAGGAGATCTCGACCAGTCCCTTTTCCCACCCCGTCAGGAGCGGCGAAAGCTCCCGCGCGAAGGGAAGCGCGAGCAGCGCGAGCATGCGATAGCTGTCGATCTCCACAAGCCGCTGCACCAGCCGGCCGCTTGCCGCGGCGTCAGCGTCAGGTCCTGTACGACGATGCGGCTGAAGCCGTCGGCGTGGATGCGGAAATCGGTAAAGGCGCGCGCCGAGCCGCTTGACACGGAGGAGCCGACGAGCGTCGCGCCCTCGAAATAGCGCGCCGAAATGTCGTCGATATTCGGCAACGCCGAATTGCCGCGCACCACCATGATGTTCGAAGCGACAAGCAGCTTCCCCGGCAGGCTCGCAAGCCACTCCCCGGGAACGGCCTCGATGGGAGGCGCGGAGAATGGCGGGTTCTCCTCCTCGTCGACGATGAACTTATAGCGCGTGAACTCCGTGTGCTTCTCCCACTTCACGCGAAAAGGCCCGAGATTCGCGCTGTAATGGCTGGCGCCGGCCGTGGGCGGCGCCGTGCCGAAACGCTCCGCAAGCTCATGAATTTTCGCCCAGCTCTCCTGGCGCGCCGCCTCGTCGGTGAACAGCGCCAGATAGGAGATAGACGTGGGCGCGCGCAGTTCCTCCGGCGGACGGGCGTGAACCTCGTCGTTCAGTTTCTGGCGCAGGGGATGGTTCGCTGGAAGCATCATGGCGCTTGTCTCTTCCATTGCCGCGCGTCCGTCAAGCCTTGGGCCTCGATTTCGCAAAGCATTTGCTGGCGCTTTTCGCGACATAAGAAAAACGTGAGCGCGGCGCGTTGGGGAACCGCTGGCGCTGAACACGGTCTTCCTTTATGAGCAACCTGAGATACCCAATCCCCCCAGTCCTTATCCTGTCCCTCTGAGGCGGCGCCGATCATGAAGCTTCTCCGCATCCTCGCCGCGCCCGTCGCCTTGCTTTGCATCGGCTTCGGGATCTGGCGGCTCGAAGGCGCCACGGCCGGTATCAAGATCACGCATACCTTTGCGGGACGCACGCCGGTGACTGTGTTCCAGGCCGAAAACGCCGCGCCGTCGCCTGTGGTCGTCATCGCGCATGGCTTCGCCGGCTCGCAGCAGCTGATGCAGCCCTTCGCCACGACGCTGGCGCGAGACGGCTTCATCGCGGTGACCTACGATTGCCTTGGCCACGGCCGCAACCCCGAGCCGATGCGCGGCGATGTGACGAAGGTGGATGAGGGGCCGACGCCGCGGCTTGTGGCGGAGTTCGGGCGCGTCGCCGACTTTGCGAAAAGCCTGCCCGGCGCCGATGGCCGCATCGCGGTTCTCGCCCATTCCATGACGACGGACATCGTGGTCCGCTATGCGCAGGCGCACCCCGAAGTCGCGGCAACCGTCGCCGTCTCCTTGTTCTCGCCGGTCGTTACCGCCACGAGCCCGAAGAACCTCGCCGTGATCGACGGCAATAATGAGTTCAGCCATCTCAAGAACGAGGGCCTGCGAGTCGTCGGCTTGGTGGCGGGGGGCGAAGCGGCGCCCGGCGTCATTTACGGCAGCTTCGCCGACGGGACGGCGCGGCGCGTCACCTTTTCGCCGGGCGTGGAGCATCTCGGCGTCCTCTACAGCCCGCAAAGCATGGCTGAAGCCCGCGACTGGCTCAATCGTGTTTTCGGAGTGACCGGAGAAGGCGGCTTTATCGATGCGCGCGGCCCGTATCTCGGCCTTCTGTTCTTCGGGCTGGTGCTGCTTGGGTGGCCGCTCGCATCGCTGCTTCCGCGCGTCTCCGAGCCGCCGCAGGGTGCCGGATTGCGGTGGCGCGATTTCCTGCCCGTCGCGGTCGCGCCAGCGATCCTGACGCCGCTCATTCTATGGAAAATGCCGACCGACTTCCTGCCAACCGTGGTTGCGGACTACATCACCGTTCATTTCGCTCTCTACGGCCTTCTGACGCTCGCGGTGCTCTGGATCGTGACGCGCGGCGACCTCAGCGGCGCCCACAGGGTGCGCACCAACTACCTCGCCCTTATCGCGGCGGCTTTTTTCGCCGCCGTCTATAGCATTCTCGCCTTCGGACTCGCTCTCGACCGCTACGCTCTCTCCTTCTTTCCGATCCCGGAACGGCTGCCGCTCCTTTTCGCGGTGGGCGCCGGCACGCTGTCGTTCTTCCTGGCGGACGAATGGCTCACGCGCGGTCCGGACGCGCCCCGCGGCGGCTACGTCCTGACGAAGGTGCTGTTTCTTATCTCGCTCGCGCTCGCGGCCGCGCTCAACTTCAAGAAACTGTTCTTCTTGATCTTCATCATTCCCGTGGTGCTGACCTTCTTTGTCATTTATGGCTTGTTCAGCAGCTGGGCATACCGGCGCACCGGCAATCCGCTGGCGGGCGGAACGGCCAATGCGCTCGCCTTCGCCTGGGCCATCGCCGTCACTTTCCCGATGCTCGCCCGGTAAGGGAGAAGCAAGCACGGTTGGGATAACGGGTGTTCTTTTCGAGAAAAACGCTTATCAATATGCTTGTCAAAGATGCGGACCCTGCAATGAAGCACCAATTCCTGTCGAAGGCGGCCACGCCGATCCTTGCCGCGATCGCTCTTTGGGCGCCGCCGCAATCGGCATCTGCGCAACTCGCGCAAACCAAAGCCGCCGAGCTTTCGCCGCATCGGGCGGTTTACGAACTGTCGCTCGACCGCACCGGCGCCGGCTCGAACATCTCCGACATTCGCGGCCAGCTCATCTACGACTTCAGCGGATCGCCGTGCCAGGGCTATGCGCTGAATACCCGCCTCGTCACCGAAATCTTCGACCGGGAAAACAAGGAGAGCGTGACCGACATCCGAACCGAAAGCCAGGAGGACGGCGATGCGCGCCGCTTGCGGTTCAACACCTCCCAATACGTCAACAACAAGCTGAGCGAGACCACAAAGGGCGTCGCCACCCGGACGCGCGCCCGTGACGCGATTTCGGTCGAACTCGAAAAGCCGAAGCGAAGCCAGCTCGCCCTAACGGGCAATATTTATTTTCCGACTCAGCATTCGCTCTCGATCCTGAAAGCCGCGATGGCGGGGGAGGCGCGTCTCCAGGCCGACATCTATGACGGCTCCGAAAAAGGCGTGAAGGTCTACGAGACGACGACGGTGATCGGCGCGCCGCTTGAGCTTGCGGCGAACGCCGAGCTTCCGCCGGTAAAGAATTCCGAAGTGCTGGACCGGATCCAGTCGTGGCCGGTCGTGGTCAGCTATTACGAGCGCGGGCAGCAAAAGGATGGGCTGCCGACCTATGAGGTGTCGTTCCGAATGTTCGCCAATGGGGTCAGCCGCAAGCTGAAGCTCGATTACGGCACGTTTTCGCTGAACGGAGAGCTGTCGGCGATCGAGTTTCCGAAGCCGAAGCCCTGCCCGTAACCGTTGGTTGGATTTTGGTTGCGCCGCAGCTAGGCGCGAGGGAAGCGGCTTGCGCCGGAATTGAGTTTTTGAGAAGCGCCGCGCCATCGCTCACGCCCAATGAGAATGGTATTCTTATTTGCAGCCTGAGCAAGCGCCACCAATAGAAAAATCTTCCCAGATCTGCTTTTATCCAAGCTCATGTTTGGCGGCGGCGGTTGCGCGCCGCCGTTGTTTGCTTGCCGGCTATTCGAACGCCGCGCTGGAGAAAGTCATGCTGGAAAAAGTTGAGCGATCCCCCGCGCTTGCCGCGGATGCAGCCCAGCGGAAGCCGTGGATCGGCGAGGACTGGCTCGCCGTGTGGATCGGCCTTATCGTTTTCGGCCTCGGCGCCTCAAGCCTGTTCGGGCATGACCTGCTCGGCTGGGCCGTCACCACCTCGGTTTGGACCGGCATCGGCAAGGCGCTGAAAACCGCGTCGAAAGCCTACGCCGATCTCGGCGGGCCGGCCGCGCTCGGCCTGACTTATGCGGCGCTGCTTGTCACGCTGTCGCTCGCTGCGATTGCGCTGCGCGTGAGCGTGTGGCGCTTCGCAATCGGCTTCACGGTGGTGTTTGCGCTGGCCTATGCGAGCTGGATCGCGGGAAGCTACGCCAATATCGCGGTGGTTACGCCGGCGGATCAGGCGAAGTTCGGCATAAGCTGGTCGCTCAAGCTCACCAACGAAGCGGGCTTCATCATCGCGCTTGTCGCCGGTCTCATCATCGCGAATTTCTTCCCGCGCTTCGCCGAGTGGCTGAAGGACGCGATCCGGCCCGAGCTTTACATCAAGATCGCCATCGTGATCCTCGGCGCCTTCCTTGCCGTGACGGCTGCGGGCAAGCTCAATCTTGCGTCGTCGCTGCTTCTGCGCGGCGCCGCAGCCATCGTCGAGGCCTATCTCATCTACTGGGCCGTGGTCTATTTCGTCGCGCGCACATGGTTCGGCTTCAGCCGCGAATGGGCGGCGCCGCTCGCATCCGGCATCTCGATTTGCGGCGTCGCCGCGTCCATCGCTACGGGCGGAGCGATCCGGGCGCGGCCGGCAGTGCCGATCCTTGTCTCCTCGCTCGTGGTGGTCTTCGCGGTTGTCGAAATCCTGATCCTGCCCTTTGTCGCGCAGACCTTCCTCTCGGACGAGCCGTTGGTCGCGGGCGCCTGGATGGGCCTTGCGATCAAGACCGACGGCGCGGCGGTGGCGGGCGGCGGCATCACCGAATCGCTGATCCTCGCCAAGGCCGCCGCGCAAGGCATTCACTATCAACCGGGCTGGATTCTCGGCACGACGGCCACCGTGAAGGTGTTCATCGACATCTTCATCGGCATCTGGGCCTTTATCCTCGGCTGGATCTGGACGAACCACATCAACAAGGATCCGAATGGCGAGCAGGCGAAGGTTTCCGAGATCTGGGAGCGTTTCCCGAAATTCATTCTCGGCTTCATCGTCACCTTCGCGGCGGGCCTCTATCTCGCGCTCGGAACGTCGTTCGAGCCGGCGAAAGTGACGGCGGCCATCGGCGAGGCGAACGTGTTCCGCGTGATCTTCTTCATCCTGACGTTCTTCTCGATCGGGGTGCTCTCCAATTTCAAGAAGCTCTGGCAGGAGGGGCTCGGCAAGCTCGCCGCTGTCTATTTCGTGAGCCTGTTCGGCTTCGTGATCTGGGTGGGGCTTGGCATTTCCTGGATTTTCTTCAGCGGCGTGAAGCCGCCGCTGGCAGGCTAGAAGGAGCGAATTATGTCCGACCCCGATCTTCGCGAAGAACTGGACCGCCAGCCCGTCGAGCCGCTACTGCCGATTGAGAAGAAGCTCATCGGCTGGAGCCTCGGGCTCGGAATCTTCCTGCTCGCGGTTCTAATCGCGGTCAATCGCTTCTACCCGATCCAGATTTAGTGTGGCGGAGGCGCGCCGGGATTTCATATCCGGGCGGAACCTGAATGCGGAACGCCAGGGTTCACGACTAATGCGGTATCACAAAGGTTGATGAAGCGTTTTCAAATGACCCAACGCAAGCTTACCTAATCTGACATTCCATTCCTCTGGTTCAAATCGCTCCCGTCCAGCTCCGGGAGAAAAAGTCATCTCGCCAAATATGGGACCGTTGACATCGTATAAATCGACCCGGACAAACGGCTCGCCGTTTGAAATAGTCTCGGAAAGTGAGCGCATTTCGTCGTAACATTTCGGTTTTTCGACGGGAGAAAAATAGTTTGGGTACTGTAATTTGACGGGTAATAGATTGAAATCTCGATCGTACAAATTGCGTCTGTGGTCGGAGTAGCGATCAAAATCTATCTGCAGGAATTCGGCTCTCCCCCTGAAGCAGAAGAATTTGTAATCATAGGGAATAGACCCATCTGCGTTGGTCAGAAGCTCCTCAATAAGAAGTTGAGGCTCTATCCATCGATACTGCCACTCTGCATAATGTATTGAGTTGTCATGTTCTAGCCATGCGCTTGTCGTGTGGCACGCTTTATCGAAATCGAAGCTATCTTTGTCCCTTACAATAATATTCGCGCCGGAGCCTTGGTTTGCCTTGATAATGAATGAATCAGGCAATGCACTTATATCGACAGTTCTGAGATCTTTTCCATGCCATAACAGCTTGGTGAGATAGCCGCCACCAATCTTTTTTTCAATATAATCCCGGACCAATAATTTATCGGTACACTGGGTATAAAAGGAGCCTCGGCATGTAAGCTTGCATCTTTGAATATACTCATTGAAGTTTCTTGGGTGGATAAAGTTTGGGTATGTGTTAAAGCCAGCCCTGTATGCAGAAAATATATTCTTTACATCGTAGGGCAAAAGGATTGCATCGGCTATGTGCCTTCCGAGCATAGATTTTCCAAGGAATTTTTTAGACCGAAGGGCATTTTTTTTGATAATGTCCTTGAAGAGCATTATTAAATGACCTCTATGCGAGTGATTCTCGCTCATGTGGGATCGTGCTGCGCATCGCGATCCGACCCCCTAAGGGTCGGCTTTAGGATGTTTCGCCCCTGACGAGGAGTGTCCCGATTCCAACGTGTGGGTATCCACTTCCCGAGCATTGTTCAACGCTTTGTAGCTTTTGGAAATACACTTTCCACTCTTTTTTGAATCAGTTGTGAAGTCCGGCGCTCGCGGCAGCCGCGCCGCCACGGCGGAAATCTCCGATTGTTTGTCTCCCAGCGCCGCCAGCCTGTATGATCGGCGCTCGATTCGAGCTGGCCCCTGCGGCGGCCGGCGCCATTAAAGCGGAGCGTCGAATGAAGAGCATCGAACAGCGGATTGCGGAAGAGCTGGGCGTGAGGGCGCAGCAGGTGCAGGCGGCCATCGACTTGCTGGACGGCGGCTCGACGGTGCCGTTCATCGCGCGCTATCGCAAGGAAGCCACCGGCATGCTCGACGACGCGCAGCTTCGCACGCTGGAGGAGCGGCTCGGCTATCTGCGCGAGCTGGAAGCGCGGCGCGCCGCGATCCTGGATTCGATCCGCGAGCAGGGAAAGCTCGACGGCGCGCTCGAAGCGCAGATCATGGCGGCGGATTCGAAGGCGCGGCTCGAAGACATCTATCTGCCTTATAAGCCGAAGCGGCGCACCAAGGCGCAGATCGCAAAGGAGGCCGGCTTGGAGCCGCTCGCCGACGCGCTGCTCGCCGATCCGACGAAACTGCCGGACGTCATCGCCCAGACCTTCATCGACGCGGAAAAGGGCGTCGCAGACGCGACAGCCGCGCTCGAAGGCGCGCGCTCGATCCTGGTCGAACGCTTCGGCGAGGACGCGGACCTGATCGGCGGCTTGCGCGAGGAGATGTGGGGCCGCGGCCGCCTCGCCGCGAAGGCGAAGGACGACAAGATGAATACGCCGGAAGCCGCCAAGTTCGCCGATTATTTCGACAAGGCCGAGCCGCTGACGAAGATGCCCGCTCACCGCATCCTCGCGATGTTCCGCGGCGAGAAAGAAGGCGTGCTCGACCTCAATTTCGAGCCGGAAGATCCAGCGGTGGCGCCGGCGAGCGGCCCGAGCCTTTACGAGAACCGCATCGCGCGCAAATTCAACATCGCCGACAAGGGCCGCGCCGCCGACAAATGGCTGAACGACACGGTGCGCTGGGCTTGGCGCACGCGCATCCAGAGCCATCTCGCGGTCGATTTGCGCATGCGGCTCTGGCAGGCGGCGGAGGAAGAGGCGGTGAGGGTGTTCGCGAGCAATCTGCGCGATCTGCTGCTTGCCGCGCCGGCCGGAACGCGCGCCACCATGGGCCTCGATCCGGGCTTCCGCACCGGCGTGAAGGTCGCCGTGGTGGACGCGACCGGCAAGGTCGCCGAAACGGCCACGATCTATCCGCACGAGCCGAGGCGCGCATGGCCGGAGTCGCTCGCGATCCTGGGGCGCCTCTGCATCCAGCATAAGGTCGAGCTGATCGCCATCGGCAACGGCACCGCGTCCCGCGAGACGGACAAGCTCGCCGCCGAGCTGGTCGCCCGCGCGCCGGAGCTGAAGCTTACGAAAATCGTGGTGTCGGAGGCGGGCGCCTCGGTCTATTCCGCGAGCGCCTTCGCCAGTGCGGAACTGCCCGATCTCGATGTGTCGCTGCGCGGCGCCGTCTCCATCGCGCGCCGCCTGCAAGACCCGCTCGCCGAACTGGTGAAGATCGACCCGAAAGCCATCGGCGTCGGCCAATACCAGCACGACGTGTCCGAGACGAAGCTGTCGCGCTCGCTCGACGCGGTGGTCGAGGATTGCGTGAACGCGGTCGGCGTGGACGTAAATACCGCGTCCGCGCCGCTGCTCGCGCGCGTTTCCGGCATCAGCGAAACCCTCGCCAAGAACATCGTGGCTCATCGCGACTCGAAAGGCGCGTTCAAGAAGCGCACGCAGCTTCAGGAGGTGCCGCGGCTCGGGCCGAAAGCCTTCGAGCAGGCGGCAGGCTTCCTGCGCATCCCGGACGGCGACGATCCGCTCGACGCCTCCTCCGTCCATCCGGAGGCATACCCCGTCGTGCGCAAGATCGTGGCCGCCGCGAAGACCGACATCAAGAAGCTGATCGGCAATGCGCCGGTGCTACGCGGGCTGCAGCCGAAGGCGTTCGTGGACGAGACCTTCGGCCTGCCGACCGTGACCGACATCCTGCGCGAGCTGGAGAAGCCCGGCCGCGACCCGCGCCCCGGCTTCAAGACCGCGACCTTCCAGGAGGGCGTGGAGAAAATTTCCGACCTGAAGCCCGGCATGGTGCTGGAGGGCGTGGTGACGAATGTGGCGGCGTTCGGCGCCTTCGTGGACATCGGCGTGCATCAGGACGGGCTCGTGCACGTGTCCGCCCTGTCGAAGACCTTCGTGAAAGACCCGCGCGAGGTGGTGAAGCCCGGCGACGTCGTGCGCGTGAAGGTGATGGAGGTGGATCAGCCGAGGAAGCGCATTGCGTTGACGCTTCGGCTCGACGATCCGGTCGGCGGCGCGGGCGAACGGCCGCAGGGCGGCGCCCCGAGGCAGCAAACGCCGAAGACGATGAGCGCGGCGCCGAAGGGCGGCAAGCCCGAGGCCGGCGGCGGCGCCTTCGCCGACGCCTTCCGCAAGGCGGGGCTTACGGGCAAACGTTCGCTGACTTGATTACCCAGATGGTTATTGTCATGGCCGGGCTCCGACCCGGCCATCCGGGGAATTGGCGATGTATTCAATTGTTTAGCTGGATTGCCGGATCGAGCCCGGCCATGACGGTGGAGCCGTCGCCAATGCCGCTACGCTCCGTGGCGGGTCACGGCGCGGCGGCGGCGCTTACGGACGAGCGCCGCTCTGGATCCGGTGCAGCGCCGCCGCGAGCGCGTCGATGTCCGCGTAGGTGTTGTATAGCGCGAAGGACGGCCGCACCGTGCTTTCCAGCCCGAAGCGGCGCAGGATCGGCTGGGCGCAGTGGTGCCCGGAGCGGACGGCGATCCCGTATTGGTTCAGCGCCGAGCCCACGGTCGAACTTTCCTTGCCGTGCAGCACGAACGAGATGACGCCCGCCTTCTCCGGCGCCGTGCCGATGATGCGCAATCCCGGCACGTCCAGAAGCAGCTTGGTCGTATAGGCTATGAGCCCCTGTTCGTGGCGCGCGATGTTCTCCATGCCGATGCGGCCCAGATAATCGATGGCCGCGCCAAGGCCGACGGCGTCCGCGATGCTGCCCGTGCCGGCTTCGAAGCGGCCCGGCGCGGCGTGGTATTCGGTCCGCTCGAAGGTCACGTCCTTGATCATGTTGCCGCCGCCCTGCCAGGGCGGCATGCTGTCGAGCAGTTCCTTGCGGCCCCACAGCACGCCGATGCCGGTCGGTGCGAACACCTTGTGGCCGGAGAGGACATACCAGTCGCAATTCAGCTCCTGCACATCCACGCGCATGTGGGATACGGCCTGCGCGCCATCGACGAGCACGAGCGCGCCGTAGCGATGGGCCATCTCGACCATCTCGCGTGCGGGCGTGACCGTGCCGAGCGCGTTGGACACCTCGGTGAACGCGACGAGCTTCGTGCGCGGGCCGAGCAGCTTTTCATACGCGTCGAGCAAAACCTGCCCGCGGTCGTCAACGGGGACGACCTTGAGCACGGCGCCCGTCTCCGTGCAGAGCTGCTGCCACGGTACGATGTTGGCGTGGTGCTCAAGCCAGGTTATGACGATCTCGTCGCCCTCGACGATGTTCTGGCGTCCCCAGCTTTGCGCGACGAGGTTGATGCCCTCGGTCGCGCCACGAACGAACACGATCTCGTCCGAGGACGACACGCCGAGAAATCCGCGCACCTTTTCGCGCGCGTCCTCATAGGCGTCGGTGGCGCGCGCCGCCAGCTCATGCGCGCCGCGATGCACGTTCGAGTTCTCGTAACTGTAATAGTGAACGAGGCGGTCGATGACGGCTTGCGGCTTCTGCGTCGTGGCGGCGTTGTCGAGCCAGATCAAGGGATGGCCGTTGATCCGCTGGTCGAGGATCGGGAAATCCCGGCGCACGGCGAGCACATCGTAGCCCGGCTGCGGTTCGAGCGGCAGGCCGTGGGGCGCGCGCGCCCGCGGATACCGGCTCTCATCGAGGAAATAGAAGGACGAGCCGGGCGCACCGTCTGTCGCCTCATGCTGGATCGGCGTGGCCTGGGGCGCGGCATGGCTTCCTTGGCTGGGGAAGCCCGGCGCAACGGGCTGCGCGAAAAGCCGGCGACGGAATCCGCTCCTTCAGAAGCGCGCGCAGTTCCGCCTCGCCTGGGAGCGCAATCGCAATTGGCGACGGAGGCAGCGGACGCGACAAGGGCGCCCCGTGCGCGGACGGCGCGAAATTGGAATTGACGCCGGGCGCGCCCGCGAATGGAACATCTACCGGGCTTTGTGGCGACGCCTTGGGAAGCACCGGCGACGCCGCGGGCGACGCAGACAGCGCCTGGCCCGGAAGTGCGGGCGCAAAGGGCTGCGCGGACGCAGGCGACGGAATCCGATCCTTCAGGAGCGCGCGCAACTCGGCCTCGCCTGGGAACGGGGCGGCGGACGGCGACGGCGGAAGCGGCCGGGCGAACGGCGCGCCATGCGCGGAGGGCTTGAAATTGGAGTTGACGCCCGGAGCGCCCGCCAGCGGCAGATCGACCGATTTGTAAGGGTCCGCCGGCAACGGCGTCCTGGGCAAAATCTGCGCGGGCGCGGACGAAGCCGCTGCCGCCGCTTCCGGCGTCAGGAGGGGCGCGCCGCCTGGGTTGAAGCCGCCGCCCGGCAGGCGCGCGAACATCTCATTGGCGAGCCGCGTCAGGATTTCGGCGCTCGGCAGGCCCGCGGGGTCGAAACCCCGCGCAGCCTCGCCCGCGGCCTCAATCGTCTCGTCTGCGGCCGGCTCGGAGGGCAAGCCCTCAATAGTGGTATTCATGGTAGTGACCCACCTCGACGCCGTCGAGAACGGCCAGCGCATCGTCGGTCAAGACTGCGAGCGAGCAATAAAGCGAAATAAGATATTGCGCGATCGCCTTCGGGTTGATGCCCATGAAGCGGACGGAAAGCCCCATGCTCTGTTCGCCCGGCAGCCCCGGCTGGAACAGGCCGATCACGCCCTGGCGCGCCTCGCCCGTGCGGAGGAGCAGGATTTTCGTCTTGCCGTCCTCGAAGGGAACCTTGTCGCTTGGGATGAGCGGGATGCCTCTCCAGGTGATGAAGGGCGAGCCGAACATGGTGACGGTCGGAGGTGGAACGCCGCGGCGGGTGCATTCACGCCCGAACGCCGCGATGGCGGCCGGATGAGCGAGGAAGAAGCCCGGCTCTTTCCAGACCTTTGTAATCAGCTCGTCGAGGTCGTCCGGCGTCGGCGCGCCCTTGCGCGTGCCGATGCGCTGCGAGCCCGCCACGTTGCGCAACAGCCCGTATTCGGCGTTGTTGATCAGCTCGCTTTCCTGCCGCTCCTTCACGATTTCGATGGTGAGGCGCAGCTGCTCGGCGATCTGGTTATGCGGAACGCTATAAAGATCCGACACCCGCGTATGGATATCGAGGACTGTATTGACTGCGCTCAGCAAGTATTCGCGCGGATGCTCCTCGTAGTCGACGAAGGTTTGCGGCAGCGTGCGTTCGTCTCGCGCCGAGCAATCGACGGCGACGGCGGCCGCATCCTTCACGCGGTTCAAACGATAAATGCCGGCCTCGACTGGAACCCACTGCATGCAGTGGACCAGCCAGCGCGGTGTGATCTGCGCCATCTGCGGCGCGGTCTTGGTCGCATTCGCCAGTTGCCGGGCGGCTGCGTCGCCAAGGGCGGTGGAATGTGTGGTGTCTGCCATTGACTTTTCTCTCTCTTCAGGATCGGGCGACCCTGGAACAGCGCCTTTGGGGAGCGCCGGAAACGCCGCCTCATGTGTTTCAGCCTGAGGTTGGGGCTCTCTCTATAACGGCTAAGGTGCGGCGTCTATTGAGAAGTTTCTGTGATAAAAATAGCACAACCTGTCAAACGACTAGATTATTCTGATTTTGGATTACATGCTAGGATCATTTTCTCGAATGTTTACTTTTGTTGCGCGCCAGAAACCTCGTCCAGCGTTCTCTTTGGTAATTAATTTTTGTTAATATTGCGTTCGAAAAGGGCGTTTCGGGGCGCTTTTTTATCTCTTTCATTGCCCTTCATTTTTCGCTGCGGCGACCCGGCTTCGCTCCTCCGCGACGGCCGATTTGCGGCCGCCCGTTTCCGCGCGCAACGTATGTGAAAATCTTAATCATCTGGATAGACGCCGTGAGACCGCACGCAGGATCCGCATCGGCCTTCCCGGTTTTATTCGCGCGCCCTCCGCCGTGAAGGCCGGCACGCCGCCTTGAGGGCGCCAACCCGGCTTTTTCTAACCGGCTCGCCCTATTTGTACGTTCATTGCGCAAATCGGTTTCGATAGGCCGTCTCAGACAGATCGCCAAACGTTGTCGGAAAATGCCGTTTCTTTCGCGAGTTTTACTCGAAGACCGTCATTAAGAGGATTTCATTCTATTTTTAGGCGCCACAAAGGGGCATCACTTTCGTTTCCATTTATGAAAGCGGGATAATCATTTAAGAAAAGAGAGGCGCGGCGAACCTGTTTCTTATTTTACGTAAGATGGTCGACTTAATATAGCAAACAAATTCCAGACCTGCTTTACTCCCACCAGCCTTGAGAGCGCGCGCATTCCGGCGAAACCTAAAAAGCGCGCAGCTCAAGGTCCGATGAAGCCGGGCTGCCCATTTCGCCAGCCCGGAGGGCTTTGGATGGGTGGGGGTTGACTATGGATAAGAACGGTTATGCGCCGCTATCGGCGGGAGCGCTTTCTCTTTGCGTCGTGCTCAGCGCGGCAAATCCCGCGGCGGCGACGGACGGGTATTATTTGACCGGCTACGGCACCCAGGCGGAAGGCATCGCCGGCGCGGCGGTGGCGTATCCGCAGGATTCGCTTGCGATTGCGAGCAATCCGGCCGCCGCGCTGTTTCTGGGCGGGCGCTTCGACGCCGGCGCGGAGTGGTTCCGGCCGGACCGGAGCGCGACGATCACCGGAAATACCTTGCCGCACGGCGCCACTCTCGATGGAAACTATGACGGCAACGCCCGCAGCGATTACCTCATTCCGAGCCTCGGCTGGGTGAGGCAGCTCAGCCCGGACCTGGCTATCGGCATCGCGGCCTACGGCAACGGTCTCGGCAGCAGCTATAATCGCAACCCGTACCAGAACCTTTCGCCCGCCTATCTCGGTACGGCGGGCTTCGACTTCGAGCAGTTCTTCTTGTCGCCGACGGTCGCCTACCGGATCGCGCCGGAGCACTCCATCGGCGTCTCCCTGAACCTCGCCTATCAGCGCTTCAGCGCCAACGGTCTTGGCGCCTTCGCCGGAAGCACGATCGACCCCTCCTCCCTCACCAACAAGGGCGTGGACGAGGCCTTCGGCATCGGCGCGCGCATCGGCTATCTCGGCCACATCACGCCGCGGTTGTCGGTCGGCGCCGCCTATACGACGGAAACGTTTTTCCAGGATTTCAATGGGTATAGAGGCTTGCTTGCCGATGCGGGCGCCTTCGACGCGCCTCAGAACGTCACCGTCGGCGCGGCGTATAAGCTCACGCCCCGGCTCGACGTGACCGCCGAATATCAGTTCATCAATTACAGCAGCATCTCCGCCGTCGGCGATCCTGGGCTTGCGAGCATCCTGGCGGGTCAAAAGCTTGGAAGCAGCGGCGGGCCGGGCTTCAACTGGCAGGACTCGAACGTGTTCCGGATCGGCGCCAATTATCAGCTCACGCCGCAGTTGCAGGTGCGCGGCGGCTATGCCTATTCGACCGAAGTGATCCGCAACGACGAGACCTTCCTCAACATCCTTGCGCCAGCCACCGTCCAGAGCCAATTTACGGCTGGCTTCACTTGGGAATCCCCGTCGAAGCGCTGGGAATATAGCGGCTACCTGCTTTATGCGCCGGAGGTCCAGGTGAACGGACAGAATTCTATTCCGGCGAGTTTTGGCGGCGGCGAGGCGAACATCAGGTTGAGCGAGTTCTCTGTCGGCTTCTCTGTCGGCTACAAGTTCGATCAACAGCCTCAAAGCCTGAAGGATTAACGCAATGGCGGCATGGACCAACGCCTTGGCCGGCGGCGCTCTGATCGGCGCCGCGACAGCGGGCCTGCTTCTCGTCAACGGGCGGGTCGCCGGGATCAGCGGCATTCTCGGCGGCGCCATCAAGGCGCGGCGAGGCCTCTGGCGCTGGACCTTTCTTGCCGGGCTCGTTGCGGCGGGTTTCCTGGCCCAGCAGTTTCAATTGGCCCATGTTGGAAGTTCCACGGGGGAGATACCGGCAGGCATCGTCACGCTCGTCATAGCGGGCGCGCTTGCCGGCTTCGGGACCGCTCTTGGCGGGGGTTGCACAAGCGGCCACGGCGTTTCGGGGATTTCGAACCTGTCGCCGCGCTCGCTCGTGGCGACCATCGTGTTCATCGCGGTGGCGGCGGCGACGGTCTACGCCGTCCGCCATCTCGGCGTACTAGAGCGTCTGGGAGGCTGACATGGGCGCTCTGACAGCGTTGATCTTCGGCCTGACTTTTGGCGCGGGACTCGTCATCTCCGGGATGACCGATCCCAATCGCATCCTCGCCTTCCTCGACGTGACGGGAAACTGGGATCCGACGCTCGCTTTCGTCATGGCCGGCGCCATCGCGGTCGCATTGCCGGCTTTCGCGGTCGCGCGCCGGGCCAAGGCGTCCGCGCTGGGAGAGCCCATCGACCTGCCGGATCGCACAAAGCCGGTCACGGTTTCGCTAGTCGCAGGCGCGGCCATTTTCGGCGTTGGATGGGGGCTGAGCGGGCTGTGTCCGGGGCCGGCCATCGTGCTGCTCAGCACGGCGCAACTCAAGGCGTTCGCCTTCTTCGCGGCCACCGCCGCAGGCGTCTGGGCCGCGGCGCCGCTCACGTTCCGCGAGAGGAAGCGCAACGCGCGGAGCCTTTCGCATGCCGCCCCGGCATCGCAATCGGATCAACCTGTTTTGGAGAATGAAGACATGGCAAAAAGCACTCACCCCGAGACGCTGGCGCTGCATGGCGGCTGGCGTGCGGACCCCTCGACCAACGCGGTCGCGGTTCCGATCTACCAGACGACCTCGTATCAGTTCCGCGACACCGAGCACGCGTCGAACCTGTTCGCGCTGAAGGAACTCGGGAACATTTACACGCGCATCATGAACCCGACCAACGACGTGCTCGAAAAGCGCATCGCGGAGATCGAGGGCGGCGTCGGCGCGCTGGCGCTGTCGTCGGGCCAGGCGGCGTCGGCCTTCGCCATCCAGAACCTCGCGCGGGCCGGCGACAACGTGGTCAGCTCGACCGATCTTTACGGCGGCACCTGGAACCTGTTCGCCAACACGCTGAAGGACCAGGGCATCGAGGTGCGCTTCGTCGATCCGGCGGACCCGGAGAATTTCCGCCGCGCCACCGACGCGCGCACGCGGGCCTATTACGCGGAGACGCTGCCCAATCCGAAGCTCACCGTGTTTCCCATCGCCGAAGTCGCCGCCATCGGCCGCCCGCTCGGCATCCCGCTCATCGTCGACAACACGGCGGCGCCTCTCCTGACGCGCCCCTTCGACCACGGCGCGGCCATCATCGTCTACTCGACCACGAAATATCTCGGCGGCCACGGCACCTCCATCGGCGGCCTTCTCGTCGATAGCGGCAATTTCGACTGGGGCGCGCACCCCGCGCGTCAGCCCGCGCTGAACACGCCCGATCCAAGCTACCACGGCGCGGTGTGGACCGAGGCCGTGAAGCCGCTCGGCCCCATCGCCTACATCATCAAGGCGCGCGTAACGCTGCTGCGCGACCTCGGCTCCGCGCTGTCGCCCTTCAACGCGTTCCTCATCATCCAGGGCATCGAGACGCTGCCCTTGCGGATCGAGCGCCATTCGCAGAACGCGCAGGCCGTGACGAACTATCTCTTGAAGCGGCCCGAGGTGACGCGCGTGATCCATCCGTCGGTGCAGACGGGCGTGTTCCGCGAGCGCGCCGACAAGTATCTCAAGGGCGGCTATGGCGGGCTCGTCGGCTTCGAGCTGGCGGGCGGCAAGGAGGCGGGCCGGCGCTTCATCGACGCGCTGGAGCTGTTCTATCACGTGGCCAATATCGGCGACGCGCGCAGCCTCGCCATCCATCCGGCGACGACGACGCATTCGCAGCTCAGCCGGAGCGAGCAGGACGCCACCGGCGTGTCGGAAGGCTATGTGCGGCTCTCGGTCGGGCTTGAGCATATCGAGGACATTGTCGCCGACCTCGAACGCGGCTTCGCGGCGGCGGGCGCCGCCATCACAGCGCGCGCAGCATAAAACGCTGAGCGCTGCAAACGCCCGGCGGGGTTCCCCGCGCCCGGCCGGGCGTTAATTTTGCATTGAGCGAGCACGAGAAAAGCTGAAACTCTGCTCGAGCTGCTTGCAGATTCCCAGCCGCTCCCGCAGTGCTGGACCGATGCATCCGGAAACAGGACCGCGTCTCGATTATACCAACCGCTGAAATTGCCGGCTCTGCCGGGCCGTTGGAGCATAGACGGCCGGTTAACTCTATTGGGTTCGTTTTGCAAAAACAGGTGGTTTTAGCGGTATTATAATACCACACAGCGCCACCTGGTGAAAGGGCCGTAACGTATGGCGATTCGTATTAGTCCTTGCGCCGCCGGCCTTCAAGGTCGCGGTCCCGTCGCGGAAAGCCGCTCGTAGCGCCCGCGGCAAGAAGTCTCTCATTCCATTTTTGGCGGCTTGCAAGCGAAACAAGCGCTTTCGTTGGCGATCGAATTGGAATGAGAGTGCAAAAACGCGCCCGTATCTAGAAAATCATATCAAATCAATGGTTTAGTCTCAGTTATGGCTTCAGCTGTGGCCCGCTTGCCCTTGTGAGGCATCGGCGACGGAGATACCTTTTGTTCATAGAAAAAGTAAACTTTTGTGGGCGGGTGGCGAGAAAATTGGGCGCGCGCATCCGTCTTCGGGATTGGGGACCAAGATGAAGAAAGTTTCGGCATACGCATTGGCGCTCGCAGGCTTCGCCGCATCGGCGCAAGCGGCGGATTTGGACCTGTACAGCATCAAGGATCCGATTCCCGATACGCTGACTTGGCAGGGCGTCACGCTCTACGGCACGATCGATGCCGGCTACGGCTATCAGACCCACGGGGCGCCCACGAGCGGCGAGTTCCGGCAAGACGCCGTTTACAACATTTACAGCTCGAAATACGCGAACAGGGCGATATCGTCCTTGGAATCGCAAGCGATGGAGCAATCGTTTGCCGGCCTCAAGGTTGAGGAAGCCATCGGCGCAGGGTGGGTTGCGATTGGCCGCCTCGAAACCTCGTTCGATCCGCTTACGGGAACCATCAACGACGGTCCGAAGTCCTTGCTGTTGAACGCGGGCACGCCCTTAAGCCGCCAGGACGGGAACGCAGACTCGAGCCGCGCCGGACAAGCTTTCAACGGCCCGGGCTATGCCGGCGTCAGCAGCGACGCGTATGGAACGCTCACGATCGGGCGGCACGTATCCCTGCAGGGCGATGTCTTCCGCGAATACGACCCGCAGGATCTATCCAACGCGTTTTCCCTGCTGCGCTGGTCGTCGTCGCTGGCCGGAGCGGGGATCTCCGAAGCGTCGAACGTCGATGAATCCGTCAAATACGCCCTTAGGGCCGGCCCCGTTCACGCCGCCGCCATTTACTCGGCCGGCGGCCAGGACACCGGCTTCTTCGGTCCGGCCTACGGGGTGAACCTAGGCGGCGCCTATCGCGGCTTCTCGATCGATGCGGTCTATCAAAAGGTGAACGCGGGCGTTCAAGCGTCCGCATTGACCGCAAGCCCGGCAACCGGAACGCAGTCCATTTTCGCGGCGCCCGCCGCCTATTCCAGCACGCAGGTCAACGCGCAAATCACCGACAGCGATTCCTGGTCCGTTCAGGGCAAGTATACGTTCGAGTTCGGCAGCGGATACAAAGATGAGGCGGCCTCTGCATCGAAGCTCACCCTCTTTGCGGGCTACGAGGATATTCGTTATTACAACTCGTCCGCCGCCCGCGATGCGGAATATGTCGGCGATACGATCGAGGGGGGCTACGTCATCGGGCATCTCGCGGCGATAACGGGCGTGAGCAAAGCGTCGAGCTACTACTCCTATGCCAGTACGCGGGAGTTGCAGGTGGAATGGACAGGCGCCAGATACGACCTGCCGTCGGGATGGAGTTTCTCGGGCGCCTACTACCATGTCGGCCAGCCGGCATTCTCCTCCGCGAGCGTGCTAAGCAATCCGCAGGCGGGATCGCCCAATCAGCAAAAGGCTTACACGTCGGGCAGCTTGGATAGCGGCTCGTTCGTTGTGGACTATCGCTTCGACAAGCACTTCGACGTCTATGCCGGCATAAACTATTCCAACATCGAGGGAGGCCTCGCCTCCGGCTATCTGGCGAATGACAATACGAGCTTTGTGACAGGCCTCCGGCTGAAGTTCTAGAGCTAGCGCCGGCCCATCTCGCGACAGACCGTGACGGCCGCCCGGCCGTCGCGGTCTTTATGCGTCGAGCCTATTTTTGCAGCCATTATTGGATTGAATTCATAGATTTGCTGGCCAAGGAATTTCTCTTCATGGTACGGTGCGCGGAATGAGGCGCCTCGTCGGGCGGCTTTTGAAGCAAAATGGAGCCGCCATGCTCACGAACAAGGGCAAATATGGCCTGAAGGCGATGGTGCATCTCGCCGGGCTTCGCGAGAACGAGATTGCGCAAGTTGCGCAGATCGCCGAGGCCAACAACATCCCGAAAAAATTCCTGGATCAGATTTTCGCCGATTTGCGCCGCGCGGGCCTTGTGCATTCCAAGAAGGGCAAGGCGGGCGGCTATGCGCTTGCGAAACCGTCGAGCGAGATCAAGGCGGGGCAGATCATTCGCGCCATCGACGGGCCGATCGCGCCGTTTCTGTGCGCCAGCATGACCGCCTACCGGCCGTGCGACGACTGCGATGAAGACATCTGTGCGGTGCGCAAGCTTATGCTCGACGCGCGCAACGCCCTGGCGAGCGTGCTCGACACAAGGACGCTCGCCGATATGAGAGCGCGCCGCGAGGTGAGGGAGGCTGCCTGAGCGCCGAGGCGCGCGACGGTCCCCGCTTTCTGGCGGGTATTTGCGAAAAATAATTCTCAGATCAACCGGCAATCGATGCAAAGACGAAATATTTTTGCTTTTTTCAGCGCCGCCTTCAGCCGCGTTCGCTTATCTGGCCGGGTTCCAAGTGTTTCAAAGGGCTCCAACGCCCTTTTTCAGGAAATATCCAGCTGCGCCACCTTTCCAGCCAATAAATCGGCTTTCAAAAGCTGACAATGTCGATCATATTAGCGTGGCAATGGGTGGAGATTGGAATGAAACAGTCTGACAGCGAGATCTGGATGTGGCGCTGGCGCGAAGGCGAGGCGACCGCGAT
This sequence comes from uncultured Alphaproteobacteria bacterium, assembly GCA_963756335.1. GTDB lineage: Bacteria > Pseudomonadota > Alphaproteobacteria > Rhizobiales > Rhodomicrobiaceae > Rhodomicrobium. The sequence goes on from CAVWOB010000005.1 coordinate 1,425,257, forward strand.
GTGTAGCCGCTGCGATTAGAGTCAGCCTCCCGAAAAACATCCACGACTTCAACACCGCCTTGAATGGCGAGGGTAAGCTCATGTCCGACGCTTATGTTATCGAACTGCAAGGAAACGCAGTCGGCATCATCGTGCGCAAGCATCGCAACGAAAGCCACTACAGGTTCCTGTCCGCTCTGCACGCCTTCAACACATTGGAAGGGCAGGAATTCGAAGGTCCGCTTCAGGCGGAAATCGCGGCGAAGCGGGTGCTGAAGGATAGCCCGTTCGCCCTTTCCCACGGAAATTCCAGAGACAAATTCTGAGGGAGGCGCGCACGAATTGCTATGACTGAGTTCCCGTTCGGCTGCTGATCTCCCAGCGGGATAGCCGCGTTCAATATCCGGGCCATGATCTGATCGCGGCCAAAAGGGCCAAGCTCCACCTCCCCGGCGCTTGGCCCTTTCCGTTGGATGGCCTCCTCCGCCCCCATGCTTGGGCCGATGCGGGAAGGCTTCTGTGGCTGTTCGGCAGCAGCGCGTAACGGCCGAAGCGAGGCCATTGCGCGCGTCCTTGCCGCCCGCCACGCGGCGACAAACCTCATTGCTTCAAGACGATAACGCGCGCAAGATGCGCGATTTGGATGCATGCGGCCGCCGCGCACCCGGAGGTTGTCTGCCGCCTGTGGCGCACTGTGGCGGCAAAGTTACAGCTTGCGCCGAAAGCGGCCACAGTTCCGCGCCTCCCGATCTTGTGAGAGGAAATGAAGGGAACGCCGGGCCCCCGCAAACGCAAAGCCATACCCTCAGCCAAGCCATAAGAGGCCTTTTTATGGCGCCAATTTTCAAAAAAACAGACGATAGAGCCCGCCGCCGCGCCCGCTGCTCCTACAACTGAATTCCGTTGATGGCGAGTGTTCGCGGGGTTATTTGATTCTTCCAGTAGACATTTACTGGGGAAGACGGTGGGTCAGATGAAAGCACTCAAAACAGCAATGACGGCAGTCGCATTCAGTACCCTTGCGTTCGCATCCGGGGCAAGCGCCGGCTCGCTGGAGCCTCCCGGCTGGACGGCCGGTCTCGCGCTTGGCGGCCCGCTTCCGCAAGGGGCGTATTTCATCGACAACCTCTCGGAAGGCGGCTGGCGCGGCATCGACGACAGCAAGTCCAACCTTCTCATCAACGTGCCGCTGCTCGCCTGGTCGACGCCTTGGACGATCGCCGGCGGGCGCGTCGAGGTTCTCGGGACGGTTCCGGAGGTCGCCGGCGGCGTTCCCGATCCGAAGGTCGGCGGCGTCGTTACTCATTTCCCCTGGTCGGGGCGGGATTACGACGAAATCTACAATCCGGCGGGCTTCATCGGCGCAGCCTGGGATCTCGGCCGCGGGTTTGGCTTCAGCGCCTTTATCGGCGGCTGGGCGCCTGCGGACAACCAGCTGGGCCGGTTCGGCTTCGACAGCTGGGCGCTGAGCGAGCGCGTCAATGGGAGCTATGTCAACAACGGCTGGAAGCTTGCGGCGAATTTGAGCTTCGGCCAACCCGGCGGTTCAGGCGTCGCGACGATCTGGAACGCGCCATTGGGCTACAAGGGCAGCCAGATCCTGCCCGACTGGTTCAACTACGACCTGACCGCGACCAAGACGGTCGGCAAGTGGGAGGTCGGCCTCGTCGGCTTCGGCTCGACCGACACCAGCACCGCGGCTTGGAACAACTGGGGAAACCAGGTCAACGGGCAGCCGTATAAGGAGGGGCAGTCGCAGTTCGCGCTGGGCGGCCTCGTCGGCTACAGCTTCACCGGCCTCACGGTCCAGACCTATGTGACTCACGACATCGTCAGCGACAACTACATCAACCTGACGAACGGTTCGAAGTCCTACGAGACGAGAATCTGGTCGCGCGCAATCATTCCGCTTTGGAACCCGCCCGCGCTGGAATCCTACAAGTAGGAAGGACTGCAGCGCCCTTCCGGCTGAGCCCCGAGTCCGGCCGGGAGATCGCCGTCATGGCCGGGCTCGACCCGGCCATCCAGCTGAGCGGTTGAAGCAACGCTGATTGTCTGGACGGCCGGCCCGGAGCCCGGCCTTGACGTTAGGCGGCGCCGTAGCGACGTCGGACGATCGTCTCGCGGAGATCGTCAGCGCAGAGGGGCTTCCCGAGCCTCGCCCGCCTCTTCCACGCCGAACGACAGGTCCAGGGACGCCGTAAGCTCGCCGAGCGCCGCCGTGGCCGCCTGCGACGACCGGCGCTCGACGGAGCGGAACAAGGCGGCGATGCGCCGCCCGAAGGCGGTGACCTCCGCGCCTCCGCCCCTTCGTCCGGGGAAGGTTTCGATGATCCTTGCTTCGAAAGTTCGGTTGAGCGCGTCCGACATGAGCCATGTCTTGCGATAGGACAGGCCCATGAGTTTGCTCGCGCCCAGGATCGAGCCGCATTTCTGCAGCGTCTCGATGAGCGCGACATTGTCTTCGTCGAGGCTGCCGCCATTCGGAAGCGCAAGCCTCACATGAACCTTGGCCTTCTTGCCGGCATCTGCCATTGCGCCGCTTCTCCGTCATCGCGAATGCGATTGAAGCATTGCACGAAAAACAAAGCGAGCGGCGCAACAAATTTCAAGCCGCTGAACGCTTTGATCATAAAATGACCTTATGAAGGAGATAGGCGCCAAAGCAAGGCACAACCTTGAGAAGGCAGTCATGCGTATTTTCAGTCCCCGTTCGCTCCAAATTTCACGCCGGGCTTTCGCCGGCCTCAGCGGCGCCTATCTCGCCGCCGGGTTGTTTCCGGCTGAAGCCGCGCCGCCACGCGCGTCCGGAATGTATGACGAGCCCTGGTTCCTGAAGCCGGCCTTCGACCTCTCCAAGGACTTCGCGGCGGCCTCCGGCGCCAGCAAGACCTTCGCGGTGATCTGGGAGATGCCGAACTGCCCCTGGTGCAAAGTGCTTCACACTGTGAACTTTGCGCGCGACGACATCGCCGCCTACGCCAGGCGCAATTTCAGCTTCGTCCAGCTCAACATCGCCGGCGGGCGCGAATACACGGATTTCGACGGCGAGACGCTGCCCGAGAGGATCCTTGCGCGTAAATACGAAGTCGCCTCGACGCCGACCATGCAGTTTTTCGTTCCCGCAGGCGCCGAGGGGCCGGCAGAGGTTGGGCGGCTCGCCTATCGCGAACCGGACGACTTCCTTCAGATGCTGCGCTTCGTTCGCGAAAAGCGCTATCGGAATGGCCCCGCCGGATAGCAAGCCCGCATCGTCTCTCCCCCGGCGCCTTGGAAACAATCGCCCTCGCCCGGCGTTGTATATCGTGCGGCGTGCCGGCCGTTGTGGTGGATTTGATTTCAGTCAATTTCGGGGAAGAGTTCCGGCGGGATTATAATTAATCTGTGCAAGCGTTCGGGATGGCCAGGGCGCACCGCATGTCTGAGAAGCATATCGTCATCGAACCGTTCGATCTTCGCGGCGACCTTCAGTGGCCGGATGCCGCGAGCGCTCTTGTGGTCTTCGCGCATGGAAGCGGGTCGAGCCGGATGAGCCCCCGCAACAGGCAGGTCGCGCGGGCGCTCAACGGGCGAGGCATGGCGACGCTGCTTTTCGATCTTCTGACGCCGGAAGAGGAAAGCGACCGCCGCAACGTCTTCGACATTCCGCTGCTCGCGGACCGGCTCGTAAGCGCGATCCGCTGGCTCGACGAGAACGAGAAGACGGCAGGGCTGCATCTCGGCCTGTTCGGCGCGAGCACAGGCGCGGCGGCGGCGCTGATCGCTGCGGCGAATTTGCCGGAGCGGGTGGAGGCGGTGGTGTCGCGCGGCGGCCGGCCCGATCTCGCGCTTTCCTGTCTGCCGTCGGTCAGGGCGCCCACGCTGCTCATCGCAGGCGGCGCGGACGCCGTAGTCATCGAACTGAACGAAATCGCTTATGAGCGGCTGCACGAGCCGAAGGCGCTCGAAATCGTTCCCGGCGCAACGCATTTGTTCAGCGAAACAGGCGCGCTCGAACACGTTACCGGCCTCGCCGCGGCCTGGTTCGAGCGCCACCTCGGCGCGGCGGCGGCCCGACCAGGGGGACGGCCATGATTTACCGGAACAGAACCGACGCCGGGAGGCGGCTTGCGCGGGAACTCGCCCGCTATGCGGCGGAGGACCCCATCATACTGGCGTTGCCACGGGGCGGCGTCACGGTTGCGGCGGAAATCGCCGAAACGCTCGACGCGCCGCTCGATCTCATCCTCGTTCGCAAGATCGGCGTCCCCGGCCAGCGCGAACTCGCCATGGGCGCGGTGGTGGACGGCGGGCACCCTCACGTCATCCGCAACGAGGACATCATCGCCGACGCCGGAATTTCGGAGGAGACCTTCGACGCGGTGTGCGAAGAGGAACTCGCCGAAATCGAGCGGCGCCGCGAACGCTATGTCGCGGACCGGCCGCGCGCCGATGTGAGGGATCGCGTCGTGATCGCCGTCGACGACGGGATAGCGACGGGCGCCACCACGCGAGCCGCGCTTGAAGCGATCCGCGAGAGGCGCCCGAGGAAGCTCGTGCTCGCGGTCCCCGTTGCGCCCGCCGCAACGCTCGGCGAGCTGAGCGGCGCCGCCGATGAAATCGTCTGCCTCCAGGCGCACGAACCGTTCTACGCCATCGGGGTCTACTACGACGACTTTCATCAGGTTTCCGACGCCGAGGTGGTGAAAATCCTGTCCATGGTGCGCGCGCCGGAACCATCGGCAGGCGCGGCGGAGCGCGGGAGCGCAATCACGGAACGGTTAACGCTTCCTGAAGCCGGTCGAGACATGGACGCTGAGCCTCGGGCAGTGCGAACCGCTCCGCGCGGCCGGCCTCTGGAATGAGGATGGTCCCGCCGCTTTTCGGGGGCGCACAGGATGTCGCCGCGTCGAAGGCGCCTTCGACGGCCCAGGCGCGATACGGCGGGTTTATTCGCAAACGCAAGGCCGATTGAGATCGACGCGGCTGAACCGATTGGCTATTTTGAGAGGTCGCGATAAAGCCCGCGGACCATTTCTTGAAGGTTTCCCTCATGGACGTTCCCCTCCAAATCTCCTTCGACGGCATCGATCATTCCGACGCCATCGACGCCCGCATCCGCGAAGAAGCGAATAAGCTCGAGCAGTTTTTCGACCACATCGTGAGCGCGCGCGTCGTCGTGTCCCGGCCGCAGCGCCGCCATCACAAGGGCGATGTGTACCAGGTGCGCATTCATCTCGTGGTTCCCGACGCCGCCGACATCGTGGTCACCCGCGAGCCCGGCGTGGATGGCGCGCACGAGGATATGTATGTCTGTATCCGCGACGCCTTCAAGACGGCCCGCCGCCAGCTTCAGGACACAAAAGGCCACTAGCCGGACGAAGCGCCGCGTTTTGGCCAATGCGGGCGATGAGGCCGCTGCCCCGGCGGGCCTCCCGCCTTGCTGCGCCTTGGTTTCGAGGGCTTGCGCTGCTATGGTGGATGCATGGAAGGCGCGCCCCAGACATCGATGACCGTGGACGAGTTCCTCGCCTGGGCAAAGGACCAGGAAGGCCGCTACGAGCTGTATCGCGGCCAAGTCTACGCCATTTCCCCGGAACGCTTCGAGCATGCGTTGACGAAGGTTGCACTGCAAACCGCGCTGGCGGAAGGCGTTCGCAATGCGGGCTTGCCCTGGACGGTCTACTCCGATGGCGCGACCGTCAGGATTGGCGATACCACGGCGCACCAGCCGGACGCGCTCGTCTATTGCGGCCCGCCGCTTCCGGCCGGGGCGCTCGAAGTTCCAAACCCCGTCATCGTCGTGGAAGTGCTCTCGACCTCGACCGGGGGGATCGACGGCTCCGCGAAGCTGAAGGGCTATTTCAGCCTTCCCAGCGTGCACCACTATCTCATCGCCGATCCGGGCGAGCCGACGCTCATCCACCACAAGCGGCAGGATGACGGCTCGATCCTGACGCGGTTCGTTGGCGAAGGCGCGCTCCGGCTCGATCCTCCCGGCTTCGACATCGAGATCGCCCCCCTCGCCGAGTGACGCCCCGGCGCTTGTGCGATAGGCGCAATTTGCGATGGCGCGGGTAACAGCGCGTTTGTTTCTCGATGCTAAGGTGCTTGCTTAGGTCAAGCCTGCCTCGGAGACACATCCATGCCGCGCATCCGCGAAACTGTCGTCATTGCGTTCCTTTGCGCCGGCGTTCCGGCATGGGCTGGCGGCTGGCCATCCGACGAACAAATGCAGCGGATCCGCAATTGGAATCCGCAAGTAGGCGAAATCCAGAAGCCCGGCGCAATCGAGACGCCAGGCGAAATCCAGAAGCCCGGCGCAATCGAGACGCCGGGCGAAATCCAGAAGCCGGGCGAAATCCAGGCGCCGAAAGGGCAAGAGGCCGTGGAGGCGTCCGTGACGGCGTGCGAAACGCATATCGGCGTGCTGGCGGATGCGCTGTTCGATTTCGACAAGGCCGATCTGCGTTCCGACGCCGAGGCGACGCTCGAAGCCGCCATCCCGGAAATCAAAAAGGCCACCGAGGACGGAACGCGCCCCGCGCGCGTCGAGGGCCACACCGACGGCAAGGGCAGCGACGCCTACAACATGCGGCTTTCGGAGGCGCGCGCCCGCTCGGTGAGGGACTGGCTGGCGGGCCGCAGCGTGCTGCCCGCGAACGCCGAGATCAGAGGGTTCGGCAAGCGCATGCCGATTGCGCCGAACGAGTTCGGCGACGGCAGCGACAACCCGGAAGGGCGGCAGAAAAATCGCCGCGTCGAGATCGCGGTCGAGCGCTGCTGACGCGGCGCGCGCCGCCCCGCGGCATGCCCAGACGGGGAGGGCAGCGGCGCGGAGACGGCCGGCTGACGATAAGTGGAAACTTTTTGCCTCGGCGCGCTTTCCCTTCCGGGGCCGCATCGGCCCGGCCGGAGCAAGAAAAGCGATGGACGCATTCGCCGAGCGGCTGACGCCGCATATGCTGAGCCTGCTGAGGATCGTCTCCGCGCTTATTTTCATCGAGCACGGCGCGCAGAAGCTCCTGGGCTTCCCCGAGCCGCCGACGAACGGCTTCCCGCAGTTCCTCACGCTGTTCTGGTGGCAGGGCGCCATCGAACTCGTCGGCGGCATCGCCCTTCTCGCCGGCCTCTATACGCGGCTTGTCGCGTTCATCCTCTCGGGCGACATGGCGGTGGCCTATTTCATGGTCCACGCGCCGAAAAGCTTCTGGCCGGCGCTGAACGGCGGCGACGCGGCGATTCTCTATTGCTTCGTGTTCCTGTTCATCGCAGTCGCCGGAGGCGGCGCCTGGAGCTTCGACAGGGCGCTCGGCCGGGACTGAGGTGTTATCGCCAAGCGGTTTCAGACGCATTCGCCTTACCCGGGCAGCGGCGGCGCCAACCAAATGGTTTCGCTTCGTATCGCTCTCCCCCCACTATCGATACGCAACCGCTTCGGGCGGAGCGCGTCACGATCCCCGCGTCGCTTTCGATGGGTCGGGCGGGACGATGAAAATGTCGAAGCTCACATCCGGCAGTTGGCGTTTCCCGACTGTGCGGCCAATCCGGATTGATGCCTGTTTCGAGCCAGACGAGAGGAATTCGGCCGCCTTGGAAAGGCAGGCCGCGTCATCCTGAACGCATGCTATGAGAAGGCCGTACCGGTTCAATTTTTCTGGCGTCGCCCACGGCGCCTTCGCGTAGCTGAGATCGATGAAGCTCGATGGCTCATCGCTGCTGTAGAAGCTGATGGCATTTGCATAGCGGGCTTCCCCGCCGGCAAAGCGAAGCGGCGCCTTCGTCTGCGCCCGCCACAGCGCTGTAACTTGCGCGGCGAGTTCTCTGCGGGGCTCGAGGAGGGCGGGGTTGCGGCTTGTCTGCGCCAGGATCGGAGTCACGAACGGCGCGGCGGCCAAGGCTCCGGCCGTCACGGCGATGGCGAGCCAGGCGCTGAACCGGACGCAGCGCGCCCGGTCGAAGGGCGCGGCCAGCTGCATCAGGAAAAGCGGCAAGAGCGGGAAGGCGCCGACCATCATGTTCGTCGAAACCTTCAATTGCATGCATAAACCGAAAGCCGCAGTGAGGAGCGGAGGCGCTAAGACGAGCGCCGCCAGAAATCCGCGGCGCGAGGGCGCAACGGGATGGACCGGCAAGTCCGCTTTACTCGCCTTGAGGGCGTATTTGCTCAAAAGGACGACGAGCAAGACGACGCTGTGGTAAAGCCCCGCGGTAAGAAGAAGAGTGGCGTTGTTTCGTATCGAAAACAGCAACCCCCGTCCTGTTAGCCTCAGGGCGTAGGCCACCGGCGGGGCCTTGGCGGCGATCAGCCAAATAATATGCGGAAGAACGAGCAGAAAGAAAACTCCGGCGGCAAGGAATGGCAGAGCTGAACAGATATATTTCCGGCCATTCTCATGAAAGGGAAGAGCCGCTGCGCATGTCAGAAGCAGGACTATCGCATAGTATTTGGAAAGGATAGACGCCGCGGCGAACGCTCCGAAGAGGAGTGCGTCTTGCCATCTCATTTTGTCTAGAGAGCGAATGAAAAAGAACAATGTCCAAGGCCAAAGCGAAAGAAAAATTGTATTCGCATTATAGCCGTAGGATAGAAAGGTATAGAATGGCGTGGCAAGTAGCAGCAAAGTCGCGGCCTGGCGGTCATTTCCTTGCGCAAACAAGCCGATCAGGCGCCACGCGCCGAGTAAGCCGAGCGCCGCGTTCAGTACAGCAAGCACAATGAACGATGTGTTGGTATGTGGAAACAGGAGGAACCACAATCCGGAAATCCAGGCCCAAACCGGTCCATGCTGGTTGTAGCCGAGCTTGAACTCCCGCCCCCACGCATAGGCTTCGAGCACGTCGTGATGCAGCGACATGCCTGCCCAAGCGATCGACCCGTAGAGCGCCCATGCGACGAAAAAAAGTGCGATGCCAGCTGTTGCGACCCATTTTTCCGGGAAGGCCAGAAACAACTGGCCCCCGGCCTTGAAAGCCGGTGTGTCGAGTGCCGCAACGTGTCTCATCCAGTCTCCAATCAAAGCTGAGCGTTGGCGCAAAAGATGGGGCTGCGGGCGAAGGCGTCCGGGCCGGGTGCGAGAAATTCGATGTCCGATTGGATGAGCGTTGCGCCTTGCGAGCGCGCAGACTCAGCCCCCTCAAACACTGGCCGCGGCAAAGCCTGGGAACCTGCGGGCCGCTCTAAATTATGGCGACTGGCACATTTTCATTGCAATTAATGATTGTAAAGACACCGGAAACGATCCTAGATTGCATAAAACGAGCGCTCCACTACGAACAAGGAAGAATTCTCTTGGCGCGTATGTGCTTGAACTCATTCAAGTCAGCAGCCCCACTTCCAGATACGGCCCCAGGCGGCTGACCGAAGGAAGAGCGCAGGACACACGCCGGTCGCTAGAGCATCGGAGACAGCGGCCTCAGTGACCGCCGCCTCCGCCGCCTTCCTGCTTCGGGCGCCGCATGATGGGCGACAGCGCAGCCATCAGGAGAAAGAGCACGGTGAGCACGAGGAACACATCGGCGATGGCCATCACGGTGGCCTGCCTGCGCACCAGCGCCGCGAGCTTTTTCGTGGCGGAGAGCGAGGCGTCTGAGCCGAGATGCGCCATCAGCGCGGTCAGCTTGGCGAGCGCCTCCTCGGCGGCGGCGCGGCCCCATGTCACCTGTTCGTGCAGGCGCGCGAGATGCAGGTCGAGCCGCTTGTTCATCAGCGTGTTGATGATGGCGAGACCGACGGCGCCGCCGAGATTGCGCATCAGGTTGAACAGGCCGGACGCATTTTTCAGCTTCCAGGGCGGCGTCGTGCCGAGCGCCGTCGTCGTGACGGGGATCATGATCAGCATGAGCGAGACGCCGCGCAGGATCTGCGGGACGAGAAGCTCGTAGAAATCCCAATCCACCGTCATCATCGACGCCTGGTAGGTGCCGACCGCAAAGCCCGTGAAGCCGAGCGAGAGCATCAGGCGCGGGTCGACGCCGCGGCGCAAGAGCTGGCCGGAGACCGGCGCCATCGCGAACATGCAGATGCCGGTCACGAACATGGTCTCGCCGATCTGAAGCGCGGAGTAGCCGCGCACGCGGGCGAGATAGACCGGATAGAGGTAGGTCAGCCCGTATAGGCCGATGCCGAGCACGAAGCCGAAGGTCGCGCCCGTCGCAAAATTGCGGTCCTTGAACGCCGCAAGATCGACGACGGGATGCTCCGCCGTCAGCACGCGCCAGAAAAAGAGCACGGCGCAGGTCGCGGAAAAGAAGACCCCGAGCGTGATGTGATCGCTGTCGAACCAGTTGTCGGTCGGCCCTTCCTCCAGGATGTATTCGAGCGCGCCGAGAAAGCCCGCCATGGTGAGGAAGCCGATCCAGTCGAAGTTGCGCAGCAGCTTGTAGTCCGGCTTGTCGAAGTCGATCAGAAACCAGGAGACGGACGCCACCACGATGCCCGGCAAGACGTTCACCAGGAACAGCCAATGCCAGGAGAACAGGTCGGTGAGGTAGCCGCCGATGGTCGGGCCGATGGTGGGCGCGAGCGTGGCGACGAGGCCGATGATGGGCTGGATCGCGGGCTGCTTGGATTTCGGGAAAATGGTGAAGGCCGCCGCGAACACAGACGGGATCATGCCGCCGCCGATGAAGCCTTGCAGCGCGCGCCAGACGATCATTTCCTCGATGGAGGTCGCCGTCGCGCACATGATGCTCATCAGCGTGAAGCCCGCCGCCGAAATCACGAACAGGACGCGCGTCGAGAGCGCCCGGGACAGGAAGCCCGAGAGCGGGATCATGATCACTTCGGCAATGAGATAGCTCGTCTGCACCCAGGGGATTTCGTCGGCGCTCGCCGAGATGCCCGCCTGGATTTCGGACAGCGACGCCGACACGATCTGGATGTCGAGGATCGCCATGAACATGCCGAACACCATGACGACGAAGGCCAGGACGCGCGCGGCCGTGACCTCCGGTTCGGCGTGCGGCGCGGCTGCGGCAGGGGCGGAAATGGCTTCGGCGGTTGCAGTCATGACCGGCGACGGCAGTTCATTAAATTTACTTGTCGGCTTGCGCGGCGGCGGCGGCGCCGTCCGGCTTGGCGCCGGCCTTCGTGTTGATGGAGGTGACGACGGACAGGCCGGGGCGCAGAACGCCCGCGCGGATCGCGTCGCCGTAGACGCGGATGCGCACCGGCACGCGCTGCACGATCTTGGTGAAGTTGCCCGTCGCGTTCTCCGGCGGCAGCAGCGAATATTGCGAGCCGGAGGCCGGCGCTATGCTTTCCACCACGCCGCTGTAATTGCGCCCGCCCGCTGCGTCGACCGCCACTTCGGCCGGCTGGCCTGGGCGGATGCCGTCAAGCTGCGTCTCCTTGTAATTCGCCTCGATATAGGCCGTGTCGAGCGGCACGATCGAAAGAAGCCGTGTGCCCGCCTGCACATATTGGCCGGGCTGCACCACCTTGTTGCCGACGACGCCATTGAACGCCGCCTTCACCGTGGTGAAGCTCAGGTCGAGCAGCGCCTTGTCGAGGGCCGATTGCAGCTCGGCGCGCACGCCCTGCGCCTCTTTCACTTGCGCGTTCAGAACCAGGAGATTGGCTTCGGCCGAGGCTTGCGCGGCTTCCGCAGACCTGACGGCCGCCTGCCCCTGGTCGCGATCCGCGCGGGCCTGATCGAGCCTCTGCTTGCTGCCGAATTCCTTCTGGGCGAGGTCCTGCGCGCGCTCGAAATCGGCCGAGGCGCGCACGAGGCCCGCCTTCGCCGAGACGATTTGCGCCTTCGCCTGCTCGATCACGGCGCCTTGCGCGGCCGCCTGCCGCTTCAGCCGCTCGATGGTCGCGTCCTGCGTCGCAAGCTTGTTGCGCGCCGAAATCCACGGCGATCTTGTAGTCGCGGTCGTCGATCTGCACGAGCGTGGCGCCCGCGCGCACGCTGTCGTTATCCGTGACGGGAACGGCCATGACGATGCCGGAGACCCTCGCCGAGATGACAGACATATCGGCCCTCACATAGGCGTCGTCGGTGGAGACGAGATAGCGGCCTTCCGTCAGCCAGTAAGCGCCGTAATAGCCGCCGAAACCGAGGACTGCGACGAGGCCCGCAACGAGCGCGATGCGGGGTTTGGCGGAGCGCTGCGGCGCTTCCTTGGGCGCGCGCGCAAGATCCGGCGCGTTTCCCGGTTCGGCAAGCGGCGGCGCCGGCCGGGCTCGCGTTCCCGCCTTGCCGGAAGGCCTCGCTTCGTAGCTCTCAACTGGACCGTCTTCCAGCTGGGCGAGCGTCACGTCGCTTTCCGGAACATCGTATGCATCCACTTTCGTCATCGCCTGGCTCTTGACGTTCCCGCCGTTAGGGGGCATTTGTGACTGAACCGAACCGTTCGGTTCGATCGGAGATAAGGGATTATCAACAGAAGGTCAAGAGCGGGGGCGGGGAAAAGGGTGGATACGAAAGACGAAGAGATTTTACTCTGGCGCGCCGCTCCCTAAATGAAAACGCATATGTCCGAACGCCACACAGCCCCCACGGCCATCGCCTTCGACGGCGAGGCCCTCGCGTGCAGCCCCGCTTGCGAAACCGCCAAGCGGCAGCAGATCATGGAGGGCGCGCGCCGCATTTTCCTGCATGACGGCTTCGACGGCGCCAGCGTCGGCGACATCGTCCGCGCCGCCGGGGTCTCGAAGGGCACGCTCTACGCCTATTTCGCGAGCAAGGAGAAGCTGTTCGAGGCGCTCATCATCGAGGATCGCCGCAAGCAGGCGGAAGCGCTGTTCGCGCTCGACGAGAGCGACCGCGATGTGGTTCGCGTCCTGCGCAAGCTCGGCAAGACCTTCCTCGAGATGCTGTTGAGCCTCGACAATCTCGACTTTCTGCGCATCGTGGTCGGCGCCTCGACGAAGTTTCCGCAACTCGGCAAGGCGTTCTTCGAGGCAGGGCCGTGCCGGGGGACGAGCAGGCTCGGGTCCTACCTGCGCCGCCTCGCCGAAGAAGGCGTGCTTGTGGTCGAAGACCCCGACCTTGCCGCGCGGCAGTTCCTCGATCTGTGCAAGACCGGCGTCCATCTGCGCATGATGCTCGGCGACCGCAACGCGCCGCCCGCCGAGGAGATCGAGCGCAATCTCGACAGCGCCGTCAAGGTGTTCCTCGCCGCCTATGGCCGCCGCCAGCCCCAGGCGGGCCAAGCCCAGCGACAATCGGCTTAGCCATCGCGGCTTGTCAGCTTCCGGGGCTTCTTTTCTTGGCGAGCGCGTCCAGCTCGGCAAGCTCCCGCAGCAGCGCTTCGAGCGACGCAAGAGGCAGCATGTTCGGGCCGTCGGAGGGCGCGCGGTCGGGATCCTGGTGCGTCTCGATGAACACGGCGGCCGCGCCCACCGCCACGGCGGCGCGGGCGAGCACCGGCACGAAGCGCCGCTCGCCGCCGCTGGCCGTACCCTGGCCGCCCGGCTGCTGCACGGAATGGGTGGCGTCGAACACCACCGGGCAGCCCGTCTCGGCGAGGATCGGCAGCGCGCGCATGTCGGACACGAGCGTGTTGTAGCCGAAGCTGACGCCGCGCTCGGTGACGAGCACATTGGGATTGCCGGCCGCGAGAACCTTGGCGACGACGTTCTTCATGTCCCAGGGCGCGAGGAACTGCCCCTTCTTGATCTTCACAACGCGCCCGGTTTTCGCCGCCGCGACGAGGAGATCGGTTTGCCGGCACAGGAAAGCGGGGATCTGCAACACGTCCGCCGCCTCCGCCACGGGCGCGCATTGGGCCGCGTCGTGCACGTCGGTCAGCACCGGAAGCCCGAGCGTCTCGCAAATCTCGGCGAAGATCGGAAGCGCGCCCTCAAGGCCGATGCCGCGCGCCGCGTTCGCGCTGGTGCGGTTCGCCTTGTCGAAGGATGTCTTGAACACGAGGCCGATGCCGGCCCGCGCGGCGATCTCCTTCAGGGCCGCCGCCATTTCGAGCGCGTGCGCCCGGCTTTCGAGCTGGCACGGCCCCGCTAACAGCGCGAGCGGCAGCGCGTTGCCGATGCGGACGCCGCGAACATCGACGGCTGCGTTTGGCTTCAAAGGGGCGTCGGGCATGAGCGAGACCTACAGAATTGTGCGTTATCGGACGCGGCTGCCCTTTCGTCGTCCCCCGCCCCCGCCTTCGCGGGGATAAACTCCAGCGGGGACCCAGTATGCGATGAGCGCCGGAATTGCTAGTTTCCCGCTTTCGCGGGAATGACGACTGAAGCGTGAGGCCAATTCCGATTTCATGAGCGCCGTGCTAGACAAGCCGGCTTTGGTGAACCGCGGCGCCGACGAAGGACGCAAACAGCGGGTGCGGATCGAAGGGCCGGGACTTCAATTCGGGGTGGAACTGCACGCCGATGAACCACGGGTGCCCCGGTATTTCGATGATCTCGGGCAGCCTCTCGTCCGGCGACATGCCCGAGAAGCGCAGGCCCGCATTCTCCAGCCGCTCGCGGTAGGCGATGTTCACCTCGTAGCGGTGGCGGTGGCGCTCGCTGATGCGCTGGCGCCCGTAGATGCGCGCGGCCTGGCTGCCGCCGGCGAGGACCGCATCGTAGGCGCCGAGCCGCATGGTGCCGCCCTTGTCGCTCTCCGCGCTTCGATGAACGGTCTGGCTGCCGCTCGTCCACTCGGACATCATGCCGACCACCGGGTCCACGGCCGGGCCGAATTCGGTCGAGCTGGCGCCGTTCAGCCCGGCGACGTGGCGCGCAACCTCCACCACCGCCATCTGCATGCCGAAGCAGATGCCGAGATACGGCACCTTCCTCACGCGGGCGTAGCGGGCCGCCTCGATCTTGCCCTCCGCGCCGCGCTCGCCGAAGCCGCCCGGCACGATGATGCCGTGAATGTTTTCGAGATGCGCGCCCGGATCGCCCTTCTCGAACAGCTCCGCGTCGAGCCAGTTGATGTTCACGCGCACGCCCTGGCTGATGCCGCCATGCGTCAGCGCCTCGATCAGCGATTTGTAGGCGTCCTTCAGGTTCGTGTATTTGCCGACGATGGCGATGGAGACATCGCCGTCCGGGTGCGCGATGCGATTGGAAATCTTGCGCCACACATCGAGCGCGGGCGACGTTGCGTCCTCGATGCCGAAGGCGGCGAGCACCTCGCGGTCGAGCCCCTCCGCGTGATAGGCGAGCGGAACGTCATAGATGTTGCTCACATCGAGCGCCTGGATGACGGCGCTTTCACGCACATTGCAGAACAGCGCGATCTTGGCCCGTTCGCTTTTCGGGACGGGAATTTCGGAGCGGCAGAGAAGGATGTCGGGCTGGATGCCGATGGAGCGCAGCTCCTTCACGGAGTGCTGCGTCGGCTTCGTCTTCAGTTCGCCCGCCGCCGCGATGAACGGCAGCAGCGTCAAATGGATGAAGATCGCATGGCGGCGCGGAAGCTCGTTGCCGAGCTGGCGGATCGCCTCGAAAAAGGGCAGGCCCTCGATGTCGCCGACCGTGCCGCCAATCTCGACGAGCACGAAATCGGCGCCTTCGTTGCCGGTGAGGATGAAATCCTTGATGGCGTTTGTGACGTGGGGCACGACCTGCACCGTGCCGCCGAGATAGTCGCCGCGCCGCTCGGCCGCCAGCACGTTCTGATAGATGCGGCCGGTGGTGATGTTGTCGTCGCGCCTCGCGGAAACGCCAGTGAAGCGCTCGTAATGGCCGAGATCGAGGTCCGTCTCCGCGCCGTCGTCGGTGACGAACACCTCGCCATGCTGGTAGGGGCTCATCGTGCCGGGATCGACGTTGAGGTAAGGATCGAGCTTGCGCAGGCGGACCGAATAGCCGCGCGCCTTCAGCAGCGCGCCCAGCGCCGCCGACGCCAATCCTTTGCCCAACGAGGAAACCACGCCGCCGGTAATGAAGATGTATCGCGCCATGGACTCAAAACGTAATGCTTCGCTCCCCCGGACGGAAGGGAAAGCTCGCGGTTTTCAACCAGTGCTTGGCGGCCCGGGTTGCGAGGCCGGCCCTTATTGGGATTGCGGCAGTTGCGGCAGAGATGGCGCGGCGGGAGCTGGAGCAGCCGGCGCGGGCGCGGATTCCGGCAAAAGCTTCGGTATTTTCAGAGCCGGGAGCGATTGAGGCGCAGGCGCGGGCTCCGAAGCCGGCGCGGGCTCGCTCTTGGGCGCGGAGGCCGGAACCACGACGGAGGACGCCGGCGCGGGGCGATGGCTCAGCATGCCGAGCGTGATGCTTGTCGTGAAGAAGATCGCGGCCAGGATCGCGGTGGTCCGCGTCATGAAATTTGCCGCCCCGCGGCCGCTCACAAGTCCGCCGCCGCTGCCGCCGATTCCGAGCGCGCCCCCTTCCGACCTCTGGAGCAGGATCAGCACGATCATCGTAAACGCGACCGTGATATGAACGACGAGAAGAACAGTGGCCATGATGGGCTCTCAACCGGTCAGATTGGGGGAAGGTCGCCGCCATAGATGACTGGTTTCGGTGTCAAGTCAAGGGGGATGGGACCAGCCAAGGCCGCCGCCTCGGAGCGCCGCCGAAGAAGTTCAGCCGGAACTCGACCCGGCGACTGCCGCTTGCCGGCCCGGCTTCCGCGGCTGCTGGCGCCTCGTCTCGGCGGCTCGGCCAGGGTTTGGCTTCGCTGAAGCGGCGCTCAGCCGGGCGCGGCCGGTTTGGCTTGCGCGGGGGGCTTCTTCTTTGCGGGAAGTTTGGTCTGAACTCCCTGGGCGGCGGCCTTCCGGTCTTTCTCGCCCGCCGCCTTGTCGGCGCCCGCCTCCGCCGCCGGCTTCGTGCTGTCCTCGTCCTCGTCTTCCAGATGCTTCAGATGCACGAGCGAGCTTGGCGCGGCGCAGCGAAACTTCATCTGCTCGTCGAGATCGATATATTGCCGGACGAGCCCGAGGTCGGCCGTGGAAAGATGCGCGGCGGCCCAGGCCGGGCCGTTCTCCATCAGCTTGTCCACGTCGAGCGCTTTCATGTTCTGAAGGTCCTGCGCGAGCTTCGCGCAGGCGTTCTTGTCGAGCTGCGCCGCGGCCGCCGCGTCTTCCGCGAGGAAGATCGCCGCGGCGAGCGCAAGGGGCAGGGCGGCCATGCGCCTGAATCGCCAGCGAAGGCGGACGGGCGTTTCCATGGTCATCCCCGCTTGGCCGAGGACTCTCTGGCGGCGGCGATGATTCCAAGGAAGGAAGCGGCGGTCAGGCTCGCGCCGCCGACAAGGACGCCGTCAACCTCGGGGCTCTCGAAAATCGAGGCGGCGTTTGCGGGCGTGACGGAGCCGCCATAGAGCACGCGCCAGCGCTTGCCAGCGCTCGCCGGGAAGCGGCGGTGAAGCTCGGCGCGGACGATCTCATGAATGGCGGTGATGTCGGGCGTGGTCGGCGACAGGCCGGTGCCGATGGCCCACACCGGCTCATAGGCGACGATGGTTGTCTCGGGCGTGGCGTCTTCGGGAAGGCTTGCGGCGACTTGCCGCGTGCACACGCTGGCGGCAAGGCCGGCGAGGCGCTCGTCCTTCGTCTCGCCGATGCAGACGACGGCTGTGAGCCCGGCCTTCAAGACGGCCGCCGCCTTGGCCTGCACGACGGCGCTCGTCTCGCCTTGGAGGGTGCGGCGCTCGCTATGGCCGGCGATGACCGCCGTGGCGCCCGCGTCCTTGATCAGGGGCGCCGAAATGTCGCCCGTGAAAGCGCCCTTGGCCTCGGCGCGGCAATCCTGCGCACCGACTACGACCGGCGAGCCTTTGGCGAGCGCAGCGGCCGCATGCAGGATCGTAAAGGGCGGAAAGACCGCCACATCGGGGTCGCCCGCCACGAGCCCGGCCTTGATTGCCTCGATCTCCTTCAGATCGGCGATGAGGCCGTTCATCTTCCAATTTCCTGCGACGTAGAGCTTCGGTGCCGTCATGGTCTCTCTCTCATCTGGCGCGGGCTCTGCCCACGAATTTGTTGAAGCGGGCTGGCGCGGCAAATCTTAATATTGCGCGCACGCATTTATTCTCTAAATTACCGCCTACGCACGCCGACCCTGCAAGAAATGGCCGCCTGAATCAAGGCCCGCTTTATCGAAGCGCGATAAGGACGCCCACCCCCTATGATGAAAATTCTTCGGAAAGTGGTTGTGTTCGCTCTGTTCGCCATCCTCATTGGCGCATTTGCGATCAGCATGGGCGGCAACAATTATTTCGAACGCTATCGCCAGCAGACCGTCGCCAAGGTCGGCTCCGAGGCCATCACGCCCGAGCAGTTCCGCCGCGCCTACGAGAGGGTGCTGGAAAATCTGAGCCAGCGGGCCGGACGGAGAATTACCAGCACGGAGGCCAAGGCTTTCGGCTTGCCGAACCGCGTTCTGCAAGGGCTCATCCAGGACGCCGCCGTGGATCTCGAGGCGCATAAGCTCGGCGTCGGCATATCGCCGGCCGGCGTCAAGCAAAGCATCATGAGCGTGCCGACGTTCCAGGAGCAGCCGGCGGGTTCAGCGAGAAAAAATATCAACAGTTTTTGCAGCAGATCGGCTATTCCGCGCCGGGGTTCGAGCAGGAATACAGCGGCGATCTGATCCGGCGGCAAATTCGCGGCTTGTTCGACGCCAGCGGCGTCCTTCCTAAAACGCTGATCGAAGCCTACAACCGCTACGGGAACGAGCAGCGGACGCTCGCCTATTTCACGCTGACGGCG
Source organism: uncultured Alphaproteobacteria bacterium (assembly GCA_963756335.1). GTDB lineage: Bacteria > Pseudomonadota > Alphaproteobacteria > Rhizobiales > Rhodomicrobiaceae > Rhodomicrobium. Next base: position 1,443,839 of record CAVWOB010000005.1, read on the forward strand.
GACGCGGCTGGCGCCATCGACCCGCCCGCCGAGGACGCGCTGAAGGCCTTTTATGAAGAACGCAAGGGCCAGTTCATCGCGCCCGAGCTGCGCAAAGTCGCGGTGCTCTCGATAACGCCGCAAGCGGTGGCGAGCAAAATCGAAATCTCCGAAGATGAGATCAAGGCCGAATACGCGGCCAAGGCGGCCCAATACGCGATTCCGGAGCGGCGCAAGATCGAGCTGATTCCCTTCAAGACGCACGAAGCGGCGGAAGCCGCCCACACCCAGCTGAAGGCGGGCAAGGACTTCCTCGACGTCGCCAAGGAAGCGGGCTTCAAGCAGCCCGACCTCGATATCGGGCTCGTCTCCAAGACGGAATTCGCCCACAAATATCCAACCAGCCCGGCCATCGTCGACGAGGCCTGGTCGACCGACAAGGGTTGGACCAGCAGGGTGGCGGACGGTCCGCTCTCCTCGGTGATCATGCGCGTGCTCGAGGTCGTCCCCGGGCAGGAGAAGAGTTTCGCGGAGGCGAAAGACCAGATCCGCGCCGATCTCGTGGCGGCGCGTTCGAAGGCGGAACTCGCCAAGCAGATCAAGGCTTTCGAGGATGACCGCACGACGGGCGTCGTCCTGACCGACAGCGCCAGGAAGCTCGGCCTGCCGGCGGAGGAAGTGACGTTCGACCGCACTGGCAAGACGGCCGCAGGGAAGCCGGTCGAGCTTGCCGGCGTTCCCGTCTCCACCCTCGTCGGCGCGGCGTTCAAGTCGGATGTCGGCGTGGAGAACGAGGCGCTGAGGCTGCCGAGCGGCGGCTATGCCTGGTTCGAGGTGCAGGAAATCGTAAAGCCCCGGCAGAAGCCCTACGACGAGGTGAAGGCGGATGTCGAGGCCGCGTGGCGCAAGGAGCAGGTTCGCACCAAGCTCGTCGAGAAGGCGCGCGACCTCGTGGCTCGGCTTCAAAAGGGAGAGGCCATCGCCGAGGTCGCAAAAAGCGCCGGCGCCGAGCTGAAGACCAGCAAGCCCTTGAAGCGCGAGGGAGCGGAGCCGGGCTTGCCGCCGGCCGCCGTCTCGCAGGCGTTTGCGCTCGCGGAGGGCGGCGCCTCATCGGCGATGCCGGGCGACGGCGCGACCCGCACCGTGTTCCAGGTCGAGAAGATTACGCTGCCGCCTCCGCTCAACGAAGCCGAGGCCAAGGGGCTTGAGCAGCAGCTCGCGAGCCAGATCGGCGAAGACAATTTCGCGCAATATCTCGGCGGCGTCACGAAGACAGCGGGCGTCACGATCGACGAGAAGACCTTTGCCGCCGTCTTGGGAGGCGCAACCGATGGCGGTGAATAGATTTCGATGGCGCGCCGGTTCGCTCTGTATAAGTACGAAATGGCGCGCAACCTTACGAGATCGAAAATTCAATGAAGGTCGAACCTTCCTCCGCGGAGTTTTCCGCACCCTATAATGCCGGCAAGGCGCAACTCGTTTCAACGCGGCTCATCGCCGACCTCGAAACGCCCGTGGCCGCGATGCTCAAGCTGGGCGCCGGACGGCCCTATTCCTTCCTGCTCGAGTTGGTCGAGGGCGGCGCCGTTCGCGGCCGCTACTCCATCATCGGGCTCGATCCCGATATCCTGTGGCGCGCCCACGGCGACCGCGCCGAAATCGACAGGGCGCCGCTCGACGGCGCCTCCGCGTTCGCGCCTTGCGGGGGCGGCGCGCTCGACGCGCTGCGCGCGCTCCTCGCGCAATCCCGCCTCGATATTCCGGAAAGCCTGCCGCCCATGTCCGCGGGCGTGTTCGGCTATCTCGGCTACGACACGGTCCGGCTCGTCGAAAAGCTGCCGGCCGCGAAGCCCGATCCCATCGGCGTCCCCGACGCGCTCCTCATGCGCCCCACGATCATGGTCATCTTCGACGCTGTGAAGGACGAAATGACCATCGTCACCACGGTCAGGCCGCAAAAAGGCGTGTCCGCCGAGGCCGCCTACTCGCGCGCCATCGACAGGCTCAGCGAAGTGCAGGACACGCTGGAGACGAACAGCGCGCACGCCTCCTCCGCCAACGGCTTCGACGCCTCTCACATCGAGGCCGTCTCGAACATGTCCCCCGCGGACTACATGGGCATGGTCGCGCGCGCCAAGGAGTATATCGGCGCCGGCGATATCTTCCAGGTCGTGCTCTCGCAGCGCTTCGCCTCGAAATTCGACCTGCCGCCCTTCGCGCTCTACCGCGCGCTCCGCCGCGTGAACCCCGCGCCGTTCCTCTATTTCCTGAATTTCGGCAGCTTCGCGGTGGCGGGGTCGAGCCCCGAAATCCTGGTGCGCGTCCGCGAGGGCGAAGTCACCATCCGGCCCATCGCGGGCACGCGTCCAAGGGGCGCAACGCCCGAGGCGGACAAGAGCCTCGCCGCCGAGCTTCTCGCCGACACGAAGGAGCGCGCCGAGCACCTGATGCTGCTCGACCTCGGCCGCAACGATGTCGGCCGCGTCGCCGAAATCGGCAGCGTGCGCGTCACCGGCAGCTTCTTCCTCGAATATTACAGCCAGGTGATGCACATCGTGTCGAACGTGGCGGGCCGCCTCGACGCGAAGTTCGATTCCATCGACGCGCTCATGGCGGGCTTCCCGGCGGGCACCGTTTCCGGCGCGCCGAAGGTCCGCGCGATGGAAATCATCGACGAACTGGAGCCCGAAAAGCGCGGCGTCTATGCCGGCTGTATCGGCTACTTCGCCGCCAATGGCGAGATGGATACATGCATCGCGCTTCGCACGGCTGTGATAAAGGACGGCGCCATGTATGTGCAGGCCGGCGCTGGCATCGTCGCGGATTCCGTTCCGGCGTCCGAGCAGACCGAGTGCGAGAACAAGGCGCGCGCGCTGTTCCGCGCCGCGGAGGAAGCGGTGCGCTTTGCCGGGCAGGCGGGGCGCGGGCAGTAGCCGCGATTGTGTGAGAGGCGCCATGAAAACTTTAACTCTCTTTCGCCACGCCAAGGCGGGAGACAAGGAAAACCCGAGCGTCGAGGATTTCGACCGGCCGCTCGCCGGGCGCGGGCTCAAGGCCGCCGCGAGAATGGGCGCCGCGATGCGCGATTGGCGCCTGTGGCCGGATTTGATCCTCTGCTCGCCGTCGGTTCGCACGCGCCAGACGCTCGTGCTTGCGCAGGCGATGGCTTGGGACGATCCGCCCGAAACGCGCTTCGAAAAGAAGATTTACGAGGCGAACCCGGAGACGCTGCTCAAGCTCGCGAGGGATGCGCCGGAAGACGCGGAGCACGTGATGTTCGTCGGCCATAATCCGGGTCTCCAGGACCTTGCCGCGACGCTGGCGAAACCAGGACCGGAGCGGGAGCAAATCATGGAGAAGCTGCCGACAGGATCCGTGGTAAGCCTCAAGTTCGACAGGCCGCGCTGGAAAGACATCAAGTCCGGGGGCGGCCGCGTCGCCCTGTTTCTCACGCCCGGCACGCTCCCGCCTTCGGGTCAGGAATAACGCCCATGATTACGATTATCGATAACTACGACAGCTTCACTTATAACCTCGTGCATTATTTCGGCGATCTTGGCGTCGGCGCGCGCGTCTACCGCAACGACGAGAAGACGGCGGCGGAGGTGATCGCGGAAGCGCCGGAGGCCATCGTGATGTCTCCGGGGCCGTGCACGCCGAACGAAGCCGGCATCTGCCTCGGCCTCATCGCCGGGAACGCGGGCCGCATTCCGCTGCTCGGCGTCTGCCTCGGCCATCAATCCATCGGGCAGGCGTTTGGCGGGCGCGTCATCCGCGCGCCGATCCTCATGCACGGCAAGATGTCGAAGATCCATCACGAGGGGACGAGCCTGTTCCGCGGGCTGCCGGGCGGCTTCGAGGCGACGCGCTATCATTCGCTGATCGTCGAGGCGGCGACGTTGCCCGCCTGCCTCACCGCGACGGCGCACACGGATGACGGCCTCATCATGGCGCTGGAGCACAAGACCGAGCGCACCTATGGCGTGCAGTTCCATCCCGAAAGCATTGCAAGCGAGAACGGCCACGCCATCCTCGCGAACTTCCTGATGCTGGCGGGCGTAACATGGTCGCCGCGCAAGAAGAACCTCGCGCTGCCCGATCATCTGCGCGCATCGGCCCATGCGGCTGCGGCGTAGCAGCCGCCGCCCATGGTTCGACAGGCGCACCATGATGGTATAACGCTTCCATGCGCTCGGCCTCATCCTCAGCTTGTCGAAGGATGGAGCCAGGCCGGGTTTTTCAGCATCCTTCCAGAGGGCGCGGGCAATGCCGGAGACGGCGACACGGGATCTGGCGGCGGCCTTCCGGCCGCACTTCGAGAAAGCCGCCTCCGGAGGCCGCCTTTCCGAGGACGAGGCGCGCGAAGCCTTCGCCTGCATCATGCAAGGCGCGGTCTCGCAGATCGAGCTGGCTGGGTTTCTCGTTGCGCTCAAGACGCGCGGCGAAACCGTCGATGAGATCGCGGGCGCGGCGGCGGCGATGCGCGCGCTTATGACGCCCGCCTGGGCGCCGGAGGGCGCGGTCGATGTGGTCGGAACCGGCGGCGACGCGAAGGGCACCTACAACATTTCGACGGCGACCGCCTTCGTGCTCGCGGGCGCGGGCGTTCCCGTCGCGAAGCATGGCAATCGCGCGGTGTCGTCCAAATCAGGCGCGGCGGATGTGCTGGAACGGCTCGGCGTCGCGATCGCGCAGCCCGTGGAGCGCATCCCCAATTGCTTCGAGCGCGCGGGGCTGGCCTTTCTCTGGGCGCCCACGCATCACCCGGCCATGCGCCACGCCGCGCCGGTCCGGCAGGGCCTCAAGCTTCGCACTATCTTCAACCTCCTCGGCCCGCTCCTGAACCCCGCCGGCGCAAAGCGGCTCCTGATTGGCGCCTATTCGGAGCACTGGCTGCTGCCGATGGCGGAGGTGCTGAGGCGTTCGGGCGCCGAACATGCCTGGGTGGTCTACGGCTGCGACGGCATGGACGAGTTGTCCACCACGGGGCCGAGCCGCGTCGTTGCGCTGAAGGGCGGCGAGCTTTCCAGCTTCGACGCGCATCCCGCCGACGCAGGCATCCCGCTCGCGTCGCTTTCGGATTTGCAGGGCGGCTCCCCGGAAGATTGCGCGGCGGCGATGCGGCGGCTCCTGCGCGGCGAGCCTGGGCCATTCCGCGACATCGTGCTTTTGAATTCCGCCGCCGGTTTCATCGTGGCCGGACGGGCCGCGACCCTGAAGGAAGGCGCGCGCCTCGCCGCCGCCTCCATCGACGAAGGACGCGCCGAAAAAGCGCTCGACAACCTGATTGCCGCAGCCAAGGATCCGTTTGACGCATAGGCGGGGCTTGCACAGAAAATGCAAGATGTTGAATTTCCTACAACCTTGATGCTGAAATCGCTTGAGTCTTCGCGGCGATTTGCGATCTGATGGCTGTCAGTCCCGTATAATAAGTCATTCGGAAACGGCGCTATGAGCATTCTCGATCGCATCGTGGATTACAAGAAGGAAGAGGTCGCCGCCGCCAAGGCAAGGACGCCGCTCGGCGACCTCGAGCAGCAAACGCGCGACGTGTGTTGCGTGCGCGACTTTTTCGGGGCGCTGTCCCGGAAATGGGCGAAAACCGAGCCTGGCCTGATCGCCGAAGTGAAGAAGGCGAGTCCGTCGCGCGGGCTTATTCGCGCGGATTTCGATCCGGCCGCCATCGCTGAGGCTTACGAGCGCGGCGGCGCGGTCTGTCTGTCGGTGCTGACGGACGGCCCCTCCTTCCAGGGCACGCCCGAGGCGCTCATCGCCGCGCGCTCCGCCACGCGCCTGCCCGTGCTGCGCAAGGATTTCATGGTCGACCCCTATCAGGTGGTCGAGGCGCGCGCCATGGGCGCCGATTGCATCCTGGTGATCGTGGCCTGCACCCAGGACGGGCTCGCCGCCGAACTCGTTTCGACCGCGCGCGACTACGACATGTCGATCCTGGTCGAGGTCCACAACGAGGAGGAGCTTGAGCGCGCGCTGATGCTCGACTGCTGGCTGATCGGCATCAACAATCGCGACCTGAACAGCTTCGAGACGCATCTTGAGACGACGGAGCGCCTGGCGAAACTTGTGCCGCCCGGCCGCATTATCGTCTCGGAAAGCGGGATTTTTACGCCGTGCGACATTGCCCGGCTATCGCGGTCGGGCGCGAACGCGTTCCTCGTCGGCGAGAGCCTGATGCGCCAGCCGGACATCGAAGCGGCGACGCGCGCGCTTCTCGCCGCGCCCGAGCGGGAGAGAGAAAAAGCGAGCGCATGAGCGAGCTGACGCATACCGGCGCGAAGGGCGAGGCGATCATGGTCGACGTGGCCGCGAAGGCGGTCACGGAAAGGACGGCGGTTGCCGAAGGCTTCGTGGCGATGGCGCCGGACACGCTGCGGCTCGTCGAGGGCGGCGCGCCAAAGGGCGACGTGCTGGCCGCGGCGCGCATCGCCGGCATCATGGCGGCGAAGAAGACGCACGAGCTTATTCCGCTGTGCCATCCCCTCGCGCTGACCAAGGCCGCCGTCGATTTCGAGCTTCTGCCGGAGCTTCCGGGCGTGCGCGTCGAGGCCACGGCGAGGGCGCTGGGCCAGACCGGCGTCGAAATGGAGGCGCTTACGGCGGTTTCGGTCGCCTGCCTCACGCTCTACGACATGCTGAAGGCGCGCGACAAGGCGATGCGCATCGATGGCGTCCGGCTTCTGTCGAAGACCGGCGGCAAGTCGGGCGATTATCGCGCGCCGCCGTCGCGGGAGCGTTAGCCATGCTGACGCCCGTTGCCGAGGTACAGACGCGCATCGTGAGCGGCGTCGCGCCCCTTGAAGGCGAGGCGGTTTCGATTTTCGACGCGCGCGGGCGCGTTCTCGCCGCCGATCTGAAGGCGACGCTTACCCAGCCGCCTTTTCCCGCCTCGGCGATGGACGGATACGCCGTCCGAGCCGCCGATATCGCCGCCATCCCGGCGCGCCTCAGGATCGCCGGCAGGTCCGCCGCGGGCCACGGCTTCGACGGCGAGTTCGGCGCGGGCGAGGCCGTCCGCATCTTCACCGGCGCGCCGGTCCCGGCGGGCGCGGATACGATCGTCATCCAGGAGAATGCGCGCGCGCTCGGCGGCGAGGTCGAGGTCCTGGAGGGCGCGCCGCCCGGGCAATTCGTCCGGCCGCGCGGCTACGATTTTTCGCAAGGCGAGGTTCTGCTCGCAGCGGGAACGGCGCTCGGCGCGCGTCAGCTCATGCTCGCCGCCGCCATGAACCACGCAACCGTCGCCGTGACGCGCAAGCCCGTGGTGGCGGTGCTGGCGAATGGCGATGAGCTTATCGAGCCCGGCGGCGCGCTTCGGCCGGGACAGATCGTCTCCTCGATCCCCGCCGGCATGAAAGCCGCCATCGAGGCGTGGGGCGGCGAAGCGCTGCTGCTCGATCTCGCGCGCGACGACAAGGACAGCATCGCCGCCCGCGCCGCAGCCGCGCGCGGAGCGGACGTGCTTCTCACCATTGGCGGCGCGTCGGTCGGCGAGCACGATCTCGTCCGGGCCGCGCTCGAAGGGGAAGGCGCCCGCTTCGAGGTGCTGAAAGTGGCGATGCGCCCCGGAAAGCCTGTAATGTTCGGCTTTCTCGGCCGCCAGCGCGTGCTGAGCCTGCCCGGCAACCCGGCCTCCGCGCTGATCTGCGCCCGCGTGTTCCTGAAGCCGCTGCTGGACCGGCTTCTCGGCCGCGCGCCGGCGGACGGCCGGCGGCTCGCGCCCCTTGCGGCCGGCGCCGCCGCGAATGGCGAGCGCGAACACTATATGCGCGCGAGGCTTGGCCCCGCCGGCGTGGAGCCCATCGCCGACCAGGACAGTTCGCTCATGGCCGCCTTTGCGAGCGCCGACTGCCTTCTCGTCCGCCCGGCAAAGGCGCCCGCGCTCAAAAAAGGCGAGCTGGCGCACGTTATCCCCCTCGACTTTTAGACTTCCACGTTGGCGAGGCCCTTTTCGGTTGCGGAACGCAAAGAGAACGCTTATTGCTGTTCTTGGTTTGTACAATCAATTCCGCCAACGCCATCTGAGGCTTCCATGCTGACGCCGAAGCAAAAGCAACTTCTCCTTTTTATTAACGACCGCATCGAGGCGACCGGCGTGCCGCCCTCGTTCGACGAGATGAAGGAGGCGCTCGACCTCAAGTCCAAATCGGGCATTCACCGCCTGATCATGGCGCTGGAGGAGCGCGGATTCATCCGGCGGCTGCCTCACCGCGCCCGCGCGCTCGAAGTGATGAAGATGCCCGAGCGCGGGCGCACCGTTTTCGACGCCGACAGGCGCCGCGGCGGCTTCATGCCGACGGTGATCGAAGGGACGAAGCGCTTCGGCTTCGAGGAATTGGCGCAGGCGCCGTTCCTGCGCGACCGCGAGGATGGCGGCGTTTCGGTGCCAATGATGGGCCGGATCGCGGCCGGCGTTCCGCGTTCCGCCATCGAGGACCACAGCCATGTGCTCGTCATGCCGCCCGAGTACCTGTCCCAGGGCGAGCACTTCGCGCTCGAGGTGCGCGGCAATTCAATGATCAACGCCGGCATTCAGGAAGGCGACACCGTCATCTTCAAAAGGACGCCGATGGCGGAAAGCGGAGAGATCGTGGTCGCGCTCATCGACGACGAGGAAGCCACATTGAAAAGGCTTCGGAAAAGAGGCCAGTCCATTGCGCTGGAGCCGGCCAACCCGGCCTTCGAGACGCGCATTTTCGGCCCGGATCGCGTGAAGATTCAGGGCAAGCTCGTCGCTCTTCTGCGGCGCTACTAGGACAAAGAGCGCCGCGCAAATCCTCTCCACGGAGCGCCAAAATGTTATATGATTCCCGTTACGCCTTTGAGGGAAACTCAGGCGTTAAGCCTCAATAACTTTGCGGGTCGGGAACGAGGAAGCGCCAAATGTCTGACAAGCGCAGGATATCTGAAAAGCGGCGGACGGCCGAGAAGCGTGAAAAAACCGCGAAAGCGCCGGAGCACGGGTTGCCCGAAACCTCTCCTCCGCCGGAGACCGTCCTGGCGAAGGTCGCCGAAAAGCTGGAGCAGCCCGCGCCTAAGCCGGCCGCGGCGCAAGCGGCCGCGAAGACGGAGCGGCCCGCGCCCAAGCCTGCGGTGGAGAAACCGGCTGAGAATAAGCCCGCCGCCGCCGGCGCGCAGCCTTTCCCGGGAATGCCGCCCGTCCCCGGAATGCAGACGCCGGAGCAGTTCGCGGCCAACATGCTTCGCGCCTTCGAGATGGGCGGCAAGGTTCTCGCGAAGATGGTCGAGGACAAGGACAAGCGCAGCGGCGCCTTCACGGTGGCGGGCGGGATGGCCGATGCGGGCAAGCTGTTCGCGCCCATCGCCCAATATTGGATGGCCGACCCCCAAGGATACACCGCGGCGCAGACGAAGCTCAGCCAGGATATGGTCGAGTTGTGGGGGCGCACCTACAAGCGCTTTCTCGGCCAGGAGGTGGAGCCGGTCGTAAAACCGGCGCCCGGCGACACGCGGTTCAACGACAAGGAATGGACGGAGAACGCGGTTTTCGATTTCATGAAGCAGGCCTATCTGCTGTCCGGCAAGTGGGCTGAGGGCATGGTCCACAACGCGTCCACCGTCGACGCCCAGATCAAGCATCGCGCCGAGTTCTATCTGAACCAGATCGTCAGCGCGCTCTCGCCGTCGAACTTTCCGTTCACGAACCCCGAGGTGATCCGCGCGACGGTTTCGTCGAACGCGCAGAACCTCGCCAAGGGCATGACCCAGCTTCTCGACGATCTGAACCACTCGGGCGAACTCCTGCGCATCCGCCAGACAGATATGTCGGCTTTCGAGGTGGGCAAAAACCTCGCGATCACGCCGGGCAAGGTCGTCTATCAGAACGAGGTGATGCAACTCATCCAGTACACGCCTACGACGGAAAGCGTGTTTCAGACCCCGCTTCTGATCATCCCGCCCTGGATTAACAAGTTCTACATCCTCGACCTCACGCCGCCGAAATCATACATCAAATGGGCGGTGGACCAGGGTTTCACCGTGTTCATCGTCTCCTGGGTCAATCCCGGCGCCGGGCTCGCCGCCAAGACGTTCGAAGACTATATGCGCCAGGGGGTTATCGAGGCGGTGGACGCCGTCGAGCGTATCACCGGCGAGCCGCAGATGAATTCGCTCGGCTATTGCGTGGGCGGGACGCTGCTCGCCAGCACGCTCGCCTACATGGCGGCGAAGGGAGACCATCGCATCCGCTCGGCGACCTACTTCGCGGCGCAGGTGGATTTCACCAACGCCGGCGATCTCCTGGTGTTTATCGACGACGAGCAGCTGAAAGCGCTCGACGAGGTGATGTTCAAGGCCGGCTATCTGGACGGCGCGCGCATGTCGACGGTATTCAACGCGCTCCGGCCGAAGGATTTGATCTGGCCCTACATCGTGAACAACTACCTGCTCGGCAAGCAGCCCTTCCCGTTCGACCTTCTGTTCTGGAACTCGGATTCGACGCGGATGCCGCCCGCCAATCACAGCTTCTATCTGCGGGAGTTCTATCTCGAAAACAAGCTGGCGCGCGGCCTTCTCAAGCTCGGCGGCGTCACGCTCGACTTGAGCCGCATCACCATCCCGATCTACGAACTCGCCACCAAGGAAGACCACATCGCGCCCGCCCAGTCGGTGCTCATCGGCGCGAAGCTGTTCGGCGGCCCGGTTCGCTTCGTGCTGGCCAGCTCGGGCACATCGCGGGCGTGATCAATCCGCCGGCCAAGCCGAAATACATGTATTGGCTGCTGGAAGACGGCGATCCGAAAGTGCTGCCTTCCGTCGACGCCTTCCTCGCGAGGGCGACGGAGCATGCAGGCTCGTGGTGGCCGGATCACGCGAAGTGGCTCGGTTCGCTGTCGGGCGAGCGGGTTGCGCCGCGCGAGCCCGGATGCGGGGTCGCGCAGCCGATCGAGGACGCGCCGGGCTCCTATGTGCGCGCTTAACGTGCGTCCCCCGGAAAAGCGCCGGTGTGGCCGTGCCGCCGCCTCCGTTCGAGCCGCGCCGGGCTCTGAGGCGGCATGACTTTTATTGGGGTTTGCGGTAGGTGAGAACGCAATAGCGCATGGCGCCGGCCGTATAGGCGGCGTGGATCAGAAACAGCGTAAGCGCGAAGGCTTTGTTCTGCGGCCCCGGCGCCAGCAGGAAGGCGCGATAGCGGCGGTCGCTCGCGAGCTTCGACAGCGAGCGCCGGATGCAGATCGGCCAAGTGCGCCGCACCTCCGCGCTGATGTCGCCGGAGCCGATGGCGTCGAAACCGGCGGCCTCCGCCAGCGCGCGGTAATCCTCCTCCGTCCCCATGCCGGGCAGGCGGCCATAGCGGCAAATGGGTTCGAGAAGGAAGCGCCGCTCCCACGCCGCCGCGCCGGTTTTCGCGAGCCACGCGCACACCACGAGACGCCCGCCCGGCCGCAGCACGCGCCAGGCCTCGGAAAAGAAGCGCCGCTTGTCGCCGATATGCTCGGAGCTTTCGATGGCGTAGGCGCGGTCGAAATGCCGGTCCGGGAAGCGGTTTTGCAGCCAGTCGCACAGCGAGATCGAAACGCTGGGCGCCGTGCGCTCCGCCGCGACGCGGAACTGGCTCTCCGAGATCGTCACGCCTTCGAGCGACACCGCATAGCGCGAGGAGAACAGCCGCGCCGTCTCGCCATAGCCGCAGCCGATATCGCAGACGCGCTGGCCCGGCGCGAGATCGAGGCGCCCGGCGACAAGCTCGGCCAAGGCTTCCGCGGCTTCGTCGCTCGTTTCCTTGCCCGTTCGCCAATAGCCGTGGTGAACGTGGTTTCCCCAAATTTCGCGGTAGAAGGCGTCAAGCTCGTTGTAATGCAGCGCGACCGCGTCGCTCGTTTGATGGATTTTGGGCGTAATCATCGTGGCTCCCGCGCGTCTGCCCTTGAATTAATAATCCAAGAGCTTTGCATAGGGAGCGCTCAGGGCAAGGGCGCCGCCGCCCGGCTAGCGCCATTGTGATCGGGGCGCGGGCCGCCGCCTATTGCTGCGCGCCTTCCTCGTACATCCGGCGGGCGTCGCCGGTGAGCGCGGCGCGAGAAGCGGACCGCAAATACATCATATGGCCGCCGCGATAGACGCGAACCTCGATCGGCGCCGCTCCCTCGATGGGCCGAAGCTGGCCGATAAGATATTTCGAAACGGCGTAGGGCGTCACGAGATCGGTGTAGCCGTGCGCGATGAGCACCTTGAGCGCGGGGTTGCGCATGCGCGCTTTCTCCAGATCGTCCAGCGAGCCGGCGAAGCCCTGGCGGCCGGGCTTGGTCCCGAAATCCCAATGCCCGCTCGCGCTGCGGTTGAGCAGTCGGTATTCGGCATCGGTCCGGAAGCCCAGCTCCTGCCTGAGATAGTTCACGGCGGCTGGGCGCAACGCCGTCACCGCGCCGTCGAGGATCGGATCGAAGCGCTCATGATCCTCCGGCTGCGGCGCGGGTACGCTCACCGTGGCGTCGTAGCGGCTCAGCGCCCGGTCGGTCCGGCGCTCGTAATCGCGGATGAACAGGTCGGCCGGAACGCGGCCGTGATGCTTCGCGACCTTTTCGGCGTCGAGGCCCGTGAATTCGGCGAGCTTTGCGACCACGGCGCCGTCCTCTTTGAGGCCGTCCGCGAGATGCGTGAGATAGGCCGTGCGCGCATAGACCTCGGCTTCGCGGACCGCGTCGAGCGGCGCCTTCGGACCGTCGCGCATCTCGATATGCGCCGCCGTCAGCGAGGGCAGCGCCAAGGCCAGCGGCAGAAGCTGAAAGTCGTCGCCCCGCAGCATCGAGAACTCAAGCGCGGGCGAAACCAAGGTCGCGCCCTTCACATTGACGCCCTTCGCCAGCAGGCGATCCGCCAGCAGCGCCGCGCGAAAGCCGCCGTAGCTCTCGCCCGCGAGGTACACCGGCGCAAGATCGCGCCCGTTTCGCGTGAGGTAGAGCGTCACGAATTCGGCGATGGAATTCGGCATCCTTGTCGACGCCCCAGAAGGCGTGCTCGCCCTCCTCGCCGCCCGTGGCGCGGCTGTAGCCCGTGCCGACCGGATCGATGAACACGAGGTCGCTGAAGGCGAGCCAGCTGTCGGGGTTGTCGGCAAGCTGAACCGGGCGCACCGGCTCGGCGCCGTTCTCCGTGAAGGGCGCAACGCGCGGACCGATGGCGCCGAGATGCAGGAAGGCCGCGGCGGCGCCAGGGCCGCCGTTGAAGGCGAAGGTGACCGGGCGGCTGGAGCGGTTCTCGGCCACATAGGCGACGTAGAAGATTTTCGCGGCGACTTCGCCTTTCGCGCCGAAAAGGGGCAGCGTCCCCGCCGTGGCCTTGTAGGCGAGCGCCTGCCCGCCGAGCGTGATGGTGCGGTCCGTGACGCTGTCGGCGGGAAGTTGCGCGGCGGCCTCCCCGCCCGTCCGGGCGTGCGGGGCCTGCGCGGCGGGCTTCGCCTCCTCCGCGCGAGCCGCCCCGGCCGGAAGCGCGAACACGGCGAGGAGGACGAACATGACGCGGCTCAGCTTCTTGCCTTGCATGGCGAACGCCTTCTTCATGCGGGCGCGTTTCTCCAGCAATCGGCAGAGCCCGCGGAGTTGGAAACTACAACACTGTAAACGCAGTTGCTTAAGCGATCAAAACCACGCGCATTTGCCGTGGCTCCACGAGGTCGCGCACAGGGCCGTATCGGCCAGGAACTGCGCGACCGGCGCGTGCGCGACATAGACGAGCGCGCTCGCGCCCGCGATAACGCCGAAGGTCACGCATGCGGCCACGATATACCACATGCGCGAGATGATCAGCGTGAGCTTTACCGGCGCTTGCTCCTTGGGCGAGAGCTGAACTTCGGGATGGTCGGAAATGCTGTGCGCCGCCGTATCCGCGCCGGGCGTCAGCCGCGCCAGCACGCCGGTGAGGCCGACGGTAAGGTGCGCCGCCGCCGGCACGATGGCCGTCATCAGCATGCCGGTGACGAACAGCCCATCCGTCCAGGGCGCTTTCAGCGCCTTGTGCAGGAGCGCTTCCCAGTTGAAGCGGGGCAGGTTCGCGGACACGAAGGCGAGATTCATGAGTTCGAGCGCGTTCGGGAGCAGCGCCGTGAGCGTCACCATCAGAGCCGCGCCGGATGCGAACGTGCCGAGCACGGCGCCGAAGACTTTCAGCTCGCCCAGAAGATCGGGCTCGGCGATCTCCGCCTGCTGCAGGAAGAAGCGCGTCGCGCCCCAGGATAGCCAGTCGATGGAGGCGTTCACGAGAGGCAGCAGGATGAAGAACAGAAACAGGAGGAAGCTGAATTCGCTCGCAAAGGCGAGAGCCGCGCCCGCCAGCACCGCGATGGCGAGTGAGAACAGCGTTGCGCCAGCGAGCGCGAACGCCACCGCCAGCGCGAAAGCGAGCGCGAAGCCGCCCGCCATGGCGCCCAGCACCGAGCCCGCGTTCGAAACCTGTCCCGAGAACGCCGATGCGATGGCGAAGGAGATGGTGAAGGCCACCATGAAGGCGAAGGCGCCGAGCAGCACCCGCGCGATGGTCGCCGCGAGGTCATGGTCGCCGCCGAACATCGTCCAGCCGTGCTCGATCAGCCGCAGCAGATTGCGGAACGCCGCCACGATCACAAAGGCGATGATCGCGAACGCGCCTGCGAACACCGCCGCCTGCCAGGGGGAGATCCGGCTGTCGGTCATGCCGTTGGTGAGGAGCGCGACGAGGAGCAGCGCGACCGGAAAGATGAACGCGATGGCGAGGCAGCGCTCGAAAGCCTGGGTGCTGAGCGATGGCCCGAACCATTCCAGCAGCCACTCGTTGAAGCGGCGCACGGTGAGGAGATAGGCGCTGAACGGCGGCGCGGCGCCGAGGCGATCCTTCAGCGCCATGCGGTCTTCGTAGTGGGCGAGCTGGCGGCCGATCGAGCGGTCGGGAAAGGGGAGAAGCCACGCGAGGATCGTCGCCAGCAGCGCGGTCAGCGCCGCCATGACGGAAAGTACGCCCCACCCTTGCCATGTCACAAGAGCAAGGCCCGCGTCAGCCGGTTGCATGCACCCCCCACTTTTCTGCCCCGCCGCTTGGTTAGCAATCTGCAGCTTTGCATGCAAGCAGCGCATGCGCGCGGCTCCGGCATTCGACGTTGGGGGGTGATGGAAAGGCGTGTGCCTTCGTGAGAGCCGAAGCCCGCGCCGGCCGGGCCTCGATCAAGGATCGCTCCCGCGGCGATGCAGAGCCGCGATCCCTCGTTCCAATATGGTCAATGGTTTGGTCCCGCTAGGCTGCACAGACGTGAGCCGCCGCGTTTCTACACGGTTTCGGCTGAACGAGGGGATGCGTGCGGATTTCTAAACGGCCAATAGAAGGCGAAGAAACGCGCGCCAAAAATAGACGCATATACTTTCCACCACAAATAACGCGCCGTTGCGTGCTTGTTGCGATCAAGTTTACTCAGTATCGAAAGTCCAAAACGGTTATATTTCCAGCGTACTGGCAGCAAAAGATTATGATGCGCTGGGTTGCTTGTGCCGATCGTGCGGAGCATATGCGCATCAATGAGCGCGCGAGGGTAGGAGGTATTCAGCTCATCCAATAATTTCCCGAGCCGGACAATATAGGTTGGATTATCCCTTATAATTCGAATTTTCAGAAATGGGATCTGTAGAATATAACGCCGATCGCTCAGTGTTGCAAACGGCTTGTTTATGCATCCCTCACCCTTAAACCCATTTTGCCAAAGGGCTTTCGATAGGCCAATTTCGTAAAGGTCTATTCGCCTCGTGTGTTCTGGTTCCGGAGTAATCGCCGAGAAAAACTTGCGCAACGTTTCTTGCATCCCCGGCACGCATCGGAATATCATGAAATAGGCGGAGAGATGATCGCGGTCCCCTCCCGCAGTGAAGCCGGTCGGCGCCCAAAAGTCGCAACTTACAGCTTGCATTTTGTTGAATAGATCATCGAGCGGCCAGAGCGGCGCATAGCAGGAGTCATTAGCGATTATGACTTCGTCCCAGGCGTCCAGATTGTAGTCGAGGGACTTGAAACACCGCTTCCAGCTTCCAAAATCGTATTCGTCGTGCCGGCCGTCGTGAACAAGCTCCGCGATGCCGTCAAGCTTGGCAGCTTCGCCAAGAGCCAATTTGCAGTTTGAAGCAAATAAGATGCGAGACGAGACCTTTTGCAATCCACGCAAATAATAGATTACGTGATCGTCTATTACGCCGTCTCGATCATAATGCGCAAAAAATGCTATCCTTTTCATGATCGGCCGTTGCAAGATAATCAAGTTTGAATTCCAGCGGTCCATCGAGCCGTGGAAAAACCGTAGCCGATGGATCGGTCGCGAAACTTGCGGCCTGTTGCGGCGGCGCGGGATCTATATAACGCCGATCGCTCAGTGTTGCAAACGGCTTGTTTATGCATCCCTCACCCTTAAACCCATTTTGCCAAAGGGCTTTCGATAGGCCAATTTCGTAAAGGTCTATTCGCCTCGTGTGTTCTGGTTCCGGAGTAATCGCCGAGAAAAACTTGCGCAACGTTTCTTGCATCCCCGGCACGCATCGGAATATCATGAAATAGGCGGAGAGACGATCGCGGTCCCCTCCCGCAGTGAAGCCGGCCCGAAGTCGCAACTTACAGCGTGGAGCCAGGCCGATGGTTCGCGGTTCAGCGGCGCGCCGTCTTCGCCAGCGCTTCCTCGGGCTTGATCGCGATCAGCCTTTGCATGGTCTTGATCTTGCGGTCGGCGAACAGCACGTTCGGAATGTCGATCTCCTGCTTCCGCGCGCCGGTCGTGATCAGGAGAAGGTCGGCCGCGCCCAAGCCGACGGTGTGGCGGAAGAAGTCGTTGCCGCGCTGCTCGAACACCATGCCGCGCGTGTCGTAGCTCTGTTCGCCGCCGCCGATGATGTGCTCCTCGGTGAGCTGCCCCGGCCGCAGGCGCCAGAAAACGAGACGGTCGAACAGGAGGAAACGCAGCGCCCACACGGCGAAAAGCACGGTCGAAAAAATGAGGTAGAAGCCAAGGTTCATATAGACGGTGAGCTGCGGAATGAAGGCGAAGATGCGATCCCACCAGCCGAGCCACGCGAACAGCACCGTCATGAACGCCACCGTGAGCAGCAGCACGACCGAATAGATGCCGCGAAGCTTCACGCTCGTCAGCATCATGATGAGCGTCAGGATGATGATGAAGCTGATCCCGGCGCCGGTGTTGGGATGCACCAGGATCCTGGTCCCGTTCGACAAGGTGAGCGGCTGTCCCCATATGGCCGTGATCGCGGCCATGATGTAGCCCGCGAGCCAGACCGGCCACCAGAAGAAAATCTGCGACCGGCTGTAGATGCGAAGCTCCGGCAGACCCCTTGGGTCTGGAAGATCCGAGGGTTGAAGTTCGGCGCGTCTCTCGCTCCCGGCTGGCGTTTCGCCATTGGGCCTTCTCGCCGCGGCATCCGGCATCGCTACCTCCAAAACGGCCCGGCGCGGGGGGCATTCCTCCGCGCGCGGACAGCGACGGACCAACACGCCGCCGCGGCGCGGGTTCCTGGGCCGGGAACATAGACGCGACCTGCGCGGGGAAACCCTTACTTTCTTAACAATCTGCGCCTATATGACGGGAAGGCAGGACGAGACAGCACAACCTCATGTCGCGAGATCACCGCGAAACCATCTCCGCCATGAAAGCGGAGATTCCCCGCTTGCGACGGTTTGCGCGTTACATGACGCGCGACGCTGACTATTCGGACGACCTCGTCCAGGAATGTCTCGCGCGGGCCATCGCCAACATCGAGTTCATGGCAGCCGGGCACCAATTTGCGGGCCTGGCTCTTCGTCATCCTCAAGAACGTCTTCCGCAACGACAAGCGCCGCGCCCAGCACGACATGGCCTATCGCAACGGCCTGGAGAAGGACGCGCCCACCTATGCGCCGGCGCAGCAGCACAATCATCTGCTGCTGTCCGAAGTGCAGCAGGCCTTCCAGCTGCTCACCGACGACCACCGCGAGGTGCTCATGCTGATCGCGGTGGAAGGGCTGCGCTACGAGGAAGCCGCAGCAGTGCTGAACATCTCGGTCGGCACCGTGAAATCGAGGCTGTCGCGGGCGCGCACGGCGCTGCGCGCGCTCATCGACATTCCCGGCGCCGAGCCGGAAGAAGAATAGCGCGGGGCAATCCTCTTCAGAGAGGAGCGCCTCACCCTGAGCCTGTCGAAGCCTCATCCTGAGGAGGCGCGAAGCGCCGTCTCGAAGGATGAAGCCGCATCTTCAGGTCTTTTCAGCGCCTGCTGCATAGAACCTCCGATCCCGATTGTCAAAGTAAGCAGTTGCAGGCTAAAGCTTTGCGCAAATGAGGCGGAGGCGTGGGCCATGACGCGGGACGAAACGGTTGCGCGGTTCCTGGAATGCGAGGGCAAGCGCGCCGAGGCGCGCGCCGCCGCCTTGGCCGGAGGCAAAGACGAGGATAACGCCCGCAAAATCGCGCATGAGGCCGCGAAGGCGCATTGGAACGCCTGGGCGGATGCGCTGCTCGCCGGGCGCAAGGCGCTGGAGGCGGAGGGCGCCTGGGCGGCGGAGAAAGACTGGTTCGGCAGCCTCGAACCGAAGAACGAGGAGACGCGCAAATGGATGGAGCGAGCCGCAGCCGACTTCTCCCGCTGCCTCTTTCTTGCAACGGGGGCTGACGGGACCAAAGAGGCAGCGGGAGAAGATAAAGACAAGCCTGAGCCCGGTGAGCCGCTTGTCAAGTCAATTGCGATTGACAATATCGTCATCGACATGCGCGGCTTCGTTTTTCCGGGCGCCGCCCGGTTCGGCGGCGCGGCCTTCTCGGGCGCCGCCCGGTTCGGCGGCGCGGCCTTCTCGGGCGCCGCCCGGTTCGGCGGCGCGGCCTTCTCGGGCGCCGCCCGGTTCGGCGGCGCGGCCTTCTCGGGCGCCGCCCGGTTCGGCGGCGCGGCCTTCTCGGGCGCCGCCCGGTTCGGCGGCGCGGCCTTCTCGGGCGACGCCCGGTTCGGCGGCGCGGCCTTCTCGGGCGCCGCCTGGTTCGACAGCGCGACCTTCACGAAGAGCACGTCCTTCCGGGACGTGAAGTTTGGATCGCAAAAGAACAAGACGGACGCGGATTTCACCGCCATCAAGGTGGAGCGCGCGTTCGACCTGACGGGGGCATTCTTCTCGCGGGCGCCGAGCTTCTGCCAGGCCGACTTCAAGCAGGGGCCGGACCTCGATAGTGTGAGCTTCCCGCTACCGAGCCGCTGGCCCTGGCGCTTCGGCGATCCTGCGCTCTTGCCGAAATATCGCGCGATCCGGCGCATGGCGATCCAGGGCGCGGATTACGACCGCGAGCAGATGGCGTTCAAGGGCGAGTTGCGGTCGCGGCGCTGGACGGCGGACAAGTTTTGGCATCCCGGCCTGTGGCTTGGCGTCTTCTACGATGTGTTCGCGGATTGCGGCCGCTCCATCGTCCGGCCCGCCGCGCTCTGGCTGGCGAGCGTGGCCGCCTTCGCCGTCCTCTACGTGCGCATGGCGGACCCGCACAATTGGAGCTGCGGGACGCCGTTCGTCAAGGCGCTGTTCCTGTCGGGACGCAACGCGCTGGTGCTGTTCAGCGGCAGCCGCGACGCGCGCATCGCGCAAGCCTATCGATGCCTCTATGGCGGCAATGGCGAGCCGGACATCCCCGACGCGGTGAGCTTCCTCGAAGCCTTCGTTCAGGTTCCGCTGAGCGCCGCGCTGATCTTCCTGGTCCTGCTCGCGGTGAAGAACCGGTTCAAGATCAAGTAGCCGCCGCTTGTCATGCCCGGACTTGTCCCACTCCATCCAGGACCGAATGGAACGCGTCGTTTTTGCCCCTGGATGGCCGCCTCGAGGGCGCGGCCATGACAATGCGGGCGCCGCATGCGCTCTACAGTTCGAGATTTTCGAACTGTAGACGGCGGGTGATGTTCGTACCGCCGCCACATGGTTAAAATCGGCGAGTGTTAACGGCCGGAAATGCGATGGCGTGACCCTTCAAAATGCGGGAATCGCCTGCGAAAAAGCGGAAAAAGACGCGAAATGTGCAATTCAAAAATCCTGTAATTCGCGAATTAACGGTTACGAAGTTGCGCGCGTTTACCGAAAAGCCTAGCCCGAGGTTGCGCCGGGCGCGCTTGCAACCGCTTCGCTTTGGCGTCGATGCGAATTTTATCTCAGTAAAATCAATGGGATAGGCGGACCTTAAGGCTTCCGCAAGGCGCTTCGGGGGGGGAGTGAGGGGGGGCCGCAACGCTCCTGTTTTGCGCACACTTAGCCGCACGAGTTAAGCGCGCTTTAAAAACTCTCGAAAATTCCGCCATAAAATCGCGCACACGAAAAACGTGCGCAGAAATTTTCAAATCCGAAGCGGTTGTTTCACGCACACGTTCTGCGAGCATGTGTCTGAGCCTGCGTGTGAAGTGCATGTTTCACGCACGCTTCCCGGCAAGCATGTTTTGCGCAGCGCATGTTTCACGCACATAAAATGCGCGCTATAATTTCGGGCAAGTTTTCTGCGCGTGGTGAAAAAAGCCGCGTCAAGATGCGCGGCGAGCGAAGTGCATAATATGCATGTGAGAGAGTGTGAGAGAGCTGTGTGTGGCGTGTAATGTGTTCGCGTTGCGCGCGGTAGAATGCATCATGCAAGTCGCGAGTAATTTCGAACAGAAGCAAGAACGCATTACTTAAGACGCGTCTACATTTTCGCCTTATGTTGGTCGGGTCGAAAATTGATCAAGTTAATGTGCTGATTTGCATGAGAACAACTTAGCAGAACGTGTTTAACAGAGTGCTAATTTCGACTTCGGGTGTTGCATTTGGCGCGAGCTGGTGCTGGCCGCGCGAGGCATGCTGTATATGATATGTGGCATTCGGCATGTGGCATTCGGCATGTGGCATGTGGCATGTGGCATGTGGCATGCCAGTTGTTTCACAAGAGCTTGCGTGAAACGCGGCGCGCCATAGGGTTGCGCCGGGCAGGCGCTTTCGGATTGTATACAATCTGTGGAGCATCGCGCCGTCGGCCAGCGCGGGGCCATCGCCCCGAACGTCGCCGCCTGTCCGCGCCGGGCGGTCGCCGCCGGTCCGCATCGAGCTGGCGCTCGCGGCCAGCGCGGGGCCATCGCCCCGAACGTCGCCGTCGGACTGCGCCTCGCCGCCGGACTGTATCGAGCTGGCGCTCGCGGCCAACGCCGGGCGGTCGCCCCGAACGTCGCCGCCTGTCCGCGCCTCGCCGTCGGTCCGCATCAGGCGGTCGCCCCGAACGTCGCCGCCGATCTGCGCCTCGCCGCCGGACTGCATCGAGCTGGCGCTCGCGGCCAACGCCGGGCGGTCGCCCCGAACGTCGCCGCCTGTCCGCGCCTCGCCGCCGGACTGCATCGAGCTGGCGCTCGCGGCCAGCGCCGGGCCATCGCCTCGAACGTCGCCGCCTGTCCGCGCCGGGCGGTCGCCGTCGGTCCGCATCGAGCTGGCGCTCGCGGCCAGCGCCGGGCCATCGCCTCGAACGTCGCCGCCTGTCCGCGCCGGGCGGTCGCCGTCAGTCCGCATCGAGCTGGCGCTCGCGGCCAACGCCGGGCGGTCGCCCCGAACGTCGCCGCCTGTCCGCGCCTCGCCGCCGGACTGCATCGAGCTGGCGCTCGCGGCCAGCGCGGGGCCATCGCCCCGAACGTCGCCGCCGATCTGCGCCTCGCCGTCGGTCCGCATCGAGCTGGCGCTCGCGGCCAGCGCCGGGCCATCGCCTCGAACGTCGCCGCCTGTCCGCGCCGGGCGGTCGCCGTCGGTCCGCATCGAGCTGGCGCTCGCGGCCAGCGCCGGGCCATCGCCCCGAACGTCGCCGCCTGTCCGCGCCTCGCCGCCGGACTGCATCGAGCTGGCGCTCGCGGCCAGCGCGGGGCCATCGCCCCGAACGTCGCCGCCTGTCCGCGCCTCGCCGCCGGACCGCATCGAGCTGGCGCTCGCGGCCAGCGCGGGGCCATCGCCCCGAACGTCGCCGCCTGTCCGCGCCTCGCCGTCGGTCCGCATCGAGCTGGCGCTCGCGGCCAGCGCCGGGCGGTCGCCCCGAACGTCGCCGCCTGTCCGCGCCTCGCCGTCGGTCCGCATCGAGCTGGCGCTCGCGGCCAGCGCCGGGCGGTCGCCCCGAACGTCGCCGCCTGTCCGCGCCTCGCCGCCGGACCGCATCGAGCTGGCGCTCGCGGCCAGCGCGGGGCCATCGCCCCGAACGTCGCCGCCTGTCCGCGCCTCGCCGTCGGTCCGCATCGAGCTGGCGCTCGCGGCCAGCGCCGGGCGGTCGCCCCGAACGTCGCCGCCTGTCCGCGCCTCGCCGTCGGTCCGCATCGAGCTGGCGCTCGCGGCCAGCGCCGGGCGGTCGCCCCGAACGTCGCCGCCTGTCCGCGCCGGGCGGTCGCCGTCGGTCCGCATCGAGCTGGCGCTCGCGGCCAGCGCCGGGCCATCGCCCCGAACGTCGCCGCCTGTCCGCGCCTCGCCGCCGGACTGCATCGAGCTGGCGCTCGCGGCCAGCGCCGGGCCATCGCCCCGAACGTCGCCGCCTGTCCGCGCCTCGCCGCCGGACTGCATCGAGCTGGCGCTCGCGGCCAGCGCGGGGCCATCGCCCCGAACGTCGCCGCCTGTCCGCGCCTCGCCGCCGGTCCGCATCGAGCTGGCGCTCGCGGCCAACGCCGGGCGGTCGCCCCGAACGTCGCCGCCGATCTGCGCCTCGCCGCCGGACTGCATCGAGCTGGCGCTCGCGGCCAGCAAGGCTCTTCAGGGTCGAAAGCTGTAAGTCTCAAACTGAGCATATGTAGGCGGCTACACCTCCATAAGCGGATCAAAGCATGAACCCGTGCGACGCTGGGAGCTCCTTGCGCGATACGCGGGGCGCGCACAGGGCAGACCGTCGCGGCTTTTCTACGCGCCCGCAGCCCCTCTGTTCTCCTCGATGCCCGACTTTGCGATTTCCGCGGATGGCCGGGTGCTGCCAGCGAGGCGAACGAAATCCGGGCTGGCTTTTTCCGCTTCCTGGCGCTCGGCGGAGAGGCGGGCAAAGCCGTACCGCAGCCGGGTATTTACCGAATACAGAGCACCTGGACCGTTATAGTCTGAGCTAGTGCAGTTATGTCGGGCGTGGAAAGCGTGCGTGCAAGCGGATCGTGCTCCCGCGTTAGGTGCTGAGTCTCGAGAAATGCCAGCGCTACGGAAGCCTTGATTGCGAAATTCACGTTTTGCGGAACGTCGCCAGTAGCCGAGGCCACGCTCAGCGCGTTGAGCTTTGAGACCACAACGCCAACCACATTGCCGCTCCGGTCAAGAAGTGGCCCCCCGCTGTTACCAGGCTGGACGGGAGCGGAGATTTGCAGGAAGCGGCTATCGTCGCCAAGCCCCGTTAGGGCTGTCACATTTCCGGTAGAAACATTGCCGCCGGACGAAAGGACGCCGGGCAGAGGGAACCCATAGACAACAATGTCTTCGCCTTGTCGCACTGAAGTGCGCAAAGTAGCCCAATGTGCCGGATGCAAATCGACTGCTAGCAGCGCAAGATCGTTCTTACTATCTCGCGCTAGTAGGCGTGCTTGGGCACCGCTTATGCGAATTTGTTGGCAGCCCTCGACGACGTGGGCATTGGTGAGTGATTTGCCGTTCTTAGAAACGAAAAAGGCCGTTCCCGCCGTTGCAGCCGTTTCAGGCTCCTTTGGCGAAGGCTTCCTTAGCGAAGGAGATTGCGGTGTTATGTTTAATGACTCGCGGGCTGTCTTCGGGCTCCACTCTGCGGCTAGCTTCTGCGCCTCAGCGATTTGAGCGGCAGTCATTGAGCCCGCAACGAAGTCTCGATCTTTGGCAAACGGTTGCCCCTTCGCAGCTGCTAAGTTCAGCCACATGTAAGCCCTGATATAGTCCTGCGGGACGCCCTGTCCCCTAGCATAGGCCAATCCCAGCATGTACCACGCGGCGGAATCCTTGCCTTGCTCGGCAGCTCGGAGAAACCACTTTGCCGCCTCAACGTAGTTCTGCGGCACTCCCAAACCGGACTTGTATGCGCTCCCAAGAGCGAGCTGACCGTGGGCGTCACCTTGCCCGGCAGAAAGCCGATACCACTTTACTGACTCCGAATAGTCGCCCGTGCGCAACGCCTTGAGCGTAGACAGGAACTCCATATCGTTTTGGGCTTTGGCAAGGCCCTGCCTGGCAGCGAGGCGATACCTTCTTTCCGCTTCAGCTTGGTTCTGCGGCACGCCCTTGCCATAATTGTACATGTCTCCGAGGCTGTCCTGGGCAATGGCGTTGCCCTTGTCGGCAAGCGAGCGGTAGAGCTGCAAAGCGGTAGCATAGTCCCCCCGCTTATATGCCGCAGCAGCGTCCTCTAAGGTGCCCGCGATACTGGGCGCGGAGCCCAAAACCATAATCACGCAAATCAAAACTACGGCGATTGCGCCTTTTATCCGTCCGCTGAGCCTTTTACGGATTGCATTATATCTCGGCAGAAGCTCAAAGTTGACGTGCCGTTCCCGCATGCCGCCCACGCCGATCTCCCACTCACCATCCCCTTGGCCGGTAGGTTCCCCGTCACAACCATCCAAGTGGCTTTCCCCTTCGATTGGCATGAGCCTTACTTTTCTCTAGGCAGGAATGCAAGTCTTCGCCCGAAAGGCTTCGCTTGAGAAGGCGCGTAGCGCGTTGGGCAAGGGGGGAGTCGAGCGCCGGAACCGGCCTCATCATCGAGGGCACAGATACCGTCGAGATAGGCAAGGGCTGATCGGCACGGATAATGATATTTCATTCCCTCCCAACTCGGCCATGCTCAAATGGCCGAATGGAATGGCGGCTTCACATCGGGCACAACTTCGATGTTGGCCAGTGCGGCGCTTGCAATGTGGGCTTCGATTTGCCTTTGATACTCGTCCGCGTATTCGTGAAGGCGATCATCGAAATTGAAAACCACGTACACAATCCGGCGAGCTGCCGAGCCGTTGTCGAACGCTGACAATTGAGCTGCGGCTTTTCTAATGTCGTTGCCTAGCTTGTCGAAGAATCCCTTTGCAAGTTGGAGCGATATCTTCCCTACAAGGCCCGCAGCAAACCGATTGATCTCGTCATCCGACACATTGATGGTTTTCACTTCGCATAAAACCGTGGCCGCATCTAGCAACCCTTTCACGTCCGGCGTTTCGACGCTACGGGTTTTCGCGCGCGGAATGAACTTGACGTTTTCGCAACCGATGCTGACCAGATAATTGTAGCCTTTTGCTTCGTTCAACTTGTCAAATAGCTGCTGCCATCGGCGTTTCGGGTGTGGCGCCTTCAAATAAGGCCGGGCCTCACCTTTCAGAAACTCCCATGCCTCGGCGTCTAATCCTTGCAGATCACGCTCCAAAGCGAGAAAGAATTTTCGCTTGTAAGGAGCGCTTAGCTTGTCGTCATCTGCACGAAAATATGCCTCCGGCGAATGCAGATCGATACAGAGGTCCCGCAATTCCGAGACGCGGCGGAACTCGATACATACGGCTTTGCTTTGGTTCCCCGATTGCATCATGTGCTTGAGCTCATCGTCAGCATGATTCCTCATCTTCTCAGGAAGACTAGCCTGGATTGAGTTTTTGCGAAATCCGGGCATCCACGCGGCTATTCCCCCGTGCGGCTACGACTCAGAAAAATCGAAAAGAGAAGGCAGCGTTTCGAGTGGTGAATCGGTGCCGGGCAGGAACGACGGCTCGTCCCCCAGCAGCGGGCACTCTCCGAAATCAGCCCAACTTTCCGCTCCCGGCCTGTCGCGTCAGATGTGGATGGCGCGGCCGTAGGCGTCGAGCACGCTCTCGCCCATCATCTCGGACAGCGTCGGATGCGGGAAGATGGCCTGCATCAGCTCCGCCTCCGTGGTCTCCAGCGTCTTCGCGATGGAAAAGCCCTGGATCAGCTCGGTAACCTCGGCGCCGATCATATGCGCGCCGAGCAGCTCGCCGGTTTTCGCGTCGAAGATCGTCTTCACGAAGCCATCCGGCTCGCCGAGCGCGATGGCCTTGCCGTTGCCGCGATAGGGGAAGCGGCCGACCTTGATCTCGCGGCCGTTCGCGCGCGCCGCCGCCTCGGTCAACCCGATGGAGGCGACTTGCGGCTGCGAATAGGTGCAGCCCGGAATGTTGCGCACATTGAGGGGATGGACGCCGCTGTGGCCCGCGATCTTCTCGACGCAAAGAATGCCCTCGTGGCTGGCCTTGTGCGCGAGCCAGGGCGGGCCGGCCACGTCGCCGATGGCGTAGACGCCGCGCGCGGCCGTGCGGCAATACTCGTCGATGACGATGTGCGACTTGTCGATCTTCACGCCCAATTCTTCGAGGCCGAGATTCTCGACATTGCCGGCAATGCCGACCGCGAGGATCACGCGATCGAATTCGGCCTTCTGCTGCTTGCCGTCCTTGAGGGTGAGCGTCGCCTTGACGCTGTTCGCCGCCTTGGCGAGCTTCTCCACCTTGGCGCCGGTGTGGATCGTCATGCCCTGCTTCTCAAACGCCTTCCTGGCGAAGGCCGAGACCTCCTCGTCCTCCACCGGCAGGATGCGGTCCAAGATTTCGACGACGGTCGTTTTAGCCGAGCACGTTGTAGAAGCTCGCGAACTCGATGCCGATGGCGCCGGAGCCGACCACCAGCAGGGTTTTCGGCGTCGCATCCGGGATCATGGCCTCCTTGTAGGTCCAGACGAGCTTGCCGTCGGGTTCGAGCCAGGGAAGGGTGCGGCGCCGGGCGCCCGTCGCCACGATGATGTGACGCGCCTCGACATCGGCGAGCGCCTTGCCATCCTTGCCTGTGACCGCGACTACGCCGCCGCCCTTCAGCCGCGCCGTCCCGGCG
>CAVWOB010000006.1:0-75921 GCA_963756335.1 uncultured Alphaproteobacteria bacterium
ACCATAGTTGCAACGCGTTCTCCCGTCAGCGCTGATAGCTTACCAAAGACCTCGATTTGCATCGGGGCCTTCGGTGGGACAGGGTGAACGATCGTCGAGTGCACGACTTTCCTGAAGGAACCAAAGAGTTCTACGTCGCTTGCTCCGGCCCCCGCACATAGGAGTTCATGCAGGTTGTCCATAGCAGCCTTGTAGGCTCCCACCGCTGCCGGGTGTGAGTTGACAGTCGGCGGAGGTTTGGCGCGAGCGAGATCGGCCTCGGCGATGGCGATTCGACGCTGCAGTTCAGGTTTGTGCCTCAAGACGAAGTCCTGTTCTACGACGCCATCGATAAGTTGGACATAGAGCCGTTCGAGCGCGGCCTTTGCCTTTGCGAGTTCAGCCTCGGCCTTGCTTCGCACCTTCGCTATATCGGCAACGAGCAGCCGCCGCTCAGCGACATATGTGTCGATGAAGGTGCGAAGGTCATCGGGGCGCGACAATAATTGCCTTAAGATATCAACGACACCGATCTCCAGCGCGTCCAGGAAGTAAGATCGAGTGTGGTCGCAGCTTCCACTCTCTCTGTAACGTGAGCAGCAGACCCGAAGACGTCCGTTGGAGGATCCGCTAACCGTCATTCCCGATCCGCAAGCGCCGCACTTGACGATGCCGCTTAGGAGACGTCGCTGCCGGGGCCGGTTCAGACGGCCTCCACGCGATCCAGTTTCACATTGTCTTGTAAGCACTCTCGCCCACAGCTCGTCGTCGATAATGCGAAGTTGAGGCGCCTCAGCTGTGCGGTGTTCGCTTTCGGAGTTCCGACGTGAAACCCGATTGCCGGTGTTGGGGTCACGGATGTACCGCATCTTGTTCCAAACGATGCGCCCCCGATAGAGATCGACGCGCAGGATCCCTGTGCCCTTGGATCGAGTGCCGTTGATGGTGTTTGCAGCCCACGCGCCGCCGCGCGGAGCCGGAATGCCGTCTCTGTTTAGATCGTGAGCGATGCTTCTTGGCGACCTCCCAGCTGCGTACTCCTCGAATATCCGGCGCACGACCGTAGCTTCGCTGGGCACGATTTCGAGTTCCCCGGGCTTGCCCGCGACAGCGCGATATCCATAGGCTTTTCCCCCCGCGGACTTACCCAACGCGACTCGTCCCGCCAATCCCCTGTGAGTTTTATCCGCGAGGTCCTGCAAATATATCGACCCCAGAAGTCCCCGCAAGCCAACTTGCATCTTGTCGGCGCGTCCGCCGTGGACCTGCAAAATCTCAACGCCACAAAAGGCGAGGCGCTTGAAAACGCCTGCAATGTCCTCCTGATCACGCGAGATGCGATCGAGGTTCTCGACAAGAACGACGGAAAAGGCGCCTGATTGAGCGTCAGCGATGATTTTCAAAAGCCCGTCGCGACCGAAGAGACTGGAGCCAGACTTGGCCGCATCCGAATAAACATTGATAATTTCGAGGTTATGCCGAGCGGCATAGTCCCGACACAGGGCGACTTGATCTTCGATTGAGCTCTCACTCTGCTTGTCGATCGAAAATCTTGCATAGATAACAGCGTGTTTCATGCTCATGTCGATCAAAGAGTGCGGGCCGATCACGATCCTTCAGCATGATGCTCTAGGATCGGAGGCGTTCTCCCGCGACCTCAACTCCCTTTCATGATCCGCCCGGGCCAAAGTTTTCGCTAAAGCACGCAGGAATTCAGTTATCTCAGGATGGGCCGAACAGTCCACCTTTCTATCTGTGGATTTTGTGGGCGAGCAAGGGCGGAGATTTCGCTCATGATGCAATTGCATAGCGAAAGCAGTCCCCACCACCCCTTGGTTCGCAGGGACGCCATTCTCTTTCGAGTTGCGACGGGCGTGTTTTGGGCGGCGGCCATAGGCCTTGGGACTTAAACTCATCGCACTTCGAGGCTCCATGCTGTCATGAAGCTCGGAGGTGGAAGCCGCTGATGACTCTCTTTTGAACAACCGTTACGCAAGCAGTGTCACCGAGCATTTCTCGAAGCAGGTTCCGTCACCTCCGCGACACTGGGCGACAAAAGCTCCTTAACCGTCTGTGCTTCGACGCCGAAGACTTTGACCGCGAGGGCGCCGCCGTGAATGCGCGCAAAGGTTGAGATTAGCTCATCCCAATAGAAAGCCTGTCCTCGCGCTGTCGCCGGGTAGGGCCGAACACAAGCCGCCAACGCCGCAGCGTGGATTCGTTGATGCTCACGAGAAGCGCCGAATGTCGGAGCATCTTCGCTTGGCTTGGCGCGACGTCTTCCCGGCCATCCTGTTCAAGGTCTCCGAGGCCTTCGATGGGGAGTTGATGACCATTCACCGCCTTTATCTTGGCGAGGACGCCGGCAAGGCGACCATCGCCCATCCTAAGAAGGCCTATGGCGACTTCGCCTGCGGCGCCATCTGGCTTGGCGAACCGAGCGATGGCGGCGAGCTTGTGAAAGCGGAAGGGCCTGAAAACGCGCTCGTGTGCTTCATGGCGGGCCGGCCTTTCGTCGCCTCCGCCATCAGCGGCGCCAATCTGAAGAATGTGCTCTTCATGTCGACGGGCGAGATTGGCATGGCCGAAAAGCTTTCCGAAGAGCGCATGCGCACGACGGGCGGGCAAACGGTGAGGCTTGTCGAAATCGGCGCCGACGCCGGGCACGGCATGGGCATGTTTCAAACCTTGCACGGGTTCAAGGAGCCAAAACAGCTCGCCGAAGCGCTGAACGCAGGCGGACGCCAGCATTACGGCCATGCCGCGCCCGCCTTCATTCGTCACCTGACAGGCGATCTTGACCCGACTTGAACACCGCTTTTGCGCAAGTTTCTGAATTGAAAGAGAAACTGTCGAAATTCAATATGACGTGGCACTACGCCTTGGGCGTCCGCGGCGTTTCCTGACGGGCTGAGTAGTTGACTGCGCCGGTGGCGGCGCTGTTTGCAGCGCCCTCGGCGGTAGCGCGACGCCTGCCTGCCGGAAGAGCGCGGTCACGGCCGGGGTGGCGTCGGTGCGCACCAGCCAATCCTTGCCGTTGTGCTGAATGCGGGTCTGCTGGAGCCGGTCCAGATCGCGGAGAAGCACGCGCCATTCGGGAACGGCGTCAGCCTCCCTGGCGAGATCGTCGAGATGCTTTTGCATGACGAGCGCGAGGAAGGAGCAAAAGACGTGGCCGCGGATGGCGGCGTCGGAGGAGTGGAAGATCGGGCGCGTCCGCATGATGGCCTTGCCGCGCCGGAAGAGGTCCTCCACCTGCAGGAGGTCGCGGTAGCGCAAAACCGCCTGCAGCGCCGTGATTTTGGCGTTGGTTCGCAGGACAAAAATACCGTCAAATTGCGCCTCGCCGGCCAATTTGCCTGCGTCGATCTCGAAGACCTGTTTGCCCTCGGCCTCCTTGCTTTTGCGCAAATACCGCCGGTAGCCGGAGTTGCCAACGAGAGCCTTATCGCCGCGCTTCAACTGAGCTTGCAGGGCGGCCACAATGGCTTCGCGGTCCTTCCTGTCTTTTTCCGCCTCGGCCTCGTTGCGGCAGACGATGTACCGCCTGCCCTCGACTTTGACCTCCTTGACGAAGAGCTGCGTCTGGCCTTTCGCCCGCTCGATGAGAAGCGGCGTGAAGGCGGCGCTGTCATTGAGCACGGCCGTTCTCACCAGCGCGTCCGTCCGCTCGCGCGCCCCGAGGACATACTCAAGGCGACGCTCTTCCAGCCCTTGAATGGTCTCAGCCGAGATCATGCCGCGATCGGCGACCATGCAAATGCGGCCGATGGCGAAGCGCTGGCGGAGACGGTCGATCACCGGCAGCAGCGTCTTCACATCGGCGGTATTGCCGGGCCACATCTCCGTGCAGATGGGCGCCCCTTGCCATCCACGACGGGCCCCAGGATCATCTGCTTCAAATCGGGCCGGAAATCCTTCGAGTAGCCGTGCTCGCCCAGCGTTTCGCCGCCCTCGCCGTAGAAGGACAGGCTGGTCGTGTCCATGAACACGGCGGAGAGATTGCTGAACAGATCGCGCCGCTTGTCGAACAGCTTCTCCTCGATGACGTCCTTGACGCAGCGCGGCGCCAGGGCCTCCGCCGGCTTCTCCTCCAGTTCCTCGCCGAGCCAGGCCATGGCGCGGTAGAAATGGTGGAGGGACAGTCCTTCGACGCCGGGGATCTCGTAATCCTCCAGCCACGAAACACAGTCGCGGTCCGATCCCGAGACGAACAACCGGTGGAGCGTGGCGGCAAACACGGCGCGCTCGACGGCGAACTCGAAGGCGCGGTCCTTCAGCATCTCCTTCAGCACGCCCGCGATGCCGAGCCGCTCCCACAGCTTGCCGAACAAGAGCGGCCCTCCGATGCGCTTGGCCGAAACGGTGAAGGCGCTGTTCTCGTTCTTGTCGCAGGCGTCGATGAGCATCACCTGGTCGCAGAGTTTGGCGCCGGAGGCGAGAAGCGAGGCGAGAGCGCCGGACTCCTTCAACGCATCGGCGCGTCCGAGATTGGCGATCACTGACTGGCGCACGGCGCCATCGACGCGCTTGTTCTCGACCACCTGCAGATAGGCGCGTTCGCCCGACTTTTTGATGCGGAAAAACATGGCCGCTCCCTCAGGAGCACTACAGAAAACCGATTTATGGCCTCTGTCAAAGCAAAAATGTCGTAGAAAATGGCACTACATTTTGATGCTCTCGCCAAATCCGACCTAGCAAAATCAATGACTTAAAGGCAAAAAAGGGCGAAAATCCCAGTTCACTGTTCAAGTCGGGTTTGGGACTACACCTGCGAAAACTGGGGCGAGCGACAGGCGGAACTCTACATCCGCGCCATCCAGGCGGCCATTGAGACGGTCGCGGCCAACCCGGCTCTCGGCAAAGCTTGCGACCACATTCGCGAAAGCTATCGCAGCTTCCCCGCCGGCTCTCATATGCCGTTCTTCCGATTGATAGGCGGCGAGGCGATGTTGTCCGCATCTTGCATCGCCGCATGGATTTCGTGCGCCACTTCTGGCTGTAGCGATCAAGTAATCGCAATCTTAAATAGAAAAAAATCGGCCATTTTTGCAAAACGAACCCAATAGAGTTAACTGGCGGTAAGAGAAGCCCCGTCCATCATCTCCTCCGCGTCGTGCTGGATGCTGGCCTGCGCGAGGATGTGTTCCAGCCCGGCGCCGCGCACCTGCTCCGTCCGCACATCCGTCAGCACCGGGATCGAGAATGGCGAGGCGCGGCTCAACTGCATGAACAGCCAGCTGTCCCGATAGCGCAGCAAGAGGTCCGCCAACCGCTTGAGGTCGAGCAGTTCGCGCTCGGCGTCGCGGCGCGTCACCTGCAACAGGATGTGGTCCGGCTCGTAGCGGCGCAGCACGTCGTAGATGAGGTCGGTCGAGACGGTCATCTGGCGCATGGTCTTCTTCGCGGCGTTGTTCTGCTGCTCGACAAGGCCGGTGATGGTGGCGACATGGCGGAAGGAGCGCTTCAGCATGGGGCTGTCGAGGATCCATTCCTCCAGTTCGTCGCCGAGGATGTCCGGCGCGAGAAACTGCGCGACGTGCTCGCGGCCGATGGGCGACAGGCCCGACACGACAAGCCCGTAATCGGTGATCTGGAAGCTGATGGGCTTGAGCCCCAGGCGCTCCATGCGCTTGGTGATGAGCATGCCGAGCGTCTGGTTCGCCTTGCGCCCCGCGAAGGTGTAGAACAGCGTGCGGAACAGGCGCTGCTCCAGGAAATGCTCGACCAGCAGCCGGTCCGGCGCGGGGATGGCGGAGAACCGCGCCTGCAGATCGAGCCATTCGCGCACGTCGCCCGGCAGCGTCCGCCAATCCTCCGGCCGCGCCAGAAGCGCGCGCACGCCATCGGCGAGAAAGGTCGAAAGCGGCATCTGCCCGCCGGAATAGGCCGGAACTTTCGGCTCGCCGCCCGCCGCCGGACGCGCCTCCAACGTCATGTCGCGAATGCCGGAAAACGCCAGGATCTCGCCTGCGAAATAGAAGGTGTCGCCCGGCGTCAGCCCTTGCGCGAAATACTCCTCGACCTCGCCCAGCGCGCGCCCGCCGCGCCCCGTCCCGCTGACGCGCTTCACCTTGAGCCGCGCCGCCTCGACGATGACGCCGATATTCTGCCGATGTCGGCGCGCCACGGCGCCGTTCGCGATGCGGTAGCGCCCGTCGCCCGTCGGCGCGAGCCGCTTGTAGCGGTCGTAGGAGCGCAGCACATAGCCGCCGTCGATGGCGAACTGGAACAGCCGTTCGAACACGTCGCGGCCGAGCGCGGCGTAGGGCGCGGCCGTTCGCATCTCGTCGTAAAGCCCGCCGGGATCGACCGAGCCGCTGCACGCGCAACTGAGAATGTGCTGCACTGCGACATCGAGCGAACCGGGGCCGTGCGCCTCGCCGTCGAGCTGCCCTGCCTCGATGGCGTCGAGCGCGGCGCGGCATTCGAGCGCCTCGAAGCGGTTCGCGGGCACAAGCAGCGCGCGGCTCGGAATATCGAGCCGGTGATTGGAGCGGCCGACCCGCTGCAAGAGGCGGCTCACGCCCTTCGGCGCGGCCACCTGGATGACGAGATCGACGTCGCCCCAGTCGATGCCCAGCTCCAGCGCCGCCGTCGCCACGACGCTGCGGATCTTGCCCGCCGCCATCATGGCCTCGGTGCGCCGCCGCTGCTCGCGGCTCAGCGACCCGTGATAGACCGCGATGGGCAGATTGTCCTCGTTGGCCTCCCACAGCATTTGCAGCATGAGTTCGGCCTGCGCGCGCGTGTTGACGAAGACGATCGAGGTTCCGGCGTTGCGGATCGCGTCGTAAATGTCCGGCACGGCGTAGCGCGCCATGAAGCCGCCATAGGGCATGCGCGCGCCTTCCGGCTCGAGCATGCGGATGTCGGGCTTCATAGGCAGGCCCGACTGAAGCAAGTTCGCGGGCGCGCCGGCGGGGCCGAGCCAGGCGGCGAGCGCTTCCGGATCGGCGACGGTGGCGGAAAGCCCGGTCCGCACCGCATCGGGAGAAAGCGCCGACAGCCGCGACAGCGCCAGCGCCGTGAAGTCGCCGCGTTTCGTGGGCGCGAAACTGTGGACCTCATCCACGATAACGGCGCGCAGATCCGCAAAGAGCCGCGGCGCATCGGGCGACGACAGCATCAGCATCAGGCTTTCCGGCGTTGTGAGGAAGAGATTGGGCGGCGCGCGGCGCTGGCGGGCGCGCTTCGGCTGCGGCGTGTCCCCGGTGCGGCTCTCGACTGTGACGGCAAGCCCCATTTCCGCAATGGGGCGCACGAGATTGCGTTCGATATCGTTCGTCAGCGCCTTCAGCGGCGACACATAGACCGTGTGGACGCCCTTCGGCCCGGTTTCGTGGCAATCGATCAGGCTCGGCAGAAAGCCGGACAAAGTCTTGCCGCCACCCGTCGGCGCGATTAGAAGTGTCGACTGGCGCGCGTCGAATGCATGCACCATCGCCCTTTGATAGGGATGTGGCCGCCAGCCGCGGCTCGAAAACCAATTTTCAACCGCTACAGGCAGCATTCCGCGCAAATTCTCGGTGGGCCGGGGCTTCGCCATGGTGTAATAATGGTAAGCTCTTCTGCCAGGAAGGCCAGAATGCTACTTCTCGGGGTGGGGCCTGGGACTATTCTATTATGCACCTGATGTTCTTGTTTTGTTCCAAATTTGGGATAAAATCAAGTCCGGCTGAGTTCAGTAATGCGTGAGGGATATGACAACTTCGGACGAAAGTGAGCGGGCGCCGGGAAATTCCGGCGCGGAACAGACAAACGCACGGATCCTGGACCTGCTCGAAAAGCTGGCGGCGGCGGAAAGCCTCGGCGGGGTCGCGGCGTCGGCGGGCTTGAGCGAGGATCAGGCGCGAGCCAGCCTGAGGCAGGCGGCCCAGCTCATCCGCAAGACCCAAGCCTCGCCGATGAAGCAGCGCTTCCCGTTGCTCGGCTCCATCCTCGACTGGCGCGAGATGACGGTGGCGGAGGCCCTCGAAATTCTCGCGGAGAACGCCACGCCCCACCTGCCGCCCAAGGAGGACGCCCCGGTCTAAGCGCCAGGTCACGATCGAGCCTGGAAAACGCGCGCCGGCGGCACAAGTGCAGTCCAGCGTTTCATCCCGGATTACGCACACATGAAGCATCCGCGCGAATGGATGGAGGTTCGGCCGGAGGGGCTGTTCTGCAAGGCGGGCGGCTTCTTTGTCGATCCGGTGCGCGCGGTCCCTGTCGCCGTCGTCACCCACGGTCATTCCGACCACGCAAGGGCGGGGCACGGGAAAGTCATCGCCACGCCCGGCACCATCGCCATCATGGGCTGCCGCTATGGCGAGGGCTTCGCGCGGGAACACGTCGAGCTGCCTTACGGGCAGTCCATGCATTGCGGCGAGGCGCGTGTCACGCTTTATCCGGCCGGTCACATCCTCGGCTCGGCGCAGGCGCTGATCGAGCACGCGGGCGCGCGGCTCGCGGTGTCGGGCGACTACAAGCGGACCCGCGATCCGACCGCGCGCGAATTCGAGCCCGTACCCTGCGACGTGTTCGTGACCGAGGCGACGTTCGGCCTGCCGGTGTTTTGCCATCCCGATCCGCAAAAGGAGATCGAGAAGCTGCTCGCGTCGCTGGCGATCTTTCCCGGAAGCTGCCATCTGGTCGGCTGCTATGCGCTCGGCAAGACGCAGCGGCTCATCGCGGAGCTGCGCCGCGCGGGATACGGCAAGACGATCTATTTGCACGGCGCGCTGATGAAAACGACCGAACTTTACCAGGAGCGCGGCGTTGCGCTCGGCTCCTTCGCGCCGGTGGCGAAGGAGAACCGCAAGAGCCTCGCGGGCGAAATCGTGCTCTGCCCGCCCTCGCAGCTCGCGGACCGCTGGTCGCGTGCGCTGCCCGACGTCATCCCCGCCGCCGCCTCCGGATGGATGCAGATCCGCGCCCGAGCCATGCAGCAACGCGTCGAGCTGCCGCTCGTCATTTCCGACCATTGCGACTGGATAGAGCTGATCGAAACCATCCACGAGACGGGCGCCGGCGAGATCTGGGTGACGCATGGACGCGAGGAGGCGCTCGTTCATTATTGCCGCAAGGCCGGCTTGGAGGCCCGCGCGCTTTCGCTGCTCGGCTACGAGGACGAAGAGGGGGAGTAGCGTCATCCCGTGCGCGCTGCGGCATGAAATGACACTGCGCAGGCTCGGGATCGTTGCGAACGCTGGCGTGGCTTCAAGATCCCGGATAACGCCGGCGGCGTTTCCGGGATGATGGGCGAAACTTAAATGAAAAGCTTGCCGCGCATGACGAGCGTCGCGTAGCCGCCGATCCTGATCCGCTTGATGCGCCGCGACGCCACCTCGATTTCGAGCTTGATCTCGCTCGGCCGCCCCATCTCGATCCCCTGCTCGATGACGAATTCGGACGTGCCCTCGGGACATTGGTCGAAGCGATGGATCGCAGCCGGGAACGCCGCCGCCGCCGATCCGGTCGCCGGATCTTCCGGCACGCCCATGCCGGGCGCGAACATGCGGACGTGAAACGCGGCGTGATGGTGGATGGTCTCGCGGCAATAGAGGTAGACCATGCCGCCGCTGCCGTGGAAGGCCTCCTCCCAGTGCGAGGCGACGATGTGCGCTCGCGCCATGGCGTCGAGGTCGCGCAAGGGGATGAAGGTGAAGGATGCGCCAGCATCGT
This sequence comes from uncultured Alphaproteobacteria bacterium, assembly GCA_963756335.1. GTDB lineage: Bacteria > Pseudomonadota > Alphaproteobacteria > Rhizobiales > Rhodomicrobiaceae > Rhodomicrobium. The sequence goes on from CAVWOB010000006.1 coordinate 9,646, forward strand.
ATTGCGACGGCTTGTGGTTGGCGAAACCGATCTCCTGCGGGGCGAGGCCGAGCGCGGCGGCGATCCGGTCGTCATGCGCGGGCGCGCCCGCCAGCTCGGGCAGTTTCGGCACATCGAATTCGGCGTAAGGTGCGTGTCCCCGCCGCCCGACCACGCCGACGCGGATGCTGCCGATCCCTTCCTCGAGCACGATAAGAGCGTCGCAATCGGCGGCGGCGCCCGAAATGCGGTCGTCGGCGAGCTGGATGGCGGCGCCCACGGTGGGATGCCCGGCGAAGCGAAGCTCGGTCGCCGGCGTGAAGATGCGGACGTAGGCGGTATGCGCGGGCAGGCGCGGCGGCAGCACGAACACCGTCTCGGACAGGTTGAACTCGCGCGCGATGGCCTGCATCGCGTCGTCCGAAAGGCCGCCCGAGTTGAGGACGACGGCGAGCGGATTTCCCGCAAGCGGCGTGCTGGTGAAGACATCCCAAATCGCGTAGCGCCGCTCCATCGCCAATCCTTGCCTGGGTCAACTCGCTGAAGAAACGCACGATAATGCATTTGGCTCGCGCATGCATTGGAAATTGGGGCCGAAACCGATCTTCGGTTGCGGAGCCGGCCGCGCTTTTTCCACGCGAATCAAACCCGCCGGCCTCACGTTAAGATTGCAAAACCCATGCGAATCACGAGAATCTCACAGAGTTAGTCAGATTACGCCTCGATGCGCAGGGACGGTTTTGGGTGTTTTGTGGCCTATGTGCAACGCAGCGAAGTCGGCCGATTATCTGTACCAGGATTGGCAAGTCATTATTGTGCCGATCTTTTTTCTCCCATGCTCTACTTTTGCACCGCGCGCCTCGTGCTGAAGGCGTGAGGGATGCTTTCTTGCATCCGCTAGCTCCCACGACTAATATCGCTTCATCGATGAACGGCAGGCACTGCCTTGGGCTGGTGGCGCCACGTATGGATCGTTCGTACGTGCAGAACACAGACAAGTAGATGGGGAATTGAGAGATGAAACTTCTAACCGGCATTCTAGGGCTGACGCTTACGAGCGCGCTCGCCCTCGCTTCCGCCAATGCGGCCGATATCTATCAAGCGCCTGCTGGCGGCGGCTACAAGGATAGCTATGTTCCTGTTGCGAGCTGGACCGGCTTCTATGTTGGTGTCAACGGCGGCTACGGCTGGAGCGAATCCAGCGATCAGTTGGCTTGGACGGAAGCTCCTGCTTTCTATGGTCTTGATCCCAAGGGCGGCTTTGGCGGTGGCCAGATCGGCTACAACTGGCAAGGCTTTTATCATCCGAACTTCGTCTTTGGCGTTGAGGCGGATTTCCAGGGCGGTGACTTAAGCGCTAGCGGCACCGATGGCATATTTAACTACTCGTCTAACCTCGATTGGTTCGGAACGGTCCGCGCTCGTCTCGGTTACGCGCTGGACCGCACCCTGATCTACGCAACGGGCGGTTTTGCTTATGGCGGCGTCACGAATGACGTAAGCAACGGCGTCGCAGCTACGCACTACAGGTTTGATGACACTGCAACGGGCTACGTCGTTGGCGGCGGCGTGGAGTATAAGCTTACTCCTGCTTGGTCACTGAAGGCTGAGTATCAATATATCAACCTCGGGAAGAATGACCCAGTTAACCCGGCAGGTGCCAAGTTCTCAAATCTCCCTACTACGACCTTGGATGACGACGCCTACCACACGATTCGCCTCGGCCTGAACTACCACCTCCTTCCCGGCTACGAGCCGCTGAAGTAGGCCGGTCCATAATCGGGTTTCGCGACGGCGCCTTCGGGCGCCGTTTTCGTTTGCGCCGCCGCCGATCATAATGTTGTGCAAAAGCATCGCTTCTGCGCAAATTTCCATTTCCACTCAAGGTTGGTTACACCCTCTCCCGAATCACGCTTACAAAATTTGCAACGCTGGATACCGGGCGTTTCATCCTCGCGAGGACATTCATGATTCGGGGCATCGTTCTTGGCGCAACAGGCGCTATCGCTTTCATCGCATCAGCCCATTCGGCTGACCTTTACCGCAGCCTAAAAGATCCGGTGTACGCACCCGCCGACATCTGGACTGGCTTCTACCTGGGCGTCAACGGCGGCTACGCTTCCGGCGACGATGATGCTGTTGTATATAGGGATACGACGCCCAAGGGAGCTACAGCCCCGTCTTTGAAGCCCGATGGCGGTTTCGGCGGCGGCCAGATCGGCTACAATTGGCGAGCCCCCGGCGGCTTCAAAGACGGTCCTAGCCCTTGGGTTTTTGGCATCGAGGCCGATATTCAGGGCTCCGGCCTTGATGACAGTTTTTCCGGCAATTTGACAAATACTGTAGGGGCTACGGACACTGTCAAAGAGTCTCAGAGGATCGATTATTTCGGCACCGTTCGCGCCAGGCTCGGTTTCGCTTATGGCAAAACGCTGTTATATGGCACAGGCGGTTTCGCCTATGGCGGCGTGGATAGTCACCTTGTTATCAATGGTTTCAATCTGAACAGCAATAGCGCCGAGACCGGCTGGGTTGCTGGCGGCGGCATCGAGCACAAGATCGATCCGGCATGGTCGTTGAAGGTCGAGTATCAGTATATCGATCTCGGCTCGCAGAACATCACTGAGTTTGTGTCGACCTTACCCCTCACCGCGAAGGATATCGACGCCAGGTTCAGCACCGTTCGCCTCGGCCTGAACTATCACTTCCTTCCCAGCTACGAGCCGCTGAAGTAGGTACTTTTTAAATTTCGGCGGATTCCAAGGACCCTGTGATTCTTGCGCTTCTATCGGGGCGTAATGTGTCGTGGCCGCGTTTTCATCGTAGCGTTGGGTTACACGACCAACATAAGGATGCATGGCTCCTAAGATCAAGCACCAGGGCGGCGTCGGGATGCAGAACCCAAAGAACCCGACGCTGAAACAGGAGCAAACGCTTGCCGCTTCAGTCGAGGCTCATATCCAGCCCCGAAAGAAGCCCAAGAAGTAAGCTCGGCCGGGGCCGATGGCGGGCAGGTCGTTCGCGTCAAGGCTATCGGCTATGTCGAATTGGGCGCGCAAACCTACACCCAGGCCTTCCGGTCGATAATTGTCCTTCGGCGGGCATTGGCATATCGTTGCTGCCGGGGGCGAACGCTCTGTCCACGGCGGCCAGAGTGAAAGCGAAAATGGACGAGCCTGCGAAGAATTTTCCGCCGGGCCTCGTCTACAGCATACCGTTCGAGACGACCAACTTCGTGAATGCTTCAATCAACGAAGTCTACAACACGCTCTACGAAGCTGGCGTCCTTGTCCTTATCGTGATCCTCGTCTTCCTCCAGGACTGGCGCGCCACCTTGGTGCCGGCGACCACGGTTCCCGTCACCATTATCGGCGCCTTCGCGGCGATGGCGGCGCTGGGCTTCACCGTGAACATGTCCACGCTCTTCGCGCTTGTGCTGGCGATCGGCATCGTCGTCGACGACGCAATCGTTATTGTCGAAGGCGTCGCCTATCATATCGGGCAGGGTATGCCCGCGCGCGCGGCCGCCATCCAGGCGATGCGTGAACTCACCGGGCCGATATTGGGCATCACGCTCGTCCTCTTGTCCGTGTTCGTTCCGGGGCTGACCGGGCAGATCAACAATTCGCGCTTGTCATTGCGGCCACCACTCTCATCAGCGCGATAAACGCCGTGACCCTGAAGCCCACGCAGGCCGCCCTTTGGCTTCGGCCGGCGACGCCGCCCGAACGGCGCAACCTGTTCTTCCGGCTCTTCAATCGGATCTACGGGCTTGCAGAGCGCGGATAGCCGCAGCGCAATAGCCGCGCCCGCGCTGTTACACCACGCCACGGGACGCGGACGCCGGGAAGCGGCCAATTCGTTTTTGCTTCTCGGAGCCGTTGACAGTTTGCCGCACAACCCACGATTTGACGCCGCTTGGAAGGACTTGAAGGAAGAGGCCTCCGCCGTGGTAGAGCTTGTAAGGCCGGTCTTTTCGGCTTCAACTCGTTAAGTGCTTTTACGGTTAGATTGCCAACGCTCGCCTCAAAGGGTAGTCGGATTACCCGATTAAATACCCTGATCAGGCCTGAAGAAAGCTATTGATGAATTTTCGGGCAGTGGTGGACACGACAGGGATTGAACCTGTGACCCCTACGATGTCAACGTAGTGCTCTACCGCTGAGCTACGTGTCCTTGAGCCAAGTCCGCTCTCTTACCATGCGCTTCGCGGCGCTTCAAGCAAGCTCTCGCGGTCAGCGGGATGAACAAAAGACGCGGGCGCCGCCGCGGGCGATCCCGTCGTCTCGCATACTTTTGCTCGGTCTCAGGGAACGAAACTCTCTCGTGTTATGCGGGATGGCGAAGGCGCTGCGAGCGCACGCGAGCTTCGGCATGCCGCGGCAGGCGAAGCTCGCGTGCGGAACACAAGGCTGAGGCCGCGGTTCTTGCCGCGGGTGAACTTCATTCGAGGGACAAATTTCATGAACGGCGTGCCCCTGCAGCCTATCCTCGCGATCCTGGCCGGCGTCTTGATCCTGCATAGGCCGTCGCTCCTAAACTATGTCGTGGCGCCGTATCTGATCGTCGCCGGCATCCTGGGGCTGATCGGGCCGGCCGGCTGTAGAAATCTCTCGCGCAACTTTTTCGGAAGCCGCCCATTGTAGAATGCTTGCGCCAGCGCCGCGCCGCCGCCTGGCAGGAGGCCCCCCATGGTTCCCGGTTTGGACGCCACGATCCTCTCCCGCATCCAGTTCGCCTTCACGGTGACGTTCCACATAGTCTTCCCGGCGTTCACCATCGGGCTCGCGTCCTATATCGCGACGCTCGAAGCCGTGTGGTTCTTCCGCGGCGACGAGCGCTTCCACAGGCTGGCGCGCTTCTGGACGAAGATTTTCGCGGTTTCGTTCGCGATGGGCGTCGTTTCCGGCCTGCCGATGTCCTACCAGTTCGGCACGAATTGGAGCCGGTTCTCGGTCGCCGCCGGCAACGTCATCGGCCCGCTTCTGGGCTACGAGGTGCTGACCGCGTTCTTCCTGGAGGCGAGCTTCCTCGGCGTGATGCTGTTCGGCTGGAACCGTGTGCCGAAAGCTCTGCATTTCTTCGCGAGCCTCATGGTCGCCTTCGGCACGCTGCTTTCGGCCTTCTGGATTCTCGCCGCGAACAGCTGGATGCAATATCCAACGGGCTACGAGGTCAAGGACGGCGTCGCCATTCCGGCGGACTGGCTCCAGGTCATTTTCAACCCGACCTTCCCCTATCGCTTCGCGCATATGGTCACGGCGGCCTATCTCACCACGGCGATCGTGGTGCTGGCCATCGGCGCGCGCTACCGGCTCGCAGACAGGTATCCCGAGGAATCGCGCATCATGGTCCGCATGGGGCTCGGCCTCGCGCTGGTGCTGGCGCCGCTGCAACTCTATATCGGCGACGCGCACGGGCTGGCCACCGCGCAATATCAGCCCGCCAAGCTCGCGGCGATGGAAGGGCATTGGGACGGATCGAGGCCCGGCGAGCTTGTCCTGTTCGGCATTCCCAACGAGGCGGCGCAGCGCAACGACTATGAGATCGCCATACCGCATGCCGGAAGCCTCGTCATCACCCACCGCTGGAACGGGCTGTTCAAGGGGCTCGACGACATCGAGCCGGAGGACAGGCCGCCCGTCTGGGGGCCGTTCTTCGGTTTTCGCATCATGGTGGGCATTGGCCTGTGGCTGATCGCGCTTGCGGCGTGGGGCGCTGTGCAATGGGCGCGCGGCAGGCTTTTCGAGAGCCGCGCCTTCCTGCGCGCCGCGGCCTGGTCCTGGCCGCTCGGCTTCGTCGCCGTCATCGCGGGATGGACCACCACCGAGGTGGGACGCCAGCCCTGGGTCGCGACCGGGCTCATCCGCACCGCCGAGGCCGCCTCTCCCGTGCAAGCGGAAGCCGTCGGCGCGACGCTTCTCCTCTTCGTCCTCGTCTATCTCGCCGTCTACTCGGCGGGCGTCGCCTATATGAACCTCCTGATCCGCAAAGGCCCCGTCCTGCAGGCGCAGTCGGGCATCGACGAGCGCCACGCGCCTCAACGGCCCATCTCGGCGGCGACGGAGACCGGCGCCGACCCCAACCTCGCAAGCCAAGGATAGGAGCCCCCATGGACCCGATTGCCTACTGGCTTCCCGTCGTCTGGGCAGCGCTTATCGGCGTTGGCGTCGTCATGTATGTGCTGCTCGACGGTTTCGACCTCGGCATCGGTCTCCTGTTCCTCACCGGCGCCGACGAGGAGGAGCGCGACGTCATGATGAACTCCATCGCGCCCTATTGGGATGGTAACGAAACGTGGCTTGTGCTCGGCGGCGCAGGTTTGCTCGTAGCCTTCCCGCTGGCCTACGCCATCATCATGCCAGCGCTTTACCTGCCGCTTATCGTCATGCTGCTGGCGCTGGTCTTCCGGGGCGTGGCCTTCGAATTTCGCTTCGTCTCGAAGCCGCGCCACCGCTCCTGGGACTGGTCCTTCGCGCTCGGCTCGACGGTCGCTGCGTTCTGTCAGGGCCTCGTGCTCGGCGGCTATGTGCAGGGCATCGATATCAAGGGCGGGCAGTTCGCGGGCGGCAGTTTCGACTGGCTCAAGCCCTTTCCGGTTGTCTGCGGCTTCGGACTCATCGCGGGCTACGCGCTGCTCGGCGCCTCCTGGCTGATGATGAAAACCGATGGTCGGGTCGCAGAGCGCGCCAGGCTGCACGCCGAGGCGGCGCTCGTGTCGACGCTCATCTTCATCGCAATCGTCAGCCTCTGGACGCCGCTCGCCTTCGAGCGCATCGCGGAGCGCTGGTTCGCGGGCGAACGGCTGCTGTATCTGTGGCCCGTTCCGTTCCTGATGGGCGCGGCGGCCATCGTGGCCTGGCTCGGCATCCACAGGGGCGCGGGCGCGCAAGCCTTCCTGTCAGCAATGGCGCTGTTCATGCTCTGCTTCCTCGGCCTCGCGATCTCCACCTTCCCCTATCTCGTCCCGCCGAGCCTTACGATATGGCAAGCCGCCGCCGTGCCCCAATCGCAAATCTTCAGCCTGATCGGCGCGCTTCTGTTCCTGCCGCTTGTCCTCGCCTATACGGCGTTCGTCTACTGGACCTTCCGGGGCAAGGTCGCCGGCGGAGAGGGCTATCACTGAGCGGAGGTTTTCTTGCGAGGCGGCCGCGCATTTTTCTCCGCCGATCCATGAGGATGCGGCAGATTGCGCTCGAGCCCTGAAACGGCGGGACAAACGGGCTACTAACGATCAACGTCTGTTGACCGTTGCCGCCTGCGCCGACGGTAGCGCTTGAACTTCGCCTGAAGCCGTTTCACATAATCGAGTGCGGGCGGCCCGGCCGTTCCCGCACCTTTCGCTTTTGGAGGAGCCGCATGTTCCCGGCCCGTTTTCGACTGTTCTCCTTGCTGGGCTTCGGCGTCAGCGTCGATATTTCGTGGTTCTTCCTCGCGTTCTATATCGTCTTGAGCCTCACGCGCTATTTCCCGACCGTCGTTCCGCATCAAAACTCCTACATCTATATCGTGATGGGCATCCTGGGCGCGCTCGGCCTTTTCCTCTCCATCATCCTGCATGAGTTGGCGCACGCGGTGATGGCGCGCAAATTCGGCCTTCCCATCGGCGGGATCACGCTCTTCATTTTTGGCGGCGTCGCCGAGCTTCGCCAAGAGCCGAAGACGCCGCGCTCCGAATTCTGGGTGGCGATTGTCGGACCTATCGCGAGCGTCGCCATCGCGGGATGCTGCTACGCCGCGGGAACCTTCACAAGCGTGTTCGAGCTTCCCGCCATAACGGGCGTGCTGGCGTTTCTCGCGCTTACCAACACGGTGCTCGCGCTGTTCAATCTCGCTCCCGCCTTCCCGCTCGATGGCGGACGCCTGCTGCGGTCCATCATCTGGTGGCGGACCGGCGACCTCAAGCGGGCGACGCGCATCGCCTCGATGTTCGGCGCCATCTTCGGCGGCTTCCTCGTGGTCTCCGGCCTCGTGCAGATCGTCAACGGCAGCACGCTCGGCGGAACCTGGGAGCTTCTCATCGGCATCTTCCTCGCGGCCGCCGCTTCGCAGAGCCGCAACCAGAACAACGCCGCCGAAAATTTGAGGGGCGTCTCGGTGGCCGATATCATGGACAGCTCGCCCTTGTCCGTCGCCCCGGACATCACGGTCGAGGCGCTGGTCAAGGATTTCATCTACCGGCTGAACCGGAAATTCGTCATTGTCGCCGAGGACGGCAAGGCGTTCGGCTATATCGGGCCGGAGCAGATCAAGCGCGTGCTGCAATCGGAGTGGCGCGATACCTTCGTTCGCACCATCGCCGAGCGCTTCACCCACGATACGGTCGTCTCGCCGGCCGCGTCCGCCATCGAGGCGCTTCGCAAGCTGCAGTCGAACGGCGTCCGCCACCTCGCCGTACTCGAAGGCAGCGCACTCGTAGGCACCGTCTCCGAAACGAATTTCCTGAATTATATCACCGTGCGCGAGGAGCTTGCCCCGCCGCCGAAGGCTCTCCCCGCCGAGGCCGCGCCTTCAGGCGGCTAGCATCCTGTCCACTTCCTGGACGAGATCCTTCAAATGGATCGGCTTCGAAAGGATGCGCGCCTGCTTCGGCGCCTCCGAATAGTGCTGCAACGCCACCGCCGCAAACCCGGTAATGAACATGATCTTCATTTCCGGATTGAGCTCCGCCCCCCTCTTGGCCAGCTCGATGCCGTCCATCTCCGGCATCACGATGTCGGTGAGCAAAAGCGTGAAGGGCTTCGCCTTCAGGCCCTCCAGCGCCTCGGCGCCGTTGCCGTAGGAAACCACGTCATACCCCGCGCGCTCGAGCGCCTTCGAAAGGAACCGGCGCATCGAGTCGTCATCTTCAGCAAGCAGAATCGTTTGCATTTCATTACTCGCAAGCAACAGACTTGGCGCCTTGGCCGCAGCGCGCGACCCCTGCGCTGCGCATCGGCCGGAAGGCCAACTTGACCTTACCAGCTTTAGCGCATCTTCAGGCAAATTCGAGGCTCAAGCTTGTTTTAACCTTACCCCGTAAATCGCGGGCGTAAGTGGCAGCTTTTACTAAGGTTTTAGGAACCGCTACTGTGCGAAGCCGCCCACGAAATCGACCTCGATCCGCCGCTCGTGACCGCCTTCGCGATGCTCGATCAGATACACGTCCTGCCAGATGCCGAGCGCCAGTTTACCGCGTCTCACGGGTATCGAAAGCGAGGTCGCGGTAAGAAGCGTCTTGATATGCGCCGGCATGTCGTCCGGCCCCTCGGTATCGTGGCGGTAATAAGCGCCCTCCGGCGCGAGGCGTTTCAGTGCGTCGGCGAGGTCGGCAAGCACGGAGGGATCGGCGTTCTCCTGAATGCACAACGAAGCCGAGGTGTGCGCCGAAAACACGGTTGCGACGCCGTTCACCGCACCCATCTCGGAAAGCCGCCGCGAAATCTCGCCGCCGAGACGATAGAAGCCCGGGCCTGCGGTTCGGATACCCACGGCCACGCTGCCGTGCTCGACGATGGTTCTCGATGCGCTCATGTCCGAACCCTAAAAAAAAACAGGAATTTTACCGGGCGTTTACGTCATGTTTGCATATCCGGGCCAAAGATAACAACCGCATAGGCTTGTTGGACGCCCTGTGCGCTCGAATTTTCTATTGAGCCCTCGATCAAAACGAGAGCGCGCTTCGAACAAGGCGGGACCGAGCACGTGAAGCCAGGGCGCTTGAGCAGCGGCGAACTGAACCTCGACGGGGATCGGGAGAGTTCCGAGCGCGCGCTCCACGGCTCTCAGGACCTCTCCTCGCTGACGGAAGGCGCCGCGCTCTTCCCCGCGCCCGATCCCGCGGCCGGCGCATCGGATGAAATGGACGTTGACGAACAGCTTCGCGCCTATCGCGATCAAGCCAGGGGGCCCAAGCAGAAAGGATTTCCGCCGCTGGACGCGTTGAACGCGCGGCTTGGCGAATTCCCTCTGCCGATCCAACACGCCGAGAGCTCCACTGCAGCGGACAAGAAGGCCGCCGCTGCGCCGCCGCCTTCCGGCGCGGGCGCCGGAAGCAATCTCGCCTGGTTCGAGCTGAGATTCTCGGAGCTCAAGGAGATGCTTGCCGGCCAGCAGGTCGAAAAGGGCGACATCGTCTCCATCAACGCGAAACTCGCCGAAATCGTCGGACGGGTAGACCGGTTGTCGTCCGCCATGCCCGGAGAGCAGACCATGGCGGCGGTCGAAACCCAGCTCGCCGCGCTGCGCCGCTCCGTGGATGCCAATCGCAACCAAGGCTACTCCGACGCCGACCGCATCGCCCGCGCGGCCAAGGAGATCCTGGCCGCGACCGAACGCGCCGAGGAGGCCCGGGCCGGCTTCGAAAACGCGGCGCGCCACACGGTGAGGGAACTCGGCCAGACCGTTAAGGTGGCTGCAACAACGGCCGCGGCGGTCACCGCCCAGCATTTTGCGAGCGCACAGCGCACGGCGCAGGAAGGCGGACTCGCCCGCGTCGAGCAGCAGCTTCGCGATCTAAACGCCCACTCCAAGGAAAGCAGCGAGCGCACCACGGCGGCGCTCGAGCGCGTGCACGACACGCTGCGCGACTTCCTGGAGAAGGACCGCAACAAGGACGCAAGCCCGAAGAAGCGCGCCGGTGTGCACATGCCGATTTCGGCGGACGCGCCTGCCTATTCGCGCCCCGGTTCGAGTTTCGGCGCCGAGCCCGCGCCGAAGCCGCAGCTCGGCGCGATCACGCTGCGCACGCCGCCGCCCCAGGATCCGAACCTTCTCAGGGCACTGCAGGAAGCCAGCGACCGGCTCGGCGCCAAGGGCAGGTCCCCGCAACAGGACGGCGATGGCCAGCGCGCTGCGCCGGCGTTCCTTGGCGGCCCGCTCTTCCGGGAGGAGGACAAGGCGCTTCCGTTGTTCGGCCTTGGCGTCGTCGCTTTTGTGCTGTTGATCGCGAGCGCCGCGCTCCTCTACCTGCACACGAAGTCCCAGGTCCCTCCGTTCCACCTAACGATGCTGCCCGATCTGCAGAATGCGAGGGTCGTGGCGGCCCGCGCTCAAAACGCGCCGCCGCAAAGCCGCGCCTTCGCGGTGGACGGTCCCGAAAAGCTGCTCACGGCGAAGTCCAAGGAAGGACCGGCGCTCTTCACGGCGGCCGATCAGGCTCATACGACCTCGGCGGCCAAGACTGAGCCCAGCGAGGACCTTCAGACGCTGACCACGGCAGCGAGCCGCGGCGACCGCGAAGCCCAGTTCCGCATCGGCGCCCGTTTCCTAAGCGACGGCTCCGCCCAGAGCGATCCGGCCACCGCCGCGCGCTGGCTCGCAAGGGCGGCGGAGCAAGGCCACACCGAATCGCAGTTCGTGCTTGCCTCTCTCTACGAGCGCGGCGCGGGCGTGCCGAAAGATGAATTCCAGGCGCGCGAGCTTTACCGGAAGGCGGCCGCCGCCCAACATCCGCGCGCCATGCATAATCTTGGCGTGCTGCTCGCCGCGCAAGACACGGACCCCGACTATCAGGAAGCTGCGATGTGGTTCAGCAAAGCCGCCGCGGCCGGAGTGACGGATAGCCAGTACAACCTCGCGCTGCTTTACGAGCGCGGGCTCGGGGTGCAGCAAGACAACCGGGAGGCGTATTTCTGGTATCAAGTCGCCTCGCTCGCCGGCGACAAGGAAGCGGGCCTTCACGCCGAGCAGCTCAAACGGCAGCTGCCGGACGACGTAACGCAGGCTGAAGGCGAAAAGGCCGGTTCCTGGCGACCGGCCGTCGAGCGGCTTTCGCCTCGCCTCGGCGCGGATCGAGGCTGAAAAACCGGCGCGCACTGCGTCCGGCCCCGTTTTCACGTGACGCCTCTTTCGCTTTCGGCTAAAAGCGCGCAAAAAACGACGCGCAAACTCACACATCCCGGCAACGTTCGTTCAGCCATGCTGGTTTACCTGCCCATCGCCGAAATGCCGGTGAACGCGCTGCTCATGCTCGCGCTTGGCGGCGCTGTGGGCTTTCTGTCGGGCATGTTCGGCGTCGGCGGCGGCTTCCTGATGACGCCGATGCTGATTTTCGCCGGCGTGCCAAGCGCGGTGGCGGTCGCGACGGGCGCCAACCCGCTGATCGCTTCGTCGATCACCGGGACCATTGCGCAATACCGGCGCAAGAATGTGGACATCAAGCTCGGCATGTATCTCCTGGCCGGCGGCGCAAGCGGCGCGCTTGCCGGCGTGGAGATCGTGAAGCAACTCCGGCAGGCCGGACAGTTCGACCTCACCGTGTCGCTCCTCTACGTGGTTTTCATGAGCGGGGTCGGCGGCATGATGCTCGTCGAGAGCGTGCGCGCCCTGCGCAGGGTGCGCCAGGGGCAACCCTCGGCGCGGCGCGGCTCGCATCACACCTGGGTGCATCGCCTGCCTCTCAAGACGCGCTTCAAGGCGTCGAAGCTCTATATCAGCGCGATTCCCCCCGTGGCTCTTGGCGCTCTCGCCGGCGTCATGTCGGGCGTCATGGGCGTCGGCGGCGGCTTCGTGATGGTGCCGATGATGATCTATCTCTTGCGCACGCCGACGAACATCGCCATCGGCACCTCGCTGTTTCAGGTCATTTTTGTGAGCGCGATCACGACCGTGCTGCAGGCCGCGACCAATCGAACGGTCGACGTCATGCTTGCGCTGCTGCTGATGGCCGGCGGGGTTATGGGGGCGGAAGCCGGAGCGGCGGCCGCGCAGCGTCTTCGCGGCGAGCACCTGCGTCTCCTCCTCGCCATTCTGGTGCTCTCGGTGGGATTGCGGCTTGGCGTCGATCTGTTTTCGCCGGCGGAGATTTTCAGCGCAACGCGCGCCGGGGCTTGAATGGTCTTTATCGCCGCACGGATGGCGAGCGCGCTACTTTTGGCCGCGACCGCGCTTTTGATGGCCGCAAGCCCGGCCCCCGGCGCGATCCCGGATCTCGTCGAGGGGGGCGCCGCGCAGAACCACTTCTATATCGAGCCGAGCTACGACGGAACGAGTCTTGCCCTTTTCGGCTCCGTCGACACGGGGCGTCTCAACGGGGAGCCTTTCGACGTCGCCGTCACAATTCGCGGCCCCTTCAAGCCCGTCACCGTCTGGAAAAAGGCCCGGCGCGCGGGCCTCTGGATCAACACGGAAAGCGTAACATTCGAAGGCGTTCCCGATTATTACGCGGTTCTTTCGACCAAGCCGGTGACGGACCTGGCGCCTGCCGGGGAGCGTGGGCGGCATGGGATCGGCGTCGATGTGCTGAACCTTCTCATGAACGGCGGCGGGACAGGCGCGCCGGCGCCTCAGGCGTTTCAGGACGCCTTGATCAAGCTCAAGAAGGCGTCCGGACTTTTCGTCGAGGAGAACCAGGGAGCGATCCAATTCTTCGGCGCGAGGCTTTTCAGGGCGAGGGCGTTCCTGCCTCCCGCCGCGGGGCCGGGCCTCTACCGGGCCGAGTTCTTTATTCTGCAGGAGGGCAAGGTCGTGGGCGAGGCGAGCGCGCACATTCGCTTGCGGAAGATCGGCATCGAGGCGCGGCTCTCTTCTGCGGCCGCGGTTCACCCCTGGCTCTATGGCCTGCTGGCCGTGCTGCTTGCGGCTGCCGTCGGCGGCGGCGCTTCCGTTGTTTTGCGGCGTTTCTGAACTTTCTCCGGCGCCTCGACTGAAGGTGCAAAAAATCCGCCGTCCGATATTATGAGTACGGAAGTATTATGTACGACTTCTCATCTGTGTACTTAAAGCGGTTGACGCTTCGTTAATCCTCGTCTTTAGTTCGAGCCTGAAGTTGCAAGGATTAAGGAACGCAATCATGGATCTCCTCGAAGAATGCAAGAAGCGGCAGGCCGAACTTCTGCTGATTCTGGGGGCCGATCAGGACGAGCTTTGGGCCGGCGACGAAATTACAGCCGAGCGCCTCAGGCAGAGCGCCCGCACCGCGATCTCGCAATACGAGAAGATCATTCACATGCTGAACGGCGATCAAGTCGGACACGCCTGAGGATCGAAGCCGCGCCCGGCTTGGCGATGGCCGCCCTCGATCTTCGGTTCGAGGGCGAGAACATGGGTGGCCGGGTAAAGCCCCGCCATGACGGGGGTTGATGCCCGGCGGCGGGCGCCGTCAGCGGCTACTGCCCGCCGAAAAGCGACTCCATGAAACTGCTCCGGTGGCTGTACGATGCGCCGCCGCCGCGACGCCATGCGTGCGTCTCGCCGTCGCCTTCGTCCTGCGCGTAATGCCGGGAATGCGCGCTCGACAGATCCAGTTCCACGGGCGCCAGGTGATCGCGTCCCTTCACGATCTGCCCCCACTTGCCTTCGAGTGCGAGCGTGATGCGGCGTTCATGCCCATAGACGTCGCTGAAGGTGTGGAGCTTGCCGTCGTCGTCGACCAGCGCCGTGAAATAGGTCATGTGGACCATGATCCTATGCTCGATGGGGATCTCGTTGTTGTTGCCGCCCGTGTTGAGCGACTGCCTCGTCTTGGCGAACTCCCAGCCCTTATCCTCGCGCAGCAGGATTTCCGCCAGATTGATCGGGTCCCGCACCCGCATGCAGCCGTGGCTGTAGGTCCGCTGCGAGGCCCGGAACATCCATTTATCCCGCTCCAGCGCGTCATGCATGAACACCGTGTGCTGGCTGGGGAACGAGAACTTCACCTTGCCCATCACGCTCTTCGGTCCATTGGGCTGGATCACGTCGTAGTCCAGGATGTTGGTCGTCGACCAGTCGATCCTGCGCCAGTTGACCGGCTTGCCCTCCTTGGTGACGACCTCCAGAGCCCACTCGCGCATGAGCCCGCCGCCCTTCAGGAGGCTCGGCCACAACTCGTGCACCTTGATGGAATCCGGCACAATCCAGGTCGGCTTGAAAACGATCTTGCGCAGGGGCCGTGTGAAGATCGGCGTCTGCTTGTCGATCAGGCCGGCCACGATGCGCTCCTTCCGCACGACCTCGCCCTTCTTCACGACGCGCTGAGTGTATTCGGGGATGTTGTTCCAGACGTAGACGTCGCCCATGTCGGCGGGCATCCAGCGCCATTCTTCCATGTTCGCGAGGATCTTCTTCGCGTCGCCGCCGCGCCTGTCGTGCAGCGCGAGATATTTCTGGCGCAGCCGCTCGAACTGCGGATGCGAGGGATGCAGGCTGCGCAGATACAAATCGGGCTGCTCGGCGTGGGCGATGCCTTCGAGAATTGCCTCGGGCTTCAAAAGCTGGGGCCGGCGGTCGAGATAGGAGCTCAATTGCTCGGTCGGATTCATGATGCGCCCGCCGCGCGCGTAGCGTCCGTATTTCAGAATCGCGAGCGCCGTCTTGACCTCGGCGCCCGCGGCCGCTTCGGGCGAGGCCGCGCCGGCCTCCGCAGGCAGGGCGAACTCGCGCGCCTCAAGCCCCCAATCGTCGGCGCGCCGGATCTCGGCCGCCGCAGCCGCGCCCTTCGCGGTGAAGCGCGCCTGCGCATCGATCCAGAGGGACGCGTAGGCGCGGGCTTCGTAGAAGGCGAGAAGCGCCGCGCGCTCGTTGCGGTCTTCGTCGGTCGAACCAGCGGCAATGGCGGCGAGCGCCTTCTTGAGAGCCTCTGCTTCGGCGCTTGTGACGGGCGGGATATCGAGCCGCGATGGAGAAGGTTCGGCGGTCTTGACAGGAGCGGCGGCTACCGGCGCGGGCGGCGCTTCCGTCTCGGGCCGCGGGTCTGGCCGGGACGCCTCCGCCGCGCCGGGTTTCGCGGTTTTGGGCTCTTCGCGCGGCTCAGGCGGCGCATCTGTCGCGGACGCAACCTCCTTCGCGGGCGCCGCAACGTCAACCGGCGCGGCCGTATCTGCCGCTGGCTTCGTCTCAACCGGCGCCTCGGCGGCGGGCGGCGATGCGTTTGCCGCGGGCGCGACCGGCTCCTCCGCGCGCAAGGGACAGGTCGCTGAAGCCGCGAGCGCCGCAACACCGAACGCAAAGATTAGCCTGAAGTTCATTCCATCGCTCCTTACAGGAAAGCCGAAGCTTTGGCGGACGTTAGCCCGGCCACGTGTGGAATGTAAACAATGATGGTAAACAACGGGGAAAACTGCCGGGCGCGTTTTCACAATCCGTTCTGTAACTTACGGGAAAAGACGGCTCACTTCCGGCAAATAACTCAGGGCAGTTTTGCCGGAAAAACGCCAAGCCACTCTCGCCACAGGCAGAAAGCAAGCCCGGCGCCAGCTATGGGCGCGGGGCGATTCGCTGGTCAAATTGGCGTCTATTCAGGCCGCGCTGAGAGCGCAACGCGGATACGGCCGGTGCGGCTCTGGCCTCATTCCACGGTCACGCGACGTTGTGCGCGCCGTCGCAGAAAGGCGGGTTCTGCGATTGCTTGCAGCCGCAGAGGTTGACTTCTTCCGAATGCTCCGCCGTGAACGCAACCGGCCTTTTGTCTGTGCCCGCGTGCGAGCCATCGCAGAAAGGCTGCCGCCCGGAGCGCCCGCAGGAACACCAGTAATATGTCTTCCCCGCCTCGACCTCGACGGCATAGGGGTTGTTGTCTGCAATGAAGCTTTCGCCGGACATGCGCGGTTTCTCCCTTGTCACCTTGAGAAGTGCTTAGTCCTGAAACGGATCGTGCACAAGGATCGTGTCTTCGCGCTTGGGGCTTGTGGATAGAAGCGAGACGGGCGCGTCGATAAGCTCCTCCAGGCGCTTCACATATTTGATGGCTTGCGCGGGCAAATCCGCCCAGGAACGCGCGCCTTGCGTCGATTCCTGCCAGCCTTTCAGCACCTCGTAGATGGGCTGGACGCGTTTCTGCGCGCCCTGCAGCGCGGGCAGATGGTCCACCTCGTGGCCGTCGAGGCGGTAGCCGACGCAGACCTTCACCTCGTCGAAACCGTCGAGCACGTCGAGCTTCGTAAGCGCGATGCCGTGCATGCCGGAAACCTTGATGGTCTGCCGCACGAGACAGGCGTCGAACCAGCCGCAGCGGCGCGCGCGCCCCGTTACCGTGCCGAATTCGCGCCCGCGCTCGCCGAGGCGGCGGCCGGCTTCGTCGCTGAGTTCGGTCGGAAACGGTCCCTCGCCCACGCG
Organism: uncultured Alphaproteobacteria bacterium; assembly: GCA_963756335.1. Classification (GTDB taxonomy): domain Bacteria; phylum Pseudomonadota; class Alphaproteobacteria; order Rhizobiales; family Rhodomicrobiaceae; genus Rhodomicrobium. The sequence goes on from CAVWOB010000006.1 coordinate 26,638, forward strand.
CGTCGTGTAGGCCTTCGTGATGCCGAGCACGTAGTTGATTGAGCTTGGCCCGAGGCCCGATCCCGTCGCCGCCTGCGCCGCCACGGTGTTCGAGGAGGTGACATAAGGGTAGGTGCCGTGGTCGATATCGAGCAGCGCCCCTTGCGCGCCCTCGAACAGGATGCGCTTGCCGTCGCGCTTGTGCCGGTCGAGCAACTGCCAAACCGTATCGATGTAGGGCGTGATCTTCGGCGCGATGGCGGCAAGCTGGTGGAACAACTCGTCGCGGTCGATCTCCGGCTGGCCAAGCCCGCGCCTCAGCGCGTTGTGATGGACGAGCGCGCGGTCGATCTTCGCCGGAAGCGTCTTCAGGTTCCTGAGGTCGACGACATGGATCGCGCGGCGGCCGACCTTGTCCTCGTAGGCCGGGCCTATGCCGCGCTTGGTCGTGCCGATGGCGCCCGCGCCCGCCGCGTTCTCGCGCAGCGCGTCGAGTTCGCGGTGCATCGGCAGGATGAGCGTCGCATTTTCCGCAATCCGAAGCTGCTCGGGCGCAATCGCGACGCCGAGGCTCGCAAGCTCCCTGATCTCCTTGTCCAGCGCCCAGGGGTCGATGACGACGCCGTTGCCGATCACGGACAGCTTGCCGCGCACAACGCCCGAGGGCAGGAGCGACAGCTTGTACGTTTGATTGTTCACGACAAGCGTGTGACCCGCATTGTGGCCGCCCTGGAAGCGGACGACGATGTCGGCGCGCTCGGACAGCCAATCGACGATTTTGCCTTTACCTTCGTCGCCCCATTGCGAGCCGACCACGACCACATTCGCCATCTCGATCCTCGGATGCTTTTCGAAACCTCGACACTACCGCAAGGCGAAGCATTGCGCCATGCCGGCAAATCCAACGCGGGAAACCAAATCGTCGCTTGCGGTGGCGGCGGGATCACACGTTCTGCCGGTAGAAGGCGATGGTCGCCTTGAGGCCGTCCTCGAAGCTCGTCGCATCGGACCAGAAGCGCTTCGAGAATTTCTCCGTGTTCACGATGTAGGGCCGCAGCGCCTGGAAGCGCATTTCGACAAGCTCCTTGGTCTGGCGGTCGAATAACCCGCCGATCTGAAGCAGAATCTCCGGAATAACGCGCATCGCCGGGGCGACGTCGGCCAACGCCGCCGCTTTCTCGATCAATGCGCCATAGGTCTCGGACGGCGCGTTCGGCGCGTGCCAAGCCTGGCCGTAGTCCTCAGAGGGCGCATCGAGCAGCGTAACGAGCGCGCGGGCAAAGTCGGGGACATAGGTGACGTCGCGCCAATGCACCGCCGGAAAGGGCACAATCGCGGGCTTGCCTTCCAGCAAATTCTTCACGCCATAGTTCGAAAGCACCGAGTTCGGAACGTCGGGGCCGTAGAAATCCGAGGCGCGAACCGCCACCGCCTCGACGCGGCCATCCAAATGCGCGGCCTGCCAGAGCTTCGTGATTCCCGCGCGCAGCTTGGGCTTGCGGCCATAATCGGTGAGCGGCATATCCTCGACGAGCGGCTCGGTCTGCGGGCCGTACATGTAAAGATTGTCGGCGAAGATGAAGCGCGCCTTGGCCTTCTCGCAGGCGGAGAGCAGGTTCGTCATCGCTGCCTGCGCCACTGCTTTTCCCATATGCGCGCATCGTAGGGAAAGCCGAGGCAGCAGATCGCCGCGTCCACGCCTTCAACCGCGCGCCTTACGCTCTCGGGATCGAGCGCGTCCGTTTGCACAAACTCCGCCTCGAGCGGCAGCCCGCGCGGCTGAACGCGCTGCGCCACGCGAATCCTGCCCCCGCGCTGGCTGAGCAGCTTAACGGTTTCCCGGCCCACGGCCCCGTAGCCGACCACGGCAACGTTCATCGCCATTGCCCGCCCTCCTTGTTCGCAACCGTAACCGCGAGAAGCGGCCTCGTGAACCCGACTCTGCGGAACAAGTGCGCCGCGCCGAGATCGCGGCTCTTCACTAGGAGGAATGCGGCCCGGCGTAAAGCTGACAAAGCATCGCCATCGCCGGCGGCGCCTCGTTGGATGCCTGAACGGTCAGCCATTCAGGCGAGCGAGGAAGGCGTAAGCCGCCGCTGGGGCGCGCTCCTTCGCGCCGTCGATGAAATAGACAAAGACGTCGCGGCCGGCCGAAGCCCAGCTCCGTGCGCGCTTAAGCCAGTTCTCCAACTCATGTTCGGGGTAGCCGGTTTCTTCCCCGGCTCGCGCCTTCATCAGCCGGGCGTAGGCGAAGCCGGGGGCTGGCGCATCGATCCTGGGGTACGCATCGGAGTCGGCGAACACGGTGGCCGCGCCAGCTTCGGCGGCCATGTCGATGGCTTCGGCCGTGTCGAAGCTGTCGTGCCGCAGTTCGAGCGCGTGGCGTAAGGGCAGCCCGCTGGCTTCGAGCGGCAGAAGCGCGAGAAAGGCGGCAAAGTCCTTGGCGTCGAATTTCTTCGCGGGCTGGAACTGCCACAGGATCGGGCCGAGCTTGGCGCCCAATTCATGCAGGCCGCTTCCCAGGAATTGCTCGATGGAGGGACCCGCCTCGGCGAGAATGCGCTTGTTCACCGCATAGCGCGGCGCCTTTACGGAAAACACGAAGCCGTCCGGCGTCTCGCCGGCCCATTTGCGGAACGTATCCGGCTTCTGCGTCCGGTAGAATGTGCCGTTGATCTCGATGGTTGAAAGTTTCCGGCTGGCGAACTCAAGCTCGCGGGCGTGCGGCAAGCCGGGCGGATAGAAAACGCCGCGCCAAGCCTCCAATGTCCAGCCGCCAACGCCTGCGCGGATCATGAGCGTTTCGTCCTCATACGGGGAGAACGCCGGGCGCCCGATCGGGTTTCACAAGCTCAATACCAAGGCCAGCCGCAAGAAATGCGATTTATGGATCGCGAGCGATCTCCATGCCTCAAGCGGGCGCGACGGCCGCCTCGCGGATCGTCCCCATGCTTAGGTCTTCGTATCTCAGCGCCAGCCTGGCGGAGCCTTCCCTTATTGCGCGCCCAGACACGGCTCGATCAGAACTTCAATCGAGCGCCTGTCATGAAAAACGTCGTGTTGTCGTTCAGGTAGCCGGACGAAAGGCCGTCGTCCACCGACGAGTAGCTGACGCCAGCATAGACATCGAGGTGCTTGTTGAAACGATAATCGATCAGGAACGATCCTTGATTGAGGTCGCCGGAGCAGTTGCTGCCCGTTGTAATACCGGCGTACTTCCCGGCGGCCTTGCTGGCGACGTTTGTCGCTGTCATGGCTGTGCAGTTCTGGTTGACAAGGACCTGTCCCGCATTTTTGGCGTAAGCCATATAGGCGTCCTGGCCGAGGCGATAGTAGGTGCCGGAGAAGCTCCAGCCGGACCGCAGCTCATACTTGGCGCCAGCCCATGTTGTTTGAAGTATCTTATCGCTCCCGATCGCGTATGGCTGGTTATTGATAACGGAAAGCACATAGCCGCCAATCGTTGTGGAATTTGCCAGGACCGCGTTTTGCGGGTTTGCCAAATCCATGTGCACATAGCCGGCGAAGAAGGTCAGCTTGGCGCCCGGCCCTTCATCCTTGAGACCTGCCGCGAAGTCGAAGGTGTACTTGCCCATCACGGACCACGCCTCATCGTCCGTAATCGTGCCCGCGAGCGTGCTGGGATTTGCCCCGGCTAGGATTTGGGCGGACGTAAGCGAAGCACTGCTAACTGCGCCCCTATCCCTGGTATAAACCGCATCGATTGCAAAGCCGCGCCATTCGCCGCCGAGGTTGAAGCCGTAGCCCCCGCCGAACATCGCCGTATCTTGGCCGCCATCGGAGTAAATGCCCGCCGCATGAACCGGCCCGAGCTGATAGACATATTTGATCGCGTTGTCCCAGCGGCCCGTCTCCGTGTCGCCGCTTCCCGCGGCGGTTCCGCCAGAATAGCCAATCAGCGAGAATGCGTAGGAGAGGCCCATGGGATCGTAGTTGCCGATGGCGTCGAGTTCGAGCGATTGCTGGCGGCCAACGGTCACCGTTCCGAAAAAGGGGTTGCTGACGCCGCCGTAGGCCGGGCCGCTAAAAACCTGACCGCAGCGGCTGCCGTCGTAGTTCGTATCCTGCGCCGTCAAAGCCTTGCCGTTATTCCTGACCAGGCTCGCGCAGGCATCGGCAATCTCTCCAGAGAGGGGGTTGAAGCCGGCTTCCAGCTTTGCGATGGCCGTCCAGCCATAGCCGATCGGTTCTTCGATGTTGACGCCGATTTTCGACTGCTCGAGGCCGCCGTCGTTCAAAGACGAGATCGGCCCGTGGGCATCCTTGGACCCATTTATGTTGTCTTGCAGACCGGTATAGGCAGCGCCGCTGAGAGGAGCCCCGTGGGTCTGATACGCATAGCCAATATCGACCGTCCCGTAGACCGTAACGCCCTTCCAAGTCAAATTATCGGGGATAGGGTCTTTGAGGCTCACGTCCCCCGGAAGACCGTCGGCGTACGCTGGCGCAATAAGGCATAGAAGCAAAGCGGCGCCCGCCCAGAAATGCGATGGGGCAGCTGATTTGCGAGCGTGAAAGCGCTCCTGTGTAGAAGAAGGCATTTTTTGTCCCCGCTGCGCGAAGCCAATGCCGGAAGAAATGGCCTCGCAAGTAAAAGCAACTTCTGGTTGCAGCGGATCGCGCGGATGGTCAAACTCAAGTTGCCGCTCCGCGACGATTTCAATGTTAAGTTGCTGACAGGCAACTTAACATTGTTTCAGGTTGAAGAGTGGAGGAGCTTTGGCCTTCGAAGCGGGCAGGAAGGTTCTGCGAAGCCGCGTCTAACCGTGGCCCAGAAACCGGCGGCGGAGCGCTGCGCCAATCATCGTGATCGCCGTCACAAGTCCCAGCAGCACAATGATGAGCGCGGACGCCTCGCGATACTCGAACAGGTGGAACGCCGTCATGATTTCGAGGCCGAGCCCGCCGGCGCCGACGACGCCTAAGGTAGTGGCGGCGCGCAAATTATGCTCCCAGCGATAGACGATGACGTCGGCAAGGCGCGGCAGAACCTGGCTCAGCACCGAGAAGCGCAACACGCCGAGTTGCGAGACGCCGTGGCTGCGCAGCGCGTCGCCGGGGCCGGGATCGACATGCTCCATGGTCTCGGCGAAGAACTTGCCGAGCATGCCGGTCGAATGCGTGGCGAGAGCGAGGATGCCGGGCAGCGGGCCGAAGCCCACGGCGGCGACCCAGATCACGCCCCAGATCAGGCCGGGGATCGAGCGCAGCACGTTGAGGAAAAGCCGCACGGGCGCGCCGATTGCGGTCCGCCCGACGATATTGCGGGCGGCGAGCGCGCCGAGCGGGAGGGCGGCGGCCGCGCCAAGCGCTGTGCCCGCGACGCTCATGGACAGCGTCTCCAAGAGCGGGCGGCCCCATTCGCGCCAGCGGCTGAAATCCGGCGGCATGGCGTCGGCGGCGAGCGTCAGCATGGTCGGCAGCGCGTCGGCGTAGCGCTTTGGGTCGAAGCCGCCGGCATAGGCGAAGGCGGACACGATGACGAGCGCGACGCCCGCCGCCGTCAGCATCGCCTGCGCGTGCTTGCGGCGGCCATCGGCGAGAAGGGCCGCGATATTGGCGTCGACCGCGCTCATTGCGAGGCGGGAACCGCATCGGGGTTAGCCGCCTGGATCGCAGCGATCCATGTTCGCACCCGGTCCACATCGGAGTCGACGCACGGAATGAACGCCTCCGCGCGGAACACCTTCAGCGCCTCGGGATCCGTCACGCCGATGAACGCCTTGCGGATTTCCTCCTTGAACGCGGGGTCGAGCCCCTCGCGGAACGTCCACATATATTCCGGGATGGCGGGCGAGGCGGCGAGAACGCGCACGGTCTTAGGATCGATCTTCCCTTCTTTCAGTAGCCGGTTATAGATCGGCAGCGAAAGCCCGCCCGCGGCGACTTTGTGGTTCGAGACGGCGAGAGCCACCGCGTCATGCGCCCCGAGCACGCGCATCGTGTAATCGCGCCCGGAGACGAGACCCGCCTCCAGCAGCTGATAGCGCGGAACCCATGTGCCCGAGGTGGAGGCCGGATCGCCGAACGCGATCTCGCCGCCCTTCAAGTCCTTCAGGCTCTGCGCTGTGCTGTTGGCGGGGACGATGACCACGGCTTGGAAGGTCGGCCCCACGACCTCGTGCGAGGGCCGCGCGAAGGGTTCGAGCTTCGCGGCGCGCGAGCGCAGGATGTAGGTCACCGGCCCGAGATAGGCGATGTCGATGCGGCCGAACCGCAAGGCTTCCCCGGTTGCGGCATAGCTGGCGCCGACATGCAACTCCACCGGCAGGCCGAGGCGCTTTTCGAGATAGGCGCGCAACGGCTCGTTCAGCCGCATGACGGTCGGCGCGGATTCGCCCGGCAGCAGCCCCACCACGATCTTCTCCGGCTTCGTCTGCGCGGAGGCGGGTGAAAGCGCCGGCGCAAGGCATAAGGCTACCGCCAGCATGAGGCGGCTCAGCATCCTCGACATGTCTTCTCCTTCATTTTTCGATTAGGCGGGGCCGGCCCAAGGACCGAAAATCGCTCTTTCCTCATCGGCGCCGAAATCCGCGGCCGGCCCGTCGAAGGCGACGCGGCCCCCGCTCAGGCCAACGATCCGGCCGGCCAAAGTCCGCGCGAGATGAAGCTGGTGCAGCACAAGAACCACCGTAAGGCCGCTGCGTGTAACAAGCCTGCGGAACTCCTCGCCGAGCCGCATCGCAAGCGCCGGATCGACCGAGGCGAACGGCTCATCGCCGAGCAAAAGGCGCGGCCGCCGAACCAGCGCGCGCGCAATGCCGACGCGCTGGCGCTCGCCGCCCGAAAGCCGGTCCGTGCGCACGAGAGCCCGGTTCAGCAGGCCGACTTCGTCCAGAGCAATCGCGGCGCGCTCGCGCAGAGTTTGAGGCCAAGGGAACGGCGATAGCGGATGACGCATATCGGCGAGCCCCAGGAGAACATTCTCAATGGCCGCGAGACGCCCGATCAGCGCGTGATCCTGAAAAACCGTCGCGGTTATGCGGCGCGCTTCCTTCAGGGCGGCGGCTTCGCCAAGCTCTCCAGCGCCTGCGACAGAGACCGAGCCGCGGGCGGGTTTGATGAGGCCATTCAGCGCGCCGATCAGCGTCGTCTTGCCGACGCCGGACGGCCCCACCACCGCCGTGATGCTTCCTTCGTCGAAAGCGAGCGTGAGGTCTCGCAAAACGTCGCGGCCGCCTCGGCGAACCGTAAGCCGCTCCGCCGCAATCATCGCGCGAGGCGCAGCCGGGACGGTCCAGGCTTTAGCGCTCGCCCCACTCGCCCGCGATTCGAGCGGATCGTGGAGCGCGCTGAAAAAGCGCGACGCGACGGACAGACAGTCTGTAGCGATGCTCATCTCGTCCCACTCAAGCCTGCAACCTTTCCAGGTCTCCGCAAATCTCGTGCCAAAAGGATGCTTTGGCGAAAGCGATGCAAAGCGCCGCTCGGATCGCACCGTTCGGTGCAGCGTTACCGGGATTCGTACGCAGAGGTACGACTTCAGCAAGACAGTCGAAAGCTCGCATCCGTGGCGCCGCCCAATGCGAGGGGCGCGCCGCGTCTCAAGTACAGGAGTATTTCATCTCTATCCTGTCCTGCATCGGCGGAGACGACAACGCGCGCCTTCAGTTTCGCAGCGATGGCATTCTTAGCGTCAAGCTCCTGAACGAAATCCTCGCCGGAGATGACATGTCCCGCAGCAATGGATTGCCGGGCCTTGTTCAGGTGAGGCTTCGCCCAGGAAAGATCGTCTTCGGCGACCGCCTTGAGGTCCGTTATCGCGATGGCGACCGCTTCCTCGATTGAAGAGAAATTTCCGGCGGCGACTTGCGCCTCAAGCCATTTCTGCGGATCGTTCGAAAGCGTAATTGTCATTTGATAAAAATGGCGCCACCAGCCACTTTGGCGCAAGCGCGGCGAACGCTCAACTCGCCTCCCGGAACCGCTCCGCCGCCTGCAAATCCACCGACACGAGCTGGCTGATGCCCTTCTCCTGCATCGTCACGCCGAACAGCCGGTTCATGCGGCTCATAGTCATCGGGTGGTGGGTGATGACGAGGAAGCGCGTCGCCGTCGTGCGCGCCATCTCCTCCATCAGGGTGCAGAAGCGGTCCACGTTGGCGTCGTCGAGCGGCGCGTCCACCTCGTCCAGCACGCAGATCGGCGACGGGTTGGTGAGGAACACCGCGAAAATGAGCCCGAGCGCGACAAGCGCCTTTTCGCCGCCTGAGAGCAGCGTCAGCACCTGCGGCTTCTTGCCCGGCGGACAGCAGAAAATCTCAAGCCCGCTTTCCAGCGGGTCGTCGCTCTCGATCAGCTGCAGCTCGGCGGCGCCGCCCCCGAACAGGATCTTGAACAGCCGCTCGAAATGCGCCTGCACCGTCTGGAATGCGTCGAGCAGGCGCTTGCGGCCCTCCTTGTTCAGGTTCGCGATGCCGGTGCGCAGCTTGGCGATGGCGTCGGTCAGGTCGGCGCGCTCCTTCTCCATGCTGTCGAATTCGCCGCCGAGTTGGGCCGCCTCTTCTTCCGCGCGCAGGTTCACGCCGCCGAGCCGCTCGCGCTCCGCCTTCAGCTTCACGACGGTCTGCTCGATGTCGGGCGCGGCCGGTAGGTTCGACGCGTCCTCGATGCCGGCGGACGCGAGCACCTCGCCCGGCTCGCATTCGAAATTGTCGCGGATCGCCTGCGCGTATTCGGCGCGGCGCTCGCGGGCCGCCTCCAGGCGGGCTTCGATGCGCGCGCGGGTCTCGCGCGCCGATGAAAGGCCGGACTGCGCCTCGCGCAAGGCGCGATCCGCCTCGCGCAGCGCATTCGTGGACTCGGCGAGCTTGTCCGCCGCCGCCTTGCGCGCCGCCTCGGCCTGGCCGATCTCGTTCAAGAATCTTATTGCGGCGGCCGGCGATCTTCGCGGGCAGATCGGCGAGCGAGGCCAGCTCGGACTTGATGTCGCCGAGCCGCTCGTCGAGGCTCGACATTTGCGCGCTCGCGCTTTTGGTGCGCTGCAGCCAGCGGATGCGCTCCTCGCCGATGGACTTCAGCCGGAACTGCCTCCCGCGAATGTCGCGCTCAATGCCATCCAACGCCGCTTTCGCGCCGGTATAGTCGTTGCGCTTGAAGCCGGCCGCCTTCTTCAGCTTTTCAAGCTCGGCTTCGGCGTGGTCCACGGGGCGCGCGGATGAAAGCGCATCCTCCGCCTGCTCGCGCGCCGCCTCGGCCTCCTCCCGCGCATAGGCGGCGCGCTCGCGCGCTTCCTCCAGGCTGCGGAGCTTGTTCGCCTCTTCCATCGCGGCGCGTTCGGCCTGCGAGAAGGACGCGCGCTTCTGGCCAAGCGCGGATTGCGCGGCGCGGGCGGCGTCGCGAAGGCGCTTCTCGGTGGATTGCGCTTCGGCGGCGGCGGTTTGGGCGCCCTGCCGCTCGGCGTCGGCGCGGTCAGCCGCGTCCATCAACCTTTCGAGCTGCGCTTCGAGGCCGGTTAGCCGGTTGCGTTCGGCTAGGCGGCGGGCGGCTGCGCTCGGCGCATTCGCGCCGGCGACAAGGCCATCCCAGCGCCAGAGATCGCCCTCTTTGGTGACGAGGCGCTGGCCGGGGCTGAGGCGCTCCCTGAGCCGCTCGCCCTCCTCCTTCGAGCCGACGACGCCGATCTGGGCGAGCCTGCGCGAAAGCTCCAGCGGGCCGCGCACGAAAGCCGAAAGCGGCTCCGCGCCAAACGGCAAGGCCGCATCGCCCGCCGTGTCGCTGACGAGCGTCCAGCGCGTCGGCGCGGCCTGATCCGCCGTCACGTCGAGGTCGTCGCCCAGCGCCGCGCCAAGCGCGATCTCGCAGCCGGGCGAAACCGAAATTTGATCCACGATGGGCTTGAAGCGGCCCGCCTCCGCCGGCTTCAGCAGCTTGATGAGCGTGGCGACCTCGGCCTCAAGCCCCTTCGACTTCAGCCGCATGGCTTGCGCGGCGTCGCGCGTGTCCTTCTCGCGCGTGCGGGCGTGCGCCAGCCCCTCTTCCGCCGCGATGATCTGGCCTTCCAGCGTTTCGATCTGGTCTTCGAGCATGGCGACGTCTTCGCGAAGCTCATCCAGGGGCGAGGACGCCCCCGCTCTCGCCCGAAGCTCGGCAACCTGCCGCGCGATGTCCGCCTCCTGCGCTGCGAACCGGCCGGCGCGCGTGCCGTGTTCGACGACCTGCGTTTCGAGCTGGCGGCGCTCCGCGCGAAGCTCGGCGACCTTCGCCGTCAGCGTAGACACCGCCGCTTCCGCATCGTTCAGCACGCAGAGCGCGGCCTCGGCCCGCTCCGCCGCTTCGGCCCGCGCCTCGGCGCCGTCGCCTTGCGACCGGATCGTCTCTTCCTCGCGGTCGAAGCGTTCGAGCAGCTCGCGCGCCTCGGCGATCGCCTGATCCTCGCGCTCGGCGTCCGCCTGGATTTGCGCCAGCCGCGCCTTCAGCTCGGCCTCGCGCTCCTTCGCGCGCGCCTCCTCGCGGTCAAGCGTGTTGCGTTCCACCTCGATGCGATGCAGCACGGCAGCGCGCGTCGCCTCCTCGTCGCGCAGGGGCTGCAGCGCGTCCGCCGCCTCGGTTTGCGCGCGCAACGCCGCCGCCTCGCCTTGCGTGAAGTGGCCGACCGCACGCAGCGCTTCGAGAAGCTGCGCCTCCTCCGTCTGCACGCCTGCGTTCGCCGAGGTCCAATGCTGGAAATGCTGGATCGCTTCGAGCTTGCGCAGTTCCGTCGTCAACTCCTTGTACTTCTGCGCCTGGCGCGCCTGCCGCCGCAAATTCGCGAGCTGCGTGCCGACAGCGCCGATCACATCCTTCAGGCGTTCGAGATTGGCTTCCGCCGCTTTCAGCCGCAGCTCCGCCTCGTGGCGGCGGCTGTACAGTCCCGCGATGCCGGCGGCGTCTTCCAGGATGCGGCGGCGCTCCTGCGGCTTCGAATTGATGAGCTGGCCGATCTGGCCTTGCTGCACGAGCGCCTGGCTGCGCGCGCCGGTGGCTGCGTCGGCGAACAGGATCTGCACGTCTTTCGCGCGCACTTCCTTGCCGTTTACCTTGTAGATGGAGCCGGCGTCGCGCTGGATGCGGCGCGAAATCTCAAGCACATCGGCGTCGTTGAAGGCGGCGGGCGCGGTGCGCTTCGAATTGTCGATGGCGACCATCACCTCGGCCATGTTGCGCGCGGGCCGCGTGTCGGTTCCGGCGAAGATCACGTCGTCCATCGCCGACGCGCGCATGCTCTTGTAGGACGTTTCGCCCATCACCCAGCGCAGCGCTTCGAGCAGGTTGGATTTGCCGCAGCCGTTCGGGCCGACGACGCCCGTCAGACCGGGGCCGATGAAAAGCTCGGTCGGCTCCACGAAAGATTTGAAGCCCAGAAGCCTCAGCCGTGTGATTTGCAAGGTCGCCTCACCCCTGATTCGCTCTCGAAAGTGCAGGCTAAGCGAGTCGCGCTGTCAAGCCGAGCGCGCCGGCAAAATCGTGCACAAGACATAAATGGCGCCGGGGCAACGGCGTGTAACTCCCGGGCGTCCGCGCCGGGGGGCGGCATGGGGATGCAAAACACGCGAACTCCGCCGGCGCCCCGCAAGGCTCGGCATGCGAGGCAAGCGGTTCAACGAGTGGCGTAAATCGGCTTGAGGATCCTCTCAGCGATGTGCGGCGCGCGCTCGAACATTGACAGCCCAGGGCGGCAAGGTTCTTATTCCCTATGCCTCGACAGTGACAAACAGCACCGCCGAGATAAAAAATGTGGCGAACAGGAAAAGGGAAAACATCGAGAGTTGAACATACCACGCGCCGGGAACATCGAATTTGTAGGCAAGCTGAGAGAAGAGCGGATGCAAGGTTGTCGCCAACGCGAAACTCATCGCTGGTCTGGGAACTGAGGAAAGATATGTCCACCCGCCGCCGGCCAACAAAAAACCGCCAGCGAACAGGGAACGATGTAACGCGGCGCGCGGCGTTGCTCGAAACACAGCCGCATTGCAGCCATGCCGATCAAGAAATCGTACGATGAAATTACAAATTGAGGACGGTAAAGAATGAGACCGCTCAGAACGAAAAAAAGACTAACGCCCAACCATCCATTGTTCATTGCCGAGAGAACCATCGCCGGGTTTTCCAGGCCCGCCAGGCTGTCCGCAACAGTCTGATAGAAGAAATGATGATACATTACTCCAAGGATGGCCAATCCACGGCAGATATCGACAAATCGACTGCGCATTCAAAAAATTGCTTTCTTCTGTAAGGTCTTGATGATCTCGCCGGCTGAAAAAATTGCAGACAGCGTCACACGCGGACACACGCTAGAAGATTGCGTCCTGATCGTTGCTGCAACCTAGGAATGCACAATCGATGCAATCTTCAGCGCGCCGGCTTTCGTTCGACCGCGGCCTGCGCGCGAACGGCGGCACAGCCCGTCCACGCGAGCCGGCGCATCCGGCGCCCGGTATTAGTTGCGCCTTGACCGTAGGCATTATAGTTTTGCACGAAATTCCGCCGGAGGTATTAGGGATGCGCGCCTTACTTTTGGCCTGCGTGCTCGCTGTGGCCAGCCACAGCGCAGCAAGAGCGGGCGCGGCGGAGGATTGCCGCCAGGATCAAGACCGGGATCTGGCGATTAGGGGCTGCTCGCTCATAATCGATGGGCGCGCCGAAGGGAAAAAGCAGGTCGCCTACATCAACCGCGGCATTGCCCACCGGCACGATGGTGAACTGGATCTGGCGATAGCCGATTATAACCGCGCCATCGAGTTGAACCCAAATTACGCGATAGCCTACACCAATCGCGGCAACGCCTACAGCGATAAGGGCGAGCTTCAGCGCGCCATTGAAGATTACAGCCGCGCCATCAAGCTGAACTCCAACGACGCCAGCGCCTACCTGAACCGCGGCATCGCCTATCGGAACAAAGGCGATTACGACCGCGCCCTCGCGGATTACAACCGCGCCATCGAACTGAGCCCCAATGACGGCGAAGCCTACAACAACCGCGGCAGCGTATACGCCGTCAAAGGCGATTACGACCGCGCCATCGAGGATTACAACCGCGCCATCGAACTCAGCCCGAATGACGCCGGCGCTTATATCAACCGCGGCAGCGCCTACCGGAAAAAAGGCGAATACGAGCGCGCAATCGCGGATTTCGACTACGCCGCCCGCGGCATGCGCGGACTTTGGTGACGAAGCAATGGAGGCGGCGCATCGACCGGCCGAAGCCTGCGCCCGTGGGCTTATCCAGGGGCTGCGCGGAGGATGCCAGCTTGCGGAAGGCGAGCGGTAAGCCCGAACTCCAGGAGGCCGCCGGGAACGGGGCCGGCGCTTTGCTCTATCGAGGAGGCATTTTGGCGGCGGAGCGTATCGAGCAAAGCGGCGGCGTCGATGGTTCCTCCGATCCTCGCTTCCAACTCTGGCGTCAGCTCCAGCACCTGCTTTCCGCGGCAGATCTCCAATTGCCGAATGCCTCTTTGTGTCGCTTTCACGCATAAGGCGCGAAGATAGTATCTGTTAAACTCGCGTTCTGCTAGCGCGGCGGCGTAAACTTCGATGTTGTTGCTTCGCCATGTCAGCCTTCCAGTTCTTGAAATTAGCATTTCGCGGTCGCTCATGAGGCGCTGCGCTATCAACTGCCGGGCAAGCCAGTCGTCGTCATGCCATCGCGCGGCTTCCTTTAGGAGTATCGGCCAGCGCAGGCAGCCGGCCCCATTCAGGCGAGAGCTCAAATAAAGACCTCCCGCCTCGATTTCGGACACCATCAACGCCCGCGTTTTCTCATCCAGGTTCTCGTATCTCAAACCCACAAGCGCTTCCTCTACAACGTGCTTTTTTTTTCAAAAAAACTATTGCCGCCAGGGCGCGCAGGACCAAGTAAATTTTGCGTGTGAACGCGGCTGGCGCCGCAAAAGACGGGCAGCGCCTCGCCGATATGCGGGTCTTCATTTGTTCAATATTTGCGAACGCGCCGGGTGGCCCGCATGCCAGAGGGGCGCGCGAGTAACGGGACGCGGCAAAACCTTCCCTGCGCCGCCTGCAGTTCTGGCGGATTCCCCGCGTCCACAACCGGCGCGAATCGACCAGGCCGCCGGGCAGGCCGGAACGTCCCTTGAGCAAAGATGTTTCCGCCGCCAGCGACCGGACGCCCGGCACGTTTCACCGGCCAAGCAATTCGGGCAAGAAAGGGGTCCCCGCCGTGGCGGCCGTTGCATCGGCAATTCGCTGGCCGCTGTTCCACGATTCGTTTAAATTTGTCAATTTTCGTCTCAACTGCGGCCTGAAAGATATACCTAGAGTTGCAGACAATTTTCTTGTTCTTTCCCTAATTGTACGTCTTGTTACAAATTCGCAACAGAAAATGACCCCGCGAATATTTTCGATACACCCCCCTATACAGCAAAGCTCATGCGGTCCTAGCATGCAACAAATCGTCGTTATAGGGGCACTTTGAGATATAAAAATCGACCGAGATGTCAGGGATGATGCCTAATTCTCTCCAGCGAGAGTGGCAGGCATAACGAGGGGGGTAGCATTTATGAGGTTTCGTTTATTTGGCGGTCCTTCCCAGGAGGGACCGGAGGATATAGCTATGTCTACGCTTAAAGGGAGCTTGGCGCTTCTCGCGTTCCTTAGCGTCGTGCCGGGGATCGCGCCGAGTGCGGCGCGTGCGCAAAGTCTGCCGTCCACTCAGTTGGGCGACGCTTCCGCCACGTCATCCCTTCTGAGCTACGCGGCCTTCGAACAGGAAGCGCGCCAGAACGGCGATGCTCAGCAGAAGGCTCAGCCCGACGCCACAGCCGGCGTCGCGGATATCTTCTCCTACGCAGTGGGAGAACAGCAATCCGCATCGGATCGTCCCGTACGGATCGCAGATGCTTCAGAAAGCACGCCCAAGGACGCGAAGCCCGCGGCCGATGCAAAGGCTGCGGGCGACGCGAAACCGGGGAGCGCGCAACCGGCGGCTCCGGCTCCGGTGGAGAAGGCCAAGATGGTTGCGCCCGCTCCGGGCGATGAGTTCAACCGCTACTATGTCGGCTCCGAGCCCTGCAAGGTCTGCCACGCCGCCTGGATCGACGAGTTCAAGCTGACTGTCATGGGCCGCATGTTCATCACCGGCAAGCCGACGAAGCAGGGAAAGATGGAATGCGAGACCTGCCACGGCCCGGCTTCCGATCACGTGAATGGCGGCGGCGGGCGGCTCGGCGGACATATCCGCTCGTTCCGTAAAGCCGACCCCAGAACGAGCGTCGCCAACTCCAACGGCGTCTGCCTCGGCTGCCACGAGAGTGGCGACCGCACCTACTGGAAAGGCAGCACTCACCAGACCCGCGACGTGGCTTGCACCGATTGCCATACCGTCATGAAGAAGCTGTCGCCGCGCTTCCAGCTGGCCAAGGGCAACGTGATGGACACGTGCTTCCAATGCCATAAGGATCGCCGCGCTCAGATGCTGCGCACCGCGCACATGCCGATGATCGAGGGCAAGATCAGCTGCACAAGCTGCCACAACCCGCACGGCACCATCGCCGACAGCGCTCTCCTGAAAGAGGCTACCGTCAACGACACGTGCTACCAATGCCATGCCGACAAGCGCGGCCCGTTCCTGTGGGAGCATCCGCCGGTCCGCGAGAACTGCTTGAATTGCCACGAACCCCACGGCTCGATGCATGACAAGCTGCTCGTTGTCCGTCCCCAGCGCCTTTGCCAGCGTTGCCACAACAACCCGCATAACCAGACCGGCCTTAGCTATAGCCCGTCGTTTGGACAAGCGTACACGAACGGCAATTTGCGGCGCCAAATTAAATCGGCTTGCGTGAATTGCCACACGAACATCCACGGCTCCAACGCGCCGGACGGCTCGAGGTGGCACCGCTAGGACTCGAAGAGAAAAAGCTTGGCCAGCCTTGGGCGGGCTGGCCAGGCAAAACGGGAGACGAATGAGGAGTTAGCGCTGCTGGGCGCTTTGGAGGGGTTCATGAAAGTGGGCAGAAACTTATTACTTACGGGAATACTGTCGATAACCGCCGGGTCGTTGGCTTGCTATGCGGCGATGGCTCAGGACAACGCGACGCCGGATACCACGGCGGAACAGCCGATGTGGCCCGCCGCCATCACCGACCAGATCGCGCCAGATCACGGCGGCGTTCAGAGCTGGGGCGACATCGAAGCTGGCGGACGCTACTTCATCGAGCGGCCGAAAGACACTGGCACGACCTGGACGACGCCGTCCATTCAGCGGCCGGACCAGCAGAGCATCCAGAAGTTTGAAGAGTACGGGGAGGTTCCGCAGGGCGCCTATCTCGAACGGCTCTCGGTTGGCGGCCAGACCAAGGACGCGGAATATTTCACGGATCTGAGGGCCACCGACATCGGCCTGAACAATCAGCGCTATATCTTCGACTGGGGCAAGACCGGGGAGATTAGCGGCAATGTGAGCTGGGACCAGATCCCGCACATTTACAGCACGAGTGCGCAGAGCATCTGGCAGGGCGGCGGCACGTCTGTCGTGACGACCAATGTCAGGCTGGGGGTTCTGGCCGGCAACGGCTACGGGAGTACAACTGGTACGCTCACCTGCCTAACTAACTGTGGTACTCCCCTCGCCACCTATACCGGCGCAAACTATACCCCAACACTGAACGTCGGCGGCGCCGGTATACCGATTTACCCGACCAGTCCCGGTCAGTTAGCCGGCGGCCAAACGGTGTCCGGCTTGGTCGACGCGGCCCTCCTGGCGAACATGCACACGACGACGGTCGCCATTCAGCGCGACAAATTCGAAACGGATAACAAGTGGACTCCGACGCCGAACTGGGAATTCACGGGCGGCTACTCGAACGAGCATCGCGACGGAACGCAGATCGCGGGCGTGGTCTGGGGCGGTCCAGGCGCTCCCGAGCGCGTCGACACCCTTCGTCCCATCGACGACACGACCCAGCAAGCAAGGCTTACCGGGGAGCGTACCGGCACTTGGGCGTACGGACAGTGGAACGTAAAACTCACGGGCGGGATCTCGGACTACAATAACGCGGTGCCCTCGTTCACGGTGGTGAACCCGTACGCGCAAATCGTAGGCACGCCTGTCGGTGCGAACGGTTGCGGAAGCGCGTATATCGGACCTCAAGCGCCTTGCGCTCAGCTAAGCAACGCCCCGAGCAACCAAGCTTATACCGCCGCTGTTACCGGCGCCCTCGACCTGCCCTGGCAGTCGCGCTGGATGAACACGGTGCAGTACCAGTCGCTCCAGCAGAACGAAGCGTTCCAGTCGATGACGAGTTCGACCGGCAAATCGTTCACCTCCACGGGCGGCGTTCTCGCTCCAACCGTGTTTGGCGCCACAGCCGGCGGAGGGCTGAACGGTCTATTGCGGACGGTTCTGCCAGAGGCGAGCGCTCATGGCGATGTCGAGATCCTGACCGTCAACAGCGTGCTCAACACGCAAATCACGCAGGACCTGAAATCGACGCTGCGCTATCGTTACTACGATAACGACAACCTGAACTCCTGTGAAGTCGTGGTCCTGGGCCTCGGAAGACTACACAAACTCCACCGATACCCGGAGCAACTTCGGTTACTCCCGCACTCAGCAGGACGCATCCGAGGACTTGACCTATCATATCTTGAAGAATGCCACCATCGGCGGCTCGGTCGGCTGGGAGGAGATCGAGAGGGATGACCGCGAGGCTCTCAGGACCGACGAGTATACCGGCAAGGTCTACAGCGATGTGAGGGTCGACGATTTCGGCATGTTCCGCTTCAGCTGGGCGCATTCGGAGCGCCGCTACGACCGCTACGATGAAGCCGCGTGGTATAGCACCCTCTATCCGACGGACAATGGCGCCACCACTGCCAACGAGATCGGCGCCGGGGTGAACGACTTGGCCATGGTAAAGCTCGACCTCGCCAACCGCGACCGGGACAAGGCGATGGCGTTGTTCGCCTTCGACAACATTCCCTACATCCCGAACTTGACGATCACTCCCAATGCCGGTCTGAGATTCGACCACTATCTGACCGATACCTCCGTGGCGCTCCTGGCGCCTGGCGGACAGTATCTGTACCAGGCCGGTTTGCAGAGGGATAATCAGTGGAACCTCGGCATAGAGGCGGCGTATGCCTTCAGGCCCGGCGCCAACATCATACTCGCCTACGTGAGGGAAGGAAACAACAAGCAACTCGTGGGCTCTGACAGCTCGTCGAACAGCGTTACGGGCCTTGCCGGCGCCATTGGCTCTGCGCAGAGCCGCTTCTTAAGCAACATGGTGGAAGACGTCGATACATTCATCGTTGGCACCAATGTGACGCTGAGCGAAACCTGGAACTTCTCTGCGAGCTATTCGATAGCTTTCGCGAAGGAGAACTGGACGGAGGGGACTATCGGCCCGGTAGACAACAACTGCACTGGCTCGGCCAATATCACCGACGGCGTAACAAACCCCGCCGGCGTGGATTGCCAGCCATTCCCCAAGGTCATTACAAACTCGCAGCGCTTGGACGCGGTGTTGAAACACAAGCTCGACCCCGACTTGGTTAGCAAGGCCGGCTTTTCGGGCGACGTGTTTTGGAACCTGAAGGCCAGCTGGGATCATCTCAATATCCAGAACTGGCAGAACGATCTGGCGACGCCGTACATGTATTTGGTCGACGCCTCCAACAACGGCAAGTACTTCTCGATGGCCGAACTCAACCCGAACTATGATGTGGTGGCAGTAACGTCATCAATCAACTTCAGGTGGTAGAGAACGGGGAGGCGGGGAGCTTCCATCCCGCCGCCTTCTTTCGGATTAGAGAGCCGGTCGTCGAGGTTTGGAGTTAATCGTGGCGGGTGTCTTCGGAACAGTTCAACTTGTTGACGAGGCGTTTAAGGGAAGTTTAACCTACGTTTTGGAGGTCGCGGTATTTCCGCGCCTTCCGATAGACGGCAGGTTCAACGGCCGGAGGAACGCAAGACGCCCGAAAACAAACTCATCGAGACGACACCGTATCGGACTGCGATCCGATACACCCAACAGTGCGAGTACGGCCGTTAGTGGCGGTAAACGTCAATAAGAATCGGAAAGCGGCCAGTAAACTCAATCGTTTTTTCCAGACCTAGTGAAGGAATCCTATGGAAGACAGCAACAACAAAGGCAGCTCCCGCCGCCACGTATTGAAGCTCGGAATCTACGGCATCGGCGCCGTTGGAGCGATGAGCCTCGCGAGCGGAGCGAATGCGCAAATAGCGAAGAAGGCCAACCAGACCGCTGTGAAATATCAGCAGTCGCCGAATAACGGCAAGCACTGCTCGCTGTGTCAGCACTTCATCGCTCCGGCCTCCTGCCGGATCGTGGATGGCACGATCAATCCGAACGGCTACTGCATCATGTTCGCCAAGAAGGCCTAACACAATAAGCGGGGGCGGCGGCTTTTTTGGACGCCGCCCCCCATAAGCCCGAGGCTATCGGGCGTTCCGGCGTTCGGCTCGAAGACGGGCATGGAAATAGAGGTCCCGCCGGAGGGGATTTAACTCGCATCGGCGCGATGGCGGCGCCGGCGGATCTTCCCGGAGCCCGCGAAAATATTCCGTGAAAGACGGCCCCGACTGGGCGGCTCAAGCAGTGGTGCATCAGCATGATTTGGCTCTTATTCGCAGCGTTGACGGGTCTGGTGATGGCGGCGGTTCTGCGCCTCGCAGCGGCCGCTCCCCTGGCGGCGGCGCTTTCGGCCGGCGCTTTCGGCCTGTATTTCCTCGCCGGCCAGCCGAGCCTCGCCGATCAGCCGGCGGAGAAGCTGCTCAGCGCGCCTGGCGAAGAGGCGGCGCTGCGCGCCGAAATCGGCGCCCTTGAAGGCCGCGTCCGCGAGAATCTCAGCGACGCAGAGGCCTGGCGGAAGCTCGCTCCCGCCTATTTCAAGACAGGCGAGCTCGAAAAGGCGGCGGGCGCGTTCCGGAAGGTCATCGAGTTGAAGGCCGATACGGAGGAAACCCTGCTCGGCCTCGCCGAGACGCTGATTTTCGGAAACAACGGCGACGTTACGCTCGCCGCGAAGGACGCGCTGAAGGCGGCGCTTCTCAAGAATCCGAAGTCCGGGCGCGGCCGCATGTGGCTTGCGATCGCGGCGGAGCAGGAAGGCAAGAAAGACGAGGCGCAAAAAGCCTACCGGGAGATGCTGAACGAGGATCTGAACGGCGCCCTGAGAAGAATGATCACCGAACGTCTTGGGAACTTGTCGGTCACGCCGGCCCAGTTCGCGATGCCTCATGGCGGATCGCCGGAGAACGCGCCCAAAGCCCACGAAGGCAACATCCCCGAGATGGTCGAGCGCCTGGCCGAGCGGCTCAAGACGAGCGAAGGAAGTCTCGATAACTGGCTCATGCTTATTCGCTCCTACTACGTCCTGAAGGATGAAGCGAAGGCTCAGGAAGCCGTGGCCACGGCCAAGAAGAAATTTGCCGCCGACCCCGATGCGCTTGCCGCGATCGACGCGCTCGTTCGCGAGGCGACATCTCCCGAGGCGGCGAAGGCTGCGGAGCAGGCGGCGGCCGGCTCGGCCGATGAGAAGGCGGACGAGGTTCTGGCGGACGCGACGCCGCCCGGCGCTCATGGCTCGATGATCCAGGGGATGGTTGCGCGGCTTGCGGACAGGCTCAAGGACAACAAGGGAAACCTGGACGACTGGCTGCAGCTCATCCGCTCCTATTCGGTCTTGAAGGAGACGGACAAGGCGGAGGATGCGGCGGACGCTGCGCGCCGCCAGTTCGCCGCAGACGCGAAGGCGCTGGAGCGGATCGACGCTTTGCTCCAGGAGGTGAAACTGACGCCATCGGGCGCCATGGCCGGAAAGCCGTAATCGCCATGGGCAAACAGCGCTGCGTCAGCTTGCTCCGCTTGGGGGCTCAATCGCCGGGCTTGGGAAGGAAGCTGACGACGACGGTGGGGATTGCGGACGCGTCCGCCCCCATCCCGTTTCTTCAGGCCGCCGGCTCTTTCGCCGCGCGGGTGAGGGGAGGAAGTCTTGACAATTCATAACATTGGCGAGCGCCGCCTCAGATTCAAGACAGCGCCAGCGGCAAGCGGCGCGCAAACGGGAGCGGCGGCGCCCCAGCGCAAAAGCCTGAAGCCTCTCGGGCTGCTCAGCCCCTACGTTTCAAAGTACAAATCTGTCGCAATCGTCGCGCTCGTCGCGCTGGTCCTGTCATCGGCCGCCATGCTGACGCTGCCCTTCGCGATCCGGGAGATGATCGATCGCGGCTTCTCGGCTGAAAAAGAGAGCCTGATCGACGTCTATTTCGTGGCGCTTTTCGGCGTCGGCGCGCTGCTCGGAATTTCAAGCGCCGTGCGGTTCTATTGCGTTGCATGGCTTGGCGAACGCGCGGTCGCGGACCTGCGGGCCGACATCTTCCGGCACTTGAGCAGGCTGAGCCCTGCCTTCTATGAGCAGAACCACTCCGGCGAACTCCTGTCGCGGCTCAACGCCGACACCACGCAGATCAAGGCCGCCATTACAACGTCATTCAGCCAGGTGCTGCGGAACGGCGTGATGACGATTGGCGCGCTCGCGCTCATGGTAACGACCAGCCCAAAGCTCTCGGCGCTCGTCATCGTCGTGATCCCGCTGATCGTGGCGCCGCTGATTTTTTACGGTCGCACCGTAAGGCGCTTCAGCAGGCTCGCGCAGGACGAGATCGCCGCCTCTTCGATATTCGCGAGCGAAAACCTGTCGGCCATCCGGACCATGCAGGCGTTTACGTCCGAGGATTTGGTCGCCGGACGCTATTCGGAAGCCGTGGGCCGGTCCTTCGATGCAGCGGTCGCGCGGACCAAGCGCCGCGCGGTGCTCACGGCTTCCGCGATCTTCCTGGTCTTCGGCAGCGTGGTGGGCGTCCTCTGGTACGGCGCGCACGATGTGATGGGCGGTCTCGCCACGGGCGGCGCTCTTGCGCAGTTCGTTCTCTACGCCGTTCTCGCCGCCGCCTCCCTTGGGGAATTTTCGGAGGTTTACGGCGAAATGCAGCAGGCCGCCGGTTCCGCGGAGCGCCTCGCCGAGTTGATGGCGATCAGGCCCGATATCGCATCGCCCGACGCGCCGACGCCTTTCCCGGCGGACCGCAGGGGCGAGGTGGCCTTCCGCAATGTCTCCTTCTCCTATCCGTCGCGGCCTCAGGCGCAAGCGTTGAGCGACGTGTCCTTCGCCGTCCGGCCCGGCGAGCGGGTGGCGATTGTCGGCCCGTCCGGCGCGGGGAAGAGCACGATCTTCAACCTTATCCTCAGGTTCTACGATACTCAGAAGGGCAATGTGTGCGTGGACCGCGTGCCGGTCGGGCAGGCGGACCTGACGGAGCTGCGTAAGCGAATTTCGGTCGTCTCACAGGACACGAACATCTTTTCGGACACCGTCCTTGAAAACATCCGCTACGGAAGCCCCGATGCGACCGAGGAGGATGTCCGGGCGGCCGCGCTGGCGGCGTTCGCGCACAGCTTCATCGAGCAGTTGCCGGAAGGATATCGCACGGTGCTTGGCGAACGCGGCGTGACGCTCTCGGGCGGCCAGCGGCAGCGCATCGCCATCGCGCGCGCCATCCTGAAGAACGCTCCGATCCTGCTTCTCGACGAGGCGACGAGTTCGCTCGACCAGGAGAGCGAAAAGCTCGTGCAGACGGCTTTGGAAAGGGTGATGCGGGGGCGCACGACGCTCGTTATCGCGCACCGCCTCTCAACGGTCATCGGCGCCGACCGCATCCTCGTCATCGACGGCGGACGGCTCATCGAGCAAGGCGCGCATGCGGCCCTGATGAATGCGGGCGGCGTTTACGCTCGGATCGCCGGCTCGCAGCTCGCCGAACCGAGTTCGCGCAAGGATCAGCGCTGGCCTGCACAAGCGGTCTGGCTGGAGTTGGAGAAGACCGCGGCACCGAGTTCAGCGCCGCGCTCGTCTCAGGAAAGCGGCCATCCAAGGACATTTAACCGGCTTTAAACGGAGGTGGGAGATGAAGAAGATCTTGATTATTGGCGTGCTTGCGGCTCTGCCGCTGAGTTCGGCGAGCTATGGGCAGTTCCTCGGCGAAGGCACCGGCGGCTATGTGGCGAGAAGCCCCGGCCCGTCGAGCGCGATGGGCGCCGGTCACGCCGAGCCTATGGGGTTCAGCATGCTTGCGACGGGGGGCTGCTGGCCTGACGCCGAGGTTGGATGCAACGCGACGCCAAATCCGCCGCCTGCAGCGCCCGCCGAAGACGCCACGGCCGCTACGGACACGCCTGCAACGCCTGACGCGAAAAAGAAGTAGAAGACCACGACCGGAGAGCGAACCGCTTTATTCGCGCCGCCGCAGTAGCAATCTAGGATTGCGTAGGCGCGAGACTTTGATCTCGGCATAAATCTTTAGAGATCAAAGTATTGGTTTGAGGAGCGCAAGTGAGTGACTGAAATGCAACATCATAACTACTTGAGCTGGAACAACCTTTGGTTGCTTAGCGCGCAGCGCTCTTTGGTAATAAACTTAAACGCAAGGGCTCATACAATTCGTTTTTCTTCCCGGGGGGATTCTCATGCTTCGTAAAATGTCACTACTCGCAGTTAGCACGCTGGCGCTGACAGTCGCCGCAAACGCAGCGGATTTGTACGGCTTCAAGGACGCCCCTTATATTCCGCCCGAGCCTTGGACCGGCCTCTATGTGGGCATCAACGCCGGCGCAGCCCGCGCCAGCCTCACCACCCGCGACGTGAACGGCTTGACGGGAGTTGGCAGCCACACCCTTTCGCCGGATACCGCGCCTTTTGGCGGCGGCACGTTGGGTTTCAACTTCCAGCGCGGCGGGTTTGTTTTCGGCGTGGAGTCCGACATCGGCTATTTGGACCTCAGGGGAAATGATTCCTACGCGAACGTGAATCCCGCCACAGTCCACGTCGGCGCAGCGACGGTCACCTACGCCGATGTTTATCGCGATGAAATCGAGCAAGGCCTCTATGGCGATGCGACCGCCCGTCTCGGTTACGCTTTGAACCATATCCTGCTTTACGGAAAGGGCGGCTTCGCTTTCTATAATGGCGAGGCGATCGTTCCCACCACGACCTCATACAGTCAAACGGGCACCCTCCCCGGTGGCGTCGCCGGCTCGTTCCCGCAATATATCAACCACTTTCGCGGAACCAGCGTTTTCACCGGCTGGACGGCGGGCGGGGGCCTTGAATACGCTCTTAACTCGGTCATAAGCCTCAAGGCGGAGTACCTGCACTTCGACTTCGGCACGGACCAATCCCAGGTTGTTCGCTACACATATCCGACTGTCGCGGGCGGCGCCCCGAGCCCGAGTATCACGTCATACCGGTTCGACCACTCGCTAACGGCGGACAGCATCAAATTCGGCTTGAACTTCCATGTTCAGGCGCCCAACCCGCTTCCGCTGAAGTAGGGGCAGCGTGCCTCGACTATGCGGCGGCGCGTTTCGTCGCCGCCGTCGCTCGATCTCCGCGGACGCAATCGCTACAGTTGTAGGCGCCCGCGCGGCAGAAACGGCGCACATGTATTCGATAAGAAGGGTTTAGGGTCGTCGGATGATTAAGTGGCGGTTATGCAACATTCGTAAGTATTTAGGGTTGACAACCCTGGGTTGCTTATCCGCACTCCGGTTCGACAATAAACTAAATGTAGAAACAACTCAAACGTGCATCTTTTTTCTTGGGGGGGATGAAATGCTTAGAATTGTTGCTGTAAGTTTGGTTAGCGCTGTTGCGCTTTCCGCTTCTGCATATGCTGACGGTCTTAAGGATGGGCCGCCCAATCCGGGTTGGGCTGGAGGTTATGCCGGTGTCTACGGCGGCTATACCTTTGGCAATTCCAAAGTAACCAGCACGACCACTTCTGCTCCTTTGTGGCCAGCGGCCCCGGGGAATTATACGAACGGCCGACCCGTAGTTACCGCAACTACTGCGAGCCCCAACCCTTCCCCCCCAACATATCTCCAAGCTTACCAAACGTTGACATACACACCTGGTCAGGCGGCGATAGACCAAACTCAGTCGCCAATCTTGGCCCCGGAAGGTTTGGACGTCGGCGGCACGGCCGGCTACAACTGGCAAAGGGGGCGACTGGTTTTCGGCGTGGAGGGAAGCGCCGGCGCATTTCATCCGAGCGACACGGCAAACACCACCACTCCAACGGTTTCGTTTAGCCCGTATCCCGCGCTTGCAGGGACGTTGCAGCCGGGGAACACGATACCGGTTGTTCTTAACCAGAACGCCGTAACGAGCGTCACTACAGTCGATGCCGACTGGCTCGCAACAATTCGCGGGCGGCTGGGATATGCCACCGACCGGACTCTTTTCTATGGCACCGGCGGCGCGGCGTTCACGTCGATCGACTTCCACCAGCGCAACGTCTATTCCAACGGTGGCACATATCTTGTGCAAACCGGCACAGGCGCCGTCACGAATACCGGAATTTATACGAACCCGGCGACTGAAAACACTTCAGCAACGAGCACACGTGTGGGCTGGGTTGCGGGCGGCGGCGTCGAGATGAAGATCGGCGGCAACTGGTCCGGCAAGCTTGAGTATCTCCACCTCGACTTCGGCGACTTCAGCACTCACGGCATCGCGCCCGTTACGGGAGGGGCTGCCGTCACCGTCAACCACTCGGTGGACTTCAAGTCGGAGGTTGTTCAGGCCGGCTTGAACTACCATTTCCGCCCGGCTTACGAGCCCTTGAAGTAGACCCGTCGCTTCAACTAGCTTCAGTTTCGCGCGAAAGCCGCCTAATACACCGAATAAGCTCCCGCCAGAACGGGAGCTTTTTTTTGCCGGCGCCCCGGCTGAACGGCATCGATTCCAAAGGTTGCCAACAGTGCGTGCGGAAAAGTGTGAAGCGGTTTCCGATAACAAGCGCGACAAAGCAGGGAGTTAAACGTATCCGCTCTGGTTTTGTCAAAAGCGGATACGCTCCAGCATTACGACGTGTGCTTTTCGGCGGTGGGCTGAGGACACCTCTTGAGCACCAGAGCCTTCTTGACCGCTTCGCTTTCACCCTTCAAGTGAGCGATATTCGCCTTGGTGTTGTCGCCGGGCGTCTGAACAGCCTGCTCGATCTCCTGCGCGATATAGGTCAGGTTCTGATCGAGCTTGGTGCATGAAAACCCCATATAGGCGACATGGTTCACGGGAGTCGGGGTGACGTCAGCCGGCACGATCGTCGAGGTGTTTGTCGTCGCGCTTTCGCTGGCGCAGGCGCAGAGGACCCCTGTCGCCGCCGCCGATATCAAAGACCGCCAAGTTGAAGTCATGGGAACCTGCTTCCAGAATGCTGCCAAGATCTGCGCCGGCGTACTGTAATCAAGCTGAAACCGAGCGTTAAGCAAAAAATCTTCGCGAAGTGTTTACTCAACGGAATTCTTAGCGGGCGCTTCCGCGGCTCTTATCGATGACAAGATCGCCGCGATCTTCCCACGAACGCGCATAGCTTTGGCGAACGTTCCTTGCGCCATTTTCGGGCGAATGCCTTTTTGAAGCCGCAATCCACGCAAAGCGAAGGGGCGGCGCGCCCGGGGATGCCGCTGCCAGCCCGAATCGGCGCGACGCCGGCGGAGGAAGCCGATAGCCGGCCTCCGTCCATCCGTTTTGCTGAAGATAGCCCGTCATGGAGCGTCCGGCGAACCGGCCGCCGTAATAGCCGTGACAGACCGAGACAATGCTTCGCGCATCGAGGCCGACGCCGCTCTGCTCAAGAGGCGGCGGCGGGGGCGGCGCGCCGGGGACATCGGCCTGCTCCGCGACCAGCGACGCGAGCTGCCCGGGATCGTCGAGCAGGCGCAGGCGAGAGCCGCTCCAGGCGAGCCACCCGTCGATCAAGGCCGCCGTCAGGCGTTGCGCGAGGCGCGGGAGCGGCTGCAGGTAAGGGCCGCGCCAATCGTAGACTTGGCGGCTGCATACAAGTCCGGGTGGCGGCCCGGCCGCCCCGGGATTTCGCCGCACCCCGAGTTCCATGAGTTCGTCGAGTTCGAACCGCCACGTTCCCGGGGTATGGCGACCCGGTCCCGAAACACCGCCATCCAGCAGGAAGAACACATCTTCATCCGCGTAGAAGAACTGCGGTTTCGCATTATAGTAGCCGTCCTTGTCGAGGGAGCTTCGGACTTTACAGGGAAACATGACGGCCTTGCCGTCGCTGCGCCGCAGATGCGGCATGGCGGTTTCGAAACCCGTGAGCGCGGCGTCTCCCGGCAGAAAACGCCATCCGTTGCCGAGTGTGCGGACCCCGGCAAGGCCGGCGCGGGCGGCCGCTCTCTCCGCATCGGCGAAGCGCCACGACAAGGGCGGGCTATCCAGCGGTTCGAGGAAGGGCCGCACGCCGCTCTCGAGGGGAATCTCAGTCGCCACTTGCGGCGCGCCAACCCGCCTCAGACGCGGCGACCATACGCCGTTCGACCAACCGCCCCAGGCGTCCACGCGCGCGGGCGCCGGACCGGCCCCTTCGCTCGATGGCCAGCAGGCCAGCGAATTGAAGAGGGCGTCATCTACGCGCCGCCAGAAGCCGTAGGGCGGAACTTCCGCGCTGGCGTTGGATGCGCGACGCCATTCCGCCGCCGAGGCAAGATGATCGATCGACCAGCTGAGCGACGTCCGCTTGCCGTCGCCGTGATCGAAACCCGGACCGCCATAGGTCTCGCGCCGCGCCGTTACCAGCACGGGATAGCGAACTTCCGCGTCCTCATAGGAAAAGCGCAATTGCGCGGGCGGACGCGGCAAGCCTTTGGCGCCGTCCTCCGCGCCCTCGAAACGGATGCGCTGGCCCGAAAGGCGGTTGATCAGCGTTTGGGTCTCCGCATCGAATGTCCACCAGCCAATTTCGAGCATGAAACCGCCTCCGTGCGCGGCGCGCAATGCAGGCAAGTGCTCTCCGGCTGCAACATGGCTGCTTTTGGGCCGCCCGGCGCCGCTGCCGTGGCGAGGCCTCTCTAACGCCCTTTTTCTCCAAAACCGCCGCTACGCAGCATGAGCGTTGCGTAAATTGCGCGATCTGGAATAGAGTTGTTCTAAATCTGCGTCGCGGCGCTGAAACGCGAACTTATTTTCCTCGGCCTGCGTCTTTTGTCTTGAGAAGTTTCCAAAGATGGCCAAACTCTGACCCGGAGCGAGGGCCTTTGCGGCGCTCGTTTGCGCGCGCCTTTGGATATGTCGCCGGAGGTTCACCGAAAGCAGCAGAGGTACTCGATGGTCTCCCCCCTTCAGCAGAAAATCCGTATCGCCGGTCCCGTTGTGATCACCGCGAACCGGCTGGCCGACGGCGCGGTGGTTCATCGCACCGCATCCGGGGCATGGCGCGAGCAACTGGACGAGGCTGAGATCTTGGTGTCTGCAGAGGCGGCGCAGAAGGCGCTGAAAGCCGCGCAGCGCGAGGGACTCGAGGCCGTCGGCCCCTATATCGCTCCAATCGTCTCGGGCAGCGAGGCGTCGCCGCGGCCGGGTAATCTGCGCGAGGCCATCCGCACGAGCGGTCCCACATTCGACCTTCCCTCCAACTCCGGCGCCGCCAGGGCCGCGGCGTAGGACCTTCTGGAGCATTCCGCGATGTACATCTACGACGAGTTCGACCGCACCTTCATCGCGGAGCGGGCGGCCCAGTTTCGCGACCAGGTCGCGCGCCGCCTTTCGGGCGAGCTGAACGAGGACGAGTTCAAGCCGTTGCGCCTCATGAACGGCGTTTACCTGCAACTCCACGCCTACCTGTTGCGCATAGCCATCCCCTACGGCGCGCTCTCGTCCCGGCAGCTTCGCAAGCTCGCACATGTGGCGCGCGTGTACGATCGCGGCTACGGCCACTTCACCACGCGCCAGAATTTGCAGCTGAACTGGATCAAGCTTTCGGACATGCCGCAGGTGCTGGAGGAGCTTGCCGAGGCGGGCGTCCACGCCATGCAGACCTCGGGCAATTGCATCCGCAACATCACGACGGACCAGTGGGGCGGCGTGGCGGCGGATGAAATCGAGGACCCGAACTTCTGGGCCGAGATCCTGCGCCAATGGTCGACGCTGCACCCGGAATTCACCTTCCTGCCGCGCAAATTCAAGATCGCCGTCACGGGCGCGCCGCACGACCGCGCCGCCGTGAAAATCCACGACATCGGCCTGCGGCTGATCGGGAACGCGGACGGCGAGACCGGATTCGAGGTTTCGGTTGGCGGCGGGCTCGGCCGCACGCCCTTCATCGGGAAGGTCATCCGCGAATTCCTGCCGAAGGAAGACTTGCTGAGCTATCTCGAAGCGGTGCTGCGCACCTACAACGCGCATGGCCGCCGCGACAACATCTATAAAGCCCGCATCAAGATCCTCGTTCACGCGATTGGCGTGGAGCGGCTCAAGGCCGAGGTGGAGGAGGAATGGGCGAAGATCAAAGACGGCTATCTGAAGCTCGATCCGGCCTTTGTGGCCGACATCCGCTCGCGCTTCGTCTATCCGCGCTACGAGGATCTTGAGGACAACCCCGAGGTCTTGACGCGCGCCATCGCCCAGGATGCACGGTTCGCGCTCTGGCATCGGAACTCGGTGGCGAAGCACAAGGCGCGCGGCTACGCCATCGTCACGCTGTCGCTGAAGCCTACGGGCAAGCCGCCGGGCGACGCCACGTCGGGCCAGATGGACGCCATCGCCGATCTCGCGGACGAATACAGCCACGGCGAAATCCGCGTGGGCCACGAGCAGAACCTCGCGCTGCCGCATGTCCGCCAGCAGGACCTGCCGGAGCTGTGGCGCAAGCTCGACGCCATCGGCGTCGCCACGCCGAACGTCAATCTCGTCACCGACATCATCGCCTGTCCGGGCCTCGATTATTGCAGCCTCGCCAACGCGCGCTCGATACCCATCGCGATGGAGATCACGCGGCGCTTCGCATCGCTGGACGACGCACATTCGGTTGGCCGGCTGCATGTCAACATCTCGGGCTGCATCAACGCCTGCGGCCACCATCACGTCGGCCATATCGGCATCCTCGGCGTCGAGAAGAATGGCAAGGAGTTCTATCAGATCACGCTGGGCGGCAAGGCCGACGAGGATGCGAGGATTGGCGAGTTGCTTGGGCCGGCAATTCCCTATGAGGAGACGGTGGACACGGTCGTTCGCATCGTCCGCCGCTACCTGGAGCTGAGGCGCGATGAAAGCGAGCTGTTCATCGACGTCCTGAAACGCCTGGGGCTGGCGCCGTTCAAGGAGACGCTCCATGCGCTACATTAAGAACGGCCAGATCGCGGCGGACCCCTTCGTGCTCATCGAGGGCGACGAGCCGGCGCCTTCCGATGTGCCGATCATCCTGTCGGCGGAGCGGCTTTTGGCGGCGGCGCCGGAACAGCTCGCGAACCGTGGCGCGCCGCTCGGCGTTTCCTGGCCCAACGACAGGCCCGAAAGCGGCCTTGCGCCCTACCTTTCGCATCTGTCGCTCATCGCGCTCGAATTTCCCATTTTCCGCGACGGGCGGGCTTACACGCAAGCGCGGCTCCTGCGCGAGCGCCACGGCTTCAAGGGCGAGATCAGGGCGACCGGCGACGTGCTGCGCGACCAGTTTCTGTTCATGGTTCGCGCGGGCTTCGACGCGTTCGAGGTGAAGAAGGACGCCGACGCGGAGGCGTTCGCTGAAGCCGTCGGCGAATTCACGGTCCGCTATCAGCCCGCCGCGGACGGTCCCACGCACAATTTCAGATCGAGGCTGCGCGCGCGATCCGCTGCGGGGGAATAGACGAGCGATGCTTAATTCAATTTCGAACCAACGATGTCCGGCCGGGCGCCGCTGTTAAGACGCGCGCCGGGCGGCCAGTATTTGCAGTACATTTACACTTCAAGCTTGGAGAAATTTCATGCTGAGACGAGCCGCTGCGACAATGCTCTCGGCGATGCTTCTTGGCGCGCCGGTTTGCGCCGCCGGGATCTCGCTTCTGAATGTATCCTACGATCCCACCCGCGAGCTTTACGTCGAGGTGAACAAGGCTTTCGCGGAGAAATGGAAGGCCGGGACGGGCGGCACGCTCACCATCAAGGCGAGCCACGGCGGCTCGGGCAAGCAGGCGCGCGCGGTCATCGACGGGCTTCAAGCCGATGTGGTGACGCTGGCGCTCGCCTACGACATCGACGCCATCGCAGAGAAGGGGCTTCTCGCGAAGGACTGGCAGAAGAAGTTCCCGGACAACGCCTCGCCTTATACCTCGACCATCGTGTTTCTCGTCCGCAAGGGCAATCCAAAGGGCGTGCACGATTGGGAGGATCTGCTGAAGCCCGGCGTGCAGGTCATCACGCCGAACCCGAAGACTTCGGGCGGCGCGCGCTGGAATTATCTCGCGGCATGGGGCTTCGCGCTGAAGAAATACGGCTCCGAGGAGAAGGCCAAGGAATACGTCGAGAAGCTTTACAAGCAGGTTCCCGTGCTCGACACGGGCGCGCGCGGCGCAACCGTCACCTTCGTGGAGCGCGACCAGGGCGATGTGCTGCTCGCCTGGGAGAATGAGGCTTATCTCTCCGTGAAGGAGTTCGGCGCGGACAAGTTCGAGATCGTGACGCCGTCCGTCTCGATCCTGGCCGAGCCGCCTGTCGCCGTTGTGGACAAGGTCGCCGACAAGCGCGGCACGCGCGCCGTGGCCGAGGCCTATCTCACTTTCCTCTACTCCAAGGAAGGCCAGGCGATCGCGGCGAAAAATTTCTATCGCCCGCGCTCGAAGGACATCGCCACCGCGGGGCAGTTCTCGGACGTGTCGCTGTTCACCATCGATGACGTGTTCGGCGGCTGGCAGAAGGCGCAGAAGACCCATTTCGCCGATGGCGGTATTTTTGACCAAATCTACGGAAAATGATAACTAACACGAACCTGAAAACTGTGGCGTATAATGCGCCGGGGGGCGTCCCGGCAGTTGGAATTGGGAGTGGGCCTTTGGCTCGGGGCAACCTGATCGGTTTTCGTGAGCCGAGCGTCATACCGGGCTTCGGCCTGACGTTCGGGCTTACGCTGACGTGGCTCGCGCTGATCGTGCTGATCCCGATTTCGGCGCTGATCCTGAAGGCGTCCTCCATCGGGTTCGATCAGTTCGTCGCCATCCTTCTCGCGCCCCGCACGCTGAACGCCTTGAAACTCAGCTTCGGGCTTTCGCTCGTGGCGGCGATTGTGAATGTCGTCTTCGGGCTGATCGTGGCCTGGGCGCTGACCCGCTACGACTTTCCGGGACGCCGCCTCGCCGACGCCATCGTGGACATCCCGTTCGCGCTGCCGACTGCGGTGGCGGGCATCGCGCTTGCCAACCTCTACGCGCCGCATGGCTGGATCGGAAGCCTGCTCGCGCCGCTGGGGATCAAGGTCGCGTTCACGCCGCTCGGCATCCTCATCGCGCTTATTTTCGTCGGGCTGCCCTTCATCGTGCGCACCGTGCAGCCCGTGCTCGCCGATCTCGACCCCGAACTCGAACAGGCGGCGGCGGTCCTCGGCGCGTCGCGATGGCAAACGCTGATCAAGGTGGTGATGCCGAGCCTGACGCCCGCGATCCTGACCGGCTTCGCGCTCGCCTTTGCGCGCGCCGTCGGCGAATACGGCTCGGTGATCTTCATCGCGGGCAACATCCCGAATGTGTCGGAGATCGTGCCGCTTCTCATCATCATCAGGCTGGAGGAATTCCGCTATGCGGACGCCACCGCGATTGCGACCATCATGCTGGTGGCG
The DNA here is from genome assembly GCA_963756335.1 of uncultured Alphaproteobacteria bacterium. Taxonomy (GTDB): domain Bacteria; phylum Pseudomonadota; class Alphaproteobacteria; order Rhizobiales; family Rhodomicrobiaceae; genus Rhodomicrobium. Next base: position 59,255 of record CAVWOB010000006.1, read on the forward strand.
GCTTTCTTCATGCTCCTCGTCATCAACAGGCTGCAACGCTGGACTGAGATGAGGAGTTAGCGGATGGCGCTTGTGGATCTGCGAAACGCGACGGATGAGTTCGACGAGGACGCGGGCGACAGCGCGCTCCCGCGGCTGGCCTCGCGCGCCGTGCGTCCGCCGGGCGAGCCGCTCATCGTGCGCGTCGCCCTTGTCGGGACGGCGCTCGCCTTTCTCGGCTTTTTCATCGTGCTGCCGCTGACGGCGGTTTTCGTTCAGGCCTTCTCGAAGGGCGTATCCACCTATTTCAGCGCCCTTGTGGAGCCCGACGCGCTGTCCGCGATCAGGCTCACGCTGATCGTTGCGTTCCTGTCCGTGTCCCTCAACTTGTTCTTCGGCATGGCGGCGGCCTGGACCATCACGAAATTCCGCTTCCCCGGCAAGACGCTGCTGATCACGCTGATCGATCTGCCGTTCTCGGTCTCGCCGGTGGTGTCGGGCCTCGTGTTCGTGCTTCTGTTCGGGCTGCAGGGGCTGCTCGGCCCATGGCTTTCCGAGCACAACGTGAAAATCCTGTTCGCGCTGCCGGCCATCGTGCTCGCGACCATGTTCGTGACGTTCCCCTTCGTCGCGCGTGAGCTGATCCCCCTCATGCAGGAGCAGGGCTCGGCGGAGGAAGAGGCGGCGATCTCGCTCGGCGCCTCGGGCTTCAAGACCTTCCTCAAGGTCACGCTGCCGAACATCAAATGGGCGCTGCTCTACGGCGTGCTGCTCTGCAATGCGCGCGCGATGGGCGAATTCGGCGCCGTTTCGGTCGTCTCGGGCCACATCCGCGGCGAGACGAACACCATGCCGCTGCATATCGAGATTCTCTACAATGAATATCAGTTCGCCGCCGCTTTCGCCGTCGCCTCGCTGCTCGCGATGCTGGCTCTGGTGACGCTTGTCCTTAAAACTTTGCTCGAACGAAAACTGGAGCGCAGGAAACGATGAAAATCGAGGTCCGCAATATCGCGAAGCGGTTTGGGAGCTTCGTCGCTCTTCGCGGCGTCAATCTCGATATCGCGAGCGGGGAGCTTTTGGCGCTGCTCGGCCCGTCCGGCTCGGGCAAGACCACGCTGTTGCGCATCATCGCGGGGCTGGATTGGCCCGACGCTGGCGAGGTCTATTTCAACGGCGCCGACGCGCTGCGGCTGAACGCGAGAAAGCGCCATGTCGGCTTCGTGTTCCAGCATTACGCGCTGTTCCGCCATATGACGGTGTTCGAAAATGTGGCGTTCGGCTTGCGGGTGCGCCCGCGCAAGGAGCGCAAGCCCGATGCCGAGATTACGAAGCGCGTGAACCAGCTCCTCGAATTCGTGCAGATCGCCGGTCTGGCGCACCGCTATCCCGACCAGCTTTCCGGCGGCCAGCGTCAGCGCGTGGCGCTTGCCCGCGCGCTCGCCATCGAGCCGAACGTGCTGCTTCTCGACGAACCGTTCGGCGCGCTCGACGCCAAGGTCCGCAAGTCGCTCCGCCGCTGGCTCAAGGCTCTGCATGACGAGTTGCACGTCACGTCCGTCCTCGTGACGCACGATCAGGAGGAGGCGCTCGAAGTCGCCAATCGCGTCGTGGTGATGGGCCACGGCCGCATCGAGCAGATCGGAACGCCGGACGAGATTTACGACGAGCCCGCGAACTCCTTCGTGTACGATTTTATCGGCGAATCCGTGAAGTTGCCGGTTACGGTCGAAAATGGCGTCGTCTGGGTCGGCTCGCGGCAGCTTGCCGCGAATGGCCACGCGCCGAAGCCCGGTCCCGCCCAGCTTTTCGTGCGTCCGCACGATTTCGCTTTCGGCGAAGCGGCGACGGCGCCGCTGCAGGGCGCCGTGCGCTCGGTGCGCCGCGTCGGCGCCTTGAGCTTCGCCGATGTCCGCCTCGATTTCGGACACGAAGGTTTCCTGGTCGAGGCGGCAATCCCCGCGGAAAACCCCGTGCGCCCCGGCGACCTCGTGGGCCTCACGCCCCGCCGCTACCGCATTTTCGATCCCGCCGGGCTGAGCGCCCTGCCCTCCGTCTAGCTGGCCGGTCGCTGAAAAACATGCTGCCCATGTTCCACAAGCTCACCCTTCGAGACGGCGCTTGCAGCGCCTCCTCAGGATGAGGAGAAGCGTTTCCGCCGGGCATCCTGAGCTTGTCGAAGGATGAAGCCCGGATTGCCGCCTTTTCCAGCACCCTCGCTTGAAGCGGCGGCCGCCGCTTCAGCGGGGCCGGCCATTGCCGCGGAAGGCGGACTTGAAGAGATCGGCGTCGAACGCGGACGGCGCCTTGCCCGTCGTCGCGAAGACATAGGCGCCGGTGCGGAACAGCGCGCCAAGCGTCGAGAAAATGACGGCTATGACGAGCACGTAAGGCATGACGACGGCGGCGAGCGGCAAGGGAGCAATGCGCATCCCGCTCGCCGCCATGAGCACGATAAGAAGAACAACGGGCAGCACAAACAGGAAGGAAACGATGCTAAGCCCGCCTTCCCCGCCAACGGCCTCGCCCCACGTGGCGCGGATGACGTGGGAGGAGCGCTTCAGCGCCTCGATGGGGCCGGCCCCATCGACGACCAGCACGGGCACGACGAAGAAGGTCGCCGCCGCCCAGGCCACGCCGCCAGCCCCGCCTACGAGCCAGCCGAGGATGCCAAGCTTGTCTCTCAGGAAGCCTTGCAGCATCTGCAGGAGGACGCCCACGGTGGTGGCGAACAGCGCCCACAGGACGATCTGTCGAAATCGCCCCAGCGCCGTGTCGATGCCGCCGGACAGCGAAGGCGCCCTGCCTGCGAAGCATTGCAACGAGCAATAGACGAGCGCCGCGTTGAAGAAGATCGCGATGAACGAGACGGCGAAATAGAGCGCGAACAGGAACACGTAGACGATTGGGTCCACGTGGTCTGCGCCCGGGTGCGGCGCCAGGCGGCCGGACGCCTGGAAAGCCGAGAACCCCGTGAGCGCGATTAGCGCCAGCAGCGCGAGGCCGGACATGAGCGGGAGCAGCATGAGCTTCGGATGCAGCTTGAGCACGGCCCATGCGGCTTTCGCGATTTCCCAGCCCCTTGCAATCCGGTCGAACATGAGCGCCTCCGCGTCGGGACCAAAGCCTGACGTGCGCGGGATGATGCCAGAGCGGAGAAACTTTGTAAAAACTAATTCTTGGCTGAAAGGCCTCTTTCAGCATGGTGGATGGCCCGCTTCCCCGGCGCCGCTCGTGGGGTGGCCGCCATTCAGTGCGCGGGAGCGGCGCGACCTTTGGCGGAGCCGTTGTCCGGAAGCATCGCTAGACTCTTTGGCGAAGAGGTTGAAAACTGGCTGGAGCCGGGGATTCGCTCCGGCCTGAATGACACCCTCACCGGAGCTTTCCGTGCGCCCTTCCGTCATCGCAGCGACCGGCCTTTATACGCCGGAAGAGAGCATCTCGAACGCCGAGCTTGTCGAGGCCTTCAACGCCTATGTCGAGCGCTTCAATGCCGGGAACGCGGCGGCCATCGCCGAAGGGCGCATCGCGGCTTTGCAGCCCTCGTCGGCGGAGTTCATCGAGAAGGCGTCGGGCATCAAGTCGCGCTACGTAGTGGCGAAGGCGGCCATCCTCGATCCCGAGGTGATGCGCCCCGCGATCCCGGAGCGGCCGAACGATCAGATCTCGATCCTGGCGGAGATCGCGGTGAAGGCGGCGCGCGACGCGTTCGGGCGCTGGGGCAAGGATCGCCAGCGCATCGGCGCGGTGCTGTGCGCCTGCTCCAACATGCAGCGCGGCTATCCGGCGATGGCGGTCGAGGTGCAGGCGGCGCTGGGTCTGGGCGGCTTCGCGTTCGACATGAACGTCGCTTGCTCGTCGGCGACCTTCGGCATCAAGACGGCGGCGGACTTTATCGCGGCGGGCGGCGTGGACGCCGTGCTGATCGTCAACCCGGAGATCTGCACGGGCCACCTCAACTTCAAGGATCGCGACAGCCACTTCATCTTCGGCGATGTGGCGACTGCCGCGATTATAGAGCGGGCCGACGAGGCGGAAGGCGGCTGGGACATTCTGGGGACGCGTCTTCTCACCCACTTCTCGAACAACATCCGCAACAATTTCGGCTTCCTGAACCGCGCCGCGCCGGAAGCCCGCGACCTGCCCGACAAGCTGTTCGTCCAGCAGGGCCGGAAGGTGTTCAAGGAGGTGGTGCCGATGGTTTCGGAACTGATCGTCGATCACGCCGCCGATCTCGGCCTCGATCCGCACAAGCTGAAGCGGCTGTGGCTGCACCAGGCCAACATCAACATGAACGAGATGATCGGCCATCGCGTGCTCGGGCGGCATCCCACGCCAGAGGAGAACGTCATCATCCTCGACGAATACGCCAATACGTCGTCGGCGGGGTCGATCATCGCCTTCCACAAGCGCTCGGACGATCTCGCGCCGGGCGATGTGGGGCTGATCTGCAGCTTCGGCGCGGGCTATTCCGCCGGCACGGTTTTCGTCCGCAAACGATAACTCAGGGCGCCGTCATGGCCGCCGCCCTTCGCTCGCCCTTCCATGTCACCCCGGAAAGCGCCCTCGCGCCGATCCGGGGTCTTCCTCAATACTTCGTTCGAGGTTTTGAAACAATCCCGGACAGTGCGCGAAAGGCGCACTTCCGGCATGACGAGAAAATTAGAAACCTGGATGGCCGGGCCGATCCGGGCCATGACTGAAGATGCCGCTCAGATCACGTAGGTGAACAAGTCGTAGGTGCCCTCAGCGAGCTTCTGATCCATGGTCTTGGCGGGGTTGGTCGAGCCTGCGCCTTCGACGATGCGGGCTGGGACGCCGACCGCCGTGCAGCGCGACGGCACGCTCTGCGCGACGAATGAACCGGCGGCGATCTTGGAAAAGGCGCCGATCTCGATGTCGCCGATGAGCTGAGCGCCGGCGCCGATCAGCACGCCCGTCCGCACCTTCGGGTGACGGCCGCCTTTTTTCGTCCCGGTCCCGCCAAGCGTGACGTTGTGCAGGATCGAGACATTGTCCTCGATGACGACGGTCTCGCCCGCGACGAAGCCGGTCGCATGGTCGAGGAATACGCCTTTGCCGAACTTCGCGCCGGGATGGATGTCGGTCTGGAACACCTCCGACGACCGGCTTTGCAGGTAGAGCGCCACATTCCGCCGGCCCGCGCTCCAAAGCCAATGGGCCAAGCGGTGCGTCTCGATGGCGGCGAAGCCTTTGAAGAACAGGAACGGCTCCAGCAGGCGCCCCGAGGCGGGGTCGCGCTCCACGACCGCGGCGATGTCGGCGCGCGCGGCGGGGCCGAACGACGGATCGGCGAGCGCGGCTTCGAGAAGCAGCGTGCGGAGGGATTCGGCCGGGAAGGAGGGATGGCCGAGCTTGACCGCGAGCTTCGAGACAAGCGCCTCCTCGAAACTCTCCGAGCGCAGGATCGCGCCGTAGAGCTGGGCGAGCATCGGCTCGACGCTGGTCTCCTCGGCGGCAGCGGCGCGAAGCTTCGCCCAGATCGGATCGGCGTGCTTCGACCTGCGCCTCCTGGGCGCAAGCGCGGCCGCCTCGTTCGATGGAGTCAAATCGGCTGTCGAAGAGGTATCGTCGAATGGTGCGTTCAAGCCTATTCCCCTTGCCAAACTCATCGGACAATAAGGTAGCCTTTAGGTGAACGCTTCGAAATGTTTTTTTTGGCGGATGAAGGCTCTGCGATAGTAAAAAGCGAATAAATATTATGGTATGCCAATTTAATGGATGCGAATACTCAATCGGCGAACTTCAGGGAAATCGTAAGCTAGAAAGCGCGCGAATTGAGGAATAAAGCAGTCTCCTGGCAAGAAAGCGGGCTGCCGGACCCGTGGAGCGCGAGGCGGCGAAATCGCGGCAACCGTGAAATAAAAAGCCCGCCAGCTTCTGGGCGCCCGGCGCGGCGCATGCTCCGATCCGCAAAGGCAAGGCGGCCGGATGGCGGCCGCCTCTTTTGTCAAAAGCCTCTTACTCTTCCCGGCCCCAGAGTTCTGCGATCGCCTCGCCGCGGAAGTCGGGTCGCGAATGATAATGCAACTCGACGTCGCGAATGAAGCGGCCCTCATGCCAGCCGTGCGGCAGATCGATCACGGCTTCTTCGCCGTCGCGCAGATGCCGGTCGAACACCACGTCCTCAATCTCGCCGTTGCCGAACAACACCTTGATGCTGTTGAGCTTGATGTCGTTGCGGCGAACGATCAGCTTAAGGCGCTTGAATTTGCCGTCGTGACGGCCGACGTGGATCGTATCGTGATCGTTGATGAAGCCGACGTGGCGGTCGCCGAGCCTCACCCACTCGCCAGCGTAGGCGGCGCCGGCTGATAGGAGCGTCACGGCAAGCATGATTGCAAGTTTTCGAAACATGAGTCCTCACTGAAGTTGACAGATGGGTGCAATTTCCTCGGTCCCGCGACGTATAAGGAGAATTGTGAAGGTTTTTGGCCGCGCCCCAGCTTAAATGCGGCTAATGCGCGGCAAAGCTGAGATGCCGGGGAGCAGCGCGAAGCAAACCCCGCCCGATGTGCCCGCCGCATCATCCCGGCCAAGCGAAGCGCGTGTGCATTTAATCGGATGCAGCGGCGTTTTCGTCGTCCTCGCGAAGGCGGTGACCCAGTATTCGATGAGCGTCGGGATCCCTGGATTCCCGCTGGAGTTTAGCCCCGCGCAGGCGGGGCCAGGAATGACGCCAAAGGGCATGACGCCAATTTCGGCTTTAAGTCCGATGCTCTAAAAACGCCAGCGCAAGCCGGCCTTCACGGCCACGAGCGTGGCCGGGTCTTGCGTCGCGGTGAATTCGCCCGATGCAAAAGCCGACAGGCCGTTCGTAAGCCGCAGGTCGAACGCGGCGCCGGCGTAGACGCCCGCCACCGCGTCTCTGCCCGGCGCCGCGAAGGTGAGCGCCTTGCCGAGCAGCGTCGCATAGACGTCCGAGCCGCCCGCGCGTTCGAGGCCGAGCACGCCGGCATGCACGCTCGCAAGCAGCACGCCGCCCCGATCGAGCGTCTCCGTCTTTGCGAGCGTAAGCTCGGCGCGCTCCTCGACATCGGCGAACGTGCGCGCCTCAACCGACAGGTTCGAAGCGGAGCCGGTTTCGGAATAGTCCTCGAAGCCCGCCGCCAAAACGCGCAGTCTCAAGGCGGGCGTGAGCGTCCAGGCAGGATCGAGCGCGAAGCGGCGCCCGGCGCCCGCCTCCGAGGTCAGGAACCAGCCGCCGAAAGTCGCGCTCGCGGTCTCGATGCCGGAGGCGAGAAGGTTGTTGTCGATGGGGCGCGTCGAACTGTTCGAAAGGCCGCCGCCGATCACGGACGCATCGGCAAAGACGAGGCCCTGATCGTAGCGGCCGTAAAGTCCGCCAAAGCCGATGTCGCTCTTGGCGTCGCCGGCGTCGTGAATTGAGGTCTGTATTGCGCCGCCGCCCGCGAGCAGCCCAGCCCTCCAGCCGGGCGCGGCAGCCCCGTCCACCCCGAAAGCGCCGCCCGAGAAGTCGCTCACGCTCCGTGCCGAGAGAGCATCGCCCTGTTGCACGCGCAGGCCGTAGAACCCTTTGGCCCAGCTGTTGAGGCCGTTCGCGGCCGTTACGCTCACCGCGTCCGGATCCTTCAAGCCGCCTGCCGCCGCTACGGGCGCGCTCGCGATGAGGCCGGAAAGCGAACGCGTGAAATCCATCAGCACACGGTCTTGCAGGCCGAAGCTTGTCGGATCGACGGAGGCGATGCGATTGCCCGAAACGACATAGGGGACTGTCCCGGATATGGCCGCGTTTGCGAGGCTGACCGGCGCGCTGACCATATTGGCGGCGGCGAAGGTCAGATCCTGGTTGGTGGCGTGGATGCGGATGACATCGCCGGCGCCGTCGAGCACGATGCCGCCCTCTATGAACGAGGTGCGCTCAATCGACAGCACATCGTTGGCGGTATGAAAGGCGATCGCTATGCCTCCCGGCGCGAGGATCGAACCGGAATTGACGAACGTGCTCGTGCCGGCGGCGCCGAAATGTCAACGCCGGTCCCGCCCGCGACCTGCACCCTGCCGGTGTTGACAATTGTCGCGTCGCCGGACGTGGTCGCGGCGGCCTCAAGGCCGATCCGGTTCGTTGTGCCGCCGATCAGCGTCACCGTGCCGAAATTCTGCACGAGGGCGGCGCCGGTGGCGGCCTGGGAGAAGATGCCGTTGCCCTCTCCGTTAAGAGTCACGGAGCCGTGATTCGATGTGGAGGCGGCGGTCTTGCCGTTGGTGTAGATGCCGGAGAGAGTGCTGGCGCCCGTCACGGAGATGGCGCCGTAATTGGTCGTGGCCGCGGTTGCGTTCGTGCTTTCGGTGAAGACGCCATAAAGGACGTTCCCGCCTGTCACGTCGATACTTCCGGAATTCCTCGTGACGGCGTTGCCGGCGGACGCAAGCGTTTCGACGGCGTAGACGATGCTCCCGGCGGCCGATATCTTGATCGTGCCGGAGTTCACCGTGAGGGCCGACGTTACGCCTATATCTTGGATGCCATAGAGAATGTTCTGGCCGCCGACGCTGATGTCCGCGCTATTCTGGGTTACGGCAGAAGCGCCGGCCTTCACAATAATTGCGGCGACTCCGTTGCTGGCGTCCACGGCGACCGCGGCGGAATTGGAGACGTCGAGGTTGCCGGTGAAGCCGTTCCAATTGAGCGCGACGACGCTGCTGGTTCCCGGGGGGGGTGCTAGAGACGGGGCTTGTATTCGTGCAGACCGTATCCGCGCCCGCCGCTGTGCAGGCCGCCTGGACTTTGGCGGGCGCGAGAAGGCCGATTGCGATGCATAATGCGCCTGGAACGGCGCTTTTAAGGGATGGTCGGGTCACGGCGCTGGGCTCCTCGAAAATCCGGGACGCACCAGTGGGTACCATGATTTGCTACTGTAGATTGCAAAAGTTGTATATTACAACGAATATCTCGTCAGAGTTGCGCTTGCGCAACTGCGAGCGCGCGAGCTGGCTGAACCCACCAGATGTCGCCGTCCACCACCAACAGATCGCGAATGTTACCCACGCGAAGCGGCCGCCCGCCTGCCGGGGACCTTACGCCCGGCCATCCTCATTGGCTGCATTGTCGCAAAACGAAACCGCGTAATCGTGGGCGAAGGAGTCGAAGGACCTCGGCGCCCGCCCGGTGGCGTCTCTAACGCCAGAACTCACGGCGGCCGCTTCGCCGCGACGGTAAGGGGCGTAGTCCTCCTCAAGCAACCTGGCGGCCTCGATGCCATTGGCGCCGCTCGCCCCCGCGATCGGTATCATGATCCCGCTTCCTCTCGGGCTTCGATAGAGCCCTGAGCAGGCAAAACGCGCCTCGGCGGAGACAAAGACCGTTCGCCGTGACGGGGGATCGAGGTTAAGCTGCGAGCGCGGCGGCCCGCGCCTTGAGCGGGACCGGCTTCGCGCAGGCCCATCTCGCAACCGCCGCCACGTCGTAGAAGCGGCAGGCCTCCATCAGCATCCGGCACTCGGTCCAGATGTCGCCGTCCACCATCGGCATGAACAGATCGTGGATGTTGTCCACGCCGAGATAGCAGCGCACGCCGGCCTGCCACATCTTCGGGAAGGGCGCGATGGAGTTGTGCAAGGGCGCCGTCATGGGCAGGCTCGCCATGCTGAGCGCGGCGGAGGGACAGATCACGATGCCCATGTCGGCTTCGAGGATCTTGGCGATGATGCGGTCCTGTTCACGCTCGGTTTTGGCGCCGACGGAGATCGCGTGGATGCCGTAGACGCGGCCATGCATGCCGTGCTCGATGGTCTTGGCGGCGAGCAGCTCCGTCTCGTTTTCGAGCGGGTTGTTCTCCTGGTCCACATGCACCTCGACCGGCTTGCCGAGCCTTTTCGCGAGGTCGAGCACGATGTCGAGATGCGCCTCGGGGCGCGGGCGGTCGCGCGAGGGCAGGCCGCCGCAATAATCCGCCAGGCGGCAGGCCTCGGCGTATTGCTCGTAGGACGCCGGATCGAGCACGCCTTGCAGCGGCTGCACGCCGATCTCGAACGCGATCTGGTCCGCGTAGCGCTGCTTCACCTCGACCGCGGCCTGGATCGGCAGCAACCCGACGGTGCTGTCGGCGTCAACCATGCTCCGGCAGTAGGTCGCGCCCTGCGCGATCATGGTTTCGAGCCCGCGGCTGATGCGCTCCACAAGATCGTCGTAGGTGTAGTTCTCCTTGAGGTAGCGGTATATTTCCCACTTCTTCTGCATATCGACCTGGGAAAGGCGCAAATTCTCGGCGTTGACGAGATAGGCCTTGTCGAAATGGGCGTGATGGTTGGCGACGCCTCCGAGCTTTTCCACCTCCTCCATGAATTGGAGGCGCAGGTTCCACGGCTCGGAATTGTCCGCGAGCTTGTAGCGGAATGTGCCCTTGGAGGTGTCGGCGACGATCTGTTCGAGCGTGGCGATGCCCACATCGCAATCGGTGATGAGCGGAATGCCGTTCTCGATGCAAAGCTTGCGGATGAGCTTCGCGTCCGAAGACTTGTCGTAATCGTCGTCGCCCGTCAGCACGTTAATGACGAGATCGAAGCGATTCTCTTTCAGGAATGTCAGGATGTTCGGGGAGCGGCGGTCGGTGATCTTATGAATTTCGGTGGTTTCGATGCCGCGTTCGGTCAGGAATTTGTGTGTCCCTGGCGTTGAATAGATATCGACTTCCAGCGAAAGAAACTGTTGGATCGCGGGCAGCATCCGCTTTTTGTCTTGCACCTTGCCCGCGCTGATCAGAACCTTCTTGCGGCTCTTCTTGCCCAGCAGCTTCAAATTGAAGGCGAGCATTTCCAGCGAAATACCTTCGTTCATCACAGTCCCCTTGCTCCAGTCCCCCTCTCTCCCGCGCTCGCCGCTACCGGCCGCGAGCGCTCCTTGCGCCCTCCCGTTTCGCAAATTGCCGCATGGTGAAGAAATGGGCGCCTGTAGTCAACGCCGAATTCGCGCGATATGCGATTTTGAACTCAAGCAGAATGCGGCCGAGCGATTTCGCATCATCCCGTGCGCGTTGCGGCATGAATTGCCGCTGCGCAGACACGCGAGCTTGCCAGTTGCAGAACCCGGACAACGCCTTTGGCGTTTCCGGGATGATGCGGTGGGGTCAAGCGGCGGGCGCGGGCTTGTCCGGCTTGTAGAGGAAGCCCGCCTTGTTCATGCAGGAGATGAAGGTGGCGGAATACATCTCGTCCTCTTCTTTCCGCGCGTGGACGGTGTTGCCGATGTTTGTGTTTTTCTCCGACGCGAGGCTCTTGTGGACCGCCGCGCCCGCCGCGGTCGCCTTCGCCTTGCAATCGTTTTCTGTGAGCTGGGTCGCGAGCGCCTGCTCTTCCGGCGTCTTGTATTTCGACGGATCGAGCAGCACGAACTGCTTCGGAGAGGGGGCGGTGGAGGCCGGCGCGCAGGCGCACACGGCGAGCGGGAGGAGCAGGGCAATGAAACGCAGCACGGCCATTATTTCCTGAAACGAGAAACAGCTCCTCGTTCATAGCACATCGGCTCGCGCCTGAAACAGCGAAACCGCGCCGCCCGCCGCGCGCATTGCGCCCCGTGGCCCAAAAGCTTCAGCTTCTCCGCCTAGAGCAATCGTTCGGGCCGTCGAGCCGCCGCGCTCGTCCGCCGAAGTCGGCCAGCGATCCGTGCGACGAAAATCTTGCCCATGAACGCGCGCGGGCCGAAGTGAATGCTTAGTTAGCTTGACCATAACGAGTCCCGCCTGCGCCGTTAAGCGCATTCCGCGTAACAACGGAAGTAACGCCCATTTACCAAAGCGGCGATTTATGGCGCAAAACAGACGGCCAAACGAGGCGCTCGCCTGTGTTTCAACCTTGGATTGCGCAAGCTCTACCTTAGATGGCAAAAATCTAGTGCATTTTGCAAAACGAACCCAATAGAGCCAATTGCAAAACGCCGGCCGTTTGAGGCGCCGGGCAGTGGCTTTGTCCTGAAGTGGGATTAGTTCCGACAGCTTTTGCAGGTTCTGGCGCTGCCGTGAAGATTTCTGACGCAGTTCGCCCGTCACCTGCCAGATGTCCGGGTAGGGTTGATCCAACGGTATGCTTGTCAGGTCACCAGCCGCATCAGCTGCTCCGCGGTCAGCGCCAGGATGCCGAACATGAGATGGCAGAAGATCTTGGCATGACCGCGCACCCGTATTGTCCGGCCGCCGTAGTTGTCTTTGACCGAGCCGTTGACGCGTTCGGCCGCGCTGCGCTCGTTGTAGCGGATGGTTTCGGCGAGTTCGTAACCGGCGGCCCGCTTGGCTTGCGCCTCCGCCGCGGCTTCGGCCTTGCCGCCAGGGCGCGGATTGGCGTCGATGATGGGCGCATGGCCGAGCGCAAGGCTTTTATTGCGGATTTCCGGCGCGTCGTAGGCGCTATCCATGAGATCGTAGAGATTGGCGACACGGCGGGCTGTGATGGTGGCCAAGGGGATGGCGGCCTGGCTGTCGTGGAGGGATGCGGAGGTCAGAAGGCACGAAATAGGGATATCGCCATCTGCGGTATCGATATGCAGTTTGTAGCCGATCCAAGGCGCGGCGTGGCCTTTCGCATTGCGCTTTACGCCAACAGTGCACGCCGTTGGCAGGTCCGCCAGCATTTCAGCCAGCGTCATGCCGGTTTGGCGCTCCAGCCGCCGGGGCTCCTTCTTGGCGGGCGCTTCGCCCTTTTTAGGGCGTCCGCGCTTGCGTCTGGCCGCCGAGGCTGGGGCTTTCACCGGCTTTTCGCGCGCTTCAATGGCCGTTGCATCGCGCGAGATGTGTCCAACCAGCCGGTTCTTATGGGTGTTTACAATCAGCGCCTCATGGACGCGCGCGGGCAGGCTGCTTTGCGCAAACTCGGCGAAGGCGCGGGAAAAAGTGCTCTCGCTTGGCGGCCCGCGCCTGCTTTCCCAGCCGCAGAGCCGGCGAAGCACAGGATCGGCGCCAAGCCGCTCGATAAGCGCCAAGGTTGTCGGCAGGTTGAACACCGCTTTTGCTACGAACGCGCGCGCCAGCGCATGGCGGTCAGCTGGCGGACGCCCCGGCAGGCCCGGCCACATCTGCACAAAGGCTTCGATGCGCGCCAAATCCAGCACAGTCACAAGCCGCTCGTGCTGTGGAGTGAGCGGGCCTACCACTTCCCGCAGCATAGGGAAAAGAAAACCTTGAACGTGGCTCCAGGCGCTGGTTAGCATCTCCCGCATGTCCGTGTTCCGATTCGGCTGGTGGTTCTTCACAAAAGCACCATGCCTGACTCGGAGCGCGGGCGCCTCACCCCATCCCCCTCAGAAGGAATAAGCCAGCGCGACGGCCCTGTTTTGCAATTGGCTCAATAGAGTTAATCGGAGGTATGCGCTCGCCTTGCGCCCGATAGGCGCAGACAGCGCACCATTTCATGCTGCGCCGCGTCCGGTATCGCCAATCGCTAAGCCTGCCCCGTCACCTTCAGCGCAAAGGCGTAGGCCAGCGCATCCTCCTTCAGCCGGTCGAAGCGCCCCGATGCGCCGCCGTGCCCCGCGTCCATGTTGATCTTCAGCAGCAAGAGGTTCGCGTCCGTCTTGTTGGCGCGGAGCTTCGCCACCCATTTCGACGGCTCCCAATAGGTGACGCGCGGGTCGGTCAGCCCGCCCGTGGCGAGGATGTTCGGATAGGCCTGCGCGCGCACATTGTCGTAGGGCGAATAGGCCGCGATGGTCGCGTAATCCTCGGCGCTTTCGATGGGGTTGCCCCATTCGGGCCATTCCGGCGGGGTCAGCGGCAGCGTGTCGTCGAGCATGGTCGCGAGCACATCCACGAAGGGCACATCCGCGATGATGCCGGCGAACAAATCCGGCGCCAAGTTCGCCACCGCACCCATCAGCATGCCGCCCGCCGAGCCGCCCTGCGCCACGATGCGGCCCGCGCTCGTGATCTTCGTCTCCGCGAGATAGCGGCCCGCCGAGATGAAATCCCTGAAGGTGTTCGTCTTCTTCTTGAGCTTGCCGTCCTTGTACCAGCGATAGCCCTTGTCCTTGCCGCCGCGGATATGCGCGATGGCGTAGACGAAGCCGCGGTCCGCGAGGCTCAGCGCGTTGGTCGAGAAGCCCGCCGGGATGGAGAGGCCGTAGGAGCCGTAGCCGTAGAGCAGGCACGGCGCGGAGCCGTCGAGCGGCGTGTCCTTGCGATAGAGGAGCGACACAGGCACGGTCTCGCCGTCCCACGCTGGCGCGAACACGCGGCGCGTCACGTAATCGGCGGGGTTGTGCCCGCTCGGCACCTCCTGCGTTTTGCGCAAGGTCCGTTCGCGCGTGCGCATGTTGTAGTCGAACACCTGGCGCGGCGTCGTCATCGACGAGTAGGTGAAGCGCAGCGTCTCGGTGTCGTATTCGTAGCCTTCCGACATGCCGAGCGAATAGGCCTCCTCGGCAAACGCGATGGCGTGCTCCTCGCCATCGGCGAAGCGGCGGATGACGATGCGCGGCAGGCCGTCCTCGCGTTCGAGCCGCACGAGATAATCCTTGAAGCACGCATAATCGAGGATGAGGCGACCCGGCTTGTAGGGAACGAGATCGCGCCAGTTTTCGCGGCCGGGCGCATCGATGGGCGCCTCCACAAGCTTGTAATCCTCCGCGCCGCTTGCATTGGTGAGGATGATGAGGCGGCCTTCGTGATGCTCGGCCTGGTAGTCGTGGTTGGTTTCGCGCGGCTCGACGAGCGTCAGGCCCTTCGCGGGCGCGGACAGGTCGAGAAAGCGCACCTCGCTTGTCTCATGATCGCCCGACCCGACAAACAGATACCGCCTGTCCTGACTCTGGCCCACGCGCGTGAAAAACCCGGCGTCTGGCTCCTGGTAGATCGGCTCATCCTGGTCCGCAGGCTTGCAAATCTCGTGGCGCAACACCTGCAAAGGCCGCCGGTGCTCGTCCACGCGCGTATAATAAAAGGCGCTCGCATCCGCGTTCCAGACGGGCGCGCCTTCCATGTCGGGCGCCTCGTCCGGCAGTTCCTTTCCGGTCGCAAGATGCCGCACGCGAATGCGATAGAACTCCGACCCTTTGTCGTCGAAGGAATAGGCGAGCAGCGCATGATCGTGGCTCCAGACGGAAGCTCCGAGCGAAAAATAGGGCTTGTCCGCCGCGAGCGTGTCGCCGTCGAGCAGCACTTCCGCCGCGCCGCCTTCGCGCGGCTGACGGCACAGGCGCGGATGCTGCCCGCCCGTCACGTAGCTTGTGAAATAGGCGAAGGGGCCGTCCGGCGCCGGCACGCTCGAATCGTCTTCCTTGATGCGGCCCTTCATCTCCTTGAACAGCGTCTCCTGGAGCGCCTCTGTGTCCGCCATCGCCGCCTTGGTGTAAGCGTTCTCCGCTTCGAGATAGGCCCGCACATCGGAGCCGAGCGCGGCCGGGCTCCTCATCACCTCCTGCCAGTTTTCGACCCGAAGCCAGGCGTAATCGTCCACGCGCTCGAAGCCGTGATGGACTTCGCGGGCGGGCCGTTTTTCAGCGGCTGGCGGGTTCAAGGGGACTTTCACGTTCATGGGCTGGCGTCTCCTCAAGGCAAGACACTGTTCTATTCCCTCGCGCTGCGTATCTCAACCGCCGAACGAAAAACGGGCGCGGCTCGTTGTAGGCGTTGCGCGTTCCTAAGCTGTTTGCTATCTGTTGTGCATGCCCGGCGGAAACGCGCATGGGCGCGAGCCTGCATCGGCCATCGCCCGCAAGGCAGGTTTTCAGCGGAGAGGTGCTAGAGTGGTTGAATAGGCCGGTCTCGAAAACCGGAGTACGGGTAACCGTACCGAGGGTTCGAATCCCTCCCTCTCCGCCAGCACCCCAATTGATCACCAAAATCAAAGAAAACACACTGTTTTCAAGGACTCCCGTCGCTAGTCCGACGCATCAAAGTCCTGGAACATTCGAAGAACCGGCAAGACCGGGGGTTCACGAGGGGGTGCAAAGAGACCCTTGAGGGGTGGCCTGTGTTCTTTAAACGTTCGCCTCGCTTGAAAAAGCGAGGCGCCCGGCGGTCAGGCTAGCTGCGCTTGGGGCGCTGCCAGACCAGGCTGTACTTGTCGCCTTCGTCATCGGCGAAGAGCGACGCGTAGAACGGAGCAGGCAGGGCCGGATCGTCGAACTTCAGCGAGATGTAGTCTCTCCCTGCATCCGAGGTCTTTTCCCAGCCGGCGCCCACTTCGCTTCCGGCGGAGTAGAGCCGGTATTGAGGAGCGCCGTCTCCGCTGGGGTCAATCGAGACGATCTCCACTTCGGTGTTGACGGTCAGGGTGCGCACGCGCCCTTTGTAGCCGTGTTCCGTCTTGGAGAAGGCGCCGATTTTAGCCATGTGAAGTCTCCTGTCGTTAATCGGGCTTTGATGATCGCAGCCTCGATAGCGATTTTTCTGGCCGGGATGATCGCCCTGCAGGCCGCCGGTACGGCGAAGGCCCGCAGCGCAGCGGAGGATGACAAGGGACCTGTTTTTTGCTTCGCGATGCAAAGGGCTCCGAGGAGCCCGGCGGAAAAAACTGGGCCACGTCATTGCGGAAAGCGATCAAGGCTTCAGCCGGGCTTGGCCCAGATTCGCTTCATCGAGGTCGCGCGTCATCGCCCCGATGCAGGAGGCTATGGCTATTCGGACGCCTGTCCGGAGCACGAACAGCGCAAAGTTTCGCGTGCTTGACGAGCAACACCGAGGTGGGGATCGTGGATATGAGGCGAGGATGAAGGCGCT
>CAVWOB010000007.1:0-16674 GCA_963756335.1 uncultured Alphaproteobacteria bacterium
AGTTCCTGGCGCTTCGCACTTCGAAACGAGGGCAATTCGCTGGCTCGCCTTGCTTGAAGCTGTACTCGACCCAGGCGGCGGCCAGATAGAGCGCGCCGCCCGCGATGATGGAAAATGAGGCGAGCGCAGCGCCGGCGGCGATATAGGCGGCTGAGGCCGCTGCGCTAAACCATGCCGCGCGTTTGATGAGCCTGTTCCTGCGTTTAATGGCGCGGTCGAGCTTCTCGGGGTGAAGCGCAACCACGGGCGCTTGCGGCGCCGCGATGGCGAGTTCCGCCCAAGACATACCGACTCGGCGGCGAGCCAGAAGAGGAGAGCGAGGGCGATGCCGGCTTCGCCCAGAGGTACGGATTGCTTCAAGACGACGTCGGCGATGGTCGCCGTGGCTGTGCCAGCGGTGAGCGTTATTTCGCTGGCCGAGGACAGCATGAGCGCGTGTGCGCGGGCTGCGGCGGGTAAACGAAATGCATAGAGGCTGCGCTGCGGCGGGAGACGCCCTTGGTGCTGTTTTCGGCTTTGCATGGACAGATATGTCAAACACAATTTAATCTTGCATACCAGGTATGCAGGATCCCGTAGGTCCACGTTTTTCCGAATTATATATCTGCGGGAAAACGAGAATAGCTCGTATGACTTATCCTACGAGCGCAACGGCTTTTGGTATTGTGCAATATTGTTGCTAGAGCGACACTTTTCAAGTCTGGTTATTTGCGACACTTTGGCAAAGGCGAAAAACGCGCCGTCGATCTTAGCGTGGCGAGACGGCATCGAGTTAAATTCCTGTGGCCGTTCGCGCGGTTTACGCATGGGAAGATCGGCGGCCGCGCGCAGCCGGACCGCGGTTGCGGAGCCAAGCGCGAGCGAGCGGAGGGAGCGGTTTTCGCGGACGCGTTATCGCGCCGGGAAGTGCTTCGCCTCTCCAACGCGAGAAGACCCGTTTGAGAACTGCAACGGTCCGTGACGGCCTATCGCGTCGCCTGGAGAGGCCCGGCCCGCATGGAGTCAAATCGCTTCGCGCCCGGCCGGATGATCGGTCTCCGCGCGCAACGGCCGCGACAGCAGCGCCTCAATGGCGTCGCCGACGCTCAAATGGCCCTTCACGACAAATCGACGGCCTCGCAGATCGGCATCTCGACGCCGTGCTTGCGCGCGAGCGCCACCACCGCGCCCGCCGAATAGACGCCTTCCGCAACCGACTTCCGCGCGCCGAGAAAATCCGCGAGCGCCTGCCCTCGTCCCAGCGCCACGCCGAGCGACATGTTGCGCGACTGCGGGCTTGAGCAAGTGAGGATCAGGTCGCCGAGGCCGGAAAGCCCGGTCAGCGTCTCGAAGCGTCCGCCGAGCTTCACGCCGAGCCGCGTCAGTTCCGCGAATCCGCGCGTGGCGAGCGCCGCATGCGCGTTGCGGCCGAGCTGGCGCCCTTCCACGATGCCCGTCGCGATGGCGAGCACGTTCTTCACCGCGCCGCCAGCCTGCGCACCGAGGATGTCGCTCGTCCAATAGAGCCGGAAATTGCGGTGAGCGAGCACTCCATAGCTTCACGCCGGCCGCCTTCTCTTCGCAGGCGAGCGTGAGCGCGGCCGGCAGGTTCTTTGCGACCTCGCTCGCGAAGCTCGGCCCGGAAAGCGCGGCGACGCTCGCCTGCGGCGAGACGGCCCGCAGAACCGAACTCATGAACTCGCCCGTGTGCTGCTCGAAGCCCTTGGCGCAGATGACCACCGGCGTTCCCGCCGCGACATGGGGCGCGAGCTCGCGGGCGACGGAGCGGACGAACTCGCCGGCGCCACGAAGAGGTCAGGCCGGCGGCGGCAAGGTCGCGCACACTGGCGGTGGCCTCGATGCGAGGGTCGAGCGCGACGCCCGGCAGGTAGACGCGGTTCGTATGATGAGAGTTGATCTCCGCGGCCGTTTCCGGCTCGAAAGCCCAAAGCGTGACCTTGCGGCCCGCGCGGCGGCAGGATTGCGCCAAGGCCGTCCCCCAGGCGCCGCCGCCCACCACGCCGACATGCTCAAAAGCGCGCTCTTCGTTTTCGGTTGCCCCTGCCATGATCGGGAAATGCTTTCTTATGCCGCGCGGCGCGCGCGCGATGTGACGCCAATTTGCAAGGGCTTAGCGGGAGGGGCGTGCGCGCGCAAGCCCGCCTGTGGCTAACAAGGCGCTGAAAAAGGTGGTGTTCCCGGATTCATCCTTCGAGACGCCGCTTCGCGGCTCCTCGCGATGAGGCTTTGACAGGCTCAGGATGCGGACGAGCGATTTCAACGGCCTGCGAACCATTGGGGGGGCCGCATGGCCGTTCGCCATCCCGCTAATGCGCGGAAGCGGCCGCTTTGTGGCGATCCGGGCCGCCGGCTTTCGGCGAAGTTTGCGAGAGAGGCCAGCGAGCGCGGGCGGGCGCGTCCAGGCCGTCGGAAAAGCCGGCGGCGAGACGGCAGGCGCGGCCCAGGCGATCATGGCGGCGTTGTCGGTGCAGAAGCCCGGCGGCGGCGCGCGGAACTCGTATTCGGACGCGTCGCACTCCTTCAGAAGCGCGGTCCGAAGGACACGGTTCGAAGCGACGCCGCCCGCCGCCACCAGCCTTCTCGGCAAGCCCTCGGCCTCATAAAGCCTGAACGCCGCGCGCAGCCTGTCGCGCAGAACGTCGGCCGCCGCCGCCTGGAAGGAGGCGCACAGATCGGCGACATCCTGCTTGCTCAGCGGGGCGTGCGACAGCGCCATCTGGCGAACCGCCGTTTTCAATCCCGAGAAGGAGAAATCGGGCCGCTCGCGCCCCATGAGAGGCCGCGGCAAGGCGAAGCGATACGGATCCCGGCCCTTGCCGTGCGCTCCACGGCTGGGCCTCCCGGAAAGCCGAGGTTCAGCATCTTGGCGACCTTGTCGAAGGCTTCGCCGAGCGCATCGTCGATCGTGCCGCCGAGCTTCGCATAGTCGAAGCCCTCGCCGACCCGCACGAATTCCGTATGCCCGCCCGAGACGAGAAGAAGCAGGTAAGGCGGACGAAGGCCTTCCGTCAGCCCCACGGTGAGCGCATGGCCTTCCAGATGGTTGACGGCGACGAGCGGCAGCTTGTGCACGAGCGCAATCGCCTTGCCCGTGACGAGCCCGACGAGAAGGCCGCCGATCAGCCCCGGCCCGGCCGTCGCCGCGACGCCGTCGAGATCGGCGAACGTCACGCTCGCCTCTCTCATCGACGCCGCGACAAGCAAGTCGAGCGCCTGCGCGTGCGCCCGCGCCGCAATCTCGGGCACCACGCCGCCGAAGGCCTCGTGATCCTTGAATTGGGTTCGCACAATATTCGAGAGGATTACGCCGTTTCCATCGCAGTCGCGCCGGACTATTGCCGCGGCGGTTTCGTCGCAGCTCGTCTCTATGCCGAGTAGGGTTAATTCGCGAATTATTGTCGCTCCGGGGCAAGGCTCATCGATAGTGATCGCGCTTGGATGCATGATCCGATATTAGTCCCCAATTCGCTTTAGTGCTGTACCTCGCGACCGGGATATGCTTAGTGTCCGAGCGCGAAGGCGCCTTCATCTTAGCGGCGACATCGCGGCGCTCCCGCACAAACCAACGCTCAACAAAACCATGAAAAAACACTCAGACGCAAGGCAAATCCGTATTGGCACCAGGGGGAGCGCGCTGGCTCTCGCGCAGGCGACCGAGGTGAAAAACAGGCTGTCGGCCATCTATGGCGATGAGGTCTCTGTCGAGACCGTCATCATCAAGACCACCGGCGACAAGATCCTGGACCGCGCGCTGGCGGCCGTCGGCGGCAAAGGCCTTTTCACCAAGGAGCTGGAAGAGGCGCTGCTCGACAACAGCATCGACATCGCCGTCCATTCCATGAAGGACGTGCAGGCCGTGCTGCCGGATGAGCTTGAGATCGGGTGCATTCTGCCGCGCGAAGACGTTCGCGACGCGTTCGTTTCGCTGACGGCGAAGTCCCTGGCCGGCATGCCTGAAGGCGCCGTCATCGGCACTGCGTCGATCCGGCGCGAGGCTTTCATCCGCAACAAGCGCCCGGACCTCAAGACGGTGCTTTTTCGCGGCAACGTTCAGACGCGGCTGCGCAAGCTCGAAGAAGGCGAGGCTCAGGCCACGCTGCTCGCAGCGGCGGGCCTGCGGCGGCTCGGCCTTGCGGATCGCATCACGCAGCTGATCCCCGTTGAGGACATGCTGCCGGCCCCGGCGCAAGGCGCCATTGGCATCGAGGTCCGCAAGGCGGACGCTCAAGCCAAGGAAATCATCGCCGCCATCCATCACCGCAACTCGGGTTACGCGGTCGAGGCGGAGCGCGCCTTCCTGAGCCAGCTCGACGGCTCCTGCCGCACGCCTATCGCCGCGCTCGCCCTAATCGACGGCAACTCGCTGTCCTTCAAAGGCGCGATCCTGACGCCGGACGGCGCGCGCACCTACGAGACCGGGCGCAAGGGCACGGTTGCGGAGGCCGCCGCTCTCGGCATAGACGCCGCGCGCGAGTTGTACGGCCGTGGCGGCAAGGATGTTTTCCGCGACGCCGGCTGACGCCCTTATGACGTGACAAATCGCCGGAGGGAACATGCGCCTCCTCGTGACAAGGCCAGAGCCGGACGCGAGCGCGTTCGCAGCTGAGTTGCGCGCGCTCGGCCATGAGCCCGTCCTGCAGCCGCTCCTCGAATTTCGCACGCTCGACTTCAATTTCGCGCCGCTTCGCGCGGCGGGCGCGATCGTCGTCACCAGCGGAAACAGCGTTCGCGCCCTGAAGGAAAGGGGCGGCATCGAGGCCATCGCGCAGAAGCCGCTTTATTGCGTGGGCGAGCAGACAGCGAAGCGGGCGCTTTCGGCCGGTTTCCGGACGGTGCTCGCGATTGGCGATACGGGCGAGGAGCTGGCCGGAAAAATCGTCGCGGCGGGGCGAAAGGACGCGCCGCTCTGTCACGTCATGGGCGAGCACATGGCCTTCGATATCGCGGGCGCGCTCTTGCGCGAAGGCTTCTCCGTAGAGACCGTGACCGTCTACAGCATGGACGCCTGCGCCGAATTCCTGCCATCCGTGGATGCTATGCTGAGGACCGGCGCAATTGACGGGGTGATCCTGATGTCGCCCCGTACAGCCGAGATCTACGTTTCATTATGTCACATGCGCCCCTACCTCGATTGCGCTAAAACTCTTTCATATTTCTGCTTATCGGGGAACGTGGCGGCCAAGCTTGCTTCCCTTCAGCCGGATCGTGTGCTTATCTCCAGGAAGCCCGGCAAGAAGGCTCTCTTGGATCTGCTGTGCGCAAATTGATACGGGCCGAAGATAAAATCGCGAGCGACGGCGACATTAACGTATTGTCAAGGCACTTTAGCAATCAAGGCGCCTGACGACATAAAGACCGAGGACCGAAGATGACAGCGGAGCCTGACAGCCCAGACGAGCCGCATCTTGAGCCCGCCGGCGGCGGCGAACCGAAGGACAGGCCCACCCGGCCGAGGGCGCCCCTGCTCGAAGGGCGCGCGATTTCGCTGTCGGGCGATGGCGGAGGGGGGCTCCTGCGTCCGCTCGCGGCGGGCCTCATCGGCGGCCTTGTCGGCGCAGGCGCCGTCTATTTTCTGTCTTCGGGCGCGGACAACGACGCCCGTCAGTTCATCAATCAGCTGAATTCGAAGGTCGCGGAGCTGAGCGACGCCATCAACGCAAAAGCGGCCTCGTCGGGCGTGGCGAGCGTCGAGCAGCTCAGCGAAGTGCGCTCCCGGATCGACACAATCGCTTCTTCCGCCAAGACGGCTGAGGAAGGGGTTCGGACCCTGACACAGAAGGTCGAGGCCCTGGAGCAGAAGCCCTCCGCCGACAGCGCGAAGGAGGCGATCCACGCCGATATCGCTGCGCAGATCGCGCCGGTTGCATCCCAGATTGCGCCGCTGGCCGCTCAGATCGCGCCGCTGTCCGACCGCGTGGCCGCGATTGAGGCCTTGCAGAATGAACGGGTCTCCGACGCCCGCACCGCCGCGCTGACGATTGCGCTGACGAACCTGCGGCGCGTCATCTCCGAAGGCCGCCCCTTCGCAACCGAGCTTTCGGCGGTCGAGTCGCTCTCGCCGTCGAAGCTGCCCGTCTCCGACCTCGCCGCGAATAAGGACAAAGGCGTGGCTTCGCTTGCCGAGCTTCAGCGCGGTTTCGCCGATGTCTCCCGCGCCGTCATCTCGAAGCATTATTCGGGCAAGAGCGACTCCATCCTGGGCGAAGTTCTGGCCCGCGCCCGTGCGGCCGTCCAGGTGCGCCCAGCGGGCGGCGGCGGCGACACGATCGAGGCTAAGCTCGGCCGCATCGAGGCGGCGCTGAAGGCAGGCGACCTCAAGGGCGCCTTGACGGAGGCTCAAACCATCGAAGGCCCCGCGAAGGACGAGCTGCAGCCGTGGCTCGACCGCGCCGAGGCTCGCGCCGCGGCGGACGAGGCCGTGCGGAAGACCGATACCGAGCTTCTCGCCAGCCTGTCCAAGGCGCATCGCCCGTAACCTGACCTGAAACCGGCAACCAAGCGCGAAATCGCGAAACGCTGTGGAAGTTAAGCCATGATCCGCCTTATTGCCTACTTAGCCGTCATCGTCGCCGCCGCCACGGGGCTGTCCTGGATTGCGGACAGGCCCGGTACGATCACCGTGGAATGGCTCGACCACAACGTTCGCACGAGCGTCTTTTATGGGACCATCATTCTGGCGTTCGCTTTCGCCGCGCTTGCCCTTACCGGCTGGCTCGGCGCCCTGACAGTGCTTGCGCCCCGGCGCTTCGCAAGAAGAGTTGTGGAGCGCCGCAATCGCGTCGGACAGGAAGCCGTCCGGCGCGGCATCTTTGCCGCAGGCGCCGGCGACAAGATCGCCGCGCTGAAGGCCGGGGCGCTCGCGAAAAGGACCGTGCCGGAGGAGCCGCTCGCCCTTCTGCTCGAAGCCCAGTCCGCGCAGCTGAACGAAGACCCGATCGCATCGCGCCAGGCCTTCGAGCGCATGCTCGAAAAGCCCGAGATGAAAGAACTCGGCCTGAGAGGCCTCTACATCGAGGCGAAAAAGGCCGGGCAGATCGAAGCGGCCAAGCAATTCGCGGAAGGCGCTCTCGCTTCGAACCCGGCGCTGAGCTGGTCTTCGAGCGCGCTCTTCGAGATGCAGTGCCGCGAAGGCGATTGGCGGGCCGCGCTCAAGACGCTTCAGATCGCCAAGCAGAACCGCCATCTCGGCAAGACCGAGGCCGACCGCCGCCGCGCGCTTCTTCTGACCCAGCTCGCCGTCGAGCTTGAGGATTCGCAGCAGGCCAAGGCGCTCGCTTATGCGTTGGAGGCTTTCGAGCTTTCGCCGTCCTTGATCCCGGCCGCCTCCGTTGCGGGACGCATCCTCACCTCGCAGGGCCAGACGTCCAAGGCGACCAAGGTGCTGACGCAGGCATGGCGGGCGACGCAGCATCCGGAAATCGCGCTGATATTCGCCCACGCGCGCCGGGGCGATTCGCCGAGAGATCGCCTGTCGCGGGTGAAGTCGCTCGTAGCGGCCGGCCCGGCCAGCATCGAGGGGGCCGTCGCGGTCGCAGTCGCCGCCATCGAGGCGAAGGACTGGAAGGCCGCCCGGCTGGCGCTCGAGCCCCATCTCGCCAACAACCCGCCTGCTCGCATCTGCCGCCTGATGGCTCGCATCGAAGCCGGCCAGAACCGCGACGCCTGCCGGGCTCGGGAATGGCTCGCTCGCGCGGCCCGCGGCGCGCCGGATCCCATCTGGGTCGCGCCGGACGGCTCGGTCTCCGCCGAGTGGCAGCCGATGTCGCCGGCGACGGGAGCGCTCGGCGTGCTCGAATGGAAGTCGCCGCCCGCGGCCACAGCGCCCGGTGCCGACGACTTCATCGCCGAAATGTCCGCCCTCGACGTCGTCTCCATCGAATTCGGAGCCAGTCGCTTCGAAGGCGATTTCGGCGCGCGCCGAGGATGTGACGGACGCGTCCGCGCCCGATAAGGGCGACGCGCCGAAAAACGCGAACGCAGCCGCTTGATTGCTGTAGCCTTTGGGAGTCGCCGGAACGCCAGCATGGGATTTCGCGGCGCATTTGCAAGCATCGAGCGGACTTCACTTGCGCCGCGACAGGTCCGTTGCTATTCATAACCGGCGGGTTCGCCCGCCAAGCCGCTTTAGCTCAGCCGGTAGAGCACATCATTCGTAATGATGGGGTCGGGTGTTCGAGTCACCCAAGCGGCACCAATAAAATCAAGGACTTGGCTTGATTTTATGATGTTACCAGAAGTCCCTCGAACATTTTTCAGCGTTTTGGACCCCTTGATTCTGATCATTTGGCGCTTTTCAGGCTTGATTCGTCACCCTGAAAAATGTTCGCGCCGATCACGTCCTCCAAAATGCTGACCGCATCAGTCAGGTAACCGGGTGATTGTCCCGCATACCATCCGCTGGTTGTTTTTATATCCTCGTGGCCGCAAAGCTTCTGGATCTGGCGCATGTCAACACTCTTGTCGGCGAGCCACGTTGCGACGCTCTTGCGGAGCGAATGCGAGCCAATGAAGCGGCCTTTGATGTCCGCGCGTTTCAGAGCCTTGTTGAGCGCGGTCTTGATGTCTTTGATCGGCGCACCGGCATAAGCGATCACATAAGTCGTTCTCCGCCACCTGTGAGCCTCCTGCATGATTGAGTAAAGCAAGTCCGGCATATCGACGAAGGAGCGCTTCTTCTTCCCTCCCGTATCGAGGATGTTTCGGTCCTCGTCGTCATCAATCTGAAAGTTGATCGTACGTTTGTTGAAATCGACCCGGTCCCAGGTCAATTCCAAGATTGCCGATTTGCGCTGGGCGGTGAAAATTGCGAGCAGCACGAAAAGCCGCAGGTGGGGTGTGCGGCACTCTTGAAGCAACCTCGCAAACTGCACAGGTGAAATCTCGTTGCGCCTCGGGCGGCCACGCGGCGGAACCCAAACGCCTATCTGGGCAGGGATAAGACCGCGCGTCGGCTTAGCCGCCCAATTGAGTATTGTGCGCAGGCAATTCAGCTCATGATGGATTGATTCGCGCGCCAATCCGGCCAACTGACGTTCACGGGCGTATTTGTGGCAGATCGTGCGCTCCTCTCCCTCAACGATCATCGCCCTGCTAATGTCTTCCGGCGAGAGGTGTTCGAACGTCGCCTTAAGCGCTTTCCACGAGTTTGAGACCCCGGCGACGTTCTTTCCCTCTCTTTTGCGATCGGCGAAGTATTTTTCGGCTAGTTCCCCAATCTGGGCGCCGCGCTTGACAGACATCGCGGCTTCATAGCTCTGCACCCATCGGTTCATGACCGCAGTAGCTTCAGCCTCTGGGCGATCCAAACCTATCGGGAGGCGATGCCTCTTGGCAGGGAGAGGCTTGCCATTCTCGCGGCAACCCCCGGTTTCGACATAGACGCACCACTGGCCACGGGGGTAGGTGGCGCTTGGTTTTCTGAACTCTCCGAGTTTGTATTTCTCTTTGTATCGTCCCCTTTGACCCATAATAAAAAGTCCCCCCCATTAATAAGATAGCCACCCCGGTTAGAAGCAGGAAGCTCCTTCGTCCGAATGCGTTTGCGGATGAATGCCTCCTTTCGGTATATAAGAGCGGCCGCGATTTTGGGGGTTAGCATATCTTCCGGCGACACGTCCGCCAGTGTCCGAAACTCTTTCACCGTTCCCTCTCTCATTTTCAATCTACATGACTGCAGAGTTGGCGAGGCGCAACGCACTTGGTGTGTCCAGCCGAGTCGGGCGATCATCCCTGTTGCATCCAAAAAAGCCGCAACCTGACGCGCCGATCGCGTAAGCGCCACTGCAAAGCTGTTCGAAATCCTCGAAAGATAGGCTGGGCGGGCAATTGATGACACTCCCCAGCGGAGCATCGACATGGCGCTGGATCGCCGCCTGCATTTCCAGACGCGCTTGCGGCGCCACATCCCGGCCGGAGACAAAGGCGCTCGGCAACGCGCCGGGACCGCGCAGTTCGCGAAAGCGGCGCTCGGCAAAGCTCGAAGGCGCGTCCTCAGAGTTTGCGAACTCACTTACGGGCTCGATTCCGCCCGAGATGTTGTCCGCTAGCATCGATGTTGTGATCGTCGGCGCAATCGCCATCAAAGCATCGTTGCGGAGGCCGTGCTTCCGGATTGCCTCTGACACTTCGGCATCAAGCCCGCCGGCAAGAGCGCGCGAAAGCTGCTCGTCCATATCGAAAAGCGGGAAGCAGCCCTTCAGCCGCGCAAGCCCGGCGCTCGTCAGATAGGCGTTGCGGCGAATGTGAGCCACCCAGCGCCCGGCGAGACGCCGGCCGTCTTCGCCGCCATAGTGGGCGCCGCACATGATGAGCGCGTCCGCAAGCCCGGTGACGCCAAGCCCCAACCTCCGCCTGGCCTTGGCCGCAGCTTCCTGTTCAGGCGTGGCGTAACCAGAAGCGTCGATCACATTATCAAGAAAGCGCACCGCGACGGAGGCGAGCTCGTCGAGCTTTTCCTTCGGAATGTGCGCAGCCGGCGTGAAAGCGTCCTCGACCAGCGCCGCGAGGTTGATCGAGCCTAATAAGCAGGCGTCAGAACCAAAGGCATTGTCGTTTGCCGGGGCTGCGCCTTGAAGTCCGCGCTTAGGCCCATTCGGGACGGTCGCTCGGTCCAAGAAGATGAGCCCAAGGTCGGCGCGATCGTAGGCCTGCTGCAACATCGCGCGCCATAGCGTGCGCGCGCTCACTCTGCGGAACGTCTCCTCGCCAAAGAGGAGTGGCCAGCCGCCGTCGCTCTCAACAGCCACCATGAACGCGTCTGGGATCAAAACTAGCCGATTAAAGCAACCGAGACGACCGGCCGGCGCCTCACCAACAAAGCTCTCGATATCCGGATGACTGCAGGAAAGCGCCGCGATCGACGAGACGTCCGTTTCCACGATGTTGGCCGCGATCGCGCGCCAAACATCCATGATCGCGAGCGGACCGGACGGTCGAGCGCCGCCATTGGGGGCGGCGCGACCTCTCGGAGGAATGTCTGAATAATCCTGCACGACCCGGCCGCCTCTGCGCATCGTCCAAGCGGCCCCATGAAGGTGCGTCAGAATAGAGCTGGCGTCGGCCGGGAGTTGCCTGTTGATGAAGCAGTCGAACAAGATCGCGTCCGGGCCGGCGCCCGCGCCCGCTAGCGTGCGGGCGCCCGGCAGAAACTTGAAGCCGCGCAACGCCTGATAGAAAACCTGCGCCCATCGACGCTGCATGAAGGGCGAGGCCTCCGCGGCGGCCACGGCCGCCGCCACTCGCCGCCAGGTTTCGTCGACGCTCGCATCGCTTGCGCGCCGAAACCGTTCGGTCCAAACTTTCTGAGAGACTGGTCCGAGACCTTGATGCAGCTCCGCAGAGCCGCCGAACGCTGGAATACGCATCACAGACTTTCCAACAGTTGAACACTTATGGCGACGAACGCAGGCCAGATGAGAGCCGCGTAGCTTGAACATCGCCGAGGCGCCCACATGCCGCGGCCAGCCACCCGTTGTGGCGTTACAGGAGGCGGCGGGCGCCTCTAATTCCCTCTCCTTTCCGGTTCACTTGCTGGATTGATGGAGCCGGTCATCGACGCTTCTCGCTCTTGCAGAGCGGCGTCGAGGCCAAGGCGAGGACGTCAATGCGCCGCGCCTGAAACCACAGAAGCTCCGAGACAGCCGAAAGCGGCGCGACTTGATCGTCGCACTCCGAGCAGAGTCGCACGGTCCAAGGAGAGGTTTTCGCGGAGATCTTCAGGCGATGAGGAACGGAAGCGGCTTTCCCGCAGACAACGCAGTTCACGCTGCCTGCGCCGCCTCGTTGCTTGGCGCGGCGGAAGCAAGCTCTCGGTTGCATTTGCATTGGTCCAATTTGGCGCCGCGTGAACCCGGGCTTTCCGAGAAAAAGTTGCATGTGGCCCCCTGGCAGCGGTGAAACCAACCTCGCTGTCTCCCAAGCATTACCCATAATTGCTCAAAAAGCAACATATTATATGCCTCTTCTGCATGACTGCTTTGCTGTCTTTTTGGTGCAAACTGTAGTCAATGCTCCAGACATTATGCGCGCAGACGCGCAACGCGCGGCTTTGACCCCAGGAAACAAGCCGCGACCTTTCTCTCTGGGGATGATCCTAGGAAGAATCCGACGCGCCAATAAGGGGAGCCTTTTTCCCAAACCGCGGCGGCGACGATCTCTGTCGACGCATCAAGAAGCAGCGGGCGAGAGACTCGATCGGTGTTCTGAAGAAACTGGCGGGGCGGCACGAAAAGGCGCAGTAGAAGGCTCCATTCTCCCTGCCGGCGGACCCTGAGAGCGACGATCGAAATCTCGGTTGGGATTTCGTCCGCATCGAGCAACCGCAATCTTAGGAGGTCTCCCGGTATAATATCTAGTTTTGAGAGAGTGTGGGAAAGAACTTGAAAGATTGCGAATCCCGGACTGGAAGTCCCGCTCTGCCGCCGCTCGCCGAGAATAATAAGATCGTCAACTGAGAAACTGTGCACGAACCTTGAAGTACTAGCCCCGCTCTCAGGTTGTGACATGATATCCTTCACACGCAGCACAAAAATCCAGTATCATCAGCACCCTGATTACTAACTCGAAATGCTGATAGGTAGCAACGAATTAGCCTATGTAGGCTCGAGCTTTTCCTTCGGAATGTGCGCAGCCGGCGTGAACGCGCGCCGCGGCTGCCCAGACGTTTTCATCTAATTCATTGAATCTTATCGCACATCGCACAAGACTTATCCTGATGCGGCAAGCCCGGACCGAAGCGCGGACGCAACAGGCAAGAAAAACAGTTTATTTTCCACGGCTTAGAAGGCGCAGAGCGGAAGACGATGCCGATCCATCGATCGCCCGGATTCTTTCCAGGCTATAGCGCGATGGCGAGCACTCAGAAAAAGTCTTTTAATATCCAGCCCCTATAAGGCTGCGCTGCTTCGCCGCCGGAGCTGCAAGGAGTTTATACTCTCAGCAAGGTCCGCGGTCAGCGCATGACGCGGCCAATGATTTTGGCCCTGGCCCTAAGAATATGAATTGGCATGGAATTATTGTCTGCGCTGTTTGTCGCCAACAGGTTGGGCCCTATGAATTGGCGCAGCACCAAGACGCTTTTCTTGGGATCGTCGCCGCCGACTTCAGCAACAACGACCTCTCCCATCTGCAAGTCGGCTACCGTCAAGGGTATGACGTCGACCACGATGGGATCGCCCTCTGTGATGCCGAGCTCGCTTAAGCAATTGCTCAACACCTTGAACAACTTCTGCGTTGTCGAGGTGAACGCCTTCTCAAGAACGGAGCCCTTCGGCGGCGTGAAAGGCGCTACGTCCGCTCGCCTGCTCATGTCCACATTGGTGTTCATAAGCTCGCCCACCGGAACCTGAAAGACGTCGGCGATCCGTTGCAGCTTGCTGATATGTATTCCCCTCTTGCCGTTTTCGGCCCGCGAGAGGTGGCTGTCGGTCAGGCCAACGATCTCGGCCAGATCCCTGAGGGACATCCCCCGTTCAGTTCTAAGTGCTTTTATGCGTTCGTGGCTCATTCGCGATTTTTGCTCCTTTTTTTTGCAGCGGTCCACCGTTTCCTAGAAGGTGCTGACAAAAGAGACCTTGACTAATATGTCAATATTGTAGCAGCATATTGCACGCAAATATGGAGGCAGCGGTGAACGCGAAATCGGATGCCCGCGATCGGACGAGAAAACAGCACAGTGCACCCCACAAGGCGGCCGCGGAGGGCGCCTTGCAAAACGTATTGACCGGCGATGCGCCCAGGACAGCGGCGGCAACCTCCAGAGCCGAGCTCACCCGTATGTTCGAGGCGTACATCGAAAGCCGAAGCGAAAGCCGCCTCTTCGCACGGCGCTGCCGCTTGAACGAACGGACGGTAACGCGCGTCTTTCCAGCGAGCGATGAAAAGAGGAAGTTTTTCTCAAGACGAACGTTGCAAAAAATCAGCGATGCAACGGGCGGACTTATCGCCTTGCAAGACCTTGCATTCCTGTACAAGGCGCCGCGCCCCAGAGGTCCCAAGAAAACCCCAAGAAAGGTGCGGGAAGACGCGCCGGCGCTAACCCAGAAATTCGAGGCTTACCTTCGAATTACAAAGGAAACGCGCGCTCAATTCGCAAAGCGTCTCCGGGTTACGCCTTCATGGCTGTCGCGCGTCTTCCCGCTTGATCCAAACTCAAAACCAAGGCGCATCTCGATCGATTCAGCGCTGCCGTTTTGCAGAACAACTGGCGGCTACCTGACCCTGAACGACTTTCACATGGCTGGCCTCTGCCCTTCTATGGCGGAGGTCATCAAGCATTCGGCGGGAACCCTTGCCGAGGCTGGTTCGGCTGAACTCAATCAGGCGAGCATGTGATGACGAAGACCGGTTTCGACGTGCGCCGCAAACACGCCCGCCCAGGCCTGATTGCGTGCGCCGGGCGGCGCGTCCTGAAAACGATTGCGCGGCGCGAGCCGCGCCTTGTCGAACGCCGCATACCCGCTCAGCGGAGGCGTCGATAGCAAGCAAAAAAGGGCTGAAATAAAAACCCCGAGCCTTTTGCGCAGGCCCGGGGTCATCGAAAGGTGATCGGTGATCCTATGAACGGGAAGTTTGCCGGCGTTGTCAAGAACGCCGATGAGAACTCTATTGCCTTGAGCAACGGAAAGTCCCGCCTTTCCGTCGACGAGGCGAAGTCCGCCCTGCGAGGCCGGGAAATTGAGCTTCTGCGCTGGCTAGGCATAGCCTGGCCGCCGCGGAAAAAAGCCTCGCATATTCACTGCCCGATTCCCGGACACAAAGACGACGATCCATCCTGGCGATGGAACGAAGAGAGGCGCCTTTGGATTTGCACCTGCGGCGGCGGCGACATCATCAAGCTCGTCCAAGAGGTCGAAGGCGTCGATTTCCCAGGCGCGATGCAGCTAATCGCCGATTTCCTCGGTCACGGGCAGGCTGGGGCGAAAGCCCGTCCAGCGAAAAGCGCGCTTCCTGCCGAAGAAGACGAGACAGAGGAAGACCCCGAAGCAGCGATCAAGCGAAAGCGGCAAAGGGCTTTTGAGCTCTGGACCGAAGCGCAGGCGATCCCAGGAACGCTCGGCCAAGTCTATTTCGAACAGCATCGCGGCATCGTTGTCGACTGGGCCGCCGTCCATAGCGCGGTGCGCTTCCATCCGAAACTGTGGTGCTCGGAGCGCGAAGGACATTTCCCCGGGATCCGTTTCGCGTCTCCTCCTCTCACGACGGCGAAACCCTGACGGTTCACCGCCTCTATCTCGGCGAAGACGGCGACAAGGCCAAGATCGCAAAGCCGAAGAAGGCCTACAGCGATTTCAAGGGCGGAGGCGTCTGGTTCGGAAAGCCGATTGAGGGCGGGACTTTCCTCAAGGCGGAAGGGCCTGAGAACGCGCTCGTCTGCCTTATGGCCGATCGCACCTTCGTCGTTTCCGCCATCGGCGCCGCCAATCTGAAGAACATCGAGCCGCCCGCGACCGTCAAAGCGGTGCTGATCGCTGGCGATCGCGGCCGCGGCGCCGACGGCAGGAAGGCCGGCGAGGATTACGCCGAGGATGCGGCGCTCGCCGATAAGAAGAGAGGCTTTGCGGTCGCCCTGACCTATCCCCCCGCCCGCCCCAACGCGAACGGAAAATGGGAGGACTGGAACGATCTGTTGAAAAACGACGGCCTCGACGTCGTTCGCGAATTCCTCGCGCAAAGCGAGCCGTGGGAGGATTTACCGCCCGGCTTTCGCTGGCGGGAGGGCGGCGGCGGCATCGAGTTCCTGGCGCGCGAGGAGAAGGTGAGGAACGACGGCACGGTGGAGGACGAAGTCTGGGAGTGGCTGTGCGCGCCCGTCGAATTCATGGCCACAACGCTCAACCCGGACAGCAAGGACTGGGGCCTTTGGCTGAAAATCAAGACGCGAAACGGCATCTGGCACAAGGCTGCGATACCGAAGACCGAACTCGTCACCTCGTCCGAGGACATCTTCAAGCATCTCGCCTATCAAGGCCTTGAATTCAACATCTCCCCGCGCGGCAAGAACAAGCTCAAGGAGCTGCTGACGCGCATCCGGCCGAGGCCCTACGCCCTTTGCGTGCCCAAGATCGGCTTCCACGACGGCGTCTTCATTCTCCCCAACCAGGCGATCGGCGATGCCAAGGGCCGCACCGTCGTGTTCCAGCCCACCAAGCCGATCGAGCACTATTATCGCCAATCCGGTTCGCTGAAGGGCTGGCAAGAAGGCGTGGCGAAGCTCGCGCGCGGAAACGACCGGCTCCTGTTCGCCATCTCGACCGCCTTTGCGGCGCCGCTTCTCGAGCCTGTCGGCATGGAAGGCGGCGGCGTCCACCTTCGCGGCAGCTCAACTGCCGGGAAGACGACGATCCTTCGCGCGGCAGGCACCGTCTGGGGCGGCGGCGGTCAGTACGGCTATATCCGCACCTGGCGGGCGACGGACAACGCGCTCGAAGCGGTCGCGGCCGCCCACAACAACGCCTTTCTCGCGCTTGACGAGATCGCCGAAATCGAGCCGAAAGCGCTCTTCAGGGCCGCCTATGCGCTCGCCAATGGCCGCCAGAAAGAGCGGATGGGAAAGAGCATCGACTTGCGGGCCGGGACCACCTGGCGGCTTCTCTTCATGTCGACGGGCGAAATCGGCATGGCCGACAAGCTGTCCGAAGATCGCATGCGCGCCACCGGCGGGCAGACGGTGCGGCT
>CAVWOB010000008.1:0-125021 GCA_963756335.1 uncultured Alphaproteobacteria bacterium
CAGCAACATCCTTTCGCTTTGGATCGACGCCGACGAAAAGCGCTTCGAGCGGCAGATCTGGGCGACCTTCAAGCAATACCAGGAGCTCGGCTGCCAGGTCCGCAAGGGCGAAAGGGGGTCGCTCATCGTTAAGTATGGGGAGTGGACCCCGAAAGACGCTCGCTCCGACGCGGACGAGTCCGACGAAGACAGCCCCAAGCGCCTCTACGCCAGGGCCGCCTGGGTCTTCAACGTCGATCAAGTCGACGAATTATAAGGGCGAAGCGCCGGCGCCGCGTCCCGATCTGACCACGCGGCTGGCGCATGTGGACGCCTTCATCGCAGCGACCGGCGCGGAATTCCGCGAAGGCGGCAGCCGGGCGTTCTACCGCTCGCGCTCCCTCGACGGTTCGGGCGACTTCATCCAGATGCCGCCGCGCAACCTGTTCATCGGCACAGCCACCTCCACGCCGACCGATGCGTATGAGAGCACCCGAGGCCATGAGCTTGTTCATTGGGCAGGGGCGCCCATCGCCTCAACCGCGAGCATGGCAAGCGCTTCGGCGATAAAGCCTATAGTTTCGAGGAACTTGTGGCCGAGCTTGGAGCAGCTTTTCTGTGCGCCGAGCTTGGCGTCGCCAATTCGCCCCGGCTCGATCATGCTCAATACCTCGCCAGTTGGCTCGAGGTCCTTGGCGGCGACAAGAAAGCGATCTTCACGGCCGCTTCCCTCGCGAGCCAGGCCGTCGACTACCTGAAGAGCTTCCAGAAGGAAGCCTGCGACGCCGCAGCAAGTCTCGCTCGCGGCGTAACGCCCAACGCCAATCCACCCCCACTCAGCCCGCGCTCGCCGCGGGCTTTTCTTTTTCCGGAGACATCCCCGCCATGACCACGATTCTCACCGGGCAGCCCGCCGCCGTGGGCCTGCCCAAGGAAGCCGTGAGCGCGAAAGCAAGCGGCATTCTCGCCGCCGCGGCCAGCCTTCTCAGCTCCCTTGAGGCCGGCAAGAGCCTCGACGCCCGCATCTTGCGCGAAGCGATGCTGGCGGCGTTCCAGGCCAGCGACGCCGACGGCGCCTGGATCTGGAAGGACGCCTACGAGGCCGCGGAAGCCGCCGCCGTGCTGTTCTTGCGCAAATACGCCAAAGCGATGCGCGCGAAAGCGGCGACGCCCGCGAAATACCTCGCCATGATCGAGCGTCTTTCCGCGCTCTTGCCGTCCCACACGCGCCGCTCGGAAGAGAGCGATCAATTCCAGCAGTTCTCGACGCCGCTCGGCCTTGCCTTTTTGATGGGCCACGCCGCGCAGATCGCGCCGGGCGAAGCCGTCTTGGAGCCGTCGGCCGGCACGGGCCTTCTCGCCATCCAAGCCGAAGTCGCCGGCGCTTCGCTCATCCTGAACGAGCTGGCGGACACCCGCCGGGCCATCCTGGCCGGTCTTTTCTCCGCGGCTTCCGTGACCGGCTTCAACGCCGAGCATATCGACGACTATTTGAGCCCGTCGTCGGCGCCGGCGATCGCGCTCATGAACCCGCCCTTTTCCGCCTCGCCGTCGGTCGAGCGGACGATGAGGGACGCGGCCGCCCGGCACATCCGCTCGGCGCTGCGCCGCCTGCCGGAGGGCGGCCGGCTTGTCGTATTGACGGGCGCGAACCAAAAGCCCGGCAGCCGAGGACCTCGCTGGTAAAGGCGCGTGCGTCTTTTCCGCGACCGTCGCCGGCGCGATCTACGCGCGGCACGGCACGACCGTCGATACGCGGCTGACCGTCATCGACCGCGTGAGCGGCGATGCGGCTGTCTCCGGACACGGCGGGCCACGCCGCCACGCTCGCCGAGCTCCTCGCGCTGATCGAAGAGAAGCTGCCGTCTCGCCCCAGCCTTTCTCGGCCAGCCGCCGCGGCTTCCTCTCGCGGTCGCGTCGCCGGCGGCGCCTGCCGCCAAAGCCTCCTCTTCCCTTCCGGCCAGAGCCCGCTCCGCAGCTGCCGGTCGCGGCGGCCGAGGTGATCTACGGCGCCAGGGAAACGGCCGAGAGCGGCGCCGCCTTCGGCGAGCGCCTCTACGAGCCTTACGCCGTGCAAGCGATCGCCATCGAGGGCGCGCAGCCGCATCCGACGAAGCTTGTCCAATCGGCGGCGATGGCGTCGGTGCGCCCGCCGCTTCCGTCCTACCGCCCGCATGCTTCCAAGGGCGCTGGTCGAGCAGGGCGCGCTATCAGACGCGCAGCTTGAGACGATCATCTACGCCGGCGAAGCGCATGGCGAGATGCTCGGCGGCCGCTACATTGTGGAGGAGAACCTCGATACGCTCCGCCTCGCCAGAGACGGCGAAGCCGGCGCCGTCGAGTTCCGCAAAGGCTTCTTCCTTGGCGACGGCACGGGCAGCGGCAAGGGCCGGCAAGCCGCCGGCATAATTCTCGACAACTGGCTGCGCGGCCGCCGTAAGGCGGTGTGGATTTCAAAAAGTCAGCAAGTTGCTCTTCGACGCCCAAAGAGACTGGTCGGCGCTTGGGCAAGAGAAGCTCCTGATCGCGCCGCAGTCCCGTACCAAGCAAGGCGCCGCCATCCGCATGGCGGAAGGGGTGCTTTTTACAACCTACGCGACGCTTCGGTCCGCGGAGCGCCAAGGGCAAGGATTCGCGGCTCAAGCAAATCCTCGACTGGCTCGGAAAGGATTTCGACGGCGTCATCTTGTTCGACGAGGCGCACGCTATGGCGAACGCCGCCGGCGAGAAGAGCGAACTTGGCGACAAAGGCCCCTCTCAGCA
Organism: uncultured Alphaproteobacteria bacterium; assembly: GCA_963756335.1. GTDB lineage: Bacteria > Pseudomonadota > Alphaproteobacteria > Rhizobiales > Rhodomicrobiaceae > Rhodomicrobium. The sequence continues at coordinate 2,743 of CAVWOB010000008.1, forward strand.
GGGCCGCGCAGGCCTTCGCCTGCAGCACGCGCTGCCGAACGCGCGCGTGGTCTATGTGTCGGCCACCGGCGCGACCAACGTCCATAACCTCGCCTACGCCCAGCGCCTTGGGCTTTGGGGCGGCGTCGACTTTCCCTTCGCGAGCCGCCCCGACTTTGTGGCGGCCGTCGAGGCGGGCGGCGTCGCCGCGATGGAGGTGCTGGCCCGGGACTTGAAGGCGCTTGGCCTCTACGCCGCGCGCTCCCTGTCCTATGAGGGCGTCGAGGTCGAGATCGTCGAGCATGCGCTGACGGCCGAGCAGACGCGGATCTACGACGCCTATGCGCAGGCGTTCCAGATCATCCATCTGAACCTGAACGAAGCGCTCAAGGCCGCGAACGTCATGGGCGATGGCGGCACGCTGAACGCCCGCGCGAAGGCGGCCGCCAAAAGCGCGTTCGAAAGCAGCAAGCAACGCTTTTTCAATTACCTCATCACGGCGATGAAGACGCCGACGCTGTTGAAGTCGATCAAAGCCGATCTCGACGCGGGGCGCGCCTGCGTCGTGCAGCTCGTCTCGACCGGCGAAAGCTTGATGGAGCGCCGTCTTGCCGAAATCCCCGTCGCAAGCTGGGGTGACTTGGATTTGGATGTCACTCCGCGCGAGCTCTGTCTTGAGTACCTCGCTAAAAGCTTTCCGACACAGCTCTACGAGCTCTACGAAGACGAGGGCGGCCGTCTGCAATCCCGCCCCGTCATGAGGGACGGCCAGCCCGTTCAATCGCGCGAGGCGATGGAGCTCCGCGACCGCTTGATCGAAAAGCTCGCCGCCCTTCCCGCCGTGCAGACCGCGCTCGATCAGATCCTGCATCATTTCGGGGCGGAGAAGGTGGCGGAGGTAACGGGCCGGACGCGGCGCATCGTGAAGCGCGTCGACGCCGGCGGCGGAATTCGCCTGGCGGCCGAGACGCGGCCGGGCTCCGCCAACCTCGCCGAGACCCAGGCGTTCTTAGGTTTTGTTCATCCGAGTGTATTCTTTGCGGTGTTGGTTGGTGGTTCCGAGCGCCGGCTTTTCCGGTTCTGCACCTCAGACGTCCGGGTCAAGCGTTCCCGCAGCGCAGCGAGGACAACGCTTGATGCGGCGGCGACTCCGCAAGCTTGTTCAATGGGTGCAGGCAAGGGCCTGCACCCCTGCCACGCGGCGAGCGGGAGAGCGCGAGGGGAACTCCTCGCATTCAAAGCGAAGACTTGCGCCGAAGGCGCTCCGCTTATTCTTTCGTCACGCGCCGTCATCAGCTCTTTGCTTCGACCAGATAAGCACGTGGATCACGATCTTTATCTCCACCGGAGGCAGGATGGTTTCCATCATTCGCGCGATCGAAGGTGTCGAAGGTGTTCCTGCCGGATTCCCGATTCTTGTCGACGCCGACATGGCGATCATCGAACCGGCCTTTGCCTGGCTGTGGGAGCACGCCGTGATCCGTGGGCGCTCGCGGGCCGCTGACACGGTGCGTACGTATGGTGAGCACCTCTATGACTGGTTCGATTCCCTTGAACAATCGGGTCTGGACTGGTGCGAGGCCGACCAAGGCGTGATCGCCGCCTGGCGCAACAGGATGCTCGAGGCGCCCAGTCCGCATACGGGCCGGCCCTATGCCCGCTCGACGATCAATGCGCGCGTATCGACCGTGTGCCGCTTTTATGACTGGGCGCAGGATCGCGGTTTTGTCGCGGCGTCTCCATCCCGGCTTGTCGAGAAGGTAGTGCTTGAGATTGGCGAGCAGCGATCGGGCCTGCGTCGGTCTAACGTCAACCGCCTGACGGTCCGCAAGGCCGAGCGCCTTCCCCGTCCCCTGCGCAGGGACGAGTTGGTCCGTTTGTTCGAGCATCTCGACCCGACTGCGCGACTTGCCGCGGAATGGGCGCTGACGGCCGGCTTGCGGCGCAAGGAACTGTGCGGCTTGACCCTCGCGCTCATACCCAACTCCTTCGCCATCGATCCGCAGGCGCAACCTCTTGTGGGTGTGCCGCTGACGCTCACGAAGGGCGGCAAACCGCGAACTGTCTATCCGCCGCTGAGACTAATCGACCGCACGAACTGGTATATCTGCGAGGTTCGGGGCGCCGTCGCCCGGCGCATGAGGCATAAACGCCCGGGTTACCGCGCGCCGGACAATCTCTTTCTCAATGAGCGGGGCGTCCCTCTCACACGGGCACGCCTAACGGCAAAGCTGGCCGCGGGTTTTGCTGTCGCCGGTATTGAGGGGACGCTTCATTGCCTGCGCCACACCTTCGCGACGGCGATGCTGGCGCGCCTGCAAATCCAGGCTCGCTCCAATTCAGATCTAAACCCGCTGAAGGTTCTTCAGGTTCTGATGGGGCACGCTTCTATCACCACGACCGCGATCTACCTTCGATGCGTTGAGCTTCACGAGCGCGATCTCGCCGAAAGCCTGTCCTTCCTTTACGGCGAGGTGATCCCGGATGCGGGTTAAGGCGAGGATCGACCGGCGGATCGCGCCGGTCGACGAGCCGCCGTCGCGGACAGCGATGCCGGTCCGCATCATCTTCAACGACGCCTGGGGCAAGGTCGAGCAGACATTCGAGACGATCGATCTTGTGGGCATGCCCGTCGATCTGGCAAGCGCGCTGGTGCGCGCCTTCCACGTGCATGACCTGGGCGGAGCCACGAAAACACGGAAGGCGCGCTGGCATGCGCTGAAGGAATTCGCCGAGTTCCTGCGCGATCGTCCTGAGGTCGAAACCGCGCGGGACCTCGATGACACTCTGTTTCGGCGCTTTGTCGCTTGGATGGCGGATCGCCGTGACCGGAAGCGGCAGCCCCAGAGCCTGGCGGGCCAAGTGTCGCTGTTGCGGCCCATGATCGAGCGGGCGGCGCACGAAAATCCCGCTATCTTCGAGGGTCTGCGCACCATCCCGGCCTATCTCTTCCCGAACTCGCACAAACACAGACAGCCGAAAAGGCGGCTGTCGTCCGAGGACATGAAGGCGACCCTGGCTGCCTGCTACAGGGAAATCGACGAAGCCTGGGACGCCTTCCAATCTGGTCAGACAATCATTGCGATGCCGGAGCCGCCCCCGCCTGTCCCGCGGGGCATCGGCAAGGATCGCCTCATCTGGCTCCACCACCGCGCCGGCGGCGGTATCGCGCCGACCGTTCAGCAGATGCGCTCGCATGGCCTGAGCAAGGGAACGCTGCATCTCTATGGCCGCCAGCGCGGTCTTGCGAGACACTTCCACCTCATCACCGATACCCTCGTTCCTTTCTACATTGCCCTGGCGATCCAGACGGCCGCCAATCCCGACCCGCTGCGCCTCATCCGACGTGACTGCCTCGTTCCCCATCCGCTCGAGGAGGAGCGGGTGTTCATCGAATGGATCAAGCCCAGGACGGGCGGACAGGTTCAACGCATCCAGCGGCGCTCATTCGACCGGCGTCGCTCCAGGTCGGCGCCGCGCCTCGTCGAGATGCTGCTGGAGATGACAGCGCCGCTTCTGCCGCATGTCGCCGAACGGGATCGGGACCGCCTTTTCTTGATCCGGCACATGGGGAGCTCACGGGCGCGTGGACATCGCCATCTTGCGGGCGTCATCGGCTGGGAGGCTCTGGTCTATGCCATCCGGCGGTTCATCGTCCGGTCGAATGAACGGACCGAGGCTTGGAACACGGCCAATCCCGGCCGGGAGCGACGGACGCTGCCGGACTTCTCGGCCGGCCTCCTCCGTGGCAGCGTAGCGAGTGCGCATTATGAAGCCTCCGGGGGCAACATCCTTGTGCCGAAGGCCCTGCTCAACCACGCGAGCGTCGCCACGACCATCACTTATGTCGAAGGCCCTGCCGCAGCGCGAATCGAGCGGGACACCATTGCCCGCCTGCAGAAATTGATGCTCGCCTGGGTTGCCCCAGAATCCGGTGGCGCCGCCGCCGTGGCCGATCCCCGGGTTGCCAGCGCCTTGTTCGGGAACGACTGCCTGGCTCCCGAAAGCGATGCCGGCCGGGTGTGCCCGAAACTTGGCGGTTGCCTCGTCTGCCCCGGTCTTATCGTGCCCCTCGACGCCGACCACCTCGCGCGCATTTTGCAGGCGCGCGCTCATCTGGAGGCGGCGCGCGACCGCATCGATCCGCAGCGATGGGCGCGCTTCTATGCGCCAAGCCTCCGCGTGCTGGCAGACAATCTTCTCCCGGACTTCCCGGATGAGCTCAAGCCGGAAGCTCAGCGCATCGCGGCTGTGCTGCCGCCATTGCCGGATCTGGAGTAGCATATGGCCGATGTCGCGGCGACGGCGTTTCCCGCGCAAGGCGGCGGGCCGTTCTCCTGTAAGGCGGATCTATGGCGCATGCCCGTGGGCCCGACGCGTAGGCCTAGCACGGCGATCATCGACTGGCGCTTTGCCATGCCGGATGGCAGCCGCTTTGCCGATCCCGAATGGACGCAGCTGCGTGAGGCCGCCAAGGCCTTCCTCTTGTCGCTTCACTTCGATCCGCCGGAGCGGAACCGTCCGCGGAAACTGCGCTCGCTTCCGAGCACGTTCCAAAATCTGAAGCGGATCATTCTGTGGATGGCGGCGGATGAAACGCGGTGCTTCGTGGATATCGACGAGGCCGCCATCGATCGCTTCCTGGCGGCGCTCGAACAACGCCGCAGGCACAGTGGCGGACCGCTTGCAATCTCAACCGTTCAGAACTGCCTGGGCCTTCTGCGCATGATGTATCTCCAGCGGGCCAAGCTCCCCGACGCCCCGGCCAGCCCGCCCCGCCGGAAGCTGGCTCATGAAGCCGGAATCTGGGCGCCCGGGGTTCCGCTGCCCTATACGCCGGACCCGATCGCGATCCCACTCATCTCTGGCGCGTTGCGGTTGATCGAGGAGCCTGCCGACAAGATTATCGCCCTTCGCGACGAGATGCAGGGTGTCTTCGATGATGCGCGCGCCGATGGCCGGGCCCGCATCACGGCGCGCCTCCGTATGATGGATGCCCTGAAAGCCCGGCTGCCCTTGCTGCCGGAGTGGGACGGGGTGACGCCGAAGGGAGCGCTTAGCCAACTCAACTTCCTTGCCGACCGCATCACCGACGCCTGCTTTATCGTCATCGCCTATCTGATTGGCGCCCGCGCCTCGGAAATCCTGACGCTCGAAGCCGGATGCATCGAATATGATCAGGACGAGACGAACAACGAATCCCATGCGTGGCTGACCGGCTCGATCTACAAAGGAGCCCCTTCCGGCAAGGGAACGCCGCATCGCTGGATAGCGCCTGAGCCCATCCTGCGCGCCATCGATGTGATGGAACGGCTCTCGGCTCCACTGCGGGCGATATCCAGCCAGAACTTGCTATGGCTCGTGCAATCACCGCTGAACAATGTGACCCGCACGTCGGAAGCACCGATCCGCTCGATTACCGGGCTGGCCATGAATCTGCGCCTCAACACGCGCTTCGCGCCGTTCCTTGGCCTGCCCGAGCATGAAGGCGCGCCCTGGCGCCTGACAACCCATCAGGGGCGCAAGACCTTCGCGCGTTTCGTGGGCCGGCGTGACCGCACCGGCCTGTTCGCTCTTCAAAAGCATCTCGGCCACATGACGCGGGTTATGACCGATCGCGGCTATGTGGGCGCCGACTTTGAGTTGGCCGAACTCATCGATGCCCAGGTCGCCGTGGAGACCCGGCACGCGCTGGAGGAACTGCTGCTTGCGCCACGGCTTGCTGGCAAAGCGGGGCGCATGCTATCCGATCGGTCGCCGTTCCGGGGACGGACCCGCGACGGTGAATTCAACGCCTATGTCGATATCCTTCTGGCCGATACTGGCTTGCGGCTGGGCGTCTGTGACTGGGGCTACTGTCTATACCGCAAGGAAAGCGCCGCCTGTAAGGGAAATGAGAACGGTCCGAACCCGGTGCTCAGAACCCAGAGCACATGCGCAGCCTGCGCCAACTTCGTGGTGTCCGGAAAACACCGGCCGGTCTGGACGGCCAGGCTGGCCCGCAACGAGGCGCTGCTTCTGCGCGCCGACCTCAATCAGGAAAGCCGCGCGCTGGCCGAGTCCCGGATCGCCGAATGCCGTCAAATTCTGACCATGCTGGATGGCGGAGCTGACGATGGCCGAGACTGAGGAACTCTCCTCCCAGCAGCGCCGGCATGCGCGGACGAAGGTGCGCTTGCGCGAGGCCCTTTTCAGAACTCTCCGCTGATCCGGCGAAGCCATTGACGGCCGCAGCCCTCGCGCGCGAGGCAGGGGTGGGCCGCAACGCGATTTATGTCGGCCACGCCGATGTCCTCGGCGAACTGCGCGACCTTGCGGCGCGCCGGGCCGCCGGATTCGCTGCATGCCCGCGCGATGGGGATGCTGCCCGGAAAAATGTCCGCGAGCTTGAACGGGCACTCGGCAAGCTTGCGAGCCAAAATGCCAGCCTGCTGCGGCGCGCCCTAGATGCCGAGGAACGCTGCAAGCGTAGCGAAGAGCGGAACGCCCAGCTTCTGCGCCAGATCGCGAAAATCAAAGCGCCTACGCTCGTCCCTCGCGAAGCTCGAAAGCATCCAGACGAGCAAGACTGATCCGTACCCCCCCCTTTACGGGGTTCGCCCCGCCGTGCAGTGGCGAGAGCCAGAGGGCGCAGGGAAAACCAGCGGAGCCGAAAGTTCAGGAAAGCGAGAGGCTTGGGTGGCGCCCGGGAAAGCTGCCGTGCATCTGCGGGGCCGACAGAATACGTCCTCTCGGCATCCGATAAAAAGGCTCTTTGCTGATCAATAAGTTAGCCTCAACAAGACAGGTTGACAAATGACCTATGCGTTCATGGATGACAAGAAGCGCATTCTCGTCTTCTCCGACGCCGGCGGAACGGGTCGCAGCTATCACGCCGACCTTTCGGCGCGGAACCAGAGAAAGCGCGTTCATTATCTGCTGGAGCCCGGCTGGAAGGCCGACGCCGCCATCCAGGGGCTCGGCCGCTCCAACAGGACGAACCAGGCGCAGCCGCCGCTGTTCCGGCCCGTCGTGACCAATGTGAAGGGCGAGCGGCGCTTCGTCTCGACCATTGCGCGGCGCCTCGACACGCTGGGCGCGATCACCCGCGGCCAGCGCCAGACCGGCGGCCAGGGCCTCTTTCGGCCCGAGGACAATCTCGAAAGCGTCTATGCGCGCGCCGCGCTTGCGGAGCTCTATGGCCGCGTCTTCGCCGGAACGGTCGCGTTCATGAGCCTTGAGGCCTTCGAGACCGCGACCGGCCTTCGCCTGGCGACGCAGGAAGGCGCGATGATCGAGGAACTGCCGCCGATCACGACGTTCCTGAACCGCGTGCTGGCGCTGCCGATCGCGCTGCAGAACCAGCTCTTCGAGCTGTTCGAGGAGCTGCTCAATACGCGGATCGAGGCCGCGATGGCGAGCGGGACGTACGACGCCGGGCTTGAGACGCTGATGGCGGAAAGCCTGGCGGTCGCCGATCGCCGCGTGCTGCACACGCACGCCCGAACCGGAGCGACGACGTCGCTCCTCACCATCGAGCGCCAGGACAGGAACGAGCCGCGCAGCCTCGATGAAGCGCTCGAAGCTCGCGCGTGCGCCAGGCGTGCGCCTGCTCGTGAACGGCGCTTCCGGCCGGGCGGCCGTCGCGCTGCCGGCCGGCAGCATGACGCTCGAGGACGGCATGGTCGACGAGCGCGTCCGCATGGTCAGGCCCATGTCGCGCGATACGGTCTCGAAGAAGCGGCTCGAGGGCAGCAATTGGGAAGAGGCCGGCCTGGGCGATTTCACGACCGCCTGGCTCGCCGAGCTCGGCGAAATCCCGCCCACGCGCTCGAGCAAAATGTACCTCGTGACCGGTCTCTTGCTGCCCGTGTGGAAGCACCTTCCGCGCGGCGCGAGCAAGGTCTACCGGCTGCAGACCGACGACGGCGAACGCATCGTCGGCCGGCTGATCGACGACATGGACGTTCCAAGCCTGCGCGCCGCCTTCAATCTCGACGGCGGCGTGGAGATCACCGCCGATCAGGCCCATAGCCTACTCTTGGAGAAGGCAGCCAAGATTGCGCTGCGGGGCGGTCTCTTCCTTCGCGACGCGGCCATCATGGGCGCCAAGCGCATCGAGCTGACCGGCTTCCGGGACTATGAGGTCGACCTCCTGAAAAGTTTCGGCTTCTTCGGGGAGATCATCCAGTGGCGGCTGCGCCTGTTTGCGCCGGCCGATCAGAGGCTTGGCGTTGAGGCTCTGTCGCGGCTCTTCTCGAAGCATCCTCCTTTGTCGGGAGGCGGGGGCGAGGGAGACGCGCAGTGAACAATGCCGCAGAGCTTTCGCGCCGCCTCGCTGAGCAGGCCGAGGCGGTGTGCGCCGCCTACCTGCCCCGCGGCCGCCGCCGCGGGAATTATTGGATCGTGGGCGACGTTCACGGCGCCCCCGGCCAAAGCATGTTCATCCGCCTCAAGGGCGAGCGCCGGGGGAAATGGCTGGACTCGGCAACGGCCCAACATGGCGACCTCCTCGATCTCATCCGCTTCGCCCGAGGCCTCGCCGGCTTTCAGGCGACGCTCGATGAAGCCCGGCGCTTTCTCCGCGAGCCGGTCGTTATCAGGGCGCCCGAAAGCCACCTCCTTGAAAGGCGGTCCGGCACACCCGCCGCTGCAGCGCGCCTCCACGCCATATCTCGTCCCGTAACGGGCACGATCGCCGAGACTTATCTGCGGCGCCGCCGCATCACGGCGAGGCTGTCCTGGTCCTCTTTGAGGTTCCACCCAAGATGCTTCTGCCGTCCGAATGCCGATGGACCTTGTGAAGAATGGCCCGCGCTCTTGGGGGTCGTGACCGATGAACGCGGCAAACTCTTTGGGCTGCAGCGCACTTGGCTCGCCCGCGACGGTGGCGGCAAGGCGCCTCTGCCAGAACCGCGCCGCGCGATGGGCAATCTGTTGGGGCATGCGGTCCGCTTCGGGGCGGCCGAAGACGTCATGGCGGCCGGCGAGGGCATCGAGACCGTTCTTTCCCTGTTGTCGCTGTTCCCGGCAATGCCCATGGCGGCGGCCCTGTCCGCCGCCCATCTTTCGGCGCTCGTCTTGCCGAAAAGCCTCCGCCGGCTCTACCTCCTTCGCGAAAACGATGCGTCAGGCGCGCTTGCGGAAAAGCGGCTCGGACAGCGATGCGACAACGCCGGCATCGAGTTGATGGTCCTGACCTCGATCGCCAAGGATCTCAACATCGACCTGTGCGAAGCGCCGGCCCAAATCGTCAAGGCGCGGATCGTCCCGCAAATGGCGCCGGAAGATCGCATCCGGTTCGCAGCATAACAGCCGCGATCGACGGCGCGTTCGCCTGCCGTCATGCATAGCCACGTCCTCCTGCGAGGAGGTCCGCTTCGCGCCTTGAGAGTGGCGAGGAGGCCAGTGGCGCCGGCGGCGGGCAACGGCGAGACGGCCATTATTTTCCGCCGGTCGCCTATCGGCGCCCTTTGCATCGCCAACAAAATAACGGCCCTACGCCGTCCTCCGCTTCGCTTCGGCCTTGGGCGCTTCCGCGCGCCCCGCGGTGCAGCCTCCGCCCGCGCCTCTGGCGAGAGCCTCGCCAGCAAGGCCGCAAAACGCGGCCTCCAAGCTCAGGAGGACATCATGGCGAACACTTTCCCCGAAGACGACGAACCCGCCCACGACAGCTCGTCGACAGCCCGAGCGCTCGAAGAATTGGCGCTCTACAACCGCACTCCCGCGGGCGAAATCGATCCGCGCCCCCTGCCCGGCGGCGATCAGGTCGAATGCGCAATGGCCGCCCTCTTCGAAACCTTGGCCGGCATCTTCCAGGACACCTGCCTCGAACCCGACCTCGACGCCACCCTTTGGTCGTTCACCGACCTCTTCCACAAACTCGCCGCTAAGGCGCAACGTCAGCTCGACGAAAACGAAGACCGGCAGAAGCGTTCGGCACAGGGACAAGACGGCTCCGAAATCCGCTCGGTCGAACTTGAGGCGCTCCTCAGCCAAGGCCAGGCCCTTCTCGATCGCCATCAAGCTCTCGAACAGTTCCGCGATCTCGCCGCCTCCCATTACGAAGCCGAAACCGGCTCCGCCTGGCGGCCCCGCGCGGGCAGCCTCATCAGCCATCGCACAATGACCGCCACGGTCATCGACAGCCGCGAGTTCCTCGCCGCCCGCCGCCGCTCTCAAAACGAGCTGTTGCTTCCGAAAGGCCCCAAGATCGCCTTCTCCGGCGGAACCGATTGCAACGACCACACGCGCATCTGGGCGGTTCTCGACAAGATTCACGCCAAGCATCCGGACATGGTTCTCATCCATGGCGGAACCTCGAAAGGCGCCGAGAAAATCGCCGCGCTGTGGGCCGACAAGCGCAAGGTCTCTCAAATCGCCTTCAAGCCCGACTGGGCCAACGACGGCAAGGCGGCGCCCTTCAAGCGCAACGACCGGATGCTCGAAATCCTGCCCGCCGGCGTCGTCGTCTTCCCGGGCTCCGGCATCACCGGCAACCTAGCGGACAAAGCCAAGAAGCTCGGCATTCCCGTCTTCGACTGCCGATAATCGCGAGGCCTTCGCGGAAGCTGAGATCCTTCTCGGCTTCCGCGGGAAAGAGGGGTGAAATCGGGGACGGGGGCAATGGAAGGGGCTTGCAGAGAAAGCGGAAGTTGCCTCATCTGCGTCCGCACGCGTTCAAAAGACAGCGAGCATGTCAGCATATGCTCCTCAAGCGGTCACAGCGACTCGAATTGGGCGACACACAATGACCCGGCTCTTCCGAAGCAAACGCCGAAGAAACAGCTATGCGCATGCACATTTATATTTTTTTATCGTCTGCCTAAATTATGCTTAAGTACTGTCGAAAGCGGTCGCCACCGATTTATTTCGTTTGGTTTGCAGACGGCGACAACTCTCTCCTTCAGGCGGGGACTGTGTCGTTTTTAACTTACTGGACCGGCGGGGAACACGAAATCTTGTTTGCTTTTGTGCTCATAGGTACTTTCCGCGGCTAGCCTTTCGAACTCCTATCGGCTTAGATCAGGCTGGTATCGAGGGCCGCAATGGAAGCGTGCTTGATATTTTGTATGAAAAGACGCTCTGCGAGGTTCGATGACGCCGATCCAGGTTCTTGAGTTATTCACACACTTGGTTGACACCGGAAGCATGAGGGAAGCGGGCCTCGCAATGGGGGTCTCGCCCGCTGTGATAAGCAGGCAGCTCAGCGCTCTTGAAGACAGGCTGGGTACTCGGATATTTTTCCGCCCGGTAGCGCGACTGGAGCTTACCGCCAACGGCAGGGCGTTTCACAAACGCGTAATGGCAATACTACCGGATTTTCAAGCTGCGATGCCGCCCAGCTTGGCCTTCACCCGAGGCAACGACGACGATGTAAATCCCTATCGGCGCCCTCCACTAGCGCGTCCACAAGCCAACAGGGTGTCGTCGGGGTCGGGGTAGAACTATATCGCCAACCGCTCAGCTTCTCTGGCGGCCCAGTCGAGCATGATAGAAAGAGCCAGATTTGGCGTAAGCCCCTGCTCCAGGGCTTGCTCGTATCCAGCGATGACCATGCTCTCCAATCTGTTTTTCACTTCGTCGCAGCCCTTGTCCTTCGAAAAGGCTTTGCTTGCGTCCTGCAGGTCGGAGTTGAACTTGCGAACAAGTGAAGAGTTAACCATGCCAAGAAGCTCCGCATGACCGTAGGGCTTGGTTAAGTAATAATCAGCGCCGGCCTCAATGCCATGCCGCGCTTGCTCAGCAAGAGCAGCCGCTGTTTGCATCACAACCGGTATGCCCCGGAATCTTGGGTCTGCCTTGATAATATTGAGGAATTCTATCCCATCCATTTTCGGCATCATGCGGTCGAGCACAATCACATCGATATCCGGGGTCTCTTCCAGCTTCTGGACGGCAATGGCGCCGTCCTGAGCAGGGATGACGTCATAGCCGGCATTGGACAGGTAATGTTGGAGAATATCGAGAGTGAATTCCTCATCTTCGACTGCAAGAATCTTTGGCCTGTTAGACATGGCTATTTCCTATTCCCTGATACTCAACTGGGGGATCGAGAAACAAAAAACGGCGCCTCCGGTTTTTTCGTTCTCAGCCCATATTTCTCCGCCGTGGGCTTCGACAATCTCCTGGCAGATGGCAAGTCCAAGTCCCGTGCCGCCCGCGCCGGTTTTGGTCGTACTGCTCTGGCTGAATTTATCGAACACGGTTCCGAGTTCGGATTCGGGAATGCCCGGTCCTTCGTCGGTTACGCGCAAACATAAAGCCTTATTGCCATTTGTCATCTGGCCATCCAAAAGCTGAATCTGGATTGTCTTTCGTTTCTCGGAAAACTTAATTGCATTGTAAATAATATTAACTAGCACCTGAAACAGACGCTGTTTATCGAATACGGAAATCGTGCTTTCAGCCGTTATTTCCGTATTTATTGAGAGCGCCTTTTCCACAATGAGAGGAGCGAGTTCGAGAAGAGATTGTTCGATTAGATCCTTCAAGTCGGCAGATTGCGGCCTATACACCATCTTGCCGGCTTGCATCTTAGCGAGATCGAGAAGGTTATTGAGTAACCCAAGCAGGCGTTTACCGGAGGTTCGAATATTTGTGATATATCTCTTGATGGTTTTGTGCTCGTCGGCGCCCAACCCGGCAAGGCTCATGTCGGAATAGCTAAGGATTGCATGCATCGGGGTTCGCAATTCATGCGACATGTTGTTCAGAAATTCCGATTTCGCTTTGGCGGCCTGTTCGGCCTGCTCGGCGCGCATCTGGATGACGTCGAAGGTGATCCAACGGAGATCGGCGGCGGCCTTGATCTCGAAATCCGCCCAGGGCTTCGCGCGTCCCTCGATGCTCTCTTTCCATAGGGCGAAAGATCGACGCGGCATCGGACGAATCGTGCCGTCGGTCGTATCGATGTCGACGGGCTTTTTCGGATCGCCTGCCCAACAGACGGTCTCGGCCTGCCCGGGGCGAAACCACATCACGTATTCCAGCCGCCGCTTTGACAGGCGGATGGCGAGAACACCGGCAGCCGTTCTGGTGTATGACGCAGCGTGTGGATAGAGTTCCGGCAAGCGGTCGGTGGCGAAGATCAGGTCCGGGCTCGCCGAAAGCCAAACGGCAAGGTCCTTAAGATCGGCGCCGGACGGCGTGTCTCCAAGGCGGGTAATGAGCCCCTCTGTTACTATTGCGGCGCCGCCCGCTTCGATATATTGGCTTAGGCTCGCCTGGCCGTTCCCGCCGCCAAGGCCAATGTGGAGATCCGGGTGCTCGTTAAGCGACCGCGTCATGCTGTCGAGAGCGGTCTTCATGCGCAAGCGATAGGCGAAACTTTCGGCGTCTTCCTTGGCGGCCATCATAAGCGAGATCATGTGCGCAAGAAACTCGGCGGCAACGCGCGTTTCATAAGGCACATGGCGCGGGGAAGTCTCGTGATTACAGGCAAGCAGGCCCCAAAGCACGCCGTCCTTCATCAATGGCATGACCATTGACGCCTTTACGCCCATGTTCTTGAGATAGCCGGTGTACATCGCTGAAACGCTGCGCAGCATGGCATAACTCAAATCGAGCGGCTCACCGCTGCCGGGAAGATTTTCCGGCAGAAGCGGGACCGGCTTGTAATCGGCATTGGGCAGATGACGGAGCCAGGCCAGCGCAAACAGACGCCGCGCCGGAGCGGGAATGTCGTTGGCCGGATAATGCAGCCCGAGATAGGACTGAAATCCATCCTTTATCGACTCGGCAATGACGTGGCCGCTGCCGTCCTCCAAGAACTTATACGCCATCACCCGCTCGAAGCCGGTAATGTGCTGGAGGTGCGATACGGCCAAGTCGAAAAACGCTTGCAGCGTCTTCTCCGTTTTTAATTGCGCGATCGTTGCACGCAGCTCCGAATAGAGCTCGATCGTTGGCCGGACGCCATCGGGAACGATCTCGAACTCAAGGATAATCACGCCGCCGCTGCGATGGGCGAAAAGGTTCAGGGTGCGCTCCGTACCCATCTCCGCCAGCGTCAGGCAAGTAAGATAGACCGGGCCGCCGTCGAGCAATTCACTTTGGAGGCGCTGAGCGATGGAGGCGGTTCGCGCGTTGAGCACGGTCTCCATCGTGCCAGTACGCAGTTTGTCAAGGGATAGGCCGAGCATTTCTGGGCAATTGGCGGACATCTGAAGAATGCGCAGCGAGCCGTCCTCGATCACCAGCATGCAACCATGCGGCTGCACGGCGCCCGAGTACTGGACTTGCTCACGGTCGCAATGGGATAGATCGACAATATTGGCGGTGACGGATGGGTTCATGTCAGTTCTACGCAAAGCCGATTTTCGACCGCTAGAAAGATCTCGCGCGCCGCGACGCCTGCCCGTTGGCGACAATCATGGCGCTTCGGAACTCATCGAGCGCTTCCGTCAAAGCGGACTGCTCTATGAAACCTTCTAATACACTCACCGGCTCCGGCGTCTGACGATGCCCTGACACGCTGCTGCACTTCCCTGCTATTATAAACTTAATCTTATTCTTATCAGCATAGGTGTTTCTTGGGCAAAAGACCTACGATTTTAGTCAAATTACGTAAACCCGGCCCCAACTTGCAACATTGACGCTTTGCAGGCGGAGTATGCGCTTAGGTCATTTACAAACACAAGGGGTATGGCAAATTGTGACAATCGTGACGTCGTCCTGCAGTTGGCTGGGGCAACCTGATCGAGAGGCTTTCGTCCGCACGGAGAACCACCACGGAAGCGCCTGTATCAGAAAATGGCCCGCCCATTTTAGCGCGTATGCGGCTTTGCCTGGGATATTTACTGACCATCTACAACAAGAGAAGTGCGATGAGAGAGTATTGGCAGGAAAAACTGCGGCAGCTCTATGACCTCACAAAAGAGTAATCCAGGTGACCGCCAAATAAAGACTTGGCACGACTCGCTGTAACTTCCCGCAAGCGCATGGGGGCTCACCTTTTGGGGCCCCTTTTTTGCGTTGTCTCACTCTTGTCGGCACGATGTGCTGTGCAAGTTCCCAATTCCTGATCCGCCAGGTAGCGTGACTTGCTCTTCTGGCCGCCCGCCTTTAATAGGCGTTGAACGGTTTCGGTACTGAGCATTGGTGCACCGCTTCTTCCCCAACTGCGGGATGCAGATATGATCGGATTTCAAAAAATAGCGCTTGTCCGATGACCGCTTTCACCGCTGCCGGACTGTAAGGCTTCGCGATAAGGGACGTCGGCTCGGGCTTCTTGCCGGTGAGAAGCAGTTCAGCATGCCCCGTAACAAAGATCACTGGCGCATCGAAGTTCAGGAGCATTTCGTTGACAGCTTCGATACCGGAACTGCCATCAGCAAGCTGAATATCGGAAAGAATGAGATCCGGCTGATGCTCTTGAGTAAGCGTTGAAGCTTCCTTGTGCGTTCTTGCAATGCCAATGACGCGGTGTCCGAGGCTCAAGACCAGGTCTTCGAGGTCTATCGCCGTCAGCGGCTCGTCCTCGATGATCAGGATTTCTGCGGGCGATACCTGAGTGGCTATTTCGTCATCTGCCGCCGCAACAAGAGCTGCGACCTCGCCTTTTCCAACTTCAAGGATCTGCGCAATCTCTTCAGGCTCAAATCCGTCAACAGACAGAAGCAAAAGCGCTTGTCGAGGTTTGGGGGTCAGAGTTTGCAAGCTTCGCAAAGCCTTCGACTTCTCGCCGACATCGTAAAAGGAGTTGACCGTAAGAGAGTTCCAAAGGCGCGAAAACATCCGATAGAGAGCGATCTTAGAAGGGATCCCGGTCGGAAACATCGAGACATCTTCGACAAGCTCCTCCAGTAGCGCAATGACGTACGCATCCCCGCTTTTTTGCGACCCTGACAAAGCCCTCGCATAGCGGCGTAGGGACGGAAGATGCGGCTCGATCGCCTGGCCTATGGGCATTTTTGTACCTCCAGCCGTTTTTCCTATTAGACAAAACACTTTCTTAATGGCTCAGCCGAAGTTGCTCCGCAGAAAAGGCAAAGTCTACCGCGGCATGTTCGCCAGGGGAAAAATCACGCAGATGTGATGGGAAACCGCTTAACTGATTAGCAGAATGCTTGGCATCGGGGGGCGGCGCGTGAGCGCCGCTTTCCACCGAGCTAACCGGACCGTTTGAAATGCGCGATGCGAAGAATATGCCGAAAGAAGCCCCGCCGCGACTATCGCTTCGGAGACAACATCTCACTCCCGCATCAAATGCGCGGGGACGCCGGTTGCGTGAGCGCCCAGTTTACCTTCACATAGGATTTTGCGGCGAGCGGTGTGTTCCGCTGTTTTTCTAAAATGCCACTTAATACAATTTAACGTTGTAGTGATGGACGAAAGGGCTTTAGGGTGTTCCTCGGGGCTGGTTTTGACTGGGGTGAACATGATTATTCTTGTGGACGACCGCGCGAGCGTAATGGAGGGGTACTGTTCCTGGTTCTACCGCGAAGTCGTTATGGCCGCTGGTCTTAAGCCGAGGGACTTTTCCCAGTGGGTGGTAACTGCGCCTTGCTTGGATATTGAAGCGGTCGAAGCTTTTTTGCTGGGAGATTTTCCTGATCGCGAGAGCGTCCCGCGTCACCTCAAATCACGCTCCCCGGCGGCGATCATCGCCATGAATGAGGAAAGGTCGCTCAGCGATACGCTCAGCCTTTTCGGAGCGGGCTTCGACGATGTCGTGCGCAAGCCCGTGCATGTGCGCGAAATCTTGGCTCGCGTCTACGCCATCAAACGTCGCGCCAAAGCCGATGCCAAGCCGGACAGCACCGTTGCAGCCCGGATACGCATCTTTGCCGACGGCCGGGATCCCGAGATCGACGGAACGGTTCTTATCCTTCCCCGCCGCGAGCGCCGAATCCTTGAATATCTGATGGCAAACCAGGAACGCCGCGTCACGAAGACCCAAATCTTCAACTTCGTTTACGGCCTGTTCGACGGCGGCGCCGACGAGAACGTCATCGAGAGCCACATCAGTAAGTTGCGTAAGCGGCTCCGGAACCGCCTCGGTCTTGATCCCATCGATTCCCAGCGATTCCTCGGCTACCGGTTTAATTGACGCCATAACCAAATAGGATAAGGAGTGCAGCAAACCTCCCCGGGGAGGAACGCGGCCTTTCCGGTGCAGCGACGAAGAGATGAAGTGCGAGCCTGAAATCGGATTTCCATGTCACGCGCTTAATTCACGCCCGTTGTATATAAGGGGATGCGGTCCGACAACCTTCGGGGCCTCGCGCGCTGCTTGGTTATTTCTCCTATTTGGCCCGAGGCGGCCGACTATTTCAAGCTGTGTGAAAAAGTGAAGGCCTCGTTCCGAGCGATGGGGAGACGCCGGGCGCGCAGATCGAAATTCAGCCTGCGATAAAAAGCATCGGGAACGAAAAAGCTGTGATTAGAACTCTCGGTCAGCTACCCTCTATTAACCGAATTCTGTAATACGCCTCAGACGGTAGCACCGAAATTGGCGCAGTATAAATAGTTTTCCCCGCTGCGCCCGATCAGAACTCAGGGACAATATGACGAACAGCAACGAAATCGAACTCACCTCGCTGACAGCCGATGTCGTGGCGGCCTATGTTGTGCATAACGCAATCAGCGCCGACAAACTTGCGGACTTCATCGGGTCCGTCCATACCGCTTTGAGCAAAGCCTCAACGCAAGCCAATGTGCCGGCGGTTGTTGAATTGACCCCCGCCGTATCGGTCAAGAAATCCGTGACGCAGGACTTCCTCATCTGCCTTGAGGACGGCAAGAAGTTCAAGTCCCTCAAGCGGCATCTCAAGACCCGCTACGACCTCTCTCCTGAAGAGTATCGCGAAAAGTGGGGCCTGCCGCGCGACTATCCGATGGTGGCGCCCGCTTATGCGGCCGCGCGGTCGGAGCTAGCCAAGAGCATGGGCCTCGGCCAGCGCAATAACGCGAAGGCCGCCAAGACAGCGACAGCTGGTTCTGTTTCCGCGTCTGCGGCTAAAGCGGGGAGAGGCGGAGGCCGACGCGCCAAGAAAGCGACCTGATAACCCTATTGTCAGCACGCGAGCTTCCGCACGACGTTCTGCCAAATCGTGAAGGGCACATTGGTCGACGAGCGCGCGATAGACCGCCAATTTGGCTCAGCGCGCCCGCCTGTGCGCACTACTATATGATAGAGGCACTTTATTTAATTTGGAATATATTACGTTGCCGCATCGGCCTGCTAGATCGTCGCAGCCAAGGTTCCCGTCACGGATAACCGTGCAGATCATTCTTCACGAACGTTCGTCGCGGATGACTTCCCGGTGCGCCGGATTTAACATAGATTTTCTCTTCGCAAGAACAAATCCTTGCTCACTTTGTGAGAAAGCTATATCGTTGCAGTGCGATATGCGTTTACGCGTATCGCTGCCCTTCTTGGGCGGTTCCTCCCTAAACTCGGGGCTGTTCGATCATTTTGGATGGCCTTTTTTTTGCGCCTCCGGCCTTTCGGAAGTCCGATCTCCGGTTTCCGGATGACTATCGCCCTAGTCGGGCGCTCATTGACAATCATCCCGCTCGCGGTTCGTCGACCGAGCAGAAAACTGATTAGTTCCGACCTATGTCAGGCAGCCTGCCGAAAGCTGGCAGGCATATCGTCTGCGCAGTCGGAGGAGACAGCGTGATCTGCAAGTCGGGACCGTTCGTTCGCCGACCAAGTTTCCAGAACAGCGAGAGCTTGTGCCGGCTCCAAACCCGCTTCAAGAGCGGCCTCGTACGCGACAATGATGATCTCCTGGAGCTGGTCTTCGGGACCCTGCAGGATATAGTCCTGAGAGGAATTTAAACTGCCACCGAAACTGGTGTTGGCTATAGTCATGGAGATTTTTCCGTTAGTATTGCTAATTTCTGAAGATATTTGCCCCTTAGACGCCGTTCAGGAGGAAGGAGGGAATTCTGAGGCAGATGCTTTGTTCGGCAGCGAGGACGTAAACTATTGCGCAGCTAAGGGCGGCTAAAGAAGCGGGAAATTGTGCAGATTTGTGTTTACACTTGGATTAAGAAAAGAACGGAACGCGCAGAGAAAAACACCCTCAGCGTCGAGCGCCGCGCCAATGGCGGCGGATAGTCTCGTCCTCCCGGCTGGCGAAAGGCCACGATGCCGCATCGCAGCGAATGAGGCACTCTCGCGCAAAATGAACGCCTTCCGGGATTTCGATCATGGCTCAATGTCGCGTCAAGAGTCGCGGCAGATATAGCCGAGATCACGACACGAGATCACGGTTGTATTTGGGGTGAAGGTATCGCCGTTATCGATAAAGAGCGATAGCCTCGCTCAATTCACGCGTTGTCTGCGCTTCTCTTCATCGAGGCGCGCCGACAGAAGCGCGGCATCTCTTGCGACCGCCGTGGCTTTCGCGGTGAGCGCCATGGCGGCTCTTGAAACGCGGCCAGGATCGTCGCCGACCACATGACAATCTTTGATTTCCGCTAAGCGGGCCGAAATCCCCTCAAGCTCATCGAGCATGCGTCTAAGGGCATCTGCAACCATTCCTCCTCCTTGGACGGGCCGGAAAAATGAATACTCTCTTAAGCAGCTATGACAAGATGATCGCATGCGACAAATGTGTTTCGTATTTTTGACAAAATCGCTTGAGCCCGGTTTCGCGGCGAAATACGGTCGGGGTACACAACTTACATGTGGGGGTAATGCGTTATGCTAGTGCAGGAAGTCATATTCGAAACTGCCTTAGTGGACGTTTCCGAAGGACAATCTTCCGACGAATTGAAGAGCGCTGTAATCGCCGATTTCGAGGCGGCAATCGAGCGAGGGCTTTCGCCACAAAGCGCCATCGCCGCCATTCTGGACTGGGCCGCAGAGGAGTGTGCCCGGCTCGTGATGGCTCAATCCTGTTAGCTTCGTAGACGCAATCGTTTACACGGCCGAGTTGTGACCATAAAGTTTGCCCGTCAGTTACACGGGAGCCAGCGGGCATTGCGGATCGGCGTCAGCGCCCACAACGCTGATGGCGTCGCGATGCTCGCCGCGACTGCTCGATAAGAGATGGGGGCCACGATGAACGCCGATCTTAATGAAGACGCCGCCGAAGCGCTTAAAGGCGCTGTGATTGCCGAATACGAGAAAGCCATCGAGCGCGGAATTCCGCCAGCCAATGCGCTTTCTGTCTTGCTGTCGTTCGCCGCCGAAGAGAGCGGCCGGCTGCATTTCCCCGTCTCTGAAGATAACGCCAGCCACAACTCGGCGAATCGCCAGCGCTTTGCCGAGGTTGCCTGAACAAGAGGCGCACCGCTTCAGCAAGCAAAAAAAGCGAACGCGGAGGGGTTACCTCTGCACTCGCCGCGACCGCTCTTGAGCAGGAGGACCGTAAAAGGCTGTTCCCGTAGTTTGCATCGGTCACATAGCCGTATCAAGCACGGCCCCACGCCCCCGCAAACGTCAAACCCGCCGTTCTTCACGCCCCGAAATGCACGTTCAGATAGGCGACGGCGCCGCCGCCGTTCATGTACTCATAGCACACCGTGTGGATCACCGAGTTATGTTGCAGGTCGAGCGAAAGCCGTCAGCATCATGATTTGGGTCTGCGACAGTGTAACGTCCCTGCCAATTGAGAAAAACGGCCGGTCTTTTGATCGCAGATTAGCGCTGCCTAAATCGCCTCGCTGAGATCCTTCGCGGCGCGGAACGCCACCTTTTTGCTCGCCTTGATCTCGATAGCTTCGCCTGTAGCGGGGTTGCGTCCCATGCGAGCAGCGCGCTTACGCACATCAAGAGTTCCGAGCCCGGCGATGCGGATACGCGCGCCCTTTTTAAGGTGGCTGCCAATCAAGGCAACTGTACCGGCCAGCACCTCGTTCGCCTGCCTTGTCGAAATCCCATGCGCTTCGCCAATCGAGGTTGCGAGCTGGCGAAGCGTGATAAGCTCCACTTTGACCGGTTTCGCGACTGCTTTGCCTGTTACAGGCGCTTTGGCCGTCGCCGCGCTCTTGGCCGCCGCAGCTGGTTTACGCGAGGCTGCCGTTTTGGCGGTCGCCGCTGATTTTGTCTTTGTCATTGATCTCTTCCCATAATTGCCGGCCTTCCGACTTTCCGCTCGACCACCAGCACCCCAGCTCCGGCCGGCGGTTAGCGTTCGACTTACCGACGCCGCGTAGGGGGTCGGGCCCCGATACGTTGATCGGCTTCGCATGGCGTTAGCCTGATCCAGTTCCGGACACCTGCCGCAACAGCCTTTTTTCATGCGCTACGCTGATTCTCGTGCCGATTTCAAACGTACAAGTTTGGCTTTCAGGAAAGCAACCGGCTTCTCAAGCCGTCCGGCGATGTCCCGAAGGGCGACGTAACGACCCGTTCGAAGAGAGACACCACAAGGAAGCGAGCAGCAGCCTCAAAGCTGCGGCCGACCCTAAACCGATTTCTCGGCAGCTTTCTTCTATACCGGAACTGAAGGCATCCTCGGCTTTGGAGTAACTGCACGGACCAAAATCCGGTGCAGATCGTCATGGCGGCCAAAATACGCGACGGCCCTTTTTCGGCAGAGGCGCTCAAGCACCCTGGACCAGTTGATCTCGACCTCAGAATTCCTGGCTACAGGTGTCGCATCGTCCTCGGATAGGAGAAATTGCGGGCCTCAAAAGCACTGGCTTATGTCCACGCTCATAGATTGCGGCGAAAGGGTATGACGACGTTGTCACCGGCCGAGGAGGGCGTAATCGACGCTGGCGCTCTTCTAAACTTCGCCGCCTCGCACATCCTTGGGCTATTTCTGCATTTTTGGGCCCATCGCGCCAAAGCATAGGGACCCCCTAACGTCCAAAGGCGAACAAGCCCCTTAAATCGGCGCGGGGAGCCGTTTCAAAGAGCTTGGTCACTATCAAAGAGAAGCCCTCGCCCGGTGCAGGTTCATGATTGAGGGCTTCTGCTTTTCGCAATTCTCTTTTTACTAAAAATTGAAAATAGCGCAAGCTCCACGAAAGGTTCGCTTACCCGCAGAGCGTCCCCTTTGCCGTTTTCCAACCGGTTTTCCCCAGGAAGCGGCCATTCTGGATTTGCTGCGGCGCTGTAGCATCGGACCTTGCGGCGGCGAGCGGCTCGCGATTGCCTGCCGGCTTCGCGGTATGACCTACGAGAAGCTTTGCTCCAGAATCGGGTTCGGCACGCGCACAGTAGACCTTGAGTATGCTGGTCTGCGCGCGCTCGACATTTATCGTCTGGCTTAAATAGCAGATCGGCTGGACGTCTCGATTGATTGGCTCTTGGGCAGGTCCAACGCGATGGAGCTTCGGGAAAGGCAGTGCCAAGGGGAAGTCGGGTAGAGCTGCGTGTCTCACCCCTCCCGATATTCGCGCATTGCTCGCGCTTCTCCAACGCATCCAGACGTGCGGAAAGCCGAACTGCATCCCTTGCGATTATCGTAGCTTTCGCGGTGAGCGTCATGGCAGCGTTCGAAATACGGTTTATGAAGAAATTCGTTTCCATACTGCCGATATGCGAAAGCCGCGGCGGAGATCGTCGCCGCCGCTTATATCGCCGCTGAACTCCGACTCTCCAGCTCATCGCAAGAAGGTGATTTTACACGCTATTTTAATGAGCGCCGAGCGCTGCTGCGGCTTGGAAGGTTTGGCTATTGATCCGCGCCGCCAACTTCGCCGCCGGCGACGAAACCACGAGCGACGCGGCAAGCGTCGACAGGATGAAACACAGCGCGAACTGAGTAAAGAATCTTTGGACCATACGCATCACCATCAGTCTTCTGGCTGTCGCCGGATTTTGCATCGCGCGCCTTGACGCTCTCAACCTATTGGCAAAAGCCATGCAAGTCAATCTTTGGGCGTGTTTTAGCCATAATGACGCCGTCATTCGCTCCACGATTCCGGCTGTACAGGATATTTATCCACAGGTGGATAGAGCCAAACACTCATGAAATCAGGGAGTTGTCCCACCCTTGTGAATTATGGCGGAAGCTGGGGTTAATTATGGTCAAATTTTAGACTTGCTCTACCAGAAAGATACCTTTAATAATTAGGACATAAGGCAGCAACAGAGGCTCAAAGGTAAAAGAAGAAATCAGATTGCGTTAAAGGAAGACACCGGCAATGCCTGATGACTTTATGCGGCGTATCCGTAAGCATAAATGTAGTTATTACCCCGAGACGTCTTCCGTCCATACTTTATCTATACTTGGATGAAATTAGTCACGGAAGGGGGGCGAGAATTGGTTCCCTCGCCTTCCGTCACCAGCCTAACCGACCTCTTTGCCGCAGATCGACAGTGGTCACCAACAACCGCAACCAATATTGAAGCCGGCGACGCATAGGCGCCGGCGAACGCAGCTGTGAAGAGGGAGACAGGTAATGCGTACCCATTCCATGGCCGCCGAGGCCATCGTCCTAAACGCTCGATCGATGAGCGCCGCCGCCAATGGCCGCACAAAAGGGCGCAGCGACGTCGCAGCAGCCTGGGTGGAACAGGCGATCACGGCCGGGCTCGATCCTTTCATGCGGCAAGAGCCCTTGTCGAGCAGCGAACAGGCCGGGGAATGGCTGCTCGCAACCTCGAAAGACGCCGCCGGTCGTCCAAACTCTCCAGGAACTTTGGCTGATGAGCATTTTGACGAGGCCTTCGTCATTCTTGCTCAGCTTGGCCGGCTTCGGCACGCCGCCGAGTTGAAACCCTGGCACGGCAACATCTTGCCGGATGACAGTTCCCCTCGCGCTGTGGCGTTGCGAGTCAAGCTCGCGAGAGAAGCTCTCACTTTGGAACTTGAGGATTTCTATCGCGCGTGCGGCGTCAATGCCAACGCAGGCCGGGCGCTCGAAGCGGGAAATCGAGCTTTCGCGTCGATTGAGAATGAGATGCTGGCCGTTATCTGCGCTCACCACGCCATCCCCGAAGACTGGGTCATGTCCGGATCGGCCGAAGACATCGAAGTCTAAAATCCGTCGTCCTTTGCGGGGATCATGCCCCAAGAAAGCATTCACACGAGGCCTGCGCTCACCCCCCCGAGCCGGCCAAGAGAAGCGCCCGACGTTGACACCCCCCACGCGCCAAACCAACGTCGGGCGCTTCGTGCACTTTATGAATTCCACCCGATTGCCGCGCTCGCTCATTCAAAATAGGAGACTTTTTGCGTTCCGCGCCACGCGCATGCGCAAATCGTCCGACGAATGAAGTCGAGCCGGGCTCCATAGCCTCCCCTTCCTCACGCCCTAAATGCACGCCCGGTCTTGGATTTGCAAAACCCAATAGCCCGCCGACCCTATTTGCGCGCCGGTAACCGAATCCGACCGATCGCCGGGCTAGGCCACTTCGGCGTCAGGCCGGTCATCGCCTGCCGAGTGCTCCGTATGCCATAGGCCCTTTTTGTCCTCAAATTCCATCTCTTCGGATTTGCCGGGCACCCTTTGCTCGGCCGCAGCACGATCGGAGTGTCCGTCTCGTCTTTCATGCTGGCGCAGAACACGCAGGTCGTGCATGCCCAACTCACCGAATATGTAACGCCGTTCAATCGTATGCTGCAGACTGGCGGCGCCTATCTGCTCTGGAATTCAGCCTCTGCGCCGGGCCTTATGGCGCTGAACGGAGCGATAACCCGCCAAGCGTCGATTGTCGCTTATGCGGATGATTTCAAGCTCATGCTTGTTATATGCTTGCCGGCGGCGCTTCTTCTCCTCTTCCTACGCCGCAGCCAGGCCACTGCCGCACCGCTCGTTCCACAGGAATAGCTCTAACGGCGCAGGGCGCCTGAGCACCCGAAGTTCGCGAGCGTCATCGCCGAGTAGATCGACATCTGAAGCTTTGACGCGATGCCCCAATAAGCGGACCAGGACGACGATGCTTCCCGCGCCAGCGGTTGGGCGTCAACCAAGGTCCGTTTCTGTATGAAGGTAGATAGAAATTTGATTGTTGCGGTCAACCGTTCTGATCGAGGAAGCGGCGGCAAGCTTGAAAATCCTGCGCGTATCCGGGAGGCAGCGGCAGCTTCTTCGTCTTGGCGAGTTTCTCGGCATACGCGATCATGCGGGCGGTCGGAGCCGCACGCTTGGCGGCGGATGTCTCCGGAGCGCCGCCCATCTGGGCAGCCTTACTTCTGCGAGGCCGTTTGGGGTTGGACGAAGCCAACCTGCGGCGAGAAGATTTCGTCGGGGCTGTCCCATCCTTCTCTGCTGCCGGCTTGCGCGAACGCCGCTTTCTCGCCTCCGGCTTGGCGGGCGCGGCCGCGAGGTTGACCGCGCCGCAGGTGCGCTGCTTCAGGCCCCCGATCAGCTTTTCCGCATCAGCGGCGATGGCGTCGATCACTTGGCGATGGTCAGCCTTGCCGGTCACCACGGCATCGAGTTGCATCTCCCACTCAGCCGTTGTCCCTGGGTCGACGAGCGCAGGCGCGGCGTTTCTCAGCGCTTCGAACAATTGCAAGCCCGCGCTGGTCGGGACTACCCATTTACCATCAGCCGCAAGCAGGCTCTGCTTCTTCAAGCCCTTGATGATTTCGGCGCGCGTGGCCGGAGTGCCGATGCCCTTCGCCTCTTTCAGCCGTTCGCGTGCCGCCGGATTTTCGACGAAGCGCCAGGCGTTTTGCATGGCGTCGATCAGCGTGCCTTCATTGTAGCGTGGCGGCGCTTGCGTGCGCTTGGCGTCGACGCGCGGTTCGGTAAGCCGGGACATCTCGCCATCGGTGAGCGGCGGGAGGGTCTCTTCGGTTTCATCGGCGACGGCGTCCGGCTCGCTGGCGCTGTAGACCGCTTTCCAGCCCTGAACCAGCGGAATACGCCCCACCGCCCGGAATTCGGCGCCATCGCCGGTCGGCGTCGGCACGCGCATGGTGACGGCCGTCTGACGGTATTCGAAGTCCGGCATGACCGCGGCGAGATAGGAGCGGCAAATGATGGCGAATAGCCGCTTCTCATCCTCGCTGAGCCGCGCCAGCCGCTTCTCCAGGTCGTCATCAAGGACATTGACGTTCGGGACCACGGCATGGTGCGACACGCCCTCAAGGGCGCGGTCGCAAAAGTGGCCAGACTTGCCTTTCCGGATCACAGGCTTCGACAGATCGAGATGGGCGAAGCCGCGCAGCCCGTTCAGCGCGGCCGTAATGGCGGCCACATCCGCGATCTGGTTTTCGCTCAGATAGCGGGCCTCGGCGCGCGGATAGGTGATCAGCTTTTTGCCGTCGCCGTCGTAGAGTTCCTGGGCGATAGCGAGCGTTTTGTCCGCCGTCCAGCCCCAGCGCTGGCCGCAGGTCTTTTGCAGCGACGGCAGGTCGAACAGCTTCGGCGGGCTTTGGCGGCAATGCTCGACCTTGACGCTGAGCGGACCGCGATAGCCATCGGCTGCACGAGCGATCGCCTCGGCAAGGGCGCGGTCCTTGATGCGCTGTTTTGCAGGCGGAGCATGGCGCATCGCGAAGCTGCCACACGCCACATGCGCCTGCGCCACCACCTCGAAATAGTCCTCGGGGCGAAAATTGCGGATTTCCAATTCGCGCAGGCAGACGATGCCGAGCGTCGGCGTCTTCACCCGCCCAATGCCGATGACGCCGCGCGCGCCCGGCGCCAAAAGCGTCTTCGTCGCTGTGCGCGTCAGCGACAGGTTGAAGATCTGATCGGCCTGCTGGCGCGCCACCGCCGCCTCGTAGAGGGGGCGCATTTCACGGTTGGGCTTCAGCGTTGCGAACGCCTGGCGCAGCGTTTTGGGGTCTTGGGCGGTAAACAGCGCGCGCTGCACGGCGCCGCGATAGCGCAGATGCTCCAGGATTTCCTGGCCGATAAGCTGGCCCTCGCGGTCACAGTCCGTGGCGATGATCACCATCTCGCAGGATTTCAGCGCCGCCGCGATGGCCTTCAGCTTCGCGGACTTGTTGCCGCCGGCGGCGGGCCGGGTCGGATAGAGGCCATCCGGCTTGAGCAGCGCACAAGACCAGCGTTTCCAGGCTGGATCGATCTCATCGGGTTCGGCGAGCCTCAGCAAGTGGCCCTCGGCAGGCAGAATCTTCCCGAAACGACTCCCTAGCGCCGCCGCCAAATCTTTAGCTTGGCTGGTCTTTTCGGTGATGATCAGCGTCGTCATAAGCCGCCGCGAGAAATGATTCCGGTGGCGGCAGCGTAGCGTCTAAAGCGGGCTGGAAAAAGCCCACATCGGCGCGGCCACCGCGCGCCGAACTGGGCCTGACCTTTCAGGACATCGCCAGAAATTGGCGACGGCCCGCGGTGCGTGTAGTTGCCTTGAGATTGCGGATTAAGAAGCTTTGGCGCCACGGCTGGCGCCACCCAGGCGCCGATCGCCACGCCAATGGCGACTGACAGGATCGCCACCCATACAAGCGCTCCGATCCAGACGAGGCGGCGGGCGTCTCTGGCGAGCTTTTCCACCCTTACCAGCTCCGCGGCCGCCGCTTTGGCCAAGGCGGCGGCGAGTTCCTCGGCCGCCGCTCGCGTCGTCTTGACGTGGTAATTGGCGGCGGAGGTGATCAATTGCTCGGCGATACCTTTCGCGGCTTCGCTCGATCGATTGAGCGCCTCGAACGAAACAGCCTGATGAGCCTGGAACATTCCGTCCAGCCTCGACAGGTAGCGATCAAGGAAAAGCTCAAGAACAGTCAGAACGATGCAAAGAGGGTCGCCAGACCCCAACACAATGCCGTGGCGTTTGGCGACCTCTCCGATCAGACGTTGCGTCTCATCGTCCGGTTCAAGCGGCGTCTCCGAGAAGTACGGAGAATTTTCCATAGAGGTCTTTTTCTACTCTCTTGAGCCGATGCTTCGCCATGACGGTGAATTCAGGCGACGCCTGGATCTCCGCGAAGGTTAGGCCCGCCCGCGTCATTTGAGAGACGTCCGCGCCGAAGGTCTGCTTCTCGCCGAAGGTGTGATCTTCGAGCTGAATCACAGCCGCGATCCGTCCTTGCGTCATCTTGTAGATCTCAAGGTCTTCAAACCGCCGGCCGGCGGGCACGACAGGGCCGAAGTGATCGTTGATCCAAACCACAATCTCAACTTCCGGCGGCAGCTGATCGGCGATCGCCTTCAAGTTCGAGCACGTCTCGGCGAAGAGATTGCCGGCGGCGATGATGATGTTGGCGATGAAGCGTTTTCCGCGCTCGACCACATGCTGCGGAATTCCGTTCCTCAACAGGTAGCGGTTGAGCTCCACAAAGGAGGACGAGCCGGTGTCGATCACGAAATTCGCGTCTGTCGTGAGAATTTCTTCGACGATGTCATCGAAGACCCGCGGATTGATGTCGTCTCCCTCCATCAGCGGCACGCGGCGCACTTGCAGCGCCTTGTAGCCGGAGAAGGTAGCCGAGGTTGCGTCCGCGTCGATCGCCACAACAGGCTGGCCGGCTTGCCGGTAGGCCTGCACCATAAAGACGGCATGATGGCTTTTGCCGACGCCGCCCTTGCTGTTCAGAAAGAAGTTTACAGCTCTCGCGTGTGATCCGTTTTGCATTACAACACCCTCTTCAGTCGAACTTCTTGTCGAACGCTTCCATTGGGTCCCAATGGAAGGTTTTTTCTTTCTCGGACCGCACGATAGGAGGTCCGGAACTCGGTTTTCGGGGAGCCGCAGGCGGCGCAGAGCGCGGAGCATCTGCGGCTCTAGGATCGAGAGGCGCTCGATCAGACGCCTCAAGCGGAGCGAGCAGCGGCGCCTCGCTCGTCTCTTCGTAGACCTTAACCCAGGCGGCGAAGGTGGCATAACTCATACCCAAGCGATCTTTGAAACTCTTGTAGACCTCCTTCTTGCTCGCGGAGGTTTTGAGTTCGGCCATGATCTCGCGCGAAAGCACGCGGAAGGCGTGCCGCGCTTGCCCCCAAGCCGCTCGCCCCCCTCTCTTTCCGGCCACGCCCATCCCTCAACAACTGACCGTCTAAACGCTATCACAGGGCCGGCGACTTCGCCATCCGGTCGCTGGAGTTATTCTATGAGTTTCTGAGAGTATCGCTGAGTTTCGATGAGTTTCGGGGAGATTTTATGACTTTCTGAAAGGTTCTGAAAGATTTGATGAACTTCTAGGAGTTTCTGTAAGTGTCTGGGAGATTTTATGAAATTCTATGAGATGCGGATGGCAAGATGTGTGATGTAGGCCTACATCCGGCTTCGCCGAGGCCTCATCACGCGGTCCTTACTCGCCTTCGGCTCGACGGATACAGGCGCCATTGCTATTCATCCCTGATCGATTTTAGAGTAACGAATGCCAAGAAAAGCCGAGCGTTCCCCAGTCGACAGGGAGCATCCGTTGAAGACGTTCGTCTCTCCGGAAGAGCGCCTTGCTATCGAGTGGAAGGCCCAAGCGGCAGGTCTCACAATATCTTCTTATTTGAGGAACGCAGCGCTCAGCCAGCCCATCAGCTCGACGTCAGATCAGCAGGCGTTCCTCGGTCTCTTGAAGGTGAACGCCGATCTTGGCCGGCTTGGCGGCCTCCTAAAATTGTGGCTCAGCACGAAGCCGGGGCACGGCGCGAAAGTCGTCGACGTCCGTCGCTTGCTGCAAGATATTGAGAAGACTTAGACACGCATGAAGGCGTTGATCGATAGTGCAGCAGGTGCCAGGAGATCGCCTATAAGCGATTCGCGGTCCGGTCTAACGCGGAGGTGAAGAAGCTCAGAAAAGCTGCCAAGAATATCGTGACGGGGCTGCTAACGGGAGCGAGCCCGGGACAGACTCTGCTCCAGCGTCGCGGCTCTTACATCATCCTGCAAGGTCTTCACCTTTTCGACCCGCTGCATAAAGGCCTCCACGACCGCCGCGTTATCAACGCCGCCTGGCCGCCGGGCCATTTTTCGAACATCGTCCAGCAAGCCCCCTGAATGCAGGTCCGCCAGTTCACTGAAGGTGGAACCTACGATGTCCGGATGGATTCTCGCCTCCGGTCTGCCCAACGCCAGAACATGCTTTTTGAGCATACTGCTCAGCACCTCCGCCGTTGACCAAGTCGCGGCGAACGAATGAACCTTCGCCGCGTCGCCTTCGAATGCGGCCGGAAGGTTCATGAGCACCGACGCCGAAACGTCCGGATAGAGAGTGCGCAATCTTTGGAGGCGATCGGTCATGGATTCACTCCTTGATCGAGAAGCTGGCCGGCGCCGTGCTCGCCATCCTCGCTGCGCCACCGGAACGCCGACCCGTCTTGCAGGTCGATCGAGAAGCAGCGCGCCCGCGCCTCGAACCAAGTCTCCCAGCGAATGCAGATGGAAGAACCCCGGACCCACCAGCGGCCCGAATCCTTCGAGCTCTTCTCCCCAAGCGCAAGAACGTCGGTGGAGTCGCCTCGCACCATGCCGTTAGCAGCGAAGCTCAGGGAAAGAGAGCCGAACCGGGTCGATATCAGCGCAGAGCGATCTGCAAAAACCGTGGAAAGACGCGGCGGAGAAGCAATCGCCAGGAACACCGGCGTAGTGATCGCCGCTACCACGAGAGCAACGCGACAGCCAAACAACACCGGCTTGCACTGATGGCTCATTCGGTATCACGGCTCCGGAGGAAACACATACGGTAACCACGTAGTGTAAACGTTTTAAAAAGCTCAGAGGGAGCTCCAACGACCGCTTTTGCACGAACAGTCTTGCATTGCCTCAGAGGTCAATTGTTGAGTGTTATTTCGACTGCCGTGAACGGGCGAAAATAATCCCCTTCGCCGAGCGCCCTGGACCTCGATGGCGCAGGCCATCAGACGGAAACGGCCAAGAACGAAAACTACCGCCCGCGGCCCTTCGTTCGCCGCCGCTTTTGCTCCTGCACGGGAGGCTCGACCAGTTCACAGGGCACGCCGCCCTCAGAGCGCGACGGATCTCTCTGGCGCACCCTGTAGCGCTTGCCGTCATAGTTGAACTCCTGACCGATCGAAGCCGGCAAATCGCGGCCGAGGAGGCCCGTCACGACTTTCTCAGGAAGAAAAATTACATTATCGGACAAGATCGGTTCTCCTTTTACCGGCGGCCTGCGTTTCGCTGGAGGACTTCCTCCGCGGCCACGTTAGAACTCCACGACGAAACCCAAGAGCTACCCCGCCGCGAAATCGGCCCGCCGCAAGAGCCTTGGCAGCCTCTAGCGAAGGCTCCCAGCTCATCCGATCGTCCTCGACAAAGACCACGCATTCGCAGCCCACCCGCTCGCGGCGCCGCGCTTGGACACGATAATGTCGGCGCGCTAAACGGAATCGCGCTCCTTGCGGAAGTCGTAATGCGCGACGGAGGCGTCGACGCCCTTCCACTCGCCGCGTTGCCAGACGTTGCTTTTTTGATCGCATAAATTCAATCAGCGTGGAGGTGGGTTTCTCGCCCTCATCTGCCTTGATCGGCGCGGAAGGTTCGTTCGAAGAGGCAGCCCACGATCGCCGAAATAGATTCGCCGGCAGTGACCATGGGGGCGAGCAAGAACACGATTTCTGCTATTGAATTTGCTGCATAAAATGAGATAATCTGCGGGCTCGGCTTTTTAAACATGCCCTGCCGGCGATGCTGACCGATCAGCTTCTTTGGAGTGCCCGGAAGGAAAGAGCAAGCACGCACACGCATCGTATCACGCCCCAATTAATCGTATTAAAACGATCAGCGAAGCTGAAATCAAGCGTGGATCAGAAGGAGTTAACAATATAAATACAGGGCGCGCCATAGCCTCTGCTACCGTCAGTTGAAAGGCGACTCCTATGCACGACCCCGATTTTACTATTAGAGTAATCATATTCGTGGCTGTGTTCATCGCGGTGAATTCGACCAACCGCTTCTACAATCGCCGCTGCCAGGAGCGCTTCAGCGTGGAACCGCTAATGATACCCGCCATAACGTGGTGGGTTGTCTTGATCGCAGTCATCTATCTCGGCGACGCTTGGCGGCTCCGCATCGCTGAAATCGGTCGAGACAAGCCGGAGGGGCTCATTCTGATGGGATTGGGAGCCGCCGGCGTTATCGCTTCGCTCGTCTCCAATGTCCGGCGAACGAACACGGTCTACGGGATAGCCGGGACAGCGCTGAAGTTCGCTTCCGCTCTACTCTTTGTCCTGTTCGCCAACTATACAATGATCGGGTGGTTTGGGTTTCTGGGTTTGCTGGCCTCATGTGCTGACGGCGGTCCATATCCCGGCCCGCTTATTCGGCATGACCCGCGCTTGGATGACCCGGAATGGTAGGGTCCGTGCGAGTCGGCGAGTCGGCCCAGCCCGACGCCTCCGCACGCCCTTGCAAGGGCGCCGTTTGCGCAACTCCCATTAGCGGAGAGCCTGCGCCGAATCGGCGGCGAGATTGGCGATCTGCTGGTCTTCAGAGGGCGCAAGACCGCTCACGCCGATCGCGCCGATGATCGCGCCGGCGGCGTCCTTGATCACGCTGCCGCCCGGCAACGCCGTGAGCCGACGATCGCAAAAGGAGGCAAGCTCGATCTTCTCTCGCTGAAGACGCTCGAGGAGCAACGACGTGTTCGTTTGCATGAGAGCAGCGCTGTAGGCCTTTCCCTGCGCAATGGCGATGCAGCGCAGCGGCGCCCCATCCGCGCGCTGAAAGGCGAGAAGAAAGCCGGCCGGATCGCAGACCGCGACGCAGACCGGCTTGCCGTAATCGGCGCGCGCTTTTTCGATGGCCAAACAGACGAGATCGCAGGCGCGCTTCAAATCGAGGGTGTTCATGCGGAACTCCATTTCTGGGCGGTCAGTTCGCCGTGAGGATGGGGCGGGCCTCGCCCTTGATCGCGGCGAGCGGCAAAGGCCCAAAGTACCGGCTGTCGAAGCTGCGGGGATGAGCGCCGAGGAACATCCCTTCCCCGCCGCGTATGACGAAGCCGCGGCTCTCAAGCGCCGGAAGCGGACGGCCTTCAGCGTCGGCCTCGAGCGCCTTCGAATGCGGAACGGCGCGCCCGTTGATGAAGAGCGCGTCGGCGGTTTGCAGCACCTCGTCGCCGGGCAGTCCCGCCAGCACCTTCAGCATCGGCTCCAGTGCGCCAGGGCAACTTCCGCGATGCAGGTAGCCGCGGCGGCGCGCCTCCAAGAACACGTCCGTTGCCGGCGGGCAGAAACTCACCACGCGTCCTCTTTCGAGGACGCCGACGGCCGAGATGCGCCATAGCCCGACCGGAACCGAGGGCGTTTCGTTGAGCCTGAAGCCGAGGCCTCCCGCGATCAGCATCAGGCAGGAGACGGCGGCGCCGATGGCGATCAGGACGATGGGCCCGCGGCCGCGGGCGATGCGATTTGAAATGGCGGAACCTCGCTGCGATGAAGGCTGTCGGTTGTGGGCACGGAAAGCTGCGCGCGCTCGAGGAACACGGGATCGCGGAAGTATAGGCTCTGCGTGCCGAGGATCGGCGCGTGGCCGGCGACAAACACGATCATGTCCCCCGGCTCCACGATCAAGTCGTTCTCATCTTTCACGGGCGACCTGAGCCGCATGATCTCGTCGGCGGTGGCGAGCGGCCGGCTGATCTGGTGGTAGGTCTTCGACACTTGCGTCAAGACCGCGCCGAACCGCTTGCCGCTCGTGGTCACGTCCTCCTTCACAACGGTCGCGGTTCCGCACATGCGCGAGAGCCACTCGGCGGTCTCGACCCGGTTCGGAGCGAATGCGATGCGGATGTGACAGTTCGAGAGCACGCTCTCGTCCTTGCCATAGGCGCCCCAGAGCTGGCTCATGTCCTGGTTGATGAGATACGCCTTGATGCCGTAGCCCGCGATATAGGCGAGCGCCTCCTGAAACACTTCGAGCTTCCCGTAGGACGGGAACTCGTCGAGCATGAGCAGGAGCCGATGCTTGTGCGGAGGCTGAGGCCGGCCCTTCACGAAGGTGATTTCGGGTCTTAAGAGCACGCGGACCAGCTGATTGATGATGAGCCGCATCAGCGGCTTCATGCGGTCCTTGTCCTCGGCCCGCACCACAAGAAAGAGCGTCACGGGCTTCGCATGGTTCATAAGGTCCATGACCTTGAAGTCGGAGCGCGCCACGTTTTTGGCGACCAGGGGATCGCGGTAGAGCGACAGGAAGGACATGGCGGTGGAGAGGACCGAGCCGCGCTCCTCGTCGGGGCGGTTCACCATATCGCGGGCGGCGCTGGCGATGGTGAGGTGAACGGCGCCGTCCGGGCCCCACTTGTTCTGGATCATCTCCAGATAGAGCGACATGACCTTCCTGTCCGGGTCGGAGAGCGCGAGCGCGACATCGGGCAAGCAGCCAACCTTTCCCTCGGCACGCTTTTTGTAGAGCACATGCAGAATCGCGCCGGTGAGAAAGGCGTGGCTCGTCTTCGCCCAGTGGTCGACCAGCCCCTTGCCCTCGGGATCGACAAGGATGGTCACGAGGTTCTGCACGTCGCCCACCTCCTGCAGCGTGCCGAGCCTGATCTCCTCGAGCGGGTTGAAGCTCACGCTTCCGTGCTCGGCGCCCGGATCGAACTTCATCACGACGTTGCCGGCCTCGCTTTTTCGCCAGGCGGCGGTCAGGTTCCAGAGCTCGGCCTTCTGGTCGTTCACGACGACGCTGTGCGGCCAGGACAGGAGCGTCGGCATGACAAGGCCGACGCCCTTGCCGGAGCGCGTGGGCGCAATCGCCGCGATGTGCTCCGGCCCGTTGTGGCGGAGATAGTGCAGACGGCCGCGGCCGTCGCGCCAGCCGCCGACATAGACGCCTTCGCCGCCCTTTCCCTTTTTCGGAAGCAAACCCGTCGCCTTGATCTCGTCAAAGCTCGCCCAATGGGCGGTGCCGTGAATGCCTTCGTGGCGCTCGGGATTGCGCCCGCCGATCGCGAGAAGACCCAAAACGCCCAGCGCCAAACTCAACGACACGCCTATCATGACCGGCTGGAACACCGCTTCCATGCTGGCGCCGAAGCGGCCGTACCACACCACCCACTCCCAGGGGGCGTAGACATGCCCGTAAAGCGGAGCGCCAAGCGCCGGATGATAGGCGAACTTCGCCGCCACATATTGCGTGGCGGCGCCGTTGAGCGCGAGGACCGCAACGAGAAAGAAAAAGCCGATCGTTCGCCGCCTCTTGGGTTTCGGCGGTTCCGCTCCGATGGGCGTCATGATCGCGTTCTCCCTCGACTTGGGCCCGAGTAGTGAACCGCCGCGTCGATCCGCCAGGTCTTCGCCTGTTCGACCTCATCGGGGCTTGCCGGCCTGACCAGCACTTCCGCTCCCCGTTGCAGAAGCAGCGCGTCGTGACCGTCTATCGTCCGCAAGCCTCTATAGATCGCCTCGCCGGCGTCCCCCGCGGCCCACAGCCGATAAGCATATCGGCTTGATCGCTTTTGCGCGATGCGATTTTGCTCGGCGACGAAGTCGACGACAGCTTTCACCGGAATTGGCGCCATTTTCTGCGCGATCAGATCGAGGCGATCTTTTTCCATGCCGGCGTCGTCGAAGACGATATCGAGCCGCAGCGCTGCCGCCACCTCCGCAGCCTGGCGCCTGAAGGCCGCGGTTCCATCGAGCGCCAAGGTCTGCCCCTTGAAGCGCTTCTCGCCAAGGCTGAGCGCGGTCAACACCGCCTGATAGGAGAGCCGGTCCACCCGAATGCGCTCCTTTTCGTCGGTCACGCCGCCGCCATCGCCGAGCTGATAGGCGAGGTCTCCATTCTTCCGCACCGTCGGCCGCAGGTTTTGAAGGATGATCGTCCGGGCCGAGGCCGTGTCCTGCGCGGAGATAAAGTCCGCAGCCACGCCGGCCGCGGGCTTGCCGCTCGATCTGAGCGCGCGAAGCGCCTCCACATCGCCTCGCGCCGCGCAATCCTGTAGAAAGGCGATCCAGGTGAAGAAGAAGCGCTTGTCGATCTCCTCTTCGGCGGCGCGCAAACGCTTCGCCGCTTCGGCCAGCCTTTGCGTACGAAGCAGTTGAAGCTCGAGGCGGCGCCCGCGCTTTCCCGAGCGCGTCAATCCGGACCTCTTGACCAGGGCTCGATGCTTCGCAAACACCGCGAAGATGTCCTGGCGATCGCGCGCGATCGCTTCCCGCGCCCGCTTTCGCGCATCGGCGCCTTGCTGGCGCTGACGCGTATATTCGGCGAAGAGCGCCCTTGTGTTGGCCTGGAGCGGCTTCGCTTGATAGGCGGCCTGCGCCTGAGAGGCGGGCGAAGCTTGGAACGCTCCAAGCTGTGTCGTGAGCGCCGGCATGGAGAAGGCGCGGTTGACGGCCGACGCCCGGACGCCGCGGCCCGTGGCGTCGACGATGACCAATCCGGCGCCGCGCTTTTTGAGCGCGAGCCCCTCCTTGGCAAGGAGACCGTGAACGTCATCCCAGGCGCAGCCGCCGGCGAGGAGAGCGACAAGCGGCGCCTCGATTTTCTCCCTCACCCAGGACGCGAACGAGGCTTGGCCGCTATGGGCCTCGAAATCCGCGGCGCGACCCTTGGGCCCGCTCTTGACGGACCGGCCATGATTGGTGCGCGCGAGGCCGTGCTTGATCTCGAGTTCGTCGCAGGCCTTCATCAGCTTGCGCTTGTCGTAATAGGGCTCGACGCAGCGCAGCGTTGCGGGATCAACCTTGTTGATCGCGATATGCAGGTGCAGATGCGCGCGGTCGAGATGCAGGGCCGAAATCCGCTGGTGGCTCGACAGCCCGATCGCCGCGCAAAGCTCGTTCTCGATGGCCTCGATTTGCGCGGGCGCCGGCCGTTCGCCGGGCTCAAACGAGACCACAAGATGATAAGTTCTGTCGCCGCGGCTGCGCTTGTTGAGGCTTTGCGTCGCCAGAATCTCCATGATCGCGAGCGCCGACGTGCCGGCGTTGCAGTTCGTGATGCGCACGGCGCCGACGCGGCCGCCTGCTGGATCGGCGAGGATGTAATCGAAGGTTTGATCGGCCGCGGCGCCGTTTTTCGCCGTTTGGCCCTCGCCAAGAATGTAGGCGCCAAGCCTCGCGAAATCCGAGGAAGCCTTGGGACGCATCACACGCTTCGCGATCATGATCCGAATCAGCCAGACGCAAAAAAAAAGCCGCTGCAGAAGCGGCGGCGAGAATTAAGGAGCAACGATGACAGCGCCTGCGCGGGCTTTCGCAAGCAAACGCCTGCGGATGAAACGTTCAAAGACAGGAAACCGAAAGCCGAAGCCCGAGCGCCTTTAGCACTTTGACAATGGTCGCGAATTCGGGATTGCCCTTGGGCGACAGGGCCTTGTAGAGATTGGCGCGGCCAAGCTCCGAATCGCGCGCAATCCCAGTCATGCCTTCTGCGCGAGCGATGTCGCCAAGGGCCGCCTGAAGCAGCTCCAAATCGCCGTCCTCCAGCACGGCGTCGAGATACGCCGCGATATCCTCCTTGCTTTTCAATGTGTCCGCGGCATCCCAAGGGATCGTTTCGCGCGTCATGGTCACACCTCTTTGGCCAACTCCAAGGCCCTGGCGATGTCGCGGCTTTGGTCTCTCTTATCGCCGCCGCAGAGCAAAATGACCAACGCATCGCCGCGCTGGACGAAATACACCCTGTATCCTGGGCCGTAGTCGATCCGCATTTCTGAGACGCCTTGCCCAACGGGTTTTACGTCGCCGCGATTGCCGAGCGAGAGGCGGCGGATCCGCGCCGTGATCCGAGCCCGCGCCGCGCGATCCCTCAGCCCTGCAAACCATGCCACAAAAACGTCAGTCTGGCGGACCTCGACCACTGCGCATTGTCTCCTATGGAGGACAGTTCGTCAATGAAACTCGAAAGGACGAGGGCTTGTGGTGTCCGCAACTGCAAAATCGCGCTCACTGAAAGAACAGAACGAGCGGCTTGTCGAGCCGCTGCGCCAGCTTCACCATCGTGTCGAGCCCGATATTCTGCTTCGCGTTCTCGATATCGGAGACATGAGCCTGCGCGATCCCCGTGGCCTTGGCGAGTTCCCGTTGGCTGAGGCCAGCCTCGACTCGAAACTTCTTTAGATTGCGAGCGAAGATCTCGCGTTCCGGCTGACTGTCCGGAGCGCGCTTTTTCGTCATCACGGGAAGCGCGCGCCTCCGTTGACGAGGGGCGTCCGCCGCGGATTGCGTACGGTCAGGCTTGAGCAACGGTCAGCCTCCTTCGCCTCGAAACAAACTTCGGATTGCCCGCCAAGAGCAATCCCGTCCAATCGTTTTTGCACTATATTCACCGGCCGGTAAAGTTTGGCAACACGCTCGTGCAGGCGCTTGGAAGCTGTCCTGAAAAACGGACTGCATCGACTTCAGATGGCGCAAAGGGTATTGAGCGATCCAAAATTGTCACACTCCGAGGGATGAGACGTTTGCAAATTGTCTTTTTCGCGCGGCAGTCAGAATGCTCTTGAAGCCCGGCCTAATTAGAAGTGCCCGTGTAAGATCGCTGTGAACAAGACAAAGCAATTTGGTCTTAAGCTATAACTCGTTATGCGCTTAGAATGAGGTAATCGCATTAGTGCAAATCGCGCTGAAAAAATCCTTTCTGCAATAGTGAGCTGCCTGAATAGACGCCACATCGTTCGCTTTTTTACTTCCATGTTCCGCAAGAGCTAAGCGGTTGAGCATCGTTTACTTCGTCTTCGGATAGCTTATAAGCGACGTCACGCTCAACTTCTGCAGATGTTTCCCGCATGTCCGCCAAAGGTCACGCGTCCGATTATGCCGATCGCATCAGGCAGAAGCTTGAGCGGGAACTGGGCGATCTGGTGCTCAGCCATCTTCGAGACGCAAGCGTCATCGAGATCATGCTGAACCCGGATGGGGGGCTGTGGGTCGAGCGTTTCGGCCGCCCTATGGCGCGCCTCGGCGAGATGCCCCCGCATCAAGCCGAGGCCGCTATGGCCACTCTGGCGGCGATCCACCGCACCACGATCACGAGGCAGGTGCCGATCCTCGAATGCGAGCTGCCCGACGGCAGCCGCTTCGAAGGCCTGATCCCGCCCGTCGTCGTAGGTCCTAGCTTTTGCATCCGCAAGCGCGCGAGCCGCATCTTCACGCTCGACGATTACGTCGCCGCCGGCGCGATGACGCCTCGCCAGCGCGACCTCATTCGCGAAGCGGCGCTCGACCACCAGAACATTCTCATCGTCGGCGGGACCGGCTCCGGCAAGACGACGCTTGTGAACGCCGTCATTCGTTTGATCGGCGAGGAACTCGCGCACGAACGCCTCTTGATCCTTGAGGACACGGCCGAAATCCAGTGCGCGGCGCCCAATCACGTCTTCAAGCGCACCACGGACGCCATCGACCTGAGGCGCCTCTTACGCTCCACCATGCGCTACCGCCCCGACCGCATCGTCGTGGGCGAGGTGAGGGGCGGGGAGTGCCTGGAACTCTTGAAGGCCTGGAACACCGGCCATCCCGGCGGCGTCGCCACCGTTCACGCCAATGACGCGCTGAGCGGCCTCATCCGTCTCGAAAACCTTGTCGCCGAAGCCACTCCGGCGCCGATGCAGAAGACCATCGCGGCCGCCATCGACCTCATCGCGGTTATAGCCAAGACCAAGACCGAGGCCTGCAAAGCCGGGCGGCAGGTCCAAGAGCTTCTCCGCGTCCAGGGTCACGACGGGCGCAACTACGTCACCCAAATCATGGAGTAGGACCATGCAGCGAACCCTTACGCTCGCCTTCGCGCTCGCTTGCCTCTTTGCGCTCTGCGCCTTTTCGGCTGAGCCCGCGCTGGCCACTACCACCACAACAACGGGCGGCTTGCCCTGGGAGAGCCCTCTCAACACAATCCGCGACAGCCTGAAAGGCCCGGTGGCGCTGGCGATCTCGCTCATCGGCATCGTGGTCACGGGCGCCATGCTGATCTTCGGCGGCGAGATCAACGAGTTCGCGCGCCGCGTCATCATGATGGTGCTGGTGGTCGCTCTTCTCGTCCAAGCCAACAACGTCCTGACCACGCTTTTCACGACCGGCGCGGTGCTCTGATGACAAGCGGGCTGCGCCGCACGCCGCTCTACCGCGCGCTCCACCGGCAGAACCTGCTTCTTGGCGGCGAGCGCGAGCCTGTGCTGGCGTCGGCGATCGCCTGCGCCGGGCTGCCCGCGGCGAGCTCAAACCTCGTGGCGCTGACGGTAGGCTTCGGCCTCTGGCTCTTCCTGATCGCCGTGCTTCGCATGATGGCAAAGGCCGACCCCATGATGAGCCAAGTCTATCTGCGCCAGCTCAACCACCCAGCCTACTTCCCGGCCCGCTCGCGGCCGTCGCGCGTCGATTAAGGAGGCCTCATGCTGAGCTTGAAGCAGTTCCGGGACCGGGCGAAGGGCGCAGCCGACCTGTTCAACTACGCGGCGCTCGTCGACGAAGGCCTGGTGCTTTGCAAGGACGGCTCGCTTCTCGCGGGCTTCTTCTACCGCGGCCCCGACAGTCAAAGCGCGACGGCGGCCGAGCTCAACTACCTCACCCAGCGCATCAACGCCGCGCTCTCGAAGCTTGGCGCAGGCTTCGCGCTGTGGATCGACGCGGTGCGCCTGCCTGCGGCCGGCTATCCCGAGCCTTCGGCCTCGTTCTTCCCGGACCCAGTGACGCGCACCATCGATGAGGAGCGGCGCGAGATGTTCCTCGCCGAAGGCGCCCATTTCGAAACGGAGTATGCGCTGCTGGTGAGCTACACGCCGCCGCTCCGGCGGACGGCGCGCCTCGCCGATCTCGTCTATGACGACGATCCGCAAGCTGAGAAGAAAAGCCCGAGCGATCGCCAGATCGAAGCCTTCCAGCGCTCGCTCACAGAAATCGAAGACGGGCTCGCCGATATCCTGAAGCTCCGGCGCATGAAGGGCTTTCGCGTCACGGACGCCTCCGGCCGCGAACATCTGCGGGACGATCTTCTGAACTATCTCCAGTTCGTGCTGACCGGCGAGCTAGCGCCCGTCAATGTGCCGCCCTGCGCCATGTATCTCGACGCGCTGCTTGGCGGCCAGGAGCTTTGGAGCGGCGACACGCCAAAATACGGCGAGAATTTCATCGCCGCGGTCGCCATCGAAGGCTTTCCGGCGGAATCCTATCCGAACATCCTCGCAGGCCTTGAAAGCCTGCCGATCTCGTTTCGCTTCTCCTCGCGCTTTCTCTTTCTCGACAGTTTCGAGTCCATAGGCCTGTTGCGCAGCTACCGGCGCAAATGGAAGCAATGGACGCGCGGCTTCTTCGCGCAAGTCTTTCGCACCGAAGGCGGACCGGTGAACGAGGACGCCGCCCTGATGGCGGCGCAGGCCGAACGGGCGATGGCGGACGCGAGCTCCAATCTCGTGGCGTTCGGCTACTACACGGCCGTTCTTGTGCTGATGGGCGAGGAGCGAGACGAACTCATCGAGAACGCACGCGCGATCGCCAAGGAGCTCCGCCGCGAAGGCTTCTCCAGCCGGGTCGAAACCATCAACGCGCTCGAGGCCTGGCTCGGCAGCCTGCCGGGACACGCGGTCCCGAATGTGCGCCGCCCCTTGCTCCACAGCCTGAACCTCGCGGATATGATGCCGGCGTCCTCGACCTGGCCCGGGCTCGCCGCATGCCCAAGCTCGCTCTTTCCCGAAGGCTCCCCGCCGCTCCTTTATGGCGCAACGACCGGCTCCACTCCCTTCCGGCTCAATCTCCATGTCTCGGATGTCGGCCATACGCTCGTGTTCGGGCCGACCGGCGCCGGCAAATCGACGCTTCTGGCGCTGATCGCCGCGCAGTTCCGGCGATACAAGAACGCCCGCGTCACGGCCTTCGACAAGGGCCGCTCGCTGTTCACGCTCGCGCACGCCGCCCGCGGCGCCCATTACGATCTCGCCGGCGACACGGGAAGCCCGGGCCTTTGCCCGCTGGCGCGGCTGGAGACAACTTCAGATGTCGCTTTCGCCGAAGAATGGATCGCGGCCTGCTTCCAGCTTCAGCAAGGCGCCGCACCCTCGCCGCGCCAGAAAGAAGAAACCCGCCGCGCCGTGGGCCTGCTGCGCCAGCAGACCGGTGGCCGCAGCCTCACCGATTTCGTGGCGACCGTTCAGGACGTCGATATTCGCGCGGCGCTTGGCCCCTACACCATCCAAGGCGCGCTCGGCCATCTCCTCGACGCGCGCGCCGACGCCATCGAGGAACGCGCCTTTACTGTGTTCGAGATCGACGAGCTGATGGCGCTTGGCGAGAAGAACCTGATCCCGGTTCTGCTCTATCTCTTCCGCCATTTCGAGCGCTCGCTCACCGGCGAGCCGGCGCTTCTGCTTCTCGACGAAGCCTGGATCATGCTCGGCCATCCGGTCTTTCGCGAGAAGATCCGCGAATGGCTGAAAGTGCTGCGCAAGGCGAACTGCGCCGTCGTTCTTGCCACCCAAAGCCTCTCGGACGCGGTGCGCTCCGGCATCTTCGACGTGCTTTTGGAATCCTGCCCGACCAAAATCCTGCTTCCCAATGAGGAGGCCGACAAGGGCGGGACCGAGCAAGTCGCGGGACCGCGCGACCTCTACACGCTGATCGGCCTCAACGAGACCGAGATCGATCTCCTCAAGAACGCGGCCAAGAAGCGGCATTACTACGTGGTGAGCCCGGACGGCCGGCGTCTTTTCGAGCTCGGCCTTGGCCCCATCGCGCTCGCCTTCACGGCCGTTTCCTCGCGTGAGGATATCGCCCGCGTACGCGCGCTCATGGACGCGCATCGCGAGAACTGGCCGC
The DNA here is from genome assembly GCA_963756335.1 of uncultured Alphaproteobacteria bacterium. GTDB lineage: Bacteria > Pseudomonadota > Alphaproteobacteria > Rhizobiales > Rhodomicrobiaceae > Rhodomicrobium. Next base: position 45,184 of record CAVWOB010000008.1, read on the forward strand.
AGGCCTGGCTCGCCGATCGCGGCGTCGACGTCTCACTCGAAAAGGCGGAGGCTCTCGATGTGGCTGCTTAGGCGCGCCGCGCTCGGCGCGGCAGGGATGGCGTTGACGGCGCTCGCAACGCCGGGCCTCGCCCAGACGGTCTATTGCGTCAATTGCTCGAGCGAACTCACCCAGCTCGCGAACCTTGCGCGGCTCGTGGACCAGCTCACCACTCAAGGAAGCATTCTTACGACCAACAACACTCAGTTGTTGACTATGATCGCCAACACCACCCGGCTGCCTTCTCTCCAGTGGGGCGCGGGTCAATCGAACATCGTCTCGCTCAATTCCATTCTGTCCGGATCCTCCTCGCTCTCCTATGCGAGCGCCAACCTGACGAGCGCGTTCGGCCAGAAATACAGCGACTACAACGCCTATCTAAGCGGCCAGGCCACCAGCGCGACTGCGGCCGCGAAAAGCCAGCAGTGGTCGAGCGACACAAATGCAAGCGTTTTGTCCACGCTGAGGGCCGGAAATCTTCAGTCTTCGCAGATGCTCGGAGACGAGCAGGGGACGATTGCAAGCCTCAGAACGCAAGCGGCCGGCGTCGAGGGCAATTTGCAGGCGATGCAGACGCTGGCGCAGATCGGCCTCCTGCATGTCGAGCAGCTCCAGAAGGTCCGCCAGCTGATCCTGACGGACACGAGCCTTCAGGCGAACGCCATCCAGACCCGCGCCGACCGCGACGCCTTCGAACAAGCGGCTTGGCGCAAATTCATCAAGACCCCCGCCATTCAGACCAGCGGAGGCGCGCGGTTCTGATGCAGCCCGGCCGTCTTGTCGCCCTTCTCGTGTTCGTCGCCGTGCTCGGCGTAGCGCCAGCCGCGATCGCCGCGGAGCCCGCCACGAACAGCTTCGATTCCATCATCAACCTCTACAGGCAGAACGCCGCCAAGTGGGAAGCGACGCTTGCAAACTATGCGCTGACGCTGTTCTGGATCCTGGTCGCGATCGATCTCGCGCTCGCCGGCATCCGGCTCGCAGTGAAAGCCGCCGAATTCGGAGAATGGGCGAGCGAGATCGTCAACCAGATCCTCTTTATCGGCTTCTTTTTCGCCCTGCTTAAAAACGCTCCGGTCTGGGCGTCGGCCATCGTCAACTCCTTTCGCACGGCGGCGAGCCAGGCCGTCGTCGCATCCGGCGGAACGAGCCTGATCGCGCCATCGGATGTGTTCTCCGTCGGCCTCGCGCTCGCCAGCAAACTCTACGAGAGCGCAAGCTGGTATCAGCCGCACCAGTCCTTCGTCATGTTCCTGTTCGGGCTTGTCTTGATCGTGTGCTTCGCCATCATCGCGGCCCTTCTCATCGTCGCGCTGGTCGAGTCCTACATCGTCATTTCTGCGGGCGTTCTGTTCATGGGCTTCGGCGGCTCGAAACTGACGAAAGACTTCGCCGTGAAGATCCTCGTCTACGCCGTCAGCGTCGGCGCCAAGCTCTTCGTCATGCAGCTCTTGATCGGCCTTGGCCAGCAGGTCTTCAACTCGCTTGCCGCGAATTTCGAAACGAACTCTGTCGATGTTCTTGTCGTCATCGGCTCGGCCATCGTCATGCTCGCCCTGACCTGGTTTCTGCCGCAGCTGATCCAGGGGATGATCAACGGAACCGCCATGGGCGGAAATCCGGCCAGCGTTTGGCAGCTCTATCAGAACATGGGCAGCTTCACCGGCGGCTCCATATACGCTGGCTTGCAGAGCGGAAAACTCGCCAGCGAGCAAATCGCGGACGCTCAAGCCGAAGGCCAGCCCGTTCCAAACTGGTACTTCCGGGCGTTCGCCAATGTGTTGTCGATCCCTGCCGAGACGCTCGGCGGCCGGCTTGGCGGACGTATCCGGTTCGGAACATTCCCCGGGCAGATGGGCGAGGAGATGAGGGCAAAAGCCCTCCGCATGAAGGACGAGCGGGAAGCGCGGCAGGCGCAGAATCCCCCGCCGCCGGGACAGGTCAGACCCGGCAGGAAGAGACCGTAAGTTCGATTTTGAGAGGCAAGCGATGGGCGAGACAAAACCGGCGCCTGAAGGGAACCTCAACCCCTATCTGGCGGGACGGCGCGAGTGGAACGAGCGCTACGGCGATTACATCGCCAGAGCGCGGACCTGGCGCTTCGTCGCCATTCTGTCGCTTTGCTGCGCCACCCTCTCCTCCGCAGGCCTCGTTCACGTCGCGAGCCAAAGCCAGATCGTTCCTTATATCGTGCGCGTCGATAAGCTCGGCTCGGCCGCCGTCGTCGATCGCGCCGACCAGCCCTTCAAGCCGGACCAGCCTCTGATCGTGGCGAGCCTCGCGCGCTGGATCGCCAACATCCGCAGCGTCTACGCCGACGCCGGCGCCCAGAGGACGCTGATCAACGAAGGCTACGCCTTTCTCGACGCGCATTCCGACGCCTATGGCGCCATGAACGACCACATGCGGGCGCACAATCCTTTCGAGCGCGCCCAGACCGAAACCGTCTCGGTCAGCGTCGAAAGCGTGCTGCCCATCTCGCAAAACTCCTGGCGGATCGAATGGCGCGAAGAGACGCGCACGCGCGACGGCCGGGAGACCGCGACGAAGCATTGGCAGGCTCAAGCCACGGTCGCGTTCAACAAGCCGGCCGACGAGAAAACGCTGCGGCTCAACCCGCTCGGCATCTACGTCACGGCCTTCAACTGGTCCGAGCGTCTGTAATCGGGGAGATGTTTGTCATGCGCGCCTTTGCAGTTCTGCTCTCGCTCTGCCTTAGCGGAGCCGTCCAGGCCCAAGCCCCTTCGACAAAGGACGCGCTGCCCCCGCCGCCGGCGAACGCCCCGCTGTTCAGCCCTGAACAGTCGCTTACCGCCAAGGAGCGGAAGGGGGTGCAGTTCGGGAAGGAATGGGCCGGCAATCGCGACAGCAGGCGCGCGGCGACGAAGGGGCGACCCTCTTCGTCTTCGGCTCGACGCTGCCGACCATCGTCTGCGCGCCGCTCTATGTGTGCGATCTGGCGCTGCAGGAGGCGGAAAGCGTCAACGATCTGAATGTCGGGGACAGCGTGCGCTGGAAGATCACCCCCGCCGCGCAAGGCGCCGGGGAGGCCGTCATCACCCATGTGCTGATCAAGCCGACCGATGTCGGGCTGATCACCAATCTCGTCATCACCACCAACAAGCGCACCTACATCATCAAGCTCGTCTCGCGCGAGAAGGACTGGATGCCGCGCGTCGCCTTCGAATATCCTGACGACGCGAACACCCAGTGGAAGGCCTATCGCGCCAGGATCGAGGACAGGCGCGTCGAGGCGCAAGCCGCGGTCACGGCGGCGACGGTCGCGCCGCATCACTTCGATTTCGACTACGCGATCTCCGGCGATGCGCCCTGGAGGCCGACGCGGGTCTATTCGGACGGCGTGAAGACCTACATCTTGTTTCCGCCACAGGTTGGAGCGACCGAACTGCCCGCGCTCGCCGAACTCGTGGAGGACAACTCCTTTCTCGGCATCTCAAGCCTTATCGGCGGCAACTCGCAGCGGCTCGTGAACTACCGCTTCGTCGATCACCGCTTCGAGGTCGACAAGGTGCTCGATCGCGCCCGCCTCACGGCCGGCGTGGGCGACAGCGCCGCCATCGTCACCATCACGCACACGAAAGCGGCGGGGCTCTCCGACGCCTTCGCCCGCTGATGCTCGGCACGCTCAACTCAATTCGCGACCCTGGGAGGACAACACGGTGAGCAACACATCTCCCGACCTGCTCCAATCCCCGCCATCGCGCGGGCCCGGCGTGCGGCGGCTCAACCGCGTTCCGCTGTTCATCGCGATGGCGATCCTCGCCATCATCGCCGCGACGATCGCCTACACCTACTGGCTGAACTCCAGACCGTCCGGCAGGCCGAGGCGCCCGCGCCCTCCGCCAAATCCGTGCCCGTTCTCATCGACGCCCCGGAAGGCTTCATACCGCCGAAGGCGCCCGAGACCATTCCCGTCCTTGCGCCGCCGCCCGCCTCGGCTCCGCCGCCGCCGCCAGCACCGGAGCCGGAGGACCCGAACAAGGAGGCCTGGCGGCGCTATCTCGAACGCGTGGAGCGCATCCGAGCGGCCCGCGAGCAGCTCACGGTGCAAGCGGTCGAATCGCCGACCCAGTTGCAAGCCCCTGTTGCGAGGCCGAATGCAAGCGCCGCGGCTGATCGCGCCATCCCAGCGCCGGCGTCTGCGACCGATCAATTCGTGAGACTGGCCTCAGCCAGGCTGGCCCAGCTTGGCGGCGAAGGCGAGAGGGATCGCGATCTCAACCGGCAGGACAAGAAAGAGGCCTTCTCGGCGGAGCGCGATCCGAGAAGCCTGGAGCAGAACACGCTGCAAAGCCGCCGGGAGGCGCCGCTCAGCCGCTACGAGGTGAAGGCCGGAACCGTTATCCCCGCGGTCATGATCGGCGGCGTGAACTCCGATCTGCCGGGCGTGCTCCTCGCCCAGGTCTCGCAGAATATCTACGACACCGCGACAGGCCGCTTCATCCTCATCCCGCAAGGCTCAAAGCTTGTGGGCGTCTACGATTCCAACGTCACCACAGGCCAGGAACGCGTGCTGGTGGCCTGGCACAGGATCATCTATCCGGACGCCTCGTCCATCGACCTCGGCCGCATGCCAGGCGCGGACGAAGGAGGCTACGCCGGCTTCAACGACCGGGTGAACACGCATTTCTGGAGGGTGTGGGGCAACGCCCTTCTGATGTCGGCGTTCTCCGCCGGCGTTCAGCTCAGCCAGGGCAACGCCGCCGCGACAAACGGATCGCTGAACACGACGCAAACCATCTCCGCGGCCATGGGGCAGCAATTGGGCCAGCTCGGCATGGAGATGGCGCGGCGGAACATGCAGATCCAGCCAACCCTCGAAATCCGCCCCGGCTACCGGTTCATCGTCCAGGTTACGAAGGACATGATCCTGCGCCCGTGGGCGCCGAAGCCCGCCTCCACCGCCTTTATCGGAGGCTTCCCCTATCGCGACGGCGTGCAGCGCTAGCGCGCTTTTCATTCTCGTTCAACGCAGGCGGCATCCGATGACGCTTATACTCGACCCCTTCGCTTGGGTTTTGATGACCCTGACCGGCGTCGCCATGGGCGTGGGCCTCGGCTTGTTCGGTCCGCTCGCCGGGCTTGCGACCACGCCTGCGCTCCTCGTCGCGCTCCCTTATTGCGGACTGCCGGAGGCCGCGACGCCGAAAATCGCGGTCGCCACCGCCGCCGCCATCCTTGCTCCGCTCTCGATCGCCCAGGTCGAAGCCAAGATCGCGCGGCGAGACGTCGATTGGGACCTTCTCGCGTTATTGGCGCCCGCGGCCGCGGTCGGCGCGATGCTCGCCATCACCATGGCGGACGGCCTCGATGAGCGGATCTGGGCGGCGACGGCTGTCGCCGGCGTCATTGCTCTGGCGACGCGAGCGCTGTTCGCCCGGGCGTCGCTCTCGCCGGCTGCCGCCGCGCCATCCTGCTTTGTCATAACTCTCAAGGGGATCGCCGCTGGCGCCGCCGGGGCGATAACCGGCGCCAGCCAGACGGTCCTGATGGCGCCGGCCCTGACCAAGACGCTGCAGGAGAAGGGACCAGGCACGGCGGCGGCGCTCACTTTGCCGTTCGCGCTGGCGGCGTCCGGCGGCTATCTATTCTCGGAATCGCCCGCGAGTTGCGGCGGCGCTTGCGCAGGGCCTGTTTTTCTGCCGGCGTCGGCCGCTATCCCGATGGCCGCGGTGCTGATCGCGCCTCTCGCGGCGAGGCTCAAGGGGTCGATCCCGGCGCAAAGCGCGAGAGCTTTCGCCGCCGCCTTGATTGTCATGACGCTCGGCGCCGCCGCCTCGAACAGCGCGGTATCGAGCCTGGTTCGCGACAGCGAAACCTACGTCGCGGATTTGCTTTATGACGCCATATGCGCGCCGAGGCCAACGCCCGCGCGCCCCGATTTCCAAGATGAAACGCTTCGCAGGCTTGCCGGCGCTCCAGGCGCGGATAACGCTCGATGACCCTCGATCTGACAGCATGGGCGCTGCTCGCGGCGATCGGCGGCCTCTCCGGCTTCACCGCCGGCCTGATGGGCATCGGCGGCGGGCTGATCGTCGTGCCGAGCCTGATCTACGTCCTGCCGCATATCGGTGTTGCCGGCCCCGACGCGCCCAAGATCGCCACCGCCACATCGCTTGCGCTTGTGATCCCGACCGCGCTCGCAAGCGCCCAGGCTCACGCCGCAAGGGGCGCCGTCAGTCTGAAATACGTGGCCATCCTTGCGCCCGCCATCATGATCGGCGCGTTCGGCGCCGCGGCGCTCGCCCAGTTCATCGACGGCCGCGTCATCATCGTCGTTTTCGCAGCCCACGCGGCTGCCTTCGCATGGGGCCTTCTTCGCCAGGCGAAGGCGAAAGCAGCCCCGACGGCGGCAGACCGAGGCTCATCCGATGTCGTCGAGGTGGGGCTCAAGAGCGTTGGCGGCGGCGCCTTGGCGTCGCTGCTCGGGTTCGGCGGCGGCTTCTTTTGCGTCCCCATCCTTTCGCGCTTCGTGCCGATGACGACGGCGATCGGCACCGGCGCCGCGCTTGGGTTGCCTTTGGCGACGGCTGGCGTCATCGCCCATCTCGCGGCGCCGACGCCTGCAAGCTGCGCCGCAGGCTGCGCTGGAGCTCTCTATCTGCCTGCGATCGCCGCGATCGGCGGCGTGGCCGTGCTTGCGGCTCCCGCCGGCGCAGCCGTGGCCCACGTCTTGCCCGTACCGATCCTTCGCCGGATTTTCGCGGCGCTTCTCCTTTCCAACGCCTTCGTCATGAGTTGGCGGATCATCCCGCCTCTGCCGGCGATCGGACCGGCGATCCTGCGCGAGGCGGCTGGAGCCCTGCTCGATCCCCTCTGCCGGCCGAAAAGCGGGATCGGATCGCTCTCAGGCCGGTCGATCGGAAATAGGGCGAACGCAAAGCGCGACGCCGCCCTCTGATGAGCCTTATCGAATTCAGTGCATAACTTTTCTGTATGACTCTAAAGACAACCCCGAGGGCATCTTTCAAGCCAAGATTGCTGGACAAAGTGTGATCGTACTTACACTATCAATCGTGCTACCAACCCTGATGCCAGGACGAAGAGTTCAGCAACGAACCCTAATGTAAAGGTGATCTCTTTTGCCTGGACTGCGCCGTCTACATGATAGCTAAAAACCGATCAGAATGGTTGAATGATGGAAGAATGCTGCAAAATCGACTGGTTCGGCGTGCGCGCGGACGGCTACAAGGTCGGCCGCTACTGGGGTCCTGACGAGCCTGACCAAATCTTCGATGTCGAAGTCGCTGTCCCGGGGCTCGCCGCGCATCGCTTCGCTTCAGTGTCGATCAACGGCGCGGATATGGGCGGGCGCAGCAATCTGCAGGCGGCCATGATCTACGCCGAATGGGTTCTGCGCCACAGACGCCGGGGCGATTTCCGCCGGCGCATTCAAGAAAAACCTCACGCGGCATAAGAAAAAGACGATGTATGCGCGTTATCGCATGCCTGCTCGCCATCGTGGCTTTCCTGTCTTCGGCTAACTCAGGCGAAATGACCGACGAAGCGATCCCGGACGACATCCTTTTCGCCGCCGCCGTCAGAAAAGAGGCGAACCTCAAGAATCTGGCAACGGAAAAGTGGACCGCGCCCTGCTTTGGAAAGCCATCGCCATCGATCACGAGGCCTTCGGACGGGACCACCCGGTCGTCGCCTATGACTACACAATGATCGGCGATGTCGTGGCGAGCGAAGGGGGCGTTCAGGAAGCCCAATCCTATTACATTCAGGCGCTCACAATCCTGACTTGCGTCTTCGGTCCAGACCATCCGCGAACGCTCTCGACCTTCGATAGGCTGGCCCGCATCGCCGGGCCGCTAAGGATTTGGGCGCCGTCTCCCGGACAGCCGTCCGGCGCTCTGCGGTTGGCGCATCGCTAACGCAGCAATCGGCGCCTCACGATCTGACGAGGAGTATTTCGTCCACCTCTGGCGCAGGACAAGAACTATTATAAGCGATAATTAATAAACGCAATCTTGGGCATTGGCGTGGGGAAAAGCTTTGGATCATAGCCGCTTCTCTATTCACAACCGATTGCATAATGTTCGCTTATACGCGATCATATTGGTAAGGGCGCAGGACCGTTCGACTGCACCGAAGTCGAAACCCCGCACGGAGCCTGCGCCCCGCCCACCACGCAAGAGGCTCCCAAGATGCAAGCGGCTGCAGCGCCCTCTATCGTCGACTTCATTGTGGTCGGCGCCGGTTCCGCCGGCTCCGCCGTCGCTGCAAGGCTTAGCGAAAGTGGCCGCCATATCGCGCTTCTCGAGGCCGGCCTCAGAGACAGAAGTCCCTGGATTCATCTGCCCATCGGCTACGGCAGGACCATGTGGGATCGCAGGCTGAACTGGCGTTTCCACACCGAGCCGGAACGCGAGCTCAACGATCGCGCCGTCTACTGGCCGCGAGGAAAGGTCCTTGGCGGCTGCAGCTCCATCAACGGATTGATCGCCATCCGCGGGCAGCGCCAGGACTATGACGGGTGGCGCGACCTCGGAAACCCAGGCTGGGGCTTCTCTGACGTTCTGCCCTATTTCATGAAGCTTGAAGACCACGAGGGCGGCGGCGATGAGCAGCTACACGGGCGCTACGGCCCCATTCCCGTGACGCGCATTCCCGCCAAACACGAACTCGTCGACGCCGCGATCGAGGCCGCGACGCGGCTTGGCGTGCCGCGCAGCTCCGACTTCAACGGCGCGTCCCAGGAAGGCGCCGGGTATTTCCAGTTGACAACTCGCCGGGGCTGGCGTGTCAGCGCGGCGCGCGGCTATCTCGGCGCCGAAAGGCAGCGGCCGAACCTTTCCATCGTGACCGGCATCCATGTCACGGGCGTTACGTTCGACGGCCAGCGCGCCGCCGGCGTAAACGCGCTGGTTGGAGATGGAAAGGAAATTCACATCGCCGCCCGCAAGGGCGTCGTGCTCTGCGCCGGCGCGATCCAGTCGCCACAGCTTCTCATGCTGTCCGGCATCGGCGATGCGAGCGAGCTCAAGAGCATCGGGATCGCCGTCCGCATCGACCGGCCGGAAGTCGGCCGGAACCTCCAGGACCATTTGCGGATCCCGCTCGTCTATCGCTGCTCGAAGCCTGTCACGACCAACGACGCCCTCAACTCGCTCTTGGGCAAGGTCTGCATCGCGCTGCAATGGCTCCTGCAAGGGCGCGGCCCGCTCGCGATCGGGATCAATCAGGGCGGCATCTTCGCAAGGCTCGCGCCAAGCGCTCAAACGCCCGACATCCAGATCCATATCGGGACGCTGTCGGCCGATAGCGCGGGCGGCAAGCCGCACCCCTTCTCAGGCTTCACGCTGGCCGTCTGCCAGCTCCGGCCGGAAAGCCGCGGCCGCGTCTTCCTCAAATCGCCCCATCCGATGGCGGCGCCCGCGATCCGGCCCAACTACCTCTCCGCGGAGAAAGATCGCTGGTACGCCGTCGAGGCCGTGAAATTCGTGCGCGCGCTCGCCGAGACCGAGCCGCTGTCGGGCTATGTCCTCTCCGAGCACTCTCCCGGCCTGGCCCACGACAGCGACGAAGAGATTCTCGAGTTCGTGCGCGCTCGCGGCGCCTCGCTGTTTCATCCGGCAGGCACATGCCGAATGGGCGCCGACGACGGCGCCGTCGTCGATCCGCGCCTGCGCGTGCGAGGCGCGCCATGCCTCTGGGTCGCCGACTGCTCGATCATGCCCACGCTCACCTCGGGCAACACGCATCTGCCGGCGGTCATGATCGGCGAGAAGGCCGCCGGCATGATCCTTGAAGACTGCAACTAGAAGAGGGCGTTATGAGTAATGCATCAAACCGAGATTTAGGGCGCGTCGTCTTCGCGAGCGTCCTCGGCGCCGCCATCGAGTGGTACGACTTCTTCCTTTACGGCGTCGTCGCCGGCATCGTGTTCAACAAGCTGTTCTTCCCCGCCGACGACGAATTCGTCTCCACGCTGCTCGCCTACACGACCTTCGCTGTCGGCTTCGTCGCACGGCCGATCGGCGGCGTCCTTTTCGGTCATTTCGGCGACAGGATCGGCCGCAAGGCCATGCTCGTGCTGACGCTCTCGATCATGGGCGTAGCGACGGTCGCCATCGGCCTTCTGCCAACCTATCAAGAGATCGGCGTGGCGGCCCCGATCATGTTGATCGTCTTGCGCGTGGTGCAAGGCGTTGGGCTTGGCGGCGAATGGGGCGGCGCCGTCCTGATGGCCTACGAATACGCGCCTGCCGGCCGGCGGGGTTTCTATGCGAGCCTGCCGCAAATTGGCCTCGCCATCGGACTCTGCCTCGCTTCAGGCATCGTCGCGCTGATGTCTTATCTCCCTGAAGCCGACTTCCTGTCCTGGGGCTGGCGCGTGGGCTTTCTGGCAAGCTTTGTGCTGGTCGCCATCGCCCTCTATATCCGCCTGCGCATCCTGGAGACCCCGGAGTTCGCGGAAATCAAGGCCCAGGGCGCGCAGGCCCGCGTTCCGTTCGTCGCCATGCTGCGGGAGTACAAGGCGAACATCCTGCTCGGCATGGGGGCGCGCTTCATCGATGGCGTCTTTTTCAACGTCTTCGCCGTCTTCAGCATCGCCTATCTCACCATGGCCGTGAAAGCGCCGAAGGGCGTGGCGCTGTGGGCGATCTCCCTGGCGGGGCTGACCATGGTGGTCTTCATCCCTCTTTCCGGCTGGCTGTCCGACAGGGTCGGCCGCGGGCGAACCTACGCCGTGGGCGCCGTCGCGCTCGCAATCAGCGTTTATCCCGCCTTCTTGGCCTTCAGCTCCGGCGATGAGACTTCGATCTATCTCGCGATGATCGCGTCGCTGGGGATCGTCTATCCCATCTGCTACGGACCGGAGTCGGGGCTGTTCGCCGATCTCTTTGATGCGCGCGTCCGCTACACCGGCATCTCCTTCGTCTACCAATTCTCAGGCATCTTCGCGAGCGGGCTCACGCCCATCGCCGCGACCTACCTCCTGCAGGCTAACGGCGGCAAGCCCTGGTATCTCTGCTTCTATGTCGTGTGCGCCGGTATCGTAAGCGCTGTTTGCGCGGTGGCGATTCAGCTGAGGGCCGAGGAGAGCGCGCGGCAGAGCGCGAGCTCCGCCCGCGGCGCGCTTGTCGCCGCCGAGTAGCGGTAAAGCAGAAAGGCGGCTCCGGGCCGCCGTGATAAGCGTTTCCACAATGGCTTGTTCGCGGACTTGGGCAACGGTGTCTGGGCCACAACCAAAAACTTCTATCGCTTCCCATCGTTCACAACGAGAATCCTCAGCGAAATTATGTGCGTCCAAGTTCTCAAGCCACAGCCGCAAAGAGCATCAAAAGCTCACTCACCTGTTGCTTGGAATGAGGCCCCAGACGTTTTTTGGCAGCACATTCAGCGCTTTGTTTAGTATCGGATTTGATTTGGCGAAGGCGCTCAGCCCATGGCGAAGGTACTCGCGGCGGACGCTATTCTCATTGTCATAATAGCAAAGTTGCAGGCTCATACGCTGGCCTTTTTGCGGCAGGAAGCCGTGCCAGGAGTGGTCGCAAACCTTGAACATCAGCATTGCGCCGAACACCGGGGCATATTCAAACTCGTAATCCTCGCGGTCGGACGAGCGCAAGATGCGCAATTTGCCCTTCTCGTATGGCCACTCCCGCGAAAACCCCACGAGCACAGTAACGATCTTATGCTTGGAATCTGGATGGGCATAGCCTTCATTGTAATGGCCCGTGGTGTTGCCCATCATGACGATGCACGGTGGATTGTTGCTCAGATCCATGTTCATCTTCTTCTCGACGATCTTTCGGAAGCGATCGCTCAGAAGTTCTTCGATAATTTTACCGAAGTGCGGACCGTATTTGAGGTGTGGTAATCCCAAATAACTTTTGATTCCGTAGCTGCCGCGTGTGGTTATGATCGGTGCATCTGAGAGAATCTCTTCTTTGAATTGCGACGGTATGGCATCGTCAATATAGCCCCATTCGTATGGGCTGGTGCGCATCTCAAGCTTTTTGATGGCAGCTGCGTCGAGATATTTGAATACTGCGCTGGAATCCGGCATGACTTTCCTTTCAGCGACTTGAAGAACGAAGCCGGCTATCAGGCGGAACAGATGGCAGATGCATGTTCACCTGTAGGCTCATCTGTCAAGCCTGCCTTATGACTTACCACCCATCATTTTTCCAAGCGGCCTACACCGGCGGGGCTGGAGGCAAACTGCAACTTGTGCAATCTGCGCCGCGTTTGAACGATGGTTATGCATGGCCATTTTTCAGCCTACGAAGCGGGAAGCGTTGTGGGCCGGCCCGCTGCCCCTAAGTCAGCGAAAAAGGCCGGTCTGGGAAGGCGAGCTGATCCTTGTCCCGCCACGTATCGCTCACGTAGTTAATTTCCATGAGGCGGCGCACGCCGTAGATCGGCCGCGGGTCGAACCCGTGCCAGCTGTGCGGCCCCGCGATGAAAATCACCGCCGAGTTGAACTCTGCCGTCCCGCGCCCGCACCACTTCACGTCGTGATCGTAGATGTCGGTGCCCCAATCCTTTGCGAATGGTCCCGTGCAAAGATAGATCACCATCGAGAAGAGCTTTTCCTTGATGTCGCGGTGTGGCTCAAGCCACATGCCGTCGAGATCCTGGATGTACTCCATTCGCAGGTAGCCGCCTTCCCCCTCAACGCCGCACGTTTCCTTGAACTGCCGCGCAACCTCGGGTCGCGGCATCGCATCGCTCAGCACCGACATAGCGGGAAACAGCTCCCGCATCTTGGGCGTGAAGAAAGTGCGCTGATTATTGAAAGCGTCGCGAGTTCCCCCTGTGTCGATCGTGATGACCGGGGGCGCAATCGGCAAGGTCAGGAGGCCGGTGCATAAGGATTCGGGAAGGACATTCGCTATCTGCCAGCGGCGATACGGCTCCTCAAGGATTTCCGGGTTGGCCAGGGCCCTAACAAAGTGGCGCGCAACCTCTTCGGCCTCGGGGAGTTGGGGATAGGTCATTTACATCTCCTCAGCGAAAGTGCAACGCTGCGTAAAACGCGGCCCGTTACGCAGATCGGGCAGGCCGTAGCTGCCATGCGTGGGATTACCGGCGCATCGGCCAGAACGTCGTCCTTGTGCGTTTCGGCGATTGCATGTCCACGAAGCAGAAATCGAAAGGATCAGGGCGCAGGTCCGCGGTAGAGATCGCGGCTTCATCGAGCAGCGTGAATGGTGGGTCGTTCGGTGCATGGCTCATTCTTTCGCTCTTGAATTCTCCTGCATATCGAGCAAACCATTGCGAAGGGCAGACGCGCTCCCTGAATGACTGCCACTGAGCCCTCGGACGCGTTTGCCTAATACTTCAAAAGAACGGAGTTGCCAGGCGCGGCGCTGCGGTCTAGCCGATCTTGATCTTCGCAGCGCCGGTGAACTCGTAGGGCGGGATGTCCAGGTTGCGGGGCGCAGGGCCTTGCCGGATGCGGCCGGCGGTGTCGTACATCGAGCCGTGGCATGGGCAGAACCATCCGCCGTAGAGACCTCTGTCGTCGCTCGGAGCCTGCCCTTTCGGTACGCAGCCCAAATGGGTGCAGATACCGATTGCGACGAGCCAACTCTCCTTACCGGGCTTTGTCCGGTTCGCATCTATCGCAGACAAGTCTGAAGGGGCCCCGCTCACCTGCGCATAGGGATCTTTCAGGTCCGAGAGCGCTACGTCTTGCGCCTTCTTGATCTCTTCCGCTGTTCGATGACGGATGAAGATCGGCTTGCCGCGCCATAAAACCGTAATCGCCTGCCCAACCTGGACGGGAGAGAGATCGATTTCCACCGAAGCGACAGATAAAGCGGAGGCATCGGGGTTCATCTGGTCGATCAATGGCCACAGGGCGCCCGCGGCGCCTACGGCTGCAAACGCTGTCGTGGCAAGAGTAATAAAATCCCGCCGCGATACGTCGCCTTGGAGGTCGTTGACTGTCGTGTCCATCTAAAACCCACCTTGTCGGGCGCGCTTAACTCGTCCGATTGGCTGCGCGGCGCCCCGTCCTGGATCAGAAATCTTGCGCGCGGCCGGTTTTTCGCCGAGCCCCTGCAAGAGTTGATAAAGCGTATTGGCGATCAGGCCTCCCGGTCATTGCGTATGCGCAATTACCGCAATTACCTTTTGTCCGGGTTGGGCGAATAAGCGATGAACACGACTGTAGAGGCCCGCGGTTCTCGCGCCGCTGAAGTGCGGTTTAAGCATCGTGTAAGCTTGAAGCTGGTAGCCATTTTGCGAAGGGTTTGGCGCAGATCAAAGCCGGAGGCCCACGCCGGCCTATGTTGGGCTTGAGGCTCGGCGGGGCGGCCTGGAGAAGAGCTAGTGAGAGTGCTGCTCGCGGAAGACGATCCGAGCCTGGCGCGTCAGGTCTCGACGGCGCTGGAGCGGGCCGGTTATGCGGTCGACAAGACCGCGAGCGGCGAGGAGGCCTGGTTTCTCGGCGATACCGAACCCTACGACGCCGTTATCCTCGATCTTGGCCTGCCCGAACTCGACGGCCTTTCGGCGCTGCGCCGCTGGCGCGCGGATGGGCGCTCCATGCCGGTCCTGATCCTGACCGCGCGGGGCTCCTGGCGTGAGAAGGTCACGGGCCTGCGCGAAGGAGCGGACGACTATCTCGGCAAGCCGTTCGAGATCGAAGAGCTTCTGGCGCGCCTCGAAGCCTTGATCCGGCGCGCGTCGGGTCACGCCTCTGCCACGCTTTCCTTCGCTAGTCTCAGCCTCGATCCGGGCTCGCAGCGCATCACGCGCGACGGCGAGATCATCGAACTGACGGCGCTGGAATACCGCGCGCTCGCCTATCTCATGATGCGCGCGGGCAATGTCGTGTCGAAGACGGAGCTGACTGAGCACATCTACGGCCACGACGAGGACCGCGACTCGAACGTGATCGAGGTTCTCATTAATCGGCTGCGCAAGAAGATCGGCGCGGACATCATTCAGACCAGGCGTGGGCAGGGCTATGAGCTTTCCGAAGGCTAGCGTGGCGGTCGGGCATATGGACGCCGAGGTCCGCGCGATGGCGGAAAAAACCGAGCCGCGAGCCGCGCCGACGCGCTCGCTAAGGAGGCGGCTGATCGCTGTTTCGCTCGCCTGGCTCATCTTCTCGCTGCTCGCGACGGGGGCGGTGCTGCTTTTCCTGTTCCGCGCGCAGATGCAGCGCCATTTCGACGACACGCTTCGAGGTCAGCTCGAAGAACTCGTCGCGGCGGCCAATGCCGGAGACAAAGACGGTCTCAAACTTGGCTGGCGTCCCGCCAACGCGCGCTTTCAAACGCCATCCTCGGGTTGGTACTGGGAGATTCGCGGAGGCGACGGCCAAACGCTGGAGCGTTCGCACTCGCTTGGCGGGCAAACGCTGCCGTCGAGCGCGCCGCGTCCGGGAGCGCTAGAGATTTTCGATAATGTTCCCGGTCCGGCGAACGTCCGGATCAAGATCCTCGCAGAGACACTCGCGTCACTGGACGACAAGCCGCCTCTTACCGTGCTCGTGGCCGGGCCATGCCTCACCGTGCGAAACGACGTGCTGACCTTCCTGGGCCAGCTCGCGGCGGCGCTGCTCACGCTTGGGCTGACTCTCGGCGTGCTGATTGCCGCGCAGGTCACCTTCGGCTTACGTCCCTTGCGCCTTGTGCGGAGCGGACTCGAAGAGGTGAGGGTCGGACGCCGCCCGCGCCTCAAGGCGGACAGCCCCGCCGAAATCGCGCCGCTCATCGACGAGGTGAACGGCCTTCTCGATGAGCGCGACGCCATGGTGCAGCAGGCGCGCGCCGAAGCAGGAAATCTCGCGCACGCGCTGAAGACGCCGATTGCGGTCATCCGCAACGAGGCGAGCGGCATGGGGCAGGAACGCGGCGCCATCCTCAAAGCAGAAACGGATAAAATGGCGCGCGTGTTGGAGCATCATCTTGTCGCCGCTCGCGCCCAGGTCCGGCATCGCGCGGACGCGAATGCCCCGCTCGACAGAGTGCTTGAGGACGTGCGGTTCTCCCTTGAGCGCGTCTATCCGGAAAAGCGACTCCGGATCGAGGCGGCGGGCGATCTCGCGGTGGCCTGCGCCGAGGACGATCTCGGCGAGATGATCGGCAACCTCGCGGACAACGCCTGCAAATGGGCGAAAAGCGCCGTGCGCATCTCGGCAGAGCGCTCGGGCGGGCGCATCCTGGTCAGCATCGACGACGACGGCGCGGGGCTTAGCGAAGAGGAACAAGCGACGGTTCTGGCGCGCGGCGAGCGTCTCGACGAAAGCATGCCGGGGCACGGCCTCGGTTTGTCCATCGTCGCCAAGCTCGCCGCGATGCACGGCGGACAGTTGCGTCTCACCCGTTCCAAAGTCGGCGGCCTTTCGGCGCATCTCGATTTGCCGGCGGCGTGAGCCCCGGCGCGACGATCAGGCGCGGCGGGCGACGATCATGGCCTCCACGCCGTCGCCAAAGCGGAAGATTTCCGCGGCGAGGCCCTCGGCGGCGAAGGCCTCGGCGATCTCGTCAGCGCCGAGCAGGTGATTGCCCTGCACATGTTCGTTGAGGTTATGCAAGGCGAGGCCGCGCAGCGCCGGTTTGCGCAAAGCGGCGCGGTCAGACGGCCAATCCGGTTCCCAGATGGCGATAGCGCCACCGGGCTTCAGAGCGTCGCGCATCCGCCGGATGAAGGGGCCAGCGCCGCCTCCCAGACGTGATGCAAGGCGCGATTTATGGCGATAAGATCGGCGGGCTCGTCGAGGTTGAAGGCGTGCGCGTCGCCATGCGCGAAGCGAAGCCGGCCGCCAAGCCCCTCTTGCTCGGCAAGGCGCGTTGCTTGGGCGATGTTCTCCTCAAAGCCGTCGAGGCCGAGTCCCTGCACGGCACCGCATCGGCGGCCGAGCGCGCGCAGATACCAGCCATTGCCGCAGCCGAGATCGACCACGAGGCCGCCCTTCGCGTCGATCTCAGAAAAGACGGGCACGCTCGCACAGATCGTCTCCTCGAAAAAGCGCGAGAAACTCGCCTCCAGCATCGCGCCGAACCAGGGCAGGATCGTTTCGCGCTCGGCCAAAACCTTCTGACCCGGCCGTTCGCCCGTGCGCATCAGGCCCGCCGCGCGCTCGGCCATATGCGCGTTCAGCACGACGCTTAACGCGGAGGGCATCAGCGTGTTCGGCGCGTCCGGCAGCATCGCCGTGCCCGTTTCGCTCAAACTGAATACGGCGCCGTCCGCCTCGACGTAGCCGAAGGCGAAGGCCGCATCGCACCAGCGGCGCACATAGCCCGCGTCCATCCTCGCGGTTGTCGCGATTGCCGCGACGTCGCCGGCGCCGAGCCGTTGAAGAGCCGCGAACAAGCCGTTGACCACGCCGACATAGGCGACCGAAAGGCTCTGCGCGCCTTGAACCATGGCGCGGAACTGTTGCTTGAGATCCGTCTTTTCCGTCATGTGCCGCCTCCGGGTTATTGCGCGACTTGCGCCTTCGCAAGCATCCCTCCCGAGATGTTCTTCGCCTTGAAACCATGTTGCAGAAGGATGCGCGTCGCGAGGTAGGAGCGCTGGCCAGACCGGCAGAAGACCTGGATCTCGCGTTCGCGGGGGAGTTCGCCAAGGCGAGCGCGGAGCTGGCCGATCGGAATGTTGAGCGCCGTTTGCATGGGTTCCACCGCAACCTCGCCGGGTTCGCGCACATCGAGAAGGAAGCCAGTCCCGGCGTCCTCCCAATAAATGAGCGGCATGTCACCACTGAGCGCGTTTCCGGCGACCATGCCCGCGAAGTTCACCGGGTCCTTGGCGCTGCCAAACTGAGGCGCATAGCAAAGCTCGGCTTCTTCCAGGTCGTGAAAGGTCGCGCCCAGCTGCAACGCCACCGCGAGCGCGCTGATGCGCTTGTCGACATTGTCCTCGCCGAAGGCTTGCGCCCCAAGCAGCAGCCCATCCGACTTGCGGAACAGAACCTTCATGGCGATAGGTTTCGCGCCTGGGTAATAGCCCGCATGCGAACTCGGGTAGATGGCGACTTTCTCATAGTCGCAGTCGCCGAGCCGCTTCAGCGTTTTCTCGCTGGCGCCGGTCCAGGCGATGGCCGCGCCGAACAGGCCGACGATGGCTGTGCCTTGCGTTCCCCTGAAGCGGGAGTCCCGCCCGGCGATCACGTCGGCTGCTATGCGTCCCTGCCTGTTGGCGGGGCCAGCCAGCGCCACAAGCGCCCACTGTCCGGTGACGAAATCCTTCACCTCAACGGCGTCGCCGACGGCGAAAATGTCCGGGTCGCTCGTGCGCATATGGTCGTCAACGCGAATGCCCCCAAGCTTGCCGAGTTCAAGCCCGGCCGCCTTGGCCAGCACCGTGTCCGGGCGAACGCCGAGCGAGAGGATCACGAGGTCGGCCCGATGCGCCGCGCCCGATTTGGTGCGCACGTCGATGGCGCCCACTTCCGCCTGCTCGAACGCCGCGACGCCGTCGCCAAGCGCAAGCCGCACGCCGTTTTTCTCGATCCGCTGCTCGACAAGGCGCGCGAATTCCGGATCGATGGGAGGCAGAACCTGGTCGAGCATTTCCACAAGTGTGACCTCAACACCGAGATGGACGAGGTTCTCCGCCATTTCGAGACCGATAAAGCCGCCGCCGACCACGACCGCGCGCATGGTCCCGCCGCCCGCGCGCCGCGCCTCGTTCCATTGCTTGATCTGGCGGGCGTCCGGCACGGTCCGAACCTGGAAAATGCCGGGAAGATCGATCCCCGGCAGGGGCGGCCGGATCGAGACCGCGCCCGGGGAGAGCACGAGCTTGTCGTAGGTCTCTTCGCGGACCTCGCCGGTTTTCACATTGCGGAGCTTGACCTTCTTTTCCTTCGGCAGGATCTCGACGGCCTCGCAGCCGGTCCGCACATCGATGGCGAAGCGCTCACGAAACTGCTGCTCGCTCGCGACAAGCAAGCTCGATTCCTTCTCGATGACGCCGCCGACATGATAGGGCAGCCCGCAATTCGCGTAAGACACGTAGGGACCGCGCTCCACCATCAAGATCTCGGCCTTCTCGTCGAGCCTGCGCAGCCGCGCCGCGCAGGAGGCGCCGCCGGCAACTCCGCCGACAATGATGACTTTCATGGGCATGTCCTTTTCTGTCGAATAGCGGCACGACTTGAGATCGCAAACGATCGTCTGCGTGAAACGAACGAAGCGCGCGCGGCATCCTGCGGCTCCCGTGAGCACGCCGCATGGGGGTCCCTTGGCGCCTGAGAGCCGCGACGCCTGCGTATGTAACTCTGTCACAGATGTAACTCTGTCACAGAGTGTCAGGTCCATCTATAGAAATATATGAATGTGATGATTGAATGCCTTCACCGCGGCGCCACCTTTTGGCAGAGCGCGCGTTCAAGACGGCGAACGCGTCACCGGACTTGGAGGAGACAATGCAGGTCTATCCCGTCGACATTACACAAAAACCGCAATTCGAAGCGTTTTTCGATCCCGGGACGAATACGATCAGCTATGTCGTGAGCGACCCCGCCTCCAAGGCCTGCGCCGTCATCGACGCGGTCATGGACTTCGATTTCGCCGCGGGCCGCATTGGCTTTACATCCGCCGACAGGGTCGTCGAATACATCAGCTCGAACGGGCTCGAGCTCGAATGGCTGATCGAAACGCATGCCCATGCGGATCATCTGTCCGCGGCGCCCTATATCCAGGAGAAGCTTGGCGGCAAAATCGGCATCGGCGAGCATATCCGGCAAGTGCAGGATGTCTTCGGCAAGATCTTCAACGAAGGGACGGAGTTCCGCCGCGACGGCAGCCAGTTCGACAGGTTGTTCAAGGACGGCGAGACTTACCAGATCGGCGCGCTGCCCGCCTTCGCCATGGACACTCCAGGACACACGCCCGCCTGCATGACGCATGTAATCGGCGACGCCGCTTTCGTGGGCGATACGCTCTTCATGCCCGACGGCGGCACCGCGCGCGCCGATTTCCCCGGCGGCGACGCGAGAACGCTGTACCGCTCCATCAAGAAGGTTCTGAGCCTGCCGCCCGAGATGCGTCTGTTCATGTGCCACGATTACGGCCCGAACGGCCGCGCCATCGCGTGGGAGACCACCGTCGGCGAGGAGCGCGCGCGAAACATTCACGTTTGCGATGGCATAAGCGAGGACGAGTTTGTTGCGATGCGGACCGCGCGCGACAAGACGCTCGGCATGCCGAAACTGATCATTCCCTCAATCCAGGTCAACATCCGCGGCGGGCGTTTGCCGCAGCCTGAGCCGGATGGAAAGGTGTTCTTGAAGACGCCCATCAACGTGCTTTGAAGCAGGCAGTCGTCTGCGCAAGGGTCAGTTCTTCGAGAAGACGACCTTGGCCTTATCCATCTTGTAGGTCCAAGGCAGGCCGGCGTTCTTCCAGCCGTTCACGTTGCGACGGCCGTCAGCAGACATATCGCCCTCGAAGCCTTCGATCTGGCTGTAGACCTGGGTGAATCCGGACTCGGCCAGCAAATTTGCCGCCACGGTCGAGCGGTCGCCGGACCGGCACATCAAGATGATCTTGTCTTCTTTTCCGAGCCCCTTCGATGCGAGGAGCGTCTCGACGGACTTGCGGAAAGCAGGGTTCAGTTCAAGTTTGAAGCGCGAGGCCTTTTCGTCCCATTCGCCCATTTCGGCTAGGGGCACAACGGCGTCAACCTCCTCCGAGTATCCCACGAACTGGATCTCGGCTCGCGTGCGAACGTCGAGGAAGAGCACCTTGGAGCGTTCTGTCCTCAAGAGAGAAGCCGCTTCGGCCGGCGTGAGATAAAGCCCGAGCTTCGTCTGCTTTTGCTTTGGCGCATCGTAGGCGAGCGCTGGCGCGGCAAGCAGGATCAGGAATATGGCAAGGGCGAAGGGGCGCAGCGTTGTCGACACAATAACCTCCAGCTCGGCAAACGATTTCGCACCATTAAAGTGAACGCGAACAAACCAGTTCGATAAACGTCCGCAACGGACCACGCCGCTAAGACGTCTACCGACGGGCTTGGAATCTGCGCCTGGTTTCAGACGACAAGCGCTTATGCTTTCTGTTGTCTGTCCTCAACCGGAGCGCCGACTTTCTTCCATGCAGAGAACCCACCCTCGACGTGGCTGACGGAGGTCAGGCCCATGTCGACCAAGGTCGCCGTGGCAAGCGCGGAACGCCAAGCAGACTGGCAATACAGGACGAAGCGTTTGCCCGAAGAAAATATTTCTTTGTGGTAAGGGCTATCAGGATCGACCCAGAATTCCAGCATGCCCCGAGGGGCGTGGAAGGCTCCAGGAATAGCGCCTTCGCGCTCAAGCTCCTTGGTTTCGCGAATGTCGACGAACACGACGTCCGGATCGCCAAGCTTGGTCAGCGCGTCGGCAACGCTAAGCGTCTCAATTTTCGCGAGCGCGTCAGCCATCAGCTGTTTGTAGCCGCGTTTCAGCTCCATCTCCATTTTGTCCTTCCTTTGTCCAACAGCCTAACATGGCTCCACGCCTCCCGTAGCCAACTCGTTGTGAGCGCGCCAACGCAATTGAGGCTAATAAGGCGGATAAGAGAAGTAGCGAGGTTTCGGGCTCCCGACTGTGACCAAGTCACAGACCTTGCGCCTGGAGCGACCTAGGATCGTTTTCAGCAACGATTATGTGGCGCCCACGCCTGAAAGCGGCGGCTGGGGCGGGAACGTCCTCCCAAAACATGGCAAAAGGAATAGCAATGACGATCGACAAGGCCGTCTTCATTTTTGCTGGCTTCATGGTGCTCGCGAGCTTGGCGCTCGGGCATTTCGTCAGCGAGTATTGGTATCTCTTGACGGCATTCGCCGGATTGAATCTCGTTCAATCCGGATTTACGGGATTCTGTCCGGCGGCCCTGGTTTTCAAGCGGCTTGGCGTCCCCGCCGGATCGGCATTCCGGTAATCGCATGACGCATTCAATCGAAACGGACGCCGCAATCGCCAGCGCGATCCGCTGGGGATGGTACTCGATAGCGGTCGGCGTCACGCTCGTTGCCCTTCTTGGCGTGATCGCCGCCTTCTCGGGAAGTCTGGCCGTCATCGCGGAGTTGATTCATAACGTGGTCGACCTCGTCGCGGCCGTCGCCGTCGTGATCGGGCTGAAGATCGCGGCGCGCCAGTCCGACGCTTTTCCCTACGGTCTTTATAAGGTTGAGAATCTCATATCCGCCGCCATCGGCGGCATGATCTTCTTTACGGCATATGAGGTCGTGCGTAACGCATTTTTCGGCGCAAGCGTCGAACTTCACGTGGACGGTTGGATGCTCGCCGCCCTGGCCGTGACGCTTGCGATCCCGCTCATCTTCAGCCAATTCGAGCTTCGGGCTGCAATCGCGGCCGGCTCGCCTGCCCTCATCGCGCAAGCGCGCGAGTTTCGCATCCACGCCTATACGACTGGCCTCGCTTTGGTAGCGCTCCTCTCATCGCGGTTTGGCTATCCGCTCGACCGAGCGGCAGCAATCATTATCGTGGCGGCCATCGTCAAGACCGGCTGGGACCTGTTCGCCGACGCCGTGAGGGTTCTGCTCGACGCTTCGCTCGATGCGGAGCGCGTGAACGAAATCAAGCAAATCATCCTTGCCGATCCCGCTATCGCGGAGGTTCAGTGGGTGACCGCCCGCAATGCGGGCCGCTTCCGGTTTGCAGAGGCGGGCGTCGCGCTGAAGGGCGGCGAGCTTGGAAAGGCCGAGGCGGCTTTGGAGCGCATCGGGAAGGCAGTACGCACAGCCATCCCGCAGGTTGAACGGGTGCTGCTTCACCTGGAAGCCCGGAAATCCGCGCAGACCACTTACGCCATTCCGCTTGCCAGCCTTTCCGGCGCGATCAGCGAGCATTTTGGCGAAGCCGCCTATTTCGCCTTCGTCTCGGTCGGGCAGGCAGCGGGCGCCGTGATCGAGCAGCGGATTCTGCCGAACCCCCACCACGACCTGGACAAAGGAAAGGGCATGCAGGTCGCTCAATGGCTTGCGGCTCAGAAGGTCGACATCGTCCTCGCGAAGGTGGAATTGAGCGGCCGGGGCCCTGACTATGTGTTTCGCGACGCCGGCATCAAGATTAAGCGAACCGAAGAGAACACTCTGAGCGAGGCGATCCATTGCGTTCCGGCCCCGGCCGGCGCCTGATGAGATATTTGGAGCCAGACGCGAAGCTCGAATGACAATCATCAATGCATGAATAGCAATATAAGAATATGATCTTAACGGTGCCGTCTGAAGGCGAGCACGAGACGCTCCAACCGATGCTGCCGGAAACGGCGCCGTTCGAAGACAAGAAATAGCCCGCGGAAAACGCGGCTCGGGAGGAACCGGATGCATGAGCCCCTGCAAGGGCGGTCGCCTGCTGCAGCCGCGATTTTGGCGTTGCTCCTTGCGGCGCTCGGCTTCACGCCACTTCGCGCCGGCGATTTGCAAGGCGAGCAGGCAGAGATCCGCGCAGCGGCCGAGAAGCCGCAAGCGGCTCCGCGCGCCACGAACTCAACGGCCGACCACACCAAGTTCGAGGCTTTGAAAGGGCCATTCAAGAACGGCTCGGAGGTGACGAAGGCCTGCCTGACGTGCCACAACGAAGCCGGCCACCAATTCATGAAGTCCATCCATTGGACGTGGGAATACAAGAGCCCGAAAACTGGCCAGTTGCTCGGCAAGCATAATGTCGTGAACAATTTCTGCACCAACGCCCGCGGCAACGAAGGCATGTGCGCCCAGTGCCACGCCAGCTACAACTGGACGAGCGCGAAGTTCGACTTCAAGAACCAGGAGAACATCGATTGCGTCGTCTGCCACGAGCAGACCGGAACCTATTACAAAACGCCGCCAACGAAGGGCAACGCGGCTTGCAGCATCATGTTCGAGGGGCTGGCGCCCATCGAATGGGCGAAGGTTGCTCAAAGCGTCGGACGCCCTGAAAGAGCGAATTGCGGAACCTGCCATTTCAACGGCGGCGGCGGCGACGGCGTGAAGCACGGCGATCTCAACTCCTCGCTGATCAATCCATCGCACAACCTCGACGTGCACATGGACAGCAAAGGCCTCAACTTCGCATGCTCCACGTGCCATCTCTCGAAGCAGCACATCTTCGCGGGAAGCCGCTACGACATTCACGCCAAGGACCCGGAAGGCGCGGGCAAGCCGGGGCTGCGCCGCGATGTGGCGACCTGCGAGTCCTGCCACGGGGTCTCCCCGCATCCCAACACGAACCTGATCGGCATCAAGCTCAACGGCCATGTCAATAAGGTGGCTTGCCAGACCTGCCACATCCCCGCGCTGTCGCGAGGCGGCGTGGCGACGGTCGTGGACTGGGATTGGCGAGAGGCCGGTAAGCTAAAGAACGGCGAAGGCTATAGCGAAGAGACCTATGTGCAGGGGAATGGCGAACCGCGCCACACCTACCGCTCGATCAAGGGCAGCTTCGTCTATGGCGAGACTTGGCCCGAGAAGGGCCGCACGCTGCTTCCCTATTACGCCTGGTTCGACGGGCAGATGCGCTACACGACCATCGACACAAAGTTCGACCCGTCGAAGCAGCCGATCCCGATCAACGCCTTCTCAGGCTCCTACGACGACCCGCAGGCGCGCATCTGGCCGTTCAAGCGCATGCATACCGTCCAGCCCTACGACAAGGGCAACAATACGCTCGTCTACCTCCACCTCTGGGGCGAGGACAAGGATGCCTATTGGGGCAACTACGATTTTGACCGCGCCATCAAGGTCGCGATGGAAGAGAACGGAAGGCCGTATAGCGGCGAGTACGGTTTCATCCAGACCTATTCCTATTGGCCGACGACGCATATGGTTGCGCCGAAAGAGAAGGCGCTCGATTGCGGTGAATGCCACGCGCCAAAGGGGCGGCTCCAAGACCTTGCAGGGTTCTATATGCCCGGGCGCGATCATTTCAGATGGCTCGACATCCTCGGCTACCTCCTCATCGGAGGCGCATTCTTCGGAGCGATCATCCATGCGACGCTGCGCGGCCTGGCGCGCCGCTATCTGAGGGGGGGACGCAACCGTGACTGACGAAAATCTCTCGCCGGGCTATATCGACCCCAAACAGCGGCGCATATTCAAGCGCGACGTGATGATCTATTCGCGTTTCGAGCGCTTCTGGCACTGGTCTCAGGCTGCGCTCATCTTCACGCTGTTCTTCTCCGGCCTGGGCGTCCACGGCACCCACAATCTCCTGAGCTACCGCACGGCGGCGACGATCCACACCTACACGGCGATTGCGCTGATCGTGCTGTGGACCATCACGACGTTCTGGCACTTCACCACGGGCCAGTGGAAGCAATACCTTTTCAAGAAGGGGATTTTCCGAGTTGTCCGCTTCTATGCCTGGGGCATTTTGTGGGGCGAGCCGCATCCCTATAAAAAGGGCCTCCAGCGCAAGCAGAATGCGCTGCAATCGCTCGCCTACATGACCTTCATGGTCATTGTCGGCCCGGCGCTCTGGTGCACCGGTATCATCTACCTGCTCTACGACTTGTGGAGCCATTACCCCTGGGCGGGAAGCGCGCTGACCGCCACAGCGTTCTTGCACACAGCCGCGGCGTTCATCATGGCGGCGTTCGTCATCATCCATATCTACATGACAACGACCGGAAAGACCGCGCTCCACTATGTCCGGACCATGATCACCGGCTACGACGAAATTGAGCTGTCCGAGGTCGAGGAAGCCTATCTCGAACAGACCCGATCCGTGCCGATGAAACCGAGCAGGGCGATCCGCTGAAGCAAGCGGAACGCCAGCGCGCCCAAGCTATTTCAGTGTCTCACTTGACGCGGAATGTGGCGTGGCAAGCGTTGCAGCGCGCCGTGATTTGAGCGAGGCCGTTCGCCGCCTTCGACCAGCTCGCCGCGTCCATGGGTTCGGCGATGTCGGCTGTCATGCGGGCGAAGTCATCCGCGCTGCGATGGAAGTCGAAGCCCATTTCCCTGAACTCGGGCGGCATGAAGCGGCCGATGCCCGTACCTTTGCCAATCGCCATCTCGGAGCGGGCAACCGAGCCTGCCTCCCGGATTCTGCCGCTGGACATGAGCTGGATGACGTCGTTGAGCGAGGTCATGTGGGTGCGCATGTGCTCCAGGAACTGCGCCTTGACATCGGGCGCGAGGTCGAGGGCGATCCGAGTGTCCTCAGCCTGAGCGGCGGCCCCGAAAGCCGAAAGAAAAGCCGCCGCCATAAGTGTTGTACGCATCGTTTCCTCCCGAATTACAGGCGGTCCTTACCACCCGCAGTCTCCGCCGCCACGTCCCATTCCCCGCCCGCGTCCGCCGCCACGGCCACCGGCCCATCTCGGACGCAGACTGTCGTTGCGCAAAGTGAAGAGCTTGTCGCCCGCCTTGATGGATTTAGCGATGTAGGCGTCCTTCGGCATGCGGTCGGTGCGGAACGCGTCGAAAGAAATCTCCTGGCCGGCTGCAAGCTGTTTGAGCTCGTCGCGCAAGGCGAAGGTCGGACCCAAATGCAGGTTGATCGTCCTTCCGTCCGGCGCCAGCACAAGGAGGTGTGCCCCCTCCTTCGCCCGGCCGGTCGTTTTCTCGCATGGCCCGATCTTGATGTCCTTGATGGTCCCCGACATGGCCTCAATTGGAAGTTTAAGGCCCTGCCGAGCCACTCCCGTCGGCTCGCCCGTTCCTTTCTGGGCGATGGCGGGAGCGCCAAACGCCGCAACTCCAAGGAACATGGCGGAAAGAATAAGCGAAGTCCTCTTCATATCGGTCTCCTTGCGCTCACCTAACGCCAGCGCTGGCCGCCGCCGGTTCGCCCGAGCACGGCCCGGCAATCGTGCGACAGTCTCCGCCAATTCGATTCCAGGCAGGCGCGAACGGCTCCGCCGCCGTGCCGTTCATGGGCGCAGTACCTGCTGATTTCCGGCGCGCATTGGGTTGCGACAGGGCCGCGGCCGAAGCCTTGCGCCGACGCGGCATCGGCGAAAACCAGCGTGGCCGCCGCAGCGGCTGCGATGATGACTATGCGCTTCGTGATCATGACGTCCTCCTCAAGTAAAAAGCCGTTTCTCGCTAGTGAGCCCAGCCGGGTCCGGTGTTTTCGAGCGCGATGACGCAAGACTCGCCAAGCTCGCCCTTGTGCGAGGCAAGGCACGTCCGCACCTTGCCGAATGCGTGCTCGACCTCGGGACAGAACTTGGCGATGTCGTTCATGCAAAGGGTCGCGACCGGGCCGGTTCCGCGCCCGCGATCTGGGCCGGTGGATTCGACCGCCGCGAGGCAGCTCTCGGACAACTGTTTCGACTTGCCTTCAAGGCAGGCCCGCTGCCCAGGTCCCGGCTCGACGCCAAGGCAAAGCATCTGCAAATCCTTTGCGCAGATCTTGCCGATGAGGCCTTGCCACATGCCCATCCCCATGCCTCCGCCCATGCCCTGGGCCGAGGCGGGCGACGCGATGGCTGCGCCGACCATAAAGGCTGCAGCAGCCAGAATTGGAACTGTTCGTTTCGTGATCATGAAATCTTCCTCCTACAAAGCGACTATGCAGAGGGGAGGGTTCCGGCGGGCTGAAATGCAATTTCAGCTTCATGTCAGCTTGGGGGAAGAGCCGCAGAACTGGCGCAAGTGCGCCGCGTGGCGCCGGCAAGCATGTCATTCTTGGGGCAGATGCTGCCTGATCCATTGCTTGATCGCTCTGGACTGCATAGCCCCCGCTTGACGAGCGATCTCGCGGCCTTTCGAGAACAAGATCAGGGTCGGAATGCTCCTTAGGCCATAGCGGCCGGCGAGTTTGGGAAGGCTTTCCGTGTCCGCCTTTAGGAACCGGACGTGGGGCTCAAGAGCCTGCGCCGCGGCCTTGAAATGCGGCGCCATCTGCATGCACGGCCCGCACCATGCGGCCCAGAAATCGACGAGCACGGGAATGGTAGTATCTCCGATCAGCTTATCAAACTCGTCAACTCTGCTTACCTCGTGAGGAACGCCTTCAAAAAGCGTCTTGCGGCAGCCGCCGCAGGACGGGCGCTCGCCGGCGGCGAGTTGCGAGGCTGGCGCTCTGTTGATGGCGCCACAGGACGGGCAGACAATTGTTTCGGCGGTGTTTGTTGTCATCGGACTATTTTCCCCAAGCCGGTTTTTGCATGGCTCGCGCTGTCGAGAGAGAAACGCGGCGAAGTCCGGCAATGTGGGTTCGTGGGCTTCCGTGTTCATAGCAACGTCACGCCTCCAACTGCAGCGCTCGGGCCGCAGAATAGCGGCCGTCGCGGACGATGGTTCTTCCTCGCCCAAAGTACCGTGCCAGACGCCGGCGTCTGTGACCGAGTCACACAGTTTGAAACACCATGAAATTGACAGAGGGCCATCTGCTTAAGAACAGCCGGCGCTCCTTGGGGATCCGTCGACCGCTGTGGCTGCAAATCCAAGATTTTGCCACCGACCTCACGAGGGCAAGCACGCCAGGCAGTCCGATGGCACAAGGCAGCCCTTGGTCCTGGGAGGCGTCCCTCAGGATGCAGGCCAGAGCTCCAACGCAGCTCTGCTCGCGGTCAGCCAGTTCTTCACACGTTTGACGCCAGCGTTCGATGGAAACGTCGCTGACCGACGCTGGCTTTGCGGATTCCGGCATGCCGGGAACATGGTCGTAGGCCCCTTCGAGGAGCCTGATGCGGACATGCTCGCTGCAGAGCGCCTCGAAGCTGATCCAGAAACCGCACTTTCCCTGGCCGAGCAAAAATCTCGCCTTGGGCAGCCGTTCAAGGATGGCCTTCCAAGCCTCAGGGCCGCCCATCGAGGCGAGCGTTCGTCGCAGCGATCTCCTTGCCACTGTCAGTTGCGGGGCGTAGGCCGTGGAGAGCTTTTCGGCGATACTCATCCAGGCTACGAAGGCGATCTCAGTCGCGTCCCTGCCAGCGTTTGGTTCGCCGCCTGATTTATCGGTTTCGGCACGTGTGCCGCTATTCTGATCCCGTTCTTCATCCGAGGCGTGCTGCAGCAGCTTGCTTCACGTGGGGCACTGTCTTCACTTTGGCTTTGCGCGCCTGGATAATTCGCCCAGGGTGAACGCTGTCCTATCTGGAACACGCGCTGAGGTTCGACTTCCCGGCGCGCGTCACAGCCCCACCAGTCCTTGCAAGCGTCCGCGCACGGGTTTGCTGTTCGTCGGCAGTTCTTCATCAAACGTGCTTTGGGAGCGTCTTGATAAAAGCGCCCGCCGGGCGTGCCCGACGGATCGCTGTCGTGACCAGAATTGCGGGGCTGTCAGGCCGTGTGCTTGATCAGGAAGCGAAAGACATCGCCGTCTTTCGTCGACTCCAGAAGCTCATTTCCAGTCGTACGGCAGAAGGAAGCCATATCGGCGACGGAGCCCGGATCGGTAGCCAGCACCTCCAGGGTGCCACCCGCCGGGACATCATTAAGCATCTTTTTCGTCTTCAGGATCGGCAGCGGGCAATTGAGACCCTTCGCGTCGAGCGTCTTGTCGGCCATGGTTCCTCCCAGGTAGAGATTTGATGATGTGATTGCTTAAAGCGTCGCGCTCAGACGAACAGGTTGACGTCCGATTTCAGCGCCAGTTCGATGTAGGTTGCCGCGCCGCCGAGCACCGGCCCTTCGATCATGTCTTCCAGCTTGTACTCGAAGAGGTCCATGGTCATCTGGCATGCGATCATCTTCACGTCGGCTTCGAGCGCCATGTCGCGCAATTCTTCGATCGAGGCGACGCCCTTCTTCTTAATCATGTCCTTCATCATGCCGGTGGCCATCGTGTCCACGCCCGGTATCGCCGAAACCCAGTTCGGCATACCCATGTGCATGCCGGCCATCGGCATTTTCATCGCGGGGTTGCCCATTGGCGAAATCTTTAGGTCGAGCTTCTTCAGGAGAAGCGTCAAACCGTAGAAGGTGAAGAACATCGTGGTCTCGACGCCCATCGCCGCCGCCGTGGTGGCGAGGATGAACGGCGGGTAGGCCCAATCGAGCGAGCCTTTGGTGACGATGATCGACATCCTCTTCTGGTTTTTTCCAGCGCCGTTGCCTTCGGTCATGCAGGCCTATCCTCCCATCGCATTGCGAGCGGCTTATTTCATATATTCGAATATCTCTATTTAACGATCGCAAGTCAACCGCCAGCCCTTGGCCGGCGGCGCATTCTTTGGGTCAGGTGACGCGCTTGAGTTTGCCGATGCCAATCAGTTTCAGCGCGGCCTTTTCATAGAACGGCTCGCTCTCGCCGCGGCGCATCTTGCGCAGGAAGTAGGTTTCGAATGCGATTTTGGCCCGATGCACCCATCTGCCGGAGGCAGACCAGTTCACGTTGCGCGGCGGGATTTGCGGCTGAGCGATGAAGGCCACGCCGGAATCGCCGAAATCCGCAAGGCAAACCGCATTCCAGGTCGCCTCGTGTTGCGCGCCCTTGCCGCGAAGCCGTTCGCCGATGTTCATCGCGGTCGCCGTCACCATGGATTCGATCATGAAGCCCGTCTTCGGCACGCCGCACGGCACCGGCGTCGGCCCCATGGGCGGGATCGCGACGCAAACGCCAACAGAATAGACGTTCCTGAAAGTGGGATTGCACTGCGTCTTGTCGATCTGGATGAAGCCGCGCGGGTTCACGAGGCCTTCGACGCCGCGCACCGCCTCGATGCCTCGGAAAGCCGGAAGCATCATCGAGTAGGCGAAGGGCAGTTCATGCACCTTCTTGAGCGCGCCGTCGTCGTTAAGTTCCTCCACGGTCATCTTGCCAGGTTCGACCTTCTGGACGCGCGCGTTGGTGATCCACTTGATGTGATGGTTGCGCATCTCGCCTTCGAGAACGCCCTTGGTGTCGCCGACGCCATCGAGGCCCAGATGGCCGATATAGGGCTCAGAGGTCACAAACGTCATGGGCACGCGGTCGCGGATGCGCCTGCGGCGGAGTTCAGTGTCTAGAATAAACGTGTATTCGTAGGCCGGGCCAAAACAGGACGCGCCTTGCACGGCGCCCGTGACGATGGGGCCGGGGTTATCGCAGAATGCCTTGAATGCTTCGGAGGCTCTTTGCGCGTGGTCCACATGGCAGATGGACTGCGTGTGGCCCTGCGGGCCGAGCCCGTCGATCTCATCGAAGGCGAGTTCGGGGCCTGTGCAGATGATCAGGAAGTCGTAGTCGACCCTGTCGCCGTTCTCCAGCTCGATGCAATTTTCGGTGGGGCGCACCTTCTTGGCGGCCACCGGGATGAAATGAATCTTGCGTTTTGCGAAGGTGCGCGTGAGGTCGATTTCCACCTCTTCGCGGGTCCGCCAGTTTACGGCCACCCACGGGTTTGAGGGAACGAAGTGGTATTTTGGCTCCTTGGTGACGACGGTCAGCTTGTCGCCTTTGCGCAGCTGGTCACGCATTTCGTAAGCCATGATGACGCCGCCCAATCCGGCGCCGAGCACGACGATGTGCGCCATTCCTTGCTTCCTTCCCTTGAACGTTTCCCTAGGGCCGCTTACGCGTATTTTTCTTGATGCTTATACATATTCATACATCATGATCTAAAACTTTGACCTTGGAAAGGCCATAACGCGCCAAAGCGCGCAAGATTCTTTTCTTTTGGGTTTTTCAAACGGGGGCTCTCAACGACGAAGGGACGGCCTCGTTTGCGAAGGCGCCGCCCGGCGCTGGCGCGGCAGAGCCTTCCGGAACAAGCTTGTCGCGCAAGGTCACTACTGTTCCCAGGATGATGATAGCAGGGCCGTGCAGGTTCGCTTTGGCGGCGAGATCGGCAAGCGTCTCGACCGTCCCCGTCACCACCCGCTGATTTGGGCGCGTGCCATTGTCGATAATGGCCGCCGGCAGATTGGGATCGCCGCCTCGCGCGACGAACTCTTTCATCAGGCCGGCGAGCTTTCCCAATCCCATGAAGATGACCACGGTCTGGCGCGGCTGAATCAGCGCAGTCCAATCGAGGCTGAGGCCATCGCCGCGGGAATGGCCGGTGACAAAGACGCAGGCCTGAGCGTGGTCGCGATGGGTAAGCGGTATGCCGGCGTAGGCGGCGCATCCTGTGGCCGCGGTGACGCCGGGCACGACCTGGACCGGGATGCCCGCGGCGGCGAGCGCTTCGATTTCCTCTCCGCCGCGCCCGAACATGAAGGGGTCGCCGCCCTTGAGGCGCAGTACGCGCTTGCCCTGGCTCGCCAGTTCGATGAGCCGCGCTGTGATTTGCTCCTGCGGAATGATGTGGTCGTCCGGCAGCTTGCCGACATAGATGTGCTCGGCTTCGCGGCGCACGAGGTTCAAGATGCCGTGTGGCAGAAGCCGGTCGTACAGCACGGCGTCGGCGCGCTGCATCAGGCGGAGCGCGCGGAAGGTGAGGAGGTCCGGATCGCCCGGCCCCGCACCCACAAGATAGACCTCGCCGACAGCGTGCCTTTCTTCGCCTTCCGCGGCGCCCGCCAGCGCGCGTTCGAGTTCGGCGCGCGCTTCTCTCTCGTGGCCCGAAAGAAAGCGATCGGCCACGCGCCCCTCAAGAATACGCTCCCAGAAACGGCGCCGCGCGGCGCCATCCTTCAGCGCCGCGCCGAGCTGCTCGCGATAGGCGCCAACGAGCGAGACGAGGCGCCCGTAAGCGGCCGGGATGACGCTTTCGAGGCGCGAACGGATCATGCGCGCGAACACCGGCGAGGCGCCGCCGGTCGAGATGGCTATCACGAGCGGGTCGCGGTCGACGATCGACGGCATGATGAAATCGCAAAGGTCGGGCGCGTCCGCGACGTTGATGGGAACCCGCGCCAGCTTCGCAAGGCTGGCGACCTCCCGGTCCGCAGCCGGGTCGCCCGTTGCGCAAAAGGCGAGCGCCGAGCCTTGAATGTCAGACAGCGCGACAGGGCGATCGACGTGTTCGAAGCCTTCGCGGGAAGACAGAGCGCGAAAATCGTCGCTCAGCGTCTTACTGAAAACCTTGACCTTGGCGCCGGCTCTCAGCGCCAACTCGGCGCGCCGTGCAGCGACGGTCCCGCCCCCCGCCACAACGACAGGCTTGCCTTTGATCTGGAAGAAAATCGGAAGCTGGTCCACGGCCTAAGCTTTCTCTTCTGGGTCTGCAACGCGTCCCGCCCATTCCGTCATGGTTTTCGCGAGCGCAAGCGCGGTCGGAGCGTCAATGTCGAGAACCGTGATGCGCATCCCTTCGCGGATAGTCATGCGTAACAGCCGCATCCCGCTTTCGAAGCGGACGTCGTCGAGCTGAACCTGACGGCCGTAAGGCGCGGACAGCGTTTCGAGCCTTACCTTCGTTTCGCCTTGCATACTGGCCTCCTATCGACCGCTGCCGACAATCGACAGAAAGGCCGTTTCGAGCCGGTCCTGCCAATTGCGCGGCGTGTCGGGATATTCGGGCTTCAGATCGAAGTTGAGATGGATGGTCCCCGCGCGCGCCGCCTCCTTCACGAGTACCTCAAGCTGACTGAAAGAGGTGATCTCGGGATGCGTGATGATCATGTCGCTGATTTGGAGCATGCTTTTCTCGTTGCCTTTTTCAATGGGTGACCCGGTCGTGGAAGCGAAGCCGGTAAAGGAGGCGTCCCGGTCCGTCCGCGCTATCCTTAAACCCGGTGCGGTTGTGCAGAATGTTGTTGCAGATCAAGCCTTCGCCAGGACGCAACTTGGCTCGAACGATCAAAGGGTCGCTTTCAAGAATCTCCTCAAGCGCGTTCGCCGCCGCCTTGGTCGCTACGTCGTCGCGCCAAACCACATGACGCTTGCGCGCCGTGTAGCGCATGACGAGCGCCTGCGTCACAGGCTCGACAAAAAACACCGGCCCAGCATTATCGGGTCGTGGATCGCCATGGCCATCCTCGCCCGCCGGAATGATCACGGCTTGCGGATGCATCAGCGCCGCGAGCAAATCAGGAGCGCGATCCCTGAGCCGTATATAGGCAATCTCGTGGTCGAGAAGCGCGTTCACGCCGCCTTCCGGCGCGTCGCGAACGCAATGCAGTAGCATTGACTGAACGCAGTCAGATGGCCCGTGGTAATTGTAGTAGCCGTCTGTGTGCCAGCTCAAAGGCTTGTTTGAGTAGGGAACGTAGTCGGCGCGTCCGCCCGATGTCGCGACCTCGATGCGGACAGCGCCATCCGCGCCTTGCGAGCGGTGATGCTCGCTGCGCCTCAGGCCGAAGGCGGCCGCGAAGGCGCGCAAGGCGGGGCGAACGAGGAGAGGATCGATGGCCGCAGCGCCCGCGGAATAGATCGCCATATTCGCTTTCGCGCAAAGGCTTCGAACAGCGATACGCTCATCCGGCGAAGGGTTCGCCAGATCGGCAATGGCGACACGAAGCGCGTCGGCGGACCTCGGATAGCCGGCAAGCTTTGCCGCCCGCCAGGCGCCATAGGCGCGTCTGTCATCGAGACAGAAGGGGCCGCCTTGCTGAGACCTCGGCTCCTCGTGGCTCGGCGAATGCATCCTTCTCATCCTCGTTTTTCGTCGGCGTCACGCCGGGCGTATGCGTCGTTAAAAACGCTAACACATAAACGTATTCACAGCTATGAATGATTGTCATACATGAAAAGGTATGCTAGCTTGGCAAAAATTCGCTCAAGCAAGGCGTTTTTGGAACAAAAAACTAATCGCAAGCGAGTGCGGGCAAAATTTGACCGCAAGGGCCACGCGATTGAGCAGGGAGGCTGAATGACGAGCGACGATGCGCCGAAGGCTGCGCAACCCCAGAAGCATGCGACGCCGCTTCTCGACGAGCTTGAAACGGGCCCGTGGCCGAGCTTCGTGACCGGCCTCAAGAATTTGCGTGATGCTAAGGACAAGCCCTACGCGCCGATGATGAATGATCTTCTCGGCCAGCTTGAGCACTCCTACAAAAATCGCCTAGGCTACTGGAAGGGCGGCACCGTTTCGGTGTTTGGCTATGGCGGCGGCGTCATTCCGCGCTTTTCGGAAGTGGCCGACAAGTTCCCCGCCTCGAAGGAATTCCATACGCTGCGCATTCAGCCGCCGGCCGGCTATCACTACACCACCGACCTGCTTCGCAAGATGTGCGACGTCTGGGAGAAGCACGGTTCCGGCCTTATCGCCTTTCACGGCCAGAGCGGCGACATCATGTTCCAGGGCTGTACGACTGAGAACACGCAGAAAGCCTTCGACGAGCTGAACGAGATGGGTCTCGATCTCGGCGGCGCTGGCCCCGCGCTCAGAACCTCCATGAGTTGCGTGGGTCACGCGCGCTGCGAGAAGTCCTGCTACGACGAGGTTCGGGCGCATCGCACGGTCATCAACTCCTTCCTCGACGAGATGCACCGGCCCGCGCTGCCCTACAAGTTCAAGTTCAAGTTCTCCGGCTGCCCGAACGACTGCGTGAACGCGATCCACCGCTCCGACTTCGCGGTGATCGGCACGTGGCGCGACGCCATGAAGGTGAACCAGGACGAGGTGAAGGCCTACGTCGCCAGCCACGGCCGCAAATACACGATCGACAGCGTCGTCGCGATGTGCCCGACAAGGGCGCTAAGCCTGAACGACGACGACACGCTCGACGTCGACAACAAATCCTGCGTGCGCTGCATGCACTGCATGAACGTGATGACGAAGGCGCTATCTCCCGGCGACGACCGCGGCGTTTCGATCCTGCTTGGCGGTAAGCGCTCGCTGAAGGTCGGCGACATGATGGGCATCATGGTTATCCCCTTCATGAAGCTGGAGACGGATGAGGATCGCGAGAAGCTCGTCGAGTTCGCGACAAAGCTCATAGACTTCTTCGCGGAGAACGCGCTCGAACACGAGCGCATCGGCGAATGCATGGACCGCATCGGCTTGCCCGCCTTCCTCGAAGCCATCGGCGTCGATCCCGATCCAAACATGGTCAATCACCCGCGCACGTCCTGCTACGTTCGGACCGACGACTTCACCGACGAGGCCGAGAAGTATTTCGAGCGCAAGGCGAAGGAAGCCGGTTTGACCGTCGCTGCTGAATAGGCAAGTGCGGCGCCGCCATCGCGCGCCCGCTCTCCCACACACTCAATTTGATTTCGCGGAGACTTCTTGGATGAACGCCCCTGCACAACCCCGCCGCCCTGTCGAAACCGGCGTGCCAGACCCGTTCCCCTTCATGCATCCGGTGCTGAAAAAGAACTATGGGCAATGGGCCTGGCATGACCGCCCGCGCCCCGGCGTCCTGCATCACGTGGCCAAGAACGGCGACGAGGTCTGGACCGTGCGGGCCGGCACGCAGCGCCAGATGGATGTCTTTTCCGTCCGCAAGCTCGCCGACATCGCCGACCAGTTCGCCGAAGGCCACGTGCGCTTCACGACGCGCAGCAACATCGAGTTCATGGTCTCGTCCTTCGAGAAAGTCCCAGCGCTGATCCAGAAACTGCAGGCGGAAGGCTTCCCCGTGGGGGGCACCGGCAACTCGGTGTCGATGATCTCGCACACTCAAGGCTGGCTGCACTGCGACATCCCAGGTACGGACGCGTCAGGCGTGGTCAAGAGCCTGATGGACATGATGTTCGAGGAGTTCGTCAAGGAGGAGATGCCGAACCGCGTGCGTATCACGACATCCTGCTGCCAGATCAACTGCGGCGGCCAGGGCGACATCTCCATCAACGTGCAATACACGAAGCCGCCGAAGATCAATCACGACCTTGTTTCCAAGGTCTGCGAACGGCCCGCCGTCGTGGCGCGCTGCCCCGTAGCCGCCATCCGCCCCGCGATGGTGAACGGCAAGCCGTCGCTCGAAGTGGACGAGCAGAAATGCGTCTGCTGCGGCGCCTGCTATCCGCCGTGCCCGCCCATGCAGATCAACGGCGCGGATTCCACCAAGATCGCCGTTTGGGTCGGCGGCAAGCATTCGAACGCGCGCTCGAAGCCGTCCTTCCACAAGCTCGTGGTCGCCAATCTGCCGAACAACGCGCCGCGCTGGCCGGAAGTCGCCGAGGTCGTCCGCAAGATCCTCTACGCCTACAAGGACAACGCGAAGGACTGGGAGCGCATGGGCGAGTGGATCGAGCGCATCGGCTGGCCGCGCTTCTTCGAGCTGACGGGCTTCGCCTTCACGAAGCACCACCTCGACACGTGGACCGGCTCGCGCAAGACCATGAACATGTCCGCTCACGTGCATTTCTAGGGGAGAAGGACGTGCAGCTCGCAATCGTCGTCAACGAAGGCCCCTACACGCATCAGGCGTCCGACACGGCCTATCACTTCACGAAGGCCGCGCTGGAGAAAGGGCACGCGATTACGCGCGTGTTCTTCTACCACGACGGCGTCAACAACGGCACGCGGCTGACCGTGCCGCCGCAGGACGACCGGAACCTGCAGAAGCTTTGGAGCGAGCTCGGCGAGAAGCACAAGCTCGATCTCGTGGTCTGTATAGCGGCGGCGCAGCGGCGCGGGATCCTCGACGCGGATGAGGCCAAGCGCCACGGCAAGGACGCAAGCAACATCGCGCCGGGCTTTCGCATCTCCGGCCTTGGCCAGTTGATCGAAGCCGGCATCGAAGCCGACCGGCTCGTGGTCTTCGGGGATTAGGGGGGGAGGCCATGGCCACTAAGAAAAAGTTTCTCTACGTCAATCGCAAGGCGCCTCACGGGACGATCTATGCGCTTGAATCGCTTGAGGTCGTGCTGATCGGCGCGGCGTTCGAGCAGGATGTGAAGTCTCCGCCTTCATCGACGACGGCGTCTTTCAGCTCATGGCGGGGCAGGACACTGCGGGCGCCGGCGTGAAGAACTTTTCGCGCACCTTCAAGGCTCTGGGCGACTACGAGGTGCGCAAGTTTTATGTCGAGCGCGAGTTGCTTGAGGAGCGCGGGCTCACGATCGACGACCTGATGCCGATCACCTACGAGGACGAAGACGAGGACTACGCCGAGAAGCCCTCGATCATTCCGGTGAGCCGCGCCGAGATGGCGGCCATCATTGCCGGGCAAGACGTCGTTTTGAGCTTTTAAGGGTAAACCATGTCCACGCTTCACACGGTGAACAAATCTCCCTTCGAACGGAACCCGCTGCAAAGCTGCATCGGCCATCTGACCGCGGGCGATGTCGTGCTGATGATCGAGGATGGCGTCGTCGGAGCTCGCAAGGGATCTTCGGCGGCGGCCATGGTGCAGGCCGCGCTCGCAAGCGGGAACGTCTATGCGCTTAGCCCCGACCTCGCCGCACGCGGCATCAAGGCAGAACAGCTGATCGACGGCGTCCAGACCGTCGATTACGGCGGGTTCGTCGATCTCGTCGCCCAGCACACGCGCACCGTCGCCTGGCTCTAATACACGCGGAATAACTGAACGGAGTAGAATTCTATGACCATGCAATATAAGATTGGAGACATCGTCGCGGATCACGATGAGGAAGGCTACCTCACAGATATAACCGTCTGGAACAAAGACCTCGCGGTTATTATTGCAAAAACCGAGAATATCGAATTGACGCCAGAGCATTGGGAAGTCATAGATTTTCTCCGCGAGTACTACGAAGAATATCAGATCGCGCCCGCCATTCGCGTGCTCGTCAAGGAAATGAAGAAGAAGTTCGGGCCTGAGAAGGGCGATCAGAAATACCTGTACCAGCTGTTTCCCTATGGCCCCGCCAAACAGGCGTGCAAAATCGGCGGCCTGCCGAAGCCGACGGGTTGCATCTAGCGGCCTGCGCTTGTAATGGCCGCCCTAGAGGCGGCCATCCGCGGAAACACGAGCGCTGCTTTAACTGGATGGCCGGCTCAAGCCCGGCCATGACTGAACAACAGCAGAAACACATAACCAGTCGAAGAAAGCTGGCACCAGGGACGGATTGGCGTGCAAACCACGATTTACGCGGTCATGTTTTACGTCGCGGCAGCGATTTTTGTCGCGGGCCTCGGTCTGCGGCTGTGGCTATACGCCAGTACGCCGGCGCCGCTCAAGGTTCCGACCACGCCCGCGCCGATGACGCGCGCCGGCGCCGCTTTCCGTGTTTTGCGCGAAGTGACCGTCTTCGAAAGCCTGTTCAAGGCCAACAAATGGATCTGGCTGTTCGGCTGGGTCTTTCACGTCGCGTTGGCGGTCGTCGTGATCCGCCATTTGCGCTACTTCACTGAGCCCGTCTGGACGCCGGTCGCGCTCATGCAGCCGATCGGCGTCTATGCGGGCTTCGCCATGGTGGGCGGCCTGTTCGCGCTTTGGGTTCGCCGTGTCGCGATCGCGCGCATGCGCTATATCAGCGACCCCTTCGATCATCTGATCCTGCTTCTCCTGCTTGCCATCGGCGCCACTGGCCTTTCAATCAAGTTTGTCGAGCACACCGACATTGTTTCGTTGAAAGGCTTTTTTCTTGGGCTGCTGGCCTTCAACTGGCAGCCGCTGCCCGCCGATCCGCTGCTGCTCACGCACCTTGCGTTGGTCGCGGTTCTGATGATCGTCTTCCCGTTTACGAAGCTCCTCCATGCGCCCGGGGTGTTCTTCAGCCCTTCGCGCAATCAGGCCGATAATCCGCGCGAGCGCCGCTATGCGCCCGTCCGCCCTCTGGCGACGAAAGCATAAGGAGGCGCGAGTGGTACGGATCGAAGCCCAAGAATCGGACGAGAGCCCGCTGCATCCAGACCCGCTGGAAATCCCGGCGCTGGCCTTTGGCGCGATGGGAAAAAGCAAGCCCTATCCGGCATCTGTGGCGCATCAGACCGCGCTCGGCTTTCCGGGCGAGCTGGTCGAGAACTGGCAGGAAAAAGCGATCCTGAAGCTCGGCGAACTCGTCAACAATAACCGCGCGCTGCGCTTCTATCTCGACGGGTGCGTGCGCTGCGGGGCCTGCACCGACAAATGCCATTACTTCCTCGGCACGGGCGACCCGAACAACATGCCGGTCGCGCGCCAGAACCTCATGCGCAAAGTTTACCGGCGCTATTTCACTCTGTCGGGGAGGATCGCGCCCTGGCTCGTCGGCGCCGAGGATCTGACGCGCGAAGTGCTCGACGAATGGTACAGCTACTTCCACCAGTGCTCGCAGTGCCGCCGCTGCTCCGTCTACTGCCCCTTCGGCATCGACACCGCCGAAATCTCCATGGCCGCGCGCGATATCATGGACCACATCGGCATGGGGCAGAAATACTCGAACGAGATCATCGGCAAGGTCTTCAAGATCGGCAACAATCTCGGACTGCCGCCCAAGGCGCTGAAGGCGACGCTCGCCGGCCTTGAGGAGGAGATCGAGGAAGAAACCGGCGTTCCGGTGCGCCTGCCGCTCGACGAAGAAGGCGCGGATATCCTGCTCGTCACGCCGAGCGCCGACTTCTTCGCCTCCCCGCATATGGAAGGGCTGATCGGCTACGCGAAGGTGCTGCATGAGTTCCGGCGTCTCCTGGACGTTCAGCTCTCACGCTTCCGAAGCCGCGAACTTCGGCATGTTCATCGGCTCCTACGACAACATGCAGAAGGTGGCGCAACGCATCGCCGACGCTGCGCGCACGCTGAAGGTGAAGCGCCTCGTCTTCGGTGAATGCGGCCACGCCTGGCGCGTCGCCTATAACTTCCTGAACACGCTGGCGGGGCCGCTCGATTTCCTCGACCCGCGCTATCCCATCCCGCAGCACATCTGCGAATTCACCTACGACCTGATCGAGTGCGGCAAGCTCAACCTCGACAAGTCGAAGAACGACCACATCCGGCTCACCTTCCACGACAGCTGCAACGTCGCGCGCGCCTCGCGCATGGGCAATAAGCCCGGCGGACAGTTCGAGATTCCGCGCGCTATCCTCCGCGCCTCCTGCAATCATTACTTTGACATGGAGCCGGACACGATCCGCGAGGCGACGCTGTGCTGCGGCGGAGGTGGCGGGCTCCTGACCGACGAGCTGATGGACCTTCGCGTCAAGGGCGCAAGCCCCCGCATGAAGGCGCTGCGCGAGGTCGCGGACGATCATGGCGTCACGCACTTGGCCGCCATCTGCGCCATCTGCAAGGCGCAGTTCTCGAAGGTTTTGCCGAGTTACGGTTTCGACAGGGAGGCCATCGTCAGCGTGCATCAGATGGTGTCGAACGCCATCGTGCTGACGGGCTCGATGCAAGCCGAAGAAACGAACGGAACGAAGGAACAGGCCGAGCCGTCGGCGAAAGCCGGCGCCGAACCGGCGCAAGCAGTCAATGCGGAGGAGGAAGCGTGATGGATCAAGGTAAGACGGCCCCGGAAGGGCATACATTCCGCCGCTTCAAGACCGGCGAGAGCACGTGGGACAGCACCGATCTTTCGCAGAAAATCTTTCAGCAGGATCGCTCCTACAAGTGCCCCACCTACGTCCATCGCACGCCCTCTTGCCAGGGCAGCTGCCCCTCGGGGCATGACATTCGCGGCTGGCTCAACATCGTGCGCGGCCTGGAGAAAGCGCCAGACGGTATGTCATGGCAGGAATATGCATTCCTGCGCATGGTGGAGTCGAATCCGTTCCCGGCCATCATGGGACGCGTGTGCCCGGCGCCGTGCGAGGATGGCTGCAATCGCAACGAGGTCGAAGGCCATGTCGGCATCAACTCCGTTGAGCACTATATCGGCGACTACGCCCTCCTGCACGGACTAAAGCTTCCCGCCGCGGGGGCGCCAACGGGCAAGAAAGTCGCCATCGTCGGTGGCGGCCCCGCTGGGCTCGCCTGCGCCTATTTCCTCAGGCGCGCAGGCCATGCCTGCACCATATTCGAGGCCAAGCCCGAACTCGGCGGCATGATGCGCTACGGCATTCCCGGCTACCGCACCCCGCGTGACGTGCTCGACGGCGAGATCCAGCGCATCGTCGACATGGGCGTGGAGGTGCGCACCGGCGTTAAGATCGGGAGGGACTTCACCCTCGATCACCTGCAGAAGGAATTCGACGCCGTGTTCTTTGGCGTTGGCGCGCAAGCGGGTACGCCGCTGACCGTGCCGGGCGCCGCGGATGCCAACAACTGCATCAGCGGCATTGCCTTCCTTGCGGCGTTCAACGAGGGCCGCCTCCAGCATGGCTCTCAGCGCGTGCTTGTGATCGGCGGCGGCGATACGGCGATGGACGTAGCCGCGGTGGCGCGCCGTATCGGCCATATCGAGCATGCCCACGAGAAGGACCACCCAGCATTCGTTGTGCTGGGCCAGACCACCCACGACGTGGCGATCTCGGCAAAGCGCCAAGGCGCCGAAGTCAGCATTATCTACCGGCGGCCCATCGACAAGATGCCCGCCACGAAGACGGAAATTGAGCACGTCACGCAGGAAGGCGTGCAAATCCTGCCTTGCCTGATCCCCATCGAGGTGGTGCTCGATGCGCCGGGCCACGCCAAGGCGCTTCGGGTCGCCGAGGTGGACTGGACCGGCGGCAAGATGACGGTGAAGCCCGGCACGGAGCGCGATATCGAGTGCGATCTCATCGTTTCGGCCATCGGCCAGGCGCCGGACTTCGCCGGCTTCGAAGCGCTCGATAACGGCAAGGGCGCCGCGGCCATCGACGCCCATCACCGTTCGCCGAAAATGGACGGCGTGTTTGCTGGCGGCGACGTGATCAAGCCGCACCTTATCACGACTGCCATTGGCCATGCCTGGGTCGCGGCGCGGAGTATTGAACATCAGCTCAAGGGCGAGGCGCAGCCCAACTTGCCGAAGGTGAACGCGCACCATTTCGACCTCATCGAGAAGCTCAAGGAGGTTGGACGCGCGCCGGCGGAGTACGACCATGTGCAGGCCGGCGGGACCGACAGCGCCAAATACGCCGTGCACAATTTCGAGGACCGGGCAAAGTCGCTGATCGTGACCTCGAAGGATCTGTTCCTCGGGCACTTCAAGGAAACGCCGCAGCATGTGCGCAGCCAAAAGACCATCGACGCGGCCACCGTGCTCGGCAATTTCAAGTCGCGCCTTCAGCTCCTCTCCGAGAAGGAAGTGCGCGCGGAGGCCGATCGCTGCATGAGCTGCGGCCTGTGCTTCGAATGCGACAACTGTCTGATCTACTGCCCGCAGAAAGCCGTCTATCGCGTGAAAAAGAGCGAGGCTGCCATCGGCCGCTACGTAGACACCGACTATGCCAAGTGTATCGGCTGTCACATCTGCAAAGATGTCTGCCCCACGGGCTACATCCAGATGGGTCTCGGGGAGTAGCCAATGCTCACTGGCGGTCA
This sequence comes from uncultured Alphaproteobacteria bacterium, assembly GCA_963756335.1. Classification (GTDB taxonomy): domain Bacteria; phylum Pseudomonadota; class Alphaproteobacteria; order Rhizobiales; family Rhodomicrobiaceae; genus Rhodomicrobium. Next base: position 88,207 of record CAVWOB010000008.1, read on the forward strand.
GTTCCACAACGTCATCCCGGGAACGCGCGCGCGTTTCCGGGATCGTCAAGAACGCTGCGCGCAGTATGCAACGATCCCGGATAAGCGCCAAGGCGCTTTCCGGGATGACGAACGCGGCGAGAGGCTGCCATGAGACATGCGGTCGTCATCGCGCTCCTGTTTGCACTAACGAATGCGTCGGCCTTTGCGCAGGGACTTGTTCCGCGTCCGCCTAAAGGCAAGGGCGAGCATTGCGTTGCGCCAACCGATGTCATGCGGCGAAATCACATGAGCATGATGAAGCATCAGCGCGACGAGACCGTGCATGAAGGCGTGCGCGGCAAGCCGTTCAGCCTCGCCGGCTGCGTGGATTGCCACGCGGTAAAAGGCGCCGACGGCAAGCCCGTGAGCTACACCGATCCGAAGCACTTCTGTCGGAGCTGCCACGACTTTGCGGCGGTCTCCATCGACTGCTTCGAATGCCATGCTTCGCGGCCCGGCGAGGAAAAGGCGAAAAGCGCTGAGGAAGTCAGGCCGTCCGGCCTGGCGGCGCTGGCGGCTTCTTTCCAGGAGGGGCGCCCATGAGCGAGGCGAAAAACGCTGAACGCGGCAGGCGCGCTTTTTTGAAGGGCGCGGCCGGCTTTGCGGCGACGCTTCTGGCCCCCGGCGTCACGCTTTATGCGATGGGCGAGGCGGCGGCTGCCGAGACCGCGCCCGCTTCATCGAAGGTGCGCTGGGGTCTCTTGATCGACGCCAGCAAATGCAAGGATGGCTGCAACGCCTGCGTGGACGCCTGTGCCAAGGCGTATGGCTGGAAAGGCTCTGGCCGTCCCGACACGGAACCGCAATGGATCCGCAAGGTGTCCGCGAAGAACCCGAAAACGGGCGCGGCCTTCTCCGTCCCCGTCATGTGCCAGCACTGCGCCGATGCGCCTTGCGTGGACGTTTGCCCCACGGGCGCCTCCTTCCAGCGCGCGGACGGCATCGTGCTCGTGGACCGGCACATCTGCATCGGCTGTCGCTACTGCATGATGGCCTGCCCCTACAAGGCGCGCTCTTTCGTGCATGAGCCGCTTGAGGACCAGAAGCCGGATGCGCCGCGCGGCAAGGGCACGGTGGAGGGCTGCACGCTCTGCGCCAGCCGCATCGACGCCGGCGGCGTCCCGCATTGCGTCGAGGCCTGCAAGGCGGAAGGCGCGGCAATGCTGTTCGGCGACCTCAACGATCCATCGAGCGAGATCGCCAAGCAAATCGCGGCGTATCGCACAACGCGCATCCGCGAGGATCTGGGCTGCAACACGGGCGTCTATTACGCGAACATCTAGGAAGGCGCGGCGGGAACGGACATGGTGAAAGTGGCCTATCAAAAACTGACCGATCACAGCGCCTTCTTCTGGGGGCTGCTCGGTCTGCATGTCGTCGTGGTCGCGGCGGGGCTCGGCGCGGCGCTCACCATGGAGCATCACGGCCACGCCGTCACCGGCATGTCGAACCAGATCGTCTGGGGGACGCCGCATGTCTTCGCGGTCTTCCTGATCGTGGCGGCGTCGGGCGCGCTGAACGTCGCGTCCTTCTCGTCCGTCTTCAACCGGCTCGCCTATAAGCCCTATGCGCGTCTTTCAGGCGTGCTGGCCATCGCGCTCTTGATCGGCGGGCTCGCGGTGCTTGTGCTAGACCTCGGCCGCCCGGACCGCCTGATCGTGGCCATGACGAGCTATAACTTCCGCTCCATCTTCGCCTGGAACATCTATCTCTACACGGGCTTCATCGCGGTCGTCGCCCTCTACTTGTTCGTGATGATGGACCGCCGCGCCTCGCGCTCAGCAATGCCCACGCGCATCGTGGGCGGCTTCGCCTTCTTCTGGCGTATCGCGCTGACCACCGGCACCGGCTCCATCTTCGGTTTCCTCATCGCGCGCGATGCCTATTCGTCGGCGATCCTAGCGATCCTGTTCATTGCGGCATCGTTTCTCTATGGACTCGCCTTCACGGTGATCGTGCTCCTCACCATGGGCCGTGAGACGCGCCACGAACTAATCAGCGAGGACATGCTCGGCAAGTTTCGTGGGCTTTTCATCCTGTTCGCGCTGGCGGTGCTCTACCTCACGGCGGTTTTCCACCTGACGAAGCTCTATGCGCCCGGCTATCGCGACGTGGAAGCGTTCCTGTTGCGTGACGGCGGAGTCTACACGCTGACATTTTGGATCGGCCAGATTTGGATCGGCCTTCTTTTGCCGCTCACAATTCTCGGTTTCTTCGGACGCGGCCGGCAAGCCTGGCATGCGATGGCGCTCGCCGCCCCGCTCTTCCTTATTGGAGGGCTGGCGCACATGTATTTCACGATCATCGGCGGGCAGGCTTACCCGCTGCAGCTTTTCCCCGGCATGGAGGTCTCAAGCTCATTCCATGACGGCGCGGTGGGGGACTATGCGCCGTCGCTGCCCGAAGTCCTGCTCGGATTGGGCGGCGTTTCGCTCGCCATGCTTATCACCGGCGTCGCGCTGAAGCTTCTGCCCTTCCTGCCGCGCCCGGCGAACGCCTAAACAACGGAGCATTTCATGACGCGCCCGCCCCATCCCTTCGCCCGCTTCATCCAGATCCTCGGACGCGGCAAGACGCTGTCCCGGTCGCTGACCGTCGAGGAAGCGAGGGAAGCGATGGCCATGATCTTCGCCGGAGAGGTGCTGCCCGAGCAGCTCGGCGCCTTCCTGATGCTTTTGCGCATGAAGGAGGAAAGTCCCGAGGAGATCGCGGGCTTCGTGCACGCCGCGCGCGCCGCGATGGCGCTTCCCTCGCCCTTGCCGAAGGCCGATCTCGACTGGTCGTCATACGCAGGCAAGCGCCGCCAGTTGCCCTGGTACATCCTAGCGGCCCTCGTGCTCGCTCAAAATGGGGTGCGGGTCTTCATGCATGGCGCCGACGGACACACCGAGGGGCGCGTCTATACAAGGGAGGTTTTGGGGCGCTTGGGCGTGCCCGTAGCCTCGACCTTCAACGAAGCCGCGACGCATCTCGCGAAGCGCAATTTTGCCTATATGCCGCTGGAAGGAATTAACCCCATCCTCGCCAACCTGTTCGGGCTTCGCTCGATCCTCGGCCTGCGCTCGCCGGTTCACACGCTGTCTCGCATGCTGAACCCGTTTGCGGCGCCGGCCATGCTGCAGGGCGTGTTCCATCCTGGCTATATGGAGCTTCATCAAAAGGCCGCGCTTTTGCTCGGACAGCCGCGCATGGCCGTGTTTCGCGGCGAAGGCGGCGAGATCGAGCGGCGGCCGAATAAGCCATGCGAGGTTCTGACCGTTCATGACGGCGCCGCCGGCGAGGAGCGCTGGCCCGCATTGGTCCCTGAGCCGCGCCAAGCGCCGGAGGAGGACATGAACCTCGACCGCCTGATCGCGGTGCTGCGGGGCGAGGCAAGCGACGAGTATGGCGAGGCCGCCGTGATGGGCACGCTCGCCATTGCGCTGAGGACGCTCGGCAATGCAGAGACGATAGAAGTGGCCGAGGAGAAGGCCCGCGCGATGTGGCGCGGCCGCGACCGGCTCAAGGCGGTGGCGTAGCGATGGCGCGGGTTCTGCTGGCGGCGGCGCATAAATCTTCCGGCAAGACGACGCTCACCATCGGTCTTGCGGCGGCGCTCGCGGGACGCGGCCTCGCCGTGCAGACTTTCAAGAAGGGGCCGGACTACATCGACCCGATGTGGCACGCGCATGCGAGCGGAAGGCCCTGCTATAATCTCGACTTCAACACCCACACGAGCGCGGAAATCCTTAGCTGCGCGGCGTCGCGTGAGGCGGAAGCCGATTTCGCGCTGATCGAGGCTAACAAGGGCCTGCATGACGGCGTCGATCTGGAAGGCGGCGATTGCAGCGCCGCGCTCGCGAAGCTTCTCTCCGCGCCCGTCATACTCGTGATCGATACGCTCGGCATGACGCGGGGCATAGCGCCGCTCGTGCTCGGGTATCGCGCGTTCGACGCGAGCGTAAACATCGCGGGCGTCATCCTGAACAAGGTCGGGACGGCGCGCCAGCTAGGCAAACTGCGTCAGGCGCTGGAGCGCTACACGGACATTCCGGTGCTCGGCGCCGTACCGCGCAACAAGGACTTTACGATTGGCGAGCGTCATCTAGGTCTTATGACGCCGTCCGAGACGCCGGAACTTCGCGCCGTGATCGCGAGGCTCAAAAGCGCGGTCGAAGATGGCGTCGATCTCCACCGCTTGCTTGAGATCGGGCAAAGTGCGCCCGCACTGCCTGCAAATCTGATCCCGGCCCGATTTGGCGCCGCGCCTACGCCGGTCCGCATCGCGGTCGCGCGCGACGCCGCTTTCGGCTTCTACTACGCAGACGATCTTGAGGCGTTTGAGCGAGCCGGCGCAAAGCTTTGCTTTTTCGATGCTTTATCCGACGCACGGCTTCCCGACGTGGACGGCCTCTTCGTCGGCGGCGGCTTTCCTGAAACGCAGGCCGCGGCGCTTGAAGCCAACGCCTCGCTTCGCGCCGACATCGCGCGCCGCATTCGCGTCGGGCTGCCCACTTACGCCGAGTGCGGCGGCATGATGTATTTGTCGCGCTCCATCCGCTGGAAGGGCGCCTCGCATGAGATGGTTGGCGTCATCCCCGCCGATGCAGTGATGTATGACCGCCCGCAGGGGCGCGGGCTGGCGCTTCTGGAGGAAACGGCGGCTGCGCCTTGGCCAAGTCTCGGGGAGACGGGGAGAATCCCGGCGCACGAATTTCATTACGCCGCGCTCGAAAATCTGGCGGGCGGCCAACACTTCGCTTATCGGGTCGCGCGCGGAACGGGCATCGACGGAGGCCGCGACGGCATCGTGATCGGCAACCTCGTTGCGAGCTTCTGCCATCAGCGGACGAGCCCGCGCAATCCTTGGGTCCAGCGCTTCCTCGCCTTTGTGCGCTCCCGCCAGCAAAAGGCTTTTCACGCCGCCGCATTGCGAGATGACGCGCTAGAACTCAGCGCGTGACATGCTAAAATCATCACAACTGAAGAACAAGTAAGTCGGGAAGGACAACGCCATGAAGCAAACCTTTATCGATATTGCATCGCAAGTAACGCCCTATGCGACGCCGCTGGCTTACGTAGGGGCCGTCCTGATCTTCGTTGGCTGCCTCGCGCTTTTAGCCTGGGTCGTCACCCACCGAGGGTCTGCCCTTCTGCGGTTTTCAGGGCGCCTGCTCATTGTGCTCGGCGCGCTCTTTCTGGCGCTTCAGGTTGCTGCTATGGTTCTTGGCGTAGACGCCAGCGCCAACTTCGAGAACGCCTGGGTCAACCTCGACAAAAAGCCATTCTGGCTTGTCGGCCTCGTGCTCTTCATCCCCGGATTTTTCCTTCGTATCGTCGGCGCTGTTCGGCCGGTTCGACCAAGCCGTTAGATGTGAAACTGCGGTTCGACGATCTGCCGAAGCCGAACAATGTCGCAAGAAAACCGGTTCGGGCTGTATTCGTCGATCAAGCCCTGGCGCTTGAGTTCGGCCATCACCCGGCTTGCGGTCTCGGTGGTGAGCCCGAGCACCGCGCCGAGATCCTCGCGACCGAACAAGGTGCAGGAATCGCCCGTTTCAAGCTCCGAGAGCCAGAGCAAAAGCCGGATCACGCGCTCGCGCGCCGTTCCCGTCGAAAGCTCGGTGATCCAACGGTCCGAATCGGACAGCGCCTGATACCAGCGCGCCATGAGGGCATGAAACAGCCGCTGATTTCTGCTCAACAGGCGTTTAATGGCGCTGACGGGAAGGCGGCAGACTTCCGCCGGCTGTAAAACGATGGCGGTGTGCTGATAGGAGGTCGCGTACAAGCATTCCAATCCGAGGACGTCGGTAGTCCTGAGGAGCCGGACAATGCGCTGGCCGCCATCGGGAAGATAATGCGACAGCTTCACAAGCCCAGTGCGAACGGTAAAGAGCGAGACGCCATCCTCGCCAGCTCTGTAAATCGGCGCGCCAACTGAATAGTTAAGCTGATCGACCGGCCCATGAAGGTCATCGAAATCGCATTCCTCCAATCCGGCGAACAGAGCGGACTGACGGGTATTGCAGTTGAGGCAGTCGGCTACGCCCGTCCAAGCCTCTGCGCATGTGACTGGGTTCAATTCGAGAGGCCTTTTAAGCTTCCATAGACATCCAAGAACGCGCCTTATTCTTCATCGTATCGCTATTATTGCGCATTCGCAATGACCCGGAAGCCAGTCTCCATGACGATCCAGGCTACCGGGCAGGGCAAGGCGCCCCTGCCGCACAACTCTCCGAAAGGGATAACGGCATGAAGATTGGCGTGACGAGCCAGAATTTTCGCACTATCACCGGTCACGCTGGCAGCGCCCGGCGGTTCATGATTTTCGAAGCTGCAGGCGGAGAAATTCTGGAAACGGAAAAGCTCGATTTGCCCATGGAGTTGAGCATCCATGAACATCCAAGCGGCGCAGCGCATCCCATAGACGGGCTCGATGTATTGATCACCGGAGGCTGCGGAGAAGGCTTTCTTCACAAGCTCACCGCCCGTGGAATCAAGGTGATCCTGACGAGCGAAACCGATCCCAAAGTGGCCGCTTCGGCCGTTGCCGCTGGGGCCCCGCTACCGCCGCCAGTCCCCGAGGAAGGCGGCCACGAGGGATGCGGATGCCGTTGCGCCTCGCACGGCGCGTGATGTTTCTGCGCGGCGTTCAGATACGCCGCGCTCCTCTCATCGACCCTAGCCGAATCTCACAAGCGTCATCACGAGCACTGCGATGAACGCCGTCTCCGCGACCATAAGCATGATCGCGCCGCGCCCAACGGTGGCGAGCGCCGGAAGAGACGTCTTGATGCCGAGCGCCGCGATAGAAATCACGATGCACCAGCGCGAGGCGTCGCTCATCGCCGATTGAGCGAAACTTGGGACGAGGCCGAAGCTGTTCAGCGTCACGATCCCGATGAAGACCAGAAGGAAGTTCGGGATCAGCTTTGCGCGCCCGGCGCCCTCCTCGCCGTTTGTCTTGCGCTCGACAATCGAGATCAGAAGTACGGCGGGAAGCAGAAGCGCCACGCGCAAGAGCTTCACGATGGTCGCGACATCCCCGGTCTCAGGCGAGACGCTGTAGCCGGCGCCGACCACTTGAGCCACGTCGTGGATCGTGCCGCCCAGGAAGACGCCGGATTCGGTATGGTCGAGGTGAAAGAGCTTCGCGATAAGCGGATAGAGGATCATGCAGACGGTGCTGAGTGTGGTGACGCCGATAATTGTGAAGGCCGTATCGCGCTCATGGGTTTCGTCGCGTTTCAACACGGCTGCGATGGCGGCGGCCGCGGACGCGCCGCAAATGGCCACTGCTCCTGCCGTCAGCACGCCGAACCTTCGCGTCATGCCGGCGAGCGGCGCGGCAAGAAGGCCGACAGCAATGGTAAGAAAAACCGCAGCCGACACACCCGTTAGCGTCGACCAGCCAAGTCCCGTAATCTGCGAGGCTGTGATGCGCGCGCCCAGAAGCGCTACGCCGATGCGCAGCACCTCCTTTGCCGCGAACTGCAGACCTGGCGCGTAGCGTGCGTCCTGCATTGCGAAATTGAAGGCCATGCCGAGAAGCAGCGCGAACAGGATGGTCGGTCCGCCATAGCCGATGGAGATGAAGGTCGCCGCCATGGCCAAAACGACGCTGAGCATGACGCCGGGCACAAAGATCCCGTACCGTGTGCGTCCTTCGCTCCACGCTTTTGCAAGTGTCTCCACTCTGGTTCCCCGTATGTTTACAATTAGCCGGCCAGATTCATGACGCCACGCGCGGTCACATAGACGCCGACTGCGGCCACGATGGCGGCAAAGATGAGTTTGAGTTTTTGCCTGTCGCCCGAGAGCCGCCTTGCGGCGCGCCCGCCGAAATAGCCCCCGCCGACTCCGGCCGCGATGAAGAGGGCCGCAAGCCACCAGTCGATCAGGCCTGAAACGGCATAATTGGCTGCGGTCGTCAGCCCAAAGGCCGTCACGGACACGAGCGACGAGCCAACCGCCCACAGCATCGGCATGTCGGTGGCTGCCATCAGCCCTGGCACGACCAGAAAGCCGCCGCCGATGCCGAAGAAGCCCGATAGCGTTCCAACGCCGAATCCGTAGAGCGAAAGCCTGGGCAAGAGCCTGCCAGCAGAGGCTCCGGTAAGCCTGACATTGGGGCTTCCCAAATTCCCCCTCTGGCCCGCCATGAATGCCGCAATTACGATCATCACGATGCCGAACAGCAAGAGGAGCCTCTGGCCGTCGAATGCTTTGCCCGCACTGGAACCAACGAACGCGCCTATGACGCCAGCGGCGGCGAAAACGCCGGCGCAGCGCCATTTTACGTTACGGGCGCGGGCATGCTGGATGAGATTGGCCAACGCGCTGAGCGCCACCGCAAGTGCGCTCGTTCCAATGGCGACGTGCGGCGGCTGAACGCCGACGACATAGACGAGCAGCGGCACCGCCAAAACCGATCCGCCGCCGCCGATAAGCCCCAGCACGAAGCCCACTAGCGCGCCCGACCCGATTGTGAGAATCTCGGATATCATGAACGCGCTTTGAGTAGGACTTGCCGCTGAACGAAATCCCCTCTGGAACAGCGGCCTAAGCATTCTGCAAGTAGGTCGCCTAGGTCTCTGGACAATGTCCCCTCCTGCGCCGGGCGATTGGACGAAGACAGCGGCGACCGCATCGCATTCGTGCAAAGGCGTTTCGCCACCCAGGCGCGCGGTTTTTTGCTTACAGCTCGATGTTATTCATATATCGTGATGTCATGTGTTGATTATAATCAAGGCGGATTGGAGACATGGCGAACAAAGAAGCAGAAGTGCCCGCTAACGAGCAGGAAACGGAGCCGGAGACGACCGACGAGGGCTCGAAAAGCCTCGACCGCATGCTGCAAAACGCGCGGCTCGCGAGCGACTTCCTCAAAGCCCTCTCTCACGAGACAAGGTTGCTTCTCCTTTGTCTCCTCTCCGACGGGGAACGCTCGGTAACGGACCTTGAGAATGCGCTCTCGCTGCGCCAGCCGACGATCTCGCAGCAACTCGCGCGCCTTCGAACTCGATGGTCTCGTGACGACCAGAAGAGACGGAAAGACTGTGTATTACAGCATTGCGGACGACGACATAAAGCGGGTCATCGCCCTCCTTAATGAGATCTTCTGCAGAGAAGACGCGAGCAAAAGGCGCCGGTCTTGGCGTTAGCAGAGGCGCCTCTCTAAGAAGCTGGCCTTGCCAAGGGCGAGCTTTCCGTGAACGAGACCTGGAGCCAACGCTTTGTCAGTCTCGTTGCATTTATGTGCATTTTGCCCGCGCGAGTATCTCAAGCGTGCAGGCGCCTCGCTTTTGTTCCGCTCTATGGGATTGCAGGGCGAGGGCAGTAGATTTCATAGAGCGTCTCCAGCAATCGGCGAGCAGGATCGCTGGCAATTGCGTAGAAGATGGTTTGCCCCTGCCGCCTTGTTGTCACGATCCGATCCTTCCTTAACAAGGCGAGGTGCTGGGATACGGTTGACTCGCGCGCCTGCAGAAATTCAGCGAGTTGCCCCACCGACTTCTCTCCATCGATAAGCTGACACAAAATCATCAACCGGGATTTGTGCCCGAGCGATTGCAAAAGCCCGACCGCCACATCGGCGGCATTGGACATGTCTTCAGCCTGTATTTTCATATTATCGTAGATATGAAGCCTTGAAGTTCCACTCCGCAACATCTAGTATCGCCCACGAGAAATGAAAAGCGCAAAAGTGCGTTGGCGCACTTTTGCCAACCGGATCAAGCCGCAAAGGCGACGACGCATGAAGATGCAACCGCTCCGTGAAAGATGGATTTCGCTCCTCGCCGCAGCCCTTATGGCAGGAGCCGTGACGGCCTCAGCCAGAGCGGCGGATGCTTTCGAAGTCAAAGAGACTGAAATCGGCGACCTCAAAGCGGTGTTCGCGACCGTGCGGAGCACCGACGAAATCAACGCCCGCGTCCGCACCGGCGGAACCATCGCTGCGTTGCTGATCAAGCGCGGCAGCGAGGTAAAAACCGGCGACGTGATCGCCACCGTCGCCGATGAAAAGCTTGCCCTGAAAATGAAATCGCTCGATGCGCTAATCATCGGGCTTAGGTCGCGCGCCGAGACAGCGAAGGCGGAGGCGGCGCGGCAGGAGCAATTGGCGCAGCGCGGCTTCGCCGCTGGCGCCAAGCTCGATGAAGCGCGCGCGGCTTCAGAGGTTGCCGCGAATGCGCTGAAGTCGGCGGAGGCGGATCGCGATGTGTTGACCCGCCAGGTGCAAGAGGGCGATGTGCTGGCGCCCGCGCAAGGCCGCGTACTGACCATTCCGGTGACTACTGGCGCAGTCGTGATGCCAGGCGAAACCATCGCCAAGATCGCCGCCAACGCCTACGTGCTGCGCCTAGAGCTGCCGGAGCGGCATGCCCGCTTCATCCAGGCTGGCGACCCGGTCGTCATCGGAGGGCGTGAGCTCGCGGAAAGCGCGGCGCCGATCGGCAAGGGCCGGATCTCGCTCGTCTATCCCGAACTGCAAGATGGCCGCGTCATCGCCGACGCTGAGGCCGATGGTCTAGGCAAATATTTTGTCGGCGAACGCGTTCTCGTGTGGATTTCCGCCGGCAAGCGCAACACCATCATTGTCCCCCACGACTATCTCTTCAAACACTTTGGCCTCGACTACGCGCGGGTCAGGCAAGACGACGGCAAAACCATCGACATTGTTGTCCAGCCCGGTCAGCCTTCCCGGCTCGAAGGCGGCGGCGATGGGATTGAGGTTCTTGCGGGCCTGAGACCGGGCGACATGCTGGTGCGGCCATGAAGCTCGGCATTTCGGGAAACCTGACGCGGGCGTTCATTTCGTCACCGCTGACGCCGCTCATTCTGCTCTCGGCGCTGATGCTGGGCGGCATCGCGCTTGTATCGCTGCCGCGCGAGGAAGAGCCGCAAATCTCCGTGCCAATGGTGGACATTCAAGTCCGCGCCGATGGACTGAAGGCGCAGGATGCGGCGCGGCTCGTGACGGAGCCGCTTGAGACGATCGTCAAGGCCATCAACGGCGTCGAGCACGTCTACAGTCAAACAAGCGACGACCAGGTGCTGGTGACGGCCCGCTTCCTCGTCGGCACGAAATCGGACGAAGCTATTTTGCGCGTGCACGAGAAGGTGCGCGCCAACATGGACCGCATCCCCATCGGCATTCCCGAGCCGCTCATCGTGGGGCGCGGCATCGATGACGTCGCCATTGTCAGCCTCACGCTAGCGCCGAAGCCCGAAGCCGCCGAGCGCTGGACAGACAACTCGCTCTATCACCTCGCCGAGAACTTGCGGATCGAGCTTTCCAAGATCGATAATGTTGGCCTCACCTATATCGTTGGCGGCCGGCCAGACCAAATCAGGGTGGAGCCTGATCCGGAGAAGCTCTCGCTTTACGGCGTGACGCTGGCGCAGCTCGTGGACAAGGTGCGCTCGGCGAACCGCTCCTTCCTGGCGGGCCAAATACGCGACCAAGGCCAAGCCGTCCCCGTAGTGGCTGGCCAGACGCTTCAGGGTGTCCCCGATATCGGGCTTCTTCTTCTGACCACGCGTGACGGCCGCCCGGTTTATGTCAACGATGTCGCGAAAATTGTCGTGGGCGGCAAGCCGCTTGAGCAGCAAAGCTGGCAATTCACAAAGGACAAGACCGGCGCGATGGCGAGCGTCCCCGCGGTCTCGATCGCCATCGCCAAACGAGCGGGAGCGAACGCCGTCGATATCTCCGAAAAACTCGTCAAGAGGCTGGAGCAACTGCGTGGCGCGGCTTTGCCCGAAGACATCGATGTCCAGGTCACGCGCAACTATGGCGCCACGGCAAGCGAAAAGGCCGACGAGCTTTTGTTCCACCTCGCGCTCGCCACAGTCTCCATCGTGGCGCTGATCGTGTTCGCCATCGGCTGGCGCGAAGGCGTCGTGGTGGCCATCGTCATTCCGACGACGATATTGCTCACGCTGTTCGCCTCCTGGATCATGGGCTACACCATCAACCGCGTGAGCCTGTTCGCTCTGATCTTCTCCATCGGCATCCTGGTCGATGACGCAATCGTTGTGATCGAGAACATTGCGCGCCATTGGGGCATGAACACGGAGCGTAGCCGCGGTCAGGCGGCCATCGAAGCGGTCGCCGAGGTCGGCAATCCGACAATCGTGGCGACGCTGACGGTCGTGGTCGCGCTCCTGCCGATGCTGTTCGTTTCGGGCCTTATGGGTCCGTATATGAGCCCCATCCCGGCCAACGCTTCGGCGGCGATGATCCTATCCTTCTTCGTGGCGGTGATGGTGACGCCATGGCTGATGATGAAGGTTGCCAAGAAGCACGCTGGGCCGCATGAGCACGAGTATGACGGAGGCTTCCTTGCCCGGATTTACCTGAGGGCGGCGAAACCCATCCTCCGCAGCCGCAAGCGCTCGCTGATATTCCTCCTAGGCGTGGGCGCGGCGACGATTGCGTCGGTGATGCTGTTCTGGACCAAGTCCGTGACGGTGAAGCTCCTGCCGTTCGACAACAAATCTGAGGTTCAAGTCGTCATCGACCTGCCGAAGGGAGCATCGCTTGAGCAAACCGGGCGCGTGCTCCAGGCGGCAGCCGGGCGATTGAAAGACGTGCCCGAGCTACTTTCGATCCAGTCGAACACCGGTACGGCGACGCCCTTCAATTTCAACGGGCTCGTCCGCCACTATTACCTGCGGAACGGCCCTGAGCAGGGCGACTTGCAGCTCAACTTCACGCCCAAGTCCGAGCGCTCGCGCGCAAGCCATGACATCGCGCTCGAAGTCCGTGAGAAGCTGCGCGGCCTCGATATGCCCAAGGGAACGGCCCTGAAAGTCGTAGAAGTGCCGCCTGGACCGCCGGTGCTTTCGACGCTTCTCGCCGAGGTTTACGGGCCAGACCCTGAGACGCGGCGGGCGACGGCGACGAAGCTAAAGGAAGTCTTCGAAAGCGTTCCCTTCATCGTCGACGTGGACGACAGTTTCAGAGTGCCCGCCGAAAGGCTCCGCGTTTCCATCGACCAGGACAAGCTTGAGTTCTTCCGGGTCGAGCAAAAGGATGTCTACGACACGATCCAGGCGTATCTTTCCGGCGTGCCCGTGGGCTATTCCTATCGGGGCGAAGGCCGCCATCCGGTCGAGATCGCCATCGCCTTGCCGAAGCGGGAACTCTCGCTTTCGCAGCACACACTGTCGACGCCCGTGCCCGCAAACGCCATTCCCGGCAACCGCTCCATTGTGGAACTCGGCGATGTGGTGAGCCTGAAAAAGGAGCGCGCTTCCTTCCCGATCTTCCGTCACAATGGCCGCCCGGCGGAGATGGTGACGGCGGAACTCGCGGGCAGCTTCGAGGCGCCGATCTACGGCATGCTCGCGGTCCGCGACGCCATCGCCAAGGCTGACTGGGCGCCCGGTTTGAAGCCCGAGATCGTTCTGCATGGGCAGCCCAGCGATGACTCCAAGCCAATTCTTCTTTGGGACGGCGAATGGGAAGTGACCTACGTCACTTTCCGCGATATGGGCGCGGCTTTCGGCATCGCTATCCTCGGCATTTACTTCATCGTGGTTGGCCAGTTTGGCTCGTTCAAGCTGCCGCTCGTAATCCTGACGCCGGTGCCGCTAACGCTGATCGGCATCATGATCGGGCATTGGCTATTTGGCGCGCCGTTCACAGCGACGTCCATGATCGGCTTCATCGCGCTCGCCGGCATCATCGTGCGCAACTCGATCCTGCTCGTGGACTTCATCCAGGGCAAGCGCGGGACCGCGCCCTTGCGGCAGGTGCTGCTTGAGGCGGGCGCGATCCGGTTCAAGCCCATCCTCCTGACGGCGCTCGCCGCCATGATCGGCGCGGCGGTTATCCTCGCCGACCCGATCTTCCAGGGGCTTGCGATCTCGCTTCTGTTCGGGCTCGCGTCATCGACGCTGCTGACGGTGCTCGTGATCCCGGCGATCTACCTCGTGCTGCGCGATGATGCGGCTCCGGGGCCAAGTGCTTCGCACGTCACAGATTCTTAGCATTTCCCCGGACCGGGCGGCGCCCTTATCCACAGCGGCAAGGCGCCGTTCTCGGCCGCGGGTTCTTGGTGGTAGAACCTCACGGGAAGAGGTGGGATCGCTTTGCAACCGCCGGAACCCATTAGTACGAGGACAGTTGCGCGCAATCCAAGTTCCCCACCCATGAATTCATAAATTCGTATATATAAATGATTGCGAGGCCCGGAAAATGTGACTAGTATTCCCCCTCGTCAGGAACGGTCGCGAAACCGGCAGCAAAGCGGCGCACGGAGGTTTTTATGTTTCTTACCAAGAGGGCCTGGTCTCCCTATGCAGCGGGCATCGTCATCGGCTTGCTGCAGATTCCGGCCTTTCTCCTGATCGAAACCGCGCTCGGCGCATCATCGTCTTACGTCACCGTGGGCGGACTGATCGCTTCGTGGATCGATCCTTCTATTCTGTCCATCGATTACGTCTCGAAGCATGTTGCGCTCACGCCAAAGAACTGGTGGCAGGTCGCGCTTGTCGGCGGCGTCATACTGGGCGCGTTTGCTTCGATGAAGCTGTCCGGAGCCACGCGGCAGGCGATCTCCCCGATATGGCGCAAAGCCTTGGGGTCCTCTTCCTCGCTCCGCTACGCTGTCGCATTCGTGGCGGGATTTTTGATGCTGTTTGGCGCCCGCATCGCCGACGGCTGCACAAGCGGACACGGTCTCTCCGGCGTCGCGCAGCTTTCTGTCGGTTCCACGGTCGCCGTCGCAGCAATCTTTGCGGGCGGGATCGCAGCGGCAAATCTTTTTTTCCGGCGGATATAGGGAGAGCGCGCCATGTCTCTTGAACTAGCTATCGCCACAGGCGTTTTGATGGGCATTGTGTTCGGCTTCGCGCTTGAGAAAAGCCGCGTTTTCGAGCCGGGCATGATCGTCGGCCAGATGCAGCTTCGAAACTTCACTATGCTGAAGGTGTTCCTGACCGCGGTCGCGACGGGCGCGGTTGTCCTCGCGGCGCTGAACGGCTTCGGCTTCGTGAAGCTCGCCCCGAAGGCCGCGCTCTACTACGCCGATGTCGCCGGAGGGCTGATCCTCGGCGCAGGCATTGCCCTGGCGGGCGCGTGCCCTGGAACCGTCTTCGCGCAGATCGGCGCGGGATATCGCGACGCGATCTTCGTGCTGGCCGGTGGCCTTTTTGGCGCGGTGGCTTACTCCTACTCGGAGCCGACGCTCAAACAGACCGCGCTCGGAAAGGGCGACGGAAAGCTTATCTTTTCCGACCTCATCGGCATTCCCTATTGGCAGGGCGCGCTCGCGCTTGCCGCGTTGCTCGCAGTCATCTTGATCCTCTTGGAACGCTGGCGGCCCTGGCGTGTGGATTTGGGCCAGGACTGCGATGGCTCCTTCGCAGTCGCTCAAGAAACGGGCAAAGCAGTGGCCTTGCCCAAGAGCGAGGGTGGCGACCAGCCAAGTTTCCCTATCGCTGGGCTCAGCGGCGAATAGGCGACGGTTCAGGGACAGAAAAGCCCTCTTTTTCGCGGGAGCGGTCGACGAGAAAGTCGGTCGCCGCTCCGCCGGCCCAGATCGCGGCGAGCGTAACCCACGCGGTGGTGGCGAAGATCGCGGCGCCGGACAGCGAGCCGACCGAGCAGCCGCCCGCGAGCATGCCGCCGAAGCCCATGAAGACGGCGCCCAACAGATATCGCCGCGTCGCTGGGCCGCCCTGAAAGCCTTCGAGTTTGAGTTCGCGGCTGAATAACGCCGCCAGAAACGCCCCGAGGAAGACGCCGGGGATCAGCCCCGCATCGAAGTCGAAAATGCCGCCCGGCTGGCTAAGAAAAAGCATCAGCACCTTGGCTGATGGCCCTGTAAAGGTCATGCTCTTGAGCGGCGGCGGATCGAACAGCGTTTGCGACAGCCAATAGGTGAGAGCCCATCCGCCCATAATTGTCAGGCCGACGCCAAGTCCGCCGATCCAGCCCCAGGCCGGAATGCGGCTTCGAACACCAAAATAAAAGGCGGCGCCGAGCCAGACCAGGGCGACGGCGAGCCCTCCCCAGGCGCCAAGATGCAAAGACGCTGAGGCGTTCAGCGCTTCCCCGTCGATAACCCAAAGACCCGTCAGCGTCTCGCGCAGAGGCGAAAGAATGCCCGTCAGCGAAGCCTGCGCCGTAACCGCGAAGACGAGGCCCGATAGGAGCGAGCGCAAATTGCCCTGGCCAGCGAGAACAAGGAGGCGCGCGGTGCAGCCGCGCGTCAGTATCATACCGATGCCGAACAAGCCGCCGCCGATAATGGCGCCGGAAACGCTGCCGCGCGAACTCAGCATGCGGGCGCTCGACACGTTCAGCAAACCGAATGCGATCAGGAGTTGCGTCCCAACTATCGCGCCGGCAAAGATGTAAAGCCAGACGGCAAGAGGTGTTCCGAATCTGCCGCGCACGAATTCCATGCACGCCGAGCGCAGGCAGAACCGGCTCCGCTGAGCGAACGCCCCAAACGACAGCCCAAGGAGGAGGCCCGCCGCCAGGACCGTTCCCTTGTCGCCAAGTCTTTCGATGACGAAGTCGATGACCATTTCGTCTCTGCAATCCTTTAGGTGCCTGTGACCTTGATCGCTGTATTCTCCTTGAGCCGGATGGTCTTCGAGCGCGCGACGTAGTTGCGCACGACGTCCCAGATCGGCGGCCCCTCGGTCGCTTGGTTGACGCTGCCCCAACCCGAGACAATGTAGTTTTTGCTCGCCTCGATCGCAGCGCCGCTCTTGAGCAGCGTCATGTCGGAGATGCGCCTGCCGATGGGCGCGCTGACATCGATGGCGTAGGCAAGCCCGCCGAGCCGCACCATGTCGCCGCCCTGCTGGTAATAGGGGTCGGGATTGAAGATGTTGTCGGCCACGTCCTCGAAGATTTCCTTCAGTCTCGCGCCCGTCATCTCCATGCGATAGCAGGCCGGATAGGTGATCGCGGTGGCGTTGCCAATATCCTCGAACGTGATCGGATCGCCCGCGAGGATGCTCGTTCCCCAGCGCACGCCGGGCGACATCGCTATCTCGCAATCGCGCTCCGCCAGCATGGCGTCGCAGATCAGGTCGTCGAGCGAGCCGTTGAAGTTGCCGCGCCGGTAGAGCAGCGTTTCGGTGTGGCCGAGCACTTCTCCAAGCTGCTTCTCGAAGAGCGCGCGCGTCTTCGCAATCGCCGCCGACATTTCGGGGTCACCTGCGATGGCGTCCGCGAAAACCGGAATTAGCCTGTACTTGAAGCCCGTCAGCTTCTTGTCCTTGATCTGAAGGTCGAGGCGCGAAACGAACTTGCCATTGCAGCCCGAGGCGACGACGAGAGTCGGCGCCGATCTTGGCTGGCTGCGGCATGGCGTCGTGCGTATGGCCGCCGAGAATGACATCGATGCCCTTTACGCGGCTCGCCATCTTGCGGTCCACGTCGTAGCCGTTATGCGAGAGAACGACGACGAGATCGGCGCCGCTCGCGCGGGCCTCGTCCACCTGCTTCTGCATCTCTTCTTCGCGGATGCCGAACTCCCAGTCCGGGAACATCCAGCGCGGGTTGGCGATGGGCGTATAGGGGAAAGCTTGGCCGATGACGGCGACCTTGGCGCCGCCGCGCTCGAACATCTTCCTGGCTTCGAACACCGGCTCCTGCCACTCCGCGCTGCGGATGTTCTGGGCGAGGAAGGGGAAAGGCATGGCGTCCACGGCCGCCTTCACGCGCTCGGCGCCGTACATGAACTCCCAATGGCCGATCATGGCGTCGGGCTTCATGAGGGCCATGAGGTCGATCATGTCCTGACCCTTGGTCTGCAAGGAGACCCAGCTTCCCTGCCAGGTGTCGCCGCCGTCGAAGAACAGCACATTGCCGTCGCCGCGCTCGGCGCGAACCGCCTTTACGATCGTCGCAATCCTGTCGAGGCCGCCAAATCTGCCATAGGTCTTGGCCAGCGCTTCGAAATCGTCGCAGGTCATGGCGTAGGCTTCCGGCGAGCCGGCTGCTATGCCGAAATATTTGAGGAATTCCGCGTCCGTAAGATGCGGGGGCGCGCCCCGCGCATCGCCTACGCCGATATTGATAGATGGCTCGCGGAAGTAGATCGGCCTGGTCTGGGCGTGGATGTCGGTGACGTGAAGGATGGTGAGATTGCCGAACTTCTCCGAGGCGAGAAGAGCATCTTGCGTTAGCGCTTGCGTCGCGGCGGCTCTCGCGAGCGGCATGCCGCCAAGGGCCGCGCTCGCGCCAATCGCGGCGGCCATAAAATCCCTGCGGGTGATCATGTCAGCTCCCTTTGCGAATGGAGTCCGGCTCGGCTAGCTGACTTTCAGCGGATGGGTCGATTTGTATTCGGACCCGTCGTCATCGGTCCAAATGAACTCAAAGGTTCCCGCCTCCTTCACGCGAAAGAAGAAGCCCTGATAGGGGTTCGCGGAAATGGCCGGATACCAGTCGGCGGAGAGGAATTCCTTGCCGTTGAACTTCGCGGCGAAACTCTTGATAATCTTGCGCGGGATCGCGGCGCCGGACGCGTCCTTGCGCAAGCCGCTTTCCATGTCGTGCGAAATAAGCGTCTTGATCTCGATGATGTCGCCGGCCTTGGCTTCGGCGGGGAGGCGGACACGGGGGGTGGGAGTTGCCATCGTCGCTCGCTCAAATCTGAAATCGGTTGATGTCTGAAATCTTCAAATGCAGGAGCGCTAGCCGCCGCATCCGCCTATGGTGACTTTCACCTCGGTCTTTGCCATGTAAAGCGAGCCGTCCGACATCTCGGCGACCGCGATGATATTCTGGGTCTTCGCCAGCCGGATCCGGTTCGACAGCGCGGCGCGCCCGCTTTCCGGCGTGAAGCGATAGCTGTAGACGGTCGGGTAGGGGTTGCCGTCCGAGAACAGATGCACCGCCCGGACGTAGTTGTCCGGCGTCATCGGGCTTTCGACTTCGATATTCACCGGAACCACAAGGCCGTTCTCGGCGATCTGCGGCATGTCGAGCTTCAGCTTGCCACTTCCCATGGCTTTGCCGCCAAATAGCTTCTTGAACTGCGCCTCGACATCTGCGGGCTCAGCAAAGGCTGACCGGGAGCCTATGATTGCCGCCGCCGCTGCAAGGCCGCTCAAAACAAGAAAGTCTCGCCGGGAGCGCCGGTTCGTTGGTCTCGACATCTGTAGTCCTCTACGTTTCCTCAGCGCCCGACCTGCCCAGCTTTTGCTATGTGGCTTGAGACATGTCGCATTATCGTATATTTATGTTTGAATATGAGATTGTCTTCGGCTCGCTTTCGTGTCAACAAAAAAGGCAAAGCCGCCGGTCGGCTCAATAAAAGAATCTGGGAGGAAGGATGCTCAATGCGTTTCTACGCGGCTCGTTTCTGGCCGCCTGTCTACTCGTGTCGGTTCCCTCGCTCCTGATGGCGCAAGCGCCCGAGACCGACAGCGAGAAGGAAATCGCCCGCTACCGGGAGATGATCAGCGATCCCTTCTCAAACCCTGGCTATCTGGGCGTTGATCGCGGCGAACAGCTTTGGAAGACCGCGCGCGGCAAGAAAAACGTTTCGCTCGAAACCTGCGATCTCGGCGAGGGCGCCGGCAAGCTCGAAGGCGCTTATGCGAAGCTGCCGCGCTACTTCTCCGACGCCGACCGCGTCATGGATCTGGAGCAGCGCCTTCTTTGGTGCATGGAAAAGCTCCAGGAACTCGATGCCAAGGACGTGCTTTCGCGGCGTTTCTCAAAGCCGGGCGTAATCTCGGATATGGAGGATCTCGTCGCCTATATCGCAAACAAATCCAATGGCCAGAAACTTCAGTCGCAAGTCAGCCATCCCAAAGAGAAGGAAATGTTCGAAGCGGGCCGCGCGCTTTTCTATCGGCGATCGGCCGTAATGGATTTTTCTTGCGCGACCTGCCATGGCGCCGAGGGCCGCCGTATCCGACTGCAGGCGCTGCCAAATTTCTCGGAGCCCGGCAAAGGCGCGCAAGAAACCATGGGGTCATGGCCGACCTATCGCGTCTCGCAAAGCGCCGTTCGCACCATGCAGCACCGTCTTTGGGACTGCTACCGCCAGATGCGTATGCCTCCGCCTGAATACGGCTCGGACGGCGTCACGGCGCTGACAGTCTACCTTGTGAACATGGCGGAAGGGGGCGAGATCAATGTGCCCTCGATCAAGCGGTAAGGGGCGAGCAATGAGAAACAAGCTTTTTTGCGCTGCAATCGTTCTCGTTGGCGGCGCACTTCTCTCCGTCAACGCCAGCGCCCAGAATGCTGCGAACGATCTAGCCGAGCATTATGTCGAGGCCATGTTTGCGAAAGCCGCGCCCGAATGGAAGGAGCGCGTCAAGCAAGATGAGACCCAGCGCATCTGCTCGGAGTACCCGAACCAGCTGCCGGCAGCCGAGGCGGAAAAGATACGGGCCCGGGAAATGGCTACAATTGTTTACCCGGAAAGCGGCGTCATGGGCGGCGATTGGAAAAAAGGCGAGGCGATCGCGCAGAGCGGTCAAGGCGGGCAGTTTAGCGATAACGAGCAGACCGTGCATGGCGGAAACTGCTACGCCTGCCATCAACTAGCGCCGGCCGAAGTAAGCTATCGGACCTTGGGGCCGACGCTGCAGGGTTATGGAAAAGCGCGCAAATTCAGCGCTGATGAAGCGAAGGTCACTTACGCCAAGCTCTACAACTCACAATCCGCTCAGGCCTGCTCCATGATGCCGCGCTTCGGCTATCACAAGTTCCTAAGCGAGGCGCAGTTGAAGGATGTGCTCGCCTATCTCTATGATCCGGCGTCGCCCGTGAACAAGTAAGCAGACGAGGGCGCGGCATATGCGCCCTCAATCCCGCCTGCCGCGGTTTCTTTGCCACTCGTCGAATTTGATCTCGCCGTAGCGTCTTGTGTGAGCGAGACGCAGGATGCGTAGGAATTCGTCCGGCTGCCGATAGGAGATACGACCTATCTCCTTGGGTGGCATGGCGCCTCCCGGCGCGAAGAACTGGATCGTAGGCGTTGACGCCACCTCATGTTTAAGGCCCAGCAATTCCTCCGTCAGCCTTTCGCCATCGAAATCGACGCACTCCCGGCTTCCCCTCAAATTGAGCTGCAGAAAGCCGAAATTGCTGCTCGCAAATGCGGCGATGTCATCCCGCGCAAAATTGACGGTGTGAAGCAGTCGGCACCAGGAGCAGCCTCGTAGCTCCCAGATGAGCACGAAATTCTTGCTCGACGCGATGACTGAAGCAAAGTCCTTTCGCAAGTCGAACGTCGGTCTCACGAAAAAGGGCTCTTCATAAAGCCCCTCGGCGCCAAGCTGGGGCGACGCCTCAGCTCGAGAAAAACCCGTCGCGAGCAGCGCCCCCGAAAGAAGAAGCGCCCGGCGCGAGAGGCAGAGAGTGCTATTTGGCGGCATGGATTGCGTTCGATCCTGGTGACTACGCAGCGTACCGCTCTATGGCTTTGATTCCAGCGATGCCGCCAAAAACGATGGCAATGAAAGTGAGGAATGAGCCAATGGCCAGCGTCGACACTCCGGTGACGCCTTGCCCGATCGTGCAGCCGAGCGCCATGACGCCGCCTACGCCCATCAGGATGGCTCCGCCGATGTTGCGCATCATGTCGCTTGAATTCGCGAAGGCTGAGATGCGGAAGGTCCCGTTCAGGAGCGCCACAGCCAAGCCGCCAGCGATCGCGCCGGCAACGCTGGCCGCGCCGAAGCCGGGGGTGGCGAGGGCGGTATAGCGCTGCAGCCACTCAAGCGCGTCGCCCGTGGGACGGACATAGGTTAGAGAGATCGGCGCAACCGGGGACGCCGCCATGTCGTCGTAGGCAAGACCCGTCAACAGCCAGCCCGCGAGAACGCACGCGGCGATGCCAGCCGCGGACAGAATGTGGACGGGAGACGTCGCGAACTCTTTGCTCGCGAAGCACCAGATTGCGAGCGCAGCGGCTATCACTGCGCCGGCCCAAAGATCGGCGCTTGAGGCTTCTAAATGAAATGCAGCGGCAAGCAGACCGCCAATGCTCTGCGTCTCGACGCCAAACTGTTTCAGCGGCAGGCTCGTCGCATTTTCGAGAGCGGCGCGAGCCGGACCGAACAGGCCGCCAATCGCGATATAGGCGAAAATCCCGACAAACAGCAAATTCACGAGCGAGCGCATATCGCCGGAGCCGACGCGCACGCAGTTTCGGCTGACGCAGCCGCCCGCGAACGCCATTCCGACGCCGAAGAGAAGCCCGCCCAGAATATTACCCGCCCAATTCAGTGTCGGGGCCAGATACATGGACTTCGATACGGCCACGATTTCAGCTGAAGCCAGAAGCTGGACGCCGGCCAGCGCAAGAGCGGCCGCGAGGACCCAAGCGCGAAAGCGGCGGCTGTCCCCGAAAGTCACCATGTCGGAAATCGAGCCCATCGTGCAGAAATTAGTAGTCTGGACGACGGCTCCAAAGACGAAGCCAATAAGGAGACCGCCGAGCGGCAACCAAAATTCGGGATTAGCGGAGAGGGTATCGTGGAGGCTTGGCATCGGCGTTTCTCCCGCCCCGCGCTGTCGGCGCGGCTGTTGTTGTGGTTTGTATAGTCATATTCATATCCGTATATATACCCGGCTGCAATGCTCTAGATGCGCCGGCTTCGCGCTGTGAGCTTTGACGAGGCTGCCTGAAGCCTTGATCTGCTCAATCGATCGCTGGCGCTTTGGCCAAGCCGCTGACCATCTCCACCCTTGTTGCCTTCATTTGATTGCTCTGTGACTCAGTCACATACGCTGAGGGTCATACCCCTTAGGTTCAATCACAGTGAAAATTGGAGGATCGATATGCCATACGGAATGAGTGTGCTTGCAGCTATTGCTGCTCTGTTCTTGGGCTTCGCCGCCAACGCCGGAGCGGAAGAGCAGCCCGCATCGTCCGAGGCGCTCGCGGCAGAGGCGCGGGGTATCTCGACGAAATTCGCAGAGAAGCTGAAAAGCGAACTCGTTGGCGCAATGAAGGTGGATGGGCCTCTCAAGGCCATTGAAGTTTGCCAAATTGCCGCCCCAGCCATTGCCGCAGATGCGTCGGCGAATGGATGGTCCGTGGGACGCACATCGCTCAAGACCCGCAATCAAAAAAACGTCCCGGATGCGTGGGAAAAGCGCCTCCTCGATGAGTTCGATGCCGCAAAGAGCAAGGGCGCCGATGCAACGAAACTTGAGCGTTTCGAGATCGTTGAAAAGAACGGCGTACGGACTTTCCGCTACATGAAAGCGTTACCCGCTGCGGAGCCGTGCCTGACCTGTCATGGAGAGGCCATCAAAGAGCCTGTCAAGGCGAAGCTAGCGGAGCTTTATCCTGACGACCATGCAACAGGCTACAAAGAAGGAGATATACGCGGGGCATTCACTCTCTCGAAGGCGCTGCAGTAGAGATCACCCAGATTGGATCGGGGGCGAGCCACTTTTGGAATTCCATCGGGGCGTCCAATTCGTCCTCCCGCTGCTGATCGCAGCGAACATTTGGCCTGGGTCCGCGTCCGCACCTCCGCCCCTGTGGCGAAGGTCGTTTGCAAGGAGCGCGAACGCCATGATGCAACTCTCGGTCACGTCCCCGGTGGTGGTGTAACTCGACGGTAGCCAGCCGCTCGCTAAGCGCGCTTCTCATGGCGCTGTAGCGTGCGAGCGGCTTGCGGCGGTCATCGGCGTAGGATCGGGTTGCGACACGAACGCAACCGGGGAACTGACGATGACCGACGACATGATGAGCTTCGCACGCTGATTGAGAAGACGCCCGACGCGGACATCCTTCGCGAGATGATCGGTTTTGCCGCCGAGCGGCTGATGGAGATGGAGTCTCTGGCCATTCAGGAGCGGCGCTTGGCGAGCGCTCTCCGGACCGGCTCGTCCAGCGCAACTGCTACCCGGGATCGCAACTGGGAGACGCGCGCAGTTGAGCTGCGCATCCCAAAGCTTCGCAAAGGGAGCAACTTCCCCGCTTTCGGGAATCGCGCCGCATGGCGGAGAAGGCGCTGACCGCCTCACACGGCTCTCTCTTCTGCGTCGCAGTTCCGCTCCTCCCGCGCACGCGAGAAGTCGCCTGCGGTTTGTTTTCATGCGCTTCGCAATGGAGGCGACGCCCAGTGATGATTCCGGAGTGATTGCGCCCACCATTCCGGAGATATCCCGCCCATCAATTCCGGGATTAATCCGCCCACCCGTTCCAGAGATATCTCGCCCGGCTATTCCGGAGTTATTCCGCCCACCGATTGCGGCTGGGTAAGCCTCATCTGGGAAGGGGCGCAGGAAGCCTCTGCTGGCTCGTCTAGGGTCCGCTCTTTGATCCGTTCAAGGAGGGAACCGATGCCAGCGGAGAGGATCGATATGCGCCAGGTGCGCGAGATTTTACGATTGATTGCGGTCGAGAGGATGCCGGTCCGGGAGGTTGCCCGACGGGCTGGCCTAGCGCCGTCGACGGTGCGCTCCACGCTGAAGCGGATCAAGGGCGCCGGTTTGACATGGCCGCTGCCGGAGGGGCTCAGCGACGGTGCGCTCGAAGAGCGGCTTTACGGTAAAGGCGGCGCCAAGCCCGGCCCGCGCCGGCGCACCGAGGCCGATTGGGCTTCCATCCACCGGGAGTTGAAGCGCAAGCACGTTACGCTGTCGCTGTTGTGGGAGGAGTACATCGCCCAGCAGCCGGACGGATTGCGATATTCGCGGTTCTGCGAACTGTACCGGGAGTTCGCCGCTAAGCTGCCCGTGGTCATGCGCCAGACCCACGCCGCGGGCGAGAAGCTGTTCATCGATTACGCGGGCGACACGGTACCGGTGATCGTCAACCGGCTCACCGGCGAATGGCGTGCGGCGCAGATTTTCGTGGCGGTGCTGGGCGCATCGAGCTTTTCCTACGCCGAGGCCACCTGGACCCAGTCCCTTCCAGACTGGATAACGGCCCATGCCCGCGCCTTGGAAGCGATCGGCGGCGTTCCCAGGCTCCTTGTGCCGGACAACACCAAGGTCGCCGTCATCAAGGCTTGCTTCTACGATCCGCAAGTTCAGCGCACCTATGCGGCATTCGCCGAGCATTACGATACCGCCATTCTACCGGCGAGGCCGCGCAAACCGCGCGATAAGGCCAAGGTGGAATCCTGCGTTCTTATCGTCGAGCGCTATCTCTTGGGACGCCTGCGCCACCGCAGCTTCTACAGTCTTGCGGAGTTGAACCAGGCCATCCAAGAGATGCTTGCCGATATCAACGGACGCCGTCCGCTGCGCCGCCTCGGCGTCACCCGCCAGCAGCTCTTTGAGGAACTGGACCGGCCGGCGCTCAAGCCGTTGCCCGCGGAGCCTTACGTTTATACCGAATGGCGTGTGCGGCGGGCCGGGCTCGACTATCATGTCGAGGTCGAGGACCATTACTACAGCGTTCCCTACCGCTTCGCCAAAGACGAACTCGAAGTGCGCCTCACGGCGCGCACGGTGGAGGTCTTCCGCAAAGGCGAGCGCATCGCCGCCCATCTCCGCAACTCCGGCAACCGCCGCCACACGACAGTCCCCGAGCACATGCCATCGAGCCACCGGCACTTCGCCGATTGGTCCATCGAACGCATCCGGCGCGAGGCTTCGGCCGTAGGCTGTTCCACCGGCGCGCTATGCGAGCAGATCCTTACCGAGCGCCGCCATCCCGAGCAGGGCTTCCGTGCCTGCCTCGGCATTATCCGGCTTGTCAAATCCTTCGGCCGCGAGCGGGTCGAGGCGGCCTGCTTGCGCGCGCTTGAGATCGGCGCCCGCAGCTACAGCTCGGTCCGCTCCATTCTCGACAACAAGCTCGATCGCCAGGCCGCGGCCAAGCGTGCCGCGGACGGCCCGGCGATCTTCCACACCAACATCCGCGGCCCGCGCTACTACAACTGAGAGGTTCCATGCTCAATCATCCAACCCTGACCCAGCTCAACGGGCTGGGCCTTGCCGGCATGGCCAAGGCCTTCGCCGAACTTATGGCCTCGGGCGATGCCGCAGGTCTCAGCCTCACCGAGGGGCTCGGCCTGCTGTTAGACCGCGAAGCGAGCGATCGAAGCGGCAAGCGGCTGGCCTCCCGGTTGAAATACGCCAATCTGAGGCACCAGGCCGTTATCGAGGACGTGGATTATCGCCACCCCCGCAATCTCGACCGGGCGCTGTTCCAGAAGCTTGCCGCGGGCGATTGGATCGATGCGCACGACAATCTCATTTTGTGCGGCGAAACCGGGCTCGGCAAGTCATGGCTTGCTTGTGCGCTCGGCCACAAGGCCTGCCGGGATAACCGCTCGGCGTTCTATCAGCGCCTGCCCAAGCTGTTCGGCGAACTGGCGCTCGCCCGCGGCGACGGCCGCCATGCCAGGCTGTTCAGGACGCTGACACGCGCCGATGTGCTCATCCTCGACGATTTTGGCTTGCAGGTACTCGATGCCCAGGCCCGGCACGACCTCCTCGAAATCGTCGAGGAGCGCTATGGCCGCCGGTCCACCATTATCGCCAGCCAGCCGCCCGTCGAGAAATGGCACGACCTCATTGGCGATCCCACCTATGCCGACGCTATCCTCGACCGCATCGTCCACAACGCGCACAAGATCGAACTCAAGGGCGAAAGCATGCGCAAGGAACGCGGGCGTCATAAAGAAGGACCCGGCGTGAACGGTCAGGCAGCGGGCCGAAAGGGAAAAGCGGACGGAAGCGGCGCCAAACACTCCGCCAAGGAGGATTGACCGCAACACAAAACCAACGTCAAATTCGATAGCCAGCAAGGCCCGGCACACCCCGGCGGAATAACTCCGGAATCCATGGGCGAGATAATATCGGAATCGGTGGGCGAATTAATTCTGGAATAGGCGGGCGGCTTCGCCGGAATCCTCAGCCCAGTTCGCCCTCATTCAAAAGCCGACCGACTTTGGCTTCCTGCCACGCTGACAAAGACCAACGCCGGCTGGGTTGGCGAGAGGAAGAGGTGTGCGGGAAGGGAGCAAAGCGCGGAGACCCAGAGAAGAGCCTGCCCGTGAAACGACGGCGCGCAGCGCGCGCGTCGCCGCCTGGCGCTCTTTCGGGGAGGAGAAAATCCAAGCTTTCCAGCGCTTGCCTTCGCCCCGGAGAGATGTGACATGTCGCGATCTATAATCGCCACCAAGGCTCGCTACCTGAAAGAAATCAACCACGCCATCGACCAAGCGCAGTGCAAAAAAGATCAAGTGTCAGTCGATGCGGCCGACAGCGTCACGATCTACGCCTTTGCGCCAGATCGCAACGGGGAGGTCGCCTGGGGAGTCGTCGAGCGTGGCGAGAACGTTCTGCAGGGGCGACGCCGCCCGGATGGCGAAGATTATGGAATGTGCTGATTCATTGGCGGGTTTGGGCGAAAACCTGGCTCTTCCCCGAAAGCGCGCTACAGCGCGGGACTGAAGCAGCGCGCAAACCAAGATGATTAATCAAGTAATCATTGTCCAAGCGTTCCAGCGCTTGGCTCTCCCCTCGATGGAGATATGACATCCACCGTTCTGTGAATACCACAGAACGCCTGGCCATCAAATCGACCGGCACAGTTTCGCGGCGGCTCGTCTCCTGGCCGCCCGCCGCCCATGCGCCCGCCAAGCGCATGGGCCTCCCCAATCCACCCCTGCAAACCGACCTTCGGGAGCCGCTAGCCCCGGCTTCACCGGCGAGGGCTTCCTTTCAACGAAAATTTCGCGGCGAGCCCTTCGAGGGAGAGGGCGGCGCCCCCGCGGGCGAGAGTAATGAGAGGTAGAGGCGAGAACGTCATGACCCTGATCGAGATTCAAGACGCCTATATCGAGCGGCTCAGGCGCATGCGCCCCTTGGGAGCGCGCGCATCCGGAGTGGAGAGAGACAGGCAAATCCGAGCGGCAAGACGGCAAGCGAAGCTGATGCTTCATAATCTCGGATACTCCGAAACCGCGGCCGCTCAGATCGTCAAAAACGCCCACGACGCGTGGGAGCTCGAGGGACACCCGCGGGACGAGCCTCGCAGGCCGAAGCGAAGAGCGTCGCAGGAAGATTGACAAAACTGATTGCGAGACCGGGCGATGCGCCCGGTTTTTTTGTCCCTTTGCCCACCGCGTAAAGCGGAAAACGCCGGCGGCTGCTTCGTACCCACCGCCGGCGCCATTCACCATCCACATCAAGGAGATGAACGATGAAACTCATATCTCATCGGTCCGTCGCTGTCTGCATTGGCGGGGCGGCAGCCGCAATGGCCATCTGCGGCGCGATCCTGAATTACGGGGCCGCCAAAGTCATGTCGCCCGGCGAGGCCGCCACGACGCTTGCCTGGGCCGCCGCCATCTCGGAAGCGATCAAGCTATCCTGGCTGGCCGGTTTCCGCGTCTGTCTACGCCGGCGCGAAATGATTGGCGCCGCAACGCTGCTCGGCGTCGGCGTGCTCTTGCACGGCTACACCATGATCGCTGTCCTCGGCTCCTCGGCCGTCGGGCGCGATGAAGTCCAAAGCGAGCGCCAGGGCAAAATCGACGCCCGCGCCCGGGCCGAGGCCGCTGTCGCGGGCGCCAAGGCGCGCGTCGCGTCCTACGAAGGCGTCCGGTCCGAGGCTACAGTCCAGCAGGACATCAACCGCCTGCTGGAAACGCCCGACGCGAACGGGTGCAAAAGGCCTTACGGCCAGCCGGCCAAGAGCGCTTGCGAACAGATCGGCCAGCTCAAGATCGAACTTGTTGGAGCTCGCAAAGCCGACCAGGCCCGCGAGGATCTTACGAAGGCAGAGGCCGATCTCAAGAAGACGCCGGATGCTCCCCAGAGCATAGACCCCCAATCGTCGGCGATGGCGGCCTGGTTGCCGCTTTCGGCCGAGACAATCGGGCGGCTTTTGCCTCTGCTGCCTTCCATGCTCCTCGAATTCACTCCGATGGGAGGAATGATGCTCGCATCGATCCTCTGGGGCGCGGGCGGAGAACACAACGCCAACGGCGAATGCGGATCCTCGTCCGCGGCGTCCAACAACAAGCGAGCGAATTCAAAACCGCGCAGGATGACCAGAGACGAAGCGCTGGAAGCGCTGCGAACGATGGCTCTAAGTACGACGCCAGACGGCAAACTCATCATCGCCACTGCGAACTCCCTCGCGAAGAAGCTTGGCGTCCACCCCTCCACCTTCCGGGGCTGGGCGAAGCATTGGCAAGAAAAAGGTCTTGTCGAAATCGCCAGGCGCGAGGCCAAGCGCAAGCGCGAAGCCGTCGCCAAAGCCGCGTAGGAGGGCCTCGGCGCCAAGGCGGCGATCGCCGCCGTCGCTGGCGCAAGGCCGGACCTATCTTTTGAAACCCGAAACCGCTAGAGTTACTTCAATGGCCGATGAACCGGAAAATCACACCCTCGCCCTGCTGCGCGAAATGCGCGCCGAATCCTCGGCACGAATTCGACGGGCTTACCGCTGAAATGCGCGAGCGCTTCGAAAAAGTGGACGCCGAATTCGGCGGCTACGAAAGCCGAGATATTGAAGCTGCGCGCCGAAGTCGCCGAAGGAAACTCTGCGGTCAAAGGCGTCGCTCTTCGCCTTACGCTGATCGAGCAGCGTCTGAAGGATCTGGAGCGCGTCTGATGTCTCTCGTCGGTCTCGCGCCTGGCGAAGACATCCCGATGGACGAGGTTCTGGTCTGGAAGTTCCCGCTCCCAAGCGATCAACCCAAACCCAGCCTGACTATGCAAGTGCGGCTTGCGCTCGCCGAATGGCTCATGGAAGCGGCAAGACGCATCCAGCCCAAAGATGAGAAGACGGACGGCGCTTCATAAACGAACTCCCACGCCAGAGCGATAAATCAGCCGGACGCCGCGAGGCTCGCCGGCTTTTTTCATGCTCGCAATTTCGCCGAAGAGACTGCCGGCGCCTGCGATCGTGTCCCTCCCGCCGTCTAATCCAAGGCAATCGTCGGGCCGAAAAGGTCGTCGGAGCGGCGGTCCTCTTCCCTCGGGTCGGCAAGTCTTTTTGCGGATGCCTTGTGGAAAGACGCAGCAACCATAAGAAGCGTAGAACCACCTTATAAATCACGGCGCGTATCCATCCGACCTCTATCAAAGAAAGCCCCCTAAGGATTCCAGGCCTTAGGGGGCTACGCTTCATCGTGACTTGCGTCGTGTGTCTTGTTCTACGTTCCTGACCTCACTCTCAAATCGAAAATGCCCGGTTGATCCACGCGAGCGAAGCGACAAGAACCGGTTCTTGTTGCTTTTCGCGTATATCCATTGTACTATCATTGTACGTACCCATCAAGAAGGCAATGGACATACGTTGTGCGTACGTTCACAACGGGCGTCATGAGAGCCAGAAAACTCACCGCCCGAATCCTCGTGCGCTGCAAGCCGGAGGAGAAAGCCGCCTTCGAGGAGGCGGCTGAACTCGAAGGCACAACGCTGTCTGAATGGTCGCGCGCCCTGCTTCGAAAGGATGCGGAACGCATCCTGAAAAGGCGCGGCCGCCCGGTCGCCTTCATTGACGTGACGGTCAAGAGGAAGGCGAAAGATGGAAAGCAAAGTATCGAGTCAGGCGCTTAGCTTGCGCCCGGAGACGACGCTCCCCGCGAACGCTGAAAGCGCCGCCTCAGGATGCCCTTCGGCGCATTGCTGGACCAACGAGCGTGTCGCGCTTCTCAAGCAGCTCTGGGCCGATGGTCTAAGCGCGAGCCAGATCGCCACAAAACTCAGGGACGTCAGCCGCAGCGCTGTTATCGGCAAGGTTCATCGCTTGGGCCTCGCGGGCCGCGCGACCACGCCTCGCGTCAGAACCGCCCGCCCGCGCTCGAACATCGCCCTTTTCCCGGCGCGGTCTCCGCAGGCGCAGCATCGCGCCTTCACCAACCCCGCCTCGAAACCGGCGCCGCAGCCGCAAGGGCGTAAAGCGGCGACCGTCATACCGCTCCGCGCCATGCCGGACCTTGATGAACCGGCGCCCGAAGGCCGCCTCAAATTGCTCGACCTCAAGGACGGCATGTGCCACTGGCCGATCGGCGATCCTATGGAAGACGGCTTTCACTTCTGCGGGCGCCGCAGGACCTTTGCCACGCCCTACTGTGAGCGCCACGCCGCGATCGCCTACAATCCAGCGGCGCGAAAGAGGAAAAGGACCTGATGGTCGACGCGTTCTCGGCGTACCCTCTGGCGTCTCCATTTCAATTGAGCCCAGCCCGCAGGCAACATATCCGTCCGACCTGATTTTGGACAACGCCGCCTGAAGGCGGCGAGCAAGCCGAACGCCTCGCTTGGAGAAGCGAGGCTGGCGGATCGCGAGTAGCTCCGCAGGGGCGCAAGACAGCAACGAATCGCGCTCATCGGCACTATCGGCGAGACCGGCGGCCCGCCGGAAAGGATCGTCGAGCGAAGGGCAGGGAGGTAGTCTCTCCCTGCATCCGAGGCCAGCGCCTAAGCCGAGCTCGCATCCTTCATATAGCCGCGGCGGAGCGCCATCATCCCCTCATATCCACGATCCCCCCTTCAGTATTGATCGTGAAGCACGCGAAGCTTTGTGCTGTTTCGTGCTCCGGAGAGGCGTCCGCATAGCCATTGTCTCCTGCATCGCGGCGATGACGCGCGACCTCGATCTAGCGAATCTGGGCCAGGACCGGGTCCGCCTTGATCGCTTTCCGCAATGACGTGTCCCAGTTTTTTCCGCCGGGCTCCTGCGGCGCCCTTTGCATCGCGAAGCAAAAAACAGCTCCCTTGTCATCCTCCGCTTCGCTGCGGGCCTCGCCGCGCCGGCGGGCTGCAGGGCGATCATCCCGTCCAGAAAAATCGCCATCGAGGCTGCGATCATCAAAGCCCGATTGAAAACAGGAGACTTCACATGGCTAAGATCGGCGCATTCTCCAAGACGGAACACGGCTACAAAGGGCGCGTGCGCACTTTGACCCTCAACACCGAAATGGAGCTCGTGCTGTGCGATGCCGGCGGAGACGGCGCCCCTCAATACCGCATCTTTTCTGGCGGAAGCGAGATAGGCGCGGTCTGGGAAAAAACCTCGGATGCAGGCAGAGACTACCTCTCGCTGAAGTTCGACGATCCGGCCCTGCCCGCTCCGGTCTACGCTTCGCTCTTCGCCGATGACGAAGGCGACACGTACAGCCTGGTCTGGCAGCGCCCCACCAAGCGCCACTAGCCGGACCCGCCGGGCGCCTCGCTTCTCCAAGCGAGGCGTTCGGCTTGCTTCGCGGCGTCCCGCCGCCTTTCAGCTACTCCGCCGCGACCAACACCCGTTCGTCTTCCTCGTTTCCAGACCCGAGTTCGGCAACAAACGCAGCATGCGCGGGCGAGCTCAGCCTAAGAAACGCGCGGCCGTTAGCGGTGCCGTCACCACGGCTTCACACTTCTTTAGCGAGGCTCAAGCTTTTACAAGTTCGAACGCCCAGTATTGCTCCATAAGGACTTTTCAAAATCGACTTGTAAAAACAACCTCAATAAAATCAGGAATTTAATCCCTTTTCACACACCTTCTAAGCAGGGGGTTACAGGTTCGAATCCTGTCGGGATCGCCATTTTCAAAGGGTTAGACCAGAGAAAGTCTCCCGCGAATTATTCAGCGAATGAAATGGCGAATGAAACCGAGGTGGCGAGGCTATATCCGACGGTCTATTTTGGGTGATCATGGTCGTTCGGTCGCTCTAGCTTCGGGCGCCGACCGGCAAAGGTTCGCTTGTTTATTCTGACCGGAAATAGGTCGGGTGGTTCGAAACAGCTCGCCGCGAACAGAGCACTAAATCGCTACGCGATAGCGCGCTGCTGCGCGGCCGGTAACCAACTGAGAAGAAAGCATTATCTGGGCGGGAAGCTCCGTCTTGAGGATTGAGGTCTCGACAACCTCACTCAAGCAGGAGTTCCCCATGACGGATCCTACCAGCATTTCTCCCCTGCGCCAGCGCATGATCGAGGACATGACGGCGCGCGGCCTTAGCCGGGCGACGCAGCGCGGCCATATTCTCGCCTGCAAGCGGTTTGCGGCTTATCTGAAGCGCTCGCCTGAGGCGGCCACGGCCGAAGATGTGCGCCTGTTCCAGTTGCAGCTGATGGAGAACGGCCTTTCCATCCAGAACCGCAACCGCACCATGACAGGTGTGCGCTTTCTGCTACGCGTGACAATGCGGCGGCACGATCTGGCGGCCGAGATCTTTCACATGAAGCAGCCGCAGAAGACCCCGCAGATCCTGAGCGCTGTGGAGGCGAAGCGCCTTTTGACAATGGCGTGCAAGCTTAAGGCGCGCGTGCTGCTCAGCATCGGTTACGGCGCCGGGCTCCGCGTCAGCGAGGTCGTGAAGCTGAAGGTGAAGCATATCGATAGCGCCCTTGGCGTCATTCGCGTCGAGCAGGGCAAGGGCAGGAAGGACCGCCAGGTGATGCTCTCGCCGGAGACGCTCGATCTTCTGCGCGAATGGTGGAAGGCGCGCACGGACAGGTACGACGCTGGCGTGCCGCCCCAGGAGCGCTGGTTGTTCCCGGGCCGGCGCAAGGGGCGGCCACTGACACCGAGGCAGGTCACCCGGCTGTTCCACGAAACGGTCGAGGCGGCGGGGATCAAGAAGAAGGTCACCCTCCATACGCTGCGCCACAGCTTCGCGACCCATCTGTTCGACCGCGGCGTCGATATCAGAACGATTTAAGCTTTGCTTGGACACGAGAAGTTGGAAACGACAGCGCGATATACGCGTGTCGCGACCGGCCTGATCACCGCCGTCGAGAGTCCTCTCGACCGGCTGTCGGCGCCAGAGAAGGCGAAGCGCAAGAAGGGCAAGGCCGCCTAACCCGCCGCAATGCCTCGTCCAGTGCTGGAAGTCGCGGACATATTCCGCGACCACGGCGCCGCCTGGCGTTACGCCAACCGCGGCCATGTCAGCCTCGGGCAGATGAAAGTGATGTCAGCCATCGAGCGCTGCCGCACCGCGGCGCTCGGCGGCCATGTCGCGCGCTGCGAGAACGCGGGTTGCGGGCATACGGTCATCGCATTCAACAGCTGCCTTATGTGCACTTCCAGTAATGGGGAGCTGACGCGCCTGCTGCTTCATTTTCCTGTGCATCGCCGCGCTTTCACTCTCCATTACACGACGCCCCTGCGCGCCCCGTCGGCTCGGCCACTGTCGGCCGATCACAAACGGGGACGATCATGTTGGAGACCTACTTCCCGGCATCGAAGAGGCGGGAACATCTGCGCAGCGGGCCGAGCGGGCCGTATCTCGACGGCTTCGCAGCGGCGCTCGAACGCCAGGGCTACAGCGCCGACACGGCGGTTCGATACCTGCGGGCGGCGGCGCATCTCGGCTATGTCCTGGCGCCGCGAGGCGTATTGCCGGACGAGATCGATCTTCAGGCGTTCAGCAAGCATTTGCGCGCCTGTCGTTGCCCACGCGAGAAGGGCGGCCGTCACAATCACCACACTATCTACGGCGCCAAGCTCTTTCGCCGGCGCCTCGTAGAGATCGGCGTGTGCCAGCCGGCCGCTGCTGCTGCGGCGGCACCGGTTGAACTGCAGTTGGTTACGGGCTTCAAAGCATGGCTGCGCAAGCACCGCGGAGCGTCCGACGCCACGATCAGGCTTTATGTGCGCGACGCCGCCGGCTTGCTCACGGCGCTCGGGGAAGATCCGGCGAACTGGGATGCAGCAGGCATCCGCCGTACCTTCATGGATCGTGCGAGCACGAGCGGGCGCGGCACAATCGAGAAAATGACGACCGGCCTGCGCGCATTTCTGCGCTACCTCGTCGTCGAAGGCCGCTGCCGCGTCGGGCTCGACAGTGCGGTTCCCGTTTACGCCCACTGGCGGCTTGCCGACATGCCGCGGTCTCTGTCGCCGGAGCACGTGAACCGGCTGATTGCCGCCTGTGATGGCGATGTCCCCGCGCGGCGGCGTGAGCGCGCGATTATCCTGCTTCTGGTGCGTCTCGGATTGCGCGCCGGCGACGTGGCGCAGTTGCGGCTCGCCGATATCGAGTGGGAGACGGGCTCGCTTCGCGTCTCGGGCAAGTCGCGCTACCAAGTCCGCCTGCCGCTGCCACAGGACGCCGGCGATGCGATCGTCGCCTACCTCGAGTTCCCGACCTTCGATCTCGCCGAGCGATCATGTGTTCTTGCGCACGATCGCGCCATATCGGCCGTTAAAAAACGGCGACGGCGTCTCGTCTCTGGTGAGGCGCGTCATGAAGCGGGCCGGCATCGTCACACCGTTCAAAGGCGCGCACGCGCTGCGCCACACGGCGGCAACCGAGATGCTGCGCCATGGCGTGCCGTTGGAGAAGATTGGCTTGGTCCTGCGGCATCGCGGCATCGACACGACCGCCTTCTACGCAAAGGCCGATGTCGCGCTCCTGAGGCAGATCGCGCAGCCCTGGCCGGAGGCGCTCTGATGCTGAACGCCATCGAGACTTATCTCGGCCTCCGCAGAGCCGCCGGCTTTGCAATGTCGAATGCCGAGTACCTGCTGAAGAGCTTCGCCGCCTTCGCCGCCGAGCGCGGGCAATCGCATGTTCACACCCAAACAGCCATCGATTGGGCAGCGCTCGGGCCGTCCGTCGCGCAGCGTGACGCCCGGCTGAAGGCCGTGTGCCGCTTCGTACGCCACGTCCGGATCGAGGACGGCCGGCACGAGCTGCCGCCGGCCAAACACTTCGGCGCTCGCAAGCGACGGCGGCCTCCGCATATCTATTCTGCCGCGGAACTCGATCGCCTGATCGAGGCGGCTTTGCAGCTTCGGCCCGATGGCGGCTTGCGCGGTGAGACCTATGCGACGTTGATCGCGCTGCTCGCGGCCACCGGCTTGCGGATCTCTGAAGCGCTGAAGCTGACGGTCGCCGATGTGACGCGCGACGGCTTGCTGATCCGCGAGACCAAGTTCCGCAAGACGCGGCTGGTTCCGCTGCACGACACGGCGGCGACGGGCTTGCAGCGCTATCTGTCTCGTTGCCGGCCGCGCTCGGACGATGATCCCGTGTTCATCGGCAAGAGCGGAGGCGCGATGCGCTACATCGCCGTCAAGGAGACCTTCGACAGATTGGCCCGCAAGGCAGGGATCGCGCCGGCGGCGCAGCGTCGCCCGCGTCTGCACGATCTCCGGCACACCTTTGCGGTGCGCGCACTCGCTGACAGTCCGTCCGGTCGCAGCCGAAGCGGCGCGCATATGGTGGCGCTCTCGACCTACATGGGGCACGTCAACATCTATGCGACCTACTGGTACTTGGAAGCGACCGCCGACCTTATGCGCGACGTCGCCGCGGCCGGGGAACAGTTCCTGGGCGATGGGAGGCGGTCATGACGCCGATCGCTCCCCTCATCGAGGCTTTCCTCCGCGACACGCTGGCCAGCCAGCGAGGCGCCAGCCGGCACACTCAGGCTTCCTACGCCTCGAGCTTCCAGCTGCTCTTCGAGTTCGCCGCGAAAAAACTGAAGGTCCGGCCATCGGCGCTGACGTTGGAGCAGCTTGACGCCAGCCTCGTCAGCGCCTTCCTCGAGCACCTCGAAGAGGTGCGCAAGAACGCCGCCGTCACGCGCAATGTCCGGCTGGCGGCCATCAAGTCGTTCTACCGCTTCCTCGAATACCGGCAGCCGGCGGCGCTCGATCAGGTTCGCCGCGTGCTGGCGATCCC
Organism: uncultured Alphaproteobacteria bacterium; assembly: GCA_963756335.1. GTDB lineage: Bacteria > Pseudomonadota > Alphaproteobacteria > Rhizobiales > Rhodomicrobiaceae > Rhodomicrobium. The sequence continues at coordinate 124,762 of CAVWOB010000008.1, forward strand.
GTTCAAGAAGACGGACCAACGGCTCGTTCCCTACCTGCTGAAGGACGAGTTGCAGGCCGTGCTCGACGCGCCCGATCCCGCCACACGTGACGGCGTCCGCGATCGGGCGATGTTGCATCTGGCTGTCTGCGCCGGCTTGCGCGTCTCGGAGCTCACGAGCTTGAAGGTCGACGACATCGATCTGCCATCGATGAGCGTCCGCATTCTCGGCAAGGGACGGCGGGAACGGACGCTGCCATTGTGGAAGGCCACCGTTGCGG
>CAVWOB010000009.1:0-352252 GCA_963756335.1 uncultured Alphaproteobacteria bacterium
TGAAGGCAGGCCCTTCGAAGCCAGCTTCCAAGAGCGGGCTTCAAACCACTCCAAGCTGCTGCAGTCAAAAGCTGTGGTGGTGAGCGTTGGAGTTAAAGTCCGGAGATACAATCTGCGGGCAGGTACGGTCCGGGGAGACGAGCGCAAGCAAACCCTTCGATGACGCGTCGAAAAGTATAAGTGCTGCCGAAACCAGGGGCGGTCTGCTCCTCTGGGATGAGTGCGCCGGATACTTGGTTACTGGGCGCGCGGCAGCCGGCGTATAGGGGGCGTGAACCCGGTCCAGGCTCTTGTGCGGAACTACGGGAACCAGGGCTTGGATGCGAAAGTGAACGTTTGCCCTCACGTAACGTTCCTAAGGGAGAAGCACAAGTGGCGAAAGCCATAAGGCGAGAGTACCGATGACGAGTTCTGGGGCGGACCAGCTCGTTCGAGCGATGAAGGCCGGTAATGCGGCTGGAGCAAAGGGGCTGGGTCAAGCGGCTGCATTCTGCGTCCAACCGGCAACGGGAGGAGGCGCATGAACGCGGCAAAACCGTTCGACATCCCAAAGAATCTGGTTGTGGCGGCTTATCGCGCTGTGAAGAGCAGCGCGGGAGGCGCTGGAATCGATAAAGAGACGATTGGGCAGTTTAAATCGAAGCTTAAAGACAATCTCTACAAGATCTGGAACCGCATGTCCTCTGGGACCTACTTTCCTCCGCCAGTCAAGGCGGTAGCCATTCCGAAGAAGAGTGGCGGGGAAAGGATGCTCGGAGTTCCCACGGTCTCGGATCGCGTGGCTCAGATGGTGGTCAAAATGGTGCTTGAGCCGGTTCTGGAGCCTGTCTTTCTTCGTATCCGTTCGGCGGCATCACCTTCAATTTCCGTTCTTTTCGCAGACTTGCCCAGAACAGAACGGAGATGAGCGCTCATGCAAATACAGGCATCAGCACGAGTTCATACGGCATAACGGCTACCGGCGGTTCGAGGCGATCACGGACCGCCGGCAATGGACGATAAGAGAAGGCGCGGATTGTTTCAACTCCCGCGCAATAATTCCCCTGTGGCGCGGCGGCATGGCGTGAGCGGCGGCTTGCTCATAAATGGCCGGTCAGCCCCGGCAAGCGCTGCCTCCACGGCGCCTTCATTCCGATCACGCTACGGATGGCGGCGCGCGAGAGAAGACGGACCATCCTCTTGCACCAACAGATCGAGCTCCCGGCGCGCGCCTCCGCTCCAGGGCCGCGGCAGGCGCGCACAAAACCGTGCTGGCGCCCGAAACGCATGATCGCTCCCCGCCGCCGCTCCTCCCCGCCCCCCCACTCCAAAAAAGGCCCGCCACCCCCCCCCCTCCGGACAAAAACCGTCCCTCCCCCTATTTTTCCTCCCCCCAGCTTAAAAACCTCTGGTGACGGCCCCGCCTGACTTGCTACCAACGCGGCTGAAAGGGGCCCCCTCCTCCCCCCCCCCCCCCCCCCATCCCCCTCCCCACCCTCCCCCCGCACGCGGCGCCCAACCCCGCCCAAAAAAGCCTCACAACATATCAACGACCACCCTCACCCCCCCCCACCCCTCCTCGCTTCGCCCTCCCCCCCTCCGCACCCCATCCAAACCCTCCCGAGCCATCCTCCTCGCCCTCGCAAGCCCCCCCCCCCCGCCCCCCCCCGAAAAACCCGCCCCCCACCACTCTCCTCATAACCACACCCTCCTTACCTCCACGCTCCCACAACGCTCCCTCCCTCAACCCCCATCATCTCGCTCCCCCCAGCCCCGCACAGAACGACGGCCACCCCAACCCCCCCCGCCACCCCAAAACCCCTCACACCCCCCCCCCCATCCCACACCCCCCACCCCCTCCCCCCCATCCGACACACATCTCGACCTCACCCCCACCTCCACATACTCCCCACCCCGCCCCCACCCCTGAACCCCGAGAGCTCAACTCCACCACATAAAACACCCCTCCCCCCCACTAGCGCCCCGCCCCCCGACCACCCCCGCTCTCACACCCCCCCCCCGACCCCCCATCACCACCGCCCCCCCCCCCCCGCCCTCCTCCCCCCCACTCGCCACCCACTCGCCTCGCCCCCACCGCCGCCCCCCCCCCTCACATCAGCCCCACACACCGCACCTACCCACACCCGCGCCCATCATGCGCCTCCCCCCCCCCCCCTCTCACCCGCCACCCGCTCCGCCTCGCCTCTCACCCCACCCGCCCCATCTCGAAACCCCCCCCCCAAACACCCTCCCCCCAGACCCCACCCCCCCCACCCCCCCTGTCGCCCGCCATCCCCCCCCATCCCCCGGCCCCCCCCCCCCCCCACCTCCCCCCCCCCCCCCCCCCACCCCGACCCTACCCTCACCCACCGCAACCCACCCCCCCATGCTCACGTCGACGCCCCTCCGCCAACCTAAGCTACGGACCACGACCCCAACCCCAACCCCTCGCGCTCGCCCCCCCCCCCCCCAGCTCTCTCTTCCACCTCCCCCCCACCACACCCCCTCCATCGCCTCACCCCAAACCCCCACCCCACCCATCCCACCCACACCCCCCCCCACACCCCCGCCCCCCACCAATCCCCCACCCCCAAACCGAACCCCAAATGGCTATCACCAGCCTAGACCAACCGCAGATGAAGGCGATCAACACCCCCCCCACCCCCACCACTCCCCCCCCCACCCCCTCTCCCCCCAGCACGCCCCCACCCTCCCACCCCAACACCTGCCACTCCCACCCCACACCGCCCCCCCACCACAAGCCACAACTCTCCCCCCCGCGGGAGACCCTCTCGCCCTCCACCCCCTCCCCAACACCCCCCCCCACACGCCGATCCCCACCCCCCGCCCCCCCCAGTCTCCCCCCCCCTCACCCACCCAAACCAAAGCCCACCCTCCCCGGCCCCCCCACAACCAAAAACCCCACCCCCCACCCCCGCACAAGCCCTGAAAATGGCCGCCTGAACCGCACCCACCTCACGAACCTTTCTTCCGAACTCCTACGGCTACCGGCCGGAGAAATCCGCGCTGGACGCCGTGGCGGTAACGCGCGAGCGTTGCAGGAAGTATGATTGGGTTTTAGAGTTCGACATCAAAGCTCTGTTTGATAATATCGATCATAGGTTGTTGCTGAAGGCGCTGGATAAGCATACGGATTGCAAGTGGGTTCGGCTTTATATTGAGCGGTGGCTTTCGGCTCCTCTACACCTGGCAGATGGAACCCTTGTGCAACGCATGCGGGGAACTCCGCAGGGTGGAGTTATAAGTCCGCTGCTAGCCAATCTCTTCTTGCACTATACGTCCGACGTCTGGATGACGCGGAACTATCCGAAGGCTCCCTGGTGTCGGTATGCAGACGATGGGCTCGTGCACTGTAGAAGCGTGAAGGAGGCGCAAGAGATTAGGCTTGCGCTGGAAGCGCGGTTTGCGGAATGCGGCCTTCAGATGCATCCAGCGAAGACCAAGATTGTCTACTGCAAAGATGGAAGACGCGCCGGAACGCATGAATACACCAAGTTTACTTTCCTTGGGTATGAGTTCCGGGCCCGCGGCGTGAAGGCCAGGACAGGCAACCTGTTCACCGGCTTTACGGCGGCGGTCAGCCCTGCGGCTCTTACGGCGATGCGCCAGAAGGCGCGCCGCTTGAATTTCCGTAATCGCTCGGACCTTAGCCTTCAGGACATCGCCTCGAAACTCAATCCAATCCTCCGTGGGTGGATTGCGTATTACGGGCGGTTTCGGCCTTCGGCTTTGGCTCCGCTCTACAGGCATATCAACACATCGCTGGTTGCCTGGGCGAGGAGGAAGTACAAGCGGTTCCGTACAGCAAGACGCGGGCGGGGACCTTCTTGCAGAAGGTCTACCGGAAATGCCCGCAGCTCTTCGCACACTGGAAACTTGGGACGCCAGGCGCGTTTGCTTGATGGGAGCGGTGTGAGTTGAGAGGCTCACGCACCGTTCTGCGAGAGGCTGCGGGTGAAACTCCTGCGGCCTACTCTCCATCAGGGCTGGCTTGACGAACGTGTCGAGACCTGCGCAGCGCACTTCCGCAATCGAGAGTGCTGCGGCCATATTTGGTTTGCCTCCGCGCCGCTCGGTTATTGATTGGGTTGCTTCGGTTGCCCGATAGCAACGCCGCGAAGCAAATTCAAGTCAAGCCGACCGATGCGCCGCAGCGTTAAGCTGGCGCTAACCTATTAAGCGATTTCGTTCCCCAATCTAACTAACTGCGGCGAAGCGCTTGAGACGATCCTGAAAGCGGCGCTCCGCGTCCCCGCTTTTCAGGGCTTGCGGCCTTACGAGTTTATTCTGGCGAAGGACGGCGCCAAGCCCTATGAGCCGCTACCCTTTGCGCTTTTCGACAGGCCGGCGCCGGGTGTAACCCGAAATGGATCGCGGGCGGGGCCGTTAATCCACACACGCAGAGATGCTATTGCCGCGTTTGCTTGACAGGACGTCAGCACAGCCTTGCCCTTGAGGCTGTGTCTGAAAATTGCAGACATTCGCAGATGACTAAAACTGTTTACAAGTTAATGGAGACTATACTCAACGGATAACCTGCGGTTGCGGTCAATTCTTTGAGTTTGATGTCCGTGTCGCCAGGCCCGGCGGCGAAATCCGCCACTGGCGTTAGCCCGTCGGCCTTAAAAGCACGCACAAAGCCCGGTATGCCCTCATGGTCGGCCTTGACGGGGTTCGCCTCGAAATGGAAGGCGTCGCCGGAAAAAGCTGGCGCCGCGAACTTGAAGGTGGCCACGTTGTCGCTGCGTATCACGGGTACGTCCGGCGAGGAAGGCCTCGCCACCGTGAAGATTTTGAGAACGCCTCCGTCGAGCGCCGCCTTGATATCGTCAACGCCTGCATCTTTAAACTCCTTGGCCAACCTCATTGTTTTGGCTTTAGCTTTTGCCTTTGTAGCGGGAGCTTCCAATGCTATCGGCGTATTTACCAACGCAGTTTTTTTGCGAGGAGTGGCGGAAGATTTATTTGCAGCTTCTTTTCTTGACTTTGCGGCTGATGCTGGAGCTTTCCTGCCGCAAGCTGAGCGAATGCGCCCAATTTCGCCGGATGTTAGGCGGAGCAGAAAGCGGAGATCTTGCGCCAGTCCTGTTTCGAGGGTTTGAGCGGCTTGAATGGCGTCGATAATCGACGACGCGATTGCGTCAATCGAAGGATTATGCGGTTGAGCGTTTGACATGGTTCACTTCGTTGTAATTGAAAATTCCGATGGCCCCTTAGACAATCGCGACGATAGAATAAGGATTTATGCTTGCAAATCCGCTAAGAACATAAGCCGACTAAACCTTAAGGTTGTTCGGTATTGTTAAACCCATCTTTGAATTGGCTGCGCGTTTATACCGTGCGCTCTCACCGATCGCACTCCGGATCCCGGGCTGGAAGCGAACTTCGCTGATTTCCAGGCTACGAATCGCCCCGGCAAGGGACCACTTTCATCAAAAGAAACCGATGGTGGGCCGCAACCACAACTCGGGACACTTAATATTTCAGGCGTGGGCTTTGATCGTATCGAAGGTCTTCGCCATCTCGTCCAGGCTGACATCGGCGGCCAGCGTCGACGCGAAGACGTCCCGGCCGGCTGCCCAGCTAGCGTAGCAGGTCCCGTTCTTGAGGGCGATCTGCAACGCCGGATAAAGCTCGTAGATCCCCCAGGCATAGCCCGCATCGCGGAGCGCCGACTGCATCGCGTTCTGGACGATGCTGCGGAGCATCGCATGGGGCGCCGACACCGGGACATCGCGCGGCCTGCCGCGCACCGCCTCCGCGCAAGCGCGCTTGTCGTAAGAGGCATGTCCCCGGCAGGCAAGCGGACGCACGCGATAGATCAAGCAGATGCCCCTTGCTGTGAAAGGGCAGCGAGTTTTGCGTGCATGTTGTTGTTCCCGGCCGGGCGTGGCCGCCTCAGCGATCCTTTCGGCGAGGTCGATCCCAACGCGCGCGAGCGCCTTGGCGTGGACGCGGACATATCGAACGATCAAGAGCACTTCCGGCGCCGCGCCCGTCACCCGCAACCCGCAGCAAAATGCGCAGCCTTTATGGCAGCCGATTGCCGGAAGTCCCTCGGATTGGATGGCGACATTACCCTCGAAACTGTCGAAGGCTTGCGAGAGCAGCGCTTCGATCAGGTCAGGTTTGCCGGCCCTTATCCGCAACGTCTGGCCGAAGGCTCCATGCAAAGCCTTAAAAAACGCAAGGGGACCTGAAATCAACGGCATCGCTCATGTCGCTCAACTTATACGCGTTGTAGCCTTCATGCTCCCGACCGGCTGCTATCGAAACAGAGCCGCGCTCAAGCTAACCGCCTCTGGCCGCCTGGTAGGGAAGCCGCGAAGGCCGTCCGTCCCGATCCTTGAACGGGAAGATGCCGGCCTGGAAGCAGGTGCTCATATGCTGCGCCCGCTCGATGGCGAGCTGAGCTTGCGGAGCCGGAAGCGTTTCGCGAGCGGTTTCCTCGAACAGGCTCAACCAGCGGGTGAAATGCTCGGGTTCAAGAGGCATGTGGTGATGCACCCCATAGGGATGCCCGTCGTAGCGGGCCGTGCCGAGCAGTATGCGCGACCAAAAGCCGGCAATGCGGCTGAAATGGCGCTCCCAATCGCGAATGCGCCCGACCACCGGACCGAGGCGCTCGTCCTCTTGGGCCTTGGCGTAGAAGAGGCGCACGCACCTGTCGATGTCGCGCTCCAGCTCCGCCGCATCGTGGCGCATGCCGCCGCCCACGTCCGGTGGCGGTGTTCCTTCGTGAGACATGCGCCCCTCGCTTTCGTCCGGCGCCCTCGCTGCAATATCCTTCAGTTTATAGGAGCCGCTCTGCGATGGCTAGGCTCACGCAGGTTAGCCGGAAGCGGAATGGCGGGGGTCTTGGTCGCGTAAAAACACGCCGAGGCTCTTCGCCTGGTGCGCGACGTTGGCAAGATCGCCGGATGCGGCCGAAGCTCGAAAACGGCCAAGTCCGGTTGATAACCGGCTTTTCTCCGCAGCAAAGTCGAGAAAAATCCTACGCGGAATCAATAATCCGGCTTCGAGAGTCTCCTTTGCTGCGCAAATTTGTATGATTCCTTTCAAGAAAGATCTTAATCTGCGCGCGAGGCGACAGCATCGTTCTCACCGATTGAGAACCGGCCGGCAATGGATTCGAAGGGAAACAAAGATGGCTTCGGCTTCCGATTTTTCAGACAGCGCGGACGGCGCAACCGGAAGAATAGCCATCCTTTATGCGATCCTGGCGCTCGCGAACCTCGCTGCCTGGGGTTGGGCTTTCATCGCTTTCCGGGATTACCCGCTGCTGCTCGGGACAGCCTTTTTAGCCTACACATTCGGACTTCGCCACGCCGTGGACGCCGATCATATCGCCGCCATCGATAACGTCACGCGAAAGCTTATGCAGGAGGGCAAGCGGCCTGCGGCGGTGGGCTTTTTCTTTTCGCTTGGCCATTCGACAATCGTGTGGCTTGGGACTATCGCAATTGCACTGACCGCCGCCGCATACAAGGACCAGATCGAAACCTTCAAGGCTATTGGCGGGGTCGCGGGCACTTTGGTGTCGGCGTTTTTCCTGCTCGCGATCGCCGTCATGAATATTTTTGTCTTGGCGGCCGTCTACAAATCTTTCCGGCGCGTGAAAGCGGGCGGTCCCTATGTTGAAGAGGACCTGAACATGTTCATGGGCGGCGGTCTTCTCGCTCGCTTCTTTGGGCCGTTATTTTGCTCGATTTCTCAAAGCTGGCACATGTATCCCCTGGGCTTCCTCTTCGGCCTCGGCTTCGATACGGCGACGGAAATCGGGCTTCTCGGCATGTCGGCGGCGAGCGCTTCCGAGGGGATGACCTTGGGGGCGATCCTCGTGTTCCCGGCCCTGTTTACAGCCGGGATGTCTCTTGTCGACACAACCGATGGCGTCTTGATGCTACGAGCCTATGGCTGGGCCTTCGTGAAGCCGGTTCGCAAGCTCTACTACAACATGACCATGACCTTCATTTCGGTGCTCGTCGCTCTTGTCATCGGCGGCCTCGAAACGCTCAATCTCATCGGCGATAAGCTCGAACTCAAGGGTGGCTTCTGGGAAACGGTCGGCGCGATCAACGAAGATTTCGGCACGCTCGGTTATGTCATCGTTGGCGTGTTTATCGCCACATGGGCGGTCTCGGCGCTCTTGTACCGTTTGATGAATTACGACCGGCTGGAGCCGGCGACTGTAACAGCTGAAAACGAGTTTAAATCCTAGAGCATTGAAACGAAGGCCGAGGCGTCCTTTCTAAAGGACTATATCGCCTTATCAGCTTCAGGAGGCCGCCAATGCGTGACAGCGATCACGGTCGCACCCACGACCACGTCCATGAGCATTCCCACACTCATGTTCATACACATGAGCATCGGCATGGCGATCTCGCGCACTCCCATCCTCATCGCCACGCCCATTCGCATGAACACGCTCATACCCACGAGCACGCGCATGGAGAAGATCACGCCCACAATTCTTTGCACGCCGCCGAAGCCTCCCACGATCACCCCCACGGCGGCGACCATGGCCCGCACGATCATGCTCACGATACAGACAGCCGTCCGGAGGAAAACAAGGCGGGTTAGAGCGCGCTACTCCCTGGGATGGGCGTGAAGGTGCTTGCCGGCGTCGTCGCCATGGCCGTGCGCCTCCGTTTCCAGCGTGACGGGAATGAAATTCACGGCGCCGTGGGTCACGCCGCGCTGCGCCACGACGTCCTTGGCGAAGTCGCGCACGGCTTGCGCGTTCCCGCGCAGCACCGACACCTCAAGACAATTCTCATGATCGAGATGGACATGCAGCGTCGCCACATGGAGGTGGTGATGAGCGTGATGCGCGCTGGTGAGGCGCTTCGAGAGTTCCCGCGTGTGATGATTGTAAACATAAGATAGCATCGCGAAGCATTCGCCTGCGCTGTGCGCATTCATGCGCTCGCGCTGCAAGCCGAGGCGCGCCAAATCCCGCAAGGCTTCCGACCGATTGGCATAGCCCGCGCGCTCCATGAAGGCGGTCAGCTCCGCTGCGAATTCATCGGACATACTGATGGTGACACGCTCCATCGCCGAACTCCCCTTCTGCCAGCGTCATCGAAACGCGCATAACACAACGCGACCTCCAAGCCCCGCTTCCCACCTCCGAATTGCAACCGCGGCCGAAAGACCGTGGCGGCATTGACACAGAGCTTGTCCATCCTTCCGGCCGAGCTTTACGTGTGAACTTTATGGCTAGACTTCATCCACAAAGCTCGTCACTTTTGACCTCGACATCTCTCGGACCCAATCCCTAAGCCTAGGATGCCGGTTTTCGGGGCGTGGACCTTGGGCGACGGCGCGGTGGGCCAACGAAGTCCTAGGTCCCGCTTTCTATGAGGCCATAGGCTTGGCTTGGTTGGTGGTGACGTGTCACGATACGAGGTCTATCCATGCCGCTCCATCTCTCCATCGCCACACGCCCGAATATTATCGGGGACAATAAAAACCATGGAGGCTTGGCGCCCGCTACGCAGGCAGGCGATCACAAAGGCTTGGCGCCGAACGGCAAGGGACGGGTCGGCAACCTCTGGCGGCCTGGCTCAATGCGGGAGGCACGGGTATCGTCATCGGCGACGGACAGGGAAATCGTCCGCATCCCGGATTGGAGAAGATCCTCGAAGCCTATTACAGCTACTCTTGGTCAATCTTTTCGCCGGCCGGTTTCATTGGCAGTTTTAATCGTGTGGCGGGTGCCGCTTAAGCGGCAAACCGGCGGGCTGCGCCGCCAGGGACGCGCATCGAGAGCCGGGCGGCATATTTCTTGACATCCCCATGCTTTTACCTTCGAATGTACCTTGTATTGTCGTGAGCAGCGGAAGACGGTTCAAAGCCGGCACGGTCGCGCCACTGTGATCGCTTGGTTCCTGTCGCCGAGCGAGAGTCAGACCCCGCTTACGGCGAGCAGCTTCCTGTTGGACGCGAAATCTAAGGAGTTTCCGCTATGGCCACAATTGCGCATCCGGGTATCCAGCCTGTTGCGATCCCCGTCCGGGAGATTTTGCCCTGGGCGATCTTCGCCGGTCTGCTGTTCGCGCTTGGCGTTTATTTTGTTGGCTTTGAGCAAGGGGCGACATCGCTGTTCAGCGGCATGTACGTCCATGAATTCGTGCACGATGCGCGTCATCTTCTCGGCTTCCCCTGCCACTAGTCCGTTCGTCTGGAAAAAATCCAGCGATGTGAGCGTCGGGACCTGGAGCCGGTCCTGACGGTACATGCGCTTTTCCGTCGGTGGGAAATAAGATGACAGGAAAACTGCTCTTGCGCGGGATGCTTGCGGGCCTCGTGGCGGCGCTTCTTTCTTTCGGCTTTTTCAAGGTCGCCGGAGAGCCTTTGGTCGATCGGGCCATTGCCTTCGAAAAAGCAATGGATGAAGCCGCAGCCAAGGCAAAGGCAGTTGAAGCCGCGGCCAAAGGCTTGCCCGCGCCCGTCCAAGAGGCTGAACCCGAACTCGTCAGCCGGCCCGTCCAGGGCAGCATTGGCCTTCTGACCGGCGTCGCCGTCTACAGCGCGGCGTTCGGCGGCCTCTTCGCCCTCGTGTTTGCGCTGGCTTACGGCCGCATCGGCGATCTTTCGCCCCGCGCGACCGCCGAGCTGCTCGCCCTTCTAGGCTTCGTCGGCGTCTATCTGGCGCCCATGCTGAAATATCCGGCGAACCCGCCTTCGGTGGGACTGCCGGATACGATCGGCATGCGCACGGGCCTTTACTTCGCGATGGTCTCCATTTCCCTGGCGGTCATGATTGCGGCCGGTCTCCTCAGAAGCGGGCTCAATAATCTCTTGGGCGGTTGGAACGCGGCCCTCGTCGCGGCGGGCGCCTATATTCTCGCGATGGCTGGAGTCGCATTGGCTCTTCCCGGCGTCAATGAGGCGCCCGAAGGCTTTCCGGCGAACCTGCTGTGGCAGTTCCGCATGGCGTCGCTTGGCGGACAGGTCATCATGTGGGCGGTGCTCGGCCTGCTTTTCGGCGTCTTCGCCGAGCGCGTGGTTCGCGAAGACAAACCTGTCTTTCGGCGAGCGCCCGCTTGAAATGCGGGAAGATCGAGGCTCGCCGGCATGACCATGCGCCTTCATTTGTTGTGCGCAGCCTCGACTCCGTCGATCCGTTCGGCATCCTTTCCAGCGAACGATCCGCTCGATGCTCCTGGGCGAAAGGCGGCTGGTGCCTTCGCCGGCGCCCTGCCAGCGTTCGATAAAACCTGGAGCAGCCCGGACGCGAGCGCGCTGCAAACGGCCGAAATCCTCGGTTTTCATCCGGAAACGAACCAGCTGCTGCGCGATTGCGACTTTGGCCGCTGGGCGGGACAATCGCTTGCGGGCGTGCAGACGGCGGAGCCCGATACGTTCGCTGCATGGCTGCAAGACCCCACGGCCGCGCCCCACGGCGGCGAATCCTTTGCCGATGCGATCGATCGCGTCCAAGCCTGGATGGCCGGTCTGCTCTCAACCTCCGGCTCGGCGCTCGCAATAACCCATCCCACAATTATTCGCGCAGCCATCGCCGCCGCCCTCGGCGCGGGGCCGCACGCGTTGCGCCACATCGACATCGCGCCCTTGTCCCGCGCCAAACTTTCAAGCGATGGCAGACGCTGGACCTTGTCCGCGCTCATCCCTCCCAAGGAGGCGCCATGACGGGCCGCGCGTTGGGAATACGGTTATGGCTCTTCGCAGGCCTCGCGGCGCTGGCGGCGGTTATTCCAGCGGCGGCGCATCATAGGGGCGTACCGCATTACGGGCCGGCTATCGGCGTCGCCATCCCCGCGATCTCGCATGGCGAAATGCAAATCGTTGCAAAATATCGCACGAGAATCCTCGATCTCGCTGAGCGTCAACCTGTGACAGACCCAACGTTGCGCCGCCTGTCCGGCTTCGTCAGCCTGCAGTATTTTGCCTGTTTCCGCGGTCTTGTTCCCGGCAGCCTGTCGGATGAAGCAAGCCCTTTCAACGAATGCTCGCACGCCTATCTGGCCGGAACGCGCGCTCTTCTCGCCCATATGACGGCGATGCCGGGCGACCAATCGGCGGCCAAGGCGCTGCAAGAGCGCATCGGCGCCGAGATTGCCAGCGACCCAGCTTTCGGAGTCCTCTGCTCGAACAGCCAGCAGGTTTTCGATAGCGCTATCGTTGTGGGGCCAGACTGGACGATGATTTCCGCGCACCCGCCAACGATTCTAACTTTCTCCGCTTTCACACTTCTCATCGGAGCTGTTGCCGGGGCCGTCTTCTACCGCGCCCGGCGCTTCAATGCTTGATTTCGGTTCCACGCGCTTTGCGCATCGGGAATTGCCGCCGGCCGGGCCTCATCGATGCAGCCCCGCCGGCGCTTTGTCTAGCTGCGTTCGAAGCCGGCGCTGATGATGATCTTCACGTCATCGCCAATCAGCGGGACATAAGTCTTCACGCCGAAGTCGCTCCGTTTGATCGCGCCGCGAGCCTCAAAACCAACTGTGTATTTTTTGTCGAGCGGGTTTACGCCGGCGCCGTTGAACGTCACGTCGAGCGTCACGGGCTTGGTCACACCGTGCAAGGTTAGGTCGCCCGTGACCTTGGCCGTCTTATCGCCCGTCTGTTTGATCTGCTTCGCCTTGAAAACGATCTCAGGAAAGGTCGCGGCGTCGAGCCATTGAGGATCCTTCAACTCGCCGTCCAATTTCGCATTACTGGTGGAGACGGTGTTTGTTGGGATATGAACCTCGAACGTGCTGGCCGCGACCGGCTTCGGCGAGAGATTCAAAGTGCCGGAGACGTGCGTGAACTCCCCATACCAGGTCGTGAAGCCCATATGCGAGACCGCAAAAAGCACGCGCGTATGGTTGGGCTCGACCGTATAGGCCCCCTCTTGAACGTTCGCCGGGGCAGTATCCGCAGCTTGCGCGAAGACCGCGTACGACAGCGCCGATGCGGACAAAAGAGCTGCGGTGAGAAGGCGAGCATAGGTTTTCATTGTGGATGATTTCCCTTGTTGAATTGTTTTGATGTTACGTCACGCGGCGAGCGCTGAGATCTCGCGGCGCGCCTCGGCCAGGGCGGCCTCCCGCGCATCGGCGCCCTTGCTGATATTCTCGGCGCGGATGATGGTTACGTCCGTGACGCCGAGGAACCCAAGCGTCGCCTTCAGATAGCTTTCCTGATGATCGAGGAAGGCGGCCGGCGATTCCTTGCCGTAGGAACTGCCGCGGGAGGATGCAATGATCGCTTTTTTGCTCTTCGGCAGAAGGCCTTCCAGGACACCTTCTTCCGTATACCGAAAAGTCCGGCCCGCTACCACCAGCCGGTCGACCCAGGCTTTGAGCTGGCTGGAAATCGCAAAATTATACATCGGCGCCCCGATCACGATAATGGACGCCGCAAAGAGTTCATCGAGAACCCTTCCTCCATTGGCGATGTCGGCTTGGACTGCGCTATCCGCCGGCGCCGCGCCCCGAAAGGCCGCGATGTGGGCGGGAGAGAGATGCATCAACGGTTCGGCCGCGAGGTCGCGATAGATGACTTCGACGCCAGGATGCAGTCTTTTCTGCCGATCGACGATCTCGGCTGACAACAGTCTGGACACCGAATGAGGACCCAGAATACTTAAATCGACGTGCAAGAGCTTCATGACCGGAACTCCTTCCGAAAATGGGCGGCCGGGAGCCAAAGCGACGCCGGAAGCCATTCGACGCATATAAAGAAGACAAATACCCTCCGATAGCCTATATGTTTCGATGTTATCTATCGTTCAGGACGATAGATGGAGGGAGAAGCCATGCTGGATGGACTTTCGCTGGATCAATTGAGAACCTTCATCGCCGCGGCCGAGGAAGGCAGCTTCTCGGCCGCCGGCAGGCGTCTTGGCCGCGCTCAATCCGTCGTCAGCCAGACCATCGTCAATCTCGAAGCGCAACTCGGCGTGCCCTTGTTCGAGCGCTCCGGCCGCTATCCCGAGCTGACCGAGCAGGGCCGCATCCTGCTGGCCGATGCCCGCGCCGTCGTTCAGGTGACGGACGGCTTGAAAGCGCGTGCGAAGGGCATGGCCTCCGGCCTTGAGCCGGAATTGTCCGTTGTCGTCGACGTGATGTTCCCGATGAGCGCGCTGACAAAGGCCGCGGCCGCCTTCGTGGCTACGTTTCCGGCCACTCCGTTGCGGCTGTACGTGGAGGCCTTGGGCGGCGTCGCCAAGGCCGTGCTTTCGCGTCAGTGCGGATTGGGCGTGATGGGGTCGCTGACGCTTGAAAGGCCCGAGCTTGTCCGCGAGCGCCTCCTGGGCGTGAAGATGGTCTTTGTCACCGCGCCCGGCCATTCTCTGGCTTCTCACAAAGGCCCCATCCCTCAATGCGCACTCGCCGCCCATGTACAACTCGTTCTCACCGACCGCACGGACCTTTCGGCGGGCCAGGAATTCAAAGTCATGTCGCCTCGAAACTGGCGGCTCGCCGACCTCGGCGCCAAGCACGCCTTCCTGCGGGAGGGATTGGGATGGGGCGGCATGCCCTTCGCCATGGTGGAGCGCGATCTGGCGGACGGCTCGCTTGTCGAGATTAGATTGCAGGACGCCGACACGGACGGGTTCGTCATGCCGATGTACGCCACCTATCGCGCCAACTCTCCGCCGGGACCGGCGGGGCGGTGGCTCATCGACCGGTTCAAGACCTCCGGGTAGGCCAGCCTCCTAGGCGCGCCCTTGCCCAATTCGGACGCCGATGCGAACCCGCGCTCCTCGATCGCCAGTCCTGCGTGCAACGTAAGGACCGTGTAAGTCGCACTCCATTAGGTGTCCTTGCGGGATCACGGGGGTGTGGGGCATGACTTTCGCTGCGCGTCGCGCGGTAACTCAACTGAGCAGTTTCGCCTCGCGCGGAGGGAGCGCGCTGGCGTTCGGCTTTTGCCTGACGCTCGGGGCCTGCATGGTTGGGCCCGATTTCGAGATCCCGCCGCCGCCCGAAATCGGCAAGCTGACCCCCGATGCGCTGAGGACGGCAAACACGGCCGCCGGAAACACGCAGCGCTTCGTTTCCGGTCAGGACATTCCGGCGGAATATTGGGCCCTCTTCCATTCGCCGGCCCTGAATGCGCTGGTGTCCCGCGCGCTTCGAGATAATCCGAATATCGACGCCGCCCGCGCAGCAATTCGCGCCGCCCGGGCGAACCTCTACGCGCAAGCGGGGATCCTGTTCCCCCAAGTCGGCGGAGCTTATACGGGGCAGGGAGGCAAGCAGGCTGTCGACCCTAGCGTTGGCGGCCCGTCCTATTATTCGCTGCACACGGCCCAAATCGCCGTGTCCTTCGTCCCCGACGTCTGGGGCGGCGCGCGCCGGCAGGTCGAGAACCTGGAGGCCGTCCGGGACAATCAGCGCTTCCAGAATGAAGCGACCTTTCTGACGCTTACCTCCAACGTCGCAGCCGGCGCCATACAGGAAGCGTCGCTCCGCGCTCAAATCCAGGTGACGCAGCGGCTGATTGTCATTGCGCGGGACATCCTCGACAAGTTGCGGCTGCAGAAAGAGGCCGGGCAATCAAGCGAGATGGATGTGGCGAGCCAGGAAGCGCTCGTCGCGCAGACCGAGGCGACGCTGCCGCCCTTGCGCAAGGCGCTCGATCAGCAGCGCGACGCGCTTATCGTACTTTCCGGCCATCTTCCGGGCGAAGGCTTGCCGGAGAAGTTCGAATTTGCGGACTTCAAACTGCCGCGCTCGCTTCCCGTGAGCCTGCCGTCGAAAATCGTCGCGCAAAGGCCCGACGTGCGCGCGGCCGAGGAAAACATGCGCGCGGCTTCGGCGCTGATAGGGGCGGCCATCGCCAACCGCCTGCCTCAATTCTCGCTGACGGGCAATATCGGGCGCAGCGGGCCCTATTTCGAGAATCTGTTCAGCTCGAACCCCGCTTTCTATTTCTACACCGGCGTCGCCAACGCCTCGCAGGTCATCTTCGACGGCTTCACGCTGCAGCAAAGGCAGCGCGCCGCCGAAGCCGGCCTGGACGAGGCCGCCGCGCAATACCGGCTTGCGGTCCTGACCGCCTTCCAGAACGTCGCCGACTCTCTTTATGCAATCAAGCACGACACCATCGGTCTTCAGAAAGCGATCGAGGCCGAGAACGCGACGGCGAAGGCGCTTCGCCTCACGCGGCTGCAACTGACCGAAGGACAGGTCGCCTACACGCAGCTGCTTACTGCGCAGACCGCCTATTTGCAGGCGGCGCTAACCGTCATCCAGGCGCAGACGAATCGATACTCCGACACGGTCGCCCTCTTCTTGGCGCTGGGCGGCGGCTGGTGGAACAGGCAGGCGGCGCCTCCGATTGGCGAGCCGCAGGCATGGCTCGCGAGCGTGACCGGAAGCGCGGACCCGCATGCCGCGGCCTATCCCGGCGCGACCGCGAATGAGGCGAGGTAAGCGAATGGCGCGCGTGCGGGGATACATCGCGATGACAACGGCGAAAGGCATGGTTGCGGCGCTTGTCCTGATGGCCGCCGCTTGCGTCGCGGGCGGTGCGGCTGGCGAACCGCGTGAGGATGCCGGGCGAATTGTCGAACTGTCGGAGAAGCAGGCCGCCCACGTCACCGCCGAAAAGCTCGGCGAGTACATATTTCCCATCGAAAAGCAGGCGCCTGGCGCCATCGACTTCGACGAAGAGATGCTGACGCAGGTATTCGCGCCCTATCAGGGCCGCATCATCAAAGCTTTCGTGAGCATCGGCGACGAAGTGAAGAAAGACCAGCTGCTCTTCACCATCGACAGCCCGGATCTCGTTCAGGCGGAGTCCACCTTGATCGCAGCCGCGGGCGTTCTGGACCTCACGGCGAAGAATTTGGAACGCCAGCGCAATCTCTACCGCCAGAGCGCCGCCGCCCAGCGCGACTACGAGCAGGCCGTTTCCGATCAGCAGGGCGCCGAAGGCAATCTCAGTGCGGCGCGCGATGCGGTGCGCATTTTCGGCAAGACCGACGCCGAGATCGATCAGGTCGTCGCGTCCCGCAAGATCGATCCGGTGCTCGTCGTGCGCAGCCCCATCGCGGGCGAGGTGACGGCGCGAAACGCGGCGCCCGGTCTTTTCGTGCAGCCGGGCTCCACGCCGGCGCCATATACCATCGCGGACACCTCGATCATGTGGATGCTCGCCAACGTGCCGGAAAAGGATGTCGCCGAGCTTCGCAACGGGCAGGAGACGGCCGTCAGCGTCGGCGCCCATCCGGGCCGCGTCTATCGGGGGAAAATCACGTCCGTCGGCGCGCTTGTCGATCCGAATACGCGGCGCGTGCTCGTCCGCTCCGAGGTCGAAGACCCAAAGCATCAATTGCGCTCGGGGATGCTGGCGACGTTCGCCATCACGGTGGCCGAGCCGAGGCGCGCGGTCGCCGCGCCCGAGGCGGCCGTCGTGCGCGAGGGCGACGGCGCCATGACCCTATGGTTCACCACGGATCGCCGCCGCTACACCGCGCGCACCGTGAAAACAGGCCTCACACATGACGGCTTCGTTGAAATCGTGGAAGGCGCGAAGGCGGGCGAGTTCATCGCGACGGACGGCGCGATCTTCGTCGCGAACGCCTACGCCAACTCGGCTCATTGAGGATTTATGTCTGTGTAAGGACGATGTAAGCGCAAGCTCAATAAAGAAGCTCAGGCACAGCTTACAAGTTGCAAGCGTTTCCGGCAAAACTCATCGTAACCGGCGAGAACTCATAAGTGGCAAAATGGCTGATCACGTTTGGGCTCACCCGGCGACCAATTATCCTGCTCACCCTCGCGGTCTTCATCGGCGCCGGCGTTACAGCCTTCCTGCGGCTGAATATCGAAGCCTATCCCAATCCGGCGCCGGTAATATTGGAGATCACCGCTCAGTCCGCCGGCCTTTCCGCGGAGGAGATGGAGCGGCTCTTTACCATTCCCCTGGAGGTCGGCCTCGCGGTCACGCCCGGTCTCAACAGCGTGCGCTCCACATCGTTCTACGGCCTCTCCTTCGTCCGCCTCACCTTCAACTACGGCGTCGATTATTACTTCGCGCTTGAACAGACCCAGTTGAACATCACGCAGAATGTCAGCTTGCCGAACAACGTCCAGGCGCAGATCCAGGGATCGAGCCTTGTCGGAGAAATCTTCCGCTACCAGCTCGTCGGGCCGCCCCATTTCGGGCTGACGAACCTTCGCACGATCCAGGACTGGGTGCTGCAACTGCGGCTGCTGAACGTGCCGGGCGTCGTTCAGGTCAACACCTGGGGCGGCGCCACGAAGGAGTTCGAGGTCGAAGCCGATCTGAACAAGCTTGAAGGCTACGGCATCACCGTGTCGCAGCTCGTCTCCGCCATCGGCAACGCGAACCTCAATGCCGGCGCCCGCACCATCAATATCGGCAAGCAGTCCATCAACATCCGCAGCGTCGGACTCATCGACAGCGGCGGCGACGCGGAGATAACGCAGGGCTATCGCATCAAGGACATCGAGAGCATCGTGCTCGCGCAGGTAAACAATGTGCCCGTGCAGGTGAAGGACGTTGCGAGGGTCTATGTCGGCAATCAGCCGCGGCTGGGCAAAGCGGGGCGCGACGCCGACGACGATGTGGTGGCCGCCATCCTCGTCATGAACAGGACACTGCACACGAACGATGTCGTGTCCCGCATCAAGACCGAGGTCGAGGCCATCAACGTGGACGGCAGCTTGCCGCCGGGTGTGAAGCTGGTCCCCTTCTACGACCGGACCAACCTCGTCAATATCACGACCAGCACGGTTCTTCACAACCTGATCTATGGCTGCGTTCTCGTCTTCCTCATACAGTGGATTTTCCTCGGCGATCTTAGAAGCGCGATTATCGTCGGCGTGAACGTGCCGTTCGCGCTCTTCTTCAGCATCATCGTGCTGGTGCTGCGCGGCGAGGACGCCAATCTCCTGTCGCTGGGCGCGGTCGATTTCGGCATCATCGTCGACTCCGCCGTTATACTTGTCGAAAATATCTTCCGAACGTTCCAGCTTCGAGAGCGCGAGCCGCTGCTCAGAGGCACGGAGGGGCTGATGAACGGAACGGCGAACGCCAGCGCGATGCTCCGCCTGCGCCTCATCTTCGCCGCCGCCAACCAGGTCGACAACGCCATCCTTTACTCGACCGCGATAACGGTCGCGGCTTTCGTGCCGCTTTTCACCTTGCAGGGCGTCGAAGGGCAGATCTTCAGCCCGATGGCGCGCACCTATGGCTATGCGCTGGCGGGCGCGCTGCTCGCCACCTTCACGGTGACGCCGGTGCTCTCCTCCTACCTGCTGCCGGAGCACGTGCAGGAGAGCGAAACGATCATCGTGCGCGCCATCCGCGCCATCTACACGCCGGTCCTTCGCGCGTCGCTCGCCTTCCGCAAGCTTTCCGTCATCCTGGGCGTCGCTTTCGTCAGCGTCTGCGCAGTGCTTGCGACGCAGCTTGGGACCGAATTTCTCCCCGCGCTTGAGGAAGGCAATCTCTGGATCCGCGCCTCCATGCCTCCGACCATTTCGCTCGAAGCCGGGATGCCCGTCGTCGACAGGATGCGCGAGATCCTGAAATCGCACCCCGAAGTCATCACCGTCGTGTCGCAGCATGGCCGCCCCGACAATGGCAGCGACGCCGCCGGCTTCAACAACGCCGAGTTCTTCGTGCCGCTGAAGCCCTTCGAGGAATGGGCGCCGGGCCGCACCAAGGACGACCTCATCAAGGACCTCCAGGCCGAATTCGCGCAGGAATTCACCGGCGTCGATATGAATTTCTCGCAATACATCCAGGACAACATCGAGGAGGGCCTGTCCGGCATCAAGGGCGCCAATTCGGTGAAGATCGTCGGCCCGGATTTCTTCAAGCTCGAAAAGCTCGCCGATCAGGTCCGCGCCCAGATGAGCTTGGTCCACGGCATTACCGATCTCGGCATCTTCCGCGTGCTGGGACAGCCGAACCTGAACATCCGCGTCGACCGCGAGAAGGCGGCGCGCTTCGGGCTGAACAGCGGCGATGTGGGCAATTTCGTGCAGACGGTATTCGGCGGCAACGTCGCAACCACGCTCTACGAATTCAATCGCCAGTTCAACGTCACGGTCCGCGGCGCGCCTGAGTTCCGCAACGCCATCGACGCCATAAAGAACGCAAAGATCGGGTTCCAGACGCCGAATGGCAACGGCTACATTCCGCTCACCGACATCGCCGATTTCAGCCTCGATACCGGCGCCTCCTATATCTACCACGAACGCGGCCAGCGCTTCATTCCGGTGAAATTCAGCGTGCGAGACCGCGACCTCGGCGGCGCCGTGGAGGAATCCAAGCGCCGCATTGCTGAGAAAGTGGAGTTGCCCCCCGGCTACCGGCTGTTATGGGCGGGCGAATTCGAGGAGCTGGAGCAGGCGGAGGAGAGGCTCGTAATCGTCGTGCCCTTGAGCATCGCTCTGATCTTCATCCTGCTCTACGGCCTGTTCAACTCGCTGCGCGACAGCCTGCTCGTGCTCACCGGCATCCCGTTCGCGGTCGCGGGCGGCATCCTCGCCCTGTTCCTCACGGGCGAAAACTTCAGCATTTCCGCGGCCATCGGCTTCGTGTCCCTGTTCGGCGTTTCGGTCATGGACGGCATTTTGATGATGTCGTTCTACAACGAGGTGAGACAGACCGGCGCCGGCGCGCACGACGCCATGTTCCAGGCTGCGACCCAGAGGATGCGCCCCATGCTGATGACGGCGCTGTCGGCCTGCATCGGGCTTTTCCCCGCAGCGCTTTCGACCGGCATCGGCAGCCAGGTTCAACGCCCGCTCGCAACCGTCGTGGTGGGCGGGATGCTGATCGGGCCGCTCATGCTCCTGATCGTGGCGCCGGCCATCCGCCTCCTGTTCCTCGGGCGGGATCGTCCGGCCGCCACGGCGGAGCCGGAAAAAGCCGAGGCGTGACGCTGGAAACGGTCAAGTGCGTTGGCTACATCATGATCGAGAAGGGTTGAGGCGCAAAATGCGGGCATACTCGATGCGAACACTTGCCATTCCCGGCGCGGCTTTTTTCATCGCGGCAATCGGCTGCGCGAGCCCCGGCGCCTCCGCGGCGCCTCAAAAGCCGCAGGACGCGCCTCGCGTGTTCGCCCCGGTCTGCGCCATTACGCCAAGATGCGCGGGCGCGAGCGCCTGTCTTCGCAGCGGGCGATGCAGGCAGGGCCAGCAGCTTGTCGCGGGATGCCTTCTCTATTCTTGCAAGAGAGCGCCAAAGTAGGCTCGAGCCGAGACTTGCTGTTATACTAAATCCAAGAGCCCGGTTGGCGGCATGAGGCGAGGAGGCGGGTGGCGATGCGCAAGCTTGAGACGGCGGTGAGGCTGAGGATCTTCCTCGGCGAGGACGACAAATATCAGGGCCGCCCTCTTTATGAAGAAATCGTGGTGAGAGCGCAGCAGGCGCACCTTTCCGGCGCCACGGTGTTCAAAGGCGATCTCGGCTATGGCGCGCGCAGCGGCCTTCACCTCGGCAAACTGCTCCGAGCCTCCAAGGATCTTCCGGTGATCGTTGAAATCCTCGACGGCGAGGACAAGGTCAACGCCTTTCTCGGCGTGCTGGACGGTCTTTTGTCCGGCGGCGTCGCCTCGTTGGAGAAGGTGCAGTTGTACCGCTACAGCCGGAACAAGCCCGCAGAGTGAAGCGGCTACCCCGGTCCCGCGCTTCCGGGATCGAGCCGCGGCGAAGGGACCGCCATCCGCCGGCGATTTTCCTAAGCTCCCGCCAGGCCGCTGCCACTAGCGCCGCAACTTCAGCTTATACCAACCGCTGAATACCGCTCGCCGGGCCGTTGGAGCATAGACGGCCGATTAACTCTATTGGGTTCGTTTTGCAAAAACAGGTGGTTTTGGCGGTATTCTGATACCACACAGCGCAGCTGGTAAAAGGGCCGTGACGTATGGGGATTCGTATCAGTTTTCATCTCATTTGACGGAAGGCGCCGGTGCATCTTTAACTGAGTTCGGAGAATGTACTGCAACATCCGTTCCTTGGAGGTTGCAATGTCATACCATGCTTTCCGGCTAGCATTGTGCAGGAGGGTTTTTCTAGTCCGCCTGACGCAAATATTGGTAATCGCGGCGGCGGCGTGGTTTTGCGTGACGCCGCTTCATGCGCAAACGACCCGCACCTTAAAAATCGGTTATATTCTATCGAAGGATTCTCAGCTCGGAGCCGGCGCCAAGGCGTTTGCCGAGGAGGTCGCCAAGCGCAGCGGCGGACGGCTCGCCGTGGAGCAATACCCGAACGCCGCACTCGGCGGCGAAGTCGAGATGCTCAAGGCCCTCCAACTCGGCACGCTCGATCTGGCGTTTATCACCGGGGCGCCCCTGCCGACCGTCGTGCCGGAGGTTGGCGCATTCAATATCCCCTTCATTTTCAGGGACGTCGAACATGCTCATGCGGTGCTCGATGGTCCCATCGGGCAGGACTATCTACGAAAGTTCGAAGCAAAAGACCTCGTGGCGCTCGCCTGGGGCGAAAACGGCATGCGCCACCTTACCAACTCCAAGCGCGAAATCCGCACGCCGGAGGATCTGAAAGGGCTGAAGCTGCGTTTGCCGCAGTCCGAGGTCATGCTGATCGGCTTCAAGGCGCTGGGCGCCGATCCGGCCCCTCTGCCATTCCCGCAGGTCTTCGGAGCGCTGCAGACGGGACAGTTCGACGGCGAGGAAAATCCGATCGCAACCATCCTGTCGGCGAAGTTCGGTCAGGTGCAAAAATATCTGACGCTTTCGGGCCACGTATACGATCCGGCGGTCTTCCTGGCCTCGCCCGACATGTTCAGTGAATTGCCGGACGAGGACAGGCAAATCCTCACTGAAGCCGCCCGCGCCGGCGCTCAGGCCTCGCGCAAATACGCGGCCGAAGCCCAGGTGAAAGGCGTCGCCGCTCTCCGCCAGGCTGGCATGACGGTAACGGCCGACGTGGACAGGACGCGGTTCTCCAGGGCCATGGCTTCCGCGATGCCCGAATATGAGAAGCGTTTCGGCGCCGGCGTGATCCAGCGCATCCATCAGACCGGCGCCGGCCAATAGTGGCGATCCCGGCCGGGTTTTCGAGGCGTCTTGCGGGATCTACAGCTGCGTTGTTCTACCCGCGTTTCACGCTTTAGTTCTGGGACTGTGAACAATGGCACGGACATTCATCAGCCATCGGTTGTCGATCAGGCGCAGGATTTTTGGCGGCTTCGGACTTCTCATCGCGGTCTTTCTTGTCGCGGTGGGCCTCTCGTTGAGGGGACTGGCGCACGTCGATCGGGAGGCGGACGCCTCGTACAGCAGCTCTCTGGTGGCGGAGCACGTGGCGGCTTTTGTGTCCAAGGCGGTCGAGGCGCAGAAAAGCGTGCTGCGTTACGCGCTCAGCGAAAACGACGCCGATTTAGCCGCCGCGCGGAAAGCTTTGTCGGAGTTCGCCGAGGTCGGGCGCGTTCTTGGAGAAACGGGCGCCGGCTGGAAAAGTGGGGTATCCGCTGTTGCAAGCGCCCTGGCGGCGCAGTCGAAGTATCAGGCAGCCTCGGCGGACACAATGCAAACCATCGGCGGCCGCCGTGCGGCGATTTCACAATTCAACAAGGAAATCACTGAGCTACGAACCATCGGCTCGGCAATCCCAGCGGCGCTCCTACGCGAAAACGCAGGCCCCGAGACCGTGACTACGGCCATTCGTTTGCTGGAAGCCGTGCAGGTCGCCTCCGCCGCGGCGTACCACTTCCTCGCCTCGCGCAACCCGGCGGACGCAGCCGCAGCCCAGAGCGAACTGGAGGCGCTGCAAGCGGCCATCGACAGCCTGAAAGGCTCGACGGCGAATAGCAAGCGCGTGCAACGCTTTCTTGCGGCCGCCGCCGAACCGCTGGAGCATACAAAACAGGCGCTGAACCTCCTCATCTCGGCAAACGAGGATTTCATCCGCCTCTCGGCCGAAAGGAAAGCCGTAGGAGACACGCTGCAATCGCGGCTGAAGCAAATCCGCGATATCAGCGAATTGGAACGTAAGAGCGCGCTCGCCTCCATGCGCGACATCTCCAGGGCGAGTTGGCGCCTCGGGCTAGCGGCCTCCGCCCTGTCGCTGTGCCTCGGAGCGCTGCTGGCGTGGCTCATCGGAAGCAGCATCATTACAGCTCTTGGCCGCATCAGCACGAGCGTGCGCCGATTGGCCGGCGGCGATCTTTCGGTCGAAATCCCCAATCGCGGCGATCATACCGAACTCGGCGTCATGGCGGACGGGCTTCAGGTCTTGAAGGACGCGCTGATCGCCTTCGAGGGAAGCGCCTCCGCTCTCACCCAGCACCTCTCCGGCGCGTCGGAGCAAATGCAGCTGACAGCCATTTCGATGAGCGCTACCGCCGAGCAAACGGCAAGCCAGATCGTCACCGTGGAGAACGCCGCGGGCCAAACATCCGCGAGTGTGCGGCAGGTGGCCGCCGTGACAACGGAATTGTCCAATTCGATCCGCGAGATCGCGTCCGAGGTAAAAGAGTTGGCGCACATCGTCGAGCGCATCGTGATCGACGCAGAGCAGACTTCCGGTATCGTCAAAACCCTTAGCTCCGGCGCCAACCGGATTGGGGATATCGTCGCGCTTATCGGCAATGTGGCGAGACAGACAGACATGCTCGCATTGAACGCCACAATCGAGGCCGCGCGCGCCGGCGGTGCTGGCAAGGGCTTCGCCGTTGTGGCGGCCGAGGTCAAGGCGCTGGCTGGCCAAACCACAAAAGCGACGGAGCAAATTATCGCGCAAATCTCCGAAATCCAGGCCGTCACCGAGAAAGCGGCAAGCGCGATTTATGAGATCTCCCAGAAAATCTCCCAAATGTCCGTCATCTCCAACAGTGTGATGACCTCCATCGGAGAGCAGGACGCGGCAACCCAGAGGATCGCGCAAAGCGTTCAGGATGCGGCGGCCGGCACGACGCAGTTCAGCGGCCATGTCAGCGAAGTGCGTCAGACCGCCGGCGAAACCGGAACCGCCGCATCCAAGCTGCTCGGCGCGGCGCGGGAACTGGCCCAGCTCTCCGGCAGCCTCGGGAATGTCGTTGAGCGCTTCCTCCACCGCGCCAAGGCCGCTTGACGCCAAAGCCTGCGCCTGAAATTCGGCCCCACGACCTGGCGGCCCTCCGCCGGGCATCGGCGGAAAATCGCAAAACAGCAGGGGCGGCGTGGAAATCTCAGCTCTCGCGCGCGGTGTCGCTCAAGGGGTGGAAGTCGAACACGGTCTGCCGCAGCCGATCCTCCATCACATGCGTGTAGATTTGCGTGGTCGAAATATCGGCGTGGCCGAGCAGCGTCTGTAGCACGCGCAGATCGACGCCACGGTCGAGCAGATGCGTCGCAAACGCGTGCCGCAGCACATGCGGCGACAGCCGCTCGTCGTCGAGCCCGAGCTTTCCGCCGAGCGCCTTCAGGTCGCGCGCGAATTTCTGGCGGGTGAAATGGCCGCCCTCGCCCCAGGACGGAAACAGCCATTTCGGCTCTACGCCGGGCAGCGGAAGGTGCAGTTGCTCATGCGCGAGATGCAGGTCGAGCGCGTCGCGCGCCTTCTGGTTCAGCGGCAGGATGCGCTCGCGTCCGCCCTTGCCCTTCACGGTCAGCATCATGCGGTCGCCGCGCAGCGCGGCTCTCGGCAGGCTCACGAGTTCGGAGACGCGAAGGCCCGTCGCGTAGAGGAGTTCGAGCAGGCAGGCCAGACGCACCGCGCGCCGCCGCCCGCTTCCCTTCGCCGCGCCCGCCGCCTCGTGCGCCGCGGTGAGCAGCGCGTCCACCTCCGCGATGGAGAGCGTCATGGGAAGACCGCGCGCCGCCTTCACGCCGTCGATGAGGCGGGCCGGATCGCCGGCGCGCAGGCCTTCGGCGACGAGAAACTGCATGAAGCGCTTGAGGCAGGACAGCTTGCGCGCGGCCGAATTCGACGCAAGCCCGGCCTCGGCTCGGCTTGCGAAATACGCCTCCAGATCGCTCCGCTCGCACGACTTGAACGCCTTGCGATCGTGCGCGATGAAGGCCGAAATCTCCCGCAAATCCGCAGCATAGGCCGAAACCGTGTTAACGGACGCCCCGCGCTCGGCCCGCATCATGTGCAGGTACAGCACGATCAGCGCCTCGTCTTCGGGCTGGGCCGGGGCTGCGGCGGGGCGGCCCACGCTATTTGATCTTCACGTCGCGGATCGACTTCGTCATCTCGCGCGGCTGCGGTTCGAAGAAGTTGGCGAGCACGAACATCGTGCCGTAGAACAACCCGGCGAGAAGTGCGACGATGGTCAGAAAGCGTAAGAGGGTCGGCATGACAGCCTCCAGGCCGGTTCCTTTCGTTAATGGGCTGCCGTTCTTTGCGCCCGTTGTCAAGGAGGGGATGGCGGCCTAAGTTTGGGGTTCGCGATTTAATCGAGCTTGAAGCGGGCGAGTGTGACGGCGGAGAACGGCGGCGGCGTAATCAAAGAGCTGGCGGGGAGCGTGCGCGGCGCGCTCGGCAAGCGCAGCATCATCCTTGTCGGCATGATGGGGTCGGGTAAATCCTCCATCGGGCGGCGCATTGCGCTCGCGCTCGATCTGCCCTTCGTGGACGCGGACGCCGAAATCGAGACGGCCGCCGGGATGACCATCGAAGAGATCTTCCGCGTTCACGGCGAGGCTTATTTCCGCGAGGGCGAGGAGCGCGTCATCCGGCGCCTCTTGCAAGGCGGGCCGCAAGTCGTCTCGACCGGCGGCGGCTCCGTAATCTCGGCGCAGACCCGCGCGGCCATAGCGCAGAGCGGCGTTTCGATCTGGCTTGACGCGCCGGTGGATCTTCTGCTGCAACGCGTATCGCGCCGGGACAATCGCCCGCTCCTGAAAACCGACGACCCGAAAACGGTGATCGAGCGTCTGCTTGGCGAGCGAGGCAAGTATTATGCGGAAGCGAATGTGAAGTATGAAAGCCGCGACGCGCCGCATGAACATGTCGTCGAAGAGATTTCTGGCGCTTCTGTCCGCCCATCTTTGCGCGGGGCGCCGCCCAGGAACCGAACCTCAGGAGGGGTCATGACCGCAACCCTTACACGCGTGGACGTCAAGCTCGATTCGCGCAGCTATCCCATTCTCATCGGTCCGGGCCTGCTTGGCGCCGCAGCCGAACACCTTTCGAAGCACTTGCCGAACACGAAGTTCGCCATCGTGGCGGACGAGGCGATCAAGGCTTACGCTGACGAACTTGAGGCCGGGCTTTCCGCGGCCGGTCTTCTGCTCGGCAAGCCCATCTTCGTGCCGCCGGGCGAAGGCTCGAAGAGCTTCGGCGAACTTGAGCGCGTCTGCACGGCGCTGCTCGATCTCGGCATGGAGCGCGAGCACGCGGTCATCGCGCTCGGCGGCGGCGTGATCGGCGACCTGGCGGGGCTTGCCGCAGCCAATGTGAAGCGCGGCGTGCGTTTCGTGCAGGCGCCGACGACGCTTCTCTCGCAGGTCGACTCCTCGGTCGGCGGCAAGACGGGCATCGACACGCCGCATGGCAAGAACCTGATCGGCGCGTTCCATCAGCCCTCGCTCGTGCTCACCGACATCGACACGCTGAAGACCCTGCCGAAGCGGGAGTTCCTCTCCGGCTATGCGGAAGTCGCGAAATATGGGGCGCTCGGCGATGCGGTGTTTTTCCGCTGGCTTGAGCAGAACATCGACGCGATCCTCGACCTCGACGTGGAGGCGCTCACCTACGCCATCGAGACGAGCTGTCAGATGAAAGCGGAGATCGTGTCGCGCGACGAGAAGGAATTGGGCGACCGTGCGCTTTTGAACCTCGGCCACACCTTCGGCCACGCCATCGAGGCCTGGGCCGGCTATTCGGGCGGTATCCTGCACGGCGAGGCCATTGCGGTGGGCATGGAGCTGGCGTTCCGGTTTTCGGCGAGCAAGGGCTATTGCGGCACGCGGATCGCGGACCGGCTCAAGCAGCATTTGAGCGACGTCGGCCTGCCCGTGGACTTCGCGGGCGTTCGCAAGCTTACGGCGCGCGCGCCCAGCGCAGACGAGCTGATGACCTATATGGAGCAGGACAAGAAGGTGAAGGACGGGCAGATCGCGCTCATCCTCGTGCGCGGCGTCGGCGACGCCTTCGTCGAGCGCAACGTGCCGAAGAACGAGATCCGCGCCTTCCTGCAGTCGCAGCTCTGAGCGCTGAACCCTCGATCCTTTGCGGTTGCGGGAGGTCGGGCTTCCTTGAGTTTAAGCAGCTCTCTCTCTTCTTCGGCCGGCAAAGGCCTGGGGCCGTTTCCGCCGCCGAGGAACATGACTTGCAGAGCCGGGACGACGAGAAGGAGCATGATCGGCCCGGCGAGCATTCCGCCGACGACCACGATCGCCAGCGGGCGCTGAACCTGGCTGCCGATTCCCGTCGAAACCGCGGCCGGCAAGAGGCCGATGCAGGCCGACAGCGCCGTCATGAGCATGGGCCGCATCCGCTGCGTGGCCGCCTGGAACATGGCGTCCAGCGTTGCCAGCCCTGTGCGCCGTAACTCGTTGAAATAGGTCATGATGAGAATGCCGTTCATGACCGAGACGCCAAAAAGCGAAACGAAGCCGATGGCGGCCGAAATCCCGAACGCCTCGCCGGACAGGGAAAGCGCGACGATGCCGCCCCCAACCGCGAAGGGGATGCCCGTCAGCACCAGGAGACTGTCCCGGAATGAATTGAACAGCGCGTAGAGCAGGCCGAGGATCAGAACGAGGCTCAGGGGCACGATGATCGCAAGCCGCTTCTGGGCCTGCTCCAGCTCTTCGAACTCGCCGGCCCATTCCAGCCGGTAGCCGTTCGGCAGCGTCACCGCCTTGGCGATCCTCTCCTTGCCCTCGGCGACGGCGCTTCCCAGGTCGCGGTCGCGCACGCTGAACTTGATCGGAATGAAGCGCTGGTTTCTATCGTGAAAGATATAGGTCGCTCCGGTCTCGACGGAGATATCGGCGACATCGCTCAAGGGGATGTAGGCGGCGCCATTGGGGGTCGTTACATTGATCTTGGCATTGCGGATGGCGTCGACCGTTTCGCGAAATTGGGGCGCCGCTCTTACATTGACGCCGAATTGGCGATCGTATTCGTAAATAGTGGTTGCGACCGAGCCGCCGAATGCGGTCTGCACGAAGGTGTTGATGTCACCCGAGTTCAACCCGTAACGCGCGGCCTTCTCGCGATCCACGCGCACGTTGAGGTTCGGCTGGCCCAGGACGCGGAAAATGCCGAGATCGGTTACGCCGCGCACCTCGCTCATGATCCGTTTGATTTGAGTGGCCAGTTTTTCGAGCGTCGCCAGGTCGGGGCCGACGATCTTGATGGAGTTCGCGCCCTTGACCCCCGACAATCCTTCTTCGATGTTGTCCTGAATATACTGGGAAAAGTTCAGATCGATGCCGGTGAACTCCCGCGAGAATTCTTCCTGCAAATCCTTGATCAAATCCGCCTTGCTGCGTCCCGGCGCCCACTCTTCGAAGGGCTTCAAGGGAACGAAGAATTCCGCGTTGAAGAAGCCCGTGGCGTCGCTCCCGTTATCGGGCCGGCCATGCTGGGAAACGACGGTGATCACCTCCGGATGGCTCTTGAGAATGGCGCGCATCCGGTTCACGACGGGCATGCCGGCTTCGAGCGAGATGGTCGGCGGCATCGAGGCGCGGATCCAGAGATTGCCTTCCTCAAGCGCGGGCAGGAACTCCGTTCCAAGGTTCGAGGCGAGGAATCCGCTGAAGCCGAGAAAGATAAGCCCCGCGACGACAGCCAAACTGCGAGCCCTGAGCGCCAATCGCAACAGCGGCGTATAGAGCGCGCGGATCGCCCGGACCACCACAGTCTCTGCCTCCCGCACATGTTCCGGGATCAGGTACGATGCAAGCACGGGCGTGATCGTGAAGGTCGCGAGCAGCGCGCCGACGAGCGCATAGCCGTAGGTGCGCGCCATGGGGTTGAAAATCTGCCCCTCCACGCCTTGCATGGTGAACAGCGGAATGAACGCCGCGAGCGTGACGGCCGTCGAAAATAGAACGGCGGTGTCGACTTCGGTCGCGCTGATGTAGATCAGTCTGATGCGGGTCAGGAGGCTTGCATTCGCCGCCGCGGCGCCGTTTCCGTCGATTGGGGTGGGCCTGCTCAAGAGCTCCTCGCGCTCTTCGGCCTGGAACACGCGGAAGATGTTCTCGACGACGATCACAGCCGAGTTGACGATGATCCCGAAATCGACCGCGCCAAGCGAGAGCAGGTTCGCATCCTCGCCTCTCAACACGAGGATGATGATGCTGAAGAACAGCGCGAAGGGGATGTTGACGCCGACAATAATGGCGCTGCGCAAGTCGCCCAGGAAGATCCACTGGATGAGAAAGACAAGGAGGCAGCCGAAAGCCAGATTGTTGAGGACCGTGCTCGTGGTGACGTTCACGAGGCGGGAGCGATCGTAATAGGGGACGAGCCGCACGCCGGGCGGCAAGGTCCCGTCGCTGTTGATTTTTTCAACCTCCGCCTTGATGCGGGGGATGACATCCGCGCTATGCATGGTGCGGTTCATGACGAGGATCGCGGCGACGATATCGTCGTTGTCGTCCCGCCCGGCCTTCCCGAGCCGCGGCACATGGCCGACAGAGACGCGCGCCACGTCCTTGATCTGGACGGGGACGCCGTTGAACTGGCCGAGCGTGATGTTCTGGATGTCGTCGAGCTTGCGTCCCTGGGTCAGGTCTGAGTTCGCGCCATCGTCGATCAGGCCGACGCCCCGGATGATCACCGACTGCTGCCCGACATTGATGGTGCGCGCGCCGATATTCACATTGGCGTTGCCGGCCGCGCTCACGAGCTGCGCCAAAGTGACGTTGTAGGCTTCGAGTTTGTCGAGGTCGGCTTCAACCTCGTATTCCTTGGTCGTGCCGCCCCAGGTGTTGACTTGCACGACGCCGGGCACCGTCAGGAAGCGGCGCGCAAGCACCCAGTCCTGGATGGTGCGAAGATTGGTGAGGCCGAAACGCTTCGGGCCAGTCACCTCGTAGCGGAAGATCTCGCCGACAAGGCTCGAGGCCTGGATCTGCGGCTGCACGTTGTTGGGAAGCGTGACGTTCTGCAACAGGCTGATCTGAGCCTGCTGCAGGGCGAAGTAATAGTCCACGCCGTAATCGAAGGTGACGCGAACGAAGGACAGGCCATAAAACGAGGTCGAGCGGATGTTGTTTACGCCGGGCGTCGGCGCAAGGCCGACCTCCAACGGGATCGTGTAAAGCCGCTCCATTTCCTCGGCCGAAAGCCCGGCGGATTGCGCCGTGATTTCCAGAATGACGGGCGCCGGATTGGGATAGGCTTCGATATTCAATCTGCTGAACGCCACCGCGCCGCCGGCGATGAAGGCGCCCAGCAGGAGCAGGACGATGGGGCGGCGGGTGAGCGCAAAGGCTACGACGTTCTTGAGCATGGCCTGCCTCGCGTGCGCCCGCTATGGGTTAGCCGAGCGCTATTCGCTGGCGCTGTATTGATTGGCGATGAAGAGAGACCCGCGGCTGACGATAAGTTCGCCAGGCTTCAGGCCCTCGACTACCTCCGTAAAGCCGCCGTTCGTAAGCCCGGTCTCGATCTCGCGCTGTTCGAAGCGGCGGCGGTTGGCCGTCGTCCACACGGTCATCGAACCGTCGCCCTCTCTCACCACGGCGTCCTGCGGCACGGCGACCGCCAGCTTCGGCGGCCCGATGCTGATGACGAAGGTGGCGAACATGCCGGCGCGAAGCTCGTAATTCGGGTCCGCGATTTCGGATCGAACGAAGATCCTGCGCGTGTTCGCATCCACGTTCGGCCCCACGGTGACGATTTTCCCGCGGAAGCTCCGGCCGGGGAAACTTGAAACTGCGGCCCTGACCTCCTGCCCGACCCTCAGGCCGGCTGCTTCTCTTTCGGGCACGTTCGCCACCATCCACATCGTCGAGGTGTCCGCCACGATGTAGACGGGAGGCGGGTTGCCGGGCTGAACGAACAGGCCCGGCGACGCATTGCGGGCGGTGACAAGGCCCGTGATCGGCGACGTCACGGTCAGCGTCGGATCGACCTTGCGCTCCACGACGATGCGGTCGATTTCGGCGTCCGTCTTCCCGAACACCTTCATGGCGTCCCGCGCCGCCCTGTAGGCGCCTTCCGCCGCTTGCTGATCGGAAGCCGCCTGCTCGTAATCCTTTTGCGCGGCCGCGCTCTGCCTCGTAAGGCTGCGCTGGCGCTCTAGGTTTTTCTCAGTCAGCTCCAGCACTCCTTCGCTTGCGATCAGGGTCGATTCCGCCTGGAGAAGATCGGTGCTTTCGACCGTGAAGAGGGTTTGGCCCTTCTTCACCGTATCTCCGGCCTTGGCGAAGGCTTTGATGATGCGGCCCTGATACTGAGTGAAGACCTGGGTGAGGAGATCCTGGTTGAAGTCGATATTGCCGACGGCCTGACGCTCCTGCGGGAACAAACGCTCGGCCGCCGCCTCGATCCCGATGGACGCAAGCTGGGTTTCGGAAAGTTCGACGCTTGCCTCGCGAGGCGCCTTGACGCCAGCCAGCGGGGCCGCCGTGGCAAGGCCCGCGAGCATCGGCAGGGCAAACCCGCACAACAAGGCCGCGCTTCTCAAGCTGACGCACATCTACGACTCCGGGCACTTTTCTTTCGTGATGCTTACAATGCATCGCGATTTATTGACCGTCGCTCCTGGAAATTCGCGTCCTACGGGCTCGGGCTTCGGTCCGAGAACGCTCGTCAGCCAGGCTTGCGGCTCGGGCATGTGCGGTCCGAGGTGCCGGTTCCACCAGCCGCCGCCCAAGGCCTGGAAAAGCGCCACCGTATCGGCGAAGCGGTTGGCCTGCGCCTGAACGACGGAGAGCGACGCCTGCAGGTTCGTCGATTGCGCGCCCAGAACCGTCTGGATGGCGACCTGCCCCGCGGTCAGCTGAGTTTGCGTGAGCTTGAGCGTCTCCGAAGTGGCGCTTTCGGCCAGCAAAGCTTTCTGAAGAGAGACCGTATCGAAACGAATGGCATGGAGAGCGTCGGCGACATTCTCGAACGCAGTCAGGACCGCAAGGCGGTAATCCGCCGCGGCTTGATCGACGCCGGCCTCGGCCGCTCTTTGCCTTTGCTGCAAGGTGAAGCCGTCGAAAAGAACCTGGGATGCGGACGCGATGCCAGTATAGAATAAGAATGCCGGATTACCGCTGAAGAGCTGGTTAAATTGAGTTCCCTGCCTGCCGATGTCGCCTGTCAAATCGATCTGCGGAAGCCTGTTTGCAATCGCGACGCCGACAAGCGCGCATGTCGCGTGCAAGTTGGACTCGGCCGCGCGCACATCGGGCCGCTGCGAAACAAGATCGAAGGGCAGTTGCAGGGGCAGATGGCGCGGGAGCTTCAGTTTCGTGAATTCGAATTTCTCCGGCAGTCCTTCGCCCGGCAAATGACCCGACAGAATGGAGAGCTGGTCGCGCTGGGTGGCGAGCGCCTTTTGCAAGGGCGGCAGCGTCGCCTCCGTCTGCGCAACGAGCGCTTTTTGCGCGGCCACGTCCAGCCCAGAGACCTGCCCGGCCTTCTGCTGAATTTCGATCTTGGCCAGAATGTCTTTCGAGATGCGGACCAGCCTGAGCGTGACCGCGATCTGCGCTCTGAGAGAGGCTTCCTGGATCGCGCCGGCGGCAATGTTGGAGGTGAGCGTGAGAAACGTCGCCTCGTTCATGAAGCGCTGGTTCTCCTTCAGCGCCTCCAGGTTTTCGATCTGCCGCCTGACGCCGCCCCAAATGTCGGGCGTATAAGTGACCGTAACCTGCGCCGTATGCAGCTGGTAATATGTGGGGTTTGAGCTGTTCGGCCCCACGACCGGCGCGGCCACGCCGCCGGCGATGCCGTTCGGCGTGGTGGCCACCTTCCCGCCCTGGCTTGTGACGTTGCCGGTCGCCAGCGGGAACAGCTGGCCCACCTCGGCGTAGACGTTCGCCTGGGCGACGCGCAGCGCCGCCTGCGCCGACGCGAGGCTCGGGTTGTCATGCAAGGCCCGCCAGATGAGGCTGTTAAGCTCCGGCGAGTGAAACAGCTCCCACCATTCCGAGGGCAGTTCGCGGCTGATGTCGAGATGCTGCGTCTTGCCTTGCGCCGAGTAGCTGGCCGGCTGCTTGCCGGAAACGTACCGGTCGACGTCTGGAGGTGCGGGGGGGGTGAAATCCGGGCCCGACCATGCAGGAGCCGAGGCAAATCGAGGCGCAAAGCGCAACCGCGCCACGAGTGCTTCTCCGCGCTATGACCGGAGATATTCGCGCCATCCATTCGAGCCTCGCCGATCAGCCGTGCGCCCTGATTAGAGTGAAAGTCTTACCTGGGCCTTACAGTGTTTGTAAGCTTATACGACGCTATATTCTACTGATACTCGTTAATGCCAAGCTTACGATGTTGGTTGTTGAGTTTTATAATGTACGCTATTCTGCATAACGACGACAGGAGTGAGCCATGCACCGGCTCGAAACGGCGCTGAGATTGCGCATCTTTGTTGGCGAGGACGACAAATACAAAGGGCGCGCGATGTACGAGGAGATCGTTGTGCAAGCGAGGAAGACGGGCCTCGCGGGCGCGACCGTTTTCCGGGGTTACATGGGCTACGGCGCGGCGAGCGGGCTCAACCCCGCGAAGCTTTTGAGAACGTCGCAAGATCTGCCGATCGTCGTTGAAATCCTCGACGCCGAAGAGAAGGTGAATGCCTTTTTCGCAATTCTCGAAACCGTCCTGACCAGCGGAGTTGCCACGATTGAAAAGGTGCAGATGCGCCGTTACGGCGCGCACAAGCAAAAGCGCGGTTGAGAACGGGTGCCGCTTGGCATGCAAGAAGGATGATAAAGTTTCATTCGAGCCTCATATTCTCGTGCTAAGGCTGCGGCACACGATCCCGCTTGCGAGAGACTCCGATACACATGACCGCGATAAATCCTTCCATTTCCGCGCTGCGAGTAGCACCCGGCCCAGTTTCCGGGAGCGTGGGCGCGATGGCGCTTTCCGCTCTGGGCGTCGTTTTCGGCGACATCGGCACCAGCCCTCTCTATACGCTCAAAACGGTTCTGGGCGTGAACGGGAGCGGAGCGCTCGACCGAAGCATCGCGCTCGGCAGTCTCTCCCTTATTTTCTGGACCTTGATTATCGTCACCTCGATCAAATACGTCGCGGTCGCCATGCGCGTCGACAATCACGGCGAAGGCGGCATCATGGCGCTGATGGCGCTCTTGGCGGGGCGAAACGAGAATTGCTCCGCTATTATCGCCTTCGGCCTGTTCGGCGCCGCCTTGATCTATGGCGATGGCGCGATCACGCCTGCGATTTCGGTGCTGTCGGCGCTCGAAGGCCTGTCAACCCTCACAAACTGGTTCGACCCATACATCGTGCCTCTCACGGTCGCCGTTCTCGTCCTTCTGTTTCTCGTCCAGCCGCGAGGTACGGAGCGGATCGGAAAGATGTTCGGCCCGGTCATGGCGGTGTGGTTCGTCACCATCGGCGTTTTGGGAATTGGGGCGTCGCCAAGAATCCGTCCGTGCTTGCCGCGCTCAATCCCGTCTACGGCTTCCAATATCTCGTGTCCGGCGGCTTCACGTCCTTTCTTGTCCTCGGCGCGGTCTTCCTGTGCGTCACCGGGGCGGAAGCGCTTTACGCGGATATGGGGCATTTCGGCCGCCGCCCGATCCAACTCGCCTGGAGCTTTGTGGTGCTGCCCTGCCTCGTTCTCAACTATGCCGGGCAGACGGCGCTTGTGCTGAACGGCGCGCCCATCGGCGAGAACATTTTCTATGCGCTTTGCCCGCAGAACCTGCTGGCGCCCTTCGTCATTCTCGCCACCGCCGCGACCATCATCGCGAGCCAATCGATCATCACGGGCGCCTTCTCCATGACGCGGCAGGCGATGCAGCTCGGCTGGCTGCCGCGCCTTCGCATCACGCAGACTTCCGCGCTTGGCTACGGGCAGATCTATGCCGGGACCGTGAACTGGCTCTTAATGATCGTCACGCTCGGACTGACGCTCTACTTTCGAAAGTCGGACAATCTCGCGGCGGCCTATGGCATCGCGGTCTCCGCGACCATGCTCATGACCACGGTGCTCCTCTACATGGCCATGCGGGAGCGCCTGAAATGGAGCTTGCCGCTCAGCGCGGGCGTGGCGGGCGGCTTCCTCGTTGTCGATAGCGCGTTCTTCCTGTCGAACGCGGCCAAGATCGCCGAGGGCGGATATGTTCCCCTGGCGCTTGCCGCGCTCGTCTACGGCGTCATGTGGATTTGGCACTCCGGGCGGGAAGCGGTGACTGACGCGATCACGGAGCAGTCCGGCTCGCTTCAGGAGTTCATCGCGGGTCTTGAGAAAAATCGCGTGCCGCGCGTGCCGGGAACCGCGGTTTTCCTGACGCGCTCAAGAACGGGCGTGCCGCCGGTGATGGCCTGGCACCTTCAGCACAACCGCTCGCTGCACGAGAAGGTCATGGTCATCAACGTCGCGATCGAGCCCGTTCCGTGGGTCGGCAAGGAGGATCGGTTGCGTTTTACGCAGGAGGCGCCGGACTTCTGGCGGTCCGAGGCGCGTTTCGGCTTTATGGAGCGCCCCGACATTCCAGCCCTCCTGCGCGAGGCGAAGGACAGGGGCTGCGGCCTACTTCTCGACGACGTGACCTATTATGTCGGGCACGAAACCGTCGTTCCCAGAGAAGACGGCAAGGGCCTTCCGAAATGGCGTGTAAACCTCTTCTCAGTCATGGACCGGAATGCGGTCAAGGCCACCGACGTCTTCAAGCTCCCCGTCAACGACGTGGTGCAAATCGGCCGGGAGATAGCAATCTAGGCCGGCGCCTCGGAGATAAAAGTTGACGCATTCCCGGCCGGGCTTACCAAACCCATTGGAGGACCGATTTCAAGCCGGCTTAGCGCCAAGCTGGGGTGGGGTCCGAGTGCAAATCATCAGCCGGTTCCAGGCGTTTATTTCAGCGACCGCAAAAGAAAGATCGGCCACTTCCTTCTCCGAGAAATGCTGACTTATCTCGGCGTACACCGCGTCGGAAACGTCGCCTCCGGTAAGGCGCGTCAGTGCTTCCGACCAGGCCAAAGCGGCGCGTTCCTGCGGGCTGTAAATCGGCGCTTCGCGCCACGCGGCGAGAAGATGCAATTGGTCCTCGCTGACCCCATGCTTACGGGCCAATGGAACGTGCATGGCGATACAGAAGGCGCAGCCGTTGATCTGTGACACACGCGTCTTTACCAGTTCCAGCAGCCCAAGCGACAGGCCGCAGTTTCGCACGTATGAATGCACTCCAAGCATCGCCTTGTAGCCATCGGGAGAAACTTTCATAAGGTCGAGACGTTGATCCATTGTTCAGTCCTCGAAATCTTGAGTGAAACGATCTTGTTCTGTGGAGACGTGGCGCCAGACTTAACGGCTGGCGCGGTGTCATGATCGCCTAGCGCGCCGCGCCGTCGCCCCACTCCTGCATCCCGGGCATGGCGAGCAGCGTTTGCGCATAGGCCGCCGCCGTTCCGTCGTCGCCATACGCGGCAAGATCGGCGCCGTAGGTGCGGAAGCGCGTCGCGACAGGAGCGTACATGGCGTCGGCGATGGTGAAGGCGCCGAACAGGAAGGCGCCGCCCGCGCCAAAGGCCGCCCGCGTCTCCCGCCAGATGGCCGCGATGCGCGCGATGTCCTTCTTCGCTTGCTCCGAAGGCTCGACGCCGCCGATGCGCGCATGGAAATCCATCGGAAATTCCTTGCGGAGGCCCTGGAAGCTGGAATGCATTTCGGCGGAGACGGAGCGCGCGACGGCTCGCGCGCCGGCGTCCTGCGGCCACAGGCGTGCTTGCGGCGCCAGTTCGGCGAGATATTCGCAGATGGCGAGGCTGTCCCAAACCGTGAGCGCGCCGCGTTTCAGCACCGGAATACGGCCCGACGGCGAATGCCGCGCGATCTGTTCCGCCGTGTCCGCCTGCCGCAATGGCGCCGGAACTTCGCGGAACGGGATGTTCGCGACCTTCGCCGCCAGCCACGGCCGCAAGCTCCAGGACGACCATGCCTTGTCGCCGATGACGAGAACGATGTCTTCTTCCATGTTTGCGATCCCCGATATTGCCGCAGCGCCTTGCCAGCGGCATAATCGAACAATGAGCGCGCTTGCAAAGCAAAAAATGACGGTGGACGAGTTCCTCGCCTGGGCCGGGAGCCAGGATGGCCGATACGAGCTTGCCGGCGGCGAAATCTTCTCCACGTATCCGCAGCGCGTGGCGCACGCTGTGACAAAACCGAATGCCGTCAATGCCCTAACGGCAGCGATCGCCAAAGCAGGCGCTCCTTGCCGCGCCATGCCCGACGGGCTGACGGTGAGGATCGATAAGACAACGGCGTTTGAACCGGACGCTCTTGTCTATTGCGGCGCGCAGATTTCTGGCGGCGCGGTCGAGGTTCCAAACCCAATTGTCATCGTCGAGAGTGATTTCCCCCGGCTCGCAATACATTGACATCGGCGTGAAGCTGCGGGCATCTCGGACGAAGGCGAGCCGCGGCTCGATCCGCCGGGGCTGACCCTGGCCTTGCCGGACACCTTCGCGGGCGTGTGACGCCGTCTTGCGCTTACCGCGAGATTGGTTAAGAGTGCGGCTCCGTATCCGCAAAAAAGGGGCTCGCCGTGAATATCTGCATGATCGGGGCCGGATATGTCGGCCTTGTCTCAGCCGCCTGTTTCTCCGACTTCGGATGGAATGTGACCTGCGTCGAGAAGGACGGGCGTAAGGTCGAGCAGCTGAACCGCGGCGAAATCCCCATCTACGAGCCGGGGCTCGACGCCCTCGTCGAGAAGAACGTGCGCGCGGGCCGGCTTTGCTTCACGACAGAGCTTGCCACGGTGGCGCGCGACGCGGACCTGATCTTCCTCGCGGTCGGCACGCCGATGCGGCGCGGCGACGGCTACGCCGATCTGACCTACGTCTATCAAGCTGTTGAAGAAATCGCGCCGCATCTCTGCGGCTTCACCATCGTCACCACCAAATCGACGGTGCCGGTGGGAACGAGCCGCGAAATCGAGCGCCGCATCCGCCGCCTGCGCCCCGACGCCGATTTCGCCGTCTGCTCCAACCCGGAATTCCTGCGCGAAGGCTCCGCCATCCAGGATTTCACCCATCCGGACCGCGTGCTTGTCGGCATCGACGATGCGCGCGCCCGCGAGGTGATGGAGCGCGTCTACGAGCCGCTGCGCTTACGCAACGCGCCCGTCATGTTCGTGAGTCGCGAAAGCGCGGAGCTGGCGAAATACGCTGCGAACGCCTTCCTCGCCATGAAGATCAGCTTCATCAACGAAATCTCCGATCTTTGCGAGGAGGTGGGCGCGAACGTGCAGCAGGTGGCGAGCGCCATCGGCTCGGACGGGCGCATCGGCGACAAATTCCTGCATCCGGGGCCGGGATATGGCGGCTCCTGCTTCCCGAAGGACGTGTCCGCGCTGGCCCGCACCGCGCGCGAGGCCCGCTCGCCGCTGACCCTCATCGAGCAGGTCGAGAAGGTGAACAACGAGCGCAAGATCGCGATGGCGCATAAGGTGATGCGCGCGGCGGGCGGCAATATCGCGGGCAAGACGATTGCGGTGTTCGGCGTGACCTTCAAGCAGAACACCGACGACATGCGCGACGCGCCGAGCCTTGTGATCGTGCCGATGCTGCAGGAGCGCGGCGCCGCCGTGCGCGTCTACGATCCGCAGGGGCGCAAGCAGGCCGAGCCACTCTTGCCTTATGTGGTTTGGTGCGGGAGCGTGCTGGAGGCGGCGGAAGGCGCCGACGCGGCGGTGGTTCTGACCGAGTGGAACGAGTTCCGCGCGGTGAGCCTGTCCGCGATGAAGGCGAAGATGCGCGGCGATGTGCTGGTGGACCTGCGTAACATCTACCGCGCCGAGCATGCGCGCGCGGCGGGGTTCGCCTATGCCAGCGTCGGCCGGCCGGACAGCGCGCCCAGCGGCGATGCGCCGGACGAAACATAAGGCTGCGGCGTCTCCGGAAAGGCCGGGTGAGGCTGAAGATAACAAACAGCATGAGATTTGGAGAGGACGGCGCCACGCGGCCCTTGGGCGTGGTGGTGACGGGGGGATCCGCGGGGCTTGGCCTGGCGATGGCGAGGATGTTCCTCCTCGCCGGAGACCGCGTGGTCATATGCGGACGCGACTGTAACCGTCTCGAAGCGGCGCTTGCGCGGCTTCGCATAGAAGCGCCCGGAGGCGAGGCATATGGCATGGCGTGCGATGTGTCCGCGCCCGGCGAGGCAGCCGCGTTCGTGTCTTACGCCGTCTCGAAACTTAAGATTATCGACCGCTGGATCAATAACGCCGGCACGGCGGGCCGCCTCAAACGCCCGCTTTGGGAACTGTCGCCGGACGACATCGACGAAACCTGCCGGACAAATCTCTGCGGCGCCATGATGCTCTGCGCCGAGGTTGTGCGCGCGATGCTCCGCCAGCCGTTCGAAGGGACTGAGCCTTCGTACCACATCTTTAATATGGGGTTTTCGGCTGCGGGCGTGCGATCTTCTCCCACGGCGGCGTCTCACCGCGCCTCGAAACGGGCCGTGGCGCTGACGACCGGCTTTCTCGACGCCGAACTCAAAAAGGCAGGCGTCCGCGCCATCGGCGTGCACGAACTGAGCCCCGGCCTGGTCCTGACCGACCTCCTGCTCAGGGACGCCGGCATTCGGGAACGCATGCTGTTCAATGCGCTCGCCGAGACGCCCGAAACGGTTGCGGCGGCGCTGGCGCCCAGAATCCGCGCCGTGCGAGGTTCAGGCAGGCTTTTAAGGTATCGGCCGGTCATCCTGATGGTTGCGAGACTGATCGCCTCGAAGTTCGGTTACCGCAAGGGGCGCTTTTTCGACGCCGAAGGCCAGCGGCGCCCATCTTGATCATCGCAGGCTGTTGCGGGGAACGGAACCGCCCGGCGTCCCTATTGCGGCGCGGCGCCGGCGTCTGCGACTCGTATGTCGCGCCACGCCGCGCCGAGGCTCGAGCGGTCGAACGACACCGATTTCACGATCGCGAACACAGGCGCGCCAACACTTAAAGAGAGCCGCTCGGCGGAAAAGCGCGTCAGCCTTGCGACCAGCGCCTCGCCCGAGCAGTCGAGCTTGATTTCGACGTTCGGCCCGTCCATCGGGCCGACCTCGGCAACGACGGCGGCGATCACGTTCAGCGCGCTCATCTCCTCCGGCCGCTTCAGCGCGATCATCACGTCGCGCGCCTTGATCTGCATGCGGATGGACTTGCCCGCGGCGGCGTCGAGGCGCGGAACCGTCCACTGCCCCGCCCGCGACGCGAGCGTCGTAAGGCCATAGGCGTCGTCATGGCTCTGGACCACGGCCTCGATAACCGCGCCCGCCTCGCCATCGGCCGCGGGCAGGAGGTCGAGCCGCTGCATCAGCTCGATGGTCGGCCCGGCGGCGCGCACCCTTCCGCCTTGCAGCATGACGAGCGTGTCCGACAGCCGCGCCACCTCCGCGACTGAATGGCTGACATAGATGATCGGAATGCGCGCCTCGTCGCGCAGGCGTTCGAGATAGGGCATGATCTCCTGCTTGCGCGCATCGTCGAGCGAGGCGAGCGGCTCGTCCATCAGGAGCAGTTTCGGCGCGGCGAGGAACGCTCGGCCGATGGCGACGCGCTGCTTTTCGCCGCCCGAGAGACGGTTCGGATAGCGGCCGAGCAGGCGCTCGATGCCGAGCAGGCCCGCGACGCGCGCGAGGCTCGCCGCGCTCTCGCGCCCGCCCGCGAACCAGGCGCCGTAGAGCAGATTCTGCTTCACGCTCAGATGCGGAAACAGGCGCCCTTCCTGAAACACCGTGCCGAGCTTGCGCTTGTGCGGCGGCACGAACACGCCGCGCGCCGTGTCGACAAGCGTTGCGCCATCGATGACGACGCGGCCGCGCTCGGGCTTCGCCAATCCGGCGATCACGTTGATGAGCGAGGTCTTGCCGGAGCCGGATTGCCCGAACAGCGCGATGAAACGCCCGTCCGCCGCGAACTCCGCGTCGAGCGTGAAACTGCCGAGCCGCTCAGTGACGCTGACCTCGATCATGAGAGATGCGCCCCCCGCGCCGCCTTGCGCGCCAGAATTTCGGACGCCAGCAGCGCCGCCATCGAGATGCAAAGCGATATTACGGTCAGGCGCAGCGCGCCCGCATCCCCGCCAGGCACTTGCGTCAGCGTGTAGATCGCGGAGGGCAGCGTCTGCGTCTCGCCTGGAATGTTTGACACGAAGGTGATGGTGGCGCCGAACTCGCCCATCGCGCGCGCAAAGGAAAGGATCATGCCCGCGATAATGCCTGGCAGGATTAGCGGCAGCGTCACGGTCAGGAAGACCCAGGCCGGGTTCGCGCCGAGCGTCGCGGCGGCGGCTTCAAGGCGCGCGTCCACGTTCTCCGCCGAAAGCCGGATTGCGCGAACGAGCAGCGGAAAGCCCATGACGGCGCAGGCGAGCGCCGCGCCCGTCCAGCGGAAGGAAAACACGAGGCCGAAATACTGATCGAGGAAGGCGCCGATGGGGG
Source organism: uncultured Alphaproteobacteria bacterium (assembly GCA_963756335.1). Taxonomy (GTDB): domain Bacteria; phylum Pseudomonadota; class Alphaproteobacteria; order Rhizobiales; family Rhodomicrobiaceae; genus Rhodomicrobium. The sequence continues at coordinate 42,491 of CAVWOB010000009.1, forward strand.
CTTTCCTGCCGAAGGAGATAAGAAGGAGATAGCCCGTCACCACCGGCGGCAGCACGAGCGGCAGATGCACGACGCCATTCAGGAGGGACTTACCCCAGAAGTCGCGGCGCGCGAGCGCCATTGCGATGGCGAGCCCGAAGGGCAGGCTTCCAACCATGGCGACGGTCGCGACGAGAAGGCTCAGCCGGATCGCGGTCCATTCGTCCGGACTGAGCGCGAGCCATTCGTTCAGGGCTTTTTCTCCGTCAGCACCGTAAATCCCTGCTTTTCGAAGGCCGGGACCGCTTTCGGCGACTCGATGTAGCCAAGGAAAGCCGCCGCAGCCTCATTCGCTTTCAGCGTCAGGGCGACAGGATAGATGATCGGCGGATGGGAGTTGGCGGGGAAAGTCGCGACGATCCTCACGGTCGGATCGGCAGCGGCGTCGGTCCGGTAGACGATGCCGAGCGGAGCCTCGCCGCGCGACACGAGAAGCAGCGCCGCGCGCACGCTTTCCGCCTGCGCCAGCTTGTTCGAAACGCTGCTCCAGAGCCCGAGCTTCTCAAGCGCCGCCTTGGCGTACTTGCCGGCGGGCACGCTATCGACGTTGCCGACGGCGAGCCGCCCGTCGCCGAGCGCCTTCGCCAGGTCTGCGCCGGACTTCAATTCGACGCTGACCGTGCTGGCCTTCGGCGCCACAAGCACGAGCTTGTTGCCGAGAAGGTCCGAGCGGCTACCGGCTTTGATGAGCCCCTTCCCCTCCACGTAATTCATCCAATCGAGGTCGGCGGAGATGAAGATCTGCGCGGGCGCATCCTGCTCCATCTGTTTCGCGAGCGCGGAACTGGCGGCGTAGCTTGTTTTCACGGTTTGGCCCGACTCTTGCTGCCAATTCGTGGAGATTTCATCGAGTGCGTTCTTCAAGCTGGCGGCGGCGAACACGATGACAGGAGCCTTGGCGTCTTCGGCGGATGCGGCGCCGCCCGGCAAAAGCGCGGCGCACAAAAGCGCGGCTGCAAAGAACGCGGCCAAGCGTGACTTCAAGCCCATTCTCTTCCTCCCCAATCGGATGATATATGTCGGGGTGTATATAGCTCCGCCCTCCGTGTGTCGACGCCCTTGTCCTTGGCGCCGCCTGACCCCTTGGCTTCGCCGCGCCTTGCGTTACCATCGAGACTCGCCCTCGATAGAATTGAATAGTGGAGCGCCGTCAGCGCGGCATTTTGTTGTTGCGCGATGGCGCCCATTCAAGCTCTTGTTTGCGTCGATGGATTTTTGTCGGCGGATGAAAACGGCGCTTCCCATCGCGCCAAGGGAGTGGCGCCATGATTGACACGCTGAGCCCCGGCCTGGACGATTTTCCGGGGCTGGAAGGTCGCCTTCTGGATGACATGCGACTTTTGACGAGGCTGCTTGAGGAAACCATCGCGGAGCAGGAAGGCCCGGAAACCTTCGATCTGATCGACACGATCCTCCGCCTCAGCATCGCCTTCGAGCACGAGGCCGACGCGGGCGCCGGACGCAAGCTGGACAAGCTTTTGAGCCGCTTGCGTCCAGAGGAGGCGGTCGCGGTCGCACGCGCCTTCAGCTATTTCGCGCATCTGACGAACATCGTGGAGGACCGCCACCGCATCCGCTGCAGCGCGCTTCTGTATCACGGGCCCGCGCCGCTTCAGGAAGGCAGCCTCGATCTTACCTTCAAGCTTCTCGAGGAAGCCGGCGTCGCGCCCGAGAAGACCTGCGAAGCATTGAAGTCGAGCCTCGTGTCTCCCGTGCTGACGGCTCATCCGACCGAGGTGCAGCGCCGAAGCATTCTCGACGCCACAAATTCGATCGAGCATCTGCTCGCCGGGCGCGAGTTTCTCAGGGGCGAGATCGAACGCGCGCGCAACGAGAAGGCGCTGAGGGCGAGGATCGTCCAGCTCTGGCAAACGCGGGTCTTGCGCTTTGCGCATCTGACCGTCGCGGACGAAGTCGAGAATGCGCTCCGTTTCTACCAGGCGAGCTTCCTGCGCGAGATCCCTCACCTGTACCTGAGCCTTCAGCACGGGCTCGGCGTACAGGCGCCCCGTTCTTCCAGATGGGCTCCTGGATCGGCGGCGACCGCGACGGCAATCCGAATGTGAATGCGGAAACGCTCGCCTATGCGCTCCGGCGGCAATGCGACGTCGCGCTCCGCCACTATCTGAGCGAGATCAACGAGCTGCGCGTCGAGCTGCCGGTGTCGTCGCGTCTCGTGCAGTTTTCGGATGAGCTGAAGGAGCTGGCCTGCCGGGCGAACGTCACCGATCCGCACAGGCAGGACGAACCCTATCGCCTGGCGATGATCGGTATTTACGCGCGGCTGGCCGCGACCCAGCAGCTTCTCGCCAAAAAGCAGGAGGCGCCGCGGCCCGCGCATTCGCCGGCAGAGCCTTACGCTTGCGCGGAAGAGCTTCTGGCCGACCTCATGGTGGTGGAGAGATCCCTGATCGCGAACAAGGGCGAGGCGCTGGTCGATGCGCGGCTTCGGCCGCTTGCCCGCACGGTTGAGGTGTTCGGCTTCCATCTCGCCACCATCGACTTGCGCCAGAACTCGGACGTGCATGAAGAGACGATCGCGGAGCTGCTGCGCGTGGCCCGCGTCGCGCCCGATTACCACGCGCTCGGCGAGGATGAAAAGCAGAAGACGCTGGTCGCCGTGCTGAGAGACCCGCGGCCGCTCCGCGTGCTGGGCGCCGAGTACACGAAAAGGACCGCGAGCGAACTTGAGATTTTCGACGCCGCTTTCAAGCTTCGCAACGCCTACGGCAGGCGCGCGATCCGGCAATATATCATCAGCCATACCGAGACGGTGAGCGACCTCCTTGAAGCGCTCGTCCTGCAGAAAGAGTGCGGCCTCATGTGCGGGGTGCTCGGCGACGAGAACGCCTCCGCGGGGCTGATCGTGGCGCCGCTGTTCGAGACCATCGCCGACCTCAGGCGAGCCGAGCACGTCATGCGCGACTTCTACGCCTTGCCCGGCATCCGCGAGCTGGCCGCGGCCGGCGGCGGCGTGCAGGAGGTGATGCTCGGCTATTCGGATAGCAACAAGGACGGCGGCTTCTTCACGAGCAACTGGGAAGTTTATCGCGCCTCCGTCGCGTTGGCGCGGCTTTTCAAGGAGGAGCCCGGCATGCGGTTGCGGCTTTTCCACGGGCGCGGCGGCACGGTGGGGCGCGGCGGGGGACCGGCCTATCAGGCCATTCTCGCCCAGCCGGCGGGCACCGTGAACGGGCAGATCCGCCTGACCGAGCAGGGCGAGGTGATCGCTTCGAAGTATTCGCACGCGCCCATCGCGCGGCGCAATCTCGAAGCGCTGGCGGCGGCGGCCATCGAGGCGACGCTTCTCAGTCCCGAGCGGCCCGTCCCCGACGAGTTCCTGAATGCCGCGGCCGCGCTTTCCGAAGCGAGCATGAAAGCCTATCGCGAGCTTGTCTACGAGATGCCTGGGTTCAACGAATTCTTCTTCGCGGCCACGCCCATCGCGGAAATCGCGGAGCTGAACATCGGCTCGCGTCCCGCGTCCCGGCGCGCGACGCACCGGATCGAGGATCTGCGCGCCATCCCGTGGAGCTTCTCCTGGGGGCAGGCGCGCGTCGCGCTGCCGGGGTGGTACGGCTTCGGAACGGCCGTGCGCGAATTCGCGAAGGACGAGCCGCACGAGCGGATCGAGCTGTTGAAGCGCATGAGGGACGAGTGGCCCTTCTTCCGCGCGCTTTTGTCGAACATGGACATGGTGCTCGCGAAGGCGGACATGCAACTCGCGCGAAAATATACCGAAGAGCTGGTCCACGATCACGACCTCGCCCAGAAGGTGATAGGCTCGCTCCTCGTCGAATGGAACGCCACCGTGGACGCGCTGGAGCGGATAACGGGGACGGCGGAGCGTCTCGCCGACAATCCGGCGCTGGCGCGTGCGATCAATCGCCGCGTGCCCTATATCGCGCCGTTGAACCATCTGCAGATCGAGCTGATCCGGCGCTGGCGGCGCGGCGAGCACGAAGAAAAGACGCGGCGCGCGATCCTGATCTCGATCAACGGCGTGGCTGCGGGTCTTCGCAACACCGGCTGATCGTCTATAGAGCGAATTAACCGGCTCGATCTAATAGTTGTGGCGCAAATTGTGCTAAGGTAACCTGCAACTTAACAAATTCGGAGCCCGCCATGAAAATCAGCGCGAGGAACGTGCTCAAAGGCAAGATCGTCAAGGTCACAAAGGGCAGCACCACCGCTCACGTTCTCATCGACGTGAATGGCGCGACCGTCACCGCATCTATTACAAACGAGGCTGTTGAGGATCTGAAGCTGAAAGAGGGAATGGATGCCGCGGCCATCATCAAATCTTCGGATGTCCTTGTCGCGGTCGACTAGCGCGCGCGCGCTCGCCGCGGCGGCGCTGGCGGTCCTGCTCGGCGCCTCCGGGGCTGCGCCTCTATGCGCGGCGCCGCAGGATTATCCCGCCTGCAACGAGTTCGCCTGGTCCGTCGCGCGCGAAATAAAGCTCTTCGGCAATTCCGCCATCGAGCCGGTCATGTCGGGCGCCACGCTTACCGCAATTCCGTCCACGGGCGTCGCGCTTGAGCTTCAGCCGCAGGTTACTGTGGACTACGTGCTTCCGCCCGGACACGAGCCGAAATCGGATGACAGCAACGGCGGAATCCTCGCGATTTCGAACGTGGCGCAGGCGGGCGCGTATCAGGTGACTACGTCCGAGCATGCATGGATCGACGTGATCCAGAATGGCAAGGCGCTCGTCTCCAGCGCGCACTCCGGCAAGCAAGGCTGCCCCGACATACGCAAGAGCGTGCGCTTCGACCTTGAGACCGGACCGCTGACGATCCAGGTGAGCGGCGCGGCTTCGATGCACATCAAGCTCGCGATCCTGCCCGCGCAATAGGCGGCGCCGATAGCTTGAGGTAAGCAGATCGTGTTGATTTCATGAGCGTTCGTTTATCCAACAACGCAAGTGAAAATCGAGCCATGAAAGCCATAACGCTCTGCGTCCTGTTGCTCCCCGGCGTCGCGGCATATGGGGGAATTGCTCACGCATACGACTGGGCTCATGCCTGCACCGCCTGCCAAAGTCTGGCCGGCGATTGCTGGAGCAACGTCAAGAGCATTCCCGTTAGGCGCAGTTCAAGCAAGGCAAAGAGGGCGCTCGGTCAGAGGTGTCATGCTTTGCAACGCCGCTGTAATCACACCTGCAGCACGCCCTGTCCGCCCTACCTCGTGTATAAAGACGGCGTGTGCTGCGCCACGGCTGGCTCGTTGTGCTGGGATCCGGCGACTTCCGAAATCGGGCGCAACCGCTCTGCACAGCCTCTCACGGCGAGACGGAACTGAGCCCGTAGGCGAGCCGCAGCCCGCCCCAATGCCGCCCTTGGATATAAATAGGCGCCGAAACATCGACCATGGGGGCGAACCGGCCCCCGCCCATGTCGCGGCTATAGGTCTGCAGCAGAAAGGCTTTCTCGTTTTTCCCGGCGGCAAGTCCGACCCGGTCCTTGAAAAAGCGCCGGTTTCTGCAATTCGCGGCGTTCCAGACCGCGTCCTCCCCGCGCTGTTTGGAGAACTTGCCGTTGTGCGTTGGAAGGAAGCCGTTTTCGTCGACGGCCGTGCAGAAAACAACGCAGGGGTCGAAGCCTAGCGCCGCATCGAACAGCGGTTGCAGCAGGCGGTCGGACAAGCCGCAATAGCTCGTTTCGAATTGCGGCGGGTTCGAGCCTGGTATCGGACGGTAAATCTTGTCGAAGACCTGTGCGATTGAAATGTCGCCCGCCTCGACTGCGCCCGAAACGATCGCGCCCGCTTCGGACGCAAGCCGCACCGCCTCCTCCACGAAGCGCCGGTGCGGCGTCTCGATCCCGGTTGCAATGGTTGTCGTCAACAGGTCCTCGCTCGCATGCTGCAAGTAATCGGCCGATTTCTCGATCCGTTCGAAATGCGCCGCCGCCGCGAGAAAGCCGCCCGAAAGGGAAGCCACGGCGCCGCTCGATATGAGCGCTTTTGGCCTGCACCGATTTTGCCGACCCGTCGACCTTACCCATCTCGACCACGAATTGGCTCACGCACTGCTCGATGGTGGTGAGGGTATCCAAGATCGCCGATGTGCTCTTTTCCGCTCTGCCGGCCGCGTCGCCGCTTTTGGCGCCTTGGACCGAAAGCTGCTTCGCCTTCTCGTCCAGATCGGCGACCGTATCCGCAATGCTCTTCGTAGCGTCCGCGGTTCTTGCCGCGAGCGCGTTGATTTCCTGCGCCACGACCGCGAAGCCGCGCCCCGCCGCGCCGGCCCGGGCGGCCTCTATCGTGGCGTTGAGCGCAAGCAGGTGGATCTTCTGCGCGATGGTCTCGATGCCCTTAGCGAAGGCGCCGACGTGGTCCAGGGTTTCGGCGAACGAGGAGGTGAGTTGGGCGCCTTCCATGACTGTCTGGCCCAGTTCGGAGATCGCCGAGAGCAACTCGCGGACGATAACCGCCGATCTTTGAATTTCACGATCGGCCGTCCGGGCGGCGACGTTTCCCTGCGCTACGGTTTCGCCGATATTGGCGGATTCATCCTGGAGCAGCGCCGCTCCCTCCTGGACCTCCGAAACGAGGAGCTGCTGCGCCGCAATTCCGTGCGCCAGCTCTTTCACATTGCAGGCGACATCCACGATGTTGTGCGCGACCGTGGTCGACTGCTCGACGAAAGCCGCGACCAGTTGGCGGTCTTTGTTCCGCCGCGCGAGATGGAGGAAGGTGTCGAGCATGAATGGATCCGGCGCGAGCTTTGCCTTAGAGCATAGCTCCGCGTCCCTGTGCGAAACTGATACCAAAAAAATCCGAACGCTGGAACTTTTCGCCGCCGGCTATGCGTCCGACTAAACGCACGATGCTTAGTCTACGCAGGCTCACTTAAACTCTCGGCCTTTTCTGCCAGCATCGCGTTTACGGCTCTCAGGATGCGCTCGACCGGAGCGCGGCGGTAATCCCATTGCTCATGCCGCCCCGGCGTGGGCGCCACCATGGTCGCGTTGGCTTCAAACAGTAGGATTTCGCCCTCTTCGTTCACGCTGAAATCGGCGCCGGCATAGTCCAGGCCAAGAGCGTCGCGGATGGCTTCCAACGCCGTCATGGCGCGCTGCCCCAGGATTTCCGGCATCGCGTTGAGGAACGCTTCGTCCTCCGCCAGATGCTCGGGCGCCCGGCCATCTCGGCCGTGACATAGTGAACTTTCCAATCGTGGGAGACGGCCGCATGCAAAGGGTAGATGGCGCCGTCGATAAACATGGCGCGGTATTTTCAAATCTTGCCATCGGGGCGGCGAGCGTCGAGAAACTGCATGACTGCAAGCTCCCGTCCGGGAAGGCTCTTCAGCGCCGCGTTCAACTCCTCCGCGTTTTCGATCTTGAAGAAATTTTGCCCGTTGTGGAAGCCGAGCGTCCTCAATAAAAAAGGACGGGAGAAACCGAGACTGGCGACCGTATCGAGGGCGCCTGGCTCAGCCAAGGCGGCGCGCGGCAAACTCATCATGTCGGGCGCGATCACGCCTTGGGTTTGACGAAGGCGGCTGGCGTTTGCGATGCGGCCCGTTTTCAATACAGCTGCGGGGTGGTTAAGAACCGGCGCCTGCGTCAGAGCTGCGAGAGTGGCGGCCCGCTCAAGCCCAGGCCCGCAAAGATCGGCGTCGCCAATCGCGTTGATCATCAGCCGATGCGGCGGCAGCGGCGACGCCGGATCGTAAAACTCCACAGCGAGGACTGTGACAAGGTAGAGGCCATCGTCGAGAAGGTCGATTATTGGGCTCGTTCCTCCCATCGCCGACACCAGCACAAGCACGGGAATGGGCGTCTTCTTTCCGCGGAAAGGCAAAACGTCGATGCTCCGGTTTCTGAAACCCAGCCATCGATGCCGCTCGGCCTCCTCCTCCTCGCCGCATCCCAAGAGAACATAGGCAAGGCCCTGATGCGCTTCCGGGAAGCTGGGATCGGCTTGCAGCGCCTGCTCGAAATGGTGGCGGGCCAATGCCAGCTCGCCCTCCTTCAAGAGGATGCGGCCAAGATTGACATGGCCAACCGGATTTTTCGGATAGCGAGCCGCAGCCTCCGCAAAGCATGTGCGCGCCGCCCAGGTCAACCCGGAAGAGTTCAACAGATTACCGAGGTCGTTGAGCGCCCGGAAATTCGAGGGAGAAAGAGCGAGAAGTTCGAGATAAGCGTTTTTCGCCTCCTCGACTTCTCCAGTTTCAGCGAGAAGGCGCGCGCGCCGAAGCCGGAGTTCCACGGCCTGCGGTTCGCGTGACAGCTGGGCGTCTACCGCCTTCAGCGCCTGCATCCGCAGCAGCCATAGCGGCCACTCCCCCGCTGTTGCAATCTCATGTGACGCCATTGTTACGCCGGTCTCTTCGGTTCAAAGCTGCGATAGCGAGCGCGAACTTAGCTGGCAATCCTTGCGTCAAGCAGGCTTGATGCTTTCGTAGCGTTGGTTGAGGCCGCAAAAATAACGAACATGGCGGCGACGCTTACGGCCTGCTTATGCTCACCCTTGAGCCTTCCGCGTTTCGACCAGCGCACGCATGCGTGTCCACAAAACACTGAGGCGTTCGTAGGAACCAGCCGGGTCGGTCACGCCGCGCGCTTGCGGAGCGGCGCCTCGGCCTGCATCTCTTCGGCGTCCGCCATCACGCGCGAGGCGGGCAGACGGAACCGCGCCTTAGTCCCCTTGCCGGGCTCGCTCTCGACGGTGAGTCCGCCGCCGTGCAGTTCGGCAAGCTGGCGGGCGAGCGGCAGGCCGAGCCCGATCCCCTCGAACCGCTTCGAAAAGCTGTTGTCGATCTGGCGGAAGTGTTCGAGCGCCCACTCGATCTCCTTTTCCGCCATGCCGATGCCGGTGTCGGCGACGGTGACGCACAGGGCGCCATCCGCCTCCAATGCGGCGCTGAGCGCGACGCCGCCGTCCGCCGGCGTGAACTTCACGGCGTTCGACAAGAGGTTGACGAGGATCTGGTTGAGCCGCGCCTCGTCGCCCCGAACCGAGACGCCGGCCGGGAATTCCAGGCGCAGATCGATCTGGCGGCTCGCGGCCTGCGCCTTCACCGACTTCAGCGCGGGCTCCAGCACGCTGGCGAGCGGCAGCAGTTCCTCATGGATGCGCAGCTTCCCTGCCTCCACCCTGGAGAAATCGAGCACCTGATCGATGATGCCGAGAAGCGCGCGGCCGGACTGGTGGATGCTTCCAGCATAATCGGCGTACTGGTCGGAGAGGTCGCCGAAGATCTTGTCGCGCATGATCTCGGAGAAGCCGATGATGGCGTTGAGCGGCGTGCGCAGCTCGTGGCTCATATTGGCGAGGAAGGCCGACTTCGCGCGGTTCGCTGTTTCCGAGCGCTCCTGCGCGACGATCAGCTGCGCGTTCGCCTTCTGCAGATTGATGCGCTCCTCGGCGAGCAGCACGCTTTTCTTGACGAGCCTCACGTTCTGCTCAGTAAGCTCGGCATGCGCCGCCTTCAAGTTTTCGCTCTCGCGATAGAGCGCGACCTCATGGGCGACCCGGCGCGAGATTTCTCCCGCCAGCACAAGGGCCATGAAGCTGATCAGGAAGATGGCCGCGCCGCCGATGGCGAGAATCATAAAGGCATGCCGATTGGCGCTGGCCAGCGCTTCGTCTTTGCCGAGGCCCACGGTGACGATCAGCGGATAGCCCGTCACCTTGCGCCAGTTGAACAGACAAATCGTTCCGTCCAAAACGCTCGGGGCGGTATACGATCCCTTGTCCGCGGTGCTGGCCTCGGTCATCAGTCGAGCCGAGGAGAGGGAGGAGCCGACGCCAAAGGTTTCGGACCGGTCGGACGTCGTGAACCGGGCGCGGATGACGGAGTTGAGGCCGGCGACGGTCACGTTTCCGGTCTTGCCGAGGTCGACTTGGCGGTGAAGCGCGGTCAAAAAATCGGGGTTGAGCGAAAAGACGAGCACGCCGCCGAAGCCGCCGCCGGGGGCCGCGATGCGCCGTGTCACCTGGATCGTCACCTGCTTCGAGACGCGCCCCAGCACCGGCTTGCCGATGAAGAGACCTAGGTTCGGATTGTCGCGCTGAACGCGGAAGTGCTCGCGGTCCGAAAGATCGACGGGGGTTTTCGAAAGAGTGGATTCCCGCATCCATCCATTGGGGCCGATAATCGTAACCTGAATTGTCGGGGCCGCAACTTCGGGGATCACGGGAGCCCATTCGGACAGGTTGAAATTCGGCCCTTCCTTCTCGATGCGCTTCTCGATCAGTTCCAGCGCGCCGGCCACGCCGTCCATGGCGCGCCGCACCTGCTCCTCGAAGGCGGCGGACAGGTTCGCGGAGTGCGCGGCGGCGCGTTCGAGGGCCGAGCGCCTCTGGTCGTCGATAAGATAGGCCGCCACAAAGCAGATGAAAAGAATGATGAGCGAGTTGAACGCAAGGATCCGGCGCTTGAGCGTGCGCCCCGCATTCAGGATCTGATCGCAAGTCGAGGCATCCGGATTATGGCGATTTTCCTCGTGCATGCGGCGATCCAAAAACCTTCCTTCAAGGTTGCGCGCCTCCTGCAGCGCGCCAAATGCAAGACTCCACCGGCAGGGAAGCCAATGTTCTTACCCGCCCTCCATTTCCTATTGATTTGCGCCTAGTCCCGTTTCAAAAGTCCTCAAGGCGGCCGAGGAGATACACAACCTCTGGTAGCAGTTTCTTAGCATGAAGCTCGGACTAGACGCACCGCTATCTGAACTTACACTTAATTCGGAAAATTCGTTTCGGATTCGAAGCAAGTGCGGTTCAAATCGGGCGTTGTGGTTTTGTTATTCTTGCCAGACCGTTACAGCCAGGGCGCAGAGCGGCGACACAATGAGCATGCAATATCAGCCGGTTAAACGCGCGGATCTGCCAAATGATACGGCGGCGCTCGCCAGGTTTCTGATCGGGAAGCTCGTCGTCCGCGCGCTTCCCGATACGCTGGCGGCAGCCCGCATCGTGGAGACCGAAGCCTACCTCGCGGGCGACGCGGCAAGCCACAGCTTCCGCGGGAAAACGGCGCGCAACAAGGTCATGTTCGGGCCGCGCGGCTACGCCTATGTCTATCTCGCCTACGGCGTCTCGTTCATGCTGAATGTGACGAGCGCGGAAGAGGGCGCGGGCGAGGCTGTCCTCATCCGCGCGGCCGAGCCGGTTTCGGGCATCGACGCCATGCGGCGCTATCGGGGCGACGCGCCGGAGCGCGACCTTTTGCGCGGGCCGGGGCGGCTCGCCAAGGCGCTCGATATCGACCGGCGGCTGGACGGCGCGGATTTATGCGCCGCGGGCGCAATCTGGCTCGCCTCGGACGGCGCCAGGAGCGGCGAGATCGGGATCAGCGCGCGCATCGGCATCACGCGCGACGCGGACCTGCCGCTTCGCTTCTTCCTCAAGGGCAGCCGATATTTAAGCGGACCGGGCGCGCTGAACGGGATGCCTCAGCGCCGCGCGCCTCGAGCGGCCTCGACAATCACATAGCAGGCGAACAGAGCGCTAACGGCCGCAAGCAGCGCCGCGGATAGCCACTCGGCCGCTCCGGCGTTCGATTCCGCGCAGGCGGCGATGTATGCGCCGGTTGTCGAACTCTGACAAACCGCAAGAAACGCCATGGTGCGCATGACAACCTCGCCGCAACCGTCATGCGATCCGGGCGCCGCTCATGTCCAGGAATATCGCCCGGGCTTGTTAATCGCGGGCGCCTGAACGATGCAGAAATCAGAAATGCTACACTTCCGCGCAAATTTACCGATCCGGGTTGACGGGAGTTCCGGTTCCGATCATATATGTTTCAAGCGTCAGGCGGAATTTCACATTCGCCCCCGGGCTCTTCCGGCAGCAGAGTCGCCTAAGAAGCGCCGCCGTCTGCCCGCAACTGCGATGCAAAATTGAAATCCTGACGCAAGCCTGTCATCATATTGCATTGTGCGTGTGATGATACTCACCGAACCCCCAAGATGTGCGGTTCTGAAATTCAACGGGATATGACTTTTAAAGACCTAAAGCTCAGCGAAAAAGTGCTGGCTGCCATCGAGGCGGCAGGGTACACAACCCCCACTCCCATACAAGCCCAAGCCATTCCGTTCGCGCTCGAAGGGCGCGATGTGGTCGGCATAGCCCAGACCGGAACAGGCAAGACGGCTTCGTTCGTCCTTCCCCTCCTTACGATGCTGGAAAAGGGCCGCGCCCGCGCCCGCATGCCGCGCTCTCTTATCCTGGAGCCGACGCGTGAACTGGCCGCGCAGGTCGCCGAGGCGATCGAAACGCTCGGATCGCAGCACAAGCTGACGGTCGCGCTTCTGATCGGCGGCGTGTCCTTCGACGACCAGGAGCGGAAGCTCGAACGCGGCGCCGATATTCTGATCGCGACGCCCGGCCGTCTTCTCGACCATTTCGGGCGAGGCAAGCTTCTAATGAGCGCGGTCGATTACCTCGTCATCGACGAGGCGGACCGCATGCTCGACATGGGCTTCATCCCCGACATCGAGCGCATCTGCAAGCTTCTGCCGCCATCGCGCCAGACCATGTTCTTCTCGGCGACCATGCCGCCCGAGATCCAGAAGCTGACGGAGCAGTTCCTCCGCAATCCCGAGCAAATCCGGGTCACGCCTCCCGCCACCACGGTGAAGCTGATCACCCAGAAGCTCAAGTTTTCCCCCGCCAATTCCAAGACAAAGCGTCACATCCTGCGCGAACTGATGCGCGGCGAGTCGGTCAAGAACGCGATCATTTTCTGCAACCGCAAGAGGGATGTCGCCGTCCTGCATAAGTCGCTCGTGAAGCACGGCTTCAATGCGGCGGCGCTGCATGGCGACCTCGATCAGCGCCAGCGCATGGCCACGCTCGAAGCGTTCCGCAAGGGCGAGATCACCTTCCTCGCCGCGTCCGACGTAGCGGCGCGCGGCCTCGACATTCCCGAGGTCAGCCACGTGTTCAACTTCGATGTGCCGATCAGCCCGGAAGATTATGTGCATCGCATCGGCCGCACGGGCCGCGCGGGGCGCGAAGGCTACGCGGCCATGATCGTGACGCCGAAGGAAATGAAGGGGCTTCGCGCTATCGAATCGCTCTGCAAGGGAAAGATCGAGTGGATGGATGGCGAGCCTTCGACCGAGAACCTGACTTCGGCCGATTTCAGTGAGCGCCGCGACCGCCCGCGCCGCGAACGCGGCAAAGGCGGCGGCCGCAAGGAGCAGAGCGCGGCCGAGCCGAAGCCGACCGCCGATGTTCGTCCCTTCCGCAGCCGCCAGCCAAGAGGCGAAAGCCAGCCGAACCGCGAAAGAGGCGGCGGTGGCGCCCCGCGGTATCAGCGCGAGCTGCTGCCCCCGGCGACGTCCGCGCCTGTGGTTGGGCTCGGCGATCATGTGCCAGAGTTCCTGAAGCGGCCAGTGCGCGCGGCCAGCTAGGCGGCGCCGCTAACGGCCGGAAGGCGGCCCGGCAGCCTCCGGGAAGACTTTTCCAGGGATTTGGAAGAACCGGGCTTGCGCCGCGCGTCGGCGCATGGCGAGCGCTCGCCAGCGGCGCGGTCCCGCTCGACCGCAGCAGCGCGTTTGGCGCATGCTTCCCTTAACTCCTCACTCTTCTCACCAAGGCGCCTGCGACAGGCGCAATTGCAGCCAGCAAAAAAAAGCCCTTCAAGCTTATGCCGTCGCACGGGCGAAGCTGTAGCGGAACATAAGCAACTGCGCCATGATGGCGCCGCGCGGAGCTAGGCGGCGACCTCGCTTCCGATTGCGCGATGGAAAATTGAAGGGAAACGATCATGCCCGATTTGTTCACGCCCCTGAAGCTTGGCGACATTGAGATTTCGAACCGCATCGTCATGGCGCCGCTGACGCGGTGCCGGGCGGATGAGGGCCGCGTGCCGAACGATCTGATGGCGGAGTATTATCTCCAGCGCGCCTCGGCGGGGCTGATCGTTTCGGAGGCGACGGCGGTCGATCCGATGGGCGTGGGCTATCCCGATACGCCCGGCATCTGGTCGCAGGCGCAGGTCGAGGGCTGGCGGCGCATCACCGACGTGGTGCACAAGGCCGGGAGCCAGATCGTGTTGCAGCTCTGGCATGTGGGCCGCATCTCGCACCCGGATTATCTGAACGGCGCGCTCCCGGTCGCGCCAAGCGCCATCGCCGCCGAGGGCCATGTTTCGCTCATCCGTCCGAAGCAGAACTACCCCACGCCGCGCGCGCTCGAACTCGACGAGATCCCGTCCGTCGTGGATGCGTATCGCAGAGGCGCTGCAAACGCGAAGACGGCGGGCTTCGACGGCGTGGAGATTCACGGCGCCAACGGCTATCTGCTCGACCAGTTTCTGCAGGACCGGAGCAACAAGCGCACCGACGCCTATGGCGGCGCCATCGAGAACCGGGCGCGGCTGATGCTGGAGGTCGCCGACGCGGTCGCGGGCGTATGGGGGCCGGGCCGGGTCGGCATGCATCTGGCGCCGCGCGGCGACGCGCAGTCCATGGGCGACAGCAATCCGAAGGCGACGTTTGGCTATGTCGCGCGCGAGCTCGGCAAGCGCAAGCTCGCCTTCATTTGCACGCGCGAATACGCGGCCAACGGCTGGATCAGCCCGGACCTGAAGAAGGAGTTCGGCGGCGCCTGGATCGCGAACGAGAATTTCACGCCCGAGAGCGCCGCGCAGACCGTTGCGGACGGCGTCGCCGATGCGGTCGCGTTCGGCCGGCTCTTCATCGCCAACCCGGACCTGCCGGCGCGCATCGAAAGAGGCGCCGCGCTGAACGCGCCCGATCCGGCCACCTTCTTCGCGCGCGGCCCGAAGGGCTACACCGATTATCCCGTGCTCGACGCGCCAGAATTCGCTTAGCGGCGCTCGAACAGGCGCTCCAGGTCGGCGCGCGACAGCTCCACGAAGGTGGGGCGGCCGTGGTTGCATTGCCCGGTGTTGGGCGTCGCTTCCATCTCCCGGAGCAGCGCGTTCATCTCGTCGAGCCGCAGGGCGCGGCCGGCGCGCACGCTGCCGTGGCACGCTATCGTGGCGCAGATCGCGTGCATTTTCGCCTCCACGCCGCCCTTCGCGCTGTCCTCCAGCTCCTGGGCCAGATCGCGCACCAGCGTCTGCAGATCGGGCTGGCCGAGAATGGCGGGCGTCTCGCGCACGATCACCGCGCCTGGCCCGAAGCCTTCGAGCACAAGGCCGCTTTCGGCGATCCTGTCGCGGTGCTCGACGACGACCGCGGCGTCCTCCTCGGGCATCTCCACGATTTCGGGGATAAGCAAAAGCTGCCGCGCGATGCGCCCGCCGGAAAGCGCGGCTTTCAGCTTCTCGTAGACGATGCGCTCGTGCGCCGCGTGCTGATCGATGAGGATGACGCCGCCCTCCGTCTCGGACAGGATGTAGGTCTTGTGCACCTGCGCCCGCGCGACGCCGAGCGGGAATTCCGCCTGCTCGGCGGCGGGGGCGGCGGCGTCCTCGAACGCGGGCAGCGGCGCCTCGGCAAAACCGTTCGCGAGCGGCGGCGAGATGGGACGCAGCGCGGCGCGATATTGGTAGGCGCCCGGCTGCACTTGCGGCGCGGGGCGGAAATCCGACGCGAACGGCCTCGCTGCGGGCGACGCCGAAGCCGCCACGCGGAGCGTCTCGTTCAGCGCGGAAATGACGATGCTGCGGATCAGGCTCGCCTCGCGAAAGCGCACCTCCGCCTTCGCCGGATGCACATTCACGTCCACCTCCTCGGCGGGCAGCGTCAGGAACAGCGCCGCGAGCGGATGGCGGCCGCGCGGGATCGTGTCCTGATAGGCGGCGCGGATGGCCGAAAGGAGCAGGCGATCCTTCACGGGCCTGCCGTTCACGAACACATATTGCAGCGATTGGTCCGGCCGGTTGAGCGTGGGCCGCCCCGCGAAGCCTGTGAGCGAAATGCGCTCGCGTTCGAGGCGGACGGGTTCGGCGCCTTCGGCGAAATCGCGCCCCATGATGCGGGCGAGCCGCTGGCGGATGGCGTTGTCGTCGCCCGGCTCGGCGCCGGCAAGCGCGAGCGAGGCGCGCTCGCCGACAGTCAGCGAGAAGCCGATACGAGGGCTGGCAAGCGCCAGCCGCTTCACCACATCGGCGATGGCCGCGTTCTCGGCGCGCTCCGACTTCATGAATTTGAGGCGGGCGGGCGTGGCGGCGAACAGGTCGCGCACTTCGATGCATGCGCCGGGCCTCGCGGCGGCGGGGCGGACCTCCGACTTCCGTCCGCCTTCAACGACGATCTCGAAGCCGCGCGCGCCGCCTCGTGGCCTCGTCACGATGCGCAGCCCTCCCACCGAGCCGAGCGACGGCAGCGCCTCGCCCCGAAAGCCGAGCGTGTGGATGTTGAGGAGGTCGCCCGAGGCAAGCTTCGAGGTGGCGTGCCGCTCGACGCAAAGAGCCAGATCCGCCTCGTCCATGCCGCAGCCGTCGTCCGTTACCCGCAAAAGCGAAAGCCCGCCATTTTGCGCCACCACTTCGATGGACGACGCGCCCGCGTCGATGGCGTTCTCCACCAGCTCCTTCACCGCGCTCGCAGGCCGCTCAATCACCTCGCCCGCGGCGATGCGATTGATCTCAACCTGGGTGAGCTGCCGGATCGCCGCCATTCAAGCAGTCTCCGCGAAAAAGGCCAGTGAGATACTCCTCACCCGGCGTCCGGCGAAGCCGGCCGCCACCCTCTCCCGCAAGGGAAGAGGGTTCGTGCAGGCGTTCCCTCTCCCATCCGCATCCGCTCGCGGATGCGGGCAATCGAAGTGGCAAGCTCTCCAAGGCGAGCGTGCGCGGGAGAGGGTGAGGGGGTTGTCCAGTTGGCGCATCCGGCGAGCGTGCCTAACCCGCGGCGAGGTATTGGCGCGTCAGCCGCTTGCCGGCTTCCACGGCGGGCTGATCGAAGGGATCGACGCTCAACAGGTCGGCGGCGAAGATCGTCTCGATGAAGAAATGCATCATGAGAGCGCCGAGCGCGCGTTCATTGAGCTGCGCAATGTCGATGGTGCGAACCGGGCGACGCGCCGCGCCGAAAGCGTCTACGATGGCCTTCTGCTGCGCCTGCACGAAGCCGCCGATGGTGCGGCCGGCGAGGTAGGGCGCGCCGGCCTCGGCCGCGAGCGCGGGCGGGATGGCAAGGCCGTTATCCGCGCCGTCCTGCGGGCCGGTCCGGAGCACGGTCATGAAGTGGACGGGCGGACCATCCATGAACAGCTGAAGCTGGCTGTGCTGATCCACGGGGCAGAGCGTTGCGATGGGCGTCGTGCCTTCGCCGCGCTTGCCGAGGCTCTCCGCCCAAAGCTGCACGTACCAGGCGCTGAAACGCTCCAGCCGGTCGGAATAGGGCATCATCACGGAGTTGGCGACGCCGAGATCCTTCGCGAGGCCGATGGCGACGGCGGCGCCCACGGCGGCCGGATGATCCTCGGGCATGGTCGCGGTGATGAGCTTCTCCACGACCTCCTTGCCGCCCGCGCGCAACGCCGCCACGTCGAGGCCGCGCGCCAGGGCTGGCAGCAGACCGGCGGTGGTGAAAGCCGAATAGCGGCCGCCGATCTGCGTGCTGTGCGGCAGCAGGGGAATGCCGCGCGCCGAAAACAGCGCCCGCAGCCCGTTGTCGATGCCCTTCTGCTCGGGCTCGGTGACGCCGAGGAATATGTGGGGGATGAGCGAGGCGTGGCCCGCGTCTTCGATGAATTTGAAGGCTGTCAGCGTTTGCGCGAGCGTCTCGCCGGTCGCGCCGGATTTCGAAATCGAGATGAAGCGCGTCCTCGGAATGTCGAGGATGCTCAAGCCGCGCATGAACGAGCGGGCGTCGAGGTTGTCGTAGAAGCGCAAACGCGGGCGAAGGCTGCCGGCCGGGCCGTCGTCGCCGGGGATCGACCAGCCGCCGAGCTGCGCGATGGCCTGCCCGCCGAGGCTCGATCCGCCGGTCCCCAGGATCAGGATTGTCTCGGCGCCTTCGGCCAGCTGATTGTAGGCGGCGCGCATCTCGCCGATATCGGCGGTCTCATCGAGGGTGCGGAAAAGGGCGAAGCTTTTCGCCTGCGCCTGTTCTTCCAGGGCTTTGAAGCGTGGCGTGAGAAGGGTGAGCCATTGCGCAAGGCGATCTTCGGTGAGACCGGCGTCTCCGATCTTGGTGGACAGACAGCCCTCGATCGATTGGCGGTACGTCATAGGCGCGAATCCCTTCCATCAGCTTATCCGTGGTGAGGCCGCCTCCTCCGCGAGGCAAGGCGCCTCCTCCAGGGTATCAACAACTGATTGCGCGCAGGGCTTCCCGGACAAAGAAAAAGCCGCGAGATGCGCGGCTTTCCGTTCGTCGATGGCGTGGCCGGCCGCTAAAGGCCGGTCTCCGTAATGCCCTCCGGCTCGCCGACAACCGTGACGATCAGGTTCTTGGGGGCCATCAGCCGTTTGGCGACGCGCTTGATGTCGTCCACCGTGACGGCTTCGATCTCGCCGTTGCGCCGCTCGATATAGTTGATGCCGAGATTGTCGAGCTGGATGGCGAGAAGCTGCGCGGCGATCTTGCCGCTCGTGTCGAAACGAAGTGCGAAGGAGCCGACGAGATAATCCTTCGCGGTTCGGAGTTCCTCCTCGGTCAGACCGTCCTTGGCCGCGCGCTCCAGCTCGGCCTTGATCAGGTCGAGCAACTCGCCGACGCTCTTGTTCTCGGTCGCCACCCCCCCGGCGAAAATGCCGGCGTGGTCGAGCGGATAGAGATAGGTATAGACCGAGTAGGCCAGCCCGCGCTTCTCGCGCACTTCCTGCATGAGCTTGGAGGAGAATCCACCACCGCCGACGACGTAGTTCAGGATGTAGGCGGGGATGAAATCCGGATCGTTTCGCTTGAGCCCCTGAAAGCCGAACTGCACGACCGACTGCGGATTGGGCATAGTGACGATGCGCTGCTTCGGCGTGTTCTGCCATGTTACGTCCTGCAACGGACGGCGGCTGGAGACCGCCGGCAGATCGCCGAACACGCTATCGAGCGCCGCGCTCAGCGCCGCCGCGTCGATGTCGCCGACAACGGCCACTTTGAGATTATCGCGCGCAAAGTTCTTCTTCACATAAGCGTGCAGATCGTCCGGCGTGATGGCGGCGACGCTTTCGAGCGTGCCGTTCGTGGGGCGGGCGTAGGGATGCGAGCCGAAGGCGATCTTATGCCATTCGAGCGACGCGACCTTGTCGGGGTCCTTCTCCTCGACGCGAAGATTGGCGATAAGCTGCTCGCGGATGCGCTCCACGTCGGGCGGGGAGAAATGAGGCGAGGTCAGCGCGATGCGCAGGAGCTTGAGCAATTCGTCGCGGTTTTGCGTGAGCGCCTGAAATGAAACCGACATGTGATCGTAGGAAGCATTCACACTCAGCTTCGCGGCGAGGTCTTCCAGCCGGTTCTGGTACGCCTCGGAATCGAGGTCGCCCGCGCCCTCGTCGAGCATGCCCGAGACGAAGGTCGCTACGCCTGGCTTGCCCTCGGGGTCCTGCACCGATCCGCCCGCGAAGGCGAATTGCATGCTGAGAATGGGCCGGCTGTGGTCCTCCACGAGCCAGGCTTCAATTCCTTTTTTGCTGACGACTTTTTGAATCTGCATGGCCTGCGCCGGGATTGCGGTCCAAAGAAGGAGCGACAAGAGAGCTGCTGGAGCGAACGCCGCCTTGGCGAGACGCCCCCCGAAGGAGTTTCTTTTCATGTTGGTTGTTCCGCTCCTCAATGGAAGGCGCCGCTGCTTGAAACAGCGTGAGTTTCTACCTTCGCGAGCTGCGATGGCGTGGGTAGGAGATAGCCGGTCACCGACCGCTTGCGGTCGAGATATTTGGCGGCTACGGCCTTGACATCCTCCGCTGTGACGGCTTTGAGCCGTTCGGGCCTCGCCTCCACATCCTCGACCGAGCGGCCCGTCGCCAGGTTCCAGCCATAAGTGTGCGCGAGGCTTTGCTGGCTGTCGGACGCGTAGATCAGGTTCGCGACCTCGCTCGTCTTGGCCCGCTCAAGCTCTTCCGGCGTGACGCCGTTCTTGATCACGTCGTCGATCACCTTGTCGATGGAGGCCTCGATGTCTTCGAGCTTCACGTCGCCCGCGGCCACGGCGTAGAAGCCGAAACGGCCCTGGTCGAGCGCGAGCCCGCCATACCATGCGCTGGCGCTGGACGCTTTCTTCTCGTCGCGCACAAGCGTGTTGTAGACGCGGCTGGTGTTGCTGCTGCCGATGATCCGCGCGAGGATTTGCAGGGCTTCGGCCTCGCGTCCCGTGGCGGTGTTGAAGCTCGGCGCGAGGTAATAGCGCTCGAACGTGGCCTTGCCAACGCGGCCGTCGCGCAGGATCACGCGGCGTTCCGCCAGCGGCGCCGGCTCGACGGGGCGATGACGCGGCCCGCCGACTTCCGGATTTGCCGGGATCTTGCCATAGGTTTCCTTCGCGAGCGCCATCACCTGATCGGGCTCCACGTCGCCCGTCACCACGAGAACCGCATTATTCGGCGCGTAGAACTTCCTGTAATGGCGGAGCGCGTCTTCGCGGGTCAGCTCCTTGATTTCGGTGTCCCAGCCGATCACGGGCGTGTGATAGGGGTGCGCCACGAACAGCGACGCCATCATCTGCTCCTGAAGGAGCGAGGACGGATCGTTATCGACGCGGCTGCGGCGCTCCTCGCGGATCACCTTCCGCTCGGTGAGAACCTCCTTCTCGTCGAGCCTGAGGTTCGCCATGCGGTCGGCCTCCATGGCCATCACCTGAGGAAGCTTCTCCTTCGCGACGCGCTGGAAATATGCGGTGATGTCCTGAGCGGTGAACGCGTTGTCCTGTCCGCCGAGGCGAGCCACGATTTTCGAGAATTCGCCCGCCGGGATCTTATCGGTGCCCTTGAACATCAAATGTTCGAGAAAATGCGCGATCCCCGACTTGCCCGGCGGTTCGTCGGCCCCGCCCACCTTGTACCACACCATGTGCGTCACGACCGGCGCCCGGCGGTCCGGCACCACCACAACCTCAAGGCCGTTATCGAGCCTGCCGTGAAAGGCGAGCTTCGACGGCGTGAGCGTCTGGGCGGAGGCGGCTGGCGAAAGGGCAAGGGTCATGAGAAGCGCACCAAGCAGTTTGATCTTGATCAGTTTGCCGGATCCCGTCGGATTTGAACAGGTCCGGGCTCCTAACGGCGAAGGTTGAGGCATAGGCAGTCGACCATCCAGGTTGGAGTGCAGCCAAGATATAGGCGCTTGATCGCGAGCCGCCACAATTGTTACGGCGATTTCATGACGTTGGACGGCCGCCACAGGCTCGAAGCCGCAAAATCGAGCCTTGTTGCCCGGATTTCGCGGCTCAGCTCAAGCGTCGTTGAGCCAGCTCAGAATGGGCGGGCGCGCTGACAGCACATCCACCATCACGTCCATGGCCGCGATGTGGTAATGATGCCCGTCCCTGTCGAGGGCTTCGGTCGCCTGCGCGTAGAACCATCTCGCATAGCGCGAATTGCGCACAATAAAAATCGGCCAGGGGTAGATGTCGTTCTCCCGGTAAATCTGGCGGAGCAGGTACGACTCCTGCGCGCCCCGGTAGCAGAGCGGCGCGTCGAAGAGGAGGCGGAGCGACCGCATTTTCGGGTCTGGCGATTTGAGGATAAGGCGGAAGCCCTCCCGGTCGTCATACATGCCGTCGATAAACATTTTCGGCGTCAAACCGTCGATGGGCTCCCACCGCTCGAACCGCTCTTCGTCAGCCATTTTGAACGCTCTGCACTCATAAACATCGGACCGTGTATACCACCTTCATGATAGCAGAGTTCAAGCCAAGCAAGAAATACATGAAAAAAAGGTAAGCGCCGGCGGGGCTTAACGCGCCGTAGGGAAGCGCATGCGGCGTGCGTTTTGTAGCGCCGATACAATTTGTTACAACTTTCGTCTAACTATGCAATTGAAAATGTAACAAATGAATGCAATTGCAATTGAAGATGATAGTTAGGCGCCTACAAAGACTGGGTGCGGGACGCTTCGGGACCGGCGGCAATGTCTGAGGGCAGCTCACTCATCCTGAAGCGCTTCGAGTTCCTGAAAGACCTGCCTCCCGCGGCTCTGGATGACCTCGGCCGCAGCTGCAATTGGCTGCCGGCGCCGCCTGGCAAGCAGATCCTGCTCGCCAACGAGCCATCGGCCGACGTGTATTTCATCGTGGCGGGAAAGGTGAGAGTGCTTCTCTATTCAGCCACCGGCGGCAAGCCGGTCCTGTTCGCGACGCTTGGGCCGTTCGAAATGTTCGGCGAAGTCGCGGCCATCGACGGCGAGCCCCGTTCGGCGACCGTCGAGGCGGGGGAGGAATGCATGCTCGCCGTGCTGCCGCGGGACCAGTTTCACAGGCTTCTTCATACCTACGCGGCCTTCTCCTTCGCGGTCATGAAACACCTCGCGGGTCAGGTCCGGCGCCTGTCTGACCGCGTGTTCGAATTCAGCACGCTTACCGTTCAGGGCCGCGTTCACGCCGAGCTTAACAGGCTCGCCGTTCTCGCCGGCGAACAGGACGGGCAGGCGCTCATTTCTCCGGCGCCGCGTCTGGTCGATCTCGCCGCGCGAGTGAGCAGCCACCGGGAGGCGGTTTCCCGCGCGATCAGCCGCCTGCAGGAGGAGGGGTGCCCTTCGCCGGGAGGGCTCAGCCATCCGCATCCTGGACATGGATCGATTGCGGAGGCGGCTCATGGAGGAAAAGGGAGAATAACCTCTTTCTTTTCGCCAAGTTTAGCGTAAATTCCCTCGCTTCGAATCCTTCTTCGCTTTCTCACCACATCGCTGGTCTCTTTTGAGACGGACGGGGTCTTTATGAAAAGCGCGCTTCTCGACGCTTTGTGCGGCGCTTTCGATCAGCTGACGGCCGGCTTCGTCGCCGCCTTGGCTGACGGGAAAGTCCTCTTCGCCAATGCATCGGCGCGGGAGATGACGGAGTGCGGCTGGCCCATCCGCATACAGGACGGCTATCTGCTGGGCGAGGGCCGCAAAACGACGGAGCTTCTCCTCAAGGGATTGCGGCAGGCCGCCGGTTCGCCTCATCGTCAGAGCTACCTCGATATATGCCTTTGCGACGGCGAGCGGGGCGCCGCGGTCGCGACCATGAAGCCGCTGGCAAACCCGGCGCTTGCCGGCTGCGGGTCGATCGTCGCCGTGGCCGTGACGCGCATCGAGGCGCTCGACTGCTGCGGCGGCTTCACGGGCGTCGCGCATTGCTACGGCCTCACGCCAACCGAGGTGAAAACCCTTCAGCACGTGCTCGCGGGCGGCCTCGTCGCCGGCGCCCCCGAGGCGTTCAGCATCTCCCGCAACACCATGAAGTCCCATTTGCAGAGCATCTTCGCGAAGACGGGATCCGCCCGCCAGCCCCACCTTTTCAAGCTCATCAACGGCCTCAGGCCGCCGCTGAGGCCGGTGGCGCCGTCCGGCGCCGCCGCCATCGACGCTCCGTGAGTGGAGTTCGGAGCCGCGGCCGCCGGACTTGACGGGGCGCCGGCGCTTGCGCCTGTTCGCGATCATGGCGAGCCTTTGGCGCAAGCGCAGGCCCTGCTGTTTTCGCGTGCACGGCCGGTTAACTCTATTGGGTTCGTTTTGCAAAAAGTACTTCTTTCTGAAAGCAAGAGTTGATATATTCCATGAAAGACAACCTAAGATGGCAATATGTGGCGCGCCTGCCGGAAGCCGGAAGCTCAAGCAGGAAGCCGGCGTGGCAAGAAAACCACAGCGCTGTGGCGGCGCGGCGCGGAATTTTGTCCGGCTTCGTCAAGCTCACCCTCGACGAATAGCCGCCGTGGCCTACCGCGCGAGCAGATCCTCGATCTTCCGACCGATGAGCGTTTCGAAATTGGTAAGTCGGCCCTCCGATTTGATCGCAATTTCCAAGTCGTCCCTCGCGCCGTCAATTCTCCGGGAGCTCAACCGCCCGGCCGGCCCGTCTTGACGGGCCGCCGCCGCTTGCCGCGGCGTTCGGGCTCGCCCTCTTCCTCCACGACGATGGTCTTGCCGGGCTTGAAGGTCCGCAGATCGGGCGCGGGGCGCGAGGGCTTCGGCTTTCCGCCGGGCGTGGGGCGCTCGGCGTGCGGTCCCATCTCGTCGAGCGCGGGCTTGTGCGGACGCGAGAGCTGCCCGGACTTCGCCGCCGCCTTCGTGGTGACGGCCCATTCGCCGATCTTGCGCTCCTTGCTGTGTTCGGGAGGAGGCGCGATGCGCGAGCCTGAAACGTCCGCATTATTCTCGGCCGCGATCTCCCATTCCTCGGGATTGTCCGAATTCTCGCCGGTGTTGAACAGCGGGCTTGTGTCGAACGCCTGCCGGGCGCGGTCCTTCTCGCGCGCGCTGGACTTGCGGCGCTTCGCGCCAACGCCGCCGCTCGTCTCGGTCGTATCCACGCCAAGCTGCGGCACATAAGACGTGCGCCCGCCGCCCTCGTAGCGCCCCGCGCGATCCTCCACATCCGACTGGCGCGCGAGCGGATCGTCCATGATCGTCATCTCGACCTCGCGCAACCGCTTGATCTCGTCGCGCAGCCGCGCCGCCGACTCGAATTCCAGGTTCGACGCCGCCTCGCGCATGCGCTTCTCCAGATCGGCGATGACGGCTTGCAGATTGTGCCCCGCGAGCGGCGTCTGGCCGCCTTCCGCGAAGCCAGCGTCCACCGTCACGTGATCGCGCTCATAGACGCTGGCGAGAATGTCGCCGATGTTCTTCTTGATCGATTGCGGCGTGATGCCGTGCGCCTCGTTATACGCCACCTGCTTTTCGCGGCGGCGGTTGGTTTCGGCGATGGCGCGCTCCATGCTGCCGGTGCTGCTGTCCGCGTAAAGGATCACCCGGCCGTCCACGTTGCGCGCGGCGCGGCCGATGGTCTGGATCAGCGAGGTTTCGGAACGCAAGAAGCCTTCCTTGTCCGCGTCGAGGATGGCGACCAGCGCCACCTCGGGGATGTCGAGGCCCTCGCGCAGAAGGTTGATGCCGATCAGCACGTCGAACGCGCCGAGCCGCAAGTCGCGGATGATCTCGATGCGCTCCAGCGTGTCCACGTCGGAATGCATGTAGCGCACCTTGAGCCCCTGCTCATGCGCGTATTCGGTGAGGTCCTCCGACATGCGCTTGGTAAGCGTGGTGACGAGCACGCGGTAGCCCTGCGCGATCACCTTGCGGCACTCGTCGATGAGGTCGTCCACCTGCGTTTTCACCGGGCGGATCTCCACCGGCGGATCGATCAGGCCCGTGGGGCGGATCACCTGCTCGACGAACACGCCGCCGGTCTGCTGCATCTCCCACTTGCCGGGCGTGGCCGATACGAATGTCGTTTGCGGGCGCATCGCGTCCCATTCCTCGAAGCGCAGCGGCCGGTTGTCGATGCAGGACGGCAGGCGGAAGCCGAACTCGGCGAGCGTGGATTTGCGCCGGAAGTCGCCTTTGAACATCGCGCCGATCTGCGGCACGGTGACGTGGCTTTCGTCTACGAACACGAGCGCGTTGTCGGGCAGATATTCGAACAGCGTCGGCGGCGGCTCGCCCGGCTCGCGTCCCGTGAGCCAGCGCGAATAATTCTCGATGCCGTTGCAGGAGCCGGTCGCCTCGATCATTTCGATGTCGAATTGCGTGCGCTGCTCCAGACGTTGCGCTTCGAGCAGCCGCCCGCTCGCGTTGAAGCGCTGAAGCTGCTCCTGAAGCTCCTGCTGGATGCCCTTGATGGCCTGATGCAGCGTCGGCTTCGGCGTCACATAGTGCGAATTCGCGTAGACCTTCACCAGCGCGAGGTCCTGCGTCTTCTCGCCGGTCAGCGGGTCGAACTCGGCGATGCTCTCCACCTCGTCGCCGAACATGCAGATGCGCCAGGCGCGGTCCTCCTGGTGGGCCGGGAAGATTTCGATGGTGTCGCCGCGGACGCGGAAGTCGCCGCGCGCGAAGCTGAGATGGTTGCGCTTGTATTGGATCGCGACGAGGTCGGCGAGAAGCTGGCGCTGCGAAACGCGGTCGCCCGCCTGGATGGTGAAGGTCATGGCCGAGTAGGTCTCGACCGAGCCGATACCGTAGATGCAGGACACCGAGGCCACGATGATCACGTCGTCGCGTTCGAGCAGCGCGCGCGTGGCGGCGTGGCGCATGCGGTCGATCTGCTCGTTGATCGAGCTGTCCTTCTCGATATAGGTGTCGCTGCGCGGGATGTAGGCTTCCGGCTGGTAATAATCGTAGTACGAAACGAAATATTCGACCGCGTTGTCCGGGAAAAACGACTTGAACTCGCCGTAAAGCTGGGCGGCGAGCGTCTTGTTCGGCGCGAGCACGAGCGCGGGCCGCTGCGTCTCCTCGATCACCTTCGCCATCGTAAAGGTTTTGCCCGAGCCCGTGACGCCGAGCAGAACCTGCTCACGCTCGTGCAGCCCCACGCCGGCGACGAGTTCGCGAATGGCGGCGGGCTGGTCGCCGCGCGGCTCGAAATCCGACTTGATGACGAAGCGCTTGCCGCCCTCGCTTTTCTCCGGGCGCGGTGGGCGATGCGGCATGAACAGCGGCATGTCCGCGCCTGCGATGAGCGGATGGTCGCCGATGGGCGGCGTCTTGCCCTGCAGATAGGAGGGCATCGGCATCGCGCCCGACGGCTTCAGGTTGCGCAGCGCGGGGATAAGATGCGCCGTGCTCTCGGACGTGTACGCCTCGCCCTGGAACGCGGCTTGCGGCGCTTCGGCGAAGCCCGTTGCCGGGCCGCCGCTTTCCTTGGTTTTCCGGGCTGCCGACTTTGCCGCGCGCGCTCTTGCCATGCCCCTTATATGCCACCGGCCGCCGGATTCCGCTACCGCCGCCTTCTGTTTGCCCTCAGGCGATGCCGGCTATCGCCGGAAGGACGGTTGTCCGTTCCTTTTTGCTGCCGGCATTACCCGAGGTCAGCCCCGCTGCATTTTTTGCATGGCGTCTTCGAACAAGCGGTAAAACTCTTGCGTGTGAGCCACGAAGGCCTGCACGCGGTCTTGAGTGAACTGCGTCTGCAGCGTCAAAAGCTCCTGCACGGTCTTTGCGTTGCTGATCTTGCCGGCGAACGCGAAAGTCGAACTCGGCATGCTCCGTGGCCAATTCCATCGCGCGGCTTTGGACATCCTTGAAGCTGACGGCTATTGGGCTGGCGGGCATGGAGTTCATCCAGGCGCCCATGGATTTGGTCATGAAGTCCGAAAGCTGCTCGTACGCGGCATGAGTTTGCTTCACGTTCTGTTCCGCAAGATCGCGCAGGTTCTGCGGGATCTCGAATGGATTATCGGTCATGAGTTCTTCCTCCCAAAATTTATTATGGAGGTGTAACTGTAGCCTCATCCAGAGATATTGAGAAGACGTGGCCTTCGGCCTTTTCGGGGGCGCATGGCCTGAATTGCGCGGCTGCGAGCCAACGCTCCCGAAGGCTCTCGCTTTGGAATGGATAGCAGAGCTTTTCGCGCGGGATGCGAGGGATTAGCGCTCAGTTTGCGCTTATCAAGCCGCCGCGCTTTCCTCTTCGCCAGCAACAGGGCCGGAATCCTTGCCCTTTGCGGTCTCGTCGCGATCGACAAGCTCGATCACCGCGAGCGGCGCGTTGTCGCCAAAGCGGAAACCAGCCTTCAGTACGCGGGTGTACCCGCCTGGGCGGCCGCTATAGCGCGGACCCAGCGTCTCGAACAGCTTGGCGACCATCGCCTCGTCCCTCAGGCGGGACGCGACAACGCGCCGCGCATGAAGGTCGCCGCGCTTGGCGAGCGTGATTAAAGCCTCCACGACGCCGCGCAAATCCTTCGCCTTTGGCAGCGTGGTTACGATTTGCTCATGCTTCAGGAGCGCGGCCGCCATGTTCGCGAACATCGCTTGCCGATGGCTTGCCGTTCGGTTGAATTTACGGCCGGATCTACGGTGACGCATTGTCTCGCCCTCACAGACCGCAGCGCGATGCATGCGCCGCGGCTCTCAGTCAATCCCAAATCAGTAATGGTCCTCGAAACGCTTCGCCAGCTCTTCGATATTATCTGGCGGCCAGTTCGGAACCTCCATGCCCAGATGCAGGCCCATGCCGGCCAGCACCTCTTTGATCTCGTTCAGCGACTTGCGCCCGAAGTTCGGCGTACGCAGCATCTCCGCCTCGGTCTTCTGGATGAGATCGCCGATATACACGATGTTGTCGTTCTTCAGGCAGTTGGCGGAGCGCACCGAAAGCTCAAGCTCGTCCACCTTCTTGAGAAGCGCGGCGTTGAACTCAAGCTGCGGAATGCGCTCCTCGGAAACTTCCTTGCGCGGCTCTTCGAAGTTCACGAAGATCGACAGCTGATCCTGGATGATGCGAGCGGCGAGCGCGACGGCGTCCTCGGGCGAAACCGCCCCGTTCGTCTCGACGTCGAGCGTCAGCTTGTCGTAGTCGAGGATCTGGCCTTCGCGGGTGTTCGCGATCTTGTAAGAGACCTTCTTGACGGGGCTGTAGAGGCTGTCCACCGGGATCAGGCCGATAGGCGCGTCGTCGGGCCGGTTCCGCTCGGCGGGCACGTAGCCCTTGCCGGTGTTCGCGGTCAATTCCATGCGCACGGCCGCGCCCTCGTCGAGCGTGCAGATCACGAGGTCGGGGTTAAGGATTTCGATGTCCGGGCCGGCGTCTATGTCGCGCGCGCGCGCCACGCCGGGACCTTCCTTGCGCAGAACCATGCGCTTCACGCCCTCGGAGTGAATGCGCAGCGAGATGTCCTTGATGTTGAGGACAATGTCGGTCACGTCCTCGCGGACGCCCGGAATCGATGAGAATTCGTGGAGTACGCCGTCGATATGCACGGTCGTTACGGCGCCGCCCTGCAGCGACGACAGAAGAACGCGGCGGAGCGCATTGCCGAGCGTCAGACCGAACCCGCGCTCAAGCGGCTCGGCCACGATGGACGCCACGTATTTCGGGTTAGCGCCGGGCGTAACGTTGATCTTTCCCGGCTTAATGAGATCCTGCCAATTCTTATTGAGCACTTTTCTTTCCTTATAAGCGGCGGCGTTCACCTGCGCCTGCCGCGATCGCTTTTAAACGGGAGGCCTGCCCTGAGCCTCTTAGACCCTGCGCCGTTTGCGAGGACGGCACCCGTTATGCGGGATCGGCGTCACGTCGCGGATCGAAGTCACCTGGAAACCGCAGGCTTGCAGCGCCCGCAGCGCCGACTCGCGACCGGAGCCGGGACCGCTGACCTCGATCTCGATGGTGCGCATGCCATGCTCCTGGGCCTTTCGGCCGGCGTCCTCGGCCGCAACCTGCGCGGCGTAAGGAGTTCGACTTCCTGGAGCCTTTGAAGCCCATCGCGCCCGAAGACGACCACGAAATCGCATTGCCCTGCGCATCCGTGATGGTGATCATCGTGTTGTTGAAGCTCGCAGCCACATGCGCAACGCCGGATGCAATGTTCTTCTTCTCGCGGCGCTTAACGCGCGCCTTTTCCTTCGCCATCGTCTAAGTCCCAATCTCGATGCTAAGCGCGACGCCCTATTTCTTCTTGCCGGCAATGGGCTTAGCCGGACCTTTCCTCGTCCGCGCATTGGTGTGCGTGCGCTGGCCGCGAACCGGGAGACCGCGGCGATGCCTCAGCCCGCGATAGCAGCCCAGGTCCATCAGCCGCTTGATGTTCATCGCGACTTCGCGGCGAAGGTCGCCTTCGACCACATAATCGCGGTCGATCACTTCGCGAATTTGCAGCACTTCGGCGTCGGTCAGTTCGTTGACGCGCCGTTGCACCGGAATATTGACTTTGTCGCAGATTTCTTTCGCAAAACGCGGGCCGATCCCGTGAATATAGCGAAGGCCGATCTCTACGCGCTTGTTAGAAGGGATGTTCACACCCGCGATACGTGCCACGTGGTCCTCGTTCGTGTTAGGCTAATTCGGAGCGAGTGCCCGCTCACACCGGAATAAGATAAAGGCGTCCGGAAGGCATTCCCCTCCAGATCGCCTCGGATCTGAGCTAAGGGCGGTAATATAGTCACCCTTTGCTAATAAGTCCAGCTGCGTTCTGCACATGGCAGAACGCGGGTCGTGGATGAGGCATGAAAGCCGCAGCTTCACTTGCCCTCCAGGATTTCGTTGATGCGGCGCGTCACTTCCTCGATGGGCGCTTCGCCGTCGATGACATGCAGCGTGCCCTTGTTCCGATAGTATTCGATCAAAGGCTTCGTTTCGTTGTGGTAGACCGAAAGACGCGCGCGCACCGTATCCGGATTGTCGTCGGAGCGCCGCTTGAACGCGGCGCCGCCGCATCGGTCGCAGACGCCGGCGGCCTTGGGCTGCCTGAAATAATCGTTATAAACCTCTCCGCAGTTCGCGCAGGTGAAGCGCCCGGAAATGCGCTTCACGAGGCGGTCGTCGCTCACTTCGACGACCAGAACCGCGTCGATGGTCTTGCCATGGCCCTTGAGGACGCCGTCGAGTTCCTCGGCCTGTTGCACCGTGCGCGGGAAACCGTCCAGGATGAAACCCGGCAAATCCTTGGGCAGGCCGTCGATGGTCTCGAAAACCACGCCGATGACCACGTCGTCCGGCACAAGCTTGCCGCTTTCCATATACGACTTCGCTACCAGCCCGACCTCGCTGCCGATGGCGACCGCATGGCGCAGCATGTCGCCGGAAGAAAGCTGCTTCAGCTTGAAACGGTCTTCCAGGTATTTCGACTGCGTGCCTTTTCCTGCTCCGGGCGGCCCGAGTAAGATGATGTTCATCGGCGCTTCGCTCCCCTCAACTTCGACTTCTTGATCAGCCCCTCATACTGATGAGCGAGCAGGTGGCTTTGAACCTGGGCCACCGTGTCCATGGTAACGCTGACCACGATCAAAAGCGAAGTGCCTCCAAAGTAGAAGGGGGCCTGCATCTGGTACGATAGGATCTCCGGCAGGATGCAAACGATCGAGACATAGCCCGCGCCAATCAATGTGATCCTGTTGAGGATAAACTCGATGTACTCCGCGGTGCGAGAACCCGGCCGGATGCCCGGGATGAAGCCGCCGTACTTCTTGAGGTTATCCGCCGTTTCCTGCGGATTGATCACGATTGGCGTGTAGAAAAAGCAGAAGAATACAATAAGCCCGATGTAGAGCAGGATGTGCAGAGGCTGCCCTGGCCCGAGAAGCGCGAGAACGCGGGTCAGCACCTCGTTGCTGTGCCCGACGAACTGCTCGACCGTCGCGGGAAGATAGAGAAGCGTCGAGGCGAAGATGGGCGGGATCACGCCCGAGGCGTTCAGCTTGAGCGGAAGATGCGAGCTGTCGCCCTGGAACATCCTGTTGCCGATCTGGCGTTTCGGATATTGGATCGTGAGGCGCCGCTGCGCCCGCTCGAAGAACACCACGACGGTGATGACCGCGATCATCATCACGAACAAGCCGAGGATCACCGCTGGCGACAGAACGCCGCTTCGCCCCTGCTCCAGGATGCGATAGAGAGCGGTCGGCATTTCGGCGACGATGCCGGCGAAGATGATGAGCGACGAACCGTTGCCGATGCCGCGCGCCGTGATCTGCTCGCCGAGCCATACGAGGAACATGGTGCCGCCGACGAGCGTAATAACCGTCGTCAGCTGGAAGAACCACCCCGGGTCTATCGCCGAAGAGTTCAAGCCCTGCGCGGTCAGCGTCGATTGCACTGTGGCGATGGCGACCGTGAGATAGCGCGTGTACTGGTTTATCTGCTTGCGGCCGGATTCGCCTTCCTTCTTGAGCGTCTCGAGCGCCGGCACAACGGATGTCAGGAGCTGAATAATGATCGACGCCGTGATGTACGGCATGATGTTCAGGAGGAAAATCGCCGACCGAGAAAGTGCGCCGCCCGAGAACACGTTCAGCATGCCGAAAACGGTGTTCGGGTTGCCCTCGAACAGTTTCGCAAGCTGCGCCGTGTCGATGCCAGGGATCGGAATGAATGTGCCGAGCCGGTATATCAGAAGCGCGCCCAGCGTGAACAGCAGGCGCTGCTTGAGTTCATCGGCCTTCGCGAAGGTCGAGAATTTGAGATTAGCGGCAAGCTGTTCCGCTGCGGAAACCATGACTGCGACTCCGGTCTGCGGCGCTGTTCCACCCCGACATGCGGCGGGAGCGTCCTGGCGAGTTTGGCCTCGTTATCAGTTCCACTCTATCGGCCCAACGGCGCCGGCGGCGCGGCTGGTTCCGACAGCGTGGCTTTTCCCGCTCGACTATTCGGCCTTCGGCTGGCGGCTTTCCCGCTTGGCCTGGGCCGCGCGCCGGCGAACCGCCCGCTTACCGTCGCCCGCGAGCCGGTCTTCCTTAGGCAACAGGATCTCCACAGAGCCGCCTGACGCCTCAACCGCCTTTATCGCCGCCTCGGAAGCCTTCGCGACCGAAAAAGCGAGCTTCGTCTTGACCGCGCCGCGCGCCAGCAAACGGACGCCGTCGCGCTCGCGCCTGAGCGCGCCGGACGCGACGAGCGCCTTCGCGTCGATCACGGCCTTCGCGTCGAGCTTGCCTTCGTCGACCGCCTTCTGAACGCGGTCGAGATTGATATGCGCGAATTCCAGCCGCAGCGGGTTGTTGAAGCCGCGCTTCGGCAGGCGCATGTGAAGGGGCATCTGGCCGCCTTCGAAGCCTTTGATCGCAACGCCCGAGCGCGCCTTCTGACCCTTAACGCCGCGGCCCGCGGTTTTGCCCTTGCCGCATCCGATACCGCGGCCGACGCGGATTCGGTCCTTCGTGGCGCCTGGATTATCTCTCAACTCGTTCAGCTTCATGGTCTCGTCCCCGGACAGCGCTCGAAAACGCTTCCGCTATCGCTTTTTCGCATCCACCGGCACGCCGTTTTCCTCGACGATGCGCACAAGATGCGGAATCTTGTTGATCATGCCGCGGATGGCCGGATTGTCGACCACGACCTTGCGGCGGTGCATTTTGTTCAAGCCGAGCCCGATCAGCGTTTCGCGCTGGTCGTAAGGCCGGCGGATGGGGCTGCCGACCTGCTCGATGGTGAGCGTCTTCTTGGTTGCTGCGTTGGGCATGACGATCCCTCCTACGCTTCAGCCGCGGGGGCCGCTGTGCCCTCGGCGCCATCGCGTCTGCGGGTGACGATCTCGCTCACCTTCTTGCCGCGGCGAGCCGCCACGCCGCGCGGGCTGTCCTCGTGCTTCAGCGCATCGAAAGTCGCCCGAACCATGTTGTAGGGGTTGGACGTCCCGATGGACTTCGCCACGACGTCTTGTACGCCCAGCGTCTCGAAGACGGCGCGCATCGGACCGCCGGCGATGATGCCGGTTCCTGGAGGCGCCGCGCGCAGGAACACGCGGCCTGCGCCGTGATGCCCGCGCACGTCATGATGAAGCGTGCGGCCCTCGCGCAGAGGAACGCGGATGAGATTGCGCTTCGCCGAGTTGGTCGCCTTCTTGATGGCGTCGGGCACTTCGCGCGCCTTGCCGTGGCCGAAACCGACGCGGCCCTTCTGATCGCCGACGACGACGAGCGCGGCAAATCCGAAGCGGCGGCCGCCCTTCACCACCTTCGCGACGCGGTTGATATGAACGAGCTTGTCCACGAATTCGCTGTCGCGATCATCGCGGTCCCGCTCCCTGCCTCTGCCATGTGGTTCACGAGCCACGAACCTACCCTTTCCTTCTTCTCAAGCGCGAGCGCCTGAGCCATCTCTTAGAAATTCAAGCCTGCTTCGCGCGCCGCGTCGGCGAGCGCCTTGATACGCCCGTGATAGATGTAGCCTCCGCGATCGAAGACGACGTCTTTGACGCCCGCCTTCAAGGCGCGCTCGGCGACGAGCTTTCCGACAACCGCCGCAGCGGCCACATCGGCGCCCTTCTCGAGCTTGCCCTTCAGCTCGCTATCGATGCTCGAAGCGGCTGCCAGGGTATGCCCTTTGGCGTCGTCGATGATCTGCGCGTAGATGTGCTTCGACGAGCGAAAAACAGACAAGCGCGGGCGAACGCCCTGCGCGCTGCGCAAGTTACGGCGCACACGCGCCTTGCGGCGATCGAAACTGGAGAGCGTGGAGGCCATCGTGCGTTCCTACTTCTTCTTGCCTTCTTTGCGCTGAATGTACTCGCCCTGATAGCGAATGCCCTTGCCTTTGTAAGGCTCCGGCCCACGGTAGCCGCGTATTTCCGCCGCAACCTGCCCGACCCTGTCCTTCTCGATGCCGGAGATGGTAATTTCGGTCGGCTTCGGCACGGCGATGGAGATGCCTTCGGGAACCGGATAGAAAATGTCGTGGCTGTAGCCGAGCTGCAACTTCAGCGACTTTCCATCCATGGCGGCGCGGTAACCGACGCCGGTGATTTCCAGCGTGCGGGTGAACCCGTTCGTCGTCCCCCTCACCAGGTTCTCGACCAGAGACCGGGACATGCCCCACATCGACCGCGCGCGCTTGGTATCCGTGCGCGGCTTCACCGTGATGGCGCCGTCCTCGAGCTTCACCTCCACGTCGTCGACAAGCGTCAGCGAAAGCTGCCCCTTCGGCCCCTTCACCGTTACTGTCTGTCCGTCAACCGCCGCCGTCACGTTTTTCGGGACAGGCACCGGTTTCTTGCCAATACGGGACATTGTCCAAAACCTTCTTCTTCAATCCTGCTGCGGCGGCGCGATATCGCCGCCGAAAAATCTGCGCCTCGATGCCCGTCTAGAACACGCTGCACAGGATCTCGCCGCCGACGTTCTCGGCGCGGGCGCGCGTATCCGACATCACGCCCTTCGGCGTGGACAGAATGGCGACGCCAAGCCCGTTGGCGATGGTCGGCAAATCCTGCACGCTCGAATAGACCCGGCGCCCCGGCGTCGATACGCGCTTTATATCGCGGATGACGGGCGAGCCGTCATAGTATTTCAGCTCGATTTCGAACTCGGACTTGCCGCTGCCGTAATCGATCTCCGCATAGCCGCGAATATAGCCCTCTTCCCTCAAGACATCGAGGACGCGCGCGCGCAACTTCGAGGCCGGGGTGGAAACCTTCGACCGGTTGCGCATCTGCGCATTGCGGATCCGGGTCAGCATGTCGCCCAGTGGATCGGACACCGTCATGATCTGTGATCCCCTACCAGCTCGATTTCACCAAACCGGGGATAAGCCCCTGATTGCCCAGTTCCCGAAGCGCGATACGGGACATTCTCAACTTCCGGTAAAAGCCCCGCGGGCGCCCCGTGACCTCGCAGCGGTTGCGGACGCGCGTGGGCGAGCCGTTGCGCGGAAGCTGCGCGAGCTTCAACCGGGCGGCGAAGCGCTCCTCCATCGGAAGGTCTTTGTTGTTCGCGGTCTCTTTCAAGGCGGCGCGCTTCTCCGCGTCACGGGCTCCGATGCGCCGCCGCTTGTTGTTCCGCTCGATCATGCCTGTCTTGGCCATTCGTCTCTCCTCCGCCTCGCCCTACTGCCGGAAGGGGAAGTTGAATTGTTTCAATAGCGCCCGAGCTTCATCGTCCGTTGTGGCCGACGTGCAGACGATGATGTCCATGCCCCAGATCTGCTCGACCTTGTCGTAGTCGATCTCGGGAAAAATGATGTGCTCCTTGATGCCGAGCGCGTAGTTGCCGCGCCCGTCGAAGCTTTTCGGGTTCAGCCCGCGAAAGTCCTTCACACGAGGCAGCGCGATGGTCACCAGGCGATCCAGGAATTCATACATGCGCGCCTTCCGGAGCGTGACCTTGCAGCCGATCGCCATGTTGTCGCGCAGCTTGAAGGCCGCGATGGACTTGCGCGATTTCGTCATGACGGGCTTTTGGCCGGCGATGAGCGTCATGTCGCGCGCCGCCTGTTCGACCTTCTTGCGGTCCGCGGTCGCCTCGCCGATGCCCATGTTGAGCACAACTTTCTCGATGTGGGGAACCCGCATCGGATTGTCGTACTTGAATTCTTTCAACAAGGCTGGCCGCGCGACCTCAGAATACTGCGTCTTGAGGCGGGGCACGTAGCCGTTCGAGCTTTGCGCTGTCTTAGTCATCGATCGTCTCGCCCGAGCGCTTGGCGTACCGCACCTTGCGCCCATCATCCAAAAATTTATAGCCGACCCGCGATGGAGACCCATCCGACGGATCCTCGACCGCGATATTCGAGATGTGGATCGGCGCCTCTTTCGCGACGATGCCGCCCTCTTGCTGCGCAGTCTGTTTCTGATGCCGGCGCACGACGTTCACGCCCTGCACGACCGCCCGGTTTTCGGCCGGGATCACCTGCAGAATCTCGCCGCGCTTACCCTTGTCGCGCCCAGTCAGCACAACCACGCGGTCGCCCTTCTTGACCTTGAGTTTCGGCTGGGACATCAAAGCACCTCGGGCGCAAGCGATATGATCTTCATGTGCTGCTTCGCGCGCAACTCGCGCGGCACCGGGCCGAAGATGCGGGTGCCGATCGGCTCGCGCTGGTTATTGATGAGCACGGCCGCGTTGCTGTCGAAGCGGATCACGCTGCCGTCCGGGCGGCGCACCGGGAACGAGGTGCGGACGATGACGGCCTTCATCACCTGGCCCTTTTTCACGCGGCCCTTCGGGATGGCCTCCTTCACGCTCACCACGATCACGTCGCCGATCGTGGCGGTGCGGCGCATGGAGCCACCCAGCACCTTGATGCACATGACCCGGCGCGCGCCGGAATTATCGGCGACATCCAGATTAGTTTGCATCTGTATCATTGCAGTTTCACCTTTCAGTCGAAGGAGCGTCAGCCCACCCCGCGTTCAATCACTCTGACTGCGCCTTCTCCGGCGCCTGATCCAAAACCACCCAACGCTTGTTCTTCGAGATCGGAGGGCACTCCTGAATCCGAACCACATCGCCTTCATGACAGGCGTTAGCCTCGTCATGCGCGTGATATTTCTTGGTCCGGCGCACCGTCTTCTTCAGCACCGGGTGCGTAAGCCGACGTTCGACCTGAACCACGACGGTCTTGTCGTTCTTGTCGGAGACCACCACACCCTGCAAAACGCGCTTTGGCATTTTTCGTCTTCCTTAACTTTGCGCTTCGGCCACGCGCTTCTGGCGCTCGACCGTCTTGATGCGCGCGATGGTGCGCCGGACGTCGCGAACGCGCGCCGTGTTAGCCAGCTGCGCCGTCGCCTTCTGGAACCGCAAGTTGAACTGTTCGCGCTTGAGCTTGATGAGTTCGTCCTCAAGCTGGTCGAGCGTGTAATTGCGAATCGCTTCGATCTTCATGGCCGCCTCGCT
Organism: uncultured Alphaproteobacteria bacterium; assembly: GCA_963756335.1. Classification (GTDB taxonomy): domain Bacteria; phylum Pseudomonadota; class Alphaproteobacteria; order Rhizobiales; family Rhodomicrobiaceae; genus Rhodomicrobium. The sequence goes on from CAVWOB010000009.1 coordinate 79,597, forward strand.
ATTCCTTCACCGCCGCGATTTCGCCAAGCCGCGTGACCACGCGCGTGCGGATCGGAAGCTTCGCCGCCCCGAGCCTCAGCGCTTCGCGCGCGGTCTCTTCGCCGACGCCGTCGATCTCGAACATGATCTTGCCCGGCTTCACGCGCGCCGCCCAGAATTCCGGCGAACCCTTGCCCTTGCCCATGCGAACTTCGGTCGGCTTTTTCGACACCGGCAGGTCCGGGAAAATGCGGATCCAGACGCGGCCGGCGCGCTTCATCTGGCGCGTGATGGCGCGCCGGGCGGCCTCGATCTGGCGAGCGGTAACGCGCTCCGGCTCCAAAGCCTTCAATCCATAGCTGCCAAAGTCAAGCGACGTGCCGCCCTTGGCATTGCCGTTCATCCGGCCTTTGAAAGCCTTTCTGAACTTTGTTTTCTTCGGTTGCAGCATCGCTCACACCTGTTCCAAAGCCGCGCCTCTAAGGCCAAGCGGCTATGCCTTTTCCCTGTCGCGGTCGCGGTCGCGGCCTCCCCGGTCACGATCCCTGTCGCGGTCGCGGCGAGGCGGACGCGAATCCTGCCGGCCGCCGCCTCCGCCCTCCTGGTTCTCCAGGGAAAGCCGCTCTTGCGCCATCGGATCGTGCTCAAGGATTTCGCCCTTGAAGATCCAGACCTTGACGCCGATCACGCCGTAAGCCGTTTCCGCAACCGCTGTGCCGTAGTCGATATTGGCGCGGAGCGTGTGCAGCGGCACGCGGCCTTCGAGATACCACTCCGAGCGCGCAATTTCCGCGCCGCCGAGACGGCCCGAAACGTAGATGCGAACGCCAAGCGCGCCGAGCCGCTGGGCCGACTGAATGGCCCGCTTTTGCGCCCGGCGAAACGCCACGCGACGTTCAAGCTGCTGGGCGACGCCCTCCGCGGCGAGCGTGGCGTCGAGTTCCGGCTTCCGCACTTCGACGATGTTCAAATACACTTCCGAGGACGTGAACTTCGCGAGCTGGCCGCGGAGCTTCTCGATGTCCGCGCCCTTTTTGCCGATCAGGATGCCGGGACGGGCCGTATGCACCGTCACGCGGCACTTCTTGTGCGGCCGCTCGATCACAACCTTCGAAATACCGGCCTGCCGCCGCTGCTTGAGAATGAACGCGCGGATCCTGAAGTCTTCGTGAAGGAGCTTGCCGTACTCGCCCTTGTCGGAATACCAGCGGCTGTCCCAGGTCCGGTTGATCCCGAGCCGAAGCCCGATCGGGTTAACTTTCTGCCCCATTAGGCCTGCTCCTGAACTTCTCTCACGACCACGGTCAGCTGCGAGAACGGCTTGAGGATTTTCCCCATGCGGCCGCGAGCGCGGGTGTGGAAACGTTTCATCACCAAATTCTTGCCGACATAGGCCTCCGCCACGACGAGCTGATCGACGTCGAGGCTGTGGTTGTTTTCCGCGTTCGCTATCGCCGATTGCAGCGTCTTCTTGACGTCCTTGGCGATGCGCTTGCGGGAGAAGGTCAGCTCCGCGAGAGCCTTGTCGACCTTCTTGCCGCGAATAAGCTGCGCCACGAGGTTCAGCTTCTGCGGGCTGACGCGCAAAGAGCGGGCAACCGCGTGAGCCTCGTTGTCTTTGAGCCGCCGCTCGGTTTTCGGTTTGGCCATGGCTACTTCCTCTTCGCCTTCTTATCGGAGGCGTGGCCGAAATAGGTGCGGGTCGGCGAGAACTCGCCGAATTTGTGTCCGACCATATCCTCCGACACCAGCACAGGGATGTGCTTCTGGCCGTTATGGACCGCGAAGGTCAGCCCCACGAACTGAGGCAGGATCGTCGAGCGCCGGGCTCCATATCTTGATGGGCGCGTTCGACTTTTTATCGCGGGCCGCATCGGCCTTTGCGATTACATAGCCGTCGACGAACGGCCCTTTCCAAATTGAGCGTCCCATCGCTGCCTCTACTTCTTCTTCACGTGCCGGGCGCGGATAATGTATTTATCCGTGCGGACGTTCTTGCGGGTGCGAGTGCCTTTGGTGCCCTTGCCCCACGGGGTTACGGGATGACGGCCGCCCGAGGTGCGGCCTTCGCCGCCGCCATGCGGATGGTCGATCGGGTTCATGGCGACGCCGCGGACGCTGGGCCGCTTGCCGAGCCAGCGATTGCGCCCGGCCTTGCCGAGATTTCTGGTTGGAGTTGTCCGGGTTCGAGACCGCGCCGACGGTGGCCATGCAGTCGGCCTGCACCATGCGCATTTCGCCGGAGTTCAAGCGCAAGATCGCCATTCCCTGGTCGCGGCCGACGAGCTGAGCGTAGCATCCGGCCGAGCGCGCGATCTGACCGCCCTTGCCGAGCTTCATCTCCACATTGTGGATGATGGTGCCGATGGGCATGTTGGCCATCGGCATGGCGTTGCCGGGCTTCACGTCGACCTTTGTACCCGACACCACCTTGTCGCCGGCATTCAGGCGCTGCGGCGCGAGAATGTAGGACAGCTCGCCGTCTTCATATTTGATGAGCGCGATGAACGCCGTCCGGTTGGGATCGTATTCGAGCCGCTCGACAACGGCCGGCATATCGAATTTGCGACGCTTGAAATCGACGATGCGGTATGTCCGCTTGTGACCGCCGCCGCGCCGCCGCGCGGTGATGTGGCCGTGCTGATTGCGGCCGGCCGCTTCCGAGCGCCCTTCCGTCAGCGCCTTCACCGGCTTGCCCTTCCACAGCTGCGAGCGGTCGACCAGCACCAGCTGGCGAAGGCTCGGCGTTATGGGGTTGTATGTTCTCAATGCCATGGCGAATGCGCCCTTACCGAATCTGCTCTAAAGCCGCGTCGTAATGTCGATGGTCTGCCCCTCCTGGAGCGTGACAATCGCCTTCTTGAAATCGCTCTGCTGTCCCTTCACGCCGCGAAACCGCTTCACTTTGCCTTTGCGGATCAGCGTGTTGACAGCCAAAACCTTCACATTAAACAGCCGCTCGACGGCTTCCTTGATGTCCGGCTTCGATGCGTCGATCGCGACCTTGAACACGACCTGATTGTTTTCCGAAACCAGCGTCGACTTCTCGGTCACGAGCGGAGCGCGGATCACGTCGTAGAGTTCTTCTTCCCTCATTTGAACCGCTCCTCCAGCGCTTCGAGAGCCGCCCGCGTGAGCACGAGCTTATCCCGGCGCAGAATGTCGTAGACGTTGATGCCCTGCACCGGCAGCACATCCACATTCGGGATGTTGCGCGCGGCCAGCGCGAAATTGTCCTGCAGCGCCGCGCCGTCGATGATGAGCGCGTTGCTGAGGCCCAGGCCGTTGAACTTGCCGCGAAGCTGCGCCGTCTTCGGCTCGGCGATCTCAGCCTTGTCGAGCACGACAATGGCGTTCGACTTCGCCTTGGTCGACAAGGCATGCCTCAAGGCAAGCGCGCGCACCTTCTTTGGCAGGTCGTGCGCATGGCTGCGCGGGACGGGACCGAAGGAGCGGCCGCCGCCGCGAAACTGGGGCGGCTTGTCGTTGCCGTGGCGGGCTTGGCCGGTGCCCTTCTGCTTGTAAATCTTCTTGTTCGGCCCGTTCACTTCGCTGCGCTGCTTGGCCTTGTGCGTGCCGGCTTGGCGCTTCGAGAGCTGATAGCGGACCATGCGCTGCAAGATGTCCACGCGCGGCTCCAGCGCGAATACATCGTCGCGAAGATCGATGCTGCCGACGGAGGCGGCGTCGAGGGAAACTACATCCGCCTTCATTTCGTCCCCGCTTCCGCGCCGGCTTCGGCGCCCGTGTTCAGTTTGCGGAACGCGCCCGGCTTTGGCGCCTCCTTCGGGAGCGGCTTCCTTACCGCGTCCTTCAGCGTCACCCAGCCGCCCTTCGCGCCGGGAACGGCGCCGCGGATCAGGATCAGCCCGCGCTCCACATCCGTGCGCACGACCTGCAAATTCTGCGTGGTCACGCGCTCGACGCCGTAATGCCCGGCCATCTTCTTGCCTTTGAAGGTCTTGCCGGGGTCCTGGCGGTTGCCGGTCGAGCCGTGGCTACGGTGGGAGATCGACACGCCATGCGTTGCGCGGAGACCGCCGAAATTCCAGCGCTTCATGGCGCCCGCGAAGCCCTTGCCGATGCTGGTGCCGGTCACATCCACGAACTGCCCCGGCACGAAATGATCGGCCGTCAGCTCCGCGCCGACCTCGATGACGTTCTCCGGCGTCACGCGGAATTCCACGAGCTTCGCCTTCGGCTCGACTTGCGCCTTGGCGAAATGCCCGCGCTGAGCGCGAGTCACATTCTTCACCTTGCGCCCGCCAGCGCCGAGTTGAAGCGCCGTATAGCCGTTCGCCTCCTGCGTCCGGTGCGCAACCACCTGGCACTGCTCGAGTTTCAACACCGTCACGGGCACATGCTCGCCCGCATCGGTGAAGATCCGCGTCATGCCAACCTTCTGTGCCAACAATCCCGATCGCATCGGTATGCCTCAGTTTCCGCCTGTGGCCTTCGCCCGCCTGTTCGCGGGTCTTCAGCCAACTTAATTATCGATCATCCCCATGGCCGGGCCACGCCCCGCCACGCAAATCCTAGAGCTTGATCTCGACGTCCACGCCGGCAGCGAGATCGAGCTTCATCAGCGCATCCACCGTCTGCGGCGTCGGATCGACGATGTCGATCAGGCGCTTGTGGGTGCGCATCTCGAACTGCTCGCGGCTTTTCTTGTCGATGTGCGGCGAGCGGTTCACGGTATAGCGTTCAATGCGGGTCGGGAGCGGGATAGGCCCGCGCACGTCGGCGCCTGTCCGCTTCGCGGTGTTGACAATCTCCTTGGTGGAGGTGTCGAGCACGCGATGATCGAACGCCTTCAGCCGGATGCGAATCGTTTGGCCTGCCATCTGTCACTCCCAAAAGAAGAGGCGCCTCCGATGAAGACGCCCGCTCCCGAATTCCCGGTGCTACTTTATGATGCTTGCGACGACGCCGGCGCCGACGGTGCGGCCACCCTCGCGGATCGCGAAGCGAAGTTTCTCTTCCATGGCGATCGGCACGATGAGCTCCACTTCCATGGATACGTTATCGCCCGGCATCACCATTTCGGTCCCCTCGGGGAGATGAACCACGCCGGTCACGTCCGTCGTGCGGAAGTAGAACTGCGGGCGGTAGTTTCCGAAGAACGGCGTATGTCGGCCGCCTTCTTCCTTCGTCAGGATGTAGGCTTCCGCCCTGAACCGCGTGTGCGGCGTTACCGTGCCCGGCTTGCAAAGCACCTGGCCGCGCTCCACGGCCTCGCGGTCGATGCCGCGAAGGAGGCAACCCACGTTGTCGCCCGCCTCGCCCTGATCGAGCAGCTTGCGAAACATCTCCACGCCGGTGACGACGGACTTCACGGTCGGCTTGATGCCGACGATCTCGACTTCCTCGCCGACCTTGATCACGCCGCGCTCGATACGGCCTGTCACGACGGTGCCGCGGCCGGAGATCGAGAACACGTCTTCGATCGGCATCAGGAACGGCTTATCCTTCGGCCGCTCGGGCAGCGGGATATAGGCGTCAACCGCGTCCATCAACTTCATGATGGACTCCCAGCCGAGTTCGCCCTTGTCCTCTTCGAGCGCCAGCTTTGCGGAGCCGTGGACGATCGGAATATCGTCGCCGGGGAATTCGTACGCCGTGAGAAGCTCGCGAAGCTCCATTTCAACGAGTTCGAGAAGTTCCGGGTCGGCGATATCGACCTTGTTCAGGTAAACCACGAGCGCCGGCACGCCGACCTGACGGGCAAGAAGGATGTGCTCGCGCGTTTGCGGCATCGGGCCGTCTGTCGCGGCGACCACGAGGATTGCGCCGTCCATCTGAGCGGCGCCGGTGATCATGTTCTTCACGTAGTCGGCGTGGCCGGGGCAGTCGACGTGCGCATAGTGGCGATTCTTGGTCTCGTATTCCACGTGCGCGGTCGAGATCGTGATGCCGCGAGCTTTTTCTTCGGGGGCCTTATCGATCTGATCGTAGGCGGTGAAGGTTGCGCCGCCCGATGCAGCCAGCACTTTCGTTATCGCAGCCGTGAGGGACGTCTTACCATGGTCGACGTGACCGATGGTCCCGATGTTCAAATGGGGCTTGGTGCGCGCGAATTTTGCCTTGGCCATTTGGCTCTCCGTTCTTCCTCTTTCATGCCGGTCTAGTGCCTAGCCCCGGAAAAAGCTCCTGCCTACTTCGGTTTAACTTCAAGCGAATTTCGCTTGAACCTCTTCAGCCACATTCTGCGGCACTTGCGCATAGTGGTCGAACTGCATGGTAAACTGCGCGCGGCCTTGGCTCATGGACCGAAGCGTGTTCACGTAGCCGAACATATTTGCCAGCGGAACCATGGAGTTGATGACGGTCGCATTGCCGCGCATTTCCTGTCCAAGAATCTGGCCCCTGCGGCTGGTCAGGTCGCCGATCACGCCGCCGACGTAATCCTCGGGCGACACGACCTCGACTTTCATGATCGGCTCAAGCAGCTTCGGGCCGGCCTTCTGCGCGCCCTCGCGGAAAGCTGCGCGCGACGCGATTTCGAAGGCGAGCGCGCTCGAGTCCACTTCGTGGTAGGCGCCGTCGATGAGCGAAACCTTGAGATCGAGCATCGGGAAGCCGGCGAGCACGCCGTTATCCAGCACGCTCTTAACGCCCTTTTCGACGCCGGGGATGTATTCTCTCGGAACGGAGCCGCCGACAATCTTGCTCTCAAAAAGAAACCCAGCGCCTTGCTCTTGCGGTTCGAGCACGAGCTTCACGCGCGCGAATTGGCCGGTGCCGCCGGTTTGCTTCTTGTGGGTGTAATCCACTTCCTGCTTGCGCGTGATCGTCTCGCGATAGGCCACCTGGGGCGCGCCAACCGTCGCCTCCACCTTGAACTCGCGCTTCATGCGGTCCACGATGATTTCGAGGTGAAGCTCGCCCATGCCCTTGATGATGGTCTGGCCGCTTTCCGAATCGGTCGACACGCGGAAGGACGGATCCTCCTGCGCCAGGCGGTTGAGCGCAAGGCCCATCTTTTCCTGGTCCGCCTTCGTCTTGGGCTCGACCGCGACCTCGATCACGGGGTTCGGGAACTCCATGCGCTCCAGGATCACTTGCTTGTTCGGATCGCTCAGCGTATCGCCGGTGATGACATCCTTCAGCGAAGCGATGGCGACGATATCGCCTGCAAAGGCTTCCTTGATGTCTTCGCGGCTGTTCGCATGCATGAGCAGCATGCGCCCGATGCGCTCTCTCTTTTCTTTCACGGTGTTTACGAGCTGCATGCCTGTCTCGACCTTGCCGGAATAGATGCGGCAGAAGGTGAGCGAACCGACGAACGGGTCGTTCATGATCTTGAAGGCAAGCAGAGCCAGCGGCTCATCGTCGGACGGCAAGCGAACCGTGTCCTCGCCCGTCTTCACGTCGATGCCCTTGATCGGCGGGATGTCGAGCGGCGAAGGCAAATAATCGAGTACGCCGTCGAGAAGCGGCTGGACGCCTTTGTTCTTGAAGGCGGATCCGCAGAAAACGGGGTAGAAGAGGCTCGCAATTGTGCCCTTGCGGATAAGACGCTTTAGCGTCGCCTCGTCCGGGTGCTGCCCCTCAAGATAAGCGTGGAGCACGTCGTCATCGAGTTCGACAGCCGTCTCAACCAGCTTATTGTGATATTCCTTGGCCGCCTCAACGAGGTCCGCGGGGATTTCGACGTCGCGGAAGCTCGCGCCGAGCGTATCCTCGTCCCAGACCACGCCCTTCATGCGAACGAGGTCGACGATGCCCTTAAAGTCGCTCTCGACGCCGATCGGAAGCTGCACCACGAGCGGCTTCGCTCCAAGGCGGTCGATAACGGATTTCACACAGGCGTAGAAAGTCGGCGCCGATCTTGTCCATCTTGTTGACGAAGATCATGCGCGGAACGACGTACTTGTCGCCCTGCCGCCAGACGGTCTCGGTTTGCGGCTCAACGCCCTGGTTCGCATCCAGAAGCGCCACCGCGCCGTCGAGCACGCGCAGGCTGCGCTCCACCTCGATGGTGAAGTCCACATGGCCGGGCGTGTCGATGATGTTGATGCGCTTGCCCTTCCAGTAAGCGGTCGTCGCGGCCGACGTGATCGTAATGCCGCGCTCCTGCTCCTGCTCCATCCAGTCCATCGTCGCGGCGCCGTCATGCACCTCGCCGATTTTGTGGCTCTTGCCGGTGTAATACAGAATCCGCTCAGTCGTGGTCGTCTTACCAGCATCGATGTGGGCCATGATGCCGATATTACGATAGTCTTCAATTGGGGTCTGACGCGCCATGACTGGGCCCTCGCCTAAGTCCTTACCATCGGTAATGCGAGAACGCGCGATTGGCTTCCGCCATCTTGTGCGTGTCTTCGCGTTTCTTCACCGCAGTTCCGCGGTTATTGGCGGCATCGAGCAATTCGCCCGAAAGCCGCTCCTCCATTGTGTTCTCGTTGCGCCCGCGCGCGGCCGTGATGATCCAGCGGATCGCCAGCGCCTGACGGCGGTCGTTGCGTACTTCGACAGGCACCTGATAAGTGGCGCCGCCGACGCGCCGCGACCGCACTTCGATTGCGGGCTTCACGTTGGTGAGCGCCTCGTGGAAAAGCTCAATGCCGTCGCGCTTCGCTTTTTGCTCGATACGGCCCAAAGCGCCGTAAACGATGCGTTCCGCGACCGACTTCTTGCCCTCTTCCATCAGGCTATTCATAAACTTTGTAACAACCACGTCGCCGTATTTCGGGTCCGGGATAATGTCGCGCTTTTCAGCTCTGTGCCGCCGTGACATGCGTTTCGATCCTTATTTCGGCCGCTTCGCGCCGTACTTCGAACGGCGCTGCCTGCGCTTGGAGACGCCCTGAGTGTCGAGCACGCCGCGGATGATGTGATAGCGAACGCCGGGCAAGTCCTTCACGCGGCCGCCGCGGATCAGCACCACCGAGTGCTCCTGCAGATTATGCCCCTCGCCGGGTATATAGCTTGTGACCTCGAAACCGTTCGTGAGGCGGACGCGCGCGACCTTCCGAAGGGCCGAGTTCGGCTTCTTAGGCGTCGTCGTGTAGACGCGGGTGCAAACGCCGCGCTTCTGCGGGCATTCCGTCATCGCCGGAACTTTATTTCGCTTCACCGGCGCCACGCGCGGCTTGCGGATCAGTTGCTGTATCGTTGGCATCAACGCTTCCAAGTCAAAACGGCGGAAGGACCGGCGGGATTTCCCGTTACCCGGTCCGATGAAGACGAATGAGGCGCCGAGGATTTGGCCTCTCCGCCTCTGCATATATTGTTTCCGGTGTCTTCGCGGCAGTGTTTAAGCGAAAAAACGCGCGCCAGTGCGCGCAAACCTGCTTACTACCTGCCACCAGAGTGTGCGCAAAATAGGTGGCCAAACTTACCCCGTCAAGCTCAAATTTGTCCGATTTTCGCTAGTTTGAACAATGTTGATCGAGTGTTGCAGTTAAGGAGAAGCTGGCGCCGGGAAAAAGAAAAGCGGGGAAAGCCGCAACCTTGGCTTGTTTTTTTGCATCGGAAGCGCGTGCGCGGAACAGCCCTTGCTGGGCGGCGTTGCCCTGCAAAAGACGGAGGTTGAAGATGGCGAACGCAACGCCCCCGCATTCGAGAAGTCCGGCGCCGGGACGCGGCGCGCCAAGCGCGCGCATCGAAAAAAGCGCGGTTGAAGCCCGGCAAGGCAGACGAGGGGGCCGCGTTCTCATCATCCTCGCCGTAAGCGTTGCGCTGCTCGTCCTTGCGTATGCGCTGCTCTTCTTCCTTGTCCCGGGAAACGCTCACGCCGAGTGGCTGGAGCGGCCAATTCGCGCGGCGGCGAGGCCCGTGGTTCCGCCAAGGACGCCGCCTGCGAGAATGTCGCTGAACCAATGGTAGTCCGCGCCGAGCAGTCCGGCCGCGACCGCGATCACCAGCGCAACGCCGACCCAGCGCAGTTGCGGGACGAGCGACCATAGCGCCCCCGCCACGGTGGCGATCAGCGTTGTGTGGCCCGACGGGAAGGACATGTACCCCGCGCCCCCATGCATCGGAAAAAACCCGTAAGTGCTTGGATTGCCGAAGAAGGAGGGGTTGTTGTTGACCCAAGTTTCCGGCCAGGTCCGTCCGAACAGGAACTTCAACTCGTCCTTGATCACATAGGCGATCAACAGGGCGCAGCAAATCCGAAGAAGCGTGGATTCCGCCTGCGTGAGCGAGCCGCGGGCAAGCGCCCGTGCGCCGATAAAGGCGGCGGCAATCGACGCAAGCGGGACGAGCGGGTTCACGATATAAGTGAGCCACAGAAAAAGTTGCACGCCGTGCGTATAGGGGCGCAGCCCGGACGCGATCTGCCGGTCGAGGAAGGCATAGCTCAGCGCGACAAGCGCGAAGAGGCCCAGGTAGACAAGTGCGACGCGCAAGACCCGCTGGCCTTTGCTGGCGTCCCGCCCCATGATGAATTGCATATCCATTTTATCCCGCCAGGCTCGCCGCGATGTTGACCGTCAAGGCGAGAACCGCGGTGTTGAAGAAGAAAGACACCGTCGCGTGCAAAGTGACGAGGCGCCGCAAAGCGCGCGACTTGATCGAGACATCGGAGGTTTGCGACGTCGCCCCGATGGAGGTCGAAAAATAGAGGAAGTCCCAATAGTCGGGCGAGTCGCACGCCGGGAAATCGAGGCCGCCCCCCTCGTCGCTACTATCGTCAGGGCGATAATAGTCGTGAGCGTAATGCAGCGCGAAGGCCACTTGCGTCACGCCCCAGGAGATCATGATCGTCAGCACGGCAAGCGATCCGAGGAGAATCTTCTCCTGCGGCTCCGTCGCCGGCAGCTTGGCTTCGCCGATCAGGCCGGCGATCGCCGCGAAGCTCGCCGCAATCGCAAGCAGAATGATGGCCAGGATGACGAGACGGCTGTCGTCTCGGCGAGCGGCCCTCGCCTCGATGCGGCCGGCGCCGCATGTAACGATCAGCCGGAACGCGAAAAGCAGATACGTCAGGCCGCCAAGGTCCCAGGCGACGGCCGCTCGCGCCATGCGCGGCCAGCTGTGCGGCAACAACGCGAGCGCGAGCGCTGTGGCTATCACCGCCGCATAAAACCTCGGGCGCATCGCGACCGACTGGATCAGCGCCAGCGGATTGTACCACCTTCGAACTCGCCCCTTCGCCAAGACCGCCTCCCGGACCAGCGCCCCGTTCGCGCCTCTTTGCGGGTTTAAGCGCCGCGCGTCAATCGCGAGTTTTTTCACGATGGCCACAAGACGCCGCGTCAGGTTTTTACATTCCGATCCTGAGAAAAACGAGCGCTGTGGATCGAGCGTTGCAGCGAGGAGCGACATCATGATTTTGAAGACAGTGCGAGCCCCCGTCTCTCATCCCGTCGATATCGAAGACCTGCGGCCGACACAGATGACGGTTGGACTGAAAGAGGTCGAGCGCCGGGCGGAAGTGCTCAAGAAAGAGGCCCAGGCGAAAGATGGCGGCGAGATCGAGCGCAAGCATGTCATTCCGGTCGTGAAAGGCCCAAAGGATCGCTTTTTCGTCATCGACCATCATCATCTGTGCCGCGCGCTCCTGCTTGCCGGGCACAATCAAGTGTCGGTGACGGTCGTCTTGAACCTGGCGCGGCTGGATAAAGACGCGTTTTGGGTTTTCATGGACAACACAGGCCTCGTTCATCCCTACGATGAGGATGGAAAGCGCAAGACCTATTCCGATCTCCCGAAATCGGTCGAGGACATGGCGGACGATCCGTTCCGAAGCCTCGCGGGCGCTATCCGCCGCATGGGCGGGTACGCCAAGGACACGACGCCGTTCAGCGAATTCCTCTGGGCGGACTTTCTGAGGCGCCGCTTGAAGACCGCGGCCGTACAGAAGGATTACGAGGCGGCGCTTGAGACCGCTTTCGACCTCGCCAAGAAGTCTGACGCCGACTACCTTCCGGGCTGGTGCGGTCCTGTGGAGGAGGGGGCGTGACCGATTTGCGCGCGGGCTTCTTGCACGATGAATTGAAGTCCTGAAGCTCTCCTGAGCCGCTATCTCGTGGGCGTTCACTGCAATCTCCAAGGATGAGAATGAAGCGGCCATCTCGATTATGGACGCGGCCTAAGCCGGACTATGGGATCAACTCGCCGCAGAAAATTTCCGGGCTGTTTCTGGCGGGCGCCATTGGCGTCGCCGCGGGCGCCGTGCTGCCATCCTTTCAGCTCGGCGATTTTCGCTTCACGCTCATCGGTCCGACGCTGCTCGCGCTCGGCTTTTTAAGTCTCGGGCTTTGCGCTTCGAAGCTCGCCTATGCGCTGCGCGGCAAGTTCAAAATCCGAAAGCGCATGCTCGGGGCCGTCGCGTGGAAAGGCGGCGAAACGGTCCTCGACATCGGCACGGGAAGCGGGCTGCTCGCCATCGGCGCCGCGAGGCGTCTGCGTATGGGGACGGTCGTGGCCATCGACGACTGGGAGGGCGCCGGCGCCTCGGGCGCCTGGCTCGAAAGGACGCAACGCAATGTCGACCTCGCCCGCGTTCACGACCGGGTGGAGCTTCGAAGCGACGATCCGCGCGACATCGCCTTCGTCGACAACTCCTTCGACGTGGTTTTCTCGCTGCTTTTCCTCCACCGCTTCGACGCGAGCGGCCGCGTGAAGGCGTGCTGCGAGATTGCGCGCGTGCTCAAACCCGGCGGCGTGGCCGTCGTGGCCGATAGCGCGAATATCAGGGACTACGCGCGCGCGCTGGAGGCGGCGGGGCTCAAGGTTGAGGGGCCGAAATCCATCGCTTTCCAGGCGTTCACGGCGCTCGATATCCTTACCGCGAGAAAACCGGGCGCCGGCTCGTGAATAAGCAGACGCCGATGCCGCGACGGTGACGACATCCTTGCCCGAATTGCTGCTGGACGGATACCAGACGACATAAGCGCAATTTATGAAAACTCTTTTGGGGCATCAAGCCCGCCGGGTAGTAAGATTATGCTGCGCAACGTCTCGTTACGCACGCCGGTTCTTCCGCTCGGCCCGGCTTGGCGCCACCGTCAAGGGCGGCGCGCATCTGTTCCTGCCGCCCGACAGCCCCGATTTGAATGGCGCGCCGCATCGAAATCCGGGCCGCTCATGACCTGGTTACTTCGCCAGACGCGGCAGGAAGGGCTTGAGGTCGTACCCCGCCGAGGCGGCGGTCTGCAAGATTTGCGCCGCCGGAAGCTTGCCCGCCTGGCTCAACCCCCAAAGCACGGTGCATCGGGTTCCGGAGCGGCAATAGGCCAGCGCGGGCTTGGGAAGCTCGCTCACGATCTGCCCGAAGGCCGCGGCTTCGGCGTCGCTGATCCCGGCCGGCGCCACGGGCTGATAGACAATCGTTATGCCGTGCTCCGCCGCCGCTTTTTCAATGGCGCTGTACGGCGTCTGACCGGGCGCCTCGCCGTCGGGGCGGTTGCAGACGATGCCCTTGATGCCCTGGGCCGCAAGGGCAGGGATGTCGCCCGAGGTGATTTGCCCGGCTACAGCCAGTTCGGCGGTCAGTTTACGCAGTTCCATGTCATGATCCTTCATCGCTCATCGGCAACGACATAGATACACCGGACGTGAACCAAGACAAGAGCATAAAATGCTCCCGCGGCGGCGGCGAGTCCTTCAACTGAAGAAAATTATGCCATTACTTGCCTATGGCCATCCTGCTCACGCGCTTTCGCGAGCCGATGAGCCGAACGCGCGTTAAGCGATGTGCGAAGCGCCCGGGATCGATCCCAGACCGCCTTCTGGAGAGACGTAATGCATCCTATCGAAGATGCATTCGGCTCCGCATCGCGAACGGCGCTGCAAAACGCCGCCGATCGACTTGGATTTCCTTGCTTGGCTGAAAAAGCGCTCCGCCCCAGGCGCTCGCGATTGCGCGGGAGTGAGCGCCGCCCACATTTTACAGATCGCGATGAGGGTGCTAAACCCCAAAAACACTCCAGCCGAAATCAGCGCCTGGCGCAAAGGGTTTTCAAATGGCCATTATCCGGCAGAAGACGGGGCTTACTTTCGACGATGTGCTCCTGCAGCCAAGCCATTCCGACGTGCTGCCGTCCGAGGTCGACGTCACGACGAACCTGACGAAAAGCATCCGGCTCAACATTCCGATCGCGGCGGCGGCCATGGACACCGTTACGGAGTGGAGACTCGCCATCGCGATGGCGCAGGCCGGCGGCATCGGCGTCATTCACCGCAACCTCACCCCCGAAGAGCAGGCGAACCACGTGCGCCAGGTGAAGAAGTTCGAATCCGGCATGGTGGTCAATCCGGTCACGATCTCGCCCTCCGCCACCTTGAAGGACGCGCTTCACCTGATGAAGAGCTTCAAGATTTCCGGCATCCCGGTTGTGGAGGGCTCGAACGGCGGCGGCAAGCAAGGCAAGCTCGTCGGCATTCTCACCAATCGCGACGTGCGCTTCGCCACCAATCCAAGCCAGCCCGTCCACGAACTGATGACTCACAAGAACCTCATCACCGTAAAGGAAACCATCGGCCGGGACGAGGCGAAGCAAATCTTGCACAAGCACCGCATCGAGAAGCTGCTCGTCGTGGACGACGATTACAGCTGCATCGGCCTCATCACCGTGAAGGACATGGAGAAGGCGGAGCAGCATCCGCTCGCCTGCAAGGACGAACAGGGCCGGCTGCGCGTGGCCGCTGCGACCTCGGTCGGCGAGGACGGCTTCGAGCGCAGCCAGCGCCTCATGGACGCGGGCGCGGACCTCATCGTCGTGGATACGGCGCACGGCCATTCGCAGCGCGTGCTCGACGCAGTGCGCCGCATCAAGCGCGCCTCGAACAAGGTGCAGGTGATCGCTGGCAACGTCGCGACCGGCGACGGAACGCTGGCGCTGATCGATGCGGGCGCGGACGCGGTGAAGATCGGCATCGGCCCCGGCTCCATCTGCACCACCCGCATCGTAGCGGGCGTCGGCGTGCCGCAACTGACGGCGGTCATGGATGCCGCCGAGGCCGCGGCGAAGCACGGCGTGCCCGTCATCGCGGATGGCGGCGTCAAATACTCGGGCGACATCGCCAAGGCGCTCGCTGGCGGCGCGGCCTGCGTCATGGTGGGCTCGCTGCTCGCGGGAACGGACGAAAGCCCCGGCGAGGTCTATCTCTACCAGGGCCGCTCCTATAAGTCGTATCGCGGCATGGGATCGCTCGCCGCCATGTCGCGCGGCTCGGCCGACCGCTACTTCCAAAGCGAGGTCACGGAAACGCTGAAGCTCGTGCCCGAAGGCATCGAGGGGCAAGTGCCCTACAAGGGACCGGCGTCGAGCGTGCTGCATCAGCTCGTCGGCGGCTTGCGCGCTGCCATGGGCTACACCGGCGCGCACTCGATCCCCGATCTGCACGCCAAGGCCGAGTTCGTGAGGATCACAAACGCCGGCCTGCGCGAAAGCCATACGCATGACGTCACGATCACGCGCGAATCGCCGAACTATCCCATTGGCGACGCGTAGGATCGCGGCTCACCATGCAGCCCGGCGCCAAGCTTCAGGCAGCGATTGAGGTTTTGACCGAGATCTCGGAACGCGGCCGCGCGGCCTCCGTCGCTCTCGGCGATTGGGGGCGCGCCCACCGTTTCGCGGGTTCGGGCGACAGGGCTTGGATCGGCAATCTCGTCTTCGACAGCCTGCGGCGAAAACAGTCGCTTTCCCACCTCATGCGCAGCGACGCGCCCCGCGCCGTGGCGCTGGCGGCCTTGCGGCGCTGCTGGAGCATGCCTTCGGAAGAGGTCGCCCGCCTGTGCAGCGGCGAAGGTTACTCGCCCGCTCCCCTCACGCCCGAGGAGGAGGCGGGACTTGAAAACGGCGATCTTTCCGCCGCTCCGCCGTGGGTTCGCGGCGATTATCCAGAGTGGCTGCAAGCTTCGTTTGCCGAGGTTTTCGGCGAGCGCGCCGTCGAGGAAGGCCACGCGCTCGCGGCTCGCGCGCCCGTCGATCTCAGGGTCAACACGCTGAAAGCGACGCGCGAAAAGGTTCTGAAAGCGCTCGCGAAACACGGCGCGGCGCCAACGCCTTACTCGCCCATCGGCGTCCGCCTGCCCCCGCGCGAAGGCGGAGCGCGCGCCCCGAATGTCGAGGCCGATCCAACGCATGGCCGGGGCTGGTTCGAGGTCCAGGACGAGGGAAGCCAGATCGCCGCGCTGCTCGCGGGCGCAGAGCCGCGCCTGCAGGTCGCCGACATTTGCGCGGGCGCGGGCGGCAAGACGCTCGCCATCGCCGCGCGGATGCAGAACACGGGGCAGATTTACGCCTACGACGCCGACGCCAACCGCTTCCGCCCCATTTTCGAGCGCATGAAGCGCGCGGGCGCCCGCAACGTGCAGACATTGCCGCCGGGCGAATCGAGCGCGCTCGACGCTTTGGAGGGCCGCATGGACGCCGTCCTCGTGGACGCCCCCTGCAGCGGCACAGGCGTTTGGCGGCGCCGGCCCGACGCCAAATGGCGGCTCACCGCCGAACAGGCGGCCGAACGCGTGGCGGCGCAAAAAGAGCTGCTGAGCTGGGCGGCCCGGCTCCTCAAGCCGAACGGAACGCTCGCCTACGTAACTTGCTCGCTGCTGGCGGCCGAAAACGATCAGCAAATCAAGGCTTTCTTGGACAGCAACCCGAGTTATGCGCCAATCGACGCGGTGCGGCGCGCTGAAGAAATCCTCTCTCGCGGTGTAACCGGCGCAGGCCGCAATGCGCCGGGTCTGCTTTTGACGCCTGGCCGGCATGGGACGGATGGCTTTTATATCGCTCTTTTACTAAAAACCGGAGCATAATGTCTCAACTGCGTGGCTGAAGTCCGTATTGCCCCAAAATGGACAAACTTGGCGCCTTGCTGCATCCAGGGTCCGGTCAAAAAGCTGTTATAAGCTGGATCTAGAAGGCGCCTGGGGATGCCCTTCCGGCAGACCACCCGTCCAACGACCAACCGTCAACAAAAAGCGAGTTTCGCAATGAAATTCTTCCTCTTCATCATCGTCCTCCTTATTGCCATCGGCGCGTACTGGAATTTCGGCCCTATCTCGTCCTCCGACGCTCCTTATTGGGCCAAGCTCAACAACGTTGTGCCCGAGGGCTACCGCAAGGCGGAGAAGCCGGCGCCACAGCCGGCGCAGTAACCGCGGCGCGGATGCCCGGCGCGAACGAAGCTCGGCGCTGGACGCAAGCGAATTCCGGTCTATGTTAGCAATGGGTCCGCACGTCGCGGACCCATTCTTTTATGACGATCAAGGAGCGCCCGCTTGCACGGCCTTCCCATAACCGGCGCCGTTCTCATCGTGGATTTCGGCGGACAATTCACCCAGCTGATCGCGCGGCGCGTGCGCGAGGCGAACGTGTACTCCGAGATCGTGCCGTTTCACGCAGCAGAGAAGGCCATCGCGGCGCTGAAGCCGAGGGCGATCATCCTTTCCGGCGGCCCGGCCAGCGTTCTCGACGAGGGCTCGCCGCAGGTTCCGGACGCGGTTTTCGAAGCGGGCGTGCCGGTGCTCGGCATCTGCTACGGCCAGCAAGGCATGGTTCACCGGCTCGGCGGCGTGGTGGCGCCTTCGAGCGAGCGGGAATACGGCTCGGCGTTGATCGGCATCGAGGCGGCCTCGCCGCTGTTCGAGGGCGTGGCGGGCGCGAACGAAACGGCGCCGGTGTGGATGAGCCACGGCGACCGCGTCGTGACCCTGCCGGAGGGCTTTACGACCATCGCCGCCAGCCGCAATGCGCCCTACGCCGCCATCGCCGACGAGCGGCGGCGCTATTACGGCGTGCAGTTCCACCCCGAGGTGGTGCACACGCCGGGCGGCTCGGCCATGCTGAAGAACTTCGTGCACCGCATCGCGGGCTGCGGCAACTCCTGGACGATGGCGGCCTTTCGCGACGCCGAAATCGAGCGCATCCGCGAGCAGGTGGGCGGCGCGAAAGTCATCTGCGGCCTGTCCGGCGGCGTCGATTCCGCCGTCACCGCCGTGCTGCTCCACGAGGCGATCGGCGACGCGCTGACCTGCATTTTCGTCGATCACGGCCTGTTGCGGCAGGGCGAGGCGGAGGAGGTGGAGCGGCTGTTCCGCGGCGCCTACAACATCCCGCTCATCCATGTGAACGCCGCGCCGCGCTTCATAGGGGAACTCGCCGGCGTCACGGACCCGGAGCAGAAGCGCAAGACCATCGGGCGGCTGTTCATCGAGGTGTTCGACGAGGCGGCGCATCAGGTTGGCGGCGCCGGCTTCCTCGCGCAGGGCACGCTCTACCCCGATGTGATCGAAAGCGTCGCGCCGCGTGGCGGGCCTTCCGTCACCATCAAGTCGCACCACAATGTCGGCGGCCTGCCCGAGCGCATGAAGCTGAAGCTGGTCGAGCCGCTGCGCGAGCTGTTCAAGGACGAGGTGCGCGCGCTCGGCCGCGAGCTTGGCCTGCCGGACGCGTTCCTGAAGCGCCACCCGTTCCCTGGGCCGGGCCTCGCCATCCGCATCCCCGGCGCAATCACGGAGGAGAAGCTCGCCGTGCTGCGCAAGGCGGACGCGATCTATCTGGAGGAGCTGCGCGCCGCCGGCGTCTATGACGGCATCTGGCAGGCTTTCGCCGTGCTGCTGCCGGTGCAGACCGTCGGCGTGATGGGCGACGCGCGCACTTACGACCATGTGCTGGCCTTGCGCGCTGTGACCTCGGTGGACGGCATGACGGCGGATTTCTACCGCTACCCCTGGGATGTGCTCGCGCACATCGCCACCCGCATCGTCAACGAGGTGAAAGGCGTCAACCGCGTCGTGTACGACGTAACGTCGAAGCCGCCGGGGACTATTGAGTGGGAGTAACGCCGGCCGCCGGATGCTCCCCCATGCCGCTCGCCGGGCCTACTGGCGCGGGAGTGCGAGCGTATACGGTCGAGTAACCCTATTGGGTTCGTTTTGCAAAAAGGGTGTGTTTTTGCGGTATCCAACTACCCCACGATCCCTCGGGGAAAAGGATCGCGAAGTCCTGCCAGATCATGCGCCGCCTTGCGACGCGAGGGCGGCTTGAAACAGCGCCGTGGACAACATAACCTCGAAGCCTCCCGGCGCCATCGAGTGGGAGTAGGGAAGCTTCATGCAGCCGATCCGGCTTCGTGCGCCGATTTTCGCGGGCACTGCGTGAAGCTGAAAAACCCGTTCAAATGGCGCATAGCGGCGCGATCGTCCTCGCATATTGCCAGCGGGTTCCCGGCGGCCCGGGCTCTTGACTTGCTGCAACCGGCTGAGGAATTTTCATCGAAGCACGGCGCGAAGCGGGGTGGGGGGCGATGCACGATCCGGCGGCAGCTGCGATAACAACTCGCCGCATTCCGCCACACACGATGGGATGGCCCATGCCAACTCTTGAAATCGAAGCCGAACGGAAACTGATCGTGGCGCTGGACATGCCGGACGCGGGCGAGGCGCTGGAGTTCTGGCGTCGGCTGGCGCTGCCGAACGCGGTCGCCAAGATCGGGCTGGAGCTTCTCATGGCGGGCGGCGTCGAACTGGTCCGCACGCTCGCGGCGTCCGGCGTCGCGGTCTTCGCCGACGCGAAGCTGTTCGACATTGGCGCCACGGTCGAGCGTGCGACGGCGCGGGTCGCCGATCTTGGCGCGGCGTTTCTCACGGTGCACGCGCAGGACCGGCAGACGGTCGAATCCGCGGTTCGCGGGGCGGCGGGTTCTCCGCTGAAGCTGCTCGGGATCACGCTTCTCACCAACGCCAACCCCGGCGACTTGAAGGCGCAGGGCATCGGGCTGCCGGCGCAGGAGCTGGCGCTTCGGCGCGCGGGCTTCGCTGCCGATGCCGGCTTCCACGGCGTCGTATCGTCCGCCTGGGAGGCCGGCGCCATCAAGGCGAGTTTCGGCGGGCGGCTCGCGGTCGTCTGCCCCGGCATCCGGCCGAAAAGCGATACGGCGATTGCGGGCGACGATCAGGCGAGAACGGCGACGCCGGCAGACGCCTTGCTCGCGGGCGCGGACACCATCGTCGTGGGCCGGCCTATCACGCGCGCGCCCGACCCAGCCGCCGCCGCGCGCGCCATCGTCGCCGAACTGGCCGCCGCGCTCCGCCGCCGCCCTTGAGGCAGGGCTGTCCGGCAGAGTTTTCAGCGTCGTCATCCCGGAAGGGCGCCCTTGGCGCACTATCCGGGATCTGTGTTGACCGAGACCCCGGATAAGCGCGAGGGCGCTTTCCGGGGTGACATGGAAGGCTGAGCGCCAGCTGTGGGTTTGACCCGGCCATCGGGAGGAAAAACCAAGTTTCCACATAGAAACTTGGATGGCCGAGTCTCTCCGGTCCGCAGATCTGGCCCGGCCATGACCCAAGGCGTGGTTAATCCAAATCCGCGACGTTGGCCGGGCCAAGAGTTTTCAGCGTCGTCATCCCGGAAGGGCGCCCTTGGCGCACTATCCGGGATCTGTGTTGACCGAGACGCCGGATAAGCGCGAGGGCGCTTTGCGGGGTGACATGGAAGGCTGAGCGACAGCTGTGGGTTTGACCCGGCCATCGGGAGGAAAAATCAAGTTTCCACATAGAAACTTGGATGACCGAGCCTCTCCGATCCGCAGATCGGGCCCGGCCAAGACCCAAGGCGTGGTTAATCCAAATCCGCGACGTTGGCCGGGCCAAGAGTTTTCAGCGTCGTCATCCCGGAAGGGCGCCCTTGGCGCACTATCCGGGATCTGTGTTGACCGAGACGCCGGATAAGGCGAGGGCGCTTTCCGGGGGACATGGAAGGCTGAGCGCCCGGCTGTGGGTTTGACCCGGCCATCGGGAGGAAAAATCAAGTTTCCACATAGAAACTTGGATGGCCGAGCCTCTCCGGTCCGCAGATCTGGCCCGGCCATGACCCAAGGCGTGGTTAATCCAAATCCGCGACGTTGGCCGGGCCAGAGTTTTCAGCGTCGTCATCCCGGAAGGGCGCCCTTGGCGCACTATCCGGGATCTGTGTTGACCGAGACCCCGGATAAGCGCGAGGGCGCTTTCCGGGGTGACATGGAAGGCAGAGTGCCAGCTGTGGGTTTGACCCGGCCATCGGGAGGAAAAACCAAGTTTCCACATAGAAACTTGGATGGCCGAGTCTCTCCGGTCCGCAGATCTGGCCCGGCCATGACCCAAGGCGTGGTTAATCCAAATCCGCGACGTTGGCCGGGCCTCCGCCATGAACGCGCTGCGCCAGCGCCGCTTCGATGAATTGCGTCAGGTCGCCGTCCAAGACCGCGGGCGGGTTGGTGCTGACGACGCCGGTGCGCAGGTCCTTCACCATCTGATAGGGCTGCAGCACATAGGAGCGAATTTGATGCCCCCAGCCGATTTCCGTCTTGGAGGCGGCGGCGGCCTGGGCGGCCTCCTCGCGCTTCTTCAGCTCCATCTCGTAGAGCCGCGCCTTGAGCATGGTCCACGCTGTCGCGCGGTTCTTGTGCTGCGAGCGCTCGTTCTGGCACTGCACCACGATGTTGGTGGGGATGTGCGTGATGCGCACGGCGCTGTCGGTGGTGTTAACGTGCTGGCCGCCGGCGCCGCTCGCGCGGAAGGTGTCGATGCGGCAGTCGCTTTCGTTGACGGCGATGTCGATGTGCTCGTCGACGACGGGATAGACCCAGACGGAGGCGAAGCTCGTGTGGCGGCGCGCATTCGAATCGTAGGGCGAGATGCGCACGAGGCGATGCACGCCGGACTCGGTCTTCAGCCAGCCATAGGCGTTCTGCCCCTTGACCTGGATCGTGGCGGACTTCAGCCCCGCTTCTTCGCCGGCGTTGCTTTCGATCAGCTCGACCTTATAGCCTTGCTCGTCGGCCCAGCGCATGTACATGCGCAGGAGCATCTCGGTCCAGTCCTGGCTTTCGGTGCCGCCCGCGCCGGCGTGCACTTCGAGGAAGGTGTCGTTGCCGTCGGCTTCGCCCGAGAGAAGCGCCTCTACCTCGCGGCGCTGGACCTCGATTCGAAGCGTCGCGAGAGAAGCCTCGGCGTCGCTCACGACTTCGGCGTCGCGCTCCTCCTCGCCAAGCTCGATCAGGCCGATGGCGTCGTTCAGGCGAGCGTCGAGCTGGGAATAGGCGGACAGCGCCGTGTCGAGGTGCTGGCGCTCGCGAAGCAGCTTCTGGGCGCGCTGGGGATTATCCCAAAGCGTCGGGTCTTCGACGCTGGCGTTCAAAATCGCGAGGCGCGCCTTGGCCTTGTCCCAGTCAAAGATGCCTCCGCAGGAGCGAGAGGGACTGCTTGATTTCGTCGACGATGGCGAGGGTCTCAGGTCGCATTTTCTTGTTGTCCGTTATCTTTGAAGCCGGAAACGCCGCATGGCCGTTCAAGTCAGCGTGTGCTTGAACGATGCGTAAGCTTTTTTTTAAGCTGCGTAAAGATGATGCCGGCGCGCGTTAGTACAAGCCTCCCGCGCGCGGTTCACGCCCATAAGGCGGGGGATAACCTCCCTCGGCAGGGGGACGCTGCGGCTGGGGGGGAGCGCCCCAGGGGGTCGCGTTCGACGATGCCCCCCAACCGCCGCCAAAGGGGGCCGGCCGTTCTTCGGCGGGATATTCGGCGGCTGTGGCGTAACCTTCCGGCGGCTCCGTCCCCGGCTTGAAATATTCGGCGATGGCGTCGGGATCGTTGGGATCGGTGCGCTGACCCGTCTTCTTGTTGACGCGCACTTGCACGATGCCGGGCGGCGTGCGGAACGGCACGGCCGGCTTGTCCTTCAGCGCCATCTTGAAGAAGTCGGCGAAGATCGGCGCGGCGAGTTCGCCGCCGGTTTCGCCGTGGCCCATGGGCTGCGGATTGTCATAGCCGATGAACACGCCCATCGCCATATCGGGCGAGAACCCGATGAACCAGGCGTCCTTTTCCTCGTTGGTGGTGCCCGTCTTGCCGGCAAGCGGCTTGCCCACGCGCTTCCAGATCAGCGCGCCGGTGCCGCGAACGGCGACGCCTTCCAGCATGGAGGTGATCTGATACGCCGTCATCGGATCGATGATCTGCTTGCGGTCGTCGGCCAGCTGGGGCTCATCCTGATTGCGCCACGCCGTGACGGCGCAATTCTCGCAATTGCGCGGGTCATGCCGCCAGATGGTCTGTCCGAGCCGGTCCTGGATGCGGTCGATGAAGGTGTAGTTGATCTTCTTGCCGCCGTTCACGAACATGCAATAGGCGGTGGTCAGCCTGACCAGCGTCGTCTCGCCCGCGCCGAGCGCCATCGAGAGCAGCGGCGGAAGATCGTCGTAGACCCCGAAGCGTCGCGCATATTCGCTGACAATCGGCATGCCGATGTCCTGGGCAAGCCGCACCGTCATCAGGTTCCGCGATTTTTCGATGCCGACGCGCAGAGGCTGCGGGCCGTGCACCTGCTTGTCGTAATTTTCCGGCTTCCACTCGCCTTGGCCATTGCCCTGATCGATGGTTACGACCGCGTCGTTGACGATGGAAGCGGGCGTGTAGCCGTTATCGAGCGCCGCCGCGTAAACGATGGGCTTGAACGAGGACCCCGGCTGCCGCCTCGCCTGGATGGCGCGGTCGAACTGGCTTTCCGCGAAACTGAAGCCGCCGACGAGCGCCAGGATCCGCCCGGTGTGCGGGTCCATGACGACGGTTGCGCCGCCGATTTGCGGCACTTGCATCAGCTGCCACGGCAAGGGCTTGGGCTCGCCCTTCGCCTTCGGATCGCGAGCGGTATCCCGGTTGAGTACGTCGAGCTCTGCCGGCGGGGACACGTAGACGATGTCCCCGACGGTCAAGATATCGCTCACGCCGAGGGGGCCCTTGGACCGAGCCTTGCGCGCCATGCTTTCGATGGCCCATTTGACGCCTTCGACGCCGAGTTCGATCGTCTTCCGCTCCGAATCGATGGTGTTGTTGGCGTTGCGGCCCGGCTGAAGGCCGATCACCGCCTTGTCCTTGGCCGTCTGCAGCACGACGCCGAGACGCCAGGGATCGACATCGGAGAGAGCCGGCACGTCCGCAAGCTTCAGGCCCCAATCGGCGCCGGCGGAAACGTCGATCTTCGAGACCGGGCCGCGCCAGCCGCCATGCTTGCGGTCGAAGGCGACAAGGCCGGCCCGCAACGCCGCGCGCGCCATGAGTTGAAGATTAGGATCGAGCGTCGAGCGCACCGAATAGCCGCCCGCGAAAAAGCTCGAATTGTCGTTCTCGTCCTGGCCGTAAAAATCCACGAGCGATCTGCGCACCTCTTCGGCGAAATATTCGGCCGCGAAGGTCGACGGGCCGATCTGGCGGCTTGTCATTTCCAGCGGCTGCTTCTTGGCCTGCTCCGCGTCCTCGACGCTTATGAACTTGAAGCGCGCCATATTGTCGATAGTGGCGTTGCGCCGGTTGAGCGCCTCCTGGAAATTCTTGCCGCGCGCCGTCGTGAGCTGCAGCCTGGACGGCTCTTTCGGAAGAGACGCGAGGTAAGCGGCTTCATCGATCCTGAGTTCGTGAAGCTCCTTGCCGAAATAGCGCAGGCCCGCCGCCGCCACGCCATAGGAGCCGGCGCCGAGATAAATCTGGTTGAGGTAGAGATCGAGAATGCGATCCTTGGTGTAGGCGCGCTCGATGCGGATCGCGAGGATCGCCTCCTTCGCCTTGCGCAAATAGGAGCGCTCGTTCGTCAACAGGAAGTTCTTCGCCACCTGCTGGGTGATGGTCGAGGCGCCTTCCTTCTTGTTTTTCGTCGCATTGTTGTAGACGGCGCGCAGGATGCCGCGAAAATCCAGGCCGTTGTGCTCGTAGAAACTCTGGTCCTCGGCCGCCAGAAACGCGTTGATGACCAATTTCGGCATGGTCTGGACGGGAACGTAGATGCGGCGCTCCTTGGCGAACTCCGCGATCAGGCGGCCATCGCTGGCGTGAACGCGGGTGATGACGGGCGGCTTGTAGGTTGCGAGCGTGTCGTAGTCCGGCAAATCCTTGGAGATCGTCCACAGGAAGTAGGCCGCGCCAGCCGAAGCCGCGAGGAAGATGAAGACGCCAGCGGTGAACATGAAGCCGAGAAAGCTTAAGATCAAGCTCTTGCGGCGCTTCTTCTTGGCGGGCGGCTTCACGGGTATTTTGACTTGCATCAGGGTTCCACGCTTCGTGTTCGGCCGGTTCCGCGTTCGGACCAACTTAAGCGACCGGAAGGGCTGGCGGCGCCATCAGGACCATAATGGCATAGCCAAATTGTGACAGCATATACCGCACTTCCGCTGCCGGCTAACCAGATGATCATTTCCTGCACAATTACCGGTTAATCCGCGCATTCGTTAAAAAAAATGCTTACGCCAGAAACTCATAGCGGGACGCGCCCCAGCCTTTCGGAGATGAACGCGTTCACGGACTCCGCCAAACTCGCCGCCGTGGCGCTGCGCCATTCCTGCGAGGTGAGAAGTTTTTCGTCGTCATCGTTGCTCAAATAGCCAAGCTCGATCAGGATCGCCGGCACCCCCGTGGCCTTCAATACACGCAGATTCGCCGAGCGGCGTGGCCTGACATTGAACTTCATCTTGCCTTTCATATGTTCGATCAAATAATTCGCAAGCGCCAGCGACCAGTTCTTCTTGCTGCGGCTGCCGAGATCGCTGAGTATCGCATCGATCTCCTCGCTGACGGCGGCGGTCTGTTGCTCGCTTGCAACGCCAGCTTGAACATCCGACTTGTTCTCATTCTGAGCAAGCGTCTTGGCCTGCTCGTCCGATGCTTCTTCCGACAGCGTGTAGATCGTGCCGCCCCGGACTTCCTTCAGGCTCTTGAGGCCGAACCTCCTCACGTCGAGCGTATCGGCATGGATGGAAATGAGCAGGTCGGCCTTTTCATCGGCCGCGAGCGCCGCCCGCTCGTCGAGCGGAACGAACACGTCGACGCTTCTTGTCATGAGCACGCGGTAGCGCCCCGTCGCCTCCAGCTTCGCGGCCAGGACTTTGCAAAATTCGAACGTCACGTCCTTTTCGGGCGTGCCCGTAAGCCGGCCGTGCGCGCCCGCATCCACGCCGCCATGCCCTGGATCGACGACAATGACAGGCCTCGTGTCGGCGTGGTTTTTTGGAGCGGCGCTTTGGCTGGCTTCCTGCTTCGGCGGCGGAGGCGGCGCCTTGGCCGCCGCCACGAAGCTTCTATGCGTCGTCCGGGCCAAGTCGATCACGAGCCGCGCCGGAAGATCGTTCTCGGCGGGAAGAAGCTCGGACTTTTCGACAAGCGCGGGCTCGGCGAGGTCGATCACGATACGCGATTTTCCAACTGCAAGCAGACCGGACCGCGACGAGACGACAAGGCCCCGGCCTTCTTCCGGGACCTGGATATCCGTTTCCGGCAAGTCGATGACAATTCGATAGGGATCGGCAATCGAAAAGATGCGGAATTCGACGTTTTTTGAAAGAAACGCGACGTATCGCGTATGCTGGAGGTCGCCGCCGATTTGCGCGTTCAACAGAATTTGATCGGCGCCGAACGCTGGCACGGCGCTCAGCGCGAAAATGAGAAACAGAACCGGCGCAATGCCCCTTAGAGGCTCCGCATTTCCCCGGTCCTTGTTCATTCCGCGCCCCTTCCGCGTCCCTGCCCGGCGCTTATAGCACCCAAAGTGCGCCCGTCCACTCTTCGCGGAATCCAAAAGGCCCGCGCAAACAGTTTTTCACATTTCGAGCCGGAAGGCCCACGACTTGCTTGCGGGGAAGGCGAACACGACGTATTAGAGATATATCAACCCTGGCTGAATTAGACTGGCTTATGCTTTGCTATCGCCAGTCGGAGGGGCCAGCGGGCGAAGATTTGACAATCGCAATAAACTCACGATCTTAGATCGGACAGCAACAAGCGGTCGTCAGAGCAAAGCAGACAGGACGTTTGTCCTAAATCATAATCAACCGGATCATGGTGACGCCGCCCCAGGCTTGGGCCGCCGGCGAACCGAGACCAAGGCAATGTCAACTTCGCGCTCGAACTTGCTTTATTCGAATCACGGCAAAAGCGGCATCGAATGGCTGTTCGCGGCAGTTCCGAGTGTCATGCTGTCCGAAAGCGGCGAGTGCGCGATCAACAAAAAAGGCGTCCTGAAAAGCGGTCCGCTCGATCATGCGTTCATGATCGCGAGGCCAGGCTTAAAGACGGGCGCGCCAGGAACAATCCACTATGGGAAACAAAATGTTAATCGACGCCACCCACCCGGAAGAGACCAGGGTGGTGGTGACGCGCGGAAATCGCGTAGAGGAATTTGATTACGAATCGGCGTCGAGAAAGCAGCTTAGGGGAAATATCTATCTCGCTAAGGTGGCGCGGATCGAGCCGTCGCTTCAAGCGGCGTTCGTGAATTACGGCGGCAATCGCCACGGCTTTCTGGCCTTCGCCGAAATTCACCCGGACTACTACCAGATCCCCGTCGCCGTCCGCGAAGCCCTCATGAAAGAGGACGCGCTGGATCGCCGCCACGACAACGGCGATAACGGCGACGCGGAGCCGAGGCAGGCAGCCGATAACGGCGCGCCGTCAAGCGAGCCAACCGCGGATCGGTTTGCCCCCGCGGCGGCGCTTGACGCCCCCCCGGCCGAAGCAGAGGCGCCGCGCATCGGCGAAGGCGCGCAAATCGCCTTCCCGGTGGAAGCGCGGCCTGAAGAAGAATCCGCGAAGCCCGAGGAGCACGCAAAGCTCGAAGACGGGCATGAGCCGGAGCCGGCGGGCCGCGATGGTCCAATAGCGCTGGAAGCCGCGCTGCCGCCCACGATCTATGGAGAATTCGCGGCGGCCGTCGCGCGCGGAGAGGAAGCCCGCGACGAAATCCCGGCGCATCCCGGCGATGTCGAGGGCGAGTCCGCGCCCGACGGCGGCGATCATAGGGACGAGGCTGATAAAGTCGCAGCGGCGGAGCGTTCCGCCGAGGACGATCACCCCAATTGGGAGCGCAGAACCGTTTCGGACGAAGGCGGCGTCATTTCCGTTCCCGAGTCGGCGATCCCCACGCCGGTGGAAGTTGTCGGCTCCGAAGACGCCCTCGAAGAGCTGCCCCAGCGGCACAAGCGGCGCTGGCGCCATTACAAAATCCAGGAAGTCATCAAGCGCAACCAGATCGTCCTGGTGCAGGTGGTGAAGGAAGAGCGCGGCAGCAAAGGCGCGGCGCTGACCACCTACCTATCGCTCGCGGGGCGCTACACCGTGCTGATGCCGAACACGGCGAGCGGCGGCGGCATCTCCCGCAAGATCACAGTGCCGGCCGACCGCAAGCGCCTGAAGGAGATCGCGCTTGAGCTCGAAGTGCCGGAGGGCATGGGGCTGATCATCCGCACCGCCGGCGCGTCGCGCACCAAGGCCGAAATCAAGCGCGACTTCGAATATCTGCTGCGCCTTTGGGAAAATGTGCGCGACCTGACGCTGAAGTCGACCGCCCCCTGCCTCGTCTACGAGGAAGGCGATCTCATCAAGCGGTCCATCCGCGACCTCTACAACAAGGACATCGACGAAATCCTTGTCGCCGGCGATGAGGCTCACCGCGACGCCAAGGAATTCATGCGCATGCTCATGCCGAGCCATGCGAAGAACGTGCAGCTCTACAAGGAGCCTGAGCCGCTTTTCATCAGATACGAGGTCGAGCGCCAGCTGAACCAGATGTTCAGCCCGGTCGTGACGCTTCGCTCCGGCGGCTACATCGTGCTCAACCAGACCGAAGCGCTGGTCGCCATCGATGTGAACTCGGGCCGGGCCACGCGCGAATACTCCATCGAGGACACGGCGCTCAAGACGAACCTCGAAGCCTCCGAGGAAGTGGCGCGGCAAGTGCGCCTTCGCGACCTCGCGGGCCTGATCGTCATCGACTACATCGACATGGACGAGCGGCGTAACAACCGCGCGGTGGAGCGGAAGCTCAAGGAAAGCCTGCGGCACGACCGCGCGCGCATCCAGGTCGGCCATATCAGCCATTTCGGCTTGCTGGAAATGTCGCGCCAGCGGCTGCGCCAGGGCGTCGTGGAAGTGTCCACCGTGCCTTGCCCGGTGTGCCAGGGGGTCGGCCACATCCGCTCGACAGAGTCGGTCGCGCTGATGATCCTCCGCTCCATCGAAGACCATCTCCGCACCCAAGGGCCGGCGAACATCACCGTCAACGCCTCGACGGAAGCCGCGCTCTACATCCTCAACCACAAGCGCGCCTATCTTCGCGACATCGAAATGCGCTACGGCTTGACCATTGTCATCCAGTTCGATGAGAAGGCGCACGGCGCGCACTTCTCGCTGGAGCGCGGCGCGGAAGCCGTTCCGCCCGTTATCGAGTCAAAAGCGGTCCACATGGACGCCGCCTCGATCGAAGGCCCGGAGGACGAAGAGGAACCCGCAGTCGCCGCCGCGGAAGGCGACGACAAGCGCCCGGCGCGCCGCAAGCGCAGACGCCGGCGCGGACGGGGCGAGCCAGGCTTTGAACCTCTCCAGAACGGGAGCGCCTCGGAGGCGTCGGACGACGACCGCGACGATGAAGACGATGAGCCCGAAATCCCCGAGATTCCTCAAGTCGCGGCGCAGCCTGCCGAGGGCCTGGCGCCCGCTTTGCAAAACGGAGCGGCCGAGTTGGAGTCCGAAAGTCAGTTCCGCCGCGGCAGGCGCAGAGGCAGGCGCGGCGGCAGGCGCCATCGCGAAGACGGCCTCGGCCCGATTCCGGCGCAGCCGGGCCACATTCCGGGCCTTGGCGAGCAGCCCGTCATCGAATTCGATCATGGATTTGCGAAGGGCCTTCCGCTCGGGCCGGTAACGCCGCAACCCGCCGAACCGGCCCCCGCCC
The DNA here is from genome assembly GCA_963756335.1 of uncultured Alphaproteobacteria bacterium. Lineage (GTDB taxonomy): Bacteria > Pseudomonadota > Alphaproteobacteria > Rhizobiales > Rhodomicrobiaceae > Rhodomicrobium. The sequence goes on from CAVWOB010000009.1 coordinate 109,224, forward strand.
AGCCCGAGGCCGCGCAGGCCGAACCTGCGGCGGCTCAGCCGGAAGCGGCTCAAGCCGAACCCGCGGCGGCGGAAACAGCGTCAGCGCCGGTTGAGATCGCGGTTGCGGAGGTCCAACCCGCGGCGCCGCAGGAGACAGCGCCTCCGCCGGTCGAGGTTGTGGCCGAGACGCCGCTGGAACCCGTTCAGCCGCAAGCGGAAGAAGTCGCGCCAACCGAAAGCGCGGAACCCGCCGAACCGGCGCCCAAGCCCGAACCGAAGCCAAAGCCTGTGAGAACAGGCCCGGCCCGCACCGGCTGGTGGCAGCGCCGCTCTGTCTAAAAGGCTTCTCGGCTAAGGCCGCCGCAATGGCGGCCTTCCTTCGCCAGCTTTCGCCGTGCGCGCATGCGGTGACGCGCGTTCACCGGCCGCCGAAAATGGCGGAGCCGACGCGCACCAGCGTAGCGCCAGCGGCGATGGCCTCCTCGAAATCGCCGCTCATGCCCATGCTCAGCTCCGGCAATTGAAGCTCGTCGCGCAAGGCCGCCAGCTTCTCGAAATGCGGCGCGGGATCGTCGTCGAACGGCGGAATGCACATCAGCCCGCCGATTGCGAGGCCGAATTCGCGCTCGCACTGCTTCGCGAAAGCGGCCGCCTCGGCCGGCGCGACGCCCGCCTTCTGCGCTTCGAGCCCGATATTGACCTGGATGAGGAGCTTCGGCGCCTTGCCCTGCCGCTGGATCTCGGCGGCGAGGGCGGCGGCGAGTTTCGGCCTGTCCAGCGTCTCGATGCAGTCGAACAGCGCGACGGCCTCGCGCGCCTTGTTCGTTTGCAGCGGCCCGATCAGATGAAGCTCGACGGCGGGAAAGCGCTCGCGCAATGCCGGCCATTTCCGCATCGCCTCCTGCACGCGGTTTTCGCCGAAGCAGCGATGGCCTTGCCGAAGGACCGGCAGAATGTCCGCCTCATCGAAAGTCTTCGTGACCGCGACGAGCTTCACGGAGGCGGGCTCGCGGCCGCGATTTTGCGCCGCTCTCCAGATGCGCTCCTTGATCGAAAGATATTGCTCCTCGATGGCGCCTGAACGGAACGGTTGATTGCTTCCTGTCATGGTACGAGCTTCTCTTGACCGGGGCTTGCTTTCAACTTCATATCACGCAAACCTTTTTTTGACCGCGCTCGTCGCGAAGGACATCGATCATGGCGCTAGAACGCTACAACGCCCCCGAGCGTGAAAAACATTGGCAGAGGACATGGGAGGAGCAAAAGACGTTCCTCACCGCGCCGGATCGCGACAAGCCAAAATATTATGTGCTTGAAATGTTTCCCTATCCGTCGGGGCGTATCCATGTCGGCCATGTGCGCAATTATGTGATGGGCGATGTTGTCGCGCGCTACAAGCGGGCGCAAGGCTTCAACGTGCTGCATCCCTTCGGCTGGGACGCCTTCGGCCTGCCCGCCGAGAACGCGGCCATGCAGAAAGGGATCAATCCGCGCGAATGGACCTACGAGAACATCGAGGTCATGCGCGCGCAGCTGAAGCGCATCGGCCTGTCGCTCGATTGGTCGCGCGAGTTCGCAACCTGCGATCCCGAATATTATCACCAGCAGCAGCGGCTGTTCCTGGCCTTCTTGAAGGCGGGCCTCGTCTACCGCAAGAAAAGCAAGGTGAACTGGGATCCGGTCGATCATACCGTGCTCGCCAACGAGCAGGTGATCGACGGCCGCGGCTGGCGCTCGGGCGCGCTCGTGGAGCAAAAGGAGCTGGCGCAGTGGTTCTTCAAGATCACGCATTACGCCGAGGACCTGCTCGACGGCCTCGACACGCTCGACAAGTGGCCGGAGAAGGTCCGCGTCATGCAGAAGAACTGGATCGGCAAGAGCCAGGGCCTGTTGATGCGCTTCAACCTGTCCGGCGAAAAGCTGCCCGAGGGCTTCCATAAGGTCGAGGTGTTCACGACGCGCCCGGATACGATCTTCGGCGCGAGCTTCATCGGCGTATCGCCCGAGCACCCGCTGGCGCAGGAAATGGCGAAATCCGACCCGAAATTGCAGGAGTTCATCGAGGAGTGCCGCCGCATCGGCACGGCGCAGGAGGAAATCGACCGCGCCGAGAAGAAGGGCTACGACACCGGCGTCGTCGCAGCGCACCCCTTCCGCTCGACCACCAAGCTGCCGGTCTATGTCGCCAACTTCATCCTGATGGACTACGGAACGGGCGCGATCTTCGGCTGCCCCGCGCACGACCAGCGCGACCTCGATTTCGCGCGCAAATACCGCCTGAAGGTGAAGGCCGTCGTCGTGCCCGAAAGCGCAGACCCGGCCGAATTCAAAATCGGCGACGAGGCCTATACCGGCCCGGGCAAGCTCGCCAATTCGTCGTTCCTGAACGGCATGGCGGTGGAGGACGCGAAGGAGGAAGTCGCGCAGCGCCTCGGCAAGCGCAATATGGGCGAGAAGCGCACGACCTTCCGCCTGCGCGACTGGGGCGTGTCCCGCCAGCGCTATTGGGGCTGCCCCATCCCGGTGATTCACTGCAAGACATGCGGCGCCGTCCCCGTGCCGGATAAGGACCTGCCCGTGCGGCTGCCGGCGGATGTCTCGTTCGACAAACCCGGCAATCCGCTCGACCTTCACCCGGCCTGGAAGCACGTGACGTGCCCCGGCTGCGGCGGCAAGGCGACGCGCGAAACCGACACCTGCGACACCTTCGTCGACAGCTCGTGGTATTTCGCGCGGTTCTGTTCGCCGCATGCCAAGGAGCCGGTCGACAAGGCGTCCGTCGATTATTGGCTGCCCGTCGATCAGTATATCGGCGGCGTCGAGCACGCGATCCTGCATCTGCTTTACGCGCGCTTCTTCACGCGCGCCATGAAGGAGTGCGGCTATCTCTCGCTCGCCGAGCCGTTCGCCGCGCTTTTCACGCAAGGCATGGTGCTGCACGAAACCTATTTCGACGAGAAGCAGCAATGGCTCAATCCGGCGGACGTGCGCATCGAGACGGCGGATGGCGTACGCAAGGCGTTCCGGCTGGAAGGCAACCGCGAGCCGGTCCAGATCGGCGGCGTGGAGAAGATGTCGAAGTCGAAGAAGAACACGATCGACCCCGACATTTTCACCGAGCATTACGGCGCGGACACCGCGCGCTGGTTCATGCTGTCCGACAGCCCGCCCGAGCGCGACGTGCTTTGGACGGAGGAAGGCGTGCAAGGCTCGTGGCGCTTCGTTCAGCGGGTCTGGCGGCTCTTGAACGAGGGGCTGGCGCTCCTGCCAACCACGAACGGAAAGGCGCCGGCCATCTTCTCGCCGCCCGCGCAAGCGCTGCGCCGCGCCGCGCACAAGGGCCTGAACGCCGTCGCCGAAGAGATCGAGGGCTTGCGCTTCAACCGCGCCATCGCCGCGGTGTACGAGTTCGCAAATGCGCTGACGGCCGCGTTGCAGAACAAGGCCGCGCATGACGACGCGTCATTCGGATACGCGCTCCGCGAGGCGCTCGTCTTCTTCGTGCAGATGATGAACCCGTTCATGCCGCACCTCGCCGAAGAGGGCTGGGCGCTGCTGGGCTACAACACGTTGCTCGCAAACGAAGCCTGGCCGAAGGTTGAGCGAAGCTTGCTCATTGACGATACCGTGACCATTGCCGTACAGGTGAATGGCAAGCGGCGTGACGAGATCGTCGTGCCTCGCAATGCGGATCGTGCGCAGCTGGAAGCGGCGGCGCTTCGCCTTGAAAGCGTCACCCGCGCAGTCGATGGTAGGCCGATCAAGAAGGTGATCGTGGTCCCCGAAAGGATCGTCAATGTCGTGGCTTGAACTCACGAAGTGCGGCAGGCCCCTCCGAAAAGCGGCGGGGCTTGCTGTCGTTGCGGGTTTCTTGAGCCTTGGCGTGGCGGGTTGCGGCTTTCACCCGCTGTATGGGCCGACGGCCAGCGGTCAGGACCTCACCGAGGTCATGAAGCAGGTGCAGATCTCGCCCATTGGGAGCCGCACCGGGCAGCGCCTGCGCAATGAGTTGATCTTTGGCGCGACGGGCGGCGGTGAAGCGGTGGCGCCGGTCTATCGGCTCGATATCGCGCTCCGCAAATCCGTCAGGAACACGCTCGTTTCGCAAATCGGCGCTCCGACCGGGCAAATTCTTCAGCTTGACGCGGAGTTCCGCCTCATCCGCTTAAAGGATAATGAGACGGTGATGAAGGGCGCGAGCAGTTCCGAGGCGGCTTACGACCTGACCGGCTCAACCGGCCTTTCTGGCTCGCCCTATGGCGACACGCGCGCCGCCATCGATGCAGAAAACCGCGCCGCTCGCTCACTCGCCGATACTTTGAAAACCAGGCTGGCCGCTTATCTGTCTCACAGCGCGTAAGCGGGCCTCTCGCTTCTCGCCGGTAAATCGCAATGGTTGCGACAAGCGCCGCATCCGCAGCCCGATTCCTGTCCGCTCCGCCGGGCGCGGTGTGCGGCTTTCTCCTTTACGGCTCAGACAGCCTGCAAATCTCGGCGAGAGCCGAAGCCCTCGCCGGCACGCTTCTGAAAAAGATCGGCGCCGATGGGGAAATCATCCGCCTTCACGAAACCGACGCGGCGGCCATGCCGGAGCGGATCGCTGTCGAGCTGACGACAGGGTCGCTTTTCGGCGGCGCTAAGATCCTGTGGCTGACCTCCTGCCCGGCGAAGGCGCAAGCCGCCATCCAGGACGCCGTCGCCCGCCCCTTCGAGGGCGCAACCCTGATCGTGCAGGCGCCGGATCTCAAGAAGACGCACAAGCTCGCGCAAACCTTCGAGACGGCGAGCCATCTTGCCGCCATTCCCTGCTACGGCGAAGACCGCGAGAGCCTCGTCGCGGGGATCCAGCAGCATGTTTCGTCGCAAGGGTTCGAGATCGGCGCGGAGGCGGCGTTGCTTATCGCGACGCGCTGCGATTTCTCCGCCCTCATCGCCAGGGCCGAAGCCGAAAAGCTGATGACCTACGCGGGCGCCGCGCGGCGGATCGAGGCGAGCCATGTCGAAGACTGCCTCATCGACCAGCAAACCGTCGGCCTTTCGGACATTGCCGATAACGCGCTCGATGGCGAGGGGCGGAAGGCGCTTGTCGCGCTGGACCGCCTCCTCGCGGTCGAACAGAATGTGACCGGCGTTTTCGTGGCGCTGTCGTCGGCGCTGCTTCGCCTGCACGCGCTCCGGGCCGTGGCGGACGCGGGCGCCCGGTCGCGCAAGCCATCAAGGAACTGCGGCCGCCGGTCTTCTACAAGCGGCAGGATGCGCTTGCGGCTCAGGTCCGCTGCTGGAGCGGCGAAGCGCTCAACGCAGCCATCGCCGAACTGAACGCCGTTCTGAGGGATACGCGCTTGAAGCCCGCGCTTGCGGAAGATTTGACGGCAAGCCTTATCATAAGGATCGCGAAGGCGGCCCGAAGCTGACGCGCAGCCGCCTTGCGCTGGAGTGCGTCCGGGTCGATCCTTGCGCCAAATGTGCTTTCTGGGCGAGGATTGGGGCGACGCTCTCCTGGCGCCGCCCTCGGCATCAACCGCCCTTCGATCCGTCCGCGAGCGGGACGGCGTCCGCGGGCGTTGCGCGCGCCTGATCGATGGCGTTCTTCCCGGTCTCGGGCAGCTGGCCGTGAAGAAGGGCTATCGCCGCTATGAGCTGCGTGTCCTTATCCTTGTCCTTCGGCACATAGGAGATGCTGCCGCCCGCTTCCTCTACGCCCGAGTTCTTCAGATGGCCCTTGAGCTGCGCCTCGGATTCGAATGGAAGCGTCGCAAGCTGCAGCTTGAGCTCAGGGGGCAGCTCCGGCTCGACGACGTAGTCGGGCTCGATGCCCGTCGCCTGGATGGAGCGGCCCGAAGGCGTGTAGTATCGAGCCGTGGTGAGCCGCATCGCGCCCTTGTTCGCGAGCGGGATCATGGTCTGGACCGAGCCCTTGCCAAAGGAGCGTGTGCCGACGATGCGTGCGCGCTTGTGGTCTTGCAGCGCGCCCGCCACCACTTCCGACGCGGAAGCCGATCCGCCGTTCATCAGCACGATCAGCGGCTTTCCGTCGGTGATGTCGCCAGGCTTAGCCTCGGCGCGGTCGATGTCGGACGGACTGCGGCCTTTCGTGATGACGATGACGCCCCTTTCGAGGAAAGCGTCGGAAAGCGCGATGGCCTGATCGAGCAGGCCGCCGGGGTTGTTCCTGAGATCGAGGACGTAGCCGGAGACCTTGCCGCCCAGCGTCTTCTTCATGTCTTGCACGGCCTGCTGGAGGTATTCTGTGGTGCGTTCGTTCTCGAACGACTTCACCTTGATCCAGCCCACGTCGCCCTCGACGCTATAGGTCACCGGATTGAGCCGTATGACGTCGCGAACCACTTTGACGCTGATCGGCTTGGCGACGCCTTTGCGCGAGATGGTTAACGTGATCGGCGAGCCGACCGGCCCGCGCATCTTGTCGACCGCCGCGTCCATGCTGAGGCCCCTGAGCGACTCCCCATCGATTGCGGTGATGAGATCGCCTGCGAACACGCCAGCGCGTTCCGCCGGATGTTGTCGATGGGCGCGACAACCTTCACGGCGCCATCCTCCATGGTGACGTCGATGCCAAGGCCGCCGAATTCGCCTTTCGTCTCCGCCTGTTCTTCCTGCACCTCTCTCGGCGACAGGTAGCTCGAATGCGGATCTAGCCCTGACAGAACTCCCTTGATGGCGTTCTCGATGAGCTTCGAATCGTCGGGCTTCACCACATAATTGGCGCGCACCTGTTCGAGGACGTCTCCGAAGAGCTCGAGTTTGTTGTAGATTTCTCCGCCCGCAGCGCCGGCCCTGCCAGCCTCTCGCGAGATGGGCAGGTGGATGACGCCGCTTGTGACGGCAAAGACGATAAGGAACGCACCAAGCGCGAGTTCCCGTTTGCGCATTACTGTTAACCTTCCAGCCTGCTGAGCGCCGTGAACGGGCCCGTTCACGGTTCGCGCCGCGAAAAAATATTAATTTTCTCTTACGGCTCTTTTCTCCTGACTGGATTCGAAGGCAATTTTTTGGCCAAGGTTAGCAAAGGATGTGGATGGCCCCTTATGGCGGTGCGGCAAATCGGACTTTTCGGCTCGCATTCGCGTGAAGGGACGGCCGGAGGCTTCTCGCGGCCCGTCCGTTTTTATTGCGCGGGCTTGAGGGATTTGCTATCGGTGAGGTCCCATTCGCCGGGGCTTGAAGAATGGGCTGGAACGCCAGTTCCGGGCTTCGGGCAGGCGTTTGTTCCTACGGAGGGGTGCCCGAGCGGCTAAAGGGGACGGACTGTAAATCCGTTGGCTAAGCCTACGTTGGTTCGAATCCAACCCCCTCCACCAAACCACCCGCTTTTCCTCATTTAAAACAATGAGTTGCTTGGGTTTTGGCTAACAATTATAAATGCCGTAATCACACTACCTTCAACTCTCTTTCTTTCAGAGGCTGAGCAAGCATTCAGCTTCCGGCTTCGGCCTTGATTTCCTGCGCCAGAACATCGAAAATTTTGGCGCGAAAGGGAAAACGGAATGACCATCGTTATCGACGACGCGCAAGTCGAAAGCCTCGCGCGTGAACTCGCCAAGTCCAAAGGCATCTCCGTGGCGGATGTTGTGCGGGAAAGCTTATTGTCTCTGGCCCAAAAGCGCGGCGGCGTTGTTTTGGCTGCGTCCCTTAGAGAGCGCCTTGCGGAGCTTGCGCGGGAAGTGGATGCACTCCCCAAACGCGCGGTCGATCCGAGGAGCGATGAGGAAATCCTGGGCTATAACGAGCATGGCGTATGGTGATCGACACATCCGCCGTTCTCGCCTGGCTCAAGCATGAAGCTGAGCGAGAGCGCATCGTGGCTGCCTTGGAACGTGACACAACCCGCCGCATTTCGGCAATAAGTGTGCTTGAAGCGCACATTGTTGTAAGGGCCCGGGAACATCCGGACATGGTCGCCAAATTGCAACGGTTTCTGAAGGAGATCGCGGCAGAGATTGTTCCCTTTGACGAACACCAGGCCCGCCTTGCCGATGAAGCCTTTCAACGCTACGGCAAAGGGCAAGGACATAAGGCTCAGCTTAACCTCGGCGATTGCGCGGCGTATGCGCTCGCAAAATCAGTGGGAGAGCCGCTTTTATTTGTCGGCAGCGATTTTTCTAAGACCGATATCGAAGCCTGCTGAGCAGGTCTGGATTTTCAGCCGCTTGAGGCAGCAAAAACATGTTAGCCAAAATCCGATATGCCCCTTACGAAACAGTGGGGCCAAATTCAGATGTTAGCCAATCTAACCCGTTGTTATTCCTCAACGGGTTCACACCAACCCCCTCCACCAACCTTTAAATCAAAGACTTAAGCGCGAATTGGGAGCCCGAAAACGCGTCGGGCCGTGTTGCAAGCGGCTGCAACGCTTTTCTCGCATTTTCACAGCCCCTCCCCAGCATCGTGCGAATAGGCCTGGCCGATGCGCTCGTATTGCGCTTTCCTTCGGCGAAGCGCTCGCTCAACTCAATCTTCTATCTTTTATTTTTTATTGATGCAGGTCAAGATGCTCACTCTTCAACGCTCTATAGAATATCCTTTGCCTCAGGCTGATCGGGCTCATTTGCGGCGGAGCAGCGATCACGGCGATGACCGAAAGTTGATGGAGCTCAGGCTTGAGCGAAGCAACGCCGCCCGCTATCGAAGCAGCAAATAAACGGCTTTTGGGCGACCGTCTTGCCAGACGCCGTCGCAAGGGGGGCTGAATGGAGCTCCTTTCCGTTCCCGCCGTGCTTTTTGCCTTCGCCGCGGCGGCGTGCTGCTCCGCCGTCACCTGGCATTGGGCGACGAGAGCCGGGCGGAAGGCCTCCGCGCATGCGCTGGCGCTGAAGGAAAGCGAAGAGCGCCTCAGATTGGCGAACGAGGCGGCGGGGATCGGCACATTCACCATCGATCTGGAAGCAAGGATCGCGCGCTACTCGCCCGAGCTTTCCGACATTCTCGGCTTCCCGCATGTCGAAATAACAACAGTCGAGATGGCCCTGGCGCGGGTCCATCGCGACGACGCCGCCTGGGTGCGCTCGCAGTTTCGCGCGGCCGCGGCCGGCGAGAATGGCGGCAAGGTGAAGATGGACTTTCGCTTCGTGCGGCCGGGCGGCGAGGTGCGATGGATGACCTGGCTCGCCCGCGTGCTTTTAAACGGCGAACCGGGAGGCGGAGCATCGCCAAGAATGGTCGGCGCCTGCCTCGACATCACGGACCGCAAGCGAGACGAAGAGCACATCCGCTTTCTCATGCGCGAGGTGAATCACCGCTCCAAGAACATGCTGGCGCTCGCCATGGCGGTCGCGCGGCAGACCCTGGCGAGCCAGCCGGCCGATTTCCTGGAGCGTTTCAACGAACGCATGCAGGCTCTCGCCGCAAGCCAGGACATGCTCGTCAGGAACCAGTGGAAGGGCGTGGACATCTCGGAACTCGTCCGCTCCCAGCTCGCGCATTTCGCCGACCTGATCGGACCGCGTATCGAGATCGAAGGCGGCTCGCTCACGATTTCGGCCGCCGCCGCGCAAATTGTCGCCATGGCGCTGCACGAGCTTGCCGCCAACGCCGGAAAATATGGCGCGCTTTCCAACACGAAAGGGCGCGTGCGGCTTGCCTGGGGCCTCGCTTCGGATGGCGAGGGCGGGGAGACCTTCCGGATGAGCTGGCGCGAAGAGGGCGGCCCGCAGGTTTCCGCGCCGGCGACGCACGGTTTCGGCTTCACGGTGCTTTGCACGGTCGTGGAGAGCAGCCTCAACGCCAAGGTCCGCCTCGAGTTTCCCCGGACGGGTCTCGTCTGGCGTCTCGAATGCAGCGCGGCGGAAGTGTGCGAGCGCGGCCTTTCTCTTTGAAGGCCCGAGCCGCGATGTTGCCCTTGGACCGCAAAACCGCATAATGTCCGGCCATGAACGACGCCAGCGCATTCTTCCGCCTGCTCAACGAACTCGGCATCCCCTCCCACACCGACGAGCACGACGCGGTTCACACCGCCGATGGGCTCGCGGATCAGGAGGCCGCGCGCTGGGAGTTTCCGGTCAAGAACATCCTCGTCGAGGACAAGGACAGGGCTCTCTTTCTCGTCACCATGCGCCTCGACACCCCGCCGCTCGACCTGAAGGCGCTGGCGAAACAGCTCGGCGCTGCGGGCCGCTTCTCATTTGCGAAGCCGGAGGTCCTCGGCGCGGCGCTCGGCGTAACGCCGGGCAGCGTGACCCCCTTCGCCGTGTTCAACGACCGTGAAAGGCGGGTGCGCGTCGTGCTCGACGAGCGGCTGAAGGAGGCGAAGACGATCAGCGCCCATCCGCTCGTCAATACGATGACCACCACCATCGCCATCGACGGCCTCTTCAAGCTGTTTTCCCATTCGGGGCATCGCCCGATCTGGCGCCCCATGCCAATCAAGCACTCCCCCGCCTCCTAACCTCCGGCGAGCGGCCACGCCTCAGTGCGGTCAGGCTCAGGGAAGCTTCGCGTCATTAAGTTCGATGCGAAGCGCAACCTGGAGGGGACATGACGTGCGCCGATCTTGAACGCTCCGGGCGTGGCGGCGGCGCCAGGCCTTTGGCGCCAGACATTCTGCGAGAGGCGCTGGCTCACGTTCGCGCCAACGATCCGGATCGCGCGCTCGCCTGCCTCGTGGCCCATATCGAGGTCACGCTCGCGAATCCATTCGCATGCTTTCTCGCGGGCCTGATCTACGTCAACAAAGGCAACGACGCCGCGGCCCTTCGCTTTTACGAGCGCGCCCTGGCGCTCGATCCTCGCTGCGCCGACGCGCTTGAGGGGCGCGCCCAAATCATGCATCGCGCCGGACGCTTCAAGGACGCGATCGCCGATTACGACGCGCTTTTCCGCATCCGGCCCGCCACGGCCGAGGGCCTCTCCAACCTCGGCGCCGCATTTGAGGCCATCGACCTGCGGCGAGAAGCGATGGAATGCTACAACCGCGCCCTTGAGGCCGCTCCGAATCACGCGCCGGCCCTGGCGGCGAAAGCGCTGCTCCTCTATGACGACGGACACGCCGAAGACGCGCTCTCCATTCTGCGGGCCGTGCTGGCCGCCAACCCGTCGAACGCGAGCGCGTGGTACAATTGCGGCGTGATCCATGCGACCTCCGGCGATCATGCGGAGGCGCACCGCAGCTTCTCCGCCGCCGTCGAGCTTGCGCCGGATTACGGCAAGGCGCTTTACGGCGCTGCCGTCGCGCTGCAAAAGCTCGGCCGGGCGGATGAGGCGCTCGCCGCCTGCAATAAGCTCCTGGGCCGGTCCCCTTCGGATTTCGAGGCCCGGTTCCTGCGGGGCAACCTTCTGTTCGAAGAAGGCCGTTTCGTCGAAGCTCTCGCCGACTTCAACGCCGCGCTCGCCAAAAACCCGAAGCATATCGGCGTTCTCTGCAACAGGGGCGCCGCGCTTCGCGAATTCGGCCGGCTGGACGAGGCCGCCGCGATGTTCGACGCCGCGCTTGCCGAGAAACCCGCCTGCGTCGAGGCGCTGCTCGGCCGCGGCATCGTGGACTTCAAAAGCGCGAAGACCGAACAATCGCTCGCCTGGTTCGAGCGGGCCATTCTCGCCGATCCCGCGTCGGCGACGGCGTTTTGCGGGCGCGGCCTCGCCATGCAGCATCTCGGCCGGATCGAGGAGGCGAAACAAGATTTCGAGCAATCCCTGTCGCTGCAGCCGGATCTCGCGGAGGGGCATTCGAATCTCGGCGCGCTGCAGCTTCTGCTCGGCGATTTCGAGCGGGGCTGGGAGGGATACGAATATCGCAGGATCGCCGGCGACCGCTGCAAGACCGAGATCGCGCCGCGATGGCCGGTGTGGAGCGGCGAGGAGGACATCGCCGGCAAGAAACTCATCGTCCTGGAGGAGGCCGCGCATGGCGACGCGTTCCTGCTCGCCCGCTACTTCCCGATGTTCGCCGCCCACGGCATCGACGCGACCGTGGAATGCCGGCCGCATATGTTCGAAATCCTGCGGCAGGTCCCGGGCGTGCGCCTTGTCGGGAAAATCGATCCCGAGGAGCGGTTCGATTATCAGATCCACTTCTTCAGCGTGCCGCGCGCCTTCAAAACCCGGCTGGGCAATATTCCCGGCGGCGTTCCCTACCTGAAGGCGGACCCGGCGCTGGCCGCGAAATGGGCCGGGCGCACCGGGCGGCACGGCTTCAAGATCGGCATCGCCTGGCAAGGCAATCCCGACCCCTCGCTCGACATGGCGCGCTCGGCGCCGCTCAAGCATTTCGCTCCGCTCGCCGCCATCGAGGGCGTGCGCCTCATCAGCCTGCAGAAAGGCTACGGCGCCGAACAGATCGCGGGCGCGGGCTTTCCCGTCGAGACGCTCGGCGACGATTTCGACGCCGGCCCCAACGCCTTCATGGATTGCGCCGCGGTCATGGCCAATCTCGACCTGATCGTCTCGGTCGATACCTCCATCGCGCATCTCGCCGGGGCGCTCGGCCGGCCCGCATGGGTCGCGCTGAAGCACATCCCCGAATGGCGCTGGATGCTCGGCCGCGACGACACGCCCTGGTATCCGGCCATGCGCCTGTTCCGGCAAAGCGCCGCGGGCGATTGGGCGGAGGTCTTCTCTGGCATGGCGGAGGCGGCGCGATCTGTCGTCGCGCGGGAGCGCAATCCCGCACAAGCTTCTCTTCTCATCCCTGGCGCGGTCGGCGAACTGATCGACAAACTTACCATCCTCGAAATCAAGGCCGAACGCATACCGGACACGCAAAAGCTCGCCAACGTGAAGCGGGAGCTTCAACTTCTGAGCGAGCTGAAACAGAGCCACGACATCGCCGGCCCGCGTCTCGACGGCCTGGCCGCGGATCTCAAGTCGGTGAACGAGGCGCTTTGGGAAACGGAGGAAGCCATCCGGGTCTGCGAGCGCAAGGGCGATTTCGGGCACGATTTCATTCATCTCGCGCGCGAGGTCTATATGCAAAACGACAAGCGCGCGGCGCTCAAGCGCGAGATCAACGTCCTGTTCGGGTCGGCCATCGTCGAAGAGAAATATTTCACCGCCAGCTAGGCAGAATCCGCCGGTTCGCCGAACGCATCGTCATCCCGGCCAAGCGAAGCGCGAGCCGGATCTGCAAAAAATGAGCGCTCCGATTTATTAAGATCCCGGATAAGGCTCCGCCTTTGCGGGATGAGAAACAAAGGCCATCCGTTGGCCCAGGCTCACGCAGGACGCAGAAGGAGTTTAAATGGGATCCTCTACGCTGGCCCAAGCAACGACGCACGATCCTGGCCGCGTGATCGGGATGGGCGCGCTCGTCGCGCTCGCCTACCGGCAGGGCGATATTCGCGGCGTCTGGAACTGGCTCCTGGACCGGTACGCCGAAAACCCGCGGGACGCCGCCGCTCTCATGGATATGTCCGTCGTTCTGCAGACGACCGGGCACCGCGACAAGGGCCTGGAGCTTCAGCGCCAGGCCTTGAGCCTTAGCCGATGCTTCCAGCGCGTGCACGGCCGGGGGGATGGCTTGAAGGTTCTCGTGTTCGCGGCGGAAGGCGACTTCATGGCGAACACGCCCATCGACTTTCTGATGGAAGGCTCCAACGCGACCCTGTCGATGGTCTATGTGGATGGCGAAACCCGCGATCTTCGGGACCTGCCCGGCCATGACGTCGCCTTCGTCGCCATCGGCGAATCCGAAGCGAATATCGCGGCTCTCGAAAACCTCGACCGCTTGCTGCAGGGCTGGCGCGGGCCGATCGTGAACGGCGCGCCGAAGCGCATTCTGGCGCTGACGCGGGACGGCGTCGCCGCGATGTTCGCCGGCGAAACCTCGATTCTCGCGCCGCTCACGGTTCGCGCCGGCAGGACCGAACTGGAGCAGCTTTCCCGAGGCGAGATCGCGTTGGCGCCGATCTTGCCAGATGCGAGCTTCCCCGTCACGGCGCGCCCATTCGGCACGCATGCTGGCGAAGGCCTCGAAAAGATCGACAGCCGCGAAGCGCTCGGCGCCTATCTTAAAATCCGGCCAGAGCAGCGCTTCTATCTCGCCCCGTTCATCGATTATTCGGGGCGCGACGGCCTTTTCCGCAAGCAGCGCATCGCCATCGTGGACGGCCGCGCCTATCCCGGACATTGGGCGACCTCCCGCAATTGGATGGTGCACTACCTCAATTCGGGCATGCTCGACAACGAGGCGTGGCGCGCCGAGGAAGCGGCCTGGATGCAGGATTTCGATGTGGATTTCGCCGTGAGGCACGCGGCGGCCTTCGACGCGCTCGCCCGAAAGATCGGCCTCGACTACTTCGTGATCGATTGCGCCGAGACGAAGGACGGGCGGCTGCTGTTGTTCGAAGCGCAGGTCGCGATGATCTTGCACGCGATGGATCCCGCCGACGTTTTTCCCTACAAGCAACCGGCGATGCGAAGGCTCTTCGCCGCCTTTCAGGCCGCGCTCGGGCGGCGCGCCAATCCTTCGGCGGCGGCGGCGGGACAGCCATGATCGCCGCGGAGCTTCTTGCCGCGCCGGCCGCGCGGCTGAGCGCGGCGTCGCCGGTCCCGAACCGGGACATCCGCGACTTTCTCTGGCTGTTGCTCGCCTTCGGCGGCGATCCGCGCATCTGGCCGGATCCCGTCACGCGCCGCAACCGCTACGGGACCGGAACGGCGCCCGCGCCGGACGAAATCTCGTTCGCGTCGACGACCGCCAACCCCATTTCCGAGGAAGGCTACGCGACGGCCCAACGCGCGCTAGACCGGCTGACGCAACCCGATCCCGCCGCGCGGCTGGACTTCGAGGCGTGGTTCGACGAGATCCGCGCGCGCATCCTCGGTTTTCTGGGCGCGCACGGATCGGAAGTCATCCTCGCCGCTTCCGGCACCGACGCCGAAATCCTCGCTGTCGGGCTCGCCGCCAATCTCGCGGAACGTCCGCTGACGAACATCCTCGTCGGCCCGGAGGAGACAGGCAGGGGCATTCCCTTGGCGGCGGCGGGGCGTCATTTCGCGGAATGCACCGCCGCCGGCGCGCGGGTCACGCCGGCGAGCGCCATCGAAGGACTTTCCACGAAGCCCATCGAAGCGGTGTTCGTCCCGATCCGCGACGGCGCGCCCCGCGATGCGGCCTCGGTCGACGGCGATGTGGCGAATGCCGTGGAGCGGGCGCTCAGGGGCGGCCGGGACGCGCTCGTCCACATTCTCGACTCATCGAAGACGGGGCTCGCCGCGCTGACGCGCGAGACGGCGCGTTCGCTGATGGCCGGCGCGCCGGGCCGCGTTCGCATCGTGGTTGACGCCAGTCAGCTTCGGTGCAGGCTGGCGCAGGCCGGACGCGATCTCGCCGATGGCTTCATGGTCATCGCGACGGGTTCGAAATTCGCGGGCGGCCCGCCCTTCAGCGGGGCCGTGCTTCTGCCCGCCGCCATTGCCGCGGAAATTGGCGCCAAAGCGCCGCTCGGGAGCGGTCTCGCCGCATACAGCGCCCTGCTGGACTGGCCGGCTTCGCTCCGCGGCAGGTTGGGCCGCGCGCCGATGCCGCATATGAATATCGGGCTTGGCTTCCGATGGGAGGCGGCGCTCGACGGGATCGCCCGCTTGGCCGCCATCGGCGACGATGTGCAGGCGCGCATCGCGGAGCGCTTCGTGAGCGAGGTTCTCGACCGCGCCAGGAGCCTTGCGCGCGTCCAGTTTCACGGCGCCGACGCGGCTCTTGCAAGCGCGCCGCGCTCTGTCGCGCCGCTCACCGTGCTCAACGAGCGCGGCGGCCTCGCAGACATCGGAGAGGCTCGGGCGCTACAAGACGCTTTGCGAGAACCGGGGCATGGGCCTATATGCCATGTCGGCCAGCCGGCGGCCCTTGGCGCAAGGGCTGCGCTTCGCGTCGCCGCCTCGGCTTACACCATGGCAGGGGTGGCGGGGCGCATGAGCAGCGGGTACTGCTTCGAGCGCGCCTTCCAGCCCGTTGCGCGGGATCTGGACAGGCTGTTCGACAAATGGGCCTTTATTGAACGGCAGTTCCGGAAGCAAGGATGTCCGCGCGAGTAAACGAAGTCAAAGCCGTCGTCGACGAGTCTCAAGAGGGGGGAAACCCGCGCGAGCAAACGCGGCGGGATCTCGATCCAGTGGACTGGAGCGACTTCCGCCGGCTCGCGCACGCCATGCTGGACGACGTCATCTCCCATATCGAGACGGTGAGGGACGGGCCGGTCTGGAGGCAGGCGCCCGAGGCGGCGCGCGCGCGTTTTGCCCAGCCGCTCCCGCGCGGCGAGAAGAGCCTCGCCGGCGTGCTCGACGAGGTTCGCGAGCACATAACGCCATACGCGACGGGCAATTTGCATCCGCGTTTCCTGGGCTGGGTGCATGGCGCGGGCACGCCCGCCGGCATGCTTGCCGACATGATCGCCGCCGGCCTGAACATGAATTGCGGCGGGCGCGACCACATCGGCGTCGACGTCGAGAAGCAGATTGCGCTGTGGATGGCCGAGGCGCTCGGCTATCCCGCGAGCGCGTCGGGCCTATTCGTGACCGGCTCCTCGCTCGCGAATTGGGCCGCGCTGATCGTGGCGAAGGTGCAGGCGCTCGGCGTCGGCACCCGGAGGGAGGGCCTCGCGGGCCTCTCCGCGCCGCTCGTCGCCTATACGTCGGCGGAAGCGCATAAATGCGTGGCGCGCGCGATGGAGCTATCCGGCATCGGGTCGGCAAACTTGCGCAGGGTCGCGGTCGATGCGTCAGGCGGGATGGATGTGGGCGCGCTCGAAGCAGCCATTGCGGAGGACCGCGCGCGCGGCTTTGCGCCGTTCCTTGTCGTCGCCACCGCCGGAACCGTGAACACGGGCGCCATCGATCCCCTGGAGCGCATTGCCGAAATCTCAGCGAGGGAAGGGCTGTGGTTCCATGTCGATGGCGCCATCGGCGCGCTCGCGACTTTCTCGCCCGCGCTGCGGCCCCTCTTTGCGGGCATCGAGAAATCGCAGTCGGTCGCGCTCGATTTCCACAAATGGGGCCACGTTCCCTACGATGCCGGGTTCCTCCTCGTCCGCGACGCCGGCGCGCACAAGCAGGCCTTCGCCATGCCCGCCGCCTATCTGGAGCGCTCGGAGCGCGGACTCGCCGCTGGCGACACGTGGCCCTGCGATCTTGGCCCCGACCTGTCGCGCGGCTTTCGCGCCTTGAAGACCTGGATGTCCATCGAGACACTGGGCGCGGACCGCATGGGCGATGCGATGCTCGCCAATTGCGAGCTTGCGCAATACCTAGCCGGGAAGGTGCGGCGGAGCGCGCTGTTCGAGCTGAAGGCGCCCGTCGCGCTCAACATCGTCTGCTTCGGCGTCCGTGACGCGGGCGACGGGAGCATCAATCGCGAGGTGGTGCTGGACTTGCAGGAAAGCGGAATTGCGGCGCCGTCCTGGACGACGATTCGCGGGGAGTGCGTGATCCGCTGCGCCATCGTCAATCACCGCACGACCCGCGCCGATATCGACCGCACGCTCGACGCGATCGCAGAACTGGCCTCGGCGCGGCTTGGCGCGCGCTCGGGAGGTTGAGGGCTGGCGACCGTCTGACAGCTGGTTTGCGGCGGCGTCCCGGCTGCGATGCTCTGACAGCGGACGCGCTTGACCGGCGGCGATCAAAAAAAACCTGCGCGCAGACGTGGCTGATTTCGTCTACGCGCAGGTAAAGGCCCGCTAGGAGGTCGGGCTCGATGTGCAGAGCCGATGGCTGAACGACCGTGCACAGTTATCGTTTCGCCAGGATATTTCCCGGCGCTGCTACTTAACTTGGGCTGCGGGCGCCGAAATCGTAACCTTGTGCTTGCCGCCTTCCCAGTAGGCGGGGAACCACTTCGTGTGGCCCACTAAGAGTGCATGCACGGCCACCGCGATGAGAGCGACGACGCCAAGAAGCCAAATCAAACCGGTCTCTGGGGGGACAACCAACCAGATGCCGTGTTCGCCATCAGTATCTGCCATGAGGGAATCTCCTCTCTAAAGCGGTTTAGTGAAGCCAGGGGGTAAGAGCGTAAGCGAGAAAGTGCGCAAACACCGCCGCCGCGCCGAAAACGCGCGTGCCGTTGATGACGTGGCTGTGCAACTCCTCAGCTTCCGCAAGCGTAAGGCCAGTGGGATATACTTTCTTTGGGTCTGCCATAATCTTAGCTCCTCGAAGGATGTTGTAAGTCTTCGTGCTGTACCTGCACGCTGGGCTCTTACGCTCCAACAGGCTATATTAGCGCGTAAGCAAGTCTAGGATATTAGCAGCACCCATTGCGTCAAATTTAATCTGAGACTATACCATGTGGCACTGCGACACAATTAGGAAAAACCCTCATGCTTGTCAGGATTATTGGTGAATAATGTCCCTAGATAATATTGACGATTATTCTATAGTATATGACGCTGCTATCGATCATGATTTATACGCTTATGTGTTTGGCTAAAAAGCACTCTACACGCAGAGGCGCTTGTTTATTCTACGAACCGCCGCCGGGCGTTTGATGCCAGAAACTCAAACACATAAAGCGAGAGCGGAACGACAGGAGAAACATCGCAAAAAAGCTTTCGATGCCGCCCAATCGGCCGCCGATGGCAAAAATCCCGCGCACAATCCGCGCCTAAGAGGCGGTGCGCGCGGGAAGGCTCGGCCCAGAAGTATCTCCAGGCGCGAACTTCAGGCCCGCTATTACGCGTTGCTGCCCGGCAGAACTTGGCTGATCGAAACCTTCTTGCCGCCTTCCCAGTACTTGTTGAACCAGGTCGTGTGGCCAATGAGGCCCGCATGCACGGCGACCGCGATCAAGAGGACAGCGCCGAGGAAATGCGGCAGTCCGAGCGAGGGTCTCACATACAGCCAAATGGCGGCTTGTCCATCAGTATCGGCCATGTGTCTTTCTCCTTATTAGAGTGATTAGTGGAGCCAGGGGGTGTAGACGTAGGCGAGAACGTGAGCGACGACAGCGACGGCGCCGAAGACGCGCGTGCCGTTGATCACGTGGCCATGCAGTTCCTCGGCCTCAGCCAAGGTCAAACCGGTCGGATAAACTTTATTTGGGTCCGCCATAATTGTACCTCCAAAAAGATTTCGTGCTTGACCTGCACGTAGGTGGATTAAAATCGACTGACGCATGAGGAGATGGGTCTCCATCTCCCCTCGCGACGATCGATAAGGGCTTTAGGCGTGCGGAATGACGTGTTCGATCGCAACCTTGGCCTTGCCGCCTTCCCAGTAAGCGGGGAACCACTTCGTGTGGCCAACCAAGAGTGCATGCACAGCCACCGCGATAAGAGCGACGACGCCAAGAAGCCAAATCAAACCGGTCTCGGGGGGGACAACCAACCAGATCCCGTGTTCGCCATCAGTATCGGCCATGAGTTTTTCTCCTTCTTAAAGTTCTAGTGGAGCCAGGGGGTGAGGACGTAGGCAAGCACATGCGCGACAACCGCGACGGCGCCGAAAGTCCGCGTTCCGTTAATGACATGACCGTGCAGCTCTTCGGCTTCGGCCAGTGTTAGACCTGTCGGATAGATCTTGTTTGGATCTGCCATAGGTACCTCCTCGTAAGATTTGCTCGTGCTGAACCCGCACGTTGGGCTGCGCTAACGGCCCGAAAGCGGAAGCGGCGCCTTTAGCAGTGTCAGCATAGGCATACTATTATATGTGTCAATTCGTACTGACACAGTATTCCGTGTGTCACTGCGACACAATCATAGTTTTACTGATGCTTGTAAGGGCCACACGCTTAATGATGTAATGGTTTTGCGAAGTCATGCTTCAGGAGGATTGCTGAAAACAATGACGGTACGGCGCAGAGAGTTCTGGGGCATACACGGCAGCATGTAAGGTAAATACCGACATTCGATCATGGAATCCCTCGACAGAAATTCGCCATCGGGAAGAAATGCCATGACCGCGGCGGCAAAAGGGGCTACAGTCAAGGACACGGTCAGAGTTGTAGAGGGATCTCCCCATTTGGCGCCGGCGCTTTCCTTAGCTTTCTGGCGGCGCTATTTTTGAAAAGAAGCTACGCGCAGAACACTTGAAGCGACGCGATGAGCGACCTCGTCAACGGCGCAAGTGGCGGTTTGCCCCCGTTTGGCGCCGATATTACCAATTGCGATCGCGAACCGATCCACATTCCTGGATCGGTGCAGCCTCATGGCGCGCTGCTGGCGGTCGAGCCGGAGGACTTCCGGATCATCCAGGCGGGCGGCGACACAGTCAGGATTTTCGGCGCGGAGCCGATAGAACTCCTGGAGCGCAGCCTGACGGACTGGTTCGCGCCCGGCAGGGTCGCCCGCCTCCGGACGCTGCTGGACGCCGAGGGGCCGCTGATGCGTCCGGTGCACGCCTTCACAACTCTCAGCAAGCATGACTTGGAGACCGTAGACACCTTCGTCTATCGGAGCGGCGGCCTCGTGGTTCTGGAGCTGGAGCCCGTGGGCGAGAACAGCCCCGAGGATGCGCTGGCGCTCGTGAAAACCATGCTGGCGCGCGTTCAGGAAACGGGCACGCCGCATGAGTTCTGCCAGGGGCTCGCCGACGAGGTGCGCCGGGTCTCCGGTTTCGACCGCGTCACGGTTTACCGCTTTCTTCCCGACGACAGCGGCTGCGTCGAGGCCGAATCGCGCGCCGAGGGTGTCGAGTCCTTCCTCGGCCTGCACTATCCGGCGTCGGACATCCCGAGACAGGCGCGCGCCCTTTACCTGACCAATTGGATCCGCCTCATCCCCGACGCGAGCTACATCCCTGCGCCCATACTGCCCGCCGACCATCCGCGCTCGAGGCGCCCGCTCGACCTCAGCCACAGCCTGATCCGCAGCGTCTCGCCGGTGCATCTGGAGTATCTCGCGAATATGGGCGTTGCGGCGTCGATGTCGCTCTCGATCATCGTCGGCCGGCGGCTTTGGGGGCTTATCTCATGCCACCACGGCAAGCCGCGCTTTCTCTCCCAGCGCCTGCGCATGGCCTGCGAGCTGTTCGCGCAGATGGCTTCCGCGAAGCTCGAAACGAAGGTGGAGACCGTCGAGTTCGAAGCGCAGCTCAGGAGCATGCGCATTCACGAAAAACTCGTGACGCGCATGAGCGGGGAGGCCGATCTGGCGGAGGGGCTGACCCGCTACCGCCCGAACCTGATCGATTACATCGAGGCGGATGGCGTCGGGCTGTGGCTGGATAATCGCCTGACGGGACTGGGGAAAACCCCGAACGGCGAACAGGTCGCCGCATTGGTCGTCTGGCTGAACGACACGATGGCGGAGGGCGTCTTTCATACCGACCGGTTGCCGCTGCTCTATCCCCCCGCCATCGAATTCGCCGATATCGCGAGCGGCCTCATCGCCCTTTCGGTGTCGAAGTCGCCTCGCGATTACGTGTTGTGGTTCCGCCCCGAAGCGATTCGCACAGTCACTTGGGCGGGCGATCCCAGCAAGCCGGTCGTGGAGTCCGACGGCGGCCAGCGGGTCTCGCCCCGAAAGAGCTTCGCCGCGTGGCGCGAATCGGTTCGGCTCCAATCCCTCCCGTGGCAAAGCGTGGACGTAGAGGCCGCGAAAACGCTGCGTCTTTCGCTGATGGAGGTGATCCTCAAGCGCGTCGACCAGGTTGCGCGAGAGCGGGAGGAGGCCCGCCTCAAACAGGAGGCGCTGAGCGCCGAGCTCGACCGGCGGCTGGCGCAGTGGCAAGCGGTTGCGGCCGAGCTCGAGCGGGAGGCGCAACGCCGGGCGCTTGTCGAATCGGAGCTGTCGCAGGTCTTGCGCTCGACGGTCGAGGATCAGGAAGCCGAGCGCCATCGCATCGCCAGGGAGCTGCATGACAGTCTCGGGCAGACTTTGACGCTTCTGCAGCTCGGCCTCGATGAGCTTGCGCAGGCATTTCCCTCCAATGAAACGGTCGCCAGCCGCGTTAAGGCCTTGAAAGGTCTTGCCCAGAACGTCGGCTCCGAGGTGAACCGCCTCGCCTGGGAAATCCGTCCAACCGCGCTGGACGACCTCGGATTGGAAACCGCAATTTGTCACCTTGTCGAGACCTGGAGCGAGTGCTTAAATCTACAATTCGACCTTCGGCTCGAACTCAACGACCGGCGGCTTCAGCCGGCCGTCGAGACGACGCTCTACCGCGTGCTGCAGGAGGCGATCAACAATATCGCGAGACACGCAGGAGCGACCCGTGTCGCGGTTCTCCTCAAGGCGAGCGAAAAGGAGGTCAGCATGATCGTCGAAGACAACGGCCAAGGCTTTTGGGCGAACGAAGCCGCGCCTCTCGACAGGCCGCCCAGGCGACTCGGCCTGCTCGGCATACGCGAGCGTTTGACGCTGGTGTCCGGCGCCTTGGAGGTTGAATTCGGCGCCGGGCCAGGGCTGCACCCTCTACATCCGCGTGCCGCTATGAATGCGCCCAAACCGCGCATTCGCGTTCTAGTCGCCGACGACCATCCCGTTGTGCTCGCCGGCGTCAAGGCCGTGTTGAGCGGGGACCCGGAGGTGGAGGTCGTTGGCGAAGCGTCCGACGGTCAGACGGCGCTCGACATGGCCATGAAGCTCGAGCCCTCCATCCTCGTGTTGGACCTGTCCATGCCGGACCTTAATGGCGTCGAGGTCACGAGGCAACTTTCGGTCCTGCTTCCCGATTGCAAAGCCGTTGTCCTCACCGTGCATGAGGACCGGTCCTACCTGCGCAAGCTGATCGAAGCCGGCGCGGCGGGCTACGTGCTCAAGAGGTCGGCCGCCGAGGATTTGCCCCGCGCCATCAAGGCCGCGGCGGCGGGCGGGGTTTACCTCGACCCGTCCATCGCGGCTCACGCCATAGACCGGCTTTCAAGCAGCCCCAAGGACGCCGCCGAGGCGCAGGCTGAACTGAGCGAGCGCGAAGTCGAGGTGCTGCGGCTGACTGCGGTCGGGCACAGCAACAAGGCCATTGCCGCTCTCCTGCAGATCAGCGTGAAGAGCATCGAGACCTATAAGGCGCGCGCGATGGATAAGCTCGGCTTCCGCAGCCGCGTAGAGCTTGTGG
The DNA here is from genome assembly GCA_963756335.1 of uncultured Alphaproteobacteria bacterium. GTDB lineage: Bacteria > Pseudomonadota > Alphaproteobacteria > Rhizobiales > Rhodomicrobiaceae > Rhodomicrobium. The sequence continues at coordinate 132,149 of CAVWOB010000009.1, forward strand.
GATATGCGGTCGGCAAGGGGTGGCTCGCCACCGGCTAGTCCAGGCAGTCCCAACGCTGGCCGCGCTTCCGGCATCGCAAGAACCATCCGCCATCGACTTCTTGACCACAGCTATCTGAGGCCGCGCCGCGCCGCCAGCCTTGCCGCGGGCGCGAATCTGTTAACTTGCGTTAACGGAGGGCAACATGGCGAATTTCAGCACACATTTGGCGGTGGCGTCTGTCGGGGGCGGACTTTGCGCAACGGTCGCGCTGGCGGGACAGGCCGCCCCGCCGAACTACATGGTCACGCTCACGCTGGCCTGCGCCATCGGCGGCATCCTGCCGGACATCGACCTCGAAAAATCGGAGCCGTCGCGCTTGCTGTTCTCGGCGCTCGGCATCGTGGTCGCGTTCGCCGCGGTGTTCTCGCTCGCGCACAAATTTTCGATCCTGGAGCTATGGGCGATCTGGCTTGGCGTCTTCGCCCTCGTGCGTTATGGCGCGTTCTACGCCTTCCATAAGCGCACACGGCACCGCGGCATCTTCCATTCGATCCTTGCAGCCGGATTTTTCATGGCGCTCACCGCCGTCATCTTCGACCACATCTTCGGCGAGCCATCCGCACTCGCATGGCTGGCGGGCCTGTTCCTCTTTATCGGCTTCGTCATCCATCTCGTGCTCGACGAAATCTACTCGGTGGATGTCGAGGGCCGCGTGATCAAGAAATCCTTCGGGACCGCGCTGAAACTGATCGACACCCATTCGCTGCGCGCGTCGGCGCTGATGGCCGTGGCGCTGGCGGCCACCTATTTCGCGACGCCGCCCACGCAGGACTTCGTGGAGATCGTCAAGCCGCCGGTGTTCTTCGCCTTCCTCAAGAACAGGCTCCTGCCGAAGGGCAACTGGTTCGACCTGCAATGGCCGAAGGCGACCGCGTCGCTCGACGGCGGTCAGGTCGCGGGTAAGCCGTCGCCTGGCGTACAATAAGCGTCGGGGTCATGGCTGTCCGGTTTAATTCCTCAGAGTTTTCAGCACCGCATCATCCCGGAAACGCGCGCGCGTTTCCGGGATCTTTCAAACCTCGAACCGAAGGATTGAGGTAGACCCCGGACAAGCGGGTGGCGCTTTCCGGGGTGACATAGAAGGGTGAGCGAATACCCCGCAAGTGAAACGAACCGGACAACAATCGGTCGAGCCGGCCATGACATTATGGAAGCCGCCGGCTAGCCGGCGCCGATTTGCTCGCGGAGGATTTCGAGTTCGAGCCAGCGGTGTTCGGCTTCCGCGAGTTCCTCCTGCGCTTTGACGAGAGCGGCGCTCGCCTTATCGAAAGCCGCGCGGTCCTTGGCGTAGAGAGCCGGGTCGTGCAACTGCACTTGCAGCCGGGCGATCTCCTTTTCCAGCGCGGCGATCTTGGCGGGCAGCGTTTCAAGCGCGTGCTTCTCGTTGAAGCTGAGCCGCCGCTTGGCCTTTGTCTCGCCCGCGCCTTGCGCCTTTTCCTTCGCCGCCGCGTCCGGCCTGGCCGCCTTGGGCGCGTCCATCGAGAACGTCCGGCCGCCCCTCTGCGCGATCATGTCCGTATAGCCGCCGGCATATTCGATCCAACGCCCGCCGCCGTCTGGCGCGATGACCGAAGTTGCGATGCGGTCGAGAAAATCGCGGTCGTGGCTGATCAGGATCAGCGTGCCGGCATAGGACGCGAGCATATCCTCCAGCACATCGAGCGTTTCGATGTCGAGGTCGTTCGTCGGCTCGTCGAGCACGAGAAGGTTCGACGGCTTGGCGAGCGCCCTGGCTAGCATCAGGCGCGCGCGCTCCCCGCCCGACAGCACCTTCACGGGCGTGCGGACCTGCTCCGGCAGGAACAGAAAATCCTGCATGTAGGAGGCGACGTGGCGCGCAACGCCGTCGATGACGACAAGATCGCCGCTTCCGCCCGTCAGCGCGTCGGCCACCGTCCAATCCGGCTTCAGGCTATCCCGGTTCTGCTCCAGGCTTGCAATCTCCAGATTGGCGCCGAGCCGCACCGCGCCCTCATCCGGTTCGAGCTTGCCGATCAGCATGTTAACGAGCGTGGTCTTGCCCGTCCCGTTCGGCCCGGCCACGCCCACGCGGTCGCCGCGATGCACGCGGACGCCGAACGCGCCGACCACGGTCTTGCCGTCGAAGGCTTTCGAGACGCCTTTCGCCTCGATCACGAGCTTGCCGGAGAGCGCGCCGTCCACGGCTTCGAGCTTCGCCTGCCCGGGCGCGCGCTTCGCGGTCTTTTTCGCCTCGCGCATCGCCTGCAAATCGGCCAGCCGGCGGACATTGCGCTTGCGCCGCGCGGTGACGCCGTAGCGCAGCCAATCGGCCTCGCGCTCGATCTTGCGCGCGAGCTTGTGGCGATCCAGCTCCTCCTGGGCCAGCATTTCGTCGCGCCATGCTTCGAAGCCGCCGAAGCCGATGGCGATGGCGCGCGTCGCGCCGCGGTCCACCCAGACCGTGCTGCGGGACAGGTTCGTGAGGAAGCGGCGGTCGTGGCTGATGAGCACAAGCGCCGAACGCATGCCGCCGAGCTTTTTTTCGAGCCATTCGATGACCTGGATGTCGAGATGGTTCGTCGGCTCATCGAGGAGCAGCACATCGGGGTTCGGCGCCAGCGTCTTGACGAGCGCGGCGCGGCGCGCTTCGCCGCCGGACAGCGTCGCCGGCGCCTCCTCGCCCGAAAGACCGAGATCGCTCAACAGAAGGCGCGCCCAATGCGGATCGTCGCTCGGGCCGAGCCCGCTTTCGACATAAGCCAGCACGCTCTTGTGCGCGCCGAAATCCGGCTCCTGCGGCAGGTAGCGAAGCGTCGCGCCCGGCTGGATGAAACGCACGCCCGCGTCGGGCTCGACAAGGCCCGCCGCGATCTTCATCAGCGTCGATTTGCCGGAGCCGTTGCGGCCGACGATGCAGATCCGCTCGCCTTCGGAGACGGAGAGATTGGCGTCCTCGAACAGCGGCGTCCCGCCGAAGGTTAGCGCAATATTCTGGAGCGTGAGAAGAGGGGCCATGAATTCCGCGCAGCATGCTTTCTATTTCACGCTGATTTGGACGGGAAAAACGGCCGATGCAATCTTTTCCGCGCCGGCAGGCGTGCGCCCGCAAAGTCATGGCCGGCTCGACCCGGCCATCCACGTTCTTTTCCCTGGATGTCCGCCTGCAAGGGCGGCCATGACCTTATGCGCATTTTTAGCGGCGCGCCGTGGCGCCCATGCCGACGAGGTTCTGGGCCAGCCGGTAATGCTCCTCGATTGTCGGAAGGAGCGATGCGGCAAGCTGCTTCAAGGCGTCGTTGTCGCCCCGCTTCGAATAGATTTCGAGAAGCTCTATGGCGTCCCGATGCGCTTTGAGCTGTTCCTCAATGTATTGGCGATCGAACTGCGCGCCGTGGAGAGGCTCCAAATCTTGCACCAGAACTCGTATACTCCTCGGTCATTGTGTATTCCGGCTCAGGCAGCCGGGCCTGTTTTAGCGTGTCGGTGAGCTTCCGATTGGCGGCTTGATGATCGTCGATCATCTTTTGCGCAAATTTCTTGATCTCTTCGTTCTTCGATTGTTGCTGGGCCAGCGAACTCGACACGATTTCGAAATCGCTGCTCGACTTCAATTCCTGGGCGAACGCCTCGGCGTTCGTGAACGAAAGGGATTTTGAACCCGCATCAGCACTTGTCGCAGGGCCCGCAAGCGACAACGCCGCCGCCGCGGCGATCACGATATACTTCATGGCCAACTCCATAAACTTTCGTCGCAATCTCGCGACAGGTTGTGGAGTGAACGCCCTGCGAATTGGTTCGTTCCAGCTCAGGCCCGCTCGGCGCCCTGGCTCGCCTCCGGCTTCTGGCCGGCCTTCAGAAACTCGGACACGAACTCTCGAAGGCGCGGCTGCTTCGCCTCGACGTAAGGCAGCGGGCGCAGCACCTCGACGGCGGCGATGCCGATGCGGATCGTGAAGCCGCCATTGATGAGGCCCTCGCCGAGCCGTCGCGACAGGCGCGAGGTCATGCCGTGGCCGACGAACTGCCCGAGAATGTCGTCCGTAAACGCGATGCCGCCCGTGACCGCGAGATGCCCCGCGATGAGGCGCATGAGCCGGAGCATCGCCAGGAATCCCGGCCTGCCGCCGTAGATCCCCGCGAGGTTGCGCAGCATGCGGAAATTCTCATAGGCCACGAAGCCCACCGCGAAGACAGCGGCGGGGCTGAGCGCGGTCGCCATCGACACCCTTCGGCCGGACGTGCCGACCGTGACGCGGGCGATCTTATCGAGCGGCATCAGGAGTTCGCGCTCGGTCAGCGTCAGCACCTGCCGCCCGTCCATGATGTCGCGCTGATGCTTTTCAAGCCGCGCAATGCCGTCGGCGAGTTCGCGCCGCTCCTCCAGCATCGCCCGGATGCCGGCGGCGAACTCGCGAGCCTCGGTCGCGTCCTCTGAAGCGAGCGCAGCCTCGGCGCGCTTGCGCAGTGCGGTTACGGCGGCGAGCCGGTAGAGGCCGACAACTTCGCGAGCGAGGATCATGACGAAGGCGAAGACCGCGACGGCGAGCAAGATGGTGGCCGCCCAGCCGAGCCAGTCCTTCCGCCCGAGCAGGGTCAGGAAGGCGTCCTGAACCCAAAGGATCGCCGTCAGGACGAGAAGTCCTCCGACGGCGCTGAGGAAGATGCCGCCCCAGCTGCGGCCCACGCGCACGAATTCGGGCACGACGCGGGTTTCGCGCCCCGCCGCGGCAGGCTCGTGCATGGGCGCCGGCTCCGCGGGCGCGGCCGGCTTCGCCTTCGGCGGCTCCGCCCTGGGCCTTGGCGCCTCGGCCCTGGCTTTCGGCTCAGGCTTCGGCGGCGGCGTATCGTCGACCGGGGGCGGCGGCAGCGGGCCGTCCACCTTCAAGCGGGGATCGTCGAGGCTGAAGGCCACGGGAGGGCGGCTTTTGGGCGGTCCGTTCATGATAATTTATCGCCGATCAGGAAGTTCAAGGCCCGGTCGAGCCGGATGTGCTGCAGAAACGCGCTTTGCCCGAATTCGAGCGAAGTCTGCCGTTGGGGGCGGAAGCGCACGAAACGCAACGCATTGCCGGAATTGAGCCATTCCGGCGACAGGGCCAGCGCGGGGTCTTCGGGCAGGTCGCCGGGGAATATGGCGTACTGCTCCTTGCCGTTGAAGACGCGGCTGCCGATGCGCTCGCCCTTCTGCGGCACGCCGACGATGCAGGGATAGAGCTCGTTACCGTGGCGCAGCTCCGCCTCGTTGGTGACGCGCACGCTCGCCAGCGCAAAGGCCCGCACGTCGGCGCCGGCGAACGACGCGCGCTGCATGCTCTTCGACGCGATCAGCTGCAAGATCGCCTCCAGCCGGTCGTGATTGGTGTGGTGCAGGTGATCCGCTTTCGTGGCCGCGAATACGATGCGGTCGATCTTGCGGCCGCTAAACAGCGAATGCCACGTGTTCTGTCCCTGGCGGAAACAATAGAGGATATCGGAAAGCGCGCGCTCCAGGTCCGCAACCGCTTCCGCGCCCGCGTTCACGACGGTAAGCACGTCCGTGAGCACGATCTGGCGGTCGAGCCGCGCGAAGTGATCGCGGAAAAACGGCTGGATCACATAGGTTTTGTAGGCGCGATACCGCCGCTCCATCATGGCCCAGATGCTGCTCCTCGGCACCATTGCGGAGTCGGGCGTATCGAGCGGGAAGAAGGTGAAGGCCGGCGAGCCTGCGAGGTCGCCCGGCATGAGGAAGCGGCCCGGCGGCAGGCAGGAGAGCGAGAGCAATTCGTCGCGGCATTTGCGCAAGTATTGCGTGAAGATCTCGGCGCCTTTCCGCGCGAGTTCTTCGTCCTTCTTGGCGACCGCGTTGGTGGTGGCGAGGAATTCGAGCCAGTCCTTGGCGGCGGGCGCGCGCACCGGCTCACGCGCCTGCGCAATCGACTGCCGCGACCATTCTTCGTAGCTCAGGTTCAGCAGCGGCAGATCGAGTAGCCACTCGCCGGGGTAATCGACGATGTCGAGATGCATCGTCTTGGCGCCGAGCGCGCGGCGCATCATGGCGCTCGCCGAGAATTCGAGCGTGAGGCGAAGCTCGCTGATGTGCCGCGTGCCCTCCGGCCATTGCGGCGAAGCGCCGGTGAGCTGCGCGAGATTGCCCTCGTAGTCGAAGCGCGGCACCTGGTCGTCCGGCTGCGGCTCAAGATAGGCCTTCACGATGCGGTTCTGCGCGAACGGCTCGAAAAACGGCATCGCGTTGCCGGCGAGCAGGTTGTGGACAAGCGATGTGATGAAAACGGTCTTGCCGGCGCGCGACAGCCCCGTCACGCCAAGCCGCACCGAAGGCGCGAGCAATTGCGTCGCCGCATCTTGCGCGCGCGCCCATGTTTCGGCCGCTGAGTTCGACAGGCGCTCCAGCAATCCCGCATCCTCTGGCGATGAAATAATTGTGTCATGCTTGTACCAGCAGACGAGCTAGAACGGAACCCGCGCTATGGCGGCCCGCGACGCTTTGTTTCGTGCACGGGCTGGGCGGCGGTCAGGCGGCGGCGCGGGCCTTGCTCAGCGCGTTGTCGGCAAGCCGCTCGCTTTCCGCCCAGAGGCGCGCCGCAATCGCGGGATCGTCGGCGAGGGGATTGGTCGCGGCGGGCCGCTGCTTCACGAAGTAGGCGCCGCTCACGCCCTCGATGGCGGGCGACGTAGCGACATAGAGCGAGTTCCACGCGCCGCGCTCCGGCGAGAGGAACGCAGGCTTCAGCACCGACCAGGCCGCGCCGAAAACGCCGCCCTTGTTGCCGATGTTCGTGGCGACCAGGCCGGGATGCAGGCTGTTGGCGGAGACGGGGCGCGGAGGCAGCCGGCGGGCAAGCTCCTTCGTGAACAGGATGTTGGCGAGCTTCGACTGGGAATATGCGGACATCATGCTGTAGCGGCGCGACGCCATGAGGTCGCCAAGGTCGATCGACGCCCGCCGCGCCGCCTCGGAAGCAACATTGACGATGCGCGCATGCCGTCTCGGCTCGCCCCCCTTCTCCAGCGCCGGTAGAAGCGTATAGGTGAGGAGGAACGGCGCGAGGTGATTGACGGCGATGGTCGTCTCGTAGCCGTCGGCGGTGAGCGAGCGGCCCTGGGAGAACAGGCCGGCGTTGTTCACGAGGATGTGGATTTGCGGATAGCGGTCGAGAATGCGCTGGGCGGCGTCGCTGACCGTCTTGAGGCTCGCGAAATCGGCGATGACGAGGTCCGGCTTGTGGCCCCCCGCATGCGCGACGAGCCCTCTCGCATCCTCGCCGCGATGCGGGTCGCGGCATATCATGACGACTTGCGCGCCCGCCTTGGCGAGACCGAGCGCGGTCCAAAGCCCGATGCCCGAATTCGCTCCCGTGACAACCGCGGTTCGCCCTTCCTGGCTCGGCACAACCGGCTGCGGCATGTTCAGCTCCCTAAAGCGTTGAAACGTGACCGATCTTATCAGGTTGCTGAAAAACGATCTTGCCCATGGTTCGGCAAGCTCACCATGAGGTTTAAGCCTCCGATAACACTCGGCCTCATCCTGAGCCTGTCGAAGGATGAAGCCGGGTTTTCAGCCTTTTTCAGCACCCTGCTGGAGATGGGGATCGGCGGCAAAACAAAAAAGCTTCGGATGCCCGCCGCGGGTCTCAACCGCCAGGCGCCATGCCAACGATCCCTGAAGCGTTTAGGATTTAACGGTGAGGGCGCCCGGCGTCCTGGCCGCCGGACAGAAGTTCGCGGGCGTACTCCAGGACGCGCGCGGCGCCGAGCGGCTTGGCCGCGAACAAGGCGCCGCGGAAGGCGGGCGGGAGCTGCTCCTTGGCGTATCCCGAGACAACCGCGAAAGGCACGCGCCTCGCCTTCAGCGTCAAGGCGACGGCTGTCGCCAGCTCTCCATTGAGGTTGCAGTCGACGAACGCGGCCTGCGGGTCGCCGCTCTCGATGAGCGCCAGAGCCTGATCCACGCTTTTCGCCGGACCGAGGGTGCGATAGCCGGCGTCGGAAAGGATTATTCGCATTTCCAGGGCAAGCAGGAACTCGTCCTCGACGATGAGGATGCGCCCGGCCGTCATGCGGCCCCCTTCGCCCGATTCTTGGCCTTGATCGGGAGCCGCAGCTCGCAGATCGCGCCCGCCGGCGGAAAGCGCATGCTGGCGACGCCGTCGAGGCCGCTCAGGCTCTGCTCGATGATAAAGGCGCCGAAGCCGTGGCGGCTCGGCTCCGAGATCTCCGGGCCGTCCTTCTCCTCCCAGTGCATTGTCAGAACTTTGCCGGCTTCCTCCAGCTTCCAGTTGAGGTCTACGCGGCCGCCCGGAACCGACAAGGCGCCGTACTTGCTCGCGTTCGTGCCAAGCTCATGCAGCGCAAGCGAAAGCGCCACCGCCGCCTGCGGCTCAAGCGTGATCGCGGGTCCCGCGCATGCGAACCGGCCCTCGCCCGCGTCGCCCAGGATGAGCTGGTCCTTCACGAGCGTGGCAAGGTCCGCCCCATGCCAGGAAGAGGCGGTCAGCACGTCGTGCGCGCCCGCCAGCGCCTGAATGCGGCCGGTGAAGCTCGCGGCGAAATGCTCGGGGCTCTTGGCCTGCCTGAGCGTGAGCCGCGCGATGGACTGCACCATCGCGAGCGTGTTCTTGACCCGGTGGTTCAACTCCTCAAGGAGGAGCTGCCGCGTCCGTTCCTGCGCCTTCCGCTCGGTAATGTCGTGCGCGATTGCGGCATAGCCCGAGAGGCAGCCGTCGGCGTCGCGCAAGGGCGCGAGGCAGAAGATGACCTGCACCATGGAGCCGTCTTTCCGGCGGCGGCGCGCGTCGCAGGCGCACGCCTCGCCCTTGGCCTGCACCTCCGCGGCAAGACCCAGAAGCGCCTCGCCGTCGTCAGGCGGACAAAGATCGCGCTCGGGGCGGCCGATCATTTCGGACGCGGCGTAACCGTAGAGCTTTTCGGCGCCGGGGTTCCAGCTTTCGATGACGAGATCGCGCGACAGCGAATAAACAGGCTCGCCGATGGACTCCATGATCGCCTGGTAGCGCATGCGGACCTTGTAGCCGGTGAGATCGGTGATCACCGCGGAAATCACGGGCTGGCCTTCGACGGCGAGCGGGACGGAGGACGCGGAGACGACGGCGTGTCCGCCCTCGGCCTTCCTGACGATCATCTCGCGGCCCCGGCAGCCCGCCTGCTCGGCCAGCCGGTCGAAATCGCTCCTTGCGATGAATTTGAGGACCGAGGCGCCGACGATGCGGGACGATGCGTCGCCGACAAGGGTCGCGAACGCTTCGTTGCAGTAGAGGATATCGCCATCGACCGAGAGGGTGAGCGCGCCTTCGCGCATCTGCTCCACCAGAAGCCGGTAAGGCTCGGCCGCGCTTTTCAGCGTAAAGACTTGCGGGCCGCCGTCGCCCTCGACAACCAGCGCGTCGACCTCGCCGCTGTGCAGCGCGCGCAGCGTTTCTTCAACCTCCTGGAGCCGAACTCTGAGGTCGGCAAGCTCGCTGTCCGCCCCCGCCTGCATGCTCAGAGAACCTTTATCGCCGCGCGCAGCTTATCCCGGTTGGACATGTCTCCGATGACCCGGCGAGCGGGGCTTGGCTGGTCGCGCAGGAGCGTGGGCGCGGCGATGATCTGCGCCGTCTTCGCCCGCTCCGGCGACCGGTAGAGATCGACCACTTCGAGATCGTAGTTCCCGGCCAGTTCCTCCTCGCAGAAGGCGCGCACGCGCGACACGGCCTGCAGCGCAAGGTGCGATGCGCCCGTCACGAACAGCGTCATGGCGTAGCGCGGGACGGTGACGGCAGGCAGCTCGGCATGCGTGATCATAACAGCCCCCTATGCGGGCGGAGGTCGAGGCCGATCAGCACCCGCTCCTCGCTGGAGAGATCGCCGATGATCTTCTTGATCGGCTCCGGCAGGCGGCGCACAAGCGTCGGCACCGCCAGGATCTGGTCGCCCGCCGCCAGCTGCGGGCGCTGCACAAGGTCGATCACCTCGATCGAGTAGCGGCCGTCCATGTGCTCCTTGCAGATGCGCGTCAGGTTATTGATCGCGCGGATCGATTTGTCGGTCTGCCCCGCCACGTAAAGGCGAAGCTGCCAATACTCCTCCCCCATCGGGAGTGGATCGCTCTGCGGCTGGTTCATCGGGCTTCCTTTCGCTCCAATACCTGCACGCCATTGGCTCCTATGCAGAGGGTCCGGACATCCGAGTGCGACATGCCGCGAGACTTGACGATAAACAGCCGGCGCTCCAGTCCGTTCTCCTTCTGGACGTTCTTGATGGTGATCCAGGTGTCCATCAACGATGAGACGTTCAGGTTCGCCTTGTCGCCGCCGTCCTGGACGCTGAGACAAAGAGTGGTGGCGCCCGAGGATTTCATGTAATCGATCAAGCGTAGCACCATCGTTGTGGCCTGGGCAAGGCTGCCGCCCCCTTCGAGCGCGGAGAGCGGATCGATGACGACGGCTAGCGGCTCGCAGTCCTGAACGAGATGCATAATGCGCGTGAGATGCATTTCGAGGCCGTGCGTGGTGGGCCGGACCGAGACGATGGAAAGCAGCCCCTTGTCGATGGCCGGCTGCAAGTCCACGCCGATGGACCGCATGTTGCGCACGAGCTGCGGCTCCGACTCCTCGAAGGCGAAATAGAGGCAGCGCTCGCCGCGCCCGGCGGCCGCCAGCGCGAAATGCGCGCCGATGCTGGTTTTCGCGGTGCCGGGGCCGCCGCTGATGAGGATGCTGCTGCCCTTGTAGAAGCCCTTACCCTCCAGCATGGCGTCGAGCCCGGCGATTTCGCTCAGAACGCGCTCGGAAGAGACCTTGTGATCGAGGCCAAGCGAGGTGATGGGGAGGATCTTGATGCCGCCATCCTCGATCAGGTACGGGTATTCGTTGGCGCCGTGCGTCGAGCCGCGATATTTCACCACACGGAGCCGCCGCGTCGTCAGCTCGTCGAGCACCCGCTGTTCGAGCACGATGACGCAGTCCGACACATATTCCTCGATGCCGTGCCGCGTGAGCGCGTGGTCGCCGCGCTCCGCCGTGATGACGCTGGACAGGCCGCGCTCCTTGAGCCAGGCAAACATGCGCCGAAGCTCCGAGCGCAGAAGCGCTTCGTTCGGCAAGCCGGCAAATAGAGTGTCCATGCCGTCGAGCACGATCCGCTTCGCCTTCACCTGTTCGATGGCGTAGCCGAGCCGGATGAACAGCCCTTCGAGATTGTATTCGCCTGTTTCGTGGATTTCCTGCCGGTCGACATGGATGTAATCGATGCAGAGCAGGCCCTTGGCCCGCAAATCGGCGAGATCGAAGCCGAGCGATCGGCTGTTCACTTCGAGGTCGGTGGGAAGCTCGTCGAAAGTCAGGAAAACGGCCGGCTCGCCGTTCCGCGCCCCTTCTACGATGAAGGAGGTCGCCAGCAGCGTTTTGCCGCATCCGGGGCCGCCGCAGACCAAGGTCGCCCGGCCGGCTGGCAGGCCGCCGCCGGTGATTTCATCCAGTCCCCTGATGCCGGTCGATACTTTCTTCAGCCGCCACGGCATCGTTCACCTCATCCAAAGCCATCCGGCGCTCTCGCCGCCATTGGCAAACATCCAAACCAAGATATTGCCTTCGAGACCGCAACGAAAGCTTAATATCGATTTAACTCACCCCTGCAACCATTCTCCTAGCATAAAACGAACATGGCGGTAGCCTGTTGATTCAGATCAACATCTCTTTCGAGTGAAGCCGCGTTATAGCAAAGCTTGCTTGAGCAGGCGCCCCATGACCATGCAAGCTCTCTCAACTCAAACACGCTTCAGGTAGCAAGCCTTGAGAACGAGCCCTTTGACCTTGTCGGCGTTGCACTCGATCTCCTCTTCATCCGCGGTAAGACGGATGTTCTTGATGACCGTGCCGCGCTTGAGGGTGACGGACGAGCCCTTGACCTTCAGGTCCTTGACGATCTGGACGGAGTCGCCGTCCTTCAGCAGGTTTCCGTTGCTATCCTTGACTTCCACGCGTTCCCCCTTGGCTGAGCGCTCCCAAAACCGCACCTGAATCGAGTTTCCCACTTAAGCCAACGGATGGCCTTCGTCTGTCGTCCCGGAAAGGCGAAGCCTTGTCCGGGATCCGAATAAATCGATGCGCCGGCCCCGGCTCGCGCTTCGCTTGGCCGGGATGACATGCGTTGGGCGAGCCGGCGGATCCTGCTCAGCCCTTCACGCCGAGCAACTCCACGTCGAAGATCAGCGTCGCGTTCGGCGGAATGACGCCGCCGGCCCCGCGCGCGCCATAGCCGAGCGCCGGCGGAATGATGAGCGTGCGTTTGCCGCCGGCCTTCATCGAGGCGACGCCTTCGTCCCAGCCGCGGATGACCTGGCCTTCGCCAATCTGGAACTCGAAAGGCTCGCCGCGGTCGACGGAGCTGTCGAATTTCTTGCCCTTCGCGCCATCGGCGTAGAGCCAGCCCGTGTAATGCATGACGCAGGTCTGCCCGGTCTTGGGCGAGGCGCCTTCGCCAACTTTCGTGTCCGTGATCTGCAAGCCTGACGGTGTCGTCATGGTCGCTCCTGCGGTTTGAGCCAATGCTTCGGTGAACGCGCCAGCCGCCACAAGGCCCGGCGTGGCGGCCAGCGCCAATGCCGCGGCGAAGGCCGTGCGTGGGAAAGCTCGCATGATGGTTTCCTCCATGATTTGAGACGGCGGCGGGGAGCCGCTTTTTAGCCGGGCGCGCGGCGAAATCCCATCTTTATTTTTCCTCGGGCGCGGCCATGCGCGGCGATCGCAACCCCTTTCCGGGGGCAGCAATGTGGTATCTGGATACCAATAAAACCATGCCTTTTTGCAAAACGAACCCAATAGTGTTAATGGCCGGCCGCCCGCTCGCACGCCGCGTCCGGTCTGCGCCGGCGGCCGGTATAACCGGCAAGAATGCGCACGCAAGCGTCACGCGGCTTGCCAAATCGCGGCGGGCGCGCCAAACATCGCGGCATATTAACCATTGGAGTCCACCACGGTCATGCCGCAGCTTTTGACGCCGGATCTCTGCGTAATCGGCGCCGGATCGGGCGGGCTGTCCGCCGCCGCCATCGCCGCCTCGCTTGGCGTTTCCGTCGTGCTTGTCGAGCGCGGCGCAATGGGCGGCGAATGCTTGAATACGGGATGCGTTCCGTCGAAGGCGCTGCTCGCGGCGGCGAAGCGCGCGCAGGACATCCGCGAGGCGGCGCCGTTCGGCATCCGCGTGGGCGACCCCGGCATCGATCACAAGGCCGTCGCCGCCCACATCCAGGAGGTTATCGCCGCCATCGCGCCGAACAATTCCGTGGAGCGCTATAACGGGCTCGGCGTCGGCATCGTCAAGGCGAGCGCGCGCTTCATCGACAAGGACACGGTGGAGGCGGGCGACCATGAGATCAAGGCGCGGCGCTTCATCGTGGCCACGGGGTCCACGCCGCTCATCCCGCCCATTCCGGGGCTCGACCGCGTGCCCTTCTACACAAACGAGACCATCTTCGCCAAGACGCACCGCGTCGCGCATCTCATCATTATTGGGGCGGGCGCGGTGGGCCTGGAGCTGGCGCAGGCGCATCGCCGGCTCGGCAGCGAGGTCACCGCCGTCGAAGCGGGCCGCGCGCTTTCCAGCGACGACCCGGAGCTTCGCGAATATCTGTTGAAGCGTCTTCGCGGGGAGGGCGTGCGCATTCTCGAAAACGCGCGGGTCGAGCGCGTCGAGCCCTTCGGCTCCAACATCCAGATCGTTTTCGCGACGCTCGGCAAGTCCTATTCCATCGAAGGCACGGAGCTTCTGCTTGCAACGGGCCGTGCGCCCACCGTCGGCGGCCTCAATCTCGAAGCGGCCGCCATCGACTACAGCGAGCGCGGCATCAAGGTGACGAGCGGCCTTCGCACGACTAACAAGAAGGTCTACGCCATCGGCGACGTTACGGGCCAGACCCATTGGACGCACGCTGCCAACCACCACGCGACCGTTGTCATCAAGAACGCGCTGTTCCGTCTTCCCGCCCGCGCAAGGCACAGCGCCATGCCCTGGGTGACCTTTACCGATCCGGAGCTTGCGCATGTGGGCCTTACGGAGGAAAAGGCGCGGGAGCGCTACGGCAAGCTCACCATCCTGCGCTCGCCCTATCACGACAACGACCGCGCGCAGGCAGAGCGCCTGACGGGCGGGTTTCTGAAGGTGATCGCCTCGCGACGCGGGAAAATCCTTGGCGCGGGGCTTGTTGGCGCTCAGGCCGGCGAGCTCATCCAGATGTGGAGCCTCGCGATGCAAAAAGGTATATCATTAAGGGAAATGAGCAGTATCGTGTCACCCTATCCCACGCTGGCGGAAATCAACAAAAGGGCCGCTGTGAGCTATTTTGCGCCGAGCGCACAAGGTCCTTTGCTGCGCCGAATTATTGCATTGCTTGCGAAATTCGGGTGATAGACGCTATTTAGAAGGGAAGAGTAACACCAGCCGTCAGTGCACATTGGATACCCGACCCTCACAAGACCCTGAGTATCCGGGCAAACTGCTCTCCGCGCAGCCTCGCCGCCCGAGGCGACCCTATGCCGGGGCGTGGAGCCTTGCGACCAGCCTTCCGGCCAAGCTACTGCTGCTCACCGTCGCCTTCGTCATGGTGGCGGAAATTTTCATCTTCGTGCCTTCCGTGGCGAACTTCCGCCGTAACTGGCTCATGGAGCGCGTCGTCGCCGCCAAGATCGCCTCGCTGGCCCTGGAAGCCTCGGGCGGCGCCGATCTCCCGGACCGTCTGCGGCAGGAGCTTCTCGCGACGGCCGGCGTCCACGCGGTGTCGGTCAAGCGGCCGCAATTCAGGCGTCTTGTGCTCGGAATGCCAGACACAAAGGAAATCGCCGACACCTACGACCTGCGCACAGAGAACATAGCGGCGCTGATCGCGGACGCCTTGCAGGCCTTCGCCGCGCCGCCAGGGCGCTTGATCCGCGTCATCGCCACGCCCGACACGATGCCGCCAGGCGACGAGATGGATGTGGTCATCGACGAGACGCCGCTGAGGGCGGCCATGTGGCGTTTCGCCCGCAACATCTTCTGGCTCTCGATCGTCATCTCGCTCTTCACGGCGGCGCTCGTCTATTTGGCGCTGACCGGGCTGCTCGTGCGGCCCATGATGCGGATCACGCGAAACATGGTGGTGTACCGCGAGAACCCCGAAGATACGTCTCGGATCATGGTTCCTTCGGCCCGGCTGGACGAGGTCGGCGTCGCCGAGAAAGAATTGGCGACGCTGCAGACGCAGCTGTCCGGCCTGCTCCGGGAGAAGGCGCGGCTCGCAAATCTCGGGCTCGCGGTGTCGAAGATCAATCACGACCTGCGGAACATCCTGGCGAGCGCCCAGATCGTCTCCGACCGGCTCGCCACGGTTTCGGACCCGACGGTGCAGCGCTCGCTGCCGCGGCTCATTCGCGCGCTCGACCGCGCCATCACGCTTTGCACGAACACCATGAAATACGGGCGTAGCGAGGAGGCGCCGCCCAATCGTGTGCGCGTGCCGCTTCGCGCGCTTGTCACGGAGGTCAACGAAAGCCTGGGCGTGGAAGAGCTGAGCGGCGTGAAAATGACAGTTTCCGTGCCGCCTTCCATCGCGCTGTTCGCCGACCGCGACCAGACATTCCGAGTGCTTGCAAACCTAATTCGCAATGCGCTGGAAGCTTTGCGCGAGGCCGACCCGCCCTGCGCTCAGCCCGCGATCGAGGTCGCGGCCCGGCTGGAAGGGCGAATGGCCGTCATCACAGTGAGCGATAACGGCCCCGGAGTTCCCGCCAATTTGAGGGACGGCCTGTTCAAGGCGTTCCAGACCTCCGCCAAGCGCGACAGCAACGGCCTCGGCCTTGTGATCACGGCGGAGCTCGTTCGCGCCCACGGCGGCGACATCCGCCTCGAAGATACGACTGCGGGCGCGTCTTTCGTCGTGATGTTGCCGGCGCTCGTGCTGACGGGCGCGCAATCGCTTTCCGGCGCGGGCGCCGTGTGAGCGAAGGCTGTTGCTAGCGGCTCCCGATGGCTTGGCCTGAGATAATGTGTCGTCTATAGTGAGGCGCGAAGGCCGCGCTTTCGTCTGGCCTTTGACCGGCGGCGCTCGCGCCGTCGCTTTCGGAGGTTCATGCAAGAATGGAGAAATCGCGCCCGATGAAGGCAGTGATTCTCGCAGGCGGGCTTGGAACACGCCTGTCCGAGGAAACTCATTTAAGGCCTAAGCCGATGATCGAGATCGGAGGGCGGCCAATATTGTGGCATATCATGAAAATATTCTCCGCTCATGGCATTAATGACTTTATCATATGCTGCGGTTATAAGGGATATATCATCAAGGAGTATTTCTCCAACTATTTTCTGCACATGTCCGATGTGACGTTCGACATGGCGAACAATCGCACGGAAATTCACCAGGCCGCGCGAGCCGTGGCGCGTGACCCTCGTCGATACGGGCGAGAACACCCAGACCGGAGGCCGCCTGAAGCGGGTGAAGCAATTCGTCGAGAAAGACCCGTATTTCTGCTTCACCTACGGCGACGGCGTCAGCGACGTGGATATCTCCGCGCTCATCGGTTTCCACAAGTCGCACGGCAAGCTCGCCACCGTGACCGCCGTGCAGCCGCCGGGACGCTACGGCGCGCTGGTGACGGACGGCTCCAAGGTGACGGGCTTCGTCGAAAAGCCGCGCGGCGACGGCGGCTGGATCAATGGCGGCTTTTTTGTCATAAATCCAAAGGCGATCGGCTATATCGACGGCGACGCATCGAGCTGGGAATCCGACGCCTTGCGCAGCATAGCGTCCGACGGCGAATTGCAAGTCTATAATCACAAGGGCTTCTGGCAGGCGATGGATACGCTGCGCGACAAGAGCCAGCTGGAGGAGCTCTGGCACAGCGGCGAGGCGCATTGGAAGGTCTGGGCGTGACTTTCTGGAGCGGAAAGCGCGTGCTTCTGACGGGGCACACCGGGTTCAAGGGCGCCTGGATGTCGCTTTGGCTGCTGCGCCTCGGCGCCAATCTGACAGGCTACGCCCTGCCGCCCGACACGAAGCCCGCATTGTTCGAGCAATTGGGCATCGCGGAGGATTTCGACAGCCGCATCGGCGACATTCGCGATGGCGAGGCCGTGGCGCGGCTCGTCGATGAAGCGCAGCCCGACGTTGTGTTTCACTTCGCTGCGCAGTCCCTGGTCCTGGCCTCTTACGAAGACCCCGCCGCGACGTTCGAAACCAACGTCATGGGCACGATCAGCGTGCTCAACGCGCTGCGCCCGCTCGGCAAGCCTTGCGCCGCTGTGATGATCACCACCGACAAGGTGTACGAGAACTTGAACTGGGAGCAGCGTTATCGCGAAAGCGATGCGCTCGGCGGCTACGATCCCTACAGCGCGTCCAAGGCGGCGTCGGAGCTGGCGATTTCCTCCTGGCGCCGCTCGTTCCTTGCTAAATCGGGCGTGCGGGTGGCCTCCGCGCGCGCTGGAAATGTCATCGGCGCCGGCGACTGGGCGGCCAATCGCATCGTCCCCGATCTTGTTCGCGCGCTGATGGCGAAGGCTCCGCTCACGGTGCGAAACCCGAATGCGGTGCGGCCGTGGCAGCACGTGCTGGAGCCGCTCGGCGGGTATCTCCTTCTTGCCGAAGCGCTCGCGAACTCGGACAGGCCGGAGTTTCAGGACGCGTTCAATTTCGGCCCCCTGGCCGGCGGCGACCGAAGCGTGCGAGACTTGGTGGAGCAGTCCATCGCCGCCTGGCCCGGCGAGACATACGGATGGCGCGACGCAAGCGGCGGGACGCAGCCGCACGAAGCGCATTATCTGGCGCTTGCCGTCGATCGCGCGCGGGCGCGCCTCGGCTGGACGCCGCGCTGGGATTTCGCCCGAACCGCCGAAGAGACCATGACAGGATACCACGCGAGCATCGGCGCCTCTCGGAAGGCTGTGCGCGAGCATATGCTGCAGAGCATCGCCAGCTACGAAGCGGCGCGCTCATGAGGGCTGCTTGCGCCGGACGAGCGTGCGGGAGGTTCGAAGCGCCATGCTGAAGTGCCGCCATTGCGGAAGCGAGCTAAGCAGGGTGTTCGTCGATCTCGGCCACCAGCCGCCGTCGAACGCCTATGTTCCGGCCGAACGGATCGGCGCGCCGGAGGTCGCCTTTCCCTTGCGCGCCTATGTCTGCGAGGAGTGCTGGCTCGTGCAGCTTCCCGCACATGCGGCGGCCCACGAGCTGTTCACGCCCGATTACGCCTACTTCTCGTCGGTCTCGAAAAGCTGGGTCGCGCATGCGGAGCGTTATGTGGCGGCAATGGTCGAGCGCTTCGGGCTTTCATCGGAAAGCTTCGTCGTCGAGGCGGCCTCGAACGACGGCTATCTCCTTCAGTTCGTCGCGGGCCGTGGCATCCCCTGTCTCGGCATCGAGCCGACGGCGTCCACCGCGGCCGCCGCGCGCCAGAAGGGGATCGAGACGGAGGAGATCTTCCTTGGCGAAGCGACCGGCCGCGCCATCGCCGCCGCGCGCCGCAAGGCTGATCTCTTCGCCGCCAACAATGTGCTCGCGCATGTTCCCGGCATCGACGATTTCGTGCGCGGCGTGGCGGCGCTGCTGGCGCCCGAGGGCGTGGCGACCTTCGAGTTCCCGCACATCCTGCAACTCATCCAGGGGCTCCAGTTCGACACGATCTACCACGAGCACTACTCCTATCTTTCGCTGCACACCGTGCGCCGGGTGCTCCAGGCGGCCGGGCTGCGGGTTTTCGATGTCGAGGAGCTTCCGACGCATGGCGGCTCCTTGCGGGTATTCGCCTGCCACGAAGGCGCGAGCCACCGCCCAAGCGCACCGCTCGAAAGCATCGCCGCCGCCGAGGCGGACGCCGGGATCGCGACGCCCGCTCTTTACGCCAGCCTCCAGGCCGAGGCGGAGCGCATCAAGGACGAGTTGCTCCTGTTCCTGATCGCCGAGAAGCGGGCGGGGCGCAAGGTGGCGGGCTATGGCGCGGCGGCGAAAGGCAACACGCTGCTGAACTTCGCAGGCGTCCGGCCGGACCTTCTGCCCTTCGTGTGCGACGCGGCGCCCTCCAAGCAGGGCCAGTACCTGCCCGGAAGCCACATCCCCATCCTGCCGCCGTCGGCGATCGAAGAGGCGCGGCCCGACTGCGTGCTGATCCTGCCGTGGAACATCGCCGCCGAGATCAAGAGCCAGCTTGAGCCGCTGTCCCGTCGCGGCGCGCGCTTCGTGACCGCCATCCCGCGACTGGCGAACGTATGACGCAAGGGCGCGTGCTGATCACGGGCGGGACTGGATTTGTCGGCCGGCATGTCTTGCGCGCCTTGGCGGAAAGCGCCGTCCCGGTTCGCGCCGTCATCCGCACCGGGAGCGGCGCGCGGCTGCCACCCTGGTCCGGCGATATCGAGATCGTCGAAAGCGGCGATCTCTTTGCGGAAACGCCCGGCTGGTGGAGCAAGGTTTGCGACGGGGTGGACTGCATCGCGCACCTCGCCTGGATCGCCACGCCCGGCCGCTACCTGATTGCGCCCGAGAACATTGATTGCCTGCAGGGAACCTTGTCGCTGGCGAAAGGCGCAGCGGCGGCGAAGGTCAGGCTGTTTCTCGGGGTGGGAACCTGCTTCGAGTACGAGCTTTCGGGCGGCCTGCTCTCGACAGATACGCCCCTGCGTCCGGCGACGCCCTATGCGGGGGCGAAGGCGGCGGCTTTCCTGGCCTTGTCGCAATGGCTTCCCCCGCAGGGCGTGGCGTTTGTCTGGGCGCGGCTGTTCTACCTCCATGGTGAGGGCGAACATCCGGGCGCCTCGTTCCCTATCTCAGGAGCCAGCTTGCCGCCGGCGAACGCGTCGATCTGACCGGCGGGCGGCAAATCCGCGATTTCATCGACGTGCGCGACGCGGCCGAGAAACTCGTGGCGCTGCTCCAGGGCGATGTGACGGGCGCCTATAATGTTTGCTCCGGCGTCCCCATCGCCGTGCGCGAACTCGCGGAGCGCATCGCGGCCGAGTACTGGGCGCCCCGATCTTCTGAACTTCGGAGCGCGCCCCGACAACCTGATCGACCCGCCCTGCGTGCTCGGCCTGCCGGGTCAGGCTTTGCCCGAAGGCCTGTGACGCCAATCGCCGCAGGCCGGAAGGTTCGGGCCTATCGTGCCTGCGGGCGCTTACAAGCGATTAACTCTATTGGGTTCGTTTTGCAAAAAAGGTCGACTTTAGCGGTATTATAATACCACAAGGCGTCGCCTTGGGAGAAGGGCCGCGACGCGCCAATCCCGTCGTCACGCCGCCGCCTATTGTCGTGGCGGGGCTCGGCCAGGCATGACCCTCGGCTTGATCCGGCCATCCAGCTAAACAATTAAAAGCATCGTGCGTTTAATCGGACGCGGCCGCTCCTTTGTTTCGATAAGCGTTGGGATACCTGGATTCCCGCTGGAGTTTAGCCCCGCGGAGGCGGGGCCGGGAATTGCGCCGCCGGGCAGAAGGCTGATTTCGATGTCGTGAGCGGCGCTCCGGGTGCGTCAGCGGCAGCGCGACTCCGCACCGGATGTCCCGCGAAAAAATCGGCATGAGAGGCGCCCAAATTTCGCTGCTCTTTTCTGCAACCTTAGCGAGATGATGACAAATATATCACGGAGAGCGGTGCTTTCGGCGGCGCTCGGAGGGCTTGCCGCTGGCGTATGCGGCGGCGGCGCTGCTTTCGCTTCACCGGCCTTCGCAAACTGGGTCGAGGGCTTCCGCAGCCGCGCCCGCGCGAAGGGCGTGTCCGATGCAACCTACACGCGCGTCATGGCCGGGCTCAAGCCCGATACATCGGTGTATGAGCTGGACCGCGAGCAGCCCGAATTCCAGGAAGAGGTCTGGCAGTATCTGAACCGCCGCGTGTCCGATTGGCGCATCGCGGCCGGCAAGGAGCGCGCCAAGGAGCACGCCGCGGTGCTGGAGCGGGTGGAGCGCGCCTATGGCGTCGACCGGCATATCATGCTCGGCCTATGGGGCATGGAGACGGCTTTCGGCGACCTTGTCACCAACCCGAAGCACATGCGGCCCATCTTCCCCGCGCTCGCGGCGCTCGCCTGGGGCGAACCGCGGCGGCGGCGCTATTGGGAGCAGGAGCTTCTGAACGCGCTCGTCATCGTGGAGCGCGGCTGGGCGAAGCCGGAGGAGATGATCGGCTCCTGGGCCGGCGCGATGGGCCACACGCAATGGATGCCGGAAGTCTGGCTCAACATGGGGGTCGATTTCAACAAGGATGGCCGCATTTCGCCCTATGGCGCGCCGGACGATGCGCTGGCCGGTACGGCGCGCTATCTCGCCGAGCGCGGCCATTACCGGCGCGGCGAAGGCTGGGGCTATGAGGTTGTCCTGCCGCGCGGGTCAAGGGTTGCGGGCGGGATGCGCAGCATCGCAAGCTGGCGCGACCGAGGCGTGCGCTGCGCGAACGGCCAGCCCTTCCCGAGACCCGCCGAGAAGGCCCGCCTCTGGCAGCCGGCGCCGGGCGGCCCGGTCTTCCTGCTGACGCACAATTTCGATGCGATCAAATCCTACAATCCGGCGAACGCCTACGCGCTGGCCGTTGCGCATCTCGCCGGCCGCATTCGCGGCGAAGGCCCGTTCGTGCAGGCGTTTCCGGGCGGCGAGCGGCTGCCGACGCTGGCCGAGGTGCAGGAGATCCAGCGCCGCCTCACCGCGCTCGGCTTCGACACCGACGGGACGGACGGCCGCGTCGGCAAGGACACCATGCGCGCGATCGGCGCTTTTCAGCGCAAGGTTGGCATGAAGCCGGAAGATGGCTATGCGGGGCTGAAGGTGCTGGCGCGGCTCCGCGAAATGTCGTGAACGGCAGATCGAAATCCCTGGCGGCGTTGGACGTTTCACCTAAACGGCGCAGTGGTATATTCTTTTGATATATACCACTTGGAGGCCGCATGGAAACCGCGCGCGTGTTCTGGTCGGGCCGCTCCCAAGCGGTCAGACTGCCAAAAGACTATCGATTTGAGGGCGAGGAAGTCCGCATCCGCCGGCACGGCGCAGCCGTCATCTTGGAGCCGATTCCAGCGGATTGGGCATGGCTGGATGGTTTATCCGGCTCGCTGGACTCCGATTTCGTCGAGGCCGCGCTGGAGCAGCCTCCTATGCAGGAGCGCCCAGCGCTGGATGAAGCATTTGGCTGATGCGCTACCTCTTCGACGCCAACGCGGTGATCGCCTTGCTCAGACATCCTAGCGGGCCGCTAGCTCAGCGTGCGCGGCAGCACCGCCCAACCGACATCGGTTTGCCCGCCATCGCCGTTCATGAGCTTTACTTCGGCGCGTTCAAGAGCCAGCGCCGCGCGCACAATCCGACTATCGTCGACAGTTTGCAGTTCGAGGTCGAGCCGTTCGACAAGGAAGACGCCCGCCAAGCTGGAGAAATCCGCGCCGCGCTGGAGGCGTTGGGAACGCCGGCCGGTTCCTACGATGTGCTGATCGCGGGGCAGGCGTGCGCGCGCGGCCTCGTGCTTGTGTCTCGCAATTTGCGGGACGTTCAGCGCGTGGACGGATTGACCGTGGAAAATTGGGAAGGGTGAAAAGCTGCATTAACGAGGACGATCTGCCAAAGAACCTGGCAGCGCGCCCTTGCAGCGGCGGCGCGCCACCCCATCATCATCCAAGCAAGCTTCTGATGTACAAGGGGAAGCCTTTTGGACAAGCGGCGCGTCGCCAGCGGCATTATTGTCTGCGCGCTGTTCTGGCTTTGGGTTGCAAACGCCGCCGCGCAGGAGATGGCCGTGCGCGCCGGCTATCTGCGCGCTTCCGAAGAGCAAAGCACGATCTCGCTGCTCGATAAGCCGGCGCCGGACGACGGCCTTGCGGGGGCCGAGCTTGCGACCGGCGATAACAATACGACGGGCCGCTTCCTCAATCAGAGGTTCTCGCTTGAGGATGTGAAGGTCAAGCCGGGCGACGATCCAGCCGCCGCCGTCAACGCGCTGGCGGATAAGGGCGTCTCGCTCGTCATCGCGGATCTGCTCGCCGATCGGCTGCTGAAAGCCGCCGATGCGGCGCGCGCGCGGGGCATGCTGTTCTTCAACGCGGGTGCGACTGACGACAGGCTGCGCGAGGAGGACTGCCGCGCCAATGTCATCCATGTGGCGCCCACGCGCTCCATGCTGGCGGACGGGCTCGCGCAATATCTCGTCTGGAAGCGCTGGCGGAAGTGGTTTTTCGTGGTTGGATCGCACGAGACGGACAAGCTCTGGGGCGACGCTCTGAAGCGATCCGCGACGCGCTTTGGGGCGAAGATCGTGGAGGAGCGCGTATTCCAGGATACCGGCGGCGCGCGGCAGACGGACACCGGCATCGCGCTGATCCAGCGGCAGATTCCCGCCTTCACGCAAGGCGCGCCCGGCTACGATGTGCTCGTCGCGGCGGACGAAAGCGAGGTGTTCGCCGCCTATCTGCCTTATCGCACCTACGATCCGCGTCCCGTGGCGGGCTCCGCCGGGCTGAAGCCCACGAGCTGGTCTCCCGCGATGGAGCAGTGGGGCGCGACGCAGCTGCAGAACCGCTTCATGAAGAAGTTCTCGCGGCGCATGACCGCGCTCGACATGCAGGCCTGGTCGGCGGCGCGCATGATCGGCGAGGCGGCGACGCGCACCAAATCGGCGGACGCGCAGGCGATCCGCGCCTACCTCACCGGCCCCGATTTTTCGCTCTCGGCCTACAAGGGGCAGCGGCTCACGCTCCGCCCCTGGAACCTGCAATTGCGCCAGCCCATCATTCTGAGCGACGGCCGCAACGTCACGTCGGTGTCGCCGCAGGAAGGCTTCCTGCATCAGGTCTCGGAACTCGACACGCTCGGCTACGATCGGCCGGAAACGAAATGTCAGCTGAAGTGATGGTAGAGCGGTGAGCATGAGTTCAGAGTCGCCGCGCCGGTATCGTTCTCGCCGCCCTTCTCGCCGCCAGTCCCGCGTTCGCCTTCGAGGCCTACGTCTCGAACGAAAAGAGCAACACCGTGTCGGTGATCGATACGGACAAGCTGGAAGTGACGCGCACGATCAAGGTGGGGCAGCGCCCGCGCGGCATCGTCATGAGCAAGGACGGCAGTTTCGTGGCGGTGGCCGCCGGCGACGACGACACGATCCAGACCATCGACACGGCAAGCAAGGACGTAACCGGCACGCTGCCTTCCGGCCCCGATCCGGAACTGCTCGCCTTCTCGCCGGATGGCGCGTTTCTCTACGTCGCCAACGAGAACGACAACACCGTCACGGTCATCGACATGGAGCGGCGCGCCGCCATCGGCGAAATCCCGGTCGGCGTGGAGCCGGAGGGCATGGTCGTCAGCCCGGACGGAAAAACGGTGGTGTGCACCTCCGAGACGAGCAATATGGCGCACTTCATCGACATCGCGCGCAAGGAGATCGTGGCGAACGTGCTGGTTGGCGCGCGGCCGCGCTACGCGGCGTACAAGGCGGACGGCTCGGAGCTTTGGGTTTCGGCCGAGGTCGGCGGAACGGTCAGCGTCATCGACCCCGTCAAGCATGTGGTGACGAAGACCATCGCGTTCGAAGTGCCGGGGTTGCGGCGCGAGGCGATCCAGCCCGTGGGCATAAACATCGCCAAGGACGGCAAA
This sequence comes from uncultured Alphaproteobacteria bacterium, assembly GCA_963756335.1. GTDB lineage: Bacteria > Pseudomonadota > Alphaproteobacteria > Rhizobiales > Rhodomicrobiaceae > Rhodomicrobium. The sequence goes on from CAVWOB010000009.1 coordinate 156,743, forward strand.
CTCGCCTTCGTGTCGCTCGGCCCCGCCAATCGCGTCGCCGTCATCGACGGCCAGACCCACGAGGTCATGAAATACCTGCTTGTCGGCCAGCGCGTCTGGCATGGCGCGTTCACGCCGGACGAAAAATATCTCCTCGTCGCCAACGGCATCTCGAACGACGTTTCGGTGATCGACGTGGCGAGCCTCAAGGCGATCAAAAGCATCCAGGTCGGCGAACTTCCCTGGGGCGTCGCGATGTCTCCCCGATGATGGACGCGCTCGCCAACGCATCCCCGCACGATCTTGCGCCGAAGGCCGCGCAATCCCGGCGCTTCAGGTTGAGCGGCTGAGCCACGCCTATGGCGCGCGGAAGGCGCTTGACGATGTGAGCCTATGCGTGCCGCCCGCGACATTCGCCGTGCTCCTCGGCTTGAACGGCGCGGGCAAGAGCACGCTGTTCTCGCTCGTCACCCGCCTGTTCAGCGCTCAATCGGGCGACATTCGCATTTTCGGCCGCGATCTGCGCCGCGAGCCTGGAGCGGCGCTGAGGCTGCTCGGCGCCGTCTTCCAGGCGCGCACGCTCGATCTCGATCTCTCGCTCGAACAGAACCTCTTCTATCACGCCGCGCTGCACGGGATCGGCGGCGGCGAAGCGCGGGTGCGGGCGAAAGAACTGCTGGCGCACATCGGGCTTGCGGAGCGCGCCAGGGAGAAGGCGCGGAACCTGTCCGGCGGGCAGATGCGGCGGCTCGAAATCGCGCGCGCTTTGCTGCACGATCCGCGGCTTCTGCTGCTCGACGAGCCGACGGTGGGCCTCGACATCAGAGCGCGCGCGGAAATCCTCAAGCACGTGCGCGGCCTTGTTTCCGAGGAGGGCGTCAGCGCGCTTTGGGCCACGCATCTCATCGACGAGGTGGAGCCAGGCGACGCCGTCATCGTGCTGCACGAAGGCCGCGTTCTTGCGCAAGGGGCCGCGGCTGAAATCGTCAGGTCATCCGGCGCGGCGGACATGCGCGGCGCGTTCGCGCGGCTTACGCAGACCCCCGCGCCCGAAGGGTGAAAAAAACCGGCCAGGTCGCGAAAACCCGGCCGGGGTCAGGATGAAGCCCAATCGAAAACTTCACGGTTTGCAGGAGGCTTTCTTCGGCGGCGTCAGGCGCAACCGCGAGCCTCATCCAGCCTACTTCATGGATGCTTCCAGTTTTGGCGCGGTCCAGAGCGGGATCACGGTTTTGAGCCAGAACTCCTGTATATGCATCTGCGTGCCATCTATGTTGCGATAATTCTGGTCATACACGTCGAACGTGTACGAGGCCTGCACCTGGATGCCCGGAAAATCGTATTCAACCAAGGGGCCGATCCCGGCGCGGGACTGCTCGCACTTCAGGTTTGCATTCGGGAGCGGGCTGCACTGGGCTGTCGCTCCATTAAAGTAAATGGACTCAAGGTCCGTTGTATAGAAGCCGACAAGGCCGACATCCCACTTGCCGAAGGTCACATACGCGGTCCCGTTGAGGGTCCAATAGTCTGGACGTGTCTTTTGAGGCGCGTCGGTTTTGTCGAGGGGCTTACCCGTGAGGCCGAGCACAAATTCCAAGGCGAATGTCGCCTTGGTGGCGTCGCCGCCATCTTTCATGCTCGCTGGGAAAATAGTGCCGGTCCAGCCAAGCCAGCTGCGGTTGTTGTAGACCCATATGTCCTGGCCGAAAAACCTCAACTCGTTGTCGATCGGGGCGTAACCGCCGTCAAAGCTCGAAAAGCCCCAACCGTTGCCGAGGTCCCAGGCAAAGCCGGCCTCAGCGAACGGATTATAAAAGGCGGTGATGTCCCGGCCGCCCAACGTGGGCGGCACGCCTTGATTCCCTGCAGGCCCGCAAATCCCGCCACAGTAGGGAACGCCAACATTACCGATAATCGGCGCCGCAGCGATAACCTCGAGCCGTCCGGTAAAGCCAAGGAGGTTAACCTCCCAGGGCGTGGCCCAGAGGATGACCGGGACGTCGAAAGTCAGGTTCGACTTTTTGTCGTCGGTAAGAGGCAAGTAGTCGCCGCCGCTGCCAAAGATATTGACGAAATAGACGCCTGCAGGCAACGGACTAGCCGCATTCAGGCCGGCCTCCTCGCCGGGAGGCGTAACCGGAACGGCGTAAGCGGACCCGCCGCAAAGCGCTATCGCGCCGAGCGCGATCGATGCAAGTTTCGTTTTCATCCCCTTCGTAAGCTCCCTGCTCAAGGGAACCCCCCTTTCATTTCCAACAGCTGATGACTTGCGGAAACTCTCGACGCAACGAGGACTTCTGAGCAGGGGCTTGAGCCCGAGCGTGCGATCTGCGCTTCACTTCGACATCCCGCTCGCGGATTGCCGTAAGTTAGGAGGCGCCGCGCAGGCGAGACTCTGTGTCTCTGAACACGAATCAGATGCACGCTTGAATTTTGCCTAGCGAAGGGGCGTGCGCCAATAAGTTGTGCGAGTTATTCTCCACAATCCCGAGGATTGTTGCAGTAACGCAACCAATAATAGCAAAGCATTAGCTTGTATACTTGAGCGTAGCACGCGCAAGAATGGCTTTTGGTTGCCGCCAAAGTAAAAGGAAATCTATACGCTGCGAAATATGATTCGCTAATTAAATAGTGATTTACTTAATATATAATCTGTAAGCGGAGATTTCTCATGATGCTAAATAAATCATTCAATATATGCACATAACAACGCACAACATATTATCGTTGTTTTATATAAGACTACCTTTAGTCTAACATCGCTAGTTTGCACGAGGGTGTGCACTTGTGAAGGCCTTGCGATTCTTGGCCAGCCAAACCAATATAGGCGTAGCTCCTTTACTTGGAGACGTTTCTGAAGAGGAGGAGGTACGGCCTGTTCCCAGGCTCCTGCGTCACATTCCGCCCGCAGGGGTCTCAATCAACCACAAAAAGTCCAAGGCTCGGCGATGCTCGCCGGTTCGTAGCCCCGGTGAGACCACCCGCGCCCTTCCACGACCGATAGGGAGGTAATCTATGCAAAAGGTTCTTCTTGCCGCGTCGCTGATCGCGGCGATGGCAGGAGCGGGGGCGCCTGCAAGCGCCAACGATGAGCTCCTGAAGCTGGAGCAGAACTCGAAAGATTGGGTCATGCCAGCCGGCAACTACTCCAACCAGCGCTACTCGAAGCTGGCGCAAATCACCAACTCGAACGTCAGCAAGCTGACCCCCGTCTGGACCTTCTCCACGGAAGTCTTACGCGGCCATGAGGGCAGTCCGCTCGTCATCGGCGACATGATGTACGTCCACGCGCCCTTCCCGAACACGGTCTTCGCGCTCGATCTCAACCATGACGGGAAGATCGTCTGGAAGTATGAGCCGAAGCAGGATCCGAGCGTCATTCCAGTGATGTGTTGCGATACTGTCAACCGCGGCCTCGCCTATGCCGATGGCAAGCTCTTCCTTCATCAGGCGGACACGACCCTTGTCGCGCTCGACGCAAAGAGCGGCAATGTTGTGTGGTCCGTGAAGGACGGCGATCCGACCAAGGGCCAGACGGGTACGAACGCCCCAATGGCCTACAAGGATAAGGTTCTGGTCGGAATCTCGGGCGGCGAATTCGGCGTTCGCGGGTATGTGACTGCGTACGACATCAAGGACGGCAAGAAGATCTGGCGCGCCTATTCGACGGGCCCGGATTCCGAAATGCTGCTGGACCCCGAGAAGACGACGGAACTCGGAAAGCCCATCGGCAAGGATTCGAGCCTGAAGACGTGGGAAGGCGATCAGTGGAAGATCGGCGGCGGGACGACCTGGGGCTGGTACTCCTACGATCCCGACCTGAACCTGATCTATTACGGAACGGGCAACCCCTCGACCTGGAACCCCAGCCAGCGGCCTGGCGACAACAAGTGGTCGATGACCATCTTTGCGCGCGACGCCGATACGGGCATGGCGAAATGGGTCTATCAGATGACGCCCCACGATGAGTGGGACTATGACGGCGTCAACGAGATGATCCTGGCCGACATGGACTTCGGCGGCAAGAAACGCAAGACTCTCACCCATTTCGACCGTAACGGCTTCGGCTACACGCTCGACCGCACCAACGGCGAACTTCTCGTCGCCGAAAAGTACGATCCGGACGTGAACTGGGCGACCAAGATCGACATGGACAAGTCATCGAAGGACTATGGCAAGCCGGTCCGCGTGAAGCAATACTCGACCGAAGCCAACGGCGAGGACACGAACACGAAGGGCGTCTGCCCCGCCGCCCTTGGCAGCAAGGATGAGCAGCCGGCCGCCTATTCGCCGAAGACCGAGCTGTTCTACGTTCCGACGAACCACGTCTGCATGGACTACGAGCCGTTCCGCGTGAGCTACACCGCCGGTCAGCCCTATGTCGGCGCCACGCTCTCCATGTATCCGCCTGCCGGCCAGACCAACATGGGCAACTTCATCGCGTGGGATGGCAAAACAGGCAAGATCGTCTGGTCGAACAAGGAGCAGTTCTCGGTCTGGTCGGGCGCGCTCGCAACGGCTGGCGACGTGGTCTTCTATGGCACGCTCGAAGGCTATCTGAAGGCGGTCGACGCGAAGGGCGGCAAGGAACTCTACAAGTTCAAGACGCCGTCGGGCATCATCGGCAACGTCATGACCTATGAGCACAAGGGCAAGCAGTTCGTCGCGGTGCTTTCGGGCGTCGGCGGCTGGGCGGGCATCGGTCTCGCGGCCGGCCTCACCAAGCCGACCGAAGGTCTCGGCGCCGTCGGCGGCTACGCTGCCCTGTCGAACTACACCGCGCTTGGCGGCACCTTGACTGTGTTCGCGCTGCCGAACAGCTAAGCAGCAACACACGGCCAGCGCGCGCGTGCGCGCTGGCTCCCATTCGAACGATTTCCGATGAATGAGGGAACGTGACCACTAACGCCAGGGCCTGCGGGCTCCTTATAGCTGCCTGTGTGCTCGCGGGCGCGGCCGCGGCATACGGCGCCGACGATCCCACAGCTGTCTCGCAAAGCAACGGCCGCTGGGTCGATAAAAACGGCTTTCCCACCTACAAGATCGAGCCGGACGGCACGGTGGATTGGCCGACCTTCTCCGGCTTTCTGCGCTATCACTCCGAATGCCACGTCTGCCACGGGCCGGACGGCGAAGGCTCGACCTACGCGCCAGCGCTCAAGAACTCCCTGAAAACGATCGACTATCCGCATTTCCTGGGCATCGTGGCGGCCGGCAAGCGGGACGTCAGCGCCTCGCAGGACCTCGTCATGCCGGCTTTCGGGGAGAACAAGAACGTCGTCTGCTACCTCGACAATATCTACACCTATCTCAGGGCGAGGGCGAACGGCGCCATCCCGCGCGGCCGGCCCCCGAAGCATGAGCCGAAGCCCGGCTGGGCAAAGAAAGACGAGAACGAATGCATGGGATGAGGACGGAATAGGCTCGGGATGGGGCTCAGCATCGGCCGCGACGGCTTAGACCTCATGGCGAGCTTTTCGAACCATAAGCTTGCCGTATCATGCCTGATAAAACCGCCGCGCGAGGAAACGTCATGCCGAAATTGGGGAGAACCAGCTTGGCGTCCGCTGTTGCGGCCGCTCTCGCTGTCATGGGCCTAGCCGCGGCCTTCGCGCAGGAGGCGGAGGAGCCGTCCTCGTCCATCGAGCTGATCGACCCCAAGGTCTTCCGCGTCTGCGCCGACCCGCGCAATCTGCCGTTCTCGAACGAGGCGCAGGAAGGCTTCGAGAACAAGATCGCCGAGTTGTTCGCCAAAAAGCTCGGCAAGCCGCTCGCCTATGCGTGGTATCCCGGCGCGACCGGCTTCGTGCGCAATACGCTGAACGCGCATAAATGCGATGTCGTCATGGGCTTCCCGCAGGGCAACGACTTCGCCCAGGTCACGAACCCCTATTATCGCACAGCCTATGCGCTCGTCTCCAAGCCGGGCAGCGGGCTGGAAGGCGTCGACACGCTGGACGATCCCATCCTCAAAACGAAGCGGATCGGCATAGTCGCGGGCACGCCGCCCGCCACCTACATGGCCAGGAAGGGGCTTTTCACCTCGGCGAAATCCTATCCGCTGGTCATCGACACGCGCTACGATTCGACATCGCAGGATGTGATCAAGGACCTCGAATCCGGTGAGATCGACGCCGCCATTCTGTGGGGTCCGATCGCGGGTTATTACGCGAGCAAAGCCGATCCAAAGCTCGCCGTCACGCCGCTGACCAAGGAGAAGGGCGGCCCGCGCCTCGCCTATCGCATCGGCATGGGCGTGCGCCCGGCGGACCAGGAATTCAAGCGCCTGCTCAACCGCATGGTCGGGGAGAACCAGCGCGAGATCAACTCGATCCTGCTGAGCTACGGCGTGCCCCTCCTCGACGAGAAGGACAAGCCGATCGCATCGGCGGCGCTGAAGAAGGAATGATTGCAGCTCGCGGCGGCGACGGCAGGGCTTCCTGATTGCCCATCGCATCGGCATCGCGGCCAAGCGAAGCGCGAGCCGGGATCTGCAAACTACGAGGCCTACGACTTATTCAGATCCCGGATAAGGCTGCGCCTTTCCGGGATGACAGACACTCCGTTGGCTTAATTGGGAAACGCTGCTTAGTTCGCCACCGGCCTGGGGCCGACCCGCTGGGAATGAAACGGAACGGCGGAGCTTCGCGCCGCTTGAGTTGCCGCCGCCCCCGCACGGTCGGACGAGCGGACCCGGGCGAGGTCGAGACCTTGAGCCGAAGCTAAGGCCGCGCGTCGAGCGGCACATAGTCCCGCGCCTTGTCGCCGATATAGAGCTGGCGCGGCCGCCCGATCTTCTGCTCCGCATCCGAGATCATCTCCTTCCACTGCGCGATCCAGCCCACCGTGCGCGCCACCGCGAACAGCACGGTGAACATCGAGGTCGGGAAGCCGAGCGCCTTCAGCGTGATGCCGGAGTAGAAGTCGATGTTCGGATAGAGCTTCTTCTCGATGAAGTACTCGTCCTCGAGCGCGATGCGTTCCAGCTCCATCGCGACCTGCAACAGCGGGTCGTTCTTGACGCCCACGATGTCGAGCACCTCCTTGCAGGTCTTCTGCATGACGCGGGCGCGCGGATCGTAATTCTTGTAGACGCGGTGGCCGAAGCCCGAAAGCCTGAAATTGTCGGACTTGTCCTTGGCGCGCTTGATGAATTCGGGGATGCGGTCCACCGTCCCGATCTCCATCAGCATCTTCAGCGCCGCCTCGTTCGCGCCGCCATGCGCCGGACCCCACAGACAGGCGATGCCTGCCGCTATGCAGGCGAACGGGTTCGCGCCCGACGAGCCGGCCAGCCGCACCGTCGAGGTTGACGCGTTCTGCTCGTGATCGGCATGCAGGATGAGGATGCGGTCGAGCGCGCGGGCGAGCACCGGGTTGACCTTGTATTCCTCGCAGGGCACCGCGAACATCATGTGGAGGAAGTTCGACGCATATGCGAGGTCGTTGCGCGGATAGATGAAGGGCTGCCCGATCGAATATTTGAACGCGGTCGCCGCAATCGTCGGCATCTTCGCGATCATGCGCAGGGAGGCGAGATCGCGCTGCACCGGATCGTTGATGTCGATGAAGTCGTGATAGAAGGCGGAGAGCGCGCCGACCGTGCCGACCATCACGGCCATGGGATGCGCGTCACGGCGGAAACCGGAGAAGAACCGGTTCATCTGCTCGTGGATCATGGTGTGATAGGTGATGCGGTTCCTGAACTGGTGGTACTGCTGCTTGTTCGGCAGTTCTCCGTAAAGGAGGAGGTGGCAGGTTTCGAGGAAGGAGCCGTTCTCTGCGAGCGCGTCGATGGGATAGCCGCGATAGAGCAGCACGCCCTTGTCGCCGTCGATGAAGGTGATGTCGGATTTGCACGAGGCCGAGGACGTGAAGCCGGGGTCGTAGGTGAAGACGCCCGCCTTGCCGTAGAGGCTTGAAATATCGACGACATCCGGGCCTATGGTCCCGGAATAGACGGGGAATTCGTATTGATTGCCGTGCACTGTGAGGGTGGCGGAGCCGTGCGATTTGGCAAATCGCGAGGGGTGGCCGGGTGATTTGCTCATGCCCTTCTCCTGATGGCGTTTTGGCGCGCGAGGCGAACGACTTTCGTCGCGTCAAGGTGGCATGAGCCCGCGAAATTGGCTAGTAGCATTTCGCAGTGCATCATAAAGGGGCCGCGCAACTTATTGCGAGCGCGAAGGGCGCCGCGCGGCGCGGAGCTTCCCTCGCGATCCCGCGTCAGACGCCTCCGTAAAACCGGCCGAACGCCAGGGCTAGCATAAGTCCCGAGAGGAGCGCGCCAAGCCCGGCAACAAGAACGTGCGTCGTCTTGCGCAGCTCAAAGGTTCCGGCACGGGCAAGCAGCAGGTACGCGATGACGGCGTTGAGGAAACCCCAAAGCACGTTAACCGCCGCGCTCGATAGCCCCTCTCCAGGCGGGGTTGCGAATGGACTTTGAAAAGGATGCCCTGTCACGCCCATCACGAAATGCGGGATGGCGTTTGTGAGGAAGGCGCCGCCAAGGAAATAAGCTAAATAGCGATACCATTTCATAACGAAAACTCCGTAGCGGCGTCATTACGCGCCGTCCCGGTGGTTTAGAACAGGACCGCAAAATTTGCCAGCCCCGCCGGCCGTTCAGGCTGTTTTTGCGGCGAGGCGGCTGAGGCAAGCAAAAGCGCGAGCGCCGTCTCAATCAAGCAGCGTCAAGCGTGCTCGACCTCGGCCATGCGCTTCTCCAGCGGAGTGAGCCGCACGACGACCTCGCGCGCGATGGCTTTCGTCTCGCTGATATCGGCCTGGGCGCGCGCGATCGCTATGTCGAGCGATCCGCGATGCGGGCAAGGCTTTCGTCGCGGCCGAGCACATGCAGCACGTCGAAGATGGGCGGCGAGGTCGTGCGCCCGGTGAGCGCGGCGCGTAAAGGTTGGGCGACGCCGCCGAGCTTCGCGCCTGCCTCCTCGGCATAAGCGCGGGTGGCGGCTTCGAGGGCTTCGGGCGCCCACTGGCCAAGCGCGGCGAAGCGGGTATGCAGCGCGGCGAGGTGCCTTTTCGCGTCGCCTTCGAGCAGCTTCGCGGCCTTGTCGTCCACGTCGAGCGGGCGCGCGACGAACAGATAGCGCGCGGACGCGATCAGCTCGACCAGCGTCTTGGCGCGCTCCTTCAGCCCCGGCATCGCCCGTTCGAGCTTCCGCCAGCCCGCCTCGTCGATGCGGCCGGCAAACTCCTTCGCCGCCTCGATCTCCGGCAGGATGCGGCGGATCTGCGCCACAAGCTCGGCGTCCGCCGTATTGCGGATGTAATGCCCGTTCAGGTTTTCGAGCTTGGCGAAATCGAAGCGCGAGGCCGAGCGGCCGATGGCTTCGAGGTCGAACCACGCGATGGCCTCCTCGGTCGAGAAAATCTCGTCGTCGCCGTGGCTCCAGCCGAGCCGCGCGAGATAGTTGCGCATGGCGGCGGGCAGGTAGCCCATCGCCCGATAGGCGTCGACCCCGAGCGCGCCGTGCCGCTTCGACAGCTTCGCGCCGTCCGGCCCGTGGATCAGCGGGATGTGCGAGAATGTGGGGATGTCCCAGTCCATCGCGTTGTAGATCTGCGTCTGGCGCGCGGCGTTGGTGAGGTGATCGTCGCCGCGAATGATGTGGGTCACGCCCATGTCGTGGTCGTCCACCACCACGGCCAGCATGTAGGTTGGCGTGCCGTCGGAGCGGAGCAGCACCATGTCGTCGAGATCCTTGTTCGCCCAGGTGACGCGGCCCTGCACCTGGTCGTCCACCAGGGTTCCACCCTCGGCCGGCGCACGCAACCGCACCACGAAAGGCGCATCGGGCGACGGGGCGCCTTGCCGCCCTCGCGATAGGGCGAGCGGAAGACGCGCGCCGCCTCGGCCTGAAGCCGCGCGATCTCCTCAGCCGGCGCTTGCTTGGTCTTTGCCTCGGAAAGCGCTTTGCGGGCGGCGTCGGCTTCGGCGCGCCTCGCCTCCAGTTCCTCCGGCGTGACGTAGCATTTAAATGCGTGGCCGCGCTTCACCATGGCGTGAGCCACCTCGGCGTGCCGCTTCGCGCGCGCAAACTGATAGACGATCTCGCCCTCCCAATCGAGTTCGAGCCATTTCATGCCGTCGATGATGGCCGCGATGGCGGCGTCGGTCGAGCGCGCGCGGTCGGTGTCTTCGATGCGCAGCAGGAATTTGCCGCCCGAGTGGCGCGCATAGAGCCAGTTGAACAGCGCGGTGCGCGCGCCGCCGATATGGAGGAAGCCGGTGGGGGAGGGGGCAAAGCGTGTAACCACGCCCAATCGGGACGTCATGGGGGTGTCTTTCATTCCGGTGAAAAATCTCGCGCCCGGTGTATCACGGCGCCGGCACGATGGGTAGCGGATGTCCGGGTGCGCCGTCGCGGGCGGCTCGGCACTACTGCTAAACAGTAGTATGATCGATGACGATTTCGAATGGCATGCGGCCGAGGCCCGCAAGAATTACCGCGACCATGGCGTTGGAACCTTGCGCGACTGGGAACAGGGCGCCGCCGAGCCGGACCGGGCCGCGAAGGCTTACCTGACCGTCATCGCCCGCGAACCCGAGATTGTCCGCAAGGCGCTGGCGCAGCGGCCGGAGCCTGCGTAGCAGGCGCCCTACCGCATTTTTTCTGCAAAAGAGAAGCTCTTGCTCTAAGATGCCGCGGAAACCGTTATCTCAGGAGCAAGACCTGTGAGCCTTATGGCTTCAGCGGCGGGCCGGGCGGTGCCGGCCTTTCCGGCGCACTCTTTCCTTTCCTGGCCGGGCCGCGCGCTGGCGGCGCAGCTCGACGCCGAGCAGGGGCGCTGGTTTCTCTGGGTTCCGATCTTTTTCGGCGCCGGCGTGGGCGCATACTTCGCGATGCCTCGCGAGCCGGAACTGCCGCTCTGCGCCGGGCTGTTCGTCGCCGCTCTCTCTTTACGCATCCTCGCGCGCTCGAACCTCTTCGCCTTCCTTGTCACGAGCATCGCGCTGTGCGTGAGCGCGGGCTTCCTCGCGGCGAAGGTGCGCACAGCCGCCGTCGCCGAGCCGGTGATCGAGCGGCACGGCGCCTACGACATCGAAGGCTTCATCGAGAACTTCGACCGGCAGACTGCAAAGCGCGGGCGCGCCATCATCCGCCTGACCGGCATGAAATATTACGGCGCCGATGTCGCCGTGAGGCCGTTTCGCGCGCGCGTCTCGCTCCGCGGCGACGCCAATCCGAGGCCGGGCGAGGCGATCAAGCTTCGCGCGCTGCTCGGCCCGCCGCCGGAGCCCGCGTCGCCTGGCGGCTACGACTTCGCGCGCGCGAGCTATTTCCAGGCTGTCGGCGCGTCGGGCTTTGCGCTGTCGAAAGCGGAGCGGATCGAGGGGCGGGAATTGCCGCTCGACATGAAGTTCAGGGCGCCGCTCGCGGATTTGCGCGCGACCATCGGCCAGCGCATTATCGCGGTCCTGCCGGGGCAGACGGGCGAGATCGCGGCGGCGCTGACCGTCGGCCAAACGGCGGGCCTCGACGAGGGCTCGATGTACGACCTGCGCGGATCGGGGCTCGCGCATGTGATCTCCATCTCGGGGCTGCATATGTCGCTCGTCGCGGGCGCCGTTTTCTGGTTTTTGCGCTGGCTTCTGGCGCTGTTCCCATCCCTCGCGCTGCGCTATTCCACGCGGGCGCTGGCGGGCGGGACCGCGCTATTCTGCGTGACGGTCTACCTCGCGCTCTCGGGCGCATCGGTCGCCGCGGTGCGCTCCTACCTCATGATCGCCGTCGTGTTCCTGGCGATCCTGTTGAACCGCCCCGCGCTCTCCTTGCGCAACGTGGCGCTGGCGGGCCTGCTCATCCTCATCGTAATGCCGGACAGCCTGATCGACATCAGCTTCCAGATGTCGTTCGCGGCCACCGCCGCGCTGATCGCGGGCTATGAGCGCTTCGGACGATACTTGCATTTCGAGGCGAAAAGCGTGCGCGAGCGGCTCACCTGGCAGCCCGTTTATATCGTCGGCGGCGTGCTGGTCACGACGGGCACGGCGGGGCTCGCGGTCGAGCCATTCTCCGCCTACCACTTCCATAACCTCACCTGCTACGCCGCCATCGGCAATCTGCTCGGCGGGCCGCCGGTGGACCTCCTCGCCATGCCGGCGATGATCGTCGCGCTGATCGCGATGCCCTTCGGCCTCGACGAATGGCCCTTGCGGCTGATGGGCTTGGGCGTCGACGCCATGATGGCGATTGCAAAGTGGGTGGCGTCCTTTCCCGGCGCGCTCATTCCGGTGTCCGCCTTTCCCTTCGCGGCGCTGCTCGTCATCGTGGCGGGCGGGCTCTGGCTGATCATCTGGCGGCGGTCCTGGCGCGTTCTCGGCCTCGCCATGATCGGCGCTGGCGTCGCGATGACCTCGTTTCACGACAAGCCCGACATTTTCGTGGACCGGGAGGCGAAGGCGGTCGCCGTGCGCGATGCGAAAGGCAGGCTTCAAGCGCCGAAATCGCGAAAAGGCTCCTACGCGCTGACGCAATGGCTGAAGGCCGACGGCGACGGGCGGAACGCGAAGGAGGCGTCGGCGGGCGCGGGCTGGCAATGCGACGCCTACAGCTGCGTCGCGCTTGTGAAGGGGCAGATCGTGAGCTTCACCACGAAGCCCGACGCCATCCAGGAGGATTGCCGCCGCGTCGCGATCCTGGTCGCGCCGATGGACATCCGTCCGCCATGCCCGTCGCCGAAGATCATCCTCGACCGTGGCGCGCTTTGGGAGAAAGGCGCCGCTGCGATCTCAATCACGGATGGCGGATTGGCCGTTTCATGGGCCGCCGGCAGCCGGGGCGTCCGGCCCTGGGCGCCGTTCCGCCGCCGCCGGGAGCTCATCCCGCCAGAGCCAGAAGCTGCGAATTTCGAAGAGGAAAAGGCCCCCGAGGATGCGCATGAGTAGAGCGCCGCGCCGCTCCATGTTCAACCGCCACGTTCTATAATAAACCGTTACAATTTCGCGACAGACCTCGGCAAAAAACTCAGCCTAACTGCTCAAAGCGGCGAGACCTTCGCCGGATCCTCCTTGGAGGCAGCCATGCGTCGAGCTTGCGGGGAGTTCGCGTTGCGTGCTGAGTTCGGAGCCGGAAGGCCGCGCCGGTTGGGGCGCGCAGCAGCCGCCCTCATCGCAGCCGGACTTTGCGCCGGGCTGGCGTCCTGCGCGGACGACGGCGCCTACCCGAGCCTTGCCAAGATCGAGGATGTCGGGACGGTGCTCACGCCCGAGGAGCGGCAGAAGGCCGTCGAGGACCTGCGGGCCAGGACCCGCGAGGGCGACGGTTGGAAGGTTTCCACGCAATAGCGCGCGCCAACTGCGCCGCAAGCGTAAATGCGGCGTAGCGCCAGTCTGGGCGCCGCGCGCCTTAGCCTTCCGGCGACCCGTCGCTCTGCCGCCGCTTCGAAGGGCAAAACCTCCAAAGCCGCATGGACAGAGGCGTGACTTCTGGCCTTATAGGTTAGGCTCGTCCTGCAATTGCTGGATGTTTTCGATTTCAGGAAAAGATCAGCCATGACCGAAGAATTCCACCGCATCAAGCGACTGCCCCCTTACGTTTTCGAGCAAGTGAACAAGCTCAAGGCGGCCGCCCGAGCGCGTGGCGAGGACATCATCGACTTCGGCATGGGCAACCCGGATCTGCCGACGCCCGACCATATCGTCGAGAAGCTGATCGAAACCGTCGGAAAGCCGCGGACGAACCGCTATTCCGCCTCGCGCGGCATTCCGGGCTTGCGGCGCGCGCAGGCGGCTTATTACGAGCGGCGCTTCGGCGTGAAGCTCAACCCGGACACGCAGGTGGTCGCCACGCTCGGCTCGAAGGAGGGCTTCGCCAATATGGCGCAGGCCATCACGGCGCCGGGCGACCTCATCCTCGTGCCCAATCCGACCTATCCGATCCACGAATTCGGCTTCATCATCTCGGGCGCAACCATCCGCCATATCCCGGCGAGCGTGGATGACGAGTTTCTCGATGCGGTGGACAAGGCGGTCCGCCACAGCGTGCCGAAGCCGATTGCACTTGTGCTGAACTATCCATCCAACCCCACCGCGCTGATGGCGAGCCTCGATTTCTATCGCGAGGCCGTGGCGATGGCGAAGAAGCACGACCTCATCATTCTGTCCGACGTGGCCTATGCCGAGATCTATTTCGACGACGATCCGCCGCCCTCCATCCTGCAAGTGCCGGGCGCAGTGGATGTGGCCGTTGAGTTCAGCTCGCTGTCGAAGACCTATTCGATGCCGGGATGGCGCATCGGCTTCTGCGTCGGCAACGAGCGGCTCGTTGCGGCGCTGGCGCGTGTGAAGTCCTACCTCGATTACGGCGCCTTTACGCCGATCCAGGTGGCTGCGGCCGCCGCGCTTAACGGACCGCAGGAGTGCATCGAGGAGATGCGCCAGACCTACAAGAAGAGGCGCGACTGTCTTGTCGAGACGCTCGACCGCGCAGGCTGGACGATCCCGTCGCCTCCGGGCACGATGTTCGCCTGGGTTCCGCTGCCTCCGGCCTTCGAAAAAGCCGGATCGCTCGAATTCTCGAAGCTTCTGCTCGAAAAGGCGCAAGTTGCTGTCTCGCCCGGCCTCGGCTTCGGCGAATATGGCGAGGGCTATGTCCGCATCGCGCTCGTCGAAAACGAGCACCGGATCCGGCAGGCCGGGCGCGCGATCAAGAAGTTTCTTTCCACGGCCGACGTCACGCTGCACAATGTTGTTCCATTTGCGCAAAGCCAGGCCTCCAGCGCTCGCTAAGGGCATCGCGACATGCAGAGCTTGAAACCGCTTCGACTGGGCGTCGCCGGACTGGGAACGGTCGGGACGGGGCTTGTTTCGCTCTTGAACAAGAACGGCGCCGCCATCGCCGCGCGTTGCGGCCGGCGCATCGAAATCGCCGGCGTCTCGGCCCGCTCTCGCAACAAGGACCGCGGCGTCGACCTGAAAAACGCCGCCTGGTTCCGCGATCCGATCGAGCTTGCGCAAAGCGACACGATCGACGTTTTCGTCGAGCTGATGGGCGGCGAGGGCGGCCCGGCGCTGCAAAGCGTGGAGGTGGCGCTGTCCTCCGGCAAGCATGTGGTCACCGCGAACAAGGCGCTGCTCGCCCGCCACGGCGTGGCGCTGGCGGCGCTCGCCGAGAAGAAAGATGTGGCGCTGAACTTCGAGGCGGCGGTCGCGGGCGGCATTCCCATCGTGAAGGCCTTGCGCGAGAGCTTGCTCGGCAACTCGATTGCGCGCGTCTACGGCATCCTGAACGGCACGAGCAACTATATCCTCACGCGCATGCAGCGCGAGGGGCTGCCCTTCGGCGAGGTGCTCCGCGAGGCGCAGGCGCTTGGATACGCCGAGGCCGACCCGGCATTCGACGTTGACGGCCAGGACGCAGGGCACAAGCTGGCGCTGCTCGCAGGCCTCGCCTTCGGGGTCCAGCCGAACTTCGACGCCATCTTCCTCGAAGGCATCCGCAACATCACGCCCGCCGATTTCGAAGCGGCCGGCGAACTCGGCTATCGCATCAAGCTGCTCGCGGTGGCGGTCAAAACCGAGACCGGGATCGAGGCGCGAGTGTCGCCCACCATGATTCCGAAGACGAGCGCGCTTGCGGGCGTGGACGGCGCCCTGAATTGCGTGGCTGTCGAGGGCGATTACGCGGGCGTCATCATTCTAGCGGGGCCAGGCGCGGGCTCGCGCGCCACCGCGTCCTCGGTCGCCAGCGACATAATCGACATCGCCCGCGGCAACGTCAACCCGCCCTTCATTCTACCGGCGGCGAGGCTTGAGCCCCAGGCGCCCGCGCAGATGCGCACACATGAAGGCGGCTTCTACATTCGTCTATCCGTCTACGACAGGCCCGGCGCCATCGCGGGCATCGCGACCCGCATGGCGGAGCAGCGCATCTCCATCGAAAGCATCGTCCAGAAGCGGGAAGCGCCCGATTTGCCAGGCTTTGGCCGCCCCGGCGCGGAGGGCGAGCCGACGCCGGTGGTGATGATCACGCACCGCACGCGCGAGGATTTGCTGCGCGACGCGCTCGAGGCCATCGTGAAAGACGGCCACGTCGCCGCTCCGCCGCAAATGATACGCATTGAGGCGCTATAGGGCCGCGTGCTAAAGCTCTGCGCAAGGTAACCGCGAAGGAAAGTCATGGACAAGCAACCCGCACCCGGCTCTGTGTCGAGCAGCCTGACGCGAACGCTCTCGCTCGACATCGCGCGCGTGACCGAAGCCGCGGCGGTTGCGGCCGCCCGTCTCAGAGGGCGCGGCGATGAAAGGCTGGCCGACGCCGCGGCCGTCGAAGCCATGCATCGCGAGATTGCTGATCTGCCGATCTCCGGCAAGGTGGTGATCGGCGAAGGCGAGCGCGACGAGGCGCCCTTGCTCTTCGTCGGCGAGGAACTCGGGCGCGGCGAGACGGCGGTGGACATCGCCGCCGATCCGCTCGAAGGCACCACGCTGTGCGCAAAATCGCTGCCGGGCGCGCTCGCCGTCGTCGCGGTCGCCGAAAAGGGCGGCCTCCTCAATGCGCCGCCCCTCTACATGGAGAAGATCGCCATCGGCCCTGGCTTCGAGGAGGGGATTGTCAGCCTCGACTATACCATCGCCGAAAATCTGACGCGGCTCGCGGCCGCCAAGGGCGTCGGTGTGCGCGAAATTACGGCATGTGTGCTGGACCGTCCCAGGCACGGGCGGCTGATCGAGGAGATCCGCGCCGCGGGCGCCGCGGTGTGTCTGATCGGCGACGGCGACATCGCGGGCGTGATCCAGACCTGCGAGCCGGACGAGACCGGCATCGACATTTATCTCGGCGTCGGCGGCGCTCCCGAAGGCGTGCTGGCGGCGGCGGCGCTACGCTGCATCGGCGGGCAGATCCAGGGCCGGCTGACCGCGCTAAACGAGCAGCAGACGAGGCGCGCGGCGAAGTTCGGCATCACCGACCTGAAGCGCAAATACTCCACGGCCGACATGGCCTCCGGCGACATCATCTTCGCGGCGACGGGCGTGACGGACGGCTCGCTGCTCAGCGGCGTGAAATTCTACGACGGCCAGATCGAGACGCACACCGTCATCATGCGCTCGGCCACGCGCACCGTGCGCTGGATCTACGCCGAGCACATGGACCTGTCGAAGTTCCTCCGCTAGCCTCCCAGTTATGGCCGCCCTTGAGGCGGCCATCCGAGGGAACGCGGCGCGATTGCCGGTTCAGGCATCGGTGGAGCGGAGCCAAAACTGCGCAGCCAGCCTGCGCCGCAGGCGGGGCATCATAGAGATAAGCCTGCGCTCTCCAAGCTGCCAGAGTTTAGCATACACTGCCAAAATGAGCGCTCCGGCGAGGAGGGGGCTAAAAAGCCATTGGGCGGACAGCTGGTGAGCAGGAACGAGAAAAGCGCCGATGCCTGCGGGCGGATGAACGACCTCGAAGGCAATCATGGCAAAGGTCGCGATTCCGACAGCGACTGCGCTCGATATTTCTCCTGGGCCTAACGTCCAGAAGCAAACCAGACCGCATGCGCCAGATAAGAGGTGTCCGCCGATAATCGACCGGGCCCGGGCCGGCTTGCTTGCCGGAAGCGCCATGACAAGGACAATCGACGTAACGAATGGTACACGCCAAAGAGCTTCGCCCGCAAATCCCGCGAGCAGCTCCATAATCCCAATTGCGATAAAAGCGCCGAGCGCTCTGTAAAGCCAAATCGCGGCGCTCTGCTTTTCCTCGCTCATGCACGTTTCAGCCCGCCGCCGGAGCGCTATCTTGGATGGGTGTCTTTCGCGACCCGCGTCCGCAACGCAGACGCCTCGTCCTGCGTCGCGTTTGCGGCCTAGTCGAAGCTTGCCGCGGTGTCAAGAGCGTTCTCATGTTGGGCATACGGGCTGACGGCCTCCGATGCCTGCCTAAGCAGAGTTTCCCAATTAAGCCAACGGATGGCCATCCCGGAACGGCGCCTGCGCCGTATCCGGGATCTGAATAACCGGAGCGCTCATTTTTTGCGGATCCCGGCTCGCGCGCCGCTTGGCCGGGATGACGATGCGTTCGGCAAACTGGCGGATTCTGCCTAGTTCAAGCCCTTGATGCCATCGGAGAAGCCGGCGAGCGGCGCCGGGAAGCCGATGCCTTTCTCCTGGGTCGGGAACACGATGAAGCTCGCGGTCTGCCCCGTGGCGAATTTCGAGACGAGCTGGTCGTCGATCACGACCTCCGCGACACAGCCAAGATGGAAGCACTTGATGAAGGGAACATGCCCCACATCGGCGCCGTCCACCTTGAGGCCGAGGCCCGCCGGGACAAGCATGCCGAGCGGCGCGACCACGCGCAGGACTTTCCGGTCGCCGCCATCGAAGGACCGCAGAAAAATGACGGTCATGAACATGTTCTTGCGGTCTTCGAGCGCGAGATCCTGAACGAGCGCGCATTTCTCATGCTTGGCGCCGGCGAGCTGTGCGCATTTCAGCTTCCAGGCGCCGTAGACGGCCTTCACCTGTCCCGAGCCGACCTCCGACTGGGCCTGAGCGCTAGAGCAGGTGAGAGAGAGGAGAATGGCGGCGGCGATCAGCTTCACCGGTCTTAGCATCGTTGCGCACCGTGCAGTGGGAAGGGCAAGTTACGTCCGCTACTCGGCAAGGAATCGGGGCCAAATTGAGACTGCTTGGCAATCGCGCCGCCGCCGCCCGCCCCCTTGCGCAGCCCGAGGCTGACACGCGGTTTTGAACCCGAAGCCTTATCGCGGGTGTTGTGGCGGAGAGGGAAAGCGCCATTCTGCTTTTTCGCCACTTCCGGTTACAGGACGGCCCCTCCGCACGCAAAACATCATGAGGGTTGCGCGATGAGAGCACGAATGGCGTTTTTCGCAGGCTTCACATGCTTCGCCGCCGTTTTCGGCGCGGATGGCGCAAGCGCCGGGACGGTCGGCGCGCCCGAGCCGTGGCAGATCTCCCTGCCGAAATCGGTCACGCCGATGCTCGACTCGATGAAAAGCTTCAACGAGCTTCTGCTCGTGATCGTCGTGGCCGTGGTCGCGCTGGTTATGGGGCTGCTGCTCTGGGTCATGATCCGCTACCGCGAGAGCGCGAACCCCGTCCCATCCAGGCTGTCGCACAACACCACCCTCGAGGTGCTCTGGACGATTATCCCGGTGCTCGTTCTCGTCGTCATCGCGATCCCATCCTTCCGGCTGCTGTTCCGCCAGTTCGATTTTCCGAAAGCCGACGTGGTCGTTAAGGCGACGGGCAACGAGTGGTATTGGTCCTACGAATACCCGGACGCGAAAATCGCCTTCGATTCCAGAATTATCGATGAAAAGGAGCTGCAGCCGGGCCAGATCCGCAATCTCTCCGTCGATAACGAAATGGTCGTGCCGGCAAACAAGTTCGTGCAGGTGCTGATCACGGGCGGCGATGTGATCCACCAATGGGTGGTGCCGTCCTTCGGCAGCCGCGCCGACGGCATCCCCGGCCGCATCAACCGCACCTGGTTCATCGCGAAGGAAGAGGGCGTCTATTACGGCGAATGCTCGGCGCTCTGCGGCCAGGGCCACCCGTACATGCCCATCGCGGTGAGGGTCGTCAGCGACGGCGACTACCGGAAGTGGGTGAGCGATAAGCAGAAAAGCGCAAGTTTGGATAAGAACCGGCTGGCGGCCGCGGACCCTGCGGCGCCGGTCAAGCGTTAATACGGCATAGGGGCCTCGGCGCGGCGAGGGTTAAGGACGCTCATGCAAAAGGTGGCGACAGGGCAATATGAGGACGGCCGGCCAAAGGGCTTCGTGCGGCGGTGGCTGTTCTCCACGAACCACAAGGACATCGGCACGCTCTATCTGTTCTTCGCCGTGTTTGCCGGGATCATCGGCTTCATTCTCTCGCTTCTGATCCGCATGGAGCTCGCCTATCCCGGCCTGCAAATTTTTTCCAGCAGCCAAGCCTACAATGTCGCCATCACAAACCACGGGCTGATCATGATTTTCTTCATGGTCATGCCGGCCATGATCGGCGGCTTCGGCAACTGGCTCGTGCCGCTCATGATCGGCGCGCCGGACATGGCGTTTCCGCGCATGAACAACGTTTCGTTCTGGCTCTTGCCCGCTTCGTTCACGCTGATGGTGCTGTCGCTGTTCGTCGAGGGCGCGCCGGGTTCGAACGGCTTCGGCGGCGGCTGGACGATGTATCCGCCGCTCAGCACGGCGGGGCATCCCGGCCCCGCGATGGATTTCGTGATCCTCTCCATCCATCTGGCTGGCGCGTCGTCGATCCTCGGCGCGATCAACTTCATCACGACGATCTTCAACATGCGCGCGCCCGGCATGACGCTGCACAAGATGCCGCTATTCGTGTGGTCTATCCTGGTGACGGCGTTCCTCCTGCTGCTGGCGCTGCCCGTGCTTGCGGGCGCCATCACCATGCTGCTGACGGATCGCAATTTCGGCACAACCTTTTTCGATCCGGCGGGCGGCGGCGACCCGCAGCTGTTCCTGCACCTGTTCTGGTTCTTCGGACACCCGGAGGTGTACATCCTGATCCTGCCCGGCTTCGGCATGATCAGCCAGATCGTATCGACCTTCTCTAAGAAGCCCGTGTTCGGCTATCTCGGCATGGCCTACGCCATGGTCGCCATCGGCGCCATCGGCTTCATCGTGTGGGCGCACCACATGTACACGACCGGCATCGGCGTCAACACGCAAGCCTATTTCGTATTCGCCACCATGGTGATCGCCGTGCCGACGGGTATCAAGGTGTTCTCCTGGATCGCGACCATGTGGGGCGGCTCGATTCAGTTCAAGACGCCGATGCTGTGGGCCATCGGCTTCATCTTCCTGTTCACGGTCGGCGGCGTGACCGGCGTCGTGCTCGCCAACGCGGCCATCGACCGTCAGCTTCACCAGACCTATTACGTGGTCGCGCATTTCCATTATGTGCTGTCGCTCGGCGCCGTGTTCGCGATCTTCGCCGGCTTCTACTACTGGTTCCCGAAGATGACGGGCTACATGTACTCCGAACCGCTCGGGAAGCTGCATTTCTGGCTCACCTTCATCGGCGTGAACCTTACCTTCTTCCCGCAGCATTTCCTCGGCGCGGCGGGGATGCCGAGGCGTTACGCCGACTATCCCGACGCCTATTGGGGCTGGAATTTCGTCTCCTCCATCGGGACATACATCAGCGCAGTGAGCCTGCTCGTGTTCCTGTTCATGCTCTACCGCGCCTTCGCCGATAAGCGCGAGGCGGGCGCGAACCCGTGGGGCGTGGGCGCGACCACGCTCGAATGGACGCTGCCGTCGCCGCCGCCGTTCCACACCTACGAAACGCTGCCGCGCATTCATTAGCGGGGGAAACGCGCCATGAGCGAACTCGAAATCACAGCGGAAGAGAGCGTCGCACAAGCGGCCGGCGTCGCGTCCGTGGGCGACTATATCGCGCTGATGAAGCCCACCGTGATGTCGCTCGCGGTGTTCACGGCGGCGGTCGGCATGGCGGTTGCGCCGGAGCGGCTGCATCCGGTGCTGGCGGTGACGGCTCTCATTCTGATCGCGATGGGCGCGGGCGCGGCGGGCGCGCTCAACATGTGGTACGACGCAGACATCGACGGTCTTATGCAGCGCACCGCGAAACGTCCGATCCCGCGCGGACTGATCCCGCGAGACGAGGCGGCGGCGTTCGGCGTGTTCCTGGCGGCGTTTTCGGTGCTTTCGCTCGGCCTGCTTGTCAACTGGGTCTCGGCCTCGCTGCTGGCGGCCAGCATCGTGTTCTACCTCGTTATCTACACGCATTGGCTGAAGCGCCGCACGCCGCAGAACATCGTGATCGGCGGGGCGGCGGGCGCGCTGCCGCCGATGATCGGCTGGGCGGCGGCGAGCCCCGGCGTTTCGTGGGAAGGCTTCGCGCTGTTTATGATCGTGTTTTTGTGGACGCCGCCGCATTTCTGGGCGCTCGCGCTGACCCGGTCGCGGGACTATGCGCGCGCGGGCGTGCCCATGATGCCAAACGTCTACGGCCCGGATCGCACGCGCCTCGAAATCCTCATCTACACGGCGGCGGCGGCGCTTTCGGGTCTTCTGCCGGTGGCGCTCGGCTTCGCGGGGCTAGGCTATGCCGCCGTGGCCGCCGCGCTTGGCGCGGGCTTCCTGTTCCTGGCGTGGCGCGTGTTCCGCGTGCGCGAAGGCTTCGAGGCCGACAGGGCGTCGCGCCAGCTCTTCGCGTACTCGATCCTCTATCTCTTCGCACTCTTCGGCGCTCTTTGGGTGGATCATGGATTTGGACTCGGACGATAAGCTCAGCCGCAACTTCGCGGTGCGCGCGCAGATCGCCGGAAGATTGGCCAAGCGCGACGCCGAGGCGCGGCGGCGGCAAAGGCTGCGCTCGCTCGCCATCGCCTGGGCGTGCGCCGGCGTGGCGGTCATGTTCTTTCTCGTCACCATCGTAAGGCTCGGCTCCAATGTCGCAAACCGGCCCTTCTAAGGAAGGGCGCTCCCCCTCACCCGGCGCCGGCAAAGCCGTGCGCCGCCCTCTCCCGCAAGGGGATTGGGTTATTCCGTGCGCTCCCTCTCCCCTTGCGGGAGAGGGACAGGGTGAAGGGGTGCTCCGTTGGCGCCGGGGCCAGCTTGGCGCCGCCAACAGCCGGCTTGCCTTGAGGCTCTTTGCGCTGGTCGCGGTCATGGTGGGCCTGTCGTTCGCGGCCGTGCCGCTCTACCGCATCTTCTGCGCGAAGACGGGGTGGGCGGGGACGCCTCAACGCGCGGCGGAGGCGCCGGGCATCATCGCGCCGCAAACCGTCACAGTGCGCTTCGACGCCAACGTCGCGCGGGGCCTTCCCTGGGCCTTCGAGCCGGCACAGCCAGAGCTGACGCTGCACATCGGCGAGAACAAGCTCGCGTTCTTCCGCGCCGTGAACCGCTCGAAGGAGACCGTCACAGGCTCGGCGGTCTTCAACGTCAGCCCCGACATCATGGGCCAGTATTTTACGAAAATTCAGTGCTTCTGCTTCACGGAGCAGACGCTGAAGCCGGGCGAGGCGGTCGAGATGCCCGTGTCCTTCTTCATCGATCCGGCGATCCTGAAGGACCGCGACGGCAGAACCGTCCGCGACATGACGCTCTCCTACACCTTCCACCGCATTCCAAAGCCGGCGCAGAACGCCGACGCGGCCCCGGCGGCGCCGCGCAACCCCGGTTAGTTCATTCGGAGCGAAAGCATGGCTCAGGAACACGTCAAGCATCACGAGTATCATCTGCTCGATCCGAGCCCCTGGCCCATCGTGGGGGCGCTTTCCGCGCTGACGCTCGCGTTCGGCGCCATCGTCTGGATGAAATCGAGCGGCGATGGCGTGTTCGGCGTGAAGGGGCCGTGGATTTTCGGCGTGGGCGCGACGGGCGTGCTGCTGACCATGTTCCTGTGGTGGCGCGACGTGATCATCGAGGGCGTCTTCAAGGGCGACCACACGCCCGTGGTCCAGCTTTCGCTGCGCTACGGCATGATCCTGTTCATCGCGTCCGAGGCGATGTTCTTCTTCGCGTGGTTCTGGGCCTATTTCGACGTGTCGCTGTTCCCCGCCGACGTGCACAAGCTCGCCGACGGCTTGCAGGTTGGCGTCGTCGGCCGCGATCAGGTGCTCGGCGGAAAGTGGCCGCCTGTTCCGGCGCCCGATGGAACGTTCAGGCATCCCTTCGACCCGTGGGAGCTGCCGCTGTTCAATACGCTGGTGCTGCTCACCTCGGCCACGACGGTCACGGCGGCCCATCAATCGCTCTTGAATGGCAACCGCAAGGGCCTCATTCGCGGGCTGATCCTAACCATCTGCCTCGGCCTGCTGTTCACCGCCTGCCAGGCCTACGAATACATGCATGCGGGCTTCACCTTCGCGGGCCATGTCTACGGCTCGACCTTCTTCATGGCGACCGGCTTCCACGGCGCGCATGTGATCATCGGCACGATCTTCCTCACCGTGATCCTCTATCAGGCCTGGGCCGGGCATTTCACGCCGGAGCGCCATTTCGGCTTCGAGGCCGCCGCCTGGTACTGGCATTTCGTGGACGTGGTGTGGCTGTTCCTGTTCGCGAGCATCTATGTGTGGGGATCGGGCGCGGCCTCCGCTGGAGCCTAAATCCCTTGCGGCCGTGGGGCAACGCCACGGCGGCAAACCCGCGAGAAACCGATCAGGAAGATGCGATGGCGCTTGAGCAAGAAATTTCGCCCTTGGATTGCGGGATTGACCTGCCGCTGCCCGCGCTGCGGCAAAGGGCGGCTTTTTTCCGGCTTCCTGCGCATCGCCGATCGCTGCTCCGTTTGCGGCCTCGATTACAGCTTCGTCGACTTCGGGCGACGGGCCGGCCGTCTTCATCATGCTGATCGTGGGCTTCGTCGTCACCGGCGCCGCACTCATCGTGGAGGCCAGGTATTCGCCGCCCTATTGGCTGCACGCCGCCTTGTGGATCCCGCTCGCCATCGGCCTGCCGCTTCTAATCCTGCGCCCGTTCAAGGCGACGCTGATCGCGCTGCAATACGCGAACAAGGCGTCCGAGGGGCGGCTGGAATGAGAGACGTCGCGCCAGCTTTCGAACCCGCGCGCAAGGGCCGCGCTGGAGACTTGCTCCTGCTGACGGCGTTCGCGCTCGGCGCGTTCGCGATGCTGGTCGCGCTTGGCGTCTGGCAGCTTCAGCGCCGCGACTGGAAGAACGATCTCATCGCCCGTTTCAGCCTTGCGCTGACGAAGCCGCCAGCCGCCTACGAGCCGCCCGCGCCGAACGCGAACGAAGCCGCGCGCGAGTTCGAGCGCGTGAGCGCGACCGGCGAATTCCTGGAGGCGCAGACGGCGAAGATGCTCGTCCCCGCGCCGGATGCGATCCGCGCCGAAACGGGGGACGGTTTCGGCTATCTCCTGTTCACGCCAATGAAAACAGACAGCGGCGCGGTTGTATTCGTGAACCGCGGCTTCGCGCCGAGGAAGGTGGCGGACGAGGGCGGCGTAAAGGGCGGGGCGGCGAGCGTGACCGGCATCCTGCGCCTTGCCGGGAAGCCGGGACTGTTCACGCCCGCGCCGGACCTCGCGAAACGGCTGTTTTTCTCAGCGGACATCGCCGCGATGGCGGAGGCGGCAGGGCTTAAGGGCGCGGTTGCCGGCGAATACATCGAAGCCGAACCTGCGCCGGGGGCGAAGGGCTGGCCGCGACCCCGCGACCCGCGCGAACTCCTCGCCTCGATTCCGAATTGCCATCTCGAATACGCACTCACCTGGTTCGGGCTTGCCGCAGCGCTTGCCTGCGTTTACGGAATTGTCATCGCGCGAAGCTGATTTCTGGCCCTTTTTGCCCGCGAAAGCGGTTCGAACCGGGCTTGCCGCAGATGACAGGGCGTTAACTCCATCCTATGGTGCGCGAGATCGGGCCGCATGGGCCGCAACCGAATATAGATCATGATGTACGTCTCGACACGAGGAGCCGCTCCTCAGGCGGACTTCGAGGAAGCGCTGCTCGCCGGGCTCGCGCCGGACGGCGGCCTCTACATGCCGGACGCGTGGCCCACGCTGCCGTCGCTTCCCGCGATTCCGGCCGCGCATTACGCCGCCGACGCCGCCTACATCCTGACCCCCTTTACCGGCGGCAATCCGGATCACGATGAGCTTTTCGCGCTGCTCTCGGACGCCTACGCGCGTTTCAGCCATCCCGGCACGGCGCCGATGCGCCAGATCGGCCGCGATCTTTTTCTGCTTGAGCTGTTCCACGGGCCGACGCTCGCCTTCAAGGATTTCGCGATGCAGGCGCTTTCGCGTCTGATGGAGCGGGCGCTGAAGCGGCGCGGCGCGCGAACCACAATCCTCGGCGCGACCTCGGGCGATACCGGCGCCGCCGCCGTCGAGGCGTTTCGCGGGCGGAAGGACATCGAGCTGTTCATCCTGTTCCCGCATGGCCGCATCAGCGACGTTCAGCGCAGGCAGATGACCGCGGCGCGGGAGGAGAACGTCCACGCCATCGCCATCGACGGAACCTTCGACGATTGCCAGACCATCGTGAAAACGCTGTTCGGCGAAGCCTATTTCCGCGAGCGCTACGCGCTATCGGCGATCAACTCCATAAATTGGGCGCGCATTATCGCGCAAGCCGTGTACTATTACGCAGCAAGCGCGAAGCTCGGCCCCAACTCGCGTCCGAGTTTTACGGTTCCGACCGGGAATTTCGGCGACATTTTCGCGGGTTTTTCGGCGGCGAAGATGGGCTTGGCCCTGGGAAGGCTTGTGATCGCCACCAACGAGAATGATATCCTGGCTCGCGCTCTTGAAACGGGCCGCTACGAGCCGCGCGGAGTGACGCCGACCGACAGTCCAAGCATGGATATTCAGATTTCGAGCAATTTCGAGCGGCTTCTGTTCGAGGAGAGCGGGCGCGACGCGGGTTTCGTGACCTGGGCGATGACCACGCTTCGCGACGAAGGCGGGTTCGATCTGCCGGGTTGTGTGCTGGGCCGCATCCGCGAGCGCTTCGCGGCGCATCGCGTCAGCCGCGACGAGGCCGGCGCCGCCATGCGCAAGGTTTATGAAGAGACGGGCGAGCTGATCGATCCGCACACGGCGGTTGGCGTCGCGGCGGCGCTGCGCGAACAGGAGCGAACCGGCGGCCCGATGGTTGCGCTCGCCACCGCGCATCCGGCGAAGTTCCCCGAAGCGGTCGAACGCGCGACAGGGCGCACGGCCGGGATCCCCGCGCGGCTGCAAGAGCGCCTGACCGGGCCGGAGCGGTTCCAGCTCGCGCCCAATTCGCCGGACGCGGTCGCCGCCATCATCGCCGCCCATTCGGCGGCGCACATTTGAGGTTCCCTTTATGACAGTTCAAACGAGCCAGCTTGCGAACGGGATGCGGATCGTCACCCACCGGATGGCGGGCCTCGAAACGGCGACGGTCGGCGTCTTCGTGGCGGCGGGCGCGCGCGCGGAAACCGACAACGAGCATGGCGTCGCCCATTTCCTCGAACACATGGCGTTCAAGGGCACGCCGACGCGGACGCCGATGCAGATCGCCGAGGAGATCGAGGGCGCGGGCGGCGCGCTGAACGCGATCACCTCCTCCGAGGCGACCAATTATTACGCGCGCGTGTTGAAGAGCGACGTCGAGCTGGGCCTCAACCTGATCGGCGACCTGCTGCTCAACCCGGCGTTTTCGGACGACGAGATGGACCGCGAGCGCGAGGTGATCCTGCAGGAGATCGCGGCGACGCAGGACAGCCCGGACGACATCGTTTTCGATCTGGCGCTCGCCGAAGCCTACCCCGACCAGGCGCTCGGGCGGTCGATCCTCGGTACGGAGCGGACCATCGCCCGGCATTCGGCGGCCGATCTCAAGCGCTTCCGCAACGAAAACTATTGCGCCTCGCGCATGATCCTGTCGGCTGCGGGCGCGGTCGATCACGATGCGCTGCATCGCCTCGCCGATCGCATCTTCTCCGCGCTGCCCACGGATGCGCCGCGCCAGATGAAAAAGGCGAAGTTCGAGGGCGGGCACGCCGTCTCCGACAAGCGCTTCGAGCAATGCCACGTGCTGTACGCCTTCGAAGGCTTTCCGAACGGCCACGACGCGTCCTTCGCGGGTCGCATCTTCGCGGGGATCGCGGGCGGCGGCATGGCGTCGAGGCTGTTCCAGGAGGTGCGCGAGAAGCGCGGCCTTTGCTACGACATCCACGCCTTCGACTGGGGCTATGTCGACAGCGGCGTCATCGGCCTCCATGCGGCCACGAGTTCGCAGCAATTGAAGGAATTGAGTTGCATCGCGCTCGGCATCTTCTCCGACCTCGCCGAGCACGGGCCAACGGCGGTCGAGCTTGCCCGCGCCAAGGCGCAGATCAAGGCCGGGCTGTTCATGAGCCTCGAAAGCTGCGAAGCGAGAGCGGGCCAGCTTGCCTGGGACCTCATGGTGTTCGGCAGGCCGATGTCGAACGAGGAGCTGATCGACAGGATCGACGGCATTTCGCGCGAGGACGTGCAGGCGATAGGGCGGAGCATGCGGGAGCGGCCCGAGGTGGTGTCTGCCGTCGTTGGAGGACGGGGCGCCGCTGCCGCCGTAGCCGACACGGCTGAGGCTTTCTTGGCCGTGCTCTTGCCGCTTGAAGGGCCGGGCATGCTCGGCGGCGCACGCTTATTTTTCCAGGAGTTCAGACCCCACGTCGAGGGCGACGGGGTCTACCTTCGCGAACCGCAGATGTCCGATTACAAGATGTGGGCCGCGATCCGCGCTGAAAGCCGCGCGTTCCTCGAACCCTGGGAGCCGCGATGGTCCCGCGACGAACTTACGCGCGATACCTATCGCCGCCGCATCCGCTATTATTACAAGGATGCGCGCCAGGATCTCGGTTACGCCTTTTTTCTGTTCAGAACCTCTGATAACGCCTTAATAGGGGGCGTAACGCTGAGCAATATCAGGCGCGGTGTCAGTCAGAGCTGCTCGCTCGGATATTGGATCGGCGAGTTTTACGCCCGCCAGGGCTACATGACGAAGGGCGTGCGCGCGGTCGTCTGGTTTGTCTTCGACGTTTTGCGTCTTCACCGGTTGGAGGCGGCGTGCCTGCCTGAAAACAAGGCGTCGGCGGCGCTTCTGCACCGGACGGGGTTTCAATATGAGGGCTTGGCCCGGCGGTATCTGAAAATTAATGGCATATGGCAGGACCATTGGCTTTTTGCGCTCCTCAATGACGATCCAGCGCCTTGACCGAAGCGGCCGGCGCCGATGAGGCAAGCCGCAGATCATGGCTGGCAGCTTGAGGCGCACGCCGCAATCGCGGGCGTCAGGATCTTTCTCGCGCTCGCCGCCGCGTTCTTCATCGCCGCGGCTGTTTTCGCCGCGCCCGCGCGCGCCGTCGAACCCATCGTCATCGGCGCCGACGACGACAAGATCGACATTTCGCTTCTCGGCGAATTCTACGAGCGGCGCGGCGACAAGCTGAGCGTCGAAACGGCGCCAAGCGCCGACGGAATCGCAGGGCGCATGACGGTTCCGGCGAAAACGCCGGGCACGAATCCGAGCTGGGTGGTGTTCGCGCTGTCGAACCCGACCGACAAGCCCGTGGTGCGGTTCCTCACGGCGCAGCGATACGACATCGTTTCCTCGCGCGTGACCAAGCCCGAACTCGACGCTCCGCGAATCACCAACGTCACGCCGTCGCTCGGCTTCCGGCCCGAGCGGAACGAGGACTACGATCATCTCGACATCTACCGCATCTCGATCGAGCCGGGGGCAACCGTCACGTTTATCGTGGAGCTGGCGTCGGCGTCGGCGCCGAGGCTTTATCTGTCGTCGCCCGGAAGCTTCGGGAAGCGCCAGCGCGATTCCGCGCTCTTCCACGGCATCCTGCTCGGCATCACCGGCATTCTCGCGATCTTCCTGACCGCCATCTTCGCCGCCAACCACAAGCTCGTCTTTCCGGCGACCGCGCTCGTCGCCTGGGCAGCGCTCTCCTATTTATGCGTCGATTTCGGCTTCTGGCATAAGCTGTTTCAGCTCTCCTCCGAGGACAACGGCACATACCGCGCGGCGTCGGAGGCAGCCTTCGCCGCCAGCATCGTCTTCTTCCTCTATATCTATCTGAATTTGCGGCTCTGGCATTCCTGGATCTCGTTCGCGTTTCTCTGCTGGATCGCGGCGCAGTTCGGCTTGATCTTCTTCGCGCTGATCGATGCGCAGATGACGGCCGCCTTCGCGAGGCTTTCCTTCGTCCCCATCGCCGCAATCGGCAGCGCGGCGATTGGGTTCCTCGCCTTGCGGGGGCAGGAGCGCGCGCTTTCGCTCGTGCCCTCCTGGATGCTGTTCATGGTCTGGCTGTTCGCGGCGGCGGTGACAGTCACGGGCAGGGTTTCTGGCGATATCGTGGTTTCGTCGCTGGCCGCCGGGCTTGTCGTGTTCCTTATGCTGATCGGCGTGACCGTCACGCAATACGCCTTCCAGACCGTCGATGGGGGCGGATCGAGCGAGGACACGGGCCAGTTCAAGCTGCGCGTGATGGCGCTGGAGGCGTCGGGCGCGAGCGTCTGGGAATGGGACGGGCGGCGCAACGAAATCTCCTCCGGCCCGGAGGTGGAGCACGCGCTAGGTCTCACGCCGGGCTCGCTTCGATGCGCGGCCGATAGCTGGCTTCAGCATCTCCACGCCTCGGACAGGGAGCGCATGCGGCTCACGCTCTGGGCCTTGCGCGAGAGGCAGGGCGGCGACATCGCGCAGGAATTCCGCATGAAGCGGGGCGAGGGCGGCTATCTCTGGTACGAGCTTCGGGGAACGGTGACGCAGCAGCGCGCGACGCGAACGCTGCGAGGCGTCGGCCTCCTCAGGAACATCAACACGCAGAAGCGCGCGCAGGAGCGCCTTCTTCACAACGCCATCAGAGACGGCCTGACCGGGCTGCCGAACCGGGAGCTTTTCCTCGACCGGCTTGAGACAGCGTTTGCCCGCGCCAAGCAGGAGAACATCAAGCCCACCGTGTTCTTCATCGACCTCGACGCGTTCAAGAACCAGGCTCGCTCCCCGGATTTTGCGACGAATGACGCCGTATTGCTGACCATCGCGCGCCGCCTCACCCGCCACATCTCGCCGCAGGACACGCTCGCGCGCATCGGCGCCCTGCAATTCGCGATCCTCATCGCCGACGACGCGGAGCCGCGGCATATCGCGATGCTCGCGGAACGCGTGCGCCGTTCGCTGCGCACGCCAATGAAAGTGAGCGGACGCGATCTTGTCCTGACCGGCAGCATCGGCATCGCGATGTTCGATGGCGCGCAGGAGCACGCGGAGGACCTGCTTCGCGAAGGCGAGAGCGCCATGTACCGCGCCAAGCGCGCGGGCGCCGACCGCATCGAGCTGTACAAGCCGGAGATGAGAGGTGCGCCCGACGAGCGCTCCATCGTGCAGTCGGATCTCAAGCATGCGATCGAGCGCCGCCAGATTCGCGTGCTTTATCAGCCGGTCATGAGGATCAAGGACGAGCGCCTGGCCGGAATGGAGGCTTTTGTGCTGTGGGATCATCCCACGCTGGGCCGCCTGAGCCTGCCGGAATTCGAGGCGTCGGCCGAGGCGGCAGGGCTCTCGGGCGAGCTTTGGGCCTATGTCTTCGAGCGCTGCATCCGCCAGGGCGCCCGCTGGCATCGCATCCTACAGCGCGAGGATCCGATCTATCTCAGCATCAACATGTCGAGCCAGCAGCTCTTCCACAACGACCTCGTTCAGAACCTCCGGCTCATCATCGGGCGCGAAGCACTGCCAAAGGGCGCGCTGCGGCTCGAAATCGCCGAGACGCTCATCAATTCCAATCCCGAGCAGGCCATCGAAATCCTCGATTGGCTGAAGAGCCTGAACGTCAGCGTGGCGCTCGACGAGTTCGGCGTCAGCTTCTCCTCGCTCTCCTATTGGCACCGGCTCTCCATCGACGCGATCAAGATCGACCGCTCGCTCGTGACGCTATCCGACAAGGAGCGATCGAGCGCCATGGTGCTGAAGGCGGTGCTGACCATCGCGCACGAACTCGGCAAGGACGTGGTGGCGGTCGGCGTCGATAGCGAGGAAGATCTCTCCTATGTCCGCGCGCTCGGTTGCGATTTCGGCCAGGGCTTCTTCTACGCCGACCTCATGACGGAGCGCGACGTCGTTAACCTCTTGAACGCCATCGCGCGTTCAACTCGCCAGGATAACAAGGAGCAGGAAAAGGAAGAGAAGCGAGCCGAACGCAGGGCGGAAAAGGAAAAAGAGCGCGAGGAGAAGGAGCGCGAGAAGGCCTTGGCGCTCGCGGAGGCCGAGGCTCGGGCGGCCTCGAAAAGCGCCGAACCGGCGGAGAGAAGGGCGGGAAGAAACGGGCGCCGGAAATCCGCCCCCGCCGGCGATGCGCCGCGGCAGCCGATCAATGGCGGGCCGCCCCTGAACGGCGCGGACGGCGCGAACATTCCGCCGCCGCCCGCGCCCGGCGAAGCGTTCCTTGCGTCCGCTGACCGGCCCTCAAGCCGGGTATTTCCGTTCGGCAGACGCGGTAAGTAACCCGCAAGCTCCTGAAAAACATTGGCTTTGTGCTGAGGCTCGACCGAGGGCCAGGGTCGCGGCGAACACTCGCCCAGGCGGCGAAGCTGTGCTTCGAACAGATGCGGGAGCCGGGCGTGAAAGCGCGCCCCGGCAACGTCCCGGCGCGCTTCAAGCCGCCGCGCGAGGACGTGGATCCCCTCATTTCATCTGCGGGTCTGCGCCGGCAGAACTCGAACTACAAAGAAATTATTGCCACCTTCCCAAGCTTTTAGAAATTATTCCCCACGAACACCTGCGACTTTAGGCTTGTTGTGCCAACGACACAGCCATTTCATCGAAACGTCACAAAGCGCAACCTACCGATTGATCAGCGGATGCCTATGGCTTAAGCATAAGGTGTGCGTGTAGCTGATATGCGCCGCGAGATTGGGCAAGATCAGCGGTCACACATAAAAGCGGGGAAGGGGCGATCTCTAGTCACAACGCCTTACGTCCAAGCACGGATGGAAATCCGGGCAACGCAGTCGCTTGGCCTGTCGTATTGGGGGAGATTCACAATGAGAAAGCAAGTCATCTGCGCTCTTGCGTTGAGCGGCGCCGCAGTGTCCGCTCAAGCGGCCGATCTAAGCATTACCAGCATGAAGGACCCGCTGCCTGACACGCTCACCTATGCGGGCGTCACCATCTATGGCACGGTCGATGTGGGCTACGCCTATCAAAGCGCCGGCGTGCCGCTCAGCGGCTCTTTCCCGGGCGGACTTGAGTATCAGGCGTTTACGACGACCCGTAATTTCCACGGTTCGCAGTCCACGCTTGCCGAAAGCGGCCTGGAGCAATCCAAGATTGGCATTAAGATCGAAGAGAATATCGGTTACGGCTTTACCGCCATCGGCAAGCTGGAGACCGGTTTTAACCCACTTTCGGGCGAGTTGACCGACGCCTGCGCGAGTATCGCGCGCAACGGCAACGTTGGCACGCCTGCAAATCCGGCTGGCCAGACCGCAAACGGCGACAGCAGCCGCTGCGGACAGGCATTTAACAGCGTGGCTTACGGCGGCGTGAGCAGCCCGATCTACGGTACGCTCACGATTGGCCGTCATAATGCGCTCCAATTGGATACGCTGGCGGGCTACGATCCGCAGGCCCTTTCCTACGCCTTCTCGTTCCTCGGCTATTCGGGTTTCAATGGCGGCTCGGGCAGCACGGAGGCGGCGCGCTGGGATAACTCTGTGAAATACGCCGTCCAATTCGGCCCCGTCCATGCAGCTGGCATGTATTCGGATGGTGGCGCAGATACCGGCATTCTTGGCGACGCCTATGGCGCCAATGTGGGTTTCGCTTACAAGGGACTCTCTGTTGACGGCGTCTATCAGAATATACATGGCGCTGTAAATCTGAGGAGTGCTTTCGACGACGTTTCCAGTCCTCTTACCAACCCTCCCACGGCGCCGGGCCTCGCGGCTTACATCTCGAACGACGAGTCGTGGAATATCATGGGTAAGTATACCTTCGAATTCGGCGGCGGGTTCAAGGATGAGGGGCCAACTTCTAAGTTGACGCTCTACGGCGGATACTCGCACATCGAGAAGTCGCATTCCGATTATACATCTGGCGGCGCGCAGGACGGTTATCCGATCTCGGTTGGCATCAATATCAACAAAGCCGCGATTTACGATATGGAATGGGGCGGCGCGAAATACCAGACCGGGCCTTGGAGCTTCACCGGCGCCTATTATCACGCCGATCAAAACAGCTGGACGATCGGCCTCGGCACCAAGGGCAACGATAATATAGGTTGCACAGGTGCCGGGCTGCTCTGCGCGGGCGACTTCAACGAAGCATCGTTCGTGGTCGACTACGCCTTTAACAAGCACTTCGACATTTACACCGGCGTCAATTTCTCGCAGGTAACCAACGGTCTTGCTAATGGCTTCTCTGGCTCACTTGCAAGCGGCACCACCGGAAGCCAAGACCAGACGACGTGGATGTCCGGCCTTCGCATAAAGTTCTAGAAGTCTAGCTCAGGGCGCTGCGCCGCCCCCAGCCCAAAGCAAGCGGTAACCCCATATACCGCTTGCTTTTTTGTTTTTAGCATCGCTTAAGGATTTTCTTTTCCTTGAGCTGCCGGGCTTGCAGGGCATAGCTCTCATTTAGAATCTGGAGCTGGGCAATCTGCTCATTCGCGGAGAGCAGTTGATTCTTGAGCCGCTCGTTTTCGCGTTCTAATTCTTCGATGCGTTGCTTTTGCTTGATCATGATCGGTTTCCTGGTGTGGCTGCAAGGCAAAATCGGCGCCTTCCAGCAAGGTTCGACATTTTACCTTAAACATCGCAAATTTGCGATATTTCTGGTAAGCGGCCAACATCGCTTATGTTTCGTATCCGTTGCGGCGGCATCACCTTCAATTTCCGTTCTTTTCGCGCGAGACTTGCCGCAGAAGCGAGAACGGAGATGAGCGCTCATGCAAAGTGACAGGCATCAGCACGAGTTCATACGGCATAACGGCTACCGGCGGTTCGAGGCGATCACGGGGGAGCCGCGCCGGCAATGGAGCGATGAAGAGAAGGCGCGGATTGTGTCGGAGAGCTTTGCTACCGGCGCAAATATCTCGGCCGTGGCGCGGCGGCATGGCGTGAGCGGCGGCTTGCTGCATAAATGGCGCGGTCAGGCCCGGCAAGCGGCTGCATCCACGGCGCCGTTCATTCCGATCACGCTGGCGGATGGCGGCGGCGGCGGAGAGGAAGATGGGGCCATAGCGTCTTGCGGCGCAATCGAGATCGAGCTTGCGGGCGCGCGCGTCCGCGTCGAGGGCGCGGTCGGCAAGGCGGCGCTCAAAACCGTGCTGGCGGCGCTGCGCGAAACGGCATGATCGGGATTTCCGGCGGCAGGCGCATTTTCCTGGCGACGCAGCCAATCGACTTCAGAAAGGGCATGGACACCATCGCCGCGCTGGTGTCGGAGGCGCTGAAAGCCGATCCATTTTGCGGCGATATGTTCATCTTCCGTCCGAAGCGATGCGACCGTTTGAAAATCCTGGTTTGGGACGGCTCCGGGCTGATCTTGGCTACGAAGCGGCTTGAGGAGGGGCGCTTTTGCTGGCCGCCGGCGCGCAACGGGACGATTGAGCTCAGCGCCTTGCAGATGTCCATGCTGCTCGAAGGCCTGGCGTGGACCAAGGCGCCGGTCAAAGCTGTGAGGCGTCCAGTAAAAGCTGCTTAAAACGAGCGATTTTACTGGATGAACGGCGACGCTCCCGCATAAGTTGCGGTCATGATTTTCGACCTCTCCGCTTTGCCATCCGATCCAGAGCAGCTCAAAGGAAAGCTCATTGAGCTGGCGAGCGCTGCCGAGGAGGCCGCTGCTGCTGCGGAAGAAGCGGCCGCCCAGCGCGACGCGGCGCTGGCGGAGAACGAGAAGCTTCTTTACATCCTGGCTGCATTCAAGCGCTCCTTGTTCGGAAAGCGCTCGGAAAAGCTCGATCCCGATCAGCTGCAGCTCATCTTCGATCTGGCCGCGGCGGCGGCCGCAACGGAGGAAGCCGGCGAAAGCCGTGAGGCCTGCGCTGCAACTCGCAAAAAGCCGCGCAAACCCGCCGAGCGCAATCGCGGCAAGTTGCCGGAACATCTGCCGCGCATCGAGATACGCATCGATCCGGAGGCCAAGACCTGCGCTTGCTGCGGCGGAGCGCTCCACGTCATTGGCGAGACCGCGAGCGAGATGCTGGACATCGTGCCGGTGCAATACCGGGTGAAGCGCATTATCCGCCCGCGCTATGGCTGCCGGGCTTGCGAGAACGCCGTGGTTCAGGCGCCCGCGCCGGCGCGGCCGGTTGATGGCGGCATCGCCACCGAAGCGCTGCTCGCCGCCATCGCGGTTGGAAAGTTCGCCTGGCATCTGCCGCTGAACCGCCAGCTGCGCATGATGCGGGCGCAAGGGATCGAGCTTGACCGCTCGACGCTGTCATTGTGGATCGGCCGCACCGCCTGGTGGCTGAAGCCGCTTTATGCGCTGCTGCTCGCTTCGATCCTGGCGCGGCCGAAAATCTTCTGCGACGAGACGCCGATGCCAGTGTTCGCCCGTGGCGGCACGAGGCGCTGCCAGTTCTGGGCGGTCGCCGTCGATGACCGGCCGTGGGGCGGGCCAGGCGCCGCCCGCTGTCGCCTATGCTTTCGCCACGGGCCGGAAAACCGAGCATGCCATGACGCTGCTCGACGGCTTCTCGGGCATCCTGCAGGTGGACGGCTATGCCGCCTACAAAAAGCTGGCGGAGACGGAACGCGAGGGCAAGCCTATCGTGCTCGCCTTCTGCCTTGCTCACGCGCGGCGCAAGTTCTTCGAGTTCCACAAAGCCACGAACTCGCCCATCGCATTCGAGGCCTTGCGGCAGATCGCGGCCGTTTACGCCATCGAAACCCGCATCCGGGGCATGAGCGCCGCCGAACGGATGGCTGTCCGCCAGGCCGAAAGCAAACCGCTTATGGACGCGTTCAAGACTTGGGCGGAGGAGCGGCTGAAGGAGGTCTCCGCCAAATCGCCGCTCGCCACAGCGATCCGCTACACGCTGAACCACTGGCAGGGGCTCGCCGTGTTCCTCGCCGACGGCCGCGTGGAAGTGGACAACAACACCGTGGAGCGCGACATGCGCCCCATCGGCCTCGGCCTGGCGCAACAGCCTGTTCGCGGGCAGCGAGGGCGGGGCGGAACTCGTGGGCGGTCCTGGCTTCGCTCATCAACACCGCCCTGCTCAACGACGTCGATCCCCAAGCGTGGCTCACAGATGTCCTCGAGCGCGTCGTCTCCGGCCAGACCAAAAGCCATCAACTGGCGGAGCTTCTGCCGTGGAACTGGAAAACCGCACGCGCGGCTCCCGCGCAAGCCCTGAAAATGGCGGCCTGAACCGCAGCAGTGGCAGCCTCATAGCGGATACTATGTTTCTTTCCGCGCTGGCGCCGGTCGGCCTGTGAGGACGCTTTCGGGGCAGCGATTATTATTTCCAGTATTTATGAAAACTGAATGGCGGGCGCACTCCGAAACCGGGCGATTTCCGCCCGCAGCCTGTCGCGCCGGATCGCGATTGCCGGGATGGCGCCCGGAAATCCGAAGTCCAAATGTTTGCGAAGCCAAGGGACTCTGCTTAAGTCTTGGGCGACGGAGAGGCAATCGGCAACGCATGGACGAAATCGAGCGGCGCATCCTGACGCCTGCGGAAGTCGCGCGCTACAAGCGCCACCTTCTGGTGAAGGACATCGGCGGCCAGGGCCAGCAGCGGCTGAAGGCGGCGCGCGTACTGGTGGTCGGCGCGGGCGGGCTCGGCTCGCCGCTTCTCATGTATCTCGCGGCGGCGGGCGCCGGCCATATCGGCGTGATCGACGACGACCGCGTGTCGATCGACAATTTGCAGCGGCAGATCGCCTACCGCACCGCCGACGCGGGCGCGCTCAAGGCCGAGCGGGCGGCGGCGCTGTGCGAGGCGCTCAACCCGCATGTGTCCGTCGAGGCGATGCCGTTCCGGCTGACGGCCGAAAACGCGCTTGAGATCGTCTCGCGCTACGATGTGGTGGCGGACGGCTCCGACAATTTCTCGACGCGCTATCTCGTGAACGACGCCTGCTTCTTCGCGCAAAAGCCGCTCGTCTTTGCCGCGCTCGGCCAGCTCGACGGCTATCTCTCGACCTTTCGCGCCTACGATAGGGACGACGCCGGGCAACCGCTGGCGAACTATCGCTGCCTCTTCCCCGAGCCGCCGCCGCCCGGCGCGGTCGCGAGCTGCGAAGCGGCGGGCGTGCTCGGCCCCGTCGCCGGCGTAATGGGAACGCTTCAGGCGGTGGAGGTCGTCAAGGTCATACTCTCGCTCGGCGACACGCTCGTGGGCCGCCTCCTCATCTACGACGCGCTCGCGGCGCGCTTCCAGACCATCGCGCTCAAATGGGATCCCGGCAATCCGCTGACCGGCCGCGCTCCCACCATCCGCGACCTCTCGATCCATCGCCGCCACGCAACCTGATCCCGCAGCGAGGTCTTCATTTCGCCCTATTTTCGGGCGGGAACCCTGTTCAATCAAGATTTTCAATTATCCGACACGGAGGCGGCCCATGAGAAGGCCCTTGTTCACCGCAGCTTTCCTAAGCCTGGCGCTCGCGGGCGCGGCCGGCGATGGTGCGGCATGCACGAATACCGGCAGCTTCGATCAATGGCTGTCGCGTTTCAAGGCGGAGGCGCGGTCGGCGGGCATTTCCCCGCGCGCTCTGTCCGCGCTCGACGGCGTGACCCTCGACCAGGGCGTGATCAGCAGCGACCGCGGACAAAAGGTTTTCTCGCAGACCTTCCTCGAATTTTCGGACCGCATGGCCGCCAAGTACCGCATCGAGAAGGGCCGCCAGCTTATCCAGAAGAACAAGGCCATCTTCGACGAGATCGACCGGCGATTCGGCGTGCCGGCGGCGGTGATCGTCGCCTATTGGGGGCTGGAGACCGATTTCGGCTCGAACAACGGCAAGCTGCCGACGCTGCGCTCGCTCGCCACGCTCGCCTATGATTGCCGCCGCCCCGAGAAATTCCGCGCCGAGCTGCTCGACGCGCTGCGCATCGTCGAGCGCGGCGATCTCAGGCCCGAGGAGATGCATGGGCCGTGGGCCGGCGAGATGGGCCAGACCCAGTTCGTGCCCTCGATCTACCTGAAATACGGCATCGACGGCGATGGCGACGGCAAGGCCGATCTCATCCACAGCGTGCCGGACGTGCTCCTGTCCTCGGGGAATTATCTGCACGGCCTTGGCTGGCGGCGCGGCGAACCTTGGATCAAGGAGGCCCGCGTCCCGGAAAGCATGGACTGGTCGCAGGCGGACCTCAACATCCAGCATACCGTGAGCGAGTGGGCGAGCATGGGCGTGAAGCTGGCGGACGGCGGCGTTCGCGGCGACCTTCCGGCGTCGCTCGTGCTGCCGATGGGACGCAACGGCCCCGCCTTCCTCGCCTTCAACAACTTCAAGGTCTATCTCGAATGGAACCAGTCGCTCGTCTATTCTGTGACGGTGGCGTATCTGGCGACGCGGATCGACGGCGCGCCCGCCCTTTCGCGCGGACGCGGCGTCGTTCCTTTCGGGTATGAGCAGACGAAGGAGCTTCAGACGCTCTTGAAGGCTCGCGGCTTCGAAGTGGGCGAGGTCGACGGCAAGCTCGGGCTTGCGACGCGCGCCAGCATCAGGAAGGTGCAGCAGGAGCTGAAGCTGCCGGCCGACTCCTATCCGAGCCCCGAACTCCTGGCGCGTCTCCGCTCCCGCTGACGGGCAGGGCGCCCGCGTCCTCAGCCCGGCCTGCGGCATGGCGGCTTCGGCGAATTCGAGGACCGGCGCGAGGTGCGGAACACGTTGAAGGTGAAAGACAAAGGGCGCAACCCCTCACCCTGTCCCTCTCCCGCTGGGAGAGGGAACGAAGTTGCAACGGGGAGCTGGCTGGGGCGAGGGGGTACGGCCCCTAAGCTCCGCTATGCGCGGCGGGCGTCTTGCGGGCCGCGTAATCCGTCAGCAGCACGATGGAGCCGGTCGTTGCGCGGGCCTCGAGATCGCGATGCGCCTGCGCGGCTTCGGCGAGCGGATAGGTCTTGCCGACCTGGATTGCGACGAGGCCGCGTCCCACCGCATCGAGCAGGTCGCTCGCATTCTCCACCAGCGCTTCGCGCGTCGCGACATAGGCGAAGAGCGAGGGCCGCGTCGCAAACAGCGAACCCTTCTGCCCGAGGATGCCGATCTCGAAGGGCGGCACGGGGCCGGACGCGTTGCCGAAGCTCGCCCACAGGCCGCGCGGTTTGATACAATCGAGCGAGCCGGGGAAGGTGTCCTTGCCGACGGAGTCGTAGGCCACATCGACGCCGCGCCCGCCCGTCAGCTCCTTCACGCGCGCGACCCAATTCTCCGTGCGATAGTTGATGACGTGCGTGGCCCCGTTCGCCTTCGCAAGCGCCGCCTTCTCCTCTGTGCTCACCGTGCCGATGACGGTCGCGCCGAGGGCGGACGCCCATTGACACGCGATGAGGCCCACGCCGCCCGCTGCTGCATGCCAGAGGATCACGCTGCCCTTGGCCACGGGATAGGTCTGCTTGATGAGATAGCGGACGGTCATGCCTTGCAGCATCATTGCGGCGCCGGTTTCATAGGAGATCGCGTCCGGCAGCTTCACGAGCCGGTCCGCCGGGATGAGCCGCTCCTCCGCATAGCCGCCAAGCGCCCCGGCATAGGCCACGCGGTCGCCAGGCGCGACACCGGTTACGCCCTCGCCAACCGCGATCACTTCGCCCGCGCCCTCGCTGCCGGGCGTGAAGGGGAAGGACGGCTGAGGGTAAAGGCCCGTCCGGTGATACACATCGATATAGTTCACGCCCGCGGCGTGCTGCCTGAGTTTGACCTGCCCCGGTCCCGGCTCGCCGATCTGGACCTCCTCCCATTCAAGGACTTCTGGACCGCCATAGGCGTGAACGCGAATCGCATGCGGCATCGTAGACCCCTTTTCGAAAAGCGCGCCCAGCCGGCGCCGGTTCCCGCGCACTTTGCCTTCTAAACAGCTTTATGTCGAATGACGCCAAGGGGAAACAAGCTGCTTGACGCAAATTCGTCATATTTCCACTCAGAGTAGAGAATGCATGTAGCGCGCCCCTCACGCCGCTTCGGCTCGCTGCGGCTCAATCCGGATAATTCATGTGCTACTTCAGTAGCGTGCCTTCGATGCATCAGCACAAAAAGATTTAATTCAACTTGGAATAAATTGATTCAAATCAATCACCGGGAACAAACCTTAAGCTGTAGAATACAAAAAACACATAGGATCATGCCATGTTTTTGTACCCAAGCAATCAACAGACGATAACCGATTTGGATAGCCTCTTTCCTCGTCACGGCGAGGCCGCGGCGCGGGGCACGGCGGAGGAAGCGTTGCAATCTCATATGATCGTGGGGTTCGAGGAGGCCTTGGGCCTGGGATTGACCCCGATGGAGGCGCTCAGCCAAATTCTCTGTTGGGTCTCCTCCGAGATGACCCGCATCGGCGCCGGCGAGGACGGCAAGGCTATTCTTTCAGGCTCCTCGCGGGAGCGGTAGCGGGAAACTGCCTCCGATGTGCGAGGCGGGGGCGTTCGCAATCTAACGGTTGCGCCGGCCCGTGTTTGTGGCTCCTTGCCCCGCATCCACGAACGCGGTAAAGCGCATAGCACATGACTGTATCCGTCCATTTGAACGACCTGCCCGCGGGCCTCGATTTCGGAAGCTCAGTGGCGATCGATACCGAGACCCTCGGGCTGAAGCCTATCCGCGACAGGCTGTGCGTCGTGCAGCTCTCCGCCGGAAACGGCAACGCCCATCTCGTGCAGTTCGAGAAGGGCCGCTACGAGGCGCCGAATCTCAAGGCGCTTCTGACAAACCCGGACGTGCTGAAGATTTTCCACTTCGGCCGGTTCGACATCGCCGTTCTCTCGCATTACCTCGGCGTGTCGACGCGCCCCGTCTACTGCACGAAGATCGCCGCCAAGCTCGTTCGCACCTTCACCGACCGGCATGGCCTGAAAGATCTCTGCCGCGAGCTTATCGGCGTGGAGATCTCGAAGCAGCAGCAGACTTCGGACTGGGGGCAAGCCGCGCTAACGCCGGAGCAATTGAGCTACGCG
The DNA here is from genome assembly GCA_963756335.1 of uncultured Alphaproteobacteria bacterium. GTDB lineage: Bacteria > Pseudomonadota > Alphaproteobacteria > Rhizobiales > Rhodomicrobiaceae > Rhodomicrobium. The sequence continues at coordinate 198,330 of CAVWOB010000009.1, forward strand.
GCCTCGGACGTGCTGCATCTGCACGCGCTGAAGAGCAAGCTCGACGCCCTGTTGAAGAGGGAAAGCCGCGAAGCCCTTGCTGCGGCGTGCTTCGCCTTCCTTCCGCATCGGGCTGAACTCGATCTCAAAGGATGGTATGACGACGCGGATGTTTTCAACCATTAACCGCCCAGGAGTTCGGATATGGCGGTAGCGGCGGCGCCCGCCGGAGGGAACAGGCTGCCAATCCGCAGGCCGGGGCCGCAGCTTCGCGACGAAGCGGCAGAAAGGGCGCGCGAATTTCGCCGCGCGACGCGCCATAGCGTGCTGGTCAAGGCGCTGAAGGCGCTTCTCCCGCTCCTGGCGGCCGGGGTCATGAGCCTTTATGCGCTTCCGTCCTTGTTCCGCGTCTCGATCGACAAGGGCCGTGGAACGGCGACGGTGCGCGCGGTGACGCTGGAGGCGGGCGCGCTGAAAATGCTGGAGCCGCGCGTCAAGGGCGTCAACGAGAAGAACGACGCTTACGAATTCATCGCGGATACGGCCACACAGGCGTCGCGAACCGACGAGACCATGTATCTCGAGAAAATTCGGGGCCGCGTCGTGGGTCAGGACGGCAACGTCACCACGCTGACGGCGCCCGACGGCGTCCACAACAGCAAGGCGGAGGAAATGACCTTCAACAACGGCGCCGTGGTGAAACGCGAGAACGGCTTTTCCGCAACCTTCAAAACCGCGACCGCCTACATGAAAACGCAGATGGTGATTTCGCACACGCCGGTCGTCGTCCGCCATCTTGAGAGCACGATTCATGCGGATGGTATGACCCTGTTCTGGGGCGAGCAGCGGGCCATTTTCGAGGGCAATGTGCACACCCATATAGACCGGCAAGCCACGGAGGCTGACGCTCGCAAAGAGCCCGCTTTGCCGCCGCCCGCCATCCCGGCAGGCGCGGCGCCCTCATCGGCGCAATAGGCTGCGGAGAGTGAATGGCGAGGCTGAGCCAACGTATGGGATTGTACTGGCGGGGAGTGCTCCCGGCTGCGGCAATCATGGCGGCGCTTCTTGCGCCCGCACACGCGCAGGCCCCTCTCCCCGGCTTCTCCAGCATCGGCGGCGATAACGCCAAGAAACCGATCAACATCGAGTTGGACCGGCTCGAAGTCGACGACAAAACGCACATCGCCACCTTCAGCGGAAATGTGATCGCGATCCAGGGAGATTACACCCTTCGCGCGCCCCGCCTTGAGGTCACTTACGAAAAGCAGGAGCAGCCCGCGGCCCAGGACCGCGCTGTGGCCCACAAAGCCGCGACGACGAAGCCGGCCGGCAACGAAGCCGCCGCCGACCCTATGTCCAGCGGACAAATCAAGTTCATCCACGCGAACGGGGGCAAGGTCGTGGTCACGAGCGCGAAGGATGAGCAGGAAGTGACTGGCGACGACGCCGTCTACGACGTCAAGGGGCAGACTATCGTCATGACGGGCAAAGAGGTCATCATGACCCAGAAGAAGAACGTCGTGAAGGGAAAGCAGCTCAACATCGATCTCGCCACCGGCAGGGCGACGGTAATCCCGGATAAAGCCAAATCGGGGCCGCAGCCCCGCGTCCAGGCCGTCTTCACCCAGGAGGGGGGCAAAGGCTTTGTGAACCCCTTGACCGGCGCCTCCAAGACCAAGGAAACCAAGGAGACAGCGCCCGCCCCGGCGGCGCAGAAGCCTCCCCAGGGTAATCTACCCTGGTGGCCGCAAGGTAATTAACGAATTTATCGAAGGGGTTGCATCGGTTTCATGGTTTTTCTCGATAAACGCCAGCCTCAGCCGGGCGCTCCGCAGCGAGTTCAGCAGCGCCCGCGCGCGCAGCCCATCGCGCCGGCCACTATCGACCCGCGACGGCAGCCTGCGCCGAAGGAGCAGCTGATCGTCAACGGCGTGAAGAAGTCCTTCAAGGGCCGCATGGTCGTCAAGGGCGTCAGCATCAACCTGAAGCGCGGCGAGTCCGTGGGCCTGCTCGGCCCGAACGGGGCCGGCAAGACGACCGTCTTCTATATGATCACGGGCCTCATCCGGCCCGACGAGGGCGTCGTCTTCATCGACGGCTTCGACGTCACGAGACTGTCCATGTACCGGCGCGCCCGGCTCGGCATCGGCTACCTGCCCCAGGAGGCGTCGATCTTTCGCGGCCTCTCGGTAGAAGATAATATCATGGCTGTATTGCAGGTAACGGAGCCCAGCCGGAAGGAGCGGAAGCGCCGCCTCGATGAACTCCTGGAGGAGTTCAAGATCGGGCGCTTGCGCAAAGCCCCCTCCATCGCGCTCTCGGGCGGCGAGCGCCGGCGCTGCGAAATCGCCCGCGCCTTGGCCGGCAACCCAGCCTATATGCTGCTCGACGAACCATTCGCCGGAATCGATCCTCTTGCGATTAACGATATCAGAACTTTGGTGCGCCATTTGACGGATCGCGGCATCGGCGTACTCATCACGGACCACAATGTGCGCGAAACCCTGGACTTAATCGACCGGGCATATATCATCTATGACGGCCGTGTGCTGACGGAGGGCTCCCCCGCCGAGGTCGTCGCGAACGAGGACGTGAAGCGCGTCTACCTGGGGGATATGTTCTCCCGGTAACGGCCGGGAGGCTGTGTTCGCAATTCCGGGTGTTGATGTGCTCCAACTAAGACTTGAGCAACGGCAAACACAAAAGATCGTCATCACGCCGCAGCTTCGGCAAGCGATCAAGCTTTTGCAGCTTTCGGCGATCGAGCTTCAGTCCTACCTCGAGAATGAAGTTCGCGACAATCCCCTGCTTTCCGCCGAGGAACGCGCCGAGCCCGAACGCGGTTCTGAAACGGCGCCGGAAATCGCAGTCAACGCCGGCGGCGACGCGGACATGCCGGCTTTCGACGCCCGCGATGCGGCCAACATCGAAATCGCCGCGGATTGGGAGCCTGAAACGCCGGGCGACCGCGTTTATGAAGGCGAGGCGACAGCGCCGCCGGCAGCGAGCGCGGATTGGTCCTCCGCCGGGAGCGGAAGGTCGCAAGGCGACGATTACGATCCGTTTGCGACGGTTGCTGACGAAAAGACGCTCGCCGACTGTCTCAACGAGCAGGCGCACCTCGCCTTCGCCAGCCCCCACGACCGCCTGATCTCACGCTACCTGATCGACCTTGTCGACGCGGACGGCTATATCCGCGCGCCTCTCGAAGAAGCCTGCGCGCTGCTGTCGTCGAGCTTCGAGGACGTCGAGCGCGTCCTTCTCGTGCTCCAGACCTTCGATCCGCCGGGCGTCTGCGCGCGCAATCTGGCCGAATGCCTCGCCATCCAGCTCAAGGAGCGCAATCGCTACGATCCCTTCATGGAGCGGCTTCTCGCCAACCTCGACCTGATCGCGGCCTGCGATTTCCAGCGCTTGCGGAAGGTCTGCGGCGTGGATGCGGACGACTTGAGGGAGATGATCGCCGAGCTGCGCGCGCTCAATCCCAAGCCCGGCGCGGCGTTCGAGCATGGCGAGGTCGAGACGCTGGTGCCCGATGTGATCGTGCGCCGCGCGGCGGACGGAAGCTGGCGGGCGGAACTCAACCCGCAGGCCGCGCCGTCGCTCGCGGTGGACCGCGCCTATTACGCGAGCCTCAAGGCGCGCTGCCGCTCGGACGCCGACCGCACCTATCTGAGCGACCGGCTCAGCTCCGCGAATTGGCTCGTGAAAAGCCTCGAACAGCGGCTTTCGACCATCCTAAAGGTGGCGATGGCGGTGGTCGAGGAGCAGTCCGCCTTCTTCGATCACGGCGTGCGCCATCTGAAGCCGCTAAATCTGCGGCAGATCGCCGGCAAGATCGGCATGCACGAATCCACCGTCAGCCGCGTCACCTCGAACAAGGCCATCGCCACGCCGCGCGGCATGTTCGAGATGAAATATTTCTTCACCTCGTCCATCGCGGGGGCTGGCGCGTCGAGCGAGGCGCATTCGTCCGAGGCGGTGCGCGACCGCATCAAGGAGTTCATCCTGAACGAGACGCCGGCGGGCGTTCTCTCCGACGACCGGATCGTGACGCTGCTCAAGGCGGACGGCATCGACATCGCGAGGCGGACGGTGGCGAAGTACCGCGAGGCGCTGCGCATCCCATCGTCCGCCGCGCGGCGCAGACAGAAGCGCGCCGCCACCGCCGCCTGACCTTTGTGTTCTTGGTCACTGCATGCGTGCTGTGGGTATTTGGCAGGCCGGCGCGTTGAGGTTTAAAAGTAAGGAGTTGTTTGCCTCATTGGGTTCGTTTTGCAAAAAGGGGCCGTTTTTTACTACCTGCGATTGAACGCAGGCGGTTTCGGCTGCGACATCTCTATCGTAAGTTGCGGAAATGAACAAGCTTGTGGCGAAATGGCCCCAGACGATGGCGCCGAAAAAGCGCATCTCCGGGCGCGGCTGTCTGGCGTCGCGGGCGAAATGGGCGGCCTTCCGGGTTGGGTCGCAACCGGCCCTCCCGACTCTCTTGCGATCCAATGCGCACCGAGGCAGCTTACAGATACAAATGCGGTCGTCTCCAAACAAGGGACAATCCCACACCTGCCCCATTGCTGAATAATGCGCCGCTTGCACGGCCGGCACCGTTCCGGTTCCGATGGGCGCGGCCGTAGGAAACTAAGGAGACTGCGGGCGTCAGAGCCGGACGTGAGGCGTGGCAGGAATGCAACCCGGCAGCCAACAAGCGCGACGACGGCGAGCCCACTTCTGGTGTAAAGTAGGTTTCTGGAGTAATTCGGTTGCGAGAAGTCGAGGAGTGGAATTCCATATTAAACCGATCCCGTTCAGCGAGGGTCAATCCGGAGATTGCATCCCATGTTTGATCGTCAGTTTTTGCGCACTGCAACCGCGCTTATGTTTCTTCAGAGTTCGCACGCTCTCGCCGCCGGTGTCGTTGCCCTCCATTGTGACTTTCCTGGCGGCAGCTTTCCTGGTCGTTATCAAGAAATAATTGCAGACCAGAAAGGAATATCTATAGCTGATTATTCGCCGGACAAAGAAACCGGACAGCTCATATACACAAAGAACTACACTCAGAATGAAACGGATATAATGCATAAATCATCTTATCGAATAAACAGCGCTGAAATAGCGTGGTCAACGACATGGAGAATAGGTGGTACAACGATATTTGATTCAACTATAGATTTGCGCACTGGTATTATGATTGAACGCGTAGTGATTTTAAGCAAAGAAATACACGAAAAGAAAGAGATTGGCAGGTGCAGGCCGAGCTAGAGATTCAACCCGCCACTGCTCAAGTTATCGCTGTAGGGTCCATGCAGCTTCTAACCCACCTTCACCGTCAGAAGCTCAATCTATGTTAGCCCGCAAAGGGATCAGATAGCGGACGTACCAATCTAACGAGTTTTCTTAGGCCACTTAGTCCGATTCCGGCCTATGCACTAAATCGCTACGCGATAGCGCGCTGCTGCGCGGCCGGTAACCAACTGAGAAGAAAGCATTATCTGGGCGGGAAGCTCCGTCTTGAGGATTGAGGTCTCGACAACCTCACTCAAGCAGGAGTTCCCCATGACGGATCCTACCAGCATTTCTCCCCTGCGCCAGCGCATGATCGAGGACATGACGGCGCGCGGCCTTAGCCGGGCGACGCAGCGCGGCCATATTCTCGCCTGCAAGCGGTTTGCGGCTTATCTGAAGCGCTCGCCTGAGGCGGCCACGGCCGAAGATGTGCGCCTGTTCCAGTTGCAGCTGATGGAGAACGGCCTTTCCATCCAGAACCGCAACCGCACCATGACAGGTGTGCGCTTTCTGCTACGCGTGACAATGCGGCGGCACGATCTGGCGGCCGAGATCTTTCACATGAAGCAGCCGCAGAAGACCCCGCAGATCCTGAGCGCTGTGGAGGCGAAGCGCCTTTTGACAATGGCGTGCAAGCTTAAGGCGCGCGTGCTGCTCAGCATCGGTTACGGCGCCGGGCTCCGCGTCAGCGAGGTCGTGAAGCTGAAGGTGAAGCATATCGATAGCGCCCTTGGCGTCATTCGCGTCGAGCAGGGCAAGGGCAGGAAGGACCGCCAGGTGATGCTCTCGCCGGAGACGCTCGATCTTCTGCGCGAATGGTGGAAGGCGCGCACGGACAGGTACGACGCTGGCGTGCCGCCCCAGGAGCGCTGGTTGTTCCCGGGCCGGCGCAAGGGGCGGCCACTGACACCGAGGCAGGTCACCCGGCTGTTCCACGAAACGGTCGAGGCGGCGGGGATCAAGAAGAAGGTCACCCTCCATACGCTGCGCCACAGCTTCGCGACCCATCTGTTCGACCGCGGCGTCGATATCAGAACGATTCAAGCTTTGCTTGGACACGAGAAGTTGGAAACGACAGCGCGATATACGCGTGTCGCGACCGGCCTGATCACCGCCGTCGAGAGTCCTCTCGACCGGCTGTCGGCGCCAGAGAAGGCGAAGCGCAAGAAGGGCAAGGCCGCCTAACCCGCCGCAATGCCTCGTCCAGTGCTGGAAGTCGCGGACATATTCCGCGACCACGGCGCCGCCTGGCGTTACGCCAACCGCGGCCATGTCAGCCTCGGGCAGATGAAAGTGATGTCAGCCATCGAGCGCTGCCGCACCGCGGCGCTCGGCGGCCATGTCGCGCGCTGCGAGAACGCGGGTTGCGGGCATACGGTCATCGCATTCAACAGCTGCCTTATGTGCACTTCCAGTAATGGGGAGCTGACGCGCCTGCTGCTTCATTTTCCTGTTCATCGCCGCGCTTTCACTCTCCATTACGAAGCCCGCCGAAGCAACGCGAGTAGCTTGTCGGTCGGCTGGAACGCGCCGCGCCGCAGATGCGGCGGCACAATCGCTTCGATCGCATCGAGTTTCTCCGTCGGATCGCCCCGCGTGTAGACCTCGGTTGTCGTCAATGTGGCGTGGCCCAGCCACAGCGAGACTTTCCGAATGTCTCCCGTCGCCTGCAGGACGATCATCGCGCAGGTGTGCCTGAGCACGTGGGGCGAGACGCGCTTCTTCTTCAAGCCGGGCTTGTCTCGAGCGGCGGTTGCGACGTGCTTCTTGAGCAGATAGGCGAACCCCCAACGGGTCAGCGGCTCGCCCCGGGCGTTGACGAACACCTCTGGCGCTGCGGTTAGCCCGCGAACGGCGAGCCAGGCGCGCAGGGCCGCAACGGTGGCCTTCCACAATGGCAGCGTCCGTTCCCGCCGTCCCTTGCCGAGAATGCGGACGCTCATCGATGGCAGATCGATGTCGTCGACCTTCAAGCTCGTGAGCTCCGAGACGCGCAAGCCGGCGCAGACAGCCAGATGCAACATCGCCCGATCGCGGACGCCGTCACGTGTGGCGGGATCGGGCGCGTCGAGCACGGCCTGCAACTCGTCCTTCAGCAGGTAGGGAACGAGCCGTTGGTCCGTCTTCTTGAACGGGATCGCCAGCACGCGGCGAACCTGATCGAGCGCCGCCGGCTGCCGGTATTCGAGGAAGCGGTAGAACGACTTGATGGCCGCCAGCCGGACATTGCGCGTGACGGCGGCGTTCTTGCGCACCTCTTCGAGGTGCTCGAGGAAGGCGCTGACGAGGCTGGCGTCAAGCTGCTCCAACGTCAGCGCCGATGGCCGGACCTTCAGTTTTTTCGCGGCGAACTCGAAGAGCAGCTGGAAGCTCGAGGCGTAGGAAGCCTGAGTGTGCCGGCTGGCGCCTCGCTGGCTGGCCAGCGTGTCGCGGAGGAAAGCCTCGATGAGGGGAGCGATCGGCGTCATGACCGCCTCCCATCGCCCAGGAACTGTTCCCCGGCCGCGGCGACGTCGCGCATAAGGTCGGCGGTCGCTTCCAAGTACCAGTAGGTCGCATAGATGTTGACGTGCCCCATGTAGGTCGAGAGCGCCACCATATGCGCGCCGCTTCGGCTGCGACCGGACGGACTGTCAGCGAGTGCGCGCACCGCAAAGGTGTGCCGGAGATCGTGCAGACGCGGGCGACGCTGCGCCGCCGGCGCGATCCCTGCCTTGCGGGCCAATCTGTCGAAGGTCTCCTTGACGGCGATGTAGCGCATCGCGCCTCCGCTCTTGCCGATGAACACGGGATCATCGTCCGAGCGCGGCCGGCAACGAGACAGATAGCGCTGCAAGCCCGTCGCCGCCGTGTCGTGCAGCGGAACCAGCCGCGTCTTGCGGAACTTGGTCTCGCGGATCAGCAAGCCGTCGCGCGTCACATCGGCGACCGTCAGCTTCAGCGCTTCAGAGATCCGCAAGCCGGTGGCCGCGAGCAGCGCGATCAACGTCGCATAGGTCTCACCGCGCAAGCCGCCATCGGGCCGAAGCTGCAAAGCCGCCTCGATCAGGCGATCGAGTTCCGCGGCAGAATAGATATGCGGAGGCCGCCGTCGCTTGCGAGCGCCGAAGTGTTTGGCCGGCGGCAGCTCGTGCCGGCCGTCCTCGATCCGGACGTGGCGTACGAAGCGGCACACGGCCTTCAGCCGGGCGTCACGCTGCGCGACGGACGGCCCGAGCGCTGCCCAATCGATGGCTGTTTGGGTGTGAACATGCGATTGCCCGCGCTCGGCGGCGAAGGCGGCGAAGCTCTTCAGCAGGTACTCGGCATTCGACATTGCAAAGCCGGCGGCTCTGCGGAGGCCGAGATAAGTCTCGATGGCGTTCAGCATCAGAGCGCCTCCGGCCAGGGCTGCGCGATCTGCCTCAGGAGCGCGACATCGGCCTTTGCGTAGAAGGCGGTCGTGTCGATGCCGCGATGCCGCAGGACCAAGCCAATCTTCTCCAACGGCACGCCATGGCGCAGCATCTCGGTTGCCGCCGTGTGGCGCAGCGCGTGCGCGCCTTTGAACGGTGTGACGATGCCGGCCCGCTTCATGACGCGCCTCACCAGAGACGAGACGCCGTCGCCGTTTTTTAACGGCCGATATGGCGCGATCGTGCGCAAGAACACATGATCGCTCGGCGAGATCGAAGGTCGGGACTCGAGGTAGGCGACGATCGCATCGCCGGCGTCCTGTGGCAGCGGCAGGCGGACTTGGTAGCGCGACTTGCCCGAGACGCGAAGCGAGCCCGTCTCCCACTCGATATCGGCGAGCCGCAACTGCGCCACGTCGCCGGCGCGCAATCCGAGACGCACCAGAAGCAGGATAATCGCGCGCTCACGCCGCCGCGCGGGGACATCGCCATCACAGGCGGCAATCAGCCGGTTCACGTGCTCCGGCGACAGAGACCGCGGCATGTCGGCAAGCCGCCAGTGGGCGTAAACGGGAACCGCACTGTCGAGCCCGACGCGGCAGCGGCCTTCGACGACGAGGTAGCGCAGAAATGCGCGCAGGCCGGTCGTCATTTTCTCGATTGTGCCGCGCCCGCTCGTGCTCGCACGATCCATGAAGGTACGGCGGATGCCTGCTGCATCCCAGTTCGCCGGATCTTCCCCGAGCGCCGTGAGCAAGCCGGCGGCGTCGCGCACATAAAGCCTGATCGTGGCGTCGGACGCTCCGCGGTGCTTGCGCAGCCATGCTTTGAAGCCCGTAACCAACTGCAGTTCAACCGGTGCCGCCGCAGCAGCAGCGGCCGGCTGGCACACGCCGATCTCTACGAGGCGCCGGCGAAAGAGCTTGGCGCCGTAGATAGTGTGGTGATTGTGACGGCCGCCCTTCTCGCGTGGGCAACGACAGGCGCGCAAATGCTTGCTGAACGCCTGAAGATCGATCTCGTCCGGCAATACGCCTCGCGGCGCCAGGACATAGCCGAGATGCGCCGCCGCCCGCAGGTATCGAACCGCCGTGTCGGCGCTGTAGCCCTGGCGTTCGAGCGCCGCTGCGAAGCCGTCGAGATACGGCCCGCTCGGCCCGCTGCGCAGATGTTCCCGCCTCTTCGATGCCGGGAAGTAGGTCTCCAACATGATCGTCCCCGTTTGTGATCGGCCGACAGTGGCCGAGCCGACGGGGCGCGCAGGGGCGTCGTGTAATGGAGAGTGAAAGCGCGGCGATGCACAGGAAAATGAAGCAGCAGGCGCGTCAGCTCCCCATTACTGGAAGTGCACATAAGGCAGCTAATGGGCGACGCCCATTAGCTGCCGCGACCGGCATTGCCCAAAATGTCAAGGGAGCACCGCGCGGGAATGGCTGGCCGAGCGTCAGGCCGACCTTCTGCCCGTTCCCTATTTCCACGTGGTCTACACGCTGCCCGCCCGCATCGCCGATATCGCCTACCAGAACAAGGCCGCGATCTACGGCATCCTGTTCAAGGCCTCGGCGGAGACCACCCTCAGGATCGCCGCCGATCCGAAGCGGCTCGGCGCGCGCATCGGGTTTATCTCGGTGCTGCACACGTGGGGCTCGGCCATGACGCATCATCCGCATGTGCATATGATCGTGCCGGGCGGCGGCCTTTCCGCCGACGGCCAGCGCTGGATCGCCGGACGGCCCGACTATCTCCTGCCGGTTCCCGTGCTCTCTGAGCTGTTCCGGGGGCTTGTGCTTTCCCTGCTGCTCGAAGCGCATGCCGGCGGTCGCCTCAGGTTTTTCGCGGAGCACGCGCCGCTCGCCGATGAGAAAGCTTTCAAGTCCTTCCTGGCGCCGTTGTGGAGCGCCAACTGGGTGGTCTACGCGAAAAAACCTTTTTCCGGGCCCTCCGCGGTATTGGCCTATCTCGCCCGCTACACTCATCGCGTCGCCATCTCAAACGGCCGCCTGATCGCGGCCGACGCAAACGGCGTCACGTTCAAATACAAGGACTACCGCGTCGAAGGGCCGGAGCGGTACAAAGTCATGACCCTCGCGCCGCACGAGTTCATCCGGCGCTTTCTCTTGCATGTGCTGCCGAAGGGCTTCCACCGCATCCGCCATTACGGACTTCTCGCCAATGGCGCGCGCGCGGAGAACATCGCCAAGGCCCGCGCGCTGCTCGCCGTTCCGCTCGCGGCGGAGACCAATGGCGCCGGAGCCGCCGAGAAAACCGAGCCGGACGCCTCCAGAGTCCTCCCGCGGCCATGCCCGCACTGCGGCGGTCGCATGATCGTCATCGAGGTCTTCGCCCGCGGCGCCATGCCCAGATACCGGCCGCCCGACGCGGCGCCAGTTTGGATCGATACGTCATGAGACAGTCGCCGCCGTTTTCAAACCGCAATGATGGCCGCGATTGTCGCTGGGCTTGTCCCGGCCACGCCGGCGTTTGCTATAAGAGACGCCGCAGCAGCTTAAAAATATCTCGGAACGCATCCTTTCGCGCTGCCTGGCGGCATCCCTGCCGCTGTCCTATAACCTCAGCGCCTCCCCAAAGGCCCCGGTCATCCGTTCGCGTCGGTTCGATGGGCATCTGCGGCCACCGGCGCGCACTTCAAATCCCCATAGCCTGCTGATAGGCTGCTGCCGCCGCAGAGCCCTGCACCCCGCGATTTCGTGCCCCGGCGCTTTTCGGACGCCTGCTGTTGGCGCGTGTGGATGGCTCCGTCATGCAGGCATCCGAAAACCTGCACAGACGCGGCTCAATCTCACCCGCCAACGCCTGCCTAGCGGGCGATTTCCGGCTGCTCCAGGCGGCGCGGCAGGAGCGTGGAGCCCGGCACAAACGCGTCGAAGGCGGCCCAGAACTGTTCGCGGAACTGATCGCGCTCCTGCAGGATCTCATGCTTCGCCCCCGCGATCACGATGAGCGCGCAATTCTTGATGCGGCTTGCGAAGCGCTCGATGGCGGCGGTCGAGACCATCGTATCGTTGCCCGCCGCGACGATGAGCAGGGGAACCTTCAGGCTTTCCGTAAATGCGCGCCCGTCGATCGCCGCGATGGAGTTGGAGGCGGCGGCGATCCAGCCGATGGTCGGCGCGCCCACGGCGAGATGCGGCGCCGCGCGCACCATCTCCTGAGCGCGCTCGAAGCGGAGCCTGTCCGATGTCAGCGGATTATTCTCGAAGGGAAAGCCGTCATGCGCGCGCGCCTTCGCCTTCGGAATGAAGGCGTCGCCCGCGCCCGCGAGGGTGAAGGCTTCGGCGGCGGCGCTCATCAGCGCGTTGCCGACCTCGGTTCCGGCAAACTGGATCATGGGCGAGGTGAGCACCATCCGGTCCCACCAGCACACGCGCGTTTGCGCGAGGCGCAAGGCGAGATGGCCGCCAAGCGAGTGCGCGAGGCAATAGTACGGCGGCGGGCAATCGGGCAGCACGATCTGGCTCATGAAACGCTGCACATCCTCGTCGAAATGCGCGAAACTCTCCGCATGGCATTTCAGCGGGTTCCTGAGCAGCCTCGCCGAGCCGCCCTGGCCGCGCCAGTCCATCGTAGCGACCGCGAAGCCTCGCCGCCTGAGATCGGTTATCGTCTCGAAATATTTCTCGATGAATTCGCAGCGTCCCTGGAACAGGCAGACCGTGCCGATGCGCCGCTCCGCCGTGGTGTCCCACCGGGCATAGCGCAGAGGCAGGCCGTCGCGGGATTCGAAGGCGCCCACGACGGCGCCATTCGGCACGGGGTTGCGCGTGACGCCAATCAGCTCCGCCGCTTGTGAGGCCATGAAAGCATGCTCCTTCGAGTCAGTGAAAAATTATTACCCCACCATCGCGGGCGCGCTCAAGCGCCCCTTGACAGCCGAGCTTTCAGAAATAAATCACAGGGGGCAGGCCAAATGGCTGCAATGAACGTCGGTCTGGCCTTCAGGGCAGGCACTATTCTCGCTTAGTCAAGGAGAACCATTATGAGACGCATGGATCTTTCCCCTCTGTATAAGTCCTCGATCGGCTTCGATCATCTCGCAAATATTCTCGACCAGCTTGCCAATGTCGATACGGAGACGGGCTTCCCGCCCTACAATATTGAGCGCCTGGGTGAGAATGTCTACCGCGTTTCCATGGCGGTTGCCGGTTTTGGCGACGCCGACCTTTCCATTGAGGTCAAGGAAGGCACGCTCACCGTCCGCGGCGAGAAAAAGGGCGAGGAAAAAGTTCGCCAGTACATCCACCAGGGCATCGCCGCGCGCAATTTCGAGCGCCGCTTCCGCCTCGCCGATTATGTCGAAGTGTCGGCCGCCGTGCTTGAGCATGGGCTGCTGCACATCGACCTGAAGCGCGAGTTGCCGGAGGCGATGAAGCCGCGCACCATCACGATTACGAAGGGGCAGACGCCTCGCGTCATCGACGGCGGCGTGGCCGGCAAGCCGCAGGCGGCGTAAATCGCGTCAGCCGGCTGGGTCGTCCCGTGCGCGCTGCGGCACATGCAATGACGCGGCGCAGACCCGGGATCGCAGCAGGGCGCAGGGCGCGCCTTGCGACCCCGGATACCGGCTTCGCCGGTTCCGGGGCGGCGATCGTGTCGCGTTGAAGTTCAGTTTGTCAGCGTTTGAGGGCGGGCGAAAGCCTGCCCCTTTTGTTGCCCGGCCGGAGGAAAAGCGCGGCGATTTCGACATGCGCCGAGAACCGGAACTGGTCGAAAGCGGCGAGCCGCGCCAGCTTGAAGCCGCCCGCAGCAAGGATCGCTGCGTCGCGCGCAAACGTCGCCGGATTGCACGATAGCATGATGGCCGCGCCGATCCGCGAGGCCGCCAGCGCGCGCGATTGCGCCTCCGCGCCTTCCCTCGGCGGATCGGCGACCGCAGCCGCGAACGCATTCAATTCGACGGGGCCGAGCGGATTGCGGAAGAGGTCGCGGCGAACGGCTTTCACCGGCTTGATCCCGGCCGCCGCTTTCGCCGCCGCGCCGAGCGCCGCCACGGCCTCAGCGTTGGCTTCATAGGCTGTGACCGAGGCGGCCTTCGCGCAGGGAAAAGTGAACGCGCCGAGCCCGGCGAAGAGGTCGCAGACCGGCCCGCGCTCGGCTTTCGCTTCTGCGAGAGCCGCGACGATGAACCCCGCCATGTCGCGCTCACAGGCTTCAACCGCCTGTAGGAACATGCCGGAGGGAAGCGCGATTTTCACCCCGCCAGCGAGAACGAAGGGCGCGGCTTTCGACGCAACCATTTCTCCATTCCACGTCATGCGCAGGATCGGCGCCGCCAGCGCCTGGACGAGGGCGCCGCGCCGGCGCGCCGGGAGGGCAGCGCCGTCGATGCCGCAATCGAGGCCATTCTCCGCCGCCGTGACGTAAACCTTGGCTTCGCCATCGCCCGGCAGCGCCCCGGCAAGCGCGTCCCGCAAAGGCTCGAGCGCGGACGCGATTTGCGGCGCGAGAATGGGGCACTCCGCGATGTCGATCAGGTCGTGGCTGCGCGCGGCGTTGTAGCCGAGCAGCAAGCGGCCGCGATCCTTCCGCCCCATAAAGACCGCGCGGCGGCGGCTCGCAATCGCATAGGTTCGAAGCGGCTCGGCCGGCGGCGGCTCCAGCCCCACCCGCGCGAGCGCCGACGCGACAAGCCCCGCCTTCCATCGCGCGTAGGGCGCCACATCCCAATGCTGGAGCGCACAGCCGCCGCAGGCGCCAAAATGCCGGCAAAGCGGCTCGCGGCGCTCCGGCGAGGCGATTTCGACGGCGACGGCCTCCGCCTTGCCTCCGGAAAGGCGCACGCGGACCCGCTCGCCCGGCAGCGCGAACGGGATGTGCGCCTTGACGCCGCCGATAGGAGCGACGCCGTGACCCTGACCGCTCATCGCTTCGATGTCCGCCACGGCCTCGCCAACCAGCGCGGACGCCGCTTCCGCGCTAGCGTGCAAGCCTGGCTGCGATGAGCGTTTCTTCATTCCCGTCCTGTCCCTTGATCGGCGATGGCAGCAGTCCGAGCACGGTCCAGCCCGCCGTCTCGACGCACGCCGCCACGTTGGCCGCCGCGCCATGCCGCGCTGCCTCATCCTTCACCACGCCGCCCTTGCCGACAAGCGCGCGGCCCACCTCGAACTGCGGTTTTACCAGCGCGGCGAGCCAGGCGCCCTTCGCCGCGAGCGGAAGCACGGCGGGCAACACCTTCAGGAGCGAGATGAAGCTAACGTCGCACGTCACCGCTCCGATGGGCGCCTCGAACCGCCCGGGCGTGAGCGCGCGGGCGTCCACGCCTTCCAGGGAAACCACGCGGCCGTCCGCCCGCAGCGAAGCGTGAAGCTGATCGTGGCCCACATCCACCGCATAGACGCACGCGGCGCCCCGCTCCAAGAGCGCTTCTGTGAAGCCGCCCGTGGAGGCGCCTACATCGAGGCAGGTCAGCCCGCTCGGAGAAAGGTGGAAATGGTCCAGCGCCGCGATCAATTTGTGCGCGCTGCGTGCGACATATTGTCTTGTTTCGGCGACCTCGATTATCTCGCAGTCGCACACGTCGAGTCCGGCTTTCAGCGCGGTTTTCCCATGCACGATAATGACTCCGCGCTTGATGAGATCCTGAGCTTTCGAGCGCGTCGCAGCGATGCCGCGCTGCACCAGGAGAAGATCGAGTCGCATTTTCACAGCTAATTTCCGAGCCTCGCCAACCCTCACAATATGTATGTTGCAAAACGCATCGATTGGAGCAATCATCGGTGTTCTGTGTTGCGGAGCAGCAACCGGAGAAAGCGTATTTCCCAATTACCGCTCAAGGATGTTGAAAAAAAACATGTGAGAGACGACAGCCTCCTTCGCGGCCGAGGTCGCCAGAAGGCCGTGAGCGCAATACTTGGCGCAATGCCGTCAAGCTTCAATAGAAGCAAAATCCAACTCACTACACTATTGGGAACTTCAAATCATGATGCTTGTCCGCACCTATCTCTCGAGTAGTAAAATCGAGGGAGTAGGCATCTTCGCTGCCGAGCCGATAAAGGCTGGCGATGTAATCTGGCGTCTCGATCCAAAATTCGATGTGCTCCTCTCGGATCGGGACATTCAAAGCTGGCCCGATCACATGGAAGAGTTCATCGAGAGATATTGCTACGCTCATAAAGACTTGCCGGGAACTTGGGTTCTGGAGCTCGACAACGGGCGCTTCATGAATCACTCCAAAAATCCGAACACGAATTTTGAGGAATTCTATGCCGGATACGCAATCCGCGATATAGCCGCGGGCGAAGAGCTGACCTGCAACTACTTCGATTTCGATATCGATTTCAAGGGCGGTTTCAACGAGGCTCACGAGAGAATGCCGGCCGGCGCCGTCGCGAACTGACAGGGCGCCGGCGCCTCATCCTGAGCTTGTCGAAGGATGGAGCCACAAATCCGGCTTTTTCAGCGATCTGCTCAACATCGACTGCGGCGTCTTCCCGAGCGGCGAATGGAAGGCGCCCTTTTCATTCCGGCCGGCCGCTAAAATCCAAGCTTATCCACAGACTCAGCATCGAACGACCTGTAGTCGCAGGTGATCTCCTCACCGGCGGGAATGTCGCGAACGGCCACGTCTATCCCGAACTTGTTATTCGGGGGGTATTTCCCCTCGGTATTCGGATCGTCCGAATGATTGACGAACCGGGCGTCGTCTCCGCAATACACATAGGCGTTATGCTTGTTATCCAAATAGCTGTATCTGCGGCACATTTCTTGCGCGGGAGGCGGCAGGTCCGCAATGGCGTCGGCGTCGAACAGCACATCGACGCGCGGCACGAATTCCCAGACTACGGCGCCTTTCGCGATGTCTTCCGCAGCAAAAAGTCCCATGCCCTCTATTGCGCTCGGCGCCAGATAGGTCTTTACCAGCAACATGCGGATCCTGCCTCAAACGCTAAGCCCGGCCGCGCCTTCGATCGAAGCGGCTAAGCGAATTTATCGAACGTGGACGTGGCAAAGCATACCACCTTCCGCCGCCGCGGGAGCAGAAAATTCGCAAGTGCGAAAGGCGGGCAGGCGCTTTGAGCCTCCCAAATCCTGCGTCGCGGGCAATGCGGCGATCTCGCTTGAAAAAAAGGATTGGCAAGGCGAGAATCGCCCCTTATCTTATGGTCGTGTTGAGCATAAGTGAGACCCAGGCTAGCTCTGGGCAGGAAGCGGTATCGCCTCCTTTTTTTGTACGGCACTAATGCTCAGAGCGAGCATAACCAAGAGCGGGACGCTGGAGGACCACATGGCATTCTTGGACAGCGGAGTGACGCCGTACAGGCGGCGGCGAGCCGGCACTGGCCCGGCGTTCGACGCCGGCTTCGATCCCGAGCCGCTCCGCCACGATTTCGACGCCGCCTTCGTTCGCGAAGCCTTTCGCGAGCTGAAGCCGCTCTATGCCCGCATCGAGCGCGTGATCACGCCCTTCGAGTGGGCGCAGCACGCCCCGTACATCAAGGCGATCCGCGAGCTGAAGCGCGAAAGGAACGCGGTGGTGCTTGCGCACAATTACATGACGCCGGAGGTCTTTCACGGCGTTGGCGACATCCTGGGCGACAGCCTTCAGCTCGCTCGCGAGGCCGCGAAGACGGACGCGGACATCATCGTCCAGGGCGGCGTGCACTTCATGGCCGAGACCTCGAAGCTGATGTGCCCCGACAAGACAGTGCTCATCCCCGATGCGAAGGCCGGGTGCTCGCTCGCCTCGTCGATCACGCCCGAGGACGTGCGCGCGCTTCGCGCCGCCTATCCCGGCGTGCCGGTCGTGACCTATGTGAACACGAGCGCCGCCGTGAAGGCCGAATGCGACATTTGCTGCACCTCGGCGAACGCCGTGAAGGTGGTCGAGAGCCTGGGCGCGCCGCGCGTGCTGCTCATCCCCGACCAGTATCTCGCGCGCTACGTCGCCACGCAGACAAATGTCGAGATCATCTCCTGGAGGGGTGCCTGCGAGGTGCATGAGCGTTTCACGGGCGAGGAGCTGCGGCGCTATCGCGACGCGGAGCCGGGCGTCAAGATCATCGCGCATCCCGAATGCCCGCCCGATGTGATCGAGGCCGCCGATTACACCGGCTCGACGAGCGGCATGATCAAGTGGGTGAGGGATCACGAGCCGAAGCGCGTGGTTCTTGTCACAGAATGCTCGATGGCGGACAACGTCGCGGTCGAGTTGCCGAAGACGGATTTCACCCGGCCGTGCAACCTGTGCCCGCACATGAAGCGGATCACGCTGCCGAAGATCTACGACAGCCTCCTCCATAACAAGGTCGAGGTGACGGTCGACCCGGCGGTGGCGGAGCGGGCGCGGCTCGCGGTGGAGCGCATGGTGAACCTGACCGTCTGACAGGGCGCCGAAAGAAGGCGGAGTCTGCGCTTCATCCTCGATACGCCGCATCGCGGCTCCTCAGGATGAGGCTTCGGCGAGTTACAAGGATGAGGCTTCGACGAGCTTAGGGTGAGGCCGAACGATTTCGGGTTGAACCTCACGGTGGGCCTGTTGAACCATGGGCGGACGTTTCTGTGGGGGAATGACATGGGCGAATTGCATACGATACAGCCGCTGAAGTTTCGCCGCCGCGGCGGGCCGGATCGCGTCCTCGTGATCGGCGCCGGGTTGGCCGGGCTGTTCACGGCGCTGCGGCTCGCGCCGCTGCCGGTGACGGTGCTGACGCCGAAGCCGCTCGGCGAGGGCGCTTCGTCGTCCTGGGCGCAGGGCGGCATCGCCGCCGCCATGGGCGAGGGCGACACGCCGGACGCGCACGCCGCCGACACGATTGCAGCGGGCGCCGGCCTTACCGGCGCCGCCGTCGCGCATCTCCTCACCCGCGACGCGCCCCAGCGCATCGAGGACCTGCTTCGCTATGGCGTGCCCTTCGACCGGGACCTCGAAGGCCGGCTGGCGTTGTCGCGCGAGGCGGCGCACAGCGCGCGGCGCATCGTGCGCGTCGAGGGAGACCGCGCGGGCAAGGCCGTGATGGCCGCGCTTGTCTCCGCCGTCGCCGCCGCGCCCTCGATCACGGTTCTCGATGACGTGGAGGCGGTGGAGTTCGCCCAAAGCGAGGGCCGCGTCATCGGCGTCTATGCAAGCCGCACCGCTCAGCGGGGCCGCGCCTCGTTCCTGCCCGCGCGCGCCGTCGTGCTCGCCACAGGCGGAGTCGGTCAGCTCTATCGCGTCACAACCAATCCCAAGGAGGCGAATGGCGGCGGCCTCGGCATGGCCGCGCGCGCCGGCGCCATGATCGCGGACCCGGAGTTCGTGCAGTTCCATCCGACGGCGTTCGACATCGGGCTCGATCCCGCGCCGCTCGCCTCGGAGGCGATCCGCGGCGATGGCGGCCTGCTCGTCAATCGCGCGGGCGAGCGCTTCATGGTCGCCGCGCATCCGAACGCAGAACTCGCGCCACGCGATGTGGTCGCGCGCGCCGTCCACCGCGAAATCGCGGCGGGACGCGGCGCCTTCCTCGATTGCCGCTCCATCGATCTCGAGCGCGCCTTTCCGACCGCGTATGAGGTCTGTCTCGAAGCCGGCATCGACCCGCGCCGGCAGCCCATCCCTATCGCGCCCGCCGCGCATTACCACATGGGCGGCGTCTTCACCGACGTGCGGGGGCGCACGACGCTCGACGGGCTTTGGGCCTGCGGCGAGGCGGCCTGCACGCTCGTGCATGGCGCGAACCGGCTTGCGTCGAATTCGCTGCTCGAAGCCGTGGTGTTCGGCGCGCGCGTGGCCGGCGACATCGCCGAGGATGCGCCGCACTGGCACGCGATGGGCGGCGAAGGCGCAGCCGAGGAAATCGCCGTTCCGGCAGCCGACCCCGCCTCGGCCGCGCGCTGGACGCAGCGGCTTCGCGAGACCATGTCGGCGAACGTTGGCGTTGAGCGGTCGGAAGAAGCGCTTGCAGCCGCGCTGCCGGCTCTGCGCGAGCTGGAAGCCGAAGCCGCGCCGATCCCTCTCAAGAACATGGCCGCTTCCGCGCTCCTTGTCGCGGCGGGCGCCTACGCCCGGAAGGAGAGCCGGGGCGCGCACTGCCGGCTGGATCGTCCTGCGGCGGACGCCGAGCCGCGCCACACCTACATGACGCTCGACGGCGCCCGCGACATCCTCGCCGGCGCGGCGGGCGGCGCCTTGCATGAGCCGATGGCGGAACATCCTCTCCGCCGCGCGGTGTTGGCTGGGTAATCCGCGCTATTCTTTGCGTTTTTCAGCTTTGGTGCAGCGATGCCGGAACGTCACGATACCTTGCAATTCCCCTCTCATCTCGCCGCCGAGACGATCCGGGCCGCGCTTCTGGAAGATTTGGGGCTGGCGGGCGACATCACCACCAACGCCATCGCCGGCGCGGAAGAGGTTTCCGAAGCCGCGCTCGCGCTCAGGGAAGACGGATGCATCGCGGGACTGCCGCTCGCCGCGGCGGCCTTTCGTGCGCTGGACCACGAGGCGATGTTTGAGCCCCAGGTCAGGGAAGGCGAGTTCGTCCCGGCCGGAAGCGTGATCGCGCGCGTCCGGGGGCGAACGCGGGCCATCCTGACCGGCGAACGCGTCGCGCTCAACCTTGTGCAGCACCTCTCCGGCGTCGCGACCGCCACGCGTCATTTCGTCGAGGCCGTGGCCGGCACGCATGCGCGCATCGTCTGCACGCGCAAGACCACGCCCGGCCTGCGCGCCTTCGAGAAATACGCGGTGCGCGCGGGCGGCGGCTTCAATCACCGCTTCGGGCTGTTCGACGGCGTCCTCATCAAGGACAACCACATCGCGGCGGCGGGCGGCGTTTCGGCGGCCATCGAGCGTGCGCGCGCGGCCTGCGGCCATCTCGTGAAAGTCGAGGTTGAGGTCGATACGATCGGCCAGCTGGAGGAGGCGCTCCAGCATCGCATCGACGCGGTGCTTCTCGACAACATGGCCGTGCCGGAGCTGAAGAATGCGGTCGCGCGCGCGAAATCGGCGCGGCCGGGCATCCTGTGCGAGGCGTCGGGCGGCGTGCGGCTCGTCACGGTGCGCGCCATCGCCGAGACGGGCGTGGACATGATCTCCATCGGCGCGCTCACGCATTCCGTCCGCGCCCTCGACATCGGCCTGGATTTCTAGCTGGCCGATGAAAAAGCTGCCGCCCATGGTTCGACAAGCTCACCATGAGGTCCAAGTTGACCGTAATCGCTCGTCGTCCCCGCGAAGGCGGGAACCCAGTATTCGATGAGCGCTGGGATTGCTCGATTCCCGCTTTCGAGCGCCTGAAAAAATCGGCTTTTTGCTCTGACTTCGTTGTCATAGCCGCCCTAGAGGCGGCTATCCAGTGAAATAATGCGGAAAGTCAATAGCTTAATGGATGGCCGGGTCAAGCCTGGCCATGACAAAAGGGGCAAAGCCGATTATTTCACACGCTCTTTCGCGGCAATGACGCCGGGAGCGTAACGTCAATTCCGATTTTACGAACGCCGCTCCGGCCCCGCGCCCGCCTGGGCTCAAAAATGTGAAGCCGGCGCGCCAAATTCCGGGCTTGCCGTCATTCTCTTGCGATTTTTGGAATGCATGAATCGGCGCCGCCAGCCGCGTCCTGCTCGGCCGGCTTACGCTGGAGATCGCAATGACCGGGATCTATCTCGAGCCGATAGGACTGCTTTACGGAGTGGTTTCGCGGGAGGCGGTTTCGCTTGGCGGCGCGCTTCCGCTGGCGGGCGGCGCCATCGCGTTCGGCTCCGTGCGTCTTTGGGAAGGCGAGCCGGGCGCCATGAAACACGCCGTGGTGCGCACGAGCACGATTCAGTCCATCGAGGAGCCGCGCATCAAGGAACTGCTGGACCGCCTTTCCGCGCCGCGCGCCGCCGTGGCGGGCGTTTCGATGGACCGCCCGCGCATCATGGGCATCGTGAACGTCACGCCGGACAGCTTCTCCGATGGCGGCCAGTTCGTCGAGTCCGCCGCCGCCATCGCGCATGCGAAGGCGCTTTCCGCAGGCGGCGCGGACTTCATCGACATTGGCGGCGAATCCACAAGGCCCGGCTCCGGCGCGGTGACGGCCGAGGAGGAATTGCAGCGCATTCTCCCCGTGCTAACCGGGCTCGCCGCGCTGCCGGCGCCGATTTCCATCGACACCCGCAAGCCTGAGGTGATGCGCGAGGCGGCGAAAGTGCGCGCCGACATTATCAACGACGTCTCCGCCCTTACCTACGCGCCGGACAGCTTGCGAACGGCGGCGGAACTCAAGAAGCCCATCGTCCTGATGCATGCCAAGGGCGACCCAAAGACCATGCAGGACGACCCCATCTACGCCGACGTGGTCGCGGAAGTGTACGATTACCTGGAAAGCCGGATCGAGGCGGCGGTTGCGGCGGGGCTGCCGCGCGAGAGCCTGATCGCGGACCCAGGCGTCGGTTTCGGCAAGACCTCCGCCCACAACGCATCCCTCCTCCAGCACATCGGCATCTTCCACGGGCTAGGCGTTCCGCTGCTTTTGGGCGTGTCGCGCAAGCGGTCACTGCAAAGCATTGCGGGCGCTTCGTCGCCAAAAGACGGGGAGGCGGCCAGCGTCGCCGCCGCCCTCGACGCCGCTTCCCAAGGCGTTCAAATTATGCGCGTGCACGATCTGGCGGCGACCCGGCAAGCGCTCGCCGTGTGGAGCTGGCTGCGCGGCGGACTGAAAGCGTAGGTACGTCCCGCGGCGTCGCTCCCGGCGCAGCCTTCGCGGGGACGGCGTAAGGGAGGCCGCGCCGATCATTCCCCGCCCGCCGGCCAAAAGCGGCGAAAAAACATGAAGTTCGTTGTCTTGAACCAGTCACGCTTCGTTTGTATGCAATAACACTCTGTTATGATTTGTGAACATATTGGGAAGAATATGAGATGCAAATTCATTGAATATGAAATTACAATGAGCGAATCGGCGTTCCGGCGCGGCTTTCGCATCCTTCGATGAAACTCGCAAACTAATGCACCTGTCACAGGAGGCTAGGATCATGTCGCCAAAACTCTTCGGTACGGACGGCATTCGCGGCCAGACCAACATCTATCCCATGACAGCCGACATCGCGCTGAAGGTCGGCATGGCGGCCGGCCGCCTGTTTACCAACGGCCATCGCCGCCACCGCGTCGTGATCGGCAAGGACACGCGGCTTTCAGGTTACGTCATCGAATCGGCGCTCGTCTCCGGCTTCACCTCGGTCGGCATGGACGTGGTGCAGCTCGGGCCGATCCCGACGCCCGCCGTCGCCATGCTGGTGCGGTCGCTGAGGGCGGACCTCGGCGTGATGATCTCCGCATCCCACAATCCCTATCAGGACAACGGCATCAAGCTGTTCGGCCCCGACGGCTACAAGCTGTCGGACGAGGTCGAGGGGCTCATCGAGGCGGAGGTGGGTGGCGAGATCGGGCGGCTTCTGGCGGAGCCCGACCGCATCGGACAGGCCAAGCGCATCGACGGCGTGTACGATCGCTATGTCGAGTTCGCCAAGCGGACGCTGGAGCGCAACGTCAGCCTCGCCGGCATCAAGGTCGTGGTGGATTGCGCCAACGGCGCCGCCTATCGCGTTGCGCCCGCCGCGCTGTGGGAGCTTGGCGCCAATGTCGTAGCCCTCAACGTCGCCCCCGACGGCCGCAACATCAACCGCGAGTGCGGTTCGACCGCGCCCGAGACGCTATGCCGCAAAGTGCGCGAAGCCGGCGCCCATGTGGGCATCGCGCTCGATGGCGACGCGGATCGCGTGGTCATCGCTGACGAAAACGGGCAGGTGGTGGATGGCGACCAGATCCTCGCGGTCATCGCCGGAAGCTGGCGCGAGGCGGGCCGGCTGCGCGGGAACGGCATTGTCGCGACCGTAATGTCCAATCTCGGGCTGGAGCGTCATCTCGAAGATTTGGGCCTTTCGCTCGTTCGCACCAAGGTTGGCGACCGCTATGTGGTCGAGGAGATGCGCCGTGGAGACTATAATGTCGGCGGCGAGCAGTCCGGCCATGTGGTGCTTTCGGACTTCACGACGACCGGGGACGGGCTGGTGACGGCGCTTCAGGTGTTGAGCGTGGTCGTGCAAAGCGAAAAGCCCGTCAGCGAGGTGTGCCGCCGGTTCGAACCGGTCCCGCAGATCCTCAAGAGCATCCGTTACAGAGGCGTAAGCCCGCTTGAAGACGAGGGCGTGAAAGCCGTCATCGAGGCCGGGCGCGCGCGTCTCGGCAAGGGCGGGCTGCTTCTCATCCGCGCTTCGGGGACGGAGCCCGTCATCCGGGTCATGGCGCAGGGCGAAGACAAGACCTTGATCGCAAGCGTCGTGAACGAAATCGCGGGCGCGATTACCAAGCGCGCCGCCGCGGAGACGCCGCTCGTGCACGCCTGACAGGAGACCGAAAAGCCGGATTTTCGGATCCATGCTTCGACAGGCTCAAGGATGAGGTCGAGTGTTATCGAGGCGTTACCTCACGGTGAGCCCGTCGCGGATCGGCGGGCTCACCGTGAGGCCTTGGGCAACTGCCTTTTTCAGGGGCCCGCTAAAGCTGGATCGAGCCGCTTGCCTCGGCCGAATCGAGAGTCGGACCGGGGTGCGCGCGACGCCCGGCCGCGTCGCAAGCGTGGTTTTTCTCCTCGTTCGCTGTCTCGCGTGCGGCAATTCCGCGCCAACGAAGCCTTTGCAACCTTGGATTGTCTGTGCGTGAGCGCCGCACTCAAAGTTCCTTGCGAATACTCAGTACTACTTTAACGTTAAGTAACATTAAGCGAGATTTTGGCAATTTTCGAGTACTTCCGGTCCGTCTTCAAAGGTTATTTAACCTTGGGGGTTTACCAAGAGGGGAGCAAGAGGCCGCCCTGCCTCCTGCGCACAGCCCCCGGATGACAGCCATGAGCTTCATTTCTGATTTCGACGCTTCCCTTCCAATTTCGCCCCTTCAAGCAGCAAGCCGCTTCGACCACTTCTTCGACGTTTACGGTCTCAGCCTGCAGCGCGAATCCGACCTGCAGCAAAGAACGATCACGCTGATCGCCCGGTCTCCCGCATCGGCCGCCGCAAAAGCCCTTGCGATAAATCTGGCGCGTTTTCAGCCGCTTTCGGTCGAGGCCAACATCATCTTCGCGCAGATCGCCCCCGCGGACGGGCTCGATTCCTTCGTCCGCGCACTCGGTGCGGCGTGCCGTTATGCGCCCGAAGCCATCATCCGCTGGGCGAAGAACCGCGCCCTCCTCGACGCCCATGAGCGACTCACGCTCGGGCGGACCCTGTGCTGGACCGGCGATTCCATGCGCCGTTCGGAGGATGCGCGCGGCGGCATCGACCGCGTGGAGGATTGCACCCCCGCGATGCTGGCGGAGGCGCATGCAAGCTTCTCGTCGCTTTGGCGCGCTTCGAAGCCGCTGCCGAAGACGCTTTTCTCGCGGCAAGGGCCTCTTGCCGTGGAGCGCCCCGCGCCGCAGCCGGACTTCGGGGCCAGCTTCGCCGTGAAGGCCAATATCGTCCGCCTCGACGATTACCTGCGTTTTCGCCGTCACTGACCGAAGACGGCCCCGGCTGTTCCGTTTTTATTCCGTAGAGTTTCGGACGCCGTCATCCCGGAACGGCGCCTCTCGCGCCGTATCCGGGATCTGAAAAACCTCGAGCCGAAGTATTGAGGAAGCCCGCGGATAAGCGCGTTTTTCAACTACTCCGGCAAGCAAAACGAAGCGGACTACGCGCCGGCAACCGCGGGGGCCCGCCTGGGACCGCTTATCTTTCGGTGAGCTTCAGCTCGATGCGGCGGTTGCGGCGCAAATCCGCTTCGCTTCCGCCCGAGGAGAAGGGCTGAAACTCGCCAAATCCCGCAGCCACCAATCTGGCCGGCGGCACGCCTTTCGAAATCAGGTACTTCACCACCGAGATGGCGCGCGACGACGACAGCTCCCAGTTCGACCTGAAGGTCGCCGTGGCGATCGGCCTGATGTCGGTGTGGCCGTCGATGCGCAGCACCCAGTTCAAGTCCTTCGGGATTCGGGTTTCGAGGTCCTTGAGCGCGGTTGCGAGCTTATCGAGTTCCGCGTAGCCTTCGGACGTGAGGTCCGCCGAGCCGCTTTCGAAAAAGATCTCCGATTGGAACACGAAGCGGTCGCCGACCACCTGGATGTCGTCGCGCTCGCCCAGCGACTTCTTCAGCTCGCCGAAAAAGGTGGAGCGGTATTGCGACAGTTCCTGCACGCGCTTCGCCAGCGCCACATTCAGCCGCTGGCCAAGATCGGCGATCTGCGCCTGGGCCTGCTTATCTCGCTTGTCAGAGTCGCCAAGCGAGTTCTCCAGGGCCGCGAGTTGCTTGCGCAGGGCCAGGATCTGCTGGTTGAGAAGCTCCACCATCGCCTGCGCCTGCGCGGTCAGCCCCTTCTGATCGTCGAGCTGCTTGGTCACGGCGGCGATGCGCGTTTCCGCGGCCCCTTTCGCGCCCTCGACGCTGACGAGTCCGGCAAGCCGGCTTTTTTCCGCGTCGGCGGCGGCGAGCGTCGCCCTCAGCGCGAGCGATTCCTCAAGCGCGCTCTTCTTCTGCGAGCGCTCCAGCGACAGCATTTCGGCCATCTGGGCGATCTGCTTTTGCAGGCGCGCCAGGGCCGTGTCCTTGCCCGAGGCTTCCTTTGCAACGAAATACTGGGCCACCATGAACAGGACCATCAGGAAGGTGACCACCAGGAGCAGCGTGGAAAGCGCGTCGACGAAGCCGGGCCAATAATCGACCCCTGCAGGGCGGCGGCGTGATCTCGATAGCATCGGCGACACCTTTTCCAGCTGAGCTAAAGCGGCGTGCGTTCGATCGGACGCGACTGCCCTATCGTCGTCCCCGCGAAAGCGGGGACCCAGTATTCGATGAGCGTTGGGATGACTGGATTCCCGCTTTCGCGGGAATGACGCCGGGAGAGTGAGGCCGATTCCGATTTCATGAGCGAGCTAGCGGTCGACCGGATCGCGGCGCGGCGCGCGGGATGCGATCTCGCGAAGCGCGCCGGCCAGCCTATTCTGCTCTTTCAACACGGCCGCAAGCTCGCTCTGGTTGTGAGATTGCTCGTCCACCCATTCGCGCAGCACCTTCTGCTCGGCCCGCATCTGCTGCACAAGCTTCTCGATGCCGTCGGACAGCCGGGCAAGGTCGCTGTTGTTCGATGGCCCCCCGCGAATGACGCCCTGCTCGATCTTGTCCGCTAGGTCGGACATGCTTCGCTGCATGTCGAGCAACGCGAAGCGGAGCTGCGCCTGGCTTCCCGGCGCCTCGCCCGGCCCCTCCGAGCGAAGCTCTGTGATCGTCGAAAGCCACTCCTCAAGCTCATTGTAGAAGCGCGCCTGCGCCTGCCCTGCCTGAAGGTCGAGGAACCCGAGTATCAGGGAGCCGGCGAGACCGAAAAGCGAGGCGGAGAAAGCCGTGCCCATGCCGCGCAGCGGGGCTTCGAGGCCGGTCTTCAGCTCCTGGAAGACTTGCGCCAACTCTTTGCCGTCGGTGTTCAGCGCCGAAATCGTGTCGCCGACGGAGCCCGTCGTCAGCAGTAGCCCCCAGAAGGTTCCGAGAAGGCCGAGGAAGATCAGGAGTCCGACAAGATAGCGCGTCGTTTCCCGGCTTTCGTCGAGCCGCGAGGCTATGGAATCTAGGATGGAGCGCATCGCCATGGTCGAAATGGCGGCCTGCCCCTGGCGGCGGCGCAGCATCATCGCCATCGGCGCCAGCATGACGGGCGCGCGGTCGTCGGCGAGACCCGGATCGGAAATGCGGAAATTGTTAACCCAGCGGACCTCCGGGTAGAGCCTTAGAACCTGCTGGAATGCGTACAGGATGCCGAACACCAGGACGCCGACGATGAGCGCGTTGAGCGGCCTGTTGTTGTCGAAATTCGCCATGATCTGCTTATTGATGATGGCGCCGATCAGCCCGGTCAGGATCAGGAACAGAAGCATGCGCCCCACGAAGGTTTGCGGGCCGGACATGGTCTTGTAGTAGGGCGGTTTACTCATTGCGGATGTCTCGCGAGGCGCCTCGATCGCAGAACGCTTATGGCGCGCCTTTGATACAACATTTGGGCGGCGCGCAAAACTAACTTCCCCGTTAGGCCGGGCGGGCTTACGCCGAGGCGGCGATCCGCTTGAGAAGGGCGGCGTGAATGGCCTCGTTGCCGCAGACGATCTCGCCCGCCGTGAGCATACTCTGCCCCCCTTGCGTGTCGGTCACATAGCCGCCCGCCTCGCGCAGCAGAACGACGCCCGCCGCGATGTCCCAAGCCTGGATATGGCGCTCCCAATAGCCGTCGAAGCGCCCCTGCGCCACCCAGGCGCAATCGATGGAGGCGACGCCCGTCCGGCGGATGCCCGCCGCGTCGCGCATGACGGCGTGGATTTCGCGCAAGTTTTGCTCCTGCCCCGGCTTGCCGCAATGGGAGATGCCGGTGGTGATCACCGCCGCGCTGAGGTCGGGCCGGGCGGCCACGCGCAAGCGTCGCGTGTCGTTCAGGAAGGCGCCCTTGCCGCGCTCCGCCGTGTAGAGGTCGCCCGTCGCGGGGTTGTAGACGAGGCCCGCC
The DNA here is from genome assembly GCA_963756335.1 of uncultured Alphaproteobacteria bacterium. Classification (GTDB taxonomy): domain Bacteria; phylum Pseudomonadota; class Alphaproteobacteria; order Rhizobiales; family Rhodomicrobiaceae; genus Rhodomicrobium. Next base: position 226,477 of record CAVWOB010000009.1, read on the forward strand.
ACGAGTTCGCCCTCGCGTTCGAGCGCAACGGAGATGGCGAACATCGGGATGCCGTGCAGGAAGTTCGTGGTGCCGTCGAGCGGGTCGATGATCCAGGTGTGCGTCTTGTCGGGGCCTTCGACGAGCCCGCGCTCCTCCATGAGAAAGGAGTAGCCGTGCCGCGCCTTGCTCAACTCCTCGAACAGGATGGTTTCGGCGCGGTGATCGGCGGCGGAGACGAAATTCGCCGGCCCTTTCACGCTCACCTGGAGATGCTCCACCTCGCCGAAGTCGCGCGCGAGGCTGCGGCCTGCTTTCCGCGCGGCGTTGATCATGATCGTCATTAGCGCCGAAGCGGGCATCGGTTTACTCCTTGTGAACTGAAGGACGCAAGCGCTCCTCGCCCTTGCGGATCGCGCCCTTAATCGGACACGGTCGCATTTCGGTCGTCCTCACCCCCCGCCTTCGCGGGGATAAACTCCAGCGGGGACCCGGTAAGCAACAACCGCAGGGGTTGCTGGATTCCCGCTATCGCGGGAACGACGCCAGCGCATGAACGGGCGCGGGCGCCGCTATTCGGCGCGCTTAATGTAGGCGATCTCGTTCGTGTCGACGATCACCCTTTCGCCCGCCGTCACGAAAGGAGGGACCATGATGCGCACGCCGTTCTCCAGCATCGCCGGCTTGTAGGAGGACGTTGCCGTCTGCCCCTTCACGACGGGATCGGCCTCCGTTATCGTGAGCGTCACCTGATCCGGCAGGCTGATGCCGATGGCGCGGCCTTCGTGCATTTCCAACACGACCTTCATGCCGTCCTGGAGAAAGGCCGACCGCTCGCCGACGAACTCCTGCGCAAGCTCCAACTGCTCATAAGTGTCGGTGTCCATGAACACCAGCATGTCGCCTTGCGGATAGAGAAACTGGAAATCCTTCTGCTCAAGCCGGACCTTCTCGACCGTCTCGGACGAGCGAAACCGCTCGTTCAACTTCGAGCCGTTGATCAGGTTTTTCAGCTCGACCTGATTGTAGGCCGGCCCCTTGCCGGGCTTCACCGCCTGGGTCTTCACCGCGACCCAGAGGCTGTTGTTGTGCTCGATGACGTTGCCGGGACGTATTTCGTTGCCGTTGATTTTCATAATGTGCGCTCGCGCGTGGGAATTCATTGCGTGCAGGTGTGGCGGATGCGAGCGCCCGCTGTCAAGCCATCAGACGAAGCGGTTGCGCCCGCGAACAGGCATTTCCCTGTAACGCACGAGCCACAGATCGTTTCTTTCTTTCTTGCGCTTGGACTTGACGCTTTCTTACCCTTCAAGCGCTATGCTACGTTAAATCTTCAGCATCAAGATGTTAGGCCCGGCTGAAATGCCGATATTCGGAACAAAACCCATGAAGAAGCTTCTCGTCGCAGCTTTCAGCATTTTCGCCGTGTCTTGCGTCTCGACCGGCGCCTTCGCGTTCCCGGCCAGCCAGCCTACCGGCGTCCAGGCGGGCGAAAGCGCCGTTCACGTTCATTATCGCCACTGCCGGCACTACCGATATGGCCGCCGCCTCACGCTGTCCCACTTCGCGCTTTGCCATTATCCCTATCCGACCTGGGCGACCTGCGGCTGCTACACCCTCTGGCCGTTCTAATCGAAAGGACGGCGCGTCTCTCTTTTCGCCGCTCCCATTTCTGCGCCCTGATCTCAATCGGGGCTGACGCTCCCTAAGCTCGCGCATTTGCCGTATCACGAATGCGTGACTTGGCGCACTTTGCCGCGCCTCGAGCGCGAACCAATGCGTTTCCGATCCGTTTGAGAACGAGGGGGCGTGGTTCGGGCGCGAGGATTTGCATGGGTATTGTCAGGTTCGCGCTGCGCTACCCACATACGTTTTATGTGCTTGCGATCGCCATCGTTTTTCTCGGCGTCACGACGATTGTAACGACGTCGAAGGATATATTCCCCCAGATCAAGATCCCCGTCGTCACCGTCATCTGGCAATACACCGGCCTCAGTCCGCAGGAGATGGAGGTCCGCGTCGCGACCTACGCCGAATATTCCATCAGCTCCAGCGTGACGGGCATCAGGAATATGAAATCGCAGACGCTGGAGGGCGTCGTCGTCCAGCGCGTGTATTTCCAGCCGGACGTGAACATTGAACTGGCCATCGCTCAAATCGTCTCTGGCACAAATTCGATCCGGGCGCTTATGCCAACGGGCATCCAGCCGCCGATTGTGATCCAGTACAATGCGTCGAGCGTGCCCGTGCTTCAGCTCAGCCTGTCCTCCGATACGCTGAACGAGCAGCAGCTTTACGATTACGCGATCTACCGCGTGCGCCAGGCGCTCGCGCCCATCCCCGGCCTGACGCTGCCGACGCCCTACGGCGGCAAATATCGCCAGATCATGGTCGATATCGACCAGGACGCGCTCCTCGCCCAGGGCTTGACGCCGGCGGACGTCACGAATGCGGTCAACGCGCAGAACCTGACCGTGCCCGCCGGCGACGCGAAGATCGGCAGCCTCCAATACATCGTCAGCGTGAACTCGCAGCCGCCCACGGTCGAGCAGCTGAACGGCATTCCGATCAAGCAAGTGAATGGCGCGATGGTCCATCTTCGCGATGTCGGCCACGTCCGGGACGCCTGGGCGGTGCAGCAGAACATTGTGCGCGCGGACGGCAAGCGCAGCGTGCTTCTCACCGTCATCAAGAACGGCGACGCCTCCACGGTCGATGTGGTCAACGGCGTGAAGGCCGCGCTGCCCGCAATTCGCGCCGCGGCGCCGCCGGGGATGGAAATCAAGGAGCTGTTCGATCAATCGGTGTTCGTGACCAATTCGATCGACGGCGTGCTGCGCGAAGGGGCCATCGCGGCGGGGCTGACGGGCCTCATGATCCTGGTCTTCCTCGGAAGCTGGCGCTCCACGCTGATCGTGCTGATCTCGATCCCGCTGTCGATCCTGACCTCGATTGCGGTCTTGAGCGCGATGGGCGAAACCATCAACACCATGACGCTCGGCGGCCTCGCGCTCGCCGTCGGCATCCTCGTGGACGATTCCACGGTCACAATCGAGAACACGCACCGCGTCCTCGGCGAGGGCATGGAATACGACAAGGGCATCGAGGAAGGCGCGGCCGGGATCGCGCTGCCGACGCTTGTCTCGACGCTCGCCATCTCCTGCGTCTTCATCTCGGTCGTGTTCCTCGAAGGCGCGCCCCGCTACCTGTTCACGCCGCAAGGCTACGCCGTGGTGTTCGCCATGCTGGCGTCCTATACGCTTTCGAGGACGCTCACGCCGATCATCAACCGCTTCCTGCTTCGCGCCGAATATCTCGGGCATGGCGACGAAAATCCGGGCCTGTTCGGGCGCTTCCATGAGGGCTTCAACGCGCGCTTCGAGAAATTCCGCAGCTTCTACGTCTGGGTGCTGCACGGCTTCATCAACCACCGCTTCATCGTTCCGCTTATAGGAGTGTTCGTGTTCGGCGTGGCGGGGGTCCTCGCCACCTATGTCGGGCGCGATTTCTTTCCGACCGTGGATGCAGGCCTGATACAGCTCCACGTGCGCGCGCCCGCCCGGACGCGGATTGAGGATACCGAGAAGTACTTCCAGGCGGTCGAGGACCACATCCGCGACGTGATCCCCAACAGCGAGCGCGACCTCATTCTCGACAATATCGGCCTGCCGCAGCGGCTCTTTAACCTGGCGTTTACCGACAACACCATCATCGGCGTGAACGACGGCATCATCCAGATATCGCTCAAGCAAAATCACCGCCCGACAGCGGACTATATAAAAAGGCTGCGCGAGGAACTGCCCCAGGCTTTCCCCGATCTGCTTTTCTATTTTCAGCCTGCCGACATGGTGACGCAGATCCTCAATTTCGGCGTGCCGACCCAGATCGACGTGCAAATCCAGGGCCGCGACCCGAAAAACGTTGAGGTCGCGAAGGAAATGCAACGCCGGCTGTCCGGCATCCAGGGCGTCGTCGACGCCCATATCCAGCAGGAGCTGGACGCGCCTAATCTCTACTTCACGATCGATCGCAGCCGCGCGCAGCAGCTGAACCTGCAGGCCCAGCAAATCGTCAACAACCTCACGATCAGCTTGAGCTCGTCGGAGCAGGTCTACCCCAATTTCTGGATCGATCCGAAGCAGGGCATTCCCTACTACATCGCGGTGCAGACGCCCGAGAGACAGGTTTCCACGGTCAACGATCTCAAGAACACGTCCATCGCGAGCGCCTCCGCCAGCGCGCAAACCCCAATTCCGAACACGCTCGGGAACGTCGCGAGCATGTCGCGCCGCTATATTCAGTCGGTCATCAACCACAACAACGTGGCGCCGGTTTACGACATCTACGCCAGCGTTTCGGATCGCGATCTCGGCGGCGTTGCTTCCGACATCGACAAGGTTCTCGGCGAGGCGCGCCAGAAGCTGCAGCCCGGCAATACGGTGACGCTGCTCGGCCAGGCCGCCAGCATGAAGTCGGCCTTCAACCGCTTCACCATCGGGCTGCTCTTTGCGGCGGTCTTCGTCTACCTGCTGATGGTCGTGAACTTCCAGGACTTCATCGACCCGCTGGCCGTCGTCCTCGGGCTGCCCGGCGCGGGCTGCGGCATCATCTTCGTGCTTTTCATCACTGGCACCACCCTGAGCGTGCCCTCGCTGATGGGCGCGATCATGGCCATCGGCGTGGCGTCCGCGAACTCGATCCTGCTCGTGACGTTCGCGAGAGAGCGGCTTCTCCAGGGCGTCTCTCCCGAGCAGGCCGCCTGCGAAGCCGGCCGGACGCGCCTTCGCCCGGTGCTGATGACGGCGGGCGCGATGGTTGTCGGCATGCTCCCGATGGCCATCGGCGGCCCCGGCGAGGAGCAGAATTCCGTGCTCGCCCGCGCCGTGATCGGCGGTCTCATGGTTGGCACGGTGACGACGCTGCTCGTCGTCCCGTACCTCTATTCGCTGCTCCACGAGATCAAGGATCGTGTCAAGGGAACCGGCGGCCGCGAGCAAGGTTCGTCAACCGGCGAAACTGAAAGCGGCGCGCGCGCGCCCGAAAGGCATCACGCATGACCACGCAAGAGGAGCACGACCTGCGCCTCCAAGAAGAGGACGCCGGGGACGCGCAGGAGCATGGGCGGCGCCCTGCCGGCGGCGATGCGCCAGCTACTTCGCGCGGCCCCTTGCCGGGACGCGAGCCCGAAAGGCCGCATGGCGGGGGAGGCGGGAAACGCGATCCCGCGCTCGCGCGGAGGCGCAGGCGCGCGCTCGCCGTCGCGAGCACAGGCTTGCTCATGGCGGTAGCGGGCTTCATCGCCTATGGCGTCTATCAGCGGAACCTGCGCGATCAGGCCGCCCAGCGCGAACTGCAAAATCGCCAGGACCGCGTGCCGGAGCTGAAAATCGAGAAGGTCAAGCTGGTCGATACGCCGCGCGAGATCCATCTGCCCGGGAGCACGCAGGCATTCGACGCCGCCACCATCTACGCGCGCCAGAGCGGCTACATCGCCAAGCGGCTCGTGGACATCGGCAGCCGTGTGAAGAACGGCGATCTGCTGGCCGTCATCTCCGCGCCCGAGGTGGACGATCAACTCACACAGGCCCGCGCTCAGCTTCAGCAGATGCAGGCTTCGCTTGAGCAAACAGAGGCGAATCGGGCGCTCGCGCATGTCACCAACCAGCGCACCACGCCCCTTGTGAAGCAGGGTTGGGAGACGCAGCAGAATGGCGACCAGACCCGCCTCAACCTCGCCGCGCAAAACGCGGCTGTCGATGTCGCCAAGTCGAACATCCAAGCGCAGAAAGCGCAGATCGCAAGGCTTGAGCGCGCGCAATCCTATGAGCGCGTCCTTGCGCCCTTCGACGGCGTGATCACGCAGCGCAACATCGACATCGGCAGCCTCGTGGCGGCGGACGCCACGTCGGGAACGCCAATGTTCGCCATCGCGCACGATAATGTCCTGCGAGTGGTGGTGTATGTGCCGCAGGACGCCGCCCTGCAGCTCAAGCCCGGCATGGAGGCGACCCTCGACGTGGCCGAACTGCCCGGCCGCAGTTTCAAGGGCAAGGTTGCGCGCACGGCGAACTCGCTCAGCCCCGACACGCGCACGCTCCGCGTCGAGGCGGACATCGCGAACCCCGACAGGACGCTCAGCCCCGGCCTCTATGGCACGGTTCATTTCCGCGTGCCGAGGCCGTCCCCCGTCGTCATGGTTCCGTCATCGGCGCTGATCTTCGACCAGCACGGCATGCAGGTCGCGACGTTCGCCGATGGCGCCGCCCATATCGAGAAGGTCTCAATCGGCGAGGACGACGGCGCAATCGTGCAAATCGCGACCGGATTGAAGGCGGGCCAGGACCTGATCGTGAACCCGCCGGCCGGGATCGCCAACGGCGCACCAGTCAAGCCGGCCCCCGGCAAAAAGCCGATCCAAGAAGCCAGGAAATAAGCCGGCTCGTCAACCGCGAAAACGGAGCGGCGGATTCGAGGATTTGCGTCGAGGCTGAAAGCGTTCCCCTTGTGGAAAGTCGCCGTCGCGACCTGATTCCCGCTTCCGGTAAGGCTGGAAGTTTACTACGTAGGGAGCGGAATGCGTCTATCCAGGAAACATTGGATCAAGTGACACGAGTTAGTCTTGCCGGACACTGGGAGAACTTGGGTGAAATTTTGTATTGCGATAACTTTTTTTTGCAGGACCCATAGGTTCAAATACTTAAAACAAGTTCTTGAAGCAATTTCCGACTATAATTTCGCCAAGGATGTCTGGATTGTCTCAAATGTCAGCCTGGACGAAATCATCCTCTCGTGTCCAGACGAATACCAGGGCTTCTTCCAATCTTTGCCGAGCTATGTACAAGTCTTCCACGCGAAGGAGCTTCCGCATCCCTTGCTGCTAACATGGGCGCATTACGTTATTTTCCGGGAACAAATCGCGAACGGCACATACACGCACTTCATGTACCTTGAGGACGATCTTTTAATTACGCAGCGCAATATCTCGTACTGGATCGACGCCTTCCGCGAGCTTTCGCCTCTAGGGCTGCTTCCTTCGTTTGTGCGTTACGAAGTCGATCAGGAAGGCGAGAAGTTTTCGTCGGACATCCGTCATCGGATGCCTGTCGGCGTTCTGCCGCGCTTTACTACCTTATCCGGCCGTTCGTTCGTTAATCTTGCATATCCCTACCAAGCCACGTACTTGTTGGATAGAAACCTCATGGCGGGCCACCTCGGTTCGATATCGAGTAGCCCGGATTTCGGCCGCTGGCACATTAGTGAAAAGGCGGCTCAAGGGTTGACGTTTTTTAATGTCCCAAAGGGTTTTACATCGCGCAATGTTGTTGAATACGATCCAGCGACCAGGCTTTTTTTGCCAGATTCGTTAATCCACCACCTGCCAAACAACTATGCAGATAACAAAAGAAATCCATTTGGGTCAATAAAACTGTCGGAGGCGCTAAGGGGATTCTGGGCGCCATTCTGGAGGCCTGCGAAGCGTTCGCGGTATCTTAGAGTTAAACTCAGCAAGAACTTGAAAGGTTCGCCGGAACATCGCCCGTAGCGTGTCTCGAACGAAATTCGCGGCGCAGGCTGCAGGACCGTGCTCCCCGATCGTTACATACGCTCGAAGAATCGCTTTTGCAGAGGGCGAAGCGGCCAGATCAATCTCCGGTACGTCCCATCGGACCTGCTAGTCTCCATTATTTTTTTCTTCAAGCTGGCATTATCGAAAGCTTCCGTGTGGTTGTCGTAAGTCCAAATGTTTGACTGATCTCCACGTTTAAAAACATTGCTTAACTCACGAGACGCAGCCAGCGGCACGGTCGCCTCTGGGGTGACCAGCCAAACGCCATAACCCTTCCGAAGGCATCGACTTCCGGGGTCAGGCCGCCGTTGGAATTAACAAGCCAGAGCTTATGGCCGTAACCGGCCGGATGGGCTTTATAGGATTCCGCAAAACGCTTTATGGCGGGCTTATAGCCATCGGGGGGAGGCGCGCCGGGCGTGTTGCCTGGCAAAATGAAAATGATATTTATCACTTTGAGAACCTAGGTCTTGGGAACCGATTACGAAGCGAGCCGGTTGCGCCAAAGCCCTACCGCAAGCAACCGTAGCTGCCGGCGCAATCCTCGCAAGCTGGCCATTCCCGATTTCAGGGGCGCCGGCGCGGCTCAAACCACGATGCGGGGCGGCCGGTGGGTGCTCTTGCTGTGCGACAGATACTCGGGCGAGCGCATTTCAATGATGCGGGACACGGCGCGCTCGAAATGCTCCGTGCCGTCGCCGGCGTTGCATAACAAATGCGGCTCCGTCGCCGCCGACGCCACGAAGCCGGTGCGGTGGTCGTATAGCGTGTCGATGAACGCTATGAAGCGGAGCGCGGGGTTTTGGTCGTTCCGCCCCATGGTCGGAATGTCGTAGACGAAGATCGTGTGATAGTGGCGGACAAGCGCGATATAGTCCTGCGGGCCGAGCGGCGTCACGAACAGATCGGCGAAGGAGAAGCGAGCCACGCCTAGGCATGCGCAAGGCACCTTCACCCGATGGCCGAGCACGAGCAGCGTATCGCCCATGCACGGCTCGCCGAAAGTCAGTTTGTGCCAAAGTTCGTCCATCGCGCGCGTCGCGGCCGCGTCGTTCGGCGTGAAATAGAGTTCGCTTTGCGACAGGTGCTCAAGCCGGTAATCGCGCGAGGCTTCGAGTTGGAAAAGCTCAAGCGCCTGCTCGATGAGTTCGACGAAGGGCATGAACTGATCGCGGTTGCGCCCGCCCCTGTAGAGATTGCTGGGCTCGATATTGGACGTGAGCACGATCACAGTTCCCGCCTCCAGCATCGCGCCGAAAAGCCGGTGCAGGATGGTGGCGTCCGCGATGTCGGTGACGAAAAGCTCGTCGAGGCAAAGGAGCCGGGCCTCGGCGGCGATGCTCATTCCCACGGCGACGATGGGATCGTCCTTGGCGTCTCGGCGCGCGATGGCCAGCCGGCCGTGGACGTCGGCCATGAATTCGTGGAAGTGGGCGCGGCGCTTCGGAAGGACGGGCGCCTCCTGGAAGAAGAGGTCCATCAGCATGGTCTTCCCGCGTCCCACCGGGCCGAAAATATAAAGGCCCTTTGGAACCTCGCCGCGCTTGCGGGTGAAGAAGGAAAAGAAGTCGGTGCGCGCCGGCGGCGTGTAATAGGCGAGGCGGTTCGTCAGCATTTGCAGCTTTTCGACCGCGAGCGCCTGGGCGCTGTCCGCCGAGATCTTTTCCTCCGCCACCAGGCGGCGGTATCTCTCGAGAAGCATTTGGGTCATGCGAGACTAGCGGACGTTCCGAAGTTCGAGTTCCACGGACGTAATGGTCGGGCTCGGCGACGCCAACTCGATATCGAAATCCGCGTGCTCGTCGGCCCTGATCTTCGAACGCGCAACCTTGAGGTTGGCCGAAGTTTCCCGATCGAGCGCGGGATCCTGATCCTTGATGGTTATGTAGAACTGCGGAACCCTGACCTTACGTTGCGCCCTGTTATAAACGCTTCCGCTCACGACGAGAACCGGCTTGTTTTCCACAACTTTCCAATTGTATTGCACGCCCTCGAACACCAGCGGCTGCACCGTGACGGGCATGCCGAGCGAGCGGTAGAGCGGGGCCAACCCCGGCGCGGCGTCGGCGACCATGTCGCGGAAGGCGAAGAAGCTCGCGACAAGTCCGCCCGCGACGCATATGAACAGTCCCCAGCCCGCCGCCAGGGCCAAGCCGCCGCGGCGGGAGCGGCGGCGCACTCCGCCAGACTTCTCCTGCGTCTCCTCGATTTCGCGATAGAGCCGCCGGTCGAATGCGACATCGTCGTCCCGGATTTCGGGCGCGTCCTCGACGATCTCAGGGCGCTCGCTCATTTCTTCGTCGAGTTCGGGCGGAGCTTCTCCCCGAAGGCCGGAGACGGCATTGGGCGGGGTCAATTCCTTCGAGGCGGACGCGGCCGTGGACCTAAGATGGGTTTCGAGCCGCAGGGCGAGGTCCGTGTCGGGGGCGGGCGCCAAGGGCGCCGGTTTGCCTGAAGAAGGAAAATGCGCTCTCATCGCCTCGCGAAGGGCGTCGTCGGCCTCGCTGCTCTCCTCGGCCGCCGGTTCATGCTCCACCTCAATCGCATGTCCGTCCCTTGCATCGGCGAGGACTTCGCCCCTGCCGTTCGGACCTTGCCAGGCATCGGTCTCAGGCTGCGCCAAAGTCGCGTCCCACCCTTTCGAGGCGGCGCCGGCGCTTGCCCAAAAAGACGGGGGTTCGGCTTCGCGGGAGGGCGCGCCAGCCCATGCATTCCCCTCCTCCGTTTCGGCGGCGGACTGCGCCCGCGCCGCTTCATCCCGCTCTTCTTCGGCGGGCGCGCTGACGGCGGCCGGAAGCGCGCGGGCGGCAAAGGGCGCAGAGGCCCGCCCTTCGCTCAAAGTTGAAAAGACGCTTCGAACCGCTTGACGCGCCTCCTCCAGCGTCCGGAACTCATCCTCCGTCGCTGCCGGGGCTTCCGCCGGAACGCTAGGCCTCGGGAAGGGGATGGTCTCCCCCCGTCCCTGCGCAGCCTCCGCGGCGACAAGCGTCTCCTCAGCCTCTTCCTTCTTTTTCTTGCGCCGGAAACTCTGGAACCAGCTTACCTTTCCCGTATCCCGGCTTTGCCCGGCGTCGTCGCTCTCTTCCGCATGCGTCTCTTCGGCGTCGTCGCTCGCATCGATCGGAGCGCCCGCATCGCGCCGGAGACTTTCCTCGAAAGTTGCGACCGCGCCGCCCTCATCCGAGGTCCATGCATCGTCCCTGGAATGGACTGACGCGGCGGCATGGCGGTCCTCGCCGTGCTCATGCTCATCATGGCTGGCGGCCGGTTCTTCGGCCCCGGTTGCGGTCCAGACCGCCTCCTCCGGCGCCGGCGCCTCCTGGGGCTCGGGAATGGCGCGCCAGACGGTCCCGCACTTTGCGCATCGCACGGTCCGGCCGTCGGGCGGCAAGTCTGCCTTGATGTCGTAACGCGTCGTGCAGGCCGGGCATTCAATGATCATCGATCAACTCTGTTTCGTCGTTTTCCGCTACTGCGGTCTCGCCTTTGCCGAAATCGATTGCTAGATCGCACGGGCTTCATCATAAAACGAGCGAGAGCGAATAGCAGGGTTGGGGTTGTGGTATCGGGTCATGCTCTTATTCAATTCGAGAATGTCGGCCTCCGTTATGGAGTCGGGCAAGAGGTTTTGCGCGATATCAACTTCCATTTGCAGCCCGGATCGTTTCACTTCCTGACGGGAGCCTCCGGCGCGGGCAAGACGACCCTGCTCAGGCTGCTGAACATGTCGCTGCGTCCCACGCGCGGCCTCGTCTATCTTTTCGGACGAAATATTGCCAAGAATACGACCGGCCAGCGCGCGGACCTCAGGCGGCGCATCGGGATCGTGTTCCAGGACTTCCGCCTGCTCGATCACCTCACAACCTGGGAAAACGTCGCATTGCCGTTGCGCGTCATGGGCCGCAAGCAGAGCGATTACCAGGAGGACGTCACCGAGCTTTTGAAGTGGGTGGGTCTCGGCGACCGGATGCATGCGTTTCCGGCAATCCTTTCGGGCGGAGAGAAGCAGCGGGCCGCCATCGCGCGCGCGGTCATCGCGAAACCCGAGCTTCTGCTCGCCGACGAGCCGACCGGCAACGTCGACCCGCAAATGGGGCGGCGGCTGTTGAGGCTTTTCATTGAGCTGAACCGGCTCGGCACCTCGATCATCATCGCGACACACGATTATCAGCTCATGTCGCAATTCCCGGCCGCTCGCATGCAGCTCGAGAATGGGCGTCTCGAACTTCACGAGTAGATATAAACATGAGCACCGTCGATAGTTCGCAAACGCTTCCGGTTCCCGTCAAGGCGCGCACGCAGATCGTCGCCAAGTTCGCGCGGGCGAACGCGCCCATCGTGCCTCCCGGCTCGGTCACCGGCAGGTCGCTCACCCTCGTGATCGCCATCATGGGCTTCCTCGCGTCGCTCACGGCTTGCGGCGTCTACGTCATCTTCAATGCCGCTAACGTGTGGACGAACAGAATCTCCGCGGAAATCACCGTTCAGATTCAGCCGCGCGCCGGAGACGCCAGCGAGGAGAGGGTCTCGGAGGTCACAAAGTTTCTTCAGGACCAGAACGGCGTCAAGCGGCTTACGCCGTTCTCGCGCGAGCAATCGTTGAAGCTCGTCGAGCCATGGATCGGGAAGTCGGACGTGCTTAAGAATTTCGCAATTCCGCGGCTTATCGCGGTTGAGATCGACCGGGACAACCCTCCCGAGATTTCGACGCTCAAGAAGGTGCTCGAGGCGAAATATCCGGGCGCCATCCTCGACGACCACGGCCATTGGCGCAATGAAATCCGCCGCCTGACAAGGCTTCTCGAACTCGCCGGCGCCGGCATGCTGCTCTTGATGGCGACGGCGACCGCCGCCGTGATCGTCGCGGCGGCCACAAGCGCGCTGGCGTCCAATCGCGAGATCGTGTCCGTCCTGAACTTCATCGGCGCCGAGGAAAAATTCATCGCGCGGCAGTTCGAGGCGCATTTCCTTAAAGTGGGGATCAAGGCCGGAATAGCGGGAGCCAGCTTGGCCGGCCTTGTCTTTTTCTGTTTGCCTTATGTTACGGAAGGCGTGAGCAGTTCCGTAACGTCGGAAGTGGAGATCAAGCGGCTCATCGGCGCGGGCTCGCTCGACCTTGGCGGGTATGCCGTGCTGCTGCTCGTCGTCGTCGCCGTCGCGGGGATCTGCAAAATGACGTCGCGCTACGGAGTTCGGCGCATTTTAAATCAACAAAATGCCTGATGCCGCTAGGCCATACGGGCAGAGCGGCAAAAAAGCTATGCAAATGCGGAGCCTTAGCGATATAATACTCCGGGATGAGCACCGCCTCGGACAACAAACGCCCGCGAAGGGGAATAAGCGCCACAGCCATCGCCTTGCACGCTTTGCGTGTGGTTGCCGTTTTCTGTCTCGCGGCTTTGGCGGGTTTCTTCATCTTCGCCTACTCGGTGAGCGTGATGGGTCCCGCGGCGCCGCAACTCGCGGACGAAATCGTGGCTCTGACCGGCGATGACGACCGGATAGCGGTGGCTGTCCGGCTGCTCGCCGAGGGCAAGGCGCGGCGCATGCTCATATCCGGCGTCAACAAGAGCACGCGCGCTCCCGAAATCATCAGCTTGAACGCCGCCGACGGCTACGAGGCGAAGCTGTTCCGCTGCTGCGTGGACCTCGACAAGCGGGCGCTGAACACCGAAGACAACGCCTTCGAAACGACGGCCTGGGTCAGGAGCCAAGGCTTCCGCTCCCTCATCGTGGTGACATCGACCTATCACATGCCCCGAACGCTTATAGAGCTGAGGCAGTCGATGCCGGATGTGGAGCTTATCCCCTACCCCGTGAAATCGCCGCGGCTGGAGGAGGAGTGGTGGAGCGATCCTCGCACCGCGTGGGTTCTCGCCAAGGAATACTTCAAGTTCGTCACGGCTTTCGCGCGGTATGGCGCGAACTCTGTTCTGGGCGGAGCGCTTAAGGCCGAGCATGGGGCGCCGATGATCAATGCGCGCGTCAACTAAAATTGCGCTCTATCTGAGATCGCTGCTGTTCTACCCCGTGCTCTACATCACCTGGGCCACGTTTCTTATTCTCGGGAGCTGGCTCCTCTTCTGCCCGAGGCGCTGGGCCATGAAGGGGCTGGCGCTGCATGGCGACGCAACCGTCTTTTTGCTTCGCATCATATGCGGAACGAGGATGGAGGTGCGCGGCCGGGAAAAACTTCTGCCGGGTCCGGTCATTGTCGCGGCCAAGCATCAGGCGGCCTGGGACACCTTCGCGCTCATCTCGCTGATGCGCGACCCCGCGCTCGTCATGAAGGCAGAGCTTCTGTCCGTGCCGCTTTACGGCAGATTCTGCCGCAAGTTCGAACTCATCCCGGTGCAGCGCGACCTCGGCCCCGCGGCCTTGCGCCAAATGTCCCGGGCCGCACGCAACCGAGCCGCGCAAAATCGCGAAATCTTCATCTTTCCCGAGGGGACGCGAAGCATTCCATGCGACCCGCCCGATTACAAACCGGGCGTCGCCCTTCTCTACCAGGATCTCAAGCTTCCCGTCTGTCCGCTCGCGCTGAATTCCGGCTTGCTCTGGCCGCGCCGCTCCATCTTGCGCTACCCCGGCACGATCGTCGCCGAATTTTTGGACCCGATACCGCCCGGCCTGCCTCGCCAAAAGTTCATGGAGAGGCTTGAGACTGAGATCGAGACCGCCTCGAACCGGCTCTGCTTCGAGGCTCGCCAGGAGTTGGAACGCCGCGGGTTTGTGCCGCCCGTGCATTTCGAGCTTCCCGCCCCTGTGTCCGCCCCCGCCCCTGTGAAACAGGAAAGCCTGTAGCGGCTCGCCCGCCGGACGATGGCGCCGGTCTTAAGAGATCCTATCTAAAAAGAACATGGGAAAGTTATCCACAGGTACGCTCTTGACATCGAGTACAAAAAGAGAACATTTGATGTCTGAAATGGGAATATGCCGTGCAACGCCTGGATGAACAGCCAACCCTGATCCCGCTTTCCCAGCAAATCTGGAACGCGAAGTACCGGTTTGCGGGTCCGGGAAGAAACGCGGACCGATCCATCGAAGACACCTGGGCGCGGGTCGCGCGAGCCGCGGCGTCGGCCGAGCACGAGCGGGAGCGCGACGCGTGGGAGCAGCGCTTTCTCGACGCCATGGCGGGTTTCGCGTTCATCCCCGCCGGGCGCATACTTGCGGGCGCAGGCACGGGGCGGGACGTTACGCTGTTCAATTGCTTCGTCATGGGCGGGATCGGCGACGATATGGGCTCGATCTTCGCTCACGTCCGGGAAGCTGCGCTGACCCTCCAGCAGGGAGGCGGCATCGGGCACGACTTTTCGACGCTCCGGCCGAAAGGTGCCCCTGTGCGCGGCGTCGGCGCGGATGCATCCGGCCCCGTGAGCTTCATGGATGTCTGGGACGCGATGTGCAAGACGATCATGTCCGCGGGCGCGAGGCGCGGCGCCATGATGGGGACCTTGCGCTGCGATCATCCCGACATCGAAGCCTTCATCGAGGCGAAGGCGGACCCGGCGCGCTTGCGCAATTTCAATCTGTCGGTGCTGGTCACGGACGCCTTCATGGAAGCTGTCGAGGCGGATCGCGCATGGCCGCTTATGTTCGGCGGTGAAGTGTTTCGCATAGTCAGCGCGCGCGGCCTCTGGCAGAAAATCATGCGCAGCGCCTACGACTACGCTGAGCCCGGCGTGATCTTCATCGACCGCGTGAACGCTCTGAATAACCTGAGCTATTGCGAGGAGATCCGTTCTACCAATCCATGTGGCGAGCAGCCCTTGCCGCCTTACGGCGCGTGCCTGTTGGGCTCGATCAATCTGGCTGCGCTCGTGGAGGCGCCGTTTACGGAAAGGGCGAGGCTCGGCGAGCCAAGGCTTGAGGAACTGACGCAACTGGCGGTGAGGCTGCTCGACAACATCGTCGACGTGTCGCGCTATCCGCTCCCGCAGCAGGAAAAGGAGGCGAAGGCCAAGCGCCGGATCGGGCTCGGGCTGACGGGGCTCGCGGACGCGCTCATCATGTGCGGCGCGCATTACGGCTCGGAAGAGGCGCGCGAACTGGCCGGATCGTGGATGGCGCAAATTGGCCGCGCCGCCTACGCCGCCAGCGCAAACCTCGCCGCCGAAAAAGGCGCGTTTGCGCTTTTCGACGCCGCCAAGCTTCTGCAGCGGCCGTTTCCGGCGTCGCTTCCGCCCGACTTGCAAAAGACCATCCGCGAAAAAGGTCTTCGCAACGGCCTGCTGACATCGGTCGCGCCCACGGGCACGGTCTCGCTTCTCGCCGGCAATGTTTCCAGCGGCGTCGAGCCCGTGTTCGATTTCGAGTATCGCCGCCGCATGCTTGCCGCCGACGGCTCCGAGCGGCATGAGACCGTCGAGGATTACGCCGTGCGTCTTTTCCGCGAAAGCCACGGCGACGCCCCTTTGCCGCCCGCCTTCGTCACCGCGCAAAGCCTCACGCCGCAGCAGCATCTCCTGATGCAGGCGGCGCTTCAGCGCCATGTCGACGCGTCGATCTCGAAGACGGTCAACTGCCCGGAAACGATGGCTTTCGAGGATTTCGAAATGCTTTACCGCGACGCCTACCAGCTTGGCCTCAAGGGCTGCACGGCCTATCGCCCGAACGCCATCACGGGCGCGGTGCTGTCCGCGGAGCCGCCCGCGCTGGCGTCTCCGGCGCAGCCCGCCCTTCCGCTCGCGCCCGCGATCCCGCAAGAAAGCCAGCGCGCGCACGCCGCGCCGCTCCCGCGGGACACGGTGCTGTCGGGGTTCACCTACAAGCTCAAATGGCCGGCCTCCGATCACGCGATGTATGTAACGATCAACGATACGTTCGAGCACGGGCAGCGCCGCCCCTTCGAGATCTTCATCAACTCCAAGAACCTGGAGCACTACGCCTGGACTGTGGCGCTGACGCGCATGATCAGCGCGATCTTCCGCCGGGGCGGCGACGTGCGCTTCGTCGTCGAGGAGTTGAAGGCCGTTTTCGATCCGCGCGGCGGCGCCTGGACGAACGGCAAGTATGTGCCGAGCCTGCTCGCCGCCATCGGCGAGATCGTCGAGCAGCACTTCATCCATATCGGGTTTCAAACCGGGGGCAAGTCCCCGCAAGGAACACGAGATTCCGCGGCGCGGCTCATCCCGGGCGGCGGCGAAGACCCGGAGCGGGACGGCGCCGCTGCCTCGACGGCCGCCGCTTTCTGTCCGCGCTGCGGATCGCCGGGCATGGTCTATCAGGAGGGATGCCGCGTTTGCCGCAATTGCGGTCATTCCACTTGCGGCTAATCGCCAAAAACTTAAGAATTCCTCTTCGACCTTCGCGCAACTTGCCCAAAGGCCGTGCAATCAACATAATGCGGCGCAAAGCGCACATCGAGGAGGAACGTTGATGACGGTAAAGACTTATCCGGTCCCTGAAAGCTGGAGCTCTTCGGCTTGGATAAACGAGGAAAAATACCGCGCGCTTTACGACCGAAGCATCAACGATCCCAATGGCTTCTGGGGCGAGCAAGCCGCCCGCATCGACTGGATGAAGCCCTTCACCAAGGTGAAGAACACCTCCTACGATCCGCATAACGTCTCCATCAAATGGTACGAGGACGGAACGTTGAACGTCTGCGCGAACTGCGTGGACCGGCACCTCGCGACGCGCGGCGATCAGGTCGCCATCGTCTGGGAGGGCGACGATCCCGAAATGGACCTCAAGGTCACCTACCGCGAACTCCACGAGCGCGTCAGCCGCTTCGCCAACGTGCTCAAGAAGCACGGCGTCAAGAAGGGCGACCGCGTCACAATCTACCTGCCGATGATCCCGGAAGCCGCCTACGCGATGCTCGCCTGCGCGCGCATCGGCGCGATCCACTCGGTGGTGTTCGGCGGCTTCTCGCCCGACAGCCTCGCAAGCCGCATCGTCGACTGCAATTCGACCGTGCTGATCACCGCCGACGAGGGCGTCCGCGGCGGCCGCAAGGTTCCGCTCAAGGCCAATGCCGACAAGGCGCTGGAGAAATGCCCGACGGTGGAGCGCGTCCTTGTCGTCAAGCGCACCAACAGCCCCGTCGCCTGGACCCCGGGCCGCGATGTCTGGCTCGGCGAGGAAATGCAAAGCGTCTCCGCCGATTGCCCGCCGGAGGAAATGAACGCGGAAGACCCGCTGTTCATCCTCTACACCTCGGGGTCGACGGGCCAGCCGAAAGGCGTGCTGCACACGAGCGGCGGCTATCTCGTCTATGCAGCGATCACACACCAATACGTCTTCGACTACAAGGACGGCGACATCTATTGGTGCACCGCGGACGTGGGCTGGGTCACAGGCCACAGCTACATCCTGTACGGCCCGCTCGCCAACGGCGCGACCACGCTCATGTTCGAAGGAGTGCCGAACTATCCAAGCGCCTCGCGCTTCTGGGACGTCGTCGACAAGCACCAGGTGAACACCTTCTACACCGCGCCGACCGCGATCCGCGCGCTGATGGGCGCCGGCGAGGATCACGTCAAGAAGACCAGCCGCAAGTCGCTGAAGCTGCTCGGCAGCGTGGGCGAACCGATCAACCCCGAAGCCTGGGAATGGTATTTCCATATCGTCGGCGATGAGCGTTGCCCGATCGTGGACACGTGGTGGCAGACCGAGACGGGCGGCATCCTGATCACGCCGCTGCCCGGCGCCGTCGCGACGAAACCCGGCTCCGCGACGCTGCCCTTCTTCGGCGTCAAGCCCGCCCTCGTCACTCCCGATGGCCAGACGTTCGAGGGCGCCGGCGAAGGCAACCTCGTGATCACGGACTCCTGGCCCGGCCAGATGCGCACGGTGTACCGCGATCATAACCGCTTCATACAAACCTACTTCTCGGCGTACCCCGGCACGTACTTTACCGGCGACGGATGCCGCCGCGACGCGGACGGCTACTACTGGATCACGGGCCGCGTCGACGACGTAATCAACGTGGCCGGCCACCGCATGGGCACCGCCGAGGTGGAATCGGCGCTCGTCGCGCATCCGAAGGTCGCCGAAGCGGCTTGCGTGGGCTATCCGCATAGCCTGAAGGGCCAGGGCATCTACGTCTATGTGACGCTGATGGGGGGCGAGGAGCCGACCGAGGCGCTCAGGAAGGAGCTTCGCGACTGGGTTCGCCAGGAGATCGGCCCAATCGCCACCCCCGATCTGATCCAGTTCGCGCCGGGTCTGCCGAAGACCCGCTCGGGCAAGATCATGCGCCGCATCCTGCGCAAGATAGCCGAGGACGACTTCTCGAACCTTGGCGACACGTCCACGCTCGCCGAGCCGGGTGTCGTGAGCGACTTGATCGAGAACCGCATGAACAAGGCTTCGGCCGCCTAGCACAGCCCGCCGGAAGTTCGCCCCCGTTTGCCGCAAAGCACGCAAGCGAACATCCGGCGGATAAGCTGTACTACGCCTTATCCGCGGGAAGTCCCGCCGTCGCCCGCGCCAAATGGGGCGCGACTTCCCTCGGGGCGTACCCGGCAAAGTTTGCGTGCGCAACAGGACAGCGGCGCAACCCCGGCCCCGCCATAGCGGCGATTGCGGCGGCGTTCCTCTTCCAGATGGTGAGGGGTTGCGCCATCGGCCAACGTGGCGCGGGGTCGAAAGCCGAAGACGCCGGACGGGGCGCTTCCTTTCCGTCCGCTTCGGGGACGCTCCGCCGGCCGCCCCGTTATCCACAGGCTGCCCTCCGGTTATTCACTTAAGGCTCTGGATAAGCTCCGCCCCCGCAACCTTCTGTTGCGATTGTGTCACTCGCGGGGTGCACAATTGCCTCATCACCGCCAAAGCCTGCGCTTTCTTTCCAACTCTAAGCTAAGGGTGGTGAGGTTTTAGTGCAGCTTAGGATTGCGCCATGGTCGAACAAAGCAGCCAAGACAGCATCCGTTATAGAGCCCGGTCGAGCGTGCGTTCACCGCTTCTCATGCCGGTGATGCAAGGGAACACGCTCCGAAGCGACGATGTGGCCGTTTTTCTCAAGGCCCGATTGTCTCTTATGCAGGAATGGACTTCGCCGATTTCGAAGATAAGACTGAGCTGATTGCCAGGCGACAGGCGGCTCCGGGCGCATGCTCCTGCGCCTTTCTGGGTCACTCGCCGGGCCGTTGGAGCATATACGGCCGATTAACTCTATTGGGTTCGTTTTGCAAAAACAGGTGGTTTTTAGCGGTATCCTGATACCGCACGGCGCAATCTGGTAAAAAGGGTCGTGACGTATGGCGATTCGCATAAGGCGAATCTTTGAAGAGATCGAGCTTAAAGCCGTTGATCGGGATTGCACGCTAGCCTAGTGTTCGCGCCACTCTAGGCTTTGGCGCCCGGCGCCGCTCAATCATGGAATTTCTCCCATGCGTCCCTCGAAACGGCAGGCGGGCGATCTTCGCTCCGTGAGTTTCCAGCGCGCCTTCTCGCTTCATGCGGAAGGATCGTGCCTCATCAAATTCGGCAACACGCATGTTCTTTGCACCGCGAGCCTGGAGGAGCGCATCCCCCCATGGCTGAAGGGCCAGGGCCGCGGCTGGATCACCGCGGAATACGGCATGCTGCCGCGCGCAACCTCCGACCGCACGCGCCGCGAGGCGACATCGGGGCATCAGTCGGGACGCAGCCAGGAGATCCAGCGCCTGATCGGGCGCGCGCTTCGAGCCGTCGTCGACCTGCCGGCGCTCGGCGAGAAGCAGATCACGGTGGACTGCGATGTGCTCCAGGCCGATGGCGGCACGCGCACGGCGGCGATCACCGGGGCCTGGGTGGCGCTGCACGACTGCTTCCAGTGGATGCGCGCGCGCGACATGATCCGCGACGGCGTGTTGAAGGATCAGGTGGCCGCAGTCTCTTGCGGAATTCACAAGGGCGAGCCCGTGCTCGATCTCGACTACGCCGAGGATTCGGAAGCCGAAGCGGACGCCAATTTCGTGTTCACCGGCAAGGGCATGATCGTTGAGATTCAGGCCAGCGCCGAAAAAGCGGTGTTCTCGGAGGAGCGGATGGCGGAGCTGACCGGCCTCGCCAAGAAGGGCATCGCCGAACTCGTCAATCTGCAGAAACTCACGATCCTCTAGGGAAGGGCAGGGCGGGCATGGGCCGCTTCCGTCTCGCCAAGGGCGACAGTCTGGTCGTCGCGACGCACAATCCGGGCAAGATGCGGGAGTTCCGCGACTTGTTCGATCCGCTGGGCGTCGCAGTGTCGTCCGCGAGCGAGCTTGGCGTCGAGGAGCCGGAGGAAACGGGCGAAACATTCGAGGAGAACGCCCGGCTGAAGGCGGTCGCCACCGCGACGGCGACGGGCCGTGTGGCGCTGGCCGACGATTCCGGCCTCGCCGTGGCCGCGCTCGCAGGCGCACCCGGCGTCTATTCGGCGCGCTGGGCGGGCGAACCGCGCGATTTCTACCGGGCCATGGCCAAGGTCGAGGACGAGCTGAAATCCCTCGGCGCCACGGCGCCGCAAGATCGCGCCGCCGAATTCGTGTGCGTGCTTTGTCTTGCAAATCCGTCGGGCGCCGTCCAGTTGTTCAGGGGGACGGCGCAGGGTCGTCTGGTCTGGCCGCCGCGAGGCGCGAAGGGCTTCGGCTACGATCCGATTTTCGTCCCCGAAGGATACGATTTGACTTTCGGGGAGATGGACCCCGCGAACAAGCATGCGATTTCCCACCGCGCCAGAGCCTTCGCAGCCTTCCGCGCCGCGGTCCTCGCCGGAGACGGGTGAGGCGCAGCGCGCGGCATCGGGCGACGGCGCGCTGGCGGTCTACATCCATTGGCCCTTCTGCCAGTCGAAATGCCCCTATTGCGATTTCAATTCCTACGCGCGCCGCAGCCTGAGCGAAGAGCAATACCTCGCCGCGGCCTCGCGCGAGCTGCGCCACTACCGGGAGGAAACGGGCCAGCGCTCAGTTTCGAGCATCTTCTTCGGCGGCGGCACGCCATCGCTGATGGCGTCCGAAACCGTCGCGGCGCTCATCGGCGAAGTCGCGGGTTTGTGGCGCCTCGAGGCGGAGTGCGAGATCACGCTTGAGGCCAATCCGTCGAGCGCGGAGGCGTCGCGATTTAAGGGCTATCGCCTCGCGGGCGTCAATCGGGTCTCCATCGGCGTGCAATCGCTGTCCGACGAGCAGCTCCGCTTCCTCGGGCGCCTCCACACCGCCGCCGAGGCGCGCCAAGCGCTCGAAATGGCGGCCGGAATTTTCGGGCGCATGAGCTTCGACCTGATCTATGCGCGGCCGGGCCAGACGGAAGCCGAATGGCGCGCCGAGCTGAGCGAGGCTCTCGCCCTGGCGCGCGGACACCTCTCGCTTTACCAGCTCACCATCGAGCCGGAGACGGCTTTTTTCGCCCTTCACGGCGCGGGCAAACTGAAGACGCCGGGGCCGGAACTTTCGGCGGACCTTTATAGCGTGACGCAGGAGCTGTGCGAGGCGGCCGGGCTTCCGGCCTACGAGATTTCGAACCACGCCGCGCCGGGGCAGGAAAGCCGCCACAACCTCGCCTATTGGCGCTATGCCGACTACATCGGGGTCGGGCCCGGCGCGCATGGCCGCATCGCGGCGGACGGCAGGAAATACGCCTCGGCGGCGCTTAAATCGCCATCGGAGTGGGTTGCGAAGGTGAACGAATGCGGGCATGGCCGCGAGGAGCGCGTCGAACTCGATGCGCGCCAGCAGGCCGAGGAGGCCGTGCTGATGGGGCTTCGTCTGCGCGAGGGGCTTAACTTGCGCGAGCTTGAGGCGCGGACGGGTTTCAGCCCCGCGCCACAGGACATCGCCGGCCTTGAAGCGGAAGGCTTGATCCGGCGCTACGGCGACCGGCTGAGCGCGACCCAAGCGGGCACGCTGGTCGCAAATGCGCTGATCGAGACGATTGCGTCAGGGCTTCAAAAGCAAGGGCGCCGCGCGCCTCAATACTGAGCGATGGCCGTTCCGAAGGAGGCCGGGGCCGGATCGATGGGCTGATTGCCGTATTTCTGCACTTCCATGATGGCGAAGCCGCGCTCGGCGGTGCCGTCGGGCCGAAGCCGGAAAAGTCCGTCCACGCCGTTGAAGCCGCTCGCGCGGGTCAGCTCGGACGCGACAAAGCGCCGCTCTGGCGGATTGCCGGACAGCGAGATGGCGAGCGCCACCGCGTCGTAGGACAGGCTCGCAAGGCGCGGCGGGGCATCGCCATAAGTCTCCACATAGCGCCGCGTGAAGTCCTGCCAGCCCTTTGGATCGGGCGCAACGAACCAGCCGCCCAGCAGCGCGGGCTCCTTGCCGGCGCCCGGATAATCCCAGCCCGAAAGGCCCACCAGCTTCACCGCCTGCGTGTCGACTTCGTAATACGGGAACAGCGGCGCAAGGGAGGGCAGCATGTCGCCGCCGGCCGGGATGAAGATGGCGTCGATCTGCGGGGGCGATCCCTTTTTCGCGAGCGCGGACAGCTCCTTCACGGGCGGGAGCATGCCGTTCGCCTCGGGCGGGAAGGTCTTCGTCATGACCACCTGCGCCCGGTTTTCCTGCACGGCGCGATTGAAGGCCTGCTCGACAAGCCGGCCGTAGTCGTTTTGCGGGAAGAGCGCGGCGAAGCGGGTTTTCCCCTTGCTGACCGCATAGGAGACCATGCGAGGCACGTCGGCGCCCGCCACGAAGCTCAGGAGGTAGACGCCATTGCCCGCCACATTGCGGTCGCTGGAAAAGGCGAGAACCGGGATGTGCGCGGCTTGCGCGACCGGCGCCACGGCTGTGACCTCGGGCGCGAACAGCGGCCCAATCACGAGTTCGGCGCCTTCCTTCACCGCATCCTGCGCGGCCTGGCGCGCGCCGTCCGGGGTTCCGTGCGTGTCCTTGGGGATGAGCTTGACGTTCTGCTTGTCGAAATCGAACAGCGCAAGCTCCGCCGCCTGTTTCATGGCCTTGGCGACCTGCTGGGCGTTCACATTGCCCGTAAGCGGCAGAAGCAACGCGACCTTCACCGTTCCGCCGGCTGGCGCGCCCTGCGGCGCCGGAGCGCCCGATATCGCCGAGGCATTGTTCGAGCCGCCGAAACCGCCGACCGAGCACGCGCCCAATGCGAGACACACGAACAGCAACGCGAGGCCAGAAAGAAGGCGAGCACGAGCGTGTTCAGCCATAAATCTCATCGGGCGCATGTTCCGCTTTTCGTTGACCTGAGCCGGTTATAAGGGCAAGCACACCCACGCTGCTTGCGACTCGCGCGCATCTTGCAGACGCATTTGTTCGCAAGCAACCTGTTTCGCAACTATGGCTGATTGGTGATGAGCAGGCGGCGGGGGGCAAAAAATTCGGGCGCGGCGACTTCTGCGGAAAGCGCGGCTGCGGCCCCGCCGATCTCCGATGAGCTGAAAACGGAACTGGCGGCGGGCGTCCAGCGCCAAATCGAGAAGCTCTGCGCCGCCCCTTTGGAGCCGGGGCTGTATATCGTTTCGACGCCCATCGGCAATCTTTCCGACATCACGGTCCGCGCGCTTTTCACGCTGGCCGCCGCGGACATCGCGCTGTGCGAGGACACCCGCCACAGCCGCAAGCTGTTCTCCGCTTATGGCGTGGGCCGCAAGCTCGAAACCTACCATGACTTCAGCGGCGAGAGGGACCGCGAGCGCATTCTGGCGGCGCTCCGGGACGGCAAGTCCGTCGCGCTGATCTCCGACGCGGGCACGCCGCTTGTCGCCGATCCGGGGTTCAAGCTGGTGCGCGGCGCCCTGGCGGAAGGCGTTCCCGTCTTTCCGGTTCCGGGCGCATCGGCGATGCTGACGGCGCTGGTTGCGAGCGGCCTTCCCTCCGATCAATTCCTCTTCGGCGGATTCCTCCCGCCGAAAGAGAAGGCGAGGCGCGACGCCTTGGAAGCTCTGCGGGACGCGCCCGGCACGCTCGTCTTTTACGAAACGGCTTCCAGGATCGAAGCCGCTTTGAAGGCGATTGCCGGGGTTTTCCCCGGCAGGCTCGCCGTGCTTGCCCGCGAACTCACCAAGATTCATGAAGCGTTCGCGCGCGGAACCGCGGAGCAACTGCTCGCCGGGATCGAACTTGATCCGCCTCTGGGCGAGCTTGTCCTCCTCATCGGCCCCGGAGAGCCGCAGGAAACGGGAGACGCAGCCCTCGAAGACGCGCTCAAGAAAGCGATGAAGCGGGGAAGCTTGAAGGAAGCTGTCGAAGAAGTCGCGAAGGGCCTTGGCGTGGGCAAGAAGAAGGTCTACAACTTGGCATTGAGATTGAGAGATAAACAACCATGACATTGCCCCGCCGTCCGAGTTTGTGTTCGCAGAGTTCCTATGCCCTTGGCGTCGCGGCGGAAAGCTGGGCGCGCCAGCTTCTCGAAAGCAAGAGCTATCGCATCGTCGCGCAACGCTACAAAACCAAGGCGGGCGAAATCGATCTCGTGGCCACGCGCGGCGACCATCTGGCTTTCGTGGAAGTGAAACGGCGGAAAACTCACGACGAGGCCGCGTGGGCTGTGGCGCCGCGTCAGCAGGCCCGCATCGCTTTGGCCGCCGAGGTTTTTCTTGGCGAGCATGAGAGCTTTTCTCAATGCTCGACGAGCTTCGACGTGATCCTTGTCAGCCCAGCTCAAGGCTGCGCCCACATCGAGCAAGCCTTCCTTGCGTAAGCGGCCCTCGCCTTTAAGTCTGCTTCGATGCACGAATTTGCGAGGAGCGGATGCGGCTGAAAACCGGGGTCCAGATGGACCCGATCGAGCGGATAAACATTCACGGCGATTCGACGTTTGCGCTTATGCTCGAAGCGCAGAAGCGCCAGCACAGCATTTTCTATTACACGCCTGCCGAACTCTTCATGAAAAACGGGCGCGTCTTCGCCGGGGGCCACGAGTTGCGCGTCGACGACGTTCACGGCGCGCATTACGAGCTTGGCGCGAGGCAGACGCTTGCCCTGGAGGAGCTGGACGTGGTCCATCTTCGCCAGGATCCGCCCTTCGACATGGCGTATGTGACGACAACGCACATCCTCGACCACATTCATCCGAAGACGCTCGTCGTAAACGATCCGGCAAGCGTGCGCAACGCGCCGGAAAAGCTGTTCGTGACCGCATTTCCCGAGCTGATGCCGCCGACGCTCATCACGCGCTCGCCCGACGCCGTGAACGCATTCCGCGCCGAACACAAGGACATCATCGTGAAGCCGCTTTACGGCAATGGCGGCGCGGCGGTGTTCCGGGTGCGGGAGGACGACACGAACATCGGATCGCTCGTGGAGCTATTCCAGGCGGTATTCCGCGAGCCGTTCGTGGTGCAGCGCTACCTGCCGGACGTTCGCAAGGGCGACAAGCGCATCATTCTTGTCGATGGCAAGCCGGCGGGCGCGATCAACCGCGTTCCAGCCGCGAACGAAACGCGGTCGAACATGCATGTCGGCGGCCGCCCGGAGGCGGCGGAGCTTACGAAGCGCGAGCGCGAAATCTGCGACGCTATAGGCCCGGAGCTGCAGCGGCGCGGGCTTATCTTTGTCGGCATCGACGTGATCGGGGACTATCTCACGGAGATCAACGTGACCTCGCCCACGGGCATTCGCGAGGTGAGGCGTTTCGGCGGGCCGGATATTGCGGCTTTGATCTGGGACACGGTGGAAGAAAGGGTCCGTTCGGCCAAAGTTCGCTAATTGTTCTTGATTTTGTAAAATTTTACGAATAACATCTCTTGAAGTGTTGAAAGTCTGGCGGGGTGTTCATGTACGCGCAGGTGTCCACGGTCACGTTTGAGGGCATCGACGCCAAGCAGGTCGACGTTCAGGTGCTTATTGCGCCAGGGCTTCCCGCCTTCTGCATCGTCGGACTTCCCGACAAATCGGTCGGCGAAAGCCGCGAACGGGTGCGCGCCGCGCTAACGGCCATTGGCCTCGGGCTGCCGGCAAAGCGGATTACAGTCAACCTCGCCCCCGCCGACATGCCGAAGGAAGGCACTCATTACGATCTTCCGATTGCGCTGGGCGTGATGGCCGCGGCGGGCGCGATCCCGGCTGAGGCATTGAAGGACTATATTATCATCGGCGAGCTCGGCCTCGATGGCGGGCTTGGCCCCATCGCGGGCGCGCTTCCGGCGGCTCTTGGCGCGGGCGCTCTCGAAAAAGGCCTGATTTGCCCGGCGGCGTGCGGGCCGGAGGCGGCGTGGGCCTCCGCCGCGATGACAATCGTTGCGCCGTCTCATCTTGTCGCGCTGGTCAATCATC
The DNA here is from genome assembly GCA_963756335.1 of uncultured Alphaproteobacteria bacterium. GTDB lineage: Bacteria > Pseudomonadota > Alphaproteobacteria > Rhizobiales > Rhodomicrobiaceae > Rhodomicrobium. The sequence goes on from CAVWOB010000009.1 coordinate 253,183, forward strand.
TGAAAGGGAAGGCGCGCCTCCCCCAGCCCCATCCGCATCTCGATCAAAGCGAGGAGTTCCTCCCCGACCTCAAGGATGTGCGCGGCCAGGAAAGCGCCAAGCGCGCGCTCGAAGTCGCGGCGGCCGGCGGTCACCATATGCTCATGATCGGTCCGCCGGGCGCCGGCAAATCCATGCTCGCCCAACGGCTGCCGAGCATCCTGCCGCCGCTGGAGCCGAGAGAACTTCTCGAAGTGGCCATGATCCAAAGCATCGCGGGCGCTATCGTCAACGGGGCGCTGACCGCGAACCGCCCTTTTCGCGCGCCCCATCACTCCGCAAGCATGGCGGCTCTTGTCGGCGGCGGCGCGCGGCCGAAGCCGGGCGAGGTCGCGCTCGCTCATCATGGCGTGCTTTTCCTCGACGAGTTCGCGGAATTTCCGCCGCATGTGCTCGATGCGCTGCGCCAACCCATCGAGAGCGGGGAGACCGTCATCGCGCGCGTCAATCACCGGATCCGCTATCCCTCGCGCTTCCAGCTTGTCGCGGCCATGAACCCCTGCCGGTGCGGGCATGCTTGGACGCCGGGCGTGTCGTGCAGGCTCGGGCCGAAATGCGAGGACAATTACCGGGCGCGAATTTCCGGCCCGCTTTGGGATCGCCTCGACATCCAGATCGGCGTCGCGCCCGTGAAGGCGACCGACCTCGCGCTTCCGCCCGCACGCGAAACGAGCGCCGGCGTCGCCAAGCGCGTGGCGAAGGCCCGCTCGATCCAGGCGCGCCGCTATTCCATGATCGGCAACGAGGCCGTGACGACCAACGCCCGGTGCCCCGCGGCGCTTATTGAGGAGTTCTGCTCGCCGAACAGGGATGGCATGCGGCTCCTGGAGCAGGCCGCGGAAGCGAACGGCCTGTCGGCGCGCGGCTATCACCGGACGTTGCGCCTTGCCAGAACGCTCGCGGATTTGGAGGCAAGCGCCGATATCCATCCGGTTCACGTCGCCGAGGCGCTAAGCCTTCGCGGCGACGGATTTGCGATGAAGCGAGCGGCCTAAAAACGCGCCTGCGCCGTGGCTTAAGCGTGCGTGCGCTTTTGCGCGGCTGCAACACGCTTGAGCGTTCGCCTTATCTCGGTTAAATAATCTTATCTTAACCGGAACGCGCCTGAGGAAGCTGTGAAGGCGCCAGTGGCGGGTTGCGGGCCGCTTTCGGGAACTAGAGCCGCGAAAGCTATCACAGAAAGAGCAGACTGATCGATGCCAAGCTTTATACCGGCCCGCTTAATCTACGACATCGCCATCAATCTTCTTGAGACAAATCTGCGCCTTGCCGAGAATTTCGCTGCCCTGATCACAGGAACAAGCGTCACCGAGGGGGCGATCGAAGACGCCGGCGTGCGTATGAGCGCACCCAACGCCGTAACAGAAACAACGACCGACAAGAGAGGGAACATGGAAGCTTCCGAAAAATTCGTATACCGCTTCGGAGTGGGCAAGGCAGACGGCTCGGCGGAGATGCGCAATCTCCTCGGCGGCAAGGGCGCCAATCTCGCGGAGATGGCGAACCTCGGCTTGCCGGTGCCTCCAGGCTTCACCATCACGACCGATGTTTGCAACGGCTACTACGCCGCCGGCAAGAAACTGCCGGAGGGGCTGAAGGAACAGGTCGACGCCTCGATAATCTACGTCAGCGAGATCGTCGGCGCCGGGTTCGGCGATGCGAAAAACCCGCTCCTCGTCTCGGTTCGCTCGGGCAGCCGCGCTTCCATGCCCGGCATGATGGACACCATCCTGAACCTCGGCCTCAACGACGAGACCGTCGAAGGGTTGGCCACGCGCTCCGGCGACAGCCGTTTCGCTTATGATAGCTACCGCCGGTTCATCCAGATGTATTCGAACGTGGTGCTCGACGTGAAGTACCACACTTTCGAGGAAATCCTGGAGCACACCAAGCACCAGAGCGGCTACGACCTCGACACCGACCTGACCGCCGACGACTGGAAGGCGGTGATCGTTCAATACAAGGACGCGGTGCAGCGCAAACTCGGCCGCCCGTTCCCGCAGAACATCAACGAACAGCTGTGGGGCGCCATCATGGCGGTCTTCGACAGCTGGAACAACGCGCGCGCCATCAAATACCGCCAGTTGAATAATCTTCCCGAGAGCTGGGGCACCGCCGTCAACGTTCAGGCGATGGTGTTCGGCAACCGCGGCGACACCAGCGCGACGGGCGTCGCCTTCACCCGCAATCCGTCGACGGGCGATCCGCGCCTTTACGGCGAGTTCCTCGTGAATGCGCAAGGCGAGGACGTCGTGGCCGGCATTCGCACGCCGCAGCCCATTACCGAAATCGCGCGGATCGAGGGCGGCGGCGACAGGCCTTCGCTCGAAGCGCTCATGCCCGCCGCCTTCACGCAGTTCAAGAACATCTGCGAAAAGCTGGAGCGCCACTATCGCGACATGCAGGACATCGAATTCACCATCCAGGAAGGCACGCTCTGGATGCTGCAATGCCGCAACGGCAAGCGCACCACGCCCGCCGCGCTCAGGATCGCGGTGGATTTCGCCAAGGAAGGCCTCATCACCAAGGAAGAGGCGGTTTGCCGAATCGAGGCGACCCAGCTCGACCAGCTCCTGCATCCAACCATCGACCCTTCCGCCACGCGTAACATCATTGCGACAGGCCTCCCGGCCTCGCCGGGGGCGGCCTGCGGCGAGATCGTGTTCTCGCCCGACGACGCCGAGAAGCTGAAGGGCCAAGGCAAGACCGTGATCCTCGTGCGCACCGAGACGAGCCCCGAGGACATCCACGGCATGCACGCGGCGGCCGGTATCCTGACCGCTCGCGGCGGCATGACGAGCCACGCGGCGGTCGTGGCGCGCGGCATGGGGCGCCCTTGCGTTTCCGGCGCCAGCGCGCTTCGGATCAACACGGAGCAGGGCACTCTCACTGCGGGCAGCGTAACGCTGAAGGAAGGCGACCTCATCACCATCGACGGCTCCACGGGCCAGGTCATCCAAGGTCAGGTCGCCATGCGCCAGCCGAAGCTGACGGGCGACTTCGCTGCGCTCATGGAGTGGGCCGACGGTTTGCGGCGCTTGAGGGTGCGCACAAACGCCGACACGCCGAAGGACGCGGCGCAGGCGAGGGAGTTCGGCGCCGAGGGCATCGGGCTTTGCCGCACCGAGCACATGTTCTTCGACGCGGATCGCATCATGGCGGTGCGTGAGATGATCGTGGCGCATGACGAAAGCGGCAGGCGCGCGGCGCTCGCCAAAATCCTGCCCATGCAGCGGCAGGACTTCATCGACATCTTCCGCATCATGGGCAGCCTGCCGGTCACCATCCGGCTGCTCGATCCGCCGCTGCACGAGTTCCTGCCCCACTTCGACCAGGAGATCAACGAGCTGGCGGCGTCGCTCGGCATCGAGGCGTCCGCGCTGCGCGCCCGTCTCAATCAGCTCAAAGAGCAGAACCCGATGCTCGGGCACCGCGGCTGCCGTCTTGCGGTTTCCTACCCGGAAATTGCCGAGATGCAGTCCCGCGCGATCTTCGAGGCCGCGGTGGAAGTTGGCCGACTGACCGGCGAGGCCGTCGTGCCGGAAGTCATGGTGCCGCTGATCGCGACCAAGGCCGAGTTCGACATCATCAAGGCGATCATCGTGAAGGTGGCGAAGGATGTGGAGGCGAAAAGCGGCGCCCCGCTCTCCTATCACATCGGCACCATGATCGAGCTGCCGCGCGCCGCGCTCAGGGCCGGCGAGATCGCCAAGGAGGCCGAGTTCTTCTCATTCGGCACGAACGACCTCACGCAGACGACCTACGGGCTTAGCCGCGACAACTCCGGCTCGTTCCTTGGCGATTATCTCGCGCAGGGCATTTTCGAGACCGATCCTTTCGTTTCGCTCGATCCCGAAGGCGTTGGCGAACTCGTTCAGATCGCGGCCGAACGCGGGCGGAAGACCCGGCCCGGCATCAAGCTGGGCATTTGCGGCGAGCATGGCGGCGATCCGGCGTCCATCGCTTTCTGCGAGAAGGTCGGCCTGGACTATGTCTCCTGTTCGCCGTTCCGCGTTCCGGTCGCCCGGCTCGCGGCGGCTCAGGCGGCCGTTCGGGCCAAGGGGCAGGGCAGCAGTTCCTCCACCGCGTAAGCGGCGCGGCAGCCATCCCTGTTCTTCAATTTCGGAAGGGCCGGGAAGTTTCCGCCTTGGCGCGTTCCGCCGCTGGCCTATCGCGCAACTCTGTTGGAGCGCAATGACATCGCAAGGCGGCCTTGGCCGCCTTGCCGACTCCTAGCCTGCCGGGCGCTTGCGAGTGTGACTCCTGGATCGCTTTCGGGCTGCGCGCTTCGCGGCGATGTTTTAGTCTCATCGCTTTCCGCTTCGAAGACCACGGCCGTGACTGCATCCGCAAAACCGACCCTCGCCGCGCTGAATGGAAAGGCCCAGATCGCCGCCGCGCTCTCCGCCGTGGAGGCGAACCCCGGCGGCATGGCGGCGTTGCTCGACGAAGCCTTCGAGAACCCGAAGGGCTTGAGCATCGGCATAACCGGCCCGCCGGGCGCCGGCAAATCCACCCTCATCAACGCGCTGATCGCCGAATGGCGCCGGCTGGAAAAACCGTCGCCGTGCTCGCCGTCGATCCATCCTCGAAGGCGAGCGGCGGCGCGCTCCTGGGCGACCGCGTCCGCATGCGCACCGATCCGGCCGACGGCGGCGTATTCATCCGCTCCATCGCGGCCAGAGGACGGCTCGGCGGCCTCGCGGACATCGTCTATCCCGCGGCGGTTCTGCTCCGCGCGCTCTATGACAGGGCCGTCGTCGAAAGCGTCGGCGTCGGGCAATCCGAAACCGACATTTCGATGGTTTCCGACACGGTGGTGCTGTGCATTCAGCCCGCATCCGGGGATTCGCTGCAATTCATGAAGGCCGGCATCGCGGAAATCCCCGATATCGCTGTCGTGACGAAGGCGGATATGGGCGCGGCCGCGATGCGCGCGCTCGCCGATCTTAAGGGCGCCTTAAGCCTCTCGCATCGCGAAAAGGATGCGTGGCGCCCCGAATGTCTTAGCATTTCGTTAACCACCGGCGCGGACGGTCCTGGCCAGCTTTTCGCCGCTTTCAACCGCCACGAGGCGTGGCTTGCGGGCGAGGGCCGCCTTGGCGCGGCGCGCTCGATCAAGGCGCAATCGTGGCTCAAGGCCGAGGTTTTGTCCGAGTATGGCCGCAAGGGCTTAGACGTTGCCGCAAAAGACTTTTCTGAAGTCTGGACTGGAAAGCCCTTCGCCGCCGCTGGAAAAATTTTCGCCGGGCTTGCCGTCGTGCGCAAGCCCGGCCGGGCCATTTGACACTCAGAAACCTCTCCGGCGCCCAATTTTTACAACAAAGCAGCTATAGCCATTAATAGGCAATTTTTCGGGTTATTCTAATCGCCCGTTAACCGTTGTGCGCTATGTCTCTGACTGCGTAGGAGTGTCGATGAGAAGTAGCCATTCGATGACCGAGTATGCGGGGCGAAGTAAAGCGTTAGTCGCAAAGGCCGGCCCCCGGCCGGTGGTCATCCGCAACTCCGATTTGGCCGTCGTTCCGCCCCGGTCGCTCCCAATTGTCTTCAAAGCACGCCGGTCTTTCGCGAAGCTGACCTGGTACACGCTTCTCGCCTCGATTTTCGCCGTCTCGGGTTACGCATACCGCGACCCGGACATGCGCCGCGCCCTCGACTATCAACTGACGCTTCTCGTTACCCCCGGCGTATCCACCGTGGCGCCGAGCTATTTCGACCGCATTCGCGTTCCCGAGCCGCTTCCCGTCCACGCGAATTACCTGTTCGTCGAAAGCCAGAAGGGGCCGCGCGCAGATCGGTTCGCCCATGCGATCAAGACGGCTGGCGACGACGCCGTCGCGCGGCGCATGAAGACCGATCCGCTTCACTTGAAGAATGAGGCCGCGGAGCGTTCCGCGGTGCAGACAGCCGCGCTGGCCGGCGCGTCTCCTGTTCCTGACCGCGTTCAGCCCCCGCGAGAGCGCGCCGGCCGACGCCGAAGGCGACGCTCCGCCCCCCACAAAAGCAGGCAGCCAGTGGGCCGGACTTCTCAAGAACGCCAGCCTTTCGCCCGAGCAGCCCGAAACCAAGACGCTTTTCGGCGGCCTGACCGAGGACGAGTTCCGCGCCCGCGAGATGCGCTGCATGGCGACCGCGATCTATTTCGAGGCGCGCGACGAGCCCGTCAGAGGCCAGATCGCCGTAGCGCAAGTCATCATGAACCGCATCCGCAGCCCGTTCTATCCAAAGACCGTCTGCGGCGTCGTCTATCAGGGCGAGCGGCTTCGCACGGGCTGTCAGTTCTCCTTCACCTGCACCGGCAAGCATAACGCCGTGAAGGAGAAGGAGGAGTGGGCTACCGCGGTGAAGCTCGCAAAACAGGTCATCGCCGGCGAGGTGTGGGTGAAGGAAGTGGGCTACGCGACGCACTATCACGCGACCTACGTTTCTCCGTCGTGGCGGCATGAGCTGGTCAAGGTGGCGCAGATAGGCGGCCACATCTTCTACAAGATGAGGCCCGGAACGGTGCAGACGGCGCTGCTTTCCGAGGGGCTCTGACGAGCAGGGCCGCGTTCCGCCCAGGATCGAACGCTGCTCCATGGCCGCCCTGTGGGCGGCCATGCGGGACGCCAAGCGGATTTAGGCGGCGATATGCGCCCTTGGCAGCGCAGGGCGGCGCGGGTTATCAACCTGAAACACAGCCTGGAGCCCGCACCGCATGACCTTGAAGCGCATCCCGACCGCCCCCATCGCGGGCATGAAGCCTGGAACCAGCGGCCTGCGCAAGAAGGTGACCGAATTCGCGGAAGGCAATTATCTCGCGAACTTCGTGCAGTCGGTGTTCAACGCCGTCCGGCCGGCGGAAGGTTTCGGCGGCGCGACGCTCGTCGTCGGCGGAGACGGCCGCTTCTATAATGCGGAGGCGATCCAGACCGTGATCCGCATCGCGGCGGCGAACGGCTTCACGCGGTTGCTCGCCGGCGCGGGCGGCATCCTCTCCACGCCAGCCGCGTCCTGCGTCATCCGCAAACACAAGGCTTTCGGCGGCATCGTGCTTTCTGCGAGCCACAATCCGGGCGGCCCCGACGGCGATTTCGGCATCAAGTTCAACGCCGCCAATGGCGGGCCGGCGCCGGAGAAGATCACGGACGCCATCTACACCGAGACGCAGAAGATCGCCGAGATCCTGACGGTGGATACGCCGGACGTGGACCTTGGCCGCATCGGCGCCTGCCGTGCCGGCGGCATGGATGTCGAGGTCATCGATCCCGTCGCCGATTACGTCGAACTGATGCGCGAAATTTTCGATTTTCCGGCGCTGCGGGCGGCGTTCGCGGGCGGCTTGCGTTTCACGTTCGACGCGATGCACGCCGTCACCGGCCCCTATGCGCACGCCATCTTCGAGCGCGAACTCGGCGCGCCCGCCGGGACGGTGCGCAACGGCGTGCCGCTGCCCGACTTCGGCGGCCACCACCCCGATCCGAACCTCGTCCACGCCAAGGACCTGCTCGACCTGATGATGAGCCCGGAGGCGCCCGACCTCGGCGCCGCGTCTGACGGCGACGGAGACCGCAACCTCATCATCGGGCGAGGCATTTTCATCCCGCCCTCGGATTCGCTCGCCATGCTGGCCGCGAACGCCCATCTGGCGCCGGCCTATGGCGGCGGCATCGCGGGCGTGGCGCGCTCCATGCCGACAAGCTGCGCGGTGGACCGCGTGGCGGCGAGGCTCGGCGTCCCCTGCTTCGAGACGCCCACGGGCTGGAAATTCTTCGGCAATCTGCTCGACGCCGGGCGTATCACGCTTTGCGGCGAGGAGAGCGCCGGCACCGGCAGCAACCACGTGCGCGAGAAGGACGGCGTCTGGGCCGTGCTGTTGTGGCTGAGCGTCATCGCGGCGCGGCGCCAGAGCGTGGCCGAGATCGCGCGCGAGCATTGGGCGGCGTATGGGCGCAACTACTACACGCGCCACGACTATGAGGATTTGGATGCGGCGACGGCGACGGCGCTGATGGCGGACCTGGGCGCGCGGCTGCCGAGCCTGGCGGGCGCGAGCGCTGGCGGACGAACGGTCGCGCTGGCCGGCGACTTCAGCTATGCGGACCCGGTGGACGGCAGCGTGTCGAAGAACCAGGGCCTGCGCATCGTGTTCGAGGACGGCGCGCGCATCGTCTACCGGCTGTCGGGGACAGGCACGTCGGGGGCGACGCTGCGCGTCTATATCGAGCGCTACGAGGCCGATCCCGCGCTGTTGGCGCAGGACACCCAAGCCGCGCTCGCCGACTTGATCGCGACGGCGGACGAGCTTGCTGGGCTGCGCCAGCGCACCGGCCGCGACACGCCGGACGTGATCACCTGAAGTCGCTCGCGCTCACGCTCGCCCGCTTATTCCGAGAGCCACTGCGAAAGGCGGCGGCGAGCGTCAGGTCATTTTGACGAGAACCTGTCCGGCCTCCACGCCGTCTCCAGATTTGACCAGCACGGCCGTCACTTTTCCTGCGCTCGTGGCGTTGACCGGCGTCTTCATTTTCATCGCTTCGACGACCAGAATGCAATCGCCCGCTCTGACCTCTTGCCCGACTGTCACGAGCACCGCGTCGACGACCCCGTTAAGAGGCGATACGGCGTCTCCAGCTTCGGCAACGGCGCGCGGAGCAGCCGGGATCGCCGCCTGAGCGGGACTGACGCTCGCCCCTGCCGGCGCGAACGAAGGCGTGAGCGGGTAAGACGGCGCGGCGACGCTGGGCTCCAGATAATGGACGCTGTTCAGGTCGCTCAGCTCCTCGACGGTCACGTTATAGTGCCGGCCTTCGACTGTGATTTTAAACCTGCGTTCCATGGCTGTTTCCTGTGTGATTTTCGGGCTGACGCTGGGATGCGCCCGGATGTGAGACGGCATGAGAGCCATGGTGCGCCGCGCGGCCCTCGGCCTGCCACCCAAGACCGTGGTGAACAGGCTCGATGTGAACGATGCGGTGAGGCCCCACCATCGCCGCGACGGCCGCCGATATGGCCGCGATGTGGTAGTCCTCCGCATTCTCCCCTTGTTCGTACGCGGGCAGCTCAAGCTGCGGATGCAGGACCTGCGGCGCCGGCGCTGATCCCCAGCGCAGGAGCACCGGGAAGGCCGCAAGAATGAGCCCGATGAGAGAGATGGAAACGAACGCCACGATGAAGGCGAAGGCGCCGAAAACGAGGGCGCCGTCAAGCGTATCGGGAATATTTAGACCCATAAGATTGATTCCTGAGCTTACCTGACGCCCAAAGCTGCGAGCAGAATTCCGCCCAAAACGGCCGCGCCGAACACCCCGCCCGAACTCGAAACGATGGAGTGATGGATCGGATGTTCCGGCTCTGCCGCGGGCGTCAGCGGATTGATCGGCGTTTCCAGAAATAGGTTCATAAGCTTCGCCATCGCAATAGTCGACGCGACGCCGCACGCAAGCGCCAAAAAGCCCAGCAGGACGATCTGCCCCGTCTGCGCCGTAAGGAACTTGTCGGCGGCCATGGTCGAGCCGATGGCGACTGTCAGCGCGATGACCATCGCGTTCGTTATTCCGCCGGCGGCGGTTCTTGCGAGTGGGCCTGCCGCTTCAACTTCGCGGAGCAGATTGCCAAGCATCAGCATGGTGACCAGTGGCGCGATGTGCGGAAAAAAGACGTTGAAGATAAGGGCGATGAAAAGGGGAAATGCGATTTTCTCCACCCTCGCCGGCTCCCGGAGCGCCGCCACGCCAGCGGCGGGCTTTTCGCTGGCGGGCAGCATGCGCAGCATCCGCTGTTGCACTATAGGGGCGAGAGCCAGGAAAGAGAAAGCTGCGAGCGACACCGGCCCAAGAAGATGCGGCGCGAGCTGAGCTGTCACGAAGATCGCCAGGGGACCGTCCGCGCCGCCGATCATGCCGATCGCGCCCGCCTCCTGCAGGGTGAACCCGAGCGACTTGGCGAGGATGAGAGCGGCGACGACGCCGAGCTGTGCGCCTGCGCCGAGAAGGATCAGCCTTGGATTTGCGATCAGCGGGCCGAAATCCGTCATCGCGCCGACTTCCAGAGCCAGCAGCGACGGGATGACGAGATTGGCCATTCCGAGCGCGGCGTAGTGAAAGACGGCGCTTTCATGCGCGGCCGGCACATTTGCGACAATGCAGGCGAAGCCGGCGCCAACCAGCACCAGCGGCTCATAGCGCCGCGCCACGGCCAGCCCGATCATGCCGGCGCCGGCGGCAATCATGACGAGATTGCCCAATGAAAACTGCGCCACGCCGGTCTGCGCCACGAGCGCATTCAGCCAGGCGATCGCTTGTTCAAGCACTTGTTTCTCCCTGTTCCTGCCTCTCGCCCCTGAAGTCCGGCGCGCGGCCCGAAGGCCGCTTCGCTTGTGACCTCAAAGAGGGATGTTGCCGTGCTTCTTGGCTGGCCGCTGCTCCCGCTTCGCAAGAGTCTTGCGCAACGCGAGCGCCAGCACGCCCCGCGTTTCCGCCGGCTCGATCACATCGGTCAAATAACCGTGCTCGGCCGAGAGATAAGGCGACGCGAATTGCGCGCGGTAATCCGCCGCGAGTTCAGCCGCCTTCGCCTTGCGGTCGGGGGCCTCGGCCAGCTCCTTGCGGTAAAGAATATTGACCGCGCCTTCCGCGCCCATGACGGCGATTTCCGCGTTGGGCCACGCATAGACGAAGTCGGCGCCCATTTCCTTGCTGCACATGGCCATGTACGAGCCGCCATAGGCCTTGCGCAAGATAACGGTAATCTTCGGCGACGTGCAGGACGCATAAGAAAACAGCATCTTCGCTCCATGCCGGATGATGCCGCCGCGTTCCTGGTCGATCCCTGGAAAAAAGCCTGGAACGTCGACCAGGGTTACCAGAGGAATATTGAATATATTGCAGAACCGGATGAAGCGGGCGCCCTTGTCGGACGCGTTGATATCGAGCGCGCCCGCCGTTTCGGTGGGCTGGTTCGCGATCAGGCCGATGACGAGCCCCTCGATCCTGGCGAAACCGACGATCAGGTTCTTGGCGAAGCCGGCGTGGACCTCCAACAACTCGCCGCCGTCCACAATTTGGGCGATGACGGTTCGCACATTCATCGGTTCGGAGGGGGACGCCGGAACAAGATCGTTCATCGCTTCGTTGCGGTCGAGCACAATGTCGGCGCCAATGCGATGCGGGGGATCCTCGGTGTTGTTGGGCGGCAGGTAGGAAAGCAGCCGCTGCACGATCTGAATGGCGTGCGCATCGTCCTCCGCCACGAAATGGACGTTCCCGCTGACGGAGGCGTGCATGACGGCGCCGCCGACCTCCTCCATCGTGCAGGTCCGCCCCGTGACCGCCTTGATCACCTCCGGCCCGGTGATGAACATGTGCGCGTTGCGGGTCATGATCACGAAATCCATGAGCGCCGGGGAATAGGCCGCACCCCCGGCGCACGGTCCGCACACAACGGCGATCTGCGGCACGACGCCCGACAGAAGCACATTCTGATAGAAGACCTCGCCATACCCGGACAGGGAGTTGACGCCTTCATGGATGCGCGCGCCGCCGGAATCCTTGAAGGCGACAAAGGGGATGCCGAATTTGAGCGCGAACTTCATCTGCTCGACGATTTTGATCGCGTGCATCTTGCCGACCGTGCCGCCGGAGACCGTGAAATCCTGGGCGATGGCGGCGACCTGCTGGCCATTCACATAGCCGGTGCCGGCGACGACGGCGTCCGCCACGATCTCCTTGTCCTCGGTTCCAAAATGCCGGCCGCTGTGGCGAATGTGCATGCCGACTTCCTGGAAGGTGTCGGGCTGAAAGAGGGCGCCGAGACGCTCGCGCGCGGTCATGAGGCCTTTCTCATGGCGCGCCTTTATCTTGTCCTCGCCGCCGCCAACGATAATCTTGCGGCGGCGCTCGCGGAGGCCCTCAATCTTGGACGTCATTTCCCCTCACCAACCTCTGTTCTTGGGCATCGATGCCTCGCCAATTCTGGATTGTCTTCCATTTTCTTGTCAACGATCTGACAAGCTGGCGCTGACGGTAAAAGCCGTCCCTCTTTGCCATGCTTTATGCGGCTTGCGCCACCACAATCGGACAGCACGCGTTCGCTCGCACCCTCCGTACGGAGATCGGCTCAAGCGCGGCGCGCAATCGGGAAATCCGATATCGCCTCTTCCCTGCCGATCGGACGAGCCGCCGCGAGAAAGCCGCATAAGCACATTTAGAACGCGCCCACCGAAGCGTCTAACCGTGGAGGAGGCGGCCTTCAATGCGCATCCTGCGATATCCCTACAGGCCAAATGCAATGGCGCTCTTGTTTGCGGCCCCGTTTTTCACCGGGCTTGCATACGGCTTCGCCTATATAGCACAGACGAACGCGCGCGGGATAAGGTTCTACCACCTCGACGCGCTCACGCTGTCGCAAGACAATGCGACGATCTTCTATTGGGTATGCGCGGCGCTCGGCAGCTTGTTCGTGGTCGCGGGCGCCACCGGTTTGGCGGTCCGCTTCATAAGCCCTTCGAAGGAATTGATTTTGACAGAAACGGAGCTGCGCGCGCCTCCAGGCACACTATTGCCGGGTAAGATCCGGGTGGTTCGACTATCGAACATCGAGCGCCTCTCTCTATCGACCGTTCGCGGCCATCGCTTCCTTTACGCTTTTCATCCTGGCGGCAAGGTCATGATCAACGAATCTCTTTTGCCGAACGGAGCTGCATTTGACGAACTGGCCTCAGAACTCGCAAATCGCACGCGCCGCCCCGGATCGTAAGCACGGGCTTGCGCGCCTTCGCCGGGCGTGGCGGCCGGCGGCGCCTCAAACCTGCTTGTTTCGCGCCGGAAACGGGGTAACACTGCCGGTTTCGAAGAGGCGCACCATGAAACAGCAACAAACGAAAGGCCCCTCCCAACGTCAGCTCCGCGCGGGCGAACTCATCCGGCACGCGCTCGCGGAGATTTTCCAGACCGAGGACATCGAAGACAGCGAACTCGCGGGCGAGATCGTCACCATCGCCGAGGTGCGCCTCAGCCCAGACCTTAAGCACGCCACCGTGTTCGCAAGCTCGCTCGGCGGCAAGAGCGCCGACGCCATCGCCGCCGCGCTCAATCGCCACCAGCGGTTTTTGCGCGGCGCGCTTGCGCGGCGCGTCGAGTTGAAATATGCGCCAGAACTTGTATTCCGGGGCGATCACGCAATCGACGCGGCCGGGCGCATCGACGAGCTGTTGCGCTCTCCCGAAGTCTCCCGCGACCTGAAATAGACAGAAGCAAAGCGAAACATCATGGGGCGCCGCAGAGGCAACGACATTCACGGCTGGCTTGTTCTGGACAAACCGCAAGGGCTCACTTCGAACCAGGCGCTTTCCCGCCTGAAGCGCCTCTACAATCCGAAAAAGGTGGGGCACGCGGGCACGCTCGACCCGCTGGCCACCGGCATCCTGCCCATCGCGTTCGGCGAGGCGACGAAGACCGTGGCGCACGTGGTCGATTGCGAGAAAACCTACGATTTCACCATCCAATGGGGCGCCGAGACCGACACGGACGACGCCGAGGGCAAGGCCGTCAAGACGAGCGAGGCGCGCCCGGCCCGCGAGGCCATCGAGGCGGCGCTGCAAGGCTTTATCGGCGAAATCATGCAGGTTCCGCCGTGCTACTCCGCGATCAAGGTCGAGGGCGAGCGCGCCTACGACCTCGCGCGCGACGGCGAGACGGTGGAATTGGCGGCCCGCCCCGTCTCGGTCTACGAGCTTGAGATCGAGGAGGCGATTTCGCCAGACCTGACGCGGCTGCACTGCGCCTGCGGCAAGGGCACCTATGTCCGCGCCATCGCCCGCGATCTGGGCCGCGCCCTCGGCTGCTACGGGCATATTGCGGCGCTCAGGCGCACCTCCGTCGGCGCGTTCGGCGAAGAGAATGCGATTTCCCTGGAAAAGCTCGAAGAGTTCGGCAATAGTGCGGGCGGCCATGACGCTCTTTTGAGCGCGATCGCCCCTGTCGAGACGGCGCTGGACGGCATCCCGGCGCTCGCCGTAAGCGGGGACGATGCGGCTAGGCTGAAGCGGGGCCAGTCCATCCTCATCCGGGGCGGGAATGCGCCAATCCTGAAAGGCCCGATCTATGCGACCTCTCGCGGGGTCCTCATCGCCATTGGCGAGGCGGAGCGCGGCGAGATGCATCCGGTCCGGGTTTTCAACATCCCCGCCTGAAGCCGGATCATTGCAAACGCACGGAGATGACCGATGTCGATCACTGCCGAGCGCAAAACCGCGCTCATTGCCGAATATGCCACAACGAAAGGCGACACCGGTTCGCCCGAAGTTCAGGTGGCCGTTCTCACGGAACGAATTGTCAACCTGACGGAACATTTCAAGACGCACAAGAAGGACAACCACTCGCGCCGCGGGCTTCTGAAGCTCGTAAGCCAGCGCCGCCGCCTGCTCGACTACGTGAAGAGCAAGGACGAGGGGCGCTATCGCGACCTGATCGCGCGCCTCGGCATCCGCCGCTAGTCCTCAGCCTCCTCATGGTTCGAGACGGTCTTCGTCCTCCTCGCCATGAGGCGCTACGGATAAGCCTCATCCTGAGGAGGCGCAAAGCGCCGTCTCGAAGGATGAGGCTTTCGCCGCAGCGCGTGGCCCTTGATGCGCCCCATGCGGCGGGCTAAAATTCGTCGAGCTTGCGGGGAGGCGAATTGAATGCATGCGCTTTTGAACTTCATGGCGAACCTTATTTCGCTTTATGTCTGGGTCATCATCATCGCCGCCATCTTGAGCTGGCTGATCGTGTTCGATGTCGTCAACCGGCGCAACCGGCTCGTCTATACGCTGGCCGACGGCTTCAATCGCCTGACCGATCCGGTTCTCCGGCCCATCCGGCGCCGCCTGCCAAATATGGGCGGGCTCGATATTTCGCCCATCGTGCTGATTATCGGCCTCTGGTTCATCCGGGACGTGGTGCTCTACGATTGGCTGTGGAGACTGTTCTGACGCTCATCCCGGCAACCGCAAGGCCGGACGGCGTCGTGCTCCATATCCGGCTGACGCCGAAAAGCAGCGCGGCGCGCATAGCGGGCGTCGAGGATCGCGGCGGCAAGCCGGTGCTGAAGGCTTACGTCACGACCCCGCCCGAGGACGGCAAGGCGAATGCGGCGCTGGTGGCGCTCGTTGCCGATTGGCTCGGCGTGCCCAAGTCGGCCGTGGGCATGGCGTCGGGCCAGAAGTCGCGGCTGAAATCGGTCGCGGTCGGCGGCGACGCGGCGAAACTCATCGAAAAGATCGCGGCGCTTCTCGCCAACCCCGAAGCCGCGGCGAGCCCAAGGAAGAAGAGGTAAGTTGATTGCCGGGACGTGTCCGCAAACTCTGCCGTCATGGCCGGGCTTGACCCGGCCATCCAGAAGAACGCAGGTATTTCAGTTCGCCGGGTCGAAGCCCGGCCATGACGAGGAATGAGCGGACGCGTCCGGGCAATCGAGAAAGGTGAAGCGAATGGCTGAAGCACAGATCCTGAACGGCGTCGCGATGGCGGCGGAGGTGAAGGGCCTCGTGGCCGCGCGCGCCAAGGCTTTCGCGGCGGCGGCTGGCCGCGCGCCGGGGCTGGCGGTCGTGCTCGCGGGCGACAATCCGGCGAGCGAGGTCTATGTCAGGAGCAAGCTGAAGCTGGCGCGCGAACTCGGCTTCCATTCGGTCGAGCATCGGCCCGGCGGCGACGTGAGCAAGGCCGCGCTGCTCGATCTGATCGCCGCGCTGAACGCCGACGACGCCATCGACGGCATCCTGGTGCAGCTCCCGCTGCCGCCGCAGATCGGCGCCGAAGAGGCCATCGCCGCGATCGCCCCCGACAAGGACGTGGACGGCTTCCATGTGGTGAACGCGGGCCGCCTCTTCATCGGCAAGCCTGCCTTCGTGCCCTGCACGCCGCTCGGCTGCCTGCGCATGATCAAGAGCGTGCAGCCGAAGCTTGCGGGCCTCCACGCGGTCGTCGTGGGCCGCTCGAACATTGTCGGCAAGCCGATGGCGCATCTCCTGCTCGCCGAGGACTGCACCGTGACGCTCGCCCACTCCAAGACCCGCGATCTGCCCGAGGTCGTCTCCAAGGCGGACATTCTCGTCGCCGCGGTGGGCCGTCCGGGCATGATCCCCGGCGCCTGGATCAAGCCGGGCGCCATCGTCGTCGATGTCGGCATCAACCGCGTCCCGGCGCTGGAGGCGGGCAGGACGAAGCTCGTCGGCGACGTGGATTTCGAGAGCGCGCGCCATGTTGCGGGCGCGATCACGCCAGTGCCGGGCGGCGTCGGCCCGATGACGGTCGCCACTCTCATGGCGAACACATGCCGCGCCGCATATCTGCGCCAAGGCCTGCCCTGGGCCGGCGATCTCTAAAGCCGGAAGGTTATGCCGGCGCTCGATCATCGAGGCGTGCGAGCGTACACCGTGGATTAACTCTATTGAGCCAATTGCAAAACAGGGCCGTCGCGCTGGCTTATTCCTTCTGAGGGGGATGGGGTGAGGCGCCCGCGCTCCGAGTTAAGGCATGGTGCTTTTGTGAAGAACCACCAGCCGAATCGGAACACGGACATGCGGGAGATGCTAACCAGCGCCTGGAGCCACGTTCAAGGTTTTCTTTTCCCTATGCTGCGGGAAGTGGTAGGCCCGCTCACTCCACAGCACGAGCGGCTTGTGACTGTGCTGGATTTGGCGCGCATCGAAGCCTTTGTGCAGATGTGGCCGGGCCTGCCGGGGCGTCCGCCAGCTGACCGCCATGCGCTGGCGCGCGCGTTCGTAGCAAAAGCGGTGTTCAACCTGCCGACAACCTTGGCGCTTATCGAGCGGCTTGGCGCCGATCCTGTGCTTCGCCGGCTCTGCGGCTGGGAAAGCAGGCGCGGGCCGCCAAGCGAGAGCACTTTTTCCCGCGCCTTCGCCGAGTTTGCGCAAAGCAGCCTGCCCGCGCGCGTCCATGAGGCGCTGATTGTAAACACCCATAAGAACCGGCTGGTTGGACACATCTCGCGCGATGCAACGGCCATTGAAGCGCGCGAAAAGCCGGTGAAAGCCCCAGCCTCGGCGGCCAGACGCAAGCGCGGACGCCCTAAAAAGGGCGAAGCGCCCGCCAAGAAGGAGCCCCGGCGGCTGGAGCGCCAAACCGGCATGACGCTGGCTGAAATGCTGGCGGACCTGCCAACGGCGTGCACTGTTGGCGTAAAGCGCAATGCGAAAGGCCACGCCGCGCCTTGGATCGGCTACAAACTGCATATCGATACCGCAGATGGCGATATCCCTATTTCGTGCCTTCTGACCTCCGCATCCCTCCACGACAGCCAGGCCGCCATCCCCTTGGCCACCATCACAGCCCGCCGTGTCGCCAATCTCTACGATCTCATGGATAGCGCCTACGACGCGCCGGAAATCCGCAATAAAAGCCTTGCGCTCGGCCATGCGCCCATCATCGACGCCAATCCGCGCCCTGGCGGCAAGGCCGAAGCCGCGGCGGAGGCGCAAGCCAAGCGGGCCGCCGGTTACGAACTCGCCGAAACCATCCGCTACAACGAGCGCAGCGCGGCCGAACGCGTCAACGGCTCGGTCAAAGACAACTACGGCGGCCGGACAATACGGGTGCGCGGTCATGCCAAGATCTTCTGCCATCTCATGTTCGGCATCCTGGCGCTGACCGCGGAGCAGCTGATGCGGCTGGTGACCTGACAAGCATACCGTTGGATCAACCCTACCGGACATCTGGCAGGTGACGGGCGAACTGCGTCAGAAATCTTCACGGCAGCGCCAGAACCTGCAAAAGCTGTCGGAACTAATTCCACTTCAGGACAAAGCCACTGCCCGGCGCCTCAAACGGCCGGCGTTTTGCAATTGGCTCTATTGGGTTCGTTTTGCAAAAAGCATGGGTTTTTTAGGTACTATGATACCACATGGGCCTGGCGTCGTTGCAATGCTCCGGCCTAATTTTCCTCCCTGAGGTTGCGCCGCGGCCTGTCGCGCAAACTTTGCCTATGCAGACTGCGCCGATTGCCCAATGCATCGCCAAGCGAAGCGCGATGCAAGCCGCGATCCGCAAAAATGAGCGCTCCGATTTATTGAGATCCCGGACAAGGCTGCGCCTTTCCGGGACTTGATTACCCAAATGTTCCTGCTATGTTCTCATATGCCGCCGATAGGGCGGCTCAATGGAGGCGGCCATGGCGCGGAACCCGGTACAATTTCAGAAGGGCATGAGCCGGACGGCGTTTCAGAGCTGTTACGGCAGCGAAGATCAGTGTCATGAGGAGTTGGTGCGGCTGCGTTGGCCGGATGGCTTTGTCTGTCCGGTCTGCCAGGGACGCAAATATAGCTTTTACGCTGCGCGGCGAGCCTTTCAATGCTCGCTGTGCAGACGGCAGACTTCGGTCAAGGCAGGCACACTGTTCCACAAGTCGAAGCTGCCGCTTAGCACGTGGTTCCTCGCGATTTATCTTATAACGCAAAGCAAGAACGATATTTCCGCGCTTGAATTATCGCGCCAGCTCGGCGTGAGGTACGATACGGGTTGGGCCGTGAAACAGAAACTCATGGCCGCCATGAGCGAGCGCAACAAAGACTATAAGCTCAAGGGCTCGGTTCAGATCGACGATGCTTACATCGGCGGCGAAAGGAAGGGGCCATCCGGACGCGGCGCCGAGGGGAAGACCCCTTTTCTGGCCGCCGTCGAGACCCGTAATGGCAAGCCGGTCACCATCAAGCTCCGTCTGGTTTCGAGCTTCACCAAAGAGGCGGTGGAGCACTTCGCGCGAGAAGCCCTGGAGCCTGGATGCGACGTGATCAGCGACGGCCTCGCCTGCTTTTCAAGCCTGACCAAAGTTGGCATGACCCACACGGCAATCACGCGAGGCCGGGCTTCGCGCCGCATTGTCGATCCGAGGTTTAAATGGGTGAATGTCAGTCTCGGCAACATCAAAAGCGCCATCACCGGAACTTGCCGCGCCATCCGCCCGCGCCATGCGGCGCGATACCTGGCCGCCTACGAGTACCGCTATAACCGGCGTTTCGATCTGGGCCAGATGGTTCCCGGCCTCGCAAAAATTTCAGCCAAAACAACGCCAATGCCCTATATAGCCCGTCTGGCGGGAACATTTGGGTAATCAAGTCCCGGGACTTGATTACCCAAATGTTCCTGCTATGTTCTCATATGCCGCCGATAGGGCGGCTCAATGGAGGCGGCCATGGCGCGGAACCCGGTACAATTTCAGAAGGGCATGAGCCGGACGGCGTTTCAGAGCTGTTACGGCAGCGAAGATCAGTGTCATGAGGAGTTGGTGCGGCTGCGTTGGCCGGATGGCTTTGTCTGTCCGGTCTGCCAGGGACGCAAATATAGCTTTTACGCTGCGCGGCGAGCCTTTCAATGCTCGCTGTGCAGACGGCAGACTTCGGTCAAGGCAGGCACACTGTTCCACAAGTCGAAGCTGCCGCTTAGCACGTGGTTCCTCGCGATTTATCTTATAACGCAAAGCAAGAACGATATTTCCGCGCTTGAATTATCGCGCCAGCTCGGCGTGAGGTACGATACGGGTTGGGCCGTGAAACAGAAACTCATGGCCGCCATGAGCGAGCGCAACAAAGACTATAAGCTCAAGGGCTCGGTTCAGATCGACGATGCTTACATCGGCGGCGAAAGGAAGGGGCCATCCGGAGCGGCGCCAGGGGAAGACCCCTTTTCTGGCCGCCGTCGAGACCCGTAATGGCAAGCCGGTCACCATCAAGCTCCGTCTGGTTTCGAGCTTCACCAAAGAGGCGGTGGAGCACTTCGCGCGAGAAGCCCTGGAGCCTGGATGCGACGTGATCAGCGACGGCCTCGCCTGCTTTTCAAGCCTGACCAAAGTTGGCATGACCCACACGGCAATCACGCGAGGCCGGGCTTCGCGCCGCATTGTCGATCCGAGGTTTAAATGGGTGAATGTCAGTCTCGGCAACATCAAAAGCGCCATCACCGGAACTTGCCGCGCCATCCGCCCGCGCCATGCGGCGCGATACCTGGCCGCCTACGAGTACCGCTATAACCGGCGTTTCGATCTGGGCCAGATGGTTCCCGGCCTCGCAAAAATTTCAGCCAAAACAACGCCAATGCCCTATATAGCCCGTCTGGCGGGAACATTTGGGTAATCAAGTCCCGGGATGACCGATCCGCCGGCTAGTCGATCCCGACGGCGGCGCGGACGCAGGCCCGGGCCTCGTCGAACTCCTTGCGGAACTCCGGCTTGGCGAAAAGCGACGCCCCGATGGCCGCGCCGAACAGCTTGCCCGCCTCGACGTCGCTGCGGAAGTGGACGCCCGCCAGCATGCGGCTATGCGCATAATCGGCGATGCGGCTGTAAATCTCGGCGCGCTTCTCGGGCAGCATCTCCGCCAGGAGGAAACCGACCGTCGCGCCATAGGTCGCGTGCCCCGACGGATAGGAGAAGCTCGAATTGGGCTGGGCCTCTTGCACCGGGCGCAACGCGTTGCCGGGCGTGGCGAAGGGCCGGAGGCGGCAGAACGTCTCCTTGGCCTCGTCCACGACCGCCTTTTCCTCCTTGCGGCGTTTCAGAAAGAAATCCTCGCAGGCTGCGAGCTTCGCCGCGTCGAAGGCAATACCGCCGCCCTCGAGGAAACGGGCGACGCTGCGCGCGGCGTCGCCCGCGACATGGCGCGTCTGCTCCGGCGTGCGCGTCCGCTCCAGGCCCGCAAGCTCATCCAGCTCGGCCTTGGTTTCCTCACAGGTTTCGCATGGGGGCGGCGGAAGCAGCCGGACCAGCGGCGCCTCTGAACGCCCCCGGCATTCCTCAGCAAGCGCCGGTACGCCAAGCGCCAGAAAAACCGCGCAGAAAATTGCCGCCGAGCGTTCCATCGAATATCTTCTCCCCCCCCCCCCCCGCAATCTCGCGCCGCCAAGATCTCGCGCAGAAGCCATCTGAAGTTGAATGCGCGTCATATAAGTCACGCCACGCCACTCTCGAGAGACCCCTAACCCAGGTTGGCGCAATCTAAAGTTGCAGCCGTTAACGCTTGCGTCTAAGCGTTGAGCGTAAGGCTTATGTCTCGATTCGGGGAACCTCATGATTGTCATCGTGGACGAACGTGAAACCGTATTAAACGGATATACGGCATGGTTTTGCCGGGAGGGGGTCTCCGCAACAGGGCTGGCCCCGAGCGATTTCCGGCAGTGGGTGAACACCGCGCCCGAACCGGACATCGACGCGGTGGAAGCCTTCTTGCTCGGAGACTTTCAAAACCGTGAGGAAGTGCCCGTCAAGATCAAGTTGCGCTCAGCCGCTGCCGTCATCGCGATGAACGAAACGAAATCGCTGAACGACACGCTGGACCTGTTTGCGGCGGGCGTCGACGACGTGGTCCGCAAGCCCGTGCATGTGCGCGAAATCCTCGCCCGCATCCGCGCGATCAGCCGCCGGGCGCAACAGGAAACGGCGCAACCGCTTTCCGGCCGCATCCGCGTATTTTCCGACGGGCGCGATCCGGAAATCGACGGCGAGCCGCTGCCGCTTCCCCGGCGCGAACGCCGGATTCTGGAATATCTCATGGCCAACAAGGGCCGCCGGGTTACTAAATCGCAAATCTTCAACTTCGTCTATGGCCTGTTCGACGACGGCATCGACGAAAACGTAATCGAAAGCCACATCAGCAAGCTGCGCAAGCGCCTGCGCCAGCGGCTCGGGACAGACCCGATCGATTCGCAGCGCTTCCTCGGCTACCGGCTCACGCAGGACTGAGAATAACCTGCGGGCGCCGCTACTTTCCCAGCGCCGCCAGCATCCCGGCAACGGCCTTCATTTGTGGCGCGTCCTTCGAGAGGTAGTCGAGGCCAGTGTAGCCCCACCAGTCCCAGCAGGTAAACGGATTGAGCGTGGAAGCCGCGGCTTGCGGGAAGAGAACGACGATTTTGTTCGTGGCCGCCCAGTCCGCGAATCCCAATTCGCGGATAAAGGCGTCTCCCACACCGCCTCGCGACTGCATGCAGCCGTGGAAGACGATGTGCACGCGGCAGCCGCTTTGCGTGCGGCACGGCGGCGGGACGTAGACGACGCCGTCATCCGCGAGGCTGGCGTTGGACGAAGCGTAGGCGCGCTGGTCGAAGGTTATGAAGTCCGCCGGCTGCGCCGAGCCTTTCGCTTCCAGCTCCCCGTAGATGAAACGGAGAATGTCGCCCGCCTGATCGTAATGGCAGTTGTTCACGTAAGGCGGATCGCTTTTTTCGCACGCGCCGCCCTCCTTATCGGTCGAAAAAGCGTGGCCGCCCGGCTTGTTCGCCACAAACTCGATGTTCGCCCGGGGTACGCCGGCGGCAAGATAGAAGTCGCGCGCGGCGCTTACCACGGCGGCGGCGACGATGCGGTCGTTCTCCCCGGAATAGAGGTAAACCTTGGCGCCCTTGAGGTTCGCGAGCGGATCGATCTTCCCGTCCCGCGCGAGCGTTTCGGCGATCCCGGCAAGGCGCTTGGCGTCGAGCACGCCGTAAGCGGAAAGGCTGTCGGCCATGCAGCCGTTTTGCGCCTGCGTCGCGTTGAGCGCGAGCGCCGCCGGGAAGAAAGGAAGAGCCTCCCCGCCCGCGCTTTTCGCGCATCCGAACGGACCCGCGGCGACGATGCCGGCGCCGATGACCGTTTTCGAGTAGGCGACCTGGAATTGCCCGGCCATATAGCCGCCGGACGACAGCCCCGAGACCGCCGTCTTGGAAACCTCGGCCTTGAGCGCGGGCAGCCCATCGGCCTTGGGATGCGGCGAGCACCCCGCCGCGAAGGCGAAGGCCAGGACAAGGCACGCGCGCTTCAGCGCCGTCACTGGAAAAGCCAGCCGAACAGACCGCCGCCCCGCCGCCGCCCGCCGCCGAAATAGTTGAACGGATTGTCGTCGCGGCGCGCCATCGATCTTACGTCGGCGCGTCTCAACTCGTAATAGCTGGAGAGCCCGTCGACATCGGTCACGGTGACGGCATTTTGCGTCCAGACCCATTTCGATTTGGCGTCGCCGACGATATAGGGCTCGATGCCGGCCACCTGGCCGCGGGACAGATCGATGATGGCGACGTATTCGAACTTCTTGCCGCCCGAGCGATACCGAAGCAGGCCGATCCCGGAGAGCGTTTCCTTGAGCGGCGTCCATTCGACGATCTCGGCGGGGCCGGCGTCCGGGACCTCAAGAAGAACGGGGATCTTGGCGAAGCGCTCGTTCACCGCCGTATACTGCCCGGACGCGGAGTGGAACACCTCCCAGCCGTCGACGGCGGGGGCTATCGGCTTGACGACGCTGTCGGCCGTGTCGCCGCTCGCGCTTTTGTAAGCGTCGCGCGCCTCCTTTGAAAAGGGATCGATCTCAAGCGCGCGGCGATAGTCCGCAATCGCCTCGTCGCGCTTGCCGGCGCGCTCCCTGTACCATCCGCGGAACCGGTACGCCTCTGCGAACAGCGGGTCGAGTTCGACGGTCTTGCTGAGGTCGGCGTCGGCGCCGTCGCTATCGTTGGCGGCATACTTGGCTTGCGCCCGCCAGAAATAGGCCTCGGACGCATTCGGATCGAGCGTAATCGCCTTGTTCAGATCCTCAAGCGCCAGATCGCGCCGCCTGTCGAGATTCTGCGACGCCCGGCCGGTCAGCGCCGCCACATTGTCGGGCGCAAGCTCAAGGGCTTTCGAAAAATCCTTAAAGGCCGGGCATCCATTTCTTGTCCCGCGCATAGGCCTGGCCGCGCGCGACGTACAGGCTCACAGTGTCGGGCGATAGCGCGATTACCTTGTCCAGATCCTGCGCCGCGTCGTCGTTCCGCTTCAAGGCCGCAAAGACGGCGGACCTGTTCTGGTAGGCCGCCGCATATTGCGCGTTCAGCGAAATCGCCCGGTTCAGGTAGCGAAGCGCCGTATAATACTGGCCCGCGACGCCTGGCGATTTTCCCCCGGCCGTTCAGCGGCACCGCGCTGCCGGGCAAAAGCTCGATGGCCTTGCGAAAGTCCTTCTCCGCCGCCTCGAACCTCTTCAGCTTCTGATTCACGTTGGCGCGGTTGCTGTAGGCGGCGCCGAAGCCGGGCGCGATCGAAATCGCGCGGTCGAAATCCTTGTAGGCCTCGTCGGCCCGGTTCAGATCCAGATAGACGTTGCCGCGATTGTTGTAGGCGGGCGCGTATTCGGGATTGAGCGACACCGCCTTCGTGAAATCGGCGATGGCCTCGTCCATCTGTTTCAGCCGCCACTTGGCGACGCCCCGGTCGGTGTAGAGCGGGGCCTGCCGCGCCGGGGGCAGGCTCGTGTCCTTCAGCGCATCGTCATAG
Organism: uncultured Alphaproteobacteria bacterium; assembly: GCA_963756335.1. Lineage (GTDB taxonomy): Bacteria > Pseudomonadota > Alphaproteobacteria > Rhizobiales > Rhodomicrobiaceae > Rhodomicrobium. The sequence continues at coordinate 277,480 of CAVWOB010000009.1, forward strand.
GCGGCGACCGCGAGGTCGTAGCGGCCGCGAAGAAGCGCCGAGCTTGCTTCCTGGGATTTGACCATCGACTTGTCGGCTGCGTTCTGCACGGCGAGAGCCGCGCCCGCGCATGCGATCGTGGACGCCGGCGCCGCCAAGAGAACGATCAGGCCGAACCGCGCCCGCCGGCGCGCAAAACGGCAAGAGGCTTCTTTACCCTCGGGGCGCATTCCGCTAACACATCGAGAAAACCACCGGCGTTCCCACTTATGCATCGACGATATCCCATGTTGGGCGGACTGGCCCTCGGCCTCGTCCTCTCTGCCGCACCTGCGTTTGCCTCTGGCGGCGCGGAGTATAGCGGCGCGTCCTCGCCGGGGCTAGCATCGCGTCAGCCTTCGCAAGGTTCGCTCTCCGGTGCGGGAAAAGTCAGGATCGCGCAAAGCAACAGCACCGCGACGGATGAGGAGATCGCCGAAGCTCGGAAGAGGCTGAAGAAGGAACTCGAACGCATGCGGCGCGGCGGCCGCGAGGGCAATGCCGAGTTGCAAGAGAAGGCGCCGAAGCCTGCGAAGAAGAAAGACCCCGCATCCGCCGAAGAAGCCAAGGCGAAGCCTCAACCGGCGAAACTTGCTGTCCCCGCGATCGATCCGGCCATCAATCGCGCCTTGGGAAAGCTCATCATCATGCGTTTCACCGGCGCCCAGCCCTCGGACGCGGGGCCGAAGGCGATCCGCGCCCTTTTGCAGCAAGGGTTGATCGCGGGCGCGATGTTCGGCTCGGAGAACATCCATGCAAGGGCGCAGACCAAGGAGCTCATGAAGTTCTTCTGGCAGGGCGCCCCGGAGCCGAAGCCCATCTTCGCGATCAGCGAGATCGGCGGAACGGGCGACGGCCTGCCGCGAATTAAGGAGTTCGAAGTCGTGGCCGTCGGAACAGCAGGTGGCCTCCAAGGGCGACCCTGAATATGCTCATTCGACCTATGGCTCCTTGAGTTCGTATCTCGCCGGTCTCGGCTTCACCATGAATTTCGGCCCCACGCTCGGCGCCGCGCCGGCTCAAAACCCTTCGGCGAGCTTCGGCCCCAATGCGCTCCAGTCGGGCGTTTTCGCCAAGGCTTTCGTCCTGGGGCACGCGGACGACAACATCGTCGCCGTCCCCATCGTCGATAGCAGCGAAGCCGCGATCCGCGCCCTGAAGACGCTGCTCGTCTCCTATCCCACGATGCCGGTTGCGGCTTTGGCCGCGCGCGAGACGCAGCCCTTTGCCGCCTATGACGGACTTGTCAGGGGCGCGCGGTTCTGCCTCGTCGAAGTTGGCGCGAAGAGCGAGCCGGCCGAGGCTGCGGCCTATTTCAATCGCGGTTGCGACGCTCTCGTCATCGATCCGGGCAAGGAGGGCCCGTCCGCCATCAGGGATATTGTCGCCCAGGGCGTGGCCGATGCGATCAAGAAGGGAACATTGCCGGCGGGATCGCTCGACGCCTCGGCTCAGCGGCTCAAGCCGCAAGGGTCCGCGCCGTCGACTTCGGGCGATTTGCCGGCGCGCGCGGCGCAATAGAGCCAGCAGCGGGAGGATCGAGTGGCCGCCATCGACTTTCTATACCGCGGCAAGCCGTTCTCAGGCGAAACGATGCGTTTGGCCTCCATCGGCGGCATCGAGAGCTCTATCGTTCAACTCGCGGAGGCGCTGGCCAAAAGGGGCCACGCTGTGACTGTCTTCAATAGCGTCCCGGAAGCGCGGCATGAGTTCGGCGTTCAATGGCGGCCCATCGCGGACGCGCGGCAGCACGCTCGCGGCGACATCGGAATCGCCGTCGCATCGCCGAAAGCGTTTGGCGGCGTCTCTTTCGGCGTCCCTCTTTTCTGGCTGCACAACCCGCTGAAAAGCTCGCGCGCGATCCGCCGCGGTGAGGTCTGGCCGCTCTTAAGGACGAGGCCCATGATCGTGGTTCTCGGCGCGTATCATTTGAGCCGCCTGCCGAAATGGCTTCCCTCGAAAGGCGCGGCGATCGTCCATCACGGCATTCATGAGGACTTCTTCCGGCCCGCGCCCGCGCCCGCACCCCCGCCGCCGCGCGCGATCTTCACCTCGCAGCCTTATCGCGGCCTCGACTGGCTGCTCGATCTCTGGGACGAAATCAAGCGGCGGGCGCCCGCGGCGAGGTTCGACGTTTTCGCGCCGAAGACCCATCAGGCGGCAGCCAATGCGGCGAGGGACGCGCTCGATGGCGTTTCATTTCGCGGCAGCATTGCGCGCGGCGCCCTTGCGGATGAGGTGAGGACCGCCCGCGTGCAGCTGATTCCCGGTCATCCGGACGAGACCTACTGCCTGGCGGCTGCGGAGGCCATCGCTTCGGGCGCGCCCGTCGTGACGCTGGGGATCGGCTCTCTTTCGGAGCGCGTGGCGGATGGCCGGTCCGGCTTCGTCGCCCGGAACAGGGATGAGTTCATCGCCAGGACAGTGGCGCTTTTGTCGGATGACGCCCTGTGGGAAACGATGCACCGCGCCTGCCTCGCAGACAAATCCCTGACCCGGTGGGATGAGCGAGCGGCCGAGTGGGAGGCTTTATTTGCCAAAATGCAACATCCGATGGCAAAGGCCGCGTTAAAGAGTAGCAGATAATGATATTATCCTTCCTTTGATGTATCTCATTTTTTGTGAATAATACCTGTGGGGCCTTTGACTGCTTTTCAAACTAGTCAGTGCGTTGAGATTCGCCAGACGGCCAAAAGCTGGCATGCGAGGCGACCCGGCAAGAGCCAAGGGAGAGGCCAGATTATGAAGTGCATAAGCTTTCGATGGGCGCTGCCCGCGGCGGTCCTGGGGATCCTGTTGCAGGCGCCAAGCTACGCTCAAAGTTCCGATCACTCCAGGGATGTCGACGCCAAGATAGCGTACTGCAAGAAGTGCCATCAGCAGAATGGCCAGGGGCTTGCGGCGGCTTATTCGGTGCCGCGCCTTGCCGGCCAGACGGTGCCCTATCTTGAGGCGAAGTTCGGGATCATTTCCGAGCACAAGCGCGATAACCTGACGGCCGAGACCTTCATGGTTCCCGTTCTGGGCAGCGTCGATCCCGCAATTCGCAAGGCGGTCGCGGAGTATTTCCACGGGCTTGAGCCACCTCCGGCTGGCGGCGGCAAACCGGAGCTCATTTCCGAAGGGAAGCGGATTTATGAATCCGGCATCTCCGAGACTGGCGTTCCCGCTTGCACGAGCTGTCATGGCGCAAACGGCAAGGGCGCCGACTTGACTCCCCGCGTGGCGGGCCAGATCTATCCTTACCTCGTCAAGGTGCTGACGAATTGGTCCATCATCAATAGGGAAGCGGAAGGCGTGAAAGCGCCGGTTCAGCATCAGCTGAGCGATGCGCAAATCGCGGCGGTTGCATCCTACCTTAGCAACCTGAGGTAGCGCGCAGGGCGCTTCGTGAGTCATCCCGGAAAGGCGGAGCCTTATCCGGGATCTGAATAAATCGGAGCGCTCATTTTTTTTTGCGGATCCCGGCTCGCGCTTCGCTTGGCCGGGACGGCTGCTCAGGCCGCAATGCGCCGCGCTACGTCGGTCAGGAAGCCCGTCAGGTTGTCCGTCTCGAAATGGATGTAATGCGGCAGCGCCTCCTCACCCTTCAAGGCGTGCTGCGAGGGGTGATCGCAGTAGTCCGAGCGAACGAGCACGGTCACGATGCCGAGGTCGTGGGCCGCTTCGAGATTGTGCGGCAGGTCCTCGAACATGGCGGCCTTGCAGGCGGCGCCGGCGCAGAAATCGAGAAAGCGCGCGAACGCCTCCGGCTTTGGCTTCGGCACATAGCCGCCCGCCGCGATGTCGAAAATGCCGTCGAACTTATCGAGCACGCCAAGCTTGCCCGCGACGCGCTCCGCATGGCGCGCCGAGCCGTTCGTGAAGATGAATTTCCGCCCCTCAAGCCGGGATATGGCGTCGGCAAGCTCCGGCATATGCGCGACCGGAGCGAGATCGATGTCATGCACGTAATCCATGAACGCGTCCGGCTTGACGCCGTGCTCCGCCATGAGGCCGGCCAGCGTCGTCCCATGCTCGTAATAAAGCGCCTTCTGCACTTTGCGCGCCGCTACCGCATCGAGCCCGAGCAGGGTCTGGATGAACGCGGACATTCTCTGATCGATCTGCGCGAACAGATTGCACTCGGCGGGATAGAGCGTGTTGTCGAGGTCGAAGATCCAAAGCCTCGTCTCCCCGAAGGCCTCGGCCAGTCCGGCGCCTGCCGCCGCCAGCTCAGCCACCGGCGTCGCGCTCGATCAGCGTGCCGACGCCGTGCTCCGTGAACAGTTCCAGCAGCACCGCATGAGGCACCCTGCCATCGAGGATCACGACGCCCTCGACGCCCTCTTCGATCACGCTCAGGCACCCTTCCACCTTGGGGATCATGCCGCCGGTTATCGTGCCGTCCGCAATCATGGCCTTGGCCTCGGACGCGGTCAGACGATGGATGAGCTTCTTGTTTTGATCGAGCACGCCGGCGACATCGGTGAGAAGCAGAAGCCGCTTGGCCTTCAGCGCGCCCGCGAGAGCGCTCGCAAAGGTGTCGGCGTTGATGTTGTAGGTTGTGCCGTCCCGCGAGACGCCAAGCGGCGCCACGACCGGAATGAACTCCTTGGACGAAAGCACCTGCACGATGCGCGGATTGACCTCCTCCGGCTCGCCCACGAAGCCGAGATCGACCGCGCGCTCGATATTCGAATCGGGATCGACCTCCGTCCGCGTCAGCTTCCTGGCGAGCATGAGGTTGCCGTCCTTGCCGGAGATGCCGCAGGCGTGCCCGCCGAGCTGATTGATCTCGCAAACGATCTGCTTGTTGATCGCGCCGGCGAGAACCATCTCTACGACCTCGACGGTGGCGGCGTCGGTCACGCGCAGGCCGCCGGAGAACTCGCTCTCGATGCCGAGCCGCGTCAAAAGCTTCGCGATCTGCGGGCCGCCGCCGTGGACCACCACCGGCTTTACGCTTGCCTGCTCCAGCATCACGATGTCGCGCGCGAAGCTTTCGGCGAGCTTTGCGTCGCCCATCGCGTGGCCGCCATATTTGATGACCACGGTCGCCTGATCGTAGCGCTGCATATAGGGCAGCGCCTCGGAAAGGATCTCGGCGGCGATGCTCGGTTTTCTCAGACTTTTGTAGAAGTCTTCATTCGGATCGGCGTCGGCCATTCTGCCTCCCAGGTCGAGCTTGTCAGCGTCCCTAAAAATTACGGCGGAGCGCTAAAGTTGCAAGCGCCCGGTTGAGGCGGCTTGCCGCCAGGGGCCGCCGGGACTACGGCGAGCCGGGCGAGCGAGATGGGATCGGCGTCCTTCATGAGAAGGCCCCGCTCTGGGAGGAGCGGGGCCGATAGTCAGGCATTTGGGGAAAGCATATGGGAATGCTATGCAATCCATCCTCTAGATTCCCGCGTGGCGGCGCAAATCACGAATTCTTGCGGTTTCGCAACTCGCCGTATCGAGGCGCCGCCATCGGTTCCGGCTGCAGGACCGGCGCGCAGCGCCTCAGATCGGAAATGCTCACGCCGTCATCCCGGCCGAGCGAAGCACGAGCCGGGATCCGCAAAAATGAGGCCCACGGTTTATTCGGATCCCGGACAAGGCTGCGCGTTTCCGGGACTTGATTACCCAAATGTTCCCGCCAGACGGGCTATATAGGGCATTGGCGTTGTTTTGGCTGAAATTTTTGCGAGGCCGGGAACCATCTGGCCCAGATCGAAACGCCGGTTATAGCGGTACTCGTAGGCGGCCAGGTATCGCGCCGCATGGCGCGGGCGGATGGCGCGGCAAGTTCCGGTGATGGCGCTTTTGATGTTGCCGAGACTGACATTCACCCATTTAAACCTCGGATCGACAATGCGGCGCGAAGCCCGGCCTCGCGTGATTGCCGTGTGGGTCATGCCAACTTTGGTCAGGCTTGAAAAGCAGGCGAGGCCGTCGCTGATCACGTCGCATCCAGGCTCCAGGGCTTCTCGCGCGAAGTGCTCCACCGCCTCTTTGGTGAAGCTCGAAACCAGACGGAGCTTGATGGTGACCGGCTTGCCATTACGGGTCTCGACGGCGGCCAGAAAAGGGGTCTTCCCCTCGGCGCCGCGTCCGGATGGCCCCTTCCTTTCGCCGCCGATGTAAGCATCGTCGATCTGAACCGAGCCCTTGAGCTTATAGTCTTTGTTGCGCTCGCTCATGGCGGCCATGAGTTTCTGTTTCACGGCCCAACCCGTATCGTACCTCACGCCGAGCTGGCGCGATAATTCAAGCGCGGAAATATCGTTCTTGCTTTGCGTTATAAGATAAATCGCGAGGAACCACGTGCTAAGCGGCAGCTTCGACTTGTGGAACAGTGTGCCTGCCTTGACCGAAGTCTGCCGTCTGCACAGCGAGCATTGAAAGGCTCGCCGCGCAGCGTAAAAGCTATATTTGCGTCCCTGGCAGACCGGACAGACAAAGCCATCCGGCCAACGCAGCCGCACCAACTCCTCATGACACTGATCTTCGCTGCCGTAACAGCTCTGAAACGCCGTCCGGCTCATGCCCTTCTGAAATTGTACCGGGTTCCGCGCCATGGCCGCCTCCATTGAGCCGCCCTATCGGCGGCATATGAGAACATAGCAGGAACATTTGGGTAATCAAGTTCCGGGATGACAAACAAAGGCCGTCCGTTGGCTTGATTGGGAAACTCTGCTGGACGCCGCCGCGCACGCGAGCCGGATCGCAATGGAAGCCGACGATGGTCGAAGCGGATGTTTCGCAGCCCCATGCCCGTCTTGGCCGGGGGCTGCTTTGAAGCGATAAGCTATTGGACGAAGCGTCTCAGCGCCTTCAGATTTCTGAAGGTTGCTTCGCCATCTTCGTGCACGCCCGCCCGGCGCTGCCACTTGATCAGGGCTTCGCTGGTCTGCTCGCCGAATTGTCCGTCGAGGCTCACTTGGAAACCGGCTTTTCTCAAAAGGTGCTGGAGTTCTTCAATCTCCTGCGGTCCAAGCTCGCGCTCGTCCACGGTACGGTCATAACCGCCTTCGTGGTCGCGGTCGCGGACGCGATCATGGTCGCGATCGCGGTCGGCTTCGCGGTAGCCGCCCCTATCGTTTCTCAACGAGTCGATAGCAACCTTATCGGCATCGGGAGAGCACGGATATGCGGAATATTCGCACCGGGTGTAACCCGCGATCGAACCGGGGCCGCACTCGGTCTTCGGGCACGCGGCTTTCTCCCATTGCTGGAAGCGCTCGCCGAATTTATCGATGACTTGACGCTGCCAGGCTTTTCTCGCGAGATAATGTTTGCTGCGGATCACGCCCAGCGTTTGCTCGCCGGCAGCGGTGATGCGATCGTGTTTGCAGGCCGGCGGCAACTCGGGTTCGTGCTGTGCGCAAGGGCAATCGCGCCCGCCTCCGTTGCAAAGCTTGGTATCGTCGTCATCGGCGAGCGCAGCCGAAACCGAAAAAACTCCAATAACGGCAGCCGCCGCGATCCTGACCGCGAGACCCGCGCCGGATCTCGCCGGGACCGCCCCTGCCAGCGCCAAAAGCTCCGCAATAAATCCCATGTGTTACTCCATTCCAGTTTGAGGAAGTTAGTCCTAACCCCACGCTCACAGGCGGAAGGCGCTGTCATGCCGGGCCGGCCTGCGAAACCTGTGACCCGCCACCCGCCAGAGCGCTCGCGAAGCATAATTGCTGGAGGAAGCAAGCGTGGGAGGTCACTATCGTCTTAACAAGTCGGCTAGTCTCGCTGATGGCGCTCCTTATCGGAGTTTTTTTGTTACAAATAAGGCATAGTTGTGCCGAAGGAAGGCCATAACCGGAGCGGACCAGCGCCGCTGGAATGCAGAACCTCTTCAACCGCCTTACCCTTCCGGGTCGCAAACCGCTATGCGCTCAGCTTCCGCCAGTGGATTCGCGTAGCACACCTATAGCGGGACGCAAGAAGGAACTCCTCAACAAAGAGTTACCCCGCGAGTCGAACAACAAGAAATTTTCTGAGCGTGGCGCCAAAGCCGAAACCAATCCGCTCGGCCTCATTTCAGGCGGATTGAAACGCGCTGGGGCATGCGGAAGCGTTCTTGCGCAGATTTACGCCCGGCTATCCCTTTATTGCGCGCAATTGAGCGCCCGGCCGCAAAGGCGCCGTCCGCAGGACGAAAGTCGCCACGCCTCGCAATCTCAGTATTGCTCAAGATCTGGCCCTAAGCTAAAGCTGTAAGCCGGCTGAAGACGCTGGCGGCAACGGGACTATCAGGGCCCTAAGAGGCGGACGCGCGCGATGGTTACATTAGACTCTTGGTTCGGCGATATGGCCCGGCCGGTCGTCATCTATTGCGAGCGGACAACCGCCGCGTGGGATGCGGAGCCGCTCAACGCCATCTCCAACATCGCGTTTTTCCTCGCCGCCTGGGCCGCCTGGCGGTTGCAGGCGCGCCGAGCGAATTTCGCCTTCGACGGCGCCATCCGCCTGCTGTGCCTTATCATCGCCGTTGTCGGCGCCGGAAGCGCCACCTTCCACATCGTCGCGACGCGGTGGGCCGAGTGGGCCGACGTCATCCCCATCCTCATATTCATGATTGTGTATTGCTGGGTGGTCTTGACGGCCTTCTTCCGCTGGCATTTCCTTTTGAAGGCGCTGGCCTGCGCTCTGCTCTTCGGCGCCACGTTCTACCTCGAGCGCGACGAGTTCGAAAAGTACCTGTGGGGCGGCGCCATGTATTTGCCGACGCTTGCTTTCCTTGTGGTGGTTGGCGCCGGGATCTGGCGGCGGGACGCGAGCGCAGGCAAGGCTTTCGTCTCCGCGGCGGCGCTTTTCGTGCTTTCCTTCGCCGCGAGGACCGCCGACATGCCGATGTGCTCCTCGTTCCCGCTCGGCACGCACTACTTCTGGCATATCTGCAACGCGGCTGTGCTTTTCCTCCTGGTCAGGACGGTCATCCTGCATGCGCCGCCCGCGCCGAAACCTGTGCATCGCGCGCACCGCGAGCCAACGGTCATCGGTGCGCCGGGCTCCTGGTAGCGCCGCAAGCCCTCCTTTCCGCCTTTGGGCGCGTAAGCGGCCACGCCCCCTGATGCACCGCCGCGGGGCGGCGAACGGCCGAACGCCGCGGCGCGGCGCGCACCCGTATTTTCGGCGGCCAAGGATCGCGGACTTCAGCGAAGCTTTTTTGGTTTCCCGATAACCGGCCAAGATGCTACGTTCTCCAGTAGCATATTGATCCGGCTGCGGAGAAAGTTCGTAGCACAGTATCCGCCAGCATCGTGCGGGCGGCGAGTACATTGAGTTGGGGGTGCCTTTGTCACGCAAGTCATGGTTGAGTAAAATTCGCGATTGGACCGAGCTTGACGGACCGCTGCTCGGTCCGCCCCTCTATTTATTCGAGTCCGCCCGGATGTATCTTGAGGAGCGGTCCGAGGGCTTCGATGCGCGTTTCGGCACCGATACGTCCTCTCCAGTCTTCGACTACCATCTAAATCCGGCGGCTCACTTCTATGTCCCCACCACGGGGTCTATCATCTATGAAATTCTTGGCAAGCTGCCGCTTGAACCTCATAAGTTTTCTTTTGTCGATATGGGGTCCGGCAAAGGGCGGGCGTTGCTGGTGGCGTCCGAATTTCCATTTAAGAAGATCGTTGGCGTTGAACTCTCGGCTCCCCTGCATGACATCGCGCAAGAAAATGTCAGGCGCTACCAGCCGGACACTCAGCAGTGCAAGACTTTCTCTCTCCATTGCATGAACGCGACGGATTACGTCTTCGGGCCGGAGCCGGAGGTGTTGTTTCTGTTCGATCCTTTCGGCAGGGATGTGCTTCGCCGCGTGCTTGCCAATCTCGAGGCCTCTTTCAACGCTGCGCCTCGCGAAGTTTATGTCGTCTATGTTTTTCCGCAATTCGAGGCGCTCCTGCAGGAGTCCTCGTATCTTAAACGGATAGGCGAAGGCGGCCCTCGATGGCGCCCCTGGAGTTCCTACGTGATTTACGGAACAGCTGGCGCCTATAAGCACTGACAAAGCGCGTTCGTCCCTATCGCGCCGTGGAGCGAACGATGGACCGCGGAAGCGGCTCAGCCGGCCGCGCCGCGGGGCTGCTTCGAGAGACTGTCTTTGCTGTGCTCGATCGTCTTCTTGCGCCGCCCGGGCGCATGCTGAGCCGCATGCCTGCGCGCCGCCGCGAAGGCGCGCGCCTTGATCCTCGCCTTGCGGACGCGCCGCTGCGTCTCCATCCTTTGCAGCTGCTGCCTGAACTCCCGCCGCTTCTTGGAGAAATGCCGCCGCTGATGCAGCTTCAGGCGCGCTGAAAAGCGCTTGGCGTCGCCGGCGTCCGCTCCGATAGCCGGCGCCCCGCCGTCCCTCAGCCTGCGCATCCGGAACCGGGCTGCGAGCGCGCCAGTCTCGCCCGGTTTTTCGAGGCGATCTTCAAGAGCATCCGGCCGGAGAACGTCGGCGGCCACGCCGCTTCCTGCGTACGCGCAAACCACCGCCGCGCAGGCCAAGGCGCCCAGAACCCTGCCGCGGATCTTCGCTGTCCCTTTGCAACGCACGCCGTACTCCCTGGCTCCAAACCACGGACTTAACCGAAATTCGCAGCGGACGAAAGCCCGGCGAGGCTTTCAGGGCATGATCCGTAAACAGATGCCGAGTTGCACGCAGTTTTCGGGTTGACAGATGAGCGCGGGCCGTTCATCGCCTAACGGCGAGGCGTCGCCCTCATAGAACCATACCCACCTTCCAGCCACTCCTTCCGCCGGGCGCGGACCAGCAAGAGCGCGAACCATGATGCCGGGCTAAAGCGCCCCTGAACCCCAAAGGAACGAGGCGAGCGATGACCATGCTACCATTCTCCGCCGGCAGCCGCCGCATCGCCACCATTTCCGCGACCGTCTCCCGCGCCTGGCCCAATCGCTACGATGTCGTCGTCTTCTTCGCGCTGGCGGCGATCTTCATCGCCATCGCGCATGGCGCTCAATCCATGCACCGGCCTCTCGAAGGCCTTCAGCAAAACCCGGTCTCCCTCGATCCGGCCAACCTGCCGCAATACGCGCTGTTGACGACGCTTCGCATGTTCGCCGCGCTTGGGTTATCGCTGCTGTTTACGTTCCTGGTCGCGCCGCTCGCCGCGAAAAGCAAGAAGGCCGAGCGCGTCATCATTCCGGCGCTCGATATCCTGCAGTCCGTGCCCGTGCTCGGGTTCCTGACGTTTACCGTCGCCTTTTTCCTGAACCTCTTTCCAGGCAGCCAGATGGGCGCCGAACTCGCGGCCATTTTCGCGATCTTCACGAGCCAGGCCTGGAACATGACGTTCTCGTTCTACCAGTCGCTCAGGACCATCCCTGAAGACCTGGAAAATGTGACGACCCACTTCCGCCTGACGCCGTGGCAGCGCTTCTGGAAGCTCGAGGCGCCATACGCAACCCCCGGTCTCGTCTGGAACATGATGATGTCGATGTCCGGCGGCTGGTTTTTCGTCGTGGCGTCCGAGGCGATCTCCGTCGGCGACACGAAGATCTCCTTGCCGGGGATCGGGTCCTATCTATCGCTGGCGATCGACGATAAAAACATCGAAGCAGTGGCCTGGGCTGTCGCGGCGATGGGCGTCGTCATCATACTGTACGATCAGCTGATCTTCCGGCCCGTTGTCGCCTGGGCGGACAAGTTCCGCACGGAGCTTGTCGCCTCTCAGGATCAGCCGGAATCCTGGGTGCTCGATCTTCTCAGGCGCACACGCGCTATCCAGGCGCTGAACGAGTTTTTGGGCGGACTCCTCCGCATGTTCAGCCTCAATGTGAACCAATACTCGAAGCGGCTTCCGGAAGCCAAGGTCAACAAGACGGCCAGCAAGGCGTTCGACTGGGTTTTCAATCTCGCGCTTTTCGCCATCGTCGTATGGGGCGTCTATTCCGTCGTCACTTACGTCCGCCTGAAGCTCGGCTGGCCGGACGTCGCCGAAGCCGTGACCGGCGGCTTCATAACCTTTCTCCGCGTCATCATCCTGATCGCCATCGCGAGCGCGATCTGGGTGCCCATCGGCGTGTATATCGGCCTCAGGCCCGCGCTGGCGGAGAGAGTGCAGCCGGTGGCGCAATTTCTTGCCGCCTTTCCGGCGAACGTGCTGTTCCCATTCGTCGTCGTGGGCATCGCCGCTTATCATCTGAACCCCGACATCTGGCTTTCGCCGCTCATCGTGCTCGGCACCCAGTGGTACATTCTCTTCAATGTCATTGCGGGCGCCAGCATGTTCCCGAACGACCTCAGGGAGGTCTCCAAGATCTACCATCTGAGACGGTGGCAATGGTGGCGCAGGGTGATCCTGCCGGGGATCCTTCCCTACTACGTGACAGGCGCGCTGACGGCCTCGGGAGGATCGTGGAACGCCAGCATCATCGCGGAAGTGGTGAGCTGGGGCGACACCAAACTCGAAGCGCACGGGCTCGGCGCCTATATAGCCAATGCGACGGCGGCTGGAGATTTCCATCGCGTTGTGCTTGGGATAGGCGTGATGTCGATTTTCGTCGTCACCGTGAATCGCGTTCTTTGGCGGCGTCTCTATGCGTATGCGGAGCGCCGGATGGGCGGCGAAGGATTAGGCTAGAGTGTGTCCGGAAAAGTGTAAGCCGTTTTTCGATACGGCGCACGGCAAAACAAAGAGCTAGAGCGCGCTTTCAATTCCATCGAAAGCGGATAAGCGCAGAGGAGAAGGCCATGGGGGTTGTTGCCGCGGCGCGAACGATCGGGCGGGAAGCGCTCGTCTCGGTCAAACACATTCGCCATTCCTTTAAACGCGGCGCCAGCGGCAACCTTCTCGTCCTCGATAATGTGGACCTCGATCTCCACGACAACGAGATTGTTGCCCTGCTCGGGCGTTCCGGCTCGGGCAAATCCACGCTGCTCAGGATCATTTCGGGGCTGCTTCCTCCCACGGACGGCGCCGTGGACGTCGATGGGCGGCGGGTTCTCGGCCCGGCCGACGGCATCTCCATGGTCTTTCAGACCTTCGCGCTGTTTCCCTGGCTCACGGTGCAGGAGAATGTGGAGCTTGGGCTTGAGGCGCAGGGCGTGCCCGCAGAGGAGCGCCGCAAGCGGGCGCTGGGCGCCATCGACCTGATCGGCCTCGACGGGTTCGAAACCGCCTATCCGAAGGAGCTTTCCGGCGGCATGCGCCAGCGGGTGGGCCTTGCGCGCGCGCTCGTCGTGAACCCCAAGGTGCTGCTCATGGACGAGCCGTTCTCCGCGCTCGACGTTCTCACCGCCGAAACGCTGCGCACCGATCTGCTCGACCTCTGGTGCGAAGGCCGCATGCCCATTCGCGCCATCCTGCTCGTCACGCACAACATCGAGGAAGCGGTGCTGATGAGCGACCGCATCCTGGTGTTTTCGTCCAATCCGGGCCGAGTGATCGCGGAAATCAAGGTGACGCTGCCGCAGCCTCGCAACCGGGTCGATCCCGCCTTCCGCGCGATGGTCGACGACATTTACGCGCGCATGACGGCGAAGGCCGGCGCCGCGCCCGCCCGCGATGGCAATTTCCCCGGGACGGGCATCAGCATGAGCCTGCCCGCCATGTCGACAAACACGCTGGCCGGCTTGCTCGAAACGCTGGCGGGGCCGCCGTTCAACGGCAAGGCCGATTTGCCGCTGCTCGCCGAGCGCGCGCAACTGGAGGTGGACGAGCTGTTCCACGCGGCGGAAACGCTGCAACTCCTGCGCTTCGCGGAACTGGCTGAAGGCGACCTCAAGATCACCGACGCTGGCCGCCGCTTCGCGGTTGCGGAGATGGACGAGCGCAAGGCCCTGTTCGCGCAGCATATCGTGACCTACATTCCGCTCGTGGCGCATATCAAGCACATCCTCGACGACCGGCCGAGCCACCGCGCGCCCATCATCCGCTTCCAGGACGAGCTTGAAGACAGCATGTCCGAGGAGGAGGCCGAAACCACGCTGCACACGGTGATAAACTGGGCGCGCTACGCCGAAGTGCTTGCTTTCGACGGCGAGAGCGGAATGATAAGCCTCGACAACCCAAGCTGAGGCCGCCGATGCGCTTGCTTCGTCGCCCCGGAAAGCGCATTAGCGCTTATCCGGGGCCTCATCGAAATCAGAGCTCGATCGTTGGAAAGATTCCGGATAAGGCGGCAGGGCGCCTTTCCGGGATGATTTGCGGGGACGGCCTCGGCCGTTGGCTATGATCGCGATTGAGGCGCGCAACATCGTGAAAAGCTTCGGGGCCGCGCAGGTCTTGAAGGGCATTTCGCTTGCGGCGGAGCAGGGCGAAGCCATCGCGATCATCGGCGCGTCGGGCTCCGGCAAGAGCACGTTCCTGCGCTGCCTCAATCTCCTGGAAACGCCGGATGGCGGCGAGATCGTCGTCGGCGAGGAGCATCTCAAGATCGAGGCGAACGGCAAGGGGCTGGATCCGCGCAAGGCCGAGCGCATCCGCCGCCGCGTCGCCATGGTGTTTCAGAGCTTCAATCTCTGGCATCACATGACCGTCGCCGGCAACGTCATCGAGGCGCCCATCCATGTCCACGGAAGGCCGCGCGCCGAAGCCATCGAGGAGGCGCACGCGCTGCTCGCCAAGGTCGGGCTCTCGCACCGCGCCAACGCCTATCCGAGCCAGCTTTCCGGCGGCGAGCAGCAAAGGGCGGCGATTGCCCGCGCGCTCGCCGTGCATCCGGGCGTGATCCTGTTCGACGAGCCGACCTCCGCGCTCGACCCCGAGCTTGTGGGCGAGGTGCTCTCCGTGATCCAGGGGCTCGCTGCGGAAGGGCGGACCATGATCATCGTCACCCACGAAATGGCGTTCGCGCGGGATGTCTCGACCCGCACGCTGTTCCTTTGTCAGGGCCGCATCGAGGAAGAAGGCGACTCGACCGAGCTTTTCAACGCGCCGAAAAGCCCGCGGCTGGAGCAATTCCTCGCAACCTTCCGGACGGGACGCTTTACGGCGCAAATGCCGCGCGCTACCGTGCCGGGCAACGCTCAATAGATCCGCCGGCGACCCCCATGCTTCAGGCCCGTTTCCCCAGACTTCCCCGGTTTGACGCACACAGCAGCACCCCTCACCCGGCGACCGGCAAAGCCCGGCCCGCAAGGGGAGAGGGTCATTCCGCGCGTCCCTTCTCCCCTTGAGGGGAAACCGCCTGCCGGCGCGCATCGGCCCTTGTTAGCTGGCATCGCCGCGCTCATGTGTTTCGCGCTCCTATTGCCGCTTGCCGCGGCCGCCCAGCAGCTGAAACTGCGCATCGCGAGCGAGGGCACGAACCCGCCTTTCAGCGTCATCGACTCGAAGGGCGAGCTGGAAGGCTTCGACATCGACATCGCCAAGGCGCTGTGCGCGAAGATGGGCTTGGAGTGCGAGATCGTCGCGCAGGATTGGGACGGCATCATTCCGGCGCTGCTTGCGCACAAATACGACGCCATCGTCGCCTCGCTGAACGTGACCGAGGACCGCAAGAAGGTCGTGGCCTTCACCAAGCCCTATTACCGCTCGCCGAGCGTGTTCGTCGCGCGCAAGGGCGCGGACCTGAAGGACGTGTCGCCGAAAGCGCTGATCGGCAAATCCATCGGCGTGCAAAGCGCGACGAACCATTCGGCTTATCTTGAGGATGTCTACGGCCGCTCCATCGTCCGGCTGTACAACACCGTCGCCGACGCCTATCGCGATCTCGCGGCGGGGCGCGTGGACTATGTCATGTACGACAAGCTCGCGGTCTACGATTGGCTGAGGACGCCGGAAGGCGCCTGCTGCGAGCTTGCGCCGGAGGAGTTAAACGATCCGGCCTATTTCGGGTCCGGCGTAGCCATCGCGCTGCGTCAGGGCGACGGCGCGCTCGCCGCGAAATTCAACGCCGCCATCGACGGCATCGTCGCCGACGGGACATACGCGAAGATCAACGAGAAGTATTTCCCCTTCCCGATTTTCTAAACCCTAGCGCGCGCCGTTGAGCGCGAGGTCGATCTCGCGGCCCCGGTTCGCCTCCACGAAAAACTTCTTGATCTCGGGGCGCCGCTCGATCTGCAGGCGATAGATGGCCGCCGCCGCGTTCGAAAGTTCGCCCGGCCGGCCAAGCATCTCCTCGCCGAAGTTGAGGATGCGCAGGTTCGGCCACGCCTTGTCGCGCATGGAGAGGATCAAATCCATGATGGCGCTCGCCGGAACGCCTGGCTCAGCCTGCGCGAGCAGAACCGCCATCGCCGCCGTCGAGCGCGAAATGCCCATGTGACAGTGCACGAGCAGATGGCGGAGGCTTTCGGGACCGCGAAGGAGGTCGCGGCCGAAATCGAGCATCTTCGCCACGTCTTCCTGGCGCGGCGCCTGATAGCCGGGGGTCTCCTCGATGATGTCGTGGAACTTCAGTTCGAGGCGCGCGTGCTCGCCATAGGCGCCGAAGGCTTCGGGCTCGGACTGCGCGGGATCCAGGATCGAGAGCACGTGGCTGACCTGCCGGCAGGCGTGACTCCCCAGTTCTTCAAGCCCGCAAACGGTGATCATGAAGGGCATTTCGACTGGCGGCATTCTGTTTTCCCCGTACTGTCCGATGGAAGCAGCGGTATATCCTAAATCGGCGCCAGCTGAATGACAGGAGCGCTAACGGCACGAAAAAGTTGGCTTCGGCGCCGGCCGCATCGAGAACTGGGGGCAGGGCGAGCAGGATTTTCCGCGCATATGCGAGAAATGGGCATCGAGGCAGAAAGATACAATTGCTCCTACCCTGGAGCCGGCTGGCGCCGCGAGCACTTTCCGCAGTCTGCGGCGCCGCGCCGCCTGTCCAAACGGGGCGCGCGACTTTTTTAGCCGGCCGCGACGCCGCACAGCTTGTTCGCAAACAAAGGACGGATCGCAAGCCGCTCGCGATCCGTCAAATCGAAGCAGGGCTGCCTGGGACCCCTCACGAGTGCGCCGCCTACAGGCCGCAATTCTTCGTGCCGAGCAATTTGCCGCGCCGGGCCGATAACCTCAACCGCGAACGCCCCCTCTTCAGCCTCAGCGAGCGGCTTGCCGTCATGGAAGACAGGCGAACCGTGTCCGCATCCGGCGCCGCCTCGGCAGCTTCGGCGGCCTCTGCGGCCGACAGCGGCGGCGGCGCTTCCGCCACGTCCTTTTCGCCGGCCAGCCGGTGCATGATGTAATGCAGGTTGCCGCCCCGCACGTCGTGCTCAGCCATGAAGGCGACGATGCGCGGCACCACTTCCTTCCGGTAGCGCGAGCCGTTGAAGATGCCGTAATGGCCGACGCCCGGCTGGGTGTAGTGCTGCTTCCGCCAGCGCGGCACGTTTTTGCACAAGTGGATCGCCAACTCGGTCTGGCCGGCGCCTGTGATGTCGTCCTTCTCGCCTTCGATGGTCATGAGCGAGACGCGATGGATGGCCGAGAGGTCGACGGGCGCGCCGCGATGCTTCATCTCGCCCTTCGGGAGCTGATGCTGCACGAACACCTGGTCGATGGTTTGCAGGTAATACTCGGCCGAGAGGTCCATCACGGCGAGATACTCGTCGTAGAAATCCTTGTGCTTATCGACCGAGTCGCCGTCGCCGCGCACGAGGTTGACGAAAAGATCCTTGTGCGCGTTCATATGCCGGTCGAGGTTCATGGCCATGAAGCCGGTCAGCTGCAGGAAGCCGGGATAGACGAGCCGGCCGTGGCCGCGGTTGGGCCAGGGAACCGTCGTGATCACCGTGCGCCGGAACCAGTTGATGCCTTTTTCCTCGGCGAGCTTGTTGACCGCCGTCGGGCTGACGCGCGTGTCGATGGGGCTTCCCTTCAGGATGACGCTGCGCGGCACGAACGGGTTGTTGTTCGTCTCCATCAGGGCGACAGCCGACATGATCGGCACCCCGGGCTGACAGACGCCCATCACGTGAACGTCGCCGCGGAAGGCCTGGATCATCTCGATGACGTAGTCGATGTAATCGTCGAGGGTGAAGGGACCCTCGCGCATCGAAACGAAGCGCGCGTCCAGCCAATCGGTGATGTAAACGTCGGCGTGGGGCAGCATCGCCTCCACCGTGCCGCGAAGGAGCGTGGCGAAGTGGCCCGACAGCGGCGCGACAATGAGGAGCCTCGGCTCGCTGCCCGCGCCCTGCGGAAGATTCTTCTTGAAATGAATGAGATGACAGAAGGGCCGCTTCCAGACGATCTCCTCGGTGATGGCCACCTGCTGGCCCTTCACGACCGTCGTTGGGAGATTGAAGGTCGGCTTCTTGTACCGGCGCGTCGTCCGCTCCATCAATTCGGCGGCGGCAGCGGCGTTTCGCCCGACATTCGTGTAGGAGAGCGGATTGAAGGGATTGCGCAGGAGGAAACGCGTCGAATTGGCGGCCGCTCTCGCCGGTGACATTGCAGCGTGGCTGAGCTCGTAAAGGTGATAGAGCACGTGATCTCCTTGCTGAAGCAGTCGAACTACCTGATTACGAGAACCCGAAAGGCGGCGCTAAGATCAACATACCCGAATATTGATCCATGATCTATCCACAAGGCTGGCATGCAAATCCCGCGGTGGAAATTCACCTTTGGTTGAGCCTTAAGAGGCTCGGATGGCGCCGTCAGCCCTAATCTGCTTCTTTATCGCCTCTGCAATGATCGTCGGCTCGGCGTTGAAGAGGAAGTGCGTGACATAATGTCCCTCTCCATCCATCAGATAGACGAACGCCGAGTGATCCACGGTGTAAGCGCCGTTCGCCTCGTCGCCAACTTTGCGAAAATAAACGCGATAAGCCTTAGCCGCGCTTGCGACCTCTGCCGGCTCACCCGTCAATCCAACGATGCGGGGACTGAAATTTTTGACGTAGCTTTCGATCGCTGCCGGCGTGTCGCGCTTCGGATCGACCGAAATGAAGATCGGAGCGACCTTGGCGGCGTCCGGACCGAGTTTATCCAGAACGTCCGCCATGTTCTGAAGCTCCGTCGGGCAGACGTCGGGACAATGCGCATAGCCGAAAAACACGAGCATCAGCCGGCCCCTGAAATCCCGGTCGGTGACGCGCTTGCCCGCGCCGTCCACGAGCGAGAAGGCGCCGCCGATGAGGGGCTTGCCTTCGCTCGCCGGCTCTCGACTGTTGAGGACCGTATAGACCCCCGCGAATCCGGCCGCGAAGAGGGCGATTGAGATGAGGACCGCATAAATCGCTTTCATGGCTGTCTCAGTCTCGCTTTTTGAGAAATCCCGTTGATTTTCTGTGCGTTTTGCGGGAAGACGTGGTCTTGGGCGGCGGTTCCGTCAACGAGGCGCGGGCGGCGAAACTAAAAATAGTCCGATAAAACCCCTCCGGCCTTAGCCTCAATGAACTTCGGGGGCCTTTCATGCTAGGCCAAATCTCATCCATGGCAAGCCGCTTGCGGCTTCGGACAACGATCAGGCTCCGGTGGTTCGCCGTCGCCGGGCAGACCGTCACCATTCTGATCCTCTATTACGGCTTCCGGTTTCCCGTTCCGCTGGGTCATTGCATCGCGATTATCGTGGCGTCGGCGTCGTTGAACACATGGCTTAGCGTCGCCTATCCGCGCTCCCAGATCCTTTCGGGCCGATACGCCATCCTGCTGCTCAGCTACGACGTGGTCCAGCTTTCGGCGCTGTTGTTCCTGACCGGCGGGCTTGAAAACCCGTTTGCGTTTCTCCTGATCGTTCCCGTCGCCGTCTCGGCGTCGACGCAGCGGCTCACCGTAACGTCGCTTCTGGCCGGGTTCACCGTGGTGGTGGCGACGTTCCTCGCGCGCTTCCACCAGCCGCTGCCGTGGACCGATACCGAGCCGCCGATCCTGCCCCTGAACTACATGCTCGGGCTCTGGTCCGCGCTGGTTTCGTGCATCGTGTTCATCGCAATCTACGCGTGGCGCATCGAACAAGAAGCGAGGCAGATGGCGCAGGCGCTTTCGGCGGCCGAGCTCGTTCTCGCGCGCGAACAGCGGCTGACCGCGATCGATGGACTTGCCGCCGCCGCCGCGCATCAGCTCGGCACGCCGCTTTCGACCATCGTGCTCGTCGCCAAGGAGCTGGAGCGCGAGATCCCGAAAGACAGCCCCGCGCGCGAAGACATCCTGCTCCTCCAGACGCAAGCGGCGCGCTGCCGCGACATCCTGAGCGAGCTTTCGAAATGCGGGCGCGAGGGCGAGGAGGATCTGATTTTCTCGCAGTTGCGGCTTCGACACCTCATCGAGGAGGTGGTCGCGCCGCTGCGCACGCCGGGCGTCGAGATCGAGGTGTTCGTGGCCGACGGTTCGCCGCCAAGCAAGCCGGTGGACGAGCCGGTCATGACGCGCAATCCGGGCCTCATGCACAGCCTCGTGAACCTGGTCGAGAATGCGGTCGAGTTCGCGAGCGAGCGCGTCACCATCGACGCGATGTACGACCAGAACAGGGTCTTGATCCGCATCGGCGACGACGGTCCGGGCTTCCACCCGAACGTCATCAATCTTCTGGGCGAGCCCTATGTGACAAGCCGGCCCCGGGTCGAAGGCGACCAGGATGAAAGCGGGATGGGTCTCGGCTTCTTCATCGCGAAGACGCTGCTTGAGCGCTCCGGCGCCTCCATCAAGATCGCCAACCGCGTCCTGCCCGATACCGGAGCGCTTATTGAAATCTACTGGCCGCGCGACAGGTTTGAAACATCATCATAAGCGGCAAATGCCTAGAGGACGCAGCATAAATTTTGTGCGCCGGGAATTTGTGGGGTATAGTGCGACGATCTGGTGGGTGTGACAAAAGGTAAGGGCAAAAATGGCGACGCTCGCAGCCCCGGAAGTCCGGGCAGACAATTCCCTCCTCATCGTCGATGACGATAAGCCGTTTCTTTCCCGGCTCGCGAAAGCGATGGAGGCGCGCGGCTACAGCGTTCGCACCGCAGAGACGCTTGAGGCTGGAAAGCAGGCGATCCGCGAGGCGCCGCCCGCCTTCGCCGTGGTCGACATGCGCCTCGAAGACGGAAACGGACTTGAAGTCATCCGCATCCTTCGCGAAACGCGGCCCGACTGCCGGGCGCTGGTGCTGACGGGCTACGGCAACATCGCGACCGCGGTGAACGCGGTGAAGCTCGGCGCGGTGGATTATCTTTCGAAGCCCGCCGACGCCGAAGACATCCTCGCCGCGCTCACCGCGTCCGGCGAAGCCAAGCCCAAGCCGCCGGAGAACCCCATGTCGGCGGATCGCGTTCGCTGGGAGCACATCCAGCGCGTCTACGAGCTGTGCAATCGCAACGTGTCGGAGACGGCGCGCCGGCTGCATATGCATCGCCGCACGCTGCAGCGCATTCTCGCGAAGCGGGCGCCGAAATAGCCGCAATCTGGGCATGCGTCGCGTACGGCGCTTCGCCTAACTTGGTCTAACCCTGGCGTTCCGAATTGAGTTACGCCAGTTCTCTTCCCGAACGTCGCCTGTCCGGTCGCCCACCGCGTTTTTAGCCACGTTCCGGAATCCGCCTCATACCCTTCGGCGTCATTCCCGGCCCCGCCTTCGCGAGGACGACGAAAACGCCGCTGCATCCGGTTAAATGCACGATGCTCTAGGCCGCGACTTGCGGGATCAGGCGATCCACAACCTTGGCTGAGCAAATGACGCCGGGAATTCCCGCTCCCGGATGCGTGCCCGCGCCCGTGAGATAGAGGTTCTTGATCCCTTCCGCCTTGTTATGGAAGCGGAAAAACGCCGATTGCGTGAAGTGCGGCGCAATCGAGAAGCCGGCGCCAGCGTGGCTCAGATAGTTGGTTTTGAAGTCCTCCGGCGTCATGATCATTTCCGCGCGCATGCTCTGGGAGATGCCCGGCAGGATGGTGCGTTCGAGGCCCGCCACAATGCGATCCCTGAGCTTCGGCGCCTCCGCCTTCCAGTCGATATCGGTCAGGAGATTGGGCACGGGACACAGCACGTAAAAGGCGTCGCATCCTTCCGGCGCGAAGCTCGGATCGGTCGCGGTCGGCCGGTGGATGTAGAGCGAGAAATCCTCGGCCAGAATCCCTTTATGGAAAATGTCGTCGAGCAGCCCCTTGTAGCGCTTGCCGAGCCAGATGGTGTGGCGCGCGACCTCGGGATATTGCCGGTCCGCGCCGAAATAGAGGACGAACAGGCCCATCGAAAGCCGCGCCGTCTTGCGCTTCAGCCGCGCGGTCATGCCCTGCTCCTTGGCGGGGATCATGTCGCCGAAGAGATACATCGGATCGACGTCTGAGACGACGATATCCGCCGGCACGATTGCGCCGCCTTCGAGCCGGACGCCCGTCGCCGCGCCGTTCTCGACAATGACCGAGGCGACGGTGGTGTTGAGGCGAATATCGACGCCCTCCTCCTCCATCAGCTTGCCGAGCGCGGCCACGATGGCGCCCGTGCCGCCCATGGCGTAGAACACGCCCCATTTGCGTTCGAGATAATGGATCAGGCCGTAGATGCTGGTGGTGTCGAAGGGGCTGCCGCCGACGAGCAGCGGCTGGATGGACAGCGCCTGCTGCAGCTTGGGACTGTGGAAGTATTTCGTGACGAAATCCCAGACGCTGCGGTAGCTGCCGAGCTGGATGAGGCGCGGGATCTGTCCGACCATGGTCAGCGGGTTGTGGAAGGGCTGGTCCGCAAGGTTGGTGAAGCCGGCATCGAAAAGCGCTTTCGAATGATCGAGCATGCGCAGGTAGCCGTCGCCGTCGGCAGGATCGATGCGGCGCATTTCCGCCAGCGTTTCCTCCAGCGTCCCGCCGTAATCGAAGGTCGAGCCGTCCTCGTCGAAGAAGAAGCGATACCAGGGCGCCAGCGGCCTCAGGTCGATATAGCCGCCGCTTTTCTTGCCGAAGAGATCGAAAAGCTCCTCGATGAGGAACGGCGCGGTGATGACGGTCGGCCCGGCGTCGTGCTTGAAGCCGTCTTTCTCGAACACCTGGGCGCGGCCGCCGAGCATGGGCGCGCGGTCGATGAGCGTGACGCGATAACCCTTCGCTGCGACCCGAAGCGCCGCTGCGATGCCGCCGAAGCCCGCGCCCACAACAACGGCCCTGTTCTTTTTGCCTGCCGGAACCTCTACGCCTGTTTGCGCAACGATCTGATCCATGGTCTACCCTTTTCGGTCTAAGGCTCGACGCCTTCGACAATGACGATTTCGGCGAGGGCGGCAGCTGCGCGATGTGCGCGCGCCGCTTGATAGGAGGCGGAGTTGTAGCAGTCCAGCGCCGCCTGATACGAAGGAAATTCGATGACAACGTTACGGGCGCGAGCCTGCCCCTCGACGCCTTCCGAGCGTCCGCCACGGGCCAGGATTTTCGCGCCATGCCCGGCGAAAGCCGAAGCTGCGCCCAGCACATAGGCCTTGTAGGCTTCAGGGTCCTTCACATCCACGCGGGCGATCCAGTATGCTTTCGGCACGGCGCTCTCCATTAACAAGGAAAGTAAGCCTGACACTGCAGGGTGTAAACTCTAGTTTACAAAACTCGGCTAATGGGTCATACCGTTTTGATGGCTAAGCTGTTTTCCACAAGCTTTCAACAGCGCTGATCGCAACTGCGCTCACATGATGGAGAACAGCGGGCGCCCATCGGCAAGACAAGACTGCGAGAAGTCATATGAGCGGCAAGTTGGATTACTTTTTGAAGCTGCGTGCTCGCGTTGAGACTCGGCTTGCGGAGCTTGTGCCACCGAGTTCGGGCGACCCGCTGCATGGCTCCTTCAGGCACAGCCTGCTTGCGCCGGCGAAGCGCGTGCGGGCCGTCCTGATGATGATCGCGGCGCGTGAGCTTGGCGGCAAGGAGGAGCATGCGCTCGACCTCGCCTGCTCGCTGGAAATGATCCACGCCGCCTCGCTGATCCTGGACGATCTTCCCGCCATGGACAACGCCGAGACGCGCCGGGGCTTGCCCGCCAATCACCGCGTTTATGGCGAGGCGACCGCTATCCTCGCCTCCATCGGGCTGTTCAATCACGCCTATGGCGTCGCCGCCGCCGCGGACGCGCTCAGCCAGCAGCAGCGCATCGACGCCATTCAGGTGCTCCACTGGTCGGTCGGGCTGGACGGCCTTGTGCGCGGCCAGCAGGACGATCTCGGCGACGACCGCGCCACAATGACGCATGCCGAACTCGAACGCATGTACGCGCGCAAGACCGGCGCCCTGTTCGCCGCCGCCGCGGAATGCGGGGCGATCGTCGCGAAAAATTCATCCGCGCGCGCGGCAATGCGCGGTTTTGGTCTTGATCTCGGCGTAGGATTTCAAATGTTAGACGATGTCCTCGACGCGCGCTCGACATGCGACCGCGCGGGCAAGGATGTCGCGCAGGATAGCGGGCGCACGACGTTCGCGAGCCTGCTTGGTGTGAAGGGCGCAGCTGTGCTCGCCCGCCGCAAGATCGAAGACGGCGTGACCTCGGCGTGCGTGGCGGCCCGGTCGGCTGGTGGCGACGGGCGCATGTTTACCGCTTTCGCGGGTATGCTGGCGGCGGCGTTTTCGGATTTGATGCCGGAGTTTCAAGCGGAGCTCGCGGCGGCCAACGGATAGGGTGCGAATGAGCGATTGGCTGTTATATCCTGGAATATTCTTAGTAACATTTTTCATCATGGAAGGCGTCGCCTGGACCCTGCATAAATATGCAATGCACGGCTTCCTTTGGGTGCTGCACAAGAGCCATCACGAGCCTCGCAAGGGCATTTGGGAGCTGAACGACGTTTTCGGCGTCTTCTTTATTGCGCTTTCGATGGCACTGTTTGAATGGACGGTTCAGCTTGGCGGCCCGCTATGGGCGCTGTTCGTCGCGCTTGGCATCACGGCTTACGGCTTCGTCTATTTCCTCGCCCATGACGTGCTCGTTCATCACCGCGTGAAGCTCGGCCTTAACCCCAGAAGGGGCTACCTGCGCCGGCTCTACCAGGCGCATCGCCTGCACCACGCTGTCGACGGCAGGGACGGCTGCGTCTCCTTCGGCTTTGTGTTCGCGCGCTCGCCCGAACATCTGAAGAGGAAGCTTGAGGAATACGCGCCGCTGCGCGAGCAGCAGCATGAGCGCCTCGACGCCAAGCGCACGCTGCATTAGCAGGCCGCCGCTTTCTCCTTAGCCTCGGCCATCAGCCGGTGCTCGATATTGTCGATGTCCTCGATCTGGCGCAGGATTTGGTCGCGCGCCGCATTCGAATCGCGCCCCGGCATGACCTCGTTCTGGCGGTTGTTCTCCAGGAGTTCGCGCTCCCGGTCCTGAAGTCCGGTCCACTTCACCCAGATGGGCGTGAAGGCCGTGAGCTTCCGCCTGACCTCGTCTGTCGCGACGATTGAGGCTTTAGGCAAAATTGACGGCATTCCCGCGCTTTCGGAGAGGTGAAAGGAAGTCGGCGCACGTCAGTCGTTTCGCAGCAGGCCCATGACGCTCGCATCCTTGTAGGCGCCATCTGCGAAGACCGCCCGCCTGAATACCCCTTCCCGCTCAAAGCCAGCTTTCCTGTATGCGCGCAAGGCAGGTTCGTTGTCGCCAACGATCAGCAAGGAAAGCCGTTGCAGATTGAGATCCTTCCAGCAAAACCCGATGCATAACCGAAGGGCTTCCTGTCCGTATCCTTTGCCGCGGTTGGCTGGATCCCCAATAACGATGCCAACAACCGCCGACCGGAAAACAGGATGTATTTCCGTGAGTTGAATGTAGCCGAGTAATGCAAGATCGCCTTGTTTGCGGATCGAGAAGACAACCCGCGACGGGTCTTTTCCTATGCCTCCAAACCACTCGTCAAAAGACCGCTGGCTGACCGGCATGTAATTGCCGTTCAAGTACATGAGGCTCACGGTATTGAGCCAATTAAAAATTACCGCGGCATCGGCCTGCAGTATAGGACCAAGACAAACTTTCTGTCCGATCAGCATCTGTACATGCCACTCCAAAAATTGCTCAGAACAAGCTTAGTGAACGGCGCTTACGCTGACTGTGTTCAGATTCTGTATCAGGAAACCCGCCTGCGTCAGGGTGTTACAAATTGGAGCGCTTTCTGAGGCTTGCGCCCCCGATCCGGATCGATGCGCATTTCCGGCGAAAAGCCGGAAGGGGCGCTGCCTGCGCCGTGAAATGCTTAGCCGCGCCCTCCGAAGGCATGCAGGGCCGCGCGCAGCTCAGCGTGAGTTTTCGCGTGCTCGGCGAGCGTGACGCCGCTGGCGATGGCGTCCCAGGCCTGGCGGATGCTGGCGGCGCCGCCGCGCGGTCCCATCGGATGGCCGAACACGCCGCGCCCCGGCACGAAGCCGAAGTCCACGCCGCCCACCTTCCGGTAAACGCCCTCCAGCGTGCCGGCCCAGTCGCTTCCGCCCGGAACCGGCAGGCACGGCTTGATCGGCCCCATCGGCTCAAGGCAGGCGCGCACGCAATCGAGCACCTCGCGCTCGGGCGTAAACATGCGCGCGCCGAAGCCCGGCATGATCACCGTGTCGAACCCGGCGAGGCGCTGCAGCCGCGTGAGCACGCGCGAATGGATGCCGTAGCCCGCCAGCCGGCTGAAAGCGGCGATGAAGGGGAAATGCGCGATCAGCGGAACCGTCGCGTGCTTCCTCAGCATGCGCACGCCGGAAAGGCCCACCGGCATGGCGTTGATGAGGAGCGCGTTGGCGCCCTTGGCGACGGCAAGATCGTGCAGCTCGATGAGGCGGTCCACCTCGTCCGTGATGTTCGCGAGATAAATCTTCGGCTCGCCCGTTTCGCGCTCGGCCCGCGCCCGCGCCTCGCCCAGCGCCGCGGCGCGCTCTTCGAGCGGACACCACGGGACGTCGGCCAGCATCTCGTCGTCCTTGGCGATGTCGAGACCGCCAATCCAGCTTTCATAGCCGAGTTCGGCGAAGGGCGCGGCCGGCAGCCCGATATTCGGCTTGATGACGCCGAAGAAGATCGGCCGGCCGTAAGCGTTGAGGCGCTCGCGAAGCCCGGCCACGCCGAAGCGCGGCCCCTCGAAATGCGCGAGATAGGAGTTAGGAAAGCGGATGTCCTGCAGGCGGATCAGGGGGATGCCGGGCGAGAAGAACGCGCCCTCGCCGCAGACCGCCGAGAGCAGGTTCGGGATGCGCGGGCCGAAATTGCCGTGCGGATGCGCGATGGTTGCGCGGACGAAATGGACGGGGCCTCGCGCGGCGCATTCGACGGGGATGCTGAAGCCGGAAGGGCGCGGCTCGCGTTCAAGCTCCAGCACCTTGGCGCCGAAGCGCGGGCGGAAATCCTCGTCCACGCCCACGCGCCGCCATTGCGCGGTAGATTGCTCGCTGCACAAATGCGCGGCGGCCTCGCGCGGATCGCCCGCGCACTCGAAGTCGAAATCGAGTTCGATATAGTCCTCGGCGTTCAGCTCGCCGCGCTTCGCATAGAAGCCTGCAATGTCGTCCGGCGTCACGATCAGGCCTCGCCCATGATTTGCAGCTCAAGCCCCCGCTTCGGGCGCGGGCCGTCCAGTTCGATGAAGAAGATCGACTGCCAGCTTCCGAGCACCAGCTCGCCGCCCGCGACCGGAATGCTTTCGGAGGAGTTCATGAACAGGCCGAGGATGTGGCTGTGCGCATTGTCCCGGCCATCGACCGCCGCGAGATTGTGCAGCCAGTCGCCATCGCAGGGGACGAAACGCTTGAGAAAGGTCGCGATGTCCTTTTCAAGCTGCGGCTCGCGCTCGTTAACGTTTACGCGCGCCGTGGTGTGAAGCGAGGTCACGGTGACAACGCCGTCGCGCACGCCCGTCGCCGCGGCCCATTCCTTCACTTGCGCCGTGATGTCGAGGATTTGGATCGGCTGCACGGTCTCGAACTCGATCCGGTGTCTAACGATTTTCATGGGGGGCCTTCGAGTGAAGCGGAAGCGCGCGGATGTTAGCCTGCGAGATGCGCTCGCGCAAACGCAAGAGCGCGTCCGGAAAAAGCGTGAAGCGGTTTTCCGAAAAGGACGCACGATAATAACAAAGATTTGGAGCGCATCCGCGATGAGCCGCCTGCCCCTTGCGCCGCACCGGCGCGAACAACATCTCCGGTTGAGTAGACACACAACTTCATCGGGGCGAAATGCATGATAGCAGGGAGAACCGTTCTTTTGACGGTGGGCGGGCTGGCAGCCGCCGCGCTTGCCGCCGCCGTGGCCGCGGGGCCTGTCTTGAGCCGCGTTGAACAGCCGGACTACAAGGTTTTGGAGAAGGATGGGCGGATCGAAATCCGCGATTACGGCCCCACCATCGCGGCCGAGGCGACCGTCGAGGGCGACCGCAAGCCCGCCATCGAGCAGGGCTTCCGGCTGATCGCGGCCTACATCTTCGGCAAGAACGAGCCGCGCGCCAAGATCGAGATGACGGCGCCCGTCGAGCAGGAGAAGGCGCAGAAGATCGCGATGACCGCGCCCGTCACCGAGCAGGCTCAGTCCGGCAAGCTGTGGACGGTGCGCTTCATCATGCCGAAGGAGTGGACGATGCAGACCTTGCCCGTCCCGTCGGACCCGCGCGTCAGCCTCAAGCCATATCCCGCGCGGCGCTTCGCCGTGGTGACGTTCTCCGGCATCGCGCGCGACGCCGACATCGCGGAGCAGACCGATGAGCTGAGGCGGTTCGTCGAGATGCGCAAGCTCGCGACCGTGGGCGAGCCGGTGCTCGCCTTCTACAATCCGCCGTGGACGCTGCCCTTCCTGCGCCGCAACGAGATCATGCTGGAACTCGCGCAGTAACGCGCAAAGTCATGGCCGGGCCCGACCCGGCGAAATTTCCAATTGGCGTTGCAGCTGGATGGCTGACGCGAGCGCGGCCATGACCCAAAAGCTAAGCAAACTCCGCCGGCTTGCCCAACGCATCGTCATTTCCGGCCAGGCGAAGCCCGAGCCGGGATCTGCAAAATATGAGCGCTTCGATTTATTCAGATCCCGGATAAGGATTCGCGGTTCCGGGATGACCGACTAAAAGGCCATCCGTTGGCTCGATTGGGAAACTTTAAGCGCGCTCGTCCCGCGTCTTGATCGTCGCCGAGCCGAGCGCGCCGATGACGGCATTGACGATGCCACTCGCATTGAGCCCCGCGGTCTCGTACATCGCTTCGGGCTTGCCGTGATCCATGAAGATGTCGGGAAGCACGAGCGGACGCACCTTGAGGCCGTGGTCGAGCAGTCCGTCGCGGGCCAGGAACTCCAGCACGTGACTGCCGAAGCCGCCGCCCGAGCCTTCCTCCACAGTGATCAGCACCTCGTGATGGCGGGAGAGCTGGCGGATGAGGTCGCGGTCGAGCGGCTTAGCGAAGCGCGCGTCGGCGACCGTTGTCGACAACCCCATCGCGGCGAGCTTGTCGGCGGCCTTGAGGGCCTCTTGGAGCCTTGTTCCAAGTGACAGCAGGGCGACCGTCGAGCCTTCCCGGACGATGCGCCCCTTGCCGATGGAGAGCGCCTCGCCCTCGGCGGGCATTTCATAGCCGAAGCCCTCGCCGCGCGGATAGCGGAGCGCGCTCGGCCGGTCGCCGATGGCGGCGGCCGTCGCGACCATGTTCTTTAGCTCCACCTCGTCGGAAGGCGACATCACCACGATGTCGGGCAGGCAGCAGAGAAAGGCGAGGTCGAAGGAGCCGGCATGCGTGGCGCCGTCCGCGCCGACAAGTCCGGCGCGGTCGAGGATGAAGCGCACCGGCAGATGCTGCAGCGCGACATCATGCACGAGCTGATCGTAGCCGCGCTGCAGGAAGGTGGAGTAGATCGCCGCGAACGGCTTCAGCCCTTCGCTCGCGAGCCCGGCGGAGAAGGTTACGGCGTGCTGCTCCGCGATGCCGACATCGAAAGTGCGGTTCGGAAACTCCTTCTGGAAGAGATCGAGGCCCGTGCCGCCCGGCATCGCCGCCGTGATCGCCACGATCCTGTCGTCCTTGCGAGCTTCCGCGATGAGGCTTTCCGCGAAGACCTTGGTATAGCTGGGCGGGCCGCCCTTGCCCTTGTCCTGCGCGCCGGTGACGACGTTGAACTTGGTCACGCCATGATATTTGTCGACCGACTTCTCCGCAGGCTCGTAGCCCTTGCCCTTCTGGGTGACGACATGGATCAGCACCGGCCCTACATGGGCGTCGCGCACGTTGCGCAACACGGGAATCAAGTGATCGAGATTGTGCCCGTCGATGGGGCCGACATAATAGAGGCCCAGTTCCTCAAACAGCACGCCGCCGGTGAAGAGATGGCGGGTGAACTCCTCGGCGCGGGCGGCGCGGCGCTCCCAGACCTTCGGCAGCTTGTGCGCGAAATACTTGGCGATATCGCGAACCTTGAGGAAGGTCTCCGACGATGTGATGCGGGCTAGATATTGCGACAGAGCGCCGACCGGAGGCGCGATCGACATGTCGTTGTCGTTCAGGATGATGATGAGGCGCTTGTCCATGGCGCCGGCATTGTTCATGGCTTCGTAGGCCATGCCCGCGCTCATAGAGCCGTCGCCGATCACCGCGATCACATGCCGTCCGTCCTCGGGGTCCTTCAGGTCGCGCGCGACCGCCATGCCGAGCGCTGCCGAGATCGAGGTGGAGGAGTGGCCGGCGCCGAACGGATCGAATTCGCTTTCGGAGCGCTTGGTGAAGCCGGAGAGGCCGCCCGGCTGGCGCAAGGTGCGGATGCGGTCCCGCCGTCCGGTGAGGATCTTGTGGGGATAGGCCTGGTGGCCGACGTCCCAGATGAGGCGGTCCTCGGGTGTGTTGAACAGATAGTGGAGAGCGACCGTGAGCTCCACGACGCCAAGACCCGCCCCGAGGTGCCCGCCCGTCACGGAGACCGAATCGATCACCTCGTTCCGAAGCTCGTCGGCGACTTGCTGAAGCTGATCGGGGTCTAGGTTGCGGAGGTCTTGGGGGAACTTGATGGTATCGAGGAGAGGGGTGCGGTTGCTGATGGTCACGTCAACACTTTCCTTCAAAGTCACGTCGCCAAATACCCTATGCCGATTGCCGCTGCAAGCACACGCAATTTTTCGTCGCAATTGCGGCGCCACGGGTCGCATTTCGTATGAGACAACACCGAAAAAAAAGCGCCTCCCGGCTATCGGGGCGCTTTTGGTCGCGCCGCCGTAAAGAATTGCGCGGAATGCGGAATTTTCACTTAATGAGGGCGAAGAGAGGAAGTTTGTTTTCGCCGCCGCGGGGCGGAAGCGGATGCGTCGCTACGCCTCGGCATCGAGCGGCGCAACCCCCGCGGGCGTCCCCTGCGCGCCAAGCGTGATGCGCTCGACCTTGGCTTCCGCGCGTTTCAGAAGCTGATCGCAATGAGCGCGCAGCGCCTCGCCGCGCTCGTAGATGTCGATGGACTGCTCCAGCTCCACATCGCCCCGCTCGAGGCGCGTCACGATCTGCTCAAGCTCCTTCAGAGCGGTTTCGAAACTCATGCCCTTGATGTCGGCAAAGGCCTGACGGGGCAGCCGCGAGGCCGCCTCCTTGATCGCGTCGGTCTGCATTGTCATCCCTCAAAAAGCTTCCAACAGCGTCTGTACGTGAGCCGCCACCGAGCGGCCCAAGGAGGTCAAGTCGTAACCGCCTTCGAGCACTGAAACCAGGCGTCCGCCGCAGCGTTCCCGCGCCACATCTATCAACTTTTGCGTGACCCAGGCGTAATCCTCCTCGCCGAGATTGAGGTTGCCGAGAGGGTCGGCGCGGTGCCCGTCGAAGCCGGCCGAAACGATGATCAGGTCTGGCGCATGCTTGCGGAGCGCCGGGAGAATGACGGATTCGAAAGCCTCGCGGAATTGCGGGCCGCCGTCGCCCGCGCGCAGGGGGCAGTTCACGATGTTGCCGGTTTCGCCGCGCTCGGTAATGCCGCCCGTGCCGGGGAAGAGCGGCATTTGATGGGTCGAGGCGTACATCATCGTCGGCTGCGACCACAAGATGGCCTGCGTGCCGTTGCCGTGATGCACGTCGAAATCGACCACGGCCACGCGCTCGGCGCCATGAGCGGCCTGCGCGTGAAACGCCGCGACCGCCGCGTTGTTGATGAGGCAGAACCCCATCGCCTTGGCGATTTCCGCGTGATGGCCCGGCGGCCGCGCCGTGCAGAACGCATTGTTCGCGCGCTTCTGCATCACTTCATCGACGCCATAAATCGCGGCCCCGGCGGATCTGAGCGCCGCCTCCCAGCTGCCCGGCGAAACGATGGTGTCGCCGTCGTCGAGCGCGATCAGATCGGCTTTCGGCTGCTTTCTTTCGAGCAGATCGATGTAGGCCCGGGGATGGGCGCGCGCCACCTGGTCGAGCGTCGCCAGCGGCGCCTCGACGGTGATTAGATTTTGGAAACGCGCCGAGGAGAGCGCCTGCTCGATGGCCTTGACGCGTTCGGGCCGCTCCGGATGCCATTCGCCGGTGTCGTGGCGGAGGAAGGCGTCGTGCGTGATTTGCAGGGTAGTCATGGACGAGTCCTCGCCGGCCTTTTTGCTGACGAGAGCCTTGAGCGAAACCGGCGCCGCGCTGTCCTCGGGGACGAAGAAGTCGGGCGCGAGGTCCTCGCTCGGATCGATGCGGTAATGATCGAACTCGCGCCGGCCGTTGTCCCAGAGCAGCGTGTCGTCGATGCAGAAATTGCCGGTGAAATCGCGCGACGGCTTTGTGAGGATGACGTGCGCCGCATCCGCCAGAATGTCGGCCTTCCGGCTCGCGCGCATCAGTTTGTCGCCGCCCAGCAGGTTGGCGACGGCGGCAGTTGCGATGGTGGTGCGCGGCCACAGCGCGTTGACCGCGACGCCGTCGCGCTTCAGCTCGGCCGACAAGCCCAGCACGAAAAGGCTCATGTTGTACTTGGCGACGGTGTAGGCGACGTGAGGCGCGAACCATTTCGGGTTCAGGTCGAGCGGCGGCGACAGCATGAGGATGTGGGGGTTTTCCGCCCGCTTGAGATAGGGAAGGCAGGTTTTCGAGGTCAGGAACGTCCCGCGCCCGTTGATCTGGTGCATGAGGTCGTAGCGCTTCATGTCGGTTTGCGCCGTCGGCGTCAGGCTGATCGCGCTCGCATTGTTCACGCAGATATCGACGCCGCCGAAATGCTTCGCTGTCTGCTCGACCGCCGCCTGCACCTGATCCTCGAAACGAATGTCGCACAGGATGGGAAGCGCCTTGCCGCCTTCCTGCTCGATCTCGGCGGCGGCGGTGAAGATCGTGCCCGGCAGTTTCGGATGGGGATCGGAAGTTTTTGCCGCGATTGCGATGTTCGCGCCATCCCTGGCCGCGCGCAGCGCGATCGCCAAGCCGATGCCCCGGCTGCCGCCCGTGATGAAGAGCGTTTTCTTGTGAAGCGTTCCCATTCTCACTGCCTCTGTTCTTCTTTTGTCATCACAGCCCTGAGCACGAAGCCCGCGTCCCGCTTCGCCGATCCCGTGAAGAAGCGCCGGCGGGCGCACAGTATGCCATCTTACTGTGCGGAGCGTTTGCTTTTCTGCAAAAACGCGGAGAAAGCCGCAGCGGCTTCATTCGATTTCACGCGCTCCAGAAAAAGGGCGCCCTCCTCCTGCATGCGCTGCTTCAGCGCGGCCGTGTCGCCGCGAAGCAGGCGGCGCGCAATCCGCAACGCTTCGCGCGGCTTCCCGGCCAGCGTTTGCGCCGCGTCGAGCGCTTCGCTCTCAAGCGCGTCCGGCGCCACGATACGGTTGATGAGGCCGGCCTCCTTCGCCTGCTCCGCCGAGAAGGGCGCGCCCATCGCCAGAAGCTCGAACGCGCGGACATGACCCATGACGCGCGGGCCGAGCAGGCTCGACCCCGCCTCCGGCACGATGCCGAGATCGACGAACGGCGTCTGGAACACGGCGCGCGGGCTTGCGAAGGCGAGATCGCAGTGGAACAGCAGCGTCGTGCCGATGCCGACGGCGGGGCCGTCCGCGGCCACGATCAGCGGCTTGTCGCACGTGGCGAGCGCCTTCAGAAACTCGAAGCCGTGCAGCACCGCGCCGCCCTGGCTCGCTGCGAGGAAGTCGGCGATGTCGTTGCCCGCGCAGAACACGCCGGGCTGGCCGAGGATCGCCGTCACGGCGACGCCGTCGTCCGCGTTGGCGGCGTTGAGCGCGCCGGCCAGCGCCTCGTACATGGCCACGGTCAGCGCGTTCTTCTTTTCCGGCCGGTTCAGCCGGAGGATCTGGACGGCGCCCTCGCGGCGGATCGTGACATTCTCGCTCATGCTAGCGCCCTCCCAGAACGGCGTCCGCCCGGCTTATGGAGTCGTGTCCGTTAAGGACAGAGCGCCGCAGCCCCGCCGTTTCGCCCATCAGGCTTTCGGCGAAGTGCCGCGCCTCGATAATATGGGCGTCCGCGCGGTGGGCGTCAGCTCCGCGCGCGGCCGACAGCGCTCCTTTTGCGAGAAACACGCCGCCGGCGGCAAGGCCGAACAGACGCTGGAACGGAGTCGCGCCGGAAAGCGCCGCGCTCCGGTTCTCCGAAAGCTGGCGCACGAGCCAACCGCTCGTCTCCTCCAGATCCGCGAGGCTCGCCTCAAGGCGCTCGGCGGTCGCGCCGAATGCGGGCTCGTTCGCGCTCTTTACCGCGCGCGCCGCCTCCTTCAGGCGGGCGATGAAGCGCGCCAGCGTCTCGCCGCCGTTCGACGCGATCTTGCGCGTGACGAGGTCGATGGCCTGGATGCCGTTCGTGCCCTCGTAGATCGGCGTAATGCGCGCGTCGCGGTAATGCTGCGCGGCGCCCGTCTCCTCGATGTAGCCCATGCCGCCATGCACCTGGATGCCCTCGGAGGCGACCTCAACGCCGATGTCGGTCGAGTAGGCCTTGGCGATGGGCGTGAGCAGCGCGGCCTCGGCGTGCGCGCGCCTGCGCTCCGCCTCGTCCGGCCCATGATGCGCGAGGTCCATCGCGACCGCGGTCGCGTAGCAGATCGCGCGCGCGGCGCTGGTCTTCGCCTTCATGGAAAGCAGCATGCGTTTTACGTCCGGGTGCTCGATGATGGCCACCGAACCGTTTGGATCGCCGCCCTCAGACGCGCCCTGCTTGCGGTCGCGCGCATAGACAAGCGCCTGCTGGAATGCGCGCTCCGCGACGCCGACGCCTTGCGCGCCGACGCCGATGCGCGCCTCGATCATCATGGTGAGCATCGCCTTCAAGCCGCCATTCGGCTCGCCGACGAGCCAGCCGGCGGCGCCCCCCTTGTCGCCGTAGTTCAACACCGCCGTCGGGCTGCCGTTGATGCCGAGCTTGTGTTCGAGCTTCGCGCAGGTCACGTCGTTCAGTTCGCCAAGCGATCCGTCGCCGTTCACGAAGCGCTTCGGGATAAGGAACAGCGACAGGCCCTTTGTGCCGGGGGGCGCGTCGGCGAGGCGCGCGAGCACCATATGGACGATGTTCTCCGTCATCGGATGCTCGCCGTAGGTGATGAAGATTTTCGCGCCCGTGATTTTATAACTGCCGTCGCCCGCTGCGATCGCGCGCGTCTTCATGGAGCGCAAATCGGAGCCCGCCTGCGGTTCGGTAAGCTGCATCGAGCCTGTCCATTCGCCCGTCACGAGCTTCGGCAGATAGATGCGCTGCAACTCCGGCGAGCCATGCGCGATGATGGCGTTCACGCCGGCCTGCGTGAGCATCGGGCAAAGCCCGTAGGCCATGTTGGCGCCGTTCCACATCTCGGTCAGCGCCAGCGACAGCGCGTAGGGCAGCCCTTGCCCGCCAAATTCGCGCGGAACCGCCACGCTGCCCCAGCCGCCCTCGACCCATTTGCGATAGGCCGCGGCCATGCCGTCCGGCATGACCACCGCGCCGTTGACGAGCCGCGCGCCTTGCATGTCGCTCGCGCGGTTGGTCGGCGCGATCTCCTCATTCGCGAAGCGCGCCGCCTCGTCAAGGATCGCCATCGCCGTGTCCTGGTCCAAATCCTCGAACAGGCCGCGCTCGATCAGCTCTGGAAATCCGGCGATGTGGTTGAGCGCAAACGCGATGTCCGCGACGGGCGCGCGATAGGTCATCGATCCTCCGTGGCTGCGCCGCCGCCGGGCAGCGGCGGGTGGCAAATCCGGGTGCGGGCGAGCGGTTACAATAATCCACAATGCGGCGCTGTTGAATATGCTTTGTTCGTATGGGAGCTTACATTGACCCGCCGCTCCTCCCCCATCGCGGCGCTGCATTGAGAAGGCATGATCGTCAAGGCTGACAGGGCTGCGATTGAGGATGCCGCGCGGACGATCCGCGCGGGCGGTCTGGTCGCGTTTCCGACCGAGACGGTGTACGGGCTTGGCGCGGACGCAACGCAAGGGCAGGCTGTGGCGCGCATTTTCGAGGCGAAGGGGCGCCCGCGCTTCAATCCGCTGATCGTGCATGTCGCGGAGCTTGCCGCCGCGCGCGATCTGGCGGAGTTCGGCGAGGATGCGCTGGCGCTCGCGCGCCGCTTCTGGCCGGGGCCGCTCACGCTGATTCTGGCGCGCGCGCCGTACGCCCGGCATCGCGTCAGCGAGCTTGTGACGGCGGGGCTCGATACCATCGCCATCCGCATCCCGGCGCACGCGACAGCGCGCGCGCTGATCGAGGCGGCGGGCGTTCCCATCGCCGCGCCGAGCGCGAACAAATCGGGCCGGGTCAGTCCAACCCGCGCCGAGCATGTGGCCGAGGATTTCGACGGCGCAATCGGGACGATCCTCGATGGCGGCGCCGCCGAAGCCGGGCTGGAGTCTACTATCGTCGCTCTCGCGCCCCGCCCCACGCTGCTCAGGCCGGGCGCCGTCGCCCGCGAGGAGATCGAGGCGGCGCTCGGCTGCGCGCTCGCTGAGCCGTCCGAGGGCAAGGTGCAGTCGCCGGGGCAACTCCTGAGCCATTACGCGCCGCGCGCCGGCCTGCGCCTCGACGCGGCGGAGGCTCTGCCCGGCGAGGCGCTGCTCGCGTTCGGGCCGGGGGCGCCGGAAGGCGCGCTCAATCTGAGCCCGTCCGGCGATCTGCGCGAGGCTGCGGCCAATCTCTTCGCTCATCTGCGCGCGCTCGACGCGCGGCGCCCCTGGCAAATCGCGGTCATGCCGATCCCCGCGCACGGCCTCGGGGAAGCCATCGGCGACCGCCTTCGCCGCGCGGCCGCGCCAAGAAAAACTCAAGCATCTAATTCAATTTCATCGAAAAACTCGCCGTAACGCCGGCCTTGTCGAGCACGCGGCGCGCTTTCTTCACGATCGTCTTGCGCGCAAAAGCGCACCCGCTGCAAATCTCAACAAAAAGACGCGGGAAAACTTCGCGGAAAGCCGCGTGGCGACGTGAGCGGCGCCCCAAAAAAGATCTCAATGAAATCAGTGTGTTGACCAAAGGAGAAGCCCGTGAGCCCCCCCACGCCCAGGCTCCGATTTTCCTGCGTCAAATAATTTAGGCCGAAGCACGATTTTTCTCTTGAAATGGGGGGCAATGCGATGCACATACCCCCCCTGTTCATATCTGGACATCTGCTGGTTGGGGAGGACGCCATCATGGCATTCCATGACGCCCTCTTCCAATTGGGGATGGACTTGGATCGAGGTTCAAGCACCGCCCAAACGGAAGAAACGCATGCCCTTTTCGTCACACACTCGGACGGAGAGGATCGTAAAGACTACTTTTGTGAGCGCAACGGCGTGAGATTCGCCGGAACTCACCTCCTAGTCGACGTGCTGAATGGCACGCGGCTTGACGGACATCGACCACATCGAACAGACCTTCAGACAATGCATCGAGGTTTCAGGGGCTACGCTCCTGCATATCCATTTGCATCATTTCACGCCAAATGGCGGCGTGTCTGGGGTGGCGGTGCTGGCCGAATCGCACATATCGATCCACAGCTGGCCTGAGTATGGCTACGCCGCGCTTGACTTGTTCATGTGCGGCCATGCGAAGCCCCATCTGGCGATCGAGGTGCTACGGAAAGCGTTCGATCCGGAAGAGATCATCGTCAAGGAGATCCTGCGCGGCCAGGAAGCGGCCACGCAGTTGAAGCTGGCCGCCTGAGCGGCCTCGAAGCGGAGCGCCCCGCGCGAGCGGGGCATTCTTCCAGGAATACAAGAAACGCGTTTGTGATCGCGGCGCCCACCGCGGTGCACAAGACTATTCGGCTGAGTGGTTGCTCGCCCATCGCAATCGGCATATTTTCACCCGTAAACTACGGTTGTGAGGCGGCGGCTCCATGCGCAAGGATTTGCTCTATCTTGAGGATCTCCGGCCCGGCACGATTTTTTCCGGCGGGCCGGTCACGCTGAGCGAGGAGGCGATCGTCGCCTTCGCGAGGGAGTTCGACCCGCAGCCGTTCCACACGGACCCGGAGGCGGCCAAGGCCACCGTGTTCAAGGGGCTGGCGGCGAGCGGCTGGCACACCGCCTGCGCCACCATGCGAATGCTGGCCGACGGCGCGATGCCGTTTGTCGGCGGCTCGGTCGGCTTCGGGGTGGAGGTGTCCTGGCCGAGACCCGTGCGGCCCGGAGACGCGCTTTCGGTCGAGGCCGAAATCGTTGAAATTACGCCGTCGTCTTCGAAGCCTCATCAGGCCATCGTCACATTGAGGACGACGACCACAAATCAGAACGGGGAGACCGTGCAAGTCATGACCTCGAAGAATCTGATTTTCAAACGCGGCCACGCGCCGGGAGAAACCGCATGACGCGCTGGGTCGAAGAAACGCTGCATCCGCATTGGCGCTGCGCGCTCATGGCGGATCGCATTCTCTACGAAAACCGCACCGGGCATCAGCACCTCGTCATTTTCGACAACGAGACCTTCGGGCGCGTGATGATGCTGGACGGCGTCGTGCAACTTACGACGAAGGACGAGTTCATCTATCACGAGATGATGGCGCATACGCCGCTGTTCGCGCTCGGGGCCGGGCATGCGAAGCGCGTGCTTGTCATCGGCGGCG
The DNA here is from genome assembly GCA_963756335.1 of uncultured Alphaproteobacteria bacterium. Taxonomy (GTDB): domain Bacteria; phylum Pseudomonadota; class Alphaproteobacteria; order Rhizobiales; family Rhodomicrobiaceae; genus Rhodomicrobium. The sequence goes on from CAVWOB010000009.1 coordinate 316,183, forward strand.
GCGATGGCGGGGTGATGCGCGAAGTGCTGAAGCACAGGAGCGTGGAGCGCGTCGTGCTGTGCGAGATCGACAGCACGGTGGTCGATCTGTCGAGGGAGCATCTGCCGCAGATCTCGCAAGGCGCGTTCGACGATCCGCGCGCGGAGATCGTGATCGCCGACGGCGTGCGCTATGTGGCGGAAACTTTGGAGCGCTTCGACGCGATCATCGTCAATTCCACCGAGCCGGTCGGGCCGGCGGCGGTTCTGTTCACGCGCGAATTCTTCGAGGGCTGCGCGCGCTGTCTTAACACGCCGGGCGTGCTTGTCACGCAGAACGGATTGCCCTTCATGCACCCGGACCACCTGACCGGGACCATGACGCTGTTCAAGTCCATCTTCCAGGACCACGCGACCTATCTTTGCGACCAGCCGACCTATTTCGGCGGCCCGTTCGCGCTCGCCTGGGCCGCAAACGATCCCGTCCTTCGCGCCGTCCGGGCCGAGACCTTGGCCGAGCGTTTCGAAGCGGCTGGCATCGCCACGGGGTACTACACGCCCGAGGTTCACAAGGCCGCTTTTGTGCTGCCGCGCTACATCGCGAAACTGCTGGGTTAACGTCCGCTGCCGGGGAGCGACCAAGCTTCGTTGGTCCGGCGGTCCAGGCTATCGTGTCCCTGTCCGCAAACTCAACCCGAGCCGCGGGGGGCCTTGGTGGCAGCATCGGCGCATTTCCGCCTCAATCGCAACATGTTTCGGCTAAGAAACAGGTCAAGCTCAGCCGCGCAACGCATTCCAGCGGAGGGCGGGCATGACGGAATCCGACATCATCTAAAACATCGACGGCATGGTTTTCCAGGTTCGCAGGCCCCCTTGGGGCGGCGAGGCTTGCCGTCGCCGCGATCGTTCTCCTTTACGTCCTCAGCGACTGCTTCTTCATCGTCCAGCCAACCGAAATGGCAGGCGTCCGGCGCCTGGGCACGGTCCTTTCAGAGGAACCGTTCGAGCCGGGCCTGCATTTGAAGGCGCCGTTCATCGACACGGTGGACAAGATTCAGGTCTCCATCGACACATTTCGCATCGAAAACCTGCGCGTCTACACCGTCGACAATCAGTCCGTTCAGATCGCCGTCGGCGTCACCTATCGCATTCCGAAAGACGCCGTGCTGAAGCTGCTCTACCAGGTCGGGCGGTCGGGAAACCTCGATATCAGCCACAACATCCAGCAGATTATCGCCGATCGCGCATTACGCTTGTTCGCAAAAAGAAACACTGTCAAGATTTCGGAAGAGCGGGAGCAGATCGCCGCCGACGTTCGCGTCGCCGTCAGCCAATCGGTGCGGGAGCTGTTCGGCGTCGAGATATTTGACTTGCAGATCCCGGCAATAAAGTATTCCGATACTTTTGTCGCCTCGGTCGAGGCGGCGGTGAAGGCCAAGAACGACGCCATCGCCGCCGAGAACACCGTGAACCGCATCCGCTATGAAGGCGAACAGAAAGTGGTGACCGCCCGTGCCGAAGCCGAAGCCCAGATCGCGCGTGCGCAGGCGCAGAAACAAAGTCAAATCCTTGCCGCGGAGGGCGAGGCTCGTGGCATCGAGCTTCGCGCGGCGGCGGAGGCGCAAAGCATTCGCGTCCGCGGCGAGGCGCTGAAAGAGAATGAGCGCGTGATCGAATTGACGATCGCGCAGCGCTGGTCCGGCCAGCCGCCGCAAACCATCCTCGGGAACGCGGGCGCCGTCCCGTTCTTCAACATTGCGTCAGGCGTGGGCAAAGCGCCGCAAAACGAGGCGACTCCGCGTTAAGGCTATATTGCGCTTCTCTGGAAAACGCGTCATGCTGCACTGCAACCAAAAAAGGCGCGGCAGGTTAACGCATCAAGGAGCGGTTTCATGAGTGAGATCATCGCGTTCAAGCAACCCACATCCTCGAATTCCGGGGGCGGCTTGAAGGATCTCTACGAAGTCGGAGAGATCCCGCCGCTCGGCCATGTTCCCGAAAAAATGTACGCCTGGGTGATCCGGAAAGAGCGCCACGGCCCGCCCGACGAGGCGATGCAGATGGAGGTCGTGCCCACCTGGAAGCTCGACAGTCACGAAGTCCTGATCCTGACCATGGCCGCGGGCGTGAATTACAATGGCGTCTGGGCCGCGCTCGGCGTGCCGGTGTCCACGCTCGATACTCACAAGCAGCCCTATCATGTCGCGGGCTCCGACGCGGCCGGCATCGTCTGGGCGGTCGGCTCCAGGGTGAAGCGCTGGAAGGTCGGCGACGAAGTTGTGGTGCACTGCAATCAGGACGACGGCGACGACGAAGAGTGTAACGGCGGCGACCCCATGTTCTCGCCCTCGCAACGCATCTGGGGCTACGAGACGCCCGACGGCTCCTTCGCCCAATTCGCCCGCGTGCAGGATCGCCAGCTCATGGCGCGGCCGAAGCACCTGACCTGGGAAGAGAGCGCGTGCTATACGCTGACGCTCGCCACCGCCTATCGTATGCTGTTCGGCCATCGCCCGCACGTGCTGCGCCCTGGCCACAACGTGCTCGTCTGGGGCGCGAGCGGCGGTCTCGGCTCCTTCGCCGTGCAGCTGTGCGCAACCTCGGGCGCGAACGCCATCGGCGTGATTTCCGACGACGACAAGAGGGACTTCGTGATGTCGCTCGGCGCGCACGGCGTCATCAACCGCAAGGAGTTCAAGTGCTGGGGGCAGATGCCGAAGGTCGGCACGCCCGAATATGGCGAGTGGTTCAAGGAAGTCCGCAAGTTCGGCGCCGCCATCTGGCAGCACACGGGCAAGGGCAACAACGTCGACTTCGTTTTCGAGCATCCGGGCGAGGCGACGATCCCGGTGTCGGTGTTCGTGGTGAAGCGCGGCGGCATGGTTGTAATCTGCGCCGGCACCAGCGGCTACAATCTCACGCTAGACGCGCGTTACCTCTGGATGCACCAGAAGCGGTTGCAGGGATCGCACTTCGCCAATCTGTTGCAGGCGAGCCAGGCGAACCGCCTTATGATTGAGCGCCGCATTGATCCGTGCATGAGTGAAGTTTTCCCCTGGACCGACATTCCGAAAGCGCATATGCGCATGTGGAAGAACGAGCATCGGCCGGGCAACATGGCGGTACTCGTCAGCGCGCCGCATACAGGCTTGCGTACGTTTGAGGATGCTGTGGAGGCGTCCAAAGCGCGGTTCGGTTGACGACCCGGCTTCGTTCCTATCCGCATAACGCGAAAGAGAACTGGAGCCACGCATGACGCGAGCATCGGACGATTTCCTGAAAGCGCTGGCCGGCCTGCGACAGGCCGCCGGCGCCAGCCTCCAGGGCGCGGCCCAACAGACGGGCGCGCAGCTGATCGATGACCTGGCCCGGCTTGCCGGTTTCGACGGAGACTATGGCATCGCGGGCGCGGGCGGCGCTTCATTCGGCGCTGCGCTCGCCGAAGTGCGCAGGTTGGCCGAACGCGAGCTGTCCGGCAACGCCTTCTATGCGGCGTCGAACAAGCTCGACGCTCTCGCAGGCCTGCCTGTCAGCCCCGCGCCCGCCGGGATCGAGAATGTGGCCCAGGAGGCCGCGGCCTTCCCCGAGCCGCATGCGGAGGCCGGCCCCGAAAACATCCCGCAAGAGGCGCCGCCGGCTCCAGCGCCTGACGCCAGCATCGAAGGCCTCCCTCAAGGCGCGAGCTTCGACGAGATCGCCGCCGCCGCCAAGGTTCGCGTGGACGAGGTCGCGACGAGCCTCGGCATCGAGATCGCGCACCAGCATCACGATGCGCCGCATCTGCATCATCACGTCGAGGAAACGCCGGTTGCGGCGGCGGAGCTGGAGAAGCGCTCCTCCGAGCCTTGCGCCATGCCGGAAGTTCTCCCCATCGAGCCGCTAGCCCAGGCGCCGGCAGCGCCCATCGAGGCCGCCTCCGTGCGCGAGGTTGTCGAGGCGGCGCACGAGATCGGCACGCCAGCCTTGGCGGCGGAGCCTCTGCCCGAGCCGTTCGCAGCGCCAGAAGTTCCGCCGCAGCCCGCTCCGGCGCCGGAACCCGCGCCAGCGGCCGCCATCGACATCCCACCCGCGCCCGAACCGGCGCCCGCAGCCGCGATAGATGTCAAGCCCGCGCGGCATCCGGAACCCGCTCCGGCGCCGGAGCCCGCGCCCAAACCCCAGCCTTCTCCCGCGGCAGCCGCGCCTAAGCCCGAGGCCGCAGCTCCTGCGCCCGCCGCCAGGCGCGAGGCCGCCCCGAAGAAGGAACCGAAGCCGAAGGATAATCAGCAGAAGACGTTCTTCAGCATGTGGCTCGACATGGTGTTCGGGCGGAGAAAATAATGTCTCCGGGCGGGCGGCCATTCTTCGCCGGTGGCCGCCGGCAAGCCGGACAAGAGTGCGTCCGGAAAAGTGTGAAGCGGTTTTCCGGTAAGGCGCACGTCAAAACAAAGCCTGGAGCGCGCTTTTGATTCCATCGAAAGCGGATAAGTTCGTTTCGAAACCGGTTGTCGCGGCGCTTTCTATGTATAGTTAGAGACCGCATGCAGAGTGAAAAGGAAAAGGCCAGTATGAGCCTCGCCGCCGAAAGCCATTCCGCCGCCGCCATCGTGGCCCCCGACCTGCTTTCGCTCTGCGGCGAGGCGGCCGCCAACGCCGAGCGGCTCGTCCGGCGCGCCACCGTCGCAATTCGCGCCAAGGTCAGCGCGGACAACGCGCTTTCGAGCGAGCTGATGGAGCGCGAACAGCACGCCTGTCATGGGCTGTCCTGGCTTGCCACCTACGCCGAGGCTATCAAGCAGATGGCGTCCTATGCGCGCCGTCTCACCGAGGGGCATCGCTTCGGCGAGATGGAGGCGCTGCTGACCCAGATCGGCGTTGGCGAATATGCGGCGCAAATTCTCGGAGGCATTCCGATGAGCCAGGCCGAGACGGTGCGTTTCCACGATCTCGACCTGGAGCCCGCCGACCGCGACATGTTTGCGAGCGCGGGCGTGATCAAGCTCGTCAAGGCGAATTCGCCCGCGGCGCGCGCCAGGCTCGCGGAGCTGGTCCAGCACGCCGCCGGCACGGGCCATTTCGGCGACGGCGGCCTCGACGACACGCTCGAAGCCATGCGCGGCGAGATGATCCGCTTCGTCGAGGCGGAGGTTAAGCCGCACGCCCACGAATGGCACATGAAGAACGAGTACATCCCGCTCGAAATCATCGCGAAGATGAACGAGCTGGGCGTGTTCGGCCTCACCATCCCGGAGGAGTTCGGCGGGCTCGGCCTCGGCAAGGAGGCGATGTGCGTCGTTTCGGAGGAACTGTCCCGCGGCTATATCGGCGTGGGCTCGCTCGGCACGCGCTCGGAAATCGCGGCCGAGCTGATCCTTGGCGGCGGCACGGCCGCACAAAAAGAGTATTGGCTGCCGCAGATCGCGAGCGGCGAGGTTCTGCCGGCGGCGGTGTTCACCGAGCCGAACACAGGGTCCGATCTGGCGTCGCTGAAGACGCGCGCGGTCCGCGACGGCGACGTCTACAGGATCACGGGCCAGAAGACCTGGATCACGCACCCCGTCCGCGCCGATGTGATGACCCTGCTCGCGCGAACCAATCCGGCTGAGCCGGGCTATCGCGGGCTGTCCATGTTCCTCGCGGAAAAGCGGCGCGGCACGGACGAGAATCCGTTCCCGGTCGAGGGCCTGACCGGCGGCGAAATCGAGGTGCTCGGCTATCGCGGCATGAAGGAATACGAGCTGTCCTTCGACGGCTTCGAGGTGCCGGCGGATGGGCTTCTCGGCGGAGAGGAGGGCGAGGGGTTCAAGCAGCTGATGAAGACCTTCGAATCCGCGCGCATCCAGACGGCCGCGCGCGCGGTCGGCGTCGCGCAATCGGCGATGGACCTCGGGCTTCGCTATGCGATGGAGCGCCAGCAATTCGGCAAGGCCATCGTCAACTTCCCGCGCATCTCCGGCAAGATCGCCATGATGGCTGCCGAAACCATGGTCGCCCGCCAGCTCACCTATTATGCAGGCCGGGAGAAGGACCAGGGGCATCGCTGCGACCTCGAAGCCGGCATGGCGAAGCTGCTCGCCGCGCGCGTGGCGTGGTCCTGCGCCGACAACGCGCTGCAAATCCACGGCGGCAACGGCTTCGCGCTCGAATATCCCATCAGCCGCGTGCTGTGCGACGCGCGCATCCTGAGCATCTTCGAAGGCGCCGCCGAAATCCAGGCGCAAGTCATCGCGCGCCGCCTCCTCGAAGTCAGGAACTAGAAGAGTTTCCCAATCAAGCCACAGGATGTCCTTTGCCGGTCATCCCGGAACTTGATTACCCCGATGTTTCCGCCAATTCCGTCGTCAAGCGCCGCCACCTATTGTCATGGCCGGGCTCCGGCCCAAAAGGCGAAGCCTTGTCCGGAATCTGAATAATTCGAAGCGCTCATTTCTTGCAGATCCCGGCTCGCGCTTCGCTCGGCCGGGATGACCATGCGTTGGGCAAAGCGGCGACGCGCGTTAGAGGGAACACGTGCACACGCCAGACGCCGCTTCTTGTTGCAGCTCGATAGCCTTGCCCATGCCAGATAATGCGCGGCAGGAAGCCGTCTCACCAGCAAAGGCCGGCGGGGTTTTTCCTGGCAGGATCTCCGCAAGGCGCGCGAAGCCGTTCCGCGTTCTCGCCTCGAACGCACGCGATCCGCAGCCAACGATTTTCCCGGCTTCCTCGCGAGACAGTCTCACGCCGGCTCGCAAGACGACAGCTTCCCGGTCCTGAAAGATGAGGCGCAGAAGGGCGCATGCGAGGCTCATCGGCCTCTCCACATGTTCACTGGCGATCTGGAAAGGCCGATTGAGCCGCTCGTAGATCGCCGGAAGCCCCGTGACCCTTCGCGCCGAGCGATTACTGCCGGCGAGGAATTCTGAGGATTATAAAAAGGCCGATTCGGAAATCGGGCGCCTTGCGAAGCTCCTTCACTTCGTCGAGGGCTCGTCTGAGCGTTTCCGAGACCTCGCGGTCGCCGCTTGAAACGTCGCCCGTCATTAATTGCGCATAGGCCCGCAGATGAGGAATATTCGTGAGGATCGCCTCTGAGAAAGGCTGGTCTGGCATGTGCTTCGCTTTCTCAATGAGATGAATGGCTTCCTGAGTTTGCCGGAAGCCATCGGCCCCTTATTGCGCGCTATGGCTCTCAGGGCCGCCGGGCGGGATGAGGCCGGGCTGAACGATCGAACTGTGCGGTAAGGTTATCCGGCGCCCGCGCGGTTCGATTGACCGGGGACGACCTCGCCGGATGGCCGGGGCCACATCTGGACCGACTGCCGTCTGGCGCCTTGAAGCGTACATCGATGGAAAGGAGCTTGCCGGTGCGCCACATCCCGACTGTGTCCAATTTATCTGAAATATCAGCGAGCGTCGCGCCTTGCTGGATAGAAAAGGACACTGAACCGTCCTCGAATTCCATCAAAACATTGGTGGCGACATATCGTTCTTTTGAGATATTACGCATGTTCACCTCTATAAGTATCGGAGCGTCATCTTAGGCGCTTGAGACCGGAAACCATAAATTCGGAAAACACTCAGCCAAGATCGCATCGATCGATCGGCATGATCAAATAATAATTGGTTTTTCTAAACTTGAAACGGGAGGTTAAGCGCGCTTGGGCGGAGGACTAGGGCTTATCCGCTTTCGATGGAATCGAAAGCGCGCTCCGGCTCATTGTTTGCGGTGCGTCTTACCGGCAGGCTTCAGCGAGTGCTCCGCAAACGCGATCCTGTTCTTCCTCTGTCATTTGCGGATAGAGCGGAAGGACGATGCACCGATCCTGCGCTGCTTCCGACTGCGGCAGTGGGCGCCTGTTCGGGACAGCGGAATAGACCTTCTCCCTATGCGCGCACATGATGCCGCGGCGCGTCGCAACGCCGGCGTCGAGCATCGCCTGCATAACGTCCCGCTGGTTGCAGCGCTCTGGCAGCCGCACACAGAAGCTTTGCCAATTGGATCTGACATCGGCCGGTTCTACCGGCAGGCCAAGCCCAGGAATGCCGCGCAAGAGCCGGGCATATCTGTCGGCAAGCGAGCGCCTCGCAGCAACGATGTCAGGCAAGCGCTTGAGCTGCTCCCGGCCCACCGCCGCCTGAATGTCGGTCAGCCTGTAGTTGTAGCCGAGGAGGGGATGCTCCTCGAAAATCACCTGGGGCGAGCCGTGGCGAACTGTGTCGGGCACGGACATGCCGTGCTGGCGAAGCAGGCGGAATTTGGCGGCCCACTCCGGGTTCGATGTCGTGATCATGCCGCCGTCGCCGGTGCTCATGACCTTGCGGGGATGGAAGGAAAAGCAGGCCGCGTCCCCGTGGGGGCGTCCGATCTTTTGCCATTCGCCGTTCCATAAGATCTCGCTGCCGATGGCGCAGGCGGCGTCCTCTACGACTGCAACGCCAAGGGAGCGGGCGACTCCAATAATCTCGCCGAGATTGCAAGGCATCCCCATCTGATGCACGCAGAGGATCGCGCGGGTGCGCGGCGTAACCGCCGCCTCGATCAGCGAGGCGTCGAGATTGAAGGTCAGAGGATCGATGTCGACGAAGATGGGAGTCGCGCCGCAATAGAGGATGGAATTTGCGGTCGCGATATAGGAGTGACTGACGGTGATCACCTCGTCGCCCGCCGAGACGCCGGCCGCAAGAAGGGCCAAGTGAAGCGCGGTGGTGCAGTTCGACACGGCGACAGCATGAGCCGCGCCGGTGAAAGCGGCGAACTCCCGCTCGAAGGCCGCGACTTCGGGGCCTTGTGTGATCCATCCGCTGAGAATCACGCGCCGGGCGGCGCCGGCTTCCCGTTCGTCCATCACAGTCTTGGCGATTGGTATCATTGGCGAGGCTTCTCCGAGGCGGTTGCTGACACGGGGTTGGGAACTCAGGCGCCAACCAATTCCCGGCTGGCGCTCCACCAGCGCACCAGCCCCGCCAGGCCATCGCCGAGGCTAATCGAGGACCTGAACCCCAGCATGCGCTCTGCTTTCGAGATGTCCGCGAGGCGGCGGGAAACCGGGTTCACCTTGCGCTCGGGACCGTATTCCGGTTTCAGTTTGGAACCCATCGCGTCAAGCAGAGCGAATGCGAGTTCGTTCAGGCTGGTTTCAACACCGCTTGCAACGTTGAAGACCTCATCGGAGACGTCCGATTGCAAGGCAAGCACATTCGAGCGGGCGACATCCTCGACATGAATGAAGTCCATCGTGGCCGTGCCGTCGCCAAGTATTAACGGCGGCTGCCCGGCGGCGATGCGCTCCATCCAGCAAATCAGCACCTCAGTATATTTGCCGTGAATGTCCATGCGGGGGCCGTAAACATTGAAGTAGCGCAAAGCCACATAAGGAAGCCCGTACATGTCGTTGAAGGACCGCAACAGCCCCTCCAGCATGATTTTGCTGGCGCCGTACCACGTGCGATTGTTGTAGGGGTGGTGAGTTTCAGGTGTGGGGAATTGTTCGGCGAGGCCGTAAATCGAGGCTGAGGAGGCGGTGACGACTTTCTTTGCGCCCGCTTCGTGTGCGGCCTCGACGACATTGTAGCTGCCGTCGCACATCACGCCCATCGCCTCCCGGGGCTCCGCCGCGCAGGCAGTTATGCGCAGCGTCGCCATATGGATGACGGCGTCCATGCCGCGCATCGCCCCACGGACTTCGTCGGCGTCGCGGATGTCTCCTCTGATGAGTTTGACGCGCCGGTCTTTGAGACTTTGCGTAACGTTGTGAAGTGTGCCGCGGCTGAGATTATCGAGGATGACAATGGATTCGGGATCGTGCTCGCGGAGCAGCAGGTCGATAGTCGTCGACCCGATGAGGCCGCAGCCGCCAGTCACCAGAATACGGGCGCCGTCAATGTTCATAAGTTCGATCCCCTAGCAGGATGCTGAAAAACGGGAATTCTTGGCTCCATCCGTCGACAAGCTCAGGATGAGGCTTCGACAGCTCACGATGAGGTCGTGTGTTATCAGAGCGTTACACCTCATGGTGAGCCTGTCGAACGGGCAACTGCCTTTAGATCATGCAGCAGAGAGAGAAGACATAGCGAAAGGCTTTCTGGATGCTTCGAACTCCAGGAGCGCCGCCGCCACAGTTTCCTGGGCCGCCGGGGCGATTTCCGGATACATCGGAAGCGACAACACTTCCGCCGCAGCTCTTTCCGAATGAGGGAACTGCCCGAGCCTGTAGCCGAGGTCCGAATATGCGGGCATGAGGTGTACGGGCGTTGGATAGTGGATGCCGGATTGAATGCCGCGGTCGAGGAAGGCGCGTTGCAGGGCCTCCCGGTTCGACGTTCTGATGGCGTAAATGTGATAGACATGCCGGACGTCGGGCGCCGCCGCCGGCGTGGGTATGCCGCTATCCCTCAGCAGCGCGTCGTAGCGCCGGGCGGCTTCGCGCCGGGCTTCGCTCCAGGCTTCGAGGCGGCGCAGCTTTACCCTCAGGATTGCGCCCTGGATGGCTTCCATGCGGTAATTGAAGCCCTTGATAACATGATGGTATTTCTTTTCGGCGCCCCAGTCCCGGAGCTTGCGCATGGTGCGGGCAAGCTCGGGGTTGCCGGTAACAGTCATGCCGGCTTCACCGTAGGCCCCGAGATTCTTTCCGGGGTAGAAGCTGAAACAGCCGATGTCGCCGAGGCTTCCAGCGCGCTGTCCCTTGTATTCCGCGCCGTGGGCTTGCGCTGCGTCCTCGATAACGGCCAGGTTATATTTCTTAGCGACAGCCAGGATCGCGTCCATGCTGGCGGGCTGCCCGTAGAGATGCACTGGCAAAATAGCCTTCGTGTGCGGCGTGACAGCCGCCTCGATTAAAGCCGGGTCCATCGTGAAGGTCTGCGGATCGATGTCTACGAAGACCGGCTTCGCTCCTGTGTATTGAATGGCCGCCACAGTCGCCACGAATGTGAAGGGCACAGTGACGACCTCATCTCCCGGACCCGCGCCGATGGCGAGAAGGGCCGCATGAAGAGCGCTGGCGCCGGAATTGACGCCGACGCCGTAAGCGCTGCCGCAATAAGCTGCGAATTCCTGTTCGAACTCCGAAACTTCGGCGCCCAGAGTGAACTGGCCACGCTCAAGTACGCTTTGAATGGCGGAATCTATTTCCGGCTTTATGGCTGCGTATTGAGCTTTCAAGTCGACGAACGGAATCATTGCCACCCCCGAATCGCTATTAAGCATATCTCATCTGGTACATACAGCACAGTTATAAGTCAAATATCACTTATAGGCGTTCTACCTTGCCTTTAATTAGGTTGTGTTCAAAAAAAGGACTTGCATATGCTCGAACATGATATAAAGGGGAACTTGGATATCTTCCGAAGGTCTTGTTTTATCATCCAGCTGGACAGGGAGGGCTTCAAGATGAGCAGCTTGCCATACAGCAGGCTGGAAACCGATGGGTTGACTGCTCAGGGAATCAGCGATGAGAAGCCCCTGGGCATAATCAGAATTCGCCGTTCCAAGGGCTTGCTCGATCTGGAACTCGCTGAAGTCTGGCGCTACCGTGAGCTTTTGTTCATGCTCACCAAAAGAGATATTCAAATACTATACAAGCAGGCGGCATTGGGAGCAGCTTGGGCGTTGATACAGCCAGTTTTCGCCGTTGTTATCTTCGCGCTCGTCTTCGGCTATTTCGCAAAGATGCCATCCAACGGCGTGCCCTATCCGCTGTTTGCCTTCTCCGCCGTCTTGCCCTGGACTTATTTTGCTGAAGCAGTCCGTCGCAGTTCGTTGGGTATCGTGAATGACGCCGAACTCGTCAGGAAGGTTTATTTTCCGCGGCTCTTAATGCCCCTGGCCGCGGTGCTGTCCCCTCTTCTGGATTTCGCGCTGTCGTGTTTCGTCCTCCTTGGACTTATGCTTTACTACGGGATTTTACCGGGGTTGGAGATGGCCGCAATACTGCCTCTGATCCTTCTTGCAGGCTTGCTGGCGTTGTCTGTGGGCCTTTGGCTTGCCCCCATCAATGTTCGCTTTCGCGACGTACAGCACACCGTTCCATTCCTCATCCAAGTGTGGATGTACGCTTCGCCAATCGTTTATCCGTTAAGCCTCGTGCCGCCCAAGTGGAAATTGCTTTACTGTCTCAATCCCATGGTTGGCGTGATTGAGGGGTTTCGCTGGGCAGTAGTTCCCGCCGGCGCGCCCGACATAGAAGCAATCGCAATGAGTGTATCGATTATTGCAGCGTTATTTGCGGGCGGGCTCATCTTCTTCAAACACATGGAAAGAACCTTCGCGGATACGATATGAAAACGGATCTTGCTATTAGCGCGAGAGGGCTTGGAAAGCGTTACAAGCGAGGCGTTTCGAAGCCCTACAGCACTTTACGGGACGTCCTGTCGGAAAGCGTGACGAACGCCTTTCGCAGCCGCAAAGGCGGGCAAGACGAGCGCAGTCAGTTTTGGGCGCTCAAGGATGCGACCTTCGACATCGAGCGGGGCGAAAATGTCGGCATCATCGGGCTGAACGGCGCTGGAAAAAGCACGCTGCTGAAAATCCTGTCGCGAATCGTGACGCCAACGGAGGGGGACGCGACCGTAGCAGGAAGGCTCGGCGCTCTGCTTGAAGTGGGCACCGGCTTCCATAAGGAGCTGACTGGGCGCGAAAACACCTATCTTTATGGCTCGATCCTGGGCATGAGCCGCAGTGAGATCGCGTGCAAATTCGATGCCATCGTGGATTTCTCCGAAATTGAGAATTTCATCGACACGCCTGTGAAACACTATTCGAGCGGCATGTATGTTCGACTGGCTTTCGCTGTTGCCGCTCACCTGAATCCCGACATTCTGCTTCTTGACGAGGTCCTGGCGGTTGGCGACTTTAGCTTCCAGCGCAAATGCATGGATTTCACCCGTCAGCTCGAACGGAAGGGCGCGACCATCCTTTTCGTGTCGCACAATATGTTCAGCATCAAGACGTTGTGCAGCCGCGTGATTTATCTGAAGCGGGGCGAGGTCCTCTTCGATGGCCCGACTGGAGAGGGATTGAAGCTGTATGAAAGCGACTGCCAGCTGACAACCGCGCCCTGGTATACCGCCGAAGGCGAAACGCCCGCCATCGAGATTACTGGCATTCAACTGGCTTCGAGCAATGGCGAGGAACGCGCGGTTTTCTCGCATGGCGAGCCGGTCGTCGTCCGTCTGCGGTATAAGACCTCGCGGTGCATACAGTTGCCCGATATCATGATCGGCTTCGACCGTTCGGATCAGGTTCACTGCTGCACGTACAGCAGCGCATTGGATGGATCCGGTATTTCCGAACTCGACGGAGAAGGCGCGATTGAGCTTAGAACCCCCCCGCTGAAGCTCATGTCCGACCTTTACACCGCAACCGTCTGCATCCGGGAGGGCGTCCACGGGCGCATGATCTGCGGGCTTCTCGGTCAGACCTTCCATGTCAAGCACGGCGTGCTCACGAAAGACGCCTTTGGCGTCTTCAATGAGCGGGGCGACTGGACAATTACCAGCACTTCTCAAGAGGAGGCGCTTCGATGACTTCTGTCGATGTAGTCGTACCATGCTACAACTACGCCCGGTATCTCGAAGATTGCGTGCACAGTATCCTCAGCCAGCGAGACGCCGACCTCCGCGTTCTCATCATCGACGACGCTTCGCCGGACAATACCCCCGAGGTTGCGTCCATGCTTGCGGCGCGAGACCCTCGCGTGACCTACGTCCGCAACGAAAAAAACCTCGGTCTGGTGGGCACGGCTAATCGGGGCGTCATCGATTGGGCGCGCGCCGATTATACCGCCCTCATCTCCGCGGACGACGCCCTCGCCCCAGGCGCCTTCGCCCGCGCCGCCGAAATCATGAACCGGCATCCGGAAGTTGGGATGACCTACGGCATATCGATCATTTTCGACGACCTCGGTCTTCCAGAAGTAGAGGATACGCGGGCACCCGAACCATTGCATTCTCTCGGGAAACGAGTTTCTGAAGGAAACCTGCGCCCGCGGTAATCTTCTTCACACCCCTGCAGCATTGGTTCGAACAAGTGTCCAAAAACTAATTGGCGGATACGATGCTACCTTCCCCCACACCTGCGATATGGAAATGTGGATGAGGATCGCGACGCGATCTTCTATCGCCGCGATCAATGCGCCCCAGGCATTCTACAGATGGCACGATCAAAATATGTCGCAACAATACCTTTGGCGCCCAACCAGCGATATGCAAGAGCAACTCGCAACAGCGGCTCATGTTTGCGAGGTTTGGGGATCGGCAATTCCAGAGTTTCCCGCGTGGAATGAGACGCTCAAACTCAAATTGGCTAGAAAAGCTTGCCTGCTGGCGGGTTTTGCTGTCGAAAGAGGTGACCCGGCAGGGAGAGAAGAGTGCCTGGCTTTTGCATGGCGGCACGACCCAGCCATATGGCGCTCGGATGCGTGGCGGCGATATTGGGTGAAGCGCCTTCTCGGAAAATCCCTCTTGAGGATGGTCCGCAAGGCGCGTCATGGCAGGCCGATGAACCCCGATAAACCTTGGTTGGCGATAGCGCCTCGCAGATACGAGAAGATGGGTTGGTGGCCTGAGACCGCTCATCGATAAGTTCGCCGCCGCGCGCATGGCGGGCGGCGCCGCCAGACACAAAACAGCAGCCGAAGGTATCCCCGGCTACTCCGCTTGGAGTTCTGCCTTGCCGGCGGCGTCCGCGGAACCGCCAAAAATCGTAGTGGCGACTGCAGAACGCAGTGGCGGCTTCAGCATCCACAACACCGTCCGGACAGGGTTCACGCGAAAAGCATGAGAGATGGCGCGTCTTGCGCCTTTGCGATCGCCCAGCTTCGCGCGCTCAACGGCTGCGTCGACGAAATACCTGTGGTAATGCGAGACAGCGCCGTAATACGTCCGGGCAAATCCGAGAGGCGATCTCCATCTCGCCAGATTTGGGAGGGCGTGCCGCCAGAAGACTTTTGCGCAGTACTGGATGCGAAGGATCTGGATTTCGTCGTAGGAACCGGCGGGGCGGGTGCGGCAAAACACGCAAGGTCTATCGACGAAACCGGCGCGGTGAGCCCGCGCAATCCGAAGCTGCCAATCCCAATCTTCGTCCCCAATCAGGCTTTCGTCCATCAACCCAATGGAGGCGAGAATACTCGCGCGCGCAACTGTCGCCCCGAGTTGAGGATAATAGCCGCCAAGCATAGTGACAAACAGCTTCCTGGCGCCGGGCCATTTTTCCGGCCAAGGCTCGCCAATCGGCCTTAAGTCATCGGGCGTTACATAGACGATCTGCCCGAATGCGGCCGCTATATCTGGTTTTGCATCGAATATCGCGATATGGGGCCGAATGTTCTGCGGCGTCCATTCATCGTCGTCGTCGAGGAACGCGAAGAACTCACCTGTCGCTGCCCGGAGCGCTGCATTCCTTGCCGCCGCTGGCCCCTCTCGCGAGATGGGCAGATAAATCCCGCCAAACTCCGCTACAATCGGTTTGGTTTCCGGGGAGGCGCCGTTGTCGCCAACGAGAATTTCGAAACATAAGTCCGGGCCTTCAAGCGCGCGGATACTCGCCAGCGCCTTGCGCAAGAGGGCAGGGCGGTCTCTTGTGGGGACGATGACTGAAACCAGGCGCCTGCCTTCCATCAGCACCACTCCTCCCATCGGTCGAAAGCTCCCGCAAGAAGAGCTTTGAAGATCCGTTCGTTATCGAAGGCCGTAACGAAAGTTCTGCCCACCGTTCCAGCGGGCCGGGTGGCCTCGGCCTGGGCATAACAGATCTCGTACCGGCCCTTTTCGCGGCGCTGGCCGCCTCGGCAGTCCAGTTCATGGACTGTCCCAGCGGTATTGCGAATGTCTTAACTGCCGCTCCGGTCCGCTTTTCGATGAGCTGGCGGGATCCAGCCAATTCGTCATCGAGCCGTTCAGCGTCCAGCGCGCCGAAATCTGGATGCGTCGCCGAATGGCTCCCGAGTTCGGCGCCTTTCTCAAGCAGCCGGCATACGGCCTGCCAGTTCATAACTGCTGGCGCTCCGGCCAACTGCTCGCACCAACTCGATACGACAAAGAACGAAAAGGGAATGCGGTAATCGCTCAGGATCGGCGCCGCGCGCTCGTAAACGCTGACGCATCCATCATCGAATGTCAGCGCGAGGTCCGCCGGTCCTCCGCCAGTCGACGCCAGTTGCGACGCTGGGACGAAGCGATATCCGTTCGCGAGCGCAAGTTCGATGTGGCGCCGGAATTGAGCTGGCAAGACGTCGTTGACGCCGTAGCGCGCTTCGCCAATCGAATGATAGCAAAGGATGCGTCCGAAAGTTCTTGTTCCGCTTTGCGGCATCGAGGCCAGAGTGTGCCTCTCTATGTACATCCGCCCCTTGGCTAAATGCGACCGCCTTATGCCGATCCGTCTCGCTGCAACTTTGAGAACAGGATAGATCGATTTTGCTGATGCCGGCATTGACTTCCCAATTAAGCCGACCGATGGCCGTTGTTTGCCGGCCCGGAAAGGCGAAGCCTTATCCAGGGCGCTCATTTTTTTCAGATCCTGGCTCGTGCTTCGCTTGGCCGGGATGACGATGCGTTGGGCGCCAAAACACCAGCTAAGAGGCCAGGGTGGAGTACGGTTCATCTAAGCGTGTATATGTATCTGCGAATGCTAAGGCAAAGCTGGGGCACGAATGGCGCCAGCATCGCTTTTGCTGTCCTTGACTGCAACTGATCTGAGATTTTGCGTTCATCGCGGGACCGGCGGCCATATCGGTAGCAGTACTTCCTTGCGCGAAGGCGCCGATCCGACAGCAGCGCAGACGGTATCCCCCTGTTCTGTTAACCAAGCAGGGAACCGAACGGCGGCGGGATGTTTGTAGCGGCGGCCTTCCAAAATGGCCGCTTTGCATGGAGGATGGAGATATTGCACTGTGATAACAGCTCAGCCATTACAGGATATGCGTATCCTCGTCGCGGAAGACGACGCGTTGCTTGCGTTCGACTTGGTCGACACGCTTAAGAAAGTTGGCGCGGAGATTGTCGGTCCCGCCGCCACACTGAAACAGACGCTTTCGCTCGTCAACACGCCGCTCCTCTCAGCGGCGATCCTCGATGTAAACTTGCGAGACGAAGACGTTTATCCAGCCGCGACGGCGCTTGAGGGCATCGGCGTCGGCTTTGTCTTCTACACCAGTTGCGAAGGAGCGAGCGAATTAAGCCGCGCCTGGCCGAAGGTGGAGGCGCTGCGCAAGCCGGCTCCGCCAAAGCTTCTGATCGAGGCTGTATCCCGGGCGTGCAAGGCGCGCATGCTGTCCGCAACGCCCCTCCCTTAAGCCGTTCGGCGGCGGATTCAGAAACCAAAGGACGAGAACGGAGACCATTCCCGGCTTCGCGAAACGGCGGCGGCGCGAGGTCTGAACGACGAACCGGTTCTGCGTCTTGGCCCGTGCGACCGGCTCCTTTCGCCGCCATCCGCGTGGGTCGCAGGCCTTCGGAACGTCGGCGCCGCCCTTCGGTTCGCCGCTCATGAACACGATAAAGTCGGTATCCTTGCCGGTCTCGCTGCTTGTTCCTTCATCGGAGACGATCAGCGAGGCGCCGGGCAGCAGCGGCCCGGAAATGCGGTCGAGCGCTTCCTGCGGGATATCGAGCCGCTGCATTGCGTTCCTGGCCCCGGCCACGTCCGCGGGCTTTGCCTCGCGGCGCCTCCTCGATTCGCGCCTCGCCTCGGAGTAAGGCTCGATGGCGGTCGCGTTCTTGTACATGGACACGACGTTCCAACGCATGCGTCCGGGCGTTCCGGTGTAACTCAGCGCGGTAAAAACGAAGGTGCCGATGGGTTCATCCGGGGCGCGGATTGTCACCGGGCCTTCGAACACAGGTTCTCTGCCTTTCCGGATATAAAGACGCTGTGTCTTGCGGCTGATGAAGATAGAAATGGGCCACGCATTCTCTCTGGCTTTTTCCGCCGCCTCGGCAGCCTCGCCCGAAGCGGCGGCGGCAGCCTTCGCCTCTTCTTCGGCTCGCGCCGCCGCGTCGATTTTAGCCTGCGCCTGCGTCTTGGCTCTCGCAAGCTGCATCCGCGCCGCTTGAATCTTGGCGCGCGCCAGGAGCCTTGCGGGTTCGCCATTTTCCGTGAGCTTGGAAACAGGCTCGCGCATGCGTTCGCCCACGTTCCATACCGCTTCCACGCGAGCGAGATTGGCCGCCGCCGCCTCGGCCAATCGGGCCGCCGACGTAGCCTCGGCAGTCTTGATCGCAGCGGCGGACCGGGCTTCCAGTTCGCGCTTCTTCGCGACCGCCGCCTTCGCCAGCTTTGCTTCCTTGATGGCCTGGAGGCGTGCGTTTATCTCCGCTTCGCTTGACGAATCGAACGGCGAAACGTCCGCATCGAGAGGACGGTTGAACAGTTCGGGTTGCTCGATTTCCGCAGGGGTAATGTCCTCGCGAACGATGACGACGCGCATGCCGGGTTTGGTCGCCTGGTAGAGCTTTTGCGCAAAGCCCCAAGACAGGCGCGTGCAGCCGTGAGAGGCCGGATAACCCGGCAAAACGCCCGCATGCATGGAGATGCCCGTCCAGGTCAAGCGCTCCATGTACGGCATGGATGCATCGTCATAAAGATTGGAGTGATGGTCCTCTTCTTTCTCCAGAATGCTGTAAATCCCAGCCGGGGTCTCGTGGCCCGTGGCGCCTGTCGAAACGGGCGACTCCATGATTTTTCCCGCGCCGCCATAGATGGAAACCCGCTGCTGCGCCAGGGCTATGATGGCGAGGAGCGGCGCGCCGGCTGCGCCCTCGCCGTTCCGGGACTGCCCTGCATTTGCGGAGGAAGTCCCATCCACGGCAACCGCGGCGAAACCAGCCACGCAGAGCAGGGCCGCTAGGCTCGTGAATCTCATCGCTGGCCTCGGCTTCCTGGCTTTAGAAAATCCTCTTGAGGATCACAGAAGCGGATTCTTCGACAATGGTTCCAAACGAGAGCCGGTCACGGTTAAGCGCTGTTAAAGGAATTGCGCCACGCGCCGCCGATGCGAACGCCTCGACGAGGCCGCTCGATGGCGATAATTATGCGCGAGCTTTGCCGGCCATTCGGCGGCGGCAGTCTCATGCGTGCGGAGCGGGCTCGGGAATTCGGATATGGTTCGTCATTTTTGGTTCGGCGTTCTCGCATCGATGGTCTGCGGCGGCGCCTTGGCGGAGGAGAGCGGCGCGGGCCGCTACGACAGGGACGGGCCGTACGCGGTCGCGACGGCCTCGCTCGAAGTCCCCACGCCGAACGGCGCATTTGCGACCACGGCGTACATCCCGAAGGATGCCCGGACGCACCCAATCGTCATTCTATCGCCGGGGTTCCTGCAAAGAGGCGCCGCCTACGCGCCTTATGCGCGGCGCCTCGCCAGCTGGGGCATTGTCGCTTTGCTGCGGGACGATCCCTTTCTCGTCTATGCGATGAGCAAATCCAACACTTTGCGCCCCGGCGACATAAACCGCATCGATCCCGCCGCGATCGCGGAGATGGCGGTGAAAGCGGTTTCGGACGTGTCCTACGAGGTCTCGACGTGGCTCGCCGCCGCCAACGCGGATCGGGCGAGCCCTCTCTACGGCATGATCGACGCGTCGCGCATCGGGCTCGCGGGACATTCCCGCGGCGGCCAGATCGCGCTGCTCGCCAGCGAGGACGCGCCGGGCCGCATCAAGGGGGTTTTCGCGCTCGATCCGGTCGATATGTCCGCCGGCGCTCCCAGAGCGGGCCCAAGGCTTGCAAAGCTCGGCATCCCCATTGCGTTCATCGGCGAGACGGCCGACAGCGGCAAATTCTCCTGCGCCCCCGCCGAGTTCAACTATCGTACGCTCTACGATGCGGCGGCCTCGCGCGCGGTCGCCATCACGGCGATTGGCGCCGACCATACGATGTTCGAGGACCCGGCGAATTGCCTTTTCTGCAAATTCTTCTGCGAGCGCGGCTCCGCGAACGCGTCCGCCGTCCTTGGCTACTCGGTTCGCTATCTCACGGCTTTCTTCGCGCGCGAACTGCTTGGCGATGCGAGCGTCGGCGGCGCATTCGAGGGGGCCGGAGCGGCGGCCGACCTCAAAGCTGGCCTGATCGAGATCGCTTCGAAATAGTCCGGTCGAAATCATGCCAACCGCTGAATTTGCCGGCTCATACCGCTCGCCGGGCCGTTGGAGCATAGACGGCCGGTTAACTCTATTGGGTTCGTTTTGCAAAAACAGGTGGTTTTAGAGGTATTATGATACCACACAGCGCCACCTGGTAAAAGGGCCGTAACGTATGGCGTTTCGTATTACCCAGCGCTCCCTTGCGCTCTTGCCGCCGGCTTGGGGCCGATCCCTGCCGTCGCGCGCGGCGCGCGCCCGACGGGTTGACAGCAAAGCGCCGGCGTGATCGGAGTGGGAAGTTAAGCCGTTGCTTACTTAGCGGGAATGGCGGGTCGCGAGCATCACGCATGACTACTACTTCTGAAGCCGAAGCCACAACAAGCGTCCTGCGCAATGCAGGCAAACAGGCGGACAGCTTGCGTCCGCCGCGCGCCGCATGGGCGCCGCTGCCGGCATTCGCCATCGCGATCGCCGGTCTTTGGCTCGGCGGCATGCAGGCGCCGGTCGAAGTCTTCGTGGCTTCTCATTGTGCTGAACCTCTCGCTCGGCGCCCTGCCAGGGCTCGCCATCGCGTTCCTGTTCCTGCGTAATTTCCTGATCGCGGGCGCGCCCGGCGTGGCGCTGTTCGGGTGCGGCGCATTGCTCTGGAGCGCGTCGGGTCTCGCATCCCTTGCCCCCGCCTTGGCGCCGGAGGGCGTTTCCGCCGCGAACATCAACGCAACCATCGATAGTCTTGGCGTCTGGGCGGCGTCGCTTTGCTACCTTGCGGGCGCGGCCATGCTTCAGCGCGCGTGGCCCGCCATCGAGAGGCGGACACCGGCGGCGCTGGTCGCCTATGGCCTGGCGCTGGCGGCGGCGGCCTCGATCGGGCTCGTCACCCTGGAAGGCTGGACGCCGGTGTTCTTCGTGCAGGGCCAGGGCGCCAGCCTTGAACGCCAGTTCGTTCTCGCCTCCTCCATCTTCGCGATCTTGCTGACGCTCCTGTTGTTGCGCAAAGGGGTCGTCCTTCGCTCGCCGTTCCTCGACTGGTTCGCGCTCGCCCTGAAGCTGCTCGCCCTTGCCTATCTCGGCCTGATGCTGGTGACTGCGCTTGGCGGAGCGGTGAGCTGGGCCACGCGCGCCGCCCAAGCTTTCGGCGGAGGCTACATGCTCGCCGCCGCCTATGTCGCATTCCGCGACGCCAAACCGCCGTTCCTGCTCCTTGCGGCGCCGCAGGATACGGCGCAGTACCGCTTTAGCGTCGCCATCGCCATCGTGCTCGTCGCCGCCGTGCTGCACCTTGTGTTTCTGCAAGCGCTTGGAACGCGCTTCGCCTTCATCACCTTCTATCCAGCCGTGATGCTGGCCGCCCTCTTTGGCGGCCTTCGCGCGGGCGCCTTGGCGACAGTCCTCGCCGCCGCGCTTGCCGGCTACTTCTGGATGGAGCCGGTGGGTTCGTTCATGGTGCCGTCGGCGACGGATTTGCTGTCGCTCGCCATCTTCGTTCTCAATTGCTTGCTGATTTGCTGGCTCGTCGAACTCTTGCAAAGAACGCAGACGCGCTTGCAGCGGGTGGAGGCGGACCGCCGCGCCGAACTGGAGGCTATGGTCGCGGCGCGGACGGCGGAGCTGGCATTGGCGAACGAGGCCAAGACCAAACTTATCGCGGCGGCGACAGCCTCGGAGGCGGAGTTGCGAGCCGTGTTCGGCGCCGTGCCCGCGGGCATCTGGATTGCCCGCGATCCGTCCTACCGGACAGTGCAGGCAAACCGGGTCGCAACCGGCTGGATGCGCCTCCCCGACGGCGCCAATTCTTCGAAATCGGAGCCGGGAGTCCTCCGCTTCGATATTTTCGACAAGGATGGGCTGCCCGTTCCAAACGGCGAGCTTCCCCTACGGCGCGCCGCTCGCGGCGAAGAGGTGACAGGTTACGAGTTCGAGTGGAGGTTTCCCGGCGGCGAAAGGCGGAGCTTATACGGGAACGCGACGCCTTTGCGCGACGACCGCGGAAACGTAACCGGCGGCGTCGCGGCCTTTATCGACATCACCGAACGCAAACGCGCCGAGGAAGCCTTAAGCGAAAGCGCGGAGACCTTGCTCCACGCCCAGCGTTGCGCCGGCGCCGGCGTTTGGGACGTTCATCTCGACGGCGATCGCGCGACCTGGTCGGAGCCCTATTACGAGCTTTACGGCTTGCCGCGCAGCGTCAAGCCCTCGCACGAGAACTGGATCGCCAGCATCCACCCCGGCGACCGGGAGCGCGTGTCCGATGAGTTCGCGCAGGCGGTCGCGGGACGGGGCGTGCAGCGCATCGAGTTTCGCATCCTGCGCGACGGGCAGGCGCGCTGGCTGCACACCGAAGGTCGCGTATCCTGCGACAGCGCGAACCGTCCGTTACGCGTTACGGGCATCACCTGGGACATCACCGAACGCAAGCAAGCCGAGGCGGCGCTGCGCGAGAGCGAGGAGCGGTTTCGCCAGTTGGCCGACGCAATGCCGCAGCTTGTGTGGACCGCCAACTCAGACGGCGTTGTGGACTACTATACCCGGACTCTGTGGGAACCCGAAATAAATTGCTTGCTAAGTTTCGCGAACGGGATCTCAGTAACCCCTATGATTCGCGGTGGTTTCCTGAGCGCTGTTGAACGGAAAGACTTGGTTTCGCTGGTCCGGGACGGGTTGGCGGAGCATCGTCTTGCGCGCCGGGCGAACGCCATCCTGCTTCTTGACGATGGCTGGAGCTGCGAGCGGGTGGCCAAGGCTCTTTATCTGGATGACGATACGGTCAGAGGCTGGAGCAAGGTCTATGCGGACCGCGGAATTGCAGGTCTTGAGCAGTTCGAGGCTGGGGGCAGTTCGAGCCGCCTCTCGGCAGACCAGGAAAAAGAGCTGAAGGATTACGTTGCCCAAACATTGCCGCGCAGCACGCGCGAAGTCGGGGCCTTCATCGAGCGGAAATTTGGGATCGTCTACGAGAGCCGCTCGGGATTGATCGTGCTGTTGAACCGGCTGGGGCTCGAATACCATAAGCCGGAAGTCATCGGCCGGAAGCTGGATGCGGAAAAACAGCGGGCGTTCATTGAAGCGTATGAGAAGCTATTGAATTCGCTTGGCCCGGATGAGGCGGCGGTGTTCGGGGATGCCGTGCATCCAACGCACGCGGCGCGGCCGGTTGGCTGCTGGGCTCCGAAAGAAGAAAAGCTCGCAATCCAACAGACGAGCGGGCGCGAGCGCATCAATATTCATGGCGCTCTCAATCTTGAAACCGGCGAGACCCGCATGGTTGAGGTTGAGACCGTCAACGCGATGTCTACAATCAAGCTGCTGGAAGCGCTCGAAGCCATGTATCCGCTACTGGCGCTGATCCACGTCTTCCTGGATAACGCCCCCTATCATCACGCTAAACTCGTACAAGACTGGCTATCCCAGCCAGGGCGGCGGATTAAGCTCCATTTCATCCCAGCTTATTGCCCGCATCTGAACCCCATCGAGCGGCTCTGGGGGGTGATGCACAAGCATGTGACGCACAACAAGTGTTACCAAAGCCCCCGCGAGTTCGCCGGGACGGCGCTCACCTTCCTGCGCGAGAAAGTTCCGCAAAACTGGGCGCAGTTGCGCAATTCGGTCACGGACAACTTCCGCGTCATCAACCCGGAGAAATTTCGGATCCTGGTGTGAACAGGGTATACAATGCTCGCGCCGCCCAATACAACGCTAGCATTTCCTCGCCGGCGGCGGGTTCGCATTGGGTGTCGGCGATCCATCCCGACGACGTGGCGCCGACATTGGAGGCTTGGCGCGAAGCCGCCGCCCTCGTGAAGACCTACCAGAAAGAGCATCGCGTGCTTATGGCCGATGGCGGCTATCGCTGGCATCTGAGCCGCGGACATCCTCAGCGCAATGACGAGGGCGTTATCTTCAAATGGTTCGGGACCTCGACCGACATCGACGACTTGAAGCGCGCCGAGGCGGCGCTGCGCGAGAGCGAGGAGCGGGAGCGGCTGCGGCGGCAGGAACTGGAAACGACGCTCGCCGTCATCCCTGTCGCTGTCTTCATCGCCGAGGATAAAGCCTGCACGCGGATAGCGGCCAACCCGGCCGGTCATGAACTGTTACGGGTGCCGGCGGGGAGAAATGTCTCCAAATCCGCCCCGGCGGATGAGAGACCTGCCTATGAATTATATTCTGCGGCCGGCGAGGTCATAGCGGCCGATCGGCTCCCGATGCAAAGCGCGGCAGCCACGGGAAAAAGCATCGACGGCGTCGAGCAGGAGCTTCGCTTTGCCGATGGCGGCCGCAGGCATCTTCTTGGCAATGCGCTGCCGCTTTTCGGCGCCGCAGGGGAAGTCAGGGGCGCGGTGGGCGCTTTCCTGGACATCACGGAACGCAAGCGGGCCGAACAGGCGCTGCGCGAAAGCGAGGAGCGGTTTCGCGGCATTTACCAGGATGCGGGGACGGCTATCGCCATCACGGATTTCACGGGACGGTTCAATTCCTGCAATCCCGCCTTCGCCGCCCTCCTGGGCTATAGCGAAGCGGAACTTCTCAACCTCCACTTCCCGGACCTCGTTCATCCGGAGGACCGCGAGGAAAATATTGCCGGCGGGGCGCGGCTGCTCGCGCGGGAAATCGAATCCCTGGAACTCTTCAACCGCTATATCAGGAAGGACGGCTCAGCCGTCTGGGTGCACAAGCGCGTCTCTTTGCTGCGCGACGGCGCCGGAAAGCCCACCCATCACATCGCGCTTGTGACCGACATGACCGAGCGCAAGCGCTACGAGGAGCACATCGGCCTGCTCCTGAAGGAGGTGAACCATCGCGCCAAGAACATGCTCGCGCTCGTCCAGGCCATCGCCCGGCAGACCGCCGCGGCAAGCCCCAGCGAGTTCGTCGAACAATTCAGCGAACGGGTGCGCGCGCTTGCCGCCAGCCAGGATCTTCTCGTCAAGACGGAATGGAAAGGCGCCGCTCTTTGCAAACTCATCCGCGCCCAGCTCGCGCATTTCAGCGATCTGATCGGCGAGAGGATCGAGCTCGACGGGCCGGCGCTGTTCGTCTCCGCGTCCGCCGCCCAGTCCATCGGCATGGCGGTGCACGAGCTTGCGACCAACGCCGGCAAATACGGAGCGCTTTCGAACGAGGCCGGCCGGGTCGAGGTGGCCTGGGGCCTTGAGCGCGGCGGGGACGGCGCGGAGCGCTTCGTCATGAGCTGGCGCGAGAGAGGTGGGCCGCCCGTTCAAAAGCCCGCTCATGCCGGCTTCGGCTCGACCGTTATCGACGGGATGGCGCGGATGGCCCTCGACGCCGATGTCGATCTCGACTTCGCCCCCGATGGATTGATCTGGCGGCTCGAATGCCAGGGCGAAAAGGTCCTGGAGGGCGGCGCGTCGGCCTGAGGCCCCCGTCAGCGCAGGTTGGCCTTCGCGATGCGGATCCATTCCTTGTCGCCGGGCGCCATCGCGACGGGCCTTGCGCTCGAAGCGCGGACGACTTCCATGAACATCTCGCGCGCCTTCGCCACGCTGCCCTGCTTCAGAAGCAGCAGCCCGTAGCGCGCCCGCGCCTCGAAGCCGGCGTAATAGCGCGAAACATCCTCATACTCAGCCAGCGCGTCGTCGGTGCGCCCCGCCGCCTCCAGCGCCCGCGCCAGCAAAAGATGCGCCTCCTGGCTGCGATGCGGCTGCGCTTCGTCGAGCCGGTGCAGCGTCGCGAGCGCGGCCTCGGCGCCGCCGCCGCCAAGCTCAGCGCGGGCGAGCCCCGTCAGCACGGCGGGATCGTCGGAGAAAATGCCCGTCGCGGCGGCCTCGTAGAGCCGGATCGCCTCGCTCCACATGCCCTTCTTCTCGCATTCCTCGGCGAAGGCGCGCTTGGCGTCGACGGAATCGACCAGCTCCGCCTGCTTCATGCTTTCGCGAAAGTCCTTGTCGGGGTCGATCGCGGCGCCGACGGCGCCCCGCACCTGTTGCGCGCCGCGCGTCTGGAACATCGCCGGAATGAGTTCGACGGCGACATAGGCGATGGGCCCGATCACCGGCGCGATCAAAAGAATGAACAGCCACCACTGCGAACGCCCCGTCTTCATCGCATGGACGGCGAGCGCCACGGCGATAACGTAGTTTACAATCGTGCCTTGGGTCAGCGTCTGCAGAAACATCGGCGGAAATCCTGAAACCTTCAATCCGCGGCAGTGCTAACCGGGAACGCGCGCCGGGGCAAGGGCTGCGCGCGCCGCCGCGTCAGGCTTCATGCCCGGCCCCGATCCCGATGGGGCAGCTAACCCCCGTGCCGCCGAGCCCGCAATAGCCGCGCGGGTTCTTCGCGAGATATTGCTGGTGGTAGTCCTCCGCGAAATAGAACTCGCCCGCGGGAACGATCTCGGTGGTGATTTCGCCATAGCCGCGCGCGGCAAGCTCGGCCTGATAGGCTTCCTTCGAGGCGTGGGCCTCGCGCGCCTGCTCGCCGGACGTTGTGTAAATGCCCGAGCGGTATTGCGTGCCGGCATCGTTGCCCTGGCGCATGCCTTGCGTCGGGTTGTGCGTCTCCCAGAAGGTCTTCAGGAGCTGCATGTAGCCGATGCGCTTCGGATCGAACACCACGCGCACGACCTCGTTGTGGCCCGTCCGCCCAGAGCAGACCTCCTCGTAAGTCGGGTTCGGCGTGTAGCCGGCGGAATAGCCGGCGGCGGTAACGAGCACGCCCGGAAGCTTCCAGAAGGCTTTCTCCGCGCCCCAGAAGCAGCCAAGGCCGAACATCGCGACCTCGCTTCCGGCAGGGTACGGCCCCTTCAGCGGCGCTCCGTTCACGAAATGGGTCGCGGCGGTTGGGATCGCGTGCGGCAGGCCGGGCAGAGCGCTTTGCGGATCGGGCATCGAGGTCTTGCTTTTGAAGAAGAACGCCATCGGGGACTCCCTTGTGCGGCGTGCTCGCCGTCAATCGAAAGCGGATATGGGAATCGAAGCTATAGCGGCAATGGCGCGCGCGCGACGGCGGCGGGTCCGATCACGCAGGATTTACAAGGGGATGGCCGGGATCGCTCCGGATCGCTCCCGGCCAGGATGGTCAATGCGTTTCGACCTTCGGCAGTGTGGGCTTCTCGATGGTGACGTGGTCCTGCTTGTAGAAATAGAACCCCGCGAAGGCGATAAGCGCGACGACGAGCGCGCCGAGCGTGAAATTGCGCATGAACTTGCTCCTCCAGCTAAGCTATTGCAATAAAAACGGAATTGTGACGCATTCGTTCCAATCGCCTGTCCTTTCTCAGCCTTGCTTCTGGATGAGTTCGTAAGCGGCGAGCGCGCGCCGCCTTGCCTCCGCATGGTCCACGATGGGCTTCGGATAGGTTTCGCCGAGCTTCACGCCGAGCGTTGCGAGGAGCCCCTCATCCGCCTCCCAGGGCTTATGGATGAGCGCGTCCGGCAGCCGCGCAAGCTCGGGACAAAAGCTCCGCACATAGTCGCCCTGCGGATCGAATTTCTCGCCCTGCAGCACCGGGTTGAAGATGCGGAAATAGGGGGCGGCGTCCGCGCCGGAGCCCGCGACCCACTGCCAGCTCGCGGAATTGTTGGCGAGATCCGCATCGACCAGCGTATCCCAGAACCAGGCTTCGCCCGCCTGCCAGGGCAGGAGCAGGTGCTTGATCAGGAACGAGGCCACGATCATGCGCACGCGGTTGTGCATCCAGCCCGTTCGCCAGAGCTGGCGCATCCCTGCGTCGACGATCGGGTAGCCCGTCCGGCCCTCCTGCCATGCGCTGAGCGCGTGCGCGTCTTCGCGGAACGGGAAGCGCCCGAACTCCGGCTTGAACGCTTTCCCGGGCAGATGCGGGAAATGGAACAGAAGGTGGTAGGAGAACTCGCGCCACGCGACCTCGCGCAGATACGCCTCGCCGAGGCTGGACGCTCCGGCGCTCTCGCCCGCGGCGCGCACCGCATGCCAGACCTGCCGCGGACTGATTTCACCGAAGGCGAGGTAGGGCGACAGCCGCGAGGTCGAGTTGCTTCCCGGCCTGTTGCGCTCGTCGCGATAGCTCGACACGGATTTGTCGATGAACAGCCGCAGACGCGCATAGGCCGCCATCTCGCCCGGCGTCCAGGTTTCTCTCAAGCCTCCCGCCCAATCGGGCTTCGTGGGCTCAAGGCCCCAGTCGGCGAGGCCGTCCGAGCGCGGCCATCGCGACGGCGCCGGAAGCGCTGCGGGCGAAAGGAGAGCCGCGCCGGGCGGCTCGCGCTGCTGCAGGGCTTTGTAGAACGGCGTATGGACGCGGTAGGGCTCGCCCGAGGCGTTGGCGAGCGTGTCCGGCTCGAACAGCACATGGCCGCCGAAGCGCCGGCGCCGCGCGGGCAGCGTCTTTTCCAGCTCTTCCTCCAACAGGCGCTGGTATGGCTCGTAGCCGCGCGTGAAATAGACCGCCTTCGCGCCCGTCTCGAAAATGAGCTGCCGGAGAACCTCATCGGCCGGGCCTCGCCGCAGGATGAGCCGGGAGCCGAGCCGGACGAGGCTCTTGTCGAGCGCGCGCAGCGATTGGGCGAGCCACCACCGGCTCGCGCCGCCGAGCCGCCATTCGCCTGCCGTTTCGTCGTCGAGAATGTAGACGGGGACGATGCTCGCGCCGGATTCGGCGGCGGCGTAAAGCGCAGGATGATCGGCGAGGCGCAGGTCGCGCCGGAACCAGACGAGAGCTGCGGGAGCGGAGGAGGACAATTCCATGGCGGCGGGGGTTGCGATTCGGCTCTGCGAACGGACGCGGCAGCCTTCATAATCCATTAAACGTGACGGGGTTGCACACAGATCGCAATTGCGCAACCGGACAGTTTTTGAGACATTAACCGGAGCAATTCGAATGAGGCCGAGCGGCCCCGCGACGTTCAATGCCCCAAGAAGAAGCCCACTGCATCGCGGCGGAGCTCGATCCGCCGTTCGAGATCCTCGGCGCGCAAAATCAGCGTGCGCCTATCGTTTTCAATTCGCCCCATAGCGGGCGGATTTACCCTACGGTTTTCATCGAGTCTTCGCGCCTGTCGGCGCAGGCCTTGCGAAAATCCGAGGACGCCTACGTGGACGAGCTTCTGTCCTGCGCCCCGGCTCACGGCGCGGCGCTCATGCGCGCGCATTTTCCCCGCGCCTATATCGACATCAACCGCGAGCCTTACGAACTCGATCCCGTTCTGTTCAACGGCCGCCTGCCGGACTTCGTGAACAGCCAATCCCTTCGCGCCATCGGCGGCCTCGGCACCATCGCGCGCATCGTCAACGACAAGGAAGAGATCTACCACGGGCCGCTGACGCTGGAGACGGCGTTCATTCGCATCGAGCAGCTGTACAAACCCTATCATGCGGCGCTGCGGCAGCTGATCGACGCGACGCGGGCGCAGTTCGGCGTGGCCTTCCTGCTCGACTGCCACTCCATGCCGTCCCAGCAGGGAGACCGGGGCGGGTGGCCCGATTTTGTGCTGGGCGACCGTTTCGGCGCGTCCTGCGCCCCGGAAATCACGAAGCTCGTGCAAGCATCCCTGAAAAGCCTCGGCTATCGCGTGGCCCTGAACAAGCCTTATGCTGGGGGCTACATAACCGAACACTATGGCAAGCCCGATCGAGGCGTTCACGCCCTTCAGATCGAGGTTGACCGCAGCCTGTATATGAACGAGGAAACCTTCGAGAAGGCGCACAGCTTTACGAGCTTGCAGTGGGATATGGCGCGACTTGTCGCCATGCTTGTCCAGGAGCTGCCACGCTGGACCGGCGGATACAAGATAGCGGCGGAATAGCCTGAGAAAGGCAAAAAAAAGAGGCCATCCAAAATGATTGAACGGCCCCAAGTCTAGGGAGGAAACGCCCAAGGAGGGCAGCGACACGCGTCAGAGACGCATATCGCACCGCACTAATATTGCACCGCAGCGCACAAATTTCAAGCCACGGATCGGGAATGCGGCCTCCGGGCGCAGATTGGCAATAATCTGACGTTTTTTGCGAGGAGCTGCGCAAGTTTAGAAATTTCTACATAAGGATTTCTGCCTGAATGGAACAACGCAAGGATGGCCGCCAGTGACAGTTTCAATCGAAATCCTGCTCGACGCCGCTCACAGGCTGGCCAACGCGGCGAGTTCCGTGACGCTGTTGCATTTCCGCACCAACACCGTGGCCGATGACAAGGGCGGGGGACAGTTCGACCCGGTCACGGCCGCCGACAAGGGCGCGGAAGCGGCCATCCGCGACATCCTCGCGCGCGAGTTTCCCGATCACGGCATTATCGGCGAGGAGTACGGCTCCGTGAACGAGGACGCCGATTATGTCTGGACGCTCGATCCCATCGACGGGACGCGGGCCTTCATCATCGGCCTGCCGACCTGGGGAACGCTGATCGGGCTGCAATACCAGGGCAAGCCGCTGATCGGCGTCATGGACCAGCCCTTTACCGGGGAGCGCTTCTGGAACGACGCCCGCGCCGCCTGGCATCGCGGCCCGAAAGGCTTGCAGCGCTGTCAGACGCGCCGCTGCGCCTCGCTCGGCAGCGCGCTTCTGACCGCGACCACGCCCGACATGTTCGCGGGCGAGGACGAGGTTCGCTTCAACCGTCTCGCAAACGCCGCGCGCATGCGCCGGTTCGGCGGCGATTGCTATTCCTATTGCATGCTCGCGCTCGGCCATATCGACATCGTGGCGGAGGCGCGGCTGAAGCCCTTCGACATCGCGCCGCTCATTCCCATCGTGGAGAAGGCCGGCGGCGTGGTGACGAGCTGGGACGGCGGCGCGGCCAGCGAAGGCGGGCAATGCATCGCGTGCGGCGATCCCTCGCTGCTTCCCGCCGCGCTGGCGGCGCTGAAAGGGTGACGCCCCGCCTCTGCCGTCATGGCCGGGCTTAGCCAGCCTCCCTATCGCTTACGAACATCGATCTTCCAAGCAAACTTTCGTGGCTTCGCCCCACGAATGGACGGCAAAGCACTCCATCCGCCTTGGGTCGATAGCGGCTGTGCGAGGCGCTTGCGCGTTACAGTGCGTCCAAGGCAGCATTTAGATCCCAATGCGGTCTTTTTCGATAGCTAAGACCAATACATTGAAATCAGCAAATAGTTCATCAGCTTCCGGCCAGCCAACCTTTCTCAACCGCATATCCTATCAAGTCGACGCGATTGTCAAAACCGAGCTTATCCATTGCGCGCGCCTTGTAGGTCTCGACGCTTCTCACGCTGATCTTCAGGATATTGGCGATCGCCTTGTTGCTGTGCCCCACCGAGGTTAGCCGCAGCACTTCCACTTCGCGCTCGCTGAGTTCGGCTCCCGCCGTGGCGCCCTCCGGAGGCGTATCGGGCGTTCTATCGAAGGCGTGCGCTGCTATCAACGGATCGAGGTAGATGCCGCCCGAAGCGACAGCATGAATCGCTCGAAGCAGATCCTCCACCACCGACCGCTTGAGCACATAGCCGACGGCGCCAACCTCGATTATTGATCCGGCCCGTTAAAGTCTCTATGCGGCGTAATTGACCCGTGGGTCTTGGAAGTAGGCGCGCACTCTGTCGGGGGATTTTCCGATCATGGTCATATGGTCCTCGGCGGCTGCTTTCAGTTTCGGCTTCGTTCTCACCGGGACCTTGGATCCGATGGCGTGCTTCATATCGGCGTTCAAGCGCTCGTCGGGGTTCAGTTCCGGCGCATAGCTTGGCAGATAGAAGACTTCGATTCGGTCCTCGCGCTCGGCGAGCCAGTCTTTCACCGGCTTCGAATGATGCGCACGAAGATTATCGAGGATTAGAAAGATTTTTTTTACTGCATCCTTGATCAGCGCCTCAAGAAACTCAATCAGCCGATCTGCATTAAAGTTGCCGTCGATTATCATCCAGCGCGCTTCGCCCTTGTTGGTCACGGTCGAGATCATCGACAATTTCTGCCGCGAGCCTGGCGCAAAAGTGACAGGCGTTTCTCCCTTCGGAGCATAACTGCGGCCGCGAACGTGGGTGTTGACCAGCGCCGTCTCGTCCCCCCAATGGATTTCGCCGCCTTCTTTCTTGGCCTTCTCGGCGATGGCAGGGTACTCCTCGTCGAGCCATTTTTTCACCGCCTCGGGGCTTTGCTCATAGGCGCGTCTGATCGGCTTCTGCGGCGTAAAACCCCACCGTTTCAGATACTTGCCTACACCGCGGACCGACAGCTTGATCTTGCATTCTGCCTCGATCAACTGGCCAACCGCCGCCCGCGTCCAAAGCGCGAACTCCATCTTCAATTGCTCGGGCCGCTTCTCGGCGATCAGTTTTTGAATGTGAACCTCTTGATCGGGCGTGAGAATGCGGCCCTCACCGCTCTTCTTGCCGCGAGGCTTCGGCTTAAGCGCCGCCATGCCGCCCGCCTCGTAGAGGTCGATCGCCATGCGAACGGCGGGCCAGCTCAAACCGGTCAACTCAACGATCTGCATCACGCCATACTGCTTCTTATGCAGACGGATAACTTGCCTGCGCCGCTCATGCAGCTCGGCAAGGCTCTGTGTGCGTGCGTCGTTCTCCTTCATGCGAAAACGATGCGCTGCTTCGCGGCTCAGATCAAGCTTTCAGCGTGCCGGGTCTATAGTTTGCGCAAGTAAGCGCGATCTTCATGAGCGGTCAGCACAATAACCTTGCAGTCTGAGCGTTGTGCGCGCAATTCCCTCGTCACTTCTATTCCGTTGAGGCCGGGCAACGACAGGTCAAGCACCAGGATGGCGGGTTTGAGATCAAGAGCCATTCGAAGCGCTGTTTCGCCGTCTCGCGCCTCGCCAACGATTTCCACCTCCGGATCGCGATTGAGCACCGTGTGAACGCCAGCGAGCAGCATGGGATGATCGTCGGCGAGAAGAACGCGCAAGCGGGTGGAAGAAGGGCTGGTCATAGCGGCACGCGGATGTAGAGAGTGCAACCTTTGCCTGGGGCGGACTCGACCTCAAGAGTGCCCAAAACAAGTGAGAGGCGCTCGCGGATACCGAGCAAGCCCAGGCGTTTGGAGGGGATGGAGGACGCCACCAGTTCGTCTGGGCGGAAGCCCCGTCCGTTGTCCTCGACAATCATGCTCACCTCCTTTTCGCGCGTCTCTAAAATCACAGCGACCCGCGTGGCGCCCGCATGCCTTGCGATATTGGTAATTGCCTCCTGGAGCACACGGTAGAGCGTGGTCTCGATCGTAGGGCTCAACCGCTGCTCCTTGATCGCCAAGCGCAGAACAAACGTATCCGCTATGAGGCTGCCACTGCTGCGGTTCAGGCCGCCATTTGCAGGGCTTGCGCGGGAGCCGCGCGTGCGGTTTTCCAGTTCCACGGCAGAAGCTCCGCCAGTTGATGGCTTTTGGTCTGGCCGGAGACGACGCGCTCGAGGACATCTGTGAGCCACGCTTGGGGATCGACGTCGTTGAGCAGGGCGGTGTTGATGAGCGAAGCCAGGACCGCCCACGAGTCCGCCCCGCCCTCGCTGCCCGCGAACAGGCTGTTGCGCCGGCCGAGGGCAATCTCGCGGTCATTCTGCCCATATCGGGCAGACCGCCATTGTCCAATATCGCTGGCATCCGCTGTGCGGCCGGAGCACGCGTTGTGTTCTGATTGAGCGGCGCGCATCCGGAGAGATCGCCCATCTCGAACTCGAGCCCGGCATCGTAACGATGGTTGCGGCCTGGAAGCTCGATCCGGTCTATTGCGGCGCCATAAAGATCGGCGTCCCGCAGGTCTCGCTGTTGGCGCTGAGCGACCTGCACCGGCTGCTGATCGCCTGCAAATCGCGGCTCCTCTTTGCGAACGGCAACACCGTCACGCAGGAGGACCACGATGAGATCGCCGCTACCGCTCGCAAGAGCATCGCAACTTGTTCCAAGATCGAGACCTACGCGGCCTCGCCAGCTCGACCTCGTTCTCGACGACTTACGCCTTCAAAGCGTGACGGCGGCCCAGCGCCACGCGGTCCTGAAGGCGATGGCTCAGCTGCTGATCGAAGCGAGCGGCGCGGTGACGGCGGAGGCGGGCGATGACGACGCATGATGCTCTTCTCCCGGCAACCGTGCTCCAGCGCAAGGCGGTCGTCTATGTTCGCCAGTCGACGCCGCAACAAGTGCAAGCGAACCTGGAGAGCCAGCGGCGCCAGTATGAGTTGGTCGATGTTGCGCGTAGCCGCGGTTTCACGAACGTCGAAGTCATCGACGACGATCTTGGGCGGACGGCGAGCGGCGCTGTCGACCGCCCAGGCTTCAATCGCCTGGTCGCGGCGCTCTGCGCAGGGGAGGTCGGCGCGGTGCTGTGCCTCGACGCCTCGCGGCTCTCGCGCAACGGCCGCGACTGGCATCACCTGCTCGAGCTGTGCGGGTTGGTGGAAGCTCGCGTCATCGACCTCGACGGCGTCTATGATCCATGCCGTCCCAACGACCGCCTGCTTCTCGGCCTGAAAGGCAGCATCAGCGAATTCGAGTTGGGCGTCATTCGATCCCGAATGTACGACGCGGCGCGATCGAAGGCGAGGCGCGGAGAGCTGAGGATATCGACGCCGATCGGCTATACCTGGGACCGCCATGCCGGTCTCGGCCTCGATCCCGATCGCCGGCTGCAGGAGGTGATCAGGCTCGTCTTCCAGAAGTTCCGCGAGCTTGGCAGCGCCCGCCAGGCGCTGTTGTGGATGGCGTCCGAGAACATCCATTTCCCATACCCAACGGACGGCAGAACATTGACGTCTTTCGAATGGAGGCCGATCAGATATCGTAATGTCATCGCAATTCTGAAGAACCCCTTCTATGCCGGTGTCTACGCCTACGGGAAAAGCGAGAAGCGCACGGAGATCGTCGATGGCCGGGCGCGCAAGAGCTACGGCCACCACAAGCCGATGGACGCATGGGAGGTGTTCATCAAGGATCATCACGAAGGCTACATCAGCTGGGCCGAGTACGAACGCAATCAGTCGGTGCTCGCGAGCAACGCCTACGGCAGGACCGGCGACACGAAGTCCAGCCGTGGCGGTCGCGCCCTGCTCGCTGGCCTCATCTGTTGCGCACGGTGTGGCCGCCGGCTCCACGTTGTCTACATTGGGCGCTATCCGCAGCCGATGTACCGGTGCGATACGCCGAACTTGCAGTTGGGACGGAAGCGCTGTTTTGGCTTCGGCGGCAAGCGGATCGATAACGCCGTGGCCTCCGAGATGCTGCGGGCTGTGGCGCCGATCGCGATCGAGGCGGCTCGAGAGGCCGAGCGCATGCTGAGAGAGCAGGATCAAGACCGGCAGCGTATTGCCGAGCTGGAGTTGAGACAAGCCCAGTATGACGCCTCGCTTGCCGAGCGTCGCTACGCAGCATGCGACCCCGATAACCGCCTGATCGCCGCGCAGCTGGAGAAGGCGTGGGAGGCCACGCTGCGGCGTGTCGAAGCGTGCCGGCGACGGCTCGACGACATGCAATCGCCGGAAGTCGGTCAGCAACTCCCCGATTTGACTGGACTGGCCGATGATCTCACCGCGGCCTGGAAGGCGCCGAAAACGACGATGCGGACACGCCAGCGGCTGGTGCGAACCCTTATCACGGAGATCGTCGCCGACGTCGACGAGGCCGCCGGCGAGATCGTGCTCGTCATCCATTGGAAAGGCGGCCAGCATTCCGAACTGCGCGTCAAAAAGCCGAAAACCGGCGAACACGGTTGCTGCACTCCCGAGCAGGCGCTAGCCGTCATGCGCGCCATGGCGGGGCGCTGGTCGGATCAGGACATCGCGGCCTCGCTGAACCGAATGGGAATGCCGACCGGTCAGGGCAAGACCTGGACGGCGCACCGCGTCAGTTCTGTCCGCCGAGTGACTGGCATCCACGGCTATTTGTCGGCTGAGAAGAATGGCGAGTGGCTCACGCTGCGCGATGCCGCGACACGGCTCGGCGTCAGCCCTCATCAAGTGCGCAAGCTAATCAAGGCTGGCATTCTGACAAGTGGGCAGATCATGCCCGATGCGCCGCACCAGATCCGGGCCGCTGACCTCGATAGCGAGCATGTCGCCGCCGCGCTTGCGCGGAAAGGCCGCCCGTGTCGGGTCGACTCCGAAAATCAGATCTCAATGTTTTCAAACACTTGAAAAGGAGGTGCATAATGACTCGGT
>CAVWOB010000010.1:0-208708 GCA_963756335.1 uncultured Alphaproteobacteria bacterium
CGCAAGAAGTCTGGAGCTTATCGCGGAAACCAACGGCGAGGCGTTTTACAGGGGCGGACTCGCCGAGGTGGACGGCGGCTTTCGCGAAGACCGGCGGCGGCGCATTGACCGCTGATGATCTCGCCGCGCATTCCGCCGATTGGGTCGAACCCCTAAGTGCTGGTTTCGAAAGCAGCCGCATTCATGAGCTGCCGCCGAACGGCATGGGCATCGCAACCTTGATGGCGCTCGGCATTGTCGATGCGGCAGGCGGCTGCAGCGGTGGTCCCGACGATCCGGAGACGCTGCATCTTCAGATCGAGGCGATGAAGCTCGCCTTCGCGGATGTGTTCCGATATTGCGCGGACCCCGCCTCCATGCGCTGCCAGCCTGCCGATATGCTCGACCCGGCCTATCTCGCGAGCCGCGCCAGGCTCATCGACCCCGATCGCGCAGGCGAGCCGGTCTTTGGCGAAATCAAACGTGGCGGCACGGTCTATCTCGCCGCCGCCGGCGAAGACGGACGGATGATTTCCTTCATCCAATCGAACTATATGGGCTTCGGCTCCGGCGTGGTGGTTCCAGGCACCGGCATCAGCCTGCAAAATCGGGGCGCCGGTTTCACGCTGGAACCGGGCCACGCCAACGAGGTGGGTCCGAAGAAGCGGCCGTTCCACACGATCATTCCCGGCTTTGTGACAAAAAATGGGCAGCCACTGTGGCGTTCGGCGTGATGGGCGGGTTCATGCAAGCGCAAGGTCACCTGCAGATTGCGCTGCGAACTCTTCACTACCGGCAAAACCCCCAAGCTGCCGCCCGCGCGCCGCGTTGGCGCGTTATCCGCCGGCGCGTGGCCATCGAGCCAGCCATTGGGGCCGCCGCCCTCGAAGGCTTGCGCGCGAAAGGGCATGATCTCGTCGCGGATCAGCCCGATAGCGAATTTGCGTTCGGAGGGGCGCAGCTGGTGATGCGAACGGAGGGGGGCTACATCGCAGGTTCGGACCCGCGAAAAGATGGACAGGCCGTAGCATATTGAAGCTGGGAGTCACAAATGCCCGCATGTTTGCAGTTGAACACGTCACACAAATTTCAACTGAATTGATGTCAAGCCGCCGGCAAAACGGCGAAGCCCGCAGGCGGTATGCCGCCCTCCTCAATGATAGCTACGTCATCGACGATAGCGGCCATGGGGCCATCGTAGCAACGCCTTAGCATTTCGTGAACTTGTTCCGCTGCGCCGGAGAACAGCGCCTCGACCCCGCCGTCGCGCTTGTTGTTGCGCACCCATCCTGCAATGCCCAGCGCATTGGCGTTGCGTGCGGACCAGGCGCGATAGCCGACCCCTTGCACCCTGCCCGTGATACGAACGCGCACGGTGCGCTTTTCCGTTTTCTCACCGCTCATCATGCCTCACCGCCTTCGCAGGCTGCGCTCACCCCGCTCCCCGTTGTCGTCCCCGCAAAGGTGAGGAACAAGTAAGCAATGCATGACGTTTTTGTCCCCAACTATCATCGCCCCGGTGACTGCATGGCCGCCTTCGCGGGCAAGACACCAAGCGGGGCGGAAGATTTAGCGGTTAGCATAGCGGCAAACCTCGGCGGCGACCCGATCCACGACCTCGGCGGCGGCGGATAGAACTTCCGGCGTCATGGGAGCGCCTGCGTCGAAGCGTCGGCCTTCTACGGCATAAACAACAATATCTTCAGGAGCGAGTTCAAGCACTCGGGCGAGATCGATCGCTTCGGCGAGGCCGAAGGCGTGGCTGGATGTGAACGACAGCTCGGTTGGAAGCTCGTCCGTCGCCAGATCGATCCGATGAATGCGGCCGGGTTCACCTTCCGAAGCGGCGGCGTCGACGCACACCAGCGCGTCGTCGCCGGCCCAGTCCTCGATGAGGGACAGCACGTCGCCCCGTCGCGCAACCACTTCGGCGCCAGCCGGAAGCCGCCCCGCCAGCATCTGCGCGACCGCTGCTCCCAGTCCGTCATCGCCGCGATCAGGATTGCCGAGAGCGGCCACGAGAACCTTCCGTGGCTCTTCCATGCCGCCCTCAGCGTCTGTCACGAGCGTCGAATCGACAATTTCAGAAAATGGGTCGAGCACGAAATGCAGGGGTCGTGGTTACGGATGGTCTGTTCGCAGCGATGGCGGATGGCGTCATCCGGCTGATCCAGAATTGACGTTGCGACCGCCCTGAGATCGGCTTCGATGCTCGGCTGGTTCTGCGACGTGGGCGGCACGATGCGCACGGTCTTGACCGTGCCGTCCGTCTCGAACTCATAGCGCTGCCAGGAAAACCCGCGCGGCGCCTCAGTGCAGCCATACCCCACGCCAGCGCGCGGCTCAAGTTTCACGGATGGGGCGTCAGGGCGCTCATAGTCTGCGATCAGTCTCAGGGCCTCCTCGAAGGCGTAGACGATCTCGAGGGCTCGGACGATGATGCTTTTGAACGGGTTCCTGCAGACAGACCCAAGGCCGGTGTCCCGGGCGAGCGCCTGCACCGATGCAGGCAACTGATCGAAATTGAGCGCGTAACGCGCCAGCGGCCCGACGAGATAAGCGCCGCGGCGCTTCAACACCGAATGCAGCGCGGTGGAATGCGCGACATGCCGCTCCTCGAACTCCGAGTCGAAATCGGCGATGTCGATGTCGAGACCGCGGCTGGAAACGAGGCGGCCTTCGTTGAAGGGATATTCGTCCGGATGCCGCAGGGCCACGAACTCGTAATCCTGCTCGAACTCCGGGAATGGGAACGTCGCCACCCAGCGCGCCTGCATCACGGCGAGGTCGCGGGCGCGTTTCAACTTCTCCGCGAGCGGCGCAAGCTCTGCGCGAGTGGGCACGCGATGGAAGCCGCCAGCCTTGACGCTAACGGGATGAATTTCGCGGCCGCCGAGCACCTGCATGATCTCGTTGCCGGCCTTTTTGATCGTGAGGCCGTTCTTGACCAAAGCGCCGTGATCCGCGCCATCTGGATCCCGTCGGGGAAGCCGAGGAAGTCCGGCGCATGCAGCATGATCACATGCAAGCCATGGCTCTCTATCCATTCGCCGCAATAGATCAGCCGCCGAAGCGCGCGGAGCTGTCCCCCAACCGTGACGCCAAAGGCGTTCTCCATGGCATGGACTGCGCTCATCTGATAGGCGATGGGCAAATACCGCAGATCCGCGCCACGATGTCGGGTATCTCTTCGTAGCCCCGGCCGCGCATGAAGGCTTCGAAGAAGCGCGGAGGCTCGAAAATCTTAAGCTGCGCCGAGGTTACCCGGCCATCGCTGATTTCAAGGTCGAGCGCCCCTTCGCCTTCGACGCGGGCGAGATAATCAACCAAAATCGATTTAGTCGCCATGGGCTTCGCTCTCTTTCCGGAACGGTTCCGCCGCGGCGTTGAAAGTGCGGAAAGCGCGTTGATGTCCAGCGGCGTAGCGCCGAGCGCAATCCACTCCTTCGCCAGCGAGGCGGTATTTGGCGTCTCCATCGGGCCAAAGCAGCCGTAGCAGCCCCGATTGAACGCCGGGCAGATCGCGCCGCAACCGGCATGCGTCACAGGTCCAAGGCACGGAATGCCTTGCACCATCACGCAAGTTGTCCCGCGCAGCTTGCAATCGACACAGACGCTGTAGGAGGCGATGTTAGGCTTGCGCCCACTCAGGTAGGCCGAAACTACTTCGACCAGTTGGGCTTTGTTGATCGGGCAGCCCTGCAACTCGTAGTCCACCTTCACGTGAGCCGAGATCGGCGTCGATGTGGCAAGCGTGTTGATGTATTGCGGCGATGCATAAACGGCGGAGATGAAGTCGTTCACATCAGCGAAATTGCGCAGCGCCTGGATGCCGCCCGAAATCGCGCAAGCGCCGATGGTGATCAGAAATTTCGATTGCTCGCGCACCTTGTGAATGCGCTCGGCGTCATGCGCCGTGGTTACCGACCCTTCCACGAGGGAAAGGTCGTAAGGTCCATCGGAAATGGCGCTTGACGCCTCGGGGAAATTGGCAATATCGATTTCCGCCGCCAGCGTCAAAAGCTCGTCTTCCAGGTCGAGAATCGAGAGCTGGCATCCATCGCAGGACGCGAATTTCCAAACCGCAAGCCTTGGGCGGGTTCGCTCGGCCATGTCAAATCTCCCTGACGGCGAGGATGTGCGAGATCCTGTCGAACGGCAGCACAGGGCCATCCTTGCAGATGAAATCCGGGCCGAACGGCAGCGACCGCAAAGCCCCATGGCGCA
The DNA here is from genome assembly GCA_963756335.1 of uncultured Alphaproteobacteria bacterium. GTDB lineage: Bacteria > Pseudomonadota > Alphaproteobacteria > Rhizobiales > Rhodomicrobiaceae > Rhodomicrobium. The sequence goes on from CAVWOB010000010.1 coordinate 4,207, forward strand.
TTTCATGTTGCGCTCCATCGAGAAATAGATGCGGCTTTCGGGGATGCCCGCGTCGCGAAGCGAAGCTGCCATGTAGCGCATCTTTGTTTCCGTTCCGCAGACCATGGCGAGGGTCTCTTTCGGATCGAAATTGGCGCGCTTGACGAAGCCAAGGCTTTGCACGCCGCCGACATTGCCCTTCCAGCTTCGGTCCGCGTGGTTGACGGTCAACAGGAGGTCCACGTCGAGCCGCTGACGCCAAGTCTCGAATTCCTGGCGGAAAAGCAAATCCTCAGGGCTGTGGAAGCCGAGAAGGATGGAAACCCGTCCATAACGCTCGCGGTTTGAAAGCACGTGGTAGATCGCTGGCCTAAGAGGGGCGAGCCCCAAACCGCTGCACACCAGCACCACATCCAGGCCTTCGGCTTCGTGAACCGGCCACCCGGTTCCAAAAGGGCCGCGCACGCCGATCACGTCGCCTTCTTTGACCGCCGTCAGCGCGCGGCTCACCCTTCCGACATCGCGGATGGTATGAACGAAGCCGCTCATATCGGCCGGGTCGCCGCTCATACTGATGGCGACCTCGCCCACGCCGAAGACGTAAAGCATGTTGAATTGGCCCGCCGTATAGGCGGCCGCAACCCGGAAAGGGGCGCAATCTCATTGTCACCACATCCGGGATCTCAAGCTTAGTCCGCCCGACGCGATAAAGCTCCGGCAGAAACGCGTCGGGCAGCGTATCGTCAATGCTTGCCGTAGACGTCGATGATTTGAAGTCTTGTTGCATGAAGGCGTCCTACTAGGATGGGTAAGAAGCGTTTCATCATCTCATAACCAAGATGATGATCGGCCTCGCATTTGCCGCGAAGACAGGCGGCGTCCATGCCGATGGCGCGCGTCAACCCGACTGCGCGGGCGTCGAACATCCACCGATACGGAGGCACGAGCCAGGACGCGCCGACAATATCGCCGTCCTGGAGAGTCTCGAACACGATCGGCTCCCGGCCTGGAGCGGCGATTTCCAGAGCCACTTGGCCGTGGCGGATCAGATAGAACTCGTTTGCCGCATCGCCTTCGTGGAACAGAAACTGGCCTGCGTTGAAGCGATGATTCTTCGCGCACCCCGCAAGAAGCTGGCTATGCTCGGGTCCGAAATTCGCGAAAAAGGGGTGCTCGCTCAAAATGCGCTCAAGACCCTCCATTTTTATCCTCCGTTCTGGCTTGAGGAACTGTCCTTATCGCGGCAGCTTCCTCTGTTATGTCGATTCCCGTAGGGCACCAGGTGATGCAGCGGCCGCAGCCGACGCATCCTGAAGTGCCGAACTGATCGTACCAGCTCGCCAGCTTGTGAGTCATCCATTGCCTGTAGCGCGAGCTTGCGGCCTTCCGGACGCTGCCGCCGTGGATGTAGGAGAAGTCAAGCGTGAAACAGGAGTCCCATTTGCGCACGCGCTCGGCCGACATCCCCGTCAGATCGCTGTGATCGTCGATCGTAGTGCAGAAGCAGGTCGGGCAAACCATTGTGCAATTCGCGCATGCCAGACATCTCGCGGCTGCATCCTCCCAGCGCGGATGGTTTGGATTGCTTTGGAGAAGCTCTCTGATGCCGTTTGTATCCAGGCTGCGTCCCATACGGCTTGTTGTATGCGCCAGGACGGCTTCCGCGGCGGCAAGGTCTGCATTCGACGCCGGACGTTTCTGTATCTGCTCAAGCAGTTCGGCGCCGGCTTCGCTGCCCGCTTCAACCAGGAAACTATGACTGTCTCCATCCAGGAGTTCAGTCAACGCCAAATCGAAACCGGATTCGGCTTTCGGTCCGGTCTTCATGGACACGCAAAAACAGGTTCCCCCGGCCTCACCGCAATTGACGGCGACGATAAGAGCGTTGCGCCGCCGCGCGGCGTAGGCCGTGTCGGCAAAAGGCCCATCGCGAAAGACCTTATCCTGAATGGCGATTGCATGGATTTCGCAGGCCCGGACGCCGAAAAAGGCGAATTTTTGAGAGGGCGGCTCCGGCGGGATGATCTCCAGCCCGTTGCCCTCTTTTTTGCGCGCCGTCCAAAGCGTCTGGACCGGTGGATGCAAATAGCGCTTCCAGGAATGCGCGCCCACGGCGAACCCAAATAAGGCGCCATCGTCCCGGCGCTCAAGGCGGTAACGCCCGGCGTCCTGGCGGTCGGTCCACCCAGCCGGCAGATCGGAAACGCCCGAGATCTCGTCATAGACGAGGGCGCCGTCGCGCACCGCCGGCCCTAAAACCTTGTATCCGCGAGCGGCAATGGCGCCGATAAGCGCCTCAAGGCCGTCAACAGAGATTACCGCTTTCGCCTCGCTCATGAAGCAAGACTCCATTCTTCGTTAGTCATAACCGGAAAGCCGCCAGACATCGATACCGCAGATATGGCGCCTCGGAGGGAGCGCAAGTGCTGCGCCTTGACGATCGCCGCCGCTAGCCGCCGTGACGTGCTAGCGCACCTTTGTGAAGGGTTTAAGAATGACCGCGCCATCCACCGCCGACATTGATTGGGATCAAACCGGCAAAGCATGATCGGACAAACTCGCGACGCCAGTCCTATCCGAACACGCTTCGGTAGCACAACCATAAAAACACGCGCCACCGTGCTTTATTTGGTTGCATTGAATTCTACTATAGCGTTCATCGGGTCTTGCTTTTTAATAGAGGTAAATTTTTGCTTTTTCTTCCCAAACAGCGCCTTCCTAAATGGATTTTCGGCGCATTATTAGCAAAAGTGCATTTGAAACCACGTAGTTCTAAAATTGTATCGTTTTTTGTAGGCTCAGTTCGTCCAAATCGAAATAAATATCTTTGCCGAAGCAGAAGCCTTGTGAGATGCTCCCGGCAAATCAGCTTCAGGTGAAATGATGCTGCGGCCATGACCACGATCCGTACCTTCAGCCGTCGCTTCTCAGCCGCTACCGCGATGTGTTTCCGCGCGTAGCACAAGCATCCTCAAATATCGATCAGCTCAGAGCTGCCGGCCTTTTCCGGCGAGGGGACAAGCATGTCAGACGCTTATGTCATCGAGTTGCAGGGCAACGCCGTGGGCATCATCGTTCGCCATAACCGCGACGAATCCGCATACCGCTTCATGGCCGCATTACATGGCTTCAACAGCCTCGAAGGACGTGAATTCGCAGGCCCGTTCCAAGCCGAAAACGCCGCCAGGAAACTGTGGCGCGAGCGGCCCAATATTATTCCGCGAGCTTCGCGCCAGATGAGCGCTTTCGATTAAATGCATGGCTGATATGCTATGCGCCGCCACGGCTGCAGAAGCCGCCTCAAGATGACGCTGCAGCCATTTAACCTGAATCCAGCAGTCGAGCTTGTGCCGTACCAGAAAACTTGAGCTGGAACAGCGTGCCTTGCGTTATATGACGCCACCCTCCGGCTTAGCCACACGCGTGTCATGGCCGGGCTTTGACCCAGTGGTGTCCGGTTTAAATCTTCAATGAAATCAATGCTCGACAGGTCATGCACGATTTTTTCGGCAATCGCGGCCGAGCTCCCTCTCCCTGTGGGAGAGGGCTGGGGTGAGGGGTAAAGCGCCTTGTAATTTAAGTAGTTACCCCTCATCCTGTCCTTCTCCCACCGGGAGAAGGGACCCTGTTGCGCGATCTCGCGAAAAACGCGGCCTTTTTCTGAAGCCATTGATTTGCCGGCAGATATAAACCGGACATTCTTGGGCTTTGACCCGGCCATGCATTCAGCAAGAAAGATCGTGTTTTTAATAAGTTACTCGAAGGCCGGGTCAAGCCCGGCCATGACGATGGTGGGCATTTCGCCGCCGCAATCGCCGTTTTTGGGTCGCGACGGTCTGCTTTGGCTCTTCGCTACGGGCAGGCTTCCTGCAGCTTCTGGACGGCCAACGAAACCCCATCGAGCGAATATTGGTCGGTGGTCGCTGTGCCCTTGGCCGAGGTCGCCTTAATGGTCATCGGCCCCCCGGCCGACATCGCAGCCAAAAGCTTCCGCTCATCGGCGGGGTCTCTCGCATAAACCTTGTCGTCATCGGCCGCGAGAGCGAAATTCTGGCCGCCGATAGTCACCGTCGCCACGGCGTTGGCCTTCATCGCATAGCCCTGCTTCACGCTGACCTCGTTTTGGACGCCGTCCTTCTGCCAGGTCGTGACGTAGAATATGACGGGTGTGCGCTTGGTGTTTTTCGGTTGCATATCGGTCGGCGCGGTGGCGGCGAAACAGATGCGCCCTTCAGTGGCGCCTTCGTAAATGAACACCGTCCAATCCTTGATCTTTTCCAGAAGCCGGGCTTTGACCTCTGGGGCCGCGGGAGCGGGCTTCTTCACGGCGGCAGGCTTCGGCTTAGGTTTGGCGGCGGGCCGCGGAGCCGGCGTGGGCTGGGGGACAGCTTGCGGCGCGGTCTGCTGTGCTTGGGCAAGCGCAGCCGGAACCATGATGAACAGTGCGAGAATAATCAGACGCCGCATGCCGGATTTCCGTTTTTCAGAAGGCTTTTACCCTTTGTTAATCTCAGCCTGGGCGTCAAGCTTAAATCGCTGGTCTCTCTTTATTGCTCGCGGGAAAGCTTAACGGCTTGCCCTCGAAGGTGCGGGGCCGGCGCGTCCATGCGGTCGGGGAACGACCCGAGACTTCGCACGCGGTCATACATGACAATCGCCCCGGCCATCGCCACGTTGATGCAAAAAGCCGCCGGAATTTTGATGACATGATCGCAGCGCGAAAGAAGCCCCTCGGAAAGGACGCCGAGTTCCGGGCCGAGAACATATGCCGCGTGGAGCGGATGACGGAAGCTCGGCAGATCTGTCGCTCCTTCGATCAGCTCCACGCCGACAAGCTTGCAGCCGAGCGGCAGAACCATCTTTCCCTGGTCAGCCCAATGATAGACCGGCAAGTGATGGGCCGCCTTGGATGTGTCCGACTTCGCATCGAAAGCGCGAGGGTGAGCCCCGATTGTGAAGAAGAATTTCGCCCCGAAGGCATGGGCCGAACGCAAGAGGGCGCCCAAGTTCATGGGCTTCGATATCCGTTCGGCTCCGATGGCGAAGTATCCGCGCATGTGTTTAGCTTTTCGCGTAAAATGAACGTCTAGACTGAGGTAGGCGATGAAAGCAGTGCTGTGCAAGTCTCTCGAAGGCCCCGGCGCGCTTGAGACCGGCGATCTTGCGGATGCAAAGCCAGGCGAGGGCGAGGTTGCGATCTGCGTTTCGGCGGTTGCGCTCAATTTTTTCGATACGCTGATCGTGCGCGGCAAATATCAGACGAAGCCGGAACTGCCCTTCTCGCCCGGCGGCGAGATTGCCGGAACCGTCACGCAGCTCGGCGCCGGGGTGGACGGGCTTGCCGTAGGTCAGCGTGTCCTTGCCTATATCGGCCACAACGGTTGCCGGGAATTGGCGATCGCGCCCGCAAGCCGGGTGATCGCCTTGCCGGACGGCATTTCCGATGAAGCCGCCGCGTCGCTTCCAATTGCATACGGCACGGCGCTGTATGGGCTTGAGGATCGCGGCCATGTGCGGTCTGGCCAGACGGTGCTCGTGCTTGGCGCGACGGGCGGGGCGGGGCTCGCGGCGGTCGAGGTGGCGGCGTGTCTCGGCGCGGAGGTGGTCGCGGCGGGCGCCTCGGACGAAAAGCTTAAAGTTTGCGCGGCCCACGGCGCGGCGAATTTTTTGAACCTTGCGAGCGCCGATGTTAAGGAGGCGGTGCGCACGCTTGCGGGCGGCAATGGACCGGACGTGATTTATGACTGTATCGGCGGCCCTTATGCGGAGCCCGCGCTGCGCGGCATCGCCTGGGGCGGGCGCTATCTCGTCGTCGGCTTCGCGGCGGGCGCCATCCCGAAAATCCCGCTGAACCTCGTGCTGCTCAAGGGTTGCGAAATCGCGGGCGTGTTCTGGGGGCGGCACGTCGCTCTCAATGTGCCCGGCTTCCGCGAGCAAATGTCCCGGCTGATTCAGTGGAGCGTGGAGGGCAAGATCCGCCCGCATATCGACCGGGTGTTTCCGCTGGAGGAGACGGCGGACGCGCTGCTTGCCATGGAGGCACGGCAGATCAAAGGCAAGGTCATCGTCAAGCCGTGACGCCTTTCCGTGAAGTTATAGGCTGGGCGCCTCATCAAGCCGCGCTTGCCGGCCGTGATATTGGACCCGGGGCGCGGTCACCGGTCTTGTCATTGCGGTCCGTCCTGTGCGATGACCGCTATCGAGCAAGATAGAATTGAGGACTCGACGCGATGCCGACACTGACGATTTTGCCTTCGGGCGCTGCCGTGGACGCCTCCGATGGCGACACTGTGCTGTTTGCGCTTCTCATGGCAGGCGCCCCTATCCGCCACGATTGCACTGGAAAGGCGCAGTGCGATGGGTGCCACATCCTCATTCATCAAGGCGCAGAGAACCTCTCGAAGATCGCAGGCCCCGAGAATGACCGCCTCAAACAGATCGCTGGCGTAGGCCCAACGTCCCGGTTGGCCTGCCAGGCGGTCGTCAGGTCCGGCGATGTGACGATCGAAGTTTTGGCCACCGAAAACCCAGGAGCAGAGGAAGCGCGGGAACTGAGGGCCTGGTAAGCCGCGGACTGCCTCTGCCTGTCCATCGCCCAAAGACCGGGCGGAACAAGCTCCAAACGGCAGGCGCGTGGGCAGATGGCCCTATTTCGGCGCCTCGCCATCATAAGTCAGGGCTTTTTGCAGCTCCGGCGCCGGACAGCTCCCTGACCGGGCGGAACTCGATCTCAGATGCATTCGCGAACAGGGCTGGGACCGGTAGTCTTGTCCGGCGCGCCATTCGAGATATAACTGCGAGCGCTTATATTGCCGAGACGGCGCTACAAGATCGCCACCCAATTCGGCATAAAAGTTTTGATTTTGTAACAGGAAAAAACCAGGGGACTGGCGGAGAGGGAGGGATTCGAACCCTCGGTTAGTTTTTCCCATCGCACTAAATCATTGATATTATTGTAGTGTTCCATTTGTTCGATTACCCATGCACCCTCTAGCGCACCCTCTTTGATTCAGAAACGCACCCCTAAGTTTCCTGTACCAATTGCTGAAGGTGGTCGATGAGCAGAAAAGCGTAGGCTCTTTCTGTCTCCTTGAGAGATGCGTGGCCCAACCACTTCTGAACGGCTTCCATTGAGAAGCGACGAACTTGGAGCAGACGGCAACCACAGGTCTTTCTCCATGCGTGCCAACTTACATCCTCAACCTCAGCGCGGCGGCCGAAATCCTGCATCCGCCTCCAAACCTGAATGCTGCGAGATGAAAACTTCTGACCGTCTTCGCGGGGGCAAACCCAAGGCACACCGTCCAGCCGCAGTGCCTTCGCTGCTTCAAGCGCGCGCGGTGTTAGCGGGACTTCCCTCTTTCGTTTACCTTTCGCGAGGCTTGCTGGAACCGTTAGTTTTTTTTCTGGTAAATTCAGGTTTTCCCAGGTCAATCCAAATTGCTCATTCTTACGCAAGCCAGTCTCAACAGCAAAAATTATTCGCCAGCGCCAAATCGTGGGCGCCGCCGCCAATAGAGCCTCCTCTTCCCGTTCTGTAAAAAAACGAGTATCTGGATCTGATGGTTTTATGCCGGAATCTTTGCGGCGCTTTTTGTAACCAGTTACTGGGTTGCGACCGTCGGTCCATCCCCATAGATCACAAAGCTCAAAGAGTATGTTGAGCACTTTGAATTCAAAATAAATGGTTGTCGGAGAGGCTCCTGCAATCCTACGAGATTGCTCATAATCCCAGAGAGCTGCATGGCCAATCTCATCTACCAACTTACCATCAAAAGCATCGACGAAGCGCTGCAAGACAGCGCTGTAACGTTCGATTGTTTTTAGGCGGTGGTGCGGAATATGCTCTTCTGCCATCTTGATCGCGGCTTTAGAAAATGTCGGCTTTGGTTTCTCTCCAAAGCTCTCTGCAATTAACTGCTCATGCCACGCATCCGCGCGCTTCTTCGCAACTCGTCTATCCTCTGTTTGGCTATTGAAGTTTCGCTCCGGCTGCCCTTTGCGTCTTTTCCGCGCCAACCACGGACCGATTTCCTGACCGGATTTATCTTTTCTCCGAAAGAGTCGATACCCTGCCACGGCTTCGTTTCCTTCTGAAAGTCCAACCAAAAGGCGATGAACTCACTCTTTTTGAAGCGATACGGTGTCTTTACACCGTGTGAGTCTCGATATGATCTTAACTTACCCGTTCGCGCGAGCCTCTGGAAAAATTCCGCTGGTCGTTTGGTTATACGGGCAAGATCGGCGCAAGTAAGCTCAGGTTGTTCCTGCCGCATCAGCTCATCCAGCGTCGTCATTTCCCTCGGTCCCTCTTGAGCTTTCCATCAGCAACCCGCGGATGACCCTGCCAAGCGGCGAAGTCCGTCCTGTCGGCTTGACCCGAAGAAAGCGCAACCTGACGCGCCGATGGCGCAAGCGCCCCTGCACAGCTGTTCGAAATCTCCGAACGAAAGACCGGGTGGACAATTGATGACGCTCGAAAGCGGACCATCGATATACCGCTGGACAGCGGCCTGCATGTGCAGGCGCGCTTGAGGCGCGATGTCCCGGCTCGTGACAAAAAAAGCCCGGCAACGCATCGGCGCCTCGCAATTCCCTGAAGCGGCGCTCGGCGTAGCATAAGACAGGCGCCTCATCCGAACTGCCGCCAGAACCCGCAATATCGAACACCGGCTCGATCCCGCCGGAGACGCTATCCGCCAGCAGCGACGTCGCGACCGCGGGCGCCATCGCCATCAGCGCGTCGTTGCGGAGGCCGTGCCTTCGGATCGCGTTTGCCACATCGGCATCAAGCCCGGCGACGAAAGGACGCGCAAGCTGCTCATCCATGTCGAAGCGCGGGAAACAGCCCTTCAGCCTCGCAAGCCCCGCGCTCGCCAAATAGGCGCTGCGTCGAGGGGGCAAAGTGGGAAAAATGGGGGGGGGGGGGGGGGGGGGGGGGGGGGGGGGGGGGGGGGGAAAAAAAAAAAAAAAAAAAAAAAAAAAAAAAAGGCGGCGCGAGCGATGCGAGCGTCGAGGACACCTGGCGGCGCGTGGCGGCGGCCGTGGCCGCCGCGGAGGCCTCGCCCTTCATGCGCCGCCGATGGGCGCAGGTGTTCTATGACGCGATGACCGGCTTCAAGTTTTTGCCGGGCGGCCGGACGCTCGCCGGCGCTGGCGCCGGCTCGGACGCGATCTTGTTCGATTGCTTCATCACCGGACCGATGCCGGCCGACGCCAGCTCCATCCTGGCGAATCTTCATGGGGCCGCTTCGACCTTGCGGCGCGGCGGCCGGACCGCGCTGGATTTTTCCGCCATCCCTCCGAAGGCCGCGCCATCCCCGATGGCGGCGCACGGCCGTCGGGCCCGCTCGCGATCATGGATGTCTGGCGCGCGATCGCCGCCAACATCGTGGAGACGGACGTCTCCTCGATCGCCGCTCTATCTTGCAGCCATCCGGACATCGAGGACTTCATTGCCGATGCGCGCGGCGGCCGCCTCGATGGCTTCAAGCGGCTCGTCTTGATCCCAGACGCATTTATGGCGGCCGTCGAGGGCGATGGCGCCTGGCCGCTTGTCTTCGGCGAGGAGACCTTCCGCACGATAAGCGCGCGCGCTCTTTGGCGCGCGATGCTGCAAGGGCCTACGAACGCGCTGGCCTTGGGCTTATCTTCGTGGACCGGGCGAACGCTTCGCTTCGCGCCGAGCGCTCGCATCAAGAGCGGCCTCGCGGCGAACGACAATGCCTTGCGTCATGAGGCCTCTCTTCTGGGTTCGATCAACCTCGCGGCGCTGGTGGAGGACGCTTTTACGCCCGCCGCGCGCATCCCGGAACACAAGCTCGACCGGGCTCACCGCCGTGGCGGTGCGCTTTCTCGACAATGTCATCGACGTTTCCGGTTATGCCATGCCGGAACAGGAAGCGGCGGCCAAATCGAGGCGCAGGTTGGGGCTCGGCGTCACTGGGCTTGCGGACGCGCTTATCATGTGCGGCGTCCATTACGGCGCCGAAGACGGCCGGCGTCTGGCCGAGCGCTGGGTGGCCCACATTTGCCGCAGCGCCTATTTGGCGAGCGCGGGTCTTGCAAGGCTGAAGGGCTGTTTCCCGCGCTTCGATATGGATGAGCAACTTTCTCGTGCTCTCGTCGCCGGGCTCGATGCCGAAGTGTCTGATGCGATCCGGAAGCACGGCCTTCGCAACGATGCTCTGATGGCTATCGCGCCGACGGTCGCGACATCGCTACTGGCGGACAACGTCTCGGGCGGAATCGAGCCGGTCAGCAACTTCGCAGGTTCTGAGGGCGCGCCTCCAAGCTATGCGGAACGTCGCTTCAGGGAACTGCGCGGCCCTGGCGCGTTGCCGAGCTTCTTTGTCTCCGGCCGGGATATAGCGCCGCAAGCGCGCCTGCAAATGCAGGCGGCGATCCAGCGCCATGTCGATGGCCCGCTTGGGAGCGTCATCAATTGCGCGCCCGGTCTATCGTTCGAGGATTTCGAAGAACTTTGCAGGGGCGCTTACACAATCGGCGCCTCAGGTTGCGCCTTCTTCGGATCCAGTCGGCAGGACGGACTTCGCCGCCTGGCGGCGTCGCCCGCAGCCTGATGATGGTAAGCTTACGAGGGCCGAGGGAAATGGCGACGCTGGATGAGCTAATGCAGCAGGAACAACCTGAGCTTACTTGCGCTGATCTTGCCCGCATAACCAAACGACCAGCAGAGTTTTTCCAGAGGCTCGCGCGAACGGGTAAGTTAAAATCATATCGAGACTCACACGGTGTAAAGACACCGTATCGCTTTAAAAAGAGCGAATTTGTAGCTTTTTGGTTGGACTTTCAGAAGGAAGCGGAGCCATGGCAGGGTATCAACTCTTTCGCAGGAAAGACAAATCCGGTCAGGAAATCGGTCCGTGGTTGGCGCGGAAAAGACGTAAGGGGCAGCCGGAGCGAAACTTCAATAGCCAAACAGAGGATAGACGAGTTGCGAAAAAGCGCGCGGATGCGTGGCATGAGCAGTTAATTGCGGAGAGCTTTGGAGAGAAACCAAAGCCGACATTCTCTAAAGCAGCGACTCAAGATGGCGGAGGAGCATATTCCGCACCACCGCCTAAAAACAATCGAACGCTACAGCGCTGTCTTGCAGCGCTTCGTCGATGCCTTTGATGGTAAGTTGATAGATGATATTGGTCATGCCGCGCTTTGGGATTACGAGCAATCGCGCAGGACCGAGGGAGCTTCTCCGACAACAATTTATTTTGAACTCAAAGTGCTCAACATACTCTTTGAGCTTTGTGATCTATGGGGATGGACTGATGGTCGCAACCCAGTAACCGGCTACAAAAAGCGCCGAAGAGATTCGGGCATAAAACCATCTGATCCAGATACTCGTTTTTTTACAGAACAGGAAGAGGAGGCTCTATTAGCGGTGGCGCCCACGATTTGGCGCTGGCGAATGATTTTTGCGGTTGAGACCGGCTTACGTAAGAATGAGCAATTTGGATTGACCTGGGAAAACATGGAATTTATCAGAAAAAAAACTAACGGTTCCGGCAACCTCGCGAAAGGTAAACGAAAGAGGGAAGTCCCGCTAACTCCGCGCGCGATTGAAGCAGCGAAGGCGCTGCGGCTGGACGGTGTGTCTTGGGTTTGCCCTCGCGAAGACGGTCAGGGATTTTCATATCGAAGCATTCAGGTTTGGAGGCGGATGCAGGATTTCGGCCGCAGCGCTGACGTTGAGGATGTAAGTTGGCACGCTTGGAGAAAGACTTGTGGTTGTCGTCTTCTCCAAGTTCGTCGCTTCTCAATGGAAGCTGTTCAGAAGTGGTTGGGTCACGCATCTCTCAAGGAGACGGAAAGAGCCTATGCTTTCCTGTTCATCGACCATCTTCAGCAACTGGTCCGAGAAACTGAGGGGCGCGTTTCTAAATCACAGAGGGTGCGCGAGGGGGTGCATAGGTAATCGAACATATAGAAAAATGCAATAATATCAATGAGTTTAGTGCGATGGGAAAAATTAACCGAGGGTTCGAATCCCTCCCTCTCCGCCAGCCGGGGTAAAGTGATCTCCTGCAGACTTTACACTTTTTGACACACGGGCCTCGGACAGCCCTCATGAAATATTTCAATGTTTATATCTGGCTCCCGTCTTCAAAGCGTTTGATGCGTTCCCCCAAAAAAACGGAAATCCCGTTCATAACTCGGGAATAGGTTTGCGATCGAAACCGCCCTCCCCACGCAGAAAAGTTTCTGTTGCCCCCGTTAGACGTCCACTTCCGCCTAAACGACCAATGATCTGAGCGCAGCCTCGGAGTGTCCTCGGGCTCGTGACCGGCGATGACAATCGGACCATAAAGTTGCGTATCGATGCCCCCTAGAGGCAATTATGTATCAAATGCAGATGAGAAGCGGGATGGTAAGAGTACCCCCCAATGCATCTCGACTTGCAGCTTCTGATCTTCTCATAGTAATATTACTTGGGTCTTTCCGGCAAGGTCGACCGCGGAACATAAAGTCCTATAATAGCGTCTCTTTTTTTCTAGGTAGGGCACATGAGTCAAGTTCTACTCTCTCAAAATCTATTCATAAGTTACTGTTCATCTAACTCAAGGATTGCAAAACAAATTTCTGATCGAATGAAGCATTTAGGTTACAAATGCTGGTTATACGATAAAAACTCAATGCCAGGATTTTCATATCTCGCTCAAATAGCAAAAAGTATGAGCGATTCTATTGCTGTTATATTAATTGTTTCGAAAGTGTCTATGCGTAGTGATCAAGTAACAAAAGAGTTGGTAAGGGCATTTGAAGATCATAAGTATATATTTCCAGTTTTGGTTGATATTGATCATCTGGATTTTCAGCAAGCACAACCTGAGTGGCGGGGAGCGCTTGGTGCAAGTGTATCAATCAGCATGAAGGATAACAACATTGCAACAATATGCCGACGCATATCAAACGCCTTGCAAACCATTCACGCTGCCATGGAAACCGGAAGTGAGCAAGGAGACAAGACTTCGGCCCAGTTCTATCCGAACGTCGAAGCTTCGGAGATTCCCTTATTTTCGCAAAATCTATGCCGGTCGTTTCGTGCCCTTAAACAGAAAATTGAGGCTTTAACTTTAGAGCAGCTTAGAGTGCTTAATATGCTTAAATCCTCCAAGCGTGCTCGCATATCCGGCTGTGCAGGATCAGGAAAAACATTAGTCGCAATAGAGAAAGCATTTCGGCTAGATGCCGCTGGATTGAGAGTGCTATTTTTATGCCATAGTCCTATTCTTGCGAAGCACGTGGCCGCGCACTTGCATGGTAGTGGAGTAGAGTTCTAATGATTTCACTACATGGATTTCTCGCTATTCAATGGTTGATACCAAGGCGACACCCCTTACTTGGGACCATAACTTTGAACCCCCCTCATCTCTTGTAAATGAAGCCTTTGACTCAATCTCCAAGTCAAAAGAAAAATACGACGCAATAATTGTCGATGAGGCGCAAGACTTTCGCCCGGAATGGTGGCTTCTAGTTGAGGAAGCGCTCACTCATCATGGTGCAATTCTTTATTTATTCCATGATGATAAACAGCAGCTAAGTTGTACTTATACGCCTGAATACCCAATTATGGAACCGCACGTTGATTTATCACGAAACATAAGAAATTCAGGAAACGTGTACAATGTTGTAAGGTATTATAATAGGCATAGTCCACCCGCAGAAAGAGATCTGTCAGGCTTAGGCAACTCAGTAGTTCTTGATCTACCTTACAAAAGGGTACAAACTTGTCTCCAAGTGGCTTTATGTCAGGTCGCAAGGTTCTATTCTACTAGTTCTAATACGATCGTTATATATCCTCAAGATGAGAGCATAGATACAATACGAGGAACAGGTACTAACGATTTTATTTTGCGGGGTGTTTGGCAGGATGCTGTGTACCGTTCTTTGCTTCGCGCAATTAGGGACACATTTGGTCCCGACCGATCTATAGCGAATATATGGCGAAACCAATTGCAGCAAACTTGCAGAGCACTAAGCGAAGGCAAGAAGGCCAACGAAAAGGATGTGAAGCTTATAAATAACTATGTCAAGAGAATCCCGATTAGGAGAGCGGAGCCATCAAATGTATCGTGGCGCGCCTCTGATTTTATGCTTCATATATGCAATCATTTCGGAGAATCTCTTAAAAACTCAGACCTTGTTGGTTACTTAGGGCGAACGAATTGGCACGACGATATCACAAATTATCAATTTGGACACATGGCACCTGAGTACTACAACTTCCTTACACCTGGAGAATCGAAAGGGTTAGAGGCTGATGTAATAGTTATGCTTGTAAAAAATAAAATGAGCTACTCTGAGACTGAGTATTACGTGGCCATCTCCAGAGCGAGACACGGAGTATTTTTCGTCACGATAGGGCAGGACGCAGCCTTGCCAGCAGGTTTAAGAGCGATGCTGCAGCCAATTGATGACTACAGCGATAATCTACGCAAAGCTAAGAGAAAAGCCAGTATTGCAAGGATTGCATCATGGGTGAAGGAATTTCAAGGTTGACTGAGGAAGCGGAGGTGGGGTCAAGAAGGGGAAGCGTGTCAATTTTCGATAATTGTCCGCTCGCCTCCAAGGAACTCACCTCAAGGTGAGGCGCTCAGACCCCTCCTCTCCGCCAGCATCGCCGAAAGGGTCGCCGATTGACGCCAAGCTCCGCCGCGAGCTGCTTCTGTCCAACTTGCGTGGCACGCTGTTGCAATCGCTTCAGCGTGTCCATCTGTCGCGCTTAAAGTCGCCTCAGTCCGGCGCTCACAGTGTGGGCACTCTCTCTTTTTCCTCACTTCCACATTTCTCGCACACCGCCCTCTCTCGGCGTGGGTGCGGATCAGGGATTGCCCTAAAGCCCCGCCAACTTACCTCGGTGCGGTTCCAATCGTCACTGGAATACGTGACAGACCCGACGTTTCCGCACTTTGTGCATTTGATTTGATAGGTTTCGTGCTCCCAGCTCATTTTTTCGTACCTGGTTTCAATCGTTTCTAGTTTCGATTGATCGGCCCCAACCGCATTTGTGTTGGGGCCTAACTAAATCAGTCATTATTATTCAAGCAGCCTTCAGTCTCCGCCTCCCCGCCAGCACCGCCGAAAGGTTCCCCCGATCCACCCCAAGTTCCGTCGCAAGTTGCTTCTGCCCAACCTCCGCCGCCCGCTCCTTCAACAGCCCCAGCCTCTTCTCCTTCCGGGCCTTCTCCGTCGCCTCTCTGCGTTCGAGGATGATGAGCGCCTTTTCCACCTTCTCCCTCACCCTCTTCGTTGGCGTGGTCTTCTGCTTGACGAGCCGTGTCAGCGTGGGCCGTGAAACTCCAGCCACCGCCGCAATCTCGCTGACCCCGAAACGGTGTTAGCGCTTGCCACGAACCGTAAATCGACGCCGGAATCGGGGACAGCAGCTGCAATGCTGCATCAAGCGATAGCTGGTCTACCCCAGCGCACGTCAGGATGCCGCCGTGCTCGAAGCCGTCAAGGACAAGCCGGCTTTGCCGGTGCTTCGCATCCTTGACAGCTTCTGCGCGCGGCGGCCTCAGCTCTGTGCATGGCCGGGGCGAGGAATGGCAGCGCGGCCGAACAAGGAATGAGACCTGGAGGGATGGCGATGACCGGCGTTTTGCCGGTCACCGGCTTCATGTCTTTGCTTTTTTGCGCTTTTTGGCGCGCATTTCGGCGCGTTCTAGAGCTTCCTTATTGCGGTAGGAGTCTCCGTTCAGATCGATGACTTCGGCGTTATGGACGAGACGGTCGACGAGCGAGACGACGCACGCCGCGTTCGGGAAGACGTCATTCCATTCGGCGAACGGCTTGTTGGTGGTGATGATGGTGCTTTTGGATTGGTAGCGCCGGCTGACGAGTTCGAAGAACAGATCCGCCGCCCTGTTGGAATAGGCTAAATATCCAACTTCATCGATGACCAGAAGCGCCGGCCTGGCGTAGCGGCTTAGCCTGTATTTGAGCGCGATGGCGCTGTCGATGGCGGCGAGTTCGCTGAACAGCTGTCCGGCGCTGGTGAAGATGGCGGTGTGCCCCTGGATCACCGCCTGATGGGCGACGTTCTGGGCGATCATGGTTTTTCCGATGCCGTTCGGCCCTCTGAGGACGGCATTGGCGGCTTCGCCGAGGAAGTCTAGGGACATGAGGTCCTCGATGGCGGCGCGGTCGCACTTGACAGGCCAGTTCCAGTCGAAGTCGCACAAGGGCTTGAACCGGCCGATGCGGGCCGCCCGGAGGCGGCGCTCCAAACTCCGGCGTGCACGCTCCTCTTCTTCCCACTGGATCAGCTCCTGAACCCATGGGGCAGCGCCGGTGTCTGGCCAATGAGCCAGCAGGCCAAAGAGATTGAGGGCTTTGGCTCTGCGGCGAAGGGTTTCTGCGGGCAGCGGAGCGGCGGGACGGGCAGAGTGATCGCGGTCATTCATGTCCAGTCCTTTCGATGGCGTCATACGAGGCAAGGTTATGAGAGCGGACTGCGGCGTCTTTGGCCTTGGCGCTTTCGGAGAGATTGACGGCGACCGGCGGCGGCAGTTTGCGCGCTTCCCGGCGCCGGTCGAGGGCGCAGCGGACGGAATTGGGATGCGGGGCGCCGTGGCTGAGGGCTTCCAGGACCGCCTCGCGCAGTTCAGCGGCGCCGTAACGATCGAGGAGGTTCATCAAGGCCGCGGTGAGAGACCCGAGATTCTCGTTGCGCGCCGCGGCGCGGACCAGAAGGTCGCGGCAGGCGGGAACGGCCTGGATGAGCCTGTCCGTGGCCCGCTGCCGGCCAGCGGCGCGCTTTTGTTCGACAAGCGCCTGGATGTGTGCGGCGTCCTCGATCTGGGCGCCCTTATCGTAGCTGCGCGTGTGGCAGGCGATGATATCTTGCTTGTCGGCGATGCGCAGTTCGTGAAGGTCAGCGAACACGGTGAGCGCTTTGCGCGCGTGGGTGTGAGGGATGGAGTAGTCGTTTCCATCGAACCGGACATAGGGCGTCTTGCCGGCTTTGACTTCGGCGCGCTCGAACAAGGGATACGGCTCCTCGGGGCTCGCCATCAGCTTTGGCGCTTCTTGAGCGAAAGCCTCGCGGACGGTGATGGCTCTGTCCTCGGGGCAGAGACGGGCGGCCGCGGCTCCCAGGCGCCAGTCTTGGGCCTGAGCGTTCAAGTCATCGAGGCCGTCAAACTGGCGGGCGGCGAAGAAATTGTCGCGGACATAGCGGATGGCGCGCTCGACGCGCCCCTTCTCGTTGCCGCGGGCCAGGGCCACGGGGCGGGGCTCGAAGCGATAGTGCCGGGCAAAATCGATCAAGGCGGGGTTGAAGCGGATGGCCTCTCCCCGGCGCTCCAGCACGGCGCTTTTCAGGTTGTCGTACAGCAGCACCCTGGGGACGCCGCCCCAGGCGGCGAAAGCGCCGGCGTGTCCGCGAAGGAAGTTCTCCATGCGGGCGTTGAGGAAGAAGCGCAGATAGACCATCCGCGACCAGCTCAGCACCATGACGAACGCCATCAGCGGACGGCGGGCGCCGCCGATAGCGATGTGGCCGAAGTGCGCCCAGTCCACTTGCGCTTGCTCTCCCGGCAGGGTGCGCAGGCGCAAATAAGCTTCAGCCGCGGGCCTTGGCCGATGCCGGGCGACGATGGAGCGGAAATGGCCGGGGCTTCCGCTGTAGCCGCGCTCACGGACCATGGCGTAAAGGCGGCTGGCCGTCAGCGTGGGGAACTTCTCGAGCGTCTGGCGGATGAAGGGCAGATAGGGATCGGCTTTCGACGGCCTTGGCGGCTGTCCATGGCGCGGCAGGCCAGCCTGGGCCAGGACCCTGGCGACGGTGTCGTAGTGAAGATGCAACTGGCGGGCGATCGTTCCGATGCGCCACTTCTCGACATGGTAGTAGCGCAGGATTTGCGCCTCGGTATCAGGGGGGATGGTCACCGCCTGCTCCTCTCTTGTCCCGTTGAGCGATGCTTCGAGGAGCCCGGCGGCGCAGAAAGTCCCAGCGAAAGAAATCCGGACAGCAGCGGCTGCACTGGCAGCAACGCCAAGTTGTCGGCGCCGGCTTTTCTGCCGGTACATCGCCATCCAGCGGGGAGAGTGCTTCGGCGGCTGCCGGGCTCGCGGCAAACAAACCATCCGTAGGCTGTGCGGGTGAACCCTGATCTATCACTTTATTTACGCGGGACCTGTACCGGTGTGAGGCTTGAGCGCGGGCCATACCGCCCTTCAGCGTCGCGGCGTAACGTTTGTTGGCTTCGGCCAGCGACCGCCGCCGGGCCGTTATCGCGCAGGCGGGGGAACAATAACGGTGACCCCGGTCGCAACGCGGGCAGATGGCCGCCAGAGTGCGGCAGAGAGCACAGTAAAAGAACCTGGCGGACGATCCCCCCAGCTCTGCAACGGCTGTCAGCCCGGTGTGGACGATAGTTGCGAATGGTGGAATACTGCCCCCGCTTCCGTGCGGTGCACGGTGAGGGGCGCGGCGTCGATGTTAGACTTGGCCGTTTGAGATCGGCGTCGCGCCTGGCTCCAAACTCAGGCGGACTTTTATGCTGGCGCCGTTAAGGCGCCGTTTGCTTCGCAGGGGGCAGACCGCCGTGGGGCGCGGGCATCCGCCAGTAATCGCCGCTCCAGAAACGCAATCCCTCAGCGTGACGCCGTCATACCGCCGGCGTCAGCGGGAAAATTGGTCTCCGTCAGGCATTCCGGCATTTATGTACGGATTTAGACCGGCGTTCACAAACGGCGGACGAAGCCGCCAAGGCGCTCGTGGAAGGCATCGGAAGCCGGGATCAGCCCATAAACAATTTGCGCGTCCTCATCCTCGCCAAGGAAGAATTGCTCCTCCCAGCGGTTAGCCTCTTTGCCGATAAGTTCGACGGCGGTGGCGTGAACCGGCTGCCGCTGTGTGCGCCCGCGATCGAAGGGTTCGCCGTTTAGGAATTTCGCCTCCGGATGGATGTGATAGTCGGCAAGCGCCTCCCGATAGGTTGCAAGCAGAGTTTTCGGCACGGGCTTTCCGGTGACGCGATCAAAGGCTTTGTTGGCGGCTTGCTTGGGGTCAGTATCGAAAGGCGCAACCGGCGACGGCCCATTGTTCTTGCGCCATTCCTCGTCAAAGGTCCCGTCCAAAATAGCCTTGGCGCGGGCGCTTGCAGACACTTGGAACGCGACCAGGAAGTTGAACGGCCTCACCTGCCGATCACGGACTCTTTTCCGATTGAAGCCGCCGAACCAGCGCAACAAATCCGGCGTCGACGCCGAATAGCGGCTAAAAGCAGGTTCATCGATGTTTGGCAGGGCGGAAAGGTCCACGTGATCCGGATGCCCGGCAAGCGCCGCTTCGATGATCTTGATCCAAAGATCGTGCTGCCATCGGTCAACGCCGATGTCCTTCAGCGGCACTTGCGGCTTCGGCAGATGATCGGGCGCGTCTTTCTCCTCATAAGGCGGCTTTAGATGGCCAAGCCCGTGAGCCGACGCCTTGCGGATGACCGGCTTGCCGTTGTCGTCGAACGTGAACAGCGCATAGCGTTTGGCCGAGATTGCGAAACAGTACAGCTCAACCATCGTCTTGCCGTCAGCAGGGTCGAAATTGGCGTCTTCCACCTTCAAAAGGTCCTTGCCGTCGCCGTAGGGATCGAGCTTTGCAAGCTTGGCCCGAACCCGTTCGACCTTTTCACGAAAGGTGGCCTCGCCCATGGCTTCCGGCTTGGCGATGGCGAGGCTGTCGGTGTCGCAAAGCGCCCAATCAAGCCCCTCGTCGATCACAAGCCGTTCGGCAAGGGCGAGCATCAAGCGGGCCGCTCCTGTGATCAGAGCCGCCAACAGCGGATGGAAGTAAGTGCCCGGCTTCTCGATGTTCTTTGTCTTCTCCTTCAGCGGTTCGGCGGCTGGGCCATAGCACAGCACCTCCTCCAAGTCGTCTGTTTGACTGACATTCACCTCGGCGAAGATGCCATAGCTTGTCGAGTTGGCGATGAGCTTCAGGTTTTGCTGCTGGCCTTGAAGCTGCTCTTTGAGAAGCGGATCGACCGCTTTCTTCGCTTTCGCCTGCACCTCGCCGCGAAGCAGGATCACCTCGCGAAAAAAGTCTTGCTGATAAGGGTCGATGGCGTGATCGGCGAGTCCCTGGAGTTTGATCGGCTGGAGGTCCTTTTGCGGCTCTTTCGGTTCGAAGCGAATGGCTTCGAGTATGTTCGGTGTTCTGCGCTTACAAGGATCGTCGTGCGACAGAAGCTTCGCTTCGATGACATCGGCCAGGGTGAACCACAAGGGTTCCTCACAAGAAAGAGGGTTGAGGCCAATGCTTCGGGTTTGGCCGTTATAGGCGGCTCTGACCGGAAACAAATCGGCATCGGCTTGAACCTTGACCAGGACCGGCAGCGTCTTCCACAATGCGGGCTGAAGAAGCCTATCCGTATCAGCTTGTTCGAGAAGCGCGATCACCTCCTTCGTCGCGTCGTTCCACTCAAACCCGTTCGCAATGACAAAACGCCAAAGTCCCATCAACGTGCAGACAGTCGGGTACATGGAGCGGAAATCGCAATAGATGACGCGGGTCAGCGTGCGCCGGATTGCAACCTCTGAACGCCCGCCGTAATAGGCCGACATGATGAGTCCCATTGTCGAAGGCGATATTCCCGATTGCACTCTCATCAAAGGCTTAATGCCCATTTCGCGCAGATGGCCTTTGCCAAGGCTCGCCTCGCTATAAAGCTGATGCGGCTGCATTTCTGTGAGGCCAAAGCGTTTGAACTCGCCGACAAGCTTAAAATAGGCCGCGGCAGTTACCTCGACATCGCGCACCGCATAATCGAGATAACGGCGGGTCAGTTTCGCGCCATGTCCTTCAACTTCGAGTTTGGCTGCTATCCCCAGATGCGAGGCAAGCGACGCCAAACTGTGCGAAGCGCCGGTCAAGGTGGCGGCGAGCGTCTTCACGTCGACAAAATAGCCCCGCCGCGGCGGCGTGTTCATCTTCCGCCTTCGGCTGCTCCGTCCCTCGCGAGCCTTGGGCGGCGCTGAGAACGAGATAAGCGAGGTTCTGGCGCTGAGGTGCTTGATCCGAATGCGCGGGCTTTGATTGTCGCGGTAGAGTTTCAGACTGAAGCCGCCCCGCATCGCGCCTCTTGCGCTCGCCCAATACCGAGCAAGGCGGGTGATGTCGAAGGGCAGGTTGAAGCCGACAATGGAACCGCCATAGCGGTAACCGTAGCGGTAGAGAACCTTGTCAATGAACCCGGCTGTGGTGCGAAGGATCAGCCCCTTTTCTTCGGCGTAGCGGGTTATCGCCTGGATGTCAGCCGCACTCAGCACTTTGGGCGCTGGGTTCCAATCATAGAAGATGCCCTTTCCCTGCAGGGTTTCGCCCCTGTAGAGGTGATAGACGCCAAACCGCAAGGCGAAGGCTTCGTCGGCCGTTGTTTCGGTGTCGAAGACGACGGTCCATTTCGAGGCTTTTCTTAGCTCCCGCAAATGCGGCGCGGCTTTCTTTTTTTGTAAGTTCCCGTCCTTCTTCAGCTTGGCGACCGGCGTCGCGAAGGCGCGGACGGCGATCGTCAATTCTCGCGGCTTTGCTGTGTCGTCGGTCAGCATGACTTACCGCCTTCAGCCGGAGCGCATTTCGGGGCGTGGGTCTTCACTTGCTCTATGATGAAGCGGCCAATGTCCTTGAGCGCGGTGGCGAGCTGGGCAAAGAAGTCACCAAGCCCGACTAGGAAGTGACCAAGGCGTTCCATCTCCTCGGGAGGCGATTGATCGAGTTCGGGGCGGATGATCGTACTGTGCGTCCGAAAGTTTGCGGTGGCAGTTTCGGCAGACGATCACCATCGCATCGCCAAACTGTCTGCCTGCGAGATGATGGCGTTCAAGGCAGCGTGGATCGCTCTCACCGCATAACTTGCAGACGGGATTGTCATCGCCAAGCCGCTCCAGCACTTTGCGAAGCCGTTCTTCGGCGTCCGGGTAAGTCTGCTTTTTCCTCTGAGTATTCATGATTGTATGCCTTTCTTGATTAAACGACGATGCGATAAACTTCCTCGAAGCTCGTCCGCGTGAGCTTGCGGAGGCGGAAAAGTGCGTTGGGATCAGTTTCCAGGGGATAGGCGCGGCCTTTAATGTCCGTGACGGACTTGCCGACGAAGTCTTCGAGGTGCGAGCGATCGGCGGTTTTCCAGAAGTCGCCAACGGCGTCGATATATTTGCCCGCAAGCGAGGCTTCGCCGAAGTCGCCAACGACCGGCGTATATTCTCGCCCCTCGCTGTAGATCAGCACCTTCCGGGGCAGGTCGGGCTTGACGCTCCAACGCCGCCCCTGCTTCTCGATCGCAGCCTTTGAAAGCAAGGCCGAACGCAGCCGCTCCGGTGAAACCCGCGCCACCTTGGCTGCGCCCGAGAGGCTCCTGTATTGGCGCAGTTCCTTCAAGGCGCGCTGCAGCCGCGCCTCTTCGAGAGGCTTCGGGCTTCTCTGCTTTGAGAGTTGCGCTTCGCCCGCCTTGGCGTGGCCACGGGCTTGCGTCCGCGTGTAGCCCTTCTCCAGTGCCTTCTGGATGCGGCGGGCGTATTCGGCTTTATAGTCCCTGGGTTTCTTGCTCATTGATTCGCTCGCTGTCTCGCGCGCCGATGTCGATGATCAAGGTTGCACAGTCACTGCCGCCGATTTCGGGGGTTTCGATGTAGGCTGACGGTTTGGAAGATGGATCGGCCTTACTTAGAGAAAGCAGCCGATATTGTGGCCTGCGCCAGGGGAAAGGGATTCGATGTGAGTTCGAGGCAGGTCGCAGAGTGGCATCGGCGCGGCCTCCTCGAAAGGCCGAAACAGATGCATATCAAGGGCGGGACGGAAACACGCTACCCTTGCGGAACCTGTCAGCAACTTCAGGTCCTCCTGCACCTGAGGAAGAAGTATAAACGCGACTTCGAGATGATCGGCTGGCTCATGGCGATGGGCGGTTACCGGGTCGATAAATGTTACTGGCAGAAGCCCTTAGAGGCTTTCATTGCCGACTGGGAACGCGTTCGCGAAAACTTCGCAACCCAGTCCGAAGATTGCGAAATCGAGCTGTCCGAGGAATTTCTTGATGTGATAGAGGAGGCTGACTGGTCGAAGGCGAAAGCGGGGTGGATTAAGAGAAGCCGCCGCCATCTCCGGCAAGACGACTTCTTGGCCTTGATGACGCTTTTGATGAGCGTCGCTATTGGAGCGTTCGCTCAAGAGTTTGGAACTGAAGAAAGTCAGGAGGTAGACCGAAAAGTAACAGAGCAGACTTTTGGTCTTGCGGCTCCACACAAGAAGAAGAAAAATTCCTTCACATTTGAGGGTCAAGAAATATCAGCAAATGAGGTGCTGACACACTTAACTCGAATATCAAAAGGTTTTAATCAAGAAAACTCGTTCCACTTAGTCCATAGCCTGCCCGACGAGGATGTATTGAAATTATTACGGGTTGGAAATCGTCTTATCTATGGCACGCTATATATACTTTCTACCTCCTCGGCAGGAGGAGGCAACTTCGGTGAAGTGGCCAACAGCGCCTTATTGTCGTCTTCGCCGAAAGCTCTGGCAGGAATTGCTTTCTTGGCCGCCGTTATGTTTGGCGGCACAGCCTGTCACGCTTCCCAGGATAATTGATCGATGCCTTAGTAGGTTCGCTTGTCGGGTATGACGCCTCTTACTCCCCCTCTCGGATCAGGCAGATCGGCTTCGCGTCTTGGAATGAGGTGAAGATGACAGTGGAAGATGGTCTGTCCGGCTGCCTCTCCCGCGTTAACGCCAACATTGAAACCCGCCACGGTCCCATCTTGGAACTCGATTTGCGCTTTCACCTCATGAAGGAGTGCGTGCGCGGCATTGATTTCCGGCTGGTAGAGTTGGAAGAAATCCGCCACATGCCTCTTGGGAATGACAAGCGTGTGGAATTCCGAAACCGGGAATTTATCCCGGATTGCGAAGCAAAGCGCATTTGACGCGATTATGCGTCCGCCATCAATCTCGCAGAAGAGGCAGCCGGATTGGCGTTGCTGATAACTTTCTGCGACGCCTCGGAAATCCGTGTCATCACGATCCCGCTTCATTGCGTTGCAGGAATAGCAGAGAGCCTGCAAATTCGTGATATCGTCTTGCCCGCCGTGGTTTCTTGGGACTATGTGATCAACTTCGAGCGCTTTATCTTCAGCCGACGTTCCACACAGCTCGCAACGAAACTTCGCTCGCTTCAATACCTGATATTGAAGAGTGCCGCTTACATATCCCGAAGACTTTTTCCTATGCGACCAGAGTTTATCACCGCGTGTAGCAATGTAGGCTGCGATCTTGCTCTCACATAACTCGATCAATGCTGTGATTTCGCTCTCCGTTAGGCTTTCAAAGTCCGGGATTTGATATCCTTTCACGCGGTGTCCGTCTTTGATTTGCACCGTGATGTGGTTCTTAGCCGTCAGCACGTCGCCGACCATTCGCTTGGTGATTTGCTCATAGTATTCGATCTGAGACTGGTCGTGCGCCAACAGCGCTTTCGCGATGCCCTCTACAGACGCGCTGCCGCCATTTCTTAGGAGTTCCCGAAGCATTACAGGTTGATAGATATGGGACATCTTCATACGGTTGCGGATGAAGTCACTAAGTTCCTGATGTTTAAATGAGGGCATACCAGCGAAGGGTTCCGAGTTGGGCTGCAAACGAAGACGGACGCCTTCGCCTCATGCATGCCGATGTTGGTTTCCTAGTGCACTGACGCAAACATAAGATTTACAAAATGCGCGAAGCAGGCGATACTTCGCGCATGGCTCAGACTGTTTGCATCATCCTCTCCGCCGAAGACCGCACGCGCTTGACGGCGGTCGTTCAGGATCGCAACCGGCTTCACAAGCATGTGCAGCGGGCAAAGATCGTTCTCCATTCCGCCGAGCGGCGCTCAGTTCTCGACATATCGCATTTGAGCGGCGTCAGCCGTCCGGCCGTTTGGCGCTGGCAGCGACGCTACGCCGAGAACGGGGTGGCTGGGCTTCTTCGCGATAAGACGCGCAAGCCGGGCAAGGCGCCCTTGCCGGCGAAGACGGTGGCGAAAGTGCTGGCGCTGCCGTGCTCCGAGCCGCCGGGAAACGCCACGCATTGGACCGGCCGCGCGGTCGCGAAGGCCGTCGGCATAAGCCTTCGAGCAGTGCAGCGCATCTGGGAGGCGCATCGCCTCCAGCCGCATCGCTTGCGCACCTTTAAGAAGTCCAACGATCCCGCCTTCGTCGAGAAAGTCGAGGATGTGGTCGGCCTTTACATGAACCCACCCTGCCACGCGGTCGTCTTGTCGATCGATGAGAAAAGCCAGATCCAGGCGCTCGACCGAACACAGCCGGGACTACCGCTGAAGCCGGGCAAATGCGCAACCATGACCCACGATTATAAGCGCAACGGAACCACGACGCTGTTCGCCGCGCTCAACCTGCTCGACGGAACCGTGCTCGGTCGCTGCATGCAACGCCACCGCCATCAGGAATTCATCAAGTTTCTCAATGCGGTGGAGCGCAAGGTCCCGGCTGGCAAGATCATCCACGTCATTCTGGACAACTACGGAACCCACAAGCATCCCAAGGTGAAGGCCTGGCTGGCGGACCACCCAAGATGGGTTTTCCATTTCACGCCTACCTCCGCCTCCTGGCTGAACGCGGTCGAAAACTTCTTCTCAGCCATCACCCGAAGGCGCATCCGGCGCGGCGTCTTCAAGTCCGTCGCCGACCTCGAAGACGCCATAAGCCGTTACATCGGCGATCACAATCGCCATGCTAAACCCTTCGTCTGGACAAAAACAGCGGAGGAAATCCTCGAAAAGCTCAACCGCCTCGACCTGCATCTTCTGAATGAGTCAGTGCACTAGCTTGGCGATTGCGTCGGGCTGACCCTGGTGCAGAAGGAACGTGCTGATATTGCCGAGCACCGCTACGCCCGGTAGGGCCTGCCTGACCTCGGCGGGGGAAAGCGACGCGTCGGGAATGTAGGCGTCGAGATTAAGCAGCGCGACCGCGGCGTCAGCTTTTCCGAGCGCGCCGCACATGTGAAGAAGCACGCGGGCGCCGGCGTCCTTGATGGCGCTTGTCAGCCGCAAGAGATGCGGGAGCACGGCGGTTTCGAACGTCTTTGGGCCGACAAGCGCCGGCGTGGTTGTGTCTTCGTGAATGGCGATAGCGTCGGCGCCTGCATCGATAAGCTGGCGCGACCAGGCGATCAGAAAGTCCGTCGCATGGGCGGCAAGAGCCGCCGTCTCCTTGGGCTTGGAGCGAAGCTCCCGCAAGAACGCCAGCGGATCGACGACCGAGGCGGCCACGCTCACGGGGCCGATCAGATTGGCGATGATTGGCAAGCCGCCGCCCGCGGTTTCCTTCAACCGCCGCGTCGCCTCGACAACGACTTGAACGCGCTCTCGGCGTAACAATTCCTCGACCGGGAGAACGTTTGCAACCAGCACGGAGGCGTAGGGCTCCCGGACGATTCTCGCTTCGGTTTTGGCGTCGCCAAGGTCGATGGACGCGCCGAAGGCTTCCGCCTCCACCGTCACGCAGAGCGGCACGCCGACGGATTCGAAGCCGGTGATGCGGGCGGCGGCAAGTGCGAGCCCCGCCATCGAGGAGGGTTTGCAGTGCGCTTCGGGCAGGGAAAAGCCCGAATGCTCGACAACCTCGGCCGGCGTCGCCGTCATGCTGCCGCCCGTGCAAATGACAGGCGCCCTGTCAACCGGCTTGCAGGAGAGCGCCCGGAAGAAACGCTCGCGCGGCGAGAGGGACTCGATGACGTCAATACCGGCCATACAGCTTCGCCGCCTGAACCATGGTGCGCGCGCTCAACAGGCTGCCGTTCGGCGGATATTCGCATCCGCTCGACAGGATGAAGCCGCCTTCCGCGATCTTAAAGATTTCAATCTGTTGGCGGCTGTCCTCCAGCACCTGCGCTTGCGTGAATTCGTGGCCGGTCTTGGCTGGATCGGCTACGCCAATGGTGACCACCTTTTTCGCCCAGTTGGCCGCGTGCTCCTCCCAGTTGGCAGAGCCGTGGGCGGGATAAGCGTGGGAAATGGCGATGGGCTTGATGTGTTCGAGCACGGCGTCGAAATAGAACTCCGCCGCCGCAATTGTGCACGATCACCGGAACGCCCGCTTCGCGAACGGCGTCCGCGACCGACTTGAAGATCTCCGCCTCGAACTTCACCCAGGTTTCTTTTTTCAGGATGCTGGCGGATGAGTAGAGCGGATCGAGCACAATGGCGTGGGCGCCGGCCTGCACTTGCGCGAGCGCGTACTCGACGAGCACGCCGTTTATGGTGTGGACGGCCTCAAGCACGCGGTCGGGATGGCGGATGATGTCCTTGAACAGCTCCGCATGGCCGCGGATCTGGGACAGCACGCCGAGCGGGCCATAGACAAAGCCCATGGTTGGGACTTCCTTGCCCTTGGCCTCGACCAGCCCACGCACGATCTCTATCACGCCCGCCATGCGCCGCGATTTGCGCGGATCGACTGGCTTCACCTTGCTGTAGTCGTCGGCGGTCTTGATGAAGGGATTGTCGAAATTCGGCAGCGCGGTGCTGCGCTCGGGAAAGATCACCTCCTGGCCGAAATCCTCCGCCTCGACCGACAGATCGACCAGCGTCAGGAAGCCGTCGAAGCCGATCAGCTCCTGCGCCGCGAGCAGGCTTGCAGTGGCGATTTTTGGGTCTTGCGACCAGCGGGCATAGGAGTAGCCGAGCACGCGGCTGGAGGCGCCGCACACGAGCGGCGCGGCAGGCACGCGGTCGGGTTTCTTGTACTGGAGGGCGAGGCCGACCCGCTCCAGCGAGGTCAGCTCTTCGCGAATTTCTTGAAGCGCGGCGCTCATGCTGCGTTCACCAATCCGCTGAGGCGCTTGGCCAGTTGGACGGCTTGCGCGGCTTTCGGCGCGTAGCCGTCCGCGCCGATGCGGTCCGCGAAGGCTTGCGAAAGCGGCGAGCCGCCGACGATCACCTTGAAGCGGTTGCGCAGGTTCTCTTCCTCCAAAATGCCGATGACCTCGCCCATCCGCTCCATGGTGGTGGTCATGAGCGTGGACAAGGCGATGATGTCAGCCTTCACCTCGATGGCGCGGTCGACGAACTTCCTGGGCGGCACATCGCGGCCAAGATCGTGAACTTCGAAGCCGGCGACTTCCATCATGATGCGGACGAGGTTCTTGCCGATGTCGTGGGTGTCGCCCTGGACGACGCCGATTACGACTTTCCGGCTCACGCCGGTGAACTGCTCCTTGATGTGAGGCCGAAGGATCGCCAGCCCCGCATACATGGCGTCGGCGGCGATCAGCAGCTCAGGCACGAAATATTCTTCTTCGTCGAACAGCTTGCCCGCGCGGTTGACGCCGGCAATCAATCCCTTCTCCACGGTCTCCCACGCGTCGTAGCCGCGTTCCAGAGCCTCTTTCGAGAGCGCTACCGCCCGATCCTCATCGAGTTCCAGAACTGCGTTCGCCAAGTCGTCAAACAGTTGCTGCCGGCTGTCGGGCATGATCCCTCTCTCTAGTTTTCAGTCCCAAACAAAAGAAGCCACGCCCTGCTCGAGGCGAATGCGATCCCGATCGCAGGCGGGGATGCAGGCGCCGCAGCCCGCGCATCTGAGGGAGACGAGTTCGACGCCTCCGAGCGGCGACGCGGCGATGGCGTCGTTGAAGCAGGCTTCCAGGCAATCGCGATGGCAATCGGCGCAACCGTCGATGCCCGGCTCAACTTGCGGCGGCGCCAGGGCTGGAGCTTGCTCCATAGACCTCGAACCTCCCTGCCGCTCTAACACTGGCAAGTTACGGTTCGTTGATTGAAAAAGTCAATGAAACGATTTGGAGCCCAAGTTGATCTGGATCAAGAAACAAATAGATATTGCAGGATTGCTTCTATCGCCGATAAAATTATTGCTTTTTTTGATGGATTGGAGCAGTTAAAATCGTAATTTTACCTATTTTTGGAAATAGCTCCAAAAGGTCATATTTTAGTTCAGCGGCTTGAAGCAAGATGGCGTGGATACATTGTGAATCTGCAGGGATGAAATAAGATAAGAGCTGCCATGGTGGTAGGGTAGCGAACAAGAATCTTCGCGAGATGCTCAGTTAATAAAAACACTATTCCGGTTTTTTAAGAAATTCTGCAATTCAGTTCCATGACCATGTCTGCGCCTTGCTGTGGTCGAGTCTCGAATATTCGATTTATCTTGTAGGGTAAAACCTTCCCTCAACGTGATGGGCGCGGCAGGTGATTGTCCTCGACAGAGTCAGCAAGCGATTCGGACCGCACACGGCTGCGCTTCGAGATGTTTCGCTGCACATAACAAAGGGCGAGATATTCGGGATTATCGGCCGGACCGGCGCCGGAAAAAGCGCGCTGCTTCGATGCATAAATGGGCTCATCGCCCCGGACTCGGGCCGCGTCGCCGTCGGCGGCAAGGAAATCACCGCTCTTCCGGACGCCGCGCTCAGACAAGCGCAGCGTGAAATAGGAATAGTCTTCGAGCGCGATTGTCTGTTTTCCTCGCGAACCGTGCGCGGCAATATCGCGTTGCCGCTGGAATTGAACGGCGCGAGCAGAAGCGCCATTCGCGCGCGCCTCCACGCGCTGATCGATCTCCTGGATTTGAGCGAGATCGAGCAGGCTTATCCGGCTAGCCTAACGGCGGAACAAGAGCGGCGCGTCAGCCTTGCGCGCGCCCTTGCCGGAAACCCCAAGATATTGCTTTGCGACGAGCCAACCTCCGGCCTCGACCGCAAGTCCGCGCAGTCGATCCTTTCGCTGCTGATGGGCGTCAACGCCGCCTTCGGCGTGACCATCGCTCTCGCCTCGCGCGACACGCAACCGGTGAAGGACCTCGCCTCCCGCGTGGCGGTTCTCGATAAGGGCGAGGTCGTGGAAGTGGCGCGAACCTTCGATCTGTTTACATCGCCTTCGCACGAGGCGTCGCAAAGCCTTGTGCGCGACGCGGCGCAATCGGAAATGCCTGAGTTTCTGAATGGGCGTATCGCCCAATCGCGGACCGCCGGCGATCACTTGGTGGTTCGGATCACATTCACTGGCCCCGCGGCGAACGATCCGATCATCTCGGAGATAGTCCGCCGCTTCAACCTGTCTTTCAACATCCTCTACGGCCATATCGAATATATTCAGGGCGCGCCCTACGGTTCGCTCGCCGTCGAAATGGCGGGGCCGGAAGGCGCCAAGCAGTCCGCTCTCGATTTTCTGCGCGCCAACAATTTAAAAGTGGAGCTTTTAGGACGCGTCTTCTCCCCGGATCACGCTGCCGCCTGACGGGCGCCAGTTAACGCGCTGCACGGACGGTGCGGCAGTCGCGGCGCGCGAGGCGCTCGCTCATGACGTGAACCGCCTGCAAGATCGCTACGCATATGACGACGATGGCGGCCATGACCTCCGGCGTAAAGCTCTGATAGCCGAACCTTATTCCGAGGTCCCCGAGGCCGCCGCCGCCAACAGCGCCGGCGATGGCGGCGTTTCCGAGGAGGCTTCCCCCGCTTAGCGCAAAGCCGAGACGCATGGCGGGCGCAGCCTCGCGGAGAAGCACCTTGAAGACGATTTGTTGCGACGTGGCTCCCATGGCTCGGGACGCTTCGATCAGTCCCGGATCCACGTCTCGGATGGCGCCCTCGACGACTTTCGCGAAGAGCGGCGCCGCCGCAATCGTGAGAGGAACGACGGCCGCCGTGGCGCCGATTGAGGTTCCGGCGAGCGCGCGCGTCAGCGGGATGGTTGCGACCGCCAGGATGATAAAGGGGATCGAGTTTGCGGCGGCGGCGAGCGACGCGAGCAATCGATTAAGCCTTGGCGCCTCGAACAATTCGCCCCTGCCGCTCGTCGCGAGAAAGGCGCCAAGCGGAAAACCGAGCGCGAGGCCGAGCAATCCAGCGGCCGCCGCCATGTACAAAGTTTGCAGTGTGGCCTGCGCCACAAGCGCGAGCAGGTTGAAGTCCATCGAGGCGCTCAGACAGATATTTCATGCATCCGCGGGCTTAGCTCAGCACATCCGCGTAGACGCGATCGGCAAACTTGTTGATGTCGGTCGCGGGCTTGAACACATTTACAAGCTTCAGCTCTTCCGCATAGAGGGCCAGCTGCTTTTTAAGCTCGGCGCCGAGGGGGTGGTTGCCATGCGTATGGTATCTCGCAAGCGTCGCGATATCCTCTTTGGTCGCCTTGCCCGCCGCAAAGGGAAGGTAGGTTTCGGCCGCCTCCTCCGGATGATGATGGGCGAACTCGGCGGCGTCGATGAGCGCGCGCGCAATTGAGGCGGCAGCCGCCCTGTCTTCGCGAAGCAGGCTTCCGCGCACGCCGATGATGCAGCACACGCGGTCCGCGTACTCGCCCGTCAGGTTCGAGGAGATCTCCGCGAACTGTCCGTCCTTGATCCAGAGATAGGTGATCGGATCGTTATCGGCGAGCGCATGCGCCTCCCCTTTTTCGACCGCCGCCCGAAGAAGCGGCCCTGGAAACTGTTTGAAGTCGACCTCGGTCACAGGGTCAACGCCGGCCTTCTTGAGGCGAACCGAGAAAAAATTCTTCGCCGGGGAGTTCATGTCGCTGACCGCGACCGTCTTTCCCCTCAGATCCGTCAAGCCCTTGACGCCGCCGGAAACTGGGGCAAGGAGACGCAAGCAACCGCCATGCGTGCTTCCGACGATCTTCACGTCGAAGCCCTGCTCCAGCGGCTTCAGCCAGCGCAGCGCCATGCCCACCGCCGCGTCCGCCTTCCCAGTTGCGATCGTTTCGAGCAACTGGTCCGTGGAGCCGGAGAAATTGATCAGCTCCACATCGAGGCCATGCTTGGCGAAGAAGCCCTTGTCCTTGGCGACGGTGACGCCGATCAAGCAGGATGCTCCGGCGTTCCAGGCGAAGTTGATCTTCTTCAACGGGCCTCGCTCGGCGGGAGTTTCGGTCACCTTGCAGATGGCGGTGTCCGGCAGGCCAGTCGGGAAAAAGGGGCTCGGCAGGCGAGGCCGCTGCGCGTGCGGAGAAAGAACGGCGCCGCCAGACCGGCTGCGCCCGCCCCGGCGATCAGCGCGCGCCAGCTTAACCGCGAGTCCGCATCCTGTTTCGGTGAAGGCGTCTCTTTTGGCATGGCGGTCTCTCCATTCGCATGCGAGCAGCGCCGCGTCATTTCGCCAATCTCGCTAAATTTAGTCAACATAAACGCACTCCTCGCTAACTCAAAGACATTTATTAGGGATCGCTGGAGAGAACTTGGAGAAACGCAATACCCACGAGAATGCCTTTTTACGTTAGCAAAGCGACATAGTTCCATATTGCTAAACTAGCTCCGTTTACAAGAAAATATCCTAATAAATTACGCCAGTGCCACGCAAGTTATCTTCCTTGCATCGTTCTTTTTAGGGAACGAACTAGTCTTGCCTTGGCTTCTTTACTATTTTCTTGATGACGAAAAGCGTAGAAGTTACGATTACCCGCCGTTGCCTACCTTAAGGATGGGCACGGCCTTAGCCTGCGCCTGCAACCGAAACGCTCCGATAAAGGGTCATCGATGTCGTCAATCTCAACCGCTTTCGACGACAATTCATCGGACCGAACGCGATCCTTCGGCTTATGGCGCGGCCTGCGTCTGAGCGAGCTGCTGCTCGTCTTAGCCGCTTCTGGCGTCTGGCTTGCGTCGGCGGCAATCACCTACTATGTGCCGGACCAAGGCGAGTTTGGACGCGGCCCCGAGTTCGCCGCCCTTTGCGCCGGCTTCAGCGCGCTTCTCGCCGCCGCCGCGCTTCTCGGACGCTTCCACGAGACGCTCGGCGCACAAGCGCGGCGCTTCTTGCCGTGGTCGGCGGCGCTCGGGCTCTTCGTCATCGTCTGGCAAATCTTGGCCGCGAAAACCGGAGCGCTCCCCCAGCCCTTTTTCCCGCCGCCGCACGCCTTGCTGGAAGTCTTCACCGACGACTACGCAAAGCTGGCTGAAAGCGTCGTCGCGTCACTGAAGCTCGAACTACTGGGCTTCCTGCTCGGCGGGTTGGCCGGCTTCGCTATCGGCGTGCTGCTGGGCTGGTCGCGGGCCTTCGGCTACTGGGTCCACCCCGTGATGCGCCTGATCGGGCCGTTGCCCTCGATTGCGTGGCTGCCCATCGCCTTCTTCGCCTTCCCGTCGAGCTGGAGCGCCAGCATCTTCCTGATCGCGCTGACGACGGGGTTCCCGGTCGCGGTTCTCACCTGGTCGGGCGTGGCCAGCGTCAACACGGCCTATTACGACGTCGCCCGCACGCTCGGCGCCAATCAGCGCTTCCTCATTTTCAAGGTGGCGATCCCGGCCGCGCTGCCGCATGTCTTCGTCGGCCTGTTCATGGGGCTTGGCGCTTCCTTCGCGGTGCTCGTCACGGCGGAGATGATGGGCGTCAAGGCTGGCCTCGGCTTCTATCTGCAATGGGCGCAGGGCTGGGCCGCCTACGCCAACATGTATGCGGCGCTGCTCGTCATGGCGGTGATGTGCAGCAGCCTGATTACGCTGCTCTTCAAGTTCAGGGACCGCGTGCTGTCCTATCAGAAGGGCGACGTGAAGTGGTAGCCGCCCTCGCTTACGAGGCTTCGCCTCCAGCCCGCTCGCTGCACATCGATGGCGTCTCTCACGCTTTCAAGCTGAACG
Organism: uncultured Alphaproteobacteria bacterium; assembly: GCA_963756335.1. Lineage (GTDB taxonomy): Bacteria > Pseudomonadota > Alphaproteobacteria > Rhizobiales > Rhodomicrobiaceae > Rhodomicrobium. The sequence goes on from CAVWOB010000010.1 coordinate 37,804, forward strand.
GCGAGCCTTTGCCCGTGCTCCAGGACATCTCGTTTCGCGTCGATCCGGGCGAGTTCGTCGCGCTGCTCGGGCCGAGCGGCTGCGGAAAGTCAACTCTGCTTCGCCTCGTCGCCGGGCTCGACAAGCCTTCGCAGGGCGAAATTCGCGCCGGCGGCGCGCGGGTCGAAGGGCCGGACCCCTCCCGTGTCGTGGTGTTCCAGGATCCGACGCTTTATCCCTGGCGGCGCGTCTGGGACAATGTGGCGCTCGGCCTCGAAGCTCAGGGCCTCTTGAAAGCGCGGCGCCCGCGCGTCGATGAAAGCCTCGACCTCGTAGGGCTTGGGGCTTTCGCCAATGCCTTTCCGCACCAGCTTTCGGGCGGCATGGCCCAGCGCGTCGCGCTCGCGCGCGCGCTCGTCAACGATCCCGAATTCATGATCCTCGACGAGCCGCTCGGAAAGCTCAATTCGCTCACGCGCATCTCCATGCAAGGGGAGATCGTGCGCCTTTGGCGGCAGAAGGGGTTCACCGGGCTGCTTGTGACGCACGATGTCGAGGAGGCGCTTATCATGGCGACGCGCGTTATCGTGCTGAGCGACAGGCCCGCGACCGTGAAGGCCGATATCGCCATCGGGAACGATTATCCGCGCCAGCGGGACGATCCCGCGCTTATCAGGTTGCGGCGCGAAGTCCTGGGCCTCCTCGGTCTTGCCTATTAGCCCGCGACGAGCGGCACGAAGGGAAGAGAGATCATGAAATACGAAGACCCGGCATGCGCGCTTTGTCCTCCGAACGTGCAGGCATGCCGCCAGGGAGAGGCGACGGACCGGGGGCCGGGCTTCTGCCCGAGCAAGGTCGATCCCGCCGCGCTTGAGACCGGCCACGATTTCTATTTCGCCGACGACGAGACCCGCAAAGTTTCGCTGAAGTCGGCGCGCGTCGAGGCGGAGGGCTATTGCAAATGGACCCGCGTCGAGGAAATCTTGCAGTTCTCGAAACGCATGGGCTTCAAGAAGCTCGGCATCGCGACCTGCATCGGGCTCATGCAGGAGGCGTCGCTCCTGTCGCGCATCCTTGAGAGCCACGGCTTCGAAGTGGTCTCGGCCGCATGCAAGCTCGGCAATATCCCCAAAGAGGAGATCGGCCTCGCCGGCCACGAGAAGATCAAGCCCGGCGGCTTCGAGCCGATGTGCAATCCCGTCACGCAGGCCGAGATGCTGAACCGGCATGGCAGCGAGTTCAACATCGTGGTCGGCCTCTGCCTCGGCCACGACAGCCTGTTCTTCAAATACGCGAAGGGGCTGAGCACCGTGCTCATCGCCAAGGACCGCGTCCTCGGACATAACCCCATCGCCGCGCTGCAATTCGCCGGCACCTATTACAGCCGCGTCTGGGGACCGGACAGGCAGCCGGAGCCCGCCAAGAAGAAAAAGGCGGCGAAGCGCGGATAGCGCGCCGCGCCGGGGCCGGCGTTACGCTTCCGTTAAGGGGTTATCCCTTAATTGGGTTCGTTTCGCAAAAACACCCTTTTTGTCTCGCGCGAAAGTAGCGGCGGCGTTCTGCTCAATCTAAAGTAGCAAAGACTTTGGTTGCGGGGGCCTTCCGGGTTGGGTCGCGAGCGGCTGTGCAGGTTTTCTCGCGTTCCTATGCGAGGCGAGACAGCTCTGAGATCCGAATCCGGTCTTCTCGGAGATTGCCAAAGCAATCCACCCTATGCGGACGAAAGCGGGAATGCCTGCCACGAGAACGGGGCTTCGCCATCACCCCTGGCGGCGAAGCCCGCGCGAACCGGAGCCGCCTTCAAACGCCGGTAATGAGGAGATCGAGTGCAGCAAGAATATCATCGCGCCGCGTCTCGATGGACGCTACTTTCGCTCCCAGCGCTTTCACACGCAGAGCTGACATCTCTTGAACAGCCAAATAATAGCGCTGATCCTCGATCTCGACGGTCGGGTTCAGCCTCAAATCGGCTTATCTCCAGTTTTCAACGGGTAAAGCGGAACAACCACGCGCGTGGCAAGCCCATCGAGCAGTTTATTCTGAACATCGGCGACAAGGGTGAAGCCGGCGCCGCCCGGCGCGAAGCGGTAAACATCGAATTGAGCCATCAGAACGGCCGTTCAAAATCGCTGAGGATCGTTCCCTCCGTGACCCGTTCATTATAGGCTTCTATGGCCTCTGCGTTTTCCGCCAGCCATTTCTGACGCTCGGCGGCGGCGACCAGTTCCGCCAGCCTGCTCTCAAGCGCTTCGGAAAGGTTGACGCCGAGCGCCTTCGCCTTCGCCGCGAGATCGGCATTGACGCTGACGTTCAAAGCGCGCTTGGGCGCAGTTTTATCGTAGGTGGACGAACTCATTCTGCGGATTGCCCATGTGCGTGGCGGTTGCGCACTAGTATTGCGCATCAGGCCTGCACTGGCAAGGCCTAGCGGTCAAACAGAAGCTTGGCGGGCGAATGCTCCGGCGACGGCTATCAACCCATTGCGCCAGCAGCGGGCGGTTTCATCGAGTCGTCGGCATCCAGATCCAAAAGCACGCATGGCCGCCTAAGTTTTTCCCAGGAGCCGCCACTTCTTCCGGCCTTCAACCACCATAGGGACAGCCCTCAGGCGCGGTCGAGCGCCTGCTCCAGATCCGCGAGGATGTCGTCCGGGTGCTCGATGCCGATGGAGAGGCGCACGTAGCCGGGCCGCGCGCCCGTCGCCTCGAGCTCCTTCTCGCCGAGTTGCGAATGCGTCGTGGTGGCGGGATGGATCGCGAGCGTGCGGGCGTCGCCGATATTCGCGACGTGATAGATGAGCTTGAGCGCATCGATGAAGCGCGAGCCGGCATCGGCCCCGCCCGCCAGCTCGAAACCGGCAAGCGCGCCGTAACCGCCCCGCAGATAGGCGTCGGCGCGGCGGCGATGCTCTCCCGTCTGAAGGCCGGGAAAATGCACCTTCGTCACTTTGGGGTGGGCCGCGAGATAATTCGCGACGGCAATGGCGTTGGCGTTGTGCTGCTCCATGCGCACGGCCAAGGTTTCGAGCCCTTGCAAGATCTGGTGCGCCGCGAAGGGCGAGATGGCGGCGCCCAGATTGGCCAGCAGCTTGAACCGCGCGCGCAGAAGAAAGGCGATAGGGCCGAGGGGCTTCGCGATTTCCGTCCAAATGACGCCGGGATGTTCGTCGTCCGGCTGCGTGAGGAGAGGGAAGCGCTGCGCGTGCTCCTCCCAGGGAAAAGCGCCGCCGTCGATAATCGCGCCGCCCAGCGTCGTCCTGTGCCCGCCGATGTATTTCGTGGTGGAGTAGAGCACGATGGCGGCGCCGTGCTCCAGCGGACGCACGATCAGCGGCGAGGCGGTGTTGTCGAGGACGAGCGGCGCGCCAAACGAGCGGCCTATCTCGGCCGCCTCGCGAATGGGAAACACGTTCAGCTTCGGGTTGGGCAGCGTCTCTGCGTAATAGAGACGGGTGCGGGCGTCGGTTGCGCGCGAAGTTCTCCGGATCGGCGGGATCGACGAAGCGCGCTTCGATGCCGAGATCGCGGAACGTGTTGGCGAAGAGGTTCCACGTCCCGCCGTAAAAATCCGTGGAGGTGACGAAATTGTCGCCCGCTTGCGCCAGCGCAAGCACCGCGATGGTGGATGCGGCTTGCCCGGAAGCGAGCGCCAGCGCGGCCGCGCCGCCCTCGAAAGCCGCGAGCCTCTCCTCCAACGCCTCCTGCGCCGGACTACTGACGCGAGGATAGATCGCATTCAACGCCTCGTGCGCGAAATCGGGCGCGGAGGAATGCTCGCTCCCCGCCGTCCGCCGGACCGGCGCGGCGGACGCGTTTGTCCAGCCATGAAGCGCAAGCGTCTCGGGGCGCAGCGCTGCCGGGTGCGGGGACATATCGAAGCCTCCAGACGGCGTCATCCAAGCATTGAACATCCGGGGCTTTATCGCGACTGCTCGCATGCGCGAGCCATGCCCCACCGGCGCCCCAGTTCAATGTCTTCCAGAAGGCTAACTAGATTGCCGAGACCGCCGGCCTGCAAATTGACGACGTTCACAAGACCGATGTAGTGCACGCCTTCGTGATCGAAGCTATGCCATCCCGCGCCCATAGCGCCGGCGCCATAGCGGGCGAGGTAGGACCGGCCGCGCCCTTCGTCGATGACGTCGTGCTCGCCCGGCACGTAGAACACCGGAAGCCCCGCTTCCTTGATGATCTGGTCCGCCTGGTCGAACTCCTCGTCCTTCGACAGGTGTGTTATGTCGCCGGTGTGGACCATGAAGGCTGGCTTCTCCGGCAGCGTCCTTATCTTGGCGATTGCCTCGCGCAACGTGCCGAGTGCGTCTGGATTGGCGGGCTTCGAAAAGCCGATGTGGCTATCGCTGATCTGCAGGAAGGTGAAAGGGCGGCTGGCCCCGGTGGCGGCTTGCGCTTCCGGCACGAAGCCGGCGGTGAGCGGCGCCCCGGCGTTTATCGCCCAAAGCAGGCCGGTTCCGGCCCAGGCCATGCAGGTGAGAGCCTCGCGGCGGTCCAACCGGACTTTTCGCTGTGCGGGGGTGTCTTCAGTGATCGTCATGGTCGCCTCGAAGTGGGCCATGACTTTGCGAGGTTCGGATTTATTCCCGAGGAGCCGAGTAGCGCTCGAAAAAGTGGAGGTGAGCGTTATTGGGCGGTCCGCCCCAACCGGATCCTTCTATGCAAGCCGGAGCTTTAGTGGATAGACCGGTAGTGGCCCAAGTTCCCATTTCTCGCAGCCGCAGCATTTCCTTCGGCTTTGAGGGGACGAGCAGCCTTAAGGTCTGCCGCCATCAAAGGTTTCATACAGAATGTAGCCGACGCCGAGTTCAGGCGGACGGCGTGAAATTCAAAGCGACGCCATTGATGCAATAGCGCAAGTGGGTCGGCGGAGGGCCGTCATCGAACACATGGCCGAGATGGCTGCCGCAATTGGCGCAATGAACTTCGGTGCGCACCATGCCGTGGCTGCGATCCGTCGAGGTTTCGACGGCGCCCGCGACCGGATCGTTGAAGCTGGGCCAGCCCGTTCCGCTCTCGAACTTCACTTTGGACTCGAAGAGAGGCTGGCCGCAACCGGCGCAGGAAAACGCGCCCGCGCGCTTTTCGAGGAGGAGAGCGCAGCTGCCGGGGGCTTCGGTCCCGTGGGCGCGCATGACCGCATATTGTTCGGGCGTCAGGATCTGGCGCCATTCCTCATCGGTGCGGGTGAAAGGAAACGTCTTGCCTGCCATGGCGTCGGCTCGCTTTTAATAGCTCAATTTCCTGCGGCTTTAGCCCCCCCCTGAGGTCCTCATCCTGAGACTGTCGAAGCCTCATCCTGAGCTTGCCGGAGGATGAGGCCCGTATTTTCGCCTTTTTCAGCATCCTGCGGGGGGACGCGGCTTCCTTGCCCTATCATGGCAGCGCAAACCGTGGCGCGCAAGGCGTGGGAGCGGCTGTTCCGGAAAGACTGAGGCGCAACGCGCGCGCCTCCCCGGTCACGACGGCGAACGGAGCGCGCCAGCAAGCGAAACGCCACCCCATCGGCCCCGGCGCGGCAAGCTGGAGATGGCGTCGCCCGCCGGCAACCTTTAGCGGCTTTGAAGAGGGCGAGCGCAGAGGCGCGAAACATGCCCCGAGCGCGAGGCGAAAGGCAGGGCGCCAAGCAGGCAAATGCAAACGCGTGCAAATGGGCGGGTGCGGGCCATCGCGCTATTTTGGAGACTGCCTGCTTTTGGGGGTAGATCTGCCCTTCCTGCGCGGCGTCAGCCCTGTGTGCCTGCAACCCGGGGAGGTCTCGCGCGGTTGTGTGCCGCGGTCATCGACCTTGCCATATAAACACGGCTCAGATTACCAATTACCAAGGTCAAGGTCTGGTAGCTTCGACCGGCAATTGCACATGGAGCGTCGCATGCTTCAAGATAACCAGGCGTTATTTCGTTCGATGTTCGAGCGCGCCAGCGCAGGCATGGCCATTGCGGATCGCGAGGGGCGTTTCACTCATTGTAATCTTGCCTTCTGCTCTATGCTTGGCTACCGGCATGACGAGATTGTTGGCCGGTTTTTTGGCGATGTGCTTGAGCCGGGCGACATCTCGCTGGTCGAGCCCGAGCTGGTTGGTCTGGTTGACGAAATTTCCAGTAGCAGCGAGTGGCGATTCCGCCGCAAGGACGGTTCAGGGTTCGTTGGGGAGGCTCTGAGCTGCACATTGCCTGACGGCCTAATTCAGATGACCATTCTCGACATCACCGAGCGTAAGCGAGCGCAGGAGACGCTGCGCGAGAACGAGGAGCGCTTGAGATTTGCGCTCGATGCCGCGAATGCCGGATTTTGGGAGTCTGTGCCCGAAACAGGTGAATTCATGGCATCGGATCGCGCGCTCGCCTTGCACGGCGAACCCCCAGGTACGCCGCTCTCGCGCCAAAAGGCCGTGGATGCCGTGCACCCGGAGGACCGGCCTCGCGTCGAAGAGAATTTCCGGCGCGCGGTATCGGGGCGAGAGCCCTTCAGGCACGAATTTCGCTTTCTGTTACCGGACGGAGAAATCAGGTGGGTTGAATCGCGCGGCGAGTCGCGGACCGTTTCAGGAAGACAGGTGATCAGCGGATTGCTTCTAGATATCACTCACCAAAAGCTGGCCGAGCAAAAGCTGCGCGAGAGCGAAGCCCGGCTCAGCTCCATCATCGATACGGCCGCCGACAGCATCATCGTCAGCGACGAGAAAGGGACGATCAAATTGGCGAACCCGGCGACCGTAGGCGTCTTCGGCTACAGCCTGGAGGACCTGATTGGGCACAACCTGCGCGTTTTGATGCCGAGCAACGTGCGAACCCGGCACGACGAGTATCTCGACTCCTTCTCTGGAAGAAGCGCCCTTAAGGAAGTCCAAGGGCAGCGCAAGAGCGGCGAGATTGTCCCACTTGAAAGAACCATTACCGAATGGCGGGATGAACAGGGCCGCCGCTTTTTCACCGGCATCTTTCGCGATGTGACCGAGCGTAAACGCAATGAGCAGGCGCTTGCCGGTGCGCGCCGCCTCGAAGCCGTGGGACAGCTTGCAGGCGGCGTCGCTCACGATTTCAACAATCTCTTGCACGTCATCTCGGGCAATCTCGATATCGCCCAGAGACTTATTGACAACGAAACCGCGCGTGGCCGCATCGAGCGGGCCCGCGGCGCCGCCGAAAAGGGGAGCGCTTTAAGCCAAAGGCTGTTGTCGCTTGCGCACAAACGCGCGCTCAGGCCTGAACGCCTTAATCTCAATGATCGCGTGCAAGATACAGCCCCGCTTTTGGCGAGTTCGGTTGGGGAACACATTGCGGTCACAACGCAGCTCGCTGCCAACCTTTGGCCAACGCGGTCCGACCCTGGAGAGATCGACAGTGCGATCCTCAATCTCGCCGCGAATGCACGCGATGCGATGCCAAGCGGAGGCAATATCCGGATTTCGACCAGCAACGTCTCGCTCGACGAATTCGAGGCGGCCAAACTGCACGTGCACGCCAAGCCGGGAGATTATGTTTGCTTGGCCGTCGCCGATGACGGCCCCGGCATGTCCGCCGAAGTTCTCGCGAAGGCCTTCGAGCCATTCTTCACGACAAAAGGACCCGGCGCAGGGACCGGCCTTGGGCTCGCCAGCATCGCAAACTTTGCCGAGCGGACCGGCGGCTTCGCTTCGATCGAGAGCGCTCCTGGCAAGGGCTGCACGGTAAGGGTTCACCTGCCTCGCGCAATCATGGAATCCTCGGCGCGCCCCGTTCCGCCAAGCGCCATCCAACGGGGCGGCGGCGAACTCGTGCTCGTCGTAGAGGACGACGACATGGTTCGCGAGATGACAATTAAACGGCTTGAATCCCTGGGGTACGCTGTTATCGACGCGAAAACCGGTTCGGAGGCCATCGAGCGCCTCAAGTCGCAAGAGCCGATCCGGCTGATCTTGAGCGATATCGTCATGCCGGGCGGCGTGACCGGCTACGACGTCATGCGTTGGGCGGCCGCGAACAAGCCCGGCGTCAAAGCCATCCTATGCTCGGGCTATAGCGATGGAGATTGGGTGGCCGTCACTCAAGGGGCGCTCGACAGCGTCAATGTTCTCGGGAAGCCCTATACTCGCGAGCAGCTTGCGAGCGCCGTAAAACATGGCCTCCGATGATGGGTCCGGTCCCGGAGGTTTAGCGCGGCGAACATCCGGCCGTTACCAAACGGCTGCAAGAGCCCATTCGTTAAGAGCGCGCTCTGGATTTGACCAAGGCAGGAGCCGAGCCTGCTGATATCCTGGTGGCGGGCTGAGCGCTTACCGCGATCTCACCAAGTTTTTGACCCGCCTTCTCGCCCCCGCAAACGTCCGCCGCAGGAAACAGATCACGCGGTCGCCGAAAAGCGGCCCACAAGAGTGGCCTCGCACGCGACGCTGGGAGCGCGACTTAAGAAGCCCATTTCTCTCGCCCGCGGCGCGCCGCCGTTCTTCGAGATTATGAAAGCCTTGCCGGGACCCTTCGCCAATCAAGGACATGGTAACGGGGTTCGTCGCCTGCGCCTCCGAGTTAAGGGCGTGTTGTTCGACCGCCGCTTCCTGTGCAACTTTCAGGGCGTCTTCCGGCGCATCGGCCGTCAGGCTGAAATCCAGAGCGAAGGTCACGAGGGCCAAAATGAAGACGCAAATTAAACCGGCCATTATTTCTATTGTGGCGACGAGATAATTTACCTGTTCCGCTGCGGCGCCCGCGCTGTCCTCCTCGGCAATCATGCCGCCGCTCGCGCTTCTTTGAGGATATCTCTGAGTTTGCCGACGGCCTTGGAGAGGTCTTGCGCTTCATCGCCGTCGCTTTGAGCCTGCGCAGCGGCGCCCGCCAGGCCCTTATGAACCAACTCGCTGGCGCCCTGTGTGAGCTGTTGAGGTTGTTCCGCTCTTACCTGCTCGAGCTTCTCGTAGGCCGCTTTCACGAACCGGCTCTCGAAATGCCCCCATAGCTCGGCAAAACGGTCGCCTTCCGCGGGCGAGTTCTGCCTCGAGTTCTCCGCCGCGTCCTGGCCGTTAACCACCGCGTCCGCTTGCTTGACCGCCCCGTCAACCGGCGTATCCAGCGCCGGCGCAGCCTCCCCGCCAAAACGCGCAAGAAGCTGTTCGCTGTAAAGCTTCTCCAGCTCAGCGAGACTATCGCGCATCTCGATCGAGACCGATTGAGAAGAAAGGAAACTTAGCTTGCTCTCCAGCGCTTCACAGAAACCGCCGAGAGATGCCTCAATCTTGATCGTATAGAGCCGGAAGGCGAAAGCGAGTACGATCGAGGACGCAAGCCCCGCAATGGCCGTGGCGAACTGGAAAGTCGCCGCCTGCGTCAGTTCCCGCAAGGCCGCCTGGATCGCCGCGGCGCCTGCGCCGCCGGCTGCAAGCCGCACCGCTTGCATTCCTTCGGCCGCCTTGTACAGAGCCACGAGCAGGCCGATAAAGGTAAGGAGCAGACCGGCGCCGACGAAATAGCTCGGCGCAGCAGGCATAATTTTTAGTCCGATCAGCCGTTCGCGAAGCATCGCGATGTTGAAAAAGTTTTGCGGACGCTGTGTCGTGCGCAGCGGCGCCCCTCCGGTCAGCAGGCTATCCTCGAAGGCTTTCCACGCGTATCCTAAGAGCGGATCCGCCGTCATTTTCTTTCGGACCTGGTCGAAGTCGCCGGCGAAAGTCCTTTTTGATGGGAAGCTCTCTATGAAGATGCGCGCGCGCCGGATGGAAATTGACGCTATGCCTGCGTGCATGACGCCAAAGGCAATCAGCAGGCCGAATGCGAGCGACGCTAGAGCCTTGGCGAGCGTGAATGAGAACGCAGGGGTGATGACGCGGCTGAGGTCGCCGCTGAACCCTTCCAACACGATCTGAAAAAGCGCTGGCAAGGAGAGAGAAGCCCAGGCCGCATAGAGGGCGGTCGCGAACGCGACTACGATGAACCAGAAGGCGATGGCGCGCGCGGACCTGTTCCAAAGATAGCGTGTGAGATATTCCATCATCGCACCTGGCTTGAGGCTTAAGAGTTGAGCGAACGTTGCTGGGCAACTAAACGCGTATAGTACGGTCAAGCGGGATCAAGTTTCGCGACAACTACTCCGGGCTCGGCATGTAATGGTTTGCGGCGAAGCGCGGGAAGACTGGCGCATGGCACAATCCTCACTTCAGGCTCCAGCTGTTGAATCAACCGATTGACGACTTGCTCCGCCAAGTCAAGTTCCTGAGCCTCGTGCTGTAGACGCTGCTGTTCTCGATCAATATCGCGCAAGAGCTCAAGAATCTTCGCCTGCTGAGATTCCAAGCGCGCTCTTCCTCGTTGAATGAGTGCTTTAGCTTCTAGCTTGACCACAGTTCAATCTCCGATTGAAACCCGCCTAGGTTGTATCGGCTGATTCGAATTCGAAACGGAATGAAGAATCAGTTCCCATTCTGGGGTGCGACATCAGGTCGCGCATGGCAGTCAGCTGCGTTATGTCGCGTGGAGCTGCGCATCACACCGCCGGGATCGCCTATTACAGGCATGGCCGTGTCGCTGTCAGGATCTTTGGGCGCCTGCACCGCCAAGCGGGAGACGCCCTGCCGACTTTCGAATAGGGGTTTCGCCTATGCATTATGCTTGATAGCTCATCTCGCATGATAACTGTAAGAGCGTTATTTCCTTTATTAAGCAAACTGTTGACCGCGCCTGCATTTTGGCCATCAGCTTGCCTCTATATATTTCGATCGATTTGATGCTTAGATTTAAGTTCGCTGCAATCTGTTTGCTGGAATGCCCTTCCAATAAGCCAGCTAACACGTCTCGTTCTCGCCCTGTCAGCGTCGCCAGCCTCCTTTGCGCTTCAAGAGATTTTTGAAGCTTCGCTCTCTCCTCCTTGTCCGCAGCTATACATTGCCTTGTGAGGCAGAGAAGAAGGCCGGTTGGCACAGGCTCCTCAAGGAATTCCGAAGCCCCAAGCTTTATCGCCTGCACGGCAGCTGTCACATCGCCATAGGCCGCGACGACTATAACTGGCGCCCGAGTTGGCCATTGCCGGAGGCGCTTGATGAGTTCCATGTCGTCTGGGTTGAGCGCAGCGATGCACGACACGACACAACATGGCCGCGCGAACGCGTTCGCCTTCAGGAGGTCTAACGGATGCCTGTGCGCCTCAACCCGCAAGCCCGCGAAGGCAAAAAGTTTCGCCTTCGCTTCAGTATCCTGGCTGCTGGGATCGATCAGGTAAACTGTGCCTTCAGAGGTCGTCGGTGGCGAGCGCATCATTTGCAACCATAAGCATGTGTTGCGCGAAGCTACAATCTAATAAGTTGCAAAATGACTAAAATCGTGGACGAATGCTCGTTGGCTTAAGATATGCTAAGCTAGGCGGCGCCGAGGGCTCTCTCGCGCCCGCCTATGTGTCATCGCAGAGCGATTGGAGATCGAGGCCAAGGCCGAGCCCGAGGTCATTCTCCGGAACGCCGAAATAGTCTTTCAACTCTTGCATCCGTTCCTCGAGCCTCATCAAGGTCAGGCCTATCGATTCAATCTGGTCGTCGGTCAGCTGTCCGTCCTCGACGCGGCGCAAGGCCTGGCGCTCCATCAACTGACGGACCACCTCGACTAGCCCAAGCACCAGACGGGCAAGGTCGTTGCGAACGTTATCTGGATTGAGGTCCAGGTGGGAGCGCGGCGTTGCGACGGGCGCCCGGGCGAAATCCCAGTCCGGTCCAAGAGCGTCACTGGCATCGGCTTCAATCTCGGCGAGCGTTGAATTACACTTTGGCATCAGTGCGGACCTGGCTGCGAGTTTGGCACAAGCGGAGTGACAAAAGAGAAGGGCGGCCAGGGCCCTGTGCAGGAGATGGAGAGCTTCGGACAGGCCGCCATAAGAATGCTCAGGCGAGTGGTGAAGCAGGCGATCAGCTGCACTGGGACGAGAACTGCAATGGACACGGCATTCCCGCCGGCAGGGTCCGGCCTTGGCGCGCCGGTATCAAACCTAGGCCCGAGCGCGGATGCGATACTATGAGCAGCCTTCTGCGCCTGAGATTGGCGGCTGCGCGCCTTCACTGCCGTGGCGAGCCTCCCGGAAAGATAGCGCGCCCCGGGGCCCGCACATTCATTCGTAGCCGCGATAGGCGGGGCTTCCTGGAACTCTTCCTCGAAAGGCGAAAACGCGACATTGAATTCGGCCTTACCGCGCAGTCTTTGAAGTTGCGCTTCGTATTCGTCTCTTCGGCTCTCGACGTGGCTGCGCAGGCGTTCCGCACTGGTAAAGGCGGCGCCAAACCGAAGCGGCAAAATAGCGCCCATATCCACGAACGACTGCAAAACCTCAAAATGAAGAACGGCGTTCGTGCGCTCGGCGCCGGGCCAGCCGCGGTTCAGCTTGCTTACTGCCGCCGCGAGCCCGCCGCAGTCCATGAGAAAGACCGGCTCGCTCTCGAGCCCGGTCACCTGCGGCGCTGGCGTCATCCCTGAGTTTACGAGGCCGTAAAGATAGAGCATCAAAGGTCGATCCTTGGGCAAACTGGGCTTTCTCCCGCCGCCTGCTGCGCAAGACGAGAGCGCTCGGCGGTTCCGACGGAACTCAGAAAAAGCTTGATGCCGACATAGACCAAGTCGACGCCTGCGATGGAGATCGTCGCATCGCCAAGAACAAACACGCCTTTATTGAGAACCCTGTCGAGAATTTCCGCCAGGGCGAGCGTGCGTTGAGGGCGAACAATCTCAACCATCCCCAGTCCTCGGAGACATCGACACGAAATTATAGGCAGGCCAAGGCCCTGTGACCCGGGCGGAAATACCCAGGGCTTCCAACTGAGGTTGAGGACGCGACAGCGCTTCCAGGAATTGCTGTTGGCGCGTGTTTTCGACAAGGTAGGCGCATTCGCATAGAAGGACGCTTTCATCGACCGCGGCGCGGCCGCCGGCGCCGTTAACCTGCCTATGGGCGCGCGCCAGCCCTCCGAGTTCGTCGCACGCGCCGCTGATCGCCTCCGTCAGCGCGGATTCCGCTGCATCCTCGATCGCTTGGGTCAATTTCTTGCGAAGAATAAAGGCCTTGCCCGCAGAAGCTTCATTGATTTCGCGCTCGCGCGCCTCGAAGTCGAAGCCCCTGGCGACAGCTGCGCGCGCGCTTTCGAGACTTCCGGTGAACTTCACGCCCCATTCCCGGCAGCCCTCCACATGGCTCAGATTGGCGCGGAAACCGCTCTCATTTTCAGCCACATACGAGAGAACCTGATCCAGGCCGCGAAAAACGGCGCCAAACTTGGCCGGGAGCAAAGGCATCCGGGCGGAGAGCGCGTCAAGGACGCGATGATGCGCAAGGACGCGGCTCTGATCCCACTCAATTGAGTCGGACCCCTGCTTTGTCAGTTCAGGGCCTTCGCCAAAAGCGCTGACGATGGCGGTCACCGCTCCGGCCGGCTTGAACTCAACGGGCATGCTCGGAACAACGCCGTCCTCTACTCCGAGGTCAGGCGGGGCCGCGCCCCAAACTGGGGCCACTCCGTAGAAATAGATCAACGAGGGTTGCGGCTCCGCTGGCATCAAGCCGCATCCCTGTGTTCACTCACGGGTCCCCTTGGGCCAGTTCCCGCCACTGCGATCGCAACTGAGCCGCTATCGTCACCCGAATTGGCGTCGGACGCTGCGTTGACACAGGATAGGAGAAGTTTTTGCGCCGCTTTGATCCCGGACAGGCGCCGGGCGCCTTCGGCATCTTCGCCCGCGCTATCAGGATGCATTTCCCGGGCCTTCAAACGGAAAGCCCCCATGACCGCCGCATGGCTCAGCGCGCCAGACAGCCCAAGCACTTCTTTGGCGCTCTCGATTTGAGCCGCCGAAAGGAACTCGATATGCACGGTTGCAAAGCTCGCGGGCGGCAGAGGCCCTACCAGCCGGAATGTGAGGCGGCCGCCAAAATCGCGATCGATCCCATCGATCGCCTCATGGAGCTGCGTCACCTCGGAATTGCCGACAAGAACCGCGATGTTCGCCGCCATGCGGTCGTTCATGATGGCGTTCGGCGCGACGTTCATCGCCACCGCTGCAAGCCGGTTGAACAGTTGAGCCTGAACTGCATCGCGCCTCCCCGCCAGCGACGCCGCTACGGCCTGCCCTACCCGGATCGCGGCTTCTTGTCCGCCCGCCTGACGGGCGAACTCGCGCGCTTCCGCAATCGCGGGCTCGGCCGCGATCTCGGCAAGGACCGCCTCAAGGGTCCAAGTCACGGCGATCTCGTATTGCGAGCAGCCGGCAAACGCCGCAAGCAGCTTCGTGAAAGTCTCCTGGCCTGAGTGCAAGGCCCGGAACACCGAGCTTTCGTCTTGGGCGACGGCGCCGAACTTGATCGGAAGGATGTTCGTGACACTGTGCGCCGCTTCCATGACCTCCTGGTGAGCAAGGAGCAGGCGCAAGGCCGCCTCCCGCGAAAGGTCCGCTAGCGCCGCCTTTGGAGGCGCTCCAACGACCGCGCCAAGCCCGCCCGATTGGAGACATCTGACGTCGCCGCCTACGCCAAGCACTTCTGGCAGCGGCGCGCAAGGAGCGGCCACAATGCCGTAAAGATAGATCCCGTCCGTCATCTGGTCTCTCCCACGCGGGCAAGCGCCTGTCGCAGATCCGCAGGCGTGACTTCCAGCGCCTCAGACTTGGGCGCGGCGCCCCCCGCCTTGCCGTTTGAAGCGTGCGCGACAGCGCGCCGGATTGCGGCGTAAGCCGCCTCTCTGCAAATCGCCTCCATCTCGGCGCCCGAAAAGCCCTCGGTTTCTTCCGCAATCGCGGCAAGAGCGTCCTCGCAATCGCCGAGCGGCATCCGCCTCGTGTGGACCTTCAAGATCGCAAGCCGCGCCTCCTTGCAGGGAGGCTTCAGCCCGACCACTGCATCGAAGCGGCCCGGCCGGAGCAGCGCCGGGTCCACGCGGTCGATCCGGTTCGTGGCCGCAAGCACGAACACGCCTTTCAAATCCTCGATGCCATCGAGTTCCGTAAGAAGCTGGGAGACCATGCGTTCGCTGACCTGACTCGATGCGCCGCCTCCGCGCTCTGGCGCGATTGCGTCTATCTCGTCGAAGAAGACGATGGCGGGGGCGGACATTCTGGCCTTCCGGAAGATTTCGCGGATGGCCCGCTCGCTTTCACCCGCCCACAGACTGATCAGTTGCGGCCCCTTGACTGAAATGAAGTTGGCCTCGCTTTCGCCCGCCAACGCTCGCGCCAACAGGGTTTTCCCGAGTTCCCGGCGCCCCGTAAAGGATCATGCCGCGCGGGGGACGCACGCCTGCGGTAGCGAAGATCTCGCTGTGGTTTAGCGGCCAGATCACAGCTTCCGTCAGGGCCGCCTTGATATCGTCGAGACCGCCGACATCGTCCCATTTCGCCTCCGGAATCTCGACTGAAATCTCTCGCAGCGCCGAGGGCTGTATTTGAGCGAAGCAGTTTTCGAAATCCGCGGCCTCGACTTTCAAGGCCTCTATTTTATCCAGCGGCAAGCTTGAAGCGCTCAAATCGATTTCGGGCAGGAGACGGCGAAGCGCCGCCATCGCCGCCTCACGGCAAAGCGCCGACAGATCCGCGCCAACGTAGCCGTGGCTGCGGCGGGCAAGTGAGGCCAGGTTCACATCCTGCGCGAGCGGCATGGAACGGCTGTGAATTTCGAGGACTTCAAGCCGGCCGTCGGCGTCCGGCACGCCAATCTCGATCTCGCGATCGAAGCGGCCAGGTCTGCGTAATGCCGGGTCTAGCTCGTCCGGAAGGTTTGTCGCCGCGATGACCGTGATGCGGCCGCGCGACTTGAGGCCGTCCATCAGAGCGAGGAGCTGCGCCACAATTCGCCGCTCCACTTGCCGGTCGCCGGAAAGGCCGCCTCGTTTCTGGGCGATCGCGTCGATTTCGTCGATGAAAATGATCGCGGGGGCGGCTGCTTCGGCCTCCTTGAACATGTTGCGAAGGTGCGCTTCGCTCTGGCCGTAAAGCTTGTCGACGATTTCCGGGCCATTCACATGGAAGAACTTTACGCCGACCTCGTGCGCGATCGCGCGGGCGATAAGCGTCTTGCCCGTGCCGGGAGGCCCATAGAGCAACACGCCTTTTGGAGCTTCGATTCCCAGGTGATGAAAGGCTTCTGGATACTTGAGCGGCAGCTCGATCATTTCCCGGACACGCCGCAGCTGGCGGCCAAGCCCTCCAATGTCCTCGTAGGTCATGGCGCTGTCGCGGGCGGCCGCGCCCTCGATCCGGATGACGGTCGAAGCGCCCGTAATGACGACGCCTTGAGGGTCCGTGCGGCCGACGGTAAAGCTATGCACCTGACCGGCCACGGAAATCACGCGCACGGTATCCTTGGCTGAGATGGGAAGCCCCTGAAGCAGCTTCGCGAGGTAGCGGCGGTGAAGCGGCGACGCAGATCCGGCCGGACGGTCCGGAATCAGCACAATCGCTTTCGCGGAACTCAGCGGCTCCACCTCTGAGGAAAGCCTGTTGACCGATGCTGAGCCCTGCGTTCTGGCGGACTATGCCGTCCATCTGCACGGCGCCGCGCTCGCGCCCATCCGCCGGCGCTGGCATTGCGCGAGCCGCCGTGACCCGCTTACCGGAAATGAGCACGATGTCGCCAACCGCGACCCCCAGGCGCTCCATATCGTTCGGATCGAGGCGGATAATGCCACGGCCAACGTCGCGCAGGGGCGCTTCGCATACCCGGAAGCCTACGCCGTCCTTGTCCGGCTTGCTTGGCGCTTCGCCAGCTTCGGCTACAGTTCCTGCGCTCATGACTTCACCAATGCGGCTAGGCGCTCTGAGATATCGATAAGCGCCCGGTTCTGGGTTTCCAATGCCTGCGTCTTCGCGCACAGCATGGGATCAGTTTCCCACCAGTTGATTCCCATCTCCCTGGCTTTATCGACGGACGCAATCACCAGACGCAGCTTGATGGTCAGGAGTTCGATATCGACGAGCGAAATTCTGACATCGCCCGCGATTACGATCCCTTTGTCGAGAACGCGTTCGAGGATGTCGGCAAGATTGGTGGCTTGCAGCGACTGGTTCAGCGCCATGGGATTCCCTTTCGCCCAGCCATTGCAAGCTGAGGGGTGCGGAGCCTAGAAATCAGCTCCAGTTTGACTGCGCAGATAGCGGTTCACCCGTCGGTAACTGTCGAGGTTGCCCGCCGCATCGAGATCGACCTCATAGGCTGCGAGCACGTCGGTGGATGAGGGAACGCGCTTCAGCTCGACCATGGTGGCGACGATACGCCAGCCGTCGCCCTTCTTCTCTACGTTTGAGATATTATCGAACTTGAGACCCGTAAGCG
Source organism: uncultured Alphaproteobacteria bacterium (assembly GCA_963756335.1). GTDB lineage: Bacteria > Pseudomonadota > Alphaproteobacteria > Rhizobiales > Rhodomicrobiaceae > Rhodomicrobium. Next base: position 55,053 of record CAVWOB010000010.1, read on the forward strand.
CCTTGAGCTGTTTTGCCGCCTCAAGCGCGGCCTCCGGCGCGGAGCAGCGGCGCGTTTTGCGTGGCTGATCCGGCTCCTCAAGATCGTGCTCGCGATCTGAGATATGGCTCTCATGATCTGGGTCCTGAAGCGCAATTCTGTGCATCAGTTCCTCGGCCCGGCCGATCAGTTCAGCAAGGTCGGCTTTGTAGCCGGCGTTGCTGATCTCAGCTGGACCCGGCCTGTTTTCTTTGTGAACCTGTGTCATTCTTTGTTTGCCTGCGCCCTTCTACGGCTTTCCCTCAATCTCTCCAAGAGGGCATCTTCAGCTTGGAGGAAATCCTCCTCCGAGATCTCACCCATGTCTTGCCGGATTTCGAGGTCCCCCAGCTCCCGGCGGATATTTTCCTCGCTGTATAGTTCAGCCTCCGCGCGTTCCGCGATTGTCCTGAGAAGCCACAGCGACAACTTTGCCGGTCCGGCGACAGGAAACGAGAGGATGTTTGTCAGCATGGCGAGCCTTCCAGTTGTTCGATTTGCCTCTTGGATGCAGCGATGACTGCACGTTCCTCAAAGAAGCGTCATTCGCACGAAATTGTAGAGTGGGGTCGGTCCAACGCATTTGAATGTCAGCCGCCCGGTTTCCTGACGGTCCAGCGCATCGAGCTGCTTGTCGAACTCGGCCCGCGTGCTGGCTTTTAAGAGAAGCGCCGCATCCAGGGCGACGCGCTCGCTCGCCGGTTCACGCTGCTTGATGTCCTCGACGTGCTGCCTGAGATGTTCGAGAAGGCGCTCGCCTTCCGCCTGCCGCTTGGAAACAAGGGCCTTCTCCGTCATCTCGCCGAGCTTGATCCGCTCGTGATACGTAGCCGCCGGCGGCTTCCTCGCGATGCGATCGCGAAGATCCTGGATGCTGACGTTTTCGGCGGCGATTTCCTCGAACAGAACATTGTCGCGCCAGAAGGCTTTCAAGCCCAGTTCAATGCGTCCCTGAACGCCTTTGAGCTGATCCACGAGGCTGTCATAGGAGCCCTTCAGAACCTTATCGCGAACCGCTTCCGCGGAGTCGCAGAGGCTATTGAATCGGAGCGGCAGGACGGTCCGGTCAACCATCAGGGCTTCGAGCACGCGCATATGCAACGTCATATTGCGGCGGTTGTTCTCATAGCCTTCGGCGGCGCAGTCGCTCGCAATCGCGGCTAGACCACGGAATTCTATCGCATAAAGCGGATGGTCCGGCAGGCGACGCCGCTCTCCGGGAGGTTCCGCGCTTCGAGCGCGTCCACTACTCCGTACAAGTATATGCGCGAAGTCCCGCCATCCCTGCCCGCTTCTGACGAACTTACCCCTGATTGCCGCTCCTGTCGCATTGCGAATCTCCCTCAGCGACAAGTTGCATGAAGCAGCTAACGCCAAGCTTACGCATCGGACCGGCAAGCAGATCGAACCCGGCGCTCATCCAGTTCTGTACTTCTGGGATCGTGAATTTAGGAGACAGCGAGGCGCAGTGCCCGCGCAGGCGGCGATAGACATCGCCCACTTCAGGCTCGATGCGACTCAAAACCTGCACTTCCATATATGCATCGAGGGCTGCGGCCCGGTGCAGATCTCCAGCGAGCGCCAGACCGGCGCTTTCCAGGACGACTCTCAGGTGGGCTTCCATGGAGGCGAGAAGCGCGAGGACGGTGGGCGCGGCGGGGCCGATTCGCCCGGCTTGCCCCTCAGCCCGGAGCTTATCGATAAGGATCTTGCGCTCGCCGAGGCCTTCCCGGCCTTCCGAAAGCGACAGCGTGTTCAGGTGGAGAAGCGCCTCCGCGAAGCCGGACCGCGCCGCCAGCTCGTTTGTGAAGATTTCGTGGGGGGCGTGCAGGCAGAGTTCATTAACTATTCTTTCCAGCCCTTGCCGGATCGTTTCCAGATCGGCTGGAAGAAAATCCTGAGGCGGGCCGTCAACCTTGATGACAACGCCTGTTTCCCGTGCTGCCCTTGTGCAAGGGTTTTCCGCCAGCGGGTGCGCATGCTCATGCGCCAGCATTCCCTGGACCGCCAGCGCATCGCTCCACAGTCCAAGCTTCGTCATCTGGCCGCGGCTTACGAAAATGTCCGTTTCCGCCGCGTTGGCCGTATTGTAGATGTGAATCATCGGCTTGCTGCCGAGCTGCTGAACGAAAGCCGTGTTCTTGCCCGACGCCGCGAAGGCTTTCTCGATTTGGCCGAGGAGCGGTTGCAGCGACTCGAAAACAAACACATTGACCTGGGCGTGCGGCCAGGCGCCCGACCGCTGGAAGCCGCGAATGACCTTCATTTCCGCCTGCGCTAGATCGTCGGCCCCGCTGGCGGCGTCGCAGACGATCCGCAGCTTTGCCGCTCCAATCCTATGCCAGGCGGTATTTTGAACAGTTCTCGACATGGGGTGGTCGTACTTGATTGCGGAACACGGATCGTTCCCACTTTATCTACCTTGGCGCGTATCGCGAGCTGTAAATAAACCTATGGTGGCAAAAAAGGCGCCTTTTTTGCAAAACGAACCCAATAAGGCGAACAGCCCATTAAGAAATCGCGCCGGCGCAGTTACCTGGATGGCCGCCTCCAAGGGCGGCCATGACACTAACGTGAGTCCGGATAAAGTCCACGCGGCTTAATCGGCAGCTTTCGTCAAGCGGATCTCCAGGAGGCCATTGCGGTAAACCTTCTTGGCAGGCGCCGCCTGGACTTTCGCCGGAAGCTCGATCTCCTTGGCGTAATGGATTTCGCCCTTCGCCTCGATCTTAAGGAGCTTGTCTTCCACGGCGATCGAGATCTCTTCTTCGCTCGCGCCCGGAAGCTCGGCGACAACGACAACCTCGCTCACCTCGTCGAAAACATCGGCCAAAGGCTCCCGGACGTCCGACACCTCCGGCCCCTTCTCCGTCGGCTGAATGTTGCCGAACCGCTGAAACGAAGGCGCCCCGCCAAGCCCCATCTTCACGCTCACGCCATAAACGCCGCGCGCCTTCCCGCCCTGGGCCGTGAACTCGCCCTGCTTCTCGTAGACGCCGTCCTTGCCCTTTTCAGCCAGGTCTTCCAGTTGCCCCGCAACCCCGCCCAGCCAGGACAAAAACGAGCCAATGCCGGAGAGCCCGCCCTCGACGCTGGCGGCGCCAGCCTGCCGCTCCTCTTCCCCCGAGGCACTCCGGGCCAAGTCAAGGACGGTACGCGGGATTCGGCTCCGGCGCGGGCCGGTGGGGCCGCTCGTTTGCTGCTTGTCCTTCATGAGTTCCTCTCAAAATCTATGGTTCACAGCATTCCGCTGGCTGGTTTGCTCCGATGCCTCTGGGCGGCTGCGCGAAGCGAAAGACTGGTTCAAGGTTCCGCACACGGCCTCGATTTGCGCTTCAACCGCGGCAAGCCGCTGCTCGGTTTTCTGCTTCTGCTTTGTCCAGACCCCGAGCTGTTTTTCGAGCATGGTCCTTTGCCGTTCCAGACGGGCGAGCAGCGTCGCCGTCTCCACCCTTGGGCGCTCCCTGCCGCCGCCACCCGTTCGGCTTATTGTATTAGCTGCCGGCAGTCCGGCCCGCGCTGCGGTCATGGATGCGCCTCCCCCTGCGTGATGTAAGCGCCATTTGCGCTTCCGTTTAGTTTTGCGGATGCGGGCCGCGCCTCGGCCTCCGTATCCTCTTCAGCCTCCTCGGAGCAGTGCAGCGCCTCGGCCTCCGCATCTTCTTCGGCCTCCTCGGAGCAGTGCAGCGCCTCGGCCTCCGCATCTTCTGCGGTCTCCTCGGAGCAATGCCGCGCCTCGGCCGTATTCCCTTCGGCCTTGCCGGAGCAGTGTTCCGAAATCAGGCCCATGAGCCGGGCGGGTAGCGCAAACTCGGCGTAACCGCACTTGCCATCGAGGATATCGAGGCAAAGCTGCACGAATTGCGGATCGTTCGAAGACGGCTTCAAATCCATCTCAGCCATCATGCGCGTGATCGCAATGCTCGCCCGGGGCGTAGGAATTTGCCGGTATTCGCCAGACGCGCGATAGGCGCGCACCATCTTCACGACAGGCGCCGCCATCTCCTCCGGCAAGCCGGAGCGAGCCGCGGCGATTCTCGTCTCCGCCGCCTCGTCGAAGTAATCGATATCGAGCGTAATCATCCGGTCGTTGAGCGCGTCCTGGGACGTATGAACGCCCGCATATTCCTTCGGGTTGCTAGTAAATATGACCCTGAAACTGGGGTGGACGGTCACATACTCCCCGCCGCTGCCAGATGGCAGCGTCAAAAGTTTTTCCTCAAGCACCGCAAGCAGGACGTTATTGGCTTCCGGCCGCGAGCGGGTGAACTCATCGTAGATCAACGTGTAGCCTTCCCGGCACGCAACGGTGAGACGGCTATCGGACCACTCCTGTTTGACGTTCTCCTCGTATTTCGTGACTGTATGAATGAAGCGGTCCACGACCTTCTTGTGATGGATCCGGGTTTGCCCGGCCGATCAAGTCGCCGGTCGTCAAGGACTCGTCGCCCTCAAGAAGCATCGCGGGACGCTTGAGCGCGGCGGCCAGACGGAAAGCCATCGTCGTTTTGCCGGTTCCCGCAGGACCGCGAAGGTGCAGCGGGAAACCGGCTTTAAGATAGGCCAGCGCGCGGTCGCCGAGCGCCCTGAGTTCCGTAGTTTCAACGTAGTCTTGTCCCGGATACAGCGCCAAGGTCGCGATGGCGTCTGCAGCCGAATATTTTCTTCCACTCATTGTATCCCTCGTCTTCCCGCCGCCTCTGTTGCGGCCCGCGGCCCCGTACCTGCGGGCTTCAGACGGCTTCGCGAATGGATTTGCCGCCGCCGGATGGAGCATCCGCTTCGCGCCGGTAAATCCGATCCGTCATACTGACTCTTTTGCCGCTATGCGGCCTGCGGCGCTTGCCGACGGTATAGTTGACTGCGGCGAGCGTTCCTGACCCAGTCCGGCGTTTCGCCGTCGCCGCGGGTCCGCTCCTCTTGAAGCGTGGCTCATCGGACCCCAGAGCGCGCCGGCGCTCCGCCGTGGCCGCTTCATCTTCCTTACGCAGCATGTCCGAAAAATCGCGTAGGTCCTTCAGAAGACTTTGGGTGTCGCTCTTCCGGTCAGAGGCCAAGCTGTCCGTCAATGCCTTCGACGCCTTGGCAAGCACGTCCCGGATCGCGGCGCGGCTGTCGGCCTCGGAAACGGCGGCTGCGAGCCGGGCCTCGGAAATCGATTTAAGCTCCGTGCGGGCGTCATGACGAGCGAGCGAGGCGTCGCGCTGAAGCCCGGCCTTAAAGCGGTTGAGATTCTCGCGTGTTGAGCGCGCTTCGTTGGAGAGAGCGGATTTAAGCTCACCCAGGCGATCCTGCGCCGACTGGCGAAGTTCCTTGACGAAGGCGGAGGCTTCATCCCTGCGGACGCTCGCGCTGCGCGTCAACTCCGCCTGGCACTCGCCCAGAAATGCTTCCGTCAATTGCATTATATTCGAGACAGCCGATCGTGTTGACACGGTCTGATTATCAGTCGGCATGGTGTGATCCTTCTTTGAAGCCGGTCTCCGGGATGACGCTTCGGAGCAGGCGGGCTTGGTAGCCCGCCTTTTTTATCTGCAAGAATCAGGCTTCTGCGTGCGCGGTCAAACCAACGGCTTCCGCATATTTCAGATACGTGTCGACGCCCGCGATCACGATGCGAGCTTCGATGGCGAGGAGTTCGATCCCGACCAGCGATACGCGCGCCCATGCGTCGATGACGATGCCTTTATCCAGAATGCGGTCCACGACCTCGGCGAGGCTCGAAGATGCCATTGTTTTTTCGACAGCCATCTGAGTTTCCTTTCGTTGATGGGTGACGGGCTACAGCTGATGCTTGTAGTCTAGATCACGCTTCAGCGAAATCAGGTTGATCGCCATCGTATACTGGGGTTGTTCCTAACAATTTTTACCATTGATTAATCAAATTTACCTTCATGAAATGTTTTATCTCTAATTTTATTATTCTTTCTAAAGACGATAACTTGGTAGATGCAGTCGCAATTAAGAAAACGCTGGCGGAAGAAGAAGATAATGGCTCTCTCACGATAACGAATTCGGAGAACGTTTCGCCGCGATCGTCATGATACAGGCTCTACCTTGAGCCTGTCTGACGCCTTCCGTCCTCTGCCGGCTGCGCCCTTCGAGCCCTGCGATAAGAAGGCGGCGCGCGTCTCCTCGACGGCGCTGGTTCGCTATCGCACCGCCGATTACTCCGTTCCCGTGCGCTACGGCCATCGCGCCGTCGTGGTGAAGGGGTTCGTCCCGGAGGTGGCGATCCTGTGCGGCCAGGAGGTCATCGCCCGCCATCCGCGGTCTTCCTCAAAGAACGCTTCCTCTCGCACCGCCTGCTCGACGATTACGAGGCCACCGCTGAAGCCGCCAGCGCCGCTTGGAACAGGCTCCTGGCCGAGGCCGGACGCATAAGGTCGCTATGCTCCTATCCCTGGATCCCAGCAGTCAAAGTTTAGGCTCGCCAGTATGAGAGATTTGCAAAACGTGCAAAAGATGGAGAGGAGCAGAAGCGGTGAGAAAGCTAACAAGTTTCTCCAAGCCAAGCGTGGTCCTCAAGGCCAAGTTCGTTGATTACGTACCACGGCGCAGTCTTTGGCTCCGCACGTCGTGCCCGCTTTCGAGGGGCTACGACCTCTGCGAGATCACCGACGACGACAGGCTTATCTATGTAATCAATGTACTGAAGGGGAAGCCGCTTGAAAGCGAGACGCTGGTCGAGCACGCCGCCAACAATACGAAGGAGCAGTTCGCGGCGTCGCCAGACCCCGCGAGGTGCTACTCAACGCGTTGTCACCGACCGTCATACCGACCCGCAACACGGAAGACAGATATTACGGACTTAATGCGGACACGGATGTCATTCCGCTCACATTCAAATCCGCAACTCCCTGATTTTAATGGTGGGCGCACAAGGATTTGAACCTTGGACCCGCTGATTAAGAGTTCAGCTGCTCTACCAACTGAGCTATGCGCCCGCCCCAAGTCCTCTACCTATAATGCGGATGCGCACGCATGTCCACGCCTACGTTCGGCAAGCGGCGATGCGCATCACACCCGCTCGACGGGCGCATGCGCCGAGGGGCGCTGCGCGGGCGAACCGGGGGCGATCGGGATGGATGGCTCAGGCGCCGCCTTGGGAACCACTTCGGGCGCAAGCGCGCCGAGCGACACATAGATTTTCATCAGGTCGTCGACCTTCATGTCAGGCACGGCCGTGATGGCGGCTTCGGAGACGAACACGAGGCCGCCCGACATGGGCAGGGGCGCGGCCGGAAGGTAGACGAGCCGGCGGCGTTCGCCCGCGATCAGGTAGACTTGCTGGCTTGCGAGCAGCGCAAGAATATCCACGCCGTAGTCGCCCGCGCCGAAAAAGCGGCAGGACACCACGCTCATGCTCGATAGATCGCCGGGCGCGCCCGACCGGTCTGTTGCTAGGCGCACGACGCGCGAGACGGGGCTGTAGATGGAGCGGATCACGGGCACGCGCGAAAACAGCCGGTCGAGGTGCTTCTGAATGATGCTCTTCGCCCTGGTCTTCACGATGAGGCCGAGTAGCCAGATGCCGGCGAGCGCGATGGCGACGCCGAGCCAGAAGGCGAGCGTGTCCTGGCTCCGGCCGAGGATGTAATTGCCGCCCTGGGTGAGAATATCGCCGAGCACCGTCCCCGGACCGATCGCGCCGCGCACGAACCCGACGATGTAGGCGACGATGAAGATGGTCAGCACGATGGGCAGAAGAAACAGAAGCCCGGCCAGGAACGAGCCGATCACGCTGGTCCGCCAGAAACGCGAGATCCAGTTCAGCATGCGAGACACTCCTGCGTCCAACGGGCTGTGCATAGCGGCATGGGCGTTCCTATGTGAGGGTCTCAGTATACCCCGAAACACATGACGTATGTGTTATTGATATGTGTCGGACAAAAGGCCGCCGGGTTTTGAGATTTTGGAAACGAATCGGCCTCAGTGGGGCGGCGGAGACGGGGCGATGCGCTCGGGGCGGCGCTGGAAGCTGGGCGGCTAATCCGATCGCCGCGATTTCTCGTATCGCGGCTAAAGGAGAAAGTTGGGTATGAGACGTTTGATCCTGGCCCTTGGCCTTGCCGTGTCCGCCAGCCTGTCCGCCACGTCCGCGATGGCGGGCGCTTCGAGCGGCCCCGCATTTCAATTCGAGTTCGTTTCCATCGACGGCCAGCCGATGCCGCTCGACCGGTATCGCGGAAAGGTTCTCCTTATCGTCAATACCGCGTCCCATTGCGGGCACACGCCGCAATATGGGGCATTGCAGGCGCTTTGGGAGAAGTACCGCGACCGCGGGCTTGTTGTGATCGGAGTTCCGTCGAACGATTTCGGAGAGCAGGAGCCGGGCGACGAGACGGAAATCGCGCGGTTCTCGAAGGCGGAATTCGGCGTGACGTTTCCCTTGACGAGAAAGTATGAGGTGAGGGGAGAAAGCGCGCATCCCTTTTACGGATGGGCGGCGGGCGTCGCGAGCGCTCCGCGCTGGAACTTCCACAAATATGTCATTTCGCGAGACGGACGGCTCGCCGCCTCCTTCCCGTCGGTCCTCGACCCCGCCTCGCCGGCGATCATCGAAAAGATAGAAGCGGAGCTTGCGAAAGAGGGCGCCTCCTGAGCCTCTGCCCTCATAGAGCGTGCGGCCATGCGATGTCGCCGCGAAGCCACGCTACGAGAAGCCCGACCCATTCCTTAGCGGCGAGGTCCACCCTTCGCAAACCGTCCGAAGGCTTGCCGAAGGGTTGCCAGCGGTCGGATGGACCTCGCGTGCGAATGTCTGCCGGCGCGGGAATAATGCGAAACCCTTGCGCCTCGAAAAGCGCTCGCGCCCTCGGCATGTGAAAGGCGGAGGTGACGAGCGCCCAGCGCTGGTCTGGCCTGGGCCGCAACAGCTCCGCGGCGAAGACCGCGTTTTCAAGGGTGTTGCGCGAGCGATCCTCGAGTTTGAGGCGCGGCGGCCTGATGCCGAAGCCTTCGAAAAACCTGCGTGCAAGCTCCGCCTCCGTCTCGCCCCCAAGAAGGTCGATTAGGTCGCTCCTCCCCCCGGAGAAGACGACAGGGACGTCCGGGCGCCTTTCCGCAAGCCGGACCGCTTCGATCATCCGGTCGGCGGCATCGTTCAGCATCGCGCGCCCGCTAAGCTCGTCCGCGCCGGATATGGCGCCGCCGAGCACGATGATTCCGGCGATATCGGCCGTCTCATCCGCGGCGGAGGGCTCGTGACGGTGCTCTAAGGGAATGAGGAGCCAATTGGCGAGCGGCGAGAAACCCAGGATCGCGTAAAGAGCCGCCGCCGAAACGATAAGGGGCCATCCTGAGCGCTTGCGGAAGGCGGCAAGGACGATACCCGCGAAGAGGAGAAGCGCGACCAGCGTGGAGGGCTGGAAAAACCACCAGACAATCTTGGAAAAGTAGAACATGGGGCCGGACCAGCCTCCCTTTGCAAAATCGGAGCGTTCGCCGTCGCAAGGACGGCGTCAGCTTTCGTGGCGAACCATGGAAATCAACTTCTGTCGGCTCCGCCGCCTGCGGGCCGCACGCCAATCCTACCGGACGCACTCTAGCTCAAAAGAGTGTTAAGCGAATCCACGGGGATGGCTTTGTCGAGGCTGTTGAACTGGCCGAACGCCAGCACCTCCTCCGCCTTCAATCGAAGCAGGCCAAGCAGGGATCGCATCAAAGCCGAGCCGAGGGCGACGCACGACGCGCCGGCGGCGGCCAGCGTCTTGAGATCGGGCGCTGGCGTCAGTCCGACGGTGATGCACAGCGGCCCGTCGATCTGCCCCGAAAGACGCTCGACGATTTGAATGTGCTGGGCGCCCGGGACCGAGATGCAATCGGCGCCCGCCGCGAAATAGGCTTCGGCGCGCTCAACAGCCGTCTCGAAGGGCGAAGCGGGAGGCGGATCGAGCAGAAAAGCTTCGGTTCGCGCGGTAATGACGGCCGGAACCTTCGATTCGAGGGACGCGGCTTTGGCGGCGCGGATCGCGGCTGTCATGTCCTGCATGGAGACGATGCCGTGCGCGCCGCCCCGTCCTCCGTCGCCAATGACGACGCCGACGCAGCCTGCCAACACCACGGCCTCCACCGCCCGGCCGACTTCCTCCACGGAGCGCCCCACGATGCCTTCGAGGTCGGCGTTTACTGGGACCGCGAAGTTTCTCGCAATTTTCTGCGCCGCCGCGACGAGGGCGCCGGGCGGCAGCCGCTCTTCCTGTTTCAGGCCCTGAGCCCAGGCGATCGAAATGGCGGAGGTTCCGATCAGATCGAAGCCGGCGTCCGCCATGACGCGCGCCGACACGACGTCCCAGACTTCGGGAAGGATGAACGCCTCGCGCGCCTGCAACCGCTTTCGGAAGCGCCGGACCTTTTCCTTTTGTTCCTTGTGTCTGGCATCGTCGAGAGTGGCCGCCTGATCGGAAACGAGAAACTGGTCTGTGGCCATAATGCGCAACGCTCTAACTCGCGGTTCACGGGATCTCCTTGGTTAGAACCCTGCCGCTTCCGCTGCAAGCAAAATTGATCGCTCATCCATAGGGATCGCCGATGTTTCGCGGCCTGTCTCGCCTATCCCTCGGGGGCCGTGTCCGCGCGAAGACCGCGGGTATCCACGAAGCCGACAAGCCCCAGATAGCGGATGTGGCACCACTGTGCATTGCATTCGCCGATGGCCGCGATGCCGCCCGCATAGAAGGGAATTTCGCCAACGGCATCGGCATCCGCCGCGCCGAAGTTGAAAACTTTCAGATTCTCGGGACCCGCGACGCCGTATCGCTGACCAGGCGCGTCTGCGAGGCGCGCGAGAAAGCGGCTTTGGACGTAGCCCTTCACGCCATTGTGCTCGACGAGACGCCATTGGCGCACGCTCGTCTTCATATCCGCGATGCCGCTTGCGGAGGATGACAGCACGCCCACGACGCGAGCAGTGTCGAGCGGACCTTCCCTCATCGGCAGGACGCCATCCGCGCTAAGCCCGATCAGGCTGTAGCGGGCGCCTGTTGCTTCCTCTGCGGGCGCGGCAATCCTGGGGGCTTCGGCGGGCGCGGGCGCGGGTTTCAAGGACGCCTCGATTGCGGGCTGCTCGGGAAGCGCCGGCGCGCGGGCGGGCGCGGCGGCCGCCTCGATGAGATAGGGCCGGTACACCCAGCCGCGCTTGCCGCCATATTCGACCGCGCACCAGACCCCCGCGCAGGGGACCGAGGAAGTGACCAGCGCGTTTCGAGGGATGATGGCTACGGTTGGCGAACCGCCCGAAGGCGCGCTGCGAAGATGGGCGGAGACCACCGACTTCCACATCTTGGAAGGAGGCGATTTCGCGAGCGCCGGGGATGCGAAGGCGACGGCCGCCGCAACCCCTGCGACCACGCAGGCGTTCAATCGAAGTGAGCGTTCTGGCGTTCCCTTTTGCGAGAAATCTTGCGAAGGAGACGCAATAAAACATCGGGGAAGCGTCGGCTTCCGGTCGTGAGACGCGCGCGAGGCGCGTTGTATTGATTTCCCAGGCGTCATATAAAGATTTTCTTAAAATTGAGCATAAACGCAGCTGCGCCCAAGCTCAATATGCCTAACTCTTGGATACCGCTCATCGCGGATGCTCGTGAACCATAGCCTAGCCTGAAGTATACAAGGTTAATCTCGTTTGAAAACCAAAAAATCCGTTCTAAATTAATGCAACCATGTACTGGGTTTAGAAGTAGGAGCGCAAATCATGGTAGTCCGGCACGCTTGGGTACGCTGGTCGTTCCTATTGTTTACGATTTATTTACAATTTATTTGTCTGCACGCGGAAGAGGCCACTCCCAAGCCGCCTGAAGCAGCGGCGGCATCGCAGCCTGCGGAAACCGACCCTTCCGCCCTACAGTCGCGGGCTTTGCTCGGCGCCATCGACAAAATCCTGAAGAGCGCCGCCGCCGAAAGGGAAGCGGCCAAGACCTTGCCGGAACGCGACAAGTTTCTGTTCGATCCGGTGTGGACGGAGACGCGCGAGGAGCGCGAGAAGTCTGTCCGCGATCTTCTCGACAGCGCGCTCGCCATCGTGACCGACGCGCCGGTGCTCAAGCTGCAGGACGATCTGCGCAGCCAGCGCGAGAAAATCGCGGACAGCCGCGAACGCATCGCGAGCTTGCGCGAGAAGAGGCTCGATGCTCCGAAGTCCGGGCTCTTGCCGGGCCTCCTGACAGACACGCAAGGGTCCATCGACAGCTCGATCGAGAGCCTGACCGCGGACATCGAAAGCCGCGAGGCGGAGATCGCCCGCATCAAGGCCGAGATCGGCAAGGGGCTCGCCGCGGCCGGGATCGCGCTTTCCGAAGAGCAGCTCGATCTCCTGCTCGACAGCGTCCTCGGCGGCGATCTCTTGAAGCTCGTGACGGCTTTCGAGGTCGCGAAGGTCGCCGACCAGCGCCTCGGAGCGCTGGTGAAGCAGTCGAACGAAGACCTGAAATCGGCGCGCCGCTACTTCGCGATGCATGCAGCGCTGTTCGCCATGCTCGTGCAAGCGCAGGATCTTTTGATCGATCGCGTCGACAAGACCTATCTCGTGCGCCTCGACAGCATCATCGATTTCATCGGCAAAACGGATGCGGCGACTCGCGAGCTTTTGCAGTCCCCAAACCGGGAAGATCAGCGCGCCGCGTTGGAGGCCAATCTGAAGGCGCAGGAGCTTTCCAGGAAGGTTTCGGCGTTCTATCGCGAATACCTGGAAAATCAGCGAAGGCTGCTCGTCGAGGCGCGGAATAAAACTTTGTACGATCTGAAGGTCGCCGACAACACCTATGAAACCGTGGAGGAAAGTTTTCGGCTGAAGGCGCTTATGGACGAGGCGCGAACATCGTTCGAAACCCTGCAAAGGCTCGACCAGCCGGGCTTCGAGCAGATTTTTCGAAACGAAAATTTAAGACGGGAGTTTGAGAATTTGACTGAGAAACTTGGTCCATCCTCATAGGGCGGCGGCGTCTGTCGCCCTGAATCAACAGGACAGATGAATTTGCACTGGCCCTCCTGTTTAGCCGTCGTAAAGGACCGGCTTCGGATCTATATTAGTTTGTGCGGCGACCAAAGTGGGTGGGCATAATGAGAGTAGTTATTGCGGCCATGCTCCTGGGGGCTGTCTCCTGTCAGGCCATCGCGGAAGAGGCGGATTGCGCCTACGATCCTAAGCTCACCCATATCGCCAGGATCATAGCCGCCGATTCGACGAACGGCCCCATTTACGGGCAGGCTCTCAACGACGCCTCGGACAAGGCCCAAAGCCGCACCCTGAATCTGCGCGACCACGAAGTCGTGCTGACCTTCGACGACGGGCCGCTCGGCGCTAACACGCAGCTGGTTCTCGACACGCTCCAGAAGCATTGCGTGAAGGCGACGTTCTTTTCCGTCGGCCGCATGGCGCAGCAGAACCCGAAACTCCTGCAAGAAGTGGATCGCAGGGGCCACACCATCGGCAGCCACACCTGGTCCCACCCGCGCGCCATCCACTTGATGCAGCCGGACGAAGCGAAAATCGAGATCGAAAAGGGCTTCGCCGCGGTGAGCCAGGCGCTCGGCAAGCCGATAGCGCCGTTCTTCCGCTACCCAGGTCTGCGGGACACGCCCGAGACGGTCGCCTACATGGCGAGCCGCAATATAAGCATCTGGTCCGTGGATGTGATCGCCGGCGATACGGATCCGGGAGCCAGCGTGGCTCGCATTACAGCAAACGTGCTGAGCCGGCTGAGGCAACCCGGGAAGGGCATCATCCTCTTCCACGACATCAAGAAGCCGACGGCGGAAGCGCTGGACGGCATCCTGACCGAGCTGGAGAAGGAAGGCTACAAATTCGTGCATGTGGTTTCGAATACGTACTATCAGCCGAATCCCGAGCTGATCGCCCGCGCCGATGTCTTCAAGAGCACGCCCGAAACCGCCACCATGACCGGCCATTGGGCCGCAACCGCGAAAACCGCCAAGGAAGACATCAAGGACGGCAGCGTCGATGTCATGCGCACCGAGTGGGTGGACCTCTCCGAGGCGGAAGACTTGAAGCAGGCGAGCGACAGGCTTGCGAAGCAGGCGGATGAGGCCAAAGCGCGCTCGGAAACGAAGCAAGGGGCCGCCCTATCCGGGTGGCTCGTGGCCGGTCAAATCAGGTAGCCGCAGCGCCGGTCAGGATTGGCGGAGCGCCGTTCGAATAGAGGCGCTCATTTTCGCACAACGCGCTTGAGAAAAGCGGCTCGTAATGCTCTTACTCTCAAATCGATAATGTCCGCGCTCTGAGCGGCGAGCGGCGTTTTTATGCATGAAACAGGATGAAGCTTTCAGGATTTTAAAGGCCGGCGCCAGCGTTTTCCTGACGGGCGAGCCGGGGAGCGGCAAGAGCTATGTGGCGTCCCGCTTTGTAAGCTATCTGCGCCGGGAAGGCGTCTCCACCGCGGTGACGGCCTCCACGGGGATCGCGGCCGCGCAACTCGGCGGCACAACCGTCCATGCCTGGAGCGGGATCGGCGCGCGTTCGCACGTAAATCGCGCCGACATGGACGCCATCGCCAAGAACCGCCGCGTCGCCGACCGGATCAAGAAGACGCGCGTTCTCATCATCGACGAGGTGTCGATGCTGTCCGGCCAGACCTTGTCGGCGGTGAGCCAGGTCTGCCAGCACGTCCGCAGGTCTAACGAGCCATTCGGCGGATTGCAGGCCGTTTTCGTGGGCGATTTCTTCCAGCTTCCTCCGGTCGTTCGCAGGGATGAGCATCCGGGCGCCGAGGTGGACAGCCAGGACGAAGGCGACCTCTCGCCCTTCGCCTATGCGTCGCGCACATGGCGCGAACTGGCCCCCTCGGTCTGCTATCTGACCGAGCAGCACCGGCAGAACGACGCGGAGTTCTCCTCGCTTCTGGCCGCGATCCGGGGCAACCGCTTCGGCCCCGAGCATCGCGACGTGCTGGCCAGCCGCAAGCTCAAGGTGGACAGCCTGCCGCGCAGCGTCACGCGCCTGTTCACGCACAACGTGGATGTGGATCGCATCAATCAGGCCGAGCTTATCAAGCTGCCGGGCGAAATCAGAAGCTTCGTCATGACCTCGACGGGCGACAAGCTTCTCGCCGACGGGTTGAAACGGGGCTCCCTGTCGCCGGAGCGGCTGGACCTCAAGATCGGCGCCATCGTGATGTTCACCAAGAACGACCCCGATGGCCGCTATGTGAACGGCACGCTCGGCGTCGTCTCGGATTTCGATCCGGATGACGGCAACCCCGTCGTGCTTACGAAGGGCGGAGCGAGCGTCGCCGCCCGGCGGGCGGAATGGAAGGTCGCCGAAGACGAAACCGTGAAGGCGGGGATCGAGCAGGTTCCCTTGCGGCTCGCCTGGGCGATCACCGTGCACAAGAGCCAGGGGATGTCGCTCGACGCCGCGGTCATGGACCTGTCGAACGCCTTCGAATACGGCCAGGGCTATGTCGCGCTGTCGCGCGTTCGGACGCTTGGCGGACTGCATCTGCTCGGCTGGAACGACAGGGCGCTCCGGGTCCACCCCGAGGCGCTCGCAAAGGACGCGGATTTCCGGCGCGCATCCGAGGACGAGGCCGAACGCCTCGAAAGCTACGGCGGCGCGAGAACGGAGGAGCTGCATCGCTCCCATTTGCAGGACCTGAAAGGCGCGCCGTCTGTGCAAATCAGGACCGCCCCCTCGGCCGCGAAGGCAGGCTCGGCTAATTCCCACAAGAAGTGGACGAACGAAGAAGACGCCGATATCGCCGTCCGCTACAAACGCGGGGAGACGGTGAAGGCGATGGCCGCCTCGCTTGGGCGGCAGGAAGGCGGCGTTCGCGCGCGTCTCGTCAAGCTCGGCTTGATCCTGAAGTAAGGTCTTACCAAGACCGCAAGACAAGAAATCCGGCCAAGACGCCGCCGATGACGAGAACCAGGCCTAGATATTCGAGGACTTGCGTAATCACCGGCTAAACCTCGCGATGGCAGTGCAAGTCTTTCATAACCGCTTGTGAGACGCCTTGCATCCTTGGGTGGCATTTACGATGAACATCGGCATTTGCGCTTATTTCGATCGACCCCTGGGCCAACGCAAGATGCGCTCGTCTCCCTTGCCATTTACGGGATCGCCTCAATGAAGTTGCGTCCGCGGCCGAACCGGGTTTCTATCCCGGAAACCGAGGAGACGCCCCATGACCGACGAACGCGCCCCAGGCTTCAACACGCTCGCCATCCACGCCGGCGCCCAGCCCGATCCTGCGACGGGCGCGCGGGTGACGCCGATCTATCAAACGACGTCCTACGTGTTCGACAACGTGGATCACGCGGCCTCGCTGTTCGCGCTGGAGGCGTTCGGCAACATTTACACGCGCATCATGAACCCGACGCAGGCGGTGCTGAAGTCGCGCGTCGCGGCGCTGGAGGGCGGTACGGCGGCGCTGGCGGCGGCGTCCGGCCACGCGGCGCAGATGCTCGCATTCCATGTGCTCATGGAGCCGGGCGACGAATTCATCGCCTCGCGCCAGCTCTATGGCGGCTCCATCAACCAGTTCAACCACGCCTTCAAGAAGTTCGGCTGGACCGTGGTGTGGGCCGATGGCGCCGACCCGGCGAGCTTCGAGGCCGCGGTCACGCCGAAGACCAAGGCGATCTTCATCGAGTCCATCGCGAACCCCGGCGGCATCGTGCTCGACGTGCCGGCCATCGCGGCCATCGCCAAGAAAGCGGGCGTGCCGCTCATCGTCGATAACACGCTGGCGACGCCCTACCTGTTCCGGCCGAAGGAGCACGGCGCCGATATCATCGTGCATTCGCTGACGAAATTCCTCGGCGGCCAGGGCAACTCCATCGGAGGCATCCTCGTGGATTGCGGCACGTTCGACTGGCTGAAGAGCGGGCGCTATCCGATGCTGTCGGAGCCGAACCCGTCCTATCACGGCATGATCCTTGGCGAGACCTTCGGCAATTTCGCCTTCGCCATCGCCGCGCGCGTGCTGTCGCTGCGCGACCTCGGCCCGGCGATTGCGCCGATGAACGCCTTCCTGATCATCAACGGCATCGAAACGCTGCCCCTTCGCATCGCGCGCCATTGCGAGAACACGATGGCGGTCGCCAGCTGGCTGGAGAAACATCCGAAGGTGGCCTGGGTGAACTACGCGGGCCTGCCCGGCAACGCGTATCATGAGCTGGCGCGGCGACTTGTGCCGAAGGGAGCGGGCGCGGTCTTCACCTTCGGGCTGAAGGGGGGCTACGAAGCAGGCGTGACTCTCGTCTCGAACGTGAAGCTGTTCTCGCATCTCGCCAATATCGGCGACGTGCGCAGCCTCATCATCCATCCGGCGTCGACGACGCACAGCCAGCTTACGGCGGGGGAGCGCGCGGCCGCCGGCGCGGGCGACGACGTGGTGCGGCTTTCGATCGGCATAGAGGACGCCGCCGACATCATCGGCGATCTGGATCAGGCGCTTGCGGCGGTGTAATCCAATCGGCAGAGCCTCCGGCGCATGCCAGCGGTTAACCCTATTGGGTTCGTTTTGCAAAAAGCATGCACTTTTCGGTATTATAATACCACACGCCGCAGCGCGCCTTTCAGCGCCCCGAGCAAGATCCGAAGTAAAAACGGCTTTCCGGTAAGACGCAGGGCAAAATAAAGAGCTGGAGCGCGCTTTTTATTCCATCGAAGGCGGATAGGCTCTAGCGCGGCGCTCATAAGATCGGAACCGGTCTCACGCTCCCGGCGTCATTCCCGCGAAAGAGCGCGTGAAAAAATCGGGTTTTTGCTCTGACTTCGTTGTCATAGCCGCCCTTGAGGCGGCTACCCAGTGAAATAAAATGCAGAGCAAATAGCTTAATGGATGGCCGGGTCAAGCCCGGCCATGACAAAAGGGGCAAGGCACACGCTCGAAAGCGGGAATCCAGGTATCCCAACGCTCATCGAATACTGGGTCCCCTGCTTCGCGGGAACGACAAGGTAGCGGTCGCGTCCGATTAAACGCACAATGCTCTGGATTTACTTGCTCTTTTCCGTGTTCTGCTGCTGCGCGGCTGTGTCCTCTTCCTTGGGCGCGTCCTTCACTTCGACGTCGCCCTTGGCGTTGATGGTGACCAGCACGCCGATGTCGGCGTTCGAGTTGCTGTCGTAGCTCGTGACGCGCCAGGTCACCTCGTTCTCCGTGCCATCCTCCTCGACGGCCAGGAACGCATTCGGCAGCTTCTTGTCCGCGATCTTCTTGACGACGACCGTCTTGTGGACTTTCGACGTGTTGCCGTCCGCGCTGACGGCCATGAGCTGAAGCACGAGATGCGCCTGCGTCGTATCGCCCGCGGGCACGGTCAGCACGGTCGCCCGGAAAACGCCGGATGCGTCGCCATCCGACCAGGTGCCGGCGGTGGCGACCTCGGTCACTTCCGAGGAAATCGCGAGCGTCAGCTTTTCGGCGTCTTGTGCCTTGGCGGGTGAAAGTGCTAGACATGCCACGATAAGAGTTGCTGCTATTTTCGCGTACATCAAAACTCTCCCTGGGATCGGCGAAGCTGGCAAACCGCTATTCGAACAAAAGCATCGGCGGCGTGACTATGCGCTGTCTGTGACATTAGCGTGGCATGAGGTTAACAGTATCCTAACGATGCCGGGCGTATGGCTGCAAGCACACCGAATCTCGCTCTGCGCGATTATCAACACACTTCTTAGGGGATTGGCAAGTGTCCGGACCGAACGCGCTTTCTCAAGCACAAGCATTATTGGCTCCCATCAATAAAGATGGATATAAGTTTGTGGCGATCGGCGCAGGCGCTACCATCATCGGCTTTTACTTATGGTCGCCGCTGGGATGGTTATGCTTGGTGGCGACTTTGGCGCTCGCATTTTTCTTTCGCGATCCTTACCGCGTCGTGCCTCAGCGCGAAGGGCTGGTGATCGCGCCGGCGGACGGGGTCGTGATCGGCGTCGAGCCCGTGGCGCCGCCGGCGGAGCTGAATCTCGGCGAGGCGCCTCTCACGCGCGTGTCGATCTTCCTCTCAGTTTTCGATGTGCATGTCACGCGCGCGCCTCTCGCGGGGAAGATCGACGCGTCCGTGCACAGGCCTGGCGTCTACCATAACGCCGCAGCGCCCGAGGCCCCGAAGGAGAACGAACGCCACGGTTTCGTAATCGAGGCGGCGAACGCCGTGCGTCTGGGCGTCGTGCTCGTCGCGGGTTACGTCGCACGCCGCATCGTCACGGAGGTTCAGATCGGCGACAGCGTCGGCGCGGGCCAGCGCATCGGCCTCATCCGCTTCGGCAGCCGGGTCGACATCTATCTGCCGCCCGCGACCGTGCTCGTTTCGGCAGGCCAGCGCACGCTCGCTGGCGAGACGGTGATCGCCGACCTGCAGTCGCAGGAGCCGGCGCGCCTCTTCCAGCGCATATAAGGGTTGCCAATCGCGCGGTAAAACGCAGCACGGACTGCGCCAGAACCAAGTGTTGGGTTGCATTTTTCCGCGGGAAACGTTCCCATGGACGAGAAAGACGACGTGGCGATGGAGATGAGAGTGCGGCCTTTGGCTTCTGCTGGCGCAGCTTCCAAAATTACGGTTTGGCGAAGCGGACCTCGCCATGAAGCTTAATCACGGCCGCCCCTTCAAAATCATCGGACGGCATAACGATCCTTCGGACGAGACTCTCCTTCGCAGGCTTGTCAAGCACATCCCCAATCTCCTCACATTCACGGCCGTCCTCTGCGGGCTGACCGCAATTCGGCTTTCGGGAGAAGGGGAGTTCGCGCTCGCCATGACGGCGATTTTGGCGGCGGCGGCGCTCGACGCGGCCGACGGCTATACCGCGCGCAAGCTTTCGGCGGAGTCGGCCATCGGCGCCGAACTCAACTCGCTCGCCGATTTCCTGAATTTCGGCGTGGCCCCCGCGATGCTGCTCTACGACCGGCATCTGTATCAGCTCGGGCTTCTGGGCTGGATCATAGCCGCCGTCTATGTGATCGCCACGGGCTATCGCCTCGCGCGCTTCAACGTCCAGACCAAGGCAATCCTGCCGCCGCCGGACAGGCCGCGTGCGAAAAAGTGGTTTTGCGGCCTTCCCTCAACCGGCGCGGCCATGGCGATCATGGGCGCGGACGCGGCGGCGCTTCGCCTCTACCCGTCCGATATTCCGTTCGTGATTGCAGGCGCCGCCGTTACGGCGAGCGCCTTGATGGTCAGCAAGCTGCCGGTGCCTTCGCTGGCGGCGCTTTTCGCCTCGAGCGCGACGGAACGCTAGTACTGGACGGGATAATTGGCCTGGGTCTGAACCCGCTCCCAGAAGGTCTGGTTGTTATAATAACCCGGATAGTTGTAGCCGGAATTGCCGAAGATGAAGGGATTGAGCTGCCAGCCAAACAGATGACCGCCCACGGACCGGCGCCCATATCCGTATTCGTTTAGATAGAACTCGTGAGAGCGCGCATGGCGTGAATAGGAGTGATGGCGCCTGTGATAGCCGGACGCGTCTGCGGCAAAGCTCTCGACGGATGTTGCGAAGGCGGCGAAGGCCAGGACTGCGCTGAAAAAAATTCTCGACATTACGATCTCCCGCTGGCGCCCCATATAAGCTTAAGCGGATGCGGGGCAGGCCCGTCCGCCGTCTCAGTCAGTATAGGAGCGAGCGGTTATCCTACTAGTGAGGTTTTGCAACGGCGTAAATATATCTTCAGCCCGCGCTATTGGCCGCGAATGCGGCATAGCCGTTTTTCACGAACCTCTGCCGCAGGATTTCAACCTGACCGCGAGGCGTCGCGTGCAAGAGCATGACCTCCCTCTTGACAAGCCCATAGTTCAGCAGCTTTTCCGCATGATCGGAGGGAATGTCCGTCACGAGGCACGGGCGCTTGATGATCTTTTCAAGCGAAACGCGTTCACCGCGAGACATCTGGATATTTGGCATGGGAATTGCGCCTACGCACACAGCTGATTTATTGAGGAGGCGATGGCCTGCACTGTGAGCCTCAATGTTTTAAACCGGATTGCGGCAAAAAAGCGTAAGACGGTTCGATCAAAATGCAACGGCTATGACTCAAAGCGGCGAGGAGAGTACCGATGAAACAAGGCGGCGGACCGGAGCCAGTGGCTTCCGAATTGCGGCTCAACCCGGAGAAGTCAGCGCTTTCGGTGACTTTCACAGATGGGTTCCAGGAAAGGCTTCCGGCGGAGTTTCTGCGCGTCGTAAGCCCGAGCGCCGAGGTGCAAGGCCACTCGCCCTCCGAACGCAAGATTGTCCCCGGCAAGCGCGAGGTGACGATCAAGGCCATAGAACCCGTCGGAAATTATGCGGTGCGTCTCGTTTTCAGCGACGGCCACAACACCGGCCTCTATTCGTGGGCGTACCTCTACGAGATCGCCCGCAACAAAAACGAGATGTGGAGCGCCTACCTGGAGGAACTGGCCGCGGCCGGGCGCTCCCGCGACCGCTGATTGAAAGCGTTAATTGCCTTATCGCCTGCATTGAAAAACTGTCGTAGATTTCGGCTATGGTGCACAGGCGCAATTGCATTCGAAGCGCGGAAGCATCGCCCCGCGCGGAATGAACGAACGGCATGCTGAACCGCTATGACAAAGGCCTGGCGAATGGCTATTCGCCGGCCAGCCCTGTAATTCGCGAGGGAGGCGAAGACGCGGCGGCTTTGCCCCCGGCGCCGCGGCCCGGCCCGCTTGAGGCGCTTGCGGCGCGCAAGTGGCTCGTCGTGCTATTCGCCGCGATCATGAGCGTCGTCGGCGTCTCGTTCCAATTGCCGTGGGAGGCCATGGCGGCCGCGTGGCTCGCCTTCACGGCGGGAGCGGCGATCATTCCCCGCGCACGCCCGCCGGCCGCCTATCGCCCCTTGGCCTTCGCGCCTGAGCCCGCGGATGACGCCATCGCCGTCGCGGCGCTGGTTATCGGCGCGCTTCCGGAGCCTGCGGTCCTTCTCGCGCGAGACGGCGCAATCGCCGCATTCAATGTCAAGGCCGGCGAGCTTCTGGGCGCGCTGAAACTCGGCTCGCACATTTCGAGCGCCCTTCGCAGCCCCCAGGTGCTCGACGCCGTCGCCGGATGCGGCGCGGAAAAGAAGCAGCAAACCGTCGCGTTCAGCGATCGCGTGCCGGTCGAACGCTACCTTTCGGCGACCGTGTCTTGCCTCGGCCCGAAGTCCGGCAAAGACCCCGCCATTCTGCTTTTCCTGCGCGACCTGACCGAGCAGCGCCGGGCTCGACCAGCTTCGATCCGACTTCATCGCCAATGCAAGCCACGAGATCAAGACGCCGCTCGCGTCGCTGATCGGGTTCATCGAGACGCTGCAAGGCGCCGCCCGCCACGACGAGGCGGCGCGCGAGCGTTTCCTGCCGATCATGGCGAAGCAGGCGGAGCGCATGGCGCGGCTGATCGACAACCTCATGTCGCTTTCCCGCGTGCAGATGCGGGCGCATCTGAAGCCGCAGGGCGTGGTCAAGATTTGCGAGCTTGTGAAGCAGGCCTGCGACGCTCTGGAGCCGATGGCTTCGGAGGCGCACGTCCACGTCGGGATTCATTCGGAGCTTGGCGGCGCGACCGTTCTCGGCGACCGCGACGAGCTCACGCAGGTGGTCATTAATCTCCTGCACAATGCGATCAAGTACGGCCGGACCGGCGGGAATGTTTCGGTCAGCCTCGAACGCCAGCAGAGCGGCTCGGGGAGCGTCATCGCGATCAGCGTCGAGGACGATGGACCGGGCGTCGAACCCGAGCATGTGCCGCGGCTGACGGAGCGCTTCTATCGCGTTCCGGGGTCGCCGGCCCTGGAAAAAGGGGGGACCGGGCTCGGCCTCGCCATCGTGAAGCACGTCGTCAACCGCCATCGCGGCGAGCTTCGCATCTCGTCCGAGCTTGGCGCCGGCTCCAAGTTCACGGTGATCCTTGCCGAGCACAAGCCCCGAAACGAGGCTCATCCGACTAAGGAGGCATAGACCGATTTCGAGCTTGTTCGTGGTTTGGAAAGTTATTACGACCCCGTAGGTTAACCCGTCATGAAAGGTTCACTGCGCTTTCATAAAACAGTCTTGGCGCTTCCTTACATTTCAGCGCGTTAAGCACCAGAGGTTGGTTTCCATTTTCAAGGGAGAGAACAGTAAATCATCGTCTCGCCGCCATCGTGGCGGCCGCGGCGGTTGCCGGCCTGCTCGCAGGCCCCGCGTCCGCCCGCGATCAGGTCAAGATCGCTGGTTCTTCGACCGTCTTCCCCTACGCGAAGATCGTCGCTGAGAATTTCGCCAAGGCCAACGCCGGCGCCAAGGCCCCTGTCGTCGAATCCGGCGGCTCTTCTGCGGGTCTGAAGCAATTCTGCGAAGGCGTCGGCGAGGACAGGATCGACATCGCCAACTCGTCGCGCCGCATCAAGAAGGCGGAACAGGAGACTTGTGCGAAAAACGGCGTCACCGACATCGTCGAGGTGAAGTTCGGCTATGACGGCATCGTGTTTGCGTCCGACGTAAAGGGCCCGTCTTTCGCGTTCGAGCCGAAGGATGTGTTCCTCGCGCTCGCTCCCGAGATCCCGGTCGGCGGCAAGCTCGTCGCCAACCCGAACAAGACGCTGAAACAGGTCAACCCGGCATTTCCCGAATGGGAGATCGTCGCGTACATCCCCGGCGAGAAGCACGGCACGCGCGAAGTCTTCGAAGAGAAGGTTCTTGTGGCCGGCTGCAAGGCCACTGGCGCCGACAAGCTGCTCGAAGAGAAGCTGAAGGCCGAGGGCACAGCCGAAGACAAGGTGAAGCACGCCGCTGAGAAGGCCTGCGCGAGGGTCCGCAAGGATGAAGGCGGCAAGCACGCGGTCGATATCGACGGCGACTACACCGAGACGCTCGCCCGCCTCTCCACCAACAAGCAATCCATCGGCGTGTTCGGCCTCTCGTTCTACGAGAATAACACGGACAAGCTGAAGGTCGCCACCGTGAGCGGCGTCACGCCGTCGGTCGAGACCATCGCGTCGGGCAAGTATCCCGTTTCCCGCCCGCTCTTCTTCTACGTGAAGAAGGCGCATGTCGGCGTCATTCCCGGGCTGAAGGAGTATTCCGAGTTCTTCGTCAGCGACAAGATGATCGGCGAAGACGGCCCCTTGGCGCAGTATGGGCTTGTGCCGCTCCCGGCCGGGGAGGCCAAGGAGACGCGCGAGACGGTGAAGACCCTGAAGACGATGGGTCCGCTCAGCTAAGGATCGAAATGCGTGGCGGCTTCGCGGCCGCCACGCTATTTTGCAGGCGCTTGGGGAATTGGGGTCGCTTCGGGAGTCGACTGTGTCGCTTACGGTATTGCTTCTCAGTCTGCTTGGGCTGGCGGCCGTTGCATTCATTATCGGCTTTGCGCGGGCCAAGGCGCGCGCGCGCGGCGATGAAGGCGCGCTGCATTCGCGTCCCGGCTATCACGGCGGCTTTCTCGCCCTTTGGACATCCCTGCCCGCCATTCTCGTCCTTCTGATCTGGGCGGCCGTGGAGCCTCCTTTCATCGACCGGCAGGTGCAGGCGGTTCTGCCTGAGCGCATCCTGCAAGGCTCGCCGGCACAGATCGGGCTCGTGATGAGCGTCGTGAAAAGCGTAGCTCCCGGTCTCAAGCGTCTCACCCCCAGCGAGTTGCAAGCGGCGAAAGCCAATCCCGAGGAGGCGAAACGGCTTCTTTCGCAGCGAGGCATCGCTGTCGCGACCGCGCCCGACGCCAGCGTCATCTCCGCCGCGGAACTTCTGAACCAGCTCCGGAAGCAAAGCAGCCTCGCGAAAACCTTCGTGGCGGCGCTTCTCGCGCTGTTCGGCTTCGTCATCTCTTTCTTCCGCATATCGCTGAAGCTCCGCGCCCGGAACAGCGTCGAGCGCGTCGTGGTCACCGCCCTGATGGCGGCGTCCTCGGTCGCGATCCTGACGACGGCGGGCATCGTGCTTTCGGTGCTGTTCGAGAGCATCGACTTCTTCAATCGCGTGTCGATCATCGATTTCCTGACCGGGACGGTCTGGGATCCGCGCTTCTCCGCCGCCGGCGCTGGCGCCACAGAGGGCCAGTTCGGGCTCGTGCCGCTCTTGTGGGGCACGCTCTACATTTCCTTCATCGCCCTCGTCGTCGCCGTGCCCATCGGGCTTCTGGCGGCGATCTATATGTCGGAATATGCGCATCCGAACGTGCGGGCGACCGTCAAACCGCTCCTGGAAATGCTCGCAGGGATCCCGACCATCGTTTACGGCTTCTTCGCCGTCATCACCGTCGGGCCGTTCCTGAACTTCGTGGGGTCGCAAGCCGGGCTTGTGATCCAGCCGACGAGCGTGCTCACGGCGGGCGCCGTCATGGGCATCATGATCATCCCGTTCGTGTCCTCGCTTTCGGACGACATCATTTCCGCCGTGCCGATGTCGCTGCGCGACGGCTCCTACGGCCTTGGCGCCACAGAATCCGAGACGATCAAGCGGGTGATCCTGCCCGCGGCGCTTCCCGGCATCGTCGGCGCGATCCTGCTCGCGGCCTCGCGCGCCATCGGCGAAACCATGATCGTGGTGCTCGCCGCAGGCATCGCCGCCAATCTGACGCTGAACCCCTTCGAGTCGGTGACGACGATCACGGTCAAGATCGTGAGCCAGCTCACCGGCGACCTCGAATTCAACACGCCGCAAACGCTGGTCGCCTTCGCGCTCGGGCTCACGCTGTTCATCCTCACGCTCGGGCTCAACATCTACGCGCTCTACATTGTGCGCAAATACCGGGAGCAGTATGAATGAGCGTCCTCGCCGATGAAACGCCCATGACCGAATATGCTTCCGCAGCTCCGAGCCGTTTCGAGAATGATGGGCGCATGCGCCGCCGCAGACGGGAGGAGGTCCGGTTCCAGATTTATGGATTGCTGGCGATCGGGCTGGGCCTGTCCTTCCTCGCGATCCTCTTCACGTCCATCATCGGCAATGGCTGGACGGCCTTTTTCCAGACCAAGATCGAGCTTCCCGTCACCTTCGACGCGACGGAAATCGACCCCGACGGGACGCGCAGCGCAAGCGCGCTCGCGAATGCGAATTACCAGAAGCTGGCCTACCTCGCGCTCTACAAGACGCTTGGCGTCGATCCTGCGAACCGGCCGCAACGCACGGCGGCGAACGCGCTTCTGTCCCGCGAGGCGGACACGCAGCTCCGCCAGATGGTCGCGTCGGACCCATCGATCATCGGCACGACAAAGCCCGTGTGGCTTCTGGCGAGCGGCAACGTCGACGCCTTTCTGAAAGGCCGCATCGACCGGAGCCTGCCGCAGGAGAACCGGCAGATTTCCGACCGGCAGGTCGCCTGGATCGACAAGCTGACGGGCGCGGGCCTCATGAAGAAGCTCTTCAATATCGGGCTGTTCACGAACCCGGCGTCGAGCCAGCCCGAGACGGCGGGCCTCGCCGTGGCGCTTCTCGGCTCGTTCTACATCATGCTGATCGTCGTGCTTCTCTCCGTGCCGCTCGGCGTCGCCGCCGCGATCTATCTTGAGGAGTTCGCGCCCAGGAACCGCTTCACCGACCTGATCGAGGTGAACATCAACAATCTCGCCGCGGTGCCGTCCATCGTGTTCGGCCTGCTCGGTCTCGCGGCGTTCATCAACTTCGCCGGGCTGCCGCGGTCGGCGTCGCTTGTGGGCGGCCTCGTGCTGACGCTGCGCACGCTGCCGACCGTCATCATCGCGACGCGGGCCGCCATCGGCGCGGTGCCGCCGTCGATCCGCGAAGCGGCGCTTGGCGTCGGCGCGTCGAGAGTGCAGACCGTGTTTCACCATGTCTTGCCGCTTTCGCTCCCCGGCATCATCACCGGCACGATCCTCGGCCTGATCCAGGCGCTGGGCGAAACCGCGCCTCTGCTCATGATCGGCATGGTCGCCTTCGTGGTGGACGTTCCGAAGTCGCCCCTCGATCCGGCGACGGCGCTGCCCGTGCAAATCTATATGTGGGCGACCGAGGCCGAACGCGGGTTCGTCGAGAAGACCGCCGGCGCCACCATCGTCCTCCTCGCGATCCTCGCCGTCATGAACATCGTCACGATGGTCTTGCGCAAAAGGTATGAACGCAAATGGTAGAGCTTGCCCAGCAGCCGGCGCCAGACGCCATCGTCCCCGATGCGGAGGCGCTTCGGTTGAACGGGGGGCGTTCAGCCGCCGCCAAGGCCACCGCGCGCAACGTCTGCGTCCATTACGGGGAGAAGCAGGCGCTTTTCAATGTGCGGATCGATATCCCCGACCGCAGCGTCATGGCGTTCATCGGGCCGTCCGGTTGCGGGAAGACGACCTTTCTGCGCTGCTTCAACCGGATGAACGACACCATCGCAAGCGCCCGCGTCACGGGCGAGATCATGGTTCAGGGCCAGAACATCTATTCGCCCGATGTCGATCCCGTCCAGGTCCGCGCGCGCGTCGGCATGGTGTTTCAGAAGCCCAACCCCTTCCCGAAGACCATCTTCGAGAACGTCGCCTACGGCCCGCGCATTCACGGCCTGGCGAAGTCGAAGGCCGATCTTGAAGAGATCGTGGTGACGAGCCTGCAGAAGGCCGGGCTTTTCAACGAGGTCAAGGATCGTCTCAATGGCGAGGGCACGGGCCTTTCCGGCGGACAGCAGCAGCGCCTCTGTATCGCGCGCGCCATCGCGGTAAGCCCCGAAGTCATACTGATGGACGAGCCCTGCTCCGCCCTCGACCCCATCGCTACGGCCAAGGTCGAGGAGCTGATCGACGAACTGCGGGAGAATTTCTGCATCGTCATCGTCACGCATAACATGCAGCAGGCGGCGCGGGTTTCTCAGCGCACGGCGTTTTTCCATCTCGGCTATCTCGTCGAGGAAGACGT
Organism: uncultured Alphaproteobacteria bacterium; assembly: GCA_963756335.1. Taxonomy (GTDB): domain Bacteria; phylum Pseudomonadota; class Alphaproteobacteria; order Rhizobiales; family Rhodomicrobiaceae; genus Rhodomicrobium. Next base: position 82,839 of record CAVWOB010000010.1, read on the forward strand.
CACCGATCAGATTTTTACAAACCCCAAAGACAAGCGGACGCAGGACTACATCACTGGGCGGTTCGGTTAAAAAAGGTGCAGACACTTCAGGTCATGGCCGAAACCGCAGTGCTGGCAAATCATCGGGATGGCCGGCCCAAGCCCACCCACGACGATGAGGAGGGGGCTGGGCTACCTCATAAAAGCGTATGCGATGAATGCTAAAGTTCTGATTGTCGAGGACGAAGAGCCGCTGGCTCTGTTGCTGCAATATAATCTGGAGGCGGAGGGATTTCGCGTCGCGCTTGCAAGGCGCGGCGACGAGGCTGAGGTCGCCATCAGCGAGGAGCCGCCGGACCTGATCATCCTCGACTGGATGCTGCCGGGGCTTTCCGGCATCGAACTTTGCCGGCGATTGCGCGCGGGCAAGGTGGCGCGCGCCATCCCGATCCTGATCCTGACGGCGCGCGGCGAGGAGCAGGACCGCATCCGCGGCCTCACCGTCGGCGCGGACGATTACGTCGTGAAGCCCTTCTCCGTGCCCGAGCTGCTGGCCCGCGTCCGCGCGATCCTCCGGCGCGCCAGCCCCGCGCGCATCTCCCAAACCCTCGAAGTCGAAGATATTGCGCTGGACCGCGAAGCCTATCGCGTCATCAGGAACGGCCGCGAGGTGCGCCTCGGCCCGACCGAGTTCAAGCTGCTCGAATTCCTGATGGAGAGCCCCGGCCGCGTATTCACGCGAACCCAGCTGCTCGACGGCGTCTGGGGCCGCGACGTTTATGTGGACGAGCGCACCGTGGACGTGCATATCGGCCGCCTGCGCAAGGCGATCAATCGCGGCAAGGAGAAAGACCCGATCCGCACCGTGCGCGGCGCGGGCTACGCCCTCGGCGAGAAATTCCCCGGCCAGAGCCTCGTTGAATAAGTAAGGAGCCGGGGTGTCGCGTCCCCGGCTCCTTGCCCCCGCTGTAGTTCTGTTTCGCTATACAACGCGGCGCTTGCGCGCAGCTGGATTGTACGCAATGGCGGCGTGATGATCGCAATAGGGCACGCCGGAGGACTTGCGGCGCCCGCAGAAATGGAAGCCGTCTTCCATGGGATCGCCGATCGGCCAGTGGCACATGCAATCCTTCAGGTCGACGAGTTTGACGCTTCCGTCGGGCGCGGCCTCAAGCTCAGGCAGAGCGCGAAGCGGAATGACGGGCGCCACTCTCCGCTCCTGCTGCGGCTGTGGCGACACTTTGAGCGCTGCGTTGCCAAAAGTGCGGTATTGCACCTGCGAAGAGCGCGCCGGGAAAAGCGCGATGTTCGAGCGCGGGCGGGCGGTTCTGACGCGCGATGTGGTTGCGCGGCCCGCGAGACCCAGGCGGTGGACTTTTCCGATAACGGCGTTGCGTGTAACTTCCCCGAGTTTCGTGGCGATTTAACTCGCGCTAAGTCCATCCGCCCAAAGCTTCTTTAAGAGTTCAACACGTTCGTCTGTCCAACTCATCAATGTTAGCTCCTCGTTCATTTCGGCGGATGAAACCGCGAATAAAGGATGGGCCGCTGGCGAGATGCCAACGGGGCCACGGGCGCTAACGCAAGACAATGAATACGCGGCGGCGTTCTTCCGCCCTGAACTACGGGCGGCATACCGGCTACGGCCGGCACAAAAGGAAACGCAACCTACTGGGATACTTGGCTCGCAACAGGACTATGCGAGGTGGCGGATGCGAAAGATCGCATTCGGAAGGCGATGCCGCCACGTCATCTTCATTTATTGATAATTGCACAAAAGGCGTGGCTGGACAAATTACCAGGCCCTTAAAAGCCTGGATTGGCGATCCATTTTAAGGGCACTGTGGCTTTTATGCCCGTTGACAGTGTGGCGAACAGGCGGAAAATAAGCCTACGAGCCTAAGCCGCCCTCCGCCGGAGCGGCTTTTTTTAATTGGAGAACGAGTGGAAAGCATGTCCGCGGTCCTTGGAACCTACTCCCGCCTCGATGTCGAGTTCGATCGCGGAGAGGGCGCATATCTCCTTACAGCCGCGGGCGATCGCTATCTCGACTTTGCCGGCGGCGTCGCTGTAAACATCCTCGGCCACTCGCACCCGCGTCTCATCGGCGCTTTGACGAAGCAGGGCGCGAAGGTCTGGCACACGTCCAATCTCTACCGCGTCGCGGAGCAGGAGCGGCTGGCCGAACGCCTGACGCGCGCGACGTTCGCGGACAAGGTGTTCTTCGCAAATTCCGGCGCCGAGGCGATGGAAGCGTCCATCAAGATGGCGCGGAAATATCACAGCCATCGCGGGCATCCCGAGCGCTATCGCATCCTCACCTTCGAGGGCGCGTTCCACGGGCGCACGCTCGCCACCATCTCGGCCGGCAACCAGCCGAAGCATGTCGCGGGCTTCGGGCCGAAGGTGGACGGGTTCGACCAGGTTCCGCTCGGCGATCTCGAAGCTGCGAGCGCCGCGATCACGGACGAAACGGCCGGCATCCTGATCGAGCCGATCCAGGGCGAAGGCGGCGTTCGTCCGGCGGGATGGCCTTTCCTGCGCGCTCTGCGCAAACTCGCCGATGAGCGCGGCGTTCTTCTCATGCTCGACGAGGTGCAGACCGGCATGGGGCGCACCGGCAAGCTGTTCGCCTATGAATGGTCAGGCATCGCGCCGGACATCATGGCGGTGGCGAAGGGGCTCGGCGGCGGCTTCCCCATCGGGGCGTGCCTCGCGACGGCGGAGGCGTCCGCCGGCATGACCGCAGGCACGCACGGCTCGACCTTCGGCGGCAATCCGCTCGCGGCGGCGGTCGCCAACGCCGTGCTCGATGTCGTCCTCGAGCCGGGATTTCTTCCCCGCGTTCAGGAGATGAGCTTGCTCTTCAGGCAGCGGCTTGATGAAATAAAAGGCCGGCACGCAAACGTTATAACGGAAGTGCGCGGCGAGGGACTGATGCTTGGCCTCCGATGCAGCATACCGAACACAGCCGTATCCGGCATGTTCTTTGCGGAGAGGCTTTTGTCGGTTGCGGCCGGCGACAATGTCGTCCGGCTCTTGCCGCCGCTCATTGTAACGGAAACAGAAATTAGAGAGGCATGCGCGAAAATCGATACCGCATGTGCGAAGCTCAATGCTAAACTTACAGTATGATTCCGCGCTCAAGGGTCCAATGACTCCGCGTCATTTCCTCGACATCGACGATTACGGCATCGACGCGCTGCGCCTGATCCTCGACTGCGCCAAATCTCTGAAGAAGGCGTTCAAGACGCCCGCCGCGGTGCGCCCGAAACTGGCCGAGGGCCAGGTTCTCGCCATGATGTTCGAGAAGACCTCGACGCGCACGCGCGTGTCCTTCGACGTGGCGATGCGCCAGCTCGGCGGCGAGACCATCGTCCTGAACCATTCGGACATGCAGCTCGGCCGGGGCGAGACCATCGCGGACACCGCGCGCGTGCTGTCGCGCTATGTCGACGCCATCATGATGCGCTCGTCCTCGCACGAAACGCTGCTGGAGCTTGCCCGCTACGCCACCGTTCCCGTCATAAACGGCCTGTCGGACCGCTCGCATCCCTGCCAGATCCTCGCCGACGTCATGACGCTGGAGGAGATGAAGGGACCGTTGGAGCCGCTGGTCGTGGCCTGGGCCGGCGACGGAAACAACGTGGCGGCCTCCTGGATCCACGCGGCCGTGCGCTTCGGTTTCACGCTTCATCTCGCGGCGCCGAAGCTTCTCCTGCCGCCGCTGAGCCTGATCGATTGGGCCCGCGCCGAGGGCGGCAAGCTCGTCATTTTCGAAGACCCGAACGAGGCGGTGAAGGGGGCGGACTGCGTCGTCACCGATGTCTGGGTCTCGATGGGACAGACCAACACGGAAGAGCGCATCGGCCTTCTGCGCCCCTATCAGGTTAACGCCGCCCTCATGGAAAAAGCCACGGAAGATGCTATCTTTATGCATTGCCTGCCGGCGCACCGCGGCAGGGAAGTGACTGACGACGTCATCGACGGGCCGCAATCGGTTGTGTTCGACGAGGCGGAGAACCGGTTGCATGCGCAGCGGGCAATCCTTGCGTGGTGCCTTGAGAAGGTTTGATGGGGCAAGATCAGGCAAGGTTCGCCGATGCGACCGGCGCGAGCAAGTTCAGCGATTACGTTCTGCCTTTCCAGCTAGAAGCATCCGGCGCCCGCGGGCGCCTCATCCGTCTCGGCCCGGTCGTGGACCAGATCCTCGGCCGTCACGCCTATCCGGAGCCGGTGCTGCTTCTGCTTGGCGAGGCCGTGACGCTGACCGCGATGCTCGGCGCCGCGCTCAAATTCGAGGGCAAGTTCATTCTGCAGACGCAATCGAGCGGCCCGGTCAGCTTTATTGTCGTGCACTACAGCCCACCGGGGCATGTGCGGGGTTACGCGAGCTTCAACCGCGACGAGGTCGCCCGCGCGGCCAATGGCGGCGGCGATCCGAAGCCGCTGATCGGCGACGGTCATCTCGCCATGACCATCGAACCTGGCGCGGGCATGGAGCGCTACCAGGGCATCGTCTCGCTGGCGGGCAATACTCTGGTGGACGCCGCTCACGAATATTTCGATCAGTCCGAGCAGATCCCGACCTTCATCCGCATCGCGGTCGCGCGCCATTATACGGCGGGCGACGGCGGAGCGCCGGGCCGGTGGACCTGGCGCGCGGGCGGTCTCATGGTGCAGAAGCTCACGCGCGAGGGCGGCCGTCAGGACAGCGACGACTTTTCGGCGCCCGGCGAGCATGGCGCCGGCGATGACGGCTGGCGGCGCGCCAAGGCGCTGGCGGCGACCGTCGCGGATCACGAGCTTCTCGATCCGACGCTGTCGCCGGAGCGGCTGCTTTACCGGCTGTTCCACGAGGAGGAGGTTCGCGCTTTCGGCGCCGCCCCGCTCGATTTCAAGTGCAATTGCTCGCGCGAGCGCGTCGAGGACATGCTGAACCAGTTCTCGGCCGAGGAGATGGACGGGATGGCCGAGGACGGCGTCATCACGGTGACGTGCGAGTTCTGCAATGCGCATTACAAGTTCGGCGCGGACCGGTGAGAAACCCCGCAAAAGAGTGGTGGTGGCTTTTTCCCTTGCGGGAGAAGGACAGGATGAGGGGTTTTTGCAGGGACATGCGCGATGCGCTTTGAAGGAACGGAAACCTACGTCGCCACCGACGATCTTCGCGTCGCGGTGAACGCCGCCATCGTGCTGGAGCGCCCGCTTCTCGTGAAGGGCGAGCCCGGCGCCGGCAAGACCGTGCTTGCGAAGGAAGTCGCGGCTGCCGCCGGCGCGCCGCTCATCGAGTGGCACATCAAGTCCACCACCAAGGCGCAGCAGGGCCTCTACGACTACGACGCCGTGAACCGCTTGCGCGACAGCCAGCTCGGCGACGAGCGCGTGAAGGACATCCGCAACTACATCCGCAGGGGCAAGCTGTGGGAGGCGTTCGAGGCCGATGTGCGGCCTCTCCTCCTCATCGACGAGATCGACAAAGCCGACATCGAGTTCCCGAACGACCTGTTGCAGGAACTCGACCGCATGGAGTTCCACGTCTACGAGACGGGCGAGGTGGTGCGCGCGCGCCTGCGCCCCATCGTGATCATCACCTCTAACAACGAGAAGGAGCTGCCCGACGCCTTCCTGCGCCGCTGCTTCTTCCATTACAGCCGCTTTCCAGACCGCGACACCATGCAGGCCATCGTGGACGTACACTTTCCCGGCCTCAAGCCGCGGCTTCTGCGCGAGGCGCTGAACATCTTCTACGACGTGCGCGACGTGCCGGGCCTGAAGAAGAAGCCTTCGACATCGGAGCTGCTGGACTGGATCAAGCTCCTCGTGAACGACGACATCGATCCCGAGGCGCTGAAGGAGCGCGACCCGCGCAAGCTCATCCCGCCGCTCCACGGCGCGCTGCTGAAGAACGAGCAGGACGTGCAGCTCTTCGAGCGCCTCGCCTTCCTGAGCCGCCGGAAACCGCAGGAGTGATTTGCGGCTTATGCGACTTCGCCAAAAGCGATACTGAGCAAGTTTCCCAATTAAGCCAACGGAGTTTTGGGCATCCCGGAAAGGCGAAGCCCTATCCGGGATCTTGATAAATCATAGCGCTCATATTTTGCGGATCCCGGCTCGCGCTTCGCTTGGCCGGGATGACGTTGCGTTGGGCAAACCGGCGGTGTCTGCTTAACCGGAACGGGAGACAGGCGGATCGAGGCTCTGATTCGGCATCCGGCGCTTGTCGAAGAATGCAGCCAGCATTTCGTCTTTTTTTCAGCATCCTGCTGAAGCCGCCGGCGGAAAGTGGTTTTCGGCGCTGCGGATTTGGCCTATTCCTTGGCCATGACGGCTTACGGCATCCTTCCTTCGCAGGCGATTGGCGCGCTCATCGCGGGCGGCGCGGTCCATTCCCCGGCGCCGGTCGGACCCTCGCAAATCCAGCCGGCCAGCCTCGACCTGCGCCTCGGAGCGCGAGCTTTCCGCGTGCGCGCGAGCTTCATGCCCGGCCCTGGCGCCACCACCGGCGAGCAGATCGAGCGCTTCCTGCTGCACACCATCGACCTCGGCCCCGGCGCGGTGCTTGAGGTGGGTTGCGTGTATGTGGCCGAGATCGAGGAGGCGCTCGCGCTGCCGCCCGACGTGGCGGGCTTCGCCAATCCGAAAAGCTCGACCGGCAGGCTCGACGTTTTCACGCGCGTGATCGCCGATCACGCGCCCGGCTTCGACCAGACCGGCCCCGGCTATCGCGGCCGCCTCTGGCTCGAAATCTGTCCGCAAACCTTCCCGGTGCTGGTGCGGACGGGGTCGCGGCTTTCGCAGATCCGGTTTCGCGGCCGCACCCCGGCGGAGGCGCAGGCCGCGCACCATCCCCGTGAGGTCGCGCTATCCGTCGACCTCAGCGGCGGCGGCCCCTATCCGTTGATCGGCTATCGCGCGAAGCGCCACACCGGCGTCATCGACGTGGATCGCGCGGGCGCCTACGAGCTGGACGATTTCTGGGACCCGCTCATGGTCACGCCGCAAAAGCTGCTGATCCTCGACCCGGACGAGTTCTACATCCTCGCCTCAAAGGAGGCCGTGCGCGTGCCCGCCACGCACGCCGCCGAGATGGAGCCGTTCAACGCGCTGATGGGCGAATTCCGCGTGCATTACGCAGGCTTCTTCGATCCGGGCTTCGGGCTCGACGAAACTGGCGGCCAGGGCAGCCGCGCGGTGCTGGAAGTGCGAAGCCACAAGGTGCCGTTCATCCTGGAGGACGGGCAGTTGATCGGCCGGCTGATCTACGAGCCGCTGAGCGAGCCGCCCGCCCAGCTCTACGGCCGCGAGATCGGCTCGCATTACCAGGCGCAGGCGCTCAAGCTTTCGAAGCACTTCCGTTGAAATCGCCCCGCGGCGGCGGAAGCTCTCAATAGGCGTTCGTCCAGGAGAAGGGCACAAGCGCCGTTCTGGCCAGGATTTCGATGTCGAGCCAGGGCGACCAGCGGCCGATATATTCGAGATCCAGTTCCACGCGCTGGCGCATGTCCTCGGGAGTCTTCGTCTCTCCGCGCAAGCCATTGACCTGGGCCCAGCCGGTGATGCCCGGCTTCACCTTGTGCCTCGCGGCGTATCTCGCCAAAATCTGCGAATAGGCCTCGTTGTGAGTGAGCGCGTGAGGACGCGGTCCAACAAGCGAAAGCTCGCCTCGCAGCACGTTGATAAGCTGCGGAAGTTCATCCAGGCTCGTGCGCCGCAGGAAGCGCCCGACCCGGGTGACGCGCGGGTCGCCCCGCACCGCTTGAACGACGGCGGAGCCGTCCTCGCAGACCGTCATCGACCGGAATTTGAATACGCGGATGACGCGTTGGTTGTAGCCGTGGCGCGATTGAGTGAACAGGGCCGGCCCCCTGCTGTCGAGCTTGATGGCTAAGGCTATCGCCAGCATCGCGGGCGCAAAAAGCACGAGCAGGATCGCTCCGATCGCATAATCCATCGCGGTCTTGATGAGGGCGCCTCGCGCATTCAACGGCGCCCGCTGCACATCCAGCAGCACGAGGCCGCCGCTGCCCGGCGAGCTTTGTATCTGGCAGGGCAGCGCCATCGCGTCCGGGCAAAGCTGGACTTCGATGGGCAGAATATCGACCTGCGCGATTGCATCGCGGATCTTGTCATCGGCTCCGGCAGGGAGGGCGAGGATGATCCGGTCGCAGGCGCCGCTTTGGGCGCAGTCGATCAAGTCCCGCATGCCGCCCGCGAACGCCGCTCCGTAGGTCGGCTCGGGCGGATCGTCGCTGAAAAAGCCAACCAGGGAAAGATTGCGGTCCTTGACAAGCATTGTCCCGATGACGCGCTCCGCGAGATGCGCGCTGCCATACACCGCGAGACGCTGATTGAAACGGCGTTCAGCGCGCAAAATGCGGGCCCAGAGCAGGATGCTCAAGCGCGCGAGCACGAGGATCCCGAGGCTGAAGACATACCAGATTGTAAGCCACGCTCTCGAGAACACATCGGAGATCTTGAGGAGATAGAAGATGCAGAGCACCAGCAGGAAGGTCACGCTGACTGTCGTCGCGATGACGCGCAGCTGCAACTGCTGCGCCACAATCGCCGCCGGCGAGTTAAGGCTCGACTGGCTTGCGGCGAGCAGGAAAACGAGACCCGCAAGCATGCCGGCGCCCAGGTGCCAGGAGATCGGCTGCTGCGAACCGAGCATCGCGTCGAAATAGATCAGCTTTGCGGCCAGCGCTGCGAACGCCATGCAAAGCGGCATGACGATCGACTGGATCTCTGCAAGCAAGGAAGGCGGGACGCGCCCGCGGATAGATCGTTCTCGCCGCCTCCCAATCCACCCTCCCATGGCGGCGGCAGGCTCCGCTCTCTCCTTGTATGACGTGAACTCGGGCGCGACAATTCTATCGTGCTGCAGACTGCTCATATCAGGTATCCCCCCCCGCCCCCGAGCGGGCATATAAATCAATATATCGGCGCAAATCCTAGCTAAATCCTTACTCATAAAAGTCAATAACACAAAAGACACAGTATAAAATCACAAAAATGCCAAGTCTTAGCTTTGTTTGCTTAATGCTACCATTCTACCTGTTGAGTTGTGTTGCGTCATTAGCTCATGAAAACTTGCGTGAAACTTGCGGCGATGCCGGAATCAGCCAAATTCGCGCCGCCACGCCAGTTAGTTACAGGTAGGGATGGAAGCGGGCAGGGGCCGCGGCGCTGGGCTGTCTTCGAGCCCGAAGGGCAAAAAGAGCGCCGATCCTATGTGATCTGGCAGCCCGCGAGCTTAAGCCCGTCTGTCAGATAGCAGGCCCATTTCTTGTCGATAAAGGGCACCCAGGCGATCCGCGCGGCAGACGCTTGCGGCATAAAGCGGGCCGCCATCCTGCGCGCCTCGCCAATTCGCCCGCTTCGGGCCAGGCTCGCGATGTAGACCGCTCTCGCGTACCAGAAATTCGGGCGAACTCGCAGCGAGCGCTCCGCAAATTCGCACGCCTTCGGCCAGTCTTCCAGCATGTGGAAGCCGACGGCCAGTTCTCCCAGGAAGCTGAAGGCGAAGGGGTCGCGAGGGTTGAGGCGGTTCGAGAGAAGCAGAAACTCGATGCCCTTCTCCGGTTCGCAGCCGAGCACGTAGCTGCTGCCGAGGCATCCGTGGGCGGTCGCGAGGCTCGGATTCAAATCGATGGCCTCGCGAAAATGCAGGCGCGATTGTGCCGGCTGCTCCGTCATCATCATGCCGAGGCCGACAAGGAGATGGGCGCGAGCGTCGCGAGGATCGATCGCCGCGGCCTCGCGCCCCAGCCTTTCGCATTCGCTGAAGCCGGCCCGATCGCCCTGCTTCACCCAGACGTCCCAGAAATGCCACCACGCCAGTTGTATGCGAGCCTCGCTGGAGCCCGGATCGCGGCGCAGCGCTTCTTCCAGAAGCGTCCGGCAGTTCGCGGCGTCCTCCCGCGTCAGACGATAAAGATGCCAGACGCCCCGGCGAACAAGCTCCCACGAGTTGAGGTCTTCGGTCTTGCGCCTGCTGAGCCGCGTAATTTCAGCGCGCTCGACCTCGGCCTCCAGTACACTGACGATGCCGGCGATGATTTCATCTTGCGTTTCGAACAATGCGTTGAACTTGATTTGATATTTCTGGCTCCAAAGATTGCGGCCGTTGCCGGCGTCGATTAGGTGAACGACGAGCCGAAGCTCTTCGTCCGTAAGCCGGAAGCTTCCCATCACAAGGTAGGATGCGCCGAGCGCGCGCCCGATGGAGGCAGTGTCGAGGTCGTGGTTATTGAACACGAAGCTGGAGCGCCGGGCGATGACGGGAAACCAGCGCAGGTTCGAAAGTCCGTTGACGAGGTCCTCCGCAAAGCCTTCGCCCAGATAATTGTCGCCGGTTCGGCCGCCCAAGGTCCTGAACGGCAGAACGGCAATCGCAGGCTTTCCGGCGAAGCCCGGCACAGGCTTCGAGATATCCGCTCCGGTGGAAACGTATCGCGGGGGGCTCGTCCCCTCCGCCTCCACGGCGCCGGCGGTGTAAGCGGAGATCGCCTCGGAGATGTTTTTCAGCCGTTGAACGCCGAGGGCGGCGAAGCGCAGACCGGCCGCATCGCGGACATGCTGAAACACCGCGTCCGAAATCACGATGCAGCCGGGCCGGCAGATTTGCTGCAGGCGCGCCGCGATGTTCACCGCGTCGCCGAAGAGATTACCCAAATCCGCCAGGGCATGACCGACGTGAATGCCGATGCGAAAGCGAATGCGCTTCCCCTCCGGCAATTCGTCGTTGCGGCTGTCGATCGAGCGCTGGCAGTCATCCGCGCACCGAACCGCCTCGACCGTACAGGGAAACTCCGCCATCCACGAATCGCCCGCGACGCCGAACATGCGGCCACCGCGCGCGGCGACGATGTCTTCCAGGAGCTGGCGGTAAGCGAGGAGCCGCGAAAGGGTCAGCTCGTCATCCTGGCTCATGAGGCGGCAGTAATCCGATGCGTCGGCGGCAAGAAGCGTCACACGCCGCCGCTCAAACCGATTGACGCACTCTTCAGCCGCACACATCGCACTTTCACCACGCCCGGCGTCTCTCCGCATCCTATCGAAAAGAAGCCGCGCCGGGATCGGGGTCGCGCCATTGTATACAACTTTGCGCCGCCGTTATGCTTCTATCGGAGGATGCATGATACAAATTTAAATATTTTCGTCCAGAGCGAAAACATGCATATCCGCCCGCCGCTCTATCGGAGCGGCGGGGAAGCGCGGCGCGCGCGCGTACCTTGGAAGCGCTTGACGGCGCCGTCAGTCGTTCGGCGGCGGCCGCCGCACGATACTCGCTTCCTGCAGGGCGTTCTTGAGCCGCCGGTTCAGGTCCTCGCCCACGGCGCCGTTTTCCGCCACGATCAATTCCACCTCCACGGCTGCCGAAAGCGCCGCCAGACGGAGGCGGAAATAAACCCGCACCCCGCCATAGCGGAATTTCATCGGCAGCGTGATCAGCGGCGGCAGCAACCACCCCAGCTCCATCTCGCCGAGTTCAGCAAGCTCGAGCGTGCCGGGCTTGAAATGAAGCTCGGCCGACGAATGAACGAGGCTTCGCAAGTTCGCCATTTGCCCGACGCGGATGAAGGCGGCGTAGTCGGCGGCTTCAATCAGACGAAGCTCGGAGGCCAGCTCCTTCAAGCCCGCGCCAAGCGTTTTTTCGACCTCGGCGATGTCTTCGGCGGTGGGCTCCGCCGGCCTTTCGGCGAGAGCGGCGCCCGGCGATGTTATTGAACCCATTTCCTTATCCGAACAAAGGGGATCGATTCGATCTGGTGAAAACGGCAACGCTCGATCTCCCGAAGGACGCCTTCGGCTAAGCTGCCGGCGGGCGGAGCGTATTCGATCTTCTCCGGCGCGGACGCGGGAAAATCCTCGACGATGGAGAGCCATAGCTTGCGGAAGTCCGAAAGCACGCCAAGCAGTTCATGAGAGGCCGCAGGCGCGCATTGCGCCGCTTCCATCAGTTCGAGCGCGTCGGAGAGCCTGCGCCGTTTGGGAGGGCTTTGCGAGGGCAGTTCATCGCAGATCTCAGAATAGGCGAACTGATACATGACTTGGTCTCCGAGTTTAAACCGTAAGCGCCGCGCTTATCGCACGCGACGCTTATGCCAAGCGTGAGCCTCTAGGTTGCGGGAAAAAGATTCTTCGATAGGCGTGCGGCGGCCCGTTTCGGCGACCCCGCGTGACGGAGACGCGCAATTCAAAGGTGACGCGGCGGGCGCGTTCACGTACAAAGGCGGCATGCGGATCCTTGTTACGAACGACGACGGCATCGAAGCGCCGGGGCTCGATGCGTTGCGGAAGATTGCGTCCGATCTTTCGGACGATGTGTGGGTGGTGGCGCCCGAAACCGATCAGAGCGGGGCGGCGCATTCGCTGACGCTGCACGAGCCGCTGCGCTTGCGCAAGCTTTCGGAGCGCGTGTTCGCGGTGAAGGGCACGCCGACCGACTGCGTGATCATGGGCGTGCGCTACATCCTGAAGGACGAGGCGCCGGCGCTTGTGCTGTCGGGTGTCAATCGCGGCGCGAACCTCGCCGACGACGTCACCTATTCCGGCACCATCGCGGGCGCCATCGAGGGCGCAATGCTCGGCATCCCATCCATCGCCATGAGCCTTTGCGTCGATTGGGAGAACCTGAAGAAAATCCATTGGGATACGCCGATGCAGCTTGGCGCGGATCTCGTCCGCAAGCTGATGCAGGCGGGCTGGCCCCGCGACATCTTGATGAACGTGAATTTTCCGGACCGCGAGCCCGGCAAGGTGCAGGGCGTCCAGGTCGCGGAGCAGGGCCGGCGCGATCAGGATTACCTGCGCATCGAGGACCGCATGGATACGCGCGGCAACCCGTATTACTGGCTCGGCTTCAAGCCGCGCTCCTGGCATGCGGCCAAGGGGACGGATCTGTGGGCGGTGAAATCCGGCGCGATCTCGGTAACGCCGCTTTATCTGAATTTAACGCATGATGAGACCTGCCGCAGGCTGTCCGGTCTCCTGGAGTTGTAACGGCGCGACACGCGCTTCGCGCGGCGCCCGGCAGATAGTTGAGAAAGCCTTCATTCCAGACACGGTGAAAAAGCGTCCGCGTTTAAGTTAATATTAAGCGTTCCGCGCCTAGAACTGCTTTAGTTAGTGAGGTGCGGTATGAGTGTTGTAAATGCGGCGGGCAAGCGCGGGCCCGGATTTGTCCGCGCAGTTGTAAAACTCAGTCTCGGTTGCGTTCTGTTAGGCGGGTGCAGTTCCGGTTCCGAAAGATTCGCCAGCCTCGAATTCGGGAGCGGCTATCAGCCGGCTCCCTCGTCTTCCCAGGTCTCGCGGACCGCGCTCACGGCCTCGCCCAACGCGGCGGCGCCTGCTTCTTCTCAATACACGCGATACGCGGCGGAGCCCCCCGCGCCGGCCTCCCAGCCTCCGGCCGGCGGCTACCAGCTTGCGAGCGCCGCTCCAAGCCAGAGCGGGGGCTACCTGCAGGTTTCGAGGGTGGATCTCCCTCCCCTTCAGCAGCAGCAGGCCGCGCCTGCCTTGTCTGGCGTGAAGACGGCCGACGGCTACGGCCGCTATGGGCCGCCGCCGCTCGCGGATGGCGAATATACAGGCCCGCGCATCTATACGCCCTACGATCAGCCGCGCGCCGATTACACGCCGCCGCCTCCTCCGCCCCCGGATGAGCCCCGGTACGATCGCGACGCGCCTCCTCCTGCGCCTCCCCCGGATTATTACCGGAGGTCGGAGAGCGAGACGCCGCCCTATCCGCCAAGGGGCGAGGCGCGCGTCTACGAGCCGAGGCCCGACTATCGGGATGGCCCGCGCTACGACGGACCTCGGGGCAAGGTCGTGACCGTGCAGCGCGGCGACACGCTCTTTTCGATCGCGATCCGCAACGGCGTGACCGTCGACATGATCGTGCGCGCGAATGGGCTTTCAAGCCGGACTTACGTCAAGCCGGGGACAGAGCTTATTATACCGCAGGCTGGACCGACCAGGCTCGGCGACGGCCAGGGCGAGACGCCCAAGGCGCAAACCGCAGAGTGCAAGGGCGATCAATGCTATACCGTGAGGAAGGGCGAGACGGTCGCGAGCATCGCCCGCGCCCACGGCGTCTCGGAAGCGCAGGTCCTGGAGGCCAACAATTTGCCGAATGCGCGCTCGCTGAAGGCTGGGCAGACGATTACGATTCCCAGCCGCGAGGCGCCGAGGCGAGCCCTCGCGTCGGCCGCGCCTAACGCCCGCGCGTCTTCGCCCGCAGTCCCAGCCGCCGAGCCAACCGGCGGGACGCTGAAGGCGCCGGAGGCCTTGCCCGCGCCTGAGGCGAAACCGGCGGCGCTGAAGCCCGCCGAGCCTTCCTGCGACGCCGCGCTCGCGAACCCGGTGCCGCGCACGGGCATGAACTTCCGCAAGCCGGTCGACGGCCGGATCGTCGGCCAGTTCGGCCAGCAGCCCGACGGCGCCTTCAACGAGGGCGTGACGATCCCGGTTCCGAAAGGCACCCCGATCAGGGCCGCCGAGAATGGCGTCGTCGCCTATGTCGGAGACGAGCTGCCCGGCTTCGGCAACCTGATCCTGATCCGGCATGCCGACGAATACGTGACGGCCTACGCCCATGCGGACGAGATCCTTGTGAAAAAGTGCGATGTCGTGAAGCGCGGGCAGGTCGTGGCGAAGGCGGGAGCGACCGGCGATGCGAGCCAGCCGCAGCTGCACTTCGAGATCCGCAAGAACGCCAAGCCTGTCGATCCGGGCCCGCTTCTGGGGTCCTAAGCAAATCGAAAATCGCGCGGGGAGGGAGGACGTTTCTCCCTCCCTTTTTTGCGCCCGGCGCCGCCTTGATCTAAACTTTTCTTAGCTGCGACGGAAAATTGGAGGGCATCGATGCGGTCGCCAACGATCTTGTTCCCGGTAGCGATTTCGATCGTCATGGCTGGGCCGGCCGCTGGCGGGGATTGTCCCGCGGCGGGCCGCGATGGCCGGCTCGCGTATCTCGCGGCGGCGCCCTCCTGCCAGCAGGCTGCCCTGCGTTTCAAAAGATGCGCTATCGGCGCGCGCCTCGACGGCGAGTTGGCGCTGCGCGTCGAGGAAGTTTGCGGCAAGGCGTTTCTTTCGCGTTTGCGCGGCGAAGATCGCGCCGGCGACGAAGCCGCCATCGACGCATGCAACGCTCCCAACGCCAAGAAACTAGGCGGGATCTACAGGTCCATCGCCGCGCATTGCCGCGTCGGCGTTATGGCGAAATACGCGAATGGACATTAGGCCCAGGCAGCGCACGCGCGCCCCGGCGCCGACACGTTTCTATAGAATTGTATGCAGGCTTGAGCCTATTCGTGAACCAAACAGGAGCCTGCTCAAATGCTACGCGAATTTCGTGAGTTCATCCTCAAGGGAAACGCCTTCGATCTTGCGGTCGGCGTCATCATCGGCGCCGCCTTCGGCGGGATCGTCACTTCGCTCGTCGGAGACATCCTCATGCCCCCCATCGGCATGCTGATGGGCGATCTCAACTTCACCGACTATTTCGTCGATCTCACCGCGCTGAAGGCGAGAGTCCTGGGCGGCGGCCCGGTCGACATTCCCGCCTCCTACGATGCCGCAAAACAGACCGGCCACGCCATCGTCGCATACGGCAAGTTCCTCACAGCCTTGATCAATCTTCTCATCGTGGGCTTCGTGATTTTCTTGTTCGTCAAGCAGGTCAACCGCTTGAAACGCGCGCCCGCGCCAGAGCCGAAGGCGCCCGAGACGCCGGAAGACGTGCTGCTCCTTCGCGAAATCCGCGACCTTCTCGCGAAAGAGCCGGCTTCGCCATCGCCCGTGGCCTAGCGCGTCCAAACAACTCCTGCCGTCATGGCCCGGCCATGACGGAGCGGCCTATTGCTAAGCGATGAGCTGGTACGCGGGCAGCGTCAGGAAGGGCTCGAGCTTGTCCGCGAGCACGAGCCGATGGAACAGCGCGATGGCCTCGCCGAAGCGGCCGCGTTCGTAAGCCTCGCCAAGCGCCGCCTGCAGCTTCTGCATCTCGTCCGCAAGCACGGCCTCGACGAGGTCGGGCGTCACCTTGCGGCCATCGGCGAGCGCCGCGCCGTAATGCAGCCATTGCCAGTTCTGCGTGCGTGAGATTTCCGCGGTAGCGGCGTCCTCCATCAGATTGTAGAGCGGCACGGCGCCGTTCCCGCGCAGCCACGCCTCGATATACTGCACCGCGACGCGGGTGTTGACGCGAAGCCCCTCCTCCGTGCGCGTCCCCTCATGCGGCTGGAGCAGCTCCTTCTGGCCCACAGTCACATCCTCGCGCAGCCTGTCGAGCTGGTTCTTCTGCGGCATATGCTGGTTGAAGACTTCGAGCGCCGTGGGCACGAGGTCGGGATGCGCCACCCATGTTCCGTCATGGCCGTTCTGCACTTCGCGCAGCTTGTCCTCGCGCACGGCGGCGAGCGCCTTCTCGTTCACTTCGGGGTCGCGCCGGTTCGGGATGAAGGCCGCCATGCCGCCCATCGCGAACGCGCCGCGCTTGTGGCAGGTCTTGATCAGAAGCTCCGAATACGCCTTGAGGAACGCCTTGCTCATCACGACCTGGCCGCGATCCGGCAGCACGTATTCGGGCTTCGCGCGCAGCGTCTTGATATAGGAGAAGATGTAGTCCCAGCGTCCGCAGTTCAGCCCGGCGATGTGGTCCCGAAGCTCGTAGAGAATCTCGTGCATCTCGAAGACCGCCGGCAGCGTCTCGATCAGCACCGTCGCCTTGATGGTTCCGGTGCGAAGCTGCAGCCTCTCCTGAGCGTATTGAAAGACCTCGTTCCAGAGCCGCGCTTCGAGGTGGCTTTCGAGCTTCGGCAGATAGAAATAGGGGCCTGAGCCGCGGCCAAGCGCGGTCTGCGCGTTGTGGAAGAAATAGAGGCCGAAATCGGCGAAAGCGCCCGCAACCTTGTCGCCATCGACCGCGATGTGATCCTCGATCAGATGCCAGCCGCGCGGGCGCACCATGAGAACGGCAGGGTTCGGCCCGACCGCGTAGCGCTTGCCGGTCTCTTCCTCGGTGAAATCGATCTGCCCCAGCCAGTAATCCTTGAGATTGATCTGGCCCTCGACGACGTTGGCCCAGGTTGGCGAAAGCGCGTCCTCGCAGTCGGCCATGAAAACTTTCGCGCCGGAATTCAGCGCGTTGATAATCATCTTGCGCGTGGCCGGGCCGGTGATCTCGACGCGGCGGTCGAGCAGGTCGCCGGGGACGCCTGCGATTGTCCAGTCGTTTTCGCGGATCTTGCGGGTTTCGGGAAGAAAGCCGGGCAGCGCGCCGCCGTCCCACGCGGCCTGCCGCTCGGCGCGCGCGTCGAGGAGCCGCTTGCGCTGCGTCTCGAACCGGCGCGAAAGGCTCGCCACGAACTCAAGCGCGCCGGCCGTCAGGATGCGCTCGTAGCCTGGCTTCAACGCGCCCGATATCTCGACGCCTTCGGGAAGGCTGAGTCCGATCGATGCTTCATCCGTCATGGCTGTCCTCCCGGTGGCGAGTGTTGGCGGAACACTAGCAGAAGCCCGCCGTTTGGGCGAAGTCCATAGGCGCGTTCGAAAGGGCGGATAAACTCTTCGCTATCCGCCCGGACACAAAAAAAGCCAGCGCTTTCAGGCGCTGGCGTCGAGGCGCATGGGGGATGCTAACGCGTGGCTGAGAGCGCGGGCGCGGACGAAGATGCGCTTCGCGGCGTCTCGGCCTTGATCGCGGCCTTCTGGACGGCTTTCTGCACTTTCTCAAACGCGCGCACTTCGATCTGCCGGATCCGCTCGCGGCTGACGTTGAACTCGGCCGAAAGCTCTTCGAGCGTGAGAGGATCGTCCACGAGGCGGCGCGCGGTGAAGATGCGGCGCTCGCGCTCGTTCAGGCCCTCCATCGCGGAGCCGAGATATTCGCGGCGGCGATCCATCTCCTCGGTCTCGACGAGGATGGTTTCCTGGTTCGGCCCTTCGTCGACGAGCCAATCCTGCCATTCGCCGCTTTCAGAATCGGCGCGGAGCGGCGCGTTCAGCGAGGCGTCGCCGCCAAGGCGGCGGTTCATGCTGACGACGTCTTCCTCCGGAACGCCGAGGTTGGTGGCGATCGTCTTCACCTGATCGGGGCGCAGGTCGCCCTCCTCCAAAGCTTGCAGCTGGCTCTTGGCCTTGCGCAGGTTGAAGAAAAGCTTTTTCTGGCTTGCGGTTGTGCCCATTTTCACAAGGCTCCAGGACCGCAGAATATATTCTTGAATGGCGGCGCGTATCCACCACATAGCGTATGTGGCGAGGCGGAAGCCCTTGTCGGGGTCGAACCGCTTCACCGCTTGCATGAGGCCCACATTCCCCTCGGAGATTACCTCGCCGATGGGGAGGCCATAACCGCGGTAGCCCATGGCGATGCGTGCGACGAGACGCAGATGCGACGTAACGAGCTTCTGGGCGGCTGCGGCATCTTCGTGCTCTTGCCAACGCTTGGCCAGCATGTATTCTTGCTGGGGCTCAAGCATGGGAAAGCGCCGTATCTCCTCGAGATACCGGGCCAAGCCTCCGCTTGCGGCTACTGATGGCAATGAACTCATGCTTATATACCTCCGCAACGGGAAACCGCTGCCACTGGAGAATTCGTTCGCCTTTTTGGAACGACGACCGCTACCTTACGCTGCCTACCCTCCCGCCGCATCTTAATTCTTGGACAGTTTCGTTTCCAGGCTTTCAAGAAGTCTTACACAATTTCGCGACGTCTTCGGGAAGTCCGGACTCGAAGGAAAGCAGTTTGCCCGAGACCGGGTGCCTGAACCGCAAGCTCGTGGCGTGCAACGCTTGTCTTTTCATGCCGGAAAGCGCCTCCGCCGCTGCTTTCGGGAACGCCAAAGCCTTCGTCCTGAAACCGGCGCCGTAGAGCGCATCCCCCACAATCGGCGTTGACAGGTGGGCCATGTGCACGCGGACCTGATGAGTTCGCCCGGTTTCCAGGCTGCATCGAACGACACTTAACATGAGCGTGTTGTTCCCCTTTGCCTTGGCGGCTGCCGCGCGATATGTGCGCTCCGTCCCGTAGTTCGTGATCGCGGTGCGCCCGCCTTGGGGAAGCACCGCCATCTTCATACGCGAGGAAGGGCTTCGCCCGATCAGTGTCTCGATGCGGCCCGCCCGAGGAGAAGGCTCGCCCCAGACGAGCGCAAGGTATTGCCGGCGCATCTCGCCTGTGCGGCCATGATCGGCGAACTGCGCCGCGAGACCCCGATGCGCCACGTCCGTCTTGGCGACCACCATGAGGCCGCTCGTATCCTTGTCGAGCCGGTGCACGATGCCGGGCCGCGCCACGCCGCCGATGCCGGACAGGCTTTCCCCGCAATGCGCCAGAAGCGCATGCACAAGCGTACCATCCCAATTTCCCGCTCCAGGATGCACCACGAGGCCCGCCGGTTTGTCGATGACGATGAGGCTTTCGTCTTCGTAAACAACCTTGAGCGCGATTGGTTCGGGCGCTGCGAAATAAGGCGCGGGCGGAGGCGCCGCGACCTCGAAGGCTTCGCCGGCGCGCACCTTCGCGCTTGGATCGGCCGCCAGCCCGGCGTCCTCGCCTTTCGCGAAGCGCCGCACATGGCCGCCGCGAATAAGCTCTTGCAGCCTTGCCCGGCTTAGTGTCTCAATCCGGCTCGCGAGAAACCGGTCGAGCCTCGCGCCAGCGCCGGCCTCATCCACGGCGTAGCGGGACGGGGCGCGCGCTTCCTCATCCGGCATGACGCAACCCGGCCAGCCCAACGACACGCGGTTCCGATGACAAACGGTTCAAGTTCCCTCCCCGGAAACCCATGGACGCCCGAGCGCGTGCGCATGCTGAAGATCGCCGTGGCGATCCTGACCGCGCTCTTGATACTCGGGATCTTCGCGCTTGTGTATGGGGTGGCGCGGACGGCGTCCAAGATCGGGACGGCGCCGAGCCCGGCGCTGGCGCCTTCGGCTGGCTCGCTTTACGGGCATACGCTCGCGCTCGGCGCGGGCGAGGTGAAGAGCGTTTCGCTCAGCGAAGGCCTGATCGTGCTGCACTGGAGGGGCGAGGCGGACAACTCCGTCGTCACGATCGAGGCGCGCAGCGGCCGCGAGATCGGCCGCATCCAGGTGCCCCACCGCTGACGGCGCGAGTCGAAGTTCGGCGGCAGGCGCCCGCCGTCCTTGGCGTCGCATGGATCGTGCGTCCAATCACCACGCGTCATCGGGCTGAATGCCGGGGGCGCATAGCCGTGTGCAATTTTCTTCCCGATTCGCCTAGCGTCTCCAGGGATGGAGACAGTCAATAGGCCGCCGAAGGTTCAGGGGAGTGATGAGGTGGAAATGACTTGGGCAGTTGTTGTCTTTTTTTCACTGTTTTTTGCCTACTCCGCGAGGAACTCTTTCATAATGTGGCGATTTAAGAGCCGCTTTGGGAAGGCTTTCTTGGAGGAGTTCGCGCACGCCTATCCTGATAGCGCCAGTCTATTGACGCCCGATGCCGGCCCACAACTTGCTTACGCCCTCATAAATAATAAGAAGGTGGCGAAGGAGATCAACGCTTTAGAAATGAAGGTCGCCAAGAGGCCTGAAATAAAAAACAAGTCATACGCATATTTCGATTCAACTTACTCGCCCGAGACGCAAGAGCTCATTATCGATTTGTTAAAAAACAAGATTGAACTTGCGAGTAAACTTTTCAACTGTCTTCCTCCCAAGGCGAGAGCCCAAATTCACAAGAAGGCGGAAGAGATCGATAAAGCAGCAGCCGCAGAGGCGGAATCGCGTGATGAAGAGTTCAAAAGAGACAGGAAAAGGGACGAAGAAAGAGCAAAGTATTTTGGCCTCGATACATGGAGGTTTGGCATACTTATGAATGTTTATGAGATCACTGGCCGAGCAAACTTGGCGGCAAGTTAATCGTATTTCGCAGCTCTATGGCTTCGACTTTAAAATGCCGGCGGCGCGACCGCGGACCCCGCTCATCCCGAATCGCCCGGGCTATATGGCGAATCGCGAGCG
Organism: uncultured Alphaproteobacteria bacterium; assembly: GCA_963756335.1. Taxonomy (GTDB): domain Bacteria; phylum Pseudomonadota; class Alphaproteobacteria; order Rhizobiales; family Rhodomicrobiaceae; genus Rhodomicrobium. The sequence goes on from CAVWOB010000010.1 coordinate 103,812, forward strand.
TCGCCTGGGTGGTGGGCGAAAAAGCCGCAGCTGCGCCTGACTCCGCCGTGCGCCCCGCGGAAGCCGCGCCCGCCTGCTTCGCGGACGCCGAAAAAGGCAAATTCGCTGCACAAAAAATGGGCGATCCCGCGAAGCAATAGGCTCGCGCCGCCGAAGCGAGCCGGTCCGCGCCGCCGCCAGTGGGTTCGCAGCAACTATCTGCCGCAATAGGCGTGCGCGCGGGAACTTTTTTTTGCGCCAGCGATTAAAAACTCGACCTCGGCAAGAGGCCGCGCGGCATGCATCAGGAGAGGAGCAAACTGTTTAAGCACCAACGATGCAAATAGTTGAGGACACCACGCGGCGCCGTTGAAATGAGGTTGCCTCTGGAGGCTCCGGCCACTATGTTAGGGCATCGATTTGGCCGGACGATTTGGGCCGTTTCGCCTTGCCTTTCGCGCTAGGCCGCACGTGTTCCTACTTCTCTCCAAATATCGAAGACCCCTGCGCGCGCATGCCGGCGCAGGAAAGTGCATTCACTAAGCGAAAGGAACTACCCCATGAATATGGGCGTCGTGAAATGGTACAACAGTCAAAAGGGCTACGGCTTCATTCAGCCCGACGATGGCGGCAAGGACGTTTTCGTCCATGTCAGCGCGCTTGAGCGCGCCGGCCTTCGCGGTTTGGTTGAAGGCCAGAAGGTCTCCTTCGAGATCCAGACGGACCGCCGCACCGGAAAGACCTCCGCGGGCAATCTCCAGATCGCCTAAAATAGCCTGATCGCCGAATTTCGAGAGCGCGGCGCTCCCCGCGCTCTTTTTTTGTCTTCCGCCGCCCAAGCGCGAGCACAAGCTTGCAATCCCGCTGGGCTAACCGGCACGCCGTTCCCGCCGCCGAGCCTCAGCCTGGACCGGTCTCTGCAAGAATTGAACGCCACGAACAGGTTGCGCTTTTCAAGCGCCCTGCCGATGCTTATTATTTAAGCGAGGCGGGGCGTCTCAAGATCGGCATCCGCCTTGCATGGGAATGCATGTTCCAGATAGGCTACGGGTTCTGAATTGGATCGAACTTCAAATCAGACGTTTAATTTGCCTCAGTGCGAATGGACCCCCTTCCATTGGTCATCCTACGAACGACATAAAATGATGGCCTCCTTTCCGAACGGACCGGTAAGGAAGTTTAGGCCAGCAGTGGCGGTCATCTTTGCAAACACCTGTCCGATGCGGACAACGAAAAGGCGAGTAAGTCTCCTTGCCCGCCTGCCACAATTGGGATTCAACGACGATCAGCGGGGACGCTATGCCGAGTGACTTGTTTGACACCTATGCGCGCAGCTTCGAGTTGCGGCGCGAAACGGTGATGACGGTGGCGGACTACCTGAAAGAGTGCAAGTCCGATCCGCTTATGTACGCCTCGCCCCACGAGCGGCTTCTCGCCGCAATCGGCGAGCCGAAAATGGTCGACACCTCGAAGGATGCGCGTTTCGGGCGCATCTTCATGAACCGGACCATCCGCGTCTATCCGGCCTTCGCCGAGTTCTACGGCATGGAGGAGACGATCGAACGCATCGTCGCCTTCTTCCGTCAGGGCGCACAAGGGCTGGAGGAGCGCAAGCAGATCCTCTATTTGCTGGGGCCGGTCGGCGGCGGCAAATCCTCGCTCGCTGAACGCATCAAGGCGCTGATGGAGCTGAAGCCCATCTATGTCCTGAAGGCCGGCAACGATCTGAGCCCCATCTTCGAAAGCCCGCTTTGCCTGTTCGATCCCGAAGTCATGGGCGACCGGATCGAGGCCGAGTTCGGCATTCCGCGCCGGCGCCTCACGGGGCTTATGAGCCCCTGGTGCCTGAAGCGGCTCGACGAGTTCGGCGGCGACATCTCGAAGTTCCGCGTCGCCAAGATCCTTCCTTCCAGGTTGCGGCAGATTGGCATCGCCAAGACGGAGCCGGGCGACGAGAACAACCAGGACGTGTCCTCGCTCGTCGGCAAGGTGGACATCCGCAAGCTTGAGTTGCTCGCGCAGAACGACCCGGACGCCTACTCCTATTCCGGTGGCTTGAACCGCGCCAATCAGGGCGTGCTCGAATTCGTCGAAATGTTCAAGGCGCCGATCAAGATGCTGCATCCGCTGCTCACCGCGACGCAGGACAGCAACTATGTCGGCTCCGAGAACATCGGCTCGATCCCTTATAACGGCATCATCATGGCCCACTCGAACGAAGCCGAGTGGCGCAGCTTCAAGAACAACAAGACGAACGAAGCCTTCATCGACCGCATTTACGTGATCAAGGTCCCGTATTGCCTGCGCGTCGAGGAGGAGGAGAAGATCTACCAGAAGCTCATCCGCGGCTCCGAGCTTGCGACGGCGCCGTGCGCGCCCGGCACGCTCGAAATGCTGGCGCGCTTCTCGGTGCTGTCGCGCCTTCGCCCGCATGAGAATTCGAGCCTGTACGCCAAGATGCGCGTCTATGACGGCGAAAGCCTGAAGGAGGTCGATCCGAAGGCGCGCACCATGCAGGAGTATCGCGACCACGCGGGCGTCGACGAGGGCATGGATGGCGTCTCGACGCGCTTCGCCTTCAAGACGCTGTCGGCGACCTATAACCACGACACGCAGGAAGTGGCGGCCGATCCGGTGCATCTCATGTATGTGCTGGAGCAGGCTATCCGCCGCGAGCAGTTCCCGGAGGACACGGAGAACTCGTATATCGAGTTCATAAAGGGCGACCTCGCGCCGCGCTACGCCGAGTTCATCGGCAACGAAATCCAGAAGGCGTATCTCGAATCCTACCACGATTACGGGCAGAACCTGTTCGACCGCTATGTCTCCTACGCCGACGCCTGGATCGAGGACCAGGATTTCAAGGATTCCGATACGGGCCAGCTCATGAACAGGGAGCTTCTCAATCAGGAGTTGTCGAAAATCGAGAAGCCGGCCGGCATCGCCAACCCGAAAGACTTCCGCAACGAGGTGGTTAAGTTTACACTGAGAGCGCGTGCGCAGCGCGGCGGCAAGAATCCCTCGTGGACGAGCTACGAAAAGATCCGCGAGGTCATCGAGCGGCGCATGTTCAGCCAGGTGGAGGACCTGCTTCCTGTGATCAGCTTCGGTTCGAAGAAGGACAGCGAGACGGAGAAGAAGCACAGCGAATTCGTCGAGCGGATGGTCACGCGCGGCTATACCGAGCGGCAGGTTCGAAGGCTGGTGGAGTGGTATATGCGGGTAAGGCAGGCTGGCTAAAGAGTGCACATTATCGATCGGCGTCGCGACGCGAGCGGCAAGAGTTTAGGCAATCGTCAGCGGTTCATCCGCCGCGCCCGCGCGCTCGTCCGCCACGCCGTTCGCGAGGCGTCCAAGAGCCGCAAGATCACAGATGCCGGCCGCGGCGGGGAGATTACCGTTCCCGCCGATGGCGTGCATGAGCCTTCGCTGCGCCGCAGCGGCAAGGGGGGCATTCGCGAATATCTCCTGCCGGGGAACAAGCAATATATCGAGGGCGACGCCATCGAGCGGCCGCCCTCGGGCGGGAGCAAGGGCGGCGCCAGCGCTGACGGGAGCGGAGAGGACGAGTTCCGCTTCGCGCTCTCGGACGAGGAGTTCATCGATCTCTTCCTCGAAGACCTGGAATTGCCGGACCTCGCCAAGCGCCAGGTCATGGGCGAGAAGAAGGAGCAGCCGCGCCGCGCGGGCTTCCGCTCGTCCGGGCCGCCTGCGATGATTTCCGTGCCGCGCACCATGCGCCACAGCCTTTCGCGGCGCATCGCGCTGAAGCGGCCGAAACCGGAGGAAATCGCCGAACTTGAAGCCCGGCTCAAGGTTTTAGAGGAATCCGGCGGCGACGAGGAAGAAATCCGCGCGATCAAGGCCGAGCTTGCCCGCCAGGAGGTGAGGCGGCGGCGCATTCCCTTCATCGATCCCGTCGATGTGCGCTACCGGCGCTTCGAATCCGATCCGAAGCCTGTTGCGCAAGCCGTCATGTTTTGCCTCATGGACGTGTCCGGCTCGATGGACGAGCACCTGAAGGATCTTGCCAAGAGGTTTTACAGCCTGCTCTATTTGTTTCTCTCGCGCCGCTATCGCTATGTGGACGTGGTCTTTATCCGGCATACCCACGAGGCCAAGGAGGTGGACGAGGAAACCTTCTTCAACAGCCGCGAAACAGGCGGCACCGTGGTCTCGACCGCGCTCGAAGAGATGCTGCGCGTGGTGCACGACCGCTATCCGCCCGCGAACTGGAACATATACGCGGCGCAAGCCTCGGACGGCGACAACCTTCCCATCGACAACGAGAAAACCGTCGCGCTTCTCAAGACGGCGATCCTGCCCTTGTGCCAGTATTACGCCTATATCGAAGTGGGCCGCGAGCCCGAGGAGCGCCGGCGCGGCGTCGAGCCTCCGAGCACGCTGTGGCGCGCCTACGACCTGATCCTGTCTCCGCAACTCCCCATGGCCATGCGCAAGGTGCGAGACCGCCGCGACATCTATCCCGTGTTCCGGGAACTTTTCGAGCGGAAAAGCAACGCAGAGTCAGTGGGGGCTCGATGAGCACGATTGTCGCCGGCGATGAACTTCTCTTCAAGAACGCCGACTGGACCTTCGAGACGCTGGGCCGCATCTACGACGCCGTCTCCGAGATAGGCCTCGGCGATCTTAAGCTCGACATCTACCGTCCGAGGATCGAGGTCATCACCACCGAGCAGATGCTCGACGCCTATGCTTCCACGGGCATGCCGCTGTTCTACCAGCACTGGTCCTTCGGCAAGCAATTCGTGCGCAACGAGACGCTCTATCGCAAGGGCTGGCAAGGTCTCGCCTACGAAATCGTCATCAACTCGAACCCCTGTGTGGTCTATCTCCTTGAGGAGAACACGGCCACCATGCAGGCGCTGGTGCTCGCGCACGCCGCGATGGGCCACAACCACTTCTTCAAGAACAATTACGTCTTCAAGCAGTGGACCGACGCCGACGGCATCCTCGATTACCTCGCCTTCGCCAAGAACTACATCGCCACCTGCGAAGACAAATACGGTGCGGCCGAGGTGGAGCGCGTGCTCGACGCGGCGCACGCGCTGCAAAACCAGGGAATCCATCGCTATCCCGGCAAGCGGCAGATGGATTTGCGCTCGGAAGAGAAACGCGAGCGCGAGCGGCGCGAGCACGGCGAACGCTTGTTCAACGACCTGTGGCGCACGGTTCCCGAGCAGGCCAAGAAGGCGAAGCGCCGCTCCGAGCGCGACCGGCGCCGCGCGCTGCTCGGCCTGCCCGAGGAGAACGTCCTCTATTTCCTGGAGAAGACCGCGCCGCGCCTTCGGCCGTGGCAGCGCGAGGTCATCCGCATCGTCAGGCTGATCGCGCAATATTTCTACCCGCAGCGGCAAACGAAAATGATGAACGAGGGCTGCGCGACCTTCGTCCATTACGAGATCATGCGGCGCCTTTTCGACGCGGGCCAGATCACCGAAGGCTCATATTTCGAGTTCTTGCATTCGCATACGAATGTCGTGACGCAGCCCGATTTCGACGACAAGCGCTATTATGGGATAAACCCCTATGCGCTCGGCTTTGCGATGATGAAGGACATCGAGCGCATGTGCGTAGAGCCGACGGAAGAGGACCGCCACTGGTTCCCGGACATCGCGGGGAACGGCGAGCCCATCGATACGCTGAAGGACATCTGGGCGAACTATCGCGACGAGAGCTTTGTCTCGCAGTTCCTGAGCCCGCACGTGATCCGCAAGTCGGGCCTGTTCCTCGTCGTGGACGACCACCGCGAGAAAGACCTGAACGTCGGCGCGATCCACAACGAGCGCGGCTATACCAAGGTGCGCCGCGCGCTCGCCCGCCATTACGACGTGTCGCGGCACGATCCCGACATCCAGATTGTCGATGTCGATCTGGAAGGCGACCGCCGCCTCGAATTGCGGCACCATGTGGTGGACGGCGTAACGCTGGACGAGGACGACGCCGAGCGCGTGCTGCAGCACCTCGCCAATCTCTGGGGCTACGAGGTGCACCTCGTCGAGACGAACGATCACGGCGACCTCGCCACCAAGCACCACGCCGAACCGATCCATCCTTTCGTCTGAGCGCGTGGCGCCTTCCCCGGTCAGGCCGAAGGCGCGCGCATAAGGCCGGCGCATTCGGCTCGCCCACGCGACGGCGGTAAGCAAACGGATGCGTCGGATTGCTAAAGCCAGTCTTGCAGGATCGGGATGAGCGGCTTGTCCGCGGGCGGCATGGGGTAATCGCGCAGCCGCTCCTTCCTCACCCAGGCGAGTTGCTGGCCTTCGAGCGGCTCCGGTTCGCCTTCCCAGTTGCGGCAGGCGTAGAGCGGCATCAGCAGGTGAAACGTCTCGTAGCTGTGGCTCGCAAACGTCAGGGGCGCGAGGCAGCGCGGTGGAACGTCGATGCCAAGCTCCTCCTTCAGCTCGCGCACGAGCGCGGCTTCCGGCGTTTCGCCCTCCTGCAGCTTGCCGCCCGGAAACTCCCACAAGCCGCCCAGTTGCTTATGCGCGGGGCGCTGCGCGAGCAGCACGCGGCCGTCCGCATCGATGAGCGCAACCGCGACCACCACCAAGAGGCGCCGCTCGGGCGCGTCAGCTGCGGTAGTCGGCATTGATGTCGATATAGCCGTGGGTGAGGTCGGACGCCCAGACGGTGGCGCGGCCGGGGCCGCCGGTTCCGGCGTCCACGCGGATCTCGATTTCGGCGTTTTTCATATAGGCGGCGCCTTTCGCCTCGTCATAATCGGGATGGCGCAGGCCGTCCTTCGCCACGAGGATGCCGCCGAAGGAGATCGCGAGCCGGTCGCGATCGGCGGCCTCGCCCGATTTGCCGACCGCGGCGACGATGCGGCCCCAATTGGCGTCCTGGCCCGCCACTGCGGTTTTCACCAGCGGCGAATTGCCGATGGCGAGCCCGATGCGCCGCGCGGCGGCGTCGTCCTCCGCGCCCTCGACATGGATGATCATCAGCTTGGTGATGCCCTCGCCGTCCTTCACGACCTGCATCGAGAGGTCGTGCATGAGCCCGAGCAGCGCGGCCGAGAAGGCGGCGGCCTCGGGATCGTCGGGGCTCGCGATTTTCGGCGCGCCATGCGCCGCCGCGGCGCCGGTCGCGAAGATGAGAAGCGTGTCGCTCGTGGACGTGTCGCTATCCACCGTGATGGAATTGAAGGTCGCTTGCGCGTGGCGCTGGGCGAGCTTCGTCAGCGCATGGGATTCGATGGGTGCGTCGGTGACGATGAAGGAGAGCATGGTCGCCATGTCGGGCGCGATCATGCCGGAGCCCTTGGCGATGCCGTTCAGCGTGACGGGGACATTGCCGACAATCGCGCGCCTGGTTGCGAGCTTCGGGAAGGTGTCGGTCGTCATGATGGCGCGCGCGGCCTCTGCCCACAGGTCTTCGCGGGCGTTCGGCGCGATGGCCTTCAGCACGTCCTTGAATTTGCCGGCGTCGAGCGGCTCGCCGATCACGCCGGTCGATGCGATGTAAACGCGGTCTGGATCGCATCCCGCCGCTTCTCCCGCGAACGCCGCCGTGGCCTCCACCGTTTCGCGTCCGCGCCAGCCGGTGAACGCGTTGGCGTTACCGGAATTGACCACGACCGCGCGCGCTGCGCCGTGCTGAAGCTGTTCGCGGCACCAGTCGACCGGCGCGGAGCAGGTCTTCGAGCGCGTGAGCACGCCGCCCGCTTCGGTCCCTTCCGGAAACAGCATCAGGAGCACGTCGGTGCGGTTCGCGTATTTGACGCCCGCCTCGGCCACCGCGATCTTGACGCCGGGGATGGGCGGAAGCGTCGCAAGCTCGCCCGGCGCGAACGGCGAAACCTTGTCAATTTTCGCCACGGCGATCTCCAGTCCGGCCTTTATTTTTGTTGCGTGGAGGACTCGATGGCCGCGGCCTTGGCGTCCTCTTCGATCGCCTTCTTCAGCTCGGGGTCCACGATCTCGACATTTGCCGTGCCGCGCAGCTTCTGGACCACGTCCCTAAGCTGCGTCTGGATCAGCGAGGCCAGGATCTGCTCCTTCACTTCCTCGAAGCTCGGGACAGGCCGGTTGCGCTTGTCCTCGACCTTGATGACGTGCCACCCGTAATCGGATTGAACCGGCGCCGAAATCGCGCCCGGCTCCAGCGCGAAGGCCGCGTCCTCGAACGCCTTCACCATCTGGCCTCGCGAGAAATAGCCGAGATCGCCGCCTGCGTTGGAGCTAGGGCCGTCGGAGCTTTTCTTGGCGAGTTCGTTGAAATCCGCGCCGCCCTTCAGCTGCGCGATGATGTCGTTCGCTTCCTGCTCGGTCTTGACCAAGATGTGGCGGGCGCGCACCTCCGGTTCGGGCTTCAGCTTGGCGACCTGCTCGTCATAGGCGGCCTTGGCCTGCGCTTCCGTGACGGCCTCGCGCACCTTTTTCTCATAGAAGGTGTCGCGCAGAGCGCGCAACTTGTAATAGGCGAGGCGCTCCTCGTAATCCTTGCCGGCGCCGAGCTTGCTCTTGCCCGCTTCATCGGCGAAGAGATGCGCCTCCACGAGATACTCCATGAGCACGCGGCGGCGGCTCTCGGTGGGCAGGCCCGCGATCTCGGCGCCGACTTCGGCCTCCGCGAAGGCAAGCTCGGCCTCGGTGATGTCGGTCCCGTTCACGCGGGCGACGGGCGCCGCATGGGCGATTTGCGCTCCAAGCGCCAGCGCAAAAGCGCCAATGCAAAAAAACCTTACAGTCACGATTGGGAGCTCCTCGCCTCTCGGGAAACTAAATCGGGCGCCTCGATGGGCGGACGCTTTCGCCGCCGCTTCTAGAACGGACCGCGCTCGATGGGAAGCAATTTAGGGCCGTTATTAAGGCCTTTGCGAGGGCGAGGCAAGATTTGAGTTAACCGGACGCTGCGCACGAGAGGGGCGCCGCCGCGACGGCCAAGGCGCGGCCGCCGCACCGAACTTCCGCAGAAGGGGGGGGGGTGGCCTTAATGCCATTTACAGCATAGCCTATAAACTTCCCCCGCAGCTTGCGGCTCACCCTTTAGCCTGCTAAGCAGAGTTTTCCAAGTAAGCCAACGGATGGCCTTTGTTGGTCATCCCGGAAAGGTGAAGCCTTATCCGGGATCTTGATAATTCGTTGCGCTCATTTTTTTTGCAGATCCCGGCTCGCGCTTCGCTTGGCCGGGATGACGATGCGTTAGGCAAGTCGGCGGTGTCTGCTTAGCCATCCCCCCGATTGCGCTGATGGGGGGAACATGGTCGCTGAATGCACAAACGGTCTCGATACCGGGTTTGTGAGCCTTGGGTATGCGAAAGTCATGGCGCTCGGCGTCGTGCAGGGCATCACCGAATTGATGCCCATCTCCTCGACAGCGCATATGCGGCTCGTCCCGGCGGTTTTCGGCTGGCGCGATCCGGGCTCGGCGTTCTCGGCCGCTATGCAGCTCGCGGCCTTGGCGGCCGTCGTAAGCTACTTCTGGAGCGACGTCCGCCGGCTTGCGTTCGGGTCGGTTTCGGCCGTTGCGCGGGGGGATTGGCGCGATAAGTCGCTGCAGTTCGCGCTGGCCATCGTGCTGGCGACTGTCCCTATTATCGTCGGCGGGCTGCTCCTGGCGCCCGTCCTCAACGCCTGCAACTCGCCTCTGCGCAGCCTGTGGGTCATCGGCTGGGCAAGCCTCGCCATGTCCTTGCTGCTGGCGCTTGCGGAAATCCTCTGCCGGCACCGGCGCACCCTTGCAAGCGGCACACTTCTCGATGCGCTGATTGTCGGCGTCGCCCAAGTCGGAGCGCTGATCCCTGGCGTATCGCGCTCCGGATCGACACTGACGGCGGCCCTGTTTCTCAATTTCGACCGGGCGGAGGCCGCGCGCTTTTCGTTTCTCCTGGGCCTTCCGGCGATCACGCTGGCCGGCTTCAAGGAGCTGTGGGAGCTGCGGCACGCAAATCTCGATGCGCATGGGTGGTCGGTGCTGGGCGCCGGGCTTTTCGTCGCGAGCCTCTCGGCGTTCGCCGCCATATGGGGATTGCTGCGGATCCTTGAGAGATATTCGGCCTGGCCCTTCGTGGTTTACCGCGCCATGATGGGCGCCTTCTTAGTGGTTGGCGTCTATTTAGGAGCGTTTGCCTGAACGGCGATCCGATCCGCCCGCTCGTTCCAGCTTCGCCTTGGCGTAAACCGGCGTCGCGGCAAAGATTTGGTGCATTTGGCGCATAAGACTGAGAATAAGAGCAAGCCGCGTCCGCTCGCCGCGAATTTGACGCTTTCTTCCAAATTCATGGCGCCAAAATCGGACAGGCTTTTTACAGGGGGCGACCAGACCATGCAGCTTCGGCGCCGCAAGGATTTCGAGCTTTCCTATGATCCGCGCGAGGCTCGCGCGCTGCGCGGCCGGCGTCTTGCTGGCCGCGGGGTTCGCGGGATCGGCGCTTGCGGAGGGAGGGCAGACCGAGATCATGAAGACGCAGCCGGCGGCGCCCGCCGCGCCCGCGCCTCAGCCAGCCGCCCCAGCAAGGCCGGGGAGTCCGGTGGGCGGCGCTTCCACGCCGTGGCGCACGGACCTCGCCAAGCCGCAGGCGTCCGTCGCCGACAGCGACTTGCAGATCGTCGAGAAAATCAACGCCTATTTCAATGGCATGACGAGCCTTTCCGGCGCCTTCCTTCAAACCGACCCGGACACGAAACAAAAGCGTGGAAAATTCTACATGGCGCGGCCGGGCAAGGTGCGGTTCGACTATGCGCCGCCGAGCCAGCTCAAGATTATTTCCAACGGGCAGTACCTCGCCATCGAGGACCACGACCTGAACACATCGGATCGCTACCCCATCGATATGACGCCGTTCCGGCTGCTTCTGTCCGAAACCGTCGATCTTGTGAAGGACGCGAACATCCTCGGCGTCGAGCAAGGCGCGAACGACGTTGTGGTCACGGTTGAGGACCGGAAGGGCGGTTCGGGGCGAATTCGACTGTTTTTCAACAAAGCGGATATGTCGCTCAAGGAATGGACCATCACCGACGCACAGGGGCTAGACACGCGCGTCCAGGTGGCGAATCTCGAACAAAACAAGGAGTTAGCGCCTGAACTTTTCGAGTTTTCCAAGACGCTCGGGTCCAAGAACAGCAACTGACAAGGCAAAGCTGGCGACAAATTCGCAACTGTCAAGTCTCAAATCTTGCATTTTTGATTTGCATCCAGCCTCACACATGCTATCTTAACTGGCATTGGAAGACTGATGCCAGTCACCATCGGTAGTGCCCCCCCGTCTAGCCGAAGGCATCAGGCTTCCAGCGCCGGCTTCCCTCCCGGCGCATGCGTGAAAACGCAAAGCGCCCAACCTTCGCCGGAGTTGGGCGCTTTTTTTATGCCCATGACATTTCGAGTCTCCAGTTGGAATATCAACTCCGTTCGCTTGCGCTTCGGGTTGGTCGCGCGCTTCCTTGGCGAAGCACAGCCCGACATCCTTTGCTTGCAGGAAATCAAATGCCGCGATGAGGATTTTCCGCGCGAAGGCTTCGTCGCGCTTGGCTATCCTCACATCGCAGTTTGCGGTCAGGCGGGCTATCACGGCGTCGCGACGCTTTCGAAGCTTCCGCTGACGCAGTTGCCGAGGCAAAGCTTCTGTGGGACAGCCGACGCGCGGCATCTCGGCTGCCGGGTTGTCTTGCCGGGCGGTGAGCGGCTTTCGGTGCACAACATTTACGTGCCCGCCGGCGGGGACATCCCGGACCCGGCCGTCAATCCCAAGTTCAAGCAGAAGCTCGCCTATCTCGAGACGCTTTCCGCGTGGCATGGCGCTCGCGAGGGCGACGCGCTGCTTCTCGGCGACTTCAACGTGGCGCCGCTTGAGACCGATGTCTGGTCGCACAAGCAATTGCTCAAGGTGGTGAGCCATACGCCGGTTGAGGTGGAGGCGCTGGCCAAGGTGCAGACCCAAGGGCCGTGGGTCGATCTCGTCCGGCGCTTTGTGCCGCCCGAAGAGAAGCTTTACACGTGGTGGAGCTATCGCGCCCGCGACTGGGAAGCTTCCGACCGGGGGCGCCGCCTCGACCACATCTGGGGCGCCGGATCGATTGCCGGCGCAGCGAGGGCCGCACGCGTGTTGAAAGGCGCGCGCGGCTGGGACGGCCCATCGGATCACGTGCCGGTCACGCTCGATTTCGAAATTTAGCGGAGACCGCAGCCGGCGGCGCATTCGCATCGTTCCGCAAGCGCCGTCCCGGACACGCCGCAGGAAGATCCCGCGTCTGCGCAGCAGCATTCCATGCCGCAGCGCGCACAAGACGGCTCCATCGGACAATCCACACACCGCCTCATGCACTTCGGCGCGACGCTCATCGAATACTGGGTTCCCGCCTTCGCGGGAACGGCCAAAGGGCGGTTCCGTCCGTTTATACGCACGATCCTTTATCGGCGGTGAACACTTCGACGGGATCCGCGATTAATGGGAATCGAGGCTGAGCGCGCCGCAAATCCGGGCCCACATCGACTGGGCGCGGCGAGCCTTGTAGGCTTCGTAGGCGTCTTTCGAAATCCAGAAACCGCCGATCTTGTCGCGGGCGATGGCGCCGTCGGCGTACGGCCTCGGCGAGATGACGAGATCGCGTCCGACGGTCAACAGCGGCGGGACGAGCGACAGGTGCAGCCGCGTCACCGGAAAATACCGGGCGAGCCGTTCATCGTACTTAGGCACATAGTAAATCTCTTCGCCGAGCCGGACCTGATGTTGCATCGCATGAATCCCGGCGCGCGGGCGGCAGCCCATCAAGACAACGCGCGCCCCTCAGAAAACCTCACTGCATCCTAAGGCAACTGCCTCACCGCCCAGTTAAGGCTGCAAATCACAATCGAGATAGATTTTTGAGCGAGCTTTCAGGCGCCCTCAATGCGTGGCCAGATTTCGAGTTCGAGGCGCCGCCCGGGCTAAAGGAAGCTGTACGGGTCGACATCCACATGCACGGCGAGGCTGCCGCGCGGCGCGGGCGCGCGAGACAGCCACTCCCTGAGATAGCCCTGCAGATCGGCTTCGCGCGCGGCCTTCACGAGCAGGCGCTGGCGATGGCGCGCGCGGATGATGGCGAGCGGCGCCTCCACCGGCCCCAGCACCGCGATGAGCCTCGCTTCCGGTGCGGCGAGCGCGAGCGCTCGGGCGTAGGACTCGGCTTCCGGCCTCGTCCTGGCGGAGATCACAATCGCCGCCAGCCGGCCGAAGGGCGGCAGGCCGGCTTCCTCGCGCATGGCGATCTCGGCCTCGTAGAAGGCTTCGCGGTCGCCGGTCACGAGCGCCCGCATCACGGGATGATCGGGGAAATGCGTCTGGATCAACCCGCTCCCCGGCGCGCCGAAGCGGCCCGCGCGGCCCGTCACCTGATGCAGGAGCTGGAAGGTGCGTTCGCCCGCGCGAGGGTCGGCGGTGGCGAGGCTCAGATCGCCGTCCACGACGCCGACGAAGGTGAGCTTCGGAAAGTTGTGCCCCTTGGAGACGAGCTGCGTGCCGACGATGATGTCCGCGTCGCCCGCCGTGATGCGCGTCAGGAGTTCGCGAAGCTGCGCGGTGGCCGGCACGAGATCGCTCGACAGCACAATCATGCGCGCGTTGGGCCAGCGGTTCTGCGCCTCCTCCATCACGCGCTCGACGCCGGGGCCGGATGCGGTAAGCAGACCTTCGCGATGGCACGCCGGGCAGCTCTTGGGGAAGGGCAGCGAAAAGCCGCAATGGTGGCAGATCAGCCGACCGCGCAAGCGGTGCTCGACGAGATAGGCCGTGCATTGCGGGCACGCAAAGCGGTGGCCGCAGGCGCGGCAGAGGGTCAGCGGCGCGTATCCGCGGCGATTGAGGAAGAGAAGCGCCTGTTCGCCGCGCGCAAGCGCCGCGTTCACGGCCTCGACCACGGGCGGGCTGATCCATGCGCCCTTCTCGGGCGGCGCGGCCTTGAGGTCCACGGCCTCGATGCCGGGGAGGCTGTTGCCGGAGAAGCGCGCGGGCAGAACCGCGTGGCCGTAGCGGCCGCGCTTCACATTCACGACGCTGTCGACCGACGGCGTCGCCGAGCTTAGCACGATGGGGATCTTCCCGAGCGAGGCGCGCACCACGGCCATGTCGCGCGCCTGATAGATCGCGCGGTCGTCCTGCTTGAAGGACGAATCGTGCTCCTCGTCCACTACGATCAGGCCGAGATCGGCATAGGGCAGGAACAGCGCCGAGCGGGCGCCGCACACCACGCGCACGTCGCCTTCCGCCACGCCGCGCCACACCCGCGCCCGCTCCTTCGGCGAGACGGCGGAATGCCATTCGGCGGGGCGGCAGCCGAAGCGCGCCTCGAACCGCTCCAGAAACTGGGTCGTCAGCGCGATTTCCGGCAGGAGGATCAGCGCCTGCTCCCGGCCGCGCCGGAGCGCCTCGGCGACGGCCTCGAAATAGACCTCGGTCTTGCCGGAGCCGGTCACCCCGTCGAGCAGCGTGGTGGAATAGCCGCCCCTGGCAACGGCGGCGCGGAGCTGGTCGGCGGCCTTGGTCTGCGGCTCGGTGAGGCTCGCGAAGGCGAAATCCGGGCGCGGAAAAGCCGGCCGCGCGCGCGGCAGCTCGGCGCGAAGGAGCGCGCCCGCCTGCGCCAGCCCGTCGATGACGGCCGCGCTCACGCCAGCCGCGTCCATCAGCTTTTTCTTCGGCCACACCTCGCCATCCGCGAGAACGGCCAGCGCCTTGCGCCGCGCCTCGGTGAGACGCCCCTGCGCCTCGCCCGCAAGCTGGAAACCCCAGCGCGGCTCCTCCGCCTCGAACACGAGCCGCGCGCTCATCATCATCTGCAGGACCATGCCCTTCGGCGCGAGCGTGTATTGCGCGACCCAATCCGCGAAGGCGAGATTGATCGGCGGCAGCGAAGGCGCGTCGACTTTGGCGATCACCGCCTTGAGCTTTTTCGGGTCGAACGGCTTGCGGGGGCCTTCCGCCTCGTTCCAGACAACGCCGATGCGCTTCATCGGGCCGAGAGGGACGACCACGAAATCGCCGGGGCTCAAGGCTTCGCCGTCCGGCGCCTCGTAGGTGTAGGCCTCGTCGAGCGCGAGCGGCAGCAGCACCGGCACGGTCGCCCTGGCGCCCGGCGCGCGCGTCTTCTCGCGCACATCGTCGTCGAAAAGGGAGAGCTCGGGCGTCGTCGGCATTGCCGGAACTTGGCCGATGGCCCGTCCGATTGCAACTGCTTCCGCCGCGCCGGACACTGTCCGTCATCGATCGATAATGCTATTCGCCGCGCTTTTGGGGAGCCCGCAATTGGACCCAAGAGGCGGCTTGGCGCGCATCGGATCGCGAGAAAACCTTCAGGCCGGTTATCGGCCCGTCGCGACGAGTTTGACAGCAGGCCGGCGCACGGTGCAAACAAGCCGCGAACACAAATGCCCAACCCCAAGGCGGCGCGAACGCAGTTCTTTCGCGCGTGCCCACCGGCCAACGGCGCTCATAGGTCGCGATTTCCTCGTCGGTCCAGGTGTGAAACTCCCCTTCGCCGAATTTTTTGATGCGAAGCGTGGGATCGTCTTTGCGCCAGCCGTTGTCGATGGCGAAGTGAACGAGGATCTCGATTTTCTTCAGGGTCATTCGCCGCGCCCGGCGTTGCCGCACGTTTGGCCACCATGTTTTGCGCATGCTGGCGCGTCATCTGGCTCACGAGCCTATGTCCAGTATTTTCGTCGCGGATGAGGCGCTCTATCACGTGCCGATAGGCTATCCGCCTTGTACTCGCAAGACGGAGAAAATCCGCGCTCGCGAAGTAGTCCTGAACCAAGCGACCGAACGTCCCAGGCTGCCCGCGCGAGCGCTCTTCCTTCTTGAGAGGGATGTTATCGAGCGCCCTTTGATAGGCGAGCATGAAAGGGGGCGTTCCTGGCCTTCCTGGCAAGGGAACGCGGGCGCCTTTGCCCTTTCGGAAATAGAAACGCCAGCGCCCATGACGCCCCTTGAACCCGTCCACGTAAGGTAAATCGACCGTGGTCACTGATAATCGGCCCAGCTATCGTTTTCCTGGCTCGGATCGGCATCGCCCAATCAGGGGCGCTCGATGTGCTTGAGGGCTTAATCGAGGCCACCTACACACGGGATCGCCGCGCTCATCTCGACCGCGCGAATCTTGGCCTCGAAAAGCTGCGCATCTTCATTCGCATGGCGTGCGAGCTGCGCCATCTCGATCTGCGGCGCTGTGAGCGCGCGGTTCGCGCCATCGATGAAATTGGCAGGCTTGTCGGCGGCTGGGCGAAAGCCGGCGCCGCCGCACGCGAGGCAGCCTGACTTGGATTTGCGGTCGTTGCTTTGTGACCCATTGAGTGGTACACCACCTCACGGTGGAGCGGGCGCGTGATCGTAAGTTTCCGGGATGATTGGCTGCGCGATTTCTTCGTCGATGATGTCCGGTCGAAGATAATCCCGCCCGTTCTCGAAAGCCGCCTGTTTCGCAAACTGCAGATGCTCGACGACGCGACGGCAAACAAAGATTTGCGGGTCCCGCCCAGCATCCACTTCGAAAAGCTGCGCGGCAATCTTGAAGGCTTCCATTCGATCCGCGTCGACAAGCAATGGAGGCTCATCTTTCAATGGGATAGCGGCCGGGGCGAAGCAACAGGGGTATATCTGGACGACCACAGTTATCAGTGAGGCACGCCATGTTGATCACCAAGCGCAAGCCGGCGAGCGCCGGCGAAATCCTCACCCAGGAGTTCATGGAGCCCTTGGGGCTGACGCAAAGCGCGCTGGCTGAGGCCATGGGTGTGCAGCGCAAGCATGTGAACGAGCTTTGCAACGGGCGCCGCGCCATCACCGCCCCCACCGCGCTAATTTTGGCCCGCGTGTTCGGCAATAGCCCTGAGTTCTGGCTGAATGTGCAGCGGCGCTGCGATCTGTGGGACGCGATGCACGATCCGCGTGAACGGGAGCGGATCGAGCGAGCCAAGCCGCTTACGGCCGCTGCGTGATGGGCGCCGCTCGCTACATCTGGCGGTTTGCCTGAGACTTCCCGATGCCGAAACGGCATGAAGGCCTTTTTGAGCGCATCGCAAACTCACATCGCGGCTTTCGCCGCCGATGCGCCGATCTTCAATTCTCGGTCACCCGCTTTCATCCGCGCCCCTTATCCCTCGACGAGGCTCTCAATCGGGGTTGGGAATTTCAGGAAAAACCCTATGAGATTCAATGGCGGGTTCTGCAGGGTTTGGGAACGCTAACACACTGATTCTGCTACGATTTGGCGCCCCCTAGGGGAGTTCGAACCCCTCTTTCAAGATTGAAAATCTTGCGTCCTAACCGATAGACGAAGGGGGCGCTGGCGGCTTCGCGTGCCGCGACACGATATAAGTCGGGTTTGCGCGGCTTGGCAAGACCAACTATCCGCGAAAGGCGCTTCGATTTAGCGCTTGACCGGCGCGACGTCCTCGATCTGGAATTCGATGCGATTGCGGCCGCCCCACTCGTCGCGCTCGATGCGCCCGGCGACATGGATGGGGAAATCGCGCGCCTGCGCAAGCGCCGCGCCCATCTCCGAATTCGCGGCGCGAAACGCCACGGCGCCGATCTGCCCGCCGTCCGCCGCCTGCAGCGCGCATTTGAGGTGCCCGCCCGAAATTTCCTTCGCCATGGCGAGGCGCACCGATGGCAGGCAGAAGCGCGGCGCTGGGTTTCCTTGACCGTAGGGGCCGGCGCTTTCGAGCTGAAGGGCGAAGTCGAGCGTCGCGGCTCGCGGCGTCAGCGCGCCATCCACGGCGAGCACCGGCGCCGCCGCCGCGACCCGATAGGAAGGCTCCAGCGCCTGGCGCAGAAACGCCGCAAGCTCGTGCAGCCGGTGCTGCTCCACCGTGACGCCGGCCGCCATTGCGTGCCCGCCGCCCTTTTTCGCCACGCCCGCCTCCACAGCGCCTCGCACCGCCGCGCCGATATCCACGCCCGCCACGGAGCGCGCGGAGCCAGTCGCCTCGCCCGCATGCTCGTCCTGCGAGAAGATCAGGCACGGACGCTGGAAGCGCTCCGTCAAGCGGCTCGCCGCCAGCCCGACGAGACCCTTATGCCAGGCCGGGGAGCCCGCGATGATGATGGGGCAGGCGGGGTCTTCCAGCAGCGTGCGGTCGGCCCAGGCGGCCGCTTCCTCCACCGTGCGCAATTCGATTTCGCGGCGTTCGCGGTTGAGCCTGTCGAGCGTTTCGGCGATGCGCGCGCATTCGCTCGCGTCCTCTGAGGCGAGCAGCCGCGCGCCGAGGCTTGCGTCGCCGATGCGGCCGCCCGCGTTGATGCGCGGCCCGAGAATGAAACCGAGCGTATAGGGCGAGGGCGGCTTGTTCACGCCGGCCGCGTCGTACAGCGCTTTCAGCCCCGCATTCTGGCGATTGCGAAGCACCTTGAGCCCTTGCACCACGAAGGCGCGGTTCACGCCCGTAAGCGGCACCACGTCGCAAACGGTCGCCAGCGCGACGAGGTCGAGCCACGAAAGCAAATCGGGGGCCTTCTTCTTCGCGTAGGCGCCCTCGGCCTTGAGGCGGCGCTGCGATGCCACGCACAGCAGGAAGACCACGCCCGCCGCGCACAGATGCCCCTGCCCGCTCAGGCAGTCCAGGCGGTTCGGGTTCACGACCGCATGCGCGGGCGGCAGGATTTCGCCCATCTGGTGATGATCGGCGACGATAACGTCCACGCCGCGCTTGGCGGCCGCGTCGAGCGCCTCGAAGCTCGTCGAGCCGCAATCGACGGTGACGATCAGCTCGGCGCCGTCCGCGATCAGCGAGGCGATGGCCTCCACATTCGGGCCATAGCCTTCGGTGATGCGGTCGGGAATGTAGATGCGCGCGTTGAGGCCATGCCAGGCGAAGAAGCGATGCAGCAGCGCGGAGGAGGCGCCGCCGTCCACGTCGTAGTCGCCGAAGATCGCGACGCGCTGTTTGGCGAGGATCGCTTGCGCAACGCGCTCCGCCGCCTTATCCATGCCGGCCATCGCGGCGGGATCGGGACAGAGCGCGCGGATGGTGGGGTTGATGAAGTTGGGAACCTCGTCGAGCGCCACGTTCCGAGCCGCGAGGATGCGCCCGATGATCTCCGGCAGATTGTGCCGCTGCGCAATCGCCGCGCCGAGATAGGCGTCGGATGGAGCGAGGCGCTCGACCCATTTCAGGCCGCGCGCCGAGCGCTCGACGCCAAGGAACGCCGCGTTGTCGCGCGGCGGTGGCTGCAACGGCAGGGAAAGCGAACGCAAATGGCTAGCTCCAGAACGATGTTGGAGCGCGAGCCTATCTGATTCGCGGGGTTAGCCCGGCTCGGGCCTGGCTCTGTCAACAGCGATGTGGAGCTGCAACGCAAGCGCATCGGCATGTGGCGTCTTCGCCGGCTTACACGGCGCTCCGGCCACCGTTTTGCGCGCGGACAACAGGAACTTGCCGGAGGGCTTTGGGCGCCGGGCCGCTTTCAGGCGTCCGGCCCGGTTATCTGCGCATAGAGCACATGATAGGCAACGCGGAAGGGGCGGGGCGCCGCGCCGACCAGCTTGCGCATCTCATTGGCGGAGATCGGCTTGTGGCCGCGGCCCGGCGTGCCGCCGCCCGACTTTTTCAAGGCGCGCAAGTAATCGAGGACGGCGCCATAGGTCATGGTGTGGCGCCGCACGACGCCGCCAGAAGCGAGACTTTCCGCGAAATCGGCAGGCGGAAAAGGCCAGAGGCCATGCCGGACTCCGGCGTCATCGCACAGGTCGCGCCACGCGCCAAGGCTTCCGGCGATGGGGACGGCCACGTAGAGCGTCCCCCCCGGGGCCAGCCACCGCCGCCAGCGCTGCAGTATTTCCGCAGGCTGCGCGAACCAGTGAAGCATCATGCAGGAGAAAATCAAATCGAAGCGCTGGATCAGGTCGCACTCGCCAGCATCGGCTTGAATTATCGTAAGACGGGGTATCTTTCGCTGCGCCTCGCGCAGCATCGCCGGCGCGATATCGAGCCCCGTGAGATCGGCCTCGGGCCAGCGCTTGCGCGCCTGCGAGAGCGCGGAGCCTGTGCCGCAGCCAATATCGAGAATGCTTCGAGGCGCGGAGGCGCAGGCGGACATCACCAGCGTCTTCGCAACCTTCGCCTGGATGCCGGCGACGGCGTCATAGTCGAGAGCGGCCTTGTCGAAGGCGCGAGCGACAAGCGGAGTGGTCATGTTCGCCAATACATCCCGTACATGAGGTTGCTGCCCTCCGGCGGAAAGTGAGAGCTTTCTGCCTGTGATTCCCGGCAAGGAAGGAGAGCAGCGATGGGCATGTTTGCAGGATTGGACGTGGGCGGCAAGCAGACAGCGGTATGTATTGTGGATGAGGCAGGCAAGATTGCTTGGCAGGGGATTGTTGACACGCATCCCGATATGATTGCTGGCCGGTTAAGGGGCTTTCAGGGGAAGCTTGAGAAGGTTGGCATCGAGAGTGGATCCTTTACGCCCCATTTGCACCGATCCCTGGCGGCCATGGGGTTTCCGATGGTTTGCATGGACGCCCGCCGGGCAGCCGATGCGATTAAGAGCCGGCGGATTAAGTCCGACAAGGCGGATGCGTGGGCTTTGGCGGAGATGCTTCGAACGGGGTGGTTCACGGCCGTGCATGTGAAGACAGCGGAGAGCCACAAGATCAAGACCTTGCTCGGCGCGCGCGATCAGCTCGTCCGGGTGAAGCGCTCGCTCGGCAATCAGGTGCGCGGGCTGTTAAGGCCTTTCGGCGTGAAGCTGCCGTCCCGCGCCGGGATGAAGAGTTTTGCCGAAGCGGCTCATCAAGCGGTCCAGAATGACAAGCTTATGCGGGCGGGTGTCTCGGCGTTGCTTGAGGCGTTGGCTGCAATCGACTCGCAGATTGTGAAGCTGGACGATGAACTGAAAGACCTGGCCCGGCGCAACGAAGTGGCCTGGCGTCTTATGAGCGTGCCTGGCGTGGGCACGATCACAGCGCTTGCATTTATAGCGGCCATCGAGGACGTCCACCGCTTTGGGCGCACGCGCGACATAGGCGCTTATCTCGGGCTCACGGAGAAGCGCTATCAGTCGGGTGAGACCGATGTCGGTCTTGGCATTTCGAAACAGGGCGACAGCATGGCGCGGCATTACCTTTATGAGGCCGCCAATGTGATGCTGACCACGGTCAAGAAGCGGTTTGCGCTCAGGAGCTGGGGCTTGAAGCTTTTGAAATCCCACGGCCCCAAAAAGGCGCGGGTCGCAGTTGCGCGGAAGCTGGCCGTTCTGCTAGGCCGCCTCTGGAAAGACGGCATGCATTTCGATCTGGCAGCCGCATAAGCCGCCGGTAACGGAGCAAAGGAAAGGTAAGGCAAAAGACTTTTTTGGTTTCACGTTTCCGCCCCTCCGCCATCAGCGGGTGCGGACCGGGAGGGTGAGCGCGCGACACGTTGGTTGCAGAGCGATCTGCGCTTAATACATTGCGCCATCCGCACGGTCAGTGCTTGCGTCGGCCCTGGATGCTGGCGCCGGTTTCGGCCGGACGCCGTAAAGAACCATCGATGCGGGCCAACATCGGCAACGGAAACGAAAAAAACACTTGACGCAGCGACCTTATGTAAAGAACCCGTACCAGGCTCTCGCCGTCAGAGCGCAAGCTTTATAGTGTCCGCCTCAATCCGCTGGAAGAGAGGAATCGAACCGCGATAGGCGCTCAGGGAATGCGCCACACCTCTCAGCCGCCCTGCGCGAGCGCCGCAAAGCCGCGTTCCAAATCGCGCTTCAGATCCTCGACATCTTCGAGGCCGATATGCAGCCTGAGCGCGGGGCCTTCGGACCTCCAGGCGGTGGCGGTGCGGGCGGCGGCGCAATCGTACGGCACGATCAGGCTTTCGAAGCCGCCCCAGGAATACCCCATGCCGAACAGGCGAAGCGCGTTCAGCATCCGGCGCACCGCTTCCTTGGGATAGGGCTTGAGGACGATCGAGAACAGGCCGCTCGCGCCGGTGAAGTCGCGCCGCCATAGCTCGTAACCGGGATCGCCCGGCATGGCAGGATGCAGCACGGCCGCCACCTCGGGGCGCCTTTGCAGCCATTCCGCCATCGCGAGGCCCGATTTCCAATGCCGCTCCAGGCGCACGCCGAGCGTTCGAAGCCCGCGCAGCGCCAGAAAGCAATCCTCGCCGTTCGCGCAAAGGCCAAGCGCCTCGTGCGTGGCATTGACCGCGCCGGCCGAAGCGGCGTCGCATGTGATCGCGCCGAGCAGCGCGTCCGCGTGGCCGACAATGTATTTCGTGGCCGATTGGATCGAAATATTCACGCCGTGATCGATGGCGCGGAAATGAAGCGGCGTCGCCCAGGTGTTGTCGATGGCGACGGGAACGCCCCGGCCGCGCGCCGCCTTGCAGATCGCCGGTATATCCTGAACTTCGAAAGTCTGCGATCCAGGAGACTCGGTGAAGACGAGCCTGGTTTCGGGCCGCAACAGGCTCGCGATGCCCCCGCCGATCAGCGGATCGTAATACTCCACGCTGACGCCGAGGCGTTTCAGCACGCGGCCGGCGAAACGGCGCGTTGGCTGGTAGACGCTGTCGCTGATGAGGATGTGTCCGCCGGCCTCCGCGAAGGTGAGAAGCGTCGTGGAGACCGCGCTCAGGCCGGACGGCGTCAGGAATGTCTTGGCGCCGCCCTCAAGCTTCGCAAGCGCCAGTTCGAGCGCGCGCGTCGTCGGATTGGACGGGCGGCCGTAGGTGTATTCGACCGCTCTCGTCTCGAGGCTTTCGGCGTCTGGGAACAGCACCGTGGAGCCGCGGAACACGGGCGCGTTGACAAAGCCGCTATAGCGGCGCGGATCGCGTCCGAGCTGGGTCAGCAGGGTTGCGGCCTCAAGATCGTCATCGTTGTCCATGCTTCCCTCGCAAGCAATAGTGCGCCATCGCGGCAGGCTGGCGGCTCCACTCGGCGGCACTCCGACATTCGGCCACGCGGCGGCTTCGTTCAAGGCCCAAACAGAGGTTTCCAGTATCGCGCCAGCCTGCCGCTCCTGTCTCTTCATCGCTTCACGGCGAGCCGTCAAGCCGCGTCTGGCGGGCGCGATTCCCGCCAGCCGATGCACCCGATTCGGCGGCTATTCGACAAACGCCATGTATGCGCGGCCTCAGGCCTTGTGCGCCGGGGTCTCTCGTGCAATTCTTCCACAGATTATGGAACAGGGCGCCGGCCGCCCGGCCGGGGCGAGGGGGATAGCGGAGGCGCGATGTTTTCGTTGGCTTCCTTGGCTTTCTCGTCGCCGTAAGGCCCAGGCCGGGAACGAGAACGGCCGCCCTGCGCCGGCGCGTCGCCGTAAGCTACGCTTTTGACGCATTCGTTTTTCGCGGCGTGTGTTATGGTATAAGCATGGTTAACGCGATGTACGGGTAAGCGCGGGTTCGAGCCCGCATCGAGGTAATTGCATTAGGGGGAAACTACAAATGGAGCGAGACATGTCGCGTGAGCAGGAAGAAAGCGAGTTGGCAAGCGAAGGTCTTGCGCCGAAGAAGCCCGTAGTCGAAGCGCCCGCCGCTGCGCCGCACCAAACCGAATCAGTTCTTAGCGAGGCGCCGGAAGACGTAATCGATATTGCGGAAACGCAGCCGGCTCCGATTCCGCCGGCGCCCGCTCCAGCGGCGCCCCCGAAGAAGGCCGTCAACCCGAACCGGCGTGCTCTGCCTCCTCTGGGCACTGGCCGCAGGCCGGGCGACGAGCCGATCAAACGCCGCCGTGTGCGCGGATGGTTAAGGCTCATCCTCGAAGTTCTGGTTGGCGCAATCGTCGGCGGCGGGATCGGCTTCGGGGCTGTCCGCTATTTACACATCGCCCCCGATCAGCTCAAGCTCTATGCCGGCGGCGCGGCTGGCGGCGGCGCGCTCCTTTTCATGTTCTGGGGCCTGCTCCATTTCGACAAGAACTGAGCGCCCTGACAGGCGCCAAGTTTGACGCATGAATCGTTCGATGCCTGCGGCTTCGAGCGCCTTGATGGGTGCTTGGAGCCGCAGTTTTTGTATCGGTGGCTTCGCATCGGGCCAATGGTGAGTGGGAGGGGACGAGTTCGATGGATCCCGATATGGTGCGGCAGCAGGAGGAGGCCGAACTTGAGGCGCGCCTCGCGGCGTTGATGCCTCAGAAGGCGCCGGCGCCTGCCGCTCCCGCCGCTTTGGAAGCGGCGGCGGTTGAGGTTGCGCAGCTGGAAATCGCCGGGATTATCGCTCAGGCGCCGGTCCTGGCGCCCGCCATCGAGACAAGCGCCCCGGAGGAGAAGCCCGCGCCGACGAAGCAGAAGCCTCGTCCGGACCGGCGCGCCCTGCCTCCGATAAGCGCCCGCGGCGCCCGCACGCCGCAGCCGGATCGCATCCGGCATGGCGCCTTGCGCGGCGTGGCTCGGTTTCTCGCCTACGCGCTGGCGGGCGCGATGCTGGGCGTGATCCTCGGCAATGTGGCCGCCGTCTATCTGGACATTCCGCCAGAGCGGCATGCGACCGTGATTTTCAGCGCGGCCGGATGCTTCACCTTCATCTGCGCGCTGATTTCAATCCTGCATCACGAGCACTGACCGCTTCCGCCGCGACGACAGCTACAGCGCCAGCGTCGCGGTGACGGGCGTGTGATCCGAGGGCTTGTCCCAGGCGCGCGGGCGGCGGTCGATTTCGGCGGAGGCGAGCCTATCGAGGGCTTGCGGCGACAACAGAATGTGGTCGATCCGCAGCCCAAGGTTTTTCTGCCAGGCGCCGGCCTGATAATCCCAGAAGGTGTATTGCCCGCCGCTTGCATCGCAGGCGAGCACCGCGTCGGTCAGCCCCAAATTCAGGATGCGGCGGAACGCCTGCCGCGACTCCGGCCTGTAAAGCGCGTCCTCGACCCAGGCGGCGGCGTTATAAACATCGCCCGCGCGCGGAATGATGTTGTAGTCGCCCGCCAGAGCGAGCGGCTCCTCGTAGGACAGCAGCGTTTCCGCGTGCGCCTTCAGCCGCGCGAGCCAGGCGAGCTTGTAATCGAGCTTCGGCGACGGCGCCGGATTGCCGTTCGGCGCGTAGATCGAGGCGACGCGGATGGCCTTGCCTTCCGGCAGCGAGATCACGGCCTCGATGTAGCGCGCCTGCTCGTCGCTCGCGTCGCCGGGCATCCCCTCGATAATCTCGTCGATGGGGAATTTGGACAGGATCGCCACGCCGTTGAACGCCTTCTGTCCGAGCGCCGCGCAATTATAGCCGAGATCTTCGAACGCGCCGCGCGGGAACGCATCCGTCTGGCATTTAAGCTCCTGCAGGCATAGCACATCAGGCGCCGCCTGCTTCAGCCAAGCCGCGCAGGCGATCTCGCGCTGCTTGATGGAGTTGACGTTCCAAGTCGCGACGGTCAGCACGGCGGGACGCTAGGTCGTTGAAGAATGATGCGGCCCATGGTTCGGCAAGCTCACCATGAGGTGCAACGCTTTGATAGCACCCGGCCTCATCCTTGTCGAAGGATGGTTCCCGGATTTCCGCTTTTTCAGCGTCCTCTTGGCGGTCGCGGGCGCGGCGCAAGCGCACCCTGCGCCGTTCTGACGGCTTCTCCAGTATTCGCGATGGGCGTAGCCTTTAAGCCGTCCGAAAGGGACAAGCGAGCGCCGATGCTATTCAAGCACCGTTAGGATCGGGCGCTCGCTTATTTCGGCTCTCCCCGGCAATTTGCTTCGACAGCGCGAAGACCTGGGCAGGTTTGCGCGCGGGCGTAAAAAGATGCGGTTGAGCGGCTGGAAGCTTCATGGTTTGCTTCGTCCCGGCCACGAAGCTCTGCCGTCCACGATGGCGCGTTTCGCAAAGGGCGCGATTGCCGAAATGCCCGCCCACAAGCCGGGGCGGGCCGCTAATAAGGCGGTTTCCTGCGCTCCCGCTGGGCCTTGGCGGCCTCGGTCCACCAGGCGAGATCGTCCGCGAAGCGCGCGAAGGCCTTGTCGAGGAACTTGCCCGCGTCGTCCGCCGGTTCGCCGCTCGCATCGAGCGCCTCCGCAATCGGGCCGGCGGCGAGCGTGCTCGAAATGACCACCATGCCCATCTCCGATAGCGTCCCATGCCAGGCGACGTTGGATCGCGCGCCTGCGATGCGCCCCGACGAGTAGCTGGCGATAGCCGCGGGCCGCCAGAACCACTCCTCCAGGAAATGGTCCGTCAAGTTCTTGAGGCCCGGCTGCACGCCCCAATTATACTCGCCCGCTACGAACACGAAGGCGTCGGCGGCGCGGATTTTCGCGGCCAGCGCCTCCATCTCGGGCGGCGCCGCGCCGGCCGCATACTCCTTGTACATGCGGTCCAGCATCGGCAGGCCAACCGCCTTCGCGTCGATCAGCTCCGGGGTCTCGCCGCGCTCCTTCAGGCGCTTCAAGAGATAGGTCGCGAGCCGGACGCCCATGCGGTCCGTCCGATAAGATCCGTAAAGAACAAGGATATGAGCGCTCATGTTGCCGCCTTCGCGTCCTCCGCAGACATGCTATGATCGCGGGCGGCGGCGGTTATGTTCCAGGATGAAGGTCCGGCCAGTCTCGGGTGCGAGCGGCGATTTCGAGATCGGGCGCAAGCGCGCCGCTAGAGCGCCGGACGCCGCGGCTGCCCCTTTGCCGCGCGCCGTGGCCGCTATTGATGAGCCGCGCGATGCAGCTCGTCATGCCTCGGCCTCTGCTCCACGATCGTCTCACCGCTGACGATGTAGGTCACGGCCTCGGCGATGTTGGTGCAGTGGTCGCCGATCCGCTCGATGTTCTTGGCGCAAAAGAGAAGATGCGCCGCGTATGAAATCGTTTTCGGGTCTTCCATCATGTAGGTCAGAAGCTCGCGAAACAGCGCCTCGTAGCGGCGGTCGATTTCCGCGTCCTGAAGCCAGACCTTGAGCGCGAGCGCGCCGTCCCGCTGGGAATAGCTGTCGAGCACGCTCTTCAGCTGCCACAGCGCATGGTCGCCCATTTCGCCGAGGTTCTTGGTCATGGGAGAGAGCCATGCTTTCTCGTCGAAGCTGCCGAAGCGCTTTCCGATGTTCTTCGCCATGTCGCCGATCCGTTCGATGTCGGCGGCGATGCGCGTGGCGCCGACGATGCTCCTCAAATCGACCGCGACCGGCTGGCGCCTGGCGATTAGGTTGACGGCGTATTCCTCGATTTCGTGCTGCATGGCGTCGATGGCCGCATCCGCCGCCACCGCCTCCTGAGCCAGGTCGGGATCGGACTGTGTGATGGCGCTGAGCGCGGTCTTGAGCTGCTCTTCGGCCATACCGCCCATTCGCGAGATTTTTGCATCGAGGGATTTCAGTTCCTGGTCGAAGGAGGTGACGGTATGAGCAATCATCGCTGTCCCTTCTTGATACGGTTCAAGTTTGTCGCCGGCCGCGTCCCGGCTCATTGGCGTGACGTTCGGCTCTTTGGGCTCATGATCGGCCTGTTTCACGACAGGAGCGTAACAGCTTCGCCGGGGAAGCCGCCGAAACTGTTTAAATGAGGAACGCCGCCTCACCGCGCTTCGAGTGACGCCAGGATCGCGTAGCCGCCGTAAAGTTTCTCGGTTTTCGCGGCGAGCCCCAAAGTTTCGGCGAGCACTCCGATCTTCCGATCCATGGCGGGGATCGGCGTCACGGAAAAGCGGGAGAGCCAGGCGAGCTGCGTGCGGCGGAGCAAGGCCGGATAGCCTTCGAAGTCGCCGAAGTCGAGAATGAGAAGCTTCCCGCCGGGCGCCAGCGAGGCCGCCGTCTGCCGGACAACCTCCCGCCAATCCGGGATCATCGAAAGCGCATAGGAGACAAAGGCGCGGTCGAAGTTCTTGGGGCCGAACAGGGCCTGGGCGTCGAAATTCGTGGCGTCGCCCTTGGCCACGAAGATGCGCGACCTGAAACCGGACCTTGCGATGGAGGCGCGCGCGGTGCGCAGCATCTCCTCCGATACGTCGAGGCCGTAAAATTGCGAGCCCGGATAGCTCTGCGCGGCCCGGATAAGATTGCGCGCGGTTCCGCAGCCGATTTCGAGAACGGCGCCCCCCTCCGGCGGCGCGAGGCGCTCGATCAGGCGGTCGCGGCCGAACAGGTAATAGCGCCGCGTCGCGTCGTAAATGAAGCGCTGGCGGCGATAGATGGCGTCCATCTTCGCCGCCGAAGCCGGCAGTGTCATCGAGGTCATGCTTTCAGAATGTAAAGGTGGAAGCCGCCGTAGATCGCGGAGCGATCCTTCGAAGTGAGCGCGCGCGACTGTTCCTCGGCGTAGAGCCAGCGGGACAGGATGGCGTCGGGGACCCGTCCGGGCAGGATGGTGGGCTCCGCCGCGGTACGGAAGATCACTCGCGCGCCGGGCTTCGCCGTGCGCGTGATTTCGCTCCAGAGCCGCGTCAGATCGCCATCGTTCATCCAGTCCTGCGCGTCGAGCAGCACGTAGCGGTCGAAGCTGTTCGCGGGCGACGCGGCGAGGTGCTCCGTAAACGACGCATGATGGACGGAGACCTGCGACGCGTTCTTGCGGATCAGCGCGAAATTCGCCGGATCGAGATAGGGGGGCAAGGCGCCGCCGGGAGCGTAGCGCCGGCCGAAGGCCTGCCAGGCGAAATAATTCTCGGACAGCGGGAAGCCGCAGGCAAGGCGCTCCAGCCGGCTGACGCAGCACCTCCGCCATGCCGCCTTCGCCGCTTTCGCCGAGCGCCTTGTACTGCGCGGGCGGGATGCCGAGGCCATAAAGAGAGGCGGGGCGGTTGACGAGCCAGCGCACGGCGCGGCGATTGAAGATCGGCGCGAACTTCTCTTCGAAGATGCGGCGCTGCTCTTCCAGCGACTGCGCCTTGAGGAGCACCCTCGGATTGACGCCCACAAGGCGCGCCAAGAAGTGGCTTGCGCCGATGAACGTGCCGAGAAGGCCGGCGCGGTAGAAGTTGCTGGTGAAGCGCTTGATGCGGCGGCGCCGCCGCAGTCCGTGGCGCGAGAGCCAGTAGCTCGCGGTCGATGAATTGAGATGAGGCAGGATGTAATGCTTGAACGCCGTCACGTTCGCGGACGAGTTGGCCGCTCCGAAGAACCGGAAGAACGCGTCGTAGTTGGGGAGGTGCTGCGCGGCGGCGAGCTTGAGACGGTTCAGCGCCACATGCGCCGAGTTGATGTCGATGGCCGTGATATGAGCCGGGCTCGCCGTGAGGTAGCTCAGCACGTTACAGCCGCCGGACGCGATGGCGATGACGCGGCTGCCGGGCGTGAGAGCGAGCGCCTCCAGGTCGACAGCGGGGTCTTCCCAGATCTGGGCGTAGACGAGGTTTGAAAACGCCATCGCGAAAAGGCGCTCGCGCACGCCCTCCGCGGAAAGAGGTTTGCTGCGGCGGACGGCGGCGCCGATCATGTCGTCGCTCTTGATGCTTCTTGTATTTGCAACGGTCGCCAATTCAAATCTCCTTGAGTAGGTTCTGCTGCAGCTTATTCTAAACCTTATCGGTGCGTGCTGTCGCCGACTGTTTCAGCGATGCGGCTCGCTGCCATGGCGCCTGCCGCTGCTCTGCCCGGCGCCAGCTCGTTCAGGGCGGGAAATGTGACGGCCGCAGGCGAAGCGGCGCGCGCGGCCTCCGGCGCGCCTGGGACCCAACAGATTTGATGGAGCTTGCCGTCGTCGTCCTCGCCGATGGCCGTGCAGCTTTCGACCCAATCGCCGCAATTCACGTAGCGGACGCCGTCGATCATCCGGTCGGCCATGTGGTGGATGTGGCCGCAGATCACGCCGTCCGCGCCGCGCTTCCTGGCCTCCGCCGCGATCGCGCCCTCGAACTCCCCGATGAAGTTCACGGCGCCCTTGACGCGCATTTTGAGATAGCCCGCGAACGACCAGTAGCCGAAGCCGAGCCCGCGCCGGACGAGGTTCAGCGGGCCGTTCAACCAGAGCAGAAACTCGTAGGAGCGGTCTCCAAGGAAGGCGAGCCAGCGCGCATAGCGAACGATGACGTCGAACTCGTCGCCATGCATGACGAGATAGCGGCGGCCGTCGGCGGTCTCGTGCACGATGTCGTGGTGGATCTCGATGGCGCCGAACTGCATGCCGGCGTAACCGCGAACCTCGTGATCGTGATTGCCGGGCACAAAGACGATGCGCGTGCCCTTCCGGGCCTTGCGCAGGAGTTTCTGGAGCACGTCGTTATGCGATTGCAGCCAAAGCGGCGTTCTCTTCAGGCTCCAGAAGTCGATGATGTCGCCGACGAGGTAGATGATGGGCGACTCGTGATGACGCAGGAAGTCGAGAAAAGCCTCAGCCTGGGACGCCCTCGCGCCAAGATGAAGGTCCGAGACGAAAAGGGCTCGAAACCGGCGGGGCGCGGCCGCGTTAAATCGGTCGGAACCCGGGATGCTTGCGGAGGCCATGGCTGCCGTTCCTCTCTCTCGTCCGCCAGCGGCGGCGTCTTCTGCCCGACCAGCGGAACATTGAGCTTTCACAACGCGACTGAGAGGCGCGCCTCTTTGGCCGCCTCGCGCTCGCGCGCAGCCTGTTTCAGAAGGGCGAAGCCGTGACTCCAGTCGTAGAAGCGGGCGACCTTGCGCCCGTAACGGCGGACGCCGGCGCCATAGCAGGTCAGGCTTTGCCAGCTTCCCTTGCCGGGCCAGAACCTGAAATTCTCATCGACGATGGCTAAAGCGAGCAAGCCGGACAAAGTCGCGCCAATGACGGCGCCAATCTCGAACAAGGTCTGCTGCATGCGCGTCCTTAGGCTTCGCGGCTTTGATTCTCGCTGGGATAGACGGCTTAGATGACAGGCATGTGAAATCTTAACGCCGCGCCCCCGCCTGCGGCGTTTTGGTCCGGCGGGCGGCGCCGGTCCGGCGAGTTAACCAGGCGGCGCGGGCGCGATTGCTCGCGCATTCTCTGTCACCGAATTTTCATACTGGTCCTGCACTGAAGGCTGAGTTTTTCATGAGAGGGCGCCATGCGAACCATCTTTTCACGCGCTGTCGCCGCGGCGCTTGCCCTGGTTTCGTCCGCGGCGCTGGCGCAGGACGCGCCGAAGCCGGTTCCGGGCCTCGAAAAGATCGGCCACATCATCGTGGTCTATCTGGAGAACCGCAGCTTCGACAGTTTGTACGGGCTGTTCCCCGGCGCCAACGGCATCAAGGAAGCGGGCGCGGCGGCGGTCCAGGTGGATAAGAATGGCGTCGCTTACGAGAAGCTGCCGCCGGTCATGAACACGAACGCGAAGCCGGCGATCCCCGACACGCGCTTTCCGGCCGATCTTCCGAACGCGCCGTTCCCCGCCGATGCTTACGCCGGGCTTGACCAGACGACCGGCGACGCCGTCCATCGCTTCTATCAGGAGCAACTTCAGATCGACGGCGGCAAGATGGACAAGTTCGTCGCCTGGACCAACGCCGGCGCGCTTGTGATGAGCTATTACGATGGCTCCAAGCTTCCCCTTTGGGAATACGCCAAGACTTATGTGCTGATGGACAATTTCTTCCACGCGGCCTTCGGGGGCTCCACCCTGAACCACTTCTTCCTCGTTTGCGCATGCGCGCCCGTCTACAAGGACGCTCCGAAGGAATTCGTCGCCCAGTTCGACGAGAAGGGCGTGTGGTGAAGGATGGCGCGGTCACGCCCGACGGCTACATCGTCAACAACGCCTATCCGGTGAACGGACCGAGGAAGGCCTCAAGCCACGCCCTGCTCGCGCCCCTGCAGGAGACGCCCCATATCGGCGACCGGCTCGACGAGGCCGGCGTTTCCTGGGCCTGGTATGCGGGCGGCTGGGATGACGCGGTTGCGGGAAAGCCCGATCCCCTGTTCCAGTTTCACCACCAGCCCTTCCCCTACTTCAAGACCACCGCGCTCGGGACCGAACGCGCGAAGGCTCACTTGAAGGACGAGGCGGATTTGATCGCCGGCATCGATCGCGGCGATCTGCCTCAGGTCGTGTTCTTCAAGCCGATCGGCGAGGACAACGAGCATCCCGGTTATGCCAGCGTTCTCGCGGGAGAGAACCGCGCGCGCCTTCTCATCCGCATGATCGAGAGGAGCGATCTCTGGAAGGACAGCCTGATTATCGTCACCTATGACGAGAATGGCGGGTTGTGGGACCATGTCGCGCCGCCGAAAGGCGACCGCTGGGGGCCTGGCGCGCGGGTTCCCACGCTGGTGATCGGGCCGATGGCGAAGAAAGGCCTTGTCGATCACACGCAGTACGACACGACCTCGATCCTGAAGCTCATCGAGACGCGGTTCGGCCTGAAGCCGCTTGGCGAGCGCGACGCCGCCGCCGCCGGCATGACAGCCGCGCTCGACCTGCCCGCGGATGCGAAGTGACGTTTTCGCGCGGCGCCGCCGGCTGCCCGTCAGCGGCGAACCTCCGGCCGAACACAACTACATCGTCCCTGGAGAAAATTCTCATCTCTTACGGAACAAATATGGCGGCCGCCCGTTCTTACCCCGAAGGCAGAGCTAGGGCTTGTCCAGCGGAGGTGGGTAATGGAAACGGCGTACTATCTGGATGACGATTACGCCCGCAGAGTCGAGCTGGTGAGGCTGAGCCAGCGGCTCAAGGGCGTCGCCCGCGATTTGAGAGGACTTTCGGCAGAGCAGCCCGGCTATTCGGAGCGCCTTCGAGGATTTCAGGTTGAGCTGCAAGATGTCGCTCGCCGCTTGCGGAGGGAGAGGGCCTGAAAGCATGCCGGGGCGGCTTTGGGCAGATTTCCGCTCCGGGTTGGTTTCAGGCCGCGGCCGCAGATGGGGCGCGGCCGCCGGCGATCGCCATGACAGCGGCGCGCGCTTTGCGAGCGACGCTGAAGTAGTGGGCGGCGATCGCCGCTTCCGCCGCCGGCTCCAACTCGGACCGGCCGGTCTTTTCCGTCACTCGATGAAGGGAATGCTGACCGCGAGCGTGAAGCCGTTGACCATCATGAGCACGCCAAGAACGCTCAAAATCCCGCTGCCGATGAGAAGCGTCCCGATCTTAAGCACGATGGCCGCCGAGGCCAGCACCACCGCGATCTGCAGGAACGCCTGGGCGTAATCGAAATACGGATCCTGCTTCAGCGCCGCGTCGCGATCCTTTTCGAATGCCTTGGCTTTGGCGACGAGTTCCTTCTTGCCCTCGCCCCATTTGGGGTCGCTCTCCAGGCGGTTGATTTCCGCATTGTAGGCGGCGATCTTCGCCTCGATCTGCTTGCGCTGCGCGTCGGCCAAGCCCGGCTCGCCGAGCCTCAGCTCCAGCGCCTCGGCGGCCAGCTTGTAGCTCGTCTGCCGCATGTTCTTGGCCTGATAGTAGGCCCAGGTGTCGGACGCCTGGATATTCAAGCGCGTCGAATCCTTGGTGGAGTTGCCGCCGCCCACGCTGCAGATCGCCAGAAGCACGGCCAAAAGCGCGATGTAGACGGCGACCTTCTTGTCGAGATCGAGTTCTGCGGCTTCCCTGAGGCTGTCGGCGACGTCGGTGCTTTCCATGGCGTCCTCGAAATTGTTTGGCGCATCTGCGGCGAAGCCGTTTAGCGCAAGGATCGTGGCTTGCGCAAGGCGAGCCTTCGCAAGCGCCTACGGGGACGCGCGTTTTCTACCGGAGACGCGCGGGCCGCATTCGCCAGCGCTTGATTGTGCGGATTTCGGAGACTACCGTGCGGCCAGCCCAGGCGGCCACAAACGAAGAAACGCGCCCATGAAACACGTCAACCCAGCAGCGACGCTCAACCCGGCCAAATCCTTCCAGGATTTGATCCTGACGCTCCAGCATTTCTGGGCGGAGCAGGGCTGCGTGATCCTTCAGCCCTACGACATGGAGGTGGGCGCGGGCACGTTCCACCCGGCGACCACGCTGCGCGCGCTCGGCCCCAAGCCTTGGCATGCGGCCTTCGTGCAGCCGTCGCGGCGGCCCAAGGACGGGCGATACGGCGAGAACCCCAACCGCCTCCAGCATTATTACCAGTTCCAGGTGATCCTGAAGCCCTCGCCGCTAAACATCCAGGAGCTTTACCTCGAAAGCCTGGTGCGGCTCGGCATCGATCCGCTGCTCCACGACATCCGCTTCGTCGAGGACGACTGGGAGAGCCCGACGCTCGGCGCCTGGGGGCTCGGCTGGGAGGTCTGGTGCGACGGCATGGAGGTGTCGCAGTTCACCTATTTCCAGCAGGTGGGCGGCTTCGATTGCGATCCCGTGGCGGGCGAGCTGACCTATGGGCTTGAGCGGCTCGCCATGTATATCCAGGGCGTCGATAGCATCTACGAGCTGAACTACAACGGCCGCGACGACGGCAAGCGCGTGCTCTACGCCGACGTTTTCCGCCAGGCGGAAGAGGAATATTCGCGGCACAATTTCGAGTTCGCCGACACCGCCATGCTGCTCCAGCGCTTCCGCGACGCCGAGAAGGAATGCAAGGCGCTGCTCGCGGCGGGCGAGCCGAAGCCGGGCGGAAATGGCCGTCATTTGCAGGTGCTGCCCGCCTACGACCAGTGCATCAAGGCGAGCCACATCTTCAACCTGCTGGACGCGCGCGGCGTCATCTCCGTGACGGAGCGGCAGAGCTATATCCTGCGCGTGCGCGATCTGGCGAAGGCCTGCTGCGCGGCGTGGCTGAAGACCGAGGCGGGGGGCGCGTGAAAAAATTAGCGCAAGAACCTGAAGGATTTTCATTGGTAGAACTGAACGCAGAGGTCGAGGCGCGGCTCGGCTAGCTGGCGGAAGCGGGCCAATTCCCCTCCATAGAGGCGGCTGTCAATTATGGCGCTTCGCTTGTGCACGAACAACTCGCCGAACGCGACAACAAGCTGGCCAGTCGGGCGACGCTCGCGGCCTCGATCGCGGAGGGAGGCGACTTCAGCGCCGATGACGTGCGCGCTTATCTGGCGGAAGAACGCGGGCGGCGCCGGAACCGCTCATAATGCCGAGGCTCGTGTTCTCGAAGGCGGCGTGAGCGGATTTGGCCGGGATCGAGGCGAGCATCGTTCCGCCGATTAAGGGTTGCTGCGCGGCGAGGCTCAAGACCGAGACCTGCGGCGGCTACTTGCCGAGGCGCTCGCGCAACAGGGCGCCGACGACGTCGGCGAGGATGCTGGGCAAGTCGGCGCGAAGAAGCGCCAATTCGTTGCGCAGCTCCGTCACTTCCTGCTTCACATCCAGGAGGATGTTCTCGTTCTCGGTGACTTTTCTGAGGATGTGCCGCATCACGAGTTTCTCGCCCTCGGCGTCTTCTTCGAGAAGCGCGACGCGCCGCTTCAGGTCCGCGATGTCCTGTTCCACGCTCATGACGAGCTTTTCTCCGTCCCGGTAAACGATTGCTAGCACATTCGCCGCGATCCCGCCGCCGAATTTTTGCGCGGACTAAAGGCATGCATTGCCGTCGCGAAGCCGAGCCCGCGATTACGCACCTCGCCGAATGTTTGGGCCCGATGCCCGTCATGGGCGGCGTCATGGCCGCAATCCGGCGCCGAAAGCGCTTAGCGGGAAAGCGCGACGCCCAGCAAGCGTCCGGGCGCAACGCGTGCGATTTCAGCAACTTATGTGCGGTCTGGCGCGCAAAGAAGGCGGGCGCGGGCTTTGCCTTGGGCGAGTTACGCGCGCGGTGTGGCTTTCGAGCGACAGGCGCAAGTTCGGCAATGCGGAACAAGGCGATGGCGTCAGGGGCGGGCGCCCTATCCACAGGCTATGCACCCGATAGGAGTTTCTGACTACATCATGCACGCTTGCGTTGCGCAAAGGCGGATGGCATGGCTTTCCCGTGTTCCGCGTAAAGCTTCAAAGTTCAACGTAAGCGGGAATATCATGTCAGTCGCGAAGTTCGTTCGGACCGGCGCCGCAGCTCTCGGCGTCCTTATGATGGCCCATGCGGCCCACGCAGCCGATTACTACAATGGCGGCTACAAGGATGCGCCGCCGCCGCCGCCTCCGACGGCGCCCATTTACTACGGAGCGCCTCCGCCTCCTCCACCGTTCTGGCAAGGCTTCTACCTGGGCGGTCATCTCGGCCTCGGTTGGGCCGATTTCGATGCGGGCGACAATATCGTGTTCGTCGGCGGCGCCGACTTGCCGGCCCCGATGAGCGTGTCGAGTTCCGGTCTCCTCGGCGGTTTCCAGGCCGGTTACAATCTCCAGTTCGGCAACTTTGTCTACGGCATCGAATTCGATCTCGGCGGGATGGACATCGGCGCCAGCCATACTTTCGTCGACGCCCATACTCCGGAACGCACCTTCACCGTTTCGGGCTCGGGCGGCTGGTACGGCGACATCGCCGCGCGAAGCGGCTTCGCCTACGGCAACGTGCTGTTCTACGCCAAGGGCGGCTTTGCATTCTTCAACGGCGGCGTCACGAATTACGACCCTTACGACAACATCAACCAGAACAGCGGCACGTTCAGCGGGTGGACGATGGGTGCAGGCGTCGAATACATGCTCAACCCGTCCTGGACTATCAAAGGCGAATATCTCTACTACGACCTCAGCAACGACGCTTTTAGCTGCTGCTCTGGATCAACGGCGGGGCGCTTCGACAACAACCTTGAGATGAACACGCTAAAGATCGGGTTCAATTACATTTTCCACTCGGGGCTTGGGCCGCTTTACTGATGCGCCGCGCAAATCGGTCGCGTTTATTTGATCGGTATCGGGTGGATGGCCGTCCGAAACTAAGCTATTGAGGACGGCCTGCCTTTAACCATGATAATTTCGCGCAAATCATCAGGGGTCTGCAACTTGAACCTGCCTCATCTCGAAGAAGCGTCCGTTCATTCCAAGCCATTCCCGTTTGTCCTCGTGCCGAATTTCATCGGCGAGGAGAGGCTGGAGGAGATCGATAAGGATTATCCGCGCATCGACAGGCCCGGCAGCTTTCCGCTGGAGACGCTCTCCGGCGGTCCCGCCTTTTCCGCCCTCGTGCACGATTTGAGGCAGGCGCCGTTCCGGCGGATCATGGAGCGCAAGCTTGGCGTGGCGCTCGAAAAACGCCCCGTCACCATCACGGTGCGCGGACAGGCGCGGCGCACGGACGGGGCCATCCATCTCGACAGCAAGAGCAAGATCGTCACGGTGCTCGTCTACATGAACGGCAAGTGGGAAGCCGAAGGCGGGCGCCTCCGGCTCCTGAATTCGCCCGCCAATCTCGACGACATGATCATGGAAGTGCCGCCCGCTCGCGGGACGCTTCTTGCGTTCGTCAACGCTCCGCATGCATGGCACGGGCACAAGCCGTTCCAGGGCGAGCGGCGCGTCATCCAGATGAACTGGGTGAAGAACAACTGGGTGGCCTGGCGCGAAAAGGCCCGCCACACCGTATCGGCGCTCGCAAAAAAGATTGGGACGCCGAACCAGGGCGACCGCGGCGGCGCATAGCGTCCGGGCCTGTTGCGCAATCGCAAGCCTCGCGCGCGGGCGCGGCTGGCATCCTACCTGCCGAGCGCTCGCGCAAGTTTTCCTCTCGGCAGCGTTCAAGAACGCGCTCGTCGCGCTCGTCGCCATTTTCAGTGAACTCGGGCATGGTCTGGGCGGCGGCGGGGCTGAAAAAGTCGCTTCGCCGAGCCGGAACGCCTACGACGTAAGTCGCAGCGGCTAAATCGCACGTTGAATTGCAAAGGCGCCGCTTTTTACCCTTCAATGCGCAATCACAAAAAGCAACTCCAAGGGTCCTCACGTGGCGAGCATCAAATTCCACAGCGGCGCCGATCTTCCGCTGGAAATGCACAAGGTGCGCATCGTTCAGAAACTGAACCTGCCGCCGATCGAACACCGGCTGAAGGCGATGAACGAGGCGGGAAACAACACGTTCCTCCTGCAAAACGCGGACGTGTTCATGGACATGCTGACCGACAGCGGCGTGCATCCGCGAAATCGTGCGGCGCACCGCTGGCCTCTGCGACATCGTCTATTTCTCGGCGCGCAAACTCGGCTGCGTGCGCGGCGGCGCGATGTGCATCCGCAGCGAGGAGCTTTACAAGCGCATGCGCGGGCTGGTGCCGCTCTATGAAGGCTTCCTCACCTATGGCGGCATGTCCGTGCGCGAAATCGAGGCGATGACCGTTGGCCTCGAAGAGACCATGGACGAGGACATGATCAACCAGGGGCCGCAGTTCATCGCCTATATGGTGGGCGAACTCGTCAAGCGCGGCGTCCCCGTGATCACCCCGGCGGGCGGCCTCGGCTGCCATATCGACGCGAAGCGCTTCCTCGATCACATCCCGCCATCGCAATATATCGCGGGTGCGCTGGGGACGGCCATGTACATCGCGGGCGGCGTGCGCGGCATGGAGCGCGGCACGCTCTCCGAGCAGCGCAATCCGGACGGCAGCGAAGTGTTCTCCGCCATGGAGCTGTTGCGTCTGGCGATGCCGCGCCGCGTGTTCACGCTTTCGCAGGTCAACTACGCCATCGACCGCATCGACTGGCTGTACCAGAACCGCAGGCTCGTCGGCGGCCTCGTCTTCGTCGAGGAGCCGGAAATCCTGCGCTTCTTCTACGGGCGGCTGAAGCCGGTGTCGGACTGGCAGGAGAAGCTCGTCGCGAAGTTCCGCGCCGATTTCGGCGACAGCCTGTAGGCCCGAACGATGTG
This sequence comes from uncultured Alphaproteobacteria bacterium, assembly GCA_963756335.1. GTDB lineage: Bacteria > Pseudomonadota > Alphaproteobacteria > Rhizobiales > Rhodomicrobiaceae > Rhodomicrobium. Next base: position 142,225 of record CAVWOB010000010.1, read on the forward strand.
ATGGCCGGGCATCGGCCTGTGCCTGAGCGTGTGCATGGAGACACGCTTTCCGATATCCGCCAGCTGGGCGGCGGCGGCTCAATCTCGCCGCCCACTCGCTGGGCAGGCGGCGGGATTTACCGCCCTTTGGCGGGGCCGTGGCCGAGCATCGCCATGAGGCGCTCAAGCTCGGGGTCGTGGACGCCAAGCTCGCGCAGGTGCTGCATGGTGCTGACCACGTAATCGATGTTCGGGCCGGAGCGCCCCACGCTGCGCCGCACGAGCCAAGCCTGCCGTTCGATCGGTGGCCGCCCCGCATATTGCGCATGGGTTCGGTCGGCGATGAAGCAGAGCGCGTTCACGGTCCGGTGGCTTCCATCGAGCAGCTTCACCGGCTTTTTCGTCGCGAGATAAGTGTGCGTGATGTTTTCGCGGCGCTGGAGATAGCCTTCCGTGTCCGCCGCGCGTCGCCGAGCGACGCGGTACGCCAGACCTTCGCATTTGCCGCCCTTGTCGAGGCCGAAGACGAGGCCCGGCGCCGATTTCGTGCCCCGGTGGAAGATGGAATAGACGCAGAGCGCGCGGCGGCCGCCTTCCAGGAGCGCGTGCGACGCCTCCTCGAACACGAAACCGGGCCGCCACATCAGCGAGCCATAGGCGAAGACCCATAAATCCAAGGCAATATCTCTAAGTCGTTGTTCGAGCGGCGATTGTGTCTCTCATGGTTCCGCAGGCTCGGCATGAGGAGCGGCGGCTGCGGCCTCACCCCCCGACTCTGGCGAAGGAGCTGCGGCCGCGGCCTTACCCTGAGCCTGTCGAAGGGCGAGGCGGCGGGTCAGGTTTTTTTCTTCTCATGCTCGGGCTTTTCCTGGCCCGCATCGATGATGCCGCGGCGGACGGCGCGCGTGCGCGTGAACAGATCGAACAGCGTATCGCCGTCGCCCCAGCGGATGGCGCGCTGCAGCGCCGCCAGATCCTCGGAGAAGCGGCCCAGGATTTCGAGCACCGCCTCCTTGTTGTTCATGAAGATGTCGCGCCACATGGTCGGGTCGGAGGCGGCGATGCGCGTGAAGTCGCGGAAGCCGGACGCCGAGAATTTGATGACCTCCTTCTCCGTGACGCGCTCCAGGTCGGAGACTGTGCCGACGATGTTGTAGGCGATGAGATGCGGCACATGCGAGGTGACGGCCAGCACGAGGTCGTGGTGCTCCGGCGTCATGATCTCCACCATGGCGCCGCAAGCCTCCCAGAACGCCTTCAGCTTCCCGACCGCGCTGTCGTCCGCGCCGGGCGGCGGCGTGAGGACGGTCCAGCGGTTATCGAACAGCTCGGCGAAGCCCGATTCGGGGCCGGAAAATTCGGTGCCCGCGATGGGATGGCCGGGGACGAAATGTACGTGCGGCGGAAGGTGAGGGCTAATGTCGCGCACGACGGCGGACTTGACCGAGCCGGCGTCGGTGAGTATCGCGCCCTTTTCGAGATGCGGCGCGATCTCCTCGGCGAGCGCGGCGAACGTGCCGACCGGCGTGCAAAGGATCACGAGACCGGCGCCCTTCACGGCGCCGGCGGCGCGCTCGTGCACCTCGTCGGCAAGCTTGAGGCGGCTGACTGCGGCGCGCGTCGCTTCGGTGCGCGCCGACGCCGAGATTTGCCCTGCGAGGTTCGCCCGGCGCATGGCGTGGCTCAACGAAGAGCCGATCAGGCCCACGCCGATCAGCGCGACCTTTGCAAACATGGGTTTTGTCATCGTCTTACAATCGTGAAAATTCGGCGAGCGCGTCGAGGGTGGCGCGGTTCTCGTGTTCGAGGCCAATGGTCAGGCGCAAGCACTGCGGCAGCTTATACGCGCCCGCTTGCCGAAGGATGATGCGCTTCGAATTGAGATAAGCGTCGGCGTCCTGCGCGGTTCTGCCGGGCGCCTCTCCGAAGGGGATCAGCACAAAATTCCCCGCGCTCTCGGGGACATCGTAGCCCATCTCGCGCAGCTCGCGCGTCACGCGATCGCGCCACAGCTCGTTATGCGCCTTCGCCGCTTCGATATGCGCCCTGTCCTCCAGCGCCGCAATCGCCGCCTCGACGGAGGGCTGCGCGAGGTTGAACGGGCTGCGCACGCGGTTCAGCGCCTCGGCAATCGCCGCGGGCGCATAAGCCCAGCCGACGCGCGCCGCCGCCAGCCCGTAAATCTTGGAAAACGTGCGCGTCATGATCGTGTTGGGCGTGGTCGCGACCAGCTCGATGCCGGCCTCGTAGTCGTTGCGGTTCACGTATTCGGCATAGGCGCCGTCGAGCACGAGCAGCACATTCTCGGGCAGGCCCGCGCGCAGGCGGCGCACTTCCTGATAGGGGATATATGTGCCCGTGGGGTTGTTCGGGTTCGCGATGAAAACGGCGCGCGTGCGCGGGGTCACGCGCTCAAGGATCGCGTCCACATCGGCGGCGAGGGTCTTCTCCGGCGCGATAACGGGCGCCGCGCCCGCCGCCAGGATCGCGATGCGGTACACGAGAAAGCCGTGCTCGGTGTAGATCGCCTCGTCGCCCGGCCCGAGATAGGCCTGCGCCAAGAGGTGGAACAGCTCGTCCGAGCCGTTGCCGCAGACGATGTGCGCCGGGTTCAGCCCGTAGGCCGCGCCGAGCGCCTCGCGGAGGCCGGTGTAGGCGCCGTCGGGGTAGCGGTCGAGCCGCGCGGCCGCCTCGCGATACGCCTCGATGGCGTGCGGCGACGGCCCGAGCGGGGTCTCGTTCGACGACAATTTGATGACCGGGCCGGCGCCCGCGAGCTTCGAGCGGCCCGGAACGTAAGGGTCGATGGCGAGCACGCCCGGCCGGGGGCTGATGGCCTCTCCGCGAACCACGGTTTTCTCCTCGGAAGATGCATAAGCGACGAGAGGTGGTTATAGACCTAATCCGCCGCGCGGGACAATGGGGTGTGGCGGGATGTACCCCAACTCTTGACTCGATCAAATTTTAGCTATTAGATAATCACTTGTTTCAGGTTTTGTTTTGCGTATTGGAGTTGCCTAGTGTCCCACGTATTTCTGAGCTATAGTCATACAGATCAAGCCTTAGCTAATCAGGTTCAGGAACTGATCGAAGGCACGATACGCGTCTGGCGGGACACCCATCGCATTCAAGGCGGCCAGCCTATATGGGAAGACATAGGGCACGCAATTGGCGAGGCGAAATGCTTCCTCGTGATCGTCAGTCCAGATTCCTATCAAAGTGTCCATGTCAAGCGCGAAGTCGAGTACGCACTTGAACGAAAAGTGCCCATTGTTCCACTACTGAAAAGCTTCCGTGCAGACAATTTGGACGATTGGTGGCAATCTCAGCTAGGGCATCTCCTTATGCTGACCGCCTTTTACCTTACCCAACCGAGACGGGAAAGCATTCTGCGCGCGGTGAAGTCTCATCTTCAAAAAAACTGCTGCGTCGTGGCGCTCTTCAATCAGAAAGGTGGGGTTGGGAAGACAACGGTCGCCTCGCAGTTGGCGGCTCGGCTCAATCTGACGCACCGAAAAAAGGTTCTTCTTATCGACTTGGACCCCCAACAAAATCTTACCGAGCTATGCCTAACTATATCAGAACTCGACGAGCGGATAAGCGCGTTTCGAACCGTCTGTGGCCTTTTCGAGCCTGCAATCGTCGGACGCCCCATCGATGGAGCGAATGAATTTGGAGTTTTTGTCAACCCCGCAACATCCGTCAATTTAGAAGAAATTGCTATGCCCTTAAATAACACTGGGCAACATCCTCGGTTTGACATCATTGCTGGCGACCATCGGTCGATAAAGTATGTGCGTTTAGGTGACAATCATGTGCTTCTTGATAACTTTGCGCTTGCCATCGAAGAGGCAAGACTAAGATACGACCTCGTAATATTCGACTGCAACCCGAGCGTGTCTTTCTTTACGCGGGCGATGATGGAGAACTCCGACTATATTTTGTTACCACTGAGACCGGACGGCTTCGCAAGACGCGGGGTTGTTTTTACACAGAGCGTTATTGAGAAATTTTATAAGCTCGATCGGCGTCCCCAGGTCAACGCGGTTTTCAACTTTGTCACTCCGGAACGTCAGCGTCGCCGATATGAGCAAGATACCATGGAGGATCTGCGAAAGGGCATTTTCAAGGGGACAACATGGTTAAAAGGCGGATATCTCACCAACGAGATCCGGGAATCAGGCAGCTTACGTTTTAAGGATGACACAACGCTTTTGGGTCGCCGTTCTCTTGACGTTGCGTCAGTCATCGTTGGTCGCGTCAGGCCGGGAGATGCTGACAATAATTTGGACGGAGTTGCGGATGAATATGCACGTAAAATCTATGGCTGATGAACTGAACACAAGAACGATTGAGCTAGTCAAGCGCATCAAGACATCCAAGGGGGCGTTGACTTTTGAGAATATCGAGGCGTTAATAAGAGACTACAAGCGGCTTGGAGAAACCAACTTCCTTGAAAAGACACGTCAAGTGCTGGCGCCAGCGAAGAAAAAGCCTGCACCTATCCCAAAAGATGAAGTGCTCAAGCAGCTTGAAAAGATTCAGCGTCGAGCTGCCTTAAAGAGTAGGGATTTCACGGATGCTACGCTTGAGAAAGCAGAAGAGCTCGGACTTTTATTACCGAAGCTTGCTGCGAAAGACCGTTCGCTGCCTAAGCTTCTGGTTCATTTTCGCGCCAATGCGAGCGAAAATGATTTATTCCGCGTCGCACAGTTCGTAGTCGAGAAGTACTCCCGCACGCATTAAGTTTCGTAGGCGCTAAATCGCCTGCCAGCGCTTCAAGTCACCAGCCCAAAGACGACGGCGAGAGATCGATTAAGCCGCACGACGGTTTCGGGATCGAGAACGCCGATCCGGGCGCCGACTTTCTCCCGGCGCATCGGTGCCGCCTTGTCCACCATGATTTGCGACGGATGCTGCAAACCGTTCTCGCGCGGGGCGTTACGGGAATGCGGATCAGCGGCGCGTCGGCGAGTTCGCTCGTGAAGGGGCAGAGCAGGATCGTGGCGTGTGTACCGTTGAGATAATCGGATTGCACGATCACAGCCGGCCGCGGCTTGCCGAAATCGCCGGAGAAGGCGACGATGACGATATCGCCGCGCCTCATCGCTCGGGCAGATCGAGACTTTCGGCGAGCAGACCTTCCACGAAGGCAATATCCCGCTCCTCGCCCGGAGAGCGGGAGACCGCCAGGGACTGCCGCCTTATGGCTTCGGCGAAGCCGGGCGCCCTGGTGTCCGGGACCCACAGCTGCACGGGCCGCAAGCCTTGACGGCGCAGCTTGGCGCGGTATGTGCGCATCTTGTCCGCGGCGCGGCGGAGCTTCGGGGATGGCCGTGCATGGGTCTTGGTCATGGGTAACATGGTATCGCCGGGGGCTGGGTTGTCAACGAGAGGCCGTGGCGGCATAGCTTCTTCGCTACGTCCTCGATAGCCTTCGCTTATAGTTCGATTTTCTCGAACTGTAGACGGCGCGCGGCTTGCGTATCGCCGTCACGTGGTTAAAATGGCCATGTGTTAACGGCGCCGGTGGCGGCGCCTCGTTCCTGCAAAGTTCTACAAAACGCGCAAAAAATGCCGGAAAAAGCGCGAAAAGCGCGATTCTGAGAATCCTGTAATTCGCGAATTAACGGTTATGAAGTTGCGCGCGTTCACCAAAAAGCCAAGCCTGAGGTTGCAGGCCGGCGGCATGCAACCGCCTCGAATCCCGCGTCAGAGCCGGATTTTCCCAAGCAAAACCAATGCGATAGGCGCCGCTTAAGGCTTCCGAAAGGCGCCCTGGGGGGGAGTGAGGGGGGGCCGCAACGCTCCTGTTTTGCGCACACTTAGCCGCACGAGTTAAGCGCGCTTTAAAAACTCTCGAAAAATTCCGCCATAAAATCGCGCACACGAAAAACGTGCGCAGAAATTTTCGACAAATCCGAAGCGGTTGTTTCACGCACACGTTCTGCGAGCATGTGTCTGAGCCTGCGTGTGAAGTGCATGTTTCACGCACGCTTCCCGGCAAGCATGTTTTGCTTAGCGCATGTTTCACGCACATAAAATGCGCGCTATAATTTCGGGCAAGTTTTCTGCGCGTGGTGGAAAAGCCGCGTCAAGATGCGCGGCGAGCGAAGTGCATAATATACATGTGAGAGAGTGTGAGAGAGCTGTGTGTGGCGTGTAATGTGTTCGCGTTGCGCGCGGTAGAATGCATCATGCAAGTCGCGAGTAATTTCGAACAGAAGCAAGAACGCATTACTTAAGACGCGTCTACATTTTCGCCTTATGTTGGTCGGGTCGAAAATTGATCAAGTTAATGTGCTGATTTGCATGAGAACAACTTAGCAGAACGTGTTTAACAGAGTGCTAATTTCGACTTCGGCTGTTGCATTTGGCGCGAGCTGGTGCGGGCCGCGTGAGGCATGCGGTATGCGGCATGTGGCATGCGGCATGCCAGTTGTTTCACAAGAGCTTGCGTGAAACGCGGCGCGCCATAGGGTTGCGCCGGGCAGGCGCTTTCGGATTGTATACAATCTGTGGAGCATCGCGCCGTCGGCCAGCGCCGGGCCATCGCCCCGAACGTCGCCGTCGGACTGCGCCTTGCCGCCAGTCTGCATCGCCCAGTCCCTCGCGGCCAACGCCGGGCGGTCGCCTCGAACGTCGCCGCCGGTCTGCGCCGCGCCGTCGGTCCGCATCGAGCTGGCGCTCGCGGCCAGCGCCGGGCGGTCGCCCCGAACGTCGCCGCCTGTCCGCGCCTCGCCGCCGGACTGCATCGAGCTGGCGCCCGCGGCCAGCGCGGGGCCATCGCCCCGAACGTCGCCGCCGGTCTGCGCCGCGCCGCCGGACTGCATCGAGCTGGCGCTCGCGGCCAACGCCGGGCGGTCGCCCCGAACGTCGCCGCCTGTCCGCGCCTCGCCGTCGGTCCGCATCGAGCTGGCGCTCGCGGCCAGCGCCGGGCCATCGCCCCGAACGTCGCCGCCGGACTGCGACGGGCGGTCGCTCGCGGCCAACGCCGGGCGGTCGCCCTGAACGTCGCCGCCTGTCCGCGCCGCGCCGCCGGTCCGCATCGAGCTGGCGCTCGCGGCCAGCGCCGGGCGGTCGCCCCGAACGTCGCCGCCTGTCCGCGCCGCGCCGCCGGTCCGCATCGAGCTGGCGCTCGCGGCCAGCGCCGGGCGGTCGCCCCGAACGTCACCGCCTGTCCGCGCCTCGCCGCCGGTCCGCATCGAGCTGGCGCTCGCGGTCAACGCCGGGCGGTCGCCCCGAACGTCGCCGCCGATCTGCGCCTCGCCGCCGGACTGCATCGAGCTGGCGCTCGCGGCCAGCAAGGCTCTTCAGGGTCGTGAACGGACGTGCCGATTTTCTCGCGATCCCATACGCGCCGAGTTCGGCTTCGGGATCCCAATGCGGTCTTATCCGAGACGGCGGAAGAATTAGGTCATGTGTTCGGAAACGTTAATTCGCATCGCAGTCCTTCAGGCTCGTAGCGGAGATCGCAATCGCCATCGAGTTCATGTTGCGTAATCTGCCTGATAAGATTGGTGCCGAAGCCTTCGCGGTCCGGCTGTTTCACAAGCGGGCCGCCGCTTTCCTGCCAAATGAGGCGGATCGTGGCCTTACGTCTTATGTTCAAGCGCACGGAGACCCTGCCTCCATTCTGGGAGAGTGCGCCGTATTTTGCAGCGTTGGTTACGAGTTCATGAAGGGCGAGATAAGCCGAGAGCGCCTTCCGGGGCGGAAGCTCCACCTTCGGCCCTTCCACGATCACCCGCGCTGGATCGAAAGGCTGGGTGGCGTCTCGCACAAGCTGCGCAAGGCTGACCGGGGTCCAATCGCGCTTCAACAGCAGACTGTGAGCCTGCGCGAGCGCGGCAAGCCGACCTTGAAATACGTCCCCGAACTCTTCCAGAGACGCGCTATTGCTTAGTGTTTGCGATGCCATGGCTTGCGCAACGGAGAGTGCATTCTTGACGCGATGGTTGAGCTCATGCATCAGCAAATTCTGATACGCTTCGTCTTGTTTGCGTTCGGTGATGTCCTCGATCACCAGCAAAATGAGTTGAGCTTCGTCCACCCTTTGGCCGCTCAGCAGCATGGTCCTCTTGCCGATTGTTTCGAAGGTGTGCTCAACCAGTTGATTAGAAAAGTTTTCAAAGCGTTCCAGAACAGCGGTCAGAAGCGTGCGCAACAAAGGAATATTCCATTGACCGTTGCCAAGGTCGTAGACGAGGCGATGCGATGTCTGATCTGCGCTCACCTGAAAGGATTTGTAGAACGCTGGGTTGGCTGAAATCACGCGCAGATCGGGGTCGAGCACCAACAGCGGGGTCGGCACTGCTTCGACGACGCTCTCGGCGTAATGCCGGGCAGCCTCGATGGCGGTGATATCGAAGAACGTAACCACCAGGCCGTCAATGCGGTCGTCACGGGTACGGTAGGGTTGAATACGACGGACGAACCAACGGTCATTCCTGCTTCGAACCTGTTTTTGGGAAGGCGTCAGGGTGCGGAGCGTGCGCTCGCAATCCGCCGTAAAATCTTCATCCGCCGTTTTCTGGGAGAAGTCGGAAATTCGACGGCCGATATCGCTCGAGCGAACATTGAATAGGTTGACAACGCCCGGGGAGAACCAGCGAATGTGCAGGTCCCGGCCCAGAAAGAGCGTGGCCACGTCTGTGCTGCCCAGCAGATTGTCGAGATCATTGGTGCGCTCGTACAACTCGTCCACTTTGGCGCGCAACTGGTTGTTGACGGTGTTCAGCTCCTCATTAAGGGACTGCAGTTCCTCCTTCGAGGTCTCGAGCTCCTCGTTCGCGGCGCGAAGCTCTTCGTTCATGGACATGATTTCTTCGTTATAAGACTTCAGCTCTTCCTGGGAGCGGTTCATGACGTCGGCCGACGTTATGATTTCCTCCCGAAGAAACTTGACCTCCGCTTCAAGTTCCTGCTCGCGCGACAAGTCTGGCGCGACCTCTGCTTTGCTCGCCATGCCGCTGGCCTTGGCCTCAACAAAACTGACAAGAAACCTGATTTCGCCATCCTGTTTGAGCGGGACAACTTCAACAAGAACGGGCACTGTTTTGCCGTCCTGACGGAACTGGCCCTGCTCCGTTTGCGGTGCGTTCGTCTCTTTTGCCTTTTCGATGATCCGGCGCAGGCGTAGGTCCAGTCCGTCGCGCGCCATTGCAAGGAGATCCTGGGTCGGTTCTCCCGATTGCGGCTTAAGGAACCGCTCCGTGGCGCCGTGGTAATAAAGCGTCTGAAGATTGCTGTCGATCAGAACGGAGGGCGGAGCGTAGCGGCCGGCCAGCGTCTTTAAGGCTTCCTCGGTTCTGCGCACAGGCATGCGTTGCCCTGTCTCCGGCGCTGGGTAGTTGGAGAGATACCGGCTTCCCCCCTGTGGAGAAGGAAAATCGACGATATCGTGACGGGTTGCACCGAGTTGGCGATAGAGCCGCCACTTCTTGGAAATAGTCTCGAACAGGAACTCGGCTCCACCCAGAGACTCGGCGCTCCCGAGAAACAAATATCCCCCCTCGGAAAGAGCGAAATGGAACAACCGCAAGACCTTCTGTTGGACCTCAGATTGAAGATAGATCAGAACGTTACGGCAAACGATGAGGTTTAGTCGTGAAAAGGGCGGGTCCTGAACGGCATTTTGAGGTGCGAATACCACGCATTCCCGAAGCTTCCGCGAGACCGCAGCAATATCGTCTCCGCGCTCGAAATAGTCCCGTCTCAGCTTTTCTGGCAGGAGCTGCAAGGCGGCTTCGGGGTAAAGCCCTGCCCGCGCTCGGCTCAGTGCGGTCGGCGACGGGTCGGTGGCGAAAATCTCGATGGGAAAGCGCTTCTTCTGAGCCTTCATCTCCTCCATCAGAAGCATGGCGAGCGAGTATGCTTCCTCGCCCGAAGCGCACCCAGGCGCCCAGGCGCGAAAGGGCTGGTCGGTGTCATGCGCTGCGATGAGCGGGCGGAGGGCCTCGTCGCGAAGCGTGTTCCAGGCTTCCTGATCGCGGAAGAAACCGGTTACGGCAATAAGCAGGTCGTTGGTAAGGGCCTGTATTTCCTCCCGTTTCTCGTGCAGGTATTTGACATAAGCGTCCCAGCTGTTCAGCCGCAGCAAGCCGACCCGGCGGCCGATGCGCCGCTGCAGCGTTCCCGTCTTGTAGTTTCGGAAGTCGATCGAGGTGTTTGCGCGCAATGTCCCGAGGATCGCCTTGAACGCCTTCTCCTTTCCCGCCTCATTTTGCACAGCTGAAGTATTTGCCTCTTGCTGCTGCTCACCTGCAGCGGGAGAGCGGAGATGCTCCGCGTAGCGTGCTATCGTTGCGATCATCTCCTCCGGAAGCAGCACGGAGTCCACGAACCCCGTACCAATCGCACGCCTTGGCATCTCGCCGAATTCTGCAGAGTCCGGGCTTTGCGCGAGGACGAGGCCGCCTCCTTCGCGAACCGCGGACAGGCCTGCAGAGCCGTTGGACCCCGTCCCAGACATGACGACGGCAATCGCCCTCGATCCGGCGTCCTCGCCGAGCGACGCAAAAAGTTCGTCCACGGGATGAGCGATCCCCGCCCCCCGCTTATGTGGCTCCAGCCATCCTTGCCGCACCACCAGCGCTTGACCGGGAGCAAGAACGTACACATGCCCAGCTTCGATCCGCGTCCTGCCAGCGACCTCGGAGACCGAAAGGCGGACCGTGCGCTGCAACAGCTCCGCCAGATGGCTTTTGTGATCGGGAGAGAGGTGCGATATGACGACAAACGCCATATCTATGGGATCGCCCGACGCTTCGACGGCCTCAAAAAATGCCGTGAACGCCGTCAGGCCCCCGGCGGACCCGCCCAGGGCGACGATAGGAAAAGCGTTGGCCGGTGCAACCGTCATTCGCGGATGCTATCAGATTGGGGGGGGGGGGGGGCGCTTGGAAATTTTCCAATATTGCAACGCTATTTGCCACATACTTGTAGAGAACGGCACGGGGAAGATGCGGGCGCAAATTCCAATACTTGGCCGCAATTCCGAGAACAACTTCTTCCGTGTAGCTTGAGATGTTGGCGGTGTCGAGCACGCCCACTATGAGATCCGAAAGCAGGCATAACCGCTTGAGCGCTCTTCCAAGGCCCGCTTCTTCAGCTGACGGCCTTTGCCCGACTTTGAGCGCCGGTTCCGACCTAGGCGCGTCTGCCATCGGCTTGCGCTATCTTATCGCCGCGAAGTCGTCCTTCCATCGCCCCGCCTAACAGCGCTCTCAAGCCACTCGCATAATTCGCTCAAGTCTCGTTGCGTCGCCAGCGCGCGACCCGCCACGATCCGCGCGATTTCCGGCGCGAGCCGAACGACGCCGTTGTTTGAGAGCGTGAATTCCTTACGCCGGAAAGTGCGGTTCGCGGTGAAACTCAGAATTCGCGCATCGATGGGGCCGCGCTGCAATTCCAGCGCGTCATAGACGAGACTCGCGCGATACTCTTTCAAGAGATGAAGAAACCCTATGGCGGTATCGAAGCCCCAAGCCGTTAAAGCGCGTTCGATCTGCGCGGCGGCGACCATGTAAGCATAGTTCAATATCGCGTTGAAGGGATGGAGAGCGTGACGCGGCGAAGGATTACAGAGCGAAGCGTTGCGGCTATCCCAAGAATCCCAAGCTTCCGGCCAATCTTTTCCAAGACCGCGAAAAACGAGCTTCCTTCTAAGTCCAATGAAATGCGCCTGTGCAGCTACACCTTCGGCAAGCAGGAGGTTCGGCAAATCAGTCGCCATCTTGACCCGCGAGAGATGCGCGTGCGTCTCGCGTCTACTGAGAAAGCCGCATTCGCAGCTCGCGAGAATCTTCTGTGTGACGATGGCGGACGCGACCGGCAAGGGGTTTGAGAAAGCGGCGTACTGCGCCAGCCGAAGTTTTGCTTGCTTGGCTGGCGGCGTGGTGAGCATGACGGAAGCCGTGTTATGCCCGGTCGCGACGAACAGCCCAACCTCATGACGCGCCAGCCATTTCAGCGCCTCTCCTGTGACATGGAAACCGGGCGCTTCCGCTATGATGCTTTCGAAAGGCGGCAGTCCAGGCATATATGAGATTTCGCGGTCCGCGTCGAAGACTACCAGTTGCTTCTTTCGAACTGAAAGCCCGGAACACGGCCCCTGTAGAATGAGCACTTTAGCATTGACCGCTCTAGACGATGCACGCCAGTAGGCTGGCAGTTTTAGGCTTGCTTGACCGGTCCGTCTTAACGCATCCGGTGTTAACCCGCATTCCTTGACCGCCCGCATAGTCGCGTTGACTTTATAGCCATGCTTCTCGGCGAGTTTTGCGTAGGATAATCCCGAAGCCCTTCCTTGAAGCATCGAATTCAGAACGTTTTCGGGAATGTCGATGCGAGGCATGAGAAAATCCGTCGAAGAAAACCAGGTGCTAATGTACACGCACGAAATTACAAGCGCGTAAATGCGCGCAGTTTTCGGCGTCTCTCAAAAACGTCTCAACAAAACATGTCACCACAGACAGACATAAAAGAGAACTCTACTTTGTTCTAGCTGATTTGGCTAGAGCTAAGCCTTTGCCTTTCTTGGTACTCCTGTCCGTATGCGATGAAATTACAACACTTAGAACCTGACAGGCCGCGTTAACCTTTGGTTAACCCACGCCGTCTCAAATCAGGTTAATGTAGCAATAGAAGGAAGGAGAAAGCTATGCCTAAGCATGAAAAACAGGTCGCTCTGCAAATCTACCCTGTAGATTTCGAATACATCACAGAACTATCCACGGAACGCGGCGTGTCGAAGCGCCACATTTTACGTTCGGCGCTTAGATCGGGCTTGCGCATGTTGCTCGAAAAACATTCGAATACAGCGTTGCTCGATCAATATGACGCTGCTCTCAAGCAAGGTTTCGAGAACGAGTGTCGCGCGAAAGCTGATAGGCTTCGCAAAACTTGGGCGCTCGATTTCAGCGAGGCTGACAATGTTGCCGTTTGACGAAAAGATTAGATATGCCGTCGATCTTTCACCTGAGGAACATCGTGTTCTTTGGGCTTTGGCACGCGAGTGCGGCTTGGTACGCTCCGACTTGGCGGCGATAGCCATCGTGCGCGGCTTACCGCTCATTTCTGAGGGTGAGAAGCTGACGGCTTACAAGGCGCGCCGCCGGGAAGCGCTCAATCTGCGGCGCAAGTTCAATCCCGATCTTGATGAGCGCGATTTTGAGCCGTTGAGAAATCGAGGCGGAAAATGCGTCCGCTTCCTGAAACGAACATCACCGGATTCCGGCTTATCGATAAGGGCGCACCCGCCGTTGCAGAACGTATCCAAGTTTTTTTAAGCGCGCCTATGCGGATGTATCGCGCCTCGCATTACGATGCTCTCGCGCGCCGTATCGAAATGTCGCTCCACCCGAGAGCCGATGTTTTATCCGCGCGCGAAATGTTTCTTGATTGGTCAGATTGGTGCGTCAACTACCGAGAGCGCATCGCAAGGGTCTCTATCGTTTACATCTTGACTGATCTGCACGGGTATATCGGCGCTGGCCAGTTCGCCGAACTTGCGGAGATGATTAATCTCCCGAACGAATGTGATCGGCATCCCGTTCGCAAAATGATCGCCGTCCGCCCCTATACCCGCAGCATGCATGCCGATAACTTAGAGTTCTGCGAACGTGGTCATTTTGAGATGCTTCCGAATTGGGATTTTCAGCGCTGCGCAAAATTCAGTAAGAGCTTGCCGAGTTACCATATCAGTTACGTCGAATTAGTCCGCAAAGAAAAAAAAGGCGGCTGAAAGCGCCGCCTTGTAAATCTGTCTTCGTGTAAGCCCGAGTTAAACCACAAAATCGAGTGTCACAAGCATTCGACTTTGTCAAGGCTATCAGCGGAACCCTCAATTCCGCATCGTTAGAAGGAGACCTTCTTTAATGACCGCTAGTTTCAGTCGCCAAACCATCAACCGAACAGTCAAAAAGGACTCCAAATCATGTCTCAATATAACAACAGCACGCTCGCGCCGCAAGAAAAACTAAGGCGCTCGCACAAAATTTCTATGACCGTGACCGGCGCTTTCGCCTCGATAAAAGGAGGCTGCCGTCATGGCTAGAAAGCTGACCCGCGCGGAAAAAAGAATTGCCGGGGCCAAGGCGGCGGATTTCCGTAAGCTGACAAAAGCCGAACTCGAAAAGCTTGGCCATTCGGCTAAATCATCGCGCTATATAGAGATCGGCAAGCGCGTCGCCAAAAACACGAAGACGATTTCGAAGCGCCTTTTCACGGTCAAGATGACCGGCGCGTCACCGGAAGCTCTCGCGAGAGCGCATGCGGAAGGCGAACTGATCTATAAGAGCCGCGAAACGCAAAAGGCGGCGGAAAAGCAAAGGCTCACGCGGGAGAAACTACGCGAAACTCGCCTTGTCGAAAAGCAGTTCGCGCCGCTCACGTTAAAGCAAATTGATCGCAAGAGCGCCGACTTTGAAAAACGGCTTACGGGGATTGATCGCGTTAAACCGGGTCCGCACGCCAAGCGACCGCGCGATAACTACAGAGTAAGCACGAACGAGCGCGCGCGTATGCCTGACCTCCTTCGTAAGAAGCTTGCTGGCGAGCACCTTCCCGATGGCGATTGGCATCAATTAGCCGACATGATGCGTGCGGCCAAACATCCCGACTTGGCGCGGGTCTTGAAATCATAGCATAAAAGGAGACTGCCGAAATGTCTATTACACACGCTTTTAAACCTGTCGGTCCTGTGCGCCATGTAAAAGCAAACCCTCAAGAAATTGCGCAATTCGAAAAGGGGTGCGCTAAAAGAAAAAAGTGGCGCGACAATAATCCCGCTAAGGTGGCGGAAGATCGGCGCAAGCAAGCGCCGAAAATCAAAGCTTGGAAGGAAGACAACCCGGATGCCGTCGCGAAACACCGCAAAAAGCAGGACACAGACGAATATCATCGCCCCTTTGTCGCTATCGATGCCGAAGGCATGGATTACGATGGCGAGGATATTATCGTCGATGGCGTGACGTATCCGAAACACCGCACGTTTCTGTGGGGCGCCAAAGGCTGGCATAGAAAACACGCCACGAGCGCGTTGGAAAAGGACCCGTCGCTGTCTCGCACCGAAGGCGAAGATACACAAGCGTATTGGCTTGGAACGACCGACAAAAAGCCGCTGACCTCGGTCGAAATATTGGAATGGCTTGTCAGTTTGCTGGAAAAATTCGGACCCGAAAACGGTTATCCGAATGGTGTCAACTTCGTGTCGTTCAGTTTTGGATACGACGTTACGCAGTTGTGCGCAGACATCCCTTACCACAAAGGACGCCAGATTGCTAACCGCAAGGAGCCCGGAAAAGCTAGACGCCGCTCGGGATATATTTTCTACAAGAATTTCGCGATCAAATACATGAAAAGCAAAACCCTCGAAATCAAGCGCCTGCGAGACGAACGCGCCCCTTATAAACACGTGCTGAACGCAGACGGCTCGGTTAGTCCCATATTGGATTATGATGCATACATTCGCGTCGATGATGGCTTTGGATTTTTCCAGACGAGTTTCGTCGAAGCGGTCAAGAATTTGATTAAGCCCGGCTATATTAAAGAAGAAGACTGGACCGCCGTCAAAAACATGAAGGATGGTCGCGACAAATTTGCGAACAGGTCCTTCGAAGAAATCAAGCGGTACTGCGAACATGAAATAACGATGCTCGCTAAGGAATGCACAGTTCTGCGCGATGGCTTCGACAAGTTGCCGCTCGGAAACGGCAAGCACGGCATCCGTCTGCGGAGTTGGAGCGGTCCGGGTTCGGCAACGGGCGCTTTACTCCGCGCAATCGATTTGCCGGAGAAACACTATTCGGCAGATATCGCTACAAACAACATCAGCACTCAGCAATTGCGCGCGCATCATACCTTTTTCGGCGGCAGGATCGAACTGCTTCGGCAAGGTTATGCCGAAGACCAACCGCTCTGGGTCTATGATATCGCAAGCGCATATCCGTATATTTGCACACAACTGCCTTCGATGCGAGACGGAACATGGGAGCACGGCGGTGCATTGGGCTTTGAAGAACTCAAGATAAAAGCGCCTTCCATTCTGTCTATGTTCTGCGTTCGTTGGAACTTCCCGCAGACTTCGATGGAGCATGATTTACCGATTCCGTTTTTCCCGTTTTCCATATCGCGTTCGTCAGAAAGGTCTCGTTCAATTCCCGTCAAGCGGATATGCGTGGTTGATGAGAGATGAGTTGATGGCAGGGATCGAATGGTTTGAGACATTCTTCGCAGGTGTTCCTTTTTCAAAGGGAATGACTATCGAGGAATACTCGATATTTCATCCTGAAAACGACGAACGGCCTTATGATTTTTTGCCAGAGCTTTATGAAAGGCGGAAAGAGCTAAAAAAGCTGGGCGACATTCTTGAGAAATGCATCAAGCTCGTTATCAATTCGCTGTACGGCAAAACGGTGCAGTCGGTCGGAGAGCCGGGCGAAGTCCCTTCGTGCGCATGCCCATACTACGGCGCCGCGATAACCGCAGGATGCAGAGCACAATTGCTACGCGCCGCCTTGAAAGACCCTTACGCCATCGTATCGTTTATGACGGACGGAATTGTCAGCACGCGCCCGCTCGATCTCGGAGAGCGTCTCAAGATGAGCGACGATCCGCGCGCCGACGTGCAGTTGGGCGATTGGGAAGGTAAAAAGGTCAAGAGCGGTTTCTTTCTCGCCAGCGGAATTTATTCTTACATCGAAACAAAAATCGGCAAAGACGGTACTTCGGAAGAGGTCACTTTGTGCCGGTCCAGAGGATTCAACCCACGCAAGATCACGTTGGGGAAAGATTTGTACGAGTTTTTCTTGTACAACGTTCTCCCGCTGTGGAGTAAGCCGGTGCAGAAAATCGACGGTGAATTCGACCTTCCGTCGCTCGTTTATGAGATGAAACGCTACATCACGCTTGGCGATGCATGCGCTTCGGAAGCCCGCTATCGGTTGATAGGACGTTGGGCGAAAGTTCCGCGCGGGATCAATATCGTTGATCCAGGTCCGAAAAGAGTAATGGATGAATATCATCCGTGGACTTATACCATGTCGGAAGACGACGCGAAAAAGATGACGGCAGAGGAAGCGCAAGAGTTGTTGAGAGGCCTTCTCCCGTGGCTTGACGGACGCTTCGATGATGCCGTCACTTGTCTTATGGCTGGCAAGCCGCTGCGCTGTGAATTTTTGATCCCGACGTTTCCCGCAGCGAACGCCACATCCGAAAAATTGTCCGCGCCTTCTATCCCGAATTGGATTGAAGACATTGTGAAGCCTGACTGCGTGGACAACGAAAATCCGACTGATTTTGACATCGGCCAAGAGTTGACCGACATCGGCGCAGGATTTCAGTAGATCGGATGCCGAAATACACGCAAGAGATTTTGTTCGCTGCACAAAAGTGAAAATGTGCTGTACGCGGTCGTACGCATCATGAAACTCATCAGAACTTCTTTGGAGGTTGCATGCCGTTCGCTCTTATCATCATAGGCTTGGCTTTGGTCATAACCTCTGCCCAAGATACTTACGTGCAGTTTGGGCGTCAGATCAAATCCGATTTGATCGGACCGGGAGGTTTTATCTATTGGGCGGCTGTTCTCGGAATGGCGGGCTCTTTTGGATACATCGAACCGCTGCGCCGTTTTAGCACCGCGTTAATGGGTCTGGTCTTGTTGGTGTTTCTGTTGAAGAATAAAAATTTCTTCGCCAATCTCAAAGCCGGTTTGACGGCGAAACCTGTAACTCCCGCAAAAAGCGATGCGTCAAAGATGCCTTCCATCTCGCCAGCTTCTTTGGCGCTCACGCTCGATAAGAACACGCTCAACCTTGGCGGAAACGCTACGAACTTCGGTAATTGGATGACGCAACTCATGACGGGGGTTGATCCGGCGACGGCTGTGCCGCTCACAGGCATCAACGGCGATTCGGTTGACGACTTCCTTGGCGCATGGCGCGGGCCGGAGAGCGGAGCTTTTTGAGGATACGTTTTTCAGGACCGGAACAAGCCACCCGTTGTAGTTGAGGCCCCAACAGCGTCCTTCTCAAATGCAACGCTTCGCTGCTACGGCGCAGATTGCGAGCGACCGCCCGGCGCAGACCGGCGGCGACGTTCGGGGCGACCGCCTGATGCTGGCCGCGAGCAACCGTCCGGTGCAGACCGACGGCGAGGCGCAGATCGGCGGCGACGTTCGAGGCGACCGCCTGATGCTGTCCGACGGCGAGGCGCGGACAGGCGGCGACGTTCGGGGCGACCGCCCGGCGTTGGCCGCGAGCGCCAGCTCGATGCAGTCCGGCGGCGAGGCGCAGACCGACGGCGACGTTCGAGGCGACCGCCCGGCGCTGACCGCGAGCGCCAGCTCGATGCGGACCGGCGACGCGGCGCAGATCGGCGGCGACGTTCGGGGCGATGGCCCGGCGCTGGCCGCGAGCGCCAGCTCGATGCGGACCGGCGACGCGGTGCAGATCGGCGGCAAGGCGCAGTCCGACGGCGACGTTCAGAGCGACCGCCCGGCGCTGGCCGCGAGCGACCGCCCGGCGCAGACCGACGGCGACGTTCGAGGCGACCGCCCGGCGCTGACCGCGAGCGCCAGCTCGATGCGGACCGGCGACGCGGCGCAGATCGGCGGCAAGGCGCAGTCCGACGGCGACGTTCGGGGCGATGGCCCGGCGCTGGCCGCGAGCGCCAGCTCGATGCGGACCGGCGACGCGGCGCAGATCGGCGGCGACGTTCGGGGCGATGGCCCGGCGCAGGCCGCGAGCGACCGCCCGGCGCTGGCCGTGAGCGACCGCCCGGCGCAGTCCGACGGCGACGTTCAGAGCGACCGCCCGGTGCTGGCCGCGAGCGCCAGATCGATGCAGTCCGGCGGCGAGGCGCAGATCGGCGGCGACGTTCAAGGCGACCGCCCGGCGCTGGCCGTGAGTGACGGTCCGGTGTAGACCGACGGCGACGTTCGGGGCGACCGCCCGGCGTTGGCCGCGAGCGCCAGCTCGATGCGGACCGGCGACGCGGCGCAGATCGGCGGCGACGTTCGGGGCGACCGCCCGGCGCTGGCCGTGAGCGACCGCCCGGCGCAGACCGTGAGCGACCGCCCGGCGCAGACCGGCGGCGACGTTCGGGGCGATGGCCTGATGCTGTCCGACGGCGAGGCGCAGACAGGCGGCGACATTCGAGGCGGCCGCCCGGCGCTGGCCGCGAGGGACCGGGCGATGCAGACCGACGGCGACGTTCGAGGCGACCACCCGGCGTTGACCGTGAGCGCCAGCTCGATGCAGATCGGCGACGCGGCGCAGATCGGCGGTGACGTTCGGGGCGATGGCCCCGCGCTGGCCGCGGGCGCCAGCTCGATGCAGTCCGGCGGCGAGGCGCGGACAGGCGGCGACGTTCGGGGCGACCGCCCGGCGCTGGCCGCGAGCGCCAGCTCGATGCGGACCGGCGGCGCGGCGCAGACCGGCGGCGACGTTCGAGGCGACCGCCGGGCGTTGGCCGCGAGCGCCAGCTCGATGCGGACCGGCGGCGAGGCGCAGACAGGCGGCGACGTTCGGGGCGACCGCCCGGCGTTGGCCGCGAGCGCCAGCTCGATGCAGTCCGGCGGCGAGGCGCAGATCGGCGGCGACGTTCGGGGCGATGGCCCGGCGCTGGCCGACGGCGCGATGCTCCACAGATTGTATACAATCCGAAAGCGACCGCCCGGCGCAGTCCTATGGCGCGCCGCGTTTCACGCAAGCTCTTGTGAAACAACTGGCATGCCACATGCCACATGCCACATATCATATACAGCATGCCTCGCGCGGCCAGCACCAGCTCGCGCCAAATGCAACACCCGAAGTCGAAATTAGCACTCTGTTAAACACGTTCTGCTAAGTTGTTCTCATGCAAATCAGCACATTAACTTGATCAATTTTCGACCCGACCAACATAAGGCGAAAATGTAGACGCGTCTTAAGTAATGCGTTCTTGCTTCTGTTCGAAATTACTCGCGACTTGCATGATGCATTCTACCGCGCGCAACGCGAACACATTACACGCCACACACAGCTCTCTCACACTCTCTCACATGTATATTATGCACTTCGCTCGCCGCGCATCTTGACGCGGCTTTTCCACCACGCGCAGAAAACTTGCCCGAAATTATAGCGCGCATTTTATGTGCGTGAAACATGCGCTGCGCAAAACATGCTTGCCGGGAAGCGTGCGTGAAACATGCGCTCCGAATTCGTGCACACAAACATGCTTGCGGGAAGTGCGCGTGAAACATGTGATGCGAATTTGCGTGCGCTTTTATGTGCGTGAAACATGCGCTCCGGATTGTGTACGCTTTTTGTGCGCGCGAATTTATGCTGCGAATTTACGAGTGTTTTTCATGCTTGCTTAACATGTGCTGCAAAGTGCGCGGTCTCTTTCTATCTCCCTCCCCCCCCCGAAAGGCGCCCTGTGCTATCCTTAACATAATTAAGGAAGACGGGGCGAAAACCCGTGAACTGGCGTAACCTAATTCGCGCGCGCCAGGGTTAACGAAAGCGTAACGGGCGCGGCTCAATCCCACTCCAGCGCGCCCTTCTTCCACTCATAGATGAAGCCGATGGTGAGCACGCCGAGAAAGATCATCATCGCCCAGAAGCCGAAGACGCCCGCCTCCTTGAAGGCCACGGCCCAGGGGAACAGGAACGCCACCTCCAGGTCGAAGATGATGAACAGGATCGACACGAGGTAGAAGCGCACGTCGAATTTCATGCGCGCGTCGTCGAAGGCGGGGAAGCCGCATTCATAGGCGGCGACCTTTTCCGGGTCGGGCTTGCTGGGCGCGATGAGGAACGGCGGCACGAGCAGCACCAGCCCGATGACGAGCGAGAGGGCCGCGAAAATGACAAGCGGCAGGTATGTCAGAAGCAGGTCCGTCATGAGCGCTCGCGAAGGGTTGGGAAGTTCCCTTTGTATGTACGATGGAACGGCGCGCGGCGCAATCGCGCTTTGCGCCGCGTCCCGCGCCGAAGAATGCTGCATCAGCGCAAGAAAATGAGCGCTGCCAGCGCCAGCGCGAGGGCGGGCGGCGCTGCGATGGCGCCGATGCGCAGGAACGCGAGGGCGCTCATGTGCTCGCCCTCGCGGCGCAAGGCGAGCAGCCACAGGATGGTGGCGAGCGAGCCGGTCACGGAGAAGTTGGGGCCGAGATCGGCGCCGATCAGAAGCGCGCCCTTCACGGCGCCAGGCGCCTGGATCGGCGCGGCAGCGGACGCGGCGACGAGGCCCGCGGGCAGGTTGTTCATGAGGTTCGAGGCGACGGCGAGGCTCGCGCCCGAGACGAGCGCCGTGGCCTGTTCCGAGCGCGCGAGGCCCGCCCGGAGCAGCTCGCTCAGCGTCGCCACGACGCCGGTTCGTTCGAGGCCCGCGACGAGCACAAAGAGGCCGGCGACGAGCGGCAGCACGCTCCAATGCACGCCGCCGATCAGCGGCCAGGGCGCCTCTCTGTTGCGCGCCAGCACGAACAGCGCGGTCAGCGCGCCGGCCGCGAAGGTGGGCGCGCCGAGCTGGAGTTCGAACGCCGAGGCGAGCAGCAGCGCCGACGCCGCGACGCCGATGCCATAGGCCGTAGCGCGCCCGCCGCTCGACAGCGGCGGGACCTCGATGCGTGTCGCGATCATGGCGCGCAGCTCCTTGCGGTAAAGCCAACGGAGCGCGGCGTAGGTCGCGCCGATGGCGAAGAGCGACGGCAACGCGAACTCGGCGAGCCACGGCGCCAGCGCGGGCATATGATTGCCGTAGAGTACGAGGTTCGCCGGGTTCGAGATCGGCAGCACGAAGCTCGCTGCGTTGGCGATGAAGGCGCAGGCCACGAGATAGGGCATCGGCTCGGCCTTGGCGGCCTTCGCGGCGGCGTATACGGCGGGCGTGAGCACAACGGCGGTGGCGTCGTTCGAGAGGAAAGCGGTCACGGCGATCCCGACGCCGTAGACCAGGCTGAACAGCCGCGCCGACGAACCCTTCGCAGCCTCCGCCGTGTGCGCCGCGAGCCAATCGAACAGCCCCTCGCGCCGCGCCAGCTCCGCCAGCAGCATCATGCCCGCCAGGAAGAGATAGACGGCCCCACCCTTGCCCACGGCGGCGAGCGCGTCCGGCCACGGCACCAGCGCCAGCAGCATGAGGGCGCCCGCGCCGAGCACAGCCCACAGCGCTTCAGGGAACCCGAAAGGGCGGACGATCACGCCCCCGGCCGCCACCGCCGCGATGCTCCAGATTTCCACGTGGGAGGCCGGAATGCTGGCGTGCGTCATGCTGAAACCGGTAAGACGGCAGTGCCGGCCGATGCCGTCCCGTGCGCGCAGCGGCATGAAATGCCGCTGCGCAGACACGGGACCTGCCGCAGACACAAAGAGATCCCGGATAAGCGCCCAAGGCGCTTTCCGGGATGCCCCTTGCAGGATTGCTCAACCGGATTCGACATCATGCCTTCGCTCTTTCTCTCGCATGCGCGGGCTGCATTTCACGCGCCGCATCGGGACGCCAGTCGCGCGTTTCCGGGACGGCGAACAGGAAGATCGCCAACGCCCCGAGCGCGCACGCCGCGAGAAAGGCGAAGGCCGCCGTGAAGCCCGCCGACGCTACGATCATGCCCGCCGCTCCATTGCTCAACGCCGCGCCAAGCCCCCAGCACGCGGCCGACGCCCCTTGCGCGAGATTGAAGCGGCCCGTACCGCGCGTCAAATCCGCGATCACGATGAAGAACAGCGCGCCGAATATGCCCGCGCCGACGCCGTCGAGAAGCTGGATCGCGACGACGGAATAAGGATCGTTCGCGAAGGAAAACAGGAAGCCGCGCAAAGGAAGAGCGGCGAACCCGGCGAGAAACAGCGGCTTGCGTCCCCAGGCGTCGGCCTTGTGCCCGGCGAGGATCGCCATCGGGACCATGACGAGCTGCGCGGCGGCAATGCAGAACGCCATGAACAGCGGGCTCGCCTGCGGGTGGCCCTGCGAAAGCTTCTCGCCCGCAAGCGGCAGCATGGCGGCGTTGGCGAAATGAAACAGCGTAATGGCGGCCGTGAACCAGAGCAGCGGCTTGTTCTCGACGAGGAGCTTGAGCGCTTGCGGCGCGCCGTCCGCGCCTTCCTCCTCGCCGCGGGCGACATCGTGATCGATGGCGCGTGGGTCGATGCGGAGCGCGGCGGCCACGCTCGCGGCGGCAAGCGCGGCCACGATCCAGAGCACGGCGCTTGGTGCGATGAGATACCCGGCGAGGCCCGCCGCCAGCGCGGTCACGACGTTGCCGGCATGATTGAAGGCTTCGTTGCGCCCGACCCGCCGCGTGAACGCCGCCCGCCCCACGATGCCGAGGCTGATGGCGGAAATCGCGACGGGGAAGACCGCGTCGGCGGCGCCGTTCGCGGCCTGCGCGATGGCGACAGGCCAGAAGCTCGGGGCGAGCGCCATGACGAGCGCGGCGGCGGCGACGGCGATTGCGGCGACGCCGATCAGCGCGCGCTTCCATCGCACGGCGTCGACAAGCGCGCCCGCCGGCCCCTGCGCCGAAACCGTCGCCATTCCCCCGATGCTCAAGGCTATGCCGATGCTGCCCGCGTCCCAATGCTCGCTCGACATCAGGTAAATCGCGAGGAACGGGCCTACCCCGCCGCGCACGTCGGCGAGCAGAAAATTCAGCCAGTCGAGCGGCTTGCGGCTCGCTTCGGCGGCGCGTTCGCGTGTCCCTGCGTGCCGCTCCATTCCGATCCTCTCAGCCAGGGCGCGAACGAGGCGCGGTCCCGCGCGGCGCGGGATGCGTCCTCAAACCTTTCGGGCGAACCGGGCGAAGCAATGGAAAGTTCCGGAGGGTCGATCGAACATGTGCGCCGGACTGTTTTGGCGCTCATCCGTTTGCGGGAGCGAGGTGGGCCTTGCCCTTCGACGGGCTCATGACAAGGCGTAGGCCGCGCGAGGCGTCGGCGCACTCATGGTGACTGTCGAACCATGAGGGCGCGCACGGTCACGTTAAGTCATAGCAGCGGCTGAGCCGGCCATGCGGCTTAGTATCGAAGATTGCGTTTGTTTTTCTGGATGACCGCCTCGGAGCGTCCATGACGGTGAGAGCGGACGGCGCGGCGCCCCCGCGTCAATGGCCGCTTTCGAGGCCGCCGATGTGATATTGCGAGTAAAGCTGCAGTCCGAGCTTGTCCACGAGGTCGAGCTGCGTTTCCAGCATATCGATGTGCTCCTCCTCGTCGTGCATCAGCTTCTCGAACAGGTCGCGCGACACGTAATCCTGCACGGCATGACAGTGCGTTGCCGCCTCCTGGTAAAGCGCGCGCGCGTGCATCTCGGCGGCAAGGTCGGCGTCGAGCACTTCCTTCACCGTCTGCCCGATGCGCAGCGGGTCGAGCACCTGCATGTTCGGGAAGCCCTCCAGGAAGATGATGCGGGTGGTGAGCTTGTCCGCGTGATCCATCTCCTCGATGGATTCCTTGCGCCAGAACTTGGCGAGCGACTTGTAGCCCCAGTTGTCCAGCAGCCGGTAATGCAGCCAATATTGATTGATCGCCGTCAGCTCATGGCGCAGACCGGCGTTGAGATATTCGATGACTTTGGGATCGCCCTTCATGAATGGCTCCAGCGTGGGGTGAACGCGGCCGGGCGATGTTGAAGTCGCCCGAGAGAAAATGCCTCACGCGCAATTTCGATTGATTTGTCAGAATTTCAAGGGTTATGCGACTTTCGCCTCCGGCTGTTGCGCCGGGCTTTCGGATTTGGCTTCGTCGAAGATCTTGCGCATCGAGCACACGCAGCGCCCGCATTGCGGCTTGCACCCGAGCTGCCGGTGCACTTGCGCCGGCGTGCGGGGCGCGTTCGGACCGGCAAGGGCGTTGCGCACTTGCTTGTCGCTCAAAACATTGCAGGAACAGATGATCATGCGCCGGAAACTTGCTTTGTTGCGGAACAAAACAAGGATAAGAGGGTTGCGGTCGAAAAGGCAAGGAAAAACCGCCTTTTAAAATCATTCTAACAAGTAGGTTACACGAGAAGCCAAGTCGAAAAATCTTCGCCCTTGCTATATTTTTCTTGTAATAATTCTAAATCGTTTGCACGGCGGCGGCTTCCTCGTAAGCGAGCTGCGCCTCGAACCAACCATCCTCGGCCAGCTTTAGGTCCTTGGCAAGCGCCGCCCGCTCCAGCGTCAGCGCGCGCGCCTTGTCCGGCGCCCGCTCGTAAAGGCCGTGATCGCCAAGCGCCTCGTCGATGGCCGAAATTTTTTTCTGCAGCGCCTCGACGCGCTTCTCCTTCTCGGCAAGCTCTTTTCGGAGCGGCGCAAGCTCGGCGCGTCGCTGCGCGGTCTGGCGGCGCCCCTCCTCGCGCGAGCGCTTCGCGTCAGCGGCGGACTGCCCGCCATTCGCCTTCGCCGCCGTGGACTGCTTCCGGCGCTCGGCGAGGCTTTCCTCGCGATAGCTGTCGAGATCGCCGTCGTAGGGCGTTACCGTCCCGCCCCTCACAAGCCAGAGCCGGTCAACGGTCGCTTCCAGCAAGTGGCGGTCGTGGCTGATGAGGATGACCGCGCCCTCGAAATCGTTCAGCGCATGGATCAGCGCCTCGCGGCTGTCCACGTCGAGATGGTTGGTCGGCTCGTCGAAGATCAGGAGATGCGGAGCATGGAACGTCGCAATCGCAAACAGCAGCCGCGCCTTCTCGCCGCCAGACAGCTTTTCGGATGGCGTGTCCGCCTTGTCGGCGCCGAAACCGATGCCCGCCACCTTGCCGCGCTTCTGCGCTTCCGTCGCGTCCGGCATCAACTCGGCGATATGGTCGTAGGCCGAGCGCGTGGGCCGAAGCTCGTCCATCTGGTGTTGCGCGAAATAGCCGTATTCGAGCTTTTTCGAGGCGCGGCGGTCGCCGGACAGCGGTTCGAGCTTGCCGCAAAGCAGCTTCGCGAGCGTCGATTTGCCGTTGCCGTTCGCGCCGAGCAGGCCCACGCGATCGTCGCAATCGAGCCGAAGGTTGATGGCGCGCAACACCGGCTTTTCCGCGTCGTAGCCCACGCTCGCGCCCTCCATGCGAATCAGCGGATTGCCGAGCGGACGGTCGGGCGAGGGAAAGCGGAAGGGCGTGACCTGTTGGTCGACCTCCGCTGCGATGGGCTGCATTTTCGACAGCGCTTTCAGCCGGCTTTGCGCCTGTTTCGCTTTTGTCGCCTTGGCGCGGAACCGCTCGACGAACGCTTCCATCTTCTTTCGCGCGTCGTCCTGCGTCTTCTTTAGCTTGAGTTGCAGGCGCTGCTGCTCGCGCCGCGTCTCCTCGAAGCGGTCGTAGCCGCCGGTATAGAAGGCGAGCCGCCGCTCGTGCAGATGCAGGATGCTATCCACCGCCTTGTTGAGGAGGTCGCGGTCGTGGCTGACGATGAGCACGGTGTGAGGATAGGTCTCGATGAAGTCTTCGAGCCAGAGCGCGCCTTCGAGGTCGAGATAGTTCGTCGGCTCGTCGAGGAGCAGGATGTCGGGCGCGGCGAACAGGGCGCCCGCGAGCGCCACCCGCATACGCCAGCCGCCGGAAAACTCGGCGCAAGCGCGCGCCTGCGCCTCCTCGCCGAAGCCGAGCCCCGACAGGATGCGGGCCGCGCGCGCCGGCGCCGAATGCGCGTCGATGTCGGTGAGCCGCGTGTGGATTTCGCCGATGCGATGCGGGCAATCGGCGGTTTCGGCCTCTGCGGTGAGCGCCGCAAGCTCCGTATGCGCCGCAAGCACGGTTTCGAGCAGCGTCTCTGGCCCGCCCGGCGCTTCCTGCGAGACATGGGCGAGGCGCGCATTCTTCGGGAAACTTATGGCGCCGTCGTCCGGATGAAGCTCGCCCGAGATTAGGCGCAGGAGCGTGGTCTTGCCCGCGCCGTTGCGCCCGACCAGGCCAACCTTGTGGCCCGGCGGGATGGCGGCGGTCGCGTGCTCGAACAGCGGCCGGCCCTCGATGCGAAAACTGAGGTCGTTGATATGCAGCATGCGCGCAAAATGCTGCGGAAGCCGCGCCCGCGCAACCCCTTATGCGTTTCGAAGGCCGAGCCCGTTCCAAAGCTGTCCCTCACATCGTGAAGTGTAGACGAGAGGCAGGAGCGCTCCCAAGAAGTTTCATCCAGCCGGCGCACCCCGTCCGCATTCTACTCATGAATCTGGAGACGAATCGTGAAACCGGCAATTTGCATCATCGCCGTCTCTCATGGCGGAGACGAGCAACTGCCGTTTCAAACGAACGCGACCCCGAAAGGAATAAGCCTACGCGCTTCTATTGGCGGCGCTCTTCATCGCGATGGCGTTCCGTCTCTGCCGGTGAGAGGCATGGCGCGGCGGTGATGACGCAGCGCTTCAGCTCGATGATGTTGCCTTCCCCGACGCGAGCCGGATCGCAATGCTCCTCGATCACATAGGCCGCCTCGTAATTCAGGAACCGTTCGCCATGCTCATTGATAACCTGCTCTTGCCAGGATTTGATGGCCATCCCTCTGGCAGCCTCTGTTCGCGCGTCGGCGGCGCCAGCGGCATGCATCGGCGGGCGGCAACGGCGGAAACCATCATGGAGGTCAGCTTCGCGCCAACCGCCTTCGGGGCGCCACC
The DNA here is from genome assembly GCA_963756335.1 of uncultured Alphaproteobacteria bacterium. Lineage (GTDB taxonomy): Bacteria > Pseudomonadota > Alphaproteobacteria > Rhizobiales > Rhodomicrobiaceae > Rhodomicrobium. Next base: position 169,770 of record CAVWOB010000010.1, read on the forward strand.
AGCCGCGATAAGCCTCGCTTCTTTCGGGGGCTCGCCAGCTTACGTAACCGCCTTGCGTTTCGCGGTCGCGCACGCCGCGATCCTCGTCTCTCACGTAATGGCGCCAGTGGCGACGGTGGCGTCTCACATAGCGCCGCCGCCAGATTTCGCCATCGGCTGAATGTCGCCACCCCGCATAGATAATCCACCGAAGGCCGCCATTATCCCTACCGGAGGGTTGTGCCTGTGCGAAACCGGCGAACGCAAGCAATGCAACAATTAACACATATCTCATGACTCGTTTACCCCGTAACATCATGGCTGGCCCTGTTCGTCCCGGAACAGGGGAACGCAGGCGGCCGCTCTCTTGAGCGGCGCATGACAGCAGCACGGAAAGGGCCTTGGCCTACACGCTCGATCGCTTACACGGCGATCGCGGCGCCTCAATTTTCGGCGGCGTCTTCATCCGGAAGATGCTGGCCGGCTCCCCATGACTGATGGGCGCAGCTTAGGGGTGCAATCTTAGCGTGTAAACGGCGCTGGCCGCGAAGCTAACAGGTTTGGCTGAGTTCGAGCCACCGGGCGTCCCTCCACTGCTTGCCTAGTCGCTGGCCCGGAGGATGACCACGCCCTGGATCGTTCCGCGCTCGCCCGGAATCTTGGTCTGCAGCTTCAGCGCCCAGACGCCCGACATGGCGATATCGGCCTTGAAGCGGTAAACCGCCTTGTCGGTTGACGTTTCCGGCGCGATCCTGCCCTTTTCATCGGGCATGTTCTCGGGCGACATGTCGAGCTGCGTCTTGAGGAATACCGCGCCCTCGACCGGCTTCTTCGTCCGCTTGTCGATAAGCTTGAGCGCGATGGCCCGGCCCTTGCCGGCCCTGATCTCGCCGGAGACGGCCTGAAATTCGTAATCGTCCGCGCCTGCAATCGCCGGGACCGCTGTTGCGATCAGCAGGACGCCAAGCGCGGCGGCGCTGAGACATTTCGAAGTCATGGCGCCGCTCCTATGTGAGATGGCCAAGAAAAAGCGCATGGTTAACCCCGTGGCTTTGCGGCGGGGACTAATGCAGCGCCGCGGAGCCGTCAAGCTTCCGCAAAATTGCGTCCCCCGGGAACTATCTTGGCGCGTTCATTCGGCGAGTCGTTTGCCCGAATTAAGGCTTTCGCCCTAGGCCGCCGCCGCCGCGGCGTCTTTCAACAGCGCCCACAGCGCTTCGACCTCGGCGCGCTCCGTGGCCTCGGCGCCGATGCTCACGCGCAGCATCTGCTTTCCCTTCAGGATGGCGGGCGTGAGATAGGCCTTGCCGCCCTCGTTGATGCGCCGTGCGATCTCCAGATTGTGAGCCTTCAGCGCGTCCTCGTCGCCTTCCAGCGCGGCGGGAACATGGCGAATACAGAGGGTCTGGAACGGGACCGGCGCCAGACGCTTCCAGCCGGGGGCGGCGTCCACCTTTTCCTTGAGCCACTGCGCGTTGGCGAGGTCGCGGCGCAGGCGCGCCTGCAAGCCCTCGACGCCAACATCCATGAGAAAGAACCAAAGCTTGAGCGAGCGGAAACGGCGGCCGAGCTGGATGTGCCAGTCGCGATAGTTCTTCACCTGGCCGTCCTGCTTCGTCTGCAGGTAGCTCGGGTTCGTGCTCATCACGCGGATGAGGTGCTCCGTGTCGCGCACGAAATAAGCGCTGAAGTCGAAGCCGACGCCCATCCATTTGTGCGGGTTGAAGACGAGCGAGTTGGCGCGCTCGACGCCTTCGAAATGCGGGCGGCATTCGGGCAGCGCCATCGCGGTCCCGGCCATGGCGGCGTCGACATGGAGCCATAGCCCAAAGCGCCTGGCGATGTCCGCCAACTTCGGCAGCGGATCGATGGCCGTCGTTCCCGTGGTGCCCACGCAGGCCACGAGCGCGCATGGATGGAGCCCGGCCTGCAAATCCTTGGCGATGGCCGCCTCCAGGAGGTCGAGCCTGAGCGCGTGATTCCCGTCCGTCGCGATGAGCCGCAGATGCGCCTTGCCGAAGCCTGCGAGCAGCGTCGCCTTCTCGATGCTGCTGTGGCTCTGATCGGAGGCGTAGACCGTGAGCGGCGGCTCGCCGGATTGAAGGCCCCCAGCGTTCTGGCTGAATGCCGAGGCGCGCTCGCGAGCGCAGAGCAGCGCCGTCAGCGTGGCGGTGCTGGCCGTGTCGTGGATGACGCCCGTCCACGCGTCGCTCAGGCCCGCGATTTGGCGGAGCCAGTCCATGACGGCCTCTTCCACCTCGGTGGCGGCGGGGCTCGTCTGCCAGCTCATGCCCTGAACGCCGAGGCCGGACGCCACGATGTCGGCGAGGATGGAGGCGTAGCTCGTGTTGCTTGGGAAGTAGGCGAAGAAGCCCGGATGGGTCCAGTGCGTGATGCCCGGCAGAACCACCGCGTCGAGCGCAGCGAGCGCCTCCTCGATCCGGCCGCCCTTCTGCGGAGGCTGCGCCGGGAAGGCCGCGCGGATTTGACCTGGCTCGGCCTGGCTCATGACGGGCAGCCGCGCAAGCCCCTCGCGATAGTCCGCGACCCAATCGACGAGCTTATGCCCGAGACGGCGAAATTCCTCGGCGTCCATGTCTAAGGCGCCTCTCTTGAGATGGCTGTACGGCGGCGCCAAGGCCGCCGTTTGTCAAAAGCCGTATATGACTCCATCCTTCGGCAAGCTCAGGATGGGGCCGTTTCTTATCGACACGTTGAGACTCATGGCGAGCGTGTCGAGCAGCAGCCTTTTCGCTAGTGGCCGTCGAAAGCCATCAGCGCGTGCGAGCGAACCCCATGTTCCGCGAGCCGCTGCATGCCGCCAAGCTCCGGCAGGTCGATGACGAAGGCCGCGCCGACCACCTCGCCGCCGAGGCGCCGGACGAGCTTCACGGCTGCCTCCACGGTTCCCCCCGTCGCGATCAGATCGTCGATGATGAGCACGCGCTCGCCGGGCCGGATGGCGTCCTCATGCATCTCGATGATGTCGGAGCCGTATTCCAGCTTGTAATCCTGGCCGACAGCGCGCCAGGGCAGCTTGCCCTTCTTGCGGATCGGCACGAAGCCGGTGCCGAGCTTGTCGGCCACCGCGCCGCCCATGATGAAGCCGCGCGCCTCGATGCCGGCGACCGCGTCCACCTTCAGACCCTCGAACGGCGCCGCGAGCCTGCGCACGGCCGAGCGAAACCCCTCCGCGTGCCCGATCAGCGTCGTGATGTCCCGGAACATGATGCCGGCCTTGGGATAGTCAGGGATCGTGCGGACCAGATTTTTCAGATCGAGATTGTCGCCGCTCATCATACTCCTCCGCGCGCCGAAATGGCGCTACGGCCCGCTCTGCGCAGGCCAAGAAAGCGCTTAGCAATGCTGCCCGGCCTATTCAACACATTTCCGCAGAATTAATGCCGCGCCTTCGGCGGAACGCCGCCGCTTTCGCCGGGTTATACTTTCGTTAGCGATTCGAGGGCGATCCCCATGACCAATCAGACAATCATTTCGACACTTCTCGCTTTGGCGGCGCTTGCCGCGCTCAAGTCCCCGAAGAAGACCGAAGCGGAGGCGAAGGACAAGCGGCGCTAGTGCAGCCCGCAGCGGGGCGTGTTAGCCGCCACCGCTCAGCGACCAGCGCTTCATCGCCGCCCAACGGAACAGGCAGGGCGTGATCGCAGCGATATCGATCTTGCCGCCGCAAGCCGGCGCCGGGAGAGAGAGCCGCGGCTCAGAACCAGTAACGCGGCAGGGTCGATCGCGTCCTTCATCGGGCTGCCGTCGAGCGAGGAGCGGCAGACGCCGCCGTCGGTGCACGGCGTTCCGCGATGCGCCGCGGCGCATCGGGCGCAAGCACACGCTCATCGCGGCCTTGCGAGGGCGGCGCCTGCGGTATCCACATCCGCGTGAGCGCGCGTGATGGCGTTTTCAATCCGCTGTGTACGCAGCATTTTGAGGAGGCTTTAAGGCTTGCATCGGGGCCATGCGGCGCTTAGTTGCATATCATGACTGTTACAATCATCGTAGCCGCCCTCATCACGCTTGGCGTGCTGATCGGCGCCGCCAAATTGACCACTGTCGGACCCTGGTATCGTGCTTTGCGCAAACCCTGGTGGAACCCGCCTGAGTGGCTGTTCGGCCCGGCCTGGGCCGTGATCCTCAGCGTTACGGCCTGGGGCGGCGTGGAGGCCTGGACGGCGACGGACAGCGGGGACGCGCACGCGCGCATCGCGCTTCTGTTCGCGATCAACATCTTCTTCTACATGCTGTGGACGCCAATCTTCTTCAACATGAGGCGGCCGGACTGGGCGCTCGTCGAAGTCGCGTTCTTCTGGCTTTCGGTGGCCGCTCTCGCGATCGGGCTCGCGTTCTATTCGTCGAAAGCGGCGTTGCTGATGCTGCCCTATCTGCTTTGGGTGACGTTTGCGGCGTATCTCAACTTGAAGATTGTGCGCCTCAACGCGCCGTTCGGCGGCGGCGCGCTGGCCCCCGGCGAGTAAAGCGCGCATGGCGAACGCTTGACAGCGCCCGCCGCCGGGGAAATGCTTTCCCCATGATTTCAGCCATGCATGCAGCGATCCGGTGACGGCCGAGGGTCCCGCAATAGTCCTTGTCGAGCCGCAGCTCGGTGAAAACATCGGCGCGGCGGCGCGCGCCATGGCTAATTTCGGCCTGCGCGAGCTGCGGCTTGTCGCCCCGCGCGATGGCTGGCCGAACGAGGCGGCCCGCGCGTCGGCGGCGCTCGCCGTCGAGATTGTGGATAGCGCCACGGTGTATCCCACAATCTCAACCGCCGTTGCGGATTTGCACTACCTCGCCGCGACCACAGCGCGGAGCCGCTTTCTAGCGAAGCCGGTGCTCGCGCCGGACGGAGCGTCGGCTGCTGTGTTCGAGCGCGTAGGCGAGGGGCTGAAATGCGGGATCCTGTTCGGCAAGGAGCGGACGGGGCTTGAGAATTCGGACATCGCGATTGCCGACGTCATCGTGACCGCGCCCGTCGATCCGGGCTTCGCATCGCTCAATCTGGCGCAGTCGGTGCTGCTTTTCGCCTATGAATGGCGAAAGCTCGTCAACCCGGATTCGCTCGGCCGCCAGCTCCCCGACGCGCCGCAAGGGGCGGGGCATCGTTACAAGGCGAGCCGGCCTGCGGAGCGGCGCGAGCTGCTCGGGCTTTTCGAGCACCTGGAGCGCGAACTCGACCATTGCGGCTTTCTGTTCCCGCCGGAAAAGCGCGAAACGATGATCAACAACATCAGGAGCATGTTCGCGCGCATGGGGCCGACGGAGCAGGAAGTTCGCACCCTGCGAGGAATTATCGCGAACCTTCGCCGGGGACCGTGGCCGGGCTCCAACACGCCCTGAACAGGCTGCAACCGGGCCATAGTGTCGCCGCCTTTCTGGAACACGCGGAAGGCGAGCCCGATGCAACTTTCGTTCAACCCGAGAAAAGACTGTGGGGACCGGCATGATGGCGCGATCGATTTGCTTCGCTGCTGCCCTTCTCGCGGCGTCGATGGCCGCGGCTCAAACGCCGCCGGCAAGAACGGACATCAGCGACAGGACGCTGAAAACGTTGAAGGCGCTCGCCTGGCAGTCGCTCCCTTCGAAGATCATTCAAAGCGACAACAAAGTGGTCGAGATCGACAAGTCCGACCCCGCCAAGATCGTCATCCCCGACGCCGACGCGCGGGAGGTGATCCGCGCCGCCAACCTTACGGCCCGCGCCCACGAATGCGACCTCCCGGAACTCGTGGCCGCCAGCCGCAACGCGCTTCTCCTGCGCGCACAGAAAAGCGGGCGGTGGAGCGAAAGCCAGCTTCAGTATATCGATACGCTGCACCTGTTCACGGTTCAGCTTCTTGTAGGCAAGGTCGAGTCCGTCGTCGTGGAGAAGGCCAAGACCGGCTTCGACCCGAAAGCCGCTCCCATGCCTCAGGACGGTGCGAAGGCGTGCAATGAGCAGGAAAAGCAGGATATTTTGAGCGCCGTCGAGGCGAGCGAAAAGCTGGTCGGAAAGTCGTGATCGCTTGCTCCTTCGCTCCACGCTTAAGAAGGTATTTTTTTACGGTCAAGTTTGAGGTAAACTAGCTCCGGCAGGGCGGCGGCGCGTGCGGCCGCTCGCCTTTGTGCGGAGGGCGTTGCGTGTCGCGCATTAGCTATTTCCTCGCCGTTTTCATTTTCCTTGGGCTTCAAGCCGCCGCAAAACCGATCGTCATTCAAGTCCAGACAGGAGCGCCGGCGGCCACGGTGGTCCCATCGGCGGCGCTCGGCGCTGTGCTGGACGGCCACAGGCGCCGCGATATCGAACGCCTCTACGCACCCGACGCCACTGAGGCGATTGCGTCCATCCCGTTCCACCGGCTCTCCTACCAGCTACGAACCGAGCTTGCGGTCGAGGCCTGGCATTGGAACGAGGAGGGACGCTGGAGCGACCCGGAACGCAACCAGGGCTATTGGACATCCAGCGACGTTTCCGAAAAGCCGATCCTCATTTCGCATGGCTACCGTCTCCCGCGCAGAGGCAGCACCGAGGATCAAGCCGACAATGACGGCTATTCGCGCCTCGACGATGGCGACGATGCAAGCTTCTGGAAAAGCAATCCCTATCTCGATGAACATTTCACCGGCGAGGCCAACGCCAAGCAGCCTCAATGGGTTCTGATCGATTTTGGAGCGGCGAAGTCCATCGGCGCGATCCGCATTCAGTGGGGCGAGCCCTTCGCGACGCGTTACGAAGTGCAATACTGGGACGGGCGCCCTGTCACGGCGTTGCGCGACCTCCGCGACGGGCGCTGGCGAGCCTTCGACAACGGAAAGGTGGAAGACGGCGCGGGCGGCGACACGCTCCTGCCGCTGAGCGGCGCGCCGAAGACGGTGCAATATCTGCGGATCCTTCTCAAGAAGGGCTCAGGCCTGCCTGCGGGAGCGAAGGATATTCGCGACGGCCTCGGTTTCGCCATTCGCGAAATCGGCGCTGGCGTTCTCGATGCGCGCGGACGGTTTCTCGACTTCATGACGCATTCGGTGGACCGCAAACTCCAGACCAGGATTGTTGTGTCCTCCACCGATCCCTGGCACCGCGCCGCCGACCGCGACGACGAAACCGCGCAACCCGGCCTCGACCGTCTGATGCAGTCCGGTCTCACGCGCGGCGCGCCCGTGCTCATGCCGGCGGCCCTGCTCTACGACACGCCTGAGAATGCGGCCGCGGAGTTTCGCTTTCTCGCTTCGCGCGGCTATGACGTGCGCCAGGTTGCGCTCGGCGCGGAGCCCGATGGGCAGTACGTCTCGCCGGAGCATTACGCGCAGCTTTTCATGCTGTTCGCCGGCGCCATTCGCGGCGCAAATCCCGCGCTTGCCGTGGGCGGACCGGGTTTCCAGTCCGAGACAGGCGGCTGGACGGCGATGGCGGACGACGCCGGCCGCACGTCGTGGATGGGCCAATTCCTCGCCGCCTTGCGCGAGAAGGGACGAAGCGGCGATTTCGGCTTCTTCTCCTTCGAGTGGTATCCGTTCGACGAGATCTGCAAGCTCTCCGCGGCCGAGCAGCTGATCGCGCATCCGAAGCTCGTCCGCGAAACGCTCGATAGTCTCGCCGCGGACGGCGTGCCGAAGGATATTCCCTGGATCGTCGCGGAATACGGCTATTCCTCGTTTGCGGGTCAGCGCGAGGTGGAGTTGCCGGCCGCGCTCCTCAATGCGGAAATCGTGGCGCAGTATCTGATGGCGGGCGTGAAGACGCTCTATTTGTACGGCGTGGAGCCGAACCGGCCGATCAGCGAGGCGGACGACTGCGAGAGCTGGGGCAACCTCATGGCGCTGGAATCCGGGCAGGACGGCAAGGTGAAATGGCGGCTGCCCGCGTTCTACGGGGCGCAAATTCTCGCCAAGGAATGGTTCGGCGACGCCGGCGGCGCTCATGTTCTCTATCCGGCGCTCATCAAGGAAGACGGAGGCGCCCGGCGGCTTGCGGCTTTCGCCGTGCGGCGCCCGGACGGAGAATGGGCGCTTTTGCTTCTCAACAAGGACGAGCGCGTTCAGGCCGAAGTCACGGTGAGCTTCGATGACGAGACGCTGGGGGGCGCCTGGACCGGGCCGCATCGGATCGTGCAATATTCGCCGAAACAGTACCGGTGGATCGCCAACGGCGAGAACGGCGAGCCCGCTTTTTCGCAACCGCCCGGCGAATTGGGAAACGAAGCCGGCAAGCCGCTTGCGCTGACCCTTCCGCCGATGTCGCTCACGGTTGTGCGCGGCGCCCGCACCGCCACGCCGCCAACGGCAGGCGCCGAGCCTGAAGCAAGGACGGCGCGGCGCTGACGCTTGGAGCGTACCCGCTTTCGATGGATCGGAAGCGCGCTCCATACCAACCGCCAAAGCCGCAGATTTATGCCACTCGCCGGGCCGTTGGAGCATATACGGCCGATTAACTCTATTGAGCCAATTGCAAAACAGGGCCGTCGCGCTGGCTTATTCCTTCTGAGGGGGATGGGGTGAGGCGCCCGCGCTCCCAGTCAGGCATGGTGCTTTTGTGAAGAACCACCAGCCGAATCGGAACACGGACATGCGGGAGATGCTAACCAGCGCCTGGAGCCACGTTCAAGGTTTTCTTTTCCCTATGCTGCGGGAAGTGGTAGGCCCGCTCACTCCACAGCACGAGCGGCTTGTGACTGTGCTGGATTTGGCGCGCATCGAAGCCTTTGTGCAGATGTGGCCGGGCCTGCCGGGGCGTCCGCCAGCTGACCGCCATGCGCTGGCGCGCGCGTTCGTAGCAAAAGCGGTGTTCAACCTGCCGACAACCTTGGCGCTTATCGAGCGGCTTGGCGCCGATCCTGTGCTTCGCCGGCTCTGCGGCTGGGAAAGCAGGCGCGGGCCGCCAAGCGAGAGCACTTTTTCCCGCGCCTTCGCCGAGTTTGCGCAAAGCAGCCTGCCCGCGCGCGTCCATGAGGCGCTGATTGTAAACACCCATAAGAACCGGCTGGTTGGACACATCTCGCGCGATGCAACGGCCATTGAAGCGCGCGAAAAGCCGGTGAAAGCCCCAGCCTCGGCGGCCAGACGCAAGCGCGGACGCCCTAAAAAGGGCGAAGCGCCCGCCAAGAAGGAGCCCCGGCGGCTGGAGCGCCAAACCGGCATGACGCTGGCTGAAATGCTGGCGGACCTGCCAACGGCGTGCACTGTTGGCGTAAAGCGCAATGCGAAAGGCCACGCCGCGCCTTGGATCGGCTACAAACTGCATATCGATACCGCAGATGGCGATATCCCTATTTCGTGCCTTCTGACCTCCGCATCCCTCCACGACAGCCAGGCCGCCATCCCCTTGGCCACCATCACAGCCCGCCGTGTCGCCAATCTCTACGATCTCATGGATAGCGCCTACGACGCGCCGGAAATCCGCAATAAAAGCCTTGCGCTCGGCCATGCGCCCATCATCGACGCCAATCCGCGCCCTGGCGGCAAGGCCGAAGCCGCGGCGGAGGCGCAAGCCAAGCGGGCCGCCGGTTACGAACTCGCCGAAACCATCCGCTACAACGAGCGCAGCGCGGCCGAACGCGTCAACGGCTCGGTCAAAGACAACTACGGCGGCCGGACAATACGGGTGCGCGGTCATGCCAAGATCTTCTGCCATCTCATGTTCGGCATCCTGGCGCTGACCGCGGAGCAGCTGATGCGGCTGGTGACCTGACAAGCATACCGTTGGATCAACCCTACCCGGACATCTGGCAGGTGACGGGCGAACTGCGTCAGAAATCTTCACGGCAGCGCCAGAACCTGCAAAAGCTGTCGGAACTAATTCCACTTCAGGACAAAGCCACTGCCCGGCGCCTCAAACGGCCGGCGTTTTGCAATTGGCTCTATTGGGTTCGTTTTGCAAAAACAGGTGGTATTGGCGGTATTATGGTACCACACAGCGCCACCTGGTAAAAGGGTCGCAACGTATGCCGATTCGTATTAGCCAAGCCGCGATAGCGACCTGGCCTTGGCGGTGTTGGCTCGGAATGAAGCGCTCGAGATTTGCGGCCAGAGCAATGAGGCGAGCGCGGGTTATTGAAAAACTGCGAGACCTGGATTGACCTCATTCGCGCGGCCTTCCAAGGAATCGAGCCAGGCGATGAATTCCCCGTAGCAGGCCTCATGGGAGAAAAGCCGCTGGAAGACGCGCCGCGCCCCCTCCGCTTTCATCTTGCGAAGGTCTGCGTCCTCCAGGAGGGAGACGATTGCGCGCGCGAAATCGGCGGCTGCGTTGGCGACGATGGCGCCCTCGTCCAGTTGATGAGGGTCGCTTCCATCGACGCCGATGGCAGTCGTGACGAGCGGCCGGCCGTGGGACAGAGCCTCGGCCACCTTGATCTTCACGCCGGCTGTCCCCGACACGAGCGGCGCCACGACAGCTTGCGCGCGGGCGTATTCCGCGCCGAGGTCGTCAACCGGTCCGACACGGTCAACCGATGGGCCGTAATCGCCGTTGAGCGCGGCAGCGGCCCGCCCCACAATCCTGAAACGCGCTTTTGGGCAGCTGGCCAGGACGGCCGGCCAGACGGCGCCCATGAACCAGCTCAGCGACGCCATGTTCATGTCCGTGTTCGCTCCGACAAACAGAACGGCCGGCTCATCGCTCTCGGGATGCGCCCTTAGCGTCGCGTACCCCATGCCAACGAAGATCGCCGAGCTAACGCCCAGTTCCGTTCGCACATAGTCGAGGTCGTCGCGGCTGTTCAAGCCCACGCAGCTGGCCTGTTGCAGGGAAGCCGAGAGCCTGCGCCGGAAATCCGGATGCCGCCGGATGTCCGCAACGGCCTCCCGCCCCGCAGGGAGGACGGACGGCAAGGGACGGTATGCCGGAACGTGCCCCAACAGGGCGAATGTTGGCGTAACGCCCTTCAGGAACGGCGCGAAATGAACCGCCTCATGCACGAGGATCGCGGCTTTCGGCCGAAGCGCCAGGATTTGCCGTCTCGCCCAATTCGCTTCCCGCTCGACCCAGGTCTCCAAAGGCGGAGGCGGCGGATTGGGGCCGGCCGCAAGGCGGGGAGCCAGCTTGCGAAGAATGCGGGCAGGCTGGGATCGATGCGGACGGAAGAAACGCTCCTTTCCGAGCTTCAGGGCGCTGCGGACGCGCCAGGACTCGAACTGCCCGACCTGGTAGGCGCTCTTGTACATAGGGCTCGTGCGGGCGCGCACCGTGTCCGTCACAAGTCCGTGGATCTCATGGCCCCGCTCACGCAGATAGCGTGCAAACGCCATGATGTAAGCCCCGTCTCCGCCAACGATCTCGTCGTAAGGGTAGCTTTGGACAAGCGCCAATTTCTCCATCGAAAATCCCCTTAAGAAAACATGCGAACGTCTGTCCGATCTTCAGCTGTACTTTATCTCCAATGCATAAAACTGGGGTACTGCGATTTGCTGTCGCAAGTCAAACTTAGATAATATCAACCAATGTTGCGATATAGTTGCGATACTCAGGCGGAAAGGCGCACTAAATTGAAAAACTGCCCTCTGTCGTCTTTCCCGCGCAGGCGGGAACCCAGTAAGCGATGAGCTGTGCTGTCGTTCTTGAAGAATTTTGTCGTCTTGGTTACTGGATGCCCGCCTTCGAGGGCATGACACCGGACGATTGCGCTAAGGCCGATTGGTCTGGGGAAGCCATGAGCCAGTCATGCCGCTCCCTGGGACGAGGCGGCGGAACGAGGCGCGCTCAATCTGTGCGGCGCGATACGCGACGCCCACGCCATGATCGGGCTCTCGATGGTGCGCCAGGAAATGGCTGCGATGGCGAGCGAAATTCCTAGCTCCGCTACCACCTGAGCAAACCTCGGAGCAGCGATCTGCATATTGAAGTAACCCAAGGCATGATCGGCAAGGCTGAAATGAACGAAATGATGAATGAGGTAGGCGCCGTAACTTATTCGCCCAAGCTTTCGAAATGGCGCACTCTCAAGAACAGCTACAAACCAGGTCTTCTGGCCATTGAATATTTGAAAGAGTAAATACCCGGCCAAGAATCGCGCTCAACTTGCCAAACAACGGCCAAATCTCAGGCCAAGTCCCGAACGCCGCCGGCAACGCCAGATAGGCGCAGAGAACCACAAGTTGCGCAACGCCGCTGCACGGCCACTTCGGCGCCGTTCGGCTCACGCTGAGCCCGATTGCGCCTCCCAATCCGAGTAGCGCAAAATTGACGAGCGAGTCGACATCGATCGCCACCGGCGGCGCATCCCGGACTTCGAGCGCAATCTTAGCGGCCACTCCCGCCAGGAGGATGGCCAAACACACACCGATGGTATTCTTGCGAGGCAGCAGCAGAACGAGAGGAGCGAACAGGAGATAGAATTGCTCTTCTACGGCTAAGCTCCAGAAGTGACCGAAGTCGCCGATCCATGCATTTCGGTCCGCCACCAGAATATTTGTATAATACAGCAAATAGGCCGATTTCTCCGGTCCCTCGAAATATTCGATGGGCTTGAAAAGGGCGTACATGGATATCGCGGCGAGAAGCAGGTAGTAGGGTGGAAAAATCCGCGCGGTGCGGCGCAAGTAGAAAGCGCCAAGACTATGTTGGACGCTGGACAAGCCTTTTTCGATATCGGCGCGAGACCGCGCGAGGATGCGGGTAATCAAAAAGCCGCTCAACACGAAAAACAGCCACACGCCGGCATCGCCGAACGAGTTCGCGTGGGCGAAATCGATCTTGTGGCTCGCAAATACGAGCAGGAAAGCGATGGCGCGAAGCCCGTCGAAGCCTCGGATCCGCCGCCCTTCGACTGAAGCAGCCTGTTCGTTATCCATAAACCAGCCACACATGACGATGCGTTGCGTCAGTTTGGGTGCTTTAGCTCCCTCCGAAAACCTTTATGGAGGCCTCGCAACTGCCTCCGCTTTAGCTGCTGCCGGAAGTTCCATCGTTACAGTTCGCGGCGTGCGCCTAGCCTTTACGATGAGCGGCCGGCGTCCGAACCGGTTGTGCTGGTCGCGCTGGCCCATACAGATGATGCCGGCGTAGCGGAGGGCGCCAAAACCGCTGACCAAGCGCTTCCAGTTTGCCCCTGCAAGGCTTCAAAGAAAGTTTGCAGATCGCTCCATAAAGTGTCGAGTTGCGAGCCGATCGGCGGCGTTGAAGAGGTTGAAGACGCGCTTGTCGAGGACGAGTTGAAGGAGGATAAGCCCGTCGCAAGCGTGCTGAAATCCGTTTGCAGCGCTTCAATCGCCGCGCTCAGGCTTTTCGGATCGCTTGACGGCGAAGAGCTGGATACGGTGCTAGCGCTTGCGACCGGAGGGGGAGGGGGTACGCTGTCCGGGATCTGCGCCTGCAAGGCTTCGAAGAATGTTTGCAGATCGCTCCCAAGCGTGTCGAGTTGGTCGCCGATTGCGGGCGTTGAAGAGGTGGAAGACGCGCTTGCCGAAGGTGGCGAGCCGTCTGAAAAAAGATCCGACGCCAGGGCGCCCAAGTCCTTTTGCAGTGCTTCGATCGCCGCGCTCAGGCTTTTAGCGCCGCTGGATGATGACGTGGAATTGGATGTCGAGTTCGATGTGAAACTGGCGTCCTGCAAGGACGTCGCGAACGAATTGTGGGAATTGCCCGCCGGCTTGGCCTCAGAGGCGCCAAGGCCGACGAGGTTCAAAAGCGAGTAGAGAAACCCATTGGAAAGAGCGGGGCTCGACGAGCCTATCGTCGACGTCGATTCTGGCGATGAGTTGCCGATGCTCGCCGACCATTGGCTCGTTTGAGAGAAGTCGCCGGATTGGGTCGCGGCGGAGGGCTGCTTCGGCCACGTGGACTGGTAGTTCGAGCCGACAGAGATCGACATTTCAATTCCTTTCCATTTGGTATCGGAAAAGCGGCTTCGTTAGCGCCGGCGGGAGTGCTGCAGCCCAACTGCGGGCGCTTCCTTGCAGCGATTGACGATACCCGCGCCCCAGCACGAAAACGCTTTTGGGCTCTATGGCCCATCCCCAAAGAGAGCATGGCGCGGCGCCGGACCCGGAAGCCGGGCGCCCTCATGCGGCTGCACGACGCCGCGCCTGGAATGACTCCGGCCGGCTCGCCGTTCGAGAAACGAAAATTAGGTTCGAACAGAGGTGAGAAGACGCTCATTTTTACCGGCAGACTGACGCTTCCTTTTGAGGGGAAGGCGCGCGTTAAATTAACCTTTCTTAACGCCCGAAGTTGACCTGAACCTTGAGAGTTTTCCCGCTCATCCCCCCCGGCTGGGGAAAAGTCTGGCCGGCAGTGCCGCCGTAGCCCGGCCATTTACGGCTCCACAGCCGGGCAAGACGCCCGCTGGCGCCGATGCTCCCGGCGCTCGCCGCCACCGGCGCGCCCTTCAGATCGCGGTTAGTTCGCTGCCCCCGTACTGCCTTGCACCCCGATGTCGTGCCCCGGCGCTCAGGACTATCGCCGCGGCATTGAATTGCACGGGCGCCTTCCAGAACGTTTAGGAAGTCCCTTCGGGAACCGCCCCGCCGGCGTTCAAGGCATCCCGAAGAACAAGCGCGATGTGGCGCGCCTTACGCCCGCCGCCATGCGCGATCTGATGACGGCAGGAGAAGCCGTTCGCGATCGCGGGCGTTTCAGGCGCCGCCGCACAGATGGCGGGCAGGAGCGCCAGCCCGGCCATTGCCTTGGAAGCGGCGCGATGCTCGGATTCAAGCCCGAAGCTGCCCGCCATGCCGCAGCAGCTTGAATCGATCAGCTCGTACTCAAGGCCTGGGATCGAGCCCACAATCTTTCTCATGGACTTCATGGTTCCGAACGCCTTCTGATGGCAGTGGCCATGCACCAGCGCCTTCGCCGGAGGCAATGGCTTGAGCGGCAACTGCAAGCCGCGGGCCTGCTCCCGCACCAGAAATTCTTCAAGAAGGAAGAGTTGCTTGCCAAGCCGCCCGACCTCGGCGCCAAGGCCCAGGCAGTAAAGCTCGTCGCGCAGGGAGAGCAGACAGGAGGGCTCAAGGCCGATGATGGGCGTCTTCTTTTCTATCGCAGGACGCAACGCATTGAGAACCCGGCGGCCCTCGCGGCGCGCCTCTTCGACCATGCCGTGGGTGAGATAGGTGCGGCCGCAGCAGAGCGGGCGATGCGGCTCTGGGTCGTCGGCGGCGGGCTTCGCGTTTGTCACGCTGTAACCCGCAGCAGTCAGAACCTCGATTGCGGCGCTGGCGATGCCGGGCTCGAAATGCGTGGCGAAGGTATCGGCGAACAGGACGACCTCGCCGCGCGGGGCGTTTTGGGCCGGCGGCGGCGGGACGAAAGGATGTTTTGAAAGCTGAGGCAGCGGAATATCCGAGGCGATGCCAAACAGCGTTTCGGCGATCTTCGCCAAAAAGCGCGAGCGGTTGCGCAAGCCGATGGCGAGACGCAAGAGTCGCCGGTGATAACCCGTCCATCGCGGCAGATTGGCGAACAGCCATGTCCGCCAGGAAACGCCGAGCGAAGCGTTGCGATGCGCCAGATACTCCGTCTTGATGAGCGTCATGTCGACGGCGCTGGGGCATTCCTTCTTGCAGCCCTTGCAGGACACGCACAGATCCATCGCCGTAGCAAGGCGCGCATCCACGAAAGGCTTGTCGCCGAACTCGCCATTCAGCGCCGCCTTGAAGGCCGCGACGCGCGCTTCGGGCGTATCGCCCGCATCGGCGGTGACGCGGAAACTCGGGCACATCACGCCCTTGCCCGTCTTGCGGCAATCGTGACTGTGCATGCAGACCGCCACGGCCTTCGCGTAATTGCCGCCCCTCGCGGGAATTCCCGAATAGGCGTCGCCGATGCCGTATGTGTCGTAAGCCGACCAATCGAGATAGGTTTTCATTGAGCCCTCACCGTTGCAGGGCTTTGAAGCAAAAAGCCGGCCAGCAATCTGCCGCGCGTTGTCACCACTGAATATTAAGCGCGACTATTTCCCACTGCCACAGGCTCTTGACCCTTCCGATTCTCAGCCGCCGTCCGCTGGGCCGGCTTGGCGTGTTCTCCGCCGTCCGGCACATCGCCGATGGCGGCGGCAGAAGTCCCGGCTGGGGCCGAAAATCTGTTTCGGGATTATGAAACGAAAAGCGAAAGCGCCTGGCGCTGACGCTGGGGCGGCAACGCGCGCGCCGCATGACGGCCGGCCGTCAAATCTCCTGCTCGTCGAGCGGGAGGCGATTGCCTTCTGCGTCGCGCAGCACGCGGCGCAGCCACAGCGGCGGCGTGCCGCTCATCAGGCGCTGAAGTTGCAGGATGACATCCTCGATGTTGCGGATGTGCGCGCTCTTGACCGGAAAGACGCGCTGATGGTGAACGCGCACGGCGGCGAGATCGCTGAGGCCGAGCGTGAACAGCACCGAGCACCCTGAGAGCGCCTCGACCCGTTCGAGGAGAGGATCGCGGCCCGTCCCATCGTCGTCGCCCATATCCTCCATGACGCAGCGGCCATCCGCGCCGCCCGCGCCGCCGCCCAAGCCCTTCTTGCCGCCGGGGGTGAACTTGATCACATCGACGAATTCCGACTCGTCACGGGCGACGTCGTAAAACACGACCTGCCTGGCTGACGCGAAATTGGCGTCCACCTGCACGAGGCTGTTGGTGGTGATGGCGATCCGTAAATGGGCGGCGTCCATGAGATTGGTCCTTGGTTCAGGCGTCAGGTCATTGGCTGGTTGGGCGCCTGCGTCTCGCGGGCGAAACGCAGGCGGAAATCGGACGGCAGCGCCCCGCTCTCGGGCACGCGGGCGCGCCATCGGCCGAGCTCCGCCAGCGGCAGCTTCCCGTCGCGCAGAGCTTCGGCCGGAACGATGTGCAGCGCATCGTTCGCCGTGACGTAGAAATCGATGGGATAGAGCGCGGCGTCGCGGTGCGTGGGGGTTGTTTCGATCTTAAGAAAACCGTCCTCCGTCTGCGTCTTGGGATTATCGCAGTCGAAACGGAAGTGGCGGTTAAAGGCGTATTTTGGCCGAAACTGGTAGAGGTTGCAGTCTTCATCGGCGAAGCGCTTGATCTCGGCGACGATATCCGTGAAATACCGGACGAGCACCGCCTCGATATAGGCTTGCGGATAGGGCTGGCGGAGCGAGTCGAGGTAATAGGCGACGGCCAATTCCAGAAGGACGACGCCGGCGGCGGTGATATCCAGCGTAAGCGCCACCTTATTTACCGCGCCGTTGAATTTAACGATGCCGTCTTCGATCTCGGCATGGCCATGGGGATGGAAGGTCAACAACCGTAGCACGCGCAGCACGCGGTAAAGTTCCGCCGTCACCTTCCCGGCGAGGCAGGCGCGGGGCAAACTCAAATAGCGCTGCCATGTGGTCAGGCCTTCCGCGGATGGAGCGAGAATGGCGTCAAGGGCCATGAAAGCCCGGCAAGCGCCCGCGATATTGGGCAGCGGCAACTCGCTTGCAGGCGCATCGGAGGCAAAAGTCAGCGTCTTGCGCTTGGCGTAGAGTTCAATCTGCCGATATTCCGGCAACGATAGGCGGCTGCTTGCGCCGGCAATCATATGGGTGGCGAGTTCGCGCTGCATCGGGGCTCCGTGTGATGGGCGGTTAGCGCCTCCGCCTTGAAAATCGAACTCAGAGCGATGGGGCGGGGGCGGCATGTCCCCGCCCCATCGATTGTGAAGCGGGGGACGGCATTCCCCCGCCTCGTTAGGAAAGGCGTCTTACCAGGTGTTGAGGAGCCACTCGCGGTCCTTCATGTATTCCATGTGCGTGAACAGCGCGTTGGCGATGGTCTCGCCGAGCAGCATGGCGCCCCTGTAGCCCATGGTGGGGTGGCGATAAAGGCCGGCGCGGTCGAAGGTCGGGAAGCCGACGCGCACCATCGGGATGTTGGCGTCGAGCGCGACGTAGCGGCCCTTGGAGTGCCCGAAGATCAGGTCGTACTTCTTGCCGTCCTTGATGCGCTTTTCCAGCTCCCACAGGTCGGCGTTGCAGACGACCTCCATGTCCCAGGTGGCTTTTTCCTGGAGCGCCTTGATGCGCGGATCGCGCTTGTACTTGCCGTTGTCGTCGCCGAGAAGCAGCAGCGACGGCTGCAGCTCCACCTCGAGGCAGAACTCGGCGAGGCCCATGACGAGGTCGGGATGGCCGAACAGCGCCACCTTCTTGCCCGCGAAGAACATGTGGGCGAGGTCCTGCAGCGCGTCGATGGCGACGCCGCGCTCGTGCACGAGGCTGTCCGGGATCGGCTTGCCGGTGACGCGGGAGAGCTCCTCGAGCAGCGCGTCGGTGTTGGCGATGCCGTAGGGCGTCGGGACTTTCGAGACCGGCACGTCGAAGGCGGTCTTCAGGTGCTGGGCGGCCGGATCGCTCTCGTAGCGGGCGAGCGAGATCGAGGCGAGCGCGTTCGGCGCGTCCTGGAAGTCCTCGACCGTGGTGCGGCCATGGGTGTGGATCGACTTGTCCGGCAGCATCGGCGAGTCGAAGTCCTCGGTGTCCATGAAGAAGGTCGCTTCGGCGCCCAGCTCCTTCACGTAGTGCTTCAAGAGCATCAGGTCGCCGGGATTGATCCAGCCGGGGAAGACGTTGAGCTTGCCGGACGGCTTGGTCTTTTCCTTGGCGATGCTCTTCACGACGGAGAGCACGCATTCGGCGTAGCCGCCGACCTGGCTCGACTTGAAGCTCGGCGTATGCACCGCCATGATGTGGATTTCCCGGTGCGGGAAGATCTCCTTGAGCTTCTTCTGCGTGCGCACGATGGCGCCTTCGCAGTCGTCGCCGATCACTTCGGTCGAGCACGTCGTGATCATGGGAATGACGCGCAGATCGGGATAGCGCTTGGCGAGAGTGATCAGGCCTTCCTCGATGCGCATGTGGCCGCCGAACACGGCGGAGTCCTCGTGCAGCGACGAGGACGCGACGTCGAAGTTCTCCTTGAAGTGCTGGGCGAACAAGAGCCGCACGAACATGGTGCAGCCCTGGCCGCCATGGACCAGCGGAATGCAGTCCTTGATGCCGATGCCGGCATACTGGGCGCCGGCCGGCTGGCAATCGTATATCGGGTTGATGACGCTAACCCGTTCCTTGTTGGTGACTTCGCAACCCATGGGGGTATTCTCCGTAAGTGAGCAGCCGGCGAGGCGCTCCGTGCTAGATCGGCCCGCCTTTAACCGGACTTGGGTTAAAGGCGGAAATGCCGATCGATCCTGAAGTTCTAGTACAGTGAGTGGTTCAGTTCGTGGTTCAGCGACTTGGTGATGCTGATTTCCTCGACCCGTTCTTTCAGGCCCTGCATGAGGGCGGCGATCTCGGCGGGCGCGGTCTCCTCGATCCAGGGAAACCGCTCCTTGAAGTCGTGCACCATGATGGAGGCGTCCGCGTAGAAGAGCTTGTCCATCGGCGTTTCGCG
Organism: uncultured Alphaproteobacteria bacterium; assembly: GCA_963756335.1. Taxonomy (GTDB): domain Bacteria; phylum Pseudomonadota; class Alphaproteobacteria; order Rhizobiales; family Rhodomicrobiaceae; genus Rhodomicrobium. The sequence continues at coordinate 189,055 of CAVWOB010000010.1, forward strand.
CTTCGGCGGCGCGCCCGTCAGGAGGTCTGTGGCGGTCTTCATGATGCCGTCGAGGTTTTCCTTGCGGTCCCAGGTGCGCGAGAAGAATTGCCAAAGGCAACGCTCCTGCACATAGCCGAACAGTTGGTCTACTTTCTCGGTGGTCATGCGGCCTCCAGGACGCGAACGGGCGCCGTGCCGCGGATGTCCTTGGCGGCGAGTTTCAGAAGCGGGTTGTGGGTGGCGTTGTAGATGTCGCGCGCCATGTTGAAGAAGCCCTCGAAGCCCATGTACGGCCCGTTGTGGTAGGCGTGGCCGTTGATGTAGGGGATGTGCAGCTTTTTCATCAGTTCGCCGACGCGGGGGCCGGTGAAGATGAGGTCGGGCTTCACGAGGTCGATGATCTCGAAGAACTCAAGCTCGTTGCCGTCGTCGACGTAGTAGGCGCCTTCCTGGCCGCGCGCGATCACCTTCTCGAAGTCTTCCTGATGGCCGAACTTCGAGGACATGGCGACCACCTTGATGCCAAGATCGTCCTCGACGGCCTTGGTCCAGTGCCACAGGCGCGGGCCGCCGGTCCAGATCGCCATCTTCTTGCCCTTGAGGCGCTCCTTGTACCAGTCGAGCTGCGGCTTCCACTTGGCGTATTCTTCCGCGATCAGCTCCTCGCCCTTCTCCTCGATGCCGAAGAAGGCGCACACCTTGCGGATGGTTTCCGCCATGTAGTTGAAGCCCCAGGTGTCGACGTCGAGGCGCGGGATGCCGTAGCGCTTCTTCAGTTCGTTGGCGATGTAGCCGGCCGAGCGGGCGCAGTTGACGACGTTCAGCTGGGCGCGATGCATGGCGCGCAGATCGTCGTAATTGGCGTTGCCGGTGAAGTGCGCGATCACCTGGATGCCGAGGCGCTTCCAGTAGGTGTCGAGCAGCTGGGTGTCGCCCTGGATGTTGTAGTCGCCGATGAAGTTGATGGTGTAGGGGCTCGTGATCTCCGGCTCGACCGTGCCAACCTTGTCGTTGATCCAGCCGATGTTCAGGACGTGGTGGCCCTTCGACTGCGACACGCCCGAGAAGCCGGGGCATTCAACCGTGAAGATGTCGACGCCCGGACGGTCGGCCATCACCTTCTTGACGGTGGCGCGCACGTCGTCGCCGATCAGCGCCGTCGGGCACGTCGTGTAGACGATCATGCGGTTGATGTGCGGCATCTCGTCGAAAGCTTCGTGGCAGGCCTTTTCGAGCCGCTTGTCGCCGCCGAACACGATGTGGCTTTCCTTCATGTCCGTCGACCAGACGTACTTCATCTGGAAGTGGCCGTTGTCGGACGGATAGCGCTTGGTGTGCCAGGTGTCGTAGGCGCAGCCGACCGGACCGTGGATCATCTGGATGGTGTCCTTGAGGACGCCGCCGATGACGAGCTTGGCGCCGCAAAACGCGCAGCCGCGCTCCGACAGAGTTCCGGGAATGGTCGGCGCGTTGGAGACGGGAAGGAAATCGCGCGTGTCTTCGCCGTCAACCTTCAAGTAGATATGCTTTTCGCGTTCAGGAATATCCTTGTCGCATTCCAGAAGTACCATGGGCATGGGAGCGGTTCCTTGGTCTAGTCGGGGCCTTGTCTTTCCGTATGCTTTCAGACGGAGGTGGACTGCACCCCTTACTGCAGGAGGCGTGCCAAACCTGGAAACCCGCGCAAAACGCCAGCCGATGCGCGCCAATTCGCGGCGTACGCGGATGTACGCGCCTACGCCGCCGTTCAAATCCGTACGAAACCGTAAAAAATAGTTCCCGGCTGTGCGCCGGGCGGCGCGAACTCATCAACCGGCCAGGAAACCGGCATGCCGGGCCGCCCCCTCGCAGTCATGGCCGCCCTTGAGGCGGCCATCCAGAAAACTCTTGCAAATTCAGCGGCTTCTGAATGGCCGGGGCAAGCCCGGCCATGACAATTATCGCCCGGGTCATGACAATCGCGCGGGTAACGAGTCTGGCACGATGGTTGCCATGAGCCTCTTCAGATTTCGTCCCATCTGGAAGGAACGCCATGACGACCGACACGCTCGAACGCCCAAGCGCCGAGGCCGCCGCGCCCGCCGCCTCGCTCCGCATTGCCGTCGCAAGCCGCGACGGCGCCACCGTCAATCTCCACTTCGGGCAGACCCAGGAGTTCCTCGTGTTCGACGTGACGGCCGATGGCGCAACCCCGATCGAGCGCCGGGCCATCGCAAGCCACGCGCAAAGCGAGGACGAAGACCCGCGCGAAACGGTGTGCCGCATGCTCGCCGACTGCAAGGCCCTGCTCGTGGCGAAGATCGGCCCCATGCCGGCGGAGAAGCTCGGCAATGCCGGCATCGACGCCATCGACGCCCATGCCGGCGAGCCCGTCGAGACCGCGCTGATGGCGGTGTTCGCCGAGAAGACGGCGCCGGTGAGCGGCGAGCCCATCGATGCGTCGGCCTTCCGCCTCGCCCACGCCATGCTGCGGGTGAGCGACATGGAGCGCTCCATCGACTTCTACACGCGGCTGCTCGGCATGCGCGTTCTGGAGCAGCGCGACCACAAGAAGAACCAGTTCACGCAAACCTATCTCGGCTACGGCGGCGGCTTCTCGCAGATGGCGCTGGAGCTTGTGTTCAACTGGATGCAGGAAGAGCCCTACACGAAAGGCGACGCCTTCGGCCACATCGCCATCGAGGTGACGAACATCAACCGCCTCTGCAACAAGCTCGCCGCCGAGGGCGTGCCCCTGCCGCGCGCGCCGCGGGGCCAGCGCCACGGCAGCAGCATCATCGCCTTCATCGAGGACCCGGATGGCCACCGCATCGAGCTGTTCCAGCCCGCGGAGCAATAATTTGGATCGGTTTCGTCATCCCGTGCGCAGTGCAGCGCGAAGCGGTGCTCTGCAGACACGGGATCGTAACGAACGCCGGCGCGCTCTACGGTCCTGGATAGCCGCAAGCGGCTTCCGGGACGGCGACACTGGCGCGCGCCCTTATTGAGAAACATCAGGAGAACGCAATGTCCGTCGAATCCGCCATCGCCTACATCACCCGCATGCGCGAGGACAAAGACTTCCACCGCCAGATCAACGAAGCCAGCGAAGACGAAGCCGCAAGCTGGGCTCTCATCCGCGCCCACGGCTACGACTTCACCATGGAAGAGTTCATGGAAGCCAAGGACCAGATCTACAAGGAGTTCGGCATCTCGCCGCTCTAGCGCGTCCTACTTGTTATAGGAAAGCACGGCGTTGCGCTTGGCCTCGAAGTGGTCCGCCAGGCGCTCGCTGGCGCCGTCGGCCAGAGCGACGCCGTATCTCCCGGCGGCGGCCGCAAGCTGGTCCGCGGTCAACTGCTTCAAGGAGTTGATGGCCGCCGCCGCCATCGCGCTCACGCGCTGCTTCAGGGCGCCGTCGCCGCATTGGGCGAGCCAGGCGTCGCGCAGCGCGCCCGGCGCAAGAGCCGCGCCGGCGATGGCGTAACCCGGATCGAGGGTCTTGATGGCCGCCGCCATCGCGATGTCGGCCAGCATCAGGTGATAGCGCTGATTGGCCGAGAGGCGCGGCCCCGGTTCTTCGCTCACGCGGCCTTCTCCTTCTTGCGGAACGCCTTGTAGGCGATGGCGTGCTTTTCCATGCGAAGGCCGAGGATGCGGCGCGTCAGGCCGAGATCCTTCGCGGCTTCGGTCATGTTGCCGCCATGGGTCTTCAGCGCCTCGACGATCATCTCGTATTCCACCGCCTGCAGCTTGGCTTCGAGGCCGCAGCCGAACGCCGTGCCGCTCTCGGTGGAGGTCTGCAGCGAGGGCGGCAGATTATAGCCGTGGATCACGCCGTCCTCCGAGAGGATCACCGAGCGCTCGATCACGTTCTCAAGCTCGCGCACATTGCCGGGCCAGTGATAGGCCATGAGCATGTTCAGAGCGGGCGTCGAGATGCGCTTCACGTCCTTGCCGGTCTCGTTGGCGTAGACCGCAACGAAGTGATCGGCGAGCAGGATCACGTCGCTGGAGCGCTCGCGAAGCGGCGGGATGGTCATGGGAAACACGTTCAGCCGGTAATACAAATCCTCGCGGAACGTCCCCTTCTCCACCATGTCGAGCAGGTTCCGGTTCGTGGCGGCGACGATGCGCAAATCGACTTTCACCGGACGCGAGCCGCCGACGCGCTCGAAGGTCTTCTCCTGCAGCACGCGGAGCAGCTTCGCCTGCATGGGAAGGCTCAGCTCGCCCACCTCGTCGAGGAAGATCGAGCCGCCGTCGGCCATCTCGAAACGGCCCTTGCGCATCGCGACGGCGCCCGTGAACGAGCCCTTCTCGTGGCCGAACAACTCGCTTTCCACGATGTTTTCCGGCAGCGCCGCGCAGTTGAACTTGATGAACGGCCCGTCCGCGGTTGTGCTGTTGTAATGAAGGGCGTTGGCCACAAGCTCCTTGCCGACGCCGCTTTCGCCAAGGATGAGTACGGTCGCTTTCGTGCCCGCCACCTTGTGGATCAGCTCGTAGACCTCGCGCATCGGCTTCGAGTTGCCGATAATGTTCGAGGGCTTGAAGCGCTGCTTCAGCGCATCGTTCAGGCGGCGGTTCTCGTTCTCGAGCCGGACCTTCTCGATGTTCTCCATGAGATAGAGTTCGACCGCCGGCGCGATCATCGACGCGATGGTCGCGATCAGCTCCACATCCTGCTTCAGAAGCCGCCTGTTGCTGTAAACGCGTTCGGCGCTGATCGCGCCCAGCACCTTTTTCGCGTGCAGGATCGGCACGCAGAAGAACGAGGCGTTCTTGTTCGCGCCGTCGCCGCTGATGGTATGCGGCAGCGAACTGGGATTGTCGCGCAGCCGCGGCACGATGATCGGCTTGCCCGCCTCGACCACCTTGCCGGTGATGCCTTCGCCCGGCGCATAGATGCCGCGCCCCTTCTGCTCGTCCGTCAGCCCGAAGCTTTCATGGATGAAAATGCGCTCGGCCTCGCGGTCGTAAAGCGTGACCATGCCGCGCGCCATCTTCAGCCGCTCCTGCATCACCTTCAGGATGATGGCGAGCGATGTCTGCAGGTCTTCGCTTTCGGTGATGATTTCGCTGATCTGGAACAGGATCGGCAGCACATTCACGCGGCATTCGCCGGTGAAGCAATGGGTGAAGTCCTCGCCGATGTCTTCCAGATCGATGGCGACCGTTCGGTCCATAGATAGTTCCGATGCTCTTGAACAAATGCCTGGACTGCAAGGGCGGCGCCAGACGCGAAGACCCCCGCCGCCGGGCGCAAAAGGCTGCCTGGGCTTTCCCGGCATTGGAAAGCCCAGGCAAGTGGCTTGCGGGCGAAACGTACCGAAACGAACGGAATACCTCCTTCCGTTCCCTTCCTGAGAGGTGGCTCCACAAATTCGGACGGCCCGGTAAGTGGAATTTCTGCCTGACAGCGGGCACGCTGATGCCCGCGAATCAGGAGAGACAATGAGCAAGAGACCGCGCCGGAACCACACAGCATCCTTCAAGGCGAAGGTGGCTTTGGCCGCCGTGAAGGGGGAGAAGACGCTCGCCGAGCTGGCGCAGCAGTTCGACGTTCACCCCAATCAGATCACCCAGTGGAAAGCCCAGCTCTTTGAAGGCGCGGCTGGGGTTTTCGGGCCGGACAAAAGCGAGGCGGCGGCTTCGAGCGTCGACTTGAAGAACTTGCACGCCAAGATCGGCGAACTGACGCTAGAGAACGATTTTTTAGAAGGCGCGCTCATCAAGGCGGGATTGCTGAGCGCAAGGCGATGATCGACCGTGGTCATGCGTTGAGCGTTACGAAACAGGCCGAAGCCGCAGGCATCGCGCGCAGCACGGTGTATTACCTGCCGCGCCCGGCATCCGCAGCCGATCTCGAACTCATGCGCCAGATCGACAGGCTGCATCTGGAGTTTCCCTTCGCGGGAGCGCGGATGTTGCGCGGTCTTTTGTCTGCCAATGGGAGCAAGATCGGCCGGCGGCGCGTCAAAACGCTGATGAAGCGGATGGGGATAGAGGCGCTGTACCGCCGCCCGCGCACGACGAAGCCAGAGCCGGGGCACAAGATCTATCCGTATCTGCTGCGCGGCATGGAGATCGTGCGGCCGAACCAAGTGTGGGCGATGGACATCACGTACATCCCGATGGCGAAGGGCTTCGTCTATCTCGCCGCCGTGCTCGACTGGTTCTCGCGGCGCGTGCTGTCGTGGCGGGTGTCCATCACCATGGAGGCCTCGTTTTGCGTCGAGGCGCTGCAGGAAGCTTTGGCCCGGCATGGGAGACCGGAAATCTTCAACACCGATCAGGGCAGCCAGTTCACCGGGACAGACTTCACCAGCGTGCTGATCAAGAACGAGATCGCGATCAGCATGGACGGCAAGGGCGCCTGGCGGGACAACGTGTTCGTTGAGCGGCTCTGGCGAACGGTGAAGTATGAGGAGGTCTATCTGCACGCCTATGACAGCGTGCCGGAGGCGCGAGCGTCGATCGGAAGGTATCTTGATCTCTACAATCGCCGCCGCCCACATTCGAGCCTTGACGGCATGACGCCCGATCAAGCCTACTACGGAGCACACAGCTTGCCGCCACTCCGCTTGGCGGCCTAACCCCGGCAGACGTTCCACTTATCGAAGCGGAAAATCTGTCCGAACAACCGGGGCCACCTCTCTGTACGAAACGCCGGACGCCGCATCATCCTGCCATAGCTGTATACGAATGGGAATAGCAAGCGGCCGCGCTTCTCGCATTTGCGGCATGTTTCCGGGAAATGTGAACACAGCCCAGAAGCGGCCTGACGAGGGCGTCGATATCGTCGCCACGCCACGCCGCGCCACGCCGCGCCACGCGCCGCAGCGACCGGGGTCGGGACGCCTTGGCCGAATTTGGCGCGGATGTTCTTTGATCGAAAGACCCCGGCAGCCGCCGCGATCAGTTTGTGAGCACAGGTTCGGACCGATAAAGATTTGGAAACAGGCGCTTGAGCTCGCCGATCTTCGGCATGTCGTTCATAACGATATAGGGGTGGTTCGGGTGCTGCTCCAGAAAATCCTGATGATAGGCTTCGGCCGGATAGAAGACCTTGTCCGGCTCTATTTTGGTGACGATCGCTCCATCGAACGCGCGCGCCTTGCCGAGCTGGGCGATGTAGGCCTCGGCGACGCGCGCCTGCTCCGCATTTACCGGAAAAATCGCCGAACGGTATTGGGGGCCGGTGTCTGGCCCTTGCCTGTTCAATTCGGTGGGGTTATGGGCGACCGAGAAATAAATCTGGAGAATGCGGCCGTAGCTGATCTTGCGGGGATCGAATGTAACGCGCACCAACTCCGCGTGGCCGGTCGTCCCCCTGCCGACAGTATAATACCGCGCCGTTTCTTTCTCGCCGCCGGCATAGCCGGAAACGGCGCTTGTGACGCCCTCAACGTGCTGGAAGACGCCTTGCACGCCCCAGAAGCAGCCCCCGGCCAGAACGGCTGTCTCCGATGCCGCCGCGCCTGGGGCCTCGTCGATTATTGGCGCCGGGATCTCGCGCGCCTGCTCGGCGGAGGCTAGAGGACCGGCCAGCAGCATCAGCAAAGCAGGCAATAAAAGCGCTGCTGCGAAGACGGGGACACGGGAAAGCACTTTGATCGCGTTGGGCATAGGATGCTCCGTTTAGCCGAAAGTGAAGGCGTAGGCTTCGACGCCTGGGTCCAGGAACTGGATCTCGAAAGTGTGGTCCGTTACCGGCCCGCTCTGACGTACAAGCTGGTAGAGCCTTTGCTCCGTCACGGCGCCATCGCCGCCGGGATCGACGTCGGAGCCGTGGCTGGCGCCGGGCGCCTTGCCGTCGATCTTGACGAGGAAGCGGATCGTTTTGCCGTCCGGCGGCGGACCGAGAACGAGATGCAGATCGCGGGCATGGAATTTGAAAACGATGCCGCCGTCTTTTCGGTCGAGCACGGCATGTTCGGCCTTGACCGTCCAATCTCCAAGCAGGCCCCATTCATTCAGCCGCGGAGAGCCGCCTGTATAAGTGTGCGGCTTGTCCGGCGCCGCGCCGCCCGGCGAGACAAAGTGTTCCGCTCGCTCATAGCCGATATAGGTCTCGGGCGACTGGACGCCGGCGGCATCCGACGCCGCCTCGGCGCCCGACGCCTTCACCGAGACAACGCCCGAGGCGACAGACTTTTCACCGGCCTCTCGCAGAAGCGTTTGAATGATCTCTTCGGACTCTTCATAATCGCCTTCACCGAAATGATGGTGACGGATGCGGCCCTCGGCATCGATGAAATAGTGCGCGGGCCAATACTCGTTGCCAAACGCGCGCCAGATGGCGAAGTTGCTGTCGATTGCGACCGGATAGCCGATCTTCAGGTCGGCGACTGCGTTCTTGACATTGGCGATGCTTTTCTCGAAGGCAAACTCAGGCGTGTGCACGCCAATGACCACGAGTCCCTGGTCTTTGTATTTCTCGGCCCACGCCTTGATGTAGGGAATCGAGCGAAGACAGTTGATGCAGGAATACGTCCAGAAATCGATCAGGACCACCTTGCCCTTGAGACCCTCCCGCGTCAGAGGCGGCGAGTTCAGCCATTCCACGGCGCCCGACAGCGGAGGCATGATGCCTTCAGGAGGAAGCTTGCCGGCGGCCTCGGGCTTGCCCGCCATCATCATGCCGGGTCCGCCAGTCATCATCGCAGGGCCATCCATGACGACTGACTGCCGCGGCTGAGTGTTGGAGGCCGGCCGCAGTTTATCGACCAGGCCCTGTTCGAGCGACGCGGTGTTTCCGAGCGAAACCTGCGTCAGAAAGCCCGTGTCGAAACCGAACGCGATGGCGGCGACGCCAGCCAGAACGGCGGCGCCCAAGCCGCGCCTGATCCATTCCCCAGCCCCGAGAAAGCGCTTCATCGCGGCGAAAATCCGCCCGCCTGCGAGCAGCGCCAGCGCCAGCGATGTCGCCGCGCCCGCGGCATAGGCCGCCAGCAGGAACGAGGTCTTGAGGCTCGCCCCTTGCAGCGCGGCGCCGGTCAGGATCAAGCCCAAGATCGGCCCGGCGCACGGCGCCCACAGTAGGCCCGTGGCGACGCCAAGCAGGAGCGAGGCCAGAATGGACGATTTGCCATCCTTGTCGGCGACCTGCGAAAGCCGGTTTCCCAAAGCGACAACCGGTCTTGTCAGCCTGTCGGAGAGCGCCGGAAACAGCAGAATGAGGCCGAAGCCCGCGAGGAGCACGATAGCTGCGATGCGGCCGTATCGATTGACCTCGACCGCCCAGCCGCCGCCGACGGCGGCAAGTGTGGCGACGGCGGCGAAGGTCAGCGCCATGCCCGCGAGCATCGGCAATCCGTTGCGAAGGAACGGCCGGCCCGCGCCCGCAAACACGAACGGCAGCACCGGCAGGATGCAAGGGCTAACGATGGTCAGCACGCCACCCAGATAAGCAACCAGAAACAGGATCATGGCCGTCTACGCCGCCGCAGGTTTGAAAACCAGAGCGACGCCATTCATGCAGTAGCGCAGACCCGTCGGCTTCGGGCCATCATCGAAGACGTGGCCGAGATGACCGCCGCAGCGCCGGCAATGAACCGCCTTGCGCACCATGCCATAGGTCGTATCCGTTTCCGTCCCGACGGCCTTGTCCAAGGGCGCCCAAAAGCTCGGCCAGCCCGTGCCGCTGTCGTATTTGGCGGCCGACGAAAAAAGATTGAGGTCGCATCCCGCACAGGCGAAATTGCCCTGCCGATGTTCATGCAAGAGGGCGCTCGTAAACGGCCGCTCGGTCCCGCTTTGCCGCAAGATCGCATATTGATCCGGCGTCAGGAGCTTGCGCCATTCCGCGTCGCTATGGGCGACTTCGAAAGATCCACCGTCTTGGGGTTCGGCGCGCGGGCCAGTCGTGTTCAGCATCCACGGCAAGGCAGCGGCGGCGCCTACAAAAATTCGTCGTGTCATCATGATGCAGATTTCCCATCGAGGCTAAAGGCGGTCTCTCGATAGCAAGTACGAAGGCAGACGCCGCTTCGATACGCGTCCTTTCGCTCATCACGCACATGTCATCGGCCGCGAACGCGACGTTACCGTTGCGCCTTGAGCGGGCGCGGCGGTGAAGGCATGGTCCGCTTCACTCCCGGATCGGTGAAAAGCGGGTAACGAAAGTGCGAGCCGCGACGTAATAGCTGAATGGAGCATCTCCGTGCGCAGCGAGGAAGCGAAATGGGCCGATTGGATGCGGGCTGCGAATGCCGGCGACAGCAAGGCCTACCGGCGTCTGCTTGAGGCTTTGACGCCCTTTTTGCGCATGGTTGTGCGCCAGGGATTTGCAAGCGCCGGACTAGGCGGCGGCGATGTGGAAGACGTGGTGCAGGAAACTTTGCTGGCTATCCATTTGAAGCGCCAGACCTGGGATGCGGACCAGCTGTTTACGCCGTGGGTGCGAGCGGTCGCCCGCAACAAGCTGACCGACACTCTCCGCCGCCGCGGAAACCGCACGGTTCTGCCCATCGAGGACTTCGCCGATAGGCTCGCGGCCGAGCCCACGCCGGAAGAAATCTCGCAAGGAGAGGCCGAACGCCTGCTCTCCGTCCTTGGCGGGCGCCAGCGAGAGATCGTTCAGGCGATATGCTTGGAGGGCGCTTCCATCAAGGAGGCCTCGGCGAAATACGGCATATCGGAGGGCGCGGCCCGCGTCGCCCTGCATAGGGGCCTTGGGGCTCTGGCGGCGGCTTACAGGAGCGGCGAGCGATGAAAACGGAAGACCTGATCAACGCGCTCGCCGAAGATCATGCGGCGCGCCCCCAGCCTGCATCGCTTCGACGGACTTTTTTTGCCGCCATGGCGTTGGGTTCGATCATCGCCGCCATCGCTTTCGCGCTCATGCTCGGCGTTCGGCCGGACATCGGCATCGCCATGCAAACCTGGCGCTTCGATTTCAAGCTGGCGATGACGTTCACCCTCGCAATCGCATCCGCCCGGCTTGTGTGGCGGCTCAGCCGGCCGGCCGCCGATCCACGGTCTGCGGAAATGGCCTTGGCCGTCGCGCCGTTGGCGTTGCTCGGCGCGGTTGCTTACGAGCTTTGGTCCGTTCCGGAGCCTGAATGGCTGCCGCGCGCCATTGGCTCCAATTCTATAGCTTGCCTCCTCAGCATTGGCTTCCTCTCGCTCGCCCCGCTTGGCGGCGCATTCTACGCGCTTCGCCGGGGCGCGCCGCTTCGGCCGGGTTTCGCGGGCGCCGCCGCGGGGCTGCTCGCCAGCGCGCTTGCAGCCATGCTCTACGCGCTGCATTGCCCGGACAACTCTCCCCTGTTCGCCGCGATCTGGTATTCCGCCGCCATCAGTCTCGTCAGCGCCGCCGGAATGATCGCCGGACGCAGATTTTTGCGCTGGTGAGGCGCCCAGCGCGTTCAGCAGGGCGTGGCGGCGCATGGCGAAAGCCCGGCTGTTGCGCTATCCTTTGCCAGGATCGTTTTCGGGAGCGCAGATGGCCGGGGCGCGGACAAGCCAGACACACCCCCTTCAGATCGCGGAAGTGCGCGCGAGCCCGTCGCATGGGCGAATCGGGATCACCTTCTGCCCCGGCAAACATGATCGCGCCGCGAGCACGGGCGCCTGGGCGCGCGAACTTTCGGCGGATCTCGACGTGATCGCCGCGTGGGGCGCGCGTCTGGTGCTGACGCTCAACGAACCGGCTGAACTTGCGGCGCTCAAGGTCCCCCATCTCGGCGACGAAGTCCGGCGCCGGGGACTCGATTGGCGGCATCTGCCCATCGCGGACTACTCGGTTCCGAGCGACGCCTTCGAGAAGCAATGGGAGACGCACGGCCGGGACATCCGCGCGCTGTTGCGCAGCGGCGGCGATGTGCTCGTGCATTGCAAGGGGGGGCTTGGCAGGGCTGGCATGATCGCCGCCCGGCTTCTGGCCGAACTGGGCATGGCGCCCGAAGAGGCCATCCGCGAAGTCCGCCGCGCGCGCAAAGGCGCCATCGAGACGCCGGCGCAGCTGGGGCTGGTCAGACGGACCAAGGCCATGATCGACATGGAAGCCGTTGTCATCGACACGGCGGCCATGCAGAAGGTCGGCCGGCAGATAGGAAGCAATCCGGCCGGCGTCTACGAGGACAGACACGGCCGGCGCTTCTACGTGAAGTCGCTGGAATCGCCCGCGCACGCGAAGAACGAGATCGTCGCGGCGAAGCTCTACCGGCTGGCCGGAGCGCCCACGCTGACCTATGTGAGCGCAAAGGAGCCGAACCAGATCGCGACCGAGTGGGTCGAGCTTGACAAGAAGCATGTTTCGCATCTGAGCGACAGCGAGCGCAGACAAGCGCAAGCGTGGCTTGGCGTGCACGCATGGACAGCCAACTGGGATGCAGCCGGATTCCACGGCGACAATCAGGGCGTCGCGGGCGGGGTGGTCATGACGCTCGACCTCGGAGGCGCGCTGGAGTTTCGGGCGCTGGGGGAGCCGAAGGGCAAAGCGTTCGGCGCGTGCGTTGGCGAGATCGACAGGCTGCGCAGCGACGCGGATAACCCTCACGCGGTCAGGCTTTTCGGAGATATGAGCCGCGCCGAGGTCGACGAGGCCATCGCGGTGGTGCTCCGCGTTCCGGACGCCTCGATTCGGAGGGTCGTCGAAGAGAATGGCGGCGGCAGCGCGCTATCCGAGAAGATGATCGCACGCAAAGCCGATATGGCGAAGCGCGTGACCTGAGCGCGCCGGCTGCCGAAGCTTAGCTCACGCCGGCGCAGATTGAGCAAATGTGATGGATCGGCGATTTGTGCGGATATTCCATCTGTGCTATGGATGAGGGAGCCAAACCCCCAAAGTTCACCCCGGCATTTCGACGCTTAAGCTTGTTTGAGCAACAACTTTGCTCCGAAGTCTGTCTTTCTAAGCGGAAACTTATAAAAAACCATCCCCAGAGTTTGCCGCATCCAAGTCTTGCAACTGCCGCGGGGCCATATAAACTTGGGCGATGCTTAAGTAGTATCCGGTTGGAAAGCTACTCGGATTAATTTGCCTTGCGTAAGGGGCGGCGCGGGAGGCGCGAATGGCAGACGAACAGAGGCTGGCGGGCGCTCGCATTATGGTCATCGAGGACGACGGCCTTTCGGCCCTCGTCGCCGAGGAGATGCTTGCGGAGCTTGGCTGCGTTGTCGCCGGAGTCGCAAGCTCCGTGGACGCCGCGCTGAAGGCGATTGCGCAGGCGCAGGCCCTCGATTGCGTCATGCTGGATGTCCGCCTCGGCGCCGAGTTGTCGAGCGATATCGCCACGGAGCTTATCAAAAGGGACGTGCCGTTCATCATTTGCAGCGGCTACGACATCAAGCTGCCGGGCCTGAATATTCCGGTAGTGGACAAGCCTTACACCATTCAAACCCTTGGAAACGCGCTGAGCCAGGCTCTGTCCCGGCCACGCTGAAGCTTTCGCGATCCTGCAGCCCCGCAAGCTCGCTCCTCCAACATCGGACTTTAGGCCGGGATCGGCCTCGTGCCCTTCGGCGTCATGCCCTCCGGATCTTTCTAAGCCTCGAACTGAATTATTAAGTAAAACCCCGGATAAGCGCGAGGGCGCTTTCCGGGGCGATTATCGAAGGGTGAGCGAATAGGCAATGCCCTCGAGGCGGCTGTCGTCAGGTCGCCGGAGTGGGTTTCTTTTTGGGCGCTTTCCTGCACTTGCCTGTTGTTGCAGTTCCGGTCGGCGCCTTCCAGACGCAGTCGGTGCGAGCCGAGCAGTCGGCCTCCGCCTTGAGTGTCGAGCACTTCGCCGGCTTGGGGGGCGTGTCCGGAGTGGTCTGGGCGAGCGCAGCAATCGTTCCTGCCGCAAGCGACGCCGCGACCGCGGCGGTGAGAAGAATGCGCATGAAATTCATGCCTCCTAAAAGATCCGTATCGATCCCTAGCTAGGATCGCGCAACACACTAGAGCAGTTTTATGAGACTGCAAGCGGAGCGATGCGATTATCTCCCGTTCCATGAAAGAGCCTGCTCCAAACGGTCGTCTCCCCAGAACATTTCGCCGCTTTCGGTTGTAAAACTCGGGGCGCCGAACAAGCCTTTCGCCTGGGCTTCCCCGGTGTTCATTCGAAGCGCCTGCTTGACCTCCGGCGATTCGGCGCGCGCGAATGCTTCTTCAACGCGTGCGCCAGCTGCCCCGAGCGCCTCGGCAAGCGTGGCGCGATCGGCGATATTGCAGCCTTCGGAAAACTCCGCTTTGAAAACCGCCCTTGCGAAAGCCGGGCGTCCATCCTTCTTCAAGCCCGGCAATTGCAAGACGCGCCGCCATGAGCCCGTTCTGTGGAAAAGGGTCCGGCGGCCGGAAAGCAAGGCCGCGCTTGGATGCGATGCGCTCGATGTCCCGCGCCATGTAGCGGCCCTTCGCCGGATAGAGATTGAACGGCGACGTCTCCCACCCCTGCGCCTTGAAGATCGGGCCGAGCAGGAACGGCTTCCAAATAACGCGGACCTGAGCATTATTCGCCATATCCTCGATGCGCATCGCCGACAGATAGCTGTAGGTCGAAGCAAAATCGAACCAGAAAGTAAGCTCATCCATCCGTTCGTCCCCACCTTGAGCGCCGCCAGTATAACCGCCGGAGCGCGCTGGCGCTCCTATTTCGCGGGCAGTGGACGGACGAAGGTAAGAGCGGCATCGAGCAAGTTGCAGCGCCCTCCGCACTCCCCCGTTGGAACCTTAGCCGGCAAGCAGCCTGCGGCCCTCTCGCGGTCAAAATTCGAAACTTTCTACTTAGCTAGGAGCCAAGAAAAGAGATTTTTTGCGCAAGGCGAAGCTGCTTTTGCCCGACAGAATATCGCCGCAGCGATGGATCGCAATTTACTGCCGCGCTCACGCCAAGGCGATACCGTGCCTTGCACTATGCCCGCGGTTCCTTTAAGCGGTGACGAAACTCCAGGAAAGCCTCCAATGTCCGAGAAGAAAAGCATCAAGAAAGTCGTCCTCGCCTATTCCGGCGGCCTCGATACGTCGATCATTCTGAAGTGGCTGCAAGTCACCTATGGCTGCGAAGTCGTGACGTTTACGGCGGATCTCGGCCAGGGCGAGGAGCTGGAGCCCGCGCGGCGCAAGGCGGAACTGCTCGGCATCAAGCAAGAATCTATATCGAGGATTTGCGCGAGGATTTCGTCCGCGATTACGTGTTTCCGATGTTCCGGGCGAACGCCGTCTATGAGGGGCTTTACCTGCTCGGCACGTCGATTGCGCGGCCGCTGATCGCCAAGCGCCAGATCGAGATCGCGAGGCTGACGGCGCCGACGCGGTCTGCCACGGCGCCACCGGCAAGGGCAACGACCAGGTGCGCTTCGAGCTGACCTATTACGCGCTTGAGCCGAACATCACGGTGATCGCGCCCTGGCGCGAGTGGGAATTCAAGTCGCGGCAGGCGCTGCTCGACTTCGCGGAGAAGAACCAGATCCTCGTCACGAAGGACAAGCGCGGCGACGCGCCCTTCTCGGTGGACGCGAACCTGCTGCACACCTCGTCCGAGGGCAAGCTGCTGGAAGACCCAGGCGTAGAGGCGCCGGATTACGTCTATCAGCGCACCGTTTCGCCGGAAGAGGCGCCGGACGCGCCTGAGATCGTCGAGGTCGGCTTCGAGCGGGGCGACGCGGTTTCCATCGACGGCGTGGCGCTCTCTCCCGCCGCGCTGCTCACCAGGCTCAACGAATACGGCCGCAAGCACGGCATCGGCCTGCTCGACCTCGTCGAGAACCGCTTCGTCGGCATGAAGTCGCGCGGCATCTACGAGACGCCCGGCGGGACGATCCTGCTCGCGGCGCATCGCGGCATCGAAAGCATCACGCTCGACCACGGCGCCGCGCATCTGAAGGATGAGCTTATGCCGCGCTACGCCGAGATGATCTACAACGGCTTCTGGTTCGCGCCCGAGCGCGAGATGCTGCAGGCGGCGATCGACAAGAGCCAGGAGTTCGTGACAGGCAAGGTGCGCGTGAAGCTCTATAAGGGGGCTGCGCATGTGATCGGGCGCGAAAGCCCGTATTCGCTCTATAACCAGGACCTCGTGACCTTCGAGGAAGGCGCCGTCGCCTACGACCAGCGCGACGCGGCGGGCTTCATCAAGCTGAATGCGCTGCGCCTGCGCCTCACCGGCGGCCGTCGCCAGCGGCTTTAAATTGGCGATGGTTGCCCGTTGGCGTTGAAAGAAAAGGCAGACGAATGGCCCGTTTATTTTAGCGCTTATGGGATTTGCCCTGCCATCCCCGCTTTGCGCTTTCTGAGACTTTCCCTTTCGTGGCCGCCTCAAGGGCGGCCAGTTAGATGCCGAGGGTCAGCTGCTCCGCCGTTCTTTCGTGCGGACTTTCTTTTGGCGGCGCGCTTTCGGCGACAGCGCCCGTACCGGAAATTGGGGCGGGCGCAGCGGGCTCGATAAGCCTGCTGCCGTTGTTGGCGGGCGAGTTGACGCGCGAGGAGACGGGCCAGGCCGCCAGCGCCCCGGAGGGGCAGGGCTTCAGCAGCGCCGTATTGCCGGTTTTCAGCCAGGCGAGCGCTTCGTCGAGCGCGAGGATGGCCGGCATGCGATCGTGGATCGGCGCGAGCATTTCGTTCGCGGGTACGGTGACGATGGTGAATGTGAGCAGCCCGTTCCAGTCCTCCCAAAGGCCGGCGAGCGACAGGGGCTTGCCGTCCGCGCCGCCGATGAAATAGGGCTGCTTGCCCCGCGCTTCGCGCCGCCATTCGTAGAAGCCCGTGATCGGCACGATGCAGCGGCGCGCCTTCAGCGCCTGCCGGAAGGCGGGCTTCTGGCCGAGCGTCTCCGCCCGCGCATTGATGAGCTTTGACCCGATGGACGGGTCCTTCGCCCAGGATGGAACGAGGCCCCAGCGCATCGGCATCAGGCGCAGGCCATCTCCGGTAGCCACGATCGCGCCCGCGCTGTGCGTTGGCGCGACGTTCCACGAGGCGGCAAGTTGCGGCGCAATCTCGTCCACAAGCCTGTAGAGGGCGATCAGCTCCGCCCAGCTAAAGGCTTGCGTAAAGCGTCCGCACATGCGGTCCTCCGGGTTCGAGCGGCGAAGCAAGACGCGCCCGCGCTCGCCAGCATATGGGGCGCCGCACGCCATAAGCGAACGCGGCCGGAGCGGGCGAGGGCCTCTCGCGCGATCCATTTTTTCCGCTATGCTGGCTCGCCCAGGAGATACGACGGAACCCGCTCCTCGGTCTGAGCGCCGCGACATAGGAAGATTACGCTAGCCTAAACAGCGCCGGCAACCATAATGCGATCCGCGGAATTAATTGGAAAGGGCGGGCGTCCGCGGCTGTTGGAGGAAGCACAATGGTCTACAGGCTTTATTACTGGCCGAACATCCAGGGGCGCGGCGAATTCGTGCGCCTCGCCTTGGAGGAGGCCGGCGCCGGCTATGAGGACGTCGCGCGCAGCGAGCGCGGCATGGCGGATATGATGGCTTTCCTCGAGGGCAAGCGCGTCGGCCATCTGCCGTTCGCGCCGCCTTTCCTGCAGGACAGGGATGTGGTGATCGCGCAGACCGCCGCCATTCTGTTCTACCTCGGACCGAAGCTCGGCCTGGCGCCGCGCGACGAGGACCAGCGGCTTTGGACGCATCAGGTCCAGCTCACCATCATGGACATCGTCAACGAAGCGCACGATACGCACCATCCCGTGGGCGGCGGCCTGTATTACGAAGACCAGAAGCCGGAGGCGCTGCGCCGCGCCAAGGAGTTTCGCGAAAAGCGCATGCCGAAATATCTCGGCTGGTTCGAATTGGTGCTGGACCGCAACCCGAAAGGAAGCGCGCATCTTGTGAGCGACGCGCTCAGCTATGCCGACCTCTCGATGTTCCAGCTCGTGGAGGGGCTTTCCTACGCCTTCCCGCGCGCGATCCACCGGACGCTGCAGGCGACCCCGCATGTGGCGGCGCTTCACCGCGCCGTCGCGCTGCGCCCGCGCATCAAGGCGTATTGCCAAAGCGACCGGCGCGCGCCCTTCAGCGAGGAGGGCGTCTTCCGCCATTACCCGGAACTCGACGGTTAGCGCCGCGGCATGTCAGCCTCGCCGCAGGATTGCATTGCGGAAGCGCGGCAAACGGGATAGGAAACGGGGGCCAGTCGGGGCGTAGCGCAGCCTGGTAGCGCATCTGCTTCGGGAATATATGCAGTTGCCGTTTTTGCCCAACTTATACCGGCGAGCCTAAACTTTGACTGCTGGATCCTCACGGGTGAACGCCGAAACGCCATCGGCCTCAGGATCGGGACCAGCCAAGACGATGCGGATCGGTTCGGCCTGCTCCTGCGGGTCAAGCCTTGGCGGACGCCCATCGCCCCAGCAATCTTACAGGCCATCGAGGCCGTGCGCATTATAGCGGATCACCCAGTCTCTCAGGGTCTGCCGGTCCATGCCGGGCGCTTCCGCAGCCTCCTTGCGGCTCATGCCCGAAAGCGCATTGGCAGCCGCGAGCAGGCGACGGGCCACGCGCGTATTGGCTTCGGCCTTGGCCAGCTTGCGCAGGACCGCAGACGTGCGATCCCTTCTGACGATATGCGCCGTCATGATGCCCTCCTCCGAATCATGACGGTAGGGAATCATGATCCGCAACGGGAGTCGCTCTTTTCGCTCGCTTGTATCATTGGCCGATCGGCGATCCGCAGAAAGATGGCTTTCACTCCTGCGGGCGCCGCAGAAGCTTCGCCACGCCCTACTGTGAGCGCCACGCCGCGATCGCCTATAATCCCGCGGCGCGAAAGAGGAGGCGGACCTGATAATCGACGCTTTTAGGCGTGCCCAGTTTTTTCCGCCGGACACCTTCGGCGCCCTTTGCATCGCGAAACAAAAAACAGCTCCCTTGTCATCCTCCGCTTCGCTGCGGGCCTCGCCGCGCCGGCGGGCTGCAGGGCGATCCTCCCGTCCAGAAAAATCGCCATCGAGGCTGCGATCATCAAAGCCCGATTGAAAACAGGAGACTTCACATGGCTAATACATCCCGTACATGAGGTTGCTGCCCTCCGGCGGAAAGTGAGAGCTTTCTGCCTGTGATTCCCGGCAAGGAAGGAGAGCAGCGATGGGCATGTTTGCAGGATTGGACGTGGGCGGCAAGCAGACAGCGGTATGTATTGTGGATGAGGCAGGCAAGATTGCTTGGCAGGGGATTGTTGACACGCATCCCGATATGATTGCTGGCCGGTTAAGGGGCTTTCAGGGGAAGCTTGAGAAGGTTGGCATCGAGAGTGGATCCTTTACGCCCCATTTGCACCGATCCCTGGCGGCCATGGGGTTTCCGATGGTTTGCATGGACGCCCGCCGGGCAGCCGATGCGATTAAGAGCCGGCGGATTAAGTCCGACAAGGCGGATGCGTGGGCTTTGGCGGAGATGCTTCGAACGGGGTGGTTCACGGCCGTGCATGTGAAGACAGCGGAGAGCCACAAGATCAAGACCTTGCTCGGCGCGCGCGATCAGCTCGTCCGGGTGAAGCGCTCGCTCGGCAATCAGGTGCGCGGGCTGTTAAGGCCTTTCGGCGTGAAGCTGCCGTCCCGCGCCGGGATGAAGAGTTTTGCCGAAGCGGCTCATCAAGCGGTCCAGAATGACAAGCTTATGCGGGCGGGTGTCTCGGCGTTGCTTGAGGCGTTGGCTGCAATCGAACTCGCAGCCCGGCGCAACGAAGTGGCCTGGCGTCTTATGAGCGTGCCTGGCGTGGGCACGATCACAGCGCTTGCATTTATAGCGGCCATCG
>CAVWOB010000011.1:0-75981 GCA_963756335.1 uncultured Alphaproteobacteria bacterium
CGGTTCCTGAAATATTGGCGTCTGTCCGGTTGCGGCGAAGCGTTCCGCGCTCACGTCGTCTCCTATGCCGATGACTTCGTCATCCTCAGCTGCGGTCGCGCGGCAGAGGCGCTGGCGTGGACGAAGGCGGTGATGACCAAGCTCGGGCTGACCATCAACGAGGCGAAGACCTCGCTGAAAGACGCCCGCAAGGAGCGCTTCGACTTCCTTGGCTACTCGTTTGGCCTTCATTACTTTGCGGCGAACGGGAAACGGTACCTGGGGGCCAGCCCGTCCAAGAAGAGCATGCAACGCTTCAAGACGAAGATCGGCAATTATCTGGTCCCCGCCAACACGGCTCCCTGGCCCGAGGTGCTTGACCGCCTGAACAGCATGCTGCGCGGCTGGACGAACTACTTCTGCTATGGAACGCGGCGGCGGCAACAGAGAGCGGTCGATCGCTATGTCTATGAGCGCGTGCGCGATTTCCTTGTGCGCCGACATAAGGTGGCAGGGCGTGGGACCCGGCGGTTCTCATACGAAACCGTCTACAAAATGGGTCTCCTGCGTCTCGAACGCTTGCCGCTGAATGCCCCGCCGTGTGCCTCGCAGTGAAGCCAGTCGGAGAGCCGTGTGCGGTAAATCTGCACGCACGGTTCGATGAGCGGAGGTGGGAAACGGGACGTTGGCTGCGTGCCCTAAGTTGCCGCGTCCACCTTCGACTCTACCGGAGTTCGTTGGCGGCAAAGTGCAGCCGCTGCCAACCAAAGGCAAGCTCTCCGCGCTCAACATCCCCCATTCCTCCATTGTATTCGACCTGCATCAAACCATCGAGATTCATGCCGAACTTCTTGGCGGAAATGGCGTAGCCACTGAGGAGATCAAGCATGCGAACGTGGTGAGTTTCACTTGCCTGAAGGCTTTTGCCTTCGACGATCGCAATGAGCGAAAGGATGCCCACAACCTGATTTATTGCCTTGAGCATGCACCTGGAGGCCTTGATGAGGTTGCAGACACGTTTCGTGAGGCGCTCAAGGGCAAGCACGGGGATGTCATCCGGCAGGCACTCGCCATTTTGCGCAAGCGCTTCTGCACGGATGAGAAAACTGAGGGGTATCGCAAGGACGGTCCGGTTGCGGTTGCGCTCTTCGAGCTCGGCGATGCCCCCGAACTGCGCGAACCACGGGAACTGCGTCAGCGCGATGCCTGCGAGGTCATTGAGCAGCTCCTTGCACAACTTGAAGAGGGTACGGGGTGAACCGCGTTTCACATTTTCCGGGCATCGTCCCGGTCCTGCTCCTCAGATGGCAAATGATGGCAGGAGCGGATCCCGCTTCTCCTCTTCCAGGCTGTTGAAGCCCTGCTCCACATGCGAGCGTGGGGATCACCGGAAAATCGAAGCTGTCGAAGCTTTCCGCCGGGAAGCGCGCCATGCGGCGCTCCACCATGCGCCGCCCCAGCGCGATCAGCTTTAGCTCCGTTAGACGCAAGATTCGCACGTCGGCGTTATGTTCCTATTCATCTCCCGTTGCCCCATGACGTTTCGCCAAAGGACAAATTAGCGCTGGCCCCTTTTTCCTGTGCCTCAGACAAGGCGAATCAGAAGCCGATTTTCGTTCCAGTGCCTATCAGGTGCCTATTTCTTTGGAACTCGCCGGAGAGGCTTACCGGCTAAGCCCTTGATTTTATCCCAAATCCGGCAGTTCACGGCGCCATTTTCGTTTGAGAATCGTGCATTCTCAGGGACATGAGCCAAGATACGCCGCAGTTTCCGGTTCACCCAGCGGGTGAACAACCGCCGATTGAACAAGAGACTTCATCGGGACCGGCAACGCTCGACACGTGGGCTGGCCCGGTGCGCGTTGAATGGGATTCCACAGCGCCGCTGACGCCCTTTGGGCAGCTGCCATTTTTCATCGAATATTTGAAGGTATCGAATTTATTCGGCGCACTCGTGGCCGATTGCCCGCTGACCTATACCAGCCCGAACGCGCCGGAGAAGCGCGACGTGCTTGGCACAACGATGCTTTCGGTTCTGGCTGGGCATAAGCGCTACGCCCATATCACGGCCCTTCGTAACGATGGAGTTCTGCCCGAGTTGCTGGGCATGAAGAAGATCGTCAGCGAGGACGCGGTGCGCCGGGGCTTCAAGGCCATTGGAGAGGTTGAGGGCCGGGAATGGCTGCAACGCCATCTCGATTACTGCACGGCGCCGTTGTTATCCGAGCTGTGGGTTCTCGATATGGATTCGACGGTCAAGCCGCTCTACGGCCATCAGGAAGGGGCGGTCCTTGGCTATAATCCCAAGAAGCCGGGCCGGCCGAGCCACGTCTACCATACCTGCACGATGGCGGGGTTGCGGCTCGTGCTCGACGTTGACGTCGCCCCAGGAAACGAGCACGCATCGAAGCATGCTGCGCCGGGATTGTGGGCGCTCCTGGATCGCATTCCGCGCGATTGCTGGCCGGCATTTTTGCGCGGCGATAGCGGCTTCGGTACGGAAGCGGTGATGCGCGAGGCCGAGCTGCGAGGGTTGTCCTACCTGTTCAAGCTGCGCCTTACCTCTAACGTCAAGAGGCTGATCAAGAAGAGTTTTTCTAAAGGCGATTGGACCGATGCCGGCCAGGGCTGGCAGGGACGGGAGGACAAGCTGCGGCTGGAGGGCTGGAGCCGTCAGCGCCAGGTGGTCATCCTGCGCCGCCGGCTGAAGGAGGGCATGGCCATCGCCGGATGCGACGGCGCGAGCCAACTGGCGCTTAGCTTCGTTGATATCGGGCCGGGCGCGGATGCCTACGAATACGGCGTGCTCGTTACTTCCCTGGACGAGGAGGTTCTGACGCTCGCGCAGCTCTACCGCGATCGCGCCGATAGCGAAAATCCCTTCGATGAACTGAAGAACCAGTGGGGCTGGGCGGGCTTTACCACCCGCGATCTCGCCCGCTGCCAGCTCATGGCTCGCTTCATTGCGCTCGTCTACAACTGGTGGAGCCTGTTTGTGCGGTTGGCCGAGCCGGACAAACATCTGGAAGCAATCACCAGCCGGCCGCTGCTGCTGTCCGCCATTGCAGAGCGCAGCCGTCACGCGAGGCAGACCACGCTGAGGGTGGCCAGTTCGCACGCCAAGGCTGGATGGGCGGCAAGCATGCTCTCGGGCATCGCCCGCTTCCTGCGCGAGCTGGTCCAATCTGCGGAGCAGTTGACAGCGGATCAGCGCTGGCGCCGGATCCTCGCCCACGCTGTCCGGTCCTGGCTCGGCGGGCGCCAGCTGCGTCCTCCGCCGCGCCTCATGGCGCCGGCCTAACCGGCAAAACCCACATCAATAGGTTGAACCGCCGCTTCGAAATTGCGAGGCTCAGCGTTCAACTGCCGTTTTTCGGTTTATTGGAGCGGGCGACGAGGTTCGAACTCGCGACCCTCAGCTTGGGAAGCTGATGCTCTACCGGCTGAGCTACACCCGCGTGAGGCTTACATTATCACTGGCGGCGCGGTTTGCAACAGGCTAGACGCGGCGGCGTTGCGCTTGCCGCGCCGGCCGCCGGCGCAAGGCGGCAGACCGGCCATGACTGGGAGAGCCCGCGTCAGAATGGGTTCCAGAATCCGCCGCCGCCGTCGCCCCCGCCCCAGCCCCGCCCGCGCGATCTGGGCGAGGAAGAACCGAACCACGAATCCGAGTCGAACCAGTCGCTGTCGCGCCTCGCATAGCCGTCGCGATGATGGGCGCGGATGGTGAGGGAGCCCTGAGGCTCGCCGCTCATGAAGACGACGAAATCCGTATCTTTCCCGGTTTCGAGGCTCGCGGCTTCATCGGTGACGATAAGCGACGAGCCCGGCGGCACGGTTTCCGAGATGCGCTCGATGGATTCGTCGGTGAGCGTGAGCCTCTTGAGCGCCGCTTCGGCGTCCGCCGTGTCCGCGGGCAGACCCTGCCCATGCCGCGACATCGCCGACCCCTGCCTCGCCATCTCGTTCGGCTCGATGTGAAGGGCGTCCTTGTACATGGAAACCATGTTCCAGCGCATGCCCCCCGCGCCATCGGACTCCAAAGCGGTCCATATGAACGTGCCGATCGGCTTGGACGCGTCGCGGATCAGGACCGGCGCCTCGAAGACGGGAATGTTGTTCTTGCGGATGTAGAGCCGCTGCGACTTCCGGCTGATGAGCACCGAAACGGGCGACAAATTATGGCGCGCCTCCTCCGCCGCCTTCATCAACTCCGCGAGAACAAGATCGGCCGCCTTGATTTCGGCCTGCGCCTGCGCGATGGCGTCAGCCTTGGCCTTCGCCACCTCCCTCGCGGACGCGAGTTGCGTTTGCGCCGCCTCGATCTTCGCGGAGGCTTGCGCCCTTGCGGTTTCCGCCTCGGCTATCTTCTCGGGGCTCGCGGGATCGAGCGAGCGCTCCAGTTCTTTAAGCTCCGCTTCGGCCTTGACGAGGTTCTCCTCCGCCGCTTTGACGGCCCGCACGGCCACCGTCGACTCCTGCGCGCGCCTGCTGGAGCCGAGCCGCAACTCGCGCACGCGCCGTGCGGCGGCCTCCGCCTCGGCGGCCCTCATCGCAGGGGTGGGCTTCGCTTGCGGCGAGTAGGACGTGGGCGAGACGCCTTCGCGCGACGCGCTCTCCTCGCGGCCCCCGAACATGAAAGGCTGCGCAACATGGGCCGGCGCAATGTCCTCGCGAACGACCAGAACGCGCATCCCCATCGACGTCACGTCATAGAGGCTTTCGGAGAATTCGTGCGGCAGGCGCACGCAGCCATGCGAAGCCGGATAGCCCGGCAGCACGCCCGCATGCAGCGCCATGCCCGACCAGGTGATCCGCTCCATAAAGGGCATGGACGCGTCGTCATAGAGGTTGGAGTGGTGATCCTCCTCCTTCTGTACGATGCTGTAGATGCCCGCGGGCGTCTCGTAATTGGTCTGGCCCGTAGAGACCGGCGCCTCCATGATCTTGCCCTTGGCGTCGTAGATGGAGATCCGCTGCTCCTTCAGGGCGACGACCGCCAGCAGCGGCTTCCCCGGCGCGTGATCCGGGGCGAAACGCATGTCCTCGTCTCCGCGGCCTCGGGCCTCGGCATGGATCGTGGCCGTCAACGCGAACCCCGCCAGAACGAGGGCTGCGACAATGCAAGACTGTCTTTTATGGGTCATGGGATGAAACCTCGGATCGAAATCAAGCCGCCGCCGGCGTTAAAGGGATCTTGCAACGCGAAAACCGAAATTGTTGAGCCGGACGTCGGGCGCTGTGGCGTAGCGATAGGCTGAACGTAACGCTCTGGGGTAATAGTTCCAGGCGCCGCCCCGCAGGATGCGAAGTTCGCACGGCGTGGAGTTGACGGGCGAGCCATCGGCGGGCGCGCCTTCGTAAGACGGCTTGTAGCAATCCTGAACCCACTCCCACACGTTCCCATGCATGTCGTAGAGGCCGAACGCATTCTTGGGAAACGATCCCACATCGGTGGTTTTTTGGCGATAGGCGCCTTGCTGGCCCGGCCCATAGGTGAA
This sequence comes from uncultured Alphaproteobacteria bacterium, assembly GCA_963756335.1. GTDB lineage: Bacteria > Pseudomonadota > Alphaproteobacteria > Rhizobiales > Rhodomicrobiaceae > Rhodomicrobium. The sequence continues at coordinate 5,481 of CAVWOB010000011.1, forward strand.
GTTCGCGTCGTAGTTGGCCTGCTTGTAGTTGATCGTTAGGCCCGTGGCGAACGGGGTTGGCTCGGCCGTCTTCGCCTGGGCGCGGGCCGCGTATTCCCACTCCGCCTCGGACAGAAGCCGGTACTCCTTGCCGGTCTTCCTGGAGAGCCAATCCACGTATTGCTTCGCATCGCTGTAGGAGACGTTGACGACTGGATGCCGTCCCCGGCCCCAGCCTTCGTCGGTCGGGTTATAGCTGCAGCCCCGGTCGGCGACGCAGGCGTCCCATTCGCCGAAAGTCACCTCGTATTTGCCGGCAGCGAATTCGTGAGCGATCTCGACCCGATGCTGCGGACCTTCGTCGCGCCCGCGCCCTCTTTCGGTATCGGGCGACCCCATCAGGAACTCACCCGCGGGCACGGCGACCATTTCCGGACACGACGGGCAGTCGCGGAAAGTGCGAGCGGCCGCCTCGGCTGCGCTCTTGTTTTCGGCCTGAGCAGCGGACGCCGCCAGGGTTAGAAGCAACATGGCAAGAATGGCACGCTTCATCGGGGGTTCCGTCTCCATAGCCGCGCCCACGGTCGAGACATCCTTTACCATCAAGCCGGCGGGCTGCGAAAGCGGTTCTTATTCTTTCCGCTAACCCTTAAATCTTTGCTTGGCTGCTTGTGAAAGGCGCCTGTATTGGGCGAAAAGCCGGACGCGCCGGCTTGGCTGGGCTTTGGCTCGCTACCCGCCGGCTTTGCGGGGGAGAGGCGCCGCGCACCGCGCCACATTTCCGGACCCCTGATATGAGAGGTTGGGGAATGCCAGTTCGCGGGCGGCTGCGATTCCCCGCCCGTTGGGGTCGTCCGCGCGGTCTAACGAAAAATCCAGATAGCTGCGCCAGTCGAACCCATCGCCCTGGTCCTCGATACGCACGACGATGGCTTCCTCGGTGGCCTCGAAAATGAGGGAAGCGAATTTGTTGCCGTTCTCGGGCAAGCCGAGCCTGCGTTCGACCTCTTCCCTCCAACGCCCTTCCCTCAGCAGGCGTTCCTTTTTGCGATAGCCGATGCCGAGATTTCCATGCTCGATCGCGTTGAGCATCAACTCGTTCAACCCCATCGCGGCCCTTTCAGGCTCCGGGAAGCAAGCAGAGACGTTGCAAGCGAGATTTGCGGCCTCGTCGGGAGTCCGGAAATGGAAGACGCCTTCCTGCATAAGGCTCAGCCCGAGGCCGAGATGGCGAACTTGCTCCCGCAAGCTTTTGCTGTTTCGGGAGTTCTTGAAGCGCGATGTTCACGATCTCGATCAGCATCGCGCCTTCGTAGGGCTTCATCAGAATGTAGCGCGCGCCGCTTCCTATGCTTTGAGCCGCCTCTTCGGCGGTCGCGGCGCCCGTGAGCATGACGACCGGAATGTTCTTGAAACGCGCGTCCGCCTTGGCTCTCTGCAAGAATCCCATGCCGCCAAGGTTCGGCATCAGCCGGTCGAGAACGATGGCGTCCGTGTCGCGGTTTTCTTCCAGTTTTTGCAAGGCGACGAGGCCGTCTTCCGCTCGAACGACCTTGTGGCCGGCCTGAGCGAGATAGGCCTCCATGAGATCGAGGTTCATCGCCTCGTCGTCGACGGCCAGTATTTTCCCGGCGCTTAACATCGCATCAGGGACGAATGCGCCGGCATTCTCCGGAAGCCCATCCAATCACGCTTGCAATCGCCTGGGCTGGCGGCAGGCCGCGCTGAATGATGCGCTCGTAGTCCTGGATCAGACGGCCGATAAGCTCGCTCGTGAGTTGTTCAAGGGCTTCGTCTTGCAGCCGGGGCGCCGAAGGCAGATCCTCGGTCAGTCGCGCCCAATCGGCCTTCGCCTGGATACCGCTTTCCCCCGGGCGCTCATCGCGGGTCGTTTCAGTATCCGAAGGCTCGGTATGCGAGAGCAATTGCATGGAGAAACTGTTTTCGCTGAAACATCTGTTATACATATGGCGCATCCTTCCCGGCCGTGAGCGCGAGCATGCACTATCGCCGCGCTGAACACGGACAAGAAGACTGAGAATTGTACAGATTTGTGCGCCAGCCGCCCGGAGCGGGAACCGATCCGGGATATGCGGAGTTTCTACCGTTCCGCCTGCGGCGGCGCATCAGAGATGTCTGACTTCGCCCGCGAAGACGTAACCGACGCCTCGCACGCTTCGGATGAGCCTCGGCTCTTCGGAAGTGTGGGTATCGACCTTGCGGCGGAGCCGCGAGACATGTCCATCGATCATGCGGTCGAGAGGGGACCAGTTATGCCCCCTTAGGAGTTGAGTGATCTCGTCGCGGGATAAGACGCGACCGGGATGCTTCAAAAACACTTCCAGGAGACGCAGTTCTGTCTCAGTCAGTTCGACGAGCACGCCGGCGGTGGATCGGAGTTCCTGCTGCTTGACGTCGAGAATAAGATCGTTGAATGCGTAGAGATACCCCTGGGCCGCCTCCGCCGCGTCCAGAAGCCCATAAACGCTAAGCGCGCGTTTTACGCGGATCGCAACTTCGCGGATGTGGAAAGGCTTGGTGATGTAGTCGTCTGCGCCGCGTTCGAGGCCGGTGACGCGGTCGAGCGGAGTATCGCATCCCGTTATCATGATGATCGGAATGTTTCGGACGGCTCTGATCTCGCGCGCAAATTCGAGCCCGTCTTGCCTGCCTAGCTTAAGATCGAGGGTGATCAGATCGATTGGGGCGGTCTCGATATGCCGCAATGAGGTCGCCACGTCGCCCGCCTCGGCCACAACGAAGCCTTCCGCCTCCAGACCCTGACGCAGGACTAGGCGCACGGCGGGGTCGTCGTCGACAACAAGGATATGAATCGGGCCGGGCAATACGGCGCCCCCTCAAAAAGAAACAAGGCTCTCATGACGACGGATCGCTATCGAGCCCGCGCATCGACGTTTAGCAAGGCTTGGCCTCGCATCCAATAAACTTCGCAGAAAAAAGCAGTGCATTTATTGTGCGCTAAGATAATCATCTTTCTAGAATAGGGAGTTTCGCGCAGCCTGAGGGGCTTCACCTGACAACGGCGCGCTTTCGCGTCACAAAACGCGGCTGGCGTTGCGCTCGATGCTGTGAACTCGTCGCGAGCATTTTCTGAAGACCCTGCGCCATGCATTGCTGATAGTGCTCAAGCTCGCCAAGGAGTTCCTGAAACCCGTTATTGGCGCTTCCGAGCCTGGCGGTCTCCACCTTTCCCATGATGCGCGCCGTCTCGAGCGCGGCCCCGGCCCTCTTAAGCTCGGCGCAGGACTGCTCGAATTTCTGCGCCTCGGCCACAATCGAGCGAAGCCCGATGGCCGCTTGCGCTTCGTAAGAGCGGCGCTGCGCTTCGAGGAGGGCGATTTCCTCCAACGGGGACGGCGCTCCGTTCGCCGCCTCGGCCTGGAATTGCTCGCTCGCCTCCTTTTGAATTTTCGCCGTATCGACCAGAAAGAGGCCCTTGCTGACCGCGCTGAAAAGCTTCTCCGCCGATGCGATGAAATCGGCTATGCAGGTCTTCTGCGCGGCCGACAGCGCGCTGTAGTTCGATGCGATCACGCCAATCGTGGCGCCGGCCTCGCCGAGCTGCGCCGCGAGCACCCTCATATTGAGCGGCGCCAAGCGGTGATTCATGTCGTTGGCGACGACCTCATCGGCGTGTTCGAGCAGCGCCGCGGCCTCCTTCGCCACTGCCTCGAAAAGCGCAGGCGTCCTGTCCAGGGGACGGCCGAGCTTTTCGTCGCGCGACTTGATCTCCTGAGAGAGCGCGGCCGCCATGAAAGGCGCGTAACCCCGAAAACCGAGCTCCGAAAGCCTCGCCAACAGGATCTTGGCGCTCTCGGCGGGTTTCAGGCGGCGCGCCTTCTCCACCGTCAGCAGCGCCGCATATTCCCGCTCGACAACCGGCAGAAGCGCGCTCGTCGGCTTGATGCGCACCGAAAGGTAGCCGCCCTCGATAGGCGTAACGATGGCGAAAACCCAGTAGTAGCGGCCGTCCTTCGCCATGTTCTTGACGTAGGCGCCAACCGGCTCTCCCCTCCCAATCGTCTCCCACAGCAGCCAGAAGACGGCGCGCGGCATATCGGGATGGCGAATGATATTGTGGGGCCGAAGCGACAACTCGGCCCAGGAATAATGGCTTATCCTCTGAAACACGCTATTCCCGAAGAGGATGTGTCCCTTTTCGTTCGTTCTTGAGAAGAAAGTATCGTCGAGCGGGAAAGGAACTTCCGCGTTCACGGGCTCGGGCTTGTCCTGGCGCGAAACGCGTTCGGCGCCCGCGCCTGCCCCGCGCGCCGCAATCGGGCGCCGGTCGTTTTCAAGCGTTTCCACGAGTTGCAATTCCGTTCCGGTATGACCCTCGCGAAGAGGCCTTGAAGAGTGTGAAAACGGCGCCGTGCTCCGGCGGGAAAGCGAGTGCCGGAGGACGGCGCCAAGCAATAAATTCAACGAGCGTTACATCCGAAGCAAACACAACCTGAGACTGACATGGATCGTTTAAAACGAGGTTAAGCTCGGGGCGCGGCGTTGAGGGCAGGGCAAGCGAGCCGGCTGGGAGCCTCGTCCCCTGGATCCCGCTCATGGCCGCATGAGCTGAGTCCCAATCCCGCCGCTAAACGCCGTGGACGCGCGTCTCGAGCCTGGCGCGCTCGCGTGAAATGCGCGCACCGCGTTTTTTCATGTCGCGCAGCACGACGTAGATCATCGCCGTCATCAGCGCGTCGCTCAGCGCGTCGTGCTGGCCGATATTGGGCAGGCCGAGGTCTTCGAGAATGGAGACGAAGCGCAGATCGACCGTGGTCCCCGGCGGCGCATTCCCGTATTTGCGATCGTAGTACATCTCCGACACTTCGATGCGCCGGTTGGGAAGCCCTATCTGGATGAACGGCAGCACATGCTTGTCGATCATCTTCATGTCGAACTCGAGGTAGTAGCCTACCAGGGGGCGCGAGCCGATGAAGTACAGGAAATCCTTGAGGATCTTGCGGATGGGCAACTGGTCTTCGACATCGGCCTCCCGGAGCTGATGGATTTTCATCGCGTCCGGCTTGATCGCCGCCTCGGGGCGCACGATGGCCTCGAATTTCTCGCTCAGCACGATCTTGTCGCCGCGGATCATCACGGCGGCGATGGTGATGATATCGTCCTTCCCGACATCGAGGCCCGTGGTCTCGCAATCGAAGGCGACGACTTCGCCCGGCGGCGGCTTCTTGAACAAAAAGCGGTAGGACTGGTCGCCGATCGACGCCATGTGGAAGTAGCGCCGGAGCGTCTGGTAGACCATCAGAAATATCCGAGATTATAGCGATGGCGCACCAGTTCGCGGAACTCGCGGACGACGCGGATGGCGTTGCGGAAGATGTCGCGGTCCGCCGGCGAAAGCTCGTTCATGTTGACGATGGTCTCGCGGGCGAGGCTGCCGCCGCGCCGGGCCTTCAACTGCGACCGCAGCCTGAACTCCATGAACAGCCTCAGTGCGCTGACAAGCTCCTGCGCGAACGGCCCCTCCAGCACATTGGCGGCGGCCAGCGCCTTGATGCGCACGGCCGTCGAGGTGTCATGGATGCCCTTCTCGATGGCCATCGTCCTGACGCCGTGCACGATTGGGAATGTGCCGACCTTCTTCACGTCCACATCGCCCGAGCGCACGCCGACAGTCACCATGAGATTGCCGAGCACGCCCATGTCGGAGCTGGCGAACAGATCGATGAGATGCGCGAAGTGGGCGAGATGGGCGCTCTCGCCCCGCATCATGTCCATGAAGGCGGTCCTGGCGTGAACGAGAAGGCCGCGCTTGCCCGCCACGGCGATGGCGTCGCTGAAGATGCCGAGGTTCATCGCGCTGTCGCCGCCGGGGTTCAAGATCCAGCTCTTGAGCTGCTTGACGAAGCTGTCCGCGGGCTGCGACCAGACCGGGTTGCGCACCATGACGTTGCCGGGGCAGGGCGGGAAGCCGAACGATTCCAACGCTGCCGTGAACGCTTTGCGGAAAGAATCGAGGTCGGCCTGGGGAACCTCTCTCGCAAGCAGAAGGCCGTTGTCCTGGTCGGTGCGCACCGTCTGCTCGCCGCGCCCCTCCGATCCCATGACGATGAGGCAGCCATGCTGGCGCACGGATGTCGGCGCAACGAGGTCGAACAGCCTCGCCAGCAGGTTGCGGTTCAGGTCCGAGGTCATTTCCGCGATGACCTCGATCTTGACGCCCTGCTCGTGCAGGCGCTCCACCTGGCCCTGGATGTCCTTTGCGGCGACCGCGAGGTCGGCCACGGTTTTTGCTCTGTCGATGCGCCCGGGGATCAATTGCGAGTTTCCTGCAAACAATTCAAGGATGTCGATGTCTTCGAGAAGGCCGGCGTAGGCGCCGTTTTCGCGCACCGCGAGGCGGCGCTTCTTACTTCGCGTCATCGTGAGCAGCGCGTCGAAAATGAAATCGTCGCCGTCCACCTCCGCCACGTCGAAATTGGCGAGATCGCGCACCGGCGTCTCAAGCGGAAGCCTGTGCAGGATGACCTCCTTCGACATGGCCATGAAGGTGACGACGCCGATGCGCTCGCCGTCCTTCACGAACATGGCGGCGCAGCCGCCGTGCTGGGTCATGGCGTGGCCGGCTTCCTCGATGGTGGCGGATCCATCGATGTAGGCGGCATTTTCGCGGCGTGCGTCGCGGACGCGGGTCCGGAGCACGGATTCGAATCCTTGCGGGCTGCGCTGTTCGGCGAAAGCGTCGAGGCGGCGCGACAGATCGGAATAGAAGAAGGCGGCGAAAGCCTGGTTCTTCTTCACAAGCTCAAGAATGGTGTCCCTGGGAAGAAGAAAGCAGAGCGTCTCCTCGGTGGCGACGAAATTTGCGCTGGCCGATCCGTGCACGACGGCGCCCGAGTCGAACGTGTCCTTGGAGCCGAGCAAGGCCTCGGCTTGGTCGCCGACCCGCTCCTCGACCGCGCCCTTGATGATGACATGGAGAAAGTCGGAGCTGCCGCCCTCGGCGACGATGGCCGTTCCCGGCGCGAAATAGCCGATGTCTATCGCAGCGGCGAGCGCGTCCATCTCGGCGCGGTTCAGCCGGTCGAAAGGCGGGTTCTGCGCGTCGAAACCTTGCATGGGACCCCGTTCGAAACCAGCGAGGTTTGAGGGCGGAATAGCTCCCGCCCTCGTCTTCTTCTAGTGTACAGTCGCGGCGGCCATGCCGATACCGGTTTCCGAGCGGATGAACTGCGCGTCGAAAGCCTCCCTCTCCAGGCGCGCCCGCTTCGTAAAGTCGATCTTCGAGAACAGCCAGATGCCAAGGAAGGCGATCGGCATCGAGAACAGCGCCGGGTTGCTGTAGGGGAAGATGGCCTCCGGGTAGTGGAAAGTCTTCACCCACACCGCATCGCTCAGCACCACGCCGGCCACCGAGCTGATGAGGCCCAGCATACCGCCCATGAAGGCGCCGAGGCTCGTGGTCCCCCTCCAGAATATCGACATCAGGAGCACGGGGAAGTTGACGCTGGCGGCCACCGAGAAGGCGAGGCCAACCATGAAGGCGACGTTCTGCTTCTCGAAGATATAGCCGAGATAGACGGCGAGGATGCCGATCAGCACGGCCGAGATCTTGGAGATGAGCACCTCGCTTTTCTCGGAAGCGCGGCCGCGTGCAATCACCGAGGCGTAGAGGTCGTGGCTGACAGCGGAAGCCGCCGCGAGCGTGAGACCGGCGACCACCGCGAGGATCGTAGCGAAGGCCACGGCCGAGATGAAGCCCAGCAGGTAGGGGCCGCCAACTGCGCTTGAGAGCTGAATGGCGGCCATGTTCTGACCGCCTTTCAGGTTAGTGGCGGTGATCGCGACCGTGCCGTCGGCCGCCGTCTTGAAGAAGGACGGATCGTTCATCAGGAGCGTGATGGCGCCAAACCCGATGATGAAGGTCAGGATGTAGAAGTAGCCGATGAAGCCTGTCGCGTAGAACACCGATTTGCGGGCCGCCTTGGCGTCCGCGACGGTGAAGAACCGCATCAGGATGTGGGGCAGGCCTGCCGTGCCGAACATCAGCGCAAGACCGAGCGAGATGGCCGAGACGGGGTCTTTGATGAGGCTTCCGGGCCCCATGATCTTGTCATGGCCGGGATGGATTTGCGTCGCGGACTTGAAGAGGGCTTCGGGGTTGAAGTTGAATTTGATAAGCACAAGGATGGCGATGAACGTTGCGCCGATGAGCAACAGGCACGCCTTGATGATTTGCACCCAGGTTGTCGCTTTCATGCCGCCAAAGGCGACATAAATGATCATCAGCGTGCCTACGATCACGAGGGCAATCGGATAATCGAGCCCGAACAGCAACTGGATCAGCTTGCCCGCGCCGACCATCTGCGCGATGAGGTAGAAGGCCACGACGGTGAATGTGCCGATGGCGGAAAGGATACGGATCCAGGTCTGATTGAGCCGGAACGAGGCCACATCCGCAAACGTGAACTTGCCGAGATTGCGTAAGCGTTCTGCAAGCAGGAACAGCACGATGGGCCAGCCCACGAGCCAGCCGACGGAGTAGATCAAGCCGTCGAACCCGCTTAAGAAGACGAGGCCCGAAATTCCGAGGAACGACGCGGCCGACATATAGTCGCCCGCCATGGCGAGGCCGTTCTGGAAGCCTGTGATGCCGCCGCCCGCCGCGTAGAAGTCGGACGCGGACTTGGTCCTCGCCGCCGCGCGGTAGGTGATGACGAGGGTCAATAAGACGAAGCCCACGAACATTGCGATCGCGGGAATGTTCAGGTCCGATTTTACCGCCGCGCCGCTGATGGCGTCGGCGAAGGCCGGGGAGATGGCGGCGAAGGCGGCGCCGGTGGCCGCGAGCCCCAGGGTTACGATGGCGAGATTTTTTCTCGTGATCATTTCGTGATCTCCTGGATGAGTTCACGGTTCAAGCGGTCGAAGGTGCTATTGGCGCGCACCACGTAGACCCCGGTGATAAGAAAGGCGAAGACGATGACGCCGAGCCCGATTGGAATGCCGATGGTGGCGACGCCGCCCTCATAAAGAGGCTTGGCGAGGAAGCCTTTGTCGAACGCGATCAGGAGAATGAAGGCTTGATAAACGATGAGCATCAAAATGCTCAAAGCCCAGGCGAAGCTCGTTCTTTTTCGCACGAGCTCCTGGAACTTCGGATTCTCCGATATGGGAGGAGGATTGGAATCGAGCGGCACTTGTTTCCCCTCTTCGAGTTTGTGAGTAGCTTGGCACGTTAAGGTCAGGCTGCATGCATGGTTTGATCTGGAGCAAATCTCGCTCTAAGCCTTTCGTGGCATGGCTGATATGCGGAAAAGGCGCCTCGATCAAACGATACCTACCACACCTGAAGAGGGCGGGAGAAGGGCGCGGATGCTTCTCCTTTGGGATGAAGCATCGGTTCACATTTTGCCGTTACACTTTTAGAGTGTGCCGCATTTTAATCGACTCGGGATTCCCCTGTGGCCGCAAATCAGATTCAAACTTCCTGCCGGAGGTGGAGACCGGCGGGGATGGCGAAGCCTTATTCGATGGATTTGCGCGAGCGGGCGATGGCGCGCGTGGCGGCGGGAGAAAAGCCCGGAACGGTGGCCGAGGCGCTGGATATAAGCGTATCGAGCGTGATTAAGTGGGCGCGGCGGCAGAGGCAGAGCGGAAGCGCGGCTCCGGGCAAGATGGGCGGACACCGGCCGCACCGTATCGCGGGCGCAGCAGCAAACTCACGCGTAGCGTGTTCGTTGTGCGACCCTTCCCGCCGCCGCGCTCGCTGCGCTTCCGGCGCCGCTCCCCGACCCAAGGCGGAAGGCGCGCCGTCCGATCGACGGGCATCCTCCGGCGCCACCCTCACAACCTGAGATCGTGTCTGCGCGGCAGAACCCCGAGAAACACAACCTAAGATAGCAGAAAAACGGCTACTTTTTGCAAAACGAACCCAATAAGGCAAACGATTCCTTGCCAACGCAAAGCGTAGAAGCCGCGTTTATGGCCATGACCCAGAGGAAGCCTAGCGTCGGCCCTCGCCGAGCGGCGCGCCTTCGCGGATTTGCTCGATGGAGATCGCAAGGCCCGTGGCGCCGTCGACCTCGATCAGCACGCCGAAGATCGTCGCCGGGCCGAGCGCGGGCGAGAACCGGCTCGAGGGAATGTGGGTGGTGAACCGATGGACGGGCTCGGCCTTGTCCATGCCGATGATGGAGTCATAGTCGCCGCACATGCCGGCGTCGGTGATGTAGGCCGTGCCGCCCGGAAGCACGCGCGCGTCCGAGGTCGGCACATGCGTGTGCGTGCCGATTACCGCCGTCGCGCGGCCATCGAACGCGGCGGCGAACGCCTGCTTCTCGGATGTGGCTTCCGCATGAATGTCGATGACGATAACGTCCGCGCCATGCTTCAGCGGACAGGCCGCGATTTCGCGCTCGACCGCGCGGAAAGGATCGTCGAGCGGGTCCATGAAGATGCGGCCGAGCACGTTCAGCACGAGCACATCGGCGCCGTTCGCGGCCTTGAACAGCCCAGCGCCCGCGCCCGGCGCGCCCGCCGGATAGTTCAGCGGCCGGAGAAGCCGCTTGCGCCGCGTGATGAAGACGAGCGCGTCGCGCTGGTCCCAGACGTGGTTTCCGGTGGTGACGGCGTCCGCGCCCGCGTCGCGCAAATCCTGGTAGATCGCCTCGGTGATGCCGAAGCCGCCCGCGGCGTTCTCGCCATTCACGATGACGAAGTCGGCGGCCAGCCGGTCGCGCAGCAAAGGCAGCGCCTCGCACACGGCGTTCCGCCCCGACCGTCCAACGATGTCGCCAAGAAAGAGAAGCCGCATGATCAATCCCCGCAGGCGATGACGCGCGCGGGCGTGAGGATCATGTCGAGGGGCTCGTCCTGCGGCTCCGCCGGGATGTCCGGGAATTCCTGCTCGTCGAAGGCGAGGCCGATGGCGACGATAGGGTGAAGGCGCCTCAAGCGCCGCAAGGCCCGGTCGTAATAGCCGGCGCCGTAGCCCAGCCTGTTGCCCTTGCGGTCGAAAGCGACGAGCGGCGCGAGGATAATGGCGGGATCGAGCGCGGGCAGCGCGGCGTGCGGCTCGCTGAGGCCGAATTTTCCGCGCTGCAGCGCGACGCCAGGACGACACTCGCGAAACGAGAGCGTGGCGTCGTCCTCCGTGCGGGGCAGCGCGATGCGGAAGCCCGCGCCGTGAAGCTTCATGAGAAGTGGCAAGGGATCGAGCTCATAGCGGAGCGCGCTGTAGCCGCCGGCGGCGGGCGGAAAGTCCATTGCGCCGATCAGCGCGGCGCCCTTTTCCGCCACGGCTTCTGCGGCGGATGCTCCCGACTTCAACCAAGCCTCCTTGCGGAGTGCGATCGCTTCAGCCCTGAGTTGCGCCTTCCGCTCCGATATGAGGCTTGGACGTTGGATGGACTTTGACCGCACAAATCGAAAATTGGAGCCGCGAAGGCCGTCGGTGCCATCGATCCCCTGGGTCCCTGGCTAGCAGGTGGGCGCCAAATAACCGAGGCCACGGCCCCGGCAGGGTCAGCTCCCTTAAGGATCTTATAGGGCCCGGGAAGTCATTGAAGCCCCTAACGCACCCCGCAGCAATTTTAATATATAACCGGCGCCCGCGAAATTGCTAGCCCCGAGACAAATCCCCCGATAAAAAACCCGAGCGCGGAAGGGACCGCGAGCACTCTCGAAAAAGGAGGACGGGCTCGATGGAGGGCATAAAATATATGGCGGCTTTGGGCCGCATTCTGATGGCGGCTGTTTTTCTGATCAGCGGGTTCGTTCACATATTGCCGGCCCAGGAAACCATCCGCGCGCCAATTGCGGTCATCACGCAGCCGGCTTGGGCTTTCTGGGTTGCGACCGGGTTCGAAATCCTCGGCGGTCTTTTGCTCGCGCTTGGGCTGGCGACGCGCTATGTCGCGCTTCTGCTTGCGATCTTTACGCTCGCGATGTCCATCGGCTCCGATTTCGCGAATTATACGGATTTTCTGAAGAACCTAGCCATTGCCGGCGGCTTGATCCAGATCTGGTCGTTCGGTTCGGGCGGTCTTGCGCTCACGCACAGCCGGCCGCGCTAGGCTAGGCGCCGTTCGCCCGGCTCGGAGGCGTGTCGGTCCGGTTGGCCGCGTCGATCGCCCGCGTTAGCTCGCGCTGCATCGCCTGGGCGCCGCCATCGATCACGTGATAGGCGCGCGCCTCGGCGAACTGCCGCAACCTTTGCAATTCTTCCCGCGCGTCCCAAAGCTGGTCGGCCATCATGATCGCCGCCATCAGGAAAAGCCTGTCGTCCTGCACGGCTTTCGTGCCGCTCCGGATGCGTTGAACTGCCGCGTCGATTTCGGCGGCAAGCTCATGAACGCGCGCCTCCTCGCCCTCGCGGCAACCCATCCTGAAACTGCGCCCATTTACGACAACTGTTACTTGGGCCATCCCAGCCCTCCTTCGTCCCATCGCGCCGGCAAGCCCGACTTAGCCGCATCGGCCTCCGGCGCACGCTCTTACGCCGCTCGCGCAGCCTCCCACGCCGACCATGCTAACGAAGGTGCGTGAACAAAAAGTAAAGTAGATGCAGGATGTTAACCACGGTGGACGCGGAGCGCCGGCGGAAACTCAATGGAGCGCATGGTTGCTCCCAGCGTAGCGCTGGCGTGAGCGCACGCTTGCTCCGATAGCCCGCGCGTCATGCAGACACGGCTTCGGCAGCGCCAACTTGATCGTCACCGCGACTGAAGCCGCAGCGACGACCTTTCAAACGCCTTTAGGATCTATCAAGCGGATTTTACAAGACGAAGGTGGGTTTGCCGATGTTGCTCTTTTGTATCTTCAACATCCGATGACTTGCTTAAAATGACCGCAATAGCCATGGAGGCGATGACTGCAATATCTTGCTTGTCTACGCCGCAAGTCTGCGCCTCCTCAAATAGTCGAAGCAAGTGTTCCTCAAACCAGCATTCCGATCTGCTGCCGGCCGTCGCGCGCTTCGATGCATACAGATTTGCTGCGTCTATAAGATACCTCGCATATGCTTGATCTAGAAACATGATACACCCCACAACCCACTACAAACTAACTCGGAGACTATCTCTCCAATTTTGAGAAAGTGAAGTGTAAATTTGGAATATGAGCCAAATTGCAGCGATTCTTCCACAACTTGAGCGAGTTTGATCGTCAGACCCGCGAGTTACCATTGCTTAAGCCTATGGTCTTGCGGGCGATCCGTCACGCGGATTGCGCGCCGGCCTGCCCGGCCATTTCATGCCGAAGCTCCGCCGCCGCAAAGCGCGGGTGTGGCTAACGCGGCGCCTGCTTGGACCCCAGCAATAGAAACGGCAGGTACGGCCTGCCGCTCGCGGCCCGATGCGAGGTCCCTGGCTCCAAGTTTTGGCGAGGCCGGGAATGCCGTTTGGCGGACTACGGGTATTTCGGCCCGTCGAACCGCCTGAGCGGAACGCGCTCGTCTACGCTCGGACGCTCGAAGCGGGCAGGCGGGTCGTCATCGTATTCCCGCCGCGAATAGCTATAGGAGCCGGAGCGCGGCCGATAACTATAAGGGGAGGGCCGGTAACACTCGGCCTCTTCACACTCGCGTTCGTAGCGCGCCTGCTCCCGATAGGCCTCGCAGCCATGGCCGCAATAGCCGTTCCTGATGCGGCGATACCAGCACCAAAGCCCGCAGCTTTCACCGCAAGAGTTGCCCGCACAATTCCCGGCGCGGCGCCACTCCTCGTCGCGGTAGCCGCGATAGCCGCGTTCGTTCTCGCGCCGGTAGGCCTGCCGTGGCGCCCGTTCTGGTAGAGATTGACGGTTCCATAATTGTTCTCAATATACACCTGCGGCGTCCCGGAGGAGCGCCTGCCATACGAGGGACGGGGCGGACAAGCGTAATCCCAGCCGCAGCCATATTGCACCCGCACAAGGGTGGAAGTCTCAGTGGGGGCCAGTGCGCTCGCGCCGTGGGACAGGGGCGCCGCGGAAAGCGTTATTGTCGCCGCGCAGGTGGCGAAAGCGACGGCGCAAAATAAGTGCGCGAGAAAAGGGCGCCTTTTCATTATAACGAACTCCGGCTTTTTACACATTCTGACATTACAGCAAATTTTCTAAACATTGAGCCTAAGTCCAACGAGTTATGCAGTTTGGGTTAATTTTGTTGCACACCGCAGGCTTCGCAGACTATCAGCCGAGTTGGCTATTTCCAGCGGCGGCCAACTTCGCTATGGACGAGCACGACCACTGGGGGACCTAACTCATGTCGCTTCATTCCGAATCGCGCCGCATCGCGGCGCCAGACATTCGCGGCCGAAAGGGCGGGCAGAAGGTCGTGTCGCTAACCGCGTATCACGCTCATACCGCGCGCCTCATCGACAGCCACGTCGATTTCCTGCTCGTCGGCGACTCGCTCGGCATGGTGATGCATGGACATGAGACAACGATCCCGGTTCCGCTCGAGCTGATGATCATGCACGGCGCGGCGGTGGTGCGCGGCTCGAAGCGCGCGCTCGTCGTCGTCGACATGCCTTTCGGAACCTACGAGGAATCGCCGCCGGTCGCCTTCCGCAACGCCGCGCGCGTCATGAAGGAGACGGGCTGCGGCGCGATCAAGCTCGAAGGCGGGCGGCGCATGGCCGAAACGATCGCATATCTCGTGGAGCGCGGCATTCCAGTAATGGCGCATATCGGGCTGACGCCGCAGTCGGTGAACGTGATGGGCGGCTTCAAGACGCAAGGACGCCGCCAGGAGGAATGGGCGGCCATCGAGGCGGACGCCGCCGCGGTTGCCGAAGCCGGCGCTTTCGCCGTCGTCCTCGAAGGCATGGCGGAGCTTCTCGCCGCCAAGATCACCCGCGCGATCCCGATCCCGACCATCGGCATCGGCGCGTCGGCCGAGTGCGACGGACAGATCCTGGTTCTGGAGGATATGCTGGGCCTTTCGCCAAACGTGCCGAGATTCGTGAAGAAATTCGCGGAGCTTGGCGCGGCCATTGAAAACGCGGTGAAAGATTACGCGGCGGAAGTGCGCGCGAGGCAGTTCCCGGCGAAAGAACATGTATATGCGATGGCGAAACCGGTAGCCGAGACGCCGCGAGTCACGAAAATGTCCAAAACGAAGCCCAGGTGAGCGTTATGTCTCATTGGGAAAATTGACGCGCCGGCTTAAGCCTTATGCAAAGCCGCGCCGCGGGGTTGCCGAATTTGCATAGCATCGTCTTCCTTTGCACCGGGCGCTGCCCATCTGTTGCGTGACAGTGACAACGACTTAAGGCAGAAGCGCCATGTCCGAGGAAAGCTTTATCCGCGAGGTCGACGAAGACTATCGCCGCGACCAGACCGCCAGATTCTTCAAGAGCTACGGCGCCTATCTCATCGCGGCCCTTTTCGTCGTGCTCGCCGTCGTCGGCGGCTATAAATACGATCAGGCGCGCCGTGCGAAAGAGGCCGCCGCGGGCGGCGACGCGCTGACCGCCGCGCTTAGCCTGATCGAGGCCGGAAACGCGGACGAGGCGGAACGCGCATTCGCCACGCTGGCGGGGACGGGGTCGTCCTCCTACAAAATCCTGGCCCGCTTGCACGCGGCTGGCGCATCGGTCGCGACAAGGCAGTTCGAATCCGCGCTGCAGGACTACAAGGGCGTCGCGAACGACGCGTCCGCGCCCGCCGCGCTGAGAGAATTCGCCCAGATCCAGATCGCCGCCCTGTCGGTGGACAAAGAAAGCTTCGAGTCGCTCGCGAAAAGCCTCGAACAATTCCGAGCCGGTACGAGCGAATGGCGTTTCTCGGCGAAGGAAATCCTTGGCCTCGCCGCATACAGGGAAGGCAAGAAGGAAGAGGCCGAACGGCTCTACCGCGAGATCATCAGCGACGGATCGGCCCCTGCCGGCATGAGACAGCGGGCGCAAGTGATGCTCGCGCTGATTCTCGAACAGTCGAAGCCGGCGCAAGCGGCGCCAACGGGGACAAAGGACGGGGCAAATGAAGCGAAAACGCAGTAACTATGGCGCGAGCCATTCGTTTTTGCTGTTTCGATCCGTTCAATGCGTTGCAGTGATGGCTCTGGCTCTCGGAGGCTGCGAGTCCATGGGGCTCAGCGAGCCGAGCATGCCCGGCCTTTCATCGGTTACGTCCTTTTTCGACAAGAAGGAGGAGAAGCTGCCTGGGCGACGTGTCTCTGTCCTTGAAGCCGAGAAAAAGGGCGCTGTCGCGGGGCCGGAAAGCGCAGGCCCGATCATGCTGCCGCCGGCGGTTGTGAACGTCGCCTGGAGCCAGCCGGGAGGAACCGCGACCAACGCGCCGGGCCATCTCGCGATCGGCGAAGCAATTCACACGATCTGGACCACAGCCGCAGGCGAAGGCTCCGCCAAGCGCAGGCGCCTGACCGCCATCCCGATCGTGTACGACAACAAGATTTTCACGATGGACGCGGAGGGCGCAATTCGCGCCATTTCGACGGCGGACGGCTCCACGGTTTGGAAGTTCGACACGGTGCCCGACGCCAAGACCGGCTTCGACTACCTGCATCCCTTCAACACCAATAACGTCGCGCGCGCCGGTTTCGGCGGCGGCATCGCGGCGGACGGCGGCAAGCTTTTCGCCGCCACGGGCTACGGCACGGTGATTGCGCTGGACGCGAGTTCCGGCTCGCCGGTCTGGACCAAGAAGTTCGACATTCCGATCCGCGAGGCGCCCACGGCCGCCGACGGAAAGGTTTTCATCGTCAATTCCGAAAGCGAGCTTTATTGCCTTAACGCGACGGACGGCTCACTGCTTTGGACGCAAAAAGGCCTGCCCGAAAACGCGGCGGTTCTGACGAGCGCGAGCCCCGCCGTTTCCGGCAACATGGTCTATGTGCCCTATCCGTCCGGCGAAATCGTCGCGATCGACGTGAAGACCGGCCAGCCGAAATGGACCGAGGCCCTTGCGAAAGGCGACGTCAACAACTCGGCGACGACCGCGATTGGCGAAGCGGCGCGGCCTGTAGTGGACGGCTCGACGGTCTTCGCAGTGAGCCGCGGCGGCCAGCTGATAGCGACTTCGAAGGACAAGGGCGAGCGGCAGTGGACGCGCGACATCAGCGGTTCGCAAACGCCCTGGGTGGCCGGCGACGCGGTCTTTGTGGTCGATACGAACGGCAAGCTGATTGCGCTTAACCGCAAGGATGGCAAGGCCCGCTGGATCACCGCATTGCCCGGCGACGGTCGCTGGAGCGGCCCCGTTCTCGCCGGAAACAGGCTTTGGCTGGCCTCCTCGAAGGGGCTTTTCGTGGGCGTGGACGCCGCGTCGGGCAGCGTCTCGTTGCAGTCCGATCTGGGTTCGCCGGTGTGGATCACGCCGGTGGTCGCCGGGAACAAACTTTACGTGCTGACGGACGAAGCCAAACTGATTGCAATGAACTAAGCAGGCTGCGGGAAAAGGCTCTCGCCCATGGTTCGACAAGCTCGCCGTGAGGTCCAAGCCGTTGAATTGCTTGGCCTCATCCTGAGCCTGTCGAAGGATGAGGTCCGCATTTCAGCTCGGAGCCGTCGCCCGGGCTGCCTTGGCCCGCACATTCGGAGACAGAACGGGACACGAGCGAAAAACAGGCGTCTCGTGTGGCTTGCGTCTCGCGATAGCCTATGAGAGCTTGCCGCACACGGTGTCGGCGATTGCGAGACGCCACACCAGTCCCAGGCCCAGCGCCTTCGGGAAAGCGATGCTCTAGAGGCGCCCTGAAAGCCCATGGCCTATACCGTCGCCATCATCGGCCGGCCCAATGTCGGCAAGTCGACGCTCTTCAACCGCTTCGCGGGCAAGAAGCTGGCGCTCGTCGACGATATGCCGGGGCTCACGCGCGACCGGAAAGAGACGAGCATCCGCATCGGCGTGCATGACGTCATCCTGACCGACACGGCGGGGCTGGAGGACGCGGAGCCGGGCAGCATCGCGGCGCGCATGCGCGATCAGTCCGAGCAAGCCATCGCCGAATCCGACCTCATCGTCTTTGTGATCGACGCCCGCGCGGAGCTGACGGCCGCCGACCGGGGCATCGCGACGCTCGTCCGCTCCTCGGGAAAGCCGTACATCCTCGCCGCCAACAAGAGCGAAAGCCGCGCCTCGGACGCGGGCTATTACGGCGCCTACGAACTTGGCCTCGGCGAGCCGCTCGCGATTTCGGCCGAGCATAATCTCGGCATTGGCGATCTTGTGTCCGAGGTCGCGGCCCGCCTCGACGCGTTTGGCGAGCGCCCTGCCCCCGGCGAAGAGGCGGAAGAAGCCGAGGGCGTTACGCGCCCGCTGAAGCTCGCCATCGCCGGGCGCCCCAACGCGGGCAAATCCACGCTCGCCAACGCGCTTCTCGGCGAGGAGCGCATGATTACCGGCCCGGAAGCAGGCCTGACGCGCGACGCCATCGCGGCCGAATTCGAGTGGAGGGGCCGGAAGATCCGCCTCTTCGACACAGCCGGACTGCGGCGCAAGTCGCGAATATCGGCGCGGCCCGAGACGCTGGCGGTGGGCGACGCGCTGCGCGCTATCCGCTTCGCCGAGGTGGTCGTGCTGCTGCTCGACGCCGAGACGCCGTTCGAAAAGCAGGACCTCACCATCGCCGACCTGGTCGAGCGCGAGGGGCGCGGCCTCGTCTTCGCGGTGAACAAGTGGGACCTCGTGGCCGAGCCGCAGAGCCGTCTGGCCGACTTGCGCAAAGGCGCCGAGCGCATGCTGACGCAGCTCGCGGGCGCGCCGCTCGTCCCCGTCAGCGCGCTGTCGGGGCAGGGCCTCGACAAGCTGATACAGGCCGCCTTCAAGGTCTACGAAGCCTGGAACAAGCGCATCCCGACCGCGGAGCTGAACCGCTGGTTCGCGGGCGCGCTGGAGAAACACCAGCCGCCAGCCGTCTCGGGCCGCCGCATCAAATTGCGCTACATCACGCAGGCGAACGCGCGCCCGCCGACCTTCATCGTGTTCTCGTCGCGTCCCGAGGCGCTGCCCGACTCCTATCTGCGGTACCTCGTGAACGACCTGAAAAAGACGTTCGGGCTTGGCCCCACGCCCGTGCGGCTTCACGTGCGCAGGACAAAGAACCCCTACGCCGGCGAGAACGAGAGGCCGGGCAAGCGATGAGCGCGCCGGAATTCTGGTTCTATCATCTCGAAAACCAGCCCTTGCAGGCCGTGCTGCCGGTTCTGGTCGAGAAGACGCTCGCCCGCGGCTGGCGCGCGCTCCTGCGCTTCTCGACGCGCGAGCGCCTCGACGCCATCGACGCCGCGCTTTGGACCTATCGCGACGAATCCTTCCTGCCGCATGGCTCGGCGCACGACGGAAACGCCGGGCGCCAGCCCGTTCTCCTCACGCTCGACGATGCGAACCCGAACGGCGCCGCCGCGCTGTTTCTTCTGGAGGCGGCCGGGGAGCGCGAGCCGGAGCGCTTCGCGCGAGTTATCCGTCTCTTCGACGGCGCCGACGAAGAAGCGAAGGCGCTGGCGCGCGCCGAATGGAAGACCGCGAAGGCGGCCGGCTTCGAGACAAGCTATTGGCGGCAGGACGAAAGCGGCGCCTGGCGCAAGTCTGCATGACGCATTTTCGCGGCTTGCCTTGACAGGGGGAGCGCGCTGCGACTAAATGAGAGCGCACGGGGCCATAGCTCAGTTGGGAGAGCGCTGCAATCGCACTGCAGAGGTCGTGAGTTCGAATCTCATTGGCTCCACCATTAGTTGCATTTGAGGGGACTGATTTTTCACGCGAAATTTTCGAGACCTTGCCTGCTGACCCATCCTTAGGCCCATCCTCCCTATAGGCCCTTCAGCGTACCGTCTTCCTCAAAAACCTCCTCCGCCGCCGGCAGAATCGCATCGGGTTCAATCGCGTCTTTCATCGCCCGTGCGCGCTGCCTGGCCGCTGCAAGCTGCATCAGGGACCGGCCGATGGCGGCCCCTGCGGGCCGCGCCGGCCCTCCAGGCGGAGCGCCACCCCCGGCGCTCGCCTTCGCCTGGAAGGCGCGCTCAGGACGCCGCGAATATGAAGCTGTCCACTTTCATGCAATCTTCGGGCGTGAGCACCACGACGGCCGGGATCACGATGCGTTTGAAGACGGCCTCGATCCTCGAAGCGCCCCAGCCATTGTTGTTGGCGGTCGTGTCGAAGATCGGCTTCAGGTCCTTTACGATGCAGGTGCCGCGCGTGTAGGTGCCCGTCAGTCCCACGGTCCTGCGCGCCGAACCTTTCAGCCCTGGGATCGTCCCTTCCAGCCAGCCGCTCGTGGACAGCGCGTAGGTCTTGGGATCGGTCTCCGTCGCGTAGAAGGACTCGACCTCGAACTGGCAGGAGAAAGCGCGGCAATAGATGCCGGACTTCACCTCCTCGATCTTGGCCTTGAAAGCCTCTTTCACGAATTCCTTGATGTCCCTGGGCTCTTCGGCGGGCGCAGGCGCGGCCAGCGTGCAACTCAACGCGGCGGCGAGCGCGTAGCGAAAAAGCATGCTCATCGAAGAAACCGGCTTGCGTTGCACCAAAGAGATCCTCATGAATACCGCTTCATTAAGGATCTCGTCCGCCAGCGCAAGCGATATCTATCCCAAACGGCGGCAAAGAGATGGAAAACTCAGCCCGAGTGCGCTAGCAAACGCGCAAGGGCCAAAGGACCGAAATCATGCGCATCGACTTCATTCCGATCGGCGTCAACCCGCCCTTCGACATCAACGTCGTCGTCGAAATTCCCATTGGCGGCGAACCGATCAAGTACGAGCTGGACAAGGCTTCGGGCACGATGTTCGTCGACCGGATGCTTTATACGTCGATGCACTATCCAGGCAATTACGGCTTCATCCCGCATACGCTTTCCGACGACGGCGACCCGATCGACGTGCTGATCGCCAACTCGCGTCCCATCGTGCCCGGCGCCGTCTGCAATTGCAGGCCGGTCGGCGTGCTTTTCATGAGGGACGAGGCCGGCAGCGACGAGAAGATCATCGCGGTGCCGTCCGACAAGGTCTCGCCCATCTACCGCAAGGTCCGGACCTACGCCGACCTGCCGGAAATGATGCTCCAGCGGATCGCGCATTTCTACGAGCACTACAAGGATCTCGAACTTGGAAAGTGGGTTAAGATCGACCGCTGGGGCGACGAGGCCCTGGCCCGCGACTTGATCGGCAAGTCAATTCAAGCGGCGAAGGAAAAAAAGGCGTAAAGCGCCATGCTTTCGCCGTCCGTGCGCCGATAAATCGGCGCCTCGAACGGATTAAGCAGGCTGGCGGCGGCGGGGTGCGGCGAAGCATCGAACTGTTTTCACCGCGCCGCGCCTCTGCTAGCGTTCGCGGCGGCCGCGCCCCGTTTTTGGGCCGAGCCTTCGGCTTGAGGTGAAGTTTTTTTCTTGAGATCGGAAGTAGGAAGGGACGGTTATGGCATATACAGACCGCGCGCGGGAGCGCCAAAGCACACATCCCGAAGAATGGTTCAGCATTCTGCTCGCCTTGATCGGGACGATCGGGGCGTCGATTTTCATTGGCTATTACCCGGATTATAGGCCGGCGGAGACGGGCGGCGGCGTGGCCTGGGCCATTCCCGTCTGGATAGGCTTCCTCTACCTCATCGTTCAGATCACGTTCCTCCTGTTCTCCGCGAGCCAGGTGCGGGCGCTCGGCGTGCTCGATTCGGTGCTGGCCATCGCGCCGGTGGTGGCGGGCCTTGTGATCCTCGTGCAGATCATCATCAGCCCCAGCTTCAAGGACCACATCTCTCCCTATCAGCTGAACTCTCTCGCCGTGCTCATCGTCGCGGGCGCGTCCGAGTTCCTGCTGACGATCTGGATTCGCTTCGTCATCAATCGCCGCACCATCGGCTTTGGCGGCGACAACTAAGCCTGAGCCGGCTTTCGTCTCGACCGGCTTCGAGGCGGAAAGGGCGCTCGCCCTTCCGCCTCAAGCGGTTGGAGGAAGCGCAGAACGCACACGAAAGCGGCAGGCGCTTTCGTCGAAGGGAGCCATCCAATGCGACTAGCGGTCATGGGCGCGGCGGGGCGCATGGGCCGGGCGCTTATCCGGACCATTCACGAAACGCCTCATTGCGGGCTTGCCGGCGCCGTCGAGCGCGCGGGCTCGCCGTTCCTCGGCAAGGACGCGGGCGAAGTGGCGGGCGTTGGCGCGCTCGGCGTTCCGATCACGGACGAGGCGCTGCCGCTGTTCACCCATATCGAAGGCGTGCTCGATTTTACGACGCCGGCGGCCAGCGTAGCCACGGCGGCGCTCGCGGCGCAGGCCCGCATCGTGCATGTCATCGGCACCACGGGATTGTCCGCCGGCGACGAGGCGAAGATCGATGCGGCGGCGCGCCACGCGACCATTATCAAGTCCGGCAATATGAGCCTCGGCGTCAATCTGCTTGCCGCGCTTGTCGAGGAGGCCGCGCGCGCGCTCGACGAGCGCTTCGACATCGAAATCCTGGAGATGCACCACAAGCATAAGGTGGATGCGCCGTCCGGCACCGCGCTGCTTCTCGGCAAGGCCGCCGCCGCCGGGCGCGCCATCGCGCTCGAAGACCACAGCGTGCGGGGCAGGGACGGCGTGACCGGCGAACGGCTGCTCGGCGCCATCGGCTTCGCCGCCTTGCGCGGCGGCAGCGTGGTTGGCGATCACACCGTGATTTTCGCGGGCGCCGGCGAGCGGCTCGAACTCTCCCACCGCGCCGAAGACCGGCAGATTTTCGCGCGAGGCGCTTTGACCGCGGCTCTTTGGGGCCAAGGCCGCGGCCCCGGTCTCTTTTCGATGCGCAACGTGCTCGGGATCTGATAAGACCCGGCTTACGTGTGAATCTAGGGACCTATCGACATGGAAAATGTGCTCGTGCTCGTTCGCCACGGCGAGAGCGAATGGAACAAGCTGAACCTTTTTACCGGCTGGAAAGACCCAGACCTGACCGAAACCGGCGCCGACGAGGCGCGGCGCGCGGGCGTGCTCCTGAAGAAGGAGGCTTACGCCTTCGACATCGCGTTTACGAGCGCGCTGAAACGCGCCCAGCATACGCTGGCGCTCATCCTCGATGAGTTGGGCCAGAAACACATCAAGATCGTCGAGAACCAGGCGCTGAACGAGCGCGACTATGGCGACCTTTCGGGCCTCAACAAGGACGACGCGCGCAAGCGCTGGGGCGAGGAGCAGGTTCATATCTGGCGCCGCTCCTACGACATTCCGCCGCCCGGCGGCGAAAGCCTGAAGGACACGGCGGCGCGCGTGCTGCCCTATTACGAGCACACGATCCTGCCGCAGGTGCTGGCGGGGCGCAATGTGCTCGTCGCGGCGCACGGCAATTCCTTGCGCGCGCTCATCATGCAGCTCGACAAGCTGTCCACCCAAGAGGTCCTGAAGCTGAACCTGCCGACCGGCGAACCCTATGTCTATCGCCTGAACGCCGATGGGTCGGCCGCTTCGAAGACGACGCTTTCGGCCTGAACGATGTTGTGGGGGGGAATGAAGAAAAAGCAGCCGAGAAAGCCGCGGACGCTGGCCCCGCGCGGGACGCAGCCCATCAAGACGGAGCAGCGCCCGCCGGCGGCCGAGGCCAAGGAGCCGAAGCAGGCCGCCGCGCCCGCGCGGCCGCGGGAAGAGGAGCGGAAAATCGGCGTCGTCAGCGGCACGCCCGCCAACTCCTTCGATGAGACGGCAGAACTCAAGCACGACAAGAAGGTCGCGGTCTACATCTCCGTGCTCGCGGTGCTGCTCGCCATCGCCGCCACCGGCAGCAACGACGCTATGAAGACCGCGCAGCAGGCCGGCTTCCAGGTCAACGACCAATACGCCTATTACCAGGCCAAGACCATCCGCCAGTCGCAGATCAAGATCGCCTCCGACCAGATGAAGGTGAAACTCGAAGAGGCGGCGAAACCGGACAGCCTGCCCGAGGGCGCGCGCAAGCTCATCGAGTCGGACAAGGCCGCCTACGACAAGGAGATCCAGCGCCTCGAAACGGACGGCAGGAACGGCAAGAAGGAGCTGCTGGCGAAGGCCGAGTCCTGCGAGAACGAACGCAACCTCGCGCTCGCCCAGCACCCCTTCTACGACTACTCGATGGCCCTTCTGCAGATCGCCATCGTGCTGGCCTCGACCTCCATCGTCATGGCGACGCCCTTGCTGCTCTACGCCAGCGGCTCCGTCGGCGCCATCGGCATCCTGTTCTTCCTGAATGGCTACACGCTGTTCTGGGGCGGCCCGGATGTGAAACACGAAAAAGCCGAGGCGCTGGAGAAGGCGGGGGTTCACCTATCCCTGAGATGCATCGCGGATTGATGGGCGAGCGCGTCGCTGAACGCTGCCGCGAAGCTGGACTTTTCGGCGTCCGGCAGGAAGGCGCCGAAAACAAGCTTGCGGCCGTGGCTCGCGAGCGAAAGTTCTCCGCCGCCGTTGTCGCGGCGGAGATGGTGGAAGCGCACCCAGTAGGGGTTGAAGCTCCAGCTTTCGCTTTCGCCGGACGGGAGTGTCCGCGTCACCTTCAGTTCGCTTTCCGAAAGCACGACCGCTTCGGACATGCGCGCAGCCTGGTAATTCAGGCGAAACGCCGCATACAACAGCACAAAGGCGAAGCTTGAAAATCTGGCGACAGGCCACGCCCCAACGATGGCGAACGCGGCGCTCACGCCGGCGCTCAGCGACCCCGTGGCCAGCATCAGCGCCACAAAGCCCTTGCGCGACAGTGAGCGATGAGGCAGCAAGGTCGCTGAAAACTGGGGAAGCGGCGGCGGGCTTTCGCCCGCAACCCCGCCGATGCCCGAAACGCCGTTTTGCATCGGTAAACTCTATCAAGCTGACGAACCATGGAAAAGCCAATTGGCGCCAGCGCGGCGAAAAAGGCCAAGGCCAAGCCGCAGCGCGGATCGGGACGGGTGAAAAGCGGCGGCTCGCTTCTTTCGCCGGCCGAGATCCATGAGGTGTTTTCAAGGTTTGCGCGCGTCATGCCGGCGCCCGAGACGGAGCTGGCGCATCAAAATCCGTTCACGCTCCTCGTCGCGGTCGTGCTGTCGGCTCAGGCCACGGACGCAGGCGTGAACAAGGCGACGAAGAACCTGTTCAAGGTCGCGGACACGCCGGAAAAAATGGCCGCGCTGGGCGAGGAAAAACTCAAGGAGTTCATAAAAACCATCGGTCTTTTCAATACGAAGGCCAAGAACGTGATCGCGCTTTCCAAAGCGCTTGTCGAGGAGCATGGCGGCAAGGTCCCAAACGATCGCGCCGCCCTCGAAAGGCTTCCGGGCGTGGGGCGGAAGTCGGCGAATGTGGTGCTGAACGTGGCGTTCGGCGCGCCCACCATCGCCGTCGATACTCACATCTTCCGCGTCGCGAACCGCACAGGCCTCGCGCCCGGCAAGACCCCGCTCGAAGTCGAGCTTGGCCTAGAGAAGATCGCCGAGCCGGAGTTCATCCGGAACGTGCACCACTGGCTGATCCTGCATGGCCGCTACGTGTGCAAGGCGAAAAAGCCCGAATGCTGGCGCTGCCTGATCGCGGACATCTGCCGGTTTGAACTGAAGACCCCGGCCCCGGCCGAGCGCGGCTCGCCCCGCGTAAACCGAAATGGAACCCGCACCCCATGACCAAGTCTCTCGACATTCTCGGGATCGGCCACGCGCTGGTCGATATCATCGCCCCCTGCGAGGAGGGCCTGCTCGCCGAATTTTCGCTGACCAAGGGCACGATGCGCCTGACCACGCCCGCGGAGGCCGCTGCACTTTACGAGAAAATGGGGCCGGCGGTCGAGACCTCGGGCGGCTCGGCGGCGAACACCTGCGCCGGCATCGCTTCGCTCGGCGGCAAGGCCGGATTTGCCGGCAAGGTCGGCCGCGACCAGTTCGCGGGCGTGTTCGCGCACGACATCCGCTCCATCGGCGTCGCCTTCCACGAGGGCGCGCATGACAGCGACACGCCCACGGGCCGCTGCCTGATCCTCGTCACGCCGGACGGCGAGCGCACCATGAACACGAACCTTGGCGCGGCGGCCGAATTCGCGGAAATCGACCTCGATCACGGCGCCATCGAGTCCGCGCAGATCGTCTACCTGGAAGGCTATCTCTTCGATCCGGAAGCGGCGCGCCGCGCCTTTTTCCAGGCCGCCGATTTCGCGCGCGGCAATGGCACGAAGGTCGCATTCACGCTTTCGGACCCGTTCTGCGTGGACCGCCATCGGGACGCGTTCCGCACTTTCATCCGCGACCGCGTCGATATCGTGTTCGCGAACGAGAAGGAGCTGCTGTCGCTATATCCGGGCGCGTCCTTCGAGGAGGCTTGCGCAACGCTTCGAACGGAATGCGAACTAGCGGCCGTAACCCGCAGCGAGAAAGGCTCCGCGATCATCGAGGGCGTCCGCACGGTCACGGTTCCGGCCATGCCCATCGAGAAGGTGGTGGACGCGACCGGCGCCGGCGATCTCTTCGCCGCGGGCTTCATGTTCGGGCTCGCGACGGGCCGCGACCTCGAAGCTTGCGGCCGGCTCGGCAGCCTGGCGGCCTCGGAGGTGATCGCCCATGTCGGCCCGCGCCCGCAGCGCCCGCTGGCGGCGTTCGCCAAATCCCACGGCCTGCTTTAACGCCGCGGGCAATCTCAACCTAACGTCGTGGCTGGCTTGGCGCGGCCACGCAAACGTCGGAAACATCGGGGTAATCGCCTTGGCTGAAACCGGGACGTCCGCTCAGGCGGCGCCCCGAAATCGGGAACGGCATCACATTCTCGCCGCCCCTGCGCGCCTGGGGGGGCGCGCCCGGAACGACCCGCGACTTCGGCAGGATCACCGAAGCAACGGTGCCCGCCCCAACCTTGCTCTTGAGGTCGAAGCGCCCGCCATGCAGCTCGGCAAGGCCCGACACGATGGGCAGGCCGAGGCCCGTGCCGGTGTCGCGCAGCTTCAGCGCGAGCGACCCCTGACCGAACGCGCTCAACACGCGCGGTATCTCGTTCTCGGGAATGCCTGGGCCGTTGTCGCGGACGCTCAGGATCGCCTCGCCGCCGGTCAGAAGCCCTGCCCGCACGGACACGGTCCCATGCTCCGGCGTGAACTTGATCGCGTTCGAGACGAGGTTCAGGCAGATTTGCCGGAGCGCCCGCTCGTCGGCGAAAACCTTCGGCATATCGGGCCGGAAGTCCGTGACGAGACGCAAGTTCTTGGCCTGCGCGTCGAGCCTCAGGAACCGCAGGCTCTCCTGAACGATTTCCCCGAAATCCAGCACGTTTTCGGAAAGCTCGTAGCGGCCTGCCTCGATGCGGGAAAGATCGAGGATCTCGTTGATCAGATTCAGGAGATGGTTCCCGGATTCGTGGATGTCGGCGGCGTAGGATTTATACGTCGCGCTCCCCATGGGGCCCATGACCTCGTCTTTCATCATCTCCGAAAAGCCGAGGATGGCGTTCAGGGGCGTGCGCAGTTCATGGCTCATATTCGCGAGGAACTTCGATTTCGCGAGATTGGCGGACTCCGCCTTCAGGCGCGCCTCGTCCGACGCCAGCTTCGCCTTGCCAAGCTCCTCGATCAGGCTGTCCTTCTCGGCGCGGTAGTCCAGCATCGAAAGGGCCGTGCGGTGCAGGCTCCTGACCAGAAACACGAAATAGCAGTGGATGCCGATGGCGACAACGGCCATGATCCAATAAAATGGCTCGCCTGTCATGAGGAAGCGCAGCGCAAGGGCGGCCGTCACCGGGATAGTGCCCGCATGCAGGATCTGCATCACCGAGGCGGCGAACAGCATCCGGATCGCCGTGACGACAGTCAGCGCGGCGAACAGGAAGAAGAAGGCGGCATCGGTCTTATGCGTGAATTCGGTAAACGCCACCGCCGCCCAGCAGACCCCGTAGAGGAATTCGGCCGCCGCGAGATTGCGCCGCCATTGGCGGAGATCCACCGTCTCGCGCGGCTCCCTGCGGAACCGCCGGCAAAGCGTAAGAAGAATGCCTTCGGAAATGAAGATGGTGGCGAGCCACAAAAGGAGCTGGCGCGGGTTCGCCCAGTTCAGCATCGTGACAGCGAACACAATCGCGAGGATCGGCACCGTCAGCGCGGCGACGCCTTCGTTCTTCACGAACATCAGAAGGAGATCGTAGGCGAAATCCCTCCGCCCCGGGGCCTTTGCTTCGGGCTTGCGCTCCGCAACGGCCTTCCGACTTTTACTGCTTGGCCGCGCAAGCGCGCGCCAATTCACGAAGCCAGCGGTACTCATCAACCCGGGGTCCACATCTGGAGGGGCTTCGCGCGGTGCTGCCCTCAACGCGCCAGAAAGGAGATCATTACTGAAGAAGTGCTAATATTGAGTTGACGGAACGCTTTCTTTCTTAATGCCCAGTTTTGTTCCGTGGCGAAAACATGACATTTTCGAGGCTTGGTTAACGATGAAAATCCTGGATGAAAAGCGCGCGCCGAACCCTCGCCGGGTCCGGGTGTTCCTAGCCGAGAAGGGAATTCAAGTCCCCTTCGAGCAAGTCGAGATCATGAGCGGGGCGCACAAATCGGAAGAGTTCGCGAAGCTGAACCCGATCCAGCGCGTGCCCGTCCTGGTGCTCGACGACGGGACGGCCCTTTCGGAAAGCGTGGCGATCTGCCGGTATTTCGAGGCGGTTCAGCCCGAGCCGCGGCTCTTTGGCGAAACGCCCATCGAGATCGCGACCATCGAAATGTGGAGCCGCAGGGCCGAACTCAATTTCTTCTTTCCCCTCTCGCAGGTTTTCAGGCATACGCACCCGGCCATGGCCGGACTCGAAAAACCGCAAGTTCCCGAATGGGGCGAGGCGAACAAGGCCCGCGTCGAGGAGATTATTCGCATCTTCGACGGCCGGCTGGCCGCTTCCCCCTATCTCGCGGGCGAGCGTTTTTCGGTGGCCGACATCACCGCCATGATCGCAACAGACTTCATGAAACCCGCGCGCCTTGAGATCCCCGGCGATGCGGTTCACTTCAAGCGGTGGTATGCGGAAGTATCGTCCCGGCCCTCTCACAAAGCCTGAGGCCCTCATGAAACTGACCATCATCGGATGCGGCGACGCTTTCTGCTCCGGCGGCCGCTTTCACAGCTGCTATCTTCTCGATACCTCGCAGGGGCGGCTCATGCTCGACTGCGGCGCCAACGCGCCCCTGGCGTTCAAGCGGGCGGGACAGTCTGTCAACGCCATCGACGCCATCGCCATCAGCCATTGCCACGGCGACCATTTCGGCGGCCTGCCTTTTCTCTTCATCGAGCGGATGTTCATGGAGCGCGGGCCGAAGCCGCTGGAAATTCTCGGGCCTCCCGGCATCGAGCGGCGCACGGCGGAGCTTTTCGAAGCGTTCTATCCCTCCCTTCTTGCGGCGCGAAAGGAGTTCGAGATCCTCTATCGCGAGCTTGAACCCGGACGCGCGCACTCATGGCGCGGCGTTTCCATAACCGCTCACGAGGTCGAACACTTTTCCGGAACGCCCTCGCTGGCGCTGGCGATTGGCGATGGCGGCAAACGGTTCGCGTTTTCCGGGGACAGCACATGGTGCGCCGGTGTGATCGAGGCGGGCCGCGGCGCGGACCTCTATCTCATCGAGTGCTCGACCTTCGCCAAGAAGACGGCCGTGCATCTCGATTACGAGACGCTCGCCGGCAAGTTCGACGAAATCGGAGCGAAGCGCTATCTGCTCACGCATATGAGCACCGAGATGCTGGCCTCCGCGCAAAAAGTCGACCGCGAGCGCTGTATTCTCGCCGGGGACGGGCTCGCCTTAGACGTTTAGCGTAGGTCTGCGCGCAAAATTTTTCTATGCATCGGGCTTAGCGGCATGTAATGTCGCCAAAGTTTGCGCTGAGCGCTGCCTTAAAGCAAAGTTTTACCGGATAGCTCCCATGCTCGATGCGATGGACATAAAAATACTGACGATCCTCCAGGAGGACAGCACGCTTCCCGTGGCCGATATCGGCAAGAAGGTCGGCCTCTCGACGACGCCATGCTGGCGGCGCATCCAGAAGCTGGAGCAGGACGGCGTCATCGAGAAGCGGGTCGCCCTTCTCAATCCGAAGAGCGTCGGCGCGGGCGTCACCGTTTTCGTCGCCATCACCACGAACCAGCACAATTCGGCCTGGCTCGAACGCTTCCATGGGGTCGTCGAAAGTTTCCCCGAAATCGTCGAAGCCTATCGCATGAGCGGGCAGGTCGATTACCTCCTGCGCGTGGCGGTGCCGGACATCGCGAGCTACGACAAGTTCTACAAGGCGTTCATTTCGAAGATCGACCTCACTGACGTCAGTTCGAGCTTCGCCATGGAGCAGATCAAGTTCACCACCGCGCTGCCGCTTTCCTTCGCGGCCAGCGCCGCCGCCAAGCGCCCGCTTCAGACGGCTTGACGGAGCGCCGAAATCGTCGTTCCTCAAGGGATCATGATTCTCGAAGTAAAAGATTTGGCGCGGCCGGAATGGCGCAACGCGCGGCGCATCGCCGTCAAGATCGGCTCGGCGCTTCTGACCGACCGCGCGACCGGCGCCTTGAAGCAATCCTGGCTTGAGGCTATCGGCGACGATGTCGCCGAGCTTAGAAAGCAAGGGCGCGACGTGATTCTCGTCTCGTCGGGCGCGATTGCGCTCGGGCGAAGCGCGCTTGGCCTTGGGCGCGGCCCGCTCCGGCTGGAGGAGGCGCAGGCCGCCGCGTCCGTTGGCCAGATCAATCTCGCGCATGCCTATCAGACCGTGTTCGCTGCGCGCGGGCTGACCACGGCGCAGATCCTCGTCACGCTCGGCGACACCGAGGAGCGGCGGCGCTATCTCAACGCCCGCAACACCATCGAGACGCTGCTGAAACTCGGCGCCGTGCCTGTCGTGAACGAGAACGACACGGTGGCCACCTCCGAAATCCGCTACGGCGACAACGACCGGCTGGCGGCGCGCGTCGCCACAATGACGACCGCCGACTGTCTCGTGCTGCTTTCGGACATCGACGGGCTTTACACCGCGCCGCCCGCGCACGACCCGAAGGCCAAGCGGCTCGAAGTCATCACCGCCATCACGCCCGAGATCGAAGCGATGGCGGGCGAGGCCGCCTCCGAGCTTTCGCGCGGCGGCATGAAAACGAAACTCACCGCCGCCAAGATCGCGGTTGCGGCGGGCACGCATATGGTCATCGCATCGGGCAAGGAACTGCACCCGCTGGCGGCGCTTGGCGAGGGCGCGCCGTGCACGTGGTTTCTCGCCCACGCCAACCCGGTGACAGCCCGCAAGCGCTGGATCGCCGGCGCGCTCGAACCCAAGGGCGTGGTCGTGATCGACGACGGCGCGCGCGCGGCGCTGCAATCGGGCGGCAGCCTCTTGCCTGCGGGCGTGAAAAGCATCGGCGGCCAGTTCGAGCGCGGCGAAGCCGTCATCATTCGCGATACGGCGGGCCGCGAGATCGGGCGCGGGCTGATCGCTTACACCTCGGAGGAGGCGGTCTTGATCTTGGGCCGCAACTCGCACGAAATCGAGGCGACGCTCGGCTATGCCGGCCGCGCGGCGCTCATCCATCGCGACGACATGGCGCTCCATCGCGACCTCGATTGAGCCAGCGGCTTCGGCAAGCGGCTTTGCGCAGCCCAACTTCAAATTGGCGCACATAAATGATACAACTTCGCCCTACCGGCGCCTTGGGAGAATCGCCTACTCTGCAAGCGACCCGAACGATTTCCCTCACGAACGGCAAGCTTGCGGCTCGCTCACTTTTCCGGCGAGCTGGGCAGCGGCCTGATAAAACGCCTTGGTAGACATGAAAGAGAATATCACTCTTCTGATTAGCATATTGTCGGCATGCGCCGCAGTCCTGTCAGTAGTATTTTCGAAACTGGCTTTGGAACGGCAAAGATATATGCAGGGATGGATTGCCAATCACGATCTGCTAAACAGAGCGAATGCCATGTTGGTGCAAGATCACAGCCTTCTCGGGTTACTCGGGATAGAGCCAGAGGAATTGTTGAAAGATGGGGTTACTCCTGAAGAACTGATATTCATTCACGCCAGCATGGACGCGGGCCACGCATTCTATAAAATCAGCGGGCAACGCTATTCCATAATAACGGGATACCGCAAAAACTTCCTTGAGAATCAAAAAGTCAGGTTTGTCTGGAAAAAATATCTGCGTGACAGAATGTTCGGTGAAACCGCCTGGACGAAGGCTGTCGATGCCTACATCGCCGAATTCGAGGCAAGTCCCGGAAAGAGCCTGCCGCTAGCGCGTCACAATAGATATGCCCCTCACCCTGCCGAAGCCGCCGTGCAACCCACCGCCTGATGCGCCTCGAATGCTACCTTAGATTACGCATGTGAGTATATTGCCATCTCAGGTTGCCAAAAAACGCGCCTTTTTGCAAAACGAACCCAATAAGGCAAACAACTCCCTACCGCCGCCCCGCGCCGCGAGCCAGCGACGCAAAGCGCCGCCGCACGAGAGGCGCGCCATTTTTCTGTTGTGCCGAAGCAGCGCCGGCGGCATTTCTCTTTGGAACGATCCCGGATAGCCGCAAGCGGCTTCCGGGATGACGAGGTTGGCTAAGCATTGGTAGGCATCATGACGCTGGCGCTCCTTGCGGACACCCCCGATAGCGGCTCGCTGAGGGCGGCGCTTCTCGCCATCGGCGGGCAAGCGAAAGCTGCGGCGCGCGCGCTCGCGCTCGCCCCCACCGAGCAGAAGAACGAGGCGTTGCGCGCTTCCGCCGCCGCTCTGCGCGCGCGCTCGAACGGCATCCTCGCCACAAACGCCGCCGACCGCATGGCCGCGCGCGACGCGGGCCGGCCCGACTCGTTCGTGGACCGGCTTACGCTCACCGAAGCGCGCGTCGAGGCGATGGCGCGCGGGCTGGAAGAGATCGCCGCGCTGCCCGATCCGGTGGGCGAGGCCATCGCCGCCTGGACCCGCCCCAACGGCCTCAAGATTTCGCGCGTGCGCGTGCCACTCGGCGTGATCGGCATCGTCTATGAGAGCCGCCCCAACGTGACGGCGGACGCGGGAGGGCTTTGCCTGAAGTCGGGCAACGCCGTGATCCTGCGCGGCGGCTCGGAATGCCTCGAATCGAACCGCGCTATCCATGCCTGCCTCGCGGACGGGCTGAAGGCTGCGGGCCTGCCGGAAACCGCGATCCAGCTTGTCGCCACGGCGGATCGCGACGCGGTCGGCTATCTCCTCGAAGGCCTCGGCGGCGCCATCGACGTGATCGTGCCGCGCGGCGGCAAGAGCCTCGTCGAGCGCGTGCAGAAGGAGGCGCGCGTGCCGGTGTTCGCCCATCTCGAAGGCATCTGCCATGTCTATGTCGACAAGGCCGCCGGCCTTGAGAAAGCGCGCGCCATCGTGCTGAACGCCAAGCTGCGCCGCACCGGCATTTGCGGCGCGGCCGAGACGCTGCTCGTCGACGAAGCCGGCGCGGACAGGCTCCTGAAGCCGCTCGTCTCGGCGCTGATCGATGCAGGCTGCGAAGTGCGTGGCGACGAGGCGGTTCGCGCCGCCGATTCGCGCGCCAAGCCTGCGAGCGAGGCCGACTGGGGAACCGAATATCTCGACGCGATCATCTCCGCGAAGGTCGTGCCCGGCGTGCGCGGGGCCATCGAGCACATCGCGAAATACGGCTCGCAGCACACCGACGCCATCGTCACCGAAGACGCCGCCGCGGCCGGGACCTTCCTGCGCGAAGTGGACAGCGCGATCGTGCTGCACAACGCCTCGACGCAGTTCGCCGATGGCGGCGAGTTCGGCATGGGCGCCGAGATCGGCATCGCCACGGGACGCTTCCACGCACGCGGTCCCGTCGGCGTGGAGCAGCTCACGACCTTCAAATATGCCGTGCGCGGCGACGGGCAGACGCGCCCCGCATGACGAGCGTGCCGGGCCTTTCGGAAGCGGATTCGCGCCCGCCCTACGCAGCGGACGGGATGCGCATCGGCCTTCTCGGCGGCTCCTTCAACCCTCCTCATGCCGCGCACCGGCTCATCAGCGAAACCGCGCTGAAGCGGCTCCGCCTCGCGCAGGTCTGGTGGATCGTGACGCCCGGCAATCCGCTCAAGGATCGCGCGGGGCTGGCGCCGCTTGCCGAGCGCATCCGGCTGGCGCGGCGCGTGGCTCGTAACCCGCGCATCGAGGTCACGGCGTTCGAGACGGCGCTGGGGACGGCCTACACGGCGGCGACGCTCTCGTTCCTGAGCCGGCGCTTTCCGCGCGTCCGCTTCGTCTGGCTGATGGGCGCCGACAACCTCGCGGGCTTCCACCGCTGGAAGGATTGGCGCACGATTTTCGCGCTGATGCCGGTTGCGGTGGAGGATCGCCCCGGCTGGCGATATCGCGCCCTGTCCTCTCCGGCGGCCTGCCGGTTCGCGCGCAGCCGCATCCCCGAGACCTTCGCGGCGGCGCTCCCGGATCTTCGCGCCGCCCGCCTGGTGCTACCTGTCCGGGCCGCTGTCGAAATTGTCCTCGACGGCCCTTCGCGCGGCGCGCGCCTCCGCAACCACCCGCCGCCCCTAGACTCAGGCCCCCTCATCCTGTCCTTCTTCTGCAAGGGGAGAAGGAACGAGGTTGCGATGGCCGCCGCTTTCTCCCTCTCCCCTCGCGGGTGCGGGCGGGGTGAGGGGGAAATCCGCGCCATTTCCGATCCTCTCCGCGGAGACGCCCGGGCGCGGCGCCGACTTGGCCGGAGCAGCGGCGCCTTTCGCCTTGTGCACCCAGGCGCGGGCGAGTTCGGGGTTCTCGCGGCGCGCGGGCGATGGGATCACGGTGGCGGTCCGCCGCGGCGCATCGCCCGTGACGCGGTCCGCATCGGACACAAGCCAGCCCTTGTCCGCCAGTTCCTGGCGCCGGCGGCGATAGGCGAGGCCCAACAGATCGCTCCTCACATTCAGCTCGGCCGACAGATCGAAGGGCAGGAGCTCCGGGCGCACCTCCTCCATCACCACAACATCCTGCTCGTAAATCTTGAGGCTGCGCGCGAGCGCGTTCCTATCCGCCCACTTCGCGGTGAAAAAGCTGCGCAGCGAGAAGAACTTGGTCAGCGTCGTGGTTTCGTCGATGGGGATGTTGCTCGCGTAGCTTACGAGTTCGCCGATGGGCAGCTCGACGCGCAGCATCACGATATTGGGCAGGATCCAGCCCGTGGTCGTGCGCACGGGCGGCCGCTCCGTCAGCCCCGTGCGAGCGCGCCAGAGCATGCCCCACAGGCCCGTCGGCGCGGGCGGATGCAGATCGACCGTTGCCGAGGCGGACCATTCGTCCGGCTGCGCCACTTCGTAATCGGGCACCTCCGCGCGCTCCGGATCGCCGAACGAGCCCGCATGCACGAACGGCCCATGCGCGATGTCGCAGCCGTTCTCCAGGATGCGCTCGTAATTGGCGCGCCACAGGAAATCGCCATGCACCGCGCGGAACCGGCCGCCATGCTCCTTGAGCTGCTCAAGCTCGGGCAGCGCCGGAAGGGGCGGCCGCTCCGCTTCGGGCAGATCGCCGAGAAAGACCCAGATGAAGCCGTATCTTTCCTGCACGGGATAGGAATCGACGCGCGCCTTGCGGGGAATGCCGCGCTCAGGCGGATTCGCCGGGATTTTCACGCAGCGTCCGTCCGGCGCGTATTCCCAGCCGTGATAGGGGCACACGATGCAATCGCCCTTGACCGCCCCGCCCGAGAGCGCAGCGCCCCGGTGTACGCACAAATCCGAAAGCGCCACGGGCTTTCCCTCGGGCGTGCGATACAGCGCAAGATACTGGCCGAGCACCGTGACCCTGTGCGGCTTCGGCCCGAGCCGATGTGCGAATTCGACCGCATACCAGAAATTCTTTAACATCGGGCAAGCTCCATTCGCTTGACGGCGCCGGGCGCGGGCATTCCGCTTGCCGAAGGACCGTTTCTGTCCGCATTCGTCCGCCATCGGAGGGAAGGCGCGGAAGCTTCTCCGCCGCGGAGTGCGGGCGCCGGTCTCCGCCGTTTCTCTCGATTCCGCCTGAAGAGGCGTAAAAAGTACATTGACAACCGCGTGTGCGGCTTGAGCATGGCAGCGCCTTGAGCGCGTGCGGGGAAATGGCGCAAGATTGACGCAAACCTGAGCCTCGCCGACGCCTTATTCCAACTTTAACACATTTTTAACCGGGGCGGCCTGCGCACCTATGCAGGCGATCCACGTCCGGGGGGTGGGAAGCTTCGCCGCGCGATTTTGCCTAAGGCTGAACGTGTGAGTTGCTGGCTGCTTTGCCAGCGCCTTCAGGCTGCGGCTTCCTGCAAGCGACAAATAAAGAGGTCAAGCGTAATGCGACTGTTCATAATGGCCGCGAGCCTTCTCATGTTCGCGATTCCGGCTCAGGCCCACCACCGGCATCATCGCCACCACTATCATCACCAGCAGGCTTATCAAGCCCCCCATTATCATGCCCAATCGGCGCAACGCCCCGCAACGGCGGGCGGCGCCAGCGGCTTCCACATCGTGACGGTCCAAACCGCGGCAGGCAGGATCACCGTGGCGAGCCATCTCGCCGAGCGCTTCAAGGCGCTGATCGCGGATTTCGTCGCGGCTGGCTACAAGCCGCGGAGCGTCGGCTGTTACGCGAGCGGCGGCCATGTGCCGAACTCGCGCCACTACCACGGCGCGGCCTGCGACTTCGACCAGACCGGATGGGGCCGGACGGCCAACTTCATGTATCACGCGCACGCAATCATCGTGAAACACGGGTTCCGCGACGGCTGCAGCTTCAACGATTGCGGACATGTGGACGACGGACTGACGACCCGTTACGGGGGAAGGCATGCGCACTACGCGGAGCGCGGCTCCTATCCGAGGGGCTGGTTTGGCGCCGGCTTCTAGGGCGGCGGAGGGCGGCGCGAGCCGCCTTCCTCAATCCTGCAGGCAGGGCCGTTTCTCGCAATTTCCGTAGACATAGAGAAGCTTGAGATCGGCGCGCGGCGTGAAATCCTGCCCCTCAGCGACGAAAGAGCGGCCCGCGCGGCGCAAGCTCAATCCGGGTATGGGGCATAGCGACACGAAATCGGCGTCGCCCTTTTCGATCTCCAGGCGAAAGCGTCCGATCGGCCCGGCCCAGTTCGCGCCGGTCTTGAGCACGTATTCGAGCCAGGAGGCGGCAACATGCGTGCCGCCCTCCTCAAACCTCGGCAGTTTCTTAATCGAGCCGGCCAAGGCTTCATCCGGACACCAGGGGCGCGTGAAGCGCGGGTTCTGGAAATCCTCCACCGCTACTTCGCTGCCGCCCAGCACAGGCTCATAGCGGTGCTCCACCGCCGTTACTGCCGAGGCGGGAAATTTCTGCTCCCAATGATAGGCAGCCTTCACGATCCAGGCCGGATGGTGAAGCTCGTCCGGCGCAAGCGCGCCCGCCTTCTCCAGCTCGGCGATGGCGGCCGGATCGAGCTTTTCGATGGAATCCCACACCCTGGAAGGCTCCTCAACGGGGCCATTGTCCACGAGCGGCACGCCGAATTTCTTCAAGACCTCGGTCACCTCCGCGCCGTTTTGAGCGTAGGCGCGCGCCTCGAACCGCACGGCGGCGGGCCGGCCGTTTACAAAAACACGGAAATTGAAGATGTCGCCGTCGTTGGCGGATTTGTGGAAGCTGTGCGGCGTCTCCGACATTTCGGCCGCGTCGATGTCGGGCAGCGGGAACGCGACCGTGATGGTCGCGTCGCTGCTCGCGAGATTGCGAAAGCGGTAGGAGACGGTCACCTCGCCCGGGCCGATTACGAGCTTCTCCTCCTCCATGCGAAGCTCATCGGTCGCCACGAATTTCAGGCCGCCAGCCGCGAACACGGCCTTGGTGTCGTTCGCAAACGAGCGCGCCGCGGGCAGTGCGGCTGCGCAGAGCGCCATTCCGGCGGTGACAAGCGCGCGTAAACGGGGCACAAGCGTTCTCCCAGTGTTTCCAACCGACCGGCCCGCCCGCCATGAAGACCAGCCCCAACGCCCTTCTGGGCCTCGCGCTTTTCACCGGGCTGAACCTTGTCAATTTTCTCGACCGCTACGTCTTGGCATCCGTCGTGCCGCCGATCAAGGCCGAGTTTCAGCTCACTGACGCGGCAGTCGGCTGGCTCTCGTCGGCCTTCATGATCGGCTATTTCGCGACGGCGCCGATTTTCGGTTATCTCGGCGACCGCTGGCCGCGCAAGGGGCTGATCGTCTTCGGCGTCGTGTTCTGGAGCGCGGGGACAATCCTGAGCGGGCTCGCCCGCGATTATTGGACGCTGATGATGTGCCGCGTGCTCGTCGGGCTTGGCGAGGCGAGCTACGCGACGCTGTCCCCGGCCTGGCTCGCCGA
This sequence comes from uncultured Alphaproteobacteria bacterium, assembly GCA_963756335.1. Taxonomy (GTDB): domain Bacteria; phylum Pseudomonadota; class Alphaproteobacteria; order Rhizobiales; family Rhodomicrobiaceae; genus Rhodomicrobium. The sequence goes on from CAVWOB010000011.1 coordinate 43,640, forward strand.
CCTGTTTCCGGCGGCGCGCCGCAACAATGCGCTGACGATTTTCTACGTGGCGACGCCGGTCGGATCGGCGCTCGGCTATCTGCTCGGCGGCCTCGCGCTCTCGCATGGCGGCTGGCGCACCGGCTTCTTCTGGGCGGGCGCGCCGGGACTGATCCTCGTCCTCGCGCTTCTCACGCTGAGCGAGCCTGCCCGCGGCAAGGCGGATGCGGGCGCTCCCGTCAGCGCGGCGGCCGCAGCAGCCGCGGCGGCGCCCGGTCTCGGCGGATTTTGGCGGCTGTTTCGTATCCCCGATTATGCTCTCGCGCTGGCCGGGCTGACCGCCTACACCTTCGCGCTTGGCGCTTTTGCCGCCTGGGGGCCGACCTTTCTCGCCCGCGCCCATGGTCTCGATCTGGCCGCCGCGGATCAATTCTTCGGCGCAACTCTGGTCGTGGCGGGGCTGCTCGGCACGCTGATCGGCGGGTTCGCCGCGACCGCATGGCGGCGGAAATCGTCCGCCGGCTACGCGCTCATGCTCACGGTATCCGCCGCCCTGACGGTCGTGGCCGCCACCGCCGCGTTTTTGAGCCATGCCGCCTCGGCATCGATGGCCTGGCTCGCAGCCGCAATGTTCCTCGCCTTCCTGCCAACGGGGCCCACCAACACGATCCTCATCGAGGCCGTGCCTGTGTCGCTCCGGGCGAGCGCGATGGCCGCCTCGATTTTCGCGATCCACCTCTTCGGCGATTTCTGGAGCCCGGCCTTCGTCGGCTTCGTTGCGGACATCGCGTACAGGCCGGAGCAGCCGGGGGCGGGGCTGCAGCAGGCCATGCTGATCCTGCCCGCCGTGTTCAGCCTCTCGGTCCTGTTCTGGGGTTGGCTTGCGCTGCGCCAGCGGGCCGGTAAGTAACGGCGCGCCAATCGCGCCCGGCGTTTTCGCGCTGAACGCTCCTTTTCTCTGGCATGCGGTACACCAAATCTCCTGACAGCAGCGCCGCTCGCCTGCTTTCGCGCCCGCAAGCGCGGAAAAGTTCTTCGGGTTCGATCGCCAATAAGAGGCTCGCGAAGGCGGTGTTCTTTGATTAAGCTTGGGAAAGGCGCGCCCAGATGCGCAGCTCAAGAATAAGAAGCGCCGTGGGGAAACGATGACCGTTCGCGATGCGAGAATTGAGAAGCCCGGTCCCGCCAAGCCGGGCCGCAGCGTCCATCCGGGCTCGGGGCGCCGAAAGACGCGCGAGTTTCCCAAAGGGCGGCAGGTCGAGCCAAGCGCGCTGGATGAAGTTCGCGCGCTTCTGGGCGACCGCTCGCGCCAGCCGGATCTGCTAATCGAGCATCTCCATCTGCTTCAAGACCGCTATGGCTGCCTGCACGCCCGCCATCTCGCCGCGCTCGCCAAGGAGATGCGGCTCGCGCTGGTGGAGGTGTTCGAGGTCGCGTCCTTCTACGCCCATTTCGACATCGTGATGGACGGCGAGGCGGCGCCGCCGGTGACGGTGCGCGTTTGCGACAGCCTCTCCTGTGCGCTCGCCGGCTCTGAGAAGCTTCTGCACGAGTTGAAGGAGCGGCTATCGCCCGGCGTCCGCGTCATCCGCGCGCCCTGCATGGGCGGCTGCCAGAACGCGCCTGTCGCCGCCGTGCGCCACGCGCTGCACGAAAACGCCACCGTCGAAAGCGTCGCAAGCGCGGCGCTCGGCGCCGAACCGCATACGCCGCTGCCGGCCTATGTCGACTTCAACCACTACCGCGCCCATGGCGGCTACGCGCTGCTCGCCGATTGCCTCGCCGGGAAATTCACGCCGGACGGCATCATCAAAAAGCTGGAGGATTCGAAGCTGCGCGGTCTCGGCGGCGCCGGCTTCCCCATCGGCCGCAAATGGGAGTTCGTGCGCGCGGAGCCTGCTCCCCGCATGATGGCGGTGAACGCCGACGAAGGCGAGCCGGGCACGTTCAAGGATCGCTACCATCTCGAAACCGATCCGCATCGCGTGCTCGAAGGCATGCTGATCGGCGCCTGGGCCGTGGGGGCGGAGGCTGTCTACATCTATCTGCGCGACGAATATCCGCAATGCCGCGAAATCCTGCTCCGCGAGATCGCGGCGGTCGAGGCGGCGAAGCTCGCCCCGCACACGGCAATCCATCTGCGGCGCGGCGCGGGCGCCTATATCTGCGGCGAAGAGTCGGCGATGCTCGAAATCCATCGAGGGCAAGCGCGGGCTGCCGCGCCACAAGCCGCCCTTCCCGAGCCAGGCTGGGCTGTTCGGCCGCCCGACGCTGATCAACAACGTCGAGACGCTGTTCTGGGTGCGCGACATCGTCGAGCACGGGCCGGAGTATTTCTCCAGGCACGGCATGAACGGGCGCAAGGGCTTGCGCAACTTTTCGGTGTCGGGCCGCGTGAAAAGCCCAGGCGTGAAGCTCGCGCCCGCCGGGATCACGGTCCGCGAGCTGATCGGCCAATATTGCGGCGGCATGGCGGACGGCCACGTCTTCAAGGCGTATCTGCCGGGCGGCGCCTCGGGCGGCCTCCTTCCGGCGTCGCTGGCGGACATCCCGCTCGATTTCGGCATGCTGGAAGAGCACGGCTGCTTCATCGGCTCGGCGGCGGTCGTGGTTCTGTCGGACAGGGACATTGATGCGCGACGTGGCGCTGAACCTCCTGCGCTTTTTCGAGGACGAAAGCTGCGGCCAATGCACGCCTTGCCGCGCCGGCACGGAAAAGGCCGTGGCGCTCATGGAACAGCCCAGGTGGGACGAAACGTTACTGGATGAGCTTGCGGCGGTGATGACCGACGCGTCTATCTGCGGCCTAGGGCAGGCCGCGATGAACCCGGTGCGGGCGGTCCTGAAGCATTTCCGGGACGAGATCGCGGTCGCTCATGCCGATGACAGCGCGCAGCTGCCAAAGAGCCAGGCCGGCATCAGGAGCTTGAGATGACGGAGCCCATCGCGTTTCTGCTCGACGGCCGCGAGGTCGTGGCGCTTCCCGGCGAGACCGTCTGGCAGGCGGCGCAGCGCCTCGGCACGACGATTCCGCATCTGTGCCATCTGCCGCAGCCGGGCTACCGGCCCGACGGCAATTGCCGGGCCTGCATGGTGGAGATCGAGGGCGAGCGCGTGCTTGCCGCGTCCTGCCGGCGCAAGCCCGTGGCTGGGATGAAGGTGAAGACGAGACTCCGGGCGCGCCAAACGCTCGCGCGCCCTCGTGTTCGAGCTGCTTCTGGCCGACCAGCCCGAGCGCGACACGGCGCACGATCCGAAATCGCTCTTCTGGAGCTGGGCCGGCAAGATGGGGCTGTCGGCCAGCCGTTTCCCGGCCGGGGCGCGCCCGAACAAGACCGCGGATTTCAGCCACCCCGCGATGGCGGTGCAGCTCGACGCCTGCATCCATTGCAATCTCTGCGTCCGCGCCTGCCGCGAGGTGCAGGTGAACGGCGTGATCGGCATGGCCGCGCGCGGGCATCTCGAAAAAATCGTGTTCGACTTCGACGACCCGATGGGCGCGTCCACTTGCGTCGCCTGCGGGGAATGCGTGCAGGCCTGCCCGACCGGCGCGCTGATGCCGAAGACGCTCCTGGACGAGAAGGGCGCATTCGCGGTCGAGCCGGAGCTCGAGGTGGAGAGCGTGTGCCCCTATTGCGGCGTCGGCTGCCAGCTCACCTACAAGATCGCGGGCAAGCGCATCGTCGCGGTGGACGGCCGCACCGGGCCGTCGAACCAGAACAGGCTGTGCGTGAAGGGCCGGTTCGGCTTCGATTACGTGCATCACGCAGACCGGCTGAGGAGGCCGCTCATCCGCAAGGACGGCGTCTCGAAGCACGACGCGGCTATCGATCCGCTGAACCCGCTCACGCATTTCCGCGAGGCGAGCTGGGACGAGGCGCTCGACCGCGCGGCGTCCGGCCTGCGCCGCATCCGCGACGAGCATGGCGGCGGCGCGCTCGCGGGCTTCGGCTCCGCGAAGGGTTCGAACGAGGAAGCGTACCTGTTCCAGAAGCTCGTCCGCACCGGCTTTGGCACGAACAACGTGGACCACTGCACGAGGCTCTGCCACGCCTCATCGGTGGCGGGCCTTCTCGAAGGCGTCGGCTCGGGCGCCGTCTCCGCGCCGTTCATGGCTGCAGAGGACGCCGACGTGATCGTCGTCATCGGCGCCAACCCCACCGAAAACCATCCCGTCGCCGCCACTTTCATTAAGAACGCGGTGAAGCGCGGCGCGAAGCTTGTGGTGATGGACCCGCGAGGCACGGCGCTCGCCCGCCACGCGACGCACATGCTGCAATTTACGCCCGGCCGCGACGTGTCGATGCTGAACGCCATGCTGCACACCATCGTCGAGGAAAAGCTCTACGACGTTCAATACGTGCAGGCGAATACGGAGGACTTCGAGAAGCTCGCCGAGAATGTGCGCAATTTCCCGCCCGAGGCGATGGAGAAGATTTGCGGCATTCCCGCCAAGACGCTGCGCGAAGTGGCGCGGCTCTACGCCCGCGCGGAAGCGGCGATCATCTTCTGGGGCATGGGCGTCAGCCAGCACATCCACGGCACGGACAACACGCGCTGCCTCATCGCGCTGGCGCTTTCGACGGGGCAGATCGGGCGGCCCGGTACGGGGCTACATCCCCTGCGCGGCCAGAACAACGTGCAGGGCGCCTCCGACGCGGGCCTCATCCCGATGTTCTACCCCGATTACAAATCGGTCGAGAACGCCGGGACGCGCGCCTTTTTCGAGACTTTATGGAACGCGAAGCTCGATCCCAAGCGCGGGCTGACCGTGGTCGAGATCATGGACGCGATCCACGCCGACGAAATCAAGGGCATGTACATCATGGGCGAGAACCCCGCGATGTCCGATCCCGATGTAACGCACGCGCGCGAGGCGCTGGCGAAGCTCGACACGCTCGTGGTGCAGGACATCTTCCTGACCGAGACCGCGAAATACGCCGACGTGGTGCTGCCCGCCTCGGCCTGGCCCGAGAAGAACGGCACGGTCACGAACACGAACCGGCAGGTGCAGATGGGCCGCGCGGCGCTGCCGCTTCCGGGCGAGGCGCGGCAGGATCTGGAGATCATTGCCGAGCTTGCGAACCGGCTCGGCCTCAGTTGGCCCTACAGGCATGCGCGCGAGGTGTTCGCCGAGATGACGCAGGCCATGCCGTCGCTCGCGAACATCACATGGGACCGCGTCGAGCGCGAGCACTCCGTTACATACCCCTGCCCCGCGCCGGATCAGCCGGGACAGGACATCGTGTTCGGCGACGGCTTCCCGACGCCGGGCGGGCGCGGCAGGTTCGTGCCCGCGAAGCTCATTTCGCCCGCCGAGGAGCCGGACGCGGAGTACCCCTTCGTGCTCACGACGGGCCGCCAGCTCGAACATTGGCACACCGGCTCGATGACACGCCGTTCCGGCGTGCTCGACGATCTGGAGCCGGAGGCTGTCGCCTGCCTCTCGGCGCGCGACATGGAGCGGCTCGGGCTTGCGTCCGGCGCGAAGCTTCGCGTCAGCACGCGGCGCGGCGCCATCGAGCTGAAGGCGCGCATCGACGGCGCGGTGCCGCCGGGCCTGATCTTCATCCCCTTCGCCTATGCGGAGGCCGCCGCCAACATCCTGACCAACCCGCAGCTCGACCCGTTCGGCAAGATCCCGGAATTTAAATATTGCGCGGCGCGGATCGAGCCTGCGCACGAACCTGTCGCCGCGGAGTAAGGTTTTGCCCGGACGCTCCTATTTATCATCCCGGCACGGCACGCAAGGCCGTATCCGGAATTGTTGCGAGCGTGAGCGCTTTTTGGGATCCCGGCTCGCGCTTCGCTTGGCCGGGACGACGGCCGCCCGGCATGGGAGCTAACATGGCGAAGGCTTTGGAAGGCGTAAGGATTCTCGACTTCACGCATGTTCAGTCCGGCCCGACGGCCACGCAAATGCTGGCCTGGCTCGGCGCGGACGTGATCAAGGTGGAGAAGCCCGGCGGCGGCGACATCACTCGCGGGCAGCTTCGCGACATCCCCGATGCGGACAGCCTCTATTTCACGATGCTGAACCACAACAAGCGCTCCATCGCGCTCGACGCCAAGCACCCGGCGGGGCTTAAACTCTTGGAAGCGCTCGTGAAGGCGTCCGACGTGCTGGTGGAGAATTTCGCGCCGGGCGCGCTCGAACGCCTCGGGCTTTCCTGGCCGCGCCTGCAGGAGCTGAACCCGCGCCTGATTCTCGCCTCGGTGAAGGGCTTCGGGCCGGGTCCGTATGAAGACGCCAAGGTCTACGAGAACGCGGCGCAATGCATCGGCGGCTCGGCTTCGACCACAGGCTTTCGCGACGGCCCGCCGCTCATCACCGCCGCCCAGATCGGCGACGCGGGCGCGGGCATCAACCTTGCGCTCGGAATCGCCGCCGCGCTCTACCAGCGCGTGAGCACGGGCCTCGGGCAGAAGGTCGAATGCGCCATGCAGGACGGCGTTCTCAATCTGTGCCGCGTCAAGCTTCGGGACCAGCAGCGGCTCGCCACGGGGCCGCTCAAGGAATACAGCCAGCATGCGGAGGGCGTTCCCTTCGGCGAAGCGGCGCCGCGCGCGGGCAACGACTCGGGCGGCGGCCAGCCCGGCCGCATGCTTCGCTGCAAGGGCTGGGAGACCGACCCGAACGCCTACATCTACTTCATCGCGCAGGCGTCGGCTTGGGAGCGGATTTGCGACGCGATCGGCGAACCCGGCTGGAAGACCGACGCGCGCTATGCGACGCTCGCCGCGCGCCTGCCGAGGCTGAGCGAAATCTTCGGGCGCATCGAATGCTGGACCGTGCAGCGCACCAAGGTCGAGGCGATGGAGGCGCTGAACCGGCTCGGCATCCCTTCCGGTCCGGTCTTCTCCATGAAGGAACTTGCGGAAGATCCGTGGCTGCGGGCGTCGGGCGCCGTCGTGGAGGTCGATCACCCTGGGCGGGGGAAGCATCTCACCGTGGGCAATCCGATCAGACTGTCCGGGAGCCCGTCCGAAGTGCGGCGCGCGCCGCTGCTCGGCGAGCATACCCATGAAATCCTCCGCGACGTGCTCGGCTTTCCAGCCGGGCGCATAGCGGCGCTCGAAGCTTCGGGCGCGCTTGGGGCGCCGCCCTCGGAGTGAAGTTCGGTTCACCGTCGCTAATACAAATCGCCATACGTTACGGCTCTTTTACCGGGGCGGTGTGTGGTATCATAATACCGCTCAAAACCACCTGTTTTTGCAAAACGAACCCAATAGAGTTAATCGGCCGTATATGCTCCAACGGCCTGGCGAGCGGTATAAGCCGGCAAATTCAGCGGTTGGTATGACTTGAGACGAACTGCTGGGCCGACCGGGCAAGCCGCCACTTGCAGCAAGCAGGCGTGTCATCGCCCACGCCACCGTTCCGCCACGAACGGCGGTAGGAATTGCCCCGGCCCAGCGCCGCACGATTTATATGACAGCATTCGGATCGCCATTGCGAATCACCGCCACTTTGAGGCCGATTGCCGCCCAGCGGGCTCACCGGGCTTTGCCGTAGGGGCGAACCATGAAACTCGGCGCATTGCCTTACCATAGAGAAGCAGCAGGCCATCTGCAGATGGGCGAGGCCGCGCTATGGTCCTGGTTCGGGTCGGATCAATTCTCCCAGAACTACGCCGATAGGGTGAAGCTGGAGCTGTTGAAATCCGCATATCGCCTGCCGCGCGCCGATCAGCCGGACTTTTACGCCTTCGCCGGCGCAGCCGCGGAGAAGCTCGGCCTCGATCTGCCGTTGACGATCTATCAAAGCCACGGCGGCAATGGCGAGGCGAACGCGGCGCTGGTTTTCCTGCCGGACGAGGCGGCGCTAACGCTGCGCGGCCCTATCGGCGATCTCCTCAGTGAGGAGGAGATGCTCGCCGTGTTCGGACACGAGTTGTCCCACCACCGATTCTATTCGCTTGAGGGCGGACGGTATTTTACCGCTGCGCGCCTCTTGGACTGGAGCGGCGCGCAGCCCGGCTGCGAGGATTCCCTTCATGAAACCGCGCGGCTGTACCGGCTTCACACTGAAATATACGCCGATATGGGCGCGCTGCATGTGACCGGAAACCGGGATGCGGTGATTTCCTCACTCATCAAGGTCTCCACCGGGCTCAAGTCCGTCGATCCCGTCTCTTATCTGGAGCAGACGGAAGAGATCCTGGAGAGGCGGCGGGAAGGCTCCGGCGGGCTGACGCATCCGGAGCTGCACATCCGCGCCAAGTCGCTCGATCTTCTCAGCGGCGAAGCGCCGGATGTTGTTTCCCTGACCGAACTGGTGCGCGGTCCGCTGGATGCGAAGCGTCTCGACCTGCCTGGTCAGCACGATCTGAGCGGCGTGGTGCGCCGGCTGGTCGACGCCGTGCTTGCTCCGGATTTCATGCGCGGCGAGTACGCCGCAAATCTCGCCAAGCGCTATTTTGAGGATTACGACATGCCGGCCGATGGCCCAGAAGCCGGCTTGGCGAGATTTGGCGCAAGAATCGCGACATTCGCCAAGTCATGCCACGAACTGTTCGCCTATGTGCTCTTGGATTTCGCCACTGCCGATCCCGATGGCGGCGATTTCGCGCTTGCCTGGACGCTGGATGTGGCGGACAGGCTTGGCCTTTACGGCGTCTACGAGCCGCTCGTCCGCAAGGAGCTGAAGCGCAAGAAGGACGCCATCGCCAAGCTCAGGCGCGCGGCACAGCCCAATGGGACGATAAGCCATGCTTGATGAGGGCGGGCCGGACAATGCGGGCGCATTGCGCGATCTTCTCGCCGAATGGCGCGAAGCCGGCAGCGCGGGAACGGAGGATGTGCTCGGAGCGGCGCTGCCGCTGATCGAACAGGTTGCGGCGCTGCATGAGCGGGGACTTATCGCGCCGCTGAATGGCGTGGACGCGCTCCGCGTATCGATGGGCCATCTCTGGTTTCAGAACAGCCTCGCCCTCGATCCGCAAATCGACGAAGCGGCTCTGCGCGCCGCTGGCGGCGCACAAGCTTCGCGCCTCGACGTGACCGGACATTACAGCGAGCGCCGGGACGACCTCGGCGTGCAGGTCGCCGATAAAGCTATCGCCGCGGCTGGCGAACGAGAAGTCCGCCAAGCCTATTATCCCGGCTACGCCGCCTGGGAGCAGCGGGCGGGCCATCACGATCAGCTTTCCGATATCTTCGTGCTCGGTTTGATCCTTGGCGGCCTTGCCCTGCGGCGCGATCTTGCCTCCGCCGAAGACCTCCACATCTTTGTGCACGCGCGCCGCGACCTGATGCGGCACAATCCGCGCCTGCATCCGGTGCTCTCGCAGATCGTCGAGAAGATGACGGAACTCGACCGGCGCAAGCGCCCGCAGGACTTGCGCCAGATCTCCAACGCGCTTGCGCATTATCGCGAACAGGACATCGCGGCGCCGGATACGGAAGCAGAGCCGCTGGATCTCACCGATCGCGGCAAGGTGCGCAGGCGCCTGCACGAGCAGCTTCGCGACCGGCTGTTCGAGATCAGCCGCCGCAACCGTCTCATTTATTTCCGTGAGACCGGCGCGACCGTCAATCTGACCGTGGGCTCGATGCCGAACGTCATCGACCACAAGACGATCAAGCCCAAGCAACTGTTCTATCTCAACGAGCGGATCGATCTGAAACGCCCCATCGACCTGAACGCATGGCTGCAATTTCAGGATTACGGCTTCCTCGCCGCCAGCCTCGACCGCATCCGGCTCGATGCGCTGCACGATGCGCGCGAATACGGCTTCTCGCAACTGCGCCTCGTCGTGGCGTTCCTGCGCTGGACCAACCTCAAGGAAGCGCCGGATGAAAGGATCAGCAGCCCGCTGATCCTCATTCCCGCCACGCTGACGAGGCGCAAGGGCGTGAAGGACAGCTTCCGGCTCGACGCCCGCGCGGCGGAAGCGGAGATCAATCCGGCGCTGCGCTATCACTTGCGCAAGCTCTACGATATCCGGCTGCCCGATACGGTTGACGCCGCCGACATGCAGGCGGTCCGCGCGCTCCATGCCGATCTGGCGCGGCAGCTGGAGCAATCGGCGAAAGGCGTCGAGCTGGCGCTGGTCGAGACCCCGCGCATCGTGCTGATCCAGCGGACGGCGCGCCGCAAGCTCGACGACTTCCGCCGCCGTACCGCGCGGGTGGGCGTCAAGGATTATGGAGGCATCGCTTATAGCTACGCGCGGCCGAATTACGAGCCGCTGGGCGTTCAGATTTTCGAGCGCGACATTCGCGTCAGCCGCGCGCCGGCCTGGGAGTTGGCGGACACCGATATCAAGCCGCGCACCAGCCGAGGAGCGGCGGAGCTTGCCGATGCCGCGAAGCCGGCGGAAGGCGAAGCCAAGACACTGGACCGAGCCTTTTATGCGGTCGACAGCGGCGCCGGCGCAGGCTCCCACGACTGGGAGCTGGATCTGTGTGCGGCGACGCTTGCGAACTTCAACTACCGAAAGATGACGCTGGTTCGCGACTATAACGATCTCATCGGCAGCTTCGTGCATTCGCACGCCAATTTCGACCGGCTGTTTTCCGAGGAAGGCCGGCCCGCATTCGAACCCAACGCGCGAGCCGATGGCGATTATAAGGTGCTGCCCGCCGATCCCAGTCAGGCTGAGGCGGTGGCCCGGGCGAGCGCCGGCGAAAGCTATGTCATCCAGGGCCCGCCCGGCACTGGCAAATCGCAAACCATTACAAACCTCATCGCCGATACTGTGGCGCGCGGAAAGGGCGTGCTGTTCGTGTGCGAGAAGCGCGCGGCGCTTGACGTGGTGTTCCACCGTCTGAAACAGACCGGCCTTGGCGACGTCTCCACGCTCATCCACGACAGCCAGGGCGATAAGAAGGCCTTCATCGAGGAGTTGAAAGCCATCTACGAGGCGTGGACCTCGAAGAAGCCGCGCGAGGACATCGCCAAGCAAAGGCAGGCGCTGACCGGGGAAATAGCCAGCCGTCTGGCGGAGCTGGAGCGCTTCTCCTCGGCGATGACGGCGCCAATCGACCCGGGCGGTCCGCCCTTACGCAACCTCATCGAGGAGCGCCTGAAGTACGGCCCGGACGCCGCCGTGGAAGCGCCCGCGCCAATAAAGGCGGCATTGCCCAGTTGGCATTCATTTCAGGCCGCAAAGCCTGTGGCGCGGATGTTGCGCGATGCGCTGATCGCCGGCGGCTACGATGGTGTTCTGGCGCGGGCGCCCATCCGGCTGCTCCGCAGCGATCTCGCCCGCACGGAAGACGCCGCGGCGCGCGTCGAACGCGCCTTGCCTCGCGTGAAGGCCGCTCTCGCCGGCATCGCGACCATCGCCGCCGATATGCAGGCGTTCGCCGGCGCCGAGCCGATGGCCTGGGAGGACATACTTAAGCTTGGCGCCTTCTGCCGCGTTATCGCGCCCATCGCGGCGGCGGGACGGCTCGCCATCCTCGATGCCGGCAACCCATCGGCTGAGAAGCTGGTGGCGGCATTGCAGAAATTTTCCAAGCTGGAGGCCGCGGCCGCCGCCTGCGAAGCCACGTCCGGTTGGCCGAAGGACGCTGAGGTTCCCGATCTGGCGGGTTTGATTGCCGCCGCAAAAAAACACGAGGGCAAGCTTCTCGCTTTTCTGTCCGGCGACTGGCGCCGCGCCAACCGCGCCGTCCGCACACAGTATCGAGGCAAGGCGTCGACCGTCGCCATGGCGCTGCTCCAGTTCGCGGAGATGCGGCGCACGGCCGGCAACCGCGACCGGGCGCGCGCTGACATGGAGAAGGAGTGCGGCTTCGAGATCACGCCCGAGATTCATGCCGCGCTGGAGCGCGCCTGGACGGGCTCGGAATTGACGGAGGTGGAGCGCGACGCGGTCCGGGTCTGTCTTGCCGGCCCTGGCGCCGCCGCCATGATGGTGGAGCAACTCGCCGAGGGATCGGCGGGTCTGCGGCGGGTGGAGGGCGAGCTTGGCGCCATCTTTTCCGGCCATGCGCGCCTGACGCGTGAGGCCATCGCCGCGGCCGTCTACGAGCTTGAAGACAACACCGGCCAAGTCGCCGAATTCGCGGGCCTCCTCGACGAGTTGGACAAGATCGATGTCAAGATCGCGCAGACGCTGCGCGCCCTCGATATGCCGCTCGAACGGATCGAGGTGGCCGTGCTCGACGGCGCGATCAGCGCCGTCTTCCGCCGCAACCGTGCGCTCGACCGATTCGACAGCGGCAAGCTTGAAGAGATCGTCGCGGATTTGAGGAACCGCCACAGAGATTTGCGGCGCCTCAACAGCCAGTTCGCGGTCAACGCCAGCCACCAGGGCTTCCACAGCGACGTGACCCGCTCGAACGAGCCGACCGTTGGCCTCAGGCGTGAAGAAATCGATTGGCGGCAGGATTTTCGGCGTGGGCGCAAGACGCTGGAGAACGAGTTCCAGAAATCGCGCGCCCACAAGTCCATCCGCGAGCTGTTTGCGGGCGAGGCGGGCCGCGCGCTCAGACGTCTGAAGCCGGTCTGGCTGATGAGCCCCTTGAGCGTCGCCGACATCCTGCCGCTGGAGGAAGGCTTGTTCGACGTCGTAATATTCGACGAGGCGAGCCAGATCCCGCTGGAAGACGCGATCCCTTCGCTCTACCGCTCGCGGCAGATGATCGTGGTTGGCGATGAAATGCAGTTGCCGCCGTCGCAGTTCTTCGCGGGCGGAGGCGGCGACGAGGAAGGCGGCGCCCAGGAACTGTTCGTCTACGATCTTAACGCCGACAGCTTCCTCAACCGCGCCGCCGCTGCCCTGCCGCATGTGCTGCTCGCCTGGCATTACCGCAGTCAGCACGAGGCGCTGATCCAGTTCTGCAACAAGGCATTCTACAAGGGCGAGTTGCAGACCATCCCCAGCGTCGCCGAACTGCCAAAGGGGGCGCCGATCCATGTCGGGGCGGCGGAAGACGCGAAGGTCTTCGCCAGCGACGCGCTGCGGCAGCCATTGTCCTTTCACCGGATGGAAAACTCGCCCTATGACAGCCAGCGCAATCCGGGCGAGGCGGCCTACATCGCCCAGCTCGTTCGTGAGATCCTGAACGCTCAGAGAGGCTTAAGCATCGGCGTGGTGGCCTTTTCGCAAGCCCAGCAATCCGCGATCGAAGGCGCGCTTAATGCGCTCGCCGCCGCCGACAGCAGTTTCCGCGCGGCTCTCGATCTGGAGGAAGAGCGGGAGGAGGATGGCCAGTTTGTGGGCCTGTTCGTAAAGAACCTGGAAAATGTGCAGGGCGACGAGCGCGATGTCATCATCCTGAGCGTCTGCTACGGCCCGGGCGGCAAAGGCCGCATGCTCATGAATTTCGGCCCGATCAATCAGAACGGCGGCGAGAAGCGGCTAAACGTGATCTTCTCTCGGGCGAAGCGGCATATGATGGTGGTGTCGTCCATCGAAGGCTCACACATCACCAACACCTACAATTCGGGCGCCAATGCACTGCGAAAATATCTGACATACGCGCAGGCCGCCTCTGTGGGAGACGCCGATTTAATGGCTGCGGCGCTGGCCGAGTATAGCGGGGCGGACGCGCGCGAGGCGGACGGCGATGGTCAGCTCGTTGCCGATCAAATAGCGGAGGAACTCACGGCGCGGGGTCTTGTGGCGGTACGCAATTACGGGCAGTCCGCACTCAAGTGTCATATCGCGGCGAAGCGGGCCGGCCATGGCGCGGGCGACGATTTTTGTCTGGCCATCCAGGTCGACGACAGCGTCCATTACGGCGACGCAGATCTGACCGCGCGCTATTTAATGAAGCCGGGCGTTCTGTCTGCGTTCGGCTGGGAGGTGATGACGGTGCTCGCTAAGGATTGGCGCGCCGGCCGCTCCAAGCTGATGGAACGCATCGTCAATCGCCTGAGATGACGCAGCCCAAAGGGGGAGATGCAATTTAGAGGTGCAATTTTCAGCGGCATTGCGGCATTTGACATATTGTCTCCATCTGTGAATGAGTGATTTTCCACAGGGGCAATCTGGGCGCGCCTTTCAAAATGCGTTAAGGCTCAGGCTTGCCGATTGAAATTAGCTCTTTTTTGAGCAGCGATGAAGAGTTATACCAACCGCCCTAAGTGATGACCTGCGCCCAGTCGCGGGTCGCGATTGAGCGAAGGATGTCTGGCGCGCGCATCAAGGCGTTCCATGCGTCGCAGCATGCATCGACGATATCCTCGTAACTTTCCCAGACTTGATGGCTCAGCGCATTGCCGCGGAGGTATTCCCAGATGTTTTCGGCCGGGTTCAGTTCTGGCGCATAAGGAGGCAGTTTCAGCAGAACGATATTCTCTGGAACGACCAATTTTGGCGAGCGATGCCATCCCGCTCCGTCCACGACGAGCAAGGCGATTGCACCCTCACAGACGCATTTGCTGATTTCAATCAGATGCTTGTTCATGGCCTCGACGTTGACGGCCGGCAACGCCAAAGCTGCGCCGGCGCCTCGGGCCGGGCAAACCGCGCCGAAAAGATAGACCCAGTTGAAGCGCCGGTCGCGCAGCGCGCGCGGACGGCTTCCAAGTCTCGCCCAGATGCGGGTCAGCGTCCCTTGCTGTCCGACCCTTGCTTCGTCCTGGAACCAGATTTCGACCGGCTTGCCAGCGCGCTCGCCGAGCGCTTCCTTGGCGAGGGCCGCAAAGTTTTTTTAAAAGCCTCCTGGGCCGCGGGATCGGATTTTGGGTGCTGCGGACGAACGGAAAGACGGCGAAAGCCCAGTCTCCGAAGCAACTTGCCTACGCTGCGCTCATGCAGGCTGACGCCAAACTCGGCGGCGATGCGGTCACGCAGATCGACGCGCCGGAACCGCACGACGCCATCGCGGGCGAGATCGGCGCCCTCCTCGACCCAGGATGAAAACTTGCCCTGTTCAACCCAACTCAGGCTGGCGGGCCGACCGCTTCGCGCCCGATCGGCAAGCCCATCCAAACCCTCTTGATTGTAGCGGTGAACCCAGTCGCGCAAGCTCTGCCGGTCCATTCCACAAAGCCGCGCCGCCGCCTCGCGGCTAAAGCCATCCAGAACCATGGCGATGGCCAGGATGCGCGACGCCTGCCTCGCGTTTGCCGATAGCCTTGCCGCCGCGCGCAATTCGGCCGCGCTCATATCCGTTCGAGTAATCGCAACCCCAGCCATCTCCCGCCCCCGCGAATCAATGCAGGAGCATCGAGTCACAGAACGCGGCCAAAGGGAATCCCCCTTGCGAGTCAGCATTTTCGGCCGTTGGTATTATAGTAAATCTCTTAGTTTTTCCGCCATCTCAGGCGTCCTGGCGTTGCTATGCTTGCAGTGTATCGCGCTGGTGCTGAGGTTGCAGGATTTCAATAATGTCACAGGCGCCAGGAATTTGGATGCGACGCAGCATGTTCTGCTGACTGTGACAGCTCTTCGAGAAAGTCCGATCACAAATCATTGGCTGCTTCCGACCGTCTCACTTGGCCGGGAACTTGATAAAGAAATACCCTGGGGCGTTACAATTCCAACCGCAACCGGCGACTACATCTATACAAGCTTCCCGCCGGCGGGTTTCTTGGCGCCATACGGCATTTTCAGTCTGTTTAAGCTGGATCCATCGATCGCGAATTTGGCTTCCTTCAACTTTGTGCTGGGGGTCATGACTTCTCTCGTTATATTCAGTTTACTGTGGAATATGTTGCGGCATATCGCTTTCAGCGCGTGGAAATCTTGCGGCGGAGCGTTGATCGGTAGCTCGATTGCGATCTTCAGCAGCGAGGCTTTGCTTTCTCATGGTATCGTCTACTGGATTCATTGTCTTTATCAGCTTGTTCTAGCTATCTCCCTTTGGTTTGTTTTCAAGTATATATCTGAAGGATCGCAAACTCCGAGGAAAACTCACTATGCGGTCGTCATCGTTTCAATGGCGTTGCTCGGGGCTTGTGTAGAGTGGTCGGGCTATGTTTTCAATTCTGGGCTGGTTTTGCTGTTTTGGTTCGGTTTTTTCGGGGTTCGCCCGGCGAGAACCTTGGCTATACAGATCTTCCTCGCGACCGCGGCGGCAGGTGTCCTTACTCTCACCCATTTCACGCTTGTGCTGGGGCTCGAACAGGAACTGCGTGCGCTGCTCGAAAGGTTCCATGCAAGGGATGCTTCAAAGGCAAGTATTTCTGCCTTTGTACGAGGTTATGGACTTTCCTACGGTTGGTTTCTCATCGTCTTGGCTGCATCGCCCCTGCTCCTTTTCATCACTAGATATAAAAATGGGTGGGACTACAAGGAAAGCGTTGTCTTATTTATCTTGGCAGCCTCGAGCATACCGCTACTTGAGAATTTCCTGCTTATGGAGCACGCTACGGAATACTCTTTCGATCGGCTGAAGTTTGTTTTCCCCGCGGGGCTCGTGCTGGCCGTTGCATTTTGCCAGCTCGGCGCCAGGGCGCGGATAGCCTATTCCGCAGCTATCGTCTTATGCTGCGTCCAGGGTTTCGCAAGCTACTGGGGGGATCTGGCTCGCTACTCTACTTGGTCCAGCATCGATTCTGACAATAAAAAACTTGTTCGTAAAATTTCGTCCAGCGTCGATATGAATTGCTCTACATTCACCTCAAGGGCGCAGGTCAGGGGGTATGCGAATTTATTGTTTCATCGAGGGATCTACGAGTATACTTCAGCGGGATCGTCTCTCGAATACATCGAAAAAAGGGGCGCATGCGCGGTCGTGTCTTTGAATGCGTACTCGGCCTTTCGGGATTTGCAAGCATTTACGCAGGCGATAATCACATATCGGGATGGGTCGACGCTTACTATTGGACCGCTCGCGGCCGAATATCGCGCCGCGCCGCCAGTCAAGATGGAATAGACACGGGAGGCCCGCCAGGAATTGAACGGGGCGCCGAGGTCGTGGGCATCTTTCCCGAATGAAGCCGCCATCGCCCCTCCAGGGCGCAATGCGTCTTGCCTCGCGCTGTTCGCCATGCGGACTCGGCACGGCATGGCTTATGATCCCTTTTCGCCGGCCAGCATGATTCTTTGCTTCGCTTCTCGCATCGATTGCAGCCAAGGCGTTCGTTGCGTCGGCCAATGGCGCCTGCGCGAGACCGGGGCGATACTTTGGGCGCCCGACTTAAAGCCTATAGGAGCAAATTTGGAGAAGAAGTAGCTTCTGAAGAGCTGCAAATCGGCTCAAATCCTCCGCGTTGATTCACGTGCCGTTCAATACAAGACGCTTCCTCAACGCCCTGTTCGACAGCGCCGTATCGGCCGCCCGGCCGGCACGCTGCTTGCCGCGCCATTTTCCCGAACCGCCCGCCGGCGGCGACATCGTCGTGCTGGCCTGCGGCAAGGCGGCGGCGGGCATGGCGAGCGTCGCGGAGCGGCATTACGGCGTGCTTCCGGCGCCGCCGACGCTGCGCGGGATCGCGATCACGCGGCGCGGCTATGGCGAGCCGCTCGAGAAGCTGAAGCTCGTCGAAGCAAGCCATCCGATCCCCGACGAAGCCAGCGTCGAGGCCGCCGCCGAGGCGATGGCGCTCGCGAAGTCGGCGCGGCCGCGCGACCTTGTCCTTGTGCTTCTGTCTGGCGGCGCTTCGGCGCTTTGCGCGTCGCCGGCCGGCGCGGTAACACTCGCCGAGAAGCAAGCGCTCACGGCCGCGCTTCTGAGATCGGGCGCGCGCATTCACGACGTAAACTGCGTCCGCAAGCATCTCTCTCGGATAAAGGGCGGACGGCTCGCGGCGCTCGTCCATCCGGCGACGCTCGTCACGCTCGCCATCTCCGACACGCCGGGCGACGAGCCGGAAACAATAGGCTCCGGCCCGACCTGCCCAGACCCAACGACGCTAACGGATGCGCGCAAAATCCTGGAGCGGCGCCGGATCGACGTCCCATCATCCATTGCCGCCGCCTTGAACGATCCCGCGAACGAGACGCCGAAGCCGGGCGCGCCCATCTTCGCAAATGCGCGCTACGACCTCGTGGCCTCGGGGCGCGACTCGCTCCAGGCGGCGGGCGAGCTTGCGAGGGGGCTTGGCTACGACGTGATCATGCTGGGCGATTCGCTCGAAGGCGAAGCCCGCGATGTGGCCCAGCTCCACGCGCAGCTCGCCAGGCGCTGCCTCGCCGACAATCGCCGCGCGGTGATCCTTTCGGGAGGAGAACTGACCGTGACGGTGAAGGGCAGGGGGACCGGCGGGCCGAATCAGGAATACGCGCTCGCGCTTGCGATTGCGCTGAACGGCCAGACGGGAATTGCCGCGCTTGCGGCGGACACGGATGGCGCGGACGGCGGCTCGGGCGGCGCGATAGACCCCGCCGGCGCATTCATCGACGCGGGCACGTTGCGCCGTGCGGTCGCGCTCAACCTCGATCCAGCCACATTTCTCGCCGATAACGATTCCACCGGATTTTTCCGGTTAACAAATGATCTGCTCGTTTGCGGACCCACGGGAACGAATGTAAACGACTTCAGAGCCATAGTTGTCGATAGTGCAATCAGAGATTAGTGTGCCGCGTCCGACTCACTTGATTTCTGGATCCAGGGATGACCTTGCAACCGCTTACTTACTCCGCATGGCCCGCCCGCGCGGTGGCTACAGCCGTCTTGTTCTGTTCCGCGCTCGCTCTTCCGGGCGTGGCGAACGCTGAGCTCAAGCTGTGCAACAGCACAGGGAGCCGCATCGGCGTCGCCATCGGCTACAAGGACAAGGAAGGCTGGGTCAGCGAAGGGTGGTGGAACGTGGACAGCCAGTCCTGCGCGCTCCTCATCCAGGACAAGCTTCGCGCTCGCTTCTACTATGTCTACGCCTTCGATTACGACAAGGGCGGCGAGTGGGGCGGGACCATCAACATGTGCACCAACGACGTGGAGTTCACCATCAAGGGAATCGACAATTGCGACGGCCGCGGCTTCAAGAAGAGCGGCTTCTTCGAGGTGGACACCCAGGAGCAGACGGACTGGACCGTCAAGCTGACGGATCAATCGGATCCAGCGCAGCATTCCTCCGATAGCGCGCCGCCCGGTCAGGCGCAGACGCAACCTCCTTCCCAGGCCGCTGCCGCGGCGACGCCGGGGACGCGCCGGAGATGAAGCGCCAGCGCCGCACTAAGATCATCGCCACGCTCGGACCTTCGAGCGGCGACCCCGCCCAGCTTGAAAAGCTCATCGTGGCGGGAGCGGATGTCTTCCGCATCAATATGAGTCATTCGAGCCACGATGAGATGCGCGCCTACATAGCCGCGCTCCGCAAGCTTGAGAGTAAATTAGGCCCCATCACGATCCTCGCCGACCTGCAAGGCCCGAAGCTGCGCATCAGCTCGTTCGCCGAAGGGCAGGTGCGGCTCGAGCGCGGCCATCGTATCGTGCTCGACGCCAACCACGCGCCGGGGGACGCCAATCGCGTCGGGCTTCTCCACCCGGAAATCTACGCCGTCACCGAACCGGGGCACACGCTCCTGATCGACGACGGGAAACTGAACCTCAAGATCGTGGAGGCCCAGCCGGGCCGTCTGGTCGCCGAAGTCGTTACCGGCGGCGTGTTGTCAAGCCGCAAGGGCGTGAATGTGCCCGATGTGGTCCTGCCGCTGGGCTCGATGACCGGGAAGGATCGCGAGGACTGCGAAGCCGCGCTCGCTGCGGGCGTGGACTGGATCGCGATCTCCTTCGTGCAGCGCGCGCAGGACGTGCTCGACGTCAAGGCTATCGTGCAAAGCCGCGCCGCCGTCATGGCGAAGATCGAGCGCCGCGCCGCCATCGCCGCCATCGAAGACATCCTCACCGAGGCCGACGGCATCATGGTCGCGCGCGGAGATCTTGGCGTCGAAATGCCTCTGGAGCAGGTGCCGGGATTGCAAAAGCAGCTTCTGGCCGCGGCGCGCGACCGGGGCAAGCCCGTGGTGGTCGCCACGCAAATGCTGGAAAGCATGACGGCGTCGCCAGTACCGACGCGCGCCGAGGTTTCGGACGTGGCCACCGCCGTTTTCGAAGGCGCCGACGCGGTCATGCTCTCGGCCGAATCCGCGACGGGCGCTTATCCCATCGAGGCGGTGGCGACCATGGATCGCGTCGCCCGCGAGGTTGAGCGCGACGGCAATTATGAGAGCATTCTGCGCTTCCGTCCGACGGTGTCCACACGGACCGCCGCCGACGCCATCGCCACCGCCGCCGCCTCCATCTCCGAGACGCTCGATCTCAAGGCCATCGTCTGCTACACGGCGACCGGCTGGACCGCCCTTCGCGTCGCCCGCCAGCGGCCTCGCCAGCCAGTGCTGGTGCTGACGCCCGTGAGGGAGACCGCGCGCCGCCTGAACCTCGTTTGGGGGCTGCACTGCGTCCAGACGGCGGATCCGGCGAACACGACGCAAATGGTGAAGGGGGCGGAAGCCGTCGCGCGGGCCGAGGGCTACGCAGTACCCGGCGACCGCGCGATCGTTTGCGCCGGCGTTCCCTTCAAGCGGCCGGGAACCACGAACATGCTCCGGATCTTCAAGATCGGGGAAAACGGCGTAACGAGCTGAAGCACCGCTCCCTCCGCCCGGGGAACCACGTTCGCCGGGCGGTTCTTCGCGCGCCGATTACCTGGATCGCGCGGGAATGACCATTCGAAGGGAATCCTTGCCTGGCGGGCGATCATGGCCCCATCGAAACCAGAGTTTATACAGTCATCCACGATATGGCCTGGCTGCAGGAACGCCACGACTGGCCAGGACTGAAAAGCGTCGTCATGGTCGAGAGCACGCGTGAAATTGGGGACAAAATCGAGCGGGAGATCCGCTTCTATATCACTTCCCTGGTGCTGCTGGCGCACCAGATCGGCCCGGTCATACGCAGCCACTGGGCTGTGGAGAATAGCCTGCACTGGGTGATGGACATGGTCTTCCGCGACGACGAATGCCGGGTGCGCAAAATCACGCGCCCGCCAATTTTGTTACACTCAGGCACATGGCGCACAACCTCATCCGCAGGGCGCCAGGTAAGGATTCCCTTCGAATGAAGCGGAAAGTTGCGGCATGGGATGACGACTTCCTGGCAAGCCTCGTTGCCGCATCAGGTCGTTCACCCGATTCCCCTGCGAAATCATCCTTCTTTGCAAAATACGGCAAACCCACAAAAGCTTGCCAAGCGTTGAAGGCGCAGCTTCATCGCCAAGAGCCAAGCGGTCTTATAAGAGCCGAGGCCAAGTTCGCTTTGCAACTGCAAGGCGGACATGCCGTTGGAATGCGCCGCCATCAGGAAGGCAGCCCAGAACCGAATGGCGAGGGGCAAATGCGACCGGTGCATAATCGTGCCGGCGGTGACCGGCGTCTCCTTCCGGCACTTGGCGCAGATGAAGGTAAGGCTCTCCCGGCTGGGGCCCGCCAGGACTTTTCTCCGCCGCAACGCGGGCGGCGGAAGCCGTCCGGCCAGCGCTTCCTGGCCAAATAAGCGGCGCACGCCGCATTGTCGGGAAACTATTGTTGAAATTCGCTCAGGGAACCGGGGAAGTCAGCCATGAACGGACCCTCCTTGTTCATGGCTTGCTCTTGTCGCCTTACGCCTGCCGTGTCATCTAGATATGCCGAGGTCAGCATTCCGGTTCATCCCGAACTTGCGCCATTATCGAGACATCGGGGAACGGACACATGGCGTTCCTTGTGACGGCGCAGGGTAAGCCATTCACTGCAGCCGGTTTCGGAAATTGGTTCCGCGAGGTCTGTGACAGCATCGGATTGCCGCAGTGCAGCGCCCACGGACTGAGGAAAGCCGCGGCGAGACGGTTGGCGGAAGCTGGGGCTACGCCGCACGAAATAATGGCAGTCACGGGACACGAATCATTGCGCGAGGTGGAGCGCTATTGTCGAGAAGCAGGGAAGCAGCGGCTTGCGGACACCGCTCAAGCCAAGGTCATCACTGCCTTCTTAAGTACGAAGAGTGAACGGTAAGCGTGAAAACGGCGTCGGATTGTTTTCAACTTTGGAGGCTAACTTCATGAAATATATGAAGATTCTTCACAGGCTGGCGGAGTGGGAGGGATTCGAACCCTCGGTTCTGTATTTCATATCAATCAACCTCTTGATCTAACTCCGTGATTGATGATGGTTCGGCTTTCATATCACCCCCATTTGCACCCCGCGCCCTCTTGGCCCTGGCGCGCCGCTCAGTTTCGGCTACACGCTGCTGCAGGTTTTCCTCTTTGAGGAACGCATAGCTCGATTGCGTGACGCGGATGTCTTCATGCCCGAGCCAGAGTTGGACCTCCTCCATCGACATGCCTCGGTCGCGCAACAGCCGGACACCGCAGGTTCGGCGAAGATCGTGCCATATAAGGTCGACATCCACGTCACCGTTTTTCCTCCTGACCGTTTTTGGAAAACCAGCCGCGATGGCGATCTGCTGAAGGCAAGCATTGACATGGGCGCTATCCTGAGCGACCCGCGTGCCATCCGATTTCGGGCAGACATAGATTGAAGTCATATTGGTCATTTCTTTGATCGCTTTGCGGGCGCGGTCGGTGATCGTCACCCTCCGCTCCTTGTGATTCTTGGCGATCTCTTCTCGAACCGTTATAAAACCGGTTCGGAGGTTTACGTCCCGCTTTTCGAGAGAGTATTGCTCCTCTTTGCGAAGCCCGGTTTCGATGGCGAAGATTATGCGGCAGCGCCACTCACGGGGGGCATGCCGGAGTAAATCGTTCTCCTCTTCGTGCGTGAGATAGCGCTTGCGATGCAGTCTGGCCTTGATGTCGGCCTTTTTCCCTTTTTTCTTGAGATAAGCGCGGACAGGGTTCCCCTCATTGAGGTTAACGAGTTCAAGCCACTCAAAGAAGGCGCTCAAGACCTTGAATTCGAACCCGATCGTCTGCGGCTTCACATGAGCTCGGCGCTCGGTTTCGTATGCCGCCAGCTCGGCTGCACCGATGGTATTAATCTTCCTTTTCTCCCACTTATCGATGCAGCGAAAGAGCACGCCCCTATAGCGCTCCGCTGTTTTATGTCGCTTGCTTGCGAGATGACCAACAGCGAACTTTTCGACGGCATCGACGAAGAACAGCTTCGGCGCTTCGCCGAATTGCTCGGCTATGAGCCCTTCGTACCATTGCTTCGCGCGTTTCTCATAGCTTCGACGATCTGTCGTTTTCGAGTTGAAGTGCAGGTCTCCGCTTGGGAGCCTCTTCCTCGCGCACCAGTGGCCCTTCGCATTCTTATAGGTATAGTAATCGGCCATGTCCTATTTCCCCCGGACTCAACCTTTTTTGTGAAGCTCAACCACAGAGGTGGCCCCGGTTGTTCGGACAGATTTTCCGCTTCGATAAGTGGAACGTCTGCCGGGGTTAGGCCGCCAAGCGGAGTGGCGGCAAGCTGTGTGCTCCGTAGTAGGCTTGATCGGGCGTCATGCCGTCAAGGCTCGAATGTGGGCGGCGGCGATTGTAGAGATCAAGATACCTTCCGATCGACGCTCGCGCCTCCGGCACGCTGTCATAGGCGTGCAGATAGACCTCCTCATACTTCACCGTTCGCCAGAGCCGCTCAACGAACACGTTGTCCCGCCAGGCGCCCTTGCCGTCCATGCTGATCGCGATCTCGTTCTTGATCAGCACGCTGGTGAAGTCTGTCCCGGTGAACTGGCTGCCCTGATCGGTGTTGAAGATTTCCGGTCTCCCATGCCGGGCCAAAGCTTCCTGCAGCGCCTCGACGCAAAACGAGGCCTCCATGGTGATGGACACCCGCCACGACAGCACGCGCCGCGAGAACCAGTCGAGCACGGCGGCGAGATAGACGAAGCCCTTCGCCATCGGGATGTACGTGATGTCCATCGCCCACACTTGGTTCGGCCGCACGATCTCCATGCCGCGCAGCAGATACGGATAGATCTTGTGCCCCGGCTCTGGCTTCGTCGTGCGCGGGCGGCGGTACAGCGCCTCTATCCCCATCCGCTTCATCAGCGTTTTGACGCGCCGCCGGCCGATCTTGCTCCCATTGGCAGACAAAAGACCGCGCAACATCCGCGCTCCCGCGAAGGGAAACTCCAGATGCAGCCTGTCGATCTGGCGCATGAGTTCGAGATCGGCTGCGGATGCCGGGCGCGGCAGGTAATACACCGTGCTGCGCGCGATGCCTGCGGCTTCGGCCTGTTTCGTAACGCTCAACGCATGACCACGGTCGATCATCGCCTTGCGCTCAGCAATCCCGCCTTGATGAGCGCGCCTTCTAAAAAATCGTTCTCTAGCGTCAGTTCGCCGATCTTGGCGTGCAAGTTCTTCAAGTCGACGCTCGAAGCCGCCGCCTCGCTTTTGTCCGGCCCGAAAACCCCAGCCGCGCCTTCAAAGAGCTGGGCTTTCCACTGGGTGATCTGATTGGGGTGAACGTCGAACTGCTGCGCCAGCTCGGCGAGCGTCTTCTCCCCCTTCACGGCGGCCAAAGCCACCTTCGCCTTGAAGGATGCTGTGTGGTTCCGGCGCGGTCTCTTGCTCATTGTCTCTCCTGATTCGCGGGCATCAGCGTGCCCGCTGTCAGGCAGAAATTCCACTTACCGGGCCGTCCGAATTTGTGGAGCCACCTCTCACCACTGATTAAACTCTTTTGGCTTAAATCGATAGGGCGTTCGTGTCCCATGTAAATCACGGTAGGCTGGCGCAATGCCAGCCTTGGCAAGCCGTTGAAAAAACTCCGCCTTCCGATTATACATCCTCGCAAGATCTCGACAGAGAAGCGATGGTATTTCGTCCTGAGAATCTGGTTTTTTCATAGCGCCGACTTCCGCCTCGCTGGTACGACTTTTACTTCAGACGCAGCCTGGGCGCTGCGGCTAACGCCCCCGTCTCCGTCCTTCCTGTTGGTCATCGCCGTGAATGAGCGCCAGAGTTTCAACGCGGGAATTTAATGCCGAATAGATCGCTGGCGCGCGCTCCGGAAGCTGGGCTAGGCCAGTTCCAAGACCATTTCGGGGAAAGACCACCATCTTGCCGGCTAAGAGCGCTTCTTCAATTCGACGCCAGCTTGCTGCCGTGGTCTCCGACCAGAGATCCAAATCGGCGTCGGAGAGGAATGCTTCCTCTGCCATGGTCGGCGCGCGTTTCGTAGGAATGCCCAGTGCGTTCGGCTCGCCCGGGCATTCTCTTGCCTGGCCGCCCAGTCCCCTTCCGGCCAAATTATCGCCGAAGACGAATAGCCAGTCCGGATGCTCGCGAACCATAGACCGAGTAATTCGATCCTGAAGAATGAGAGGCATCGCAGTCTCCTTCTAATCAAGAGTTCCCCGGTCGCACGCCGCGAGCGGGAAGCCGGTTTCCGGGCGGTCTGCCAAGCGAAGGCGACCGTCCTGTCCATTGGACCGATAAAAGGCGCAACCCGCGGCGCCCATGGCGTACGCGCTGCGGCAAAGCCGTTCGAAACTTTCAAACGATAGGTTGGGAGGGCAATTGATGATGCTCGTAAGCGGAGCATCGATGTGCCGCTGAATAGCCGCCTGCATTTGCAGGCGCCCTTCAAGCGTCATGTCCCGGCTAGATACAAAGAAAGGCGGCAGATCGTCCGCGCCGTGCAATTCCCTGAAGCGACGTTGGGCATAGCTTGGAATGCGCTCACTATCCGACGCCTCGGGAGAGCTCTTGAAATCGGTCACAGGCTCAATTCCGCCTGAAACGCAATCCGCCAGCAGCGATGTCGCGACTGTCGGCGCGATAGCCATCAGAGCATCGTTGCGGAGGCCGTGCTTCCGGATCGCGTCTGACACCTCAGCATCGAGCCCGGCGACAAAAGCCCGAGAGAGCTGCTCATCCATATCGAAGAGCGGGAAGCAGCCCTTTAGCCGCGCAAGCCCCGCGCTCGCCAAATAGGCGCTGCGGCAAAGGCGGGCCACCCAGCTTTCGGCCAGATGGCGGCCGTCTTCGGCGCCATAATGGGCGCCGCACATGATAAGCGCGTCCGCAAGCCCGGTGACGCAAAGCCCCAGCCTGCGCCTGGCCTTGGCCGCCGCTTCCTGTTCGGGCGTGGCGTAACCAGAAACGTCGATCACGTTGTCAAGAAAGCGCACTGCCACGGCGGCGAGCCAGTCGAGCTTTCTTCTGGAATATGCGCCGCCGGCGTGAAAGCGTCCTTCACCAACGCCGCCAGGTTGATCGAACCCAACAGGCAGGCGTCATGGCCGAAGGCGTTGTCGTTTGCGGCGGCGCCGCTCCGATGCGAGCGCTCGGCGCGAAGCGAAGCGTTCTCCCGGTCGGCGAAGATGAGCCCGAGGCCAGCGCGATCATGGGCCCTCACCAGCATTCCGCGCCATAGCGCCCGCGCGCTTATCGTGCTGAAAGTCTCCTCGCCGAAGACGAGAGGCCAGCCGCCATCGGCTTCAACAGCCGCCATAAACGGGTCAGGGATCAAGACGAGCCGATTGAAGCAACTGGGATGGCCGGCGTGCGCATCGCCAACGAAACCCTCGATGTCCGGATGGCTGCAAGATAGAGCAGCAATCAAGGAGACGTCCGTCTCCACGATGTTCGTGGCGATCGCGCGCCAGACATCCATGATCGCGAGCGGGCCCGACGGGCGTGCGCCGCCATCGAGGATGGCGCGGCCTTTCGGAGGAATGGTTGAAAAATCCTGCGCGACCCGGCCGCCCCGCCGCATCGTCCAAGCGGCCCCATGAAGGTTCGTCAAAATCGAGCTGGCGTCGGCCGGGAGCCGCCTATTGATGAAGCAGTCGAACAAGATCGCGCCCGGGTCGGCGCCGGCGCCCGCAAGCGTGCGGCCGCCCGGCACAAACTTGAAGCCGGTCATCGCCTGATAGAACACCTGCGCCCATCGACGGCGCATGAAGGGCGAGGCCTCCGCGGCCGCCACGGCCGCCGCCACGCGCCGCCAGGTTTCTTCGACGCTCGCATCGCTCGCGCCGCGAAACCGCTCCATCCAAACTGCATGAGAGATCGATCGAGAACCTTGGGGGCGCTCTTCAGGGTCACCGGACGCTGGAATACGCATACTCACTGACTTTCCAAGAGTTAGACGCTTAAGGCGACGAGCGCAGCGCCAGATTGGAGCTGCGCGGTTTGAACATCGCCGAGGCGCCCACATGCCGCGGCCAGCCACCCGTGGTGGCGGTACAAGAGGCGGCGCTCGCCTCTAGCTCCCTCTCCTTTTCGGTTCAGTTGGCGGATCGATCTCGTCCGGCGGCCGCTCGTTGTGAGCTGGTCTGTCTGCCCGTACTCCCTTTTGAGCTGAGACAGCCATCAACGACCTGCCGCTCTTGCAGAGCGACGCCGAAGCCAAGGCGAGAACGTCGATGCGCCGCGCCTGAAACCAAAGAAGCTCCGTGACAGCCGAAAGCGGCGCGACCTCATCGTCGCATTCCGAGCAGAGGCGCACGGTCCACCGGGAAGCTTTCGTGGAAATCTTCAGGCGGTGACGAACGGAAGCAACTTTCCCGCAGACGACGCAGCGCAATTTGTCTTCCACGCCAAGTTGCTTGGTCGCTCCGAAGCACGAGCCAGCTTGTATTTCCCTTGGCTCAAACCGGCGGCGCGGGAACCTCGATTTCGGCGGCGCGAGTTGCATAAGGGTCTCCCACTGGAGCAACAAGAAATCCTCTGTTTTAAGGATTGCTGACACTTGCCCACTAGGCAAGCAAAAATATATTCCAATAGGCGTACTATTTTTGTCTCTTCGGCGCAACTGTAGTCATCATCAAGACGCCGCCCAGGCGCCCAGGGCTCCCGCACAATTGGGGCCAAGCAACCAAAAATTGCCTTTTTTCAGCTGGGGATAATTTTAGGAGAGATTGGCTCGCCAATAAGGCTCGCCCTCTTGCCAGGCGGCTGCGGCGATGATCTCGGTGCAGGAACTCAGAAACAGGGGCCGAGACACCCGATCGGTGTTCTGGAAAAGCTGAC
The DNA here is from genome assembly GCA_963756335.1 of uncultured Alphaproteobacteria bacterium. GTDB lineage: Bacteria > Pseudomonadota > Alphaproteobacteria > Rhizobiales > Rhodomicrobiaceae > Rhodomicrobium. Next base: position 71,394 of record CAVWOB010000011.1, read on the forward strand.
GTGGCGGCAAAAAGAAGCGCAATAGGAGCGCCCACTCGCCATGCTGATGCACTTTGACAGCCACGATTGAGATTTTTGTTGGAATTTCGCCTTTGTGGAGCAGTTGCAATCTCAGGATGTCGCCAGGAAGAATATCTAGTTTTGAGAGAGAATAGGACAGGACCTGAAAGATTGCGAACGAAGTTCTGGAGGTTTCGCTTCTGCTTTCGTCTCCGAGAATGACCAAATCATCGGTCAAGTAACTAGACACGAACCTTAGTACACTAGCCCTATTCTCAGGTTGAGACATCACGCCTTCCACACGCAACACAAAAATCCAGTCTTCAGAAGGAAGATTACTAACTCGGATTACCCATAAGTCGCAACGATCTAGCCTATAACCGCTCACTCTTTTGTCCCGAGAAGCGTTGCATACATTCCTATATGCCGCGACGAGCGAGATGCATTTTCATCTAATTCATTGAATCTTGTCGCAAATTACACAGAAGTTATTCCGGAGCGGGAGAGCGCAACTGGAGCGCGGGCGCAACAAGCAAGAAAAACACCGTTAGATTTCCATGGCTTAAATCAGGATAGAGCCAAAGGTCTGCATATTATTCGAGCAATTGAATATCTTTCTCCGCGCGGGCGTAGCCGTTTGACCGTCAGAAACTCCAAACAGTTCAAGCACTTATGTCACACCTTTGAAGCCGAAAAGATTGTATAATCTCCACAATGTGCCCGCGCCGCACGTCTAGCCCGCTCCAAGCAAGTTGGAGGGCAAATCCAGGCGCCCAACGGCGAATAGTTTTTGGATTGCGCTCACTGCAGGACGCGGCCGATGAACTTAACCCTCGCTTTAACCATATAAATCGGCGCCGCATTATTCTCCGAGCTGTTTGTCACCAGCAAATTGGGGCCGAGGAATTGACGCAACACCAAAGCGCCCGGCTCGCCGCGATCCCCGCCGACCTCAACGACAACGACGTCGCCCATCTTTAGGTCCGATTGCGTTAGAGGGGTCGTCTCAACAACGATGGGGTCGCCTTCCGTGATGCCGAGCTCATTCAGACAATTGCTCGTGACCTTGAACATCTTTTGCGTGCTCGAGGTGTACGCCTTCTCGAAAAACGAACCCTTTGGCGGCGCGTAAGGCGTCAAGTCGGGCAGAGCCGCGCCGCTCCCGAGGTTCATCAAATCCGCGACCGGCACTTTGAAGAGCCGCGCGGCTACTTCCATCTTCTTAACCTGCAACCCTCTTTTGCCCGCCTCGACCCGGGAGAGATGACTCTCGGTAATCTCGAGTTCCGCGGCCAGCTCCTTGAGCGACCACCCGCGTTCGAGTCTGAGTTGTTTGATGCGACTGTTGGCCATCGCCGATGTTTGCCCCTTTTTTTTGAAGCGGTCCACTGCTTCCTGAGGAATCTTTCCGTGTGTGACTTGACGAAAAGGTAAGTCATGACGCACGATATGTCGAGTCAAGAGGAGTCATGCATGAGCGCACCATCGAAAACGTCTTTTCGACAACTAAGGCGATCCGAAACACAGGGCGTAACGCCGAGGGCAGCCGCTTTGCGTCGGCAGCGTCGAGTCGGTCGATAAGCTCCCGGTTTCCTTACCGACGCTCACCCAGAAGTTCGAGGCTTATCTCAAAGGCCGAAGAGAAAACCGCAGGCGGTTCGCGAGGCGAGCGGGCGTCGCCCCTTACACGCTGAGCCGCTTGTTTCCGAAGCGCTCCAATCGCAGACGGGAGTTCTTTTCCAGGCGGACGTTGCAGGCGATCTGCCGCGCAACTGAGGGACATATCAGTTGGTACGACCTCACGAGTCTGGCCCGTCCCTACATCCCAACAAAACGGCATCAGACCAATTATGTTGCGCCCGAAGACATGACGCCGCTCACCCGGAAATTCGAGGCCTACCTTGAAAGCCAAAAGGAAACCCGCGCGCAGTTCGCTGAGCGGCTTGGCGTCACCGGCCCCTGGCTCTCGCATGTCTTTCCAATCAATCCGAAAGCCACGCCAAGGCGGCTTGGCATCGAGGCGGCGCTTCGTTTTTGCAAAGGAACCGGGGGCCATCTGACGCTGACCGACTTCCACGAAGCGGGCCTATGCCCGGCGATGGAGGAAGTGATCCAACACAGCGGAATAGCGCTCGGCTCAAGGTCCGGCCGCGGCGAACGCGCTCAGGCGGGCAGCTGATGACGAAACCGGTTTTGCCATGCGCGGCTTAAGCCGCGCCTTGTCGAACGCCGCATCCCCCTCAGCGGAGGCGTCGATAGCAAGCAGAAGAGGCTGAAATAAAAACCCCGAGCCTTGGCAGAGGCCCGGGGTCATCGAAAGAAGATCGGTGATCCTATGAACGGGAAGTTTGCCGGCGTTGTCAAGAACGCCGATGAGACCTCTATTGCCTTGAGCAACGGAAAGTCCCGACTTTCGGTTGATGAGGCGAAGTCCGGCCTGCGGGGCCGGGAAATCGAGCTTCTGCGCTGGCTCGGCATAGCCTGGCCGCCGCAGAGACGAGCCATTCATATCCACTGCCCGATCCCCGGACACAAGGACGAGGATCCATCCTGGCGCTGGGACGTATGAAAGACGCCTCTGGATCTGCACCTGCGGCGGCGGCGACATCATCAAGCTCGTCCAAGAGGTCGAGGGCGTCGATTTCCCAGGCGCGATGGAGCTGATCGCCGGTTTTCTCGGCTTCGGGGATGCGCGGGCGAAAGCCCGCCCCGCGAAGAGCGCACTTCCTGCTGTCGAAGAAGTTGAGACAGACGAAGACCACGAAGCGGCGCTCAAGCGAAAGCGCGAGAGGGCTTTTCAGCTTTGGACCGAAGCCCAGGCGATCCAAGGTACGATTGCCCAGGTCTATTTCGAACAGCATCGCGGCATCGTTATCGACTGGGCCGCCGTCCACAGCGCGGTGCGCTTCCATCCGAAACTGTGGTGCTCGGAGCGCGAAGGGCATTTCCCCGCGATCCTGTTTCGCGTCTCCGCTTCTCACGACGGCGAAACCATGACGGTTCACCGCCTCTATCTCGGCGAAGACGGCGACAAGGCCAAGATCGCGAAGCCGAAGAAGGCCTACAGCGATTACAAGGGCGGCGGCATCTGGTTCGGAAAGCCGATTGAGGGCGGGAACTCTCGTCAAGGCGGAGGGGCCAGAGAACGCGCTCGTCTGCTTCATGGCCGATCGCCCCTTCGTCGTTTCCGCCATCGGCGCCGCCAATCTGAAAAATATCGAGCCGCCCTCGACCGTCAAAGCGGTCCTCATCGCCGGCGACCGGGGCCGCGGCGCCGACGGCAGAAAGGCCGGCGAGGATTACGCCGAGGATGCGGCGCTCGCCGACAAGAAGAGAGGCTTCGGCGTCGCCTTGACCTATCCGCCGGCCCGTCCCAACGCGAACGGCAAATGGGAGGACTGGAACGACCTGTTGAAGAACGACGGCCTCGACGCCGTTCGCGAGCGCCTCGCTCAAAGCGAGCCGTGGGAGGATTTGCCGCCCGGCTTTCGCTGGCGCGAGGACGGCTGCGGCATCGAATTCTTGGCGCGCGAGGAGAAGGTCAAGCTCGACGGCACGGTGGAGGACGAAGTTTGGGAGTGGCTGTGCTCGCCCGTCGAGTTCATGGCCACAACGCTGAACCCCGACAGCAAGGACTGGGGCCTTTGGCTGAAAATCAAGACGCGAAACGGCATCTGGCACAAGGCCGCAATACCGAAGACCGAACTCGTCACCTCGTCCGAGGACATCTTCAAGCACCTCGCCTATCAAGGCCTTGAATTCAACATCTCTCCGCGCGGCAAGAACAAGCTCAAGGAGCTCTTGACGCGCATTCGGCCCGAGGTCCTACGCCCTTTGCGTCCCCAAGATCGGCTTCCACGACGGCGTCTTCATTCTGCCTAACCAGGCGATCGGCGATGCGAAGGGCCGCACCGTCGTGTTCCAGCCCACCAAGCCGATCGAGCACTATTATCGCCAATACGGAACGCTGAAGGGCTGGCAAGAAGGCGTGGCGAAGCTCGCGCGCGGAAACGACCGCCTCATGTTCGCCATCTCGGCCGCCTTTGCGCCGCCGCTCCTCGAGCCGCTTGGCATGGAAGGCGGCGGCGTCCACCTTCGCGGCAGCTCAACGGCTGGCAAAACGACGATCCTGCGCGCGGCGGGCACGGTCTGGGGCGGCGGCGGCCAGTACGGCTATATCCGCACCTGGCGGGCGACGGACAACGCGCTCGAAGCGGTCGCGGCCGCCCACAACAACGCCTTCCTCGCCCTCGACGAGATCGCCGAAATCGAGTCGAAAGCGCTCTTCAGGGCCGCCTATGCGCTCGCCAACGGGCGCCAGAAGGAGCGCATGGGAAAGAGCATCGACCTTAGAGCCGGGACCACCTGGCGGCTTCTCTTCATGTCGACGGGCGAAATCGGCATCGGCGGAGAAGCTGTCGGAGGACCGCATGCGCGCGACCGGCGGCCAGACCGTGCGGCTTGTCGAAATCCCCGCGGAGCACCAGCGGCGGGCTCGGCGCCTTTCAGACGCTTCATCAATTCGAGGGACCGAAGCAGTTCGCCGAAGCCCTCACGGCCGAAGGCCTCAAGCATTACGGGCACGCGG
>CAVWOB010000012.1:0-102816 GCA_963756335.1 uncultured Alphaproteobacteria bacterium
AGGCGCGTCTGCCATCGGCTTGCGCTATCTTATCGCCGCGAAGTCGTCCTTCCATCGCCCCGCCTAACAGCGCTCTCAAGCCACTCGCATAATTCGCTCAAGTCTCGTTGCGTCGCCAGCGCGCGACCCGCCACGATCCGCGCGATTTCCGGCGCGAGCCGAACGACGCCGTTGTTTGAGAGCGTGAATTCCTTACGCCGGAAAGTGCGGTTCGCGGTGAAACTCAGAATTCGCGCATCGATGGGGCCGCGCTGCAATTCCAGCGCGTCATAGACGAGACTCGCGCGATACTCTTTCAAGAGATGAAGAAACCCTATGGCGGTATCGAAGCCCCAAGCCGTTAAAGCGCGTTCGATCTGTGCGGCGGCGACCATGTAAGCATAGTTCAATATCGCGTTGAAGGGATGGAGAGCGTGACGCGGCGAAGGATTACAGAGCGAAGCGTTGCGGCTATCCCAAGAATCCCAAGCTTCCGGCCAATCTTTTCCAAGACCGCGAAAAACGAGCTTCCTTCTAAGTCCAATGAAATGCGCCTGTGCAGCTACACCTTCGGCAAGCAGGAGGTTCGGCAAATCAGTCGCCATCTTGACCCGCGAGAGATGCGCGTGCGTCTCGCGTCTACTGAGAAAGCCGCATTCGCAGCTCGCGAGAATCTTCTGTGTGACGATGGCGGACGCGACCGGCAAGGGGTTTGAGAAAGCGGCGTACTGCGCCAGCCGAAGTTTTGCTTGCTTGGCTGGCGGCGTGGTGAGCATGACGGAAGCCGTGTTATGCCCGGTCGCGACGAACAGCCCAACCTCATGACGCGCCAGCCATTTCAGCGCCTCTCCTGTGACATGGAAACCGGGCGCTTCCGCTATGATGCTTTCGAAAGGCGGCAGTCCAGGCATATATGAGATTTCGCGGTCCGCGTCGAAGACTACCAGTTGCTTCTTTCGAACTGAAAGCCCGGAACACGGCCCCTGTAGAATGAGCACTTTGGCATTGACCGCTCTAGACGATGCACGCCAGTAGGCTGGCAGTTTTAGGCTTGCTTGACCGGTCCGTCTTAACGCATCCGGTGTTAACCCGCATTCCTTGACCGCCCGCATAGTCGCGTTGACTTTATAGCCATGCTTCTCGGCGAGTTTTGTGTAGGATAATCCCGAAGCCCTTCCTTGAAGCATCGAATTCAGAACGTTTTCAGGAATGTCGATGCGAGGCATGAGAAAATCCGTCGAAGAAAACCAGGTGCTAATGTACACGCACGAAATTACAAGCGCGTAAATGCGCGCACTTTTCGGCGTCTCTCAAAAACGTCTCAACAAACATGTCACCACAGACAGACATAAAAGAGAACTCTACTTTGTTCTAGCTGATTTGGCTAGAGCTAAGCCTTTGCCTTTCTTGGTACTCCCGTCCGTATGCGATGAAATTACAACACTTAGAACCTGACCAGGCCGCGTTAACCTTTGGTTAACCCACGCCGTCTCAAATCAGGTTAATGTAGCAATAAAAGGAAGGAGAAAGCTATGCCTAAGCATGAAAAACAGGTCGCTCTGCAAATCTACCCTGTAGATTTCGAATACATCACAGAACTATCCACGGAACGCGGCGTGTCGAAGCGCCACATTTTACGTTCGGCGCTTAGATCGGGCTTGCGCATGTTGCTCGAAAAACATTCGAATACAGCGTTGCTCGATCAATATGACGCTGCTCTCAAGCAAGGTTTCGAGAACGAGTGTCGCGCGAAAGCTGATAGGCTTCGCAAAACTTGGGCGCTCGATTTCAGCGAGGCTGACAATGTTGCCGTTTGACGAAAAGATTAGATATGCCGTCGATCTTTCACCTGAGGAACATCGTGTTCTTTGGGCTTTGGCACGCGAGTGCGGCTTGGTACGCTCCGACTTGGCGGCGATAGCCATCGTGCGCGGCTTACCGCTCATTTCTGAGGGTGAGAAGCTGACGGCTTACAAGGCGCGCCGCCGGGAAGCGCTCAATCTGCGGCGCAAGTTCAATCCCGATCTTGATGAGCGCGATTTTGAGCCGTTGAGAATCGAGGCGGAAAATGCGTCCGCTTCCTGAAACGAACATCACCGGATTCCGGCTTATCGATAAGGGCGCACCCGCCGTTGCAGAACGTATCCAAGTTTTTTTAAGCGCGCCTATGCGGATGTATCGCGCCTCGCATTACGATGCTCTCGCGCGCCGTATCGAAATGTCGCTCCACCCGAGAGCCGATGTTTTATCCGCGCGCGAAATGTTTCTTGATTGGTCAGATTGGTGCGTCAACTACCGAGAGCGCATCGCAAGGGTCTCTATCGTTTACATCTTGACTGATCTGCACGGGTATATCGGCGCTGGCCAGTTCGCCGAACTTGCGGAGATGATTAATCTCCCGAACGAATGTGATCGGCATCCCGTTCGCAAAATGATCGCCGTCCGCCCCTATACCCGCAGCATGCATGCCGATAACTTAGAGTTCTGCGAACGTGGTCATTTTGAGATGCTTCCGAATTGGGATTTTCAGCGCTGCGCAAAATTCAGTAAGAGCTTGCCGAGTTACCATATCAGTTACGTCGAATTAGTCCGCAAAGAAAAAAAAGGCGGCTGAAAGCGCCGCCTTGTAAATCTGTCTTCGTGTAAGCCCGAGTTAAACCACAAAATCGAGTGTCACAAGCATTCGACTTTGTCAAGGCTATCAGCGGAACCCTCAATTGGCTTCGCCTACTGCGTTTCCGCATCGTTAGAAGAAGACCTTCTTTAATGACCGCTAGTTTCAGTCGCCAAACCATCAACCGAACAGTCAAAAAGGACTCCAAATCATGTCTCAATATAACAACAGCACGCTCGCGCCGCAAGAAAAACTAAGGCGCTCGCACAAAATTTCTATGACCGTGACCGGCGCTTTCGCCTCGATAAAAGGAGGCTGCCGTCATGGCTAGAAAGCTGACCCGCGCGGAAAAAAGAATTGCCGGGGCCAAGGCGGCGGATTTCCGTAAGCTGACAAAAGCCGAACTCGAAAAGCTTGGCCATTCGGCTAAATCATCGCGCTATATAGAGATCGGCAAGCGCGTCGCCAAAAACACGAAGACGATTTCGAAGCGCCTTTTCACGGTCAAGATGACCGGCGCGTCACCGGAAGCTCTCGCGAGAGCGCATGCGGAAGGCGAACTGATCTATAAGAGCCGGAAGAACCAAGATGCAGCCGAGAAGCAGCGACGCACACGACTTAAACAAAAGGTTGAACGCAACGCAAAACGCGAGCTTGAATTAGCCGATAGGAAGTACAAACCATTATCAGCGAAACAATCCGAACGCGCGACGTTTAACTTCGAAAAGAAGGTCTCGAATATTCGATATGCCCAACCCGGATTGAATGCGCGAGAAAAGCAGTCTTGGCGAGTTAGCCGGTATATTGGCGATCAAGCTGTAAACGATTATCGCCAAAAGGTCAGCGATCCAAACCATTTCGTTCCTCACGGTCGCTATCAAAACCTGCTCGATATCGCGCGCGCAGCGGGTGATCCGTATCCGCTATGAGGCTGCCACTGCTGCGGTTCAGGCCGCCATTTTCAGGGCTTGCGCGGGAGCCGCGCGTGCGGTTTTCCAGTTCCACGGCAGAAGCTCCGCCAGTTGATGGCTTTTGGTCTGGCCGGAGACGACGCGCTCGAGGACATCTGTGAGCCACGCTTGGGGATCGACGTCGTTGAGCAGGGCGGTGTTGATGAGCGAAGCCAGGACCGCCCACGAGTCCGCCCCGCCCTCGCTGCCCGCGAACAGGCTGTTGCGCCGGCCGAGGCCGATGGGGCGCATGTCGCGCTCCACGGTGTTGTTGTCCACTTCCACGCGGCCGTCGGCGAGGAACACGGCGAGCCCCTGCCAGTGGTTCAGCGTGTAGCGGATCGCTGTGGCGAGCGGCGATTTGGCGGAGACCTCCTTCAGCCGCTCCTCCGCCCAAGTCTTGAACGCGTCCATAAGCGGTTTGCTTTCGGCCTGGCGGACAGCCATCCGTTCGGCGGCGCTCATGCCCCGGATGCGGGTTTCGATGGCGTAAACGGCCGCGATCTGCCGCAAGGCCTCGAATGCGATGGGCGAGTTCGTGGCTTTGTGGAACTCGAAGAACTTGCGCCGCGCGTGAGCAAGGCAGAAGGCGAGCACGATAGGCTTGCCCTCGCGTTCCGTCTCCGCCAGCTTTTTGTAGGCGGCATAGCCGTCCACCTGCAGGATGCCCGAGAAGCCGTCGAGCAGCGTCATGGCATGCTCGGTTTTCCGGCCCGTGGCGAAAGCATAGGCGACAGCGGGCGGCGCCTGGCCCGCCCCACGGCCGGTCATCGACGGCGACCGCCCAGAACTGGCAGCGCCTCGTGCCGCCACGGGCGAACACCGGCATCGGCGTCTCGTCGCAGAAGATTTTCGGCCGCGCCAGGATCGAAGCGAGCAGCAGCGCATAAAGCGGCTTCAGCCACCAGGCGGTGCGGCCGATCCACAATGACAGCGTCGAGCGGTCAAGCTCGATGCCTTGCGCCCGCATCATGCGCAGCTGGCGGTTCAGCGGCAGATGCCAGGCGAACTTTCCAACCGCGATGGCGGCGAGCAGCGCTTCGGTGGCGATGCCGCCATCAACCGGCCGCGCCGGCGCGGGCGCCTGAACCACGGCGTTCTCGCAAGCCCGGCAGCCATAGCGCGGGCGGATAATGCGCTTCACCCGGTATTGCACCGGCACGATGTCCAGCATCTCGCTCGCGGTCTCGCCAATGACGTGGAGCGCTCCGCCGCAGCAAGCGCAGGTCTTGGCCTCCGGATCGATGCGTATCTCGATGCGCGGCAGATGTTCCGGCAACTTGCCGCGATTGCGCTCGGCGGGTTTGCGCGGCTTTTTGCGAGTTGCAGCGCAGGCCTCACGGCTTTCGCCGGCTTCCTCCGTTGCGGCCGCCGCCGCGGCCAGATCGAAGATGAGCTGCAGCTGATCGGGATCGAGCTTTTCCGAGCGCTTTCCGAACAAGGAGCGCTTGAATGCAGCCAGGATGTAAAGAAGCTTCTCGTTCTCCGCCAGCGCCGCGTCGCGCTGGGCGGCCGCTTCTTCCGCAGCAGCAGCGGCCTCCTCGGCAGCGCTCGCCAGCTCAATGAGCTTTCCTTTGAGCTGCTCTGGATCGGATGGCAAAGCGGAGAGGTCGAAAATCATGACCGCAACCTATGCGAGAGCGCGCCCGCTCCTCCAGTAAAATCGCTCGTTTTAAGCAGCTTTTACTGGACGCCTCACGGCTTTGACCGGCGCCTTGGTCCACGCCAGGCCTTCGAGCAGCATGGACATCTGCAAGGCGCTGAGCTCAATCGTCCCGTTGCGCGCCGGCGGCCAGCAAAAGCGCCCCTCCTCAAGCCGCTTCGTAGCCAAGATCAGCCCGGAGCCGTCCCAAACCAGGATTTTCAAACGGTCGCATCGCTTCGGACGGAAGATGAACATATCGCCGCAAAAGGGATCGGCTTTCAGCGCCTCCGACACCAGCGCGGCGATGGTGTCCATGCCCTTTCTGAAGTCGATTGGCTGCGTCGCCAGGAAAATGCGCCGGCCGCCGGAAATCCCGATCATGCCGTTTCGCGCAACGCCGCCAGCACGGTTTTGAGCGCCGCCTTGCCGACCGCGCCCTCGACGCGGACGCGCGCGCCCGCAAGCTCGATCTCGATTGCGCCGCAAGACGCTATGGCCCCATCTTCCTCTCCGCCGCCGCCGCCATCCGCCAGCGTGATCGGAATGAACGGCGCCGTGGATGCAGCCGCTTGCCGGGCCTGACCGCGCCATTTATGCAGCAAGCCGCCGCTCACGCCATGCCGCCGCGCCACGGCCGAGATATTTGCGCCGGGAGCAAAGCTCTCCGACACAATCCGCGCCTTCTCTTCATCGCTCCATTGCCGGCGCGGCTCCCCCGTGATCGCCTCGAACCGCCGGTAGCCGTTATGCCGTATGAACTCGTGCTGATGCCTGTCACTTTGCATGAGCGCTCATCTCCGTTCTCGCTTCTGCGGCAAGTCTCGCGCGAAAAGAACGGAAATTGAAGGTGATGCCGCCGCAACGGATACGGTGATCCTAACATTGGGCGGCTCTTGCAGTCGAAAAGCGATAAACGCGCAAGCGATGAAGATGACTTAGAAATTGATGAGGCGGCCTAATGTCAAACGAAGCATTCACGGTCATTCCGAACACGACGCGGATAATCATGCCCAGCGCGTTCGAAATCGCTCTTTTAGAAAATCGCGCAGCACAAGACAAAGCACGTGGAAAAGAACGCAGTCGGCGATTTCGCGAAAGTTTGGCGAATGATCCAGAGAAGCGCACGAAGCGAGTTGAAGCGGAAAAGCGCCGAAAAAAAGAAAACCCGCAAGCCGACGCGGCATATGAACGCCGCGCCAAAAGCGACAAATATCACAAACCTTTCGTTTCCATCGATGCGGAGGGACAAAACTATCTCGGCTTGGATGATATCAAGCGCCTACACGGCGTTCTCGATCAACAGGGGAATCCGGTATCACCTCTCGAAATCGTCTTTCCCGCCCATCATACCTTTCTGTGGGGCGCTAAAGGTTCGTTGCGGAAGCATGCCGCGAGCGCCATCGAAAAAGCAGAACCAGAACAACAAAAGCGCATGCTGCTGGAGATGGAAGACACGGCCGAATATTGGCTTGGCGATCAAAGTAAAAAACCGCTTACGTCTCTCGAAATCGTGGAATGGCTAACAGGCTTGCCGGAGAAGTTCGGTCCAAAAAACGGCTACAAACACGGTGTCGTGTTCGTCTCTTTCGCATTCGGTTACGATGCTACGCAGATATTGAAAGGCTTGCCACATGAGGTCGCATATAAAATCAGTCGTCGCGAAATTTACGGGACTAAAAAAAGCGTTGCCGGGTTTGAGTTCTGGAAAGATTATGCTTTTGAGTATCTCAAAGGAAAGTATCTAAAAATATGGAAGCTCGTTCCTGGACGAAGCCCGTGGCTCTTGAAGCTTGATAAAGACGGCCAGCCATACACAAATGCGAACGGGGAACTCGCGCGAAAACTCAACTCGACGGCGCACATTTGCATATTCGACGCTTTCGGTTTTTATCAAGAGAGTTTCGTTAGGGCGACACAAAGTCTTGTGGACAAGGGATATGTAGAAAAGTCCGATCACGATATCGTTGCCGAAAACAAAAAGCATCGCTCTAAGTTCGATAACGTAGATTTCGATACTATCAAGAAATATTGTGGACTTGAGCTAACAATGCTTTCGAAGGCGCTGACGGTATTGCGTGACGGGACCGACAAAATCGGAATTAGGCTGTCGCGTTGGTCCGGCGCAGGTACGGCGGCGGGCGAGCTTATCAAAGAAAAAAAGCTCAAGGAAGAGCACTATTCTGAAGATATAGCAATTCGCGACATAAGCATGCAGCAAGATCGCGCCCATCATGCGTTTTTCGGTGGACGAATTGAGTTGATAAAACAAGGCTACGCCAAAGACCAAAGGCTCCAGATTTATGATATCGCAAGCGCATATCCAAGTGCTTGCTTGTGCCTGCCCTCGATGAAAGGCGGAACATGGATACATAGCGGATGCAAACCAGTCCGCTACGTCGAAGGAAAACAGGCGAATATCCTAAGCATGTTTCACGTTCATTGGAATTTTCCGAGGCAAGGAAAAGATGGAAGACCTATCCCCTTCTTCCCATTTCCCTACAGAACCGTGAAAAGAGGACTTATTCTTTTCCCGAGCGCTGGCAATGCATGGTTGATGCGCGACGAAGTATTGGCAGGAATTGATTGGTTCAAAACATTTTTTCCAAAGACGAAGATTGAAAGCCATATGCGCATCGAAGAATGTTCGTTATTCGAACCGGCAAGCGATGCAAAGCCTTACGATTTTCTACCGGACATGTATAAATGGCGCAAGGCGCTTAAGCAGCAACATGATATTACTGAAAAGGTTATCAAACTCGTCATCAATTCGCTTTACGGCAAGACCGCCCAGTCTATCGGCGGCAACGCGGAGAATGGCACGCCGCCTTCATCCGCCTGCCCCTATTACGCATCCGCAATTACAGCGTGGTGTCGCGCGCGCGTGCTGAAAGCGGCGCTAAAAGACCCGTATGCAATCGTGTCTTTCATGACCGATGGAATATGCAGTCAGCGCCCGCTCGATCTCGGGGCGCTGCTCAAGCCGGAAGGCTCGCGCGACGTTCATCTAGGCGATTGGGAATGGAAGGAAGTACAAAACGGCTTCTTTCTGCAAAGCGGCGTCTATGCATATGAGAAACTCAACAAGACAGGAAAAGCCGTGCGGACAGGCAAATCTCGCGGTTTTGATCCGAAGAAAATCGATGGTCAGACGGCTGACGGCGGACCAAGCGACGATCCACATGCATCTCTATTCGAAAAAGACTTGTTAGACTTCTTTCGCGAAGACGTTTTGCCTATCTGGAGAATGCCCCCTGTATCGAGAAAGAGCGACGGTTCTGAAATTGCGCCGACATTCATCTATTGGATCAAGCGATACATTTCGATAGGCGAAGCATGCGCGTCGCCCGAACGGTTTAAGCTGGCAGGACGTTGGGCGTATGTGCCACGAGAAATGCGGGTCATGAAACCTGGGCCTAAACGCGACTGGCTTGATGGAACGGGATGGTCAATCATGTCAGACCCTAACCCTAAGCCGCTACTAGCGCTTAAATGGCTTGAACAATTCGAGACATGGTTCGGCATTGGCGCGCGCGAAATGTACGAATGTATCAAAGCGGGAGAACCGTTACGCTGCCGCTATTTGGTTCCAACAATTCCCGCGCTCAATCCGACGCCCGAACAGTTGTCCGCACCTGCTTATCCCGATTGGCTTGACAAAGATCGCGATACGAAGAAAGTACCACGTACTGATGACAGAGAAGAGCTTTCACTGATCGATGAATATGACGAAGATACTATTACGGTGCTTGCGGGGATGAGTTGAAAGCTTAAGTCTCGTGCGACGCGATTTGGTGACCATGCAGGAAACACGTAAATGAACAACACCTTTCAGAATTACATGCTCAAACTCGGGCCTCTGTTCGGCGGCGTCATGTTGCCGAACCCAAGCCCAGCGGAAGTCAATCTTTCGAATATCTATGCAGAGTTGAACCATAGTTCGGATGCCGAAATACACGCAAGAGATTTTGTTCGCGCGCGCAAAAGCGTTGAAAATGTGCTGTACGCGGTCGTACGCATCATGAAACTCATCAGAACTTCTTTGGAGGTTGCATGCCGTTCGCTCTTATCATCATAGGCTTGGCTTTGGTCATCACCTCTGCCCAAGATACTTACGTGCAGTTTGGGCGTCAGATCAAATCCGATTTGATCGGACCGGGAGGTTTTATCTATTGGGCGGCTTCTCTCGGAATGGCGGGCTCTTTTGGATACATCGAACCACTGCGCCGTTTTAGCGTCGCCTTGATGAGCCTGATTTTGATGGTGTTTGTGCTGAAGAACAAAAATTTCTTCGCCAATCTCAAAGCCGGTTTGGCGGCGAAACCTGTAACACCCGCAAAAAGCGATGCGTCAAAGATGCCTTCCATCTCGCCAGCTTCTTTGGCGCTCACGCTCGATCAAAATGCCCTTAACCTCGGCGGCAATGCTACGAGCTTCGGCAATTGGATGACACAGCTCATGACGGGAAGCGACCCTGCGAAGGCCGAGCCCCTCAAAGGCATCAACGGCGTTGCTGTTGACGACTTCCTTGGCGCATGGCGCGGGCCGGAGAGCGGAGCTTTTTGAGGAAACGTTTTCAGGACCGGAACAAGCCTCCCGTTGTAGTTGAGGCCCCAACAGCGTCCTTCTCAAATGCAACGCTTCGCTGCTACGGCGCAGATTGCGAGCGACCGCCCGTCGCAGTCCGGCGGCGACGTTCGGGGCGATGGCCCGGCGCTGGCCGCGAGCGCCAGCTCGATGCGGACCGGCGGCGCGGCGCGGACAGGCGGCGACGTTCGGGGCGACCGCCCGGCGTTGGCCGCGAGCGCCAGCTCGATGCAGTCCGGCGGCAAGGCGCAGATCGGCGGCGACGTTCGGGGCGACCGCCCGGCGTTGGCCGCGAGCGCCAGCTCGATGCAGTCCGGCGGCAAGGCGCAGTCCGACGGCGACGTTCAGAGCGACCGCCTGATGCTGTCCGACGGCGAGGCGCGGACAGGCGGCGACGTTCAGGGCGATGACCCGGCGCTGGCCGCGAGCGACCGCCCGGCGCAGACCGGCGGCGACGTTCGAGGCGACCGCCCGGCGCAGACCGGCTACGCGGTGCAGACCGACGGCGACATTCGAGGCGACCGCCGGGCGTTGGCCGCGAGGGGCTGGGCGATGCGGACTGGCGGCAAGGCGCAGTCCGACGGCGACGTTCAGAGCGACCGCCTGATGCTGTCCGACGGCGAGGCGCGGACAGGCGGCGACGTTCAGGGCGACCGCCCGGCGTTGGCCGCGAGGGACTGGGCGATGCAGACTGGCGGCAAGGCGCAGTCCGACGGCGACGTTCGGGGCGACCGCCCGGCGTTGGCCGCGAGCGCCAGCTCGATGCGGACCGGCGGCGCGGCGCAGACCGGCGGCGACGTTCGAGGCGACCGCCCGGCGCTGGCAGCGAGCGACCGCCCGTCGCAGTCCGGCGGCGAGGCGCAGATCGGCGGCGACGTTCAGAGCGACCGTCTGATGCGGACCGACGGCGAGGCGCGGACAGGCGGCGACGTTCGGGGCGACCGCCCGGCGTTGGCCGCGAGCGCCAGCTCGATGCAGTCCGGCGGCGAGGCGCAGTCCGACGGCGACGTTCGGGGCGATGGCCCCGCGCTGGCCGCGGGCGCCAGCTCGATGCAGACCGGCGGCGAGGCGCGGACAGGCGGCGACGTTCGGGGCGACCGCCCGGCGTTGGCCGCGAGGGACTGGGCGATGCAGTCCGGCGGCGAGGCGCAGATCGGCGGCGACGTTCGGGGCGATGGCCCGGCGCTGGCCGCGAGGGACTGGGCGATGCAGACTGGCGGCAAGGCGCAGTCCGACGGCGACGTTCGGGGCGATGGCCCGGCGCTGGCCGCGAGCGCCAGCTCGATGCGGACCGGCGGCGCGGCGCAGATCGGCGGCGACGTTCAGAGCGACCGCCTGATGCGGACCGACGGCGAGGCGCGGACAGGCGGCGACGTTCAGGGCGATGGCCCGGCGCTGGCCGCGAGCGCCAGCTCGATGCGGACCGGCGACGCGGCGCAGTCCGGCGGCGGCGTTCTGAGCGATGGCCCGGCGTTGGCCGCGAGCGCCAGCTCGATGCGGACCGGCGGCAAGGCGCAGTCCGGCGGCGACGTTCGGGGCGACCGCCCGGCGCTGGCCGCGAGCGACCGCCCGGCGCAGACTGGCGGCAAGGCGCAGTCCGACGGCGACGTTCAGAGCGACCGCCTGATGCTGTCCGACGGCGAGGCGCGGACAGGCGGTGACGTTCGGGGCGACCGCCCGGCGTTGGCCGCGAGGGGCCGGGCGATGCAGTCCGGCGGCAAGGCGCAGTCCGACGGCGACGTTCAGAGCGACCGCCCGGCGCTGGCCGCGAGCGCCAGCTCGATGCGGACCGGCGACGCGGCGCAGATCGGCGGCGACGTTCGGGGCGATGGCCCGGCGCAGGCCGTGAGCGACCGCCCGGCGCAGTCCGACGGCGACGTTCAGAGCGACCGCCCGGTGCTGGCCGCGAGCGCCAGATCGATGCAGTCCGGCGGCGAGGCGCAGATCGGCGGCGACGTTCAAGGCGACCGCCCGGCGCTGGCCGTGAGTGACCGCCCGGTGTAGACCGACGGCGACGTTCGGGGCGACCGCCCGGCGTTGGCCGTGAGCGACCGCCCGGCGCAGACCGTGAGCGACCGCCCGGCGCAGACCGGCGGCGACGTTCGGGGCGATGGCCTGATGCTGTCCGACGGCGAGGCGCAGACAGGCGGCGACATTCGAGGCGGCCGCCCGGCGCTGGCCGCGAGGGACCGGGCGATGCAGACCGACGGCGACGTTCGCGGCGACCACCCGGCGTTGACCGTGAGCGCCAGCTCGATGCAGATCGGCGACGCGGCGCAGATCGGCGGTGACGTTCGGGGCGATGGCCTGATGCTGTCCGACGGCGAGGCGCGGACAGGCGGCGACGTTCGGGGCGACCGCCCGGCGTTGGCCGCGAGCGCCAGCTCGATGCAGTCCGGCGGCGAGGCGCAGATCGGCGGCGACGTTCGGGGCGATGGCCCGGCGCTGGCCGCGAGCGCCAGCTCGATGCGGACCGGCGGCGAGGCGCGGACAGGCGGCGACGTTCGGGGCGACCGCCCGGCGTTGGCCGCGAGCGCCAGCTCGATGCAGTCCGGCGGTGAGGCGCAGATCGGCGGCGACGTTCGGGGCGATGGCCCCGCGCTGGCCGACGGCGAGGCGCAGATCGGCGGCGACGTTCGGGGCGATGGTCCGGCGCTGGCCGCGAGCGCCATCCCGGCGCAGCCCGATAGCCCGGCGCAGACCGGCGGCGACGTTCGAGGCGACCGCCCGGCGCTGGCCGCGAACGCCAGCTCGATGCAGACCGGCGACGCGGCGCAGACCGACGGCGACGTTCGAGGCGACCGCCCGGCGCAGACCGTGAGCGACCGCCCGGCGCAGACCGGCGGCGACGTTCGGGGCGACCGCCCAGCGCTGGCCGCGAGCGACTGACGGCGACGTTCGAGGCGATGCTCCACAGATTGTATACAATCTGAAAGCGACCGCCCGGCGCAGTCCTATGGCGCGCCGCGTTTCACGCAAGCTCTTGTGAAACAACTGGCATGCCACATGCCGCATGCCACATGCCACATATCATATACAGCATGCCTCGCGCGGCCAGCACCAGCTCGCGCCAAATGCAACACCCGAAGTCGAAATTAGCACTCTGTTAAACACGTTCTGCTAAGTTGTTCTCATGCAAATCAGCACATTAACTTGATCAATTTTCGACCCGACCAACATAAGGCGAAAATGTAGACGCGTCTTAAGTAATGCGTTCTTGCTTCTGTTCGAAATTACTCGCGACTTGCATGATGCATTCTACCGCGCGCAACGCGAACACATTACACGCCACACACAGCTCTCTCACACTCTCTCACATGCATATTATGCACTTCGCTCGCCGCGCATCTTGACGCGGCTTTTTTCACCACGCGCAGAAAACTTGCCCGAAATTATAGCGCGCATTTTATGTGCGTGAAACATGCGCTGCGCAAAACATGCTTGCCGGGAAGCGTGCGTGAAACATGCACTTCACACGCAGGCTCAGACACATGCTCGCAGAACGTGTGCGTGAAACAACCGCTTCGGATTTGTCGAAAATTTCTGCGCACGTTTTTCGTGTGCGCGATTTTATGGCGGAATTTTCGAGAGTTTTTAAAGCGCGCTTAACTCGTGCGGCTAAGTGTGCGCAAAACAGGAGCGTTGCGGCCCCCCCCTCACTCCCCCCCCCGCAAGGCGCTTCGCGTTATGATGGACATAATAGGGAAAAAGAGGCGAAAACCCGCGAAAAAGCGCAAACTGGCGTAACCTAAATCCGGGGCGCCAGGGTTAACGAAGCGCTACCGTCCCCGCCAGGCCAGCGCCGGCGCCGCCACGAAAAAGAACAGCGCGGCGAGCGCGATCACGATGGAAGGCCCCGCCGCCGTGTCGAGCTTGAGCGACAGATAAAGCCCGCCCAGCACCGCCGCCGCCGCCGCCCCGCCCGCCAGCGCCGCCATCTGCTCCGGCGTTTTCGCGAAGGGCCGCGCCACCGCCGCCGGGAAGATCATCAGCGAGGTGATGAGCAGAATGCCGACCGCCTTCATGGCGAGCGCCACCGTCACCGCGATCAGGAGAATGAAGGCCGTCTCGATGCGGCGCACGGGCGCGCCTTCGGCGGCGGCGAGTTCCGCATTCACGGTCACGGCGAGAAGCGGCCGCCACAGCCAGAACAGCGCCGCCAGCACGGCCGCCGCGCCGCCCCAGATCCAGGCGATGTCGGCCTTCGAGACCGCGAGAATGTCGCCGAAGAGATAGCCCATCAGGTCGAGCCGCTGGCCGCCCGCGAAGCCCGCCGCGATCACGCCCGCCGCCAGCGCCGCATGCGCCAGGATGCCGAGCAGCGTGTCGTAGGGGATCGCGCGCTGGGCCTGGAAACCCGCCAGCAGCAGCGCCATCGCAACGGCGGTTGCGATCACGCCGAGCGTCAGGTCGATGCCGAGCAGGAAGCCGAGCGCCACGCCGAGCAGGCCGGAATAGGCGACGGTTTCGCCGAAATACGCCATGCGCCGCCACACCACGAAGCAGCCGAGCGGCGCCGCCAGCACCGCCGCGCCGACCCCCGCAATCGCCGCCCGCGTAAGGAAATCATCGAGCATGCCGATGCCCGTCGCAGGCGACGTCGCCCGAAAGCGTGTGCGCATGGTCGTGATGGTGATGATAGAGGCCGAGGCTCTCCGCCGCCGCCGGGCCGAACAGCCGCACATATTCGGGGTGCCCCGCGACGGCGTCCGGCACGCCCTCGCAGCACACATGCCGGTTGAGGCAGACCACGCGGTCGGAAGCGCCCAGCACCACATGCAAATCGTGCGAAATGAGGAGCACGCCGCAGCCGCGCCGGTCGCGGATCGAGGCGATCAGCGCATAGAGCTGCGCCGCGCCGGCGAAGTCCACCGCCTGCGCCGGCTCGTCCAGCACCAGCAGCTCGGGATCGCGGGCGAGCGCGCGGGCGAGCGCCACCCGCTGGAATTCGCCGCCGGAAAGCTCGCACATTTGCGCATCGATCAGCGCCGCCGCGCCGGTCTCCGCGAGCGCAGCCTCCGCGCGATCCGCAGGGACAGCCTCGCTCAGCGACATGAAGCGCCGCGCCGAAAGCGGAATGATGCGCTCGATGGGAAAGCGCTGCGGCGCATAGCCGACGCGCAAGCCCGGCTTTCGCGCGATGCGGCCCGCCGAAACCGGCGCAAGCCCAAGAAGCGCGCGCGCGAGCGTGGTCTTGCCGGCGCCATTCGGCCCGATCAGCGTGACGATCTCGCTTGGCAGCACCGAGATGCTGACGCGGTCGAGCGCCGCCTTGCCGCGAAAGGCGATGGAGATTTCCTCCGCCGCAACGAGCGCTCCGCCTTGCGGCGCTTCGCCAGTGTCGATGGCTTCGAGCGCTTTTGGATGCGTCAGCATTGGGCCTCGCCTTCGCGGCCGTCGCATTCGGCGCAGACGCCGCCAACCTCGACGACAACGCTTCGCGCGCGAAACCGGCTCGCCCGCGCCGCAAGCCCGATGGCGCGGAAGGCGTCCGCCGCCTCGACCTCGACCACGCGCTCGCAGCCCTCGCAGACGAGCGCGACCGTCTCGGGCGCGCTGCGATGCTCCATCATGCAGGCGAAGAACGCGTTGCGGCTTTCGAGGCGATGCACGAGGCCCGCCCCTTGCAGCACATCGAGAATGCGATAGACCGAGACGGGCGCGAGCCGCTTGCCGTCCTTCGCCAAGCTTTCGATCAGGTCGTAGGCGCTGACGGGCTTGTGGCTGGTGGCGACATGGCGGAACACCTGTTCGCGCAGGGCAGTCCACTTCACGCCGAGTTCGACGCAGCGCGCCTTGGCGCGGCCTAGCGCGGATCGCATGCACGCGCCATGATCGTGGTCGCGCGGCGGAAAAAGGGCGGCTTTCTGCTCCAGCATGACGCTGATGTAATGTTATTCCATTGCCTTGGCAATCGGATACGGGCGGGTTTCATCGAAGCCGCGGCCGGCGGAGAAGGCTGAGGCAGCATGTCGCTTTGCGCGGCTAATCGCATGGTATCTTTGAGCGCTTTTCTCAGCCCTGGCTGAAGCCCGGAATTGTCCGCCTTGAAAATTCAACAAATCTGATGCACATTTGCGTTGTCGACGTGTTGATCCAGCAGCATAACCGGAGCAATACAGGAGAAGGGTTTTCACTCTGAGGCCTAACGTTCTGAAGCAAGAGTTCTCCGAACTCAAACCGCGCCGCGCAAAACGCGCCCCCGCGGCTTCCGCCTCTCTCTCTCACCTCATCATCGATGCTCTTGAGGACGCCAAGGCTGACAACATCGTCAGCATCGACGTGGCGGGCAAGACCTCGGTCGCGGACGCGATGATCATTGCGTCCGGGCGCTCCCAACGTCATGTGGGCGCCGTCGCGGACCGTCTCGTCGAGAGGTTGAAAGAGGAAGGCGTTCGCGATACACGTGTCGAAGGGATGCCCCTCAACGACTGGGTGCTGGTCGATGCGGGCGATGTCATCGTGCACATCTTCCGCCCCGAGGCGCGCGAGTTCTACAATCTGGAAAAGATGTGGGGCTCCGAAAGGCCGAAGCGGGAAGCGGCGGACTAGGCGAACGGTCGGCGCTGGACGGTCGGAATGAAGATTTCTGTTCTGGCCGTCGGCCGGTTGAAAAGCGGGGCTGAGCAAACGCTGTTCAACCGCTATTTCGACATGTTCAACGCCTCCGCGCGCAACCTCAAAATGCCGCCGATGACGGTTTTCGAGATCGGCGAAAGCCGCAGCGATTCCGTCGCCGAGCGAAAAGAAGCTGAAGCTCAAGAGCTGTTGAAAAAGGTCGGCGGATCGCGGCTCGTGGCGCTCGACGAGGAGGGCAAGTCGCTCTCCTCCTACGAGTTCACGGCGATGATGTCGCGGCTGAGGGACGAGGCGCTCGACGTGGCGTTCGCCATCGGCGGGCCGGACGGCCACGGCGATGCGTTGAAGAAGGCGGCGCACTTCCAGTTGTCGCTCGGGCGCATGACGCTGCCCCACGGTCTCGTGCGCATCGTGCTCGCCGAGCAGCTTTATCGCGCCATGACCATCATGCAGGGCCACCCCTACCACCGCGCCTGAACTCCTCCCGGCGCCGTGGGCCACCGTGCAGCGAAGGCCGATGATGAAATTCAAGCGGTTAATGGACTATGATTTTTGCCGCAAGAACTCAATTTGCTAAACTTTGCCTAAATTCAAAGGCATAATCTCCGTGTGAAGATGCCGATAGGCGGGTTGCGTTGATATATCCAAGGGGAGCCCGAATGTTTCCGAGGACGCAAATTGCAGTTTTCGTTGCCCTTCTGACCGCTTTTTCTCTGGTTTCGTTGCGCACATGTCGCGCAGAAACGCCTGACTTGGTTGAAAAGATTGAACGCCTTGAACGTAAAATTGAGCAATTCGATCACAAGATGGAGACTGATCAGAAGATCGAGCAGATTGAATTGGAGGTAAGGCAATTAAAGTGGGCTGCGATCATCTTAACGGGTGCTGTAGGTTTCTTTCTGAGTTTTTATCAAGTATATAAAATATTTAAAAAGGATACGTCAGAGGAGAGGGCCGCTCAATTGCATGCTGCCTTACTGCAGCCAACTGCAACAACGGTTTCGCTGGTGAACTCGACGCTTAGGCTTGCCAATGAAGCAAACAATAGATCGACGGTCGTTCTGCATAGAATTGTTGAAAAGCAGATACGCCTGCTAGATGCAGATGTTTTCAAGTTCATCAAAGATCATTATACTCCAGACATTCGCAGCATTATGGATAAACCCGATATTTTCGAGAAACTGAGAGGACTAATCGAACGATTTAACATGTTGGAAGCAATGAACTCTACGCTCGATACGGAGGTGCCCTTAACAAAGAACTGTGAGTTTATTAAGGGAATGGGATATTATCGAAACGCTCGATATGATGACGCGTTGGAATGCTGGAGTATGGTTGTGTAATTAGGAGGTCATGTATGAGACCAGAAGATGAACGCTTTCTGCTGGAAGCATCATCGTATTGGAGTGGACATTTAAACAATAATCTCGGGCGCTTTGCCGATGCAATAACGAGCTTCAAGACAGCAAGTGATAATGCTAGTGAAGAACACTTCCTCGAATGTAAGCGTAGTGTCACGGAAGCGAAATTCTTTAAAGCGTGGAAAGACTTTTACGACGAGACCATCAAAAAAGCAGGGTTTATAAACGCGCTTGGTAAAGTCGCGGATGAGTTGCAGGAACTAGAAATTGAGGCAGATGCGGTAGCACATACAACGCGTGAGGGCGACAACAATAAGAAGCGGATCGCTTTATTGCGAGCCAATGCATTTTTCGTGAGAGCACTCATCACGTATTCAAATGACGATTTCATACAGGCAAGAAACCAATATGATAGCCTGCGCGGAGAATGTAACTCCGTAAGTGAATTCTATGCAACGTTTGGTTTCGCCCAGGCGTGTTTCGAACTTGCAGGTGAGGAGTTCGCCCCGGATAGGACCAAGGCGCGCGATCTCATAAAATTATCGGTCGAGCCGAGAGCAAGGCAGGAATTCATTCAGCGGGTTGAACCAAGATCCAAATCGCTATCGCAATCTATCGTTGTCATGTGCTGTTACTACTTAAACAATAAGGAAGATATCGCTATAGAGACGCTTCGGCTCGAGGAGGTATTGAACAAGGTTGACGGAAGGCTGACGGTATTTTCACCGGTCGAGAAATGGAACATTCAGCGAGACCGTTTCCTCGACCATTTGAAGCCGCACTGCCGTTTTCGCCTATAGCGATAGTTGCACGGTTCCGGTTTCGAGGAGATTTGTTTGGGGTGAAATCGAAGCCGCGGCTTCGAAGAACGCGGCTGCAAACTGCCGCCTTTCCGTTTGGCCAGGCCGGGGATTTGCTTACCCCGGCAAGCGTAAATCGATGGCGTGGCCGTTGAGGGAGCGCGGCAGCAGGGCTTCCCGCCGGAAGCTCGGCAGGCTTGCGTAGATTTTCAGGTAGTCGCGCGCCATGCGCTCCACCGTGAAGCGCTCCTCGAAGGCCGCGCGGACGGCGGCGCGGTCGATCTTCGGGATGCGGGAAACCGCTTCGGATGCCTGCTCGATGCTGTCGACGACAAAGCCCGTCACGCCGTCGTCGACAACCTCGGGCACCGAGCCCGAGCGAAACGCGATCACTGGCGTCCCGCACGCCATCGCCTCGATCATGACCAGCCCGAAGGGCTCGGGCCAATCGATGGGGAACAGAAGCGCGGCGGCGCCGCCAAGGAACTCCGCCTTTTCACGCTCGTCGATTTCGCCCACATACTCGACGAGCGGGCTCGCCTCGATCATCGGCTGAACGACCTCGTTCCAGTAGGCCTCGTCGTGCTTATCGACCTTTGCGGCGATCTTTAGCGGCAGCCCGGCTCGCGCGGCGATCTCAATCGCGCGGTCGGGCCTCTTTTCAGGCGAGATCCTTCCCAGGAAGGCGAGATACCCGCCTTCGCCCGCGGGCGAGAACGGCAACAGGTCGCGCGGCAGCCCATGATAGGCGTTGCCGGCCCATTTGACCTCCGCCGGCATGGGCGCGCGCTGATTGTAGGAAATCGAGGCCAGCGGGATGCTCGGGAAAGCGGAATAGAAAGTCATCAAGCCATGCAGGTCGAGACGGCCATGCAGCGTCGTCACGGTTTTTCCGGCAAACGGATGGATGATCGGAAATTGCAAAAGGTCGATGTGAAAATGAATGACGTCGAATTCATGGGCGCGCTGACGGACGCGTTCGAGCATCAGCACATGATGGGGAAGCGGGTCGCGCACATGCGGATTCATCCTGAGGCCGATATCGGCGCAGACCACAAGTTCAGCGCTTGTTTTCGAATCGCCGCTCGCGAACAGCGTAACATCGTGCCCTTGCTCTACGAGTTCTTCCGTCAAATAGGACACGATCCTTTCTGTCCCGCCGTAGAGCCGCGGAGGGCAACTCTCGGCGAGGGGCGCAATCTGAGCGATTTTCATTACAAACCTTCTTTCGGATTACGGAACTTAAGGCGCGCAATGGCGAGAGTTTGCGCGACGCCTTGGTTGAACACACAGAACGCGCAATAGGTCCGGCTGCGTTAGCGCTCAAATCCGCGGCTAAACCTTTGTGTTTAAAGTTCCGTTTCCGACTGTAAATAGTTATCGGCGCTCAGGAGCGGTTTAATCGTACAACCATTCAGGCTAAGGACATGTAGGGCGTAAAAAGAACGTGAGCGTTGCCTTAAAAAGTGGGGATTGCTGGCGGCTATATCATGTTGTATTGCATGTGACCGGCTGTTTGATTGCGATGAAATACGCAGCGAAAGCGCATGGAAAAACCGGAGTTGCAAAAGGGGTCGGATTTTCTGAATGGCGGCGGAGAAATGGGCCGCCTGATGCGCGAGCACGATTGGGCCGCGACAAGCCTGGGGCCGCCCGGCGTCTGGCCGCAAAGCTTGAAAACGGCCGTGCGCATCATGCTTTCTTCCCGCTTCGCCATGTGGATGGCCTGGGGTAGCGAACTCACCTTCTTCTGCAACGACGCCTACCGCCCGACGCTTGGCGTGAAGCAGGACTGGGCGCTCGGCGCACCCTCGCAAGACGTGTGGGCCGAGATCTGGCCCGACATCGGCCCGCGCATCGACGCCGTGCTTTCGACGGGCGTTGCGACCTATGACGAAAACCTGCTCCTTTTCCTGGAGCGCAGCGGCTTTCGCGAGGAAACCTACCACACGTTTTCCTACAGTCCGCTCGCCGACGACGGCGGCGCCATCGCCGGAATGCTTTGCGTAGTCACAGAGGAGACGGAACGCGTCATCGGCGAGCGGCGGCTGAAACTCCTGCGCGATCTCGCGTCCGGCCTCGCGCTCGCGCGCACCGAGGAAGAGACCCTCGAAGCGTTCCGCGAACAGGCGCGGGACCTGAAGCGACCTGCCCTTCACGCTTACCTATCTGTTCGACTCGGATGAAGAGGCGGCCCGCCTGGCCTGCGCCACGGGAAGCCTGGACGCGGCCGGGCCGGAACGCGCCGCCTGCCGATCGCTGGCCGCTCCGGCAGGCTATCGAGAGCGCCTGCCCGATCGCGATCGAGGACGTGTCCGCCTATTTCGATCGCCCATTGCCGCCGGCGCCTTACGAGGCGGCGCCGAAGGATGCGGTGCTGACCTTGCTCGCGAAGCAGGGGCAGAAACAGCCCGCCGGCTTCATGATCGCCGCGCTCAACCCGTTTCGCCGCTTCGCGCCGGCGCTATGCCGGCTTCGTGGACCTGCTCGCGGGCCAGATCGCGGCGAGCCTCGATAACGCCCGCGCCTACGAGGACGAACGCCGCCGCGCCGAGGCTCTCGCCGAAATCGACCGCGCCAAGACCGTCTTCTTCTCGAATGTCAGCCACGAATTCCGCACGCCGCTGACGCTCATGCTCGGGCCGCTGGAGGATCTTCTCGCCGCGCCGGGCGCCGTCGGGAGCGAAGCCCGCGATCAGCTCAAGATCGTGCATCGCAACAGCTTGCGGCTCCTGAAACTCGTGAACTCGCTGCTCGATTTTTCGCGCATCGAATTGGGACGGGCGGCGGCGAGATTTCGAGCCGGTGGATCTCGGCGGCGCTGACGGCGGACCTCGCCAGCAATTTCCGCTCGGCCTGCGAGCGCGCGGGCCTCGCCCTTGTCATCGATTGTGCGCCCTTCGCCCGCGAAGCCTACGTCGATCGCGACATGTGGGAGAAGATCGTGCTCAATCTTCTCTCGAACGCCTTCAAATTCACGTTCGAGGGCGGAATTGGAGTGGCGCTCAGCCTGGACAAGGACGAGGCGGTCCTGACCGTGCGCGACACCGGCGTCGGCATCCCGAAAGCGGAAATTCCGCGCCTGTTCGAACGCTTTCACCGCATCGAAGGCGCCCGCGGGCGCAGCCACGAAGGCAGCGGCATCGGCCTCGCCCTCGTGCTCGAACTCGTGAAAATACACGGCGGACGCATCGAGGTTGAAAGCGAGGAAGGGAAGGGCTCCGCTTTCCGCGTCACGATTCCGCTCGGCGCCGCCTATCTTCACGCCATCGGCCCCCGCCGGGAAGTTGCCGCCGCGCCCACGGTCCGCGCCAGCGCTTTTGTCGAGGAGGCGCTGCGCTGGCTTCCCGGACCCTCGCAGATCGAGGAATTCGCCTCCGACGCCGGCCTCGCGGAACTCCCCGCTTTGCCGGATGGCCATGCCAGGGCGCGCGTGCTGCTCGCCGACGACAACGCCGACATGCGCGCCTACGTGGCCCGCCTGCTTTCAGTCCGGCACGAGGTCGAGGCGGTCGCCGATGGCGAGGCCGCGCTCGACGCCGCGATGAAACGGCGCCCCGACCTCGTGCTCACCGACATCATGATGCCGGGGCTCGACGGCTTCGGCCTCATCAAGGCGATCCGCGAAAGCGAGGCGTTGCGCGAATTGCCGGTGATCGTGCTGTCGGCGCGGGCTGGCGAGGATGCCAGCATCGAAGGGCTGTCGGCGGGCGCGGACGGCTATCTCATCAAGCCATTCTCCGCGCGCGAGCTGATGGCGCGGGTGGACGCCGCGCTGACGCTTGCGAGGCTCAGGCGCGAGACGAGCGAGGTGATCCGCGAGACGAGCGACCGGCTCAAGGCTGCGCTCGCCGCGTCCGGCACAGGGACATTCCGCTGGAATTTCGCCGGCAATACGCTCCTCTGGGACGACGCGCTGTTCGCGCTTTTCGGCGAAGAGCCGGGCCTGGCAGATGACGCTCGAGAGGTTCGCGACGCTTGTCCATCCCGAAGATCGCGAGGCGCTCCGGCAACGCTGCCGCGCTTGCGTTACGAGCGGCGACGATTTCGAAATGGAGTACCGGCTCGTTAGGAAGAACGGCGGCGAACGCTGGCTGCTCGACAAGGGCGTGACGTTCAAGGACGCCGCCGGCCTGCCGCTCTACATGACCGGCGCCTGCGTCGACATCACCGAACGGAAAAAGGCCGAGCTGGCGCTGCGCCGTCTTAACGAAACGCTGGAGGAGCGCGTCGCCCAGCGCACTGCGGAGCTGGACGCGGCGCACAAGCAGCTCATGGCCGAAGCGAAGGAGCGCGAGGCCGTCACGGCGCAGCTCAGGCAGGCGCAGAAGATGGAGGCCATCGGCAAGCTCACCGGCGGCGTCGCGCACGACTTCAACAATCTCCTGCAGGTCATCAGCGGCAATCTTCAGCTTCTTTCCAGGGAGTTCGGCGGCAACGAGCGCGCCGAGAAGCGCATCCGCAACGCGCTCACGGGCGTTGCGCGCGGTTCGAAGCTCGCCTCGCAGCTTCTCGCTTTCGGACGCCGCCAGCCGCTTGAGCCGAAGGTCGTCAATCTGGGGCGCTACTTGCGCGGCCTCGACGAGATGGTGCGCCGCGCGCTCGGCGAGGAGGTCGAGCTTGAAACGGTGGTCGCGGGCGGCCTTTGGAATACCTTCGTGGATATGGGGCAGCTCGAAAACGCGATCCTGAACCTCGCCATCAACGCCCGCGACGCGATGAAGGGACGGGGCCGGCTGACCATCGAAGGAGGAAACGCCTGGCTCGACGACGACTACGCCGCCCGCCACCCGGACATCGCCGCCGGGCAATACGTCATGATCGCCGTCAGCGACACCGGCCCCGGCATTGCGCCCGAAATCCTCGACCGCGTGTTCGAACCTTTCTTCACCACCAAGCCCGAGGGCGAGGGCACCGGGCTCGGCCTCAGCATGGTCTACGGCTTCGTCAAGCAGTCGGGCGGACATGCTAAGATATACAGCGAGGTGGGCCAGGGTACGACGGTGCGGCTCTATCTCCCCCGCAGCCGGCAGGAGGAGGACATCGTGATCGCGGCAGAGGCCGGACCCATCGCGGGAGGCACGGAGACGATCCTCGTCGTCGAGGACGACGAAGGCGTGCGCCAGACCGTCGTCGATATTCTCGCCGATCTGGGCTATAGCGTGCTGAAAGCGAAGGACGCGGCTGGGGCGCTGATCGTGATCGAAAGCGGCGCGCCCATCGACCTCCTCTTCACCGATGTCGTCATGCCGGGGCCGCTTCGCTCGACGGACCTTGCGAAGAAGGCGCGCGAGCGGCGGCCGGAGGTCGGGGTGCTGTTCACGTCCGGCTACACCGACAACGCCATCGTGCATGGCGGCCGGCTCGACGAGGGCACGCACCTTCTGAGCAAGCCCTATACACGCGAGGCGCTCGCCCGGAAATTGCGGCAAGTGCTCGGCGACCGCTCCGGAAAGGACGGCGCTGTAGTCCGCGATGCGCATCCGGGTCTCAAGCTGGCCGAGGCCAGGGCGGGGCGCGCGCAAACCCTTCGCATCCTCGTTGTGGAGGACGAGCCGTTCATCCGCGCGGCGACCGTCGATTTCCTGACGGACCTCGGCCACACGGTCTTCGAGGCCAAGGACGCGCCGTCGGCCCTGCGCGTGCTCGACGCCGAAAGCGTGGACCTGCTGATGACCGATGTGGGCCTGCCGGGCCAGACCGGCATCGAGCTTGCCATTCAATGCCGCGACCGATTCCCTTCGATCAAGATCGTTCTGGCGACCGGCTACGCCCGCCTGCTCGACGGGTCGGACGGCGGCCGGCTTTCGGACGCGGTGGTGCTCACCAAGCCCTACAATATCCAGACGCTGGCGAAGACGCTGCGCTCGCTCGCGCGCGGCTGACCGCCTCCCTTGCCTTCAGGGTTCGCCTCGCGCGAAAAGCAGCCGGGGAATGCTGAAAAGGCGGGATTTGGCCTCGTCCTTAGGACGAACGATTTCAGCGGCTTGGGCCTCATGGTGAGCTTGTCGAAGGATGGGCAGCATCGTATTTCAGCATACTTTTGGGACGCTCTCCTGAACCGCCCCGATTCCAGGCTGCTGATCGTCAGGAATTGCTCCGATTCCGGCCCTTTTTGACCTAAAATCGCTTATCTTGAATATGAAGGGCTCCGGAGGTTCTTCCGATGACGGCGTCGAAGCTTGAAATGCTGAAGGAGCTTGAACGCAAGGTGCTTTGGCTGTCCGCGTGGACGATCCACAACGCCAACCATGTGCGGGAAAATCGCGACGGGCTGAAAGTCGGCGGCCACCAGGCGTCCTGCGCATCGGCGGCGACCATCATGACGGCGCTCTATTTCGAGGTTTTGAGGCCTGAGGACCGCGTCGCGGTGAAGCCCCACGCCAGCCCGGTCTTTCACGCCATTCAGTATCTTCTCGGCCGCCAGACGCGAGAGAAGCTGGAGAAGTTCAGAGCCTATGGCGGCGCGCAAGCCTATCCCTCACGCACCAAGGATGCGGATGGCGTCGATTTTTCGACGGGCTCCGTCGGGCTCGGCGTCGCGCAGACGCTGTTCTCGTCGCTGGTGCAGGATTACATCCGCGCGAAAGAGTGGGGAGCGCGTGCGCCGGAAGGCCGCATGATCGCGCTTCTCGGCGATGCGGAGCTCGACGAGGGCAACATCTCCGAGGCGCTGCTCGAAGGCTGGAAGCACGGCCTGCGCAACACATGGTGGATCGTCGATTACAATCGGCAGAGCCTTGACGCCGTCATCCACGAAGGCCTGTGGGCGAAAATCGAGGCGATGTTCCGCAATTTCGGCTGGGACGTGATCGTGCTGCGCCACGGAAAGCTGCAGGAGCAGGCCTTCGCGGAGCCCGGCGGCGAGACGCTGCGCCGGTGGATCGAGAAATGCCCCAACCAGCTATACTCCGCGCTCGGGTTCCGGGGAGGCGCGGCTTGGCGCAAGCGGCTCTTGGACGATATCGGCGACCAAGCCGATGTCTCGGCGCTGATCGAAAGCCGCAGCGACGAAGACCTCGCCGCGCTGATGGGAAATTTGGGCGGCCACGATCTTGAAACGCTGCTGGAAGCCTTCGCCGAGGCCGGGCGCCACGACCGGCCGGTCTGCTTCATCGCCTATACGATCAAAGGGTTCGGGCTGCCGCTCGCCGGCCACAAGGACAACCATGCTGGGCTGATGACGCCGGCTCAGATCGAGGGCCTGCGCGCATCGATGAACATCCGGCAGGGGCGCGAGTGGGACGCCTTCGAGGGTCTGCGGGCGAGCGCCGCAGACCTTGAGGAATTTCTTGCGAACACGGGCGCCGCCCGAAAGCCTCTGCATCCCGCCGAAACGGCGCGCATCGACACGCCCGCCCGCCTCGACTATCCGAAACAGCCGTCGATGTCGACGCAGCAGGCGTTCGGCCTGTTGCTGCACGAAATCGCCAAGCGCGAGGACGAGTTCGCGGCGCGCGTGGTCACCGTTTCGCCCGACGTGACGGTGTCGACCAACCTCGGCGCCTGGGTTAACAGGCGAAACGTCTATGGCCGCGAGCAGATCCAGGACCTGTTCCGCGCCGAGCGCATCCCCTCGGCTTATAACTGGTCGATGTCGCCCACGGGCCAGCATTTCGAGCTCGGTATCGCCGAGATGAACCTTTTTGCGATGCTGTCCGCGATGGGCCTGGCTCACGCCATTTCGGGCGAAAGGCTGCTTCCCGTCGGCACTCTCTACGATCCGTTCATCGAGCGCGGCCTCGATGCCCTGAATTACGCCTGCTACCAGGATGCGCGCTTCATCCTGGTGGCGACGCCGTCGGGCGTCACGCTGGCGCCGGAGGGCGGCGCGCATCAATCCATCGCAACGCCGCTGATCGGCATGGCGCAGGACCGGCTCACCTCCTTCGAGCCGGCGTTCGCCGACGAACTCGCCGTTATTCTCAGATGGGCCTTCGAGCACATCCAGGCGCCCGCCGGGCCGGACGATGGCGGATCGGTTTATCTGAGGCTCTCCACGCGCTCGCTCGATCAGCCTCAAAGAGAGATGACGGCCGGCTTGGAGAGCGCCATCCTGAAAGGCGCCACCTGGCTGAGAAGGCCGGGTCCGAATGCGCAGGTCGCCATCGCCTTTGCCGGCGCCGTCGCGCCCGAGGCCATCGACGCAACCGGCCTTGTCGGCGAGGACCGGCGCGATATGGGCCTGCTTTCGGTCACTTCGGCGGATCGGCTCTACGCCGATTGGACGAGAGCGCAGAAGGCTCGTGAGCAGGGGCTTTCGTCAGCTGCGAGCCATGTCGAAGAGATCATGGCCGGCCTGCCTTCCTATTGCGGGCTTGTCACCGTGCTCGACGGCCATCCGGCGACGCTGGGCTGGCTCGGCGCCGTATGCGGGCACAGGACGCGCTCGCTCGGCGTGCAACATTTCGGCCAGTCCGCAGGCATAGCAGACCTATACCGCCATTTCGGCATCGATGCGCGCGGCATCGCCGAAGCGGTGCAGGCGATAGCGCCCGGCCGGCCGCTCCGCCATGTGTGGGCCGCCTAATCGAGGACGAGGGGCGGCGCAGTCGCGGCGTCAATCGTATTTGATGTAGGCGTGGCGCGGGTCCTGCGGCGTCCCCGTAAGCGCGCCTTCGCCTTGTCCCGGCCGCCATAGCACCACCTCGTCGATCTTCTTCGCGAGCTCGAAATCCTTGTCGGTGACGCCGCCCGCGTCGTGGTTCTGCAGGCGCACCTCGACCGAGGAGTAGGACGCGAGAATGTCGGGATGGTGCCACGCCGCCTCCGCGAGATGGCCCACCGCGTTGACCACCATGAGCGTCCCCTTCCACCCATGCGTGCGGTATTTGCGGCGGATGAAACCGTCGCGGAAATACCAGCCCGGCAGCTCCGCCTTGAGGCGCGCTTCGATCTCCTGGTCGTTATAGGTCTTCTCGCGGGCTTTGCCGTCGCTCATCGTTTCCTCCGGCGTGATTTTTCGACCTTATATGAGGGTGGGGAGACGAAGATGCAGGGCCGAAACTTTAGAAATCGCCTCTACGCGATGAAAGGGCTGCCGGGCCGGCATCGGCCGGACACGAACCGGGGCTTTCGGTGCAATCGCCGCCCTACCATTCCCTTTTTCGTTGCGCGCGCGCGGCGGCGGGAAAGCACCCCATGTGACGCTTCTTAGCGGCGCGTTAAACGAGAAATGGCTTGGCGTTTGGGCCTTCGCCAACTTATATGATCCGTTGTGGAGAGCGCCGATGGATTTAACGAAGTTTGGACTTCCTGCCCCTTATTACGACGCATCCGACCGCGGGGGCGGCGGAACCGCGGTGGATTTCAGCGGGCTGAGCAATCAGCTTGCGGATAAGGGCTTCATCGTCACGAGCACGGATGCGCTGATCAATTGGGCGCGCACCGGCTCGCTCATGTGGATGACGTTCGGGCTCGCGTGCTGCGCCGTGGAGATGATGCAGGCCTCGATGCCGCGCTACGATGTGGAGCGCTTCGGCTTCGCGCCGCGCGGCAGCCCGCGCCAATCCGACGTGATGATCGTGGCGGGCACGCTGTGCAACAAGATGGCGCCCGCGCTGCGCAAGGTCTACGACCAGATGCCGGAGCCGCGCTACGTCATTTCCATGGGCTCGTGCGCGAATGGCGGCGGCTACTACCACTATTCCTATTCCGTCGTGCGGGGCTGCGACCGCGTGGTGCCGGTGGACGTGTATGTTCCGGGCTGTCCGCCGAGCGCCGAAGCGCTTGTCTACGGCATCCTGCTCCTTCAGAAAAAAATTCGCCGCACGGGCGCCATCGAACGCTAGAGCGGCCCGCGTCAATCGGACGCGGATCGCTGCTCACACATTAGGATCTTGCAAGCCGGAGCTTAAGGATGACGGATAGGGGGAAGCTCGAAGCCCTGGCCGAGGCGCTGAAATCCGCGCTTCCGGGCGCGGTTCTCGACAGCCATATCGCCATCGGCGAACTGACCGTGACGGTGGAGCGCGCGCGCATCGCCGGCGCCGTGAAGTTTTTGCGCGACGATCCGGCCTGGCGTTTCAAGGTGCTGATCGACATTTGCGGCGCCGATTACCCGACGCGCGCCGAACGCTTCGAGGTCGTCTATCACTTCCTCAGCATGCACGAGAATTTGCGCATGCGGCTGAAACTCACGACCGACGCCGCGACGACCGTTCCGAGCATCGTGAGCCTGCACCCTTCCGCGAACTGGTACGAGCGCGAGGCGTTCGACCTCTACGGCATCCTGTTCGACGGCCATCCCGATCTGCGCCGCCTCCTCACCGACTATGGCTTTCGCGGGCATCCCTTGCGCAAGGATTTTCCGCTCACCGGCTTCGTCGAGGTCCGCTACGACGAGGAGCAGAAGCGCGTGGTCTACGAGCCCGTGAAGCTGCCGCAGGAATTCCGCAGCTTCGATTTCCTGAGCCCGTGGGAGGGCGCGCAGTATGCGCCGCTGCCGGGCGACGAGAAGGCCGCGCCGGCGCCGAAAGCTTGAGCGCATGACAGAACAAGACTTGAGAGGCGGGGAGCGAGAAGCCATGGCTGACGGCGGCGGGGCGATTGCGGAAGCGGGCGACGCGGGCGTGGAGGCTTTCGCGCGGCCGCCGGAAAACCGCAATTTCACCATCAATTTCGGGCCGCAGCATCCCGCCGCGCATGGCGTGCTGCGCCTGATCACCGAACTTGACGGCGAACTCGTGCGCCGCATCGATCCGCATATCGGGCTTCTGCATCGCGGCACCGAAAAGCTCATCGAATACAAGACCTATCTGCAGGCGATCCCCTATTTCGACCGGCTCGATTACGTCGCGCCGATGAACCAGGAGCACGCCTTCTGCCTCGCCATCGAGAAGATGCTCGGCATTACGCCGCCGGTCCGCGGCCAGCTCATCCGCGTGCTCTACAGCGAGATCGGGCGCATCCTGAACCACCTTTTGAACGTCACGACCTTCGCGCTCGACGTGGGCGCGCTCACGCCGCCGCTCTGGGGCTTCGAGGAGCGCGAAAAGCTCATGGTGTTCTATGAGCGCGCGAGCGGGTCGCGGCTGCACGCCAATTACTTCCGTCCCGGCGGCGTCCACCAGGATTTGCCGCAGGCGCTCATCGACGACATCGCGGCGTGGTGCCTGTCTTTCCCGAAAGTGCTCGCCGACATCGACGGCCTTCTGACCGACAACCGCATCTTCAAGCAGCGGACCGTCAATATCGGCGTCGTCAGCCTCGAAGACGGCATGGCGTACGGCTTCAGTGGCGTCATGATCCGCGGCTCGGGCGCGGCCTGGGATTTGCGCAAATCCCAGCCGTACGAGTGCTACGCCGATCTCGAATTCGACATCCCCATCGGCAAGAACGGCGACAACTGGGACCGCTACCTCATCCGCATGGAGGAGATGCGCCAGTCGATTCGCATCATGAACCAATGCATCGAGCGGCTGAATTCGCCGGCCGGGCGCGGCCCTGTGCTCTTGCCGAACAACAAGGTCGCGCCGCCGCGCCGAGGCGAAATGAAGCGCTCGATGGAAGGCGTCATCCATCACTTCAAGCTGTACACTGAAGGCTTCCGCGTGCCCGAGGGCGAGGTCTACGCCGCCATCGAGGCGCCGAAGGGCGAATTCGGCGTGTATCTCGTTTCCGACGGCACGAACAAGCCGTATCGCTGCAAGATCCGCGCGCCCGGTTTCCCGCATCTCGCCGCGATGGACTTCCTCTGCCGTGGGCATATGCTGGCCGACGTGTCGGCGGTGCTTGGCAGCCTCGACGTCGTGTTCGGCGAAATCGACCGGTAGCAATTCGAAGAAAAAGACCGTCGCCGTTGGTTCGACAAGTTCACCATGAGGGTCGAGCCGTTGAAATCGCTCGGCATCGCTCTCTCTGCGCCATTCCCGCAAATGCGGGAATCCAATAATCCAAACGTGCATCGACGGCAAAAGGGCGGTCGCGTCCGATTGAACGAACGATGCTTTACCCCGCAGCTTCGCCGCGCGGCGAGCCAATTCGCAGCGGCTCCCGCCTCTCGGCTTGCTCAATGGATTTGCGGCGCCTCCACCAGAGGAACTTTAATTTCCTCAGCGGCGAGCGGCTGACGCGCTTTTCGGCTTGCTCCACCCCGAACACGCCTTCGGGAATGAACCCCTCGGGCAGGAACGGCGAAGCGACCTCAAGGAAGGCGGTAAGGCTTTCGCCAACGTTGGCCGGGTCGAATCGAACCGGGCTGTTGCAGGCTCGAACCACCTCTGAAAGATCGATCACGAAGCGCTCGAAGGTCTCGGCATGAGGCGTCTCGCGCTCGCCGGCCTTCTTGCGCGCCGCCTCTTTGCCTTCGCCTCTGGGCCACGTTTTCGTCGCGGCGGCCGATCCAACCCTGCCGGCGAACCAGCTCAGGTAGTCCGCTTTCTGCCGCGCCTGATCCAAGCCCCCGTTTTGCAGAAGCTCCTCGATCTGCTCGCGCAACGCCTCATGCGTCTCGGTTTCGCCGTAACTGTCCAGCCGCAAGGCGTAAAGGCCAAGCGTCGTCCGCGCCTGCGGGCTCAATTTGCCGATCCTGTTCTTGAGCTTGAGGGCGTCTCTCGCGACGGCCACGAGCTCCCTCGCGGCGCTGTCCATTTCCACGGACCGGCTCGCGATCCGATGCCACCGATGCGACTTCGCGATGAGAGCGTGGAGCGCGTTGGTGAAGGTCGGCCGGTAGTGCGCCGGAATTTGCGCCACCACGCAGAGCCGGTCGATGGCCGGCTGGGGAATATCGAGACGAAGAGGGTGGCGAAGCAGCTCGAACGCATTGGGCTTCGACGCCTCGGCTAATCCATTGCCATTTTTCATGCCGCCCACCTAGCGCCTCATCTCTTTACGTCCTTGCGCGGCGGCCTTTTCTTCACGAAGCCGATTAATTCCGTGATGTCCGAACGCCGGACACGATTCAGCCGCCCACTGCCCCTTTGCCTATATATCCCCATCACATGGCAAGATTTGGCCGTCCGCAACGCTAATTAATGACGGCAAGGCCGAATGCGCCGTCAGCCGCGGGCGCCGCGAATCGTCAGCATCGAGGCGCGACGTGCCGAAACCGAAGCTCGGCGACACGGCCGGCGCCGAACCGGCGCCGCCGCGGCGAAAAAGATCGCCTCCCGGCGCTCGACCCTGGCGCCACTCGCCATGATTGGATTCGAATTGCTTCCCGACCATGTGCTAAAGTGACGGCGCGATACCAATAAGAACGCGACACCGAAAGAAGAAGAGGGACGCGCGCCATGTCATCGAAACTCACGCCGGAAGGCGAAAAGATCGTCGCCGCGCTCGCCGAGCGCTACGCCATGGGCGCCGAAGCCGTAAAAATTATGCTCGACGCCGTGGCCAGGGGCGGCGGCGGCATGGCCCAGTTCAACCTGCCGGAGTTCGGCGGCCAGGGACAGTGGATGCGCGGCGGCATGACCATGGTCGGCGACATGTTCAACAACTCCATGAAGGCGACGGTCGACAGCCTGTGCGGCGAACTGTCGAACCTGCTGGCGACCCAGGCGAGCCTCTTCGCGCCGCTTCCGCCGCTTCCGTCGCCGGGCAACTCCGACGCGGTGAAGTCCTGGAGCAACGCGCCGGGCGCGTGGTGGCCGCTGGAGCTTGGCTATCCGGCCGCGACGGGCGCGCAAAACAACTCGCGCTACGCTTATTTTCCCAACATCCGGCGCCTTGCAATCGAGCATGAAGGCCGCGTCGAGGTTTACGACACAACGGGCTACGACATCCGCGGCTTTGCGCAACAGCAGGATGGCGGAGGCGGCGGTCTCACCTTTACGAGCCAGCGAGGCGTCGTGCGCATCGACAGTTTCCCGCGCGCCTCCTTCGAGAAGAAGCTCGCCGCCGAGCCGCGCACGTCTCAGCCGCCGGCGCCGGCGCCATCGCCATCGCAAAGCCCAAGCGGCGACGCCGCGACGATCCTCGGGCTCATCGAGCAACTTGCACAGTTGAAAGAGAAAGGCGTGCTCACCGAGGCTGAGTTCTCGGCGAAGAAGGCTGAACTCCTTAAGCGTCTGTAAACGCGGCCGATTTTTTCAAATAGATCGCTTCAATTGAAAATTTTAGCTTAAACCGGTTGCAACCATAAGTTGCTATCCGTGAGCTTGGCCGATGGGGCCAACGTTCATGGAAAGAAACAAAAAAATGTCGAAGCTTTCTCCCTCGACAGTCGCGATCAACACGATTGCGCACTGCCTCGCCAATGCGTCCAACGCCGTGTCCGAACTCGACGCCTCCCTTTCTCAGGATCTGCGCTCGTTGCTGCATCTTGCCGCGTGCGAAGTCGACCGCGTGCGCAAGGCGAACCGCAAGGCCGCATCGGCTGCGAAGCGCGCGGCTAGCGGAAAGACGGCCAAGTCCGGGAAGAAGGCTTCCACCAAGCGCGCCAAGAGCATCGAAGCTCCTGTTGCCGCCAAGACGAGAGGCCGCCGCAAAGCCGCCGTCAATGGCGTCCTGACTACGGCTCACTGACTGCGCCGCTCAACAAGCCGGCCGCAGACGCTTAATCGTTTCGCGTTCTGGGCTCGGCGCCGGCTTCTTGATGAGACGGATCAGCCGCGCAAACCGAGCGCGCCGATTGCGAACGCCGCCCAGCCGGCCATGAAGGCTATGCCGCCGAGCGGAACGATCCCGCCGCTGGAGCTGAGCCCCTCGGCGACCTGCACGTAGATGCCGCCGGAGAAGCAGGCGATTCCCGTCAGGAAAGCTGCGCCCGCCAGATGAAGCAGCCACGCCGAAAAGCGCGCGCGCCAGCCTTCCGATTGCATCAGGACGAGGCCCACGGCGATGAGCGCGAGCGCATGCAGCGCGTGATAGAGCTGGCCGGTCTGGAAGATGCGCCGCGCATCCGGCGACGCGGCGACTTGCGGCAAAGCATGCGCCCCAATTGCGCCCGCCGCCACCGCGAGCCCGCCGAGAAGCGCTCCGATGAAAATCCAGAAGCGCCCGCTCATCGCGCCCGCGTCCCTTGCCCTGCGTCTATGCCACGGATTGGATCTCGGTCTTGCAGACCGTGCAGGGGATGTTTTTCGCAACGATGCGGCATTTCGGGCACTCCATGGCCGGCTTCGGGATCGCGCTCTGGCAGTTTGGACATGTGCGCGTGATCTTGGTCTTGCATCGCGGACAGACCAGCTCAGCCGGACCCAAAGGCTTGGGCGGCGCAGGCTTCGGTATCCATAAGGCCCTCATGCCGGTGATTGCGAAAATTAGAAAAAGCAGAACGCCAATTTCGAGACCCATCGCCCGCCCGTCTTGCGCCGCTGTTGCCACCCACCGAACAACATAAATAATCCGCAGTCCAACGCACCGTGCGGTAAATGGAAGCGGCTGCCAGGCCAGCTAGGACGCCGGAATAGGCGGAAATTGAGGCATCATCCTGCGGCAAGGATGAGGTCGAACGCGCCCAACGGCGTGAACCTGGCGGTCAGCTTGCCGAACCATGAGCCGCATAGCCGTTCGCCTACCAGACCAATAATGCTCGCCGCTGCGATGCAGAACGAGCTGCTGCGGCGATAACGATCTCTCTCCTTAAAGGATGAACTTCGACAGGTCCGCGTTCTTCGCCAACTCGCCCACCTGCGCGCGCACGTAAGCCGCGTCGATCTCGAACTTCGTGCTCGCCTTGTCGGAAGCCTCGAAGCTGATCACGTCGAGCACGCGCTCCATCACCGTCGAGAGCCGCCGCGCGCCGATGTTCTCCACGCTCGCGTTCACCTGCACCGCGACATCGGCGATGGCGTCGATGGCGTCCCCGGTAAACTCCAGCTCCACACCCTCGGTGGCGAGCAACGCGATGTATTGCTTGATGAGGCTCGTTTTCGGCTCGCGCAGGATGCGGCGGAAGTCGTCCCCCGTCAGCGCCTGCAGCTCGACGCGGATCGGCAGGCGGCCCTGCATCTCGGGCAACAGGTCCGAGGGCTTGGCGACATGGAACGCGCCCGACGCGATGAACAGGATGTGGTCCGTCTTCACCGGCCCGTATTTGGTCCCGACCGTCGTGCCCTCGATGAGCGGCAACAGATCGCGCTGCACGCCCTCGCGGCTCACATCGGCGCCGATGCGCTCGGAGCGCGCGCATATCTTGTCGATCTCGTCGAGGAACACGATGCCGTTGTTCTCGGTCGCGCGGATCGCCTCCTGCGCGATCTGCTCGTTGTCGATGAGCTTGTCGAACTCGTCCGCGATGAGAAGCTCGTAGGAATCGCGCACCGTGAGGCGGCGCGTCTTGGTGCGCTGGCCGAACGCCTTGCCGAACATATCCTGCAGGTTGATCATGCCGATTGAGCCGCC
The DNA here is from genome assembly GCA_963756335.1 of uncultured Alphaproteobacteria bacterium. Taxonomy (GTDB): domain Bacteria; phylum Pseudomonadota; class Alphaproteobacteria; order Rhizobiales; family Rhodomicrobiaceae; genus Rhodomicrobium. The sequence goes on from CAVWOB010000012.1 coordinate 34,803, forward strand.
GGGCATGCCGGGAATCTCGAAGCCGGGCATGCCGCCGGAATCGGAGACCTGAACCTCGATCTCCTTGTCGTCGAGTTCGCCGTCGCGCAGGCGCTTGCGGAACGCGTCCTTCGTGGCGGGGCTCGCATTCGCGCCGACGAGCGCGGCCAGCACCCGCTCCTCCGCCAAGAGATGCGCCTTCGCGCGCACTTCCTTGCGCTTGCCCTCCTTCACGAGGCCGATGGCCGCCTCCACGAGGTCGCGCACGATCTGATCCACGTCGCGGCCGACATAGCCCACCTCGGTGAACTTGGTCGCCTCCACCTTCAAAAACGGCGCGTTGGCGAGCTTGGCGAGGCGGCGCGAAATCTCGGTCTTGCCGACGCCCGTCGGGCCGATCATGAGGATGTTCTTCGGCAGAACCTCCTCGCGCATCTCCTCGTCGAGCTGCTGCCTGCGCCAGCGGTTGCGCAGCGCGATGGCGACGGCGCGCTTGGCGTCGTTCTGGCCGACGATGTAGCGGTCGAGTTCGGAGACGATTTCGCGTGGGGAGAAGTTTGTCATTTCGTTTTTCCCGTGTCATGGCCGCCCTTGGGGCGGCCATCCAGAAACATCGGCGTTTGTTGCCCTGGATGGCCGGGTCAGGCCCGGCCATGACGATAAGTAATTCAGACCGCAGAAGGCAGGCTTTCGACGATAATGCTGTTGTTGGTGTAGACGCAAATGTCCGCCGCGATCGCCATCGCCTTCTTCGCGATGTCCTCGGCCGAAAAGTCCGTCTCGAGCAGCGCGCGCGCGGCCGCCAGCGCGTAATTGCCGCCCGAGCCGATGCCCATCACGCCGCTATCCGGCTCCAGCACGTCGCCCGAGCCCGTCAGCACGAGCGTCGCGTTCTTGTCGGCGACGATCATCATGGCTTCGAGCCGGCGCAGATAGCGGTCGGTGCGCCAGTCCTTCGCCAGATCGACGCAGGCGCGCACGAGCTGCTCGGGATACATCTCAAGCTTCGATTCGAGCCGCTCGAACAGCGTGAACGCGTCGGCGGTCGCGCCCGCGAAGCCGGAAATCACGTTGCCCTTGCCGAGCGTGCGAACCTTTTTCGCGGTCGACTTGATGACGGTCTGGCCGAGCGAAACCTGCCCGTCGCCCGCCACCACCACGCGCCCGCCCTTGCGGACGGTGACAATTGTGGTGCCATGCCAGACCGATTGGTCTTGAAGGGATTGCGCAAAATGCGTCATGTATCGTACCTGGGTTATGGCGTGGGATATGGAAAGCGCCGCCGCGCCGTCAAGAAGGCGCTGGCGCGAGCGAGGGCTGAAGCTTGAGAAAAGCGCGAATCGAACGAAAGACAAAAGAGACCGGGATCGCCGTCGAGGTCAACCTGGACGGGACCGGCGCTTTTGCGATCTCGACCGGCGTCGGCTTTTTCGATCACATGCTGGAGCAGCTTTCTCGGCATTCCGGCATCGACATCGCGCTCAATGCGGCGGGCGATCTTCATGTCGACCAGCACCACACGGTGGAGGATTGCGGCATCGCGCTCGGGCAGGCGCTTAGCGTAGCGCTTGGCGACAAGGCGGGCATCGCACGATACGGCCATGCCTACTCGCCGATGGACGAGACGCTGACGCGCACGGCGCTCGACATTTCGGGGCGCCCCTATCTCATCTGGCGCGTGACCTTCCCGGCGCAGAAGATCGGCGTCATGGACACGGAGCTTTTTCGCGAATTTTTCCAGGCGCTGGCGCAGAATGCCGGAATTACGCTTCACATCGAGGCGCTCTACGGTGAGAATGCCCACCATATCGCGGAAAGCTGCTTCAAGGGCTTGGCGCGCGCTTTGCGGGACGCCATCGCCATCAACGAGCGGATGGCGGGCCAAATTCCATCGACGAAAGGACAGCTCGGAGGCTAAAGCCCAGGCTGGAGACGCCCATGATCATTTACACCGTGCATGAGCCGCAAAGGCCCGCCGAAAGCATCGAGGCGCGCGCCGACGGCGTCGTCTTCGTCAAGGAGGGCTTCACCCTTTGGGGCTTTCTGTTCGGCCCGTTTTGGCTCCTTTTCAACCGGCTGTGGTTCGAATTCATCGTGGCGGCGGTCCTGTCCAGCGCGCTCGTGGCCGTTCTCGCCGAATTCGGCCTCAAGGCGCAAGCCGTTGGCATCGTCAACCTGCTGCTTGCGCTCATCGCCGGCTTCGAGGGCAACAACCTCATACGCTGGAACCTGCAGCGCAAGGGCTACGCCTTTCTCGCTTCGGTCGTGGGGCGAAGCCGTCTCGAATGCGAGCGGCGCTTTTTCGACGCCTGGATCGGGCACGTGAAGGGCGGCCCCGGCGCGACGCCCGTGATGGATATCAGGAGCGGCGATTGGCGCAGCCCGCACACGGTCGGCACGTGGCCGGAAGCGACGGCCTGAACCGATGTCCGTCGCTATCATCGATTACCAGTCCGGCAATCTGCATTCTGCTGCGAAGGCGTTCGAGCGCGCGGCTCGCGAGAGCGGGCTTTCGGCCGGAATTTCCGTGACGGCGGATCCCGAAGCCGTGCGGCGCGCGGATCGCATTGTGCTTCCAGGCGTCGGCGCGTTCGGCGATTGCTATCGCGGGCTGACCGAAACGCCCGGCATGATCGAAGCGCTCAAGGAAGCGGTGTTTCAGCGCGGCCGGCCCTTTTTCGGCATATGCGTCGGCATGCAGATGCTCGCCGACCGCGGGCTGGAGCACGGCGTCCACAAGGGCCTCGGCTGGATCGCGGGTGAGGTGGATCTGATCCAGCCATCGGACAAGACGCTCAAGATCCCGCATATGGGCTGGAACACGCTGACATTCGCGCGCGAGCACGCCCTGACCGAAGGCATCCCCGGCGGCCCCGGCGGCTGGCACGCCTATTTCGTGCATTCCTATCAGCTTCGGCCGGAAAACGCGGGCGACATCGTGGCGCTCTCCGACTATGGCGGGCCGATCACGGCGCTTGTCGCGCGCGACAACATCGCGGGCAGCCAGTTCCACCCCGAAAAGAGCCAGAAGCTCGGGTTGAAGCTCATCTCGAACTTCCTGCGCTGGCGGCCGTAGGACGAGTTTCCCAATTAATCCAACGGCTGGCCTTTGTTTGTCATCCCGGAAAGGCGAAGCCTTATCCGGGATCTCAACACACCGTAGGCCTCATTTTTTGCAGATCCCGGCTCGCGCTTCGCTTGGCCGGGATGACGGTGCGTTGGGCAAATCGGCGGAGTTCTGCTAGACTTCGACAAACGTGCCGAGTTCGACCACCTGCACGGACGGGATGCAGAAGAAGTTGGACGCCGCCGTCGCATTCTTCGTCAGGAAGATGAACACCGGCTCGCGCCAGCCCGGAAGCTCGGGCTTCGTCGAGGGCACGGGGATGGCGCGGCCGACGAAATAGGAAACAGCGTCGCAATCCATCTCGCAGCCGAGATCGATCTTCCGCTCCACGGCGCTTCGAAGCGACCGCGGCACGTCGGGCGTCTGCGCGAACCCATAGCGCAGCGTCAGGCGCACAAAACCGTGCTCCAGAACCTCGCGCGCGACGCGCCTGTGCTTGGGCACGCGCGGAATGCGCTCCGCGATGACGGTCAGCATGATCACGGTTTTGTGCAAGCATTTGTTGTGCTTCACGTTGAGCACGAGCGAAGACGGCACGCGGTCGGGGCGGCTCGTGAGATAGATGGCGGCGCCGGGAACGCGCGGCATGTTCTCGCAATGCATCTGTTCCCAGAACGCCTCATAGCGGGGGTTGTCCTTGGCGATCTGGTCGAAAAGGATGGTCCGTCCGCGCCGCCAGGTCGTCATGGCGAAGAGGATGGCGACGCCGGTGAGAAGGGGCACGTAGCCGCCTTCCAGGATTTTGATGAGGTTCGCGCCGAAAAAGGCCGCGTCGACGACGAAGAAGATCGAGATGATCGCGGCTGTCCTTCGCAGGCTCCATCCCCAGTTGTAATAGGCGACCGTCCCCACGAGCAGCGTGGTCGCCAGCATCGTGGTCGAGACGGCCACGCCGTAGGCGCCCGCCAGCGCGCTCGATGTCTTGAACGAGAGAACGAGGCCGATGACCGCGACGGCAAGGATCCAATTGATTTGCGGCACGTAGATTTGGCTCGCCTCGGTCTCCGAGGTGAAGCGGATCTCCATGCGCGGCAGGAAGCCGAGCAGGATGGCCTGCTGCGTCATGGTGAACGCGCCGCTGATCACGGCCTGGCTTGCGATGATGGTCGCCGCCGTGGCGAGCGCAACCGCGGGGTAGAGCGCCCAGCCCGGAAACATGAGGTAGAAGGGGTTCGAGACTGCGTCCGCGTTCGAAAGCACGAGCGCGCCCTGGCCGAGATAGTTCAAAAGCAAGGCAGGCAGCACCATCGAGAACCAGTCGAACTTGATGACGCCCGCCTGGAAATGCCCCTCGTCCGCGTAGAGTGCTTCCGCGCCGGTGAGCACAAGGAACACGGACCCCAGCACATGAAAGCCGGTCCAGCCGTGCCGCGTTACGAGATCGAGGCCATAGGCGGGGTTCAACGCCTCCAATATTTCCGGCTTGTGAAGGATATGGGGGATACCCGCGAGCCCGATCACCGCGAACCAGACGATCATTACGGGACCGAAAAGCGCGCCGATCCGCCCCGTGCCCCGGCTCTGCAAGAGGAAAAGCGCGGCCAATACGCCGCCGGCGACGGGGACGACGTACGGCTTGAAAACGGGCGTCGCCACTTCGAGCCCTTCGACCGCGCTCAGGACCGAGATGGCGGGCGTGATGATGCAGTCGCCGTAGAACAGCGCGACGCCGATCAGCCCGCACAGGATGGCCCGCTCCCGCCATTTTTCGTCCTTCAGGGCGGTGGCGGCGAGAGCGGTGAGCGCCATGATGCCGCCTTCCCCGTCGTTCGTGGCCTTCATGACGACGAGTACGTATTTGATCGAGACCACGATGATGAGCGCCCAGAAAACGAGCGATATGCAGCCGAACACCAGCGGTTGCAGCGGTTCCACGCCGCCCGCCGAATTGAGCGCTTCCCTGTAGGCGTAGAGCGGGCTCGTGCCGATGTCGCCGAACACGATTCCGAGCGCGCCAATGAGCGCGGACTGCTTCAAGCTCGGCTGCTCGGTTCCGGTTAGCGACGCGGTTGCCATTGAATTGCCGGGTTATCGCCCTCTTGGTGGCGCCGTTCGGGTGCGTGACTTTGCGGAACACGATAAGGCGAGTAATCGATCCGCGTCCGCATTTCGCCTTCAGTCTAGCATACGCCTGTTACGGCTTAATGTAGGATTTTCTGGGTGAGCGGCGTGGCCGTTTCCGGCATGAATTTCAGGCACATCCAATGAAGTTGCTGCTTGTCGAAGACGATCCGATGGTCGGCGGGTTGCTCAAGGCCGCGCTCGGCGAGGCGGGTTACGCGGTCGAGCTTTGCGCCGACGCCGAAAGCGCGGAGCTGGCGATGAAGGTCGGCTCCTTCGATGCGGTCGTCCTCGATATCGGCCTGCCGGACGGCTGCGGCCTCGGCCTCCTGAAATCGCTCCGCCGGGCGCAAAGCGATGCGCCGGTCCTCATTCTGTCCGCGCGGTTCACCCCGCCCGACCGCGTGCTCGGCCTCGACCTCGGCGCCGACGACTACATGGTGAAGCCCTTCGACCTCGACGAATTGCTGGCGCGCTTGCGCTCCATCATCCGGCGCCGGCAGGGGCGGGTGGAGAATGCGCTTCGCGTCGGCCCGCTCGAATTCGATCCTGTGAAGCTCCGGGTTACGGTGGAGGGCCAGGAGATTGCGCTGCAGCCGAAGGAGCTGAAGCTGCTTTCGATGCTCCTGAGCCAGAGAGGGAAGACGGCCAGCAAGACGCAGATCGAGGAGGCGATATACGAGGAGGGCGAGGCCTTCGAGAGCAACACGGTTGAGGCGCTCATTTACAACCTGCGGCGCAAGCTTGGCCGCGAGCTGATCTCCACGCGCCGCGGGCTTGGCTATGTGATCCCAGAATGAACCGCCTCTTCAAGAACCGCTCCCTGACGTTCAAGCTCCTGATCGGAACGCTCTCTGTTCTTTGCGTGTATGTGAGCGTCATCGGCCTCCTCGCCTACCACAGCGCCAGGCAAAGCATCGCGGAGGCGTACGACCACGCGCTCATCGTCAACGCCAACGGCCTCGTCTTCATCATCCAGCAGGCGGCCACGGCTGGCGGCTTCGACCGCCCGCTCGATTTCAGCATCTCGCCGGACAATCTGAAGGAGGAGGACAAGGCGGTCTTCGCCGCCAGCTCGCAATACCGCATGCTGCGCGTGTGGTTCGGACCGAAGCTCGTTTTGAATTCGAACGGCGACACGCCCGAATCCGTGCCGCCTTTCCCGGAGGGCTTCTCCGATCCGGTCATCGATGGGGATGTCTGGCGCATGTATTCCCTGCACTTGCCCGCAAAGCTCCTCATCATCGAGCTTGGCGAGCAGGTCGTATCGCGGCAACTGCTGGTGTCGAGCATCGCCAGGGCGCTCATCTATCCCTTCCTGATCTCGCTTCCGCTCTTCGTCTTCCTTCTTTGGCGGGCCATTCAGTCCGGCATTTCCGATCTGCACAAGGTGACGCGCCAGGTGCATGCGAGGACGCCCGATCAGATGACGCCGCTCGATAACGCGCGGCTCCCGCCGGACCTGCTCCCGCTGGTGGAGGCGATCAACGCGCTCCTCACGCGCCTCGACCAGTCGCTTTCGCGCGAAAGGCAGATCACCGAGCTTGCAGCCCATGAGCTTCGAACGCCGCTCACGGCGATCAAGCTGCAGGCGCAGATGGGGCTTAAAGCCACGACCGACGAAAGCCGCATCCAGTCTCTCAAGGGCCTTCTGGAAGGCGTGGAGCGCGCGAGTCATCTCGTCGAGCAGCTGCTCACGCTGACCCGCGTCGAACAGTCCGAGTTCGACCTTTACGAACTCGACGCCTACGCCGCCGCCGAGCGCGTCCGGCGCGAGCTTGCGCCTTTGAGCGAGCGGCGCGGGCAGAAGATCGAGCTTGCGCTGGAAGAGCCGCTTTTCGTTCGCGCCAATGGCGACCTTCTCTATCTGACGCTCAGGAACCTGATCGGCAACGCGGTGAAATATGCGCCCGAGAAAAGCTTCATCGTCGTCAAGGCCGGGCGAAGGGCGGACTTCGTCACCCTCGACATCATCGACGCGGGGCCCGGCATCCCCGAACCCGTGCGCGAAAAGATCTTCGAGCGCTTTTTCCGCCTTCACACCGGCAAGGCGCTCGGCAGCGGCCTCGGCCTGACAATCGCGCGCCAGTGCGCGGCGCTGATGAACGCCTCGCTCTCCGTCCATACGCCGGAAAGCGGTAAGGGCCTCTGCGTCCGCCTCAGCTTCCCCGCGACATAAAAAACACAGTTCGATACAAAGCGCTGTAGCGCAGAACCATCTGCTCAGGTTGCGCTCATGTTTGCATGCTATTTCATTTGAAGTGCATTGAGGGGGTAAAAATGCCGTTAAAGGTTGTGTGCGATTTTGACGGAACCATTACTAAGGAAGATACGGCAGACGCGATTTTCACCCGGTTTGCAGCTCCAGAATGGCGCGATGTCGAAGCTGTGTGGGAGGCTGGCGAGATCGGCTCGGCCGAATGCATGCGCCGTCAGATGGAACTCGTGGATGCGAGCCTTCCGGAGTTGGACGCCGCCCTCGACGCGCTTCAGATCGACCCCGATTTCCCGGCTTTCGTCGCGTTCTGCGAAGAGCGCGGTGTCGAACTCGCCATTGTGAGCGATGGCGTCGATTACTTCATCGAGCGCATTCTGCGGCGGGCCGGCTTGCCGAACCTCCCCGTGAACGCCAACAGGCTCATTCAAAAGGGGGAGAGAAGCTTTACGCTTGCGCATCCGCATAAGGTCCAGGACTGTGCGTCGGGCGCCGGCACCTGCAAATGCGCTCTGGCCTCTCCGAGCGACGGGCGGCGCACCGTTCTCATCGGCGACGGCAGGTCGGATTTCTGCGTCGCCCACGAAACCGACATCGTCTTCGCCAAAAAAAGCCTTGTTCGCTACACAAGGGACCAGGGCATCGCCGCCGTCGAATATTCGACATTCTCGGATGTCCAGGCGGCTTTCGAAAGTCTCGTACCCGCGGCCCGGCCCGATCTGCCCATCCTCGATGCTGGGCTCGGCGCCTCAGTTTAAGAGTAAATGTCCATGAATTATCAGCCAACCCCCAAGACAGCCTTTCCGCGCGCCCAGTCGGAGGCGAGCGAAGATGAGTTGCGCGCGCTCGAGCGTGAGTACTGTTCCTTCGGGGATACCGTGCATTACCTCGAAACGCCGCCGATCTTCGAGCGCTGTGAAGGCGCCTACATCTGGGATAGCCACGGGACGAAATATCTCGACCTGCAGATGTGGTATTCGGCGGTCAACTTCGGATACGCCAATAAGCGGCTCAACGACGCCGCCAAGCGCCAGCTCGATACCCTGCCGCAGGTCGCCTCGCAATATCTGCATCGCTCCAAGATCGAACTAGCCGCGCATGTCGCCCGCGACATGGAGGCGAAGTTCGGCAAGAAGGGCCGCGTGCACTTCAATGTCGGCGGCAGCCAGGCGGTGGAAGACAGTTTGAAGCTCGTCCGCAACGCCTGCCGCGGCAAGAGCCTGATGTTCGCCTTCGAGGGCGGCTATCACGGCCGCACGCTCGGCGCCTCGGCCATCACGTCGAGCTACCGCTACCGCCGCCGCTACGGCCATTTCGGCGACCGCGCGCAGTTCATCCCCTTCCCCTATCATTTCCGCGGGCCGAAGGGCATGAGCAAGGAGGAATACGGCCTCCATTGCGTGAAGCAGTTCGAACGGCTGTTCGAGACCGAATATCACGGCGTCTGGGATCCGAAGGCGGGCGAGGCCGAATACGCGGCCTTCTACGTGGAGACCATCCAGGGCACGGGCGGCTATGTGATCCCGCCCATGAATTTCTTCGCCGAGCTGAAGAAGGTGCTCGACAGGTACGGCATCCTGCTGGTGGTCGACGAGATCCAGATGGGCGTGTTCCGCACCGGCAAGATGTGGTCCATCGAGCATTTCGGCGTGACGCCCGACGTGCTCGTGTTCGGCAAAGCGATCACCAATGGGCTCAACCCGCTGTCCGGCATCTGGGCGCGCGAGGAGCTGATCGATCCCGGCGTCTTCCCGCCCGGTTCGACGCATTCCACCTTCGCGAGCAACCCGATGGGCACGGCGGTTGCTCTCGAAGCGGTGAAGATGCTCGGCGAAAGCGACTTCGGCGCTACCGTGATGGACAAGGGCGCGCATTTCCTGGGCGCGCTCAAGGATTTGCAGAAGCGCCACAAGATCATGGGCGACGTTGACGGGCTTGGGCTCGCGCTTCGCATCGAGATCACGGGCGAGGACGGCTTCACGCCCGACAAGGCCATGACCGACCGTATCGTGGACATTGCGATGCTGGGCGATCTCGACGCCGGCAATGGCCAAAAGCTGGGGCTCGTGCTCGACATCGGCGGCTACTACAAGAACGTGATCACGCTGGCCCCGGCGCTGACCTCCACAAAAGAAGAACTCGACCTCGCGGTGCGGCTGCTCGATCAGTGCTTCCGCCGGGCGACAAAGGCTTAGGGCGAAACGCGCCCCCGGGGGCAATCGAAGGCGGGTAAAGGCTGAAGCAAGCGCCGCCATGTGTGTTGGGCATAGGGACTGCGATGCGCAGCCTGGAGTTGAAAAGAGGTCCGTGGTGAGGCCACGAATTGAAACAGACGAATACAGCTTTTACTTCGAGGGGTCGAGCGACAAGGCCGTTCTCCTCATTCATGGGCTGACGGGCGCACCCGTCGAGATGCGCTTTGTGGGCAAGGCGCTGAACCGGCTGGGCTTCACGGTCTACGCGCCCCGTATTGCGGGCCATTGCCAGGACGTGGCGGCGCTTGAGGCGACCACGCACGAGGATTGGCTCGACAGCTTGCGCGAGCCGCTTTACGCGCTGAAGCGGGAAGTGCGCCACGTTTACACGGCGGGCATCTGCGTCGGCGGCACGCTCGGCCTCATGCTCGCGCACCAGGAGCGCGGGCTCGTCGATAAGTCCGTCATCTACTCGCCGACGCTGAACTACGACGGCTGGAACCAAAGCCTTTGGCAGCGAGCCGGCGCGCATCTGATCGACCCGCTGAAGTGGCTGAAGCGCTACCACCACCTTCACTTCGAGGAGCGCCCGCCCTACGGCATCAAGGACGAGCGCATGCGGCGCTTCCTCGTTGAGGGCGCCAATCTGAAGGGCATCCTGACAACGTTCCCGATCATTGCGCTTTACCACAACTTCCGGCTAAACCGGGATCTCAAGGCGGCTCTGCCGAACATTTCTGTCCCGACGCTGCTCCTCCACGCGCGCGAGGACGACATCGCCCATCCGCGCAACGCGGAGAAGATCAAGCGCCTGCATGGCGGGGAATGTGAGCTGATCTACATGGAGGACAGCTATCACATGATCCATGTGGATCGCGAGCGCGAGCGCGTGGCGGAGCTGACGGCGAACTTCCTTGGGCTGCCGGAGCGTGAGACGGCGCGCCCTTCGGTTGACGACCGGCAGGCCGGGCTGAGGGTCGCCTGCGCATAATACAAATCGCCATACGTTACGGCCCTTTTGCCAGGTGGCGCAGTGTGGTATCATGATACCGCCAAAGCCACCTGTTTTTGCAAAACGAACCCAATAGAGTTAATCGGCCGTATATGCTCCAACGGCCCGGCGAGCGGTATGAGCCGGCGGCTTTGGCGGTTGGTGTAATCTGCCGTTCGGACTTCTTCTTCGTTGCGTCGCCGCAGCGCATCGAGGACGGGGAAGCGTCCGCCAGCCCACATGCGCCGCTCCAGCGGAGGCGGGCGGCCGTTATTTCTTGAAGAAGGCGCTGGCGGCGTCCTTGTGCGCGTCCTTATGCTTGATCATGGCCTCGGCGCGGGCGATTTCCGCCCTCAAGAGTTCCATGTAGGCGCGCAAATCCTCCACCGAATAAACCGAAAGATCCTTCAGCTTTGCGGGTTGCTTTCGCGGTTCAAGATCGTCGAGGTCCATGTCTCACGCTCTCTATCTGACAGAGGCGGGGTCCGGCGTCGCGGAGGCCGTCTGCCCGCCCGGCGCCTGGATCAGCACTTCGGATTGCGCCGCTTCGGCGGTCGCGTCCGGCTGCGTCGCGGCGTTCGCCGGATAACCGCCGCCGGTGAATTGCAGCCGCACGGCCTTGCCGGCGCCCGTCTTCACAATTAGGTCGCGCCAGCCCGCGTTCGAGCCAGGGCCAACGGCGACGGGCGGCTTCACCCCGACGATTTGCGATACCGGCCGGAAGCCGGCGTCGCCAGGCTCGAAGACGACGAGCGTGCAGCCCTGCGGCGAGCACCAATCCTGCCCGGAAAACAGCACAAGCGCCTTTGCGCGGCCGTTGCTGTTGAGGTCGGCACCGGCCTGATCGAAGGGGCTTTCCTTCCGCTTCTTGGTGATGCGGAGCCGCTCGACCGCTTTGGCGACTTCGTCCTGGTTGACGGACATCGCCACGGTTTGCGCGGTGGACCGTCTCGGCGCGAGAGCGACAGGCTCGCCGCCGGGCGCGCCTGGACTTACGGCGCTTACGGGCTTCTCGCCCGAGCCGCCACAGGCCGTGAGCGCGCACGACGCCAGCCCCGCGAACAGCAAGGCTGGAGCGACGCCGAAGATTTCCCAGCGGACCGGTTTCATCGCGGTGGAATTAACGCTGCTCTGAAGGCGGAACTAAGGCTTATGCACAAGGTGGCGCAGTCGCTTGCCGCCCCTTTCGCCCCTAGCCGTTCTTATTCACCCGGCGGGGGGATTTGGCTGGCGGGAGTAGCGCAAGAGATTGAACTTGCGTAGGAAATGGGTGTCGAAACCATCCAGCGCACGTCAAACAGCTGAGCCACACCCGCCATGACCGACGATAGCCCGCTTACCTTTACCTTGCCAGCTGTGTCGCGCAAGAAAGTCACAGCCGCATTCGATGGCGGCCGTCTTTCCTCTGACAGCGGCGTGATCTTGCTTTCGCTTGCCGAGCGCCGCCGGGCGATAGCCAGAACGCTTGCCGCTCTGATCGACGATCCGCGCGACCCGGCGCATATCACCCACACAGTCGAGGATGTGCTCAGAGCGCGCATGTTTGCGATTGCCTGCGGCTATCCGGACGGCAATGACTTTCACTTTCTGCGAACCGACCCTGCCTTCAAGCTCGCCTGCGGGCGGCTTCCAGATACGGGTGCGGATTTATGCTCGCAGGCAACTGTTTCACGCTGGGAGAATGCGCCTACGCTGAAAGAGATCGTCCGGCTCACTTATGCGCTGATCGATATTTGGTGCGCCAGCTACTCGAAGCAGCCCGCTTCGGTGGTTCTGGACATCGACGATACGCTCGATATCGTGCACGGCCGCCAGAAACTGGCGGAATGGAACGCTCATTACGACGAGCGCTGCTTTCTGCCGATCCACATCTACGACACCGCAACCGGCCGCCCAGTGGCCGTGATCCTGCGCCCCGGCAAGACGCCATCGGGCAAGGAAGTTCGCGGCTGGCTGCGCCGCCTGATCCGCCGCATCCGCCGGCATTGGCCCAACACCCGCATCACCATCCGCGGCGATAGTCATTACGGCCGCGAGGAAGCGATGACCTGGTGCGAGGCGAACGGCGTCGATTACATTTTCGGGCTTTCCGGCAATGCCGTGCTCGACAGGCTCGTGGAGACCGCCGCCGACGATATCCGCGTGCGCCGCGCTGAGGGCCAGCATGCCGTGCTGCGTGGTTATGCCGAGAAGCGCTATGCCGCCAAATCCTGGGCCAGGGAACGCCGCGCCGTGGCGCGGATCGAGGCCAGCGCGAGCCAGGAAGACGATATGCTTCGCCGGGGCCTCGATATCCGTTATGTGGTCACCTCGCTGAAGAAGGGCAGCGCGGAATACATTTACGCGACGCTCTATTGCGCACGCGGCCAAGCCGAAAACCTGATCAAGCAGCATAAGGCTCAAACCGCTTCGGATCGCACGAGCTGCCGTTCGCCGCTTGCCAATCAGTTCCGCCTCATTCTGCACACCGCCGCCTATTGGCTGCTGCTCGATCTCCGCGATTGCGCGCCATCCTGGAACCCTGCCCGGCAAAGCGAATTCGCCACCATTCGCTTGCGGCTGCTGAAAATCGCCGGCCGCATTACTGAAACCGCAAGCCGCATCCGGGTCTCGCTCGCCTCATGCTGCCCGGAAGCGGAGCTGTTCAGCCTCGTAGCGTTCGGATTGCAGCAATCCGGGCCATGAATGGCGGGGCGCGAAGCCCCTGGAGCCCGGATCGTCAACCTCCAACGCGTTCACAGCGAACCTGCTCAAACCAGTCCGCGAGGTGTGACCTTCGCTGGAACCGCTGGGCGTTTGACCGGTGGCTGTCCCAATATGATCGGGCTTTGGGGCGAATAAGATGGGCTAGATGTCTTGCGTCACGGCCACAGGAACGCGAGCGGGCGCGGGCGAAGCCGGCTCGGCGGAAATGACCTCAAGCTTCTCGTAAGCCGGGACGTGAACCGGCGCGGGATGGCGAGCCTCCGCGATCTCGATTTCCTCGAATTCCGGTCCGGTCAAGGCCTTGCTGGCTTTCACGCTCCAATTCCAGAGAGCTTCCGCGGGGATCGGCAGCACCAGGAACCAATGTTCGAGGATCCCAAGGGCAAGAATGACGATGTAAAAGGTGTAGGCCAGCAGTTCGAAGCGGTCGTGCTGTATCTCGATAGCCTTATGCCAAAGCACGGCCGCGGCGACGGTCGAGACGGTTATGGACACCGGAAAGAGCAGGTTCATCGACCGCTTCTTGAGGAAGCCCGACAGATAGCGAAGGTGATCCGGGAAGAAATGATCGTTCAGATTCCGCACGCCGAGAACGGCGTTGATCTTCGCGCTCGAATGCATCAGCCAGATGATCGTATAGGTCCACGAACCGACGTGGTTTTTGCCGGTCATGGTCGTGAAGCAGATCGCGACGCCAAGCAGCGCGGCGCTGATCTCGTGATACATGCTGGTCTCGACCGCATGCCAGAAATGGCGCGGCCCCTTGCATGTGGAGGGGCAGGCCGTCGTGCGCGGCCCCGTGATCAGCCCGGCGAAGAATGTGAATTGCGTCCAGGCCCAGGCGAGCAGCCCGAAGGTGAAGCTCCAATAGGCGGATGCAATCGTATCGCTATGGCTTGTGACATAGAGACCGTAGAGGGAGCCTCCGAGCACGCAAGTTACGCCGAGGAAGCTCCATTTGTAGGTGTATTGCGGAAGGTTATTGAGGTACAGGATGGCGCCCGTGCTGAACCACCAGACAAAAAGAACGTAAGTTGCTGGGAGCGCGAATTCTGTCACCTCGTCGTCCTTCCTACCATGCCGGCGCCAGCCTGATGCGGTCCGGCAGCACGTTGCGCGCGGCTGGCATCATGAAGAGCCGCGCGAATGTTACCGCAGCTGCGGCGGAATAACCGATGTTTTTCAGCAACCCCGAGACGCCGCCCTCGGTCTTGGCGGCTTCTCGCTTGACGGAAATCCCGAACAATCGCTCGAAGCCGCGGTGCAGCGCCGGATTGTCGAGATCGAGCTTCACCGGGAAGACCTGTTGCGAAATCTGGCTCGTGATGCGGAAAACCTGGAAGTCGTAGTCGGTCGGGTCCATCCCGAGCGCCTTGTGGAAGGCAGGCCGCGAGTGGTCGCGAACATACATGGTTGCGAACACGGCCAGAACAAAGAAGCGCACCCAGAGCTTATTGAGCCCGCTCAGGAGGTGCGGGTTGGCGCGCATCAGAAGCGCAAAGGCTTCGCCGTGGCGGAACTCGTCGTTGCACCAGTTTTCGAACCACTTGAAGATGGGATGGAACCGGAGTTCAGGGTGCTTTTCGAACTGCCGATAGATGGTGATGTAGCGCGCGTACCCAATCTTCTCGGAGAGATAGGTTGCGTAATAGATGAATTTCGGTTGGAAGAACGTATATTTCTTGGCCTTTGTCAAGAAACTGAGGTCGACGCCGATGCCGAAATCCTTGAGCGTCTCGTTGATGAACCCGGCGTGACGCGCCTCGTCGCGCGCCATGAGCCCGAAGAGCTCTTTCATATCCGGATTTTTCGCTCGCTTCTTCATTTCCGCGTAGAGCACACATCCTGAAAATTCGGCCGTAACCGAACTGATAAGAAAATCTTCAAACTCCTTTTTTAGTTCCTCGGGTAACGAAGACGTGTCGACTTTGAATTCCTCGTTCCGGATAAAGTGACCTTGGTTTGGATCGCTCTTCATCTCGGCGATAAGGGCGTCCCACTCCTCGCGGACGGGCGTTACATCGATGCTGTCGATCTCATCGAAGTTTGTCGTGTAGAACCTCGGGGAGAGAAGGGTATCCTTCTGCGCGCTGCGAGTGGATTCGTTCTGCGTCTCGCCGTGCGTTGCGGCCTCGGTCATAGTTTCCTCCTGGGGGTAAAACTCACTTCGTAGAGTTCCGTCAGCTCGAAAGCGCCCTTGATGCGCGCGGTCATCCGGCCGAGCCAGTGGGCGCGTCTGACCGTCGCCTGACGGCGCTCCACGATCTTCTCTCCAAAGGCGGGCTTGATCGGCTCGCCATGGACGATCAGCTCGTCGCCGGGCCCTATTTCGATGTCTCCGTCGAATTCCACATAGGCGTGCAGGCTATCCGCGGTGTGCTCAACCTCCACCGTGCACGGCGCCTCGAAGGTCTCGCGTTCCCCCAGCCAGTCGCTCAACGAAGGTGTGGTCATGGCGCCTTGCTTGCCGTAGGCAGGAGTTGAAAGAAAGTTGCGGCATTGGTTTGGCCGAATGCCGCCAATTCGAGATTGTCCCCCGTCGCCGGATCGGAGAGCGATAGCTTGCCGTCATTCCATAGGGTGAGAATGAAGGGCGCCTCCGGGCCCGCCTTCGTCTTGAGCGTCCGCCTCTCCCCCAGAATGCGGATCGCGGACGCCATGAAGGTGTTGCCTTCCCGCGGAAGAACCACGAAGGGCTGGCCGGCGCCTTGATCGTAGACGGCCATGCCGCCATTCGGCGCGTCCCGGAAAACGAGCGCTCGCGTCATCGTCGCCGTGCGCTGCGGCGTGAGGTCCACCGTCTTGGTCCCGGCGACATCCATGGCGACTATAACCAAGAGGGCCGCAAGGGTTGCTGCGGCTCCGAAAAGCGCCGGCTTTTTCACAGCTTGTACCATTTTTGGGGGCATTTCACGCGAGGCTAGGCGGCTTCCGCTGTGCGCTGTCCTACGCCGGACTCTTTCTTTTCTTCGGCTGCGGGAGCGCCCGCGGCCTCTTTGGGCGCTTTGGTCTTGGCCTCGATCGAGGCATCCTTCACGAACGGCGCGAGAGCGTTACGGAGAAACTCCACCGCCTTTTGCGGCTCGGGCAGCGCGCGCAGCATGGGCTCCGGCAAGGTGAAGCGCCAGGGGCGGGCATGAGGCCACAGAATGAGGTAGGCGATTTTTTCCGGCCCGTGGAGTTGAAGCGCGATATCGCCGGATCCGTTGCCGTGCATCCTCAATCCAGCGGACTTCACCAGCCGAAGGGGCACGTTGACGGCCTTCGTGAAGGCGATGCCATAGCGTAGAATGACCCGGCGCGTGGTGATGGTGTAAACCGTCGTCTTGCCGCAGAGATAGGCGAAGGTCAGCGCGATGGCGATGACGATGCCGAGAAGCGCGGCGAGCCACACATCGATCTCGTAAGCCTCCCGGAGCGGCTTGCCGTCGGAGGCCGTGATGACGATCCGCCATATCATCAGAACCGCGAAGTAGAGCGTGATCGCGCGGACATGGCAGAGATGAACGGCTAAGGACCGCCAGTTAGGCGATCCCTGCCAGAGCACATCCTCGTCTTCGGGAAGGCGGTACGGGATACCCCGTACCTCCTCGAAGTCGTACTCATGCGTCATATAAGCGGCTCCTGGCGGGACGGCTCCGCATAGAGAATTCCGCCGCCATAGTAGGCTACGATCTTATCTTCCTCAAGCCGGGTGACGCGATCGGGGTTGGCCAGCGTCGGCGCCTGGGCGAACTGCGAGCCGAGGATGGACTCGACCTTAACTGTGCCCTTGCCCTGGTCGATCTTGGAGAACGTGATCGGGAGAAGGACGCGCTTGCCGCCCGATACCTCGACTTCGAGGTAGCGGAAGGTGAGTTCCGAACGGTCGACCCAGAGGTCGCGGACGATGCCGGCAAGCTCGCCATCGGCGCCGATGACCTTGAAGCCGCGCGGATCGCGATCGTGCTCGTCGACGCTGTGATCGTTGGCGACGCGGAGCGGAGCGATTCGAGTGAGCCCTTCGAAGGTGAGGTCCGGCGTGTTGGAGCGCAGCACCCAGGAAGCCGGCCCGACGCCGTCGAGCAAGGGGTTGCCGGTCGGAATAAGCGGGGAGCCGCCGAAATGGCTCGCGGGAACGGCCTTGATCGGGCGCTCTTCGCGCGTATAAGGAGAGGTGACTTCTCCGCCGTGGAACAGGCGCCACACTTTCTTGTGCGGGGTGGTGAAAAAGCCCGGGGTCTCTCTGCCGCCGCGCGGCTCTGAAACCAGCGGATAGCCTTCACGCCGGTCTTCGCGCCGCAGATACAGGATCAGTATCGCGAAGAATATCCAGAACGCATAGAGCACCACCTGGGCGACGTCGAGGTGGGAAGTTAAGGTGCCAATTGGCATTTTTTATACCTCCAAAGTTTTATTAACCTGGATAATCGGCAAGGCCGAGGTGGGTTGGCGGTTGCCTGGATGCATCACCCGCTGTCCGCACCAAGGGGCCGATGGCCGCGAGCGTCGCGAACAGCAGGGCAATTTCGAGATGATAGACAATGAGGTAGCCGGTGTCTGCTCCAACCAGCGCCGGACCGAGGCTACCGTTAGCCGCAAGGCCGGCCATAACGTCGCGGATGGCGCCTCCGAGCGCGATGCCGCCGCCCGTGGCGGACGCGCCGACCGCCCCCCAGGCGCCGAGCGCAAGCCCAGCCTGCTCGTGTTTCGCGAGTTCCATCGCCGCCGTAAGCGTGCCGGCCGCGAAGAAGCCGCTCCCGCAACCGAGCGCAATGACGCCGATTTCGAAGAGCAAAGGCTGGCCCAAGGGCGCCGAGAAGATGAACGCGGTCAGAGCGCCGAGCCCGAGCAGGACGCCATAGGCGGCGAGGCGGTACGGATCGGCGCCGGTATCGAGCCGGCGGGCCGCGATCGCGAGCGCAATCAGCGCGCCCAGCGCGAAGAACGCCGTTAGCGCCGTCGTTTGCGACACCGTCATGTGCAGCACCTGACCGCCATAAGGCTCGATCAAAATGTCTTGCATGCTGAAGCCGACGGTGCCAAGCCCCAAGGCCACGAAAATCCTGCGCCAGGGACCGCCCGCCATGAAGGCGCGCCAGGACGCGGAAAAGTCGGGCTTCGGTTCAGGGTCGAGAACTCGCCTCGGGCGGCGCGGCTCCTGCTTCCAGAGCGCGATCAGGTTCAAAGCCATGGTCGCGAGAGCGGCGCCCTGGATCACCTCGATCAAACGCACCTGGCTGAAATTGACGAGCAAGCGCCCAAGCACAACGGCGCTGACCGACATGCCCAGAAGCAGCATGACGTAAAGGAAGGCCACGACGCGCGGCCGCTTGTCTTCCGGCGAAAGATCGGTTGCGAGCGCAAGCCCGGCGGTTTGCGTGGTGTGCAGCCCCGCGCCTACAAGAAGGAACGCCAAGGCCGCCGCGAGCTTGCCGAGGATCGGCGGACCGTGGCTGTCGCCGGAGAGGAGGATCAGCGCGAACGGCATGATCGCGAGACCGCCGAACTGAAGAAGCGTGCCGAACCAGATGTAGGGCACGCGCTTCCAGCCGAGCAGCGAGCGATGCGTGTCCGATTTGAAGCCGAGCAGCGCCCTGAACGGTGCGAACACGAGCGGCATGGCGATCATCAGCGCGACGAGCCAAGCCGGCACGTCGAGGTCGAGAATCATGATGCGGTTCAGCGTGCCGTTGACCAGCACCAGCGCCATGCCGACCGTCACCTGGAACAGCGAAAGCCGGAGCAGGCGGGACATCGGAAGCTGCGGCGTGGCCGCGTCCGCAAATGGCAGGAAGCGCGGGCCGAGCTTGTCCAGCACGGCGCGGAACGGCGAAACCGGAGCGGCCTCCGGCTGGGGACAGTCCACATGCGCCGCCCCCGCGAACGCTTTTGCCTCGCCGGCTTCCTCCTGGGAGCGCAGAGGAGCGGCTCCAACCTCTCTCTCCTCGGAAGGAGTGTCGAGAGCGCTGGTTTTACCCGCTTCCCTATGGTCCCAGAGTTGCATCACGAAGCGATAAGTTCCTTCGCATGGGAGGTGTAGAAGCCGTTCACGATGCGCAGCGATCTGCCCTGCCGCCAGCGCGCCAGCCGCGCATCCCCGGCGATCAGGCGCGACAGCTTCGATTCTCCTATTGGCTCGATCGCCGGCGAGCGATCGGACCGCGGAAACAGCTTACCCGCCGTGTGCATCACGCTCAGCGCCAACGTTTTCGGCGCGAAAGTGAACACCACCTTGGACGTCGATCTGTCCGCGAGGCCAGCAAGCACGTTTACGAGATCCCCGGCAGCGTAATGAATGAGTAAATCCATCGCAACGCAAAAGTCGAATGTCCCGTGGCGGCTGTCGAGCATATCCCCCGCATGGAATTCAATCTTTTCCGCCACGTCTTCGGGCATGCGCTCCTTCGCAACCCCAATCAGCGTCGGGGAAAGATCGACGGCGACGACATGCGCGCCACGTCTCGCCGCCTCGACCGACAGCAGTCCTGTTCCACAGCCTGCATCAAGAAGCCGCGCCCCTGCGAGGTCTTCCGGAAGCCAGCTCATAAGCGTGGCGCGCATCCGGTCGCGGCCCGCGCGCACGGTTGCGCGGATGCCGCTGACTGGCGCATCGGTCGTCAGCTTCGCCCAATTGTCCGCGGCCGTCCTGTCGAAATAGGTTTCGAGGTCGTCGCGGCGGGCGAGGTAGCTGGAGTCTGGCATCAATTGTATCCCAGGAAATCGAAGATATCGCGGTCTTTCATCGGCTTGCAGTGGATCTCAGGCTCGGCGCCATCCCACAACCCCTTGGCAAGACGCAAATATTCCTGCTGCACAGCCTCGATCTCTTCTGTCGGCTCCATCTCGAAAAGCGTTTGCTTCTTCAGGCGGCTCCTGCGGATAGCATCGAGATCCTGGAAGTGTGCGAGGCGGTTCAGCCCGATGGCCTCGTTAAAGCGGTCGATTTCGTCCGTGGCCCGGCTGCGATTGGCGATCACGCCGCCGACGCGCACGCGGTAATTCTTCGCCTTCGCGAGGATCGCCGCCGCGATGCGGTTCATGGCGAAGATCGAATCGAAATCGTTCGCGGTCACGATCAGCGCGCGCTCCGCATGCTGGAGGGGCGCCGCGAAGCCGCCGCATACCACGTCGCCCAGCACGTCGAAGATCACGACGTCCGTGTCGTCGAGAAGGTGGTGCTCCTTCAGAAGCTTCACCGTCTGGCCGACGACATAGCCGCCGCAGCCCGTGCCCGCCGGCGGGCCGCCCGCCTCGACGCATCTCACGCCATTATAGCCCTCGAACACGAAGTCTTCCTGGCGCAATTCCTCGGAATGGAAGTTCACGCCTTCGAGCACGTCGATCACGGTGGGGATCATGCTCTTCGTCAGCGTGAACGTGCTGTCGTGCTTCGGGTCGCAGCCGATCTGCAGCACGCGCTTGCCGAGCTTGGAGAACGCCACCGACAGGTTGGACGAGGTCGTGCTCTTGCCGATGCCGCCCTTGCCGTAGACCGCGAAGACTTTCGCCGTGCCGAGGTTCACCTTCGGATCGAGGTGCACCTGGAGGCTGCCTTCGCCGTCGCCATCGCTTTCAGGCCCCGTGCCCCTCATGCGATACTGAGGGATAGGCTGCGCGGGAATGCGCTGGTGAATGGTCATGCGGCTTCCTCCATGCCAACCCCTTCAATCTGGTCTTCCAACTCTTCGGAGGCCTTGCGAAGCGCTTCGAGCGTTTCCTCGTCCGGCTTCCAGTAGTTGCGCTCGTGGGCTTCGTTGAGCCGGTTGACCATGCGGGCGGTCGCCGTGGGGTTGAGGGCGGCGAGCCGTTTGCGCATAGCTTCATCGAGCACATAGGTTTGAGTGAGCCGCTGATAGACCCAGGGATCGACCTGGCCTGTCGTTGCGGACCACCCCATGGTGTTGGTGACGGTGGCTTCGATCTGGCGAACGCCCTCGTAGCCGTGCTCCAGCATGCCCTCGTACCATTTCGGATTGAGGGCGCGCGTGCGCGTCTCCAGCGACACCTGTTCGTTCAGCGTTCGCACCTTGCCTTCGCCGCGGGTCTGGTCGCTGATGTAGACAGGCAGCGCCTCGCCGCCCTTGGCGCGGCGGACGGAGCGCGTGATGCCGCCGAGCGTGTCGAAATACTGATCGATGGTAGTGACGCCGAGGTCCACCGAGTCGAGGCACTGATAGGCGAGATCGACATCGGCGAGCATCGTCTTCAACAGCGCGGGCTGGGCCATCGGGGCGCCCTCGCGGCCATAGGCGAAGGACTTGCGCCGGCTGTATGTTTCGGCCAGTTCGTCCTCGTCCTGCCAGGCGCCGCTGTCGACGAGAAGGTTTACGTTGGCGCCGTATGCGCCGTCGCCGTTCGAGAAGACGCGCAGCGCCGCCGTCTCCATGTCGCAGTTATGCGCGGCCTGATAGGCGAGCGCGTGCTTGCGGACGAAGTTCTGCTCCAAAGGCTCGTCGGCGGTCGCCGCTTCGTAGGCGGCTTCCGCGAGAAGCTTCATCTGCAAGGGAAGCAGGTCGCGGAAAATGCCGGACATGGTCATGACCACGTCGATGCGCGGGCGGGCGAGATCGGCAAGCGGCACCAGCGTTGCGCCGCACAGACGGCCATAGCTGTCGAAGCGCGGCCTCGCGCCCATCAGCGCCAGCGCCTGGGCGATGGGCTCGCCTTCCGTCTTGAGGTTGTCCGTTCCCCACAGCACGAAGGCCACCAATTCCGGCAGGCGGTTGCCTTCGTCCATGTGCCGGCTCAGGAGACGCGCGGCCTGTTTCTCGCCTTCCTTCATCGCGAAGATGCTCGGGATGCGGAAGGGGTCGAAGCCGTGGATGTTGCGGCCCGTCGGCAGGATTTCCGGATTGCGGATGATGTCGCCGCCGGGCACGGGCTTGATATAGCGGGCGTCGAGCGCGGTGACGATGGCGGGCAGTTCCGCGTCTTGACCGAGATGGCCATACATTTCGGCGAGTTTGGTGAGCTTCTCGACGTTGTGCGGCGTGCGATGATGACCGGCCTTGCGCAGCGCATCCTCGGCGGTCACGCCGTCGGCTACGGCCTTGATGGTTGACTGCTCCGGCGTTTCGCCGGCGAGCGCCTCGGCCGCGAATGTCAGAAGATCGGCGCGCTCGTCATCCGAAGCCGCCTTGCCGACGATATGCAAGCCGTGCGGGATCAGCGTTTCTTCCAGCTCATGGATCTTGTTGGTCAGCGCCAGGATGCGGCCCTCCGCTTCCTCGAAAGGCCAAGCGGGCTCCGAGGCTGAGAGATCCACGGCGGAGGCTTGCGCCTGGATGAGCGAGGCGAGCGCCTCGCGTTCTTCTTGCGCTACGTCGGGGGCGAATTCGCGCCAGCGCTGCACCGAGCCCTTGAGGTCGAGCAGGCCGCGATAGAGGCCGGCCTGCGTCACCGGCGGCGTCAGGTAGCTGACGATGGTGGCCGCGCCGCGCCGCTTGGCGAGCGTGCCTTCCGAAGGGTTGTTCGCGGCGTAGAGATAGAAGTTCGGCAGGTCGCGGATGAGCCTGTCGGGCCAGCAATCCTCGGAGAGGCCCGTCTGCTTGCCGGGCATGAATTCGAGCGCGCCATGCGTGCCGAAATGCAGAAGCGCGTGCGCGCCAAAGTCGTCGCGCAGATACCGGTAGAACGCGGAGAAGGCATGCGTCGGCGCGAAACCGCGCTCGAACAGGAGCCGCATCGGGTCGCCCTCGTAGCCGAAGGCGGGCTGCACGCCGACGAAGACGTTGCCGAATTGCTCGCCGAGCACGAACACCGTGGCGCCGTCGCTCTGGAGCCTGCCGGGCGCCGGACCCCATTGCTTCTCAATCTGCTTCAGCCAGCGCTCGGCGCGTATGTAGTCGTTCACGGGGATGCGCGCGTGGACGTTCGCCGCGGTGCCGTAGCGGCTCGCATTGCCGTTGAGGATGCGCTCGCGCATCTCGTCCACGGAAGCCGGAACCTCGACCGAATAGCCCTCCGCCTTCAGCTTCACGAGCACGTTGTAAAGCGAGGGGAAGACCGCGAGCGAGGCCGCCGTGCCGATGTTGCCGGCGTTCGGCGGGAAGTTGAACAGCACGACGCCAATCTTGCGCTTGGAGCGCTCGGTGCGGCGCAGCTCGATCAGCTTCTCGATGCGCGAGCAGAGCGTCTCCGCGCGTTCGAGGCAGGAATGCATGTCGCGGGCGCGCGAGGTGGGGAAAGTGCAGTTGCGCTCGCAGCCCGTGCAGGGCGCGTCCGTTCCGTCGGAGCGGCCGCCGAAAACGGTCGGGCCGGTGGCGCCGTCGAGTTCGGGGATCGCCACCATGATGGTGCTTTCGACCGGCATCAGGCCGCGCTGATCGGCGCCCCATTGCTGGAGCGTCTGGAACTCGACGGGGTGGGCGGCGATGTAAGGCACGTCGAGCTTCGTAAGGATTTCCTGCGCGCCCTTGGCGTCGTTATAGGCCGGGCCGCCGACCAGCGAGAAGCCCGTCAGCGAGACGAGCGCGTCGATGGTCGCCTTGCCGTCCTTCATGAAATAGCGCTCGATGGCTTCGCGCGCGTCGAGGCCGCTCGCGAATACCGGGATCACGTTGAGCCCGCGTTTTTCGAGCGTCTCGATCATGCCGTCATAGTGCAGGGAATTGCCCGCGAGCACATAGGACCGCATGACCAGCACGCCCACCGTGCCGCCGGGGCGGCCCTTGGCGCGCGGCAGTTCGGAGATGGTCTGGCCCACGCGGTTTTTCAGCGCGGGGTGATAGACGCCGACCTCGGGATAGTCGATCGGCTCGGCGGCGGAGAGCTTGCCGCGCAGCGCCTGGCGCGGGCCGCTCGCATAGCGGTTCACCAGGAAGCGCACCATGTGCGCCATGTTGTCGTCGGAGCCGGCGAGCCAGTATTGCAGCGTCAGGAAGTAGGCGCGCACATCCTGGGCGGAGCCGGGGATATACTTAAGGATTTTCGGCAGGCGGCGCAGCATCGCCATCTGGCTTGCGCCGCCGGCCTGGGCGCCTCGCCCTCTTTCCGCTTCGGCTTCAGGCGCTTCAGGAGCGACAGCACGCCCGTGTCGCTGCCGTCCATGTTGAAGCCGCCCATCTTCGTGATCTTGGCGACATCGCCCGCGGACATGCAGGCTATCATGGCGTCGCAATGATCGCGTCTGGCTTGCAAGGCGGGCAGGACCGCTTGAATGTGCTCCTCGATGAAAAGCATTGTGACCAGAACCACGTCGCCGGTCGCGATGTCGTCGAGGCATTCATCCAGAAGCTCGGGGTTTTGCCCCCATTCGGACGCGGCGTGCAGCGTGATGCGAAGCCCCGGCAGCTCGCTCGCCAGCACCTCGTTGGCGCGCGCCACCGCGCTCGCCAGATGGCTATCCAGCGTCACAATGACGAAGCGCACGGGAGCGCTGCTAGCGGCTGAAGTGCGCTTTTGCATCATAAAGAGTCTCTACCGTGATTTTGGAAATGCCGTTCTCTACGGCGAAGCGTTCGGTGTTTCGTTTGGCCTTGCCCCGAACGAAGAACGGAATTTTTCGAAGCTCCGCCTCCGCGTCGGCGCCCCAGACGAGCGGCGCCGGTTGCGCGGCGGCCTCGGGGGCGCGGGCGGGAGCCTCCTCGGCGGCGGGCGCAGGCGCGCTCGCGCCGTTCGCCTCCTTCGCAGCCGCGGGCGCCGCTGGCGG
Source organism: uncultured Alphaproteobacteria bacterium (assembly GCA_963756335.1). Taxonomy (GTDB): domain Bacteria; phylum Pseudomonadota; class Alphaproteobacteria; order Rhizobiales; family Rhodomicrobiaceae; genus Rhodomicrobium. The sequence goes on from CAVWOB010000012.1 coordinate 59,709, forward strand.
CGGCGCGGCCGAGACCGACGCGAGATGCGACGGCGCGGCTTCGGCGTGGAACTCGAAATCCTCGCGGAACATGCCGAGAAGGTGCTCCTCTAGGCCCATCATGAGCGGGTGCACCCAGGCGTCGAACAGCACGTTCGCGCCCTCGTAGCCCATTTGCGGCGAGTAGCGCGCGGGGAAGTCCTGCACGTGGATCGGCGCCGAGATGACGGCGCAAGGGATGCCGAGGCGCTTGGCGATATGCCGCTCCATCTGCGTGCCGAGCATAAGCTCAGGATGCGCCTCGCGGACGGCTGCCTCCACTTCGAGATAATCGTCGGTGATAAGCGGCTCGACGCCGTAAAGCTTGGCCGCCTCGCGCAGTTCGCGGGCGAACTCTCGCGAATATGCGCCAAGGCCAACGACGGTGAAGCCCAGCTCCTTCGAGGCGACGCGAGCCGCCGCGATCGCGTGCGTGGCGTCGCCGAAGATGAACACGCGTTTTCCGGTGAGGTAGGTCGAGTTGACGGAGCGCGAGTACCAGGGCAGCCGGGATGTCTCGGGGATTTCGGCGGAAAGGCCGGCGATCTTCGACACTTCCTCGATGAACGCTTTCGTGGCGAGGAAGCCGATGGGGATGGTTCTGGTGTAGGGTTGCTTGAACGTGCGCTCAAGATATTGCGCGGCCGGCATGGCGACTTCGGGGTAGAGCACGACATTGAAATCGGCGTTGGGCAGACGCCCGATATCGGCGGGCGAGGCGCCGAGCGGGGCCACCACATTCACGTCCACGCCCATGCTTTCGAGAAGGCGCGTGATTTCGGTCAGGTCGTCGCGATGCCGGAACCCGAGCGCGGTCGGGCCGAGAATATTGCAGAGCGGGCGCGCGCGCTCGCGATCCGGCGCGGGCCGCGATCCGGCGCACGTCCGCACGACGCGGTATAACGTCTCAGCCGCGCCCCAGTTTTCCTTCTTCTGGTAGGCCGGCAGTTCGAGCGGGATCACAGGGATCGGCAGGTTCATCGCCTGCGCGAGCCCGCCCGGATCGTCCTGGATCAGCTCCGCGGTGCAGGATGAGCCGACGAGCAGCGCCTGCGGCTTGAAGCGCTCATAGGCGTCGCGCGCCGCCGTCTGGAACAGCTCGGCGGTGTCGGAGCCGAGGTCGCGCGCCTGGAAAGTGGTGTAGGTGACCGGCGGGCGCTTGTCGCTGCGCTCGATCATGGTGAAGAGGAGGTCGGCGTAGGTGTCGCCCTGCGGCGCGTGCAAAACGTAATGCACGCCCTTCATCGCGGTGGCGATCCGCATCGCGCCGATATGCGGCGGCCCTTCGTAGGTCCAAACGGTGAGTTGCATTCCGTCAAACCTCCAACCGGGTGCGGCGATTGAGCGGCCTGGCGAAAAGCTCGGCGAGGTCGCCCGCCTGGTCGTAGCCCTGAATGGGGGTAAAGAGAAGTTCAATCGACCACTTGGTCGTCATACCTTCGGCTTCGAGCGGGTTCGCAAGGCCGAGGCCGCACACGGTCAGATCGGGCCGCGCCTTCCGGCAGCGGTCGAGCTGGCGCTCCACATCCTGCCCTTCGCTGAGCACGATGTCCTTCGAAAGAAGGTCGAGTTCCGAAGCGAGGTGCTGGCGGTGCAGGTAGGGCGTGCCGACTTCCGTCAGCTTCATGTCGAGTTCGCGGCTGACGAAGCGGGCGAGCGGAATTTCGAGCTGGGAATCGGGGAAGAAGAAGATCGATTTGCCTTCGAGCTTTTCCTTATGCGCGGTCAGAGCTTTCCTGGCGCGCTCTCTTGGGGCGGCGACGACTGCGTCGAAGCGGGGCTGGTCCACGCCGAACCGGCGGGCGGCGGCTTGCAGCCAGAGCGTTGTGCCCTCCTCGCCGAGCGGGAAATGCGCTTGGATGTGCTTGGCGCCGCGCGTTTGCAGGCCGCGCGCCGTATCCGCGAGGAAGGGCTGCGCAAGCAGGAAGTGCGTGTTGGCGCCGACGGGGGGCATTTCCGTGCTTCTGCGCGGAGGGAAGAAATGCACATTTTCGAGGCCGAGCTCCTTGAAAAGGCGCGCGAATTGATCCTCCACGACGTCCGCCAGCGCTCCCACCACCATGAGCGAGGGCGCCGCGCCCGCAGGCTCCGGCGGCAGCACGGGAACGAACGAGGCTAGACAAGCGTCCTCGCCTTGCGTGAAGGTGGTCTCGATGCCGCTGCCCGAGTAATTGTAGATGCGCACATTGCCCGCGAAATTCTGCGACAGGCGCTCCGCGGCGCGATGCAGGTCGAGCTTGATCACCTCGGAGGGACAGGAGCCGACGAGGAAGAGCATCTTGATGTCCGGGCGCCGCTCCAAAAGGCGCGTCACCACCCGGTCGAGCTCGTCGTTCAGGTCGGCGAGGCCCGCGAGGTCGCGCTCGTCGATGATGGCGGTGGCGAATCGCGGCTCCGCGAAGATCATCACGCCCGCCGCGGACTGGATCAAATGCGCGCAGGTCCTGGAGCCGACCACGAGGAAAAAGGCGTCCTGGATTTTCCGGTGAAGCCACACGATGCCGGTAAGCCCGCAAAAGACTTCGCGCTGGCCGCGCTCCCGAAGGACCGGCCGCTCGCAAGCCTCGGCGCTGGGGACGGAGCCGTCCGCGCTCATGACGCCAGCTCCGGCTCAAGCCCGGCCTTCAGGCCGGCTTCGCGCTTGCGCGCTTCGTCGAGGCGCGCCGCGCGCAGCTTCAACAGGAACTGCGCCGCGTTGATCACGTAGGCCGTATAGGCCGCGAGAGCCACATACATTTGCTGGTTGGTGTCGAGGAAGCCCCAGATCAGCGCCGCCAAATACAAAGTGTGAAGCGCGATGACGAGGAAGCTGAACACGTCTTCCCAGAAGAAGGCCGGGGCGAAAAGATATTGCCCGAAAACCTTCTTCTCCCAGATCGCGCCCGTGACCATGATCGTGTAGAGCACGAACGTCTTGACGACGATGGAGACTGTCGCTGAATATGCGCCGTCGCCGGTCGCCAGGTAGCGCAAAACGAGCACGAGGCTGACGATGAATACGGCAAACTGCACGGGCGCGAGCACGCCCTGCACAATCGTCCAGGGAGAGTTATCGCGACGGATGCGTTCTTCGGGCGAATAAAGCGGGCGTCTCGGTTTGCTGCCCTGCTTTCGTTCCATGCGCGCTCCCCACTCGGTGACAACCCGTATTTAGAACCGACGGGGTAGGACTGTCAACATAACTTGACGTAAACCCCAATTTACAATTACTTTGCCTAAAGGCTGTTCAGCGGTGCGAAGAAAGGAGCGGCGCTGGCTCGGTGCGGTGATTGGAGGGGCGTCCTCCCTCTCGCTTAAGCCCGATCTCAGTTCGAATCGGGAATGGCAACGCCATCGGAGGACCTTTGCATTATGGCGGCTTCAAGGAAACCGGCCGGCCCTAACAAATGCGCCGAGAATTGCGCTGAGAACTTCAGTCTTCCCAAGGTTTCCCGGACGAGAGCGCTGCTGCCGCCATGCAGCTCGCCAGAACCATAGAGGGTGAACTCATTCCGCGTCTTCTTCTTGCTCATCAGGCGGGCCTTTCTTCGGAGCGCGGCGCCGCTGCGCCGGAGATGCTTACCCCCGATGACGTGCAGGAGTTCGGCGGCCTGATCCTGGCCCCCGACAACACGCGAGCCTACGCCTTCATCGAGCGGAAGCGCGCCGAGGGGCGTCCTCTCGAAAGCGTCATTATGGACCTGCTGGCGCCGGCGGCATCCTATCTGGGGGAACTCTGGAAAGCGGACAGGTGCAGCTTCACGGAAGTGACCGTTGGCCTGTCGAGGCTTCGCCAAATGCTCCGCGACTTGACCCCGGAATTCGAAAGCGAAGCGCCCGGATGGCGTCACGGCCGCCGCGCGCTCCTGCTGGCCACGCCAGGCGAGCAGCACACTTTCGGTCTCTTTGTTGTGGAGACTTTTTTTCGCCGCGAGGGCTGGGATGTGTCGGGCGGGCAGATTGACTCGCCGGATGAAATTGCCCACTTAGTTGACAGGCAGTGGTTCGCCATCGCCGGCTTCTCTCTCAGCTCGGAGCGTTTCATCGATAGGCTCGCGTCGCTGATCCGGGTCGTCCGGCGGCACTCCTGCAATCGCGATATAGGCGTCATTGTCGGCGGCCCGCTGTTCATCGAGCAGCCGGACCTTGCGGAGCGCGTGGGAGCGGACGCATCCGCCGCCGACGGGCGCATGGCTATCATTACCGCGCGGACGCTGCTCACCCGGAAGGCCTCGCGGAGTTAAAACTGGAGCGTAAAGGACTAATAACGCAGCAATGGAGATTCTGGTCTCTCGCACCGTGAACCTTTTCACTCACCTAAGAAGTCGCTTGGCGCGCTGAACGCCAACATCGTAGCCAGACTGATTTCCTCGGCGGCGGATGTAGCGCTCGTGGTGGATAAGAACGGCGTCATCAAGGATGTCGCCATCGGAAGCGAGGATTTTTCCAGCGCCGGCCTCGGCGAGTGGGTGGGCGTCCCCTGGGTCGATACCGTCACCTCCGACAGCCGCCACAAGGTGGAGGAGCTATGCGCGAGGCGGCGCTCAAGATGCCGACGCGCTGGCGGGAGGTGAACCATCTGGCGCCGAGCGGCGAGCACGTGCCGGTCCGCTATTCCGCCATTCAGGTGAGGGACGACGGCAGGGTGGTCGCATTCGGGCGCGACCTGCGCGCGCTGGCCAACTTGCAGCAGCAACTCGTCGATGCGCAGATGTCCATCGAGCGGGACTATGCCCGGCTCAGGCAGACCGAGCTTCGCTATCGCCTTCTGTTCCAGATCGCCTCCGAAGCCATTATTATCGCCGACGCCGCCACGGCCCGCATCACGGAAGTCAACCCGGCGGCGCTGGCGCTCATCGGCGAGCCTTCGAAAAAGCTCTCCGCGCAGACGCTCCTTGAACTGATCGACCCCGCAGACGCGCCCGCGCTTCAGGATTTGCTCGGCACGGTCCGCTCGACGGGCGCGGGAGAAAGCATACCCGTCAGCCTCATCGGACTCGACCGCAAGTTCATCTTCTCGGCGTCCTTCTTCCGGCAGGGCAGCAGCGCGTTTATCCTCGCGCGCCTTTCGCCGCGCCGAAACCCAGGCGCCGGAAGCCGCGCAGAAGTCGGCGGGCTCGCTCGTCAAGATCATGGAGGGCCTGCCCGACGGTTTCGTGGTTACGGATCTTGGACGCGCACATTCTCACGGCGAACACGGCCTTCCTCGATCTGGCGCAGCTTTCGAACCAGGAGCAGGCGCGCGGCCAGCCGCTCGAAAAATGGCTGGGCCGGTCGGGCGTCGACATCAACGTGCTGACCGCGAATCTGCGCGAGCACGGCTCTGTGCGCAACTTCTCCACCATCGTGCACGGCGCTTACGGCTCCTTCGAGGAGGTCGAGGTTTCGGGCGTTTCCGTCCTGAGCGGCGAGCAGCCCTGCTTCGGCTTCGTGGTCCGTTCGTCCGCAACGCGCGGCGCCGCCAAGCTTCGTCCCGCCAATCTGGCCCGCTCCGTGGAGCAACTCACCGAACTCGTCGGCCGCGTTTCCTTGAAGGACCTCGTGCGGGAGTTCGAGCGACCTCATCGAAAAGCTCTGCATCGAGGCCGCGCTCGAACTGACCGGCGACAACCGCGCATCCGCCGCCGAGATGCTCGGCCTCAGCCGCCAGAGCCTCTACGTGAAGTTGCGCCGCTACGGCCTCGGAGACCTGACGCCTGAAGCCGGCGAATAACCATCGCAGTTTTATTTTGCAGGACCCTGTAAACCAAAATTGACAGGCGGATCTGTAAAAATTAGTGTTCGGCCCATGACATCACCAGCACAGACGCCGCCAGCCCTGACGCGCCCGGATCTCGCATCGGTTCTGGAATACATGCATCCGATCACCTGGTTCGCGCCCATGTGGGCGTTCGGATGCGGCATCGTGTCGTCGGGCGCCTCGCTCAGCGCCAACTGGCAGACCGTGGTGGCGGGCGTGCTGCTCGCGGGGCCGATGGTGTGCGGCACGAGCCAGGCCGTCAACGACTGGTACGACCGCCATGTGGACGCCATCAACGAGCCGAACAGGCCGATCCCGTCGGGGCGCATTCCCGGCGCCTGGGGCTTCTACATCGCCGTCATCTGGACGATCCTGTCATTCTTCCTGGCGACTGTGCTCGGAGCATGGGGCTTCGGCGCCGCGACCTTCGGCCTCGCGCTCGCCTGGGCCTATAGCGCGCCGCCCTTCCGCCTCAAGCAAAATGGCTGGCTCGGCAATCTGGCCTGCGGCGTCTGTTACGAGGGCGTGCCGTGGTTCACCGCCGCCGCCATCATGACCGGCGGCCTGCCGGACTGGCGCATCGTGCTGTTCGCCACGCTCTATAGTCTTGGCGCGCACGGCATCATGACGCTGAACGATTTCAAGTCCGTGGAGGGCGACATCAAGACGGGCGTCCGCTCGCTGCCGGTTCAGCTAGGCGTTACGAATGCTGCGAGACTCGCCTGCGTCGTTATGGCGCTGCCGCAAGTCATCGTCATCGGCTGCCTGCTCGCCTGGGGCCGGCCCTGGCACGCCGACATCGTCGGCGCGCTGCTCGGCATCCAGTTCTTCCTCATGCACCGGCTCCTCAACAATCCGAGGGAGCAGGCGATTTTCTACAACGCCACCGGCACCACGCTCTACGTGATCGGCATGCTGGTTTCGGCCTTCGCCCTGCGTCCGATCATTCAGGGCGCGATGTGATGTCCAATTCCCTTGGCTGGTTCGGTATCGTGAGGCTTGGCCTCGTGCAGATGTCGCTCGGCGGCATTATTGCGCTGGCCACATCCACGCTGAACCGGGTCATGGTGGTGGAGCTTGCCTTGCCCGCGACGCTGCCGGGCCTCCTTTTCGGCATCCACTACGCGGCCGAGATGCTGCGCCCGCGCTGGGGCCACGGCTCCGACAAGGGCGGCAAGCGCACGCCCTGGATCATCGGCGGCATGGCCGTGCTCGCCATTTCGGGGGTGAGCGCCGCCGCATCCATCGCGCTGATGTCGGCGAATACCCCCGCCGGCATCGCCTGCGCCGTGCTCTCCTATATCGGCATCGGCATCGGAGCAGGCGCGGCCGGCACCTCGCTTCTCGTGCTCATCGCGAAGATCGTCAGCCCCGTGCGCAAGCCGACCGCCGCGGCGCTGGTCTGGACCATGATGATCGCGGGCACGGCGCTCGCCGCAGGCCTCGGCGGACGCATGCTCGATCCGTTCAGCATGACGCGCCTTGTGACGGTAAGCGGCTGCATTTCCATCATCTGTCTGACTCTCTCGATCATCGCGATCTGGGGCATCGAGCGGCGCTACACCGCGGGCGCGCAAGGCGGCGCCGGCGAAGCCGGCGCATTCCTTTATCGAGGCGATCCGCGATGTGTGGGCGGAGCCCGAGGCGCGGCGGATGACGGTTTTCGTCTTCATTTCCATGCTGGCGTTCAGCGCGCAGGAGCTTCTGCTGGAGCCGTTCGCCGGCGCGGTTTTCGGCATGACGCCGGGCGAAACCGCGAAGCTGTTCGGTTCGCACCGCGCGGGCATCGTGCTCGGCATGGTGCTGGGCGCGGTCGTCGGCAGCCTGAGCCGCAAGAGCCCGGCGGCAGGGCGATTCTGGGTCGCGGGCGGCTGCTTCGCTTCCGCCATCGGCCTGTTCTCGCTGGCGTCCGTCGGCGTCGGCGGCGCCGCGGGCTACCTGAAAGCCGTCGTTTTTTCCCTCGGCGCGGCCAATGGCGTTTACGCGGTCGCGGCCATCGGAACCATGATCGCGCTGGCAAGCGTCGGCAAGGGCGCGCGCGAGGGCGTGCGCATGGGGCTTTGGGGCGCGGCTCAAGCCGTCGCGTTTGGTTTCGGCGGCGTGATCGGGACTGCGGCCGTGGACGTGGCACGCCATTTCCTCGGCGCGCCGTCCGCCGCCTATTCGCTCCTGTTCGCCATGCAGGGCGTCCTTTTCGTTTTCGCCTCGGGCCTGGCCTTGAGGCTCACGGCGGCCGCAGCGCTCGCAGCGCAAGCGGAAGAGAATTCTGAGCTTTCCTTCAACACATCCGCCCAGGCCGTGGGCGAAGCCGGAGCACGAATGACATGAGCGATCTTGACAGCTTTGACGTTGTCGTTGTGGGCGGAGGCCCGTCAGGCGCAACAGCAGCGCACGACCTCGCGCGTTTGGGGCATCGCGTTCTGCTGCTCGACAAGGCCGGGCGCATCAAGCCGTGCGGCGGCGCCGTGCCTCCCCGCCTCATCAAGGATTTCGAAATCCCGGCCAACATCATCGTCGCGCGCATCAATTCCGCCCGCATGATCGCGCCCTCGGGCAAGGAAGTCGACATGCCCATCGACGGCGGCTATGTCGGCATGGTGGACCGCGAAGTGTTCGACGAATTCCTGCGCAACCGGGCCGCCGAGCATGGCGCCGAGCGCCGCACCGGAACCTTCGAGAAATTCTCGCGCGACGCCAAGGGCCGCGCGGTTGTGACCTATAAGACGAAGGACGGCGAAACGCACACCGTCACGGCCCAGATCGTTATCGGCTCCGACGGCGCCAATTCGGAGGTGCACCGGCAGGCGCTGCCGGAGGTGCCGCAGGTGCCGTTCGTCTTCGCCTATCATGAAATTGTGAAGTCGCCCACCGAGGGCCACACCAAATACGACCCGACGCGCTGCGATGTGTACTACCAGGGCAAGCTCTCGCCGGACTTCTACGGCTGGATCTTCCCGCATGGCGGCCACGCGAGCATCGGCACCGGCAGCATGCACAAGGGCTTCTCGCTGCGCGGCGCCGTCGCCGACCTTCGCAAGGAGTCCGGCCTCGACGACGTCGAAACCTGCCGCAAGGAAGGCGCGCCGATCCCGCTCAAGCCTTTGAAGCGCTGGGACAATGGCCGCGACGTGATCCTGTCCGGCGACGCGGCGGGCGTGGTCGCGCCGGCTTCGGGCGAAGGCATCTATTACGCCATGCATTGCGGGCGGATCGTCGCCGAGAGCGTCTCCAAGGCGCTGAAAACCGGCGACGCGAAGGCGCTCGCCGAGGCCCGCAAGCGCTTCATGAAGGCGCATGGCCAAGTGTTCTGGATCCTGGGGCTGATGCAGCACTTCTGGTACCGCAACGACAACCGGCGCGAGCGGTTCGTCAATATCTGCCGCGACCCGGATGTGCAGCGCCTCACATGGCAATCCTACATGCATAAGGAACTAGTTCGCTCCAGCCCTGTTGCCCAAGCCAGGATCTTCTTCAAAGACGTGGCTCATCTTCTGGGATTGGTTAGAACGTGACATTGGCGACGACGAACACAGCAACCGGAACGGCATTAGACAGACGGCAGACAGGTTTTTGGAAGCAATTCGCGGTCGCCTTCCTGGCGGCCCAGGCCATCGGCGGGATCGGCGCGGTCACGACCGAGCTTGGGCCGTGGTACAAGGCGCTGAACAAGCCGTGGTGGCAGCCGCCGGATTGGCTGTTCGGCCCGGCCTGGACCACGATCTTCGCGCTGACCGCGCTGGCGGCCGTTTACGCCTGGCGGGCCGCGCCCAGCAAAACAAGCCGCGAGACGATCGTCGTCCTGCTTCTCTCGAACGCGTTCTTCAACATCCTATGGAGCGTGCTGTTCTTCCGCCTTGAGCGGCCGGATTTGGCGCTGATCGAGGTTGGCGCGCTCTGGGCGTCGGTCTTTATCCCGATCCTCGTCTTCTCCCGCTATTCCAAGCAGGCGGCGTGGCTGCTCGTCCCCTATATTTCGTGGGTCACGTTCGCGGGGATCCTGAATTATACGATCGTGCAACTCAACCCGGTCTCCTGACGCGCAATCTGAATGACGATCCTCCTCCTTGACTTCATCCTTGTTTTCGTGGTTGTCGAGGCGGCGTTCATCGTGTGGCGCCGTTACAGCCGGGGGCAGGCGAGCGCACTTCCCGGCGATCTCCTGAATCTCGGCTCGGGCTTCTTCCTCATGCTCGCGGTGCGGCTCGCCTGGACGAACACATCGGCCCTTCTCGTGATCGCGCTCGTCACGGCGGCCGGCATCGTGCACGCCGTCGAGATGACGCGCCGCCTCAAGTCGGGCGCGCCCGCAAATGAAAAGGCGCCCCGTTACGAGGCGCCCGTTGCGGCGTCGGAAGCGAACCGCCCTACTGAGCGGGCTGCGTCTTGAGATAGGCGATGACGTCCTGGCGGTCCTTCTCGTTCTTCAGGCCGGGGAACACCATCTTCGTGCCCGGAACGAGGGCTTTGGGATCCGTCAGATATTTGTCGAGCGTCGCTTCGTCCCAAACGATGCCCTTTTCGCCCGCTTCTTTCATCGCCGCCGAATAGTTGTAGCCCGGCCGCGTGCCCGCCTTGGAGCCCACAACGCCGTTCTGCGCCGGGCCCGACGCGACGCCTTCGCGCCTGGGCCAATCGTATGGCAGACCTTGCATTGCTTGAAGACCTGCTCGCCATGGGCAACATCGCCCTCGGCATAGGCGGCGGAAGCCGACCAAACAAGGGCCGCGCTCAGCACACTGATCTTGATAAGGGCCGTCATGTGTTCTCCTCACCTTTTTCGAAGGCCGCCCGATACGAGGCAGGCGGATGTTTCAATCAGAATATGTGCGCAAACTCAATTGGCTTAAACGCGAAGTCCAGAGAAAAGTGCCACGAAAGCGCTCGCCTCGCAGCTCGACTTTGGGCTGTTCAACCTGTACGCGGCGGCGAGGGAAGCGGATTTCGCGCGCCCGGAGAGTTTGAGCGACGCCCCCCGCCGGCGAAGATGCAGGGGAACAATTGCGCCAATCTTGCTCTTTCCTTTGCGGTTTACGCCAACTTTTAACGGAGTGCGCCCATGAGTTGGCGGCCCAGCGAAGACCCCATCCCCGGCGACCGGAAGTCCTGTGACGCCCTCGACCTTGTGATCGTGCCGCGCATGCGCGATCTCGGCGGCTTCAATGCGCGGCGCGCGCTGCCGTCGGCGCAGCGCCAGATGGTCGGGCCGTTCATCTTCTGGGACCAGATGGGGCCGGCCGAGTTTCCCGTGGGCGAAGGCATCGACGCGCGCCCGCATCCGCATATCGGGCTTGCAACCGTCACCTATCTGTTCGAGGGCCGCATCATGCATCGCGACAGCCTCGGCTCGGAGCAGGCTATCGCGCCCGGCGACGTGAACTGGATGACGGCCGGCAAGGGCATCGTGCATTCGGAGCGCACAGCGGCGGAGTGGAAGGCGGCGCCGGGCCGCAGGATGTCCGGCATCCAGAGCTGGGTGGCGCTGCCGCAAGCAGCCGAGGAAGTGAAGCCCGATTTCTTCCACCATCGCGCGGGCGCGCTGCCGTTGATCGAGGCCGAGGGCAAGCGCGTGCGCATCGTCGCCGGCTCGCTGTTCGGCGAGACCTCGCCGGTGCGCACCTTCTCCGAGATGTTCTACGCCGACGTGGAACTGCAGGCGGGCGCGAAAATCCCGCTGCAGGCCGGCCATGAGGAGCGCGCCATCTACGTCGCGGACGGCGCCATCGACATTGCCTGCGATGCGTTCGAGGCCGGGCGCCTGCTCGTGTTCCGGCCCGGCGACGAGATCGCGGTGACGGCGCTGAAGCCGAGCCGGCTCCTGTTCCTCGGCGGCGAGCCGATGGACGGCCCGCGCCACATCTGGTGGAATTTCGTCAGTTCGTCTCGGGAGCGGATCGAACAAGCCAAGGAAGATTGGGCGCAAAGGCGCTTCGGCATCGTGCCCGGCGACGAAGAGGAGTTCATTCCGCTGCCGGGTTGACGCCACCGCTCCTCCCGCCCGTTACTTGTGACGGGCCGCGCGCCATGCCTCGAAGCGCTTCGGCTTTTCCGCCGCGTCGTAAGCCTCGAACTCGTCCAGCTCTCGCCTTTCGGCCTCGCGGCGCGCCTGCTCCAGCGCCTGCGTTTGCTGAGCGGCGAAGACCCGCCGTTCGGCCTCGACTAGCACGGAAACGAGATGCCGCGCCTCCGCGGCGAGCCTCGCATCCCGGATGAGGCGGTCACGGTCGTCCGGCCGAAGCTGCTCCAGCAGCCAGGCCGTTTCCTCGGGCGTGGGGGCTCGCAAATCCGTGGGAGCGTCGCGCCATACGAGGCGATTGCAGGCGGCCGCAAACCGCTTGAGGCCGTTCTCGGCGTGCAGCTTCGCGTTGGCGAGCGCGCTCGGCATTCTCATCGCGCTCTCGGCCTCGCGCCGGTGCGCGTTTAGCACATCCTCGCTGAGCGGTTCGCTATGGATGAGACTCGCGTCGAACTGGCTTGTCATGGCGGCTGCCTCAGAGCGGATTGCGGACGCCGCCTTAGCAGCATCAACTTAAGTCCAAGTCAATTCACAAGCGCATTGCTTCCGCTTTCGTAAGCCCTTATGGCTGGCGGCCACGCATTTGCAACCGGAACTTCAAGGCGGCAATAAGCGCGGTTCGAGGCGGCCGATTTTCCTATCATTGCGCTTGCCAAGTTCGGCCCCTCTTGCCACCATGTCATAATTCGCGGCTCCCTTGCAGCCCGCGCCCCTCAAGAATTATTCCGCGTAAGGAACAGCAACATGGGCGGAAATGGAAATGCGGAGGGCAGAAGTCCCCGCTGCGTCGCATTGGTCGGACCTCAATCATGCGGCAAGACAACGCTCTTCGAGGCGATACTCGCGCGAACGGGCGCCACGCACGAAAGCGCGGACGCCCGAAAAACCGTCGGCGACCCGTCTCCGGAAGCGAAAAGCCACGGCATGAGCGTGGAGATCAACGTCGCCAGCTTCGATTTTCTTGGCGACAAGTTCGCGCTGCTCGACTGTCCCGGCTCCGTCGAGTTCAATCATGACGGCATGGGCGCGATTTCGGCCTGCGACGCGGCCATCGTCGTCTGCGAGGCGGACGAAAAGAAGCTTCACGCCCTGCAGATCGTCCTGAAAAGCCTTGAGACGGCGGGCGTTCCGCATCTGCTTTTTATCAATAAGATCGACAAGGTCGGTGTGGACAAGGCCGGCCAGGGCATCGGCGAAGTGCTCACCATGATGCAGCCCGCCAGCCGCATTCCGCTCGTGCTCCGGCAGATCCCCATTTGGGACAAGGGCGCCGTGAGCGGCTTTGTCGACCTCGCCCTTGAGCGCGCTTTCGTCTATCGCGAGCATGCGCCGAGCGAAGTCGTCGCCATTCCAACCGATATCGCGAAGCTCGAGGCCGATCTGCGGTTCTCGATGCTCGAAAAGCTCGCCGATTATGACGACGAGCTGATGGAGCAGCTTTTGAGCGACGTCACGCCTCCCCGCGACAAGGTCTTCAACGACCTCGTCACCGAGTTCAAGCAATGCCAGATCGTGCCGGTTTTCTTCGGCTCGTCGCAGGAAGGCCACGGCATCGGCCGTCTGTTGAAGGCGCTGCGCCATGAGACGCCGTTCGCGCAGGAGACGGCGAAGCGCTTGGGGCTGGGCGCCGCGAAATCGGCGGCCTATGTGATGAAGACCTATCACACCTCGCATGCGGGCAAGCTTTCGCTGGCGCGCGTGCTGGCGGGGCAGTTCGCCGACGGCGGCTCGGTTTACGCTTTGGCGGGCGAAGAGAAGATTTCCGGCGTCTTTTCCGTCACGGGAACGGATGTGAAGAAGCGCGGTCCCGGCCATGCCGGCGAAACGGTCGCCTTTGGCAAGCTGGAGAGCCTGCCGACCGGAACGACGCTCACGGGCGAAAAGGGGGGCGCGCTGTCCATCTCGTCGCCGGTTCCGCCGAAGCCCGTGTATGGGCTCGCCATTTCGGTGGGCGAACGCAAGGACGAGATCAAGCTCTCCGCGGCCCTCGCCAAGCTGATCGACGAAGATCCCTCGCTCGTGCTCATCCACGATCGCGAGACCAACCAGATGGTTCTCTGGGGCCAGGGCGAGATGCATCTGCGCGTCTCGCTGGAGCGCCTGAACCGCCGCTTCGCCATCAAGGCGGAGACGAAGAAGCGCGACATCCCTTACAAGGAGACGATCCGCAAGAGCGTCGAGATCCGCGGCCGCCACAAGAAGCAGAGCGGCGGGCATGGCCAGTTCGGCGACATTGTGGTGGACATCAAGCCGCAGCCGCGCGGCGAGGGCTTCGCCTTTTCCGAGGTGATCACCGGCGGCGCCATCCCGCGCAACTATTTCCCGGCGGTCGAGGCGGGCGTGCGCGATTATCTCTCGAGCGGGCCGCTCGGCTTCCCGGTGGTGGACGTGGCGGTGTGCCTGAAGGACGGCTCCTACCACACGGTCAACTCCTCCGAGCAGGCGTTCAAGATGGCGGGCCGCATCGCCATGTCCGAAGGCATGCCGAAATGCTCGCCCGTGCTGCTCGAGCCGATCATGCTGGTGAAGATCTCGGTTCCGTCCGAAGCCACCGCGAAGATCAACGGCATGATCTCGGCGCGGCGCGGGCAGATCCTGGGCTTCGACGCGCGGCCCGGCTGGGCGGGCTGGGACACCATCGAGGCGCACATTCCCGAGGCCGAACTCCACGATCTCATCATCGAGCTGCGGTCGGCGACTTCGGGCGCGGCAGCTTCGAGGCGAAGTTCGATCATCTGGTCGAGCTGACGGGCAAGCTCGCCGAGCAGGTGGCGGCGGATCACGCGGCGAAGGCGGCGTAACCGGCGGTCCAGCTTCTGGCTCGACGCGGGGCGCTTCGGCGCCCTGCTTGCGTTCCGCCTATGCGGGTCGCGTCAGATTTACAGGACGCAGGCGTGCGAGCATACACCTGCGATTAACGCTATTGGGTTCGTTTTGCAAAAACATGCCTTATTATGCGGTATCATAATACCTCATTGCATGAGGGAGCGATGAGCCGCTCATTGGCTTCGTCGCGATCGAAGCGGAAGCCTTTGGACAGGGGCTTGCGAAGCGCCTGCAGCCGCTCAAGCGCGACCGGCTAAATAGTTTCGGGGCCGGAAGGTCTTCTAGCACTTGGTTCATAAGAGCCTCAGCCGGAATTACAGGCGCTTTCCGGCGCCGGTGAAATGGCGGATAGGGTCAGCTCGAAGAAACTATTCAGCTAATCTGAGCTTTGGATCCGGACGCCTTGTGCGAATGTGCGCGCCCCTATTTGTTTCCGTACGAAAAGCGCCTTTGTTGGATTATTCGAGTCAGAATGCAGCTTCAACGGAACGCGCAAAGTGAGCAAGCGCGGTAGTCATTTCCAGAGTTTTCCATAACGCTTCGTGTCCGCTTGAGCCGCCGCCGCCAATCCGCTACATAAGGCGCCTGATTTCCGCGTCTTCGCATCGCACGCACGCCGGGCCGCCGGAGCGGCCGCGCGCCACCCCGCGAAACGCGCAACGCCATCGCAGAAGGAAACCCCATGGCCCCTCCGCAATACGTCTACGTGATGCAGAAGCTCTCCAAGACCTATCCCGGCGGAAAGCAGGTGCTGAACAACATCTCGCTCTCCTTCCTGCCGGACGCGAAGATCGGCGTGGTGGGCGTGAACGGCTCGGGCAAATCCACGCTGCTGAAGATCATGGCGGGCGTCGAGAAGGAGCACCTGGGCGAGGCCTGGGCCGCCCCCGGCGTTCGCGTGGGCTATCTCAGCCAGGAGCCGCATCTCGACGAGGCGAAGGATGTGCTCGGCAACGCGATGGACGGCGTGGCGGAGAAGAAGGCCATGGTCGACCGCTATAACGAGCTGGCGATGAACTATTCCGACGAGACCGCCGACGAGATGGCGCGCCTGCAGGACATCATCGACGGCCATAATTTGTGGGACCTCGATGCGCAGGTGGAGCAGGCGCTGCAGGCGATGAACTGCCCGCCGCCGCATGCCGATGTGAAGAACCTGTCCGGCGGCGAGAAGCGGCGCGTCGCGCTGACGGCGCTGCTGTTGTCGCGGCCCGACATCCTGCTGCTCGACGAGCCGACCAACCATCTCGACGCCGAGTCCACCGATTGGCTCCAGCATTACCTCGAAGATTATCCGGGCTGCGTGATCCTCGTCACCCACGACCGCTACTTCCTCGACTCGATCACGACATGGACGCTCGAATTGGATCGCGGCCAGGGCGTGCCCTACAAGGGCAATTATTCGAGCTGGCTCGAGCAGAAGGCCAAGCGCGCCGCGCAGGAAAAAAGCGAGGACGAGGCGAAGCAGCGCACCTTGCAGCGCGAGCTGGAGTGGATTCGCTCAAGCCCGAAGGCGCGGCAGGCCAAGAGCAAGGCGCGCATCCAGGCTTACGAGAAGCTCGCCGAGGAGGCCGGCCGCGACCAGGTCGGCAAGGCGCAGATCCAGATCCCGACGGGGGCGCGCCTCGGCGGCGTGGTGCTGGAGGCGGACCACATCAAGAAGGGCTATGACGGCCGCACGCTTATCGAAGGCCTCGACTTCAAGCTACCGCCCGGCGGCATCGTCGGCGTGATCGGCCCGAACGGCGCCGGCAAGACCACGCTGTTCAAGATGATCATCGGCAAGGAGACGCCCGACGCCGGCTCTTTCCGCGTCGGCGACACGGTGAAGCTCGGCTATGTCGACCAGAGCCGCGACGCGCTCGACCCGAAGAAAAACGTCTGGGAGGAGATTTCCGGCGGGCTCGACATGATCAAGCTCGGCAACCGCGAGGTGAACTCCCGCGCCTATTGCGGCTGGTTCAACTTCAAGGGGCCGGACCAGCAGAAGAAGGTTGGCCAGCTTTCGGGCGGCGAGCGCAACCGCGTGCACCTCGCCAAGATGCTGAAGGAGGGCGGCAATCTCATCCTGCTCGACGAGCCGACGAACGACCTCGACGTGGAGACGCTGTCGAGCCTTGAGGCGGCGCTGGAGGATTTCCCCGGCTGCGCGGTGGTCATCAGCCACGATCGCTTCTTCCTCGACCGGCTGGCGACGCACATCCTCGCCTTCGAGGGCGACGGCCATGTCGAGTGGTTCGAGGGCAACTTCCAGGCCTATGAGGAGGACAAGCTGCGCCGTCTCGGCGCCGCCGCCGCCGACACGCCGAAGGCGAAGTTCGCGAGGTTCGCGCGGGGGTAAGCGGCCGCCAGGGGCATACATGCGGGAGCGTATACTAAGTGAGATAAGAAGATTATCTGAGGCGGCAGGCGGCAAACCACCCGGCCAGAGACTATTTCATAAGGAAACTGGCATCGGCGAGAGTGATTGGAGGGGTAAAATATGGGCGCGATGGGGGGACGCGTTAGTTGAAGCTGGCTATCAGCCTAACGACTGGACCGGCCCCCTAGATCCACGCATATTACTGGGAAATCTCGCCGAGGCTTGCCGATACTATGGAAAAGTGCCAACGGACGCGGAAATAAAGCTGTATCGCCGCTCGCACCCGGAGACGCCACTTCCGAATGTCTACCGTGCGCACTTTAAGAACAAGAATGCGATGTTAGGTAGTTTGAGAGATTGGCTTGACGAAAACAATATTGATGTCGGTTTTGTCTTACAAGTTACGAACGAGGAGAAATCGAATCCCATAACAACATCGCAATCGGATGGTTTTGTCTATCTGCTCGCATTCGGGGATTATTACAAAATTGGCCAAACCGCAAATATAGAACGCCGCCTAAAGGAAATCACTATCGCCTTACCTCAAAAGGGACAACTCATTCATGCGATCCGCACCGACGACCCAGAAGGGATCGAAGCCTACTGGCATCGCCGTTTTGCGGACCGGCGAGTAAACGGCGAATGGTTCAAGCTCACGCGCGCGGACATTTCTGCGTTCAAGCGACGAAAGTTCCAATAAATTATGGAACACGGGGTCAACCTTCATATCGAAAAGCTGCCGGAGGGCGTCTATCTGGCGACTTCCGACGACGTTGCGGGGCTCGTCGCGCAAGGCAGGACCATCGCAGAGACGGTTGAAATCGCGCGCGATATCGCGGAAAAGCTTTCCGAAGCCCGCAGCGGACATTCCCCGCCAATCGTGATAGGATCGCGTCATGATCGAAGAACAGCTCGACACCGTTCTGGAGCGCGTCCGAAGCTGGCCGCGCGAGCGGCAGCGCGAAGCCGCCGCCATGCTCCGGCTCATAGAGGAGCAGGATTCCAGTCCATTACAACTCACCGATGAGCAACTCGCGGAGGTTCGCCGGAGGCGCGCGGACAATGACGCGAAGCTTTTGACGCTCGAAGAGTTCGACGCGCGCCTGAGCCGTTTCGGTTTATGAAGGTCTTGATCCGCCCCGAGGCGGACCGGGATCTCGACGGCATTTTCGAGTGGATTGCGAAGGACAATCCGCCTGCGGCGGCGGATACGATCCGGCGCATCCGGTCGAAGTTGGACCTACTCGCCACGACTGGATTTGGGGAGATAGGCCGGCGTGGCCGCGAGCCCGGAACCCGCGAGTTGATTGTCGCGCCATACGTCATTGTCTACGAAGTCCACAAGAGGAGAGGCGAACTCGTGGTGCTTGGCATTTTTCACGGCGCGAGGGAGCGGTGAGCGCGGCGGCCTCGACCAGATCAAGCTGGGAACGCGCGTCCCGCGCCTATTGCGGCTGGTTCAACTTCAAGGGGCCGGACCAGCAGAAGAAGGTGGGCCAGCTCTCGGGCGGCGAGCGCAACCGCGTGCACCTCGCCAAGATGCTGAAGGAGGGCGGCAATCTCATCCTGCTCGACGAGCCGACGAACGACCTCGACGTGGAGACGCTGTCGAGCCTTGAGGCGGCGCTGGAGGATTTCCCCGGCTGCGCGGTGGTCATCAGCCACGATCGCTTCTTCCTCGACCGGCTGGCGACGCACATCCTCGCCTTCGAGGGCGACGGCCATGTCGAGTGGTTCGAGGGCAACTTCCAGGCCTATGAGGAGGACAAGCTGCGCCGCCTCGGCGCCGCCGCCGCCGACACGCCGAAGGCGAAGTTCGCGAGGTTCGCGCGGGGGTAATTGTTTCAACTCAGCCACATTAGATAGTTAAAATACGGGCGTGCCCCTCGTGGGCATGCCCGGCTGCGGTCGCAAATGGGCATTGACCTTATTGGAGCACATCGCCCGCCGAGCGCGGCGGCCTCGACCGGATCAAGCTCGGCAGCCGCGGGAAGAATGACGCATTGGAGAAGGCACGATGGAGAACGTTCGCGGCCGCACGGTCTTGATCACAGGCGCATCCGCGGGCATCGGCAAGGCGTTCGCGGAGGTTTTCGCCGCCAAGGGCTGGAACGTGGTTCTGACCGCGCGGCGCGCGGAGCGGCTTGAGGCGCTGGCGGCGGAACTCGCGGCGAAGCACAAGGTGACGGCGACGGCTATCGCGGAGGACCTTGCGCATCCCGATGGCGTGAAGCGGCTCATCGAGGCGATCAGCGAGCGCCGCCTCATCGCCGACGGCCTCGTCAACAACGCGGGCTACGCGGTGCCCGGCTATTACGCGCGGACCCGCTGGGAGGATCAGGAAGCCTTCCTCCGCGTGCTCGTCACCGCGCCGTGCGAACTCGCGCATGTGCTCATCACGCCGATGATCCAGCGGCGCTTCGGGCGCATCATAAACGTCGCCTCGCTCGCGGGGCTGGTGCCGGGCTCGGCGGGGCATACGCTCTACGGCGCCGCGAAGGCGTTCATGATCAAGTTCTCGCAATCGCTGCTGCTTGAGAACCGCGGCTCGAACGTGCTGACCACGGCGCTCTGCCCCGGCTTCACCTATAGCGAGTTCCACGACGTGACCGGCACGCGCGAGGCTGTGTCGCGGTTCGGCAAGCACTGGTGGTCCAGCGCCGGGGAGGTGGCCGGGGCTGGCTATGACGGCGTCATGAAAGGCCGCTCCATCGTCGTAACGGGACGGCGCGCCAAACAGGTCTCTGCGCTGATTAAGCTCTTGCCGGAAGAGGTCGCGCTTGGCATCGTCAACAACCGGTCAAAAACCTACCGGAAGAAATAACGAGGCGTCTCATGACCGCAGCCATCGTCATCCCAGCCCGATACGGCTCGTCGCGCTTTCCCGGCAAGCCGCTTTGCGTCGTGGCCAGCGTCAGCATGATCGAGCGGGTCTGGCGCATCGCGCGCGCCGTGCGGCAGGCGTCCCGCATCGTCATCGCCACCGACGACGAGCGCATCCTTGCGCATGCCCGCAGCTTCGACGCCGAAGCCATCATGACCTCGCCTTCCTGCACCAACGGCACCGAGCGCGTTTACGACGCGGTCAAGCGCGCCGCGATCTCGCAGGATATCGTTCTCAATCTGCAGGGCGACGCGCTGCTGACGCCGCCCTGGGTGCTCGAAGCCATGATCGACGAGATGATCATCGACAAGGCGCCGGAGCTGGTGACGCCCGCCGTCAGGCTGCCGGATCGCGCGCTCGAAGAATTCGTCATGCAGAAGAAGCTCCGGCCGAATGGCGGCACCACGGTGGTCTTCGACCTGAAGAAGAACGCGCTTTATTTCTCCAAGGCCGTAATCCCGCACCTGCGCCATGAAGGCCATGCGCCCGTCTACCGCCATATCGGGCTCTACGGCTACCGCAAGGCCGCGCTCACGCACTATATCGATCTCGCTCCCTCGCCGCTCGAGCAGACGGAAGGTCTGGAGCAGCTGCGCGCACTGGAGAACGGCATGACGGTTCGCGTCGCCGTGGTCGATTACCGCGGGCGCACGCATTGGTCCATCGATGCGCCTGAAGACGTGGCCGTCGCCGAGGCGATCATTGCGCGGGAAGGCGATCTGAACGAGGTTGGCTCGGGCGCCCGGAAGTGATGCTGCTGCTTCTCGCAAGGCACGGAAACACCTTCGAGGCGGGCGAGGCCGCCACCTGGGTTGGCGCGCGGACGGACCTGCCGCTCACCGCCAAGGGACGGGAGCAGGCGGATGCGCTCGGCGCCGCGCTCGAACCCCTGCAGCCGCGCCTGAAACGCGTCATCGCCGGGCCGCTGAGGCGCACGCGCGAGCACGCGGCCATCGCCGCGCGCCGGCTGGGCTTCGACGCCTCCGCCGGGATCGACGAGCGGCTGCGCGAAATCGATTACGGCGCCTGGGAAAATAAGACCTCGGACGAAATCCGCGAGGCGGGCGGCGAGGCCGAACTTGCGGCCTGGGACAAGCGCGGCGTCTGGCCCTCGACGCCCGGCTGGTCGCCCCCACCGGACGCCATCGCGAACAACGCAGCCGCCGCCGCAAACGAACTCGCCGCCGCCCTTTCCGGCGAGGACGCCGCGCTTGCCGTCACCAGCAACGGGATCGTGCGCTTTTTCCTGAAACTGGTCCCCGGCGCATTCGGCGCCATGCAGGCGGACGGCGCGCTGAAGGTCGCGACTGGAAATTGCTGCGCGCTCGCCTTCGAGAACGGCGCCTGGCGCGTCGCCTTCTGGAACCGCCCGCCGAATGCGGTCATGGCCGCACTCGATGCGGCCATCAAGGGCAATCGATACGGCGCAGGATAGTCAAACCGAAGACCCCGGACAAGGCTTCGCACCTTGCTTCGTCGCGGAGGGAAATACAAAAGGACTGCCGCCAGCCGTGGCGACGGCCTCCACAAAAGCCTTTCTGCGAGGGCTGGCAGAGGCGCACCATGCAGATCATTCTCGTGCTTGTTTCGCGCATGAGGGATGCGCCAGGCCGCGCATTGGAAATTGTTGCCGTTTTCGGCCCCGCGGATTTCACAACTTTTGGATCCACGCCGGATAACGCGCTCGGGCAGCCTCTTTCGGCGCCAAGCTCCGCCAGGCGCGGTGTGGTATCATAATACCGCCAAAACCACCTGTTTTTGCAAAACGAACCCAATAGAGTTAATCGGCCGTCTATGCTCCAACGGCCCGGCGAGCGGTATGGGTCAGCAAATTCATGAGATGCATCAAAGCCAGCGGACATAATCGTGAGGATCGGCGGGCGCCGCCGGTCCCGGGATAGCGACCGGCGTGCCGAGATAAAGGAAGCCCACGATCTGATCGCCGGCGCCGAGGCCCAGCGCCTCGTGCAGGCCGCGGTCGAACATCGGCCATCCCGAGCGCCAGATGCCGCTGAAGCCTAGCGCCACGGCGGCCATTTGCATGGCCATGACCGCGCAGCCCGCCGTCAGCCTCTGCTCCAGAAGTTCGACGACCACGCTTTCGCGCGCGCGGGCCGCGACGGTGATAACGAGCGGCGCGCGGCGCGGCATCTTGGGAGCGCGCGCCACGTTCTCCGGCGGCTGGCCGGAGGCGATGGCGGCTTGCTCCAGAAGCGCGCCCAGCCGGTCGAGCCCCTCGTCCTTCGCCAGAATAAATTCGTAAGGCCGCAAGCCCTGAAAATCGGGGACGCGGAGCGCCGCTTTCAGGATCGTCTCAAGCGCTTCGCCTTCCGGGGCGGGCGCCTTGAGCGCGGCGCAGGATCGTCTCCCGGTCAAAAGCTCGATCGCGTCCATTGTCAGTCCTTTCCGGCGTTGAAGGCCCAGTTCAATGGGGCGTCGATTCGCTGGCCGCCGCGCAGGCGATGCCTCAGCGCCATGAGGCTGCGGTCGATGTGTTCGAGCGCCCTGAGATTGGCCTTCTCCTCGGGCGTGGTTTCGATCACGCTGGCGACCGCGCCGTTGCGGACCACGATCCGCCTGTCCCCCATCAGCGCAAGGATCGGATCGTGCGTCGAGATCAGCACGATCTTCTCCTTGGCGATCAGGAGATCGAGCGATCGCTTGCGGTCAACGCCGGCGTTTTCGATTTCGTCGATGAGCACGATGGGCGAGGCGGAGAGCAGCGCCGTGTCGGCGATCATCAGCGCGCGGCTCTGCCCGCCGCTCAGCTGCGTCAGCGAGACCTCGGAGGAGAAGGATTCGCCCGCAAGCTCGTTGGCGCAGGCGATCACGTCACGCACAACGGCGTCGCGCCCCTCGACCATGCGGCAGCCCGCATGCATGGTCACGAAGTCGCCGACGCTGAGGTCGACCACGAAATTCATGTTCTGGGAGAGTTGCGCGATGAGCTTGCGGTCCGACGCATAGCGGCAGCCCGGATCGGGGGGCGCGCCGTTCACGAGCACGCGGCGCCCCGATGGCGTGTCGCCCTGCGCGAGGCACTCGATGTCGGCAAGCAGACGGCTCTTGCCGGACCCGGTCGGGCCGACGATGCATACGACATCGCCCGCCTTCAGCTCGAGATCGAGTTCCTCGGGCGCGCCGTATTTGTTGCGGCCGCCAAGCACGGTGAGCGATCGCACGCGCGTCTGGGATGCGCCGCGAAGCTTCTCGACCTCGGCGGCCAGCGCCGTCACATGATCGAGGATCTGATCGCGATCCATACCGATATGCGTAAGCCTGTCGTCGGACAGCCCATCCAGCCAGAGCCGCAGGGTCTGGCCGGGTTTTGCGCCGCCGTCATCGGTTTCCAACAGAAAGTCTGCAAACGCCGAATGCGAGCGCGCCAGCTCTCCGACGGTCAAGGATAAGACGTCGGTTTTCATGTCCCGGCGCTTTCGAACGTCATCTTGCGGACATTGCCGCGCTGGTAATCCCGGCCGATGGCGGTTTCGCCGATGCAATAGGGACAGACCGCCGACGGCATGGGAAAGCGCAGGCGCCGGCCCTCCAGGTCTACGACGACCGGCGCAATGTTCATGCGGTAGGCGAGTTCGGCCGCGCCCTGGCCGGTGATGCCGTTGAAAAAAACGATGGCCGCGCGCGGATTGGCGAGACGGACGTTGAAGGCGAACACCTCGCGCTCGGCCTGCGAGACGATGTCGCCTTTGGTGATGACGACCACGTCGGCGAGTTTCAGCATGGGGCCGATCTTGCGCGGCGTATGGATGCCGGACAACGTGTCGACCACGCACACCGCGAGCACGTCCTTGATGTGCGGCGAGCAGCGATTGCAAAGCCCCGCGCTCTCCACGATGAGCATGTCGAGGCCGGTCTTGCGGCCCCAGCCGAGGCAGTCGTCGATATTGCTGACGAAAAAGTGGTCCGGGCAAACATTGCCGGAGAGGCCCGTCGCCACCGGGAAACCGGCGCGCGCGTAAGCGGCGTTATCGGTGGTCGAGAGCGAGTCGAATTTCACGACGCCGACTTTGCATTCGGCGCTGCCGATGGCGCCCGCCGTCTTCAGGATGACCGAGGTTTTGCCGACGGAGGGCGGGCCGGCGACTGTAATCACGCGCATATGCGGGTCTCCTCGGCAAGCGACAGGGCGTGCATGACCTGATGATCGGCGAAGGTCCGGCACGCGGCCTTGATCGCGCCCGCCGTCGAGGGATGGCGCACATAATCCCAGCCGAGCCATTTGAGTTTGGCGCCCTCGGGCAAGCCGGACGCACATTCGGGCGAAAGCGAGGGATAGCGATTGCCGTTGAGATAGCCGCCAAGCTCCCCGCCGTGGAAATAGCGCACCAGCGGATCGAGCGCGTTGCGGTGCGAGGCTTTCACGGTGAGCCACAAGGGATAGGCGAGCGCGCCGTCCTCGGGCCAAATGACCTCGGTGACCTTGCGGCGCGGGCACATGTCGGCCATCGACCAGGGCGCGATGTAGATGGCGCCCGGCGAAGCGTCGGTGCCCGCGAGCCTCGGCATCTGCGCGGAATGCATCAGCAGGGGCACGTTCTTGACGAGCTTCGCCAGCCCCTTCAGCCCGAACTCCTGAGCCATCGCCAGCAGGAAGAACTTGTTATACTGGCTGTACTGCTGTTCGCCCTCCCGGCGCCAGCCGCTGAAGACGATCCTGTCGCGATAGATGGGATCGAGAAGATCCGCCCAGCGGCGCGGAGCGGGCCGCCCATCCAGGCGGGCGTGGTCGATGAGGAAGACGAAGGGCGCGACCGCGTAGACGCCGATCCAGCCTTGCGTATCGATTAGCCCGCAATCGGTGAAGGCGGACGCCACGCCATCAGGCTGGCCGCTCGCGAAGGCGCCGGCCATGACGTGGCGCTCGAAAAAGCGCCGGTTGAAGGCGTTGCCGTGCTCGGCCGAGACCAGCATGTTGGGAAATTCGGCGAGCCTGCGAAGGAAGCGCAACCGCTCCATCGGCGCGCCGTTTCCGCGCCCGTGCGGAAAACTCCATTTCAGCGGACGCCCGCCCGACGCCTCAACACAGGCGATCTCCTCGACCGCGTCGTGAATGCGATGGCGCAAGGGAACGGGGACGTTGCCGACGAGATCCCAGGTTCGGGGCCGCGCGGCGCCGCCCAGGAAGACCCTGTTCGCCGGAGTCATGTCTTCAAGCATCGCCGAAGCTCTTTCTACGATCCCCATGCCTGTCTCCCCTGGGTGCTGGCCTGGCGGCGCAGGCTGTATTCGACAACGTGGCCGAGAAGGCCGGTCTGGCTCAGCCCCCATTGCGAGGCCGCGAGACAGATTGCGCCGCTGCGGCCGATGTGGCAGCAGATGTTGAATTCGAGAAAGACGCGCCGCCCGGTCTCAGGATCGAAGCGATAGTCGAGCCGGAAATAGTCCATCGGGCCCGCCGCCATCCACAGCGCCGCTACATCCGCGCGAAGTGCGCTTTCAAGCGGCCCCGCCTCGAAGAGTTCGTAGCCGAGAGGATCGCTGCGCTTCAGGTCTTCGGTGACGATGCCGCCCGCCTTGTTCGAGCGGGGATGCACGAAGCCCAGCACGATCGGCTGCTTGCTCCCTAAGGCGGGCACGGTGATGTCGATGCCGGGCGCGTAACCTTCGACGAGCGCCTCCATGCCGCGCTCGATCAGCGCGGCTGCGACGCGGGAGGCGCCTCGCCAGTCGTCCTGGATCGACTCGGCCGTGATGCCGTCGGAGGCGGCGCCGAAACGGTGCTTTATGAAGTAAGGCCCTCTGAATGCAGGCGGGGCCGCAAGTTCCTCCACGGCGCCGAAGACCGCGCCGGGCAGGACTGGGAGCCCAACCTTTCCTGCTACGAGCTTTGAATACCATTTGTCCTCGGCGAGCGCGCGCACGTTTGGCCGCGCGCCGACGCAGGGCATTTTCAGGAACTCGCACAGCGATGGAACGAAGACCTCCGGATTGTTGATCGGCATCCGGTTATAAAGGGAAAAGACGAGATCGACGTCGCCCTTGGACCTCAGCGGCGCCAGACAGTCGTTCGCCGTCGTAACCGAATAGCCGATCTCCGTCAGCGCCTCCCAGATGCGGCGATAGTAGGCCGGATAGCCGCCATCGCCTGGAAACGAGCGGCACGAATAGTCCGGCTCCTGCGGCGCATGGCGCGCGATGAAAAGGATGCGCGTCGATGGCTGTTTCGGAGGAGCGATCAAAAGGTCCGGGATCGATGGAGACATTCAGACCTCTCAAGGCGTCCGCGCGACGGCGGCGATACATAAAGAGCAAGGGTCGTGCCAGCGCTGTTCGCAACCCCGCCAGCGCTACACCGCGCGGCGGGAACGGAACCCCGGCGCCCTCGCACGGCGGCGCACAGTCCACGCGCCGTAGCCCGGGCGCCGCCGCCGCGCATGCCCAACCCCGGCCTTCGCGCTACCGGGACAAAAAATGCGCCCTCGCCTTCGAGAGGCGGCAAGTTTCCATTCGCGTACGAAATTCCGGGATCCGGCCGTAAATGTACGAAATCCGCAGGAAGCGGCGGATTTTCCGAACCGCACGCGGCCCGCGCGCCCGTTTGCAAGAAAGCGCGGCGCCAGCTTTTCGCCGCGGAAACCGGGGGCAACCGCAGGTTCGACGTGATGATGGTCGAGCCTTTCCCATAACGCTGGCTGAAGGTCTCGAACAGCAGTTCGGCTGGGAGAAGGGCATGTAGCCCAGTTCGCCGACGATCGGCAGCTTCACGGCGGCGAGCCCGGCTTGCAGACGCAAGAGGCAGCGCTCGTCGCGAGCCTCCATGAGCTGGTTGACGGGCGCGGGCGCTGTGGCGAACGAGACGCTGAAGCCGCGCTGGCAAGCCGCCAGGGCGCCGCAGACGGCCCGGCTTTCCGTTCTGCATCGGCTCTTTTGCGGAACGCGCCTTTGGATGCAATCGCGTATCTTACTGTTCTGCTGGTTTTTTATTGGTGCCGGCTGAGGGATTTGAACCCCCGACCTTCGGTTTACAAATACGATGGTTTGACTTTCCGGCTCGTTCCATATCTTTCCTCATCTTATATAAACGAATGAAAATAAACAGGTATTTTTGGAAGAAGTTGCCCTAAGGTCGCTTGAGCTTTCCGTGCGGTGCCTATACAGTGCCTATTCAGAAAGCGATATAGGCTTCTACATGAAGGCACCCTTAACTAAGACCGCCGTAGATAATCTGCGACGCCAGGCGCAAGCAGCGGGTCGTACGATCTACTGTTGGGACACCGAAGTCACAGGTTTTGGCGTTTATGCCACTCGAACAGGCGCCTGCTCCTATTTCGTGGAGTATCGAATGGGCGGGCGTAGCACTCCCTCCAAACGCATGAACGTCGGCAAACACGGCATATTGACTCCCAGGGAAGCGCGTGAAAAAGCCAAAAGGGAGCTTGGCAAGGTTGCCGACGGTGTAAATGTGGCGCAGGTCAAGAAGGAAGAACGTTACAAGCTTGCTGCTGAAACGTTCAAAGACGTCGCCGAAGCCTTTCTAAATCAGCAAAGCAAGCCAACGCGTTACTGGCACGAAATGAGGCAGGTCCTCAATCGGGATGCTTACGAGGCCTTTGGATCGAAGCCCATCGTTACGATCACAAAACAACAGATCCGTGCAACGCTTGACGAAATGGCGAGACGCGCGCCAACGGCGGAACGCAAGCTGTATGCTGCCCTAAGTCCCCTATTCAAATGGGCCGTGGAGCGCGGCACGCCAGAGACCAATCCAATGGTCGGTATCTCAAGGCCCACGCCTGTTCAGAAGCGCAAACGCGTTCTCGATGCGGGGGAGATCGCAATTCTTTGGAATTCGATCGCGATCCTCGATAGGTTCGAACCCTTCTACCAACTCTTGATCCTTACCGGGCAGCGGCTGGAGGAAGTTGCTGGAATTCGTTGGGAAGAGATTGATTTCCAAAGGGCGATTTGGCGCTTGCCACCTGCAGAAGAGTATAAGGCCCCGCCATCGAAAAATGGCGTCGAGCAAAAGCGTACTAAAAACAGTCTCGAGCATATTGTCGATTTGAGCCCACAAGCAATCGCCATAATTGATGCCCTACCCGGCACAAGGCAAGGGCTCATTTTCACGACCACGGGCGTAACACGAATTTCTGGATTTTCTAAACTCAAGTGCCGAGTAGACGCCGAGATGAAGCGTAAGCTTGGGCAATCGTTCCGAGCATGGCGCAATCACGATCTGCGACGTACCATGTCAACGCATATGCGCGACTTTCTCGGTGTCGAAAGGGATGTGGTTGAGCTTATTCTGAATCACACTCCTGCCGGTCTCGTCGGCGCATATCAGCTTCCCGAGCACCGGGAAAAGCGCAAAGCCGCGATGATCGCTTGGGGTGCCTATGTTGAACGCCTCGCTAACTAAAGGAGTCGATTGACAGCGGTGCAGGGCAGATAGCGCATCTATCGCTTGCGGAAGCGCCGACTTTTCTAATGGCTCACACGATCCTACATTATGCTGCCAAATGTGATCCCAGTGATCCCGGTGATCCTGCGGCTGAAATTCTCCTTTTGTTCCGATTGGTTACGCTGGCGTTGCCGGGGATCACAGGGTTTTTTGCTGGCGTTTTCGATGATCCCATATGGAAGTTCGATGATCCCGAGAAGTCGCCCAGCCGGTGCCGAGCGTCTATTGTTTCACGGTTGTCGTTGGCTTGGGGCGCAATTTCGGCCGGTAGCCGAGGCCCAGATCTCGCAGATAGGACACCGGCAGCCGTACGGCGCCGGCGCGCTCCGCTGGCGTGACAAGCACTTTCAGCGCCTTGTTCTGCTCTCTGATGTCCGGCCTGGTCAGAAGCGCCTCCCTTTATTCTGCGGCGGCAGCCGCGTCCGCCTGGCGGACCCCGTCGAGAGCGAAGCCGAGTAAGGATCGGAGCATGGCCACCGCCACACATCTTGCCTGCTAAAATCTCCGTCCTTCATCGTCCTTCTCCGTCCCCCTTCGTCCGGCTTGGTCCAACTCCGTCCGGCTAAGACCGTCTCCGACCGCCTCCGTCCGGGTCCGTCCAACTCCGTCCTTCTTGTTCCGACTCCGTCCCTTTCGGACGGAGATTGACGGAGTTTGCCGAAACAGATGATAGAGTATATCCGATCATAGGAAAAGGCATGTCAAGCTTCCGCTCCGCACCTATCTTGCGGCCATCGCGATCTTCGTGAACGAGGTCAAGGGGAAGTCCGCACTGGCGATGAGCCGCGATCTTGGGCTTGCTTACAAGAGCGCCTTCGTGTTGTTCCACAAGCTTCGTGAGGCGATGGCTGGCGAGCTGAAGGACCGGATGATCGGCGGCTCCGGCAAGGTTGCCGAGGTCGATGGCGGCTATTTCGGCGGCTACATCAAGCCTGCGAACCTGAAAGAGAACCGCCGCGACCGTCGCCTTGCGAAGAACCAGAACGGCAAGCGCCAGTGCGTTGTGATCGTTCGCGAGCGCGGCGGCAACTCAGTCCCGGCCGTGTTCAAGTCCGAAAGCCATGCTGCGAACTTCATCAAGGCTCGCGTTGCGAAGGGAACGAAGCTGAACGCCGACGAGGCCGGTTCTTGGGATCACCTCCACGCGAATTTCGAAGTTGCTCGCATCAACCACGAAGAAGCTTACAGCCTCGACGACGCTTGCACCAATTGGGCGGAAAGCTACTTCAGCCGCCTTCGCCGCGCGGAGCTTGGTCATCATCATCACATCGCCGGAACCTACCTTCTCCGCTACGCTCAAGAGTCCTCTTGGCGCGAAGATAACCGCCGCGTCTCGAATGGGGAGCAGGTCAACCGCATCGTGGCGCTCGCCATGAGCCGCAAGCCGAGCGTGGATTTTTCAGGCTATTGGCAGCGGCACATGAAGGCCGCCTAACCAAAGAATCCGCTTTCGAAATCTTTAAGAAATCGTTAATACTGGCGCCGTTTTCCAGTCAGTTGCGTGTGAGTGCAAAACGGCCCGAGCGCTGAGCGCCCGAGCCGTGAAGTAGCTTATGGACACGTGACCGGAATGGAAACGGCCTCGATTGCTAATCGAGTTACCCCAGCCTCTGCTTCCTACGGCGCTGGATGGGGATGCGGGTTCGAGCCCCGCCGTGTCCGCCACTTCCACTTCTATGGTGATTCATACTTGTGGCGGGAATGAGTCACTTTGACTCACGTCATAAAGTTGTATTTTTTATCAACGCAATCTCGCATGCGTCAAAATCGTCGCGCCTTGCGCGAACCTTGACGGCTTTGATTTTCAAAAATACATTGAAGGTGCATTACACGGATACACCGGAAAAGCCCCTAGCGACACTCCCAACCGTTATCGCTAGGGGTTCCTCGAAAAGCCCCTAGCTTGCCCCCGCACAGCTACGGGTTTCTCTTTTTGTACTGTGGGTTGGGAAGGCCCGTCGAGTTCCGCGAATTCTTTTGTCAACCATCAAAACTCCCTTAGAGGGAACAAAATCCAACCACAGTCATTCAGTACACTGCTTAAGTATGGCTACGGTGTTTGTGATGTTGGATTTGGACGCTAACGCCCGTCTCGGCGAGGGCGAACTTAAGGAATTGAGCCAGCTGTTGCGCATCGCCGCGCGCGACCTGCGCAGTTTGCCGGAGCCGATAGAGGACCGTCGCAAGCGATTGCAGGCTGTGCAGGAGGAACTGTACTCGCTCGTGCTTCGCTTGCGCGGCGCAAACTAAGCGTTTGGCAGGCTCATTGCGCCCTGAGGCGGGCGCACTCTTCCGCGACCCATGTGAGGATGGCGGCGAGGGCGTCTTGCGGCGGAAGTCCGCGCTCGACGGCCGTCTCGTAAGTTACAATGAGAACGCCCTTCAACTCTTCGGCGTCCTGTTCGCGGGAAACCTCGGCAAGGTGGTTTGCGAATTCGATCTCTTGAATAATCATTACGCGTTACTCCAACTACACGAACCGATCTGGCTGGTTCGCGGAACCAGCGTACTCAAGACCGATTTTTGATAAAATGCGATATATCCTTTAAGCCAACAGCTTAATCGTCGCAGTGCGGGGGCGCGCCGTCTCCGGCGAAGCCACAAAACCTCCTTTCAAATCCTTAAGATTTGACGTACATACCCGCGCAAGTTTCAGTGAAAATTCGGATGTAAGTTCGGCGACCGGTTTCCCGGCCGCCGTGTCAGCCTGCCTGTATTCCCCTGTGGCGGAACTGGTAGACGCGCCGGACTGTCACTCCGGAGACCGCCCCTCCCTGCAAGTTGGATCGGTCATATGGGTTCGAAGCCCGTCAGGGGAGCCAACGAGACAGATACTAATTCATTGATTCCAGATGTCAATTTTTTCCTTGACT
This sequence comes from uncultured Alphaproteobacteria bacterium, assembly GCA_963756335.1. Lineage (GTDB taxonomy): Bacteria > Pseudomonadota > Alphaproteobacteria > Rhizobiales > Rhodomicrobiaceae > Rhodomicrobium. The sequence goes on from CAVWOB010000012.1 coordinate 90,826, forward strand.
CCAGAATTTTGATTAATGGCTTAGCAAGTCGGTAGCGCGAGTCTCTAGCTTGGAGCCATTCACAATTTGTCGCTGTGGAAAGCCCGAACGAAAAAGGCGCCTTACGAGAGGGCTTACGCAAAGCTTGACGAAACGTTAATTCTACCTTAGGTTGTTTAGTGAGCGGCGCACATGAAGCCCCTAGCGGTTCCCCACTTGCTAGGGGTTTTTATAGCAACTGCCAAAAAAGCGCGGCGGCGCTTGCCAACAGGAAGCCGAGCGTGGATTTCTCTGGGTACTGGCGGCGGCACAAGGCCGCCGCCTAGCTTAGCTGGCCTTCCGATCTGGGGTGGGTAGCAGTTTCGGAAGATACGGCAACGCCGCCGTGTCTCGCTCACGGAAATAACCCATTGCCCTTTTCGGGAGCCATACAGAGCGGAAGTGCAGACGAAAGTCAGCAAGTAGGTGTTCCGGGTAGGCCTTGGCCCGTACTGGCATGCGCCCATCCGCAAAAACATGGTATCCGCTATGAGGCTGCCACTGCTGCGGTTCAGGCCGCCATTTTCAGGGCTTGCGCGGGAGCCGCGCGTGCGGTTTTCCAGTTCCACGGCAGAAGCTCCGCCAGTTGATGGCTTTTGGTCTGGCCGGAGACGACGCGCTCGAGGACATCTGTGAGCCACGCTTGGGGATCGACGTCGTTGAGCAGGGCGGTGTTGATGAGCGAAGCCAGGACCGCCCACGAGTCCGCCCCGCCCTCGCTGCCCGCGAACAGGCTGTTGCGCCGGCCGAGGCCGATGGGGCGCATGTCGCGCTCCACGGTGTTGTTGTCCACTTCCACGCGGCCGTCGGCGAGGAACACGGCGAGCCCCTGCCAGTGGTTCAGCGTGTAGCGGATCGCTGTGGCGAGCGGCGATTTGGCGGAGACCTCCTTCAGCCGCTCCTCCGCCCAAGTCTTGAACGCGTCCATAAGCGGTTTGCTTTCGGCCTGGCGGACAGCCATCCGTTCGGCGGCGCTCATGCCCCGGATGCGGGTTTCGATGGCGTAAACGGCCGCGATCTGCCGCAAGGCCTCGAATGCGATGGGCGAGTTTGTGGCTTTGTGGAACTCGAAGAACTTGCGCCGCGCGTGAGCAAGGCAGAAGGCGAGCACGATAGGCTTGCCCTCGCGTTCCATCTCCGCCAGCTTTTTGTAGGCGGCATAGCCGTCCACCTGCAGGATGCCCGAGAAGCCGTCGAGCAGCGTCATGGCATGCTCGGTTTTCCGGCCCGTGGCGAAAGCATAGGCGACAGCGGGCGGCGCCGGCCCGCCCCACGGCCGGTCATCGACGGCGACCGGCCAGAACTGGCAGCGCCTCGTGCCGCCACGGGCGAACACTGGCATCGGCGTCTCGTCGCAGAAGATTTTCGGCCGCGCCAGGATCGAAGCGAGCAGCAGCGCATAAAGCGGCTTCAGCCACCAGGCGGTGCGGCCGATCCACAATGACAGCGTCGAGCGGTCAAGCTCGATCCCTTGCGCCCGCATCATGCGCAGCTGGCGGTTCAGCGGCAGATGCCAGGCGAACTTTCCAACCGCGATGGCGGCGAGCAGCGCTTCGGTGGCGATGCCGCCATCAACCGGCCGCGCCGGCGCGGGCGCCTGAACCACGGCGTTCTCGCAAGCCCGGCAGCCATAGCGCGGGCGGATAATGCGCTTCACCCGGTATTGCACCGGCACGATGTCCAGCATCTCGCTCGCGGTCTCGCCAATGACGTGGAGCGCTCCGCCGCAGCAAGCGCAGGTCTTGGCCTCCGGATCGATGCGTATCTCGATGCGCGGCAGATGTTCCGGCAACTTGCCGCGATTGCGCTCGGCGGGTTTGCGCGGCTTTTTGCGAGTTGCAGCGCAGGCCTCACGGCTTTCGCCGGCTTCCTCCGTTGCGGCCGCCGCCGCGGCCAGATCGAAGATGAGCTGCAGCTGATCGGGATCGAGCTTTTCCGAGCGCTTCCCAAACAAGGCGCGTTTAAAGTATCCGTTGCGGCGGCATCACCTTCAATTTCCGTTCTTTTCGCGCGAGACTTGCCGCAGAAGCGAGAACGGAGATGAGCGCTCATGCAAAGTGACAGGCATCAGCACGAGTTCATACGGCATAACGGCTACCGGCGGTTCGAGGCGATCACGGGGGAGCCGCGCCGGCAATGGAGCGATGAAGAGAAGGCGCGGATTGTGTCGGAGAGCTTTGCTCCCGGCGCAAATATCTCGGCCGTGGCGCGGCGGCATGGCGTGAGCGGCGGCTTGCTGCATAAATGGCGCGGTCAGGCCCGGCAAGCGGCTGCATCCACGGCGCCGTTCATTCCGATCACGCTGGCGGATGGCGGCGGCGGCGGAGAGGAAGATGGGGCCATAGCGTCTTGCGGCGCAATCGAGATCGAGCTTGCGGGCGCGCGCGTCCGCGTCGAGGGCGCGGTCGGCAAGGCGGCGCTCAAAACCGTGCTGGCGGCGTTGCGCGAAACGGCATGATCGGGATTTCCGGCGGCCGGCGCATTTTCCTGGCGACGCAGCCAATCGACTTCAGAAAGGGCATGGACACCATCGCCGCGCTGGTGTCGGAGGCGCTGAAAGCCGATCCCTTTTGCGGCGATATGTTCATCTTCCGTCCGAAGCGATGCGACCGTTTGAAAATCCTGGTTTGGGACGGCTCCGGGCTGATCTTGGCTACGAAGCGGCTTGAGGAGGGGCGCTTTTGCTGGCCGCCGGCGCGCAACGGGACGATCCAGCTCAGCGCTGCCCAGATGTCCATGCTGCTCGAAGGCCTGGCGTGGACCAAGGCGCCGGTCAAAGCCGTGAGGCGTCCAGTAAAAGCTGCTTAAAGCGAGCGATTTTACTGGATGAACGGCGACGCTCCCGCATAAGTTGCGGGCATGATTCTCGCTCTCTCCGATTTGCCATCCGATCCGGAGCAGTTCAAGGGAAGGCTCATCGAGCTGGCCTGCGCTGCTGAGGAGGCCGCCGCCCAGCGCGACGCGGCGCTGGCGGAGAACGAGAAGCTCCTTTACATCCTGGCTGAGTTTAAACGCGCCTTGTTCGGAAAGCGTTCGGAAAAGCTCGATCCCGATCAGCTGCAGCTCATCTTCGATCTGGCCGCCGCGGCGGCGGCGACGGAGGAAGCTGACGAAAGCCGTGAGGCCTCCGCCGCAGCTCGCAAAAAGCCGCGCAAAGCCGCCGAACGCAATCGCGGCAAGCTGCCCGAGCATCTGCCGCGCATCGAGATACGCATCGATCCCGAGGCCAAGACCTGCGCTCGCTGCGGCGGGGCGCTCCATGTCATTGGCGAGACCGTGAGCGAGATGCTGGACGTCGTGCCGGTGCAATATCGGGTGAAGCGCATCATCCGCCCGCGCTATGGCTGCCGGGCTTGCGAGAACGCCGTGGTCCAGGCGCCGGCGCGGCCGGTTGATGGCGGCATCGCCACCGAAGCGCTGCTCGCCGCCATCGCGGTTGGAAAGTTCGCCTGGCATCTGCCACTGAACCGCCAGCTGCGCATGATGCGCGCGCAAGGCATCGAGCTTGACCGCTCGACGCTGTCATTGTGGATCGGCCGGACCGCCTGGTGGCTGAAGCCGCTTTATACGCTGCTGCTCGCTTCGATCCTGGCGCGGCCGAAAATCTTCTGTGACGAAACGCCGATGCCGGTGTTCGCCCGTGGCGGAACACGGCGCTGCCAGTTCTGGGCGGTCGCCGTCGATGACCGGCCGTGGGGCGGGCCGGCGCCGCCCGCTGTCGCCTATGCTTTCGCCACGGGCCGGAAAACCGAGCATGCCATGACGCTGCTCGACGGCTTCTCGGGCATCCTGCAGGTGGACGGCTATGCCGCCTACAAAAAGCTGGCGGAGACGGAACGCGAGGGCAAGCCTATCGTGCTCGCCTTCTGCCTTGCTCACGCGCGGCGCAAGTTCTTCGAGTTCCACAAAGCCACGAACTCGCCCATCGCATTCGAGGCCTTGCGGCAGATCGCGGCCGTTTACGCCATCGAAACCCGCATCCGGGGCATGAGCGCCGCCGAACGGATGGCTGTCCGCCAGGCCGAAAGCAAACCGCTTATGGACGCGTTCAAGACTTGGGCGGAGGAGCGGCTGAAGGAGGTCTCCGCCAAATCGCCGCTCGCCACAGCGATCCGCTACACGCTGAACCACTGGCAGGGGCTCGCCGTGTTCCTCGCCGACGGCCGCGTGGAAGTGGACAACAACACCGTGGAGCGCGACATGCGCCCCATCGGCCTCGGCCGGCGCAACAGCCTGTTCGCGGGCAGCGAGGGCGGGGCGGACTCGTGGGCGGTCCTGGCTTCGCTCATCAACACCGCCCTGCTCAACGACGTCGATCCCCAAGCGTGGCTCACAGATGTCCTCGAGCGCGTCGTCTCCGGCCAGACCAAAAGCCATCAACTGGCGGAGCTTCTGCCGTGGAACTGGAAAACCGCACGCGCGGCTCCCGCGCAAGCCCTGAAAATGGCGGCCTGAACCGCAGCAGTGGCAGCCTCATAGCGGATACCGTTTAAACTCAGCCAGGATGTAAAGGAGCTTCTCGTTCTCCGCCAGCGCCGCGTCGCGCTGGGCGGCGGCCTCCTCAGCAGCGCAGGCCAGCTCGATGAGCCTTCCCTTGAGCTGCTCTGGATCGGATGGCAAAGCGGAGAGGTCGAAAATCATGACCGCAACCTATGCGAGAGCGCGCCCGCTCCTCCAGTAAAATCGCTCGTTTTAAGCAGCTTTTACTGGACGCCTCACAGCTTTGACCGGCGCCTTGGTCCACGCCAGGCCTTCGAGCAGCATGGACATCTGGGCAGCGCTGAGCTCAATCGTCCCGTTGCGCGCCGGCGGCCAGCAAAAGCGCCCCTCCTCAAGCCGCTTCGTAGCCAAGATCAGCCCGGAGCCGTCCCAAACCAGGATTTTCAAACGGTCACATCGCTTCGGACGGAAGATGAACATATCGCCGCAAAAGGGATCGGCTTTCAGCGCCTCCGACACCAGCGCGGCGATGGTGTCCATGCCCTTTCTGAAGTCGATTGGCTGCGTCGCCAGGAAAATGCGCCGGCCGCCGGAAATCCCGATCATGCCGTTTCGCGCAACGCCGCCAGCACGGTTTTGAGCGCCGCCTTGCCGACCGCGCCCTCGACGCGGACGCGCGCGCCCGCAAGCTCGATCTCGATCGCGCCGCAAGACGCTATGGCCCCATCTTCCTCTCCGCCGCCGCCGCCATCCGCCAGCGTGATCGGAATGAACGGCGCCGTGGATGCAGCCGCTTGCCGGGCCTGACCGCGCCATTTATGCAGCAAGCCGCCGCTCACGCCATGCCGCCGCGCCACGGCCGAGATATTTGCGCCGGGAGCAAAGCTCTCCGACACAATCCGCGCCTTCTCTTCATCGCTCCATTGCCGGCGCGGCTCCCCCGTGATCGCCTCGAACCGCCGGTAGCCGTTATGCCGTATGAACTCGTGCTGATGCCTGTCACTTTGCATGAGCGCTCATCTCCGTTCTCGCTTCTGCGGCAAGTCTCGCGCGAAAAGAACGGAAATTGAAGGTGATGCCGCCGCAACGGATGCAAAACATGGGTATAGGTTGGCAGGTCGTTCGGCTCTATGCCCCTTTCTCGCAGCCACTTCGCAAACATTCGTCCCTCAGAAATGTCTGGCCACATGCTTTCGGGAAGCGTGTAGCCCATGACTCCAACGGCGCGATAAGGGAAAGCGTCATCTCAGTTAGGACGGAGAAGTGGGCTTCTGGGACGTTTTGATAGTTCAACACATAGCGCTCAAGATGGAACGGCAATGGCGTGCGAGCAGGTTGAATGCCGCGCGTCATCCAATCATAGACCCAAGTCGTGACTTGTACTGCGAAGCGCGCCGAAAGCCATTGAGCAAGATGTATGGCAGCCTTTGGATGCACCCATGTGCCCTGAAAATCAGGCTGGCCGCCCCTAACAGATTGAATTAATTCCGATACCGGAATCCCGGTATCGGTCGACACTCGTCCGCATAAGCTTTAGTTGTGGCGTTCGCCCAATAGTGGTTCCACGTTTTCCCCGCCGCCTTACACATAGCGGTGGCGTTTACATAGCCGTCTTTGGCGCGCTGATTTATGATCTCCCCTTCGAGCGCATGGGGAATAAGCTCCTGTTGCTTCTTTTCCAGAGAAGCACTCCTAACTGTTGACAGGGCGCGAATCGGCCTTGACCGTTGGAGTCGCTTCCGTGAAAAAAAGGAAGGCTGCCTCGGCTCGTTTAACGCGCGCTGTGGTTGTACAAAAGCCCGCTGAGCGCGCCTCTGCCAAGATTAGCGCTCGCGGGCACCCTCTTTCTCCGCGCTCGCCACTTTCCCGTCAAGGTTAGGAAGATCGATTTACACAAGATCTAGGGCGTGGTTGTGGGCTCTTATCTTTGTAAAATCTGGTTTACATTAGGCTGTAACTTGACCTTAACGCTCAGCGCGTGACAATTGTCACGCGAACCCCAAACGCGAAAGGCGTCTCCCGCGAGACGACGCCTTAGGTGATCAGCTTGATTTAACTTTGTGCTCCTTTCGGCGGTCCTCCGCCAAGCGGGCAAGCATGATGTATTCCTCATGCAACCGAAGGAGTATTTCGCGTGTATCTTGATCGCCAACCTGTTTAAGGCGGATCGATACCTTATCAGCTTTGCTGAGCCAATATTCTGGACTGTAAAGATACGAGAACATGAACGCACCCCGCACAATCACCAAAAACGCGGGCACAATTGTTTCTATGTTTTTTCATATGTCAAGGGAGTTGCCATAGGAGCCAGGGCAACGAACTCAGGTTAACGATCATTTAACCATTGCGTGTTGTGTGATTCCATCTGGCTTTCTGATTCGGGGAGCCTTTGAGATGGACGATTTCGGCCCTAAGCCGCGCCTTCGGAGCCTTTTGGACCATTTTTCCGGGATTGACGACCCGCGCGAGGCTTGGCGGGTGGCCCATCCGCTGCCGGAAGTGCTTCTTCTCGTCGTCTGCGCCAGCGTTGCATCGTGCGACGATTTCGACGACATCGCCTGTTACCGGACGTGTAAATCCGCGCAAATCTGGCGGAGAATTTGCATCTGCCGCGACGCCTCGTTGCCGAGTGTGGCGGGCCAACGAAGCGATGTAAAGCCTGGCCTGCGGCCACCGCCTTCGGCGGCAAGGGCTTGACATCGTTTCGCTTTCCCGCCGTTTTCTCGCCATGGCTTCGACGGTGAGACATCGCCAAAGCAAAAATTGTGCCGCATTTTTTGATGACGCCAGAGTTACGCGCTTTTCTACCGCCGTCCACATCGCCGAATGGGGCGAGAACCATCTGCCGTTTCTGCGCCGTTTTCTGCCCTATCGTCATAGCGTTCCCGGCGCGCGCTGGTTGAACATCCTTATGAACCGCATCGATCCGGACTTGTTCTCGGACTGCTTCATGAACTGGGCGCGCGACCTTCGCCCGGACGCTCCTGGCCTCATCGCGCTCGATGGCAAGACCTCGCGCCGCAGCCATGACCGCGCCGCGGGAAAGGCCGCGCTCCATCTTGTCTCCGCCTTCGCCACCCATGAGAGGCTGGTTCTTGGCCAGGAAGCCGTGGACGCGAAATCGAACGAGATCGTAGCCATTCCGGCGCTTCTCGAACGCCTCGCCGCATCGGGCGCTTTGGCGGGCGCCCTCGTCACCATCGACGCGATTGCTTGCAATCCAGGCATCGCCCAGGACATCGTTGACCACGGAGCCGATTATCTCCTGGCCGTCAAAGGCAACCAGCCAACTCTTCTGTCTGAAATACAACGCTTTTTTGACGATGCGGACGAAGCCGCCCTGGATCGGCACACCGATGTGGACAAGGGCCACGGCCGCATCGAGGAACGCCGCTGCCTGGTGAGTACGGCTATCGATTGGATGGACGGCGAACGCCGCTTTCCAGGCGAATACCGCTTTCCCAAACTCGCCGCCATCGCAATGATCGAAAGCAAGGTCGAGACCAACGCAGGCGCAAGAACCGAGCGGCGCTTTTATATTACCTCGCGCGCCATGACTGCGAAGCTGCTTGGCGAGGCCGTGCGCGCCCACTGGCAGATCGAGAACGCGCTGCATTGGGTGCTCGACGTCACGTTCCGGGACGATCTCGCCCGCGTCCGTAAGGGCCACGGCGCCAAAAACATGGCCGTCGTCCGGCACTTCGCCATCAATCTCGTCCGCGCAGCGCCGGACAAAAAAAGCCTAAAGCTCAGAAGGAAAATCGCTGGCTGGAACCAAGATTACCTCCAAAGCCTCATTCAAAAATCCGCCGTTAACCTGGATTCGTGACCGTGCCATAGGAGCGCCGTTCCCTTCTTCCCGACGCGCAGAATCCGCCCTCGATTAGACTGCATTCTAAGCGCATGGATGAGTTGGCGGCCACGCACGGCGCCCCGACCCGTTGGCGAAATCACTCATGGGGATTTGTCCTTTTTTGCGCTCTCCGCCAGCATTGATCTGATTTCCCATAGTTGGGCGGCGATATACTCAAGCGCATGCGATGCTCGCAAAGCGTCGTTCCCATCCAAAAGAGGGGCATAAGGCGCGTTATTGACCTTGTCGCGCGCCTCTTTGCGCCTTGCGCGTTCGCCCTCATCCATCACGGTTTCCTCCATAGCGACCAAGAAGGGTGTTTAGCCAATAGTCGCGGCATCTTCCACAAGGTGACGTCTATTATTAGTTGTTAATAACAAAACAAAACTATTGACAGGATCTTCGTTCAACTCAGCATGGGGCAAACTTTCATACTGAAGCGTTATGTGCGCGTCTTTCCAATTTGGCAGAAGAGGACGGTATGCCCATCACGGTGGCAGTTGAGGAGCGAATAAACGAGCCGGGCGATTGGACTGTCGAGACTATCGGAGAGGATGGCGAGATTTATCAAGCTATACCCTGTTCACACCAGGATCCGAAATTTCTCCGGGTTGATGACGCGGAAGTTGTCCGTGACCGAATCGCGCAACTGCGCCCAGTTTTGCGGAACTTTCTCGCGCAGGAAGGTGAGCGCCGTCCCGGCGAACTCGCGGGGGCTTTGGTAACACTTGTTGTGCGTCACATGCTTGTGCATCACCCCCCAGAGCCGCTCGATGGGGTTCAGATGCGGGCAATAAGCTGGGATGAAATGGAGCTTAATCCGCCGCCCTGGCTGGGATAGCCAGTCTTGTACGAGTTTAGCGTGATGATAGGGGGCGTTATCCAGGAAGACGTGGATCAGCGCCAGTAGCGGATACATGGCTTCGAGCGCTTCCAGCAGCTTGATTGTAGACATCGCGTTGACGGTCTCAACCTCAACCATGCGGGTCTCGCCGGTTTCAAGATTGAGAGCGCCATGAATATTGATGCGCTCGCGCCCGCTCGTCTGTTGGATTGCGAGCTTTTCTTCTTTCGGAGCCCAGCAGCCAACCGGCCGCGCCGCGTGCGTTGGATGCACGGCATCCCCGAACACCGCCGCCTCATCCGGGCCAAGCGAATTCAATAGCTTCTCATACGCTTCAATGAACGCCCGCTGTTTTTCCGCATCCAGCTTCCGGCCGATGACTTCCGGCTTATGGTATTCGAGCCCCAGCCGGTTCAACAGCACGATCAATCCCGAGCGGCTCTCGTAGACGATCCCAAATTTCCGCTCGATGAAGGCCCCGACTTCGCGCGTGCTGCGCGGCAATGTTTGGGCAACGTAATCCTTCAGCTCTTTTTCCTGGTCTGCCGAGAGGCGGCTCGAACTGCCCCCAGCCTCGAACTGCTCAAGACCTGCAATTCCGCGGTCCGCATAGACCTTGCTCCAGCCTCTGACCGTATCGTCATCCAGATAAAGAGCCTTGGCCACCCGCTCGCAGCTCCAGCCATCGTCAAGAAGCAGGATGGCGTTCGCCCGGCGCGCAAGACGATGCTCCGCCAACCCGTCCCGGACCAGCGAAACCAAGTCTTTCCGTTCAACAGCGCTCAGGAAACCACCGCGAATCATAGGGGTTACTGAGATCCCGTTCGCGAAACTTAGCAAGCAATTTATTTCGGGTTCCCACAGAGTCCGGGTATATCTTCATCGGCCCGCTGGCTAAGGAGCGGGCATATGAATATGCCCGCCTGAGATATGATTTTAGAGAATGACCTCGGCTTCGATGATCTTGACGCAAGTTTGCGGGCGCTTATGGCTGTCGCCGGTGTGCCAGTCGCCAACTCTCAGCTTTACATCCCTGACCTCACTGAGCGTCAGGCATCGCCATTCTCCTTTCGGCGGCAACTCTTGAGAAGAGAGACCGGCGAATTGATAGGTTAAGCATTTGGCTTCACCGCCTTTGCCCCGGCCAATGACGTGAGGGCAAACTTCGCGATGAAGCCCGTGATAGGTACATGTCACCTGTTGTTTCTCTCGGATGGCCTTGAGAAACATGTTGTAGACCAAATCCGCGTACATAAGTCCAATGTCCTCTGACTTCAATTTGAGTTAGAGGACGCGCCCGACTTGATACTCGGGTTTACAAAAACGCAGTTTTACGGGGATTCCTGTTCTCGCATCGGGCACGTCCGGCGAGAACGCATTACGCGGGTGCCGATCTGATCCATCGGCACCCGCTCTATATGGCAAATTACCTACAAAATCGAATCATAATTATTCCGGCAAGCGCCACATCAGCGCCGTCCCCTTCTTTCCCACGCGGAGGATTTTCCCTCGGTTTGCCTGCATCCGCAGCGCGTGATGATTTCGGAGTGATGGCGCCCACCATTCCGGAGATAAGCCGCCCACCGATTCCGGGGTTATCTCGCCCGCCTGTTCCGGAGATAAGCCGCCCATCGATTCCGGAGTTATTCCGCCCACCCGTTGAGGCGGCTTAACCCTATCCGGTATTGGGGCGGCGGAAGCCTCTGCTGGCTCGTTAAGGGTCCGCTCTTTGATCCGTCCACAGGAGGGAACCGATGCCAGCGGAGAGGATTGCGATGCGCCTTGTGCGCGAGATTTTTCGATTGATAGCGGCGGAGAAGCTGTCGGTGCGGGAGGTTGCCCGCAGGACTGGCAAGGCGCCGTCGACAGTGCGGGCGGCGTTCGGGCGGTTCCGGGCCGCGAACTTGAGCTGGCCTCTGCCGGAGGGCCTCAGCGACGGCGAACTTGAGGAGCGGCTTTACGGCAAGGGCGGCGCCAAGCCAGGCCCGGCGCGGCGAGCGGAGCCGGATTGGGCAACCATCCACCGCGAGTTGAAGCGCAAGCACGTAATACATCCCGTACATGAGGTTGCTGCCCTCCGGCGGAAAGTGAGAGCTTTCTGCCTGTGATTCCCGGCAAGGAAGGAGAGCAGCGATGGGCATGTTTGCAGGATTGGACGTGGGCGGCAAGCAGACAGCGGTATGTATTGTGGATGAGGCAGGCAAGATTGCTTGGCAGGGGATTGTTGACACGCATCCCGATATGATTGCTGGCCGGTTAAGGGGCTTTCAGGGGAAGCTTGAGAAGGTTGGCATCGAGAGTGGATCCTTTACGCCCCATTTGCACCGATCCCTGGCGGCCATGGGGTTTCCGATGGTTTGCATGGACGCCCGCCGGGCAGCCGATGCGATTAAGAGCCGGCGGATTAAGTCCGACAAGGCGGATGCGTGGGCTTTGGCGGAGATGCTTCGAACGGGGTGGTTCACGGCCGTGCATGTGAAGACAGCGGAGAGCCACAAGATCAAGACCTTGCTCGGCGCGCGCGATCAGCTCGTCCGGGTGAAGCGCTCGCTCGGCAATCAGGTGCGCGGGCTGTTAAGGCCTTTCGGCGTGAAGCTGCCGTCCCGCGCCGGGATGAAGAGTTTTGCCGAAGCGGCTCATCAAGCGGTCCAGAATGACAAGCTTATGCGGGCGGGTGTCTCGGCGTTGCTTGAGGCGTTGGCTGCAATCAACTCGCAGATTGTGAAGCTGGACGATGAACTGAAAGACCTGGCCCGGCGCAACGAAGTGGCCTGGCGTCTTATGAGCGTGCCTGGCGTGGGCACGATCACAGCGCTTGCATTTATAGCGGCCATCG
>CAVWOB010000013.1:0-176148 GCA_963756335.1 uncultured Alphaproteobacteria bacterium
TGTTCCGACGTAGCGGTCGCTATAGAACTCTGCTGTTTTCGCCAACATAAGATAGGCGCCAGGCAGCACGAGCATGCCGGAGAGGAGGAGGGTGCCTCGTGTTAAGCGCCACTTAACAAAAGGAGCCAGCGCAACGAACACGATCGCGCTCGAGTGAAACAGCAGCCGGCCAACACCATTGCAATGTAGCGGATCAGCTTGCGGTCCTGAAACGCAATTATCGCGAGGCACACAAAACCAATCGCGGCCGCCTGGCGGATCGCGGACATCGGCATGTTTATGATCAAAACAGGAAAGGAGAGCACGAGAAACGCCAACGGATCCGGCTGCCGCCTGGCAAGCGCGACGAGACCCCAGAAGAATGGGATCGCCATCGCTAAGTTGAGATAGGGATAGTCGAGCCCGGCTTTGTGAATCTGAACGAGCAGCAGCCAGTAGGCAGGTTCCGTGTGTTGCAGCGCTTCCGACGCATCCCAGTCCCACGTATTTTCGAAATTCTCTGCGTATCCTCCCCAATCGCATCCGACTTTGTATCGGAAAGCAACAAAAGCAAACAGCAGCAGCGCGAAGACGCCGAGGAAGAATCGGCGAAGCTCCTCGTTCCCCCTGCTGATCGCTGCGCCGAACACCAAGCCACCGTAAAGAGTAAGGTAGATCATTCAGCGTGGGCTACGTGGAGACGATTTGAAAGGCGCCGTCCCTCGGGGCGGAGGAAAAATTTTGTCCCCGACCCTCGGATGTCGACCATGCCTGTAACATCAACAGCGGCCAGAGCCGGGGCCGGCTTGCTCCGCACCACGCCGGTGCCGCTCCCATAGGGCGGCGACTGGTCCGGGCTCAAGCAACCCGGCCCTGCGGACAGCGCCCGGCGCGAGCAAGTCGCTGGCCCAGTCTGAAAGGGGACCTCGCAGCCAATCGTCGAGGGGAATGGAGAAACCCTGCTTCGGCCGGTCGAGCATGGCTCGGGGTACATGCCTCCAAAGGATCTCCCTTAGGACACGCTTCCCGACCCGTCCTTCTATTTTGGCCGTGGTCAGCAGGCGCCAGGCATGCTCCACAGTCCGGCGATCCAAGAAAGGAGCGCGGGTCTCAAGCGACGCAGACATGGCGGAGCGATCAACTTTCACAAGGATGTCGTCCGGTAGATAGGTTAAGGTGTCAACAGCCATCATCTGACTTGCTTCATTGTCTGTCTGTGTCGCCACGGCGCGCCAAATTCTTCGGATCGAATCGGCATGGCAGTCCATCTCAAAGAAATCCGCCGGCTGCCTATTCACGCTCGTGAGGGCAACCATGACTTCGAGCGCATCGCCATCCCCGCGAGTTAGATCGGCGATGAGGCTCAGCCGATCAGCCGTCGTGCGAGGCAAACCGGCTGGACGGCTCGCCGCGCGGATGATCGGCCGCAGCCACGGCCGGTCGAAAGCGGTCGCCGATGAACTCACGACGCCGCGTAGACCGGTTGGCAGGCGGCGCAAATGGCGCGCCAGCATCGGCCCGTCAATATAGCGATTGTATCCTCCGAATATCTCATCGCCGCCATCTCCCGATAAGGCGACGGTCACATGCTGCCGGGTTAGTCGAGAGAGGAGAGTGGTAGGGATCTGCGAAGAATCTGCGAAGGGCTCATCATAAATCGCCGGTAAGTCCGGTATGACGGCCAGCGCATCGGCTTGGGTGACTGTAAGTTCTGTATGTTCGGTTCCCAAGTGGGCGGCGATAGCACGGGCATGTGGCGCTTCGTTGAAACGCCCCGCGGCGAAGCCTATTGAGAAGGTTCGGACACGCGCCGAGGACCGGGCACAGGCTAGCGCCGTAATAAGCGAAGAATTGATCCCGCCCGATAGGAAAACCCCGATCGGCACGTCGCTAATGAGTTGGCTTTCGACGACATCAGCGAGCACGGCTTCCGTTGCATCGCACACTGTCTTCCAGTCGCCGGCCAAAGGCTCCGCGCGGCCGCGCGTCATCACGTCCGCCAGCGACCAGAAAGCGTGGGGTTCACTCGTATCCAGAGGCTGGCGAAAGCGGATGAGGTTGCCCGCGGGCAGCTTCTGGATGCCCTCCCAAATTGTCCTGGGCCCCGGGACGTAAGCGAACCGTAAGAAGGCGGCCACAGCCTGCCGGTCGATCTGCGGGGTGAAACCGGGAAAGGCGCGCAGGGCCTTCAGCTCCGAGGCAAACACCTGCCGAAATAGAGCGGCTTCTCGCCCAGCCGGTCCCTCGCGAGGATAAGCGTTCGCTCACTTCGATCCCACACCGCCAAGGCGAACATGCCGGTGGCGCGGTCGAGCGCCTCCTCAATGCCGTACTGCTCGATCAACGCAAGAAGCGTCTCTGTGTCCGAATGGCCGCGCCACTGAGGTGCTGCGCCGCAAGCTTCAAGCTCCCGGCGAAGCTCCAGATGATTGTAGATCTCCCCATTGAAAGCGATGACATGCCGGCACGACGCCGACACCATCGGCTGCGCCCCGGCGGGCGTCAAATCGAGAATCGACAACCTCGCATGGCCGAGCGCGATGCCGGCTTCCCCGTCGGCCCAGACGCCACGCGCATCGGGACCGCGATGATGCAGCCGCGCCGCCAAGGCGGCGGCAACCGCCTCGCCCTCGGCCTGCGGTTGTTCTTCGGGCCACCAGACGCCAACTATGCCGCACATCTGCGCCTCAAGCCCCGCCACCGTTGAGGCGTTGCGCTCGGTCTTTTTCAATAACTTCGCGCAACATTCCCGCGAGACGCGGCCCGTGCACCGCCAAAGAATAGGCGCATTCGATCTTTCGGCGCCCCTCCGCCCCCATTGTGCGCCGTAGCGCTGTGTTTTCCACCAAGGCAGTGATTGCCGCAGCCCATTCCTGTGGGGTTGACGCCAGGAAGCCGTTCGATCCGTGTTCGACGATGTCTGCGTTAACTCCAACCGGCGAAGCGATGACGGGAAGGCCGCATGCCATGTACTGGATGAGCTTATAGCCGCATTTCCCTCGCGCCCAGGGCTCGTCCGGCAGGGGCATAATGCCGATATCCATGCCCTGGATAAGACGGACCTCCTCCGCCTCCGACCAGGGCAGGAACTCGAAGCGGGGTGGCACATCGGTCTGTGGTCCCGCGCCGACGACCCGGATTGTGAGGCCGTGGTGTTCGGCTGCATCGACCAGCAGCGGCACCAGGGGCTTGACGAAAGTCCAGGTGGACGGAGAGCCTAT
Source organism: uncultured Alphaproteobacteria bacterium (assembly GCA_963756335.1). Lineage (GTDB taxonomy): Bacteria > Pseudomonadota > Alphaproteobacteria > Rhizobiales > Rhodomicrobiaceae > Rhodomicrobium. Next base: position 3,201 of record CAVWOB010000013.1, read on the forward strand.
CCAGCCAACTGTGATGGGCGTCCCGGCCCGCGGCTCCAGCGCCGGCCCGTAGACGCCGGTATCGACCACCGTTGGCACAATCTCCGTTCGGCGGCAGTACCGGGCGGCATAGTTCTGAAGATAGGCATTCCCACAAATCGCAAGATCGGCCCGGCGCGGCAAGGGCTTCAGCTTGCCGCCGAGCATCGCCCGCATGATCGGGTTCTTGTGCTGATCGTACTGATGGAAGATCGCGTCGTCGTAATCGACGACAAGCGGGATGCGGCGAGACATAGCAAGCCTCTCAAGAAATCCCGGGGCATAGGGAAAGAACTCGTATTGCAGCCAAGCGGCCTCCCTTTTGACTGGCAAATGAGGCAAGGGGTGAATACGTTGGCTGACTTCGCGCCTCTCGGCGCGACAGGCCGGCGTGCGCTGCATTTCACTTTTGGCATTGGCCGGGTTCAGTTCCCCGAGACAAGCCAAATCGTGCTGCTCCCGCCAGGCAGGTACCGGATCGAAGGCAAGCTTCGAGGCCGGATGTCCGGAAAGCGCGGACTTCGTTGGCAATTGAGATGCGCAACCGGAGCGCGGCAGACGCTTGGGGAAACCGATATGCTAACCGGTCAGTCGCAGGAATGGCGAGTTTTCGCGTTTGAGGCGGAAGTTCCTCCGGCAGAGGCCTGCGGCGCCCAACTTTTACGCCTCTTTCACAACTCGCGTTCAGCGTCCGAGGAGTTTCTTTCGGGTGAAGCTTGGTTTGCCGAACTCCAAGTTGAACACATGCTGGAGCGTTCATCCGCCCAATAAGCCGTGGGGACAGCATCAGACAGGCTGACTGGCGTCAATGAGCGCGCTCTTCGATCGAAAAATGAATCTGCACCATCCGATCCCTGCAATATGGCCAGGAGCCCATCGGCCGCTATGGCTCGCGTCGAGGCCCCTTCTCGGCGAAACGAGCGATGCCGTCACCGGTGTTGCTGGATAAGCGGGTCTCCTTGCTGAATGTCCGGTTTGATTTTCGATAAAATCAATGCTGGCGCGCGCCATGCTCGCCGCCAGAACGCTTGCGACCGACGCGATTGCGCCGCTTCGAAAGCCTCTTTAGACGTCCAAAAGCTGCCCAAGCGGTCGTGCGCCACGTTTCCGTTCTTTCGTGGTCTGGGTGAGATAACCAAATGATGCCCCAGTGTGATAAGAGCGGGATCGCCAGATAGATGAACATGGGTGATTGGCAGATAGCGGGCAAGCCGCCTGTCGTACCGCGGCACGTAATAGATTTTGTCGCCGAATCGTAGCGTTGTTTCCATAGCATGTTCCTTAATATCGAGCCCGATGGCCCGCAGGAGATGAGCGACAGGCGCCGCCCCACGCGCAAATGAAATCCTAGGTTGCAATACCGTTATCTACAATCGAAAATAGTTGCAAGGGATTCTCGCCCCTGCCCGGCATCAGGCGGAAGTTTCCACTGTCTTTGCACAGAGAGAATCGCCGCAACGAAGCCCGCCAAGGGCGCGTCGAAGAACAGGTCTTCCAGGCGGGCGGGCGCGATGTCCCGCGGGGGCTACGGAAAAGGGCGCCCTGGTGCGGACGGCGGGAGCAATATTGGTGCTTTAGCGTGCGGACTTGTCACGCCTTTTTTTCGCACCTAAACGAAAACACCCCCATGAATACCCCCACCCTTGCGCCCTGCCCTTCCGCAGACGACCTCCCTTGCCGTCAATCGAGCTTGAGCCCGCCGAGGATGCCGCCGCCATCCTACAGCGCGGCCGGCGCCATACGCGCGGTGTAAATCGCTTTCTTGGCGAGCCGAGTCTGCCGGGCGTCTGTAAACTACAAAAGCGATTTTCAGATAGGAGGCAGTTGCGCATGCACAGGCTCACAATAGGCGTTGCACTATGGCTCTCGGCGATCACATCGGTTGCGGCTGAGGGGACGGCGTTTCCGCAGTTCGACATAGCGATAGAGTGCGGAAGGCAGGCCGCCGCGACTGCGATTATCAGAGATGCGGCCGGCCTTCCCGCCCACGCCCTCCAAGATCGAGAGTGCACCAAGCGTGAAGCGGATGCTCGCGAGGCGGCAAAGAGGCTCTGGCGGCGTATTGCCGATGAAGATCGCCTATACTGCGCCACCAATTTTACCAATTACTATAGCTTGAGGTCGTGCGCCGAGCAGCATGCGCCGGTGAACTAGCGATCCGCGTAAGAAGAACCCAGGAAACTATTGGTTTACAAACGGGCTGGAAACTATCTCACAAGACAAATGACAACTATTGGTTTACATACGCACTGTGGAAAACGCAGCCGGTTGTCGCGAACACTTGTCAAACCATGAAGTTGAGCTAAATTTATCTGCAGATGCAACCTGCAACAGATGTTTGGAGTCCGCACATGGAAGGATTAACGCCCCGTCAGGCCGAAGTTTATTCGGCGATAAAAGCGATTACCGCCGAGGGCCAGCCGCCATCGCTTGAGCAACTGGCCGAGCGCGTCGGCATGGCCTCGACATGGGCCGTCCGGCGCCACCTCGGAATCCTGGAGAAAAAGGGGTTCCTCGCGCCACGGCGTCTGCACGCTCGGCGGAATATCAAACTCGCCGAGCAATCGGCATGAAAAAGGCCGCCTTGCCGGGCGGTCTTGAATTTGTGGCCGTTGACGCGGCCGGACATGAGGTCAATCATGAATTACGCTTACAAAGTAGACGACCATGCCGCCGAAATCAAGGCTGGCCGCTGGCGACGCAAAGTACCGCATTCGGTTTTTGACGACGGGCGCCTTAACCTCCGGCTTTTTACCTCCTCCTTCAGCGTTGCCGTCACGCTGACAAGTTTGCACTCAATCAGATCGCTATCCAACGGCTGCACGGCATGGGCCGCAGCTCGTTTCAGTCGGCGCTGCGCATTCTGAAAAAACTTAAATACATTGAACGTTCGCAAGGGGCTCCGTGCGAATACGCGTCGGAAGTAGTAAATCTGAGCAAGGCGCCGCCGAGCCAACGCGACGGCTTCGAGTTTCTCGCCGAGAATCTCCTCGACCTTCAGTGGGCAGATCAAGCGCTGCTGGATTACCTCTTAAGCCATGCGCCAACTTTTGCGATCCCGGCCGACATGATTGCACAGCGATTTCACGTTTCGACGAAAACGATACGGAGAACCTTGGAGCGCCTGAGCGAAATGGATCTCGCTGAGGTCCTCGTCGATCGCGATGACCGCGGACGGTTCCTGCGCAAAGGTTTTGTGGCTGTTCGCAACCGTTCTCACCATGTGGACAAAAACGACCCGCGCGACCAAGAATTTGTCCATGTGGACATTTACCGCCCGCGTCCTCACCGCCCGCGATCCAGCAACCCGCACAAAATAGATCAGGGTTTCAATGAAGATTATAGTTCCAATAGAAATGAAACTAGCTTCGCAGATACAACGTTGCGCGAGCGCAACTTTGCCGAGCGGGACGGTCCGCTTCGCTCTGGGGTAGAGGAGGGCCATGCTCGCAGCAAAAAGGCGGGCGCAGCAGATGCGGCGCGCGAACCTGCTGCGGCTTCGTCTTCTTCGTCCAGGCGCGGTTCAGCGGGCGCGAGCGCGGCTGCGGCCTCTGAAGAAAACCGGGGCGCTGGCACAACTTTTGCTAAAAGCAAACCGCATGCCAAAGAAGGTAAGACCTTGCGCAGGCCGAAAGGCGGCAACACGAACCTACGTGACGGCAGCGATGATGATCGGCTACTCGAATCGCTACTCGAGCCATCCGGCGTCGATGATAATATCGAGGGGTTGAACCAATTCGACAACAAGCCCCTTTGTGCCGCTTTGAAGCGTGCAACGGACGGGCGCATCGGACGCAAGCTTTTATCTGAAGATGGACTTTTTGCTGTGAGGAAGCTCATTGCCGCGCATGCGTACTACCAGAACGTCGACATTACGAACGAAAGCGAAGCGCGGGAGGCCGTGCTCGACTTCCTGCGCGCGTTCATCGCCCCCAAATTTTTTCAACAGGGCAGCGACGGGCCATGGCTTAATAGCTGGCGCTTGATTTCGAAGCGGATGGCTGGCGAACGTTATGGCGGTTCGGCCGGACTTTACGATGATTTCGAGGAGCCGAGCTCACCCTCGGGCGATGAAGTCCCATTTTGAGAGGAAGGGCAAAATGAACAAGCACCAGCCAAAGCCGAGGAAACGATGGGTCGAGCGCCGGCTTCCGTCTCTCGGACCCGTCATCGCAGAGGACCGACTTTGCGTGGAAAGCCGGGGCCGGTTCTTCGAGGTCATCCGCGTGACCAGGCCGGGCGGTGCTGTTGTGTTCTGGCCAGACTATTGGCAAGAACGCTTGCCGGAGGTGGCAGCGGCGCGCCGCTTCAATACCCGGGCCCGGCCTGGCGCGAAGGCGGCGTAGAGGGCGCTTGCAGCCCGAGGGCGCGGCCGCAAAAAGGTCGCCCTGCATTCGCGACAAGTCGAATGCAGGGCCCGTCGCCGGCTGGAAACCCAAAGGCACCGGCGCGGTTTTGACGGCGGGCCAGATCGTTGAGGGCCACCCGCCGCCAAACGTTTTACGTGATCTTGATCCGTCCCGCGGCTGCATCTTTCAAAAGCTGTTGACGTTCGTCGGGCTTCGCCCTCGCGACGCGTTCGCGCCACGCCGCCTGCGTGTACGACTGGACTGCCCGCCCCCCGGGCGAGCCCGAGCCGCCTGCTCCCTTCGCGCCGCTTCCGCTGTTGCCGGAGGCCTCGAAGTTCGCGCTGAAGTCGGTGTCCCTGCGCATTTCTCCGACTAAATCGCTGACGCCCATCGGCAGTCCATCGCTCTCGCGATATCTTGGATTCCCGAAGCTGTCGACCACGCGGGCGACCAACTCCCCGCCTTCCTCGACTAGGGCCATCTGCGCTCTGACGTGCGGAAGGAGCGTCCTGACATTACCTTTGGCCGCGGCGATTGCGGACGTTGCGGCGTTGTCGACCAGGGTGACATGCAGAATTTTGCGCAGCTTGGCCGCTTCGCGCTTTTGGGCCTCGATTTGCGTTTCGAAACTGCGGGCGATTTCGGTGCGCACGGCATCCACCGCGTTCGGAGCCGTCTTCGACTTCAGATCCTGGATCGCGGCCGGAAGCGCCTCGATGTCGTCGACGCCGGTGGCTGCGGCGATGGCGGCTAGACGCGCTTTCGCGGCGCTCGCTTCCTTTTCGAGGCCACGTGAGCGCCCGCGCTCATTTTCGAGCGCTCGCTTCAAGCCGGGCGCGACGAATTTTTCGGCCACTTCAGGAAGCAACTCAAGGCTATTGTCTGCGGGGTTCTGGTGATACAGTCCGCGGTACTGCGCCGGGATTTTGTCAACGGTATCAATAGATTGCGGAAAATCGAATTTTTCGCTGTTGTCGGACATGGGTGCCCTCGTCTGCGTCGCGCCCGGCCAACATCGCGGAGGCCTCAAAAACGCGCCTGGCCGCCATCACGGCGGTCGAGGCAATTCGACAGGATTCGTGTCTCTGTGTCACCAGTCCAACTATTAGATAGCGCAGAGAAAAATCCTCTTTTTTCACCCCTATCTTGACCGGGTTGCGCGGTTTTTCAGTAATTTTTGCGGCTTTGTAGGCAAAATTTTTGTCGCAACATGGCGTATTAAGAAACATATTACTTTTTTTTGATGAAATTCCGCCATCAAGTAAGATGGGGCTTGACGCATGATAGTGTATCTCGCGAATCAATGCGAGCGACGATCATGGCGAGAAAAAAACAGAATACGTTTGCGCGGTGGCGCGAAGAACTCGACTTATCTATTTCGGAAATCTCCAATACACTTGGATTGAGCCAGTCGCAGGTCGCGAATCTGCTGCGCGGCAAGGACGGAAAAGGGCGCCCTGCCATTCCTCGGCCTGACACGCTTCTGCTCATGGCCGTCGCGCGGGCTGGCCTTGCTGTAAAGCCTGTCGAGCTCACCGCCGAAGAGGCTGCGCTTGCGCGCGACGCGAGCCGCTCGCGTCGTGTGCGGCGGGCGCAACTCGCGATGGCGGCGTGATCATGGGCGAGCGGTCCTATGCGGCGCGGCGGCCGGGCTATAAGTCGTGGTCGTCGGCGATTAAACGTTGCCACAACCCGCGCAACGACGCCTTCGCGCGTTATGGTGCGCGGGGCATTGAGGTTTGCCAGCGCTGGCGCGCGTCTTCCGCGAACTTTTTTGGTGACATGGGAGAAAAGCCGCTCGGCATGACTTTGGAGAGGGTCGATAACAACGGCCCGTATGCCCCCGAAAACTGCATTTGGGCCGATCGCAAAACGCAAGCGCGCAACCGCCGCCCGCCGGCGGACCCGGCCGCCGTTTCGCGTCGGGTTTCAGAGCAAATGCGCCAAAGATGGGCCGGGCACATTCCGGCATGGACGGCTGCGGGCTGCTCGCGGTCGACTTGGTATCGTCGAAAGTGGCGATCCGAGCGCGCGGCAGGGGGGCGTCCATGAGCCGCCGCCAGCCGGATGAAGTTTGGGATTGCATCTGTGAATGCACGCGCCCCGCACCCAGCGAAGCCGAGGTCGATCGCGTTCTCACCGAGATCGCCCCGAAGCTTTCGGCCCTCGGAATGACAAACGGCCTCCGCGTCGCCGGTGATGTCCTTGCGATCCTTTTAAATGGAGATGACGTCCAAGTGGGCGGCAAGGCTTTCGCTAAGTATCTGGAAATACTTTGCAATTACATCGCCGCGCGGGCGCGTCAGCTTGAGAAGGCGGACGCCAATTTGCCGGAAGATTTTAAGAGGGCGCCCATCCAATGACCACTTTTGACGTCTCGGTCCACGTTCGATTGATCGACGCTCTTACCGCCCCGGCCAAGCAGGTCCAGCGCAGCATGCAGCAGCTCGCGCAGACCATGAACGGCGTCGCGTCGTCCGCAGCGAAGGCGGGCGCGGGGATGGTTGGCGCTTTTCAGGGCGCCTTCAAGAAGATCGGCGCGAACTTTGCGAACTTCGGCGCGGAACTGCGGGGCCATTGGGGGAACCTCCAAAATAACGTCTTTGCTTCCAGCCTCGGAGCCTTTGGTTTCGAGCACATGTTCGAGCATCAACTGAAATTCGAGGAGCACCTTCAAAACATCCGTGCACTTCGTTACGACCGCGAAGGAAAACTCACCGATGCTCTGCGTGAAAAGGTGCTCAAGCTAGCGATGTTGTACCCCGTGCTGGGCGGCAAGCTTGGCGTGATTGAGGGCGCCGAAAAGCTCGCGTTGATGGGCCTCAGTCTGGAGGACACGACGCAGGGAATTGACGCCATCGCAAGGGCGAGCGCCGCCGCCCACATCTCTGCGTCAGAAGCCGCGGAGAGTGTGATGCATGTGATCCAGGCATATAATTCTGCGTTCCGCACGCCTGCGGAAAAGGCGTCAGCGTTCGAGCATGTTAGCGACACTGTTTTCGCGGCGATGAAGGCATTCGGCGGGACATTCCCCGGCATTGGTGCAGCGATGGCGCGCGGTGGCCCAGCAGGCTCTCAGCTCGGTCTGACCTTCGACCAAGCTGCGTCGCTTGCCGGCGTTCTCAACATGAGCGGTTTCTCAGCCGAGACTTCAGGCTTTGCACTCTCGTCTCTTTTCCAGCGCGCGGGAGCGTTCCAGACCAGCAAAACTGGCAAGGCCGTCAAGGAGTCGCTGGCCCCGTACGGCATCGATCTTGGCAAGTATTATCATAACCGCGAAGATTTCCGCAAATTCGGCGGCGTTGGGGTAGCGGATTACATCAAAAAGACGATGGGTTTCGACGTTTCGAGCCTGATCCCTGAGTTCAACCGCATCGCGAACGATCCCGTTCTGTCTGCGAACGCTGAAAATATTCGCTCGGCAATGTCGGAAGCCATCAACAAAACTTTGGGCCTCGATCCGAACGACCAGCGTATGCAAGGGACATTGCAGAAAAATCTCGGCGAAATGCTTCGCAAGACCTACGCGAACATGGACTTTTTGTCGTTTATCAAAGACTTGGCCGAGTCCGGCGCCTACCGCGACACCGCATTGATGACAAAGCTTTCGGGCGTGTTTCAGATGCCGAAGCTGTTGGACCTGATCATGAAGGCGCTGACTGGCGACCTCGACAAACGAATGGACGATTTTTATGAGTTGCAGGCCGGGGCAACTCGCGTTCACCTGGAAATCTGGAACGAAGGCCTTCTTGGCGCCCTCAAGAAAATGGCCGGGCTCTGGGATTACTTCACGGACAAGCTGTTCGATGCTTCTGGCTTCAACGAATCCCTTAATAAGATGGCGAAGTCGTTTCTGGATTGGGCCGATGGCCTCAAGGGGCTCGATACCGGAAAACTTTGGTACCTCGCGGCGGGATTGAGCGCACTGAGCGTCGCAGCGGCCGGCGGCCTCGGCATAATGGCCATTGGGGCCGGGCTGGCGACGCTATTGAATCCAATCACGCTTCTCGTCGGCGGGCTCGCCTATCTGAGTTATGAGTTGTATTCCAATCGGGCCGCAATCTCCCAATGGTGGAGCAGCCTCTCGCCACTCGCCACGTTGGCCGCGTCAGGCGGCGGCATCGTCGCCGGGTTGTACGCGATCTGCGTCGCCGCGCGCGCCGTCACGGCCGCTTTCATGGCGTCGCCGCTCGGTTGGGCGGTGCGCCTGGCTGCTCTTGGCGCTCTCGTGTACGAAAATTGGGACAGCGTTGTCGGCGTTTTTGAGCGGCTCAAAAAGGCGATCTCCGACCTGATGCCATCCATGGAGGGTTTGAAGAAGCCCTGGAAGGACGCGTTCGGCGACGAGGCTCTCGACCGGCTAGGGAAAAAGCTCGGCGATCCATGGAAAAAAGCCTTCCCCGGGCTTTTTGGCGATGAGGCGGCGCCGCCAGACCCGCGCAAACATTGGTATCAACGTCTCGGCGCGTCCTCCGCGACAATCCCCGAAAAGGCTGGGGCGGACCAGCCTGCGACGATCGCCAAGACCGAAAACAAAACCGTAAACAACAGCGTTTCGAACAACATAAGCGTCAGCGTAAACGTCGCGAACTCGACGCAAGCGCCAGCGGCCGTAGGGCAGGCTGTCGGCTCAGCCATCGGCGGTCGGATGCGCGGCGCAATCCATGATATGCCGCAGTAATTTTGGGCTTTGGAGGGCCAAAATGACAAAGAAGATCAAAGAGCTTCGCGAGCGCGCGGCTGAGCATTTGCGCGTCGCCAGCACTCACAGCTTGATCACCGATCATACCGACCACATCGCGCATGCGCATGCCGTCGTCGCTCACGCCGACAGGGCCGGCTCGCCGCGAAAATGTTGCAGTACGCCAACGCAGAGCGGAAGGCAGCCCAACGGCGGAGCAACGCCGGAGAGACGAAAGAAACGGCTACGCCGCCGATTGGCGGCCCGTGCGCTCCCCGCCCCGGCGCGGCGAAGGCGAGGGGCGAGTCGCGAGGGATGCGGAGCCGATGAGCTTGACGCCCAAACAAAAGTCCTTCGTCGCCGAATATCTTGCGGACCTCAACGCCACGCAGGCGGCAATTCGCGCAGGATACAGCGCGAAGACGGCGCACGCGGCCGGGCCCAGATTGTTGGGAAATGTTGGGGTTGCCGAAGCCATCGCCGCCGCGCAAGTCGAGCGCAGCGCCCGGGCTCGCATGACGGCTGACGACGTCGTGGCGCGGCTGGAGGCCTTCGCCATGGATAGAGTTGCGGACCAGAAGATTGCCCCCCGCGAGCAGCTCGCGGCGCTCGCGATTTTGGCGAAGCACCACGGTCTTTTGAGCGAGCGCGTGCAGCTCTCCGGCGGCTTGAGTTTCAACTATGGCGCGGTCGCCGACCGGTGCCGCCGCGAAATCGCAGAAAAATTGGAGCGCCTTTCTGCGGCGGCCGAAGCCGAGAAGGCCGAGGCCGCGAGCGCCGCCGTTCTTCCATTCCAGCGCGGCGCGTGCGTCGCTTAGGAGATCGCATGCCCATTCAACAAACCGGCGAAAACAATTATTCGAGCACCGCCCTCGAGCTCCTACTCACCGGCGAGCACAGTCCCCGGGCGGATTCGGTCACGCGGGCGCTTGCGGGGACGCGTCTCCTTGCGCTCATCGAGGGCGTTCCAATCGCCGTGAAGAATGCTGCGGCCATCGATCGTCAAAGCGCCCGCGACATGCTCACGACCGACGCCGCGCGCAAGCTTTTTGATGAGTTAATCGCGGAAGGCGTTGCGCGGGTCCGGTGGCGGCCGAAGGGGCGCTTGGTGGTGACCATGATCGCCAGCGCGATCGCGCTTCACGCAGATCGCCAAGCGTGAACGTCCATGTCCAACGAAGCCGAAATCTCCAAGATTGTCGCGAAGCTTCAGGAACGCGTGCAACGCGCTGCAGCCGAGGCCGCCGAAGCCGAGGCCCGCGACGATCCGGCGATCGGCGCGCGGTTTGCGGCCCTACATGTTCGCTGGACCGCGCTCTCCATCTACCTCGAGGGTTCGCGACGCTCGCCCGCAGATATGCGCTGACATCCTCCCCGGCCTGAAGGAATGCGCCCCGCTTTGTACTGATTTTCGCGAATACCAGTTGACAATGCGCGCCCTTTCCCGTACTGATTTCTCAGGAGATCGGTACAAAAAGGGCCTATTGCTATGATATATAATGGTAAGACAGAGAAATTAGGGAAAGGCCGCACTTTGGCTGTGGCCTACCTCCGAACCTCGAGCGCTGCGAACGTCGGCGCGGACAAGGACAGCGAGAAGCGGCAGCGGCTCGCGATCGCGGCCTACTCGAAAAGCGCGCGCTTCGAAATCGCGCCCGCGGACTGGTTCTATGATCCGGCGGTGAGCGGGGCCGACCCGATCGAGACGCGGCCCGGCTTCAACGCGTTGCTTGATCGGCTGGAGAGCAACGGCGTGCGGACTGTGATCATCGAAGATGCCAGCCGCTTCGCGCGTGATCTCATGACCCAGGAGCTTGGCATTCTCAGCCTGATCAAGCTTGGCGTCCGCGTCGTCACCGCAACGGGCGATGACCTCACCGACACGTCGGACCCGATGAAGAAGGCAATGCGCCAGATCGCGGGCGCGTTCGCTGAATTGGAGAAGGCCCGGCTTGTCGCCAAGCTTCGCGGCGCCCGCGAACGCAAACGCACCGAAAGCAAGCGCGTCACGATTGACGGCCGCGGCAAGTGTGAGGGGCGTCGCTCGCTTGCTGAACGCTCCCCGGAACTTGTGGCCGCTGCTCGCGCGCTCAACGATGGCCGCTCGCTTCGCAAGATCGCCGAAGCGCTCGAAGCGCAAGGCTTCATGACCCCGAATGGCGTTCGCTATTCCGCCTCATCGGTGAAGGGCATGCTGGCGGGCTCGAAAAGTCGAGCGCTCAAGCGCAGCGACCCCAAGGGTCGGCGTGTCCTCGGAGAGGGCGCGTAGGAACGAAAAAGGGGCGCTCGCCGGCACCCCTGCTTCCGTCCGCGGTAAGGCGGCTAGGCCACGGCGGCGAGGGTCGGCCGCGCGGGCTCGCCGGCGTTCTTCCGCTCCGCCGCCTTGATCTCTTCGAGCTTAGCCTTCACGTCGGAGACGAGCACGCCGTGCACGGCGCTGAGGAACGAGAGAGAGCCGTTGCGAGCGCGGAAATCTTCGAGAGCCTTGTCCATCGGGGTTTCCGCTGAGCTGTTTTTTACAGCGAGGAGAAGCTCAGCGGCGTCAAGGGAGGCGCCGAAGCCATCTAGGCGCGCGACCAGGTCGGCAAGGTCGTCGAGGTCATCAATGATCATAAGAGTATCCTCCGTTTGAATCGTCCGAATTCCGTTCCTCTAGCGCTGCAAACTGCGCCAGCAGCGCCTCGTAATCGGCGCGGATCGCCGCAGCGATGGCGCGGGCGGCGGGATCGGCTGACGCTGCTTCGAGCGCGCGCGCGAGGCCGATCGTCTGCTGAAAGCGATCTTCGATCTCGAGGTGGGTTGAGACGACGTCGTTCGTATAGTCGAGATGCCTCGCTATGGCCCTTTCAGGGTCGAGGCGTGGGCGAGAATCTGCTAATGGTATGATCATGGTCGCGAGCTCCTTTCATGGTCGCGGTCTATCGGGCGCGGATCGACGGGCATGTCGGCCCGCGCCTATTTCTTTTCAGCTTGTTCTGCGGCGTTCAAGCGGCGCTCAAGCTCGGACGCTGTGTCCCTTACGCGCACGCCGAGCGGTTTCAGCATTCGCAAAATTACGGCATCATCGCCGTACTCTGCGACCGCCAGCGCGTCGTCGACATATTGGCGAGCGCGCGCGAGCAGCGTATTCACTGCTTTCAAATCCGAAACGCTTAAGGACATGGGAAAAGCCTTGGTTAGTGGCTCAAATGAGCGTACCTTGTACGTAAGTCCATCTCGGTGACTATAGGGCAACACAATCGATCATGCAAACATTGTTTGCATATTATGGGACAGGGTACGAATGGCGGCTGCTACCGGCGATCAGATTCGCATGGCGCGATCAGCACTGCGGATCACGGTCCGCGAGATGGCGGAAATGACGGGGATTGATAAAAGCACCATCGTCCGCGTCGAAGCAGGCGGAAATGTCTATCACGCGACAATGGTTAAGCTGCAAACAGCCCTTGAGGCGGCGGGAGCCGAATTCCTCGACGCCATCGAGGGGCAGCGCGGCCCAGGCGTCGCGTTCAAGTGGGGCGTCGACCCGAGTAAGCGCGCGCCTGGCGCTGGCGTCGGCAACGATCCCGAAGACGGCGGTCTTCAGGCTCGCGATCGCGACCTCGCCGACTTCGTCGCAGGCGAGGTGTGGCCTCGTATCTCCGAGAGCGGCCAGAGAGCGATTTTCGAAGCTGCTTATGGGGCCGAGTGAACGGCCATAGGGAGGGCGCCATGAACGCCGCGGCGTTCGCGATGTTTGCTGTTTACGGTGGGGCTTTCGCCGTTCTTGCCGCGTGGCCGGTCGCCTTTGCTATCGATCGCCAGCGCCGTCGGCGGCCGAGGGTCGCCGAGCCGGGCGCGAACCCCTTCGCGGAGTGGGGCGCTCGCCCTTCGACGCGGTCCGCGGCGCCCGTTTTGACCGTGGCATCGCATGCGCTCTCCGTTTCCCCGGCGACGCCGGGGACGCCGGCCGCTCCCCGCGATGGGTCTGTCGCGGAATGGCGAGACGAACGCGTGATGGAGAGGCCCGGGGCGAAGATCGCCGCCGGCGTCCTCGTTGAGGATTACGCCAGATGGTGCTCGGCGCGAGGTGAGACCCCTGTCTCCACGACGCGATGGGGTCTTCTCATGAAGAAGACATTTGGCCTCCGCGGCGAGCGCCTTCACAATCGAGTTCAGGTATCACGATTTGGAGCTGCGGAAGCATGCGTCGTGAGGAGTCTTCGCTGGCGCTGAGACTGTCGCCGCGTCGACAGTCGCTGTCGGTGAACTGTCGGGGAAACAGGGGATTTTGGCCATAAAACCGGCCTCCTGGCGGCGCTGACGACGACGAAGGGCGCGAAAAGCCAGTGACGGAAGTGACGCAAGTGCCGGAATCCGGCAACTCCGTCACTTTGCCCCCACTCCCCAAAAATTGACGACGGCAGGGACTCCTGGATGCCTTCGCGAGAGACCTCGGGTGTCTACCAAAGAGTCCACGAATGCGTTAGGCTCTCGCGTGATTGAAATGGAGACGCTTTTGATGCCCGCCAACAAGACACCCGAGACCACAGAAGAGCGAGTTTCCCGACGCCGCGCGGAGAGGCGTTTCGAGGACGTGCTGGCGAAGCCCGCCCATTTCCGCAAGACCGACAACGGCCGCCTGGTCGCCGATCTTCCGGCGCATCGAATGGTCAAACGCGAGAATTTGCGGCACAGCGCCGAGTAGGGCGGCGGCCAGCGCTACGCCTTCACAAGGCCCGTATGTTTTTCGATCCGGGCAAGCCGGCCGTCTACGCTGTTGAGCCGTCCTTCGATGATTTCGACTCTGCCATCCAGATCCTCGACCGTTTCCTTGACGCTCTTCAGGTCCACCGACAGCGCCGCTTGCCCGACGCGCAGCTCCGTCAATTCGGAGAGGATGCGCGCTTGCTGAGCCGCAAGGAAGCGGAGGTCTACGTTTTCTGGAATATTTTCGTCGGCCATGGGGCATCGTACCGGGAGAAGAGAGTCGCAGCAAGGCGCTCGGAATCGTGGACAAAAAAAAAGCCCCGGATCGCGTCGCCGCGCCGGGGCTCAAGTTTACATGACGGCCGACTGAAAGGCAGCGGGAGCGGTGCGGAGTTGAAGCCCGCGCACCACGAAGCCGCTGTTGCGAGGCTCGACCGCGCCCGGCAAGAGCGCTTCCATGATCGAGCGCAGCTCCGCGCCGGTCACGTCCTTCGCCATCCGCCCGGCAAAGCGCTTGTACGCCTTCAGGGCTTCGCCGCCGCGGAGCATACCGCCCGCGACCGTTGCGCCATCCAGCCAAGCCTTCACGCTATGCCGGTGCGCGTCCAGGGGCACGACGTTGGCCGGCAGAGGCGCTTGCGTGCCGCCGGTCGGCTTGCCAGCCGGGACGGGCTTCTTGGCCTTGCCCGGCTTCTGTTCGCGGCGAGGCCGAGCTTTCCAGCCATCACCAATCAGCTCGACCGCATAGCCGAAGAGCAGCGCTGCGGCTTGCATGGCGACGATGAGCGCCGCCTCGACCGCGAAGATGGCCCAGCGCATCACCGATGAGTCGTCGGCGCCAAGCTGCTTCGCGATCAGCGTCGTGACCATGTTGGCCTCAACGCCCTTGCCAGCATCCGGCTTTGCGCCAAGTTCCGCCAGCTTCGACGTTGCCACCTTCAAGTCTACGTCCGCTTTATCGCGAGATTTGGCGGCGGAGAGGCGAGACATAAGCGCCGTTTCCGCCGCTTCGACCTTGGCTTCAGCTTCCTTTGCCTTGGTGCAATCGTCCATCCAGTAGAACTTGCACTGCTTTACCTGTTCCTCCTTGGCCTTTTTGGTGGCTTCCGAGGCTTTCTTCAGGAGGGCCGCCAGCTCATCGACTTGGCCTTCCTCTTTGATGCTTGCGAGCGTCTGTCTTGCCCGTGTCTCGTCCGCTTTCGCCGACGTGTAATCGTGCTTCGCCAGCATCGCGGCCGAGATGATCGCGCCGCCGCCGTTGCCGTAATTCATGGCGGCGGCCCAGATCGTGAGGCCGAGGCATATGCCGGTGGCGCCGCGCATGATCGGCGTCCAGCGGTGGAAGCTCGCCGCGCCCGGCAGGATCGCGACGAGAAGGGCCGCGAGAACAAGGCCGCGCGCGGCTTGTTCGGATATGTTGCGGCCGTATTCGTAGTTGTTCTGGACATCGACGCTGACGGCCCAGCCGGCAGCGATCGCGAGCAGCACGCCCCATGCGATTTGAGCGCGCCACGCTGTTGTGGCACTGTTCATAGGTGATTTCCTTTTGGTGAGGGTTCACGTGCCCGGCGGCGTTCCAGCGCTCGCCGGGCGTCTGTTTCTGGGAATGAAGTAGCCCGCGGCGCGTGACTATCGAGCGCGACGCCGCGAGCGGATGGAGATCGCGCTCGAATTCAAATGCTGACGCAGCTTTTGGGGGAAGGCCGGGCCTAAGCCCGGCCCCCCTTGGATGGTTATGACGGCAATTTCACTCCGACCTGCTTTTCTACCCACGCGCGAACATCAGCCCTGCTGCTATCAAGCAATGAGATAACCACAGGCTCAAGAGCAGGATCGACGCCTGCTGCGGCGAAGGCTTGTTCCCACGTGAGACCGTATTCCTCAGTCTCGGGGTCGAGCGACGCCGCGGTGAGCTGCACCGTTTTCGCGTAAGCATTTGCAATTTCGAAGCTTTGTGTCATGTCAACATCTCCTGAGGGACGGGTCCGCACGGGAATGCGGAATGGCCTCGCCCCAAAAGCTGCGTATTCGTTGTTGGCGCCCTTGCGGGGAAGGCCGGGCATGGCGCCCGGCCCCCAATGGCTACATCACGCCCTCGTCAGTACCATCCGGCAGCCTAATGCCTCGAAGGACATTAAAGCCGTTCTCCGGGGAATTGATGCCCCAGGCGACGCGGCCCTCGCTGCGCGGGTAGGCGTAGATCTCAGCCTGGTCCGCGGCGATCACTGAGGCCGGTTCCCCGGTCTCGCGCACCTTGCGGATAGCGGCGTCGATTTCGTCGTGGTACTTATTTTGAGTGGACATGTCACATCTCCATCGAGGGGAGGCCCCGGCGCGGGAACGCCGGGAACACGCCTCCCCCGGAAGGGCGCTTGCAGCTTTCTCCGGCGGAGCCGGGGGACTGACCCCCGGCCCCTTGGAATGTGTTAGGATTGGATCATGAGGCTGTAGGAGCCGTCCTCGCTTTTCGGCAAGGCGGCGGCTATCTCGATGGCCTTCGGCTTCGGTACTTTGAGCGTCAGTTTGAAGAGGCTTGTCGCCAAGCCGCCTCCATAATTCTCGCCGTACCGTTCGGTTGCGTCCTCGGCTTCCTCTGCAATCGCAAAGTCGCCGTCTTGGTCCACAACGATGGCCACCGTCACCTCAACAAAATCTTCTTCCATGTCACTTCTCCGCGGCGGAGCTCGATGGCGGGAACCATCGAAACCAGCTCCACCGGAGAAAGCTGCTCGGTGATCCTTGAAGCGGCGGCTTGGACTGCCCAGCTGATCGCGGACTTCAAGGTTTGTTTTCAGGCTTCTCCGCTTCCCTGGCCCCTTGATGGGGCTCCCTCGCTTCCCGGTGCCGTGCCCTTTTCTGGCGGTTCCCGTGGTCGGCGAGTTCGGTTTGCTGCCCGAATGGTCCTAATGTAAGCCCAAACGGTCCTAGTGTCAACCCCATTCGGTCCTATTTTTCTCGACAATGGGTGCTTTTTGACGCACAATCGGTCCTATGTTATCCGTCAACCATGGATTCGAAGGGCAAGATCATGCGGGAAAGGATGGAAGCGCTCGGCATCGGGCAAACAGAGCTGTCTCGCTGGCTCGGCGAGACTGACCGCACGATCCGGCGCTACTTGTCAGGCGAGCGCGGCGTGCCGCCGTCTCTCGATCTGCTTCTCGAATACCTGGAAGATCGGCCGGAAGCCCTTGTGTGGTTCCGCGATCGCGCCGCGAAGAAAGGGCGGCCGGCTCCGAAGAGGGAGCCGACGTCATGAGCAGTTTGTCGGATTGGCTTCTACTCGGCCTGGCCGCCGCCGGCGCTTTCTTGCAGGTCGCGAGCGGGCATTACGGCAGCGCCATCGGCCTTGTGCTCTTCGCCGCGTTTGCTTGGACGGTGACCTCTCTTCTCGAGCGCATGCCAGTCAGCGTGCCCGATTGGGTTTGCGCGGCCATCCCTGGCGCCGTGATCGCGGCCGTCATCCTGCTTTTGAGGGCGTAATCGCAGCCCTTGCGTCATTTTGCGCCTGGAACTGAATAACTTCTTATTTTAGAAACAAAGTCTCAATATAGATATTTCCAATGGGGTTTTGGTAATGCGTTCACCGCTCATTGCATTCGCCTTGTTGTCGCTAATCGCGCCGTCGGCCGCTCGCGACCTTTCGGACCTCGAAATCCGAGCCGAAATCGTCAAGGCCAGCATAGAAGCGTATAAGGCCACTGGCCATCCATGCGCATGCCCAGAAGATCTCGCACGAGACGGAAGCCGTTGCGGACGGCGAAGCGCCTACATCCGGCCAGGCGGAGCTGCTCCTCTTTGCTATCCTAAAGATGTAACCGACGGGCAGGTCCTCGATTGGCGGCAATCACACGGTGTAAAGTCGGTGCGTAAATAGCACCCGGCTTCCACCAAGCACGCTTACGAGGCATTTTCCCCGCACCGCTACGGTTCGCCATTCGCGAATGCGCCGTTGCGGCTAGCGGTGAGCAATGTTTGAGGGCGGTGACTCGGTCAAGTCTCCGCCCACCCTGATGTTACGTGGTCACTCTCCGTCTTCGTTTTGCATGCAGCTATGCGGCTTTCCGAGCCGGCCATTGTTGGCCGGAAGCCCAGAGTCTCAGAAGATCATCGATTTCTGAACCAAGCCAGCAACGAGCCCTCCCCATGTGAAAACCAGGAGGGAACCTGCCCTCCTTAATTTTCGCGTAGATCGTGGTTCTCTTCAAACTGGTGCGCTGCATTACCGAATCGATGCGTTCAATCCTTTCCATACACTTTCCGTTTTAGGTTTACGAAGACGAATGCCGATGAACACCAACGGTTCAATCAGCAGCCACAAGGACAGCCCAAAAACGGCCTGTTGTAAACCAGTGGAAAACGATACTCACAGCGAAGAAAACCGTCAGTTCACGCCGCTTTCGCCGCGCCAAGCAAGCTTTCGAGATAGGACGACCACCAGGCCATCATGCGGCGGCGTTGAGGAAGATAATCGGCGCGGTTGTAAGCAGCGCGAACTTGGTTCTTCTCGGCATGGGCGAGCTGGACCTCGATCCAATCGCGACTGAAGCGCGGAACCTCGTCCCCGCTCGCCCCGGCCGTGGTCTGCATCTCCAAAGTCGTATTGGCGATGCTGCGAAAGCCGTGGCCGGTCATCCGCCCCTCATAGCCCATCCGGTAAAGGGCGTAGATGATGGTATTGGTCGAGAGGTGCTTTCTGGGATCGCGGCCCGCAAACACCCACCTGTACCGCCCATTCAAAGCACGAAGCTCGTCCAAGAGCTTGATCGTGGCATCCGTGAGAGGAACGAGGTGGGCTCCTGCCATTCGCATCCTGGGGCTCGGTTTCATCCGTTCCGCGGGAACTGTCCAGAGCCTTCCGTCAAGATCGAACTCGGCCCATTCGGCTCTGATCAACTCTTGGGTTCGCAGGAAAGTGTGCGCCATAAAGAGGAGCGCAAGGCGGCTCGTCGGTTCGCCCTCGTAGCGATCGATCTTAAGAAGGAGCTCCGGCAACGCCTTTTCCTCGATGGCTGCCATGTGCCGCACTTCATGGGCCTGGAAAGCCCCTTTGAGAGCAGGGACCGGATCGTGTTTGCATTTCAAGGTGGCGATGCCGTAGCGAAAGACTTGGCTGGCAAGCTGGCGCACCTTGGTCCGCATCTCAGGCGCGCCTCGATCGTCAATGCGGCGCAGCACGGCGAGCACTTCCGCACTCTCTATCTCGGCTATGGGGCGCTTTCCGATAAGGGGGAATGCGTCGATTTCCAGGCGCCGCAGCTCCGCGCGATTATGGTGAGGTTTCTGGCGCTTCGCCTTTTCCGCCATCCACTCCCGGGCAACATCCTCGAATGTCGTGGCAGCCGCGACCTTCCGCTTGAGCTTTTCGATCTGTTTGTGAGCGGCCGGGTCTTGCCCGTCTCTCAAGAGCTTCCGGGCAGCCTCAGAGCGGTCGCGCGCTTCCTGAAGCGAAACTTCAGGGTATGGCCCAATTGCGAGGAGCTTCTCCTTGCCGGCAAACCTGTACTTCTGCCGGAAGAGTTTCCCGCCCGAAGGCGTGATGAGGATATGAAGCCCCTTTCCATCCGCCAGCTTGTAAGGCTTCTCTTTCGGCTTGGCATTCTTGAGCGCGGTGATGGTCAGCATGAAAGTGGGGGTATTTCGGTCAAAAAACCGCGTTTGGGGGTATTTTCGCTTCAGATCGCCGGCTTTCGGCGGGGGTATTTCAGGGAAACGGCTCCGCCGATACCCCCTCACACACCCCCACTCTTATCCGGCTGCGGGCGAACGTACTTGAACGCCGTTGAATAGAAAACCCTTATTTTGCAGGGATTAACAGGCCTTTCCGGCATGCGTTAGAATACCAATGAAAGCATAAATGGTGCGGACGGCGGGACTTGAACCCGCACAGCCTTTCAGCCGAGGGATTTTAAGTCCCTTGCGTCTACCGTTTCGCCACGTCCGCAACCGATGAGGTTGAGCTTTTGGGACCCAACCGGCGCCCCAGGCTTGCTTCTCGCGCGTGGCGTCTCACTGATAAGAGCGCCAGACGGGTTTGTCCACGGGATCGTTTTCAATGTGAGGGCGCAACTGCGGAGCGGGCGTCCCGGCGTGCATTTTTCAACCGCGCCCTGCCCGGGGGAATGCGTTTCGGGGATCTGCGCGGTTTGCGACAGTTTACAAACCGCGCCTCTGAGCCTAACGTCATCGGCATTGCGTCAACGAGCACGATGGCCCCTGTATCGCTCGGTGACGGAAGCGGCTGAGTTGGTTCCGGCAGTTCCGCGCAGGACTGCCGGGCGGATGCAAAGTCCCTTCCGGAATTGCTTCGAGCTTGCCCCGTT
This sequence comes from uncultured Alphaproteobacteria bacterium, assembly GCA_963756335.1. Lineage (GTDB taxonomy): Bacteria > Pseudomonadota > Alphaproteobacteria > Rhizobiales > Rhodomicrobiaceae > Rhodomicrobium. Next base: position 23,258 of record CAVWOB010000013.1, read on the forward strand.
GCGCAATGCCGATCTGGGAGAGGTTACCGCCTCTAAAAAGGCGGAGCAATGAAGGAGTAATAAGCAATGCTTGGCGCAGTCATACTCGTTATCTGCCTTGGCGTCTTGATGGCCGCTTTGGCCGCTATGTACAATCTCTAGCGTTTAAGCCGGCGCACTGGCGCTAAGCGCCGCTGCGCCGGAAAATTCCCGCTCTCACGAAACGCCATAGGTGGGAGGCGCCGGCTTCGGGCGCGGCGGCAGTATTTGCTGCGTCCTCCATCCATATTTGATGGCCGCGGCAAGCAGCAGGAAAAGCGTCAGCGAATTCAACAGGTGCCAAATAAAGTGCGCGCCAATCCTGTGCCCCAGGATGACCCAATCCGCGCATATGAGCCGATCGAGCGAACGGAACGTAAGCGACACGAGGAATACCGCCGCCGCAGCGAAGACGTAGGGCGCGGCCGCGTGGCGCTTCAGCGCGAGCCAGCCCGCGATGAGCCACATCGCTACGAGCGCCGGCCCATAGCCCAAGCTGCCGTTCAGGCATGTGCCCTGCGAGCCGGGCGGCATGTCGAGCCAAAATCCGACATGGCCCTCCCAGCAATGCATTTTGAACGCCATCGCCATGCACGCGACGAAGACCGCGATGGCGCCTGCGATGAGAAGCCAGGGCGCGCCCGCGAAGCGCCGCAGCGCAAACACAAGATAGGTCAGCATGAAAACGCCGATCGGCCCGGTGTCGGCGGCGACGGTGCTGACGTTGGGGACGGTGTGGAACAGAAAGCTGCCGACGCCGATGGCGATGAAGTTCAGCACGAAGAACATCGGCCAGAGGGAGCGCTCTTCCGGCGGCCGCCTCGCGATCATCGCGGCCCCGGCGAGCGCGGCGATAATGAAGCCGCCATTGGTGATCGCATTCAGCGGCTCGGCCCAGAAGGCGGGGTTCGATCCGCGCTCGCAATAATCGAAAATGGTGGCGCCGGAGAGCGCTGGCATGGCGTCGAGCCCGTCTGTTTCGGCCGTCCGCACTCACCGTGCTGAAAACGGCTGGGATTGATCGAATGCGTAACGCCATGCCGCCCATTTCTGGCGCGGTCGCGGCGCGGCCTAGGCTAAAGACCGGTAAACCCGCCTAAAGTAACCGCCAGCGGGCATTTTTCGGGGGAATATCGTGATTCTTCGCGCGATTGTGACCGGCGCAGCTCTGCCCGGCGTTGCCGGCTGTGGACGGCAGCGCCTGCAAGCCAAATCGCGGCGGCGAGGCCGCGCTCGCGAAATGCAAGCATCGCCCGGCTCATCGCGAATCTCCATATGTTACGACCCTTTTTACCCGGCGCCGCGGTGTGGTATCCCGATACCGCCAAATAACCACTGTTTTTGCAAAACGAACCCAATAGAGCCAATTGCAAAACGCCGGCCGTTTGAGGCGCCGGGCAGTGGCTTTGTCCTGAAGTGGAATTAGTTCCGACAGCTTTTGCAGGTTCTGGCGCTGCCGTGAAGATTTCTGACGCAGTTCGCCCGTCACCTGCCAGATGTCCGGGTAGGGTTGATCCAACGGTATGCTTGTCAGGTCACCAGCCGCATCAGCTGCTCCGCGGTCAGCGCCAGGATGCCGAACATGAGATGGCAGAAGATCTTGGCATGACCGCGCACCCGTATTGTCCGGCCGCCGTAGTTGTCTTTGACCGAGCCGTTGACGCGTTCGGCCGCGCTGCGCTCGTTGTAGCGGATGGTTTCGGCGAGTTCGTAACCGGCGGCCCGCTTGGCTTGCGCCTCCGCCGCGGCTTCGGCCTTGCCGCCAGGGCGCGGATTGGCGTCGATGATGGGCGCATGGCCGAGCGCAAGGCTTTTATTGCGGATTTCCGGCGCGTCGTAGGCGCTATCCATGAGATCGTAGAGATTGGCGACACGGCGGGCTGTGATGGTGGCCAAGGGGATGGCGGCCTGGCTGTCGTGGAGGGATGCGGAGGTCAGAAGGCACGAAATAGGGATATCGCCATCTGCGGTATCGATATGCAGTTTGTAGCCGATCCAAGGCGCGGCGTGGCCTTTCGCATTGCGCTTTACGCCAACAGTGCACGCCGTTGGCAGGTCCGCCAGCATTTCAGCCAGCGTCATGCCGGTTTGGCGCTCCAGCCGCCGGGGCTCCTTCTTGGCGGGCGCTTCGCCCTTTTTAGGGCGTCCGCGCTTGCGTCTGGCCGCCGAGGCTGGGGCTTTCACCGGCTTTTCGCGCGCTTCAATGGCCGTTGCATCGCGCGAGATGTGTCCAACCAGCCGGTTCTTATGGGTGTTTACAATCAGCGCCTCATGGACGCGCGCGGGCAGGCTGCTTTGCGCAAACTCGGCGAAGGCGCGGGAAAAAGTGCTCTCGCTTGGCGGCCCGCGCCTGCTTTCCCAGCCGCAGAGCCGGCGAAGCACAGGATCGGCGCCAAGCCGCTCGATAAGCGCCAAGGTTGTCGGCAGGTTGAACACCGCTTTTGCTACGAACGCGCGCGCCAGCGCATGGCGGTCAGCTGGCGGACGCCCCGGCAGGCCCGGCCACATCTGCACAAAGGCTTCGATGCGCGCCAAATCCAGCACAGTCACAAGCCGCTCGTGCTGTGGAGTGAGCGGGCCTACCACTTCCCGCAGCATAGGGAAAAGAAAACCTTGAACGTGGCTCCAGGCGCTGGTTAGCATCTCCCGCATGTCCGTGTTCCGATTCGGCTGGTGGTTCTTCACAAAAGCACCATGCCTGACTCGGAGCGCGGGCGCCTCACCCCATCCCCCTCAGAAGGAATAAGCCAGCGCGACGGCCCTGTTTTGCAATTGGCTCAATAGAGTTAATCGGCCGTATATGCTCCAACGGCCCGGCGCGTGGTATGAGCCGGCACATTCGGCGGTTGGTATTATGTGCGAGTTCTCTTGCGAGTACGCGCTGCGCAAGCAAAGCCTCCACTGCTTGCAGGGACCGGCCAGGCTTCGCCGGACTGTTTCCGCCGGGATATCTTTGCCGGCGGTTTGGGGCGGCGCGGCCCTGTTCGTTCTAGGCTGGACCGGGGCGCGTGCTGAGCCGCGTTTCGGCCGGCATGACGTCCGTGCCCATCAGCCTGTCCCAAAAGCGGAAATAGAGCCCGTAATTCTTGTCGAAGCGGATGTGGTGATAGCTGTGATGGGTGGCCGAGACGAGCTGCGAGCCGAGCGGCCCGCGCACGAGCCAGCGCGGCAGTATCTCCCAGCCTGAGTGGTTGAAGACCGCCACCACGCTCATGAAAATGAGGAGCGCGATCAGCGCCGCGATGTGGATCGGGATGACGAACACCATCGCAGGCAAGAGCCAGCCCGTCAGCGCGGCTTCGGCCGGATCGAAGGCGAAGGAGGCGAACGGCGTCGGCTGGCGCGAGCGATGATGGCCGGCGTGCATCCAGCGGAACAGCCTCGGATGATGCATGAGGCGGTGCGCCCAGTAGTAATAGGCGTCGGGAACGGCGAGATAGAGGAAGAAGCTTAGGAAAAGATAGGGGACGCCGCCAAAAGCGCGCCAATCGTAATAGACCGCCGTGCCGCCATTGAGCAGCGCCGCGAGCACGATGGCGGCCGGGATGGCGTAGACGGCGGAGGAGAGGAGCGACAGGCGGATTTCCGCCATCACGATGGCGCGCATGGGCCGGTCGCGGTTCAAGCGCCTGGCGCGAAGCTTATCGCCGCCCCGGCCCCAGAGCAGCCAGTAGAACAGGCCGGACAGCACGAGATAGCGCGCCGCGATGATCGCGGTGAGCGCCGCCGTTATCCAGAGAAACTCAAGCATAATGCCGCCCTGCCCTGCCGGTTGCAGCCGCCTTATATCGTGTCCGGCGGCCTTTTTATAAAGCGCTGACGATGTCGGTCTTCGCGAAGTCCGCGCCTTTGTAGAGGAGCGGCGCGCCCTTCGATTTCGCAAGCGCATAGGCGGCGCAGTCGCCGAAGTTGAGGCCCGCCGCATGCCGGCCCGCGCCGTATTTCAGGAAAGCCTCGCGCGCGAGGCTCGCCTGCTCCGCGTCGAAAGCCACGATCTCGATCTTGGCCTCGGACAGGAGCGAATCGAGCGGCGCCCATGAGCGTTCGCCGCCCAGGCGTCTTGCTAGAACCAGCGACGTTTCCAAAAGCGACATCGCCGACATCATCCTGTCCCGCGCGTTTGAAACCGCACGCAAGAACAAGGCGCCGTCATGCTCCACAAGCAAAATCGCGACCAGCGCCGAGCTATCTATCGCGATCACACCGGCAAGCCGTTTTCATCGTAGAGGCCGTCTTCGGTGAACAGAACCTCGCCTTGCTGGAGCCGGGCGCTTTCCTCGGCGATGGCGAGCAGCTTCTTATACAGCGCCTCGGCGTCTTCCTTTTCTTTGAGACAAACGCCATCGTGGATGAACTCGACGCCCGCCTCACGCAGCGCGTTCTGCACGCCCTCCGCAGTCTCCTCCGCCACGGCGTAATCGCCTTTGGCGGCTTCGAGGCGGCGGATCGTGGTCACGGATACGCCCGCGCGGCGGGCAAGCTCATCCTGCTCCATGCGCAGGAGCGCGCGCGCCGCCTTGATCTGCTCCGGTGTTGCTGTCATCGGCGTTGCTGTCATGGTTGAAAGCTATCACGACCGAACGTTTTCAATCAAGCCCTGTTTCGGGCTCGGGATAGCTCGCATGACGCTGCCATGCGCCGCGAGCTTGGAGGACTAAGCCTCGCGCAATATCCTCCATCCGCACGGACTTTCTCGTACATCGCCGGCGCGAAGATCAGAACGTCGACAATACGGAAATTCTACGAGGCGAGGCGCGTCCGCTCCGCCCGGCTCAGGTTGCGGTGCGTTGGCCGTCGGCTGATGCGCCGGGCTTGCGTTTGGCTCGCCTGTCGCCTTTGCGAGACCAGGTTTTTTCGCCGTCGAGGACGGCTAGGATCTGACGCGCCCGCGCATTCTCCAGCGTGTACACGACGTGATGACCTTGGCGCTCGGCAGCTACGATGCCGTCGACGCGAAGCCGGGCGAGGTGCTGCGAAGCGAGGCTTTGCCTGAGGCTGAGACGCTCGCAGATGTCCATGACGGTATGAGGCGCGCGGTCGAGAAGCTTGAGGATTTTGAGACGATGGGGATTGGCGAGAGCGCGAAGCATGTTGGCGGCGCGCACCTCTTCGCGAGCGACGCCCGCGGAATCGCCTTCGGCTTCCTCTCCCTCGCTTCGGGGCAGCATATCCAGGCTTTTCATTTCACCATCTCGTCAGATTCGGACTGAGGTAGTGTATACGGCGTTCAAACATTTTCGGTTTCAGATATTCGGAGCGCTGGCTTCAAATTAATGCGAGCGGGAAGCGCGTGCGCCTGCTTCGCCCCTTCATGCAGGTTTGATTTCATTGAATTATCGTACTCCCGCATCGGGAAAACGAATGCGGGGCCGCGCCGAAGTAGAAGGCAGTGGCCGCGAATGTCGATGGTTAATGCGCGCTAAACCTTTTTCTGCGAAAGCTACGAAGCCGTGAGCGTACTTGTTGGCACGGGCCGTTTGCGCATTGCGATATGCGCCCCCGGTAACTAAGTCCTGATCATTTGAGCCAGCCTCGTCCGGCTCTCCGCCATTGAGTTTCGAGACGGCCGGCCCCGCCGGTCAGCAGAAAGGGAAGCGGTCATGATAGGCTTCATAGTCTTTGCGCTGGCGTTCGCGGCCATGTGTGCGCTGGCCATCAGGCGCGAGCCCTTGTGGATGTGGGCGCTCTGGTTCGCAGGCGTGGCCTTTATAGCCGAGCTTGGCCTTTTCAGCGGCTCGCCGCACGGCCCCGACATGTCGGCCTGGGACCTGCTGGCGTTTGTTCCCGCCATCGTCTTCGGGCTTCTGTCCTGGCGGCCGCTTCGCCGCTTGGCCGTCACCGGGCCGGCCTTCAAGACCGTGAAGCGCGTGCTTCCCCCCGTCTCCAAGACCGAGCAGGAGGCGCTCGACGCCGGCACCATCGGCTTCGATGCCGAGCTGTTCTCGGGCCGCCGAACTGGGCGAAGCTTCGCGCGGTCAACCCCGTCGTGCTGACCGGCGAGGAGAAGAGCTTCCTCGACAACGAGACGAGCGACCTGTGCAAGATGCTGGACGATTGGGAGATCCGGCACAACCGCCACGGCATCCCCGAGCCGATCCTCGATTTCATCCGCGAAAAAGGCTTCCTCGGCATGCTCATTTCCAAGGAGCATGGCGGACTTGGCTTTTCGCCCCAGGCGCAGTCGCTGGTGCTCGGCAAAATCTCCTCGCGCAATCCGGACGCCGCCATCGTGGTGATGGTGCCGAATTCGCTGGGGCCGGGCGAGCTGATCGAGCAGTTCGGGACGGACGAGCAGAAGAAGCGCTATCTGGAGCCGCTCGCGAAAGGCAAGGAAATCCCGTGTTTCGCGCTGACGAGCCCATTCGCCGGCTCAGACGCGGCCAACATGCGAGATGTCGGCACGGTCGTCCTGGGGCCGCACGAGGGCAAGCAGACACTCGGCATTCGGCTTTCCTTCGACAAGCGCTACATCACGCTCGCGCCGAAGGCGACCATCGTCGGCCTCGCCTTCCACCTGTTAGATCCCGAGAACGTGCTCGGCAAGGGGCAGGATGTCGGCATCACGCTGGCGCTCGTCCCCGCCAATCATCCGGGCGTTGAAATCGGCCGCCGCCATCTTCCGGCAGGTTCGTCGTTCCCGAACGGCCCGGTGAGCGGCAAGGATATCTTCATTCCCATCGACTGGGTCGTCGGCGGCAAGGAGCGCGCCGGCCAGGGCTGGCGCATGCTGATGGCGTGCCTCGCCGCAGGCCGGGCGATTTCACTGCCGGCGGCGTCAACGGCGGGCGCGAAGGCGATCCTGCGCTCGACCAGCGCCTATGCCCGCATTCGCAAGCAGTTCTCGCTGCCCATCGGGCGCATGGAGGGCATCGCGGAGAAGCTCGCGGAGATGGTCGAGACGGCCTACACGCTCGAAGCCGCCCGCGCGGTCACGTCGGCGATGGTGAGCCAGGGCGCGAAGCCCGCGGTTATTTCCGGCCTTATGAAATATCAGGCGACGGAGCGGCTGCGGGATTCGCTCAACGCGGCGCTCGACATCCACGGCGGCAAGGGCATCTGCGACGGCCCGAACAACTATCTGCAAGCCGCCTACCAGATTTCGCCGGTCAGCATCACTGTGGAAGGGGCCAACATCCTGTCGCGCAGCCTGATCGTGTTCGCGCAAGGGGCGCTGCGCAGCCATCCTTATCTCTATTCGGAAATCCAGGCGGCGCAGAACCCCGACCGCAACGCCGGCTTCGAGGCCTTCGAGAAGGCGTTCGAGGGCCATATGGGCTTCGCGGTGTCGAACGTGTACGGCGCGTGGTTCCATAACGTCACAGGCGGCATCTTCGCTCAGTCGCCGCTGAACGCGCCGCAGCCGCTCTACTATGCGCAGCTCGAACGCGCCTCTACCAACTTCGCGCTCATGGCCGACATGTGCGTGTCGCTGCTCGGCGGCGGCCTCAAGGTGAAACAGTTCACCACCGGGCGCATGGCGGACGCGCTCTCCGAGCTTTACTTCATTTCGTGCCTGTTGAAGCGCTACGAGGACGACGGCGCGCTCGAGGCGGACCGGCCCATCTTCGACTACGCCGTCAAGAAAGCGTTCCACGGCTTTTACGCCGCGCTCCATGACGCCATCGACAACTTCCCGATCCGCTATGCGCGCCCGCTCCTGCGGTTCTGGGTTTTCCCGCTCGGCAATGGCTTCAGGAAGCCCAGCGATGCGCTTGCCAAGGAGATCGCGCAGCTGGCTCTCACGCCGGGCGAGGTCCGCGACCGGCTCACGCGCGACATCTTCGTCTCCTACGACGAGGCCGATCCGCTGGGCCTTCTCGAAGTCGCCATGAAGAAGGTGGTAGAGACGGAAGAGGCGGACAAGAAGCTCGACCGCGCCGTTCGCAGCGGCCTCGTCAAGCGCTATCTCGGCGCCGACTGGTTCAAGGAGGCCGTGGACAAGCGCGTCCTGAGCGAGGCCGAGGCGGACGCGCTGCGCGACACAGAGCGGCTCGTTGCGCGGGTAATCGCGGTCGACGACTTCGAACAGGCGGAGCTTGAGCCGCATTACAGCTTCGTCCGGCATACGCGGGACGAGCCGGAGCAGGAAAAAGCGACCGGCCAGCCGGAGGCGGAGAGGCGAGCCGCCGAGTAGCGAAAGCATATGGCGGGCGTTCGCGAGCCCGCTCTTCTTTTTCGATGGCCGCCCAGCGCGGCCGCGACAGGATATATGGAAGGAGCGATTATGGCGGATATTGCGCATCTGAAGAATTGGCGATTCCATATCGACCTCGAAAAGATCGCCTGGGCCGTCATCGACGTTCCGGGGCAGTCGCAGAACACGCTCGGCCGCGGCGCCATCGAGGAGCTGGACGCGCTTCTGAACGCGGTGGCGGACGGCGTGCGCGCCAACGCCATTCGCGGCGTGGTCGTCATGTCCGGCAAGGACAACAGCTTCATCGCCGGCGCCGACATCAAATCATTCGACGACCTGAAAAGCGAAGTCGAGGTGGTCGAGGTCATCCGCCAGGTCACGAACATCTTCGACCGCGTCGAGCGCATGCCGGTGCCGGTCGTCGCCGCCATCCACGGCTACTGTCTCGGCGGCGGCCTCGAATTCGCGCTGGCCTGCCATTACCGCATCTGCGACCGCGAGGAAGGCACGCGCATAGGCCTGCCCGAGGTGAAGCTCGGCATCATCCCCGGCCTCAACGGCGCGGCGCGCTGGGTGCGCCAGTCGGGGCCGTTGAACTCCATTCCGCATATGCTCAAGGGCAGCATGCTGCGCCCGAGCCAGGCAAAGGCGGCAGGCGTCATCGACCAGGTTGTGCCGACGCATCACGAATTGCGCTGGGCGGCGCGCAACGCGATCGTGAAAGCCCGCACCTCGAAGCGCGCGCAGCTCGTATGGGCGCCCTTGATGAAGTTCGAGCCGGCGCGCGCCTACATCGCCAATAGGATGCGCAAGGAGACCGCCGCCAAGGTGAGCGAGGAGCATTACCCGGCGCCGTTCCGGCTCATCGACCTGTTCGAGAAGCATGGCGGCAGCTACGAGGACATGAAGCGCGAGGAGACCCGCGCGTTCGTGCCGCTGCTCCTTTCCGAGCAGTCGAAAAATTTGCGGCACGTCTTTCGGCTGACCGAGATGCTGAAGGCCGAAGCGCCGAAGGATGGCTACAAGCCGATGCGCGCGCATGTGGTCGGCGCCGGGACGATGGGCGCGGACATCGCCATGGTGTGCGCCGCGCAGGGAATGGAGGTGTCGCTGCAGGATGTCTCCACCGACGCGGTTAAGAAGGCGCTGGATCGCGCCGAGGGCTTCTTCAAGAAGCGCCTGCATTCGGGGCTTGAAGCGTCTAAGGCCAAGGCGCGGCTGATCGGCGACGCGGCGGGCGCCAACCTGCATCGCGCGGACGTGGTCATCGAGGCGATCTACGAAAACCTTGAAGCAAAGCAGAAGCTGTTCGCGGAGCTTGAGAAGAAGGCGAAGCCGGGCGCGCTGCTCGCCACTAACACCTCCTCGATCCCCATCGAACAGATCGCCGAGGCGATGCAGGACAAGGGCCGGCTCATCGGCCTGCACTTCTTCAATCCGGTGGCGCTTGTGCCTCTGGTCGAGGTGGTGCGCGGGACGGGGAGCCGCGAGGAGGAGATTCGCCGCGGCGCCGGTTTCGTGACCCGCATCGGCAAGATGCCGCTGATTGTGAAGTCCGCCCCGGGCTTCCTCGTGAACCGGACGCTCGCGCCCTACATGCTGGGCGCGGTCCAGCGACTCGCGGATGGCGTTCCGAAGGAGAAGATCGATGCCGCCGCCGAGCATTTCGGCATGCCGGTCGGCCCCATCGAGCTGGTGGACGTGGTTGGCCTCGACGTGGCCTTGAGCGTGGCGAAGATTTTGAAGCTGCCGATCCCGGAGGAGCATCCGTTCATGAAGCTTATCGAGGAGAAGAAGCTCGGCAAGAAGACGGGCGAAGGCTTCTACAAGTGGACGGACGGCAAGGCCGAAAAATCGAAGAAGGAGTTCGCCAAGGCCGATCTCGCCGTGCTTGGCCGGGAGCTTGTCGCGCCATTGATCGACGAATGCGAGAAGGCGCTCGCCGACGGCATCGTCGAAAGCGCCGATCACGCGGATGCGGGCGTCATCTTCGGGACGGGTTTCGCGCCCTTCCTCGGCGGGCCGCTGCATTATCGCGAGCAGCAGAAGGCTTCGGGGCGGAAGCTTTTGGCGGCGCCGGCGCCGGCGCAAGCGGCTGTTTAGGGACGACGGAAGCGGGAGATTTCGATGCAAACTTTGCGCAAGGTAGCCGTCATCGGCGGGGTCCGCACGCCCTTCTGCCGGAGCAACACCGGCTACGACGACCTCACCAATCTCGACCTCATGACGGCGGCGCTGAACGGCCTCGTCGATAAATACGGGCTGGCGGGCGAGCATGTCGACGAAGTGGTGGGCGGCGCGGTCGTCACCCACGCGCGCGATTTCAACCTGACGCGCGAGGCCGTGATCGGCACGAAGCTGCGCGAGGACACGCCCGGCGTGACGCTATCCCAGGCTTGCGGCACGAGCCTGCAGGCGGCGCTCGGCAGCGCGGCGAAGATCGCCATCGGCCAGATCGACGTCGCCATCGCGACGGGCGCGGACACCGTGTCCGATCCGCCCATCGAGCTGAAGCGCTCGCTGGCGCGCCGGCTCGCGAAGTTCGGGACGCAGAAGGGCGTCGCCAACAAGGCGGCCTTGCTGTTCAGCGGGCTGTCGCTTGGCGACATCGCGATCACGCCGCCCGCCAACGCCGAGCCGCGCACGGGCCTCTCCATGGGCCAGCATTGCGAGCTGATGGCCAAGCAGTGGCAAATCCCGCGCGCGGAGCAGGATCAACTCGCCTTCCGCAGCCACAAGCGCGCGGCGGCGGCCTACGATGCGGGCTTCCTCGACGATCTCGTCGTGCCGACGGCGGGCGTGTTTCGCGACAATAACCTCCGGCCCGACATCAGCATCGAGAAGATCTCGCAGCTTCAGCCCGCTTTCGACAAGGAGAACGGCACGCTGACGGCGGCCAATTCGACGCCGCTGACGGACGGCGCGTCGGCCGTGTTGCTCGCCTCGGAGGAATGGGCGGCGGCGCACGGGCTGAAGCCGCTCGCCTATCTCACTTACGGCCAGCATTACGCCATCGACTTCGTGGACGAGGGCCGGGGCCTGCTCATGGCGCCCACCATCGCGGTCTCGAAGATGCTCGACCGCGCGGGGCTAACTTTGCAGGATTTCGACTTCTACGAAATCCACGAGGCGTTCGCGGCGCAGGTGCTCTGCACGCTGAAGGCCTGGGAAGACCCGGACTACTGCAAGACCATGCTCGGCAAGGACAAGCCGCTCGGCCCCATCGACCGCTCCAAGATGAATGTGAAGGGGTCGAGCCTCGCTTATGGCCATCCGTTTGCGGCGACAGGCGCTCGCATTATCGCGACGCTTGCGAAGATCCTTGAGGAGAATGGCGGCGGGCGCGGGCTTATTTCCATCTGCACGGCGGGCGGCATGGGCGTCTGCGCCATTCTGGAGCGGCCCGTCGATACCAGCGCCGGGGTCGCCAAGCTGAAGGCGGTGGCCGAAAGCGCGGCGGCCGAAGCCCCCGTCGCGCCTCCGGCGGCCGGCGCTCCCGCCGAGGCTGAGGTGGAGTTGACGAAGCAAGGCGGCTAGCACAGCGCGATAGGCCAGCCACGCAAAGCGCGTCACCCTGCCCCTCTCCCCCACAAGCTCGCCTTGGCGATCTTGTAATGCTGGACGGCAGAGGGGGCGGCGTTGCACCAGCCGCGACCGCGCTCTTTTTCCGCCCCTACCGCAAGCGGGTACGGCATCACTTGGAGGCAAGCACGCCTTGGCGTGCCTGCTGTGGTGAAGGGTGGCGGCGGCGGCTATGCCGCCGCGGCCGCCTTGTAGAAGGTCTCCCCCTTGGCGGCCATGTCGCGCAACAGCTTCGGGGGCGCGAAACGGTCGCCGTATTTCCTGGCGAGCGCGTCGCACTCCTCGACGAATTTCGCGACGCCGACGGTGTCGATGAGGCTCAGCGGCCCGCCCGTGTAGGGCGCGAAGCCGAGGCCGAAAATGCCGCCCACGTCGCCGTCTTCCGCGTCGGTCAGCACGCCTTCCTCCATGCACCGCGCCGCGTCGAGCGCCTGCGCATACAGGAGCCGCTTCTTCAGCTCCTCCATGGAGGGCCATTCGAACTCGGGCTTCGGCGGATAGAGGTCCACAAGCCCGGTCCACAGGCTTTTCTGCCCCTTTTCGGGATAGTCGTAGAAGCCCTTGCCGTTCTTGCGGCCCGCGCGGCCGTTCTTCACATACATGGTCTCCATCACCCACACGGCCGGGCTCGGCTTGTAGGCGTCGCCCAGATCCGCTTCCGCGGCTTTGTGGATTTTCCAGCCGAGGTCGATGGCGGTTTCGTCGGCGAGCGCGAGCGGCCCGACCGGCATGCCCGCGAGCTTGCCCGCGTTCTCGACCAGCGCGGCGGGGACGCCTTCGGCGAGCATGATCTCGCCTTCGCCGATATAACAGCCGCAGAAGCGCGAGGTGAAGAAGCCGCGCCCGTCATTGACGACGATGGGCGTCTTCCTGAAGGCCTGCACGAGGTCGAGCGTGATGGCGAGCGCCTCGTCGCTCGTCGCCTTGCCGCGGATGATTTCCACGAGCGGCATCTTCTCGGCGGGCGAGAAAAAATGGATGCCGATGAACTTGTCCGGCCGCGCGCTCGCCTCGGCGAGGCCCGTGATGGGCAGCGTCGAGGTGTTCGAGCCGAACACAACGCCGGGCCGGATCGCGGCTTCGGTCTTCTTGGTCACGTCAGCCTTGATCGCGCGGTCCTCGAAAACGGCTTCGATCACATAATCCACGTCCGCGAGCGCTGCGAAATCGGTCGCGGGATGGATACGCTCTAGGATCGCGGCCCCTTCGGCGTCAGCCATCTTGCGGCGCGAGACGGCCTTCTCGACGAGAACTCCTGGCGTGGCCCTTGCCCCTGTCGGCCGCCGCCTGATCGCGGTCGATGAGCACGACCTCGATGCCGTTCGAGGCGGCCACATAGGCGATGGCCGCGCCCATCATGCCCGCGCCAAGCATGCCGATTTTCTTGAACTTCGCCTTCGGTACGCCCTGCGGACGGCGCGCGAGCTTGTCGGCCTTGCCCTTGTTGACGAACAGCGTGCGGATCATGTTCGCCGCGACCGGTCCGCGCAGCAGGGACAGGAAATATTTCGCCTCGATTTTGAGGCCGAGATCGATCGGGACTTGCGTGCCTTCGTACACGGCGGACAGGATCGCCTGCGCCGCCGGATAGTTGCCGAAGGTTTTGTCGCGCGTCATGGCGTTGGCGGCCATGTACACTTGCGCGGCCTGCGGATGCATGGCGCCCGCGCCGCCCGGCACCTTAAACGACTTTTCGTCCCAGGGCTGCAAGGCTTTCGCTTGCGGCGAGGTCAGCCATTTCTTGGCCGCCGCGAGAAGTTCGCCTGCGGGAACGACCTCGTGGATGAGCCCGTTCGACTTCGCCTGGGCGGGTGACAGATGCTTGCCTTCGAGCAGCAGCGGCAGCGACGCCATGATGCCGATGAGGCGCGGAATCCGCTGCGTGCCGCCCGCTCCGGGAAGGAGGCCGACCTGCACTTCGGGCTGGCCGATCTTGCCCTCGCCATCGGCTGCGACGCGATAATGGCAGGCCAGCGCGATTTCGAAGCCGCCGCCGAGCGCCGTCCCGTTGATGGCGCAGGCGACCGGCTTGCCGATGGTTTCGAGCCGTCGCAGCACGGCGGTCAGCCGCGACGAGGCCGCGAGCGCTTCGGCGGGCGGCGCGGTCCGGGCCTTAGCCAGAAGCGCGCCCATGCCGATCAGGTCCGCGCCCGCGACGAAGCTCGATTTGCCCGAGGCGACGATGACGCCCTTCACGGCGGCGTCCGCGGCGGCCTTCTCGATGGCGGCCTCGAATTCATCGACGAACTCCGGCCCGATCACGTTCATGGACTTGCCGGGCTGGTCGATGGTGAGTGTGGCGACGCCCTCGGCATCGACGGCGTATGAAATGCTGGTCATATTGTGCACTCCGTGTCATGGGCGCCCTCGAGGCGGCCATCCAGAAGCCGCAACCTCGGGCGTGAAAAGCTGGATGGCCGGGCCCGTCCTCGGACTTGATCCGGGGATCGAGCCCGGCCACGATAGAAAGTTAAACCCGTTCGACAATCGTGGCTGTGCCCATGCCGGCGCCGATGCAGAGCGTGACGAGCCCCGTGGCCGCGCCCCGCCGCTCCATCTCGTCGAGCAGCACACCGAGCACCATCGCGCCCGTCGCGCCGAGCGGATGGCCCATCGCGATGGCGCCGCCGTTTACGTTGATCTTGCCGTGGGGCACGCTTAACACATCCATGAAGCGCAGCACCACCGACGCGAAAGCCTCGTTCAGCTCCCACAGCTCGATGTCTTCCTTCTTCATACCGGCCTTCTTGAGCGCGCGCTCGGCGGAGAAGCTCGGGCCGGTCAGCATGATGGTCGGCTCGGAGCCGATAGAGGCGAAGCTCTTGATGCGCGCGCGCGGACGCAGACCCGCCTTCTCCCCGGCCTCCTTCGAGCCGATCAGCACGGCAGCGGCGCCGTCCACGATGCCGGACGAATTGCCGGGCGTGTGCACATGCTCGATGCGCTCGATCTCGGGATATTTCTGGATCGCGACACCGTCGAAGCCGTAGTTCTTGCCCATGTCGGCGAACGACGGGTTCAGCGCGCCGAGCGACTGCATGCTGGCGTCGGCGCGGATCGTCTCGTCGCGTGCGAGAAGCGGAACGCCGAGGATGTCGTTCACCGGCACGACCGAATTGGCGAAACGGCCTTCCTCCCAGGAGCGGGCGGCGCGCTTGTGGCTCTCCACCGCGTAGGCGTCCGCGTCGTCACGGCTGATGCCGTATTTCGTGGCTATGAGGTCCGCACTGATGCCCTGCGGCACAAAATAAGCCGGCATCGCCACGGCGGGATCGACGGGCCAGGCGCCGCCGTCCGACGCCATCGGCACGCGGCTCATGGATTCGACGCCGCCGCCGATCGCAAACGGCGACTGGCCGGACATGACCTTCGCCGCCGCCATGTTCACGGCTTCGAGCCCCGACGCGCAGAAGCGGTTCACCTGCACGCCCGGCACGCTCTCGTCGTAGTTCGCCATGAGCACGGCGGTGCGGGCGATGTTGGCGCCCTGCTCTCCGACGGGGGTCACGCAGCCGAGAATCACATCCTCGACATCCTTCGTGTCGAGGCCCGCGTTGCGGTCGCGCAGCGCGTTCAGCATCTGCGAGGCGAGCATGACCGGCGTCGCCTCATGCAGCGAGCCGTCCTTCTTGCCCTTTCCGCGCGGCGTTCGCACGGCGTCGAAGATATAAGCGTCCGGCATTTTAGCTCCTCCTTAGCCGTCATGGCCGGGCTTGACCCGGCCATCCAGCCCTTGCCTCAGACAAGCGTTTCAAACAGATCAATCCAATCTCTCCCGCAGTCATGGCCGGGCTCGACCCGGCCATCCAGCCTTCGAGTCAGACAAGCTTATCGAAGGATCGATCCACTCAGGATTGTTCTTCTCGATGAGATCGAGTTTCCATTTTCGCGGCCATCGCTTCAGGTTCGTTTCGCGCTGAATTGCGTCTTGCGCCGTATCTAGAATTTCAGCGTGAACGAGCATATAAACTCCGTACTTGCCGGTGAACTGGCTGCCTGTGCCTTGCCTGTGCTCCAAGACGCGGCGGGCGCTATCGTTTGTGACGCCGATATACAAAGTTCCGTTCCGCCTGCTTGCGAGGATGTAAACAAACCAGCTCATCGCGATGCCCACTGGATGGCCGGGTCAAGCCCGACCATGACAAAAACCCCCCGGCCATGACTGAACCGCAAGCGCGAGCTAGAGCGTGCGCGCGATCAGCTCCTTCATGATTTCGTTCGTGCCGCCGTAGATGCGCTGCACGCGGGCGTCGGCGTAGGCGCGCGCGATGGGGTATTCCATCATGTAGCCGTAGCCGCCATGGATCTGCAGGCACTGGTCCATGACCTTGCATTGCAGGTCGGTGATCCAGTATTTCGCCATCGCGGCGTCGGAGGGATCGAGCGCGCCGTCCATCATCTGCTGGAGGCAGCGATCCACGAAGACGCGGCCGATCTGGATTTCGGTCTTCATCTCCGCGAGCTTGTGCTTGGTGGTCTGGAAATCGAACACGGTCTGACCGAAGACCTTGCGCCCCCTCGCATAATCGACGGTCCACTGCAGCGCGGCCTCTGCGGCGGCGATGCCCGCGATGGCGATCTGGAGCCGCTCCCAGCCCAGCTCTTTCATGAGCAGCACGAAGCCCTGCCCCTCGTCGCCGAGGCGCGCGTCGCCCGGCAGCTGCACGTCCTGGAAGAACAGCTCGGAGGTGTCCTGCGCGTGCATGCCGAGCTTTTCAAGATTGCGGCCCTTGGAGAAGCCAGGCAGCGCCGCATCCACGAGAAACAGCGTGATGCCCTTCGCGCCGAGCGACGGGTCGGTCTTGGCGACAACGATGACCATATCGGCGTTCTGGCCGTTGGTGATGAAAGTCTTCGAGCCGTTCAACACATAGCCGTTGCCGCGGGCCATCGCCGTGGTGCGCACGCCCTGCAGGTCGGAGCCGGCGCCGGGCTCGGACATGGCGATGGCGGTGATGATTTCGCCCTTCGCCATGGCGGGCACATAGCGGCGGCGCTGCTCTTCCGTGCCATAGGCGAGGATGTAGGGCGCGACGATGTCGGAATGGAGCGAGAAGCCGGGGCCGGTCGTGCCCGCCCGCGCCAGCTCTTCCATCACGATGGCGGAATGCAGCCGGTCGCCGCCCGCGCCGCCATAGTCGTCGGGGATGGCGGGAAGGAGAAGGCCCGCCTCGCCCGCGGCCCGCCACACGGAGCGCGGCACGCACTGCTCCTTCTCCCATTTGGCGTGATGGGGAACGATCTCGCGCTCGACGAAGCGGCGGACCTGATCGCGGTACAGCTCATGCTCTTCGGAAAACAGCGTACGGGGCAGCATGATCTAATCCTCGCTCCGGCTGCGCCGCCCCTTTTTCGCGGGCGCGCGCGCTTCCTCTTCCTGGCACGGCGCCTTCTCGGCGAGATAGCGCAGGCATTGGCTATGAATGTCTCTCAACTCTCCGATGGTCGCGGCGATGGCGGCCTGCTTCTGCTCCAACTCGCCGATCAGCGTGGCGGAGCGCGCCGCGACGAAGGCCATCTGTTGCGGCCGGCCTTCGCCGCGGTCGCCGTAGAGGCTCAGGAACTGCTTGATCTCCGCGAGCGAGAAGCCGATGGACTTCGCTCGCAGAATGAGTTTCAGCCGGGCGCGGTCCCGCCTCGTATAGACGCGGCCGTGGTTCACGCGGGGCGGCGTCAGCAGCTCTTTCGCCTCGTAGAAACGGATCGCGCGCGCGGTGATGCCGAACTCGGCGGCGAGTTCGGCGATCCCGTAGAGGCGCTCCGTCTCGCGGAGGCTTGAGGCTGCTTCGGATGCTGAGGTCAACGCGGTCCCGGCCTTGTGTGTGCTAGACGAGCTGTCCGAGCTTCATGGCGAGGCCCATGTCGCCATCGACCCGCATCTTGCCCTGCATGAAGGCGGCGGTGGGCTGAAGGCGGCCGCCGATAAGGTCCCCGAAATCTTCGGCGGACATGGAGATGGTGCAGCGGGCGGGGTCATCCTTGTTCACCGTTACGGTGTTGTCCGCCCCGGCGCCGTCGATGAAGAGGTTGCCAGCGTCGCCGAGATCGAACTTGATCGTACCGCCGAGCGGCGACTTTCCTCCAACGCGCTTCGACAGTGCGTCGGCCACTTCCTGCAGGTCCATTTGCGGTGCTCCTCGGGTTGGGTTCCTCCCGCGAATAATTAGCGCATCTTGTTAGCGTAAACAAGAGGGAGTTGACGTATACGTCATGACGACGGCGTGAGCATTTTCGGCGCAATAAAAAACCGGCAGATCTTCGTGCCGGCGTTCCGATTTTTGACGCTGCTTGTCTAGCAGCCGCGCTTTTCAACGCATTCACGGGAACTCATGGCCGTCGCCGTGACGTTCGCGGCATTCGCGACGCGCAATTTCACAGCGCTCATTGCGCTCACGGGCTACGCTCCTCACGCTGACGGCGCTCCTCGATTTCGCGCTCCTCGCGGCGGTCGTCGTCGACCTTGATGACGCTGTTCGAAGGAGTGGCGGCGAGGGCCGATGTCTCAAAAGCCGAGGCTGGCCCGCTTGCCGGAGCGAGCGTAGCGAAGGCTAACGCGAAACCAAAGCAGGCCGATGCGATAAGCTTCATAAAAATACTTCCTTTCAGTAGACACTTCCTTAGTAAAAGCTTCAACGGCGCCTCGGCGAATAAGTTCCGGTTCAATTGAGAAATGGGTTGGAGCATGACCCCCGACGATATCATCCGCGCGCTGAACCTTGCGCCGCTGCCGGACGAGGGCGGATATTTCCGCGAAACCTACCGCGCGGACGAGGCCACCGGCGCGCACGCGCTGCCCGCGCGCTACGGCCGCGCCAAGGCGCACGCCACCGCGATCTATTACCTGCTCACGCCGGATACATTCTCGGCGCTGCACCGGCTGCCCTCGGACGAGGTCTGGCATTTCTACGCGGGCGACCCGGTGGAGATGCTGCAACTCTTCCCCAATGGCGGCGGGCGCTTCGTCACAATCGGCGCCTTTGCGGCGGGGATCGAGCCGCAGATTGTGGTCCCGCGCGGCGTCTGGCAGGGGTCGCGGCTCGTCGCGGGCGGTCGCTGGGCGCTTGCCGGAACGACGGTTTCGCCTGGCTTCGATTTCGCCGATTACGAAGGCGGGCGCCGCGAGGATCTTGAGCGGGACTATCCTGTATTTGCGGATTGCATTCGCGCGCTAACCCGTGCGTGAGCATATTTATAACTGGCCCGTCGCTTTTTCTTCTCCATGAGCGGAGAAAGTTCCGCACAAGCAAGAGAGGATTCAAATTGCGATAGGCGCCGAAAGGCAAGGCGCAAACGCCAAGACATTGACGCATACGTCAGGCGCGATTAGCTTCTCTGGAAACCCCAGGGAACGGATCCGCATGAGCGAGGCCAGCCGCTACCGCAGCATTTTCCGCCCGAACCTGTTCGACGGTCAGGTCCACATCGTCACCGGAGGCGGCAGCGGCATCGGGCGCTGCACGGCGCATGAGCTGGCGAGCCTCGGCGCGAGCGTGGTGCTGGTCGGGCGCAAGGAAGACAAGCTCGACGAGGTCGCCGCCGAGATCGCGGCCGACGGTGGCAGGGCCGGGCGCGCCGCGGCCGACATCCGCGACGAGGAGGCGGTGAAGGCGCTCGTCGCCGGCGTCGTGGAGCGACATGGCCGCATTCATGGCCTCGTCAACAATGCGGGCGGCCAGTTCCCCTCGCCGCTGATGTTCATCAACAAGAAGGGCTTCGACGCGGTGCTCGCCACGAACCTTACGGGCGGCTTCCTGATGATGCGCGAAGTGTTCCTGCAATCGATGCGCCAGCACGGCGGCGCCATCGTAAACATGGCCGCCGACATGTGGAACGGCATGCCCGGCATGGCGCATTCGGGCGCGGCGCGCGCGGGCATGGTGAACCTGACGAAGACGGCGGCCTATGAATGGGCGTTCGCGGGCGTGCGCGTGAATTGCGTGGCGCCGGGCTGGATCGCGTCGTCGGGGCTCGACCGCTACGAAGGGCCGGTCAAGGCGCTGATCCCGAAGCTGAAGGATCACGTGCCGCTGCGGCGGCTCGGCACGGAGGCGGAGGTGAGCGCGGCGATCTGTTTTCTGTTGAGCGAGGGCGCCGCCTTCATCACGGGCGTGACGCTTCCCATCGACGGCGCGGCCCCCCTCGCCTCGCCTATCATGGACCTCGGCAGCTACGCGCCCGCGCCCGAGTTCCAGGGCTTCCACCGCGCCCACGCTCCCGCGATCCTGAAGGAAGGCGACGCGAAATGAAGAGCGGCGCTTCCTCCGGCGCCGCTGCCGTCATAGCCGCGCCCGCTTCCGTAATAGCCGCGACCGCTTCCGTCATGGCCGGGCACGCTTTCGTCATGGCCGGGCTTGACCCGGCCATCCAGACAAGCAACGCAACGGTGCGCCTCCAACTCTGGATAGCCGGGTCAAGCCCGGCTATGACTGGAAAGCGCGGGGAGCGCCGCGCATGCCGGTGATCGCTTCGCGCATCCTGACGCAATCGGACGCGTTCAAGGCTAACGCCGCGCAGCTCCTTGCGCAGGTCGAGCAGTTCCGGGCGCTTGAGCGCGCAGTCATTGCGCATTCGGCGAAGCAGGCGGAAAAGTTCGAGAAACGCGGCCAGATTTTGCCCCGCGAGCGCGTCGCGCGCGTCCTCGACCACGGAACGCCGTTCCTGGAGCTGTCCACGCTCGCCGGCTGGCGCATGCATGACGACGACGGCGAGGCGCGCGTCATGGGCGGCGGCGCCATTGTGGGCATCGGCGCCGTCTCGGGCAAGCGCGCGGTAGTGCTGGCGAGCGACAGCGCCATCAAGGGCGGCACGATTTCGCCGATGGGACTGAAAAAGTCGCTGCGCGCCCAGGAGATCGCGCGCGAGAACAAGCTGCCGCTGATCTATCTCGTCGAGTCGGGCGGCGCGAACCTGCTGTATCAAAGCGAGATGTTCGTGGAGGGCGGGCGCTCCTTCGCGAACCAGGCGCGGCTCTCGGCGGCGGGCATTCCGCAGATCGCGGTCGTGCATGGCTCGTCGACGGCGGGCGGCGCTTATCTGCCGGGGCTTTCGGACTACGTCATCCTCGTCAAGGGGAAGTCGAAAATCTTCCTCGCCGGGCCGCCACTCGTGAAGGCCGCCATCGGCGAGGATGCCTCCGACGAGGAGTTGGGCGGCGCCGATCTGCATGCGAGCGTCACCGGGCTTGGCGAATTCCTGGCCCGCGACGACGCGCATGCGCTTGTCCTGGCCCGCGACCTGATGACCAAGCTGAAGTGGGACCGCATCCCGCGCCGCGAGAAGGGCGCCGCCCCCAAATACGGCGCCGACGAGTTGCTGGGCCTCGTGCCCATCTCCGAGCGCGAGCCCTACGATGTGCGCGAGATTATCGCCCGGCTCGTGGACGGGTCGGACTTCCTCGATTTCAAGCGCGACTACGGCGCGGAAACGGTCTGCGGTTTCGCGGCCATCGACGGCTTCGAGGCCGGCGTGATCGGCAACAACGGCGCCATCATGCCGGACGGCTCGGCCAAGGCCGCGCAGTTCATCCAGCTCTGCGACCAGGCCGGCATGCCGCTGATCTTCCTGCAGAACACCACCGGCTACATGGTCGGGCGCGAGGCCGAACGCGCGGGCGCCATCAAGCACGGCTCGAAAATGATCCAGGCGGTGGCGAACGCGCGCGTGACGAAGCTCACGATCCTCGTCGGCGGCTCCTACGGCGCCGGCAATTACGGCATGTGCGGCCGGGGCTTCGATCCGCGCTTCATCTTCTCCTGGCCGAACGCGCGCACCGCGGTGATGGGCGGACCGCAGGCCGCCAAGGTGATGGAGATCATCACGCGCGCGAAATTCGAGAAAACCCCGCAGGGCGTGAACGAGCCGGTGCTGAAACAGATGTCCGGCGCCATCGAGCGCCAGCTCGACCGGGAATTGACCGCGCTCTACGCAACCGCGCGCCTTTGGGACGACGGCATCGTCGACCCTCGCGATACGCGCCAAATCCTGTCGCTGTGCCTGGCTATCGCGGCTGAGGGCGATGCGCGCGTCTTGCATCCCAACGCGTTCGGCGCCGCCCGGATGTGATAAAGCCGGATTTGTCGCCAGAGCCCGCCGGACACAGGGGCGCGAGCTTACATCTGATTAACTCTATTGGGTTCGTTTTGCAAAAAGGGGTGGATTTCGCGGTATTATGATACCGGCCCGCTTCGGGAAGCGACGCATATGCGGGAATAGTCCGCCCCCTTGCGCAAGCTTGACGCTCAATTCGCTCCTCGTCTCGGGACATCGGCATAGGGGGCGGTTATGGTGATCGCTCCCCTGCCACGCCACCCGGCATTTCGGCGGGGCCCCTGCTTCCGGCTTGGCTCCGAGCGCCCCCCAACATTCGGTCGCCCTCGCGCAGTTGCGCTTCACTTCGCTCGCTGTGACCAGTTCACAGAGGGACTTCCACCCCCAAGCATGCGCCCGAGCTGGGCGCACCAAAAAAAACAAGCGGCGGATAGGCCGCCGCTTGTCACGCAATCGATGCTTCTGCCGGGGACGGGATGTCCCTGGCTTTAGAACTTCAGGCGCAAGCCGCTCACGAACGTGGTGTTGTCACGATGAGCGACGAAACCGTTCGCCATGCCGCCGTCGACTTCAGACCACGCGATGCCGCTATACACGTCGAAGTGCTTGTTGACGGTATAGTCGACGAGACCGGAGACCGTGTCGGTGTAGCCAGAGCAATTGCCGTGAGCTGTGGTCGAGCAACCGTTGGCAAGTGTCGTGGTTTGTGATGTCGCGGACGTTGCCCCGGCTGTGATGGCAGACGAGTTATAGGCGTTCTGGCTCTCGTGGTACCAAGCTGCCGTCAGAGCCCAGGGCCCGTTTCATACTTGGCGCCGGCAAACGAAGTTTCGAGGATCTTGTCGCTCCCGGCAGCGATCGGGGATATGAGGGTTAAAAGCTGGTAACCTCCCGAGTTGAACGATCCCACGGGAATATTGCCGTCAAAGTGCGACATGTCAGTGTAAACGTAGCCGCCGTAGAACGTCAGCTTCGCCGCCGGGGCTTCATCCTTGTAGCCGCCGTCCTTGAGGCCGAGCCCTCCCAACTCAAAGGTGTACTTGCCCTGGATCGACCAAAACTCGTTGTTCGTGATCGTTCCATTCAGAACATCGCCCGTGGGGCAAGCGTTTTGGCCGGCTCCGCCTGTTATGGAGCAGGTTCCGATGGTGTCTAACTTTTTGCTATCCGTGCCGATTGCCGCCGTGCCGATAGCGCCGTTCTCCCTCGTGTAGACGGCGTCGACCGACAGGCCCTTATATTTGAAGCCGGCATTGGCGCCATACGCTTCGTTCAGGATCGACGAGTCGTTCGAGCCATCGGCGTACATGAAAGCCGCGTGAAGCGGGCCATAGGAAAAGAGATATTTGAGCGAGTTATCCCAGCGCGCCGTTTCCGTGCTGCCAATGCCGCCATCGGCGCCGCCCGAGTATCCGATCAGCGAGAGGGCATAAGAGCCGCCCATCGGATCGTAGGTTCCGACGGTGTCGTTCTGCAGCGAGCTTTGACGGCCGATGGTCAGCGTGCCGTACATGGAACTGCTGATGCCGCCATAAGCCTGGCCGGAGAAGGCCTGGCCGCAACGGCTGCCGTCGAGGCCCGACGTCCAGGTGCTGGTGGCCTTACCGTTGTTCTCGGTCAAG
Source organism: uncultured Alphaproteobacteria bacterium (assembly GCA_963756335.1). Classification (GTDB taxonomy): domain Bacteria; phylum Pseudomonadota; class Alphaproteobacteria; order Rhizobiales; family Rhodomicrobiaceae; genus Rhodomicrobium. Next base: position 46,661 of record CAVWOB010000013.1, read on the forward strand.
CTCTTGCAAGCGTCGGCGAGTTCGCCGGACCACGGGTTGAAGTTCGTTTCGATCTTGCCGATAGCGGCGAAGCCGTAGCCGAGTTGCTCTTCGATTTTCACGCCGACCTTGGATTGCTCCAGGGCGTTGCCGGTCAGCGCCGAAACCGCTTCGCGGTTCTGCTTAGAGCCGGCCATGTTCCAATCGAGGCCGCCGGTGTAGAAGTAGGCGGATTGCGGCGCGCCGTTCGTCTGATATGAATAGCCCACGTCAACGGTGCCGTAGATCGTCACGCCAGCATAGGACAGCTTGTCCGGGATCGGATCTTTCATGCTCGCGATATCGCCTAAATCGGCGGCAGCCGCCTGCATCGCGAAACCGCTGAGCGCGGCCGCGCAAATAATGAGTTTTTTCACTGTGTTACCCCCAAGTTGATCGTAACGAAATTGATCTGCCCTTACGCTTTACATGTGGCATAGCATCGTGCGGATCCAGACGAAGGTCTGCGCTACTCGTTTGCCGCAGGGTGCGCGCCTGACTTAAGCGGTACCGATCACATATGACAGTTCAGTGAACTGGAAGAAGCACAAAGGCTTTGGCGTTGCCGTTCTGTCTGAAACTGTGGCCCTCGGGCAACCGATATAAACCTTGGGTTGTACTCTTGAGCAGAAAGACAAATTAAGCGTGTGGTCCGGTTGGAATTCGTTTACCGCGCGAGGAGAGAGAGCATGGCGAAAGGACCGGGGATGGGCCAGACTGGCGGCGAAGGGCGCGCGCCTATCGGGAAGAAAGCGCGAAAAGAGCGGCTCGCCGCTGCGCTGCGCCGCAATCTCGCCAAGCGGAAGGACACAAAAGAGGCCAAGAGCGGAGACAACACTGAGAGGGAGTAACGGCCCCCGGGCCTTGCGGCTCAGCCGGCGCTGGTCTAGCGTGACTGGCGTGTGGCCGATGGGCAGGGGCCGGCGCATACAAACCGGCGAGCATCATGGACAGAATTCGTATTAAGGGAGGCCAGCGCCTCCACGGAACCATTCCGATCAGCGGCGCCAAGAACGCGGCTTTGCCGCTCATGATCGCGAGCCTGCTTACGCCGGACACGGTCACGCTGAAGAACGTGCCGAACCTCGCGGATGTGAGCCTTCTCATCCGCATCCTTCGCAATCACGGCGCCGACACCGCGGTGGACGGCAAGCGCGCCAACGGTCACACGCACCAGGGCGACACGCTGCACCTGACCGCGCGCGACATCGTGGATACGGTCGCGCCCTACGACATGGTGCGCCGGATGCGCGCGAGCTTCTGGGTGCTGGGGCCGCTTCTCGGCCGCGCTCACGAGGCGCGCGTCTCGCTGCCGGGCGGATGCGCCATCGGCACGAGGCCCGTGGACCTGCACCTTATGGGGATGCAGGCGCTTGGCGCAGAGATCAGCCTCGATGGCGGCTATGTCGTCGCGAAAGCGCCGGGGGGACTGCGCGGCGGGGTCGTCGATTTCCCGAAAGTGTCCGTCGGCGCCACGCATAACGTGCTGATGGCCGCGACGCTCGCAAGGGGCGAGACCATTATCGAAAACGCGGCCTGCGAGCCGGAGATCGCCGACGTGGCGAGTTGCCTCAACAAGATGGGCGCGCGGATCGAAGGCGCAGGCACGCCCACCATCGTCATCCAGGGCGTCGATGAGCTTGAGGGCGCGACCCACACGGTGCTGCCGGACCGCATCGAAACCGGAACTTACGCCATGGCGGTGGCGGCGGCGGGCGGCGACGTTTATCTCGACGGGGCGCGGTCGGATCTTCTCAGCGCTGCCTTGGATGTGCTCCGCGCCGCGGGCGTCGAGATCGCCGAGACGAACCGCGGGCTTCGCGTGACGCGCAACGGCGCCGGGCTGAAGCCGGTCACTATCGCGACCGAGCCTTATCCCGGCTTCCCGACCGACCTGCAGGCGCAGCTGATGGCGCTCATGTGCCGCGCCGAGGGCGTCTCCACCATACGGGAGACGATCTTCGAAAACCGCTTCATGCATGTGTCGGAGCTGTCCCGCCTCGGCGCGGACATCACAGTCACCGGCGACATGGCGCAGGTGCGCGGCGTGCCGTCGCTTCGCGGCGCCGAGGTGATGGCGACCGACCTTCGGGCGTCCGTTTCGCTGGTGATCGCGGGGCTGATGGCCGAGGGCGAGACGGTGGTGAACCGCGTTTATCACCTCGACCGCGGCTTCGAGCGGCTGGAAGAGAAGCTTGGGTCTTGCGGAGCGCAGATCGAACGCCTTCATTCATGAGAGACGTTCGATCCTCTTCTACCTTTCTACATGAGTCGCTCTCCCATGCGCTCCGAAACGCCTGAACCCTTGAAGCTTATCGCGCTCGATCCGGACGACCTAAAAATCCTCTCCGCGCACCTTCAGGACGCGGTCTTGCACCTGTCGGAAATGGCTTATGTGCCGTCTGAGCATCGATTTGCGGCGATCCTCAACCGTTTCGACTGGCTCGCCGCCGTGGCAGGCGACGGGCCGCCGAACCTGCGCCGGTGCCGCTGCGCGCTCCGTTTCGACCGGGTGACGCGCGCCCAGGTGCAGAACATCAAGCCGGGCGAGCCGGCGGCGTTCGCGGAGCTTCTCGCGGTCACTTACGAGGCGGCCGAGCCGCCGGGCGGACACATCACGTTCCACTTCGCGGGCGGCGGCGGACTGCGGCTCGAGGTCGAGTGCATCGAAGGGGAACTGCGCGATCTTGGCGTGGCCTGGAAAACCGCTATAAAGCCACAGCACGCGGTCGCCGAGGCGGAACCGGCGCCCGCTCCGGCGAAAGTCACGCAAGAACAGAACTAGGACCTCATCCCTTGGCGCAATCCTTACGCTCCTCCGATCCCGATTTCGCGAATGCGTTCAACGCTCTCGTTCAGGCGAGGCGCGGCCAGCCGCACAATGTCGAGGACGCGGTGCGCTCCATCCTCGCGGCGGTGAAGGAAAGGGGCGACGAGGCGCTTTACGAATTCACCGCGAAGTTCGACCGCGTGAACCTGCGCGAAACGGGCCTTTCCATTCCGCAAGGACAGCTGCAAGCGGCATATGAAACGCTCGCGCCGGCGCTGAAGGCGGCGCTGGCGACGGCGCATGAGCGCATCACAAAGCACCACAGCCGCCATGTTCCGCCAAACGAACGCTACACCGACGCCATCGGCGCCGAACTCGGCCACCGCTGGACGCCGGTCGACGCCGTGGGCCTTTACGTTCCCGGCGGCAAGGCGAGCTATCCAAGCTCGGTGCTTATGAATGCGATTCCGGCCAAGGTTGCGGGCGTGGAGCGCATCGTCATGGTGGTTCCCACGCCTGGCGGGCAGGTCGGTCCCGCCGTGCTCGCGGCCGCTTATCTGGCCGGCGTGTCGCAGGTGTACCGCATCGGCGGGGCGCAGGCCGTGGCCGCGCTCGCTTACGGCACTGAGACCATCAAGCCGGTTGCGAAGATCGTCGGCCCCGGAAACGCTTACGTCGCGGAGGCGAAGCGGCAGGTGTTCGGCGCGGTGGGCATCGATTCCATCGCCGGGCCTTCCGAGGTCGTCGTAGTGGCGGACGCGGAGGCCGATCCGCGCTGGCTCGCCGCCGATCTTCTGGCTCAGGCGGAGCACGATGAAGCCGCCCAATCCATCCTCATCACCGATAGCGCCGCGCTGGCGGACGCAACCAGCGCCGCCGTGGACGCGGAGCTTGCGCGCTCGCCTCGCGCAACCATCGCGGCGAAGAGCTGGGCCGATCACGGCGCGATCATTCTCGTGTCCGATCTTGCCAAGGAAGCGCCGCCGCTCGTGAACGCGCTCGCGCCCGAACATCTTGAGCTATCCTGCGCCATCGCGGAGGCCATGCTGCCCGCGATCCGCAACGCCGGCGCGATCTTCATCGGACATTACACGCCGGAGGCCGTTGGCGATTATGTGGCCGGGTCGAACCACGTGCTTCCGACAGCTCGGACAGCGCGCTTTTCCTCTGGGCTTGGCGTGCTCGATTTCATGAAGCGCACCTCGCTGCTGAAGCTCGGCCCCAAGAGCCTCGCGGCGCTTGGGCCGCCGACGATGACGCTCGCCGAGGCCGAAGGTCTCGACGCCCATCGCCTCTCCGTCGCCATCCGTCTCGCCGGGGCTGTATAGCAGCATCATGCCCGAACGAGCGCAACCTTCCTCCCCGACGCGGCTGATCGAGGTCAAGCTGGACGAGGCGTCGATTGGCGGGCAGGCGGCCGAAGTCGAGCATGAGCGCAGGGTTGCGATCTTCGATCTGATCGAAGAGAATTCGTTCGAGCTGACAGCGGGTCCGCCCGGTCCCTACAAGCTCGACCTCGCCCTCGTGGATCATCGCCTCGCCTTCGCCGTGACGGCTGGGGAGGCGGCCGAACCCACTGCGATCTTCGTTCTGTCGCTCAACCCCTTCCGCAAGCTGGTGAAGGACTATTTTCTCATTTGCGGAAGCTATTTCGAAGCGATCAAGTCGGCGCCGCCAAGCAAGATCGAGTCGCTCGATATGGCCCGGCGCGCGCTTCACGACGAGGGCGGCAAGCTCCTGATCGAGCGGCTCGAGGGCAAGGTGCGCATGGACGAGGCCACCTCGCGGCGGCTTTTCACTCTGCTTTGCGCGCTGCACTGGAAGGGGTAGGCTCGCCAGCTCCTACTGCCCGGCTTAGGGCTTGAACGCGAAAACCTCGCCGCTCGTTGACGTTTCCCCGGTGAGAAGCGAGAGCGCGAGCGGCGCCAGCGCTTCCGGCGGCGGCAGCGTGTTCTCATCCTCGCCCGGATAGGCCGTCCGCCGCATCTTCGTGCGCACTTTGCCCGGGTCGAGCAGGTTTACGCGGACGGGTGTGGACTGCGTCTCGTGGGCGTATGTTTTTGCGAGCGCCTCAAGCCCGGCCTTCGACACCGAGTAAGGCCCCCAATAGGCCCGGCACCGCTGCGCCGCGCCCGAGGTCAGAAACAGGACGCGCCCCGCAGGCGACAGGCGCAGGATCGGGTCGAGCGTTCGGAGCAAGCGCCAGTTGGCCGTGAGGTTGACGGCGAGCGTCTCGCTCCAATCCTTTTCGGCGACATGGCCGAGCGGCGTCAGCGGCCCGAGCACGCCTGCGTTGCCGACGAAAATGTCGAGCCGGCCAAAGCGCTGATAGAGCGTCGGCCCCAGCGCGTCGATCTGCGCGCCGTCCTTCAGGTCGAGCCGAAGCAGCGAAACCGGCGCGCCGAGCGCCTTCATTTCGTCGTCGAGTTCTTCGAGCGCGCCCTTGGTGCGCGCCGAGGCGATCACCTGCGCGCCCTGGAGCGCGAGCGCTCTCGCGATGGCGCGGCCGATGCCGCGGGATGCGCCCGTAACGAGCGCCGCCTTCCCGTCGAAGCGGGGCAGAGCGTTATCTGAGGCCATGATGCTGCCGCCTTGAGTCTAACGATGCGGCCCATGGTTCGACACGCTCACCATGAGGCTTAATGCGTCGATAATACGCGGCCTCATCCTGAGCTTGTCGAAGGATGAAGCCTGGATCTCCGTCTTCTCTTCCGCGGCGGCGCACCCCGGCGATGTGCATGCGCCGGGTCCAGCAGCCTGTCAGACCGCCATCAGCGAGAGGCGGTGCTGCTGGCCGGGCTCCGGCCCATCCCAGTCCCTGAGCGGCGTGGGATAGTCGCCCGTGAAGCAATGATCGGTGAATTGAGGACACTCCGCGTTTCGCCCAGGATAGCCGAGCGCCCGGTAGGTGCCGTCTACCGAAAGGAAGGCGAGGCTGTCGCAATCGAGAAGCTGCCGCATGCTTTCCAGGTCGTGGTTGGCGGCGAGAAGCGAGCCCGCGTCCGGCGTGTCGATGCCGTAGTAATCGGCGAATTTGATCGGCGGACAGGCGATGCGCATGTGCACTTCGCGCGCGCCGCGCTCGCGCATCATGGCGACGATCTTGGTCGAAGTCGTGCCGCGCACGATGCTGTCGTCGATGAGCACGATGCGTTTGCCCATGACAGACACGGTCGGCGTCGGATTGTGCTTCAGCTTCACGCCGAGCTTGCGGATGCGCTGCTCCGGCTCGATGAAGGTGCGGCCGACATAGTGATTGCGGATGATGCCAAGCTCGAAGGGCAGGCGGGATTCGTGCGCATAGCCGATTGCCGCGGGGACGCCCGAATCGGGAACCGGGATGACCACGTCGGCGTCGGCGGGCGCTTCAAGGGCGAGTTCGCGCCCGAGCCCCTTGCGAACGTCGTAAACGCAGCGTCCGCCCATGATGGAGTCGGGGCGGGCGAAATAAATATATTCGAAAATGCAGGGCCGCGGCGGACAGGGCGGAAACGGCCTGTGGCTCTCAAGGCCGTCCTCCGACATGACGACGACCTCGCCATTCTCCACTTCGCGCACGAAGCGGGCGCCGATGATGTCGAGGGCGCAGGTCTCGGACGCCAGGATCCAGGAGTTCCCGAGTTTGCCGATGACGAGCGGACGGATGCCCATTGGATCGCGGATGCCGATGAGCCTCTTGCGCGTCAGCGCGCCGAGCGCATAGGCGCCCTCGATTCGCCTGAGCGCGTCGAAGAGCCGGCCCATGAAGCCGTTCCAGCGCTCCGGGCTGCGGGCGATGAGATGGACGATGACCTCGGTGTCCGAGGTGGATTGGAAGATGGCGCCCGACGCCACCAGCTCGCGGCGGATCTTGAGGGCGTTGGTGAGATTGCCGTTATGCGCCAGCGCAAGTCCGCCGATTTCGAGATCGGCGAAAAGGGGCTGGACGTTGCGCATCGCCGTCTCGCCGATGGTGGCGTAGCGCACATGACCGATGGCCATGTCGCCGGGCAGCCGGTTGATGACGGGCTTGGTGTTGAACCGGTCGCCGACGAGGCCGAGGCGGCGCTCCGCATGGAATTGCGTCCCGTCGAAGGTCACGATGCCCGCCGCCTCCTGGCCGCGATGCTGGAGCGCGTGCAGGCCGAGCGCCGTCAGCGCCGCCGCGTCGGGATGGTTGAACACCCCGAATATCCCGCACTCCTCGTGTAACTTGTCTTCGCCGAAGTCAAAAGGCTCCGTCGTCGAAGCCTGCATGCCAGCACTGTCGTCCACTTCAGCGTCCTTTACCCCATGTCCGCTTCCCGAACGGCGGGAAACGGCGTCCCCACTGCACTCTACGTATGGTCGGCCGTCTCCGGCGCGGGCGTCGATGGCCGGTCGCGTTTAAATAGCGACTCTGGGTTGTCCGGCAACAAGGATCTAATCGCGCTGCCCGTGTCTTCAATGAGCTTCTTCGACTGAGCTTCCTTGACCCATCTCGGCATGTTCGCCGGATCCACGATCTGGGATGTGATGAGATAGGCGATCACAACCAGGATGAGCCCCCAAATCAACCCGAAAACGAAGCCGAGCGTCCGGTCGACGGCGCCGACCCGGCTATCGAGCACCCGCTCGGAGATGCTCGACGTTATGAAACTGAAGAGGACGAGGCTTGTAATGAAGACCGCGCCGATGAGCGTGGCGTCCGCCAGCATCGGCGTGTCGATCAAGCCGCGAACGTCGTTCCTGAACTGCGAATAGGCGAGCAGCGTCACGATGGCCGCCAGCGCCCAAGACATGATGGACAGCATCTCGCGCGTCAGCCCCCTGAGCATGGCCAGGAAGCCGGAAAATATCATGATGCCGACGAGTATGATGTCGAGCCCTTAAATCGGCATGAGCCTTACCCTTTCATGCGGATTGCGCAACCGTCATGCACCCGCCTACGTCTTACGGCGGTTTACGCAAAAAGAGTAGCCAAATCTCTCAGTTGTGGCAGTCTTGTGAGCTTTACGGCAAAGCCCTCGCCCAAGATCTCGCCGCCCGCAGGCAAGCAAGCGGAGCGGAACCCCAGCTTCTGAGCTTCCTTCAGCCGCGCGGCGGTCTGCTGGACCGGCCGCAGCGCCCCGGATAAACCGACCTCACCGAAATAAACGGTATCGCGCGGCAGCGCAATGCCGGAGAAGGCTGACAGCAATGCAGCAGCCACAGCCATATCGGCCGCTGGCTCCTGGATGCGCAAGCCGCCAGCTACATTGAGGTAAACGTCCTGCGCGCCGATCTTGACGCCGCAGCGCGCTTCGAGCACCGCGAGGATCATGGCGAGGCGGTTCTGGTCCCAGCCGACCACCGCGCGGCGGGGCGCGCCGTAAGGGGACGGGGCGAGCAGCGCCTGGATTTCCACGAGCAGCGGGCGCGTGCCCTCGATCCCGGCGAAGACTGCGCTGCCTGCGGCTTCGCCATCGCATTCGCTCAGGAAAAGCTGCGAGGGATTGACGACTTCCCGCAAGCCGTCGCCATGCATGTCGAACACGCCGATCTCGTTCGACGGGCCGAAGCGGTTCTTCGCGGCGCGCAAAAGGCGCAGGTTGTGGGCGTTGTCGCCCTCGAAGGTCAGCACGGTGTCGACCATGTGCTCGATCACCTTGGGGCCGGCGATCTGCCCGTCCTTGGTGACGTGCCCGACGACGACGATGACGGGGCCGCGCGCCTTTGCGAGCGCGATCAGCGACTGCATGCTGGCGCGCACCTGACTCACCGTGCCGGGCGCCGAGTTCGAGCGCCTCCGTCCACAGCGTCTGGATCGAATCGATCACGATGAAATCGGGGATGGGGTGCTGCTCGGCGGTGGCGAGGATGCGCTCCACGCAGGTTTCGGCGACGAGGCCGAGCGCGACTTTCGACACGCCGAGCCGCGCCGCGCGAAGGCGGATCTGGTCGGTCGCCTCCTCGCCGGAGAAATAGAGCGCGTTGAGCCCTTGCGCGGCGATGGCCGCCGCCGCCTGCAACAGCAGCGTGGATTTTCCGATGCCCGGCTCGCCGCTCAACAGCACGGCCGACCCTTGCGCGAAGCCGTCGCCCACCGCGCGGTCGAGTTCGCCGAGACCGGACGAGATGCGCTGGACCTCGCGGCCCTCGTCGGCGAGGCTTTCGATGGCCGTGGCCTTGGCGCGCCGCTTCGCCTTGACCGTGACGCCGCCCGGCGCCGAAGCCGCGCTGCCTTCCTGCGCCAGCGTGTTCCACTCGCCGCAGCCCGGGCACTTCCCCTGCCATTTGGCGGACGCCGTCCCGCAGGCTTGGCACACATAATCCTGCGCGGCCTTCACCATGGCGATTCGTCATGGCCGCTCTTGAGGCGGCCATCCAGATATGCAAGCGCACCGGCTGACAAGCTGGATGGCCGGATCAAACCCACGGCTGTCCGCTTTAATTGTTTCAACATAGTCATCCTGGAAGGGCGCCTTTCGCGCTCTACCCAACCCGAACTATTGAGCAAGACCCCGGATAAGCGCGAGGGCGCATTCCGGGGCGACTGGGAAGGGCGAGCGAATACGCCGTAAGCAAAACAAAGCGGACAGCCGTGCGTCGCACGCGGCCATGACGGCTGTTGCAGCTCAATCATCCAGGTAAACCCGGTGATAGCGGCTCCCGAGCGATGTCAGGATTTCGTAGCCGATCGTGCCCGCGGAGGCCGCGAGGTCGTCCACGCCGACGCGCTCGCCGAGGATTTCGACGAAGCCGCCGCGCTGGACGAGGTCGTCCGGGACATCGGTTGCGTCATAGGTGACGAGGTCCATCGAGACGCGGCCGAGAAGGGCCACGCGATGCGCGCCGATATGGCCGGGCGGGCCGTCGCGGGCGTCGCTCGCCGAGAGCGCGCGGAAGAAGCCGTCCGCATAGCCCACGGTCACGGTCGCGATCTTCGTCCGCCGCTTGAGCGTGTGCGTCGCGCCATAGCCCACGGTTTCGCCGCGCTCGGCCCAGCGGACTTGCGCGATGCGCCCATGAAGCGAGACGACGGGCGCCATCGGGTTAGGGCCGGCGGCGCCGGGCCGTCCGCCATAAAGCGCGATGCCGGGCCGCGCAACGCCACGGCGAAAACCGGGGCCGAGAAAGATGCCGGCGGAGGCGGCGATGCTGGGCGAGGCCCCTTGGGGCGCGCGTTCGAAAATACGGTTGAAGGCTTCGAGCTGCGCCGCATTTTTGGGGCTGGCCGGATCGTCGGCGCAGGCGAGATGGGTCATGACGAGGCGCACATTGAGAGACTAACTCAGCGCTGGATCGGCGAAGATCGCTTCGGCCGCCTCCGGCGCGATGCCGAGCCGCGTCATGCCGGTGTCGAAATGCAGCGCGGTGGGGCGGAAACCCCTGGCGTTGCCGCCATAGGCGCGCCATTCCTCGAATTCGGCGGCGGAGCCAAGCACAGGGGTAATCGCCGACGCGCTGAAGCGGGGCGCGGTTCCGGGCGGCAGGCCGTTCAGCACATAGATCTGCTCGCGGCAAAGAGCGCGGACGGCTTCCGCTTCCGTAAGCGTGGCCACGAAGAAGATGTCCGCGCCCTCGCGCCGCAGCGCCTTCACCACCTCGGCGACGCCCAGTCCATAGGCGTTCGCCTTGACGACGGCGGCGACAGTCGCATCCGGTGCGGCCGTTTTCAGGGCGCGATAGTTGCGCCGCAAGGCCGCCAGATCGACGAACAGAACGCCGGGCGCCGCGGGCGGCGCTTTTCTCAAGGCTTGGGTTATGCGATCCGGCGTTCTCGGGTCCATGTTCATTCGTACCTGTCAGGTATGCGGCTCTGGTCGGCCAGATCGCCGAACCGCGTGATCTCGGCCTGGAATTGCAGCCGCACCGTGCCAGTCGGGCCGTGGCGCTGCTTGCCGATGACGACCTCGGCGAGCCCCTGGACCTGGTCCATCTCATCCTGCCACTTCTGGTGTTCTTCAACCTTCGTTAGCGAGGGCTCCTTGCGCGAAACATAATACTCCTCGCGGAACACGAACATCACGACGTCGGCATCCTGCTCGATCGAGCCCGACTCGCGCAAGTCGGAGAGCTGCGGGCGCTTGTCGTCGCGGTTCTCGACCTGGCGCGAGAGCTGCGAGAGCGCGAGAATCGGCACGCACAGCTCCTTGGCGAGCGCCTTAAGGCCGACGGTGATCTCGGAAACCTCCTGCACGCGGCCTTCCTGCGAGCGCTTGGCCGAGCCTGTGAGAAGCTGCAAATAGTCGACCACAATAAGGCCGAGGCCCTTCTGGCGCTTGAGCCGCCGCGCGCGGGCCGCGAGCTGCGCGATGGAGATGCCGCCGGTGTGGTCGATGAACAGCGGCAGCGTTTGCAGTTCCATCGCGGCGGTTTGCAGGCGGTTGAATTCCGTGTCCGTGATCTGGCCGCGCCGGATCTTCTCGGAGGGGATCTGCGCCTGCTCGGCGAGGATACGCGTGGCGAGCTGTTCGGACGACATTTCGAGGCTGAAGAAGCCGACGATGGCGCCGTCCACAACCTCTTCGCCGAGCCCCTCGCGCTGCGCGGTGCGGTAAGCCTTGGCGATGTTGAAGGCGATGTTGGTGGCGAGCGCGGTCTTGCCCATCGACGGGCGGCCCGCGAGAACGATGAGGTCGGAGTTCTGCAAGCCGCCCATCATGCGGTCGAGGTCGGTAAGGCCCGTGGAGAGGCCCGACAGCCCGCCGTCGCGTTCATAGGCGCGCGCGGCCATCTCGATGGCGTCGGCGGTGGCGTCGCCGAAGGCCATGAAGCCGGAGCCGTATTTGCCCTTGTCGGCGAGGTCGTAAAGCCGCGATTCCGCCGCCTCGATCTGCGTCTCGGGCGGCGCATCCACCGGCAAGTCGTAGGCCACGTTCACCATGTCCTCGCCGATCACAATCAGCTCGCGGCGCACGGCGAGATCGTAGATCGCGCGGCCGTAAGCTTGCGCGTTGATGATGGTGGTGGCGGCGGCGGCGAGGCGCCCCAGATATTGCGCGACCGTCAGCTCGCCGATGGGCGGCTCGGAGTCGAAGAACGTCTTCAGCGTGATGGGCGAGGCGTGCTTGCCGGCGCCGATCAGCTTCGACATGACCTCGAACAGCCGGCCATGCAGCGGCTCGAAGAAATGGTTCGGCGCAAGGAAGCCCGACACGCGGTCGAACAATTCGTTGTTGATGAGGATCGCGCCGAGCAGCGCCTGCTCGGCCTCGATGTTGTGCGGGGCCTGCCGGAAGGGGAGCGCGTCGAGGCTCTCTTCGAGCGTCGGCTTCGCGGCGGCGGGGGAATATGCGGGGGAGCGTCTCATGCGGGCATAAGACCTGATTCCCGCGCGCTTCCGAAGATGCCCCCGGTTGCGCCGCCGCCCGCGTGCACAGCCTTCGGATTGCGTTGGACGAAACGTTAACGGCGCGAGCGCGGCCTTGACTGCGGCGCGCCCGCCCTGAGTCGTCGATGCCGCTGCGCAGACGCGGGATCTTGCTGCATGCGCAAGCGGGTCCCGGCTGCCGCTTGGCTTCACTCTCGACAGAAGCAATGTTTGTGGAACATTGCCGCCAATGCTAGCGTTTGCACACACGTAAAATTAACCACAAAAATTAAGGGAGAGTGGGGCATGAAACGGTGGCATGGCATGCGCGCGGCTGCGGCGGCGCTGGCGCTGGCTGTGGCGCTGCCGGCGGCGGCGTTCGCGGCGGCTGAAGACGCATTCGGTACATGGCGCGACGCGGAGACGGGCGGCGTGCTGTCGGCCTACGCCTGCAATGGCGGGCTGTGCGTGAAGGTGGTGACGCCGAGCAAGGGCCGCGAGATCGACGCCAAGAACCCGAACGCGGCGCTGAAGGGCCGCTCCATGGCGGGCGCCGTCATCATGGAGGGCGCGGCCAAGGCTGGCGCGGATCGCTGGAAGGGCAAGCTCTATAACAGCGAGGACGGCGAAACCTATACGGGCTACATCATTTCCACCGGTCCGGACGAGGCGAAGCTCGAAGGCTGCATCCTCGGCGGCCTCATCTGTAAGACGCACATCTGGAAGCGCGAGAAATAGGCCCCGCCCTGGTCGTGGCCGGGCTCGACCCGGCGATCCAGCAACGCATCCGTAACCTGTGTGGCCGCCTCAAGGGCGGCCATGGCTTTATGTGCTCCGCCGCCGCCGCGCTGCATGGCTAACCGGGTCAAGGCCTATCTAGTTTTGTTGCGCAGCGCTCCCCTTTTGTATAATTGAGATGAAAGTGTGCATACGGAGCGGACGATGGCGGACGTTTTTATAAGTTATTCTCAGAAATCGGTTGAGCCGGCTAGAACGCTTGCCGAGCAACTGGCGAAACTCGGGATCGAAGTATGGTGGGACGCGCGTCTCGCAAGCGGGCAAAGATTCGACGATGTCATCAGGGATGAGTTGGACGAGGCGGACGCGGCGATAGTCGTTTGGTCGCCCGAGTCCGTGAACTCCCGATATGTGAGGATGGAAGCGGGCATCGCCTACGCTTTCGAAAAACTCGTAACGGTGCGAACGCCCGATCTCGTCACAACCAGCATTCCTAAACCGTTTGCAGGATTTCATGCCGATCTCGTAACCGATGTCGACAAAATCCTGGCGGCTCTCGCGGCGAAAGGGGTAACGCCTCAAGCCCTGGCGAAGCGTGCGAAGTATTCCATGGAGGAAATGCTCGCCGCCATGGCAAAAGTCGATGGGAATTTACCTGCCGCCGTGAAGGATTTTCTGTCAAAATGCCAGAGCGATGGTTTTAAGATCGAAACGAAAAGATCGATCATAATCAAGTGCGCCGTCCCGAAATTAGGAAACGTCAACTTTGGAACGCTCTTTCCAGACGGCAGGTTTCAAACCAACTATATCTCTTACTCCGCTGAGCAGATTGGAGATAGGGGCATCGCCGGCGCCTATTTGGATGGCGTCGCTCGCCTGATAAACGGAGCCAACGTCAATCGCGAAGGCAATTCCTGGACTTGGCGCGTCGAAGTTTACGGAGAGTTGCCAAAAATTTCCAGCATCCTCGCACACTCTGACGACTGGCTTGGGCTTATGACAACCGCGCGAGCGCGCTTCATGGAAAGAGCCAGCGTCCGTGATTCAACCGCACAGCAGACGAGCGTTTGAGTTCCTGAAACCCCATACGCCCAGGGCGGCCGTTCCGCCGGGAGCTTTGCGGCGCCGTCAATCGGCCACCGGCTCGGTGTGATGGAAATCGGCTTGCGTCAGGCCGCCATGGATGGACTTCGCCACCTCCATCGCCGCCTGCTCCGCCTTCCATTTCATCATGAAGTGGAACGCCTCGTCGAGCATGTGCGGGGTGTGGCGGCCCGTGGCGGTGCGCATGGCCCGCTCGTAATAGGCTTCGAGGGCGGGGCGGTAATCGGGGTGCGAGCAATTCTCGATGATGACCTTGGCGCGCTGCCGTGGCGCGAGGCCGCGCAGATCGGCGAGCCCCTGCTCGGTCACGAGCACCTGCACGTCGTGCTCGGTGTGGTCGGTATGCGTGACCATCGGCACGATGCAGGAGAGCTGACCGTTCTTCGCGGTCGACGGCGTCATGAAAAACGAGAGATAGGCGTTCCGCGCGAAATCGCCCGAGCCGCCGATGCCGTTCATGATGGACGAGCCGCAGATATGCGTCGAATTCACGTTGCCGTAGATGTCGGCCTCGATCATGCCGTTCATGGCGATGACGCCGAGGCGGCGGATCACTTCGGGGTGGTTCGATATTTCCTGCGGGCGTAGCACCACGCGCTTCCGGTAGAAGGAGATGTCGCGGTTGAACTCGTCGCACGCCTCCGGGCTGAGCGACAGCGCCGTGGAGGACGCGAGCGTCATCTTGCCCTTCTTGAGGAGATGCAGCATGCCGTCCTGCAGCACCTCGGTGTAGGCGGTGAGGTTCTCGAACTTGCCCTGTTCGAGGCCGGCCATCACCGCGTTCGCCGTGTTTCCGACGCCGGATTGGAGCGGCAGCAGGTTCTCCGGCATGCGGCCTTTCTTCACCTCATGGGAGAGGAATTCGAGGATGTGGCCCGCGATGAGGCGCGAGGTCTGGTCCGGCGGGGTGAACTTCGTGCAGCGGTCCGTTTCGTTCGTCTCGACGATGGCGACGATTTTCGACGGATCGCAGCGGAAAAACGGCTCGCCGATGCGGTCGCCCGTGCCGACGATCGGGATGGGCTTGCGATGCGGGGGAAGCGCAGTGCCGTAATAGATGTCGTGCATGCCTTCGAGGCCCGGATTCATCCAGGAATTCACCTCGAGTATGACCTTGTCGGCCTGGTCGAGCCAGGTCTTGTTGTTGCCGATGGAGGTCGCGGGGATCAGCCGGCCGTCCTCCAGGATGCCCGTCACTTCGACGACAGCCACGTCGAGCTTGCCGAAAAAGCCGAACCAGACGAACTGCGCGACGTGGGACAGATGGATGTCGATATATTGCATCTTCCCGGCGTTGATGCGGGCGCGGCAATGCGGATCGGACTGATAGGGCAGGCGCATTTCGATGCCGTCGCACTCGGCGAGCGCGCCGTCGAGTTCGGGCGCGGTCGAGGCGCCGGTCCAGACGCCGATCTTGAAGTCCTCGCCCCTGCCGCGAAGCTCATGGATGCGCGCGGCGAGCGCGGCCGGCACCTGCTTCGGGTAGCCCGAGCCGGTAAAGCCGCTCATGCCCACGTTCGAGCCGGCGGGGATGAGCGCGGCCGCCTCCGCCGCGGACATGATCTTGCTCCGAAGCTCACGATTGAGCACGCGCGAACCTTCCACCTGACGGACCTCTTTGCTGTTATTGCCGGGATTGGCGCCACCATTGCGTGCGCAAACGATACGCTATGGCGGGCAAGTCCGCCATTCAAGTATACTTCAGGCCAATTCCAGTTTTTGGGCGCCAGCTATGCGACAAACGCATCCAATAAGAGTAATTTTCAAATAAAAAGGCGCAAGAACTAGTCTTGCGCCTAGAATAAGCTGTCCCTGCGAAAGCTGCTATTCGGGATGCTCGTCGCTGCCGAACAGCGCTTCCGCGGCGGCGGCGGCTTCGGCGGCAAGCGCAGCCTGCTGGGCGGCGTAGTCGTCCCGCTCGGACTTCGCGACATTTTCGCCTTGGGATTGGCGGCTCGCCTCTTCCTCGGTGCGCGCAACGTTGGCCGAGACCTTGATCTCGACCTCGGGATGCAAACTCACGCGGACCTCATGGAGACCGAGGTTCTTGATAGGTTTGTCGAGGAGAACCTGCACGCGCTCAATGGTGAAGCCGCCGGCGGTGACGGCGTCGGCAATGTCGCGCGTCGAGACTGAGCCGTAGAGCTGGCCCGAGTTCGCCGGCTTGCCGCAGCACGACGAAGCTCAAGCCGTCGAGCTTCTTGGCGACCTCTTCCGCCTCCTGCTTGCGCTGGAGGTTGTTCGCCTCAAGCTGCGCGCGCTCCGTGTCGAAGCGGGCGAGGTTATCCTTGGTGGCGCGAAGCGCCTTGCCGAGCGGCAAAAGAAAGTTGCGGGCGAAGCCGGGGCGGACCTTCACCACGTCGCCCATCTGGCCGAGCCGGCCGATGCGTTCGAGGAGTATGACCTGCATGGCGCGCTCTTACCTCAGCACATAGGGGAGAAGGCCGAGGAAGCGGGCGCGCTTGATGGCCTTGGCCAGTTCGCGCTGCTTCTTGGCGGAAACCGCCGTGATGCGGCTCGGCACGATCTTGCCGCGCTCCGAGATGAAGCGCTGGAGCAGCCGCACGTCCTTGTAATCGATGACCGGCGCGTTATCGCCCGTGAACGGGCAGGTCTTGCGGCGGCGGTAGAAGGGGCGGCGCGCTCCGCCGCTGCTGGTTCCTTGCATGCTCATTCGTCACCTCCCGTCGCAGGGGCTGGCGTTTCCATACGTGGAGGCCGTCTGTCGCCGAAGCTGCGCGCTCCGCCGCCCTCGCCATCGCGGAATCCGCCGCCGCCGCCAAAGCCTCCGCCGAAGCCGCCGCGGTCGTCACGGTCGCGGCGCGGCGGACGCGGCCCGCGGTCGCCTCTGTCGCCGCGGTCGCGGTCTCCGCGCTCACGCTCGCGGTCGTCCTGCTTGCGCATCATGATCGACGGCTTCTCGTCCAGCTCCTCGACGCGCACCGTGAGGAAGCGGAGGATGTCCGTCGAGATCCGCATCTGGCGCTCCATCTCGATGACGGCCTGGTGCGGCGCCTCGATGTTGAAGAACGCGTAGTGCGCGCGGCGGTTTTTCTTGATCTTGTAGGCTGTGGACTTGAGACCCCAATATTCGGTCTTGCCGACCTTGCCGCCCATCTCTTCGATGACGGCCTTGTAGGTGTTCATCAGCCCTGTCACTTGCTGCGCCGTGACATCCTGGCGCGCAAGAAAGGTATGCTCGTAACGTGGCATAGCGGCCTTTCCCGGTTTCGTTTTTGTCCGGCGCAGAGCCCCCGTCAAGCCTTGGAAAGGCGTTGAAGGATCTTAAGCAGAGCAGAGACACGGGAACGGAGCGCTTTCGCGCCCGCGCGGGCGGCATTCCTTCTGGGAATAGCCTCCCGGTTCCGTTCAGCCTCAAACCGGACGGCGCTCGCACTATAGGGAAATTCGCGGCGCTCGCAACAGATTTGCGCAGCGCCGTTTCCGCGAGCGCAGGGAATCGGCGGGCGCCGTGTTCAAGCAAGCAGATCGATGTGAAAGCGACAGGTTTCGCCTATTCGCGGCGCCCTGCGCAAGGCTCTTTGGAGACGTCATGCTTACCGTTCTTGCGATATTCGTGACCGCGCTGCCGGTTTTGGCCGCCTGCGCGCCCTCAAATTCAAGCAACCCGGAAATAAGGGCCATGCTGAAGCATTGCGCCGAAGAGCAGGCGGCTTTCCCTGTTTCCCCGAAGAAAGGCGGCTAACATTCTCCGCCCGAAACGGCGGCCCGCCCCCTGCCCTGCGGCTCGACCGCGGGGGCGCCGCCTTAATTCGAGGCGTCGCCCGCATTTTTCACGAGACGGCTTAGAGCCGGCGGCATGGGGTGCTCGAGGTTTACATTCCGGGGCGGGATCGGGCTCTCGAACCATTTCGTGTAGAGTTTTTCGAAATCGCCCGATTTCATGGCCTCGCCAATCGCGCCGTCGACAAGCGCCTTGAACGGCTTGTCGTCCTTCCTGAGCGCGAGCGCGTAGGCCGCGCCGGGATGGCCTGCATCCACAACGGCGAAAGCGTCGGGGTTCTTCGCGTTGGCCTTGAGCCCGAGGAGGAGCGCGTCGTCATCGATGAAGGCCGACGCCTTCCCGCTCTCGACCAGCTTGAAGGCTTCCTCGGCGTCCTTCCCGTGCAGGATCGAAAGGCCGAGAAAGCGATCCACGCTGAAGGCGAGCACGACCGGCGTCGCGGCGGAGCCCGGCGTCAGCACGACGGTCTTGCCCTTCAGATCGTCGGGCGAGACTGGCGTCTTCACCTCGTAATGCTTGCGGCGGTAGCCCTCGGCGTCGCTTTCGACGCGCAGCTGTTTCGGCGCAAGCCAGGCCAGCTCAGACGCATAGATCGGCGTGGAGAAGGCCGCGTCGCGCGAAAGCTGCGCCTTTGCCGCCGCAAGGCCGCAATCGATATCGACGGCGCCGCTCTGCAACAGGGGCGCGCGTTCCGCCGGGCTGACGAGCTTGTATTCGATCCTGAACTCGGGCAGGCCGAGCGCCTGCTTCGCCTTCTCCGCGACAAGCGCGCAAAGGTCGATCGAAAAGCCGGCCGGTTTTTCGCCATCGCGATAGGAAAAAGGCGCCGCGCCTTCGGCATAGCCGATGACGATCGCGCCGGCGCTCTTTATCCTCTGAAGCGTCGGCCCTTCCTGCGCGCTGGCCGCGCCCGCGAAAAAAGCGGCGTACAAGGCCGCGATCACTCTTGCCGGATAGACCATGTCATGCCTCCCTCAGGCCGAACGGCTGATTTGCAAAAAACTTTGTCATAAAAAAAGCTAATACTCCATGCCGTCCGCCCAATCCATAGCGCTCGGGCTCGCCAACGGCTCTCCAGCGGCCTTGCCCCATTTTTGCCTCGATGTGGACCGCCAAAGCAAAAAACGGTCACATATTTGGCCTCAATGTTTTGCTTCTGTTAGGCTATGTGGGCGGGCTGGAAGGCCGAAATGCATCGTGGCGGAGGTCGCAACGGTATGGGACACGCGAGTGGGAATTTCTTCTTAGGCATGGCGGTGGCGCTGCTTGGCGCCGCGTTTGCGGCCGAGGCTCAGGCGCAGGGCGCGCCCGATCAGCGGCCGATCCTGCGCATCGAGCCGGGAATGCACACGGCGCAGCTGAAGCGCATCGGCGTCGACGCCAATTGCACGCTCATGCTGACGGGATCGGACGACAAGACCGCCCGGCTGTGGGCGCTGCCCGCCAGCGGACGCGGCGCGCCTGAGCTTTTGCGGACCTTCCGCCCTCCCATCGGCGAGGGCAACGGCGGCAAGGTTTACTCGACGGCGCTCTCGTCCGACGGCAAATGGGTGGCCGTCGCGGGGTGGGACGCCCACTACTCCGTCGACAAGACTAATTCCATCTACATTTTCGAGGCCGCGACGGGCAGGCTCATCACCCGCGTCGGCCAGATCGGCAACGTGATCAACCATCTCGCCTTCTCTCCCGACGGCTCCCGCCTCGCCGCTTCGCTCTGGGGCGGCCTCGGCGTCAAAATCTGGCAGACAGACGGCTGGACTCTCCTCGGCGAGGACGGAAACTACGGCGGCAAGGACAGCTACGGCGCGGTCTTCGACAAGGACAACAAGCTCTATACGGTCGCCTATGACGGGCAGCTTCGACGCTACGGAGCGGATGGCCGCTTCGAGGCGAAGGGCGCGACGCCGGGCGGAACCATGCCCTATGGCGTCGCGGTTCATCCCAACGGCTCGAAAATCGCAATCGGCTACGGCGACACGACCGCCGTCGAGGTTTTCGACGCGCGTACGCTCAAGAAGCTCTACGCCGCCGACACCGCAAATATCGGCCAAGGCAGCTTCTATGCCGTCGCCTGGTCGGCCGACGGGCAGACGCTGCATGGCGGCAAAGGCCGCTGGCAGCCCTTCAGCGTGTTCACATGGGCGAATGAAGGCCGCGGCAGGCGCACCGAATCGGTCATGTCCCACAATACCGTCACGCAGCTGATGACGTGCGGATCTGGACTTGCCGTCGCCTCGGCCGATCCCGCCTTCGGCCTGATTACGACGAGCGGCGTCAAGCGCATGTGGCAGGAGGGCGTCACCGCCGACGTGCGGAACACAAATCGCGACACGCCCGCGATCTCCGCGAATGGCAAGGTAGTCAAGTTCGGGCTCGTCGAAGACGGCGTGAATCCCGTTGTCGTCGATCTCCCCGCCTTCCGGCTTACCGAAGCCTGGGACGTCGACGAGGATCTGTTTCCGCCGAACGCCACGGCGCTCAACCTGGTGAATTGGAAGAACGATTACGCGCCGAAGCTGAACGGCAAGCCAATTCCTCTTCAGAATCTCGAAGCGTCCCGTTCCGTCGCGGTCGCGCCAGACGGCGCCCATTTCGTACTCGGCGCGGACTGGTCGCTGCGGCTCTTCAGCGCCGCCGGCGTCGAGCTGTGGCAGAAGCAGGTGCCCGGCGCGGCCTGGGGCGTGAACATCACGCATGACGGCAAGCTCATCGTGGTTTCCTATGGCGACGGCACGATCCGCTGGCACAGGCTCTCCGATGGAAAAGAGCTGCTCGCGCTGTTCGTGCACGCGAAGGACAAGCGCTATGTGGCCTGGACGCCGAAGGGCTATTACGCGGCGTCGCCCGGCGGCGAAGACCTGATTGGCTGGCACGTCAACCGGGACTGGGACCACGCGCCCGACTTCTTCCCCGCCGCGCGGTTCCGCGACCGCTTCAACCGCCCCGACATCGTGAAGCGCGTGCTCGACGATCTCGATGAGAGCAAGGCCATCGCGGAAGCGAACCGGGCGGCGGGCTCGAAGCCAGCCGAGGAAATCGCCAGGAAGCTGCCGCCGGTGATCACCATCCTGTCGCCGGGCGAGGGCTTCTCGGAGGACAGCGTGACGCTGCGCTATTCCTTGCGCTCGCCCTCGGGCACGCCCGTTTCGGGCGTCGTGGCGCTGGTTGACGGGCGGCCCTTGCCGGGCGGCCAGTTCCGCGGGCCTTCGAATGTGAGCGCGAATGCGGACGCGGAGACGACCATCACGCTGACCGGCCTGCCGCAGCGCGACATTGCGCTGTCGCTGGTGGCGAGCTCGGGCGGGATCGAAAGCTCGCCTTCGACCGTGCGGCTGAAATACGAGGGCGCGCCCCAGCGGCCCGCTTCCGCCACGGCGGCGCAGCAGGCCTCGACGGTGTCGCTCTATGCGCTCGTCGTCGGCGTCGGCAAGTTCAAGGAGGCCAAGATCGACACGCTCGCCTGGGCGGGCAAGGACGCGCGCGACTTCGCGGCGGCCCTTCAGGGCCAGCAGGGCCGGCTCTACCGCAAGGTCGAGGTGAAGCTGCTCGCCGACGAGGACGCGGATTCGGGCTCCATCCTCGACGGGCTGACATGGCTGCAGCGCCAGGTGGGCCAGGGCGACGTTGGCGTGGTGTTCCTCGCGGGACACGGCGTGACGGCGCCGAGCGGCGACTATTATTATGTGCCCTACAACGCGCGCGTCGAGAACATCGCGGGCGTGATGCTGCCGACGCGCGGCAGCTCGGTGCCCGACACCGAGATCAGCCACACGCTGAAGCAGCTCGCCGGCAACGCGATGTTCTTCTTCGACACCTGCCATTCCGGCAAGGCGACGGGCGTGTCGTTCCGCGGCCAGCTCGACTACAACAAGCTCATCAACGAGATCGCGGGCTCGGCGAACGCCGTGGTGCTGGCCAGCTCCACGGGCTCGGAGCTTTCCATGGAGAGCGCGGAGTGGCAGCACGGCGCGTTCACCAAGGCGCTGCTTGAGGGCCTCTCGGGCGCGGCCGACGTGATGCCGAAGGACGGCGTCGTCACCATCGACGAGCTGAACCTCTATGTGAAGGAGCGCGTGAAGGAGCTGACGGGCGGCCTGCAGCATCCGGTCGACCTGAAGCCGAAAGAAGCGCGCAACATTCCGTTCGCGATGCCGTAAGGCAGGCGTGCGGCGCGGATTGCGCCGCCCCATAGCGTCTTCTACCGCATCATCCCGGACGCCGCTTGAGGCGATCCGGGATCTTCCCAGGCACTATGCCGAGTTGGATACCCGCCTGCGCCGCCCGTTCTCGGGAGGAAGTGAGCGCGGTCCAAGGCGGCCGCGTCTTTTGCACTGGATGGCCGGGTCGAAGCCCGGCCATGACGACGATTGAGCCTGGCGTGCGCCGTCGCCCTTCTTCGTCATGGCCGCCTCAAGGCGGCCATCCAGCGTTAGAAAACTCGATATTGCAGGAAAATCTGAATAGCCCGGCATGACGGCAATCGAGGCGCGACCGCGTGATTCGCATCGCTTGCGCCGGCTTCGAAAGGGCGGCAAAAGCCGTTGCGTGTTTCGAAGCGAGAGCTTATTGTCGGCGCGCCGAGCCGCCCGGCGCAATTCGGGCATGCCGTGGCGGCTTAATAGCTTCTCCATGAAAGCGGATGGCTTAGGACCGGCGAAAGCCGAAAGCCCTCCCGTTCGCGAGAGACATCAACGAAAGGAAGCAAAATGCCCAAGCTGAAAACCAAAAGCGGCGTGAAAAAACGCTTCAAGATAACCGGCACCGGCAAGGTCGTGGCCGGACAGGCCGGGAAACGCCACGGCATGATCAAGCGCACACCCAAGTTCATACGGAACGCGCGCGGCGGGACCGTGCTCGAACCCGGCGACGCGCGCATCATCAAGAAGTTCTCGCCCTATGGGCTTGACTGATCGCGCGAAAATTACGAAGCTTGAACTTGGAGATAGAAAATGTCACGTGTGAAGCGCGGCGTAACCTCCCACGCCCGTCATAAGGCGGTCCTGGAGCAGGCCAAAGGCTTTTACGGCCGCCGCAAGAATACCATCCGCATCGCGCGCCAGGCCGTTGAAAAGGCCGGGCAATACGCCTATCGCGACCGCCGCACCAAGAAGCGCAATTTCCGCTCGCTGTGGATTCAGCGCATCAACGCCGCCGTGCGCGAGCATGGCCTCACCTATGGCCGCTTCATCGACGGCCTCAACAAGGCGGGCATCGAGATCGACCGCAAGGTTCTGTCCGATCTCGCCATCACCGATCCGGGCGGATTCGCCGCGCTTGTCGGAAAGGCGAGCGCAGCCTTGCCCGCGGAGTTGCGTCCCGCATGAGACTAGACGAACTGACCGTCCCTGAGCTGCTCGCGCTCGCCAACGTTCTCTTGAGGATCGCCGAGGAGATCCCCAAGGAGGACCGCCGGGCCTCGCGCGACGCCAGGGACGAAATCGCCTATGTGCTGAAGCTGATTTCGGAGAAGGAGGGCGCGCAGGCGCCTTCTGACTTCGTCAGGGTGCATTAGGCGGCGCATCGCCGCGCGCAGCGTCATCGCGAAGCGGATCGCTTCGGCGCGCTCGCAATGGCGGGCTTCGGCGCGCTCGCAATGGCGATTGCGAATTGTCTTATTTGGCCGCACCGAAGCGCGTTTGTTGCGCTGGCAGGTTTCCGCCTTCATCTCCGATCGATATTTTAGATACGCCATGCGTGCTCGCCCTGCCCTCCGCCGTCTTTCAGTCCGCTTCGCGGCGGCCTCGGCTTTCGCGCTGGCCGCCTTCGTGTCCGCGGCGACGGCGCAGCAGGCGTGCTGGGCGCCATCCGCGCTTCGACACCGCCCCGGCGAGGAGAAAATCGTCCAAGGCACGGAGAAGGCGCTCGTTTCTCCGCCCGCCATCGCGGAGGCGCGGACCGGCCAAAGCCCCTACCCTCGCTGGAATGGAGCGCTGCGTCGCGTCGATCTGCCCGGCAATGAAAAAGTCGTCGCGCTCACCTTCGACCTCTGCGAACAACCTCACGAGATCGCGGGCTACCAGGGCGATCTCATCGATTTCCTGCGCGATCGTAACATCCCCGCCACCTTCTTCGCGGGTGGCAAGTGGCTTTTGACCCATCCCGAGCGCGCCCAGCAGCTCATGGCCGACCCCCTGTTCGAGGTGGGCGACCACACCTGGGATCACGCCAATTTGCGGCTCGTGTCGGGCGCAGAACTCGCCGATGAGATCGAAAATCCGCAAGCCGCCTATCTGAAGACGCGCGCAGACCTGAGCCGCAAGCAGTGCCTCGACCGCACCGGCGCCGCGCTTGCGTCTGCCCGAGCGCCCGAGCGCATGACGCTCTTGCGCTTTCCGTTCGGCGCGTGCAACGCCGCGGCCTTGCGCGCCGTGGAGGACGCCGGGCTTCGCGCGGTGCAATGGGATGTGGCGACGGCCGACCCGGTGAAAGCCCAGACGGCGGACAAGATCGTGCAAGCCGCCGTGAACGGCGCGCGCTCCGGCTCGATCGTCATCTTTCACGCCAACGGGCGGGGCTGGCATACAGGCGAAGCGCTGCCCGCGGTTATCGACGGGCTTCAGCGCAAGGGCTTCAGCTTCAAGACCGTGTCGGGGCTGCTCGCCATGCCCGGCGCGAAGCCGGTTGTGGCGTCGACGTGTTACGACGTAAAGCCGGGCGACTCCGACCGCTACGATGCGCTTGCGAAGGCGCTGATGGAGAAGCAGAACGCCATTGTGGAGAAGCTGAAAGCGAAGGCGCGATAGGGCGCTCGGCGGCGCGCGCGGCTTGACCCGCCGCGCCAAAAGTGGCAGGCCTCTCGCCATAATTCCCTAAGATCGGACAGTTCCATGGACGCCGTCGCCGAACAATCCCACGATCTTGAAGCGCTGACGCAGCGCCTGCTGGCAAGCGTCGCGGCAGCCGCCGATCTCGCGGCGCTCGAAGCTATCCGCGTCTCCGCGCTCGGCAAGAAGGGCGAGGTGTCGGAGCTTATGAAGAAGCTTGGCGCGATGCCGCCGGAGCAGCGCAAGAGCTTCGGCGCCGCCGTCAACGCCGTGAAGGATCGCATCGCCGCGGCGCTCGATACGCGCAAAGCCGGGCTGGAGACGGCGGCGCTCGCCGAGAAGCTCGCCACGGACCGTGTGGACGTTACGCTGCCCGTGCGCCCGAACCCGGCGGCCGAGGGCCGCATCCACCCCATCAGCCGCGTCTGGGAAGAGCTGATGGTGATCTTCGCCGACATGGGCTTCTCGGTCGCCGAAGGCCCCGACATCGAGACGGACGATAATAATTTCACGCGGCTGAACTTCCCCGTCGGCCACCCGGCGCGCGAGGCGCACGACACCTTCTTTTTCTCGCCGAACGCCGAGGGCGAGCGGCTGCTCCTGCGCACGCACACCTCGCCGGTGCAGGTGCGCACCATGCTCGCGCAGAAGCCGCCGATCCGCATCATCGCGCCGGGCCGCGTCTACCGCATGGATTCGGACCAGACGCACACGCCCATGTTCCACCAGGTCGAGGCGCTCGTCATCGACCGCGACATCCACATGGGCCACATGAAGTGGGTACTGGAGGAGTTCTGCAAGGCGTTCTTCGAGGTGAGCGAGGTGAAGATGCGCTTTCGCATGTCGCACTTCCCGTTCACGGAGCCGAGCGCCGAGGTGGACATCCAGTGCGACCGTACGGGGCCGGAGCTGAAGATCGGCGAGGGCAACGACTGGCTCGAAATCCTCGGCAGCGGCATGGTGCATCCCAATGTGCTGCGTTCCTGCGGCATCGACCCCAACGAGTGGCAGGGCTTCGCGTTCGGCATGGGCATCGACCGCATCGCCATGCTGAAATACGGCATGCCGGATTTGCGCGCCTTCTTCGGCGGCGATCTGCGCTGGCTGAAGCATTACGGGTTCAGCCCGCTCGCCATCCCATCGCTCGCCGGCGGTTTGTCGGGTTAATGCATCGCTTTTCGGCGGACACTAGTTATGGCCGCGAATGCCTGGCCACCCGACCTTGATAGTCTTAGTTACCTTGTGCACCAGGGCCACAACAATGGTTAGAAAACCTATCCCAACAGAAACGCAGAAGACCATTCTGCTGCTTTCGCGTAGGCGCTGCTGTATTTGCTACGGTCTCAATCGCGACATAAATGTTAAAACCGGGCAGATCGCCCATCTCGACCAAGATAATTCTAATAATAGACAGGAAAATCTCGTCTTCCTTTGTCTGCCACATCATGACGCCTACGACAGTCGAACGAGCCAAAGCAAGGGATTCCTTGCGAAGGAGGTTGCGCATTTCCGCGATGAACTCTACCGAAGTGTTGACAGAATCTTATCGATTGAGGTTCATTTCGGGGACTACGTGATTTGTCCATTCGCACCACAGAATGAAACGAAAGAAAGCGAAGCTTGCGATCCAGGAAGGTTTCGCCGGTTTTCGGCACGCAAGTAATTTTACCGGCATTCCCTTTTGAGGCGTAGCAGGTTGTGCAGCAAAGGAAGTCGGTCGCTGAAAACGGACACGAGCCCTTTCAGGCCTGCGGCATCGACCCCAACGAGTGGCAGGGCTTCGCGTTCGGCATGGGCATCGACCGCATCGCCATGCTGAAATACGGCATGCCGGATTTGCGCGCTTTCTTCGGCGGCGATCTGCGCTGGCTGAAGCATTACGGGTTCAGCCCGCTCGCCATCCCATCGCTCGCCGGCGGTTTGTCGGGCTAACACTTCATGGAGGCGCGCATCGAGGCGGCGGTGCGGCGTCTCCTGGCGATGAGCGCCCGAGGCCGTCATGCGGCTCCTGCGCCCCAAGCGCTAGACTTCGCTCCGCTCGCGGACTCTGCCGACACGCGCCGGCGCACTTTTTGGCGCTCTAGGCGCGCTTTCGGGTTGCGGGCGGCGCCCCGTTTCGATCAAGGCGTCGCCGCAGCCCAAAGCATTTTTGTCGCGGCGTTACCGCTTCCTCGTTCCCGTCCAGGGATATGAGGCGGACGGCGAAGACGACGAGCCCGTCCTCACCGTCACTTTGTCCACGAGAGCCGGAAGAAGAATCCGCCAGCTTCGCCGCTGTAGCGTCCGGAGAGAGACCGCTCTTTTTGGCCAAGTCCACCACCGTATCGTGCCCGATCACGCGCTGAAGCTGCGCGGCCGAGATGGGATTATTGGTCCCCGCAGCCGTCCAGGATCGAGCGACAGCGCCCAACCCCTGAGCCTCGAACTTTTTGACCAGACCGCTCACACCGCCCTGTTTCCGAATATAGTCTTCTAGGGCGCCCGCAAGGTTATTAGCTCCCATGTCCGCCTCCCAACGCAAAAGTTGCTGAATATGAAGTCCAGGCCCCAACCATATTTCAGCCGCTAGACGGGCGCCACTCCCTGGGTCGAAACGCCACGTCTGCGCTAACACTAATTCTACAATAAACGCACAGGAATCGACAACAACTCTGCATGCGACGCCTTGAAGCCAGTGTGCGGCATTATTGCATGGCCGCTCCCGGCCGCCGGACCTCAGGGTTTTACGGCGCTCGCTTCCGGCATGGGAGGCCGACGCCGTTGCCGAAATGCGGCTTGCCGAATGCGCGGCGGCTTGAATGTCGGCGGCGCGAACGCGTGGGCAGGCGCCCCCACGAGGCGCCCGCCGCGGCCCGGTGCGCTTTAAGTTTACTGCTTCTGGCGATGGATGGCGCGGCTGTTCCGATTGAGTTCGCGGTTCAGCTTGGCCTGCTCTCCCTTGGTGATGTGGCCGCCATGCTTGGCCTCATCGCGTTTGAGCTGGCGTTCGACACGCGCATCGCGGCGCGTATCGCGTGCGGCTTCGCCGGGCGTCATCTTGCCGCTGTTAATGCCCTGATCGGTACGGCGTTCCTGATTGTCGATCCGGCCCTGCACTTCATCGATGCGAGGATGGTCCGCTTCTTGAGCGCGAACCGGAGTCGATTGAGAAGCCGCCATTGCCGCAGCGACGCAGATCAACGACGCCATCGCAAGTTTTTTCATAGTTTTCATTCCTTATGGCATACGAACCAAACCTGGCGACGCGAGATTCAATGCCTTGTTCGCCCGTTTTGAGGCTCATTTGTGGTTACCAGCCGAGTATTTTGCCCTTTGTGTGTCGACTTTTCTCAAGAATACAACCCAGGATGCGGTTAGCGTATGGTTTTATGCTTCGCAGTCATCAGGATCACAGGCTCGAAACTGCCGGGGCAGTTCGATTCGTTTTATTCCGGTTTCCCGGTAATAAATCGGTGGAGCGCGGCTTGCCTCTGGGAAAGGGCTGGCGGCGGCTTCCCGTCGAGCGCTATCGGGCGCGCCCAAATGGCCAGAGTTCGCAAGGGCTGGCGGCCTGCCCCGGGCGCGTTCCCCGCGAAAATACACGGCTAAGCTCGGTTACAAGTTATTGCTTTTGGGCTACAGCTGCATCGTTTTAGCCTATGCTGTTGTCGCGTCGCCTTCTGCCCCCGCGCCCGAGCCTCTAAAGTGCCCCGGAACGACTGTGCGCTTTTTTGGATGGGAACTTGTGACATGAAACTCGCTTGCGGCATTCTCGGCTTGACGCTTACGAGCGCGGTGGCCCTTGCCTCCGCCAATGCGGCCGACGTTTATCCCACTCCCTACGCGGGCGGCTACAAGGACGGTCCCGCCTACGTGGGTGTGAACTGGAGCGGTTTCTATGCCGGCGTCAACGGCGGCTACGCCTTCGACGCCCAGGCGCGGCATGGCGGCATTTTGGACGACGGCGGCTTTGGCGGCGGTCAGTTGGGTTACAATTGGCAGGGCGGCTTCGGGCTGGGCGCCCATTTTGTGTTCGGCATCGAAACCGACATTCAAGGCTCGGGCATCGATAATTCCGCCAACAGCAAAATCGAATTCTCCAACGGCTCTTTCGATCCCGATCGCCACAGCATATCGATCGACTATTTCGGCACGGTGCGAGGCCGCCTCGGCTATGCGGCGGATCGCACTCTTTTCTACTTCACCGGCGGTTTTGCTTATGGCGAAGTCGATAACCACTTCACCGATCTCACAACGGGTCTTTTCTATAAGACCGGCAGCGTGCAGACCGGCTACGTTCTCGGCGGCGGCGTCGAACACAAATTCACGCCCGCCTGGTCTTTGAAGGTCGAATACCAGTATATCGATCTCAGCCATGACGACGCCACGGACGGGCTCGGCGGCCATATCGGAACGAAAGACACCGAAATCAACACGGTGCGCGGCGGCATCAACTATCATTTCGGCACGGTTTACGAGCCTCTGAAATAGCCAGCGCTATCCGGTTCGCGGCGCCAGCGCCTGCGGGCGCCGCTTCCGCTCGTGGAGGGCTGCGGCGCGGATTTCAGACTTCGCCGGGCGGTACGGCCAAATCGAGAGCGCCATGCAGGACGCGAACGGCCTCGATCCTGGCTTTTCTCGGAATATAGAAATGATGTATGTGCGGAAATCCCTCACGCCATGCGATCTCATGCCCGCCAGTTCCGGCCGCGCAAACTCTCGCGCCACCCCCATCGCCGGCGCTCCCGCAAGCAATTGTCCGGTATCGTGAACGGCGCCAAACTCGCGCCCCGCCGCAGCTACCGGCCGCGTTTTCCGAAGCCGCGCGGAGGCTGCTTGAACGCGGGCGGCGTCGACGGCGCATGGGCTTTCTTGATGGGCGGCGGCGGCGCTTTCGGCTTGCCGATATTGAGGCGGGGCATGGCGTCGCCGCTGGCGGTCGGCGGCAAGGCGGGCTCCTGCCGCGTCGCGATGTCCGCCAGCTCCCGCACCAGCGCGCGCGCGCCGCGCAGGCGCTCGACGCCATCCTCCCACTCGGCCCGGTAGACGAGCTTGTGGTCCGGCTGCAGCTTCACGGCCACGCCATTGTCGTGCATGAATTTCACGAGCCCTTGCGGGTTCGCGAAATTCTTGTGGCGGAAGGAGATCAGCGCGCCCTTCGGCCCCACATCCACCTGCGCGACGCCGGCGCGGCGGCAGTAATTCTTGATCTGCACCACGGTGAGGAGGTGCTTCACTTCCTCGGGCAGCGGCCCGAAACGGTCGGCCAGCTCGGCGGAGAAGTTTTCGAGATCCGCGCTTTCACGCAAGCCGGACAGGCGCCGGTAAAGCCCAAGCCGCACCTGCAGATCGGGCACGTAGGCTTCCGGCAGCAGCACCGGCAGGCCGATATTGATCAGCGGCGACCACTGCTCCTCCTCTTCCGCCGCCGCGCCCTGCTGCTTCAGCGCGTGCACCGCCTCTTCCAGCATGGACTGATAAAGCTCGTAGCCCACTTCCTTGATGTGGCCGGACTGCTCCTCGCCGAGCAGGTTGCCCGCGCCGCGCAGATCGAGGTCGTGGCTCGCCAGCGTGAAGCCCGCGCCAAGGCTGTCGAGCGAATGCAAAACCTTGAGCCGCTTCTCCGCCTGCGGCGTGATCTTGCCGTTCGGCGGGATGGTGAACATGGCGTAGGCGCGCGTCTTGGAGCGGCCCACGCGCCCGCGAAGCTGATAGAGCTGGCCGAGCCCGAACATGTCGGCGCGGTGCACGATGAGCGTGTTCGCGTTCGGGATGTCGAGGCCGGATTCAACGATGGTGGTCGAGAGCAGCACGTCGAACTGCTTGTCGTAGAAGGCCGACATGATGTCTTCGAGCTGCGTCGGGCTCATCTGGCCGTGCGCCTGCATGAAGCGCACCTCGGGAACCTGCTCGCGCAGGTACGTGGACACCTCGTCGAGGTCGGAAATGCGCGGCACGACATAGAAGCTCTGGCCGCCGCGATAGCGCTCGCGGAGCAGCGCCTCGCGCAGCGTGACGGGATCGAAGGGCGTGATGAAGGTGCGCACCGTGAGCCGGTCCACGGGCGGCGTCGCGATGACCGACATTTCGCGCACGCCCGTGAGCGCGAGCTGCAGCGTGCGCGGGATCGGCGTCGCGGTCAGCGTCAGCACGTGCACCTCTTCGCGCAGCGCCTTCAGCCGCTCCTTGTGCGCCACGCCGAAATGCTGCTCCTCGTCGATGATGATCAGCCCGAGATCCTTGAAGGCGATGGATTTCGCGAGCAGCGCATGCGTGCCGGCCACGATATCCACCTGGCCGGCCTTCAGCTCCTCGCGCGTCTGCGCCAGTTCCTTCGCCGGCACAAGCCGCGACGCGCGCGCGATCTTCACCGGGAAGCCGCGGAACCGCTCCGTAAAGGTCTTGTAATGCTGGCGCGCGAGCAGCGTCGTGGGCGCCACCACCGCCACCTGCTTGCCCTCCATCACCGCAAGGAAGGCCGCGCGCAGCGCCACCTCGGTCTTGCCGAAGCCGACATCGCCGCAGATGAGCCGGTCCATCGGCTTGCCCTTGGCGAGATCCTCCGCCACGGCTTCGATGCTGGCGAGCTGGTCGTCGGTCTCCTCGTAGGGGAAGCGCGTGACGAACTCGTTATAGGCGCCCTCGGGCGCGACGAAGACGGGAGCCGGCCTCGTTTCGCGCGCGGCGGCGATCTTGATCAGCTCCTCCGCCATCTCGCGGATGCGCTTCTTCATGCGCGCCTTGCGGCCCTGCCAAGACGCGCCGCCGAGCTTGTCGAGGTTCGCGCCCGCCTCGTCCGAGCCGTAGCGCGTCAGAAGCTCCATGTTCTCGATGGGCAGGAACAGCTTGTCGCCGCCCTGATATTCGAGTTCGACGCAATCGTGGGGCGCGCCCGCCGCGTCGATGGTCTTGAGACCGATGAAACGGCCGATGCCGTGGTCTGCGTGCACCATGAGGTCGCCCGGCGTGAGGCTGGAGGCCTCGATGAGCACGTCGCTCGCCTTCTTCGCCTTGCGGCGGCGCACGAGCCGGTCGCCCAGGATGTCCTGCTCTGCGATGATGGCGAGGTCCGGCGTCTCGAAGCCGCTTTCGAGGCCGAGCAGCGCGAAGCTCAGCGCGCCCTTGGCGGCCTTGCGCGCCTCGGCGATGCTGGCGACCTTCTCGATGGCGACCGAGCCGTGCGCCGCGATCATGGCGCCGAGCCTTTCGCGCGCGCCGTTCGTCCAGCAGGCGACGATGACGCGCTTGCCGAGCCCTTGCAGCGTGCGGATATGCTCGACCACGGCGGGGATGAGCTTGTCGGAGGATTCGGCGCGTTCGAGCGCGAAGCTCCTGCCCTGCTTGCCCTTGAAGTCGATCTGGACGCCGCGCGGCTCCGGCTGCGGGAACGGCTCGAACTGCCTAAGCTTGCGGCCCTCAAGCCGCTCGCCCCATTCCTGGTCCGTCAGATACAGCGCGCTGGGCGCGAGCGGCTTGTAGGGCGGCGCGCCAAAGGAACGCTGCTCCAGCCCTTCCTTGCGCGCATCGTAATGGTCCGCGATGGTTTCCAGCCGCCGCGTGCGCGCGTCGGCGGCGAGATGGTCGAGCGTCACCACCGCGTTCGGCAGGTAATCGAACAGCGTGTCCATGCGCTCGTAGAACAGCGGCAGCCAATGCTCCTGGCCCGGATAGCGGCTCCCGGCCGAGACGGCTTCGTAAAGCGCGTCGTCGCCCTTGGCGGGGCCGAACAGCTCGACATAGCGCTGGCGGAAGCGCTTGACCGCCGCCTCGCCCGGCGGCGCCTCGCTGATCGGCAGCAGCGTGATCTGCTCGCGCGCGGCCTGCGTGCGCTGCGTCACGGGATCGAACTGGCGGATGCTTTCGAGCGTGTCGCCGAAGAAATCGAGCCGCACGGGGCGCGCATGGCCCGGCGCAAACAGATCGAGGATGCCGCCGCGCACCGCATATTCGCCAGGCTCCATAACGGCGCCGGTGCGGTGAAAGCCCGAGGCTTCGAGCCGCTGCGTGACCTGATCCATGCCGATCTGACCGCCCGCCGCGAGGCGCACCGCCGACTTCCTGATCCAGTCGAGCGGCGGCACGCGCTGCAGGATCGCGTTCACCGTGGTCAGCACAATGATTGCGGGCTTGCCGCCCTTCGCATGGCCGAGCCGCGCCAGCGTGGCGATGCGGCGCGCCTCGATGTCGCTGTCGGGCGAGACGCGGTCGTAAGGCACGCAATCCCAGGCGGGGAACGCCATGACTTCCGCGTTCGGCGAGAAAAATTCGAGCTGGCTGCGCAGCGCCTGGAGCCGCTGGCCGTCGCGGGCGATATGCAGCACGGCCTGCTGGAAGGCGGTGTCCGCGGGGAGCCTGCGCGCGATGGCGGCGATAAGAAAGGCGTCGTAGCCCTCAGGCACGCCGGCGGCCACGATGGCCCCCTCGCCCCCCGCAAGCTTGTCGAGCGCGGCCGGCGCGCCCGGTTTCGCCTGCGCGGCCGTGTTCTTATCGAGAGTGCTGGCTTCGCTCGCCATGCCGGTTCACGCCTTGACCAATAAAAGCCGACGCCTGCGGCTTATCGCCTTTCAAGCGAGAAAAATGCGCGGACGTCGCTCACAAGGCTCGCCACGCCTTCGGGCGCTTCCCGTCCCCTGATCCATCCATCGATGTCTGGATCGGGCAAGGACAACAGAAGCTCGAAGACGGCAAGCCGCGCCTCGTCCATCCCCGGAACCCGCTCAGTTGCATAACGCCCAAGGATGATGTCCAGTTCTTTCGTGCCGCGATGCTGCGCGCGAAAAAGCGCGCGCTTGCGTCTCAGTTCAAGCCCGTCCATGCAAAAAGCCCCGCGGATCGCATTCTTGAGCCCCGATTGAAGCGTATACGCCCGGCGGGACCGAGGCGATCTTATTTGGCGCCGCGGAACTTAGCAAATCCCCGCGCCGTACAGAAGCGCTAAAACGCCCGATTGCGAAGCGGCGGCTCCGGCGGGCCGCCGTTTCAACCTCCGGTCATGCACGG
This sequence comes from uncultured Alphaproteobacteria bacterium, assembly GCA_963756335.1. Classification (GTDB taxonomy): domain Bacteria; phylum Pseudomonadota; class Alphaproteobacteria; order Rhizobiales; family Rhodomicrobiaceae; genus Rhodomicrobium. The sequence goes on from CAVWOB010000013.1 coordinate 80,032, forward strand.
TTGCGCGAAACCGGGCCTAGTTCTGGCCACACTTGCATAAAATGCTGGGGAAATTGACAATAGGCGAGGAACCGCCGGGGCGCGCCGAAAATTATCAGCTTTATCAGCCGCCGGACAAAATCTCTTCCGCCGGCTGCGCCGATTGCGTCAATTGAAGGAGAGGCATCGTGAGCCACGACGACACTGATCGCGTCCTTGTCACCGGCGCAAGCGGCTTCATCGGCTCGGCCATCGCGCGCGCTTTCCTGAACGATGGCTTCAGGGTTCGCGTCCTCGTCCGCCGCACAAGCCCGCGCGGCAATCTCCTCGGCCTGCCTCTGGAAATCGCTGAGGGCGACATCTCGGACAAGCCGTCCATCGGCAACGCCTTGCGGAACGTGCGCTTCGTGGTCCATGCCGCCGCCGACTACAGGATTTGGGCGAGAAATCCCGCCGAACTGATGGCGGCGAATGTGCTCGGCACGGCGAACGTCATGCAGGAGGCGCTGAAGGCCGGCGTCGAGAAGATCGTCTACACGAGCAGCGTCTGCACGCTGGCCCACGCAAGCCCGCGCGCCGTGGCCGACGAAACGCAGCGGCTCGACGCCGCGAAAGCCTTCAATCCCTACAAGAGAAGCAAGGTTCTCGCCGAAGAGGCGGTTCTCGAACTGATCGAAAAGGCCGGGCTGCCCGCCGTTATCGTGAACCCGTCCGCGCCGGTCGGGCCGCGCGACATCAAGCCGACGCCGACGGGCCGCATTGTCGTCGAATGCGCGTGCGGACGCATGCCCGCCTATGTCGACACCGGCCTCAACCTCGTCCATGTCGACGATGTGGCGCAAGGACACCTGCTCGCGCTGAAGCGCGGCGCGGTTGGCGAGCGCTATATTCTAGGCGGGCAGAACGTCCGCCTGCGCGACCTTTTGGCGGAGATCGCGCGCCAGTCTGGCCGCCGCCCGCCGCTCGTCGAACTGCCCATCGCCGCGATCTATCCCTTCGCCGCCGCGAGCGAACTCTTCGCCCAGCTCACCGGCAAGGCGCCCTTCGCCACGCGGGACAGCCTGAAAATGGCCCGCGAATACATGTTCTTCGACGACGCGAAGGCCAGGCGCGAACTCGGCTATGCGCCCCGGCCCTATGAAGAGGGCGTGGCCGACGCCATCGCCTGGTTCCAGGCCGCCGGAATGCTGCCGCAGGAGCCCGAAGCGGTGCGCGAAGGTTTCACCCTGTCGCCGCGGTAGCGTGCCTTGCGCCGCCGCGCCTAACCAAGATGCGCGTAATCGTTATAGACCTGGAGCCGCCACCCGCCCGCCTCCTGCCGGCGCAGCACCGTCAGCGCGGTATTCTCCATCGGCGTCACGGCCTGGAACTTCTTGAAGACATGCTCGCTCAGGAGGTCCGCGAAAACGGCGCGCGCCACCAGCGTTCGCAGGAAGAAGCCGTGCGTGACGACCGCGAGCGACGCCTCCCGCCGCTCGCCGAGAAAGCGGAGCGCGTTGTCCGCGCGCGCGATGAGGTCCTCGAAGTTCTCGCCGTCCTCGACGCGCAGCGAGCGCGTGTAAAGGCTCTCCTCCCATCGTTTCCAAGTGGCCTGGGCGACTTCGTCCGTCACAGGCATGCCGTTGATCGACGACGGCTTCAGGCGCTCGACGAACAGCCGGGAATATTCCGGCTCGAGCCCCGTCTCCGCTGCGATGACCGCCGCCGTTTCCTTGGCGCGCCGAAAGGGGCTTGCGATGAGGGCCGCGCACGAAAATTGCGCGACGCGCCGGGCGACGCAACATGCCTGCCGCCGGCCTTCCTCGCTCAGGGGAGAACAGGGAGGCTGAAATACGGCGGACACGTTGGCGACGCTCTGGCCATGCCGGATAAAATAGACGATCTTTTCAGTCTTCATCGTGCGGCGCCGCCATTCCCTCTCCGAGCGAGCCAGGATAGCTGACTTCGCGGCTTAAGCGAAAGTCTTCGCTTCGCCTGTCCCGGCGAAGGCTGCCGCTCTGGCTTAAGCAAGCGCGCCGGTCTTGCGGGACGGCGGGGCGATGCTATATCTGGCGGCGTTTCAGTCCAATTCGCCATTCCTAACTTTGAGCAGACAGATGACAGACGCCAATTCCCTCGCGAAGGAACCCGCCGCGCAGACGCATTCGTTCCAGGCCGAAGTCGCCGAATTGCTTCGGCTGATGGTGCATTCCGTCTATACCGAAACCGACATTTTCCTGCGCGAACTGATTTCCAACGGCTCCGACGCTTGCGACCGCTTGCGCTACGAGGCCATCGCGAGCCCGGAGCTGACCGCGGACGGCGCGCCTTTCGCCATCCGCATCGCGCCCAACAAAGAGGCGAACACGCTCACCATCGCCGACAACGGCGCCGGCATGACGCGCCAGGAGCTGATCGACAATCTCGGCACCGTCGCCCGCTCCGGCACGCGCGCCTTCATGGCGCGGCTCTCCGAGGCGAAGGACGGCGCGGGGCTGATCGGCCAGTTCGGCGTGGGGTTCTACTCGGCTTTCATGGCGGCCGGCCGCATCGAGGTGGTGAGCCGGCGCGCGGGCGCCAATGAAGCCTGGGCCTGGACGTCGTCGGGACTGGGCGGCTTCGAAGTCGCCCCGGCGAGCGAGGAGCAGGCGGCGCGGGTGGCTCGCGGCACGGAAATCGTGCTGCATCTGAAGGAGGACGCGAAGAAATATCTGGAACTGCACGAGATCCGGCGCGTCGTCTCCACCTATTCGGATCACATCCTGTTCCCCATCGAACTCGTGGACGAGGACGGCGAAGCCGAGCAGATCAATTCGGCGAGCGCGCTCTGGCAGCGGCCGAAATCCGAGCTGCGGCCGGAGGAATATGCCGGGGCGTACCGCTCCATCGCGCACGCCTTCGACGAGCCGGCGCTGACGCTGCACTACCGCGCCGAGGGCCGGCAATCCTACGCGGTGCTGCTGTTTGCGCCTTCGACGCGGCCGTTCGATCTGTCCGGCCCGGCGCGGCGCTCGCATGTGAAGCTCTATGTGCGCCGCGTGTATATCACGGACGGCGCGGACCTGCTGCCCCCGTATCTGCGCTTCATGCGCGGCATCGTCGATAGCGAGGACCTGCCGCTCAACATCTCGCGAGAGATGTTGCAGAACAACCCGCAGGTTGCGCAGATGCGCAAAGCGCTCACGGGACGCGTCATCGGCGAGCTGGAAACGCTCGCCGCGAAGGACGCGGAGGCTTTCCACAAGATTTGGAATGCATTCGGCGCCGTCATCAAGGAAGGCGTTTGCGAGGACGAGGAGAAGCGCGAGGCGCTGCTCAAGCTCGCGCGCTTCGCAACGACGGCTGGCGCGGCGCGCTCGCTCGCGGAGTATGTCGCGGACCTCAAGCCCAACCAGACCGAGATTTATTACCTCGCCGGCGAGAGCGTCGAACGTCTCAAGGCGAGCCCGAAGCTCGAAGCGGCCCGCGCGCGCGGCATCGAGGTGCTGCTCCTGAGCGATCCGGTGGACGCGTTCTGGACCGTGCTGCCGGTCGATTTCGGCGGCAAGCCCTTCAAGTCGCTGAGCAAGGGCGAGGTCGATTTCGGGCTTGTGCCGCCGCTCGAAGAGACCGCGAATGACGACAAGAAGCTCGATGAGCCGGACACTGGCGCCGTTGTGGCGGCGGTCAAGGCGGCGCTCGGCGAGCGGGTTTCGGATGTGCGGGCCTCGCAGCGCCTCGCCGGCAGCGCGGCCTGCCTCGTCGCCGCCAGGCATGGGCCGGACCTCGAAATCGAGCGCCTGCTGGCGCGGCAGGGGCGCGGCATCGGCGCGAAGCCCATCCTGGAGCTGAATACCGGCCACGCGCTGGTGAAAGCCATCGCGGGCGCCGTGAAAGAGGCGCGCGAGCCCGATGCCGCCGATCTGTCGCAACTCCTGTTCGAGCAGGCGCAAATCCTCGACGGCGAGACGCCGGAAGACCCGGCCGCTTTCGTCGCAAGGCTGAACCGCCTCGTCATGCGAGGGTTCGGCGGCTTGAACTGACCCGTCCGCCGCGCGCTTTCTCGCCATGCCTGTTGCCCGTGCGCAACAGGATGCGCGGCGCCGCAACCTTCGCGTGCGCGCATCATTAGCGGCAAATCGCATAGAGTATTCGCCGAGCGCAGCCGGTGGCCGCGGCAATCGCCGTGGCGCTGCGCCTTGGAAGGTGCAACATGGAAAAAGAATATTACGCATTGGGCGGCATCGCGTTCGCCCTGGTCGCGTCGTTGATCCTCGGTCAGTTCTTCTCCGGCATCGTCATCGGAGTGGTAGTCGGGTACTCCCTTAGCGACAAAGGAGCGATGGCGTCTTCGGTCTGGGCGAAGGTGCATCCGCACGTCAGCACCGCGCTTCAGGGCGCGAAGCTCATCGCAGGCATAAAGTAGATCATAACATCGCGGCCGCGGAGCGATCCCCGGCTGCGTTGTCATGCGCCCTCCAACTATCCAGGAAGCATCATTAAAGGGGTGGCCATCACCGGGCCGCCCCTTTTACATATGCGGCGCAGATCCGCTCGCTCGCCCCATCTGGAAGCAAGGTTCACCCGGCGCCGATGGTTTGGGCAATACTTGCCCTACCGGGCAAAGAGTTCGGACAACTCCGACGCGCCTAGACAATCGGCGATGGCGCTATAGCCATTGGCATTCAGGTGGGTATCGTGCATCTGGAAAACGGGCGCATGCTCTTTCGCCCGCATCAGACAGGCTCTAGTATTCAAGGTCCGAAGTTTTGCCGCTCGAAAGCTGTCAGAAACCGCATCGATATAGTTCAACGTGCCGGCGCTGACTTGAATTCCGGATTCCGGTCCGTAAATCGTTTGATGGGCGGGAAAATAATAAAGGAAGAACCCGATGAGGGTTATGGGAAAAAAACGCAAACATAAACGGATGGGAATTGAATAGCATCAATATGGCTCCAGGTGAAACTTTCAGATCCCACGCGGAGCTATAGCCGAACGCTGCCGGAAAACAAGGACCGGAATGTTAGGCGCGCAGTTTTCTTCCTAGACGAAAGTTGTGGAACGCGCCCGAAACGACGTTCCATAGCGTCTCTACTAACCACCGCAGCCCCCTCGGCGCCGTCACTGCCGGCGTTCGCGCAGGAAACGGAAGAACTCCACGCCTTCGCGCAGCCGCCGCTTCATCATGGTGGGGCTCACCGCCATCTCGGCCACGATGGCCGCGATCTTCGGCGCGCGGAAGTAGAAGCGCTTGTAAAACTCCTCGACGGAGCTGAAAATCTCGGTGTGGGACAGATGCGGATAGCTGAGCGGCGCGAGCTGCACGCCGTTCTCGTCCACGTAATGGCGGTCCTCGCTGAGCCAGCCTTCCTCGATGGCCTGCTTGTAGAGATGCGTGCCGGGATAGGGCGCGGCCAGCGACACCTGGATCGTGTGCGGATTGATCGCCTGCGCGAAGCGGATCGTCTCCTCGATGGTCTCGCGCGTCTCGCCCGGCAGGCCCAGAATGAAGGTGCCGTGGATGGCGATCCCAAGCTCGCGGCAATCCTTGGTGAAGCGGCGCGCCACATCGACCAGCATGCCCTTCTTGATGTTGTGCAGAATTTGCTGGTTGCCGGTCTCGTAGCCGACGAGCAGAAGCCGAAGCCCGTTGTCCTTCAGCACCTGAAGCGTCTTGCGCGGCACATTCGCCTTGGCGTTGCACGACCAGGGCACGCCAAGCTTGCCCATCTCGCGCGCAATGGCTTCGGCGCGCGCCGTGTCGTCCGTAAAGGTGTCGTCGTCGAAAAAGAACTCCTTAACCTCCGGGAAGTTGGCCTTGGCCCAGCGCATCTCCTCCATCACATGGCCGGCGCTGCGCGTGCGGTAGCGATGCCCGCCGACCGTTTGCGGCCAGAGGCAGAAGGTGCAGCGCGATTTGCAGCCGCGCCCCGTGTAGAGCGAGAGATAGGGGTGCTTCAGGTATCCGATGAAGTATTTCTGGATGTCGAGGTCGCGCTTGTAGATGGGCGTGACGAACGGCAGGAGATCCATGTTTTCGAGGATCGGGCGGTCCTCGTTGTGGACGATGGCGCCGGCGGCGTTGCGGAAGGAGAGGCCTTGGATCGCGCTCCAGTCGCGGCCCTCGGCAAGCTCCTTCACGGTGAAATCGTATTCCTCGCGCGCCGCGAAATCGATGGCCTTCGATGCGGCGAGGCTGCCTTCGGGATCGACCGCCACCTTCGCGCCGATCAGCCCGATCTTCAGCTCCGGCTTGGCCTCCTTCAGCGCCTCCAGCGCCGCCACATCCGCCGGAAAGGACGGCGTCGAAGTGTGGCAGATCACGGCGTCGTAATGGTCGATCTGGCGGATGACTTCTTCGAGGCCGATCCCATGCGGCGGCGCGTCGATAAGCTTGCCGTTCGGCGCCATCGCGGCGGCCTGCGCCAGCCAGGTCGGATACCAGAACGAGCAGATTTCGCGCCGCGCCTGATAGCGCGAGCCCGCCCCGCCGTCGAAACCGTCGAATGAGGGCGCCTGCAGGAACAGGATGTTCATCGGTTCTCCTAGCGGGAATTGATCAGCGTGCCGTCGGCGAGCAGGTCGTAGCTCGCGCGCTTCCAAGAAATGCTCGTCCCGAACAGGCTCCAGACGAAGACGGCAAAAGCCATGAGGTCGGAAAACGGCAAAAGAAAGTAATCCTGGCGGCCGAGCTTGAAGGATCGCTCCACGGCCTTGCAAAGGGCGATGCGCAGCCCGAGCGCCAGCGCGGCGAGCGCGAAACAGGCCCCATTGCCCACGGCGGCGCCGAGCAGGGCCAGCGCGAAAGGATGCGCCACGAACGAGCCGAGATAGCCCGGCAGATCGATGGAGCGCACCGTGCGCGCCCAGCGAAGCTGATGATGGAACAGATCGAGGAAGCTCTCTTCATGGCAGACATGAATCGCCGAGGATGGGCCGATCTCCACGGACAGCCCAAGCTTGCGCACGGCAGCCCCGATTGCGTAGTCGTCGGCGAGCGTGTTCGCGAACGCATCGAGGCCGCCGATGGCCTGAAGCGTCCGCCGCCTCAGCGCGATGGTCGAGCCGAAGCAGGGTTTCGCAAGGCCGAGCGCCAGCCCCACAAGCACATTCGGCAGGAAATGCGTGTTAAGCCCAAGGGCGGCGAATTTCGACCAAACCGGCCCAGCAGCCTCGCCCGTATAGAGAACGGTGACGGCGCCCGCGCCGGGCTTCTGCAACAGCGCCACGACACCGTTCAAATAGTCGCGCGGCGCAAGAATATCGCTGTCCGCCGCGATGAGGATGTCGTGCTCCGCGGCCGGCGCCATGTTGATGAGGTTCGAGATTTTCGCGTTCGTCCCATGAGACGCGCCGTCGATGGCGATGGCGGCGCCGACGGCGGATTGCGCTTTCACGCGTTGCACGACCGGGAGCGCCAGGTCGCCGGATGTGTGAAGGCCGAACACGATCTGCACAGGCGCGCCATAATCCTGAACGCAGAAGGAGGTCAGGCATTCGGCAAGCCTCGGCTCCGCGCCATAAAGCGGCTTCAGGATCGTGACGGGCTCAGGCGCCGCCAAAGCCTCCGCCCGGCGCGGCCGGAACAGCACCGCGAAGATCGCACCCGTCAGATAGAGGCAGCCGAGGCAGGCGACGGCGGCGAAAATCTCCCCGATCAGCGCAATCACGATAAATCCCCCTCCTGCGGCGGCGAAACCGGCGCCGCCATGACGTTCGCCGCAGGCCCTTCAATCGGAGCCGTCCTGCAAGGCTCGGGAGCACCCCTCCGCACCCGCCACGCCGGCCCTTATTGTGCGGACAGTCCCCGCGACCCGGCGGCCGCGCGCGATGAGCCGATTGTGAACGCGGAGAATAGGCCAAACTGCGGCTTAACGCGAGAGCCCAGCCGGTCACGCTGTGTACAGAATCCGCTCGCTCCGCCCGGCGATCCTTGCGCCCGCAAGCGCCGTTGTCCACCAATCGAGCCTTGCGGGAGATTGAGATTTTGTCCGGCCGATGCGGAAAACGCCTTGATTTTGTAACGCGCAAATACAGGACAAGTTAAGCTCAACCAATAAGCACGCCAAGATAATACTATAAACACGGAACATTCATGCGCGCCGCATTCTTTGTCTGGATACGGAATCAGCCATGGAGGCCCTAGTGTTCAACCGGCATACGAGAAGTAAACTTCTTCTTTGCTCGGGCGCGAGCTTATGCTTGATCGTTGCGGGGACCGCCGCGTTCGCCGAGGCGAATATCCCGGACGCCGCAGCCTTGACGGCGAGCCTGAAGTCGCCGCTCGGCGCGCTGAAGGAGGCGCAGGACATTTACGCCAAAGAGTTTGGCATGGTGTCGGTCATGCCCGGAGGCAGCCTCGCGCCCCGCGAGAAGGCTATAAGGGCGCTGGTGGAGATCAAATCGAAAGTTCTGGAGGCGCGCAACTCCGATAAAATTCCGGGCAGCCTTGTGAAGGATACGCTCACCGCCATCGACGAGGCTGAGACCGCTCTGCTGACCGACGGCGCGCAAACCATCGCCTATTCGCTGGGGACCGTCGGCCAGGAAATCCAGGCGATCGAGTCCAAGGTCCAGACCTCCTCGAACCCCGTTCAGGCTGCTTCGTCCGAGCCCGCGCAAACTCAGCCTCAGCAAAACGCCCAGGCCACGCCCGAGCAGCTGTCCCAGAAACTGGCGGCCAATGACGCTAAGCCAACAGAGCCGCAGCCAGCCCTCGCGCAGCGCGAGGCCCAAGCCGCCAAACCCTCGAACGAACCGGCGGCGAAGACCGCTGAAGCGCAGCCGAGCCCCTCGCAGCAAGCTTCAATCGCGAACCATACGCGCAACGACATCGTCGGCAAGACGCTCTACGACGCCGGCGGCAACGAGGTCGCCAAGATCCAGGACGTGAAGACAGGTCCCGACGGCAAGATCGCCGCCGCCGAGATCGATGTGGGCGGATTTCTCGGCATCGGCTCGCGCCGCATACCCGTCCCCGCCGACCAGCTCGAAATGAAAGGCGACCGCGTCCAGGCGAGGTCGCTGACCGAGGAGCAGATCAAGAATTTGCCTCACGAAGCGAAGTAGCGATTTGCGCATCTTTAAGGGGCCGTCCGTTCGGGCGGCCCTTTTTCGCGCGATCCAAGCTGGGGATGAACCGCCCGGCCCGTGCTGACAAGCCCATGCCGCCGCGCCTAAAGTGCTTGCGAGCGAGTCGGATGCATCCTGAGGTTGCTCATGTTGCGAAAACGCGGTGTCGAGTGAGCGATCTCTTTCAGTACAACGAAGCGGCGCTGCCCTGGAATGGCGAGCCAAAGCCTCCATCTTCCCTTGGCATGGCTTCGCCGACGACAGAACCGGCCTCGGAGATCGCGCCAACGGGCGGGGATGAGAGCGCGCTCCTTGCGCCGCTGAGAAGTCTGCGCGGGCTCGGGCCGCGCGCCGGGGAGCTTCTGACCAAGCTGCTTGCGAAACCGCTCAGCGCGCCCCGCCTGGCCGATCTCCTCTGGCATCTGCCGTCGGGCTATGTGGACCGGCGGCTCTCGCCTTCCGTCGCCGAGGCCGCGCCCGGCGCGGTCGCCACGCTCGTCGTGACGCCCGTCCGCTACAACGCCCCGCCGAAAGGCGCCGCCCGCGCGCCGCTGCGCGTGGTTTGCGAGGATGAAAGCGCCTCGCTTGACATTGTATTTTTCCACGGCGACCGCGGCGCGATCCGGGGGCTTCTGCCGCTGCATGAGCCGCGCATCGTCTCGGGGCGCGTCGAGCGCTACGGCGCGCGTCTGCAGATGACGCATCCCGACTACATGTTGAAGCCGTCCGAGCGGGGGAAGCTTCCCGCCATCGAGCCGGTCTATCCGCTCACGCTCGGCCTCACGCAGAAATTTCTCTATCGCGTCATCGGCGAAGCCTTTGCGAAAGCGCCCGATTTCCCCGAATGGCTCGACGCCTCGCTCGTGGAGGCGCAGGGCTGGCCGTCTTTCTGGCAAGCGCTGCAACTCCTTCACCGGCCGCAATCCGCCTCGGAGCTGGCGCTGTGGCCCAAGGCGAAGGAGCGGCTCGCCTTCGACGAGGTGTTCTCCGCGCAGCTCGCCATCGCGCTGGTGCGGCGCGGCTACCGGCAGCTTGCGGGCCGCTCGCTTGTCGGCGACGGCGCCTTAGGGCAAGCCATGCGCAACGCCCTGCCTTACAGCCTCACGCGCTCGCAAGAGAAGTCGCTCGCCGAGATCAAGGCGGACCTGGCCGCGCCGCGCCGCATGCTGCGCCTGCTCCAGGGCGACGTTGGCAGCGGCAAGACCGTCGTGGCGGCCCTGGCGATGGCCGCGGCGGTCGAATTGGGCGCGCAGGCCGCGCTGATGGCGCCGACCGACGTGCTGGCGCGGCAGCATCTCGATACGCTGAAGCCGCTGTGCGAGGCGGCGGGCGTTTCGCTCGGCTATCTTTCCGGCCGCGAACAGGGCAAGACGCGCGCCGCGCTCCTGGGCAAGCTTGCCTCGGGCGATCTCAGCATCGTCGCCGGGACGCATGCGCTGTTTCAGCCGGATGTCGCCTTCCGCGACCTCGCGCTCGCCGTTGTCGACGAGCAGCACCGCTTCGGCGTGGCGCAGCGCCTCGCCTTGCAGGACAAGGCGAAAAAGGGCGACGCCGATATCCTCGTCATGACCGCGACGCCCATCCCGCGCACGCTGCTTTTGTCCATGCATGGCGATCTCGATGTGTCGCAGCTCACCGAGAAGCCGGCCGGGCGCAAGCCGGTCGCCACGCGCGCAGTGCCGCAGGAGCGGCTTGAGGAGATTGTCGAGGGGCTGCATCGCGCGCTTCGCGAGGGCGCGCAGGTTTATTGGGTGTGCCCCGCCGTCGAAAGCGAGACCGCGCGGGAGATGACGGCGGCGGAGGAGCGCGCGGCGCATCTGCGCCAGATCTTCGGCGAGCGCGTCGGCCTCGTTCACGGAAGCCTGTCCGGCGCCGAAAAGGACGCCGCCATCGCCGCGTTCACCGCGCGCGAAACCTCGATCCTGGTCGCGACGACCGTGATCGAGGTCGGCGTGAACGTGCCGAACGCCACCGTGATGATCGTCGAGAACGCGGAGATGTTCGGGCTGGCGCAGCTTCACCAGCTTCGCGGGCGCGTCGGCCGTGGCGATGCGCAATCCTCCTGCGTGCTCCTTTACAGGGGGCCGTTGTCGGAGACGGCGAAGTCGCGGCTCGACATTTTGCGGCAGGTGGACGACGGCTTTGCGATCGCGGAGGAGGATCTGCGCCTGCGCGGCGGCGGCGAGGTGCTCGGCCCGCGCCAGAGCGGCGATCCTGGTTTCCGGCTGGCGCAATGGCCGCAGGCTGCGCCGCTGATGGAGCGCGCCGCCGGCCTGTCCCGCTACCTCTTGGCGCGCGATCCCTATCTGAAATCGCCGCAAGGGTTGGCGGCGCGGCGCTGCCTCATCCTGTTCGAGCGCGACGACGCCATGCGGCTTTTGCAGGCGGGTTGAGCCTGCCCACGTCATGGCCGGCTGAACGCCTGGAAGGCCGCGTCAAGGGCGGCCATGACAAAGTGGGCAGTCTCGCGCCGCAACATGCGCAAGGTGTGGATAGAAATTCAGCGCCGCGGTCCACTCGCCGAGAATCAGCCTAAACGGTTTTCGACATGGCAACGCCTAAATCTTGTGATTGAAAGCAAGTCTGGGCGTGCGACTCCGCCATGACGTTTACCGATTAAGGGACGGTTATTATTTTCCATGCGGCCACTGGGCATTAGACGCTTTCTTGTTTTCTCTCTCAGCCTTAGTTTTCTGGCCGGGGCGGCAATGCTGTCCGTTCCCGCAGCCGCCGGCGAGAGCCGGGCGCTCGATCTGCTAACCCAAGCCGCGAAATCTTACGACGCCGGGGATTACAGCAACTCCGCCCAGTTGATCGACGCCGCCTTCAAGGCCGGCCTTTCGGGCGAATACGCCGCGCGCGCCATTTTGCTTCGCGCGCAGATCAATGAGAGAGGCGGGGCGCTCGCGCTTGCCCTTCAGGACTATTCCAACGCGCTATGGGTCGGCAGCCTGCCGGAAGCGGAGAAGAAGAAGGCGGCGGAGGGCAAGGAACGGGTGATGGCCTCGATGGGCCTGTCTCAACCTGCGCCCGCAGCATCACGGTCCGTCTCCGCAAGCGCGAGGCCCGCGCCTGCGCCGCAGCAACCGTCGCCGGGCGGCTCGTTTGGCTTTTTGGACGGGGTTTTCGGCGGAAGCGAAGAGAAAAGCGCCGCGCCAGCGAGACCGGCGCCAGAGCCGCAGCAAGCGTCTTCAGGCGGCATGTTCGGCTTCTTCGGCGGCGTGTTCGGCGGGAGCGAAGAGAAGCGCGCGGCGCCGGCGGAGCAGCCTAAGCCGCCAGAGAAGCAGGCGGACGCCACTCCCCAGAAAGCGCCCAAGCCCGTCAAGCCGGCGGTCGATAAAGCGTCGAGCACTCCGAAGCCGTCGCCAGTGGCGGGCACGGCCACCGTCCGTGTCGCCTCTGTAAAGCGGGCGCTGCAGCCCGCCTCGGCCCTTTCCGTAGCGTCCGGGGCGGAGGGTTTCCTGATCGTTTTCGGCGGCGCGAGCAGCGAACCGTCCGGGCGCGCCACGGCGCAGCAGATCAAGGCGCAGCTTTCAGACATTCTCGTCAATCGCCAACTCGATGTTGCGATGAGGCCCGGCCGCGGCTACCAGATCCAGGCCGGTCCGTACAAGACGAAAAGCGCGGCGGCGGCGCTTTGCTCCGCCATCAAGCAGCGCGGCGTCTCCTGCCAGGTCACGCCCTAGCACGAAACCGCGAGCAGCCGCTCGAATTTGGCGCTGGCCCGTCGTTCGTTTAATCGGATGTGGCCGCCCTATCGTCGTCCCCGCGAAGGCGGGGACCCAGCGTTCGATGGGCATTGGGATACCCGGATTCCCGCTGGAGTTTCGCCCCGCGGAGGCGGGGGCGGGAATGGCCCCGCCGGGCGGGAGGCCGATTTCGATTTCATTAGCGCCGCTCAGTGCCGGAAGTGGCGCACGCCGGTGAACATCATGGCGAGGTCGCGCCCGTCGGCGGCGGCGATCACATCCGCGTCGCGCATGGAGCCGCCCGGCTGGATAATGGCCCTCGCGCCCGCGTCCGCCGCCGCGAGCAGCCCGTCGGCGAAGGGGAAGAACGCGTCGGAAGCGACCGCCGTCCCGACCAGCGCCCCATCCGGATCCTTACCCGCCGCCGCAGCAGCCTCGCGCGCCTTCCATACCGCAAGGCGGACGCTGTCCACGCGGCTCATCTGGCCCGCGCCGATGCCGGCGGCCGCGCCGTCCTTCGCGAACACGATGGCGTTCGACTTCACATGCTTGCAGACGCGCATGGCGAAAATCATGTTGGCGCGCTCTTCCGGCGCCGGCTCGCGCTTCGTGACCGTGCGCATGCTGTGCTCGTCGAGCTTGCCGGTGTCGGCGTCCTGCACGAGAAAGCCGCCGGCGACCGAGCGGAAAGTGGGCGCACGGCTCTCGCCCGGCAGAAGCCCGCCCGTCAGAAGCAGGCGCACATTGGCCTTGCTCGCAAAAGCCTTCCGCGCCTCGGGCGTCGCCGACGGCGCGATGACGACCTCTGTGAAAATCTTCAGGATCTCGCGCGCGGCCTCTTCGTCCAACTCGCCGTTCAAGGCCACGATGCCGCCGAACGCGCTCACGGGATCGCAGGCGAGCGCCTTCCTATAGGCGCCGGTCAAGGTATCGCCGACAGCCACGCCGCAAGGGTTGGCGTGCTTGATGATGGCGATGGCGGCCTGCTCCTGCGGGAACTCGGAAATAAGCTCGAAAGCGGCGTCCGCGTCGGTCAGGTTGTTATAGCTCAGCTCCTTGCCCTGAACCTGCTCGGCGCCGACGATGCTCGGCCCTGCGCGATCGCCGGACCGGTAGAGCGCCGCTTGCTGGTGCGGGTTCTCGCCGTAGCGCAAAGCCTGCTTCAGCGAGCCTGCGATGGAAAAGGCGGGCGCGGAAGCCTCGGCCTCAAGCGACGCGAACCAGGCCGCGATGGCGGAGTCGTAGGCCGCCGTGCGCGCGAATGTCTTGGCCGCAAGCCGCCGCCGCGTTTCAAGCGCCGTCGTCCGCGTCTCGCCGGAAAGCTCGTCCGCCACGGCGCCGTAATCGGCTGGGTCGCACACGACTGTCACGATGGCGTGGTTTTTCGCCGCCGCGCGCAGCATGGCCGGGCCGCCCACATCGATGGTCTCGATCATGGTCGCGATGTCGTGCGCGCTTTTCTTGACCGTCTCCTCGAAGGGATAGAGGTTGATGACCACGAGCCCGATGGGCGCGATGTTATGCGCGGCCAGCGCCTCGACGGCGCTCGACTGCGAGATGTTGGCGAGAATGCCGCCGTGTATGGCCGGATGCAGCGTTTTAACCCGGCCTTCGAGGATCTCGGGGAAGTTCGTCACCGCCGAAACCGGGGTGACCGGGATGCCGGCGTCGCGCAGGAATGTCGCCGTGCCTCCCGTGGAGACGATCTCGATGCCGAGGAGTTCGAGCCGCTTTGCGAACGCGGCTAGGTTTGTCTTGTCCGACACGGAAATGAGCGCCCGGCGGACGGGAAAATCTTGGTGCTTTGACATGGCTCGTAAGTGTGATGCTGCGGGGTAAGATCAAGATCATGCGATGCGGGGAAGATGGCCGCCGCCGCCAACGATGGGCCGCTGAGGCTGGGCCGCCTTCTCGAATTTCCATAGAACGGAAGTGGCCTTCGTGCACGGCCCTTTCAGTACGATCTGCAGGGAGCGCCTGAGGCAGATCGGGTCTGCAAAGAAGATGCTTTCCTCGACATCCAGCTCGGCGCCTTCCGCGAGAAAGCGCCATGTCTGTCCGCCGGGCGTCGTCAGCGTCACCGCGTTTGTGTTGCGCGAGAGATGCGCCGACACGCGCGGGTGCAGGTGGAAGCGGATGGCGAAGCGGGCGCTGGTCTCGCCTGTGCCGTCGCCGGCGGCCGTCAGCTGGTCGTGCCCATCGAATTCAAGTCCCGACTTATGAAGCGAAAGCCGCCTGCGATGCAGGAAGCCGAAGCGCTCGCGATAGCCGTCATGGCCGATTCTGACCGTGAGCGATGCGTCGCCCTCGGCGGCGTCGTGCTGCACATGCTTCGGAGCCGCAAGCCAGAACAACTCGCGGCCGGCGATCTGCTCCTGCGCCTTGATAAGCCGCGCCGACGACAAGTCCTCGATGGCGAGCGTCGAGTGCGCCGCGGTGGAGCGGGAGACCACGTACCAATCGCCCGTCTCGTCCTGCGGCGCGCCGCAATTGGTGATGAGCGGCTCGTGGCCGGCGCTCATTTCGAAGGCGCTGCAGCCCGCATGCGCCTTGGCGCTCAGATGGAGCGGCGGCGGACCGCCGGCGTCCGCGATCACCACAACTTCGCCCGCCGCGAGCCTCGCATAGCCGGACTGAGGCGCAAGCAAGCCCTGGAATATGCCGCCCGTATCGTCATAGGCGAGCACGGTCGAAACCTGGTCGAGCAGCGTCGGCCCCATGCCGTTGAAATGCGCAAGACTGCCGTCGCCGAGCCGAAGGAACCGCAGCATGGCGTGCATGCGCGCGAGCGCGGAGTAAAGGGCCGGCGGCGGCTCTATCTGGCGCGCCACGAAGCACTGCTTCAAGGGAAGCAATTCGAGGAGAAGCTCGATGAGGTCGCTCGGGTCGCGCGAGGCGTGCCCGCCATCCGCAAGGACCTGCTTTTCAAGCTCGGCGGTGAAAGCGGCAAGATAGGAGGTCAGGTAGGCTTCCTGCTCCGCGATGCACAGCCCGGCGAGCAGGATCGCGATGAGCGCGCGCAGCTTCGGCACGCCCGGCCCGTCATTGTAGACGACGGTCAGATCGTGCAGATCGCGGCTCAGCATGCGCATCACGGCGTCGTAGAACTCGGGGTCGGCGCCGTCGAGCAGGAACGCGGCATGCGAAAGAAGCGCGATCACGCGCCTCGCCGCGATGTCGCAGTCGCGCGCGAGAGGGGGCGCGCTGCTCACGAAGGCGATCCAGTCCGAGGTGAGCTTGCGGGCCTTTTCGCGCGCAATCTGATCCTCGGCGGAGTGGAGATGCCGCAACCAGCCGAAGGCGTAAAGCTCTTTCTGCCAAGGCACGGTGGGCGGAATGATTTTGAACGGGGATTCCAGCCGATGGGCGCGGCCGCGCCCGCAAGCCCCAGATAGCCGTCGTAAAGCTCCACCGCGAAGCTCGGGTCGCCGGTCCTAAGATCCTGCGGAAGTATGAGCAGATGATAGGCCGTCGGCACGCCCGCCATCCATCGCGATAACGGCGACCGGAGCGCGAAATTAAGCGCCGAGCGCCCCGCTTTGTTGAGCGTGAGCGCCGCCATGCGCGCCTGATCTGGAAACTGGGCCTGCATCATGAAAGCTTTAGGCGATCTCCTGGTTTGCAGGCAAGAACTTCCTCAACCTGCGCGTTGGCGAGCGTCCGCCGCCTACAACCAAAGACATTAACTGCGATTCGCGGCGGCATTTGGCTTTCTTTTGCTTTTTACCCGGAAGAGATGGCGCGCGCCCGGAAACCAAGTATGGATTTCGCCGTTCCGTCTCCCCTAATTTTGCCTTAAGCCTCTGTGGTGAAGTCGAGCGGTATCGGAAGCGGGAGTTGTGGAATGGCGCAGGATGGGATCCCGTCCAAAGGCGAAGCGGCGGCTCTTGTCAGGGCGGGCGCCGCCAGAGCCGCTTCCGCCCCGCGCTGGCTCGCCGAGCTGAAGGCCGAGGCCGGCGATTTGCGCGAGCGCCGCGAACGGCCGGCGGGCAAGCCCTTCGGGCGCTGGCTCGGCGACTTCCTCGTTGAGGATACGCCAAGCGGCCTGCTCCCGGCGGAGGAAAAACTCCTGTTCGCGGCGGCGGCCGGCGAGCCTTGCGTGCTCGCGCCCCGCGCCGGGCGGCTATGGTCGGCCTTCGAAAGCTGGAAGAAAACGGCGCAGGCGCCGCAGTGGGAGGATGTGGGCTTCGTCGCGGCGATGTCGCGGTTCACGGCGGCGGCGCCGGAAGCGGTGCAGGACGTCATTATCGAGGCGACCCGTCATGCGGTGGCGGAGCTTCAATTGCCGCAATACTGGGAGCCGAAGGACGAGGGCGAGGTCGAGAGGTTCGCGGCGGCGCAGCGCGCCTATCTCGCGTGGCTCGAAGCGGAGGCGAACCCGGCACAGTCCATCGAACAGGCGAAGAAGAGCCCCGAGTTTTACGAGCTTGCCCTTGAGGTCGCCATCGAGGCGCTGACGCCGAAGCCTTATTTGGCGCTGAAGCTGAAGGACAAGTCGCTGAACGGCCTGCTGCGCGCCGATCCGCTGGGCCTGTCCGTCGAGACGCGCGCCAAGGTGAGGACGCAGCCGCGCGTGCTTCGCGACTTCTTCGACGAGCTTGTGCGCGAGGCCAAGCGCGCTCCGGTCTATGGCGACGGCTTGGCGGGCAAGCTCAAGGTCGCCCCCAAGGCGCTTCGGCCCCTCTTCGACGCCGCCTTCGAGCGCTACGAGCGCGAGCGCTGGCGCTGGGCGGACCCCGAAGACCCGGAAGTGCGCCTGCGCGCCGCCTTCCTGCGCTTCCTCGCGCTTGGCGGCGACGCCTCCGCGCCCGTGCATGAAAGCCGCCTCGAACTGCACGGCGCCGCCATCGCCGAGGACCTGGACCTGTCCGGCTGCACGATCCCGCAACCGCTGGTCTTCTCGCGCTGCGTCTTCGGTCGTGTCTCCTTCAAAGGCGCCGTTACGAAATCGCTCGATTTTCCTGCGAGCCGCGCCGGGTTCATCGACGCGGAGAACGCACACATCCAAGGCGGCGTCTTCCTCCGCAACGCGTTCCGGGCGAACGGCGTTTCCTTCCCCTACGCCGCCATAGACGGCCGCTTTTCCGGCGAAGGCGGCGTGTTCCTTTCGTCCGGCGCGTTCGCAATCGACGCGAAGGGCGCGGAGATAAACGGCGACGCCGATCTCGGCCAAGGCTTCCTCGGCGAAGGCGGCGTGTTCTTCACCGGCGCGAAAATCGGCGGGACATTGAATTGCGCGGGCGGCGCCTTTCGAAATCGGACCGAGGATGGATCGGGCGTCGCATTCGGGTGCGACGGAGCCGCAATTTCGAGCGGCGCGGCGCTTGCCAATGGCTTCCGCTCCGAGGGCGTGGTGTCTTTTTCCGGCGCTAAAATCGGCGGCGGCCTCGATTGTACGAAGGGCGCTTTCGCCAATCGCACAGCCAATGGAGCGGGCGAAGCGCTCACTGTCGAAAACGCCGTGATCGGCTCGAATGTGTCGCTCCGGCACGGCTTCGCCGCCGAAGGTCAGGTGAGATTCAATGGCGCTCGCGTAGGAGGCGACTTCTACTGCGGAGGGGGGCGCTTCGAGAACGCCGCTCACGCTAAGAAGGACGGCAACCTCATTTGGGATCCCCGGGTTGCAACCGCGCTTAATCTTCAAGGCGCCAAAATCGATGGCACGCTGTGGCTCGGACCGCCAGCGCAGGACGGCCGCGCGGCGGCTCGGATTCTCGGCTCGGTAAAGCTGGGATGCGAGGCCCGGCAGATCGTCGACAATCCCGGCTGCTGGCCTCCGAAGAAAGTCAGGGTTGCGGGCGGGAAGAAGTTGCCGGCCTTCATCTATTTGGACGGCCTTACCTACGATCGCTTCGTCTACGGCGATTACGACGCCGCCACGCGAAAGCGCTGGCTCGACCGGCAGCCGTCCGGCCATCTCGGGGTAAGCTTCCGCCCGCAGCCCTTCGAGCAACTCGTCAAGGTGTATCGCGAGATGGGGCAGGACCGCGAGGCGCGCTCCATCGCGAAATTCAAGGAAAGCCGCCGCTACCGTTCGCTGTTCGTCAAGCTGTGGCGTGGCTGGCGCGACCGGCCGAGGCTTTCGAAGCGCTTCGGCGGGAAGGCGCGTTACGCCTCGCCGCTCGATTTCATCGCCTGGCCGCTCACGCTGGCATGGCGCACCGTCAGCCGCGCGGCGGCCTCGATCCCGCTCGGGCTCGCCTGGGCGTTCGCCGGCTTCGGCACGGCCTACTGGTACGGCTGGGGCCGCCTCGTCGCGTTCCTGCTTCTCATGTGGATCGGCGGCGGCGCCCTCTATTACGTAGTCGCGGCCCAGGGCGGATTCGCGCCGTCGAACCCGGCGATCTACCTGAACGAGAAGCTCGCGGCGAAGTGCGGCAAGAACTGGACGACGTGCAAGGGCGCGCCGCCGGAGCTGCCGGGCTTCAGCCCCTACCTCTATTCGCTCGACATCATGCTGCCGGTGCTCGATCTCGGCCAGAAGCGCGACTGGCAGCCCATGGACCGCCCTGACGCGCCGGTGCAGCTCGACCTGCCGGCGCTCACCTGGCTGCCGAAGGACGACCCGCATTACAGCGCGATCCCGGATTTCGACATCGCGCGGCAGCCCATCGGCGAGGGCGGGATGGACGCCATCGTCCGCACGCAGACGCTTTTGAGCTGGGGCGCGCTCGGTCTCCTCATCGCCATGCTTTCGGGGCTGATCAAGAAGGATTGAGCCGTATCGTCATGGCCGGGGCCGGCCATCCAGCTCCGCCTCAAGGGTGGCCATGACCGTGTGGACGCAGGACGGCGCTACACCTGGAAGGGGAGCGGCGGAACCTTGAAGAGCCTGAGCACTAAATCGCTACGCGATAGCTCGCTGCTGCGCGGCCGGTAACCAACTGAGAAGAAAGCGTTATCTGGGCGGGAAGCTCCGTCTTGAGGATTGAGGTCTCGACAACCTCACTCAAGCAGGAGTTCCCCATGACGGATCCTACCAGCATTTCTCCCCTGCGCCAGCGCATGATCGAGGACATGACGGCGCGCGGCCTTAGCCGGGCGACGCAGCGCGGCCATATTCTCGCCTGCAAGCGGTTTGCGGCTTATCTGAAGCGCTCGCCTGAGGCGGCCACGGCCGAAGATGTGCGCCTGTTCCAGTTGCAGCTGATGGAGAACGGCCTTTCCATCCAGAACCGCAACCGCACCATGACAGGTGTGCGCTTTCTGCTACGCGTGACAATGCGGCGGCACGATCTGGCGGCCGAGATCTTTCACATGAAGCAGCCGCAGAAGACCCCGCAGATCCTGAGCGCTGTGGAGGCGAAGCGCCTTTTGACAATGGCGTGCAAGCTTAAGGCGCGCGTGCTGCTCAGCATCGGTTACGGCGCCGGGCTCCGCGTCAGCGAGGTCGTGAAGCTGAAGGTGAAGCATATCGATAGCGCCCTTGGCGTCATTCGCGTCGAGCAGGGCAAGGGCAGGAAGGACCGCCAGGTGATGCTCTCGCCGGAGACGCTCGATCTTCTGCGCGAATGGTGGAAGGCGCGCACGGACAGGTACGACGCTGGCGTGCCGCCCCAGGAGCGCTGGTTGTTCCCGGGCCGGCGCAAGGGGCGGCCACTGACACCGAGGCAGGTCACCCGGCTGTTCCACGAAACGGTCGAGGCGGCGGGGATCAAGAAGAAGGTCACCCTCCATACGCTGCGCCACAGCTTCGCGACCCATCTGTTCGACCGCGGCGTCGATATCAGAACGATTCAAGCTTTGCTTGGACACGAGAAGTTGGAAACGACAGCGCGATATACGCGTGTCGCGACCGGCCTGATCACCGCCGTCGAGAGTCCTCTCGACCGGCTGTCGGCGCCAGAGAAGGCGAAGCGCAAGAAGGGCAAGGCCGCCTAACCCGCCGCAATGCCTCGTCCAGTGCTGGAAGTCGCGGACATATTCCGCGACCACGGCGCCGCCTGGCGTTACGCCAACCGCGGCCATGTCAGCCTCGGGCAGATGAAAGTGATGTCAGCCATCGAGCGCTGCCGCACCGCGGCGCTCGGCGGCCATGTCGCGCGCTGCGAGAACGCGGGTTGCGGGCATACGGTCATCGCATTCAACAGCTGCCTTATGTGCACTTCCAGTAATGGGGAGCTGACGCGCCTGCTGCTTCATTTTCCTGTGCATCGCCGCGCTTTCACTCTCCATTACACGACGCCCCTGCGCGCCCCGTCGGCTCGGCCACTGTCGGCCGATCACAAACGGGGACGATCATGTTGGAGACCTACTTCCCGGCATCGAAGAGGCGGGAACATCTGCGCAGCGGGCCGAGCGGGCCGTATCTCGACGGCTTCGCAGCGGCGCTCGAACGCCAGGGCTACAGCGCCGACACGGCGGTTCGATACCTGCGGGCGGCGGCGCATCTCGGCTATGTCCTGGCGCCGCGAGGCGTATTGCCGGACGAGATCGATCTTCAGGCGTTCAGCAAGCATTTGCGCGCCTGTCGTTGCCCACGCGAGAAGGGCGGCCGTCACAATCACCACACTATCTACGGCGCCAAGCTCTTTCGCCGGCGCCTCGTAGAGATCGGCGTGTGCCAGCCGGCCGCTGCTGCTGCGGCGGCACCGGTTGAACTGCAGTTGGTTACGGGCTTCAAAGCATGGCTGCGCAAGCACCGCGGAGCGTCCGACGCCACGATCAGGCTTTATGTGCGCGACGCCGCCGGCTTGCTCACGGCGCTCGGGGAAGATCCGGCGAACTGGGATGCAGCAGGCATCCGCCGTACCTTCATGGATCGTGCGAGCACGAGCGGGCGCGGCACAATCGAGAAAATGACGACCGGCCTGCGCGCATTTCTGCGCTACCTCGTCGTCGAAGGCCGCTGCCGCGTCGGGCTCGACAGTGCGGTTCCCGTTTACGCCCACTGGCGGCTTGCCGACATGCCGCGGTCTCTGTCGCCGGAGCACGTGAACCGGCTGATTGCCGCCTGTGATGGCGATGTCCCCGCGCGGCGGCGTGAGCGCGCGATTATCCTGCTTCTGGTGCGTCTCGGATTGCGCGCCGGCGACGTGGCGCAGTTGCGGCTCGCCGATATCGAGTGGGAGACGGGCTCGCTTCGCGTCTCGGGCAAGTCGCGCTACCAAGTCCGCCTGCCGCTGCCACAGGACGCCGGCGATGCGATCGTCGCCTACCTCGAGTTCCCGACCTTCGATCTCGCCGAGCGATCATGTGTTCTTGCGCACGATCGCGCCATATCGGCCGTTAAAAAACGGCGACGGCGTCTCGTCTCTGGTGAGGCGCGTCATGAAGCGGGCCGGCATCGTCACACCGTTCAAAGGCGCGCACGCGCTGCGCCACACGGCGGCAACCGAGATGCTGCGCCATGGCGTGCCGTTGGAGAAGATTGGCTTGGTCCTGCGGCATCGCGGCATCGACACGACCGCCTTCTACGCAAAGGCCGATGTCGCGCTCCTGAGGCAGATCGCGCAGCCCTGGCCGGAGGCGCTCTGATGCTGAACGCCATCGAGACTTATCTCGGCCTCCGCAGAGCCGCCGGCTTTGCAATGTCGAATGCCGAGTACCTGCTGAAGAGCTTCGCCGCCTTCGCCGCCGAGCGCGGGCAATCGCATGTTCACACCCAAACAGCCATCGATTGGGCAGCGCTCGGGCCGTCCGTCGCGCAGCGTGACGCCCGGCTGAAGGCCGTGTGCCGCTTCGTACGCCACGTCCGGATCGAGGACGGCCGGCACGAGCTGCCGCCGGCCAAACACTTCGGCGCTCGCAAGCGACGGCGGCCTCCGCATATCTATTCTGCCGCGGAACTCGATCGCCTGATCGAGGCGGCTTTGCAGCTTCGGCCCGATGGCGGCTTGCGCGGTGAGACCTATGCGACGTTGATCGCGCTGCTCGCGGCCACCGGCTTGCGGATCTCTGAAGCGCTGAAGCTGACGGTCGCCGATGTGACGCGCGACGGCTTGCTGATCCGCGAGACCAAGTTCCGCAAGACGCGGCTGGTTCCGCTGCACGACACGGCGGCGACGGGCTTGCAGCGCTATCTGTCTCGTTGCCGGCCGCGCTCGGACGATGATCCCGTGTTCATCGGCAAGAGCGGAGGCGCGATGCGCTACATCGCCGTCAAGGAGACCTTCGACAGATTGGCCCGCAAGGCAGGGATCGCGCCGGCGGCGCAGCGTCGCCCGCGTCTGCACGATCTCCGGCACACCTTTGCGGTGCGCGCACTCGCTGACAGTCCGTCCGGTCGCAGCCGAAGCGGCGCGCATATGGTGGCGCTCTCGACCTACATGGGGCACGTCAACATCTATGCGACCTACTGGTACTTGGAAGCGACCGCCGACCTTATGCGCGACGTCGCCGCGGCCGGGGAACAGTTCCTGGGCGATGGGAGGCGGTCATGACGCCGATCGCTCCCCTCATCGAGGCTTTCCTCCGCGACACGCTGGCCAGCCAGCGAGGCGCCAGCCGGCACACTCAGGCTTCCTACGCCTCGAGCTTCCAGCTGCTCTTCGAGTTCGCCGCGAAAAAACTGAAGGTCCGGCCATCGGCGCTGACGTTGGAGCAGCTTGACGCCAGCCTCGTCAGCGCCTTCCTCGAGCACCTCGAAGAGGTGCGCAAGAACGCCGCCGTCACGCGCAATGTCCGGCTGGCGGCCATCAAGTCGTTCTACCGCTTCCTCGAATACCGGCAGCCGGCGGCGCTCGATCAGGTTCGCCGCGTGCTGGCGATCCCGTTCAAGAAGACGGACCAACGGCTCGTTCCCTACCTGCTGAAGGACGAGTTGCAGGCCGTGCTCGACGCGCCCGATCCCGCCACACGTGACGGCGTCCGCGATCGGGCGATGTTGCATCTGGCTGTCTGCGCCGGCTTGCGCGTCTCGGAGCTCACGAGCTTGAAGGTCGACGACATCGATCTGCCATCGATGAGCGTCCGCATTCTCGGCAAGGGACGGCGGGAACGGACGCTGCCATTGTGGAAGGCCACCGTTGCGGCCCTGCGCGCCTGGCTCGCCGTTCGCGGGCTAACCGCAGCGCCAGAGGTGTTCGTCAACGCCCGGGGCGAGCCGCTGACCCGTTGGGGGTTCGCCTATCTGCTCAAGAAGCACGTCGCAACCGCCGCTCGAGACAAGCCCGGCTTGAAGAAGAAGCGCGTCTCGCCCCACGTGCTCAGGCACACCTGCGCGATGATCGTCCTGCAGGCGACGGGAGACATTCGGAAAGTCTCGCTGTGGCTGGGCCACGCCACATTGACGACAACCGAGGTCTACACGCGGGGCGATCCGACGGAGAAACTCGATGCGATCGAAGCGATTGTGCCGCCGCATCTGCGGCGCGGCGCGTTCCAGCCGACCGACAAGCTACTCGCGTTGCTTCGGCGGGCTTCGTAATGGAGAGTGAAAGCGCGGCGATGAACAGGAAAATGAAGCAGCAGGCGCGTCAGCTCCCCATTACTGGAAGTGCACATAAGGCAGCTAATGGGCGTCGCCCATTAGTTGCCGCGACCGGCATTGCCCAAAATGTCAAGGGAGCACCGCGCGGGAATGGCTGGCCGAGCGTCAGGCCGACCTTCTGCCCGTTCCCTATTTCCACGTGGTCTACACGCTGCCCGCCCGCATCGCCGATATCGCCTACCAGAACAAGGCCGCGATCTACGGCATCCTGTTCAAGGCCTCGGCGGAGACCACCCTCAGGATCGCCGCCGATCCGAAGCGGCTCGGCGCGCGCATCGGGTTTATCTCGGTGCTGCACACGTGGGGCTCGGCCATGACGCATCATCCGCATGTGCATATGATCGTGCCGGGCGGCGGCCTTTCCGCCGACGGCCAGCGCTGGATCGCCGGACGGCCCGACTATCTCCTGCCGGTTCCCGTGCTCTCTGAGCTGTTCCGGGGGCTTGTGCTTTCCCTGCTGCTCGAAGCGCATGCCGGCGGTCGCCTCAGGTTTTTCGGGGAGCACGCCGGGCTCGCCGATGAGAAAGCGTTCAAGGCCTTCCTGGCGCCGCTGTGGGGCGCCGGCTGGGTGGTCTACGCGAAAAGACCTTTTTCCGGGCCGGCCGCGGTCTTGGCTTATCTCGCCCGCTACACCCATCGCGTCGCCATCTCAAACAGCCGCCTGATCGCGGCCGCGCCAACGGCGTCACGTTCAAATACAAGGACTATCGCGTCGAAGGGCCGGAGCGGTACAAGGTCATGACGCTCGCGCCGCATGAGTTCATCCGGCGCTTCCTCCTGCATGTGCTGCCGAAGGGCTTCCACCGCATCCGCCATTACGGGCTCCTGGCCAATGGCGGGCGGGCGGAGAACATCGCCAAGGCCCGCGCGCTGCTCGCCGTTTCGCCCGCGCCGGAGGCCGAGGGCGCCGACGTCGCGGAGAGGGCTGAGCCGGACGGCTCCAGCGTCCTGCCGCGGCCATGCCCGCACTGCGGCGGGCGCATGATCGTCATCGAGGTCTTCGCCCGAGGTTCGATGCCTCGATACGCTGCTCCGGCTACAGCGCCAGCCTGGATCGACACGTCATGACGCCGTCGCAGCTGTTTTCAAACCGCAATGATGGCCGTGATTGTGGCTGGGCTTGGCCCGGCCACGCCGGCGCTTGCTATAAGACACGCCGCAGCAGCTCAAAAACTTCTCGGAACGCATCCTTTCGTGCTGGCTGGCGGCATTCCTGCCGCTGTCCTATAACCTCCGCGCCTCCCCAAAGGCCACGATCATCCGTCGCGTCCGTTCGATGGGCGTCTGCGGTCACCGGCGCGCACTTCGAATCCCCATAGCCTGCTGATAGGTTGCTGCCGCCGCGGAGCCCTGCACCCCGCGATTTCGTGCCCCGGCGCTTTTCGGACGCCTGCTGTTGGCGCGTGTGGATGGCTCCGTCATGCAGGCATCCGAAAACCTGCACTGAAGTGGAAGTGCAGAACCACGGCCCAGGCAATGACGGCGACGGCGATCCGCCACAAGCCGATGGCGCCGAGGCTGAAGCGCGCGCGTCCCGCCAGGATCGCGGCGAACGGCCAGAACGACGTCTTCGCCTCGAAGGCCGCCCAGCCGGGCACCGTGTCGCGCTTCCTTCGCTGCTGGAGCCAGCTTCCGATCAAGGCGGTTGCGGCGAGGGAGCCGAAAAAGGCGATGCCGCGCCACGTCCCCTGGGAAACGATGTGGGCGATGGCCCAGATCGCGACGCCCCACATCACCGGATGGCGGGTTATGGCGAAAATGCCCCTGGCGGCGGCCCCCGCATCGGCGATTTTCTGGCCACCCGGCGCGGACGGGTTGACCGTCAGGAGGCCGCCGAAGATGAGAATGAAAGCGAACAGGACGAGCGCCATTTTCAACCACGGCCACCACGCGGGCGCGATCCAAAGCTTCTCGCCATAGGGCGCCGCGTTGAATTGCTGGGTCGTCCAATAGATGGCGAGGAGCGACAAAATGGAGAAGGCGGCGCCGTAGACGGCTTCTCCGGCGAGCGCGACGGCGCGCGGCCTGAGCGGCGTCGAAGGGAGCAGGTGAAGGATGAAGAACCAAGCCGACGCAATCGCCAAAACGTTCAAACCCGCCTCCCCCTATGAAGCGAAGCCGGCATCGGCCCGCTTGCGGCTGTCGCCGTCTTTGCTCCTACGAAGCCACTCTGGCAGGCCGCTGAAAAAGGCGGATATCCGGACTTCATGTTTCGACTGGCCAAGGATGTGGTCGAACGCCTTGAATGGCTTGTCCCCCATGGTGAGCCAACCATGAGCGCAAGCCTTTTTCAGCCCTGCTAATGCAGCCGCTTCTTGATCCTGTCGAGGCTGGCCGTGATCGTGTTTTCGGCGACGTTGCCGGTCACCTTCTGCTCGATGAGTTGCTCGGCGGCGGCGACGGCGAGTTCGGCGGCCTGCGCGCGGATCTGCTTGCGCGCCTTCTCCTCTTCGAGCTTGATCTTCTGCTCCGCGACGGTGAGCCTGCGGGCGATCATTTCATCGAAAGCGGAACGCGCCTCCTTGGCGTAGGCGGCGGCTTCCCGCTCGGCCTGCGAGATGATCTCATCGGCCTCGGACTGCGCGTTCTCGGCGCGCCGCTTGTAGTCCGAAAGCAGCAACTCCGCTTCGGCGCGCAGCCTGCGGGCCTCCTCCAGCTCGCGCGCGATGGCTGCTGACCGCTGGTCCAGCGCCCCGACAAGCATCGCCGGGATCTTGTAATACAGGAGCACGCCGATGAAGATCACGAAGGCGATCGCGACCCAGGCCTCGGGATCCATGAATATCTTGGGGTCCATGCAGCTACTCCTTCGAGGTCTGACGGAGCGCCGTCTTGACCTCTGTGTCGCTGACCTCAACGCCGGCCAGCTCCTTCACGATGTCGCTGACGACGCTAGCCGTCATGGCCTCCATCTCGCCGGAAGCCCGCTCAAGCAGCGCCTGAACCCGCTTTTCGGTTTCGCCCGCCTTCTCGGCAAGCTGTCCGTCGAGTTCCTTCCGCTTCCCGGCCAGCTCGGCGTTGAGCTTCTCGCGGGAGGCGCGGATGGCGTTATGCCCCTTGCCCTTCGCGGCGGCGATTTCGGCGTCGTAGCGTTCCGCTTCCTTGTCGGCTTCGTGCTGGGCCTTGCGGGCGCCTTCGAGGTCGCCGCCGATCTTCGACTTCCGATCCTTGAGGACCTTCTCGATGCGCGGCAGCGCGATGCGCGACAGCGCGAGATAGAAAAGCGTGAAAATGATCGCCAGCCAAATCAGCTGGGGGGCAAAATCAGCGGGGTTCAATTGAGGCATGGATGAAGACCGCCTGTGCGTTGACGAAGGCGCCGCTGCCGGCGCCGCCGATCCTGGCTGATTAGAAGACGAAGAGAAGGATGAGCGCGATCACGAGGCCGAAGAGGCCGGTTGCTTCGGCGAGCGCGAAGCCGAGCAGCAGGTTCGGGAACTGGCCCGGCGCCGCGGACGGATTGCGAAGAGCGCCCTGCAGGAAGTTGCCGAAGATACTGCCGATGCCGACGCCGGCGCCGATGAGGGCCGAGCAGGCGAGGCCCGCGCCGATGAGCTTGGCTGCTGCTGGATCCATGATGATTTCTCCTGTTAGATCGATCGGTTGAGTGGTTGCGGATGCGCTAGTGTTCGGATGCGTGGAGGGCGTCGGCCAGGTAGATGCAGGACAGGACCGCGAAGACGTAGGCCTGCAGGAAGGCGATCAGTAGCTCAAGCCCCATAAGCAGAACGATGAAGACGAATGGCACGCCGCCCGCCAGCAGGCCGACATTGACGCCAAGTCCTACGACAAAGCTGCCGAAGACGGCCAGCATCGTGTGTCCGGCCATCATGTTCGCGAAAAGACGAACCGAGAGGCTGATCGGCCGGGTGAAATACGAGATGATCTCGATCACCGTGATGAGCGGCAGAAGATAGATCGGCACGCCGGAGGGCACGAACAGTTTCAGGAAGCCGAAGCCGTTCTTGAAGATGCCGATCAGCGTCACTCCGATGAACACGAAGGCCGCGAGCGCGAAGGTGATAATGATGTGGCTCGTCACAGTGAACGCGCCCAGGCCCGGCAGCGGGATCATGCCGATCAGGTTCATCGACAGGACGAACATGAAAATCGTGAAGATCACCGGAAAATATTTCATCCCGGCGTCGCCCGCGTTCTGGCGCACCATGTTGGCCACGAATTCATAGGCGATTTCGCTGACGGATTGGAGCCGGTTCGGGACGAGGGCGGCCCTCTGCATGCTGTAGAGGAGAAGGATGAGCACGCAGCCCGTCGCCATCACCATCCACAAGGAGGAGTTGGTGAAGGACGCGTCGTAGCCCCCGATCTGGAGGGGATAAAAACGCTGGATGACGAACTGATGCATGGGGTTGAACCCATGTCCGCCGTGGCCGCCTTCCGCCGTTGCGGCCTGCGCCGCGCTGATGAACCAGTCGCTCATTGCAATCCTTGCCGATGCTGAAGGCCCGGCCGTTCTTACTTCTCACCCATCCCGCGCGCGCCGCGGATCACATTCACGAACCCGGCGGCTATCCCCAAAAAAAGAAACACGAGCAGGAACAAGGGAGACGTTTTCATGCCCAGTCTGGGAAACAGCCAGTTATCCAGAAACCAGCCAAACGCGCCCCCTACAAACACGCCCGCCACCAGCTCCGTGGAAATCTTGAAGGCTTTCCCGAGCGCCGAGCTTCTCCTCCCGATATCTTCGTCGGACATGCCTTCGCGCTTATCGTCCCCCGGCTCAAGCTTCCGCTCAAGCTCGCGAAGCCGCTCTCTCAAGCGATCGCTCGACTCAGGCGTCTTGCGTCCGTCTTGATCGCCGTCTCCGGAGGATGACATCGGAACCCGATCGCCAGGAAATTATAAGCGCGTCAGAATTTTCCGGTCGTTTTTAAGCTAGCGTGCAAAGCGAAGTCAAGCGCGCATGCTCGTCCGCGTCCTTAAGCGCTACGCTTTTTCGCAACCGCAGCAATTCGCGCTACTTCACGATCGCGAGCGCCATGCCGTCATGGCCCTTGATGCCTATATTTTGGACAATCGTGGCCTCGACCGCTGGGTGATGGCTAAGCGCCCCGGCGAGCCGCCTGACGCCACGGACCCGCAATTCGGGCGCCGCCGGGTCGATGACGCCGCCCTGGCGGATCACGTTGTCGGCGACGATCAGCGTCCCCGGCCGGGCAAGCCGCAGCGAAAGCTCGAAATATTCTGGGTAGGGCTCCTTGTCGGCGTCGATGAAGATCAGGTCGAACGGCCCCTCCCCTGCCTCGATCAGCTTCGGCAGGATGTCGAGCGCGGCGCCCTCGCGCACCTCCACCGTGCCGAGCAGCATGGCGCGGGCGAGGTTGCGGCGGGCGACCTTCGCGTGGAGGGGATCGATTTCGAGCGTGAGCATGCTCCCGCCCTCAGGCAGCGCGCGGCCGAGCCAGATGGCGCTGTAGCCGCCGAGCGTGCCGATTTCGAGGATGCGGCGCGCGCGGGCAAGCTTGGCCAGCATATAAAGGAACTTGCCGAGCACGGGCGACAGGCTGATCTCGGGCATGCCGGCGGCGCGCATCTCCTCCACGGCTGTGATCAGCGCCGCGTCCTCCTTGGCGAACCGGTCCGCGATATAGGTGTCGACGGCGGCGAAGATGTCCGGGTTTGTCATGGGTGCGCCCCGCGAGAGATGGAATTCTCCTGGAATATGGCGCCCTTCGCGTCCCTTCCAAGGCGCCGTCCCCCCTCTGCAATGGCCGCTCCCGGAGGGCGAGGGGTTTCTCCGCCTGTCGCGCCTCTCAACTTGTTTTGCATTTGACAAACGGCGCGCGCGACCGAAGCTTCAGCGGCGACCACGTGGAGCGACCCCTTGAGCAATCCGAAACACAAAACCCCGCCCTTTTTGCGCGAGATGGACTTCCGCTATGGCGAACTCGAGCAGATCGCGCCCGGCGTGCGCCGCATCGTCTGCGAAAATCCGGGGCCGTTCACCTTCAAGGGCACCAATCTCTATGTAATCGGAGAAGGCGAAGTCGCGGCGATCGACCCCGGCCCGGCGCCGGGCGAGCAACTCGATGTGCTGATCGGCGCGCTGAAGGGCGAGCGCGTTACGCACATCCTCCTTACCCACTGCCACGCCGACCACAGCGGCGCGGCCGGCGCCCTGAAGCAGCGGACCGGCGCGGCCGCGTGCGGCATGCCGAGAGACGCGGGCGCGCCTTCGTCCGGCGCGATAGGTCCGTCGGGGCAAAGCTTCGTCGTACCCGTCGCCTTCGACATCGCGCTGAAGCACGGCGATACGGTGGAGGGCGGCGCCTGGCGGCTTCAGGCGATCCACACGCCCGGCCATGCGCCCGACCATCTCTGCTTCTTCTGGCCCGAGCGCAACATCCTCTTTTCGGGCGATCACGTCATGGGCTGGAACACAAGCGTCGTCGCGCCGCCCGAAGGCCATATGGGCGCGTATATGCGCTCGCTCGATTTGCTGACGGAGCGGAAAGAGGCCGCCTATTTCCCGGCCCACGGCGCGCCCATCCAGGACCCGCAGCGCCATGTGAAGGCGCTCATCTTCCATCGCCGCTGGCGGGAGATGGAAGTGGTTGAGGCGATGCGGGCAGGCTTGACTTCGATCCCCGACATGGTCGCGCGCATCTATACCGGCCTCGATCCCTCGCTGACGCGAGCGGCCTCGCTCTCCGTTTTCGCGCACCTCGAATATCTGGTCGAAAAGGGGATGGCAGCGCCGCAGCAAGGCCCCCTCGCGCTCGATCGGGAGTTTTCGCTAGCGCCGGGGAGCTGAGAAGCGTTTCTGGCAAGCTATCCGCGCGGCGGGGCGCTTTGAGTTATATGCGCGCGCACCCAGAAAGCAGAATGAATCCGATAAGCTAGCGGCTCTGCCGCCGCTGGTCAGAGCGGCAGAGCCTGTGGTGCTTGTTCCCAAAATTCCGAGTGGCCCGGATAGTCAATCTTCCACGTCTCGAATATAGGCCTGGAGATCAGGCATGCTGTGCCGGCTGCTCGCTCAGGTCGGTGAGCGACGCGGGAGGCGCCGGTACAACGAAGTCCGGATCGGCCGCCGGGATTTGAGTCTCCTCATCTGCAACTTCGAGTGCGGAAACCTCCGCCGGAGCCTCGGTCGCAACCTCGACAGGAGCTTCCTCAGCCGCCGCCTCGGCTTTAATCTCCTCCGCGGCAACCTCTGCCGGAGCCTCGGTCGCGACCTCGACCGGCGCCTCCTCAGCCGCCGCCTCGGCTTGAACCTCCTCGACGGCAACCTCCGCCGGAGCCTCGGTCGCAACCTCGACAGGGGCCTCCTCAGCCGCCGCCTCGACTTTAACCTCCTCGGCTGCAGCCTCCGCCGGAGCCTCCTCCGTCGCGACCTCGACCGGCGCCTCCTCAGCCGCCGCCTCGACTTGAACCTCCTCGACGGCAACCTCCGCCGGAGCCTCCTCCGTCGCGACCTCGACCGGCGCCTCCTCAGCCGCCGCCTCGGCTTTAATCTCCTCCGCGGCAACCTCTGCCGGAGCCTCGGTCGCAACCTCGACAGGGGCCTCCTCAGCCGCCGCCTCGACTTTAACCTCCTCGGCTGCAGCCTCCGCCGGAGCCTCCTCCGTCGCGACCTCGACCGGCGCCTCCTCAGCCGCCGCCTCGACTTGAACCTCCTCGACGGCAACCTCCGCCGGAGCCTCCTCCGTCGCGACCTCGACCGGCGCCTCCTCAGCCGCCGCCTCGACTTGAACCTCCTCGACGGCAACCTCCGCCGGAGCCTCCTCCGTCGCGACCTCGACCGGCGCCTCCTCAGCCGCCGCCTCGACTTGAACCTCCTCGACGGCAACCTCCGCCGGAGCCTCGGTCGCAACCTCGACCGGCGCCTCCTCAGCCGCCGCCTCGACTTGAACCTCCTCGACGGCAACCTCCGCCGGAGCCTCCTCCGTCGCGACCTCGACCGGCGCCTCCTCAGCCGCCGCCTCGACTTTAACCTCCTCGACGGCAACCTCCGCCGGAGCCTCGGTCGCAACCTCGACAGGGGCCTCCTCAGCCTTAATGCCGGCAGGCGCCTTCTCAGCCGCGACTTCGACCTGCGCCTCAGCAGCGGCCAGGGCCTCGGGGCTTGGCAAGGCTTCGGCCAGGTTTCCACTCTCCGGCATCACAAGGGCGGTTCCGCATGCCGCGATGGGGTCGGCGACGAGGGGCTCGCTAATCGCAGCCTCCGCGACTGCGCCAGCCTGCGCCGTGGCGGGTTCCGCCTGCGGCTCGGCGGCCGCGACGGGCTCGGGCGAGCCGTCGGCGGCAGGCGCGAGCGCAGGCGCCGCCGGCTCGGCGCCCTTGACAAAATCGTAGAGGCGTTGCGCTGCGGCCATGACGGCATCAACGTTGCCGTCCAGCTCGGCAGCCATACGCAAACACTGCATACGGGTGTCCTGAAGGTCCATGGTGTGGCCTCGATAGAATTTTTGGGGGGTGATTTGGCGCTGCACAATCCACTTTCCAGCGCGAATAACACTATAAACCTTTTTTTTACTCTTGTCCCCAACGGAACGACTTCGTCAATTAAAATTTTTCCCGCAAAAATTGTAGCTTTGCGGCGATTGCGCCAAATGATCCGTTCACCGCTTATCGAATGGCGCCTCGATGCCGGGAACAAGCGCCATTCATCAGGCCCCCACCCCGAGCCGCCACAAGCTGCTGCTGTTAAAAGCGGCGGCCAAAAAGAGTGGACTGCGAGGCAAAGCCCGCCCAAATCTATAGCCCAAGGAATTCCGCCACCCTCAACCGCGCCGCGAAAGGGCTCTCATGATCGAGCTTTATTACTGGACCACGCCGAACGGCCACAAGATCACGATGTTTCTCGAAGAAGCAGGGCTTCCCTATACGATTGTCCCGGTGAACATCGGCGCGGGCGATCAGTTCAAGCCGGATTTTCTCGCGATATCGCCGAACAACCGCATGCCGGCCATTATCGACCGCGATCCGGCGGGCGGCGGCGCGCCCATTTCGGTCTTCGAATCGGGCGCCATTCTCCTTTACCTCGCCGAGAAAACCGGGCGTTTCATTCCCTCCGATCTGCGCGGCCGGGTCGAGGTTCTGCAATGGCTGTTCTGGCAGATGGGCGGGCTTGGGCCGATGGCGGGGCAGAACCATCATTTCAGCGTGTACGCGCCGGAGAAAATCCCCTACGCCATCGACCGCTATGTGAAGGAGACGAACCGGCTCTACGGCGTGCTCAACAAGCGCCTCGCCGGCCGGCCTTTCGTCGCGGGCGAGTACTCCATCGCCGACATGTCCGCCTATCCGTGGATCGTCCCTTACGAGCGCCAGGGCCAAAAGCTCGAAGATTTCCCGCACTTGAAGCGCTGGTTCGAGGAAATCCAGGCTCGCCCGGCGACGGTGAGGGCCTATGAGCGCGGGAAGGAGATCAATACGCAGCCGACCATGAGCGAGGAGGCGAAGAAGGTCCTCTTCGGTCAGACGGCCGCCGTGGTGAAGCCTTAGCGCCGGTTACCGTCATGTCCGCCCTTCGATCCCCGGATCGGGGCCATTGTTGTCCCGATCGCTCACCCTTCGATGTCACCCGGAAAGCGCCCTCGCGCTTATCCGGGGTCTCCTCAATACTTCGGGCGGAGGTTTTGAAAGATTCCGGACAGCGCGCCAAAGGCGCCCCTTCCGGGATGACGACGTTGAAAAAAACCGGACAGCCGAGGATCGGGCCCGGCCATGGCGGAGCGGCTCTATGCGCAAAGAGCCGCGACAGCTGGCGATTTCAGGTCGAGGACGACCTTCACAACCTGCGGGTCATCCGGATCGCGCTCTGAGTTGAAGCCCAATTCGTGGCACATCTGCAGCATGCCGGTATTCTCGCGCAGCACGAGCCCGTGCAGAACCTTGAGCCCCTCGCGCCTTGCATAGCAAATGAGCCGATGCATGAGCGCCCAGCCGAGCCCGCGACCTTTGTAATCGGAGCGGACCAGCACGGCATATTCGCCCTTTTCGTAGTCGGGGTCCGCGAAGAAGCGGGCGACGCCAAGCATCTCCTCCGAGCCATCGGCCTGCGGTTTCAGCGCGATGAACGCCATCTCCCGCCCGTAGTCGATCTGCGTCAAGCGCGCGAGATATTTGTGCGAGAACTCGCGGACCGGGGCGAACAGCCTGAGCCTCAGATCCTCCGGCGTCGTAAGCCCCATGAAGCGCTCGTAGAACCGCTCGTCGTCGGGCCGGATGGGGCGGACAACGATTTCGGTTCCGTCGGGCAGCGTCTGCGTCTTCTCCCACTGCAAAGGATAGGGCCTGATGGCGCAAGGCACGGGCGGATGGAGCGCCGTGTCCTCGACCTTGATGCGCGCGTCGAGCGCGATCATGCCCTTGTGGTCGATGAGAAGCGGATTGATGTCGAGTTCGCGAATGGCCCTGTGCTGAACGGCGAGATTGCTCAGCTTCACGAGGCAAAGCGCAAGCCCGTCGAGGTCCACCGGAGGCTTGTCCCGGAACCCTTTCAAAAGCTGATAGATGCGCGTCGATGAAACCAGTTCGCGCGCAAGCTTCATGTCGAGCGGGGTCAGCGACATCGCGGTGTCGCCTATGGCCTCCACGCCGGTGCCGCCCGCGCCGAACAGAACGACCGGCCCGAAGGTGGGATCGGTCGTTATGCCGAGGATCAGCTCGTAGGCGCCGCGGGGGCGGATCATCGGCTGCACCGTGACGCCCTCGATAAGGGCGTCGGGCTGGGCAGCCTTGATGTCCCTCAGCATCTGCCTCGTAATCTTTTCGGCATCCTCTGCGGACGCAATGTCGAGCCGGACGCCGCCGATATCGGATTTATGCGTCAAGTTGGGCGAAAGGATCTTTACCACGACCGACGACCAGCCGCGCAAGAGGTCCGCCGCCGCCCTGCCCGCTTCCTCGGGCGTCGCCGCCACCTTGGTCGGAACGGTCCGGATGCCGTAGGCGCTGAGCACCGACTTGGCCTCCGGCTCGGTCATCAGGTTGCGGCCTTGGGCGAGCGTGTGCGCGATGGCGGCATCCACCGCTTCGGGATCGAAATTCTCCCGCGGCAGAATGGGCGGCGTCTGCATCAGCTCGGTCTGGGCGCGCTCATAACGCGCGAGCTGCATGATGCCCTCGACGGCAGCCTTCGGCGTCTCGAAATCGGGGATGCCGGCGTTGGCGAACAGCGGCCGCAGCGTCAGAGCTTCGCTTTGCCCGAGCCACGTCGCAACGACGGGCTTCTTATTGCCCAAAGTCCGCGCCTTGAGCACCGCCTCGACCGCCGCCTTCGCCCCATCGACAGCAGAAGCGACGCCAGTCGGGCAATTCATGACGAGGATGGCGTCCGTGTTCTTATCCTTGAGCACCGCCTCCATCGCGGCGTGATAGCGGTCCGGTCCGGCGTCGCCGATAATGTCGACGGGGTTGCCATGCGACCACGTCGGCGGCAGCGCGGCGTTGAGCGCTTCATAGGTCGCCGGTTCGAGATTGGCGAGCGTACCGCGCAAATCCACAAGCCTGTCGGCGGCGAGTACGCCCGCCCCGCCTCCATTCGTGACGATGGCGAGCCGGCTTCCCGGCACGGTCTTGACGCGCGCCAGCATCTCGGCCGCGTCGAACAGTTCGTCGAGTTCCAGCACGCGAAGCACGCCGGCGCGGCGCAGCGCGGCGTCATAGACGTTGTCGGCGCCGGCAAGCGCGCCGGTATGCGAGGCGGCGGCCTTTGCGCC
Organism: uncultured Alphaproteobacteria bacterium; assembly: GCA_963756335.1. Lineage (GTDB taxonomy): Bacteria > Pseudomonadota > Alphaproteobacteria > Rhizobiales > Rhodomicrobiaceae > Rhodomicrobium. Next base: position 115,848 of record CAVWOB010000013.1, read on the forward strand.
TTCGGGATGGCGGCCCGCCTTGATCGCGATCACGGGCTTGGAGCGCGCGCAGCGCCGCGCCGCCGACATGAACTTCTGAGCGCGCGTGATAGACTCGATATACAAAAAGACGGCGCGGCTCGTGACGTCGCCTGCGAGGTAATCCAGCATATCGCCGAGATCGACGTCGGTTGCGTCGCCGATCGAGACGACATGGCTGAAACCGACGCCTTCGACGGCCGCCCAATCGAGCATGGCGAGCGCGAGGGCGCCCGACTGCGACACAAGCGCAATGTCTCCCGGATCCGCCAGCTTGTGCGAGAAGGTCGCGTCGAGCTTCAAGCCCGGCAGCTGGATGCCAAGGCAGTTCGGGCCGATTATGCGCAAGAGATAGGGCTTCGCGGCGGCTTGCATCGCTTTTGCCAGCTCGCCCGTGACTCCGGCCGTTATGACCACCGCGGCTTTGCAACCCTTGCGGCCCAGCTCATCGATAACGCCGGGTATGGTTTTCGGCGGCGTGGCGACGACCGCGAGTTCAGGGACGAAGGGCAAGGCGCCGGCGTCGCGGAAGCAAGGGCGGCCGAGGATCGTGTCATGGCCCGGATTGACGAAAGCGATTTTGCCGGCAAACCCGCCTTTCACGAGGTTCCCGGCGATGAGACGGCCGACGGAGCCGGGGCGTTCGCTTGCGCCGATCAGCACGACGCTTTGCGGCTGAAACATATGATTGAGATTGCGGATGGTCATGGGCGCTCCGTGGCTGCGGTTTGGCTGCAGCGCTCCGGCGACGACGGCCCAGCGCCGCACACGGTTTCCCATTTTTGTGCAGTGCACATATTGACGCAAATCAAAGCTCCGGGGCGGGACACCCGCACCCGTCAAGCCCGAAAAAAGAGGGTAGCTCTCAGCGAACGATTTCTAGAGCTGGACGTGATTGACGACCCATGCACCGGCGGCGGCGGCAAGCCCGGCGACCAGGATGGACGGGAAGATCTTCACGAATACGGTGAGCAAGGCGATGAACGCGGCGAAAGCCTTCTGTCCCGCTGCGAACAGCTGGCGCGCGGCGCGGTACAGGAAGAAGGCGACGATGCCCGCGCTTGCGATCAAGAGAAGAACCTTCGAGCCCGGCAGGTCTCCGATCCTGTCCCATGGGACGGCGAGAACCTGTGTGAGGCACCAGTCCCACACATCGCGCATAGACTTCGCCAGGCCGCCAAACGCCTGTTGCGGCAGCTGCTGCAATTGGTTGAGCACATCCATAGACCGGTCCCTTCGCCCGACGCGATCTGTTTTTTTGCACATTGCGCCGAAAAACATGCGGCGAGCTTGCCGCCTTGGCCGCGCTCATCAAATCGAAGCCGCGCTGCACCCGGGCGCTGCTCGCAACGTCAGTCCGGACGGGCGCTTTGTCCGCCGGGCGCGCCCTGGAACCCGCGCGTGCCTTTCCGGTTCATCCGGATGCCGAACGACACTTGCCCGCGGCGCAGTTTAAGGCGGCGCTTACAAAAAAATAAGCGATCGCACTTCACAAAAAGCCGCCAGAAGCGCTACCATTTAGATATGCCAAGAAGACTCTCCAATATTGGCTCATTGAAAACGGACGGCTACCTCGAAGGGCAGCTTCTTATCGCCATGCCTTCGATGACCGATCCGCGCTTTCATCGCGCCGTGATTTACATGTGCGCGCATTCGGCGGAGGGCGCGATGGGGATCGTGATCAATCAGCGCGCGCCGCACATCACCTTGCCAAGGCTGCTGGAGCAACTCGAGATCACGGCTGCGGATTCCCGTCAGGCCGCCATCCATGTCGACTCGATGGACGTCTATGCTGGCGGACCGGTCGAGACAAGCCGGGGGTTCGTCCTGCACAGCTCCGATTATTTCGCCGAGGACAGCACGCTTTCGATCAACGACAACGTCTCTCTCACCGCAACCATCGATATTCTGAGGGCGATCGCCAAGGGAAGCGGGCCGCACAAGGCGATCCTGGCGCTTGGCTATGCCGGATGGGCGGCGGGCCAGCTTGAGCGCGAAATCCAGTCCAATGGCTGGCTGAACTGCCCGGCCGATCCCGACATCGTTTTCGGCGGCGACATTGAAAGCAAGTATGGCCGCGCGCTCGGAAGCCTCGGCATCGACCCGTCGCATCTCGTCGGCGCCGCGGGCCGCGCGTAAACGGCGAGCCCCTCGATACCGCCGCTGTTAGCGCGAGGATAAGCCGGCGGCGCGCGCGCCCGCTGCAGGCATCGCCATCCCGGCCAAGCGAAGCGCGAGCCGGGATCTGCAAACTACGAGGCCTGCGACTTATTCAGATCCCGGATTGCTTCGCCTTTGCGGGATGACCCACCCGCCGGCTGAATTGGGACACTCTGCTTCAGCCGGCCGACGCAAACGCCTCGACGCCATCCCGGCGATAGATATCCCGGCGGAATTGCACCGTGCCGTCCTGCGTCGCCCAGCCCGTGACATAAACCCAGAACAGCGGCACCTTCTTCTTGAGCCGTATGTTGAGCTTTTCACCGGTGTCCTTCATGCGCAGCACCTGCTGCACGGTCCAGCCATTATCCTCCATCAGCCATGCCACGAGACGATGAATGCCCTGCACGCGCACGCAGCCCGAGCTTTCGGCCCGGAAGGCTTGCGAGAAAACGCTGGGAGCCGCCGTATCGTGCATGTAAACGTGGTGCGGGCTTGCAAAGTTCAGCTTGACGAAACCGAGCGGATTTTCCGGGCCGCCATTCTGCACGTAAAACAGATGCAGCGGCGCGTCCGAACTCCAATCGACGGTGTCCGGGTCGATGCGCAGGCCCTTCTGGTATCCCGCGAAATCGGAATACACGTCGATCTTGTGCGCCTCCAGCGCTTCCTTGCCCTTCTTATGCGGGTCGCCCAATAAGTCCGATTTCAAAACGGTTGGCGGAACGAACCAATCCTTATTGAAATTGATCTCCTCGATCGCCGAATTGACCAAGGGGGACGGCCTGTCGGGCTTGCCGACAACGCCCCTGTGGCGCGAGACGACCTCATTATTGTTGATCGCCTCGATTTGCACCGAGGGGATGTTCACCACCACATATTTGCCGGCGGGCGCCGCGGCGGACGCGGTTTGCAGGCGGGGCAGATTGGTGCGCAGCTGGCGCAACCGCGCGACCGCGGGCACATTCAGCTCCAGGATGGTTTCCTTGTCGAGGAAGCCCGTGGCGGGCAGGCCGTGGCGCGTTTGCGCCTTCTTCACGGCGCGTTCGACATAGGAATTGTAAATTTCGGGCGTGCCGCCAAAGGCTTGCAAGTCGCCGGTCGCCTGCAGGCGCTTGCGGAGCTGGACCACGGCGGGGTGGCTCATGCCGGTGCGCAGCTCGATGGGAGGGAGTTGCGCCCACCCCCCGCGCGCCACAATCCCGGCATACTCCTCGATGGCGCGCTTGGTGGCCGCGACGTTTTCTTTTGCAAGCGTGGGAAAGCCCTGTTCCGGCTGCGCTTCATTTTCCCTTGCCGAGGCGCCGCGCGGGGGCTGATCCGCCGGATCGCCGGATTGATCGAATCCCAGCCAGTCGTCGATTGTGCTGCGCTGCGCGCTCGCCTCGAACGCGTTCGCTGTAATCATGAATGCCGCCGCCGCAAGCGCAGCCAGCCATCTCCGGTTCATGATTCCCATCTTGCCTTCCAACTCAATCGAATTGCGCCGCCAAATCGAGCGGTGAACCCACCTTTTGATGACGGCCAATTATGGCCAGAACGGGGTTGGTTTCGAGGATGGCGACCCGCGCCCGACCACGCTTTTTCGCTTGCTGGCCGCGCCGGCGCGACGCTGCACGCCGGGATCGAACCCGCCGCTTGAGGCCGGTTGCGGGAGCGGCGGGTCTCAAAATATGCTCAAGCGGCTATGACCGCTTTTGGATCTCATAGCGGGCAGTTCGCCGAAGCGCCAGCGTTGCGATCCAGACTATGGCCAATCGATCTGCGGCCGCGGCCAAGCTTTCGGCTATCCTGCCGAGGCTGCAGATGCATGACACGGCAGAAGCGGGGAAGCGTCTGGGCTTTGGAAGACGATATATTTCGTGCGCCACTTCAGAAACGCCAAGTAAAAGGCCGCCAACAGCCGGCCACGCAGCGCCTTCCGCACAAACAGATACTGCTTATAGGCCAGCTCCCGGGGCGACCACCGTGTCTTCGAGCCGTCGCGGCCGAACGACAGGTGGACCTCATTCTGTCCGCTTGCGATGCTTCGTTTCAGAATCTCGACCACCAGCCGGGTCATGATGCTGTATTTGCCGTATTCAAGGTCATACCCGGAGTAATATAAATAGATTCCGCGAGGAGTTTCGAACGCCAGACGCGCCGCAACCAACCGGCCGCGGTCCCTCAATACGAAAAGCCGGATACCGGAGTTCGCCGGATCGTTTGCCAAAAGCTCGATGAACGAACGGACTTTTTGCGGCTGAAAATAATCCAGATGATGGGCGCCGTCCTGTTTTCTCGATCGCTCGCTGTGAAGCCGGTAAAACTCTGGAAGCATGTCCCGGATGTCGGCTGAGTTGCTTAAGCAGGTGAAAACGGGCTTGAGACCGTCGCGCTTGAGTTTGTTGTGAGACCTCCGGATGGCCTCCTTGACATTGTGCTTGAGGCCGCGGTGGAAAGCATTCCAATCGCCAGCCAACGCGATGGTGAATCCCTCGATCAAGGGCACAGTTGGATGCTCGATGAACAGCGCATCGCCGGCGTCGAGAACTCCGGCCGGCACGGCCGGAAAGTTCATGAGTTCCCAACGGCGATCGACATTCTCGAAATAATCCGACAACGCGGCGTAGGCGGCCCTTTCGCGCCCCTCGCGCACAATCCCCGTTTTGACTTCGGTCAGGTTCGAATCGCTCCCCATGGGTTTGACGTGGCGCAGTAGCGCAACCCCAAGCACAGAAAGGGTCACGCGAAACATCGGAAAAAAAGCGATGATTTCGTTGCGGCAGCTCACGACCAAAATGAGGGCGTCATTGGTGGTCAACCGTGACGACGGCCCAAACGCCTTCCACCAGTTTTCATTCCAAGCTAACGACTGAAACGGCACCGAATCGGACCGCATCTTAAAAAGAGCGTTCCAGGCAAGCCGTTCATTTGCGCTCAATCTGGAAAAGCTCTCAACGGCGCGAACTTCGGGTTTTTGCGACAAGGAATTTTGGTCCGCCGGGACACCGCCCCCCGTCCATGGCATGTCGGTAGCAGGTTGCTGTGATAATGGTCTGGCTATATGCATTTCACGATTATTCCTATGTCCGCCGCATGACTGATACAATCTTACAAAGCGCCGTCAATGGTGCTAAAGCGTGCGTTGTGGCCTAAACTCAACTCCGGATTGGCGATGCCCCGGCTGTTGTCCTCCCTACCGCCGTAGCTCCCGGCCGCATTAGGGCGCCGTCTGGTTCAGTGCAGGTTTTCGGATGCCTGCATGACGGAGCCATCCACACGCGCCAACAGCAGGCGTCCGAAAAGCGCCGGGGCACGAAATCGCGGGGTGCAGGGCTCCGCGGCGGCAGCAACCTATCAGCAGGCTATGGGGATTCGAAGTGCGCGCCGGTGACCGCAGACGCCCATCGAACGGACGCGACGGATGATCGTGGCCTTTGGGGAGGCGCGGAGGTTATAGGACAGCGGCAGGAATGCCGCCAGCCAGCACGAAAGGATGCGTTCCGAGAAGTTTTTGAGCTGCTGCGGCGTGTCTTATAGCAAGCGCCGGCGTGGCCGGGCCAAGCCCAGCCACAATCACGGCCATCATTGCGGTTTGAAAACAGCTGCGACGGCGTCATGACGTGTCGATCCAGGCTGGCGCTGTAGCCGGAGCAGCGTATCGAGGCATCGAACCTCGGGCGAAGACCTCGATGACGATCATGCGCCCGCCGCAGTGCGGGCATGGCCGCGGCAGGACGCTGGAGCCGTCCGGCTCAGCCCTCTCCGCGACGTCGGCGCCCTCGGCCTCCGGCGCGGGCGAAACGGCGAGCAGCGCGCGGGCCTTGGCGATGTTCTCCGCCCGCCCGCCATTGGCCAGGAGCCCGTAATGGCGGATGCGGTGGAAGCCCTTCGGCAGCACATGCAGGAGGAAGCGCCGGATGAACTCATGCGGCGCGAGCGTCATGACCTTGTACCGCTCCGGCCCTTCGACGCGATAGTCCTTGTATTTGAACGTGACGCCGTTGGCGCCGGCCGCGATCAGGCGGCTGTTTGAGATGGCGACGCGATGGGTGTAGCGGGCGAGATAAGCCAAGACCGCGGCCGGCCCGGAAAAAGGTCTTTTCGCGTAGACCACCCAGCCGGCGCCCCACAGCGGCGCCAGGAAGGCCTTGAACGCTTTCTCATCGGCGAGCCCGGCGTGCTCCCCGAAAAACCTGAGGCGACCGCCGGCATGCGCTTCGAGCAGCAGGGAAAGCACAAGCCCCCGGAACAGCTCAGAGAGCACGGGAACCGGCAGGAGATAGTCGGGCCGTCCGGCGATCCAGCGCTGGCCGTCGGCGGAAAGGCCGCCGCCCGGCACGATCATATGCACATGCGGATGATGCGTCATGGCCGAGCCCCACGTGTGCAGCACCGAGATAAACCCGATGCGCGCGCCGAGCCGCTTCGGATCGGCGGCGATCCTGAGGGTGGTCTCCGCCGAGGCCTTGAACAGGATGCCGTAGATCGCGGCCTTGTTCTGGTAGGCGATATCGGCGATGCGGGCGGGCAGCGTGTAGACCACGTGGAAATAGGGAACGGGCAGAAGGTCGGCCTGACGCTCGGCCAGCCATTCCCGCGCGGTGCTCCCTTGACATTTTGGGCAATGCCGGTCGCGGCAGCTAATGGGCGTCGCCCATTAGCTGCCTTATGTGCACTTCCAGTAATGGGGAGCTGACGCGCCTGCTGCTTCATTTTCCTGTGCATCGCCGCGCTTTCACTCTCCATTACACGACGCCCCTGCGCGCCCCGTCGGCTCGGCCACTGTCGGCCGATCACAAACGGGGACGATCATGTTGGAGACCTACTTCCCGGCATCGAAGAGGCGGGAACATCTGCGCAGCGGGCCGAGCGGGCCGTATCTCGACGGCTTCGCAGCGGCGCTCGAACGCCAGGGCTACAGCGCCGACACGGCGGTTCGATACCTGCGGGCGGCGGCGCATCTCGGCTATGTCCTGGCGCCGCGAGGCGTATTGCCGGACGAGATCGATCTTCAGGCGTTCAGCAAGCATTTGCGCGCCTGTCGTTGCCCACGCGAGAAGGGCGGCCGTCACAATCACCACACTATCTACGGCGCCAAGCTCTTTCGCCGGCGCCTCGTAGAGATCGGCGTGTGCCAGCCGGCCGCTGCTGCTGCGGCGGCACCGGTTGAACTGCAGTTGGTTACGGGCTTCAAAGCATGGCTGCGCAAGCACCGCGGAGCGTCCGACGCCACGATCAGGCTTTATGTGCGCGACGCCGCCGGCTTGCTCACGGCGCTCGGGGAAGATCCGGCGAACTGGGATGCAGCAGGCATCCGCCGTACCTTCATGGATCGTGCGAGCACGAGCGGGCGCGGCACAATCGAGAAAATGACGACCGGCCTGCGCGCATTTCTGCGCTACCTCGTCGTCGAAGGCCGCTGCCGCGTCGGGCTCGACAGTGCGGTTCCCGTTTACGCCCACTGGCGGCTTGCCGACATGCCGCGGTCTCTGTCGCCGGAGCACGTGAACCGGCTGATTGCCGCCTGTGATGGCGATGTCCCCGCGCGGCGGCGTGAGCGCGCGATTATCCTGCTTCTGGTGCGTCTCGGATTGCGCGCCGGCGACGTGGCGCAGTTGCGGCTCGCCGATATCGAGTGGGAGACGGGCTCGCTTCGCGTCTCGGGCAAGTCGCGCTACCAAGTCCGCCTGCCGCTGCCACAGGACGCCGGCGATGCGATCGTCGCCTACCTCGAGTCCCGACCTTCGATCTCGCCGAGCGATCATGTGTTCTTGCGCACGATCGCGCCATATCGGCCGTTAAAAAACGGCGACGGCGTCTCGTCTCTGGTGAGGCGCGTCATGAAGCGGGCCGGCATCGTCACACCGTTCAAAGGCGCGCACGCGCTGCGCCACACGGCGGCAACCGAGATGCTGCGCCATGGCGTGCCGTTGGAGAAGATTGGCTTGGTCCTGCGGCATCGCGGCATCGACACGACCGCCTTCTACGCAAAGGCCGATGTCGCGCTCCTGAGGCAGATCGCGCAGCCCTGGCCGGAGGCGCTCTGATGCTGAACGCCATCGAGACTTATCTCGGCCTCCGCAGAGCCGCCGGCTTTGCAATGTCGAATGCCGAGTACCTGCTGAAGAGCTTCGCCGCCTTCGCCGCCGAGCGCGGGCAATCGCATGTTCACACCCAAACAGCCATCGATTGGGCAGCGCTCGGGCCGTCCGTCGCGCAGCGTGACGCCCGGCTGAAGGCCGTGTGCCGCTTCGTACGCCACGTCCGGATCGAGGACGGCCGGCACGAGCTGCCGCCGGCCAAACACTTCGGCGCTCGCAAGCGACGGCGGCCTCCGCATATCTATTCTGCCGCGGAACTCGATCGCCTGATCGAGGCGGCTTTGCAGCTTCGGCCCGATGGCGGCTTGCGCGGTGAGACCTATGCGACGTTGATCGCGCTGCTCGCGGCCACCGGCTTGCGGATCTCTGAAGCGCTGAAGCTGACGGTCGCCGATGTGACGCGCGACGGCTTGCTGATCCGCGAGACCAAGTTCCGCAAGACGCGGCTGGTTCCGCTGCACGACACGGCGGCGACGGGCTTGCAGCGCTATCTGTCTCGTTGCCGGCCGCGCTCGGACGATGATCCCGTGTTCATCGGCAAGAGCGGAGGCGCGATGCGCTACATCGCCGTCAAGGAGACCTTCGACAGATTGGCCCGCAAGGCAGGGATCGCGCCGGCGGCGCAGCGTCGCCCGCGTCTGCACGATCTCCGGCACACCTTTGCGGTGCGCGCACTCGCTGACAGTCCGTCCGGTCGCAGCCGAAGCGGCGCGCATATGGTGGCGCTCTCGACCTACATGGGGCACGTCAACATCTATGCGACCTACTGGTACTTGGAAGCGACCGCCGACCTTATGCGCGACGTCGCCGCGGCCGGGGAACAGTTCCTGGGCGATGGGAGGCGGTCATGACGCCGATCGCTCCCCTCATCGAGGCTTTCCTCCGCGACACGCTGGCCAGCCAGCGAGGCGCCAGCCGGCACACTCAGGCTTCCTACGCCTCGAGCTTCCAGCTGCTCTTCGAGTTCGCCGCGAAAAAACTGAAGGTCCGGCCATCGGCGCTGACGTTGGAGCAGCTTGACGCCAGCCTCGTCAGCGCCTTCCTCGAGCACCTCGAAGAGGTGCGCAAGAACGCCGCCGTCACGCGCAATGTCCGGCTGGCGGCCATCAAGTCGTTCTACCGCTTCCTCGAATACCGGCAGCCGGCGGCGCTCGATCAGGTTCGCCGCGTGCTGGCGATCCCGTTCAAGAAGACGGACCAACGGCTCGTTCCCTACCTGCTGAAGGACGAGTTGCAGGCCGTGCTCGACGCGCCCGATCCCGCCACACGTGACGGCGTCCGCGATCGGGCGATGTTGCATCTGGCTGTCTGCGCCGGCTTGCGCGTCTCGGAGCTCACGAGCTTGAAGGTCGACGACATCGATCTGCCATCGATGAGCGTCCGCATTCTCGGCAAGGGACGGCGGGAACGGACGCTGCCATTGTGGAAGGCCACCGTTGCGGCCCTGCGCGCCTGGCTCGCCGTTCGCGGGCTAACCGCAGCGCCAGAGGTGTTCGTCAACGCCCGGGGCGAGCCGCTGACCCGTTGGGGGTTCGCCTATCTGCTCAAGAAGCACGTCGCAACCGCCGCTCGAGACAAGCCCGGCTTGAAGAAGAAGCGCGTCTCGCCCCACGTGCTCAGGCACACCTGCGCGATGATCGTCCTGCAGGCGACGGGAGACATTCGGAAAGTCTCGCTGTGGCTGGGCCACGCCACATTGACGACAACCGAGGTCTACACGCGGGGCGATCCGACGGAGAAACTCGATGCGATCGAAGCGATTGTGCCGCCGCATCTGCGGCGCGGCGCGTTCCAGCCGACCGACAAGCTACTCGCGTTGCTTCGGCGGGCTTCGTAATGGAGAGTGAAAGCGCGGCGATGAACAGGAAAATGAAGCAGCAGGCGCGTCAGCTCCCCATTACTGGAAGTGCACATAAGGCAGCTGTTGAATGCGATGACCGTATGCCCGCAACCCGCGTTCTCGCAGCGCGCGACATGGCCGCCGAGCGCCGCGGTGCGGCAGCGCTCGATGGCTGACATCACTTTCATCTGCCCGAGGCTGACATGGCCGCGGTTGGCGTAACGCCAGGCGGCGCCGTGGTCGCGGAATATGTCCGCGACTTCCAGCACTGGACGAGGCATTGCGGCGGGTTAGGCGGCCTTGCCCTTCTTGCGCTTCGCCTTCTCTGGCGCCGACAGCCGGTCGAGAGGACTCTCGACGGCGGTGATCAGGCCGGTCGCGACACGCGTATATCGCGCTGTCGTTTCCAACTTCTCGTGTCCAAGCAAAGCTTAAATCGTTCTGATATCGACGCCGCGGTCGAACAGATGGGTCGCGAAGCTGTGGCGCAGCGTATGGAGGGTGACCTTCTTCTTGATCCCCGCCGCCTCGACCGTTTCGTGGAACAGCCGGGTGACCTGCCTCGGTGTCAGTGGCCGCCCCTTGCGCCGGCCCGGGAACAACCAGCGCTCCTGGGGCGGCACGCCAGCGTCGTACCTGTCCGTGCGCGCCTTCCACCATTCGCGCAGAAGATCGAGCGTCTCCGGCGAGAGCATCACCTGGCGGTCCTTCCTGCCCTTGCCCTGCTCGACGCGAATGACGCCAAGGGCGCTATCGATATGCTTCACCTTCAGCTTCACGACCTCGCTGACGCGGAGCCCGGCGCCGTAACCGATGCTGAGCAGCACGCGCGCCTTAAGCTTGCACGCCATTGTCAAAAGGCGCTTCGCCTCCACAGCGCTCAGGATCTGCGGGGTCTTCTGCGGCTGCTTCATGTGAAAGATCTCGGCCGCCAGATCGTGCCGCCGCATTGTCACGCGTAGCAGAAAGCGCACACCTGTCATGGTGCGGTTGCGGTTCTGGATGGAAAGGCCGTTCTCCATCAGCTGCAACTGGAACAGGCGCACATCTTCGGCCGTGGCCGCCTCAGGCGAGCGCTTCAGATAAGCCGCAAACCGCTTGCAGGCGAGAATATGGCCGCGCTGCGTCGCCCGGCTAAGGCCGCGCGCCGTCATGTCCTCGATCATGCGCTGGCGCAGGGGAGAAATGCTGGTAGGATCCGTCATGGGGAACTCCTGCTTGAGTGAGGTTGTCGAGACCTCAATCCTCAAGACGGAGCTTCCCGCCCAGATAACGCTTTCTTCTCAGTTGGTTACCGGCCGCGCAGCAGCGAGCTATCGCGTAGCGATTTAGTGCGAAGCTTCTTTTCGGCCGCCGGAAATTAGGCGCGCAGCCAGCGCGAATGGACCGGGGCTCCGCAAATTTCGAGAATTTTTTGGCCCTTTCGGGATGACCGGAATGAGATCCTCGGCGAGCATGAAACCGCGAAGAACCCGGCGCCGCTGCTAGCGGGCCAACTCGGAAAGCTCGCCCGCGCCGGCGGCAAGCCGGACAGCCGCGCCCGGGATGCGCTTTTTCAGCGCCATCGTCTGGGCCATTTCGCCACAAGCTTGCTCATATTTACAACTTCCGATAGCAATTCCGTAGCCGAAACCGCCGATCCGCTATCCAAGGTTGTAAAAAACGGCGCCTTTTTGCAAAACGAACCCAATGAGGCAAACAACTCCTTACTTTTGAACCTCAACGCGCCGGCCGGATCATGAGCCGCGGCGCGCCCGCTGGCGCAAGCGCCGCAGCCTAATGCAGGCCGCGCCGGGGCTTGCGGCCGCCGCCCTTGCCTTCCTCGCTGAACAGTTCGGCGAGCTTTTCGGTCAGCGCGCCCGCCAGCTCCTCCGCATCCGTGATCGTCACGGCGCGGCGGTAGTAGCGCGTCACGTCGTGGCCGATGCCGATGGCGATCAGCTCCACGGGCGAATAGGTCTCCACCTCGTGGATCACCTTGCGCAGATGCTTTTCGAGATAGACGCCGTTATTCACCGACAGCGTGGAATCGTCCACCGGCGCGCCGTCGGAGATCATCATGATGATGCGGCGCTGCTCGGGCCGCGCCAGCATGCGTGCATGCGCCCAGGCGAGCGCCTCGCCGTCGATGTTCTCCTTCAGCAGGCCCTCGCGCATCATCAGGCCGAGATTGCGCCGCGCGCGCCGCCACGGCGTATCGGCGGATTTGTAGACGATGTGGCGCAGATCGTTGAGGCGGCCGGGATTGGCGGGCTTTCCGGCGGCGAGCCATTGTTCGCGCGCCTGGCCGCCCTTCCACTGGCGCGTGGTGAAGCCGAGGATCTCCACCTTCACGCCGCAGCGTTCGAGCGTCCGCGCCAGAATGTCGGCGCAGCAGGCCGCCACCATGATCGGGCGCCCGCGCATCGAGCCTGAATTGTCGAGGAGCAGCGTCACCACCGTGTCGCGGAACGTCGTATCGCATTCGCGCTTGAAGGACAGCGGCTGGAAGCGGTCGGTGACGACGCGGGAAAGACGCGCCGTATCGAGCAGCCCCTCTTCCAGGTCGAACATCCAGGCGCGGTTCTGCTGCGCGAGCAGGCGGCGCTGCAGGCGGTTGGCGAGCCGGCTCACCGCCACATGCAGCACCGAAAGCTGCTTGTCGAGGAAGCTTCGCAGGCGTTCGAGTTCGTCGGCGTCGCACAGGCTTTCGGCGCTGACGGCTTCGTCGAACTGGCGCGTGAACACCTGATAGCCGAAACTCTCCGGATTATCGAAAACCGATGTGTTGGGACGCCGCGGCGGCGCATAGGGCTGCTCCTTGCCCTCCTGGTCGCCGGGCGTGTACTCCTTCTCCTCGACCTGCGTGGGATCGGCTTCCCCGTCGCCCTCGGCGCCCTGCGAATCCTCGGTTTCGCTCTCGCTCGCCTGCGCCTTCTCGTCCTCGCTCTCCTCGGCGCCTTGGCCAGGCGCGTCTTCCTTCTGTCCGGAGCCGGCGGGCGCCTCCTGCTGCGGGTTGTCCGGCGCGCCTTCGATAAGCTGCAGCGCGATCAGCGCCTCGTGCGCCAGCCGCGCGAACTGGGCCTGATCGTCGATGACGCCCTCCATGCGCGCGAAGATTTCACCCGCGCGCTTCTCGATCCAGTCGCGCCACACATGCACGATCGCGTTCGCGCCGCGCGGCGGCTTCAGGCCCGTGAGCTTCTCGCGCACGATGAGCGCCACCGCGTCTTCAAGCGGCGCGTCCTGCCGGTCAATGTCCCATTCGGGCAGGCGCTCATACTGGTTGGCGAGCTTGGCGTTGAGGTTCTTTGCGACGCCCTTCATGCGCAGCGAGCCGAGAGACTCGACGCGCGCGCGCTCGACCGCGTCGAACACGGCCTTGGCCTCGCCGGAAGGCGGCGAGAACGAGGCGTGCAGCGCCTGGTCGTGCTTGGCGATCAGGAGCGCGATGGAATCCGCATAGCCGCGGATGACCGCGATCTCCTTGCGCGTTACGGCGCGGCTCGGCTGCGGCAGGCGAACGGTCTTGCCGTCGAAGCCCGGCGTCTCCGGGCCGAACACGACATTCACCGCCTTGTTTTCGGAAATGGTGCGCGTCGCCAGCGACAGCGCGCGCTTGAAGGGAGCCAGCGGATCGGTTTTCTTCTTTGCGGAGTTCGGCATGGCCCCCGGCGCTTCAGCTGAGCGCAATGTTCGCGGTCAACTCCTTCAGCTCTTCGCCGAAGCAGCGCTGGTAGAACTCGGCGACAAGCCCGCGCTCCAGCTCATCGCATTTGTTGAGGAAGCTCAAGGTGAAGGCGAAGCCGGTGTCGCCGAAGATGTTGGCGTTCTCCGCCCAGGTGATCACGGTACGCGGGCTCATCACGGTGGAGAGGTCGCCGTTCACGAAGGCGGCGCGCGTCAGCTCGGCCACGCGCACCATATTGGCGACGGCGCGGCGGCCCTGCTCGGTCTGATAGCCCTTCGCCTTGGCGAGCACGATATTCACCTCGTCCTGGTAGGGCAGGTAATTCAGCGTCGCCACAATGGACCAGCGATCCATCTGGCCCTGGTTGATCTGCTGCGTGCCGTGATACAGGCCCGAGGTGTCGCCGAGCCCGATGGTGTTCGTGGTGGCGAACAGGCGGAAGGCGGGATGGGGCCGGATCACCCGGCTCTGGTCGAGCAGCGTGAGCTTGCCCTGCACTTCCAGCACGCGCTGGATGACGAACATCACGTCGGGCCGGCCCGCGTCGTACTCGTCGAAGACGAGCGCCGTGTTCGACTGCAGCGCCCAGGGCAGGATGCCCTCGCGAAATTCGGTGATCTGCTGGCCCTCGCGGATGACGATGGCGTCCTTGCCGACGAGGTCGATGCGGCTCACATGGCTGTCGAGGTTGATGCGCACGCAGGGCCAATTGAGCCGCGCCGCCACCTGCTCGATATGCGTCGATTTCCCGGTGCCGTGATAGCCCTGGATCATGACGCGGCGGTTATAGGCGAAGCCCGCCAGGATCGCGAGCGTGGTGTCCCGGTTGAACAGATAGTCGGGGTCGAGTTCCGGCACATACTCGCTCGTCTGCGCATAGGCCGGAACATCCATGGCGCTGTCGATGCCGAAGACCTGCCGGACGGACACTTTCATGTCGGGCAGGCCGGCGTGGCCCGCTTCACCGTTTCTCATCGATCCCCTCGGGGTTTTTAATCGCGTTACGCTTCTCGAAGCGCCGTTCAACGCCCTTACCTGACGAGGCCGGCCTGCTTGAGATAGTTATAGGCAGCGAGGACTTCGCGGAAGCGTTCTTCGGAGCTGCGGTCTCCGCCGTTGTGATCCGGATGATGCATCTTCACAAGGGCCTTGAACTGGATCTTGATTTCGGCAGGCGTCGCGTGCTCGTCAAGATTGAGACACTGCAAGTGCTTCTTCGCGCCCTTGGAAATCATCCGCCGCTTGACTTCGGCCGGATTCACTTTTTCGTGGCCCGCGCCTTTCACGCCTTTCAACAGCTCGAACGGGTCTTGGGCGGCTCCCGTTTCCTTGGCGCGGCGCAAGGTTTCCCACGTGGCCGGATCGCTCCCATGCACGCCCATGGACCAGGTTGGGCGATGCCCGGTCGCCGACGACTTCTGGAAATCGGCCACCTCGCCGTCGTTCATGCCGGCGAAATAATTGTAGGACTTGTTATATTCCGTCACGTGCTCGCGGCAAAAATGATAATACTCGCCCTCGCAGTCCCGTCCCTTCGGCGCGCGGTGCGGCCCGCTTTTCGAGCAATTCCGCCATTGGCAGGTTGGCGCGTCTTTCGGGCGCTTTTCCGCGGTGGCGCGGCCGCGGCCGCGGCTGACGCGTATGCTGTCGAAATATTTCGAATTGAGTTTCACGGACCGATGCTTTCCACACCAGGGCGGATGTTGGCTACAGTATGCTTCCGCAAGCGCGCCCTTACAAGGTCTTGACAGAACCGCAAATCGTGCTCCGTAAATTCAGGGGATGCAAGGTTAGCCTTTCCCGCGTCTGGAGGTTGAATGTCTGTTGAAAAGTCGATCCGCGATAAGCTTCGAAAAGCGTTTTCGCCATCCGAGCTTGCTGTCGAGAACGAATCCGCCAAGCACGCGGGCCACTCGGGGCGCGCGATCATCTTGGCCGCGTGACCGGGGACACGCATTTCCGCGTCCGCATCGTGTCGGCGAGCTTCGAAGGAAAAAGCCTTGTCGTCCGGCACCGCGAAGTGAACGCGGCCTTGCAGGACGAGCTTGCCGGGCCGGTGCACGCGCTGGCGATCAAGGCTCTGACGCCGGCCGAAGCCTCCAAGCCGTGAGGCCTTGCAGGGCGCGCCCGTTGTTCAAGCGTCGCTTCTCCCATCCGCATCCGCTCGCCGATGCGGTTCTCTTAAGTGGCAAGCGCCACGCGGCATCGCATGGGAGAAGGACACAGGATGAGGGGTTGCGCCGCCGCGCGATCCGACCTAACCGTAAGCGATAAGCGACAGATCAGGAATCTCCGATGACAGTTCACCTTGACGGTCCGCGTTTGGAGCCAGCCTCGGGCGGCCCGGCGAAGCAGCTTGTCATCCTGCTTCACGGCTATGGCGCGGACGGAAACGACCTCATCGGGCTCGGCCAGCAATGGGCGCGGCTTCTGCCGGATGCGGCCTTCGTCTCGCCGCACGCGCCCGAAACGCTCCCCGACGGGTATTTCGGCGGGCGGCAATGGTTCCACCTCGAAATGCGCGGCGAAAAGGAGTGGGACGAGGGCGTTCGCAAGGCTCATCCGGCTCTGCGCGCCTTCATCGTCGAAGAGGCGAAGAAGGCGGGCCTGCCGTTTTCGTCCGTCGCCATCGTGGGCTTCAGCCAGGGCACGATGATGGCGCTGCAAACTGGATTGCGTTTGCCGGAGGCGCCCGCGGCAATCGTCGGCTTTTCCGGGCATCTCGCGGGCGCTGCCCGGCTCGCGGCGGAAATCACGGTGAAGCCGCCGGTGCTTCTTATTCACGGCGCTGACGACGAGGTGATCCCCTACCAGGCCACCCATCTCGCCCGCGACGCGCTCGCCGCCGTTGGCGTTCCGGTGCAATGGCAGATCCGGCCGGGCCTCGGCCACGGCATCGATCCCGAGGGGCTTTCGGCGGCCGGGCAGTTCCTGCGCTCCGCCTTCGGCCTGAGCTGATCGCCTTTCGTCATAGCCGCGCGCCTCTGTCGTAGCTGCGCGTCCTTTGTCATAGCCGCGCTTGATGCGGCTATCCAGAGAAACAATGCGCGATTTCCGCAACATACTTGGCCGGTCAAGCTTCGGCCATGCCGATAGAGGCAACAGCGCCTTCATCCGGCCTAAGGGGCAAAGGCCGGACGAAGGCGCCCGTCTCGCGAAGGGCGCGCCCATGTTGGGGCGGGAAGAGCCGGAGGTCGCAACCTGGGCGCGCACCAAGCACTTTAGTAACACTTTCGATGCGGCACAAGAGCTATTCTTCTGAGGCGACAATCTGCGATTGCGCCTCTTGCCGCATCAGGCTGGCGGCCGCCATTTCTCCCGCATGGTTACAAGCTCCTCGGCGGCGGTGGGGTGCAGCGCAATCGTCGAATCGAAATCCGCCTTCCTCGCGCCGAGCTTCACCGCGATGGCGAGCGCCTGCACGATCTCGGCCGCGTCCGGCCCAAGGATATGCGCGCCAATCACCTTGTCCGTCTCGGCGTCCACCACGAGCTTCATTAGCGTGCGCTCGGGCCGGCCGGTGAGCGTGTTCTTCAAGGGGCGGAAGCTCGATTTGTAGATGTCGATCTGGCGGAACATTTCGCGCGCGCTTTCCTCGGTATAACCGACCGTGCCGATCTCGGGCTGCGAGAACACAGCCGTCGGCAGATAGGCGAGATCGACCGGGTTCGGATTGTTCTTGTAAACCCCCTCGATGAAGGCGACGCCGTCGCGGATCGCCACCGGCGTCAGGTTCACGCGGTCGGTCACGTCGCCGACGGCGTAAATGCTCGGGACCGAGCTTTGGTAAAAGTCGTTCACCATGATGCGCCCGTTCCAGCCGCATTTCACGCCGAGCGCCTGCAGCCCGAGGCCCACCGTATTCGGCCGGCGCCCGGTCGCGAACATGATGGCGCCGCAGTCGATGCGCCGATCCCGGTTCGTCTTCACGGTAAGGCCATCCGCCGCCTTCTCGATGGCCGCCGGCTCCGTGTTGAGCGTGATCGCGATCCCTTGCGCTGTCATGATCCCGGCGAGCGCGTGGCGCAGATCGTGGTCGAAGCCACGCAGGATTTCGCCGCCCCGGTAAAGCAGCTCGACCTCGACGCCGAGCCCGTTGAAGATGCAGGCGAACTCGACGGCGATATAGCCCGCGCCGACAATCACGATCTTCTTCGGCAGCTCTTCCAGGTGGAACGCTTCGTTGGACGTGATCGCATACTCGCGCCCCGGAATGTCCGGGATGAAGGGATGGCCGCCCGTGGCGATAAGGATGCGCTCCGCTGTCACGGTCCGGTTCTCGTTCACGATCCTGACCGTGTGCGGATCCACGACCTCGGCGCGGCTTTGGATGACGGTTCCACCCGCCGCCTCGACGCCGTTCGAGTAGACCTTGCTGATGCGCGCGATCTCCGCGTCCTTATTGGCCACGAGCGTCTTCCAGTCGAAGTGCTTCTCGCCCACGCTCCAGCCATAGGCCGCCGCGTCGTCGATGGCGTGGCCGAACTCGCTCGCATAGACGAACAGCTTCTTCGGCACGCAGCCCCGGATCACGCAAGTTCCGCCGAAGCGGTATTCCTCGGCGATGGCCGTGCGCACGCCAAGGCCCGCGGCCAGCCGCGCAGAGCGGACGCCGCCCGAGCCGCCGCCAATGACAAAGAGGTCGTAATCGAAATTCGGCATGGGGTTCCTGAAGCGAAGCTAGGCCGAAGGCGGCCGGAAGCCTCTCATATATTCGCTACCGGGCGCGGGCGAAACATCGATCTCGCGGCCCGGCGTCTCAGAACTCCTTCACCAGCAGGAGAAGCGCCTGACGCCGCGGGTAATTCTTAAGATCGAGGCGGCCCGTCGCCTCATCCGGGATCTGCTCCGACCACGCCGCCTCGATCGCAAATGTGCCGGTGAACTTGTAATAGACGCTCGGGCCGGCAAAGAGGGCGTGCGCGTCGAAGAACCCCTCCCGGCCGTCGCCAAGGCGGCGAATTCCGGCACCGGCGAAAAGATCGCTTGTCAGTTCATAGGCGCCGGCCAGGCTGATTTCGAGCGCATTGCCGTGCTCCCAACCGCCCGGCGCGCGTGTTACGCCCGGCTCGTAGTTCACATTGATTGCGGCGAAGAGCTTCTTCGGGATCAGCTCGGCGTCCAACAACAGCTCGATGGGCGCCGCATAGGTTTCGGCGCGCACGCCCGAAACGTCGTCGATGCGCCGCCATTCCGGCATGAGCGAGAGCGACAGGCCGACCGGCTGCGCCTCCGTCCGCTCGACCGGATGCCACCTGAATTCGCTTGTCGCGCCTGCGAAGTCGAAAGCGTCGCGGTTCGCGAGGTCCGGGACATCGTGGATGTCATGGGAGTCCGAGAGACTTCCGGCCGAAACGCGGAAGCTATCCGAAAGCACGGTGCGGAATGCGGTCTCATTCTCGATGGCGAGATACCGTCCCGGCTTGCCGAAGCTCGCAACGCTCGTGCTTTCGATCTCCCTTTCGCCCTTCTCCCCGATATCGGCGCCTTCTGTGAAGCCGAAGATATGTTCGGTGTCGACCGCCTCCTGCTTCTCGCCGCTCTCCTCGCCGGCGCAAGCCGGGCATCCCCAGAGGAGGCTCGCCGAGAGCAACGGCGCAATCAACGTCTTCAGCGCTGGGAAAATCTGGCCACAGGTCATCCCTCACCCTGTTGGGGCGAGTCGCTTGAGCGGGGCTTTAACTCAAGCTGACGCTTCTTGCATCAGATCGGCGGAGTTCCGAGCTTCAGTTCCTCGGCCGACTGCTCCAGGCCTTTGCGCGTTTCCGGAGCGACGCGGTCCCTCAGGATGTCCCGCCATTTGTTGACGAGAGCCTCCCATTCCTTGGCGGTCTGGTCGTTCTCGCCGGCCACCTTGTCCCGAAGCTTCGCCTTCTTGTCGAGATCCTCGAACGCCTTGCGCACCTCGAGGATATCTTCCTTCGAGTAGGCCGTCGCCGCCTTGACCGCGTTGCGCGTCAATTCGAAAGCCTTAACGAAGGCGGGCGAGCGCAGATAGGCGCGAAAGGTTTCGAGTTGCTCGTCGGTCAACGACGCCGCCAGCACGGATGGCGCGACGCCCAGCACGACCGCCTTCTGCATGTTGTAGAGGAACTGGAACTGCTCGATCTTCTCGACCAGCTCCTCGCGGCTATCCTCCGGCATGGGCGCCGTCTCCGCGTAGACTTCGAGCGCAAAATGCTCAACATCGGCCACGAGTTCGTCGAGATGCGAGGCGCGCACGAGTTCATCCACAATGGCTTGCGCCTTCAGCACCTTCCGGCCCGACGGAACCGGCTTGGCGCCGCCTTCCTCCGTCCCGGGGATCGCCTTCGTGACGTCGATCGGCAGCGAGTTGATCCAGGCGGAGAACTCCGAAAACTTGCGGCTGTCCTCATAGGTGAAGCCCGTCACGAGCTTCGAGATCGCATAGACCCCTTCCATCGACTTGCGCATCGCCGGAAGCTCCATGATGCGCTTCAAGTCGCCGATGGTGGATTCGTCGGCGCTTCTCGCAATCTGCTCCGAAAAATCCGAAACGATGGCTTCGCGGTTGTCCGACAGCGCGGCGTCGAGGTCGCCGCCCGCCTTGCGCAAATAGTCCATGAAGGTGAGCATTTTTGCGAGTTGCGCGGCGGTCGCGGCGTTCGCCTCGGGCGCTCCGGGGAAGCCGCCCTGCACCGTCTCGCGCATGATCGGGATATAGACCTCGGCGAGCGTCCGCCTCAGATCGGCGAAAATCTCGGGCGCGTGGCTCGCCGTCAGCGCGTTTTCGATGAGACTTCTCGCCATGCGCTTGAGCTGAGGATCGGCGGGCCTCGGCGGAGGCGCCTTGGCCTCGGCTTCAGCCGGCGCCTGCTCCATCGGCGTCTTATCCTGCGCAAGGCCGCCGCCAGCGAGCGCAGCCAAAGCAATCAAAAGCCCCGAAATCAATGCGTTAATGCGCATGCCGCCGCTCCCTTCCTCGCAGCCGCGCTATCGATAGCGGCGTTTGTCAAACTTCTTCATCTCTATCAGCCTCAAAAATCTCCACGCCGTCTGGACCGGCGAGGATGACGTCATCGGCGATGCCGATGAAAAGCCCGTGCTCCACCACGCCCGGCGCCGCGTCCAGGAAATGCGCGAGGATTTCCGCATCCGGGATCGCCTTTAGGGCGCAGTCCACGATCAGGTGGCCGCCATCGGTGCGGTAAATCTCGCCCGACGCGGTGCGGCGGAGGGCGATTTCGCCCTGGCATCCGGCGTCCTCGGACGCCCCCTCGATCAGGGAGAGCGTCGCGGCGAGGCCGAAGTCCACGATCTCGACCGGCAGCGGAAACGCGCCAAGCTGCTCGACCCATTTGGAGCTGTCCGCAATGATGCAAACCCGGCTCGACGCCATCGCCACGATCTTCTCGCGCAGAAGCGCGCCGCCGCCGCCCTTGATGAGATCCAGGTTGGCGTCGATCTCGTCCGCGCCGTCGACCGTGAGATCCAAATCCGGGATGGTGTTGAAGTCCGCGATTTTGATCCCGTTCTGCTCGGCGAATTGGCGCGTCTGCTCGGAGGTCGCGATGCAGGTCAGGCTCAGGCTTTCCCGTTTGATGCGCTCGGCGAGCAGCCCCACGAACGTAATCGCGGTCGATCCGGAGCCGAGGCCGAGCAACATCCCCGATTCAACGAGTTCGAGCGCCTTGGCCGCCGCCTCGCGCTTGTATTCTTTCGCGTCGCTCACTCCGAAAGCCCTCCCAAGAACATGTATTTCATTTCGAGGAACTCCTCGACCCCGTGCCGCGAGCCTTCGCGCCCCAGCCCGGATTCCTTCACACCGCCGAACGGCGCAAGCTCCGTCGAGATGATTCCATCGTTCACGCCGACAATGCCAAATTCCAGGCGCTCCGTCACGCGGAACACGCGCGCCAGGTCGCGGGAGTAGAAATATGCTGCGAGCCCGTAAGGCGTGGCGTTGGCGAAGCGGACGGCCTCGTCCTCTTCCTGGAAGCGGAACAGCGGCGCGACGGGGCCGAAGGTTTCCTCAACCGAAAGGCGCATCTGGGCGTTGGCGTCCACGAGCACGGTGGGCTCGAAGAATGTGCGGCCAAGCGCATGCCGCCTGCCGCCCACGATGGCCTTGGCGCCCTTCGCGAGCGCGTCCGCCACATGGGCCTCGACCTTTGCAAGACCGGCCTCGTTGATCAGCGGGCCTTGCACGACCCCCTCCTCGGCGCCCGGCCCCACCTTCATCCGCGAGACGCGCGCCGCAAGCTTCTCCGCGAACGCGTCGTAGACGCCGTCCTGCACGAGGATGCGGTTGGCGCACACGCAGGTCTGGCCCATGTTGCGGAATTTGCAGGCGATGGCGCCTTCGATGGCCTTGTCGAGGTCGGCGTCGTCGAACACGATGAAGGGCGCGTTGCCGCCAAGCTCAAGCGACACTTTTTTCACGCTGGCGGCGCTCTGCTCCATCAGGATTTTGCCAACCCGCGTCGAGCCCGTGAAGGTGATGGCGCGCACGAGCGGGTTCGAGGTCAGCTCCCTGCCTATCGTCTCCGCGTCGCCCGTTACGATGTTGAGCACGCCCGCTGGAATGCCCGCCTGAAGCGCGAGTTCGCCGAGCGCGAGCGCGGTCAGCGGCGTATCCGGCGCGGGCTTCACCACCACGGCGCAGCCGACGGCGAGCGCGGGCGCAACCTTGCGGGTGATCATCGCGAAGGGGAAATTCCAGGGCGTGATCGCGCCGACGACGCCCACCGGCTGCTTATACACAATGATGCGGCCGCCCTTTCTGTGGGTCGGGATCGTCTCGCCGTAGATGCGCTTCGCCTCCTCGGCGAAGAACTCGACGAAGGCGGCGCCGTAGGCCACCTCGCCGCGCAACTCGGCCAACGGCTTTCCCTGCTCCGCTGTCATGATCCGGGCGATGTCTTCCGCATGCTTCAGTTGCAACTCGTACCAGCGCCGCAGGATCGCGGCGCGCTCCTTGGCGAGAAGCCCGCTCCAGGCCGGGAAGGCTTGCGCCGCCGCTTCGATGGCTTGGCGCGTTTCGGCGGCGCCGAGATTCGGAACCCGGGCGATTATCTCCCCCGTCGCGGGATTCTTGACGGGCGAGGCGGGCTCTCCCTGCCACAGCCCGCCGATCAGGCACTGTTCGCGGATCAAGGACTGGGGGTGTCGATCCATGGATGGTTCCCGGTGTGGCGCGCCGCATTTTGCCGGTCCGCCAGCAAAACCGCAAGCGAGGCTAGATTGCAGCAGCTGTTTCCAAAATAACACAAACTGTTTATAAATGAATTTCAATCTAAAGATGAGTTTGCCTCAAGCGGCAACTGGAAGTTATTTTGCAGCAACAGCCTTTTTGAGAGCGCTCAACACGCAACGAAAAGACGGAGCCCCTATGACGAGCGTTTTATCACCGGTTCTGCCCGGAATCACCCGAGAATCAGGCGCCAGGTCTCGATCTGAGGGAATCCTCGACGCTGCCGAAACAGGATACCAAAGAATATCTCGCCGACATGCTGAGGGAGCTGAGCGCCATCGCGCAATGGGCCGAACTCGAGCATGCCCGCGAGCACATCGACGCCGCTCTCCGTGAAGTCGAACGGACAAGCGGCCAAGAGTAGCCCCGAGCGGGCCGGAGGGAGCGCATCCATCTCCCCTGCCCGCGCATGCCAAAGGCGTCGCCGAGCCGGCTTTCGGGCCGCCGAAGCGGCGCCTTACCTTTTTGGGGCGGCGGCGCTTGCCTCACGCCTTGCGCTTTCCTCGGTCCGCGCCGGAGGCTGCGCCGCTGGCTCGGCTTTGTTCGACTGCGGTTCAACGGCGGCGGGTTTCTCCGCGCCCGGCTGAATCTGAGGCTCCGGGCGTTGCTCCTTGCCCGCGCCGGCGGACTGAGCGGTCCTCGCTTGTGGCGCCGGTCTGAGCGGCGCCTGGATCGCGGCCTGCGGTTGCGCCGCCGCTTTCGGCTCGAGCTGCGGCCGAAGGATCGCGAGCAGCGGCCCGTGACTTTCCGCCGTTCGCTCGATCGCGCGGCGGATCTGCTCCACCACGACTTCCATGTGATGGCCACTCGCATGGATCATCCAATCTGGCGATTGCGCGATGGCCACATGGCCTTTCCAGAACAGGAGATCGCCCCTCTGGATAGCGTCGAGGTTCGACGGATCCACGGGTTCGCCCGCGCTCGCCATTTGCATATCGCTGTCGCGGAGGCAGAACGCGCCCGCCGCCTGCATCGAAATCTGCACAAGGCCGGAGCAATCGATGCCGAGCGTGGTCTTGCCGCCCCACAGATAGGGCACGCCAACCATCCGCTCGGCCACGCGGACGAAGTCCCGCGCGCGCTCGCGAATGCCGACGACATGATCCGCGAAAATGAAACCGCCGCGCGACAGTTCGAAGAAGCGGCCGTCCGGCTTCCGGACCGGCGCGACCGTCGAGGAGAAGCTGAGCTTGGTGACGGGCGGGCGCTTGATGTCCGGCGCCGGATAAAGGTAGGTGAGCCTAGCACTTACGCGGTGCGTGTTTTCCTCCACCACCGCCGAGAGGCAATCGAGCGTGGTGTAGCCGACATAACCGTCCTCGCGCAGCTGGACCCACGCCCAGCCGTCCCGCATGTCGTAAACCGTCACGAGTTCGCCCGAGAGCGCCTCGGTCGCGAGCGCCGCGTCGAACTTGGGCGCGACGCGAAGTGGCGCGGAACTCGCCGCAACCTGGCGCAGCTCGCCTTCCGAATATCGCGGCGCCCGAACCTTATCTTTAAGGGAAGCGGCGGCAAGGTCCTCGCGAAAGGCATAGAGGCGCGGATCGAGTTCGGTCATTCGGCGTGCCTTCCAAAGTCATGGCGCAATATGTCGAAGAGGGCGCGCGCGCCTTGCGGCTCGCCGCCGGCTGGCTTGCCCGGCGCGGTGCGGTTCACCCAGCCGAAAATGTCGAGATGGGCGTAGCGCTTTGCGTTCTTCACAAACCGCTTCAGGAAAAGAGCGGCTGTGATGGAGCCCGCAAATGGGCTGTTCGAGATGTGGTTGACATCCGCAACCTTGCTGGCAAGCTCCTTGTCGTAGGGCGCCCAGAACGGCAGCCGCCACAACGGGTCGAACGTTTTCATGCCCGAGGCGCAAAGCCTCGCGGCGAACTCGTCGTCCTCGGTGTAAAGCGCCGGAAGGTCCGGGCCGAGGGCGACCCGCGCCGCGCCCGTGAGCGTGGCGAAGTCGATCAGAAGATCGGGCAACTCCTCGTCGGCGAGCGCCAGCGCATCGGCGAGCAGAAGCCGCCCCTCGGCGTCCGTATTGCCGATTTCGACGGTCAGCCCCGCCCTGCTCTTGATGATGTCGCCGGGCCTGAACGCGCTGCCGGAAACGGCGTTATCCGCCGCCGGAACGATAATGCGCAGTCGAACCGGCAGCTTGGCCGACATGATCATCGCGCCGAGCGCCATCGCCGTCGCCGCGCCGCCCATGTCCTTCTTCATCAGCGCCATGGCTTGCGACGGCTTGATGTCGAGCCCGCCCGAATCGAAGCAAACGCCCTTGCCGGCGAGCGTCACCTTGGGATGCTTCTTGTCGCCCCAGACGAGGCTCGCAAGGCAGGGCTCGCGCGAGCTGGCGCGGCCCACGGCGTGAACAAGCGGGAAATTCTCGTCGAGGAGCGCATCGCCCCGCGTGACGCTGACATGCGCCTTGAACGTGCGGCCGAGGCTTTCGACCGCGGCCGCAAGATCGGATGGCCCAAGATCGTTCGCGGGAAGGTTGATAAGCTCGCGCGCAAACCAGATCGCCTGCGCCTTGGCCAGCACGGACTTGCGGTCCACTCCGGGCGGCGGAACGAGCTTGCAAATCTTCCTCGGCTTGTCCGTGAGGTAACGGTTGAAGGAATACCCGCTCATCAGCCAAGCCAACGCGGCGTCATCGGCGCCGCCTGCAAAACCGGCGAGCGTATAGGTTCCCTCCGGGAGCGACGCCGCCAGCGCGCCGAACTGGAAGGCTGCGGGGAGATGGCTTTCCTCGCCGCCAAGCGCGAGCAGCACCGCTTCGAGACCGGATTTTCCCGGCAGAAGAGCATGGCTCCCAGCTTTGGCTTTCCAGCCAGTGGCTTCGAGCCAGGCCGCCTGAGCCGGAGAGACGAAAGCCGAGATGTCTTTTTTAAGATCGGCGCTTTGCGCCGTCCGGATCGGGATCGCGCCCTTGCCGCTTTCGGCGAGGCGCCCGGCGACGGCCTCCGCAAAGTCCTGATATGAGATTTCCATCGATGCTGCCTGCAGGAAATCGCCGACGCGATCCGCTCCTTTTACGAGCGCCGCGTCTTAAGGGCCATCTAAGATCGAAAAATGGCGAAGAAAAGAGAAATCGCGGACAACGATAAAGCCTCTACAGGGAAAGGAGCCACTCCGGAAAGATGGCGAGCGCGCCGGCAGCCATGGCGGCGCCGTAAGGGATTGTGCGCAAAGGCGATGCAATGAGGCCCATTTGCGCGCCCGCCAGGCCGGCCGCGAGGTGGCCCAGCGAAAGCGCACCGCCAGCGAGAGCCGTCACGGCAAGAAACGGCAGCAGCGAATCGAAACCGAACCAGAGCGCCGCCGCCGCGAGCAGTTTTGCGTCGCCGCCGCCGAAGAGGCGCTGGGAGTAGAGGAGAAATCCAACTGCGAGCGCCGCCGCCGCGCAAGCTGCGTGCGCCGCGATCTGCGGCAAAGGCATTCCGTCCGCCAAAGCGAACGCGCCGAAGCACGCGGCGATCAGGAGCACGACCCTGTTCGGGATCGCACGCGTGAAGATGTCGACGGCGCCGGCCCACACCATGAGAACGGGGAGGGCCAGCGCCGCCGTCGCGGTCAAGGGCTGGTCCATGTGCGCTAAACCAGACGAATGAAGATCAGCTCATCGCATGAAGGTTGAACGCGCGCAGATACTCGCGCACGCGCTCGAAAACGATCTTCACCTCTTCGTTCATTTGGCCAGCCAGCGTAATAAGGGCCACACAAATACCGGCTGCGATCAGACCCAGCTCGATAGCGGCTGCGCCCAATTCATCATCTAGAAACTGTTGAAGATTGAAACGCATAACAGTCCTCCAACGTCGAATGCGACGCCTCGGAAGCGGCGTCTGTTCGCAGGTTAGGGGCGCAAGGATTAAGACGGATTTAATTCGAATTTGCCGCCAAATCGAATCGCATTTGATGGTTTACGCCGCTTTAGGCGCGATCCTTTGCGCTTCATAAATCGCAACCAATCGCGCCCAAAAACCGTCAAATCCGGGCGTACGCGTCCTCGATCCGCACGATGTCGTCCTCGCCGAGATAGGGGCCGGACTGCACCTCGATCAGCTTCAGCGGGATGAGGCCGGGGTTCTCGAGCCGGTGGAGCGAGCCGAGCGGCACGTAGATGGACTGGTTCTCGGTGAGGAGCTTCACCTCGCCGTCGATGGTCACCCGCGCGGTGCCGCGCACCACGATCCAGTGCTCGGCGCGATGATGATGGCGCTGCAGCGACAGACTTCCGCCCGGCTCCACGACGATCTGCTTCACCTGATAGCGGTCGCTCAGATGAAGCGTCTCGTAGCTTCCCCAGGGGCGATGCACGGTTGTGTGCTGCTCCGCCTCGTTGCGGCGGTTCGCGGCAAGCTGCTGCACCACCTCCTTCACCGCGCCGCTTTCGCCGCGCCTGGCGATCAGCGTTGCGTCCTTCGTGGACACGACGATGATGTCCTCGACGCCCGTCACCGCCACCATGCCGCTTTCGGCGCGCACATAGCAGCCGCTTGCATCCTTCAACAGCACGTCGCCGCGCGCGACGTTGGCGTTCGCATCCTTTTCGGCGGCGTCGTACAAAGCGTCCCAGGTGCCGACATCGCTCCAGCCCGCGTCGAGCGGCACGAGAGCCGCCTTGTCCGTCTTCTCCATGAGCGCATAGTCGATGGAATCGGCGCGGCAATCGCGGAAGCTGTCTGCAAGGCGGATGAAGTCGAAATCCACCGTGGCGTTCTTGACCGCGTCGAGGCTCGCCTGGACCATCTCAGGCTCGAAGCGGGAAAGCTCATCGAGAAGCGCCTTCGCGCCGAACAGAAAGATGCCGGCGTTCCAGAAATAGCCGGGCTCGGCGCAGAAGCGCTTCGCCGTCTCCTTGTCGGGCTTCTCCACGAAGCGCTCGACCTTCAGCACCGGCCCCTGCCCTATGCTGCCAGCGGTTCGGACATAGCCGAAGCCTGTTTCGGGCGACGTCGGCTTCACGCCGAAAGTGACGAACAGGCCCTTCTTCGCCGCGCCGTATCCGGCCTCGACCGCGTCGAGGAAAGCGCGCGGATTTTCGATGTGATGGTCGGACGGCATGATGAGGATAACGGCGTCCGGCCCGGCCTTCTCAAGCGCGAGATGCGCGGCCACGGCTGCGGCGGGCGCGGTGGAGCGGCCTGCCGGCTCAAGCACAATGCCTTGCTGCGGGAGCTTCGCCTGCCTGAAGGCGGCGGCGACGCCGAAGCGGTTCTCCTCGTTCGTGACGATCAGCGGCGGCAGATAAGGCTCGATCGTCGGAACGCTGCGGGCGGCGTCGACGATGAGCGGCTCGGCGCTGACCAGCGCATGAAATTGCTTTGGATGCTTGGCGCGGGACAATGGCCAAAGCCTCGAACCCGATCCCCCGGCTAGAATGACTGGAATAATCATCGAAAACCTCGAAACGGCTGTGGAAGCCGACGAGTGTAGGCAAAAGAAGCCGAAAACAAGACGATTATCTCAAGCGAGGCTGCAATAGCGGCGGAAGCATTGCCTAAGGGCAACGCTTCCGCACATTAAACCTCCGATTGAGGCGGCGGCGCGTGCTCATAATTGTGGCGCAAGATGTTGCAGCTGTCGGTTTCACGGCAAGCTTGCCGGGCTCGCCATGCGCCGCGGGCGACAGCCTTTTCAGGGGCCTGCGCTAGACGAAATGGATTTCCTTCGGGCGAAGCGAGCGGGCATCATCCGGCGCTTCCACCGCGGCTAGCAGTTTTCCTGCCTTGAAAGCGGCCTCGGTCCGGTTGCGGACGCCAAGGGCGCGCATGAGCATGGCCGTATGAAGTTTCGCAGTGGATTCGGCGATGTGCAAAGCCCGTGCAACCTCCTTGTTCGACATCCCCAAGGCAAGAAGCCGCAACACCTGCTCCTGACGCGGCGACAGCTTCAGGATTTGGTCGCCAGCCAGCGCGGACCAGGGGATGTGAACCCGTCCCGACAGCATCTCCTTGATAGCAGACACAATATCCTCATCCGGCTGGCGTCTTGAGATATACCCGTGCAAGTCTCCGGCGAGGGTCGCGGAGACGGCTTCGCGCGTGTCGGAATTCGACATCACCGCAAACCGGACGCCAGGGTGGGAATGACTGGCGCCGATCAGCGTCTCGACCGCAAGCGGACCGAACTGATCGATTTCGGTGAGCACAAGGTCGAAGCGGTCATGATCGATCCATGAAAGTCCCTCGCTCAGACTACCGGTACTTGCAATTTGAGCCCCCGGAAAACTCATTCTGATTCGGATGAGTAGGCTGCTCCAGCATGCTCCATGACCGATTAAAAGGATCCGCAGCATCCGGTATCTCCTTCGCATTAATGCTAAATCTTACAAGGGCTGGGCTTCTCACTTCGATATGCCGCTTTCGTTACTAGCGTTTAATTGCTTAGTTTTTGTTATCGCCTTCCGCGTTCCGCACCTTAAATTTAATCGAAGAGTAGTTCAGTAACATCGAACGGTTTGCTCACATTTCTACTTTTACTATATTCTCCAATGCGCTATATAACTGCCTTGCGTATTGCAACCTCAATCGGATTTTGATTGCAACTTAACTCCCACTCGGGCAGGGCCGGGTTCTGAAGACGCAATCCGATTTATGTTGGAAGCGCCGGGATCTGCCCCAGGCCGCGCCCCGCGAGGGCCAGATCCTCAGATCAGCTTTTCTTCCCGGCGGACTGCGATAATGATGAGCTACAGGCTCTCCCGCTTCCGATAACGGAGCAGCTCGCGATTGCTATGCCGTTGCCCGAACTTGCGGATGATGAAGCGACGCCGTTCCCAACGACACGGGCGAAAACCGATAACACGCCCGGAATAGCCTCATACCGGGTTTTGGCGTGCTTCGTCGCTGTCACGGTTCGATGGACCCCGCCGGACCCGCCTCCGCCACGGCGAGAGTTGTGCTCTGCTTTCATGTAAGCCTCGGTTTCACGGTTTGCGGCTTCTCTTCTCTGCCGCAATTAGGCGCCACGCGCCGCAACAGTCAACGCACGGGGCGCTGATTTGCGATATATCAAGTAATGACCGTTGCCAGCTTATTTATAATTGGACAAAAGACTCGAGTATTTCATATAACCCGCCAAAGCCGGGCGACGTATTGCAAGTAACACCCAATCCAGATTGCACAATCAAACAAAAAAAATCGGGCTCCGCCTGGTAAGAGCGGAGCCCCAAGTCTCGATACAATCGTCTCAGCGAGCGGAGTAATTGAACCTGTAGGATGCGCCGATGCCGGCCTGCCACTGATCCTCCGAACCGCGGAGTTTCACGATGGGGCTATCGGCGGCGTCGCCTTCGAGCCTGTCCCATTCGGCGAAGGCGCGGATCGAGAAGCGCTGGTTTATATTATAGCGGGCTGTCGCGTCGATGCCGGCGGAGTTGATGCCGCCCGAGGCGTGATAGGCCGGCAGGTTCGCCACCGCCGCTTGGCCGGATTCGACGGAGAAGAAGGTGGATTGGTATTGCTCATTGACGAGTTTGAGCCGCGGGCCGGCCGTGAACAGCCATTGGGCCTGTGGCTTGTAGACCAAATCGGCGGCGAAATTGGCTGCGAGCCCATCGGCGCCGGTTACGCCCTGGAGAAGCTCCACGCGCGTGCGCAGGAATGGCGCCGGGTAGTATTCCGCGAACCCGCCGATTTCGCCGGTATAGTTGATGTTGCTCAATCCGCGAATGTGCGAGTTTTCCGGGCGGTCCGTAATATAGTCCAGAGCCACGCCGATACGGTAGTTCGCTCCATCGAGGACCGTCACGCTGGCCGCGTCATTCGGAAGGGTGATCCATTCCGTGGCGCCGGGCCGATGGATGTCGATGATGGGACGGAAAGAGAGGGCGGCCTCCTTCGAACCGGGATAGTCGGGCTGAGCGGCGATATATCCGCCGAGTGTGACGACCCAGTAGCCGGCGCCGTCATCTTTATAGCTGCCCAGGAGATCCGCCGCCTGAAGAGACGAAACCGAGAGCCCAAGGAACGCAACACAGGCAGCCGCTTGCTGCATTCTGATCATAGCCTATGCCCCTATTTGAAGTCTGGCGGGAGGATGGCCTAGTCGTACCGATTCGGCTCTGCTTATTGTGAATTTACAGCTCTATTCCCATTGTAAGTTGCATTTTGGCATCGATTATGCCGAACAGACTGCCGTGCACAGGAAGGGAGCGCTAGCGCTCGATGGCGAAACGGTAGGTGGCGCCGACGCCCATGATGACCTGCTCGGCCGCGCCGCGCGCGTTCACGCGAGGGCTGTCGGCGGCGTCGCCCACGATCTGATTATAATCCAGGAAAAATCGCGTTGAGACCCTGGACGTCCAGTCGTATTTGCTGGTGAACTCGGCGCCGGATGTCAGCAGCCCGCCTTGCGCGTGGAACGGCGCATAGTTGTTATTGTGCGCCAACGCGTACTGGGTGGAGAAATACTCTGAAGCATATTGATCGCTGACAATTTGGGCGCGAGGCCCGAAGGTTAGCGCCCAATCTTGCCTGGGACGCCAGATGTAATCGGCGGAGAGATTGACGGCGAGGCCCGCATTGCCGGTCACGCCCTGCAAGACCTCGGCGCGCGTCCGGATGAAATCGAGCGGGTAGTACTCAACAAAGGCGCCGCCTTGTGTGTCGATGTCCGCCCTGCCGAGGCGCAAGTCGATATCCTGTCCATGCAGACGGCTTTGCAGGGAGAACGAGCCGGCCGGGCCTACGCGGAAGCTATCAGTTTGATAGAGGCTGTAGGTGGTCGCGTCGTTCGGAAAGGGAAGCCACTCCTTGTCGCCGGGCTGGCGGATATCGCCGATTGGCCGGAAAGTGAGGTTGTAACTCTTGGAGCCGAGCCAGAGGGGCTCCAGAATGCCGTAGCCTCCGAGATTTACGATCCAGGCTGACGGCGGGAGGTCGGAGCCGAATGGGGCGTCCTCCGCACGCGCTGCGCCTGCGCAGAAAGCCGCGCAACACACGCTCCCAGCGATGGCCAGCCGCCTCGCCCTCAAAACGCACCTCCACCGCCCTCACAGAGCGTCACCTCGGGGCACATTTACACGTTTCGAAACATTTGAGAAGTTCTCTCAGCAACATGGCTGATTTGCGTTGTATCGAAGTTAATCCTGCTCGAAGCCGAGCCACCCGAAGCGGTTGTTTTTCGGGATGCTTTTCGGCGCCGCAGCTCCGGACTGAGCGCGCGCGCCGCGATTATCGGCGACTTCCGTGACATTCTTGACGCGGCCTGACGCCTCGCCGACTTTCAGCCCCGAAGCGCCGTCGAAGACCTGCGCGTCTGAAAGTCCGCCATCCTTGTATTTCTGCAAGCGAACGCCGCGGCCGCGCGTCATCTCGTTCAGTTCGGAAAGTGGGAAGATTAGCAGGCGGCGGTTCTCGCCGATCGCGGCGACAGTATCGCCCTCGGCAGGCCGGCACAGCGCGGCGCGCTCGCCTTCCCCGAGATTCAGGATCTGCTTGCCCTTCCTCGTCTGCGCGACGACTTCCTCCTCCGGCACGATGAAGCCGTTTCCGACATTCGAGGCGACGAGCAGCTTGCGCCCCGGCTTGTGGATGAAGGCTTCGAGAAGCTCGTCCGCCTCGTCGAGATCGATCATGAGGCGCACCGGCTCGCCATGCCCGCGCCCGCCCGGCAGCTCGTTGGCTTCGAGCGTGTAGAATTTCCCGTTCGTCGCAAATAGCACGATCTTGTCGGTGGTCTGGCCCTTGATGGCGTATTTGAGCGCATCGTCCGTCTTGAAGGCGAGCTTCGAGAGGTCGGCGTCGTGCCCCCGCAGCGCGCGGATCCAGCCTTTTTCCGAAAGCACGACGGTGACCGGCTCCTTCTCGATCAGCGCATCCTCCACGGAGACGTCGATCAGGGGCAGGGCGGCGAATTCGGTTTTGCGCTTGCCGAGCGGCGTGCCCTTGCCGAAGCGCTTCTTCGCGTCCTTGATCTCGGCCGAAACCCTGTCCCACAGCTTATCGTCGGAGCCGAGTAACTCCTGAAGCGCCTTGCGCTCCCCGGAAAGCTGTCCGTGTTCGCCCTTGATCTCGATCTCTTCGAGCTTGCGCAGCGACCGCAGCCGCATGTTGAGGATCGCCTCGGCCTGCACATCCGTCAGCCCGAAGCGCGCGACCATCACGGGCTTCGGCTCGTCCTCGGTGCGGATGATGCGGATCACCTCGTCGAGATTGAGATAGGCGATGAGCAGGCCGTCCAGCACTTCCAGCCGGTGCTCGATCTGCTTCAGCCGGTGCTCGGAGCGCCGCCGCAGCACAACCTTGCGATGGTCGAGCCACTCTTGCAGCACCTGGACAAGGCCGAGCACCTGCGGGACTTGCCCCTTCGACAGCACCGTCATGTTGAGCGGAATGCGCGCCTCAAGCTCGGTCAGCTTGAACAGCTGCTCCATCAGCAGCGCCGCGTCCACGTTGCGCGACTTCGGCTCGATGACGACGCGGATGTCCTCGGCGGACTTGTCGTCCACATCGGCGAGCAGCGGCAGCTTCTTGGCGGCCAGCAGCTCCGCCATCTTCTCGATGAGCCGCGACTTCTGAACGCCATAGGGGATTTCCGTGACGATGATCTGATACGTGCCGCGGCCCGTGTCCTCGACATGCCAGCGCGCGCGTAGCCGGAAGGAGCCGCGCCCCGTCTTGTAGGCTTCGACAAGCCCGGCCTGATCGTCCACCAGGATGCCGCCCGTCGGAAAGTCCGGCCCGTTGAGAAAGCTCAAGAGCGTCTCGACGCTCGTGCGCGGATGCTTGATGAGATAGAGGGCGGCGTCGCACACTTCTTCGAGGTTGTGCGGCGGAATGCTGGTCGCCATGCCGACCGCGATGCCGCTGGAGCCGTTCGCGAGAAGGTTCGGGATGCTCGCCGGCAGCACGGCCGGCTCCTCCTCCTCGCCGTCATAGGTCTCGCGGAAATCGACCGTGTCCTCGTCGATGCCGTCCAGCAGCGCCGCCGCAACCGCCGTCATCCGCGCCTCGGTGTAGCGCATGGCCGCCGCGTTATCGCCGTCGATATTGCCGAAATTGCCCTGGCCGTCGACCAGCGGATAGCGCTGCGCGAAGCTCTGCGCGAGCCGCACCAGCGCGTCGTAGACCGACTGGTCGCCATGCGGATGGTATTTGCCGATCACGTCGCCGACGACGCGCGCGCATTTCTTGAAGCCCGTGCCGGGGTCGAGCCGAAGCTGGCGCATGGCGAACAGCACGCGCCGGTGCACGGGCTTCAGCCCGTCGCGCACGTCGGGCAGCGCGCGGTGCATGATGGTGGAGAGCGCGTAGGCGAGGTAGCGCTCTTCGAGCGCGTCCTTCAGCTTGATCGGCTCGATGGGCGGGGGAGCGAGAATCGTATCGTCTGCCATGCACCACAGGTAGCCGCTGCGGCGCGCCCCGCCAAGATGCGAAGGCTCCGGCGTAAACAGGTTTAGGGCTAGTCCCGCGGCCGGCCGCCCTGATGCCGATCGTCAGAGCCGCCGCTTCGGACGCAAGGCGACGGCGCACCGACGGTTAACTCTATTGGGTTCGTTTTGCAAAAACGTGTGCTATTCTTCTACTTGAGATAGAATATTCTGCAATCTTAGATAGAGTTGCGGGGCGCTGTTTAGGCTAGGAGTTTGTTTAGTATCCCTTGCGCCACAGGCGCCGCTTTCGCGCACCGGGCGAGACTAAGGCTCGCCATCGCTTGGCTTGGGGCACCGCAGCGAAATGCGCGCTGCGATTCGATCCCCTGGCTTCGACATCGAAATCGGTGCGCTGCAGGGGTAAGCGGCCGCCGCCGTTTGTCAGCGCCCCGCCGCCATATTATGATGCGCGAGAGGAGCCGCGCCCATGACGATCATGACCATCCGCATCCCCGACGATATGAAGGCAGCCTTCGACAAAGCGTTCGCGGGCGAGGACAAGGACGCGATCATCGCCGAGTTCATTCGCGACGGCCTGGCCGCGCGCGGCGTCCCGGAAATGGTTGCGGCCCGCGACGAAGATCTGGCGGAACGCCGCCGCGCAAACAGCCCCCTTACGCCAAGTCGGCGACGCGATCCTGCGGCTCGGAGGGCAGTTTCCTAATTTCCGCTACGGCTTCTTTTGGTCATTGCCGCACGCTATCATTCAGTGGGGCGAATTGCCAGCCGGCGAGCGGCGGTCTTGCTGAGGGGAAAGGGACGAAAAACCGCGAGCCGGCGGAACCTTAATCGAAGCGCAAAGGTTAATGCGAGGTTGACGCGGGCTTCGGTTGCGCCCCGAAGAATTGGGGGAGCCAGGAAGAAGACTCCGGCTCCGGCTTGTTGCGGGCGGCGGGTGCGGGACGTTCCGTCTTTTCGCGAATGGCGGGCTTTTCCGCCCTCGCGCCGGGGCAGGCGGATTTCAACGCCGGCCCGTTGTCAGACGCCCGGCCGGGCTCGGCCAAGTAGCGCTTGTTGCAAACCGAAACCTGCGGCGGAATATGGCTTTGCTCGAACAGGTCGTAGGCCGGCTTCAGGTCCCGCCAGAACTCCGCGTAGGGGTGCCACGCAAAGGCCGCCAGCCGCTCCTGCGTCAAGCGGAACGGGAAGACCTGCACGCCGACCCGCTCCTGCCCGGCGTCGAGCGCCGCTGTGACGATCTGCCAGATTTCATCGATGGCCGCGTCGGTCATGGCGTAGCAGCCGATGGACGCGCACCCGCCATGCACCATCAGATTTGCGCCGGTCCTGTTATACGCCCGGTCGAACGCGTTCGGGTAACCGAGGTTGAACGCGCGGTGATAGCGGCTGTTCGCGTTCAGCTGGCCCTTGCCGATGGTGTAGTAGCCCTCCGGCGCCTGCCCGTCGCCCTCGATGAGCTTCGGCCCGAGCTGGCCCGACCAGGAGCAAATCGGATAGGCGGCGAACAGCTCGAAACGCCCGGCCTTCTTGATCCAAAGCTCGGCCTGAAGATCGCCCTTGAAGATGCGCAGGAACACCGGATCGCCGCGCTTGAAGCCCTTCTCGCGCAGGCGCTTGTCGAGTTCGGCCGGATCGGCGGTCTTGGCGGGCGCAACGCCCCGGAAGAAATCGCGATAGCCGCCCGGCCAGAAGTTTTGCGTTTCGAGATCGATGGAGCGGACGGCCTGCCCGGTTTCCAGGTCCCAGATGCGGATCGTTTTGTCGGCGCTTCCCGAGACAAGTTGCCGCCCGTCGGCCGAGATGGCGCCCGACGCGACGGCGCCGGAATGGCCCTCAAGCGTGTTGAGAAGCTCGCCGCTCTTCACGTCCCACAGCTTCAGCGCGTTGTCTCGGCCCGCCGAAAGGATGCGGCTGCAATCCCGCGTGAATGTAACCCACAGAACCTCGGCGCCATGCCCTCCGAAGGTCCTCAGGACCTGGCCCGCGCCAGCGTCCCAGAGCTTGATCGTCTTGTCCTTGCTTCCCGAAAGGGCGAGCGCGCCCCGTTCGCAAAGCGCAACCGAGGTCACGGCGTCCGCGTGTCCCTCGAAGGTTTTGACAGCCTCGCCGGTTTCCAGATCCCAAAGCCTCAAGCTCGCATCGGCGCCCCCGGAGAGCGCGCGGCGCCCGTCGGCCGAAAATGCGGCGGCGGTGACGCCGGTGGCGTGGCCCTCCAGCGTCTTGACCAGCTGACCTGTCTCCAGATCCCAAAGCTTCACGGTCTTGTCGTTTCCCGCGGACAAGGCGCGTCTGCCGTCGGGCGAGAAGGAAACTGACAGCGCGCCGCCCGCGTGGCCCTCCAATGTGGCGACCGTCTGCCCCGTCTCGATCGAGAACAGCCGCAGCTTGCCGTCGCCGCACGCGGCCAGGATGGACCGGCCGTCCGGCGAGAACGCGACGGATGCGATGCTGTTCGCCTCGGCGTCGAAGGCGCGCAGGAGAAGGCCCGTGGGCAGGTCCCACAGCCTCGCCACATTGTCCTGCCCGCCCGAGACGGCCTGCCGCCCGTTCGGAGACAGCGCAAGCGCGTTGACGGCTTTCGAATAGCCCAAAAACAGCCCAAGGACGGGATCGGCCGCGGCCAAGGCCACGCCCGGCGACAGCGCCAAAATCAGCACCCCAAGCCATGCCCCAAGACTGCGCGCCATGTGCTCCCCGTTAACGCCGGTAGTTAGGCATCTCTTAACGCCCGCGGAGCGCCCTGGGAAGCCGTTCGAGACTTTTGTTGCGGCGCTCAACTAACAAGGTTGACCTGTTGGCCAAAGCGCCATCCAAGCTGCTTTCTTTGTACTGCAAAATGGTGGCGGGGGGCGGCAGTACCCCAAGTGAATAATATCAAAGGCTTAGTTTGGCTAACATCCATTTTTTCCCCCGTACTGTTTTGTAAGGGGCATTTTGGGAATTGGCTGACGCATTTTGGCCGCGCATTCGAGTCCAGCTACGGGATTCGAAGTCAGCGTAATGGTATGTTACGGTCCGGGCCTTCCGCTCTATTGGCAAGCGAAGCCCGAAGCGGATGGCGCCCCGTTTTCAGGGAGCATGCCTATCGAGCCACGTTCAGCGACAGCTCATCGTGAGCTGGAACTTGTCGACGAGTAGCCTCAGCTCAAACGCATGGCTCGCGTCAGAGCCCCAATAATGTCCTTCGGGCTCGCGGGCTTTTTCAGTTGCGGCGCCTCCCTGAAACAGGGCTCGTCGAGCGTGAACGAATAGCCGGTGAGAATGACATAAGCCGCGCGCTTCCCGGAAAGCGCCTCGGCGACCGCCACGGGACGTTCCCCATGCAGGTTGAGATCGAGAAGCGCGGCGTCGATGTGGTTTTGCCGGATGAGGTCGAGCGCCTTGTTGATCCGGGCCACCGGCCCCACAACCGAGGCGCCGGCGCCCTTCAGGATGAGTTCAAGCTCCATCGCCACCAGCGCCTCATCCTCGACGATGAGCACGCTCTTGCCTTGAAGCGGTTGTAGTGAGGAAGGCGCCACGCATCAGCCTCCGTTCCGCGGGAAGTCGATGGCGCAGCGCAGGCCCTTCGCGCCGAAGGTCAGATCGGCTTCGCCTTCGAGTTCGAGGTCGGAGACGCGCTCGATGAGCGTGAGGCCCAGCCCCCTCTGGGCTGGCGGTTTGGTCTGCGGGCCGCCGCGTTCCTGCCAGACCAAATGGATCATGCTCGAATCCTCGCCGTTTTCTCCCGCCGTCCAGGAAAGCTGGATGCGCCCTTTTGCGTTCGACAGGGCGCCGTATTTCAAGGCATTGGTCCCAAGTTCGTGCAGCACAAGGGTGAGCCCAAGCGCCTGCTTCGGGCGGATGGTCAGCGCCGGACCCCCGGCATGGACCCGGCCGTCCGCGTGGTAAGCTTTCAAGGAGTTCGCCACCAGCGTCTGCATGTTCGTGTCTTGCCAATTCCCGCTCAGTAAAAGGTCGTGCGCCGCCACAAGCGCGCCCATGCGCCCGCTGAACGATTCGCGGAACTCCTCGATGGTTTCGCCGCCCGTCTGCGCGGCCAGCGCCTTCACCACGGCGAGCGTGTTCTTCACGCGATGAGAAAGCTCGTCCGACAGCAGCCTCCGCTCCTGCTCCGCGCGTTTGCGGTCGCTCACGTCGATGCAGTATTCGGTGAGCATGTCGGGCTCGATCCGGCGGCCGGCGAAGAGCATCCAGGTGCGCGAGCCATCTTTCTTGAAATATTCCTTTTCATAAGGACCGATGCGGCCGGTTTCCTCCATGATCTTCATTTGCCGCTCGCTCTCTTCGAACCACTCGGGCGGAGTCATTGTGCGCCAGTTCAATTCCCCGGCTTCAACCTCGCCCCTCGTATAGCCGGACATGGTCAGGAAGGCTTCGTTGCAGTCGACCAGCACACCGACATCGTTAAAGAACAAAACGCCCACCGCGTCGGTCTCCAGCACCTTGCGCAGGCGCGCTTCGCTTTCGCGCACGGACTGCTGGAGAAGATGGGCGTTGATGGCATCCGCCGCCTGCCGCGCGCAAATATCGATCAGCCGAAGATCGTAGCCGGTGAACGTGCGCGGATCGTGAAAGTGAGTTTGGAGCATGCCCACGAGCTTGCCGGAACTCGTGATCAGCGGGATCGCAGCCAAGGCGCGGTAGCCCACAGCCTGGGCCTCCTTCCTGCATGCCGGCAGCGAGGCTGACTTTTTGATATCGTCCACGAGAACCCGCTTCCCGGTTGCAAGGGCCGAGCCGGCCGCCGAGCCATCGGAAGCCGTCACTTTCCGGAAGCGATCCAGAAAATGTTCATCCAAGCCGCGCTGAACGGAAACAGAAAGCGTCTTCGACTGCGCGTCATAGAGCTGGATAAAGCCTGAGCACTAAATCGCTACGCGATAGCTCGCTGCTGCGCGGCCGGTAACCAACTGAGAAGAAAGCGTTATCTGGGCGGGAAGCTCCGTCTTGAGGATTGAGGTCTCGACAACCTCACTCAAGCAGGAGTTCCCCATGACGGATCCTACCAGCATTTCTCCCCTGCGCCAGCGCATGATCGAGGACATGACGGCGCGCGGCCTTAGCCGGGCGACGCAGCGCGGCCATATTCTCGCCTGCAAGCGGTTTGCGGCTTATCTGAAGCGCTCGCCTGAGGCGGCCACGGCCGAAGATGTGCGCCTGTTCCAGTTGCAGCTGATGGAGAACGGCCTTTCCATCCAGAACCGCAACCGCACCATGACAGGTGTGCGCTTTCTGCTACGCGTGACAATGCGGCGGCACGATCTGGCGGCCGAGATCTTTCACATGAAGCAGCCGCAGAAGACCCCGCAGATCCTGAGCGCTGTGGAGGCGAAGCGCCTTTTGACAATGGCGTGCAAGCTTAAGGCGCGCGTGCTGCTCAGCATCGGTTACGGCGCCGGGCTCCGCGTCAGCGAGGTCGTGAAGCTGAAGGTGAAGCATATCGATAGCGCCCTTGGCGTCATTCGCGTCGAGCAGGGCAAGGGCAGGAAGGACCGCCAGGTGATGCTCTCGCCGGAGACGCTCGATCTTCTGCGCGAATGGTGGAAGGCGCGCACGGACAGGTACGACGCTGGCGTGCCGCCCCAGGAGCGCTGGTTGTTCCCGGGCCGGCGCAAGGGGCGGCCACTGACACCGAGGCAGGTCACCCGGCTGTTCCACGAAACGGTCGAGGCGGCGGGGATCAAGAAGAAGGTCACCCTCCATACGCTGCGCCACAGCTTCGCGACCCATCTGTTCGACCGCGGCGTCGATATCAGAACGATTTAAGCTTTGCTTGGACACGAGAAGTTGGAAACGACAGCGCGATATACGCGTGTCGCGACCGGCCTGATCACCGCCGTCGAGAGTCCTCTCGACCGGCTGTCGGCGCCAGAGAAGGCGAAGCGCAAGAAGGGCAAGGCCGCCTAACCCGCCGCAATGCCTCGTCCAGTGCTGGAAGTCGCGGACATATTCCGCGACCACGGCGCCGCCTGGCGTTACGCCAACCGCGGCCATGTCAGCCTCGGGCAGATGAAAGTGATGTCAGCCATCGAGCGCTGCCGCACCGCGGCGCTCGGCGGCCATGTCGCGCGCTGCGAGAACGCGGGTTGCGGGCATACGGTCATCGCATTCAACAGCTGCCTTATGTGCACTTCCAGTAATGGGGAGCTGACGCGCCTGCTGCTTCATTTTCCTGTGCATCGCCGCGCTTTCACTCTCCATTACACGACGCCCCTGCGCGCCCCGTCGGCTCGGCCACTGTCGGCCGATCACAAACGGGGACGATCATGTTGGAGACCTACTTCCCGGCATCGAAGAGGCGGGAACATCTGCGCAGCGGGCCGAGCGGGCCGTATCTCGACGGCTTCGCAGCGGCGCTCGAACGCCAGGGCTACAGCGCCGACACGGCGGTTCGATACCTGCGGGCGGCGGCGCATCTCGGCTATGTCCTGGCGCCGCGAGGCGTATTGCCGGACGAGATCGATCTTCAGGCGTTCAGCAAGCATTTGCGCGCCTGTCGTTGCCCACGCGAGAAGGGCGGCCGTCACAATCACCACACTATCTACGGCGCCAAGCTCTTTCGCCGGCGCCTCGTAGAGATCGGCGTGTGCCAGCCGGCCGCTGCTGCTGCGGCGGCACCGGTTGAACTGCAGTTGGTTACGGGCTTCAAAGCATGGCTGCGCAAGCACCGCGGAGCGTCCGACGCCACGATCAGGCTTTATGTGCGCGACGCCGCCGGCTTGCTCACGGCGCTCGGGGAAGATCCGGCGAACTGGGATGCAGCAGGCATCCGCCGTACCTTCATGGATCGTGCGAGCACGAGCGGGCGCGGCACAATCGAGAAAATGACGACCGGCCTGCGCGCATTTCTGCGCTACCTCGTCGTCGAAGGCCGCTGCCGCGTCGGGCTCGACAGTGCGGTTCCCGTTTACGCCCACTGGCGGCTTGCCGACATGCCGCGGTCTCTGTCGCCGGAGCACGTGAACCGGCTGATTGCCGCCTGTGATGGCGATGTCCCCGCGCGGCGGCGTGAGCGCGCGATTATCCTGCTTCTGGTGCGTCTCGGATTGCGCGCCGGCGACGTGGCGCAGTTGCGGCTCGCCGATATCGAGTGGGAGACGGGCTCGCTTCGCGTCTCGGGCAAGTCGCGCTACCAAGTCCGCCTGCCGCTGCCACAGGACGCCGGCGATGCGATCGTCGCCTACCTCGAGTCCCGACCTTCGATCTCGCCGAGCGATCATGTGTTCTTGCGCACGATCGCGCCATATCGGCCGTTAAAAAACGGCGACGGCGTCTCGTCTCTGGTGAGGCGCGTCATGAAGCGGGCCGGCATCGTCACACCGTTCAAAGGCGCGCACGCGCTGCGCCACACGGCGGCAACCGAGATGCTGCGCCATGGCGTGCCGTTGGAGAAGATTGGCTTGGTCCTGCGGCATCGCGGCATCGACACGACCGCCTTCTACGCAAAGGCCGATGTCGCGCTCCTGAGGCAGATCGCGCAGCCCTGGCCGGAGGCGCTCTGATGCTGAACGCCATCGAGACTTATCTCGGCCTCCGCAGAGCCGCCGGCTTTGCAATGTCGAATGCCGAGTACCTGCTGAAGAGCTTCGCCGCCTTCGCCGCCGAGCGCGGGCAATCGCATGTTCACACCCAAACAGCCATCGATTGGGCAGCGCTCGGGCCGTCCGTCGCGCAGCGTGACGCCCGGCTGAAGGCCGTGTGCCGCTTCGTACGCCACGTCCGGATCGAGGACGGCCGGCACGAGCTGCCGCCGGCCAAACACTTCGGCGCTCGCAAGCGACGGCGGCCTCCGCATATCTATTCTGCCGCGGAACTCGATCGCCTGATCGAGGCGGCTTTGCAGCTTCGGCCCGATGGCGGCTTGCGCGGTGAGACCTATGCGACGTTGATCGCGCTGCTCGCGGCCACCGGCTTGCGGATTCTCTGAAGCGCTGAAGCTGACGGTCGCCGATGTGACGCGCGACGGCTTGCTGATCCGCGAGACCAAGTTCCGCAAGACGCGGCTGGTTCCGCTGCACGACACGGCGGCGACGGGCTTGCAGCGCTATCTGTCTCGTTGCCGGCCGCGCTCGGACGATGATCCCGTGTTCATCGGCAAGAGCGGAGGCGCGATGCGCTACATCGCCGTCAAGGAGACCTTCGACAGAT
Source organism: uncultured Alphaproteobacteria bacterium (assembly GCA_963756335.1). Taxonomy (GTDB): domain Bacteria; phylum Pseudomonadota; class Alphaproteobacteria; order Rhizobiales; family Rhodomicrobiaceae; genus Rhodomicrobium. The sequence continues at coordinate 158,319 of CAVWOB010000013.1, forward strand.
TGGCCCGCAAGGCAGGGATCGCGCCGGCGGCGCAGCGTCGCCCGCGTCTGCACGATCTCCGGCACACCTTTGCGGTGCGCGCACTCGCTGACAGTCCGTCCGGTCGCAGCCGAAGCGGCGCGCATATGGTGGCGCTCTCGACCTACATGGGGCACGTCAACATCTATGCGACCTACTGGTACTTGGAAGCGACCGCCGACCTTATGCGCGACGTCGCCGCGGCCGGGGAACAGTTCCTGGGCGATGGGAGGCGGTCATGACGCCGATCGCTCCCCTCATCGAGGCTTTCCTCCGCGACACGCTGGCCAGCCAGCGAGGCGCCAGCCGGCACACTCAGGCTTCCTACGCCTCGAGCTTCCAGCTGCTCTTCGAGTTCGCCGCGAAAAAACTGAAGGTCCGGCCATCGGCGCTGACGTTGGAGCAGCTTGACGCCAGCCTCGTCAGCGCCTTCCTCGAGCACCTCGAAGAGGTGCGCAAGAACGCCGCCGTCACGCGCAATGTCCGGCTGGCGGCCATCAAGTCGTTCTACCGCTTCCTCGAATACCGGCAGCCGGCGGCGCTCGATCAGGTTCGCCGCGTGCTGGCGATCCCGTTCAAGAAGACGGACCAACGGCTCGTTCCCTACCTGCTGAAGGACGAGTTGCAGGCCGTGCTCGACGCGCCCGATCCCGCCACACGTGACGGCGTCCGCGATCGGGCGATGTTGCATCTGGCTGTCTGCGCCGGCTTGCGCGTCTCGGAGCTCACGAGCTTGAAGGTCGACGACATCGATCTGCCATCGATGAGCGTCCGCATTCTCGGCAAGGGACGGCGGGAACGGACGCTGCCATTGTGGAAGGCCACCGTTGCGGCCCTGCGCGCCTGGCTCGCCGTTCGCGGGCTAACCGCAGCGCCAGAGGTGTTCGTCAACGCCCGGGGCGAGCCGCTGACCCGTTGGGGGTTCGCCTATCTGCTCAAGAAGCACGTCGCAACCGCCGCTCGAGACAAGCCCGGCTTGAAGAAGAAGCGCGTCTCGCCCCACGTGCTCAGGCACACCTGCGCGATGATCGTCCTGCAGGCGACGGGAGACATTCGGAAAGTCTCGCTGTGGCTGGGCCACGCCACATTGACGACAACCGAGGTCTACACGCGGGGCGATCCGACGGAGAAACTCGATGCGATCGAAGCGATTGTGCCGCCGCATCTGCGGCGCGGCGCGTTCCAGCCGACCGACAAGCTACTCGCGTTGCTTCGGCGGGCTTCGTAATGGAGAGTGAAAGCGCGGCGATGAACAGGAAAATGAAGCAGCAGGCGCGTCAGCTCCCCATTACTGGAAGTGCACATAAGGCAGCTAATGGGCGTCGCCCATTAGTTGCCGCGACCGGCATTGCCCAAAATGTCAAGGGAGCACCGCGCGGGAATGGCTGGCCGAGCGTCAGGCCGACCTTCTGCCCGTTCCCTATTTCCACGTGGTCTACACGCTGCCCGCCCGCATCGCCGATATCGCCTACCAGAACAAGGCCGCGATCTACGGCATCCTGTTCAAGGCCTCGGCGGAGACCACCCTCAGGATCGCCGCCGATCCGAAGCGGCTCGGCGCGCGCATCGGGTTTATCTCGGTGCTGCACACGTGGGGCTCGGCCATGACGCATCATCCGCATGTGCATATGATCGTGCCGGGCGGCGGCCTTTCCGCCGACGGCCAGCGCTGGATCGCCGGACGGCCCGACTATCTCCTGCCGGTTCCCGTGCTCTCTGAGCTGTTCCGGGGGCTTGTGCTTTCCCTGCTGCTCGAAGCGCATGCCGGCGGTCGCCTCAGGTTTTTCGGGGAGCACGCCGGGCTCGCCGATGAGAAAGCGTTCAAGGCCTTCCTGGCGCCGCTGTGGGGCGCCGGCTGGGTGGTCTACGCGAAAAGACCTTTTTCCGGGCCGGCCGCGGTCTTGGCTTATCTCGCCCGCTACACCCATCGCGTCGCCATCTCAAACAGCCGCCTGATCGCGGCCGGCGCCAACGGCGTCACGTTCAAATACAAGGACTATCGCGTCGAAGGGCCGGAGCGGTACAAGGTCATGACGCTCGCGCCGCATGAGTTCATCCGGCGCTTCCTCCTGCATGTGCTGCCGAAGGGCTTCCACCGCATCCGCCATTACGGGCTCCTGGCCAATGGCGGGCGGGCGGAGAACATCGCCAAGGCCCGCGCGCTGCTCGCCGTTTCGCCCGCGCCGGAGGCCGAGGGCGCCGACGTCGCGGAGAGGGCTGAGCCGGACGGCTCCAGCGTCCTGCCGCGGCCATGCCCGCACTGCGGCGGGCGCATGATCGTCATCGAGGTCTTCGCCCGAGGTTCGATGCCTCGATACGCTGCTCCGGCTACAGCGCCAGCCTGGATCGACACGTCATGACGCCGTCGCAGCTGTTTTCAAACCGCAATGATGGCCGTGATTGTGGCTGGGCTTGGCCCGGCCACGCCGGCGCTTGCTATAAGACACGCCGCAGCAGCTCAAAAACTTCTCGGAACGCATCCTTTCGTGCTGGCTGGCGGCATTCCTGCCGCTGTCCTATAACCTCCGCGCCTCCCCAAAGGCCACGATCATCCGTCGCGTCCGTTCGATGGGCGTCTGCGGTCACCGGCGCGCACTTCGAATCCCCATAGCCTGCTGATAGGTTGCTGCCGCCGCGGAGCCCTGCACCCCGCGATTTCGTGCCCCGGCGCTTTTCGGACGCCTGCTGTTGGCGCGTGTGGATGGCTCCGTCATGCAGGCATCCGAAAACCTGCACTGAGTTGGACTTCAAGAGTTCAATCGCCACATCCAGAATCGCCAGGAGCGGCGCTTCAAGGTCGCTTGTCTCCAGAACCGCCGAGGAGAGCTGACTGAGGCGGGTCATGGCGAGCAGTTCACCCGCCAAGGCGTCCTCGGTCTGCTTCCGCGACGTGATGTCGGTGAAGGTGACGACGACGCCGTCGATCTTGTTGTCGACGGTCCGGTATGGGCTGATGCGCATTGCGTACCAGAGCCCGTCGCTCGACGAAATTTCGGTCTCCGACGGAATGAGCGATTTGAGCACTTTGCGCGCCTCGCTCTCCAGATCGTTGTAATTCAGCCTGTGAGTGAAGTTTGTGATAGGCCGTCCGATATCGGTATTCGCGATATTGAAGATCTTGGCGACGGCGGGGGTGAACAGCTTGATATTGAGCTTTTCGTCGAGGAACAGCGTGCCGATTTCGGTGGCCGTCATCAGGTTCACCAGATCGTTGTGCGCCGAGGAGATCGTCTCGATCCTGCTCTTCAGCTCGGCGTTGACGGTCTGAAGCTCCTCGTTCATCGACTGAAGCTCTTCCTTGCTGGTTTCCAGTTCTTCGGCCGTCGAACGGTACTCCTCGTTCATGGACTGCAATTCTTCGTTCGCGGCCCGCAAATCCTGGGTGGCGCGGTCGTATTCGTAGCGGCTGGTGCTGAGGCGGTCGTGCGCGACGCTCAGCTCCCGGCGCAGGCGCCGCAGCTCTTCGATGTTGACATCGTCCTCGGCCTGACCTTGTGGCGGCGCCTTTTCCTCGCCCGCGTCGATGAAGAAGACGAGCGCCTGGCTGGACAGCCCGCCGTGCTTCGGCCCTGTGGGAAGCACATGCAAGGCGGTCATGCGCCGCTTGCCGTTGAACGCGACCGGGAGAGGCAAAGTCAAGGTCGGTTCGTCCGCCTCAAGCGCGCGCTGCAGCGCAAGCTTCAGATCGACCCGGAGCTCAGGCCGGACCTGATCCGGCAACTCGGAGCTGAACGGCCCTCCCGAGGGCACGAAGAAGCGGCTGGCGGTGGCCGACAGATGCACGATGCGCCGCGCGCCATCGACGAGCACGCTGGGCTGGGCGGAATTCTCCAGCGCAAAGGCGTGCGTTTGGCCCGCTCCGGCCGGAGAGTCCAAAAACGCAGGCTGCGGCGCGGGATGCTCTTTATGGCGGTAATCGAGGGTAAGCTGCGGCATTGCGGGCGCAACGCGGTCTTCGATGACGTTAGCCTGATAGAGGCGCGCCTCGAGGTCGATGGCGTGGAAAAGCGACGGCGCCGAATCCGCCGTCTCGGCGGAGCCTAGAAACAGACAGCCCTCCCGGTTGAGCGCGTAGTGGAACAGGTTGCAGAGCTGGATCTGCTGGTCGCGCTTCACGTAGATCAACAAATTGCGGCATGAGATCAGGTCGAGCTTGATGAAAGGCGGGTCTTTCAGCACGCTGTGATTGGCGAAGAGCACGAAGTCCCGCAGCTCTTTCCTGACGCGGTAGCTGGAGCCGTCTTCGGTGAAAAAATGGTGAAGGCGCTCCTCGGAGACATCCGCCTCGATCGCTCTGGGATAGCGTCCCTCGCGCGCGATCTGGAGCGCGGCTTCGTCGATATCGCTCGCAAAGATCTGGAATGCCGGATTAACCTTGCGCTTCTCGGCTTCTTCGAGAAGCAGCATGCCGATGCTGTAGGCTTCTTCTCCCGTCGCGCATCCAACCACCCAAAACCGGATCGGGTAATCGGCGCCCGCCTTCTCGAAAAGCGGCTCGATGACCTTCTTCAGGAGCGCAGCGTATGCCTCGCGGTCGCGAAAGAACGTCGTCACTGAAATCAAAAGGTCATGGAACAGCTCCTGGGCTTCTTCCAGGTTTTTTTCCAAATAATCAAAATACGCTTTCAGGCTTTTCTGACGCGAAACCTGCATGCGCCGATGGATGCGGCGGGATACCGTGGCCCGCTTGTAGCTGGAAAAATCGTGCCCTGTCCGCACTCGCAGCAGCGCGACGATCCGGCGGACCTCGCTTTCGGCCTGCTCGCCGTCCATGTCGAGCAGCGCGCGCTTGCTTTGGGTGACTTCCGCGATCTGGGACGCCATCTGCGCGATGGGGCCGATAAAGTCCGCCGCGCCCGTGGCGATGGCGCTTTGGGGCATCATCCCAAACTCCGCCTCGGCCGGGCTCTGCACGAAGATGACGCCGCCCGCCTCCTTGACAGCCCGGACGCCGACCGCCCCGTCCGATCCGCTCCCGCTCAGCGCGACGGCCATGCCGTCGCCCCTGGCGGCCGCCACGGAGCGGAAGAACAGGTCGATGGGCGCGCGGCGGCCTTTCGGTTCGGTGAACGGCCGCGCTTCGACATCGTCGTCATGAATGACAAGTTCGCGGTCGGGCGGAATGACATAAACGCAGTTCGGCTTGAGCTTCGAATGCGAGTCGATCTGATGAACCGGCATCTTCGTGCGGGCGCCCAGGATTTCGGCAAGCTGGCTCGGCCGGTCCGGCGAAAGATGAACGATGACGACATAGGCAAGGCCGAGATCGCCGCCGACGGCCTTGAAGAAGTTTTGAAGCGCCGTTACGCCGCCCGCCGACGCGCCGATCGCGCAAATCGGCGTCGGAGGAGGCGCTTCCGGCGGGCCGTCTTTGGCTTTTGGCGCACGCTTGTGCATGGGGGGGCGCTCTCAAACTCGAGTTGCAGGAACCTTGAGCCGCTTATCTATCATAAGCAGTACGTCTTCAAGCGGCTAAAGAATGTGCATCTCTTAAGCATAGCACGTTCATGCACAGGCCGTTCGCCGCGACGGATTATTTAATGCCCCGCGCGGCGCGAAGCGGCGATGACCCTTTATACAACCGCAATAGGCGTCAACTTGTACTGCGCCATGCCCGCGAAAGCGGCATCCAGCGTTTATTCGGAACCCGCTTAACCACCCCTTCCAATCGATTGCCGCCTACGCAATGGCGTCAACACCCATTCCCGCGAGGACAGACCTGGACATGCGTCTAGCTTCCAGCCTGACTGGACGGGGTCAATCTGCAATCGATTGCAAACTGGCGGCAGCTCCACGAGTCGTCCCGGTATTACGGCCTCGCCTCGAATTTCGAAGCGCCGGTTCGCTTCCAAACGCCGATGGCGAGATTGATCGGCAAGTACTCCGAACCGGATTGCGCCTCGTAGAGCAGGCGCGGCGTGCACCCAAAAATTTGCATCGAGGTCAGGCTTGAACCTGAAAGCCCCCTGCGGCAGAGTGCGGAAAATTGAATGGTTCGGCCTGCGCTTCGGGGGCGAAAGGGATGTTCCGGTTTGCGGCGCGTATAGTCATTGCCGTGTCGATAGTCGCGGGAGCTGCGCACGCCGCTCTGGCCGAGAAGCGCGTCGCTCTTGTCGTCGGCAATTCGGCCTATGTGCTCGCCCCGCTCGAAAATCCAAGGAACGACGCGGACGACGTGTCCGCCGCGCTGAAGCGCCTGCGCTTCGAGGTGACCGAAGAAAAGGACCTCACAGTAAGCAAGTTCGACGCAGCCCTTGACGCTTTCGAAAAAGTCGCGAAGGACGCCGATGTGGCGCTGTTTTTCTTTTCGGGCCACGGGGTGCAGATCGATAAGCGCGGCTTCATCGCTCCGGTAAACGTAAAGGCTGAGTCGGAAAGCAGCGCGCTCCGAGAGTTGGTGGCGATCCAGGATGTCATCTCTCGCATCGAAAACGCCGCGAAGATGAGCGTGATCGTGCTCGATGCCTGCCGCGATAGCCCCCTTCAAGAGCGCTTCCGCCGCATCGCAGTCGAGAAGAACAAGGACCTGCTTCCCCCCAAAGGCTTGCCGCCAATTTCCGTAAAAGGCAGCGACACGCTGGTCGTTTACGCGACGGCTCCGGGCGAGACAGCAAGCGACGGACCGGCTCAACGCAACAGCCCCTTTACGACGGCCCTTCTCAAGAGCATCGAAACGCCCGGCCTCGAAATCGAACTGATGTTCAAGCAGGTAACCGGCGACGTTTTGAACGCAACGCACGGAAAACAGCAGCCGGAACGTCTGTCGCGTCTCCAAAGCACGCTTGTGCTTGCGCCCGCCAAGGCGCAATCGCCGGACGAATCGGCGCTGAAAGAGCGTTTGGCGCGCCTTGAGCTGGAGCTGCAACGAATTCGGTCGGAAACGCCCAAACCGTCGAAGCCGCAAGTGGCGGTGATTGCGCCGCCAAAGCCGGAGAGCGAGGACGCTTGTGACGGGCTCATGGTGTCGGTGGCTCGATCGAGCGCGCGGCCCTGCATCAAGCCGGGGTCGGGCGAGAGCTTCAAGGATTGCCCAAACTGCCCCGAGATGGCGATCGCGCCAGCTGGAAACTTCACCATGGGCTCGCCCCAGGACGAGCCCGAGCGTAACAGCGATGAAACCCAGCACACGGTGAAAATCGCCAAGCCCTTCGCTGTGGGGCGGTTCGCCGTGACCTTCGCGGAATGGGACGCTTGCGCGGACGATGGCGGCTGCGGCGGCGCCAAGCCGGGCGACCAGGGCTGGGGGCGCGGCGACCGGCCCGTGATCAACGTGAACTGGAATGAGGCCAAGGATTACATCGATTGGCTCTCGAAGAAGACTGGCAAGGAGTACCGGCTGCTTTCCGAGGCTGAGCGGGAATATGTGACGCGCGCGGGGACGACAACGCCGTTTTGGTGGGGCCGGTCCATCACGCCCGCGCTTGCCAATTACGATGGCAGCGTGGAGCCGTACAAGGGCGGCGGCTCGAAGGGCGAGTATCGCCAGAAGACGCTGCCCGTGAAGTCCTTCAAGCCCAATGCTTGGGGGCTCTATCAAGTCCACGGGAATGTCTGGGAGTGGGTTGAGGACTGCTGGAACGGGAACTATAAAGGCGCTCCCGCCGATGGCTCGGCCTGGACAACTGGAGAGTGCAAGTCTCGTGTCCTTCGCGGCGGCTCGTGGTACCACTATCCACGGAGCCTCCGCGCGGCCCTCCGCAACTGGTACAACCCCGGCGTCCGTAGCGGCAACTATGGCTTTCGTGTTGCGAGGACCTTAAATCCTTAATCTTTCCCTCCTTACCCCTTTTGAGCAGAAGGGTTGTCTCAGACGCCGAGCCAAAGGTGTTCCGCCGAAGGCGGACCGCTTTTTTGGCCGCATTCTGCCATTCGCGAGCCGCCACAACTGCGTAGTCGTTTCGTTTTCCCGGGAAGACGCCGCCCACAACGCACGCCCTGTTGCGCGTCCCATCCAACACAGTAGGCTGCAAGATATAAAAGGCTACGTCGGCAAAAACACCAAAGCAAACACATTGCCTTTCTGAGCTTATGCCTCAGAATAACTAATACATCAATTCATCCACGGAGGGACTTCCTATGAACAAAAAGGTCAACTTCATCAAGGATAAAGCCGAAGTCATCGCTAACTACATCGGCAATGACTTTTTGAACCTGGCGGAAGAGCTTCGAGACCTGCAAGAGGCAAAGCCCGACATCTGTTGGCGAGGATGTGGAAGTCGTGGCTTGCCTTTGCTAGCAACTTTACGAGGCTAAGCGAACACTTCTATTGCTTAAATCTGATCTTTAAGGAGAGTTTACGGTGAGATGATTCGGTTCGCACTGGAGGCCGCCAGCGCCATCCAAGTTCCTTTTTTTGTACTACAAAATGGTGGCGGAGGGGGTGGGAGTGCTCTAAGTTAATAATATCAAGGGTTTAGTTTGGCTAACATCCATTTTTGCCCGTACTGTTTTGTAAGGGGCATTTTGAAAATTGGCTAACGTGTTTTGGCTACGAATTCGAATCCCGCTACCGGTTTCGAACAATCCGGACTTGAATTTCATGCCAAGGCCTCTTGAGTTCTCCTTCGATTGGCAAAAAGCCGGTCAAGGCCGGCGCGATCGAGCACCTGATAGCCGATAGCGCGATAGCCCGCTTCGCGTTTCCCAGCGATCTTAGCCAACAAGGGTTCGTTGGCGTCGACGTAATCGAAAACGACGACCTCTCTTTTCGCCGCATGGAGCCGGTGCAAGCGGCCCGCATACTGTGCGAGCGTTCCACGCCACGAAATTGGCATGGTGAGAAATAGGGTATCCAGCCGCGCATCGTCGAACCCCTCTCCAAGATAGCGGCCTGTGGCGATGAGTAGGCGCTCCTCGCTCTCCGGAATTGCCGAAAGAGCCGCAGTGGTCGCGCGTAGCTCGCGAGCGCCCATGCCGCCTCGCAAAATCACGACATTCTTAGCAAACTTCGACAACCGGTCAGCGAGCTTGGTCAGGTGATCTTTGCGTTCCGTAATCACGACCGGCGACCGCCCTGATTCGAGCGCCGCCAGAACGTCCTCAAAAATTAGTTCGTTCCTTGGCTCGTCCGCCGCAAGCTGAGCATAAAGCTCTTGGATGGCGATTTGCTCGCCTGGCATGCTGCGCGACGCACGGAATTGGGTTTGCCTGAATGCGACCTTGTGCTCGAAGGGCCGTTCAGCGGCTTGTTGCCGGGCGTCAACGCGATAGCGCACCGGACCGCACTGCATGAAGATGATCGGGTGATGCCCGTCTTTTCTCGCCACGGTTGCGGACAGGCCAAGCACATGGCGCGCCTTTGCCTCCCGCGCTATCGCCTCAAAGCTCACGGCGGAGAGATGATGGCATTCGTCCACCACGAGGTGGCCGTAATTTGCCACGAGATCAGATATACCCTGTTCACACCAGGATCCGAAATTTCTCCGGGTTGATGACGCGGAAGTTGTCCGTGACCGAATCGCGCAACTGCGCCCAGTTTTGCGGAACTTTCTCGCGCAGGAAGGTGAGCGCCGTCCCGGCGAACTCGCGGGGGCTTTGGTAACACTTGTTGTGCGTCACATGCTTGTGCATCACCCCCCAGAGCCGCTCGATGGGGTTCAGATGCGGGCAATAAGCTGGGATGAAATGGAGCTTAATCCGCCGCCCTGGCTGGGATAGCCAGTCTTGTACGAGTTTAGCGTGATGATAGGGGGCGTTATCCAGGAAGACGTGGATCAGCGCCAGTAGCGGATACATGGCTTCGAGCGCTTCCAGCAGCTTGATTGTAGACATCGCGTTGACGGTCTCAACCTCAACCATGCGGGTCTCGCCGGTTTCAAGATTGAGAGCGCCATGAATATTGATGCGCTCGCGCCCGCTCGTCTGTTGGATTGCGAGCTTTTCTTCTTTCGGAGCCCAGCAGCCAACCGGCCGCGCCGCGTGCGTTGGATGCACGGCATCCCCGAACACCGCCGCCTCATCCGGGCCAAGCGAATTCAATAGCTTCTCATACGCTTCAATGAACGCCCGCTGTTTTTCCGCATCCAGCTTCCGGCCGATGACTTCCGGCTTATGGTATTCGAGCCCCAGCCGGTTCAACAGCACGATCAATCCCGAGCGGCTCTCGTAGACGATCCCAAATTTCCGCTCGATGAAGGCCCCGACTTCGCGCGTGCTGCGCGGCAATGTTTGGGCAACGTAATCCTTCAGCTCTTTTTCCTGGTCTGCCGAGAGGCGGCTCGAACTGCCCCCAGCCTCGAACTGCTCAAGACCTGCAATTCCGCGGTCCGCATAGACCTTGCTCCAGCCTCTGACCGTATCGTCATCCAGATAAAGAGCCTTGGCCACCCGCTCGCAGCTCCAGCCATCGTCAAGAAGCAGGATGGCGTTCGCCCGGCGCGCAAGACGATGCTCCGCCAACCCGTCCCGGACCAGCGAAACCAAGTCTTTCCGTTCAACAGCGCTCAGGAAACCACCGCAAATCATAGGGGTTACTGAGATCCCGTTCGCGAAACTTAGCAAGCAATTTATTTCGGGTTCCCACAGAGTCCGGGTATACCACCCCTTGGCGCACAAGGCTTTGCATCAGCGCAATATCGATAACGCCGCTGGGCTTTCGCTTTCCGCCGTGGATGACTCCGATTGCTCCAGGGGGAGCTTCAAGAAATGCGCCGAGCCTGGCCACCCATTGATCGAGAAGCTGCCTGCGATGAACCAGCACCAGCGTGTTGCATCGGCGTTCCGCAATCATGTTCGCCGCAACGACCGTCTTGCCGAACGCGGTTGTGGCCGCCAACACGCCCGTGTCATGCTTAAGAAGCGCCTCGGCCGCCTGGTGCTGCTCCGGTCTTAACTCTCCGCAGAAGGTGACGCCGATCGGCGAGCCGTATTGACGCTCGTCTCTCAGGCATGTTTTGACGCCAAGCGCGTCGAATTCGTTGCGAACATCATCCAGGCATCCTCGCGGCAGCGCTGCATGTTTCGAGAAGAGTTCCGCGCAGGAAATGATGCGAGGCTTTCCGAAAGTCGGCAACCGCATGGCCTGCGCGGCGTAAAATTCAGGATTCTGAAAGGCGGCGATGCGGATGAGACGGCTTATCAATGCCGGCGGAAGGTTCGTGCGATCGATATAGACGCAATTGCCAAGAACAAGCTCGATCGATGCCGGCAGCGGACCGTCGATTGCCGGCTCGCTTCGTTTTCTTGACGGCGGAGCAGCCCAGGGTTCGTCTTCGCTATCGGTCAAAGGGATGCGGACGCGCAATATCCGCCCTTGCTCTGAAGCCTTGGCGACGAGGGCGGCGACATCTTTGGCCGCCATCCGTCGGACCGAAGAAAGGTAGGCCCATTGGTCGGCGAAAGGCGTAAAATTGTCGTCGACGAAGACGCTGTTACCGCTCTCGCGCGGCTTCGCCTGAAGTGGCAGCGCGATCAAGTTGCCAAAACCGCCAGCAGGCATCGTGTCCTGGCTCGGGAAAAACCGATCATAGGAATCGAAGCCAATATCCGGACTGCGATCCATCGCTGCGGTGACGAGCATGGCGCCAAGCGGCGGGCTTCAGCCGCATACACTGGCTCAGCGAAGAAAACCCAAGCATGGGCTCCGTTTCCAGAGCGGGACCGCTCGACTGCGACCGTCACACCCTCAGCCCTCGCCGCATCCCGGAACGCCGCAACGTCGGTCATCCAGGACTTCTTGTCGAAATCGGCGGCAAGGAACCAACAGGTTTCGTCGGGTAGCATGGGATAGACGCCGGCGGTGAAGGTGGCCTGCTCCGAGCCGCGCCTGCCTTGTAAATGCATGCGAATGATTTCGTCGGTAAATGGCCGGAATGCTTGGTTCGGGCATTCGCCACATCTCACCTGCGGCTTGCTGCAAACGCCGCGAACCCACTCGTTGTTGCAAACGGGCGAATAGCCCGATTTCCCGGTTTTTGCGTTGTCCCAGCGCTGCGGAAATACATCCTCACGCCCGCGAAAAAGGCTTCGGAATAGAGCTATCTTGGCGGCCGTGGGAGAGTTCATCGTGATGAGCGCAGAGGATGTCTCTGTCTGTCTCATGACAGGCGCGTGCACTTCGGTGATTTTTTTGAGTTCGGCCAAGCGCCCAGCTATTTGCCTGCGCTCCTCATCAAGCGCGGCGAGACGGTGCTCGAGTTCCGCGATCTTCCCGGTGATGTCTAAATCGGCGGTCATAAGGATGGCGCCTTCCGACAGCTACGCGGCAAGCAACGCCAATTCCGGCTAAAAGAGGGCAGGCGGTCGCCGGTCGTGGCCTTATGCTCAAACGCTGCCAAATCTGTGCATACGTTTATCTCTGGCGCCACACCGAGAACCCCGCCAAGGCTTTTCTTCACGCCGCACCGTATCGGAACCGCGAATGCCACGCAAACGGCCCGACCTTTCAAACGATTATGCCGCTTTTCTCGCCGAGCTAAAGGAGCGGATCACGGCGGCGCGTCTGAAGGCGGCGCTTGCGGTCAACAGCGAGCTGATACTTCTCTATTGGCAGATTGGGCGCGACATTTTGCGCCGTCAGCGCGACCAAGGGTGGGGCGCAAAGGTGGTGGACCGCCTTGCCGCGGATTTGCACCGAGCCTTCCCCGAGATGACAGGGCTTTCCGCCCGCAATCTCAAATACATGCGCTCTTTCGCTGAGGCCTATCCGGATTTCGAAATTGTGCAACAGCTTGTTGCACAATTGCCGTGGGGCCACGTCGTAACGCTGCTCGGCGCGGTGAAGAAGGCGGAAGAACGCGAATGGTATATGCGACAGACCATTGAAAATGGCTGGAGCCGCAATGTCCTCGTTCACCAAGTGGACGGCGGACTCTACCATCGTCAAGGAAAAGCGCTGACCAATTTCAAGCATACACTGCCTTCGCCTCAATCCGAACTCGCCCAACAAATCATCAAAGACCCCTACAGCTTCGAATTCCTATCCCTCTCTGCAGAAATGCAAGAACGCGATCTCGAGCGCGGCTTGCTGGAGCACTTGCGTCTGCTCATCTTGGAGTTGGGAAAGGCGTTCGCCTTCGTTGGCAGCCAGTATCACCTGGAAGTGGGCGGCCAGGATTACTATCTCGACCTTCTTTTCTACCATCTGCGGCTGCGCTGCTTTGTGGTTTTCGAGCTGAAAATCGAGGAGTTCAAGCCGGAGTTCGCAGGCAAAATGAACTTCTATCTGTCAGCAGTCGACGCTCAACTTAAGCACGCCGATGACCACCCCTCCATTGGCGTCATTCTTTGCAAGGGACGCAATGCTATCGTCGTGGAGTATGCTCTACGCGACACAAGCAAGCCAATGGGCGTTGCGGAGTACCGATTGACCCCGGCTCCCGCACTGCCAGCCAAGCTGCGCCGGGAGCTTCCTACCACCGACGATTTTGCGGGCGAATTCGGGCTACTTTCGATAGCGCGCTTGCGTATCGACGTTGAACACGCTTTGCGAGAACTGTTGAAGCAGCGCGGCGTTTCCGTCGCCCCGCGCTTGACGATGAGCTCCATGGTACAGGTGCTTGAGGAACTGAAGCTGATACCCATCACCGAAGAGTTTATGGCTTCGGTTCGAACCCTAAACTTGGCGGTCCACGGCCAAAGCGTTGATACAAGCGCCGTCAAGCAGGCGTCCGATGCTGCGAGAAGACTTTTGGTTGAGATTAAAAAACTGATCAAAGGCCATTCCGAACCGGGCGCGAGAGAGTAATCACAGCGAAATTGTTTCTGCGCTTCGCGACCGAACCTTCGTTTCCAATGCGGTTGCGCCAAATTGCCTTTCTAGATCACGGCTAATTTGGAAGGGGGGTGGCAGAAGGGTTGTTAGTCGAAGCAAACCTAAGGCATTGATTATAAAGAGAAAAATGAGTGATTTTGGCGGAGGGGGTGGGAGTGCACTAGGTGAGTGATATCAATGGTTTAATCTGGCTAACATTCGATTTTGACCGTACTGTTTTGTAAGGGGCATTTTGAAAATTGGCTAACGTGTTTTGGCTGCGAATTCGAATCCCACAATGGGATTCGAATTCGCAGCAGAGATCGCCGTGATCGGCATAGACGTTGGCAAGAAAACGTTCCGTGTCGCGGCGCAACGTGGTGGCGCCTTTTTAGTCGAGGCCAACGGCCGGCTCATTGATTTAAAGCCGGGCTTAGTTGACACCGTGGCATGCACGGCGCTCATCATCTGGCGCGTCAGCTCATCGCGCTTGGACATGACGGGCGGCCTGAACAAATCGTTTGCCGGTGGGAGCGCCTACTAAAACCCGCCACCTCCGGCGTGACAGGCCTGGCAAATACCCAATAAAAACAATCGCGTTTCCAACAGAAGGTCGGCAATTTGGCCCCATGCTGAACAATAACTTAGCAAACGAGTTGGAAGAATATGAGCGAGCGCATCAGCCTTGCTCACGCCCAAAAAACTCGTCTGCATCGGAGATGTCGCCGAACATCTCGGCGCTCAGGATATGCCGCCCAGCGTTGGAGATCGCGGACCATTCCTTCGGATGTTCGCGCCAGTATGCCGCCATGTCGGCATCGAGCGCTTTGGCGTTGTCCTTGCGAGCGATAGTTACGCCATCGATGAGTCCACGGCGAGGCTTGGCGCCGGGCCTTAATGCGACGCCGCCGTCGTGCACGCCCTCGACAGGGTCAAGAAACAAAATGCCGGCCGCCTCAAGGGCGGAGCGGACAGCATGGGCGTTTGCCGCCGTCATTGAGACTGCGCCGTCTTCAAGTTCCGCTCGGCGGATCGTGGCGGGACCGACGCGAGCAAGGGTCGCCAGTTCGGTTGACGTAATTCTTATGAGCGCCCGCGCTGCACGGATTTGGAGACCTGTCAGCAAAATCGCACCTTAGATCATTTGATATATATTGATCACGATGCCGGATCGTGATACACCTTGTATCATAGTTTGAGTCGAACGCGAGGCGACCATCATGAGGCTGAAAAGCCCCCAACTCAATTCGGCGAAACGGCTGTTAAAAGAAGCCTTCAATCTCATCGCCGATGTGCAAGCGATGTTTCATAATAGCGGCGACGCTCGAACAGCGTCCCGTCTCAGGACGATTGGAGAAGCGGTCCTAAATGAAAAGGAGCACGTAGAGCGTTTGATCGCAAAGCGCGTGTATTGATACTTTGCGATCCCTTCAGGCGGAGACGGTCACTTCGCAGGCTGTCGGGTACGCCAGGGCAGCAGCACGAGATTCCTGAGATTATGCCGCCGGAAAATCGAGCGATTGCTGCGCGGAGCGTGCCGACTCAGCCATCCCGGGCCTCACATTAGGCACGCAATTACTCTCTCTCCGACGATTGCTCGCGCTGCCGCTTCAACTCAAGCCGCCTCGCACGTTGTAGCTCGGCTTCGATAAAGCGCAGCTTTGCTATTACAACGGCCAATTCCTCCAACGCCCGGATCAGTTCAATACCCATCGCAACCGCCTCTATTCGCTTACCAACGCCTCGGATGTACACATAGACGAATGTAAGCGCAAGTGTACATTCGCTTCATGTCGAAGCGCAGCGAAACAATGACGATCCGGCTTAGTAGCGAAATGAAAGCAGAGCTCGCAAAACTCGCGAAGTCCGAGCGGCGGAGCACAAGCCAAATGGCGGTCCTCCTGCTTGAGGAAGCCCTGGAGGCTCGGACGAGGCATCGGGCCCAGTGATATTAATTAATTGGGAGCCGCTTTTCGAAAGGCGGCTCGCGCTTGGTCCGAACAGCGCTTGGTCCGAAGCTTGTTCAGATTGCGCAAGTTCGATATTCTCGCCCGCACCTTCAACGGCGTCATTCCCGTGAGCGCCCGATGCATTCCTCGCGCGCATCGAACGCAAGTGCGCCTCGCTTAACGGCGATAGCGCCCGTCGCCAGAACAGGCGGTTAAGGCACATTATCGGACATTTTCGGGTTTGAAGGCTTGAGGCAGGGTCAGGTCAGAGGTGGGGTCGGAGGATCTATATTAACAGCCATTGTTCGCCGCCCCGAGATACAATTCGAGACGCCACACAGGGAGAAAGCCATCCCCATCGCCTGGTATGTCTTTGCGTGCTTATGCGATCCCGCCGGCCCGACTTGCCATTGCCGCCAATTGCGGCATCAGCCTTGGATCGATTGTGGCGGATGATAGCGGGCCCAAACTTATCGCCAAGGTTACGGAAGGAAGGCCCCCACATCTCGCATGGCAAGAAGAAGAGTTCCTAGTTGGAGAATGGCAGGTTGCCTCTGCCATAGGAATTGTCCCGTGGCCAAATACAATCCGATACGGCTGGAAGAAAGTTCTCAACGCAGTGAGTACTTTCCGATTTGTCAGCAAGCCTCCTCAATCACCAGATGTGAGTTAGCAGCGCCTTTACCATGGAATGTGGCGTCGGCCTGCTCAGTTTGTTTAGATGAGGCACCAATCATGATTAAGGTTCTAGCGGCTGCGGCAGTTATGTCGCTCGCTTTAGGCTC
Organism: uncultured Alphaproteobacteria bacterium; assembly: GCA_963756335.1. GTDB lineage: Bacteria > Pseudomonadota > Alphaproteobacteria > Rhizobiales > Rhodomicrobiaceae > Rhodomicrobium. Next base: position 174,761 of record CAVWOB010000013.1, read on the forward strand.
GGCAACAGGCGCGGGCGCCTTCCCATCAGCCGCCGGATTAAACGACCCGGCTGCATCCGGAATTGTCCAAGTTAAAGGCAGAGGCGGCGGCGGCCACGCTCGCGCCGGCGGCCACGGTGGCCGTGGTCACGCCATGAGGAGCGGCTTTCGGGGCGGACGCCGCGGCGGCTACGGAGGCGGCTACGGAGGCTACGGATATGGCGGCGGCTTCTGCACGTGGGTTGGCCCGGTCTGGGTTTGCCCATAGAAGGCAACAAAACTTTCTTGGAGGCGCTGGCGATTTCTCTCCCTTGCGGATCGACGCCTCTGGGCCAAGCCGCGTTTGAAGAAGTGGCTCCGGGACCGTTCTTTTCTCCCCGCAAAGAACGGTCCCGGAGCCATCACAGCCGTCCCGGAGCCATCACAGCCTTAGCCAACGGAGAATTCCCATGTCTTTAGGAACCATCCTCTTAATCATCCTCGTTATTTTCCTGCTGGGTGGCTTCAGCGGCCGCTTCGGCGGCTACGGATACGGCTTCGGCAATGGCGGCGTCGGGGCGCTGGGCGCGATCTTGATCGTCCTGGTTGTCCTTATGGCGCTTGGGCGGATCTAAGCGGACAAGATGAGCCGCCTTCGCAAGGATTCGGAGCACCACTTCGTCGGTCGAAGCGGATGGATGAGAGCGGCAGTGCTTGGCGCCAATGACGGCATTATCTCGACGGCAAGTCTGATCGTCGGCGTTGCCTCAGCGGCTGCGCAGCATAATGATGTCTTGGTCGCGGGCGTGGCCGGGCTCGTCGCGGGCGCCATGTCGATGGCGGCTGGCGAGTATGTATCCGTCAGCTCGCAATCCGACACCGAACAGCCCAATCTCTCTCGCGAGCGCGAGGAGTTGAGCGAGAGCCCCGAAGCCGAGCTCAATGAACTCGCCGACATTATGTCAAGCGAGGCGTCGAACGGGGGCTTGCCCGGCAGGTCGCTCAGCAGCTGATGGCGAAAGATGCCTTGGCGGCGCATGCGCGCGACGAGCTAGGCATGTCGGAGATCACGACCGCGCGTCCGGTGCAGGCAGCGCTCACATCGGCGGCCATGTTTTCGATAGGCGCAGCCATGCCTCTCCTTATGGTCGTCCTATCGCCCGCTACCGCGCTTGTTCCCATTGTTTGCGCCGCGTCCCTCGTCTTTCTTGCGTTTCTCGGAGCGATCGGAGCAAGAACGGGCGGCGCCAACATCCTGCGCGCCACCGTCCGAGTGACATTTTGGGGCGCCCTCGCCATGGCTATCACTGCGGGTATAGGGAAATTATTCGGTACAATCGTCTGAAGACCGAAGACGCGCAGGAGGTTCGGGGGGACGCAATCGGCCTATTTTTCGTCGTATCTTCTTGCGGCGACGTATTTAGAATCTA
>CAVWOB010000014.1:0-178253 GCA_963756335.1 uncultured Alphaproteobacteria bacterium
TAACCATGAACGACCGCGCGAGGATTGGATCGAGATCCCTGTGCCCGCCATCGTCAGCGCCGAGACTTTTGAGCTTGCCGCGGAGCGCCTTGAAAGCAATAAGCGCCATGCTCCGCGACGAACCGTTGAGCCGAGCGTTGTCCAGGGGCTGGTGTCATGCCGCAAATGCGGCTACGCAATGTACCGAACCTCAACGCGCTCCTCGGCTCGCAAAATATACTACTACCGCTGCCTGGGATCGGACGCCTACCGCCATCTCAATCACCCCCTTTGCGATACTCATCCCGTCCGCATGGACCTTCTTGACGCCGTGGTTTGGGACGCGATCATCCATTTGCTTGAAGACCCTGCGCTGATCCAGGCGGAGATCGACCGGCGTCTGGAAACGGCGCGGCAGAGCAGCCCAACAAGGCGGCGCGCGGAGACTTTGCAGCGCGAACTCGTTCGTATCCACAAAGGGATAGAGCGCCTGCTTACCGCTTATCAGGAGGACCTTCTGTCGCTGGACGAATTGCGGCGCAGAATGCCGGAACTGCGCCAACGGGAGCGGACGGCGCAGGCCGAACTTTCTTCCCTCGCCAGCCAAGAGAGCGAGAAAGCGATCTATCTGCGGCTTGCGGAAACGGCGGCGTCGTTCTTCGCCAGGCTCAAGGAAACTGCGCACACCCTTGATGCCGCCGGGCGCAATAAGATCGTGCGCCTTCTCGTTAAGGACATTCTCGTCGACGACGAGAACATCACGATCCGCCACTCCATCCCGGTGACGCCCGGTCCGTCTAACGATCGCAGCCCGCCGCCAAATACGGGCGCCGACGGCAAGTCCGGTCAATGTTATGCTTTGCGTTCAGGGCGTCGCAACTCCGCCCTGGGGCGTGCCGCATTTGGCTCCCTTGCCGCCGCTCATGCGCCGGGTTCCGTCCTTATCCCGTTCTTCGATTGGCGCTTTCAGCCACATCTTGATGAGGCGCAGCACATTGCGGTCCACGACACGCCGGGCCACCGATTTGAGAAGCTCGGAGTGCGGAATTGAATCGAAGGAAGCATTCACAGACTACCCATCGCCGCGATAATCCAGACCGGGTTACGATCCTGCGGAAGGGGCACGCCTTCGAAGGCAAGGCGCTGACGGTCATCGGCAGCATCAAGCGACGCGCCTTGCTCTTCCTTGTCATCCTGCCCAACGGCAGCCGCTCACACATTCCAGCCGTTTGGACGGATTGGAATCCCGCTCACATCAACGCTCCGCTGGAGAGCGACAGCGATGTCGTTCCTGCAGCTTCTCTTGGCAAACTCGCTGATTTGCTGCAGCTCAGCAAGGTCGTGGAGGCTCTTCATCGCCGGCGCTTCGAGTCGGCGCCTTCCTTGGAGAGCATCCATGCAGTTGAACCTGGCGTTTCTCGATCTTCCCAATCCGCCGAGTCCCGCGTCCAAGAACCAAGCGTCGGCTGCCTGGGATCAACTGGACGAAGCAGCCCGCGTCGCCGCACTCGAGAGGCTGGCGAGCTTGATTGCGCGCATGTTGGCGGGCGCGGCGGCCGAGGAGACAGGCCATGAATGAGCGCACAAAAATCACCACCCAGCATCTTTCGCGGCAAGCGATCGTTTATCTCCGCCAGTCGAGCCCTTCCCAGGTCGAGCACAATCGCGAGTCGACGGAGCGCCAATACGCTCTCGTCGGCAAGGCGCGCGAATTCGGTTGGCCGGATGAGCGCATCCTTGTCATCGATGAAGATCTCGGCCTCTCGGGTTCCGGCGCCGTCGAGCGTTCCGGATTTGCCCGGCTCACCGCGGAGGTGGCGCTTGCGCGCGTCGGCCTCGTGCTGGGCCTTGAAGTGTCGCGGCTCGCCCGCAACAACGCCGATTGGCATCGCCTCATCGATCTGGCGGGCCTCACCGATACGCTTATCGGCGACGCCGACGGCCTATACCATCCGGCGTTGTTCAACGACCGGCTGCTGCTTGGGTTAAACAGGACGGCGACATAATACAGCACCTCGTGATCTCATTGAAAAGACAGGCTTTCTTGTCGCGGGTCGGCTGATGCTGGGCGGGCTCTCGTGATCGCCTGCCGAATGGCCGGCCGCGCCAGGTCCTCCTCGCGGATGACATAGGGTGCGCGGGCGCAAACCTGCCTTGCCGGCAGCCGCCCATCCCGGATCAGGCGAACAACGGTCATCTTGCTGACGCCGAGGCGGCTTGCGGCTTCGGTCAGAATAAGCTCATGGCGCTCCGCACGTTCGCCCTCCCGGTAGACCGCTATTTGATGCGCGCCGCGGAAATTGCGCACTCGCAGCTCGGTCCAGGTCTGACCTCTGGCCGAGCGGATACCCAGCCGATTAAGAACGGGGGCGATGCTGTGGTCTGGCAACAAGCGGGCCAGTTCGCGCACCAATTGCTCGGTCGCCACATCGGTCTTGTAGCGATTTTGACCGGTCCGGTTCTTTAGCACGTCAAGCCGCGTATGATCGCCACCCTGCCAGTGCAGCACAAGGAGCAGACGGCCGGTCTCGGCTGTGACGATGATCTCCTTCAGCACGGCGCGCACAATCCGCTTGCGCGTCTCGTTGGACGTAGCTGCATTATTCCAGAGCGCTGGCAGGTCGTCGGCGAGCGCCATAAGCGTCATGCGCTCGTCGTCGTCGATGGCGCTCGGCTGTTGGCTGCGCGAGTTCCGGACCTGCTCTTCGAGCCGCGCGACCGCCGCGAGACAGTCATTCCATCGCCGTTCGAGTTCGCCGGCTACCAGCCGGTTGTCGGGATCAACTGCGTCGTATTGCCGGCGTGCGTGCGACGCCTCATACCGGGCCTGCTCCAGGGCAAGCTCGTTTTGCCGCAGCCGTTCGCTACCGGCTTGCTCGCGATCGGAAATCACCTGCAACGCCGCATCGAGCGCCAGTGGCGAGATCGCACGCAGCACTTCCGTAGACACCGCCGCATCGATGCGCATGCTGCTGAAAGCGCTGCACCCATTCTCGCTCGACGGATCCACATGACTAGCGCAGAGGTAGCGCGCATCGCGCCGCGAATGGTGGTGGACCTTGAACTTGCGTCCGCAGCGCCCGCAGCGCAGCAGGCCGACGAGAAGTCCACTGCCATTGCGCACCGCGCCCGCCACCATCGCTCCCTTCATGCTCGCATTGCCGGCAATGATTGTCCGATTGCGATCATACTCCTCCCAGGAGATATAGCCATCATGGTGATCGCGGATCAGCACCATCCAGTCCTCGCGCCGGCGCGCGACGCCATGGGTGATGACTTTGCGGCCTTCTTCGACCCGCGTGCGTGAGATCGTCCGACCAAAGACATAGGCTCCGGCATAGACAGGATTGGTCAACAACCGATGGACGGCATGGTAGCGCGGCGGGCCCCACCGCACCGTCCGCCCCTGTGGACCATGCACAGCGGTTGGCAGATCAATTCCTTCCTGGCTCAGACACAGGACCAGTTGGCGCACGCTGCCGATCTCTTGAAACTTTCGGAACACCAGAGACAGCGCTTCGCGGATACGGAGGTCCGGGTCTTGTTCCAGGCGGTCATCGGCGCTGCGTCGATAGCCGATGGCGACCGTTGTGTGCAGATCGCCGCGCGCCGCCTTCAGGCGCAAAGCCTCTTGCGAGCGCTGCCGCAACGTCGAAAGTTCGAGCTCGCTAAAAGCGCCTTTCATGCCAAGCAGCAAGCGATCGTTGACGAGCCGCGGATCGTAGACTCCGTCCTCATCGATGATCAGGCTGCCGACCAGGGCGCAGAACTCCAAAAGAGTGTGCCAATCGCGCCCGTTGCGCGCCAGGCGCGAGGCCTCGAGGGCAAACACGGCGCCCGCGTCGCCGCTGCAGATTGCCGCCAGCAGGCGTTCGAAGCCCGGTCGCGCCGTTCCGCCCCCCGAGCGGCCGAGATCGTCATCGATAACAATCGCGTTCTCCCAGCCGAGGGCGCAGGCGCGCGTCGTCAGCGCGTACTGGCGTCGCCGGCTCTCCTGATTGTGCACGAGCTGACCAGGCGTGGATTGCCGCACGTAGACATAGGCGTTGCGCGTCAGGTGATCGCCGGTGATCTTAGTCATTGTCCGTCTCCGCCGGCATACTGACCAGGGCAAGGCGCTCGTTCAGGAGAACTTTGAGCAGGGTTACGATCTGCGCGCAGGTCGCGAGATCGAACAGAGGCGGCGCGACGTCGTCGGCCGTTAGCAGGAGAAGATCGAGTTGCCGTTCCTGGGCACGCTGTTCCATCATCGCCTCCATCGTTGCGAATCGCTTCATTCGCTGGCGACAAGGATACGTTCTTGAGGTCGACGAGCCGGCGCAGCTCCCTCAAGCTGCTAAGGGAAAGCCGTGGCGTGACCATCATGGGCGGCATTGTAGCGTCGGTCTCGGTCATCCACGCCGGCAGCAAGAGCCGCCCGCCATCCGGCAGTTCGACGACAAAATGTGCGACGCCGGCGTAAACGAGATGACGCACAACCGTGAGGCGCTCGCCTGTACGCGGGTGATGCGGGTACTGGACAACGACTTCAAACGGCTGTTGCTGGGCAGTATGTCGTGGGTTCGAAGGGCACGATGAGCGAGGCCGAGCTGCATGTGCTTCGCGCTCGCCTCAACGGCGGCATCCGCAACAAGGCGGCGAGAGGCGAACTGAGGCGCGGACTTCCGGTTGGGTTCGTGTGGGGCGAGGCTGATGGGGAGGTGTTGTTTCATCCTGACGAGGCTGTCGTTACCGCCATCGAAAGCGTGTTCCATCGCTTCGCCGAGACGGGATCGGCGCGCCGCGTGTGGTTGTGGTTCCGCGATCAGGGCTTAAAGTTCCCGCTGCGGATGAGCGCCCACGCCGAGATCCGGTGGGTTGAGGCCAGCTATCACGCTATCCACCAGGTTCTGAGCAATCCCGTCTATGCGGGGGCCTATGTCTATGGCAAGACACGAGCGGAGACAGCGCTTGACGCCGCCGGCGTTCGCCGTAAACGGATCAGGCTGCTGCCCCGCGATCAATGGCAGGTGCTTATCAAGGAGCATCACAAGGGCTTCATCGATTGGCCAACCTATGAAGCGAACCTGCAGCGTATCGCAAAGAACACGCGTCCAGGCCCGCACAAAGCGGGCGGCGCCGTGAGAGAAGGCAGCGCCCTGCTTCAGGGCCTCGCCAGCTGCGGACATTGCGGCCGCCGGCTGCGTACGCATTATCGCGGCCGCAACTCGGCGCCGGGCTATCACTGTGCTGGCGAAAGTATCGTCGAAGGGCGGGGAAGCTACTGCCTGAACATCGGCGGCGTGCAGATCGACCAGGCGGTGGCGCGCGCCTTCATTGCCGCGCTTGAGCCCGCCAAGATCGCAGCGACACTGGCTGCCGCCGAACGGCTCGAGGCCGATCGGGAGGCCGCATTGAAACACTGGCGGCTTGGCGTTGAACGGGCGAGCTATGCGGTGAGCCTTGCCGAGCGCCGCTATCTCGCCGTCGACCCCGACAACCGCCTCGTCGCCCGCGGCCTCGAGCGCGCGTGGGAGGAAAGCCTTACTGAGCTTGAGGCGGCGAATAAGGAACTCGCCCGTCGTGAGCAGGAGCGCCCTCGCGTGCTCTCAAGCGAGGAAAGAGCGCGCCTTGGCGCGCTCGGGACCGATCTCGCAACCGTTTGGACCGCCGCCACGACCACGGCGCGCGACAGGAAGGAATTGCTGGGCACGCTAATCGAGGAAGTGATCGTCAAGGTCGAACGCGACAAGTCCGCCGCGCATCTCACGCTGCGCTGGAAGGGCGGCGTGCTGACCGAGATCGATCTTGACCTGCCGCGCTCCCGCCCGGCGACGGTGCGCACCGACGAGGACACGGTCGCGCTGGTGCGGCGACTGGCAACGCATTACCCCGACACAGTCATCGCCGGCATTCTCAACCGGCGAGGCCGCAGAACCGCGCGCGGCCACCGCTTCGAGGGCAATCGCGTGGCCCACTTGCGCACGAACTGGAAAATCCCTTGCTTCGTTCCAAAAGTCGATGCCGCCAAAGGAGAGCTGGCGACCATCAAGGGCGCCGCAAAAGCCCTTGGCGTCGCGCCTTCAACCATTCATCGTCTTCTCAATGACGGCGTCATTGCGGGCGAGCAGGTGACGCCGGGCGCCCCTTGGCAAATCCGCCTCACGGACGAACTCAAGTCCCGCTTCAATGGCGAGGCCAGGCCAGATTACTTGCCAATGCGGGAGGCGATGCGGGCCCTCGGCGTATCCCGCCAAACAGTGTTGCAGCGTGTCAAGCGCGGCGAGCTTGAAGCCATACACACCGTTCGTGGAAAACAAAAAGGGTTGAGGATCAAGATCATAGCGCATCAGCCCGATCTCTTCGGTCAAGCTTAATAAACCAGGGGGCAGTATGAAACGTGATCCAAAGCGCACATAATGTCGATTTCAAGCTGCAACCGCGATGTTGGAAATAGACCTGATGCACTCAGGTAGATATCGATTGAGATGATCGCTACCCACATCACAAGCGCTGCGCCGATGGAAGCCTGAGCTGCCGGCGGCCACATTCTCCGCAAAAGAGCAAGCGCAGCCACCATCGCCAGCACGCATGCAACAGCCCGACTGACCGCTAGATTACCCGTCGCCACTGAGCGCTGAATCAATCCGCTGCCGAAACCCAGCGACGCAAAGAGTGTCCAGAATATCGTCTCGGTTAGAAACTTCGACCGCTTCCCCACGACTGCAAATAAAGCGAAGTTCGAAAGGGCCGACGTAACTAAGATGAGGGAAAAAACTGTTAACATGATCAAAGCGACGTCGAAATGTGCGGCCAACTCGAATGTCCACTTCGAACTTGGCGCTTTGACCACATATATGCATGTGCAAAGCCAAAGCAACAAACCGGCGACAATGTAGGCGCGGACACGATGCATATATCTTGCCCATTGCGCTTTGATGATTCCGGAGTGATGGCGCCCACCATTCCGGAGATAAGCCGCCCACCAATTCCGGGATTATCTCGCCCGCCTGTTCCGGAGATAAGCCGCCCATCAATTCCGGAGTTATTCCGCCCACCTGTTGAGGCGGTTTAACCCTATCCGGGAATGGGGCGGCGGAAGCCTCTGCTGGCTCGTTAAGGGTCCGCTCTTTGACCGTTCAAGGAGGGAACCGATGCCAGCGGAGAGGATTGCGATGCGCCTGGCGCGCGAGATTTTACGATTGAGTGCGGCGGAGAAGCTGTCCGTGCGGGAGACCGCGCGGCGGACAGGCAAGGCGCCGTCGACGGTGCGGGCGGCGCTCGGGCGGTTCCGGGCCGCGAACTTGAGCTGGCCGCTGCCGGAGGGGCTTAGCGACAGCGAACTGGAAGAGCGGCTCTACGGCAAGGGCGGGGCCAAGCCCGGGCCGGCGCGGCGGGCCGAACCGGACTGGGCCTCGATCCATCGCGAGTTGAAGCGCAAGCACGTGACGCTCTCCATCCTTTGGGAGGAGTACATCGCTCAAGAGCCGGACGGCTTGCGCTACTCGCGCTTTTGCGAGTTGTACAGGACCTTCGCTTCCAAGCTGCCGGTGGTCATGCGCCAGACCCACGCCGCTGGCGAAAAGCTGTTCGTCGACTACGCGGGCGACACAGTGCCGGTCATCGTCGACCGGCTCACCGGCGAATGGCGTCCGGCGCAGATTTTCGTGGCGGTGCTGGGCGCGTCGAGTTTCTCCTACGCCGAAGCCACCTGAACGCAGAGCCTTCCGGATTGGATCGCGGCCCATGTCCGCGCTCTGGAAGCGATCGGCGGCGTTCCGAGGCTCCTGGTCCCTGACAACCCCAAGGTGGCCATCGTCAAGGCTTGCTTCTACGATCCGCAAGTCAACCGCACTTATAAGGCGTTCGCCGAGCACTATGATATTGGCGTCTTGCCGGCGAGGCCGCGCAAACCGCGCGACAAGGCGTAGGCTTCATGTTGCATCCTGTTCTGTTAATGGCGCGATGATTGGCGAAAGGCGCGCGTGATGCGCGCCGCGTCCTCCGCACCCCTTGATGATGGTGTGGCCGGACGGAAGTTCCCAGAGGCCACGGTGAAGGTTGTCGCTGTAGCACTTGGTGATGAGCCCCTGGCGTCCCCACTGATGTACGGCAGTCTGGGAGACGCCGAAACGCTTCGCGACTTCTTCGGTCGTCAACATGCCGCGATTACGCAGCCGCTGACGCCGGCTTGGCAAGTTGTAGGCGTTGCGGATGTGAGCGATCTTCTTGAGGTTGAAGGGCTCGCCTTCCCATGTTCGGAGGCCCTGCCGGTTGAAGACGTCGCTAATCTCACGATCGCAGTGTTTATCGAGAAGCCGGTCGACTTCGGCGACCAGCTCTGGCTTGAATTTGCGGATCTGGGCGATAGGTAAAGGCCGGTCGAGCTGCAGGGTGCGGGTGGCGCCGCCCGGCAGGCGCACATGGGCTGTAATCGTCTCAGCCTTGATCAAGGTGACGTCGGCGACAAGCAGGCGCACGATGCGCTTGCGTTCGCGTACATCGACCCGAGGATCGGCCCAGATCCTTGGAAACTGCTCTGCGAGTTCAAGGATATGACGGCGCATCTTGCCGTCGAACGCAGCGGCCTCCAGCTGGCCTCGGCGCTCATAATCCTCAAGGGCGGCGGTGTGGAGCCGCAGCTTCTCGTTCCACTCGGCTTCAAGGGCGCCGGCGACGAGGCGATTATCTGGATCGACCCCCATGTAACGCCGTCGCGCGAGTTCAGCCTCGTAACGCGTTCTCTCGATATGCTGACGGCGCAAGACGTCGGTTTCCGCGGATCGGGCTTCGATCTCGTTCTGACCTCGATCGTCATCGGCGTCATCAATTCGACCAGCAGCGCAGCGATCGCCGGGTCGACGATTTTGCCGGGAACCGACTGGCAGACCTTTCCTCCCTTGTGGGCCGCTGTCTCCTGGCAAACATAAGTGGGAACGGGTTGACCATGCTCTTGGCTGTAGTGGACACCCATACGTTCGCCGCAGAGGCCGCACAGCACGCGGCCCTGGAGCAAGGCGCTCCCTTCGCCAACCGGTCCCGAACGGCGTTGCATGCCGTAGGCTTGGGCATTTTCGGTGAGACGGGTCTGGTTCGCCTTGAAGCGCTCCCAGTCAATGTATCCACGATGGTGGTCAGGGAAGACGAACTGCCAGTCATCCATCTGCACCTTGATCTGGGACACGCCTCCGCCCGGCCTGCGCCGGCCGCGTGTGCGGCCATAGACGAAAGCGCCGGCATATCGAGGATTATGCAGAACCTGCAGAATGCGGGAATGGCGGGGCGGGGCCCAGAGGAGTTCACCCTTGTTGGGCTCCTTGCGCTGCCGTCTCGGAAACATGATGCCTTCGTCCAAGAAGAACCTGACGGTGCGTGTCGCGCTCCCGAGGCGCTCGAACGTGTCGAAGACCAAGCGCAGCGCGTTTTGCACTTCGACATCGGGATCCAAGTCAAGGATCCCATCCGGACGGTACATCAGTCCCACTGGAGGTCCGATCTCAAGTTCGCCGCGGCGAGCCTTGTTGAGTTGACCGCCGCGCATCCGAGCCTTGAGGATATGAAGTTCGGCTTCGCTCATCGTCCCTTTCGAACCCACGACATACTGCCCAGCAACAGCCGTTTGAAGTCGTTGTCCAGTACCCGCATCACCCGCGTACAGGCGAGCGCCTCACGGTTGTGCGTCATCTCGTTTACGCCGGCGTCGCACATTTTGTCGTCGAACTGCCGGATGGCGGGCGGCTCTTGCTGCCGGCGTGGATGACCGAGACCGACGCTACAATGCCGCCCATGATGGTCACGCCACGGCTTTCCCTTAGCAGCTTGAGGGAGCTGCGCCGGCTCGTCGACCTCAAGAACGTATCCTTGTCGCCAGCGAATGAAGCGATTTGCAACGATGGAGGCGATGATGGAACAGCGTGCCCAGGAACGGCAACTCGATCTTCTCCTGCTAACGGCCGACGACGTCGCGCCGCCTCTGTTCGATCTCGCGACCTGCGCGCAGATCGTAACCCTGCTCAAAGTTCTCCTGAACGAGCGCCTTGCCCTGGTCAGTATGCCGGCGGAGACGGACAATGACTAAGATCACCGGCGATCACCTGACGCGCAACGCCTATGTCTACGTGCGGCAATCCACGCCTGGTCAGCTCGTGCACAATCAGGAGAGCCGGCGACGCCAGTACGCGCTGACGACGCGCGCCTGCGCCCTCGGCTGGGAGAACGCGATTGTTATCGATGACGATCTCGGCCGCTCGGGGGGCGGAACGGCGCGACCGGGCTTCGAACGCCTGCTGGCGGCAATCTGCAGCGGCGACGCGGGCGCCGTGTTTGCCCTCGAGGCCTCGCGCCTGGCGCGCAACGGGCGCGATTGGCACACTCTTTTGGAGTTCTGCGCCCTGGTCGGCAGCCTGATCATCGATGAGGACGGAGTTTACGATCCGCGGCTCGTCAACGATCGCTTGCTGCTTGGCATGAAAGGCGCTTTTAGCGAGCTCGAACTTTCGACGTTGCGGCAGCGCTCGCAAGAGGCTTTGCGCCTGAAGGCGGCGCGCGGCGATCTGCACACAACGGTCGCCATCGGCTATCGACGCAGCGCCGATGACCGCCTGGAACAAGACCCGGACCTCCGTATCCGCGAAGCGCTGTCTCTGGTGTTCCGAAAGTTTCAAGAGATCGGCAGCGTGCGCCAACTGGTCCTGTGTCTGAGCCAGGAAGGAATTGATCTGCCAACCGCTGTGCATGGTCCACAGGGGCGGACGGTGCGGTGGGGCCCGCCGCGCTACCATGCCGTCCATCGGTTGTTGACCAATCCTGTCTATGCCGGAGCCTATGTCTTTGGTCGGACGATCTCACGCACGCGGGTCGAAGAAGGCCGCAAAGTCATCACCCATGGCGTCGCGCGCCGGCGCGAGGACTGGATGGTGCTGATCCGCGATCACCATGATGGCTATATCTCCTGGGAGGAGTATGATCGCAATCGGACAATCATTGCCGGCAATGCGAGCATGAAGGGAGCGATGGTGGCGGGCGCGGTGCGCAATGGCAGTGGACTTCTCGTCGGCCTGCTGCGCTGCGGGCGCTGCGGACGCAAGTTCAAGGTCCACCACCATTCGCGGCGCGATGCGCGCTACCTCTGCGCTAGTCATGTGGATCCGTCGAGCGAGAATGGGTGCAGCGCTTTCAGCAGCATGCGCATCGATGCGGCGGTGTCTACGGAAGTGCTGCGTGCGATCTCGCCACTGGCGCTCGATGCGGCGTTGCAGGTGATTTCCGATCGCGAGCAAGCCGGTAGCGAACGGCTGCGGCAAAACGAGCTTGCCCTGGAGCAGGCCCGGTATGAGGCGTCGCACGCACGCCGGCAATACGACGCAGTTGATCCCGACAACCGGCTGGTAGCCGGCGAACTCGAACGGCGATGGAATGACTGTCTCGCGGCGGTCGCGCGGCTCGAAGAGCAGGTCCGGAACTCGCGCAGCCAACAGCCGAGCGCCATCGACGACGACGAGCGCATGACGCTTATGGCGCTCGCCGACGACCTGCCAGCGCTCTGGAATAATGCAGCTACGTCCAACGAGACGCGCAAGCGGATTGTGCGCGCCGTGCTGAAGGAGATCATCGTCACAGCCGAGACCGGCCGTCTGCTCCTTGTGCTGCACTGGCAGGGTGGCGATCATACGCGGCTTGACGTGCTAAAGAACCGGACCGGTCAAAATCGCTACAAGACCGATGTGGCGACCGAGCAATTGGTGCGCGAACTGGCCCGCTTGTTGCCAGACCACAGCATCGCCCCCGTTCTTAATCGGCTGGGTATCCGCTCGGCCAGAGGTCAGACCTGGACCGAGCTGCGAGTGCGCAATTTCCGCGGCGCGCATCAAATAGCGGTCTACCGGGAGGGCGAACGTGCGGAGCGCCATGAGCTTATTCTGACCGAAGCCGCAAGCCGCCTCGGCGTCAGCAAGATGACCGTTGTTCGCCTGATCCGGGATGGGCGGCTGCCGGCAAGGCAGGTTTGCGCCCGCGCACCCTATGTCATCCGCGAGGAGGACCTGGCGCGGCCGGCCATTCGGCAGGCGATCACGAGAGCCCGCCCAGCATCAGCCGACCCGCGACAAGAAAGCCTGTCTTTTCAATGAGATCACGAGGTGCTGTATTATGTCGCCGTCCTGTTTAACCCAAGCAGCAGCCGGTCGTTGAACAACGCCGGATGGTATAGGCCGTCGGCGTCGCCGATAAGCGTATCGGTGAGGCCCGCCAGATCGATGAGGCGATGCCAATCGGCGTTGTTGCGGGCGAGCCGCGACACTTCAAGGCCCAGCACGAGGCCGACGCGCGCAAGCGCCACCTCCGCGGTGAGCCGGGCAAATCCGGAACGCTCGACGGCGCCGGAACCCGAGAGGCCGAGATCTTCATCGATGACAAGGATGCGCTCATCCGGCCAACCGAATTCGCGCGCCTTGCCGACGAGAGCGTATTGGCGCTCCGTCGACTCGCGATTGTGCTCGACCTGGGAAGGGCTCGACTGGCGGAGATAAACGATCGCTTGCCGCGAAAGATGCTGGGTGGTGATTTTTGTGCGCTCATTCATGGCCTGTCTCCTCGGCCGCCGCGCCCGCCAACATGCGCGCAATCAAGCTCGCCAGCCTCTCGAGTGCGGCGACGCGGGCTGCTTCGTCCAGTTGATCCCAGGCAGCCGACGCTTGGTTCTTGGACGCGGGACTCGGCGGATTGGGAAGATCGAGAAACGCCAGGTTCAACTGCATGGATGCTCTCCAAGGAAGGCGCCGACTCGAAGCGCCGGCGATGAAGAGCCTCCACGACCTTGCTGAGCTGCAGCAAATCAGCGAGTTTGCCAAGAGAAGCTGCAGGAACGACATCGCTGTCGCTCTCCAGCGGAGCGTTGATGTGAGCGGGATTCCAATCCGTCCAAACGGCTGGAATGTGTGAGCGGCTGCCGTTGGGCAGGATGACAAGGAAGAGCAAGGCGCGTCGCTTGATGCTGCCGATGACCGTCAGCGCCTTGCCTTCGAAGGCGTGCCCCTTCCGCAGGATCGTAACCCGGTCTGGATTATCGCGGCGATGGGTAGTCTGTGAATGCTTCCTTCATAGCGTGTTTTTGGGCGGCGCTAGATCAAGGATTGGTGCAGCGCAACTTCGTAACTGGGCAGCTATCATGTGTGACGCCTGAAGGCCCCGCCATTTTGGGAGCCATGCAGCTCCTGTTGGCAGTCTTTTATTTGCTTTCCCTGGTCCCGTGAAAATTCACAACAAACCATGGCTGCATGGAGACCCTTGAACGGTGGTTCCTGAACGCTCTTTGGGTCTTTCGGCTTCGTGACAGCAAACAACGAATTCATTAGAGAACGGCGATGCTCCCTTCTATCACCAAGCCCGTGGCGGCCACGCTTTTGTGTTTATTCGCCGTCCTGGGCGGAGCGGCAACTGCGCCATCGAAAGATTTTAGGCGCGTGCTGTGGGAGCATTCCGGCGGTTATGTCAAATTAGGGCGGCACTGGCAGCAAAAAACCGCCGGCAATACGTACAGTTTCGTGGAAACGGCCAGGAACCCGGTATTTGTTGACCTGTTCGATCCCGCCCGCGGTTTCGCCGTTCGCCTTTACCAAGACAAAATGCTGGTCCGCGAAGGCAACAAATCCGCGGGGCCGATGTTCACTTGGCTCACCAAAACCGCCGTCGGACAATGGGAGGACGCTGGCCTCCGGAACAAATGGATTTATCGGGATGGTTTGCTTGAAACAGACGGCGAGGCATGGTTCGAGCCATCGGCTCATGGCGTTAATATGTTCGTCGAGAGCGCGCACAACGCAGAGTTCATAGAGCTCCACGACCCGCAGCGCGACTATACAATACGACTGTCGGCGGGAGCGATGCATATCCGTGGGGGTAAGTTCAAAGAATTCACGAAGCTTTACACTGGCCGCTGGACGGAGGTTGTAAAGCCTGCACGGATTGAATTCAAGATTGACGTCAGCGATGCACCGGCGGCGAAAGACTTTGCGATTGCCGCTAAGGCGCTAGCCGAGCTCTGGTACCCGATCATTACGGAGCGTCTAAGTCCTAATAGAACCTTGGCACCGAGGATATACACGATAATCATCAAGCACCTCGAACAGAAAGGCGTTCCTGCCTTCACGCGCAATGGCAATGCCCGCACGATCACTTTTAGCGCCGATTACATCGAGAAGCACCCCAAAGATTTCGGTATGGTCATACACGAGCTGACTCATGTGGTGGAGAATTACAACTTCACGAAGTCCCGTAATACTTTTTGGCTCTCAGAGGGCACCGCCGATTACATCCGGAATTTCGAATATGAACCGGAATCCCGCCGGGACATCAAGCCGGGAAAGTCGTTTCTCGACGGCTACAGGACGGCCGCGGCCTTCCTCAACTGGGTCGCGCACACTTACGACGCGCGCGCGATTGAGAAACTGAACACGAGCCTCCAGGCGGATGCCTACACCGACAAAATGCTTGAAGAGATGAGCGGAATGCCCCTTGACCGGCTCTGGTCCGAGTTCAAGAAGCAACACACGGTTGCACAGCAGGCAGCCGATAAAGATGTGGCGGACCCGTACCAGCAATAATGACGCCGTATTCCCCGCCGTCGGCCAGCCGCTGACGGCAAAGCCGTCCATGCCTTGGATTAATGCTTCCGTATTCGGAAAGCGGCCAACGCTGTTGCCCCTATTGATCCGGCCCGTTAAAGTCTCTATGCGGCGTAATTGACCCGTGGGTCTTGGAAGTAGGCGCGCACTCTGTCGGGGGATTTTCCGATCATGGTCATATGGTCCTCGGCGGCGGCTTTCAGTTTCGGCTTCGTTCTCACCGGGACCTTGGATCCGATGGCGTGCTTCATATCGGCGTTCAAGCGCTCGTCGGGGTTCAGTTCCGGCGCATAGCTTGGCAGATAGAAGACTTCGATTCGGTCCTCGCGCTCGGCGAGCCAGTCTTTCACCGGCTTCGAATGATGCGCACGAAGATTATCGAGGATTAGAAAGATTTTTTTACTGCATCCTTGATCAGCGCCTCAAGAAACTCAATCAGCCGATCTGCATTAAAGTTGCCGTCGATTATCATCCAGCGCGCTTCGCCCTTGTTGGTCACGGTCGAGATCATCGACAATTTATGCCGCGAGCCTGGCGCAAAAGTGACAGGCGTTTCTCCCTTCGGAGCATAACTGCGGCCGCGAACGTGGGTGTTGACCAGCGCCGTCTCGTCCCCCCAATGGATTTCGCCGCCTTCTTTCTTGGCCTTCTCGGCGATGGCAGGGTACTCCTCGTCGAGCCATTTTTTCACCGCCTCGGGGCTTTGCTCATAGGCGCGTCTGATCGGCTTCTGCGGCGTAAAACCCCACCGTTTCAGATACTTGCCTACACCGCGGACCGACAGCTTGATCTTGCATTCTGCCTCGATCAACTGGCCAACCGCCGCCCGCGTCCAAAGCGCGAACTCCATCTTCAATTGCTCGGGCCGCTTCTCGGCGATCAGTTTTTGAATGTGAACCTCTTGATCGGGCGTGAGAATGCGGCCCTCACCGCTCTTCTTGCCGCGAGGCTTCGGCTTAAGCGCCGCCATGCCGCCCGCCTCGTAGAGGTCGATCGCCATGCGAACGGCGGGCCAGCTCAAACCGGTCAACTCAACGATCTGCATCACGCCATACTGCTTCTTATGCAGACGGATAACTTGCCTGCGCCGCTCATGCAGCTCGGCAAGGCTCTGTGTGCGTGCGTCGTTCTCCTTCATGCGAAAACGATGCGCTGCTTCGCGGCTCAGATCAAGCTTTCAGCGTGCCGGGTCTATAATTTAGGCCCATCTTATTCGCCCCAAAGCCCGATCATATTGGGACAGCCACCGGTCAAACGCCCAGCGGTTCCAGCGAAGGTCACACCTCGCGGACTGGTTTGAGCAGGTTCGCTGTGAACGCGTTGGAGGTTGACGATCCGGGCTCCAGGGGCTTCGCGCCCCGCCATTCATGGCCCGGATTGCTGCAATCCGAACGCTACGAGGCTGAACAGCTCCGCTTCCGGGCAGCATGAGGCGAGCGAGACCCGGATGCGGCTTGCGGTTTCAGTAATGCGGCCGGCGATTTTCAGCAGCCGCAAGCGAATGGTGGCGAATTCGCTTTGCCGGGCAGGGTTCCAGGATGGCGCGCAATCGCGGAGATCGAGCAGCAGCCAATAGGCGGCGGTGTGCAGAATGAGGCGGAACTGATTGGCAAGCGGCGAACGGCAGCTCGTGCGATCCGAAGCGGTTTGAGCCTTATGCTGCTTGATCAGGTTTTCGGCTTGGCCGCGTGCGCAATAGAGCGTCGCGTAAATGTATTCCGCGCTGCCCTTCTTCAGCGAGGTGACCACATAACGGATATCGAGGCCCCGGCGAAGCATATCGTCTTCCTGGCTCGCGCTGGCCTCGATCCGCGCCACGGCGCGGCGTTCCCTGGCCCAGGATTTGGCGGCATAGCGCTTCTCGGCATAACCACGCAGCACGGCATGCTGGCCCTCAGCGCGGCGCACGCGGATATCGTCGGCGGCGGTCTCCACGAGCCTGTCGAGCACGGCATTGCCGGAAAGCCCGAAAATGTAATCGACGCCGTTCGCCTCGCACCAGGTCATCGCTTCCTCGCGGCCGTAATGGCTATCGCCGCGGATGGTGATGCGGGTGTTGGGCCAATGCCGGCGGATGCGGCGGATCAGGCGGCGCAGCCAGCCGCGAACTTCCTTGCCCGATGGCGTCTTGCCGGGGCGCAGGATCACGGCCACTGGGCGGCCGGTTGCGGTGTCGTAGATGTGGATCGGCAGAAAGCAGCGCTCGTCGTAATGAGCGTTCCATTCCGCCAGTTTCTGGCGGCCGTGCACGATATCGAGCGTATCGTCGATGTCCAGAACCACCGAAGCGGGCTGCTTCGAGTAGCTGGCGCACCAAATATCGATCAGCGCATAAGTGAGCCGGACGATCTCTTTCAGCGTAGGCGCGTTCTCCCAGCGTGAAACAGTTGCCTGCGAGCATAAATCCGCACCCGTATCTGGAAGCCGCCCGCAGGCGAGCTTGAAGGCAGGGTCGGTTCGCAGAAAGTGAAAGTCATTGCCGTCCGGATAGCCGCGGCAACCGCAAACATGCGCGCTCTGAGCACATCCTCGACTGTGTGGGTGATATGCGCCGGGTCGCGCGGATCGTCGATCAGAGCGGCAAGCGTTCTGGCTATCGCCCGGCGGCGCTCGGCAAGCGAAAGCAAGGAGACGGCCGCCATCGAATGCGGCTGTGACTTTCTTGCGCGACACAGCTGGCAAGGTAAAGGTAAGCGGGCTATCGTCGGTCATGGCGGGTGTGGCTCAGCTGTTTGACGTGCGCTGGATGGTTTCGACACCCATTTCCTACGCAAGTTCAATCTCTTGCGCTACTCCCGCCAGCCAAATCCCCCCGCCGGGTGAATAAGAACGGTTAGAGCCGCGCCGCCAATCTATCGCTCCGGCAGCGAATAGGTGGCGATGGCGTGCGCCGCAAGCTCCTCCTCGCCCTCCGAGACGAGCGCGATCTCGCCTACCGCCAGCCGCTTGCCGAGCTTCAGAAGCCGCGCCTCGCCGATCATGTCGCGCGGATCGGGTTTCCTCAGGAAATTGATGGTGAGGTTGGTCGTGACCGCATGCGCGACCGGCCCGATGGAGGCGAGCACGGCGGCGTACATCGCCACGTCGGCGAGCGAGAACATCGCCGGCCCGAGATGGTGCCGCCCGGCCGGAGCAGGTGATCGCCATAGACCATGCGCAGGCGCGCGAAGCCGTGGCGCGTCTCCTCGACCTTGTATGAGCGGCCGATGGCGATCTGCGGAAAGACCTGCGCAAGGAACAGATCGACCTCCGCCGCCGACATCTTCGGCGCCGCAAGCTTGGGGGAATCGTGATCGTGCAGCATGCGGTCTCCGTGATTTCACCAAGATTGAGCGCAAGGACATACAGCTGAGGGTTTAGGACCCGGCCGCGCGGCGGCCGTCAGCGGCGCGCTCGCGTAAGCATGGCGCGAAATCCGCCTCGCCCGCCAGGGGAAAGAAAGGTGACTATGCCGAACAGGATCGATCTTCGCAAACGCGCCGGGATTTGCCTTTTGAGCTTCGCGGCGCTGGTAGTCTCAAGCTTAAGCCCGGCGCTCGCGAAGGATATGGCGCTCACCCAGGATAACGTCTCGCGCTTCCTTGCGTCGTTCTCGGAGATGCGCACGATTGCGGTCGGCGAAGGCTTGAAGGCGGGGACGGAGGCCGGCGCGCAGAAGAATCCCATCGGCGCGGTCATCAAGGCCGTGAAGTCGAGCAAGCTGCAGACCGAGGCCAAGACGATTGCGGCGAGTCACGGTTTCGCGGATTTGAAGGAGTGGCTCGACACCGGCAAGGCCATTGGGCAGGCTTATGTCTTCGTCACCTCAGGGCCGGCGCGCGGCGTGGCGCGAGACACGCTCGACAAAAACAAGGATCGCGCCATTCAGGAGTTGGACAAGCTCGGGCTTGTCACCGACAAGCAGAAGGACAAGCTCAAGGAGCATCTGAACGACCTGAGCGACCAGCTTGCGCGCGAGCCGCCGGAGCAGAACGTCGCGGTTGTGCGGGAAATGAAGCCGGATATCGAGGCCGCCGTGAAATTGGGTCTCAACTAGTGCGCCTTATCCGCGGAAAATCCTGGAAGCGCTCGCAGCAAACGTGGCAGAATTTCCCGGGGCGTACTGGTGTAATGTAGCCTCAAGGGAGGCCGCCCATGCACGCAAACGCGAAAGACCCGCAGTCCGAGCTTCTGAAGCAGGAGCGGCGGGGACCTGTCGCGATCCTCACGCTGAACAGGCCCGCAGCGCGCAACAGCTTTTCGCTCGCGCTGATCGCGGCGCTGCACGAGGCCATCGACCGCTATGCCGCCTCGCGCGAAATCGCGGCCATCGTGATCGCGGGTGCGCCGCCCGCCTTCTCGGCCGGACACGACCTCAAGGAAATGACCGCGCATCGCAAGGACCCCGACCGCGGCCGCGAGTTCTTCGCGCACACCATGCGCAACTGCGCGGCGCTGATGCAGGCCATCGTCACCTGCTCGAAGCCCGTGATCGCGGCGGTAAACGGCATCGCAACCGCAGCGGGCTGCCAGCTCGTCGCGAGCTGCGATCTGGCCATCGCCGGCGAAAGCGCGCAGTTCGCGACGCCCGGCGTGAATATCGGCCTGTTCTGTTCGACGCCCATGGTGGCGCTTTCGCGCAACGTCTCGCGCAAGGCGGCGATGGAGATGCTGCTCCTGGGCGAGATGGTTGGCGCCGCGAAGGCGAAGGAGCTTGGCCTCGTCAACTGGGTCGTGCCGGACGCCTATGTGCTCAACGCCGCGATGAAGACGGCGGACAAGATCGCGGCGAAATCCCCGCTCACGCTCGCCATCGGCAAGATGGCGTTCTACCGGCAGGCCGACATGCCGCTCGCCGAGGCCTACGACTATGCGGCGCATGTCATGGTCGAGAACATGCTGGCGCGCGACGCGGAGGAAGGCATCGCGGCGTTCCTGGAGAAGCGCAAGCCGGAATGGACCGGGAGTTAAGCAGACGCCGCCGATTTGCCCAACGCATAATCCCGGCAAGCGAAGCGCGAGCCGGGATCTGCAAGAAATGAGCGCTTCGATGTTTTAGGATCCCGGATAAGGCTCCGCCTTTTTCGGGATGACAGACAACGGCCATCCGTTGGCTTTATTGGGAAACACTGCTTAACTGAAGCAGCGTGACGCCCCAAGTTCATTGCGGTCCAAGCCACATGCCGGCGCCTGGAAGCGGAGTAAGTATCCCCCGGCAGAGCCGGGGGCTTTAGAATTGGAGCCGCTCGAAGCGGCAGACGGGGTCGCTAACGCGGCCCCAAAGTTTTCGGCCACCTGAAGGTGGCAGGTTCAGCGCCAAAGGTTGAGTTGGTCGAGCCGCTGATCCTCTTTCTCCTGGTTTCGGATATAGACCCGGATAGCTTCCTCATCCAAGCCCACGGTGTTCACGAAAAACCCTCGCGCCCAGAAATGCTGGCCCACGAAATTGCGTTTGCGCTCCCCGTAGACCCGCGCCAGATGAATTGCGCTTTTGCCCTTGATGAACCCGATTACCTGCGACACCGCATATTTGGGCGGGATCGAAATCATCATGTGCACGTGATCGGGCATCAAATGTCCCTCCTCGATCTTCAACTCCTTCTGTGCGGCAAGCTTGTGAAAGACCTCTCCGAGGTGACGGCGCAGCTCCCGATACAGCGTTTTGCGCCTGCATTTCGGAATAAAGACGACGTGATATTTGCAGTCCCAAGTGGTGTGGCTTAGGCTCCCATACTCGTTCATCGGTGGAGTTCCCTTCGTGTGCGTGGCTGCTCACGCTGGAACTCCGCCGATGGACTGCGGAAAACGTCAAACTGCTACTGCCTCCCCGGCAGAGCCGGGGGATCTCCCTTGGATGTTAGGCCCATGACGACAGTGATAGATCCTCGTATTTTGAACGACAAACTCGCGGCCGTGGCGGAGCCGGGCGCAGGTGCGGCTATCTTGCGGAAGGTCCTGGTCGTCGATATAGGCGGCAACAACGTCAAACTTCTCGCAACAGGGCAGAGCGAGCCCCGGAAGGCGGTCTCCGGGCCGCTTTTTACGCCCCAGCGGATGATGGCCGGCATCGAGGAACTCATTTCCGATTGGGAGCACGATGTCGTCTCGATCGGCTTTCCAGGCCCCGTTCTCGACAGCCGCCCCTTAAGCGAGCCGGTCAATCTGGGGGGAGGTTGGGTTCAGTTCGATTTCGAGGCGGCATTCGGCCGGCCGGTCAGGATCATCAACGACGCGGCGATGCAGGCCATTGGCAGCTACCGCTCCGGAAAGATGCTGTTTCTCGGCCTCGGCACGGGGCTCGGAACGACCCTCATCGTCGAGGGCGTCGTTCACCCCATGGAGCTGGGCCACCTCCCCTACAAAAAGAGCACCTTCGAGGATTATGTCGGCCAGCGCGGACTGGAGCGCAATGGCAAGAAGCAGTGGCGAAGCGATGTCGCGGACGTGGTTGCGAGGTTGATCGCGGCGCTTCGACCCTCCGAGGTCGTGCTAGGCGGGGGCAACGTCAAAAAGCTGAAGGAGTTGCCGCCGAACGTCCGGCTTGGCCACAACGCCAATGCCTTCGAGGGCGGCTTCCGGCTGTGGGATACGTAGGCCGCGGAAGGATCCCTGGAGCGGCCGCCGGGAAGCCTTGCGGGGCGGCTAGCGGTAGCGGTCCGGCATTTGGGGGTTGTTCGCCGGGTTGGTGTCGTGCCGCGACAGGCGCGCGACGATGGCGCCGCCGACGAGCGGCTGCAAATCCGCCTCCAGCGCGTCCGCCGTCTCCTTCGCGTAGACCTCCTCGCCGCCGGCGTACAGCGTGAACGCCTTGGTGTGCTTCGCCTTCTTGGCCGGGTCCTCGATGGTCGCCTTCGTCCACTTATAGAGAGGGAATTTCTCGACGCCGTGTTTCTCCGCTTCGGCGACATAGTCCGCGAAGGCATCGTACACGGATTTCATGGCCGTGTTGTGCTTCGCCAGCACGTCGTTGAGCGGCTTCAAGGCGGCGTCCTGCGGCGCCTCGCGGGCGAGTTTCGCGGCGCCGTCGTTCAGAAAAATGCGGATCTGATAGAGCAGCTCTTCCATGCTTATCCTCCCTTTGACTAAACTTCGCGCCATGCTTTCGAACCGCCTCCATGTGATGCCGCATGCGGGGATGCGCAACGCTCCGTTTTCCGCTATACGCCGGTGACGGCATTGCGGGCGCGATTCATGAACTCACGACACCTATCCCGACACTTACATCGCCGGCATCCTGCACGAGGCGAAAAGCTTCGCCCTTGTTGGCGCGAGCGCGAACACGCGCCGCCCGAGCTATTTCGTGCTGAAATACCTGATCGCCAAGGGCTACATCGTCTTCCCCGTCAATCCGGGGTACGCGGGCGGAGAAATCCTCGGCCGGAAGGTTTATGCGAGCCTCGCCGATCTCGACGAGCCGGTGGACGTGATCGACATCTTCCGCAATTCCGAGGCCGCGCTCTCCATTACGCAAGAGGCGATATCGCTGAAGGACAAGCTCGGCCTGAAAGTCGTCTGGATGCAGCTTGGCGTCCGAAACGATGAGGCGGCCCGGCTCGCCGAGGAAGCCGGGCTCAAGGCGGTGATGAACCGCTGCCCGAAGATCGAGTATGGGCGGCTCTCCGGCGAAATCGGCTGGGTCGGCGTGAACGATCGCGTCATCTCCAGTCAGAAGCCGGTCATGCTCGGCAAGGGCTACCAGCAGCTCTCCATCCGCCGCCCCAAATCCTAACGCGCCTAGTGCAGCGTTCCGGGCTGCACCCGGTTTCCCGCGTTCCTGTTTCTCGCGGTGCGCGGTCCAAAATATCCCCGGTAATGGCGGCCTTTCTCGAAAGAAAATCGACGGCCTAAGTCCCAATTCTCGGCGCCGCGGCGGCGGTCGAAGTCCTTGTCGGTTCCCATGTTCTTTATCTGACGATTGCCGCGGATGCCCTGCGTCGTGGCTTGATCCCTGTTTATGCCGTTCGGGTTTGCGGGGTTCTGCCGCTGCGCCGCCTGCGTCGCGGCGGGCAGCGTCAGAGCGGCGGCGGCCAAAAGAGCGATGAGCGTTCTCTTCATGAGTTTCCTCCAGGTGCAGAGCTGAAACTTGCCCAGGCAAACGCGCTCGCCAACTTATTGTTGCAGGCTTTCCGCCTTGACGCTTGCGGACCAGTTACGGCTTTTATTAAGACGCTCTCGACCGGCTAACCAAACGGATGACGATGCTGCCGCCGCCTCCGCTCCAAGACCTCGCCGCCACGCCTCTGGCCGCGAAACTCGCCGCGCGCATCGCGGCCGGCGGCCCGATCGCCATTCACGAATATATGGAAGCCTGCCTTTACGATCCCGAGCACGGCTATTATCGCAAGCGCCGCCCGCTCGGCGGCGGCGGCGATTTCATCACGGCGCCCGAAATCAGCCAGGCATTCGGCGAGCTTATCGGCTTGTGGGCGGCGGAGGTCTGGCGGTTGATGGGCGAGCCGAGGCCGGTGCGCCTCATCGAGCTTGGGCCGGGGCGCGGCGTTCTCATGGCGGACGCGCTTCGCGCCCTTCGTGTCGCGCCCGGCTTCCTGGAGGCGGCCAGCGTGCATCTCATCGAAACCTCCGCGCCGCTGAAGGACGCGCAAGGCTCGGCGCTTCAAGCCGCCCCTGTTCCCATAGCGTGGCATGAGAAGATCGCGGACGTTCCCGAAGGGGCGGCTATCGCGATTGCGAACGAGTTCGTCGATTGCCTGCCGATCCGGCAATTCGAGTTCGACGCGGCGGCGGGCCATTGGCGCGAGCGCATGGTCTCTTTCGTGGAGGGGGCCTTCCGGCTCGCGGCGGGCGCCGCCGAGGCGCATCCCGGCGACCTTGCCGCCTTCGATGGCTTCGAGGACGGCGACATCGCCGAGCGGCGTCCCGGCGTCCCTGCCCTGCTTCAAACCCTTGCCGCCCGCGCTCCCTGCGCCGCCCTCATTATCGACTACGGCTATTCGCGGCCCTCGCTCGGCGACACGCTGCAGGCCGTGAAAAGCCACCGCTTCGCCGGGCTGTTCGACGCTCCCGGCGAAACCGACCTCACCGCGCATGTGGACTTCCCCGCTTTGCGCCAGGCGGCGGCCGATGTCCAAATGAAAGCCTTCGGCCCGGCGCCAATGGGCGAATGGCTGCTGCGCCTTGGCCTCGAAGCGCGCGCCGGCCAGCTCCTGGCCCGCGCCTCGGAGGAAGAAGCCGCCGAACTGAAAAGCGGCGTCCGGCGGCTTGTGGACCCGGCCCAGATGGGCGCTCTGTTCAAGGTTCTGGCGCTGACCGGTGGCGTTGCCGCGCCGCCGCCCCCATTTATTTGAGCGAGACGCCGAGGGGGTGGACATGGCTGAAGAACCGAAGATGGAAGCCGTCGAAACGCGGGATGCTGGGCATGCGCCCTCTTTCATGGAAGCGGCCAATCTCAAGGCCGGCGGCGTGGCGCATGGCTTCTTTCTTCGCACGGGAGGCGTGTCGGAGGGCATTTTCGCTTCGCTGAATTGCGGCCGGGGCTCCGGCGACGAGCGCGCCAAAATCGAGGAAAACCGCAGACGCGCGGCCGCGGCGCTTGGCGTTTCCCCGGAGAGGCTGATCGGACCGCACCAGCGCCATTCTCCCAAGGCAGTTGTCGCGCATGCGCCCTGGTCCGCCGCGGAGGCGCCGCACGCGGATGCGGTGGTCACAGCAACGCCCGGTCTTGCTGTGAGCGTGCTCACCGCTGACTGCGCCCCGGTGCTGCTGGCGGACGCGAGCGCCGGCGTGGTGGCGGCCGTGCACGCGGGCTGGAAGGGCGCGAAATCGGGCGTCGTCGAGGCCGCGGTCGAGGCCATGGAGAGCCTCGGAGCGTGCGCGTCCCGCATCGCGGCGGCCGTCGGCCCTCTCATCTCGCAGGCGGCTTACGAGGTAGGCCCGGAGTTCATGGCCGCCTTCGCCGCCGACAGCGCGGATAACGAAAAATATTTTTCGGCGCCGCAAGGCGGCCGCCCGCGCTTCGACCTCCCGGGATATGTTGAAGACAAGCTCGCGGCGCTCGGCATCGCCACAATTCGGAGTCTTGGTGTTTGCACCTACGAAAACGAATCAATTCTCTTCAGTTACCGGCGCTCATGCCACCGCGCCGAGCACGATTATGGGCGTCAAATTTCCGCCATTGTGCTCCGATGATGTGGATAACTAGGCGGGATTGCACAGATATTAACGATAATTTCGCGCGAGGGGGTCATGCGCGGTTGCTGCGGCTGGACGTCATTTAGAGCTAAGGCTAGATTTTCTACCATTAAGAGATTCGGCGGAATCCTCTGTGCCGGTATAGTCAAGTACCGCCGTCCCATAGCCATGAAATCAAGGAGTGGAAAAGTGACGCGCGAGAACAAACCGGCCGCGCAGAGCGCAGCTCGCCGTGCCGCGTCGCTCTTGACTGGAACTCTACTGCTTGCCGGTCTGGCCGGCTGCAGCAGCGATTTCTTTCAATTCAGCGATAACGCCAACCCCAGCTTGACCAAAGCCAAGCCCGCCGTCGCCCTGTCGCCGGCGCAGGGTGTTCCGCCTAAATACGCCGCCAAGTTGAACGATCAGCTTGCGGCTTCTATCAAGAGCAGCGGCTTGGCGCTCGTCGACGCCAAGGACGCCGTGTACGTCATCAAGCCGTCCTACGCCGCCGCATCGGAGAAGCATGGCACGAAGCTCGCCTACACGATCGACGTGACCGACAAGGCTGGCAACAAAGTCCGGACCATCACCGGCGAGGAAGTCGTCTCCGCCAAGCACGGCGGCGACGCGTGGCGCCACGTGACGGACGAGGGCCTCCAGAAGGTGGCCTTCAAGTCCGCTGGCGACGTTAACGCCTGGATCGACAATCCGAACGCGCCCGTGGCCGTCGCCGCCGCGACGCCGGCCCCCGCCGCTCCGGCGGCCGCCAAGCAGCCAGCCGCTCCGGTGAGGACCGCCGCGAGGACTGCGCCGAAGGCTCCGGCCGCCGCGCAGGCGCCTGCCGAGACAGCGTCGC
Organism: uncultured Alphaproteobacteria bacterium; assembly: GCA_963756335.1. Taxonomy (GTDB): domain Bacteria; phylum Pseudomonadota; class Alphaproteobacteria; order Rhizobiales; family Rhodomicrobiaceae; genus Rhodomicrobium. The sequence goes on from CAVWOB010000014.1 coordinate 25,546, forward strand.
TTGCCGCCGCGGTTGAGGCGCCTGTTCCGGCTCGCCCGGCCGCTCCGGCGGAGGTGGTCGCCCTCGTGCCGATCGTGAGCGGCGCGCCTGGCGACGGCAAGACCGCTCTTGCGGAAGCCATGAAGCGCGCGCTTGGCCGCCAAGGCATCAAGCTCGCCTCGTCCGCCGCTCCCGGCGCCTACCGCATCCAGGGCAGCGTCGAAATGGGCCAAGTGGCGAACGGTCAACAGCCCATCACCATCCGCTGGGTCGTGATCGATCCGAACGGCAAGCAGATGGAAAAGACCGTCGTGCAGAACAATCGCATCGGCGCGGGCAGCCTGGACGGAACCTGGGGCGACGTCGCGGAGCAAGCGGCGAGCGCTGCGGCTTCCGAAGTCACCAAGCTCCTCAGCAAGAGTTCGGGACAGGCGCAAGCCACGACGAACACGGCCGGCTAATACCAACGTAGACTGCTACAACCTGCGGGCTGGCGTTTCCATGGTCTCAGGTTTACACATGACGAGTGCGCCGTTAGAAGCGCGCTCGTTTCCGTATTTGGTAAGCCGATCGCCACAATGGACTGTCCCGCATCATGAAACTGGTCGCCGGCAATAGCAATCGGCCGCTGGCTCACGCCATCGCTGCCTACCTTAAAACGCCGCTGACGCAATGCCTTGTGCGGCGGTTTTCCGACATGGAAATCTTCGTCGAGATCCGCGAGAATGTGAGGGGCGAGGACATATTCATCGTCCAATCGACGTCCTATCCCGCCAACGATAACCTCATGGAGCTTCTGATCATCATCGATGCGCTCCGGCGCGCATCGGCGCGGCGCATCACGGCGGTGATCCCCTATTTCGGCTATGCGCGCCAGGACCGCAAAACCCTGCCCCGCACGCCGATTTCGGCGAAGCTCGTGGCGAACCTGATCACGCATGCGGGCGCTGACCGCGTTTTGACCGTCGACCTCCACGCCGGGCAGATCCAGGGCTTCTTCGACATCCCGACCGACAATCTCTATGCGGCGCCGGTGATGGTGCGCGACATCCGCAAGCGCTTTACGAACGGCGATATCACCGTGGTGTCGCCCGACGTTGGCGGAGTGGTGCGCGCGCGCAGCCTCGCGAGCCGCATCGGCGCGCCGCTGGCCATCATCGACAAACGGCGCGACCGGCCGGGCGAATCCGAGGTGATGAACGTGATCGGCGGCGTCGGTGGGCAGCACTGCATCCTGATCGACGACATCATCGATTCTGGCGGCACGCTGTGCAACGCGGCGGACGCGTTGTTGCAGAAGGGCGCGCGGTCGGTCGTGGCCTACATCACGCATGGCGTGTTTTCGGGCGGCGCGGTGGCGCGCATCCAGGCCTCGAAGATCGGCACGCTCGTCATCACCGACACCATCGTGCCGACGGAGGCCGTGCGCGTGGCGAGCAACATCGAGGTGCTGTCGCTCGCCGGGCTGATCGGCGAGGCGATCATGCGCACGTCCGGCGAGGAGTCCGTGTCGAGCCTCTTCGACTAGGGGCGCTCTGCGCTGCATTCACGGCGCGGAAACGCCTGCTGCTGCAAAAAGCCAAGCGATTAAGCTGTCAGCTAAGCCGCCAATCTTTCGCCGATGAAATCCGCAGCGTTTATCAATCCAGGCCGCCAACGCCGCGCCGTTGGCGCTACCGGCCTCAGTATTTCTCTTCCAACCGAGCATTGGCCGTTTGGCGTTAGCCTGACGACCTCAATAGACTTGGGAATTATCCGGACAGTGAGGCGATCCATTCCCCCCGCCTCAACCGGCCACACATTGTGCTGAAGACAATCGAACTCGTCGTCCACCGTGAGCCGAATTTGCGCGGCTGCCGCAGCTTCTTGCAGCGGTTGGAGGTCTTGGAAAATCCTATCGCGGCTGCTTTTGAGCTTACCTTCCTCATCTCGCCGGATTCGGAGCTGTGGATTCAATATCCAGTCCACAATGCCAAGTTCATTTAAGAGCTTAGGCATATTCGCAAGATGCCTTGAGGCGGATGGCGTTAGAACGGAAGCGACAACCAGTTGAGTTTGAGATGAAAGCAATCGATTGGCGCGCCTAATCCCTTCCACAGTCGCCGCCCAGGCGCCTTTAACTCCCCGCAGCTGATCGTGGATATCGGGCGAGGCGGCATCGAGCGATATCGCCATCTTGTTTGGCGCCAGTTTTCTTAGCCACTTAAGCGTTTCAGACAGCCTCACCCCGTTTGTCACAAGGCCCGTCGGAAGCCCGAGCGCTTTTCCCTTCGCAAGCACCGTTTTGGTATACGGCTCCAACTCGGCCAGAAGCGGTTCATGACCTTGAACGGCGAGTGCGACAACCGGGCCTTGCTCGCAGACCTCGTCTATAAAGCGCGCTAGATCCGTAGGATGGAGGACACTCGCGGCTTCCCGCCGATGGCGAATTTCGGCGCCCTCTTGCCGCTGCCGAATGAAACAAAAAGAACAGCTGAGGTTGCACCCTCTGGTGGCCGGCACGATGAATGTGAGAAACCTGCCGCGGCTCCCCTCATCGACCTCATCCGGCAACAGGCCATTGACACACATTGTAAAAGCCTTCGTCAAAATTTCCGCGTAGCTGCGCCTTTTTCGCGCACCCACAGAGATTTTACTACACTCATTTTAGTTTTTCCAGACAATAAACAAGTGTAATTCATAATTATCCGATGATCTCTCTTCATGAGGAGCCAATATCTCTTTTCAGTTATCTCGCATCCTGGCGCCTAATATTAGAAGCCGAGCTATTATGAAAAAATTCAGCTCTCGCGAAATAGCCGCCCTTCTTGGAAATCGCGCGTTTTTTTTGAAGGCAGCTAGCCTTTTAAGAGAGGGGATCGAAAGGCGCCGTTCTAAAAAGGGGGATGCTTATGACAATGGCCCCAAATCGAACGCGACTACGCATTCGGCAGCGATGCATTGTTCATTAGGCCGAAGGCGCTCAGCATTGGCCGGCGCGGTGCTAAACTGTCCGAGCCGTGAAGGTCCGCGACACGGTCGCAGCCATTCTATAAGCGAGCACCTCGCGAAACGAAGCCGCCTGAGCTATCGGCAATAAAAAAGGAGCGCCTTCATATAATGAAGTAGCTCCTTTTTTCAGATTGGCTTCCGCCGCACCGATGATCCAAGAAAAACTCTACTCCCTTTTTTGAGAACGAACAACCGAATTTCGAAACATATCGGAGAGTTTTTCAGACAGTTCGCACCCTTTTAAAAATCGGCCTTCTGAACACGCGTCACCCCATTTTTAAATGCATCCCCGTATTGAGAATACCACTCTCTAATAAAAATACGATAATACACCGAACAAAAGACATTGTACTAGAAAGACTGCTTACTTTTTGTGTGATTATACAGAGAAGACTCGCGGATTGTTGTATTTAATCTTGCATTCTGGATTAAGGTGTCTATATTCGTGCTCAGCCAAAGCGCCGCACTGATGATCCCCGCGTGCGTTGTTGGCTATCGGTAACTTTGCGAGAAGGAAAATCGATGGATCCAAAGCCACCAACCATCGTGGACATCATAATGATCGTCCTTACGCTGATTGGGTTGGGCCTCACGCTCATCGGCCTGTATCTGGCGCACTGAGACGCGGTCTCATAAAAAAAGGGTCTCCGCGGCGCACGCTGCGGCGACCCTCGCAAATCTGTTTGGGCGGCTTCGCGGAGGCGCCGCCGCCCAGTCTTTCAGCGATCAGTATTTCGCGAGAAACTCATCGATACTGAGGATGCGATAGCCCAAATATTCCAACTGGCCTTTCGCCTCTTCGCCAGAGCACTCAATTGCTCTTGATCGCGCCATCGGAATGTCTAAAGCGTTTGCCGACGCCGCGCAAACCGCCCTGAAAGCTTCGGCATATCTCCCGGACAACGCCGCCAGTTCTAGACCCCTACCGACCATGTCGCCGTTGCTGCTTTTGAACAACCCATAGCCGACATAGCGGAGATCTTCCTCCACATTGGGCGCAGTCTCCCATTCCGTAGACGCGTTGTAGAAAACCTGAAACACCCTTTGCCGCATTCGCTCCTCCTCCAGGTTGAACCCGTATAAGGCGCGAAAATAAGGAGAAGCCATCCATTCGGGCGCGGTATTTATGAGTGAGCAATGCTCAGGCGAGAAATTTGGATGTTTCGAGACATTTATCCTTTTCCGCCACGGGCCATACGTATCGAGGAGCACGACAACACCCGTCGATTTAAGCCAATCCATCCGCTCCTCGGACTGAAAATCCTTGAAGTGCATTAATGCCTTAAATCTTATAATCAGCTGCTGAACATTGAGGTAATAGCGGCGAGTAGCGGGATCGTCCAGAGTCGGCCCACCTAAGTCGAGAACCCATACAAGCGGCCTTTTTTTTCCATCCTCAGCTTCAACCCGCCGCATAAGGTCTAGGAGCGACCGAAAACCAATTAGTTCCTTCCCTGGCCCGGCGGAAACGAATATTTGCTCCGGAGCGACAGTTACAACGGCGTCACAGTCTCGGAAAAGCCTCTCGATCAACTTCGCATTGAGTTCGCCGGGTAGGTCGCGCTCAGCTGGGTCGTTCGGCGGCGCTGGCTGCTCAGGCGGTGACGACGTTGGTTGCCGCTCCACCGCTTCGGCGATGGCATCGATTTCGGCTTGCGCAACCGCCAGCCTGTAGCGCATCTCTCCATTTTCGGAGTCGCCTTCGGGCCAGTGCGTTAAAAAAAAACGAACTAGCGTTCGGCGGTCCGCCGGAGTGATCCTCGTTTTGCCCGCCAACTTCGGCGTAAGCGACTTTACCTGTGTTTTTTGCGCTTTAAGTTGATCCTCAAGATAACGGTCGCTATGGCGCGGCTTCCCGGCCAACTTCCCCCCGCCCTCTTTCCATAAGCCATGAATGGCGAGCAGGAAATCGTTGGGCTGCGCCGCGGGATCGGCCACATTCGGAAATAGGGCCTGTATCCGCTTCAGCGCACTGGCAAAATGTTCTTGGTTGGGCATGCTGCCTTCTCCCATACAGGAACGCCTGCTCTCCATCTTTCAAACAGCAGACAACTTTCGACAAATTTTATGTAGTTTATGCCAATCTTCTAAAAATACAAGCATCTGCTATGAAGGCCGACGCCTTCTTAGAACGGCATTCATTTCAAGAATGCCTTTGGCCCGCGCCCTGCTGGCGTAAATCCAATTCGGGAAGCGGCAAACCCAAGGCGGGACAAAGCGCATCGGACTTATTGTCTTTCGCCGCGCTTGCCCTTATAGAGGTGGTTTGAGATACCCCCGAGTGCCGAAGGTCCGCGCGCCCGTTCGCCGCACAATCGCGCTCACCTAACACAAACAGAGAAGAACATGGCGGAGCTTATCGAACTCAAGGCCACCGCGCGCGAAGGAACTGGCAAAACCGCCAATCGCGCGCTCAGGGCGCAGAAACAGGTCCCCGGCGTCATTTACGGCGGCGAGAAGTCGCCCGCAAATGTCACGCTGGAATACAAGCTGGTGTGGCAGCATTATCAGACCGGCCATTTCCTTTCGACCGTGTACATGCTCGACGTGGACGGCAAGAAGGAGCGCGTCATCCCGCGCGACGTGCAGGTCGATCCCGTGCGCGACTTCCCAATCCATGTGGATTTCCTGCGCGTCAGCAAGACGTCCCGCATCGACGTGGAAGTGCCGGTTCACTTCACTAACGAAGACGCCTCACCCGGCCTCAAGCGCGGCGGCGTTTTGAACATCGTGACCCACGAGATCGAGCTGAGCTGCCCGGCCGACGCGATCCCCGAGAACGTCACCGTCGACCTGACCGGCCTCGACATCGGCGACAGCGTGCATATTTCGGCGATCACCCTCCCGAAAGGCATCGCGCCGACCATCACGGACCGCGACTTCACCATCGCGACCATCGTCGGCGCGGCTGCGGCGCGGTCCGAGGCTGACGAAGCGGCGCCCGCCGCCGCAGAAGAAAAGACGGAGTAGTCTCGCACGGATTTTGCATCCTGGTTCGGCGCATTCCCCGATAACTAAGAGATTAGGTCATGAAACTGATCGTCGGATTGGGTAATCCCGGAGAAAAATACGCAGGAAACCGCCACAATATCGGATTCATGGCGGTGGACGAGATGGCGCGGGGCTATAGCTTCGCGCCCTGGAAGAAGCGTTTCCAGGGGCTGACGGCGGAGGGGCAGGCCGGCCTAGAGCGATGCATTCTGCTGAAGCCCTCCACTTATATGAATGAGAGCGGGCGCGCGGTCGGCGAAGCCATGCGCTACTACAAGATCGCGCTTGCCGACGTGATCGTGATCCATGACGAGATCGACCTGAAGCCCGGCGCGATCCGCGTCAAACGCGGCGGCGGCAATGCGGGCCACAATGGGCTGAAGTCTATCACCGCCCACGTCGGCAACGATTATCAGCGCGTGCGCCTCGGCGTCGATCATCCCGGCGACAAGGCGCTCGTCGCCAATTATGTTTTGCAAGACTTCGCCAAATCCGACCAGCAATGGCTGGTTCCCCTGCTCGAAGGCGTCGCGCGCGGCATGGCCAAGCTCGTGGAGGGAAGCGAAGCCGCTTTTTTGAGTGAAGCCGCCCGTGGACGAAAAGTCTCCGCGCCGGCGGCGAAACTGAACGGAGCTTCCGCGCCCGAGCATGTGGTCGAGGCGTTCGAAGCGAAGCCCGCGCAGGCGTCGGTCGAGGCCGCGCCCGAGCCGCAGCCGCCCGCCCCGGTGAGCGAAGCGGAAGCGCCCGCTGCGGACATTCCCGGGATCGATACGGAGATTGAGGCGCTCGCGGCCATCGTCGCGGCCGCCTCTTCCAAGCCCATCGAGCCGTTGCCCGCGCCAGCCTTCGCCGTGAGGGAAGCGCTTGCGAGAGCGCCCGAGGACGTTCCGGCCGTCGAGCATCTTGAGACGGCCATCGTAGAGGCTGAAGCCGAAACGGTCATCGAAGCCCGCTCGACGCTGGGAGACATTCCGCACCCGTCCGCCGCCGAGGCGATCCCGGCGCCAGAACCGGAAGTAATCCCTCATCCCGCTGCCACCTCCGCGCCGGAGCCGGAAGCGATAGCGCACCTGTCCGCCGCCGAGGCGATCCAGACGCCAGAACCAGCGCCGGAGCCAGAGCCAGAGCCAGAGCCCGCGCTTCACCCAGCGGCGGCCGAGGCGCTTCATGCCCCGGAGCCTCAGCCAACTTCTGAACCAGAATCCTTTCCCCACCCGGCCACGGTCGAGGCGGCTCACGCGCCAGAGCCTCACCCCGCGCCGGCGCCTGAAACAATTCCGCATCCCTCCGCCGAGGCGATCCAGACGCCAGAACCGGCGCCCGAGCCTGAGCCCGCGCCTCACCCGGCGGCTGCCGAGGCGATCCATGCCCCGGAGCCTCAACCCGCGGCGGAGCCCGAACCCATTCCTCACCCGGCGGCTGCGGCGGCGCCAGAGCCGGCCATCGAACCGGCGCCTGCCGCGAAGCCGGAACCCATTCTCGAGCCGCAGCCCGAAAAGCTTGCGCCCGCGCCCCAGCCGGCTGCCAAGGTCGAGAGCGCGGCCGTCTCCGCACCTGCGGCCAAGAAGGCCGAGGCGCCCAAAGCCGCGGCGAAGCCTCAATCTGCGCCTCCCGCCAAAAGACAGGGCAACATCATCACGCGCTGGTTCCGGAACCGGGTTCGCGGCGGCGGCTCTCACTAGAAGAAAGACGCTGACAGGCATCCCATGGGCTTCAAATGCGGAATCGTCGGGTTGCCGAATGTCGGCAAATCCACCCTTTTCAACGCGCTGACGCAGACCGCCGCCGCGCAGGCCGCGAACTATCCATTCTGCACCATCGAGCCGAATGTCGGCGAGGTCTCGGTTCCCGATGAGCGGCTTGATAAGATTGCGGGCATCGCCGGCTCCAAGGCGACGATCCCGACGCGGTTGACCTTCGTCGATATCGCCGGTCTCGTGCGCGGCGCCTCGAAGGGAGAGGGCCTCGGCAACCAGTTCCTCGCCAACATTCGCGAGGTCGAAGCCATCGCCTATGTGCTCCGCTGTTTCGAGGACGGCGACGTGACCCATGTCGAAGGCCGCGTCGATCCCATCGCCGACGCCGACACGGTCGAAACCGAGCTGATGCTCGCCGATCTCGACGGCCTGGAGCGGCGGCGCCTCGCGGCCGAAAAAAAGGCGAAAGGGCAGGACAAAGAGGCCAAGGCCCAGCTCGCGCTCATGGACGTCGCGCTAAAATACGTATCCGCCGGCAAGCCCGCGCGGCTCGCGCTTGATGAAATCCCAGAGAGCGAGCACCGCGCGTTCCGGCAATTGCAGCTTCTTACCGCGAAGCCGGCGCTCTATGTCTGCAACGTGGACGAGGCGAGCGCGAAGACGGGCAATGCTTATTCAAAGGCGGTCGAACAGAAGTTTCACGGCGCCGAATCCGAAACCGTCATCATCTCGGCGAAGATCGAAGCGGAGCTTGCCCATCTCGATGAGGAGGAGCGCAAGCTCTTCCTTGCGGAGCTTGGCCTCACGGAGCCCGGCCTCAACCGGCTGATCTCGGCGGGCTATCACCTTCTCGGCCTCATCACATACTTCACCGCCGGGCCGAAGGAAACGCGCGCCTGGACCATCACGAAAGGCACCACGGCGCCGGGCGCAGCGGGCGTCATTCATACGGATTTCGAAAAAGGCTTCATTCGCGCCGAGACCATAGCCTACAAGGATTTCGTGACGCTCGGCGGCGAGACGGGGGCTAAGGAAGCCGGAAAGATGCGTCTCGAAGGCAAGGAATATTTGGTGAATGACGGCGACGTCATGCACTTCCGCTTCGCGAACTGAAGGACGGCGCAGTCTGGCCCGAAGCGCCGGCAAGGTCCATTTCCGAAGCGACATGAGCGAGGGCGACATGGGAAAGGCGAGCGAAGCCGAGAAAGAGCGCCGCGTGCAAGAGGCGGCCAAGCGCGCGCTTGCGGAAGCTGAGCAGCGAAAACTTGAGGGGTCCGGCGACGCGCTTCCGAAGGAGGTCGGCGGCCGCAAAGGCCCCGAACCGACCCGCTACGGCGATTGGGAAAAGAAGGGCATCGCCTCGGACTTCTAGCCCATCGGACTTAAAGCCGGAATCGGCCTCACGCCCTTCCGCGCCGTTCCGGCCGCACCTTCGCGGGGCTAAACTCCAGCGGGAATCCACGTATCTCGACATCAAATACTGGGTCCCCGCCTTCGCGAGGACGACGAAAACGCCGCTGCATCCGATTAAATACACGATGCTCTGGCCCATCGTGCGTTCAATCGGACGCGCCCCGCTTTCGGCCGCCCTGTGATCGCCCTGTGAACCTACCGGACGAACGGGATTGCCGAAGTCTACCGCGGCGGCGTCATTCAGATCGACGCAAACAACACAAAATACAGGCGGCTCATCGTCTCGGCTAACGACCCCGACCGCGTCAGCACCATACTCGTGTCGGCCCGTCTCATAATCAAGCTGCTAACTAATTTCCCCAGGGAACAGACAAATACATGTGACTGCGGCCGCCCAGACTTACGCCGCCAACCCGATAGCTTTTTTCTCCGGCCAGAACGGGCGTATAATTCCCGACGGTATCGTAGTAGCGCATGCGCAAGTAAAGATTACCCGATGGCTGTCCCCGTTTTATGGCAAAGCCGCTGCCTTTGAGCTCATTCCAAAACTTCCGGGCCATGATGCGACCACGGGAGTTGACGTCACCGGGCAAGCCATCCCAAAGCTCAAATTCCGGATAAAAGACGCCCCCCCGCTCAGGTGCGTGCACGGCGATATAGGCAACATCGGGATGCTCGCGCTCTGTCAACGCGATCCAGACCTCGTTCTCGCCCCGATTGAGGGAAACGAGGACGCTGCTGTTCAGGGGATAGCCGGCGTTACCATCGTTCTCCCGCTTGAGCGCATTGCAGACCACCACCTTAAGGCGGCGGTCTTCGGTGAAGGTCCAAGGTTGGGTTTTGCCCAATTCATCGGTCTCGCGCGCGGCGGTCACGTCTAAGCTGACCGCATCACCACGGCGCATTGGACCAGCGCGCCGGGAATTGGCTCATTGTTTGCGTCCCTCACGATGGCGATCACACTCCATTTGTTGTATTCGCTGGCTGTGTTCTCACCGCCTTTCGGAACCGGTAACGCCAGCATTGCGGTCACCGAGGCGGCGGCGACCAGTGCTGCAATAATCTTCCATATCTTATTAAGAGCGCCCCAGGCGCCAAACACGAGCCCCGCGATGTACGCCCCGACAGCGAGATATTCCGCGATGTCGAATGAGATCCATTCAAACGCAAATACGGCCAAGCCGCTTCCTAAAGCGCAAACAATGCTGAGTGCGAAGAAAACCTGAGCAGGCTTCAGATTAGCGCCCGTGTCTTCGCGCAGGGCGCCCCAAACGAAGGCCACCCCGGCAGCGAATAAGATCACCGCAAGCGCGGCATACAAGACAAGCCCGCTTATCGAGATAAGCAAGAGCGGGACGGCGAAAAGACCCAACACACCGGCCAAGGTCGGTCCCTGATTATGACTGAAATTGTCTTGGTGATGAATGCTCATATTTTACCTTTTGCTGCTGGGTCTGTCCGCGCGGCTGGCTGTTCCAACGAAGCGCTTGCGGGGCCCCTCCCCCCGTGGAACAGAAAATCGGCGGGGCCGTGGCGGCGACTGGCGCGCTTTTGCTCAACGAGACCTGCGACCCTGGCGCCGCTGTGCATGGCAGCGGCAGCGCATGCCAGTCGTCGCGATCGGGCGAGGTCTATCGCCAACCACCACGGGCCAGTCTCCCGATCGGCTATCGCATGTATTTGCCGGAGGAATGGGCCAATGACGAGGTGTGGCGGAAGAAGGCGGGCGTCCCCGCGGATGTATACCCTGTTCACACCAGGATCCGAAATTTCTCCGGGTTGATGACGCGGAAGTTGTCCGTGACCGAATCGCGCAACTGCGCCCAGTTTTGCGGAACTTTCTCGCGCAGGAAGGTGAGCGCCGTCCCGGCGAACTCGCGGGGGCTTTGGTAACACTTGTTGTGCGTCACATGCTTGTGCATCACCCCCCAGAGCCGCTCGATGGGGTTCAGATGCGGGCAATAAGCTGGGATGAAATGGAGCTTAATCCGCCGCCCTGGCTGGGATAGCCAGTCTTGTACGAGTTTAGCGTGATGATAGGGGGCGTTATCCAGGAAGACGTGGATCAGCGCCAGTAGCGGATACATGGCTTCGAGCGCTTCCAGCAGCTTGATTGTAGACATCGCGTTGACGGTCTCAACCTCAACCATGCGGGTCTCGCCGGTTTCAAGATTGAGAGCGCCATGAATATTGATGCGCTCGCGCCCGCTCGTCTGTTGGATTGCGAGCTTTTCTTCTTTCGGAGCCCAGCAGCCAACCGGCCGCGCCGCGTGCGTTGGATGCACGGCATCCCCGAACACCGCCGCCTCATCCGGGCCAAGCGAATTCAATAGCTTCTCATACGCTTCAATGAACGCCCGCTGTTTTTCCGCATCCAGCTTCCGGCCGATGACTTCCGGCTTATGGTATTCGAGCCCCAGCCGGTTCAACAGCACGATCAATCCCGAGCGGCTCTCGTAGACGATCCCAAATTTCCGCTCGATGAAGGCCCCGACTTCGCGCGTGCTGCGCGGCAATGTTTGGGCAACGTAATCCTTCAGCTCTTTTTCCTGGTCTGCCGAGAGGCGGCTCGAACTGCCCCCAGCCTCGAACTGCTCAAGACCTGCAATTCCGCGGTCCGCATAGACCTTGCTCCAGCCTCTGACCGTATCGTCATCCAGATAAAGAGCCTTGGCCACCCGCTCGCAGCTCCAGCCATCGTCAAGAAGCAGGATGGCGTTCGCCCGGCGCGCAAGACGATGCTCCGCCAACCCGTCCCGGACCAGCGAAACCAAGTCTTTCCGTTCAACAGCGCTCAGGAAACCACCGCGAATCATAGGGGTTACTGAGATCCCGTTCGCGAAACTTAGCAAGCAATTTATTTCGGGTTCCCACAGAGTCCGGGTATAACATTCCAGAGCAAGCCTGAAATCGCCCTTGAACTGCTCAAGCAAGCCTGCGGCGCAGCCGTTCCCCGTGGCGTGGTCCTGGCGGATGCAGGCTATGGGGCGGACACCGAATTTCGAGGGTTGTGTAAAGTGTCCGCGCCAGAAAGGGGCAAATCTTCGAATAAATTTTCGGCCTTAGCCCGGGACGGCGCGAGCGAGCGGCGCCTATTCAGGAAGATGAGGCTCCGCCTTCGCGACAGGTTCATTCTGAACCGGCGCCCTCAGCACCCAGGAGCGCAGCTTCGGGTCGGTAAAGAAGATGACGGCGCAGAAAAGGGCCGCCGAGGCGTACAGCGCAACAATTGGGTAGACCGGATCCATGTGCCCGCTTCCTTAGAAAGTGATTCGCCGCTGAAGTTTCCGCCCGCGGCGGCGTCACACTAGGTCGCAATGCTTACGTTCGCGTTTACAAAGGCGTAACCAAACCGAGGAATCCGGATAGCTGCGGCGCCGCTACAACAGCGCCCTCAGTTCTTCTTCTTGTGATAATTGATGACCCAATACTTGCCGATCACGAATCCCAGCACGAAAAGGGCGATGCCGGCGATGAGATCGTATGTTTTCGACTGGAATCCGACATAGGAGGGGACGGATTGGAACGCAGAGATGAGAAGTGGAGCGGAGCACAAGATAAAGAACGTACCGACTAGGGATCTGAACATTCCCATGGCGTAAACCTTTCAGAAGAGGACGGCGGCGAACCGGAAACAGCGCTGCCGGATCGTAATAAAGCGGGGCGCCAGGGTCAAACTCCACCATGAGATCGCGCCCGCCTTATTGACGCAGGCCGGGCGCTGGCGGCCATTGCGGAAAAAGAGACTCTGCGCCATGGTCGGCGGCTTGACAACGGGCCGCCCCGCCGCGCGGGCGATGGCGGAAGGCGCCCGCGTTTGAGGGACAATGGCGCTCCGAAAAGCCGGGCCGGCATTCTGGGACAGGCTTACTCACGAGATCGAGGGCGATGTCGCCAGCGACTTGTTCGCGCGGGGCCGCTACGCCTCGGACGCGTCGATGTATCAGTGCTTTCCCGCCGGCGCCGCCTGTCCGAAAACCTTGAACGATGTCGCCATCATCGTCGAAATGGCGCGCGAGGAAGGCCTGCCCGTGATCGCGCGCGGCGGCGGAACCTCGACGGCGGGGCAGGCGCTCGGCGAAGGCGTGATCGTCGATTTCTCGAAGCATTTCTCCAAGATCGTCAGCATCGACGCCGAAAGCCGGCGCTGCGTCGTGGAGCCGGGCTGCTGTCCGGCCGCCATAAACGCCGCGCTGGACGCGCACGGCCTTGTCTTTCCGGTCGAGATCGGCTCCGCCGCCCACGCGACCCTCGGCGGGATGCTCGGCAACAATTCGAGCGGCCTGCGCGCGATGCGCCACGGCTCGATGCGCGACGCCGTCGCCTCCGTGGAGGCGTTGCTCGCGGACGGTCAACGCGTTCATTTCCGGCAGGTCTCGGAGGAAAATACGCAGCCCTTTCCGGGGCGCGACCGCCTTCTCGAACTTCTGCATTTCGGCGAGCTGCACGAGAAGGCCATCGCGACGCTCTGGCCGCTGCGCGCGCCGGGAACGCCGGAGCCCGAAGGATACGACCTGCGCACGCTGCTCGCGAGCGCGGAGGATCAAAACATCGCGCGGCTGCTTGCGGGCGCGGAAGGCACGCTCGCGCTTGCGACAAGCATCGAGCTGAAGCTTGTGAAGAAGCCCGCGAACACCGCGCTCGGCGTCTGCCGTTTCGAAAGTCTGGCGCGCGCGCTGCGCCTCGTTCCCAAGATCGCCGTGCTCCTTAATCCGTCCGCCATCGAGCTTCTCGACAAGACCATGCTCGAATTCGTTGCGCTTCAGGCGAAATCGGACGCGCAGGCGGCGCGGCTTTTGCGCGGCGAGCCCGATGCGCTTTTGATCGTCGAGTTCGACGAAGCCAACCCGGTCGACAATTCGCGGCTCTTGAAGGCGCTGGCTGAGAACGTCGCCGAAACCGACAAGGGCAGATTCTCCGTCATGGAGATTCTCGGCGAGAACGCGCAAAGCTCGCTGTGGCGGCTTAGGCGCGAGGCGCTGATCCGGGCCTGGACTTTGAAATCGGCGGCGCAGCCTCTGTCCTTCCTGGAGGACGGCGCGGTTCCGCTGCACCGGCTCGCGGCCTATGGCGAGGAGCTTCAGGCGCTGTTCGCGCGGTGCGGGGTTCGATCCGCGATCTACGGCCAGGCAGGCCGCGGCTGCCTGCAGGTGCGGCCGATCCTCAATGTGCGCCACGCGCGCGATCGCAAGCTGATGCGCGAGCTTTCGGACGGGATGGCCGCGCTGCTTCGGACGCATGGCGGCGCGCTCACCTCAGGTCACGGGCTTGGCCTCGCGCGGGGCGAGGCGCTGGAGCGCGCGATTGGCCCCGAAGCCGTCGCTCTTTTCAGGGAACTGAAAACGCAGCTCGATCCCGGCTTCGTGTTTAATCCCGGCAAGATCCTGAGCGCGCCGCGCTTCGACGACGAGGTGTTGCTCAAGGCGCCGCTGGAGAAGGAGCCGGAGGGCGCCGCGGCGCTGTTCTGGGGCGGAGGATCGTCGGGCGTGCGCGCGCTCGCCCATGCGCGGCGCTGCTCCGGGCTTGGCCATTGCCGCTCGGCCGAGCACGGTTTCGCCTGCCCCTCCTTCGCCGCGACGCGCGACGAACGCGACAGCCCGAGAGGGCGCGCCAACAGCGTGCGGCTTGCGATGTCCGGCCAGCTTGGCGAAGACGCGCTCGGCTCGGAAGCGATGCTCGAAGCGATGCGGCTGTGCGTGTCCTGCAAGTTCTGCGGCGCGGCTTGCCCGCATGGCATCGACATTCCGAAATTGAAGGTGGAGGCGCTCGCCGCAGCGCGGGCGAAGGGGCGGGTCTCGCCCGCGCTCGAGTTGTTCGCGCGGCTGCCGGATTATGCGGATTGGGCGCGCCGGCGGCGCTTGCTTGTCGCGCTGCGCGACCTTTTGCCGGGGCTGCCGCGCCTCACCGAGCGCTGGACCGGGCTGGCGGCAGACCGGCCCTGGCCGAGATTGTCCGGCCAGCGTTTCAAGGCGCCCGCGAAGGCGAAGCCGGGGCCGCGGGGAACCGTCGCGCTGTTCGCCGACACGTTCAACCGCTCGTTCGAACCCGCGAACCTGCGCGCCGCCTCGGCCGTCTTGAGCGCGGCGGGCTACGCAGTCGTGGCTTTCGCGGATGGAGACGGCGCGCCGCTATGCTGCGGGCGCACCTATTACGACGCGGGCTATATCGGCGAGGCGCGCCAGAAAGCCGCGCGCATGCTGAAGGCCGCCGCCGCTTTCGCGGAGAAGGGCGTGCCCGTGGTGGGGTTGGAGCCCAATTGCGTGCTCATGATGCGCGACGAATACGCCTCGCTCGGCCTGCCCGCGCAGAAAACGCCGCCGGTCCCCACCTTCGAAGAGTTCATCGCGGCGCGGATCGCCGAGGGCGGTTTCGCCCTGCCGCTGAAGCCCATCGAGGCGGAAGTGGTGCTGCACCCGCATTGCCACGAACGGCGGCTCGGGCTTGAAAGCGCGGCGGAGGCGGCCCTGAAGCTCGTGCCGCAGCTCGTCGTGAGCCCCGCGCCGGCGACCTGCTGCGGTCTCAACGGCGTCACGGGCATGACGCCGGATACTTTCGAAGCCTCGCTCGCAATGGCGGAGGCCGCGCTCTTCCCCGCCGTCCGCAAGGCCGGGCGCGACGCGCTCGTGGCGGCGACGGCGTATTCCTGCCGCAAGCAGATCCACGACGGCCTCGGCCGCACGGCCCGCCATCCCGCCACGCTTCTGGAACTCGCGCTCAAGGGCGACAAGGAGATCGTGGGTTAGCGCGAGATAGCCTTATTGTCATGGCCGCCCCTGTCAGCAAAAGTCTTGAGGAAGACGCCGGATAAGCGTGAGGGCGCTTTCCGGCGTGACATCGAAGGGTGAGCGGACTGCCGTAGGCTCGATCCGGCTAAAACCTGTCCTTGCGCCGCCGCAGCTGTTCGAAAACCTCGGCGCCGGGAACGTCAGGCCCAAGGCCGAGGCTCCGCCGGATCGCGGCGCTGTTCACGCGCAGGAACGGGTTCGTCTCAAGCTCCGTCGCCAGCCTGACGGGCAGCGCGGGCTCGTCCTCGCTTCGCAAAACGTCAACTTCATGCTTGCGCTCGATGAGCGCCGCGTTCTCCGGGTCGACCGTCAGCGCGAACTTTATGTTCGCCTGAGTATACTCATGGCCGCAATAGATCAGGGTATCGGGCGGCAGCGCCGCGATCTTCGAAAGCGAGCGCCACATCTCCGCGTGCCGGCCTTCCATCACGCGCCCGCAGCCAACCGAAAACAGCGTGTCGCCCGTAAACGCCACGCCGCAGCGCCCGCCCGGCGCCTCGACGGCGTCCGGAATGAAGTAGGTCACGCCTCCCGGCGTATGGCCCGGCGTTTGCACGGCCTGCACCTCGATAGACCCGAAAGTGAGGCGTTCGCCCTCCTCGATAGGAATATCGATGCCGGGGATATCGCGCTCCTCCTTTCCGGGACCATATATTGTACAATTGGTTTCCCGCTTCAGGCTCGCATGCCCCGCCACATGATCGAAATGATGATGCGTCGTGAATATATGCGTCAGCGCCCAGCCCGCGCCGGAAAGCTCCTCTCGGATGGCGCGCTCGTCCGGCGCATCGATGGAGGCGGTGACGCCGGTGGACCTGTCATGGATCAGAACGCCGTAATTGTCGCTTCTGCAGAGGAACTGGCGGATTTCGAGCGTCGGCATGGTTCACCTCGCGGCTTGTCGACACAGCTTTAAGGGAAATCCAGCAAGCTTAAAATAGGATTAGAAGGCGATATTGACGGCAATGTATGACGATGCCTCCGAACTCAGGGATTTCTACGCCTCGCCGCTTGGCCAACTCGCGCGCCGCATCATCGCGCGGCGCATCCGCGAGCGCTGGGACAATGTCTCGGGGATGGACGTAATCGGGCTTGGCTACGCCTCGCCCTTCTTGCGCATGTTCAATGGCGAGGCGCGCATGACGGCGGCGCTGATGCCGCAGCAGCAAGGCGTCGTGCAATGGCCGCGCGAGGGGCCGTATCGTTCCGCGCTCGTGGAGGAGACGCAGCTTCCCATCCGCGACACGTCGGTGGATTGCCTGCTCGTGGCGCATGGGCTTGAGCATGTGGAGGCGCGCGGCGCGTACATGCGCGAAATCTGGCGCGTGCTGATGCCGCAAGGCCGCGTGATCATCGTGGCGCCGAACCGGCGCGGCGCATGGTCGAGGTTCGAAATCCACGCCCTTCGGCCACGGGCGGCCCTATAGTGTGCGCCAGATCCAGAAGCTGCTGCGCAACGCGATGCTGGAGCCGGTGGGCGTAACGCACTGCCTGTTCGCGCCGCCGTTCCAGGCGAGGGCGCTGCGCGCGGCGGCGATGCCGTGGGAGCGGGCCGGCGCGCGGCTGTGGCCCGCCTTTTCCGGCGTCATTATCGTCGAGGCGATCAAGCAGGTCTACGCCGAGGTGCGCGTCCCCGCGAAAGCGCCGGTCTTCGCGCCGATCCCCGCGCTGCCCGGCCTGAGCCCCGTCCGCCGCAACTCCAAATCTCATGGCCGCCCTTGAAAGTCGGCGGCGCTCCTTTGCGGGTCGCGATCAGTGACGTGAGAACATGTCGCGAAGCTTACACAGCGTCGTCGTGATGTCGAAGCGCTGATCGGGCAGCGGCTCACCGGACAGGATGCGGCGCAGCGCCTCCGCCGGGTCGCTCTCGCCGGTCAGGAGCACATCGGCGCCCCTCTTTTTCATGTGGCGCACGAAGCCGTCGCCCGCGCTACCGGCCACCACGACATCGACGCCGTCCAAGGGATGCGGGCCATCATCCTGGAAATAATGGAGAATTTGCTCTTCCGTCAACTCGATGCGCGAGGGGGCCGGAAGCGCGTCCCGCGACGGCGCCGCGCTGAAATCGTAAATCAGCCAGCGGCTGGCCTTGCCGGCGTGGCCGGTCACTGTCTGCCAATCCTTGGTGGCGATGGCGATCTTCATGGCGTCCCTCAATCGGCAGCGGCGGCTTGACCGGTGAGGGCTGCAAATTTGGCGCCGCGCGGGGCGCGCCGAAAAGCCGCTAGACCTTCGCTTGCGCCCTCCGGCCAGCGCCTGTCTTCCGGGCGCTACCACGTTTCCGATCCTGGCTCCCCCTTGAAGGGCCCCACAAGCTCGGGCGTCACCCAGCCGCCATAAAACCTGCCCGGTTGGGGGAGGACGCGTATGCCATTCACAAAACATTCGAGCTGGGCGGGGTAAAATGAAAAGTAATCGCGTATTGCCTCAAAGCCTGGGAGGGGCTCGGGATAACTCCACCCCACCCGCTCAAGTCTCTGGCCGGGCGTCGTGACGGTCCAATAGGCGGCGTGGCCTTTCCACTCGCAGAAGGAGCCGCCCGCCGTGCGTTCGATGGCGTTCATCGTCACATCGTCAGGCGGAATGTAAAAGGTTGGCGGGCTGGCGGTTTCCAGCACCCGGATAGTCCGCGACGACCGCCCGATTTCGACGGATCCCAGGCGAACGACCACCTCGCGGGGATCGGGGGCAAGCCGCGGCGGCCGGGGATAATCCCAAACTGACTCCTGTCCCGGCTGGGGCGCGACAGCAAACGGCGGGCGCCCTTGTCCCCGATATTTCCATTTGGCGCGGTTGGCTTCAATCCAGTCTTGAGATGGCATTCGCCGCTCCTATTTTCGTTAGCGATGCGTCCTCGCCTGCCACGAGGCGCCGAGTTCCGGAGCATATTGAGACTAAGCGGCGTGACTTGAAGAAGGCGAGCCGCCGTTTCTGGCTGCCCCAGGCGCTCAGAAAGTGGGTCAGGGGCGGGACAAACGGTTAGCGGTGGTGCCAGGCCACAGCGGTAGCGTTTTTGCGGGCGGCGTAAGGCATGAGTGTCCGGAGAATCGCATGGCGGCCCGAAGACCCGGCTGATTGTCCGAAAGCTCCAGCCGCGCCCCATGCCATTCGGCGACCGCCGCTAAAAAGCTGAGGCCAAGGCCGAAACCTTGCTTGCCCGCGGCTGAGTCGAGCCTGACAAAACGATCGAGGATAGCCGTGCGCTTGTCGGCCGGGATCCCAGGTCCGCTGTCGCATATGGCGAGGCTCACGCCGTCCGCGGTTTGCGCTGGATTTTGTTTCGGCCAAAGACAAGCTTAGACGCAATTTGTTTAGAATATAGATAGGCCTATAAATCAAAAATAGAAATGATAAAGAAATGTTACTTTTCGGATGGACCCGCCTCAGCCTACGGTTTCCGCACTGTCGCCCCCTCCTGGGACTGTCTATGCTCCAACGACCCGGCGAGTGGTATGAGCCGGCAAATTCAGCGGTTGGTATAAGTCCGACAGGCTGCCTCTCTCCGACCGCTGACGGCGTGGGCGTAGAAATCCACAGACAGGACTGTGCCGCCCATCGGCGCCGATGCTCTTCGAGAGAATCTCCGATATGTTTGCAGCGGCCGGGCAGAAATTCCGGACAGGCTCATTGCGGGAGACTGAGACGTCATGAACCAGGGGAAGCTAGCGGCCGTCAAAACGGATTCTCTCTTTTTCGACCGCCTGCGCAAGATGCACGGCGATCTTCACGCCGCGGGCCAGAAAGCGGTGGACTGCGTGGTTCCCGCAAAGGTGCAGGCAAAGGCCAGGGATTTTCTTCGCGGATTGCAGGACGCCCCCGATATATCTCTGCGCGCTGTCGACGCCTTGGGCTATGCGATCGATGTGCTTCTCTTCACGCCTTCCCTGAACGGGCACACCGCGATCGACCGCGCCATACGAACCGGTAAATTCGGCGGCGCGGAGATGGAGGCGGCAAATCTCATGCGGCAAGCTACCTTTCGCCTTCTTGAAATCGAAAAAGATAATGGTGACGGCCTTCTCGCAGCCATCGATCTCGCCAGCAACGAAAGGCTAAAGCTCTTCGATACGGAATCGCCCATGTCGCGTGGCGGACGCTGGGCGCGGCGCACCTGTCTCTATCAGGGCGTCCACGTGGCGTTTGGCCCGATGACTCCTCTCGACGATGAATTGCTGGCGGTGGCCGCCTCATTCATAGAGGGAGGGAGGGCCCTGAAAAAACCGTTGCGCTGCGCCGAGGCGCTCTACGAACACTTCATCCGGCATGGCGAGCCCTTGAACGGCGTGGACCTGGACTTGTTCGCCGATGATGACGATGATGACGAAGGGTTTCCTTTTGACGCCTCGGACGGTCCGCTCCACGCGCTCGCGGCGGAATGGGATCGGGAGAGCCAACTTCCGGAACTGGACGCCGACGCCTTGCAGTTCATCCGGGCTGAGGCCTACGAGAGTTCCGTGCTGGAGATGCACTGCGCCAGCTACCAGGCGCAGCAATGCAGGAAAGCCCGCCTGGCCGCCGCCTATGAACGCATTCTCTCCCTCCAGCTTGAAACCGTCCACCGGCGGGCGAGCGCTGGAATCCGCGCGTCGTATGAGAGCCTCGACAGCCTCGCGGCGAAGCTCAGGGAACGCCAGGCGACGGAGCAAGTTCCGGCGGACGCTATCGCTCACTTTGAAGAAATGTGCCGCCGCGCGAAGCTCGCCGGGAGCGCCAAGAACAACAAAGGCAGCCGCGAGGAACTGGACAAGGTTTTATCGCGCATCCAGGCGCTGCGCGGCAAAACCGTGGAACAAGGCTGCACCGAGGCTGAAGCCCTGCTGGCTGCGGGCAAGGTCGCCGAACTGCTGGACCAGTACGGTTTGACGCTCAGCGAGATCGACATGAAGGCGCAAAGCTGCGCGGGCGAAGGCATTGAAACGGGCCGCCGCCGCCGGTCGCCGCTTGATGAATGCGCGGGCGCGATCGCAAGTTTCTGCGATTGCCGCACTTGGTACGAAATGACTCCTCAGGGGCATATCCGGCATATCTTTTTCGGCCTGCCCGCCGATGTGGCGGGCGCACGCTATCTCTACGAGAGGATCGACGAGGCGTTCGAAACCGAAACGGCCGCATTCAAGCGAAGCGAGCTTTATGACGCGCACCCGTCCGCTAAGCGCCGCAGCGCCACAACGTCGTTTCAAGCGGGCCTTGGCCACGGTATCTGCGCCAAGCTCAACAAGCTCAGGGCCGAACGCGACGCGGCCTTCCGCGTCAGTGGCGGCCGGGATCTGGTGCCCCTCAAACAGAATGTGATCGAGGACGAACTCGCCGCTCTGGGCATGAGGCTTAAAGTTCTCCAGACCGGCCGGAAAAATCTCCTGGCAAAGGCTTACAAGACGGGCCGCTTTACGGGCGAAAACCTCGAGTGGGAGGACAAGCTCGCAGCGGCATGAGCGGGCTGCGCCGGCCTCTTCCACAGCGGACAGGATCGTCTTCTTGTAAGTGACAAGCTGTTCGTGCGCGCGCAGTTCTTGAACGTTGATCTGGGCATGCAGGCGTCCGAAGTCGAGCAAGGGCCAATAAGCGCCCGGGCCAGCCGACCAGATGTTGGAGATAGGCGTTCCCTTCCCGCTCGCAGGCCCTTCTTGAGCGCCAAGGCCTGCTGATAGGAACTCGCGAACAAGCACTCCAATCCGAGGACGTCAGTACCCCGAAATCGCATTCCTCAAATCCGGCGAACAGAACGGACTGACGGATATTGCAGTTGAGGCAGTCGGCGACGCCCGTCCAAGCCTCTGCGCATGTGACTGGGTTCAATTCGAAAGGCCTTTTGAGCTTCCATAGACATTCAAGAACGCGCCTTGTTGTACATCCTATGGCGATTGTTGCGCATTCGCAATGACGTGGAAGCTAAGCGCGCTCTCCTTGGCGCCCGCGTTCTGGGCGCGAAGCTCAAGAACCTGGCGGGCGAGGGCGAAGCGGTCGGCGTCATGCTGCCGGCAAGCAACGGCGCGGTGCTTGCCGCGCTTGGCTTGATGTCGGCGAACCGCGCTCCCGCCATGATCAACTTTACCTCGGCCGCGTCCAACATCGCCTCCGCCTGCAAGGCAGCGCAGATGTCGATCGTCGTCACGGCGCGCGCCTTCGTGGAGAAAGCGAAGCCCGGCAAGCTGATCGAGGCTTTGCAAAGCGAGGTCTCCTTCGTCTATCGCCAAAGCCAACGGCGCCGCCGATCTCATGATACCGGCGGAGGTGCTGGTGGCGTCGGCCCTGCCGCTGCTCGGTGCGGGCGAATTCGATTTCGCGGGCGTGACGAAGCTTGCGGAGGATCGGTGAGAGGTGGCTCCACAAATTCGGACGGCCCGGTAAGTGGAATTTCTGCCTGACAGCGGGCACGCTGATGCCCGCGAATCAGGAGAGACAATGAGCAAGAGACCGCGCCGGAACCACACAGCATCCTTCAAGGCGAAGGTGGCTTTGGCCGCCGTGAAGGGGGAGAAGACGCTCGCCGAGCTGGCGCAGCAGTTCGACGTTCACCCCAATCAGATCACCCAGTGGAAAGCCCAGCTCTTTGAAGGCGCGGCTGGGGTTTTCGGGCCGGACAAAAGCGAGGCGGCGGCTTCGAGCGTCGACTTGAAGAACTTGCACGCCAAGATCGGCGAACTGACGCTAGAGAACGATTTTTTAGAAGGCGCGCTCATCAAGGCGGGATTGCTGAGCGCAAGGCGATGATCGACCGTGGTCATGCGTTGAGCGTTACGAAACAGGCCGAAGCCGCAGGCATCGCGCGCAGCACGGTGTATTACCTGCCGCGCCCGGCATCCGCAGCCGATCTCGAACTCATGCGCCAGATCGACAGGCTGCATCTGGAGTTTCCCTTCGCGGGAGCGCGGATGTTGCGCGGTCTTTTGTCTGCCAATGGGAGCAAGATCGGCCGGCGGCGCGTCAAAACGCTGATGAAGCGGATGGGGATAGAGGCGCTGTACCGCCGCCCGCGCACGACGAAGCCAGAGCCGGGGCACAAGATCTATCCGTATCTGCTGCGCGGCATGGAGATCGTGCGGCCGAACCAAGTGTGGGCGATGGACATCACGTACATCCCGATGGCGAAGGGCTTCGTCTATCTCGCCGCCGTGCTCGACTGGTTCTCGCGGCGCGTGCTGTCGTGGCGGGTGTCCATCACCATGGAGGCCTCGTTTTGCGTCGAGGCGCTGCAGGAAGCTTTGGCCCGGCATGGGAGACCGGAAATCTTCAACACCGATCAGGGCAGCCAGTTCACCGGGACAGACTTCACCAGCGTGCTGATCAAGAACGAGATCGCGATCAGCATGGACGGCAAGGGCGCCTGGCGGGACAACGTGTTCGTTGAGCGGCTCTGGCGAACGGTGAAGTATGAGGAGGTCTATCTGCACGCCTATGACAGCGTGCCGGAGGCGCGAGCGTCGATCGGAAGGTATCTTGATCTCTACAATCGCCGCCGCCCACATTCGAGCCTTGACGGCATGACGCCCGATCAAGCCTACTACGGAGCACACAGCTTGCCGCCACTCCGCTTGGCGGCCTAACCCCGGCAGACGTTCCACTTATCGAAGCGGAAAATCTGTCCGAACAACCGGGGCCACCTCTGTGCGCCGCGGTTGGATCCGCGGTTAGATGGCATGGCGCTTCGCGCCTTGCATAACCAGCGTTCAATTTCTGTTGTTAATCGGTTTCATAAAGATAAAACCCCTCTCCTTAATGCTTGGCGGCTTGTGCGGCGCAACCGGCGCCGCTAACCTCGGGAAAACAAAGCGTCGCCAAGGCGTCTATCCTTCAGAGCTATTCCAGCCACAAAGAACCAGGCAATGTCCCCGTCCAAACCCGCCTCAAGAGCGCTACTAAAGACTGTTTCGGAAACGCCTCCAGCCGAGCCGCGCGAAGCGGCGATCATCCCGCAGCGCAAGTTCACGCGCCAGGAAGCGCTGCAATTTCATTCGGAGGGCAAGCCCGGCAAGCTCGAAATCGTGCCGACGAAGCCAATGGCGACGCAACGCGACCTGAGCCTCGCCTATTCACCGGGCGTCGCGGTCCCCGTGGAGGCCATCGCCGAGAATCCGAGGCTCGCTTACGACTACACGGCGAAGGGGAACCTCGTCGCGGTGATCTCCAACGGCACGGCCATTCTCGGCCTCGGCAATCTCGGCGCCCTGGCGTCGAAGCCGGTCATGGAAGGAAAGGCTGTTCTTTTCAAGCGTTTCGCCGACGTGGACTCCATCGACATCGAGGTCGATACGCAGGATGTGGACGCTTTCATCAACGCCGTCCGCTATCTCGGCCCGTCCTGGGGCGGCATCAACCTGGAAGACATCAAGGCGCCGGACTGCTTCATCATCGAGAGCCGTTTGCGCGAGCTGATGGACATTCCGGTGTTCCATGACGATCAGCACGGCACCGCCATCATCGCGACAGCAGGCCTGATCAACGCGCTGCACCTGACCGACCGCGATATCGCCGACGTGAAGGTGGTGTGCAACGGCGCGGGCGCGGCCGGCATCGCCTGCATCGAGCTTATGAAGGCGATGGGCGTGCGCCACGAGAACGTGACCCTGTGCGACACGAGCGGCGTCGTCTACCGGGGCCGCGAGAAGGGCATGAACCAGTGGAAGTCCGCGCATGCCGTGGACGTCAAGGCGCGCACGCTCGCCGAGGCGGTCGAGGGCTCAGACGTGTTCTTCGGCCTTTCCGTGGCGGGCGCGCTGACGAAGGAGATGGTGGCGAGCATGGCCGCCAAGCCCATCATCTTCGCGATGGCGAACCCCGATCCGGAGATCACGCCGGAGGACGTGGCGCAGGTGCGCAACGACGCCATCGTGGCGACGGGCCGCTCGGACTATCCGAACCAGGTCAACAACGTGCTCGGCTTCCCCTACATCTTCCGCGGCGCGCTCGACGTGCAGGCGCGCACCATCAACGAACCGATGAAGATCGCGGCCGCCGAGGCGATCGCCGAACTGGCGCGCGCCGACGTGCCGGACGCCGTGGCCAAGATCTATGGGCGGCGGCTGCGCTACGGGCCGGACTACATCATCCCCGCGCCGTTCGATCCGCGGCTCATCTGCGAAATCCCGTTGGCGGTCGCGAAGGCGGCGATGGACTCGGCGTCGCTCGCCTGCCGATCGTCGACATGGAGGGCTACAGATCGCGGCTTTCCGCGAGGCTCGATCCCGCCGCCGGCTTCATCAATTCGATCTTCGAATCCCTGCGCCTCAATCCGAGGCGCGTCGTCTTCGCCGAGGGCGAGGAGGAACTGGTTGTCCGCGCCGCGAGCGCGTTCTCCTCACAGCGGCTCGGGCACGCGATCCTGATCGGGCGCGAAACGAAAATTCGCCAGGCTTCCTTCCTGGCGGGCGTGAACCATCTGGAAAGCTTCGAGATTCACAACGCGCAGCAATCGGAGCACAACCAGCTTTACGCGGAATTCCTCTATCAGCGCCTGCAGCGGCAGGGCTATCTCTACCGCGATTGCCAGCGCCTCGTGAACAACGACCGCAACGTGTTCGCGGCTTGCATGGTCGCGCTCGGCCACGCCGACGCCATGGTCACGGGCGTGACGCGGAACTGGTCGTCCGCGCTGCAGGACGTGCGCCGCGTGCTCGATCCTGCCCCCGGCCGCCGCATCGTGGGCGTTTCGGTCATCGTCAGCCGCGGCAGGGTCGTGCTTGTCGCCGACACATCCGTGACCGCCATGCCGGACGCGGAGGAGCTGGCGGACATCGCCGTCGAAGCGGCGGGGGTGGCTTCGCACTTCGGCATGACGCCCCGCGTCGCGATGCTCGCGTTTTCAACCTTCGGCAACCCGCCCAGCGAGCGCGCCGAGCGTGTGCGCGAAGCGGTGAAGCTTCTGGACCGGCGCCGCGTCGAGTTCGAATACGATGGCGACATGGGCGCCGACGTCGCGCTGAACAGGCGCGCGATGGCGCTTTATCCCTTCTGCCGCCTGACCGATACGGCGAACGTGCTCGTCATGCCGGCTTTTCATGCAGCGAGCATCTCGACCAAGATGGTGCAGGAACTGGGCGGCGGCACGGTGATCGGGCCGATGCTGGTGGGCCTGTCGAAGCCGGTGCAGATCGCGTCGCTGGGCTCGACCGACAACGACCTCGTGAACATGGCGGCATTAGCCGCCTTCGATGTGACGGGCTAGCCGCGCGCTGCGAGGTCAGGGCAGTTGGGCTGGCCTCGGCCGACTGCCCCCCAGAAAGCGCTTTCAGGAGCGGCCAGAGGACCGTAGCTCGGGGTTCCGCTCCGGGGTATGGTGCGGCATGACACATAAGCCGCAAGACCGGCCGCTTCGCTATCCGTATCCCGAGCCGCCGGGCGAGACTGACGTTATCGAGATTGCCGAGGGCGTCCTCTGGCTTCGCCTGCCGCTGCCGTTCCGACTGAACCACATCAACATCTACCTCATCGACGACGGCGACGGATGGGCCGTGCTCGACACAGGCATCGCGAACGCCGCCACCAAGGAGCTTTGGACCTTCCTTATATCGGAGCGGCTTGGCGGGCGGAAGCTCACCCGGCTCATCGCCACGCATTATCACCCCGATCACATCGGGCTCGCGGGCTGGTTCGCGGAAACGCACGGGCTGCCGCTCGTGACGACGGAGACCACCTACCTGCAATGCGCATCCATCGCATTCCGGCCTCAAGACCATCACGAGGCCTACCATCGAGACTTCTACCTGAAGAATGGGCTGGCCGCCGAGCCGGCGCAGCGCGCGGCGCTGGGGCTTGGCTATCTGAGCCTGGTGACGCCGCTGCCGCCCTTCTTCGAGCGGATCGTGGCGGGCGGGCGGCTCGCCATCGGCGGCCGTATTTTCGAAGTCCTGACCGGCGACGGTCATGCGCCCGAGCAGGCGATGCTCTATTGCGCCAGGGACAAGCTTTTCTTCTCCGCCGATCAGGTTCTCGACAAGATATCGCCCAACATCTCGGTGTGGGCGACGGAGCCGCATGGCGATCCGCTCGGCCTTTATTTGCGCTCGCTCGCGGAGATCGAGGCGAAGCTGCCGGGCGATGTCGCGGTGCTGCCGAGCCATCACATGCCGTTCATTGGCCTGCATGCGCGCGCCGGTCAGCTCGCCGCCCATCACGAGGAGCGCTGCGAGATGCTGCTCAAGGCGGCGGACGAGCCGAAGACGGCCGCCGATCTTGTGCCTGCGCTGTTCCCGCGCCCGCTCGACGCGCACGAGATGGCCTTCGCATTCGGCGAGGCGCTCGCTCATGTGAACCATCTCTTGCGCGAGAGCAGGCTGATCCGGGTGGAGCCGCAAAATGGCCTCGATCAGGTGCGCGCGCGCCGTTAATCGGCCACACGGCGCGGCCAACAGGGTGGAAGTGGCGCTAACGGAAAGGGGCATCGTTTGAAACGCGAAACAAGATCGGGGACGCGCGTCCTCCTTATCGGCATCTCTGTTGCGGCTCTGTCGGTTGGAGGGCCGGTTCCGCGCTCGTTGCTGGCGGCGGACAGCGCTGTGACGCGCGTGTCCACTCTCGACCCGGAGCGCCTTGTCGCGGCGAAGGAGTTGATGGCGATAACCGGGTCCGCGAAGCAGTTCGATGTGATCCTGCCGCTCATCATGCGTCAGATCGAGGACGCGTTCGTAAAGATGAAGCCGGAGCACGAGGCCGCCATTAGAGAGACCTTCAAGATAGCCTCCGAGAGGTTTTCCGAGCGCAAGCAGGAGGCATTCGACCAGGTCGCCATCGTGTTCGCCGAGCGCTTCACCGCCGGCGAGCTTCGGGAAATCATCGCTTTCTATCAAAGCCCCGTCGGCGCCAAATTGGTCGGCCTGCAGCCGGAGATCGCCCAGAAGTCGCTCGCCATAGGACAGGCTTGGGGCCGGAAGATTGCGCAAGAGATCGATCAGGAAGTGCGCAAGGAACTGGAGCAGCGCGGCGTTAAGCTATAGTTAATCCGGCCTCTGGCCGCCAAGCGCGCTCCTCCCTCGCAATTGGGCGCGGGACTCGGTTCGGGTCGCCCCTTAAGCCTTCTTCAGGCGAATACGCCGCGCTTCAAGGAGTGACGGCGACGCCTTTCGGCCGCGTTTCCGCAATCGTGCCCGGCCCAGCGCCGGGTTCTGCCGTTCCGTTCGGGAACGGCCGCTCCTTCTTCTCGAAAAGCAAAAAGGCCGGGCGGAGCCCGGCCAATTCTTTGGGAGGAACGCCGCGGCCTCCCGCTGGCGTTGGCTCAGCGCCTCAATGCTCGACGTTGCGCCATAGGGTCTTTTTTGCAACGAGGAGCAGGCCGGCCACGACGGCGAGATAGATCAGCACCCAAAGGCCGAGCTTCTTGCGATCGACAAGGTGAGGCTCAGCCGCCCAGGCAAGGTACGAAACCACGTCCTTGGCTTCCTGGTCGAGCGTGTTGGGCGTGCCGTCCTCATAATCGACGACGCCGTCGGTCAGAGGCTGCGGCATGGCGATCTGATGGCCGGGGAACGCCTTGTTGTAGTTCAGCCCCTCGTTCAGCTTGAAACCAGCCGGAGTGTCCGCATAGCCCGTCAGCACCGCATAGATGTAGTCCGGTCCCTGCTCTTGATACTGGGTGAAGAGATCCTTCAGCATGAGCAGCGGGAAAGAATACCAGGAGATCTCGCGTTCGACGGTGCGGGCCTTGGCCATCAAGGACAAGTCCGGCGGCACGGCCCCGTTGAACGTCGCGGCGGCTTCCTTTTCGTTCTTGAAGCGCCACTGGAAGTAATCCG
This sequence comes from uncultured Alphaproteobacteria bacterium, assembly GCA_963756335.1. Lineage (GTDB taxonomy): Bacteria > Pseudomonadota > Alphaproteobacteria > Rhizobiales > Rhodomicrobiaceae > Rhodomicrobium. The sequence goes on from CAVWOB010000014.1 coordinate 54,127, forward strand.
ACGGCTTGCCGGGCCTCAGGGCCACTTCGCCCTGATCGTTGTAGCCATCGGCGACCTGAGTTTCGGACGCGAGCGCCTCAACTTCCTCGCGGGAGAGATGCGGGCCGCCAACATCGCCCAGATTGCGATAGGCGATGAAGCGCATGTTGTGGCAGTTCGAACATACGTTCTTGTAAATCTTGTAGCCGCGGCGCAGCTGCTGCTCATCGAAGTAGCCGAACAAGCCGCCGAAGGTCCAGTTCTGGCGCTGGAACTCGTAATGATGCGGGGCCGCGACGGCCTCCGGAGCGGCCTTTTCTTCGGCAGCCCACGCTGCCGATGCGATGGCGGACCCCGAGAGGAGCGCTCCGGCCGCAAGCGCCATCAGCGTCCGGCGCGCGAGACTGGTTTTGTTCTTAATCATTGTTGCTTCTCCTACTCGGCCTGGCACTGCGCGCATGTCGGGGCCCGAGCCTTCCGATTTGTGCGTGAAGGTTTCAGAAATCGTTGCGGGCATCGGCCTGGGCGTCTCGATCAGGCCGACAATCGGCAGCACGAGAAGGAAGTGCGCAAAGTAGTACAGTGTGAAGACCTTGGCCGCCAGGATCGCGCTGCCCTCCGGAGGCACTGCGCCGATGTACCCGAGCGCCAGCACGTCAACCAAAAGCGCGGCGAAGAACCAGCGGTAGATGGGCCGGTACCGCGTGGAGCGGACGCGGGACGTGTCGAGCCACGGCACGAAGAATAGCACGACCAGCGACCCGAACATCAACAGCACGCCGCCGAGCTTTGACGGGATCGCGCGCAGGATCGCGTAGAAGGGCAGGAAGTACCATTCCGGCACGATATGCGGAGGCGTCAGCAGCGGGTTCGCCGGGACGTAGTTCACGGCGTCTCCCAGATAGTTCGGCGTGTAGAAGACGAAGTAGGCGAATACCAGAAAGAAGATCGCCAGGCCGAGTAGGTGCCCTTCGTCGTGAAGTAGGGATGGAAAGGAAGCGTCTCCTTCGCCTCGTTCCGCACCTCGATGCCTTCCGGATTGTTGCTGCCGGGCACATGCAGCGCCCAAACATGGAGGGCGACAAGCCCCACGATGACGAAAGGCAGCAGGTAATGGAGGCTATAGAGGCGGTTGAGCGTCGCGTTGTCGACCGAGAACCCGCCCCAGATCCATTGCACCAGAGTCGTTCCGAGGCCGGGGATGATGCTGTCGAACGAGGAGAAAAGGTTCGTAATCACGGTCACGGCCCAGAAGCTCATCTGGCCCCAGACCAGCGAATAACCCATGAACGCGGTTGCGATCATGACGATCAGGATGGCGACGCCGATGATCCAAAGCACCTCGCGGGGCGCCTTATAGGAGCCGTAGTAGAGGCCGCGGAAGAGGTGGATGTACACGGCGAGGAAGAACAGCGAGGCGCCGACCATGTGGACGTAGCGCAACAGCCAGCCGTAGTTCACGTCGCGCATGATCTTTTCGATCGAGTTGAACGCGAGCAGCGTGTTCGGCGTGTAGTGCATGGCGAGAATGACGCCGGTCACGATCTGAAGGACCAGGAAGGCCGTCAGGATGGCGCCGAACGTCCAGACGTAATTCAGGTTCCTTGGCGTCGGGAACGCCATGAAGCCCGCCGTCCAGCGAATAATCGGCAGACGGGCATCGAGCCAGCGCGTGAACGCCGTTTTCGGTTCGTAGGTCGAGGCATGAGACATGAGAGACAAACCTTTTCAGAATTCGCGGCTTAGCCGATTTTGATCTTGGCGTCCGCCGTGAATGCGTAGGGCGGTATCTCGAGATTACGCGGCGCTGGCCCCTGCCGGATCCGTCCGGCCGTGTCGTACATCGAGCCGTGACATGGACAGAACCAGCCGCCATAGAGGCCCCTGTCGTCGCCGGGCTTCTGGCCTTTCGGGATGCAGCCGAGATGGGTGCAGATGCCTATGGCGATGAGCCACTGTTCCTTGCCGGGCTTCGTCCGGTTCGCGTCGGTGGCGGGTAGGTCGGACGGGCCGCCCGAAACTTCGGCGTACGGGTCTTTCAGGTCCGAGACCGGCACGTCCTGCGCCTTCTTGATTTCCTCGGGCGTGCGATGCCGGATGAAGATCGGCTTGCCGCGCCACAAAACCGTTATGGCGCCGCCAACGGCGACCGGGGTCAAATCCACCTCGGTGGAGGCGAGCGACAGCGCCGATGCGTCGGGGTTCATCTGATCGATCGCAGGCCATAGCGCGGCCGCGGCGCCGATCGCCGCGAATGCCGTGGTTGCGATGTAGATGAAATCACGGCGCGACACATCGCCTTGATCACCGTCGTATGTTGTGGCCATGAGGAGTCAACCTTGTAGGACGTTGTGCGGGTGCGAAAAAATCGTGCTCTTATGGATCCGATCGATTAGCGTGTCTATGGCGCAATTTAGCGCTCATCCTTTAGCCCACCCGCCTCACGATGCGCATTGCACTATATCAACCCGATATTGCCCAAAATACAGGCACGATCCTGAGGTTGGCGGCATGTCTTAACGTCGCAGTCGATATTATAGAACCCGCCGGCTTCTGATCTTTCGTCCAGGGCTCTGCGAAGGGCTGCGCTGGATTATTACACCGAGGTGAAGCTGGAGCGCCACAACACTTTTGGCGACTTTAGGCGCAATGTTGAAATAAAGGGTTCCCGGCTCATCTTGTTGACGACGAAGGCGGAGACCTCGTATCACAAAATTGTGTACACCGAATCCGACGTGATCCTGGCCGGCCGCGAGAGCGCCGGCGCGCCCAGAGAGGTGCATGAAGCGGTTAACCTAAGGGTGAAAATACCCATGCGGCCGGAGCTGCGCTCCTTGAATGTTGCCGTCGCGCTTGCAATGGTGCTAGGAGAAGCCCTTAGACAAACAAGCGGTTTTTCCCGTTTCACCTAGCAAAGCGGTGGCCAATGTCCAAAACGAGCGCCGCGCGCGCCAAGCCCGCGCAAGTCTCGCAAGACGAACGTTCTGAACCTTTCAATCTCGAAAAGTCGAAAGCCAGGGTCTGGTTCTCGTCGCTGCGCAACGACATTTGCGCGGAGTTCGAGCGGATCGAGGACGAGCTGAAGGCGGGGCCGCAAGCGTCTCTGCCGGCCGGGCGGTTCGTCCGCAAGCCGTGGAAGCGCGACGACCATACCGGCGCCGACGGCGGCGGCGGGACCATGGCGATCATGCATGGCCGGGTGTTCGAAAAAGTCGGCGTGCACGTCTCCACCGTTCATGGCGAGTTCGCGCCGGAATTCAGGGCGCAAATCCCCGGCGCCGAGGAGGACGCAAAGTTCTGGGCTTCGGGCATTTCGCTCATCGCGCATCCTCAGAGTCCCAACGTCCCGGCGGTCCATTTAAACACGCGGTTCATCGTGACCTCGAAATGGTGGTTCGGAGGCGGCTCCGACCTGACGCCGATGCTGGAGCGGCGGCGGAGCCAGGACGACCATGATACGCGCGATTTTCATGCGAAAATGAAGGGCGCGTGCGAAAAGCATCCCGTCGCGAATTACGAGAAATTCAGGGCTTGGTGCGACGAGTACTTTTTCCTGCCGCATCGGGGCGAGCCGCGCGGCATGGGCGGCGTCTTCTTCGACTATCATAACTCAGGCGACTGGAGCGCGGACTTCGCCTTCACGCAGGAGGTGGGGCGCGCCTTCCTCGATGTGTATGCGAGACTTGTGCGGCGCAACATGAACACGGCCTGGAGCGAGGCGGACCGCGAGGAGCAGCTCGTGCGGCGCGGCCGCTATGTCGAGTTCAACCTGCTCCACGACCGCGGCACCGTGTTCGGCCTGAAAACTGGCGGGAATGTCGACAGCATCCTGTCGTCGATGCCGCCCGTCGTTAAGTGGCCGTAGGCGCCGGGCGCCGCCCCTTGCGCCTTGGTCGCGCATGGCGGGGGAGGCGTACTGCCGCGCAACTTTTTTGCCCGAGACCGCCTCGCGGCGCCGGCCTTATCCTGTCGAAGGATTCCCGACTTTCAGCACCCTGTTAATGCATGGAGTGATCCATGCCTTTCATGCCGTGCATTTCCGAGGGTGCGGCCGTGGCGCTTTCAGGCTCTCTCTTCTCCACTTTCACCTCCACGTCGACGGCGCCGGCCTTGGCGAGCGTCAGTGTCAGCGGAATCATCTCGCCTTCCTGAAGGCGTTTCTTCAGCCCTATCAGCATGATGTGGTAGCCGCCGGGCTTCAGCGCCTGCGAGGCGCCGGGCGCGATCTCGATCCCGCCCTCGACGGCGCGCATTTTCATAACGCCGTTTTCGTCGCGGGTCTCGTGCAGCTCTGTCTTCGTGGCTGCCGGGCTCGCGACGGAGACGAGTTTATCCGCATCCGGTCCCGCGTTCTTGATGACGAGATAAACCGCGGCGGCGGCGGCGCCCTCCGCCGTGGGACGCGCCCAGGGGTGGACAATCGTCAGATCGCCTTTCCGATACTCATGGGCGTCCGCGGCATGGGCGGCGAGAAGCGCAATCGCGCCCGCCATTATGAAAACAAGCTTTGGCATGGTCGGTCCTTTCCGTCGGGAAATGCTCGTTCGGCTGGCGGCTTCTTATCCTACGCTCTTTATCTCAGCCAAGCGTTTCATCGAACGCCTTCGCGAAAAGTTCATCGCGCAGAATGTTCGCTCCGTTAACAAATCCTACGGAACATTGCTAATGCTGGCGCTTGGTTATCGCTATCGCGTTCCAAGGAGGACTTCATGAGAAGGCATATTGGACTTGTCGCGGCGCTTGGCCTTTCGCTTGCAGCGGCGCGGGCCGAGGCCGCCGATGCGCATTGGCCCGCGGGCGCAAAGGTCTTCTTCGTCGAGCCGAAGGACGGCGCGGAGATCTCGGGGCCGGTCAAGGTGGTAATGGGCGTCGAGGGCATCGAGATCGCGCCCGCCGGCACGCAAACGCCTCACACCGGCCATCACCACATTCTCATCGACGCCGATGCGCCGAAGGGCGAGAAGGCGGAAGAGCCGCTGCCGGCGGACGCTAATCACAAACATTTCGGCAAGGGGCAAACCGAAACGACGCTGACGCTCGCGCCGGGCGCTCATACGTTGCAGCTCGTGGTCGGCGACGGGAACCATGTGCCGCACGACCCGCCGCTCGAGTCGGACAAGATCACGATCACCGTGAAGTAAGGCGCGCTACTCGGAAAGCTCGCGCGAGCGCCGGGCGGCAGCCGCCACCGTCTCGCGCATCAGATCCTCAAGGCCGGGCTGGCGCATGAGCGCGGACAGCCCCGCCGCTGTGGTGCCGCCCGGCGAGGTGACGTTTTCCCGAAGCTGAGCTGGCGCGAGAGGAGAGCGGTGCAAGAGTTCGCCTGCGCCTTCCACCATAGCGCGGGCAAGCTGCCCGGCAAGATCGGCCGGCAGCCCGGCATCGCGCCCGGCGGCGGCAAGGCATTCGACGAGGTAGAACACATAAGCCGGGCCGGAGCCGGAAACCGCGGTCACGGCGTCGATGAGGCCTTCATCCTCGACCCAGACCGCCTGCCCCGTAGCGCGAAGCAGCTTCTCGCAAAGCGCGCGCTGCGGCGCCGTCACATGCGGGTTGGCGAAGGCTGCCGTGATGCCCCGGCCGACCTCAGCCGGAAGGTTCGGCATGGCGCGCACGATGGCGGCGCCTTGCGCGAAATGCCTGGCGATGCTCGCCACGGTGCGGCCCGCGGCGATGGAAATCACAGCCGTATGCGGCCCGGCAAGCGGCGCGACGTCATCGAGGACTTGCGTCATGATCTGAGGCTTCACGGCCAGCACAAGCACATCCGGCGGAGAAGCGTGCTTCTCCGCGATGCCGTGCTGAGCGAGGAGAGCGGCCATTTCGGGAGACGGCTTCGGCTCCCTCACCGCAATCGCGCTCGCCGGAACGCCCGCCGCAAGCCAACCTCTCAGCTTTGCGCCGCCCATGCGGCCGGCGCCGACAAGCCAGATCGACGCGTGTTCGCCGCCTTCGGTCAAGCCTGCCCCTCGGTCTCAAACATCGTGCTCGCCATCGCGTCCTCGGCCCGCTTTCCGGCCCAGACGACAAACTGGAACGCCTGGTAATATCTTTCGCACGTATCGATCGCGGCTTGCAACAGCGCTTCGCATTGCTTGGCGGTCGGCTCGGCGCCGTTGAGCATCAGCCCCTGCCGATAGAGAATAAGCCCCTCGGACGACCAGATGTCGAAATGCCCGAGCCACAATTGCTCGTTGATCAGCGCCAGCAGGCGATGAATTTCGGGTGTTCGGTTGCGCGGCGCCTTGAAGTCGAAGGCGCACGCCATGTGCAGGCTTTCCAGATCGTCGCGCCAATTGAAGGAAATATGATAATCGCACCACTCGCCCGCCACCGACACGGTCAATTCGTCTTCGCTCGAACGCTCAAAAGCCCAATCCTGAACGCACGCAATATGCTCCATGAGATCGACAGGGTGTGAAAGCCGATTGTAATCCTGTCCGGCAGCGGTCATCCGTAATTTCCCCTCTGATGCCGCAGCAAAATTCACCCCAGGCGGAGCCCTCACAGCTTCGCTGTATCCGCCCGGATTTCGCCGCATCAAGTCTCATCAGCCTATGCGGTGATCCGCAGGTGCAGCGCAATCTATCCGAGACTTTCTCCACGGGGAAATCGGCGTCGGCTTTGCGATAAGCTTGGCGGTGTTGCTAAACAGTGCGCGTCGCCGAGTTGCGGGCTAAGACTGAGGCGCAGTTGCGCCTTGCGCGCGAGCGAGGGCGGCTTCGAGCTCCTCGATCTTCTTGGCAAGGCGCTCATTTTCCTCGCGCGCCTTCACCGCCATCGCCTTCACGGCCTCGAACTCCTCGCGCTGGGGAAGGTCCATGGTCCGGAAGAAGCGCTCGGCCTGGCTCCTGGCGGCGGTCCCGAATTCCGTGCGCACGCCCTGCGCGGCGCCGGCTGCGTCCGTCATCAATTTCGCGATTTCATCGAAGAACCGGCCTGTCGTCTGCGTCATGGATTTATCCTTGGGTGGAACGTCGTTCCGATCAAACTAGCCGTTACGCGGGCCGCCTTCAAGCGAGCCGGAGGGCTCACTTGGACGCATTCGGCGTGGCGGTCCTTCGAGCCCAAGTCCTTAAAATGGAAACGCGCGCTTATACGAGCGCCTAATCTTGGGCTGCGTCTCTCATTGCGTGCGCTTGTGAATTCTCCCTAGATGATCCGCGAATGGAATGCCGAGCGAAAAAGCAAAGGTCAAGACAATGAAAAAGTACTTCGCGCCGCTGCTTGCTCTTCCTCTAGTCGCGGGCCTGACCGTCGCCGCCATCGGCGCACAACAAACCGCTGGCGGAACCATGCACATCAAGGACAAGATGAAGTGCATGCACACCTGGAAGGCCTATAAGGCGTTGTATAGATCGGAGCACAAGTCGCGCGGCGCCTTCATGCGCGACTGCCGCGCGGGCACGCTGCCGCCGCAAGCGCAGGGAACGCGCAGCCAGTAACGTCGTCCGCCCCGGGAAGCGCGCCTGCGCTTTCCGGGATCGCTAAAAGTAATCCGGAACCCATGTTTTGCGCAAAGACGCGCCCTCTGGTAAGAGGGGGGGTCTTTGCGCGAGGCTTCCATGGACCTGATGGCGATTGCATTCCCCTTCAACGATCCCGTGGCGGTCCATCTGGGCCCGATCTCGATCCGCTGGTACGGCCTCGCCTATATGGCGGGGCTGATGCTCGGCTGGCTCTATATGCGGCGGCTTTGCGCGGACGCACGGCTGTGGGCAGGGCCGGCGCCGATGCGGCCGGAGCAGACGGACGATTTCCTGTTCTGGGCGACGCTTGGCACGGTGCTGGGCGGGCGGCTTGGCTTCGCTCTCTTCTATGAGCCGGGCTACTTTTTCAGCCATCCGCTGCAATTCTTCCGCATCTGGGAAGGCGGCATGGCGTTCCACGGCGGGTTGCTCGGCGTGGGGCTGGCCCAGTGGTTCTTCGCGCGGCGCAACGGCATCCCCTTGCGCTCGCTGATGGACCTGTCGGCGGCGGCCGTGCCGTTCGGCCTGTTTTTCGGCCGCATCGCGAACTTCATCAACGGCGAGATGTACGGGCGGATCACGGACGTTTCATGGGCCGTGGAGTATCCCGTGCGCGTGCTCGCCAAGGGTGACGCGTTCGGCCCGCGCCACCCGACGCAGCTTTACGAGGCGGCGCTTGAGGGCGTCGCGCTGTTCGCGATCTTGCGCTTCCTCACGCATAGCCGCCTCTCGCTGAAATCGCCGGGGCTGACCACCGGCGCGTTCCTGATGGCCTACGGCGTCTTCCGCATCTTCGCCGAATACTACAAGGAATGGGACATGGCGCAGTTTTTCACCACCGCGTATTTCTCCGAGGGCGTGGTGTATTCCCTGCCCATGATCGCGCTGGGCGCATACTTCGTGCTGTCCGCGCGGCGCTCGCCAGCGGCGCAAGCCGAGCCGCGCCCCGCCGCCGTGGAGGTTTAACCAGTCACAATTCTTCGCGCTTGAGGCCGTTGCGCTTTGCGATGCGCGCTTGCTGCGTCCGAGAAAGCGTGCCGACAAGCAATGCTCGCGCGGATCTTAAGCGCTCAGGCGCTGAATGGTTTTACAGAAGTTTCAGAAGAAAAGCGGGTCGGAAACAGCAAAGCTGTCTCGCGTTTACGGCTTCGCAAACGCGGCGAGGGCGCAGCGCTGTGCCATATGTCGCAAAGGCGACATGTGTTGGGATTGCGACAGCGCCGCGAGATGAAAATTTAAGCCGCAAATTCATGAGCTTATCCGTTTGGCACGAGCCCTGCTTTAACCGGCGCAGCACTTTCAAACGGAGCGCACATGCGCGATACTTCTTACGGCGGCATCGACCAAGGCAAAGACGCAGGCGAGACGCCGCTTTACGCCCGCCGCCGCCTCGGCCGCAAGATCGCGATCAACGACACGACGCTGCGCGACGGCGAGCAGACGCCGGGCGTCGCGTTCACCGCCGCCGAGAAACTTGAGATCGCCGCAGCGCTCGCCGATGCGGGCGTGGACGAGATCGAGGCCGGCACTCCCGCGATGGGGCCTGAGGAGCAGGACGCCATCCGGCGCATCGCTCGCGCAGGCCTTCCCGTTCGCGTCATGGCCTGGTGCCGCATGAAGCGCGAGGACGTGGACGCCGCCATCGCTTCCGGCGTCCGCATCGTGAACCTTTCCGCGCCGGTGTCGCGTACGCAGATCGCCGCCAAGTTTGGCGGTTCGCTGAAGCGCGTCGTGGCGGCGACCTCCGATGTGATCGGCTACGCCCGCGCCAAGGGCCTGGAAGTCGCGTTCGGCGGCGAGGACTTTTCCCGCGCCAGCCGCGAAACGCTTGCGCCGGTGCTCGACGCCGCCGCGAAAGCCGGCGCCACGCGCTACCGCTTCGCAGACACTCTCGGCGTCGTCGATCCGGATGCGACGCGCGCGGCCATCGAGGCGGTGCGCACGCTCACCGATCTTCCCATCGAATTTCATGGCCATAACGATCTCGGCTTTGCGACAGCCAACACCATCGCGGCTCTCGAAGCCGGCGCGGCGGCGGCAAGCGTGACGGTGAACGGGCTTGGCGAGCGCGCGGGCAACGCGCCGCTGGAGCAGGTGGCGGTCGCGCTCGACGCCGTGTTTGGACGCGTTCATTGCGTCCATCTTCCTTCCCTGAAGCATCTGAGCGAGCTGGTTGCGCGCCACAGCGCCACGGACGTGGGCCGCGCGCAGCCGATCGTCGGCAAGGATGTGTTCACCCACGAATCCGGCATCCACGTCGATGGCATCCTGAAAAGCCGCGACTGCTACGAGGCGCTGTCGCCGAAGGCGCTCGGACGCAAGCATCGCTTCGTGGTGGGCAAGCATTCTGGCCTGGCGGGCCTCCGGCACGAACTCGCCTATCTCGATCTCAAGCTGACCGAAGACGAGGAGCGCCGCCTGCTCCACGTCATTCGCGCCTACGCCGAGCGTACAAAAACACCGGTTCCGGCCTTCACGCTGCTCCGCCTGGCAGGCTCTTTCATCGACGAACGATCCGAATGCTGCGGGCAGGGCTTCCATCGGTTCAACGCCCAAGGCGAAAGCGAAAGCGAAAGGAGCGCGGCATGAGCGTTCTCTCCGACCTCGAAAAGCTCTCCGCCGCCGAGGAGTTCTTCTCCTACCTCAAGGTGGATTACGACCCCGAAGTGCTGCGGGTGTCGCGCCTGCACATCCTGAAGCGCATGGGCAAGTATCTGGACGGCGAGGACTTCGTCGGCGCGTCCGAGGAGGACGTATTCGCCAAGGCGCGCGAGACGCTGGTCCATGCCTATCAGGACTTCGTCGCCTCGCGTCCCATCGACGAGCGCGTCTTCAAGGTTTTGCAGGAGCGCGACCCGGCCCGGCCGCAAGCCGAGGAGCCCGAGAACAAGGCCTTCGTGCCCCTCGATTCCCTCACGATCATCCGCTGACGGCGCCCAAAAAGGATTGAACATGCATATCGTGGTTTGCATCAAGCAGGTTCCGGACAGCGCGCAAATCCGCGTGCACCCGGTGACCAACACCATCATGCGGCAGGGCGTGCCGACGATCATCAACCCTTACGATCTGTTCGCGCTCGAAGCGGCGCTCCGGCTTCGCGACAAGAATGGCGGCTCGGTCACGGTGCTGACCATGGGTCCGCCCATGGCGGAAGATGCGTTGCGCCGCGCGCTGACCTACGGCGTCGACCGTGCGGTGCTTTTGACGGATCGCGCCTTCGCCGGCTCCGACACGCTGGCGACAAGTTATGCGCTGTCCCAGGCGATCGGCAAGATCGGCGAGACCTTCGGCGCCGTCGATATCGTGTTCACCGGCAAGCAGACCATCGACGGCGACACGGCGCAGGTCGGCCCCGGCATCGCGCGGCGGCTCGGCCTCAATCAGCTCACCTACGTTGCGGCCGTTACCGAAGTGGACCTTGAGGCTGGCGTAATCGTCGCGGAGCGCCGCGCCGAGGGCGGCGTGCAGGTGCTGAAGACGAAGCTGCCCTGCCTCATCACCATGCTCGAGGGCACGAACGAGATCCGCCGCGGCTCCATCGACGTGGCGCTGCGCGCGGCCCGCGCCGAGATCAACACCTGGAGCGCCGCCGCCGCCGGCATCGCCGAGATGACGAAGTGCGGCCTTAAGGGCTCGCCCACGGTTGTGAAGCGCGTGTTCGCGCCGCCGCCGCGCTCCGAGAAGGCTTTCCAGATCGACATCGGCGCCCTGACCCCGGACGCGATGGGTGCATCGGCGCTCGACGAAGTTTTCAAGCGGCTTCCTTCGCTCGAGAAGGAACTCGCTCAGATAGCCCAAGGCTAAGGCTCAAAGGGAGACAAGACCAATGACAACGAAACCCGCTCCCCAAGCCGCCGGCGGCAGCCGCGCAGGCATGAAGAAGGAACTGCCGGAGCGCTTCAAGTCCTACAAGCACGTCTGGGTGTTCATCGAGCTTGAGCGCGGACATGTGCATCCCGTGTCCTGGGAGCTGATGGGCGAAGGACGCAAGCTTGCCGACAAGCTCGGCGTGCAACTTGCCGGCGTCGTGCTCGGCGGCCCCGGCGAGGCGACGCGTGAAGCCGTGGCCGAGGTCTTCGCCTATGGCGGGGATGTCGCCTATCTGGTCGAAAGCCCGCTCCTGGCCGACTACCGTAACGAGCCCTACACGCGCTGCATGACGGAGCTGGTCAACACCTATCAGCCGGAAATCCTGCTGCTCGGCGCCACCACGCTCGGCCGCGACCTCGCCGGCGCCGTCGCCACGACGCTGATGACGGGCCTGACCGCGGACTGCACCGAGCTTGCGGTGGACGCGGACGGCTCGCTCGCGGCCACGCGCCCGACCTTCGGCGGCAGCCTGCTCTGCACGATCTACACACTGAACTTCCGGCCGCAAATGGCGACCGTGCGTCCCCGCGTGTTCTCGCTGCCTGGGCGCGAGGATGGCCGGAGCGGCCCTGTCATCGAGTACGACTTCAAGATGCTCGAAGAGGACATCGTCACCAAGATCCTCCAGTTTATCCCCGACCGCGACTCGAACAAGTCGAACCTCGCCTACGCCGACGTGGTGGTTGCGGGCGGCCTCGGCCTCGGCAGCGCGGAGAACTATCAGCTCGTGAAGGACCTCGCCCGCGCGCTTGGCGCCGAATGGGGCGGCTCGCGCCCGCTCGTGCAGCGCGGCTGGATCCCGGCCGATCGCCAGATCGGGCAGACCGGTAAGACCATTCGCCCGAAGCTCTACATCGCGGCCGGCATCTCCGGCGCCATTCAGCATCGCGTCGGCGTCGAGGGCGCCGACCTCATTCTTGCGATCAACACGGACAAGAACGCGCCGATCTTCGATTTCGCGCATGTCGGCCTCATCACGGACGCCGTGCGGCTTTTGCCGGCGCTGTCGAAGGTGGTGCGCAAGCGGATCAGTCCCAACACGCGCTCGCGGCTCGTCGGCTGAGGCAAGGGCCACAAGGTTTCCGAAGGAGAACTCTCATGCCCGCAGAAAAATTTGACGCCATCGTCGTGGGGGCCGGTCCGGCCGGCAACTCCTGCGCCTATACGCTCGCGAAGCGCGGCCTGAAAGTGCTCCAGATCGAGCGCGGCGAGTATCCGGGCTCGAAGAACGTGCAGGGCGCGATCATGTACGCCGACATGCTCGAAAAGATCATCCCGGATTTCCGGGAGGATGCGCCGCTGGAGCGCCACATCATCGAGCAGCGCATGTGGTACATGGACGACCACTCCTACACCGGCGTTCATTACCGCTCCGAGGACTTCAACGAGGAGAAGCCGAACCGCTACACGATCATCCGCGCGCAGTTCGATAAATGGTTCTCGCGCCGGGTGCGCGACGCGGGCGCGCTTCTGCTCCTTGAAACGACGGTGACGGACCTCTGCTTCAGCGGCGGCAAGGTGATCGGCGTGAAGACGGACAGAGCGGGCGGCACGCTGCTCGCCGACGTCGTCATCATGGCCGAGGGCGTCAATGGTCTGATTGGGGCGAAGGCGGGTCTGCGTCCCGTGCCGAAGCCGGACACGGTCGCGCTCGCCGTCAAGGAAATGCACTTCCTGCCGAGCGACGTGATCGAGGCGCGCTTCAACCTGAAGGGCGATGAGGGCGCCGTGATCGAGGCGGCCGGCACCATCACCAAGGGCATGGCCGGCACGGGCTTCATCTATACGAACAAGGAAAGCATCTCGCTTGGCATCGGTTGCCTCGTTTCCGACATGACCGAAACCGGGGCGGCTCCTTACGAACTGCTCGACGCATTCAAGAAGCATCCCGCAGTCGCGCCGCTCATCGCGGGCTCCGAAGTGAAGGAGTACGCCGCGCACCTCATCCCCGAAGGCGGCTACAAGGCCGTGCCGCAGCTTTACGGCGACGGCTGGCTCATCGTCGGCGACGCCGGGCAGTTCGTGAACGCCGTCCACCGCGAGGGCTCGAACCTCGCCATGACGACGGGCCGGTCGCGGCGGAGGCCATCTTCCAGATCAAGGCGCGGCGCGAGCCGATGACGGCGGAGAACCTGTCGCTCTACCAGAAGATGATCGAAAGCTCCTTCGTGATGAAGGACTTGCGGAAATACAAGCGCCTGCCGGACTTCCTGCATACCTCGAAGAAGCACCTCTTCGGCACCTACCCCGAGCTTATTTCGAAGGCGGCGCAGACGTTCCTGCGCGTCGACGGTAAGGACAAGAAGAGCAAGGAGCGCGACATCTTCCGCTCATTCGTGAAGACGCGCGGCGTGGTTGGGCTCGCGAGCGACGCGTGGAAACTCGCCCGGTCCTGGCGCTAGGCGGCAGGACAGTTGGAAAGGATACGTCAATGATGGAGTTTGGGATGCAGCGGGTCGAGGAAAAGCTATACCAGAACCGCTATCTGGTGGACGCCGGGCGCCCTCACATCGTGGTGGCGCCGCACGAGAAGCCCTCGAAGGAGCTTCTGCTGCTGACGAAGCTTTGCCCGGCGGGCTGCTACACGGTGAACGCCAAGGGGCAGGTCGAGATCAGCCCGGACGGCTGCCTCGAATGCGGCACCTGCCGCGTGATCGCCGAGCCGAGCGGCGCGCTGACTTGGGCCTATCCGCGCGGCGGCTACGGCGTCCTGTTCAAGTTCGGTTAGCCCGAAGTTCTGACGGCAAAATGCCGAAATGTCCGGGATTTCAATGAGATCGAGGCGGTGCGCATCGCCATGCGGCGGCTTGGCTTCGAAAAACTGATCGACGGCAAGGCGTCGCGGGAGCGCGATCTCGTCGCAGGGATGGTCGCGGGCCGCCTTACCGCGCCGGAGGCCAGCAAGCTCGCCATGACGCATGCCTGGGGCGACACGACGCTGGCGGAGGATTTTGGCGTCGCGAACGCCCATGAAGACGAGCTGTACGCGGCGATGGACTGGCTGATCGAGCGCCAGGACCGGATCGAAAAGCGCCTCGCCAAGCGGCATTTGAAGGAAGGCGGGCTTGTCCTTTTCGACCTTACGTCGTCGAGCTTCGAGGGCGCGACCTGCCCGCTGGCGAAGATCGGCTACAGCCGCGACGGCAAGCCCGGCACGCTGCAGGTGAACTACGGGCTTCTCACGGACGCCCGCGGCTGCCCGGTCGCGGTCTCGGTCTTCGAGGGCAATACGGCCGATCCCAAAATGCTGCTGCCGCAGGTGGAGAAGGTCCGCGACAGCTTCGGCATCGCCTCGCTCATCATGGTTGGGGACCGCGGCATGATTTCCAACGTGCAGATCGAGGCCATGCGCGCAATGGAAGGCGTGGGTTGGATTACGGCGCTGAAGAGCGGGGCTATCGCCAAGCTCGCGGACGGCGGCTCGCTGCAGCTCGATCTGTTCGACGAGCGCAACCTCGTCAGCTTCACCAGCGAAGACTATCCCGGCGAGCGGCTTGTGGCTTGCCGCAATCCGGAGCTTGCGAAGCTTCGCGCAGCCAAACGCAAGGACCTGATCGCCGCGACAGAGCGCGACCTTCAAAAGGTCGCGGACATGGCCGCCGCCGGCAAGCTTTTCGGTCGCGACAAGATCGGCGTCCGCGTTGGCAAGGTCATCGGAAAATACAAGGCCGGCAAACACTTCGATCTGGATATCCAGGATGCGGCGTTCTCATTCGACGTCAATGAACAGCGCATCGCCGCCGAGGCGGCCCTCGACGGCCTCTATGTCATCCGCACGTCCGCCGCCGTGGCGGAGATGAGCGCCGAAGCCGCCGTCTTGAACTACAAGCGTCTGGCCGAAGTGGAGCGCGCCTTTCGCACGCTCAAAGGCGTGGACCTGCAAGTCCGGCCAATCCGCCACCGTCTGGAAGAGCGCGTCAAGGCCCACATCTTCCTCAGCATGCTGGCCTATTACGTGCGATGGCATTTGGCCGAAGCCTGGAAGCCGCTCCTGTTTGCAGACGAGGCGCAGGCGGACGAGACGCCTGAGCGCGATCCCGTGGCGCCGGCCGAGCGCTCCGCCGCCGCGCGCAAAAAGGCGCAGAGCCGGCGCCTGACCGATGGCTCGCCCGCCCTGAGCTTTCGCGGCCTGCTGACCCATCTCGCAACCATCGTGCGCAACACCATGCGCCCCAAGGACGCACAGCCCGGCATGGGAACCTTCACCCTCACCACCGAGGCGAACCCAAAGCAGCGGCAAGCCCTTGATCTTGCCGCCGCTATCGCGGCGTAGACACTGCCGCGCCGCCTCTTTCAATCGCAAGCGATTGAAAGGTCTATGAGTTCTTCAGTTCCGCCGTAGGAAGTTCGGATTAATGCCGTCGGCTTTCAGCAAGAGAAAGGAGCCTCGCGAGGCTCCTTTCTCTTGCTTCGTGCTTGGCGGAACTGGCCCCCTTTTGCGGCGCCGAGCTGGTCCCATTTTGCTCCGCCATTGACAAATGATCTTGCGAGCCTGATGCGCTTCCCTGCCGGGCCAGGAGCGGAAGCCGGCAAAGCCTGCACGCGACCGGCAAACCGAATGCGGCGTCCTAATCGCTAACTCAGCTGTCTTTATGCCGGCGCGCCTTGAGCGCTGTCGCCGGTCTCGCCCTGATGCGCATGGCGCGGCCTTCCGGCTGATCGACATCGAAAGCTCCGGTCTTTCTGACCAGATCGCTGAGTTTGCGATACCCATAAGTCCGCGGATCGAAGTCGGATGCGATGTTGGCGAGGCGTTGCCCCACCACGCCCAAGCCCACCCAGCCGTCCTCCGTCTCCATCTGAGCGATCGCTCTGTTCAAGATGGGAATGGCCGCGCTCGGCGTTTCGAGAGCCTTGGGCGAGAGCCCTTCTTCAAGAGTCGCAACCTGGACCTCCGGCAACAGGTTCTCAGTGTAAATGAACCTGCGGCACGCCTGACGGAAGCTCTCGGGGGTCTTCTGCTCGCCAAACCCATAGACATCGGCGCCCTGTTCCCTAAGACGTGATGCGAGACGCGTGAAGTCGCTGTCCGATGAGACGAGGCAGAAACCGTCCAGCCGCCCGCTATGCAATAGATCCATGGCGTCGATCACGAGCGCGATGTCGGACGCATTCTTGCCAGTCGTGTATGCGAATTGCTGGTAGGGATCGATTGCGAATTTCGGGAGGATTTCGGCCCATGACTTCAAGCGCTGGCCCGAGAAATCGCCATAGATCCGCCGGACGCTCGCCTCGCCGAATTTGGCGACCTCTTCAAAAAGCCCGGCGGCGATGCGCGGCGACGTATTGTCGGCATCGATGAGAACGGCAAATCGAGGCGAGCGGTTGTCATCTGCCATGTCCTGCGCCTTTGCGTCGGTCGTTGGGATTGGGTTCCCGGGCGTGGCGCCGTTATCCCGCACGGCAGGGATCTGTGCAAGAGCATAGGCAGCAATGGCCGCTTCAGCTTGGGGGCCGCGCTTTCATCCTTATCGCAGAACTCGATACGGCCGTCGCGGCAGCCGATGCACTCCGCGGTATCCAATCTAAGCGATCAGCTGCAGCCCGGCGACCTTGCCATAATAGTCGTTTCCGCGGATCAACTCGTGATGCGTGCCGAACGCCTCCACGCGACCGCACTGAATGAGGGCGATCTTGTCCGCTTGGCGGATGGTGGAGAGCCTATGCGCGATAACGATAATCGTCTTGCGCCCCGCTTGCGAATGCATGTAGTCGCGAACCAGTTCTTCGTTCTCGGCGTCGAGCGCGGAGGTCACCTCGTCGAAAAGCAGGACCGGGGCATCCTTGATGATCGCTCGCGCTATATTAAGCCGTTGCGCCTGTCCGCCCGAAATGAGGGAGCCGAGTTCGCCCACAGCCGTCTGGTAGGCGTTTGGCAAGCTCATGATCTGATCGTGCAAGCCAACAGTCCTGCAGGCGCCGACAACCGCATCGTCGGCGACATTTGGCCGCCGCAGCGTAAGATTATCCCGGATGGAGCCGCTGAAGATGAAGTTCGATTGCCCGACATAAGAGATGAGATCGCGAATTTCGGTCACGGTCAGGTCTCCAACGTCGCGGCCGCCCAGCAGGATACGTCCCGACTGATGGCGATGGAAACGCAACAAGAGCGAAAATACCGTCGACTTGCCCGCGCCGGACGGCCCTATGAGAGCGACCATATGTCCGGGCTCGACCTCAAGCGTAAAGGATTGGAGCACGTCGACGCACGGCGAATATCCAAATGTCACGTTCTCCATCGCGATCCCCAAACCTCCCTCCACGGCGACGGCGACAGGGCCGCCCTTCCTGGCCGACAGCTCCTTTATTTCGGGGTCATTGTCATCCAGAAGGCCCTGCACGAGGCCGACGCCGACCAAGGCACACCTAAGCGAGACCCTCAGCTGACTGAGGCGCCGCGCCGGATCCATCGCAAGAAGCATCGCGGTGATGAACGAGAGAAAAGCGCCAGGGTCGTAGGCGCCGTAGATGGTGCGGTATCCTGCGTAAAGGATCGTAAGCCCGACCGCGACGCCGCCCAGGGAATCGATAATGGGCACAGGGGCATTCTCAAGCGCCGAGACTTTGTTGGACCGGTCCTTGATGCTGTCGATGACAGCGTCGACCTCGCCCTTGATAACGGGTTCGAGGTTATAGGATTTTATGACCTTGAAGCCTTGAACTGCTTCCCGAACGTGTTTGTTCAGCTCGGCGATCGACTGTATTTCCTGCCGCATCAAGCTCTTGATCCGCTTCAGGAGAAGCGAAATGCACAAAAGCGTGGGCGGCACCGCGATGAAGCAGATGAGCGTTAGCGTGACGTCCTGCCTGACCATAACGAACACAAGCGATAAGACCGTCGCCGCATCCCTCGCTCCTCCGAGGATGATGCGATTTAGGACTGTCCCGAAGGACCCAGCGCCGACGCTCACGCGGGTGATCAACTCGTCCGAAGAGTAGCGGTCGAAAAATCCGGCCTGCTGCGCAAGAATGTGACCGAACACTCGCTCTTGCGTCCTTGCGACCAGGTCGTTTGCAATGCGCGCTGAAAGCACGGATTGCCAATAGGTCGAGAAGCCCTTGATCAGGAACGCCGCAACAACGAGCAGGAACACCGGGATAAGCATCGCGCCCTCCTTTGTCAGGAAGAGGCCGTTGACGACGTCGCGGACGAGCCAAGCCGCCATGGCGGTGGCGACGGACGACAGGCCGATCAAAAGAAGGATGAGCCCGTATCTATATTTATAAACAGGAAAATATGCGCGGAAGATAGAAACGAAGACGCGAAAGTCGCCATCGCCAATTACGCGGATCGCGGACAGTCTTTTCGCAAAGCGATTGAAAATCATAGGATTTTAGTTCTCTCCATTGCCCTCGTCACAATCCGATCTCCACAGCGGGGCCGAAGGACCGCGAAGGCTAGCCCGCGTCTGTGAGCGCCGATCTGTGGGTTCAATTCAAAAGCGTTGAAACAATTCTAGGTTGTGTTAAAAATCATCAAAATGCAACCAAAAGATGAATTCGATTGCAAATAGGAGTGGATTGATCATGGCGCAAGCGAAGATTGCACCGTCTCAAAATTATGATCGGGAGATGTTAGCCCATCTTATTCGCCCCAAAGCCCGATCATATTGGGACAGCCACCGGTCAAACGCCCAGCGGTTCCAGCGAAGGTCACACCTCGCGGACTGGTTTGAGCAGGTTCGCTGTGAACGCGTTGGAGGTTGACGATCCGGGCTCCAGGGGCTTCGCGCCCCGCCATTCATGGCCCGGATTGCTGCAATCCGAACGCTACGAGGCTGAACAGCTCCGCTTCCGGGCAGCATGAGGCGAGCGAGACCCGGATGCGGCTTGCGGTTTCAGTAATGCGGCCGGCGATTTTCAGCAGCCGCAAGCGAATGGTGGCGAATTCGCTTTGCCGGGCAGGGTTCCAGGATGGCGCGCAATCGCGGAGATCGAGCAGCAGCCAATAGGCGGCGGTGTGCAGAATGAGGCGGAACTGATTGGCAAGCGGCGAACGGCAGCTCGTGCGATCCGAAGCGGTTTGAGCCTTATGCTGCTTGATCAGGTTTTCGGCTTGGCCGCGTGCGCAATAGAGCGTCGCGTAAATGTATTCCGCGCTGCCCTTCTTCAGCGAGGTGACCACATAACGGATATCGAGGCCCCGGCGAAGCATATCGTCTTCCTGGCTCGCGCTGGCCTCGATCCGCGCCACGGCGCGGCGTTCCCTGGCCCAGGATTTGGCGGCATAGCGCTTCTCGGCATAACCACGCAGCACGGCATGCTGGCCCTCAGCGCGGCGCACGCGGATATCGTCGGCGGCGGTCTCCACGAGCCTGTCGAGCACGGCATTGCCGGAAAGCCCGAAAATGTAATCGACGCCGTTCGCCTCGCACCAGGTCATCGCTTCCTCGCGGCCGTAATGGCTATCGCCGCGGATGGTGATGCGGGTGTTGGGCCAATGCCGGCGGATGCGGCGGATCAGGCGGCGCAGCCAGCCGCGAACTTCCTTGCCCGATGGCGTCTTGCCGGGGCGCAGGATCACGGCCACTGGGCGGCCGGTTGCGGTGTCGTAGATGTGGATCGGCAGAAAGCAGCGCTCGTCGTAATGAGCGTTCCATTCCGCCAGTTTCTGGCGGCCGTGCACGATATCGAGCGTATCGTCGATGTCCAGAACCACCGAAGCGGGCTGCTTCGAGTAGCTGGCGCACCAAATATCGATCAGCGCATAAGTGAGCCGGACGATCTCTTTCAGCGTAGGCGCGTTCTCCCAGCGTGAAACAGTTGCCTGCGAGCATAAATCCGCACCCGTATCTGGAAGCCGCCCGCAGGCGAGCTTGAAGGCAGGGTCGGTTCGCAGAAAGTGAAAGTCATTGCCGTCCGGATAGCCGCGGCAACCGCAAACATGCGCGCTCTGAGCACATCCTCGACTGTGTGGGTGATATGCGCCGGGTCGCGCGGATCGTCGATCAGAGCGGCAAGCGTTCTGGCTATCGCCCGGCGGCGCTCGGCAAGCGAAAGCAAGGAGACGGCCGCCATCGAATGCGGCTGTGACTTTCTTGCGCGACACAGCTGGCAAGGTAAAGGTAAGCGGGCTATCGTCGGTCATGGCGGGTGTGGCTCAGCTGTTTGACGTGCGCTGGATGGTTTCGACACCCATTTCCTACGCAAGTTCAATCTCTTGCGCTACTCCCGCCAGCCAAATCCCCCCGCCGGGTGAATAAGAACGGTTAGAGCCCACATTCGGTTTGCCAGAAACGGATTGGATCAAGGATGGCAATGTAATTTGGATCCCGCAGAAGGTTCAAAACGTCGCGATCTGCGTTTGCACCTACAAGCGCCCTCGGATGCTGCGCCGCTGTCTGGATCACATTCGTAAAATGCTTGAAAAGCGAGATGCTTCCATCAATTCGACTGTGATCGTCGTGGATAACGATCCGGACGCCAGCGCCTCGGCTATCTTCGAAGAAGCCGGCCTGTCTGGCATTTACGTTCATGAGCCGCGGCGCGGCATAACCATGGCTCGCAATTCTGCTATCGAACAAGCGCTCGCCATCAAAGCCGATCTTCTCGCTTTCGTCGACGACGACGGATGGCCGGACAAGGATTGGCTCGCAAACATGGTCATGATCCAGCGCGCGACACAAGCAGAAGTTGTAAGGGGACGCAAATATCTCGTCTATCCGGACCCAATCCCCTTTTGGGTAACAGCAAGGAAAAAAGATCCATTTGGCCCGAAGACCCGTGTGAGGCCGGTCAATGAACGATACGTCTCCGCCGGCGATGTGCTCATTTCGGCCAAAATAGTTCGGGATTTAGGACTGCGCTTCGACCACCGGTTCGCCTTGTCTTCAGGAGAAGACACTGAATTCTTCACTCGCGCCGCACGTAAAGGGGCCGCCCTTGTCGCCTCCGATCTGCCACTCATGTTTGAAGAGGTTGTTCCCGAGAGGTGCACGTATTGGCGCCAAGTTCGCCGACAGTACCAGTACGCCACGGGGAACACGATGGTCGATATGGATGAAGGGAAATTCCTCAGTGTTGTTGCTGAGGCGTTCGGTCGATTCATGAACGGAGCTTTTAATTTCGTGCAAATGCCAATACTGGGCCTCTCGGGATTGCGCCGGTTTAAAAGGTGCGCAGTCAAAGGCGGAAGTAAAATCATGTATGCTGCCGGCCAAATCGCAGTTCTTTGTGGATATCGGTATCAAGCGTACAAAAATACGGAGGGGTATTGAACCTCTTGGCCACCATTGAGGATGCCTCTCATCGGTTGCTTGATCGTTAAGCCCGACGCAGTCGCCGCCTGATCTACTTGCCTGATCTAGACCCGCTGTAGCTCTCGACGTAGCGGGTGTGGCTTCGCTTTAAAACGGGGCGCGCCGCTTCCTCATGGAGGCGCCGCGGCCTTGCGTTTGTTCAATCGGCGAGGCAAAGGCGCCGCAGGCTCGCGGCAATTTTGGGAGCGCGGCGCCCTATTCCGACGCGTGAGTGCTTATGCAGGGGTAGCCGGGAGCGGCCTGAGCGAGCGCCTTCGCTGTGAAAAGGAGGCCGCGCTTCCTTTGCCTGCCCGCGCGCCATGCTATATCTGTTCCATGCCAACGAGTCGCTTGAACATCGCCGCGAAGGTCGCCGAAGCGCAGGCCCTTGCGCCCGAAGCCCCCTATCTCAAGGGTCTGAACGCGGAGCAGCGCGAGGCCGTGGTGCGGCTGGACGGGCCGGTGCTGGTGCTCGCGGGCGCTGGCACCGGCAAGACGCGCGTGCTGACAACGCGGATCGCGCATCTCCTCTGTACGAAACGCGCGCGGCCGAACGAGATCCTCGCAGTGACCTTCACCAACAAGGCGGCGCGCGAAATGAAGGAGCGAGTGGGCGCGCTCGTGGGAGGCGCCGTCGAGGGCATGCCCTGGCTCGGCACGTTCCATTCCATCGGCATGCGCATTTTGCGCCGCCACGCCGAGCTTGCCGGCCTGTCGCACAATTTCACCATCCTCGACGTGGACGATCAGGTGCGGCTTGTGAAACAGCTCATCCAGGCGGAGAAGCTCGACGAGAAGCGCTGGCCCGCCCGGCAGCTCGCCGGGCTGATCGACGGCTGGAAGAACAAGGGGCTCACGCCGGACAAGGTCCCCGCAAGCGACGCCTTCAGCTTCGCGAACGGGCGCGGCATCGAGCTTTACGCCGCCTATCAGAAGCGGCTGAAGGAGCTGAACGCCGCCGATTTTGGCGATCTTCTGCTCGAAAACCTGCGGCTGTTCCGGGAAAACCCGGACGTGCTGCGTCAGTACCACCGCTGGTTCCCTTATATCATGGTGGACGAGTACCAGGACACGAACGTCGCGCAATATCTCTGGCTCCGCCTGCTCGCGCAGGGCAGCAAGAACATCTGCTGCGTCGGCGACGACGACCAATCCATCTATGGCTGGCGCGGCGCCGAAGTGGACAACATCCTGCGCTTCGAGAAGGATTTCCCCGGCGCGCATGTGATCCGGCTGGAGCACAATTACCGCTCGACCGGCCATATCCTCGGCGCCGCCTCAAAACTGATCGCGAACAATGCTGGCCGCCTCGGCAAGACCTTGCGCACGGAGGCCGGCGACGGCGGCAAGCTCCTGGTGCGGGGCGTCTGGGACGACGACGAGGAAGCGCGGCTCACCGCCGAGGACATCGATAAAATCTGGACCCAGGCGAAGAAGATGGCGATCGAAGCCATTCCTCCGAGCGCGACCCATGAAGAGCGAATGGAGGCGATCCGCCGGGCGAATTGTCTGAATAATATAGCGATCCTTGTGCGCGCGTCCTTCCAGATGCGCGCCTTCGAGGACCGCTTCGTGACTGTCGGCATGCCCTATCGCGTGATCGGCGGCCCGCGCTTCTACGAGCGGCAGGAGATCAAGGACGCCATCGCCTATCTGGAGGTGATGCAGAACCCCGCCGCGGACCTGAAATTCGAGCGCATCGTCAATGCGCCGAAGCGCGGGCTCGGCGACCAGTCGCTGCAGGCGATCTTCCAGCATGCGCGCGCCGAGGGCCTGAGCCTGTTCCGCGCCGCGCGCCAGATCGCGGAAACGGAGGAGCTGAAGCCCGCCGCCCGCAAGACGCTGCGCGCGCTCACAGACGACTTCGAGCGCTGGCGCGGGCTGTCGGAACACACGCCGCACACCGAACTGGCCGAGCTGATCCTCGATGAGTCCGGCTACACCGCGATGTGGCAGAAGGACAAGTCGCCGCAAGCGCAATCGCGCCTCGAAAACCTGAAGGAGCTGATCCGCTTCATGGAGCAGTTCGACAGCCTCGGCGCCTTCCTGGAGCACGTCAGCCTCGTGATGGACGCGGACCAGGCCGCCGACGGCGACCGCGTCAGCCTGATGACGCTGCATGGCGCCAAGGGGCTCGAGTTCGACGTGGTATTCCTGCCAGGCTGGGAGGAGGGGCTGTTTCCGCATCAGCGCGCGCTCGATGAGAACGGCGAGGCTGGACTGGAAGAGGAGCGGCGCCTCGCTTATGTGGGCATCACGCGGGCCAAGCGGCGGCTTACCATCAGCTTTGCGCAGAACCGCCGCGTGCACGGCTCGTGGCAATCGGCGAGCCCGTCGCGCTTCCTCGACGAGCTGGCGGAGGAGCACGCCGAGGTGGTGATCGAGAGCGGCGGCTTCGGCTACGGGCGCTTCGGCGCGGCGAATGGCGGCTATGGCGCGAGCCGTTTCGACGAGGACGCATCGCCCTTCGATTACGACGAGCGGACCACGCCCGGCTGGCGGCGCGCGCAAGAGAATTGGCGCTCCGAGGCGCAGGTGCGCAACCGGCGGCGGCCCGTCCCGTCGGAGATCGAGGGCGAGCTTGTAGCGGCCAGCACGGCGGAGACGCCCAGCGCTTTTTCGCTCGGCCAGCGCGTGTTTCACCAGAAGTTCGGCTATGGCGGCATCAGCGAAATCGACGGCAACAAGCTGACGGTGGAGTTCGAGAAGGCCGGGCAGAAGAAGGTGGTCGCGAGCTTCGTCGAGGCGGTTTGATGCGCCCGTTTGCGGCGCTGGCGGCGGTCCGCGGGGGCGCCCGTTAGGCTCTCCAACGCTCAATTACTCTGGACAGTTTAAGGAAGTCGCTCCCGCCCGCACAAATGTACCATTCGATATTGCTGACGCTACACAGTTTTTTTGTACATTGATAGTCTTAGCTCGCAACGGGCATCGGATAACACTTGCCGTTGCGCGATATCATCCTCAGTCGGCCGCCATGTGCGCACGGGACAGTCAGCATGTCTCGGCAGCGAAAAGTGAGACATTCGGCTGATCACGCTCTTTGTAAAAGTGTGAGCATGGCCTTTTAAAAAAGCGATAGCGGCTGGGCGAATTGGCGCGTGGCTCCAATCGCGTCCGCGAGGCTCTCAATTAGGTTTGGGAATTTTCGGAAAAAACCTATGGACTCTGTCTCTTTTCCTAATGAGGGGTTTTTTAGTGTTTGGGAATACTAACTCATTGATTTTATTTGGCAACTGGCGCCCCGTAGGAGAATCGAACTCCTGTTTCAGCCGTGAGAGGGCCGCGTCCTGACCGCTAGACGAACGGGGCGAGCGAAAACCACGATAAAGGGCGCCGCGCTTTCGATCAAGCGGAAAGGCGAAGTGCGCGTTGGAAGCCCGGCGACGACGCTCCTCAAGCGAGGCGCTGGGGCCGGGAGCGCTGCGCCGGGGCCGTTCCGCCCACATAAAGCATACACGCCAAGCCGCTTACGCATGCACATTTCGCGCAAGCGCCCGCCAGCAAGCTTTCCGTTGACGTTAATGCACAACTCCTTGACTCCATTTTTCGGTCATCGTGAAAAGAAAGCCATAAAGTTCGTCCTAAGGGATAGTTGTGCTCCCGCCATGCTGGCCGTGGAGACCAAACGGGACCGGGCGCAGCTGGGACACATGCAACGAAAAACCATCGTTGAAATAAGGGCAGGGGCGCCCAAACGGCCAGCTTGTCGCATTTTTGCCACATGTTGGATGATCTCGCCCAAATCTTTTACGGCGCCGCGGATTAAGGCGGTGAGCCAGCCGTTATTCCCTTGTTCTGGGGAGGGGGGGAAATGAAAGGCGATCCCCGTCTCCTGATCGTGGAATTTCTGCCGCGCTTGCGACGCTTCTCTTATGCCCTGACAGGAGATCCGGACAAGGGCGACGACCTCGTGCAGGAAACGTGCGCTCGCGCGCTTTCTCGTCTGAACCAATGGGAGCCGGGGACAAGGCTTGATAGTTGGATGTTTCGCATCGCTCAGAACATATGGCTGGATCAACGGCGCGCTCACAAAGTCAGAGGCGACTCCGTGGATATCGACCAGGCCTACGACATCGCAGGCGAGGACGGGCGCGAGGTGGCCGAGAACCGGCTTACGCTCGCGGAGGTGTCGAAAGGCGTCGCTCAGCTGCCTCCCGAGCAGCAGGTGCTAATTGCGCTCGTGTGCGTGGACGGCCTCTCCTACAAGGAAGCGGCCGATATTCTGGATATTCCGATGGGAACCGTCATGAGCCGCCTCGCCCGAGCACGGCGCGCTCTTTACGATCTGGCCAACCCTGCAATTGAAGCTGCTCAGCCTGCGAAACTGGAGACGCGCCGTGGCCGAAATATCCGATGATAAGCTGATGGCCTACGCCGACGGCTCTCTGGATGCATTGACCGCTTTCGAACGGGTTCAGATCGAGGCGGCGCTGAGAAGCGACCCGGATGCGCGCCGCCGCTTCGATATATTTCGCGCGACGGGATCCCGGATGGCGCCGCTTTTCGAAACGGGCGAACCCGTGCCGGCGCATTTGAAGAACTTTGTCTTGAATTACCCGATCGAAAGGAAAGCGGCGGCGCCCGCAGCGCGACCCGCCGCGAAACTGAAGAGTTTAAGAGCGAGCCTTGCCGGCTATTGGGAGAAGCTCGCCGAGAAGGCGGATGCTGGCGCGGCAGGCGCAGCTGATTGGCTCTCCGCCCGGATCGCCCCGCCCGCGCGCTGGCAGGTGGGCGTGGTCATGGCTTCGGCGCTCGCCGTGGGACCGGTTGCGGGCTGGTTCGCTCATCGTAGCGCCGATCCAAACATACTGGTCTCATTCAAGGATGGACGCGTTTACGCCGCGGGCGCGCTTCGACGCGTTCTTGAGGAAGTGCCAAGCGGCGATGAACTCAGGATCGATGGCGCCGCGGCAAGCGACGCCGTAACCATGCGCGCAAACCTCACCTTTAAGACCGATAATGGGTGGTGCCGCGAATACGAGACCTCCGCCAGTCGCACCGGAAGTTTTGTCGGGCTAGGGTGCCGGGACGCTGACGGCAGATGGGCGCTCACACTCAATTTGCCAAAGGGCGGCGTAAGCAGTCCGCTGGCGCCCCACTCAAAGCCCGCTGCCGGCAAGAAACCCGGCGAAGCGAGCGCGGAAGAACTCGACGCTATCGTGGACCGCATCATGGTTGGGGACGCGCTCGGACGCTCTGCGGAAGAGACCGCGATCGCCAATCGCTGGAAGTAGCGATTGCCGCGGCGCCCTACTCGGCGCTCGCGACTTCGCTTGAGGGCGGCGTGCATGAGTTCCGGGGCGAGCAGCAGGCCGCGCCCATAGACCGGGTCGCGCCCTTCAGCCCCGAGATCGCGGACGGGCAAGCTGTCCAGCAGCACGCCTTTCTCCTGATTGAGGCTCTCGCGCGGCTCGACAGCGAGCACTGCGGTCACATACGGAGCGGCGAAGGACGTGCCTGTGTGATAGCCTTCGCGGGCTCCCGGCACGGCCGACCAGATGTCCACGCCGGGAGCGGCGACATCGATGTGGTCGCCTCGATTTGCGTAGCGGTAATTCCTCAGGTCCTTCGTCACCGCGGTGACGGCGATCACTTGCGGGTAGGCCGCCGGATAGCTCGGGTCTGCAGTCGGCCCTTCGTTTCCGGCGGCGGCGACGAAAATCACGCCGGCTTCGGACATCCGGTCGATCTCGCGGGCGACGAGTTCGTCGCGAGGCCCCGCGAAGCTCATATTGACGATCTTGACATCAGCCTTTTTCATCCATGCGAGCGCGCCGAGGACGCTGACCGTATCGGCGCCCATTTCGCCGTCGTCATCGGCAAAAAATGCGCTGGCCGCGTAGAATTCTGCGTCGGGAATGAGCCCGGGTGTTCCCGCGGCCGAGGGATTTGCAGCCAGAAGCGAAAGCACCCCAGTGCCGTGCCAATCCGGCGCCGTCCGCTTGCCATCGGGGACGAAATCGAAGGTATGGATATTGTTGCGCCCAGCGAAGGCGGGGTGCCCCGAAATCGATAACCGTGTCGATGACGCCAACCTTAAGGCCGCTCGCGCAAGCGCCGAGCACATCCTTCCATCCGATGGCCTCCCTCGCAAAACAGCGGTCGCCCGCGCATTTTTCTCCGGGCGGCGGGCTCTTCACCGAGGGGCCGGCCTCGTCGCGCATCTGGGCGCGATAGATCCGGTAAATCTTGTTCAGCTCGAACTGATGACCTGGAAACTCATGATTGAGCATCTGCATTCCGCGCTGAGCGTCCAAGCCGGGCGGGACTGTGAGACGGACCACTTCGTCGGTTCCCACCGGAGGCTCCGCCGCAAATCCCAAGGATCTCGCATGCTCGATCGTCTCCGGATCGAGCCCGACACCCAGCACCTCACCCTGCGCGAACGTTCCCCCCGCAATCGCAAACCTCGTCTTTGCAAAGATTGTCGTCGCCGCGCTGAGAGGCTTCGTCCCCTCCTGATAGCGCATCGCAACGGGACCGATCGCCTTTTCGAGGGCCGCCGCAGTAGGCGCCTCGTGCGACTCGTCTGTTTGAATGTTATGCAGGAAGGCTTCGCTGATCAATTCGTGCTCGCGATCCCCCGGTTGCGGATTCCGCAAGGGGGGATGCATTTTCTCGTGACGATCCCCTCCGATCTTGAGGCCCAGCTTCATCATCTTCTTCTCGGCGTCGTAGCTGACAGAACTCGCGCCGGATTGCTCGGCGTTGCCGGGCTGCGGAGTTTGGGGGCGCTTGTCGTCGCCGCCTCGCGAGGAAGGAGTGCTGTCGTCTCCACTGGCTCGCGGGGTGGGACGATTATCGTAGTTGTCGCTCGAACCGTCCCTGTGGCCGGGCAAATCCCAGGCCATTGCTTTGGGGAAAACGGCAAACGCAATACGAGGCCGATCGGCGGAGGGAGACCAGGAAATGCCGCCAAGCAGGGACAGGGATATGCCAGCGACAGCGGCGACAGCCGCTTCGCGCGGCGGGAGAAGGAAGCGTGAAACTCGGAACCGAGACATCGGCGGGTCCCTGACTGGCGTATTGCGCCTCAATGCGCACGCTTCCAGTAAGCCCGATTTGTTGTTTGAATTGAGGAAGCTTATTAAATTTCCAGATCATTGTTTTTCGGCGCGTTCACGGCGGACGGCGCATCGCCGCAAGCAGAGACTTCGAAAGGCGGGCGCTTCGGGGCAAGGCGCGGGCCAAATCGACCCGGTGGAGACGGCGGGTTTACCGCGCGGTCTCGTTCATCGTCTGCGCCGCGGCGTGGGCTTTCACATGCGCGACAAGCTCGGCAGTTGGCCAGCAGGTCTGCGGAAGCCCGGCGGCCTTCTGGTAGGCGCCAACCGCCGCTCTCGTGCGGCCGCCGGCCTTGCCGTCGACGGTGTCGTGATAGAGGCCGAGCGCGGTCAGCTTCTTCTGCAGAAACTCGACGTCGGCGGTTGGCACTTGCTTGACCGGCCGCCAGGGCTGGCTGAAGCCGCCGCTCCCCCGGATGAGATCGGCGAGATGGCCCACATATAGCGCGTAGAGGTCGGACTTGTTGTATTCGCGGATCACCTGGAAATTGTCGAAGGTGAGAAAAGCCGGGCCATAGACGCCCGCAGGCTGAAGCAGAGAGGCCTGCCAGGACAGGACTTCCGGCGGGAAAGAGCCGCCGTCCAGCGGCGCGACGCCCATCGCCGCCCACTCCGAAACGGGCTTCCTGATGTCGAGATAACCGAGCGAGCAATCGACCGTCGCCGCCGCGCGCACCTCGAATCCCCAGGGCTGCGCGTTGTTCCAGCCGATATGCGTAAGGTTGTTGGCGAGCGAGGCGAGCGCATCCGGCACGGAGCGCCAGATGTCCTTCTTGCCATCGCCATCCTGGTCCACGGCGTATTTGAAATAGTCCTCTGGCATGAACTGAACGAGGCCCATCGCGCCTGCCCAGGAGCTTTTCATGTCTTTCGCGGCGATGACGCCTTCCTGCACCATGCGAAGCGCTTCGATGAATTGGCGCTGAAACAGCTCCGGCCGATGACCGATATAGGCTTCCGTCGCGATCACGTTCAGCGCGTTGTAGCGAAGATCGGCGGCGTAGGTTCCGAAAGCCGTCTCGCGCCCCCAAAGGCCGAGAAGGAGATAGGGATCGACGCCAAATTTTTTATGGATGGCGGCGAGCGTATCCTTGTGCTTCGCGTACAGCGCGCGGCCCTGCTCGGCAAGGCCGGCGAGAGATTTGCCGCTCAGATATTGCTCCGGCGTGCGGACGAATTCGGCCTGCTCCGGCTGCTTGGTCGTGGGAATATCGAGGTCCGGCAGCGAGAAATCCGGCGCGATCGTCTTTGTCACGCTGTCGTAGACGTTCGCGCGTATGCCGTTCTCGACGGCAGTGGCGCGGAACGACGCCAGGAAGGCTCTGAAACCGTCGACGGTCGCGGTCGCGGACCAGGCGGGCTGCGCCAGAAAAAGGAGAAGCAGCGCCGCGGACATCGCAGCTTCGATCGATAGGGACTGACGTTTCTTCTGTGTCATGGTTCGGGGATTCCGTGGAACAACGGGCGGCGCGGAGAATTAGATGCCTTGGCGGATCGGGATCACATGACAAGGCGGCCTTAAAAAGGCTCGTTCACTTATCGGCGCCTCGGCGCACATAGGCGTGGGCGGCGCTTGAACCCCTACGACGATGCGCCTATCCTCACACTTAGGCGGGATTTAGAGCATCGCCTTTCGAATTTACGCGCTGTGGTTAACGCAATTGAGAAAGGTTTGTCTTGTCCGGAGCCTATATCAATCAGATCGCGACCGCGGTCCCGCCGCACCAAGTGCACACCGCCTTCGTGCAGTTCCAAAGGCAAATGGTCAAAGACCCACGCAAATGCACAATCCTCGACCGGCTTGTCGAAAAGGGCCAGATCGAGAAGCGCTGGTCTTGCGTGGTTCCGTCCGAGGACAGCTCGACCGCGTCCATCAATGGCGAGGCGTTCTATGTTCCCGGGGACTTCCCCTCGACCGGCGCGCGCATGCGGCAGTACGAAATCGAGGCGCCCGTGCTCGCCCAGCGCGCGGTGAACGGGCTCAACCTCGGCGAAAAGAAGAGCGAAATCACCCATATCGTCGTCACGT
Source organism: uncultured Alphaproteobacteria bacterium (assembly GCA_963756335.1). Taxonomy (GTDB): domain Bacteria; phylum Pseudomonadota; class Alphaproteobacteria; order Rhizobiales; family Rhodomicrobiaceae; genus Rhodomicrobium. The sequence goes on from CAVWOB010000014.1 coordinate 84,776, forward strand.
CCTGCACCGGGTTCTCGGCGCCGGGCATCGATCTGGAGGTGATCAACCGCTGCGGCCTCAACCCTTCCGTCGAGCGCACCATCATCGGCTTCATGGGCTGCTACGCCGCTGTGAACGCCTTGAAAATCGCCCGCCACATCGTGCGCTCCGAGCCGAAGTCCAAGGTGCTCGTGGTCAGCGTCGAGCTTTGCACGCTCCACTTCCAGGAGACCTATGAACTTGAGCGAATGATGCCGTTCCTGCTGTTCGCGGACGGATGCGCGGCGGCGCTCATCAGCGCGGAGCCGAAGGGGCTTTCGATGGAGCGCTTCTACGCGACCATCCTGCCGGAGGCGGCGAGCCAGATGGGCTGGCACATCCGCGATCTCGGCTTCGACATGGTGCTGTCGAACCGCATCCCGGTCACCGTCGGCGAAGTCATTCAGCGGGCGTCGGACGCGATCCTGGCGGGGCTGAAGCCGAAGGACATCGAGCTTTGGGCGGTCCATCCCGGCGGCAGAGCCGTGCTCGACGCCGTCGAGGCCGCCTTCCGGCTGCCGCTCAACGCGCTCAACGCCTCGCGCCGCGTGCTACGCGACTTCGGCAATATGTCGTCCGCCACGGTGCTCTTCGTGCTGAAATCGATCCTCGAAGAAAACAGCTCCGGCGCGCGGGGCTGCGCAATGTCCTTCGGTCCCGGGCTCACGGCGGAGACGATGCTCTTCAAGGCGGTCTAAGGCTCATGCCCGATTTCTCGAAACGGGACACGACGCCTGAACTCATGGACACCGAAGTCGTAAGCTACGAGGAGCTTCGCGGCGTCCTCAAGGAGCTTACGCTGGCGAACGAGCTTTCCTTCGCCTATCGCCCGACGCTCCGCTTCTTCGACCGGCTCGCGCGCGAGGGCCGGCTCCCCGTGAACCGCCGCATCACCGTTATCGACGCCGCCAGCGGCTATGGCGACATGAGCCGCAAGGTGGACGCATGGGCCGAGAAGCACGGCTACGACATGGACATCGTCGGCGTCGACATGAACCCCTGGGCGGGGCGTGCGGCGGCCGAGGCTTCCGCGCCGGGCCGGCCGCTCCGCTGGGTCACGGCGAACCTTTTCGACTTTTGCGCCGAGGGCGGCGCCGACATCGTCATGTGCGGGCTGTTCACCCATCATCTGCCCGGCCCGCTGCTCGTCCGCTTCATCCGCTGGATGGAGGAAAACGCGCGCATCGGCTGGTACATCAGTGACATCGAGCGCCATCCCGTGCCGTACTACTTCCTCAAATTCGCGTTCTGGGCGACCAGGCGGCATCGCTTCATGCGCCATGACGGCCCGGTCTCGGTGGCGAGCGCGTTCAAGAAGCGGGAATGGGCGGGGTATCTGCGCGAAGCCGGATTGCCCGAGGGCGCCGCCCGCATCGAATCGTGGGCACCATTCCGCCTGTGCGTCTCGCGCGTGAAGGACGCTCCATGAACACGTATGACGCCGCAATCGCCGGAGGAGGCGTGGCCGGGCCGGCGCTCGCGGCGCGCCTAGCCCGCGCGGGCCGGTCCGTCGTCTTGTTCGAGAAGGAGAAGGCGGCGCACGACAAGGTCTGCGGGGAGTTCATCAGCCATGAAGGCGCGCGGTACCTGCGCGATCTTGGCGTTTCCGTCGAAGCGCTCGGCGGCGTTTCCATCGACCGCGTGCGGCTCGCCCGGCGCGGCTCGGCGGTGACGGCGGGGCTTCCGTTCCGCGCCCAGAGCCTGTCGCGACGCGTGCTCGACGAAGCGCTGCTGGAGCTTGCCGCCGGCGCGGGCGTGGAAGTGCGTCGCGGCGTTCGCGTGAAAGGCTTCGAGAAGGCCGCAAGCGGCTGGACGGCGCGCTGCGACGGCGGCGATGCGGTCAGCGCCGGAGCGATCTTCTTTGCGACCGGCAAGCACGATCTGAAGGACTGGAAGCGGCGGCCCGGCCAGCACCCCGAATGCCTCGCGTTCAAGGCCTATTGGCGCCTCGCGCCGGATCAGGCGGCGAAGCTCGCGCAGCACGTGGAGCTGATCCTGTTCAACGGCGGCTATGCCGGCTTGCAGGAGGTTGAGGGCGGCCGCGCAAACCTATGCCTCATCGTGCGGAAGGACGCTTACGCCGCGCATTACGGCTCGTGGGACGCGCTTCTCTCCGCCATGATGGAGCGCTGCCCGCATCTGGGGAAGCGGTTGGCTGGCGGGGTCTGCCTCATGGAAAAGCCGCTCGCCATTTCGGGCCTTCCCTACGGCCATGTGGCGCGCGAAAGCGGCGGCGTCTGGCGGCTCGGCGACCAGGCTGCGGCGATCCCGTCTTTCTCGGGCGACGGCATGTCGATTGCGCTACACAGCGCGAACCTGGCGGCGCACGCCTATCTTGCCGGAGAGGCGCCAGAGGCCTATCAGCGAGCGCTCGCGCGTGACCTCTCGGGGCAGGTTCGGCGCGCAACGCGGATCTCGCGGCTGCTCATCGGCGATGCGGGCCAGGCGCTCGCCATGGCCTTCGCGCATCTGGCGCCGCTCGTGCTGCCGATGAGCGCGAGCGTCACCCGCATCCCGAAGCGCGCAATCCGCCTCATAGGGGAGGGCCGAACGGCGGGTGTTTGATAACCGCGCATAGAAGTGCATATCTTGCAGGGATAGATAGTTTTAGCGAAGCGCGCGGACTATAGGAGAAAAAAAGTCACTCAACCTGGTATTGCGCACATGGTCCCCACAATCGAAACGAACAGGCTGACGCTGAGGCCGCTCTCGCTCGACGATGCGCCCGCGACGCAACGGTATTTTCCGCATTGGGAAATCGTTCGCTATCTCAGCGCAAAGGTTCCGTGGCCGTACCCCGAAGACGGCGCGGTGCAATTCATTCGCAACGTGGCGATACCCGCGATGGAGCGCGGCGATCAATGGCTCTGGGCGATCCGCCTGAAGGAGGGGCCGGCCCACCAGATCGGCTGTATCAATTTGAGCGTCGCCCGCGACGAGAACCGGGGTTTCTGGCTCGGTCTCCCCTGGCACAACAGGGGCATCATGACGGAGGCCTGCGTGGCCGTGACGGAGTTCTGGTTCATTACGTTGAAGCGCGGCAGCCTTCGCGTGGCGAAGTCAGTGGACAATTTCGCTTCGCGCCGCATCTCCGAGAGGGAGGGCGGGCGTATGGTGGAGCGTGTGGAGCGCAATTACGTCATCGGCAAGGTGACGGCCGAGATCTGGGAATTGACGTTCGAGAATTGGAAAGCGGCGCGGCGCATAAAGGAGCATGAGGAGGCGTAACGGGATGCTGAATAAGGTCGAGTTCCGCGCATCATCCTTCGAGACGCCGCTTCGCTGCTCATCAGGATGAGGTCGAGCGATTTCAATGGCTTGGACCTCGTGGTGAGCTTGTCGTGGTTCGCCGGGACACCATGAGGCCATGGGCGGCAGCCGTTTTGCGACCTGGCCTGAGCGTGGGAAGTTTTGCTTGCCGCGGGTGGCGCCACTACGTGCCAGGGTGGCGGTGCTTCCGAAACTCCAGCTTCGCGATCTGGTTGCGGTGCACCTCGTCCGGCCCGTCGGCGATGCGCAGGGTGCGCATGGTCGCGTAATCGAAGGGCAGGCCGAAATCGTCGCAGATGCCCGCGCCGCCATGCGCCTGGATCGCCCAGTCGATCACCTTGCAGGCCACGTTCGGCGCAACAACCTTGATCATCGCAATCTCGGCGCGCGCGGCCTTGGCGCCAACCGTGTCCATCATATGCGCGGCCTTCAGCGTCAGAAGCCGCGCCTGATCGATCGCCATGCGGCTTTCGGCGATGCGCTCCAGCCATACGCTTTGATCGGAGATGCGCCGGCCGAACGCCACGCGCCGGTCGAGGCGGCGGCACATCTTCTCCAGCGCCCGCTCGGCCCTGCCTACAGCGCGCATGCAGTGATGGATGCGGCCCGGCCCGAGGCGGCCTTGCGCGATCTCGAAGCCGCGCCCCTCGCCGAGGATGACGCTGTCCTGCGGCACGCGAACATCCGTGAAGCTGAGCTCGCCGTGTCCGTGCGGCCCGTCGTGATAGCCGAACACCGGAAGCATGCGCTCCTTCTTGACGCCCGGCGTGTCCATCGGCACGAGCAGCATGGATTGCTGCCGGTGCTGGTCGGGGTTTGCGGGGTCGGTCTTGCCCATCAGGATCAGGACCTTGCAGCGCTTGTCGCCCGCGCCCGATGTCCACCATTTGCGGCCGTTGATGACGTAGCCGCCGCCGTCCTTCTCGATGCGGATCGAGATGTTGGTCGCGTCGGAGGAGGCGACGCTGGGCTCGGTCATCGCGAAGCCGGAGCGGATCTCGCCCGCGAGCAGCGGCTTCAGCCAGCGCTCCTTCTGCGCCTCGCTGCCGTAGCGGACCAGCACCTCCATGTTGCCTGTGTCGGGGGCGGAGCAGTTGAAAGTCTCCGGCCCCCAATGCGAGCGGCCCATGATTTCGGCGAGCGGCGCGTATTCGAGATTGGTGAGCCCCGCGCCCAGCTCGCTATCGGGCAGGAACAGGTTCCAGAGCCCTTCGGCCTTCGCCTTCGCCTTCAGCTCCTCCAGAAGCTTAAGCGGCTCCCAGCGATCGGCCTGCGTGTCGGCCGTCTCGAACAGCTCGTGCTCGTTCGGATAGACGTGCTCCGCCATGAAGCGCTCGACGCGCGCCTTGTAGCTGGCCGCCTTGGCTGAAAGCTCGAACATCGCGGGCATTCTTATTAGCCTTCCGGCGGAACGACGTCCTCGTGAGCGAGTTCCCACCGGTCGGGCGAACGCCACAGCCGCGAGCGCAGAAGCTCACGCTCGAAGATGAATTCCTTCGGCAGCCGGTCGAAGAACTTGTCGAACTGCTCTTCGTGAGCGCGCGCTTCCACGGCGCCCGCCTCCCGCCCCACGGCCATCAGCTCGTAGAACGAATCCGCCGGGAAATCGAGGCCGCTCCACTCGATGTCTTCGTGCCGCGGCATCCAGCCAATGGGGCTCTCGACCGCGTAGCCGCGACCGTGCACCCGGCCGACGATCCACTTCAGAACACGCATGTTCTGGCCGAAGCCGGGCCAAATGAATTTGCCGTTCTCATCCTTGCGGAACCAGTTGACGCGGAAGATCCTCGGCGGATTCCACACGCGGCGTCCCATATTCAGCCAGTGGCCGAAATAGTCCGCCATGTTATAGCCGCAGAACGGCAGCATCGCCATCGGGTCCCGCCGCGTCGCTGACAGGCCGATTACCGCCGCCGTGCCTTCCGAACCCATGGTCGCCGCAAGGTAGACGCCGTGGCTCCAGTTATACGCCTGGAACACGAGCGGCAAGTCCTTGCTCATCCGGCCGCCGAATATGAAGGCGCTGATCGGAACCCCCGCCGGGTTTTCCCATTCGGGATCGATGGACGGGCATTGGCTCGCGGGCGCCGTGAAGCGGGCGTTTGGATGCGCGGCGGGCCGGCCGCAGCCCGGCGTCCACTCTTCGCCCTTCCAGTCGATCAGGTGCGCCGGCGGCTCGCCCGTCATCCCCTCCCACCAGACATCGCCGTCGTCGGTGAGCGCGCAGTTGGTGAAGATGGAGTTCTTGGCGATGGTCGCCATCGCGTTCGGGTTCGACTGCGTGTTCGTGCCCGGAGCGACGCCAAAGAACCCCGCTTCCGGATTGATCGCCCGCAAGCCGCCGTCGGGCGCTCTCTTGATCCAGGCGATGTCGTCGCCGACGGTCAGGGACCTTCCAGCCCTCGAAGCCTTTCGGCGGCACCAGCATGGCGAGATTGGTCTTGCCGCAGGCGCTCGGGAACGCGGCGCCGAGATAGGTTTTCTCGCCATCCGGCGATTGGACGGCCATGATCAGCATGTGCTCGGCGAGCCAGCCCTCGTCGCGCGCCATCACCGAGGCGATGCGCAGCGCGAGACATTTCTTACCCAGGAGCGCATTGCCGCCATAGCCGGAGCCGTAGGACCAAATCTCGTAGCTCTCCGGGAAATGGACGATGTATTTGCGGTTGATGTCGCCCTCGCAGGGCCAGGCTGCGTCTTTCTGTCCGGGCTTGAGCGGCGCGCCGACCGAGTGCATGCACGGAATGAAGGCGCCGTCCGGGCCTAGCGCGGTGAGCACGTCCTTGCCCATGCGCGTCATGATTTGCATGTTGGCGACGACATAGGGGCTGTCCGTGATCTGGACGCCGATTTTGGCGATGGGCGAGCCGATCGGTCCCATGCTGAACGGGATGACGTACATCGTCCGTCCGGCCATGCAGCCGTCGAACAGTCCGCGCAGCGTCGCCCGCATCTCTGCCGGCGGGGCCCAATTGTTGGTGGGACCGGCGTCGTTCTTGTTCACGGAGCAGATGAACGTACGATCCTCAACCCGGCCGACATCGGAAGGATGCGAGCGCGCCAGATAAGAGTTCGGGCGCTTCTTGGGGTTGAGGCGGATGAAAGTTCCGGCGTCCACCATCATCTGGCAAAGCCGGTCGTATTCCTGCTGAGTTCCGTCGGTCCACACGACCTGGCCAGGCTTGCATAGCGCCGCCATCTCGTCGACCCAGGCGCGCAACTTGGCGTTCGTGGTCGGGCTCGGCATGACCGCATTCATCGTTAATCCTCCACGGAATTTTGGCGCGCCGCCCAGAGGCGTTGGGCTAAGCAAAGAGACGGCGCGGATTGCGTGCGCCATATACGCCTCCTTTTGGGTGGAACTCAACATGGATAAGCCTCGGTTGAACAGCCTCGCCCCGCCGCCGGGCAAATCCGGCCACGTTTCGCCGGAATTCCCGAAGCTCATGCCAAGCGAGACCGGCCCCGGCGGCTTCCGTCGCAGGCGAAGCGCTGAACCCGGCTGCGGCGACATGGCGCTTCCGCGGCCGCCCTGCCTGAGGTCTACTTTGCCGGAAGGGGGCGATTGAAATCGCAGCCGCTAAGCCCCAGATCGCTTGGGCGAAAATCGCTGAGCGCAAGGTCGTCCATGGCAGTCTGGCGGTGTTTCTTTCTCCTCTCGGTCTGCCCGTGGCTAATGGGGCTCGTACCTTTGAGCTGGCAGGATAGCTTTTTGACCCGCGTCGAGCTTCTGGCTCTGATCGAGACGCTGAACGCCGAGCTGCTGAGCCATCCAAGCGCGACCCTCACGCTTGAGCGATGGTGCGCGGGGCACGGAATGGCGCCGGAGGCCAAGCTTGTCGCGCGCCTCGAACGGGGCTCCAGCAAGCATCTTCAGGAAGCGGATCTGAAGCGCCTCGCGGTGGCGTCGGAAGACGAGCTGCATTATCGCCGTGTGCGGCTTTTCTGCGGGGACAAGCTCTTGTCGGAGGCGGACAACTGGTATGCGCCGGCGCGGCTCACGCCGGAGATGAACCGCCTCCTGGACGAAACCGACGCGCCTTTCGGACGCATCGTCCGCGATCTCGATTTCAAGCGCGAAACGCTGTCCGCCAAGCTCCTTTGGTCGCCGCTGCCCGACAGTTGGGACATGTCGCCCGCCCCGCCCGCTTCTGCCGGCAACCGCCTCGAAGCGCCCGATCACATCCTTGAGCATCGCGCCATCCTTCGGGCGAATGGCGGCGCGCCGTTCTCCTTCGTGGTCGAGACCTACACGCGCGACGTGCTGGCTTTTCCCCTCCCGCAATAAGCGCGCTGGCGGCTCATGCAATGGCCGGTTAACTCTATTGGGTTCGTTTTGCAAAAAGACCGCATTTTTCTCAATTTAAAGTAGCAGAATATGCAACTAAAGGTAGCAAACGGACTTTTTGAAGCCGATACGAGCGCTCGATATTACCGCTAATAAATCCCGCTTTCGCGGGAATGACGCGGCGGAACGTCCGGCCCTTGAGAAAACGGTCGCGACAGATGGCAGGTCGGATCACCAGACGACGCCCTTGAACAGGTCGAGGCGCTCCTTGAGATAATCGCGCTCGATGGTCAGCCCCTCGTTGTTGAAGACGAGCGTCTCCTCGTTGCCTTCAACGAAGCGCGGCCATGCGAGCGCGCTGCGGCCGTTCGGGTTTCCGGTTTTCGCGAAATTCGTCCAGTAGATTCCCATGAGGCGGCTCACTTCGTAATTGTGCGGATGTACGAGCAGCGCGAGTGGGAAAGGCACCACACGGGGGATATTGCCGAAGGCGTACGCCACTTCGAGGCCGTGCGGCGTGCCGCCGATCAGGCGCAGGATTGGCGGCTGAAAATCGAAGCCGTAATGATAGACGGTCTGCCCCGCGCGGCTCGCCGTTCGCGCGATCATGCGCGCCGGCTCCACGAAATTGGCGTCGCCCCAGATGTGGTCGGCCAGAAACTCGGGCGTCATCAGGAGCTGCGGCGGGTACAGATCGGAGAGATCGTCGATCTGCGGCTCCACGGCGTGCAGCACCTCCTCCGCGGAGACGTGGAACGCGCTGCGCAGGAGCACGCCCTCATAGCTGTTGGCGCCGACGATCATGGGGATGCGCGCCTGATCGCCGCGCGAAAAGACCGGCTCGATCTGATCGACCAGAAGCTGGCCGTCGAGGAAGGGCGTCTGGTCCGCCAGAGCGGGGATCGCGCTCAATGTGGTCTGAATTTCCCGCCAGCCGACGCGCCTCAGTGCGCCTATGGCGTCCTCCGCCTTGAAGCCGAACGCCTGCGCCGCACGCTCGCCCACCTCATGCGCGCTGAGAAACTTGCCTGCCGAAGCCGTCAGCGTGGGCGCGACCCAGCGCCCGCCGCCGCTCTGGACGATCGCCTTGTGGAACAGGCCGCGCGCCATCGGCGAGGTCATGAGCGCGAGCGTGCTGACGCCGCCCGCCGATTCGCCGAACAGCGTGACGTTCGAGGCGTCGCCGCCGAAAGCCTCGATGTTGCGCTTCACCCATTGCAGCACGGCGAGCTGATCGAGAAGCGCGTAATTCGCCGCCGGTTCGTTCGCCGCCTTCGCCTCTTCGGTGAGTTGCGGGTGGCCGAAAAAGCCCAGATAGCCGAGCCTGTAATTGAAGGTGACGACCACGACGCCGTGCCGCGCGAGATTTCCGCCATCGTAGACGGGCATGCGCGCCGAGCCCTTGCTGAAGCCGCCGCCGTGGATCCAGACCATCACCGGCAGCCGTTCGCCGGGCGCTCGCGCGGGCGACCAGACGTTGAGCGTCAGGCAATCCTCGCTCATCGCTTCCGCCGGAACATCTTTGCCCGGCGCTTGCGGGCATGCCGGGCCGAACTTTTTCGCTTCGAGGAGGCCGTCCCAGGGAAGCGGCGGCCTCGGCGCCGTCCATCTCAGCTCCCCAGCTGGCGGCGCCGCGTAAGGAATGCCTTCGTAGATATGGAGATAGTTCTCTACAACGCCGGAGACTTCGCCGGACTCGATCCTGACGCGAGACCGCTCCTCGCCGAATGAGGGCGCGGCGCCCGGCGCAAGGAGAAGGAACAGAAGCAGCGCTGCCGGAAAAACGCGGAACACCTTGCGGCGGAAACTCATCTTCGCCCTCTGCGAAAACCGTCGGCGCGGGATGCGCGACGATGCGCCCATTCAGCCGCCGAGAATAAGCAAAAGTCGTGGCGCAATTGGGATGAAGCCGGGCGCATATCAGGCGCCGCGTGGGCGTGCGCTTATCGTAAAACGCAGCTTTGCAGCCGTGACGGGACCGCGGCTGGCGTGGATTTCGGGGCTAGAGAAAGAAAGAGAGACGAAGCCGATGGCTAGCGGGGGGGGGGTGGGGGCCATGCAGGCGGCTTCGTCTCTCAGGGGCAAATTCAACCGGGATCGACGTCCCTTAGTCTCCAAGACTTTAAACCTAACATGTAAACTAAGCGTTACGTGGTAGCCCGGCGTTCTCGGGGGCGCCCATGCGCTACGCAGAACAGGCCACGCGCTCACTCATACTCGACAAACGCAACTTCAACTGCACCGGCGCAACTTCAACACTACCCTGCAACGCAACAAAAATTACAACCTACTCGACCAAACACAAACTCTACTCTCACTTGTCTCACATCCGGCGGCAGTCCCTCTCGCCGTCTTGTGATGTGATATGTATGCCGCAGCGTTAAGACGAAATTAAGGCTGCAAAGAGATTTTTACTTGACTGAGGTTTTTTCGCACATCCGGGGTGCTTCGCGAAGCCCGCTCGACCGGCTCGCATTTGTCATTCTTGGGAAAATTGGGGATCGGCGCCGGATTTCGGCAGCGTGAGCGGCGCTTTTCACGCGGGCGAAAAGATGGCGGCGAGCGCCTGCATGCCGCAGGAAGGCGCACGAATTGGATCAGGCGATTTGCGAGTGACGGCGGCGCCGCGTCCGGCCGGCCCGGTTTATCTGTCAAAATGGCGCGCGCTAGCGACAGCCTTCGGGAGCCGCCTTTACGCGGTGGCGGTTCGATCCGGTTTCAAATCCGCTCGCTGCGCAATCTCAGCAAATGTCGGGCTTGATCGGTGCGTTTCTCAAAGACGCATGCCGCCGCCTCTGAGGCTGGGAGCGTCATGGGCGCCCTTCCGCCCGCCTCTTCGGAGCAGACGCCGAGGCGGGAGCCGCGTTCGGCGCAAGCGCGCCTGGCGAGCCGGTCCATGACCTGATGCGCCGAAAATAGTGGAACGTCCGCCAGATGCCACAGCGTGAGCCATACCAAGGCGCAATGACGCCAATACGCCCTGCCGGCCTTGTCGAGGTCCCTTCCCCAAAGGGCGGCGCTTGAATAGACCCCTTTGACCGCGCGGCGATACGCGCCCGAGCGCTCGGAATGAGGCGCAACCCCCTTTATCAAGGCGAGCGCGCCCGCTTGCAAAATGGCGTCCGCTTCGATGAAGCAGTTGGCGCCGCAATTTCCGTCCTGCTTTTTCGCCAGGAGCCTCGCGACAGCTTCCTCGACGCGCCGCCAAATCTCCGTGTCGCGGCGGCGCGATAACGAGAGGTGAAAGGCGCGCCTCAGCATCTCGCCATGGGCGGTCGCCCGACCAACCTCTTTCGCTTGGCTCTGGGCGGCAAGGGCAGGGAAAACCGTCATGGGATACACCCGTTACGCAACTCAACTTCGACGAAAGCTAAAGTGTTTCGCCAAAACTAACACAAACTTAAGGTTGAGTATCTGCGCGCTTTGGTCGCATGCAGGCAAGAGCGGCTGGCGGCTCAGACGTTTTTCCGGAAGGCGCCGGTCAAGGCGCCGGCTGCGCCGGACAGGCTCCAGCGGTGCTCTTCTTCCGGCCGCTGTTCCTCCGGCGCCGTCTGCGGAAGAGGCGCGCCCTCGAAGCAGGAGTTGAGGCGCTCCTTCGCGTCGCGCGCAGTGAGATCGGGAACGTCAGCGAGATGCCAGAGCGTGATCCAGACAAGCGCGCTGTGCCGCCAATAAGCGAGCGTCAACCCGTCGAGATGCTGGTCCCAGTTCGCGGCGCTTTCGTAAACCTGCTCGGCGGCCCGGCGATACTGCCAGGCGCGGCTGCTCTTTGAGGATCGGCTCCTGAACATCTCGGCGACGGCCGACTTCAGTCTTTCGTCGGCCTCGACGAACCAGTTCGCGTCATTGCGGACGCGCCCGTTCTCCTCCACAACGGTCGCGGCCGCGCTTTCAAGCAGCTCCCACTCGGCGGCATCGCGGCGGCGTGAAACGCCCGGCGCAACATCGTGCTGTGCGCGATGGCGCGCCGCAGCGACCTTTCGGCGGCGTCGCCTTCATCTTGCGGGAGCCGGAAACCGGGGCGCGTCATATCCATGAAGTTATCCTTGACGCAGGGGGATTGAGTCCGACGGAGCGCGCAACCCAACGGCGACGATGGAAAGGCGGCGCGCCACGAGTGGCCCACTCCCCAAGCTGCAACTAGGGTTGAAAAAATAAGGCACGCCACCGAGCGGCGCGACTAATCTCGGGTTGTATATCTGTGCCGTCCGCCACGTTCACGCAGAATGCAGGCTATGACCCGCGCTGCCCGATGCAAGCGCTAAGGTTCGACGCGCTGGCATGGGGTTGCCGCGTCCTGCCCGAACCTGCGTTTCAGGGGAATGGCGGCGAGCGCGAGCACAGCGAGGCCGCCGAGCGCCGCCAGAATCCCGGGCGTAAGGATGGCGCCGATGGAGATCCCGCCTCCCTGGTCGAGCACCTGGCCGAGGCCCGCCCCGGAAAGGGAGAACACCACCGTGGCGGGCATGATGCCGAAAAAGGTCGTGACCACGAATGTGCCGAGCCTGACGCCCGCGAAAGCTGGGATGACGTTCACAAGGAAGAAGGGAAACATCGGCAAGAGCCGCAGCATGAGCAGATAGGACCAGGCGTTAGCCCGGATGGCGCAGGCGAGCTTCGCTCCCTTCGCGCCAAAATGCGCCATCGCATTTTCGCCCATCATCGTCCGCGCGAACACGAACAGCGCCGTCGCCCCGAGCGTGGCGCCGATCAGGGTCAGACAGGCCCCCGCGGCGGCGCCGAAGAGAAAGCCCCCCGATAGCGTCAGAAGCAACGCCGAGGGCAGCGAAAGCGCGACCACAAGCGCATAGACGCAAACAAAGCAAAGCGCGGAGAGCGCGCTATGCTCGCCGACGAAGGCCACGATCTCCCGCCTGTTCGCGCGAAGCATATCGAGGGTGAGCGAGCCAGGAAGCCCCGAGAGGTGGATGACGGCAATGACGCCGAGCGCCACGGCCGCAAGCCATAGACGCCGGTCTCTCAGGACACGGGGCATGGCGAACTCCGCCGGGAGGGTTTCAGGCTGCATGGCGCGCCGATCCGCATGAACCGCCTCCCAGAACGCAGAAGGTGGCGCAATATGGGTGGAGAAGCGGCACGGGCTTTGTGGCTTCGGCGAGCGTCTGGCCGAGTTCGAAGCGCTTATCGTAGGGCAAAAGCGTGCAGGCCAGCACGGAGGGCGCCGCCGCGCCCTTCCTCCGCACGACCATGCGCGCGTTCGAGCACATGACCTCGGCGGGAGACTTGCCGAGGATGCCCCAGCAGGCTTCGGTGATCTCGGGGGGCGCTGCGCCCTCCTGCATTTCGGGGAGAAGAACGAGCGCCTGAGGATTGGCGCAATCCACATGCGCGCCGCGATCCGCGAAAAGCCGCGCGAAACCGCGCCGCAGCACATCCTCGCCATCGCCCGCCAAGGATCGCGCCGCCACCTCACAATGCGCGCCGGCCTGCGTCAGCCACAGGAGCCCGTTCAAAGCCTCATCGAACGCGCCCTCGCCCCGTTCGGCGTCGTGGGTTTCGGCGCGGAAGTCGTCGAGCGAGACGCGGATGCGCATGCGCGGGCCGTAAGCGCCCACCAGCCGGACGATGCCGGCCTTCTTGCGCTCCATCGGCTTCAGCGCGTTCGTCAGGGTCAGCGTCTCGAAGCCGCGCCGAAGCGTCTCCTCAAGGATGGCGATGAAGTGCGGATTTATGAAAGGCTCGCCGCCTGTGAACCCGATCAGCGAAACCGGCTGCGGAAGCGCGGCGATTTCATCGAGATACGGGAGGACGTCGGCCAGCGTGAGATAGACGAGCCGGTCGTTCTTCGGCGAGCTTTCGATATAGCAATGGGCGCAGGCGATGTTGCAGAGCGTGCCGGTGTTGAACCACAGCGTCTCCAGCCGGGCCAGCGCGACCGTGGCGCGCCTCTCGCCGCGCGCCGTCCAGGCCCGGTCCGAGAAGGGTTTGCGAAGGCGGCTGTCGCGGCCCGCTTTCGTGGCTACCTGCATTAATTTTTCCGATTAGCTCAAATTCGCAACTCATTCATCGCATAAGGGGCGCGCGGTGGTACAGCAAAGCCGTTGTCACACTGTCGTTACCGCGCCGAAGTCCGCGCCGGAAGGCGCTTGAACCGGCGCATGAAACGGCGGTCGAGCCAGTCCTTCCAGCGCCAGACCCACGCTCCTTCGACCGTCAGGCCGTTGCGCGCGCCAAGCGCGTAGCGCTCGCCAGTGGAGATGAGCGAGAGATGGCTGCGCTGCGGTTCCCAGCTTTTGAGCGGCTCGCTACGTGCTGCGCGCCGAAGGTTCGCGGCAAGCGGCGGCCCCTCGCGGACCGCGTAGACGCCGGCCTTGGGAAGCGGCCGCGCCCGGAATGCCGCCACGTCCCCCGCCGCGAAGACGCCCGGGTGCGAGGCGCTTTCAAGGCTGCGCTCCACCTCGATGAAGCCGTTGGCGTCGAGCTTGAGGCCGGTCGAAGCAAGCCACGGCGCGGCCGACGCCTGCGTCGCCCAGAAAACCTCGTCGAAGGCGAGCGCCTCGCCGCTTGCTAGATGAACGGCGCCGTCCTCCACGCGGGCGGCCTTTCCCTCGATCGCCGCAACGCCGCGAGACGCGAGGATTTCCCGGAAGCGCCGCCGCATACGGCGCGGGAACGCCGTGAGGATTTCCGGCTCGGCCGAGATCAGCGTGAAGGAGACGCCGCGCGCGTCGAAGCCCGCCGCCGCTATGTTCCGCCGCAAGCGCCGCTCAATTGCGAGCGCCAACTCGACGCCGCTCGCTCCGCCGCCAACGACGCAAATGCGCGCCCTTCCCTGCCTGTCGAGGATGCGCCGCCTCGCCGCCTCGAAGCGCGCAAGAAAGCCGTCGATGGGCTTCACCGCGACCGCATGCACGCGCGCGCCGGGCGCGCCTTGCGTGTTCGGCGTCGAGCCGATGCCGATGGAGAGGATGTCGAACGGCGCGGGCGGGCCGCTGGCGCACAGCACGCGCCTTCCTGCAAGATCGATCCCCGCCGCTTCGCCGAGGATGAGGCGCGCCCCCGCGAAAGCGCAAAGCGTCCGCACGTCGATATGCGCATCCTCGAAAGCGTAAAGCCCCGCGATCAGCCCCGGCAGCATCCCGGAATAAGGCGTCCAATCCTGCCGCGTGACGAGCGTGAGGCGCGCGCCCGGCTCGGGCCGCATGCCGAAGGCGCGCAGAACCTCGATATGGGCGTGGCCCGCGCCTATGAGGACGATGTCCTTCAAGAGACTGCGGGCCGCGCCGCGCGGAAACCCGTCCCTATGCCGGGCGGAAAATCCTCACGAGCACGTCGGTCTTTGCGATGAAATGCTGAACGAGCGCGCCAGCCACATGCAGGAGAAGGAGGAAGAAGATAAGCGGCTTGCCGATCGTGTGGATGGTCCCGACGATCTCGACGCCGCCGAACCATGCAATCGCGCCCGTGACCGGCATCAGGAAGATCACAAGGTACAGCGTGTGCTGAGTGGCCGCCGCAATCCATTTCTTCGGTCCGGTCGTTCCGGGAGGGGCGGACGGCGCTCCGTTCTTCACGCGCACGATGAGGCGCAGCACTGCAAGAACCAGGACGGCGATGCCCACATAGACATGGATGTTCGCCGCCGAAACGTCGGACGGATTGGGCGTCTTGCCTTTGTTGAGCGCGTTATAGGCGTGCTCCATGCCCTCGCCGAAGAAGACTTGGAAGATGACCAGCGCCGCGATGGTCCAGTGAAGCAGGATCTGCGAAAGCGAATAGCCTGCCGGAGGGCTCTTTGGCGCCATCTCTGTACTCCATTTCTTGTTTGCGGACTGCATACAAGCTGGGCCATTGCGCGACTCGATCTGAGACAAACGCAAAACAGCGCCGGCGAATGCGCCTGATGGCAAGCCGCATGCAGCGAGCTGCAACTTGAGCTAAAACATAACTTATGACAAGCGCCTACACACAAAATCTCGCTAGAACGCCCGCCGCTTCCAGACGCTGACGCCGCCCGGTTTTCCAGGAAGCGCCGTCCCGATTGCCGGCGCTCACGAAGCGCGGGGCGGGGAAGAACGGCGCCGTTACGGCCATGCTCGCCAACACGCCGCCTCGCCTTCGCGATCGAACCGCGGCATTGCGACGCAGATCGTTCACATCTTCGCAACAAAGCTGTGATCGCACTGCGGCATTCCGCACGCGATTGAACGCTTCCTATAGGCCGCATGCAAATTATTGGCCGGGAGCGGCGGCGGCCAAACAGTCAGGCCCGCAAAGGGCAAAGCGCGCAAACGCATGCCAAGGACTGAATATATGCGGCGCAAAAAAACCTCAAACGCAACTGCGAAAGACATTTCTGGATTTATACTCGTCCCTAACGTTTAGGTTCGCTTATTCCTGCGCTAAGAAAAAGTAAATGGTGAATAGGGGCCAGCTATGGCTTTAATTTCCCCGTCAAAAAAGCTAGGTCAAAGGCTGAAGCCGTGCAAGGTGTGGAATGCTCCTTGCAGGGCAGGCGAACCTCTCGCCGGATCAATTTTTCGTTTACGCCCCCGTGAGCACACATGAAGTTGAGCTACTATCCCGGCTGCACCATGAAGAACCACGCCGGGAACTTCGAGGAGTTGCTCGTCTATTCGATGCAGCGTCTCGGCGTGGAGGTTGAGGAGCTCAACCGCTGGAATTGCTGCGGAACGGTTCTGTCGCTGGCGGAGGACGACGCGATGCGTCAGCTTGCGCCCGTCCGCAATATGCTCCGCGTGAGGGAGGCGGGCGCCACGCGCGTCATGACCGCCTGCTCCATGTGCTACAACACGCTGAAGCGCGCGAACGACCGCGTGAAGGCCGATCCCGTCCTCCTGAAGCGCATGAACAACTTCATGACCGACGAGAAAACGGCCTATGAAGGCGATGTCGATGTCGTTCACACGCTCGAAATCCTCCGCGAGCTGAAGGCCAACACCAAGGCCGTCTCCGCCAAGGTGGTGAAACCCTTGAAGGGGCTGCGCGTCGCCTGCTATTATGGCTGTCTTCTCGTCCGGCCGCGCTCCGTCGCTTTCGATCATGTCGAGAACCCGGTGCTGCTCGACGAGCTGGTGACGGCGCTCGGCGGCGCGCCGGTCGACTTCTCGCACAAGACAGAGTGTTGCGGCGCCTATCAGACCGTGGACAAGCCGAAGATCGTGGCCGACCGCACTTTCCAGATTTTGTCGGATGCACGCGAGCAGGGCGCCGACATGGTCGCGGTGAGCTGTCCGCTCTGCGCCTTCAACCTCGATCACCGGCAGGCCGTTACCCAGCGCATCTTTCCCGATTTCGAGGGCCTCCCGGTCGTTTATTTCACCCAACTCATGGCGATCGCTTTCGGCTGCGAAGAGTTGGTGCTGAAGCTCAATCTCCACTACAATTCTCCACGGCCCGTGCTCGTGGCGAAAGGGCTTCTCTAGGAGATCGCGATGTCCTTCAGCAAACTCAAGCAGGCCTACGGCAAGGTCACGATCAACCGGAACTGGTGCAAGGGTTGCGGCTACTGCGTGACGTATTGCCCGACCGATGCGCTGGAAATGTCCAAGAGCTACAACGCCAAGGGATACCATCCTCCGCAGGTCAAGAGCCTGGACAACTGCCGCGACTGCAAATTCTGCGAAACGGTTTGTCCCGAATTCGCGATTTTCGTTAAGACCGACACAGATAGGGGTTAAACGGGTGGCGCAATCTCCTAAGATCGTTTCTGCGGATCCGAAAGGCGTCCTTACGGGCCGCCACTTCATGGACGGCGACCACGCGCTTGCCGAAGGCGCGCTAGCCGCCGGATGCCGCTTCTTCGCCGGCTATCCCATCACGCCCTCGACCGAGACGGCGGAGCGCTTCGCCGAGCGCTGCCCGGAAGTCGGCGGCCTCTTCATCCAGATGGAGGACGAAATCGCCTCGATCACCGCCAATGTCGGCGCGGTCTGGGGCGGCCAGAAGGTGATGACCGTGACCTCCGGTCCCGGCTTCTCGCTGATGATGGAGACCATCGGGCTCGCCTGCATGATGGAGACGCCGATGGTGCTCGCCGACGTGCAGCGCGGCGGCCCCTCCACCGGCCTGCCGACGCTGACAGCTCAGCAGGACATGATGCAGGCGCGCTGGGGCAGCCACGGCGACTACCGCATCATCGCGCTGGTGCCGGACTCGCCTCAGGAGTGCTTCGACCTCGCCGTCGAGGCGTTCAACCTTTCCGAGATTTATCGCGTTCCCGTCTTCATCATGACCGACGAAACAGTCGGCCACATGCATGAGAAGGTGGTCATCCCGCCGGCCGAAGAGATCAAGGTCGTCGAGCGGAACTGGTATGAGGGGCCGAAAGAGGATTACCGGCCCTACCGCTACGACGGCAAGGGCGTCGCCCCGATGGTCAAGGCGGGCGACGGCTACCGCTTCCACACTACAGGGCTGACCCACGACGAGCGCGGCTATCCCACGCTGACGCCCGAGATGAACAAGAAGGCCGTCACCCACCTCATCGAGAAGATCGATTCGAACGCCGACAAGATCGTCCGCGTCGAGGAGGACGGGCTCGAAGGCGCCGACGTCGTCGTGGTTTCCTACGGCATCACCTCGCGCATCGCCATCCGCGCCGTGCAGGAAGCCCGCAAGGCCGGCCTCAAGGTCGGCGTGCTCCGGCTCATCACCGTCTGGCCGTTCTGCGGGAAAAAGATTCGCGAGCTTGCCGGCAAGGTCAAAGCAATCGTCGTGCCCGAGCTGAACTACGGTCAGATCGTCCTCGAGGTCGAGCGCCACGCCGCCGGCAAATGCAAGGTCATCAGCGTCAACTCCTGCGGCGGCGCTGTCCACGACCCGGAAGAAATCCTCGCCGCCATCAAGGAGGGCGTGAAATGAGCGACCACGAACACGGCTCCGAATACTCCACCGACGACGAGACCTTCCGCAGGGAAAACCCCATGGCGGAGTTTCTCCGCATGGACCGCATGCCGCACATCTGGTGTCCCGGCTGCGGCATCGGCACGGTTGTCACCTGCTTCGCCGAGGCGATCAAGACGGGCGGCTACGATCGCGACAAGATTGCGGTGGTGTCCGGCATCGGCTGCACGGGCCGCGTCGCGGGCTATGTGAAGTTCGATTCGTTCCACACGACGCACGGCCGCGCCATCCCCTTCGCCACCGGGCTGAAGCTCGCCAATCCGGAGCTGAAGGTGGTTGTCATCAGCGGCGACGGCGACCTCGCCAGCATCGGCGGCAATCACCTCATCCACGCCGCGCGCCGCAACATGGACATCATGGTCATCTGCGTGAACAACTTCACCTATGGCATGACCGGCGGCCAGGTGACGCCAACCACGCCAACAACGGCCAACGCCTCGACGACGCCCTACGGCAATTACGAAACGCCGTTCAGCCTGCCCTTCCTCGCGGACGCCTCGGGCGCAACCTTCGTCGCGCGCTGGACGGCGCTTCACGCCCACAACATCACCCAGACCTTCGGCAAGGCGCTGAAGCACAGGGGCTTCTCCTTCATCGAGATCATCGCGCCCTGCACCACGCTCTACCAGCGCCGCAACAAGCTCGGCGACGGCCTGGACGCGATGGAGTATTACAAAGAGGACGGCGAAATTCAGCACGGGGCGGACACCCGCGCGGTTGGCATCAGTTTCCAGGGCAATATCGCCATGGGCAACTTCCTGAACCGCCAGAAGCCGACCTATCTCGACGCAGTCAACTCGCACTACGCCAATGTCATCGGCGACAGCTATCAGCTTTACGGCAAGACCACGCTGGAAAAAGAGGCCGAAGAAAAAGCGCGCCTGTCCGCCAGCAAGCCGCTGGAGCCTCTCGAATGCGGAGCGAGCGACTAGCCATGTGGGAAATCAAGTTTTCCGGCTTCGGCGGCCAGGGCATCGTCCGCTGCGCCTTGATCACCGGCAAGGCCGTTTCGCTTTACGACGACAAGTTCGCGAGCATGACGCAGAGCTTCGGGCCGGAGGCGCGCGGCGGCGCCTGCCAGTCGCAGCTCATCGTGTCCGAGAGCCGCGTACTCTATCCCTATTGCACGAGTCCGCACGTGCTCATCGCCCTGTCGCAGGAAGCCTACGACAAATATGAGCCGGGCCTCGCCGATGGCGGCATTCTCATCATCGAGGAGGAACTGGTGAAGCCTTCGGGCGATCCGAAGCGCGTGAAGCTCTATCTGGTGCCGGCAACGCGCATCGCCGAGGAACTCGGCAACAGGCTGTTCGCCAATCTCGTGGTGCTCGGCTTCTTCACCGCCATCACCGGCGTCGTGTCTCCCGAGGCCATGAAGAAGGCGCTGCCCGGCCTCGTCCCCGACCGCTTCCTCGACGCCAATCTGAAAGCGTTCGACAGCGGCTATCAGCACGGCCTCGATTGCTTCGGCAAGAAAGAGGGAGCAGTCCATTGACGAGACGCTCCGGAGTATTCGTCTGCCATTGCGGGACCAACATCGCGGCCACCGTCGATGTGAAGCGCGTCGCCGCCGAGCTCGGCCAGGACGAGGGCGTGGTCTTCTCGAACGACTACGTCTACATGTGCTCCGATCCCGGGCAGCAATCGGTCATCAACGCGATCAAGGAGCATAACCTCGACAGCGTGGTGATCTCCTGCTGCTCGCCAAACCTGCACGAGAAGACTTTCCGCGAGGCTTCCGCGCTCGGCGGCCTCAATCCGTTCCAGCTGGAAATCGCCAACATCCGTGAACAATGCGCCTGGGTCCACAAGGACAAGGAGCAGGGCACCGAGAAGGCGATCAAGATTACGCGCTCGGTGGTTGAGCGCGCGCGCCGCAACGAGCCGCTGACGCCCGTCGGCCTGCCGGTGACGCGCAAGGCGATGGTGATCGGCGGCGGCATCGCCGGCATCCAGAGCGCGCTCGACCTCGCCAACGCCGGCCTCGAAGTCGTGCTTGTCGAAAAGCTGCCGACCGTCGGTGGCCACATGATCCAGCTTTCCGAGACGTTCCCGACGCTCGACTGCTCGCAGTGCATCCTCTCGCCAAAAATGGTGGAGGTGTCGAAGAACCCGAAAATCACGCTGATGACGTCGAGCGAGGTGACGTCGGTTTCCGGCTTCGTCGGCAACTTCAAGGTGAAGGTTCGCACAAAGGCGCAATACGTCGATCCCGAGAAATGCAAGATTTGCGACGACTGCACGCCAGTCTGTCCCGTTGTCGTACCGAATGAGTACGACGCCGGGCTCTCCGGCCGCCGCGCCATTTTTATCCCCTTCGCGCAGGCGATCCCGGCGAGCTTCTATCTCGACGAGGACGCCTGCCTCGGCCTCAAGCCCGTGGTCTGCGGCAAGTGCGCAACCGTGTGCGAGGCGGAAGCCATCGACTACGACGCCAGGCCGAAGACGACCGAAATCGAGGTGGGCGCCATCGTCGTCGCCACCGGCTTCGACCTCTACGGCCTCGACAATCTGGCGGAATACGGCCGCGGCAAATACCCGGACGTGCTCGACGGCATCCAGTTCGAGCGCATGTGCTCGGCGTCGGGACCGACCGGCGGCCAGGTGCTGCGCCCGTCCGACCACCAGGAGCCGAAGACCATCGTGTTCGTCCAGTGCTCCGGCTCGCGCGATCCCGAGCAGCACTGCGCCTACTGCTCCAAGATCTGCTGCATGTACACGGCGAAGCACGCGACGCTCTACAAGCACCACGTCCCCGACGGCAAGGCGTACATCTTCTACATCGACATCCGCTCGGGCGGCAAAGGCTACGAGGAGTTCGTCCAGCGCGCCATGGAGGGCGACGGCGTCATTTATCTGCGCGGGCGCGTCTCCAAGGTCTACCAGCAGAAGGGCAAGCTCAAGGTGATGGGCGTCGATACGCTCGCGGGCAAGAATATCGAGATCGAAGCCGACATGGTGGTGCTCGCGCAGGCGATGGTCCCGTCCCAGGGCACGGCCGATATCGCCAAGACGCTAAAGATCGGGCGCGACAAGGACGGCTTCCTCGCCGAGGCGCATCCAAAGCTGAGGCCCGTTGAAAGCGTGACCGGCGGCATCTTCCTTACCGGCGCGGCTCAGTCGCCGAAGGACATCCCCGAGACGGTCTGCCAGGCGAGCGCGGCGGCCTCCAAGGTGATAGCGCTTCTGTCCAAGCCCGAGCTGGAGCACAGCCCGGTCGTGGCGAAGGTGCGCGACTCGCACTGCACCGGCTGCGAGATGTGCGTGGACGTGTGCCCCTACGATGCGATCACGCTCGTGGCCGGCAAGGCCGTGGTGAACGAGGTGCTGTGCGAAGGCTGCGGCACCTGCGTGGGCACCTGCGTGCGCGCGGCCATCGACGTGAAAAATGTGACGCAGTTGCAGGTCTTCGAAATGATCAGCGCCTGCATGGGAGGATGATGACGGTGTCTGCACCCGCGGTTGCTAGAAAAGAAGAACAGGAATTCGAGCCCAAGATCGTCGCCTTCCTGTGCAAATGGTGCTCCTCGGCCGGCAGCGACCTCGCGGGCGTGTCCCGGCTGAAATATCCGGCCAACTCCGTGCCGATCCAGGTGATGTGCTCGGGCTCGGTGTCGCCGATCTACATCATGTCCGCCTTCAACAAGGGCGCCGACGGCGTGCTGGTGTCGGGCTGCCATCCGGGCGACTGCCACTACCTAAAGGGCAATTTCTACGCGCGGCGGCGCCTCTACCTCGTGCAGAAGCTCCTGCAATTCGTTGGGCTCGAACCCGACCGCTTCCGCATGTCCTGGGTCTCCGCAGCGGAAGGCGTGAAATTCGCCGAAGTCATCTCGGATTTCGTGAAAGACCTCAAGACGCTCGGCCCGCAAACCAAGTTCAAGGCGAAACACTGATGATCGCAGTCGAAGACATCAGGGCGCGCGCCAAGGAGCTCCTGCAAAGTGGGAAAGTCCGCGCGGTGCTCGGCTACCGGAGAAGCACGGCGGGCCTGCTCGCCGAGCCTGCTTTCATCACGGCGCCCGAGGACACGGCTCAACTCGTGCAGGATGCGACATGCGTCGAAAACCTCGCGCTCTACCTCGTGAACGAAAAGAAGCGGCAGAAGCATTCGCGCTCCCCCGACAAGCGGCCGCTCGCCATCGTCGCCAAGGGCTGCGACAGCCGCGCCATCACCGTGCTTCTGCAGGAAAATCACATCAAGCGCGATGAGATCGTCGTGCTCGGCGTGTCCTGCGGGAAGGGCGGCGTCATCGACACCAAGAAGTTGGGAAAGGCGCTGCGCGGCAAGGCTGCGACGGGCGCGGCCTTCGACGGCGCCGGCGCCGTGAAGGCGACGTATATCGGCGGCGCGGCGATGCTGCAGGCGCGCGATGTGCTGGCCGACCGCTGCCTCGAATGCAGCAAGGCCTATCCGCTCGATGCGGATCACTTCTTCGGCGACAAGGTCGACGAACGCGGGCTCGCCCCGCGCTTCTCGGTCGTCAGCGCCTTCTCCGAGAAAAGCCTCGATGAGCGCTCCGCGTTCTGGGCCGGGCATTTCGACCGCTGCATCCGCTGCTACGCCTGCCGCGCCGTCTGCCCGATGTGCTATTGCGACGAATGCGTGGTGGACAGCACGAACTTCATCATCGGCCCCGCCACCACCGCCGACGACAAGGCCAACCGGGTGCGCTGGATCAGCCGCTCGCCATCCTCGTCCGAAAACGCGATGTACCACATGGTGCGCGCGATGCATCTCGCCGGCCGCTGCACCGATTGCGGCGAGTGCGAGCGCGTCTGCCCGGTGAACATCCCGCTGCGGCTTCTCAACACCATGCTCGAACGCGAGGCGGCGGAAATGTTCAGTTACGCGCCGGGACTCGATGCCGGGCAGCCCTCGCTCATCTCGTCCTTCCGCGACGGCGATCCCAACGATTTCGTGAGGTAGGCCCGATGGAAGCGATACTTAAAAAGGAAAAATTAAGCCAATGGGTGGCAACGCTTCAAGAACGCGCGCAGGTCTTCGCCCCAAACTTCGGCGAAGATGTCTGGGAGTTCACAAAGGTCGAGCAAGGCGCGACGGCGGATCTGGATTACAGCAACACCGTCCGTCCGGCAAAAAGCTTTGTGTTCCCGCAGCGGGAAGTGCTGTACCGGTTCCGGCTTGAGCACGGCAAGGCGCCGGAGCTGACGCACACAGCGCCGCAGGTCGAGCCCGCCGTCGTGTTCGGCGTGCGTCCCTGCGATGGGCGCGCGCTCGTGCGCAACGACAGGGTGTTCTGCCAAGGTTTTCAGGATCCGTATTATGAGGCGCGGCGCGAGCAGGTGATTTTCGTCGGGCTCGCGTGCAATGCGCCGCCGTCGCCGAACTGCTTCTGCGTCGCGCTCGGAGGCTCGCCGCATTCCGAGGACGGCCTCGACGCGATCATGACCGAGCTTGACGGCCGCTATCACGTAAAGGCGCTGACCGACCGCGGCATGGGGATCGTCGGCATCGCCAAAGCAATGTTCCAGGAGCCGGGCGCCGGCGACAAAAAAGACCTCGAGGACGCGCACGCGGCGGCGCTCGAATATCCGCAACGCTCCATCGCATCCATGCAGAAGGTAGCCGAAGCGCTGCGCCAGAACTTCGACTCGCCCCTGTGGGACAAGCTCGGGCAGGCCTGCATCGGCTGCGGCGCCTGCACTTATCTCTGCCCGAGCTGCCACTGCTTCGACATCAACGACGAAGTCACCGGCAAATCGCCGCTGACGGGCGAGCGCGTGCGGACCTGGGACAACTGCCAGTTCCCCGATTTCACCATGCACTCCTCGGGCCACAATCCGCGCGAGGACACGGGCGCGCGGCTCCGGCAGCGCATCTGCCACAAGCTGCTGTACTTCGTGGAGAACCACAAGATGCAGCAATGCACGGGCTGCGGACGCTGCATCACCCACTGCCCGGTGGGGATCGACATCGTGCATATCGCGAACGTCATGGAAAAGGGAGCGCCGGCATGAGCGACAACGCCTATCTGCCGAAGCTGGCGAAGATCGTCCACGTCAAGGAAGAAGTGCCGGGCGCGCGCGCGATCAAGACGTTCCGCGTCGAGTTCATGAACGGCGACGGCTTCGACCACGAACCCGGTCAATGCGCGATGATCTCCGTGTTCGGCAAGGGCGAGTCGATGATCTCCATCGCGTCGGCGCCCACGGTCACCGATTACAAGCAGTTCTCGATCATGAAGTCGGGCCGCGTCACAACGGCCATCCACGACATGCGCGTCGGCGACGTGATCGGCGTGCGCGGCCCCTACGGCAACAGGTTCCCGGTCGGCGACTGGAAGGGCAGGAACCTCATTTTCATCGGCGGCGGCTGCGGCCTCGCGCCGATATGGCCCGTGATCCAGACCGCGGTGGCGAACCGGAGCGACTTCGGCGACATCTCCGTGTTCTATGGAGGGCGCACCTCGCGCGACATCATGTACGCGGCGGAGCTGGAGAAGCTGCGCGGGAAGGCGAACGTCTATCTCTCCATCGATTCTCCGGAAGAAGGCTGGGAAGGCTATTGCGGCTTCGTGCCCGCTAACGTGATGGACAAGCCGCAGAAACCGGACAACGCGATTGCGATCACCTGCGGGCCGCCGATCATGATCAAGTTCGTCATCAAGAACCTGCGCGAAATGGGCTTTGCAGACGAACAAATATATACAACAATAGAAAACAAAATGAAGTGCGGCATCGGCAAGTGCGGTCGCTGCAACGTCGGGAAGGATTACGTCTGCGTGAAGGGGCCGGTCTATTCGTGGGCCCAGCTGAAGAACTTACCGCAAGAATATTGATCGATAACGCCCATTAGGGAGGAGGAACGCCATGAACCTTGCAGGAATGCTCTATGGAGCTGAGCTGCTGAAGTCGGTCGACTTTCCGGC
The DNA here is from genome assembly GCA_963756335.1 of uncultured Alphaproteobacteria bacterium. Lineage (GTDB taxonomy): Bacteria > Pseudomonadota > Alphaproteobacteria > Rhizobiales > Rhodomicrobiaceae > Rhodomicrobium. The sequence goes on from CAVWOB010000014.1 coordinate 110,132, forward strand.
CTCTGAAGTTCTCGGGCCGGAGGCGAGCGATGCGGAAATCAAAGCGCTCATCGACAAATACCGCGAGATTCTCATAAAGCCGATTTTTCGCGGCGGCATCGGCAAGAAAGGCAAGGCGGGCCTCGTCGGGCGCGCCAAGGACCTGAAAACCGCGCTGAAGGAGAAGGAGCGCCTCTACTTCGCGGAGCACCGCGTCGACAACGTTTCCGCCAAGGCCAAGGGCGTCACCTTCGAGGCCTGCGTTCCGGCCGAGCACGAAGTCTATGTCTCGATCGCCGATTTCGACCAAGTTTCGCGCGCCGACGCTCACCATAACCCATCGCGGCGGCGTCGAGATCGAGGAGCTGACCAAGGATCAGATCGCGGAGATCCCGTTCGACCCGCTGACGGGCCTGAAATCCTTCGTGATCACCAATGCGATGTCCGACATCCAGGCGCCGAAGGAGATCATCTCGCCGCTCGCGCAAAACCTGCCGAAGTTATGGGACCTCTACCACCATTACGGCATGACGACGCTGGAGCTCAATCCAATCCGCATGATGCCGAACGGGCGCGCGCTCACGCCCGTCGCCTGCGATTTCAAATGCGGTTTCGATCGGGACGACCAGCGCGTGAAGCGCCTCAATCTGCCGAAGGAGCTGTTCGCCGAGGACTACTCCGAGTTCGAGCACGAGATCAACCAGCTGCGCACCTATCAGGGCCAGTCCGACGTGTCGGTCATCAACGCGAATGGCACCATTCTTGCGCCGACTTTCGGCGGCGGCGCCAACTCGCTCGTCACCGAGTTCCTTGGCGACGACGCGATCATCTCCTCGGACTTCGGCGGCAATCCGCCCTACGACAAGATGCGCGAGGTGATGCGCATCTGCCTGAAATACTGGCTGAAACAGGCCAATGTGCTGTTCATCATCGGCGGCAAGGCGAACAACACCGACATCTTCGTCACTTTCCGCGCCATGGCCGACGCGCTTCGCGAACATTTCGCCGAATACGGTCCGACGCCCGTTTACATCGTGATCGGACGCGGCGGTCCGAACCTCTCGCGCGGGCTTCTTGCCTTCAAGGATGTCTGCGATCTGCTGGGTTTGCCCTATCGCTTTTTCGGCTTCGATTCAGCGATGACCGACGTGGTGAACTACGCCCAGGCGGCCGACCGCTGGATGAAGGCCGGCGGACGCGAGCAGCTCGCCCAGAAACTCGGCGTCTCCGCGTGAGCGGCGCCCGGAATGCTTCGATCCTTTTGACCGTTTGAACGCCGCAAGGCGCAGCTTTTGGGGGTTGCTATGGGCAATCATCATCACGGAATTGAGAAGTTCAGATATTTTGTCGGCATCAGATCGCTCGCCGATGTCGCGACGCGCGAGGACAGGGTCTGCGTGCTGAATATCCTCGGCAACGAGTTGCGCGCCGTGGCGCCCATCAGCCACGCCTATTCGCGCGGCAATATCGTGTTCGGCACCTCGCCTGGGCGGCGCGGCGAAGTCCTCGAAACGCCGATTGGCTCGATCCCCGTGTACAATAACGTCCGCGAAGGGCTCGACGCCGGCCACCATTTCAATGTCGGAGTGATCCATCTGCCGCCCGCGGCCGTTCGCGACGGCGCACTGGAGCTGATGCGCGTCAACCAGCACGTCCAGAAAATCATCATCCTGACCGAGAAAGTGTCGGTCCACGACGCCCGCGAAATCCGCGCGATGGCGCAGCAGCGCCATGTCGATCTCTTCGGCCCGAATTGCCTCGGCGTGGCCGACGCCTGGAACCATGTGCGCATCGGTGGCCCGCTTGGCGGCGAACGGCCCGAGGAATCCTTGCGCAAGGGCTCTGTCGCGATCTATTCCAATTCCGGCAACTTCACGACCACCATCGCCACCTATCTGGCTTCGGCCGGCTGGGGCACCACGACCAGCATATCGAGCGGCAAGGACTTGTATATCGGCTTCGCACCGGCCGAATTCGCCAACGCCTTCGATAACGACTTCCGCAGCAAGGCGGCGGTCATGTATATCGAACCGGGCGGCTATTACGAGCATGAACTCGATTTCGAAAAGCCCGTCATTGCCTGCGTCACCGGGCGCTGGAAAGCGAAACTGACGCGCGCCGTCGGTCACGCCGGCGCCATGTCGGGAACCGGCGACGGCGCCGCCTCCAAGGAAGAGTGGTTCAAGAGTATCCTGAAAGTGGACGGCATCTTCACGCCGGAGCACCCGGTTTTCTCGAAGTACGGCGCCGTGGTGACGAACATTTCGCACGTCCCGGCGGCGCTGACCGAGGTCATGAAGCTTCATGGCGTGCGCCCCGATTTCGCGCCCGAGGGCGATCTTAGGCTGAAGCCCTGGCTCGGCAACAATCAAGGGCTGGAGCTGCCGCCGGAACTCGACATCCACCTCGTCGATCCGATTCAGCCCTACAAGAATGAGATCGCGGAGCTGACCAAGCAGGTCGGCACGATTTTCCCGCGCGAGTCCATGAAGGACCGCTCCGGCAGCTCGATCATGGACGCGAAGACGCAAGTGACGCGCGTCAGCAGCGTTTCGATTCTCGACACCGCGAAATACCCGCTCGAATCGAACTTCTGCCTGGCGCTCACCCGCGAGCACAACGACGACAACGACAACGCGCTATTCAACACCGCCGTCGCCTCCGATGTGATCCTTTCGGACATCGCTCTTGCAGCCGTGGACGCGGCGCGCGAGTCGGGCAGCGCCCCCAACACCGTGATTTCGGCGGCTTGCGCGTTCGCCGGCCCGAAGACGGTCGCCTCGGCCCGCAAGGCGGCCGATGTCCTGATCGATCTCTTCGGCCAGTCGGGGCTCAAGGCCGGGGACCAGCAAGGCTTCGATTTCTCCCGCATCCACGCGAACGCGGATCAGCTGAACGCGCTCGTCGGCATGCACGCCGATCCGAAGGCGAACGCCATGCTTGCGGGGCTTGAAGCGCGCGGCGCGAAATCCGTCCTCATCGATTATCTTCGCTCGCTGAGCGGCTATCCGACGGCGGACGCGGTGCTGGCCGCCATCACGACCTCCATTTGCTGGGGCTCGCTGATGAAAAAGAAGATCACCCGCAACACGGCGAAGAACTTCCCGTGGTTTACGCGCCTGTTTGCGACCATCATCGGCGCTTCGGTCGACAGCTCGAAGCACGAGCAGGGAGCGTTCTGCGGGGTCGCCTCCCAAGATCTCATCGACCGCTGGTCGGCGACGGAGATCGCTTATCTGGCGCTGCTCGGCGAGACGCCCACGCCGGAAAAACTCTTCCCGCTCCAGGTGCTCCTGGGCCTAATCATCTCCAACGGCGCCGGCACGATCTCCGCGCAAGGCTGCAAGGGCGCGGTCTCGGCGGACGGCCCGGAAACGCCCGAGCGCGTGCAGATCAACAAGGCGATGATCGGCTTCCTGACGCATACCGGGTTCGCGCATGGCGGCAACGGCTTCGAAGGCATCCAGTTCCTGATCGGCCAGTTCGGCGGCACCGACCTGAAGGATGCGGGCGATCCCAATCACGGCCTCGACCTCACTGCGATGGCCACGAAATTCGCTCTCGCCTTCGACGCGGAGAAGAAGGCCAAGAAGGGCGTCGGCGGCGGGGTCCAGAACATTCCGGGCGTCAACCACCCAGTGTTCAAGAACCAGCTCGTCAACAAGGACCCGCGCGAGGTCTATCTTTCGAAGCTGTTCAAGGAGCGCGGCGAGACGAACGTCTTCCACGATTTCTACAGCGCGCTGGTCCAGGCGCTCTACGATAATGGCGTCACCGCCAACGTCTTTTGCGTGAACATCGACGCGGTTATCGCGGCGCTGCTTCTCAAGACGCTCTGGCCGCGCTATCGCTCTGGCGCCTTCAGTGAAGAGGCGCTCGAAAACGCGGCCTTCACCGCCTTCCTGTTCGGACGGACGGTCGGTTGCGCGGGCGAGATCGACGATCACATCAATCGCGGCCGCAACATGGACACGCGCACGCCGGCGTCTCAGTGCACTTTCGTCGTCTGAGGCATAGGCAGAGAGCCGGCTGGAAAAAAATATTTCTGAGGTAATGGCATGACCCAAGAAACGAAGATCTTCTGGACAAAAGTCGATGAGGCGCCGGCGCTTGCGACCTATTCGCTCCTGCCCATCGTGCAGGCCTTTACAAAGGCCGCCGGCGTCGAAGTCGAGACGCGCGACATCTCGCTCGCAGGGCGCATCGTCGCGAGCTTCCCCGAGAACCTGACGGACGCGCAGCGCCAGCCGGACGATCTCGCTTTCCTGGGCAGCTTGCGACGAAGCCCGAAGCCAACATCATCAAGCTGCCGAACGTCAGCGCCTCCATCCCGCAGCTGAAGGCCGCGATCAAGGAGCTGCAGGGCCGGGGCTACAACATCCCGGACTATCCCGAGGAGACCACGACCGGCGCCGAGAAGGAGATCAAGGCGCGCTATGCGAAGTGTCTCGGCAGCGCCGTGAACCCGGTTCTGCGCGAAGGCAATTCGGATCGCCGCGCCGCCGCCTCCGTGAAGCAGTACGCCCGCAAGCACCCGCACAAGATGGGCGCCTGGGCGCCGACTCGAAGACGCATGTGGCGCATATGAGCGCCGGCGATTTCTATGGCAGCGAGAAATCCATCACGGTGGGCGAGGCCGGAAGCTTCCGCATCGAATTCGTGGGCGACGACGGCAAGACCGTGGTGCTGAAGGAGAAGACCGCCTACAAGGCGGGCGAGGTGATCGACGCCGCCGTGATGAGCAAGCGCGCGCTTCGCGCGTTCATCGCCGCCGAGATCGAGGACGCGAAGGCCAAGGGCGTGCTGCTCTCGCTGCACCTCAAGGCGACCATGATGAAGGTCTCCGACCCGATCATGTTCGGCCACGCCGTCTCGGTTTATTTCAAGGACGTATTCGAGAAGCACGCCGCGGCGCTGGAGAAGGTCGGCTTCAATCCGAACAACGGGCTTGGCGACCTCACCGCGAAGCTCGGCAAGCTGTCCGAGGCGGAGCGCGCCGCCATCGAAGCCGATATCGCGGCGGAATATGAAAAGCGCCCCGAACTGGCGATGGTGAACTCCGACAAGGGCATCACCAATCTGCATGTGCCGAGCGACGTGATCGTCGACGCCTCCATGCCCGCCATGATCCGCGACAGCGGCAAGATGTGGGGCAAGGACGGCAAGCTGCACGACACCAAGGCGATCATCCCCGACCGCTCCTACGCGCGCGTCTATCAGGCCACCATCGAGGACTGCAAGAAGCACGGCGCCCTGGATCCGCGCACCATCGGCAGCGTGCCGAATGTCGGCCTGATGGCGCAGAAAGCCGAGGAATACGGCTCGCACGACAAGACCTTCGAAATTCCGGGCGACGGCAAGGTACGCGCCGTGGACGCTTCCGGCCATGTGCTGCTCGAACAGAACGTCGGGCAAGGCGATATCTTCCGCATGTGCCAGGTGAGGGACGCGCCGATCCAGGATTGGGTGAAGCTCGCCGTCAACCGCGCCCGGCTCTCCCATACGCCCGTCGTGTTCTGGCTCGACGAGAAGCGCGCCCATGACGCCGAGATCGTCAAGAAGGTCGAGCGCTACCTGAAGGACCACGACACGAGCGGCCTCGACATCCGCATCCTGCCGCCCGAGGCGGCCGTGAAGTTCTCGCTCGCGCGCATCCGCGAAGGCAAGGACACGATCTCCGCGACCGGCAACGTCCTGCGCGACTACCTCACCGACCTGTTCCCGATCCTCGAACTCGGCACAAGCGCGAAGATGCTGTCCATCGTTCCGCTGATGGATGGCGGCGGGCTGTTCGAGACCGGCGCCGGCGGCTCCGCGCCAAAGCACGTGCAGCAGTTCCAGGAGGAGGGCTATCTGCGCTGGGATTCGCTCGGCGAGTTCCTCGCGCTCGGCGTCTCGCTCGAACATCTGGCGCAGGTCTTCAAGAACAAGAAGGCGCAAGTGCTGGCGGAGACGCTGGACGAGGCCAACGCCAAGATCCTCGACAACAACCGCTCTCCGGCCCGCAAGGTTGGCGAACTCGATAACCGGGGCAGCCACTTCTACCTCGCGCTCTACTGGGCGCAGGCGCTCGCCGCGCAGACGAAGGACAAGGAGCTGCAGGCGAAATTCGCCCCGCTCGCCAAGACGCTCACCGAGAACGAGCAGAAGATCCTGGCCGAGCTGATCGAGGCGCAGGGAAAGCCGCAGGACACCGGCGGCTACTATCTCCCCGATTTCGACAAGACCTCCAAGGCCATGCGGCCCAGCGCGACGCTGAACGCCGCGCTCGCCTCGCTCGCTTAGGGACAAGATATGCGGAGGGGCGGGCTCGGCCCTCCCTCCAGCCTCAGAGGATTTTTGATGATGCTCGAAGCCTACCGCGCCCATGCCGCCGAACGCGCCGCCCTCGGAATTCCGCCGCTGCCGCTGTCTGCGCAGCAGACGAGCGAGCTGGTCGCCCTGTTGCGAAACCCGCCCGCGGGCGAGGAAGCGTTCCTCGCCGGTCTCCTCACGAACCGTGTGCCCGCGGGCGTCGACGATGCGGCGCGCGTGAAGGCGGAGTATCTCGCGAAGGTCGCGACAGGCGAAGAGGCGTCCGCGCTCATCTCGAAGGTGCGGGCGACGGAGCTTCTCGGCACGATGCTCGGCGGCTTCAACATCAAGCCCTTGATCGTGCTTCTGTCCTGTCCCGAATGCGGGGCGGCGGCGGCGCAGGCCTTGAAGCACACGCTCCTGATGTTCGACTATTTCAACGAGGTCAAGGCGCTCGCCGCCTCCGGCAAGCCCGGCGCGGCCGATGCGAAGGCCGTCATCCAGTCCTGGGCCGACGCCGAATGGTTCACCTCGCGGCCCGGCGTGCCCGAAAGCCTCACGGTCACGATCTTCAAGGTCACGGGCGAAACCAACACGGACGACCTCTCGCCCGCGCCGGACGCCTGGACGCGCCCCGACATTCCGCTGCACGCGCTCGCCATGCTGAAGAACGCGCGCCCCGGCATCGAGCCGGACGAACCCGGCAAGCTCGGCCCGATCAAGCTGCTCGCCGCGCTGAAGGCCAAGGGCCATCTCATCGCCTATTGCGGCGACGTGGTCGGCACCGGCTCGTCGCGCAAGTCCGCGACAAATTCCGTGCTGTGGTGGACCGGCGAGGACATCCCCTTCGTTCCGAACAAGCGCTTCGGCGGCGTCTGCCTCGGCAACAAGATCGCGCCGATTTTCTTCAACACCATGGAGGACGCGGGCGCGCTGCCCGTCGAACTCGACGTGTCCAAGATGGACATGGGCGACGTGATCGAGCTTCGGCCCATCGAGGGCAAGGCGCTGAAGAATGGCCAGGTCATCGCCGAATTCAAGATGAAGTCGGATGTGATCTTCGACGAGGTTCAGGCAGGCGGCCGCATTCCGCTGATCGTCGGCCGCGACCTCACCTCGAAGGCGCGCGCCGCGCTCGGCCTGCCGCCATCCACGCTGTTCCGCCTGCCCGCCCAGCCCGCCGACACCGGCAAGGGCTACACGCTCGCCCAGAAGATGGTCGGACGCGCCTGCGGCCTGCCCGAAGGCAAGGGCGTGCGCCCCGGCGCCTATTGCGAGCCGCGCATGACGACCGTCGGATCGCAGGACACGACCGGCCCGATGACCCGCGACGAAATGAAGGATCTCGCCTGCATGGGCTTCTCGGCGGGCCTCGTCATGCAGTCCTTCTGCCACACCGCCGCCTATCCGAAGCCCGTGGACGTGAAGACGCACGCCACCCTGCCCTCATTCATTGCGACCCGCACCGGCGTCGCCCTTCGCCCCGGCGACGGCGTCATCCACACCTGGCTGAACCGCATGCTTTTGCCCGACACGGTCGGCACCGGCGGCGATTCCCACACGCGCTTCCCGATCGGCATCTCCTTCCCGGCGGGCTCCGGGCTTGTGGCTTTCGCCGCCGCGACCGGCATGATGCCGCTCGACATGCCGGAATCGGTGCTCGTGCGCTTCAAGGGCCAGTTGCAGCCCGGCATCACGCTGCGCGACCTCGTGAACGCGATCCCCTATGCCGCCATCCAGAAGGGCCTGCTCACCGTCGAGAAGAAGGGCAAGAAGAACATCTTCTCCGGCGCCATTCTTGAGATCGAGGGGCTGGAGCATCTGAAGGTCGAGCAGGCGTTCGAGCTGGCCAATGCGTCCGCCGAGCGCTCCGCCGCCGCTTCCGCCGTGCGCCTCAACAAGGAGCCGGTGATCGAATACGTCCGCTCCAACGTGGCGCTGCTCAAATGGATGGCCGCCAACGGCTATCAGGACCGCCATACGCTTGAGCGGCGCATCGGCGAGATGGAAGCCTGGCTCGCCGATCCAAAGCTGCTCGAAGCCGACGCGGACGCGGAATACGCCGCCGTCATCGAGATCGACCTGAACGAGATCGTGGAGCCCATCGTCGCCTGCCCGAACGATCCCGACGACGTGAAGCTTCTGTCCGCGGTCGCCGGCGAAAAGATCGACGAGGTCTTCATCGGCAGCTGCATGACGAATATCGGCCATTTCCGCGCCGCAGGCAAAGTGCTCGCCGGAAAGACCGACATCCCGACGCGGCTGTGGGTCGCCCCCCCGTCGAAGATGGACGCCGCCCTTCTCACGCAGGAAGGCTATTACAGCACCTTCGGCGCGTCCGGCGCGCGCATCGAGATGCCCGGCTGCTCGCTCTGCATGGGCAATCAGGCGCAGACGCGAAAAGGCGCAACCGCCATGTCTACCTCGACGCGCAACTTCCCGAACCGCCTCGGCATCGACACGCGCGTCTATCTCGGCTCGGCCGAGCTTTCGGCGATGTGCGCGCTTCTGGGACGCATCCCGACGGTCGCCGAGTACATGCAGCACATCGAGGCCGTGAACAAGGCCGCAGGCGACGTCTATCGCTACATGAACTTCGATCAAATCAAGGAATATCGGGACGCTGCGAAAACGGCGGCCTAGTCGAAACGCAAGGGCGCCGCGCGCGCCCAACGAGGAGCGGACATGCAAAAAGAAGCCGAGCACCGCGAAGAGGGGGGCAAGCGCGAGCAGCTTCGCGCCAACATGGTGAACGTGTATATCAACGGCAAACGCCATGTTGTGCCCGAGCACGCCACCATCATGCGCGCGATCGAGTATGCGGGCCACCAGATCATCCGGGGCGCGGGCTGCCGCGAGGGGTTCTGCGGCGCCTGCGGAACGATCTACCGCCTGCCCGGCGACTACAAGCTGCATACGGGCCTCGCCTGCACCACGCTCGTCAAGGAAGGCATGTCGCTCACGCAAATTCCGTCGGTGCCGATGGAGAAGGCGGTCTACGACCTCGAGGCGCTGACGCCGGACGTGAACGCGATCCTCAAGGTCTATCCCGTCACCTTCCGCTGCGTCGCCTGCGGCACCTGCACGAAGGCCTGCCCGCAAGGCCTGCCCGTGATGGACTACATCCAGTCGGCCATGCGCGGCGACATCGCTGCGGTGGCGGACATGTCGTTCGACTGCGTCGCCTGCGGGCTCTGCGCGCTGCGCTGCCCCGCCGAGATCATTCAGCACGAGGTCGGCATCCTGTCGAAGCGCCTCACCGGCCGCTATCTGCGCAAGGAGAGCAAGGAACTCGACGACAGGATCGAGGAGGTCAACTCCGGCCAATACGACGGCGAATATGTGAGGCTCATGGGCTTGGATAAGGAAAGCCTGAGCAAGCTCTACTACAGCCGCGACGTCGAACCCTGAGCGAGCCCATGAACCCCCATGCGCCGCACCTTCAACCGATAACGCCGGCGACTCGCATCGGCCGCTTCTGGGAGTGAAACATGTATCCTGAATATCTATCCGGTCTCGTGAAGCTGGTCGAAAAGAGCCGTCCCAAGCGGCTCGATCTGGCGCTCAGCAATCAGCCCGTCTTCCCGCCGATGAATGCGGAAGAGCGCGAGGATGTGCTTTCGAAATATCACCCGGACTATTCGCAGGGCGCCAAGCGCGCTGTCCGCGTCGGCCCGAACAGGGGCCAGGAGCTGACCACCGAAGTGGCCACGATCCTCGAAGCGCACTCCATGCTTCGCCCGAAGCTGACGGACACGCTTCTGATCGAGCCCGACTATGAGACCGACCTGCTCGTCATCGGCGGCGGCGGCGCGGGCTGCTGGGCTGCCATCACCGCCGCGCGCAAGGGCATGAAATCGCTCATCGCCACCAAGCTGCGCATGGGCGACGCCAACACCATGATGTCCGAAGGCGGCATGCAGGCCGCCGTGTCGCGCACCGATACGCCGACGCGCCATTATCTCGACGCCATGGGCGGCGGCCATTTCGACAACGACGCGGCGCTGGTGCGGGTTCTGACGCAGGACGCCCCCGAAGTGGTGCGCGAACTCGAAAACCTCGGCGTCATGTGGGACAAGATGCCCGATGGCAGCATGCAGGTGCTGCATGGCGGCGGCACCTCGCGCAAACGCATGGTTTCCTGCCGCGACTATATCGGCGCCATCATCATGCGCACGCTGATGGACGAGGTGCGCAACCATCCCGACATGATCTCCATCCGCGAGTTCGAGCCGGCGGTGGAGTTGCTGCTCGACGACAAGGGCAAATGCGCGGGCGCCATCCTCTACAGCCTCGACACCGAGCAGTTCCTGACGGTGAAGGCGAAAGCCACCATCATCGCGACGGGCGGCTTCGGCCGGCTCCACATCCGCGGCTTCGCCACGACGAACCATTATGGCGCGACTGGCGACGGCCTCGTCATCGCCTACCGCGCCGGCGCCAAGCTCAAATACATGGAACTCGGTGCAGTATCACCCGACGGGCGCGGTGTTCCCCGAGCAGATCGCTGGCTTCCTCATCACCGAGAAGATACGCGGCGCGGGCGGGCAGCCGCTCAACAAATACGGCGAGCTGTTCGTGTTCCCGCGCGAGCCGCGCGACGTGGAAAGCGCCGCCATCATCCGCGAGTGCAGCCCCGACCGCAACAACGGCATCGACACCTGGGTCGGCCGCACCGGCGTCTGGCTCAACTCGCCGATCATCGAGCACATCTACGGCGAAGGCTACATCCGCAAGCAGTTCCCCGGCATGTGCCGCCAGTTCGACCGCTTCGGCATCGACATCGTGAAGGAGCCGATGCTGATCTATCCGTCGCTGCACTACCAGAATGGCGGCGTCGCGATCAACGATCGGTGCGAGACGAACATCGCGGGGCTTTACGTGGCGGGCGAGGCGTCCGGCGGCGTGCATGGCCGCAACCGCCTCATGGGCAACTCGGTGCTCGACTACAACGTGTTCGGCAGGCGCGCCGGGCAATACGCCACCGAATATGCGCAGGCCGTGAAGCTCGGCCGGCTCAGCCTGGAGCACGTCGCCGCCCACGAGCGCGAAATGGAGCACGCCGGCATCGAGACGGACATGATCTCGCCGCTCATCCTTCCCTCTTACACGCCGGAAGACGTGAAGAACCATCAGCTCGCCCGCCTCGGCAATGTCCCCGCGCTGCACTCCATGCTGCGCTCGAGGTTTGCCGGCGGCGAACGCAGAACGCGGCCATGACCGCCGCAGGAGAAACGCCATGAGCGTTAAGATCAACGGAAACGGCGCCGCCGCGCAGGCTTTCATCGACAAGGTGGAAGCCTTGAGCGGGCAGGACCTCCTGGCGTGCTATCAATGCGGCAAGTGCTCGGCCGGATGCCCCATGGCGAAATACATGGACATCCTGCCCCACCAGATGATCCGCTATGCGCAACTCGGCCTCAAGGACGAGCTGATGAAGTCCGAGGCGATCTGGATGTGCGTGTCCTGCCTCACCTGCAACACGCGCTGCCCGAAGGGCGTGCGTATCGCCGAGGTGATCGAGGGCATCCGCCAGGCGCGCCTGCGCACAAACCGGCAGGACCATCTGCGTTTGCGGGATTTGCCCGAGAGCGCGCTTGCCACGCTGCCGCCCATCGCGGTAATCGGCAGCTTGCGCAAGGGCTCGTCGTAAGAGCGGGCGCCCCGCAAGGCGCTTCGCTACTCCACGGAAAGGCGACGCATCCGCGTCTCAGCGTTCTTTCAATCTCTTGGCGAAGGCTCGTCTCTGCACGACAGCTTCGCGCCACATCTCGAAGTCCGATAAGACCGGCTGGCAAAGGCGAGGGGCGTAAGCGTCTCGCCGTCTGTCGAACTTCAACGCGCGCCCAACGACCGCCTCGTTTGGGCCTTTTGAAATTACGGTATCGTGAACCTTGGGCATGAGCGCACTCATAAATTTGACATAGATCAAATTAACACCAATTCCGGCGTTGGTTAGGCCAATTCTACAACCGACACGGAAAGTTGAGCGGCCGTCCACAACCTAAAGAAATTGCGGCGCGAGAGCGAATGGCGGAGGTCAAGGCTGCAGCAGCGCGAGCAGCGGCGCGGGCAGGCGCAGGAGCCGCCCGGCCAGCGAGACCAGCACGCATTGCGCCTCCAGCCGGAAAATGGGCTGCCCCTCTCGCAAGATCGTCTGGCGCAGCGCGATGCTGGCCTTGGTGCAATCCCCCGGCGCGGTGTGAATTTCGAGCGTCTCGTCGATCCGCGCCGGTTTCAGAAAGTCCGCCGTGAGCCGCCGCACCACGAACGCGCAAGGTTCGCCCGCAAAGGCGCCGCCGGCCAGCGCGTTGTGATGGACGCCGAGCAGGCGCAGATAGTCGGAGCGCCCGCGCTCGCACCAGCGCATGTAAGAGGTGTGGTAGACGAAGCCGGAGAAGTCCGTATCCTCGAAATAGACGCGCACGGGCAGCACATGACCGGACCCGGCGAGGCGGCCGGAAAGCTCGGGCCATTGTGCGGCGGCAGGCCCGGTCATCGCGAGCCTCCCTTTTCGTCTTTCGGCAAGCTCAGGAAGATGCCGGCCCCTCGCGCCGCCCTGATGCTTCTCGCCGCAGTCTCCATGTCATGCCCCCATGCGCTCGCCGCCCGCATCCTTCTTTAGCCCATCGGCAGACAGCTCCGCATTCCAAAAAATTGACGGGTTCTGGAAGAACCCGCCTGCGCGAAAAATGAAAGTCCGACTGAGCGGCGTGGCGGTTCACGCGCTCCATCGCGACCTTGTTCAGAAGCGCGCCGGTCTGCTTCTGTTCCGGCAAGGGCGAGGGACGGGCCGCCGTGTACATGATGTGCAGTTCACTTTCCGCGCGCGTAAATCCAACATAGAACAGCCTGCGCGCTTGAAGGATTTCGCGGGCGCCCGCCTTAAGTCTTGACAATCGCGTGTTGCATGGCGCGGCCAAGTTTTCTAAGGTTCAGGCGCACACCGGGGGGGCCAGATTTCCCTATTTTATCCCGGCGGGCTTATCCACGCCCAAAATCTCACGTCCAGGACCCTGAACCCATGAACCAAGTACTTTGGATCATTATCGCGTGCGGGGCGCTTTCCATCGTGTATGGCGCGCTCACGACACGCTCCCTGCTGGCCTCGAGTTCCGGCAATGCGCGCATGCAGGAAATCGCCGCCGCCATTCAAGAAGGCGCCTCCGCCTATCTCAATCGCCAATATACGACGATCGCCATCGCCGGCGTCGTCATCTTCGGGTTGCTCTTCTATCTTCTTTCCGGAACGGTCGCGCTCGGCTTCTTGATCGGCGCGCTTTTGTCCGGCGCCGCCGGCTTCATCGGCATGAACGTTTCCGTGCGCGCCAATGTGCGCACGGCGCAAGCATCCTCCGTCGGGCTCGCGGAAGGGCTGTCGATGGCGTTCAAGGCCGGCGCCGTGACGGGGCTTCTTGTCGCAGGTCTCGCCCTGCTCGGCGTCACGATCTACTACTTCGTCCTGACGGGGTATCTCGGATACGCCCCGAACGACCGCCGCGTCGTCGATGCGCTCGTGGCGCTTGGCTTCGGCGCCTCGCTCATTTCGATCTTCGCCCGTCTTGGCGGCGGCATCTTCACGAAAGGCGCCGACGTTGGCGGCGACCTCGTCGGCAAGGTGGAAAGCCGGCATCCCGGAGGACGATCCGCGCAACCCGGCCACCATCGCCGATAACGTCGGCGATAACGTGGGCGACTGTGCGGGCATGGCCGCCGACCTGTTCGAGACCTATGCCGTGACGGTCGTAGCCACGATGGTGCTCTCGTCGATCTACTTCGCCTACGACCCGGCGCTTCTCTCCCGCATGATGATCTTCCCGCTCGCCATCGGCGGCGCTTGCGTCGTGACTTCGATCCTCGGCACCTTCTTCGTGCGCCTCGGATCGAACAACTCGATCATGGGCGCCCTCTATAAGGGCTTCATCGCGACGGGCGTCCTTTCGCTCATCGCGCTTTATCCTTTGACCAGCTACATCGTCGGCCTCGACACGACGCTGAAGGCCAACGGCGCGGCTTTCACCGGCCTCGCCCTGTTCTACTGCGGCATCGTCGGCCTTGTCGTCACGACGCTGATCGTGGTGATCACCGAGTATTACACCGGCACGGGCTATCGCCCTGTGGTGTCCATCGCGCAGGCTTCGGTGACTGGGCACGGCACGAACGTGATCCAGGGGCTTGCGGTTTCGCTTAAGTCGACCGCGCTTCCCGCCATCGTTATTATCGCGGGCATCCTGATCGCCTTCAATCTGGCGGGGCTTTACGGCATCGCCATCGCTGTGACGACGATGCTTGCGCTCGCCGGCATGGTGGTCGCGCTCGACGCGTTCGGCCCTGTGACGGACAACGCGGGCGGCATCGCCGAAATGGCCGACCTTCCCTCCAAGGTCCGCAAGACGACCGACGCGCTCGACGCGGTGGGCAACACCACGAAGGCCGTGACGAAGGGCTACGCCATCGGCTCGGCGGGCCTCGGCGCGCTCGTGCTTTTCGCGGCCTACACCGAAGACCTGCGCTACTTCAAGGACCAGGCGCAGATCGATCCGAGCCACTTCCAGTACTTCCGCGGCATCAATGTCGATTTCTCGCTCTCGAACCCGTATGTGGTGGTCGGCCTCCTCTTCGGCGGTCTTCTGCCCTACCTGTTCGCGGCGATGGGCATGACGGCCGTGGGCCGCGCGGCAAGCTCCATCGTGGAGGAAGTTCGCAGGCAGTTCCGCGAGAAGCCCGGCATCATGGCGGGGACGGACAAGCCGGACTACGGCCGCGCCGTGGACATGCTGACGAAGGCGGCGATCGGGGAGATGATCGTCCCCTCGATGCTGCCTGTGCTGTCTCCCATCGTGATCTTTGCCGTGATCAGCTGGATCGCGGGGCGGTCCGCGGGCTTCGCGGCGCTTGGCGCCATGCTGCTCGGCGTGATCGTCACCGGCCTGTTCGTCGCCATCTCGATGACGTCTGGCGGCGGCGCCTGGGATAACGCGAAGAAATCCTTCGAGGACGGCTTCGTCGACAAGGATGGCGTGCGCCACATGAAAGGCTCGGATGCGCACAAGGCGTCCGTGACCGGCGACACCGTCGGCGATCCGTACAAGGACACAGCCGGCCCCGCCGTCAACCCGATGATCAAGATCACGAACATCGTGGCGCTGCTGATCCTCGCGGTGCTCGCGCACCAGTAAGCGCGAAGCGAAGGAATGCGAAATGGCCGGGCTCGCCCCGGCCATTTTCGTTTTGAACACGGCAAGCCGCCGCCGCCCTCGCCCAAAGCCGGGAACATTGCTGGGTTTGGACGTCCGCAAATCCGCTTCTCGAGGTGCGCGCATAGACGGCGAGTTAACGCTATTGGGTTCGTTTTGCAAAAAGGCCTATTTTTTTCGGTATTATGATACCTTATTTATAATATTATATACTTCAAATCATCAATTATTGTCTGGAGCCGAGCCTCATCCCGAGGAGGCTCCGGGAGCCCGGCCCTCCTTACCCTTTCAGGCCGCCTTGGCTCGCCCCTCGCCCGCCGCCGGCTGCGAGATCGCGGATAGCCGCAAGCGGCTTCCGCGATGACAATGGAGGCGCCGCCTTCCGCGATGACTTTGCGGCGGCGTTTCCGCGATGACAATGGAGGCGCCGCCTTCCGCGATGACTTTGCGTTTCCGGGATGACCACAATTTGTCACGCCGGAAAGGCGTAGCCTTCAATTTGTCATGCCGGAAAGGCGTAGCCTTATCCGGCATCTGCTGCGGCCACCGCGTCAGATCGCGGATAACGCGCTTTGCGCGTTTCCGCGATGACAGATAAACGCTCCGCCGGCGAAAAAAGCGAGAGGTCATGCCGCAAACCCGCTTGCGGGTTATCCGGCATCTGCTACCGCTCGGCGCCATGTCGTACTGGGTCTTCATCCTCACCAATAAGAAGGACGGCGTGCTCTACACCGGCGTGACGAACGATCTCGCCAGGCGCGTCGAACAGCACCGCACGGGCGCCGGATCGCTTTTCGCGGCGAAGTATAAGCTGGCGCTGCTTGCTTACGCCCAGGAGTTCGGCGACCCGGTTTCCGCGATAGAAGCGGAGAAGGCGCTGAAGAAATGGCGGCGTGCCTGGAAGGTTGCTTTGATCGAGCGGGATAACCCGGAATGGCGCGACCTGCTGCCAGATCGCGGATAAGCGCAGGGCGCCTTCCGCGATGACGAAGGAGGCGGCGCCTTCCGCGACGACGAACAGCGATGCCCGCTTGTCATGCCGGAAACCCGCTCGCGGGTTATCCGGCATCTGACACCGCGATGGCGCCCTGGCGCTTGGCGCGCGCGGCGTTAACGCGAAACTTGCGCCAAACCTTTCTCTTTGCGGCTGAAAGGCGTATGAAGGACGCCAGCACAACCGGCACGCCCCCCGCAGAGACCCCCATGCCGCATCGGAAGACCGCCTTCGTCCTCACTTTGTCATGCGCCGACCAGCCCGGCATCGTCGCCTCTATCGCTGGCCTGCTCGCCGAGCATGGCTGCAACATCACCGACAGCGCGCAGTTCGGCGACTTCAAAAGCGGGCGCTTCTTCATGCGCGTGTCTTTCTCGGCGCCGCCAAGCCTCGACCGCGACGGCGCGCGGCGCATGCTGGCGCCGGTGGTCGAGCGCTTCCGAATGACATCGGTGCTGCACCCCATCGCCGAGCGCATGCGCGTGCTTCTCCTCGTCTCGAAATTCGGCCATTGCCTGAACGACCTGCTCTATCGCCACCGCGTCGGCTCGCTTCAGATCGACATCCCAGCCATCGTCTCGAACCACCGCGACTTCTACCAGCTCGCGGCGAGCCACGACATTCCGTTCCATCACCTGCCGGTCGCGCCCGAGACGAAGGATAGGCAGGAGTCGCGCCTCGCCGAGCTGATCGAGGAGGAATGCGTCGATCTCGTCGTGCTCGCGCGCTACATGCAGGTGCTGTCGGAGCCGCTGTGCGAGAGGCTCGCGGGCCGCGCCATTAATATCCATCATTCGTTCCTGCCGAGCTTCAAGGGCGCGAAGCCCTATCATCAGGCGCATATGCGCGGCGTGAAGCTGATCGGCGCGACGGCGCATTACGTGACGCCGGTGCTCGACGAAGGGCCGATCATCGAGCAGGAGGTCGCGCGCGTCGATCACGGCATGTCGACCGAGGATTTGGTGAGCATGGGGCGCGACGTGGAATGCCTTGTGCTCTCGCGCGCCGTGAAATGGCACGTCGAGCATCGCATTCTCTTGAACGGCAACCGCACCGTCGTCTTCCGCTAGCGCCACCGTCCCAGACGATGGCGCCCGGACTTTTGCCCCTGCTACGTTGTCAGGTAGGCATTGCAAGTCAATATGAGCAGGGAAACACTGAGAAGTTTTGCAAGCTCCGCGTCCCATCCCAAAAATATATCTCGAATGCCTAATTTCGGGGAAAAGCACAGAGCCACGATATTGATAACAATAGTCAATGGCCACGCGAATAGCAGGAATATCGAAAATATATATACAGTCAAAGAGCCAATGTCTTTTTGCAATTGGCTCATCTGCTTAAACTCAAATATTACTATCGAAAAGCTGCACAGTATATAAAGTATTACTACATCCTGTGGAAACAAAGGTAGACGCACGCTGAAATGAGAAAGCAACCATCCCAGGCCCTTAATTAAAGTATCTTCAACTGGATACAAAGACATACGATAGAAATTAAGCGCCTCCTTGAATAACGGCGCCAATCCGAAATTCCAGAGCTTGTGAAAAAGGCTGAATAAGGAGAAAGCGCCAATGAAGATGCCAACCCACCGCAATAAGAAGCCCATATTCCCCCCCTCCCAACTTCAATCCGGCAAACTCGCTAGCAGTCCAACGGCGCAAATCGATAAATGTGTACTCTGACGGCAGCCATGGCCGGATGACCGCAGAGAAGCGCGAATTAATCGCCATGCTCGAACGCAGGACGTGGGGCCGGCGGACATCTTTCCGCCATGCAGGCGTTCGGTCGAACGAAAGCGAACGGCGCCGATTAATTTCAAGCGCCCCCCGGAATCGCCCTTACAACCTGAGCTTGCATGCGCGCGCTTAAGAATCGGTAAAGGTTACTCTTTTTGGAACTTGAATTGTCCAGCGCCGCGGATTTGCGGCCTGCCGGCGCAACCGCGAGCCCGCGCGCAGATGCCGGCGTTGTCATCGCCGGACGCTTCGAGCTGGCGAGCGAATGTCTGAGGTTCGAAGGGCGGGCGCCCGGACCTGCGCTCAAATCGAGACGTTCGCCGCGATGGCGATCGCGCGGAACGCCTCCGAGCCGCCGCGCGTAAGGTCCTTGCCCATCAGCTCGTCGCCGTTCAGCGCGCGGATGCCGCCGGATTTCGCGCCCGCAATCATGTTCATGGCGATGAAGGCGTAGCCCGAATCCGAGCTTGAGACGCCGATGCCGACCTCGGTCCCGTCGATGCGGTTGCCCATCACGGTCATGGTCCCGAGCCGCCACGGGCCGCCGAGCCGCAAGCCGAAACGCCCTGCCCCGGCGACGACGTTGTTGGTGACGAGCCCGTCGCCCTCGATCCAGATCCCGGCGCCGGCGCAGGACGCGGCCCTGTTGCCCGTCACGAACAAGCCCGAGCCCGAGCACACAAGCCCGTCGCCGCCGCTCGACAGCACCTGGCAGTCGGCGATGGTGAGGTTGCGGCACTCGCGCGCGACAAGCCCCGCGCCGATGAAGGCCACGCCGCGCAGGCCCACTTCCTGCGCGTTCTGGAATTCGAAGACGGGCGCGCCAGGCGGCGCAACCAGGATCGAGAGCCCCGGCGCGCCGATCACGGAGGCGTGGGACGGAAGCTTGAGCCTGCCCGCGCGATACATTCCGGCGGGGATGGCGACGGGCTGGCCTGCCGGGGCGAGCGCGTCGATGGCGCGCTGCAAGGCGGCGGATTGGTCGCGCTCCGCATTAGGCTCCACGCCGAAATCGGCGGCGGTTTTCCCGAACGAAGCTGCGGCCGCTGCTTCAGCCGCCGAAGCGCCGAACAAAGCGGCCGCCGCCCCGCCCATTCCCATGAACGCCCTGCGATCCATGACCGTCGCGCTCCCGGCGCTGACTTGCGTTAATCTCCTTCGCGCGTAGCACAGCTTCGGCGCTGGCGCGAACGAGAATTCGCGCGGCGGCGACCGCTTCCTCCATTGTGAGGCCCTGCTTGACTTCCGTTGCGGCGCCGAGCGCGGGCATATGCACGAAGCTCACGAGCCGGCCATTCGCCTCCGCGTCCGCGAGGCTCCAATAGAACAGCGCGTTGCAGAGATAGCGGCCGGCGTCCGTCGAAAGCTCGGCGGGATAGCCGCCGGTTCGGAGCGCCCGAAGCAGCGCCAGGGGCGGCAGCGTCGATTTCAACACCGGCTTGCCTGCCCGGACGAGCGCTTTCGGCGGGCGGATCGCGCCGGCGGCGTCCTGCCTCAAGCCGCTCATATTGACGGCGCGCGTCTCGATCTCGAAGCCGAACGCGCGCCTCGACACGCCGAAATGCAGGACG
The DNA here is from genome assembly GCA_963756335.1 of uncultured Alphaproteobacteria bacterium. GTDB lineage: Bacteria > Pseudomonadota > Alphaproteobacteria > Rhizobiales > Rhodomicrobiaceae > Rhodomicrobium. Next base: position 129,903 of record CAVWOB010000014.1, read on the forward strand.
GCGTGCGGTTCGAAGCCGGCGATGGCGCGCCGCGCGTGGGTTCTCGCATCCGCCCATGCCACGGGAAGCACGCCGGTCGCCACTTCCAGGCCGGGCCAAGCGGCGAACCGGCTCAGCGCGCGCACTATCGCCTCCGACGCGTTTTTCTCGATGCCGGGAAACGGGCCGAACCCCGTCACGAGCACGCGGACAGGCTTTGCGCGCGCCACGGTCATGGACGCCCCAGCATAAGGGCCGCGGCTTCGTCGGCTGCGACGGACGGCGGCTTTGCGCCCAAGCGCACCTCGCGTTCCAGCTCCGCGATCGTCGCAGCGACGGCCTCGCCCGAAAAAAGCTTGGCGCGGATATGATCCTCGATCATCGCATGCATCCAGCGCACATCCTGCTCGCGGCGCTTCGCCTGGAACTCGCCCGTCGCTTCGAGCGCCGCGCGATGCGCGGTCACGTTGCCCCACAGCGCGTCGAGGCCGGTCCCGTCGCGCGCCGAAATGGTGATGACCTGCGGTTTCCACGACGCGCTCGCGGGCGTGAGGATGTTGAGCGCAGCGCGATAATCGGAGGCCGCCCGCCGCGCCGCCATCTCGTTGCCGCTGTCGGCCTTGGTGATTGCGATCATGTCGGCGAGTTCCATCACGCCTTTCTTGATGCCCTGCAGTTCGTCGCCGCCGCCCGCGATCATCAGCACGAGGAAGAAATCGGCCATGCCAGCGACCGCAACCTCAGATTGTCCAACGCCCACCGTCTCCACGAGCACGATGTCGAAGCCGCCCGCTTCGCACAGGAGAATGGTTTCGCGGGTGGTTCGGGCCACGCCGCCGAGCGTGCCCGACGATGGCGAGGGGCGGATGAAAGCATTCGGTTCGGCGGCGAGCCGGGCCATGCGGGTCTTGTCGCCGAGGATCGCGCCGCCGGAGCGGCTGGAGGACGGATCGACCGCGAGCACGGCGACTTTGTGGCCGCGCGCGGTGAGCTGGCTTCCGAGCGCATCGATGAGCGTCGATTTGCCGGCGCCCGGCACGCCCGTTATGCCGACGCGATGCGCGCGCCCCGCCGCGCCGTTTAGCAGCGTGAGCAGCCGCCGCGCCTGCGCGCGATGCTCCGTCTTCCTGCTTTCGATGAGCGTGATCGCGCGTGCAAGCGCGACGCGGCCGCCCTCCCGGACCTGCGCGGCCAGCGCGTCTGCATCGTATCTGCCGTCCCGGCCAGCGGGATTTGCGTGTCGCATGGAAAATCATTAAGAGAGCGGAGCGTTCGAGACAAGCCGCACTCGCGTCAGCCTTCAGCATCACCCTCGCGCAATCCGAGATCCTCCTCAATAGTTCGGTTTGAGGTTTTGAAGATTAGCATCGTTGGTTCGGACCGTGCCGAGCAGGCTTTTCAGGTTAACGCGGCCGAACTCACGAGGATGATCTCTTGCGGCGTCGAGGCGATCCGCCCCGTCCAGGGGATTGCTGGAGCCGCTTTCGCTTGCCCGAGTTGCGCCGAACCCTTATCTTACTTCTGTCTTACTTTTCACAGGCGCGATCGATGGAGCTGACGGTAACGCTTTCCACCAAGGGGCAGTTGATCTTGCCCAAATCCATCCGGCAGCAGCGGCGCTGGGACGCGGGCACGCGTCTCATCGTGGAAGACACGCCCGAGGGCGTGCTGCTCCGGCTTGCGCCTGTCTTCGAGCCAAGCAGCCCGGACGAGGTCTTCGGCTCGCTCAAGGCGTCCGGGCCGCCCAAAACCCTCGAAGAAATGGACGCCGGCATCCTCGCCGAAGCAAGGCGCCGCCATGCTCGCGATTGATGCCAACATCGTGGTTCGTTACCGGCGGCTCGCGAAGGCCGCCCAGGATGTCTGCGGCGCCGAAGTTCGTGCGCCCTGACCATCGAGCCGCCGGGACCTTCGCGCTAACCATCAGGGTAAACTATCCCTGAAAGAGAACCCCATAATCTATAGCGAGTCCCTTTCGCTTGCCTTTAGGTTGGATTACACTTTGACGCCACATCCAGAAGGCGAGTGAGAAGGGGTGGAGCGTTGCGAGATGTTGTAGAGCGTTGCGAGAAGCTAGAGAATAAATTTGAGCGCGAGTATCAGGCGTTGGCGGCGGACCTAAGGAGAACCCGCGATCCCGGCATCCTGAAGTTCATAAAATCGTCCATCATGACCAGGGGAACGACGGTCGAGCGCATCATGGCGCTGAAATCCGCGCGCTATCACTTCAGCGCGATGGTGGAGAACGAGCCGGCGCTCCATTTTCGCCGTGTCCTTATTGACGAGGCAATGCGGAACGCCCTCAAAGACAGGGCGCCCAATATGGCTTTTGAAATTTTTCGCGTGCAGTTCAAAGCCGTGAAGCTATGGCAGCGGCTTCTCGATAAGGCGCGGAAGAAGGCCACGGAAGAAGAGAAGGACGCTATCAGGTTGGCGCAAGACAGCGTGTCGCCAATAAACGAAACAATGAGCGCCATGGTTCGCTTCGCCAAACGGCGGCGAGCCGCCGAAAGAGACGCGCTCGGCGGCAAAGGGCTCGCGATGCAGAAGCGGTTTTTGGAGGAGGGGGAACGCCGCGGCTTTCAACTGCGAATGGACCGCATCAACGAAGCCTTCGAGTTGATGGGATCGTGGCAGGAAAAGCGCGCGCGAACCTGATCGGCGGCGGGATTTTCCATTCATGGATAGAGGACGGCAGGAGGGGACGCGGCTGACTCCTTCGACCGATCGAGGGTGAGGGGCCTCGCCGATTTTCCTGAATGAAACTCAGCCTTTGCCCCTTTGCAGACCTCGCGAGTTTGTGCTTCGCGCCGCCTTTCCGAGTGGGCTCTCTATCGCGGCGGACTTGCGCATGGCGGCATTTTTCGGCGCCTTGCTCGTAGGGGCGGCCCCTGAAACGCTGACCGCCGCTGCTGCCGGTTTTGTGAGCAGCGGCGCCGTTCCCTTCGCCGCCGCCGGGGTTCGAACGCCTTTGGTTTGGGGAGCCGCTCTTTGAGCAGCTCTGGCCCGCGGGAACGGCTTGGCGGCCGGGGCGGGATCGCTCGGCGCAGACTTGGCTGACTTGGCCCTCGCGTTTGTACCCCGCGCAGGCGCAACAGGAGCCTTCGCCGCCGCTTTTGCGGGCGTCCTAGTGCGGGCTTTTTCTTTTGTCTGCCCCTTCTTCGAACCTGCTTTTGACGCCGGAGCATCCAAGCGGGCGCCGGGCTCCGCCATCTCCACGCCGAAGATGGCGCCCAGATCGCCGCCAGCCATGACACGCTTGCTGGTTACCGGCTTCTTTGCCGCCGCCAATCCTTCGCCCGCTTTCGCCACCAGCTCCATGCGATCCACGCCCCGCAGGACGAACAAAAGCTCAGGACTTGCGTCCAGGCGCGCGCCAACGCCATAAAGCACGGCGGCCACATGCTTGCACATGTCCGCCCAGTCGGGGCAGCTGCAAGACAGCTCGATCTCTGTCGGAGACGGGAAAAGCCCCTTGCCGGGGAGGCAGACGCGCTCCATCACGCCCTTGGAGAAGCGCCCCTGGAGCAGTTCGACGAGCGAGTCGATGCTGCCGGCGCAGTCCTCGCATAATGCCTTCCATACGGACGGCGAGGCGGGCTCTATGCCGATCCGCACCGTATAGACTTCCGAGCCGCTGACCATGGCCGCGATTTCGCCCCGGGCGATCTTGAGGTCGACGACCGAGCCGTTACGCACATAGGTGCGGCCGCGGGGCAGCCGGCTTTCATAATCGCCGTAGCGTTCGAGATTCTCGCACCAGGACTTGCCCCAGAAGGTTCTGGCGATTGTCCGGCCTTCCACGATCACGGGCGCGACCGGCTGGCCTTTCTTCGCAAGCTTCTGAACATAAAGCGCCGCCTGCTGGCGTCGCTTTGCGACGGGCACATAAGGCTTCCACGCAAAGAAGGCCACGGTCTCATCCCTCCCTCGCGGCTGCGGCCAAGTCCAGAGCCACTATTCGCAGCAGCTCTTTGTCGTCCATTTCCGTCAGCCGCACATCGGCGCCGCCCTCCAGAAAATCTCCGGCGAGGCGGCTCTTCGACTCGATCATCTGATCAATTCTATCTTCAACGGTGCCCCGGCAGACGAATTTGTGCACAAGAACGTTGCGAGTCTGGCCGATGCGGAAGGCGCGGTCGGTGGCCTGGTTCTCAATGGCCGGGTTCCACCAGCGGTCGAAATGGATCACGTGCGAGGCGGCGGTCAAATTGAGGCCAGTCCCGCCGGCCTTCAGCGACAAGATGAAAAATGGAACGCTGTCGTCTTCCTGAAACAGCTTTACGAGTTCCTTGCGCTTCTTGACCTCGGTGCCGCCGTGAAGGACGAGGCCGGAGCGTCCGAATACTCCGCCAAGAAAAGCCTGAAGCGGCCCGGTGGTCTCTTTGAACTGTGTAAATACTAGGACTTTCTCCTGCCGCGAGGCGGCCACCTCGGCGATGTCGCGCAGGCGCGCCAGTTTGCCGCTGTCCTCCTCGGCCCAGTCGCCGTCGCCGAGCCATTGCGAGGGGTGATTGCAAATCTGCTTGAAGCGCATCAGCGCGGCCAGGATAACGCCCCTGCGCTCGATGTTGTCAGCGTTTTCGAGCCTTTCGGCGAGGTCAGCCACCGCCTGCTGATAAAGCGCCGCCTGTTTCCGGCTGAGCGGGCAGTAGGCTTTCACCTCAGTCTTGTCGGGAAGGTCGGCGATGATGCTCTTGTCGGTCTTCAGCCGGCGCAGGATGTAGGGCCGCACCAGATCGCGCAGCGGGCCGTGGGGGTTATGAGGCCGGTCCTCCAATTGCTTGACGAACTTGGCGAATTGCTTCGCCGTGCCGAGAAGGGACGGGTTGATGAAGTCGAACAGCGACCACAGTTCGGAGAGCCGGTTTTCGATGGGCGTCCCGGTCAGGGCGATGCGCGAGCGCGCCTTGAGGCGCTTGATGGCCTTGGTCTGTTTGGCGTCCGGGTTCTTGATCGCCTGCGCCTCGTCCAAGATCAGGAGGGGCCAGCCGATCTCGCTCAGCCATGACATCCGAACGGCCGAAGCGTAGCTCGTGATGACGAGGTCGGCGCCGGCCAAACCGGCGCTGGAAAGCTCTTTGAAATCCCCGGCCGGCATCGCGGACGGATGAGCCACCAGCGCCTTCAGTCCGGGCGCGAATTTGGCGATCTCGCTCGCCCAGTTTGCCAAAAGCGAGGCGGGCGCTATCAGCAGGCTCGGTCCGGACGGCTCACGCTCGACTTTCGATTTTTTGCCTTTCGTAGGTTTTTGCGCCTGCTGCTTGAGCACCAGCAGCAGCGACAAGACCTGAATCGTCTTGCCCAGTCCCATGTCGTCGGCAAGGCACGCGCCAAGCCCCAGTTGCGTCAGCAGATGAAGCCACTCCACGCCGGCGCGTTGGTACGGACGCAGCGTTCCACGCAGTGCTTCGCCAGGATCGGCGCCCGTCCGGCCGTCCGGCTGACGCATTGCTTTGAGGGTATCGGCGAACCACGGCCCGGCGGCAATTTCACCCCAGCCGCCGTAAGTGGCGTCACTGGCGTCGTCTGTACCGCTGGCGCCTGCCAGCAAGCGCATGGCCTCGGCGAACGTCAGGCCCTCGGCCTCAGCACGGCGCTCTATCGCTTCGAATTGCGTCAGCGTCTTTTGCAGGCGCTCGCGATCGATTTCCACCCATTTGCCGCGCACCAGCGCCAGCCCATCGGAGCTCCGCAAAATCTCGCGGATTTCTTTTTCGCTAAGCGTTTCGTCATCGAGCGTCACTTGAATGCGGAAATCCAAGAGCGCTTCGGCTCCAACGAAGGATGGCTCCGCGCCGCCAACCGATGCCTTGACCGCGGGACGCGGCGGGCGGTTCATGCGCCAATGCGCGGGTGTGCGGACAACCACGCCAGCGCTTTCCAGGGCCGGAACGTCGTTCAAAAATTGCAACGCTTCCGCCGCGGTCCAGCGCAGGGGATAATAAATCTCGCCTTCGTCCACCATCGCCTTCAGCCACGGGCAAGAGGCGGCGGCGGTTTGCACGGGTGTCAGAAGCGATAAGAGCCTGTCCTTGTTGGCCGCGCCCGCGTACTCCCTGAGAGCTTCGCCCAACGGCAGATGCTGAGCCCTGGCCTGCGCGGACAGGCGCGGCGTGTAGGTGGCGAGGAAGGCGAACGGCGCTTCCGCGTCCTGGCGGTTCTCGGCCAGGTTGAAATGCACCCGGCCGACCAGATTCCAGACCGGGTTGCGGCGTTTGAGAAATTCCTGCAAGGGACAGCCGGCTTCGGCAAGCTCTGTATTGAAAGCTTGGCCCAGCGAGCGCCACAGCGAGACAAGGACTTCGGCGGAGAGGTATTCCGCGCCTGTCATGATCGGCGGCGTGTTCGCCAGCCGGGCCAGTTCCGCGGGATCGTGCTCGGGCGGCCGGAGCGCCGCGCCGTTCCCGTCGCGGCCCTGCGAGGCGCAGACGGCGGTGGCGAAGCGGGCTCCGAAATCCCGCCACCATGAAAATGCCGGCGGCAGAATTGACCCTGCGTCGTCCACGCCAAGCGACAGCAGGCCGTGTCCGCTTCCCCGCGCGAAAGCGCGCTGGAGGCGCTCGCACCGGGCTGCATCCAGAACGGCGCCGCCAACATCGGCTTCCATCAGCGCCAATGCGCCGTGAGGCGTCAAGACCGGGGTGAGCTGGATCATGGATCGAGTTTTATACGCCGCCATGCCGGCGCAGAAGACAATCGTTGCGGACCGGACAAAGTTTTGCACGCCATTACGCCGCGCCGCGCAAGGTCGCCATAGCCTGCTTCCTGCCTATGCCCGCCTTCCCAAAAACCGGACGGTAAGACGCCCGCGACGCCTTCCTCGGGCTTATGAAAGCCTGCGCCAGGCAGGCCATCGGCTTCTGGAATGATCCCGGCGGCCGCCTCGGCGCGATGGAAGCGCCTGCCGTCCCGAGCCTCGCGGAACTCCTCAGCATGCACGCTACGGCCCAACCGCCCGGATTTTTGCCCCTGTTACCATTTTAGGTGTTAAGCTTATGTTTGATTTGGATTTCTCGCATATGCGAAAGCCCGCTATGTTGCAACCAGAACGAGTATAAGGTTGCCCCCCAATGAGCAAAATCGATAGTCTGCTTTCCGATGTCGAAACCGCGCTGGAGAAGCTTGGCGCCGTCTACAACAGATTGAAGGAGCTGAAGGAAGAGATCGGCGCGGTCGAGGAAGCGAGGGACCGCATGCGCGGCCGGAAGTCGAAGAAGAACGACAAACCGCATTAGCGCGCCTTTCACCGGGGCGATCCGGTCCGTGCCGGGCGCCCGCCGTTTTCACTTGTCAACCCGCCCGCAAGCCTGCTTCTAGACCCCGTCGCGTCGCTCTTCAGGGGAGCGGCGCGCAAACGGAACGGAGGCTTCGTGCAAGTCAGCCGGTATGCAATCCAAAGCGTCGGCATAGCCGCGATTGTGGTCGTGCTCAAAGCCCTGGCCTATTGGCTCACGGGCTCCGTGGCGCTGATGTCCGACGCGCTCGAAAGCATCATCAACGTCGTGGTCGCCGGCGCCGCCTTTTTCGCGCTCCGCGTGAGCGAAACGCCGCCGGACGCCAAGCATCCCTTCGGCCACCACAAGGCGGAGTATTTCTCGGCCGTGCTGGAGGGATCGCTCATTATCGTGGCGGCTCTGGCCATCTTCCGCGAGGCCGCCATCCACTTTTTCGAGCCGAATGCGCTGGAGGCGCCGGGGCTCGGCATCGCGGTCAACGTGGCCGCCTCCGCGATCAACGCGGTTTGGGGCTGGCATCTCCTTCGCGTCAGCAAGCGCGAGAGATCGCCGGCGCTCGACGCCGACGCCAAGCACGTGCTTTCGGATGTCGTGTCGTCGGCGGGCGTCGTGACCGGCCTGACCGCTGCGGTTTTCACGGGCTGGCTGCAACTCGATTCGCTCGTCGCCGCCGCCGTGGGCGTCTACATCCTGGTGCAGGGGTGGAGGCTCGTGAAGGACAGCGTTGGCGGGCTGATGGACCAGGCCGCCGATCCCGAGACGCTCGCCACCATCCAGGCGGCCATCGCCAAGGCGGCCGCGGACGGCGCCATCGAAGCGCACGATCTGCAAACGCGCCATGCCGGCCCCGTCACCTTTATCCAGTTCCATCTGGTCGTGCCCGCGGACTTGACCGTGGCGGCGGCGCACGACATCTGCGACCGAATTGAGAACGAACTGCGCGAAGCCGTTTCCGGCGCGCATGTTTCGATCCATGTCGAGCCCGAGAGCAAGGCCAAGCGCGCCGGCATCGTCATGCGCTCGGCTTGATCGCCTTCGACAGCCATCCCGGAAGCCGCTTGCGGCTATCCGGGATTCGACATGCGGATACTCGCGCTTCGCTTGGCCGGGATGACGATGCGTTGGGCAAATCGGCGCGCTTCTAAGCTCCGGACAAGCGCAAGCGCTTTCCGTGGCGACAAATACGGATCACGCGGCGGCCATGCGAGCACGGTAAAGGTCGGCCATCTCCCGCACGGCGGCGACGCTGTCCCTCAGCGCGAACCAGTATTGCGACGGCAGTTCGAGATTGAACACCGCGCCGGGCAGGAACGCGCACTCCGCCATGAGGCGCGCCCAGGGGATGTTGCCCCAGCCGATGGGCAGATGAAGGTCGCCGAGGCCGAGCGCGACGCGCTCCGAGCGGGAGAAGGTCCAGAACTGGGCCGGATCGCCGAACGAATTGTGAATATGCAGGTGACAGGCCACGCGGGCGAGCGCTTTCGCCTCGGCGAGGAAGTCCGCGCCCGCTGCGGTGGACGCAATCGCCGCGTGCGAGAAGTCGAGGCAGCCCTTCACGTTCGGGTGGCCGATGGCCTCGATTTCACGCGCGAGCCGCGACGGCAGCGCGGTGCGCTGGTTCTCCCCGCTGACAAAGATGTTCTCGACTGCAATGGTGACGCCGCGCTTCGCAGCAGCGTGCCCAAGCGTGGCGAACGCCTCGCGCTGCGCCGCGTATTGCGCCTCGATCTCCGCCTCGGCTTGCGACGTGGTATGGCCCGCGTGCAGGACGAGATGAGCCGCGCCGATTTCCGCCGCGATCTCGATGCTCGCCTGCGCATAAGCCAGATGCCGCGCCGCGATCCCGGGCGTCTGCATGAAGTTGACGGAAATCGGCCCATGCAGGGTAAACGCGAGCGAGCGCGCCTTCAAGGCGTCGTGCAGCCGGCGAATTTGCGGCTGGAGCACGCGCCCGCCCGCGATCAGGTCCATCGCGAACAGCGGCAGCTCCACGCAATCCACGCCAAGCTCCTCCGCCTCGTCGAGGTTGGCCCGCAGACGATCGAAATGGATGTCCTCCACATAGGCGCTCGAAAAGCCCACGCCGCGCACTGCCGCCATCGCTCAACCTCGCTTCCCGCCCGCGCCGCCCCGGCGCCATAGGCGCATCCTAAATGAGGAGTATGACGGAGGAAGCGCCGTTTGCCCATTTCGGACATTCATTCCAAGAGGGAGGATGCGCTAACAGGGAGGATGCGATTGCCGGCTGGATCGAGGCCATGACGGCGGAGGGCAATCCTATCCCCAAGCCTTCGAAGGTTGCGCGCGCGCTCCTGTGCCTGACTCCGCAGCCGCAGGAGACGGGACAATCCCGCCCCCGGCGGCCTCACCCTTCGACAGGCTCAGGGTGAGGAGATCGCGGTTCCCTCATGGCGAGCTTTGTCGAACCAAGAGGGCTTCGCCGCCCCACTAATCGAGGCTGGCGCAGAAGCGCTGGATGCGGCGGCAGGCTTCCTCAAGCTCCGCCGTCGAGGTGGCGTAGGAAATGCGGAAATAGGGCGACAGGCCGAACGCCGCGCCGTGCACCACCGCCACGCCCTCCTCTTCGAGAAGCGCCGTCACCACGTCCTCGTCGTTCTGCAGCTCCTTGCCGCCTGGCGTCTTCTTGCCGATCAGCCCCGCGCAGGACGGATAGACGTAGAAGGCGCCCTCCGGCGTCGGGCACTCGATGCCCTTCGCCTGGTTCAGCATCGACACCACGAGGTCGCGCCGCTCCTTGAAGCTTTTCGCGCGCTCGGCCAGGAAATCCTGCGGCCCGTTCAGCGCCTCGACGCTCGCCCACTGGCTGATGCTGGTGGGGTTCGAAGTCGTCTGCGATTGCAGCTTCGTCATCGCCTTGATGAGATGCTCCGGGCCGGCGGCGTAGCCGATGCGCCAGCCGGTCATCGCGTAGGCTTTCGACACGCCGTTCATGGTGAGCGTGCGCTCGTACAGCCCCGGCTCGATCTGGGCGGGCGTCGAGAACTCGAAGCCGTCATAGACGAGGTGCTCGTACATGTCGTCGGAGAGCACCCACACCTGCGGATGCCGCATCAGCACGTCGGTGAGCGCCTTCAGCTCGGCGCGCGTATAGGCGGCGCCGGTCGGGTTCGACGGATGGTTGAAGATGAGCCATTTCGTTTTCGGCGTGATGGCTTGCTCCAGCGTCTCGGGGCTGAGCTTGAACTTGGTGCCGATGCCGGCCTCGGCGAACACGCAGGTTCCGCCCGCGAGCAGCACGATGTCGGGATACGACACCCAATAGGGCGCCGGAATCACAACCTCGTCGCCGGGGTTCAGCGTCGCCATCATGGCGTTGTAGATGACCTTCTTGCCGCCGGGCGCGACCATCACCTGCGCGGGCTTGTAGCCGAGGCCGTTCTCGCGCTTGAACTTCCTGCAGATGGCGTCCTTCAGCTCGGGGATGCCGTCCACATTGGTGTATTTCGTCTTGCCGTCGCGAATGGCCTTGATCGCCGCTTCCTTGATAGTGTCCGGCGTATCGAAATCGGGCTCGCCCGCGCCGAGGCTGATCACGTCCTTGCCCGCCGCTTTCAGCTCGCGCGCCTTGGACGAAACCGCAATGGTGGGAGAGGGCTTCACGCGCGCCAGCGCGTCGGACAAGAAAGCCATGGTGAAGTCTCCGTTAGCGGAATGCAGCCCCGAAACTATGCTTATCGGCGTTCGCGCGCAAGGCTCGCCAGCGCCGCAAGGCGGCGTTCGCTCCAATAATCCGAGAACAATAAGCAAAACAGAACAACCCAGGGAGCCATCTGTTTCCACAATCCTAAATTGCGCCCTTGCAAACCCAATCACAAATTAATGAATGGTTGAGAGAGCAACTGGCGCTGATTCACTTTACAATTTCTCCACCATGAGCGACCATACTTCTATTGGACAACAACCGGAAGGAGGTGATCTGATGTCGAGTGGGATCTGCAAGCTGAGCACACAGCTTATGCGCGCCCCGGAAACGTTGGAGCTGCCTCTGGCGTCAGCCTAGCGCACATGGATTGCGCTCCGGGCTAGGAGGGGCGCAGCCGGCTGTGGCGAACAGCCAGTCTCACGGGCCGCGGGGCAATCCGCGGCCTTTTCGTTTGCAGTCATTGTCGCGACCATTCTCCCAACGCGGCGCTATGCGGTATCATGATACCGCACAAAATACACCTTTTTGCAAAACGAACCCAATAGGGTTAATCCGCCGGCGACAAGCAAGCTTTCGCTGTGCGTCTTCTTCCAGAAGTTTCGTCACGACTGCACTTTATCGTTGCGCGCCGTCAGCAGGAACACGGCCTGCTGTGCGATGAGGTTGTGCAGGTACGACGGCACTTTTGTGCCGAGCGGATGGCCATAGGGCGACAGCGCGAAGGAGCGCTCGATCTTCGCGCCGACCGCATCGCACAGATCGCGGAAGTCGCGGATCGTGCAGAAATGGATGTTCGGCGTCTCGTACCACGTCTCGGGCAGGTTCCAGGTGATCGGCATGCGGCCGTGGACGAGGATCTGCCAGCGGATGCGCCAATGCCCGAAATTCGGGAACGACACGATCACGTGCCGCGCGATGCGGAGCAGTTCCTCCAGCACCTCTTTCGGGCGCCGCGTGGCCTGCAGCGTCTGACTCAGGATCGCGTAATCGAAGGCCTTGTCGGGATAGTTCGCGAGGTCGTGGCCGGCGTCGCCCTGGATCACGGACAGGCCCTTCGCCACGCAGAAGTTCACGCCGGACTGGCTCAACTCCACGCCGCGCCCGTCGACCTGCTTTTTCTCCTCCAGAAGCTTCAGAAGCTCGCCCGTCCCGCAGCCCACGTCGAGCACGCGCGCGCCCGCCTCGACCATGCCCGCGATGAGCAAGAGATCGATGCGAGGCTGCGGAAATTGCGCAGCCGCCGCCGCGCGGTCTTCGAAGGTCGCCATCGTCATCCACTCCTCGCCGTGCGCGGCAGCCCGCGTTTCACTTTCGCCGCGTCGAGGAAGCCGCGCACCGCGTCGAAAAGCTCCGGCTCGTGCAGGAGGAAGGCGTCGTGGCCCTTGTCGCTTTCGATCTCGACGAAGCTGACATTCGCCGCCACCGCGTTCAGCGCCTGCACGATGGTGCGGCTTTCGCGGGTGGGATAAAGCCAGTCGCCGGTGAAGGAAACGAGGCAGAAGCGCGTTTTCGTGCCCTTGAAGGCGTTGGCGAGCACGCCGTCGAAATCGTCGGCGAGGTCGAAATAGTCCATCGCGCGCGTGATGTAGAGATAGGAGTTGGCGTCGAAGCGGTCGACGAAGCTGATGCCCTGATAGCGCAGATAGCTCTCGACCTGGAAATCGGCGTCGAAGCCAAACGCGACCTTCTCCCGGTTCTGCAGGTTGCGGCCGAATTTGCGGTGCAGCGCGTCGTCCGAAAGATAGGTGATGTGCGCCGCCATGCGCGCGACCGCGAGCCCCTTGGCCGGGTTCGTACCCTCCTCCAGATAGCGGCCGCCGCGCCATTCGGGATCGGCCATCACGGCCTGGCGGCCAACCTCGTGAAAGGCGATGTTCTGCGAGGAGTGCCGCGGCGCGGTCGCGATGGGCACGGCGGAGAAGACGCGGTCGCCAAAGCTCGCGCACCATTCCAGCACCTGCATGCCGCCCATGGAGCCGCCGATCACGCAGAACAGGTCCGGAATGCCGAGGTGATCGATAAGGCGGGCCTGCGCGCGCACCATGTCGTCGATGGTGATGACGGGGAAATCGAGGCCGTAGGGCTTGCCGGTGGCGGGATCGGGCGAGGCTGGCCCCGTGGATCCCATGCAGCCGCCGATCACATTCGAGCAGATGACGAAATACTGCTCGGTATCGACGGGCTTGCCGGGGCCGACGATCGTCTCCCACCAGCCGGGCTTTCCCGTCATCGGATGCAGGTTCGCGACATGCTGGTCGCCGGTCAGCGCGTGGCAGACGAGAACGGCGTTCGTGCGGGCGGCATTGAGCGTACCATAGGTCTGGTAGGCGATCTCGAACGGCGCCAGCGCGCGCCCGCAGTCGAGCGGCAACTCCGCCTCGCTGCCGAAGATCAGGCTTTCGTGGAATGGAGCCCGCAGATCGCGGGCGGAAACGAGCATTCTATTCATGATGGCTGCGGCCAATCTCCCAACCGGCCATTGCTTGCCTGCCGAGGCTTGGCGCGCCACGGCCTTTTAGCGAGTTTTTTAACGTGGCTGCAAGCCGGCCGGCCAAATCACCACGATTGGGAGTGTATAATGGAGCAGCCGCCGCTCACGTCAAGACCAAGTGCGCGGCTTAGCGCTTTAGCCTCGAATGAGCGGCGTAAAACGACTGTGCGTAGAGCGGCTTTCTTAGCCCGCGGCGCGCATCTTGCCCAGCGCTTCGGCGCGTTCCCTGTCGGCGCGTCTCAGCTTGTTGCGATGGTGGAGCACCGTGAGAACCTCCATGACCACGACGGCGAATTCGGCGAAACGCCAGCCCCGGTCTTCGGATTCCAGCCACAGATGTTCGATCTTCTTCTCCATCGAGATATTGAATTTGGGACGGTGCGGCGTGGGAGCCGGGCCGAATTCCTTCATGATATGAATGGGGGTTATGCTCATGGCTTTTTGCGCGTTGTTCTCCGTTTCGATACGCATTAAAGACCCCTTGCCTTGTGCTGAACTGGTTTTACACTGACTTATTTCAGGCATTGCTTACAACTTGATTGGTCATCTGATCGCATGCATGAGATCAAAGCTTATTAATTTTTGTCATAAACTGTCAACCTTGGGACTAAGCTTGCTTTGCAACCTGAGTTAGCGCGGAATACATGATAGAAATGAATTATCGAAACAAGATTATTCAACGATTTACGATATTTAGCTGTTCGAAACACGTCATCGCCCGCGATGTTCCATCGCGCCGTATCGTTTTTTCGATGTTGCATTCCTGCATGCCCGCCTACCTGAAGCTGTACCTTCGGTGGGAGGCGCCGCGCTCCGCCTAAGCCTTAAAGGCAATCTCCATCGCGCTTAAAACTGGATTAAACTCGGCGTCAAACTTTCCAGGCATCTCGCTCTGAGCGAAGGAGATTGCATGCCTAGCTATAAAGCGCCGGTCGATGAGTATCGCTTTATTTTAAATGAAGTTCTCGACGGGGAAGAACTGTCGCGGCTGCCCGGCTTCGAGGACGCAACCCCGGACCTTATCGCGAGCGTGCTGGAGGAGGCGGCGAAGTTCTGCGAAGAAGTTCTCCACCCCCTCAATCAAACGGGCGACGCGGAGGGCTGCCATTTCGAGAACGGCGTCGTCCGCACGCCCGCGGGCTTCAAGCAGGCATACGACCGGTTTGTCGAGGGCGGCTGGACGGGGCTCGGATGCTCCACCGAATATGGCGGGCAAGGCCTGCCGCATACGCTCGGCTTCGCGGTCGAGGAATTCATGTGTTCGTCGAACTTCTCCTTCGGCATGTATCCTGGCCTCACGAACGGCGCTTACGCCGCCATCGCGGCGCACGCCTCGGATGAGCTGAAGAACCGCTTCTTGCCGAAGATGGTCGCAGGCGAGTGGTCCGGCACCATGTGCCTCACCGAGCCGCATTGCGGCACCGACCTCGGCCTCATCAAGACGCGCGCCGTGCCCGCCGCCGATGGGACGCACAAGATCGCCGGCACGAAAATCTTCATCTCGGCTGGCGAACACGACCTCACCAGCAATATCGTGCATCTCGTGCTGGCGAAGCTCCCCGACGCGCCCGCGGGCACCAAGGGCATCTCGCTCTTCCTCGTGCCGAAATTCCTGCCGGACGCGGACGGCGAGGCAGGCCCGCGCAACGGCGTGTCCTGCGGCTCCATCGAGCACAAAATGGGCATCAAGGCGTCCGCGACCTGCGTCATGAACTTCGACGGCGCCACGGGCTGGCTGATCGGAGAGCCCAACCAGGGCATGCGCGCAATGTTCACCATGATGAACGAGGCGCGGCTCGGCGTCGGCATCCAGGGCCTCGGCATCGCTGAAATCGCGCGGCAGAACGCGCTCATCTATGCGAAGGACAGGCTGCAAGGCCGCTCGCTTACGGGCGCCAAGGCGCCGGACAAGGCCGCCGATCCGCTGATCGTGCATCCCGACGTGCGGAAAAACCTCCTGGAGGCGAAGGCCTTCGTCGAAGGCGCCCGCCTCCTGGCCGTCATGGTCGCCCTCGGCATCGACCGCGCCGGGCATCATCCCGACGAGGCGGTGAGGCGGCAGGCGGACGATTTCGTCGCCCTGCTGACGCCGGTCATCAAGGCCTATTACACCGACATGGGCGTCGAGATCGCGATCAAGATGCAGCAGATGTATGGCGGCCACGGCTACATCCGCGAATGGGGCATGGAGCAGTTCGTGCGCGATGCGCGCATCGCCATGCTCTACGAGGGCGCCAACGCCATCCAGGCGCTGGACCTTGTCGGGCGCAAGCTCGCCATGAACGCCGGCCGCGCTGTGCGTGCTTTCTTCCTTGCCATGCAAGCGGAACTTCTGGAGGCCGAAGCGTCGCTGGCCGATATCGTGGCGCCGGTGGAAGAGGCGCTGAGCAAGCTGGAGCAGGCGACCGCATGGCTCGCTCAGCACGCCTTCGCCAATCCGGATGAGGCGGGCGGCGCGGCGACGGACTACTTACGCATTTTCGCGCTCGCCAGCCTCGGCTGGATGTGGGTGAAAATGGCGAAGGTCGCGCAGAAGAAGCTCGCGGAGGGCGCGAACGGCTCGGCCGCCTACTACGATGCGAAGATCAAGACGGCGCGCTTCTTCGCCCAGAAGATGCTGCCCGAGGCGGGCAGCCGCTTCAGGAGCCTCACCGCGGGCAGCAAGACCATGATGGAGCTGGACGCCGAGCAGTTCTAGGCCGATCTATCCGGCCTTTCGCGAACGAATGGCTGCGGCTCTTTCGGCTCCTCGGGCGGCTCGCTCGCGGCGTGGGCCCTGGTAAGGGCTTGTTTGCTTCATTGGGTTCGTTTTGCAAAAAAAGGCCGCTTTTATCAACCAGAGCTGGCATTTGCTCGGGTCTTTCGCCACGCCGTTGCAATCTTAAGCTGTATCGAGTGACATGCTGTTGCAAATCGGCGACAGAAGGTGCGAGGCGCCTGCAAGGGGTCGAGAGCGGTCCTGCCGGTTTTCACAGGCACCAATGCGCGCCAAGGCCGCTTTGAGATCCAAATGTGGTCGCCTCCGAAACCAAACTAATTACACGTGATCCATCTTAGATATTGATACTTTTTTAGATAAACATTGATTTACTTGGCATATTTTTGCTCTAAAGGACAGGCTTAAGAAGACCTGATTGAAGTTGCTCAAGCGCTGTCATTCGCTCTCCTATTTCAGTTTCGCTGAGAAAGCCGCTCCGGAACAAGGAACGGAGAAAGTCAGTAGCTTCAAAGCCCTGCTTTCTTGTATTGCAATTGTAGCATGATGCCACGATGTTCCGGTAATTGTTGGTGCCCCCTGATACTTGCGGTAGGAGATGGTCTAGCTGGCAGGTCTCCTCTGTAATTTCTTTCAAGCAATAGAAACACGACCACCTTTCTCGATCTAATATTTGTCGCAGGTAGCGACGGCCTTGATAGAAATCTATAGTTTCAATATCCTGTATTTCCTGATCTTTAACAGCCTCAGGAATTGAAAGTTCCGAAGGCAATAGAACCCGCACCTGGTGTCCCTGACGGGTTTGCTCAAGCAAAATGATCCCTTTCTGGGAAAGAGATCTAATGACTTTTCGGGCTTGAAATTCAGAACATTTGAGGCCAGCCGCAATTTGCGGCAATGGTACGATTATTTGCTCCCGCTCTCTCAGCCGTGATTGACCTATAAGATAGTAATAGAGCCCGCGCTCCCAAATATCGCATTGATAGTGAGGCAGAAGCTTGTCTTCGATATCTCGATAAATTATGACCCAGTCCATTTGATCCCCCATCGCACGATAGAGCAGTCAACTGCAATAAACTCGTGCAATGGAGCTGCTTATATCCCAATCAGGCTGCCGCCGACACACCCGCGAAGCGTCCGCAATAAGATCTGAAACCAAGCATCGCCTCGTGAAAACTTTTTTGAGACCGGAACTTCCGCTCCCGGCCTAACTCGCCAACGCCGGTGTTCCTCTTACACCGTCTCCCGCGGCCGGATCGCGGTGATGCCCGAGCCCAGCGCATTGCTCGCCTGCTCCAGGTCGAAACGCGTCTGCAGGCCGAGCCAGAATTCCGGCGTTGTGCTGAAATAGCGCGCCAACCGAAGCGCCGTATCCGTTGTCACCGGCGTTTCCTCGCGCACAAGCCGCTCAATCCGCGTGCGCGGCACATGACAGGCTGCGGCCAGCGCATAGGCGCTCATTCCAAGCGGTGCGAGAAACTCCTCGCGGAGGATTTCGCCTGGATGCACCGGAGCAAGCGGATCTTTGGCCATGTCTCACGCCTCAATGATAGTCCACGATCTCTACGTCTTCAGCGTCGCCGCCGGTCCACACAAAGCAAATCCGCCATTGATCGTTGATACGGATCGAATGTTGACCGGCACGATTGCCTTGTAGCGCCTCCAACCAATTCGCGGGCGGGCTCCGCAGATCGCCGAGCATACGCGCCTCCGCTAGCATAACCAGCTTGCGGCGGCAGGCGCGGAGCAGGCCGGCGGGAAATCCCTTGCCTGGATGACGCCCCTCAAATATGGCTTTGGCGCGCTCATCCTTGAAGCTTTTGATCACAGCCTTCCCCGCCAGAACTCAGGCTCGTTAGTATCATTCCGTGATGCCAATATCAAGAGTAACGTATCATTTCGCGATACAAAGCGGCGCCGAAAATCCACCTGCTCCTGCCTTTCGAGATTGGCGGCTTATCCCCCAACAGCAGGCACACTCGGCAATCGGCTCAATGACCGCCCCCGGCCTTCAGCGCCAATTCTGGCGTGGCTTGCGCATAAACAGATTTCGCCCGTCGAGCGCCGCGCATCGGTTGCGAAGCCGATGTTCTGGCTGATGGCAGGCGGGAGCGCCGGCGCGACGGTTGCGGCGCCGGACTCTTTCCCGAAGAAGGGTCCGGCGCGGGCCTTATTCCATATGCCAGCCGTGGCTGACGATGAGCGACTGGCCCGTCATGGCGTTGGTCGGGAACGCGGCAAAGAAAAGCGAAGCCTCGGCGACATCCTCCATAGTGGTGAATTCGCCGTCGACCGTCTGGCCGAGCATTACCTTCTTGACCACCTCCCCCTCGGAGATGCCAAGCCTTTTCGCCTGCTCCGGGATCTGCTTTTGCACGAGCGGCGTGAACACGAAGCCGGGGCAGATCACGTTCGTGCGCACGCCATAAGCCGCGCCCTCCTTCGCGATCGCCCGCGACAGACCGAGAAGCCCGTGCTTCGCCGTCACATAGGCGGATTTCAGCGGCGACGCTTCCTTCGAATGCACCGAACCCATGAAAAGGATCGCGCCGGATTTTTGCTTGTACATATGCGGCAGACAGGCCTTCGATGTCAGGAACGCGCCGTCGAGGTGGATGGCGAGCATCCTCTTCCAGTCGGCGAAGGGGAAGTCCTGCGCCGGATGCACGATCTGGACGCCCGCGTTCGAGACGAGGATGTCCACCGTGCCGAAAGCCGCCACCGTCTTTGCGACGCCTTCGTTCACGGCCTCCTCGCTCGTGACGTCCATTTCGACCGCAAGCGCGCGATCCGGTCCGCCAAGCTCGCGCGCCGCGCTTTCGGTCTGCTCGCGCCTGATGTCGGCGATGGCGACGCGCGCGCCCGCCTCCACAAACCGCTTTGCGATGGCGAAGCCTATACCGCCCGCCGCGCCGGTGACGATCGCGACTTTCCCATCAAGTCTCATGGCCGATCCTCTTTCTTTCGGGGTTCCGCACCTAGTATAGCGGCAGCGGGAAATAGCGCAGCATTAGTTCTTCGTAGCGTCCGGACGCTTTCACGCGGGCGAGCGCATAATCCAGCACGTCGCGAAGCCGCGCGTTCCCCTTTCTCACGGCGATGCCGACGCCGTCGCCGAAATAGCGCGCCTCGGTGTATCCCTCGCCCTTGAACTCGCAGCACCGGGCGGAGTCCGTGCCTTGTATCCAGAACATCAGCGAAATGCCGTCGCCGAACAAAAGGCTGACCTCGCCGCTCTTGAGCGCGGCGCGCGCCTCGGCGGGCGTCTCGTAGGGGACGAGCTTTGCGCCCTCGAAGAAATCGCGCAGGAACGCCTCGTGGGCGGAGCCTTTCACGACGGCGACTTTCTCGCCCTTCAGCGCGTCCACGGCGATTTCCTTGAAGCTGGCGCCGGTTTTCCCCACGAATTTCGCCGGCGTCGAATAGTAGCGGCTGGTGAAATCCACCTCCGAAACGGACTTCGCATTGATGGCGACCGAAGCGAAAACCGCGTCCGCCTCGTTGTTCTTGAGCGACGGCGTGAGCGTTTTCCATTCGGCGGCGTTGATGTCGCACTCGATGGAAAGCTCCCGGCAGACCGCGCGCGCGAGATCGATGTTAAAGCCCGTAAGCCGGCCTTCCTCATCGTAATAATTGAAGGGCGGGTAATCGGCTTCGGTCAGCACGCGGAGCTGGGGCAGCCACGACCAATCGGGCTTCGGCCCCACCTGCACCTCGCGCCATTTCTGAGCAGCGTCGTCAGCGCCGGCGGCTTTCGGTCCGGCCCAAGGAGAAACGCTGAGCGCGAGGAGAAAAACCAGCCACAACCAGGGATAAGTTGACTTAAAGGGCGCGGCGCGGTGCTTTCTCATTATGATAAACTGTCTTGCGTTTCTGGAAAAAGTGGATTTCGACGCCGATGCGTCCCGGTCTTGGGGAGGAGACCATAAACCGGGGCGAGAAAGCGGCGCAAGCGATTGGCGCCATGACTCGGGGTTTCCCGCTTCGGATGCGGGCGACATCGATCTCGAACGCGCCGTGCTCCGCGAGCTTCGCTGTTCGCCGGAGGTATTCAAGCAACTCGAGGATCACGCGCGTCAGGCCGGGGTTGGCCTTCTTGAGGCGGCGATTGCGGCGGGCGTCTTCAAGGCCGCGGACGTATTCGACCGGCTGTCGCGGCGCCTGTCCTTCGCCGGCGGCGCGGCCCCATACCGCGTGCGTTTGCCCTCCGCGACCGGCGAAACATGGCTCCTGCTGCAGCGGCCCGTGCCGTTCGCGGTCGATGGCGGAGACGCGATAGCCATGAACGGCCAATCTTTCTCCACGCAGACGCTGCTCGCGCTCTCGGAGAAGCTCGGCGCAAAGAGGAGACGGCTGAAGCTCGTGACCCGGCAGGAGCTGATCGACCTCGTCACGCGGTCCTACGGGCGCGTGCTCGTGTCGAAGGCCGTCGCCGGGCTGATGCAGGAGCGGCCCGAATGGAGCGCGAAAACGGGCCTCGCCTCCTGGCAGGTCTATTTCGGGACGGTCCTGATGGGGCTTGCGATGGGGGCGCTCGCATTCGCGCCGAGGGAAACGCTGACGCTCGCGGCGAGTGGCCTCTCGCTGTTCTTCCTGTTCGCCATCGTCTTGAGGCTCGCGGCCGTCGTGAACCTCCTCTTGCCGTCGCGCCGCAAGGACCACGCGCCGCCGCTCCTCAGCGACGCCGAACTGCCGCGCTACACGGTGTTCGTGCCCCTGTTCAAGGAGGTCGAAATCCTCCCCCATCTCGCCCGCGCGCTGCAGAACCTCGATTACCCGCCCGCCAAGCTCGACATCAAGATCGTGCTTGAGGCCGTCGATACGGCCACCATCGAGGCGGCCACGAAGCTCCACTTCCCCGGCAATGTCGATCTCATCGTGGTGCCGGACCGCCAGCCGCGCACCAAGCCGAAGGCGCTGAATTACGCGCTGCAATTCGCGACCGGCGATCTCGCGGTGATCTACGACGCGGAGGATCGCCCCGAGCCGGACCAGCTTCGCAAGGCGGCAACCGTGTTCCATCACGCCTCCGCCGATCTCGCCTGCGTGCAAGCGAGCCTCGACTATTTCAACGCAAAGGAGAATTGGCTGTCGCGCCAGTTCACCATCGAATACGCGACGCTGTTCCGGGGCATCCTGCCGCTGCTCGGGCGCTTCGGTCTGCCGCTGCCGCTCGGCGGCACGTCGAACCATTTCCGCATCGGCGTGCTGCGCGACATCGGCGCCTGGGATCCGTTCAACGTCACCGAGGACGCCGACCTCGGCATGCGCCTGCACCGCGCCGGCTATCGCGCGGAGACGCTCGAACTCCACAACCTATGAAGAGGCGTGCTGCCAGACGACGGCCTGGATCAAGCAGCGCACGCGCTGGCTGAAGGGCTGGATGCAGACCTTCGGCGTGCATATGCGCCAGCCGTTGACGACGCTCCACGAAACCGGGCTTGCTGGCTTCCTCGCCTTCCACGCCTATTTCGCGGGGATTATCATCTCCTCGCTCGCGCATCCGGTGTTCTACCTTGTGCTCGCCTACGACGCTTGGCAGGGAGAGTTGTTCCGCCCCGGCGCGACGTTTGGCGACAACGCGCTGCTTGCCATCGCGCTCGCGAATTTCGTGGGCGGCTATGCGGTGAACCTCGCGCTCGGCGCCATGAGCCTTAGCGGCGCGGGCCACAAGGGGCTGCGGCGGCAGGCGATTTTTATCCCGGTCTATTGGCTGTTCGTGTCGGCGGCCGCCTATCGCGCGGTGTGGCAGCTCATCCGCGCGCCCTTCTACTGGGAGAAGACCGAGCACGGCGTCAGCGCGCATCTTGCGCCCGCACCTGCCTGACGCCTCTCGCTCGACACAAGCGGGTTTCGGCCCATATTTATAAAAGAAGATGAGAACAATCAGCAACGGATTGGCCGATTTCTATAAAGAGCGCGCCGACAGGACGGATGTGAAACTCTGCGCGACGATTTTGTGCGGCTGGAACGCCGCATCGACCGCATGGACAGCCGTCTTGCAAAGATCGAAAAGCGTCTCGACCTGATCGACGCCCGACATCGAGGAAAGCCCCCTCAACCCACGCTCTGCCGGCCGCTCACTTTGCAGGGGCTGCGCGTCCGCTCTCTGGCGCGACCGGAACGAACCTCATTCATTCGTTTTACCGTTGACTTGCGAGCAACCCAGACAAATTTCTTCTCGTTTTAAGGGAGGAGCGGCCGATGCATTTTGGCGAACCGATGGGGCAGGGATGGGAACAGATCGGCGAACTCGCGCTTGCCTTTGTTCTGGCGGCGCTCATTGGATTTGAGCGCGAGTTTCGCCAGAAAAGCGCGGGCCTGCGCACTCACACGCTTGTCGGGGTCGCGTCCGCCCTCATCATCCTGGTCTCAAAATACGGTTTCACGGATGTGCTGGAAAACGGCCGCATCGTCGTCGATCCCTCCCGCGTCGCGGCTCAAGTGGTTTCGGGCATCGGCTTTATTGGCGGCGGGTTGATTTTTGTGCGCCGCGACAGCGTTCGCGGACTGACAACGGCGGCCATCGTTTGGCTAACCGCGTCCGTCGGCATGGCTTGCGGAGCAGGACTTCCGCTTCTCGCCATTTTTGTCGTGGCGGGTCATTTCATTATCGTCTTCACGTTTCCTTATCTTGCGCGGTATCTGCCAAAGTCCCGCTTTACGCCATCGCTCCTCGAAGTTTCATTCGACGATGAGAATGAAGTCTTGCGCGATGTTATAGTCGCCGTCACCAAGCAGGGCTTCGCGATCAGCCGATTGCGGGTCCAGAAGACGCCTCAACGCGGCGAAGCGTTTCGCGACAGCCAGTTCGAGGGCGCGGGCGCATTCTTAGATCGAAGCGGAGGGGATATTGTGGTCGATGCGCAGCAAGCGAAGAGAAAAGCCACCGTCACGATTGAGGTTCAAGGCCCCGGCTCCATTTCCAAACTCGCGGCCAAACTTGCCAATGTCGCGGGGGTGGCGTCCGTCAATGCGGGCGATGGCGCCGCCCTCTCGGATTAGCCCGGAGTTCGTGGAGTTATACTGACATTTTCCCTTATATTTTAATAGCTTATGATTGAAACGGACAGCGCGGAATTGTCCACGCGGCGATTGCGGCGGCAAGATTAAGGGCTTGCCGGACAGACTGCCGTCCATCCCTTCGAAGGTTACAGTTTTGCAAGCGGCTCACCTTTCATGAGTACGAACGGCTCGGTGTTTCGACACACACGCCGGGTTCTCCGCGCAGGGACGTCACGCAACCGAAGATTGCATTTTTTTAAGAATTGCAGATTAATATACTTTAAAACAAAGAACGCTGTTCGGTATTCCTGCGCATCTTGGGAAAGCAAAATGATGATCCCATCGGGGCGGCTTCCTCTCGAGTTGTTCTTTCAGGAATATCGAACATCAGAATAGGACAGAAGATGTCCACCACACTTGTTAGCTGTTATCTCGCGTTTGCCCTGATGATTTTTGCAATCGGAAAAGTCACCAGCGACCCAAAAACTTATTGCTTCTACTCGGGAAAGCGGCATGATTTCAAGAGATTGGAAAAACCGGGCCAGAAATGTGGCCATGTAAATTGGATTATTATGCTTGACATGGCGAGGCGAATAATGGTCTAACTTAGCCATGTACATCGAGGCCGTCCCCAACCGCAATTCGCCGCCAGCCGTGCTTTTGCGCGAAACCTATCGCGAGGGCGGCAAGATCAAGAAGCGCACCCTTCTCAATCTGACCGGCTGGCCGGCGGAGCAGATCGAGGGGTTGCGCATCATCCTCAAAGGCGGAACGGCGCTTCCGCCCGGAGAACAGCCCTTCGCCATTACGCGGTCATTGCCCCACGGCCATGTGGCCGCCGTTCTCGCCGCGATCCGGGCGACCGGCCTCGATCGCATCCTCGGCCCCGAAGACAGCCGGCCCTGCAAACTCGTGCAGGCGGCGATCGTCAGCCGGATCGTCGCCCCGGCCTCGAAGCTCGGCACGGCGCGCATGCTCGACGGGGCCACCGCCTGCGCCAGCACGGGGAAGGTTCTGGGCCTCGGTCCGGTCGCCGCGGCGGAGCTGTATGAGGCCCTCGACTGGCTGTTCGCCCGCCAGCCCGAGGTGGAGAAGCGGCTGGCCCGAAAACATCTCGAAGGCGGCTGTCTTGTGCTGTACGGCGTGCCGTCGAGCTATGTGGAGGGGCGCTGCTGCGATCTGGCCGCGTTCGGCTATAATCGCGACCGCAAGAAAGGCAAGATCGTCTATGGGCTGCTCTGCGCCGCCAATGGCTGTCCGGTCGCCGTCGAGGCTTTCGAGGGAAACACGGGCGACCCCAAGACCTTGGCCGCCCAGATCGAAAAACTGAAACAGCGCTTCGGGCTTCAGCGCGTGGTCCTGGTTGGCGACCGCGGCACGATCGCCGAGGCCCGCATCCGTGAAGAGCTGGCGCCCGCCGGGTTCGACTGGATCGCCGCCCTGCGCGCGCCGGCGATCCAGGCTCTGGCGGCGGATAAGGGGCCACTGCAGATGTCGCTGTTCGACGAACGCGATATGGCCGAAATCGCTTCGCCCGGCTATCCCGGCGAACGGCTCATCGTTTGCCGCAATCGCGAACTCGCGACGGAGCGCGCCAGGAAGCGCCGGGAGCTTCTGGACGCGACGGAGAAAGCTCTCGGCCGCATCCAGGCGGCCGTGGCGCGCAAGCGCGATCCTCTTCGCGGCAAGGATCGCATCGGCGTCGCCGTGGGCGAGGTTATCGGCCAGCATAAAATGGCCAAGCACTTCGATCTTGCCATCGAAGAGGCGAGCTTCAGCTTTAGCCGCAACGAAGCCAGGATCGCCGCCGAAGCCGCACTCGATGGGCTTTACGTCATCCGCACGAACCTCCCCAAGGAGGCGATCGGGGCTGACGATGCTGTCAGCGCTTATAAAAATCTGGCCCAGGTAGTGCGCGCGTTCCGCAGCCTGAAAACCGCCGATCTCGACACTCGCCCCATCTATCGCTGGCTCTCGGAACGCGTGCGGGCGCACCTGTTCTTGTGCATGCTGGCCTATTACGTAGAATGGCATATGCGCCGCAAGCTCGCCCCCATGCTGTTCGACGACGAGGACAAGGAGGCCGCGCTCGCCTCCCGCTCAAGCCCCGTCGCCAAGGCCCCGCGCTCGGACAAGGCCAAAGCCAAGGCCGCCGGCAAGATCGCGGACGAGGGGCAGCCCGTGCACAGCTTCCAGACCCTGATGGCCGATCTCGGCACGCTGTGCCTCAACGAGGCCGTCGCCGCAGGCAATCCCAATTACGCGCTGACCATGACAACCCGCCCAACAGCCATTCAGCAGAAGGCGCTGGAGATGCTGGGAGCGCCTCTCACGGCGGCGTAGCGTTCATTGTACCCAGTAAAAGCCTCTCGCGTAGAAAATAGCTAAACCAGATCGATGACATGTATCTCAACAAGCAGAAAGCTCGGGCTAGCGGTTCGCCGGCCGCGTGGATTTTGCGATCAAGCGCCCGGAGGTTGCCGCCATGTGCTGCCCCGCGCGAACCAGTGCGATGACGGAATCACGATCGAGAGCCGGTCAAGTCGATGGAGTGTGCCTGGTCAACCGAAGGTGATCATTCGGCGCCGGGGCAACTCGTGGCGCGATGTGGATGGACCGTTGGTAACCGCAACCCCTCCTGAGGCTGGACCAACAAATGCTTTTGGACCATATATTGCTTTAGCCATGGCTGGCGCTCTATATTTTTGTAGAACGCATTGGCTCTTTCGAGCGGAGTAAAACGGTGCTGACTAGTGATTACGATCCCTCGCTGGATGCTGATACCTGGCGCGGGAATTCGGCCATTACAATTGCGGACATTATCCTGATTTTGCGTCGAGGGTGGCGCCTTCCCCTAATGGGATGTTTACTTGGGCTGGCGGTGGCGGCTTTGTACCTGCTCTCAGTACCAAAACTTTATATGAGCACGGCCCGCATACTGACTGATAGAAGTGTTAACCGATTTTTAGAGGCCAATAAAGTCCTCGACGAGCCCGCTTTCGACGACGCCGAGACTGGGAGCCAGATTTACGTCCTGTCTTCGGAAAGCATTATTCTTCCGATTGTGCGATCGATGAACTTGTCGCACGATAAGGAATTCGTTGGAAATATCCTTGATCGCAGCACGGAGACATGGGGCCTAAGCAAATTAAAGAACATTGTTAAACAGTTCGCCGGTTTGGAAGGCGAACTTCCAATCGACCCAGAGGCAGCCCGCGAGCGGATTGCTGTCGAAACGTTTCTGAAACGCTTGAGCGTCGATCGCGAGGGGCCCGGCGTTATCGCAGTGACCTTCGCTTCTGACGATTTGAAAAAGGCAGCCTACATAGTCAATACTATTGTAGATTCCTATCTCGCCACCACTTCGGACGCGAAATCCAGTTCCACCAAGATGGCCAGCCAACTGCTTCAGGACCGATTGATCGAGCTGCAGCAGGCCGTCGTGGGCGCTGATAAGGCTCTGCAAGAATTCAAATTAGCCAACAATCTGGTTAGCAAAAGCGCAGGCTCGCTGCCGACCGAGCAGATAGCAGCTCTCACAGCCAAGCTGACAGCGTCCAGAATGCAAGTTGCCGAAGCAAAAGCACGGCTCGACCGCGTCCAGGGGCCGACAAGCAGCGAGGAAGAACCAGGCCTGATATTCCCCGATAATCCAGTAATCGTGGCGCTCCGTTCGAAATACCTAGACTTGTCAAGAAGGGCTGCTGAGTTGGCTACTCGCGTAGGGCCGGATCACTTCGCCGTCGTCAAGCTTCACAAGGATATGGACGACGCGCGCGCTGCGATCCGATACGAGGAAAGGAGACTTGGCGAAGTCTCTTACCAAACCGCCCAGTCAGAAAACACCGAGCTGGTCGCTCTGATATCACAGTTATCGCAGCAAGCGAGAACAGAAAGTCAAGCTCAAGTCACCCTTAGCCAACTCGAAGGTGCGGCAGAAAGTCTCCGTGATCAATACAAAAGCGTTCTGGAAAAATTCAATGCTCTAAAAACACAACCTCTTAACCCGATCCAGGATGCACATGTCATCACTAGGGCATCGCCGCAGTTGCATAAGAGTACAAAGAAGCCCCTTGCGGTGCTTGGGGGAGGCATTGTGATCGGGCTCCTGTTTGGAGCCGGAGGCGCTATCGGGAAAGAACTTGCTGCTGGAGTGTTTCGGACACCTGAACAAGTTAAAAAGGCCACCGGCTTAAGTTGTTTTTGCGTGCCAATAATTGAGGTGAGTGCGCTGCAGCCAGGGTCAATGCAGGCCAGCACAGATTTGGTAGTTTTGGAGGAATTCGTTCTTGATGCGCCGTACTCGCGATTTACGGAGTCGTTTAGAAATATTAAAGCATCGCTTGAAATTGCGCGTCGCACACGAGGAGACAAGGTCATCGGCATCGTGTCTTCAGCTGCGAAGAATGGCAAGTCGACGATCGCGACTAACCTGGCGACCTTGACGGCTACGTCTGCACGCACACTCCTTATCGATGGAGACCTCCATCGGCGGCAATTGACCGCCAGGTTAGAGCCAGATTCTCGTGCTGGATTGATAGAAGTCTTAAACGATACATCGAAACTTCCCAAGCTTGTCATAAAAAGACCGCGCTCAGGTTTGGATTTCTTGCCATGCGTCCTCTCGAAACGGATTCCAAATGCAGCTGAGTTGCTTGGGTCGCCTCAGATGGAGCGTCTGTTGGTTGCCGCTCGAGAATCTTACGATCACATCATAATTGAGTGTCCGCCCATCCTGTCGGTCGTGGACGCCAAAATGATGGAGCGTTTCCTCGATCGGTTTGTCTTCGTTATTGAGTGGGGGCAAACCAAGCGACGCGTTGTCCAAGAGGCGCTCGATGAAATCGATATCACGGGTGAGCGAACTCTGTGCTTTGTGCTCAACAAGATAGATCCTAGCGCGTTGCAGAGTATTGAAGCCTACAAAGGCCCTTATTACGGCGCCTATTATGAAACGTGATGAGTTTGCGTCTGCCCACCGGGAAAACCCCAGTCATTGCCGAGCCACCTTGAAGGTTGGCGGCGGGCAGGTATCAACCTAGCAGCTTGCCTCCCAGCGTGCGCCAACGTAAATTTGGGAGAGGAGGCTTTTTGGATCCAGCGGCGTGAGATCGTATGTTGGAACTCGCCCGCCTCGATGGAGTTGACGGTCAGCGCGACGTCGCCGCCGCCGTGGCTCACGGCCCGTGGTGAACTACTGTAGCAATATTTGTTGCAACTCCCGCCATTGTCCCAGTCAGGTCATTTAAGTAACCGAAGAGCTTTTCGTGCTCAACGGAGTTTGAATTACCCACGTAGATGACATCCTTATGACGCATCGGGAACCTCTGGGTATAGAAGAAACTCGATGGGTCACGGAAGTTCGCCCTGTAAATTGTCGGTATGATTTTCTGGTTTGGCGGGAATCTACTCATATCTACGCCCATGCTTTCCAGAGTTTCGCGGGGCTCAATACGGTATAAAAACACCTGAGCCGGATCGGCGCGACCGTCTAGGATCCCTCCAGCTTTCGCAATCGCCTCGTTGAGAGAAAGATGCTCTTGATCGAATGAGAACTGACCTACCGCCCCAACAAGCGTGTTGTTGCCAGCGAGAGTAGCCCCCCCGCCAGTGGCCCCAGTCGCCCCAACCGCGACGTACCTCCGCTGATCTCTGTAGATAAAAAATAAGTCACCTGGCTCAACGAAGATGTTTTCTTCTGGATTATCGACAAGCCTCGGAAAATAAACCGTTGCCACCCGGCTTTTGCGTTGAATTTTTACAAATACCTCGTAGGCTGGATATTTAAGTCCCCCTACCTTTGAAATCATGTCTAAAATGCGCTCGCCGGAACCCGAAAACTTTAATTTATTAGACCCGTTTATCGCGTCGCCTATCACAGTAACGGTACCTGCATTTTGCTCGACCAAAGTGATAACGACTTGCGGTTCAACAGCACGTGCTGCGAGCTTGTTTTCAATCTCGCGCTCAAGTTCGGGCACTGTTCGCCCGGTTACGGGGACTTCTCCCGCGTATGGGACGGAGATTGTGCCAGCGCTGCTAACCGCCTGATTTGGGAGGGAAACGAAACCGCCCGCCCGAATAGTCCCCTCGGGAGGAGAAAAAAGCCCTTCCTTCGATGATTCGAAGACGGACACTTGCAACACATCGCCTACACCCACTCGTACCGCAGGAATTCGCCGGCTGCGGGTTGCTCCCCGTCCAAAGGTCTTGGCGAACAAATCGACTTCAATGTTATTCAAACACTCAAGTACAGTTGGATTGAAATCCACCAGAGCATAATTATAGAGAGCCGCGCCCGGTTGATTGGTGAGGGTCGCCGATGCATTGAGGACTATATCGTGACTAGCGGGGCCATCCACAGGCAATATTGGTAGGCATCCGCACAGCAAAGGCGCTCCGACGAATAGCCCAGCGAGGGTGCGAATTATCGACAATTGCGCCCCCGATAAATCGTTTTGGTCATTTGGCCCCACTCTGCTTCAGGTTCGAACGCCTAACTAAGACAGTGCATAATCCTTTGCCGCACTCAAAATTATCGGCGTCATCGCAATTTCCGTCCCAAATGCAGAGATTCTCCCTTTAAACTCGGAGCAGATGGTAACCAACGATCGCGTGCAAAGCACCTCAATTTTCCCTTTGGGCTTCAGACGTGAGGAAGCTGTGGCAGATCAGCAACTAAATAACGGTATAGATTGCGGAAATGCGTGGGCCTCGAGCAGCATCCCGGGCTTTCAATAGTCGCTTGGCCGCCGCCTCCCGGTTAGTTCTGAATGCATCCCTTGACGCGCTTGCCGATGCTTGGCACTGTCGCTGCGGGCTCGCCGATGTCCTGTGGGCGACCGGGGAACGCGAGTAGCGTATGCGACAAATTCTTTTGTGCTTTTTGATCCTAATATTGCTGTGTGATACGTCCCCTGGCGTGATGGCGGACGACACGATAAAGATTTCCCCATCACCTTCCGTGGACGCCAGAAGCAATCCAAGCCGTCAATCAGATGCTTCTCTGAAATTTGGTCCAGGCGATAATTACTCGGCGAGTAAAACTCCTTGGAGTTAGGGATTAAAAACCGGCGTAAACGGGCCGATACCGGTGATCGTTGTCGACCAGTTCGGCTATCCTGAGAAAGCTCCCAAGATTGCAGTAATCCGCGATCCGCAGGTTGGTTACGATAGCGTGGCCCATTTTACGCCGGGGAGTAGTTACGCAGTCGTCGATCGATCTACCGGTAAGATCGTTAAACAAGGCTCTCCGAGTGCTTGGAATGGCGGAGCTATCGATGTAGTTTCGGGCGACAAAGTCTGGTGGTTCGATTTTTCCGATGTAGCTACCCCTGGAAAATATACCATCGTCGACATTGAACGGGGATTGCGCTCCCCCGATTTCCAGATTGGCGATAACGTTTACCGGGATGTTCTCAAGCACGCGCTAAGAACCTACTTTTACCAGCGCGCTGGCTTCAAAAAGACCGCTGAGACAGCCGGATCCAGCTGGGCTGATGCCGCGAGCCATATTGGCGCTGGGCAGGATCCTCAAACACGGTCGTGGAAATCCAAGGACCAGTGGCTCAGGAGCGACGCCGATGTCAAAGATCTCCATGGCGGCTGGTTCGACGCAGGGGACTATAACAAATATACGAGCTGGACTGCCCGCGTTATCGTAGTTCTGCTGCGCGCTTTCGAAGAAAGCCCGGCTGCTTTCGGCGACGACAGTGGCATCGCCGAGTCCGGCAACGGCGTTCCCGATATTCTCGACGAAGTTAAATGGGGATTGGATTGGCTCGCGCGCATGCAAAACGCGGATGGCTCAATGCTC
Source organism: uncultured Alphaproteobacteria bacterium (assembly GCA_963756335.1). Taxonomy (GTDB): domain Bacteria; phylum Pseudomonadota; class Alphaproteobacteria; order Rhizobiales; family Rhodomicrobiaceae; genus Rhodomicrobium. Next base: position 160,812 of record CAVWOB010000014.1, read on the forward strand.
TGCGTCCAGGGATTGGCCGAAGGGAGCCCACCGTCCTCCGCGAACGGCTCCAGCTATTACGGTCCGCCAACGACGGCGGCAACCCTTATGGGGGCGGCGGCGTTTGCGTATGCAGCAAAAATTTATTCGGCACGGCCAGAGGCCGGTCTCAGCGGCTATGGCGCGGATCTCGCGGCCCGCGCCCAAAAAGCATGGGATTGGGCGGCTGCCAATCCTCGTATCTTGTATTTCAATAACGATGAAGCAAAGCAGCCTGGATCCGGAAAACTCGCTTCAGGTCAGCAGGAAATGACGGACGAGGACCGATTGGCGGCGAAAGTCGAGGCTGCGGTCTATCTTTATGAACTCAGCGGCGATTTGAGGTACAGCGGCTTCGTCGAATCGAACTACACCTCAATTGTCCCGAGCTGGGGTCCGACACAGTGGGACTCTGACAAACAAGAAGCGTTACTTTATTTCACGCGCCTGCCAAATATTTCCGCTCAGGTTAAGAATGATATCCTGGAAAAGTTCGTAGCTGGCGTTACCAAGCATGCTGACCAGCTTCCTATGGCAATCAACGACAAAGATGCATATCTCTCCCCTATTAAAGATTACACTTGGGGCAGCAATGCTTCTAAAGTCAAGCAAGCGAGGCTATATCAACTTTTAACATCATACTGCGCCTGCGTTTGCCCCGATAAAGTGAACACAGTAGCGATGAATTACATCCATTACATTCATGGCATCAATCCGTTGGGTCTTGTTTATCTCACGAATATGCAATCCGCCGGAGCCGCGCATTCCGCAAAAACCATGTTTCATAATTGGTTTGCTTACGGTACGCGCTGGGAAAAGGTAAGCGAGACGAAGCCAGGGCCGCCGCCGGGATATCTGGTGGGAGGACCTAATCCATATTATTCATTGGATAATTGCTGCACCGCAGCCGCTGGGACAGCGGGATATCGCTGCTATGGAGCACCCACCTTTTCATTTTGCGGTAACGATCATGCTCCACCTCTCGGCCAGCCAGCATTGAAATCGTACCGGCAATTTAATGAAGGTTGGCCGGGAAATTCCTGGGCGATAACGGAACCATCTACGGGCTATCAAGCACAGTATATTCGTGTCTTGGCTAGATATGTGCGTTGAACGGTAAAGCCAGCACAACGTGTCCGATGTATGAGCGCCGTTCAAGCGGCATAACCAGACGGGCTGTTTCATCGATCACTGCTGTCTAATCGATGGCGTTGCGCCCGAAATCCGGTCAGCCAGCTTGGCTATTGGTCCTCGAAGAAGAGCGTCGGGCGTGTGGTGGCGAAAATCCGACCAAGGGACAGCGCCGCTCATGCATGCCGGAGCGGTTCAAGTTCCGCTCACCCGCCCATCCGCTGATGCCAGGCCCAAGCGGTGCGGACAATCTCGTCGAGGTCGTTGAGGCGCGGTCGCCAGCCGAGCACATCACGGGCCTTTGTTGCATCGCTGACAAGCGCGGCTGGGTCGCCCGGACGGCGGTCGCCGAGCTTGACCGGCACTTTCAGGCCGGCGATGCGCTCGACCGTATCCACGACCTGCCGCACTGAGAACCCAAGACCGTTGCCGAGATTGAACACGTCGCTTGCTGCGCCGGTCAGCAGGCGGTCGAGCGCAAGCACGTGCGCATCGGCTAGATCGGACACATGAATGTAGTCTCGCAGGCAGGTGCCATCGGGGGTGGGGTAGTCAGCGCCGAAAATTGTCACATTCTCCCGTCGTCCTGAGGCGGCGTCTAGCACTAGTGGGATTAGATGCGTCTCCGGTTGGTGGTCCTCACCGATTTCGCCGTCTTGGTCTGCGCCCGCCGCATTGAAATAGCGCAACACGGCCGAACGAATGCCATGCGCAGCGTCGAAGTCTCTAAGCATCCGCTCGACCATTAGCTTGGATGCGCCATATGGATTGATAGGATCCTGCGGGGTGTCCTCGGTGATCGGCAGCTTCGACGGGATGCCATAGGTGGCGCAGGTGCTTGAAAACACGAAACGGCCAATGCCGCTGTCGCGCGCCGCCTCAAGGAGAGTGAGAGAGCCCGCAACATTATTGCGATAATACTTGCCCGGATCGGCAACCGACTCGCCCACATAGGCAAACGCCGCAAAATGCATAATAGCTATGGGGTTGTAGTGTGAGATCACCGTGTCAAGCCGGGCCCGGTTGCAAATATCCCCTATTTCAAGCGGACCCCATTTCGCCGCCCACTCATGGCCATAAACCAGACTGTCATAGGTTACCGGCAGATAGCCAGCGCGCGAAAGCGCCTTGCACGCGTGCGAGCCGATATAGCCAGCTCCTCCCGTAACTAGAACAGCTTCGCGTTCGTGCACATTATGTTTAATACTATTTATGTAGCTACTCCCCTTATTTTTTGTTGGCTCTCGTTAAAAAGCTTCGCGCTCAACTAGCTTATAACGGTACCGCAAATAACAGGCCTCGCCCGACAAAATCGACCGGGCAGCGCCGCCGTGAGTTTTGAAGTCTCCATTTCGAAGCACGCGACGCCGCCGTCTTAAAGGCCCTGAAGCCGTCCATTCGCCCCTTCCGCGAGCAGCCGGTCGAAATAGGAAATCGTGTGCCTGAGCCCGTCGCGCAAAGGCACCACCGGCTCCCAGCCCAGCGCCTTTCTTGCGAGGCCGATATCGGGCTGGCGTTGCCTAGGATCGTCAGAGGGGAGCGGCAAATTATTGAGCTTCGATTTCGAGCCGGTCAGTTCGATGACAAGCAGGGCGAGTTCCTTGATGGTGAACTCGACTGGGTTACCTAAATTGACAGGACCCGTTAAGTCAGCAGGGCTTTCCATGAAGCGGACAAAACCATCGACCAAATCGTCCACATAGCAAAACGAGCGGGTCTGGCTCCCCTCGCCATAGATGGTCAGCGCCTCGCCCTTCAGCGCCTGCACGATAAAGTTTGAGACCACGCGGCCGTCATTGGGATGCATGCGAGGCCCGTAAGTGTTAAAGATGCGGGCGACTTTGATTTCGAGCCTGTGCTGGCGGTGATAGTCGAAAAACAAGGTCTCGGCGCAACGCTTGCCCTCGTCATAGCACGATCTCAGGCCAACGGGGTTCACATGGCCCCAATAGTCCTCGGTTTGCGGATGAATGGCGGGGTCGCCATAGACCTCTGACGTAGAAGCCTGGAAAATCCGGCATCTCAGCCGTTTAGCGAGGCCCAGCATATTGATGGCGCCGTGGACGCTCGTCTTTGTGGTCTGGACCGGGTCATGCTGATAGTGAATGGGCGAGGCGGGGCAGGCCAAATTATAGATCTCGTCGACTTCCACATAAAGCGGGAAGGTCACATCATGACGATGAAACTCAAACCGCGGATGATCGAAAAGATGCTCGATATTGCGCTTGGCGCCTGTGAAGAAATTATCGATACACAGTACGTCATGGCCGCCCGCGATCAAGCGATCACAAAGGTGCGAGCCAAGAAATCCCGCGCCGCCTGTGACGAGAACGCTTTTGGTAAACTGCATGAACTCGACCCCGCCTTAGCTGTTAGCGCGCCGCGATCTCGACTCCAAACCATTGTAGCATTTAACAAAAAACAGCAAACTGAGAACAACGCAGCAAAGCAAGTGCATAGCGGATGTTTGAGGGCTTTTAATTTGGCCGTCAAGAAAAATCTTCGCATCAGCGCTTGCCTCGACCCGTTTGTCGGGATCTACGGCAATGTAGGCTTCTGGATTGCCATTTGCGATTTACTGGGCGTGCGTGGATCCAGATAGGCGGCATCAACCAGTCCGCCGCGTGTCCAGGCGCGATTTTTGTAGTTGTGGAACAAGGCACGTGCTATCTCGAGGTTCAATACTCAGATCCTGCGGTCCACGACAACTCCCGAGAACTGAACAATGAGCAAGGACGCCGGACGGATTTTTGTCATAGGCGCCGGACCTATGGGAATTGGCGCCGCCTATCGTTTGAAAAGCCTGAGATGCACGAACTTTCGTGGCGTGAAAGCAAGCGAGAGCGCCTGCGGTTTGGCCAGTAGCTTTGTCGATCGCAACGGCTTCCCCTGGGACATCGGCGGTCACGTTCAATTCTCCCACTGCGCATACTTCGACGACGCGATGGACGCGGCTCCTGGCAAGGAGGGCCGGCTGCATCGCGAGCGCGGGTCGTGGGTACGGATTGCAGACAACAGCAGAGCCTGCGATTGCGAAGCTCCTTATGTTGCCCGCCAGGATGGCTCCCGTGCCGTCACAGCCCATAGGAGCCAACCGAAAAGGAGGGGATGTTGGGCATCAGACCAAGACAGGTTCTGTGCATGCTTAAAGAACCCGAATGCCCGCAGCCGGATGCGTCGGGAAATCAAAAAGTATCCTCCTCGATGACTCTGGCTGAAGGTGTGGAAGGCGGGCGCGGGACGGTTACACGAAACGCCTTTCACCTTCTGCTCGGGCAGGTGACCACCACCGTGCTGGGGATCCTTTTCAGCGCGTTGCTCGGAAGGACCTTGGGAGCGACCGAATTCGGTCTTTACTTCCTGATCGCTTCATTCTCCGGGGTCGCTTATGTGTTTATCGAGTGGGGGCAAAACATCAATATTACTCGCGAGGTGGCGCGGCAGCCTGAGCGCGGCAGCCTTCTCCTCGGCACGGCTCTGGCCTTGCGCACCGCCGCTGCTGTGCTGGTCGCGGTTCCGTCTGGACTACTAGCCTGGGCGTTGGGATACAACGCGGCCACCTGTTGGTATGCCGTTGTCTTTATTGCCGTGAGCCTGCCTTTTTTTCTTGCGCAAGGCTACGGTATTGTATTTCGCGCCCGTGATCGAATGGACCTCGATGCCTGGCTATCAGTGGCGAACAAGGTCGCCTTGGTAGGGCTCGCTTTGGCGGCGCTCGACCTTGGCGAAGGGCTTCCAGGCGTGTTGGCGGCGCAGGCGCTGGCCGGCTTTCTTGCCCTTGCAATCGCTACCCGGCTCTATCGCCGGGTTACAATCCGCCCACTGCGCTACTCTCCTGAAATCGCTCGTCAAATCCTCGTGAGCGGCGGCGCGCTCATCACCTTCAACGTCGCCAACAACATTCAATCTTACATCGATGTTGTGATTCTCTCCAAGTTCGCTTCGGCGGACGTGATCGGCTGGTACGGTGCGGCGTACAACATCTTGGGCACATTGATCGCACCAGCGCTCATCATCTGCACCGCTTCGTTTCCGCGCCTCACCCGTGCGGCGGCGAGCGGCGTCCCCTTCAGGGCGGAGGTTCGGGCTGCGCTGCGGCCGATCCTGTGGCTCGGCGCGCTCGCTTCAGTTGGCTCCTTCTTATTCGCAGACGACGCCATCGCCATCGTATACGGGCAGCACTTCGGTCCTTCCGCGATCATCATGAAAGTATTTGGTCTCGGATTCCCTCTGCTTTTCATGGGCGTGTTATTTTTCACGACCCTTTTTGCGCTCGGGCGGGCGAAGGTGTTGTCCGTGGTGAAGGTGGCAAGCGTGGCGCTCACCGCCACGTTAGAGCTGGTGCTCATCCCCATATTCCAGGAACGCACGGGCAATGGCGGAATCGGGGTGGTGGCCGCGGCCGTGGCGAGCGAATTCGTAGTCTTTGCGGTGGTGATCTTCCTCCTGCGGCGGGAAGTCCTCGCGCTGGATTTCTGGGTTGATATCGCGAGGGCGCTCGGGTCGGCGGCGCTCACCATGCTCCTCTTCTTTTGGATGCCGCCGCTCCCATTCTTAGTTGGCGTTCCCGTGTGCGTAATCGCGTTCTCCTTGATCTCGGTTGGGTTGGGGCTCGTGCGGCGCGATGACATTCGGCTGTTCCAGGCGGTTCTACGCAAAGAATGATTTCTCCGCCCGGACCTCGGACAGACGCTCGCTCGCCAGCGCGGCCGGCCGCATGCGCCGGGCCTTGAGACGCGCGCTTCTCTTGGACCGAGGCTTCTCCGCCGATTTCCTGGGCGCGGCGCAGGAGCCTGCCTAGCCGCGCCGCCGAACCGGTTTCCGCCGCCGGGGTTCAACCTCAAATGCGTCCCGTCAACCGAAGGAGGCTTCCCATGCCGCGGCTTATGTTTCTGACAATGTTTCTCACTCTGGCCTTCGTGGGCGCGGCGGATGCGACGCGAACGCGGCATGGCGGCGAGGCGCGGGGCGCGCTTCCGAGCCTTGACATTCAATCGGGCTGCCGGGACATAGCTAACAACGACCTCAACAAGACGACGGACTATCCGGGATGCGTCTCCGAGGAGCGCAAGGCGCGCGACCAGTTGCGGAAGGAATGGGCGTCCTATCCGGGCGACATGCACGATCAGTGCATGCATCTCGTGACGCCGCCCGCGCTGCCAAGCTACGTCACCTTGCAGGAATGCCTGCGGATGTCGCGCGACGCGCGGAACATGAGCAAATCGGGCGGGGCCTCGCAGATCGGCAAGACCATGCAGGCGCCGTCGAAGGATTTGGGGGAGAGCCAGTGAGATGCTGACGTGAATTGGCGGCGGCGGCTATGGCGCAGGCGCTGGCGTACGCCGAACTATCTGCAATCCTGCGATGCGCATTCCGCTGCAGGCGAGGAAGCGAAGAGTCCGCCGCGGTAGCCGGAAAGAAGGTAGACATCGTAAGAGTCGTAGGCGGGCGATCCCGTCTCCCGCGCGAGCGTGGCGATAGGTATGGAAGTCGCGAAGGCTGATGCGGCGAGGGCCGGGCTGGCGCCTTTGCGAAGCACGAACAGCGACGGGGCGCTCTTGAGTGCGGCCCCGCCGGGCGCCGGAAAGCTCGCATAGCGGATGCGCTCGTCGATTTGCGCGACCCGGTCCGCATCCGAGCCGTAGAAGGCGAGTTCGCCGGTGATGGCGTAGCGGCCGGTCAGGATGAACGCGGCGCCGCGCTCGGCCCTCAGGCGCTCGACCTCCGCGCCAAGCTTCGTCCAGCCCTTCATGCGCGTGGTCGGATCTCTCTTCGGCACGATAGGAAGCGGACCGAAACCCAACTGCAGAAACGTCACGAGCGTGAAGGCGACGCCCACCCAAGGCGCGGCGCGGAAGCTGACCCGGACCCAGCGCGGCGCGGGCTCCCCTCGCGCGTAAGCAAGAAAGCCGTGCACGGCCGCGAGCAAGGCTGCGGGGTAGACGAAGCCCGGCCAGTTCGCCTGTATTTTCTGATCCGCGGCATGAATAAAGAAGAACGCGAGGACCGGCGCGGACATCGCGCCAAGGAGCAATAGGCGCGCATCGGAGCGCTTCGCGCCTCTGACGAAGCAGTAAACGCTGCCGAAAAGGCAGAAGGCGAAGATCAAGGGCGTCGCAAGACCGGCCTCGGCGCCGAACAGCTCCGCGACGCTCGCGAAAGCGTTCACGGGCTTGTCCTTGACGCTGTGCTGCGCCTGCTTGGCGAACGAGGCCCAGTCATGCGCGTAGTTCCAATAGACGACGGGCGCGACGATGAGAAGCGCTACGGCCGCGCCGACATAGGGCTCGGGCCTCGCGAACCAGCGCCGCCCCTCCGCCGAGGCGATCATCCACAGGAACAGGCCCGGCAGGAGCAGCGCGGCGGTGTATTTGCTCGTAAACGCGAGCCCCAGCGCCGCGCCGATGGCGAGCCACCACGCGCCGTGCCCCGTTTCGATCAGCTTCGCGAGCGCGAACAGCGTCAGCGTGGCGAAAAAGGCGAGCGGCGCGTCGGGCGTGGCGACGATGGCCGCCGCGTTGCACAGCAGCGTGACGTTCAGCCAGATCACGCAAAGCAACGCCGCCTTGCGGTCCCGAAACAGGCTGAGGCTCGTGAGATAGAGCACATAAGAGCCTGCGATGGCGCTCAGCATGCCCGCGAAGCGGACGCCGAATTCTGTCTGACCGAAGATCGCTGTTCCCGCGCGCACCCAGTAAGCGACCATCGGCGGGTGATCGTAGTAGCCCCAGGCGAGATGCCTCGACCACAGCCAATAATAGGCCTCGTCCTCGGATAAATCCGTCGTGGCGGCGATGAGGATGCGCAGGAGAACGATGATGAGGGCTGCGGCGCCGGCCGCTCGCACGTCCATCCCGACCTTGCCCCTGAAGGCTTTGGGAAAGGCAACGACATTCGAAACCGAACCGTCCCCGATGGACGCCATTGAGCTTTATCCTTTGCCGATGACGGTCGATAGCCGAGACGATCCGGCGCCGCAATGACAAAAGCGCGGCGCTCCGCTGCGCCGTGGGGGCTTTCGCTCCGCAAGCCGCCGTGTTAGGCGGAGCGCTTCGGCAATGAGGACATCATGACTGAGCTAAGCCCCAACCAACCCGGCGGCGGCGTATTCTGGCCGCATCCGCTTCCCACCTGCTGGTGCCTGACCAATGGCCGGCCCGGCATGGAAAATCAAGCGGTTGGGCTCGCCGAGGCGATGGGCCTCAATCCAATCGTGAAGCGCGTTTTTTTGAAGCCGCTGTGGCGCATTGCGACGCCGCACGTCATGGCGTTCAAGCAATTCGCGTTCAGCAAAAAGGGCGATCCGGTGACGCCGCCCTGGCCGGACATCCTGATCGCGACGGGCCGCCCAAGCATCTTGCCCTCGCTTTATGTGAAGGGGCAGAGCGGTGGGCGCGCGTTTACGGTGCAGCTTCAGGACCCTGTCTCGCTGCGCGGGCGCTTCGACCGGATTATCGTCCCGGCGCATGACGGGCTGACCGGCGAGAACGTCATCGTGATGGACGGCGCGTTGCACCGCATCGCGCCGGAGCGGCTCGCTGCCGAGGCGCCGCGCTGGGCAGAAGCGTTCGCCGCCATTCCATCGCCGCGGATCGCGGTCCTGCTCGGCGGCGACAACTCGCGATACAAATTCGGCGAACCTGAGGCGCGCGAACTCGGAGCGCAGCTCAACGCGCTCGCCGCCGAGGGCTACGGGCTGCTGATCACGGGGTCGCGGCGCACGGGCGCGGAGGTTTTGGCCGCGCTCAAGGACGAACTCGCCGGCTGCGCCGCCTTCATCTCAGACGGAACGGGCGACAACCCCTATTTCGGCATGCTCGCGCATGCGGCCGCCTTCGTCGTCACTTGCAACTCCGTAAACATGGTCACGGAAGCCTGCAGCACAGGCAAACCCGTCCACGTCGTCAAGCTTCCGGCGAAGGGGCGGCGCGAAAGCGAGGGCGACAAATTCGTCCGGTTCCGGCGCAGTCTCGAAAAGAGCGGGCGCATCCGCGCTTTCGGCGGGCGCATCGAGAGCTGGATCTATGAGCCGTTGCGCGAGATGGAGCGCGTCGCGGGCCTCATCCGCGAGGCCTACCTTGCGCGGGACTGAAGCAAGAATTGCATTTATGCCACAACCTTTGCGACAAGTTCGTAGTGGACACCGCAAGGCCAACTCACTTAGCAAAGTTTAAGCTGTTGCTGAATTACCCGTTGTCATCTGCATTTTTGCAAATATCCCAACAAATGTCGTGAAACTGCAGTTCGATGCCACGGTCTAGCAGAAAGGAAAACTCATTATGAAAACTCTGGCGACCGCCGTATCCGCACTGGCGCTTGCGTTTGGACTTACCGCGCCCGCCGACGCCGGCGTCCGCGCTGGCGTCTTGCATTGCTACGCTTCGCCGAAGGTCGGCGCCATCATCGGATCGTTCCAAACGGCCCGATGCGTGTTTACGAGCTACAATGGCCACCGCGAGCGCTACGCCGCTCATTTCGAACGCCTCGGCCTCGATGTCGGCGTGACCAATCGCTCCGAGACCGTCTGGGAGGTGTGGGCGCCGACCGGGCTTCGCCATAGGGCGCTCGCCGGCGACTATATCGGCGCCTCCGCCGACGTTACGGTCGGTCTTGGCGGCGGCGCCAATGTGCTCCTCGGCGGCAGCAATGGCACGATTTCGCTTCAGCCCGTCAGCCTGAAGGCCGAGACGGGGCTTGCCATCGCCGCGGGAGCGGGACGCTTGCAGCTGCGCTAATATCGCCGCAAGCCGCATTAGATCGAGAGGGCCTGGATCGTGATCCGGGCCCTTTTTGTTTCCCTTCGTCCGGACACCGGCATGCGCGCGCGTTGCCGCCCCAGCGTCAGCACCAGGCGCTTTCGCTTTTCGTTTCGTAATCAAGCCGCGCTGAGCGTTAACGGCGTCGCAGTTGCCGTAGACATCGACGAGGCGCCTCGTAGATGGACGAGCGCCTGCTTATTTGAAACGGCCTGCCGCAGCCTTGCCCTAAAAGCGGGCTCTAATCGATGGCGCTGCTTTTCGGGCAAGCATGCGATTGGCGCTATGCGTCGCATAGCTCGAATGCTATATATGCATAGATATAGCGTGTTCGTATTTTTGGGTTCGAAGCCTTAACGGGAGCGCGACGCGTGGCTCACGGCGCCAATCCAGGGCAAAGAGTTCACGTGAGGCTTTCGCTGTCGAACGGCGGCAGCCTCGACAACTCCGACATTGCGCTTATTGAAACCTTGCAGAAATGCGGGTCGATCCTGGGCGGCAGCAAGCTCATGGGCCTGTCCTACCGAAAGACCTGGCTCATGGCCGACGCCCTGAACCGCACATTCGAAACCAAGGTCATCGAAACGTTTCCCGGCCGGAAAGGCGGAGGCGCCGAGGTGACGGCGTTCGGCCGGCGCATCGCCGCCCTGTTCCGGTCCATCGAACGCCGCTCCAACAAGGCGGCGGCGGCGGCGCTCGATGAACTCATTGCGTCTCTGGATCGGTCTTTCGCCGGACAAGAGGCGGACGAGGCTCGGGAAGACCGTCAGCGCTGAGGTTCGTTCTTTCGATGGCGACCGTCTTGATCATCGCCCAGGCCTTCAATCCCGGCTCCAGCCCAAGACGCTCCACGGATTCCCACGTCACCAGCGAGTGAAGGCGGCATGCGCCGAGGTCGAAGGTGACCCGCGCATAGGGCGCGTCGAGATATTCCAACTCGACGATGGTTCCGGGAATCCGGTTCGTGATCGACACATCCATCGGCCGCGACAGAGCGATGGACACGTCGCTCGCGTTGACGACAATCGCAACGCCGGTCCCAGGCTCCGCATCGACTTTCGGCACGCGAAGCTCGAAGCTGCCGAGAAACAGCGTCGTCAGCCCGACCTTCGGGTGATGGTGCAGGACGCGCGCTTCGAGCGTGGTGGATAGCCGGATCATGCTCGCTTCAAAACAGGGTTTCCAAAGAGCAAACTCCTTTTGCAAAAACCATGCAAGAACGGCCTCCGCGTTAAGGCGCGCAATCCGGCTTGGTTAACGCGTTGGCGACTTCGGGCGCCCGGCGGCGTCATAAATCGCCGCCTTGCCCGCAATGGCGGCGCATCGAAAGCTCGCGGCGCACTCGGAAGGCGGCGGCTCCAGCGTGTTTCGTTCTTAGGCGTCACTGTAAGTTGATTTCCTCGATTGCAACTTGCGGGCGAAGCGGAAAGAGACTAAATCCGCTTCCTTGGCAATGGTTTTCCCCGACCGCCTTTGAACCGAGGAGCTGTCATGAAACTGAGCGCACGCAATGCCATCAAAGGTAAAGTCGAAGCCCTTCACAAGGGAGCTGTGACCACGACGGTTAAGATCGATGTCGGACATGGAATTCATGTCACGTCGTCGATCACCAATGACGCCGCCGAAGACCTGGGGCTCAAGGCTGGCGACAGCGTTACAGCCATCATCAAGTCGTCGGACGTGATCATCGGCAAATAGATCGCTGGCTGCCCGGTCATTTCTTTCCCAGGTGAGGAATCCGGCTCGGCCTGCCGTGCTCATCCTTGAAGGGGAAGATGCCGGCCTGAAAGCTGACAGCCATGTGGCGCGCCCGCCCGATCGCTTTTTTCGCCAGCTCGGCGTCGAGCGTCCCGCGCGCCGTTTCCTCGAACAGCGCGATCCACCGCGTGAAGTGCTCGGGCTTCACCGGCAGAGGCGTATGGACGGGATAGGGATGGCCCGAATAGCGCGCCGTGCCGAGCAGAAGTTTCGACCAAAAATCCTGGATGCGCCTGAAGTGGCTTTCCCAATCGCCGACCGCCGCATCGAACACGGGGCCAAGCAGATCGTCGTTCCTGCCTTTGGCGTAAAAGGCGCGGACGCAGGTTTCTATCGCCGCTTCGATTTCCGCATTGTCTAACGTTTGCCGCGATGCGCCCGCCGTTTCCTCGCTCATATTCTCCGCTCCTGCCGCCATCGGCGGGCCTGAAGCCTGCAGAGATCATGCCAAAGAGGCCCGGCAGACGGCGGAAGAAACGGAGGACCATGGCCGGCAACGCAAAGATGTTCGGCCGGTTTGGATCAGTGGAGATTTCCCGCGGCCTCTTCCGCCGCCGCTCGCGTCCTGCGCGGGGTTCTTTTTGCGGGCTTCTGAGCTGCTTTCGCTTGTCCCGCGCGCTTCGTCTTGGACGCCTTGATCTCGTTCTCCGTTTGGCGCACAGCCTGAATCGCGGCGTTTTGCGCGCCTTGCAAGATATCGCGCATGATGCGTTGCGTTTTCGCGTCGCGCGAATAATTGTGCACGGTCCCTTCGTGCCAAAGGGTGCTGCGGCCTAATTCTGTCAAGAAAGACTTAAGCTCGAAGATAGTCCGATCGGCCTTTGTGTCAAACAGTCGCTCTTGGATCGCGTCCATATCGAATGCTCCGTATTTATCCATTTCTGTCAACGCATTCGTTACAACTAGACTACACACGCACGCAGGCTACACTTTTAGGTGTAAATAGAAAAGAATACATTAAATATGAGCGTTCTATGCGTTACGACGCACGCATGACGGCCGGCCGTCAAATCTCCTGCTCGTCGAGCGGGAGGCGATTGCCTTCTGCGTCGCGCAGCACGCGGCGCAGCCACAGCGGCGGCGTGCCGCTCATCAGGCGCTGAAGTTGCAGGATGACATCCTCGATGTTGCGGATGTGCGCGCTCTTGACCGGAAAGACGCGCTGATGGTGAACGCGCACGGCGGCGAGATCGCTGAGGCCGAGCGTGAACAGCACCGAGCACCCTGAGAGCGCCTCGACCCGTTCGAGGAGAGGATCGCGGCCCGTCCCATCGTCGTCGCCCATATCCTCCATGACGCAGCGGCCATCCGCGCCGCCCGCGCCGCCGCCCAAGCCCTTCTTGCCGCCGGGGGTGAACTTGATCACATCGACGAATTCCGACTCGTCACGGGCGACGTCGTAAAACACGACCTGCCTGGCTGACGCGAAATTGGCGTCCACCTGCACGAGGCTGTTGGTGGTGATGGCGATCCGTAAATGGGCGGCGTCCATGAGATTGGTCCTTGGTTCAGGCGTCAGGTCATTGGCTGGTTGGGCGCCTGCGTCTCGCGGGCGAAACGCAGGCGGAAATCGGACGGCAGCGCCCCGCTCTCGGGCACGCGGGCGCGCCATCGGCCGAGCTCCGCCAGCGGCAGCTTCCCGTCGCGCAGAGCTTCGGCCGGAACGATGTGCAGCGCATCGTTCGCCGTGACGTAGAAATCGATGGGATAGAGCGCGGCGTCGCGGTGCGTGGGGGTTGTTTCGATCTTAAGAAAACCGTCCTCCGTCTGCGTCTTGGGATTATCGCAGTCGAAACGGAAGTGGCGGTTAAAGGCGTATTTTGGCCGAAACTGGTAGAGGTTGCAGTCTTCATCGGCGAAGCGCTTGATCTCGGCGACGATATCCGTGAAATACCGGACGAGCACCGCCTCGATATAGGCTTGCGGATAGGGCTGGCGGAGCGAGTCGAGGTAATAGGCGACGGCCGATTCCAGAAGGACGACGCCGGCGGCGGTGATATCCAGCGTAAGCGCCACCTTATTTACCGCGCCGTTGAATTTAACGATGCCGTCTTCGATCTCGGCATGGCCATGGGGATGGAAGGTCAACAACCGTAGCACGCGCAGCACGCGGTAAAGTTCCGCCGTCACCTTCCCGGCGAGGCAGGCGCGGGGCAGACTCAAATAGCGCTGCCATGTGGTCAGGCCTTCCGCGGATGGAGCGAGAATGGCGTCAAGGGCCATGAAAGCCCGGCAAGCGCCCGCGATATTGGGCAGCGGCAACTCGCTTGCAGGCGCATCGGAGGCAAAAGTCAGCGTCTTGCGCTTGGCGTAGAGTTCAATCTGCCGATATTCCGGCAACGATAGGCGGCTGCTTGCGCCGGCAATCATATGGGTGGCGAGTTCGCGCTGCATCGGGGCTCCGTGTGATGGGCGGTTAGCGCCTCCGCCTTGAAAATCGAACTCAGAGCGATGGGGCGGGGGCGGCATGTCCCCGCCCCATCGATTGTGAAGCGGGGGACGGCATTCCCCCGCCTCGTTAGGAAAGGCGTCTTACCAGGTGTTGAGGAGCCACTCGCGGTCCTTCATGTATTCCATGTGCGTGAACAGCGCGTTGGCGATGGTCTCGCCGAGCAGCATGGCGCCCCTGTAGCCCATGGTGGGGTGGCGATAGAGGCCGGCGCGGTCGAAGGTCGGGAAGCCGACGCGCACCATCGGGATGTTGGCGTCGAGCGCGACGTAGCGGCCCTTGGAGTGCCCGAAGATCAGGTCGTACTTCTTGCCGTCCTTGATGCGCTTTTCCAGCTCCCACAGGTCGGCGTTGCAGACGACCTCCATGTCCCAGGTGGCTTTTTCCTGGAGCGCCTTGATGCGCGGATCGCGCTTGTACTTGCCGTTGTCGTCGCCGAGAAGCAGCAGCGACGGCTGCAGCTCCACCTCGAGGCAGAACTCGGCGAGGCCCATGACGAGGTCGGGATGGCCGAACAGCGCCACCTTCTTGCCCGCGAAGAACATGTGGGCGAGGTCCTGCAGCGCGTCGATGGCGACGCCGCGCTCGTGCACGAGGCTGTCCGGGATCGGCTTGCCGGTGACGCGGGAGAGCTCCTCGAGCAGCGCGTCGGTGTTGGCGATGCCGTAGGGCGTCGGGACTTTCGAGACCGGCACGTCGAAGGCGGTCTTCAGGTGCTGGGCGGCCGGATCGCTCTCGTAGCGGGCGAGCGAGATCGAGGCGAGCGCGTTCGGCGCGTCCTGGAAGTCCTCGACCGTGGTGCGGCCATGGGTGTGGATCGACTTGTCCGGCAGCATCGGCGAGTTGAAGTCCTCGGTGTCCATGAAGAAGGTCGCTTCGGCGCCCAGCTCCTTCACGTAGTGCTTCAAGAGCATCAGGTCGCCGGGATTGATCCAGCCGGGGAAGACGTTGAGCTTGCCGGACGGCTTGGTCTTTTCCTTGGCGATGCTCTTCACGACGGAGAGCACGCATTCGGCGTAGCCGCCGACCTGGCTCGACTTGAAGCTCGGCGTATGCACCGCCATGATGTGGATTTCCCGGTGCGGGAAGATCTCCTTGAGCTTCTTCTGCGTGCGCACGATGGCGCCTTCGCAGTCGTCGCCGATCACTTCGGTCGAGCACGTCGTGATCATGGGAATGACGCGCAGATCGGGATAGCGCTTGGCGAGAGTGATCAGGCCTTCCTCGATGCGCATGTGGCCGCCGAACACGGCGGAGTCCTCGTGCAGCGACGAGGACGCGACGTCGAAGTTCTCCTTGAAGTGCTGGGCGAACAAGAGCCGCACGAACATGGTGCAGCCCTGGCCGCCATGGACCAGCGGAATGCAGTCCTTGATGCCGATGCCGGCATACTGGGCGCGGCTGGCTGGCAATCGTATATCGGGTTGATGACGCTAACCCGTTCCTTGTTGGTGACTTCGCAACCCATGGGGGTATTCTCCGTAAGTGAGCAGCCGGCGAGGCGCTCCGTGCTAGATCGGCCCGCCTTTAACCGGACTTGGGTTAAAGGCGGAAATGCCGATCGATCCTGAAGTTCTAGTACAGTGAGTGGTTCAGTTCGTGGTTCAGCGACTTGGTGATGCTGATTTCCTCGACCCGTTCTTTCAGGCCCTGCATGAGGGCGGCGATCTCGGCGGGCGCGGTCTCCTCGATCCAGGGAAACCGCTCCTTGAAGTCGTGCACCATGATGGAGGCGTCCGCGTAGAAGAGCTTGTCCATCGGCGTTTCGCGCTTCGGCGGCGCGCCCGTCAGGAGGTCTGTGGCGGTCTTCATGATGCCGTCGAGGTTTTCCTTGCGGTCCCAGGTGCGCGAGAAGAATTGCCAAAGGCAACGCTCCTGCACATAGCCGAACAGTTGGTCTACTTTCTCGGTGGTCATGCGGCCTCCAGGACGCGAACGGGCGCCGTGCCGCGGATGTCCTTGGCGGCGAGTTTCAGAAGCGGGTTGTGGGTGGCGTTGTAGATGTCGCGCGCCATGTTGAAGAAGCCCTCGAAGCCCATGTACGGCCCGTTGTGGTAGGCGTGGCCGTTGATGTAGGGGATGTGCAGCTTTTTCATCAGTTCGCCGACGCGGGGGCCGGTGAAGATGAGGTCGGGCTTCACGAGGTCGATGATCTCGAAGAACTCAAGCTCGTTGCCGTCGTCG
Source organism: uncultured Alphaproteobacteria bacterium (assembly GCA_963756335.1). Taxonomy (GTDB): domain Bacteria; phylum Pseudomonadota; class Alphaproteobacteria; order Rhizobiales; family Rhodomicrobiaceae; genus Rhodomicrobium. Next base: position 177,108 of record CAVWOB010000014.1, read on the forward strand.
ACGTAGTAGGCGCCTTCCTGGCCGCGCGCGATCACCTTCTCGAAGTCTTCCTGATGGCCGAACTTCGAGGACATGGCGACCACCTTGATGCCAAGATCGTCCTCGACGGCCTTGGTCCAGTGCCACAGGCGCGGGCCGCCGGTCCAGATCGCCATCTTCTTGCCCTTGAGGCGCTCCTTGTACCAGTCGAGCTGCGGCTTCCACTTGGCGTATTCTTCCGCGATCAGCTCCTCGCCCTTCTCCTCGATGCCGAAGAAGGCGCACACCTTGCGGATGGTTTCCGCCATGTAGTTGAAGCCCCAGGTGTCGACGTCGAGGCGCGGGATGCCGTAGCGCTTCTTCAGTTCGTTGGCGATGTAGCCGGCCGAGCGGGCGCAGTTGACGACGTTCAGCTGGGCGCGATGCATGGCGCGCAGATCGTCGTAATTGGCGTTGCCGGTGAAGTGCGCGATCACCTGGATGCCGAGGCGCTTCCAGTAGGTGTCGAGCAGCTGGGTGTCGCCCTGGATGTTGTAGTCGCCGATGAAGTTGATGGTGTAGGGGCTCGTGATCTCCGGCTCGACCGTGCCAACCTTGTCGTTGATCCAGCCGATGTTCAGGACGTGGTGGCCCTTCGACTGCGACACGCCCGAGAAGCCGGGGCATTCAACCGTGAAGATGTCGACGCCCGGACGGTCGGCCATCACCTTCTTGACGGTGGCGCGCACGTCGTCGCCGATCAGCGCCGTCGGGCACGTCGTGTAGACGATCATGCGGTTGATGTGCGGCATCTCGTCGAAAGCTTCGTGGCAGGCCTTTTCGGGGCACTCTCGCCGCCGAACACGATGTGGCTTTCCTTCATGTCCGTCGACCAGACGTACTTCATCTGGAAGTGGCCGTTGTCGGACGGATAGCGCTTGGTGTGCCAGGTGTCGTAGGCGCAGCCGACCGGACCGTGGATCATCTGGATGGTGTCCTTGAGGGAGCACCACCGATGACGAGCTTGGCGCCGCAAAACGCGCAGCCGCGCTCCGACAGAGTTCCGGGAATGGTCGGCGCGTTGGAGACGGGAAGGAAATCGCGCGTGTCTTCGCCGTCAACCTTCAAGTAGATATGCTCTTCGCGTTCAGGAATATCCTTGTCGCATTCCAGAAGTACCATGGGCAT
>CAVWOB010000015.1:0-131863 GCA_963756335.1 uncultured Alphaproteobacteria bacterium
AATAGAGTTAATCGGCCGTATATGCTCCAACGGCCCGGCCAGCGGTATGAGTTCAGCAAACTCGACGCTATAGGTGCGCGACGCGCAAACGCACTCGCAGCAATTGTGGTTCGAAAGAAAATCGCTAAATTGACATCATTGTCAGTTCCCAAGCCGGGCTGAAGGCCGCCATGTTTTGCGCGGGTTCAGGCGCCGCACTATCGGAAAGCTGACCATCGGCCTGCGCGGAAAGCCGCGCGAAAAGGGATCGCCATGCTGCTTACCGAACAGCACGAACAGCTTCGCGACACGGTCGCGCGCTTCGTCGAGAACGAGATTAACCCCTTCGTGGACGAGTGGGAGGCGGCGGAGGAGTTCCCCTCGCACGCGCTGTTCAAGAAGCTCGGCGCGCTCGGCGTGCTGGGCGTGAAATACGACGAGGCCTATGGCGGGCTCGGGCTCGACTTCTCCTATTCCGCGGTGGTGGCCGAAGCGCTGGGCGTCTGCAAGTGCGGCGGCGTGCCGATGGCGATTGGCGTGCAGTCCGACATGGCGACGCCCGCGCTGCATCGCTTCGGCTCGGACGAGCTGAAACGCAATTGGCTCGCGCCGGCGATCGCGGGCGGCATGGTGGCGTGCCTCGGCGTCTCGGAGCCCGGCGGCGGGTCCGACGTGGCGGCCATCAAGACCACGGCGCGCAAGGACCGCGGCGACTACGTGATTTCCGGCTCCAAGATGTGGATCACCAACGGCATGCAGGCCGACTGGTGCTGCCTGCTCGCCAACACCTCCGAGGGCAAGCCGCATCAGAACAAGTCGCTGATCGTGGTTCCGATGGACGCGAAGGGCATCGAGCGGCGGAAGATCCGAAAAATGGGCATGTTTTCGTCCGACACGGCGCAGCTCTTTTTTGACGACGTGCGCGTGCCGCTTACGAACGTCATCGGGCAGGAAGGCATAGGCTTCACGCTGCAAATGCTGCAATTCCAGGAAGAGCGGCTTTGGGGCGCGGCGAACTCGCTGACCATGCTCGACCGTCTGATCGACGCCACCATCGACTACACGCGCCAGCGCACGGTGTTCGGCAAATCCGTGCTCGACAATCAGGTTGTGCATTTCCGCCTCGCCGAACTGCGCACCGAGGTGGAGGCGCTGCGCTCGCTCACCTGGCGCGCGGTCGAGAGCTACGTTTCTGGCAAGGACGTGACCAAGCTCGCCTCGATGGCAAAGCTGAAATGCGGCCGGCTGATCCGCGAGGTAGCCGATTCCTGCCTGCAATATTGGGGCGGCATGGGCTATGCGTGGGAGAACCCGGTGAGCCGTGCGCTCCGCGATGGGCGCCTCGTCTCCATCGGCGGCGGCGCAGACGAAGTCATGCTCGGCATCATCTGCAAGCTGGAAGGCACATTGCCTCAGCGCTCACCGAGGTGAGCCGCGCGGCGGGCCGCTCTTCAGGAACAAAACGCTTGCTTGGTTGTAGCGTTGCTATCCCGTGCTTAGAGAGGAAAAAAATGCAACGTCGCAGCGTAATCACTTTACTTGGAGCCAGCGCCATTCTCCCCGAAATCGCCTTCGCGCAGGAACGCGGCGGAAGCAAGCTCGGCGAGGCCGCCCGGAAATATCTCGAAAACACTCTTGAGGTCGGCGCGCTGGCGCTTGCGACCAGCCGGATCGCACAAGAAAAGGCCAATAATGCCTGGGTGAAGAGGTTTGCGAATTACGAAACGGCGGAACAGGAAGGTGTCGCGAAGATCTTCGGCGCGCTCGGGGGCCGCGCTCCCGCCGCAGCAACCGAAGATCGCCAGGCGGAGGTGCGCGACCTTCGCAATCTTTCCGGCGAGCGTTTCGAGGAATCTTTTCTGACTATCCAGCACGACGGCCATGAAAAGCTTCTGCGCATCCAGGAGGACTTCATAAAGACGGGCGAAGACCCGCTGATTGGAGACATGGCCAAGTTGATCCGCGGCCGCGTCGAGGAGCACATCGATCTCATTGCCGCCATACGCGGCGAACTCCGCACTTACGCGAAAAGGTAAGCGTTTCGCGCTCGTCTTGCGTTTTTCGCCACAGGTTGACGGCTTGACACGCCGGCTTTGCCGCCGCCGGGAGCTGTGATCTTAGGGCGGATGTCTTAGGGCGGATGTTCTTGCCCCGAATGCGAGGCTGCGAGATAATGACGCGCTAGCCTCGATCGGGAAGGTTCTACTTGCGCCCGATGGGACTGTTTAATGCTTACGCGCGGCTTGTCGCCATCTGCCAGCGGTATGGCGCCCTGCCCTGAAAAGAAGGAGTAATCCGGTGATCCAGCGCCATCCAAGCGCGCTGCTCCTCGAACGAAAAGGCGGCGTGCTGACCGTGCGGCTGAACCGGCCGCAGGTGCGCAACGCCATGTCGCCGGCCATGCTGGGCGAACTGCTCGACACGCTCGCCGAGGCCGAGACGGGCGGCGTCCGCATCGTGGTGTTGCGCGGCGCGGGCGGCCACTTCTCGGCGGGCGCGGACCTGAAGGAAATGGCGACCGCGCGCGCCGCGCCCATCGCGCATGAGACCGACCCGCTCGCCGAGACCAACGCTCGCTTCGGCCATGTCTGCGCGGCCTATGCGCGCTCGCCGCTCGCCATCGTCGCCGTGCTCGAAGGCAGCGTGATGGGCGGCGCCTTCGGTCTCGCCTGCGCGGCCGATGTCGCCATCGCCTCGCGCACGGTGGATTTCCGGCTGACGGAGACCTCGCTCGGCGTGATCCCGGCGCAGATCGCGCCGTTCCTGGTGGAGCGGCTGGGCTATTCCGAGGCGAAGCGGCTTTCGGTTACGGGCGCGCGCTTCGGCGCGGACGAAGCTTATCGCATTGGCCTCGTGCACAAGTTCTGCGAGAGCGACGCGGACCTCGAAGCCGCGCTTGCGTCCACGATCCGCGAAATCCTCGCCTGCGCGCCGGGCGCCGTCGCGGCCACGAAGAAGCTGTTGCGCCGCGCGCGCTTCGAGGATCCGGCCGGCCTTGTCGAATACGCGGCGGCGGCGTTCGCGGAGGCCGCGCGCGGGCCGGAGGGCGAAGAGGGCGTGCGCGCGTTTATCGAGCGCCGCAAGCCGGCGTGGGCCGCGGAAGGGGCGTGAATCTCTCCCGCAAAGGAGGAAGGTCCATCGAGCTCGAAGCGGCGAGACAGCCGAAACCGCCCTTGCAAGCCTGAATTTTGCATTGTGTGAGATGCGACCCGCGCAGCGTGCTCTGGCTCGGGGGTCCTGCGGGAGTTGGCGTATCGGAAGCATATAAAATCCTTTAAGTATATCTTGAGAACGGCTTTCATCCTTGCAACCAATTTCTCTCTTAAGTGTACTTCTTATTGAAGGATCAAATCGGTAGGCAGTGATCTTGTAGCGTCGCGCTAACAAACATGATTCTGTCATATCTCTTTGACGACTATACTACTAAAATGGACATATCTCCGGACGTTATTGCGTTCGGAAGCAACCGTGTCTCTGTCAAGAACATCGCGTCTGTATCTTCGCCTAGAAGGTTGACGATTTGGAAGGCTCTCGACGCAGCGGCAATTCCAATTAACGCCGTCGTATTATTGTTATCTCTTGGCATCAGTTCGTATGTCGGGGAACTGCAGAAGAATCAAATGGCATCATTCATGGTCTTTTGTTTGTTGGCGGCAGCTTATATTATAATTGTCATGATTATATTTTATAAGTTCAACGTACGCGCAAGACGAAATCTCGTTCTCATTACCTCTGGCGGAAGTTTAATCGTATTCAGGAATATCAATAGAGGATTTGCCAGACGGATAATCCGCCTCCTTCATGACGTTATGGACGGAAGAGAGACCCGCAGATTTCGGGTCGACAAAAGAAAAAGAACGATTTCTGTCATCGACCCCGAGGCTTAGAGGCGCCCCATTCGCCTGCGCCAGTCGCTTTCCTTCACCGCCAATGGGCTTCGTTGAAATGATCGAAGTTGAAATGAACGTTATTTATGATCCAGGCGCCGCCCGCCGCCAAGGCGCCTGCAAACAATATGGGCAAGATCGTCCTGATGAAAGCCGCGAAGAAGCCCAGGAAGTGGGTGAGGGCTTTTTCCCCGGCCTCGACAAGCGTCCATCCGGCAAAATAGAGCAGCCGTCCGGCGGCGAAGCCGGTGACAATAAGAACGATGATTTTCCATAATGGCAAATCGTCAAGCTGATTCCACGGAATTGAAAAAATCTGCGTAGCGGTCCATTCCCAAATAACTCGGGTAAATCGGAGCACAGATGCAAGTCCGCGCAGAACGAGGTCGAGAGTCGCCTGCATGAGCTGGATGAGTTGATCTACGACCGGCATGGCTCAGACCCGTTTTTCGCCTATCATCATTTCTGCTGCTTTCGATAATTGGTGGATAACGCCCTGGCCGTAATGAAACTCGCCCCCGCTGGTTTCACAGTCATTCCGAAAGCAAGCGGCTTTGTCCACCTGACCACATCCTAGTATGAGATCCGTTGCATTTTTTGCTAAAGAGTTTAATGGCAAAGAAATCCAAAAGTCTACACCTTGATGCAAATCAATTATGGGCCAAATAATATATATGTAACAATACAGATATGATACAAATTGAGCTGATAGTTTGGAATAACTTGCAATTTGCAGGGCTTTCAGGTTGTATAACTCCAATCGTCTGTAGCAAATATCGTCCGCAGCTCTTCGCGCTGGCGCGAGCCCTGTGGCGTCTCTGAGGTTTTCAGCCCGGTGGGATTGTTTGCTCATCGCAGGCGGCGACAGATAAGCACGCGGGCGTTCGACGCCCCGCACTGGTGTCGCCAACGGTTAAGTTAACTCTTGCGTGCGACTTTCTCGGGCCGTTCCTGCAATCCGACGGGCTTTCGCCCGCGCGATGTAACGGCTTGAACTGCGCGCCGGATCATGGCTCAAGAACGTGAATTGGGCTAGAGCTTATCCGCTTTTGATGGAATCGAAAGCGGATAAGCTCTAGCTTCTTGTTTTGCCTTGCTAACGGAAAACCGCTTCACACTTTTCGGGACGCTCTAGAATAGCTCTAGGAGCCCAGCATCTTCGTTCGAGACATGAGAGATTTTACTTTTTTGCAAGGCTGATTGGCGTTGCATTTCTATCGAAGCAAAAGCGACATCTATGGTATCTCTACGGATATCGTTCGAACTCCACAATATTAGTTAGACTTTCCGCGTGGCGGATAATCTGATGGAGGACTCCAGTGACGCCTGTCAATCTCTGGCGCGCTATGTCCTGAAATTGAATTGAACCATTGAGTTCAATGACAAGCTGCGCAATGCTTTCACTTTCCTGAATTATTTCAGTGAGAGTTCCGCGCTGCTGATCGATCAAGACCCTCATATTCTGTTCAAGTTCGCCGATTGCAGCCACTATGGCGTTCAGATCCTTGTGTTCACGATCCTGCCGCGCGTCGAGGTCGTCCATGCTCTCCGCAATCGCATTATTCAATGTCTGGAGCCCTTCGCTAATGTCTAGCGCCGCCTGATCCGTCTGCCGCGATAGCGCCTTCACCTCGGCGGCGACGACAGCAAAGCCCTTGCCCGCCTCTCCAACCCGCGCAGCCTCTATGCTGGCGTTGAGCGCAAGCATATTGGTTTGCCGCGCCAGCTTGCGGATGCCCTGGACGATGACGTCCTGCCGATGGGCAAAGTCGGCGATGGAGGAGAGCTGATCGCGGCCCTTTTCCATCGCGGCCATCCTGTTGGCCAGGAAGTCGGAGAGGATCTGGTTGTTAGCGTGAAGGCGGATTTCGGTCTGCTCGACGATTGGCAAAATCTTGTCGCGCGAGCTGACCCGGAGGAAGCTTATCAGGCCGGTTATCGTGTCATCGACCCTCCTCAACTGGGTCATGATGTTCGTCGCCACGTCTTCGGTGTTCGTCACGACGGTTTGGACGTGATCGCACAGCGTATGAATGATGGGATTGCACGCCGATATCTCCTCGCCGAGCCGCGTCAGGACGGCGGGGGGCAAGGGAGCTTCCATTCCGCCTTCCGCGAGGGCCGGGGCCGTTTGCTCACATCCGGCCGCGGGCAGCGCGGCATGTCCATCGATAACGCCGCTCAGGCGGCGCCAGGCCGCGAGAAGAAGGGTCGCGATGAGAAAGGCCGTCGCCATGCGAAGGCTTGCGGGGCCGGGACTGGCTTCAAACCCAAAAGCGTAGTCGCTGAGCGCGGTCAAGACCGCCGCCGCGGAAGCAAACGCTGCGATGGCAGCGATTTCGCGCCGCGGCCGCATCGGTCACGCTCCAGGAACGAGTTGCTTGACGATCTGCAGCATGGCTTGAGGCTGAACGGGCTTGACCATCCAGCCGGTGGCGCCCGCCGACTTGGCTTCCTCCCGCTTCTGTTGCTGGGATTCGGTCGTCAGCATCACGATGGGCATGAAGGCGAAGCCGGGAAGCCGGCGAACTTCGCGGATCAGCTGAATGCCGTTCATTTCCGCCATGTTCAGGTCGGTGATGATCATGTCCGGCTTGGCGCCGCCCTTAAGAATGACAAGAGCTTCTTCCGCATTGTTGGCTTTGGAGACGCCGAGGCCCGCTTTCGACAACATGCCCTCCATACTCATCAGCATGGTTGGGGAATCGTCTACGATCATGATTGTCTTGGCCATTCTCGCACCTCCAACTTTATGCAAACCAAAAACTGCTAACGCTTTTCTGTTTTTACGCAAGCGCCTCCCCAAGGACCGCGCTCACCCAGCTCGCCATTGCGGGCGAGACAGGCGGGACCAAGTCTTTCGCGGCCGCCGCCGCCAGAACCTGCAGGACTGCGGTATGAACATAGACGCAGTCCGTCATGTCGACCCTGGCGCCGTGGTGGGCGCGCAGGAACTCCAGCAGAGGTAGAGCTTCCTCGACCATACACTCGGCTTCACAATAAATCGTTGAAGCGTCATAGCGAATTGGCATCACAGTATTTCCTTCAAGTTCAAGACCAGAAGCACGCGTCCGTCGCCGAGAAGCGCTGTTCCCGCGTAGCCCTTGAGCCCGGACAGAAAGCCGTCGAACGGCTTCAAAATAACGTCGATGCTTTCCCGCAATTGGTCGACGGCGAGGCCCACCAGCGCGCCCTTCACGCGCACGACGAGCACCGCGAGGCCAAGCTCGCTCTGCCTGCCGGAGCCATCGGAAATGCCGAGCAGCAGGCTCGTCCGCACCAGGGGAACGATCATGTCGCGCAGGATGAAGGTTTCCGATTGCTTGATCGAGTAGATCTGGTTCTGCGATAGCCGCACGGTCTCGACGATCACGTCCATGGGGATGCCGACGAGGCTGCCTCCAACCTCGACCATCATGACGCGAGTGACCGACATGGAGAGCGGCAGCGCGAGGCGAACTGTCGCGCCCTTGCCCGCCTCGGACGACACGGCGACATGGCCGCCCAGCTTCTCGATATTGCTGCGCACCACGTCCATGCCGACGCCGCGCCCGGACAGGTCGGACACTTGCGACGCCGTGGAGAAGCCGGGGCGGAAGACGAGGTCGATCGCCTCCTGATCCGAAAGCCGCTCCGCTTCGTCCTCCGAAATCACGCCCTTCCCGAGCGCGCTCACCTTGATCTTTCGCGGATCGATGCCGCGCCCGTCGTCCTCCACCTCGATCACGATCTGGTCGGATTCCTGATAGGCCCGCAGCACGATCGACGCGAGATCCGGCTTTCCGGCGGCTTCGCGCTCCCCGGGCAGCTCCACGCCGTGATCGATGCTGTTGCGCACGATATGGAGGAGCGGCTCGCCAAGCGCCGCGATGATCGCCTTGTCGGCCGCCGTGTCCTCGCCCTCCATCTTGAGCTCGATCTTCTTGTCGAGCTTGCGGGCGAGGTCGCGCACGAGCCTTGGGAAGCGGTCGAAAGCTTCCGATACGGGCTGCATGCGCACGGCCATGATCGCGGTCTGCATCTCCTGCGCGAGCCGGTCGATCACGCCATACTGGTCCTTGATTTCGCGCGCCATATCGCGGGAGCCGTATGTGTCCTCGGCGCGGCGGGCGAGGAACGGCAGGCTGTTCTTTGAGACGACGAGCTCGCCGATCAGGTTCATCAGCGTATCGAGCTTGCCCTGATCGACTTTGAGGACCTTCTGCGCTGGCGCCTTATGCCCCGCGCCATTCAGCCGCGAGCCGTCCGAAGCGGCAGCGTCGAATGGGGCGGGCGGGTGCAAGGCGGCGCGAGGCTCGAAGCCGCCACTTTCCAAAGGCCGGGCGGCGCAATTGGTCTTGGCCGGTTCGGGGCGCGCTGCCCAGTTTTGCAGGAAGGCGGAAAGCGCGGCGGGCGTGTTCGCTTCGGCGGCGGCAGCGAAATCGCGCGCAAGGTTCGCATCGCCGAGGGCGGCGAGCACGTTCGCCAAGGTCGCCTTGACGGAAGCGAGGCGCTTTTTCTGCTCCTCCTCGCCGCCGTTTAGTCCCAGCACTTTCATCTGCGTTCGCGCGATGCGAAGTGCGAGGTCCTGCATGGGGGCGGAAGCCGCCGGGGTCTCCGCATTGTTTGCGCGGGGAAGAGAGCCGGGAGGCAGCGCTACGATCGAGACCTGATCGATCACGTAGCGGAACAGGTGCGCCACCTCGTCGCGCGGCGCGAGCGTCAACGCGCGGAAGACGAAATTGCAGCGATAGGGGTCGAGATCGTCAAGCGATGGCCAGGGCGCGCGGAGCGAAGCCGACAGAACGCCAAGCTCCGGGATCTGGCGCATCAGATTCGCGGGGTCTTCGCCGCTATAGAAGCAGGCTTCGTGCGGGCCGTACTCGACCGCGACGGCCGCCCTCGAAGAAGCCGCGGCGGCGGCGGCGAAAGCTTCGTAACCGGGCGCGCGGCGGATCTCGTCCAGCCAATCGAAGCCCGCAGCCAGGCCCAACGGCTGCCCTTTGGCGTCGCCGGCGCCCTCTTGCGCTTCGGGCAGGAAGTCCCGCAAGGCGCGCGCCAGCTTCTGGGAGACTTCGGCCGCGGCGGCGGGCAGTTCCTCGTCCTTCTCAAGGTCGCCGACCCAGACGCCGACCTGATCCAGCATGTCGAGAACATGATCGGCGATATCGGGGCCCAAACGCAGCGCGCCCGAACGCACCGCCGAAAGCACATCCTCGCCGGCGTGCAACACATTCGTAAGCGGTTGCGCGTCGAACAGCCCAGACGAGCCTTTCAGCGTATGGATGGCGCGGAAGACTTCGTTGACGCCGACCTCGTTCTCGGGGTCCTTCTCAAGCCGCAGGATTCCGGCTGCCGATTGCTGGATCAGCTCCTGAGCTTCGGAAATGAACCGGGCAAGCAGCGGATTCATGACGCTCGCCCCGTGAAGAGAATGGCGGCGTTCGCGAAGTCGTCGGGCCTGACCGGCTTCACCATATAGAAATTCGCGCCGGATTCATAAGCGCGGGCCTTATCGTGCTCCTTGTCCTCGGTGCTGACGGTCATGACCGGTATGGCGATGCAATCCGGGGCCTTGCGGAGCTGGCTGACGAATTCGTAGCCGTCCATCTTGGGCATGTTGATGTCCACGACGATCAGATCGAAGCGGCCGCCCAGCATGCGCTCCAGCCCCTCGACGCCGTTGGCCGCCTCCTCGACGGCGAAGCCGGCCTTTTCGAGCACGTCGCGGTAGAACATCCGCATGGTGATCCCATCGTCGATGATGAGCACCTTTTTCTTTTCCGCTGCGCTCGCTTCCTCAGCGTTTATAAGCATCGCCTTTGTCCCTACGGTTTCTGGTAAACGATGGCGTCGTAAAACCTGCGCGGCCGGTAGAGCGAGGACATGCGGCTCATGCTCTCCGAATGACCGAGACAGATGAAGCCGCCAGGGGCCAGGCACTCGTACAGCGTCTCCATGGCCTGGCGGCGCGCCAGATCGTCGAAGTAAATCAGGAGGTTTCTGCAGAAGATCACATCGATATTGTAGAAATTTCGCATCTGTGCGGCGTCGACGATGTTGATCGTCGAGAAGTCGATCGACTCGCGCAGCGCTTCCGCGATCTGAAACCCATCCGCCAAGGGTGAGAAATATTTCTCCCGAAGCTTCTGCGGAATACGGGACAGGGCGCGTTCGCCATAGACGCCTTTCCGCGCTTCGTGCAGCGCGCGGGAATCGATATCGGAGGCGAGGATCTCGATGTTGAAGTCGTCGGCTCTGTTCCATCTTTCGAGAATATAGATGGCGATGGAGTAGGGCTCCTCGCCCGTTGAGCACGGCAGCGACCAGATTCGGATCGTGTCTCCAGGTCTCTTATTGCCTGAAACCTCCGGCAGGATGCCGCACGCAAGGGCGTCGAATTGGTAGTCCTCCCGGAAGAAGTAGGTCTCGTTCACGGTCATCGCGTTGACGAGACTTTGCATTTCCTGCCCGGCGGTTTCAAACCGCACCATCGCGAAATATTCGCGGAAGGTCGGGCTTTGCGTCGCCTCCATCCTCTCCAGGACGCGCCGCTCAACGAAATATCTCTTGCTCTCGGAGAAGATGATGCCGGTCTTGCGATAGAAGAATTCGCAGAACTTCGCGAAGTCCTGCGGGGATATGGCTGGAGGGGCGGGAGAAAGCGCCGTGGGGCTCAACGATTTCATTGCGCCTCGCCTATGCGTTTGAGCACCGCGTCGATGGCGAAGGTCATGAAAGGCTGGTCGCCGAAACGGAGCCGCAGCGCCTTCAGCGCCGGGATCGAGGCGGGCGTACCCACCTCGGCGAGACAATCGACGGCGGCGGCGCAGACGTTGACGTGCGCGTCTTCGAGGATGACCTTGTTGAGCCATTCCGGCGCGCGCGCGTTGGGAAGCACCGAAAGGATGTTGACCGCGAATATGCGCACGTCGCTTTCTGGGTCTTCCAGGAGCGCCTCCATATAGGGCGCGATCTCGCCGGGCATCTCCTGCAGCGCCTCGATCACCTCGTTTCGAAGCGCGGCGTTCTCGCTGCGCAAGTACCGGATCAGGCCTTCGACGGCGGCGCCGAGCGGCTTTGAATGAGCGCGGTCATGATGACGCTGCGGACGCTGATCGCCGGCTCGCGCTCCAGGTGATCGCACAGGAGGGGGACGCCCTCGGGCAGGCGGGCCAGCTCACGGGCGGCTTGCCGCCGCCGCGACGGCTCGGCCGACCGCAAATCCGCCGCAAGCCCGGCCGCGGAGGCGCTTGAGGCGCGCCCGGCCTCGATTTCAACGCTCGCGACATTTTTCGTCGCCCTAACCAGCGCCATAAGCACGGCTCCTATTCGATGAAGTGGCGGGAGACGTCCAGGCGATGAGCTGGCGGGCGATCCGGTTAGAGGGCAGGACAAGGTCCGCGCCTCCAAGCCGGATCAACTCGCAGGGCATGCCGAACACGATCGAAGTGGCCTCGTCCTGCGCGATGATGCGTCCGCCCTTGCGCTTCAGCGCGGTCATCTCCGCCGCGCCGTCGTCGCCCATCCCGGTCAAGAGCACGCCGATAAGTCTGTCGGAGGATACCGCCTCCGTCGCGCTCGCGACCATACGGGCGACGCTTGGATGCCACAAATGCTGCTGGCTGGAGGGAACCGGCATTGCAAGCAAAGCTGTGCTGCGCCCCACGACGACGAGATCGGCGTCGCCCTTGGCGATATAGATTCTCCCCGGCTCTATGGGCGTCTGATGGGACGCTTCCTGGACCGGCATCGCGCAAATGTTGTCGATACGCTTGGCGAAGACGTTGGTGAAGCTGCCCGGCATGTGCTGCGCGACAAGAACCGCCCAGGGGAAGTCCGCCGGCAGAGCGGGAAGGATTTCCTCCAGGACGCCCGGGCCTCCGGTGGATACGCCCACGAGCACAATCCCGAATTCATGGGACGCCGCGCCGTCAAGCCTGCGATCCGTCTTCTGCGCGCGGCTCCGATCCTGGATCAGACGATCGCGCAAGCCCATGGTCCGGCGCACCTTCGCCGTCGCCGCAGCCTTGATCTTGGCGAGCAACTCGCGCTGCACGCGGTCGATGGAAAGCGAGATGGTGCCGTCGGGCTTATGAACGTAATCCACAGCGCCGAGGCTGAGCGCCTGCAAGGTGGCTTCGGCCCCCTTTTCGGTCAGCGACGAAACCATCAGAACCGGCTTCGGCCTCTCCACCATGATGCGCGAGAGGCATGTGATTCCGTCCATCTCGGGCATGTTGATGTCGAGCGTTATGACATCGGGATCGAAACTGGCGAGAAGGGAGAGCGCCTCCACACCGTTCCTGGCGACGCGGACCAGAAAGCCCCCTTCGCTCTCCAGGAGCGTCACCAGATGTTTCCGCATCAACGCGAAATCATCGACGATCAGCACCTTGATCATGGTTTTTTGCCTAAGCTCGAAAATCGATGAAGGGAGGGCGCACGCCCTCCCGTAAAGTTACGCAACTAATTTCAACTCATCCAACTCGTCGAAATTCAAAAGTTGCGCAACCTCCAGAAGCAGGATCATGCGCTTCTGGTCTTCGAGGTTGGCGACGCGATTGATAAGACGCTGCTGCCGGGCCGACAGAGCCGGTGCCGGTCCGACGTGCTTCAGGCGGATGCGCATCACTTCGGAGACGGAGTCCACGATAAATCCGGTGCGCACCCCGTTGATGGTGAACACCATAATGCGCTGTCTGTCGTTGCGCGCCGCGCCCGGCAGGCCGAAACGGCTGCGCTGATCGAGGACCGGCAGAACCACGCCGCGCAGATTCACGACGCCCTCGATGAACTGGGGCGTTTTCGGAATGCGCGTCAGCTCGTCCGGCACGCGGACGATTTCCTGCACCGCCTCTATCGGCACGCCGTACTCCTCTTCCATCAGGCGGAACACGACGAACTGTTCCTCCTGCTCGCTTTCGGCGCCCGAATTGCGCGTTTCCGAACTCGCCATCGCCTCGACCTTGTCAGCTTCGCCCACGGCCTTGCGCAAATCCTCGGCCCTGAACATGCGTTCGGCCGAAAGAACCGAGACCAGACGCCGCCCGTCCTGGAGCCTGCAAATGGCCTGGATGTCGTTCATGGCCTGCCCTTGCGACAAAAGGGCGGGCATGGGATCGACAATATTGCGCGCGACACGCAAGACCTCCTTGACGCCATCCATCACTACGCCGACCGACACGCCCTCGCCGAGCGAAATGACGACGACCTTGTTGGCGTCGGTCATCTCCACCTGCGGCAGGCCGAACATGTTACGAAGGCTTACCAAAGGCAGGAGCCGGTTGCGGAGCGTGATAACTCCCAAAACATGCCCGTGGCTGTTCGGAAGCTGGGTGATCTGGCTCGGAAGCTGGATGATTTCCTCGACGCGCTCGATCGGGAACGCATATTCCTGATCGGCCACCTCGAAGCTTACCAGGTGGTCCTCGTCCAGAACCGCCTGTTGCGACGCCTTACTCTCGCCCTGGCCTTCACGCACGCCAAGCGCCGCCCGCTCCGCCGCGTTCTTCATGGCGCCGTGGAACTCGCGCTCGACGGTCTTGGCCGTGTCCAGGATCATCACCATGGACCCGCCGTTCTCGCTCTTGATCATGCCGGTCAAGAGGCCTGTGTCGATGGCGGAGCCGATGTTCGAAGCCGCCTCGATACGGTCGGGATCGACCGTCACAACGTTCGCCATGCGGTCGACCACAAGGCCCACGGGCCGCCCGTGGTCGAGGACCACGACGCGCGTCGAATCGTCGTGGAGCGCCTCCGGAAAGTGGAAGATCTCGCGCAAGTTCAGGATCGGCAGCACCGAGCCTCGTAAATTGGCCAGCCCCTCAAGAGCCGGCGGGCTCATCGGAACCTTGACCACATTCGGCATGCGGATGATTTCCTGCACGGCGGAGAGATGGACAGCGAAAACTTCCTTGCCGACGTGGAAAATCACGAACTGACGCAAAACGATGTCCAACTCGAAACTTTTCGGCCCGCCGGAAATGGCGGCGATAGTGCCGGAGGTTGCGGACGCAACCTCCTCGTGGCTTGCGACGACAGACATGGCTGCCTCCCCGGTTGCGTCGGTTAATTGGCGGCCTGCAGTTCGTCGGCGAGCGAAGCGATTTCCTCGATGGCGGCGGCAAGCTGCTCGGCGCCCTTGGCCTGTTCGCGCGCAGCGCCCGAGGCTTCGCCGGACGCGCGGGTGGCTTCCTGCGCCGCGGCCGAGATGGTCTCGACGCCCGTCTGCACTTCCTTCACGACCCGCACGATCTGGTCCGAGCCTGTGAGGATTTCCTTGTTGCGGGCGAGTACGACGTTCATGTCGCTGGCGATGGCGACAAGATTCGCCGCGATGACCTTGTTCTTCTCTCCTTCGAGGGCGGCGGCGTCGGCGATGGTGGCGAGATCGCCGCGAACGCGCACGATCTGATCCTGGATGGCCTTGACCGTGTCCTTGATGCGCTCGGCGTTTTCGGCGCTATCGCGCGCGAGGTTGCGAATATCCGTCGAAACCACGGCGAAACCCTTGCCGAACTCGCCCGCGCGCGCCGCTTCCACCGAACCGTTCACGGCCAGCATGTTGGTCTGGATCGAAACGGTGGTGATCGCGTCGACGATCTTGTCGATGCGGCGGCTGATCTGTTCAAGCGCCGACATCTGCTCCGCGCTCTTCTGTCCAGCGGTGACGGAGTCCAGAACGCCTTCCACCAGAGCCTCGACCGTGGTCTTGGTCGTTCCGAGAAGCGCAGAGATGGCCTGGCACTTTTCAAAAGCGGCCTCGGCCTGCTTCTGGGAGGAGATCGCGCCGCGCTCGATCTGCGCGATAGCCGCCGCGGATTGCTGGGTGGCCGCGCCCTGCTGCTGCGCCCCCCTGGTGATCTGCTCAAGCGCCGTCATGATTTCGGCCGACGCGCGGTTGATCTCTTCGACCGCGCTCGACATTTCCTCCGCGGCGGACGCCACTTCCTCGGCGCTCTTGCCGATATTGGTGCTGTTCTTCAGCTCTTCGGCGAGTTCGGACAATTCCTGCGCGGCCTGCTCGCACTGATTGAGCGCGACCGTTTGCTGGTCGATGGTCTTGAGCGACTCCTGGCAAGCCGAGCTTTGCTCCTCGGCGGCCGCCGCGATGATTTCGGCGCCCTTCTGGACTTCGATGGCGGCCCGGTTCAATTCATCGTTGGCGCGCGTGATCTCGGCAGAGCCTTCGAGGATCACCTGCATGTCCGCGCGGACCCGGGTAGAGCCTCGGTCGTCTCCCGGCCCTTCTCCACCTCGCGTTTCGCGGTCTGGGCCAATTCGTTGATCCCTTCGGAAATCACTTTCACGTCCGACTGGATCTGCACGATCAGATCCTGGATGTCGCGCGCGGACTTCTCGGAGGTTTCGGCGAGCGTGCGCACTTCGTCGGCGACGACGGCGAATCCCTTGCCGTGCTGGCCGGCGCGGGCGGCCTCGATGGCGGCGTTCAGCGCCAGCAGGTTGGTCTGGTCGGCGATCCGGGCGACGGCCTTCACCACTTCGCCAATGGCGGCGGCTTGGGTTTCGAGTTCGGCCACCATCTTCACGGAGCCTTCCTGGCGCTCCGCCGCCTTGCTGATGGCGAGGATGGAGTTCGAGATCTGGCCGGTGACTTCGCCGATCTGGGTCTGCAAGGCTTGCGTCTTGGCGGCGGAGGCTTCCGAGTTTTCCTTGGCTTTCAGAATGATGCCGGCGCCGTGATTGATCGCCTTCAGCGACTGCTGCGAAGCGCCTGAAGAATTCTTCGGCGCCGACGCCGATCTGCTCGACGGCCTTGCGCAACTCCTCGGCCGCGGATGCGGCTTCGGCGATGCCGCTCGCGAGCTGGCTCGTGGCCGCGGCCACCCTTTCGGCGGCCTTTTGCTGGCGGGCGAAGGTTTTCGCCTTACGTTTCTGAGCCTCGGCCAGCAGCTTGCGGCCGCCTACCGAAACTTCGTCATGGTTGTCCTGGCTCTTGATAGCCATCGGGGGAAGGGACGGGGACGGAGACACGCCGTTTCTTTTTGCTAGCGCCATGGAAGCAGACCTTGTTAGCGGTGTTGCGAGGGCCAGCTACGTCTACGCTTGTCATGGTTAACACGATGTATATGCAGACGATAATATCAATATTTCTGCCAAATATTAGACATAGTAATCACTATTTCAGAATATTTAATTTAATTATTAAAATTTTTGACTTTTTTTTCTTGTGCGTAAACTATTGATGCTGTGTCATCTGGGCAAGACTAATCTCTTGGCGCGAAGACGGGTTGCGCGGCATATAAGAGTAGACATGGTTTCGGCCTCTCACGGCGCCGTCTGCGCGCAGTTTGAACGCAAGCGCGCGGTTTCAAAGGCAGAACCTCGAAACGCCATTTCTTTCAAAAAAATACAAAGCGAACAGGAAAATTCTCCGGGGCGGCGCCGCAGGAAGTGGTAATAATGTGCGTGAGCTATCGTCGCTCGCGGAGGTATCCATGACGGGAAAGTGCCCCAAATGCCAGACAGCCGTGACCATTCTCATCGAGGCGATCCGGGCGAGGGACGAAGCCTCGGGAAGAACCTGCCCATGTCTGCAGTTCCTCTGCAGCCGATGCCACACAGTTCTTGGCGTATCCTTGGATCCGGATTGGCAGGCTGAAATCGTAGCGGGACAGTTGAGAAGCGTCGGTTCGGCGCCCGAAAGCAAGCATTGAGCTTCGTCTGCAGAATTACGGCACGACTTTACGCGGCTTCTTGAAAGCGCTT
Organism: uncultured Alphaproteobacteria bacterium; assembly: GCA_963756335.1. Classification (GTDB taxonomy): domain Bacteria; phylum Pseudomonadota; class Alphaproteobacteria; order Rhizobiales; family Rhodomicrobiaceae; genus Rhodomicrobium. The sequence goes on from CAVWOB010000015.1 coordinate 16,578, forward strand.
TTGCCGGCGGCTTTGATGTCTTTCGCAGCCTGCTTCTCCGCCGCGTCTTGGGCTTCCTTCGCCAAGCGGAGCTGGCGCAGCTTGGTGACCTTATCGGCCCTCAAGCGAGCTTCGACGTCGATTTCCTGCTTCAGGCCGCGCTCGCGCTTCTGAATTTGCGAATAGCGCTCTTCGGCCTTCGATCGGGATGCGGTCATTTTGGGGCTCCATGCCGTATAAAGTGCGCCGGGCTCTCCAAAGGGGGAGGCGCTTATTTGTCAGCGGCTTTTGAGATGAAGGTTCTGCTGCAGGCGGAAATTGCAAGCATACAACCGAATTGCCGACGTAACAATCTTTATATCGGGTATCGAATGCTTCTCCGCAAGTCTCGGGGACTTTATATTTCGACTTGATCTGAATTCTTCCCGCTCGATCGCAACAGCAGGCTCAACCGCTATATTGGCGCCGCCCGAGCGGGCTCGAACGCCAAGTGGCTGCGCGAAAGCGCGGAATGCCGAATAGCCTCAGTTTAAATTCGTGCGAGACCGCACCATGTCATGGTAATAGAACCGCTGGAAGAAAGCGAGATCATGTGCTGCTGCTTTCCGAGGAGATCCTAAAAGAGCTGGCTGGCGTCGAAGGACGCTATATCGAGTGGGAGTGGGACACCCGCACCCTGGTGGGCGACCTCGTCGCCATGCGCGAGCCCAACGGCTTGCCGGTGGACGTCGGCAACGCGATTGGGCGGATCCAGCACCTCAAGGTGCCTCTCAGGGCCTTGGAGGAATTGATCCAGCAAGACTTCGTTTCTGAGGATCCGTCAAAAAGAACGGCAGGATTCCGGCTGTACCGCCTCAATGCCGAGGGGCGGAGACGCTGCGACCGCGACTGTTAGCGTAGCACGATTTGCGGCGAGCGAGCCGCCACTCCAGCCAAGCCGATTCTTAATCCCGCGGCGTCCTCGATTGACCGCCGCCAAACAAAAAGGCGTTGACCATGCATATTCCGATTGAGATTACTTTTCACGGCGTCGTGCAGTCCGATGCGATCGAAGGCTGCATCCGCGAGGAGTGGGAAAACCTGAGCGATATCGGCGCCCCCGTAACGTATTCAGGCGTTATTGTCACCCAGCCGCGCGACAAGCATTTTTCCGGAGACCCGTGCCGGCTCAGGGTCCACCTGACCGTCGACGGTGTGTCCGATATCACCGTCAATCACGATCCCGGCGCGGGAAAACGCCACGACGCCATGCGCCTGGCGGTCAGGGACGCCTTCCGCGTCGTGCGGCGGCGCCTGGAGAATTCTATGCGCAGAAAAGAACTCTGCGCATAGCGGGAGTAAACGGCACGATGATCGCCGCGCCTAAGCGATCGTCGCTGTTTCAGACATGCACAAGGCGAAAGAGGAGAACCGGGAGTGACCCTACGCATCCACGTTGGCTGCGAGCTTGCATTCGACTTTCCGCAGGCGACGCCCATGATTGCGTGCCTCAATGTGCATTTCTCGCGATTTTCGGATCTCGAGCGCCCCGATCATCTGGCGACCAACCCGGCCGTGCCCATTGAGGGCTACCGCGACAGTTTCGGCAATTGGTGCAGCCGGCTCGTCGCCCCTGCCGGCCGCTTCACTTTGGGAACCGATGGGATCATCCGCGATTGCGGCGCGTCGGACCCCGTGGATCTGAACGCCTTGCAGCATCAGGTCCAGAATTTGCCCGCGGACACGCTTCGGTTCCTGCTCGGCAGCCGCTATTGCGAGACCGACGTTCTGTCGGACGAAGCCTGGCGACTTTTCAAGCACACGCCGCTCGGTTGGGCGCGCGTTCAGGCCATATGCGACTTTGTGCATAACCATCTTGTCTTCGGCTATCAGCACGCCCGCTCCACCCGCACGGCGGCTCAAGCCTATGCCGAGCGTCAGGGCGTTTGCCGCGACTTCGCTCATCTCGCCATTGCATTTTGCCGCTGCCTCAACATCCCCGCGCGATATTGCACCGGCTATGTAAGCGATATCGGGCTTCCTCCGCCTTACGCGCCCATGGACTTCGCGGCTTGGATGGAGGTCTATCTCGGCGGGCGCTGGTACACCTTCGATCCGCGCAACAACAGCGTCCGGTTTGGCCGCATTCTCATCGCGCAAGGCAGAGACGCCGCCGATGTGCCCTTGACGCAGATTTTCGGCCCCGGCGTGCTTTCCAGCTTTCGAGTTTGGACCGAATAAGCCCGGCGATTTCCATAATTGAAACCTGCGGCTGTGCAACGGCCATCGCATTTCCCGAATATTGCCTTGTTATGGGCGCCGGTCCGGACTATATAACACTATCGAATTTGGCCAGAAAACTAGTCTGCTGAACCTTGGCGTAGCCGGGCGCACTCTGAAATCTCTCCAAAAATCGACGAAACGGGTTCTGGTAGCGCGCAGCGCCGCCACGCTCACATGCACCCAGTTACAAAAGGAATGTCCATGAATACGGGCACAGTGAAATTCTACAACGGTCAAAAAGGCTTTGGCTTCATCCAGCCTGATGACGGCGGCAAAGACGTGTTTGTGCATGCCACCGCGCTTGAGCGCGCAGGCATCCGCGACCTCGTTCAAGGCCAGAAGGTATCGTTCGACACCGAGCAGGATCGCCGCACCGGCAAGACCGCGGTGGCGAACCTCCGGGCCGAGTAAAAAAGCCGCATGCCGCTCCCGTGAGCGGCCAAATATGATGAAAGCTCTCGCCAAGGCGGGAGCTTTTTTAATTCAGGGGAAACGCTCGATCTGCGATCACCTCAGCAACATCAGCGCGATCGCGAGGGCGACTGCGATGGCGACCGCCCAGGTGAAAAGACCCGGCTTTTTCAATACACGCGCCACAGTCTCCTGGCGAGGCAGATTCACCACGCTAACCGGCGACGGCAAAAGGCCGATCAACCGGTCGGAAACCGTGCTGTCGTTCAGATAGGCCGATGAGACGCCGGGAGTGGCCACAATGAAATCGAAAAGCCGCTTTGCCGCGGCGGGGCGTGGCAATCGAGCAAGCCTCGCCGCCTCTTCCCACGGATCGATATTCTGCCGGGCAAGCATGGAAAGAACGCTCAGCGGCGTCGCCGCGCCGGCGTCGTCTATGCGCGCGAATAGGAAGTCGTCGAACTGGCGCGGTAGAAATGTCATCGAAGCAGAGTTCGTCATCGCAAGCCACCTGGCGCCCAAGTTTCCGCCCCTATCGGATGGCAATTGCCGAGGGCGAGGGCCAACATACCATGAGGCGCCGGATTCCACAGGATAATGTTCGGGGAAATGCCGCACGTCTCGCCGGGGCGGCCGGGCAGGCGGAGCTTCGGTAGAAAAGTCGCAGTCCAGTCCCCGCGGCGCGCATGGCTTGTTATCCAAGCGAATTTCTTTTGCTTTGCCGCGATCGAACACCATATTTAGCGAATGGCAAGAGAACATCCGCATACCGGCGCTTCCTACCGGATCGTTACTCAGGAAAACGCGACCTACGGGGTCGAGGTCAGCGTGCCGGGCAGCTACCCCGCGCTGGTGACAAGCTTCGCTTCAGAAGAAATCGCCGAGGCCTGGATTACAGATCATAAGCGCCGCGTGACGGAGAACGTTCCTCGCGGATTCATGCGAACGAGAAAAATGAGAAGCTGACGCGGGGAAAGCGGCGCCTATGGCTTTCGGAGCGCCCTGACCGGCAGGCTGAAGAGGCGCATTTCCATGAGCGCAGGCCCTGACAATTCCGCCTCTTATCTGCGCGGCGTGAGCCGGCTCGCCTTCGATGCCGTCGCCGGCATGACTGGCCTCGTGGAGGCCATGCATGGGAATATTGCCGGACTGCGGAGCCCGTTCTCTCCCGCTAGGGGAAGGACGGGCGGCATTACGAGGCTGGTCTATAACAGCATCCGGATCGTGACCCGCCTGACGGGCGCTGGCGTCGATGCCGCTCTCGGGATGCTCGATCCGCTGTTGGCCGCCGGACATTCGACGCCGGGGCGCGAAGTCGCGCGCGCCGCCCTGAATGGCTTGGTGGGCGATCACCTTGCCGAGACCGCCAATCCGCTCGCAATCCCCATGAGCCTGCGCCACAATAGCCAGCCCCTGCGCCTGGAAAAGCGATGCCTCGCCGAAGCGCTTGGCCCGCTGATGGGCCGCGTGGCCGTGCTGGCGCATGGCCTGTGCAGGAGCGACCTGCAATGGAAGCGGAACGGGCACGATCACGGCGCGGCGCTGGCGCGCGACCTCGGCTTTACGCCGCTGTATCTGCATTACAATACCGGCCTGCATATTTCCGCGAACGGGCGTGCGTTTGCCGAATTGCTGGAGCGTCTCGTCCAGGAGTGGCCGGCGCTGGTCGAGGAACTTGTCATCATCGGGCACAGCATGGGCGGCCTCGTTTCGCGCAGCGCCTGCCATTATGGCGAGGCGCAGGGGCATGGCTGGCCGCGGCGCCTTCGCAAACTCATTTTCCTCGGCTCGCCGCATCATGGCGCTCCGATGGAGCGCGGCGGCCAATGGCTTCATCTCGCGCTTAATGCAAGCCGGTACACGGCGGCGTTCGCCAGCCTCGCGCGGATTCGCAGCGCGGGCATAACCGATCTGCGTTACGGCAATGTGCTTGACGCCGATTGGCGGGACAGGGACCGCTTCGAACACATCGGCGACACAAGGCAGGCCGTCCCGCTTCCGGAGGGCGTCCAATGCTTCGCGATTGCGGCGTCTACGGCGAGCGAGGCCGGGGCCTTGCGCGACCGGTTCCTGGGCGACGGCCTGGTGCCGGTCCAGAGCGCGCTCGGCGAGCATGAAGACCCCCGGCGCTCGCTGGCTATCCCCAAGCACCGGCAATGGGTTGGCCGCGGCATGAACCACTTCGATTTGCTCAGCCGGCACGATGTTTATGAGCAAATGAGGCTGTGGCTTGCGTCCTAAGCGGACTCGGCCGATTTGCCCAACGCATCGTAATCCCGGCCAAGCGAAACGCGAGCCGGGATCTGCAAAAAATGAGCGCCCCGATTTATTCAGATCCCGGATACGGCGCAAGCGCCGTTCCGGGATGACCGGCAAAGGCCATCGGTTGGCTTAATTGGGACACAGCTCGGCAACTCCCGAAGATGTGTTATTGCAAGCGAATTGCGAGCTAGAAACCGCGCTGAAATTCTATATCCTTTTCCGCAAGCAAGGATGGGAGAGGAATGGAGATGATGGACCCCTTCATTCAGTGGTGCGAGAACGAGCGTAAGGAGCAACAGACGGCCTTGGATCGCATAAACAAGAACAAGCTGCGGCTTTTCGAGGATGACGGTTCAGGCAGTGTCGATTGCACCGAAGCGCGGAAGCAAGAAATAGCCCGCAAAATCGCGGAGCTTGACGAGCTTCTGACCCATGCGTGGGGCAAGTCCCATTTCTAACCGCCGATACAAAAACTGAAACTAGGCGGCTCAGACGGTGGCCTTCTCCAAACGGAGGCTGCCGGCCAAGAAGCCGCGTCGCATCCGTTCGCACGTATCTTTCGCATTCATGGCCCTCGCTTAGATAGGTGCGCGCGGATTGACGCCTCCTGCGGCAGGGCGTATCTACGCGGCTTCTCCGCTCCAATCCGCGGACGCCGCGCCCGCTCCGGCGCCGCCCATCGAGGGTCGCCCCATGCCCCATTATCGCTCCCGCACCTCCACCCATGGCCGCAACATGGCCGGCGCCGCGGCCTCTGGCGCGCCACCGGCATGAAGGACGAGGATTTCGGCAAGCCGATCATCGCCATCGCCAACTCGTTCACGCAATTCGTGCCGGGGCATGTGCATCTGAAGGATCTGGGCCAGCTCGTGGCGCGCGAGATCGAGAAGGCGGGCGGCGTCGCCAAGGAATTCAACACAATCGCCATCGACGACGGCATCGCCATGGGCCACGGCGGCATGCTCTACTCGCTGCCGAGCCGCGAACTGATCGCCGACTCCGTCGAATACATGGTGAACGCGCATTGCGCGGACGCGCTCGTCTGCATCTCGAATTGCGACAAGATCACGCCCGGCATGCTGATGGCGGCGCTGCGCCTCAACGTCCCGGCGATCTTCGTCTCGGGCGGGCCGATGGAGGCGGGCAAGGTCACGGTGAGGGGCAAGACCATCGCGGTGGACCTGATCGACGCCATGATCAAGGGCGCCGACAAATCCGTCAGCGACGAGGAAGCGCTCGCCTACGAGCGGGAGAGCTGTCCCACCTGTGGCTCGTGCTCCGGAATGTTCACGGCGAACTCCATGAATTGCCTGACAGAAGCGCTCGGGCTTTCGCTGCCCGGCAACGGCACGCTTGTCGCGACGCACGGCGATCGCAAGGAGCTTTTCCTCGAAGCGGGCCGCCGCATCGTCGATCTCGCCAAGCGCTACTACGAAAAGGACGACGAAAGCGCCCTGCCCCGCTCTATCGCCAGCTTCGAGGCCTTCGAGAACGCCATGACGCTCGATATCGCGATGGGCGGCTCGACCAACACCGTGCTGCATCTGCTGGCGGCGGCGGAGGAAGGCGGCGTGCCCTTCACCATGGCGGACATCGACCGCCTGTCGCGGCGCACGCCCTGCCTGTGCAAGGTCGCGCCGAGCAAGGGCGACGTGCATCTTGAGGACGTGCATCGCGCGGGCGGAATCATGGCGATTCTGGGCGAACTCGACCGCGCGGGCCTCATCAACCGGGATTGCGCGACGGCGCATGCGCCAAGCGTCGCCGATGCGCTGCACCGCTGGGACATCGCGCGCAGCGAAAGCCGCGAGGCGGCCGAACTCTACCGCGCGGCGCCGGGCGGCGTGCGCACGACGGAAGCGTTCAGCCAGTCGAAACGCTACGATGCGCTCGACCTCGACCGCAAAAGCGGCGTGATCCGTTCGGCCGGGAATGCCTTCTCGCAGGATGGCGGCTTGGCGGTCCTCTATGGCAACATCGCTGGCGATGGCAGCATCGTGAAGACAGCGGGCGTCGACGAAAGCTGCCTTAAGTTCTCTGGCGTCGCCGTGGTCTGCGAAAGCCAGGAAGAGGCGGTGGACAAGATCCTCGGCGGCGGCGTGAAGGCTGGCGATGTGGTTGTCATCCGCTACGAAGGCCCCGTCGGCGGCCCCGGCATGCAGGAGATGCTTTATCCCACGAGCTATCTGAAGAGCGTGGGTCTCGGCAAGGAATGCGCGCTGATCACCGACGGCCGCTTCTCGGGCGGCACCGCCGGCCTCTCGATCTGCCATGTCTCGCCGGAAGCCGCAGAGGGCGGCGCCATCGCGCTGATCGAGAACGGGGACATCATCGACATCGACATCCCCGCGCGCTCCATCGATGTGCGCCTCGGCGAAGACGAGCTTGCCGCGCGCCGCAAGGCGGTGGAGGGACGGGGTGCGGCTGCCTGGAAGCCGCGCGAGCGGCAGCGCGAAGTCAGCCAGGCGCTCAAGGTTTACGCCGCCATGGCGACGAGCGCGGCGCGTGGCGCGGTGCGCGACGTGACCCGCGTCCGCGGCTGACCGTTAAGCTGCGCCGGAGCTGGGGCCAGTTAAGCGGCCAAGTCTTCTTCGTAGATGTAGGAGAGAAGGTGGTCCTCGGGCGCTTCCTTCGCGGGTTCGAACCAGCGCTCGAACGCGCCGCGCACCACATCGCCGTTCGCGAATTCGACATCGATCTCGCGGCCGTTCGACGCACAGTCGCGAACGCCGACGACCTTGCCGATATCGGACGGCTTATAACCGAAGCGCGTGGGCGTCGCCGCATTCCACTTCACCCACGATCCGATCTCGCATGCCATCATTCCCTCCATTCGAAAAAAAAACGCGCAAGGAGGGTTCTGCCCCTCGTTTACGCGTTCCACCGTTTGGGAGAACGTTCCAGGCGGCATTTTCTTCCGCCCGGACCCTCCTGCGGCTTGTTCAGTGCGCGGTAGCCCGCGCGCCCGCCGCGCCCTTATCGCTCACCGGGAAGGCGACGATCCTATCGGCCGCATCCGCGTTCGAGGTTTGCCATTTGCCGTTCCGCTTCGAAAAGAAATGCTTGCCGAAATCGGTCAGCACATAGGCGGAGGTCGCCCTTGGCGTGCTGATGTCATGCAGCGCCGTATGGATGAGAAATTCGTCCTCGGCCTTGTCCAAGGCATCCTCGATCTGGAAGGACTGAGCATAAGTCGAGAACAACCACGTATTATTTTCAAAGCAGAGGATGACCTCGAAGAAGTCGGCCCCCGCATGACGATCTTGCATTTCCATTGCCGCTCGCGCCTCGTATCGGTTGAGAATTACGCACGCGTTATTGAGACTCGATCTCAACCCTAACGTGCGCAAAAGCCTCATGCAACCGCGTTCTTGAGCGCTAACGGGCTTAGCTTATGTTTTTAAACGATAACCTGTGCTGAATATACGCCACACCGCGACCATGCAGACCGCGAGGAAGAATGCCGTCATGCCGAGGCTGAGGCGCACGCTGACATCGGCGATGTTGTAGAAGCTCCAGCGGAAACCGCTGATGAGGTAGACGACGGGGTTGAACAGCGTCACCGTCTGCCATGCCGGCGGCAGCACCTTGATGGAGTAGAAGGTTCCGCCAAGAAAGGTGAGCGGCGTCACCACGATGAGCGGAACGATCTGAAGCTTCTCGAAATTGTCGGCCCAGATGCCGATCAGGAAGCCGAACATGCTGAACGTGAACGCCGTCAGCACGAGAAAGGTCATCATCCAGAACGGATGCGCGACCTGAATGGGCACGAAAAATCCTGCCGTGGCGAGGATGATAAGGCCGAGGATGATCGATTTCGACGCCGCGGCCCCGACATAGCCCATGACCACTTCCCAGGGCGAGATGGGCGCGGACAGGATTTCGTAGATCGTGCCGATAAAGCGCGGAAAATAGATGCCGAAGGACGCATTCGCGATCGAGTTCGTCAAAAGCGTCAGCATGATCAGCCCCGGCACGATGAACGCCCCGTAGCTCACGCCCTGAATATCCGTTATGCGCGAGCCGATGGCCGAGCCGAACACCACGAAATAAAGCGCCGTGGAAAGGACGGGCGAGATCACGCTTTGCATCAGCGTGCGGCGCATACGCGCCATCTCGAAGGTGTAGATCGCCAGAACGCCGCGCCAGTTCATTTGCCGCTCACAAGCCCCACGAAAATGTCTTCGAGAGAGGTCTGCCTCGTGTTCAAGTCCTTGAAGCGGATGCCCGCCTTACTGAGGTCGTTCAGAAGCGCCGTGACGCCGGTGCGCTCGGCGTGCGTGCCGTAGGTGTAGACGAGCTGCATGCCGTCCGAGATGAGCGCCAGGCGATGCGCGGCCAGCTCCGGCGGCAGCGCGTCGACCTTGTGCTGCAGGTCGAGCGTGAGCTGCTTCTGCCCAAGCTTGCGGATCATCTCCTCCTTCTCCTCCACCATGATGAGTTCGCCCTTGTTGATGACGCCGATGCGTCCCGCCATCTCCTCCGCCTCGTCGATATAGTGCGTCGTGAGGATGATGGTGACGCCGGACGCGGCGAGTTCGCGGATGAGGTCCCACATGCTCTTGCGAAGTTCGACATCGACGCCGGCCGTCGGCTCGTCGAGGAACAGGATCTGGGGCTCGTGGCTGAGCGCCTTCGCGATCATCACGCGCCGCTTCATGCCGCCGGACAGGGTCATGATGCGGTTTTTCCGCTTGTCCCACAGGGACAGGTCCTTCAGCACGTTCTCGATATGGGCGGGGTTCTTGCGCTTCCCGAACAGGCCGCGGGTGAAGGAGACGGTGTCCCAGACGGTCTCGAAGGTGTCCGTCGTCAGCTCCTGGGGCACGAGCCCGATCTTCTCGCGCGCCGCGCGATAGTCCTTCACGATGTCGTGGCCGTCGACCGTCACCGAGCCCGAGGACGCGTTCACGAGGCCGCAGACGATGCCGATCAGCGTCGTCTTGCCCGCGCCGTTCGGACCGAGCAGCGCGAAGATCTCGCCCCTGTAAATATCCAGGGTGACGCCTTTCAGCGCCTGCAGACCCGAGGCGTAGGTCTTCGTCACGTTTGAAACGGAGATGATGGGTTGCATGAGCCTGTGAAAGCGGGGGGCGGGCGACGGTCTTGGCAATGATTGCACTAGAAAACAGAAAATGTCCGGTCTGTCATCCGCAACCTCCGGCGCCTCCCTTTCCAATCCTGAGACGCCTCTCGGTCACGCTCGCCCTTGCTTGCGTCTTCATCATTCGGGACGACGAAATCCCAAGCTTAAGTTCAATTTTACACGTCTTCTCAATCGCATCCACACCCTAAGGTTGCATACCTCAAGCTGGCGGCGAATATATTTTGGAGACGCACATGCTGCATGCATTCTTCAGCCCGGCCATGGCGATCATGAGCCGGCTAGGCTTTGCGCTCAAACTGGGGTTGATGGGAGCGCTGTTCCTCGCGCCCGTTTCGGGCCTCGTATATTACATCCACGGAAAACTCCACGACGATATTCAATCCTCCAAGACCGAGCGCTCCGGCCTCGAGCAAATCCCGCCGGCCCGCTATTTGGCGCAAGCGGTTCAAGCGCGCAGGGGCGCAAGCGAGATCGCGATTAACGGCGACGCAGCGGCCAAGGAAAGGCTGTCGGGTTTTACGGCCAACGTAGACGCCAAGCTTGCCGCCCTGGAGGCGAAAACAGCCGGAAATTCATTCGGGACCGCTGACACGGTGGCGGCCATAAGTAAGCAATGGCTCGACCTGAAGGATAAGACCCTTGGCATGAGCACTGCGGACAGCCTCCGGGCGCATAACAATGTGGTCGATAGCATCCTGAAATATATGCAGCTCGTTTCGGACAAGTCCGGACTGACGCTCGATCCGGACATGGATTGCTTCTACCTGATGGACGCAGCTGTGTTCCGGATCCCGCGTGTGGCCAACTACGCCGGGCGCTTGCGGGCGCGCGGCTCGGGCGTTCTGCAACGCAAGGTCATGGACACTTCCGACGATTCCCGGCTCCAAGTTCTCAGGGAAATGTACAAGGTCGATTTCGAGACGCTTGAAACGGACTTCGCCAAGGCTTTCGAGGCCAACAGCGCGCTCGCCGGCGCCCTGGACGCAAAAAGCAGGGAAACGCGCGCAGGGGGGGAAGAGTTCCTGAAGACCGAGGTTGCGGCCTTGGTGAAGGGGGATCTAACTCAAGACCCGCAAGTGTATTTCAACAAGGCCACGAAGGCGATAGACGCCCTCTACGGCGTTTTCGATCTCACCGTCGAACAGCTCGACGGCCTCCTCGCCGCACGCATTCACCGCCTGCAAAGCAACATGAATCTCGTCCTTTACGGCGCGGCGGCCGCGCTGCTCGCCGTTCTCTACCTTTTCGGCGGCATGCTTTTTTCGGTGCTGCGCTCGCTGAAGTCGATCCAGGCCGGCGCCGAGCGGCTCGCCCACGGCGACGTGTCCCAGCTCGTCGATAGCCATTCGCGCGACGAGCTTCGCACGGTTGGCGGCGCCGTGAACAGCGTGGTCCAGACTTTGCAGAAGTTTTCCAAGGCGCAGCTTGACATGGCCCGCGCCCACAAAGAGGAAGGCCGCGACAGCCACGAAATGCGCGCGAGCGATTTCGAAGGCGCCTATGGCGACATGGCGAACAACATGAACGCCATGGTCAAGGGCCATATCGACGTGCAGACGCGCTTCGTCGGCCTGATGGCCGAGTATGCGGGCGGCAAGTTCGAGACCCGCATGCCGCCGCTTCCCGGCGAGCGCCAAGCCATCTCCGGCGCCGCCGAGCGGCTGCGCGGCATGCTGCTTAACGCCCAGGACGACGCCAAGGAGACGCTGAAAGTCAAGAGCGCGCTCGATAGCGCCTCGTCCTGCGTGATGATGGCCGACAATGAGGGCGTGATCCGCTACCAGAACAAGGCCTGCGAAGCGCTGATGCGCGCGTCGGAGTCGAATTTCCGATCTCAGCTGCCGGGCTTCACGGCGGCGGGCGTTATTGGAGCGAGCTTCGACCAATTCCACAAGAACCCGGGCCGGCAGCGCGGCGTGATCGCGGTCCTCGAGGGCGAGCATCGCACCCAGGTAGAAATCGGCGGCCTGCATATGCGCGCCGCCGCCAGCCCCATCCTCGACGAGAATGGCGAGCGCCTCGGCGTCGTGATCGAATGGTTCGACCGCACGGTGGAAGCGAACGCCGAGAAGGAGATCGGCGCCATCGTGGAGGCGGCGGCGGCGGGCGACTTCGCCAAGCGCATCGCCGAGACGGGCAAGGCGGGCTTTTTCCTGGAGATGGCGCACGGGCTCAACACGATCCTGGATACAAGCGAACTGGCGCTCGGCGAAATTTCGCAAACCCTGAAGGCGATGGCGCAAGGCGACCTCGCCCAGACCATCGAGGCCGAGTTCGAGGGCGTGTTCGCGGATATCAAAGCCAACTCGAATGGAGCGATCGAGCGCCTGCGCGACATCATCTGGCAAATCCGGGAGGCGAGCGTGGCCATCAACACGGCGGCGCGGGAGATCGCCACCGGCAACAACGACCTGTCGCGGCGCACCGAGGAGCAGGCGTCGAGCCTGGAGGAGACGGCGGCGAGCCTCGAGGAGTTCGCCGCGACCGTGCGCCGGAACGCGGAGAACGCACAGCAAGCCAACCGGCTTGCGGCCGGCGCCTCCGAGGCGGCCCAGCGCGGCGGCGAGGTTGTCGGCCGCGTGGTGGCGACCATGACCGGCATCACAGAGAGCAACCGCGAGATCGCCGACATCACGACGCTGATAGACGGCATCGCGTTTCAGACCAACCTGCTCGCGCTGAACGCGGCCGTCGAGGCGGCGCGCGCTGGCGAACAGGGCCGCGGCTTTGCGGTGGTGGCGTCCGAGGTGCGCACGCTCGCCCAGCGCGCGGCCGAGGCCGCGAAAGACATCAAGGCGGTGATCGCGGCGTCCGTCGGCAAGGTGGACGAAGGCGCGCGCCTCGTGCAGGGCGCCGGCGCGGCCATGGTGGAGATCGTGGCCCAGGTCAAGGGCGTTGGCGCCATCATCGGCGAGATCGCCGCCGCGAGCAAAGAACAGAGTGACGGCATCACCCAGGTGAACCAGGCCGTCACCTCGATCGACCAGATCACCCAGCAGAACGCCGCGCTTGTGGAGGAAGCCACCGCCGCTGCGCGCAGCATGGAGGAGCAGTCCGGCGCGCTGGTGCGCTCGGTCGCAATCTTCAAGCTCGCCGGGGGACCCGGCGGTGCGCGCGGCGGCTCAGCTCGCGCGCAAGCGGAGCACGCCAACGGAGCGGCCTTGCCCTCGAGCTTGCATTGAGACGAAGCTTGCGCGGGCGGGGCGCCCCTCGCCTGCGCAAGCGCGGCCGCCGCGACTAACCGCCTTTCACTGCGGCGAGCCGCACGGCCCTGCTGTGGCTCCGGCTGTAGCCGAAATAGATCAGCATGCCCACCGCGAGCCAGCCGATAAGCCTGTACCAGGTGGCTATGTCGAGCGAGACCATCATGACGAGGCAAACGAGGATCCCGGCGACGGGAACCGCAGGCACGAACGGCACGCGGTAGCTCCGTTTCAGCCCGGGATGCGTTTTGCGAAGCACCATGACGCCCGCGCACACGATGCTGAAGGCGAGCAAAGTGCCGATGGAGGTCATGTGGCCCAGCACCTGGATCGGCACGAGGCCGCCCATCGCGCCGGTGCCGATCATGAAGATGACGTTTGAGAGCCACGGCGTTTTCCACGTGGGATGCAGGTTCGAAAAGACCTTCGGCAGGAACCCGTCGCGCGACATGGCGTAGAATACGCGGCTCTGTCCGAGCAGCATCACCAGGATCACGGTGGTAAATCCGGCGATCACGCCGAGCGTGGTCGCGGTTCGAAGCCAGGGAAATGGCGTCTGGTTGATGGCGGTCACTACCGGGTGGGCGTCGTTCTGCAGGTCCTTGTAGTTCACGAGGCCTGTCAGCACGAAGCCGAACGCGATGTAGAGCACCGTGCAGATCGCGAGCGAACCCAGGATGCCGATCGGCATGTCGCGCTGGGGATTCTTCGCCTCTTGAGCGGCGGTCGAAACGGCGTCGAAGCCGATATAGGCGAAGAAAATGACGCCCGCGCCGCGCAAGATGCCGGACCACCCGAAATGGCCGAACTCGCCCGTATTCTCGGGGATGAAGGGAACGTAATTCCGAGACTTGATGTAGAACAGGCCCACGCCGACGACCGCGAGAACGACCGCCACCTTCACGACGACGATGATGGAATTGACGCGGGCCAATTCCTGAATGCCCCGGATAAGGAGCGCAGAGGCGAGGAAGACGATGAAAACGGCGGGCAGATTAATAATGCCCTGGACCGCAGCCCCGTCGGCGAGCGTCGCCGTCTCGAAGGGCGACAGCGTCCATTGCGCGGGCAGAGTGACGCCGAAGTCGCGCAGAAGCGCCATCACATAGCGGGACCAGCTGACCGACACCGTGCCGGCGCCGACCGCGTATTCGAGCACGAGCGTCCAGCCGATGATCCAGCCGGCGAGTTCGCCGAGCGTGGCGTAGGCATAGGTGTAGGCGCTGCCCGCGACCGGGATCATGCTCGCAAGCTCGGAGTAGCACATGCCCGCGAAAGCGCAGCCGAGCGCGGCGATGACGAAGCTGATGACGACCGCCGGCCCCGCATTGTCGGCGGCGGCGATGCCGGTCAGCGAGAACAGGCCCGCGCCGATGATGGCGCCGATGCCAAGCGCGATCAGGCTGAAGGGGCCGAGCGCCCTGTTGAGATGCTCTCCCCCGGCTTCGTCCTGCAGTTCCGGCATGCCCTTGCGCGCGAACATGGATCCCGGCGCGGAGACCGGATGCTCGCTCGTCTCAGCTTGCGACATTGGCGTTCCCTATTTTTTCGTGACGCGCATTCTTGAGGTTATTCAACGGAATTGGCTGGCGGAATCGGATGCTCCGCCCTTGAACTTAAGTCTAGCCGGTGTTTGGGGCCGCGGGAAGCCCGCGGGCGAAACCATGCAAACACGGCGCCGGCTTGTCCGTGAACGTGACCGCCGCAGCTTTCATGGCGGGCCGGGGTTCCGAAAACAAGCGCGCCGCGCCTCCCGCAGCCAAGCTCACCGTTGACGGCTTTTCTGATGCAGATCATCATGGAGCGCTTGTTGGCGGCCGGCTCCGTCCGTAACGCCAGGATGGCGCAAGCTCATTCATCCAGGGCATTGCAGAAGTTGCGCGCGCCTCGCATTTCATGAGGCCAAGACGACGCCGAAAACGGCGCACGAACACAAGGAGGAAGCGATGTTTCAGCAGGCAATCGAGCAAATATCGAGCAAGGTGCTCATCCGGGACCGCTACGACAACTTCATCGGCGGGCAATGGGTCGCGCCGGTCGAGGGCCGCTATTTCGACAATCCAAGCCCGATCACGGGTCAGAAGCTCTGCGAGGTGGCGCGATCCTCGGCCGCCGACATCGAGCTTGCGCTCGACGCCGCCCACAAGGCGAAGGACGCCTGGGGCCGCGCGCCCGTGAAGGAGCGCTCGCTCATCCTGAACCGGATCGCCGGCCGGATCGAATCCAACCTCAATCTGCTCGCGCTGGCGGAGACGCTCGACAACGGCAAGCCCATCCGCGAGACCACGCACGCCGACATGCCGCTCGCCGTGGACCATTGGCGCTATTTCGCGGGCGTGCTGCGCGCGCAGGAAGGCGGCATCTCCGAGATCGACCACGACACCGTCGCCTATCACTATCACGAGCCGCTCGGCGTGGTCGGCCAGATCATCCCGTGGAACTTCCCGGTGCTAATGGCGACCTGGAAGCTCGCGCCTGCGATTGCGGCCGGCAACTGCGTCGTCCTGAAGCCCGCCGAGCAGACGCCGCTCAGCATCATGGTGATGATGGAGCTGATCGCCGACATCCTCCCGCCCGGCGTCATCAACGTCGTGAACGGCTTCGGCGTCAAGGCCGGCAAGCCGCTGGCGCAGAGCAAGCGCATCGCCAAGATCGCGTTCACCGGCGAGACGACCACCGGCCGCCTCATCATGCAATACGCCTCCGACAATCTGATCCCGGTGACGCTGGAGCTTGGCGGCAAGTCGCCCAACATCTTCTTCGCCGACGTGGCGCATGCCGACGACGACTTCTTCGACAAGGCGCTCGAAGGCTTCACGATGTTCGCGCTGAACCAGGGCGAGGTCTGCACCTGTCCGAGCCGCGCGCTCGTGCAGGAATCGGTCTACGACAAATTCATGGAACGGGCTGTCGAGCGCGTGAAGAGGATCAAGCAGGGCCATCCGCTCGATCCGACGACCATGATCGGCGCGCAGGCCTCGAACGACCAGCTCGAAAAGATCCTCTCCTATATCGACATCGGCAAGCAGGAAGGCGCCAAGGTGCTGACTGGCGGGGGCCGCGCGCATCTCGAAGGCGAGTTGGCGCAAGGCTATTACGTCGAGCCAACCATCCTCGAAGGCCACAACAAGATGCGCGTGTTTCAGGAGGAGATTTTCGGCCCCGTCGTGTCGGTGACGACTTTCAAGGACGAGGCCGACGCGCTGCACATCGCCAACGACACGCTCTACGGACTCGGCGCCGGCGTGTGGACGCGGAACGGCAACCGCGCCTATCACATGGGCCGCGCCATCCAGGCCGGGCGCGTGTGGGTGAACTGCTATCACGCCTATCCGGCGCATGCGGCGTTCGGCGGCTACAAGCAGTCGGGCATCGGGCGCGAGACGCACAAGATGATGCTCGACCATTACCAGCAGACGAAGAACGTACTGGTCAGCTACTCCACGAAGGCGCTCGGCTTCTTCTAGGCCAAGCCGCGGCATCCCGGACGGACCGGCGGTCCGATCCGGGACCGCAAGGCAGGCGCGCCAGCGCATGCCGGCGATTAACCCTATTGGGTTCGTTTTGCAAAAAGCATGTGTTTCTGCGGTACCATAATACCGCAGGACGGATTTTCGGGACGACAACAGAGTGAGGCGCCAGCCACTCGCAGATGAGATGATCCAATGGTCGACCGCGTAGAGATAACGCCTGCGGCGCGCGAGGTGGTGGAGGGGCTGCGCGCGAATCACGGCCCGCTTTCGTTCCACCAGTCCGGCGGCTGCTGCGACGGCTCCGCGCCGATGTGCTATCCCGCCGGCGATTTCCGCGTCGGCCCGCAAGACGTGCTGCTCGGCCGCATCGCGGACTGCGATTTCTACATCGGCGCCGCGCAGTTCGAATATTGGAAGCACACCCAGCTAATCGTCGACGTGGTGCCGGGGCGCGGCGCCGGCTTCTCGCTCGAAGCGCCCGAGGGCGTGCGCTTTCTCACCCGCAGCCGCCTGTTCACAGATGAGGAGTCGCGCGAACTGGATGCCGCCGGCCCGCCCTCCCGCGCCGCGTAGCCCGCAGTCGCTTCACCGGCCTAAGCCTTTACGCTCTTTACGTTCAGCCAATAACGAGCCGATTTGCGCTCCCCCGTGCGGACAAGGGCGCCCAATGCCGTTAAGCCCACAAGATCGCGCGTCGCCGTCGCGCGGGATGCGCCCGTGATGCTGACATAGTTCTCAGCGCTTAAGCCGCCCTTGAACCCTTCAAGCCCTTCCCGGCACATCCGAGCCAGAACTTTCTCTTGCCGGGGGTTCAACCGTCCGCGAATTGCGTCATAGAGACGTGTCTTTTCGATTACAAAGTCCACCATCTGTTGTGTGTAGACCTGGGCGCTCAAGACGACCGATGCAAAATAGTCTATCCATTTGTCTATCATGTTGCTCTTATTGCTTCTTTCAAGCATATCGTAATAGGTTTTCTTCTGCCTCTCGATAACCTTGGAGAGCGCGATAAGAAACGGCTGGCCAAGCGACTGCGATAAAACCTTTTGGGATAATCCGCGTGCGATACGGCCGTTGCCGTCCTCGAATGGATGGATGCTGACGAAATAAAGGTGAGCGATGCTCGTGCGGATCAGCGCCGGCAGCGGAGCCGCGCTCCCCGGCGCCGTATCGTTAAACCAGCTTATGAAGCGCGCCATTTCGCTCTGCATGCTTTTCGAGGGCGGCGCTTCGAAATGGACCTTCGTCTTGTAGTCCGGCCCAGAGACGACCTGCGTTGGCTCGGCATGGGTGCGATAACGCCCGATACCGGCAATATCGGTCCGGCCCGTCATGATCATCGCGTGCCAGGAAAACAACATCTCGTGGGTCAAGGGCTCCGCCGGATTGCGGTACAGATCGACCATCATATCGGCTATGCCGCGTTCGGCAGGCGAAATTTTTTGCGGTCCTGGATCGAGGCCGAAATGCTTGCGAATGGAGGAATGGACGCTGTCGCGGTTGAGGATTTCGCCTTCGATCTCCGACGTCTTGATGGCCTCGCCGGTCATAAGCTCGATGGCAAGGCCTGTCTTGCCGTCCTCGGGCATATGCCGGAAGCTGCCCAGCAGTACTCCGGACTGACGCAAGAATTGCGCCCCAGGCTCGTCGAACTGGGCTTTGTCATAAGTGAAGCGCGGCCAATCCGTTTGCTGCCAGTTCCAGATCATGAGCGATAAACCGCCTGTTTATAGCTCAGAATATTGGCGCCCTCTGAGTTATAAAGCCAGCGGATTATAACTCAAGACCCCGTTTTTGGGCGCCGCGGCTGCCCGCCGATGTCGTGCCGGGGCGCGGCGCGGGCTTTTCGCTCGAAGCGCCGGAGGGGTTGCGATTTCTCACCCGCAGCCGCGTCTTCGTGGAAGGGAGCCGCGCGAGCTGGAAGCCGCCGGCCCGCCCCCAGATGGCGAAACCTGCCGACGCCAGCAGGCTTAGCACATGGCCCAAAAATGCCACAATTACACAACCAAAGATTGTGCCTGGCTTTCGTTTTGGCTGAGGCCATCAAGCTCTAAAAGGTAGTGATATGCGCAAATGTGCGACAATGTATCTATTCTCCACTCTCTTGTCTTGGGAACTCGCTTCGCACTCAGTTGGACAAACTACGGAAAGGAAGTGGTGTGAATAGTAGAAATATGAAACAATATTATCAAGAAGAATGGGAAGCATCTTTGGCTGCGATTAAAAAATCGCTTGGAAAAAAAATTTACCGCTAAATCCATATTTATTAGGATATCTTCGTAAGATAAAAGCTATCTCAGTGTAACGTTAGCTTTGATATTTTTGTTCCTATACATGATAAAGCGGCATCCCTGATTGATATGATGCACCAAGTATTCGGCTTTCTTCTTACTTTCAGCGTAGCAGTGCTAACGTTGGGCGCAAATCCGCGCTTAGTTACGCCAAATACTCGCGCAGCAAGGGCATCGCCTTTTTCGTGCAGTCGTATCCTTCCTGGATGGCCTCCTCTGCGCGGTTGAATTCGAGCACGGACATATGGGCGAGCCGCGTCCCGATCATGACGTGCGGCGGCTCGCCCGCCAGGCGGCTGCGCAGGATCTGGCTCGTCATGATGTCGATGGAGCCTGAAAGTACGTCGAAATAGCTGGGGCTTTCGCTCTTCGAGCCAAAGAATCGCGGCGTCATGGCTTTGAGGCTTTGGCGCACGCCGGCGGGGAGCTGGTCGAACATCTTGTCGAACGTGTCCGCGCTCAGCGCGCCGTTCTCCGCTTTTCGCGCGACGCTTTTGCGGACATGCGGGTCAAGCACGTTGGCGTTGGGGTTGATGGCGATGATGATGTCGGCGCCCATGGCGCGGCAAGCGGAAACCGGAACCGGATTGGTCATGCCGCCGTCGAGCAGCCAGCGGCCGTCGAGCTTCGCCGGGCTGATAATCCCCGGAAGCGCGATGGAGGCTCTCACCGCGCCTAGGATCGGCCCCTTCTGCAGCCAGATTTCGCGGCCCGTCGCGAGGTCGCTCGCAATCGCCGTAAACGGCTTGGCGAAGCTTTCGATTGGCGCGTCGTCCTGAAGGGAATTAAGGAAGCTCACGATGCGCTTGCCTTCGATGAGGCCTCCGCTCGCCCAGCTCACGTCGAGGAACCCTGTCACCCTGCGCAAGGTGAGCGCGCGCGCCCATTTTTCGAGAGCATCGAGCTTGCCGGCGAGGTAGACCGCGCCGACAAGCGCGCCCATGGAGCAGCCGGCGACGATGTCCGGCTCGACGCCTTCCCCGGCGAGCGCCCGCAATGCGCCGATGTGGCACCAGCCGCGCGCGCCGCCGCTGCCTAGCGCTATGCCGATCTTCGGTTTCGTCATCGCCTGTCTGGCCTCCTGAGACACGGCCGCCCGACACGCCGGGGAAGCAATCCTCGAAGCGGGCGCCTTCGGATTCACCACACGAAACAGGCTATTTTATTGCATTAAGCCAACGGAGTGTTTGCCGTCCCGGAAAGGCGAAGCCTTAATCCGGGATCTTAACAAATCGCAGGCCACGATTTACGCGGATCCCGGCTTCGCTTGGCCGGGATGACGGCGCGTCGGGCAAATTGGCGGCCGCCTAGCCCGCGGCGGAGTAGCGGCTGCGAACGCGCTCGGCGGCGCTGCCGACAATCGCCTCGACCGCCGAGGCGGCGTCGGTCTCCTGGATTCTACGCTGGAGATTTTTCGCGCCCGGAAGCCGCTGCGCCTTCACCACAGCTTCGAGCTGCGCGCGGTCGAGCCTGCCGAGAAAGTTGCGCGCCTCCTGCTCGCGGCCGCTCAGAAGCGCGGCCTCGATCTGGCATTCGAGCGGGTCGAAGGTGATGTTGTGCAGCATCGGATGCGCGTCGCCGATCTCCTTCGGGCGCGCCACGGGCGCGACGGGCCGCCGCGCCGCACTCGTGCCGGGGAACTCGCAGCCATTTTGCGCGGCCGCGCGTTCGAGCGAGGCTTCGAGCCTGCGGGCGAAGGCCGGATTGACGCGCGCCTCCCCGGCGATGGCGTCGAACAGCGCGCGCAATCGCGCCTGGATCCTGGCGGAAGCGTCCATCATGCCGCGACCTCTTTCTCATAGCGCAGGAGAATGGAATCCACCGCTTCCTTGCAGAGCGCGCGCACTACGCCCGCGCCCGAGCCATATTTCTCGTCGATGGACAAAGGCTCGCCGCGATATTCGAAGGCTTCGGCGATGCCGTCGTCCTCGGGGATCGCGGTGCGCATGACGGGATGCCCGGCGGCGACATTGCCGAAGTTCAAACGCTGGAGCGCGCCATCGCGCCAGAAATTGACGAGCGAGATATAGCGCCGCTTCTCCTTCGGGATCGTGAGCACATCCTGCAGCCGCCCTTTCTCCTCGATCACGGTCGAGATGCGGTCGACGGCGTAGCTCGACACGAAATCCGGCCGGAACGGCACGATGACCTTGTGCGCGAGCCACAGCGCCGCGCGCGTCGAGAACGAAAGACCCGGCGGGCAATCGAAGATCACCACGTCGAACTCATCGCCGAGATCGGCCATCATGGCCCTGAAGCGGCCGATCACGCCTTGCTCCGCGGTGATGAAATCCTGCCCGGCCCGCGCCCTGCTATGCAGGAACTGGTTTTCGAGGTCCTCCAGATCGAGCGAGCCGGAGAGAACCGACAGCGCGCCCGCGGGTGCGTCGATGTCGCCGACCTCATTGAGGACGAAGTCGGCGAGCCTGACCCTTGGCCTGTCGTATTTTTCGTCGAAGTAATCGGCGACCGTTTTCCGGCTGCGCCTCGCCCATTCCCACTTCTCGCCGCCCGTGAGGATGATCGAGGAATTGCATTGCGTATCGAGGTCGACCACAAGCACGCGCTGATCGCCGATGGCGGCGAAGCCGTGCGCCAGCATGGTCGTGATCGTGGACTTGCCCACGCCGCCCTTGCGGTTCGCGACTGCCAGGAGAATACCCATTGCGCCCCTCACTTCCAGACACACACCAGGCGCGAATACAGCGATTTGCACGCCGGGGCGGCCCATTTAAGGTCACCGAAAGCGGGCGAATTCACAGCTTACGCCCGCGGATGCGCCTTTGAGTAAGCCTGAAACAGGCGCTCGCGGTCAACCGCGGTATAGGTCTGGGTAGTGGAAAGGCTCGCATGGCCCAGCAATTCCTGGATCACGCGGAGGTCCGCGCCGCGGCTCAGGAGGTGGGTTGCGAACGAATGCCGGAGCGCGTGCGGCGTCGCGGTGTCGGGCAGGCCGAGATTGTTGCGAAGCCGCGCGATGAGAAGCTGCACGATGCGCGGATTGAGCCTGCCGCCCTTCACGCCGACGAACAGCGGGCCTTGCGATTCGAGCGCATGCGGGCATTGTTCGAGATAGGCCGAGACCGCCGTTTGCGCCGCCGGCAGCACCGGCGCCAGGCGTTCGCGCCCGCCCTTGCCCTTGACGCGCAGCACGTCGCGCGGCGGCAGCGGCGCATCCTTGCGGTTGAGGTTGAGCGCCTCGGAGATGCGCAGCCCCGACCCGTAGAGGAGGAGGAGCACGGCCTGATTTCGCGCGCCTGTCCAGGGATGGCCGGAAAGCTCGCCATCGAGCGCGCCCTCGTCCACCACGTCCTTCGCCTTGACCTCGGTCAGCGGCTTCGGCAGGCGCGGCGGCAATTTCGGCAGGGCGACGGCCAGCACGCTGCGATTGAGGAGCGCGCCCGCCCGTTCGAGGTAGCGGAACAGCGAGCGAAGCGCCGACAGCGTGCGCGCGAGCGAGCGGCTGCCGGTCCCGTCGTCGCGGCGCGAGGCCATGAAGGCGCGAAAATCCTGCGGCGTCAGCGCGTTGAGGCGCGCGAGCGTCGCGGACTCGCCGGACGCGCCGAGAAACGAGAGGAACTGGCGCGCATCGCGCTCATAAGCTTCGAGCGTGTTGGCGGCGTAGCGGCGTTCGGCGCCGAGATAGGACAGCCAGCCTTGAACGGCGTCGTGCACATCTTTCGAAACGTATCCCTCTCCCTCAGGGAGAGCCGATTTCGGCGGCGTCGCGCTGACTCCCTCTCCCTGAGGGAGAGGGCTGGGGTGATGGGTTATGCCCTTCGCCGTCCGCCGCGCCGTTCAGCATCGCTTCCTACAAAATCGTCTGCCCCGTCTTCTTCCAATCGGCCACGAAGGTCGCGAGGCCTTTGTCGGTCAACGGGTGATTGACGAGTAGTTTCAGGATTTGGGGCGGAATGGTCGCCACGTCGGCGCCGGCGAGCGCGGCCTGGGTGACATGCAGCGGGTGCCGCATCGATGCCGCTAGGATCTCCGTGCCGTAATCGGGGTAATTGTCGAAGATCGTGCGGATGTCGCGGACGAGCGACATGCCATCCTCGCCCACATCGTCGAGGCGGCCGACGAACGGAGACACGAACGTCGCGCCCGCCTTCGCCGCGAGCAGCGCCTGGTTCGCGGAGAAGCACAGCGTCACGTTCACCATGGCGCCCGATTGCGACAGCGTCTTGCAGGCCTTGAGGCCATCCCAGGTGAGAGGAACCTTCACCGCGACGTTCTCGGCTATTTCCGCGAGCTTGCGGCCCTCCGCGATCATGGTTTCGGCGTCGAGCGCCGACACTTCGGCGCTCACCGGCCCATCGACGATGGCGCAAATCTCCTTGATGACATCGAGGAAGTTGCGGCCTGCTTTCGCAACCAGCGACGGGTTCGTGGTCACGCCGTCGAGCAAGCCCTTTTCGGCAAGATCGCGGATCTCGTTAACATCGGCGGTGTCGACGAAGAATTTCATGGATGCCTCCTTCTGCGAGGCGCGCTTAGCGAAGCGCGCAAGTTAGCCCTGCGCCGGTTTACAAATCATAAACGGCTTATTACCGGCATTGCAAAACAGTTGGCGAAGCGGCCAAGACTTGCGGCGGCGGCGGCCAGATAAGATCAGGCTTGATTTGTGCGAAGGCGCTGCAAAAATGACAGCTGAAGCCGGGCAAGATTTGCCATTGGAGCAATGGATGACCGATAGGTTCAGAAGAAATGCCGGCGCAGCCGCGAACGGCGAGGCGGCGAAAGCAGCGCGTCGCCCGCGCAAGGCGCAGCCTTTGGTCAAGCAAGGCGACATCGCGCCCGATCTCTCTCCGGCGGGGCTAAGCCAATTCTACGTGAATGAAGCCACCCAAGGAGCGCAGGAGGCGCAACTCGCCGCAGTCAAAGCGATTATGGACGGACCGCCGTCCCTGGACGTTCACAGCGAGCCGGTTCAGGCCATTCTCGACGGGGGCGCTCCGGACGATGCGGCGCGTCTCTTGAACGCGCTCGGGCAGCCCGCAGCAAAAAAGGAGTTGCGGCGCACGAGCGACGAGTTGTCCGACACTTGGCGGAGCGGAGGTTACCCTTACAAATACAAAATGCTTCGCAAGGACTACGAAGAGCAGAAGTTTGTGCTGCAAGCGGAGCTGCTCAAACTCCAGGCGTGGGTGAAGGAGACGCGGCAGCGGGTCATCATCCTGTTCGAGGGGCGCGACGCGGCCGGCAAGGGCGGCGCCATCAAGCGGTTCATGGAGCATATGAACCCGCGCGGCGCGCGCGTCGTGGCCCTTGAGAAGCCCGGCGACGTCGAGCGCGGCCAGTGGTATTTCCAGCGCTACATTCAACACTTGCCGACGGCTGGCGAGATCGTGCTGTTCGACCGCAGCTGGTATAACCGGGCAGGCGTCGAGCGCGTCATGGGCTTTTGCTCGCAAGCCGAATATGAAGAATTCCTGCGGCAGGCGCCCGAGTTCGAGCGCCACCTCGTCCGCAGCGGCATCCATCTGATCAAATTCTGGTTTTCGGTCAGCCGCGAGGAGCAGAGGCGCCGCTTCAAGGAGCGCAAAAATCATCCGCTCAAGCAATGGAAGCTCTCGCCCATCGACATGGCCTCGCTCGACAAATGGGATGGCTACACCCGCGCCAAGGAGGCGATGTTCTTCCACACCGACACGGCGGACTCTCCCTGGACGGTGATAAAATCCGATGACAAGAAGCGCGCCCGTTTGAACGCCATGCGCTATGTCCTCCATTCGCTGCCCTACAGGGGCAAGTCGCCCGAGCGCCTCGGCATGATCGACGATCTCTTGGTGGGTCGCGCCAACATCATTCACGAGCGCGGCGAGCACGATCTTGTTACCGGACGCTACGCTGACGCCATCTCCTGATCGGCGACAGTTCCTCCATTGCTCAGCCGGAGGACGCGGCGGGGACGGGGCCGGGGATATTCAGGAGCCGCCACACCTCGGCGATCATGACGGCGGCGCGGGCGCGCACGGCGGCCTGCGTCCAGCGGTCGAGCGCGGCCACATCGGCGAGCGTCTTGTACTTTTCGGCCTGCTCGCGGATGACGCCGAGCTTGCGCTCGAAATCCCGGTTGGCGATTTCGACGTTCTGGCCGTAGTCCATGACCGCGAGATTGCCGATCGAGTGGCAGGCCGCGAAGCGCTCCTCTTCGCTGGGAAAGTCGCGCAGCCATTGCGAATGCGCCTCCGGGCGGCGCGGCAGAATGTGCTCGACGGTCGCGAAAGGCAGGTCGGGATGCACGTCTTCCCCGCTTAAGCCTGCCTCGATCCAGCGGAGCGCCGTCAGCCTGATTTCGTCGTCGTAGAGCGGGGTGGCCAGCGTCTCGGCGGCCTTTGCAAGCTGCTGCGGCGAGAACGTCAAGGCGCCCGGCCGCGCGCCCTTCGCAGACAGCGGATCGGCCTTGCCCTTCCATTGCGAAATCGCCTTGCCGAAAATCTTGGCGCGGTCGGCGGCGGAGAATTTCGCGAGCGTCAGCACCATGCAGACGCGATGCAGCGCGGAAAAGCGCTTCTGGAACGTCTTCTCCGCTCTCTCGCCCACGCCCCGCGCGCTTCTGTTGCGCAGGTCCCTGTAGTCCTTGAACCAGGCGAGCGCGAGCGGCCGCCACTCGAACCATTTGAAGAAGCGCAGCCGCCACACGCCCCGGTGCTCGATGGGGCTTGAGGATTGCTTCAGCTTCACCGCCAGCTCGACCCAGGCCGAGGCGTAGTTCCGCATCTCGTCCATCGCTTCCATGATGCGGCCCGCGCCGTAGGTCTTTTCCAGGAAGCCCGCGAATTTGGTGAGGTGGTCCGGCCCCTGCGGGGCGCGCCGCATGATGAAGTCGAGCGCCTGCAGGAACGGTTCGATCTCGTCGCCGAGGATCTGCAGGAGCCCGTCCCACGCCTGCGCGATCTTCTCGGCGCCGCCGTCGCCCTCGGCGATGTCGAGGACCTGCCCCTTGAAGATGTCGACGGGCGTTAGCTGCAGCCCGCGCCTGTTCGCGGTGATAAAGACCTGGCCCGCGAGATCGGCGTCGGCGGTTTCCGCGACCACGAGCAGCGTGCGTTCGAGCAGGAACTTGGCGAACCACGAGAGCCGGTCCTGATCCCAGGTCTTGAGGTAGCTGTGGAAAAGGCCGCGCGAGCGCCGGATGCGCCTGCCGCGCGCGCAGACCTCGCGCCGGAAGTTCTTCAGCGTTTGCTTCGCCGCCTGGATTTCCTTCGGCAGCGTGCCATCCACGCCGGGAAGGCAAACGCGGTTCGCGCCGCCCGTCTCGACAAGGGCCTGAAGCCGATCGCGCAGGTCGGGGGAGGAGGTCAGGTCGCGGATGAGACAGATCAGGATGGTGAGCGTGGTGGCGCGCTGGAGGCCGTCGAAAATCTCGAAGCGATGCGCGCCCAGGCGGCGGAGAACGACGCCGCCCAGATGGTAATCCGGCGCGGCGTCCTGGCCGGCCTCCGAAAAAGGCATGAACGGATCGGGCTCGCCGCCGTCCTCATCATGGTCGTCGTCCGCGATGGAGATGCGGATTTCACCGCCGTCGTCGGCGGTTCGAAAGACATCCGCGCAGGCCCTTTCCACGTCGTTCAGAAGGTCTTCGCTCTGCGCCGCGTCCCAGACGTAGTCCCGCTGCACGCGCGCGGGCGCAAACGCGCCCAGCCTGAAAAAATCCTCGACCGACAAAACGCGCGCCGACAACATGCTTTTCCCCCCGGAAAACGCCTCTCAACTTAGGGCGATGAAAAAGGCGATGCGGCAAGGCTAGCAGATCGGCGGCCCGCCGCCATTAAGAAACTGGTTGCAGAGCGCTTGAAGATCGCGCGCCGCCGGCCATTATGAGAGCGTCGAAACGCGCCGGAGGTCCCATGCCGGAGACGGCCTTGCGAACCGGGGGAAAAATCCTCGCCGACCAGCTGCGCCTGCATGGCGCGCGCATGATTTTCGGCGTGCCGGGCGAAAGCTATCTCGCCGTTCTCGACGCGCTCTACGACACGCGCGACACCATGCCCTTCATCGTGTGCCGCCAGGAGGGCGGCGCGGCCATGATGGCGGAAGCCTACGGCAAGCTCACGGGCGAGCCGGGCATATGCATGGTCACGCGCGCGCCGGGCGCCACGAACGCAAGCTCCGGCGTGCATGTCGCGCGTCAGGACTTCGACGCCGGCGATCCTGCTGATCGGGCAGGTCGCGCGCGGCATGGCCGACCGCGAGGCGTTCCAGGAAATCGATTTCCGTCGCATGTTCGGCCAGATGGCGAAGTGGGTCGCGCAGATCGACAGCGCGGCGCGCATCCCGGAATATCTCAGCCGCGCGTTTTACACGGCGGTGTCGGGGCGGCCGGGGCCGGTGGTGCTGGCGCTGCCCGAGGATATGCTGCGCGAGACGGCGGCGGTCCGCGATCCCGAGCCTTACAAGCGGATCGAGGCGCACCCTTCCGCCGAGGCGCTGGCGGAGCTGCGCGCGCGGTTGGCAAAGGCGAAGCGCCCGCTGGCGATCCTCGGCGGCGGCGGCTGGAGCGCCAAGGCCGCCGCGCAAGTTCAGTCCTTCGCGGAAAGCTCAGGGCTGCCCGTCGCGGCCTCGTTCCGGCGGCAGGACTATTTCGACAATGACAGCGCGTGCTACGCAGGCGACGTGGGCATCGGCATCAATCCGGCGCTGGCGCGGCGCGTGGGCGAAGCCGATCTCCTGCTCGTGCTCGGCGCGAGGCTCGGCGAAATGCCGACCGGCGGCTACACGCTGCTCGACATTCCGCGCCCCCGGCAGACGCTTATCCATGTGCATGCGAGCGCGGAGGAGCTGGGCCGCGTCTATCAGGCCGATCTTGCCATCAACGCCGGGCCGCGCGCCTTCGCGGACGCGCTGTCCAAGGTCGAGCCGGCCGATGGTTCTGGCTGGCGGGCCTGGCGTGAGGACGCGCGCCGCGATTACGAAGCCTGGCAGATCGCGCCGCGCAACGCGGGCGCGCTTCAGATGGGCGAGGTCGTCGCCTTCTTGCGCGAGGCGCTTCCGCCGGACGCGATTATCGCCAACGGCGCGGGCAACTTCGCGGTGTGGGTGCATCGCTTCTATCGCTACCGGCGGTTCGGAACGGAGCTGGCGCCGACCTCCGGCTCGATGGGCTATGGCGCGCCCGCCGCCGTCGCCGCGAAGCTCGTCCACCCCGAGCGCGCTGTCGTCGCCTTCTGCGGCGACGGGGATTTCCTCATGACCGGGCAGGAGTTCGCAACCGCGGTGCAATATGGCGCGGCGGCCGTCTTCGTCGTTGTGAACAACGGCATGTACGGCACGATCCGCATGCATCAGGAGCGGGCCTATCCGGGGCGCGTGAGCGGAACCGGGCTTGCGAACCCCGATTTCGCGGCCTATGCGCGCGCGTTCGGCGGCTTCGGCGCGACCGTAGCGCGGACGGAGGAATTCGCGCCCGCCTTCGAAGCCGCGCGCGCCTCGGGGCTGCCGTCGATCCTGGAGCTTCGCCTCGACCCGGAGGCGATCACGCCGCGCCAATCCTTGAGCGAAATCCGCGCCGCCGCCCTGCGCTGAGCTAACATGCCTCTGAATTCGCCTGCCCGCCGCCACGGTAGGGAATCGTTTGCCTTATTGGGTTCGTTTTGCAAAAAGTGTCGTCTTTTTGCAATCTTAGGTAGAGCTTTGCGGCTTTCTGCCGTAAATCTCTACCTTAGGTTGATATGGCCGATTGCGGGCCTATCGCCTCGATCGCCATCCCGTCTGGTTCAAGGCTGCTTCGGGATCCATTTGCGGCCGTTCGCCGTTGAGCTGCGGTCATCGCGGGGCGCATACACCTTGGGCCTCAACTTCAAAGCTTCTCGGCGACTCGCCGCGCTGCCCGATCTTCCACATCTGAAGGTAAGCCGCCTCGATGTGACGCCGGAATCGGTCCGTGTCGAACAAAGGATAGGTGAGACGGTTCGCGCCGAGCCGGTTTTTGTACCCTTCGAGAGCTATGGGATCGCGCGCCAGCCGCAACGCCAGCGCTTCGTAGTCCGCAATGTTGCGCGTTACAAGCTCCGGCAGTCCGATGGCATGCAGCAAGCTCGCCGCCACGCGCCCGGCGAATGCTTCGCCCAGTTGCGTCACCACCGGAACCCCCGCCCATAGCGCGTCGCTTGCCGTCGTGTGTGCGTTGCAGGGCAGCGTGTCGAGGAAAAGGTCCGCGAGACGGTGGCGTGCGAGGTGCTGCTCGAACGGGAGCCGGCTGGCGAAGATAAGCCGCGCCGGATCGATGCCGCTCGCCCGCGCCTCATTGCGCAGGTTCCGCTCGGCGCCCTCATTGTCGCGAAGCAGCCACAGCACGCTGGCGGGAACCGCAGCCAGGAGCCGCATCCACACACCGAACCTGTCGGGCGCGATCTTCCAGTTCCCGTTGAAGCAGCAAAAGACGAAGCCTTCCTCCGGGAGCCCCGCCTCCGCCCGGGTGGGCGTCTGCCCCGCGATCGGCCGTTTGGCGTCGTTGACCTGATAGCAGTCCGGCAGATGCACGATCTTCTCGGTAAAGAACGGCTGGCATTCGAGGGGCGCGACGATCTTATCCGCGATGATGTAGTCGATGAACGGAAGACCCGTCGCGCCGGGATAGCCGAGATAACTCACCTGGACCGGCGCCGGCCGGTGGGAAAGAATGCCGGGCCGGGAATCCTGCGTGTGGCCCTTCAGATCGATCGCAATATCGGCCCGCAGATCGTAAAGCAGCTTGGCGGCCCCCTCATCGCTCACCCGGCGGACATCGATCCATCGATCGAATGCCGCGACGAGGCGCTTGCGCGTCTCGCTCCTGTCATCCACGCTGAAATCCACGGCGATGACCTCGAACCGCGAGCGGTCGTGTTGCTCAAACAGTTCAGCCATCAGATGAGCGGTCGCATGTTGCTGGAAATCCGCCGAGAGATAGGCGATCCGCAGCTTATCGCGACGCCAAGCGCCGCCGCTCCAAAGGGGCCGGGGAAGCGACGGAAACGCGCGAGCGGCAAAGCTTTCGGCGCATTTCAGCTGCAGCAAGGGATCGCCGCAATAGCCGAGCAAGGCGAAAGGCGAAACGTAGCCCCCCCCGTTCGAAATAAGTTCGGCCGCCCGGGCGGACAAAGCCGCCCTTCGGCTCCAGTCGCAGAGACTGTTTGCGCACCACATCGCCCCGCTGAGACCGTCGGCGCTATCGGGCTTGAGCGCAATCCCCGCCTCGTAGCTCGCCAGCGCCTCGCCGAACCGTTCCAGGTTGCGCAGTGCGTCGCCCCGGCCGTTGAAGGCCTCGGCATAATCGGGCTTTAGCGCCAGCGCCCTGTTGTAGCTCGCCAGCGCCTCGCCGAACCGTTTCAAGGACTTAAGCGCAAAGCCAAGGTTGTTGAAGGCCGGGGCGTAATCAGGCTTGAGCGCCAGCGCCCTACTGAAGCACTCCAGCGCCTCCTCGAACCGCTTCAGCTCAAGCAGGGCATTGCCGCGGTTGTTGAAGGCCAGGGCATGATCCGGCTTGAGCGCCAGCGCGCTGTCGTAGCTCGCCAGCGCTTCCTCGAACTGCTTCAGTTCGAGCAGGGCATTGCCTCGATTATAGAAGGTGTCCGCGCTGCCAGGATTGAGGGCCAACGCTTTGTCATAGCTCTCCAGCGCCTCATCGAGCCGCTTCAGCTGCTGCAAGGCGTTACCCCGGCCATTGAAGGCTTCGGCAGAATCGGGCTTGAGCGCCAGCGCCCTCTCGTAGCTCGCCAGCGCCTCGCCAAACCGGTTGAGTTCCCGTAGGGTGTTGCCGCGGTTATAGAAAGCCTCTGCATAGCCGGGCCTGACGGCCAATGCCTTATCATAGCTCTCCAGCGCCTTCTCGAAGCGCTTCAGCTCAAGAAGCGCATTGCCGCGGTTGTTGAGCGCCTCGGCTATATCGGGCTTGAGCGCCAGCGCATTATCGTAGCTCTCCAGCGCCCCATCGAAACGCCTCAACGCTTGCAGGGCGCTGCCGAGATTGAAAAAATAATACGGATTTCGCTTATCGAGCTTGATGGCCTTTCCAATCAATTCGGCGGATATGTCCGCGCGGCCTGCCTGAAAGGCGATGAGGCCCAACAGGTGGAGAGCGTCCGCATGATCGGGACAGGCCGACAGCACGTGCCGGTAACAGGCTTCTGCCTCGCGCAGGCGTCCCGCCTCGTGATGGTTGACGCCTGCCTCAAACAGCGCGGCCGCTTCTCTGTGCTGCTTGCTCGCAATCTGGCCGGACTTGGCGGCGGCGCGGCGCTGCTTGCGATTCATAAGGGCTGGCTCCGGTCCTTTTGTGCGTTCTGCCGGTTCGCATAGCTGGTCTTGCGGCAGATTTGAGCTTCCGCTGCGGAAGCCGGCATGACGCACTAGGCCCGGGCGACAAGGCAGTCGTCAAGGCCGGAGCAGAGCCTCGTTGCTAGAAATCCAGCTATCAGCCGTGGATCGATCGAAAAAGCAAATCGAAGCTGTCCATTCAGCCTCCGTTCGATTACAGACACAATGGATGGCTGGGGCTGGCCGTTCACCGGCGCCGGTGCGCGAATAGGCTAATAGATCGGCCAGAGGCCGGGCGTGGCGAGTTCGAGGAGATGGCCGTCCGGGTCGCGGAAATAGAGGCTCGTTCCGCCGCGCGGCCATTCGGTGCGCCCTTCGACCGGCACGCCATGCGCCGCGAGCCGGGCCTTCCACGCCGCGAGCCGATCCGCGCCGATGGCGAAGGCGAGGTGCGACGGTCCCGCGCCGTCGTGGCCGGGGATGGTCCCGCCGGGAAGCGTGGCGGTGTTCACGGAGCCGCCCCGGCGGAACACGAGGAGAATACTTCGGCCGCCCACCTCATAGGCGGTGAGGCGGCTGTCCGAGAATACGGGCGTCAGCCCCAGCACATCTTGGTAGAAGCGGCGGGCGCGCTCCACGTCGCCGGCGTAGATCGCCGTTTCGAGAATACCGTCGAGGCGAGGCATCGCATCCTTACTCCCTTCACTGAGTTGTATAGTGTACGCAAGAAGCGGCTGATGCGCCCGCTCGCGATCCCTAAATATAGGGGGGGCTCGCGAGGACGCGCGAGGCCGGAGAGACAAGCGCCGAACAATCGGCGCGCAGATTTGGAAACGCCCGATGACCATTCAACAAACCGCAGCCGCAACGTTCGAGCCGGGCGGCAGGGCCATGGTCGACCGCTTCGCGCGGCCCATCACATATTTGCGCGTTTCGGTGACGGACCGCTGCGATTTCCGCTGCGTCTACTGCATGGCCGAGGCGATGACCTTCCTGCCGAAAGCGGACCTGCTCACGCTCGAGGAACTCGACCGGCTCTGCTCGGCCTTCATCGCCAAGGGCGTGCGCAAGCTGCGGCTCACGGGCGGCGAGCCTCTCGTGCGAAAGAACATCGTTTGGCTCGTAGAGGCGCTCTCCCGCCACCTGCGAAGCGGAGCGCTCGAAGAGCTGACGCTGACGACAAATGGCAGCCAGCTCGCGAAGGCCGCGCCCGCGCTCGCCGACGCCGGGGTGCGCCGCATCAACGTCTCGCTCGATACGCTCGACCCGCTGAAGTTCCGGGCGATCACGCGCTGGGGCGATTTCGGCCGGGTGATGGATGGAATCGCGGCGGCAAGGCGCGCCGGGCTCAGCGTGAAGATCAATACGGTCGCGCTCAAGAACGTTAACGAGGGTGAAATTGAGCAAATGCTAAGATGGGCGCACGGGGAAGGAATGGATCTGACGCTGATCGAGACCATGCCGCTCGGAGACGTAGAAGGCGACCGCACCGACCAGTATCTGCCCCTCTCCGAGGCGCGGGCGCGCTTGGCCCAGCGCCTGACGCTGGAAGACATCCCCTATCGCACCGGCGGCCCGGCCCGATACGTCCGCGTGGCCGAAACCGGCGGCCGGCTCGGCTTCATCACGCCGATGACCCACAATTTCTGCGAAAGCTGCAACCGCGTGCGCGTCACCTGCACCGGCACGCTTTACATGTGCCTCGGCCAGGAAGACGCCGCCGACCTGCGAGCGCCGCTGCGCGCCAGCGCTTCCGGCGAGCTTCTCAACGCCGCCATCGACGAGGCCATCGCCCGAAAGCCCAAGGGCCACGATTTCGTCATCGGCCGCGACCTGAAGCCCGCCGTCTCCCGCCACATGAGCATGACGGGGGGCTGATGCGGGGCGGGGGGAAGCTGCTTCTTGTGTTGTTCGCCCTCCTCTTCAATCCCGCAAGGCCCTGCCTCGCCGAAGGCGATGGTAAATCGAAACTGACTCCCACCGAAAGCGAGAAGATTTTTCTCGGCCGACTGATGCGCGCGGAGTTGGGCGGAAGGCGCTTCGCGCGGAACCCGGCGTCGAGCGCGCTCGGTCCGTTTCAATTCGTGGAGGCGACGTTCCTCGACGTGGTGCGAAGGAATTTGCCGGGCTTCGCCTCTGGAAAATCCGATACGGACATCCTGGCGCTCAGGACCGATCCGAACGTCGCGCGCGACGCAGCCTTGATCTACACAAGGGAAAACGCGAGCGCGCTTTCCGCCAAGGGCGTGGCGGCGACGGCCGGCAATTTGCGGCTCGCCTTCTTCGCGGGACCGGGCGGCGCCATCAAGGTGCTGCAGGCGAAGCCCGAGGAGCCGGTGTCGAACCTTCTGAGCCCAGCCGCCATCCAGGCCAACCCCTTCTTGAAGGACATGACGGCGGCCCAGCTCATCGCAAGATCTGCGCGAGAGGCCGAGGGCGCCGCGCTCGTGACGGCGGCCTTGCCGGGCGGGACGGCTTTGGCGCCGAAGGTCCCGGTCCACTGCAATCTCAAGCTCGCCAGCTGCCGGAGATGGCTTGCGCTTGCCGAAAAGCGTTTAACCCGGGTATCCCACGAGAGATAGGCGCATCGACTAAATCGGCGAAGGTTCCAGATTTGGCGGCGCATTCACGGCATCGCGCTCGGTTAGGAAGACGGGCGCCTCTTCTCTCCCGTGGCGTCATGGAGTAGCCTCCCCCACGGAGACGGCGGAAGGCCGCCAGCAATGAGGACCTTGATCGTGCGCACGCCCATCGTTTTTTTCTCTCTGCTCTTCGGCCTCCTCCCCGCCACGGCAAGGGCCGACGAAGGGATGTGGACGCTCGATAATTTCCCCTCCGCCGAAGTCGAAAAGCTTTACGGCTTCAAGCCCGGCCAGCAATGGCTGGAGCGCGCGCGCCTCTCCTCGGTTCGGCTCGCGCAAGGCTGCTCGGCCAGCTTCGTCTCGCCGCGCGGCCTCGTTCAGACCAACCACCATTGCGCGGAGGAATGCATCGAGCAGCTCTCGTCCGCCGGCAAGGATTACATCCAGGCGGGCTTCTACGCGAAGGAGGAAAAGGACGAGGCCAAGTGCCCCGAATTCGAGCTGAACCAGCTCGCCGCCATCGGCGATGTAACGGCGCGCGTGCGCGACGCCATCGCGGGCAAGGAGGGCGCGGCCTTCACCGAAGCCAAGCGCGCGATCAAGGCGCGGATCGCCAAGGAATGCACGGGCGGCGACGAGGGCTTACGCTGCGATGTGGTCGAGCTTTACAATGGCGGCGTCTACAACCTTTACAAATACCGCCGCTTCCAGGATGTGCGCCTCGTGTTCGCGCCGGAGCAGGCCATCGCGTTCTTCGGCGGCGACCCCGACAATTTCGAGTTTCCGCGCTACGATTACGACGTCAGCTATCTGCGCGCTTATGAGAACGGCAAGCCGCTCGACACCTCCGCAAATTACTTCGCCTATGCGAAGCAGGACGCGAAGCCCGGCGACCTGACGTTCACCGCCGGCAATCCCGGCAACACGCAGCGGCTCGACACCGTCGCCGAGCTTGAATACGACCGCGACGTGTCAATTCCGCGCTCGCTGTTCCAGATGTCGGAGCTTCGCGGGCAACTCACCGAGTTTTCCACGAAGGGGCCGGAAGAGCAGCGCATCGCCACGGGGAAGCTGTTCGGCGTCGAGAACTCGCTGAAGGCGCGGAAGGGGCAATTCGAGGCGCTGGTCGATCCCGCGCTCATCGCGGCGAAGGCGAAGGCCGAGGCGGAGCTTCGCGCCAAGGTGGACGCCGATCCTGCGTTGAAGGCCGAGGCGGGCGGCGCCTGGGACGCCATCCGCGAAATCTTGAAGCGCTGGAAGCCGAAGAGCGAGCATTACGCCTATACCGAAGGCCGCGCCGCGTTCTACACGTCCAATTTCAGCCATGCGCTCGCGCTTGTGCGCTATCCGGTCGAGAAGGCGAAGCCGGACGAGAAGCGCCTGCCGGAATATACCGACGCGAATTTCCCGAGCCTCAGGCAATCGATCCTCGCGGACGAGCCATTCTATCCCGAGCTTGAGAAGCTGACGCTGACCTTCTCGCTCACCAAGCTGCGCGAGGGCACTCGGCCCCGACGATCCGTTCGTGCGCAAGGTGCTCGGCAAGAAATCGCCGGCGCAGTTGGCGAGCGAGCTGATCGACGGCTCGAAGCTCGGCGACGCCGCCGTCCGCAAGGCGCTGCTCGAAGGCGGGCAGGCGGCCATCGACGCGTCGTCCGATCCCATGATCGCGATGGCGCGCCTTGCCGATCCCGATTTCCGCGAGGCCCGCAAGGATTACGAGGACAATTTCTCGGCGCCCATCGAGGCGGCCCACAGCGCCATCTCCCGCGCCCGCTTCAAGATCTACGGAACGTCGGTCTACCCGGACGCCACGTTTACGATGCGCATTTCCTTCGGGACGGTGAAGGGCTACTGGCAGGACGGCAAGTTCATTGAGCCGGTCACGCATATCGCGGGGCTCTACGAGCGCGCGACAGGCGCCCCGCCCTTCGAGCTGCCGCAGACCTGGATTGCGGCGCGGCAGGCGCTCGGCATGGCGCAGCCCATGAATTTCGTCACCACCAACGACATCGTCGGCGGCAATTCCGGGTCCCCCGTGATCGGCAAGGACGGCGAGATCGTGGGGCTGATCTTCGACGGCGATATCCAGTCGCTCGGCGGCGATTTCGGCTTCGATCCGGCCGTGAACCGCGCCGTGGCCGTAAGCGTCGGCGCGCTGCGCGAGGGGCTGGCGAAGGTGTACCATGCCGATCGCATCCTAGCCGAACTCGCGCGTTAGACGGCGCGGCCCCGGATCAGCTCTCGGGCTGCTCCTTCGGCGCCGTCGCCTTGTCGATGGCGGTATTGGCGAGCTTCTGCGTCCCGTCCTTCACGACTTTGTGCGCGAGCGAATGATGCGCCACCCCGCGCGCCGCCTGATGGGCCGCATGATGCGCGAGCGCCTTCTTGGCCGCGAACTTGGCCGCAAACTTCACCAGAAGCAGGGGGAGCAGAGGAAGGGCCATGACGCCTCTCTAGGAACAACAGGACGCTACGATTAACCCAAATTTGCACAAAAGCCAAACACTGCCACGCTTGAGTGCTCCACCACGGGCGCGGCGGCGACGTGCGGGCCGATGAGGCGGCGCCATTCCTGGAACTCCGCCGAGCCGCGGAAATGCACCATGTGGTCGTCGAGCGTCCGCCACTTCACCACGAGCTTGTATTTCGACGGCTTCTCGACGCCGCGCTGCAGCTCCAGGGCGAGGCAACCCTTGGAGCGCTTGAACAGCGGCGCGGCCTCAGCCACGGCGGCCTCGAAGGCTGCTTCCTCGCCCGGCTTCACCTCGATTTCGGCGCACTCGATGATCATCGCGTTTTTCCCCTATCGGCGTTTGTCGAAGCTTTTCGCGCGGATTCCGGCTTTTTCGCGCTTTTCGCAGGAAAACGCGAGAACTCGTTGCGTGCAATGCCGTCGCATTTTCCGGCGTTAACCGGGGGCGATTTTTACCACGCGCTGGCGGCGGCGGAGTGGCCGGAGAAGGCAGCAAGCGAAAGATTCGCCAGATCCGCGGTGCTTCCCATGTTGCAAAGCAAAACAAGAAGCTCACGGCCGGCAATAAAAAAAGACCCTCGCTCTACTAGTGGAAGAGCCAGGGCCAGTAAATCCATCCGGTTAAAGTATGGATCTCTATTCGGCTAACAGGTTTCGGCGCCGCGCACAAGCTTAAGGCTGCGATTTCCCGCTGCCAGACCTAACTCGTCTCCACCGCAGCACCCCTTCCACCTCCATCTATTTAGGCGGTTTCTGGCTGTGCTTACTGCGGCGGAGCCGATGTCAGATGAAGGAACCTTACTACAGCAGTCCATCCGTCTTCGCGATATGCGTGACAAGGTCGAGGACTCGCACGCTGTAGCCCCATTCGTTGTCGTACCAGCTCACCACCTTGAAGAAGTTCGCGTTCAGCTCGATGCCCGCGCCCGCGTCGAAGATGCTGCTGTGCGAATCGTGGATGAAATCGCTGCTGACGACTTCCTCGTCCGTGTAGCCGAGAACGCCCTTCAGCGCGCCTTCGCTCGCTTCCTTCATCTTGGCGCAAATTTCCTTGTAGCTCGTGGCCTTTGCGGTTTTGAAGGTGAGATCGACCACCGAAACGTCCGCCGTCGGAACGCGGAACGCCATGCCCGTCAGCTTGCCTTTCAGCTCGGGCAGAACCAGAGCGACGGCCTTGGCGGCGCCGGTGCTGGAGGGGATGATGTTCAGGTACCCGTTCCGGCCGCCGCGCCAGTCTTTCTTGCTCGGGCCATCCTGCGTCGGCTGCGTCGCCGTCACCGCGTGGATCGTCGCCATCAGCCCTTCGGTCAGGCCGAAATTGTCGTTGATGACTTTTGCGATGGGCGCGAGGCAATTCGTCGTGCAGCTTGCGTTCGAAACGACCTTGTCCGTGGCCGGGTTGAACTTGGTGTGGTTCACGCCAATCAGCAGCGTCGGAATCTTCTCCGGTTCCTTGGTCGGCGCCGACAAAATCACGCGCTTCGCGCCAGCTTTGAGATGCCCTTCCGCGCCGGCGTAATCCGTAAACAGGCCTGTCGATTCGATGACATAATCCGCGCCGGTCTTTCCCCAGGGAAGCTCGGCGGGGTTCCTGATCGAGTAAGAAGGCACGTGCTTGCCGTTCACCACGAAGCCATCTTCTTTCGCCTCGACCGTGCCGGCAAACCTGCCGTGGGTCGTATCGTACTTCAGGAGATATGCGAGGTTGTCGGGCGGCACGATGTCGTTAACGCCAACGATTTCGATGTTTGGATTTTCCACCGCCGCGCGAAATACCAACCGGCCGATACGTCCAAACCCGTTGATGCCGATTTTCAATGCCATGTGAGCGCTCCTTGTGCTTGGCTTAATCCCCCGCGAAAAGGGCCACGGGGAGCGGATGATGTCAAGAGAACAAGACGACTGGCCGGCGCGCCGGGAACCGAGAGCAAATTTAATGGGCGCTCCGCATTGCGCGCTCTCGCTTCGAAAGGCTCAGGGTGGGTCCATCCTCGTGGCGAGCCGGCAGGCTAGCAGGCGGCGCGTGATGCGTCTCTATTTAACCTTCTCCCCTGGATAGACGCCCCACAGGTTCTTCTGCGGCGCCCAGCCCTTCTGCCTGCCGGCGTAGACCTCGCAGTCCTCGCCGTCGCATTGCATGATGTCGACGATGGCGCCCGGCTCGATCTGCGCCACCGTGGTGGAGCCGCCGCGCGACGAGGTGAGCTGGAACAGCGTGCGGGTTTTCACCCAGGGCGCGATCACCGCCGTCCGCCTCGCGCTCGTCAGCGCCGCCGCCACCCAGCCCGTGCCGCCGTCGCTATCGCGCACCTGCCGCCAGGTGTCGAATTCCGCCAGCACCTCGACCGGCAGCCCCGCGCGGCGAAACACCCACGCGATCTGATACTCGCCGCCGGGGCCGACGCGCGCGTTGACCTCGTCGGACTTCAGGCTCACGAAGCGCGGCAGTTGCAGGCCCGTCACCGCGCCGGTATTGCGGGCGGCCGCATCCTCGCCGCGCGAGGGCGCGGAGAACGCGAAAGCGAAGACGATTAATAGGCCGCAACCGATCCGAGTCTTTGTCATTGGGCGCCGTATCTGTTAATAACGAAAGTGTACTCACACTGCACAATTCCATGAAGGCCGAGCCGGCCGTCCCGAGCATCCTATGACGCCACAAAACCTAAAAGTCGTTGTCACCCGCAAACTGCCGGAACTGGTCGAGTCGCGCATGCGCGAACTCTTCGACGTGACGCTGAATGCGTCCGACGCCCCGATGACGCGGGACCAGCTCGCGGCGGCGATGCGGACGGCGGCCGTGCTCGTTCCTACCGTAACCGACCGGATTGACAAAACCCTTCTTTCGCTCGCCGGCCCGCAACTGAAGCTTGTAGCCAACTATGGCACCGGCGTCGACAATATCGACCTCGAAACCGCGCGCAATCGCGGCATCATCGTGACGAACACGCCGGGCATCCTCACGGAGGATACGGCGGACATGACCATGGCGCTGATCCTGGCCGTGCCGCGCCGCCTTGTCGAGGGCGCGCATTACCTGCAGGACGGCCACGAGTGGCC
Source organism: uncultured Alphaproteobacteria bacterium (assembly GCA_963756335.1). Taxonomy (GTDB): domain Bacteria; phylum Pseudomonadota; class Alphaproteobacteria; order Rhizobiales; family Rhodomicrobiaceae; genus Rhodomicrobium. The sequence goes on from CAVWOB010000015.1 coordinate 55,921, forward strand.
CGGCTGGTCGCCGACCTGGATGCTCGGCCACCGCATCTGGGGCAAGAAGCTCGGCATTATCGGCATGGGCCGCATCGGCCGCGCGGTCGCGCGCCGGGCCAAGGCGTTCGGCCTGTCGATCAACTATCACAACCGCCGGCGCGTGCCCGCCGCCGTCGAGGAAGAGTTGTGCGCCGCCTATTGGGACAGCCTCGACCAGATGCTCGCCCATATGGACATCGTGTCGGTGAACTGCCCGCATACGCCGGCGACGTTCCATCTGTTGTCGTCGCGGCGGCTGAAGCTGTTGAAGCCCACGGCCTATGTGGTCAACACGGCGCGCGGCGAGATCATCGACGAGAACGCGCTGGCCCGCATGGTGGAGGCGGGCGAGATCGCGGGCGCGGGGCTCGACGTGTTCGAGAACGAGCCGGCGATCAATCCGAAGTTTCTGAAAAACCATAAGGTCGTGGTGCTGCCGCATCTCGGCTCGGCGACGCTGGAAGGCCGCCTCGACATGGGCGAGAAGGTGATCATCAACATCCGCACCTTCATCGACGGGCACAATCCGCCGGATCGCGTGCACGCCGCGATGTTCTAAGCTGATCGGAAGGGGCGGCGGGGTTGCTCATCCGCGCTCCAGCAAGGCCGCGCGCGAAGATCGGGCCAATGCCCAACGCGGGACGCCGCATTGGATCAATGCACGGGAAACGTGCTGCGCAGTATGAGCTGTATCAACTCGCTCTGGCGGTGCGTATCGGTTTTCGCCATGATGCGGGCGAGCCTGTTTCTCGATGTCGCTCTCGTGATCCCCACTATCTCTGCGGCTTCGCGCAGACTGCATCCGCCGATGAGCGCCTTCAGCAGTCTTTTCTCGGCAGGGGTCAGGCCATAAGCGTTCATGGCCTCAGCGGCGGCGTCCGCCTGTTCGGCGTCCGGGTGCGAAATAAACACCATGGCGCGGGCCTGACAGCTGCTGACCCAGAAATCGTTGTCTTGCCTGACCGGCATGATTTTTATGAGCAGAGGGCGCACCGAGCTTCGCCTCGGCAAATAGGTCGAAGCGCCTCGCGCGCCTTTATCCGCCAGCGCCGCCCGCATGAGGCCGGAAAGCCGGTCCTGAGCGCTTGAATGGTCGGCCGCAAGGCGCCCCTGAACCACCTTCAGTCCATCGCACTTTTCAAGAACCCCTTCGCCGGCCGCATTCGAGTAGCGAATCAAACCTGACCTGTCGATGAGAAGAACGGCGGTGGCCATTCGCTCCACCGCAGCTTCGAGCGTCTTGCCTTTCTCTTCCAGCGCAAAGAACCGCCAATTGAGGGCGATGGCGCGCTGCAGGTGCGGCGCAAGCCGCTGGACGAGCGCAACCTGCTCATCAGAAAAGACTTCCGAGCGCAGGCTGCGGACGACGCCAAGGCAGGCCTCATGATATTTGTTTCGTTCGAGTATGAGCGTAATCGACCCGCAGATGCCGAACCGCCGCATATAGTCGTTGTGCATTTCGGTGCGTTCCATCTCTCTTGGCGGAACGAGCCGGTGATCCGGCGCCGCGACGCCTACGGAGACGCGAGACAGCGCCGAGTTCAAAGGGTTTACGGAATAGTAGTGTTGCGCGTAAACAGCCTGGCACTCCGGGTCGATCCGAAAGGAGGGGCCGAAAGAGAAGGCGCTTCCGTCCCGCGTCCCGGAATGCAAGGCGCCTCCGACCGCGCCGAGACCGTCCACAAGCGAAGACAGCGCACCGTCCCATTGGGTGTAATCTTCGGCTGCCGTGTAAATGGCGTCGAGCAGGGATTCATAGGCTTCGGGCGTCATGCGGAACTCCCAATCCCGTCAGTGCTGCTCGCAAACGCCAACGCCCTGACGGATGCCGGTAAATGAGTGTCGCCCATGGCTCGGCCGGCCGCCATAAGCAGTTAATGACGCGCGGCCTCATCCCGGCCTTGTCCAAGGATGAAACCGCGCCTTCGATGCTTCATTTAGCATCCTTTCGAAGATCCGGAAAACCCGGATCGTTGACGCTTCAACAGCAAAAGAGATTTTCTCAGCGGGATGCAATTGTATACCCTGTTCACACCAGGATCCGAAATTTCTCCGGGTTGATGACGCGGAAGTTGTCCGTGACCGAATCGCGCAACTGCGCCCAGTTTTGCGGAACTTTCTCGCGCAGGAAGGTGAGCGCCGTCCCGGCGAACTCGCGGGGGCTTTGGTAACACTTGTTGTGCGTCACATGCTTGTGCATCACCCCCCAGAGCCGCTCGATGGGGTTCAGATGCGGGCAATAAGCTGGGATGAAATGGAGCTTAATCCGCCGCCCTGGCTGGGATAGCCAGTCTTGTACGAGTTTAGCGTGATGATAGGGGGCGTTATCCAGGAAGACGTGGATCAGCGCCAGTAGCGGATACATGGCTTCGAGCGCTTCCAGCAGCTTGATTGTAGACATCGCGTTGACGGTCTCAACCTCAACCATGCGGGTCTCGCCGGTTTCAAGATTGAGAGCGCCATGAATATTGATGCGCTCGCGCCCGCTCGTCTGTTGGATTGCGAGCTTTTCTTCTTTCGGAGCCCAGCAGCCAACCGGCCGCGCCGCGTGCGTTGGATGCACGGCATCCCCGAACACCGCCGCCTCATCCGGGCCAAGCGAATTCAATAGCTTCTCATACGCTTCAATGAACGCCCGCTGTTTTTCCGCATCCAGCTTCCGGCCGATGACTTCCGGCTTATGGTATTCGAGCCCCAGCCGGTTCAACAGCACGATCAATCCCGAGCGGCTCTCGTAGACGATCCCAAATTTCCGCTCGATGAAGGCCCCGACTTCGCGCGTGCTGCGCGGCAATGTTTGGGCAACGTAATCCTTCAGCTCTTTTTCCTGGTCTGCCGAGAGGCGGCTCGAACTGCCCCCAGCCTCGAACTGCTCAAGACCTGCAATTCCGCGGTCCGCATAGACCTTGCTCCAGCCTCTGACCGTATCGTCATCCAGATAAAGAGCCTTGGCCACCCGCTCGCAGCTCCAGCCATCGTCAAGAAGCAGGATGGCGTTCGCCCGGCGCGCAAGACGATGCTCCGCCAACCCGTCCCGGACCAGCGAAACCAAGTCTTTCCGTTCAACAGCGCTCAGGAAACCACCGCGAATCATAGGGGTTACTGAGATCCCGTTCGCGAAACTTAGCAAGCAATTTATTTCGGGTTCCCACAGAGTCCGGGTATATCCTGCACATGGCGCGATTTTTCCATAGGTTGCGCGCGCCCGAGTGGCGAGGACAGGCAATGATGCGCCTGAGTATCGAGGACGGGCGTTGGCAAAAAGGCCGTGGACTCCGCCGAACCGGAGGGAGTTCACGGCCAGCCCCGGAAATGTTCGCTCAGGACGCCGCCTCGGCGGTCTCGGGCGCGCAGGGCGCTCCGGCGCCCTCGGGTTTGCCCGCGTCCTCCAGCACGGCGGCGCGCCATTCCCGCTTCACGGGCAATATCGGCGGCATGGGCGCGAATTCGGACGGCGACGTCGGAGGAACGGCTTCGATGCTCTCCGTTTGCGATCCTCTGCGCATGAACAAATTGTAGATGAGCCACATCGCGCGGCTGCGGCGGCCCGCCAGCGGGAACCTCCTGGCGATCGAGGACGCCGAATAGAACTTTTCGTAAACCCCGCCGACCCCGGTTCGAAGCTCGCCGGCGGACATGCGCGCCGGGCGATAGACGACATGGCCCTGGTCGTATTTCGTCCAGTCGTAGGACTCGATCCGCCCGGCCCGCTTCATCTCGTACCAGGTGAGCGTGCCCGGATAGGGCGTCAGCGTGGAATAGGCGCAGGCGTCGAACTTCGTCTCGATGTTGAACGCGACAGTATCGCCGAAGGCCGAAGGATCGTCGCCGTCGAAGCCGAACATGAACAGGCCGAACACCATGATGCCGTAGGAGTGGGCCTTTTCGACGAGACCGGCGAAGTTCTCGGGCCGGTTCACATGCTTATGCACGCTCTTCAGCGTCTCGCGCGAAATGGACTCGAAGCCGATGCTCAGCATGGTGCAGCCGCTTTCGGCCGCGAGCTCCAGCATGCGGTCGTCCTGCGCAAGCTTGGAGGTCACGCCCGCCTGCCACTTGAGCCCGCGCCCCTTCAGCGCCCGCATCACCTCCTTCGGCCTCTCCGGCGTGCCGAAAAAATCGGCGTCGTTGATGGAAATCGTGCGCGCCCCGCAAGCCTCCATCTCGGCGATCACCTCGTCCACGGGCCGGTAGCGGAATTTGAGGCCGTTCATCAGCGGCTCGGCGCAAAAGGTGCAGCCCTGGTGGCAGCCGCGCGAGGTTTGCACGAAGGTGCGGTTCACATAGCGGTTCTTCTTCAGGAGGTCGTAGCGCGGCATCGGCAGCCCCGCCATCGAATGCAGCGCCGCCGCCTTGTAGATGCCGCGAACCGCGCCCAACTCGAGGTCGTCGAGAAGCTTCGGCATCACAAGCTCGGCCTCGCCGATGCAGACGGCGTCGCAATGCTGGAGCGCCTCGTCAGGCATGAAGCTCGGATGCACCCCGCCCATCGCGACGGGAACGCCCTTCGCGCGAAAACTGTCCGCGATCTCGTAGCCCCGGTTGACGTAGGCCGTCATGGCGGAAATGCCGGCGAGATCCGCCTTCAGGCCGAAATCGATGGGCTCGATGTTCTCGTCGGTCAGGACGACTTCATACCGGTCGCGCGGGATGCAGGCGGCGACGGCGAGCAGGCCGGCGAGCGGAGAGTAGAGCGCGCGGTTGAAATACAGCGGGCGGGTCGTCAGCGAATCTGTTTTCGGGTTGATGAGGTGGATGATGCGGGAACGCATTGATTTTCCTCCGCGTTGCGGCCGATGCAAGTAATCGGCGCCGCTGGCGGAAGTTCCCGGGGCCGGGCGGAATCGCGAGCCGTTTGGCTAAGCAAATGTCGATTGTCGGTAACGAGGACTGAAACGGCGTCCCAATTTGGCTCGCCGCCAGCATGGCAGGCGCCGGGCGCTCCCGAGGATCAAAGCCGCGAAACAAATGCAGAGCGGTCGTATTTGTGGAGTGGATCGAACCAGCCGCGCCGGCCGGCCGCCAGGCTTGGCGCGTCCTTCATTCGTGGGACGGCCGCGTCTCAAGCGACACGGCGTCGCCGGATTTCAGTTTCAGGCGGAGAGGTCACGCTTTTCTTCGTCATTGGCATACACCCGAACGCAGTGCGCGAAGCCCTTCGCCAACTACCCCAGGCGGGTTTCTCAACATTTTTGACAAAATCAAATTCCAAAACGTATACTTCCGCCGAAAACCGGCGCTGCAAGACATTGAAGGCTGCCTATCATGGAAAAGCGAGCATTGGTCACGGGCGTGACCGGCCAGGACGGCGCTTATCTGACGGACTTCCTTTTGAGCAAGGGCTACCGCGTTTGGGGCATCAAGCGGCGCTCGTCCTCCTTCAACACGGCGCGCGTCGACGCCTTCTATCAAGACCCGCATATCGGCGACCCGCGCTTCCGGCTCCTCTTCGGCGATATGACGGATGCGACGAACCTCATTCGCATGGTGCAGGAGGTTCAGCCGGACGAGATTTACAACCTCGCGGCTCAAAGCCATGTTCACGTCAGCTTCGAAACGCCGGAATATACCGCCAACGCCGACGGGCTCGGCCCGCTGCGCATGCTCGAAGCGATCCGCATCCTGCGCCTTCAGGACAAGGTGCGCTTCTACCAAGCCTCGACCTCGGAGCTTTTCGGCAACGCCGCGGAAATCCCGCAGAACGAAAACACGCCCTTCTGCCCGCGCTCGCCCTACGGCGCCGCGAAGCTCTACGCCTATTGGATCACGGTGAATTACCGCGAGGCGTATGGCATGCACGCCTCGAACGGCATCCTGTTCAATCACGAGAGCCCGCTGCGCGGCGAAACCTTCGTCACGCGCAAGATCACGCGCGGCGTGGCGGCGATCAAGCTCGGGCTGCAGGACCGGGTGTTTCTCGGGAATCTCAACGCCAAGCGCGATTGGGGTCACGCCAGGGACTACGTCGCCGGCATGTGGTCCATCCTGCAGCAGGAGCGGCCCGGCGATTACGTGCTCGCGACCGGGGAGACGCATTCGGTGCGCGACTTCGCGCAAGCCGCGTTCGCGGCGGCGGGTTATCACATCGAGTGGACGGGCGAAGGCGCGGCCGAGAGGGGCCTGGACGCCGCGAACGGGCGCATCCTGGTCGAGATCGACCCGGAATATTTCCGCCCGACCGAAGTCGACATCCTGATCGGCGACGCCTCGAAGGCGCGCCGCGTGCTCGGATGGCGCCCGCGCGTGACCTTCGGCGAGCTCGTGAAGGAAATGGTCGCCCTGGACATGAAAGCTGTCGCCCGCGAGCGCGAGCGCGTCGAGCGCTGACGCGCCGTCCAGCAGGCGCGCGGCGCTTACACAGGCGCGCGGCGCTTATTGACGCGCATCCGGCGGGCGCTTAGAGTGCGCGAGCCGGACACGTAGCTCAGCGGTAGAGCATTCGCTTCACACGCGAAGGGTCACAGGTTCAATCCCTGTCGTGTCCACCAATATCTCGAAAAACCTGAATAAATTCAACGCTTACCGAACCGCGTGAGCGAGGATACGGCGCCAGCCTGGTCCGCTGTCAAATGCTCCGCAGACTGGATCGGCTCGTTGAGGAAGCGGGCGAGCTCCGCGAGAACAAGGGCTGAGGCGCCCCCGTCCCAATTCCAAGAGTGCGCTCGCAGCCATCGGCAGCGCCATCGCTCTTCGCCGCATCCGGACAGACGCCAATATTAGCCTCCGCCGCGCGATACGCCAGCCCGTGAGGTAGACTCTCACCTAGATAATTGCCGGATGGTCGAGCTTTCAAGGCGTGAGCCTGACACGGCCGCGGAGGAATGCCACCTACCTTCCGGGGTCCTCCCTGGCGCGCCAGCCGGTCGCCTGGATCGTCCTCAGATATTTATCGAGTTCGAGGACGGCTTGGTTGGCGTAGGCCTCGCCGCATTCGTGCGCGAAAATTTTGGTCCAGGCCGGCATAGCCTTGTCGCCGTCGCCCTTCCGGCCGCCGCCGTTGCGCAATATGGAAAGCACATGCCCGGAAGGAAACCGGCCCTCCGCCCTGGATGCGAGCATGGTGAGATCCGGCGGCGAGAGACCGAGCGCTTTCGCAAGCGGTCCGCCGCCCTTGCCGCCGGGGCCGTGGCAGACCGTGCAATTGTCGGCAAAAAGGACAGGACCGGAAATCTCCGGCAAAGGCTGGCAACCCTCGGCGGGCGGAGGCTCGGCGGCCGCGGCAAGCGGCAGCGCGATGGCCGCCGCCGCTCCCACAATCAGCATTTGCATTCGCTTCGGCATTGCGCGTCTCCTTTGAGACCCGTTGCATCTTCAGCAAGCGCCGATTCGTTATCCAACGCCAAATGCGTGCGCGCTTATCCTTGCACTTTTCTGCGTTTGTAGCCGGGACCGCGACGCGCTATGCCAATGGGACGAAGAAAGGACGACGCCCATGATCCGCGAAAAAATCTCTGCCGCCTTGAAAGACGCGATGCGGGCGAGGGACGAGGCCGCGACTACGACGCTTCGCACGATCAACGCGGCGATCAAGCAGAAGGACATCGACGTGGCGCGCCCCAGGGGCGATAGCGCAATAGGCGATGACGAGGTGCTTAATCTGCTGCAGGGTCTGATCAAGTCGAGGCGCGAGTTTATCGAGCTTTACAAGCAAGGCGCAAGGCAGGACCTCGTCGACAAGGAGAGCGCGGAAATCGCGCTCATCGAGCAGTTCCTGCCGAAGCAGATGAGCGAGGAGGAGACGCGCGCCGCCGTGAATACCTTGATCGGCGCGCTCGGCGCGGCCGGGGTCAAGGACATGGGGAAGGTCATGGCCGCGTTGAAGTCGAATTATGCGGGCCAACTCGACATGACGAAGGCGAGCGCCATCGTCAAGCAGGCCCTATCCGGCGCCTGATAATAGCCCGCGAGCGGCTTTTGCGTGCAGACGCGGCGCAGCGTCAGCAGCCCGCACCGGTATTCGGCGAGCGTTCAGCCTACCCTAATGGACCTGGGCGAGACTGCGCCTGCGCTGCAGAACCTCGGGCATTTTCGAGACGATCTCGATGAGGACCACCAGTTCTTGCCGTAAATGGGGATCGTTGATCCTGTTGAACGCCGCGACAAGCTGGCGCGACTGGTCTATTGCGTCCGGCTTGTTTTCAACGGGCGCGCCAACGCCTGCGAGCAACCGGCGAAAAAACTCGTCGACCTCTTCATGCTTGATTTTCACAAACGCCTCCCAACGCAAAACGACTGTAAAGGTTGTATAACAAAATTATTGCAATTTGAGGTCATGATTCTTCCCATTTGAAAAAGAAAAAATGGCCGCGGGTTGAGCTTGAGCCGGCGGCGCGTGCGGGTTGCGGCGCGCCGCCACGGCCTGGGATAATAATACTTGGCAAACATAGAAAATAGGGTACACTTCTTCAGTGGGCGATGGAGTTCCGCGTTTCCGGCCTTGCTTGTCGAGGAAACAGTATGAGGTTTCCGCCTCTTTCCCTAGTATTCGCCGTCGTTCTACTTGTAACTCCCGCTTTTTCGCAAGCGGATGATTTGTTTCATCAGAGAATAGAGGCGGTCGCATCGAGATTCGCCTCGCTGAATATTCCGCATCTCGAAAAAATTCAACTTCCGCAGATCCAGCCAGACGGCTCCCTTATTTTCATCTACATCTGGCTCCCGAAGACGCACAGCCCAACGGTGGCTTCATTCGAGGCCAATGTCGGCGACTATTTCGATATCGCCGGGGCGGAGAAAACGGCCTTTAGCGGCTGGTGCTATGTGAGGAAGCCCGAAACGCATATCCTGAAGGGCGATGCTGGCGAGGTCGCGGTCATGCGCATTTGGGCGCTGGGCTTTCGCGGTCGCGCGCCGAGGGGCAAGTGCCGGGGCGGCTTGCCGGGCGCCGCTGGCCGGCTGGGACAGACGCAAGTCTTCAAAGACCCAAGCTCGGGGCTTCTCTCGATGGTGCGTTCTGGCCATCCGACCCGCTTTCCGCCAGCCGGGGAGCGCGTTCAGTAGCGTCTATTCGCACATCTTCAGCTTCGCGATCAAATCAGGCCGGCGCTGCCTCGTCAGCGCTTCGGCCTCGGCGCGGCGCCATTTCGCGATGCGAGCGTGATCGCCGGATAGAAGCGTCTCGGGGATTTCCAGCCCCTCCCAGACGCGCGGCCGCGTGTAGTGCGGATATTCGAGAAGGCCGGCTTCGAAGCTTTCCTCGGCGAGCGACGTTTCGGCGCCGATGACGCCCGGCAGAAGCCGCACGCAGGCGTCGATCAGAACCATGGCGGCGATTTCCCCGCCGGAAAGCACGTAGTCGCCGATCGAGATTTCTTCGAGCCGCCGCGCCTCGATCGCGCGCTGGTCGAGCCCCTCGAAACGCCCGCAAAAGAGGAGCGCGCCGGGGCCATCGGCGAGGCTGCGCACGCGCGCTTGCGTCAGCGGCGCGCCGCGCGGCGAAAGATAGATGCGCGGAATTTCGGGATGCGCCGCCGCCGCGCTGTCGATGGCCGCCGCCGCCACATCGGCGCGCATCACCATGCCGGCGCCCCGCCCGCCGGCGTGCCGTCGACGGAGCGATGCTTGCCGTGCGCGAAGTCGCGGATGCCGATCGCCGAAAGCCGCCACAGCCCGTCTTGGTGCGCGCGGCCCGAAAGGCTTGAGCCAAGCGGCCCCGGAAAAATGTCGGGATAAAGCGTGAGAACGGTCGCCTGCCACGCGGTCATGAGCTACCGCGCCAGGTCCAGCGTTTGCACCCACGCCTCGATGGGCGCATTCGGAGAGATGCGCAGGAAGCCAATCGAAACCGGCAGCGAAAAGCGGCGCGGCCCCGCGCTTCCCGGATTAATGAAGATCACGCCGTCCATGGTTTCGACGAGCGGCTCATGCGTGTGGCCGGAAATGACGGCGGATATGGCCGCCGCGTTCGGGTCGATATTTATGGTGTGCAGGCTATGCAGCATGTAGATGCCGGCGCCGGCGATGGAAACCACGGTATCCATGGGCAGCGCCGCCGCCCAGGCGCCGGTATCGACGTTGCCGCGAACGGCGGTGACGGGCGCGATGGCGCGAAGCTCGTCGAGCACCTCGGGCTTGCCGACGTCGCCCGCATGAAGGATGTGCGAAACGCCCGCAAGCGCTACCGCGGCCTCGCGCCTTACGAGGCCGTGCGTGTCCGAAATCACCCCCACAAGCGTCATGTCTCGTCGCCGCCCTGCTCCTGTTCGTAAACCGGCCTTACGATCGTAACACACCCGGCCTCGATATCGACACGCGGAACATGGGCGCCGTCGAACGGGATGAGAACGGGCTGGCGCTCATCGCCGAAGCGCACTTCGATAAGGTCGCCCGCGCCGAAATTCTGCACCGCGACCACCTCTCCGATGGACTCGCCTTCCGGCGACACAGCTTTCAGCCCGATCAGATCCGAATAATAGAACTCGTCCTCCTCCGGCGGAGGCAGCGCCGAGCGCGCCGCGTAAAGCTCCACGCCGCGCAGCTTCCCGGCTTCGTCGCGATCCGACACGCCGGGGAGCCGCGCGATGACCGAGCCGCCCTTGGCGCTGCGCACCGCCGCGAGATGGAACTGCCGCGAGCCGTCCGCATCGGTCAGCACGCCATAGGCGGCGATGTCCTCGGGCGAGGCGGTGAAGGCCGCGATCTTCACCTCGCCCTTGAGGCCATGCGCGCCCGTTATGCGCCCGAGCAGCACCTTTTCTTCCTTCATGCCGCAGCAACTTTCGCGCTCTCGACCACCCCGCGGCGCCATCGCGCTGCCGCCGCGCCCGCCCACACAGCCTCAACCACGCCGAAAGGCCAGGCGCCTTGCATGAAGCCGTATGCGCTAGCCAGCCGGCAGGCGCCAGCGAACGCGAGGATGAACCACGGGCTGCGGTCCTCCAGCGCGCAGGCAATCAACATCAGAGAAACGGCCACGAGGCCGAACCACGTGAGCGCGTCCATGCCGGCTCCGTTAAATGCGACGGAACGGAAGAGCTTAAGCGGCCTCGGTTTCGGCCTTCTTGCGCTTCTCTTCGGCGCGCTCTTTCGCCTTCGTCCCCGGCTCGGCCTTGTTCGGGTTGTTGCGCTCGGGCCGCTTGGCGAGGCCTCGCGCGTCGAGGAAACGCAGCACGCGATCCGTCGGCTGCGCGCCGACCGACAGCCAATGCTTGATGCGGTCTTCCTGGAGCGTGATGCGATCCGCGTGGTCCCTCGGCAGGAGCGGGTTGTACGCGCCCACCTTCTCGATGAAGCGGCCGTCGCGCGGCGCGGTGGCCTCGGCGACAACGATGCGATAGTAGGGGCGCTTCTTCGCTCCGCCCCGCGCGAGCCTGATTTTCAGCGGCATATTCTTCTTCCTCGGTTGTTGTCATTCCCGCGAATGCGGGAATCCATGGGTCGACTGCTGATAAGGCCGTACAAATCTTCCAAGTGCAGGTTCTTCTCTTCGATCGAGCCGGCGAAGGCCGTCACTGCTTCGGCATAGATCCCCGCCTTCGCGGGAATGACGGCGATGGCCGCATCGGATCGTCTCGTCATTCAAGTTCTCATTTCTTCTTCCCCGGCAGGCCCGGAAGCCCAGGGAAACCGCCGCCGCCGAAGCGCGGCTGGCCCGGCAAGCCCGGCAGGCCTTGCAGCGGATTGCCGCCGAGCACGCCCGGCAGTTTCATCCCCGCCGGAAGCTGTCCCTTCTTCGCAGCCTCGATCATCTCGGGCGTCGGCTCGGGCATCTTCTGCAAACCGAACAGCTTGGCGAGCCCGCCCTTGCCTTTGCCGACCACCTTCATCATGTCGGCCATCTGCCGGTGCATCTTCAGAAGCTGGTTCACCTCCTGCACGCTGGAGCCGGAGCCGGCGGCGACGCGGCGCTTACGGGTCGCCTGCATGATCTTCGGGTTGCGGCGCTCCTTCGGCGTCATCGAGGAAATGATGGCGATCTGCCGCTTCAGGAGCTTGTCGTCGAGGTTCGCGGCGTCGACCTGCTTCTTGATCTTGCCGATGCCGGGCAGCATGCCGAGCATGCTGGACATGCCGCCGATCCGCATCATCTGGCGGAGCTGGTCGGCGAGATCTTCGAGGTCGAACTGGCCCTTGGCGAGCTTCTTCGCCATAGCCTCGGCTTTTTGCTGGTCGATGGTCTCGGCGGCTCTCTCGACGAGGCTGACCACGTCGCCCATGCCAAGGATGCGGCCCGCGATGCGGTCGGGGTGGAAATCTTCCAGGCCGTCGAGCTTTTCACCCGTGCCGAGCAGCTTGATGGGCTTGCCCGTGACCGCGCGCATGGAGAGCGCCGCGCCGCCGCGTCCGTCGCCGTCGATGCGGGTGAGCACAATGCCGGTGATGCCGATGCGCTCGTTAAAGGTGCGTGCGAGGTTCACCGCGTCCTGGCCGGTGAGGCTGTCGGCGACGAGCAGCGATTCATGCGGATTGGCGATGTCGCGCACCTGTTCGGTCTCGCGCATCAACTCGTCGTCGATGTGGAGGCGGCCCGCCGTGTCGAGCATGACCACGTCGTAGCCGCCGAGCTTCGCCGCCTGGATGGCGCGGCCCGCGATCTGCTGCGGCGTCTGGCCCTTGATGATGGGCAGCGTGTCGACGCCGGCCTGCTCGCCGAGAATTTTGAGCTGCTCCTGCGCGGCGGGGCGGCGCGTGTCGAGCGACGCCATCAGCACTTTCAGCTTGTCGCGCTCTTTCAGCCGCTTCGCAATCTTCGCCGTGGTCGTTGTTTTGCCGGAGCCTTGCAGGCCCACCATCATGATGGCGACCGGCGCGGGCGCGTTCAGGTCGATGGGCTCCGCCTCGGAGCCGAGCGTGCGCACGAGTTCGTCATGCACGATCTTGACGACCATCTGCCCCGGCGTGATCGAGCGCACGACCTCTTGGCCCACCGCCTTCTCGCGCACGCGATCCGTGAACGACTTCACCACGTCGAGCGCTACGTCAGCCTCGATCAGCGCGCGGCGCACCTCGCGCATGGCCTCGGCCACGTCGCTGTCGGTGAGCGCGCCGCGGCGGGTCAGCTTGTCGAAAATACCGGCTAAACGGTCGGAGAGGGATTCGAACATGGCGGAGCTTTCGGGTTCGTTGGCGGCGGCGCGGTTACGATTGGGCCGGGCGCGCGAGGAGGCGCCGGGCCTCTGTCAGCATGTGGTTACTGCTCGTTGCAGCGCCAGCTTTGTGTGGTGTTCGGTGCGGCATCGCCTTGTCCAACGCAAATCGCGCTCGCGGGCGAACCTTCGCTGGCGAGCGTTGCTATCTCTTGCGGCTTATAGCCGATGACGCGCGCGCTTACAATTTAGAAATTCGCCCGGCGAAAAGAACTGCGAAATCAACGTTCGAATTCAGCCATTCCTTGCAGGATTTTGCAGGTTTACGCAAAACAAAGCCGCGCAAAACGGGCGCAAAAGTTCGGTTCGGCGGCGGCGCCATAGGTTGAATGCAGCGGGGCGCGCGGCAGGCCTGTGGACAAATTCGCCGGCGTTTTCGGATCGCCGGGACGGCCCCCGCCCCGGCGCCGGCGCCGGCCGAAACTGGACCGGCCGCACATCGCGTTAAGCCCAAGCCTAAGTTCTTAGAGGTGATTTGAACGGAGCGCTAAACCGGTTCTGTCAAGCTGTGGCTCATGTGTAGCGTCTGCGTTGAGTGAGTGGGGTTTCCATGTACGAGTCGAGTAATTCGTCAGCACGGAAGAAGGCGTCCGCGCAAGCGGCCGACGCGGATGCGCCCGCCGATACAGGGTTTACGAACGCGTGGACGGGCGCGGAGGCGTTAGCGCCGCGCGCCCTTGTGGCGGCAGCCGGATCGCCGGTCTCCGCCGCGTTCGGCGCGGCCATCGCATCCGCGCCCGCCACGATAGCGGCGCCGTCTGCAGTCGCCGCGACGCCCGCTGCGGTTGGGGCCGCCGCGGCGCCATCGTGGCTCAGCCAGTTGACGACGCCGGCAATCGCGACGGGCATGGCGGCGGCCATCGTCAATGGCGCAGTCACCTATTCCGGTCTTCTCAACCTTCTCAACACCCTCAATTCGACGCTTGCCTCATCCAAGACGAACCTCACCGCGGCTGAATTTTCCGATCTGAAGACCATCGCCGCCAATCTGAACACCGGCGTGACGGCCTCGGCCTATCTGGCCGGCATCATGAACGCGCTCGTCACGGGCAACGCGGAGAACGCGACATGGACGGGCGGCGCGGCCTCGTCCACGGCGCTCGGCAATCTTTCGGCGGGGTCCAGCGCGACGCAGCTTTCCGACCTGATCGGCAAGTGGTTTCTCGGCACGGATCTGCCGTCTTCGTCGGTCGATATCCTCGGATCGCCGGTCTACCCCATCACCTATTCGAACTCCACGAGCCCGCTGTTCGCCTCGACGGGGCCGAGCTGGAACGACGTGAACCAGGGCAGCCTCGGCGACTGCTATCTTCTCTCCTCTCTCGCCGAGGTCGCCTATCGGAACACCAACGTCATTTCCTCGATGATCGTGTCGAACGGAAACAACACCTATGGGGTGCGCTTCTACATCGACGGATCGCCGCAATACGTGACCGTCAACGCCGCGCTGGCGGATGGCGGGACCATCTTCAACTCGGGGACGGATATATGGGCGAGCCTCGTGGAGAAGGCGTACGCCCAGTTGCAAACCAGCAATCCGGTAACGGGCAACTCTCTCAACTACGGCAATTCCTACTCGACCATCGGCAATGGCGGCTGCCCGGAATACGCGCTTGAGGAAATCACCGGCTCACCCACCATCACCGACTTTTGCGCCTCGGGGAGTACATGGAGCGACGTCAACTACAACTCCTCGCTCTCGGTCACCGGCTCCAAAAGCGGATACACAACGGCGTCCGTCCAGACCGCTCTGGCCGCCGATCTTGCGGCGGGCGACGACCTCATTTTGACTTCATGGTCGAACGCCTACGATAGCGCCGGGCTGCAGACCCTGGTCGCGAGCCACGCCATGTCCATCTACGGCTTCGACACCAGCACCGGCATGTTCGAGATCCGCAATCCCTGGGGCACGGAGACAGGCCAGACCTGGGACACGACTTTCGAGGTCAGCCTTTCGACGCTTCTATCCGCCGGCGACACAATCACCGCCGACGCCATCGGCGCAGGCAACCCGCCGGTGCTGGCTTCGCAAACCGCGGCGCAGACCTGGAGCGCCGGCCAGGCAGTCAACTTTGCGCTGGCCCCGAGCACCTTCACCGACCCGGAAGGCGCGAAGCTCACCTATACGGCGACGCTCGCGAGCGGCGCCGCGCTCCCATCCTGGCTGACATTCAACGCGGCGACTGAGACATTCACCGGCACAGTTCCGTTCGGCTCGGCCGGACTGGCGATCACGGTGACGGCCACCGACCCAGGGGGCGTTTCAGCGTCGGAGACCTTTTCGGTGTCGACGCCGGACCAACCCCCGGTGCTGGCTTCGCAAACCGCGGCGCAAACCTGGTACCAGGGCCAGGCAGTCAACTTCGCGCTCCCCTCGGCGACCTTCACCGACCCGGAAGGCGCGAAGCTCACCTATACGGCGACGCTTGCGAGCGGCGCCGCGCTCCCGTCCTGGCTGACGTTCAACGCGGCGACTGAGACATTCACCGGCACAGTCCCGTTCGGCGCCGCAGCGCTATCCATCAAGGTGACGGCCACCGACCCGGGGGGCGTTTCAGCGTCGGAGACCTTTTCGGTATCGGCGCCGGACAAGCCGCCGGTGCTGGCTTCGCAAACCGCGGCGCAAACCTGGTACCAGGGCCAGGCAGTCAACTTCGCCCTCCCCTCGACCACCTTCACCGACCCGGAAGGCGCGAAGCTCACCTATACGGCGACGCTTGCGAGCGGCGCCGCGCTCCCGTCCTGGCTGACGTTCAACGCGGCCACGCAGACATTCACCGGCACAGTCCCGTTCGGCGCCGCAGCGCTATCCATCAAGGTGACGGCCACCGACCCGGGGGGCGTTTCAGCGTCGGAGACCTTTTCGGTATCGGCGCCGGACAAGCCGCCGGTGCTGGCTTCGCAAACCGCGGCGCAAACCTGGTACCAGGGCCAGGCAGTCAACTTCGCCCTCCCCTCGGCGACCTTCACCGACCCGGAAGGCGCGAAGCTCACCTATACGGCGACGCTTGCGAGCGGCGCCGCGCTCCCGTCCTGGCTGACGTTCAACGCGGCGACTGAGACATTCACCGGCACAGTCCCGTTCGGCGCCGCAGCGCTATCCATCAAGGTGACGGCCACCGACCCGGGGGGCGTTTCAGCGTCGGAGACCTTTTCGGTATCGGCGCCGGACAAGCCGCCGGTGCTGGCTTCGCAAACCGCGGCGCAAACCTGGTACCAGGGCCAGGCAGTCAACTTCGCCCTCCCCTCGGCGACCTTCACCGACCCGGAAGGCGCGAAGCTCACCTATACGGCGACGCTTGCGAGCGGCGCCGCGCTCCCGTCCTGGCTGACGTTCAACGCGGCCACGCAGACATTCACCGGCACAGTCCCGTTCGGCGCCGCAGCGCTATCCATCAAGGTGACGGCCACCGACCCGGGGGGCGTTTCAGCGTCGGAGACCTTTTCGGTATCGGCGCCGGACAAGCCGCCGGTGCTGGCTTCGCAAACCGCGGCGCAAACCTGGTACCAGGGCCAGGCAGTCAACTTCGCCCTCCCCTCGACCACCTTCACCGACCCGGAAGGCGCGAAGCTCACCTATACGGCGACGCTTGCGAGCGGCGCCGCGCTCCCGTCCTGGCTGACGTTCAACGCGGCCACGCAGACATTCACCGGCACAGTCCCGTTCGGCGCCGCAGCGCTATCCATCAAGGTGACGGCCACCGACCCGGGGGGCGTTTCAGCGTCGGAGACCTTTTCGGTATCGGCGCCGGACAAGCCGCCGGTGCTGGCTTCGCAAACCGCGGCGCAAACCTGGTACCAGGGCCAGGCAGTCAACTTCGCCCTCCCCTCGGCGACCTTCACCGACCCGGAAGGCGCGAAGCTCACCTATACGGCGACGCTTGCGAGCGGCGCCGCGCTCCCGTCCTGGCTGACGTTCAACGCGGCCACGCAGACATTCACCGGCACAGTCCCGTTCGGCGCCGCAGCGCTATCCATCAAGGTGACGGCCACCGATCCGGGGGGCGTTTCAGCGTCGGAGACCTTTTCGGTATCGGCGCCGGACAAGCCGCCGGTGCTGGCTTCGCAAACCGCGGCGCAAACCTGGTACCAGGGCCAGGCAGTCAACTTCGCGCTCCCCTCGGCGACCTTCACCGACCCGGAAGGCGCGAAGCTCACCTATACGGCGACGCTTGCGAGCGGCGCCGCGCTCCCGTCCTGGCTGACGTTCAACGCGGCGACTGAGACATTCACCGGCGTGGCGCCAACGGCGGCGTCCGCGCTCAGCATCAAGGTGACGGCCTCCGATCCGGGGGGCGTTTCAGCGTCGGAGACATTCAATGCTTCGATTGTGGCCTCCGCGTCGAACTTGACCCACGCGATTGCGGCGGCGAACCCCAGTCCGGCGCCCATCGTCAATCTGATCAAGCCGGTGCAAGCCCAAGCGCCAAGCTTGTTCAGCCCAAGAGCATGAGGCGAAGGTGAGCGATACCCGCGGCAGGACGCGCTCGTTCGAGCGCGTCCTTCAGCCGATTAGGCGCGCCTCTTTTCGTTTTTTGGTCGCCGGGCCGATGGCCGCGCCTTCCTTGAGGCCGAAGCGTACAGCGAATTGGCCCTATCGCCGGAGCCGATATGGGCCGCGGATTGCAGGCGCTCATGCGCCGGAGATCCGCAAGGGCGCGCTCGTTATGGTCCCGGATCGATGGCGATGGTAATCACATCGCGGTAGACGCCGGCGCGCTGTCCTTTGGTAGAGCCGATAGTGACGTCGACAGGGATAGCAAGGCCAGTTCTTTGCGTCGCTGCCGGCCAGAGAGAAACGGCGCGTTGTTGCGCGAGGTCGATGGGCTCGGTCTTGAGGATCGCAACCTTGTAGGGAACACGCCACCCTTCCGCTAGCGCGGCGGCGTCGACTGGCTTCATCGCGCCGCCGTTATCGGAGCTGACGGTCAGGTGAAATCCCTGATTAGCGTACGCCAGCAGTTGCACGGAACGCGACGCGCCCTCCGAGAGATTGTCGAAATTCAGCGTCGTCCAACGTCCGCCGCCCAAAAGAGCGAGGGTGGCCTGAGAGTTGACTTTGATCGTGACGGCGAGCGTCGCTTCCAAGCCGCCGGTAAATGCGACACCGCTGGAGTTTGTATAGACGCGCAATGTGAGCAGGTCCGTATAGACGCCCGCGCCGGCAACTTGACCCTCGCCGACCGAAATGGCGGCGGTTTCCGTGACAGTTGCGTTGGCGCCGAGCGTAATGATCGAGGCGTTGCCCGTTGTGTTCAGTTGAGCGGGAGGAGACGCCAGGGGCTGCGTTATCGGGGCGCCGAATGCGCCGAGGATCTGGTAGGAGAGGCCGGCGCCCGATCCGCTGGCTCGCGGCGGTCCCGGCTTGAAGAAGGCGAATGCGGCCGGGCAGGGCTTGGAATCCGCGTTCTTGAGGGTGAAGGAAATCGAGGCCATGGCGGCGCCGGCCTGGAAGGGATTGTAGGTCAGCGGCTGTTGGGTAATCGTGCCTATGAGGCTCAAATTGCAGGCGGCGGCAGCCGCCGGAAACAAAGCCAGCCACGCCAAAATTGCGGCAAATCTTCTAATGCAAATCGCCATATGTTACGGCCCTTTTCCCAGGTGGCGCTGTGTGGTATCATAATACCGCCAAAACCACCTGTTTTTGCAAAACGAACCCAATAGAGTTAACCGGCCGTCTATGCTCCAACGGCCCGGCGAGCGGTATGAGCCGGCAAATTCAGCGGTTGGCATAAGTTGCTTCATGGGAAATCCCCGCCTCGAATTGCGGCGTCTTCTGAGGCTGCGCGCCGCCGCTGTCCGGCTTCAGCTCGCCCGCGCTGTGAAGCCCCACGACGCCCTCCGGAATATCGATGACATAGCGGGTGGGTTCCGGCTCGGTAGGCATTTCGATGATCCAGCGGCCCGGGGCGAGCCCTTGCGCGCCGAAGCGGCCGGCCCGGTTTGTGAACAACTCGACCTTGCGGCCGTTCTCCTTGTTCGCTTCGCGCGCGCTTCCCGCGAGGAGCGGCAAGGGCTGGCCGTCTGCGCCGGTCAGCGTGCCTACCGCAGTGATGGTGTAGGCGGAGCCGGCTTGCAGATCGTATCCGGCCTTATAAGGCGCCTTGAGATCGTAGGACGCGCTTCCGAGGTCGTAGCCCGTGGGCGCGCCCGGCGCGTCGTAGGCGAGCCGCGTCGGGGAGTACGCGCCGACGCTCGGCACGACAGCGGCGCCGAGGAAGTCGCTTTGAGCGACAACCGAGTCCGCCGACCCGACCACGACAGGGCTGCCCTCCAGGCTCTTATGCGGCGTCACCAGCGCGAAACCGCCGCTCACAGGGCGGCCGATGCCCCAGGCGCCGTCCGCGTAAACGAAGCTCGACGCCACGGCGAGCGAGGTGCGCTCCTCGGTAGAGGACGGGTTGAAGGCGCCATTATATCCGAGCCCGACGAGCCCCGCGCTGTGACTGAGCGAGACATCCGCCCGGTTGGCGACGTAGGACGCCGACGCGTTGATGGCGCCCTGGCTGCTGGGATCGCTCGTCGCATCGACGGTCGCGGCCCAGGAGCCGACCCCCGTCTTCTCGCTGGTCTGGCTGTACGAGACGTAAGCGCTTTCGGCGCGGCTGTCATAGGTCGCGAGCGCGTTGGAATGGGCGTCGGGCGTCCAGGCCAGCCGCACGAAGGTTCGAAATCCGTCGCGGTTATATATGCTTTGAATGGTCTGAGTGCTGTCTTGTCCATAGCCCACGGAAAGCGAGCCGGAGACGCGATCCCAAAGCTGCCTCGACAGCGTAAACTCGGCATCCCACTGATCCCCGGGCCAGGCTGCCGGTTCCAGCGGCGTCCAGCAGCTGGTTGTAGGAAAGGGAGAGGCCGGCGGTTACGTCGTAGGGCAGCGTCTGCGTATAGCTTGCCGAAAACGAGGCATTGTAGGGCTGGGGAGCGACGACGCCATTCTGCGCATAGGTTTGAACGGTTGTGAAGTTCGAGCTTCTCCACTCGGCCTGCAGGCGGAATGTCGCCTTGTAGGGGGCAAACCAGCTGAACTTGTCGTAGCCGTAGGCCAGCTTCGCGCCATAGCCCAGGCCATCGCTGTAAGCTTCGCTCGCGGCCAGTTCGCCGGCGAAAAGGCCCGCGCGGGTTTGCGTGACCAGGCCGCCGCCCGCCATCGTCACGCGCTCGTCCGTCTGGATGCCGGCCTGGGCCGTCAGTGCGTCCGTGATGCCTCGCTTGTAGTACCCGGTCGCGGCGGGCTGATCGAAGAAATACTCCCGCTGGCCATAGAAGCTGTGGTTCGAGGACTTGCTTACGACGGTGTAGCCGCCGGTCGCGGCGCCGTTGGCGGCGTTAACGATGCCGGTGTCGAGCGACTTCACGCCGGCGCCGAAAAACCAGTCGCTGACTCCGGGCGCCAGCAGTTCGAACCCGGAGAAGGCGGTGAATTCGAGCGTCCGCTGCGCGCCGGTGTCGTCTGTAATGACAAGCTTGATGTCGTTGGCGCCGGCCTGCAGCGGCAGATCGGAGAGGTTGTAGATGCCCGGCCCGAGCTTCAGGCGGCGGACGAGCGCATTGCCGATGAGAATATCCACGGTGGAGGGCCGCTCGATGCGGAAGGACTGCGCGCCCGTGGGCCTGATGGACTTGCCGGGCTGGAGCTGCGCGTAGGCTGTGCCGGCTGTGACGCCGAGCAGGTCGGTCGAGGTCTGGAGCCCGGTGAAATCCGGCGTGACGTCGCCGAGCTTGATGCGGATGGCGTCTTCCGGCAGGTCGTAGACGAGCCGCGTGCCCCGCCGGTAGAAGACGTAGTCCTGGAAGTAGGTTTGGGCGAAGCCCACCGCGTCGCCGGTGTTGAATGTGCCCTCGGCTTCGAGAACCGCCATGCCGAAGCGGGTCGCGGCGTCGAAGTCGAAGCTTGGCGACTGGACGCCGGTGCTGCCAGAACTGGACTGGCTCACATAGCTTGTTATCATGCGCATGTTGACGTAGGCGCTGACATAGGCGGGCCGCTCCAGCGAGGCGCTGCCGGCCTCCTCCTGCCGGGCGAAGCTGATGTCGCTGGGGTTGCGCTCGTCGATCTGCAGTTCAACTTGCAGTTCGAGGCCGACTGGATCGTAGCGCAGCGCGAGGCCGTGCGCCGCGAGTTGATCCAGCGCAACGTAGAGAGGCTTCTCCTGGCCCAGCGGGCCGGTCTCGGGCGCCTTCTCGACGGACGCCTTTTGCAGCACGGTGGAAGCGGCCTCGCCGGGCGCCTTCTTGCCGGCGACGGTATCGGCTTCGGCGGCCCTGGTCTGGTCTTCCGCGGCTTGAAGCGCGGCGGTCAGCAGCTCGGCTTTTACGATCCTGCCGAGATAGGTTTTCAGGAGCTTGGCGTCGACGAAGATCTTTTCGTCGGCGGCGATCTTGATCGGCACATCGCCGAGGCGGGCGCCATCGAGCTTCAACGCGACTTCGATCTCGATGGCGCGGCCCGTGGGGTTGATCCGGACGGCGGGGAGCGGGCTTTCAGGGGGCGGGGGCGCCGCCGTTTCGGCCGTCCAACCGGCGCCGAAGGCGGAGGCAGACCAGACTGCTGCGGCGATTCCCGCCGCTGCCCGGCATTTTCTCATCATCATCGACGCACACGCTCATAAGAGATGGATGATTGAGAACCGATGCATGTCCGCCCAGCCTCCCGCGCCGCTCGCGCCCGCTATTTCGCCGTGACGGACTTGTAATCCAGCGAGGCCTCGATCTTGCCGGCGCCTGCGGGAACATCGGCCAGCACGAGAATGCGCCGCGTCTTGCCGGGCTGAACGATGGCGTAGCCGATCAGTTGCCGAAGCTCGCTGGAGTCGATGACCTTGCGCCAGCTTCCGCTTTCAAGCGTCAGCCGGGCGTCGCTGAAATAGGAGTACATCGCAGTCGGGTTTTCGACGGTCACGGCGACGCCGCGCTTTTTGCCATCGCTTCCAGCCTCGGCGCTCACGAGCTTCAAGCCCGACTGGGCGCCGGCGGGGGCGACGTTGGCGATCACGCCGAAATTCACCACCATCTGCACCCCGCTTTCGCCCGTCTGCGATTTCACGGGAAGCTGGTTCACATAGATCATATAGCCTTGGCTTTTCTTGATGTCCGGCTCTCCCACCCATTGCACGCGGAAGCTTTGTGTCGCGCCGGGTGGAATCACAGCTTGCGGCGGAAAGATCATGAACTCATCACCTGCGGCAGCCTCAGTCTTCTTACCGTCAGCGCCGATGTCCAGTTTCCTGACGGAAATTTCGACGGGTATCGGCTTTGCGCCGTCGTTCACTACCTGAAGGGTGGCCCGCGAATGGCCGCCGATAGCCACCATCTCCAACGCAAGCGGCTGGACATTGAAAGCCTGTGCGGGCGTTACCTCGGCCAGCGCCAAAAGCGCGGCGGCCACTACGCTTGCCCACTTAAAAAGCTGCGAAATCATGTTTACCTCGACAGATCAACTCAACCTGAATGAAGCGCGCCTGCTACCGGCGCTGCATAAGGACTCCTAAATCCGCCTCCAGCTCCAAGAGCCGTGAAAGGTTGATAGAAGAGCAAAATCGCTAAGGAGGCAGCTGGCGAGACGCCAGCTGCCGTGTGCCCGTTACGTAGTGGGGGTCAAAACCACAACCAGGGTGTCGGAATAAGTGGCGGCCGCAGGAAAGATAGCCGAGCTGCCTGTAACTGCAAAGCCAACGTTAACAGTCGAGTTGGTCGGCAGGTATTTGGCATTTCCGCTTGGCAAAGCATTCGAAGAACCCTGCGAAACGGATGCCAAGGCGTGGGCGCCGTCGAGGGTTATGGTGTATGCGATGGTGGTGAATCCGGTGGCCGTAAGCCCTCCGTTCTGGGAGTACGCTGCGGCTGTGAAGTTGGTGTTCGTGTTAATAGCAAGGGCTATCGAGCCACTGGAAGAAGCCAAAGCGCCATTTACGTCAGTGACATTTAAGGTGATACTCGATGAACCAGCGGTTCCCGTTGTAGCTCCCGTTGGAGCCAATGCGTTGACGAAAGCGCTGGGGCTTGCCCCGGTGACTACGATATTCGGGTTGACTGTCGAGCTGAGATTAATGTTGTAGGTTGAATTGGCGTTGGCTGCAGAGATCGCCAGAGCAGATACCGCGCCAGCAAGTACAAGAAGCTTCTTCATGTTTATTTCCTTTCTTTTTCTCAAAAATGAGAGAGGTTGGCAACTAAATTGCCTAATGAATGCTGCGTCAGGGACAGCAAATCCCCGCTTCCGGAGCCTCCTTGCCTCCGGCGTTGTTCAGTTCTACATTTGCAGTTAAGAGCCGCCGCGCAATGAGAGGCGGCCCGGTTCGCGCTATCCGGTCATGGCCGCACGCTCACGGCGATGGCCAGCCGGTCCGTGTATTGACCGGCCATCAACTGGCCTTGCGGATTGCTCCAACTCACTTGCATCTCGGCGGTTTGACCGATGGCTATCTTCTGCCCTGAGTCCGAGAACGGACAACTGACGGCGCCCTGCTTCAACGTTCCGCTGGCGCAGCTGTCGTCGATGGCGCCGCCGAAGGTCAGCGGAATTCTGACATGCACGTTGTAAGGCGTCTGCGTTTGACTGACCTGCGCAGTTGCTGGCGCGCCCGAGAGACGCAGCGCGCCGTTGTCCGACTGCAGGCTGTATTGGAACGGCGCGTTGCAGTCCACCGTGAAGGAGAGCTTGGACGAACCGGCCTTTGTGATGTCGGGTGCCGCGAAAGTCGCCGCATTTATGCTGCTCGTGCAGGATGGCGCGATGGCGCCCGTGACTTCGATCCGCACCGAGTTCGCCGCCGCGGTCAACTCATCGGCGGGATAGATCCCGCCACCCAGCAAAGCCGCCGCAATCGCCGTCATTTTGAAATTGCGTTCAGTGAGCATTTCGCAGCCGCCACCCAAAATTTACGCCTAAAACAGTGTTTCCCAATTAAGCCAACGGATGGCCTTCGTCTGTCTTCCCGGAACTTGATTACCCAAATGTTCCTGCTATGTTCTCATATGCCGCCGATAGGGCGGCTCAATGGAGGCGGCCATGGCGCGGAACCCGGTACAATTTTAGAAGGGCATGAGCCGGACGGCGTTTCAGAGCTGTTACGGCAGCGAAGATCAGTGTCATGAGGAGTTGGTGCGGCTGCGTTGGCCGGATGGCTTTGTCTGTCCGGTCTGCCAGGGACGCAAATATAGCTTTTACGCTGCGCGGCGAGCCTTTCAATGCTCGCTGTGCAGACGGCAGACTTCGGTCAAGGCAGGCACACTGTTCCACAAGTCGAAGCTGCCGCTTAGCACGTGGTTCCTCGCGATTTATCTTATAACGCAAAGCAAGAACGATATTTCCGCGCTTGAATTATCGCGCCAGCTCGGCGTGAGGTACGATACGGGTTGGGCCGTGAAACAGAAACTCATGGCCGCCATGAGCGAGCGCAACAAAGACTATAAGCTCAAGGGCTCGGTTCAGATCGACGATGCTTACATCGGCGGCGAAAGGAAGGGGCCATCCGGACGCGGCACCGAGGGGAAGACCCCTTTTCTGGCCGCCGTCGAGACCCGTAATGGCAAGCCGGTCACCATCAAGCTCCGTCTGGTTTCGAGCTTCACCAAAGAGGCGGTGGAGCACTTCGCGCGAGAAGCCCTGGAGCCTGGATGCGACGTGATCAGCGACGGCCTCGCCTGCTTTTCAAGCCTGACCAAAGTTGGCATGACCCACACGGCAATCACGCGAGGCCGGGCTTCGCGCCGCATTGTCGATCCGAGGTTTAAATGGGTGAATGTCAGTCTCGGCAACATCAAAAGCGCCATCACCGGAACTTGCCGCGCCATCCGCCCGCGCCATGCGGCGCGATACCTGGCCGCCTACGAGTACCGCTATAACCGGCGTTTCGATCTGGGCCAGATGGTTCCCGGCCTCGCAAAAATTTCAGCCAAAACAACGCCAATGCCCTATATAGCCCGTCTGGCGGGAACATTTGGGTAATCAAGTCCCGGAAAGGCGAAGCCTTATCCGTAGTCTGAATAAATAGAAGCACTCATCTCCTCCAGATCCCTGCTCGCGCTTCGCTTGGCCGGGATGACGATACGTTGGGCAAAAACGGCGGGGTCTGCTGTATGAGTTTTATCGCCGACAATCTGTTTTTCTACAAGGTTGCACCTTCGATAGCATGCCACCTGAGATAGTAAAAGGAATCTTTCTTCATTCAGTAAAGATGGGAAGATATGTGGTTGAATCGCCACAGCGCAAGGTGGCATGCCACATGCCAGTAGTTCTTAACTGGTTGATGCAGCTTATATTTTCGCAGGAGCAGCGTTCAAGGTGCGCCACCAGGGGTTGAAATGGCGGGCGCGCGGCGAGCCTGTGGACAAATTCCCGGCGCTCAGGGCATGCGCAACGCTAGGTGGATCGCATTAGTTTCGGGCGCGTGGCGGAGCGGCTCAGGGCAGGCCAATTCCGCTCGGGCGCGTGGCAGTTGCCGGCGATGGACGATCGGACGATCGACACGCTTGCAGCGCACGAAAGAGGACGGCGCGAGCCGTCCTCCCAAGAACTGCATGCGATTGCAGCTATTTGCTGCTGGAGGCGCGCTGGAAAGCCGGCGCGTTGCGAAGATCCTGCTCGCTCCAGTTGAGCACGATCCTGTTCGGCGACACGCCGCCGTTATTCTGCAACTGGTCGAAGTCCACCGCGACGTTCTTCTCGCCGAGGCCGAGGAAGCCGCCAACGCCGATCACGACGGCGGCGATCTTTCCGTCCTTGTCGATCACGAGGTCGTTGAGGTCGCCGATCGCCTGGCCGGCGGAGTTGTACACGCTCTTGTGCCAGAGGTTGCCGACGAGCCATTGATCCGCAGCCTGATTGGTCTGGACGTGGCTCGCGCCGGCGCTTTGAGTGTGGGTGGCGCTCATCGGCGGGTGGCCGGCCGTATCGGTCGACATGCCGGGGGCGGCGCCCTTGTTTCCGGGCGGCTGAGTGGGCGAAGGCAGCGCGGATGGCGCGTTGGTGTCCGTGCCGGGCGCCTGCTGGGCGAACGCAGGGGCCGTCAGAAGAACCGCGACGGCCGCGGCCGTGAGAAATCTCATTGGTCTTTCTCCAAGTTGATAACAACGAGTGATTGGCTAACCCGTTCACCAAATGAATGTTCCCGCTCAAGCCGCAGGAACTTTAATCGATGCTTTGCGTTCAGCGTCAAGTAACTGTGAATTCAGGAGATGACAATGAGGGGAAGTCCTGCTCTGGGCGATTGGCGTTCCGCTTCCGCTTATTATTCTGGCTTATATTTTTCACTGGATTTGATTTTACGATATCTAATAGAAGCGCATCGGAAGCCAGTAAAAGAGAAGCATACGGACAGGCGCACAAAGCCATCGCGCGAGGTCGCTTTCATGCTAAAAAACAGGCATGAACGTGCTTCTCATCGGCGGCGGCGGCCGCGAACACGCACTGACCTGGAAACTGCGGCAAAGCCCGGCGCTCGGCTCGGTCTACTGCTCGCCGGGCAACGCCGGCATCGGCGCCATCGCCCTGCCGGGACCTGCGCACATCGGCAATCATGAAGAGGTCGCCGATTTTTGCGCGAAAACCAAAATCGATCTCGTCGTGATCGGCCCCGAGGCGCCGCTCGTCGCGGGGCTGGCGGACGATCTCAGGGCCGCCGGGATCTACGTTTTCGGCCCCTCAGCGGCGGCGGCTCAGCTCGAAGCGTCGAAATCGTTCACGAAGGCGATCTGCGCGGAGCGCGGCATCCCGACCGCGGCGTGGGGCGCCTTCTCCGCGCGCGAGGATGCGCTGGCCTATGCGCGCGAAAAGGGAGCGCCGCTCGTGGTGAAGGCCGACGGGCTCGCCGCAGGCAAGGGCGTCATCATGTGCGAAACCCTGCGCGAGGCCGAGGAGGCCATCGCCGCCTGCTTCGCCGGCGCCTTCGGCGCGGCGGGCGACCAGGTCGTGATCGAGGAGTGGCTCGTTGGCGAAGAGGCCAGCTTCTTCGCGCTTTGCGATGGGACGCGCGCCGTTCCGCTCGCGAGCGCACAGGATCGCAAGCGCGCCTTCGACGGCGATCTCGGGCCGAACACCGGCGGCATGGGCTGCGTCTCGCCGGCGCCGATGATGACCGGGGCGCTGACCGGCCGCATCATGAGCGAAATCGTGACGCCGACGCTCGACGCCATGCGAGACCGCGGCGCGCCGTTCCAAGGCGTGCTCTACGCCGGCCTCATGATCGGGGCGCAGGGGCCGAAGCTCATCGAATACAACGTGCGCTTCGGCGATCCGGAATGCCAGGTTCTCATGCTGCGGCTCAAGTCCGATCTCTTGTGGCTGCTTACCGGCTCCGCGCGCGGCGATCTCTCCGGCGCCGCCGTCGAATGGAGCGGCGAGACGGCGGTGACGGTTGTCATGGCGGCCAAGGGCTATCCGGGCGATTACGCGAAAGGGAGCGTCATCGGGAACCTGAAAGAGGCCGAGGCGGAGGAGGGCGTCACCGTCTTTCACGCCGGCACAGGCGCCTCGGACGGCGAACCGACCGCGCAAGGAGGCCGCGTTCTCAGCGTTTCGGCGCTCGGCCGGGACGTCGAGGAGGCGAGGGCGCGCGCCTATGCGGCTGTGGACAAGATCGATTGGCCTGAAGGTTTCTGCCGCCGCGACATCGGCCTCATGGCGGCGCGGCCCGCCTAGAGCGTCGTGCATTTAATCGGATGCAGCGGCGTTTTCGTCGTCCTCGCGAAGGCGGGGCCGGGAACGACGCCGAAGGGCTTGAGGCCGATCCCGGCTTTAAGTCCGATGCTCTAAACAGCCGCAGCCGCCGGCTGAGAGCTTTTCTTGGCCTGGGACTCCCTCAAGCCGGCGATGCGCCTGCGCACGAACTCCACATGGTCGCGCAGCGTATAAAGCTCCGGGGCGAGATGGCCTGGAACCGAGATGCGCCACACGCTCTCCTCGATGCCATCGAGCTCCTTCTCCTTGCGCGCGATGAAGTCCGGCGCCGTGCCGGTCTTATCGAGGTCCCTTTCAAGAGCCTTGAGAGGGGTATACCAGCGCAGGATGCGCCGGCGCATGCGCCAATTGTAGAGCCACGGCACGATCCTGAAGAGCGGAATGATCACGCCGATCACGGGCAGAAGCAGGATGAAGGCGCGGTCGAGGAGGGTCGCGAGCCAGAAGGGTAAGACGCGCCAGAAAAAGGTTGGGCCGGATTTATAAACGCGCCGCGCGTCGTCGACCATCGGAAATTCGGGATCGTCGGCCAGCGCGTCGGCGCCAAGCGCGAAAAGCCGCAATTCCCCCGTCTCCTTCAGCGAGGGCCGGCTCTGCACCGCAAGGATCGCCTGCGCGAGAACGGTGATGAGCGCGGGATGCAGATCGTCCCGCACAAGCAGCATCGCCTTCGTCGCGACAAGCGCCGTGTCGGCAGGCGGAATGTTCTGCGCGAAATCCACGACGCCTTGCCGCAGGATGACGGAGGTGAGATACGGATAGCGCTGGATGAGCGCATCGGCCTGCGCCATGTTCATCAGCGACGTGCCCGGCTGGCGCAGCAGCGCCTGCACGGGCGCCCCCTCTTCGCCGATCACCAGAAAGGCCGCGTCCGCGTCTTCCTTCGCCAAGGCGCCGGCGTAATCCGTCAAGGGCAGCGAGATCAGTTTCGAGTTTTCCGGCGTGACCCCGTTCGCCTCAAGCAGCTTGCGCGCAAGAACGCTCGTCCCGCTTCCGTCCGGGCCGGTGAGGATGCGCTTGCCCTTGAGCTCGGTGATGTGATCGACCTTCGCGCCGCGATAGAAAATCCAAACCGGCTCGGTGATCACGCGGCCCATGGAAAAAAGATCGGGCGCATCGATGTGATTGCTAAGTCCGCCCTGGACGAAACCCGCTTTCACGCCGGAGGAAGGATCCTGGAGGAGCTTGAGGTTTTCGGAGGACGCCTTCGAACTCCCGCACCTCGATCGTGATGCCCTTCTTCGCCACCTCCTCCTTGAAGCGCGTGGCCAGCATGTAATAGGGGCTGGTCTTGCTCGACGTCGACATGACGAAGGTGGTGGGCGGCGCCGGCTGTACATAGCGGAGCGTGAACCAGATGGCGCCAACGCAGATTGCAGCCGTCGGCACGAACACGGCGAGGAAGTCACGAAGGAAATGGCGTCTCATGGGCGACCCGTAAACGCGCTAAACCGGCAGTTTCCTCCTCATACGAGGGCTGAGCCGCAGGCGCAATCGCAAATGTCGCAGGGCGCGCGGGCGCGCGCTTTGTCTGTCGCGCCGCCGCGATGCTATTATTGGCCGCGACGCTATCCGGAGGCCGCGCCATGACCGCTTATGCTCCGCAAATCCATCTCGAAACGCACGATGTTACGAACGCGCCGCCGCCGTTTGGCGCGCGCAACTTCTATGAAGACGACCGCGCGTTGCGCGAGGCGGCGCGCTTGTTCGCGGGCGATTGGGTCGAGGCGTCCTTGTCCGCGCTCGGCGCGGCGGCGGGCTCGGAAGAGGCGCAAAGCTGGGGCGAGGACGCCAACCGCTATACGCCGGAGCTTCAGACCTTCGACCGCTTCGGCCGCCGCATCGACGAGGTGAAATTCCACCCCGCCTATCATCGCCTGATGGCGCTCGCGATGGAGCATCGCATCCACAGCATCGGCTGGCGCGAGACGCGCCCCGGCCGGCACGTCGCGCACGCGGCGCTGCTGGCGCTGGCGACCCAGGCCGAAGCTGGAACCATGTGCCCCATCAGCATGACCTACGCCAGCGTCGCGGCGCTGCGCCATCAGCCGGAGGTGGCCGCGATCTGGTCGGCGAAGGCCATAGAGGGCGTTTACGACGCGCCGCTGCGCCCCATCGCGGAAAAGCACGGCGTCACCATCGGCATGGCGATGACGGAGAAGCAGGGCGGCTCTGACGTGCGCGCCAACGCGACGCGCGCCTTCGCGCTGGGCGCGGGCGGCCCCGGCGGCGACTACCGGATCGTCGGCCACAAATGGTTCTGCTCCGCGCCGATGAGCGACGCCTTCCTCACCCTCGCCTACACCGGCAAGGGCCTGAGCTGCTTCCTTGTCCCGCGCATCAAGCCCGACGGCGAGCGCAACTCCATCCATGTGCTGCGGCTGAAGGACAAGCTCGGCAACAAGTCGAACGCCTCCTCGGAGGTCGAATATCACGGCGCCTATGCGCAGATGATGGGCGAGGAAGGGCGCGGGGTCGCCACCATCATCGAGATGGTGCATCACACGCGGCTCGACACCATGGCCGGTTCGCTCGGCGTCATGCGGCGCGCGCTGGCCGAGGCGGTGCATCATGTCAGCCACCGCCGCGCGTTCCAGAAGACGCTGATCGGCCAGCCGCTGATGCGCGCCGTGATCGCCGACCTCGCGCTCGACTACGAGGCCGCCGCGACGATGACCATGCGCGTGGCGCGCGCCTTCGACGGCGACAGCGCGGAAGACAAGAGCCTCGCGCGGCTTGGCGTGGCTCTCGGCAAATTCTGGATTTCGAAGCGCACGCCGCAGTTCGTCTACGAGTGCATGGAGTGCCTCGGCGGCGGCGGCTATGTCGAGGACAGCCCGCTGCCGCGCCTTTACCGCGAGGCGCCCGTGAACGCGATCTGGGAAGGCTCCGGCAATGTTATCGCGCTCGACATCCTGCGCACGCTCGCGAAAGACCCGGCCGCGCGCGACGCCTACTTCGCGGAGCTTGCGACCGCGCGCGGCGCGCACCCCGCCTTCGACCGCGCCTTCGAGGCCCTGGCCGCCGCGCTCAAAGGCGGAGCGTCCGAGGCAGGCGCGCGCCACATCGCCGAGACGATGGCGCTCGCCCTGCAAGCCGCGCTCTTGCTGCGCCACGGCGCGCCCGAAGTCGCCTCCGCCTATTGCGACGCAAGGCTCGGCGAGCGTGGCCTCAACTTCGGCGCCGGCCCCGCCCGCATCGACGCCGGCGCGATCATCGCCCGCCAACTCGCTTCCTAAT
This sequence comes from uncultured Alphaproteobacteria bacterium, assembly GCA_963756335.1. Classification (GTDB taxonomy): domain Bacteria; phylum Pseudomonadota; class Alphaproteobacteria; order Rhizobiales; family Rhodomicrobiaceae; genus Rhodomicrobium. The sequence continues at coordinate 86,947 of CAVWOB010000015.1, forward strand.
GATGAACCGTCGTAGGACGATAACCGGCCGGAAAAGGCCGAAGCAGAAGATTCGGGTTTTCAAAAAAACCCAAGCGGCCATGGCTGCTTTCGGATCTCAGAGCGGTTGATTCGCAGGAGGGGGCAGCTGCGGTCAAAAAGGGCGGTATGGCCAGCCAACGGCACGCAACAACATCCGCCGGGGGCCAACCCTTGCAGCGAGTGCAGAATGCCGGTGGGAAAGTACCAGAGGTCGCCCGCGCCGACATCCTGGACGTAGCTCGATCCGTCGTAATCGATGGCGGTCAGGCGGCAGGACCGATGTTGCCGAAGTTGGGGAACTCACCTTCTTTCAATCCAAGAAGTATTCGAAGGGCGGCGAGGAGAGCCACGGTCGTCGAATTCAGCGCACGCAAGGTCCGGTTTGCGGCAGGCGAGAGCATTCGCACGGACGTGTCCTGAAAACATTCGCTGGCCGACCTCCAGGAACTGGCCGCCGCCGCCGGACTTTCTCCCGTGAGGATATGGATGCGATCGTCTTGCGCGCTTCATCTCCTTCGCAGCCGGAGCTGAGCAGCCTGCCTTGAGAGACACGCCCTCGAAACATCTTTCCGAACTCACATTTCGCGGAATGGCGCTAGGGGGCGCGATCACCGTGGTGTTCCTGGCCGCCAACGTCTATCTCGGCCTGCGGACCGGCATGACGTTCTCGTCGTCGATCCCCGCGGCTGTCATTTCGATGAGCGCGCTTCGGGCGCTGGGCTCGGGCGGCATCCTCGAAAACAACATCGTGCAGACGCAGGCGTCGGCGGCAGGGACGCTATGCAACGTCATCCTCGTGCTTCCCGGCCTGGTCCTGATCGGGTATTGGCACGGCTTTCCGATTTGGCAGACGATGGCGGTGTGCCTCGTTGGCGGCATGCTCGGCGTGGCCTATTCGGTCCCGCTGCGCCGGGTCATGGTGGTTCGCGGCAATCTGCCTTTTCCCGAAGGCGTGGCGGCGGCGGAAGTCCTTCGTGCAGGTCATAAGGAGCGGGCGGGAGCGGACAAAGGGAGCGAACCCGGCATCAAGGTGCTCGCGATTGGCGCCGCCGCAGCCGCCGCGCTGAACCTGCTGACGAACGGCTTCAAGCTCCTTCCCGACAAGCTTGCGGGGTCGTTCGCCTATGGCGGCGCGGTCTTTCAGATGGGCGGCAGCCTGTCCCTCGCCTTGATCGGGGTGGGCTATCTCGTCCGCATCGGCGCCTGCCTCTCCCTGTTTCTCGGGCTCTTCATCGCCTGGGGCGTCGCCGTGCCTGTCTTGATGGCGATGGACCCGCCGCCGCCGGGCGATCCGGCCTCCGCTGCCGATGCGGTCTGGTCAGAGAAGGTCAGGCTCATCGGCGCGGGCATTATCGCCAGCGGCGGGCTTTGGACGGCCGCCACATTGATCAAGCCGCTGATCGACGCGGTTCGCCTTGCGCTCAAGGCGTCGCGAAAAGGCAGAAGCGCCGCCACGCCGCGCGAGGAGCGCGACATCCCCATCGCCTGGGTCGGCGGCGCCGTTGCGATCCTGAGCGTCCTCACCGCCGGTTTGTTCGCATGGTTCGCTTCGGGCGCCGGCCTTGCCGGGAGCCTCGTCTGGTTCGCGCCCGCCGTCACGCTGCTCACCTTGTTTCTCAGCCTCCTCATGGCGTCCGCGTGCGGTTACATGGCAGCGCTGCTGGGCTCGTCCTGCAGCCCCATTTCGGGCATCGGCATCCTCAGCACCATCCTGATCGCGGCCGGTTTCGCCTTCGCATTTCCCTCGGGCGACGGCGCAGACGCCCGCTCCATCACGGCTTTGACGCTGTTCATGGCGTCGATTGTCGTCACCGTATCCTCGATCGCAAACGACAACCTTCAGGACCTCAAGACAGGAAACATGGTGGGCGCCGTTCCCTGGAAGCAGCAGGCGGCGCTCGCCATCGGCGTTTTCGCAGGCGCTGTCACTTTCGCGCCCGTGATCCAGCTGCTTTATTCCAACTACGGATTTGCGGGCGCCTTGCCGCGGCCCGGCATGCAGGCGGCCAACGCCATGCCGGCCCCGCAGGCGGCGCTCATGGCGCAGATCGCGACCGGCATCATTAGCCATCGGCTCGCCTGGAACATGGTCGCCATCGGCGCCGTGCTTGGCGTCGCGCTGGTTGCGCTGGAGGGCTGGCTGCGCCGCACGCGCGGCTTCTCGCTTCCGGCCCTGACGGTCGGCATCGGCATCTATCTGCCCTATGAGGTATCGCTGACCATCGCCATGGGCGGCGTAATCGGCTGGTTCGCCGAGCGAGCCGTGGCGAGGAGCGCAAAGACCAAGGGCGCGGAAGGAATAGCGCAAGCCGAGGCGAAGGCGCGGCGCCGCGGCGTGCTGATCGCATCCGGCTTTCTGGTGGGGGAGAGCATGACCGGCGTCTTGCTCGCCGCGGCCGACGCCGTCAGCGGACGCGGCGGCTCGCTCGCCATTCCGGGCGTCGCCGGCGCCCGTGTTTCGACCGACGTGGCGGCTCTGATCTTCGCCTGCGCGCTCGCCGCCTTCTACCGGTTCGCCGCGCGCTCCGGCTGAGCCTGACGTCAATCATAACAGGGGTTTAATGAATTGAGCGTTCTTGAAACAAGCCTGCTCTTTCTGCGTTGGACAAAGACAACAAAAACAACGATCCCCGTCCCGTCAACAAAATGGCAAATGGCCGAGCATTATCGCAAACACGACCCTATCAATTACTTCGTCCGCATGAAATCCTTTCCATGTGTCGCCGCAAAAAGCGCAAGCGCGCGCGGAGATATTACGGAAATTCTGTATGCCGACCTCTGCGGGCGCCGACCAAGAAGCGCTGGAGGAGCCAGCGCTTGGCGGCGGTCATGGGCGGCTGTTCACCTATGCGCTGGCCGAGGGCGTCAATGGCGAGGCGCACGATGGCGCGGGCGCGGTGTGGGCCGATGGCTTGCGCGATTTCTTGAAGCGCCGCATCGGCGCTTGCCGCGAAATTTCAGCACGAGCAGTCGCCACGATATTTCCGCCGCCGCGACGCGGAAAACTACGTCCTCGCCCGGCCGAGGTAAAGCGGGCGGCAGTCGCGCCACTCCCGCTTGCCTTCCACAAGAGGCTATCTCCGGCAACCCCGGATGGTCGGCTCGCGGCCTGCCCCGCAGTACATAATTTTCGAAGTGCCGACAGGGCCACTTTCGGCCGCGTCATTCTACGGATGCACCGAGGGCAAAAATAGCAAACCGACCGTTAGGGCGCGGAGAACGAGTTTTCGGAGGTGGCTCGCGCCGCTTCTATAATGTGCCGACAGACCAACTCTCGGCGAACCTGCTCTGCAAGGGCGCGCGCCCTGGGCGGAGGAGCTTTCGCTGCTAAAGACGGTCGCTGCGCTCGGTCGGGCCGCCATGAGGGCCGACCCCGCCGCCGCGCACAGGCGGCATGATCACGCTGCCGGACGAGCATTGACGGTTTTGTTCGCCCCTGGAACAGCTCCGGGGCGACAAATCCTTCGTGAAGCAGACGCGCAGCTCGCGCAACAGGTTTCGCGAACAGACGACCGCGATCATATCGGCGCTGAGCTGCGGGTTTGCGTCGAGGAAGGCCCGCCGGATCTGCTCTGGCGACACAGCAAGCGACTTCGATAAATCCTGATACTCTTCGGGGATGCGGATGCTGCCGTAAGCCTGGCGAGCCGCTTCGAAGTAGCGGCGCGGCTCGAGCCCCGAGCAGACGCCATGCTTCTTGTACTCCTGGATCACCAGACGGCGGCTCGGCATGATGTCCATCATCCGGTCGATCAACTCCTCCGGCACCCAGGCGCGTTCTTTCGTTTCGCACATCTCCGGCCAGCCTTTGCGCTCATATTGCGGCCAAAGGCCGTGGAGAACGAAAGCATAGGGGCGAACGCCGCTGCATTGTTCCTCGCCGTCGCCCCCCCGGCGCCGGTCGTATCCCCGGTCGTCGGGGCGATCGTATGAGCCGCCTCGGTCGGAATCGCGCCGGTCGTAGCCGCCGCGGTCGCGCTCCTGCGCTTCGCCGCGGCCATCGCAATAGGCGGGCGACCAGCTTAGGGCCAAAATGTAATAATCGAAATCGCCGGGCATTGCGCCCCGGTCGCCCTGGGCTTTCGCGCCCATCGGAACCAGTGCGCAAAACGCCGCGCATACGAATATGCGGAAAAACACCCTTAATCCCGCGTCCATGACTCTGCCCGCTTTCCCAAACCAACATGAGAACGAAGCCAGAACGTAGCGGCTTCCCGGATAAAGTCAAGCGCGCTTATGAACGCCCAGGGCAACGAACTCAGGTTAACGATCATTTAACCATTGCGTGTTGTGTGATTCCATCTGGCTTTCTGATTCGGGGAGCCTTTGAGATGGACGATTTCGGCCCTAAGCCGCGCCTTCGGAGCCTTTTGGACCATTTTTCCGGGATTGACGACCCGCGCGAGGCTTGGCGGGTGGCCCATCCGCTGCCGGAAGTGCTTCTTCTCGTCGTCTGCGCCAGCGTTGCATCGTGCGACGATTTCGACGACATCGCCGAATGGGGCGAGAACCATCTGCCGTTTCTGCGCCGTTTTCTGCCCTATCATCATAGCGTTCCCGGCGCGCGCTGGTTGAACATCCTTATGAACCGCATCGATCCGGACTTGTTCTCGGACTGCTTCATGAACTGGGCGCGCGACCTTCGCCCGGACGCTCCTGGCCTCATCGCGCTCGATGGCAAGACCTCGCGCCGCAGCCATGACCGCGCCGCGGGAAAGGCCGCGCTCCATCTTGTCTCCGCCTTCGCCACCCATGAGAGGCTGGTTCTTGGCCAGGAAGCCGTGGACGCGAAATCGAACGAGATCGTAGCCATTCCGGCGCTTCTCGAACGCCTCGCCGCATCGGGCGCTTTGGCGGGCGCCCTCGTCACCATCGACGCGATTGCTTGCAATCCAGGCATCGCCCAGGACATCGTTGACCACGGAGCCGATTATCTCCTGGCCGTTAAAGGCAACCAGCCAACTCTTCTGTCTGAAATACAACGCTTTTTTGACGATGCGGACGAAGCCGCCCTGGATCGGCACACCGATGTGGACAAGGGCCACGGCCGCATCGAGGAACGCCGCTGCCTGGTGAGTACGGCTATCGATTGGATGGACGGCGAACGCCGCTTTCCAGGCGAATACCGCTTTCCCAAACTCGCCGCCATCGCAATGATCGAAAGCAAGGTCGAGACCAACGCAGGCGCAAGAACCGAGCGGCGCTTTTATATTACCTCGCGCGCCATGACTGCGAAGCTGCTTGGCGAGGCCGTGCGCGCCCACTGGCAGATCGAGAACGCGCTGCATTGGGTGCTCGACGTCACGTTCCGGGACGATCTCGCCCGCGTCCGTAAGGGCCACGGCGCCAAAAACATGGCCGTCGTCCGGCACTTCGCCATCAATCTCGTCCGCGCAGCGCCGGACAAAAAAAGCCTAAAGCTCAGAAGGAAAATCGCTGGCTGGAACCAAGATTACCTCCAAAGCCTCATTCAAAAATCCGCCGTTAACCTGGATTCGTGACCGTGATGAACGCCCGCGGAAGTTTGCGGGAGGCGCGTCGTTCAAGTCTTTGGCTTGGCTGAGAGCAAAAACACAGCCGGCGCCTTTTGGGGGAAAAGGCGCCGGCGCTGGAGGCTTTGGGCTTGGGGGGTTCGGAGAGAGAAAGCGTCCCAGCGCCGGCTTCTGCTTAGACTGAGACCATGCCCGCCCTGCTGGGCAAGGGTGCGGTCGAACCGTGGCAGTTTCGTGAAAATTGTCGCGCCCTGTCGCGGCAGGGCCTCCCGTCAATACCGCCGGTCGTAATCGTCGCCGCAGCAAGGGCGGTAGTAGGAGCCCCAACGGTTGTGGCTATACCAGCGATTATGTTCGTATCCGCCGTAGGAGCCCCAGCGGTAGTGGCTTCTCGCGCGGCTGTGCGTGTAGTGCTGCGAACCCCAGCGGTAGTGGCTCCGCCATCCTTCATGCCAGCAATCGTCCCAGCAGCCGGCCTTTGTCGCCTGCGAGGAAGCGGAAAGCTGGGCTGGAAGGCTCAGAGGATGGCTTTGCCCTGTCTGAGGCGCTGCGAGCAGAGCGAATGTTGAAAGGCAGAGGATCTTCGAAAAAGCGCTCATGAAACTCACCCCACGAAAACTAAACGGAGATACAATATACATAAAATTTTAACTATGCGCCACCATGACCGCGCCGCAGGTTTTTCGCCCCGGCAGCTAAATCCTTTGCACTCAATGCCGTGCGCACGCCGATGGGCGCCTGCGTCAGGGCGCCGCTGCCGCCGTTTCGGCGCCGGACGCGGCCATCGCGTCCCGCTTGATGCGGGCCACCATCGAGGCAAGGCCGTTGGAGCGCTGCGGCGTGAGGTGATCGTTCAGCCCCAGCTTGGCAAGCGCGCCCTTCTCGTCGACGCCGAGAATATCGCTGGCCGTTCGTCCCGAATAGATCGCGAACAGGACGGCGATGAGGCCGCGAACGATATGCGCGTCGCTGTCGCCTCGAAATGTCAGGATCGCGTCCGGGCCGGTCCCTTCCGCGTGCGAAATCAGCCAGACCTGACTGGCGCAGCCCCTCACCTTCGTTTGCGGGGTCCGCTCGGCGTCGTCCAGAGCAGGAAGCTCGCGGCCCAGCTCGATCAGGTAGCGATAGCGGTCCTCCCAATCGTCGAGAAAGCTGAAATTGTCGACAAGCTCCTCAATCTGCATTCCGCCCACCGTAAGCCTTTCCGCCGTTCAGTCTGTCGTATAAAGCAAATATCAAGCCACATGGGGGATTGCGCAAGGCCGCGCGCCTAATAGGGTTTGACCAGCCGTTCGAGATAATCGAGTTCGATCGGCGGGCGGGAGGGCTGGCCGAGCCTCTTGCGCAGTTCGTCAAGGATGGCGCGCGCGCGCTGCACGGTAATCTCGTCCGGAACCTTTACGCTGTCGCCGGGATCGTCGAGGCGATTGCCCTGCTTGCGGCCGAGCGGATCGCGGTTCGCCTGGGCGCCGCCGCGCCCGGGGCGCATCATCTGCTCCGCCATGGCGCGCGTTCCCTGCCTGAGGTTCTCGACGGCGCGGCCTTCGTGGTCGCCAGCCTCGCCCAGATCGTTCTGCTTCAGGGCGCTGCTGGCGTCGCCCATGGCGCGTTCGGCTTCCTCCAGCTTCTTGCGGACCGGGTCGCCTTCCTTTCCCACGTCGGTCAACAGCTCCTGAAGCTGGCGCTGAAGCTCATTCTGGCGTCTCTTCAAGTCCGCAGCGCTCTTGGTCTGGCCTTGGCCGCGCTCCTGCTTCTGGCCGCGCTGGGCGCGCTGGCCAGGCTGATCCCTCTCGCCTTGATCGCCGTCTTCGGATTGCTGGGCGCGGAAGGTTTCGTCCAGAAGCTGCTGCTGTTGCTTGAGGATCTCGGTCATGCGGTCGAGGCGCTGCATGTTCTGACGCTCCTCCTCTGCGGACGCCTCGTCGCTCTGCGGCGTCTGCAGGGACTCGAGGATGTCGCGCAGCTCGTTCAGCATCTGCGCCGCAGCCTCGGTGGACCCGGACTTGGCGAGGCTCTCGATCCGGTTCATGAGTTCCTGGAGGTCTTGCGGCGAAATCGTTTTTGCGTTGGGAGAGGCGAGCGCGCGGTCGCTCTTCGGCGATTGCTGCTGCCTCAGCGCCTGCAAATAGCTGTTTAGCGCCTGACGCAGTTCGGACATCAGCTTCTGGATTTCCTCCTGAGGCGCCCCTTTTTCGATCGCTTCCTTCAAGCGCTCCTGCGCTGCGCGAAGCTCCCGCTCGGCGCTTGAAAGATTACCATCCTCGATGCGAAGCGCGACGTCCCAGAGTTGCTCCACGATGCTCTCTATGTCATCGAGATCGGTCGGATTGCTCAAGCGCCAATAGGCGGATCGCAGGCCGAGATAGATGGCCGGGGCGGCCGCCTCGTCCTCGGCGCCGATGGCGAGCGCGTTGAGATTGCTCGCCACACGCGTTGTGTCGGCGGGATTTTCGACGAGCGAACGCCTCTGATCGATGACGGCTTTCGCGAGCGGCTTCTTAAACTTGCGCTCGGGGAGAATGATGCCCCTCGGTGCGCTCGCGCCCTCATTGCCGGCTTCGTCCTTCGCCACCAGCGTCACCACCACGGGCAGGCCCGCCCAGGGATGGGAAGTCAGGTCCTTGTAGGTTTTTCCCTCGACGGTCTTGCCGGCAACGCGCGGCAGGGAAAGCGGGAAAACCGGCGCCTTTCCGATTTGCGGCAGGACGGCGGAGGCGACGGCGGCGCCGTCCGGCGAAACGGGGATCCGCTCCACGCGCGCCTCGGCGCTTGCGACGCCATAATCGTCATCTGCCTTGTATTTGAACAGCATGACGGCGCGAGGCGAGACCTCGATCGGGCCATTGAAGGCGATGGCGGGCGCGCGGTCCGGGACCACCGATAGCGCCCAGCTTTTCGCCGCGCCGAACATCGAGCCGATCAAAAGCGTCGCGCTCTCGTCGATCTTCTGCGTGTACTCCGCGTATGTGCCGCCAGCCTGGCTCGCGGGCCTGAGCGTCTGCGCGCTTTCACCCGACTTGAGCGATACGCGATAATCCTTCGCGCCGCTGCCGTTGATTTTCACGGTGAGCGTCGAGCCTTGCGGGATCGGGACCGCTTCGCCCGCGGGCAAGGCCGCTTCATTGGCGAGCACAAAGGGCTCCTTGCGCGTGTAGGGCGGCGGCGACACCCACGCGTCGATGCGGAAACCGGCGCCGCCGAATGGGATCGGTGGCACCGTGAAGGCGGCGCGAACGCGGCCCGGCAGGTCGGACGAGGTCCAGGCTGCGACGGCGACGAGCGCCAGCACGAGCAGCGCGCGCAGGGCGAAGGGATCGTAGCGGTCGATGCGGGGATGCGGGGCGCCGGCCTTGAGGCGGCCAAGCGAACCCGCGGCGCGCGAGCGATGCGCCTCCCACAGCGCTTGCGTTTCGGGAGAGACGGCGTCCTGCGAGAGCGTGTCGTTGTAGGCGGTGAGCGGACGGTGATCGAGTGCGGAGGCTTTTTCGATGCGCGTCAGCGAGGCGTCGCGCTTCGGCCGCGCCAGATCAGGAGCGGCACGAGGGACAAGCCGAGCGCGGCGGCGAACGTCCAAAGCAGGCCGTAATGCAGGCGCGGCGGCAACAGCTGCCACACCTCTAAGGCCGAGAGCAGCACGAAAACGCCGCACACCGCAAGCGGAAGCCAGACGCGCGGCCACAGCTTCTCGAAGATCATCGCCCGCCGCGCCGCGCGCACTTTCCGTTCGATGAGGCGCGCCTCGGGGGTGGGGGACTTTTCGGACACGGGGCCGGACCTGTCTTCACTCATTTACGGACGATACCACGGGAAAACGCGGCCTCAATGGTTGTTTCTAGACCGGCTGGCGGAGCTTTATCGCGGCGGCCAGCGTGCCTTCGTCGAGATAATCGAGCTCGCCGCCGATGGGCACGCCGCGCGCGAGCCGCGTGACCTTCACGGGCAGGCCCTCCAGCTCCGCCGCAATATAATGCGCGGTCGATTGCCCTTCCACCGTGGCGTTCAGCGCGAGGATGATTTCGGCGACGCCCGGAGCATGCGCGCGCTCGATGAGCTTGGCGATCGAGATGTCGTCCGGGCCGCGTCCGTCGAGCGGCGACAGCGCGCCGCCGAGCACGTGATAGCGCGAGCGCACGATGCCGGCCCGCTCCAGCGCCCACAGGTCGCCGACCTCCTCCACCACGCAGATGAGAGTCGCGTCGCGCATGGCGTCGCGGCAGATGGCGCAGGGCTGCAGCGTGTCGACGTTGCCGCATTCGGCGCAGATGGCGATCTTCTCGCCGGCCTCGGAGAGCGCGCGCGCGAGCGGCAGGAGAAGCTGCTCGCGCTTCTTGATGAGGTGCAGCGCCGCGCGCCGCGCCGAACGCGGGCCGAGGCCGGGCAGTTTGCTGAGCAGCGCGATCAGCTCTTCGATTTCGGCGCCGGAGGTTTTGTTGCGCGGTGCGGCCATAAAGACTTAGGTAACGAAGGAGGGCGCGATCCGCAACTCTGTCATGGCGCGGGGGGCGCCCGGTAACCGGTTGTTAACCGTGACGCCTCGGAATAAGGTTACGCCAGTTTGCGGTTTTTCGCCCCGTTTCCCTCATTATGGTTAGTATAAGCGAAAGCGCCTTGCGGACGCGTTAAGCGGCGCGTTTTCGCACCATCGCATTGAAATAACTTGAGAAAATCCGGAAGCATCCAAGCTCGGAACACGGTTGCAAACTCGTGGCGATCAATCTCAGGTTCGGATTCCCGGTTAACGCGCGCAACTTTAAAACCGTTAACTAGGATTTTCGAGGTGCTTTTTTCGCGCCAAATCCGGCTTTTTTCGCGTTTTCGGCGCGTTTTCGTAGCAAAAGCCCGCGTGAAGGCCGCCGCTTGGCGCCCGTTAACCTCCGCCGATTTTAACCACGTCCCGGCTTGCGGACATCGCCCGCCGCCCTACAGTTCGAGAATCTCGAACGGTAAGGCGCGCGCTCGCCGATGACGCGCTTCAAGACGCGAATGGGTTCGCGATCCGCAACCGCCCGATTTGCTGTCCGTGCTGCAAATCCTCGCTGAAAAGCGTCTCGCAACTCGCTTCGAGCGCTGCCGCAACGATGAGGGAATCGTAAAAGCTGTAGCCCAAGCCGTTCCGCAAATCCAAAGCGTCTTCAAGCAACTTGATCGTCGGGAAGACCGCGCAGAGCGGTTCAAGAACGGCTTTCAGATGCTGCGCGGCTTCCGCTGCAGTCATCGGAACGGGAAAGTTCCTTTGGCATAGGCTCAAGAATTCCTGCGCCACCTGCAGGCTGATGCAGCCCTTGCCCGAGACCAGCGCGCCGTTCACAAGCGCCGCCGCCTTTTCGCGCTTGGACGGCGCCGTGAGATCGAAGGTGTAAACTAGGATGTTGGTGTCGAGGAAAAACCTATCGCCGCTCATTCATCTCGTCCCGCGTGAATTTCCGGCCGCCTGAGTCGATGTGCTTGAGTTTTTCCATGACGTCGCGAAACGCGGCCGCCCTGCGCTCGCCTTCCGTCTTATCCCGCACGTAAGCCTCGAGCCACTCGCGGACTTTCTCGTTGAGCGTGGTTTTTTCGGTGCGCGCAAGCGCTCGCGCCGCCTCGATGAGCGCGTCGTCGGCGCTGAACGTGATGTTTTTCAACATGGCCGTCCCTCGTGTACACGATAGCTTAGTGTACACGAGCATTCCTCAAACGGCAACGCACTCTATCGTCATCGCGGGAGCCGCTTGCGCGCCCGTTGTCATCGCGGAAACGCGCTTGCGCGTTATCCCGCGATCTCGTCCACCGCCGGAAGATGCCGGATAAGGCGGCAAGCGCCTTTCCGGCATGACAGAGAGGCGTCATTCCTTCGCCCACACCTTCCACCACGGCGCGGCCTTCTTCTTCGCGGGCGCCCGCAACGCCCCATCGAACGCGCCGATCCACCCCTTCTGATCCGCCGTCAGCTTCCCTTCCGCGTCGAGCCGCTTCAGGATCGCCAGCCCGCCCGCGATCTGCGCCCGCCCATCCTCCGCCCCCGCCGCCGCAAGCTTCCACGCGCTAACCGCGAGATCCGTTTGCCACTGCACGTTGTTTTTATCGCGTTCGGCGAGGCGCTTTCGAATGTCGAGGCCGTCCTCATAGGCTTTGAGGGCGCCGTCACTGTCGCCGCGCGCCGCGCGGATATCGCCGACGCGGTCATAGCTGACGGAGAGGTCGCGCTGCCATTCGGCGTTGTTTTTATCGCGTTCGGCGAGGCGCTTTGCAATGTCGAGGCCGTCCTCATAGGCTTTGAGGGCGCCGTCACTGTCGCCGCGCGCCGCGCGGATATCGCCGACGCGGTCATAGCTGACGGAGAGGTCGCGCTGCCATTCGGCGTTGTTTTTATCGCGTTCGGCGAGGCGCTTTGCAATGTCGAGCCCGTCCTCATAGGCTTTGAGGGCGCCGTCTCTGTCGCCGCGCGCCGCGCGGATATCGCCGATCTTGTTGTAGCTGACGGAGAGGTCGCGCTGCCATTCGGCGTTGTTTTTATCGCGTTCGGCGAGGCGCTTTGCAATGTCGAGGCCGTCCTCATAGGCTTTGAGGGCGCCGTCTCTGTCGCCGCGCGCCGCGCGGATATCGCCGATCTTGTTATAAACGACGGAGAGGTCGCGCTGCCATTCGGCGTTGTTTTTATCGCGTTCGGCGAGGCGCTTTGCAATGTCGAGCCCGTCCTCATAGGCTTTGAGGGCGCCGTCGCGGTCGCCGCGCGCCGCGCGGATATCGCCGATCTTGTTATAGACGACGGAGAGGTCGCGCTGCCATTCGGCGTTGTTTTTATCGCGTTCGGCGAGGCGCTTTCGAATGTCGAGGCCGTCCTCATAGGCTTTGAGGGCGCCGTCGCGGTCGCCGCGCGCCGCGCGGATATCGCCGATCTTGTTGTAGCTGACGGAGAGGTCGCGCTGCCATTCGGCGTTGTTTTTATCGCGTTCGGCGAGGCGCTTTGCAATGTCGAGGCCGTCCTCATAGGCTTTGAGGGCGCCGTCTCTGTCGCCGCGCGCCGCGCGGATATCGCCGATGTTGTTGTAGCTGACGGAGAGGTCGCGCTGCCATGTGGGGTTATCGGGATCGCGGGCGATGAGGTCTTGGACGAGGGCCTGACCGCGTTCATACTGGTCCAGGGCGGGAGAGCGATTCCCGAGCGCGGCTTCCACATCGCCGAGCAGGAGATGGCTCCAGTGGATGTAATACGGGTCGTCCACGGTGGGATGCAGCGCGATGAGGCGCTCGAAGGAGCGTTTCGCGCCCGCGAGATCGCCCGCGCGCTTCAGTTGAAGATAGCCGAGACGCCAGAGCGCCTCCCAATCCTCCGGGTCGAGTTGCGCCGCCTCGGCGTAGGCCGCCAGCGCCTTCGCGGTGTCGTAGAGGAAGGCCAGCGCGCCGAGGCGCTTGGATGCGGCGGCGGCGTCCTTGCGGGCTTCGGCCTCGGCGTCGCGGTGCTGCGCCATGCGGGCGACGGCGTCGCGCTTGCGCTTTTGCAGGATGGCTTCGATTTCATCGAGCGGGCGGCCGCGCGCCTGAAGCTCCTCGACGGAGAGGTTTTCTTCCGCCGCCGTGTCCGCGAAGGCGGCAACGGCGCGCGCGGCGTCGCTCGGCTGGCCGGGTTCGTTGGCGGGCGGGGCAAGCGCGGCCTCGGCGAGCGAGCCGATGATGTCGTTGACGATGGCCTTGAACACGGCGGTCGAGAGCGCGTGCGCCGAGCCGAAGCAGCGCTGGTCCACGGTTTCGGCGGAAAGCAGCCGCGCGCGGAAGTCCCGCTGGCGCGCGCCCGGTTCGCCGTCCGACGCGGCGCCCGCGAAGCCGTCCGGCGCGACGAACATCAGCCGCGCCTTGCCGCCCGCCACGGCCCAGTCGTATTCCATTTCCGTGATGGAGCGGCGCGCCGCGTCGCCGTCCGGCTCCCAGCCTCGATAATGGCCGATCAGCCCGGCGAGCATGTCGGCCTCGGCGACGCGGCGGCGGCACAGCTCGATGGGCGGATGCGAGCGCGCGCCCCATTCCTCCATCGCGTCGAGGCGGAACCAGTCGTAGCCGCGCGCGTCCGTGATGATCTGCGCGCGCCAGTCGGCGAGGTCTTTGCCGGTGGAGCTTAAGAAAACGGTTTTGCGCATCGGGGCCGCCGCATGAATTTAAGCAACTGCCAAGCTTATAGCAGGCGCGGCGGCGGAAAAGAAGCGTCCGGAATGAAGGCGCCGGATAAGTCTTCGCTCATTGTCATCGCGGAAAGCGCCTTGGCGCTTGTCCGCGATCTTCCGGCGCTCAATACTTATACAGCTCCGACTTGTACGGCCCGTCCACCGGCACGCCGATATAGTCCGCCTGCTCCTTCGTCAGCTCCGTGAGCTTCACGCCGAGCTTGGCGAGATGCAGGCGCGCCACGCCCTCGTCGAGATGCTTCGGCAGCGTGTACACCTTGTTCTCGTACTTGCCCTTGCCGGCGTTCGTCCAAAGCTCGATCTGGGCGAGCACCTGGTTCGTGAAAGACGCGCTCATCACGAAGCTCGGATGGCCGGTGGCGTTGCCGAGGTTCACGAGGCGGCCTTCCGACAGGAGCAGGATGCGGTGGCCGTCGGGGAACTCGACGAGATCCACCTGCGGCTTCACATTGGTCCATTTCAGGTTCTTCAGGCTGGCGACCTGGATCTCGTTGTCGAAATGGCCGATGTTGCAGACGATAGCCATGTCCTTCATCTTGCGCATGTGCTCGATGGTGATCACGTCGCGGTTGCCGGTCGCGGTGACGAAGATGTCCGCCGAGCCGGCCGCATCGTCGAGCGTCACCACCTCATGGCCGTCCATCGCCGCCTGCAGCGCGCAGATCGGATCGATTTCGGTGACATGCACGCGCGCGCCGGCGCCGCGCAAGCATTGCGCCGAGCCCTTGCCCACGTCGCCATAGCCGCACACCACAGCCACCTTGCCCGCCATCATCACGTCGGTGGCGCGGCGGATGCCGTCCACGAGACTTTCGCGGCAGCCATAGCGGTTGTCGAACTTCGACTTCGTCACGCTGTCGTTCACATTGATGCAGGGGAAGGAGAGCACGCCCTTCTTCTCCATCTGGTAGAGGCGGAGCACGCCCGTCGTCGTCTCCTCGGACACGCCCTTGATGGCGGCCTTCACCTTGGAATACCAGCCGGGGTTACGTTCGAGGCGCGCCTTGATGGTCTTGAACAGGCTCGCCTCTTCCTCGCTATGCGGGTTGGTCAGCACGGCCGGGTTCTTCTCGGCTTCCGCGCCGAGCTGCACGATGAGCGTGGCGTCGCCGCCGTCGTCGAGGATCATGTTCGCCGGAACGCCGCCCGGCCATTCGAGGATTCGGTCCACGAAGTGCCAATATTCGTCGAGGTTCTCGCCCTTGAACGCGAAGACCGGCGTGCCGCGCGCGGCGATGGCGGCGGCGGCGTGATCCTGCGTCGAGAAGATGTTGCACGACGACCAGCGCACTTCGGCGCCGAGCGCCTGCAGGCTCTCGATGAGCACGGCGGTCTGGATGGTCATGTGCAGGCAGCCTGCGACGCGCGCGCCCTTGAGCGGTTGCGCCTTGCCATACTGTTCGCGCACGGCCATGAGCCCCGGCATCTCGGTTTCGGCGATGTCCATCTCCTTGCGGCCCCACTCCGCAAGGCTTAGATCTTTCACGTAAAAGTCGTTCAAGGCCGGCGAGGATTTGAGGCTTGCGGACACGGAATTCTCCTGATCTGATTGCCGAGAGGCGATAAATCTGGCCTTTGGTAGCCTGTGCGCAAGCGAAAAGCAATAAAGACATAAACATCGCTTTATGTCATATCCGCCGCAACCCGCCGCCGCTCGCGCCATGCGGCATTTAAATCTCAGGAGGTTTCCCATGCGTTCCATCGCAGCCCGATGCCTGGCCCTTGCGCTCGCCCTGCCGTTCTCTATCCCTGCGCTTGCGCTCGACGACACGCCGCAAAGCCGCGAGCAGCAGGCGGACCGCTATCTCACGGCCGTCCCGCCGGAAGGCATGATCGACGAGCTTCTCTCCCGCACCGCCGACACCTTGCCCCCCGCCGACCAGGACCAGTTCAAGACGCTGGTGTCGAAGCATCTCGACCGCGCGCGCATAACGGCGGCGATCCGCGCGGCGATGGCGAAAAGCTTCACGGCTGACGAGCTTCAGGCGCTGGCCGACTTCTACGGCTCGCCGCTCGGCAAATCGGCGATGGCGAAGATGCAGAACTACCAGGCCGAACTCGCGCCCACCCTGATGAGCGAATTCCAGACCGCCGTAACCGCGGCCGAGGAAGAGGCGCGGCAAAGCGAGAAGCCCGAGGCAGAGGAAAAGAAGTAAGCGCCGCCCCTTGGCGCGGGCCGGTCCAATTTCCGCCCAAGCGACCGCGTAGGACAGCCGGAGGCAGGCTCGCGCACCATTCGCCGCACGCTCTCAAGCGATCTTGCCACAGATAAGCTGTGCGAGACTCAATAAGTTGCTCGTGCGCCTTATTCGCAAGGAAATCCTGGAAGCGTTCGCGGCAAACGCGGGATTTCCGGCGGGGCGTACGGGCCGTGCTCTTCAGATATGCAGCTCCGATGGGGGAATCGATGAGGTCCGTCGCCGCCTTGGCGTTGGTTTTTGCGCTGATTTCGGAAGCGAAAGCCGACATTACGATCTACAGGTTGATGATCGTTTGCAAGTTCGACAAGGAACAGTATTGCAAGGACATCCCATACAAATACGTGCATCAGCTGAGGGAGTGCCTCGCCAAGCACGAGAGGGATCTCCTTCCCCAGTGCCAGGATCATTACAAGGAAGCGAAGTAGGCGGGTCAGTCTTTTTCGTGGAAGCCTGCTTCGACGAGGGAGGTTAAGGCCTCAAGCGCCTCTTCCGCTTCCGGTCCGTCCGTCTCGATGGAGATCGTCGTGCCGGCGCCGGCGCTGAGCATCAGCAGCCCCATGATGGACGTTCCGGGAACGGTCTGGTCGTCCTTGCTGACGGTGACCTCGGCGTCGAACTGCTCCGCCGTCTTCACGAACATCGCCGAGGCCCGCGCGTGCAGGCCGCGCTTGTTGACGATGGTCACTTCCGCCAGACACTGGTAGATCCCGTCCGCGCCGATGGTCAGCCGTTTGCGGCGGATCGCGTCCGGCCGGTGGCCCTTGGGGGCGTCGATGGAGGATTTCATGAGTGCGGGTTCAGAACCAAGCTCGCGACATGGATATACTTCCGGCCCGCCTCCTGCGCCTGCTTCAGCGCGTCGGTTAACGTGACCTCTTCGCGGATCCGCGCCAGCTTGACGAGCATCGGCAGATTCACCCCCGCGATCACCTCGACCGACCCGGCGTCCATCACCGATATTGCCAGATTTGACGGCGTCCCGCCAAACATATCGGTGAGGATGATCGCGCCGTCGCCGCTATCGACGCGCTTGGTCGCCGTCAGGATGGCGTTGCGGCGCTCTTCCATATCGTCGTTCGGCGCGATCGAGACGGTCGCGACCTGCTGCTGCGCGCCGACCACATGCTCGAGCGCTGCAATGAACTCCCTAGCCAGGTTGCCATGGGTCACGATGATGAGGCCGATCATGCTCTTTCCGGTGCTGGCGGCGGCGCGGGACATCGTCCCCAATCCATATTATTTTGAGGCGCAAACCCTCAACGTTCAAGCTCTATATAGGGCCGCGCGGCATGACAGTCCGTTAATCCACCGGCTCGGCGAAGCTATCTTTTATCGCAAGCGCGAGCTTGATCGGCGCGGAGGGCTCGAACGGGTCGAGCAAAATGCTGCGAACGGGCGCATCCAGCACCGTCTCCCACTCGGTCTCTTCCGGAAAACGTGGCCTGCTGCCCGTCCAGTCGAGGTTGACGATGACCTTCAGCTCCGCCTCCGGGATCGTCGCGGCAAAATGGGCGATGCCGAAGCCGCGCACTTCGATCTTTCCCGCAATCGGCGGCGGGCAGGAGGCGATGATCAGCCCGCCGGCGCGCCGCAGCACCACCTGATCGTCGGCGACAAGCGCCGGCTCGGCGCCGAGCCGGTCCGCCGGCAAATGGAGAAAGCGCAGCGCGAAATCCGACTTGCCCGAGCCGCACGATCCCCGGATGAGCGCCGCCGCGGTTCCCAGAGCGACGCAAGTCCCGTGAACGGTGATCTTTCTCATGGGTTTCGCCCCTCGCTCAATGGGCCTAGACCATCGTGCATTTGATCGGCCGCAACCTCTCTTACGTCGTCCCCGCGAAGGCGGGGACGCGGGAATGACGCCGTGGGGTATGGGGCCGATTCCGATCTCATGAGCGGCGCCCTAGGCGACAGGCAGGCGAATGACGAAGCGGGCGCCCCAGGAATGACGCTCCTTCGCACCGCAAGCGAAGACCGCCTCGCCCTTGGGGATGGGAGCGGGTTCCGGCGATGCCGGCCGCGCCAGAAAGCCGTCGCGCCGCTTCGAACCGAACGGCTCGGGCGATGTCCTGTTCTCGGCCCAGATGGCCCCGCGATGGGCGGCGACGATCTGTTGCGAAATGTTGAGGCCGAGACCGGAATTCTGCCCGAAAGACTCCGGCCGGTCCGTGTAGAACCGCTCGAATATTCTTTCCAGGTTTTCGTCGTTGATGCCCGGCCCGTCGTCCTCCACGCGGACCTCGATCTCGCCGCTCTTCGGCAACGGGTTGGCCGTTACGTAGAATTTTCCCGTTCTTCGGCGAAAAAGATATGGCGTTGTCGAGAAGGTTGGCGACAACCTGGCTCAGGCGGCTGTCGTGCCCGTTGACGATATAGTCGCGGGTGGACGCGAAATCCGCGGGCTTCCTGCATCCCTGCACGTTCAAGACGATGTCGAAGCCGCCGCCGCGCCGGCTTTCGCGCGTGACCTCGCAAAGCGTGAACAGAAGAATTCGCCATGTTGACCGGCCGCGCCGTCCCGCGGGCGAGTTCGGCATCGAGCCTCGATGCGTCGGAAATGTCGGTGATGAGGCGGTCGAGGCGGCGCACGTCGTGATTGATGATGTCCACGAGCTTCTTGCGGTCGGAATCCGCCTTGATCGAAGGGAGAAGGCTGGCGGCGCTGCGAAGCGACGTGAGCGGATTCTTCAGTTCGTGCGCCACGTCGGCGGCGAAGCTCTCGATGGCGTCGAGGCGCGAATAAAGCGCATAGGTCATATCGCGGAAGGAGCGGGAGAGATGGCCGATTTCGTCGGTCCGGTCGCCGAAATCGGGGATCTGCTCGCGGTTCTTGATGTTCTTGCGCACGCGTTCGGCGGCGATGGCGAGGCGGCGCATGGGTTCGGCGATGGTGCCGGCCAGAAGCAGGGAAAGGACGGCCGTGACGATGGCGACGAGCGCCGCCACTTCCACGATCTGGAGGCGGTCGCGCCAGATCATTTCGTCGATGTCGCTGCCCTGCGCCGTCAACAGCAGCGCGCCGAGCACGGTCTGCGGATCGAGGCGGATCGGCGCCGCGATCGAAATGACGGTTTCGCCGGTTTCCTTCACGCGGATGATCGGCGCGACGCTTCCCGCAAGCGCGACACGAACCTCGTCATACGCCTTCCCATCGATGCCCATGTCCTTGTAAAGGGGCAGGTTGGTGGAGAAGAACATCGAGTAGAGATAGGCCGATGCGGTCCTGAGAATATAGGCGATGCCGCCGCCAGGCTCGGCATCCACGCGGCGTCCGCTGCCTCGATAGAGCTGCCTGCTGTCGGAGATGAGCGTGCCGTCCGCGTCGAACACGCGCGCCCATGTCTTCGTCGGCCCCGCGAGATCCTGCAACATCGGCGAGACGGCCTCCGGGTCGATCCTGAAGGAAAGCTCCGCGTTCGACAGCCCCGATTGAACGACGATCTTGTTCTCATCGGCGGGCGCCGGCTCGTTATTGGTCTTGCTCAGCTGAGCGATGGCGCTTGCGATGATCTGCGCCTGCGTCGTCAGATTATCGACGCGGATGCCTGTGAGCTTATAGCGGCGGGAACTCGTTGAGATAGAAAATCCCGCTGACAAGAACGCCCACACCGACGATGTTGATGACGATGATGCGCCGCCAGATGCTGTTGAAGCGGTAATGGCTGAAAAAATGCCGGCCGATGCGGATTGCCCGCAGACGGATGGCGCGCCCCGGCCGCCGAACGGCTTCCCACACGCGGGACATGTCAGGAGACATGGCATAAATCGATCCAAAGGACGGCCTCGGGGGCCGCGAGCCGTTCCAAAGAGACATAATCCCATTTTCTGGAATGGCTCGCAACCGGAAGCCTATTCCTTGAAGCGGTAGCCCACCCCGTACAGCGTTTCGATCACGTCGAAATTGTTGTCGACTACTTTGAACTTCTTGCGCAGCCTCTTAATGTGGCTATCGATGGTGCGGTCGTCCACATAAACCTGGTCGTCGTAGGCGGCGTCCATCAGGGCGTCGCGGCTTTTCACCACGCCGGGGCGCGCCGCCAGAGCCTGCAGGATCAGAAACTCGGTGACGGTCAGCGTCACCTGCTTGCTGTCCCAGATGCAGGTGTGGCGCTCCGGGTCGAGCTTCAGCTTGCCGCGCTCGATGATCTTCGAGGAATCCTCCACCACCGCGGTGGCCTCGCGCGGCTGGCTGCGCCGGAGGATCGCGCGGACGCGTTCGACCACGAGCCGCTGCGAAAACGGTTTGCGGATGAAATCGTCCGCCCCCATCTTGAGGCCGAACAGCTCGTCGATCTCCTCGTCCTTTGAGGTGAGGAAAATGACGGGCATCTCGGTCTTCTGCCGAAGCCGCCTCAAAAGCTCCATTCCATCCATCCGGGGCATCTTGATGTCGAGAATGGCGAGGTCCGGCGGATCGTTCATGATCCCGTCGAACGCGGAAACGCCATCCGTATATGCAAGGATTTTATAACCTTCCGCCTCAAGGAGCATCCGCAGGGACGTCAGGATATTCCGGTCGTCGTCGACGAGAGCGATTGTGGGCATCAGCGATCCAAGGTTGTTCCGTGTCGAACGAGGCATTCCTGTTGCCGAAATGCCTCTATGCAGAAAAATTCATAACGCGAAAGCACCGCACCGGCAGATCATGGCTGAAATGCGTCGCCTAAGTCAAATTCCGATTAATTGCATCGTTACGCCGGATTTTGTGGACGCCAAGCGGAAAAAGCTAACGTTTTCCACCGAATCGCCCGGCTCGCCGGACGCGCGCGATTTGCGCCATCGATGCGGACCGGCTTGAGCGCTCGCGGCGCCCCGGCCGGGGCGGTCCGGTCCGGCCATGCTGCAACTTTAGGCGGGTGCGCGCCAATCGGCCGCGGCGAGGCTGCGCTCGATGCATGGCTCGGTTGCTTCGTCAACAGCGATTTCGGTTAACCCATTGTTAAGTGAAGCTGAACCCCCTGCGCCTCGGGGCGTTTTCAGCTGAATCGGGGGGCCGATCCACCGCAAATACGCGGCTCATGCCGGGCCTTGTTGGCGATAAGTAAGGGTTCCGCCCGGGAACCCTGGTGTTATCTAGATTGTACTTGACCCCGGCTGCAATAACTTGGTGGAGAGTAACCGTGCCATCCGCGAACCCCCATGACGATAACCGTTCGACAGCGCCAGACCTTCGGGGCGCGCTGCTGCACAATGCGCCCGTCGCGGCGCTCTACGAGCAAGCGATCCGGCGTGGAGAAGGGCAGATTACAGCGACGGGCGCTTTCGCCGCTGTCACAGGCGCGCATACCGGCCGCTCGGCCGCCGACAAATTCGTCGTTCGCGACGCTGAGACCGAAGGCACGGTGTGGTGGGACAACGCCAAGCCGCTGTCGCCGGAGCGGTTCGAAACGCTTCACAAGGATTTCCTGGAACATGCCGCACACAAGAACCTGTTCGTGCAGGATCTTTTCGCGGGCGCATCCGAGCCGCATCGCATTTCCGTTCGCGTGTTTTGCGAATACGCATGGCACGCGCTGTTCATCCGGCACCTGCTTCTCGTCCCCGGCAGCGAGCGCTTAAACCGCTTTGCGCCGGAACTCACCATCATCGACCTGCCGAGCTTCAAGGCCGACCCCGCGCGCCACGGCGTGCGCAGCGAGACGGTGATCGCTTGCGATTTCGTCCGCGGCCTCATCCTGATCGGCGGCACCTCCTACGCAGGCGAAATCAAGAAGTCGGTGTTCTCCTATCTGAACTACACGCTGCCAGCAAAGGGCGTGCTCCCGATGCATTGCTCGGTGAACCAGGGCGCGGCCGGAGACTCGGCGGTTTTCTTCGGCCTCTCGGGCACCGGCAAGACCACGCTTTCGACCGATCCGCTCCGCGTGCTCATCGGCGACGACGAGCACGGCTGGTCGAAGGACGGCCTCTATAATTTCGAGGGCGGCTGCTACGCGAAGGTGATCAAGCTTTCGGCGGAAAACGAACCCGGCATCACGAAGGCCGTCTCTACCTGGGGCGCGGTGCTGGAGAACGTGGTTCTCGACAAGGCCACGCGCGCGCCGAACTATATGAGCGACGCGCTCACCGAGAACACGCGCGGCGCCTATCCCTTGTCCTATGTCCCACGCGCGAGCCTCGAAGGGATCGCGGCGCATCCGAAGCACATCGTCATGCTCACCGCCGACGCCTTCGGCGTGCTTCCGCCGATTTCGCGCCTCACGCCCGGACAGGCCGAATACCACTTCCTCTCCGGCTACACCGCGAAGGTCGCCGGAACCGAGAAAGGCGTGAAGGAGCCGTCGGCCACGTTCTCGACCTGCTTCGGCGCGCCGTTCATGTCGCGCCATCCCACCGTCTACGGGAACATGCTGCGCGAGCGGATCTCCACCCATAAGGTCACCTGCTGGCTCGTGAATACGGGCTGGACCGGCGGTAAATACGGCGTGGGTCAGCGCATGTCGCTTCCCGACACCCGAGCGCTCGTCAATCTCGCCCTTTCCGGCAAGCTCAATTCGATCCCGATGGAGCAGGATCCGGTCTTCGGGCTGTTCACGCCGACGGTGGCGGAGGGGGTGGATTCCTTGCTCCTTCGTCCGCGCGACACCTGGGCCGACAAGGGCGACTACGACGTGCAGGCTCGCAAGCTTGTCGCGATGTTCTCGGAGAACTTCAAGAAGTTCGCGTCCCTGGTTGCGCCCGATGTCGTCATGACAGCGCCAGCTTTGCGCGCCGCCGAATAAGCGCTCGCAATCTCCTGTTGTAATTCCGAGGCTTGCTCTTGCAATTCTAGGGCTTGGCGTTTAGGGCCGTTGCATGCGAGCGCTTGCAGACGGCCCCGGCGCAACCCGGCTCCACATCTGGCTCCTGACCGCCGAAGACAAGGCCGCCGCCTTCCTGCGAGGTATCGCCGCCGCGCCACGGGGGCCAGCGGCCGCGCTCGTGCTTCTCTGTTGCGCGCTTTACCTTCCCGGCATCGCCGCGCTTCCCGTCACCGACCGCGATGAGGCGCTGTTCGCGCAAGCCTCGAAGCAGATGCTGGAAACGCGCGAATTCATCGACATCCGCTTCAAGGAAAAGCCGCGCTACAAGAAGCCCATCGGCACATATTGGCTGCAATCCGCCACCGCCGCCGCCGCGACGCTCGCGGGCGCTTCGCTGAACGACATCTGGGCTTACCGCATCGCATCCTTCCTGAGCGCGCTTGCCGCCGTGCTTCTCACCTATTGGGCGGGGCGCGCCGTCATGGGCCGCGAGCGAGCGCTCATCGCCGCCGCAATGTTCGCGACCTGCCTCATGCTGGCTTTCGAAGCGCGCATCGCGAAATCGGACGCGGCCCTTCTGGCCGCGATTGCGCTCTCGCAAGGCGCCCTGTTTCGCCTCTACATGGCGCCGAAGGGAGCGGCCACGCGCTGGCTGGCGGCGCTGTTCTGGATCGGCGCCGGCGCCGGCATCCTGTTCAAGGGGCCGGTCGCGCCCGCGCTCGCCTTCACAACCTGCGCCGCGGTTGCGCTTGCGGGCGGCGGCCGCGCGTGGCTGCAAAACCTCCATTGGAGATGGGGTCCACTGCTCATGCTGGCGGTGGCGGCGCCCTGGCTTGTCGCCATCGGCGTCGCTTCCGGCGGCGAGTTCTTCAAGTATTCCGTGGGCCAGGATCTCGTCTGGAAAATCCAAAGCGGGCGCGAAGCTCACTGGGCGCCGCCGGGCTACTATGCGCTCGCCTTCTGGTGGACGTTCTGGCCCGCGACGCTGTTCGCGACCGCGGGGGCCGCGCTTGCTGCATGGCGGAAGCGGCGGTCGCGCCGCCTTCTCTTTCTCCTCTCCTGGATCGTTCCCTATTGGGTGCTTTTGGAAGCGATCCCGACGAAGCTTCCTCACTATGCGCTGCCGCTCTATCCGGCCGTCGCCATGGCGCTGACGCTCGCGATCTGGAGCGGCGGAGTCGCTCGAAAACCGCGCTCGCGGCTGACGGGCGCTGTGTGGGGGGCGCTGGCCGCGCTGCAGGCCGTTCTCCTGCTTGCGCTGCCCTGGCTCGCCGAAGCGCCGCAGACCCCGCTTCTGGCCGCGCCGGCCGCCGCCTTCTGCGCCGTGGCCGCGCCGACGGCGCTCGCCGCCTGGCGCTCCTTGTGGAATGCGGCGCTGCTCGGCGCGATCCTCAGCGCGATCCTGTTTTATGCGACTGGGTTTCTCGCCGCGCTGCCGTCCGTCGAACCGGTCTGGCTCAGCCAGAAGGCGGCGGCCGCCGCGAAAGCCTTGAAGGGATGCGGAAGCGAGCCTGCGGCCTTTGCCGGCCTCACCGAGCCGAGCCTCGTTTTCCTGAACGGAACCGCGACGCTTTTGACCTATCCCGCGCCGCTTGGCGAGGCGCTGGCGGCCAGCAAGGCGAGCGTCGCCTTTGTCACTTGGAAGCGGCGGGACGAATTCGAGCGGGCCTTCGGGGAAAGGGCAGGACATGCGCCGCGCTTTCTCGGATGCGTCGACGGCATCGACCTCAACGGGCAAGGTCCCATGCGGCTGCGCGTCTATGCGCGCCCCGAATTCGGCGGGCCTTGAGGCTTGCGCGCCTTCCCCCCTCATTGCCTGCCCCGACAAGGCCGAACTGCGCTGGCGCCGCCTCTTCAACGCCAGGTTCTAGCCGGCGCCCGAAAGACGCCTGCGGCGTCGCAGGCGCCGCAGGCGATCCCCGCCGGCCACGCTATTGACGAAAAATTATAGGCTATGCGCCTAAAGGTAGAGTTGAAGCTTGCAAAGCTCGCTGAGATTGTGTTGCGTAGGCTCAGACCTTGCTTTCCAATGGGATGCGCTTCCGGCCTGTCTTGCGACTTACATAAGCGCTCATGACGGACTTAGGAAACTCTCAAGTGAACGTTCTCGCAGACTAAGGGGTTTGCACTATTTCTTACGAGAGACCGCTTCTGCCTTGGCATTATAGGCAGTAGCGGCTTGCGAAAGAACATGGAACGCCTCTGCGCTGCTTGGGCTGGATGTGCCCCATGTCGATATCCTCACTGACTCTGCAGCAGATCTCGGGTCTTACGGCCGACACATTGGGGGGGCTGACCACCTCCGATATGCATGCGTTTTCCGCAAGTCAGGTCGGGGCGCTGCAGGCGAGTCAGATCAACCTGTTGAGCACGGCCAACCTGCAGGCGCTGGCGCCATCGCAGGTTCGCGCGATTTCGGCCGCCCAGGTCCCCGGCCTCGACGTTAGCGTCATCCTCACCCTGAGCGGCCCCCAGGGCGGCGCCTGGACCTCCTTGGAAATCTCGGCTCTCACGACAGATCAGATCGAAAACCTGACGACGGCCGAGATGCAGGGCTGGAGCCTTGGGCAGGTTGCGGGCCTGACCTCGACGCAGCTGTCGGGCCTGACAACCGGCACGCTCGCGAACCTGACTTCGACGCAGCTCAAGTCGCTGTCCTCGCTGCAGCTTTCGGGCCTTAGCGTCGCTACGCTCAACGCGCTCGACCCCTCCGTTCTCGACGCGCTCACCATTTCGCATCTTTCGACAGCGCAGGTTTCGGGGTTGACGACTGGAGCGCTCGACCAGCTCTCGACGACGCAATTGACGGCGCTGACGACGTCGCAAGTTGGCGCGCTCTCGACATCGCAGATCGAGAGCCTCGCCGCGACGCAAATTCAGCTCCTGAGCGCATGGCAGCTTGCGGGGCTCACCTCCACGCAGCTTTCCGGCCTCTCGACGGACACGATCTCCAACCTGTCGGCGTCCCAGCTTCGCTTGATCAGCGCCACGCAGCTCTCGGGCGTCAGCGTCGATACGCTCGAAGCGCTCGACCCCTCGGTTCTCAACGCGCTCACCGCCTCGCGGTTTTCGACGTCGCAAGTGTCTAACCTGAGCACAACGGCGCTCAACTTTTTCACCGCGACGCAGTTCCGGTCGCTGACGGCGTCGCAGATCGGCGCGCTGACGACCGGCGAGATCGAGAGCCTGGCTTCGACCCAGGTTCAGCTCCTGAGCGCGGCGCAGATCGGCGGCCTGAGCTCGACGCAGCTGTCCGGCCTCTCCAGCGACACGATTTCGAACCTGTCGGCGACACAGCTCAAGTCGCTGTCGGCGGCGCAGCTTACAGGCGTCGGCGTCGATACGCTCAACGCGCTCAACTCCTCGGTTCTCGACGCGCTCACCGCCTCGCGCATTTCGCAAGTGTCGAGCCTGACCACAACGGCGCTCGACGCCCTGACCTCGACGCAGTTCCGGTCGCTGACGGCCTCGCAGGCCGGAACTCTGACGGCCGATCAGATCGAGAGCCTCTCTTCGACGCAGGTTCAGTTGTTGAGCGTGGGGCAGATCGGCGGCCTGACCTCGGCGCAGCTGTCCGGCCTCCCGACGGACACTCTGGCGAACATGTCGGCGACACAGCTCAAGGCGCTCACAGCCTCGCAGCTCTCGGGCCTCAGCGTCGATACGCTCAACGCGCTCGATCCCTCGGTCCTCGGCGCGCTTACGGCCTCGCGGCTTTCGACGACGCAAGTGTCGGGCCTGACCACAACGGCGATCGACGCTTTCACCTCGACGCAATTGCGGTCGCTCACGGCGTCGCAGGTCGGCGCGCTGACGGCCGATCAGATCGGAAGCCTGGCTTCGACGCAGGTTCAGCTCCTCAGCGCGGCGCAACTCGGCGGGCTGACCTCGACGCAGCTTTCGGACATCTCGACCGACACGATCTCGAATTTGTCGGCGACCCAGCTCCGGTCGCTCACCGCCGCGCAGCTCTCGGGCGTCAGCGCCGATTCCCTCAACGCGCTCGATCCTTCGATCCTTGGCGCGCTCAACGCCTCGCGGCTTTCGACGGCGCAAGTTTCGGGCCTGATCACAGAGGCGCTCGACGCCTTCACAACGACGCAGTTCCGGTCGCTGACGGCCTCGCAGATCGGGGCGCTCACAGCCGGCCAGCTCGACAGCCTGACTTCGACGCAGGTTCAGTCCTTGAGCGCGGCGCAGATCGGCGGAGTGACCTCGACGCAGTTGTCGGGCCTGACGACGACGCTCGGCAACCTGTCCACGGGGCAGCTTAAGTCCCTGACCGCGGCGCAGCTCCCGGGGTTCAGCGTGGACCAGCTCAATGCGCTCGATCCCTCGGTCCTCGGCGCCCTGACCGTCTCGGGCTTGGCGGCCACGCAAATATCGGGGCTTTCGAGCCAAGCCTTCGACGGCCTGACGTCGACGCAGCTCCGCTCGCTGACGACGGCGCAGCTTACCGCCCTGACGAACGATCAGATCGAAAGCCTCACCACGACGCAGATTCAGCTCTTCGGCTTGGCGCAGATCGAGAGGCTGACCTCGACGCAGCTCTCGGGCGTTTCGACGACCACGCTCTCGAGCCTGACGACGGCGCAGCTCGGCGTTTTGTCGGCAGCGCAGCTTTCCGGGGTCGATGTCGGCCAGCTGAACATGCTCGATCCCTCGGTCTTTAACGCGCTCAACGCGTCGCGCTTTACGACAACGCAAATTTCTGGGCTTTCGGTCGCCATGTTCGATGCCATGACGACGACCCAATTCAGGTCGCTCACCGCGACGCAGCTCGGCGCGCTTACGGACGACCAGATCGCGAGCCTGTCCACAACCCAGATTCAGCTCTTCAGCGCGGCGCAGATCGGCGGGCTGACCTCGACGCAGCTGTCCGATATGACGGTGGACACGATCTCCAACATGAGCGCGACGCAGCTTGGCGTCCTGTCGGCGGCGCAGCTTTCGGGCCTCGATGTCAGCCAGCTCGAAGGGGTGAGCGTCTCGGTGCTTAATTCATTCAACGCGTCGCATTTTTCCACGACGCAAATCTCGGGGCTGTCCGACGGCATCTTCAACTCGCTGACGACGGCCCAATTCAAGGCGCTTACGGCGGCTCAGATCGGCTCATTGGCAAACGACCAGATCGAAAGCCTCACCTCGACGCAGGTGCAGTTCTTCAGCGCGGCGCAAATCGGCGGCCTGAATTCGACGCAGCTGTCGGGCCTGACCACGACCACGATCGGCAAGATGAGCGCGGCGCAGCTGCGCACCCTGACGCAGGCGCAGCTTTCGGGGCTCGGCGACGACCAGCTCGGCGAGCTCGACCCCTCGGTTCTCAACGCGCTCAACGCGGCGGCGCTGACGACGACGCAAATCTCGGGTCTCGATCCCGCTACGTTCGACGCCCTGACGACGACCCAGCTCACGTCGCTGACGGCGGCGCAGATCGGGTCGGTCACGAACGAGCAGATCGAAAGCCTCTCCACGACGCAGGTGCAGCTCTTCAGCACGACGCAGATCGGCGGCCTGACCTCGACGCAGATTTCGGGCTTCAGCACGACGGCGCTCGGCGAGGTGACCACGTCGCAGCTCGGCGCTCTGACATCGACGCAGCTTTCGGGACTCACCGCGGATCAGTTCAACGCGCTCGATCCAACGGTCCTCGGCGCCTTGAACGTGTCGCTCTTCACGACGACGCAGATTTCGGGGCTCGACGACGATGTGTTCGACGCCCTGGCGACGGCGCAGCTCGGCGCGCTAACGCCAGACCAGATCGGCGCGCTGACGGCCGACCAGATCGACAGCCTGACTGCGACGCAGGTCCAGAATCTGAGCGCGTCGCAGATGGGCGGCCTGACCTCGACGCAGCTCTCCGGCCTGACGCCGGACACGATTTCCAATATGACCACCGGCCAGCTCGGCGCTCTCACCGCGACGCAAATGTCGGGCTTCGACCCCGGCCAGCTCAGCGCGCTCGACCCCTCGGTGCTCACCGCGTTCAACGCGGCGAATCTCACGGCGACGCAGATTTCCGGCCTGACGGACGACGCCTTCGCCGCTCTTGTATCGGCGCAGCTCAACGCGCTGACGACAAGCCAGGTCGGCGCGCTCACGCCCGACCAGATCGAGAGCCTGACGGCGGCGCAGGTCCAGACTATGAGCGCGTCGCAGATCGGCGCCCTGACTTCGGATCAGCTTTCGGGCCTGGCGGCCGTCACCTTCTCGAACCTGTCCACAGGACAGCTTGGCGCTCTGACCGCGACGCAGCTTTCGGGACTTAGTTCGGATCAGCTCAACGCGCTCGACCCGTCCGTCCTCACCGCCATGAACGCGGCGCTGTTTGCGACCACGCAAATCTCCGGCCTGACCGACGACACATTCGACGTTCTGGCGACGGCGCAGCTCGGCGTTCTGACGTCGAGCCAGATCGGCGCGCTCGCAACCGATCAGATCGAGAGCCTGACGCCGGATGCGCTTCAGACCCTGAGCACGGCCCAGATCGGCGGCCTGACCTCGACGCAACTCGCCGGGCTCGACACGACCACGCTGTCGAACCTGACCACGGGGCAACTGGGCGCGCTGACGGCGACGCAGCTATCGGGGCTCGGCACGGCCACGCTCAACGCGCTCGACCCCTCGGTCCTCACCGTGCTCGACGCTGCGGCCTTCACGGCGACGCAAATCTCCGGCCTGACGGACGGCGCCTTCGACGCCATCGCGACGGCGCAGCTTGGCGCGCTCACGCCAAGCCAGATCGGCGCGCTTGCGACGGATCAGATCCAGAGCCTCACCACGCCACAGCTTCAGAGCATCGGCACGGCGCAGATCGGCGGCCTGACTTCGACGCAGCTCTCCGGCCTCTCCACGGCCACGCTGTCGAGCCTGACCGCGGACCAGGTCGATGCGCTGACGCTGGGGCAGCTGCATGGCCTCGATACGGATCAGCTCAACGCGCTCGGCCTGAGCCTCGCCTAAGCCTAAGCGGCCTTTGCCGGATCCGCCAGCGGAACTCCCCACACCCGGCGTCCGGCACTGCCGGCCACCCGGTGCGGGGGGATCCCGTTGGATGAGCCGCTGAAGGTTTCTTAAGCTGAGCGATAGCTTCGCGCTAGGTCGTCCGCCGATAGTACCGGGGTCTAGACGCCGGCGCTATTTTGGGGAGCCTCCGTGGCAGCTCTTTCAGGACGCATATTTTGGGATCGGTTCGCGCGGTTCATCGCGTTCTGGCTCATTGTCGCCCTTGTCGCGGGCGGCCTTTATGCGGCGTGGTCGCCGCTTCCCGCGCGAACGCTCGCGGACATCGTTGCGGAAGGGCTGCGGGGCGACCTCGCCCGCGTCAGCACGGAAGCCTTCGCATTCGCCGCGGCCAAGGAGCTCGCCTCTCTCGCCGCTGGGCTGGCGGCGGCCTTCGGACTTCTCCACGCCTTGGCGCTGTCGGTTTCGGTCGGCAGGGCGCGCAGGTTCTTGCGGCGCTTTCCCTCGAAGGATGCGTTCGCCGAAAATTTCGAGGCCGTGCGCGCGCGGATGCAGGCCCATCCCCTGCTCGGGCAAGCCTGGATGAAATTCCAGGCCGGCATTCTGCGCGGCGACGACACCATACGCAGCGCCCAGCGGCCGCACAGCTTCTTCACCTATGCGACGATTCGCGAGCGGTGCATCGGCCTCAAGATCATGCAAGGCGTGCCGAATTATTTCGTGGGCGCCGGTCTGCTCCTCACCTTCGTCGGCCTTGTCATCGCGCTTTACAAGGCGGCCGAGGGGACGGAAGCGGCGCAAATGGCCGAAGCCGGCGCGGGCGCGGCGGCGATGCAGTCGGCGCTGCGCGATCTCCTGCATGCGGCGACCTTCAAATTCTCGACCTCCATCGCGGGTCTTTCGGCGTCCATCGCGCTCGCCTTCGTGTTCCGCCTCTACGCGATCAGGATCGAGGCTTCCCTCGGCGATTTCTGCGAAGCCCTGGAAGAAAAGCTCACCTATGTCTCGCCGCAATCGGTGGCGGTCGAGATGCGCGACGCGCTCGCCGCCCAAACCGCGCAACTGAAGCAGATCGACAGCGGCGAAGTGCTCGCAAGCTTCGGCCAGCAGGCGGCGCATTCCATCGATGCGGCGCTTACGGATGCGCTAACTCCGCTCACGCGGCAGATCAGAGTGGCAGTCGATAAGCTCGACCGGAACAACCACGCGGGCATGCAAGACCTCGTCAAGGAATTCTCAACCGCGCTTCAAGGCGGCGCGAGCGCCGAATTGCAGGGACTTTCGGGCAGCCTCCAGGCTGTCTTGGGAGCGATGGAGACCGTCCGCTCGGACATGACGCGCTCCGGCGAGGCGTTCTCGGCGAAGCTTGGCGAGGCGGCGGAAAACCTCAATCGCCTAGTGTCCGAAGCCGGAAACAATCTCAGCAGGCAATCGCAAACGAACAGCCGGGCGCTGGACCAGATGCTCTCGGCGCTGCAAGCCGTCTCCGAGCGCGCCAGCGCGAATGCCGGCGCGAATGTAAGCGCCGCCGCCGAAGGCGCCGCCTCGAAACTGGCGGAGGCGATGGATCGGGTGCTGGCGAAGTTCGATACGCAGTTCGCGGGTTTCAAGGATACAGCCGAGGGGCATCTCGCCGAGATCGGACAGCAGATGTCGGAGGCGCAGAAAAGAAGCGCCATCGCGGTCGCAGACGCATCGGCGCGCGCGGCCATGATCCTCGAAGAAGGTCTGGCCGGGCCGATAAAATCCATCCGCCACGAGGTGGAGGAACTTGCGGCCGCCTTGCGGGCATCCTCTTCGGCGCTCGGCGGACAAGCCGAAGCCATCGACCGGGCGGTGCTTCGGACGCGTATGACCGCCAACGCCTTCGAAAAATGCGCGGAAACCATCGGTGTGGCCCTCGATCCGGTGACGCGCTCGAACGAAAAGATGGCGGAGATCGCCTCGACGATGGCGGAAGCGGTGCAACAGGCTTCGGCCTCGCTCGACGAGAGCCAGCAGGCGACGCGCACCCTGAGCCAGGCGCTCGCCGCGCAGGTCGGCCGCCTCACGAAGCTCTGGGAGAATTACGAAAGCCGCTTCGCCAAGATCGACGAGGATTTGCAGCGCGCCTTCGAAAAGCTGGCTCGCGAAACCACGAAGCAATCGCAACTGCTCGCCGAGCAAACCATCCGGGTCGATAAAGGTCTCGCGGGCGCGGTCGATAAGCTCGCAGGCCCCGTTCAGGGGATCGGAGACGGCGCGCAGGAATTCTCCGACGCGGTCGGCGAACTCTGGAAACTCTTCGACAAGATGAAAGCCGCCGCATGATCGCCGAGGAAGACGGAAGCGGCGACACACGGGAAAGCGAGAACTATTTCGTCGCGATGGCCGACATGATGGTCGGCGTGCTGTTCATCTTCATCCTTATGCTGACGGGCTTCGCGCTCGACTTCCGCCGCACCACCGACGCGCAGCAAACCGCGCTGAAAGCCGTGCAGGAGGCGGCGGGCAAGCTCGATCCGCTGCAGTCGGGCGTGGAGGCGCGCATCGCGCAGCTCGACAGGGCGGTCGGGGACCGCGGCCGGCTCCTGCAGAACATCCAGTCGCAACTTGAGGCCGACGGCATGAGCGTTCAGATCGACGAGGCGAGCGGCGTGCTCCGTTTGGACGAAGACGCGGTGCGCTTTGCTCCGAACCGCGCCGATCTCCTGGATCGCAACAGGAACAACGTCGCCAAGATCGCCCGGATCCTGGAGCGGGTCTTGCCGAAATTCGCCGCCTGCCGCGGCTCGGAAAGCGTCGCCTGCCAGCCGCCAGACCATGCCGCGCTCGATACGCTGTTCATCGAGGGGCACACCGATGCAACGGGGCGCGACGATGAAAACTGGGAGCTGTCCGCGGTGCGCGCGGTCAACACCTACCGCGAATTGATCGCCGTCGCGCCCTCGCTGCGCCTCTTGAGGAACTCGCGCAAGGAGGAGGTGATTTCCGTCTCCGGCTATTCCTCGACCCGGCCCATCGATGTGCGCGCCAGCCGAGACGCCTTCGACCGCAACCGCCGCATCGACTTGCGCTTTGTGATGGAAAACGGCGACCGGAAAAACCTCGTGCAAATTCTGCGCGCCGCCGACGAAATGAAGGAAGAGATCGCAAGGCTGCGCGCGGCAAGCGAGGCGGCCCGATGAGCCTGCGCAGCGCGCTATCCGCCTACGAAGCGTCGGCGCCTGTCGCGGTCGCCCTTCCGAAGACGCTGGCGATCCTGGAAGCGAACAAGCGCCTCGGCACGCTCATCGGCGAGGCGCCCAAGCGCCCGGGGCCGTCCAAGCTCCTGCGGCCGGCCGAAGATCTGGATCACATCAGCTTGCGGATCGCCGTCGCGCTGGAAAGGGGCAAGCCGCTCGGCGGCCGCGATCTCCTCCATGCGCCCTGGTGCATCTGGGCGACCGTATACCCGTTGAGCCGCAAACCGGGCCTTGTCGAAGCCTTGCTGGAGCGCATCCTCGAAGCGGGGCGCCGCGCCGTCTACCGCGCTCTCGCCGCTGCATGGTTTCACTCTTTCAAGCCCGGCGGCCCGTGCCTGCCGCTCGCCGCCGCCTTCCTGAAGGAGCGCGCGGACGAACTCGGGCGCCCGTGGAAAGAGGCGCAGGGCGCGCTCAATATCTTCGACGCCGAAGCCGGGCAGGAGGCAATCGTCGAGGCCGCCATGCAGGCGGGCTGCACGCCGGACGATATTCTCATTCAGGCCGGATTCCGGCCCCGGCTTCCGCCCGGCGGATACCGCGAGCGTCTCTACCGCTTGGGCCTCGAGCGTATCGAAAGGGAGACGAACGCCGGCCCTTACGAGCGGCTGAATACGTTGCGGCGCTGGGCTTGCGCCGATGGCAAGGTTCGCTTCGAGGCGCTGAAGGGGATCGCCGTGCGAGCGGTTCTCGATCCCGTCAGCGGCGAGACGCCGGACGAACGCCTGCGCGACGCTCGCCTGGATTTCGTTCTCCAGCTTATGCGAGATCCGCGCTGGCGCCCCGAGGAATGGAGCGAGTGCCCCAAGGCGGCGGCGCTGGCGCGGCGCTGGCTTGCCGGGCAGGCGCTCCGGCTGTTCTTCGCCGCGCTCGAAGAAGGCGAGCGAAAGGACCGGCGGCGGATGTACCGGCGAGCCTTCTGGGATGCTCTCGACCGGCGCGGCTATATCGACGATGCGTGGGTGGTGCTGGAAAGCGAAGGCGCGAGCGCGGCGCGGCGGCTGTTTGGGCAGAACGCCGGATTTGGCCGTTTCGAGGGCTTTCAGCCGGGCCATTGCGTGCTGCTGCTTAGCGTTCGCGGTCTGACTATCGCGGAGTGGAGCCACAACAACCCCTGCAGCATCTGGGACGACCAAGAGGGCGGCGCGCGGCCGAAGCTGCATCGGAGCGTGTATTCCGCCTCTGAGCTTCAGAAGCAGCACAGGGGCGACAACGCGCCGGCGAACCTCGCCGGCCAAGGCGTGTTCTGGCATCACGGCGCGGGCCGCTATCTCTGGCAGAGCCGCATCGCGGACTACCTGCGAAAGCGGCGCGGACTCGTCCTTGACCCTGCGGACTACCGAGTGGACCGCTGAATTACGGACCCGCTCCCGGCTTCGCTTGGATGGAATTTGTATCATTCGACCGTCGCTCGCTCCCAGGCGCCCTGTTTTCCAGAACTCTCGACACGCGCCGGCCATCTCTGTAAGTTGGGCGGAGGCTCAGCCATGATAAATGCGTCGAAATACGGTGGGGAGGCGAGCGTCTCGAGGCTTGGATATGGGACACGCGAAGGCGCGCCATTCAAAAGGACCGGGGGGTTTATGCGCGCGCGCATGGCCGGCTGGCTCGGTAAGCGCTGAGGGAGTCCCCGCGTGCCCGCAGACCTGAGCCCGTCGATTGAAAGGTCGCCGCTCATGTCTGACGACCTCTACCAAATGGCGCTGCAGGCAATACCGGCGCACACCGCGGTCTTGGACCGGTCGGGAACCATTATTCTCGTCAACGACGCATGGACGGCCTTTGCGCTCGCGAATGGAGCGGTCAGCCCCGCCACTGTCTCAGTGGGGGCGAACTACCTGGAAGTTTGCCGGAAAGCTACAACCTCTTTAGCGGATGCCGATGAGGCTCTATCAGGCATAAATGCCGTGCTCCACGGCAGCCTCAGACTGTTCGAGATAGAATATCCTTGTAACAGTCCTTGCGAGGAACGCTGGTTTTTGATGACCGTGGCGCCGTTCGCATCCGGGAGGCAAGGCGGAGTTATCGTCTCGCACTTAGACATCACAGCGCGAAAGTTGGCCGAGCAAGCGTTGCGGACAAGCGAGGAGCGTTTTCGCGCCACGTTCGAACACGCAGCTGTCGGGATCGCCCACATAACCCCCGAGGGGAGGTGTTTGGCTACAAACCAGCGGCTTTGCCACATGATCGGGTATGCGCGCGAGGAACTGCTCACGAAATCTGTTCTGGACCTTGTTCATCCCGACGATCTCGACGCCTGCCGCGCCCACATCGAAGTGCTGCGATCCGGCGGCGGCGACTCCTGCAGGCTCGAACAGCGCCTGCTGCGCAAGGATGGATCCGTCGTTTGGGTCGTCACGACCTTGGGCTGCGTGCGCACACAGTCCGGCGCGATCGGCTATCTCGTCGTCGGCGTCGAAGACGTCTCCGAGCAAAAGCGCGTCGAGCAGCGCCAGCAGACTCTGCTGCACGAGCTGTCTCATCGCGGAAAAAACCTTCTGGCCGTCATACAATCGATTGTCGGTCGAAGCCTGTCGGGGGACCGCTCGCTCGCCGAGGCGCGGGACGTGCTGATCGGCCGGCTGCACGCATTGTCGAAGACCTACGAGACCCTGACAAAGGGGGCGTTCGATGGAGCCCCGCTCGACGTCATCCTGGGGAACGAACTCGAATCCTTTGGCGGCCGCGTGCATCTCGACGGACCGGCCGTCATGCTGACCGATAAGGCGACGCAGACGATGGCCCTCATTGCCCACGAACTTGCCACCAACGCCGCCAAGTACGGAGCCCTGTCGGTCCCAGAGGGGGAGGTGTTTGTAGCGTGGAAGCTGACCGGAGACGAAGCTGCCCGGAAACTGAGCTTCGATTGGCGCGAGGAGGGCGGCCCGCCCGCCAAAGCGCCCGCGCGGCGCGGCTTCGGCTCGAGCTTGATCTCGCAGGTGGCGGGAATCGAATTCGACTGTGAGCCGGAGCTAAGCTACGCCGGGCTGGGTTTTCGTTACCGGTTTGAAGCTCCGTTGGGTCACTTGGGAATGGCGTCGGTCAACTCGCCGGTTCGGCGCAGACTCAAGAATGCTGTCGTGTGCACGCTTTACGATGTGTGGGCGCGGCAGCGGCATCCGGGTGGCTTGCCGCAACTCGATGGCTTCCACTGGAGCCAGTTCGCTGCAACCGGAGCACTCACCATCGCCACTATCAAGAGCGATGGCGACGTGCAATTTGTGCAAGTGGGCCGTGCGCTGATTGAGCGGTCCGGCCGCTCCATTGACGAAATTCAGGATTGGGCGGAGGAGGACGCCAACGCGCTTGCCGAGGTTTACCGGCGCTGCGCAAGCACCGGGGAACCGTGTCACGAGCTGATGCGCATCGATTTCGGCGACGGCGATCCGTTCACGTTCGAACGCTTACTGGTCCCCTTCTCCTCGGTCGCCGGGCGCACACCGTCGCATGTGGTGGGTATCGTTGTGTTCGAAGGAAGCACCCGCGCTTCCTAAACTTTCAGCACACTGAACATGCGAGCCGACCTCGCCGGCATTTTCGATAACCATGATGCATCCAGTTTTGTCGACCGCGCCGGGCGAGCGGAGGAACCCGATCTCAAGGCAGAAACCGCGCAAAGGAAGAGTTCGCATGCTCGGGCTCTGCATGCCGCTTTCCAGCCGCGCGATTGCCGCCTGCGTCGTCGCCATGCGCGCCGCGATTTCTTTTTGCGTCAGCTTCGAACGCGAGCGCATCTCGGCCAACGTTGCTGGCGAGCCGTTGTGTGCTTTTGCCGGGGCGGCCGCCTCTTTCACGGTCACGAATCCAGGTTAACGGCGGATTTTTGAATGAGGCTTTGGAGGTAATCTTGGTTCCAGCCAGCGATTTTCCTTCTGAGCTTTAGGCTTTTTTTGTCCGGCGCTGCGCGGACGAGATTGATGGCGAAGTGCCGGACGACGGCCATGTTTTTGGCGCCGTGGCCCTTACGGACGCGGGCGAGATCGTCCCGGAACGTGACGTCGAGCACCCAATGCAGCGCGTTCTCGATCTGCCAGTGGGCGCGCACGGCCTCGCCAAGCAGCTTCGCAGTCATGGCGCGCGAGGTAATATAAAAGCGCCGCTCGGTTCTTGCGCCTGCGTTGGTCTCGACCTTGCTTTCGATCATTGCGATGGCGGCGAGTTTGGGAAAGCGGTATTCGCCTGGAAAGCGGCGTTCGCCGTCCATCCAATCGATAGCCGTACTCACCAGGCAGCGGCGTTCCTCGATGCGGCCGTGGCCCTTGTCCACATCGGTGTGCCGATCCAGGGCGGCTTCGTCCGCATCGTCAAAAAAGCGTTGTATTTCAGACAGAAGAGTTGGCTGGTTGCCTTTAACGGCCAGGAGATAATCGGCTCCGTGGTCAACGATGTCCTGGGCGATGCCTGGATTGCAAGCAATCGCGTCGATGGTGACGAGGGCGCCCGCCAAAGCGCCCGATGCGGCGAGGCGTTCGAGAAGCGCCGGAATGGCTACGATCTCGTTCGATTTCGCGTCCACGGCTTCCTGGCCAAGAACCAGCCTCTCATGGGTGGCGAAGGCGGAGACAAGATGGAGCGCGGCCTTTCCCGCGGCGCGGTCATGGCTGCGGCGCGAGGTCTTGCCATCGAGCGCGATGAGGCCAGGAGCGTCCGGGCGAAGGTCGCGCGCCCAGTTCATGAAGCAGTCCGAGAACAAGTCCGGATCGATGCGGTTCATAAGGATGTTCAACCAGCGCGCGCCGGGAACGCTATGATGATAGGGCAGAAAACGGCGCAGAAACGGCAGATGGTTCTCGCCCCATTCGGCGATGTCGTCGAAATCGTCGCACGATGCAACGCTGGCGCAGACGACGAGAAGAAGCACTTCCGGCAGCGGATGGGCCACCCGCCAAGCCTCGCGCGGGTCGTCAATCCCGGAAAAATGGTCCAAAAGGCTCCGAAGGCGCGGCTTAGGGCCGAAATCGTCCATCTCAAAGGCTCCCCGAATCAGAAAGCCAGATGGAATCACACAACACGCAATGGTTAAATGATCGTTAACCTGAGTTCGTTGCCCTGCCGCCTCTTTCGGGCATCTTGACCTTGGTGGTATTGCGTTTTAGTGATATTGCATTTTCGCGATGATCGCTTTTGGTGGCTATAAGCTTACCGCAAGCTGGGAGCGTGTGTCATGGCCTCATTGCCGAGTTTCAATACCCCCAACCTTGCCGAAGCCGTCGAAGCGCTGCCAGGAGACGCGCTGGACGAACTGCCGTTTGGAGCGCTTTGCCTCGATTTGCAGGGCATTGTTCGCGTGTACAATAAGGCAAGAGCTGAACAAAGCGGCCGCGGCATGATGCCGACGAAGGGGCTTTCGTATTTTGCCGATGTCGCTCCATGTCTGGACAACGGATATTTCAAGGGCCGCATCGACAAGGCGCGCGCCGCCGGGGCATTGGACATCTCATTCAGTTTCATCGGCGACTTCAACGACCGCAATCGTGAGATCGCCGTTCGCGCGCAACCGGCCAAAGACGGCGGTACATGGATTTTTATCCAGGTTCCCAATTCGGTCCAGTGACAGCCCCTGCGCATTGCTTCTTCAAGCGCTCGCAGCCGTGAACCGAGAAGCCAGCTTCGAGGCAGGGCATTTCACCGCTATTCTGTAACGCTTCTCTTGCACACTGCTGACTTAGCGTGTTATCTGCAAGCTAGGCAGCATATCCTGTGGCCGAGACTCGCACTGGCGTTCATCACCGCGCTCTAAACGGCAATGTCGAAGGAAGTGCACGCATCGCTCGCGTCATGGTGGCAGGGGCCGGAGTTCCTGCGCTACGTAACGGATCTCCTGGTGGACGCCATTGCGCATTTGAGGCCTGGCCAGCCGCTCGCTGCCAAAGGCTCGGCCGCTGATCTCAACTTCGCCGCGGACGGTCTCGACCTCGATTCTCTGGAGCGGTTCAACCTGGCGGTGAGCGTAGCCGAGGCGCTTCAGTTTCCCCAGATCGAGCGCCCGGAGCGGCTTCAGGAGATGGACCGCATCACGGATTGGATCGCCGAAGCCCGGCGCTGCCTGTCAGCTGGCGGCGGCGCCATTGGCTTCCGGACATCGGGCAGCACCGGTAGGCCCAAATTTGTCGTTCATGAATTCGAGGCCCTGGCGCAGGAGATCGAGAGCCTCGCTTCAATTTTCTCGAATCGCACGCGCATCGTATCGGCCGTCGCCGCCCATCACATTTACGGGTTCCTGTTTACAGTCTTGCTGCCGGTGCGCCTGGGCGCCGGTGTCGTCGATGCCCGCTCCCACGCGCCGCAGACCGTGCGCGCGCTCGTCGAGCCTGGCGACCTTCTCGTGGCGTATCCGAGTTATTGGCAGCCGCTGGCCGGCGGCGGTTGGCCTAGAGATATCGATGGCGTTACGTCTGGCGCGCCCTGCCCAATGGAGCTGGCCAATGCGATTCATGCGGATGGGCTTCGGCGGCTGGTCGAGGTTTACGGCTCGACAGAGACGGGCGGCATCGCTTGGCGCGACGACGCCAATGCGCCCTTTCAGCTCCTGGCCCATCTGACTCGCGACGGCGGGGAGAGCGTGCTGAAATCGGCTGGCGGCGCGGTGCGGCGTTACGCATTGCCAGATCATGTGAGATGGCATGGCCCGGATCTTCTCACCCCGCTTTCGCGTAAGGACGGCGCCGTTCAGGTTGGCGCCGTGAATGTCTATCCCGAGGCCGTCCGCGCAGTCCTGCTCGCTCACCCTGGCGTGATCGACGCCGAGGTTCGCCTGATGCGTTCCGATGAGGGCGAGCGCATTAAGGCCTTTATCGTCGCAAAAGATCCTGCAAGTCCAAGCGAGCAGCTCCGTCGCGAACTCGAAGCATGGGTCGCCGAGCGCCTGCAACCGCTCGAGCGGCCTCGCGCGTTCACGTTCGGCGCCGCCGTGCCGACCAACGCCATGGGAAAGAGGGCGGACTGGCGGATCGAGTGGCCAGGCGTAGATGCTGAAATAGCAAGATTGCGCTATCCCGACCGAACTTGTTAAGCGGAGTTTGGCGGATACGTGAGCGGCGCACGTCGTCCCCGCGAAAGCGGTGACCCAGTATTCGATGAGCGTCGAGATACCTGGATTCCCGCTGGAGTTTAGCCCCGCGAAGGGGTCGGGAAAGACGCCGAAGGGCATGAGGCCGATTCCGGCTTCAAGTCCGATGCTCTAATCGAAAACGCCGCTGCATCCGATTAAATGCACGATGCTTGTAAGTATCCCCCGGCAGAGCCGGGGGCTTTAGAATTGGAGCCGCTCGAAGCGGCAGACGGGGTCGCTAACGCGGCCCCAAAGTTTTCGGCCACCTGAAGGTGGCAGGTTCAGCGCCAAAGGTTGAGTTGGTCGAGCCGCTGATCCTCTTTCTCCTGGTTTCGGATATAGACCCGGATAGCTTCCTCATCCAAGCCCACGGTGTTCACGAAAAACCCTCGCGCCCAGAAATGCTGGCCCACGAAATTGCGTTTGCGCTCCCCGTAGACCCGCGCCAGATGAATTGCGCTTTTGCCCTTGATGAACCCGATTACCTGCGACACCGCATATTTGGGCGGGATCGAAATCATCATGTGCACGTGATCGGGCATCAAATGTCCCTCCTCGATCTTCGACTCCTTCTGTGCGGCAAGCTTGTGAAAGACCTCTCCGAGGTGACGGCGCAGCTCCCGATACAGCGTTTTGCGCCTGCATTTCGGAATAAAGACGACGTGATATTTGCAGTCCCAAGTGGTGTGGCTTAGGCTCCCATACTCGTTCATCGGTGGAGTTCCCTTCGTGTGCGTGGCTGCTCACGCTGGAACTCCGCCGATGGACTGCGGAAAACGTCAAACTGCTACTGCCTCCCCGGCAGAGCCGGGGGATCTCCCTTGGATGTTAGCTCCGTTCGGACATAGGCCTGAGGCTTTGCCGCCGCTCCCCTTCGGCTTCCGAAGCGGTTTGCAGCGGCGCGGTTCCGTGCGCTCGCGGCTGCCGCCGCCTCCTTTCGAACCAGCGTTGCCAATTCGACACGGGCGCCGGCCAGACGACAGGCTCAAGCTGCGCGGCGCTCGCCAAATCGTCGAGCACAAGTTACATTCTTAACAACCGCCGTGTTCGGTTTACGAGCCGCAACTTCTCTGTAACAGGCGTCGGCGGGGTTAGTGCGCTTTCTCCAATCTCGATCCTGAGATGAGCGGCGTCAGTTGAACGTCTTGCGAGCCGCAAGGCGATCTCGTCGGCGCTCTTGTCTGCAACCTTCTTCCCGAGCAGCACGGGAGCGGGTATCCTTAATTTTTGGTTAATTCGAATTAGGAACCGTGGGGCGATGAATACACTTCACATCTGGCGCAGAGCCGCAGTCCTCTTTGTTTCGGTGACTTTCGCCATCGCGCCTGCGCTTGCCGGCGACACGTCGCTCAACGACAACGCCCGCTTCCTTGCGGGCATGACGGTCGCCGCCGATAGTCCGCTCCAGCCTCTGACAAAGAACGCAGACTTCGCCCGGCATTCCGACTTCTTCAACAGGGCGTGGGCGAACCTCGACAAGCCGCAGCTCTCAAGCGCGAGGTCCTGGGCCTCCGAACACCTGAAAAAGACGCAACCCACGCTTCTCTATATGTTCAGCGGGCCGGATTTTCTTTACGCCAACGTGTTTTTCCCGAACGCGACGACCTATGTGTTGGCGGGGCTCGAGGAGCCGGGCGAAATTCCGGACATCGCGAAGCTGCCGAGAACAGCCATCTCCCAAGAGCTCGACGGGCTGCGCGGCTCACTTAATACCGTCTTTACCTACAGTTTCTTCATCACCCAGGAAATGAGGCATCGCCTCAGCGGGCGGCGCCTGACCGGCACATTGCCTGTTCTGTTCGCTTTTCTGGCCCGCTCCGGCCACACCATTAAGAGCGTGGAATTCGTAAGCCTCGACAAGGAGGGAGAGCCGCAGCTGGCGGAAACCGCTTTGCGCGCGCAAGCGAAGGCGGGCGGCCTTGGCTCCTACGGGGTGAAAATCACCTTCGCGGGGAAGGATGACCAGCAAAAAACGCTCTATTATTTCAAGTCGGACCTCTCGAATGGCGGAGCGGAGCATAGCGGTTTTCTGAAGTTCTGCGAAAAGCTTGGCGCGAGCGACGCTTTCATCAAGAGCGCCTCCTATCTTCTTCACAACGATGGCTTCTCCCGCGTTCGCACCTTCCTTCTCCAGCATGCCGCCTCGATCGTGCAGGACAATTCAGGCGTTCCGCTCAGCTATTTCGACATGAAGGAGTGGGCCGTGGACCCGTTTGGCAGCTATGTGACGCCGATTCCGCTGTTTGCCCGCGATTATCAGCCGAACCTGCATCGGCTCTATGTCGAGCGGCGGCCGCTGCCCATTCGTTTCAGCTTCGGCTACCAGTGGAAGCCCGGCTCTTCGAGCATTATCGTAGCAACCAGAAAATCCAAGCAAGAGGCGGGCTCATCCCCGCAGCGTGAAACGAACGCGCATCCTGCCAAAAAGGAAATGTGACACGCGGTCGGCGGCCTCCAAACTGCGCGGCTCATAGCTCAATTCGGCGCGACCCTAACCCGTCGTCCCCGCGAAGGCGGGGCCGGGAATGACGCACCCGGGCGCCGCTCTAGAGCATCGGACTTAAAGTCGGAATTGGCCTCATGCCCTTCGGCGTCATT
Source organism: uncultured Alphaproteobacteria bacterium (assembly GCA_963756335.1). GTDB lineage: Bacteria > Pseudomonadota > Alphaproteobacteria > Rhizobiales > Rhodomicrobiaceae > Rhodomicrobium. The sequence continues at coordinate 129,395 of CAVWOB010000015.1, forward strand.
CCCGTGAAAAGCGGGAATCCGGTAATCTCGACGCCCATCGGATACTGGGTCCCCGCTTTCGCGGGGCGACGAAAACGCCGCTGCATTCGATTAAATGCACGATGCGCTAGAGCTTATCCGCTTTTGATGGAATCGAAAGCGCTCGTTTTGCCGTGCGCCTTATCGGAAAACCGCTTCACACTTTTCCGGGCGCCGCTCTAGAAGCAGCCGGCGAGCGCGCCGCCAATGTCGAGGAGGAGCGCAGGCCCGCGCGCGATCATGAGATAGGACGCGCCGGCGCATAGCAGCGCGACGCCTCCGATCAAGCTCCATTTTACGGCCTGAGGCATGCCTCCTCCCTATTCCGCGGGCGCCGCCGCAAGCCGGGGCGCCGGCCGCTCCCTTATCGGCAGGTGCAGCGCCGCCGCCAGCAGCGCCACCGTCACCGATGCCCACCACAGCATATCGTACGACTTATACGTATCGTAAAGCCAGCCGCCGAGCCACGCGCCCATGAAGCTTCCGGCTTGATGGGAGAGGAAGACGATTCCATACAGCATCGACAGCCAGCGCGGGCCGAAGAAGGTGACGATAAGGCCGCTCGTCAGGGGAATGGTGCCGAGCCAGAGCAGTCCAAGAAGCAAGGCGTAGACCAGCACGCTTGTCACGGTGAGCGGCAGATAGATCATCGCGAGGAAGACCGCCCCGCGCGCGAGATAGAGGATGGCGAGCGCGATGTGCTTCGGGAACACATCGCCGATCCGCCCGCAGAAATAGGAGCCGAAAATGTTCGCCCCGCCGATGATGGTGAGCGCGATGGCGCCGAGCGCCGGGCTGAAGCCCTTGTCCGCGAGGAAGGCCGGCAGATGGATCGCGACGGCGGAGATATGGAAGCCGCACACGAAAAACCCGGCGGTCAGGAGCAGGAAGCTCGGATGCCTGAGCGCCTCGGCGAGCGCGCTTGAAAGGCCCTGGCTCGAATGCGCGCTTGGATGCGGCTCGGCGCCCGCTCCACGGCCGAGGGCCAGGCCGAGCGGCGCCATCAGCGCCGCCGTTCCCGCCATGATCCACAGCGTCGCCGACCAGCCCGTCGCCTCCAGGATCACATGCGCATATGGCAGCGCCACGAACTGGCCTATGGCGCTGCCTGTGGTCACAAGCCCGAGCGCGGACGCGCGCTTGTCCGGCGGCGCGGCGCGCGCGATGACGCCGAACACCGCCATGAAGCCCGTGCCCGCGACGCCGAGTCCGACCAGCGCGCCGCCGAGCAACAGCATGCTCGCGCCGGACGCGGTCGCCATCAGGATGAGCCCGGCCACGTAAAGCGCCGTTCCCGCGAGCGCAACCCTTACGACGCCGAAGCGATCGCTGAACGCGCCCGCGAAGGGCCCCGCCAAACCCCAGACAAGGTTGAAGATCGCCAGCGCGAGCGAGAACACCTGCCGGTCGAGATCGAGATCCTGGCTGATGGGCTTCATGTAAAGCCCGAACGTCTGGCGGACGCCCATGTTGATCGCGAGCATGGCGCCGGCGCAAACAACAAGCGTCCAAATGGGATGCGCGCGGCGCATGCGATCCTCCAGAGGCGGCCCCGGCGTCCCGGCTTGTGCGGGAACGAACGGGGAGACTTTACTCCAAGCTTGCGATTTCGTCGCGAACGGAACAGGGTGCGCTTCAGCTTTCGTCACAGGATGAAAACCGGCATGGCCCCACGCTTTCCCATGCGCTTTATCGCAGCCTACTGGCGTCTAACACGCGGCGCAACGCTTGGAGCGCAGGGTTGCGTGATCGATGGCGACAGCGTGCTGCTGGTGCGCCACGGCTACCGGCCGGGCTGGCACTTTCCGGGCGGCGGCGTCGAATGGGGCGAGACCGTCGAGACCGCCGTTGCGCGCGAGATCGAGGAGGAGGCGGGCGTTGTCCTGAAGGGGCGGCCGAAGCTCCACGGCCTGTTCGCGAACTTCAGGGTGCTGCCGAGCGATCACGTCGCGCTGTTCGTGGTGCGCGAGTGGGAGCGGCCCAGCATCCCGCCGCCGAACCGCGAGATCCTCGAAAGCCGCTTTTTCTCCCGCCACGACCTGCCGGAAGGCGCCGCGCGCGGCATGGGCCAGCGCCTCGCCGAAATCTTCGATGGCGCGCCCCTCGATCCGCACTGGTGACGCCGCCCGCGGATCGGGCCACCGTCGCCTTGGCCCGATGCAAAGGGCGCCTGCGCTCTTGGGTTCGCGGGAACCAGGCCCAAATTCCCGGCATCGGCATCGATCCTTCGGAAAAGGGAGGCCGCCTATGCCTTCAGGTCCGCTTGGGACGCACGTGGATTTCGAGGCGGCCGCTCAGGCTATCTGGGACGGCCTGCCCGAAGAGTTCCGCGCGGCGCTCGGAAACGTGACGGTTCAGGTCGCCGATTTCGCAGGCGAGGAGACGCTCAGGGCCATGCGCATCCGCGATCCCTACGATCTGCTTGGGCTGTATCATGGCGTGGGACGGCCG
>CAVWOB010000016.1:0-221688 GCA_963756335.1 uncultured Alphaproteobacteria bacterium
CCTTTGGCTGTTGAAAAGCGGCTTTTGCGGCCAGAAAGCTCCTATAAATCAGCGTCGGCATCTCCCAAAACGGCTGCGGTGCCGACCTACCCCGTTGCGGGCCGGGTAGTTTTTGACTCACTTGCCCGCATGTTCTTACGGGCGAAGAGTCGATCAAGGACGGCAAGGAGCACCGCTACTGGAGCGTTGTCGAGAACCGGCGCGTGAGCGGCGGCAAGACCATTCAGCGGCAGGTTCTGTACCTGGGCGAGATTGCCAGCGGCCAGCAGGCGCAGTGGAGTCGCGCGCTTGAGGTTTTCGACGAGGGCGCAGGGCGGATGACGCAGATCGCCCTGTTCCCGGAAGATCGCGCAGCGTCCGAGGCGCTGCCCGAAGCGATGCAGGTTCGCCTGAAGGATTTCGAGCTTCACCGCCCGCGGCAGTGGGGCGCCTGCTGGCTGGCGCTCGATCTCTGGGAGCAGTTGCAGCTTGATGCCTTCTGGCACGAACGCCTCCCGTCAAGCCGCAAAGGAACTTCTTGGCTGAACGTCTTGAAAACGCTGACCTGCTACCGGCTGATCGATCCGGGCAGCGAGTGGCGGCTGCATAGACAGTGGTGGGACAGGAGCGCCATCGGCGATCTTCTGGGCGAGGACGCCAAGCTGGCGGAAAGCCATAAGCTCTACCGCTGCCTGGACAAGCTTGTGGAGCACAAGGAGGCTCTCTTTACGCACCTCACGGAACGCTGGAAAACTCTGTTTAATCCGCGCTTCGACGTGTTGCTCTACGATCTGACCAGCACCTATTTCGAATGCGATCCGCCCAGCGAGGGCAAGCGCAAGCACGGCTACAGCCGCGACAAACGCCCGGACTGTGTGCAGGTTGTGATTGCGCTCATCGTAACCCCTGAGGGTCTTCCGCTGGCCTACGAAGTGCTGGCTGGAAACACCAGCGACAAGACCACCCTTGCGGATTTTCTGGCCAAGATCGAGAAGCAATATGGCAAGGCGGACCGCATATGGGTGATGGATCGCGGCATTCCAACTGAAGAAACTCTGGCCAAGATGCGCGCCTCGCCGCCGGTGAGCTATCTTGTCGGCACGCCGAAGGGAAGGCTGACGGCGCTTGAGAAGGATTTTACCGGCAAGCCCTGGAGCCAGGCCAAGGAAGCGGTCAGCGTCAAGCTTTTGGAGCAGGAGGGCGAGGTCTACATCCTTGCCAAGAGCGAAGGCCGCGTGCTGAAAGAGCGCGCCATGCGGCGCAGAAAGCTCAAGAAATACTGGACGCGGCTCAAGGAACTCCTCAAACAGGCGCCGTCGCGCGATCAACTGCTCCTGAAAATCGGAGCCGCGCAGAAGGAAGCTGGGCGCGCCAAAAGCCTCGTCACCGTCACGCTGCCCAAGGCCGGCCAGCCCGTCACCCCGGAAACCTTCACCTTCACGCTGAACCGCAAGCGCTTGCGCGCCTGCCGGCGCCACGAAGGCCGGTATCTGCTGCGCTCCAATCTCACAGGAAAGGCGCCGGCGGAGTTGTGGGCCTTTTACATCCAACTCACCGAAGTGGAGCAGGCGTTCAAGGAACTGAAGGGCGATCTCGCCATCCGGCCAGTCTATCATCAGACCGACGAGCGTATCGAGGCGCACATCTTCGTGGCCTTCCTCGCTTATTGCCTCCAGGTAACCCTGAAGCAACGCCTTCACGCGCTTGCGCCGGGACTGACGCCCCGCGCCGTGCTTGAGAAGTTCGCCGCGATCCAGATGCTGGACGTTCACTTCCCCACAACGGACGGTCGCACGCTAATCTTCACCCGCTACACACAGCCGGAGAAGGATCACCTACTCTTGCTGCACAAACTCAAGCTTCGCTTGCCGCCACAGCCGCCGCCCAGGATCGCGAAGCCCAAGGCCGCCTAGCCAGCCGCTGTGGTGCCGACTTTCAATAGTCAGATTCCGATATATCAGGACGTTAGCCTGTCATAATCGGTCCAATCGGCGAAGTCGGGCTAGTGCACTAATTCATTCAGAAGATGCAGGTCGAGGCGGTTGAGCTTTTCGAGGATTTCCTCCGCTGTTTTTGTCCAGACGAAGGGTTTAGCATGGCGATTGTGATCGCCGATGTAACGGCTTATGGCGTCTTCGAGGTCGGCGACGGACTTGAAGACGCCGCGCCGGATGCGCCTTCGGGTGATGGCTGAGAAGAAGTTTTCGACCGCGTTCAGCCAGGAGGCGGAGGTAGGCGTGAAATGGAAAACCCATCTTGGGTGGTCCGCCAGCCAGGCCTTCACCTTGGGATGCTTGTGGGTTCCGTAGTTGTCCAGAATGACGTGGATGATCTTGCCAGCCGGGACCTTGCGCTCCACCGCATTGAGAAACTTGATGAATTCCTGATGGCGGTGGCGTTGCATGCAGCGACCGAGCACGGTTCCGTCGAGCAGGTTGAGCGCGGCGAACAGCGTCGTGGTTCCGTTGCGCTTATAATCGTGGGTCATGGTTGCGCATTTGCCCGGCTTCAGCGGTAGTCCCGGCTGTGTTCGGTCGAGCGCCTGGATCTGGCTTTTCTCATCGATCGACAAGACGACCGCGTGGCAGGGTGGGTTCATGTAAAGGCCGACCACATCCTCGACTTTCTCGACGAAGGCGGGATCGTTGGACTTCTTAAAGGTGCGCAAGCGATGCGGCTGGAGGCGATGCGCCTCCCAGATGCGCTGCACTGCTCGAAGGCTTATGCCGACGGCCTTCGCGACCGCGCGGCCGGTCCAATGCGTGGCGTTTCCCGGCGGCTCGGAGCACGGCAGCGCCAGCACTTTCGCCACCGTCTTCGCCGGCAAGGGCGCCTTGCCCGGCTTGCGCGTCTTATCGCTACGCAGCATGCGACCCCGATAACCGCCTGATCGCCGCGCAGCTGGAGAAGGCGTGGGAGGCCACGCTGCGGCGTGTCGAAGCGTGCCGGCGACGGCTCGACGACATGCAATCGCCGGAAGTCGGTCAGCAACTCCCCGATTTGACTGGACTGGCCGATGATCTCACCGCGGCCTGGAAGGCGCCGAAAACGACGAGGCGGACACGCCAGCGGCTGGTGCGAACCCTTATCACGGAGATCGTCGCCGACGTCGACGAGGCCGCCGGCGAGATCGTGCTCGTCATCCATTGGAAAGGCGGCCAGCATTCCGAACTGCGCGTCAAAAAGCCGAAAACCGGCGAACACGGTTGCTGCACTCCCGAGCAGGCGCTAGCCGTCATGCGCGCCATGGCGGGGCGCTGGTCGGATCAGGACATCGCGGCCTCGCTGAACCGAATGGGAATGCCGACCGGTCAGGGCAAGACCTGGACGGCGCACCGCGTCAGTTCTGTCCGCCGAGTGAATGGCATCCACGGCTATTTGTCGGCTGAGAAGAATGGCGAGTGGCTCACGCTGCGCGATGCCGCGACACGGCTCGGCGTCAGCCCTCATCAAGTGCGCAAGCTAACATCCAAGGGAGATCCCCCGGCTCTGCCGGGGAGGCAGTAGCAGTTTGACGTTTTCCGCAGTCCATCGGCGGAGTTCCAGCGTGAGCAGCCACGCACACGAAGGGAACTCCGCCGATGAACGAGTATGGGAGCCTAAGCCACACCACTTGGGACTGCAAATATCACGTCGTCTTTATTCCGAAATGCAGGCGCAAAACGCTGTATCGGGAGCTGCGCCGTCACCTCGGAGAGGTCTTTCACAAGCTTGCCGCACAGAAGGAGTTGAAGATCGAGGAGGGACATTTGATGTCCGATCACGTGCACATGATGATTTCGATCCCGCCCAAATATGCGGTGTCGCAGGTAATCGGGTTCATCAAGGGCAAAAGCGCAATTCATCTGGCGCGGGTCTACGGGGAGCGCAAACGCAATTTCGTGGGCCAGCATTTCTGGGCGCGAGGGTTTTTCGTGAACACCGTGGGCTTGGATGAGGAAGCTATCCGGGTCTATATCCGAAACCAGGAGAAAGAGGATCAGCGGCTCGACCAACTCAACCTTTGGCGCTGAACCTGCCACCTTCAGGTGGCCGAAAACTTTGGGGCCGCGTTAGCGACCCCGTCTGCCGCTTCGAGCGGCTCCAATTCTAAAGCCCCCGGCTCTGCCGGGGGATACTTACTCAAGGCTGGCATTCTGACAAGTGGGCAGATCATGCCCGATGCGCCGCACCAGATCCGGGCCGCTGACCTCGATAGCGAGCATGTCGCCGCCGCGCTTGCGCGGAAAGGCCGCCCGTGTCGGGTCGACTCCGAAAATCAGATCTCAATGTTTTCAAACACTTGAAAAGTGCGATCCTGAAAAGCCCGGACAAGCTGTTCGCCGATGAGACGCGCTGCCCAGTGCTGGATCCGGGCCGCGGCAAGACCAAGTCCGGTTACTTCTGGGCCATCGCCAGCGATGACCGGCCCTGGGGCAGCAAGGCGCCGCCCGCCGTGGCCTATTCCTACGCGCCGGGGCGCGGCGGCAAAAATGTGCACACCTTGCTGGAGGGCTTCAACGGCATCCTCCAGGTGGACGGCTACGATGGCTACAACATTCTTGCCCGCCCCGATCGCGGCGGCGGGCCGGTGACGCTTGCCTATTGCTGGGCTTTTGCGAAATCGCCGCCAAAGGTCCGGCTCCCATCGCCCAAAAGGCTCTGGAGCGCATTCAGAAACTGTACAAGATCGAGGCAGAGATCCGCGGACAGCCGCCGGAGAAGCGGCTTGCCGCCCGCCAGGCCCGGTCCCGGCCTGAAATCGAGGAGCTGAAATCCTGGTTCGAGGACTGTCTGGCGTCGCTCATCGAAACCTGCAAACTCAACGGCGTCAATCCGAACGCTTGGCTCACGGATGTGCTGACCAGCTCGTCAACCGCTGGCCCGCGCGCCGCATCGATGAGCTTATGCCCTGGGCTTACGCCGCTACCCTGTGACGGGGCGCCGCTTACGCGGGATCACCTTCAATATCCGCTTTTTTCGCGCGAGAGTGGCGGCAGTAGCAGGAAGGGAAGTGAGCGCTTATGCAAAGTGACAGGAGCTATCGCCAAATTTCGGTGACGGCCTTCCGGGTCAGGCGGCGGCGAATTTGGCTTGAGGCGCCTTCAACTTGGCGGCGATCTCAAGTCCGTCGATGAATTTCACACCCTGGACGATCTTTGGCAACTGGTTATTGCGCAGCCGCAAAGCCCCGCCAAGGCTTCAGCAACCGCGTTCCGGACTCAATCGATGGGGGACACGTCGGTCGCGCCGCCGCCCGCTTCGGTAAGCTGCGTGCGGAAGCGGCGCGCGTTCGCCACGTAATGGTCCGCCGACGCGCGCAGGCCCTCGATTTCCGCCTGCCGAGCGTGCGCACGATCTTGCCCGGCGATCCCATGACGACCGAGCCCGCCGGTATCGCTTTTCCCTCGGTGATGAGCGCATGCGCGCCGATGATGCAATTGTCGCCGATCACGGCTTTGTTCAGGATGGTCGCGCCGATGCCGATCAGGCAATGATCGCCCACGATGCAGCCATGCAGCATCGCCCTGTGACCCACGGTGCAGCCGCGCCCAATCTTGAACGGGACGCCCTCGTCGGTATGAAGGACGCAATTTTCCTGGATGTTCGTGCCTTCGCCCACTTCGAGGATCTCGTTGTCGCCGCGCAGCACGGAGCCGAACCAGACGGAAACATCGCGGCCCAGCGCGACCTTGCCGATGACATAGGCGCTGGGGGCGATCCAGAAGCTTCCGATGGGCGGAAGGTGCGGCGCAACGCCGTCGAGAGCGAGGACTGGCATGCGGAACCCCGTCAGTCTTTGAGATCGTCGGCAAGGATCGCCATCTGGAACTGAACCTTGCTGTCGCCGTCATCCTTGTAGATGACGCCGATGAACTCTTCCTTCACGAACACCTCGACGGAGTCCTGCTTCTTGGCTCTTTTCTTGACCTCGATCGCTTCGAGGCCGAAGGTGCTTCTCAAGGTGTTCTCAAGGCCTTTAATATCCGCGGGCGTCATGGGCTTCGGATTCGCCAATTTCCATTCCATCTGGAATTGATAGGCCGTTTCGCCGTCTTCGACGTCCTTGTCGATGACTCCGACGGATTTCTCCTTGACGTAGACCTCGACGGAATCCTGCTTCCTTGCTCTCTTTTTAAGCTCGATATCCTCAGAGTTCGAAGGTTTTTCTCAAGTAATTTTCGAGGCTCTTGATCTCTGCGGGCGTCATGATTGGCCTGTTTGCTCCGAACGCGTTTCCTGCCTGATGAGTTCCAAGTCTTTTAGCAGCTGATCCATCATGCGGGAAGGCTGGCTGCAGCCGGCCTCGCCGACCACACGCGCGGGCACGCCGGCGACAGTCGTTCTCGGCGGCACGTCCTTCAGCACCACGCTTCCGGCGGCGACGCGCGCGCAATCTCCCACGACGATATTGCCGAGGATTCTGCGCCAGCCCCGATCATGACGCCGCTTCCCACCTTCGGATGGCGATCTCCCGTCTCCTTGCCGCTTCCGCCGAGCGTCACGTTATGCAGGAGCGAGCTGTTGTCGCCGATTTCCGCCGTCTCGCCGATCACGATGCCGGAGCCGTGGTCGAGCATGATGCCGCGCCCGATCTTCGCAGCGGGATGGATGTCGATGGCGAAAACGCGGGACGACTGGCTTTGCAGGTAGAACGCGAAATCGCGGCGGCCGAGATGCCAGAGCGCGTTGCTGAAGCGCTGCGTTTCCAGCGCGTGGAAGCCTTTGAAGTAAAGCAGCGGATCGATCAGCCGGTTGCAGGCCGGGTCGCGGTCGTAGACGGCCGCCAAATCGACGCGGATCGTAGCCCCAAACTCGGGGTGGCTTTCGAGTATGTTGAGGAAGGTCTGGCGGATGAGGTCCGCGTCCACGTCGTCATGGCCGAGCCGGTGCGCCAGCCTCGTGCAGACTGCGTGTTCGAGCTTGGTGTGATTGAGAATGTTCGCGAAAATGAACGCGGTAAGCTCCGGCTCCCGCTTCGTCACATCCTCCGCCTCGGCCCGGATCTGATCCCATACGGGATCGTAGGGCCGGACCTTTGCTGTCTTGCCTTGGCGCTTGGTGTTCAACATCGGCGAGCGGTCCCCCGTCGGGAGTGCGAATGGTCGGAGCTTAACTGAATAAACGTTCATGCGCAAAGAATTGGCGCACGATCTTGCCGCCTCAGAAAAGCGAGCGCGCCTTCCTTGAAAACGCGGTCGCCAACGGCTTTCATGTGATCCCGGCCTGGAATGTCCAGCGCTTCGGCTCCCGGTATCGCGTCGGCGAGCGGCTGCGCGGGGCCGGCGAGCGTGTCCTCCGTTCCGACCGCGACGAGGACCGGCATGCAAAGCTCCGCGAGCCGGTTGCCCGCAATGCGATGGCGCGACGCCATGATGCAGGCGGCGAGCGCGCGGCGGTCGCTCTTGGTCTGGTCCGCGAAGATGCGAAAGGCGCGCGCGTAACCATCCGCGATCGCGCCCGGATCCTCGGAGAGAAGCGCCGCCGCGATGGGCGCGGGGTCGCCCGTTCCGTGCATCATGTTCGCGCCGAGCCCGCCGAAAATCGCGCTTCGCACGCGGGCGGGATGCTGAAGCCCGAGGAAGGCGGCGAGCCGCGAGCCCATGGAATAGCCGATGACATGCGCGTTTTCGATGCCGAGATGGTCCAGCAGGCGGCATGCGTCCTCCGCCATTTCGGGGCCGGTGTAGGCATCGGGATCGTAGAGCTTCTCGCTTTCCCCGTGGCCGCGATTGTCGAAGGCGACCACCTTGAAGCCGGCGCCGGCGAGAAGGCCGATCCAGCCCGTGCCGCGCCAATTCGTCTGCAGGTTCGAGGCGAAGCCGTGGATGAGCAGGATCGGCTCTCCGTCGCCCTCGACAGTAAACGCGATCCTGACGCCATCGGAAGAAAACGTGTCCATGCGGCGCCTCCTCGCGCGATCCGCTCAATGTCGAAGACGCGCGCGCGCATGTAAAGCGCGAGCAGCGCGCCTTCGATTCTCAGCTGTGAAAATCGCAAATCCGGCCTATGTTTGGGCGAGGCGCCTCCGCCCGCTCGAAACTCTCTGGCTTTGCCGGATGCACGGACACGATCATAATCATGCGCATGCGGCCCAGGATTTCCGGCTCGCCTTCGCCGTGGGCGTGGCGCTGAACATGGCGCTTGTCGTCCTGCAGGCGGCTTACGGCGTCATCGGCAATTCGATGGCGCTGCTTGCCGACGCCGGGCACAATCTCGGCGACGTGTTCGGCCTGCTTCTGGCCTGGGGCGCGAGCGCCGCCGCGCGGAAGGCGCCGACCTCGCGCTATACCTACGGCTATCGCTCCACCTCGATCCTGGCGGCGCTCGCCAACGCCATCGTGCTGTTGATCGCGGTGGGCGCCATCGCGCTCGAAGCCGCGCGGCGCTTGGCCTCGCCGGAGCCGGTCGCCGCCGGCGCCGTCATGATCGTCGCCGCCATCGGCATCCTGGTGAACGGCGGCACGGCGCTGCTTTTCAGGCAGGGCGGCAAGCGCGACCTCAACATCCGCGGCGCCTTCCTGCACATGGCGGCCGACGCGGGCATCTCGCTCGGCGTCGTCGTCTCGGCCTTCCTGATCCTGAAAACAGGCTGGTTTTGGATCGACCCGCTGGTGAGCCTCGTGATCTCGGCCATCATCGTGAATGGCGCGTGGGCGCTGCTGCGCGAGTCCTTCGACCTCGCCTTGCACGCAGTGCCGCCCGGCATCGATCCGGGGGAGGTGCGCGGCCATCTGGAGCGGCTCGACGGCGTGGAGCGCGTCCACGACCTGCACATCTGGGCGATGAGCACGACCGAGACGGCGCTGACCTGCCATCTCGTGATGCCCGCCGGCCATCCGGGCGACGGCTTCATCGCGCGCGCCGCCGCCTCGCTTCACGCCGATTTCGGTATCGACCACACCACGCTGCAAATCGAATGCGGCGATGGCTGCGCCGTCGCCTGCGCGCTCGCCCCGCATCGCCTCTGAGCGCGTGAACGGCCCGAACTCGACCCGGCGGCGCGCACGCGCAATCCCGCGAGCGTACACGGCTAATTAACCCCATTGGGTTCGTTTTGCAAAAAGAGGCGCCTCCGCGCGGTATCCTAATACCACAAGCCGCGCCGGCAAATAGGGCGCGACATCTTGGGATTGGCGTCACTCTTCGCTTTTGCAGCTTATGGCTTCCGAGAAGCCGGTCTTATAGGGCGCGGGGTTGCTGTTTCGCGACTTGTCGCGGATCGACCCCTTGCCGGTCTTTTTCGTCCACTCCACCGAGAGGACGCGCTGCAGGTCGCCCCGCTCGGCAAGATCGATCTCGAAGCCGCCGAAATCGTCGCCATCGAAGGCCGCGCCCAGCTGCGCATCGGCCGCGTCCTTGCCGCCGATCTGGAGGACCGAGATGGCGCCGAGGCGGTTGTCGTAGCGGCAGCGCTGGATCTCGATTTTATATTTGCCGCTGGCCGAGATGCACCTGTAGCCCGCATCGCATGGCATGGCGAAAGCGTGGGCCGGCATCCAAAGCATGAGGGCGAGGGCCAGGAGTCTCATAGTAGTTTTCCTTCGCGTGTTCGATTTCAGCATCGTTGCTCAACCTTAAGCCAAACCTGCGCAAGGGCTCTGATCGGGCGCCGGCGTCCCCAAAAAACGGCTTCGGCGCAGATTGCGCAGCTTGCCGCCTCGGCTTAACGCAGCGTCGTCGCTTGTACCCACCATTGCGGATCGGCTGCGGCGACCTCATGAGCCGCCCGCGCCGCAGCTTCCTGGGAGGGAAACAGGCCGAAACAGGTCGGGCCGCTCCCCGAGAGCCGCGCGAGCAGGCAGCCATCGAGGCGCCGGATCGTGGCCAGCACGGCGTCCACGGCGGGTTCGAGCGCGATGGCGGGCGCCTCCAGGTCGTTGCGCCCCTGGCTTGCATAGGCGGCGGCGTCTTTCGCGTTGGCGAGCGCGGGAAGCGCGGGCGGCGCCTCGGACGCGCGGGCGGGCAGGGGCGGCGCCTTCAGCGTTCTGAACACGTCGGCGGTCGAGAGCTTGATGCGCGGATTGACGAGGATTGCGGGCAGCGGGGGCATGCCGGCTATGGGCGTGACGCGCTCACCAAGCCCGCACATCCAGGCCGCGCCGTTGTGGAGGCAGACGGGAACGTCGGCGCCGATGGAGGCGGAGCGCCCGACGAAGGCGGAGGCGTCCGCCGCGCCGCCATGCGCCCGCAGCAGCGCCCTGATCGCCGCCGCCGCGTCGGAGGAGCCGCCGCCTAGGCCCGCCGCGACAGGGATGTGCTTGTGCAGGCGGAACGCGCCGGAAATCTCCACGCCAAGCCACGAGGCGACGGCGCGCTTCGCCTTCAGCACAAGGTTTTCGCCATCGACGAGGCCCGCGAAAGGCCCTTCCAGCTCAAGGCTGTCCGCGGAGGCAGGGGTGAAGGCGAGTTCGTCGCATACATCGGCGAAAACCACGAGGCTTTCCAGCTCGTGGTAGCCATCGGGCCGCTTGCCCTCGATATGCAGGGTCAGATTGACTTTGGCGCGGGCGCTCTCGGCGATGGCGCCGGCCGGACGGCCGCCTTCTCCGGCGCCGCGCGGATCGTGTGCGGAAAACGGCATGATTTGAAACCTGGGCTGCGCTCTAACTTTGCGAGTTCATTAGGCGGCTTGAGCGCTGTTGTCGACCCTCGTGAGGCGAAAGGCCCTTCCGCCACGAACAGCTGCCGAGAGAGCCCCGATTTCTGGCTCGCCTATCGACCCGTCCCTTGCGGTCATCCCGGAAAGGCGAAGCCTTATCCGGGATCTGAATAAATCGCAGCGCTCATTTTTTGCGGATCCCGGCTCGCGCTTCGCTTGGCCGGGATGACGATGCTCCGATATTAGGCCTCACGGAGCTTTCGCTGCTCCTGCTGAGGCCGGCCGGCTATGGATTGGCGGTCGGAGCGGGCGCTTCCTGCGGGGCGGGCGTCTCGACCGGCGCCGCGGGGGGCTGTTGCAGCTCCGCGCGCGGCCCCGACTCGTCGGCCAAGCCCGTCTCCAGCTTCTTCTTGATCTTCGCCTCGTCCTCCGGCTCGGGACTGAGCGTCAGCGCCTGCGTCCATTGAAACTGCGCCTCAAGCTTGCGCCCGAGCCGCCAATAGACGTCGCCCAGATGGTCGTTCAGCGTGGGATCCTCAGGCCGAAGCTCGACGGCTTTTTCGAGATGCTTCAGCGCCTGCTCGTAATCCTTCTGGATGTAATAGCCCCAGCCGAGGCTGTCGATGATATAGCCGTCGTTCGGCTTGAGCCGGACCGCCTTCTTGATGAGGTCGAACGCCTCGGGGATGTTGATGTTCTGGTCGAGCCAGGAATAGCCGAGGTAGTTCAGCACAGCGCCCTGCTCGGGATCGAGTTCCAGCGCCTTCTTGAAGTCCGGCTCGGCCTTCGCCCATTGCTTCGTGCGCTCATAGGCGATCCCGCGCGCGTAATAGAGGCTCCAATGCTTCTTCTCGGGGGGCCGGCAAGCTCGATGGCGCGGTCGTAATAGGGAATGGCGGCTTCATAGTTCTTGCGCGCGCTTTCGATCGACGCCAGCGTCTGGACGACCTGATCCTCCTTGGGATTCTTGTCCAGCACGGCTTTCAGGAGCGCGACCGCGTCGTCCGTCTTCTGCAGCGCATTCAGGTACAGCGCCTTGCGAACCTTCGCATTGCCGGAGAACGCGGAGCCGTCGTGAATGGCGTCGATCACCGCTATCGCCTTGTCGTATTGCTCCAGGTTCCCGTAAAGCTCGGCGAGTTCGAGCTTGGCGATATCGGAGGCCGGGTTCAGGAACAGCGCCAGGCGGAGGTAGATCTGCGCCGCGTCCACTCCGTTGTTCGAGGCCAGCACCTGCCCGATGCCGAGGAAGGATTTCGGCCAGCCCCTCTTCCACGTTGGAAACCATGAGCTTCGGCGTCTTGCCCGCCTTCAGCTCCGCCATGAGAGCCTTGCCGAGCGGCGTCGTGTCGGCGCCGCCATCAACCAGCGTCTCCATCGCCTTGTCCCTGTCGCCCCAAAAGGCGAGGTGCCTGGCGCAAGCCTCGGCGATGCGGGCGTTCGGCTGCTTCTTTTCGTAGATGGCGCGGTAGGCATCCTCCGCCGCCGCCTTCTTCTTGGCGACATCGGCGATGAAGGCGCGTTGGACCGTCTCGAAATGCGTCGCCCATTGGGCCTTGCTCGGCGCCTCAAGAGCGGCGAGCGCCTTGTCGGTATTGCCCTGGCCGACATTGACCCAGGCTCTGGCGAGCTTGATCGTGGGCTCGTCCGGGGAGGTCCCCTTCTCGGCCTCGCGGAAGTGCTCGTCGGCCTTGGCGAAGTCCCGGTGTTTGAAGGCGTCGAGGCCGAGGAAAATATGGGCGATGGTGTTGTCGTGCTGGCGCTTCACGAGGCGCTGCGCGAGGCTGCGCGCGGAATCGAAATCGCCGGCGGCAAGGTCGAGCTGGAAGGCGTCGTCGAGAATATCTTCGTTGGTCGGGTCTTTCGAAAGGGCGCGCCTGTAGTAAAGGGCGGCGCTGTCGCTGTCCCTCGAAGCGCGCGCCACATGACCGGCGAGATAGCTGCCGAGAAGCGAGTTCTGCTCGGGCGCTTCGAGGCGGCCCAGGAGCCTGCTTCTGTTTGCGCCAAAGGCCGCCGGCTCAAGACCGAAGCTCACGGCCAGGAGGCAGACGCCCGCGAAGGCGGCGGCCCGCTTCAGAAAGCGCAAGCTCACGGGAGCGTTTTTCGAAGAAAGCATGTCGAGACCTGTCGTTTTCGATTCTGGATTTATCGGCGCAGCTGCGATGACTTGATTATGAACGCGTATCCAACAATGAGAGCATTTTCAGGGAAAGACACTCATTTTTCATGCGCCAGCTCGGACGGGGTAGCCTCCGTTGACAATGAGACGGAATGACGGCGGCTGGCAAGCGCGAAGGCGAATGCGGCGCCAGGATTGGGTTCGATTTGGCGGGAATGGTTAGCTCTTGGGCGGCTTCTTATCCCGGTTCAGCTTCACAAGCTCGTAGATTGCAAAGGCGAGCACCGGGCCCGCAACCAGAAACAGCTCCGCCAAGCCGCCCACGCCAACGCTCCTTTGCGGCCGCTATTCCGCCGCTTCCTGGATTTGCTCCTGGGGCAGGACGCCGTAGCGGATCGCCTCGGAGACGATGAATTCCGCGACCTCGGCCGGCTTTTCCTCATGGGCGAGGTGGCCGAGATTGCGCAGGAGAATGACCTTGGAGCCTGGAACCATGTCCTGCACCTTAAACGCCACGTCCGACGGCACGGCCCTGTCCTTGGCGGCGGCAATCAGCGTGAGCTTCGTTGGGAGCTTCGGCAGCTCCCGCGACAAGGTTTCGAGGTCCCAGCTCGCCATCATGCCGAGCGCCGCGGCGACGTGCACCGGATTGCGGAGCAGGCGTGCGTAAAGCGCCAGGCCCTCCAAATCGATCTCGGAGCCGGTGCCGTTGATGAGGCGGCGCACCGTGGCGTTGTCGTAGGCGTGCCAGGTGAAGAAGCGCGGCACGAAGGGGTTCATGAACAGAAGCTTGGCGATGCCGCCGAAAAACTGGCTCGCGGGTCCGCCGAAGGGCAGGAAGGCGCCGTTCAGGCTGACGATCGCCTTCGTATCGAGCCTGCGATCGAGCGCCATGCGGCAGAGAATGGCCGCTCCCGCCGAATGGCCGATGGCGATATCGGGCTTGACATGCAGCACGGCGAGCAGCGCGGCGATGGATTGCGCCATCCGCGGCAGCGACAGATGCGAGCCGCGCGGCGCTTCCGTGAAGCCATGCCCCGGCAGATCGAGCGCGAGCACCCTGAAGCGATGGGCCAGGATCGGAGCGAAGCGCCGCCAGGAGTGGGTCGATGCGCCTGTTCCGTGGATGAGAAGCGCCAGCGGGCCGCTGCCCATCTCCTCGATATGCCATCGCAATCCGCCGGCGGAGACGAATCTGCTGGCGGCGCGGTTTGGCCAATCGAGCCCGTCCCGGTCCCAGTTTAATGCGCTCATGCTTTCGCAGCCATCCTTGCAGCCTTAGAGATCGCCGCCGCGTTCGCATAGGGGAGCGGCACATACCGCGCCGCCATGTGCTGCGCGAGCCGCTCCGCCTGAGGTTGAGGACGCGGAGACGTATCTACCAACATTGCAGCGATGCCCTCCGCGCGCAAGCGCTTGGCCGCTGCGCTCGCGTCGATTTGAGCGCGGTCGCGCCCAGGCTTGCCGTCGGCGGCGATGTTGCCCTTGCCGTCGGTGAGGATCACGACGAGGGGGAGAATGCCCCGGCGGCGCGCATTGACCGCGAGCGCGGTGGCGGCGGCGATGCCGGATGCGAGCGGCGTGCCGCCTCCGCCGGGAAGCGCCGCGAGGCTGCGCTTGGCGCGCGTGAGCGACCGCGTGGGCGGCAGGAGAACTTCCGCGCCCTTGCCGCGGAACGCCACCAGCGCGACCTGATCGCGGCGGATGTAGCACTCCGCGAGCAGAAGCTCGATGGCGCCCTTCGTCTCCGCGAGCCGCTGCATGGCCGTGGACCCGGAGGCGTCGACCGCGAAGATGGTGGCGGTCTGCGAGCGCGCCTTCAGCCGCTTCACGCGGAAATCGTCGCTGCGAACTTCGATCTTCTGCAGCGTCCGCCCGCCTTCCTGCGCATGCTTGTGCGCTTCGGCATGCGCAAGCGTCCGGCGGATTTTCTGCCAGGGCGCCGCCGCGCGCAGCGTTTCGATCAGGCTCATGGGCGAGCCGGGGCGCGGCTCGCCGCGGCGCACGCCGGCCGGACGGCCGCGCATCGCGTTGGAGCGTTCGCTTCCGCTTTTTCCGGCAGGCGCGCTCGGCGGAACGCGTACCGGCTTGCCCTTCTGGTTCGCGAGAAGATGCTTCGGGATGGCGGCTTCGGCGGCGGCCAGGATCATGTCGGTCAGCGGCAGGTCTTCTTCTGCGGCCTTCTGTTCCTCGTTGTCCTTTTCCTCATCCTCCGGGGGCGGATCGTCCTTTTCCGGCTCCTGAGGGGGCGGCTCCGACGCGGGCGTCATGGTCGCGCGCGGAGCGAGCACGAACAGGGCGGCGAGCCCCGCGTCCTCTTCGTTGACCTCGGAACGGCCGGCGAGGGCGGCGGAGGCGCGCGCGGCGCGGACGGCGAAGATGGGCGCGCGCAGCGAATAGACGCCGTAGGCGGAAGCCGCCGCGCAAAGCCCCGTGACGATCTTGTCCGGAACCTCGATGCCCGCAAGCCGAGCGCGCGCCGCCGCGATGGCGTCCTCGCTCATCGTGGCGAGCGTCACGTCGCGATAGCCAAGCTCCGTCAGGTCGATGCGCAAGCCGAGCCGCTCCATCAGCGCCACGGGCGGCGCCTCGTCTCCGCCTTCGCTTTCGTCGAGCGCTATGACGCCGAACCGCGCCGGATGAACAATGGATGCCGCCTCGCGCTCCACATGCACGGCGCCGGCGTCCGTCGACGAGCCCCAGCCGCGAGGCAAGCGCTGGCTCCATGCGCTCGCAGGACGGCACGATGAGGTAGCCGCCGTCCATGTCGGCGAGCAGCCCGCGCTCGGCGACCGGCTTGCCGTGGGCGAGGGTGGCCGCGAGGTCGAGCCCGCCGAACAGGCGTTCGTCGGCGGCGTAGAGGGGCAGCTTGCGGAAAGGAACGTGGTCGGGCAGGATGCTTCTGAGAAGCTCAACCCACTGATCGCGAACGGGGCCATACATCGAGCGCACGGCGATGCCGCCAAGCCCGACCGGATCGACGGCGAACAGCGACGCCGCCATCACGGCTTCGTCCCAGAGCGAGCGCTCGGGAGCCGGCGCCGCTTCCGCCTCGCCGTTCTTCATCACCCGAATGTCTTCTGCAAAGCGAGTTCGACGCGCACCGTGGAGCCGGCCTCGTCGAGAGGATCGCGGCGCAGGCGGTGCCGCAGCGACGACGGCGCGACGGCCTTGAGATGGCCGACGTTGACCGCCTCCACGCCCTCATAGGCCGCGAGCGAGCGCGCCGCGCGCATCAAGGTCAGTTCGCCGCGAAGGCCGTCCGTCCCGAGCGCGATGCAGAGCTTCGCCGTCAGCTCCAGAATATCCTCGGGCACGGCGATCAGGTTCACGCGGCCGCGCGCGACGCTGACCTTGCGCCGGAGCTTGCGGTTCTCGTTGCGCCACGCGGCGGCGAAACCGGCGGGATCGCGCTCGAATGCGTCGCGGCGCTTAACGACCTCGATGCGCGACGCCAGATCCTGCGGCGTGCGCACCTCGACCGAAAGCCCGAAGCGGTCGAGAAGCTGCGGCCGAAGCTCGCCCTCCTCGGGGTTGCCCGAGCCGATCAGCACGAAGCGCGCGGGGTGGCGCAGGCTCATGCCCTCACGCTCCACCACGTTTTCGCCGGAAGCCGCCACGTCGAGGAGGAGATCGACGAGGAAGTCTTCGAGGAGGTTGACTTCGTCGATATAGAGGAAGCCGCGGTTGGCGCGCGCGAGAAGCCCTGTCTCGAACGCCTTTTCGCCGCGCGTCAGCGCCCGCTCCAGATCGAGCGCGCCGACCACGCGGTCCTCGGTGGCGCCGAGCGGCAGGTCTACCACCGGCACGCGAATGAAGCGCGACTTGAGCTTGCCTTGACGGGCGCGCGCCTTGCACTCCTCGCAGGGCGAGCTTCCGTCGGGGTCGCAGTTGAAGCGGCAGCCCCTTATGGCGCGGACCGGCGGAAGCAGGGCCGCGAGCGCGCGGACTGTGGTGGATTTGCCGGTCCCGCGGTCGCCGAAGGCCAGCACGCCGCCAATGGTTGGATCGATGGCCGAGATGATCAAGGCAAGCTTCAGCTCGTCTTGTCCAACGATTGCGGAGAAAGGATAAATTGGGCGGGTCATTTGCGTTCTTCTAGCGTAGTCTGGATTTGCATGTCTAGTTCTGCTCCCATCAGTGCGGCAAAAGCGGTCAGCCAAAGCCAATAGAGCAGAATAACGACGGCTCCAAAGGAACCGTAAACTTTGTCATACGAGTTGAACGCCGACACATACCACGAAAATCCTGTCGATACCGCGAGCCACAAGGCGGTTCCCGCGAGCGACCCGACCGAGACCCAGCGCCAATGCGCGTCCTTGCGATCCGGCCCGTAGCGGTAGATCAGGGCGAGGCTCCAAGCCATGATCAACGCAAGCACGGGCCACCGCAAGGTGTGCAGGAAGCTGTTGGGGAGCTTCGTTAGACCGATGGCGTTCAGAACGCGCGGAACGGCTATAACAGCGTAGATGTTAAAGACCAAGACACAAACCGCCGCGATTGTAAACATGATCGCAACAAGGTTTATGCGCCAGAAGCTCCGCGTCTCCTCCCGGTCGTAGACGACGTTCAACGCGCCCATCAGCGAGTAGGCGCCAAGCCGCGCGCTGATGAAGGCGACAATGAGGCTGAGGATCGAGGCCAGCGACAGGGACGTGCTGTTCTGCCGCATGAGGACGCCCAGTTGCGCATCGAGCGCGGACCAAGCTTCGGCCGGCAGCACGCCCTTGAGGACGACGAGAAAGTCGCGGACCTGGCCCGGATCGGTGAGAAGCCCGAACATCGCGACGATGAAGACAAGCGCGGGAAAGATCGCAAGCAGCGCATAGAAGGCGACGCCCGCGGCGAGCAGGCTGATATTGTCGGTCACGCTCGCCTTCCAGACGTAGATGGCGGCGCGAACCGGCATGGAGCGCCGCTTCCTGTAGGTCCACGCCCGGCTCTGTCTTGCAATGGATTTCCGGTCGAGCACGCGGCCCTCTCCAAACTTCGCTAAAGACGATTTCCGGGAAACGCCCAATGGCGCCGCCTTTCTCGCTTAGCATAAGATGGCGCGGCCCGCGAGGCCATCGCGTGTCCCGTCTGCGAATTGCCGCCCCCCCCTTGCAGTTGGCTCGCACGGCAATTCGGAGACACAAGGGACACTCGCAAAAACAAGAGGCTCGTTTGGCCTATGTCTCGCGATTGCCTACTTGATTACCCCGATACCTCCCGGTAGCAGAAGGAGCCCTGAAAACATTGGCGAATTTTGGGGAAGCCGTCATGGCCGGGCCATGCCCTTGGGCTTGACCCGGCCATGACAATAGGCGGCGCTTGACGGCGGAATGGCGGAATCATATGGGTAATCAAGAACCTGGATGGCCGGGTCGAGCCCGGCCATGACCAATTGAGCTTAGTAGCCGCGGTAATACGGCGGCCTGCGACGGCGATAGTCTTCCTCGGGCTCGCCGCGATAGCCCACCGCCGCGAATCGCTCCACGCTGTAGACATCGCCGCGCTCGGTGAAGCTTAAGAGCGCGTGGCTCACGATTTCGCCATGGCCATTGAAGCGAAGGAGCACATGGCCGTGCACCCATTCATGCTCGACCTTCACGAGCACGGCTGAATTATCCTGCTCGCGCTCCTTGGGATATTTGGAGAGAAAGAGCCTGCCCCGGTATTCGCCGAAGACGCAAGGCTCGCCGTCGCGGATGCCGAAGACGATGACCCTGACGCGCGAGGCGTCGTCGGGGCGCGAGCCGTATTCGGGGCGGATTTCGATGCGCGTCACCATGGTGCGCTGCGCTTCGACATTGGTCCAGGTGCCGAGAAAGTCGCTCGGCTCGCCTAGATAGGGGTTCCGAGCCTGCGCTTGCGAGGCAGCGGCGCCCAACAACATTGCAACAAGAACAACGATAACTCTCATACTCACTGCCCTCTCAAGATGGATAGCAACGAGGAGTATCCCGACTTCGAGTAAATTTTTAGTATAAGTTTTTAAGACCTGCGAAAGGGATCGGGGGCGCGGGGCTTTTCACGCTTTCAGCGCCTTCACGATTTCGGCGACGGTCGCAGCCTTGCCGCCGGAGGCCTCGATCCTGATCCAGCCGTCCGGCGGCACGACGGTCTTCAGTTGCCGCTCGATGACGGCGGCGTCGGCGTCGGACGCGTCGGCCTCTCTCGCCTCGATGCGCTGCCTCAAAACCCGCTCATCGGCCTCAAGCCAGACGCCATGAAAGCGGGCGTTCATGCGAAGCGCGATGTCGCGAAGCTCGGAGCGCAGCGAACCGTCGGGGAAGACCGCATCCACGATGACCGAGCGGCCCGCGCCGAGCGCCACCTCGGCTTTGCGGAACACGCGCCGGTAGACTTCGTCGCGGCTTTCCGGCGTGTAGGCCTCCCGCGGGAGCCGGTGGGTTTGCGCCACGCCGTGCATGATCTTGCGTTCGACGTCGCTTCGAAGGTGGAGCGCGCCGGGCGGAGAACCAGCCTCGGGGGCCACATCCCTGGCGACGGAGCTTTTTCCGGCGCCAGAGAGGCCGCCGATAGCGAGGAGCTGCGGCGGCTGCCCGGCCTCCAGAACGCCGGCGGCGAAGGCGGCGTAGCTCGCGATTTCCGGGACCAGGCTCTCGCATTCGGCCTGACCGCAGACTCCGAGCGCATGAATGCCGGTCATGGCGCGGATCGCGGACCTGAACGAGAGGAACAGCGGCAGCAGAGCGAGGCCTTCGATTTCGCGGATGGAGCCGAACCGCAGGTAATGGTTGAGGATGATGTTGGCCTCTTGCTTCAGTCCGCGAAGCCAAAGATCCATGAGGAGGAAGGCGAGATCGTAAAGCACGTCGATGGTCGCCAAGCTGTCGTCGAACTCGATGGCGTCGAACAGCCTCGGCTTGCCCTCCCACAGAACGATGTTCTTGAGATGCAGGTCGCCGTGGCAGTGGCGGACGAAACCCTCGCGCTCGCGCTCCTCGAGCAAGTCGCGCTTGGCGCCAAGCACGTCCCGAAGGCGCGCGATATAGGATGGATCGTACACGCCTCTCGCTCGGGCGACCGGGCCGCACAGGGCCGTCTCGAGCGTTCCGGCCACGCGCCCGAGGCAATCGGCGAAGCCGGCGGTTCTGACAACCGGCGCGTGCCTGTGGAAATGTTCGACGGTCACGGCGAGTTGCGCCGCCAAATCCGGGGTGAAGCGGCCTTCGCACGCCATCTTGTGTAGCAGCGCGCCTTGATCGAAGCGGCGCATCACAAGCAGCCAATCCACGGCTTCGCCCGCGCCTCCGAGTTCGAGGCCAGCTCCGTCCGGCGCGCGCGTCACCGGCGTGACCGACAGATAAAGCTCGGGCGTGGCCCTCGAATTGATTTCCAGCTCCCGCTCGATGACGGCGCGCCGCTTTTCGAGCGTGGAGAAATCCAGATAGGGCAGCTTGACCGCGCGCTTCAGCTTGTAGGCGCGGTCCCCCGCGAGAAAGACGATCGCCGCGTGCGTCCCCACCGGCTTGACGATGTCCGCCTGGGGGTAGCTTTGCGGGTTTGAAAGAAAGGCGATGACGGCCGGCTGATCGCCGCCGTCCTCCGCGCCGCCCGAATGTGCCTGACTGCTCAACGAGCCCTCGCGCTTTTTTGCCCGTCCGCCCCGACCATATTCCCCGCCTTCAGGCGAAAACGCAATTGCAAATAAGGGGATATGAATCGGAAAGCTCCCGCCAAGGCGAGAGCTTTGTCAGAAGTCTAACGGCTCGCTTTCGCGGGCCGCCTTTCTTTGAAACGCCGCCAGCCTACTTCAGGGGAGAATAGCCCTGGCCGAAGTGATAGTTGAGGCCAACCGTAACAGCTTCGGCAGTGAGCGCCTCGGTGACTTTGCTCCCACCCGAAGCGGTGGTATCGACCGAACCGAAATCGAAGTGGCGATACTCGCCCTTCAAGCTCCAGGCGGGGGCGAGCTTGTATTCGATGCCGCCGCCAAGCGTCCATCCGTCAAGCCCACTGGCGCCGAAAGTGTAATTCGTGGAAACCTTGGTGACGCTGACGGATCCGTCGTAATAGGCATAACCGCCCTTGATATAGAAAAGAGCGGGACCGGCCGCGTAGCCGAGCCGGCCGGCTACATCGACATAGAACGCGTCGTCCATGCTGGTGTAACGATCGGCGTCCTGATATATGTGCTGATTGTGAGACAGCGCCAACTCGCCAAAGTCCGTCTCCACGCCAAACACGAAGCTGCCGGTCTGGAAGTTATACCCAACCTGGCCGCCGCCGGTGACATTCACCGTGGTATTGTGCATGTCGGCGTACTCAGATCCCACAACGCTCGTCTCAAGATCGCCCCACACGGCGCCGATATTCGCGCCGACATAGAAGCCGGTCCAGTTCGACGCCGGAGCATAAATCGGCGCATCCTTGAAGCCGCCGGCGGAATAGATGTCCGCGGCGTTCGCCTGAGTGCCGATAAGAAGCGCGCTGGCAGCAACGGCGCCCGCACGCATAAATTTCGTGAGAGTCATATGAGCTCTCTCCTCTTCCGAAAGTTGTCTCTCTCGACTCATGCACGCAGCTTGAGAGTTTGATTGTATGAAGAAGCGCTAAACTCAAGATTGTGTCAATCGGGGGCGCACTTTTAAGGGGAGAGCGCTTGGCGGCCGGGGCGGCAATCCTCAATTTTTCAGGGGTTTAGGCTGCTGCGCGGATATGCGGTTGTTGATTTTACGCAACAGTCCGGCGCCGCTCGCGGCGGCTGCGAGGGCGCCCAGCCGGGGGGCGGCGGCGCCTGAAAACAAGGGAATCGAAGCGAATCGCCGGCCGTCCGGCTGCAATCGCGGGCCGAAAAAAAAACGCGGCGAGGATTCGCCGCGTGACCGGAAAGCGTTCCAAGAGGGGAAGTTGAAAGAATCCGGGGACGGAGCGCGCGCCGTTATTGTGCAGGCTTCTAGGCGCGCGTAACTCCGTCCAGGCGCAGGCTACTTCAGCGGCGCTTGGTAGGCGGTCAGGTGGTAGTTGACGCCAAGCTTGACCGTGTCGATTGTGAGGTCGTTATTCATCCGCCACGTATTGTTGTTGGTGGGGGAGGCGCCATCGTAGTAGAAGGTCGGGCTCCAATTGTTGTTGCTCCCGCTGAAGTCGAAGTGCAGATACTCGATCTTCACCGACCAGTTCGGGTTCAACAGCCACTCGATGCCCGCGCCGACGGTATAGCCGGTCAGCGTCGTGTCGTTGCTCCAGTTGGCGGAGGTGGGGGCGTAGTTTTGAACCGGACCGTTAATCACATCGTAGCTTGTCGCCTGGACCGACAATTTCGATTCAAGCCAGGCGAAGCCGCCCTTGGCGTAAAGCAACGCCGGGCCCCATGTGTAGCCGAGGCGGCCCGTCACGTCGCCCGCGAATCCGCCTTCCGTCTTGATCCTGACCGCGTTGATGCCCGTGAGGGTCGGGTTGCCGTTTGTAAGGTCGATGTTGTCGTAGGTGTTCGGGAAGAACGTCTTTTCGTTGTTGCCGGCAACGCCGTCGATGTCGACCTCGATGCCGAGCACAACGCTCGTCCAGCCATAGGGCATCCAGTTATAGCCGAACTGGCCGCCGCCGAAGGCGCTGGTCTGGTCGAGGTCCTTTCCAAAGGGCGTTCCACTGGACGTATAATTGCCAGAGGCAGGATCGCACCACACGCCTGAGGCGCAATTATCCCAGAACATATTGCGGTTGCTGCTGTAGTCCGTCCATGCGGCGCCGAGATGCACGCCTGCATAGAAGCCTGTCCACAGCGGAGGAGGCGCCACAGGCACATCTTTCAGTCCGCCGCCGCCGGTATAAATGTCCGCCGCATTCGCTTGAGTTGCTACGGCCAGGGCGCCAAGAGCGGCGGCGCCCGTCCGTAAAAATTTCGCGAGAGTCATAGTCTCTCTCCTCTTCCCGCCTAAGTTGTAGTGTTGAGTTGCTACGCTAAACTGTCTATGCTGTCTTACATGATGCGGGTCTAAACTCAAGGTGGTATTTACGATTAGCACTCGTTTTAGTATAGCAACCGATAATGCTTGCAGGTTGAACCACTTTTACTTCAATGACTTATCAGGGCGCGTTGGGCGCGCGGTGTGGAGCTTATGCAACATCCGGTTGCGGCAGCTTTGGGCGAGCGGCGCTTTTGCAATTATGAAAGGCCTATCGAATTGAGGCTTTTCGCGCGGATAAAGCGGAGAAAAAGGAGATTTCCGGCGGCGAAGGCGTCCTTTTATGTCGCAGCGCGCGCCGCGATTT
Source organism: uncultured Alphaproteobacteria bacterium (assembly GCA_963756335.1). GTDB lineage: Bacteria > Pseudomonadota > Alphaproteobacteria > Rhizobiales > Rhodomicrobiaceae > Rhodomicrobium. The sequence continues at coordinate 22,905 of CAVWOB010000016.1, forward strand.
ATTCAACGGCGCGCGCGCCGGGCGGACGAGTTGGCGGGGGCGGAGAAGGCGCGATTGCGGGGCCGCCCGCATGGCGGCGCTTGTCAAAACAGAGGGCAAGCCTCGCCTGCGCCCGCGCCGCGCTTGCTTTCAGCGCCGCATCGGCTATATCAGGAGTGGGCTCACCCATTATAAGCAACGGTCTGGCGTTCGACGCGCTCTTGGTGTTTGGCGCGGCTTTACCTGGGTTTGGCGCTTTGAAACGAACGGACCGGATCGGGAACGATGAGCGTGAAATCGGAAGTCACCCCAGAGAAAAAAGAGAGCGGCGCCTTCGATCTCGCCGTGGTGCTGCTGCAGGCGGTGGCGATTGCGATCGTCATCCGAATCTTCCTGTTTCAGCCTTTCAACATCCCCTCCGGATCGATGATCCCTACCCTCCTGATCGGAGACTACCTGTTCGTCTCCAAATACAGCTACGGCTACAGCAAATACTCGTTCCCGCTTGGCTTCGATCTGTTCGAAGGGCGCGTGTTAGCCTCTGAGCCGGTTCGCGGCGACGTCATCGTGTTCAAGACCCCGCGCGACAACTCCACCGACTATATCAAGAGGCTCGTGGGCCTGCCGGGCGACAAAATCCAGATGATTGGCGGTGTTCTCAACATCAATGGCGAGCCCGTGAAGCGCGAGCGCGTCGCCGATGTCGTCGAAGACACCAAATGCGGGGCGGGCCAGGTCGTTCATCAGTATCGCGAGACGCTTCCGAGCGGCCGGTCGTATCTGACGCAGAAGCTGTCCGAGACGTGCCGTTTCGGGCGATTCGGCGCCGCCGACGACACCGAAGTTTTCGTGGTGCCCCCGCACCATTATTTCATGATGGGCGACAACCGCGACGATTTCGCCGATAGCCGTTTCACCGATGGCAACGGCGTTGGCTATGTGCCGGCGGAGAACCTTGTCGGACGCGCGCGCGTCCTGTTCTTCTCCATCGACGACAATGCGAGCTGGTTTGCGCCCTGGCGCTGGCCGGTGGAAATTCGCTGGTCGCGCATCGGGACTGTGATCCATTGAGTGGCGCCTAGAAAATCGCATATCGAAGAGCTTGAGGCTCTGATCGGCTACGCATTCGAGGACAAGGCCCTTCTGAAAGAGGCGCTGACCCATTCGAGCGCGAGAAGCGAGCATGGCGGCCGCGATAACGAGAGGCTGGAATTCCTGGGCGACCGGGTGCTGGGCCTGTCCATCGCGGCGCTTCTGTTCGAGGGCTTCCCGGCCGCGCGCGAGGTGGAACTGGCGCGGCGCTTCAACGCGCTCGTCTGCCGGTCGTCCTGCGCGGAAGTCGCGCAACAGCTCGATCTTGGGCCGCATATCGCGATGGCAGCGAGCGAGGCCAGATCCGGCGGCCGCAAAAAGGAAGTGATCCTGGCCGACGCGTGCGAAGCGCTGCTGGGGGCGATTTTCGAGGATGGCGGCTTCGGCGCGGCCGAAAGCGCGGTCCGGCGGCTGTGGGCGTCGCTGCTCGATGCGGCGGACTCGCCCGCACCCGACGCTAAGACGGCGCTCCAGGAATTGGCGCAGAGCCGAAAGCTCGGGCTGCCGGTCTACCGCGAGGTTGCGCGCAGCGGCGCCGACCACGCGCCGAGTTTCACGGTGGAGGTTTCGGTGAAGGGCCTGAAGCCCGAGCGCGGCGAAGGGCCGTCGCTGAAAAAGGCGCAGCAGGCCGCCGCCGAGGCTTTTCTCAGGCGCGAGGCGGCTTGGCCGGCGGAGCGAGAGCATGCCTAGAAAACAGCAGCCCGAAACCCCGGCGCGTTGCGGCTTCGCGGCCGTGATCGGCGCGCCGAACGCCGGCAAATCCACGCTCGTCAACGCGCTTGTCGGCGCGAAAGTGTCGATCGTCACCCACAAGGCGCAGACCACGCGCGCGCGGGTTCGCGGCATCGCCATCGAAGGTGAAACCCAGATTATCCTCGTGGATACGCCGGGCATCTTCTCGCCGAAGCGGCGGCTCGACCGCGCCATGGTCGAAACGGCCTGGACCGAGGCGCGCGAGGCCGATGTGGTGGTTCTCGTGGCCGATGCGGCTCGCGGTTTCGACGACCTCGTGGAGCCCATCCTCGACCACGCGCGGGAGCTTAGCATTCCGCTGGCGCTCGCGCTGAACAAGGTGGACAAAATCGACAAGGGGAAGCTGCTGGCGCTCGCCGCCGAGGCCGATCAGCGCCTGTCGTTCGAGCGGCTTTTCATGATTTCGGCGTTATCCGGCGACGGCGTCGGCGACCTCAAGGCCTGGCTTGTGGAACGGATGCCGCCCGGCCCGTGGCTGTTCCCGGAGGATCAGATCGCGGACGCGCCGCTGCGCCAATGGGCGGCGGAAGTCACGCGCGAGAAGATGTTCCTCCGGCTTCACGAGGAAATCCCCTATTCGTCCACGATCGAGACGACGAGCTGGAAAAGCCTCAACGACGGCTCGATCCGCATCGAACAGACCATTTTCGTGGAGCGCGAGAGCCAGCGCAAAATCGTGCTCGGCGCGAAGGGCCAGGCCATCAAGCAGATCTCGATGGAGGCTCGCAAGGAGATCGCGGAAGGCGTGGAGACGCCCGTGCATCTGTTCCTGTTCGTGAAGGTGCGGGAGAACTGGGCCGACGATCCCGAGCGCTACCGCGAGATGGGGCTGGATTTTCCGAAAACATGAAGACCGGCGATTTCGGACATGCGCCATGAGGTGGGCCGACGACGGCATCTTCCTGATGGGCCGTCCCCACGGGGAGACGAGCGTTATCGCCGATGTCTTCACGAAGCAAAACGGCCGCGCGCGCGGCCTTGTGAAGGGCGGGCGCTCGCGGCGCATCCGTCCGATTCTGCAAACCGGCAACGGCCTCAAGGTCGAGTGGCGCGCGCGCCTCGACGAACAGCTCGGCGTCTACACCGTGGAGCTGACGCAAGCCACGGCGTCGCGCGCGCTCGACGACAAGCTGTCGCTGGCGGGCGTAACGGCGCTGGCGTCGCTCCTGCAGGTTCTGCCCGAGCGCGATCCTCACCCCAAGCTGTTCGATGCGGCCCGCGCCTGTCTCGACGCCGCGGGGCAGGAGAATTTTCCCGCCGCCCTCATCCGCTTCGAGCTGCGCTTTCTGGACGAGCTTGGCTTCGGCCTTGTCCTCACCTCCTGCGCGGCCACGGGGCGCTCCGACGATCTCGCCTATGTCTCGCCGAAATCCGGGCAGGCGGTGACGCGCGAGGCGGGCGAGCCATACCGCGACAAACTGCTTCCGCTTCCGAAGTTCCTGACCGAGGCCGGGGACGCAAATTCGCCATGCCGGAGCGATATCCGTGCGGCGTTCGAGATGACCGGCCATTTTCTCGGCGCGCACGTCTTCTCAGAGGCGAGCAGGCCGATCCCGCGCGCCAGGGAGGATTTCACCCGGCTTTTGCATCGCGAGGGGTGATCCTGCGTATACGTTTAGGCTCTGGTAATAGAAACTTAAGTGTTGCCCCTGTGTTACCCTGACGCGGGCGCCGCGTTCGCAGGCGAAAAAATTGAACCGCCTTCTCAAGCGGGGCGTGGTAAAGAGGCGCCGGGAATGCGGGCATGACCATCGAAGGCGTTCACAGGAGCGAGACCCTCAACGTTTTTAAATGATGTACGAACCCTCTTTGGATTAGAATTAAAATCAGCTTTCCGCGCGCCGTACAGAAAGGACTCTCGTGGACGTCGTCGCCAGTATCAAAGTCTTTCTGCTGCAACATCGAGACATGGCGGGACCCATTCTTGGGTTCATGGCGTTCGGCGAGTCCCTCGTGCTCGTAGGGCTGTTCTTCCCGGCGACCGCTATCATGCTGTTTACCGGCGGGCTGATCCAGAAGGGGCTGATCGACCCGGCGACGGTTATCGTCTGGTCGATCGTCGGCGCTTCGCTCGGCGATATGGTCACCTATTGGCTCGGCCGCTGGATCGGGCCGAGCGTGGTGCATCATTGGCCGCTCAACCGCGACAAGGATGCGGTGGCGCGAGCGCGGCTGTTCTTCCGCAAATTCGGTTTCCTGTCCATTTTCATCGGCCGCTTCCTGGGGCCGGTTCGCCCGACAATTCCGCTTGTCGCGGGCATCATGCGCATGCGGCACCTCACCTTCCAGATCGCCAACGTCACCTCGGCGATGGCCTGGGTGCCGTTCATGCTCCTGCCGGGCTATTTTTTCGCGAGAAGCGTCGGCAATCTTAGCGACCTGGGCGTCAAGGAATGGGCACTGGTCGTCGTCTTCATCCTGGCGCTTACTGCGACGTTCACGTTCATTGGCGTCAAGATGGGCGGGAAGAGCGCCAAGGACCGGCGGCGGCGGCGGCCGGTCAAGCCTGTGATGGAGGTTGAGGTGGAGGATGCGCGGCCGTAAACCATGGACGGCGTTCTGATCGACGCGCGCGGGCTTTCCTGCCCGCTGCCGGTGCTGAAGGTTCGGAAAATCATGCGGCAGGCGCCGCCGGGAACCGCGGCGGAAATTCTTGCCACCGACCCGCTCGCCGAACAGGATGTGCGCGCCTATTGCGAAACCTCGGCGTGCAGTTTCGTGTCCGTCGAGCGCCTCGAAGACGGCGTGCTGCGCATCCTTATTCAGAAACCCTGAGGTCGGGTGCGAGGCGAGCGATCAGGTCCGCCTTGGCGCGGCGGAGGCGGCTTTCGTCCGTGGAGCGCAGCACGAGATTGGTCCCGAACGACCCTTCCTCGAAAAACGGATAGCTCCCCATCGCAACGTCGGGAAAGGCGCGCTGGCAGGCTTCGAGAGGGCTCGCGATCTGGCCTTCGGGCGCGGCGACGCGAACGGAATCGGACAGCATCTTCGCCCCTGTCTTGAGCCGGGGCGTGACCGCCTGAAGCATCGCCTGCATGATCGCAGGCACCCCCGCCATGACGATCACGTTGCCGATCTGGAAGCCGGGCGCCTTCGACACCGGATTGTCGATAAGCTCTGCGCCTTCAGGGATGCGCGCCATGCGCAGCCGCGCCGGCGTCAGATCCGCGTCGGCGTAACGCTCGCGCAAGAGCGCCACCGCCCGCTGGTCGATACCGATCGGCACATCGAATGCGCGGGCGATCGAGTCCGCGGTGATGTCGTCATGGGTCGGCCCGATGCCGCCTGTCGTGAAAACGTAGTCGTAGGAATGCCTCAGCTCCCGCACGGCGCTCCGGATCGACACATCGTCGTCGGCGACGATGCGAACTTCCCTGAGGCGGATGCCGATCTGCGTGCAATGATCGGCCACATATCCGATGTTGCGGTCTTTCGTTCTTCCCGAAAGGATTTCATCGCCGATCACCAGAAGCGCTGCCGTAACTTCTTCTTGAGGCATGGTGTGTTTTCGAACACGAGACAAGACGACAACGTTCATCCTATCATCTTTCTGGCGTTAAATCTTGACGCCGCGCAAGCCGGGAGCAGCGAGATCTCATCCCCATGCACCCACGTTAGAACGGCTCGGGCGCAGTTTCATTCCGAATAGAAACAATGTATTTTCCGCTTCGCGAGAAAGTGCGCGAAAGGAACGCCGGCCGCGCGATCTTTTTTCCTGCGCCCGCCATCGGGAGTTGAGACTTCGATGGATACCTGCCATATTTTGCATGCGGGAACATCAGTATCTCTGCCGGCCGCCTTCCGCCCGCGGGACAGCCTTGGCGCACATGACAACGCAACACCCCGGGAAAAGCGCGCCGCGCGCGGATAAGATCGTCATGCATGGATCGGAATACGACGCGCCGCTGCGGTTCGCGAACGACGGCAAGATCAGGCTTCACGGCGCGGACGCTTTCGAAGGCATGCGCCGCGCCGGGCAGCTTGTGGCGAAGGCGCTCGATATCCTGACCGAAGTCGTGAAGCCCGGAATAACGACGGACGCCATCGATGAGATCGTCTTCGAATACGCCATGCGGCATAATGCCGTGCCCGCAACATTGAATTATCGCGGCTATCCGAAATCCTGCTGCACTTCGCTGAATCACGTGGTGTGCCACGGCATTCCGGGGCCGCGCGTGCTCATCGAGGGCGATATTCTGAACGTGGACGTGACGCTCATCGTGGACGGGTGGCACGGCGATTCGAGCCGCATGTACCCCGTCGGACATATAGCGCGCAAGGCGGAGCGCCTCATCGAGGTGACCTATGAGGCCATGATGCGCGGCATCTCGGTCGTCAGGCCCGGCGCCACGGTCGGTGACATCGGTCACGCCATCCAGAAATACGCCGAGAGCGAGCGGTGCAGCGTGGTGCGCGATTTTTGCGGCCACGGCCTCGGACTCGTTTTCCACGACAAGCCGAACATCCTGCATTACGGCGCACCGGGCGAGGGCGTGGTGCTGGAGCCGGGCATGATCTTCACGGTGGAGCCGATGATCAATCTCGGCAAACCGCACGTGAAGATGCTGTCGGACGGCTGGACGGCGGTGACGCGGGACCGCTCGCTGTCGGCGCAGTTCGAGCATACGGCCGGCGTGACGGCCGAGGGATGCGAGCTGTTCACCTTGAGCCCGAAGGGCCTGCACAAGCCGCCCTACCCCATCTTTTAACAAATACGCACAATTGTTTATTAGAATTTGCATAAAAACCCGTATATAGGCATTATGGGTTGGGTATGTTGCGTGGGCGTTTTCCTATGTCGAATAGCTTCGAAGAAAGCCCTCTGTTCGAATTGATCGCGCTGGAAACGGGCGCCAGCGTTCCTCCCCCTCAGCCGCCCCGTCCCATCCCCCATTATTGGGGCCATCGGGACCGTTTGCGGAAGCGCTTTCGCGAGGGCGGCTCGGGCGCCATCCCCGATTACGAACTCATGGAGCTGATTCTTTTCCGCGCGATCCCCCGGCGCGACGTGAAGCCGCTGGCGAAGGAGATTCTTCGCCCGCTTCGGCTCTTTCGCGGAGGCCGTTTCGGCGGCGCCGGAGCGCCTCATGGAGATCGAGGGCGTAACGGACGCCGTGGTGACGGAGATCAAGGTTGTGCAGGCGGCCGCTCTCAGGTCCTCGCAGAGCGAGGTCAGGAAGAGGCCCGTTCTGGCGGCGATGTCCACGGTGCTGTCCTATTTGCGCTCCGCGATGGCTTTCGAGGACCGCGAGCAGTTCCGCATCCTGTTTCTCGACCGGCGCAACAAGCTCATCGCGGACGAGGTGCAGACCCGCGGCACCATCGATCACACGCCCGTCTATACGCGCGAGGTGATGAAGCGGGCGCTCGAACTTTCGGCCTCGGCGATCATCCTCGCGCACAACCATCCCTCGGGCGACCCCACGCCGTCGAAGGCCGACATCGACATGACGAAGCAGATCGTGGACGTTGCGACCAAGCTCGGCGTCGTCGTCCACGATCACATCGTTCTCGGCCGCGATGGGCATCTGAGCATGAAGTCCGTCGGGCTCATTTAGCGAACGGTCAATGTCATGGCCACGCTTGCCCCATGGTGTCCGTTTCGTTGTGCTTGCGGGCATTCGCTCACCCCTCGACGTCACCCCGGAAAGCGCTCTCGGGCTTATCCGGGATCTCCCCCAATAGTTCGGTTCAAGTTTTGAAGGATCCCCGATAGGGCGCGAAAGGCGCCCTTCCGGGATGATATTGAAAATCAAAGCGGCCATGGGCCTGACCCCGACTGCTGACCGCATGCGGCGCCGTCAGCAGCAGCGGTTGAACTTGCCCCTGCCGACGGCGTAGCGCGCGTCCTGCCGCTCGCGGAAGAACTCCTCATAGGTCATCACCGGCTCGCCCGGGTGCATCGTCCGCCGATGCTCCAGGTAGGTTTCGTAATCGGGGATGCCCACCATCAGCCGCGCCGTGCGGACGAACATCTGCCAGGGAGTGAGGTTGTCAGGCATGCGCGGCTCCCGGCAGAGCTTGCCCGCCGCCAACTTCCGCCGATGTTACGGCCTTCGAGCGCAGCGCCCTCACGAGACTGTTAAGCCCTAAGATCGCCATCGCCACGACGACCGCCACGAACAGTCCCGCCATAGTGGCGTTGACATAGTCGTTGCCGATGACGCGCTGCATCTCGGCGAGCGTCTTCGCGGGCGCGAGGATCTGGCCCTGCGCCAGCGCGTCCTTGAACTTGAGCGCGTGCGCGAGGAAGCCGATCTTCGCATCTGCGCTAAAAATCTTCTCCAGGCCGGCGGTCAGCGTGCAGACGAGCAGCCAAACAGTGGGAAGTATCGTCACCCAGGCGTAGCGCTCGCGCTTCATCTTGAACAGGATCACCGTGCACAGGATGAGCGCCATTCCGGCCAGCATCTGGTTCGAGATGCCGAACAGCGGCCACAGCGTTTTGATGCCGCCGAACGGATCGATCACGCCCTGATAGAGGAACCAACCCCAGGCGGAGACGGCGAGCGCCGACCCCACCACATTATTCAGCCAGGATTCCGTGCGCCTGAACGCCGGGATCACGCTGCCGACCGTGTCCTGGATCATGAAGCGCGCAACCCGCGTGCCGGCGTCCACCGTCGTCAGGATGAACAGCGCCTCGAACAGGATCGCGAAGTGATACCAGAGGCCCATCATGGTCCGGCCGCCGAGAAATCCAGAAAGGATTTGCGCCATGCCGACAGCAAGCGTCGGCGCGCCGCCCGTGCGCGAGAGCAGCGTGTTTTCGCCGACATCCCGCGCCATCTGGGTCAGCGTGTCGGGCGTTACAACGAAGCCCCAGCCCGATATGACAGACGCGGCGTGCGCGGCGTCCGCTCCGATCGCGCCGGCTGGGCTGTTCATCGCGAAATAGACGCCGGGATGCAGGACCGTGGCCGAAATCATGGCCATGATGGCGACGAAGGATTCCGTCAGCATGGCGCCATAGCCGATGAAGCGGATCTGGCTCTCGCTCTCGATCATTTTCGGCGTCGTGCCCGAAGAGATCAGGGCGTGGAAGCCGGACACCGAGCCGCAGGCTATGGTTATGAACAGGAAGGGGAACAGGCTTCCGGCCCAGACCGGGCCTGAGCCATCGACGAACTTCGTAATGGCGGGCATCTCGAGATTGGGCCGCACTACGAGAATGCCAACCGCAAGCAGCACCATCGTGCCCACTTTGAGGAAGGTCGAGAGGTAGTCGCGCGGCGCGAGCAGCAGCCACACCGGCAGGACGGACGCGACAAATCCATAGCCGATGATAAGCATCGCCAGCGTCTGGTCGCTAAGGTCGAAATATTGGGCGAGCGAAGGCGTCTCTCCGACGGCCTTGCCGTAAGCGAGCGCAATCAGCAGCAGAACGATGCCGATGGCCGACATCTCCGCGATGCGCCCGACACGGATGAAGCGCGCATAAACGCCCATCAGGATCGCAATCGGGATCGTGGCGAAGACCGCGAATGTTCCCCACGGGCTGCCTGAGAGCGCTTTCACCACGACGAGCGCAAGCACCGCAAGCAGAATCACCATGATCAGCAGCACGCCGATCAGCGCGATGGCGCCCGCCGCCGGCCCCATCTCGGAGCGCACCATGTCGCCGAGCGAGCGCCCGTCTCGCCGCGTCGAGAAGAACAGCACCGTCATGTCCTGCACCGCGCCCGCCAGCACGACGCCGATCAGGATCCACAATGTGCCCGGCAGATAGCCCATCTGCGCCGCGAGAACCGGGCCGACGAGCGGACCGGCGCCCGCGATGGCCGCGAAGTGATGGCCGAAGAGCACGTATTTGTTGGTGGGGACGTAATCGAGCCCGTCATTGTGACGCCATGCGGGGGTGGGCCGCGCGGGATCGATGCGAAGCACCCGGTTCGCGATAAAGAGCGCGTAGAAGCGGAAGGCGAGGAGGTAGACGCAGACCGCTGCGGTGACGAGCCAGGCCGCGCTGATGGTTTCGCCGCGGCTCAAGGCGACCGTGCCGAGCGACACCGCGCCGAGTATGGCGATGGCGCCCCATAGGAGTATGCGAGGGATAGAAGTCGAGGCGCTGACGTCGGTTTTCATATGGCGCTCCTACGGCCTGAAGCTCGTGTATTCTTTTTGCTTTCGAGAACTGACTATACAAACCCAGCGCGCGCCTTTCGAGCGGATCACAGATATTTTTTTGCCACACGGCGAGACGGCCAGAGCGCGAGCTGCAAGCACGCCGGCGGGCGTGCGGAGCGGCGCCAGCGCAGGCGACCGGCGGCGGGGCGCCTCCGGCAAGCCGAGGACTGCAAAGGCGAGGATACGGCCGACTTGGCGGCGGCGGGGGGCGCGGAGATCGATCGCGCTTGGAACCAGGCCCGCCCCGATCCATTGCCCCTGAAAAGAGTGGAGTTTCAACGATGGCAAGCAACGGCGGCGGAATGGACCGCGGCAATGGCGGCGAACAGGGTTTCGGCGCGATGACCGCAACGGCGCGTTCGAGGGTAATGGCGGCGGCCGCCCGCTCGCGCAGCCGGCCGGAGGCCAGCGCAGATGACGAACAAGACAGGCATCGGCTCCTATCCCGCCGGCGATGAGCCGGAAAGCGGCCCGGGCGGCGGCAGGCAAAGCGGCGTGGACACCGGCCAGGCGGAACTCGAACAAAAGGCGAAAGGACGATAAGGAAGAGGGGGCCTCGGACCCGGACAAGATCAGGCGCGATCTCGACCGCTACCGCGATGAAATGGCGGAAGATGCGCCGGCTTCCGATTCCCCCGAAGACAATCCCTAGTCACACCAGCCGCTGAATTTGCCGGCTCATACCGCTCGCCGGGCTGTTGGAGCATCGACGGCCGGTTAACTCTATTGGGTTCGTTTTGCAAAAACAGGCGATTTTAGCGGTATTATGATACCGCACGGCGCCACGCGGTAAAAGGGCCGTAACGTATGGCGATTCGTATCAGACCGCGCATGGCTCGATTGGCTCGCCACGAGGTTTGTGCTGCACCTCGTCGCTGAGCTTGCCGAAGGATGCGCCCAAGAATTCCCGCCATAAAAAAGGAGCCCTCGCAGGCTCCCAGGTTTCGCCAAAGGGACACGCTTCACTAACTAGATGCTTCGTCCTCTCATGAAGTGCGCGATGAGCGAGACGACCAGAAGAATGAGGAACACATAGAAGATGATTTTCGCAATGCCGGCCGAGGCTACGGCGATGCCGCCGAAACCGAAGATGCCCGCGACGATTGCGATGACGAGAAAGGTTAAGGCCCAGCCTAGCATGCTTCTCTCCCTGGAATTACCGATTGACGGCAAAACACGCGCGTCAACGCCAGCGTTCCCTATATGTCCACGCCGCGGCGAGGAAAGGACTTTTTGGACGCTGGCCGGAAGCCGGCTTCTTCGCGAAGCCACAGGCAGCACTCGACCGCGGCGCGGCCGGCGTGGACGATCCAGAAGCCGTTCGCTTCGCCCCTCAGCCGGCTCGAAAGCGCGGCCGGCGCGCCCACCATCAGCATGCGCCGTCCCTCAAGCTCGGCCTCGATGGCGTAGCTTCGATGGATGTGGCCGGACATGATGAGATCGACGCCGCATTCCGCGAACGCCCTCAGCGCAGGCGCGGCCCGCCGCACGGGCTCGGCTCGCGGAAAGCCCGGCACGCGCGCAGGCGGATGATGCGCCGCCACGGCCTTGAAACGGCCGGCCGGAATGGAGCACAGCGCCGCCTTCGCCGCTTCGATGTCGCGTAACCGCGCCGCGCCCTCCTGCCAGCGGAGATGCGGCTGCCACGGCCTTGTCGTGTTGAAGCCGAGCACCATGCCGCTGTCGCATTCGAACGCCGGCATAAGGCCGGTCCCGTTGGCGGCGGCGCGATAGCGGCGGAAGGGGTTGCGAAAGCGCTGGATGAGGTTCCAATAGGGCAGATCGTGGTTGCCGGGCAGCACAAGCGCCGGCGCGTTCAGCGAGGAAAGCCACACGCGCGCCTCTTCGAATTCGCTCTTGCGGGCGCGCAAGGTCAAGTCGCCCGCGATCACGATCACGTCGGGCGCTTCCAACTCCATCGCAGCCTTAAGCTTCTCGGCGAGACCGTCCGCGACGCTTCCGAAATGCAAATCCGCGGCGAGAGCGATCTTCATTGTTTTCCGGTCAGCGGCGCGAACACGGTTAGCGCCTTTGGGTGAATTCGATAGGTGAGCGGCGTTTTCAGCGTCTCGACCTCGCCGTCGTTCGACAGGCGAATCCGTTTGCGCTTCGCGCCTATGACGACGCGCCGGGCGGAAAGGCTGTCGAGCCGGCCGTCGCCGGTCCACAGCCCGAGCGCCGCCCGCGCCAGCACCCACAGCAGGCCCAGCCCGCTGTGAGGCTTGGCGATGTACACGCCCAGCATGCCGCCATCGAGCGCCTGCCTTGTGAAGGTCAGCGCGGGCTCGCGCCGGTAGAGGTTGTTCGAGACGGCGAGCGACAGCACGCGGACGCGCCTCGTTTTGGCCGCATCCCCGTCGAGCGACAGCTCGATCTTCTTCCGCGACGCGAGAATGGTCTTCAGAAGCCTGAAATATCCTATCGCGCGCTGGAAAAAAGGACGCCCCTCAAGTTCTGGCGCTCCTCGCTGATCTGCGAGGGCAGCCCCAGCATGGAATTGCACAGAAAGATTTCGCCGTTCACTTCCGCCACATCGATGGTGCGAAAGCCGCTATGCGCCAGCGCGCGAAGCGCGGCGTGTGGCTCGATGGGCATGTTGAGGTCGTGCGCGAGGCGGTTCACCGTGCCGAGCGGGAGGACGCCGAGCGCGATATTCGAGCCGAGCAGCCGGCTCGCCGCGCTCCGAACCGTTCCGTCGCCGCCTCCCGCGATGAGGATGTCGGGAGCGGCGGCCACGGCTTCGTCGAGCTTCGCCTCCATCGACTGCGGGTCCACAAGCTCGACTTCGATTTCGTGGCCGGCCTTTTCGAAGGCGGAGCGGGCTTCGCTTTCAAGCACCTTCGCGTCGAGCCCGGCAACGCTGCCGGCGCGGCGGTTGATGACGGCGTGAACGCGCATGTGTCCTGCCTTGGGAGCGATGTCCGGCCCGTTGCCGAACACGGATCCCGGCAACGGGTTGCCTCGGCCATTCTCAGGCGCATCGGCGCCCGCCTCGTGCGGCGGCGTGGCGAACGCTCGCCTCCGGCCGCGCCTACTCGCTGTTGCTTTCAGCCTCTCTCTTTTGCCTGGCGGCGCGCTGGCGCTCAACAATCTTCACCGCGAAGATGGAAAGTTCGTAGAGAAGCAGCGTCGGGATGGCGAGGCCGATCTGGCTGAGAATATCGGGCGGGGTCAGGATGGCGGCGACGATGAAGATGAGGACCACCGCATAGCGCCACTGCTTGCGCAGCCAATCCGACGTCACCATGCCGGCGCGCGCGAGCAGCGTAAGCACCGCGGGCAGCTGGAAGCAAAGGCCGAACGCCAGGATCAGCGTGGTGATGAGATGCAGGTATTCGCTGACGCGCGCGGTGAGCTGGATGTGGACCTGTCCGTCGCCTGTCGTCTGCTGCATCGACAGGAAGAACCGCATCGCGAGCGGCATCACGATAAAGAAGACCACCGCCCCGCCGATGACGAACAGGATCGGCGTCGCGAACAGATAGGGCAGGAAGGCCTTGCGTTCGCTTCGGTACAGGCCGGGCGCAACGAACATGTAGAGCTGCGTCGCCAGCATTGGAAACGACAGCACGACGGCGCCGAAGAACGCCACGCGGAGCTGCGTGAAGAAGAATTCCTGCGGGGCCGTGTAGATCAAATCAATCCGCGTCTCGCCGCCGACGGCAAGCTTGTACGGGATCAGCAGGAAATTATAGATGGGCTGCGCGAAGATATAACAGAAGACGAAGGTTATGACCAAGGAGATGACGCAATAGACAAGCCGCCGCCTCAGCTCGATCAGATGCTCGATGAGCGGCGCTTTAGATTGGTCGATTTCGTCTTCTTCGGGGTTCGCCACGGCCATTGCGATGCGCTCACGCTGCCGGGGCTGTGCGGTCTTTTTCGAACTCGCCTGCATGCGCCTGCGCGGCTGCATGACGGGCGGCGGCCGGCGCCTCAGCTGCGGGTTCCCCGGCGCGAGCGACGCCGACGGCTTCCGGCGGCGGACTCGCGGCTGGCGGCTCGAGCGCGGTATTCCTGGCGGCCGGAACTTCCGCCGGCTGGGACGCCGCCTCCTCCGCGGGCGCGGCGGGCGCCGGCGCCTGGCTCAGCGCGCGCGCGAGCTGGTCTTTCAGCTGGTTGGCCGGATTGAGCGAGCGGAACTCCTGGATGTTCTTATGCAGGTCCTCGTAGCCCGCCTCGCGCACGGAATCCTCGAACTGGCGGCGGAAATCGTCGGCCTGCCTGCGGATCTTCGTGACCATTCTGCCCAATGAATGCAGCACATGCGGCAGTTCCTTCGGGCCAATGAAGATCAGCGCGACGACCGCGATAAGGAGAATCTCAGACCACGCGATATCGAACATGGAAGACGGCAGCCCTCAAAAAGCTCAAGCGCACAATGAAGAGACGGCTTACACTTTCGTCTCGGACCCGGCGGGCGCCTTCGTCTCCGTGCGCGCGGCGGCTTCATGCTCGATCGGCTTCGGGGCGGGGGCTGTCTGCGCCGGCTGGGCCGGATTTTCGTCGTCGGCCATGCCCTTCTTGAACGCTTTGACGCCCTTGGCGACATCGCCCATGAGATCGGAGATCTTGCCTTTTCCGAACAGCAGCACGACGACCAGCAACACCAGCAACATCTGGAAGGGGTTGCCAAGGTACATCAGATGCTGCGGCATCTCCGCTAGATTATGGGGCATCTCCATTTCACTCCTTCACCGAGCCTTCGCCGGCGCGGCATTTGTACTTTCGATTTCGCTCTGAACGTGGCCGCGCGCGCAGCCCATGTCAAGCGCGCTCAGTATCGCCGCCCGCGCAAGCTGCGCCTTATTCGCCGATCCGTCCCGTCCGCGAGCGATCATAGCGCAAGGTTGAACGATTTGCGATGATTAACCTGCGGAAACCGCGCGCGCCAACGCGTCCGGCGGCGTCCCCTCTTCCCCCTCCCCGGCCTCGGCCTTCCCGGCTTCGCGTTCGTCCTCGCCTTCGCCGTCCGAATGCTCGCCCGCTGGCTCATCCTCCAGCGGATCTTCGTCCTCCCGAAGCGTTACGCTGTCGTCAGGCTCGGGAACGGCGAAACCCGGCGGCAGGTTGCTGTCGAGCAGGCCCGCGCCCTTGAGCTCGGCGAGGCCGGGCAGATCGCGGATGGAATCGAAGCCGAAATGATCGAGGAAGGCCTCGGTCGTGCCGTAGGTCACGGGGCGGCCCGGAGCGCGCCTGCGCCCGCGCAAACGGACCCAGCCGATTTCAAGCAGCACGTCGAGCGATCCCTTCGACGTGCTGACGCCGCGGATTTCCTCGATCTCCGCGCGCGTGACGGGCTGATGGTAGGCGATGATGGCAAGCGTTTCGAGCGCGGCGCGCGACAGCTTGCGCTGTTCGACCGAGTAATGCTCCAAAAGGAAGGAGAGGTCTTCGGCGGTTCGGAAGGCCCATTTCCCGGCCACGCGCACAAGGTTGACGCCGCGCCCGGCATAAACGGTCTGCAGCTCTTCGAGGAGCGGCGCGACGTCGTCCTTCGCGCCGAGATGCTTTGCAAGCGAAGCCTCGTCGAGCGGCTCCGCGGCCGCGAACAGCAGCGCCTCCAGAATCCGGAGCTTTTCCCGGCGGTCGGCCGATGGCAGGCGCGTGACATTGGACGGCAATGGCAGCGGCAGAATGGGCACACGCCCGCCGCTTCCCGCGCCCGGTTTACTGCCGTCCTTGCCTGCCATAGGAGCCTTCCATGAGCCGTTGGTAGCAGCTTAGTTCGCCTGATTTGGGCATAGTGCGCAAGAGGCGCCAGTGGATCGCTACGGATCGCGTCTCCGTATCTCGGTTCGCGCCGCCGGCCCAAGCCGCCAAAGAGCCTCGAATGCGCGCCAGTTCCTCTTCAGGTTGTATAAATAAGTTTGTGACACACTTCGGTTGCGTCGAACCAGTGAGCGAGCCGAGTTAGCCATGCCACAAAAACACGAAATCGATGACGATCTCGATGCCGCCTATGTTTCCCGGGTCCGGCCGTATATCGATCGTCTCGCCCAGGCCGACGAAGATGTTGTCCTTGATTTCACGAAGGTGGAATTTGTCGACAGCTCCGGCCTAGGCGCGCTCGTCTCTCTTCACAAGCGGCTCATTTCGAACGGGCACAGGCTCAAGGTTGTCGGCTTGAGGGGGCAGCCCTTGCAGCTGTTCACCAATCTGCACCTTATTCCGCTTTTCTGCGATTGACGCGCGCCGGCCGCGGTCTTTCGTAAGCTGCCGTGCCGGGCCGCCCGCAAATCCCGCTCGGTCCTGCAAGCGGCGCGGCTTCAGCCGGAGAAATGACGGCGAAGAGTATTGACCCCGCGCCGCCGTCAACCTATGGTCCAGACGGAATTGCGCTTGCAGCCCGAGCGTTGCTTTGCGCCTGGGAGCCCATAGCTCAGCCGGTAGAGCATCTGACTTTTAATCAGAGGGTCGATGGTTCGAATCCATCTGGGCTCACCAATAAAATCAAGAACTTAGGCGTCCGTCAGTCTCAGCGAAGTTAGGTTATGGACGCACTGTGGACGCACGGCGCGGGTGCTGCTGGAGTAATCAGGGCTAGCATGTCGCTTATAGAAAGGCGTCTCGCGCGCCGGATAACGCGACCCGCATTATCGCGACGGCGCCGTGTGGAGCTGTGCTTCGAAGCGTGATCCCGGTGATCCCATGATCCCGAAAGAGATAAAACTCAGCAAACTCAAATATCTATGCCACAGAGAGCTGGGATCGCTTCGCTTTTAGCTCTGATCCCGGCGATCCCGCAAGGAAACGAGCCGGCGGTGGCATGTCCTGGTTGATTTGGCTCACTTGAAGATTCCTAAACAGCGCTTGTGGCCCTTCTGCTGCCCGGCTATATTACAGGAAAGAAGCAGGAGGCCATCATGAGCACTTCGCAAAAGCGAGCCGTTCAGAACTACCGCTCCCGGCTAAGCGGACGCGGGCTGGCCCGTTTCGAGGTGCTCGGGCTCGGCTGCGACCGCGAACTGATCCGTGCGCTTGCGCGGCGGCTGGCGGCAGGCGGACCTGAAGCGGCGAAGCTTCGCGCCGCGGTCGATCAAATTGCCTCGGGGGAACCGCCACGCAAGGGCGGCATTCTGGCGGCGCTCCGCCGCTCGCCCCTGGTTGGGGCCGATCTGGATCTGTCCCGGCCTCATGAAGAAGGGCGCGACGCCGGGATTTGATGCGGTATCTGCTCGACACCAACATCGTTAGCGAGCTTGTCAAACCCTCGCCGTCGCAATCGCTGATCGCGTGGATGGAGCAGCAGGCGGATGAGGATTTGTTCGTTGCCGCGCTGACCGTGGCCGAAATCGGCCGCGGCATCCTGGAGAAGCCCGCAGGCAAGCGCCGAAGCGAGTTGGAAGCGTGGTTTGCGGGACCTGAAGGCCCGCAGGCGCTGTTTCAGGGCCGCGTGTTGCCTTTCGATGAGAAGGCCGTGCTGATTTGGGCCCGGTTCATGGCCGGGGGCAGGGCGAAAGGCCGGCCGCGGAGTGGGCTTGACGCCATTATCGCCGCGGTTGCCGAAGTCAACGCGTGCATAGTGGTGACAGCAAACGAAAAGGATTTTGAGGGAATTGAAATCCTTAACCCGCTACGCCTGAACAAGTGAGGCGCAAGGGACTGGCGCGGGCGTTTCTCACCAAAATTACTTGCCGATTCAGGCAGTGCTTTCGGTTTTGGCGATTTCTGCGCATGGCCAGGCCAATCCCCGGTCCAAGTTTCCATTTCTTGCCGTTGCAGTTCGACAATTGGTCATGGGCTGGCTTGTTCAGCTCGTGCTTGTGCGTGGGCCGAAGGTGCTGGCGCCACGAGTGGTGCAGTTTTTTGGACTTGGCAAAAGCCCGATCGCTCAGAGTTCCCACGGCAACCGCTTCGATTTTTTTAGGGCGGCCCGGTGATGGCGGCTGCCAACTACCTGCCCTTTTTCTTCGGGCCGTTTGTCGGCATCCTTCGATTGTGTTTTTGTTATCGTCGAGCCGAAGGCGAGTAAGATAAGGTGATGTGGGCCTCGGCGAAGCCGAATGTAGGCCTACATCACACATCTTGCCATCCGCCTCTCATAAATTCTCCGACACTCTTTGAAAATCTCTGAGCCAGTTAGAGCGGTTCTGAAAAACTCCGAAAATCTCGTAGAATCCTTGAAAATATCAGACATTCTCGGAGCCGAACGGAAAAACTCTGAAAATGTCAGAGCAGAACTCGGCTGAACCCGTGGTCCTGCTTATGACGCTGTGATAGCATTCAGACCATCAGTGTACCATCGGTGTCCGGAGCGCGCAGTGGCCGACAAAAGAGCAGACAGAGCGAGGTGGGGAGAGGCTCGACAATCGTTTCGTGCGCTCGCAGCGGAAATTGTGGCCGACCTCGATACGTCGGCGAGCAAGAAGCAAGTCTATGAGCCGAAAAACGGCAGTTGAACGCTGAGCCTCGCAATTTCGAAGCGGCGGTTCAACCTATTGATGTGGGTTTTGCCGGTCAGGCCGGCGCCATAAGGCGCGGCGGAGGACGCAGCTGGCGCCCGCCGAGCCAGGACCGGACAGCGTGGGCGAGGATCCGGCGCCAGCGCTGATCCGCTGTCAACTGCTCCGCAGATTGGACCAGCTCGCGCAGGAAGCGGGCGATGCCCGAGAGCATGCTTGCCGCCCATCCAGCCTTGGCGTGCGAACTGGCCACCCTCAGCGTGGTCTGCCTCGCGTGACGGCTGCGCTCTGCAATGGCGGACAGCAGGAGCGGCCGGCTGGTGATTGCCTCCAGATGTTTGTCCGGCTCGGCCAACCGCACAAACAGGCTCCACCAGTTGTAGACGAGCGCAATGAAGCGAGCCATGAGCTGGCAGCGGGCGAGATCGCGGGTGGTAAAGCCCGCCCAGCCCCACTGGTTCTTCAGTTCATCGAAGGGATTTTCGCTATCGGCGCGATCGCGGTAGAGCTGCGCGAGCGTCAGAACCTCCTCGTCCAGGGAAGTAACGAGCACGCCGTATTCGTAGGCATCCGCGCCCGGCCCGATATCAACGAAGCTAAGCGCCAGTTGGCTCGCGCCGTCGCATCCGGCGATGGCCATGCCCTCCTTCAGCCGGCGGCGCAGGATGACCGCCTGGCGCTGACGGCTCCAGCCCTCCAGCCGCAGCTTGTCCTCCCGTCCCTGCCAGCCCTGGCCGGCATCGGTCCAATCGCCTTTAGAAAAACTCTTCTTGATCAGCCTCTTGACGTTAGAGGTAAGGCGCAGCTTGAACAGGTAGGACAACCCTCGCAGCTCGGCCTCGCGCATCACCGCTTCCGTACCGAAGCCGCTATCGCCGCGCAAAAATGCCGGCCAGCAATCGCGCGGAATGCGATCCAGGAGCGCCCACAATCCCGGCGCAGCATGCTTCGATGCGTGCTCGTTTCCTGGGGCGACGTCAACGTCGAGCACGAGCCGCAACCCCGCCATCGTGTAGGTATGGTAGACGTGGCTCGGCCGGCCCGGCTTCTTGGGATTATAGCCAAGGACCGCCCCTTCCTGATGGCCGTAGAGCGGCTTGACCGTCGAATCCATATCGAGAACCCACAGCTCGGATAACAACGGCGCCGTGCAGTAATCGAGATGGCGTTGCAGCCATTCCCGGCCCTCAACCTCTCCAATGGCCTTGAAGCCCCGGCGCACCGCGTCCTCGCTGACGATCTTCTTCATGCCCAGCAACTCGGGCAGAACTCCATCGTTACGAAGGGCCGTGATATGGGCGTAGCGCTTATGCCCAGCCAGAACCGAAAGCATCGTTGTGCCAAGCACGTCGCGCTTCTCCGGCGCGTTCGGGCTGGTATAGGTCAGCGGGCAATCGGCCACGAGTGCGCCGAATAAGATCGATACCTTCAAATATTCGATGAAAAATGGCAGCTGCCCAAAGGGCGTCAGCGGCGCTGTGGAATCCCATTCAACGCGCACCGGGCCAGCCCACGTGTCGAGCGTTGCCGGTCCCGATGAAGTCTCTTGTTCAATCGGCGGTTGTTCACCCGCTGGGTGAACCGGAAACTGCGGCGTATCTTGGCTCATGTCCCTGAGAATGCACGATTCTCAAACGAAAATGGCGCCGTGAACTGCCGGATTTGGGTTAAAGCGCCGCTCTCCGCACGCCTGGAACCGACTGGCGATCCTGCCCAGCTTCCCTCTTCTACGCAGTCTTCTTTGTCATGCCGGCGGGCGCATAGAATACTTGGCGATGTCCATGCCGAGCGCTTCGCGCGCTTCTTTTGTCAATCGGCTTCCAAAAGTGACCCCGGATCGGCGTGCAAAAAGAACCCCAGGAGAGCATCCTTTTGTTCGGTTCAGTGCCGCATCCTTCCGCCCCGGCCCATGCGACTGCTGAGCCGGCGCGCGGAATGGCGGTCAAGAACGGCCGCCATCGCCGCAATCCTCGCATGGGCGGCTGAAGAATGCGCCCGCCTCCGAGACCGGTAGGCTCAGTTGCGCCCGCGCAGCCGGGCTGCGATCACGTTCAGTTCTTTCGTATCCGCTATGAGGCTGCCACTGCTGCGGTTCAGGCCGCCATTTGCAGGGCTTGCGCGGGAGCCGCGCGTGCGGTTTTCCAATTCCAGGGCAGAAGCTCCGCCAGTTGGTGGCTTTTGGACTGGCTGGAGACGATGCGCTCGAGGACATCGGTGAGCCAGGGCTGCGGGTCCACGTCGTTGAGCAGCGCCGTGTTGATGAGCGACGCCAGAACCGCCCACGAGTCTGCCCCGTTTTCGCTGCCTGCGAAGAGGCTGTTGCGCCGGCCGAGGCCGATGGGGCGCATGTCGCGCTCCACGGTGTTGTTGTCCACTTCCACGCGGCCGTCGGCGAGGAACACGGCGAGCCCCTGCCAGTGGTTCAGCGTGTAGCGGATCGCTGTGGCGAGCGGCGATTTGGCGGAGACCTCCTTCAGCCGCTCCTCCGCCCAAGTCTTGAACGCGTCCATAAGCGGTTTGCTTTCGGCCTGGCGGACAGCCATCCGTTCGGCGGCGCTCATGCCCCGGATGCGGGTTTCGATGGCGTAAACGGCCGCGATCTGCCGCAAGGCCTCGAATGCGATGGGCGAGTTCGTGGCTTTGTGGAACTCGAAGAACTTGCGCCGCGCGTGAGCAAGGCAGAAGGCGAGCACGATAGGCTTGCCCTCGCGTTCCGTCTCCGCCAGCTTTTTGTAGGCGGCATAGCCGTCCACCTGCAGGATGCCCGAGAAGCCGTCGAGCAGCGTCATGGCATGCTCGGTTTTCCGGCCCGTGGCGAAAGCATAGGCGACAGCGGGCGGCGCCGGCCCGCCCCACGGCCGGTCATCGACGGCGACCGCCCAGAACTGGCAGCGCCTCGTGCTGGATCGGCCTTCAGCATCTCAGCCACCAGCGCGGCGATGGAATCCATGCCCTTCCTGAAGTCGATCGGCTCTGCAGCCAAGAAAACGCGCCGGCCGCCGGAAATCCCGATCATGCCGTTTCGCGCAGCGCCGCCAGCACGGTTTTGAGCGCTGTCTTGCCGACCGCGCCCTCGACGCGGACGCGCACGCCCGCAAGCTCAATCTCGATCGCGCCGCAAGACGCGATGGCCCCATCTTCCTCTCCGCCGCCGCTCCCGTCACCCAGCGTGATCGGAATGAACGGCGTCTTTGTTGCAGCCGCTTGCCGGGCCTGACCGCGCCAATTATGCAGCAAGCCGCAGCTCACGCCATGACGCCGCGCCACAGCGGAAATATTTGCGCCGGTAGCAAAGCTCTCCGAAACAATCCGCGCCTTCTCTTCATCGCTCCATTGCCGGCGCTGTTCCCGCGCCAGCAAATCGGCAGGCCGGCGTTGCGTTTCTCCGTGGATGCGCACATTGGCGATGGTATCGAGCCAGAGCTGCCCCGCAGCCTGAATGGCGCCGAAGTCCGTCAGTTCGAGCCCGCGCAGGAAGTTCTTTTTGACGTAGCCCACCCCCAATTCCACGCGGCCCTTCTCGTTGCCGCGCGCCACATTGCAAGGCGCGATGGAGAAGCCATGGTGGCGGGCGAAATCCAGATAGCGCGGATTGAACACCGGCGCGGCACCGGCCAGGCGCTGCAGCACCGCCGGCTTGAGATTGTCGACCATGATTTTAGACGGAACGCCGCCGAAGGCCGCGAAGGCGTGTTCGTGGCAGGCGAGGAAATGCTCCATGGTCTGGGAGACGGTGAACTCCACGAACATCTGCCGGCTGTAAGCCAACACCATGACGAAGAACGGCAGCCGGCGGCGTGTGTTGCCCACCGCGACGCTTCCCTGGGATCCCCAGTCAACCTGGGCGCACTCGCCCGGCGCGAAATGCAGCTTCAGATAAACCGGCCGCCGGGGAGGCCTGATCCGGCGGATGTAATCCCTAAGGACCGTCATGCAGCCGCTGTAGCCTTCCTCGCGCAGGCGCTGGAAAATCTGCTGAGCGCTGTAGGGATGGGCGTCCAGCAACCGCGCGATGCGCGGCTTGAAGGGATCGAGGACGCTGCCGCGCGGCGGGCTGCGCCGCCGCTCGTAGCGCGGACGCGCCAGCCATGCGGAGACCGTCTCCGGATGGAGGCCCAGCGCCCGGGCGGTCTGCGCGATCGTCAGTCCCGGCCGGTCATGGCAATCGTGGATCTTGCAGAACGTCTCGTAATCGATCACGGCCGCCTCCGCGGTCCGGCGGGGGCGGGGCCGCCCGCGCGGCGGATGAGCTGAGTATGTCCTGGCCCAAGCGTAGCAGCCGGCCGGTGGCGCGGACGATGTCATCTTGTAACGGCGTCCCCACGATATGGGCGATTAAGCCAATCAGAACAGCAGGTTGCGCCGTTAAGACGTCTTGTAACGGCGTGCGCGCGGATTCGCCGGTTTTAGCTGTGGAATCAGCGGGTTGCGCCATCGAGGTCTCTTGTAACGCAGGACCGTCGCGCCGGGCCTTGCGCCAGTAGCCGGGATGGCGCGCCCGCCAGGCCTTCACCCGGGCGGCGTTCAGCGGGCCGCGGAAGTAGTCGCGGTTCTCCGGCTTGGCGAGCCAGCGGGCCTGGCTGGCGGCTTTGCTGGCAGCCTTGCAGGCGGGGGCGGAACAGTAACTCTGGCGACGGCGGTTGCGCGGGTCCGGACGGAATAGCTTCAGACAGCACTTACACTTACGGCGGTCCCCCTGAGCCATCGCGCCCCCTCCTGCGAGGACGCATCATCGGCCAAGGCAGTGCTTGCCGCTCTCACTGTCTGAACGGGCCGCGCGCTCCATCCTTTGCCGTTCCGGAGCATTCAATCCGCTAGGCCGATTACAGATTCAAACCGCTGGTTTTGGAGGATTTTCAAACCGCTGCTGACAAGGGCTTCCGTTTTTCGTATCCGTTGCGGCGGCATCACCTTCAATATCAGCTTTTTTCGCGCGAGACTGGCGGCGGAAGCGGGAACGGAAGATGAGCGCTTATGCAAAATGACAGGCCTCAGCACAGTCTCTTACGGCAGGATGGCTACCGGCGGATCGAGGTGATCACGGGGCAGCGGCGGCCCTGCATTGATTCGCGGGGGCGGGAGATGGCTGGGGTTGCGATTACTCGAACGGATATGAGCGCGGCCGAATTGCGCGCGGCGGCAAGGCTATCGGCAAACGCGAGGCAGGCGTCGCGCATCCTGGCCATCGCCATGGTTCTGGATGGCTTTAGCCGCGAGGCGGCGGCGCGGCTTTGTGGAATGGACCGGCA
Organism: uncultured Alphaproteobacteria bacterium; assembly: GCA_963756335.1. Taxonomy (GTDB): domain Bacteria; phylum Pseudomonadota; class Alphaproteobacteria; order Rhizobiales; family Rhodomicrobiaceae; genus Rhodomicrobium. The sequence goes on from CAVWOB010000016.1 coordinate 46,510, forward strand.
GAGCTTGCGCGACTGGGTTCACCGCTACAATCAAGAGGGTTTGGATGGGCTTGCCGATCGGGCGCGAAGCGGTCGGCCCGCCAGCCTGAGTTGGGTTGAACAGGGCAAGTTTTCATCCTGGGTCGAGGAGGGCGCCGATCTCGCCCGCGATGGCGTCGTGCGGTTCCGGCGCGTCGATCTGCGTGACCGCATCGCCGCCGAGTTTGGCGTCAGCCTGCATGAGCGCAGCGTAGGCAAGTTGCTTCGGAGACTGGGCTTTCGCCGTCTTTCCGTTCGTCCGCAGCACCCAAAATCCGATCCCGCGGCCCAGGAGGCTTTTAAAAAAACTTTGCGGCCCTCGCCAAGGAAGCGCTCGGCGAGCGCGCTGGCAAGCCGGTCGAAATCTGGTTCCAGGACGAAGCAAGGGTCGGACAGCAAGGGACGCTGACCCGCATCTGGGCGAGACTTGGAAGCCGTCCGCGCGCGCTGCGCGACCGGCGCTTCAACTGGGTCTATCTTTTCGGCGCGGTTTGCCCGGCCCGAGGCGCCGGCGCAGCTTTGGCGTTGCCGGCCGTCAACGTCGAGGCCATGAACAAGCATCTGATTGAAATCAGCAAATGCGTCTGTGAGGGTGCAATCGCCTTGCTCGTCGTGGACGGAGCGGGATGGCATCGCTCGCCAAAATTGGTCGTTCCAGAGAATATCGTTCTGCTGAAACTGCCTCCTTATGCGCCAGAACTGAACCCGGCCGAAAACATCTGGGAATACCTCCGCGGCAATGCGCTGAGCCATCAAGTCTGGGAAAGTTACGAGGATATCGTCGATGCATGCTGCGACGCATGGAACGCCTTGATGCGCGCGCCAGACATCCTTCGCTCAATCGCGACCCGCGACTGGGCGCAGGTCATCACTTAGGGCGGTTGGTATCAGAGCCGCCATAGCTCGCATGACTTCAAGAAAAAGCCGCCACGGCAGCTATCGACCCTGGCTGCGTGAAAAGAGCGAAGCAGGTATGATTCCGGCAGCTATTTGGCGGGGGATCGATGAACCGAAAAACGGCAGTTGAACGCTGAGCCTCGCAATTTCGAAGCGGCGGTTCAACCTATTGATGTGGGTTTTGCCGGTCAGGCCGGCGCCATAAGGCGCGGCGGAGGACGCAGCTGGCGCCCGCCGAGCCAGGACCGGACAGCGTGGGCGAGGATCCGGCGCCAGCGCTGATCCGCTGTCAACTGCTCCGCAGATTGGACCAGCTCGCGCAGGAAGCGGGCGATGCCCGAGAGCATGCTTGCCGCCCATCCAGCCTTGGCGTGCGAACTGGCCACCCTCAGCGTTGTCTGCCTCGCATGGCGGCTTCGCTCTGCAATGGCGGACAGCAGCAGCAGCGGCCGGCTGGTGATTGCTTCCAGATGTTTGTCCGGCTCGGCCAACCGCACAAACAGGCTCCACCAGTTGTAGACGAGCGCAATGAAGCGAGCCATGAGCTGGCAGCGGGCGAGATCGCGGGTGGTAAAGCCCGCCCAGCCCCACTGGTTCTTCAGTTCATCGAAGGGATTTTCGCTATCGGCGCGATCGCGGTAGAGCTGCGCGAGCGTCAGAACCTCCTCGTCCAGGGAAGTAACGAGCACGCCGTATTCGTAGGCATCCGCGCCCGGCCCGATATCAACGAAGCTAAGCGCCAGTTGGCTCGCGCCGTCGCATCCGGCGATGGCCATGCCCTCCTTCAGCCGGCGGCGCAGGCTGAGCGCCTCGGCCTGACACCGCCTGTCGCGACGGCCGGCCGGCGCGTGATGATTAAGCAGATCGCCGGGCGCCAGGCAAACCGAACAAAGCGAGGCAACGGCTTGCAAAAATCAGCCAGCGCGGCGATTGATCGAACGTTGTTTGCAATCTGAGGCGCTTATGCCGCTTTCTCGCTCGACGAACTTGCCGAGGCCGCCGCTCGTGTGAGGAGCGTTGTGCCGCCAACCCCGGCTTATGCCTGGCCGCTCCTGCGTCAGCGCATTGGGGCCGAAATCATCGTCAAGCACGAGAACCACGCGCTGACCGGCGCGTTCAAGGTGCGAGGCGGGCTCGTCTATTTCGACGCGCTTCGAAGCTCGGGGCAAATGCCAATAGGCGCCGTGACGGCGACGCGAGGCAATCACGGACAGTCGGTCGCCGCAGCCGCGGCTCGTCATGGCGTCCCTTCCGTGATCGTCGTGCCGAAGGGCAACTCGGTCGAGAAGAACGCCGCCATGGCCGCCTTCGGCGCGGAGCTTGTTATCGCCGGCGCCGATTTCGACGAGAGCCGGGAGGTCGCGGCGAAAATCGCCGAGCAGCGCGGCTATCACTTCGTCCCGTCTTTTCATCCCGCTCTTGTCAAGGGCGTCGCGACTTACGCGCTCGAACTGTTCCGGGACGCGCCCGATCTGGCGGCCGTCTATGTTCCAATCGGAATGGGGTCCGGCATTTGCGGCGCCATCACCGTGCGCGACCTGCTGGGACTCAAGACGGAGATCGTTGGCGTCGTCGCCGAAAATGCGCCCGCGATTGCGTTGTCCTTCGCGGTAGGCCGTCCCACGCCCACCGCATCGGCGCGCACCTTCGCAGACGGCCTCGCCTGCAGGGTTCCCCATCCCGAAGCGCTTTCGATCATTTGCGCCGGCGCCGCCCGCATCGTCTGTTTGAGCGAGGACGAAATCGCGGAGGCGATCAGGATTTATTACACCGACACCCATAACCTCGTCGAAGGGGCGGGCGCGGCCGCGCTTGCCGCCGTTCTCAAGGAGCGCGGACTGCTTTCTGGAATGCAGGTCGGCGTCGTTTGCTCGGGCGCCAATATCGATTTGCCGATGTTCGCTGAAGTGCTGGCAGACCGCACGCCGCAAGTCTGACCGGACCGCGAACGGGCTGCAGTGGGTCGCTTGCGGGCGTGGCGCATTTTTCGCGATCGCTCGTACGCTATGCCGGCTTCTGGATCTCAATGCTGTCTTTCCAAATAAGCCGTCGCCAAAACCGCTCTGCTTGCACCCGATCGCGGCTACCTTCCGGCACCGCCCTCGCTCACCACAACGAACGGCGCCCAGCTTGAAGGACGGCGGTCGCGTTCCGTCCCCCGATCAATCAGCGCAAGCATGGATTTCATCCCAAATCCGGCAGTTCACGGCGCCATTTTCGTTTGAGAATCGTGCATTCTCAGGGACATGAGCCAAGATACGCCGCAGTTTCCGGTTCACCCAGCGGGTGAACAACCGCCGATTGAACAAGAGACTTCATCGGGACCGGCAACGCTCGACACGTGGGCTGGCCCGGTGCGCGTTGAATGGGATTCCACAGCGCCGCTGACGCCCTTTGGGCAGCTGCCATTTTTCATCGAATATTTGAAGGTATCGAATCTATTCGGCGCACTCGTGGCCGATTGCCCGCTGACCTATACCAGCCCGAACGCGCCGGAGAAGCGCGACGTGCTTGGCACAACGATGCTTTCGGTTCTGGCTGGGCATAAGCGCTACGCCCATATCACGGCCCTTCGTAACGATGGAGTTCTGCCCGAGTTGCTGGGCATGAAGAAGATCGTCAGCGAGGACGCGGTGCGCCGGGGCTTCAAGGCCATTGGAGAGGTTGAGGGCCGGGAATGGCTGCAACGCCATCTCGATTACTGCACGGCGCCGTTGTTATCCGAGCTGTGGGTTCTCGATATGGATTCGACGGTCAAGCCGCTCTACGGCCATCAGGAAGGGGCGGTCCTTGGCTATAATCCCAAGAAGCCGGGCCGGCCGAGCCACGTCTACCATACCTACACGATGGCGGGGTTGCGGCTCGTGCTCGACGTTGACGTCGCCCCAGGAAACGAGCACGCATCGAAGCATGCTGCGCCGGGATTGTGGGCGCTCCTGGATCGCATTCCGCGCGATTGCTGGCCGGCATTTTTGCGCGGCGATAGCGGCTTCGGTACGGAAGCGGTGATGCGCGAGGCCGAGCTGCGAGGGTTGTCCTACCTGTTCAAGCTGCGCCTTACCTCTAACGTCAAGAGGCTGATCAAGAAGAGTTTTTCTAAAGGCGATTGGACCGATGCCGGCCAGGGCTGGCAGGGACGGGAGGACAAGCTGCGGCTGGAGGGCTGGAGCCGTCAGCGCCAGGCGCTCAGCCGTTGCGCGAGTTGTACACCGGAACCGGTGTGAACAAAGCGGGCTACGCGTTGACAGATTGCCGCCGGCCGGCATTTGGCGCCATGCGGGAACATCAACTCGATCTGTTTTCGGGCGGCGGAGTGTCGCCGGAGGCTGCTTCGCCTTCAGAGCCGGGGCGCCTTCCGGCCGATCCCGTTGCTCTCGACGACAATGCGCTCGTCGCCGCAATTCCCGAAGCCAGCTTCAGTCTCGCGCAAGCTCTGGCTTCCGAGGCCGCCCGGCGCCGCCTGGGAGCGGCGGTTCCAGCCCTTGAGCGTCTATGCCGCCGCCTGAAAGGATTCGGCTTCGAACGCCCGGCGCCTGAACAGCTGGCGGCCCTTAACGCACTGACGGAAATTGGAGGCGCCGAGGCAGCAGCGGCTATCTCGCGTATACTGCGCCACGATGTCGTGCAAGGTTCAACTCTGGCGATCGCGCTCGCCGCCGCAGCCCGGCTTGGCGTCGTTCTCCCGGACGAAAAGGCGGCGAGCCTTTTGCGCCACGCCGATCCGGCTGTGCGCTCGGACGCTTGCCGTTGCGCTCCAGCCCGTCCCGCGGCCATCGCCATGCTGATTGAGCTTCTGGACGACCTCAACAATGGCGTCGCTGTCGCCGCGGCCTGCGCCCTGGGCCGGATGGGACAAGCCGACGCAAGGCCAGCCCTTCTTCGCCGGTTGCGTCAAGCGCCCAGTGCGGAAGTCATAGAAGCCATCTCCGAAATTGCCTGCGACGAAGCGATCGTGCTGCTTGGGCGTATCGCCAATTCGGGCGATGGGCTTGCCGGACAGGCTTTCGAAGCCTTGCAGGCGATCGATAATCCCCGCGCCCGCAGGCTAACTGAAATCCTAGCGGAGCGGAGCCGTAAAGGCTAAAAAACAGCCGCATACGGCCTCAAATAGTTCGGAGCTCGGACTGACCCCGCGATCCAGGGGCCGCCCGCTCACAGCACCAGCCTCGCGTCGACTTCGGCGAACGGCGCCGTCACTCGCTCCGCTGTTCGCGCCAGAAGCCCAATTTTCGTTAACTCCTCGACGTCGCGGTGCACATTCTTATAGTCGCGACGCAAATCCGCCGCCAAAGCCTTGACGCTCGGAACATGATGGTGACGAACATATCGCAGGAGCTGCAGCCGCTTCGGCGTCAAGGCAGCCAGCAGCGTTTCGAGGTCGCGAAAGGTGAGGTTGATCTCGTCAACCTCCTCGCCATGCTCGGCGCGCCGCCAAGCGTCCGCGAAGCGTCGGCCCATATCTTCGGGCGTCCCGATATGAATTTTGACTTTCTCGCTCATGGCTCGCCTCGCAGCGCTTTCACGCCGGCCAGGAAATCCTGAACCAGCTTTTCGACTGTGGTGAATGCATAAGTTTCCTCCCGGCCCTCAAGATGGCGATGATCCCCCTTGCCTCGCTCGTTGTCGTAGCAGATAAGCCTTTGGCCCGGAAAACCATAGAACAGCCTATACTTGAGCCAATGCGCGCTTCCCTGAACGGGATCGGGAACTTTCCAGATCGTCATCTCCAATATCGCGCCGTCAGGATAATCCATCCGGTCATAGAAGATGCGCGTCGCCTTCATATGGTGTTAGATGCCATACGACGCTACCCGACGTCCAGCGCTCAACGCCGGTGTCGCGCTTCTGGATGCGCTTGTCTGAGTCCTCATGATCGTCGGTCGGGCCCAGCCTGGAAGCGTGATCGACCACGCTCTGCTACTAGTGGCGCTTGAAAACACGACCGTGTGCCGGACGCCATGAGCGTTCTAGTAATAAGTATATATGCACTTCTCCTCGGCCACGGGATTGCCGACGGAAGCTCGGGGTCGTAAGCGGCTGTGCCGGTTTTCTCGCGAATCCCATGCGCGCCAGGGCAGCTAATGGATCCAAATGCTGTCGTTTCCAAAGCTGCGAACATCCCGGCGGCGCCCCTCAGGTCATAAGCACGACCGTAGCGCGGCGGCTCCCGTTCCAAGTCTCTTGACAGAAACGCCATGAGCGCCGTTCGCAGGCGCGGCGAGTTCCCGGTCGACGGCTGCAATCTTAAGCTTTCTCTTTACCATACCAAGACATACCAAACATATACTCGCTCAGGTTGAGAATCCGCTTTTAGAGATGGATCGGATGCCGAACGCGCTTACTGCCCAGGCGCGGGCCGCGAAGGATATGTAACGGAGGCGGCGATGCTTTTGGAATGGAATGAAAACCTGTCGGTTGGCGTGCCCAGCATCGATGAACAGCACAAAGTGCTGTTAAGACTGCTCAATGAACTCTTCGACGCCACGCAGGCTGGGAGAGGTCAGGTCGTGTTGGGCAAGGTGCTTAAGGAGCTTGACGACTATACAGGTTATCATTTCCAGTATGAGGAGTCCCTCTTTGCCCAGACGGGCTATAGCGCTGCACAGGGGCACATCAAACAACATGGCGACCTTATCAGACTGGTGCAAGTACTGAGACAGAATTATGAGGACGGCGCCAGGGAAATTTTGTCTGAAGATCTTTCGAAATTCCTGAGAAGTTGGCTGTACACGCACATCATGGGCAGTGACAAGAAATTCGGGCCGCACTTGGTCTCAATGGGAATAAAGTGATTTTCGGCGGCCTTTCCGGCGTCGACGGCCTGAGGTGTCTGGAGCGTTCTCACTGGAGCGTGTGACGAACGCGCGCCCTGAAACTCAACCAAAGCGGGTTATAGCCTTCATGTCCGAGCGCACCAAAATTATGATGCGCATTCGTCTCCTCCTTGCTCTGGGGACATTGAGCATTCTTGCGTTGTCGGGGATCGGGCTTTGGTCGCTGCGTTCACAGATGCTTGAGTGCCGGCAGGCCGAGCTTCGAAAGCTCCTGGATTTGACCCTCTCGGTTGCCCGCGCCCAAATGACTGCTGCCGGCGGTCCAGAGAGCGAAGCTGGCAAGAAAGCCTTTTTCTCAGTCCTTCGCACATCTGGCTTCGGCGATGAGAATGTAAATTACATTTTTTCCTATGATTATAATGGCGTTGTGACAAGTCTGAACGATCGATCCAAAATCGGCCAGAGCCGCATTGAACTAACAGACGCGAACGGCATTAAAATTATAAAGGAATTTATTAAGGTCGCCAAGGGACCTTCGGGAACGGGATTTGTCGAATACATGTACGAAAAAGGTGTCGGCGGTCCGATTACGCCCAAGCTTTCCCTTATACAAAATGTGCCGGAGATTGAAGGACTGGTTGGCGTCGGCGCCTATAGCGATGACATGGACGCGGACTTTTACCGGCAACTCTTCCTTGGAGGCGCTATGGTTGCCGCGGTTCTCGCGGCGGTCGGCGCTGCAGGCTTTCTAATCGGGCGAAAGCTTATGGCTGTGACGTCCGAAATGGAGCGCCAGCTTGCGGCTGCGATCACCCTCCAGAGCGAGATGCTTCCGAGTCCGGAGCGGGTAGCGCAAATTCAAGGTCGCTGCCCTTTGGACCTTTCGAGCTACTACAGAGCGCTCGACGGGATTGGGGGAGATATTTGGGGGATTGAAGCTACTGGGCCGCAGCGTGTTTTGCTATACACCGCCGATTTCACAGGTCATGGTGTAGCGGCTGCCCTGAACACCGCCCGCTTCCATTCCTTTGTTCATATCGAGTGCCAACGAACGGACAGGCCGGCATGGTTGCTGCGACGGTTGAATAAGAAGCTGCACAAGGTGCTGCCCATAGGGCACTTCGCAACGATGAGCTGCGCGACCTTCGATTTCAAGACTCAGACGATGGAATACTCTTCAGCGGGCGCGCCTCCTCAGATCTATCGCAAGTCGTCCGAGGCCCCGTATGAAGTCATTTCCCATCCAGGCATGCCGCTCGGCATTCTTCCCGACGTGACCTATGAAAGCCAAACCGTAGCGTTTTGCCCTGGCGCAGGCCTTGTTCTCTACACTGATGGGTTAGTCGAGACGCCCAAACCGCCACGGAGCCTATTTACGACGGAATCTCTGATAGAGCTTGTCAACAAGACACACCAAGCCACCTCGTTGCAACTGTGCCAGGGCCTCTTACGCGAATTTTCTAAACCAGCGATCGAAGCAGACGACGACATCACTCTCGTCATCGCGAAGTTTACTGGCGGAATTACGGAATTTGTCAATGACTACGAAATTTGACGGCGCGGCTTTGACGATTCTTGCCTCCAGCGATTCCGTCAAGGCCACCAAGATTGCGAACGAAATCCCTGATTGTTGTGGCAGACCAAGACAATCCCGCTCTTATAGACCCGGCACGCTGAAAGCTTGATCTGAGCCGCGAAGCAGCGCATCGTTTTCGCATGAAGGAGAACGACGCACGCACACAGAGCCTTGCCGAGCTGCATGAGCGGCGCAGGCAAGTTATCCGTCTGCATAAGAAGCATTATGGCGTGATGCAGATCGTTGAGTTGACCGGTTTGAGCTGGCCCGCCGTTCGCATGGCGATCGACCTCTACGAGGCGGGCGGCATGGCGGCGCTTAAGCCGAAGCCTCGCGGCAAGAAGAGCGGTGAGGGCCGCATTCTCACGCCCGATCAAGAGGTTCACATTCAAAAACTGATCGCCGAGAAGCGGCCCGAGCAATTGAAGATGGAGTTCGCGCTTTGGACGCGGGCGGCGGTTGGCCAGTTGATCGAGGCAGAATGCAAGATCAAGCTGTCGGTCCGCGGTGTAGGCAAGTATCTGAAACGGTGGGGTTTTACGCCGCAGAAGCCGATCAGACGCGCCTATGAGCAAAGCCCCGAGGCGGTGAAAAAATGGCTCGACGAGGAGAACCCTGCCATCGCCGAGAAGGCCAAGAAAGAAGGCGGCGAAATCCATTGGGGGGACGAGACGGCGCTGGTCAACACCCACGTTCGCGGCCGCAGTTATGCTCCGAAGGGAGAAACGCCTGTCACTTTTGCGCCAGGCTCGCGGCAGAAATTGTCGATGATCTCGACCGTGACCAACAAGGGCGAAGCGCGCTGGATGATAATCGACGGCAACTTTAATGCAGATCGGCTGATTGAGTTTCTTGAGGCGCTGATCAAGGATGCAGTAAAAAAAATCTTTCTAATCCTCGATAATCTTCGTGCGCATCATTCGAAGCCGGTGAAAGACTGGCTCGCCGAGCGCGAGGACCGGATCGAAGTCTTCTATCTGCCAAGCTATGCGCCGGAACTGAACCCCGACGAGCGCTTGAACGCCGATATGAAGCACGCCATCGGATCCAAGGTCCCGGTGAGAACGAAGCCGAAACTGAAAGCCGCCGCCGAGGACCATATGACCATGATCGGAAAATCCCCCGACAGAGTGCGCGCCTACTTCCAAGACCCACGGGTCAATTACGCCGCATAGAGACTTTAACGGGCCGGATCAATAACCCCAGCGAGCTTTTTCCGCAGCGCCACGTCTCCGAAAAAAAAATAAATTAATTTAGATGCCGGGTCGCGCCGCAAGCAAGCTGTCCCTCCCGCGGATCAACCGCTTCGAGGTCCGAAAGCGGGCATGACGGCTTGGGCGTTTTTCGAGACCCGAGTCTTCTGCTTTCGGCCTTGAGCGTCGATTATGCGGCGTCCAGCACACGCATTTCGATGTGCAGCCCCGCGGCTGTCGCCATGTTCACCAGCGCATCGAGACCGAAGAGATTGATCTTGCCGCGCATGAGGTCTGAGACGCGCGGTTGCGTGACCCCAAAGAGCTTGGCTGCTTGCGCCTGACTCATTCGCGCCTTTGCGATGTGGTCCTGAAGCGCTCTCATCAAGATGGAACGCAATTTCATGTTTTCAGCTTCAGCGGGGGTGTCCTCGATGGCGTCCCATACGCTTGCAAAGTGTTGATCGCTCATTGTCCTAACTCCTTCACCAAGTCGCGATAGCGCTTCGCCGACAACTCCAAATCAGCCTTGCTTGTCTTGGTTGTCTTCTTTTGAAAACAATGAAGCACATAGACAGCTGCGGCGAATTTGGCGACGTAGAACACCCGAAAGGCGCCTGCCGCATCTCGAATGCGTATTTCTTTTACCCCCCGGCCAACAGTTTCCATGGGCTTCCAATCGTCAGGCTCCCTTCCGGCCTGCACCTGATCGAGCTGGAAACCAGCTTCACGCCTCGCGGTTACGGGAAAGGCGCGTAAATCGTCAAGCGAACCGCCTAGAAACACGATGGGCTTCGGGCTATTCATGACAGAGCTATATAAAATTTTGTATATTCAAGCAAGAGGTCTCTCCCGGCTAAACCGCAGCCAGATCGAGATCGCTTCTGAGAAGCTTAGTCCAGCGCGCTGACAGGCCGCGCCGCAGAAAGAAAACTCAAAATGCGGTCTCCGACGGAAATACGCGCTCAACCTTGAAGTGAAGCACCCATTGACGGCTCTGCTCACTCGCAGCGCCTATCCGGCGGCGGACCTTAAAGCGGGTTCGAGACTTGCCTTTGCCGTCGGTGAACTTCTCCACGGACGCGAGAAATCCTCGCTCGTGGAGCCGCTTTTCGAGCGTGGCCCTGCCGATCCCCAGCGCCTGACCTTCGATCGCAGCAAGTTTTTCAGCCAAGAGATACGCGGCCATCGGCTCGAGATATAAGTCGCCCTCGCCGCCCAGCCATCCGATGCGATCGCCTCGCGCCTCCCACCCAAAGGCGATCCTGTCATCGCGCTTGCGCCACCCCCACAGTTCGGCCGCCTGGGGCGGACCGTGATCGACGGCGGCGACATGGGCTTTCCCGGAAAGGAGAGCGCCTTTCAAGAGTTCGAAATACCGCAAGATGGGATCGGCCGCTCCCTGCAGCTCGTCTTGATCGCCGGCGGCATCGCTCAAAGCATGCCAAGCGCGCGCTTCCAACTCAGCTTTCTCCACGGGGGCGAGGGCGCCCGTCTCTTCGGCGAAGCTCAAAAAGATGCGCCACGACGCGATGAGACTTCGAACGATATCCGAGGTGCGCAAATGCGCCGAAGAAGCGCCGGCGTGCGCCCTCAACGCTTTGACGTCGCCTTCATAGTGCGACAGCGTCTCTTCATAACGGCCGGCAAGCCATCGTACGAAACCCGCCATGGCGGCGGCGAAGACGCCTTTCGCCGCCAGATTTTGCGCGCGCGCCAGCGAGCGCGGATCGATATCGCCCTTGGCGACGGCGACGATGAAAAGGCGCGCGCGCAAGGAATGGCCCGCCGGCACGTCCTCTCCCGAGCACAGGATGGCGCCGCGCGGCGCTCGCTCGGCGCGAAGCGACCCGTCGGCGTGGCAGCGGCCCCGGCCGGAATTGTTGCCCTGCGCGCGAAGAACCCGGTCGGCCTTATCATGCCATGCCGCCACCTGCGACTGGCTTCCTCTCGGGTTGAAATCGTCGATGACGAACAGGGCGTCTTTGGCGAGGAAGGCCGCGCTTTCGAGGCTGTTCGCCGTCGAGGCCCAATTGCCCGGTAGATTTCTGCCGCGCCAGCCCGGTCCCCAATGCGCCTGCCCGAGCGCCGCCAGCTCGCTTTTGAAGGTCCCCGTTGGGCCCGCCAAATAGGTCGCAAAATCGCACGCTTTCAACACCGCTCGGTAGACCGTCGCCACAAGGGGAACGGTGACGCGATCGCAGGCGAGATCGAGAAGGCTAAGCGAGGAGCGCACCGCTTCCGCAAGGGCCTCTCCACGGGGCGGTTCCGGAAGGACGTAGTGGGAGAGCTTGTCGGAAAGCCGGACCTCGATATTCTCCAGCGCGCCGTCTTTGCCGATAGCGCCGCCGGCATGGAGATAGACCCAGGCGCCATCGATGTTGCGCCAGCCGGTATGGGCATAGACCTGGCGCTGGACGATGCCGGTGGAAAGCTGCTGGATGGCGACGCGCACCTGATCCTTGACGAGCACGCCCGCGTCCACCCAGGCGCGCGCGCCGAGATTGGCGCTCACCCAATTCAAAGCGGAGAACTGGGAAGCGGGCACGACGAAGCTTGCGGCGTTCCCCTCGACGGAGGCCTCGATGTGGAAAAAGCGGCGAGGCTCGGCTCCATCGTCGTGGATGGCGTCGCTGGCGATGCGCGCTTTGAAGTTCGCGAGCCTCTGCTTGCGGATGCCCTTTTCATCTTTCTTGACGATGTAGATCCCGAACTCGTCGTCGGAGAAGGCGCTTTCGCCTGCATAGGCTGCGGGAGCGCCGGACGCTTTCGCTTCTGTGGCCAGCTGTCGCTTTCGGTACGCGACGGACTTGTTAAGATCGGCAAGGGTTACGCCCAACCGTTGCGCGGCGGATGCTCTTTGTTGGCCGTACTGTAACGGGTCAAGCCGCGCCAGCCGGCCTACGAGTTCTTCAATCGCGTCTGCGTTGGTGATCGGAAGCGATGCGCCTTCAAGTCCTTTTGCGATGGCGGCGTGCACGGCTGCGGCGCCCTCAATCCGGAGCAAATCGTTGAAATCGGTGGCGCCTTCCGGGCGCGGATCGGCGAACCGCGGAACGATGAGCCGGGCTCCGACGGCGTGAGCTGCTTCGCGAGCTCTTGCCACGCCGGGGTTCCCGGCAGACCAGGCGTCATCGTCCGCGCAAAAACTTATCGCGATCTCGGGATGCTTGAACCGGATCGCCTGCCCCACCGCTTTCAAGTTGGAGCAATCGAAGGCCGCGGCAGCCGGCAAACGCGCCGCTTCATAGAGGGACGCCGCCGTGGCGTAGCCCTCCGCGATCAAGACAGCGCCTTGAGGGTCGAGATCGCCGAACAGCAGAAAGCAACCCTGCTTGCGCCCGCCTTTCAGGAAGCGCTTCTCGCCGTTTTCGGCGATGAACTGGAGAGATTGAAGATCGCCATCGATGTCGCGCAAGGGCGCCATCAGGCGTCCATCGCGACCACATTTGAGGCCGTGCGGGCCGACGTCCTTCGCCATGAGGTACGGGTGACCTTTGGGAGCCGGTGCCGCGCTCTCCCATTTGTGCGCCGCGGTCCGCGCCGCCGTTTCTTGGCGCCTTTTGGTTTCGCGGGCTCGATCGAAGCGCACGCGTTGAACGCGCGAGCGCTGCCCGGCTCGTTCAATTCTGGAGAAGCGTCGGCCCGGCTCAGATCGCCAGGTTTCAGGGCCAAGGCCATCCCGAAAGTTTTCGATGTATCCAGCCGGGATGCCGTCGAGATGCAGGACATAGGCGCCGTCCTGAGCCCAAGGCTTGCCGCCAGCGACAGGACACCTGTGCAGGCTTCCATCCGCTTCGAGGAGCGGCGGCAGTTTAAGGCCACGCCGAGAGGCGGCCATGCGAAATTGACGCTCGGCGTCCGCGGCGTCAAAGCTGCGACGCAACTGCAGACGCAAACTGGCGCCGCGCGCGCTCGTTCCGCGCGTTTTCATCAGCTTTCCCTCGCTGGGAAAGCCCGAAGCCTTGATAAATTGGAGACGCTGTGCGACGCTTTTCTTGCCGGTCTACAGCGAACTCTTGTTCAAGGCTTCGCGCGTTCCCGACCTTGTCTCTCGAACGTTGACGCGTCTCGAAGACGGGTTAGAGGAAGCACTGGGATGAAAGCCCGCCTCCAAGGCGGGCTTTCTTAATTTCCTTGCCCAGCATCGACAGCCTGCCGATCCGGCGCGACGCCGTAGTCGGATGTGCTGCGCGCCGCCCGGGCGGTCAGCCATTCATCGCACCATTCGTAGCAATAGTGGACGTTTCGGCCGCGCTTGGCGAAACGAGGACCGCCGCCGATGCTGCGCAGCTTGTTCAGGGTGTGGACGGGAATGCCGAGATATTCGGCCGCTCGCTTTACGCTAAACCAGGGGCCGCGTGGTTCATAACGCATTACAGATGACTTCCTTCTTCGGTTGCCGTCCATAATGTTAACGCGACTTTTAGTGCGAATCCAGACTATCTCCGTCAATCACAGCACAAATAGGAAACATTTCCACAGAATTGAGCATTGCGCTCAAATACCTATGTTGTCAAATTTTACCGTTACTAAAAACTACGAACAATGGACACCCTTCTACTCTTAGCAATATTGACCACGCGGTAAACTCAATTTGCTAACATCCAAGGGAGATCCCCCGGCTCTGCCGGGGAGGCAGTAGCAGTTTGACGTTTTCCGCAGTCCATCGGCGGAGTTCCAGCGTGAGCAGCCACGCACACGAAGGGAACTCCACCGATGAACGAGTATGGGAGCCTAAGCCACACCACTTGGGACTGCAAATATCACGTCGTCTTTATTCCGAAATGCAGGCGCAAAACGCTGTATCGGGAGCTGCGCCGTCACCTCGGAGAGGTCTTTCACAAGCTTGCCGCACAGAAGGAGTTGAAGATCGAGGAGGGACATTTGATGCCCGATCACGTGCACATGATGATTTCGATCCCGCCCAAATATGCGGTGTCGCAGGTAATCGGGTTCATCAAGGGCAAAAGCGCAATTCATCTGGCGCGGGTCTACGGGGAGCGCAAACGCAATTTCGTGGGCCAGCATTTCTGGGCGCGAGGGTTTTTCGTGAACACCGTGGGCTTGGATGAGGAAGCTATCCGGGTCTATATCCGAAACCAGGAGAAAGAGGATCAGCGGCTCGACCAACTCAACCTTTGGCGCTGAACCTGCCACCTTCAGGTGGCCGAAAACTTTGGGGCCGCGTTAGCGACCCCGTCTGCCGCTTCGAGCGGCTCCAATTCTAAAGCCCCCGGCTCTGCCGGGGGATACTTACATATGAACAGCCGAGCGGTATGATTCGAACGAGACTCTCGATCTCCACCGGGGGACGCCGCATTCACTGTCTCGCTCGCCGGCATTTGCGGTTGGGCCCTTCGATAGGCGTTGGGGAACGCCAATGCAGCGTCCAGCGCGCCGCTTTCACCGGCTCTTTGGCGCGAACAAGGCGTCGAGGTGTGCGCCCCACGACATCAGCGCGTCGCGGCGCTCCGCCCGATATTCTTGTCGTTGATAAATGCTCGCGACGCCGCCCTCGGAGCGATTTTGGATCCGCTCGATGATCGCGGGAAAAACGTGCAGGTCCTCAGCCATGAGCGTCGCCACTGTTCGACGGAGATCGTGAACCCGCCAGGGAAGCATGGAGCGATTGAACCGGTTCTGCAATATTGCGCTCATGCGTGCGTCGAGGCGCTTCTTGACTTTAGAGAAACCGCTGAGCGGCGTCCTGCCCGTAGTCGTCAACACAAGTCCGTTCCGCTCTCCAGGCAAGCTCTTGAGGATCGCCACGGCTTGAGGGCTCAAATCCACAATGTGCGCCTTGCCGTTTTTGGTGCGCTGCGGCCGATGCTCTTCTTTTGACGGCAGGCGCCAGACGCCTTCCTTGACCTTCACTTCCTCCCAACGCATTCCCGCCACCTCCTCCCGCCTTTGCCCTGTCAGCAGGAGCAGCCGGTAGAAGGGAGCGAACGGCCAGCCGAGCAACTCCGTCGCCTCCCAGAAAGCCTTCATCTCTTCATGGTCGAGAGTGCGTTCGCGGCTGGAGAGAGGATTGGGTCCTTTGAAACCGAGGATCGGATTGACGTCGATCGCGCCCCGATCCACCGCCCACTTGAACAGTGGCCGCAGTTGCGCGAACAGCGCACGCGAAACGGCGCGCGACCGCTCCGAGGTCTCGTCGATTAAAACGGCGACGTCGCCGCGCGTGATCGACGCCATGGGCTTGGCGCCGAAGGCTGGGATAGCATCGTGCTCGAGAAGGCGCCGCGTCTCGGGCCAACTTTTGTTGTCGTGGCCGTTTGAGGCGAGATAGCGCTCCATCACTTCCTTGAACGTGCCTGCTGCAAGCTTGCGGCGCTCGGTCTTCTTGGCGTCCAACACGTCGACGCCGTTCGCAACCCTGCCAAGCGTCGCTTTCGCAAGCGTGCGGGCTTGCTCAGCCGTGATCACGCCGTGTTTGCCGATGGTCAGTCTCTTCGAGGGCGTTTCACGCCCGCCTATGCGGTAGTGAATGAAGTAAGACGCCTTGCCGCCCTTTGTCGCGTAGACCCCGAAGCCCGTGACTTTGGCGTCGAAACAATAGAGCGTCCTGCCTTTCTCTTTTGCTTGCGCCATCAGGGCATCGACCGTCGTCTTGGATATGCTCTGTTTCATGCCCAGCGCCCCCTTTTTCGATCGAGCCTGAAGACCGGGATCACTGCACAGCGATGCGGGCCATCTCGGTGATCCCGCATCAACGCCTTCAAACCTCGAAGAGAAAGCCATGTTGGGATCACGGGATCACCCCCTGGTCTACAAGGGGGGCCATGAGAACCGCGAAAAATCATGCGCAAGCGAAGAACGCCACGCCGCCGACGCTATTTTTGCGCTGTTTCCCGCCTCTTTGGCCGTCATCCTCAACGTCGCCGAAAATCCGCTGTGGACGCACTGTAGACGCACGCTGGAGATAACGCCACACGATTTTGAGGCAACGTCACACAAAAATAATACTGATGATGCAGCAATTTATGTAACATGGGATAACCTGCGACAACCCCAGAAAAGCGGTAGCCTTGAACTTTTAATCAGAGGGTCGATGGTTCAAATCCATCTGGGCTCACCAATCAAATCAAGGGGTTAGCTACTTACCTTCGGAACCTTTTTCAGCGTCGGCAATCACCCGGCAATCACGGCGAAGGAAGCCTCCGGCACATCAGGATAGTTCGGGTGGTGGAACGGGAGATATGCCCAGCACAGCGGCCACATGGCCGTGCGGCAGCGAGCGCTCGATCTGAAGCGCCTCCGCAGAGACAAAGGCGGTCTCGCCCTTCAGCACCCGGCGAAGCGCCTCCACCTTCGCGTCCGGCCAACCGGTGAGATTGGCGAGCGTGCGCGTCTTCACTTTGCCGCCGTCGCGATAGCTTTCGCGCAGCAGGATTGCGGGCGGGGACGAGCGATTTGGGACCTTGGTCACGTACATGCAATACGCATGTCATGATTTGCCGTGCGCTACAACTATAAACGCGCAGTTTACATGCCTACAAACACTCGTCAGAAATGCCCTTTCCCGTGCAGGCTCAATCTCTTAGCTTTAAAACGCTGTGGAAGTTCGGGTTAAAGACGGGCGCATCGTAATGCCCGCCACCAACCCGGCTTGAAATCACGAAAACGTGATGTCGGTTTGGCGCAAAGCCAAGAGGCTTTGGAAGCTGTTGCAATGTCTGGCAGGCTTTGCAATCGACTTTCCCAGTCCTTCACCATCATGCTGCCGGCGTTACTGAGCAACACGAGGGTTCTTGTAATGCCTAAAGCTGATGAACCGAACAACAAAGCCAATGCCGGAGCGGCAGCGCGTATCATGACGACGGGCGAGGCTGCTGCCGTTCTTGGCTTATCCGCATCTTACCTCAATAAGATGCGCGTCACAGGATGCGGGCCAGTATTTCTGAAGTTGTCGCGCGCCGTGCGCTACACTCAAGCCGACTTGGATGCTTGGATCTCACGCCGCCGGCATAGCTCCACGAGCGCCGCGCAACTCGCCTTGGAGGCGGAGGCCACGGAGCGTCGCGGACAAAAAGCGCCCGCAGATTGACCAGGGTTTGCAATTCCTTCCATCCGGACCGCCGCGCATAGCCTCCGGCCACCCGGATCGCCAAAGCTGATCGTCTTGGAGGCGCACTCATGACACTGCATGATGATTTGCGCTCGCGCAGCTACGCTCGCGCGGCGCTGGAGAGCGCCTGCTGCAAAGTTGCGGATGCGCAGCGTGGAGGGCGCAACGCGGCGCTGAACGGCGAGGCGTTCGCGATGGGCCAGCTTACCGGCGCTGGCGCGCTCAATGAGGCGGAAGCGGAAAGCAGGCTGCTGGCGGCCGCGACAGTCTGCGGCCTGTCACGCGCCGAGGCCTGCTCCACCATCAGGAGCGGGCTTGAGGCAGGCATACGCCAGCCGCGCCATTTCGAGGATGGTGGCGGCGCAACGCCGCCAGCCGCTAACGGCGCCGGAAACAGTGAGTGCGCCCAGCGAATCTGGCGGGAAAGCCGGTCTGCGGCGGGTACGCTGGCAGAATGCTATCTGGGCGCCGTCCGCGGTTTGCAACCCGGCGATTCGCTGGAAGCGCTGGGATTTCACCACGGTCTCTATCACAGCGAAGCCAAGCAGCATCTGCCAGCCATGGTGGCGCCGGTTTACCGGCCAGGAGGCGCCGAGCCCTGCGCTGTCCACTTCACCTATCTGAATCACGATGGCGCCAAGGCCAGCGTTGAGCCTGCCAAGCGCATGCTGGGGCCGGTCAAAGGCGGCGCCGTTTGGCTGTGCGGGCCAGACAACGACGGCCCGCTCATCATTACAGAAGGGATCGAGAAGGCCGTCGCCTGCCGGCATGCCAGCGGTTTTCAGGTGTGGGTGGCCTTATCGGCCTCTTTGATGCCGGTCATGGAGCTGCCCGCGGCGGCGCAATCCATCATCATCTGCGCCGATCGCGGCGCCGCCGGTGAGGCGGCGGCGGACAAGGCGGCTGCCCGTTGGACAGCGGAGGGGCGCGAGATACGCATCTGTTTTCCGCCAACGGAAGGCAAGGATTGGGACGAATGCCTGCCAGGAGATGTGCGTCAGGCGATTGCCAGCGCGCCGTTATGGCGCCCGATGCGTCAACCGAAAGAATCAGGAGGCAACGCATTCGACTGGCCGGAACCCGACAGGACCATCGTGCAAACGCCGGCCGCGGCGCCGGCTCTTGACCTTGCCTTGCTTTCACCGCTCGATGGCATGCTCCGGTCGCTCGCCGAAAGCAAAGGCGCCGCATGCGACGCCATAGTACTCGGTCTGCTGACTTCGGCATCCGTGTTCGTCAGCGTGGCGCGGCGCGCCCGGCCCTGGAACGGCTGGAATGAGCCGGGCATCCTTTGGGGGGCCCTCGTTATGCCGCCATCGCACAACAAGTCCCCCGCGCTCGATCCGTTCCGTGACGCGCTGCATCACGCCGAGCAGGTGCTGGGCTCAGGTTTCGTGGAAGAGCAACGTAAGTATGAAGCGGCGAAAATCGCCGCCGAGGCGGCCCGCACGAATTGGGAAGCCGAAGTCAAGGATGCCGCAAAAATCGGTTACCCTCCGCCGCCCCTGCCCGCCAAAGCCGAGACGCCTGAGGCGCCAGTGCGCCCGCGGCTGTGGGCGGCCGACGTAACGGCGCAGAAAGCCGCCCGTTTGATGAAAGCGCATCCCGGCTTGCTAGCCCATCTTATTCGCCCCAAAGCCCGATCATATTGGGACAGCCACCGGTCAAACGCCCAGCGGTTCCAGCGAAGGTCACACCTCGCGGACTGGTTTGAGCAGGTTCGCTGTGAACGCGTTGGAGGTTGACGATCCGGGCTCCAGGGGCTTCGCGCCCCGCCATTCATGGCCCGGATTGCTGCAATCCGAACGCTACGAGGCTGAACAGCTCCGCTTCCGGGCAGCATGAGGCGAGCGAGACCCGGATGCGGCTTGCGGTTTCAGTAATGCGGCCGGCGATTTTCAGCAGCCGCAAGCGAATGGTGGCGAATTCGCTTTGCCGGGCAGGGTTCCAGGATGGCGCGCAATCGCGGAGATCGAGCAGCAGCCAATAGGCGGCGGTGTGCAGAATGAGGCGGAACTGATTGGCAAGCGGCGAACGGCAGCTCGTGCGATCCGAAGCGGTTTGAGCCTTATGCTGCTTGATCAGGTTTTCGGCTTGGCCGCGTGCGCAATAGAGCGTCGCGTAAATGTATTCCGCGCTGCCCTTCTTCAGCGAGGTGACCACATAACGGATATCGAGGCCCCGGCGAAGCATATCGTCTTCCTGGCTCGCGCTGGCCTCGATCCGCGCCACGGCGCGGCGTTCCCTGGCCCAGGATTTGGCGGCATAGCGCTTCTCGGCATAACCACGCAGCACGGCATGCTGGCCCTCAGCGCGGCGCACGCGGATATCGTCGGCGGCGGTCTCCACGAGCCTGTCGAGCACGGCATTGCCGGAAAGCCCGAAAATGTAATCGACGCCGTTCGCCTCGCACCAGGTCATCGCTTCCTCGCGGCCGTAATGGCTATCGCCGCGGATGGTGATGCGGGTGTTGGGCCAATGCCGGCGGATGCGGCGGATCAGGCGGCGCAGCCAGCCGCGAACTTCCTTGCCCGATGGCGTCTTGCCGGGGCGCAGGATCACGGCCACTGGGCGGCCGGTTGCGGTGTCGTAGATGTGGATCGGCAGAAAGCAGCGCTCGTCGTAATGAGCGTTCCATTCCGCCAGTTTCTGGCGGCCGTGCACGATATCGAGCGTATCGTCGATGTCCAGAACCACCGAAGCGGGCTGCTTCGAGTAGCTGGCGCACCAAATATCGATCAGCGCATAAGTGAGCCGGACGATCTCTTTCAGCGTAGGCGCGTTCTCCCAGCGTGAAACAGTTGCCTGCGAGCATAAATCCGCACCCGTATCTGGAAGCCGCCCGCAGGCGAGCTTGAAGGCAGGGTCGGTTCGCAGAAAGTGAAAGTCATTGCCGTCCGGATAGCCGCAGGCAATCGCAAACATGCGCGCTCTGAGCACATCCTCGACTGTGTGGGTGATATGCGCCGGGTCGCGCGGATCGTCGATCAGAGCGGCAAGCGTTCTGGCTATCGCCCGGCGGCGCTCGGCAAGCGAAAGCAAGATCACGCCGCTGTCAGAGGAAAGACGGCCGCCATCGAATGCGGCTGTGACTTTCTTGCGCGACACAGCTGGCAAGGTAAAGGTAAGCGGGCTATCGTCGGTCATGGCGGGTGTGGCTCAGCTGTTTGACGTGCGCTGGATGGTTTCGACACCCATTTCCTACGCAAGTTCAATCTCTTGCGCTACTCCCGCCAGCCAAATCCCCCCGCCGGGTGAATAAGAACGGCTAGTCTACCGGGACGAACTGGCTGGCTGGATCGGCAGCTTCGGCCAATTCTCCAATGGCGGCGCCTCTGACCGCGCCTTCTGGCTTGAATGCTACGGCGGCAGGCCCTACCGGATCGACCGCGTGGGCGACGGAGAATTGGACGTCCCTTTCGCAGCGGCCTCCGTTCTTGGCGCCATCACCCCGATGGCCTAAGCGATCTTGTGCTGGGCGGCGCCCGCGACGGCTTTGCCGCGCGCTACCTATTCATTTGGCCAGAACCAGTGCCGCCAAAGCGTCCGAGCGGCGGCGACGATGGCGGGCAGCAACTTCTTCGCCGCCTGTTCTCCCGCCTGGCGCAGATACAAATGGACAGAGGTGGCTCCACAAATTCGGACGGCCCGGTAAGTGGAATTTCTGCCTGACAGCGGGCACGCTGATGCCCGCGAATCAGGAGAGACAATGAGCAAGAGACCGCGCCGGAACCACACAGCATCCTTCAAGGCGAAGGTGGCTTTGGCCGCCGTGAAGGGGGAGAAGACGCTCGCCGAGCTGGCGCAGCAGTTCGACGTTCACCCCAATCAGATCACCCAGTGGAAAGCCCAGCTCTTTGAAGGCGCGGCTGGGGTTTTCGGGCCGGACAAAAGCGAGGCGGCGGCTTCGAGCGTCGACTTGAAGAACTTGCACGCCAAGATCGGCGAACTGACGCTAGAGAACGATTTTTTAGAAGGCGCGCTCATCAAGGCGGGATTGCTGAGCGCAAGGCGATGATCGACCGTGGTCATGCGTTGAGCGTTACGAAACAGGCCGAAGCCGCAGGCATCGCGCGCAGCACGGTGTATTACCTGCCGCGCCCGGCATCCGCAGCCGATCTCGAACTCATGCGCCAGATCGACAGGCTGCATCTGGAGTTTCCCTTCGCGGGAGCGCGGATGTTGCGCGGTCTTTTGTCTGCCAATGGGAGCAAGATCGGCCGGCGGCGCGTCAAAACGCTGATGAAGCGGATGGGGATAGAGGCGCTGTACCGCCGCCCGCGCACGACGAAGCCAGAGCCGGGGCACAAGATCTATCCGTATCTGCTGCGCGGCATGGAGATCGTGCGGCCGAACCAAGTGTGGGCGATGGACATCACGTACATCCCGATGGCGAAGGGCTTCGTCTATCTCGCCGCCGTGCTCGACTGGTTCTCGCGGCGCGTGCTGTCGTGGCGGGTGTCCATCACCATGGAGGCCTCGTTTTGCGTCGAGGCGCTGCAGGAAGCTTTGGCCCGGCATGGGAGACCGGAAATCTTCAACACCGATCAGGGCAGCCAGTTCACCGGGACAGACTTCACCAGCGTGCTGATCAAGAACGAGATCGCGATCAGCATGGACGGCAAGGGCGCCTGGCGGGACAACGTGTTCGTTGAGCGGCTCTGGCGAACGGTGAAGTATGAGGAGGTCTATCTGCACGCCTATGACAGCGTGCCGGAGGCGCGAGCGTCGATCGGAAGGTATCTTGATCTCTACAATCGCCGCCGCCCACATTCGAGCCTTGACGGCATGACGCCCGATCAAGCCTACTACGGAGCACACAGCTTGCCGCCACTCCGCTTGGCGGCCTAACCCCGGCAGACGTTCCACTTATCGAAGCGGAAAATCTGTCCGAACAACCGGGGCCACCTCTGACCTCGACGCCTCCGGCGCGCCAGCGCCGCGCGATTTGCCGTTATCCGAAGACGCAGCCGCGGCATTCGACCGGTGGCGCATCCGCCACGACGCCAAAGCCAAGGCCGCCAGCGGCCTGCAAAGCGACGCTTTCGGCAAGCAGCCGGGTCTATCCCTGCGCATAGCGCTCATCATGGAGCATTTATTCTGGGCCGCCCCGGAGGAGGGCGCGGAACCCGCGGGAATCTCTCTGGCGGCTGTGGACCGCGCCATCCGCCTGATCGATGGCTGGGTCACGCCCCATCTGGACCGCGTTCTGGCCGACGCTGGGACGCCGAAAGCCGATACCAGAGCCACGGCGCTGGCCCGCTGGCTGTTGAAGCAGCGGCTGGCGCGGTTCAACGCCTCCCATCTGCGCCGCCTGAGCTTTCAGCATTTAGCCGGTTTGCGGCTCGCCAAGGACATGGATGAGGCCTGCGCCAAACTGGCGGATGCAGGCTGGATCCGTCCAGCGGGTGTGCGGGCGGGCGCGGCAAAGGCCGCAAGAGCAAGGACTTCGAGGTCAATCCGCGGATTTATGAAATACAGGGAGCGCCGGCAAATCCGCTCAATTAGCGCAGATAGGTGATAATCTTTTTAAAAACAATGCGTTGGCTACCTGCAGTTTGGTTGCAGTTAGGATTCAGATAGCCTGCAGTTAGCTCGGGGCGGCGGTTCCGGCCAGAGGGGGCGGACCTAACTGCAGGCGATTCCGACCTATCTGCAGGCAAACTGCAGTTTGATAAGCCCATGAAATCAAATTAGTTTCTGCTAACTAAGCTAAGTGCGCTAATTGCACAGGGGGCTTGGCTTAAAATTTCCACCCGAAGTCGCGCCGGTCGGGTTTCAGCCCCAGGCGCGAGCGAAGCATTTTTGACACATGAGCGAAACAGGCCGAATCCGGAAGTTGCGGGCTTCGAAAGTTGCTCAAGCGGCGATGCGTGCTTTTGGATCTGATTGCTGTCGAAATCACGCAAAAGACAGCACTGCACAATTGCGAGGTTAAGCCAACCCAGCAATGGAGCACGCTCTGCGCTAGTGCAGTGACTCATTCAGAAGGTTCAGGTCGAGGCGGTTGAGCTTATCGAAGATTTCCTTCGCGGTTTTGGTCCAGACGAAGGGTTTTGCGCGCCGATTGTGATCGGCGATGTATCGCTTGATGGCGTCTTCGAGGTCGGCGACGGATTTGAAGACGCCGCGCCTGATGCGCCGCCGCGTTATGACGGAGAAGAAGTTTTCGACCGCGTTCAGCCAGGATGCCGAGGTGGGCGTGAAGTGAAAGACCCATCTCGGATGGTCGGCCAGCCACTTGTCGACCTCGGGGTGCTTGTGGGTTCCGTAGTTGTCCAGGATAACGTGGATGATCTTGCCGGCCGGGACCTTGCGCTCCACGGCGTTGAGGAACTTGATGAACTCCTGGTGGCGATGGCGCTTCATGCAGCGGCCAACGACCGTGCCGTCCAAGACATTCAGGGCGGCGAACAGCGTGGTGGTCCCATTGCGCTTGTAGTCGTGGGTCATGGTTGCGCATTTGCCCGGCTTCAGCGGTAGTCCCGGCTGTGTTCGGTCGAGCGCCTGGATCTGGCTTTTCTCATCGATCGACAAGACGACCGCGTGGCAGGGTGGGTTCATGTAAAGGCCGACCACATCCTCGACTTTCTCGACGAAGGCGGGATCGTTGGACTTCTTAAAGGTGCGCAAGCGATGCGGCTGGAGGCGATGCGCCTCCCAGATGCGCTGCACTGCTCGAAGGCTTATGCCGACGGCCTTCGCGACCGCGCGGCCGGTCCAATGCGTGGCATTTCCCGGCGGCTCGGAGCACGGCAGCGCCAGCACTTTCGCCACCGTCTTCGCCGGCAAGGGCGCCTTGCCCGGCTTGCGCGTCTTATCGCGCAGAAGGCCGTCCACGCCTTGTTCGGCGTAGCGCCGCTGCCAGCGCCATACCGCGGGGCGGCTGACGCCGCTCAAGCGGGCGACGTCCAGCGCGGAGCGCCGCTCGGCGGAATGAAGAACAATCGTATCCGCTATGAGGCTGCCACTGCTGCGGTTCAGGCCGCCATTTGCAGGGCTTGCGCGGGAGCCGCGCGTGCGGTTTTCCAGTTCCACGGCAGAAGCTCCGCCAGTTGATGGCTTTTGGTCTGGCCGGAGACGACGCGCTCGAGGACATCTGTGAGCCACGCTTGGGGATCGACGTCGTTGAGCAGGGCGGTGTTGATGAGCGAAGCCAGGACCGCCCACGAGTCCGCCCCGCCCTCGCTGCCCGCGAACAGGCTGTTGCGCCGGCCGAGGCCGATGGGGCGCATGTCGCGCTCCACGGTGTTGTTGTCCACTTCCACGCGGCCGTCGGCGAGGAACACGGCGAGCCCCTGCCAGTGGTTCAGCGTGTAGCGGATCGCTGTGGCGAGCGGCGATTTGGCGGAGACCTCCTTCAGCCGCTCCTCCGCCCAAGTCTTGAACGCGTCCATAAGCGGTTTGCTTTCGGCCTGGCGGACAGCCATCCGTTCGGCGGCGCTCATGCCCCGGATGCGGGTTTCGATGGCGTAAACGGCCGCGATCTGCCGCAAGGCCTCGAATGCGATGGGCGAGTTTGTGGCTTTGTGGAACTCGAAGAACTTGCGCCGCGCGTGAGCAAGGCAGAAGGCGAGCACGATAGGCTTGCCCTCGCGTTCCGTCTCCGCCAGCTTTTTGTAGGCGGCATAGCCGTCCACCTGCAGGATGCCCGAGAAGCCGTCGAGCAGCGTCATGGCATGCTCGGTTTTCCGGCCCGTGGCGAAAGCATAGGCGACAGCGGGCGGCGCCGGCCCGCCCCACGGCCGGTCATCGACGGCGACCGCCCAGAACTGGCAGCGCCTTGTTCCGCCACGGGCGAACACCGGCATCGGCGTTTCGTCACAGAAGATTTTCGGCCGCGCCAGGATCGAAGCGAGCAGCAGCGTATAAAGCGGCTTCAGCCACCAGGCGGTCCGGCCGATCCACAATGACAGCGTCGAGCGGTCAAGCTCGATGCCTTGCGCGCGCATCATGCGCAGCTGGCGGTTCAGTGGCAGATGCCAGGCGAACTTTCCAACCGCGATGGCGGCGAGCAGCGCTTCGGTGGCGATGCCGCCATCAACCGGCCGCGCCGGCGCCTGGACCACGGCGTTCTCGCAAGCCCGGCAGCCATAGCGCGGGCGGATGATGCGCTTCACCCGATATTGCACCGGCACGACGTCCAGCATCTCGCTCACGGTCTCGCCAATGACATGGAGCGCCCCGCCGCAGCGAGCGCAGGTCTTGGCCTCGGGATCGATGCGTATCTCGATGCGCGGCAGATGCTCGGGCAGCTTGCCGCGATTGCGTTCGGCGGCTTTGCGCGGCTTTTTGCGAGCTGCGGCGGAGGCCTCACGGCTTTCGTCAGCTTCCTCCGTCGCCGCCGCCGCGGCGGCCAGATCGAAGATGAGCTGCAGCTGATCGGGATCGAGCTTTTCCGAACGCTTTCCGAACAAGGAGCGCTTGAATGCAGCCAGGATGTAAAGAAGCTTCTCGTTCTCCGCCAGCGCCGCGTCGCGCTGGGCGGCCGCTTCTTCCGCAGCAGCAGCGGCCTCCTCGGCAGCGCTCGCCAGCTCAATGAGCTTTCCTTTGAGCTGCTCTGGATCGGATGGCAAAGCGGAGAGGTCGAAAATCATGACCGCAACCTATGCGAGAGCGCGCCCGCTCCTCCAGTAAAATCGCTCGTTTTAAGCAGCTTTTACTGGACGCCTCACAGCTTTGACCGGCGCCTTGGTCCACGCCAGGCCTTCGAGCAGCATGGACATCTGGGCAGCGCTGAGCTCAATCGTCCCGTTGCGCGCCGGCGGCCAGCAAAAGCGCCCCTCCTCAAGCCGCTTCGTAGCCAAGATCAGCCCGGAGCCGTCCCAAACCAGGATTTTCAAACGGTCGCATCGCTTCGGACGGAAGATGAACATATCGCCGCAAAAGGGATCGGCTTTCAGCGCCTCCGACACCAGCGCGGCGATGGTGTCCATGCCCTTTCTGAAGTCGATCGGCTCTGCAGCCAAGAAAATGCGCCGGCCGCCGGAAATCCCGATCATGCCGTTTCGCGCAACGCCGCCAGCACGGTTTTGAGCGCCGCCTTGCCGACCGCGCCCTCGACGCGGACGCGCGCGCCCGCAAGCTCGATCTCGATTGCGCCGCAAGACGCTATGGCCCCATCTTCCTCTCCGCCGCCGCCGCCATCCGCCAGCGTGATCGGAATGAACGGCGCCGTGGATGCAGCCGCTTGCCGGGCCTGACCGCGCCATTTATGCAGCAAGCCGCCGCTCACGCCATGCCGCCGCGCCACGGCCGAGATATTTGCGCCGGGAGCAAAGCTCTCCGACACAATCCGCGCCTTCTCTTCATCGCTCCATTGCCGGCGCGGCTCCCCCGTGATCGCCTCGAACCGCCGGTAGCCGTTATGCCGTATGAACTCGTGCTGATGCCTGTCACTTTGCATGAGCGCTCATCTCCGTTCTCGCTTCTGCGGCAAGTCTCGCGCGAAAAGAACGGAAATTGAAGGTGATGCCGCCGCAACGGATACGAACAATCTTCGCCCGCTGCACATGCTTGTGCGGGCGGTTGCGATCCTGAACGACCGCCGTCAAGCGCGTGCGGTCTTGAGCGGAGATAATGATGCAGACGGTCTGAGCCATGCGCGAAGTATCGCCTGCTTCGCGCATTTTGTGAATCTTATGTTTACGTCAGTGCACTAAGTAACCGTGTGCTGCTCTATCAATTACGGCGCGCCGATATTTGTATCATACCAGGGAACCTGAACTCCTCCAGTAATAGCTTGTACCTGATCTCTCACCGAAAGTAACTTCTCTGGCAGTGGCCGCTCTGTCGTGAATAACAGTTTGGCAAGAGCGGTGGCGAAAGGGCTATCGCTCTCAGGAGGCCCGTCTAGGGCTACCTCACCGGGTTGCGTCGAAAACATGATGTAAATGCGACCTTGCGCTTTGATCTGCGAACCAGCTCTAGCCTCTGTTTTAATTGGAGGTTTCTTAATCCGGACTTTCCGAACTGGCATTGCGGCAATGCCTCTACCTGCGCCCGCAAGTTCTCCTTCGAAGGGGTTGTTCCTGCAGATATCGAACAAAAATATCAGTGTTCCAGAATTCATAGAAGCCAATTCATCGATCATAGCGCTCAAATCGATGCCTTCGCGTAAAGCGTCCGCCTCAGTTCTCCAGAGTTTTGCATCCGTCGGGACAAGGTAGTTTTTACCGCGAATTTGCACTCCATGTCCGGCAACATAAACTATAAGCACGCCTGACGGGTCCGTTAAGAACATCTGTGTCGCGTTACGCATTTCCTGATTAAAGATCATACGGTTAGTGTCACGTACAGATATCACCATCGCATCGGCATTCTTAAATATCTCTTGCATCAAAATGAGGTCGCGAACTGGATTTGGGAGCTTACCCACATTTGAATAGTCGGCATTGCCGACAACAAGCGCAGTCATTCTCGATTGACTCAGCGCAGATGCCGAAAAACCAAGCGAGTACATTAAGAGGGTAAGCAGAACCAAAAAGAATCGAAAGTTTCGTAACATCAGGTATCTTCTCCCCCCGAGCCGAAGCTCTCAGCTAAGGAACTCCGCCGACTGCATAGCATTTTGTGCCGCAGCCGGTGAAGCCGAAACGACATGCCATCTAACCGCATGTCCATCCCGCCGCTGTTCGCCTCCCCTATTAAAATATTAGCTGTCATCGACAGAGGCGCATCGAACAAAGGCCGCCTGCTTGTTTTCAGCCCCCGCTATCCAGACCCCCGCTGCCCGCTTCGTTTCAAGGGCGGGAGCCGCTTCAGGATCTGGTAGCTGCCCTGCCGCGCTTGGGATCGCGAGAGAACCGGTAAGATCGCGGTAGGGAAACGGGTTACCCCGCTCCCCCCGCACAGATCGGAGCGGGCCCAATTAAGGCACTCGGCTCCCTACCTTAGGTTGAGCGAAACGTCCTTTTTGCGAAACAAAGCCAATTACGCGAAAGCCCCCTCTACAAAGCCTTTCACCGGCGCCCATGCTCGCGCAACTCAAAGATGTCCTCACGCGAGGCTCCGAGTCATCTGGGCGGGCTTCATCTACGGGCCGCTGCTGGACGGCCCCGTGCGCCCCGTCGCCGGCGGCGTGGCGCCGAACGAATATGGCCGCCGCGAGGTCTAAGGCGCCGCGCGAATTCGTGGTCATGGACCGCGCCGCCATCGGGCTCGGCGCGGCGTTCCTGCACCTCACCGCCGAGATGAACTTCTATCAGGTGTTCAACGAGGCGATCGAGGACTTCACGCTGGAGAACAGGCGCCCGCGCGAGGCTTTCGCCGCCTGCCGCGCGCCCCTGCCCCGATGATCGCTATTCGGGGCGGCGGCGCGCCGTGCGCACGCGCGGCCTGACGTATATGCGAGACCGCGCCGCCTTTCTCGCCGCGCGCGTCTCCGGGGCGGCCAAACTGGGCGCAACAGCGACTGGCGGAGGCGCCAGCGTATTCGGCTCACGCTCGATCTGGAGAGGCCGCCCGCCGCCGATGCCATCGGCGGGCCGGTCCTGCGCGATCGCGTCCTGAGGAAGAGCCAGCCCGGCGAGGGCGGCGCCGGCGAGCAACCCGAGCTTGTTCATTGTTGTAATCCAGTGCGGATTTCTGGGTTTCCACAGCGGCTGAAGAGTGACGTTAGGCAACCAAGCCTTTCGAAAATCTTAAGACACAACCACTCCGCGACGGAAAAGCGGCAGTCTCTTGGCGAGCGCATTCGCTATCCACCGGCGTCGCGGCCGCCCTTCGCCGCTCGCGCACGGCTCGGGCAAGTGAAAAGTCATAAGCTTTCGCGCCGGAGACACTGCGGGCAATCCTGTTACAATCATGGCGAAATTCCTCCCTTCTTCCGCCTTGCTGGCCTGCGAGTGTCGTCATCCCGAGGGAAGGCGGCCTGAGAATGGAGATTTGCATGAAAAGAACTTTGACCCTGGCCTTGGCGATGAGCCTAGGCTTGACCGCGCCAATGGCGCTCGCTCCCGAGGCGAGCGCGATGGCCGGCGCGCCGGCGTTTATCGCAGCAACGCCGCAGGCCGCCGATACCGCCGCCACTCAGGTTGGCTGGCACGGTTACCGCTGGCGCGGCGGCGGCTGGCGTGGCGGCTGGCGTCCCGGCTACGGCTGGCGTCCCGGCTATGGATGGGTTCCGCTTGCGGCGCTCGGCGTGGCGGCAGCCGCGGCAGGGGCGTACTACTATTACGGACCCCGCCCCTACTACTATGGCCCCCCGCCCTATTACGGCCCCGGCGGCTATCCTCCCCCGCCGCCGTGCAATGGACCGTGCGGAGGCCCTGGTCCGGAGTCTCTGAAATAGCATCGAGTTAAGGGAATGCGGCCGGCGGAAACGCCCGGCCGCATTTCTCGCCCCAACCGGGCGGCGTCATATTCGCCGCGAAGAAGCCAATCGCGCTCACCGGCGGCCGCGTTGGCGCATCGCCGGCAGGGCATGGCGTGCGCATCTGGGCTCTGAAGGCGCCGGGCAAGGCGCCACATTCCGTTTCATTCATTGTTTCGAAGGCCCGGCAACTCATCGCGGGCTCATGAACGATCCAAAACTGAACGCCAGATCCCCGGGCGGCAATTCCGAGCCGCGCTATCTGGGGACGCGAGACAAGCAAAGGTTGACGCTGGCGCCATTGGTAGCTATCCAGATTTCAGGATTCCCTCCAGTTTTGGAGGTCGATTGTTCGGCAGTTGCGCTAGTCTGTGCAGCAAATATTGGTGCACATCAAGAAAGCCAGGCGCGCGGAGAACGAAGGGAGCCACGGATGTTCAGACAAGCGCTTATTTTCATTTCGGCCGTCGGCCTTTCGATCCCCGCCGCCGCCCAGGATAAAGAAACGATGCTGCCTAAAAACACAATAGATTGCAGGCAGTTCAAGAAGACCGGCGCCAATGAGTGGGTCGAGGTTGGAACCGCCGTCTTCGATCTGGGCGATACCCAGGATATCAACCTGACCGACCAGCCGGTGACGCCCGGGTATTTCAAATTCGGCGGCATAGAGCTTTTCGGCGTGCTCGAAGGGAAATGCGGCGCTGCCGGCTATTTGAGCCGGGGCAAAAAAGATCAAGCCAAAGGCGACGCCGACGGCGCGCTCGCCAATTTCAATCAGGCGATCCTCATCGATCCGAAGTCCGCGGAAGCCTACTATCTTCGCGGCGGCGTTTATGACGCCAAAGGGGATTTTGCCCGCGCCATCGCGGATTACGACCAAGCCCTGAAGTTCGATCCGAAGCTGGAGAGCGCTATCAGCCATCGAAGCGCAGCGCAGGTCAAGCTCGCCAAAGGGCCCGAAGCGAGCGTCCCCGCGGAACCGCAGATGCCCTTGGAGGAAGTTGGCGCCGCGCTGAAAGAAGGCTTGGAGGCAGCCCGGAACGCTCCGAAGGTTGCGGAAATTCCGGAACCGGCGATCCAGGAGCAAGCCATTCCAAAACCGGAAGTTAAGAAAACCAGCCTGGAAATCCCAACGGACAGCGGCTCATGCCGCGCCAAAAAGCTGGTTTACACCGCCAATGGCGGAGGCGAAGGCGGCGCATCGGTTGTTGAGATTGTCTTTGAAAACAAGCGCGCAGACGAAGCGGGAGAGGCCGGCAAGTCCGAATTCGTGGTTCGGGGATCCAAGAATAGCCAGATTGAATGGAGCTACACCGGGAAATATACCCAGAAGGACAGCTCTGAATATTTCGAGTTCGTAGCCGGAGAAGCCAGGAAGAGAAAGCTTGCGGTACTGGAGCCTCATTATATCAAGCCGAACCGCGACGGGAGCGGCGAGGCCATTCTCTACGTTGGCGGTCTCCACGGAGTCTTTGCGTCGAGGGAAAACGCGCGCGCCTTCAAATTCGAGGGCGGACGCCCGAGCGGCGCCTTGCCCGAGGTCTTCTATTTCGACCGGTGCGAGTGACGGCGACGCATAGCGCCGAAAAGTGCGGTACGCCAAAAAATTGTAGCCGGAACGGCGGCGGCGCTTGACGCGAGCGCCGCGCTGGCGTTCTTATGCGCGGACGTGGTCCTTTGCCGGCCGGCTTGCAGCCACGCTAAACAACTTGCTAAAAGGCCGTCTGCCCTCCGGCGCGCGGCTTTTTCCTTCGCCCTTGAGGAGGGGACAGTGAACGATCCCGACCAGCCCGCCAACTTGCATCCAGACACGCTACTCGTTCACGGCGGCACGCTTCGCTCGCCCTTTGGCGAAACCTCCGAAGCGCTGTTCCTGACTTCGGGCTTCACCTATGCGAGCGCGGCCCAGGCGGAATATCTCTTCAAGAACGACAACGAAGGCTTCACCTATACGCGCTTCGGCAATCCCACGACAGCCATGTTCGAGGCGCGCATCGCGCTTCTCGAAGGCGCGGAGGAGGCGCGGGCGACCGCGACCGGCATGGCGGCGGTGACATCCGCGCTGTTGTGCTGCCTCAGGGCGGGCGATCACGTCGTTGCAGCGAAAGCGATGTTCGGCGCCTGCCGCGCCGTGATCGAAGACATCCTGCCCCGCTTCGGTATCGCCTCCACGCTCATCGATGGGCGCGACCTCGAGGCGTGGCGCGGCGCCATCCGTGGCAACACCCGCGTGCTCTTCTGCGAAAGCCCCTCGAACCCGATGCTCGAACTCGTCGACCTCGAAGGCGTCGGGAGGCTCGCCAAGGCCGCGGGCGCCTTGTTCATGGTCGACAATGTGTTCGCGACGCCGAT
Organism: uncultured Alphaproteobacteria bacterium; assembly: GCA_963756335.1. GTDB lineage: Bacteria > Pseudomonadota > Alphaproteobacteria > Rhizobiales > Rhodomicrobiaceae > Rhodomicrobium. Next base: position 78,707 of record CAVWOB010000016.1, read on the forward strand.
GCTGCAAAAGCCGCTGCAGCTTGGCGCCGATGCCGTCATCTACTCCGCGACGAAGCATATCGACGGCCAGGGCCGCTGCCTTGGCGGCGTCATCCTCGCGGGCAAGGCGTACGTGGAAAACCACCTCAAGGGCTTCCTGCGCCAGACCGGACCATCGATGAGCCCGTTCAACGCCTGGGTGCTGCTGAAGGGGCTTGAGACGCTGCCGCTGCGCGTTGCGCGGCAGACGGAGAGCGCGGCGAAAATTGCAGATTATCTCGCGGGCCGGCCTGAGGTCGAACGCGTCATGTATCCAGGCCGGGCGGATCATCCCCAGCGCGCGCTTGCGGAGAAGCAGATGTCGGCGGGCGGGCCTCTGGTCGCCTTCCGCCTCCACGCCGGCAAGGACGCAACCTTCCGCTTCATGGACAGCTTACGCGTCATCAAGATCTCGAACAATCTTGGCGACGCGAAAAGCCTGATCGCCCATCCCGCGACGACGACGCATTCGAAGCTCAGCGACGAAGCCAAGGCTGAGCTTGGCATTACGCCCGGGGCCGTGCGGCTTTCGGTCGGTCTGGAGCACGCGGACGACCTCATCGCGGATCTCGGCCAAGCGCTTTCTGGAACAGGGAAGACCTCATAGGGTCTTGGCAGTGGAGCGGCTGCGCGCGCTCTGTGAGGCTTCGTGACGGCAATCTACAGCATCGGCCATTCGACGCGGCCCATCGGCGACTTTATCCAGCTTCTCGAACATGCCGGGATCGATTTCATCGCCGACGTGCGCACCGTTCCCAAGTCGCGGTTCAATCCGCAGTTCAATGCGGATGCGCTCGCGGCGTGGCTGGCGGCGCGCTCCATCGGCTACAGGGGCATCCCGGAGCTTGGCGGCCTTCGCGGGCCCAGGCGCGACGGCTTGCCTTCGCCGAACGGCTTCTGGGAAAACGGGAATTTCAAAAACTACGCCGACTATGCCGGCTCGCCGCCCTTCTGCGCGGGCCTTCGCGAGTTGCGCGATCTTGGCCACGCCCACACCTGCGCAATAATGTGCGCCGAAGCGCTCTGGTGGCAGTGCCACCGCCGCATCGTCGCGGATTATCTGATCGCGGCGGGCGAAACCGTGATCCACATCGTGGGCGACGGCAAACAAGAGCCCGGGCGGATGACGGAAGCGGCGGCCGTGGGTCCGGATGGCGTCATCGCTTACCCGCCAGCGCAGCCGAGCCTGTTCTGAGCCTCACGCGGCTTGCAATGTGCCCTGAATGGCTGCCTCAGGAGCACGGCCTGTCCGCTTTGCTTCCGCTTTCAACGTGGCATGCCGGTGGCCTTGCTCCAACACGCATACCGTGCGCCTAAGCTTCGCCCTTGCCGCCGCGCGTCGCGGCGTTGCGGCGGGCCTCGGCCCAAGCCTTGAGCCGCGCATCGATCTCGCGTTCGTAGCCGCGTCCGCGCGGGCGATAGAACTGCTGGCGTTCGAGCCCTTCGGGGAAATAGTCCTGGCCCGAAACTCCCTCCTCCGTCGCGTGGTCGTAGACATAGCCCGCGCCGTAGGCTTCCTGCTTCATGAGCCTGGTCGGCGCGTTGAGGATGTGCTTCGGCGGCGGCAGCGAGCCGCTCTGCTTGGCGTATCGCATGGCGGCGCCGAACGCCGTGTAGGCCGAGTTCGATTTCGGCGCTGAGGCGAGGTAGACCACGCATTGCGCGAGCGCGAGTTCGCCCTCCGGGCTGCCGAGGAAATCGTAGGCGTCCTTGGCGGCGTTCGCCTGCACGAGCGCCTGCGGGTCGGCCAGCCCTATGTCCTCCACCGCCATGCGCACCATGCGCCGCGCGAGGTATAGCGGCGCCTCGCCGCCGTCGATCATGCGGCAGAACCAGTAGAGCGCCGCGTCGGGGTCGGAGCCGCGCACCGCCTTGTGCAGCGCGCTGATGAGGTCGTAATGGCCGTCGCGGTTCTTGTCGTAGAGCGGCGCGCGGCGCTGGACGAGGGCGGCGAGTTCCTCCGCCTCGATGGGCTTGGCGAAATCGTGCGCCGCGGCCAGCACATCCTCGGCGAGGTTAAGCGCGGTGCGGCCGTCGCCGTCGGCCATGCGGATGAGCGTCGCGCGCGCATCCGCCGTCAGCGGCAGCGCCTTGCCGAGCAGCCCCTCCGCGCGCTTCAAAAGATGCTCAAGATCGTCGCCGGTGAGCCGCTTGAAGACCAGCACCTTGGCGCGGGACAGGAGCGCGCCGTTCAACTCGAAGGACGGGTTTTCCGTCGTGGCGCCGATCAGGATGATCGTCCCGTCCTCGACATAGGGCAGGAAGGAATCCTGCTGCGAGCGGTTGAAGCGGTGGATCTCGTCCACGAACAGGATCGTGCCCTGGCCGAAGCCCCGCCGGTCGCGCGCCGCCTCGAACACCTTGCGCAAGTCCTGCACGCCGGAAAAGATCGCCGAAAGCTGCTCGAAATGCAGGCCGGCGCCGCGCGCCATCAGCCGCGCCGCGGTGGTCTTGCCGGTGCCGGGCGGACCCCAGAACACCATGGAGCGCGGGGCCTCGCCGTCCGCGATGCGGCGCAGCGGCCCGCCCTCGCCCAGCAGATGCTCCTGCCCAATCACCTCGGCAAGCGTCGCGGGGCGCAGCCGGTCGGCGAGCGGCCGCGACGCGTTATCGGCGGCGGCGACGCTCTCGAACAGCGGCGCGGAAGGGGTGGAGCGGGACTTTGTCATGCTGTCACCCTCAGATATGGCGGCGACTTTACACGATTTCAGCCTCCCACTATGCAGCAAATTCCGACATGCCGGAATCCAGTCATCCACAGCGACGAAGCAGGTTGAGAGAGCCGGTGGTTGATTGCACGCATCGCGCAATCTAAAGTAGCATTACCCTAAATTGTGAAGCCTAAGCCCATGAAGCAAAAATCGCCATTTAATCAGACTCTTGCTACGATCAAAGATCTTATCTATCCAAACCGGATTCTGACCCGCGCCCAGGCGACGAAGTGCCCGATCTGCCGAAGTCATCGAACGCAAATCGTGGCCCTGAACACGCTACGCAACGGCGTAAAAACTCCGATCCATGAATGCAAGTATTGCAGCCACAAATTTTGTTATCCGTTGCCAGCTAAAGAAGAAGTGCTTTCCTGGTATCAGGGTATACGGTATTTCGATATGAATTGCCGCCATCAAGGCATCAACATGATCGAGCACTCTGAAGAGTGGGCGCCTTTTGTTAAGCCAAGGATGAAGGTATTCGATGAGCAAGTGGCGCCATATTTCTCCGATGAGAGTTTGATTGTTGCCGAAATCGGTTGCTTGGAAGGCATGATGTTGAAAGAACTCTCGCGGCGCGGCCACACAGTGATCGGTCTAGAGAGCAATGCAGAAGTCGTTGAGCGGAGCCGAACCGCGAACAAGATAGATATCCGTGTTTGCGACATCGAGGCCGAGGAACCACACGTTCAAGCCCATGCGGTCCTCTCTTTCCATACCTTCGAGCATCTGCGCGATCCACGAGGTGCGACAGCGAAGGCCGCTCGCATGCTACGGCCCGGCGGCGTTTTGCTCCTGGAACTCCCCTGCGACGATGACGAGATGAACAATCCCGATCATTTCCATTTTTTTAATGAGTGGTCGCTTCGTAAAATGGTGTCGACATATTTCAGGGATGTAAAAACTATCCCAAAATCCTATGCGCGTGATGGCGGCAAGACTGTTGGATCGCTCTATGTAATCGGCCAAAAACTGTGAAAGCTCGCACAGATGCAGGACTTTTTTCTGCCCCTCTAATGTAGCGTCTCGTAATTTCCCGAGCCTTGGTCACCCTCTCATAGGCAAAAGCGAAATATAGGCCAAGCTAGATTGCCCTACGTCTCCAATGGCTGGACGGGTGCGCGCGGGAGCGTTCGACCAAACCCGCGTCACTCGCCGGTGACGGCGCAAATCCCAACCGGCTTCTTCGCCGCGCTCGCTACCTAAATCGCGCCCGTTCATTCTCCGCAGCAGGCCGGGTTCGGAAATTACGGGTTGCGAAAAATGTACGAGCGGCAATGTTTGCTCTTGGTTCTTACAACGGACACTTCGCGAGAGCGCCAGCTGCAGGCAAAGAGACCGGATGCCCCAAAAGCCTGCCGGAGGTGAGACGCTGCCGATAATAAGGGCAAACGGCAGCCCTTTGCAGTGCTTCCGCTGTAACTCAATGCAGCATGGTTCTTACGTCGCGCGCGCCAGGACTATGGGCGCCGCCTTTTTCATCGGCAAGCCGGAACACGGCGACTGCGCGAACGAGGGTTTCTGACTGGTCTTCAAGGCTTCGCGCTGCTGCGGTCGCCTCTTCGACGAGCGCGGCGTTCTGCTGCGTGATCTGGTCGATGCTGGTGACGGCGTGGTTGACCTGCTGGATGCCGTCGCTCTGCTCTTTGCTTGCGGCCGCGATCTCGCCGATAATGGCGGTGACTCGCTGCACCTGGGCCACGATTTCCTCCATCGCCGCGCCCGCGCTTTGCACGAGCTTCGCTCCATCCTCGGCCTTGCCGACCGAGTTTGCGATCACCGACTTGATGTTCTTCGCAGCCTCGGCGGCGCGTTGGGCAAGCATGCGCACCTCGGATGCGACCACTGCGAAGCCGCGGCCCTGCTCGCCCGCCCGCGCCGCCTCAACGGCGGCGTTCAGCGCGAGCAGGTTCGTCTGGAAGGCGATGCCATCGATGAGCGCCGTGATGTCGGCGATTTCGCGGTTGCTTTCGGTGATGCCGTTCATCGTGGTCACGACCCGGCTCACCACTTCGCCCCCGCGCTGGGCGCTTTCCGAGGCTTCAGCCGCCAGCCGCTCGCCTCCTGCGCGTTCCCGGCGTTCTGCCTCACGGTGGAGGCGAGTTCTTCCAGGCTGCTTGCCGTTTCCTCCAGGCTCGTTGCCTGTTCCTCGGTGCGATGCGCAAGATCGTTGTTGCCGGTGGCGATTTCGCGGGCAGCGGAGTTGATAGAGTTGGAGGCCTCGCGGATTTGCGAGACGATGGCGCGCAAGCGCTCGATGGTCGCGTTGCTGTTTTCCTTCAGTTTGGCGAAGACGCCCTTGTAGTCGGCTTCAATGCTCTTGCTGAGGTCGCCTTGGGCCAAGGACTCCAACATGCAGCCAATTTCGCCAAGCGCCCGCTCGCTCGTGCAAAGAATTGCGTTCAGGCCCTGAGACATTTGCAGCATGAACCCCGACTTGCCCGCTTCCGCGATACGTTTCGAGAAGTCTCCCGCGGCGGCTGCTTCGACGAGGGCAGCCACCTCCCTCTCGGCGGCAAGCTGCTCGGTAATATCGGTCCACTGACCGGAGAAACCGATCCGGTCGCCTCTCTCATCGAAGACCGGGCTATCCACCACGAGAAAGTCGCGGCCAGCCAGCTTCTGGTGCGACGCTTCGGGCTTTGTGAGCATACGCAACCTTGCTATTGCTGCCCTCGGATCGGAGAAAAGTACGCCTGCGCTAGCGCCAATCGCCTTTTCGGGATCGAAGTTCGGGATCTGTCTGCGGAGGGTGGTTTCGTTCCGCCGCAGCATATCTTCGAAAGCGTTATTTAGATAAAGCATCGTTCCGTCGGCATCAGCGATGCCGACCGGATTGCCGACATAGTCCAGGGCCGCCTTCACGCGGGCATTGTATTGGGCGGCTTTAGCGCTTGCTTCGAGCCCAGCCCGGACCCCCTCAGCGGCGTCGGAGATGGCTTTACGCTCGCCTGGCAGAAGCGGCATGCGATTGTGGAACGCGCCGCCGGCATATTCGCCCATCAGCTCCGTAAAGCGGTTCTGAACGTCGATATGGCCCTGAACCACCGCGTTCAGATTCCTCGCCATGTCGCTATAAGCGCCTTCGAATTCGGCGTCGGGGATGCGGCTGCTCGTCCGCCCTTCCTCGTTATGCTCCCGCGCAATTTTTCTCTGCGCCGCCAGAAAAGCTTTTAGCACCGTGGTCATGTGCGCGGTCCGGCTGAGAAGCTGCCCGATCTCATCCCGGCGAGCGGTATCAATTCCTTGCGAGAAGTCGCCCTTCGCCACGTTGTCGATGGTCGCGTTGGCGACGGCGAGGCCGGACTTTATCGAACGAACCAAGCTGTAACCAAGCAAACCGCCAAAACACGCAGTTATGAACAGGCCGATCAGCAAAATCTGCTTGTTCTCTTGAAGTCTCTCCTGAAAAAGAGCGCTGCTTGCTTCGACTTCTCTGAGAATTAGGGTTCTTAGCCCTTCGATCGCGTCTTCGACCGGGCGATCCACACCCTTGACGGCGGCGTCGACATCGCCAATCGCAGCGCCTCCGCGCTTGAGGTTAGCCACTTTTTGGATGGCGAGCTTGTAATTCGATATGCCTGTAGTGAGGGCGTCCAGGTATTTCTTCTCGTCCTGCGAAATCTGGGCGCCTTCATATCGCCGCGCGATTGCGTCGATCGCGTTCATCTCGACGAGCGCCTTCGATTCATAATCCTGGCCGCGGAGCACAACATTTTTGAATGCGTGGACGCCGGCGCCGAATTTTCTCGTGGCGTCCAAGACCAGATCGAGCCGTACGAGGCTGCCTTTTTCGAATGCTTCCCATTGGCCTTTTATGCGACTGAGGCCGATCAGAGCAGCGAGCGTCATCGCCACTCCAACGAGGACGATGAGCCCCAAACCGATATAAAGACGCTTTGCAATCGAAATTCTGTTCATAGGCTGCCTGTTTCCAATACGGTTCTCAGCGCAAAAACTACCTCGCGCTCGCTCAGGTTGAAGCTAGATCAGGATGGTTGAGGAGCGGTTGAGCAGCGGGCTGAAATTGAGCCGACTGCATAAGAAATACCTAATTGCAGCACAGGCGCTCGTTTAACGGGCTCTTAACGATCAATCGATGAGCCTAGTTTTGCGCAAGACGCCTTTTTCTTCCAGGATGGGATAGGCTACCGAAGCAAAATGCGCCGTGATCCGCTTTAAATCGCGAGCGATGTCGATATGAAGGCTCGACGTCTCGATGCTTTCCGGGCGCTGCTCCCTCAGCCGCCGCAGATGGCTCGCTGTCATGTCCCGCTCCAGATCCCGCATCTGCACCTTCTCATCGAGAAGCAGGCGCGCGTTTTTCTCGTCGCCGTTCATGAAGACGCCGACGGCAAGCTTCAAATCCCCGAGCACCCGTTCGACCATGGCGCCGATTTCGGCTTCGCCTTCGGCCGAGAACGCAAGCCCGTATTTGATCTTCTTCGCGACCAGGTCCCGCAGACTTTTGTCGGCGATGTCGCCCGCATGTTCGAGGTTGATGACGAAGTCGAGGATGTCCCAGCAGCGCCGCCGGTCGTCCTCGTCGAGGTCGTCCTGATTGGCGATCTCGACAAGATAAAGCTTGATCGCGTTATGAAGGCGGTCGACGATCGTGTCGAGCCGGGCGACTTCTCTGGAGAAGCCGGCGATCGTTGGTCTCAAGCGCTTTGTGCAGCGTCGACAGCATCAGCGCAATCGTGTCCGCCATGCGCAGCGTTTCGCGGCACGCGTCGGAGAGCGCCACCGCTGGGAGCGCCGCCGCGGACGAGAGCGAAATATAGCGGGGCTCTGCATCGCTTCGGCTCGGCAGCGCCGGAGCGAGCCTGGCGCATAGCCTCGCCAGCGGGTCGAGCAGGGGCAAGACACAAAAAGCGAGACCAAGATTGAAAAGCGTATGGAAGGTCGCAACCGCCGCCGCGCCATTCGAGAGGACGGCGCTCAGCCAGGCCGCAATTTCGGGCAGGAAAGGCAATGCGACGGCGCAGCCTGTAGCGCGGACGGCAAGGTTGCCGATGGCGAGCTGCTTGGCGGCGGGATCGGCGCGGGCCGCGACAAGTTGGGGGATGGTGTTGCCAAGATTGGCGCCGAGCACAAGCGCCAAAGCCGCGTTCATTGTGATGACGCCCGGCGTCAGCGACATCACCAGGAGGACGGTGGCCACGCTCGAATGAGCGGCCCAGGTAAGAAGCGCGGCGGCTGCAAGATCGAACACCGGGTCGCGCGTGAGCAACGACAGGACATCGCGCAGGGCGGCGGAATGCTCGACCGGTGACAGGCCCTCCATCATGAGCCTCAGCGCGAGCAGGATCAGGCCAAGGCCGATGAACACCCGGCCGAAATCGCGCAGCTTGGTGCGGCCCGCGCGCCTGAACATGACAACGCCGGCAAGGATCAGAACCGGGATGATGGCCGAAATATCGAAAGCCAGAAGCTGAACGATGAGCGTCGTGCCGACATTGGCGCCGAGTATCGCCGCCAAGGCCATCGGCAGCGCAACGAACCCGCGGTCCAGAAACCCCGCGAGCATCAAAGCCGTTGCGGTGCTGCTTTGCAAAAGAGCCGTGACGGCGACCCCCGACGCGAACGCTCTTATTCGATCGCCCAGCGCAAGCCTTAGCACTTGGCGGAGCCGGCCGCCGAAGCCGCGCAGCATGCCGGTTTGAACCATATGCAGGCCCCAAAGGAGGAGCGCGGCGTAGCCCCCAAGCTCCAAAAGAACCCGTGTTACGATCACGTCATCAACCCTCCTTCGTTCGCGCCAGCGCCGGGAACGGTCTTCACTTCAATTTCACGGCCGCCTTATCGAACATGCAATCGCATAAAATGCTTCTGCCGAGGCGAAATTGCAGTATCTTTCTGCATTGGGGAGAAAAACAACAGGGAGCCGCCGATGACAGACCGGAGGCAAGTTGCGGCCTTGCCGCTCCGTCTCGCCAGAAATGGCGTCATCGAAATTTTGCTTGTCACATCGCGGGACACAGGCCGGTGGATCATTCCCAAAGGCTGGAGGTCCAAACGGCTGAAGGACCCGAAGGCGGCGGCGAGGGAGGCGCGGGAGGAAGCGGGCGTCAAAGGCAAAATCTTCCGCAAGGCGATCGGCAGCTACCGCTATAACAAGCGCGAACTCGGCGCCCTCATCGAGGTCAGCGTCTTTCTCCTGAGGGTCAGGAAACGTTGCAAGCGCTGGCCAGAAAAGCGCGAAAGGCGGCGCGCGTGGTTCGATATCGGCGCCGCGGCGCGCTTGGTGAGCGACCCCGAACTCTCGACGCTGATCGAAATGCTTCAGTGGCCGGGCAGCGATGCCAGGCCCCTCTCTCCCAAGATCGAAACATAAAGCGCAAGCGTGAGAAGCAAACTTGCGGTCATCGTGCCTCTGGGCCTTACGCAGACGCTTGCCTGGGCTTCGAGCTATTATTTGCTGGCTATCCTGGCGGATCCCATAGCCCGCGATACACACATGTCATCAACGGCGGTTTTCGCCGCCTTTTCCGGCGCGCTTCTCGTTTCAGCGTTGATCGGACCGCATGTCGGCGCAACCATCGACAAATTCGGCGGCCGCCTCGTTTTGGCGCTTTCCAACGTCTGCTTCGCTATCGGGCTGGCGTTGCTCGCCGCCTCGGCGTCCTGCCCACCCCTTTGTCTTGCTTGGTTCTTTATTGGAATAGGCATGGGGCTAGGCCTCTACGATGCGGCCTTCGCCACGTTAGGGCGCCTTTACGGGGTTGCTGCGCGTTTTCCAATAACGGCCATTACCCTGATGGCCGGTTTCGCGAGCACCGTCGGGTGGCCGGTCACCGCTTGGGGCTTGGCGAGCTTCGGTTGGCGCGAAACCTGCCTTGGCTGGGCGCTCGCTCATCTCGCAATCGGCGTTCCGCTCAACGCCTCTCTTCCCAGCGCCAAGGGCCTATCCATCACCGAAGGCCCGCCGGCAGCGCCGGTGGTGGCTCTCGATCGCACCATGTGGCTCCTCGCCTTCGCTTTCGCAGCGGGCTGGACCGTCTCGACAGCGATGGCGGCTCATTTTCCGAGGCTGCTCGGCTCGGCTGGCGCGTCGCCGGCGCAGGCGCTGGTGGCAGGAATGCTTATCGGCCCGGCCCAGGTCGCTGCGCGCATCGCGGACGCTTTTTTTCTCCGCCGATTTCACCCGCTGTTCTCGGCGCGCCTTGCGGCAGCCTTTCATCCCCTGGGGGTTGGGCTCCTTGTGTGGGGCGCCGGGGCTGTGCCAGCATTTGCCCTCCTTCACGGCGCAGGCAACGGGATACTCACCATCGCGCGCGGCTCCGTACCCCTCGCCATCTACGGTCCGGCGAATTACGGCTATCGGCTTGGCGTTCTCGGCGCACCCTCGCGTGTGGCGCAAGCTGGGGCTCCTCTTGTGTTCGGCGTTCTCATCGACGCGTTCGGAGCGGGCGCCTTCTGGTTTTCTGCCGCGCTCGGTCTCGCAGCCTTAGCAGCGCTGTCCTTGGTTCGAACGCCTCCGCATCCAAGCTCAGATTGAGCAATGGACGCTGCCGGGGCAAAAGGACTTTATTCCACAAAACTGTAGACCGTCACAATTGCCGTCGAGCGAGCAATGTGCTCTCCAAACGCTCACGGCATGCGGCCTGATCGATTGGAGCTCTATCTATGAAAAAGACCATCCAAGGCGCGTTGGCGAACCTGTTCGGGCCATCGCGCAACGACCAGTATGCCGCCCTTCTCAAGCGGCTTGCCGATATTGGACAGGAATGCGCCGCTCATTTCCGCCAGACCAACGGTCAGGACGCCGACGGCATCATCGCCTTCGAGCATCAGGCCGACAGCGTCGTGGCCGAGATCCATGAGTTGCTCGACAACTCGTTCATCATGCGCTTCGACATTCCCGACGCGATGCGCCTCACCGATGTTCTCGACGACGTCATCGACGGGATGCGCAAAGTGGTGCTGCACATCCAGGCCTACATACCCTATTTGTCCGAGCTTCGGCCCGAAGCCCATGAACTCATGGCGCTCGCCGCCGACATGCTCGTCCATGTCGACAAACTCGTCATGATGCTGGCGGAACCGCGCTTGTCCCTCCCGCGCGTCCGGGAGGAAGCCGACATCATCGACGATCTGGAAAGCAAGGCGGACCGGCTCGTTTCCGGCTACGAGAGAAAGCTCGTCGACGAGTTCGGCGGCGCCGGCAAGGACGTGCTCGGCTTCATCGCCTGGCACCAATTGTATCACCTCCTGGAGCAGATCACGGACGACGCCAACCAGTGCGCGCGTCAGATCCTATCGCTGGCTCGAAAGGAGGCATGAGGTGGACGCGCCTGCGATTGGTCTGGCTGTCGCGCTCCTTGGCGTACTCGCCGCCGAGTTCGTCAATGGGTGGACGGACGCCCCTAACGCCATTGCGACCGTTGTTTCTACGGGGGTGATGACGGCCCGGCAAGCCATCGTCATGGCGGTCGTCATGAACACGGCCGGCGCCATGGCCGGAACCGAAGTCGCCGCGACCGTTGGAAATGGCATCGTGGCGCCAGCGGCGCTGACGGTGCCGGCCATCGGAGCGACAATGCTCTCGATCATCGGTTGGGGGGCGCTCGCCGCCCGGCTCGGCATTCCGGTATCGAAATCCCATGCCCTTCTGGCGGGCCTTGCCGGGGCGGGCTTTGCTGGCGGAGGCTGGGAGGCCCTGCAATGGGCTGGCTGGGAGAAAGTTATTATCGGTCTCGTCAGCTCGTTGTTCGCGGGGTTCACGGGCGCCTTCGCGCTCGGCGGGCTCATCATCGCGCTCGCGGCCAAGGCCAGACCGACGCGCGCCAAGCGCAATTTCGACCGGGCGCAGATGGCCTCGGCCGCCTTCCTGGCCTTCAACCATGGTCTCAACGACGGCCAGAAATTCATGGGCGTGTTCGCAATGACGCTGCTCGCGGGCGGCGCCATTCCGGAATTTCATATTTCCTGGTGGGTGGTGCTGGTCTGCGCCTCGACGATGGGAATCGGCACCAGCTTCGGCGGCTGGCGGATCATCAAAACGGTTGGCGCGAGAATGACTCGGCTGACCTCGTGGCAGGGTTTCGCCGCGACCTTGGCGGCGTCGACGACCATCTATGCCGCGTCGTCATACGGCATTCCACTGTCGACCACGCACACCATCACCAGCGCCGTGGTCGGCGTCGGGGCCAGCAAACGCGCCTCCGACGTGCGCTGGAGAGTGTTGCGCCGCATCATGCTGGCTTGGGTGGCGACTTTTCCCGCCTGCGCCGTGCTCGCTTTCATTGCCGCAACAACCGCCAACCACCTTTGGAAATGATGGGGATTGCCAAAAGGATGAAAACACGGCGGAAGACCGCTTCTCCTAACCTCTTTAGGTGAAGTAATAGCGCGTCAGGTGAAAAAAGATGGGAGCGGCAAAGCAAATGCTGTCGATGCGGTCCAAGATGCCGCCGTGCCCAGGCAGGATCGCGCCGAAATCCTTGACGCCCCGGTCTCTTTTGGTTGCGCTCATGACGAGGCCTCCGGCGAAGCCCATGAGGCAGATCACGAGAGAAAATCCCAGCGACTGGATCGGGGTGAAAGGCGTGATCCAGAAAAGCCCGCCGCCAAGCAAGGTCGCCAAAGCGACGCCGCCTATGAAGCCTTCCACGGTCTTGTTGGGACTGACTTGCGGCGCGATCGGCCGCTTGCCGAACAGCTTGCCGCAGACATACTGCAAAACGTCGCTTGCCTGAACGACCACAACGAAAAACAGCATCAGCTTGAAGTTCTGTCCGCTCTCGCTGTAACCGGGGATCTGGAGCATCAGGAGCGCGGGAACGTAGCTGACGAAATAAATCGCGATCATCATGCCCCACTGGATGCGGGCGGTGCGGTCGAGAAATCCATCGGTTGCGCCCGCGATAGCGGCGCGCGTTTGAAGCCAGATGAAGGCGTAAACGGGAATGAATATGGCGAAAACGCCGTACCACTGTATCGCAACGAGACTATAATTGACGGGAAGGACGATGAAAATCAGCCAGTGCAGCACTCTGTGATCGCCGCGTATCGTGGGAGAGATGGCGAGATACTCCCGCAAGGCCAGGAACGAAAGAAGCGCGAAAAGAATAACCGAGCCGATGGGGCCGACGACGATCGACAGCAGGAATATCGCGACCATGCCCCACCACGCTTTGATGCGCGCATTGAGATTGGACACGGTCTTGCGGCTTTCCCCGGATGTCGCTCTTTGTGAGAGAACCCATCCGGCAAAGCTCGCCAGCACAAGCAATCCGGCAACTCCGCCGATCAGCGCCTGAAACTGGCTATCGTAAAGCAGCTTCATTGTGCGGCCAGTGCTTGCAATGCCGATTGCGCGCGCGCGATGAAATCGTCCTTCGCTTCTCCTTGCTCCATCGCAAATCCCGGGCCGAAGACGACGGTGCAAAGAATGGGAACCGGGATGCTTTCGCCCTTTGGAAGAACGCGACTGAGATTGTCGATGTGGACAGGCGCCAGCATCACATCCGGATGCTGGGCGATGAGATGATAGAGCCCCTTTTTGAAGGGCTGGATTTTGGCGCCGTCTCCCCGCGTGCCTTCGGGAAATATGATGAGGCTGTATCCTTGAGCCAGCGCCTCGTGAAGGGGCTGCAGCGGATCCTCGTTCGCGGTTTCCCGATGACGGGATAGCGGCACGGCATGGAAAACCTTCTCGGCGATGTAACGCCGCCAGCGCGAAGCCCACCAATAGTCTCTGGCGGCGACGGGCCGAACTTTTCGCCGATGCTCTCTTGGAATTGACGACCAGATCAAGAGAGTATCCATATGACTTGAGTGATTGGCGTAATAAACGCGCTGCGCCGGGGGATCGAACTGAAATCCCTTAAGCCGCACCACCGCCCCAGTCAAAAGGCGCGTCAAGCCAATCAGGAGAGCCTCCAACATCCGGTTCGCCTCAAGCCTTGGCCTGAAGCTCAAGAGCGCGAGCAAGACGCAGGGTGCGGCGCACGATCGTGGCCGCGCTGCCCACGGCAATGATGGCAAGAGTCGCAGTCAGTACGGCCGCCGGGGAGAAAAATGCAGCCAGGACGCTGCCGGCGCAGAGCGCGTGCATGCGGTGCTGCTTGGCCATCGGCCCGCAGAAATCCTGCTTGAAGCCCAAGGCGCCGCCCAAGGCCCGGACGTAAGCCGTGGTCACGGCCAGCACGGCCGACGCCCACCCCAGCGACGGCCATCCGGCCCCATATCCCGCCCCGACGAAGAACAGACAATCGGCGATGCGGTCGGGGAGTTCGTTGAAGATCTCGCCTGCAGGAGTTTTCTTCCCCTCCTCCACCGCGATGAGGCCATCGATAAGGTTCGAAAGCAGGCGCAGCTGGATCAAGACCGCGGCGCAAAGCAGCAGAAACGCTTTTCCCGCCCCTTCGGCGGAGGCTGAAATCCAAAAAGCGGCGCCGCCGAGGGCCGCGAAGGCCATGCTTGCAAGCGACACCTGATTTGGCGAGACGCTCGAGTGGGCGAGAAAGCGCGCGAGCGTGTGTGCCCACGCGCTTTGGCGAACCCTCAGAGGGCGGCGATTATTCAGACCGTCCGTGTCTTCCACCGCAGTTTCGCCCTCAGCGTGGCTATGAAGAGCCTCTTTCCAACGTCAGCCTAGCCGTATATCGGGCGCCGGCTGGCGTCAAAATGTAAAACGCACACCGCGTACAAAATCGGCCACGCATCGCGAAGAGCGCTATGTCAAAGGTTGTGTCGATCTTAAAAAGCAAACCAGAAACGGGAGGCTCAGTGTTATTGCTCAATTTCCGCTTCCGTAATCCGGCAGCAGCCGTCGTCGTTGCTCCTGAACGAAGTTGATGTAAGTATCCCCCGGCAGAGCCGGGGGCTTTAGAATTGGAGCCGCTCGAAGCGGCAGACGGGGTCGCTAACGCGGCCCCAAAGTTTTCGGCCACCTGAAGGTGGCAGGTTCAGCGCCAAAGGTTGAGTTGGTCGAGCCGCTGATCCTCTTTCTCCTGGTTTCGGATATAGACCCGGATAGCTTCCTCATCCAAGCCCACGGTGTTCACGAAAAACCCTCGCGCCCAGAAATGCTGGCCCACGAAATTGCGTTTGCGCTCCCCGTAGACCCGCGCCAGATGAATTGCGCTTTTGCCCTTGATGAACCCGATTACCTGCGACACCGCATATTTGGGCGGGATCGAAATCATCATGTGCACGTGATCGGGCATCAAATGTCCCTCCTCGATCTTCGACTCCTTCTGTGCGGCAAGCTTGTGAAAGACCTCTCCGAGGTGACGGCGCAGCTCCCGATACAGCGTTTTGCGCCTGCATTTCGGAATAAAGACGACGTGATATTTGCAGTCCCAAGTGGTGTGGCTTAGGCTCCCATACTCGTTCATCGGTGGAGTTCCCTTCGTGTGCGTGGCTGCTCACGCTGGAACTCCGCCGATGGACTGCGGAAAACGTCAAACTGCTACTGCCTCCCCGGCAGAGCCGGGGGATCTCCCTTGGATGTTAAAGTCCGTTTGCGACCCACTGCAGCCCGTTCGCGGTCCGGTCAGACTTGCGGCGTGCGGTCTGCCAGCACTTCAGCGAACATCGGCAAATCGATATTGGCGCCCGAGCAAACGACGCCGACCTGCATTCCAGAAAGCAGTCCGCGCTCCTTGAGAACGGCGGCAAGCGCGGCCGCGCCCGCCCCTTCGACGAGGTTATGGGTGTCGGTGTAATAAATCCTGATCGCCTCCGCGATTTCGTCCTCGCTCAAACAGACGATGCGGGCGGCGCCGGCGCAAATGATCGAAAGCGCTTCGGGATGGGGAACCCTGCAGGCGAGGCCGTCTGCGAAGGTGCGCGCCGATGCGGTGGGCGTGGGACGGCCTACCGCGAAGGACAACGCAATCGCGGGCGCATTTTCGGCGACGACGCCAACGATCTCCGTCTTGAGTTCCAGCAGGTCGCGCACGGTGATGGCGCCGCAAATGCCGGACCCCATTCCGATTGGAACATAGACGGCCGCCAGATCGGGCGCGTCCCGGAACAGTTCGAGCGCGTAAGTCGCGACGCCCTTGACAAGAGCGGGATGAAAAGACGGGACGAAGTGATAGCCGCGCTGCTCGGCGATTTTCGCCGCGACCTCCCGGCTCTCGTCGAAATCGGCGCCGGCGATAACAAGCTCCGCGCCGAAGGCGGCCATGGCGGCGTTCTTCTCGACCGAGTTGCCCTTCGGCACGACGATCACGGAAGGGACGCCATGACGAGCCGCGGCTGCGGCGACCGACTGTCCGTGATTGCCTCGCGTCGCCGTCACGGCGCCTATTGGCATTTGCCCCGAGCTTCGAAGCGCGTCGAAATAGACGAGCCCGCCTCGCACCTTGAACGCGCCGGTCAGCGCGTGGTTCTCGTGCTTGACGATGATTTCGGCCCCAATGCGCTGACGCAGGAGCGGCCAGGCATAAGCCGGGGTTGGCGGCACAACGCTCCTCACACGAGCGGCGGCCTCGGCAAGTTCGTCGAGCGAGAAAGCGGCATAAGCGCCTCAGATTGCAAACAACGTTCGATCAATCGCCGCGCTGGCTGATTTTTGCAAGCCGTTGCCTCGCTTTGTTCGGTTTGCCTGGCGCCCGGCGATCTGCTTAATCATCACGCGCCGGCCGGCCGTCGCGACAGGCGGTGTCAGGCCGAGGCGCTCAGCCGTTGCGCGAGTTGCACACCGGAACCGGTGTGAACAAAGCGGGCTACGCGTTGACAGATTGCCGCCAGGCCGATTTCGGCGCCATGCGGGAACATCAACTCGATCTGTTTTCGGGCGGCGGAGTGTCGCCGGAGGCTGCTTCGCCTTCAGAGCCGGGGCGCCTTCCGGCCGATCCCGTTGCTCTCGACGACAATGCGCTCGTCGCCGCAATTCCCGAAGCCAGCTTCAGTCTCGCGCAAGCTCTGGCTTCCGAGGCCGCCCGGCGCCGCCTGGGAGCGGCGGTTCCAGCCCTTGAGCGTCTATGCCGCCGCCTGAAAGGATTCGGCTTCGAACGCCCGGCGCCTGAACAGCTGGCGGCCCTTAACGCACTGACGGAAATCGGAGGCGCCGAGGCAGCAGCGGCTATCTCGCGTATTCTGCGCCACGATGTCGTGCAAGGTTCAACTCTGGCGATCGCGCTCGCCGCCGCAGCCCGGCTTGGCGTCGTTCTCCCGGACGAAAAGGCGGCGAGCCTTTTGCGCCACGCCGATCCGGCTGTGCGCTCGGACGCTTGCCGTTGCGCTCCAGCCCGTCCCGCGGCCATCGCCATGCTGATTGAGCTTCTGGACGACCTCAACAATGGCGTCGCTGTCGCCGCGGCCTGCGCCCTTGGCCGGATGGGACAAGCCGACGCAAGGCCAGCCCTTCTTCGCCGGTTACGTCAAGCGCCCAGTGCGGAAGTCATAGAAGCCATCTCCGAAATTGCCTGCGACGAAGCGATCGTGCTGCTTGGGCGTATCGCCAATTCGGGCGATGGGCTTGCCGGACAGGCTTTCGAAGCCTTGCAGGCGATCGATAATCCCCGCGCCCGCAGGCTAACTGAAATCCTAGCGGAGCGGAGCCGTAAAGGCTAAAAAACAGCCGCATACGGCCTCAAATAGTTCGGAGCTCGGACTGACCCCGCGATCCAGGGGCCGCCCGCTCACAGCACCAGCCTCGCGTCGACTTCGGCGAACGGCGCCGTCACTCGCTCCGCTGTTCGCGCCAGAAGCCCAATTTTCGTTAACTCCTCGACGTCGCGGTGCACATTCTTATAGTCGCGACGCAAATCCGCCGCCAAAGCCTTGACGCTCGGAACATGATGGTGACGAACATATCGCAGGAGCTGCAGCCGCTTCGGCGTCAGGGCAGCCAGCAGCGTTTCGAGGTCGCGAAAGGTGAGGTTTGTCTCGTCAACCTCTTCGCCTTGCTCAGCGCGCCGCCAGGCGTCCGCGAAGCGTTGGCCCATATCTTCGGGCGTCCCGATATGAATTTTGACTTTCTCGCTCATGGCTCGCCTCGCAGCGCGTCGCCTTCATATGGTGTTAGATACCATACGACGCTACCCGACGTCCAGCGCTCAACGCCGGTGTCGCGCTTCTGGATGCGCTTGTCTGAGTCCTCATGATCGTCGGTCGGGCCCAGCCTGGAAGCGTGATCGACCACGCTCTGCTAGTGGCGCTTGAAAACACGACCGTGTGCCGGACGCCATGAGCGTTCTAGTAATAAGTATATATGCACTTCTCCTCGGCCACGGGATTGCCGACGGAAGCTCGGGGTCGTCGAACGAACACGCTACGCGCGAGTTTGCTGCTGCGCTCGCGGCGGCTTGAGCTGGTGAGCTGGCGCAGTAACCATCTGAAGCTAAACCGGTAACGCCGGCAGGCGTCCTGTCTTGAGGATCGAGAGGTTCGACACTCCCACCCTCAAGACAAGGACCTCTCCGATGAACCAGAAGCCCATCAGCGATCTGCGCCGCCGCATGCTGGAGGACATGGCCGTCCGCCGCCTCGGCGAGAAGACACAACACGATTACATCAAGCACGTCGAGACCTTCGCCATCTTTCTTGGCCGCTCGCCGGACACGGCGACGGCGGAGGACCTGCGCCGGTTCCAGGTGCATGAGATCGACCAGGGCTCGAAGCCGCCGAAGATGAACACTCAGGTCTCGGCGCTGCGCTTCTTTCTCAAGATCACGCTCGGCCGCCTCGATCTCGCCCACCAGCTCGCTCGCGTCGACTATCCGAGGAAGCTGCCGCGCGTGCTCTCGCCGGCGGATGTGGCCCGCCTGCTGGAGGCTGCGCCTGGACCGGGCCTCAAGTACAAGGCCGCGTTGAGTGTGGCCTACGGCGCCGGACTGCGCTGCGCCGAGGTCGTCGCTCTGCGCGTGAGCGATATCGACAGCAAACGGATGCTGACGGGCTCGCTTCGCGTCTCGGGCAAGTCGCGTTACCAAGTCCGCCTGCCGCTGCCGCAGGACGCCGGCGATGCGATCGTCGCCTACCTCGAGTTCCCGGCCTTCGAGCTCACCGAGCGATCATGTGTTCTTGCGCACGATCGCGCCATGTCGGCCGTTAAAAAAGGGCGACGGCATCTCGTCGCTGGTGAGGCGCGTCATGAAGCGGGCCGGCATCGTCACACCCTTCAAAGGCGCGCACGCGCTGCGCCACACGGCGGCGACCGAGATGCTGCGCCATGGCGTGCCGTTGGAGAAGATCGGCTTGGTCCTGCGGCATCGCGGCATCGACACGACCGCCTTCTACGCAAAGGCAGATGTCGCGCTCCTGAGGCAGATCGCGCAGCCCTGGCCGGAGGCGCTCTGATGCTGAGCGCCATCGAGACTTACCTCGGCCTCCGCAGAGCCACCGGCTTTGCAATGTCGAATGCCGAGTACCTGCTGAAGAGCTTCGCCGCCTTCGCCGCCGAGCGCGGGCAATCGCATGTTTACACGCAAACGGCCATCGATTGGGCAGCGCTCGGGCCGTCCGTCGCGCAGCGTGACGCCCGGCTGAAGGCCGTGTGCCGCTTCGTACGCCACGTCCGGATCGAGGACGGCCGGCACGAGCTGCCGCCGGCCAATCACTTCGGCGCTCGCAAGCGGCGACGACCTCCGCATATCTATTCCGCTGCGGAACTCGGTCGCCTGATCGAGGCAGCTTTGCAGCTTCGGCCCGATGGCGGCTTGCGCGCTGAGACCTATGCGACGTTGATCGCACTGCTCGCGGCCACCGGCTTGCGGATCTCTGAAGCGCTGAAGCTGACGGTCGCCGATGTGACGCGCGATGGCCTGCTGATCCGCGAGACCAAGTTCCGCAAGACGCGACTGGTTCCGCTGCACGACACGGCAGCAACGGGCTTGCGGCGCTATCTGTCTCGTCGCCGGCCGCGCTCGGACGATGATCCCGTGTTCATTGGCAAGAGCGGAGTCGCGATGCGCTACATCGCCGTCAAGGAGACCTTCGACAGATTGGCCCGCAAGGCAGGGATCGTGCCGGCGGCGCAGCGTCGCCCGCGTCTGCACGATCTCCGGCACACGTTCGCGGTGCGCGCACTCGCGGACAGTCCGTCCGGCCGCAGCCGAAGCGGCGCGCATATGGTGGCGCTCTCGACCTACATGGGACACGTCAACATCTACGCGACCTACTGGTACCTGGAAGCGACCGCCGACCTCATGCGCGACGTCGCCGCGGCCGGTGAACAGTTCCTGGGCGATGGGAGCCGATCATGACGCCGATCGCTCCCCTCATCGAGGCTTTCCTCCGCGACACGCTGGCCAGCCAGCGGGGCGCTAGCCGACACACGCAGGCTTCCTACGCCTCGAGCTTCCAGCTGCTCTTCGAGTTCGCCGCGAAAAAACTGAAGGTCCGGCCATCGGCGCTGACGTTGGAGCAGCTTGATGCCAGCCTCGTCAGCGCCTTCCTCGAGCACCTCGAAGAGGTGCGCAAGAACGCCGCCGTCACGCGCAACGTCCGGCTGGCGGCCATCAAGTCGTTCTACCGCTTCCTCGAATACCGGCAGCCGGCGGCGCTCGATCAGGTCCGCCGCGTGCTGGCGATTCCGTTCAAGAAGACGGACCAACGGCTCGTTCCCTACCTGCTGAAGGACGAGTTGCAGGCCGTGCTCGACGCGCCCGATCCTGCCACACGTGACGGCATCCGCGATCGGGCGATGTTGCACTTGGCCGTCTGCGCCGGCTTGCGCGTCTCCGAGCTCACGAGCTTGAAGCTCGACGATATCGATCTGCCATCGATGAGCATCCGCATTCTCGGCAAGGGACGGCGGGAACGGACGCTGCCATTGTGGAAGGCCACCGTTGCGGCCCTGCGCGCCTGGCTCGCCGTTCGCGGGCTAACCGCAGCGCCAGAGGTGTTCGTCAACGCCCGGGGAGAGCCGCTGACCCGTTGGGGGTTCGCCTATCTGCTCAAGAAGCACGTCGCAACCGCTGCTCGAGACAAGCCCAGCTTGAAGAAGAAGCGCGTCTCGCCCCACGTGCTCAGGCACACCTGCGCGATGATCGTCCTGCAGGCGACGGGAGACATTCGGAAGGTCTCGCTGTGGCTGGGCCACGCCACATTGACCACCACCGAGGTCTACACGCGTGGCGATCCGGCGGAGAAGCTCGATGCGATCGAGGCGATCGTGCCGCCGCATCTGCGGCGCGGCACGTTCCAGCCGACCGACAAGCTACTCGCGTTGCTCCGGCGCGCTTCGTAATGGAGAGTGAAAGCGCGGCGATGCACAGGAAAATGCTGTAGCAGGCGCGTCAGCTCCCCATTACTGGAAGTGCACATAAGGCAGCTAATGGGCGTCGCCCATTAGTTGCCGCAATAGGCACTGCCCTAAAATAGCTGTTACGCGCGGCTTTTGCCGCCTAACCGCTGCTGCACGCTCACTACCACAACTGCCGAAATCCCCATAAGCTGAGAGGGCGCCCGTGCCCTGCACCCCGCGTGTTCCTTCCCCGGACGTTTTCGAACGCCGGCCCGCAGTGCATGCTGAGAGGTTCGGCATAGGCCGGCATCCGAAAACGTTCACAATAACAGACCTGGCGGGTCTCGAAAGCAACTAAAACAAAGCCGCCCGCTTTCAGATCTGACAGCGGACAACTCGCGGGAGCGCCCGCGTCGGCAAAAGGACGCAACCATATTTCCGCTAAGCATGAATTTACAAAATTGAAACTTTTGCCGCTTTTATCATTGTGCGAGTTTTTGTGACGAGTCTCATCCAATACTTGGCCTTTTACGAATGTCGCTCGCCGCATTCTCGTTAAGACGTCCATATACAATTTTCGCGGTGATCGCTCTGATGTGCCTGTTGGCGGCGGGGGCGGCCACGCGCATGCCGACGGACATCTTTCCGGAAATCGACATCCCCGTCGTCAGCGTTGTATGGACCTACAACGGGATGAGCGCGCCGGAGATCCAAAACAGGATCGTCGCGCTGCACGAGCGGCAGTTAGCCTCCCTCGTCGACGACATTTCGAGGATCGAGGCCAACAGCTATAACGGCGTCGGCGTCATCAAGGTGTACCTGCACCAGGGCGCGGACGTAAGCCGCGCTATATCCCAGCTCGCAAGTTCGTCGCTGGTCGTGTTGAAGTACATGCCGCGCAACATCACGCCGCCGCTCATTTTGCGCTACGGCGCGACCGACGTCCCCATCATCCAGATCAGCCTGTCCTCGAACGCGCTGACCGACACCAGGCTCAACGACCTCGGCCAGAACATCATCCGGCCCGACCTCGCCGTGGTTAAGGGGGCGTCTGTGCCCTATCCTTACGGCGGCAAGCCGCGCGTCATCATGGTGAGCCTCGATCAGCAGGCCATGCAGGCGCGCGGTCTTACACCGGGGGATGTGACGAGTGCGCTCACGCATCAAAACGTCATCATGCCTTCGGGCGACGTGAAGATCGGCGACAAGGACTACGCCGTCGCGATGAACAACAGCCCGGACGCCATCACCGCCATCAACGCGTTCCCTATCAAGGAGATCGGCGGCAAGATGGTGTTCGTGCGCGACGTGGCCCACGTGCACGACGGCTATCAGGTGCAGACCAACTCCGTGAGCGAAAACGGGCTGCCCGGCGCGCTGATGCTCGTCCGCAAGACGGGCGGAGTCTCTACCCTGGCGGTGATCGACGGCGTCAAGGAGGCCTTGCAGGACATCCGCAGGCTGATGCCGGAGGGCGTATCGCTGAAGCCGATCTTCGATCAATCGATCTTCGTGAAGGCCGCGCTGAACAGCGTGATCATGGGCGGCATGATGGCGGCGGGCCTGACCGCGCTCATGATCCTGTTGTTCCTCGGCAACTGGCGGCTCACGCTCATCATCCTGGCGTCGATCCCCCTCTCCATCATCTTCGCGATTTTGATCCTGTATGTCGATGGCCAGACGCTGAACACCATGACGCTCGGCGGCTTCGCGCTCGCGGTCGGCATCCTGGTCGACAACGGAACGGTGGTGATCGAAAACATCGAGCGCAACGTAGGGCTGGGCAAACCGCTGGAAGAGGCCATCCTGCAGGGGACGGCGGAAGTTGGCGTGCCGACCTTTCTCGCCACGCTGTCGATCAGCGTGGTGTTCGTGCCGGTGTTCCTGCTCACGGGCACGGCGAAGTACCTGTTCTCACCGCTCTCGCTTTCGGTGATCGTCTCGCTTGTCTCAAGCCTCGTTCTGTCCTTCACGCTCGTGCCGTTGCTGTTCAAGTATCTGATGGCGTCCCAAGTGCACGAAGCGGGCCCGCCTGGGCCGGAGCACGGAGACGCGCAGCCAAGCCGCCGCTTCAATCCCTTCCGCTTCGTCCATCGCTCCTTCGAGCGCGGCTTCGAGAGCCTCCGCGCAACCCACGGCGACACGTTGTCGTGGATGGTGGAGCATCGCATCGTTACGGCCGGCTTCTTCGCCGTGCTCGCGTGCGCGTCGCTGACGCTCTATCCACGGCTCGGCATGGATTTCTTTCCGCAGGTGGACGCAGGCCAGATGCGCCTGCACGTCCGCGCGCCGCCCGGAACGCGGCTGGAGCGCACGCAGGAGTATTTCGCGCGCGTGGAGAGCGCGATCCGCGATATCGTCGGAAACGGAGAGATCGATGTGATCCTCGACAATATCGGCCTGCCGTACAGCGGCATCAACATCGCGCTCTCCGACACGGCGACCGTCGGGCCGATGGATGGCGAGATCCTTGTCTCGCTGAAGGAGAAGCACACGCCGACGCCTGCGCATATGGCCGATCTGAGACGCCAACTGCCGCGCCGCTTTCCAGAGCTGCAGTTCTTTTTCCAGCCCGCCGACATCGTCAACCAGGTGCTGAATTTCGGCCAGCCGGCGCCAATCGACATTCGCGTTTCGAGCGCGAACGACGCAGAGGCCTATGCGCTGGCCTCAAAGCTCGCCCGCGACCTCAATCGCATCCCGGGCGTCGTCAACTCTCACATATTCCAAGTCCCCGACGCGCCCTCCATGACGGTCGAGGTCAACCGCGAACTCGCCGGCGAGGTCGGCCTCGGCCAGCAAACCGTCGCGGACAACATGCTGGTCGCGCTGAATAACAGCCTGCAGGTGGCGCCGAACTTCTGGCTCAGCCCGAGAACCGGCGTCAGCTATCCGCTTGTTGTGCAAACGCCGACTTATCGCATCAATTCGGC
This sequence comes from uncultured Alphaproteobacteria bacterium, assembly GCA_963756335.1. Lineage (GTDB taxonomy): Bacteria > Pseudomonadota > Alphaproteobacteria > Rhizobiales > Rhodomicrobiaceae > Rhodomicrobium. The sequence continues at coordinate 102,520 of CAVWOB010000016.1, forward strand.
GCAGGATCTTTGGACGTTGCCAGTCACGTCTCCGCAGGCCAAGGAACCGCAGCTTCTGATGAACATTGCCAAGTTTGGCCGCAAGAGCGTTCCCATGGTGATGTCGCAGCTGAACATCAGGCCCGTTTACGACGTCAACGCCGACGTGCAGGGGCGCGACTTGAACTCCGCCGCGGCCGCTATTCAAGAAGTGATCGACGCCAACCGGCCGGACCCGTCGAAGGGGATCACCGTCACGCTAAGCGGCCAGATCGAGACCATGCAGGAGAGTTTCGACGGCCTTTTCTCCGGCATGGCGCTCGCCGTCGTGCTGGTTTTCCTCCTGCTCGTCATCAATTTCCAAAGCGTCGTCGATCCGTTTATCGTGTTGATGGCTGTGCCGTTTGCGCTTGTCGGCGCGATGTGGATGCTGTTCGTGACTGGGACGCATGTCAGCGTGCCGGCGCTCATGGGAACGCTCATGTGCATCGGACTGACCACGGCGAACAGCATTCTTGTCGTGACCTTCTGCAACCAGCGCGTAGCGGAGGGCGTGAGCCCGCGCCTGGCCGCCACTCAGGCCGGCTTCACGCGGCTCAGGCCGGTGCTGATGACGGCCGGCGCAATGATCCTCGGCATGATTCCGATGGCGCTTGGCGTCGGCGAAGGCGGCGAACAAAATGCTCCGCTAGCTCGCGCAGTCATCGGCGGGCTTTTGTTTGCAACTTTCGCAACGCTGCTTTTGGTGCCAACACTTTATAGTCTGCTGCGCCGCGCTACCAAGGACGCGGAGGAGAAGAGGAGCGAAGCCGTTGCCCCAGTCTGAAACGCCGAACGGCGGGAAAAGCGCCAGCGAACGCCTCGCGGCCAGCGAGCCGTTCGACGGATACGACGATGTCGCCGAAGGAATTGACCACCCTCACGCGCATCCGCCCATTCCGGCTTCCTGCCAGAAGAACACTGGAAAAAGGCTCGCCGCCGCCGCCGCCCTGCTCGCCGTCGCTCTTAACGGCGCCTTCCTTTATGTGAGCGCCAACAAGGCGCGCGACTTCGAGGCGCTTTCGAAGGAAACCGCGGCTAAGGCTGGCGAGCCGCCGGTAGTCGAAGCCGTTCTGGTTGGGGCGACGCCCCCCAGCCAGCCGCTGGTGCTGCCGGCGGAGGCGCATGGTTGGTACGCATCCACGATCTTCGCCCGCGTCAGCGGCTACGTCACGAGCTGGTCCGCCGACATCGGCGACCATGTTAAGAAAAACCAGGTTCTCGCGGTGATCGATACGCCCGAACTCGACGCGCAGCTTGAGGCCGCGAAGGCGCAGCTCAAGGCCGCCGAAGCGGAAATGAAGGTCAGCGAGGCGGACGCCGAGTTCGCCAAGACGACTTATAATCGCTGGATCGGCGCCGCCAAAGGCGTGGTCTCCGACCAGGAGCGCGAGGACAAGAAAGCCGGCTTCGCCAGCGCCGTGGCCAAATTGAACGCGGCTCAGGCGCGGATCAATCTCGACAAGTCGAACGTCGACCGCCTCACCTATATGACGCAATTCAAGCAGGTGAGCGCGCCCTATGACGGGGTCATCACGGACCGCCGCATCGATATCGGCGACCTTGTCACCGCGGGCAGCACCTCGAATACGGCGCCGCTGTTCGGGATCGCCCAGACTGATAAGATCCGGGTTTTCGCCAATGTCCCGCAGAGCGCCAGCCTAGATCTTGCCGCCGGGACGCCGGCCGAAATCTTCTCGGAGGATCTTACAACTAAGGTTTTCGAAGGCAAAATAAACCGCACGACACAATCTATCAGCAAAGAAGCGCGAACTTTGCGCGTCGAAGTGGATATGCCGAACCCCACAGGCAAGATTCTTCCTGGCATGTATCTCCAGATATCTTTCCATCTCAAGCCGAAAAACTGGGCGCAGATACCGGCGAGCGCACTTTTATTTCGGACCAGTGGACCGCAGGTCGCAGTTGTTCAGCCTGACGACACCATCAGATTCCAGGATGTGAAGATCGGACGAGACAATGGCGCGACTGTCGACATCGCGTCCGGCTTGTCCGAAGGCGCGCGCGTCGCGCTCAACATCAGCAACCAGATTGCCGACGGCGGCAAAGTAACCGTTCGAGAAAACGAAAAGCTAGCGGCCAGATAGGGCTTCGGGGCTCGTCATTCTCGCCGCCGGTTCTCTTCAAGGCGGCGGCAAGGATGAGAGCGCATCGAAGAGCGACGGTGGGGGGTTTTCTACTTGCCTTTTGCGTCGCGGCACTTGGCGGCTGCGCCGTCGGGCCGGACTACCAGCCATCCGCAGTCGTGGTTCCCACGGTTTTCGGTCCTCCAAAGCAAGTATCGCAAGCCGAGCCCTCGATCCAGTGGTGGCGCAGTCTCCACGATCCCGAATTGGATCGCCTTATCGAGCGGGCGGTCGAGTGCAACCCGGATCTGGACATCGCGCTTGCTCGCGTGCAGGCGTATCGCACGCAAGAAATCGTCGTCATGAGCGAGGCGCTGCCCACGGTGGGCGCCAGCGCCGGCATCGCGGCTGGAACCGGAACCGACCTCACGAAAGGGCGCGTCGCTCAATCGATCCGCGCGGGCGACAGCACCCGAGGTTTGAACAACCTGGACAAGGCGGGCGGCCTCGACGCTCTGTGGGAGCTCGATCTCTTCGGTAAATACAGCCGCCTGTTCGAGGCCGCCCGCGACGATGCGCAGGCCATGTACGAACTGCGCAACGCGATTTTGATCTCGGTCGTCGCCAGCGTGGCGCAAAGCTACGTCGAGGTGCGCGGTCTTCAATTGCGCCTCCGGATCCTGCGTGAGGCGATCCGGACCGCCAAGAAAAGTGTGGGGTTCGTTCAGGCCCGATTCGATCAGGGCCTCACAAACGAACTTGATCTCACGCTCGCAAAGCGAGAGTTGGCGACGGTTGAAGCGGGGCTGCCCATTTTTACGGCTGACATTTCCCTCGCGCAAAGCCGGCTCGCGGTGCTGCTTGGGACCTATTCGGCCGAAATCGTCCCTGAACTTGGCGCTTCGGCGAGGCTGCCGCACCCGCCTTCGCGATTAAAAACCGGCGTGCCGGCGGACCTGCTCATGAGACGTCCAGACATTCGCCAGGCAGAGCGCGCCGTCGCCGCGGCGACGGCGCGCATCGGCGCGGCGACGGCCGAACTGTTTCCCTCGGTCGTCTTCACCGCCGGCTTCGGCGCCCAGGATGGCGTTCCAACGCCCAACTCCACCACACCGAAACTCAAAAACCCCATTTGGTCCGCTGGGCCTGGCGCTTATTGGCCGCTTCTGGATTTTGGACGCCTGGATGCGCTCATCGACATTCAGGAGCTTCAGGCCCATGAGCAACTCGTCGGCTACAAGGCGACGGTCTTGGCCGCCGTCGAGGAGGTGAACGAAGCGATCCGGCAGTATCGGGCCCAGCTGCAACGGCTTCGCGATTTGTCGATCGCGCTCGCACAAGCGAGGCGAGCCGTGGACCTTGCGACCGAGCGCTACGAGCGCGGCTTGACGGACTTCCTGAATGTGCTCGACGCCGAGCGGCAAGAATTTCTGATCGAGGATCAGAACGCCGTGGCTCAAATCGCGGTCGTCAGCCAATACATCCTGCTCTACAAGGCGCTGGGCGGCGGGTGGGAGCTTTACGGCGAGTTGCCGCCCTTGAAGCCGGTCCAGCCAGCCGCCGCGGCCATGATCCGGCGTCTGGCGAACGACTGGCGCTAGCGCGGCGACGTGCGCTCTAATTTGGCGAACATGAAAACGTGGAGGGTGCGCCTGGCAAGTGCAAGCAGGTATTGTCCCAGCCCCGGGCGTTATCCTTGTGTATCCACCCCCCATCGTTTTCTGCAGCGCTCGGAACTTGCGGCGCTTCCCTCGCAATCATATTATGGGGACGCCTGTGCAGATGAAAATGTCGATGCGTCTTAGTTTTCCGATCGGCCACCGCACTGCACAACGGCACAACGGTCATAACCAAGACAGCAGCAATCAAGTATCTTTGGCTTATTTTGCATCCCCATTGCAGCGCATGTAATCCATCTCCCGAGAGCGCCCGTCCCAGGCTGAATAACCGCTTGAATATTTCCTTCTAATTCGGGCACACGTCTTCTGAACTACCCTAAACATAGGCTTTGGACTTGTCCGGACAAAAAGTTACATTTTTGTGTCCATTGAGATACTGAACATTTACCATTTAGTTGTCCAAAAGGCGTCAAGGTGATGCGTATCGAAACAATCCAGGGTGGACGTGGGACGGGAGCGCAGCACAACGACGAACCGGCGACCATACCGGCGGCGGAAGCGGCCTGAACTAACTTGTTTCTTGAGCAGGCGAAATCGGGGGGGACATCGTGAAAATTCTTATCGTCGAGGACGATGTCGAGGGACGCAGCGTTCTGATCCAAGGCTTGGCGGAAAGCGGCCATGAGGCCGTGTGCGCAGCCGATTTTTCAGAGGGACTCGCGCTCGCTGAAACCGGCGGCTTCGATGCGCTCATTATCGACCGAGGGCTCCCGGGAGGCGACGGACTGGGCATCGTAACGTTTCTGCGAGCGCAGGGCGTGACCACGCCCGTGGTTTTTCTAACCGCCTTGAACGAGGTCGACGACCGGATCATGGGCTTGCGCGCGGGCGGCGATGATTACGTCGCCAAGCCATTCTCCTTTCTTGAACTCCTGGCGCGCTTGGACGCCATCTTGCGCCGCCGGGGAGCGACGCCCCAGACGGTCTTGAGGGTTGGCGATCTGGAGATGAACTTGATCACCAGAACGGTGAGGCGGGGAGGCGCCGGACATCGCCCTTATGCCGCGGGAATTTCGTCTGCTCGAGTTCTTGATGAGACACGCCGGCCAGATCGTCACCCGCTCCATGCTTCTGGAAGGCGTCTGGAAATACCGTTTCGAGCCGGAAACGAAGATCATCGACGTGCAACTGAGCCGTCTGCGTCAGAAGGTCGATCGCGGCTTCGACGTTCCGCTTATTCGCACCGTGCGCGGCGAGGGATATTGCATCGTTGCGGATTAGCCCCCTCCAAACGACCACCGTCCGGCTGACGGTTTTTGCGTGCTTCGCATTCATCGCGCTGGGTAGCGCCGTGCTTGGCTTGCTCTATTGGAGGATGCTTTCCATCATCGATGGCCAGATCAACGGCACGCTTCAGCGCGAATGCTCCGACATGACGGCAGCCTATGAGAAAGGCGGATATGAGCGGCTTCGGCAAACCGTCGCCAATCGCGCCTCGCCGAGCCCGGACGCCTCTCGCATTTACCTCCTTGTCGGGCCTGATCGAGCTCTTATCGGCAATTTGGAGCGCTGGCCGGCCGGGCGCCCGAAGCTGGCGAGATTGCCGATGTCGAAACGCTGCACACGGGAAAAAGCGCCCGCGTCCGAACGCTCAACTTTCCTCAGGGCATCCGGATGCTCGTCGGACGAACGCTTTACGAACGGCGTCACTTCCAGGACATTGTAGCCGAGTCCCTCTTGAGCGCGCTGGCCGTAAACTTATTGCTTGGCGCTGCTGCGGGGACGATCACTGCGCTTTACGCGCGCCGGCGCCTGCAGCAGATCAATGCGACGACGCAAGCTGTTCTCAACGGCGATCTCTCGGGGCGCATCGCCGTTGGCGACGGGGGCGACGAATACGACCAGATCGCGCAAAACGTCAACGCAATGCTCGATCGCATCCAGCGCCTTATCGCGACCGTCCGCGGCGTTACTGAAAACATTGCGCACGACTTGCGGACGCCCTTGAACCGTTTGCGCGGCAAGCTGGAGGTGACGCTGATCTCGACCCGTTCGGAGGAGGAGTACCGGACGGTTCTTAAGCGCGCCATTGCCGAGACAGAGACCATAGTCGCAACGTTCAACGGCATCTTGAAAATTGCGCGGATCAAGTCGGGCGCTCTGGCGTTGCCGCGTGCGCCGGTGGATTTGGCGGAAGTGGTGGAGGAGTTGGTCGATCTCTATCGGGTTTTCGCCGAAGAGAGCGGCGTCATCGTGGAGGCGTTCTTGCCTGTCGAAGGACAGCCCGCCGCCATTGTCTTGGGCGACGTGCATTTGATTTCCCAGGCCGCCGCGAACCTCCTCGACAACGCTATCAAATATTCGCCGCAAGGCGGAAAGGTCGCGATCGCAGCATCGCAAACCTCGGATGGCGCGAGCCTTACGATTGCCGACAGCGGACCCGGGATTCCGGCCGACAAGCGCACCGCTATTCTAGACCGTTTCGTCAGGTTGAACTCCGCCGCTCAGAAACAGGGTTTCGGCCTTGGCCTTAGCCTTGTGGCGGCGGTAGCCGAATGGCATGACGCGCGCCTCGACCTGTCGGACAACAAGCCAGGACTTCGGGCCACGCTCCGATTTCCGGTCAGGCCTTAGTTTTTATCCTAGAGCCGATAAGCCTCAGGCTCAGGTTACATTTTTGAGAATTGTTCCCGGTTCGAGGCTGTGAGACGGTCCAGCAGCGAACGCAGCCTGCGACTGGCGAAGGTCGCCGAAAAGGTGTCACATCCAAGCAGCAACGCAATAAAAAAAGCGCAGGCTATGCAATCGCCGTTGCATGGGCGAAAGCTGCGCCTTATCGATATCATCGGCGGTCAGAAACGGCGCGTTAGGGCAACGTTCGGCTTTTGACGTCCTTGGCGCTGTTGGGGCGAAGGGGCGCATCACATGGTGACGAAGAGCCAATTCCTGATCGTTCTCGGCGTGGTGGGGCTTTGCGGATGCACCGTTGGGCCGGATCACCATTTTCCGGATATCGAGACGCCTGTCTTTTTTGGAGCGGCCTCGAAAACCGTCGTCACCCAGGAGACCGCGCCGCAGCCCGAAATCGTGCGCTGGTGGAGCACCCTTCATGATCCCCAGCTCGATCGCCTTATCGAGCGCGCCGTCGCGTGCAACCCCGATATCGAGATTGCGCTGACGCGCATCCAGGCGTTCCGGACGCAAGAGATCGTCATCATCGGCAATATGCTTCCTCAGGCTGGAGGGAGCGCCGGCATCGCCGCGGGCACGGGAAGCGACCTTACCAAGGGAAGGGTCGCGCAATCAATTCGCGCTGGCGACAGCACGGCGGGTTTTTCGAACCTGGATCGGATCGCGGGCTTCGACGCCGGGTGGGAGCTGGACCTTTTCGGGAGAAACCGGCGGCTTCTGGAAGCCGCCCAGGACGACGGCGAAGCGGCGATCGAACTGAAAAATGCGGTGACCATTTCCGTCATTGCGGATGTTGCGCGCAGTTATATCGAAATCCGCGGCTTGCAATGGCGTCTGCACATTGCGCGAAAGGCGGTCGAGGCTGCGCAAAGCAACGTCGATTTCGCGCAAAGCCGGGCCGAACGGGGTCTTACAAATGACCTCGATGCGACGCTCGCAAAGCGTGAGCTGGCCACTGTCAAAGCCGCGCTGCCTGGGCTTGAGGCTTCGATTTCAGCCGCCGAGAGCAGGTTGTCCTTGCTACTCGGCGCCTACGCTTCGGACATCCTGCCCGAGTTGCGAAGTTCGGCCGGCCTGCCCCAACCGCCTTCCCGGCTGAAGCCCGGGCGCCCGCCGAGCTTCTCCGCAGGCGTCCAGACATTCGTCAGGCCGAACGCGCGCTTGCGGCGGCGACCGCGCGGATTGGCGCGGCGACCGCCAATCTGTTTCCCGCGGTTACATTTACGGCAGGTTTCGGCGTCCAGGGGGGCCAACAAACGGGCAAGGCGCCAACGATTGGAAGTCCGATCTGGTCGGCGGGGCCAGGCGGATATTGGCCGCTGCTCGACTTTGGACGCCTGGATGCGCTCATAAACATCCAGGAGGCGCAGGCTCATGAGACCCTCGTCACTTACAAGAAGACAATATTCTCCGCCGTGGAGGAGGTAGACGAGGCGATTAAACAATACCGCGCGCAACAGCAGAGGCTTCGAGAGCTGTCGGTCGCGCTGAAGCAATCCCGGCGCGCCGTGGAGCTTGCGACCGAGCGATACCAGAACGGCTTGACCGACTTTTTGAACGTGCTCGACGCCCAGCGGCAGGAATACTTGATTGAGGACCAGAATGTCTCCGCGAGGTCAGCGGTCGTGATGCAGTATATTGCGCTTTATAAGGCGCTGGGCGGCGGCTGGGAGCTGTACGATGAACTGCCTCCGCTCAAGGAGGCGCAGCCGGCGCTTGTGGCGACGATCCGCAGGCTCGCCAACGATTGGCATTGATCTGCGAATGGCACCCGCAGTCGTTGGTCGAATAGCGAGCAGCGTAGACCGCTTCTCCTGCGATATCATCAGCCTTGGGAAAACTTTGGTATGCTGAGTGCCGGCGTCAATGTCTCGACGTCGGATCGGAGTTGTGAGTGAAGTCTTACCGCAATGTTTTTTTTGAGCTTAGGCACTTCTTGTTCTAACTCCGATTAAGTTTGAGTGCAGCTGGAACTTTTTGGGGGATTCCCAAATCAGCCAGCGTGCGCGAATCAAGCAGAAACGATAATGCGTTTCGAGCTTCGATCATAAGCCGCCGCACTGAACAGACCTGTTCGTACCAGCGCAATCAACATCAAGACCTCAAGGTGAGTTATCTACGCTGAATTTCAGAGTCTGGAGTGGGACAACGGCGGGTCGAGCCTTTGGTGCACAAATTCGCATCCGAAATGTAGGCGGCCTGGTCGACATGATAGTAGGCGCCCGTGAAGCTCCAACCCGAGAACAGGGCGTATTTCGGTCACGTCCCCGGTAGTGGTGTAACTCGGCGCGTAGCAAGCCGCTCGCGAAGCGCGCCCTCCATGGCGCCGTAGCGAGTGAGCGGTTTGCGGCGGTCATCGGCAACTCACCGGTAGGATCGGGTTGCGACTTCCAACGCAACCGGGGAACTGCCGATGACCAACGACATGATGAGCCTTCGCACGCTGATTGAGAAGACGCCCGACGCGGACATCCTCCGCGAGATGATCGGCTTTGCCGCCGAACGGCTGATGGAGATTGAGGTCTCTGGCCTCACCGGCGCTGCTCACGGAGAGCGCTCTCCGGAGCGGCTGGTTCAGCGCAACGGCTATCGCGACCGCATCTGGGAGACGCGCGCCGGGACGGTGGAACTGCGCATTCCGAAGCTTCGCAAAGGCAGCTACTTTCCCGGCTTTCTCGAACCGCGACGGCTGGCCGAGAAGGCGCTGACAGCGGTGATCCAGGAAGCTTACATCCAGGGCGTCTCGACGCGCTCCGTCGACGATCTCGTCAAGGCGCTCGGCATGAGCGGCGTCTCAAAAAGCCAGGTCAGCCGCTTGTGCGAAGACATCGACGACCGGGTCAAAACCTTCCTCGACCGGCCCATCGAAGGCGACTGGCCCTATCTCTGGATCGACGCCACCTATGTGAAGGTCCGCCAAAACGGCCGCATCGTCTCCGTCGCCGTGATTGTCGCCGTGGGCGTAAACAGCGATGGCAGGCGCGAAGTGTTGGGCATGGACATCGGTCCCTCCGAGGCGGAGACTTTCTGGACCGCCTTCCTGCGCAAACTCGCCCGGCGCGGCTTGCGCGGCGTGAAGCTCGTGGTCTCGGACGCGCATGAAGGCATCAAGGCCGCGGTCTCGAAAGTGCTGACCGCCGCCTGGCAACGCTGCCGGGTTCATTTTATGCGCAACGCGCTCGCCCATGCCGGCAAGAGCGGCCGGCGCGTCGTCTCCGCCTTCATCGCAACCGCGTTTGCGCAACACGACGCGGAAGCGGCCAGCCAGCAATGGCGCAAGGTCGCCGATCAACTGCGCCCCAAACTGCCGAAGCTCGCCGCCTTCATGGACGAAGCCGAACCTGACGTGCTCGCTTACATGACCTTCCCGCCGGCGCATCGCACCAAGCTGCACTCCACCAATCCGATCGAGCGCCTGAACGGCGAGATCAAAAGGCGCACCGAGGTGGTGGGCATTTTCCCCAACGAAGCCGCCATCACCCGCCTGATCGGAGCGATCCTGCTCGAACAGAACGACGAATGGGCCGTGCAGCGCGCCCGCTATATGACGCTGGAAACCATCGCGCCTTTGAGCGATGATCCCATCGCTGGGCCGCCCGCTGTGGCCGCCTGACCTTCCCGGCCCTGCCGGTGCATCGGCGATGCCAGCCGTCAGCTACACCACGTCGGCATGGGCGAGCGCGTTGCGCATGATTCTTGGTTGTCCCGTAGTACTTGTTTTCGATAGCGATCGGATAACCGCCAGCTTTAAAGCGCCGTTGCGCTCTCGCTGGAGCGTCTCGCGAAGACCGGCTTTGGCGCACCGTAGAGCCTCTCGAAGTCGGTCTCTCGCGAAATCGCCCGCTATGAGATCCATTAGCATGACCCCGGCAGTGGATACGGCGCAAAAAAAGGGATTGACTGCGGAGGGCCCGTTACAGAAGCAGGCATGGCCGCTTAAGAGTTCTTGGAGACCCAAGACTTCCGCACCCGGCCTCAAGTAACTGTTTCTGCGAAGATTTCTGTGATTCCGCCTTATTTTGGATAGCCGACGAAATTGCTGCGATTGCGAAAAGCCTAAATTTGGGATCGTCTCGGCGGCGCAGTTGTGACCGCAGCACTGTCGGGCGCCACGGTCACGAAATTCCGGTTAACGGCGGATTTTTGAATGAGGCTTTGGAGGTAATCTTGGTTCCAGCCAGCGATTTTCCTTCTGAGCTTTAGGCTTTTTTTGTCCGGCGCTGCGCGGACGAGATTGATGGCGAAGTGCCGGACGACGGCCATGTTTTTGGCGCCGTGGCCCTTACGGACGCGGGCGAGATCGTCCCGGAACGTGACGTCGAGCACCCAATGCAGCGCGTTCTCGATCTGCCAGTGGGCGCGCACGGCCTCGCCAAGCAGCTTCGCAGTCATGGCGCGCGAGGTAATATAAAAGCGCCGCTCGGTTCTTGCGCCTGCGTTGGTCTCGACCTTGCTTTCGATCATTGCGATGGCGGCGAGTTTGGGAAAGCGGTATTCGCCTGGAAAGCGGCGTTCGCCGTCCATCCAATCGATAGCCGTACTCACCAGGCAGCGGCGTTCCTCGATGCGGCCGTGGCCCTTGTCCACATCGGTGTGCCGATCCAGGGCGGCTTCGTCCGCATCGTCAAAAAAGCGTTGTATTTCAGACAGAAGAGTTGGCTGGTTGCCTTTAACGGCCAGGAGATAATCGGCTCCGTGGTCAACGATGTCCTGGGCGATGCCTGGATTGCAAGCAATCGCGTCGATGGTGACGAGGGCGCCCGCCAAAGCGCCCGATGCGGCGAGGCGTTCGAGAAGCGCCGGAATGGCTACGATCTCGTTCGATTTCGCGTCCACGGCTTCCTGGCCAAGAACCAGCCTCTCATGGGTGGCGAAGGCGGAGACAAGATGGAGCGCGGCCTTTCCCGCGGCGCGGTCATGGCTGCGGCGCGAGGTCTTGCCATCGAGCGCGATGAGGCCAGGAGCGTCCGGGCGAAGGTCGCGCGCCCAGTTCATGAAGCAGTCCGAGAACAAGTCCGGATCGATGCGGTTCATAAGGATGTTCAACCAGCGCGCGCCGGGAACGCTATGATGATAGGGCAGAAAACGGCGCAGAAACGGCAGATGGTTCTCGCCCCATTCGGCGATGTCGTCGAAATCGTCGCACGATGCAACGCTGGCGCAGACGACGAGAAGAAGCACTTCCGGCAGCGGATGGGCCACCCGCCAAGCCTCGCGCGGGTCGTCAATCCCGGAAAAATGGTCCAAAAGGCTCCGAAGGCGCGGCTTAGGGCCGAAATCGTCCATCTCAAAGGCTCCCCGAATCAGAAAGCCAGATGGAATCACACAACACGCAATGGTTAAATGATCGTTAACCTGAGTTCGTTGCCCTGTGTCGGGCGCGCGAACGCGCGACTTGACGTTTGAGCTGTGGCATGATCGGCAGCTTTGCCTTTGCCGATGCCGGTCCGGATTGGCTTCTTCACGACGCTTGCCGCATCACCCTCATACGCTGGACAAGGCGCGGAAGGCGCGCCAAAACGCAGACTGACGCGAACTAACATGTCGCTATCGGTGGCCGGATATGTAAAGAAATAGGTGGCCGATTTCGTCGAAATCCTCAAACAAGAAACCGGGCCCGTGTTTGAGTTCGAGGTCCATCGTTGAGGCAGGCATGGAAAGCCAGAGGTGGCCCCGGTTGTTCGGACAGATTTTCCGCTTCGATAAGTGGATCTCCTGCCGGGTTTAGGCCGCCAAGCGGAGCGGCGGGTAGCCGAAGTAAGCGCAATCGGGCGTCATGCCGTCAAGGCTCGAATGCGGGCGGCGCCGATTGTAGAAGTCGAGATAGCGGCCGATGCTGGCTCGCGCCTCCGTCACGCTGTCGTAGGCCCGCAGATAGACCTCCTCATATTTGATGCTGCGCCAAAGGCGCTCCGTAAACACATTGTCCCGCCAAGCCCCTTTGCCGTCCATGCTGATCGCGATCTTGTGGCGGGCGAGGGCGCCGGTGAAGGCCGCCCCTGTGAACTGCGAGCCCTGGTCGGTGTTGACGATCTCGGGCTTGCCATGCCTTGCCAGCGCCTCTTCGAGCGCCTCGACGCAGAAGTCCTCTTCCAACGTGATCGAAACCCGAAAGGACAGCGCCCGCCTGGAAAACCAGTCGAGCACGATGGCCAGATAGACGAAGCCGCTGGCCATGGGGATGTAAGTGATATCCATCGCCCAGACCTGGTTCGGCCGCGTAATCTCCAGGCCGCGCAAGAGATACGGGTAGATTTTGTGGCCGGGGGCGGGCTTCGTCGTGCGCGGGCGGCGATACAGCGCCTCGATCCCCATCCGCCGCATCAGCGTTCGCACATGCCGGCGTCCGGTCGCGATGCCTTCACCGCGCAACAGGCCGCACAGCATCCGGCTGCCGGCGAACGGGTAGTCGAGATGCAGTTCGTCGATCCGGCGCATGAGGGCGAGGTCGCTTGCGGGCGCAGGGCGCGGCTTCGAATAGACGCTGCTGCGGCTCAGACCCAGCGCCGCCGCCTGCCGCGAAACCGGCAGATCGTGCTCGCGGTCGATCATCGTTTTGCGCTCGCAACGCCGGCCTTGACGAGCGCGCCCTCTAAAAAATCATTCTCCAGGGTGAGTTCGCCGATCTTCGCGTGGAGGCTCTTTACGTCGATAGCTGGAGCGGGCGCTGCGCCGCCGCCGGCGAACACCTCCACGGCGCCGTCGAGAAGCTGAGCCTTCCATTGCGTAACCTGATTGGGATGGACATCGAACTGCTGCGCCAACTCGGCGAGCGTCTTCTCTCCCTTCACGGCTGCTAAAGCCACCTTCGCTTTGAAGGCCGGCGAGTGGTTCCTGCGGGGCCGTTTTGCCATGCTTCTCTCCTGATTGCGCAGCCTCATCTAGGCCGCTGTCAGGCAGAAAATCCACTTATCGCTCTGTTCAAATTTGTGAGCCCGGCTCTTTGTCTCTCCTGATTCGCGGGCATCAGCGTGCCCGCTGTCAGGCAGAAATTCCACTTACCGGGCCGTCCGAATTTGTGGAGCCACCTCTGCCCCCCAAAATCCGTGAAATACCATGTTCAGGTTGTACGCCTCCGGTTCGATGCTGCGATCATTGAGGTCCAAGCATCTGACGACAGCGATGCAGAGCGGAAGGCGATCGAGCAGGCGCAGCGCCTCTCAAACTCCGACTGGCAGTTGCAACCCTTCGACGATACCGCCTATCGACCTCACGCGGAGGCCATGATCGCTGAAGACGAACTGACAGGACCGGAAGAAGTGGAGGATGCACTCGCCTGGAACGAAACACGATACCTTCTTCTCAAGGGAGATTGCGGCGCCGGCGAAGGCGATGTCGTCTTGCAGCCATGGCTCAAGACTGACGAGCCGGACTTGCTGGCCTCGGACTTGTGCAGCGACTGGATTGGGACGCTCGAAGGGCTTGGCCTTACCCACCTGTCCGAACGTCTTGACGGCCTGCTCAGCGGGAGTCCGCCCAAACCTTCCGACCGGATCCTATTTGGGGTCGGTTCTCCGAGGCGGCGGGATAGAAAAGATCGGAACTCCGACGGCGCCTGAATTTGGGCGGGGTCATGTTTCGCCAACGCTCCCCAGGTGGCGATACTCCTGTACAATGGTCCATCTATGTTGGATTCGACTGCTCCCGCTATACCTCAGAAAACAGGAGTGCTCACGGCCCAAAACAAATGCAGGAACCTTCAGCAGCTATCGTCGGACGCTTTCTTCGCACCGGCGATCTCGATGATCCCATCAAGGCCTGGCTGGGAGAAAACTGGCTCGCGCGCGCTAAACAAATAGATGCCGCTTGGCGGGAAGCGCTTGTCTCCGCCGTGACGGAGCGAGTCCCCAACGCGACGGCGCCTGCGGAACTCGCCGCTATGAACATCACAGCTTTCGCGCGAAAAAAAGCGGAGCCGATGGTGCGCGGACTGTTTCCGCAGATCGAGCAAGAAAATGTGCTCGCCCTGCTCGAACGCTCGCTTGTATTTCTCTCGCCCGCCACGATCGGTCCGGTGCTGATGAAAATGCCGTGGCCAAGTACGGCGTGGAATCTCGCCAACCTTTATCTTGCCAGCTATGGCGCTGAGCCGCTCTCGCGAGATGCGCTTGGGATCGTCGGCCTCAGCGAAGAGACAACATGTTATGTCTCGGTTGGGTACTTCGTATCCGCTATGAGGCTGCCACTGCTGCGGTTCAGGCCGCCATTTGCAGGGCTTGCGCGGGAGCCGCGCGTGCGGTTTTCCAGTTCCACGGCAGAAGCTCCGCCAGTTGATGGCTTTTGGTCTGGCCGGAGACGACGCGCTCGAGGACATCTGTGAGCCACGCTTGGGGATCGACGTCGTTGAGCAGGGCGGTGTTGATGAGCGAAGCCAGGACCGCCCACGAGTCCGCCCCGCCCTCGCTGCCCGCGAACAGGCTGTTGCGCCGGCCGAGGCCAATCTCGCGGTCATTCTGCCCATATCGGGCAGACCGCCATTGTCCAATATCGCTGGCATCCGCTGTGCGGCCGGAGCACGCGTTGTGTTCTGATTGAGCGGCGCGCATCCGGAGAGATCGCCCATCTCGAACTCGAGCCCGGCATCGTAACGATGGTTGCGGCCTGGAAGCTCGATCCGGTCTATTGCGGCGCCATAAAGATCGGCGTCCCGCAGGTCTCGCTGTTGGCGCTGAGCGACCTGCACCGGCTGCTGATCGCCTGCGAATCGCGGCTCCTCTTTGCGAACGGCAACACCGTCACGCAGGAGGACCACGATGAGATCGCCGCTACCGCTCGCAAGAGCATCGCAACTTGTTCCAAGATCGAGACCTACGCGGCCTCGCCAGCTCGACCTCGTTCTCGACGACTTACGCCTTCAAAGCGTGACGGCGGCCCAGCGCCACGCGGTCCTGAAGGCGATGGCTCAGCTGCTGATCGAAGCGAGCGGCGCGGTGACGGCGGAGGCGGGCGATGACGACGCATGATGCTCTTCTCCCGGCAACCGTGCTCCAGCGCAAGGCGGTCGTCTATGTTCGCCAGTCGACGCCGCAACAAGTGCAAGCGAACCTGGAGAGCCAGCGGCGCCAGTATGAGTTGGTCGATGTTGCGCGTAGCCGCGGTTTCACGAACGTCGAAGTCATCGACGACGATCTTGGGCGGACGGCGAGCGGCGCTGTCGACCGCCCAGGCTTCAATCGCCTGGTCGCGGCGCTCTGCGCAGGGGAGGTCGGCGCGGTGCTGTGCCTCGACGCCTCGCGGCTCTCGCGCAACGGCCGCGACTGGCATCACCTGCTCGAGCTGTGCGGGTTGGTGGAAGCTCGCGTCATCGACCTCGACGGCGTCTATGATCCATGCCGTCCCAACGACCGCCTGCTTCTCGGCCTGAAAGGCAGCATCAGCGAATTCGAGTTGGGCGTCATTCGATCCCGAATGTACGACGCGGCGCGATCGAAGGCGAGGCGCGGAGAGCTGAGGATATCGACGCCGATCGGCTATACCTGGGACCGCCATGCCGGTCTCGGCCTCGATCCCGATCGCCGGCTGCAGGAGGTGATCAGGCTCGTCTTCCAGAAGTTCCGCGAGCTTGGCAGCGCCCGCCAGGCGCTGTTGTGGATGGCGTCCGAGAACATCCATTTCCCATACCCAACGGACGGCAGAACATTGACGTCTTTCGAATGGAGGCCGATCAGATATCGTAATGTCATCGCGATTCTGAAGAACCCCTTCTATGCCGGTGTCTACGCCTACGGGAAAAGCGAGAAGCGCACGGAGATCGTCGATGGCCGGGCGCGCAAGAGCTACGGCCACCACAAGCCGATGGACGCATGGGAGGTGTTCATCAAGGATCATCACGAAGGCTACATCAGCTGGGCCGAGTACGAACGCAATCAGTCGGTGCTCGCGAGCAACGCCTACGGCAGGACCGGCGACACGAAGTCCAGCCGTGGCGGTCGCGCCCTGCTCGCTGGCCTCATCTGTTGCGCACGGTGTGGCCGCCGGCTCCACGTTGTCTACATTGGGCGCTATCCGCAGCCGATGTACCGGTGCGATACGCCGAACTTGCAGTTGGGACGGAAGCGCTGTTTTGGCTTCGGCGGCAAGCGGATCGATAACGCCGTGGCCTCCGAGATGCTGCGGGCTGTGGCGCCGATCGCGATCGAGGCGGCTCGAGAGGCCGAGCGCATGCTGAGAGAGCAGGATCAAGACCGGCAGCGTATTGCCGAGCTGGAGTTGAGACAAGCCCAGTATGACGCCTCGCTTGCCGAGCGTCGCTACGCAGCATGCGACCCCGATAACCGCCTGATCGCCGCGCAGCTGGAGAAGGCGTGGGAGGCCACGCTGCGGCGTGTCGAAGCGTGCCGGCGACGGCTCGACGACATGCAATCGCCGGAAGTCGGTCAGCAACTCCCCGATTTGACTGGACTGGCCGATGATCTCACCGCGGCCTGGAAGGCGCCGAAAACGACGATGCGGACACGCCAGCGGCTGGTGCGAACCCTTATCACGGAGATCGTCGCCGACGTCGACGAGGCCGCCGGCGAGATCGTGCTCGTCATCCATTGGAAAGGCGGCCAGCATTCCGAACTGCGCGTCAAAAAGCCGAAAACCGGCGAACACGGTTGCTGCACTCCCGAGCAGGCGCTAGCCGTCATGCGCGCCATGGCGGGGCGCTGGTCGGATCAGGACATCGCGGCCTCGCTGAACCGAATGGGAATGCCGACCGGTCAGGGCAAGACCTGGACGGCGCACCGCGTCAGTTCTGTCCGCCGAGTGAATGGCATCCACGGCTATTTGTCGGCTGAGAAGAATGGCGAGTGGCTCACGCTGCGCGATGCCGCGACACGGCTCGGCGTCAGCCCTCATCAAGTGCGCAAGCTAATCAAGGCTGGCATTCTGACAAGTGGGCAGATCATGCCCGATGCGCCGCACCAGATCCGGGCCGCTGACCTCGATAGCGAGCATGTCGCCGCCGCGCTTGCGCGGAAAGGCCGCCCGTGTCGGGTCAACTCCGAAAATCAGATCTCAATGTTTTCAAACACTTGAAAAGGAGGTGCATAATGAACTCGGTCATCGCAATAGGGCGCATTGACCGCTCGACAGAATTGGAATCGATCTCGATGCGGCCGTCGTCCAGGAAGCGGATCAAGCCGTCCCACTGGTTCAATCCGTATTGGATGGCGTCGCGGACCGGCGACGCCTTGGAGACGCGCTTGAGGCAATCGTGGAACCAGGATTTCAGGCTCTCGACCTCAGGCCGGGATTTCGCCTGCCGGACGGCGCATCGCTCTTCCGGCGGTCGCCCGCGGATGTCGTCCTCGATCTTGTACAGTTTCCGGATGCGCTCAAGCGCCTCTTGGGCGATGGGCGCCGGACCTTTGGCGGCGATCTCGTAAAATTTCCGGCGCAGGTGAGCCCAGCAATAGGCCAGCGTCACCGGCCCGCCGCGGCGATCGGGGCGGACAAGGATGTTGTAGCCGTCATAGCCGTCGACCTGCAGGACGCCCGAGAAGCCCTCAAGCAGCGTCTCCACATGTTTGCCGCCGCGGCCGGGCGCGTAGGAGTAAATCACGGCGGGCGGCGTTTTCCCGCCCCACGGCCGGTCGTCGCAGGCCAGAGCCCAGAAGTAGCCGGGCTTGGTTTTGCCTCGGCCCGGATCGAGGACTGGGCAGCGCGTTTCGTCGGCGAACAGCTTGTCCATCCCTTTCAGGATGACGACGAGGCGCTCGTAAAGCGGCTGCAGTTCCGCCGCCGCGGCGCCGACCCAAGACGCGAGCGTCGAGCGGTCGAGAGGAATGCCCTGGCGGGAGAAGATTTGCGCCTGGCGGTACAGCGGCAAGTGATTGGCGTATTTCGACACGACGACGTCGGCGATGAGCGCTTCGGTCGGGATGCCGCCCTCGATCAGCCGCGGCGGCGCGGGCGCCTGCGCTACGGCCTCCCCGCACGCGCAAGCATATTTGGGACGGCGGGTGACGATCACGCGGAAGACCGCCGGGATTTTGTCGAGGCGTTCGGACCGCTCCTCGCCGATCATAGGCATGGCCTTGCCGCAGCAGGGGCAGAGCGTGTTTTCCGGCTCGATAATCTGCTCGATCCGCTGCAAGGCCGGGGGAAGCGCGCCCCGGTTCGCGCGGCGTTTCTTCGCCCGCTCGCGCTTCAGGCCTTCGTCTTTCTTCTCTTCTTCGGCTTCCGCCTTGGCGCCGTCTGTCTCAAGCTCTTCCAGAACCAAGACGAGCTGGTCTTCGCTCAAGCGCTCGGATTTGCGGCCGAAGCGCGCCCGCCGCAGCACGGCGATGATGTGATGAAGCTTCTCATTCGCGGCATTCAGCGCGTCGGCGCTCTTCCATGAGAAGCCGCTTCGCGGCGCGCTCGGCGAGAACGAGCGCGCGCAAGGCGGCGGCATCGTTGGGAAGCGCATCGGACGAAGCTGCGATCATGACGGCAGTTTCACTGATTTGCGCCGCGGTTTCAGCCAGAATTACCAATTTTGTGCTGGCAAATTATTGCGTCGCCGTGGGCCGCTAAATCCGCCGCGCGTGAACCCGGGTCCAATCCAACCCTTCAAGAAGCGCGGACAACTGGGCTGGCGACAGACGCATTACGCCGTCCTCGATCTTAGGCCAGCGAAATTGGCTACCCTCCAGGCGCTTGATCAAAAGGCATATGCCGGTTCCATCCCAGAACAGCAATTTTATCCTGTCAGCCCGCTTCGAACGGAACACATAAATCACCCCCGAAAACGGATCGGCCTTAAACTCCGCCTCCACAATCGCCGCCAGCCCCATGATCCCTCGCCGGAAATCGACCGGCTTCGTGGCGATAAGCACCCGTACATTCGTCGGCGGAACGATCATGCGACGGCCTTCACCGCGCGCAGCACCGCCGCAAGAGCCTTGGCGTCGATAGCGCCGCGCGTGCGCACCGTCGCGCCGCCGAGCACAATTTCGATCAGGGGAGCTTCAGCAACTGGAGCCTCCGCTTTCGCCGCTTGCGTCGCGGGACGATCGTCGGCGATCATCACTGGCGCAAAGGCTGGCGCTCCAAACACGAACCCGGTCTTCCGCTTGCGAAACTCATTCCGCCAATTGAACAATTGCTGAGGCCGCAAACCATGACGCCGAGCCACGTCCGAAATCACGGCGCCGTCCTGGCAGCTCTCCGCGATGATCGAAAGCTTCTGCTCATCCGTCCAATCCCGGCGCCGCTCCACGCCCGTGATCACCTCGACCCGCCGTACCGGCGTGGCCTCGGTTTTGACCCTACGGTCAACATTAGAGTTGAAACGATCCCTGCTCATCGGCGGGAAGCATGCCTTCGCCCGCCATGCCTGGGAAGATGTGGTCGGAGCACCGCTTACCCATGACGCACTATGATGCTCTGCGAGTGGCGAAGGGTGAAAAAGTGGATCGGTGAGCGCCCGTGCAACTCGTTGAGGCTCTATGAGCGCTCATAGGCGCTCGCGGAGTGCCAGGAAGCACCGTGAGCGGCCTCAGGTAACAGCCCGCTTTTTGTGTTACCTAAACTGTTACCTAAGGAGCGATTTTGGGAGGTTGCCGAAGCGCTAAGTCTTTGATTTTAATGGTGCCCAGGGCCGGAATCGAACCAGCGACACGCGGATTTTCAGGCCCTTCGTTTCTTCTCAAAAACAATGAGTTAGCTCCCGAATGGCTATTTTTTGAGCTAAGAAAAATCAATCGGTTACGCCAGTTTTCTCGAACAAATCCGAGCGATTTTGGGCCTGTTCTACCACGTTGGGGCTTTGGGACGCTCCGGCGTGACAGGCCTGGCGAATACCCAACAAAAACAAAGGCTTTTCCAACTATAGGCGGGTAATTTGGCCCCATGCCAAACAATGACTTAGCAAACGAGTTGGAAGATTGTGAGCGAGCGCATTAGCCTTGCTCACGCCCAAAAAACTCGTCTGCAGCGGAGATATCGCCGAACATCTCGGCGCTCAGGATATGTCGCCCAGCGTTGGAGATCGCGGACCATTCCTCGGGATGCTCGCGCCAGTATGCCGCCATGTCGGCATCAATCGCTTTGGCGTTGTCCCTCCGACTGACAGTCTCGCCATCGACAAGTCCACGGCGAGGCTTGGCGCCGGGCCTTAGTGCGACGCCGCCGTCGTGCACGCCCTCGACAGGGTCAAGAAACAAAATGCCGGCCGCCTCAAGGGCGGAGCGGACAGCATGGGCGTTGGCCGCCGTCATTGAGACTGCGCCGTCTTCAAGTTCCGCTCGGCGGATCGTGGCTGGACCCACGCGAGCAAGGGTCGCCAGCTCGGTTGACGTAATTCTTATGAGCGCCCGCGCTGCACGGATTTGGAGACCTGTCAGCAAAATCGCACCTTAGATCATTTGATATATATTGATCACGATGCCGGATCGTGATACACCTTGTATCATAGTTTGAGTCGAACGCGAGGCGACCATCATGAGGCTGAAAAGCCCCCAACTCAATTCGGCGAAACGGCTGTTAAAAGAAGCCTTCAATCTCATCGCCGATGTGCAAGCGATGTTTCGTAATAGCGGCGACGCTCGAACAGCGTCCCGTCTCAGGACGATTGGAGAAGCGGTCCTAAATGAAAAGGAGCACGTAGAGCGTTTGATCGCAAAGCGCGTGTATTGATACTTTGCGATCCCTTCAGGCGGAGACGGTCACTTCGCAGGCTGTCGGGTACGCCAGGGCAGCAGCACGAGATTCCTGAGATTATGCCGCCGGAAAATCGAGCGATTGCTGCGCGGAGCGTGCCGACTCAGCCATCCCGGGCCTCACATTAGGCACGCAATTACTCTCTCTCCGACGATTGCTCGCGCTGCCGCTTCAACTCAAGCCGCCTCGCACGTTGTAGCTCGGCTTCGATAAAGCGCAGCTTTGCTATTACAACGGCCAATTCCTCCAACGCCCGGATCAGTTCAATACCCATCGCAACCGCCTCTATTCGCTTACCAACGCCTCGGATGTACACATAGACGAATGTAAGCGCAAGTGTACATTCGCTTCATGTCGAAGCGCAGCGAAACAATGACGATCCGGCTTAGTGGCGAAATGAAAGCAGAGCTCGCAAAACTCGCGAAGTCCGAGCGGCGGAGCACAAGCCAAATGGCGGTCCTCCTGCTTGAGGAAGCCCTGGAGGCTCGGACGAGGCATCGAGCGCAGTGATATTAATTAATTGGGAGTCGCTTTTCGAAAGGCGGCTCGCGCTTGGTCCGAAGCTTGTTCAGATTGCGCAAGTTCGATATTCTCGCCCGCACCTTCAACGGCGTCATTCCCGTGAGCGCCCTATGCATTCCTCGCGCGCATCGAACGCAAGTGCGCCGCCACTTAACGGCGATAGCGCCCGTCGCCAGAACAGGCGGTCAAGGCCGGGAGCCGACCAATCAGTCCCAAAAACATCGTTACATTGCGATGACCGGTTTCAGATCTACAAGCCGAAGGCGCGGTGAAAGGCAGAGCTACGCTGAGGCTATTGCGTAGGGCTTCATCATCACGAACCGACCGGTAGCGAACGGTCATGCGGCAGCAGCCGATCACAGAACACGCCCGCCGCTGGATAGCTATATTGTCGCGTGCTGCGATGGATTCCGCACCGCATTAAGAACTCTTGCCATGTCGGTTCTGAAATCCAGTCCCGCCCTAATCGGAGCTGCTTGAAAATAGCAAATTTGAGATATTTTCGGCGGCAAGGCTTTCTCACTAGGCATAGTCGCGTTATCTACAAGCAAAGGCAAAATTCGGACGCTATGATCCAGAGCAAGTTCGATTTCGATCTTCACATAGTCGATTGAACGCGCTACCGCGAACGGTAACCAACTTGAAGTCCCTCGAAACGCTTGCGCCCACTTTTGCCCAATCACTAGGATGAGAGCTTCGCTTTTTAATATTGCTCTTCGGATGTGCTCGCGGAAATCCCCACCCAGCGGGATCCCCTCAACATCGAAGAATATTTTGCCTTCTCCAAGCTCCCTTTCAAGATGATCGTAAATTCTGCCCGCGACGTGAGCACTCTCCTCTCGCCGATAAGAGACAAATACATTACTATCTTGAGCGCCTTGTCCGTATTTGGCACCCGCACGAATTGCGTCTACGAGAGTATCAATTTTGGAATTATCGGTTAGATCGGTTAAAATAAGATATTGCAGCCGAGCTAGACCTGGCGGGATAATATTATCAATGACAGGTTTTAAGAGTATCGGAAGTATCCTCTTGTTTAGACGTTCTGCATAGGCGACCTCCTCCAAGCACCAATGTGAGGACATAGCCGCAGGGGTAACCGCAAATATGATGGTATCCGCTGCCTCTATCATTCCTAGTAACCGTTTTAACCAAACATCACCGACCATAAGGTCACTTATATCGGTGGAGACTTGGATACCTCTATCCCTCAGCTGTCTCGCTATAAGATCAACTTCGGCAAGGTCTTGGCGCGCGTATGCGATAAAGACTTTATGTTGAGCAATTTCGCGCATAACGACCTCCAACGATCTTCGAATGGTGCCTCCACTTGGGGGCGACCACGCGCATCCTATTCGGAAATTTCCGGCTGACAAGTCGGTCCACCCTATGAGTGAGCTGGCGAAACCGATGCACTAATTATAACGCAGCTGCCGCGTCTTCCCATCGACTTCTATCAGGGCGCCGCCATTCCTTTCGATGGCTTGGCTTAAGGAATATCGTCTGGGGCAGCCCCGGGGGTCTTTTCGGCGCCAGGATTGCGTCGACCGTTGGGAAATAGGCTGCTTCGGGATTATATAGCTGCCGTGGCTTTTGGGCGCGAAAACCGAAACCGTAGAGTCCGTTCGCGACCCTTCTGAGACAGACGCCTTGGTCAGCCCACCCTCACGACGACGGCTCGGCGGCGATGTCTCTCACCAGCGCGTCGAGATCGATGCTTTCGCCCATGGCGAGATAACCGGCGCGGTTCGGATGAAGTCCGTCTTGTTTGCTGACGCCATTGGTGGGAACGGCATATTCCGACTTCAGCGCTCCCGTATCGGCATTGACGGTCGCGCCGTCGAAATCGACGACCGCGTCGAAAAGACTGCTGTTTCTGATGAAGGCGTTGAGCGCTTTGCGGTCTTCGTCTCTTGCCCCGAAATCGGCGCTGCCGCGAGCCGATGTGAGCGTCGCGCCGATCACCCTGATGGCGGGCGCCTCCAAACGAAGCGCCCAGACGCCGAACGTGAAAGCCTGTTCCAGCTCTTCCAGCGTCGCCCCGCCATGGGGCCCAAGATCGTTGACGCCTTCGAGCCAGATGACGGCGGAGACGCCGGAAAGGCTCAAGACATCCCGGCGAAGGCGCTGCAACGCAGCCGGGCCGCTCGCGTCAGGCTCTCTGGCGCTATAGATTTCGGGTTTCAGGATCCGGTTGCCGGCGATGCCGGCGTTGACCACGGCGATTTTGTTTCCGAAGCGCTCATGCAGCCGGCGCGACAACACGTCGGGCCAGCGGTCGTCGCCGTTCAAGCTTGCGCCGAGGCCATCGGTCAAGGAATCGCCGAAGGCCACGACGAGCATGGCTCCGGCGCTGGCCCGCATGTCGAGGGCGTCGAGAAAAAACGCCGACGTCGTGCTGAAGGGAAACGCCGCCTCGCCCTCGCGCGCGCCGACGGCGCCCGCATGCGGCGCCGTCAGATAGGAGGTCGTCAGCGCCTTGGCGTGCCAGGTCATGGGGCCGCTCTCGCCCGCGACATGAAAGCTGACCGCAAGCTTGCGCCCTAGAAAGCTCGCGGCGTCATCTTCGGGCACAAACGGCAAGGCCACTGCATCGCTCCAGGCGTCTTGACCGGGCGGGACCTCGACCCAGTCCTTGCCGCCGAAAGTGACGGGACGGTTCGCGCCGGCGGCGACGGCGGAGCTCTCGAAATGAAGGCCGATGTAGACGCGATCGAAGCGAACGGGCTTCAGGCCGAAGGCGTTAGAAAGGCGGATGCGAGCCTCGCCGCCCCAAAGATCTGGCCTTACGATCATCCGAAAACTCTGATCGTCCGCGCCGCGGCCC
This sequence comes from uncultured Alphaproteobacteria bacterium, assembly GCA_963756335.1. Classification (GTDB taxonomy): domain Bacteria; phylum Pseudomonadota; class Alphaproteobacteria; order Rhizobiales; family Rhodomicrobiaceae; genus Rhodomicrobium. The sequence continues at coordinate 126,912 of CAVWOB010000016.1, forward strand.
GGATCCGGAAACGCAAGACTGAGATCCGGCTGCAGCAAGGCGAAGCCCGAGGGGTACGGCCCTTGCGCGGATGCTGTCCAGGCCGTGACCCATTTCTTTTTCGGCGCTGCGGCTGGCTCGCCGCAAAGCGTTCTTTCGATCACGCCCCGGAGCGGCGCGCTCGCTGCAAGGCGCAGACCGCCGGTTTCGTGCATGACATTGCCAAGACCGGCGGCGAAAAGGGCGAGCACGGTCGCGGCGTAGAGATAGGAGCGCATGGGTCAGAAAGTCCGCGGCTTCGTGGTCAGCGCCTGTTTGTGAGGTTTGGTCGGGCGGGCTGCAGTTCGATGGTTGCCGCCCAGCTGGAGCCTTGTAGAGCTTTTGGATTTGCGGCAAGCAGGTCCAAAGACGGCGCCTTGGCTTCCAGGGAATCGCGTCTATGAGCAGCTTGAACATCGAGCCGGCCGAGAAGAGCTTGCCCGGCAAAGCCCAGGGGCGAGCGCGGCCAGCGCCGCCTTTCGCGTTCCCGAGATGGTCGAAGGCGAAGCAAGAAGAACTGGCGCGACGGCCAGGCCCGCAAGAAGCCGAAGCCGCGGCGGCAAGACTCTTTCCCCGAACAGGGCTCGCCAAAGAGGCGCCGTCAAGACGAACGCCGCCCCCATCGCAAGGAGCGCGGGCATGAAGACGAAGCCTGCGCATCCCTTGCAGGCCGCGGGTCCGATCGCAAGAGCCGCTACTCCGGCAAGCGCCATGAGGAGTGTCGACGCGGCTTTTTCCGCCTGATCATCCGAAAGAGGCAAGGCAACGCCGAAGAGGGAAGAGGCGAGGCTTTTCAAAATCGCGGCGAAGGAGCCGATCGGCCGGGGCGGCGGCGTCACGGCGAGCCTTGCCGCGATCGAGGCCGGCCGTCTCGTCATAGCGATCATCGCCGTGACCACGAAACCGGCGAAGAGCCAGGGCCCTGGACAATGAGGCGCAAGGCTCGCCCCGAAAAATCCCGCCGCCGCGATGGCGGGCGCAAGCCATGCGAGGCGCCGTCGCGCATTAAGGGAGAGAGGCCTCAGCCCGGCGATGGAGACCAGAACGAGCAACGCCAGCGCTGTTGCGATCGCGATCGGCGCTACCGCCCCGCCCGCCGCGCCGAAGCGCGGCAAGAGAAATGCGAGCAGCGGCACGAAGAGGAAACCAGGCTCGATTGCAAACAGCGAGGAGGCAAGCCCTAAAGCAGCGCCGCAAAGCGCGAGGAAAGCCCAGTTTTCCGGGCTGAGGCCCGCCATCTCAGCGCCCTCCGGCCGCGTCGCGCCGGACCCAGGGCCGCAGGACGAGATCTTTTGTGACCATGATTGTAAAGCGATAGCCGGGGCGGATTTCGAGGGTAGGCTGAACTTGCATGTTCCGCCGGGCCATCTCCATGCCGAGTTCTCCAAGCTGCTGGCCGAGCGCGGCGGCGATGGTCTGCTGCGCGGTGAGCCCGCTCGTCTGAGAATTCCCCTGGCCCTGGCTTAATTGGACGCCTGAGCTGAACGCCGACAACAGCAGCGCATTGCCGAAGGTCTTCCAGAGGTGGTTGTCGACCTGGTCGTGAAACCCGCTATAGCCGCTTTCATCGGCGCCCGGCATTTTGCCAAGATCGAGGGAGGAGCCGTCGGGATAGATGATCCTGGTCCAGGCGGCGAGCACGCGCTCCTGCCCGGTGGTGATAGCGTTGTCGTAGACGCCGATCAGCTTTGCGCCCTGCGGAATAAGGATGAAGCGGCCGGTGGCCGTGTCATACACATTTTCCGTCACCTGGCCCAACAGCAGCCCCGGCAAGTCGCTCGAAGCGCCGCCAATCATCACAGCTGGAATGATGGTCCCGGCCTTCACCTCATAGATGGATTGCGGCTCCTCGCGGCGCGCCGCGAGCGTATTGGCGGCAAGGCTTTGCGATGGCCGGTCCGATAAGAAATCCCTTTTTTGCTGGGCCCGGTTCAGATCCCGATCGCGATCGTCGAGCGCATCGAGCCGCCGCAGCACGCGGTCGGTCCCAAGGCCCGCGCTGTCCGGCGCCTGCGATGGAGGGGAAGCGGTGGGCGTCGTAGGCCTCGCCGCCGACGTGATCCCAAGACTTGTTGGAGACAGAATGGCCTGCAAGCTCGCCTGCTCGCGCGCCTCCTTGAGACGCGCCAGCTTCTGGCGATACTCCTCCCAGGCGAGTTTCCGGGCGTCGTTCTCAGGATCGGACTTTGTGTCTGCCACAGGAGGCTGAGGCGCTGGAGGCTGGGCGGCCTCTTTGGCGGCGATGAGGCCCCGGTCGGGAGCGCCGCTCAGAACGCTGATGGCGCTTGGCGGCTCCGGCCTGTCTTTCTCAAGCGCGGCGGCTTGGCGCTGGGCGGAGACGCGCAAGAAATAGGTGTAGCCGACGGCGCCCATCAGCAGCGCTGCGATCAGGCCCGCAAACAGGAGCGGCGCGCGATTGAGCCGGCGCATGCCGGCCACGCGCGGCCTATCGCTTAAGAGATCCGGCGAGCGATCGGGCGCGTCAGTCATGGACACGCTCTCCTGTTTGGATGGCGTCTCTCACCATGACCGCCGAGAGCGGATGTCGATCTCCGGTCCGATAAAGCCGGAAGGCCTGCCTGTCGTCGAGATTGACGGTGAGCAAAAAGCCATGAGCAAGCGGCGTCAGCGCCGTCGAAAGCCGCCGCCCCACTTTCACATCGGCGGAGCGCGCCGCCACCGCGAACCCCGCCTCGCGCAGCTTCTGGGCGAGCGGCGCAGCGGCAGGCCCATCCTCGACCAGGATGGGTTCTCCCTTTCCTGGCTGCATGGCTTTGACGATGTCGACGGCAAGCCGGGCCTGCTCCTCGGCGCCTGGCGAGGATCCGCCCGCGCCGATGCCGGCAAGGGCGGCGCAGCCCGAGAGCGCGATCGCGATCACAAGCAAAAGCATCGCTCGCATGGCGCTCACCTCTCTCTTGTGATGGAGACTTTGACCTGATCGCCGCCGGCGCCGGAGATCAGCTCCGCGCGATCAAGCACCTTGTCGGCCTCGAAGCGATTGTTCACGAAGCGGTAGTTCACAAGCTGCGGCTCGGGCCCGCTGAAAAGGCTGGCAAGCCCCAGAAAGCTGGTCTCCTCGGCAAGGCTCAACAGCGCGGGCAGATCGCCATGCAAAGTCTCCGCCGGAAACTCGATATAGGTCTTCACGCCGTCGCTTGTGACGCTTATGGGCCGCCAAGGCGGACTGTCGCCGCTGATGCGATAGACGATATCGGACCGGATCGGCGGCCTCGGCTCGATCGCCGCCAGCCGCTCGCGGTTCTGCTCGGCGCGGATGCGATAGGCCTTCCACAAGGCTTCGGAGCCGTCGGGATATTCGAAGGCGACGCGCGGCATCCAATCCTTCTCGCGCGAGACGAGCTTCAAGATGTAGGTGCGCCGGTTGGTGGTGATGACGAGGTTGGTGATGAGGCCCACATCGGTGGGCTTGATCAGCACATGGGTGATGATCGCCTCGCCCGCCCCCTGGCTAGCTGGCGTGATCTTCCAGCGCACGCTGTCGCCGGCGTTCAGATCGTTCACCGCTTCGCCCGTCTCCAGCACGAGGTCGCAGACATAAAGCGGGGCGCAAACAAGCGTCGGAAGCGTCGCGCCGAACACGAACACGGCGCCGCCATCGTCGCCGCGGGCAGGTAGATCGCGATTGCCCGCCCATTGCTTGCCGTAGGCGAGGCCTGTCCGCTCTTTCCAGGACAGCGCCGGATTCGGCCCGCCATAAAGGGGTAGGCGCGGCGGATCGCCCGCCTCCTTCGTTTGCGCGTGCGCCATGGACGCCGCCGCCATCAACGCCGCGGCGATCGCCGCCGCCTTCGTCTTCATCCCCGCTTTCATCGCCGTCCCCCTCAAAGCCGTTGCGCCCAATCGAAACTGTTCACGTAGATGCCCATGGGGTTGAGCCGGATGGTCGCCTCGTCGCTTGGCGGAAGAAAAGCGAGCGTCACGGTCGCCTGCATTGGCTTCACGGTGGTCTCCGCGCCGTCGCGGCTGCGCGTCTCCTCGCGCCATTCGATGCGCCAAGAGGCGCCATCGCCGCCAAGCGGCAGCACGGTCTCGACCTCCAGGGTGACCGTCTCGGTCTTGGCGCGCTCGAACGGATCGTGCGCCCGCATATGCGCGTTCATGGCCTGATAGGCGGGACTGCGCCGGTTGATCATGGCGTAGCCTTCTTTCAGGATAGCGCGCTCGGCGGCGGCGTCCGCATAGACGCTCCTCATATTCGAGACCCAGCGCGCAAGGCTCGCCACGATCACTGCCTTGTCGGGAAAGGCGGCTTCGTCGGCGCGCGAGACGGCGACGGCGGCGCCAAGCTTGTCGACCTTCACCACGTAAGGGACGATGCCGCTCGAGCTTGCAATCCAGACCAGGCCCGAGGTCGAGACCGCCGCGACCAGCAGCGCGAGCAGCGCAGTCACGCGCCAGGTCCTCGCTTGCGCGATGTACTCGCCATAGCGCTCGTTCCACTCGCGCCGGGCGGCCAGATAAGGGTTCGTGTCGGGAGAGGGCTTCATAGGTTATAACCGATCATAAAGGACACAGCGAAAGGCCGATCAGGGCTTTGATCCTGGACCTGGTTTGTTGTCGTTGGCGCCTCGGCCCGGCGGCTCGTCCGAGGCGGAGCGCTTGATGGATCGGAGCTTGCGCTCCTCGGACAGCGTCTCGGCTTTCCTGTCGAGGTCTTCGGACATTTGGCCAAGCCGCGTGCCGAACGGCGCCCGGCCGCTCAAGCGGGCGCCGACATTTTGCATCGCCGCGGCGCCGATATTGCGCGCGGTCGCCGCTGTGAAGCGCAGCCCATAGCCCAGCGCCGATCTTGGGCCTGAGCCGCTCAGCTTGGCGTCGGTCAGCTGCTCGCTCGCAAGCCGGCCGGCGCTGCGCGCCACCATGGCGGAGCCGACCGTGACGCCCGTGCTGACGCCGCCGATGGCGGCCGCAGCCCCGATCAGCATGCCGCCTTGGGAGACCGAGACGCCGTTGATCAGCGACTGGATCATGTCGGGGATGGACTTGGTGAGCGCCAGCATGACGATGGCCGCGCCTACCACCACGAAGATGTCGCTCAAACTCGTCTCGAAGTTCTGGGCGAGGCTCGTGAAAATCTGCTGGCCGAGCGCCACCAGCAATTGCAGCACGAACAGCTTGGCGCCGACGCTCACGGCATAGGTGATCGCTTTCAGCGCATAATCCTTGGTCCAGCGCGAGCCGCCAAAGCCCATCAAGAGCACGCCCGCCGAGATTACGATGTAGGATTCGACCAGCGCCAAAATGAGAAAGGCGGCGATGAGCGCGAAGCAAACAAGGATGACCAGCGCGCAGACGATGAGGCCAACACTCGCGGCGGGACTGAACAGGCTCGTCTGCTCGCCGACTTTGTTCGCGATCTGGAGCCCGATTGCGAAAATATCGGATGGCGCGAGATTGGCGGAGCCGCCGCTCGCTTGCGCCGCCTGGTTGGCGGCGGAGCGGAAACTATCGACGATGGCCTTGGCCCAGGCGCTGGAATTCGTAAGAAGCGCTAAGAAGAAGCCGATGAACAGGATCTGATTTGTCAGCTCAGCGAGCCACTCGCTGATATCGGCGCCGCGAAAGGCGAGCCGCAGCGCCGCAAAGGCGAATTCTATCGCCGCCAACAGCCAGAACAGGCTCAGCGCGAAATTGGTCAGCGTCGTCTGCCAGCTCGTCGCGTTGTCGCGGTAAAGCGTCACGATCTTGTCGAGGGTAGCGCCAGCGCCCTCGGCGGCGTGCGCCGAACCCATCGCGAAGAGCAGGGCCAGAACGGCGGCGCTCGCCGCCATGATTTTGTGGTCGCCCATCAGAATCGCGCTCCTGTCGTGCTCGCGGCGGCCGGCGCCGTCACAAATTTCCGCCAGGCGGCTTGCTGGCTCGCCTCCTTGTCCTGTCCGTTCTGGATGGCGTTCGCCTTTAGCTGCAGGTCGAGCAACAGAAGCTGCCGAAGCTTTTGAATTTGGTGGACGCCTTCGGTGGCGATGGCGTTGCTAAGCTGCGCCGCCTGCAGCTGTCCCGACACCGAGCCGTTCTGTGTATGCAGCGCCTGCAAGAGCGCTTCCTCGGAGCCCTGCATGGCGGTCGCTTGCAGCCCCGCGCCCTTCAGCGTCGTCAGCACGCTCGCATTGGCGTCCGCGGACCATTGCTGGTATTTGGCGGAGAAGCTCGCTGGCGTCTGCGCGCTGCCGAGATAGCTCTGATAGGTCCCGAACTTCGCCTGAAAGCGGCTGTCGAGATTGGCGCCGGCGAACGACAAGGATTGCGCCTGGGCGACGAGCGCGAACAGCGCTTTGAGGTCGGTCGCGGCGGCGCCTTGCGGGACGCTCGCAAGCGGCGTCGTGTTCGTGGTCATCAACCGCGTCTGCGACAGCGATTGTTCGAGCAGCGCCGCTTGCTTCAAGAGCTGCTGACCAAGCTGCAGATAGTTCAGGATCTGCGTCACTTCCGAGCCGCAATTGGTGCAAGTGACAACCTGCGCGGAAGCGCCTGGCTCCCCGGCGAGCGCAAAGGCCAGCGCCGCAATCGCCATCAGCTTCGCATTACGCCGCATGGCCCGCCTCCTTGTCTTGGGTGAGAAGTGCAGGATCGACGCCGCGTGCTCCAAGCCAGGCCTCCGACCACGCTTCGCCGTGGCTCGCGATGAGCGCGCGGATGCGGGCGATGTCTTCGCGCGAGGAAACGCCGGCGAAGGCGAGCGCCAAGGGTCCAAGCTTCAACTCGAACAGGCGGCGGCCTTGCGGGCTGGTGGTGTAGTAGTGCCGCTTCTTGACGCCGGTCTTGATGAGTTCGATTTCGGCGTCGTTCAGGCCAAACAACGCATAAAGATCGCGTGGTCCCATCACCGCCTCGGTTCCGCCCTTGTCCGCTTCTTCATTGGGAAGCAGAATCTTGGTGGGGCAGGCCTCAAGCAGCACGTCGAGAAGGCCCGACCGCGCCGCATCCGAGAGGCTCTGCGTCGCCAGCACGACCGCGCAATTGGCTTTACGCAGCGTCTTCAGCCAGTCGCGGATCTTGTCGCGAAAGGTCGGGTGCGAGAGCATGATCCAGGCTTCGTCGAGGATCAAAAGCGCGGGCGCGCCGGTCAGCCCTCTCTCGAAATAGCGAAAGAGATAAAGAAGCACCGGGATCACGATCTTCTCGCCGCGCGCCATCAGATCCTCGATCTCGAATACAGTGAACGCGCTGTCTTCAAGCCCGTCGCTGCGCGCGTCGAGAAGCTGACCATGCGCGCCGTCGAGGGTGTAGGGCGCGAGCGCGGCGCGGATGTCCTGGTCCTGCACCGTGGTCACGAAGTCGGTGAGGCTTCGGCTGAGCCGGGCTCTCACGCATCAGCGCGATGGCGCGATGGATTTCCTGGCGCTGGCGCGGGACAGGCGACTTTCCGGCTTGAAGCTCGAACAGGCTTGCGATCCACTCCTCGGCGAAGGCGGCGTCGCGCTCGTCCTCCAGCAGCGCCAACGGACACAAAGCCGGACTGACGCTGGCCGCGTCCCCGCCCGCGCCGCTGGCGCCGCCTCCCCCCAGATCGTAATGCTTGCCGCCTGCGGCCATGGCGAGGGCGAAGAGCGAGCGGCCTTTGTCGAACACGGTGATCTTGGCGTTCCAGTACCGCCGGAACTGGGCGGCGAGAATGGCGAGCGCGGTCGATTTGCCGGCCCCTGTCGGCCCAAAGATCAGCGTGTGGCCGACATCCGAGACATGAAGATTGAGCCGGAACGGCGTCGAACCCGAGGTTGCGCCGTGAAGAAGCGGGGGCGAGCCCGCGGGAAACAGCGGGCTTGGATTTTCGGGAAGGCCGGGCCAAGCCGCTGACAGCGGCAGAAGATCGGCGAGGTTTAGGCTGTGCAGCAAAGGCCGGCGGACATTAGGATGGACATGGCCCGGCAGTGATCCGAGCCAGGCTTCAAGCGCATTCACGGTCTCGATGCGGGCCGCAAAGCCGTCGCGGCGAAGCTCGCGTTGGATGGCGCGGGCATTCTCCAGCACTTCCGCGCGGCTTCTCCCCATGACTACGACCACAGGCGTGTAATAGCCAAAGCTCAAAAGCCCGCTTTGCGCGTCGGTAATGGCGTCCTCGGTCTGGCGCGCCATCAGGCTCGCGTCCTCGTTCACCATGCCGCCGCTCGTCTTGAAGACCTGGCTCCAAAAGCCCCGCATCCATTGCCGCCATTTGCGGCGATAGGCGCGAAGCTCGGACAGCGCCTCATGCGCGTCGAGCGCGATAAAGCGGGTGGAAAAGCGATAGGCGATAGCGAGCCCGTCGAGCCGGTCGAGCAGGCCCGGAAAGCTTTCATGCGGAAAGCCTTCGATGGCGAGCACGCCAAGCGTCAGGCTGCCGATTTTTGGCGTGTCGCCGACATAAAGCTCTTCGCCGCCAAGCAGCGCGTCGAGGTACATGGCGCAAGGCGGGATGGCGATAGGCGACAAGACGCCGGTAATGCAGAACTGCAGGAAGTTGATGAGTTCGTCCTGCAGGAACGGCTGCCCGTTTTTCCGTGGGACCGTAAAGCTGGCCATGCGGCGCATGTTCAATACATCGCCAAGCCCGTCTTCGAGGTCGGCGAGCGCGCGTTTGAACTGCGCAATCTGCACATCGCCCGCAGGCTTAGAGGCAGCGTTGGCGTCGTCGTCGTTATAGACCAGCTCGGCGATGCGGCTCGTGCGCCGTAGCGGCGGCGTGTACATAAGAATGAGCGCATGTTCGCTCTCGAAATGCGCGCCCTCGGCCAGAAACTGCCGCCGCCGCTCCTCGTCGATGGCCCTCGTGATGCGATCAGGAAAGCAGGACCGCGAAGGATCGGGATAGGAGGCCGAGGGCAGCCGCACCGCTTCCACCCAAATCGCATAACCGCTGCCGAGCCTGGCGAGCGCCGCGTTCACGCGAGCGGTGAGATAATTGCGGGATTCGGCCGTGGCGCTCGCCGTGTCCGGCCCTCGAAACAAAAAGCCGCCGAGCAGCGCGCCGTCCTTGCAGAGCACGACGCCCTCATCGATGAGCGCGGCGTAATTCAGAAGATCGGCGACGCCCTTCGCCTTGTCCCGGAAATGCTTCAAGGCCAGCATGATCAGTCCTTGCGTGAGGGGCGCGAGCGCGCCGGGTAATAGCTCTGAGCATGGAGTTGGCGCAGATAGACCCGCGACATCATCGGGTCTGCCTTCGCCATCATGCGGAACAGGCCGATCAGCACGCTCCAGACGAGAAGCCCGGCCAGAATGGCGGGAAGGTTCAGGCTCGAGATGGCGACGCCGGCGCAGATCACAGCCGTGATCAGCACAAGCTCGCGCTCGCCGCCCAAAAACAGGTTCGGCCGGTGCAGCGCGCGAGGGATAGGTGTGCGGCGCAGCTCGCCCATCAGATCACCGCGCCCTTGTTGAACAGCGTGTTCAAAATGTCGGCTGCGAACACCATGAGCGAGACCACCATCACGAGCATGATGATGCGGCGGATGAATTCGTTGATCTCGCCGCCGAACACCAGGACCGCGCCGGTGACGACGATGCCGAGCAGCGAAATGGCGTAGGCCACGGGGCCGGTGACGCTGTCACGAATTTTCTGCAGCGGCGTCTCCCACTGAAGGCCTGTTCCGCCCGTTGACGCGGCGTGCGCCAGCGACGGAAGAAGCAGAACAAGAAGAGCGCTCGCCAGCGCGATGACGAAGGCGTAGGCGAGGACGGCGCTTAAGAGGATCGGCTTTGTGTTCATGTCAGTCTTCCCGTGTGGTGAGGTAATGGACGCCATCGAAGCCCGTGACGCGGATCGCCTCTTCGACGCGGCGGCCGTGAGCGGTTCTTGCGATGGAGACGACGAGGTCGATGGCTGTGGCGATGGCGGCCTGCATGGGCGCCGCCGTGGCTTCGGCGATGAGATTCTCAAGCCGGGTCAGCGCGGCGGTCGCGCTGTTGGCGTGGATGGTGGCGACGCCGCCCGGATGGCCGGTGTTCCAGGCCTTCAAGAGATCAAGCGCTTCCGGGCCTCTCACCTCGCCGACAATGATGCGGTCGGGCCTGAGCCTGAGCGTCGCCCGCACCAGGCGGCGCAGGTCGACGGTCTCGCTCGTCTTCAGCGTCACCGCGTTTTCGCTCGCGCATTGGATCTCGGCGGTGTCCTCCAAAATGACGAGCCGGTCGGCGGGGCAGGCCGCCGCCAGATGTGCGATCACCGCGTTCACAAGGGTGGTCTTGCCGGAGCCGGTACCGCCTGCGATCAGTATCGTCTGACGCTCTTCGATCGCCGCCTCGATGAGAGCTCTCTGCCGGGCGGTCATAACGCCCGAAGCGACATAATCGGAGAGCGTGAAGATCACGCCCGCTCTCTTGCGGATGGCGAACACCGGCGCTGTCGCCACGGGCGGGATCAGGCCTTCGAAGCGGCTGCCGTCCAAGGGCAGCTCGCATTCCAAGATCGGGTTCTCGGTAGTGATGGCGGTCTTTCGCGCCGACGCGATGGTCGCCATCAAGGCCTCGGCCTGCGGGGCGGACATCACGCCGATGCGGGCCATGCCTTGGCCCGCCCGCTCCGCCCACAGCGCACCGTCGGCGTTCAGCATGATTTCCACCACCGTCTTGTCGGAAAGGAGCGCCAACACCTCGGGACCAAGCTCGCGCATGAGCTTTTCGCGAAGGCGGCCCTCGCGCTCCAGGCGCGAGGCGGTAAGCGAGGAGTTGGACATGCGGTCATGGCGCTGGCGGAGGGTTGTTCAAACACCTCTTCGGTTATATCCGATCAAAGTGTTCGCACAACGCGCCGAGCATGAGACGCAATTTGAAAAACTACGGTTTGAGGAGTTCGTGGACCGGCTTGTTCACAAGCTTTGCAAGCTTCGCCATGGTCTCAATGCAGATATTGTGCATGCCGCTTTCGATTTCGGAGACATGAGATTGGGCGATGCCGGTCAGTTTTTGAATATCGCGCTGGCTTAAGCCTGCTTCTTTTCTCAAGACCCGGAAGTTTTTTGCAAATGCATCCCGCTCGCCCTGGCTTTCTATGGGCGCGGTCGAGTATTTAGCGGGAACAGGTTTTGCTTTTGTCTTAGACGAAGCCGTTGTGGCTTTTTGAACACGCGATCGGTTAAAATCGATCATGCTCGAATTTGACGGCGCGTCGCTGGCGCCGCGTCTCGCAGCCAGAACGCTTTTTGCGCGGCTAGTCTCGGCAGCTGGCGGAGTCTCCACTTTGCGCGCCACTGCGCTGCTTGCGGCCTTCGCGCGCGGCTTGCTCTTAACGGCCATGAAGCGCTCTGTCCCAGGATTCGATCAGACAGAATTTATACCGCTCTTGGCTTAAACGGCAAGTGAGTCATGGGACAGGTGTCATGGGACAGGGCGGTAACAAAGGCGCGCTTCTGAGGTAGCCTTCGATAATGGCGTCGCGGAAGGCGGCGGCTGTGCACGCCAGCGCGGCAACGTCAGCGGCGCATTTGCAGCCAAATCGGCGCTTGCGAGGCCTCGACACGCGGCTCGCTGCCCACTTGCGATGCGGCGATCCAGAAAGCCTGAGCCTGCTCTCTGAAGCCCTTGCTATCGGGAAGCGACTTAAGTGCGAGGTTGCCTGCGATGACAACAAGAAGGCACGCGAAGATCCTTCGGATCGCAACGACCGGCAGCGCATGCGCGAGCCAGGCGCCAAGCGGCGCCGCCAGAACAGCGGTGACGCCCGCCGCGCAAACGGCCGGGACGTAAATCAGGCCGAGGCAATTGGCGCCGCATTGCGAAGGCGAATCCATGAGGGCAAACATGGCGGCAGCGGGCGGGGTAATGGCGAGCTGGATGGCCGCCGCCGTGCCGATGGCGCGCCGCTCCGGCAAATAGGACAGAAGCATCTGCGCAGTAAGCCCGCCCCCTCCGGTCAGCGCCGCTAACGCGCCGATGCCGACGCCCTTGACTGAGAGGATTGCCATGGGCGGGAGCGGCGCCAGGGTTTGGGCGTGCGAAGGCGCATGCATGAGACGCCAAGCTCTAAATACGGCGAAACCGGCGAAGACAGCGGTGAGGAGCGATGCATCGATGAAGCCCGTTTCATAAGCGCCGAGAGCCGACCCTAGCGCGATCGCCGGCGCGATGATGGCATAGACGCCCCAATCGATCCCGCCTCGGGCGGCGTGCGCCTGAATGATCGAAACGCCGGTGAAGATGTTGGCGGCGTGAGTCGTCGCCACCGCCATTTTGAAGCTGTCGGCGCCGCCGACGCCCAGGGTCGATAGGGCCAGCGCCAGCCCTGGAATAAGAACGAGACCGCTGCCGGCGCCAAGCATGCTCCCGATGACGCCGGCGCATGCGCCGGCCGCCATGCAGATGATCCATTCCATGGTTTTGCTCCTGGAGCTGCGAGAAGGATCGGCTTAGTGAAAAGCAGTGACGCGACGCTATAGAAATCTGTTATATCCGATCAAAATTGTTCGCAAGGTCCAGAGCGAGTGATGCTCTCCCTCGACTCGATGAGTGGATTACGGCGCGCAACTTCGAGCGGAAAACGGTGGGCTATCGGTGCAAGCTTGCCCTATGACGCGAAGCAGAGTTAGCAGAAGTCGGACGGCAATGTGGTTCGACGGCAGCGCCTATCTCTGCCCCGACCGCTATACCTCAAAGAGCGGACTTGCTCCGCGCCGTCGGGGCAGGAGTAGCTTCGGCGCGGACGGATGAAACAGTCTGCTGTGGAAATTGAAAAAGACAGGTAGCTGGATCGCCCGCACTTCGCGTACATAGCGAAGCTCATAGTTGATTGCTTGATCATGTTTTTTGCCCATTCATCAGATGACCGCAGCAAAGGCGATTGGCAGCCCCTTGCGCAGCATTTGTCACAGGCGGCCGAACTCGCCTCTCAATTTGCGAGGCCTTGCCGATGCGAACGGGCGGCCCGGATCGCGGGGCAACTGCACGACCTTGGGAAGTATCAACGCGATTTTCAACGACGATTGGACGGCGATGCAGTGAGGGTCGAGCATTCCATCGCAGGCGCGGCGCTTATTCTTTCGCTCGCAGAGAACCCGCGCGACAAGATCATGGCCGAACTGATCGCCCACGCCATCGCGGGGCATCACGCCGGCTTGCCGGATCGGATCGGCGACGGGTCCTCTCTAGATGAAAGACTTCAGGGGGAGGTTCACAGCCGCCTCGACCAAGCTTGGCGCAGCGAATTAGCCATCGATCCAACCGACCTTGCGCCCGCCCTCTCGTTCAAGAACAAGGAAGCAGCTTCGTTCGGACTGTCTTTTCTCGGACGCATGCTGTTTTCCTGCTTGGTCGACGCCGACTTCAAGGACACCGAGGATTTCTACAACCGGATCGAAGGCAAGACGGTGGATCGGAAATGGCCGGACCTTCAAGCAATCCTGCCCGGCCTCATTCAAAGGATCGACGGGGAGCTTGCAGCAAAGGCGGCCAAGGGCGGGGAAACGCATGTCAACGGTTTGCGTCAGCGGGCGCTCGCGCATGTGCGAAGCAAAGCCGCCGAGGCGCCCGGCCTTTTTACGCTGACGGTTCCGACTGGCGGCGGCAAGACGCTGACCTCCCTCGCCTTCGCTCTCGACCATGCCCGCGCCCGCGGCATGCGGCGCGTCATCTACGCCATTCCCTTCACCTCGGTGATCGACCAGACGGCGGAAATCTTTCGGCGGCTATTCGGCGCCGATGTGGTGCTTGAGCACCATTCTGCCATCGACGAGGAGAAGGTGTCGGAGAAGCTCCCGAGCAGCAAAAAAGTGCGTCTCGCGATGGAGGACTGGGCGGCGCCTGTGGTGGTTACCACCACCGTGCAGTTGTTCGAAAGCCTGTTCTCCGCGCGCCCGTCGCGATGCCGCAAGCTGCACAATATTGCGGGCTCGGTCATCGTGCTGGATGAGGCGCAGACCTTGCCGCGCCACCTCCTGATCCCAATCCTGCGCGCTATCGAAGAACTGGCCGCAAATTATGGCTGCAGCGTCATTCTCTGCACGGCGACGCAACCGGCGCTTGGCTTTCGCGAGGGCTTCCCTGGCCTGCCGCTCAATGGCCGCGAGCTCGCGCCCGATCCGGCGGGCCTTGCCCGCGAACTGAAGCGAACACGGCTCGATTTCGCGGGGTCGATGGACAATGCGGCGCTGGTCGAGGCCCTGAAGCAGAGCCAGCAAGCGCTTGTCATCGTCAACAGCCGCGCTCACGCGCTTGACCTCTATCGCGAAGCGGTCGCCGCCGGGCTCGACGGCGCGCTCCATCTCACCACACGGCAGTACGCGGCGCACCGGCGGGAGATTTTGGAAGACGTCCGAGCGAGATTGAAACGCGGACAGCCCTGCCGCTTGATCGCGACCTCACTGATCGAGGCGGGCGTCGATGTCGATTTCCCCCGCGTGTTCCGCGCCGAGGCCGGACTGGACCAGATCGCGCAAGCGGCTGGCCGCTGCAACCGCGAAGGCGGGCGCGATCCGGAGACAAGCGTCATCACGGTCTTCGAGCCAGTGGGCTACACGACGCCGCGCGAGATCAAGGGACTGATCGGCGACTTCGCGCGCATCAAAGGCAAGCACGACGATCTCTTCGCGCCGGCGGCTATTCAGGATTACTTCGAGGAAGTGTTTTGGCGGGTAGGCGACGGGCTTGACCGCGAGCGCATTCTCAAGAAGTTCAGCGTCGACGCCACCGGAACGAACTTCGCCTATCGCACTGTTGGCGACTCTTTCCGCATGATCGAGAGCGGCCTTCTGCCAGTGATCATCCCCGATGACGAAAGCTCCCGCAAAGCGGTTGCCGATCTCGACAATCCGGCCATTCTTTCCGGCAAACTTGCCCGTCAGTTGCAAAGCTACATCGTGCAGATACCGCCAAAAGCGCGGTCGCTTCTGATGGCCAATGGGCACGTCAGGATCGCAGCGGAAGGATTGAGGGGCGATCAGTTTGCGGTGCTGAGGACGCCAAGCCTCTACAAACCCGATACGGGACTTCTGTGGGAGGATGCGGCCTATATCGCCCTCGAAAACTCAGTGATATAGCCCACCGCAACTAACTGTTTTTTCATGTTGCTGCTGTAAAATTGAGACAAATTCTATTTATTTTAGAAAGGGGATCGGAAGAGTGGCCTATGGCATCAAACTGCTTGTTTCGGGCGAGCGCGCTTGTTTCACCCGCCCCGAGATGAAGGTGGAGCGCGTCTCCTACGACGTGATGACGCCATCGGCGGCGCGAGGCATTCTCGAAGCCATTCACTGGAAACCGGCGATCCGCTGGGTTGTGAACGAAATCCATGTGCTGAAGCCGATCCGCTTCCAGTCGATCCGCCGAAATGAGGTGGGCCACAAGGCGCCGGTCGGCAAGATCAAACAGGCGATGAACCGCGGCGATCTGGCTGACCTCCAAATCCTGGTGGACGATGACCGCCAGCAGCGCGCCGCGACCGTGCTTGTCGATGTCGCCTATATGATCGCCGCCCATTTCGAACTGACGCCGAAGGCGGGCGCGGACGACAACGAGGGCAAGCACCTCGACACGTTCAACCGCCGGACCGAGCGCGGCCAGTGCTTCCATCAGCCCTGCCTCGGCACGCGCGAATTCGACGCCCGTTTCGAGCTTCTTCAGCCAAACGCGCCGCTACCCCTGGCCGAGCCCGAACACCGCACCACGGCGCTCGGCTTTGGCAGTCCGCGCGACCTCGGCTTCATGCTGTTCGACATCGACCATGCCGCTCCGGGCCGCCCGTCGCTGTTCTTCCGCGCCGAGCTTCGGGACGGCGTGATGACCGTGCCGCATCCGAATGCGCCGGAGGTGCGCCGATGAGCATCCTCGCTTCGCTCGCCAAGGCTTACGACCGCCTGCCCGACGCGCCGCCTTTCGGTTTCGCTACGCAGAATATTTACTTCTGCATTGTGCTGGATGCGTTCGGTAAAATTGTTGGTCAACCGGTCGCGTGGGAATTTGGGAAAAAAGGCGACCCAATTTCGAGGGCCATGAATGTCCCCTATTACGGTGGACGCTCAGGAAGCAAAGCTCAGCCCTACTTCCTCTGGGATAATTCGGCCTATGTGTTGGGCGTCAGTCGAAAGGAAGGGTTCGACGCGGACAAGCGTTTTCACCTTTTCCGGGAATACCATTCCAGCGCGCTTCAAAACTCCTCCGATGCCGGGCTTAAGGCCGTAAGATCATTCATAGAAAACTGGGATCCGGTGCAGTTTGAGGTGCTTGGATTTTCTGCCCACATCTATGATCGAAATATCGTTTTCCGTCTCGCGGATGAGAAAACTTTCATTCATGAGCGCGCGGAGGCAATTGCTCTCTGGACGGACATATATAAGCCCGACACGATTGGTGAAGGCATTTGCCTAATAACCGGAGAAAAGGCCGAAATAGCAAGGCTTCATCCGCCCCTGTCCGGTTTCGAAAACCAGGCGCGCATTGTGTCTTTCGACACGGACAACGACGCCTTCTCGTCATACAGACATATTCAGGCTGAAAATGCGCCAACCGGGATCCAAGTGGCATTTGCATATTCTGCTGTCTTAAATCGTTACCTCAAAAGAGACAGCGGCCACTTTCTCCAGGTCGGCGACGCATCAACGGTCTTCTGGGCGGATGCGTCCGAAGCAGAAAAATGCACAGAGGCAGAGAACATCTTCGCAGGTTTCTGGGATGATGGCGGCGAGACGGCTCATATCGATGAGACCACGCAAGTCGCGAAGGTCTACGCCAAGCTAGATATGATCCGGAAGGGCCAGCCCATCGCTTCCATAGATCCAGAATTAGCGGAGGGTGTGCGGTTCCACGTTCTCGGGCTTTCGCCAAACGTCGCGCGCCTTTCCATCCGCTTCTACTTCGAGGACGATTTCGGCGCCATCGCCGCGAACTATCAGCGTTTCCTGGCCGACATGCGCATCGAGCCGCCGCATCCGCGCGACCCCCACCCTGCGCTTTGGAAGTATCTCGCCGAAACCGCTGTGCTCAAGAAGCGTGAGAACGTGCCGCCCAATCTCGCCGGCGAATGGATGCGCGCGATCCTCGCAGGCGCCCGCTATCCGAACACGCTACTTTCGACCGTCCTGATGAGGCTTCGCGCCGACAAGGATATCAATGCGCTCCGGGTCGCGATCCTAAAGGCCCTCCTCATCCGCAATTACACTAGGAAGGATACGCCCGTGGCCCTCAAGCCCGATTATCCCAACAAAGGCTATCAGCTTGGCCGCCTGTTTGCCGTCTACGAACGCATCCAATCGGACGCTCTTGGCGGCAAGGTGAACTCTACCATCAAGGACAAGTTCTACGGCTCCGCCTCCGCCCAGCCGCGAAAGGTGTTCGCGCTTCTGGAAAAAGGGTCGGCCAATCACCTCAGCAAAATCGGCAAGCAATCGCCAGGCCGAAAGGTAAATTTGGAAAAGCTGGTGGGTGAGATCATGGGGGCGATGGACCCGGCCGCCGATCCTTTCCCGAATGCCTTGTCCTCTGAAGACCAAGCTCTGTTCGGTCTCGGCTATTACCACCAGCGTAACGAATTCTTCAAATCCACCAAAAACGGCACGCCCGTGGAGGAAACCGCCCAATGACCGCC
Source organism: uncultured Alphaproteobacteria bacterium (assembly GCA_963756335.1). Taxonomy (GTDB): domain Bacteria; phylum Pseudomonadota; class Alphaproteobacteria; order Rhizobiales; family Rhodomicrobiaceae; genus Rhodomicrobium. The sequence continues at coordinate 144,442 of CAVWOB010000016.1, forward strand.
ATCGCCAATCGCTACGATTTTGTGCTGCTGTTCGATGTCACCCGCGGCAATCCCAATGGAGACCCCGATGCGGGTAACATGCCACGCATCGATCCGGAAACGAATTTCGGCCTCGTCTCCGACGTGAGCCTCAAGCGCAAAATCCGCAACTATGTCGAACTCGCCCATCACGGCGAGGAAGGCCGGCACATTTATGTGCAGGAAGGCGCCATCCTTAATGAACAGCACCGCCGGGCCTACAAGGCGAAGTATCCCGATGATGTAAAGATCGACAAGGCGGCCAAGCTTAATCCCAAGAACGACGACGAAGCGAGAGAAATGACCGGTTTCATGTGCCGAAACTTCTTCGACGTGCGCACATTCGGCGCGGTTATGTCGACGGGCATAAATTGCGGTCAGGTGCGCGGCCCCGTGCAAATCGCTTTCGCCCAGTCGATCGAACCCATCGTGCCGCAGGAAATCTCCATCACGCGCATGGCCGCCACCAACGAAGCGGAGAAGAAGCAGAAGGCCGAAGGCGACGACAGCTCCGACCGCACCGACAACCGCACCATGGGCCGCAAACACATCGTGCCCTATGCGCTTTATCGCGCTCACGGCTTCATCTCCGCGAAGCTCGCAGAGCGCACCGGCTTCGACGACGCCGATCTTCAACTGCTGTTCACGGCGCTGTCGGGCATGTTCGAGCAGGACCATTCGGCGGCGCGCGGCGAGATGGCGAGCCGCAAGCTGATCGTCTTCAAGCATGACTGCGCACTCGGCAAGGCGCCGGCGCACGCGTTGTTCGAGCGAGTCCGCGTCGGCCGGTACATCGACGGCGCGTTCCGCGACGTCGATGATCGCGGGATCGGCAATCAGCCTCCAGCGCGCAAATTCTCCGACTACGCCGTTCAGATCGACCGCGCCAATCTGCCGGACGGCGTCGAGATCGTCGAGCGGCTGTGACGGACAATGGCCCCGGCGCGGCGGGGGTGGAGTTGGACCCTATTCCGCTCTCCGCGCTGCAGCACGCGGTCTACTGCCTCCGTCAGGCGGCGCTGATTCATCTCGAACGGCTGTGGGAGGAGAACAGGTTCACCGCCGAAGGCCACGTGCTGCATGCGGCCGCCGATAAGCCGGGCGGGCGGCGCGCGCGGGGTGTCCGGCGCGTGACGGCGCTCGCCATAGGCTCGCCGCGCCTCGGCATCGCGGGCATGGCCGATCTCGTCGAGTTCCGCGAGGAGGGCGGCGGCGAGGTTCCCTTTCCGGTCGAGTACAAGCGCGGCAAGCCGAAACTTCATCGCGCCGACGAGGTGCAACTCTGTGCGCAGGCGCTTTGTCTCGAGGACATGATGGGAAAGGCTGTGCCCGCCGGCGCGCTCTTCTATGCCGAGACGAAGCGGCGGGTCGAGGTCTCCTTCGACAGTGATCTCCGGGCGCTGACCCTTTCCACCATCGAAGCGCTCCGCGACGTGTTTGCGTCGCGCCAGACCCCACTTCCCACGCAGCAGCGCAGCCGGTGCCGCGCTTGCTCGCTCGCACAGCTCTGCAAGCCTGATGTGGCCGGACGCGGCGTCCGTGCCTGGAGGCAGCGCATGGTCGACCGCATGACGGCGGGAGAAAGCGCGTGAAAAAGCTTCTGAACACCGTCTACATCACGACCGAAGGCGCAAGCCTTCGCAAGGACGGCGAGAACCTCGTCGCCCAAGTGGAGGGCGAGGAACGGGCGCGCGTTCCCTTGCACATGCTGTCTTCGCTGGTGCTGTTCGGGCCAATCTCGATCTCGCCCGCGCTGATCGGCGCCTGCGCCGCTTCCGGCATCGCCATCGTTCTCCTGGACCGGGCCGGGCGTTTTCAGGCCCGCGTGGAAGGGCCGATCAGCGGCAACGTCCTCTTGCGCCGGGCGCAATATCGCGCCGCCGAGGCGCCGGAGGAGGTGGTCCGTTCGCTCGTGGTCGGCAAAGTCGCCAATCAGCGCGCGGTTCTGATGCGCGCGCTTCGCGACCACGGCGAGAGCTTGCCCGCGGAGCGCAGGGCCGCGACTGAACGCGTCGTGGACCGCCTCGCCCACATCGTCGCGCGTGTCGAGAAAAAGGATGACAGCGCCGACGCCATGCGCGGCTCCGAGGGTGAGGCGGCGAACCTCTATTTCTCGGTCTTCGACGACCTCATCCTCAGTCCCGCTCCCGAACTGCACTGGACCGTGCGCTCGCGCCGCCCGCCGCTCGATCCCATGAATGCGCTGTTGTCGTTCCTCTACGCGCTCCTCACTCACGATTGCCGCGCGGCGGCCGAGGCGTCCGGCCTCGATCCGGGGGTTGGTTTTTTGCACAGGGACCGTCCTGGCCGCCCGTCGCTTGCCCTCGACCTCATGGAGGAGTTGCGGCCCGTCCTGGCGGACCGTCTGGCGCTGTCGCTGATCAATCGCCAACAGCTTCACCCTCAGGATTTCGTCAAGGAAGACAGCGGCGCCGTGCGCCTCACGGACGAAGCCCGCAAGACGGTCCTCTCCACCTGGCAGGACCGCAAGAAGGACGAGCGCCTTCATCCTTTCCTCGACGAAAAGGCGCCGCTCGGCCTCGTTCCTTATCTGCAGGCTCAGATGCTCGCCCGCCATCTCAGGGGCGATATCGACGCCTATCCGCCCTGGTTCTGGAAATAGGAGCCGCTTTTTGCTCGTGCTTGTGACCTATGACGTGAACACGACCGAAGGCGACGGCAAGACGCGCTTGCGTTCGGTCGCCAAGGCCTGCCGCGATTTCGGCCAGCGCGTGCAGTTTTCTGTCTTCGAAATCGAAGTCGACCCGGCGCAATGGACGCGCCTCAAGGCGCGGCTTGAAGGCATCATTGATCCAGAACACGACAGCCTGCGCTATTACTATCTGGGCTCGAACTGGCGGCGCAAGGTGGAGCATGTCGGCGCAAAGCCGGCCGCCGACCTTGGCGGAGCGCTGATCGTTTAAAACGTTTCTCGCCGCCCTCTTTGACGGTGCGCGAACCGTAAGCGCGCCGTTAGTTTCCGGGAGGTTCGCGCTAGAGCGGCTCTTTGAAATCGTGATGGATTCCGTGTTTGCGTCGAAAACCGACAGGGCGGCGAGGCTCCGGAACCGGAGGTTCGCGCTGATTGAGGGCTTTCGGGAAAGCATTCAAGGTATTAGAAAGAGGGGTGTCGCCCCCCATGCGGGGGCGCGGATCGAAACACATAACCTGAGCCCGGGTTGGTCACCGTGCAGCGTCGCCCCCCATGCGGGGGCGCGGATCGAAACCTACACGGTGGGCGCGTCGCTGATTATTTAAGGTTGTCGCCCCCCATGCGGGGGCGCGGATCGAAACTAGATTGCGCGCCGTTGGCGTATAAGCCACCGCGGTCGCCCCCCATGCGGGGGCGCGGATCGAAACCGGGCGAATGGGCACAGATTGCGAGCGCAGCAACCGGTCGCCCCCCATGCGGGGGCGCGGATCGAAACAAGACCGAGGGATGGATTTGGGGTGGCGACTGGGTCGCCCCCCATGCGGGGGCGCGGATCGAAACGCCCCACGATGGTTGTGCGGTGAGTAGTGTCAGGTCGCCCCCCATGCGGGGGCGCGGATCGAAACGTGCTGTTGGTGAAGCAAGGCAAAACCAAGCCCGGTCGCCCCCCATGCGGGGGCGCGGATCGAAACCTCATGTGTCGGCTCCCAATCCGTGTCGATTTGGTCGCCCCCCATGCGGGGGCGCGGATCGAAACCCCGCGATGAATGCAACCTCACCGATGAAGTAACGTCGCCCCCCATGCGGGGGCGCGGATCGAAACTGGCGCAATTCCGAATGTTGGCGTTTCCGTTGATGTCGCCCCCCATGCGGGGGCGCGGATCGAAACAGGAATGCTAACATAAGTCACCCATTAAATCGGGAGTCGCCCCCCATGCGGGGGCGCGGATCGAAACATATAAATGCCACCACGCAGATCGTAGTCGCCATGTCGCCCCCCATGCGGGGGCGCGGATCGAAACTCTTGCACGGCGACTTGATCGTCGAGCTGATTTTGTCGCCCCCCATGCGGGGGCGCGGATCGAAACGGCTTATACTCTGGCAAGCCAGCACGCGGACAACGTCGCCCCCCATGCGGGGGCGCGGATCGAAACAACTGCGTTACGGTAAAATGCGAGCGCTTAAAGCGTCGCCCCCCATGCGGGGGCGCGGATCGAAACCCGACACGGGTTTTACAGTGCCATGTGGTCAGGGCGTCGCCCCCCATGCGGGGGCGCGGATCGAAACCGCTTTGATTGCGTCACATGCAGGCAAGATGAAAGGTCGCCCCCCATGCGGGGGCGCGGATCGAAACCCATGTCGTCAACGCTCATTGTACAGCCTCTCTTGTCGCCCCCCATGCGGGGGCGCGGATCGAAACTTCAAGCTGAGCCCGCGCGGCTTTGCCAACGAAGTCGCCCCCCATGCGGGGGCGCGGATCGAAACTGCACAAGAAGCGGCTGCTGCCCGGCGCGATCAAGTCGCCCCCCATGCGGGGGCGCGGATCGAAACTGGCGCAACGTGTTTATCGTCGGCCTCATCGGATGTCGCCCCCCATGCGGGGGCGCGGATCGAAACCCACTGCTTGCCGGACTGCTCCTGCACGCCAAGGCGTCGCCCCCCATGCGGGGGCGCGGATCGAAACGACGAGACGCGCATCCGGCTCAGCCAGGCAAAGAGTCGCCCCCCATGCGGGGGCGCGGATCGAAACAAAGCGCTGGTCTTGCTTTGCGACAACGTTCCCGTCGCCCCCCATGCGGGGGCGCGGATCGAAACGCCTGACCTCTTGTGCACAGCTTTTCGCTTGCCTGGTCGCCCCCCATGCGGGGGCGCGGATCGAAACGACGTGACGAACATCGTCATGAACGACGAGCGCAGTCGCCCCCCATGCGGGGGCGCGGATCGAAACCCGCTGCGACATGGATGTGATTGACCGTGTAAGGAGTCGCCCCCCATGCGGGGGCGCGGATCGAAACAGGCTAAGCAGCAGGCGCTCAACATCCAGCGCGAAGTCGCCCCCCATGCGGGGGCGCGGATCGAAACCAGGTCATCGCGCGCAAGATGGCGGGCATGCCGGCGTCGCCCCCCATGCGGGGGCGCGGATCGAAACGCCGCCAGCGCACAAAGGTTTAGCACGCAATGCAAGTCGCCCCCCATGCGGGGGCGCGGATCGAAACATGATGTCCTGGATGGTCTTGAGCGAGTGGCCGGGTCGCCCCCCATGCGGGGGCGCGGATCGAAACTCTTTCAGCATGGCGTCGGCCTGCAGGTAGGCGGCGTCGCCCCCCATGCGGGGGCGCGGATCGAAACATCTCTAGGCGTGCGCCATCACACGTGTCAAGAGCGTCGCCCCCCATGCGGGGGCGCGGATCGAAACATGCCGGTCATTGGCGTCTCGAATGGGGTTTCGTGTCGCCCCCCATGCGGGGGCGCGGATCGAAACGAGTTTCGCCAGCGCGGCGTCGACGCCTTTGACGGTCGCCCCCCATGCGGGGGCGCGGATCGAAACATCGCCGTCCTGGTGGTAAGAGGGCCGCTCCGGCGTCGCCCCCCATGCGGGGGCGCGGATCGAAACGACCGCCAAGATGTTATGGTCTTGCTTCGATCCAGTCGCCCCCCATGCGGGGGCGCGGATCGAAACTCCGGCGCCAAGCCCGCGAACTGCGCCGCCTCAGGTCGCCCCCCATGCGGGGGCGCGGATCGAAACAACCAGTCCTTGAAGGTGTCGCGCTCGAACACGAGTCGCCCCCCATGCGGGGGCGCGGATCGAAACCTCCGCCCCATCGCCTTAACCTCGGTTGCTGGCCAGTCGCCCCCCATGCGGGGGCGCGGATCGAAACCGCCTTCAGTCTTCCGCCGACGCCGTACATCCGCGTCGCCCCCCATGCGGGGGCGCGGATCGAAACCTCAAGGGCGCGCTCGTAATCGTCTTGCGCCGTGGTCGCCCCCCATGCGGGGGCGCGGATCGAAACCATAAGACCCATCTTGGCCTCCTTTTGGCCGGGATGTCGCCCCCCATGCGGGGGCGCGGATCGAAACCTCGACTACGCGCTGCTGCTGGCCACGGCGGCGGGTCGCCCCCCATGCGGGGGCGCGGATCGAAACACAATATCACCGTAACAAATGGCGCGCAAATCATGTCGCCCCCCATGCGGGGGCGCGGATCGAAACACGAAACACCGGCATGACGCCGCCACACAAGCGGGTCGCCCCCCATGCGGGGGCGCGGATCGAAACTTCCTTCGCACGCCGCCGTATGCATTTTAGCTAAAAGTCGCCCCCCATGCGGGGGCGCGGATCGAAACCCGCTGGCGTCCGTCCACCATCGGGCGCCATCGAGTCGCCCCCATGCGGGGGCGCGGATCGAAACCGTCCGGCAATATGCGTGACACATATTCGAGGGAGTCGCCCCCCATGCGGGGGCGCGGATCGAAACGGCCAGATCTATATCACTCCGCAACTTGGCGAGAGTCGCCCCCCATGCGGGGGCGCGGATCGAAACCAGGCGATGCGCCGTTGCTGGCGCTTCGGCCAAGTCGCCCCCCATGCGGGGGCGCGGATCGAAACAACTGCGGCGTTTAGCCAAGCCTCACGCGTGTCAAGTCGCCCCCCATGCGGGGGCGCGGATCGAGACTTCTCAGCGGATTTGTCGCTGGCGCTGACGGCGAGGTCGCCCCCCATGCGGGGGCGCGGATCGAAACAGCACTGGTAGGGGAGTTTCGATAATGCTGTCTTTTGGCTTGCCGAGCTTCTCCAGGAAGTCCGGGCTGGCAACAAGAATTTGACGAACGCTGGCAAGCAATCGCGCCACCAGGCTTTCGTTCTTGACCTGTCCGACCCCAAAGGCCATGTCGAAGCCTCCTGCGACCAAGTCTGCAACATCGTCCGAAAGACACAACTCCAGGCTGATAGCTGGAAACCAATTCATGAACTCGGCCAGCCTTTCCGACGAGAAGGCCGAAAAGAACTCGGCGGGCGTTGCAATCCGGATATGACCGCACGGCTCCTCTGCCTGGGCGCCTGCCTCGCGCTACAAGGCCTCGATTTGCGCCAGCGCCGGCTCTGCTCCATCCACAACTGCACTCCCGGCGGAGGTCAGGCTGAGGCCACGTGTTGTTCGCTGTAAGAGAGCGGAGAACCCTCCAGCGTTAACGACCAGCACCAGGCTCTTCAGAGCGTTCAGATCGATTTCGTATTGCCTCATTGTTTGGAAAAGTTCGATACATTTTGAGCCGCTATTCAAATAGTCCAGGAATTCTAAAGTTGCCGACAACCGCCGTTGAGGATGGATGTCTGGGCTGATCGGTGTCATGCATGGCGTGATGGAAGACGGGCGCTGCCGCATGCAAGGCAGCTTCATGATCGCGCTTTGGTTCAACGAAGCGATGAAACTCGTGCGAGGATGAGGGCGGCATGAAACGCATTTTGATCATCGGCGGCGGCTACGCGGGTACACAGTTGGCGCGGGCGCTGGACGCCTTCGCAGAGGTCGTCCTGATCGAGCCGAAGGAGGCGTTCGTCCACAATGTCGCGGCGATCCGCGCGGTCGTTGACCCGGCTTGGCTGGACAAGTTGGTCCTGCCCTATGACCGGCTCTTGAAACGCGGTTCGGTTCTCAGGGATCGTGTGGTCGCAATCGACGGCGGGAGCGTTCGCCTCGCCGTCAAAGGCGCGCTCGAAGGCGACGTTGTCGTGGTCGCGACGGGTTCCAGTTACGCGCAGCCTTTCAAGGCCTCTGGCGACAGCGTGGCGGATTTCCGCGCCGCGCTTCTCGAAACCCATGCAAAGCTCAAAGCCACGCGCTCCGTCGCGATCGTTGGCGCGGGCGCCGTCGGAGTCGAACTCGCCGGAGAAATCGCGACAGGCATGCCAGGAAAGCGGATCGATCTCCTCTCCTCGACCGCGACGCTCTTTCCCGATTTCACGCCCGCGCTCGGCCGGCGATTGCTCACCGAACTTAAGGCGATGGGCGTCGCGGTTCATCTCGGCGCAACCGCGGAGGGGATGAGAGGGGTCGAAGCGCCGACGTCGGGATCGCTCACGGTCGCGGGAATGCCGCCGCTTTCCGCCGATCTGATATTTCCCGCTATTGGTGCCAGGCCGGCTAATGCACTGCTAAAGGCGATGCCGGGCGTTTCGTTCGATCGCGTTGGGCGCGTCGTGGTCGACGGGTGGCTGCGGCCCGCACGCGAACGAAACCTATTCGCCCTCGGCGATGCCGCATCAACCGGCGATCTCATGACTATCGTCGCCGTTACCCGGCAGGCGCCTTGGCTCGGTAACACAATCAAGGCTCTCGTAGCCGGCGCGGAATTGGAATCGCTCCCCCCTTATGCGCCCTGGCCCACGCCTCCGATCCTGGTTCCTCTCGGCCCCAAACGTGGCGCGAGCGTGCTTCCGGTCGCTGGGTCCGGCGTCGCCGTCGGCGGATTCTTGACCTCGATGATCAAAGGCAAGTCCCTCTTTATCTCGCGATATCGCAGGGAATTTGGAATCTCCTAACCCTTTGGACGCAAGGCATCGACACGCACCCTCAGCCGGGCGTATTAAGACGACGAACAAAATCGGTCCAGCAACGTAGCCTCGACCGTTTTGCTCTGACATGCTGGAAGACTGGTCTGGGTCAATCGCGCCGGTTCATTCGGCAAGATTGACGAGTCGGCTTACCCTCCGATAGCCGAACTGCTGCGACTGCGAAGAATGTCGACCCCGAGGTCGCGAACTTTATCACCGGGGTCTTCGACCGCTGAAGTCTGGACCGCAGCACCCCGATCAGCGGACATGGCCGGCGAGCTTCCCCCGTCGGCGTCGCGTATCGATCGAGGTATACCAGAAGGCCAGCCCCTCCTGCTGAGCCTCGTTCGCCTGCGTGCGCATGCGGTGACCGCTTGAGCCCTCAAAGCCGAAGGAAATGCCGCAGACGCGAGAAATGGGAACTTGGGCCAAAGAACGAACACGCGAATTCGATGCAATCAGCGCAAGACGACGCATAGCCGGGGGCGATCGACACATCCAGTCAACCGAGACCGTTTGAAGAATCGCCCGACGTTGCTTGCGCGTAGGGGGAGGGGCAACGTCGGGCGCCTCCTTCGGCCGGCTTGGGTGAGGGGCAGGGCCGGCCGTGCGGGATGACTTGGGATTTAGGCCTCGATTTCTTCCGCCATGCCGGACATGACCCAGCCTTCGGGAATGTCGTGTTGAGCACAGATGAGGGGCAGCATCTCATGGTCGATTGACGCGAATGCACGGTGTCCTTCTTCCAGCGCTCGACCGGCGTTGAGGTTCAAGCGGCAGGCGCCATAGAAGGCCTCTTCGCCCAAACCCAGGACTTCTCGCGCGAGTTTGATCCTTAGCGCAACGGCGCGAGGCGAGCTGTCTTCCGGCAAGACGTTCCCGTGCCAGGGTCTAAGTTCGGCGTCGTGGCGAAGACGGCCGAGTCGAGCCAGGATGACGAACACTTCGTCGAAATACTCATCCGCTGGCTGTCCCGGAAAGTGGGGATGAGCGGCGGCGTTCTTCGAAGTTGCCAGCAGCCATTCCCCTGCCTGCTCGCCGCTTGAAAGCGGCTCCTGCCGCATAAGGGGATCGCAGCCGGCGGCGATCGCCTGCTCCACCCAGGCAATTGCGACATCAGAGCGGACGCGTTTTCTGCCGCAAGTGTTGGCGCTCATCGAGCGCGCGTTCAAAATCAAGGCCTCGGCAGCCGTGGAATGGTGACGCATTACCGTATCTTTCTCTCTGGCACAGAAGGGCGGGCAGGCGCCTCGCGGCGCGAGCTGCATCCTGGCTACGTTTTCTGTTAACTCGGTGCAGCAAGCACGTCGGTTGAAAAGAGACGGAAGAGGAGAGACTAACTTTCGCTCCCCTTCCGCGATTGGCGTCAATCATCAGTTATAAAGGAGGCCTATTATGCGCACGTACCATGCACGACTGACAAGCAAACACATGGTTACTGTGACTCGTGTCGCCGTAACGGGCCGTTCCTCTTACGCAATCTGATCTCTCATTACCGTTGAGCCTCTAATTTCGCCTTATGTCTGTAGTTAATGCTTTTTTTCCGAAACGGGCAAGGCTAAAAATAGCCATCATTTGCACTGATTCCCGCCTTAATTTAAGAAAGGTGACAAGCAATTGATATCCCGATTATATCTGCGCACAGCCCTGTGGAAAAATGCGCAAACCGCGCTTCAATAGTGACGAAATTGTGGCCAATGAGGAGGCAAACCTTGACCGATAACACGGGCGAGCGTATGCGTAGCGCTACTAGAGGTTGTATTGAGTTGGACACGTGTTGTTGCGTCTCTTCGGTCTGGCGTTTTTGCTATGGGCATCCTCGGCGCTGGCCGCCACGCCGCCCGCGCCGCTCAGACAGCCCATCCTGCCAACGGCCAGAGCCGTTCTCCAAAAGGCTATGAAAGAGATGCCGCTACCGGTCGTGAGAGTTCTTCGCGTGGTCGTTGGGCGAGGGAAAACACGGTTTGTCATCGAGCTCAGCGCGGCCCGTCTAACGTGGGCGAAGAGACCAATCATTCAGGTCATGTTCCAGACTGAAGGAGACGACCTAGAGCAGGCGCTCCATGCGGCCTCGTCTCGCGCACGGGCGTTTATCGAAGCGACGAAAGCCGATCCTGCCATCCAATCGGCCACGCGGTGAGCAGTAGCAATGATGCATTGAGCTGATTGCAATACATCCAGCACATCATCATCGCCCAGTACGGCTAACCAACCTCGGTGTCGCGCTGTCGCCGCGCATCCGACTAAAAACGAACGGCTCTTCGCCGACGCCTCAGCTCTTGCCCAACCTCTTCGAAAAGGCGCGCCACTGAGAAACACCTTCGCTCCATAAATCCACTTCCGACAGGACGGGTTGACATACACGGGCGGTGTAATGGGCGCCCGGCATCTCTGATAGCCACCCTCGCCGAGAAATTCCGCCTGCTGCATTCTTGTCAGCGATGCTCTCAATCAGCTTGGGCATGACCGTACTCTACAAAATTGACATAAATCAATCTATAGTGTTACCGGACGTGTAAATCCGCGCAAATCTGGCGGAGAATTTGCATCTGCCGCGACGCCTCGTTGCCGAGTGTGGCGGGCCAACGAAGCGATGTAAAGCCTGGCCTGCGGCCACCGCCTTCGGCGGCAAGGGCTTGACATCGCTTCGCTTTCCCGCCGTTTTCTCGCCATGGCTTCGACGGTGAGACATCGCCAAAGCAAAAATTGTGCCGCATTTTTTGATGACGCCAGAGTTACGCGCTTTTCTACCGCCGTCCACACTATAGCACCAAACCTCACATAAGGTTGTGTCTTTGTTATAAAACAACCGGAAGTGGCGAGTTACCCACAGGTATCAGCCGTCGCGAGGATGCGGCTCGCCCATCAATAGTCTCAAAGCGCACATGAACCGCCGCGGCGGAAACAGCAAAGCCTCCCGTCGCAGCGCGCCACGCCCGACCCCAACCTTTTCCGCACCGCGCTACGCTCGCCTTACCCAGTTGCCCCGCACAATCAGCCTCTAGCTCAAGGCGGCGATGAGAAGGCTTACGAGACGTTCTACAAGCCGCTGGGCAGAAACTGAAAGCAAGCCGATCGCAAGAGAACGCGATGGCCCGTGCCCCAGGGGCGGTTTGCGGCTTCGGGTGCGTGAACGTCTATAGGAGTATAAGCCGGCACCAAATCAATAGGCCGTAGCACCCTCAACTGCGGACGTGCGCAAAGTAAGTCTTACAATGTTTGCGGAGCCAGCATCAATGTCCGTTAATGTATGAGTGCTGATATCTACTCGTTCGGAGCTAGGCGTTACAAGATATTTCCAATGGAACGATTGAAAAGCGCAAGGATCAATTCCTACTAAACACCCACATTGGCGCGGCGACTCCTTCAATTCCTACGATCTTCACGGCGCCGAAATAGCGGCTGTCGAAACTTGAAGCGTGAAAGCTGGACAGAAGCCACACTTCACCTCTTGGCACGATGGCGGAGCTGAACGACAAGGCCGGCAACGGCCTGCCGAGCCGGTCCTGGTCCTCAGCGCGGCTGTTCGAAATCAGTTCGCCATTCACCCAGAAGCCCTGATTATCCTGGACGACGCGGTCTCCGGCGATGGCCGCGAGGGGTTTCAGGAGCGGCTGCAGTCCGCTGGCGCAGGCGCCTTTCGCGAGATAGCCGCGCTCCTTGGCCAGCCGAAATATCGGCGTGTCGGGCGGGCAAAAGCTTACATATGCGCCGCGTGTGAGCGGCCCTGCTACCGGGGTCACCCGCCAAAGGCCCATTGGCGCCGACGGCGTCTCGTTGATCCGGAACCCCGCTCTCGCGAATAGAGAAGCGAGCAGAGCCCATCCAAACGCGAGAGCCCAAAGGACAAGAGCTCGTTTTGCGAGCGCGTCCCGCCTCATAGCTTGAACGGCGTCACCGGCCGCCGCCCCGGAATAACGTCGGTGTCCGGCGGTGGAAGCTTCGCTCGCTCCCGAAAGACGGGATCACGGAAGTAAAGGCTCTGCGCCCCACAAATCGGCGCGTGCCCCGCCACGAAAATCAGCATGTCGCCCGGCTCGACGATGCGGTCGCGGTCATCCTTCTTGGGCGCCTTCAGGCGCAGGATTTCATCGGCGGTCGCGAGCGAGCGGCTCACCTGATGATAGGTTTTGGAGACATGGCTCAGAACGAGGCCGAAGCGCTTGCCGCTGGTGGTGACGTCCTCCTTCACAATCGTGGCCGTCCCCGCCATGCGCGACAGCCATTCCGCAGTCTCGATCTTATTCGGCGCATACGCAATGCGGATATGGCAGTTCGAGAGAATGCTCTCGTCCTTGCCGTAGGCGCCCCACAACTGGGCGATGTCCTGGGCGATCAGATAGGCCTTGATGCCGTAGCCCGCGATATAGGCGAGCGCCTCCTGGAACACCTCGAGTTTGCCGTAAGATGGAAACTCGTCGAGCATGAGCAGCAGGCGATGCTTGTGCGGCGGGCGCGGACGGCCCTCCTCAAAGCCGATGTCGGGTCGGAGCAGCACGCGCATGAGCTGATTGAGGATAAGCCGCATGAGAGGCTTCATCCGGTCTTTGTCCTCGGCGCGGACCACGAGATAGAGCGTGACCGGCTTCTCATGGTTCATGAGGTCGAGCACCTGGAAATCGCTGCGGCTCACATTCTTGGCGACAAGCGGATCGCGGTACAACGACAGGAACGACATAGCGGTCGAGAGCACCGAGCCGCGCTCTTCCTCAGCGCGGTTCAGCATGTCGCGCGCGGCGCTGGCGATGGTGGGATGGATCGCGCCGTTCTTGTGTTCATTGCCGAGCATCTGCAGATAGAGCTCTTCCACCGGCTGCAATGGATCGGACAGCGCAAAGGCGATGTCGGGCAATGACGCGATCCGCCCTTTCTTCTTCGCTTCGTAGAGCACATGCAGCACCGCGCCTGTGAGAAAGGCGTGGCTTGTTTTCGCCCAGTGATCGACAAGGCCCTTTCCGTCCGGATCAACAAGGATGGTGACGAGGTTTTGCACATCGCCCACCTCGTGCTCCGTGCCGAGCCTGATTTCGGCGAGCGGATTGAAGGCGACCCCGCCCTCGGCCGCGCCCGGATCGAAGCGCAGCACGAGATTGCCGGCATAGGCCTTGCGCCAGCCGGCGGTCAAGTTCCATAGCTCGGCTTTCTGATCGTTGACGACGACGCTATGTGGCCAGGAGAGAAGTGTCGGAACCACAAGGCCAACGCCCTTGCCGCTGCGGGTCGGCGCGATGGCGGCGATATGCTCGGGTCCGTTGTGACGGAGATAATGGAGCCGGCCGCGCTTGTCGCGCCAGCCGCCGACATAAACGCCGCGACCAGTTCTTCCCGGCGAAGGCATGAGGCCGGAATCCTCGATCTCGGCGCGGCTCGCCCAATGGGCGGTGCCGTGTACGCCCTCATAGCGCCTGGCGGCGCGTCCTCCGGCGCCGCCGCCATAAAACAGGCCGAGCATTCCCGCCGAGACGGCGGCCAACATGCCGGCGCTCGCCAAGCGGAAGGGGCGAGGATGGTCGCGCTCGAACTCCGCCCGCCAAACCAGCCACGCCCATGGCGGGTAGATTTGCCCAAACAGCGGAGCGCCAAGACCAGGCCGATAATCCAAAGCCTGCGCCACAAACTGGGTGGCGGCGCCATTGGCGAGGACGATGAAAAACAGCGCGGCAAGGATAAGGCTGCGCGACCGCGTGGCGTTCGAATTCGGCTGTAGGCGTCATCGCCGCCGCCTCGCCTTGTTCGAAACCCGTCCGGCTGGGTTGATATTGACAGGCTTTCCGACCGGCCACAGTCGCGCGGCGTTCGCCTCGATGTCGGAGACGGCTTTCACGAGCATGGTCTCGCCTTTCAAAAACAGGAGCGCCCAACTGCCTTCGAGCTTCCGGCGCCCTTGGTAAAGGACAGGGCCTGCGTCGGCCGGCGTCCACACAGCATGATAGACTATATCAGATATTCGTGCGCGCAGAGAATTGCGTTCAAGCACATAGGACCGAACGGCCGCCGAGGCCGCTGCGCTGTCCACAGGCGCTTTTTCAACCGGCGAGCGACCAACAAGCTGACCACCGAAGCTCCCGCTTTCATGGTCCACTTTCAACCGCGCGTAGGTCGCGAGTCGAAGCTTGTTCAGATCGCGATAAGCGGCGCGCTTGCCGACGGCCGACAGCGTCTTGCTCTGGCGGATGGCGTCTGCTCTCATTTTGTAGGACGCTCTGATCGCCGCCAGCGCCTCGTTATCTGCCGCCCAGGACGAAGAAAGCGGGTGAAGCTGCGCCGCAGGAACGAAGGGACCGAGCCGCGCGATAAGCGCCGGCAGAGAAAGCGCTGGATGAACCGAGGACGCCTTGACGCTCAAACCGCCGATTTGGCGGCTGATCGCGAGCCCGGCGCCGCGGAGCCGCACCTGTAAACCGGCCTCGAAAAAGAGCCCATGCAGCTCCGCCCAATCGGCGGCTTGCGCGACCCTGATTTCAAAGCCGTTCTTTATGAGATCGCGAACCTCATCCCGAAAGCGCTCCTTCTCTTCGCGCGAAACCGTTCGGCGACCGTTCCGATGGATGGCGCGCGAATTCGAAACGCCATGCCGCGTTCGAATGAGCCCGTGCTTTTGCTCCAGCGCTTCGCACGCCGCCATGAGCTTCCGCTGATCGAAATAGGGCTCGACCAGGCGAAAACTCTCCGGGTGGATTTTGTTGATGGCGACATGAATGTGGAGATGATCGGTATCGCAATGAACCGCCGAAAGACGCTGATGAGCGCCAAGGCCGACCGCGGCGCAGAGCGTCTCTTCGATGTCGGCGAGTTGCTCATGACTTGGCTTTTCGCCAGCGGCAAAACTCACAACCAGATGATAGGTGCGGTCACCCTTCGCGCGGGTGTTCATGGCCTGGGTCGCCATGATCTCCTTGATGGCGAGCGCGGGCGCCTCGCTGTGACAGTTCGTGATGCGAACGGCGCCGACGCGATTCTGATCGCCTTTTTTGTCGAGGATGTAGTCGACGGTGCGCTCGGTGAAGTCGAGGGCGTCCGTCAAATCGTTATCCAGGATGTACTTGCCGAGGCGGGTGAAGTTCGACTTCCCCGCCGTGCGGATGATCCGTTTCGCGATCAATCGACATCGCTCCCATGTCGCCAAAGATGGTAACATGGTTCGGATAGGGATAGCAGGCAACCGCTGACCCTTGCTTGCATCCTCAATCGAAATTGACGGCGTTCACGTCCTGCGCCCCATGCAGTACCCGGACAATTCTTGTGGCCGCCTCCGTCATCCGAAAGTAGACGCAGTATTGGCCTATGACGTGCAGGCGGAGACCAGGACTGATCCATTCCCGCGACACGCCGCTATGGCCGAGCTCCGCAAGCTTAATCAGCTCCGCATCGACATGCTCGAGAAAACGCGCCGCCACTTCGTTACCGGCTTCACGGGCCAAATACCCAATCGCACCACGAATGTCAGCGCGAGCGGCGTCCGAAATGTCGAGACGTTTTGGCGAGAGCGGAGCGCCATTCGGCATGTGCCGTCCCAGTCAGCGTTCGTCGCTCGGAATAGCGTCCCGCATTTCCCGCGCCAAGTCTCCCGCCTTGTAGCTCTTGAAGCGTCCGGCTGAAAGATCGGCGTCGCCTTCGGCAATCGCTTGGCGAAGGGCCTTGAGACGCAGTTGCTCCTGCTCCAACAGCCGCAATCCCGCTCGCACCACTTCGCTGGCGTTGCCATATTCGCCATTGGCGATCTGGTCGGCGATGAAGCGATCGTCCCGTTCGGTGAGGGCGACGGTTCTGCGAGTTTGGGTGGCCATGGGCTGATCCTTTCGCCCCCATCGTAGCTCAAAATCATAATAAATCACAATATGTATGATCTCGTCGCCTGCTTGGCCGAATGGATTTGCTTTTTGCGCTGCATGTTTGATCTGATATGATAGATTATTCTGGTTCGTTTCGCGGCGGTGGATCGTGGCTCAATGGGGGATCATTTGGCGGGGCATTGATGCGGCCGGGTACTATTACGGCTTCTACAATGAGGGGAACGCGCAATATCAGGTCGACATCGCCATTCCCGGCAAGGGGACGCAACCGCACAAGGGCCCTGACTACAAGGTATTCGTGCAAGGGGAAAAAATAGGCTCCATGCCGACGCTGAAGGGCGCCGCCGCCTTCGCCGAGCTCTATTTCCGCGAAGGACATCATCGAATCCGCGCTCAAAACGCCGCTGCTTCACAGGGCAGGGAAGTGCTTGAGCAGGCGCCGCGCGAGCGCCGCTCCATGCGTGACGTTCTCGAAGCCTATCTGAGCCGCAAGCCGCCGGCGCGCCGGCGCTGAGCCTCACATCCTTCGTCCCTTGTTCGACCTTTGAGCGAGCCGCTCCCGAGCGGCGGCCACAGCCGCATTTTCCTTGCTGCCGATTTCGCCTGCTTTGGGTGTCGGAGCAGCTGCTTTGAGGCTGGGGCCATCTTTCTGTGTGCCCTCCAGGCCGAGGCGTGCTGGCTCTGTCTGGTCGACGACCTGATCTAATTGTTGAAAAGGACTCTGCGCCGGGGCCTGCGGTGGAGGTTGCAGCGCCGCTTCCAGCTCTTTCACGCGCCCCGCCACGTCCGCAAGCCGTTCCTGCTTCGAAAATTGTCCGCTCTTAAGCTGGCGTTCGATGCGGGGAAGATCGGCGGTCGTTTTGGCGAGTTCGGTTTCCCGGTCCGCCAGAAGCTTCGGAACGGCGCGCAACAGGCCTTCAATGCGGCGGATGAGGCCCACGGCGTCCGTGGCCTCGCTCAGCTGGAAGCGATCGTCGCGCCGGTATTCGCCGTTGCCTTTCGCTCTCAAAGCGTAGGAGAGCGATCCGGCGGATTGGTTCAGCCGAGCCGTAATCTCGAAGCCCAGCAGCCGACCGGCGCTCACATCGGCAGACGCCTCCCACAGGGGCGCGCCCTTCGCTAGAAGCTCCGTTTTGATCGCTTCCCCAGCCGCCTTCCGCTCGGGAATCTCGCGATGGCCAAGCGTCATCGAAAACGCCTCTCCCGAATGCGCCGCGATTATGTCGCTGTCCTTGCGCATCAGCGTGATCTCGCCGCGCAAAGCCGCAATCTGCTTCGAGGCGCGCTCGCGGGCGAGCCTTGCGGCGCTCAGTCCCCGTTCATGAGCGCGTCGGGCGGCCTCCAGCTCGCGCAGCTCTTTTGAAAGCTCGGCATGTTCCATGATCCGTGCGTCGCCCGTGGCCGCCGCCTTGATCATGGCCGCTTCCGGCAACGGGGAATCGATGTCTTCGGCTGTGCGCACCCCTCTCGCGCCAGCGCGCAATTGAGCGATGAAGTTCGCCTTTGTGGTCAACGCCTGCCAGCGATAGGCGTCGAGGCTTTTCAGCGTGATGTAGCGATAGATAGCGACCTCGTCGTTGAGATTGCCCTGCCGCAAGATGCGACCGTCGCGCTGCTCCACATCGGCAGGACGCCAAGGCGCATCGAGATGATGCATGGCGGCAAGCCTCGTCTGCACATTGGTGCCGACGCCCATTTTGCCGGTGGAGCCGATGAGGATGCGCACTTTTCCTTGCCGCACCTCGGCGAAGAGCCGCGCCTTCTTCACATCGTTGTCGGCCTCGTGAATGAAGGCGATCTCTTCTCTTGGGATCCCCTTCGCGATCAGCCGCGCGCGCAAATCGGCGTAGAGATCGAAGCGCGCGCTGGCGATGAGCGGCGGCCTGGCCTCCTCCTCGCTTTCAAGCCCAGACGACAGGCGAACGGCATCGTCCTGATCTTCGGGACTGGATCGAGCGGCCGTCTTGCCGCCCGGCACGCCCATGTCGAGAAACACGATCTGGCACAGCGCCGGCTCCTGGCCTTCTTTCCAAATCCTGGCGATGGTCTCGGCTGCCTTTGCGATCTTGCCGTCCGCATTGGGCTCGGCACCCGCATCGAGCAGGCGCACGTCCGTGGCGAGCTGCAAGCCTTCGCCCAGGATTTTCAGCATATTGTCGCCGCCCTTTGCGGCGCGCCGTCCTTTGATGGCCTCTGCGCGCGCGACGAGACTCTCCATGATAGCAGTTTCTCGCGCAGACATTGCCGTCTCTACGACGGTCACCGCTCCCTTACGCAACTTCGGCCGCGGCAGGTTCAGCATCTCGGCGGTTTGCGTGTCGGCGACGCGGCTATAAAGCGCGATCAGCTCGGGGATGTTCACAAACTTGGAGAAGGAGCGCGTGGTGCGAAAGCCCTTACCGCTCGGGTTCAGCTCGACCTGAGAGACGATGTCGCCAAACGTCGCCGCCCAGGCGTCGAACTCTGCGACGCCGAAGCGAGCGAGCATTGCAGGCTGGAGGTAGCGCTGCATGGTATACATTTCGGCGATGCTGTTGGAGACGGGCGTGCCTGTGGCGAATACGACCGAGCGGCCGGGACGGCGTTCTTCGAGATAGCGGATCTTCAGCAGGAGATCGGCGGCGCGCTGCGATTCCGCTCCCGCCGCCAGACCCTTCACGCGCGTATGCCGCGTCTGGAAGGCGAGGTTCTTGAACGCGTGCGCTTCGTCGATGAATAGAAAATCGACGCCGAGTTCCTCGAAGGTGATCCCCTCGTCCTTGCGCTCTCGATTGAGAAGCGCGGCGAGCCTTCCTTCAAGCCGCTTCGCGGCTTTCTCAAGCTCCTTCACCGTCGGTGAGGCGCGTCCCTCCTCCTCGGCCGCCCGCGTCTTGAACTCATGCAAGCCCTCAATCTCTTCGCGGATGAAGGCTTCCGTGACGGCCGGCGACATGGGAATACGTCCAAAGGCGTCGTGGGTGATGACGACGCCGTCCCAGTCTCCCGTCGCCGCCTTGGCGGCGAAGGCGCGCCGCCGCTTCAAACTCATTTCGTCCTTATCCGCGACAAGCACCCTGGCTCGCGGATAGGCGAGCCGGAACTCGGACGAGAACTGCTCCAGCATATGGTTCGGGACCACATACATGGGGCGCGCGATGAGCCCCAACCGCTTTTGCTCCATGCCGGCCGCGATCATTGTGAAAGTCTTGCCGGCTCCGACCGCGTGGTCGAGAAGCGTGTTGCCGGAGCCGACGATGCGCCAAACCGCGTTCAATTGATGGGGGCGAAGGCTGAAGGGGATGACGGCGCGATCGGCGCCCCGGACGATGAACCGGGCGAGCCCCGGCATGGTGAGATGGCGGCCGTCATAGACGGTTGGGACGAGGCGATTGAAGGCGCGGTTATAGATCGCCTCAAGCCTTTGAGCCCGCTCCTCATCCTCGAACGCCCAGCCGTCGACGCCTGTCTCGGGCGCGCCCGAGAACAGCTCGCGCAAGGCGCTCACCTTGGCGTTGCCCTCCTCGGAGGCGGCGGCGTTGTAGAGTGGCGAGCCCTTGGGATCTGGGTTCGCGTCCATGACCCTGATCTCGGCGTTGTTGAACGCCGCCAGCACAATCTCTTGCACGCTTGATCGCGAGGTCGCCCATTCGGCCTTGCTCGATAAGGAAATCTCCGGCGGCTTTACCAACTGCCATTTCTTGCTGATGGCGTTCAAGGCGAGCCCCTCCGCCGTCACGCCGAGCTTCTCCGCGAGAAAGGCCTGATACACATCGACAGGAATCCAGGGCGCGCCGAAAAGCGGACGGATATCGACGCGCGTCAGCGGCGCCGGCTGCATCGCATCGAGCGCTGCAACATTGCGTTCGAAGCGAGGATCAAGGGCTGCGGCGAGCTTCGCCTCGTCGAGCTTTCCGACGACGTCGCCTGACAGATAATCCTCGGCGGTGCGCCAGACGCCGCCATTCGGATCAAGCCAAACGCGGTCTCCCAACGAGCCTGCGGCTTCCGCCTCCGAGCAGCGAAGACGCTCAGCGATGAAGACCATGTCGACGCCGCCGCGCGCATCGAGCGACAGCGCGAGCGCATCCGCCGGCCCGGAAATCTCCGGCTGTCGCGGGGCCCGCACGATGTCATGGGTAAAGATCGCCGCCTTGACGGCCATCCCTGTCGCATCGGAATACTCCTCCAAGGCCGCAACCTTGTAGGCGTCCGGGTCGTCCTCGAAGAGCTGGAAGTTGGGTTTGCGGCGAAGAATGACCGGCGCGCCGTCCGCGCGGCTGCGCGAGGTGACCGTCACGATGGTTTTGTTGATGGGACCGTAGCGGCTGACGAAGCCGTCATAGGCCTCGTTCAGCGCCTGGCGCAGCGGAGCGGCGCCCTCACCGTCTTCGTGCGCCGCTTGCAGGGCAAGGAGATCGTTTACGATGTCCCGCAAGCCGATCAGGCGGACGAGCTTGTCTTGATCCGCGGCCGAAACGTCGACGCGCTCAAAACCTTGAACGCCGCGCCTGACGACGCGTCCGTCCTGGATGAGAAAGGCGCCATCGCCTTTCGACGGCCCTTCTTGTCTGGACTCGATCTCAAGGCTGGAGCCTTGTCGCAGCCGGATCGCGTCTTTGGGAAGCGCGCTCGCAGCCTCGGCGATCCGCGCATCGAGCGCGTCGGCGGACCCGATCCGGGGTTGGACCGTGCGGGCCGCTTTGAAGGCGCATCTCGCCCAGCATCATGGCTGGGTTCTCCGCGAAATAGCGGTTGATGGCGACGGCGCCGTTCGGCGTTTGGATCTCGGCGAGATCAAGCCAGCGCCCATCGGAAGATGAAGCGCCATCGCTCTTCCGCCTCAAGAACACGATGTCCGCGGTCGCTTCGGTCCCGGCGTTGGCGACGAACGCGCCACTGGCGCCCCCCGGAAGCCGGATGGCGCCAAGGAAATCGGCCCGCTTTGCGATCTCGCGGCGGGCAAAGTCGGTCTTCTTGTCAAGCGTATGCCGCGAGGTCACAAAGGCGAGGAGGCCGCCGGGCCTTAGCTTGTCGAGGCTCTTCACGAAGAAATAGTCGTGAATGGACATCGGCCTATAGCGCGTGTCGCGAAGGCTGTAGTCGCCGAAGGGCACGTTGGAAACGGCGAGGTCAAAAAAGCCGTCGGGCCAGGCCGCGCTCTCAAAGCCTTGGACCCGGATATCGGCGCCGCCATAAAGCCTGCGCGCAATGCCGCCCGAGACAGGGTCGAGCTCCGCCGCGCTCCAGGCTATTGGCAGCGCCTCGGGCGCGAGCCCGATGAAATGGCCGACGCCGGCGGCAGGCTCGAGCGCCCGGCCGCCCTCAAAGCCAAGATGCTGGACAGCGGACCACACGCCGCGAATTACCGCTTCGCTCGTGTAATAAGCGGTCAGAGTCGAGGCCCTGGCGGCCGCCCACTCTTCGGCTGTGACGAGATCGGCGAGCGCGTCGCGCTCGGCCTTCCAGGCGGCGGCGTGCGGCGAAAAGCGATTGGCGTCGAACAGCTTCTGAGCAAACGCGCCCCAGCCCACATAGCGAACGAGCGCCGCTTTCTCCTCCTCTGTCGCCTCCCGCTCCGCTCCCTGCAGCTCCTTCAGGATACGGATGGCTGCGAGGTTGCCCTCCACCTTGGCGCGCTCGCCGCCCTGGCCGATCCGATGCGCGGGCGTGATGCGAAAGCCAGGCGACGGTGAGGCGGATGGTTGCGTCAGGTCTAAGTCAGCGGCGCCGTGATCAGGTCCTGGATCACTATCTCTTCGGCGACGAGCGGGATCTGTTCGAGGAGCGCCTGGCGCTCCGCTTCGGTCGCCGCTTCCGCCGCGCTCTTGCGCAGCCTCTCGCTCACCGCTTCGAACATCGCCTGCCCCTGGCGTCCCGTCTCTTCGAGATGTGCGGGCAGCATCCCGTTCCTCTCCATCGCCGCGTAGACGCTCGGGTAGCTCTCGATCAGAAAGCGCTTGTGCAGGCTCGCGAACCTGTCCGTCAGATCCATTGTCGTTGCTCCCTTGTGCCGGCTCGCTGGCGTTGATGTCTGTCTGCGCCAGCTCGTTCGCTGGCGGCTCCTCTTGCTTCGCCTCGAACAGCCTAAAAAACGAAAGCTGGTTGAGGCTCGGCCGAAATTTGGGAAAGCGAAGCGCCATGCTTGCCTCAAAGCCGCTTCAGCACGCGCGCGAGCTCCGCTTGCGCCGTTTCGATCTTGTGAAGGAGGGCCCGGACGCTTCCGACCGGCGCGCCGTCGCCCGCCCGCGTCGTCAGCCAAAGCTTCAACAACCCGCCAAGCCGCCCCTGATCGGCGTTGACCTTCAGGAGCGCGAGCACCGCCTCCTGATCGAGCGTCGACTTTGGCCGATAGCCGAGGCCAAGCTCGCGCAGATAGGACGACACCGGCAGCCTCACGGCGCCAGCGCGTTTCGCGATCTCGGCGCGCTCAGCTGGCGTGACGAGCACTTTCAGCGCCTTGTTCTGCTCTCTGATGTCGGGCCTGGTCAGAGGCGCCTCCTGTTGTTCCGCGGCGGCAGCCGCGTCCGCCTGGCGGACCCCGTCGAAGGCGAAGCCGAGTAAGGATCGGAGCGTGGCCACCGCCACACATCTTGCCTGCTGAAATCTCCGTCCTTCATCGTCCTTCTCCGTCCCCCTTAGTCCGGCTTGGTCCCACTCCGTCCGAGTTAGTGCAGGTTTTCGGATGCCTGCATGACGGAGCCATCCACACGCGCCAACAGCAGGCGTCCGAAAAGCGCCGGGGCACGAAATCGCGGGGTGCAGGGCTCCGCGGCGGCAGCAACCTATCAGCAGGCTATGGGGATTTGAAGTGCGCGCCGGTGACCGCAGACGCCCATCGAACGGACGCGACGGATGATCGTGGCCTTTGGGGAGGCGCGGAGGTTATAGGACAGCGGCAGGAATGCCGCCAGCCAGCACGAAAGGATGCGTTCCGAGAAGTTTTTGAGCTGCTGCGGCGTGTCTTATAGCAAGCGCCGGCGTGGCCGGGCCAAGCCCAGCCACAATCACGGCCATCATTGCGGTTTGAAAACAGCTGCGACGGCGTCATGACGTGTCGATCCAGGCTGGCGCTGTAGCCGGAGCAGCGTATCGAGGCATCGAACCTCGGGCGAAGACCTCGATGACGATCATGCGCCCGCCGCAGTGCGGGCATGGCCGCGGCAGGACGCTGGAGCCGTCCGGCTCAGCCCTCTCCGCGACGTCGGCGCCCTCGGCCTCCGGCGCGGGCGAAACGGCGAGCAGCGCGCGGGCCTTGGCGATGTTCTCCGCCCGCCCGCCATTGGCCAGGAGCCCGTAATGGCGGATGCGGTGGAAGCCCTTCGGCAGCACATGCAGGAGGAAGCGCCGGATGAACTCATGCGGCGCGAGCGTCATGACCTTGTACCGCTCCGGCCCTTCGACGCGATAGTCCTTGTATTTGAACGTGACGCCGTTGGCGCCGGCCGCGATCAGGCGGCTGTTTGAGATGGCGACGCGATGGGTGTAGCGGGCGAGATAAGCCAAGACCGCGGCCGGCCCGGAAAAAGGTCTTTTCGCGTAGACCACCCAGCCGGCGCCCCACAGCGGCGCCAGGAAGGCCTTGAACGCTTTCTCATCGGCGAGCCCGGCGTGCTCCCCGAAAAACCTGAGGCGACCGCCGGCATGCGCTTCGAGCAGCAGGGAAAGCACAAGCCCCCGGAACAGCTCAGAGAGCACGGGAACCGGCAGGAGATAGTCGGGCCGTCCGGCGATCCAGCGCTGGCCGTCGGCGGAAAGGCCGCCGCCCGGCACGATCATATGCACATGCGGATGATGCGTCATGGCCGAGCCCCACGTGTGCAGCACCGAGATAAACCCGATGCGCGCGCCGAGCCGCTTCGGATCGGCGGCGATCCTGAGGGTGGTCTCCGCCGAGGCCTTGAACAGGATGCCGTAGATCGCGGCCTTGTTCTGGTAGGCGATATCGGCGATGCGGGCGGGCAGCGTGTAGACCACGTGGAAATAGGGAACGGGCAGAAGGTCGGCCTGACGCTCGGCCAGCCATTCCCGCGCGGTGCTCCCTTGACATTTTGGGCAATGCCGGTCGCGGCAACTAATGGGCGACGCCCATTAGCTGCCTTATGTGCACTTCCAGTAATGGGGAGCTGACGCGCCTGCTGCTTCATTTTCCTGTTCATCGCCGCGCTTTCACTCTCCATTACGAAGCCCGCCGAAGCAACGCGAGTAGCTTGTCGGTCGGCTGGAACGCGCCGCGCCGCAGATGCGGCGGCACAATCGCTTCGATCGCATCGAGTTTCTCCGTCGGATCGCCCCGCGTGTAGACCTCGGTTGTCGTCAATGTGGCGTGGCCCAGCCACAGCGAGACTTTCCGAATGTCTCCCGTCGCCTGCAGGACGATCATCGCGCAGGTGTGCCTGAGCACGTGGGGCGAGACGCGCTTCTTCTTCAAGCCGGGCTTGTCTCGAGCGGCGGTTGCGACGTGCTTCTTGAGCAGATAGGCGAACCCCCAACGGGTCAGCGGCTCGCCCCGGGCGTTGACGAACACCTCTGGCGCTGCGGTTAGCCCGCGAACGGCGAGCCAGGCGCGCAGGGCCGCAACGGTGGCCTTCCACAATGGCAGCGTCCGTTCCCGCCGTCCCTTGCCGAGAATGCGGACGCTCATCGATGGCAGATCGATGTCGTCGACCTTCAAGCTCGTGAGCTCCGAGACGCGCAAGCCGGCGCAGACAGCCAGATGCAACATCGCCCGATCGCGGACGCCGTCACGTGTGGCGGGATCGGGCGCGTCGAGCACGGCCTGCAACTCGTCCTTCAGCAGGTAGGGAACGAGCCGTTGGTCCGTCTTCTTGAACGGGATCGCCAGCACGCGGCGAACCTGATCGAGCGCCGCCGGCTGCCGGTATTCGAGGAAGCGGTAGAACGACTTGATGGCCGCCAGCCGGACATTGCGCGTGACGGCGGCGTTCTTGCGCACCTCTTCGAGGTGCTCGAGGAAGGCGCTGACGAGGCTGGCGTCAAGCTGCTCCAACGTCAGCGCCGATGGCCGGACCTTCAGTTTTTTCGCGGCGAACTCGAAGAGCAGCTGGAAGCTCGAGGCGTAGGAAGCCTGAGTGTGCCGGCTGGCGCCTCGCTGGCTGGCCAGCGTGTCGCGGAGGAAAGCCTCGATGAGGGGAGCGATCGGCGTCATGACCGCCTCCCATCGCCCAGGAACTGTTCCCCGGCCGCGGCGACGTCGCGCATAAGGTCGGCGGTCGCTTCCAAGTACCAGTAGGTCGCATAGATGTTGACGTGCCCCATGTAGGTCGAGAGCGCCACCATATGCGCGCCGCTTCGGCTGCGACCGGACGGACTGTCAGCGAGTGCGCGCACCGCAAAGGTGTGCCGGAGATCGTGCAGACGCGGGCGACGCTGCGCCGCCGGCGCGATCCCTGCCTTGCGGGCCAATCTGTCGAAGGTCTCCTTGACGGCGATGTAGCGCATCGCGCCTCCGCTCTTGCCGATGAACACGGGATCATCGTCCGAGCGCGGCCGGCAACGAGACAGATAGCGCTGCAAGCCCGTCGCCGCCGTGTCGTGCAGCGGAACCAGCCGCGTCTTGCGGAACTTGGTCTCGCGGATCAGCAAGCCGTCGCGCGTCACATCGGCGACCGTCAGCTTCAGCGCTTCAGAGATCCGCAAGCCGGTGGCCGCGAGCAGCGCGATCAACGTCGCATAGGTCTCACCGCGCAAGCCGCCATCGGGCCGAAGCTGCAAAGCCGCCTCGATCAGGCGATCGAGTTCCGCGGCAGAATAGATATGCGGAGGCCGCCGTCGCTTGCGAGCGCCGAAGTGTTTGGCCGGCGGCAGCTCGTGCCAGGCCGTCCTCGATCCGGACGTGGCGTACGAAGCGGCACACGGCCTTCAGCCGGGCGTCACGCTGCGCGACGGACGGCCCGAGCGCTGCCCAATCGATGGCTGTTTGGGTGTGAACATGCGATTGCCCGCGCTCGGCGGCGAAGGCGGCGAAGCTCTTCAGCAGGTACTCGGCATTCGACATTGCAAAGCCGGCGGCTCTGCGGAGGCCGAGATAAGTCTCGATGGCGTTCAGCATCAGAGCGCCTCCGGCCAGGGCTGCGCGATCTGCCTCAGGAGCGCGACATCGGCCTTTGCGTAGAAGGCGGTCGTGTCGATGCCGCGATGCCGCAGGACCAAGCCAATCTTCTCCAACGGCACGCCATGGCGCAGCATCTCGGTTGCCGCCGTGTGGCGCAGCGCGTGCGCGCCTTTGAACGGTGTGACGATGCCGGCCCGCTTCATGACGCGCCTCACCAGAGACGAGACGCCGTCGCCGTTTTTTAACGGCCGATATGGCGCGATCGTGCGCAAGAACACATGATCGCTCGGCGAGATCGAAGGTCGGGAACTCGAGGTAGGCGACGATCGCATCGCCGGCGTCCTGTGGCAGCGGCAGGCGGACTTGGTAGCGCGACTTGCCCGAGACGCGAAGCGAGCCCGTCTCCCACTCGATATCGGCGAGCCGCAACTGCGCCACGTCGCCGGCGCGCAATCCGAGACGCACCAGAAGCAGGATAATCGCGCGCTCACGCCGCCGCGCGGGGACATCGCCATCACAGGCGGCAATCAGCCGGTTCACGTGCTCCGGCGACAGAGACCGCGGCATGTCGGCAAGCCGCCAGTGGGCGTAAACGGGAACCGCACTGTCGAGCCCGACGCGGCAGCGGCCTTCGACGACGAGGTAGCGCAGAAATGCGCGCAGGCCGGTCGTCATTTTCTCGATTGTGCCGCGCCCGCTCGTGCTCGCACGATCCATGAAGGTACGGCGGATGCCTGCTGCATCCCAGTTCGCCGGATCTTCCCCGAGCGCCGTGAGCAAGCCGGCGGCGTCGCGCACATAAAGCCTGATCGTGGCGTCGGACGCTCCGCGGTGCTTGCGCAGCCATGCTTTGAAGCCCGTAACCAACTGCAGTTCAACCGGTGCCGCCGCAGCAGCAGCGGCAGGCTGGCACACGCCGATCTCTACGAGGCGCCGGCGAAAGAGCTTGGCGCCGTAGATAGTGTGGTGATTGTGACGGCCGCCCTTCTCGCGTGGGCAACGACAGGCGCGCAAATGCTTGCTGAACGCCTGAAGATCGATCTCGTCCGGCAATACGCCTCGCGGCGCCAGGACATAGCCGAGATGCGCCGCCGCCCGCAGGTATCGAACCGCCGTGTCGGCGCTGTAGCCCTGGCGTTCGAGCGCCGCTGCGAAGCCGTCGAGATACGGCCCGCTCGGCCCGCTGCGCAGATGTTCCCGCCTCTTCGATGCCGGGAAGTAGGTCTCCAACATGATCGTCCCCGTTTGTGATCGGCCGACAGTGGCCGAGCCGACGGGGCGCGCAGGGGCGTCGTGTAATGGAGAGTGAAAGCGCGGCGATGCACAGGAAAATGAAGCAGCAGGCGCGTCAGCTCCCCATTACTGGAAGTGCACATAAGGCAGCTGTTGAATGCGATGACCGTATGCCCGCAACCCGCGTTCTCGCAGCGCGCGACATGGCCGCCGAGCGCCGCGGTGCGGCAGCGCTCGATGGCTGACATCACTTTCATCTGCCCGAGGCTGACATGGCCGCGGTTGGCGTAACGCCAGGCGGCGCCGTGGTCGCGGAATATGTCCGCGACTTCCAGCACTGGACGAGGCATTGCGGCGGGTTAGGCGGCCTTGCCCTTCTTGCGCTTCGCCTTCTCTGGCGCCGACAGCCGGTCGAGAGGACTCTCGACGGCGGTGATCAGGCCGGTCGCGACACGCGTATATCGCGCTGTCGTTTCCAACTTCTCGTGTCCAAGCAAAGCTTAAATCGTTCTGATATCGACGCCGCGGTCGAACAGATGGGTCGCGAAGCTGTGGCGCAGCGTATGGAGGGTGACCTTCTTCTTGATCCCCGCCGCCTCGACCGTTTCGTGGAACAGCCGGGTGACCTGCCTCGGTGTCAGTGGCCGCCCCTTGCGCCGGCCCGGGAACAACCAGCGCTCCTGGGGCGGCACGCCAGCGTCGTACCTGTCCGTGCGCGCCTTCCACCATTCGCGCAGAAGATCGAGCGTCTCCGGCGAGAGCATCACCTGGCGGTCCTTCCTGCCCTTGCCCTGCTCGACGCGAATGACGCCAAGGGCGCTATCGATATGCTTCACCTTCAGCTTCACGACCTCGCTGACGCGGAGCCCGGCGCCGTAACCGATGCTGAGCAGCACGCGCGCCTTAAGCTTGCACGCCATTGTCAAAAGGCGCTTCGCCTCCACAGCGCTCAGGATCTGCGGGGTCTTCTGCGGCTGCTTCATGTGAAAGATCTCGGCCGCCAGATCGTGCCGCCGCATTGTCACGCGTAGCAGAAAGCGCACACCTGTCATGGTGCGGTTGCGGTTCTGGATGGAAAGGCCGTTCTCCATCAGCTGCAACTGGAACAGGCGCACATCTTCGGCCGTGGCCGCCTCAGGCGAGCGCTTCAGATAAGCCGCAAACCGCTTGCAGGCGAGAATATGGCCGCGCTGCGTCGCCCGGCTAAGGCCGCGCGCCGTCATGTCCTCGATCATGCGCTGGCGCAGGGGAGAAATGCTGGTAGGATCCGTCATGGGGAACTCCTGCTTGAGTGAGGTTGTCGAGACCTCAATCCTCAAGACGGAGCTTCCCGCCCAGATAACGCTTTCTTCTCAGTTGGTTACCGGCCGCGCAGCAGCGAGCTATCGCGTAGCGATTTAGTGCTCAGTCCCTCTGCGACCGCCTCCGTCCGGGTCCGTCCAACTCAGTCCTTCTTGTTCCGAACTCCGTCCCTCTCGGTCGGAGATTGACGGAGTTTGCCGAAACAGATGATAGATTATATCAGATCACAGGAAAAGGCATGTCCGGCGACAAGAACGGCAAAGCGAGAGCCTGGGGCTCGGGCCGGGTGGCGTTTCTGGCGCACCGCGCCGCGATTTTCGCGGCGCTCGCCGAAGGCTGGCCCGCAAGCGCCGTTCACGCCTCGTTCAAGGACCGGATCGGCGTCGGCTACCGCCAATTCAACCGCTACGTCGCCGCCGAACGCAAAGCGATGGAAAAGGACGGCGAGAAAGAGACCCGGATGCAGGCCAGGCGCGCCGCGCCGTCAAGGAGCGCGAGGGTCGAGCCTTCCAACACCGAAAGCGATGCCGAGCGCCGCGGCTTCCATTTCGATCCGACAGACCTCGCCAAGAAGACGCTCATCTGATCAAGCACCCTCGCAAAGGAGACGCGCCATGACCAACAGCCTTGTTCCCGCCCGCACCGTCCACTTCATCTTGAATAGCAAGGGCGGCGTCGGAAAATCCTTCGTGGCGTTTCTGTTGGCTCAGCACTACCGCCAACTCGGCCCGCTGCTCTGCTTCGACGCCGACGCCACCACGGCCACCTTTTCAAGCTTCGCCGCGCTGAAAGTGACGCGCATCGCGCTCATGGAGGGCACAATCCTGAACGCTCGGCATTTCGACGTCATGCTGGAGCCGATCCTGACCGAGGACGCGCATTGCGTCGTCGACACCGGCACGTCGAGCTTTGTCGCCATCTCGCATTATCTCATCGAGAACGACGTGCACGAGCAAATCCGCGACTGCGGCAAGACCGTCATCGTGCACGCCATCATTGTTGGCGGCGCAACCTTGAAGGAGACGCTGAACGATCTCGACGAACTCGCCAAGCAATTGCCGGACGAGGTCGAGATCGTGGTCTGGCTGAACGAACACTTCGGGCTGATCAAGGAAGGCGGCAAGACGTTTCGGGACATGGCCGTCTACAAAGCGCACGCCGAGCGCATTCGCGGCGTCGTGCATCTGCCGCTTCGCACCGCCGCCACTTTCGGCGAGGACGTGAAAGAGATGGTGAAACGCCACCTCACCTTCGAGGAGGCGATCGGCTCGCCCGAGTTCACGCTCATGGCCAAACAGCGCCTGCGCCTGATCGAGGGCGACGTGCAGGCCAAACTGGCGGCCGTGCTTTAAGCCATGACGCCAGGCGGGCCTTTTGACGTGAAGGCGCTGATCGGCGAGGTGGCCAAGCGCCACCATCTGCTGTTGTCGGAGGACGATCCTGTTCTTGTGACGCTGACCTTGAACGAATTGATCCTGACCCGCGCCATCGCCCAGATCCAAGCCCATATCGAGGCCTGCAAGGAGCAGACCTCGATCGCGGCGGCGGAGCATATCGCAGCCTCAAAGGCGCTTGCCGAAGACATCATCACCGCCGGCGCTGCCTATCTCGCCGGCGAACTGCGCGCCGCCGTCGACGAAGCGAAGGCGGTTCTTGGCGCAGCGGTGGACAAGAGCGTCGAGCGTCAGCCCGGGCTTTCATCAGATCGAAGCGCCCCTTCCGGTTGGGTGTGGTTCGGCGCGGGCGTCTTGTTGGCGGGCGCTCTCAGCGCGATTGCGTTGTCGATAGCCTGGCGCATTCCCTGAATGAGCGCCCGGAAAGCGGGTGCAGATCGAGGTGGCTCAGGCGTCGCAAAGTAACCGCCTACTGAAGCCAAGCTTAAGGGAATTCGGGCGCTTCATCCCAGGAGCGGACATCAGGCTATATTGGCCAACGCTAAAGGTCCTCTTTATTGCACGTCCGCATTCGAAGGAGCTGCGGCCACCACTGGTCCGCCGCGCACTGCCCCCGGCTTTAGATTTCGCGACGACGAACCTCATCAACGCGATCGATGAAGCCGAGCGCCCAGTTGGCCGTTGTCATTGCGTTCAGCAATGGCCATGCCCTCCATCAGCCGGCGGCGCAGGACGGTCACCCCGCGCTGGCGGCTCCAGCCTTCGAGCCGCAGCGTGGCTTCCCGCCCCTGCCAGCCCTGACCGGCATCGGTTTAGCCGCTCTTGGAGGAAGTCTTCTTGATCAGCTTCTTGACGTTGGCGGCAACCGCAGCTTGAACAGATAGGGCAGCTCCCGTTGCTCGGCGCCGCTCATGATCGCTTCCGTACCCAAGCCCCTATCGCCGCGCAAGAACGCTGGCCAGCAGTCGCGGGGGATGCGATCGAGAAGCGCCCATAGCGCTGGCGCCGCATGCTCCGAGGCGTGTTCGTTGCCGGGCGCGAAATCCACGTCCAGCACCAGCCGCAGCCCCGCTTTCTCAAAAAAACGCGCTTCAGCCTCATCGCAAAAAGCAATGGGTCATCCCGCCGGAGGCGAGCGGCGCTTTCTTAGCGGCGATGGAAGACGTGCTGGATGTTTACACGCAGCCGCATGATCCCGATATGCCGCTCGTCTGTCTAGACGAGACCTCAAAGCAACTGGTCGCCGAGACGCGCACGCCGATCCCGATGAAAAAAGAACAGCCGGTGTTTGCGCCGCTGGAGGGCTGGCGGCATATCGAGGTCACTGACCGCCGAACAGCTATCGATTACGCAAAGATCCTCAAAGACTTATCGGACATCCAAGCAGGTCGACTACGAGTACGAACGGGGCGGCGTCGCCAACCTGTTCATGCTCGCGCCCGATGGTGTTGTCGCTGGCGCGCTCCACGATGCCAAGCTCCACCACTTTGTCCTCCAGGAGCCGCAGCGTCCACCGCGCATGGCCTTCGGGAGGCGAGGAACAAGCCAGCGCCGTCAGCCGAGCCTCCTTCTCGCCGTCGAGGATGGGCGCGATCGCAGGCGCCGCGCGCTGCTTGCCGGAAAGCGCCGCCTCAAGGCCTTCCTCCACGAACTGCTGACGAACCCGCGTCACCATGGACATGTTGGTGTCCAGGGCCTCGACGATCCGGCCATCGCTCCAGCCCTCGCCGTGCTCGCCGGCATCGGCCTTGAGCAGTATCCGGGCTTTCAAGAGCCTCTTAGCCGGGCTTTTGCCCTTGTTGATCACCCCTTGCAATTGACTGCGTTCTGCTTCGCTCAGTTTGACGACGTATTTCTTTAACGCGATGCCCTTGGCGGCCATGGCCCGATACCGCTCCGGTTGCTCCGGCCGCCACGTTCCAGCAGCCGGAAATCACCAGAATCCAACTCGCCCGGCGTTGAGGATCCCTTTTCAAAAAACCTGAATCAATTTGCCGCGTCCTCCTTACTTTGAGTGACGCGGGCCACTAGGACGGCGCCGACAATCAATGCGTACTTCATATGTAGGTTCCTTAGTGCAGGTTGACTGACTTGTTCCGAAAGCCTCAAAAGCCAAGCTATGCTTTGAAAGTCGCTTAGCGAGAGCCTTTCTTTTAGGAAGGCGTTCGGCGTTTGCAGGAATTGGTCTTTTTGCTGGGCATGCGCACCGTTGCGCTCCACGGATGAACGGTCCCAAAGCAGCACGCACGGCAGCGATCCCTATTTGCTGAGCGTGTCTTTGACGCCGCCGAGGGCATTCTGAAATCTTGCCCTCGGCTATGTCGGCCTTACCCTCTAACTCAAGCTTGGCATCGCCAACCGCTTTGCCAACTGCCTCCTTGACTGAGCCTTTTATTTTCTTCACCGATCCGATGATGCGGTCCTTGTCCATGATTCTTACTCCAATACTGAATGAAGCGGCTAGACTGAATAGATGCGCTAAAGATTCAAATTAGCGTTGTGAGGTAAGCCGGCATCGCTGATCGAAATTAACAGGCTTCGGATTAATTCATGTGCGTCTTCCGGCCCTATGAAGTCTCTATCCGGCGCACGTCAGTCACAAAGGCGAAGGCCCGCAAAATTCGAGCCTCCTATTTCACATAAGTCTTAGTAGGAGTCGAGCCAAGCTTTGACCTGGCGGTCAGCTTCCTCTTTCGTAATGCCGTAGCGTTCCTGTATCTTACCCGCCAATATTGTCCGTTCGCCTTTCGCTTGCTGCAAATCGTCATTTGTGAGTTTTCCCCACTGTTTCTGCACATTCCCCTCGAACTGCTTCCAGTCTCCGGAGACTTCGTCCCAACTGATGGCCATTGCAGGCAGCGTGATAGCCGCTGCTAGAGCGGCGGCAAGTGTGAGCGTACGCTTCATTAATGAACTCCCTGGTTTGCGAATAAATATAGCTGCTCCAACCCCAGGTTAAAGTCGCGAGGGCGCGCCGCCTCTCCGTACAAGGCCGATCAAGACGAGCAGGAGGACTGCGCCGAGCGTGGCGCTAATGATCTGCCCGACTATGTCGCCTCCGGTGAACAGGCCAAGCCGCGGTAATAATGCCCCTCCCACTAATGCGCCGAGGATTCCGACGACGATATTTCCTACGGTCCCGAAACCGTAGCCCGTAACGAGCAGCCCAGCCAAGAACCCGGCAACTGCCCCAATTATCAACCACACAAGAAGTGACTCGATTGCCATGATGTTCCTCCATTTTGAACCAGTGCATAATTCTGCGGTGTACTGAGAAGGCCGTAGGCAGAAACTTCGTTCCGTGATCTGCTAGCCCTTCGCGTTGGATGCTTACTTCGCAACCTTCGGAAGTTCCTTGGCCTGCGCAGCTGTTAGATGAAGAACAACACGGTCACTTTGCATACGGAACTGCGCAGGCGCCAACTTGATGCGGTGCTGACCAAGGCCCAGGTAACCGCCGATATCGGCGCGAATTTCGGTAACGTTGTTGCCGGCATCGCGCTCGATGAGGGCTACCTCGCCTAATTTTGTTCCGTCGTTGCTATAGACGGGTTTGCCAATCCATGCCTCGACTTCCTTGGCGGTAAGGGCCGCGCCAGTATCCGTCATCGTGACAGGAGCCTTCAGGTTTTCAGCGAAGGCGGAAACGGCGAATGACGATACGGCGAGCGCAGCGGCAAGAGCTGCAGTAAGTGTTGGACTGCGCATGATATGGACTCCCACAGAATGAACTAAGGGAGCCATCTGCGCACGCAATGCGGCTGTTGACCAGGATCGGAACATACTCATTTTACTTTAATGGTAACGTATTCAATTCGCAGATAAGTCATGAAATCCGAAGCTGACTATATGGGTACAATCCGAAACTTTCCATGCGCCTTCGCGATATCCATACTCCACAATTGGTATCCCTTCGTGCGCAATAAGCGGGCTAACGCCTAATGGCTATCTAAGAAAAAACTTCTGCGGGTGAGTATAAGCCAGCGTACCGCAGACTAGCATTGCGCAACTATCACGCGAAGTCGCTTCCGGCGCTCATACGCGCCGCGCACAGCCTGAACGACCAGATCATCCCCATCTGGAACTTCCGCCTGGTAGCCCAGGCAGGTGAACTGATACTTTTAAAAGCTACATTCTGTCAACAAGCAGAAGCACGGCAATAGGTATTTTCCGTACTTTACTATTGTTCGTATATAACAGTATGTGGCGAAGAGGTCGTCTAAGATTGCAGCTGCGACTAAGTTTTGCATTACATCACATAGGCAATTCTGGCAGCTGTAAGCCAGTGCATACGTCTGTATCGATCTCCTGTGAATTTGTGAAGCGCTCGCCTTGAGAACGGCCGTCGATGAAGAAACTAAATGAAACTTCTCCCGCACTGACCAAAGCCCCCACCGGAATCCAGGGGCTCGATGAGATAACTGGAGGCGGGTTCCCTGCGGGACGGCCGACGCTGATCTGTGGCGCCACAGGGTGCGGCAAGACGATGCTGGCCGTGGAATTCCTCGTGCGCGGTGCGACGCAGTTTGACGAGCCGGGCGTGTTCATGATGTTCGAAGAAAACGCTGCGGAACTCATGGCGAACGTCTGCTCAATCGGCTTCGATTTGGAGCAGCTCGCAGCGCAGAAATTGATATTACTTGATTATGTCCATATCGAGCGCAGCGAGATCGAAGAGACGGGCGAGTATGATCTCGAAGGTCTGTTCATCCGGCTGGGACACGCTATCCAGGCGATCGGCGCGAAGCGCGTGGTGCTCGACACGGTCGAGGCGCTCTTCGCCGGGCTGCCAAATCACGCCATCCTGCGCGCGGAGTTGCGTCGTCTCTTTCGCTGGTTGAAGGATCGCGGCATGACTGCCGTTATCACTGGCGAAAAGGGCGAGGCCACGATTACGCGCTACGGCCTTGAAGAATATGTCGCCGATTGCGTAATTGTCCTCGACCAACGCCTTACGGAGCAGATTTGCACCCGGCGGCTTCGCGTGGTGAAGTATCGCGGCACGGCCCACGGCACAAACGAATACCCCTTCCTCATCGGCGAACACGGCTTTTCGGTTCTGCCGATCACATCGCTTCAACTCGATCACAAAGCCTCCGCTGCGCGAGTCCCCACAGGTGTTGCACGCCTCGACGACATGCTCAGCGGGAAGGGCGTGTTCCTTGGCAGCAGCGTGCTCGTCTCCGGATCCCCGGGCACGGGCAAGAGCAGCCTCGCCGCAAGTTTCATCGACGCCGCGTGCCGCCGCGGCGAGAAGGCGCTGCTTTTCACTTACGAGGAATCGAGCGCGCAGATCGTGCGCAATATGCGCTCGATCAACATCGATCTCGATCCTTGGGTGGAGCAGGGTCTTCTCCAAATTCACGCTTCCCGCCCCACGCTGCAGGGGTTAGAGCAGCATCTCGTGATGATGCACGACGCTGTGCGCGGTTTCCTCCCAAACGTGGTCGCGGTCGATCCGATCAGCAATCTCGACCTCGATCGCCCTGAATCGGAGGTGAAGCCGACGCTGATGCAACTCATCGACTTCCTCAAGCAACGACAGATAACCACGCTCTTTGTTAGCCTCACCTCAGGTGGTGGCGGGAGTGCGGAAGATTCTAAGCCGGCGTGTCATCGCTCATGGATACGTGGCTGCTTCTGCGCAACGTGGAGTTCAACGGCGAGCGTAATCGAACCATACACGTGCTGAAATCGCGCGGCATGTCCCACTCAAATCAAGTGCGCGAATTTGTTCTGAGCGACAAGGGCATAGACCTTGTGGACGTCTATATTGCGGACGACCGTGTCCTCACAGGGACGGCGCGCATAGCTCGGGAGACGCAGGAGCGCGACGCGACTGAGCAGCGCCTGCAAGAGCACAAGCACAAGTTAGACATACTCGCGCGCAAGCGAAAAGCGATTGAGGCACAAGTTGCTGCGCTACACTTCGAGGCGGAAACAGAAGCTTCAGAGGTCAATTTCGCGATGGCGCGCCAGACTTTGCAAGAAAAGGGCAGGCGCCAAAGCACCAAGGCCATGACGCAGCTGCGCGGCGGCGCTAGGAGCGGCAACGGCCTGACAAGGGAAGCGAAAATCTCAAAATGACATCCCAAATGTCAAGCTCTGCTGCGCCCGCCGTCGCCGCCTTCGAGCTGCGGCTCTACGTCGCCGGCAAGACCGACAAATCAATCGCGGCATTCGCGAATCTCAAGCGGATCTGCGAGACGCACCTCGCCGGGCAATATCGCCTCGAAGTCATCGACTTAACAAAGACCCCGCAGCTCGCGGCCGGGGATCAAATCTTCGCTGTACCGACGCTCGTGCGCCGCCTTCCCGAGCCGATAAAAAAAATCATCGGCGATCTTTCCAACGAAGGACGCGTCCTGGTCGGACTCGATGTTCAATCGGTAAAGGCCTGACCTTCATGACAATGAGCGCTTCTGTCGCAAACGAATTCAAAGCAGATGCGGCGCGCGTCGATAGCCATTACGTGCTGCAGCTCTACATAACTGGCATCACATCTCGATCCGCGCGCGCGATTTCAAATGTCAGAAAGATTTGCGAAGAGCATTTGCAAGGTCGCTACGATCTGGAAATCGTGGACATCTCGCAAGATCCCGCGCTGGCCGGGGGCAACCAGATCATCGCCGCGCCGACTTTGATCAAAATTCAGCCGTTGCCCGGACGCCGGTTCATCGGAGATATGTCCCAAACCGAGCGTATCCTGCGCGGGCTTGAACTCCGCACGGCGGACGTGACGACGTTTGCAACAAATCTGTTTTAAGCCGCCATGAACGTGCGAACCGGCTCCGAAACAATGCTTCTCGCGGAAAATGCCGCGCTGCACGTGCGTTTGGAAGAGGCCGGCGAAATGCTCCGCGCGATCCGTCAGGGCGAGGTGGACGCGCTCGTGATCGAGAACGCCAAAGGCGTGCAAGTCTATACTCTGCAAGGTTTGGACGCTGCGGCAAGCCGCTTCCGCGGTGAAATCCTCGCGCAAGTCAGCGACGCAGTAATCGCAACCGACGGCGACCAGCGCATCACATATTTGAATGCCGCCGCCGAACGGCAATACGGCGTCAGCGCGTCAGCGATGCTTGGTCAGCGCCTGTCGAAGGTCTACGAATCGAGATGGCTCGATCCCGGAGACGAGGCCATTGCCGCGACTGCGTTGCGGAGGCGTGGTGAATGGCGCGGCGAAAACCTCCACATTAGAAGGGACGGGCTCGAGCTGCACGTCGAGTCGAGCGTGACGGTCCTGCGGGGGGAATCTGCCGGCCTGCCAGCTGGCATGCTCAGTGTCATCCGGGACATCTCCGGCCGCAAGCAAGCTGAGGACAACATGCGTGTTTCGGAAATCCGCTACCGCCGGCTCTTTGAGGCGGCGCAGGACGGCGTCATCCTTCTCGATCCCAGCACGTGCAAAATCACCGACGCTAATCCTTTCATGACGAGGTTGCTGGGTTACTCTCATGACCAGTTGGTCGGGAAGGAACTGTTTGAAATAGGATTGCTCAAAGATGAAGTCGCGAGCCATGAAATGCTCCGGGAATTGAAAAGCAAGCACCAAATCCGTTACGAAGACTTGCCGCTCGAAAGCCAAGAGGGACGGCATCAGGACGTCGAAGTGGTGGCCAACCTTTATGATGAGAACGGCCGTCCTGTCATCCAGTTCAACATCCGCGACATCACGGAACGCAAGCGAAGTGAAGAGCACAACAAACTGCTCATGGCAGAGGTCAATCATCGCTCCAAGAATCTTCTTGCGGTGGTGCAAGCGGTTGCCCAGCAGACCGCACGCGCCGGAGATCCCGCGACTTTCTTTGAGCGCTTGTCTGAGCGTATCTACGGGCTCGCCGCCAGCCAAGACCTTCTCGTCAAGAATGAGTGGCAAGGGGTTGAGATGGCGGATCTCATCGAGGTCCAGCTCGCCCATTTCGAGGACCTGATCGGTACGCGCGTATTTATCGATGGCCCGGCAGCGCGCCTGACGCCAGCAGCCAGCCAGAGCATAGGCATGGCTTTGCATGAGCTGGCCACCAATGCTGCAAAATACGGCGCGCTCTCGAACCGCGAGGGGCGGGTGCACATTTCCTGGGAAGTCACAACGGCCCAAAAGCCAGTATTTCTAATGTCCTGGCTGGAGGAGGGCGGCCCCAAAGTAACCCCTCCTAGCCATAAAGGATTCGGACAAATGGTGATCGGACAAATGGTTGAGGCGGCGGTCGACGGTACAGTCAAGTCCGACTATCGGGAAAGCGGACTTTCCTGGAAACTGAATGCGTCGGTTGCCGATACGCTGGAAGGGGGGCGAGTAGATCCGTTAAGATCGAATGCCAGCCGATAAGCAGGAACGCAGGCGGATCCTCATTGCCGAGGATGAGCCAATGCTCGCGATCACTCTTCAAGAGTTGCTGATCGGCGCTGGTTTCGAGATCGCAGGTGTCGCGGGGAAAGTCGAAAAAGCGGTTGCGCTGATTGAAAGCGATGCCTGCGATGCAGCCATCTTAGACGCCAATCTCTCCGGAGTGATCGCAAGCCCTGTTGCATTGGCGCTCGCGGCGCGCGGTCTGCCCTTTATTATGCTGTCAGGCTACACTGCCGAGCAACTTCCGGGCGCCTTTTTTGGAGCCCTTCTCCTTCAGAAGCCG
Source organism: uncultured Alphaproteobacteria bacterium (assembly GCA_963756335.1). Taxonomy (GTDB): domain Bacteria; phylum Pseudomonadota; class Alphaproteobacteria; order Rhizobiales; family Rhodomicrobiaceae; genus Rhodomicrobium. The sequence continues at coordinate 183,351 of CAVWOB010000016.1, forward strand.
TGCCGGCCAGCTCGGCTCATTCAGGCTCTGAACTCCGTTATGCTAAGGGGACCTACCTAAAACAAGTGGCCCAGGACAAGCTCATCGAGCATAAGCGTTACATTAGCAAACATGGCCAGAATTTGCCCGAGATCCGCAATTGGAAGTGGGGCGGCCTCCAATGACTTCGCAAGCGCCGATCGGCGCCGACAAGTGAGCGGCAACCAAAAGCTCGTTCAGATTTGTTTCATCCGGCACGGCGAAACCTCGTGGTCGCTCTCCGGCCAGCACACCCGGAGCACGGACATTCCGTTGACGGCGCATGGCGAAGACGAGGCGCTCGGGCTGGCGCCGCGCCTCCGGGCGATTCGAGTTCGCTCGCGTCCTGACAAGCCCCCTGCAACGGGCGAAGCGAACCTGCGAACTGGCGGGACTAAGGGCTTCGTCCGGCATTGAATTGAATCTTTCCGAGTGGGACTATGGCGATTACGAAGGACAACTCTTCGCGCGCCGCATAACGCAGCGACTGAAATCATGAGCGTTTCCGACCCGGCGATACAACGCTCCCGCAGTCTCCTGGAGGCATCTTTCGGCCAGCAAGTTAAGGCGGCATAATTCGCGATATCCTGCGAAATAAATACAGAACTATTACTCTGTTTTTCTTCGCTTCAAACAGCCCGTGCTAAGCATTTTCCGACCCTGTCGCCGAAGGCATGGCGTCCCCACCTTTAAGTTGCAGCAATGTCTCGCATGCAGCAATGCGTAACGCTCACGCCGGGCGTGTCCTCTTAAGGGGAGCTATGTCGGAGTTCAACGATGTCCATCAGAAATTCCATGATTACAACGGAGCTGATCAGCGATTTTGCGGGCGGCAGGCTCGACGCCGAGGATGCGCAAATCATTCAAGAGGCGATCAATCACGACGAAGTCATCGCGACAGCTGTCGCAGATGCGCGCCGGGTCAACGCTCGAATGCACCGTATCCGTTGCGGCGGCATCACCTTCAATTTCCGTTCTTTTCGCGCGAGACTTGCCGCAGAAGCGAGAACGGAGATGAGCGCTCATGCAAAGTGACAGGCATCAGCACGAGTTCATACGGCATAACGGCTACCGGCGGTTCGAGGCGATCACGGGGGAGCCGCGCCGGCAATGGAGCGATGAAGAGAAGGCGCGGATTGTGTCGGAGAGCTTTGCTCCCGGCGCAAATATCTCGGCCGTGGCGCGGCGGCATGGCGTGAGCGGCGGCTTGCTGCATAAATGGCGCGGTCAGGCCCGGCAAGCGGCTGCATCCACGGCGCCGTTCATTCCGATCACGCTGGCGGATGGCGGCGGCGGCGGAGAGGAAGATGGGGCCATAGCGTCTTGCGGCGCAATCGAGATCGAGCTTGCGGGCGCGCGCGTCCGCGTCGAGGGCGCGGTCGGCAAGGCGGCGCTCAAAACCGTGCTGGCGGCGTTGCGCGAAACGGCATGATCGGGATTTCCGGCGGCCGGCGCATTTTCCTGGCGACGCAGCCAATCGACTTCAGAAAGGGCATGGACACCATCGCCGCGCTGGTGTCGGAGGCGCTGAAAGCCGATCCCTTTTGCGGCGATATGTTCATCTTCCGTCCGAAGCGATGCGACCGTTTGAAAATCCTGGTTTGGGACGGCTCCGGGCTGATCTTGGCTACGAAGCGGCTTGAGGAGGGGCGCTTTTGCTGGCCGCCGGCGCGCAACGGGACGATTGAGCTCAGCGCCTTGCAGATGTCCATGCTGCTCGAAGGCCTGGCGTGGACCAAGGCGCCGGTCAAAGCCGTGAGGCGTCCAGTAAAAGCTGCTTAAAACGAGCGATTTTACTGGAGGAGCGGGCGCGCTCTCGCATAGGTTGCGGTCATGATTTTCGACCTCTCCGCTTTGCCATCCGATCCAGAGCAGCTCAAAGGAAAGCTCATTGAGCTGGCGAGCGCTGCCGAGGAGGCCGCTGCTGCTGCGGAAGAAGCGGCCGCCCAGCGCGACGCGGCGCTGGCGGAGAACGAGAAGCTTCTTTACATCCTGGCTGCATTCAAGCGCTCCTTGTTCGGAAAGCGCTCGGAAAAGCTCGATCCCGATCAGCTGCAGCTCATCTTCGATCTGGCCGCGGCGGCGGCCGCAACGGAGGAAGCCGGCGAAAGCCGTGAGGCCTGCGCTGCAACTCGCAAAAAGCCGCGCAAACCCGCCGAGCGCAATCGCGGCAAGTTGCCGGAACATCTGCCGCGCATCGAGATACGCATCGATCCGGAGGCCAAGACCTGCGCTTGCTGCGGCGGAGCGCTCCACGTCATTGGCGAGACCGCGAGCGAGATGCTGGACATCGTGCCGGTGCAATACCGGGTGAAGCGCATTATCCGCCCGCGCTATGGCTGCCGGGCTTGCGAGAACGCCGTGGTTCAGGCGCCCGCGCCGGCGCGGCCGGTTGATGGCGGCATCGCCACCGAAGCGCTGCTCGCCGCCATCGCGGTTGGGAAGTTCGCCTGGCATCTGCCGCTGAACCGCCAGCTGCGCATGATGCGGGCGCAAGGCATCGAGCTTGACCGCTCGACGCTGTCATTGTGGATCGGCCGCACCGCCTGGTGGCTGAAGCCGCTTTATGCGCTGCTGCTCGCTTCGATCCTGGCGCGGCCGAAAATCTTCTGCGACGAGACGCCGATGCCGGTGTTCGCCCGTGGCGGCACGAGGCGCTGCCAGTTCTGGGCGGTCGCCGTCGATGACCGGCCGTGGGGCGGGCCGGCGCCGCCCGCTGTCGCCTATGCTTTCGCCACGGGCCGGAAAACCGAGCATGCCATGACGCTGCTCGACGGCTTCTCGGGCATCCTGCAGGTGGACGGCTATGCCGCCTACAAAAAGCTGGCGGAGACGGAACGCGAGGGCAAGCCTATCGTGCTCGCCTTCTGCCTTGCTCACGCGCGGCGCAAGTTCTTCGAGTTCCACAAAGCCACGAACTCGCCCATCGCATTCGAGGCCTTGCGGCAGATCGCGGCCGTTTACGCCATCGAAACCCGCATCCGGGGCATGAGCGCCGCCGAACGGATGGCTGTCCGCCAGGCCGAAAGCAAACCGCTTATGGACGCGTTCAAGACTTGGGCGGAGGAGCGGCTGAAGGAGGTCTCCGCCAAATCGCCGCTCGCCACAGCGATCCGCTACACGCTGAACCACTGGCAGGGGCTCGCCGTGTTCCTCGCCGACGGCCGCGTGGAAGTGGACAACAACACCGTGGAGCGCGACATGCGCCCCATCGGCCTCGGCCGGCGCAACAGCCTGTTCGCGGGCAGCGAGGGCGGGGCGGACTCGTGGGCGGTCCTGGCTTCGCTCATCAACACCGCCCTGCTCAACGACGTCGATCCCCAAGCGTGGCTCACAGATGTCCTCGAGCGCGTCGTCTCCGGCCAGACCAAAAGCCATCAACTGGCGGAGCTTCTGCCGTGGAACTGGAAAACCGCACGCGCGGCTCCCGCGCAAGCCCTGAAAATGGCGGCCTGAACCGCAGCAGTGGCAGCCTCATAGCGGATACAATGCACCTGTGGCTTGCAACATCCGCGGCAGGCGCTTCGGCTGGCTGGACGCCAGCATCGAAGCTCCAATGATGACGCGCTCTAAGGCGCTGTCTTAGAGGCTTATATTGCGGCCCGGACAAGAAGCGTGGCGGTAGCCCTCGCGCCAGCGGCAGCCATCGGCGTGTCGATAACGATCAAATGCGAAAAGCCTCTGCCTGGATTATTCGTATCCGCTATGAGGCTGCCACTGCTGCGGTTCAGGCCGCCATTTTCAGGGCTTGCGCGGGAGCCGCGCGTGCGGTTTTCCAGTTCCACGGCAGAAGCTCCGCCAGTTGATGGCTTTTGGTCTGGCCGGAGACGACGCGCTCGAGGACATCTGTGAGCCACGCTTGGGGATCGACGTCGTTGAGCAGGGCGGTGTTGATGAGCGAAGCCAGGACCGCCCACGAGTCCGCCCCGCCCTCGCTGCCCGCGAACAGGCTGTTGCGCCGGCCGAGGCCGATGGGGCGCATGTCGCGCTCCACGGTGTTGTTGTCCACTTCCACGCGGCCGTCGGCGAGGAACACGGCGAGCCCCTGCCAGTGGTTCAGCGTGTAGCGGATCGCTGTGGCGAGCGGCGATTTGGCGGAGACCTCCTTCAGCCGCTCCTCCGCCCAAGTCTTGAACGCGTCCATAAGCGGTTTGCTTTCGGCCTGGCGGACAGCCATCCGTTCGGCGGCGCTCATGCCCCGGATGCGGGTTTCGATGGCGTAAACGGCCGCGATCTGCCGCAAGGCCTCGAATGCGATGGGCGAGTTCGTGGCTTTGTGGAACTCGAAGAACTTGCGCCGCGCGTGAGCAAGGCAGAAGGCGAGCACGATAGGCTTGCCCTCGCGTTCCGTCTCCGCCAGCTTTTTGTAGGCGGCATAGCCGTCCACCTGCAGGATGCCCGAGAAGCCGTCGAGCAGCGTCATGGCATGCTCGGTTTTCCGGCCCGTGGCGAAAGCATAGGCGACAGCGGGCGGCGCCGCGCCCCACGGCCGGTCATCGACGGCGACCGCCCAGAACTGGCAGCGCCTTGTTCCGCCACGGGCGAACACCGGCATCGGCGTTTCGTCACAGAAGATTTTCGGCCGCGCCAGGATCGAAGCGAGCAGCAGCGTATAAAGCGGCTTCAGCCACCAGGCGGTCCGGCCGATCCACAATGACAGCGTCGAGCGGTCAAGCTCGATGCCTTGCGCGCGCATCATGCGCAGCTGGCGGTTCAGTGGCAGATGCCAGGCGAACTTTCCAACCGCGATGGCGGCGAGCAGCGCTTCGGTGGCGATGCCGCCATCAACCGGCCGCGCCGGCGCCTGGACCACGGCGTTCTCGCAAGCCCGGCAGCCATAGCGCGGGCGGATGATGCGCTTCACCCGATATTGCACCGGCACGACGTCCAGCATCTCGCTCACGGTCTCGCCAATGACATGGAGCGCCCCGCCGCAGCGAGCGCAGGTCTTGGCCTCGGGATCGATGCGTATCTCGATGCGCGGCAGATGCTCGGGCAGCTTGCCGCGATTGCGTTCGGCGGCTTTGCGCGGCTTTTTGCGAGCTGCGGCGGAGGCCTCACGGCTTTCGTCAGCTTCCTCCGTCGCCGCCGCCGCGGCGGCCAGATCGAAGATGAGCTGCAGCTGATCGGGATCGAGCTTTTCCGAACGCTTTCCGAACAAGGAGCGCTTGAATGCAGCCAGGATGTAAAGAAGCTTCTCGTTCTCCGCCAGCGCCGCGTCGCGCTGGGCGGCCGCTTCTTCCGCAGCAGCAGCGGCCTCCTCGGCAGCGCTCGCCAGCTCAATGAGCTTTCCTTTGAGCTGCTCTGGATCGGATGGCAAAGCGGAGAGGTCGAAAATCATGACCGCAACCTATGCGAGAGCGCGCCCGCTCCTCCAGTAAAATCGCTCGTTTTAAGCAGCTTTTACTGGACGCCTCACAGCTTTGACCGGCGCCTTGGTCCACGCCAGGCCTTCGAGCAGCATGGACATCTGGGCAGCGCTGAGCTCAATCGTCCCGTTGCGCGCCGGCGGCCAGCAAAAGCGCCCCTCCTCAAGCCGCTTCGTAGCCAAGATCAGCCCGGAGCCGTCCCAAACCAGGATTTTCAAACGGTCGCATCGCTTCGGACGGAAGATGAACATATCGCCGCAAAAGGGATCGGCTTTCAGCGCCTCCGACACCAGCGCGGCGATGGTGTCCATGCCCTTTCTGAAGTCGATCGGCTCTGCAGCCAAGAAAATGCGCCGGCCGCCGGAAATCCCGATCATGCCGTTTCGCGCAACGCCGCCAGCACGGTTTTGAGCGCCGCCTTGCCGACCGCGCCCTCGACGCGGACGCGCGCGCCCGCAAGCTCGATCTCGATTGCGCCGCAAGACGCTATGGCCCCATCTTCCTCTCCGCCGCCGCCGCCATCCGCCAGCGTGATCGGAATGAACGGCGCCGTGGATGCAGCCGCTTGCCGGGCCTGACCGCGCCATTTATGCAGCAAGCCGCCGCTCACGCCATGACGCCGCGCCACAGCGGAAATATTTGCGCCGGGAGCAAAGCTCTCCGACACAATCCGCGCCTTCTCTTCATCGCTCCATTGCCCGCGCGGCTCCCCCGTGATCGCCTCGAACCGCCGGTAGCCGTTATGCCGTATGAACTCGTGCTGATGCCTGTCACTTTGCATGAGCGCTCATCTCCGTTCTCGCTTCTGCGGCAAGTCTCGCGCGAAAAGAACGGAAATTGAAGGTGATGCCGCCGCAACGGATACGATTATTCAGCAATAACTTGGAGGAATGCCATGAAACCAACCCGCACCTGGATCGTAATTGCCGATGGAGCGCGCGCTCATATCCTACTCAACGAAGGGGCCGATAAGGGGCTGAGTTTTGTTCCAGGCACGGATTTTCGGCACGCGACGCCTCCAAACCGGGAAATATTCGCCGAACGCCAGGGCCGAACTCATGAAATCGGTAGGCGTTTCCCGTTCATCCGTGGAGGGCAACGATGCGCACGCCCAGCAAAAAGAACAATTCGTGCAAACTCTGATCGCCTTCCTAAAAGAAAAGCTTTCGCAAAGCAACTTCGATCGCTGGGTTCTCGTGGCGCCTCCCGAAATCCTCAGCGATTTTCGCCAGCATCTGGACAAAACGCTCAAAGATGCGTTGGCCGGCGAATTGGCGAAGGATTTGACGAAGATTCCAAGTGACAAGATTTCAGACCATTTGCACGGCGTTCTGCCGATCTGATGCACGAAGGCGCCGGTGTGAGTATTTTCCGATTCTGCAGCTTGACGAAATTCATTGCTAAGATTGAGTTTTAACGATGTGAGGTCATTATGCGTAATACCTCGAAGGAACGCCTTATTGCGACCAGCGTCCTGATAGCGTTCGAGGATGGTTCCGTGTCTTTCCACATCCCGCGCGGAGCGACGCTCGCAGATGTCTCGGAAAACCTGGAAAAAATTGGCAAGGAGCACAAAGGTCAGCCACTTTCGATCAATGTACGATTCAGAACCCCGAAAGGCAACGGCCAGGGCCGTGCCTCCGCCCATTCGCTAAAATCGTCCTCGATGTCTCGAAGTGGTGAGCCGGATCATCTCAGGGGGCAACGCGAATATTCGAGGTGGCTTCACCGTATATGGTGAATTGCGAGCCCTGGTCGGGGTTGACGATCTCGGGCTTGTTCCATGACTTGCCAGAGCTGCTTCGACGCAGAAGTCGTCCTCCAACGTGATCGAGACCCGAAACCAGTCGAGAACGACAGCCGGATAGACGAAGCCTCGGGCCATCGGGATGTAGGTGATGTCCATCGCCCAGTCCTGGATCGGCCGCGCAATCTCCATATCGCGCAGGAGATATGGGTAGATTTTTTGGCCGGGCGCAGGCTTTGTCGTACGCGGACGCCGGTAAATCCTGTGAAGTTCACGGGGACCGGCGCCTCAAATTCTTCAGTGCACGACCTTGGGAAGAAGCCCCCGCAAAAGAAGCTACCGAGCGGCATTGGTCTGCGAGAGCGGCGGCGTGGCGAACGCCATGACGCAGGGCGGCACGGGGGCATAAGAGCAATTCGTCGCGCCGAACTCAAACATTCGCAAAAACGCCGAGAAACCCGCCTTCAAGAATAAGGACGGCTAAACTGCGTGAAGTCTCGTTGGGTAGTTCCCGTGCTTGCTGCCCGGTGAGCGATGTTGGGGATCCCGATCTTCGCCTGTGAGAGATCGCGCCGAGTGGAGCAGCGAGCGATAGAGGTCGAGATAGTCGTTCGCCATGCGCATCGCGGAGAAGCGCTGCACAAAGCGCTGACGCACTCGCTTGCGGTCGAGAGCGATAACGCGCGGTAACGCCGCGATTGCCTCCTCGACGGTTTCGACAATGGCGCCGGTAACGCCGTCCTCGACGATTTCGGATACGGAGCCGCCTTTGAAGGCCAGGACCGGAGCGCCGCACGCCATGGCTTCGATCATGACAAGGCCAAACGGTTCGGGCCAGTCTATGGGAACCAGCAATGCAAGAGCGCCGCTCAGGAACTGCGCCTTCTCCCCGTCACCGATCTCACCGATAAATTCGACGTCGCCGTTATCGAGCAAGGGGCGAATTACGGTTCGGAAATAATCGGCGTCGTTCTTGTCGACCTTGGCCGCAATCTTAAGCGGAAGCCCGCACTTGGCTGCAATCTGGATTGCGCGATCGAGCCCCTTCTCCGGGGAAACACGGCCGAGAAAAGCGAGATAGGTTTGGTCGACCGCTGCAGGCTTTAGAAGTTCGCAAGGGAGCCCGTGGTGGACGGTGCCGATCCAGTTGGCATTGGGCAAAGGAAGACGCTGAGCGTTCGATATCGATACAAGCGGCGCATTGGGGAATGCATCGAAGACGGGCTGAAGCTCAGGAAGGTCCAACCGTCCATGAAGGGTGGTCACAAACGGGGTGCGCTGCCTGGAGAAAATAGAGAACGGATGATAATCCAGGTGAAAGTGGAGGAGGTCGAACTCCGGCGCGCGCCGCGCCACATGTTCGAGCATCAGCACATGCAAGGCAATCGGATCGCGGATAGCCGCTCCGTCCAAGCGCAATGCGCGCGGCCACATGGGTTCAAGCTTGGCGGCGGTGACGAAGTCGCCGCTGGCGAATAGGGTGACATCGTGTCCTTGCTCGACCAGAGCTTCGGTGAGCCACGAAACCACACGCTCGGTGCCGCCATAGAGCTTCGGGGGCACAGCCTCCATAAGCGGCGCGATTTGCGCGATCCTAATGTTCGTTCCCATGAACCTTCCTTCGGACTTGTCGTTGTTGTCACTCATGAAGACCGATGAGACCGGTTTGACAGCTCTTCGCTGAGGCATTGCCAAACGCTCCTTAATAGGATTGGCGCGATAAACCGCAGCCGCCGCTTGCAGACAATCCAGCAGCTTGACTGCGGTTCACGCTAGTCTCAGGAAAGCAATGTGCGTCTTCGTGAGGTGCGGGGCGAGTGCCCGCGCCTCGTTACGTTGGATGCTTACTTCGCAACCTTCGGAAGTTCCTTTGCCGCCGCCGCTGTCAGGCTGAGCACAACGCGATCGCTCTGCAGGCCAAACTCGGCCGCAGGAAGAGCGATTCGATGCTCGCCCATGCCCAGAAAGCCGCCGATGTCGGCGCGAAGCTCGATGATCTTGCCATCTGCTGTTTGCAGGAAAGCCGCGACCTCACCGAGTTTCTTCCCATCGCTGCTATAGACGGGCTTATCGACCCATGCCTTGGCCTCTTGCTCGGTAAGCACCACGCTGGCGCCCTTTTGAACGGACGCCGTATCGGTTGCGGCGACGGGGGCTTTGACGTCCTCAGCAATTGCCGGAAGCAAAGTAGCGGCCCCAAGAGCCGCAGCAAGCGTCAGTGTACGAATCATAGAGTGAACTCCTAAATATGGGATGAGCGTCATCTGTCCATAATGAGACATAGCCGTCTAGAATCGGAAAATGCTTAGCCACCGAAGCTATGTCGGAAATCGACTGAGAGAAATTATCTCGTAAAATCAATATCTATCAGTCCTGACGAAACAATCACATGAGTAAAATCCGAACCTTTAAACTTGGCTATTCGATAGCCATCTCCTCCATATCTTAAAAAAGCAAAATCTCACGCAGGTCATAGAACGTATTTGTGCGCGTGGGCTTGGTCCAATAGTTGCAAGGAGAATGTCATGGACACCAACACACTCTTACTCATCGTCATCGTGCTGCTCTTACTAGGTGGTTATTACGGCCGCAGGCGTTGGTTCTAGGAATGCAGGCAAACCGGAGACGGCGCTTCAACGTCCTCCGGTGGGGCCAACCGCAAACTTCTTCGGTGTTGATTTCTATCAACGACTGAGGGAGTGGCTCAATTGAAGGCTGTGTATTGGATCATCTCTTCCCTTTGGGGGCTACGCGGCGTACTGGAGAAAGAAATAATGGACAAAGATCGTATCATTGTTTCGGCGAAGAAAATCAAAGGCTCAATCGAGGAGGCAGCCGGGAAGGCGCTCGGCGACACAAAGCTGGAGTCGGAGGGTAAGGCCGACAAAGTTGAGGGTAGGGTTCAGAACGCCATCGGCGGCCTCAAGGATACCCTCGAAGGCAAATAAATCGTGAGGTAGCGGCTTTTCAAATCCACCTTTGCGCGAGCGAACTATCAGGGCGAGTCCTCCTCGAGCAGATCGGAAGCGCATTCTTAAAATGGCAGATTTGAAATTGCCCCAACGAAGGGGTGCTGGTTATGGGGTATAGCGAGCAGTCTTTAGGTCAAAATGAAAAGCTCATCTACGAAGCACATTTCCATGGACTGTATTATTTCGCGGCCTGGTTAGCGTTGATTTTTTTCATCGCACTTGCGGCTTGGGCTTTGGCATTCATTACTGGCGCGCAGCAATGGGTCCTGTTGATCATCTGCGCCGCGGGCCTTGCCTTCGTGCTCTACGTGATGGTTCCGATCTGGACCACGGAGATCGCCGTCACAAATCACAGGCTGGTGGTGAAGCGGGGGTGGCTTACGCGCTCTACCTCTGAACTTCAGCTTAAGTCCATCGAACAGGTGAATTTTCATCAGGGACTGCTTGGGCGGCTGCTCGACTTCGGCAGGATCGATATCCATGGCACGGGCGTAGACGACCTAAGACTTCCGAACATCGGCTGCCCGAAGGATCTCATCAAAGCGATCGAGAACGCGACCATTCCCTTGAAACAACCGCAGCAGCCGCTTGCGGACAATCGCGCAGCTTGACTGCTGCTGACACTAACCCGGTAGAAAGCCAGCATGCGGCTTCACCTCAGGAGGTGCGGGCGGAGTGCCCGCACCCGACGTCGCTGGATGCTTACTTCGCAACCTTCGGAAGTTGCTTTGCCGCCTCCGCCGTCACGCCAAGCACGACGCGGTCGTTCTGCAGGGCAAACTGGGCCGCAGGAAGAGCGATGCGATGCTCGCCCATGCCCAGGAAGCCGCCGATATCGGCGCGCAATTCCGTGATCTTGTTGTCGGCGGTTCGCTGGATGGCGGCGACCTCACCCAGTTTCTTGCCGTCGCTGCTATACACCGGCTTGCCGACCCAGGCCTCGGCCTCTAGCGCGGTAATCGCCGTTTCCGCGGTGAGCATCGTGCCGGGCATGGAGGGAGATTTGACGTCCTGGGCAAGCGCCGGGATCGCGATTGCTGCGGCAAGAGCAGCCCCAAATGTCATCGTACGCATCATGATATGAACTCCTAGATATGAGATGAAAGTCATCTGCCCACAGAAAGCGCCGAAAGTCTAGAATCGGAAAATACTCAGTATTCTGAGCTAATGGAACACATCATTTACGCATATTATAGTATTTTCCGAGCCTGTTAATGCGAGAATTTTTGACCTTATACAGGATTGACTTAAACAGAGGAAAACCAATGAAAAGATCAGTTTTAGCTTTCGGCGTTCTGGTCGCATTCGGGGCGCCCGTCTGGGCGGGGGAATATTACATCGTTCATGGCCAAGACCGTCATTGTAAGGTCGTCGAGATCCGTTGAGCTTTGGCACCCGCGATGACGCTGAAAGGCAAGTGAGGGTTGTCTGTAGCGATAATGGCCGCTATCGCGATCAAGAACGCCGCGAAGAGCGGAGAAACTAGTACTAGTGCTTTTATGATCTCCTCTTCCCCTGGTCATCGAAATGAGGCTTGCGCCCAAATGGGTGCAAGTCTTTGCACTTCGTTACCTTCGCAGTCGACGATGTGCGGGGATCGCTCGAAGCCCAAAGCCTTATCAGGCATGCCGCGCTCAGCGACGAAAAAACAAAATATCAGGGGACAGAACAACTTATCTGAGCCTAAGTAGTCGAACAATGGAGAAGACTTATGTCTAAGGAACCGACTCACAGCCACCCCGCGCAAGCCCTTCATGCCAAGGCCGCCGAACATCACGAACACGCGGCGAAGCATCACAAGGAAGCCGCTGGGCACTACGCCTCCGGACATCATGAGACGGCCGCGCATCACGCGCACACCGCGCATGCCCACACCTTGCATGCGACCCATCACGCCAGCGAAGCCGCGAAGGCGCACGTTTCCCACGTACAGAAGAAGAGTTCGTAGTTTAGGAATGGCCTGAGGGTTGATATCTCTCAAAGCAGCATTTCCCAAGCACGTACTTCTATAATCCATCTATTCCTCAGAAGGAGGACACGATGACTACCGAAATTTACGCCCATCCATCTTTAAATTGGGCAAAGGAGCGTCTCAAAGAAATAGATGCGACCTTGACATCTATCGAAGCTCGCGCTGGTTCTCTGCAGGCCGACACGAAAAAGCACGCAGAGAACGCCCTTTCGGAGATCCGGACGCAGCGTGAAGTATTTAAAGAGGCTATTCAAAAGCAGAAAATCCGACAGCGAAGCGGGTTGGACAAGCGCTAAAAGCGAGTTGGAAGCCAATTGGACCTCGTTCGAAGCCTATGTTCAGAAATATTTGAACGAAACGCGGCAAGACGCGAAGCAGCTCCAGGTAACTTTCGAGGCGCGGGCCGAAGCCCAGCAAAAGGCCTGGCAGGAAACGCTCGAAGCGCTGCGCGGAAAAGCCAGCTCCTTTGCTTCTACAAAGAAGCAAGAAGCCGATGCGGCGCTCGCCCATCTCAAGACAGAGGCGGACGCCGTAAAATCGAAGCTGGAAACGCACCGCAAGGCCGGAGCGCAATCCTGGTCAGCCTTCAAAACGGCCCTTGAGGAAAGCCGGGCCGCGTTCGATCAGGCGAGCCGCAAAGCGTTCGATGCGTTTAAGAAGGTGGCATAGCCATTGTGCCTGAAGCGCGCTCGGCAAAATGCGCGCTTCTCTCTCGGGGGCTTCTATCGTCCCTCCGCTGCGCGCATCGACGAGGCGTAGACGGCGCTATAGAGCTGAATTGGCTGCACACAGATTGCGCGAGCCTGGCGAGACCTTTGCACGCGCTTGGGTGGAAGAAATTATCTAGCTTGAATATTTCAGCTAGTGAGTATTTTCCGACGCTGTTATTGTGTGTTGTCAATAACCAACTTTGAATTAGCAGAAATTTTACCACGTAATGTGGCATTGGCCTGCTCAGTTTGTTAAATGAGGGTTACACCTATGATTAAGATTATAGCAGCCGCGGCAGTCATGTCGCTCGTAGTTTGCTCCGCATCAGGCGCGGGCGCCGCAGGCGGACTAAGCAACCCGGAGGCATCCGGAATTGTCCAAGTTAAAGACGGTGTCGGACATGCGCGCGCCGCTGGGCGCTCGCGCGGTCACACCGCCAACAGGGGAAGCCGCGGTTTCCAGCGCGGACGCATCGCACGGGGCGGCAGGGGTTACAGCAGGGGCTATTATGGCAGCGATTATGGATATCGCGGCGATGACTGGGGCGGCAGCGTCTGTACGTGGGTTGGCCCTTTCCAGATCTGCCCATAGTCGAGGGCAAAACTCCAGCGGAGGTCGGAGCGATGTCTTCCATGTGAGGGCACGAGCCGGCGCCTCCGAACCATGCCGCTCTTAAAGAGATTGCGCTGGGCATTTCTTCCGTCTTCGGGATGCTCGGCGCCATTCCCAGCCTGACTAACGGAGAATACCCATGCCTTTAGGAACAATTCTTTTAATCGTCATCATTATCTTCCTGCTGGGCGGTTTCAGCGGGCGCTTTGGCGGTTACGGATACGGCTTCGGCAACGGCGGCGTTGGAGCGCTTGGGGCGATCTTGATCGTGGTGGCCGTCCTTGTTCTGCTTGGTCGGATCTGAGTTGAAAGCATGAGCCGTCTTCGCAAGCATTCGGAGCACCACCTGGTCGGCCGCATTGGCTGGATGAGAGCCGCGGTGCTTGGCGCCAACGACGGCATCATCTCGACGGCAAGCTTGATCGTCGGCGTCGCCTCAGCTGCTGCGAAGCCGAACGATGTCTTGATCGCGGGTGTGGCGGGGCTCGTGGCGGGGGCCATGTCGATGGCGGCGGGCGAGTATGTATCCGTCAGCTCGCAATCCGACACTGAACAGGCCGATCTCTCGCGGGAAAGCGAGGAGTTGAGCCAGAGCCCGGAAGCCGAGCTTAATGAGCTTGCCGAAATTTACGTCAAGCGAGGCGTCGAGCGTGGGCTTGCGCGGCAGGTTGCTCAGCAGTTGATGGCGAAAGATGCCTTGGCCGCCCATGCACGCGACGAGTTGGGCATGTCGGAGATCACGACCGCGCGTCCAGTGCAGGCAGCGCTAACATCGGCAGCCATGTTTTCGACAGGCGCGGCCATGCCTCTCCTTATGGTCGTTGTATCGCCCGCGGCCGCGCTTATCCCCATTGTTTCCGCTGCGTCCCTGGTCTTCCTCGCGCTTCTCGGAGCGATCGGAGCAAGGACAGGCGGCGCCGACATCCTGCGCGCCACGGTCCGAGTGACGTTTTGGGGCGCTCTGGCCATGGCTATCACTGCCGGTATCGGCAAAGTCTTCGGCACGGTCGTCTGAAGATCGGGAACAACCGCGCTATTGTGTTCCCCGATGCCGGATTTTGCCGCAGCAAAACAGGCCCCAATATCTTTGATACTGTCGCCCCAAAGCGTGGCGTGTATAGCGGGAAGTTAGCTCAGTCTTCATCTGGGGACGGAGCAGTCGGGCTTTTCTGCGCCCCGTTATGGAGAGTTTGCTTGACGAGCGCACAGCCCGCCGACTGATTGAGCTGAATGGCGGCATCCGAAAAATCGTAGTCGCGCGAGGACTGATCCGCGGCCGCTCCCGTCCGCACGAACCGGGTGATGCTCATTGGCGCGCCATCGCCCATCAGCTCGATATAGCGCGGTCGCTGTTTGATCTTCGCGATCGTATCGGAGCCTACATTGGCCAGAATTTCATCAATGAGCCCACGGTAGGCGCTGACGATCTCGCGGGTGCGCAGATCACTCCGTATCCTCTCCGAATAGACGATCTCGTCGCGGCGCGCCATCACCTCCATCATATTGGTGGGAAGCGGCTTCTGTCCTGCGTAAAGGTCAACGATGTACACGCGCTTGCCGTCCGGTCCGCAATGGTCCATGACCAGATCGAGCGGCGAGTTGCTGACAATCCCGCCATCCCAGTAAGCCTTGCCGTCGATGATCGTCCACGGGAAGCCCGGAGGCAAGCTTCCGCTGGCCAGAACATGATCCGGCGTCAGATCGTCGACATAGCTGTCGAAGACTTCGAGTTCAGCGGTCGTCACATTGACCGCACTGATCAGCAGGCGGACTGGACTCGCCTTGAGCGCGGCCCCGTTTCAAGCAGGCTTTAATAGCGGCGCCCAATCCCAGCACAAGCTAAGCTGACGGGATTCGAAAGTCTAGCTGCGGATAGTACCTATCCGACAAAGGCCTTATGCCGTCTCGCTAATGAAATTGGCGCGTATGTTCGGCGCAAATTTCGCGCCCGCACAAGAGTATGGATGACCTTCCAACGAGCGCTACCTGTTAGCGATCAGTCTAACTGCGGAAAATACTCACACGTTAAATAAATCGTTGAATAAATGTATTTATACATTTCAAAAATGCGGCGTAAGAAGACTGGTTATTATTTGACGCTACGCCTATATACAGACCATGACAGATCAATTTAAAATTCAAAATGTCCTCGCGAATACCGCCCATAGCTCCGAGAAGGAAGGTGCCTCTGCCGTCTCGCGGCTTGCCCTATTTGCCGTGGACGAGGCCCCCCACAGCAGGGATGGGTTGGTGCTTCATGGCTGGGATGGCCCTGAGCGAGTGACAGCGTTCATAAGCCGTCACGTCATGGACGATTGGGTCGATCCACGACGGTCCCTCAAGAAGTCGGAAAAGCCTCTTCCGAGCCCAGTATAACGATCTCGGCAAGCGGAACCTGCCGGCGATTGAACGCATTGCAACGCTCAAATATCAGCGCGGTCCCGCGTGCAACCGGCAGCACCCATTCGTAGACATTTTGCTTTCCGACATTACGGAAAGCGGCGAAGCGCTCGACGTCAGCCATTTGGCCTGAACTCGTCGACGGCTTGCGCCACAAGTGTCGCGAGCGAGATAGGAGGCAATTATGGAGATTGACACATTCCGGCACTGGCTCTCGGAGCGCGGTTGCCGTTTCGATACGCAGGCCCACCATCGCGGCGAGGGACACGGACATCTGACGATCCATCGCGAGGGCCGCGTTGCGGAGCTGCCGCTGACCGGAGCGCATCATCACCTCGACGACAAGATGCTACGAGAGGTCTGCGAAAAGCTTGGGCTGAACGTCTTGGACCTCGAGAAGGGATCCTAACTCTCGCTTATGCTTCTGGCTTGGGCGCGAAGAAGAGCCAAGCCATCGCCGGCAATTATAACCTTGACTCAGCAAGTTTTCTAACCTATAAATGGTTTCAAGAGGTTAGGGAACACGGCGATGTCTGCAATTAGCAACCCCATTTTTCAGAATGCCGAGCTGGCCCGCGAATGGCTTGAGAAGCATCTTTGGGCCGAAGGCCGCGTCTGCGGCTACTGCGGAACCGTGAACAACTCAACCCAAATCACGACGCGCCCCGGCTACTATCAGTGCAATTCGAAAGGTTGCCGCAAGCAGTTTACGGTGATGGTCAACACCATTTTCGAGCGCTCGCACATCCCGCTCAACAAGTGGCTCCTCGCCGCCTTCCTGATCTGCTCTTCGAAGAAGGGGATCAGCGCCCACCAAATGCACCGCATGATCGGCGTCAGCTACAAGAGCACGTGGTTCATGATGCACCGCATCCGCGAGGCAATGGCGAGCAACAACTTCCCCGGCGCCATGGGCGGCGGCAACAAGGTGGTCGAGGCCGACGAAAGCTACATCGGCGGCAAGGCGAAGAACCGCGCTTTCCGCGAACCGGCGCCTAAGAAGGCTGTGTTCTCTCTGGTCGAGCGCGACGGCGGCGTCCGCACCTTCCACGTCGCCAAAGTCAACGGCGAAACGCTCAGGCCCATCATCAAGGAACAGGTCGATAAGGCGTCCATGCTCATGACCGACGACAGCCCGATCTATCCGGGGATCGCCAAGGGCTTGAAGATGACGCACGGCTCGGTGAACCATTCGGCCAACGAATACGTGCGCGCCTATTTCTGGCACACGAACACGGTCGAGAACTATTTCAGCATTCTCAAGCGCGGGATCGTCGGCGTGTACCACCACGTTTCCGAGGCGCACCTGCACCGCTACACGGCCGAATTCGACTTCCGCTACTCCAACCGCTCCGGCCTTGGCGTGAACGATGAGGCGCGCGCCGCGAAGCTCCTGAAGGGCGTCGTTGGGAAGCGCCTCACCTATCGGCGGACTGACGAAAACGTCCAAATCCAATAAGCGCGCTGTTCACAAAAAAAGAGAACAAGAGCGGAACAGGACTCACAGATTAGAATCGAGGCATAGTTGTGCCGGGACGCGCCAACGTCCCGGCACAGGCAACCCACCAAGCAGCGGTGGACTGCACTCTCCTTCTGGATTGATCCAGATTCATGCTTGTACGTCAACCGCTGCTTGGCAACCAGGACCGATAGCTATGCAGCAGGAAGTGTACACAGCCGAACTAATCTGCAACCAATGCGGCCATCAACTTTTTCGGATCGGAGAACCGGAGCCGAATCCCGACGACATGCTTCAATGTCCCGTCCACGGGGACATCGGCCGGTACAATGAGCTTGCGGATACGATTGATGCGCTCGTTGTGAGGCATGTCTCTGAGGCAATCGAGGACATGCTGAAACAAAGCGGGTTCCAGTTCACGAAGGGCTAAAACTAGGCTATTTGCCAATATCTCAGCGCCGCGCACCGCGATTGCGTTGCTCATTTTTACCATCCTATGTTGAGGTGTCGATGTTTGCAAAGATCAGGCTTTTCGTGTGCGCGGCCGTCGCTATGGCCGCCTCAACCGGTTACGGTCAAACGACTGACGATCAAACGAAATGCGCCGTGGTTACTCAGATCATGGATGTTCCTCAACCCGACATGCATAGGGTTGCAGAGTTAAAAGCTTACATACTTCATGTCATGAGCGTGGCCGACCGCAATTATGGAACGCGCGGCAAAGCCCAAATTCTGCCGCGCATGTCGTTAGATGGCCTGCACGGCGTAATCGCTTCGGCCTCTGTTCGTTGCCGCGATCATCCCAATACGACAATCAAAGACATGGCCATTGGATCTTACGAGGGCATTCGCGCCATCGGGAACGAATTAGGCGTCAACAATTAGCGGCTCATCGCAAGCGTAAAAGAAACGTGAAGACCGCCCAAACGGACAGCGAATCATGAGACGAGAAAGGCCGATGCAGGTTGCAACTGCATCGGCCTCATTGAGGCTTAACCGGTGGTGTCCGGGAAGCCAAAGACGATTTTATAACGCGTGTGTTCGCGTTCGTATTCAAGTGCCGGACGCCGCCCTTTCACCAACGAAAGGGACCACTATGTCTGACGATGCTGATCTGGCCCGAATTGTTTATGATTTTGTAACTGAACTCCCAAACACAATCAAAAATCAAGTCCTGACATTAGTGGTGCTCTACGCGATGGCATACGGCATGCGCTCCGGCTTCGAGGAAAAGTTGGAAGCCTTTCTTCTTGCTTCCGAGGGGCCAGAAAAATTCAGTGCCGTTTTGCGCACTATCGCCGCATTGGATTACATTCTCGCTTCACGGACGGGGTCATACGCAGAGAAGCAAGCCAAGCTCGAATTCGTGAAAAAGGCATTGCCAGAATCAAAAGCAGCGGAGGTCTCATTGCTTGCGCTGCCTTTCGCGCATAAGCATTTCGAACTGGCTTTGGCAAAGTGGCAAACTCTAAGAGACACAACCTTAAGTCTTCAAATTCTGCAGGATTTTGAAGGTATGTGTCTAAATCCACTAGTCCCATAAGCGGCGCCCATCTAACAATAAGTTCCTGAGAAACGGTGTCGCTTTCACCGCATGCCATTGCGTCGGTCATTTTCCGAATCCTATTTTCAAGAGGCAGAGATGTTTACAGTGGTTAGGCTTTTCGCGTGCGCGGTCTTGATTGCCGCCATGCCGATGCATGCCCTCGCAGGCAAGGAAGTCGCGCGGGCGCTGACAATGGCGATCTCTCTCATGCTCCGCGATCCAGCGATATCCGGTCATGGCATCGCGTTGGAAAACTACGAAGACGAACGCTACGATCACTCAATTACGGTCCAATGGACCGGGCGAGAAGGCGATACCGTCGAGGAACAGGTCCGCGGGACCGCAGAAGTGGCCTTACGAGTTGGGCGCCTTGTTATCGACAAGGGGTTATCGCCGCCCGGCAAACATCTCATTATCAAAATGGCGCTGATGAAACGGGATAGCTGGTTCATCAACACATTCTCGGTGCGCTACAAATGGGCCGATGTTTTGGCGATGGCTAAGGGTCAGTTCGGCCACGCCGAACTCGGGACAAAGGGAAAAATCGAATCGATCTGGTACGAATATTGGTCAACGATGTGCCGAAACGCGCCACCAGCAGAGCTTTTTCCGAATGGCGAGTTCGGCGACGCACTCATGCCGGAAGACGTGGAAAACCCAACCGCTAAAGACCTAAACTGCCACCGCGTCCGCTAGTGGACGCGATCCAAATAAATTTCAGCGCCAGCGTCCCCTTCTTCACCAAGATCGAGATGACATTGCACTTTTCCGCCTTGGACTCGAATATCCCGCATTGCCGGACCGCGACTGGCCTCCTTGTGACATTCGCGGATAGCGTCTTCGATCTCTTGGAGGCGCTCCGTGTTCACAACGGCGGCCCCGGTTCGCGCCGCAAGCGCATACCATGCATTCGATGGCTTCGGAGTTTCCGACCGGACAAGCACGCCGATAGCGCCACTCCGGCGGCACACAAAGTCAAAACCGGAAAAAGTTGGATTGATAAAAACAACCAGATCGCCCTCCGGTCCGATGCCGTGAAGGCGCGTTCCTTCGAGAGCGGCGAGCCTAACTGCAATGGCTCGGCATTCCTCTTTTCCCAGCGCTTTGAACGCCTCCCCTTGCGCATGGGCGGCAAATGGCGAGAGCGCCACGGCAAAGGCGAGCAACAGCCTAATCACGAGTGCCGCGCTCTTTCCGCTTCGCGGCGGCCTCGGGCTTCGGCTTGTCCGCTGCGGTCTTATGCTTCGGCGGCGCCTTGGCGATGTCTTTCACGAATTTCTCGAAGCGCGGCCATGCGTCGGGGACTAGGTCCACATCCTCAAGCGATGGTTCTTTTTTCGGTTCCTTAGCCATGCTGTACACCCCATTTCGAGGGCATTTCCTTTGCCGCGCCAGCCATTAACAAAGCTACTTGGTAAATCAAAAAGCTTCACAAGTTGGGCGTGGGCTTTGCCCGCTACTTGGGCTCACCCGGAATTGATAGGCATCATTGGCGAATGCTTGATGCTATGGCCGGAGGCCGAATTGGAAGCCGCCCTTCTTCTCGCCAATCTAATGAAGGCGGAGACAGATGCAACCATATCCGTTTACTCAAAGCTACGGAGAAGCGTTTCTAGGCGAGAGGCCCTGAAGGCGGCGGCGGAGGTGTCCCTTGATGAAAGGGACCTCCAACTTTTTGAGGCCGTTCTTTCTGTCTATAGCCGTGTCGAAGCTGATAGGAATGATCTGGCTCACGGATGCTTCGGCACGTCGTTCGATATTCCCGATGGGTTGTTATGGATTGAACAGCAACATTTCGCGCGCATTCTGACGAAAAATAAAACTATGACCTTATGGGACGGAGAATCAACTCAAAGAATTCGCCCTTACTCAGAATTTGAGCCATACATATTTGTATACAAGCAAAATGATCTTGCTTATATCCGAAAAGATATAGAAGAACTTATTATGACCATGAAGATGTTCAACGGGTATCTCTCTTGGGATCTTTCTGAAAAGCCATCTTCCGTTTATTTGCGCGAAGAATTGTATTTCCAATTATGTCTAGAACCTCGAATTCGAGAAGTCCTGGCTCGTCGGCCCAACGTTCGTGAAGAACCAAAGCCTCCCTCAGCACCTCCTCGAAAATCTAAACCATCTCGGCTTGTTCTGGTGTCAAATCCGCCATTGACGCGGAGGAAGGCGCGCCGCTCATGACGCACCTCCAAAACTAGAACCATAGAAGTCACACGCCTGGAACGTCTCCAGGGTAGCGCCACCGCTTGCTGAGTCAAGGTTATAATTGCCCCATCGCCGGTGCGAGCTTCCGCTCGGATCAACGTCGGTCTCGCGCCGTCCGCGAGGCCGTAAACCTTGAGCTTGGGCCAGGTGACCTTGCCCTTAGGCTCGCTTAAGCAGAGATCTAAATTTCCGGCATATTAAAATATTCAAACGGGTCGTTAAGAGCTACGATCTTGCTGCAGGTTCTGCTCAGCCTGGGCGGAGGGACACTTGCATGACATCGCAACAAAACGGTCGGATCGGAAAAACCGGGGCCACGGTTTCTAAAATCGCTGCGCTCGCTGGCGCAGGGCCTCATGGCGCGCACGGTTTTCCTATTGTAGGCATCGGCGCGTCGGCTGGCGGCCTTGACGCCTTCAAGGCGCTCCTGACCGCTCTACCGCCTGACACGGGCATGGCCTTCGTTCTCGTTCAGCATCTCGATCCGATCCACGTCAGCTTAATGGCCGGGCTTCTTTCAGGGCATACAGCCATGCCCGTCACGCAAGCCGCCGAGGGCGTTTCTATCGAGCCGAACCGCGTCTATCTGATCCCGCCAGGGGTCTCGCTTGCCGTCGCGGGTGGGAAACTGCATCTGACCGAGCTGACGGAGCGTCATGGAGCGCGCACGGCTTTCGATGTGTTTCTGCGCTCTCTTGCTGCAGATTGCGGCGAGCGGGCAATCGCCATCGTGCTGTCGGGCACCGGCTCGGATGGTAGCGAGGGCCTGAAGGCCGTGAAAAGCAAAGGCGGCTTCGTCATCGTCCAGGAACCTTCCGAGGCGGCATTCGACGGCATGCCGAAAAGCGCCATCCAGACCGGACAGGCGGATCGCATCTTGCCAGTCGCCGTGATGCCCGCGGCGCTCATGGAACACATGAACGGACTTCGCCCCTTCGATGCGGGACAAGCAACGCACGAGGGTACAGAAGATCGGTTCTTGGAAATTCTTAGCCTTGTCCGGACGAAGACCGGCCAGGATTTCTCCTTTTACAAAGCCGGCACGTTAACGCGCCGGATCGAGCGGCGCATGGCAATGGCGGGCATAACCGAGCCCGCGCGCTACATCGCGAAGCTCCACGCCGAGCCTTCGGAACTCGACAGCCTTGCGCATGACCTCCTCATCAACGTGACGGAGTATTTTCGCGATGCCTCCGCCTTTGAGACGATCGCCGAAACCGTGATCCCCGAGATGGTCGCGGCGCAGCCTCCCGACAGGCCGCTGCGTATCTGGGCGCCCGGCTGCAGCACAGGCGAGGAAGCTTATTCCCTTGCAATTCTTTTTCTGGAAGCGATCGCGGCTTCTAAGCGCGCCATCAAGCTTCAGGTCTTTGCGTCCGACGTAGACCCGCATGCAGTCGCTTTTGCACGCGCGGGCGTTTACGGACCGGAGATCGAATCGCAGGTGAGTCCGGAGCGCTTAGGCAGGTTTTTCGCACGCGAGGGCGATGGCTTTCGCGTTGTGCGCGATTTGCGCGACGCCGTGGTCTTCACCGTTCAAGATCTCCTAGCGGACCCGCCCTTCTCGCGGCTCGATCTCATTTCCTGCCGGAACGTGCTCATCTATTTGCAGCCCGGCGCGCAAGACCAGATCCTCTCGCTGTTTCATTTCGCTCTTCGCGCGGGAGGCGTGCTGTTTCTAGGACGGTCCGAAACGGTTGGTCCGTTGAAGGACCGCTTCGAGCCGATCAGCAAAAAGCAACGCATCTACCGTCATCTCAGCGCCGGGCAGCCGGGCGAGGCCGGGTTTCGGGTCGGCGCAATGAAGGAACGCCTGACGCCTTCTTTCACCCCGGCGCTTAGAAGGACGGTTCACCGGACCAATTTCGAGGACCTCGCCTCGAAGAAGTTGCTGGAAGCTTTCGCGCCGCCTTCGGTCCTCGTCGATAAAAAATATGAAGCCCTGTTCTATTCCGGGGCCGTCGACCAGTATCTGCAAGTAGCGCCGGGTGAGGCTAACCAGAAAATTCTGGTCATGGCGCGAGAGGGGCTTCGGCCGAACCTCCGGACAGCGCTGGAAAGCGCGCGAGAGACCGGTCAACCGGCCTCGAAGCCAGGCGCTGAAGTCCATCGCGACGGCTCGACATACCGGGTCAAGATCTCCGTTCAGCCCATCCCTGCCGAAGATGTTTTTCTTGTCAGTTTCATCGACGAGCCCACGCTGCCGCCGCAGGCTCTTGCAGCCAGTTCGCCTCCCGAGGACAGCTCGCGAATAGTCAAGCTGGAACAAGAACTTGATGCGACGCACAAGGAGCTGAACGCGGTCATCCGCGATCTCGAAATCTCGAATGAAGATCTGCGCGCCGTCAACGAAGAAGCCCAATCGATCAACGAAGAGTTTCAGTCCACAAATGAGGAGCTGGAGACCTCAAAGGAGGAATTGCAAGCTCTCAACGAGGAATTGACCGCGTTGAACGGTCAGCTCCAGGAAACCTTGGAGCATCAGCGCGCGACCGCCGCGGACCTGCAGAATATCTTGAACAGCTCGGACATCGCGACAGTTTTTCTCGACAGCGCGCTTAACATCCGTTTCTTCACCCCAGCGGCGAAGTCGCTTTTCGGCGTGACCCTCGTCGATATCGGGCGGCCGCTCGCCGATCTGGCCCAGCGCTTTCATGACGACGCCCTTCTGCCGGACGCGGGCGACGTGATGTCGAACCTTGCCCCGATCCGTCGCGAGATCGAAAGCGAGGACGGCAATTGGTATATCCGCAGCATATTGCCCTATCTGAGCGAAGCAAACGCTGTTGGCGGCGTCGTCCTCACCTTCGCCCGCATCTCTGAAATGAAGGCGGCCGAGCGGAAAATCGAAGCCGCAAGGGCCTATGCCGAAAGCATTATCGCGACCGTCAAACAGCCGCTTGTCGTGCTGGACGACGAGTTACGCGTAATCTCAGCCAGCGCGTCTTTTTTTAGATTTTTCGATCTGAAGCCGGACCAGAGCACAGGCAAACCGCTTGGGCGGCTGCTCCAGGAAGAGCCGTGGGCCAGTTTCCTGGCCTTGGTCAAGACGGTCGCCCCAATTGAGAACCATGAGGTTGAGGCCGATCTCCCAGGACTCGGGCCGCGAACCTTGCTTGCCAGCGCATGCGAGATCGTCGGGCTCTCCGACCGCCGGAAAATACTCGTCTCTCTCGACGACGTCACCGATGCCAAGGCCAAGGCCGAAGCCCTCGCCGCCGCCAAGGAGGAGGCGGAGCGCGCCAACTTAGGAAAGTCGCGCTTTCTTGCCGCCGCCAGCCACGATCTGCGTCAACCGCTTCAGACGATGAGCTTGATACAAGCCATGCTCGCCGATGAAGCCTCAGACCCGGCCACGTCGAAGCTGATAAAACGGCTCGATAGCACGATCGTCGCCATGGCGGGATTGCTGGACAAGCTTCTCGACATCAACCAGCTCAAGGCCGGCGTCGTGCGGCCGAAGCCGTGCGACTTTGCGATCAACGATCTTCTTCGGCAGTTGCATGGCGAGTTCGAAATTCACGCCTTGAACGAAGGCTTGAAACTGCGCGTCGCGCCCTGCAGCCTGACGGTTCATAGCGATCCGCGCCTGTTGGAGCAGATCCTCCGCAACATGATATCCAACGCCACGAAATATACGAGCCGCGGCAAGGTTCTGCTCGGCTGCCGCCGGCGCGGGACCCGATTGAGGATAGAAGTTTGGGACACCGGCACAGGGATTCCGGAAACCGAACTCAGCGCGATCTTCAAAGAGTTTCATCAGCTGGATAACCAGGCGGGCAAGCGCGCGAAGGGGCTTGGACTCGGGCTTGCCATCGTCGAGCGTCTCGGCAACCTGCTCGAGGCGCCGATCAGCGTCCGCTCGCGCGTCGGCCGAGGCTCTGTTTTCGCGGTGGATGTGCCTTGGGTCCACGCGGCTGCGCCAGTCCCCGCGATCCTTGAACGCGGCGCGGGCGCGGCGAAAGCGGATGGCGTCTGTCGTCCGTCTCCAGGGTATTCTCACACAATACTCATTGTCGAAGACGACGCTGAAATCCGCGACACGCTCAAACTGCTGTTCGACAGCCGCGGTTTTTGCACGTTCGCCGCACGCGATGCAGATCAAGCCCTTGCAGTCGCCGCCAGTTGCGGGAGAAGCCTCGATTTGATTGTGGCGGACTTTAATCTGCCTGGCGCCAATGGGCTCGAAGTCATCGCCAAGATTGCTGAAGCCTTGGCGCGGAAAATACCCGCCATTATGCTCACCGGCGACATCTCCGCGGCCACGCTGCGCAATATCGCGGCGCAACGCCACATCCATCTCTACAAGCCGGTCGACGCGGGGAGTCTCATGCGTCATGTCGCCGGCATCCTCGACAAGACGGACCAGAAAGCGGCGCCGACGGTGTTCATCGTGGACGACGATCCTGAAATCCGCTCGGCGATAGGCGACATGGTCGAGAGCCACGGGTATCGCGCCGAAATTTTCGCCGACGGCGCGTCCTTCTTGAAGGCCTGCTCACCGGATCGATCAGGGTGCTTACTTGTCGATGCGCGTATGCCGGGCCTTGGGGGGCTCGACCTGATCAAGCGCATAACCGAGATGCAGCCTACCCTCGCCATCATCATGATCACGGCCTATGGCGATATCGGAATGGCGGTGACGGCGATGAAGGCGGGCGCCTTCGACTTTTTGCAAAAGCCGGTTCGCCCGGCCGAGTTGCTCGACTGCATCAAGGAGGCTCTGAATTACTCCGGCAGGCGCCCGGAGCAATCCGCGGACCGAAAAATTGCGGCGGCGAAAATCGGCTCCCTCACACCTCGCCAGCGCGAGATCCTCGACATGGTTTTGGCCGGCAGCCCGAGCAAGAACATCGCGCGCGACTTGCACATCAGCCAGCGGACGGTTGACAATCATCGCGCCGCGATCATGCATAAAGTTGGCGCCAAGTCGCTGTCCGCTTTGATCCGCATCGCACTTGCCGCCGTATGAGGAGATGCGCGTGTGCTTCTCGCTTCGCAGCAGAAAACCGATGGGAGGCGCCCTTTAATTTGCTCCACAGCTATGTTCCGAACCTAACCCTGTAGCCCCCGGCGCACTATATTAGGGTGTGCCCTACTGTCAGTCACATGTGGTCTGATAGAGGGGCGAAATCCGGTGATTGTAATGACAACTTCTGCTTCGGTTTCTTATCTTACGCCCCAGTTCGACGACTTTTTATTCGCGAGAATCGACGAGGATAGAGAGGCTACGCCGCTCAGCGTTCTTTCGGTCCTCGCCCGGCTTGGCGTCGATCCCTGGGAAGAGGCCGCTAAACTCGCCCAATTGCCCCGTGTATCTGCGGCCGAGAGACTCGTCGCGTTCATTGCGGCGACACCGGGGGCGCCATCGGTATATCTAAACGCCAAGACGGTTTGCGACCGGTTGATCGATCTTCTTCCGTCCCCTGCTGGCGTCACGATCCAGACCCGCCAGCAGCGTGGCGGTCTCGCGCTAGTAAAGTATCGGTGGCGCGTCATATGGCCGGTCTTAATTGCAGTCCTCCTCGCGATCCAATTGATCGCGATAAGCCGCCAACCAAACACGCCGACAAATGAGCCGCAGGCCGCTACCTCCACCACAGTGCTGCCCTAAGCGCCATTAGCAGGCCGGTAGTGTCCGCCACCAAATTCGATACGCCTGTGGTTGCTCATTGGCCTCATGAGCAAATTCCGACGCTATCGCGATCGAGCTTGAACTTACCACAATTCCAGACGGTTGACATGGCCGGCAGAGCCCCTTCTCGCGCCATGTCAGCTCGTAGCCGTTTTGGCCTTGGCTAAAGCGGATAGTGTGGCTGGGCGAGGCGAGAGCGGGGCGCAACGCCCGGCCACCGGCTCCGCCCCGGCTTGCCACAAAAGCGGCTGTGCGCGGAACATACTCCGCCCTTGCGAGCCGGCATGAGAGAGTGTCCCGCGAGGAAGCGCAGAAAATCATTCCACCGGAGGACGAGCGGGCTTGTCCAACTCGCGCTAGAGCACGGCTCATCGCGCAGGATGACTATGTCCGCTGCTCGAGGTAGTGCTGCCTCTGAATCTGAGAATTGCGGGGGCGGACCGGAAAGCACCTGTAGGTCCGCTAGTGGGATCAAGCGCCGAAGACGATGAATCCCAGAAACCGACATCAGGCCTCGACAGCCAAGCTCCCAAGTCCCGCCATTTTCCAGATCCGCAATCGAACCTGCTGCGGTCATACCGCAGCTTCGATGCCATAATGTACCGATTCCGCGGACGATAGTTCTCCAGCGTCATCCGCTGATCGGGTAGCTTCGTGCAGCTTACGGATATGGTCAGGGCAAGCTGTGCGCGACAAGTTGTCGCATGGTGGGCGCTAAAATCGCCAAAAACGCGCGTTTAGGTGCGCGGCGAAATTGGGGGTAGCGAATGTTTAGCGGGACTCCTGCCTTCGCCGTACAGGATTGGTGGGCCTGGGCGGAGGGGCGCGGAGCGCGCCAGTCTTGGCAAGACTGGGCCATCGGGCGCCAAGGTGCTGTCGCCGACGAGAGCGACAGCGCGCTACCGGCCGCCTTGCGGCGGCGTATTACGCCGATCGGCCAGAGACTGTTGCAGGCCGGAGCGATCTGCGCCAGATCGGAGCCGGAGCCGCTCTATGTTTTCGCCTCCCGCCATGGCGAGATGACGCGCACGTTGTCGATTTTGACCAGCCTAACCGGTCAGAACGAAATGTCGCCCGCCGATTTCAGCCTCTCGGTCCACAATGCGCTGGTCGGCCTACTTTCCATCCATATCCGGAATACATTGGGCCATACGGCCCTGGCGGGCGGTCCGGACACTTTCGGCTATGGCTTCATGGAAGCGCTGGCCTGCCTGCACGAAGAGCCGGGCCGCCCCGTGCTCTATTGTTATGGCGATGCGCCCCTGCCAGACCCGTATGCCGATTTCTCCCATACTGATAAGGGCTTGCCTCTTGTGGTAGCCCTGGTGTTGCGGAGCGCTCTGCCCGGCGAACCCCACCTAACATTCAGCGCCGGGCCCAGTGTGTCGAGTGCGGGGGGCGAGACCGGCGCAGCCGAAATCTTCCTGCGCTTTTTGTTGGATGGCGGCAATCGGGCCCGCGCAGTTGGTGAGCGCATGATATGGCAATGGGCGCGGTGCCGGTGAGATGAATCGTCTGTGGCGCATAGCGGCGACCGGGATGTTCTTTGCGCTGCTGTTTGGCGGCGGCGCCATTCTGGCGCTGACTGCTTTCCCAATCATTCACCTCACCACGCGCTCGCCGGAAAAACGGCGCACGCGCAACCGGGCGGCGATCCACAAGTCGTTCCAGATCTACATCGCTTTGCTTCAGGCGCTGCAATTGGCGGATTTGAAGATTATCGGCGCCGAAAAGCTGAACGACGCTGGCGGTCGCATGATCGTGGCCAATCATCCGTCTCTGCTCGACGTGGTCTTACTGATGGCGCTGGTGCGCCGGTCCCAATGCATCGTCAAGAGTGAATTTTGGGAGAGCGGCACATTGGGCCGACTAGTGCGCGGCGCCGGCTACATTCGCAACGATCTGGAGCCGGAAGCCCTGCTCGCCGCCTGCCGCAACTCGCTGGCCGCTGGAGAAACGCTTCTGATTTTTCCCGAGGGGACGCGTAGTGTTCCGGGCGAGCCGGTAGCCTTTCGTCGTGGCTTTGCCAATATTGCAACATTGCTGGGGGCAGAAATTCAAACCGTCGTTATTACCTGCGACCCGCCCACCCTCACGAAGGGTGAAAAATGGTGGTCGGTGCCTGTTCACAAGCCGCTTTTCGCTGTAGACGTCGGCGAACTGATTAAAGCATCTGATTGGATTGGAACAGAGCCGCGCTCGATCGCGAGCAGACGGCTCACACGATACGTGAACAAACTTTTCGCGGAGCGCTTGAGCGATGCAAGAACTAGAAATGGAAATTAAGAAGCTGATTGTCAGCGCTCTTCATCTCGAAGATCTGAGGGTCGAAGACATTAATTCGGACGAACCGCTCTTTGGCGAAGGGTTGGGCCTCGATTCCATCGATGCGCTGGAACTCGGCGTTGCTCTGCGCAAACGATTCGGCCTGAAGATCGAAACCGTCAACGGCGAAATCAAGCAGCATTTCCGCAATGTGCAGAGTCTGGCGGCTTTTGTTCAGGCGCAACAGGCGCTCTAAGAATGGACTGATATGATCTCCAAAGAGAATATAGAGAGCCAGCTTCAGGACTTTCTCGTCAATATGTTCGAAGTTGCTCCCGAAAAGATCACCCGCGACGCACGTCTGTTCGAGGATCTCGATCTCGACAGTATCGATGCGGTGGATCTGATCGTGATGTTGCAGGATCTGACGGGACGAAAGTTCAAGCCGGAAGAATTCAAATCCGTGCGCACTGTCGGCGATTTAATCGACCATGTTGGCCGTATCAGCCATGAGTAATCGCACGGTTTCGGGCTTTGCAATCGGACTGGGCATCTTCTATCCGGCTCTCGTTTATGCTTTGCAATCCACGCTCTCCCAAGGAAGCTTTGTCGCGATAGCGGTGGCGTCGATTGCACTGCGGGTCGCGACCCTGGACAAGGCGTCGGCGCCACTATGGCGCGGCCCGTTGCTGATGGCTATTCCGGTTCTCCTGATCGTTCTCTTCGTCGCGCCTGACAAGGCGGCCAAGACCTATCCGGTGGCGATAAGCCTGGCTTCCGCTGCGGCGTTCGGCTGGACCTTGATCGCTCCGCCGTCGCTGATCGAGCAAATTGCTCGCCTGCAGGAGCCCGATCTTTCCGAGGACGGCCAGGCCTATTGCCGCAAGGTGACCCTGGTCTGGACAATCTGGCTGACGCTCAATGCCCTCATTGCCGCTCTTCTCGGCTGGACGGGGCAGGATTTCGCTTGGGCTATCTGGACCGGATTTGTCGCTTATGCGGTCATGGCGCTGCTGTTTTTGGGGGAGATCGCCGTCCGGCGCCGAGTGCGCAAAAAGTCCGTTGTGGCATGACGCTATGGCCACTGGATGAGCTGTTGGCCCAGCGTTCGACCCAAACGCCGGTGGCCTTTAGCGAAAGCGCGCTGCGGTCGGTAGGTCAATTGCGGCGCGATGTCAGCGCCTGTGCCGCTCGCCTCCATCAGATCGGCGGACGCCGGGCCCTGCTGGTCACACGCGATGCCTATTGGGGCGCCGTCGGGCTCCTCGCGCTCGCAACTTCCGGCAAGCAGATCGTTCTTCCCCCCAATGCCTTGGCGCAAACGCTGGGCGCGATAGCTGAGGACGACGATATTTTCCTGGGCGATGACGCCCTGGAAGCAGAGCCCCGCGCGATTTGCCTGTGCGCCGGCGACACTCTAACAAGGGACAGCCCGCCGGAGATTGATCCCGCAACGCCGGTCATCTTCTTCACATCCGGCTCGACCGGAGAACCCAAACGCATCGAAAAAACACTACTCCAGTTGGAGGACGAAGCCCGGTCCATCGATACACTGCTCGGCCACACCCTCGGCCCTGAAGCCCTGGTGCTGGGCACTGTCAGTCACCAGCATGCCTATGGCCTTGCCTTTCGCCTGATATGGCCATTGCTGAGCGGGCGTATCCTATATGGACCGATGGTTTCGCTGTGGGAGGATGTCCTGGCCGCCATGCCCGGCGGCGCGGCGCTGGTGACCGGCCCCGCGCATCTCAGCCGGGTGGCCAGGTTGACGCCGGTCATTCCCGCTCAGCGCCCGGCTCGATTCTGTCCGCCGGGGCGCCGCTAGGCGAAAGCGCTGCGTGCGAGGCGCGGGCTTTCCTGACCAGGTCCATCACCGAGATTTTCGGCAGCACGGAAACCGGGGCGATTGCCTGGCGCCAGCGCGACGGTCAGGACGCTCCATGGGCGCCGCTGCCCGATGTCACGATCGCGCGAACCGGGGACGGCCTGTTGCAGGCTCGCGCACGGCATATTCCCGACGAACCGGGGCGCGCGGGCCAGACCCTTTCCGACCAGATCGAGATGGCCAGCGACGGAACCTTTCGTCTCAACGGACGAAGGGACCGGATCGCCAAGATCGAAGGCGCGCGGATCAGCCTCGATGAACTGGAAATGGCCCTGATCGCCCTACCGGAAATCGAGCGCGCTGTCGTCATCGTGCTGCCCGGCGAGACGGCGGTGCTCGCGGCGGCCGTCGTACCGAGCGAAAAGGGGACGCAGCATATTTCCGCAGTTGGCGCGTTTCGATTAGCCGCGATTTACGGAGCGCCTTGGCCCACCGGCTACCGTCGGCGGCCCAGCCTAGGCGCTGGCGATTTGTCGAGGTTCTGCCCGAAAATACAATGGGAAAGCGAGCGGTGCACGAGATGGTCCAGCTTTTTCAACCTCCGGCATCCGCGCCGCCGCTCACCGATGCACCCAAGGTCGATCCGCATATCGTCGCCCTGCGCCGGTTTGACGATGGGTGTGAAATCGATTGTGTCGTTCCGCCAGATCTTTCTTGCTTCAACGGTCATTTTCCGGCCATGCCGATCCTCCCCGGCGTGGTGCAGATAGACTGGGTCGTACGCCTAGCCAACCAGTATTTGAGCCTGGGGACTGAAGCGGCGAGCGCATTTCAGGTCAAGTTCCGGCGTATTATCGGCCAAAGTCAGCTCTTCACGCTGCGTTTGCGCATTCTTCCGACCAAGCGCCTTGCGTTCGAGTATCGCATCGATGGCGAAACCGCTTGCTCCGGATCGGTCGCGTTGCCGTCTCATCGCATCGAAAAGGCGAGCCCATGACCCGCGCTCGATCGACGCCAATGGCGCTCTCGCCCAAGCTGAGCGTCGAGATCGAGGGCAAGGCCGAGTTTTTCGATATCGACGCGATGCAGGTCGTGTGGCATGGCAATTACGCGCGCTTTCTTGAGCAGGCGCGCTCGGCCCTGATGGACAAAATAGGTTATAGCTACATTGAGATGCGCCAATCCGGCCTCGCTTGGCCGGTCGTGGATTTTCGCATCAAGTACATCCGCCCCATTCGTCTGGCGCAGGGCTTTCGGGTGGTCGCTCGTCTGCTCGAATACGAGCATCGCCTAAAAATCGCCTATGAGATTTACTACTTCGCCACCGGGGATAGCGTGACCAAGGCCCAGACCGTGCAATTAGCGGTCACGCAGGAGGGGGAACTGGTGTTCCAGTCTCCCGACGCACTGATCGAAAAGGTAAGGAGGCTTCTGTGATGCGCAGCAGCGGATCGCGCCTGAAGACCTGACCGACAAGGAGGCGACGTTGCTCGACGCAGTTGAAGCGCAATGAGAAAACACCTCGCCGCGCTCTGGCTGGTCCTGGTTGCGATAATGAGCGGCATTCTTGTCGCGCAGATGCGCCGCGGCCTGCCCCTGAGCACCGATCTTCTCGCCCTGCTGCCGCAGGAAAAGCGCGACCCCGTCCTCAAAACGGCCAATGAGGCGATTTCACGCGCGCTGGGACGCCACGTTATCGTGCTTGTCGGCCACCCGGAGCGCGCCAAGGCGCGGGCGGTGGCGCAGGCGATCACCGATGCGCTTGCAGCCACCGATCTGATCGACGCCATTGGCTCCATGGCGATGGCCAGCCAATTTCGGCAAATTGGGGCAACCTATTTCCCACACCGTAACGGCCTCCTTGGGGCTGAAGACCGGGATTTGCTTGAGGCGGGCCGCGCGCGGGAGATTGCCGGGCGGGCGCTTGCCCAAACCTATGGTCTTGGCTTCGCCGACGGCGATCTGCTGCGCAACGATCCCTTTCTCCTGTTTCCCCGCTTTCTGATGGGCCTGCCTGTAATGGCCTCGCGTCTGGGCATGGACGACGGCATGTTGTCGGTCGTCGAGGGCGGCGTCACCTGGGTCGGGATTATCGGCGCACTGCGCCAGGAGCCCTATCGGCTCGATGTCCAATCTGCGCTGGTGGGCGCGGTGGACCGGGTCGAGCAGTCTGCGGTGGCCGAAGATTTGCGCGTGCGTATCCTGCGAACCGGCACCGTCTTCTTCGCGGAAGCCGGCTCCAGCACGGCGATGCAGGAGGCCTCGAACCTGTCGACTTCGTCGATCATCGGCACAGTGCTGCTCATACTGGCGGTTTTTCGCCGGGTGGGGCCGCTAGCGCAAAACATCGTGGCGATCCTGGTCGGCACCATCGCCGGAGTGGCGGCCACGATCCTTATTTTCGGTGAAATCCATGCCATAGCCTTGCTCTTTGGCACCAGCCTGATCGGCACTTCGGTGGATTACGGCCTGTTTTACAGCGCCACGGCCCTAGATCCCAGGGGCGGGTCGCCAGCGGAGCGCCTTCGGCGGATTTGCCGGCGCTTACGCTTGGCCTTGCCACCACCCTCGTCGGCTACGCGCTCTTGGGCCTCGCGCCCTTTCCGGGCTTGAAACAGATCGCCGTTCTGTCGGCCATCGGACTTTTCTCGGCCTTTCTGACTGTGGTGACGTGGCTTCCGTTGATGGACCGGTCGCGCCCTCCCAGGCCAAGGGCGGAAAAATGGCTGGCCTTTGCCGATGGCTTTACGAAATCTGGGAGGAGGATCGCTGGCGTCTTGCCCGCTGGGCGATGGCGGGTTTGGTCCTGGCTGGCGTGGCCATTGGCGCGTTCCGCCTTAATTTCGACGACGACATTCGCAAATTACAGGCCCTGTCGCGACCGCTCAGCGCGCAGCAGCAGCAGATATTAACCCTGACCGGCTCCAGCATTGGCGCGCAATATTTGTTGATCGATGCGCCCGATGACGAGTTGGCATTGCAGCGCGAGGAGCGCCTTGCCCCGATTCTCGCGCGTCTCAAAGCGGAGCATGTGCTCGGCAATGTCCAGATGCCGGCGGCCTTCGCGCCATCAGCTTCGCGGCAAGCCGCCGACGAGGCGCTGGTGCGCGAACGACTGACGACGCCGCTCCTGTCTGAGCACTGGCGCGCGCTGGGCCTCGATCCGGGCGCCGCGCCTGCGCCCACCTCCGGCCCCCTCACTCTGGCACAGGTTCTCAAACCCGGCGGGCCGCCGTTCGTGAAGGATTTGGTTCTGGCGCCGGGACTGCATGTCGGTGCACTCCAAGGTCTCACACAGCCGCAAAAGCTGGCCGAGGCGATCGAAGGGATTCCGAACGTAAGGTTCATAGATCCCGTCAAGGATTTCAGCGCGCTGCTCGGCAAATATCGTATGCGCGCCATGTGGCTAACCATCCTTTCGTTCGCCGCAATCCTCGTCGGCCTCGCCTTGCGGTATGGCATCGTGGGGGCGGGGCGCGTCATGCTCCCGCCCTTGGTGGTGATTATCGCCACACCGCTGCTGCTGTCCGCTTTCGGTCAGTCCCTATCGCTTTTTCACGTTATGGGCCTGGTGCTGTTGCTCGCCATTAGTGTCGATTACGCATATTTTTGGCGAGTTGCAGGGGCGCAGGTCACGCGTCACTATGTTTGGCGTCCTGATCGCGGCAAGCAGTGCGCAATTGTCATTTGGGCTGCTTATTCTAAGCGGAATGCCGGGAATGCAGCATATTGGCGCCACTATGTTGCTGGGCATAACGATTGCTGTTCTGCTATCGCCGTTAGCAAGATTTAGAGGTATGGCCACGATGGAGTGAGCGATCGCTCACAACATGTCAGCGGCGAACGCAGGGTTGAGGAGGCGGATTCCATGAATTTGCTGACAGCGAGATCAGCACGCCGCCACATGCGCGTATCACGGCGGCTACCGCTTTGTGGCTTCCGGGCCGAGCTGGCCAGGCAGCACGCGGCGCCCGTGGCATCACGCAGCTAGCAAGACAGAAGTCATGCGCAAGAAAAGATCGAAGCGAAGGGGTTCGGCAGGACCGGAATGGAATGAGATCCGGAGGAACGGGAAAGCTTGCGCATAATCCGTCCGATCAACCACCAGCGCGAATCCTTTGTTTGTCGCTTTTGCCAAGGCTTCACGCACCGTCCAGATGCGCAGAAACGCCTCAGGCCCCCGCCGCAGAGCATGGGCCCGCTCCAACGGGCCGAAAGCTAGGAGCGAAATCGCATGCCAGGAGCGGCCAGTGCGTAAGGTCTCGATATCCACCCCGACCGGATTACAGCTGCTGACGTCAAGCCAGCCAGCCGCGCGAATGGGCCATGGAAAGGAATGGGGACGCCGGCGGCAAATATCCGCGGCAATGGGACGGCTATGGGCATCAGGCCGGAACGTCCAGCGCTGTGGGCTCGTACCGGTCAGCGTGCACAGGATGGCCCGGACCAGAGCGCGCGCCAAGCGGCGGTCGTCGCTCCGAACGGCGCGGAAATCGTCTGGGTGAGTCCACCGCCCGAGCGCGGCTCTCGAAAACGCGGAGACCCGAATGATCGCGCAATAGATGGCCCCGCCAGCCGCGCGGTTGGAACATGATCTTTCAAGAGTGCACGATCGCAGCAGCATGACCGAATGTAGGGCATCGGCGGTCGGGCCCGCAATGCTTGCGCCCATTGGTGCGCCGTTCGCGTCAGGATACCGCATGGCGATTGCTCGCTGTTCGAATACGAGCAACGCCTCAATATCGCCTATGAGATTTACATACATCGCCATCGGGGATAGCGTGACCGGGGCTAGACCGTGCAATCGGCGGTTACGTGGAGGGGAAGCTGGCGTTCCAGTCCCCTCATGTGCTGATCTAATAGGTAAGGAATTGACTGTGATAAATGCGTGTCGCATGGTCCTTAGCCTGTTGGCGATTTTGGGCGCACTGTGGCTTGCCGATGCACAGGCCGCGCCGCCCGACAAAGGGTTCACAACCCTCAAAAAAGGGCAAATCCTTCGCGGCCGGTTCGAGCAATTTCGCACCCTGAAAGGATTTGGCGCGCCGTTGAAAAGCGCCTGCTCCTTCACGCTTGCCGTGGAGCGAGGCCTGATCTGGCGCACAGAAACGCCTTTCGCGACGATGACCATCATGACCAGCAACGGCCTCATACAGCGGTCCGAGGGGGGCGGCGTCGTCCGGCTGACGGCTTCGCGCGTTCCGTTCATGACCCAGTTGTACAACATGCTGGGCGGCGCCCTGGGCGGCGATTGGGGCGCGATGGCAACCACCTTCGCGATGAACCGCAAGGACTTGAAAAATGGCTGGCAATTAACTCTCACGCCCTTGCAGCAGGACAGTTCGAGCATGCCGCTGCAATCCCTCGTCGTGAGTGGACGCCAGAACGTCGATGAAGTTGTGATGGCAAAGCCTAACGGCGATCAGGATCGCATCGTGTTCGCGCAGCAGCGGATGACGTCGGAAGACCTGACCGACGAGGAAGTGACGTTGCTCGACGAGGTTGAAGCGCAATGAGAAAACGCCTCGCCGCGCTTTGGTGGATTTTGGTTGCGACTAGGAGCGGCGTTCTCTTCATTGAGATGCGACGCGGCCTGCCCCTTGCCGCGGCGTTCGCGCTTAACGGCGGTGCGCTCTTAGTGTCGAAAGAGGCGCCGGTAATCTCTCCGCCACCTCGGTCTCGGAGGTGCTGCAGACGTCCGAGGTACGGCTGGCGCCCGACCACAAGATTATTCTTCCGCCGCCGGCGACATACGGGGCTCCCATCAAGGTCCGGCAGCTCGTGACCATCGAATATGGCGGCAAAGCCATGAGCCTGGAGGCGCTGCTTAGCATCCAGCCCTCCGCGGTCAATCTCGTCGCCTTGGATCCGCTTGGCAGGCGCGCGCTGACCTTGAACTGGGACGGAGCCCGGCTCGAGGTCGAGAAAGCGCCCTTCGTGCCCGACAGCGTTCGGCCCGATTGTCTGCTGGCGGACCTGATCGCCGTCTATTGGCCCGCGCCCCTAGTTCGGCGGGCGCTGGAGGCGAGCGGCGCCAAGGTAGAGGACCATGGCCACCACCGGATCATCACAGCCGACGGGTCCGAGCTTCTGAAGGCCGACTACGCCTGGACGTCCAAATCCGGCCTTGTCGGAACGATGAAGTATGAAAACCTCTCCTGGGGCTACACGGTCAGCGTGAAATCGGTGGAGGTCAAGCCATGAGCGCGACCTTGGGCCTGACCGCGCTCGGAATTGCCAACAGCCTTGGCGTGGGTAAGCGTAAGGTGGCCGAGGCTCTGTTCCAGGGCTCCCGCGCGGGGCTGCGTCCGCGCGCCGATCTTGTTCCCGGACGAACCTTGCATGTCGGCGCTATCGAGGCGGATTTGCCGGACCTGTCGCCCGCACTGGCCTGTTTCGCCAGCCGCAACAATCGCCTGGCGCAACTCGTACTCAACGAAATCGAGGCGGAGATTGACGCGGCGATCGCTCATTTTGGTCGGGACCGCATCGCCGTTGTCATGGGCACCAGCACATCGGGCATTGCGGAAGGCGAGACGGCCTTCGCCTTTCACACCACGCGAGGCGTCTGGCCTCGGGGCTATGATTACCGAATGCAGGAACCGGCAGCCTCGCGGAATACGTTGCCCGATCCCTCGCGCTCACCGGCCCCGCTTACACGATTGCGACCGCCTGCTCGTCAAGCGGCAAGGCCTTGGCCGCTGGCGCGCGGCTTATCCGTGCCCGGCTTTGCCGATGCCGCGTTGGTTGGGGGCGTCGATTTCCTTTGCAAAATGACTGTGCGGGGCTTCGCCGCGCTGGAGGCCCTATCGCAAGGCCGGTGCAATCCTTTCACCGCAATCGTGATGAATTAATATCGGTGAGCCCGCAGCGATCTTCCTTCTTGCGCCGTAACCCGCGCCCATCCGGCTGGCCGGGACGGGCGAGACCTCCGACGCGCATCACGTCAGCGCGCCCGATCCAACCGGAAAGCGGGCGGCGAGCGCTATGGCGGCGGCGCTCCGGCACGCAGCTCTAACCCCCGCCGATATCGCCTATTTGAATCTCCATGGCACAGCCACGCCGCAGAATGACGCTATGGAAGGCCGCGCCGTCCATAGCGTCTTTGGCGCGCCATGCCCTGCAGTTCCACTAAAGCATTGACTGACATACCTTGGGCGCCGCCGGTGCCTGCGAGGCCGGATTCCGGGCCGACGCTCAACACGCGCTACAATCCCGGAAATTGGCTGCCCCCCCATATTTACGATGGAGAAGCCGATCCCGATTTTCCCACGCCCAATCTGGTGGCGCGGGGCGCCAATTGCCGCCATCTGGCCGCCGGGTCGCGGCGATGAGCACCTCCTTTGCCTTTGGGGGCAGCAATATCGCCGTAGCGCTGGAGCGCGCGGTGTCATGAAGCCGTGCCCCTATCCCATCGAATCTCTGCTGCCGCACAAGGCGCCCATGATTTTGCTGGATCGCGTGATCGGGATGGATCCGCAGAGTGTTAAGGCAGCTGTCCGCGTCACCTCCGGTCGGATATTCTTTGAAGAAGGGCGCGGCATGCCTGCGCATGTGGCGCTGGAATGGATGGCGCAAGCCTGCGGG
>CAVWOB010000017.1:0-286058 GCA_963756335.1 uncultured Alphaproteobacteria bacterium
ATCCGCTCGCTGCCGCATGGACATGTCGAGGCGGTGCGCATCGCCATGCGGCGGCTGGGGTTCGAAAAACTGATCGACGGCAAGGCGTCGCGGGAGCGCGATCTCGTCGCAGGGATGGTCGCGGGCCGCCTTATTGCGCCGGAGGCCAGCAAGCTCGCCA
Source organism: uncultured Alphaproteobacteria bacterium (assembly GCA_963756335.1). GTDB lineage: Bacteria > Pseudomonadota > Alphaproteobacteria > Rhizobiales > Rhodomicrobiaceae > Rhodomicrobium. The sequence goes on from CAVWOB010000017.1 coordinate 161, forward strand.
TGACGCATGCCTGGGGCGACACGACGCTGGCGGAGGATTTTGGCGTCGCGAACGCCCATGAAGACGAGCTGTACGCGGCGATGGACTGGCTGATCGAGCGCCAGGACCGGATCGAAAAGCGCCTCGCCAAGCGGCATTTGAAGGAAGGCGGGCTTGTCCTTTTCGACCTTACGTCGTCGAGCTTCGAGGGCGCGACCTGCCCGCTGGCGAAGATCGGCTACAGCCGCGACGGCAAGCCCGGCACGCTGCAGGTGAACTACGGGCTTCTCACGGACGCCCGCGGCTGCCCGGTCGCGGTCTCGGTCTTCGAGGGCAATACGGCCGATCCCAAAACGCTGCTGCCGCAGGTGGAGAAGGTCCGCGACAGCTTCGGCATCGCCTCGCTCATCATGGTTGGGGACCGCGGCATGATTTCCAACGTGCAGATCGAGGCCATGCGCGCAATGGAAGGCGTGGGTTGGATTACGGCGCTGAAGAGCGGGGCTATCGCCAAGCTCGCGGACGGCGGCTCGCTGCAGCTCGATCTGTTCGACGAGCGCAACCTCGTCAGCTTCACCAGCGAAGACTATCCCGGCGAGCGGCTTGTGGCTTGCCGCAATCCGGAGCTTGCGAAGCTTCGCGCAGCCAAACGCAAGGACCTGATCGCCGCGACAGAGCGCGACCTTCAAAAGGTCGCGGACATGGCCGCCGCCGGCAAGCTTTTCGGTCGCGACAAGATCGGCGTCCGCGTTGGCAAGGTCATCGGAAAATACAAGGCCGGCAAACACTTCGATCTGGATATCCAGGATGCGGCGTTCTCATTCGACGTCAATGAACAGCGCATCGCCGCCGAGGCGGCCCTCGACGGCCTCTATGTCATCCGCACGTCCGCCGCCGTGGCGGAGATGAGCGCCGAAGCCGCCGTCTTGAACTACAAGCGTCTGGCCGAAGTGGAGCGCGCCTTTCGCACGCTCAAAGGCGTGGACCTGCAAGTCCGGCCAATCCGCCACCGTCTGGAAGAGCGCGTCAAGGCCCACATCTTCCTCAGCATGCTGGCCTATTACGTGCGATGGCATTTGGCCGAAGCCTGGAAGCCGCTCCTGTTTGCAGACGAGGCGCAGGCGGACGAGGCGCCTGAGCGCGATCCCGTGGCGCCGGCCGAGCGCTCCGCCGCCGCGCGCGAAAAGGCGCAGAGCCGGCGCCTGACCGATGGCTCGCCCGCCCTGAGCTTTCGCGGCCTGCTGACCCATCTCGCAACCATCGTGCGCAACACCATGCGCCCCAAGGACGCACAGCCCGGCATGGGAACCTTCACCCTCACCACCGAGGCGAACCCAAAGCAGCGGCAAGCCCTTGATCTTGCCGCCGTTATCGCGGCGTAGACACTGCCGCGCCGCCTCTTTCAATCGCAAACGATTGAAAGGTCTATGAGTTCTTCAGTTCCGCCGTAGGAACTTCGGTTTAGCATGGCGATTGTGATCGCCGATGTAACGGCTTATGGCGTCTTCGAGGTCGGCGACGGACTTGAAGACGCGCCGGATGCGCCTTCGGGTGATGGCTAAGAAGAAGTTTTCGACCGCGTTCAGCCAGGAGGCGGAGGTAGGCGTGAAATGGAAAACCCATCTTGGGTGGTCCGCTAGCCAGGCCTTCACCTTGGGATGCTTGTGGGTTCCGTAGTTGTCCAGAATGACGTGGATGATCTTGCCAGCCGGGACCTTGCGCTCCACCGCATTGAGAAACTTGATGAATTCCTGATGGCGGTGGCGTTGCATGCAGCGACCGAGCACGGTTCCGTCGAGCAGGTTGAGCGCGGCGAACAGCGTGGTGGTCCCATTGCGCTTGTAGTCATGGGTCATGGTCGCGCATTTGCCGGGCCTCAGCGGCAAGCGGCGATTGTGGAGGCGGAGTTTAAGGCCGATCCGTTTTCGGGGGTGATTTATGTGTTCCGTTCGAAGCGGGCTGACAGGATAAAATTGCTGTTCTGGGATGGAACCGGCATATGCCTTTTGATCAAGCGCCTGGAGGGTAGCCAATTTCGCTGGCCTAAGATCGAGGACGGCGTAATGCGTCTGTCGCCAGCCCAGTTGTCCGCGCTTCTTGAAGGGTTGGATTGGACCCGGGTTCACGCGCGGCGGATTCAGCGGCCCACGGCGACGCAATAATTTGCCAGCACAAAATTGGTAATTCTGGCTGAAACCGCGGCGCAAATCAGTGAAACTGCCGTCATGATCGCAGCTTCGTCCGATGCGCTTCCCAACGATGCCGCCGCCTTGCGCGCGCTCGTTCTCGCCGAGCGCGCCGCGAAGCGTAAGCGGTGCTCCGTCACAGGGTGACGGCGTAGGCCCATGGCATAAGCTCATCGATGCGGCTCGCGGGCCAGCAATAGCTTTGAGGAGGACAGAGGTGGCCCCGGTTGTTCGGACAGATTTTCCGCTTCGATAAGTGGAACGTCTGCCGGGGTTAGGCCGCCAAGCGGAGTGGCGGCAAGCTGTGTGCTCCGTAGTAGGCTTGATCGGGCGTCATGCCGTCAAGGCTCGAATGTGGGCGGCGGCGATTGTAGAGATCAAGATACCTTCCGATCGACGCTCGCGCCTCCGGCACGCTGTCATAGGCGTGCAGATAGACCTCCTCATACTTCACCGTTCGCCAGAGCCGCTCAACGAACACGTTGTCCCGCCAGGCGCCCTTGCCGTCCATGCTGATCGCGATCTCGTTCTTGATCAGCACGCTGGTGAAGTCTGTCCCGGTGAACTGGCTGCCCTGATCGGTGTTGAAGATTTCCGGTCTCCCATGCCGGGCCAAAGCTTCCTGCAGCGCCTCGACGCAAAACGAGGCCTCCATGGTGATGGACACCCGCCACGACAGCACGCGCCGCGAGAACCAGTCGAGCACGGCGGCGAGATAGACGAAGCCCTTCGCCATCGGGATGTACGTGATGTCCATCGCCCACACTTGGTTCGGCCGCACGATCTCCATGCCGCGCAGCAGATACGGATAGATCTTGTGCCCCGGCTCTGGCTTCGTCGTGCGCGGGCGGCGGTACAGCGCCTCTATCCCCATCCGCTTCATCAGCGTTTTGACGCGCCGCCGGCCGATCTTGCTCCCATTGGCAGACAAAAGACCGCGCAACATCCGCGCTCCCGCGAAGGGAAACTCCAGATGCAGCCTGTCGATCTGGCGCATGAGTTCGAGATCGGCTGCGGATGCCGGGCGCGGCAGGTAATACACCGTGCTGCGCGCGATGCCTGCGGCTTCGGCCTGTTTCGTAACGCTCAACGCATGACCACGGTCGATCATCGCCTTGCGCTCAGCAATCCCGCCTTGATGAGCGCGCCTTCTAAAAAATCGTTCTCTAGCGTCAGTTCGCCGATCTTGGCGTGCAAGTTCTTCAAGTCGACGCTCGAAGCCGCCGCCTCGCTTTTGTCCGGCCCGAAAACCCCAGCCGCGCCTTCAAAGAGCTGGGCTTTCCACTGGGTGATCTGATTGGGGTGAACGTCGAACTGCTGCGCCAGCTCGGCGAGCGTCTTCTCCCCCTTCACGGCGGCCAAAGCCACCTTCGCCTTGAAGGATGCTGTGTGGTTCCGGCGCGGTCTCTTGCTCATTGTCTCTCCTGATTCGCGGGCATCAGCGTGCCCGCTGTCAGGCAGAAATTCCACTTACCGGGCCGTCCGAATTTGTGGAGCCACCTCTCATAAAAATTTTCAAATCCGCCAAATATCCCTTAAGTGTTCGCGGCGAGTAGGCTCCATCGGCAACACAAAGCAAGTTTGCGAGAGCCCTTGCGGAAGAGAGTTCCTGTGTCATAATCGCGCCCCATCACGTTGTTTGGCGTAAATTACGCTAAAGATGGCGGTTTTGTGCCTCTTTCAAAAAACGACTGGGCAGCTGTGGATACGCTGACGGGCGCAACTGGGTTGCGAGCGGGACTCGGGCGTGGTTTCAGGGCAAAGCCGCTCCACATTCAGGCCTGGGCGGCCGCAAATAAATAAATGTGTGAGTAAATTGCAGTTTGCTATTGCACACACATGCGATAATTTTGTACTCAAAGGAACAGTGGCTTTGAGTTGGAGCGCCATGCGAGTGCATCGGGTATCATGCGTTTGCCGTTGCCTAATCCTGTCTACCTGCTTCTCTATGCGGTCGCCTTTTGGGCAACCAGCGCTATTGCTGAGCCTGGCGCCTCACCGCCGCGCCTGAATCCCGTCATCATTTTCCGTTCGCTGGATGGATTGCCCGAGAAGGCTCGCGCGAAAACCCTCCGCTTTTTGAACACCGCTGCTGAGCGCGAAGGGTTCGACCTGTTCCTGGGCCCCGGTCCCGAAAGCGAGTATCAGCTGTGGGGAGAGGTTGACGCGTCGGGCCGGACCGGCCCGCATAAGATCTATTATGCGTGGATTGTTTATGATCGGCAGGGCGTTGTTGCCGGAATGGAGTCAGGGTCCGTTTCCGCTTCTGAAACTCCCGGAAAGGGAGGCGCCGTCCCCAAGGCAGTCTTACAAACTATTGCCGAGGCGGCAGTGGCGGCCGTCAAAAAGCTCAGGGAACCCTTGCGGCAGGGGCGAAACGTACCTCGAAAACAGGAGGCGCGCCTCCCGCAGCATGACCCTGACTCGCGTCCGGAATCGAGGGCTTCAAATCCCTCGGGCGAAGCTGAGTAGATTGCTGCGCACATACTTTGAGTGTTCGGCTTGGGTTGCTTGCTGAATTTATCGTAGATGAGGAGCTGAGCAATTCGCTCATTTTGCGGACGGTAGCAGATTTATAAACCAGGTCGTGGACGATATTCTCGGGCGCCGCGTAAGAGTTTCTTCAACACAGGAGCGAGGAACTCTCACGCTGAACGCAGCACACTGGCGTCGACTTGCACTTTCGTTTGCCGATTGAGAAGATCGAGAAGCACCAGAACGCGATCGTTGTCGCGAAATTTAAGAATTTTGCCAATGAACCCATCGAAGACGCCACCGTTGATCGCAACGGCCTGCCCCTGCTCGAAAGGGGTCTCCGTCTTCCGAATTGCCCCGTCGATCTCGCGCGCTCTTAAGCTTTCCACGAAACCCACCGGTAAAGTTGCGGGTCCCTCCCCATTTCGCAGCAGAGAGCGAACGCCAGCAGTGCCAAGCGTTGGGCTCCAGAGCTGCATCGCGTCCTGCCGTTTCACAAAGATGTAACCCGGAAAAAGCGGTCGCAAAGCATCGTAGGCGCGCCGTGCGTGCTTGATCCGTTTCACAATCATGGGGCAATAAACAGAATAATTTTGCCGTTCAAGATTTTGGGCCGCGAAGCCTTCGCGATGGGGATGGGTTGTCAAAACCATCCATAACGAGCGCTCACACTCAAGAACTTTTTGCATAACGCCGCAACACCCCTTTGCCGACTAACGGATTCATGTTTCACATCATGCGTCGCGTGCGGCGCGGCCGCTTGCGAGCCGACGCGCCAGTACTGCCGACGAGACCGCGACGCCAGCGACCCAGATGCGTTTCCGGTAAGTCACACTATTCTAACCGACGGGCTGCTTGCTTCTCCCATCCTTTCCAATCGGAAGCTCGATCCGCAGCATCTCCTTTCTTTTCTATTCGGTTTTTGGCTGGCATTCAACGTTCAGCGCGCCGCGGGCGATATCGCCGATTGTTAAGATCTCGATTGCTTGGACTTTTCAAAATGGTTCAAGTCCCGTCCGCCACCGCATGAAGCAGCGCCGCAAGGGAGTTCGCCGGCTTGCGCCGTCCAAGTTTGCACCCGGCCCGGCAAAGAGGCATTCTATAAGGGGCGAACGCAGCACAGCGGGAGGAATCGATGACCAGCCTGAGCCTTGAACATGCGAACGGCCTGATCCGGCGCGCCATCGAGAAGGCCGCCGCCGATTATGGGCGCCCGACATGCGTGGCGATCTGCGACGCGGCGGGGTTCCTCATCGCGTTCCAGCGTGTGGAGGGCGCGCCGGTCCGCAGCATCGCCATATCGCAAGGGAAAGCCTACACCGCCGCCCGCATGCAGGCGAATACGGACGCGCTGCTGGAGCGTCTGCGCCGCGAAAACATCGCGTTGTCGTACTTCTGCGACGACCGGCTCACGGCCTTGCCGGGCGGCAGCGTCATCAAGGACGCGAACGGCGCAATCGTTGGCGCGGCGGGCGTGAGCGGCCTCGCTTCAGCCGAGGATCAGCAGATCGCCAATTTTATCGCAGAGCTCGCGGCGCATGGCGTTTCTTAATTTGCGGCGTTTGAAAAGAGCGATGCGGCGCGAGGACGGCGACAGCGGCCCTGATTTGGATTTCGAAACGCCATTCGAAAAGGAGTTTCAGGCTTGGCGCAAGTCGTGGCTGGTGTCTCTGATCGACGATTATGGCGACCTGTCGCGCTATCGGGCCGCGAACGCTGCGCTTCGGCCGCCTGCAGCCAATGAGAAGCGCGTCGTCTTTTTCGGGGACTCCATCACCGAAGGCTGGACTCTCGCCGGGCATTTCCCCGGCAAACCCTACATCAATCGCGGGATCGGCGCGCAGACCACGCCGCAGATGCTGCTTCGTTTCAGGCAGGACGCGATCGCGCTCAGGCCGAGCGCAGTGGTAATCCATGCCGGAACCAACGACATCGGCGGCAATTGCGGTCCGGTGCTCCTGGAGGATATCCAGGCGAATTTCGCTTCGATGGCGGAGATCGCGCGGGCGAATGCGGTGAGCCTGATCGTGGCCTCGCTACTTCCGCCCCCGCACAGGAATACGCCACTGTCCCGCTACAACCTCCTCAAGCATCCTCTGAGTAAAATCCTGGAGTTGAACCGCTGGCTGCAAGTCTACAGCGTCTCCCGTGGCTTCACGTTTCTCGACTATTTCGGCGCCATGAGCGACAGGGAAGGTTTCATCGAGCCGAGTTTCTCCGAGGATGGCATACACCCCCTGGCGGCCGGCTGACGCAGCGATGGCGCAAGTCGCTCAAGCCGGGATAGACCGAACGCTCGCATGTTAGCATCGATGGTTCGGGCCGCGCCGCCCGCCGCCCCTCATCCCCGGGTGGTGGCGATGCCTCGACGGGCGCGGCGGAAACTCTCACCGGCAAGAGGCGTCAAGCGGCGAGGAAGTCGCGGAGCGCGTTAAGCACCGCGTCGCCGTCTTTCAGCCAGCATTCCCAGATGGTGAGCGATCGCCAGCCGAGGCGCGCCAACTCGTCGCGAACGCGCGCGTCGCGCTCCCTGTTGCGCGAGATTTTTCTCGTCCAATACGCGACGTTGGACGCCGGCATGCGGTCGCCGCGCTTGCATGTGTGCCCGTGCCAGAAGCAGCCGTGGACGAAGATGGCCTTCTTCCTGCTCCAGAACACCATGTCGGGCTTGCCGGGCAGGCTGTCGCCGTTCAGCCGGTAGCGGAAGCCTGCCGCGAACGCGATCTTCCGCACCTTGAGTTCGGGCGCAGTGTCGCGGCTCCTGACCGCGCGCATGATGGCGGACCGTTCCGCCGCCGTCTCCGGCGCCTTCGACCGCAAAGGCCTCTCCGCAAGCGAAGCCTCTCCCGAGGCGTTCTATCATTACCGGCCGCCGGATCGTAGCGCTCGGCGGAGCGTTCGCGCAATCGTACGAGCGTATACTGCAGATTTACCCTATTGGGTTCGTTTTGCAAAAAAAGGTGCTTGTTACGGTATCATAGAACCACATTGGAAGGGCCGCTTCCGTCTCAGGCGGCGCGCTCAAGTCCAATGGCGTCGAGGATCGGCTCGAAGAAATGCCCCGCGAGATGGCGGACCAGCGGCGCGGCCACGCCGTCGCCGAGAAGGTGGTAGGCCTCGTTGTAGCGCGCGGGCAGGATATAGCTGTCGGACAGGCCCATCAGGCGCGCCGCCTCGCGCGGGGAGAGCAGCCTCGTCCTGACGTTTTCGCCTTGGACCAGAAGGATGGTCTGGCGGCTCGATCCGCCCGCTGGCGTGCGCAGGCAACCGGCGACGCCATCGAAGCGCACTTCCGCGCGCTGGACCCTGGCGCCGTTTTCGATCCGCGTCCTTCGATACAGCGTCCCGGCCTGAAGGACGCCCTTCGCCTGCGCCGCCTTGAGCTTCTTCCGGTTCGCCTCGTTCATGAGGCCGATCAGCACTTGCGTTTGCTCGGGCGAATGCCACGCCACGCCGGACGGCGCCGGCTCGATGATGCCGGCGAGCGTTTGCCGCCGTATGGAGGGTCTGGGAATATGCCAGCGCCGCCAGTACGGCATGATCGCTTCCGGCAGGTTGGCGAGCGCCTTGCCGGCGCATGGCGCGGAAGGGTCGGGGCGTCTCGCGGCGGCCATCGTCAGTCTCTTCTGCACAGCGAGGATGAAAAGCCTCGGCCGGGATTGCGGAACGAACAGCTCCGCATCGATGATGTCCACGCCGGTCTCGTAGCCCATGCTCTCGCAAGCGTGCAGAATCTGAAGGAGGTCGGCGCCTCCACGCGAGGTGAGCAGTCCGGCGACGTTCTCTATGGCGACGATTTTCGGATGACGGCCGATGACGTTTAGCGCGCTGATGAACCGCCAGAAGCCCCAGAAGCTGCCGCTTCTCGCGCCGCCGAGCCCCGCGCCGTTCCCGGCCAGCGACAAATCCTGGCACGGAAAAGACGCCCAGGCGAGATCCGCGTCGTAATGGCGCAGCTCCGGCGAAAGGCCAGCCACGTCGCCGGCCACAAGCTCATCGCCCGCGCCGTGGTTCACGCGATAGGAGGCCGCCTTGCGCGCATCGATGTCGTTCGCAAGCTCGCAGCGCCAGCGCGGCCCAAGCCCCGCTCGCGCCATGCCGCCGCCCGAGAAGAATTCCAGAAACCGGTAAGCCATGCCCGACCAAAGCCTTGTATCTGCTTTGTTCTAGGCCCCGTTCGCGAAACGTCCAGGCTTTTCTACAACTTATCCACCGTCTCGCCCCTCTCCCGCATTTCCTGCGGCAAGCTCAATTCAGACGGCTGTCGAGAATATTCGGGTCGCGGCGCTGGTGGAGCAGGGCCACGACGATGACCTTCGTGTCGGCGCTCCTGAAATAGATCGAATAGGGAAAGCCGCGCAGCAAAGCCTGCCGAACTCCTTCTGACGCATGTGGAAATTGAGAGGGGCGGCTGACGATACGATTGAGGGTGGTTCCCACCCTGGAGATGAATTTGGCTTTCACGGCGGCGCCATGTTCCCGATACCAGCCGGCGGCGCGGACGAGGTCGTCTGCCTGTCATCCCGGAACGGCGCTTGCGCCGTATCCGGGATCTTAATAGAGCACTCATTTTTTTGGATCCCGGCTCGCGCTTCGCTTGGCCGGGATGAAAATGTGTTGGGCAAATCGGCGGAGTTTGCTTGGCACGTCAATGCGCCTCGTCCCAATTCTGCGCGGCGCGCGCGTCGACCTTGAGCGGCACGGAGAAGGCGACGGCGGGCTCCGCTGCGTGCTCCATGACGCGGGTCGCGGCCTTGATCGTGGCCTCCGCCTCGGCGTCCGGCGCTTCGAACACAAGCTCGTCGTGAACTTGCAGCAGCATGCGCGCCGACAGCTTCGCCGCGGCCAGCGCGGCGGGGACGCGGATCATGGCCCGGCGGATGATGTCGGCCGCCGTCCCCTGGATCGGCGCGTTGATGGCGGCGCGCTCGAAAAACGCGCGCATGTTCCGCTGCGGCGTATCGATCTCCGGGAAGTGGATCTTGCGCCCGAACAGCGTCTCGACATGGCCGTCCTCGCGGACCTTGGCGCGCATCGCGTCCATATAGGCGCGGATACCGGGAAAGCGCTCGAAATACTTGGCAATATACTCGCCCGCCTCGCCGCGCGGAATGCCGAGCTGCTGCGCGAGGCCGAAGGCCGAGATGCCGTAGATGATGCCGAAATTGATCGCCTTGGCGCGGCGGCGCACATCGGACGGCATGTCCTTCACCGGCACGCCGAACATCTCCGACGCCGTCATGGCGTGAATGTCGAGCCCTTCGGCGAAGGCGCGCTTCAGCGCCGGGATGTCGGCCATGTGGGCGAGCACGCGCAGCTCGATCTGGCTGTAGTCGGCGGAGATGAGCTTCTTGCCGGGCTCCGCGATGAAGGCCGTGCGGATCATGCGGCCTTCACGTGTGCGGATCGGGATGTTCTGCAGGTTCGGCTCGGTGGACGAGAGCCGCCCGGTGGAGGTCGAGGCTAGCGAGAAGCAGGTGTGGATTCGGCCTGTCTCGGCGTCGATGTGTTGCGGAAGCGAGTCGGTGTAGGTGCTTTTCAGCTTGGCGAGCTGGCGCCATTCGAGCAGCTTCGCGGGCAGGCGGCGCTGATCCTCGGTAAGCTCCTCGCTCGAAACGAGGTCTTCGAGCACCTTCGCGCCCGTGCTCCATTTGCCGGTCGAGGTTTTCTTCGCGCCGGGCAGGCCGAACTTGCCGAACAGCAAATCGGCGACTTGCATCGTCGAGCCGATGTTGAACCTGGCGCCCGCCAGCGCATAAATCTCGTCCTCGAAGCGGGCGAGGCTCTGGCTGAATTCGCCGGAAAGCCGCGAAAGCACGGCGCGGTCCACCTTCACGCCCGCAAGCTCCATCTCGCCGAGCACCGCCGGCATGGGCCGCTCCAGCGTCTCGTAGACCGCCGCCATTCCTTCGGCGGCGAGCCGCGCCTTGAACAGATGCCAGAGGCGCAGCGTCACGTCGGCGTCCTCCGCCGAATATTCCGTCGCCTTGTCCACGGGGACGCAATCGAACTTCGTCTGCGCCTTGCCCTTGCCCGCCACGTCGGCGAAGGCGATGGGGGTGTGCCCGAGATGGCGCTTCGACAGCTCGTCCATGCCGAAGCCCGCAAGGCCGCCGCGCCCCTGGTCGCAGGCATAGGCCATCAGCATGGTGTCGTCGTAGGGCGCGAGGCGGACGCCATAGCGGCGCATCACCACGGCGTCGTATTTGATGTTCTGGCCGATCTTCAGCACGCTGCCGTCTTCGAGCAGCGCCTTGAGGCGGGGGATGGCGTGCTCCATCGGCAGCTGCGCGATCTCGCCCGCGCCGGTGAAGTCGAGGCCGTCGCCGGGACGGTGGCCGAGCGGGATGTAGCAGGCGCGGTTCGGCTCCAGCGCCAGCGCGACGCCGCAGAGCCTCGCGGCCACTGGGTCGAGGTCCGTCGTCTCGGTGTCGAAGGCGACGAAGCCCTGCTCGGTCGCCGCCGCGATCCAGTCTTCGAGCGTCTGCAGGTCCGTCACCTGTACGTAGCAGGCGCGGTCGAAGGGAATGGATTTCAGCCAATCCGCCACGCGCTTAGCTTCGGCGGCGGGGCCTTTCGGGCCGGCGGGTTGCTTCTCTGCTGGCTCGCCGATTTTGGGCGCCCCGACGGCGGGCGCGGGCGCATGCACTTCGCCGGGGGCAGGGGGCTCGACGCCGAAGGCTTCGGAGATGCGCTTTGTGAGGGAATTGAACTCCATCGCGCGCAGGAATGCGAGGAGCGCATGCGGGTCCGGCTCCTCCACGGCGGCGAGGTCGAGCGGCTGCACGATGGGCGCATGCCTCTCAAGCTCGACGAGGCGGCGCGACAGCCGCGCCTGATCCGCGAACTCGATGAGGCGCTCGCGGCGCATCTTCTGCTTGATCGCGGGCGCACGCGCGAGCAGCGTTTCGAGGTCGCCATGCTCGCGGATCAGTTCGGCGGCGGTCTTCACGCCGATGCCCGGCACGCCCGGCACATTGTCGGTGGGGTCGCCCGCAAGCGCCTGCACATCCACCACCTTTTCGGGCGGTACGCCGAACTTTTCGATCACCTCGGCCTCGCCGATGGTCTTGTTCTTCATGGTGTCGAGCATGGTCACGCCGGGGCCGACGAGCTGCATCAGGTCCTTGTCGGAGGAGACGATCACCACCTCGCCGCCGGCCTCAGCCGCCTCGCGCGTATAGGTCGCGATGATGTCGTCGGCCTCGTAGCCCTCCTGCTCGACGCAGGCCACGCGGAAGGCGCGCACGGCGTCGCGGATCAGCGAGAATTGCGGGATAAGCTCCGGCGGCGTCTCGGGGCGGTGCGCCTTGTAGGCGGGCGAAATCGCGTTGCGGAAGCTGGTTTTGCTATGGTCGAAGATCACCGCAAGGTGCGTCGGCCGCTTCTCGCCCTTGGTCTCGCGGAGCAGCTTCCACAGCATGTTGCAGAAGCCGTGGATGGCGCCGACCGGCAGCCCGTCGGAGGGGCGCGTCAGCGGCGGCAGCGCGTGGAAGGCGCGGAAAATATAGCCCGAGCCGTCGATGAGATAGACGCGGCTGCCGGGCGGGATGGCGGGCGCGTGCGGAGCTTCGGCGCCGGTGCGGGCGGGGGCGAGAGTCGTCATGGCCCCAACTATAGGCATTCGAAAGCGCGGCGCAATGGAGGGCGTTGCGGCCGGCGCCGGCTTCTCGCGTTGGCGGTTCATTAACCCTGGCGCGCCGGATTTGGGTTACGCCACTTCCCGCTCTTTCGCCCCTTCCCCTCCACTCTGTGTCTTGGGCGCGCGCGGCGGACGGCGGCGCACATGCCGTGTTGCGGCGCGGGGCGGCTTCGGCTATGGTCGAGGGACGCACCCGTAGCTCAGCTGGATAGAGTACAAGATTCCGAATTCTTGGGGTCACAGGTTCAAGTCCTGTCGGGTGCGCCAGCCTTTCGTCTTGCAGCGGCGGGCCTACTCGTTCGCCTGCGCCCAGGAACAGATGCAGCGCGCGACCGGCGCGGGGTCGGGCGCTAGCTGCGCCAGGATATCTTCCAGCTCTTTCATGACGGATGTCAGGCGCGCGACGATCCGATGGTCGTCCGCGGCGCCGCTTGCGTCGCCAATGCGAGTCAAGGCTTCTCGGATCGAGAGGCGCACATGCAAATCCGGCGGCGCATTCATGGCTTCTTCCCCAACTGAAGATCCATCCTAGACCAATTCCCTCATGAACTTAATTAATTTATTCGAATGTCTGCATTAAGAAAAAAGTTATACTTTTTTGAGGCGCGCATTGCCGCAGGCTCGGGAAGGGCGGCTGACGCTGGCGCCGAGAGGCCGGGCCACAAAGGGCGGCCCGGCGCCGGAATCCAGAAAAGGGCAGGGCGCTTACTCGATCGATCCCTCATAGATGCCGATGACGGTCGAGAGGAACTTCACGGCGTCCTCCTTCTTGCGCTGGAACGAGTTGCGCCCGATGATCGAGCCGAAGCCGCCGCCGTCGCGGATGGCGCGCGCCTCGGCGAACACATGCTCGTCGCCCGTCGCCGCGCCGCCGGAGAAGATCACGATGCGCCGCCCGTTGAAGGCGCTTTGCACGATATGGCGCACGCGCTCGGGCAGCGTCGCAATCGGGATCGCCTGCTTCTCATAGACCTTTTTCGCGTCGGGCTGCTCGATCTTTGCGCTCGGCAGCTTCACCTTGATGACGTTCGCGCCGAGCTGGGCCGCGATCTGCGCCGCGTAGGCCACCACGTCGATGGAGGTTTCGCCATCCTTCGAGAGGCTGCTCCCGCGCGGATAGGACCACACCACCACCGCGAGACCCGCGGCCTTCGCCTCGGCGGCCAGCTCGCGAAGCTGCTCGTACATCGTGGCGGAATGGCTCGACCCCGGATAGATGGTGAAGCCGATGGCGGCGCAGCCGAGCTTCAGCGCGTCGTCTACCCCGGCCGTCACCGCGGAGAGCGGATCCTTCTCGTCGTTGAGAACGTCGTGATTGTTGCACTTCAGGATCAGCGGGATTTCGCCCGCGTAATCGGAGACGGCGGCCTCGATGAAGCCGAGCGGCGCGGCGTAGGCATTGCATCCGGCGTCGATGGCGAGCTGGAAATGGTAGCGCGGGTCGTATCCCGCCGGGTTCGGCGCGAAGCTGCGCGCGGGGCCGTGCTCGAAGCCTTGATCCACCGGCAAAATCACAAGCTTCCCCGTGCCGGCGAGGCGGCCATGATTGAGCAGTCTGGCGATGTTGGTCCTGACGCCGGGATTTTCCCCCGTATACCAGCTCAGTATTTCACGGATGCGATCGCTCATGTCAGGGTTCCTCGCTTGTTCGGTTTGAAATCCCGCGCTCACGCCGCGGCGCGTCTCTCCAGGGTATAGCAGTTTCCGATGCAGCGGGAGTGCGAACGTGATCGACGGCGGCCGCGCTCCATTCAGGCAGGCCTCTCGGATCAGGGATCGGCGCCGGCAATAAAGGACGCAACGCTTCGGATCACGGTTCCGTCGTAGAGAAGTTTCGCGTGGCCGAGCCCCTCCACGCGCATGAGCCTGACGCGGCGGCTGGCGGCGGCGATGGCCTCGGCGTCCGCGAAGGGCACGCGCTCGTCGTCGGCGCTATGGACGGCGAGGATGTCGGTTTCAAGCGCGCCAAGGAGACCTGCGGCCGAGAAGCGCCCGACCGGGCGGCCGCCCACGCGCGAGATGCGCCTTTCGAAGCCGAGCTGCCCGTGGACGCACAAATCGAGCTTTCCTCCGAAATTGCGCATCACGTCGATGAAACGGTTGGGGCAGGCGAGAAGCGCGATCCTTGGCGCAAGGGTGGGGACGCCAAGCGGCGGTCCCCCTTCCGCAATCCACAGCGAAATGAGCGCGCCGAGGCTATGGCCGATGATCCCATGCAGCGGCCCGAACGCTGTGGCGACGCGATGAGCCGCCCGCGCGCAGGCCGCGAGGTTGGTGGTGCGGCCCTGCGACCGCCCATGCGCCGGCAGATCGAACAGCGCCGCGCGATAGCCGATCCTTCGCAGCGCCTCGGCGAACACAGCCATGAACGACGCCTCCGCCGCCCAACCGTGGATGAGAAGGACCGTGCCCTTGGGCGCGCCTTCGGGCTCAAGCACGTAAGCGCGAACGCCGCCGCACTCCTCCTGGCGGGCGTGGCGGAGATGAAAGCGCGCTCGCAGCGCCTGCCGCCGGTAATCGGCCGGCCTCTCTTTGCCGGCTCGCAAAACAGGCGGAACGCCTTCTCGGCCTCGACGGCGGGCGCATATCTGTTTTTGGATGGCGCGGCCATGCTCGTTGCCCACGGGCGTTTCTCTACGGGAGAAAGAATGTGGACAAATAAGACAGAAATTTGCCATTCCCTAGCAAAGAAAATGACAGGACGTCACACAGCATGACTGAGGAAAAGCGGTTTCGCGGCCCATGCCCTTGCGGCGGGCGGCTCTCCTACGAGCGGTGCTGTCAGCGATGGCACGATGGCGGCGCGCCGTCCGGCGCCGAGGCGCTGATGCGCTCGCGCTATTCCGCGTTTGTGCTGAAGCTCGAGGATTACCGCTGGCCACCTGGCATCCCTCGACGCGGCCCGCGGCGATTGGGTGGGACGCTTTGCAGCGCCGCTGGCTCGGGCTCAAGGTGCTGCGCCACGAGGCGCTTGCGCCGGACAGGGCCATCGTGGAGTTCGCCGCGCGCTACAAGGCGAGCGGCCGGACTTCAGAGATGCGCGAAACGAGCCGCTTCGTCCGCGAGGACGGCCGCTGGTTTTATGTCGATGGCGACATCGCGCAATAGGCGGCGGCATCGGGCTTCAATGCGCGCCGGACCGCCTGGAAGCGGGCCGCGAATTCTTCCTGCAACAGGGCAGGCGCGCGGCGGATGCTTTTGGTGCGGGGCGCGTTTTGGCATATTGTCGCGCGCTTGGACGCTTCGGGCAGGAAACGGCTGTGAGCGAAAGGCCGGGATCGCTGGACACAGGCTCCGCCATAAGCAACCGGTTGGCGCCGGACATTCCAAAGCCCCGCTTGACAGCCCGCGCCGAAACGTGTCTCTGGCGCAACGAACCGTGATTGGCCAAGCTGTCATCACGCCATCATTCTAGAGCGAGTGACGACGCGAGCCTCATGACGTTTGCATTGACATTTCCTGGACAGGGTAGCCAGTCGGTCGGCATGGGGCAGAGCCTCGCGCAGAATTTCGCCGTCGCGCGCCATGTTTTCGAAGAGGTCGACGAGGCGCTCTCCGAGCATTTTACCCGCATCATGTGGGAAGGCCCCGAAGCCACGCTGACGCTGACAGAGAACGCGCAGCCCGCGCTGATGTCGGTGTCGCTCGCGGCCTTCGCCGTGATGCAGCAGGAATACGGCGCCGATACGATCAAGCCGGCGTTCGCGGCGGGCCATTCGCTCGGCGAATATTCCGCGCTTGCATCGGCGGGCGTGTTCTCCGTGGCCAGCGCCGCGAAGCTTTTGCGGCTGCGCGGGCAGGCGATGCAGGAGGCGGTTCCGCCGGGCGAGGGCGCGATGCTCGCGCTGATCGGCGCCGAAATCGAACAAGCCGGGAAGCTCGCCGCCGCCGCCGCTGAAGGCGAAGTCTCGCAGGTCGCCAACGACAACGCGCCGGGTCAGGTCGTGATCAGCGGAACGAAATCCGCGATGGACCGCGCCGTCAAGCTCGCGCCCGGATACGGCATCCGCCGCGCCGTGCCGCTGCCCGTGAGCGCCCCCTTCCATTGCGCGCTGATGAAGCCTGCCGCCGGCCGCATGGCGGAAGCCCTGGACGGCGCGGCATTCAAGGCGCCCGCCGTTCCGATTATCGCCAATGTCACCGCCGCGCCGGTTCTCGACCCGCAAGAGATCAAATCCCTGTTAGTCCAGCAGGTGACAGGTGTTGTGCGCTGGCGCGAATCCGTCGCCTACATGGTGGACCACGGCGCGAAGACGCTGTTCGAGATCGGAGCGGGGCGCATCCTCACCGGAATCGCCAAGCGCATTCGGGCTGAAGCCGACGCCCGCTCTGTCGGGACGCCGGACGATATCAAGGCCTTCGGCGAATGGCTGAAGGCTCGCACGGAGGCGTGACGGCGCATGGAGTTTTCTCGCCATGTTTGATTTGACAGGCAAGTGCGCGCTTGTCACCGGCGCATCCGGCGGCATCGGCGAGGCCGTGGCCGCGGCGCTGCATGCGCAGGGCGCAACGGTTGCGATCTCGGGCACGCGCCGGGAGAAGCTCGAAGAGGTCGCGGCCAGGCTCGGCTCGCGCGCCCATGTGCTTCCCTGCGACTTGCGCGACCGCGCGCAGATCGCGGCGCTTGTCGGCCAGGCGGAAGCGGCGATGGGCCAGCTCGATATTCTCGTCAACAACGCGGGCGTGACCAAGGACAATCTGTTCATGCGCATGAGGGACGAGGAGTGGGACGAGGTCATCGCCATCAACCTGACCTCCGCGTTCAGCCTCTGCCGCGCCGCGCTGAGAAACATGATGCGCCGCCGCGCGGGGCGCATCGTCAACATTGCGTCGATCAGCGGCGTGATCGGCAATCCCGGTCAGGCCAACTACTCGGCCTCCAAGGCCGGGCTTGTCGGCATGACGAAATCGCTCGCGCGGGAGGTTGCATCGCGCGGGATAACCGCCAATTGTATTGCGCCAGGGTTCATCGAAACGCCGATGACGCATGCATTGAACGAGAAACAGACGGAGGCGATCGCCAGCGCAATTCCTTCCGGCGTGTTCGGGAAGCCCGGCGACATAGCCGCCGCGGTTGTGTTCCTCGCCAGCGAGGAGGCCCGCTACATCACCGGGGAAACGCTCCACATCAATGGCGGGATGGTGATGGTCTGACCACGCTGACGACGCGGGCCGCGATTTGTTCAGGGCGCAATTCTTGATAAGGTGGAAAGTGGGTGCAGGCGCCTAAAAAAGGCTTTCACCCCCAAAGCATCGGTGCTACCAGCCACCACGGCGCCCGGGTGCAGTAGAAGTCCGATGTGTTGCGGCATTGAAATTACCTGTGCTTAATAGAGTGAAGTTAGGCGCTTGATCACTTGGGGAAACCGTGAGGAAAACATGAGCGATATCTCGGACCGCGTAAAAAAGATCGTCGTAGAGCATCTCGGCGTCGAAGCCGATAAAGTCACCGAAAACGCCAGCTTCATCGACGATCTCGGCGCCGACAGCTTGGACACGGTCGAGCTTGTCATGGCGTTCGAAGAAGAATTCGGCGTGGAAATTCCGGACGACGCCGCCGAGACCATTCAAACGGTCGGCGACGCCATTCGCTTCCTGGAAGCGAATACCACAAAGGCTTGATTGAGCCAGAAGTCTTTGTAACGCGCTCGCGCCTCAACGTTTCGGCGGGGAATGCATCCGATCGAGTGCAGGCGGCCGTTGCCGGGACTCGTTGGCTGGCATTGTATCATCGGAGGGCATGATGCGGCGGGTCGTCATTACGGGGTTGGGGTTGGTCACGCCGGTCGGCAGCGGCGTCGATCATGCTTGGCGCAATCTACTTTCGGGCAAAAGCGGGGCCCGGCGCATCGCCGAATTCGAGGTGTCGGATGTCCCCTGCCAGATCGGCTGTTTCATACCCAGAGGCTCCGCGCCGGGGGAGTTCAACCCCGACGAGAGCATGGAGCCGAAGGAGCAGCGCAAGGTCGACGACTTCATCGTCTACGCGATGGCGGCCGCCGACCAGGCGATCGCCGATTCAGGCTGGCAGCCCCGGAACGAGGAGGACCGCACCCGCGCGGGCGTTCTCATCGGCTCCGGCATCGGCGGCCTGCAGGGCATCGAGAAGGCGACGATGACCGTTCACGAAAAGGGTCCGCGCCGTCTCAGCCCGTTCTTCATTCCGGGCCGCCTCATCAACCTCGCTTCGGGCTATGTGTCCATCAAGCATGGGCTCAAGGGGCCGAACCATGCGGTCGTCACCGCCTGCTCCACCGGCGCGCACGCCATCGGCGACGCGGCGCGGCTCATCCAGTTCGAAGACGCCGATGTGATGGTCGCGGGCGGAGCCGAAAGCCCGCTTTGCAGGCTCGCGCTTGCGGGTTTCGCCGCCTGCAAGGCGCTCAGCACCCATTTCAACGACCGGCCGGAGAAAGCGTCGCGGCCTTACGACAAGGATCGCGACGGTTTCGTGATGGGCGAGGGCGCGGGCGTTGTGGTGCTCGAAAGCTACGAGCACGCCAAGGCGCGCGGCGCGAGGATCTACGCCGAGGTCATCGGCTACGGCATGTCGGGTGACGCCTACCATATCACCGCGCCGGCCGAGGATGGCGATGGCGCCTTCCGCTGCATGACGATGGCCCTGAAGCGCGCCAAGGTCGCCCCGGCGGAGATCGATTACGTGAACGCGCACGGCACCTCGACGCCGATGGGCGACGAGATCGAGCTTGGCGCCGTGGAGCGGCTGTTCGGCGACGCGGCGGGACGCCTCACCATGTCGTCGACAAAGTCGGCGACGGGGCATCTGCTCGGCGCGGCGGGCGCGGTCGAAGCCATTTTCTCCACGCTGGCCATTGCAAATAACATCGCGCCGCCCACGCTCAACCTGGACAACCCTTCGGTGCATACGCCGATCGATCTCGTTCCGCATGCGCCGAAGAAGAAGCAGATCGACACCGTGCTCTCGAATTCCTTCGGCTTCGGAGGAACGAATGCGAGCCTGATCCTGCGCCGCGTCAGCTAAGACCCGGCCGGCTTGCCCAACGCGGGTAATCAAGTCCGGGAAACGCCGCAGGCTGAGATGCCGTGTCTGCGCAGCAGCATTTCATGCCGCAACGCGTGCGGGATGACGGCCTCTACTCGACCGCCAGCTTCAGCGGAGGAGGCGCAAAGCCAAGCGGGACGCCGACGCCGATTTTCATGGCGTCCTCGTCGCGGCGGAAAGCCACGCCCGGCGCGGCGAGGGGCGCGTTGGACAGCCATGTATGCCGGTACTCCGCAAACACCGAGTAAGGCTGGGCGGGCGCTTGCAGAAGCCGGGGGCTGAACGCGAAGCCCGCGCCCGCCGTCGCGCCGGGAAGCGTCGAGGACTGCTTCAGCCAGCCGGCGGCGGCGGACTCGTTCACAAGGCTGCCTCCCGCAATGGCGTAGGTCCAGACCTCCGGCGTAATCCTTGGGCCGATTTTAACCCCGGCCGTCGCCGCCGCATTGGCCGCGATGCGAGCGACGCCGCCGCCGGGAAGGACGCGCCTCACGCCTTCGTCCAGCCAGTCCGCCGACAGGACAGGCGCGACGACGATTTTGGCGCCCCAGGGCTGCATCGGATAAGAGACGCTCGCGCCGCCGCGGATCGGGCCATGCGCCGTCTCGATCAGATGCAGAGCGGCTTCCGGGCCATTTCCGTAGAGGGCTTGACGGGCTGCATAGGCGGCCAGCAAACTCTCGCAAGAGGGCAGGGCCTCAAGCGTCTTCAGCGAGGCCTGGAGCTTCCTGCGCAGGTTTTCGAGGGCGCCAGTCTGTTCGCGCTCCTCGGCGGCGAGCGTATCCCTGCCGCCTCTGAATGCATTATCGCGGATTTCATCGATAGCCTTGTCGATGGCGGCGATCCCCGCCTCGACCTTCTTGGCGGCGGCCAAGACCTTGGGAGCTTTGCAGATCGGGTTTTCGTTCGTTGTGACGGGGAGGTTGAGTTTTCGCGCGGCCTCAAGCTCGGCGGGCGTCGATTCCACCTCGGCATGAGCATACAGGACGGCCTGGAAGGAGGCCATCGCCAACGCCGCAATTCGAAGCCTCGCCGCCGCTGTCAAGAAAGCGAAGCGCTGTCCCTTCATTCGGCTACGCGGCGCTTCGCCCGGCATGCACATGACTGGCTCTATCTGAATTAAAGAAGCCTTGAATAAGGTAGGCGATTCGTATGCTGAAGCTTAACGCTGAGAAAGCCCTTAACCAAAAATCTATAAATATGTCGTAAAAAAAGCGCTAAATTGTTGCGGTCAAGTTGCAGGATGCGCATCCTTCAATCGAGCCTTGCGAAGGGCGCCCCTTCGCGCTAAGCCTCGGGCTATTTACATAGTGCTGACATGTAACAGGGATATGATCGCGAGGGCCTCTGGGTGGCATCGTTTCAGGAAATGTCGCATCCGGGTTATGCATGATGCCGAGCTTTACCGAGCGGGCCCATGTGACAGGCGTCCCCTCCGCCATCGCCGGCGCCGGGCATATCGCGATACTGCGCCGCGACGAGTTGGCCAGCCTTCCTCTTTGGAAGTCCGCGTTCAGCCATCTGCGCAAGGACAGCCGCTATTACGAGATCGTCGAGGACACGATCTGCCCCGAATTCGAGTATCGCTATTTCGCGGTCATGAACGAGAGCGGGCGGCTTGCCGCGATACAGCCCTACTTCCTGCACGATCAGGATGTGCTGGCGGGCGCCGGGCCTCGGGCGCAGGCCTTCGCGAAGGCGGCGAGGCGGCTATGGCCGCGCTTCCTGAAGATGCGCACGCTCATGGCCGGCTGCGCGGCGGGCGAGGGGCACCTTGCCCCGCAAACGGCGGCCTCGCGGCGGGCGGCGGCCGAAACGCTCGCCCGCGAGATTGCGGCTCTGGCGCGGCGGCAGAAGGCCTCGCTCATTGTGCTGAAGGAGTTCCCCACGGAATACCGCGAGGCGCTCGGCGGCTTCCTGCGGCGCGGCTTCGCGAGGACGCCGAGCATGCCGATGACGCGGCTCGACATTTCCGCCTATACGAGTTTCGACGACTATCTGAACAAGGCGATCAAGAGCAAGCGGCGCACCGAGTTCAGGCGCAAGTTCAAGGCGGCGGAGCAGGCGAGCCCCATCGAGCTTGAAGTGGCGGTTGCGGCGGACGCCGTCATCGACG
This sequence comes from uncultured Alphaproteobacteria bacterium, assembly GCA_963756335.1. Taxonomy (GTDB): domain Bacteria; phylum Pseudomonadota; class Alphaproteobacteria; order Rhizobiales; family Rhodomicrobiaceae; genus Rhodomicrobium. The sequence goes on from CAVWOB010000017.1 coordinate 21,580, forward strand.
AAATCCACGCCCTCTATATGCAGGTGTTCGAGCGCTCCGCCTTCCAGTTCGAGAAGCTCACAAAGGCGTATTTTCTGGAAATCGGCCGCCGCATGCCGGACAAGGCGCGCTTCTTCATCTGGCGCCAGGAGGGCAGGGTTGTCGCGTTTTCGCTGTGCCTCATCGAGGGCGACGCGCTTTACGGCGAATATCTCGGGCTCGACTATCGCATCGCGCTCGATCTGCACCTGTACTTTTATGTGATGCGCGACATCATTTCCTGGGCCATCGCAAACGGCTTCAAATCCATCGTGAGCACGAGCCTCGGCTATGGGCCGAAGCTGCAGATGCGGCACGCGCTCCTGCCGCTCGACCTCTACATCCGGCACACCTCGCCGCTCGTGAACGCGCTGTTCCGTCGCCTCCTGCCGTGGATCGGGCCGACGCGGAGCGAGCCGATCCTGAAGCAGTTCCCGAATTACAGCGAGCTTTGGGAGAACCCGGACCGGCAGGTCGAGGCATGACACGGCGAGGCAGTCCGGCTAGGTTTGCGGGGGGAAATCGACGAAGGCGAGCCAATCGCGGGCGCGCCGGTCGGGGTAGGGATTGACGACCACATCGGACACGACCGCGATGCTGTCGGCGCCGGCGGCGAAGACGAGCGGCGCGCGCTCCAGCGTGATGCCGCCGATGGCCACGAGCGGGCGCTTCGCCAGCGCCTTCCACTCGCCGATGCGGGCGAGGCCCTGCGGCGCGAAAGGCATGACTTTCAGCGTGGTCTCGTAGATGGGGCCGAGCGCGACGTAATCGGGGTCGAAACCGAGCGCGCGGTCAAGCTCCTCATGGCTGTGCGTGGAAAGGCCGAGTTTGAGGTCCGCGCGGCGGATCGCGGCGACATCCGCCGTATCGAGGTCGCCTTGGCCGAGATGCACGAAACCGGCGCCGCAGTCGATGGCCGCCTGCCAATGGTCGTTGACGACAAGCTCGGCGCCCGCGGTGCGGCATGCGGCGAGCGCTTCGCGGATTGCGGGCGCGATCGCGGCGGGCGCGTCCTTCATGCGGAGCTGGATCAGCTTCACGCCGAGCCGCGCAAGCCGCCCGGCCCAGGCCGCGTCCGGAACGATGGGGTAGAACCTAGGAAGCACGGGCGCCGCCGAGGAAGGCGAGGCCGGCGACCGGCGACGAGGGGCTCGCCATGTCGCGCGGCGGCATGATCCCGGCGCGATAGGCCATGCGGCCCGCCTCGATGGCCTTGGCGAAAGCCGCCGCCATCGCAACCGGGTCCGTGGCCTTCGCGACGGCCGTGTTCAAAAGAATGCCGTCGAAACCAAGCTCCATCGCTTCGGCGGCGTGGGAGGGCGCGCCGATGCCGGCGTCCACGATGAGCGGCGTTTCGGGGAAGAAGGCGCGCAGCGTGCGCATTCCATAGGGGTTCATGAGGCCGCGTCCGGAACCGATGGGCGCCGCCCACGGCATCAGCACCTCGCAGCCGGCGCGAAGCAGGCGCTCGGCGACGCTCAAATCCTCGGTGCAGTAGGGGAAAACCTTGAAGCCGTCGCGGCATAGCGCCTCCGCCGCCTCGACAAGGCCGATCACGTCCGGCTGCAGCGTGTCGTCGTTCGCGATCACTTCGAGCTTGACCCAGTTCGTTTCGAACAGCTCGCGCGCCATCTGGGCGGTGGTGATCGCCTCGCGCGGCGTATGGCAGCCGGCGGTGTTGGGCAGGATGCGCGCGCCGAAGCTCCTCACCAGCTCCCAGAAGCGCGCGCCGGCGCCCGCGTCGCGGCTCAATTCGCGGCGCAGCGACACGGTCAGCACACCCGCGCCCGAGGCCTCCACGGAGCGGCGCATGATGTCCGGCGACGGGTAGAGCGAGGTGCCGAGCAGAAGCCGCGAGGATACCGTTTGGCCGTAAAGGGAAAGCGCATCTGGCGCGGCGCCTGCATCGCGCGGGTGTAAATTCATCGCTCAGCCTCCCTGTCGCGGAGACACGATCTCGATGGCGTCTCCCTCGGCGAGAGCCGCCGCCGCGCGCGCGCTTGCGGGCACAAAATCGCCGTTTCGCGCCGTCGCAACCTTCGCGTCGCCAAGCTCAAGCTCCCGGCACAATTCGTCCAGGCTTTTGGCTTCGGTGACGCGGGTCTCACCATTCACCGTGATCTTCAAAGACAACTCCCTCCGCCCTTGCGCCTGTCTCTATATAGTCGGCTGCGATCTCGGCGAGTATGGGCGAGACGAGAAAACCATGCCGGTAAAGGCCGTTTACGAAGATGCGGCGGCCGCGCACGACTATTTTCGGCGCGTTGTCGGGGAAGCTTGGACGGACGCCCGCGGCGACCTCGACAATTCTCGCCTCGCCAAGCTCGGGAAGCAGGGCATAAGCGCACGACAGAAGCTCCATCGCCGAGCGCAAAGTGGCCGGGCCGCCATCCGCGCTTTCGATCAGAGTGGCGCCGATCATGAAATGCTTCGAAGGCCATGGCACGATGTAGAAGGGGACCCGGGGATGAAGCAGCCGGATGGGCCGCGTCAGGCGCACATCCTTGGCTTCGATGACGATGCGCTCGCCGCGCACGCCGCGCAAGGTCTTGAGGCCGTCGCGCGCGGCAAGTCCTCGGCAATCGACAATGAGGCCGCCGCTTTCTCCGCCCTCTTCAGGATAGGCGCACGCCTGGCATACAACGCCCATGCGGCGCAACTCGCGCGCAAGAAAAGCCAGCGCCGCGCCTGGTTCGACATGCGCTTCATCCGGGAAAAATAGCCCCTCGTGGAAACGGCCCCCGAGTGCCGGCTCAAGCTCGCTCAACTCGGCGGCGGCCACCCGCCGGTGTCCGTGCGTCTGCGAGGCGAACCGCTCGTAGTCGGCGCGGTCGCGGGCCGCGGCAACGACCAGCGTGCCCGCTGCGACTATATCCGGACAATGCTCCCGCCAGAGGGGCAGGGCTTCGAGGCCGAGCTTCAGGGCCAGCTCATGTCCCGGCTCGCCCTCGCAATAAGGCGCCAGCATCGCGCCCGCGAGCTGGCTGGCCCTTACGCCTCCGGGTATTCCGGCGCGATCCCACAGCGTGACGTCGTGGCCCCGCCTGCGCAGCACGAAAGCCTGCCATAAGCCGACGATGCCTGCGCCGAGAACGTCGATCTTCACCATGGTTCCCGATTTGGCTGAGTTTGACGAAAAAAGCAAGCAAGCGGCCAAGGGGGCGTCATCGTTCCACATTGGGGGGAAAAGGGAACGCCTTTGCCGGTAAGCATTTACATAACCGGCGTTTTTTGGCTCGCTTGCTTGCTCTGGCATCGATGGGGGGGAGTGCGGAGGCCATCGACGTTCTGTGTTTGTTCTAGGCTAACTCCGAGCTTGTGTCAAGCGTCTTTCGGGCGTATTGACTGTCCACTTTACTTGACAGGTCGTGCGCCATGACAATCGTAAAAAAACCCTCATCATTCCTCGCAGATAAAGCATCGCTCGCGAAATCCGGCGCGGGCGGATACCCCAACATCAGGCTGAGACGGCCGAGACAGGCGCCGTGGTCGCGCGCTCTTGTCGCGGAGACGGCGCTTTCGCCCGCGAATTTGATCTGGCCGATCTTCGTCGCCGACGGCAAGAAGGTGCGCCAGCCCATCCCGTCCATGCCGGGCGTGGAGCGGCTCTCGATCGACCTCGCGGTGGACGCGGCCGAAGAGGCGGCGGAGCTTGGGGTGCCCGCCATTGCGCTGTTCCCCTACACCCAGACAAGTCTTCGCGACGACGCGGCGACCGAGGCCTTCAACCCGGAAAACCTCGTCTGCCGCACCGTTCGCGCGCTGAAAGGCCGCGTGCCGCAAATGGGCGTGATCTGCGACGTGGCGCTCGATCCCTATACCAGCCACGGCCATGACGGGCTTCTGATCGAGGGCGAAATCGCCAATGACGAGACGCTCGAAGCGCTGGTGCGCCAGTCGCTGACGCAGGCCGAGGCCGGATGCGACGTGCTCGCGCCCTCCGACATGATGGATGGCCGCATCGGCGCCATCCGCGAGGCGCTGGAGGCGAACGGCTTCAAGAACACGCTGCTTATGTCCTACGCCGCGAAATACGCGTCCGCCTTCTACGGGCCGTTCCGCGACGCCGTCGGCTCGTCCGGCACGCTGAAGGGCGACAAGCGCACCTATCAGATGGACCCGGCGAACACCAACGAGGCGATCCGCGAAGTCTCGCTCGACCTGGCCGAGGGCGCGGACATGGTGATGGTCAAGCCCGGCATGCCCTATCTCGACATCGTGCGCCGCGTGTCGGAAACCTTCCAGGTCCCGACCTTCGTCTATCAGGTGTCGGGCGAATACGCGATGCTCGCGGCCGCGTTCCAGAACGGCTGGCTCAGCCGCGACCGTTGCGTGCTCGAAAGCCTGCTCGCCTTCCGCCGCGCGGGCGCATCCGGCATTCTCACATATTTCGCCGTCGAGGCCGCGCGTCTCTTGAAGGCGAGCTAGACCAAGCGTCCCTTCCGGGGTGAGGCGCTCGCTTTCGACGTTGAGCCTCTCCCGGTTGCGATCTGGCGCCAAGGCGCTAATCTCCCATGGCTCGCCTCAGGTCCTTGAGCAGCAAAAAGAGGTGCAGCGGGTCGGTGGGCGGCGGCAGAACCTGCTGTAAAAGGCGGCGGCGCCGGCGTGCTTGGCGTGCACAGCGAAGGCGCTAATGCCCGCGATATCGGCGGCCTGTGCGGTGCGGCGCATCGCGTCCTTGAGCAGACCTGGACCCAGACCGCGGCCCTGCCAATTGCGGCTTACGGCTAGTCGCGCCAAGAGCATGATCGGTATTGGGTAGCAGGCCAGCCCCTTTCCGAGCCTCTCGGGAGCGTCATCGAAAGCGACTTCGCCCGCAACGAGCGTGTAGAAGCCGATAGCCTGACCATCCGCAAATCCCAGGTAGGTTTGGGCAGTGCTGGCCCGCTGGTTGGCCAGGGCGAAGCGGATCAGGTAAAGGTTGAGCGCTTCGTTTCCGCAGTCGAAGGACGCGATTGCGTGATGCGGCGCGATCTTCTCGATATGGAAGGCGGTCAATCGGAGCCGCTTTCGAAGGGGCTCGGCTCCTCAAACATACGGCGAACGCGGGGCAAGTCGCGGGGCGGCGCGTCCAATGCTTCGAGAAAAGCGGTCCAGCCCTGGGCGTCGAGGCCAAAATGCTGGCGGTCTGCCAAGGTCTCCTCGGCGCGTGCAAGCGCGCTTTCGAGCACGAAGTCGCTCACCTTGCGCCTCTCCGCGGCGGCTGCGGCTTGCAGGGTTTGCTTTGCCTTCGGGGAAAGGCGTATATCGAGCTTCTCGGTGCGATTGCCATGCTTCGTCATGAAGACGGCTCCCTTCTCAATTATGATACGGGGTGTGTCTGACTTGTCATGACAAAAGAAAGGCCGCGCGTCTCTTGAAGGCGGCGTAGGCGAGGGGCATGTAAGCACGCATTTCGCGCATGCCTAGCGCCGCGAGGGAGATGCTTGCCTTATGGCCCTGCCAGCGTTTGAAGAATCCCGCGAGCCGCCCATCGGTCTTGCCGAGATCGAGGCGGCAGCGCAGCGGCTCAGAGGCGCGATCCTCAGAACGCCCGCCGTCGAGGCGCCGAAGCTGTCGGCGCTGTCGGGCGCGCGCCTCTGCATCAAATACGAGAACATGCAGGCGACGGGAAGCTTCAAGGAGCGCGGCGCGCTGCTCAAGCTCCTCTCGCTCGGAGAGGCCGCGCGCAGGCGGGGTATAATCGCGATTTCGGCGGGCAATCACGCGCAGGCGGTGGCATATCACGCGGCGCGCCTCGGCGTTCCCGCCACCATCGTCATGCCGGAGCACACGCCCTTCAACAAGGTCGGCAACACCGAAGCCTATGGCGCCAAGGTGATCCTCTCGGGCGAGACGGTCGCGGAGTTGCGCGCGATGGCCGACCGGCTGATCGCCCAGCACGCCTATACGCTGATCCATCCTTACGACGATCCGGTCGTGATCGCGGGGCAGGGGACGGCGGGCCTCGAATTCGTGGAAGATTGCCCCGGCCTCGATTGCATCATCGTGCCCATCGGCGGAGGCGGCTTCATCGCGGGCGTGGCGACCGCGGTGAAGGCGCTGCGGCCCTCCATCGAGATCGTCGGCGTCGAGGTGGAGAGCTATCCGAGTTGCTACGCGGCGCTGCATGGGAAGGTCCCCGAATGCGGCGGCGCAACGCTCGCCGAGGGCATCGCGGTCAAGGCTTGCGGCGCGCATACGCTGCCGATCATCCGCGAGCTGGTTTCGGATGTTGTGCTTGTGAGCGAGACGGCCGTCGAGCACGCGATTTTCACGCTGGCAAGCGTGCAGAAGACGGTGGCCGAGGGCGCGAGCGCGGCGGGACTGGCGGCGGTGCTCTCGAACAGGGAGCGCTTCGAGGGGCGGCGCGTCGGCCTGTTCCAATGCGGCGCGAATATCGACAGCCGCGCGCTCGCCGCCATTATCATGCGCGGGCTCGAACGCGAGAGCAAAATCGTGTCGCTGCGCATCACCGTCAGCGACCGGCCCGGCATGCTCGGCGAAATCGCGAGCGAGCTTGGCCGCTGCGGCGTCAACATCCTCGAAGTGTATCACCGGCGCTTCTATCTCGATGTGCCGGCGAAGGGCACGCTTGTCGACATCGTCATCGAGACGAAGGACCGCGCGCACGCCGAAAGCACGCTCTCGCGGCTTCGGGAGCGCGGCTTCAAGGTCGAGCGCATGAACGGCGTACCGGGCGACCATCACGACGGACCGGCTGCCGCCATCTCCTTCGAGATCTGACGAACAAAGCGCAAAAATCCGCGCCGCCCCCCTGGGGGAGGAGGCGGCGCGGCGCCCGGCCGGTCAACGCGGATAAGGAGCGGCGGCGAACCTATTTTAGGGGTTCGCGCTCCTCCCCGGGGGCGGGGTCGTCATAGCCGCGATCCTGACGGCCATCGCCGTAAGGCTCTGGATAGCGGCCATCGCCAAAGGGCTGATAACGGTCGTAGCCGCCGCCAGCGGAGCGGTCCGCATAGCGGTCGTCGTAAGGCCGTTCGCGGCGGTAACTTTCATCGGCGTAAGGATTGCCGTAAGCGGGGCCGTTGTAAGCAGGCCCGTTATAAGCCGGGCCGTTATAAGCCGGTCCATTATAGGCGGGGCCGTTATAGGGGCCTTGATAATAACTGTAGCGTTCGCGCCGCGGCGAAGCGTAAGGAGCGTTGGCGCTCACCACGCGGGCGCATTCCGGCGCAAGCGCCTCCATGCGGCTGGCGAGGCATTCCACGATCCGGCCGCCCGCGGGCGGCTCGCCGGAGCAGAAACGGCGGTAGTCCGGCATGCAGGCCTCGATGGCGTAGGCCAGCTTGATCGCCTTCAGGCACTGCGGCGCCAGCTCCCTCTCATGGTCCATGAGGCAGCGTCCGACGCGTCCGTCGCCCGGCAGCACCTCGGAGCAGACGCGATGGTAGTCGGGCCTGCAGGTCCGCATCACGTCGTCGAGGACTTCAGGGGGCAACCCGCCCGCTGAGGCGGCAGTGGCGCCGGCGATCAATCCGGCGCCGAAAATGATGGATTTCAAGGACTTGAACATATGCGAGGACCTCCACGAACTCCCCACGCCGCCAACCTCGGCGTGAGCGAATGCCAATATCCAACCAAGCACAAAATGGCGGCTGGAATTCGCCCGAACAAAGGCTAAACCGGGCGCGAAAATTTTCAAATCGCCCTGGTTGTAACGATTTGTACTAATTTTTAATGGGGTAACGAAAATCTTTATCCGCCTCAATCTCGCCGCGGCCGGCGCATAACCGGGAGCTTCGCCACAATTTTCCGCGAGCTCCTCATGACTTATCGCCTCAGAGCCGCGGCCGCCGCGCTCTTCTACTCAGCGCTCGCCTCCGCCGCCGCCTTGGCGGGGGAGCTTACCGTTACGGTCGAGAATTTGAGGAGCGACCGGGGCCAGGTGATCCTGTGCGTGTTTTCCGCCGAAAGCTCCGACCAGGCCGCATTCCCGGATTGCGGCAAGGGCAGGCCCGTCCGGCAAAGCAAGGCGGCGATCAAGGGCGGCAAGATCGTCGTGACTTTCAATGGGCTGAAGGACGGCGTCTACGCCGTGGCCGCGATCCACGACGAGAACGGCAATGGGGAGCTCGATACGAATTTCCTCGGCATCCCGACCGAGGGCGTCGGCGTTTCGACGAACCCGCGGCTATTCGGCAAGCCGCGCTTCGATCAGGCCCGTTTCGAGATCAAGGGCCGGACCGCGATTGCAATGAGCGCGAAATACATTCTCTGAGCCGGGAAGCCGCCGTCGCCGCACGGTTCGGCAAGCTCATGAGGTTCCAAGCCGGAGACGGGCGCTCTTTATCGAGGCGAAGCCCCTTCGTCGATCCGGTTATGGATGAGCGATGCGAAGATCGAGCCGAAAATCAGGATCGCGGTGACGAGCAGCGCATATTCGGTCGGGATATCCTCCCAGGGCAGCCAGTTGTACATCATCTTGAAGCCGATGAAGATGAGCACGAGCGAGAGGCCGTATTTCAGATAGCGGAACTTGTCGACCATGCCCGAGAGCGCGAAATAGAGCGCGCGCAGCCCCAGGATCGCGAACACGTTCGACGTATAGACGATGAACGGGTCGCGCGTGATCGCGAAGATCGCGGGGATCGAGTCGAGCGCGAACACGATATCGGTGACATTCAGGACAATGAGCACGAGAAACAACGGCGTGGCGACTGTCTTGCGCGAAAGCCGCGTGAAGTAGCGCTGGCCGTGATACTCATGCGTGAAGGGAATAAGCCGCCGCGTGATCTTGATGACGCGGCTCTCCTGCAGATCGATGAACTCATGGCCTGACAGCATCGTCTTGACGCCGGTGTAAACGAGGAAGAGGCCGAGGACGACAACCGTCCAGTCGAAGGTCTCGATCAGCGCGTAGCCGGTAATGATGAAGACGCCGCGCAGGATCAGCGCGCCGATGATGCCCCAAAGCAGAAGGCGCATCTGAAACTGGGCCGGAACCTGGAAATAGGCGAGGATGACAACGAACACGAGGATGTTGTCCATGCTGAGCGCATATTCGATGAAGTAGCCCGTCAGGAACTCTACGGCTCTTTTCTCTCCGAACTGCCAGTAGACCCAGGCGTTGAAGCACAGCGCGAGAAGAACGTACCCGGCCGTTGTCAAAAGCGCTTCGCGTAGCGGTATTTCTCTCGGCTTGCGATGAAAAACGCCAAGGTCGAGCGCGAGGATGGCGAGGATGAGAACGTTGAACCCTACCCAGGACCACGGGGAATGCTCAGCAAACATCGTCGCAATCGAAATTTCTTTCACGCCGCCGAACCCCTGTGCTGCCAAAAACAAAAAAAGCCCTCGCTTTGTTGCCCCTTCAGGCGCGCAAGCGACGGCCCTCGCGATCAGGCTCAAGCGATGTTAGCATCAGGGCCATAATCGGGCTATTTTTCGTTAATTTGGCGCCCGGCCGAAAACGAGAACAGCGTTGAGGCCGCCGAACGCGAACGAGTTCGACATGACGTAGGCGAGATCGCGCTGGTGGCCCTTGTTGGGCGTATAGTCGAGATCGCACTCCTCGCCCGGCGCGTCGAAGCCCGCCGTCGGCGGGACGAAGCCCTCGCGAAGCGCCTGGATGCAGGCCGCGGCCTCGACCGCGCCGGCCGCGCCAAGGCAATGGCCGTGCATCGACTTGGTCGACGAAATGGAGAGCCTGTTCGCATGCTCGCCGAAAACCGCCTTCACGGCGCGCGTTTCGTTGATGTCGTTGGCGGCCGTCGCCGTGCCGTGCGCATTCAAATAATCGATTTCGGAAGGGGCGAGCCCGGCATCGTCAAGCGCAATGCGCATGGCGCGCACCGGCCCGTCTATATCGGGGTTGACCATGTCACCCGCATCCGAGGTCATGCCGAAGCCAAGCACCTCGGCGAGGATCGTAGCGCCGCGCGCCTTCGCGTGCTCCCAGTCCTCCAGGACCAGGATGCCGGCGCCGTCGCCGAGCACCGTTCCGTTGCGGCGCTTCGAGAATGGATAGCATCCGTCCGGCGACAGAACGCGCATCGCCTGCCAGGCCCGCATCGACCCCATGTTGACAGCCGCCTCCGCAGCGCCCGAGACCGCCACGTCAACCGCGCCGCTGCGGATCATCTGGAAGGCGAGCCCAATCGCGTGAGCCGCCGTGGAGCAGGCGCTCACCGTGCCGAAGACCGGCCCCTTGATGCCGTAATCGATGCTGATATGCGCCACCGCGCTGCTTGAGATCGTGCGCAGGAGCGTGAGCGGATGCAGCGCCTTCTTCTTGAAGACGAGGATGTCCTCGAACGCGCGCTCCAGCGTTCCAAGTCCGCCCGCGCCCGAGCCGACAATGGCCGCAGCGCGCTCGCCATCCTTCAGCGGCGTCTCCAGACCGGATTGCTTCATCGCCTCAGCGGCGGCCGCGCCTGCATATTGCGAAAATTTGTCGGCAAGAAGCAGCGCCTTGCTGAGTTCGAGCTTTTTCGGATCGAACTCGCGAACCTCGCCCGCGATGGTGATGTACAATTCCGGCGTGATCTTAAAGCCGGAGATCGGCCGAATGCCATGCTCGCCCGCCTTGATTGCGCTCCAGAACGAATTGATGTTCGCGCCAATGCACGTGACGACGCCCATCCCTGTCACCGCGACGCGGCGACCCCTGCCATTCGATGCCATGTTTTTTAAAGCCCCAAGGAGCGCGGTTCAGGCTGCGGCGTTGGACGGCTGCTGCGCGAGAATAGCTTTGACCTTTTCGACCACCGAATTAACGGTCGCGAAATCGGCCATCTCCTCGTTTGCGTTGTAAGGAATCTGGATACCAAACGTATCCTCGATATCGAACACGATAACGGCAAGATCGAGAGATTCTATCTCAAGCTCAGTCAACTTCGTATCGAGATTAATTTCCTTATCAGGATTGCGCATATTCTTGCGCAAAATCGTGATAATTTTCTCTGCTACATCATCCATTGCAGGCTCCCTGCGAACGACCCTATACGCCGCGAACGCGAGGGTTACTAAATCCCCTCGGGTGCATAGGCGAACGAAATAGCGGCAAACCCGGCGCAAGTCCAGCAAAGACGCCTCGCCCCCGCGACCACCTGCGCTCAAGGTAAAGGCGGGCGTGACCTTGGGCGTTGGGCGGCGGCAGTTAACCACGTATTCGCCGCGCCGGCGCCGTGGTTCTATCGTAGCGTTCCGAACTTCACGCCCCGATGTTAAATTCACGCTTTAGGGCTTATATATTCAATCAAAAGCTCACGGGCGGAGACACAATGGAAAGCGCTCAACACTCAAACGTGACCGGCTTACCGCCAGCCGAGGCGGCCGCGGGCGGCAAAACCTACCCTTGGCTCAAGTCTTATCCCAAGGGCGTGGACTGGTTTGCGACGTTTCGTCCCGCGCCCCTGCCGGAGTTTCTCGCGGAGTCCGTGAAACGTTTTCCCGATAAGCGCGCGACGAGCTTTTTCGGCAAGACGATGACTTATTCCGAGCTTGGCGATGCCGTGGATCGCGCCGTCAAGGGCCTCCAGGAGATCGGCGTGAAGAAGGGGTCGCGCGTCGGCCTTCTGTTCCCGAACTGTCCGGCTTTCGTCATCTATTATTATGCAACGCTGAAGGCCGGCGGGACCGTCGTCGGGCTGAACCCGCTCTACACCGTGCCGGAGCTGACCTATCAGGCGAAAGACGCCGGCATCGAGGCGATCGCGACGCTCGATCTGAGGGCGACATACCCGAAGGCGAAGGCGCTGCTCGACGCAAAGACCATAAAATATCTGGTGGTGGAGCGTTTCCGCGACATGCTGCCCGGCGTGAAGGGTCTCTTGTTCAGCCTCTTGAAGCGCAAGGACGCCGTCACCTGGACGGCAGGCGGCGGCGTGATCGCATCGGCCAGGCTGCTCGCCAACGACGGCGCGTTCAAGCCTTGCGATGCCGATCCGGAGGACATAGCGTCCTTGCAGTACACGGGCGGCACCACAGGCACGCCGAAAGGCGCCATGCTGACGCACGCGAACCTGTCCACCAATCTGCAGCAGGCCGAGGCGTGGGTTCCGGGCCTTGTGAATCCTGGCGAAGAACGCTTCCTTTGCGTGATCCCGTTCTTCCATTCCTTCGCGATGACCGGGCTGATGAATTTGGGGATCAAGCTTGGCGCGCAGCTGATCATGCTGCCGCGCTTCGACCTGAAGCAGACGCTGACGCTCATCGACCGGAGCAAGGCGACCGTGATGATGGGCGTGCCGACGCTGTTCAACGCGCTGGCCAAGGCGCGCGACCTCAAGCGATACGATCTGTCTTCGCTCAGGGTTTGCATTTCCGGCGGCGCGCCGCTGCCGCTCGAGGTGAAGCGCGATTTCGAGCGCGTGTCGGGTTGCAGCCTGGTCGAGGGATATGGGCTTTCGGAAACCTCGCCCGTTGCGACCCTCAATCCGCTCGCCGGGCCTGTGAAGGACGGCTCCATCGGCCTGCCGGCGCCGGGCACAATCATATCGCTGCGCGAACTTGGTTCGCCGGAACGGGAGGTTCCGCTCGGCCAGAAGGGCGAGATTTGCATCTGCGGCCCGCAGGTGATGAAAGGCTATTGGAACAAGCCCAAGGAGACGGCCGACGCTTTTATCGGCGAATTTTTCCGCACGGGCGATGTGGCCTATATGGATAGCGAGGGCTTCACCTATATCGTGGACCGGATCAAGGACCTCATTCTCTGTTCCGGCTTCAACGTCTATCCGCGCCGGATCGAGGAGGCGATCTACGAGCATCCCGCCGTGGACGAAGTGACGGTCATCGGCATACCCGACCGGTATCGCGGCGAGGCGCCGAAGGCGTTCGTGAAACTGCGCGCGGAACAGGTTTTGACCACGCAGGAGCTGATCGAATTTCTGAAGGCGCGCATCTCCAAGATCGAGATGCCGGCGGAAATCGAGTTCCGCGACGAGTTGCCGAAGACGCTGATCGGGAAGCTGTCGAAGAAGGAGTTGGTGGCCGAAGAGAAGGCCAGGCATCGCTAACGGGTAGCGTTTCAGTTGAAAAGTCGCCATGAAAAGGGCCTTATAGACCCGGCACGCTGAAAGCTTGATCTGAGCCGCGAAGCAGCGCATCGTTTTCGCATGAAGGAGAACGACGCACGCACACAGAGCCTTGCCGAGCTGCATGAGCGGCGCAGGCAAGTTATCCGTCTGCATAAGAAGCAGTATGGCGTGATGCAGATCGTTGAGTTGACCGGTTTGAGCTGGCCCGCCGTTCGCATGGCGATCGACCTCTACGAGGCGGGCGGCATGGCGGCGCTTAAGCCGAAGCCTCGCGGCAAGAAGAGCGGTGAGGGCCGCATTCTCACGCCCGATCAAGAGGTTCACATTCAAAAACTGATCGCCGAGAAGCGGCCCGAGCAATTGAAGATGGAGTTCGCGCTTTGGACGCGGGCGGCGGTTGGCCAGTTGATCGAGGCAGAATGCAAGATCAAGCTGTCGGTCCGCGGTGTAGGCAAGTATCTGAAACGGTGGGGTTTTACGCCGCAGAAGCCGATCAGACGCGCCTATGAGCAAAGCCCCGAGGCGGTGAAAAAATGGCTCGACGAGGAGTACCCTGCCATCGCCGAGAAGGCCAAGAAAGAAGGCGGCGAAATCCATTGGGGGGACGAGACGGCGCTGGTCAACACCCACGTTCGCGGCCGCAGTTATGCTCCGAAGGGAGAAACGCCTGTCACTTTTGCGCCAGGCTCGCGGCATAAATTGTCGATGATCTCGACCGTGACCAACAAGGGCGAAGCGCGCTGGATGATAATCGACGGCAACTTTAATGCAGATCGGCTGATTGAGTTTCTTGAGGCGCTGATCAAGGATGCAGTAAAAAAATCTTTCTAATCCTCGATAATCTTCGTGCGCATCATTCGAAGCCGGTGAAAGACTGGCTCGCCGAGCGCGAGGACCGAATCGAAGTCTTCTATCTGCCAAGCTATGCGCCGGAACTGAACCCCGACGAGCGCTTGAACGCCGATATGAAGCACGCCATCGGATCCAAGGTCCCGGTGAGAACGAAGCCGAAACTGAAAGCCGCCGCCGAGGACCATATGACCATGATCGGAAAATCCCCCGACAGAGTGCGCGCCTACTTCCAAGACCCACGGGTCAATTACGCCGCATAGAGACTTTAACGGGCCGGATCAATAAGGTAGCCCCTCAGCTTGAGCTTTTGCGTTAACGGGCCGGGCGTGGCGGCCCGATGTAACACAATTTTCCACATTCAATAAAACTTAATGGAGCTGTCGGATAGAGTTGGTTGGGACTGTACTTGTCTGAATGTGCGACACGGTGAAAATCTGCTGGCCGTAGCACCGCTTACAGCATAAAGCCTAGGGGCGCGGCCTCGCTATCGCATGAAAATCACGCTGTTCCTGGACGGGGACTTGGATTGCGAGCCCTAAGGCCCGCTCATCCGTCGCTGACGCCTCCTCTTTCGTCCGCCTTCGCCCGGTTCCAGAGGCCGTCCATTTCGTCGAGCGTCATGTCTTCGAGCGAGCGGCCCTCGGCGGCGGCGGCGCCATCCATTGCGGTCATGCGCCGCGCGAACTTGGCGTTAGCCGCTCGAAGCGCCGCCTCGGCGTCGATCCCGAGCCTCATGCCGAGGTTGACGAGCACGAACAGAACGTCGCCATATTCCTCGAATTGCCGCGCCTCCTTGTCCGGCCCCGGCTCGCTCGCGATCTCGACCTTGAGTTCGGCAAGCTCCTCATCGACCTTGTCGAGGATCGGCTCGACGGAAGGCCAGTCGAAGCCTATGCGTTGCGCGCGCCGCTGCATCTTCTGGCATCGGAGCAGCGAGGGCAGGCCCGCGGGGATATCGCCGAACAGCGAGCGGGCAGGGGAGACGCCGTCTCTCGCCGCCTTCGCTTCCCTCTCCTTTGTCTTGATCGCCTCCCATTGGCGCGCGCCGCCGTCTCCGCCTTCGCCGCCGAACACATGCGGATGACGCCGGATCATTTTCTCCGAGATCGACTCGGCGACATCGCCGAAGGAGAACAGGCCCGCCTCCTCCGCCATGCGCGCGTGATACACGACCTGCAGCAGAAGATCGCCAAGCTCGTCCTTCAGGTCGGCCACATCGCCGCGCTCGATGGCGTCGGCCACCTCGTAGGCTTCCTCGATGGTGTAGGGCGCAATCGTCGTGAACGTCTGCTCGCGATCCCAGGGGCAGCCCTGCTCGGGATGGCGCAAGGCCGCCATGACGCCCAACAGGCGCTCTAGTTCGTCGCTGGCGCGCTGTTTGGCGAGGCCGCCGTCCGCGCCGCCGCCCGATTTCCGATGGTCACGCTCGCTTTCCACGCGTCCTCCGATTCGACCGCCGTTGACCCATGAGTTCAAATCACCTTACCTTTATAACCTTCGCGCCTTCGGCCCAAGGATTGCGTGATGCGCCTCGCCGCGTCTCTTCACAGCTTCCTCACTTCGCTGCTCCTGCTGTTCAGCCGGCGCATGCCCCTGTTCGCGGCTGTGCGATGCGCCCTCCTTGAGGCGCAACAGACCGCGCCGCGGCTCGATAAAAGCCCGCAGCGCATCATCATCGGCCTCATCGAAGCCGTTATCTTTCCGGCGCGCTATTTCTTCGGAGAATACGCCATCGGGCCTCCCTGACGGGAAGGATGAAAACCAGCGCGTCTTCGTCTGAGAGCGTTCTGGAGCTGCCCCTGCGGTTTTAGTGTGTTCCTGTTTAGTTCGTCGCCCCTTGCACATTTCTCGCGAAGCTATGTGCGCAAGGTGTTGAAAAAACCGCAGTCCAAGGTTTCGCACAGCGGTCAGACGCCGCATCGCCATAAAATTTGACGCTTTTTCAATCGGCTTCCTTTCAAAACGGAGGAAAAGCCGAAGTGGGAAGGTATTTTCTGCACTCGGGGCCGCTGGCTTCACGAGGCATATATGTTTGTCCGCGAACTTGAATTAAAGAGTTTATTTTTGCCAAAAATTGTGCTGCCTGAGCGCTCGTTCGCCAAATGTTCTCAACAATTTGCAAAATTACACCCCGCGCCGTCGAGGTCGCGTAACGCTCGTTGCGCGCAAACGCAACCGCGTGGACGGCTCGGCAGCGCCCGCGCGCCATTCGCATAAGATGCATTATGGAAACTTTTGCTAGGACGCATCCGGAAAGTTTGAAGCGGCTTTCAGATCGGACGCATCGCAAAGCTAAGCGGACTCGGCCGATTTATCCGGCGCATCGCCGGGCCATGCCCTTGGGTGACCCGGGGGTTGACCCGGTCATATTGAAGTGCGTTGCCAATTCTCTGGATGGCGGGTCAAGGCCTGGCCATGGCAAAGGCGGCCGCGTCGTGACGACGCAATTGGCGGAGATATCCGGGCGATCAAGTTCCGGGATGACTGACAAAGGCCATCCGCTGCGCTGGCGCGCTTTTCTATTCATCGAAAGCGGACAACTCTACAGAGCCTCGGAGTGGCCCTCGAAGAATTTTTGCGAAAATCGGTCGAGCAAGCGCACGCCGAAGCCCGACGCCCAGCTTTGATTGATGTCGGACGCGGGCGAACCCATAGCCGTGCCGGCGATATCGAGATGCGCCCACGGCGTGCCGGAATTCACAAACCGCAACAGAAACTGCGCCGCCGTGATCGAGCCCGCGTCCCGCCCGCCGATGTTCTTGATATCCGCGAGCTTGGAATCGATCATCTTGTTGTATTTCTTCGAAAGCGGCAGCCGCCACGCCTTTTCGCCCGTGTCGGCGCCCGCCTGGAAGATCTTGGACGCCAGATCGTCGTCGTTCGAAAACAGTCCGGCGTATTCCTTGCCGAGCGCGACCAGGATGGCGCCCGTCAACGTGGCGAGCGTGACGATCAGCTTCGGCTCCAGATGGGCTTGCGCATACCAGATGAGGTCCGCGAGCACGAGCCGGCCTTCGG
Organism: uncultured Alphaproteobacteria bacterium; assembly: GCA_963756335.1. Taxonomy (GTDB): domain Bacteria; phylum Pseudomonadota; class Alphaproteobacteria; order Rhizobiales; family Rhodomicrobiaceae; genus Rhodomicrobium. The sequence goes on from CAVWOB010000017.1 coordinate 38,448, forward strand.
CGTCCGTATTAAGGATTTCAACGGTTTGACCCGATGCGGAGACGACCACATCGCCGGGCCTCGTCGCGGTTCCCCCCGGCATATTCTCGACGAGCCCGACAAGACCCACCGCGTTCACGGGCGCCTTGCGCCTCGCAAGCGCGGTCATGGCGCCCGCCACCGCCGCGGCGCCCGCCATGTCGCCCTTCATGTCCTCCATGCCCTGGGCCGGCTTGATTGAAATGCCGCCTGAATCGAAGCACACGCCCTTGCCGATGAAGACGATGCGCCCATCCTGCGCGGGGCCTGGAACGCCGTCCCATCGCAGAGTGACGGCGGAGGAAGGCTGTGCGCTGCCCTGCCCCACGGCGAGCATCGCGTTCATGCCCAGCGAGCGCAGCGCGCGTTCGTCGAGAACCTCCACCTTGAGGCCCTCGGCTTCGAGCGCGCGCAATCTTTCGGCGAATTCGGGCGGCGTTAGGATATTCGCCGGCTCGTTCACAAGGTTTCGCGCAAGATAAACGCCCTGAAGGATGGCTTCTTCTTTCTGATATCCAGCGGCGAGCCTGTCGCCCCACCTGGAAAACACCGTGAGCCTCGGCGAAGCCTTGTCCGCTTCTGGCGGGTCCTGGTCCTCGCCCTCGCTCTTGGGCGCGCTCTTCGACTTATACTTCTTGAATGCATAATTTCTCAGGCCGAAGCCTTGCGCAAAGGCGAGCGGCCCCTCCTCGCTCAAGGAAGCGACCCCGTCGAAAATGGCGTCGGCCTCCAAGGCTTTCGGCGGAAGTTTGCCGCGAACGGCGCCCCCGATTTCAAGCCATTCGGTGCCGTTGAGGCTCTTGGGATCGCCGACGCCGACCAGCAGGAGACGCGCTGCCTCGACGCCGTGCGGCGCGAGGATTTCGACGATGCTCTTGCGCTTTCGCTTGAACCCCGCCGCATCCATCGCCTTGGAGACCGCGCCCGCGGTGACAGCGTCGAGCTTCTTGATGGGAGCGGGAAACCCCTCCTCTTCCGCGACGAAATAGATCGCGGTGGGTGATTGGGGCTTCGACTCCAGCGAAACGAACGAAATTCTGGGCAGCTCTGTCATGGAGGGGTGCGGACCGGTCTGGCGGGAAACGATTTTTTTCAGGTAACACGAAACCCTACAGGAATGGCCCAAAATTGCAAAGCCCGCCATGGCCGAAAATGCGCCATGAAGCAATGCGTAGAGAATGTTTGACGGGAAGATTTTGGACAGGCTTTCCGCGGAGCGGCTTCGAGCATGCTGATCGGCCTCTACATCTTCCGCCAGACGGCTTCGGCGCTCGTCATGATTCTGATCTCGCTCACGCTCATCGTGTGGCTGACGTCCGTCCTCAAGGAAGTCGCGCTGCTGACCGCCGAGGGGCAGACGTTCATTCTGTTCCTGAAGATCACGGCGCTCGCTATTCCCAACCTTATCGTGATGGTTGGGCCGATCGCGTTTCTCATCGCCTGCCTTTACACACTGAACAAGCTTGCCGGAGACAGCGAGCTTATCGTGCTTTCCGCCGCGGGCGCGTCGGTCTGGCGCATATTCACGCCGTACTTCATCCTGTCCGCGATTGTGGCGGCGGGCGTGATGGCCGGGAGCATCTTCGTCTTGCCGAAGGCCGCGCGCCTTCTCGCCGAATTCACCACGCAGGTCCGGGCCGACGTGCTGTCGCAGGTTCTGAGGCCGGGCGAGTTCAACGATCTCGAGCCGGGCCTGACGTTCCACATGCGCGACAAGGGCAAGGATGGCGAGTTGATCGGCGTGGCCGTTCGCGACGAGCGCGACCCAAAGACCACGACGACCGTCATCGCGGAGCGCGGCGCGATCGTGCAGGACGGCGGGCGCGCCTCGATGGAGCTGTATGACGGGCAAATCCTGCGTCAGGACGCCGGCAAGGAGGACACGCGGATCGTCACGTTCACGACCTACGCCTTCGACATCGGAGACCTGTCGGCGAAGCAGGGCGCCCGGGAGGCAAGGCCCAGGGAGCGCGACATCGGCGAGCTGTTGTTTCCCGATAAATCGAGCCCGACGTATCAGGCGACCAAGGCCGCCATCCGGTCCGAAATCCACGAGCGTTTTTCGGCTGCCGTCTACGCTTTCGCCTTCGTGGTCCTGGCTGTGCTTTATCTCGGCCGGCCGAGGACAACGCGCGAGGGCCGCGGCAGCCTCCTGTTCACCGCGTTCATCGTCTGCGCCGCGATCCGCGTGGTCGGGATCGCCGGCATCAATATCGTCGGCAAGCAATCGTGGGCGCTTTGGCTGATCTACGGCGTGCCGTGCGCCGCCATCGTCATCGGCTTGCTCATGCTTCGCTTCAACGTGAATGCGCCCGCCATCGCGCTGCCGCGCATCCGCCTGCCCTTTGCGGGGCGCGGCGCCGCGCACGCCCAAACCCCAACCGCAGGCGGGGCAAAATGATCTTCAAGATTTCTCGGCCGCTATATGGCGGTTCGCTTCCTCGTCACCATATTTGCTGTCTTCTTCGTGACGTTTCTTATTATTTTCTTCGTAGACTTCGTCGAAGTCTTGAGAAGCGGGTCGAAACAGGAAAACGCCGGCGCCGGCGTCCTCGCCCTCATCGCGCTCTTGCGCATCCCCATTTTCGCGGAGCTCGCCCTGCCCTTCGCAATCCTGATCGGCACCATCGCGGCCTTCCTCAGCCTCAGCCGCACCTCGGAGCTGACGATCCTGCGCGCGTCGGGCGTTTCGGTCTGGCAGTTCGTGCAGCCGGGGCTTTGGGTCGCCTTCGCCATTGGCGTCTTCGCCGTCACGATCTACAATCCCATCGCCTCGGCCACCAGGGCCATCGCCGAAAGGATGCAGGCCGAACTTTTCAACCAGCAGAAGTCCTTCGGGACGGCGCGCGGAACGGGTTCGTGGCTCCGCCAGGAAAGTGTGGACGGCCCCACGATCCTTCATGCGAAAGTGTCGGCCGACAGGGGACTTACGCTGGGCGGCGTGACCCTGTTGCAATTTGACCTCAACAACAGATTTTATGAGCAGATCCAAGCGAACAAGGCTGAACTTAGGCAAGGTTATTGGAGGCTGGAAAACGCCGTCGTGCAAAGCTCCGGCGCGGCTGTTCAACACTATCGCGAGTATCTGGTAAGTACGCATTTGAGCCCAGTTCAGATTATGAACAGTCTAGGCTCCATTGAAACGCTTTCCTTCTGGGAGCTTCCGGGGTTTATCAACTTCGCCAAAAAGGCTGGCATACCGACAGAGCAGTATGAGCTTCAATATCAGCTGTTTCTCGCACGGCCGATACTTTTAGCCGCGATGGTTCTGATCGCTGCAACCTGTTCTCTGAAACCCTTTCGTTTCGGCAAAATTCAAACTATGGTTCTGACCGGGTTATCAGGGGGTTTCGGCTTTTTCATATTCTCGGAGATCTCACGGAAAGTGGGTGCATCTGGGGTGGCGCCGGTCGCAGTAGCGGCATGGGCGCCGGCGCTGGTTGCGCTGCTAATCTCAGCGACCGTTCTCCTGCATCAGGAGGACGGGTGAGAACAGGGAAGGCCAGGTGTCTTGAGGGTATCGGTCAGCTGCATGGAAGCTGAGAAAATGCTTAGGTTGTTTGCAGCAGTCCTGGCATGGCTGGGTTGCATGGGCGTTGCTTACGCCCAGCAGCCGGGCCTGCAGACGCGCGGCGGCGAAACAACCGTGGCCAAGCAGGTGTCCGGCGGCAAGGGCACGCCCCTTCTCCTCCAGGCCGACGACCTCGTTTACGACAATCGCAACAACCGCGTGATCGCGCGCGGCAATGTCGAAATCTATTACAACGACAACGTCCTCCTCGCCGACGAAGTCATCTACGACAAGACGGCCAACACGCTGACGGCCATCGGGAACGTCCGGCTGAAGGAACCCGACGGCGCCGTCGTAAACGCGGACCGGCTGACCTTGAGCAGCGACTTCCGCGACGGCTTCATCCGCTCCATGAGATCGATCACGAGCGACGACGCCCGCATCGCCGCCGCGAACGCCTACCGCAAAGACGGCAAGACCATCTTCGAAAGCGGCGTGGTGACGGCCTGCAAGCCTTGCGAGGAGCATCCCGAAAGGCCTCCGCTTTGGCGCGTAAAGGCGACTCGCGTCATCCACGACAAGGAAGAACAGAAGATCTACTACGAGAATGCGCAGTTCGAGCTATACGGAGTGCCGGTTGCGTGGTTCCCTTATTTCTACACCCCCGACCCCACTGTGAAGCAGCAATCCGGCTTCCTGGCGCCGTCCTATGGAAGCAGCTCCAGCACCCTTGGCTATTTCGTCACGGTTCCATACTACTGGGCGATTTCTCCTAATTACGATCTGACGCTTACGCCCACATTCACAACCAAGGCCGGCTACCTTATGCAGACCGACTGGCGGCAGCGGCTTTGGAACGGAGCTTACGAGATCAAGCTGGCCGGCGCCTACAATGACAGCGCTCCCGACTTGTTCGGCGAAAGAAACTGGCGCGGGAGCGTCGAGACGAAAGGCGACTTCGAGCTGAACAGGGCTTGGCATTTCGGATGGAACGGCATCGTCGAAAGCGACGACACCTTCCGCCGCTTCTACATGCTCAACTCGATCTACGCCACCGAGCGCGTCTCGCAGATGTACCTGACCGGAATGGGGGATAAGAGCTATTTCAACATCACCATGGCCCGTTACGGAAACCTGACGGGCGATGTGTACCTGTATGAGACCAACACCTACGAAAAGACGGTTACGGCGACGGCCTATCCGAGTCTCGACTACAACTATATCCACAACAAGCCCATTCTCGGCGGCGAGTTGAGCGTGGACGTGAACGCGCTTGCGCTCAGCGTGACGGACCCTGCCACGTCGGCTTCTCAAGTCACCAGAGGAACCCTGGACCATCTCGTGACGCAGGCGGAGTGGCGCCGCACTCTGACGGACGACATCGGCGAGCGGTTCACACCCTTCCTGCTGGCGCGCGGCGACCTCTACAATACATCGAGCTTCGTCGATGTGGACGGCGTCTCGGGTCCCGCCGACACTTTCACCCGCCAGATGGTCGGCGCAGGCCTCGACTACCGCTATCCCTTCGTGAGCCACACGGATAACGCCTCCCAGGTGATCGAACCCGTGGCGCAAATCGTCTCGCGCGCGGGAGGTTCGAACAAAAATGTTCCCAACGAGGATTCTCAGAGCCTCGTTTTCGACGACACCCTCTTGTTCGATATCAACAAATTTTCGGGCTACGACCGCATCGAAACCGGGACGAGGGCGAATTACGGGGTGCAGTACACCTATCAAATGTATAACGGCGTCAGTTTACGCGCCATCGGCGGCGAGAGCGTGCAGGTCGCAGGCCCAAATCCGTACGACCCGGCGACCGGTCTCGGCACCGATCGCTCGGATTACGTCTTCGGCGGCTATTTCGATTACATGAACCGCTTCCGGCTTTTGACCCAGCTGCGCTTCAACGAGGAGGATTTCAGCCTGTCGAGCCAAAGCTACAGCGCCCAGACGAAGCTTGGTTTCTTCGAAGGCTCGATCAGCTACATTTCCGTCGCAGCGCAACCCGATCTAGGCTTCCCCTTGCAACGCGACGAAATCGCGGGCTTCGCCGCGATCAAGCTGAACGAAGAGTGGACGGTTTTCGGCGACCTGCGCTACGACATCAAGAGCGATCAATGGGTGCGAAACAGCGCGGGCGTGCAATACGCCGACGAATGCTTCATCTTCTCCGTCACCTATCAGCAGACTTACACCACCTATCTCGACCTCGTCCCCGACACTTCGGTGATCTTCCGCGTCGGCTTCAAAGGCTTCGGGCAGCAGACGATCCCAAGCTCCATCGGCGATCTGTCGCCCGAGGCCGCCTCGTTCCGCTAGGCGGACTCCACGCACCGTCATCCCGGCCAAGCGCAGCGCGAGCCGGGATCTGCAAAAAATGAGCCCTGCGATTTATTCAGATCCCGGACAAGGCTTCGCCTTTCCTGGATGTCAAATCGAAGGCCATCCGTTGCGCCCGCGCCGCCGCCAGTGCACATTGTGGCCGGAAAGCAAACTGTTGCCGCAAATGGACTTCAAGCTTTCGAAATGCGAATCGAAAATCATCATCGTCTCATTCATTTAGCGGCGGCCGCCCTCTTTCTTGCGCTTGCAAGCTGCGCGAGCGATGCTGGCGCTCAAAACATCGTCGTTCTCGTCAACGACGAGCCCATAACATCCTTCGACGTGGCGCAAAGGATTCGCTGGATGGCGCGCACGAACGGCTTCGGCGACCGGATGAAGGCCGAACTCGACATGCGCGACCCGGCCAAGAAGAAGGCCTTGGAGGACAGATACCGGCAGATGATGATCGCGGCCAACCCCCGCTCCGAGGCGGAGGCGCAGGTGGCGGCCGAGCGTATCAAGAAGCAGATCCTCGAAGAGGTCAAGAGCAGGGTGCTTTCGGAAGGCGGCGGAGGCGGCCGCAAAGGAGCCATCGACGCGCTGATCGAGGACAAGCTGAAGCTGCAAGCCGCCAAGAAGCTCGAAGTCAAAATAACCGACAAAGAGGTCGAGGAAGTCTTATCTCAAAGAACCGGCGCGCCCGCAGGCAAGAAGGCGGACCTTTCGGAGTTCTACCAGCAATTTGAGAAGGACGGGATCACCCGCAAGACCATTATGGAAATCGTCAGGGCGCAGCTCGCCTGGCGAGACGTCATCCGCAGGCAGTTCGGCCCGCGGATCGCGTCGCTGCTCGCGGTGACGCCCGCCAGTAACGAAAAGCCGGTCGAGAGCGGCGTAGAGTTCGACGTTCGCGTCTTGCGCCTTTCTGTCAGCAACGGCGCCGATCAGAAGGCCGTCAGCCAGCGCATACTCGAAGCCGAGAATTTGAAGGAGAAATTCGTCTCCTGCGCGGAACTTCCGAAGGAGGCGAAACTTGTATCGGGGGCGACGGTAAGGTCCATGGAGAAGGCGAAAATGGCCTCCTTCCCGAAGGATGCGCAGCCCTTGATCGCCAAGGCCTCAGAGGGTCAGATGACGCCGCCCGTCCTCGTTGGCAACGCCGTCAAATCCTACGCTATCTGCAAAAAGGCTGTTGCGGCGGCCAGCCAAACGGCGCCCGCCGAGCAGAAGCCGGACGCCCGTCAGCAGGAGTTCGAACGCTTCGCCCGCCATTACTTGCAGCAACTGAAGCAATCGGCCTCCATCGATTTCCGGGGAAGTTAGTCTGATCGCGCCAGAAGATGCCGGGTTGAGGTCTCCGCCGCCGGAAGCGCCCGGCGAAAAGGCTCTCGCGGTCACGATGGGAGACCCAGCCGGGATCGGGCCCGACATTGTGATTCGAGCGTGGCTGGACCGGACTTCAAGCGCCTTGCCGGTTTTTTTCGTCATCGGCGATCCGGCTGTGCTCGCGGACAGGGCGCGTCTGCTGTCGGATGGAGACGCGGTTTCCATGCAAGTCATCGCGCGGCCCGAAGACGCGCGATCGGTTTTCGCCAAGGCGCTGCCCGTTCTGCCGATCGCCGCGCCGCTTGGGCTTGTGAAGCCGGGCCAGCCAAATCCGGCGCACGCAGCCGCCACGATCGCCTCCATCGAAACCGCGGCCGCGCTCGCGGCCTCTGGCCTGGCGGCGGCAATCGTCACCAACCCCATCGCCAAATACACGCTCATGCAAAGCGGCTTCGCGCATGCGGGGCACACCGAATTCCTGGCCGAGCTTGCCGTCCGGCATGGCGCCCCCGGCGCATTCCCGGTTATGATGATGGCTTCCCGCCGCCTCAAGGCCATCCCCGTGACCGTCCACATCGCCCTGAAAGACGTCCCCACCGCGATCACGCAAGAGCGCATCGTGAAGTCGGCGCAGGTTGCGAACGGCGCGCTGAAGCGCTATTTCGGCGTCGCGCGCCCGAGACTGGCGGTGTGCGGGCTCAATCCGCATGCCGGCGAAAATGGCGAGCTTGGCCGCGAGGAGATCGAAACCATCGGGCCAGCGGTCGAGACGCTGACCGCGCAAGGGATCCTGGCGTCCGGGCCGCACTCGGCGGACGCGCTCTTTCACGACGCCGCGCGCGCCACATACGACGCCGTGCTCGCCATGTATCACGACCAGGCGCTCATCCCCTTCAAGACGCTGTCCTTCGACGACGGCGTGAACGTCACGCTCGGCCTGCCCTTCATCCGCACCTCGCCGGACCACGGCACGGCCTTCGCGCTCGCCGGAACGGGCCTGGCAAATCCCACAAGCTTCATCGAGGCGCTCCGGCTCGCCAAGGCGATGGCGCACGCCGCGCCGCCGCCCGAAACGCCTCCCCGTCCGTGAGCGCGCCCGACGCCATAGCGTCGCTTCCGCCGCTTCGCGAGGTGATCAAGGAGGCCGCGCTTTCGGCCAGGAAGTCGCTCGGCCAGAACTTCATCCTGGATCTCAACGTGACGCGGCGGATCGCCAGGGCCGCCGGCCCGCTCGCGGGCGCAACCGTGCTGGAAATCGGCCCCGGCCCCGGCGGCCTAACGCGCGCGCTTCTCCTGGAAGGCGCCGAGAAGGTTGTCGCCATCGAGCGGGACGAACGCTTCCGCCCTGCTCTTATCGCCATCGACGAGAAAAGTGGCGGACGCTTCCGGCCCATCTTCGCCGATGCGCTTCAAACGGATTACGCCAGCATCGCCGCCGAAACCGGGGCGAGCCGGATCGTGGCGAACCTGCCCTACAACATCGCCACCCCGCTGATCGTCTCGTGGCTCACCGCCGAGCGCTGGCCGCCCTGGTTCGACAAGCTTGTGGTGATGGTGCAGCGCGAAGTCGCCGAGCGGCTCGCGGCCGAACCCGGCGCCGAAAGCTATGGCCGCCTCTCGGTGCTCGCCCAGCACCGCGCCCGCGCGCGCCTGCTCTTCACCCTGCCCGCCTCCGTGTTCACCCCGCCGCCCAAGGTCGCCTCCGCGCTCGTGGAGATCGCTCCGGCGCCTCAAGCCCCGGACGCGGTTCCGGCCGCGCTTCTTGGGGAGGTCACGGCGGCCGCCTTCGGCCAGCGAAGGAAGATGCTGAAGTCGAGCCTCGGCTCGCTCGGCGTGGACGCCGCCCGTCTTTTGAATGACGCCGGGATCGATCCGTCGCAGCGCGCCGAGCGCCTTACGATTGAGGATTTCGTTCGCCTCGCCCGCCGTCTTCAGGAGCTGAGGCGGTAGCCCTGCCGCTCGCGCGGTCGATCAACTCGTCCACGAGGCAAGGAAGCGCCAACTGACGGCCGCGCTTGAGGCGCTCCGCGGCGAGAATCGACCGGAGCGAGGCGAGACAGTCCTCCACATCGGCGTTCACGAGCACGTAGTCGTATTCGTCCCAATGGCCAATCTCGACAGCCGCCGCCTTCAGCCTCGTTTCGATTTCATGCTCGGGATCGGATGCGCGCGCGTAGATGCGTCGCGAAAGCTCCTCGGCGGATGGCGGCAGGATGAAAATCCGCACGGCGTCATCCGGCAAGAGCCGGGCGATCGAGGCGGCGCCCTGCCAATCCACGTCGAACACGATATCCCTGCCCTCCGCGAGCGCCGCCTTCACAGGTTCTGCGGGCGTCCCGTAGAAATTGCCGAACACCTCCGCCCATTCGAGCAGGTCGCCGCTATGTTTCAGCTCCTCGAACTGCGCGCGGGACATGAAATAATAATCCACCCCCTCCCGCTCCTGAGGGCGCGGACGGCGCGTCGTCACCGAGATGGAATTGCCGAGATTGCCGTCGCCCGCGATCAAAAGGCGCGCGAGCGTGGTCTTGCCCGCGCCGGAGGGCGACGACATGATGAGGCAAAGTCCCCGTCTCTCGGGGGAGTGCGCGGGGCTCGCCAAGGAAGCGATCATCGTCAAGCTCGTATTACTGGAGCGCGCTCGGTTAAGTCCTGACACAACCACGGTTTGTTTCAGCATTTGCGCCGAAGGTCCAGCGCAAATTTCGCGGCGCCCGCGGGCGCCGGGGCGCCATCAACGGCGCGGGTTGCGCTGCGGCAGGGGAATGTCCACCGTCTGCAGCTTGTCGAAGGAAAGGGTGTCGGCGACGCTTACGGCGTTGGCCCGTTCCTCCTCTCGCGCCGACTTTTCGATATGGCGCCACTTGGCCACGTTGCGCTGGTGGTCGGCGAAGTTTTCCGCGAAAACATGCGCACCCGTGCCATCCGCGACGAAGAAAAGGTCGCCGGTCTTCGCGGGTTTCAGCACGGCCTCGATGGCGGCGCGGCCGGGATTGGCGATGGGCGTCGGCGGCAGGCCGTAATTCCTGTAGGTGTTGTAGGGATTATCCTCGTCCTTCAGTTCGCTGCGCATAATGGGATGGCCGAGGCTGCCCTTGCCGTTGCTGGCGCCATAAATCACGGTCGGATCGGCCTCAAGCCGCATGCGCTTTTTCAGCCGGTTGAGGTAGACGGCGGCGACCCGCGGCCGTTCGTCGGCGCGGCTCGCCTCCTTCTCAACGATAGCGGCCAGATTGATGACGTCTTCAGGCTTGGTGAGCGCCAGGTCGCGCGACCGCGTCGGCCACAGCCCGTCGATGAACTTCTTCTGCTCGCCCTGCATCCGGCGGATCAACTCGTCGCGCGAGGTGCCGCGCGCGACGCGGTAGGTGTCGGGGAGCAGGCTGCCCTCGGCGGGGATGTCGAAGATGTCGCCGACGAGATCCGTATTGGCCCTCAGACGCTCAACGATCTGCTGGCTGGTCAGCCCTTCGGGGATCGGGATGCTGTAGAGGATCGACTTGCCCTCGACCAGCGTATCGAGCAGGTCGCGGATGCTGGCGTTGGCCTTGAGGTTGTATTCGCCGGCCTTGATCTTGTCGTGAACCTTGAAATAGCGCGCGGCAATGAAGAAAGTCCAGCGGCCCGGCAGCACGCTGTCGCTGTTGATGACGCCGTCCTGCTCCAGCCTTCGCGCAATCGCGCTGACGCCCTCCCCGCGCGGCACCACGAAAACGGTCGGGTAGGACAGCGGGCCGGGCCGGTCGAACTGAAGCCGAACCGCATAGGACGCTCCGCCCACGGACACGAGCAAGATCAAAATGAGCGAGAAGAGGCGATTCAGGAAGACGACGATCGGGTGGCGCCGGCGCTGCTTGCTGCCTCGCGGAGGCTCGGGCGCGCGATCCGGCTCTAGCGCCTCGGAGGGGCTGCGCGGAAGGACGGAATAGTCCCGTTGACCGCGATAGGCGGTATTCTGCTTCGAGCGGTTGTTTCCATTCGAATTATAAACGTCGCCCGCCATGTGATCAGCTAACTCTGCCCCTGCACAAAGCCATTCACCAACCCATTGTGGCAAAACAGTGTGAAAGACCTCTCACTGCGAATTATACGTTTATGCGCGCTCGCCGCATCCGCTGGACGCCTTGGCGAATTCGGCTGCACCGTCCTGGCCGGGTCGGAGCCCGGCCAGGACGATAGGCGGCGGCGCTTGACGACGGAATTTGCGGAAACATCGGGGTAATCAAGTTCCCGGATGACGCTTGCGTAAGCGTTCACCCGGATTGGGATGAGGCGCCGCTCTCAGGCGGCTTCCTGGCCCGCGCGCTTGTCGTCGTGCAGGGGAAGGATGCAGGTGACTGTCGTGCCCTCGCCTACCCTGCTCTTGATGTCGAGCTTGCCGCCATGCATCTCGATCAGCGAGCGCGAGATGGCGAGCCCGAGGCCCGTGCCCTTGTGCCCCTTGGTGAGCTGGTTGCTCACCTGCTCGAAGGGCTTGCCGAGCCTGCCGAGATCGTGCTTGGCGATGCCGACGCCCGTATCGGCGATGGAGATGCGAACGCTGCCGCGGTAGCGATAGGCGCGCAGCGCGACCTTTCCTCCCGGCGGGGTGAACTTCACGGCGTTTGCGAGAAGATTGATCAGAACCTGTTTCAGCGCACGCTTGTCGCCATAGACCGAAATATTCGAAGCGCCGGCCTGGATAAGCTCGACCTTGCCTTCATACGAACTCGGGCGAACGACGGTCAGGCATTCCTCGAACACGCCGGGCAGCTCCACCCATTCGGGCGACAGGGTCATGCGCCCGGCCTCGATCTTCGACATGTCGAGGATGTCGTTGATCATTTCGAGGAGGTAGCGGCCGCTCGCGTTGATGTCGCGCACATAGGATTTGTATTTCGGGTTGCCGATGGGGCCGAGCACGCCGTCGCGCATCATTTCGGAGAAGCCGATGATCGCGTTCAGCGGCGTGCGCAGCTCATGGCTGACATTGGCAAGGAATTCCGACTTGGCCTGATTGGCCGCCTCGGCGCGGATCTTCTCCTCGTTGTAGCTCTCCGCAAGCTCGCGAAGCTGCCGCGCCTGTATCTCCAGCTGTCTGCGGCTTTGTTCGAAGCCGTCGACCTTCGCCCGCATCTGCTGCTCCCGCTCGAGAACCTCGCGCTCGCTGAGTTTCGCTACCGTAATATCCGTCGCGAAGCTCGCCAGGATCCCGTCCCCCGTCCAATATTCCCCAATCTGCAGCCAGACGCCATCGGCAAACTGCTTGTCGCGAAGCTGAAACCGCCCGGCGGATCCGCGCGCTTCCGGCGGGCGCTGCGCGATGGTTTCTTTCGCCTGCGCCTGGACATCCGCGAAGGATGCGCCCGGGACCGCCGCCATGCGGCTGACGCCGTAAAGCTGGCGGAACCTGCGATTGCAAAAGAGCAGACGGCTCTGACCATCCCATACCACGCATGAGATCGGAAGCGATTCCAAAATCCCGGTCAAGCGCGTGGAGAAACCAGAGGCCTGCGGCTCGGCCGGAACGGGGATAAGCACCCCGGTGAACGTTGGGCCGCGGACGCCGGCGTCCCCGCCGATCGACCCTTGCAGCTGAAAACTCCGCCAGCCGTCTTCGCCGTCCTTGAGCCGGAGCGGCCAGCTCACTTCGCGCTTCGAGGTCCTTAAAGCCTTGGAAACGAGGGTATAGAGGGAATCGTCGGGGTGGAGAAACGTCCGAAGATCGCGGAAGCTCACGGGAAGCCGGGCGGAGCCGATTTGCAAGAGGCCCGCCGCGTCCCCTTGCCAGGCGAGATCGCCTTTGACGAGGTCCCAGCGCAAACCCACTCCGCCGGCGCCCTCGATGGCCGCCGAGTAGGAGGCGAGCGCCTGCTCCGCCGCCCGCACTCTGGCCGAAGCTTTCTGGCTGGCGTCGAGAGCGGCCAGGAGCGCGATGGCGGCGATGGAAAGGAAAGCGGCGGCCGTTTCGGCCCGCAAGGACGAGTAGCCGAGCAGCATCGGCGCAAGAAGCGCAAGCGCGCCAAGACCCGCCGCGATCAGCACGATGACAGGCTGCGCAGGCGCTGTGAGAATCGGCTCGCGCCTGCCGGCCTCGGGCGCGCAATACGCCGCCTCGGCCGCAAATTTCAGAGGGCGCGCGTCCAGAAATGAATCGCGAAGAGCATGGAGTGACATAACGTCCCGCCGGCAGAATTAACTCAGATCACTGAGAACTTAACTCTGCCCAGGATTAGTTAACAAAGCCTCTACGCTTAACGCCTTCGCAACTATAGATAACGGTTTCTCTATCTGCTGAGAACGATCAGGCAGCTTCCGCCTTTGGCGTCTCGCCGATCAGCTTCGAGGCGATTTCGAACACGTCGGACGACAGGTTCTTTTTCGCGAGAACGCGCTGAAGCGCCTTCAAGGCGAGCGCGCGGCGTTTCGGCTCGAAGATGCGCCAGCTTTCGAAGGCGCTGACTAGGCGCGAGGCCACCTGCGGGTTGAAGCCGTCGATTTCGATGGCGGCGCTTGCGACGAGTTCGTAGCCCTCGCCGCTGGCGTCGTTGAAGCGCACCTGATTGCTGTGCGCGAACGCGCCGTACACCGAGCGCACCCTGTTCGGGTTCTTGATCGAGAACAGCGGATGCCGTGTCAGCTCCTTGATGCGCGCGAGCGTGTCGCGGCTCGGCGAGGCGGCCTGCAGCGCGAACCACTTGTTCATGACGAGCGGTTCATCCTTCCAGCGGCGATAGAAGCGCTGCAGCGCCTGATCGTAGGCGGCGCCCCCGATTTGCGACAGGATGGACAGCGCGGCCATGGCCTCTGTCATGTTCGTGGCGGCGGCGGCCTGCTCCTTCGCCTTAGCGACGCCGAAGCGCGACTTGCCCGCGGCGAGCAGGCCGAGCGCGGCGTGGCGCAGCGCCCGGCGGCCCGCGCTCGTGGCGTCGGGGCTGTATGGCTCGGCGGGCAGGCTGTTCTCAAAAACTTCTTCGAGGATGCTTCTAAGGCTGCGGCCCATGGCCTCGCGCAGCAAAAGCCGCGCCGTGTGGATCGCCTCGGGATCAGCGTTCTCGCCGATGGCCTGGGCGACATCGGCCTCCGTCGGCGTGGCGAGGAACGCGGCGCGGTAGGCGTGTTCGAGGGCGGCGTCCTTCGCCACCTCGCCGACGGCCTGGACGAAGCGCGGGTTGACGCGAGCCGCCCCGCCGCCCGCAATCGTCTTCGCCATATCCGCGATGTGCTTCAGCGCGAAGGCTTGCGCGGTCTGCCAGCGGTTGAAAAGATCGCTGTCGGAGCGGATCAGCGCGAGCATGTCGCGGTCGTTCGCGCCCCCGCGCAGGTTCACGGGCGCGGAGAAGTCGCGAAGCACGGACAGCACGGGCCTTTCGGGCACATCCTCGAATGTGAAGATCTCCTTCTTCTTGCGAAGGGTCACGAAGCCCGCGCCAAGCGGCTTGCCGTCGAGCTTCAGCGGAAAATCGCCCGTGGGCCCGATGAGGCCGAGCCGCACCGGGATCGGAACGGGCTTCCGCCTGGGATCGCCGGGAAGCGGCGGATAGGACTGGGCGAGCGTAAGGCGGGCCGATTTCTTCTCCTCGGAGTAGGTCAGCTTCGCTTCGAGAACGGGCGTGCCGGGCTGGTTGTACCAGAGCAGGAAATCCGAAAGGCCGGTCTTGTTGGCGTCGGCCAGCGCGGAGACGAAATCCTCCACCGTCACGGCCTGCCCGTCATGGCGCTTGAAGTAAAGATCGAGGCCGCGGCGGAAGCCTTCCCTGCCGAGCACGGTCTGCAGCATGCGGCAAAGCTCCGCGCCCTTGCTGTAGACGGTGCGCGTGTAGAAGTTGTTGATCTCGATGAAGGACGAGGGGCGCACGGGATGGGCGAGCGGGCCGGCGTCTTCCGGGAATTGCGCGCTTCGAAGGAACCGCACGTCGTGGATGCGCTTCACGACGGCTGAGCGCACGTCGGCGGTGAACTCCTGGTCGCGGAAGACCGTCAGGCCTTCCTTGAGGCAGAGCTGGAACCAGTCGCGGCAGGTCACGCGGTTGCCCGTCCAGTTGTGGAAATACTCGTGCGCGATCACCGCCTCGATGCTCTCGTAGTCGGCGTCGGTCGCTGTCTCGGGGCGGGCGAGGATCAGCGCGTCGTTGAAGACGTTCAGCCCCTTGTTCTCCATCGCGCCCATGTTGAAGTCGGACACGGCCACGATCATGAACGTGTCGAGATCGTATTCGAGGCCGAAGCGCTCCTCGTCCCACTTCATGGAGCGCTTGAGCGAGTCCATCGCCCAGGCGCAGCGGTCTTCCTTGCCGGGCTCGACATAGATGCGCAACGCGACCTTGCGGCCCGAGCGCGTCGTGAAGCTGTCCTCGACCGAGGCGAGCCTGCCCGCGACAAGCGCGAAAAGGTAGGACGGCTTCGGGAACGGGTCTTCCCAGACGGCGAAATGGCGGTCGCCGGCAAGATCGCCGCTTTCGACGAGATTGCCGTTGGAAAGCAGCGCGGGCGCTTCCTTGCGGCTCGCCTCGATCCGCACTCGGAATTTGGCGAGCACGTCCGGGCGGTCGAGGTAATACGCGATGCGGCGGAAGCCTTCCGCCTCGCATTGCGTGCAATAGACGCCTTGCGACCGGTAAAGCCCCGTCAGCGCCGTGTTGGCGTCGGGGTCGCAGATCGTTTCGATTTCGAGCGTGAAGGGCTGCAAGGGCGCATCGAAGATCGTGAGATCCTTGTCCGTCACGCTGTAGCGTTTGGCGGGCAGCGCGCGGCCGTCCAGGTGCACGCCCACGAGCCGCAGCGCTTCGCCGTCGAGCTTGAGCGAGCGCGCGCCTCTTTTAAAGGCGGGATTGGGCGCCATCCGCAGCGTCGCCTTCACCCGCGTCTCGGAAGGATGCAGCGCCACGTCGAGCGCCGTATCGGAAATCAGAAAGGGCGGCGGGGCGTAATCCTTGAGGTAAATCGTTCGCGGCAGGTCGGTTTTCATGCTTTCATCCTCGCTCAGACGCAGCAGTAAACCGCGCCGGTTGCGGCGCAAAGGTCTTTTTCTGCCCCTGCGTGCGCTGACATGCGGAAAAAATAGGCGCGCGCGCCGGAATCGGAATAACCTCGCCCATCACGCGAGCTTTACCCGCGGCCGCGACGCAAGCGAGCTTCGCCGGGGCAAACCTGAGAGCGGGCGCATATTTTCATGGCCGGAACCGTCATTCGCATCCTCGGCCTCGATCCGGGATTGTGCAATCTCGGCTGGGGCGTGATCGATTGGGACGGCGCGCGGCTCGCCTATGTCGCGTGCGGCACGATCAAGACGGACGCCGCCGATCCGATGGGCGAGCGGCTCGTTTGTCTGTTCGCCGGCGTCGAGGAGGTGGTGCGGCAATGGGCGCCCGCCGAGGCTGCGGTGGAGGAGACCTTCGTGAACGGCAATGCGCGGTCCGCGCTGAAGCTTGGCCAGGCGCGCGGCGTGGCGATCCTCGTCCCGGCGCGGCTCGGGCTGTCGGTGGCCGAATACGCGCCGAACTCGGTGAAGAAGACCGTGACAGGCACGGGCCACGCCGAGAAGGCTCAAATCCGTGCGATGATCCGCTATCTCCTGCCAAAAGCCGCGCCCAAGACGGCGGACGCGGCGGACGCGCTGGCGGTGGCCATCACGCACGCCCATCACAGGCGCGCCCGCAGCCTTCTGACCATGGCCTGACCTCGAAGGCGGCGATTTCTCGCCGCCTTTTTTATTGACCGACGAAGATTGCCCGCGATCCGGCCGCTCACAGTCCGCTTATCCCTCGAACCGAGATGATACCAACCGCCAAAGCCGCCGGCTCATGCCGCCCGCCGGGCCGTTGGAGCATAGACGGCCGATTAACTCTATTGGGTTCGTTTTGCAAAAACAGGTGGTTTTTGCGGTATTAAGATACCACACAGCGCCACCTGGCAAAAGGGCCGCGCCGTATGGCGATTCGTATGACACGTCTGCCTTACGGGCACAAAGCTTCCGCCTTCAGCGCCGCGATCTTTTCCTCGGCGACGGCCTCCAGCTCCGGCAAAAGCACGACGCTCTCCTGCTCGTCCGGGTCGGTGCGCGCGATCACCGCCGAGGTGGGCTTGCCCGAGAGATTGACCGGCAGATGCGGCAGCCCGGCGGGGATATAGACGAGGTCGCCCGCCCTGGAGAGGAGATGGTGCTGAAGCCGCTCGCCATAGAGCGTGAACGCCTCGCCGTCGAGCACATAGATGGCCGTCTCGTGCTTTGCGTGCAAGTGCGCCTTCGCGCGACCGCCCGGCGGAATGGTCAGGAGATGCATGCAGATGCCCGTGGCGCCGACGGTCTCGGCCGCGATGCCCCTGACATAGGTCAGGCCCTGCTTGCCGTCGTATGTGCTCGCGGCTCTCACAACCCGGCACGTGGATTCGGAACGATCGCTCATGAGGAATTCCTCCAATTTCATGTCGATGTAGTTTCGCCGGTTCGTTTCCGCCCGCGAGGGCTGAGCGGATCGAGAAGAGTTGAAGGCCGCCAAGCTGGAGCGCCGCAACCGCAAAGCGCAGGCGGAGCCGTGTCCGGCCGCGGGCGGAGGCTCGGCCGCGCTTGTGCAAAACGGCGCCGGAACGGCGGACCGGGCCGCGACTCGGGTTAGCGTGACACATGATCGGGAAATTGCGAGGCGTGGTCGATGCGGCCGGCGCGGATCACGCCATCATCGATGTCGGCGGCGTCGGCTATGAGGTCGTGTGCTCCTCGCGGACGCTGTCCGCGCTGCCCGCGCCCGGCGAGCCGGTCACGCTTTCCATCGAGACGCATGTGCGCGAGGACGCGATCAAGCTCTACGGCTTTCTGAGCGAGGCGGAGCGCGGCTGGTTCCGGCTCCTGCAAAGCGTGCAGGGCGTCGGCGCGAAGGTGGCGCTTTCCATCCTCAGCACCCTCGATCCGGCGCAGCTCGCAAACGCCATCGCCCTTCAGGACAAGGCGATGGTGAGCCGCGCGCCGGGCGTCGGCCCGAAGGTTGCGCTGCGCATCGTGAACGAGTTGAAGGACAAGGCGCCGCCGCTCGCCTTTTCGCTGGCCGCGCCCGCGCCAGTTGGCGCGCCGGGCGGCGCGAAGCCCGCATCGCCCGCGCCGTCGGCCGGCGCGGAGGCTGTGTCGGCGCTCGTCAATCTCGGCTATGCGCCGCTTCAGGCGAACGCAGCGGTTTCGGCGGCCATGACAAAGAGCGGCGACGCTGCGCGCGTCGAGGATCTCATCCGCCTCGGTCTCAAAGAGCTGGCCCGCTGACGGCGTGTGCGGCGAAACTGCGCAATCGCATCTGGCCGATTGAGACCGGCGGGTATATGCCATACTCGATCATCCGTTCGGAGAGGATGTTATGAGCGTTGCCTGCGTGCTTATGCGTTTCCTGCTTTGGGCGCTTCTCTGCTTTGGTTTTGGGGCGGCGCCCGGCCTTCCGGCCTGGGCCGCCGAGCCTTACACGCTGCATTTCGGCCATATCGGCGGGCCGGGGTCGCTCTACTGGATCTCGGCGCAGGAATTCGCCGGGCGCGTCGACAAGCTGTCGCGCGGCTCGATCCGCATCGTCCTGCATCCGAACAGCGAGCTTGGCAGCGACACCGCCGTTCTGCAGAAAATCCTGACGCCGGAAGCCGACATCTCGGTGGTGGCGACGCCAATGTCCTCGGTCGCCAACGAGTTCGGCGTGTTCGAAATGCCCTTCCTGGTGCGCGACCGCGTGCACGTCCGCGCCTTCCGCGCCAAGCTCATGCAGGACTATCTGAAGCCCGCGGCGGAGAGACAGGGCTATCGCCTGCTCGCCATGTGGGAGCTTGGCTTTCGCGTCATCACAAACAACAAGCGCCCCATCGAGGGGCCAGCAAGCTTGAAGGGCCTTCGGCTGCGCGTGCCGAAAGGCGAGTGGCGGGTGAAAATGTTCCAGGCCTATGGCGTCGAACCCATCCCGCTGGAGTTCAAGGATGTCTATGCCGGCATCGAAACGGGGAAGATCGACGGGCTTGAGACGCCGCTCGATCTCATTTGCGGCGCCCATATCGAGCGCGTGCAGAAATATCTGACGCTCTCGCACCACATTTATTCCCCCGGTTTTCTGGTCATGGGGCGCGACAAATACCTTGCGCTGCCGATTTCGGTCCGGGCCATTCTCGACAAGGCCGCCGTGGAAATGCAGGATTGGGTTCTCGACCAGGGGGAACGGATCGACTCGGAGCTGGTGGAGCAGATGAAGCCGCACCTTTCCGTCAACGAAGCGGACCGCCTGGCGTTCACGATCCAGAGCCTGCCTATCTACAGCGAATACACCAAGACGCCGCTCCAGCGCGCACTGGTCAAGCTGATCTTCGAGGCCGATACGTCGCCCTTCGCCGCCGCCGCGAGGGCGCATCAATAGGCGAACCGGACCGCGGCGTGGAGCGCGCGCCCCTTCACGCCGCAAATCCGGTGACTAAATAGATGGCATCCGAGGCTCGCGCGCCTTCCGGCGCGGCGAAAGCCCCGATTGAGGAGGAAGTCATGATGGCGGCCCGCTTCGAGCGCGATGTCATCGACTATCTCGACGACGATACGCTGGACGAAGACCACTCCCTGTTTATTCCTGTCCGCCCCGACCATGCGCCGGACGGATGGGCGGGTTTCATCGGCGGCGCGCTCATCGGCGCCGCCGGCGGCGCGCTCGCGACAATCGCGCCGTGGCTCGCGGGCCTGTTGATCGCTGGCGGATACGGAGCGGCGGCGCATGTCCTCGGGGGCGGCGGCAGCCGGTTCGCGCGCGCGCTTGCGTTCGGCTTCGGCGCGGTCGCGCTGGCCGGCGCCGCGACCGCGCTCGGCGGCGTGTTCTTCCCGAGGACGACGTGGTCGATCCTCTCGGCCATCGCCGCGCGCCACGCGCTTTTCCTGTCGGTCGCGCTGTTGCCGTGGCCCCTTGGCCTTGCGAGATACCTGCACCTGCGGCTTGGCCGCGGCGCCCGGACATAAGCCGGTACAATTTAGCGAGCAGTCGCCACGAATTGTTGCTATATGCTTTCTGTGCCGAGGAGGGCCTGCAACGGAGACCACCGAGAGATGAACAAGCTGATATATGCGGCGTTCGCCCTTTTCCTGGGCGTGCTAGTTCTTGCCGCCGGTCAGAAACCCGCATTCGCCGGCGCGGCAGTCGCCGTGTCATCCGCGCCAAGCGTCGCCACCGAGCAAGGCGGCGTCGTCGAGGTCCGGGGGGGAGGCCACCACGGCGGCGGCGGCTGGGGCCGCGGCGGCGGCTGGGGCCGCGGCGGCGGCTGGGGCGGCTGGGGCTACGGTCCTTACTGGGGCTACGCTCCCTATTGGGACTACGGTCCCTATGACGACTATTACGGCTATTACGGCTATCGCCGCTATTACGGGCGGTATCCCCATCGCCATTGGCGCGGACGCCGCCATCGCCATTGGTAAGAGCGTTTCGAGCCATCCAGGTTTGGGGCCGCCGCGAGGCGGCCCTTTTTTATCTGCGTTGCAACAAAAACCTCATGCTCGTAATGACGCCGCACGTCTTGAGCTTGACGGCCAATATTCGACATCTTAAGTGCAGATCGATACCCGTTTTTCCGCTCAATATTTTCGAACCATACATCATTTCGTGAAATATTGTATTTGCTTGGCTGCTGCGGCTATGAAATCTGTCTCAGAAAATATTTCGACTCTATTCAGGCGATAGAAATTAACTTGGGAATTGTTCGTTGCCTTGCAGCGCGCCGGAAGCGAGTTTAGCGCGGGCCTGTCTTCTCAGGCCCTTGAGTTTGCGCAAACATCGAGAGGCTTCTGATGGCGGCAAATCTTGTATCGACTATCTTGCAGTCCCTATCCCCGGAGATTGTCGGGAAACTGGCCTCCAACCTCGGACTGGAGCAGCAGGCGGCGCAAAAAGGCATAAGCGCGGCGATCCCTGGCGTGCTCGCCAGCCTTGCCAACGCCGTCTCGGGCCACGACGGCGCCCAGAAGATCGGCGCCGCCCTGTCTCATGTGGACGACATTCCGACCCGCGGCGGCGACATTGCGAGGTCCGTGCTCGAATCGGGCCGGAGCGTGCTCGACAGCGGCGGGAGCGTGCTTTCCTCCCTTCTCGGAAACAACGTCCTGGAAACGCTCGCCTCCGCGGTCGCCCAATATGCGGGTTTCAGCCCGGCGACGGCCAAGCGGCTCCTCGGCTTCCTGACGCCCATCGTGCTCGGCTTTCTGAGGCGCGAGCAATTGTCGAGCGGGCTCGACAATCGAGGCCTGGCCGGCATGCTCCTGAGCCAGAAAAGCGCCATCGAGCGGAACATGCCGCAGGGCTTTGCCGGACTTCTGCCGGACGCGGCGCCCCGCTCTTCCGGCGGCATGCGCGACAGCGCGCCCGATGCAAGCTACCGGCCGGCGGCCGCGCGCGCCTCGGCGAGCGGCGGCTCAAGGAACTGGGTCTATTGGCTTCTCCCGGCGCTGATTATCGCTGGCGCGGCGCTCTATCTCCTGCCAGCCGGCGATGAGGCGCGGACAGCGCAGGACATCAACAAATCGACGATGGCGCAGTCGAAGCCCGCGCCGAGCCCGGCGATGGGCGGCATGCCTTCCCCGACGCCTGTCGGCGCCAGCAAGGCCGCCGGCCTGCAGAACGACATCCTGACCACCATCTCGCGGCTTCAGGTCGCGCTCAACAGGATCAAGGACCCGGCTTCCGCGCAGGCGTCCGTCGCCGAGATCCGCGATATTTCCGGCCAGTTCGCAAAGCTGAAGTCCATCGCCCAGGAGCTATCGCCGGACGAGAGGAAGGCGGTCGCGGCGGCCGTGGCGGCGAAGATGCCCGACCTCAACACGATCTTCGAGCGGATCGGAACGGAGATCAATCAGAGCGGCGAAGCGAAGCCCGCCATGGATACGCTGAAAATCCAGCTCGCGAAATCTTTCGAAGGCCTGAACGAAACACCTCCGGCGGGGTGCGCTCCGCCGGAGTCTCGACCGATCCCGGCGCCGTTCCCGCGTTTTGGCTCCGGCGTGAGTTTTCAACGGCATCCCGGAAGGGCGCATTTGGCGCGCGATACGGGATTCTTTCAAAAACCCCGGATAAGCGCGAGGGCGCTTTCCGGGGCGACATGGAAGGATACCTTCCTTCGCGGGCAGGACGATGGGCGGGGCGGCGTCCGTCGCCGGCCGTCGCTATACGCCGTAGGCCCTTGGAGATGCGGGCGTAACTTCGCGGCTGGCGATTGCGGTCATGATCAGCGCGATGCCATACATGAGGAGATTTACGCCGGCGAGTATGCCGAGCACCCAGGCGGAAGTCTCCGGCCATCCGCTCATGATGATCCCCGCCAGGATGAGGTCCACGATGCCGCTGAGCAGCACCCATCCCCACGATTTCAGCACGCGCCGGTGCGCGATCGCGGCGAAGATTTGCGTCACCCCTTGCGCGAGGAAGAACGCGATCAGGACGAGGGTGAGCGACAGCATGCCCGTAAGCGGCTGCCTCAGGAGGTAGATGCCGGCGAGGATCGCGAGCGCCGAGCTGAGGAAGCTCCAGACGGAGCCCGGTACATCGCGGCCCGTGAAGAACGTCGCCAGACCGACCACGCCGCCGATCAGGAACACCCACCCGGCCAGCTTCACGACGACGACGGTCGCCAGAAACGGCGCTCCCAGCGCCAGAAGGCCGAGAGCGGCCAGGATAACCCCTTGAATGAGGAAAAGGATCCAGTGATCGTGGATGACCTCCCGCTCACGGTCGATCGATAGGTTGAGATTGGAACTTGCGCTACTCATTGTCTGCACCTTGCATTGACGCTTGCCATGAACTGGAAGCGCCGCGCAGGCGGCAGGGCGAGCGCGGCGCCACCCGCGTCATGGTGAAGCGTTCACGTTGCAAGACTTATAAGCAGTAGAGGCAAATCTTATTAAAAGGCCGGCCGCGCAAGCCTCCGGTAAACCGGCGCCCCGCAGCGCACCGGCGCTAAGCGGAGTTTCCCAATCGATCCAACGGATGGCCTTTGCCGGTCATCCCGGAAATGCGAAGCCCTATCCCGGATCTGAATAGATCGTAGGCGCTATTTTTTGCGGATCCGGCTCGCGCTTAGCCTGGCTCGGGTGACGATGCGCTGGGCAGGCCGGCGGAGTCTGCTTCGGTTACATCAATCGCCGCTTGCCGAGCATTTGGTCCAGATCGGCGACGGTGTCCATGACGGAGACGATGCGCTCGCGCGCCGCTTCGGCGAAACTTTCCACGAAACTGGCGTCGCCGGGCCGCTTTTCCGCGCAGGGAAGCACATCCTCCTTCACCGCTTCGAGGTGCAGGAGAGCGGCGATCGCCATGATCGAATTGCGCAGGCATTTCGGGCAAGGATAGGTCTGGTTGTTCTTGCTGTAATTTTCAATCATACGGAGAATATTGCCTGCGAGCGCGAGTTCATGCCTCTCCTCGAAGTCGCATTCCGAGCGGCCGTTGGGACAACTTTCTTCCTTGCTCATGTCACGCACAATTTTGACTTTTCCGGTTGGACCGTCGCTCATTCTTAGCAATAGCTATACAATACGAACTTAGCATTTGGTGCTGCAATTGCAGTAAACTTTTCTTGAGGGCGCCATTAAGCGCATCGAAACCCTGCGCCGACGCGCGCGATTTCCCTAGGGGCGCAGCCTTTTTGCTCGCAAGGCGCCCCCATTGCCGCGGACGCATGGCTGGCATGCTCGAAGCTTCGATGTGCGAACTCGCCCGCATGGAAAGTCGGGGCGGCAGAATCGCCCGCCTGCGGTGGAAGGCGCGCTTCCGCTCTGGCTGCAAAATCTGACCTATGACAATCCAGCGGACGGCGCCAAAACCCGGCGAATTATGGACTAAGTCATTGATATACCATACCAGATTGGTCTTGGCACAACCCTTGCAGACGAACCCGCGAAACCGGTGCAAAAGCCGGTTCGTCGAAAAAGCGCTCGCGCAGGAGGATCGCCCGTCATGGCGGAAACATTCTACGACGTGTTGCGGCGGCAGGGGGTCTCGCGCCGCAGTTTCATGAAGTTTTGCAGCTTGACCGCAGCGGCTCTGGGGCTCGCCCCCGAGGTCGCGCCGCAAATGGCTTACGCGCTGGAGACAAAACCGCGCATCCCCGTCCTTTGGCTTCATGGCCTCGAATGCACCTGCTGCTCCGAGGCTTTCATCCGCTCGGCCCATCCGCTCGCCTCGGACGCCATCCTTTCCATGATCTCGCTCGACTACGACGACACCATCATGGCGTCGGCGGGCCATCAGGCCGAGGCGATCGTCGATGAAATCGTGAATAAATATAAGGGCGAGTACATCCTCGCCTGCGAAGGCAACCCGCCGCTCAACGAAGACGGCATGTTCTGCATCATCGGCGGCAAGCCCTATCTCGATCAGCTGAAATACGCCGCGAGCAACGCCAAGGCGATCGTCTCCTGGGGCTCCTGCGCGTCCTGGGGCTGCGTGCAGGCGGCGCGGCCGAATCCCACGCAGGCGGTGCCGATCCACAAGGTCATCCGCGACAAGCCCATCATCAAGGTTCCGGGCTGTCCGCCGATCCCCGAGGTCATGACGGCGGTCATCACCTACATCCTGACCTTCGAGCGTCTGCCCGAACTCGACCGCCAGGGCCGGCCGAAAATGTTCTACGGCCAGCGCATCCACGACAAGTGCTACCGGCGCCCCCATTTCGATGCGGGCCAGTTCGTTGAGACCTGGGACGACGACGGCGCGCGCAAGGGCTACTGCCTCTACAAGATGGGCTGCAAGGGGCCGACCACCTACAACGCCTGCTCGACAGTGCGCTGGAACGGCGGCCTCTCCTTCCCGATCCAGTCCGGCCACGGCTGCATCGGCTGCTCGGAAGACGGCTTCTGGGATAACGGCTCCTTCTACAACAGGCTGACCAACATCCATCAATTCGGTATCGAGCAGAACGCCGACGTCATCGGCGCGACCGCCGCGGGCGCCGTCGGCGTGGCCATCGCCGCTCATGCCGCAATAAGCGCCGTGCAAAACGCGCGCAACGGAGGAAAAGAATAATGCCGACGATCACGACACCGAACGGTTTCACGCTCGACAGAAGCGGCAAGCGGGTTGTCGTCGACCCGGTCACGCGCATCGAAGGCCATATGCGCTGCGAAGTGAACGTCGATGACGACAACATCATTCGCAACGCCGTCTCGACCGGCACCATGTGGCGCGGCCTCGAAGTGATCCTCAAGGGCCGCGACCCGCGCGACGCCTGGGCGTTCACGCAGCGCATCTGCGGCGTCTGCACCGGCACGCATGCGCTGACCTCGGTGCGCGCGGTCGAGGATGCGCTGAAAATCGACATCCCCGAAAACGCCAACATCATTCGCAACATCATGCAGCTCACGCTGCAGGCGCAGGACCATCTCGTCCACTTCTACCATCTGCACGCGCTCGACTGGGTGAACCCCGTCACCGCGCTGAAGGCGGACCCGAAGGCGACGAGCGAATTGCAGCAGAAGGTCTCGCCGAGCCATCCCAAATCCTCGCCCGGCTATTTCCGCGACGTGCAAAACAAGCTGAAGAAGTTCGTGGAGAGCGGCCAGCTCGGGCCATTCCGCAACGGCTACTGGACGAACCCGGCCTATCTGCTCCCGCCGGAAGCGAACCTGATGGCGGTCACGCATTACCTGGAAGCGCTCGACTTCCAGCTCCAGATCATGCGCATCCGCACCGTGTTCGGCGGCAAGGACCCGCATCCGAACTGGCTCGTGGGCGGCGTGCCCTGCGCCATCAACGTCAGCGGCGCGGGCGCGGTCGGCGCAGTGAACATGGAGCGGCTGAATTTCGTCCGCTCGGTCATCGACGAGACAATCACCTTCATCAATAACGTCTACATCCCGGACCTTCTCGCGGTCGCCTCCTTCTACAAGGGCTGGCTCTATGGCGGCGGGCTCTCCTCGAAGAGCGTGATGTCCTACGGCGACATCCCGGACCGGGCGAACGACTACTCGCCGTCGAGCCTGCTGATGCCGCATGGCGCGATCATCGACGGCAACTTGAACGAGGTGCACGACGTCGACTTGCGCGACCCGAGCCAGATCCAGGAGTTCGTGCCGCATTCCTGGTACGCCTACGACGACGAGAAGAAGGGCCTCCATCCCTGGGATGGCGTCACACAGCCCAACTTCAAGCTCGGCGAGAACATGAAAGGCACGCGCACCAACATCCAGGAAATCGACGAAAGCGCGAAATACTCCTGGATCAAGGCGCCGCGCTGGAAGGGCCACGCCATGGAGGTCGGCCCGCTGGCGCGCTACGTCATCGGCTACGCCAAGAAGGACAAGGAGATCACCGAGCAGCTCACCTTCGTGCTGAAGACGCTCGACATTCCGGTCGCCGCTTTGTTCTCGACGCTCGGCCGCACCGCCGCGCGCGGGCTCGAATGCCGGTGGGCCGCGAACAAGATGTCCTACTTCATGGACAAGCTCATCGCCAACGTGAAGGCGGGCGACACCAACACCGCGAACGTCGAGCGATGGGATCCGAAAACCTGGCCGTCCGAGGTCAAAGGCGTCGGCTTCACCGAGGCGCCGCGCGGCGCTCTTGCGCACTGGATCAAGATCAAGGACACTAAGATCGATAATTACCAATGCGTCGTGCCGACCACATGGAACGGGTCTCCGCGCGATAACGAAGGCAATATCGGCGCCTTCGAAGCGGCCTTGATGAACACCAAGGTGGAGCGCCCCGAGGAGCCGGTGGAGATTTTGCGCACGCTGCACAGCTTCGATCCGTGCCTCGCGTGCTCCACCCACGTCATGAGCGAAGACGGCCGGGAACTTGCCCGCGTAACCGTCCGGTAAGCGAGAGGAAACGTCCATGAAAAAACTTTCAGCCGCCACCGCAGGTCTCGCGGCGCTTGCCCTCGCGGAGCCCGCGTTCGCCCATAGCGGCGCGGCGGGCCATACTCACGGCCTTCTCAACGGCCTCGCCCATCCGATCACCGGCCTCGATCACGTGCTGGCGATGCTGGGCGTCGGCGTCTGGGCGGCGCTCGCCATGCCCGCGAACCGCGTCCTTGTCGCGCCGCTCGCCTTCATCGCCGCGATGCTTATCGGCGCGCGGCCGGCGTTGCGGGTGCGCCGTTCACGGCGGTCGAGGCCGGGATCGCGGTTTCGGTCATTGCCCTCGGGCTCATGATCGTCACGCGTATCGAGGTTCCGGTTGCGCTGGCCGCGCTTCTTATCGGCGCGTTCGGCGTCATGCACGGCTACGCCCACGGCGCCGAGGCGGAAGGCGGCGTCCTCGCCTATATGGCGGGCTTCACGCTGACGACGGCGGCGCTGCATCTCACCGGCATCGGCATCGGCCGTCTCCTCGTGAATTCGACGCTGGCGGCGAGAGCGGCCGGCGCGGCGATGGCAATTGCGGGCTTCGGCCTGCTCGTCGGCTGAGGAGGAAGACGCCATGTCAACTCCTACGGTCAACGAGCAGGGCTTTCAGTCCGCCATTTATGTGTACCAGTTTCCGGTGCGGATCTGGCATCTCACCAACGCCTTCGCCATCGCAACGCTTGCGGTGACGGGCTACTTCATCGCGAGCCCCTTGCCGAGCATGCCCGGAGAGGCGAGCGATCACTTCCTGATGGGATACATCCGCTTCACTCACTTCACGGCGGCTTATATCCTCATCATCGGCTTCCTCGTCCGCGTCTACTGGGCGTTTATCGGAAACTCGCATTCGCGCGAGATTTTCGTGCTTCCGCTCAACGACCCGCGATGGTGGGACGACGTAAAGCATGAATTCAAGCGCTACCTCTTCCTCGAAAAGGTTGCGCGGAAGTATGTCGGCCACAACCCGATTGCGACGATCTCCATCCACATCATGTTCGTGTGGGGCATCGTCTTCATGATCTTCACCGGGCTCGCGCTCTATGGCGAGGGCCAGGGCATGAGTTCCTGGCAGTACAAGTTCTTTTCGAGCTGGATCATTCCGCTGTTCGGAAACAGCCAGGAGGTGCACACCTTCCATCATCTCTTCGCGTGGGGAATCGTGATCTTCGTCCTGATCCACGTCTACGGAGCGGTGCGCGACGAGCTTCTGGGCAACCAGAGCATCATGAGCACCATCGTGTCGGGCTACCGGACCTTCAAGACGCCCGGACGGCCGGAAGACCTCTATCGCGAGCCGGACGAAACCTTCCGGCAGTAGCGTTCGCGACGGCTCTTGCAGCCTGGATGGCGCGGCTTCGTCCGCGCCATTTCCATGTGTCCAAAGCCGCAAAAGTGGAATGTCGCTAACCACTCTGCTGAAACTGAAAGCATTCGCTTTCCATATGCAGCTTCACCTGAACTTTTGTTGATCGCCTTGCCCTTTTCGGGCTTGGCATGCTACGGATGCAACGCAGCTTTCCTTGAAGAGTTGCGCTTGAGCCTCAGTTTTGGCCCGCTGCTTGCTTTTCCCCCGCGCTAAGCGCAAAAAGATCAGACAAGAGCGCGTCTCAGGGAGAGGGAATGCCGCGAGTTTTGATTCTCGGCATCGGCAATCTGCTTTGGGCCGATGAAGGGTTCGGGGTGCGCGCCGTCGAGGCGCTGAACCGCGACTTTGAGTTTCCGGAAAATGTCAGGCTGATGGATGGCGGCACGCAGGGCCTCTATCTCATCGAGCACGTCGCCTCGGCGGACATCCTCGTCGTTTTCGACGCCGTGGATTACGGCCTTGCCCCCGGCTCGCTCAAGCTCGTCGAGGATGGCGAAGTCCCGATGTTCCTCGGCGCGAAGAAGATGAGCCTGCATCAGACGGGCTTCCAGGAGGTGCTCGCCACCGCCGAACTCTTGGGACGCCTGCCCCGGCATCTGTTCCTGGCGGGCGTGCAGCCCGCCGAGCTTGAGGACTATGGCGGAAGCCTTCGCCCGCAGGTGAAGGCGCAGATTCCGGCGGCCATCGACGCCGCGCTCGCCTATCTCGCCCGCTTCGGCGTGCATGCCGTGCGCCGCGCAGAGCCGCTCCCCGAGGACGCCACCATCGCCTGCCAGCGCATGGTGATGTCGCGCTACGAAGGCGAGCGGCCGGGCGAGGACGAAGCCTGCCGCATCGGCGACGAGCGCTTTCTCGCCAAGCGCGCGCCGAAGCCGGAAGAAAAGGCGGCGCGCTGATGTGCGTCGGCCTTCCCATGCAGATTATCGAGCCCCGCGGCCGCCGCGCGCTGGCGAACTTCGGCGCGGAGCTGCGCGACATCGACCTTGCGCTTGTCGGCGAGCAGCCTGCGGGCGCGTGGGTGCTTGTCTTCCTCGACGCGGCGCGCGAAGTCATCACGGCGGAGCAGGCGCAGAAGACGCACGACGCGCTGAAGGCCGTTGCGCTCGTCATGCAGGGCGAGACCTCCATCGATCACCTGTTCGCCGACCTCATCGGGCGCGAGCCGGAGCTTCCGCCGCACCTTAAGCCTGCGCTTCTGAAAACAGCGGAGTAGCCATGTCCTCGCCCCTGATCGACGCTCTCCTGAGGCGTCATGCCTTCGCCGCCGTGAACGAAGGCAACCTGGATGCTTTCCTGATTGCGCATGAGCGGTCGGTTCTGTTCTTCGCGGGCGATTCCGCCCGGCTTGTCGAAAGCGCCGACGTCGCCGTCGTCCTGCCCGAGCTTGTTACGCACTTTTCAGGGATCGCCCCCGGCCTTGTCGAGAAGGCCGCCGAGCGTCCGCTGCAATTGCGCTACCGCTTCAACGCGTTCCCTGCGCTCGTCTTCTTCAGGAGCGGCGGCTATCTCGGCGCGATCACGCGGCTTCTGAGCTGGGCCGGCTATCTCGCCGAAATCGAAGACATCCTGGCGCGCGCGCCCTCCGAGCCGCCGCCTTACCAGTTTCCCGACCGCTGCGCGCCGCAACCAGCCGCGAACGGGGCGTCCGGGGACCATCACGCGGGAGAAGACGCATGAAGCCGACCCAGCCGCTCGCCGGTCCCGGCAGCCAGCCGGCCGAAGACGCAGACGACTTCGCCTTCATGGAAATGCCGAAGGGGATACGCACCTACGCCATGCCGCAGACGCTTGAGGCGGAAGAAGCGAAAGCCTACGCCCCTGCCCTTCAAAAGCTGCGCGCGGTGCTCGACGCGCTCCATGCCAAGCCCGCGCCCGGCGCCTCGATCACGGTCGATCTTTCCGACCTCGACGCCGCCAATCGCGGCTTCATCGACCAGACGCTCGGCGAGGGCGAGGTGAGCATCATCGCTGGCGCGGACATCCAGGCGCAGGAGGCCGTGCTGGCGGGCGTTTGGCGCGTCCATGAAATGAGCGGCGGCGGCGCGCTGACCGGCGACGCCATAGAGGTGGGCGAGTTCCCGCAAAGCGTTCTGAAGCTCGCGCAGGACGCGGGCGGCCAGGGCCTTCGCCCCATCGAGGAGGCGGCGAACGCCGATCTAATGAACGCGCCCGCGCTCGCGACAGAACTCGCCAGCAAGCTCGCCTCATTCACGCCCGAAGCCCCGCCCCACGTCATCAACCTTTCGCTCCTGCCCGTGAGCGACGGCGACCTTGCTTATCTCGAAAAGCGGCTCGGCCTCGGCGCCGTCACCGTGCTGTCGCGCGGCTACGGCAACTGCCGCATCATGTCCACCGCCGTGAAGAATGCGTGGTGGGTGCGCTATTTCAATTCGCGCGAGGCGCTGATCCTCAACACCATCGAGGTGACGCGCCTGCCGGGCGTCGCCTGCGCGGCGGAGCAGGACCTCGAAGACAGCGCGGAGCGGCTCGCCGAGATTTTGGAGGTCTACCGGTGAGCGATCATTTCTTCGCGGGCTCATATGGCGGCGACGCCGGAAAGGTCGAGGACGCAGCCTTGCTGGAATGCCGGATCTGCTGGTGCGTCTACGACCCCGCGCAGGGCGACGATCAGGGGCAGATCCCGGCGGGCACGCCGTTCTCGAAACTGCCCGGCGATTGGCGCTGCCCCGTTTGCGATGCGCCGAAAGACGGCTTTCTGGTGATCGAGGCGCCGCATGGCTGACGCCGCGAGCCAGGACGAGACCGCCGCGCGGCTCCCGCGGAAGCTGGAGGCCATCTTCGCCGCCATCGAGCGCGAGCGCATGCACGGCGTTCCGATCCTCAATCCGAAGCTCAGCGTCGCATGCGTGGGCATGCGCTCGCACGCCGGCGGCTGGGTCTGCGTCCTCGTCACGCCCTGGTTCATTAACGTGATGCTCCTGCCCGGCAATGAAGCGGACGCCGGGGCGTGGGCCGCGTTTCCGCTCGGAACCAAGGTTCAGCACACCTTTCCCGCTGGCGTTTTCGAATTCATCTGCGGCGCGGAGGACGGCCTCGGCCCTTACCGCATCTGCTCGCTGTTCTCGCCCGTGATGCAGTTCGAGAACCAGGAAGCGGCGCTCGCCGCGGCGCAAGCAGCCATGACAACGCTTTTCGAGGAAGAGAAGGCGCCAGCGCCCGGGAAGAACGGCAAACCGCAGGTGAGCCGCCGCAGCCTCATTTTCGGGCGCAAGGCCCCGGCCGAGGAGCGCCAATGACGCCCGAGGGCCGCATCGTCATCGAGCTTTTTCCCGCCGCCAAGGATGCGGTCAGCATCGCGTCGTCGCGACCGCTCTCGATACCGCGGCAGTTTTCCAGTCAGGCGCCGGAACAAATCGTGCAAACCGTTTCGCTCGTGTTCGCGGCGTGCAGAGCGGCGCAATCCATCGCGGCGGCGGAAGCCTTCGAGGACGCGCTCGGCGTTGAGGCGCCCGCCTTTACGAAAAAAGTTCGCGCCGCTCTCGTCCTGGCGGAGACGGCGCGCGAGCACGCGCTGCGCGTCCTTGGCGACTGGCCGGCATTCCTGCAGGCGCCCGAGCAGGCGGAAGCGGCGGCGCTTCGCGGCGTCATGCTGCTCGACCGCCAACTCGCCAAAGCCCTCGACGAGAGCGGCGCGGCGCTGCGCATCGGCGCCGATGTGGCGGCGGGCGGCGATGCGAGGGCGGCCATCGCGCAACTCACGGCGCTGCTTGAGCGCGCCATCTTCCGCTGCGACCTCTGCGATTGGAGCGTCATGTTTTGCGGCGAGCTGCGCGAGTGGGCGCAAGGCGGCTACACGGTGGCCCAGCGCCTGATGCGGCAGATCATGAGCGATGGCGCGCTCGGCGCCGGCGCGGCCCGCGTTTCCGCTCTTCCGAACCTCGAAAACCGCGCCCTCGCGGAACGGCTGTTCTCCTCCGATGCGGACGCGTTCATCGCGCGCCCCGAATGGGACGGCGCCCCCGCGAGACATCGGCGCTTTCGAGATTGCTTAGCCATCCGCTCGTCGAAGCCCTTGAGACGGCGGACGGCTTCGGGATCGGCGCCCGGCTCCTAGCCTGCCTGCTGGAGCTGGCGTCGATCCCAACTCGCATGCTCGCGCTTCTGGACGCGCCCGATGTTCGGCGGGCTCCGCCAAGCTCTTTAACTCATAGCCCCTTGCCCTTTGCCTCTCCCACGCAGCTTGCCACTTCGGAATGTCGGCAAGCGGGTGCGGACGGGAGAGGGAACGGCGCCGCAACGGCTGCGACGGGACTCCCTCTCCCGTTGGGAGCGGGCTGGGGTGAGGGGTTGCGCCTTCCCGATCAGGCGTCGCGCCTCGATGGCGTTGGCGTCGCGCAAATCGAGGCGGCGCGCGGACGGCTCATCCACGCGGTCGAAATGGAGGCCGGCAAGGTTGCGCGCTACCGCATTCTTGCGCCGACCGAATGGAACTTCCATCCCTCGGGCGCCGTGGCGCAAGGTCTCGCGCGTATCGCGGCGTCCGAAAAACGCGAAGCCTGCGCTTCCCTGGCGAAGCTTCTCGCGATCTCCGCCGATCCTTGCGTCGGCGCCGAGGTGAGGGTCCGCTGATGCACGAGATGGCGCTGTGTCAAGGCGTGGTGCGCATCCTGGAGGAGCAGGCGGCGGCGCAGTCCTACGCCCGCGTGAAAATGGTGCGCCTCGAAATCGGCCCGCTCGCGACCGTCGAGCCGGAAGCGCTGCGCTTCTGCTTCGGCGCGGCCACGCGCGGCACGCTCGCCGAAAACGCCACGCTCGACATCGTCACGGCGCCCGCGTCGGCCTGGTGCTTCTCCTGCGGGGAAAGCGTCACGATATCGGAGCGTAACGGCGTCTGCCCGAAGTGCGGCGGCTATCAGCTGCAGGTCACGGGCGGGAACGAATTGCAAATCAAAGAGCTGGAGGTCGACTGATGTGCGGAACTTGCGGATGCGGAGACGGCGAGACGCGCATCGAAGGCGCGGCCGCCGCGACGCCTAAAGGCGATCACGGTCACGCGCAAGATCACGGCCATGATCACGAGCACGAGCATGAGCACGGCCATCATCACGATCACAGCCACGAGCATGAGCACGGGCATCACGGCCAAGATCATCATAAGGGCGACGAACACAGCCACGGCGCGGAGAAATCGCGCATCGTGAAAATCGAGCAGGATCTGCTCGCCAAGAACGGCGCCTACGCCGCCGCCAACCGCGCCATGTTCAACGCCGCCGGCGTGCTTGCGCTGAACCTCGTCTCAAGCCCCGGCTCCGGCAAGACCACGCTGCTGGTCGAAACCATCAAGCGCCTGCAAGGCGAGCTTCCGGTGGCCGTCATCGAGGGCGACCAGCAGACCGCGATGGACGCCGAGCGCATCCGCGCGACGGGCGCGCCCGCGATCCAGATCAACACCGGCAAGGGCTGCCATCTCGACGCGCATATGACGGGCCACGCCTACGAGCATCTGAAGCCTGCCGCGGGCGCCGTGCTGTTCATCGAGAATGTCGGCAATCTCGTCTGCCCCGCCATGTTCGACCTCGGCGAGGAGCATCGCGTGGTGCTCGTCTCCGTGACCGAAGGCGAGGACAAGCCGCTGAAATATCCCGACATGATCCGCAGCTCGCAGCTTCTCCTGATCACAAAGGTCGATCTGTTGCCGCATCTCGATTTCGACGTGGCCGCGCTCGCCGCCAACGCGCGTAAGATCAACCCCGGCATCAAGATCGTGAAGGTTTCGGCGAAGACCGGCGAGGGCATGGACGCCTGGACCGGCTTCATCCGCGCCGCCCGCGCGCTCGCGCTCACCGGCCACGTAGAAACGCAGGTCTCGCACTATGCTGAACAAGCCTGAACTCGCCGGGCGTGATCCCGGAAGCCGCTCGCGGCTGTCCGGAATCTCGCTACATCCGCCGTGCTTCGTTCTCTGGCCCCGGATAGGCGCGGGCGCGCTTTCCGGGGCGGCGGTCGGCGGCGGCCTTGAGCAAACGCCTTTTTCGGCAACCCGCTAGTGGAGTTTTGTCATGTGTCTTGCGCTGCCCGCCCAGGTGATCTCCGCCGATAAGGACTCGGAAACGGCCGTCGTCGCGCTCGGGCCTGTGAAGAAGGAGATTTCGACCGCGCTGCTCGAAGACGTGGCGGCGGGCGAGTATGTGCTCATCCATGTCGGCTATGCGCTGCACAAGGTGTCGCCGGAGGAGGCGGAGCGCACGCTCGCCATGATCCGCGAGGCGGGCGAGGACGCGGAGCTGGCCGCCTTCGTGGAAGGGGCCGCGCCATGAAATTCGTCGACGAGTTCCGCGACCGCGAGCTGGCGCAGGGCCTTGCGAACGCGATCCGCCGCGAGGCGCTGCCGTCCCGGCGCTACAACATCATGGAGTTTTGCGGCGGCCATACGCATGCGATCTTCCGCTACGGCGTGCAGGATTTGATGCCGGAGAACGTGAGCTACATCCACGGCCCCGGCTGCCCCGTCTGCGTGCTGCCCATCGGGCGCATCGACAACGCGCTGGAGCTTGCCGAGGAGCATGGCGTCATCCTGTGCAGCTATGGCGACATGCTGCGCGTCCCCGCCTCGAAGCGCCGCAGCCTGCTCAAGGCGAAGGCCGACGGCGCGGACGTGCGCATGGTTTATTCGGTGGACGACGCGCTGAAGGTCGCGCGGCAAAACCCCCGCCGGCAGGTCGTGTTCTTCGCCATCGGCTTCGAGACCACCACGCCGCCGACCGCCGTCGCCATCAAGAAGGCGCGGGCCGAGGGGCTCAAGAATTTCTCCGTCTTCTGCAATCACGTTCTCACGCCAGCCGCGCTGCGCTGCATCCTCGCGAGCATCGACGCGGCGGGCGACGGCGTGCCCATCGACGGCTTCATCGGGCCGTCGCATGTCAGCTCCGTCATCGGCAGCCGCCCTTACGAGTACTTCGCCGAAACCTACAAGCGCCCCGTCGTGATCGCGGGCTTCGAACCGCTGGATGTGATGCAGGCGACCCTGATGGCGATCCGGCAGTTGAACGAGGGCCGGCACGAGGTCGAAAACCAGTATGTCCGCGTCGTCACGCGCGATGGCAACGTGAAGGCGCAAGGCCTGGTCGCCGAGGTGCTGGAGCTGCGCGAGAGCTTCGAATGGCGCGGGCTCGGCGAAGTGCCCGACAGCGCGCTGCGCATCCGCAACGCGTTTGCGGAATTCGACGCGGAGAAGCGCTTCGGCGTGACCGCCAAGCCATCGCGCGACGCGAAAAGCTGCGAGTGTCCCGCCATCCTGCGCGGCGCCAAGAAGCCGACCGACTGCAAGCTGTTCGGCACGGTCTGCACGCCCGACAACCCCATCGGCTCGTGCATGGTGTCGTCCGAAGGCGCCTGCGCGGCCTATTGGAGCTATGGCCGCTTCCGCCACGCCGCCGAGCCGGAGGCCGCGGCATGAGCGCCATCGAGAGCCGCTTTGCGGCGCGCGACGCCGGCCCGCTGACCGGCGCCGTCGAAATGATCCACGGCAGCGGCGGACGCGCCACCGCCGAGCTGATCCACATGCTGTTCCAGCGCCATCTCGACAACCCGTTCCTCGCGCAAGGCAACGACCAGGCCGCCTTCGACATAGGCGCGGGCCGCCTCGTCATCTCCACCGACGCGCATGTGATCGCGCCGCTGTTCTTCCCCGGCGGCGACATCGGCTCGCTCTCCGTCCACGGCACCATCAACGACGTGGCCATGGCGGGCGCGCGGCCGCTCTATCTGTCGGCGGCGTTCATCCTGGAGGAAGGCTTTCCGCTCGCCGATCTCGACCGCATCGTCGCCAGCATGGGGCGCGCCAGCCGCGACGCCGGCGTTCCCGTCGTCACGGGCGATACAAAGGTGGTCGAGAAGGGCAAGGGCGACGGCGTTTTCATCGCGACGACCGGCATCGGCGTTGTTCCGCAAGGCGTCGAGATTTCCGGCGACAAGGCGCGCCCCGGCGACGCGATCCTCGTCAGCGGCACGCTCGGCGATCATGGCATCGCGGTGCTGTCGAAACGCGAGAACCTCACCTTCGAAACCGAAATCCTCTCCGACAGCGCCGCGCTGCACGGCCTCGTCGCCGACATGGTCGCCGCCGTCCCGCAAATCCACTGCCTGCGCGACCCGACGCGCGGCGGGCTGGCGGCGACGCTGAACGAACTCGCGCATCAGTCGCGCGTTGGCATGCGCCTCGTGGAAAGCGCCATCCCCTTCAAGCCGGACGTGCTCGCCGCCTGCGAACTGCTCGGCCTCGATCCCCTTTACATCGCCAATGAAGGCAAGCTCATCGCAATCTGCGCGAAGGCCGGCGCCGAACGCCTGCTCGGCGTCATGCGCGCGCACCCGCTCGGCCGCGACGCCGCCATTATCGGCGAAGTCGTCGAGGACGCCCACGCCTTCGTACAGATGCAGACGAGGTTCGGCGGCGGCCGGATGGTGGACTGGCTTTCGGGAGACCCCTTGCCGAGGATTTGCTGATGATGGAGCGCATTCGCCGCCCCGGAAAGCGCACTTGGCGCTTATGCGGGGCCTTTAAGACCGGGGCGCTGCAAGTTGCAAGATCCCGGATAGCCGCA
Organism: uncultured Alphaproteobacteria bacterium; assembly: GCA_963756335.1. Taxonomy (GTDB): domain Bacteria; phylum Pseudomonadota; class Alphaproteobacteria; order Rhizobiales; family Rhodomicrobiaceae; genus Rhodomicrobium. The sequence continues at coordinate 75,365 of CAVWOB010000017.1, forward strand.
GGCGGCTTCCGGGATGACGTTGCGTGCGGGCGGAGAGCGGCATGAGCCTTCCGACGGTTCTCGTCATCGACGACGAAGTGCGAAGCGTCGAAGCGCTGGAGCGCATTCTCGAAGACGACTTCGACGTGAAGAAAGCCACCTCGGTGCGCGAGGCGGAGGCGATCCTGGCCGAGGAGGCGGTTCAGGTTGTGCTGTGCGACCAGCGCATGCCCGACATGAACGGCGTCGATTTCCTGAAGACCGTGCGCGAGCGCTGGCCCGACACCGTGCGCATGATCATCTCGGGCTACACCGACGCCGAGGACATCATCCAGGGCGTGAACGAAGCCGGCATCTACCAATATGTGACGAAGCCCTGGCAGCCGGACAGCCTCACGCTGACGCTGAAGAACGCGGTGCGCCTCTACAAGCTCGAACGGGAGAACGGACTGCTCGCCGTCGAGCTGAAAATGTCGTCGAACCGCGCCGAAAAGGTGGTTGCGGGCCGCCGCCAGGGCCTGCGCGAGACTTATCACGGCGACGACGGCATCGTGCGCGGCAAGGACAGCCCGATCAACGAAGTCTGCGCGCGCATGCGGCGCGTGGCGCCCTTCGACATTTCCGTGCTGATCACGGGCGAATCCGGCACCGGCAAGGAGCTGATCGCGCGCGCGCTCCACTACAACAGCCTGCGCTGGAACAAGCCCTTCGTGGTCGAGAACTGCGCGGCGCTGCCGGACGAGCTGCTCGAAAGCGAGCTGTTCGGCCACAAGCGCGGCTCGTTCACGGGCGCGGTCGAGGACCATGCCGGGCTGTTTCAGCGCGCGGACGGCGGCACGGTGTTTCTCGACGAAATCGGCGAGATCTCGCCAAGCTTCCAGGCGAAGCTCCTGCGCGTGCTGCAGGAGGGCGAAATCAGGCCCGTGGGCGGACGTCAGACGCGGAACATCGACGTGCGCGTGATCGCGGCCACGAACCGCGAGCTTGAAGCCGAGGTGGAGGCAGGCCGCTTCCGTGAAGACCTCTATTACCGGCTCGCGACCGTCTCCATCCATGTGCCGCCGTTGCGCGCGCGCCCGCTGGATATTCCCGTCATCGCGGCGGCGCTGCTCGACAAGGCGCAGAAGCAGCTTGGCAAGGCGGTGAAGGGGCTTTCGAGCGAGGCGATCGAGCGCCTGACGGGATACCAATGGCCCGGCAATGTGCGGGAGCTGCAAAACGAGATCCAGCACCTCCTCATCATGGGGCCGGAGGGCGGGCTGATCGGCGCCGAGCATCTGTCGCGCCGTATCCTTCGCGCGTCCGAGGCCGCGCCGGGCCAGTCCACGCCCGAGCGGGAGCTTTCGCTGGCGGGGCTCGAAGGCACGCTTCGCGAGCGCATCGAGTGCCTGGAGGCCGGAATCTTACGCGAAAGCCTCATCCGCAATCGCTGGAACAAGAGCCGCGCCGCCAAGGAGCTGGGCTTGTCGCGCGTCGGCCTTCGCGCCAAACTGGAGCGATACGGCCTCGAAAAGATCGAGGCGCTTCCCGTGGAGCCCGCGAAGAAAAAGCGCGCGTAAGGACTGACAGATGCTGCAAGGGGATGAGCGCCGGGGCGCTTGGTTTCAAGTCTTCGAGCGTGCGAAAAAAAGTCGGGTTTCGCCGCCGCTTTTGCCGTCATGGCCGCACACTCTTCTGTCATGGCCGGGCTTGACCCGGCCATCCAGCGCCGCATTCGTCGCCCTGGATGGCCGCCTCAAGGGCGGCCATGACGACGAAGGCGATTCTTTCGCGGGAATGACGCATTCGGGCGTGGAGGCGGTTTCCCATTTAATGAGCGCTGCTTTAGCGCTCCACCGGCTATACCGATGCTGAAATCCGAGGACCCCGAGCGAAGCCTCTTATCCCGTGCGGGCGTAGCGCAGGCCGTGGCGCGCGCGCCGGAGCCGAGCGAGGAGGCGTGGATCGAGGTCATCCAGAAAATGGATGCGGTCTACGCCGAGCTTGTCGAGAACCAGGTCGAGCTTGAACAGAAGAACGCGGCGCTTGAGGAGGCGCAAGCGCTCATCGCGAGCGTGTTCGCCTCCATGACGGACGTGCTGGCCGTGTGCGACCGCTCGGGACGCATTCAGCGCGTCAATCCCGCCTTCGAGGAGGCGGCCGGCCGCGGCGAACGCGAGCTGATCGGCCAGCCGATTGCGTCGGTGTTCACGCCGGAGAGCGTGGCCGCCGTGCAGGACATGCTGGGGCGGCTCCGCGACGAGGGCGTGGTCGCCGATTGCGAAGTCGCGCTAAGCGACGGGAGCGGCGCGCTGGCCCCTTTCGCCATGAACTGCTCGGCGCGCTTCGACCATAAGGGCCGGTTCGCCGGCGGCGTCATGGTCGGCAGGCCGCTGGGCGAATTGCGCCGCGCCTATAAGCGCCTCGACGCCGCGCATCGCGATTTGCAGGCCGCGCAGCAGCACCTGATCTTTTCCGAGAAAATGGCGGCGCTCGGCCGTCTCGTGGCGGGCGTCGCGCACGAGCTGAACAACCCCATCAGCTTCGTGTTCGCGAACATGCATGCGCTCAGGAAATATGCGCTGCGCGTCCGGCGCTATCTCGAAGCGGTGAACGCGGGGCTTGCGGGCGAGGAGTTGGAGGCCTTGCGCGCCGAGCTGAAGATGGATCGCATCCTGGCCGACATCGAGCCGCTTGTCGACGGCACGCTCGAAGGTGCGAGCCGCGCGAGCGAGATCGTGCAGGATTTGCGGCGCTTCTCGAGTTCGCAGGCCGAGCCGCCCGAAGCGGTGGACCTCGCGCGCGTGATCCAGACGGCGGCGAGCTGGGTGGTGAAAGCCGGGCGGACCAAGCCCGGCGTGTCTTTCGATGTGCCGGACGGCTTGCCGGCGGTCTGCCGGCGCGGCGCCTTGCACCAGATCCTCGTAAACCTGATCCAGAACTCGCTCGACGCGATGGACGGCGGCGCGGAGCCCCGCATCGAGATCCGCGCCGGGGCGGACGGCGCGTGGATCGCCATCTCCGTGCGCGATCATGGGCCGGGCGTTTCGCCGGAAGCGATGAAGAAGCTGTTCGAACCGTTCTTCACCACGAAGCCGGTGGGCAAGGGCCTCGGCCTCGGCCTCTATCTGAGCTACGGCCTTGCGGAAGATCTGGGCGGGCGGCTTTCCGCTTCGAACCATCCGGGCGGCGGCGCCGTCTTCACGCTCTGCATCCCGAACAATCTGGCGCGCCATGCCGCAGGGTAGCCCCCGCCGGGAAAGGCTCAGTCTGCTCTGGCTGCAATCCGGCGGATGCGGCGGCTGCACGCTGTCCTTGCTCGGCGGGGAGGCGCCCGGCTTCTTTCCGGCGCTCGATCTTGCCGGCATCGAGGTGCTGCACCATCCGTCGCTGAGCGAGACGGGCGGGGAAAGCCTGACCGCGCTGCTCGGCCGCGTAGGCGAGGGCGAACCTATCGACATCCTGTGCATCGAGGGCGCCGTCATGCGCGGCCCACGCGGCTCAGGCCGCTTCCATATGCACGCGGGAACGGGCGAGCCAATGGCGCGCATCATCGCCGGCGCCGCGAAGGCCGCGCGCTATGTGCTTGCGGTCGGCGCCTGCGCGGCCTATGGCGGGATTACGGCGGCGGGCGACAACGTCACCGAGGCGTGCGGGCTTTCCTTCGAAGGGCGCGAGCCGGGCGGACTGCTCGGCCCTGGCTTCCGCTCGCGCGCGGGCCTCCCCGTCGTCAACATCTCGGGCTGCCCGATCCACCCCGGCTGGGTCGCCGAAACACTCGTCCAGCTTTCGCAAGGCAGCTTCGCTGCGTCCGATCTCGACCGCTTCGGCAGGCCGCGCTTCTTTGCCGAACACCTCGTGCATCACGGCTGCCCGCGCAACGAATACTACGAGTACAAGGCGAGCGCCGCCGCCGTGGGCCAGCTCGGCTGCATGATGGAGCACCTCGGCTGCATCGGCACGCAGGTGCATGGCGATTGCAATCTCCGCCTTTGGAACGGCGAAGGCTCCTGCGTGCGCGGCGGCTACCCCTGCATCGGCTGCACCGAGCCGGAGTTCGGCGAGCGCGACTATCCCTATCTCGAAACGCCGAAGCGGGGCGGCATTCCCGTCGGGCTGCCGACCGACATGCCGAAGGCGTGGTTCGTCGCGCTCGCCTCGCTCGCCAAGGCCGCGACGCCGGAGCGCCTGAAGCGCAACGCCCAGGCCGAGACCGTCAAGCTGGCGCCGGGCGAAGGGCCAGGGAGCGCCAAGAAATGAGCCGTCTCGTCGCCGGCCCCTTCAACCGCGTCGAAGGCGATCTCGAAATCAAGCTCGATGTGGCGGACGGCGCGGTCGCGGCGGCGTACGTGAACTCGCCGCTGTATCGCGGCTTCGAGCAGATCCTGATCGGCAAGGCGCCGGCCGACGCGCTCGTCTACGCGCCACGCATCTGCGGCATCTGCTCGGTCTCGCAATCCGTCGCGGCGGCCCGCGCTCTGGCGGCGGCGCAAGGCCTGACGCCGCCAGAGAATGGCGCAATTTTGCAGAACCTGATCCTCGCCGCTGAGAACCTCGCCGATCACGCCACCCATTTCTACATGTTTTTCATGCCGGATTTCGCGGCGGCGGCTTATGCGGACGAACCGTGGCATGAGAAGGCGGCGGCGCGGTTTCGCGCGATGAGCGGCGCGGCCCAGCCCGAGTTCCTGCCCGCGCGCGCGGCGTTCCTGCACATCATGGGTCTGGTGGCGGGGCGCTGGCCGCATACGCTCGGGCTCCAGCCGGGCGGAACGGCGCGCGCGATAGGCCGCTCCGAGCAGGTTCGGCTGGCGGCCCATGTCGCGGCGTTCCGGGGCTTTCTCGAATCGGCGCTGTTCGGCGATGCGCTGGAAGCCGTGGCGGCGCTCGGCAGCGAGGATGCGCTGGAAGCTTGGGCCGAGGACGGCGCGCATGCGGCGAGCGATTTCGGGCGCTTCCTCGCCTTGTCGAAGGCGGTTGGACTGGACGAGCTCGGGCGCGGCCCCGGCCTTTACATGAGCTTCGGCGCCTATGCGTTGGGCGGCGCGATGGCGTTCGCGCGAGGCGTCCACGAGGCGGGCGAACTTCGCGCCTTGGATACGAACAAGATCACTGAAGACCATGCGTCGTCCTGGCTCGTGCGCGCGGAAGGGCCGAGGCCGCCGTCGCGCGGGCTGACGCTGCCCGACGCCGGCGCGGCCGGCGCCTATAGCTGGTGCAAGGCGCCCGGCTTTGCGGCGCCGTGGCGGAGACGGGTGCGCTGGCGCGCCAGCTCGTGGATGGCCATTCGCTGATCGCAAGCCTCGTCGCCCAACGCGGCGGCTCGGCCCGCAATCGCGTCATCGCAAGGCTTATCGAAATCGCGCGGCTCATCCCGCTGATGGAGCGCTGGATCTGGGCGATCCGCCCGGGCGAACCATTCTGCCATCACGGCCCCATGCCGGAGGAGGCGCGCGGCGAAGGTCTGATCGAGGCGGCGCGCGGCTCGCTCGGCCATTGGCTCGAAATCCGCAAAGGACGCATCCTGAATTACCAGATCGTGGCGCCGACCACCTGGAATTTCTCGCCGCGCGACGGCCACGGCCGGCCCGGCGCCTGCGAGCAGGCGCTTATCGGCGCGCCCGTCCGCGAGGGCGAAACGGCGCCCATCGCGGTGCAGCACATCGTGCGCTCGTTCGACCCTTGCATGGTCTGCACGGTGCATTAGCGGAGGCGCGCCAACTATTGAGGCGTCACCTCAACGCCCGCGGCGTGCGCGGCCCTCGCCAAATCCCGATCGAGCGTCGCAAGCGGGAGGCGCGCCCGTTGCGCCAGCTCCAGATAGGCGGCGTCATAGACGGTGAGCCGGTAAAGATCGGCAAGGCGGACCGATGCGCCCCATGCGTTCGCCGCCGTCTCGCCATCCACGGCGATATTAAGGTCCGCAAGATCCTTCAACACATCGTCACGGAATTGCTGGGTCACGCGTTCGCGCCGCACGGCGACGGTCAGGCTGTTGGCCACTTCCAAATGCCACAGATGCGGAACTATCGCCCCCTTCTCGATCACGCGGTCGAAGACAGCCTCGATTTCCGGCGTGCGCTCGTCGCCATGAACCCAGGCGAGAACGGCGGAACTGTCGAGAACGAGGCTCACCTCCGCCCCTCCTCACGGAAGGCTTTCCATTCATCCCGGGCGATAGGCGCGCCGCCTTGCGTTTTCGCCCTGGCGCGAATCCGGGCGGCGGCCGCATGAGCGACGTCGAGATTCCTCGGGCCGGTTTCAGGGACGAGGCGCGCCACAGGCTTGCCATGACGGGTGATGACGATCTCCTCGCCCTCTTGAACGCGGTCGAGCAGGGCGCTCAGAGTATTTTTCGCTTCGAATGCTCCGATTTCCTGCATGCAAACTCCATAAGCTAGCTGATCCAGCTTAGCCCTGTAGGCCCGAAAAAGCAACCGGCCCCGCAGGCCGCCGCCATGAGCCTTCGCGCGGCCCGCGCTCATAGAGGCAGGCGCAACGGCGTCTCGTGCTCTTTCAAGGCCACGCCCATCGCCGTGCAGCACATCGTGCGCTCGTTCGACCCGTGCATGGTCTGCACGGTGCATTAACGGCGGCGGCGCGCGAACCTTAGCGCAGGCTAACCGTTCTTATTCACCCGGCGGGGGGATTTGGCTGGCGGGAGTAGCGCAAGAGATTGAACTTGCGTAGGAAATGGGTGTCGAAACCATCCAGCGCACGTCAAACAGCTGAGCCACACCCGCCATGACCGACGATAGCCCGCTTACCTTTACCTTGCCAGCTGTGTCGCGCAAGAAAGTCACAGCCGCATTCGATGGCGGCCGTCTCCTTGCTTTCGCTTGCCGAGCGCCGCCGGGCGATAGCCAGAACGCTTGCCGCTCTGATCGACGATCCGCGCGACCCGGCGCATATCACCCACACAGTCGAGGATGTGCTCAGAGCGCGCATGTTTGCGGTTGCCGCGGCTATCCGGACGGCAATGACTTTCACTTTCTGCGAACCGACCCTGCCTTCAAGCTCGCCTGCGGGCGGCTTCCAGATACGGGTGCGGATTTATGCTCGCAGGCAACTGTTTCACGCTGGGAGAACGCGCCTACGCTGAAAGAGATCGTCCGGCTCACTTATGCGCTGATCGATATTTGGTGCGCCAGCTACTCGAAGCAGCCCGCTTCGGTGGTTCTGGACATCGACGATACGCTCGATATCGTGCACGGCCGCCAGAAACTGGCGGAATGGAACGCTCATTACGACGAGCGCTGCTTTCTGCCGATCCACATCTACGACACCGCAACCGGCCGCCCAGTGGCCGTGATCCTGCGCCCCGGCAAGACGCCATCGGGCAAGGAAGTTCGCGGCTGGCTGCGCCGCCTGATCCGCCGCATCCGCCGGCATTGGCCCAACACCCGCATCACCATCCGCGGCGATAGCCATTACGGCCGCGAGGAAGCGATGACCTGGTGCGAGGCGAACGGCGTCGATTACATTTTCGGGCTTTCCGGCAATGCCGTGCTCGACAGGCTCGTGGAGACCGCCGCCGACGATATCCGCGTGCGCCGCGCTGAGGGCCAGCATGCCGTGCTGCGTGGTTATGCCGAGAAGCGCTATGCCGCCAAATCCTGGGCCAGGGAACGCCGCGCCGTGGCGCGGATCGAGGCCAGCGCGAGCCAGGAAGACGATATGCTTCGCCGGGGCCTCGATATCCGTTATGTGGTCACCTCGCTGAAGAAGGGCAGCGCGGAATACATTTACGCGACGCTCTATTGCGCACGCGGCCAAGCCGAAAACCTGATCAAGCAGCATAAGGCTCAAACCGCTTCGGATCGCACGAGCTGCCGTTCGCCGCTTGCCAATCAGTTCCGCCTCATTCTGCACACCGCCGCCTATTGGCTGCTGCTCGATCTCCGCGATTGCGCGCCATCCTGGAACCCTGCCCGGCAAAGCGAATTCGCCACCATTCGCTTGCGGCTGCTGAAAATCGCCGGCCGCATTACTGAAACCGCAAGCCGCATCCGGGTCTCGCTCGCCTCATGCTGCCCGGAAGCGGAGCTGTTCAGCCTCGTAGCGTTCGGATTGCAGCAATCCGGGCCATGAATGGCGGGGCGCGAAGCCCCTGGAGCCCGGATCGTCAACCTCCAACGCGTTCACAGCGAACTAGCGCACTTTCCCGTCCTTCCACATTCTTGCCGCCAGGCGTTGTGGGTTTGTAACGCGAGTTCGTGCGCGGAATGCAGGAGGCCGATTAGCCATTCGTTGCGAAGTCCATCGCCCAAATGCTAAATAAAAAAAGCAAAATAGCTAGGCAATTTGCAAATGGGACATTGGCGGCTTTTCATCTCGGTCAACAATGGTCTCTCGTGCAAGCTCGATGAGTTTTAGGTTTGCAGAGCCGGATACCGCGGACGGCGCAACTCCCGGGTGGATTGTTGCGGATGGTGAAATAATGGGAGATTCGGCCAAAAGCTTCAGGGATTTCCTCGCAAGTCATGGTCCGCTAGGCGCGCGGTCGGAGGTCCTGCTCAACTCGCTTGGCGGTAGCCTCTTGGGTGGCGTAGCTTTGGGAGAAGTTATTAGGGAATTCGGACTTGGGACCAGAGTCGGGCGTTCGATTCCAAAACCGCCACACGGGAAATATGTCAGTGAAACGGAAGCGCCCGGAGAGTGCTTTTCCGCCTGTGCGTTCGCATTCTTGGGCGGAAAGTGGCGTGCTGCCGCAGGCCAGTCGCTTGGAGTTCATCAGCATTATAGAGAACAGGCCTTAATCGACCCGAGAGCAAAATCATTCACGGCGCTTGATTTATCTGCGCAGCAAGTGATCGCCGGAACTCTTAGCTGACTACATTGTCCGCATGGGCGTGGATGCTCGGTTCCTGACAAAAGCTTCGACAACCGCTCCAACCGAGATCTATAAATTCTCAAGCGATGAAATGGAAAAATTCGCGATCACTTGGAGGGACCTAGCTTACTCAGAGTGGAATCTCGAAGTTTACAAATCAGGTCTGATCGCTGTTTCCAAGACAAGGAACCTAGAAAACACCGCCGTGCTATTTTGCCGAGGCGATCACGTCTTGCGTTTGATCTTGACGATCCCAAATCCTTGCGCAACATGCCGAGCAAAGGGCACTGTAGAGTCGATCACAAACCATCCGTTGGTCTTTCTTTTTGGCAAGGATATTCCTCCTGAAAATATTTCTGCCCGAGTTGAAAAGGGTCTCATCAAAATCGAGTTCCAGCTTCCGGCTGGCATTGATCCCACTTCAGCAAAATCCAAGGGTATGGGCGCGTTCGGCAGCAACCGCTTTTGGTTTTACCACGATTTGCCTGATCGCAAGTTCAGGGACATCACAATATTAATACAACGAAATTGTATTAACTAAGACAATAGAGCCGTTCGAATGGCTCCATCCAAGAGACTAGACTAGAAGGCACGAACACGATCCCGGTCGATTTCCTGCTGGAAGCGCGGCTTTTCTACGGGCTCTGGAACGAGATCGACGGGCCGCCCGAGCACGGCCTCAAGGCGCTCCCGCAATTCTTCAAGCTGGCCGATGTAGTAAAAGCCGCGCGGCGTGGTGGCGGGATCGAGCGTCACGGCCAAGTCGATGTCGGAGCGGCCGCTCGCCTCTCCGCGCGCCGCCGAGCCGAACAGCGACAGGCTCAGCGCGCCAAGCGCTTTCAATTCGGTCTGGCGGCTTTGCAGCGCGGCTATGATCGCATCCCGGTCTATGAAGATAATTTAGCCCATCTTATTCGCCCCAAAGCCCGATCATATTGGGACAGCCACCGGTCAAACGCCCAGCGGTTCCAGCGAAGGTCACACCTCGCGGACTGGTTTGAGCAGGTGCTAGGAGTGCTTAGATTTCTTTGGAACAAGGGGATATAGAACCGAGGCGCCTAAAATGACATTCGATCAGTGTTTAGAAGGGCTCATTAGTATCGTAAGCTCTTTTCGCTACGATGAGGCTAAGGTGAGAGCAATAGCCCTCATTGACGAATACTTCTCGGCGAACCGACACGATATAGCGAGCGAGAAGGATAGGCTAGCGAGAGAATTGGGCGATGCTGCCCCTGATCGTCCGTTAAAAATAGTTCCATTCTTGCAGAATTACTTGGTCAATCTAGCAAACTGAACATGTGGCTATCTTCAGTGGCCGTTTTTATCTGGAACGGCCGCGAAAGCCCGCCGTTCGTTGGCGAAGCCGGGAATTTTTGCTATAAGGCGGCCGGATGGCGGACGGCGTTTCAATACGGGTGCGCGGCCTCGTGCAAGGAGTCGGCTTCCGGCCGGCGGTGTGGCGCATCGCGACGCGGCTCGGGCTTGCGGGCGAGGTGTTGAACGACGGCGAGGGCGTGCTGATCCGCGCCTTCGGGACGCCGGCGGCGCTGGCCGAGCTGGAGCGCGCCCTGGAGCGGGAAGCGCCGCCGCTGGCCCGCATCGACGCCATCGAGATCGCGCCGCTTGAAGACGAGCCGCCCGCCGGTTTCCGCATCGTGGCGAGCCGCGCGGGCGAGGCGAAGACCGGCGTCGCGCCCGACGCCGCCACATGCCCGGCCTGCCTGGCCGATATTCGCGACCCCGCGAACCGCCGCTATCGCTACCCCTTCACGAACTGCACGCATTGCGGGCCGCGCCTCTCCATCGTGCGCGCCATCCCCTACGACCGCGCCGCGACCAGCATGGCCGCGTTCGCCATGTGCCCGGACTGCCTCGCCGAATATCGCGACCCGGCCGACCGCCGCTTTCACGCGCAGCCGAACGCCTGCCCCGTTTGCGGGCCGCATTGCTGGCTGGAGGACGCGGCGGGGCGCGGTGTTCCGAACGATCTCCATCGCGACGCCATCGATGCGGCAGCGGCGCTGATCCTCTCCGGCGCCATCGTCGCGATCAAGGGCGTCGGCGGCTTTCATCTCGCCTGCGACGCCGGGAATGCGGAAGCCGTCGCGCGCTTGAGGGAGCGCAAGCACCGCACGGACAAGCCCTTCGCGCTGATGGCGCGCGATTTGGCCATGATCGAGGAGCACGCGCGCGTCTCGACGGAGGAGGCCGCGCTGCTGGCGTCGCCCGCCGCGCCCATCGTGCTCCTGGGGCGAAAGGAGAACGGCACTGCGCTGGCCCCCGGCGTGGCGCCGGCCCAATCGACGCTCGGCTTCATGCCGCCATACACGCCGCTGCATCATCTGCTGCTCGACGCCGTCGAGCGGCCCATCGTGCTGACCTCCGGCAATCGCAGCGACGAACCGCAATGCATCGCCAACGAAGAGGCCCGCGCGCGGCTCGGCGCCATCGCGGACGCCTTTCTCATGCACGACCGGGACATCGTGAACCGCCTCGACGACAGCGTCGCGCGCGTCATGGCGGGCCGCCCGCGCCCGATGCGGCGCGCGCGGGGGTTTGCGCCATCTCCCCTGCCCTTGCCTGCCGGTTTCGAAGCCTCGCCGCGCGTACTCGCCATGGGCTCCGAGCTGAAATCGACGTTCTGCCTTCTCGGCGGCGGGCAGGCCATCGTCTCGCAGCACATGGGCGATCTCGAAGACGCGGCGACCCACGCCGATTACCGCGACAATCTCCGGCTTTACCGCGAGCTTTTCCAGTTCGAGCCGGAGGTGATCGCGGTCGACGCCCATCCGGACTATCATTCGACCGGGTGGGGAAAGGCGCTTGCGGACGAGGCGGCGCTTCCGCTCGAAACCGTGCTGCATCACCACGCCCATGTCGCGGCGGTTCTCGCCGAGCACGGCGCGCCGCTTGGCGCCGGGCCTGTGCTTGGCGTCTCGCTCGATGGCCTGGGCATGGGCGAGAATGGGGAGCTATGGGGCGGCGAATTCCTGCTCGCCGACTATCGCTCCGGCCGCCGCGCCGCCGCCTTCGCGCCCGTCCCGCTGATCGGCGGCGCCAAGGCCATGCGCGAGCCGTGGCGCAATCTGCTCGCGCATCTCCACGCCTTTCTCGGCTGGGAAAACGTCGAGCGCCAATATACGGACCTCGATCTCGTCCGCCGTCTAAGGGGCAAACCTGTCTCACTTGCCCTGCAACTCACGGAGAAGCGACTGAACGCGCCGCCATCGTCGTCCGCAGGCCGCCTGTTCGACGCGGTGGCCGCCGCGCTCGGCGTCTGCTTCAACACAACGACTTATGAAGGGCAAGCCGCCATCGAGTTGGAAGCGCTGGCCGCCCCGGCGATGGCGCGCGCGGGCGATGGCTATCGCGGCGCTTTCATCGAGAGCGTCGCGAATCTGAGACGTAACCCCTCACCCGCGCCCTCTCCCCATGAGAGAGGGCGTGCGGTCGCGGACATTTCCACATCGCCTCCTTTCCCGGAGGGAGAGGGAAAGGGTGAGGGGTTGCGCGTCGGCGTAGTAAGTTGGACGCCGCTCTGGCAAAAAATCCTCGCAGACTTGGCAGGCGGCGCCGATGCTCCGCTTATCGCCGCCAAGTTCCACAGCGGACTCGCCGCGACCGTCGCCGAGACAGCGGCGCGGCTTGCGCAGCGTCATGGATGCAAGACCGTTGTGCTCTGCGGCGGGGTTTTCCAGAACAAGCTTATGCTGGAGGGCGTTACAGACCAACTCGCCGCTCTGGGGCTGCAAGCGCTTGGCCCCGAAAAATTCCCAGCCGGCGACGGCGCCATCGCGCTCGGCCAGGCAATCATCGCCGCCGCGCGCTGCCTCGCGCCCGCCGCTTAAGCTCTAGCGTCGAGCCGTGCGATTTCCTGCAGAACGGCGTGGAGAAGAGGCGGCAGGCTCTGGCGCACCGTGCGCCGGACAAAGTCGGAGGCGACATTATCGTAGTCGTGCCGATAGACATTGCCCGCGCCCATGATGGCCCGCCAGGGTAAGTGCGGATGGGTGCGCCTGGAGTTCGGCCGGAAGCCGCCGCGCCTCCTCGGATATGAATTCGAGCGCCCGCGTTACGGCGCACGCATGGCATCGGCCTTGAACTCGTCGAGGGAAAGCGCGCCCGCGAAATCCTGGGCGAGTTGCACATTATCCCGGACATCGGTGAGGGTCTGGACGGCGCAGCGCGGCCTCATTCTGCTTCAGGGTGGCGAAAATGTCCCCGGCCTTCGTGAGGGCATGATAGCAAAGCGGAGGGCAACGTCATCGCGAAAAAATTTAGGGTTAGGTGCGGTCCCGGCGACACGGATCGGCGTTCGGGGGCTATTTGAGAAGATCGCCGTAGAGGTCCGGGCGGCGGTCGCGGAAGAAACCCCAGTCGGCGCGGTACGCTTCGAGGGCGGCTAGGTCGAATTCGTGGACCAGCACGCCCTCGTCGCACTCGCCGAAGCCTTCGACGATTTCGCCCGTGTGATCGGCGATGAAGGTATGGCCGTAATAGGTTTGCGTCGCCCCGCCGTTCTCCTCCAGGCCGATACGGTTGGCGGCGACGACCGGGATCGCGTTCGACACCGCATGGCCCTGCATGGCGCGCCGCCACGGCAGTCTCGTGTCGAGCGCCGAGTCGTAGGGCTCCGAGCCAATGGCGGTGGGGTAGAACAGAACCTCGGCGCCGGCCAGCGTCATGGCGCGCGCGCATTCGGGGAACCACTGGTCCCAGCATATGCCCACGCCGATCGCGCCGTGTTTCGTGCGCCACGCCTTAAAGCCCGTGTCGCCGGGGCGGAAATAATATTTCTCCTGGTAGCCCGGCCCATCGGGGATGTGGGTCTTGCGATAGACGCCTAGGATCTCGCCATCGGCGTCCGCCACCGCGACGCTGTTGTAGTAGCGCGGTCCGTCCTTCTCGAAAAACGAGATGGGGATGACGACGCCAAGCTCGCCGGCGAGCTTCGCAAGCGCCAGCACGCAAGGGTGCTCGCTCGCCGGATGCGCAGTCTCGAACCATTTCGGATCCTGCCGCGTGCAGAAGTAGATGCCCTGGAACAGCTCGGACGGCAGCGCCACCTGCGCGCCGCGCAAGGCCGCTTCCCGAATGAAGCCCTCGGTCTTGGCGATGTTGGCCGCGAGGTCCGGCCCATACGATGTCTGGATCGCAGCGACTGTCAGCGTGCGCTTCGTCATGGCGCCGGCTCCTGCTGGGTGATGCAGTGGAACGAGCCGCCGCCTGCGCCCCCGCAGCCAAGAAGCCCGCGCGAGGGGACGCCGATCACGTCGCGATCCGGGAACACGGCTTGCAGCGCCTCGATAGCGGCGACTTCCGTATCGGTCCCGTAGACGGGAACGGCCACGACGCCGTTTCCGATGATGAAGTTCATATGGGACGCGGGCGAAACCTCGTCCCAGGCGTTGCGGCAGAGGCCCACGCCCGGAATGCGAACCACGTCGAGCTTTCGGCCGAGCGCATCGGTCGCGCCTTCGAGCGTGCGCGCGATGGCGCTAAGCGTGGCCGCGTTCGGATCGTCGGCGCCGGCGGCGCCTGGCAGACCACACGGCCTGGCGCGACGAAGCGCGCGATGTTGTCGATGTGCCCGTCGGTGTGGTCGTTGAGCAGCCCTTCGCCGATCCAGATGACCTTTTTCGCGCCGAGCGCCTGCCGCAGAGCGGCCTCCGCATCCGCCTGGGTCCAGCCGTTGCGGTTGGGGTTCAGAAGCGTCTGCCGCGTGGTGAGGATCGTCCCCTGCCCGTCGTGCTCGATGGCGCCGCCTTCCAGCACGAAGTCGAAGCGCGCGACAGGCGCGCCCGCGAGCGTCGCGATATCGTCGCCCACGGTTGCGTCGTCGGGCAGGTCGAACTTGCCGCCCCAGCTGTTCGTCTTGAAGCGCAGCGCCACCGCCGCGCCGCCCCGGACCGCGAAGATCGGCCCCGTGTCGCGCAGCCAGATGTCGCCGTATTTCGCACGCACGATCTCCACCGCGCCTTCGAGGGCGTCTCGCGCGGAACCCTCGGCCTCGGCGCCGTTGACGAGCAGGCGCACGCTATTGCCGCACTCCGCCAGGGCGCGAACCATCGCAGCCACGTCGCGGCGCGGCGCGTCGAGATCGCCGTTCCATTCACGCGCGTCGGCGGGCCATGCTGTCCAGATCGCCCTCTGCGGCGCCCATTCGGCCGGTATCGAAATTGCGTCCATCATGCCGTGCTGTCCCTCAGTGCGCCGGCAGCAGGATTTATAGGACCGGGCCGGGAGTTCAAGCGGGATCGCTCGCCGCGCTGCGGTGGCGAACCGCGCTTACGACCCCGAAATCGCTGTCTCCACGCGCTCGATGGTCACCGTGCCCATGTCGCTCGGCAGGGAGATGGTCTCGACAAGCCAGAAATTGGGCTTCACGAGCTTCTGGAAACCGACCTCCCACTGCACGTTCTCGACGGAGGCGGCGGCGGCGCCGGCCGCGGTCGCGGTCACGGCGAAGCGCACCTGGCATGTGACGATGTTCGGCTCGCGCCGCTCCTCGCCGCCCGTGACGGGTCTCAGGCTGACGTCGAAGCGGTTGCGGCTCATAAAGACAGGAAGCACGTGATCGCAGGGCGCGCCAACCGCCCAGGCGGGCCGAAGCGACGCGCCGAGCAGCGCCGAAAGCGGATCGAGAACGCCGCGCAGGATCGGGTTCATCTTCTGGCCCTTGGCGGCCTGCGCCTTGAAGTCGATGGAGCTGTCCTGTCCGTCCGAGGTGACGAGATGGTAATGCGCCGGCGTCAGCTTCACGCCAGCGCGCGCGCCGGACGCTTCGCCCTCCACCTTGGTGTTGTTGAGGAGCGGACCGACATCGGCGGTAATCGTCACCTTGTAGGTCTTCGCATCGATCGTGGTGCGGATGATGGCCTCGCCGATGCGGACGCCGGCAGATTCACCGAGTAGCGGGAGGCGAGCACATCGGCCTTCGCTCCCGCGCAACAGAAAAATGCGCCAATCAGTAAGGCCAGGATCGCGCTTGCTCCGCTCGCGGCGCGGCCTCCCTCGAAAACGTGGGCGGAAAGAATTCTCGTGGCTTTTATTTTCATTACAACTAACTTCGAGGTTTACCTGCCAGCGGCTTCAAGAGCTTGCATCACAGGTTTCATTGTTCAAAATATGAACGAGTCCGAGCGTAGCGCCAAAAGAATTAGCGAAAACTGCGGCGCCGGAATAGATGCCTGCCCGAAACGTTATCCCGGCATTGTTTTGGAATGGAATTGATCAGCTATGCCCCGACCAAAACCGCGCCCGCTTCCTCGGACGCGGTTTTACATTTCGATCGGGGGAATACGCCGCACAGAATCAGCGTTTCCTATAGTACACTTCATAAAGACAACTTTGGCGGAGGGTTCGGCGGCCCATTCGCGCGCAGGCTGAAAGAGCGTGCGAGGCCCGTCGATTGAGAACGCTCCGATACCGCATGCGCTTGCGGCAACTTGTCGCTAAGCAGACTCCGCCGATTTGCCCACCGCATCATCCCGGCCAAGCGAAGCGGGAGCCGGGATCCGCAAAATATGAGCGCGCCGACTTATTCAGATCCCGGATTGTATCTCGGGGATGACCGGCAAAGGCCATGTTGGCTTAATGGGGAAACTCCGCTTAAGCTCGCCATGAGTTCCAAGCCGTTGACATCGTTCGACCTCATCCTTGAGCTTGTCGAAGCCTCATCCTGAGGAGCCGCGAAGCGGCGTCTCGAAGGACGATGCCCCCAATCCCCGCCTTTTTCGCCATCCTGCCAAAGGCTCGCTTTACAGAAACTCCACGCCAAGGCCCTCGTCGGCTTCCTCGGCGGGGCACGCGCGGCTGAAGGGCAGGATCCGGTCCTTCAAGCGCCTTCGCATCTCGTAGAGCGTGCAGCCCGCGATCACGCCGTCGGCCCATTCGCGCCCTTCGGCGCTTCCGTCCTGCCCGGCGATGCCGTCCGGCGCTTCCAGCCGCAGATTCTCTATCCCTTGCGCGACCGCCTCGACGGCCTTGCAGACATTGTGAAGGTGCTGCTTGGCGCGATCCTCGAACTGCATGCCGACGATGGCGGCAGATACGTCGTCGGCGATCTTGTCGGTTGCGGCGGCGGTCCGCTTGAGAATTCCGGCGTAGTGCGCATTCTGCTCGACGAAGCAGCGCATGACGGTCTTGGTCCGCGCGCAGGCGTTCAGATGCTCATCCGACATGTCGACGGTGGCGATGTCTTTCAGCAAGCCATGCGTCTGCCTGAGCCCCTCCGCGATGGTCGCGATCTGCCGCTTGATCGCCACCGCCATCTGGTTCACGGCCTGCGCCAATTCGCGCACCTCGTCGGCGACCACGGAGAAGCCGCGGCCCGCCTCGCCTGCCCGCGCCGCCTCGATTTTGGCGTTGAGCGCGAGAAGGCTCGTCCTCTTGTTGATCTTGTCGATGCCGGCGAGGCTCCCCTCCACCGACTTCAGCTCCGAAAGAACGCCGTCCAGCGCGTAGGACATGCCGATGCCGCGCGAGGAGAGATCGGTAATCTTCCGAATGAGGTGGCCGAGCGTCTCGCCCAGATCTTCGGCGAGAGCCGGCAAATGGATAATCTCGCCCTCGACGTTCACGCCCTGGATCGACGTGACGAGCGCATGGGCCGTCTCGGTTTGCTCGCGCGTCGTCGCCACGATAGTCTCGAGCCTGTTCGAGATTTCGAGAACGTGGGTCTCCATGTCGGCGGACGTGCGCTGAACCTCCTCCACGAGAGCCTGCAAGGTCTGGCTCTGCGCCGCCGACAGACCGAGCCAGCGCTGCAGGAAGTCGGTTACTTCCGATTGAGCAGGCCGCTGCCGGGCCTCGTCCAGTCCTGCATTCCCGTGCATCTTGTGCCGTCCGCGATTGAGTTAACAATTCCCGCCGAGAGAGAGCTCTCTTTGAATTATCGGGGAAAGCGAATCGTTTACGCGCAGCCCGATGCAATCAAAACGTGTATTCGCTTTCAAGCGCACAATGCACGAAGGCAGGAAATTTATCTTTAATTCACGCGTCTATGCGACTGAATGCTATCTCCAGTTGTAACGCAACGCGTACAGACCAGTGGACGAGCACCATGCAAGAAGCGCCCGGCGCTGAAGCGGTGGACCTGAGCGGTCCCCGCACCCTACGAAACGCGGAAGAGACCCGTTCGCTTCTGATGGAGGCCCTGCAAAGGCCCTCCCCGATCGGGCTCGACTGCTCCGCCGTCGCGGAAGCTGATCTAAGCTTCGTGCAACTGCTTCTCTCTGCGCGCAAGTCGGCGGAAGCCGCCGGCAAGACGCTGACGCTGTCTCATCCGGCAAGCGCGCCACTCCTCAAGGCGGCGTCGAAAGCCGGCTTCGCGACTAAGCCCAGCCCCATCGCCGAAAACGCAATCTGGCTCACGAAGGAGGACGGGCATGGCCAAGACCATTCTCGCCGTTGATGACTCCACAAGCATGCGCCAGATGATCAAGCTCACCTTGCGCAGCGCTGGTTACAACGTGATCGAGGCCGGCGACGGCAAGGAAGGCCTGACGCAGGCCAAGGCCGGCTCGCCCCACATGATCCTGACCGATCTCAACATGCCCGTCATGGACGGCATGGTCTTCATCAGGGAGCTGCGCAAGCTGCCGGCCTTCGCCGGCATCCCCATCGTGTTCGTGACCACCGAATCGGACGCGGAGAAGAAATCGCAGGCCAAGGCCGCCGGCGCCACCGCGTGGATAACAAAGCCCTTTCAGCCCGAGCAATTGGTCGCCGTCGCCAGGAAGGTTCTCGGAGAATGAGCCCGACAAACCCGAAAGACATCTTCAAGCAGGAAGCGCAGGAACTGCTCGCGCAGCTTGAGGCCACCCTTCTCGATCTCGACGCCTCGCCGGCCGACGCGAGCCTGATCGACGCCGCGTTTCGCGCGCTCCATACCATCAAGGGGTCGGGCGCCATGTTCGGCTTCGAGGAAGCCGCCGGCTTCACCCATCATGTCGAAACGGCGTTCGACCGGGTTCGGCAGGGCAAGGCTGCGCTGTCGAAGGAGCTGATCGCGACGGCGCTCGAAGCGCGGGACCACATCCGCCTTCTCATCGAGCACCCCGAGGACGCCGACCGCGCCGCCGAAGAGGCCCTGCTCGCGTCCCTTCATGCAAGCCTCGACCCCGCGAAAGCGAGCGCTGCCCCCTCCCCTGCGGCGCCCGCTCGCGAGGAGGAGGCGGCAGAGCGCGTCTGGCGCGTCCGCATGCGGCTGCCAAAGGACGCCATGATCAACGGCACAAATCCCCTGTTCCTGCTGGAGGATTTGCGCTCGCTCGGCGAGGCCCTCGTCACGCCGCTGACGGACGCCATTCCCGGCCTTCAGGAGATCGATCCCGCCGCCTGCTACATCGCCTGGGAGGCCGCGCTGAAAACCTCGCGGCCGCGCGCCGACATCGAGGACGTGTTCATTTTCGTTCGCGACGAGATGCAGCTTGAAATCGAGGCGGCTGGCCCCTTGGAGACGCCCGCGACCGAAGAGGCGCCGATCCTTCCGCCGCCGCCCCTGCAAGACGAGAAGCTGGAATTCCTCAAGCCGGAGGAGGCGCCCGCCAAAGCGGAGAAAGCGCCGCCGAAGCTTGAGGAGGAAACGAGACCGGCCGCGAAGCCCGCCGCGGCCGGTACCGCGCCCGCTCGCCGCGACGGCGCCAAGCCCGCGGCGAGCGTGCGGGTTCCCGCCGAGCGTCTCGACGAGCTGATGGATCGCGTCGGCGAACTCGTCATCGCCCAGTCGCGGCTGCGCCAGATCGCGGCTTCGAGCCAGGACCAGCAGGTGCGCTCCGTCGCCGAGGAAATCGAGCGGCTCGCGCTGGAGTTGCGCGACACCACGATGGGCATCCGCATGGTTCCCATCGGCTCGCTGTTCGGACGCTTCCGCCGCGTCGTCCACGATCTCTCCCGCGATCTCGGCAAGGAGGTCGATCTCATGATGGAGGGCGAGGACACCGAACTCGACAAGACCGTCATCGAGCAGCTGATCGACCCGCTCGTCCATATCATCCGCAATTCCATCGACCACGGCATCGAGGCGCCGGGCGAGCGCGTGGCCGCCGGCAAGACGGCCGCCGGGCGCATTCTCCTGTCGGCGCGGCACTCCGGCACGGAGGTGCACATCACCATCGCCGACGACGGACGCGGGCTCAACCGCGACCGCATCCGCGCGCGCGCCATCGAGCGCGGCGTCATCCAGCGGCGATGCGGTCCTGAGCGACGCCGAGATTTTCCAGGCTCATATTCCTGCCCGGCTTCTCCACGGTCGACGAAGGTGACGAGCCTTTCCGGCCGTGGCGTGGGCATGGACGTGGTGAAGCGCACCATCGAAGGGCTGCGCGGCAAGATCGAGCTGTCGAGCGCGCTTAATCAGGGCGCCAAGGTCACGCTGCGGCTGCCGCTCACGCTCGCCATCATCGACGGCCTTCTCGTGAAGGTCGGCGCCGCGCGCTACGTGCTGCCGCTCTCGTCCGTCGAGGAATGCGTCGAGCTTCCCGCCGAGGACGAAAGCCGCTCGCGCCGCTGCAGCTTCCTCAGCATCCGGGGCGAACTCGTGCCGTTCCTGCGCCTGCGGGAGCTGTTCGCGGCCAAGACGCCGCCGGACCGCTATCAGAAGGTCGTGGTCGTCTCGGCGGGCGAGCTGAAGACGGGCCTCGTCGTCGATCAGGTCATCGGCAACCACCAGACGGTGATCAAGTCCCTCTCCAAGCTGCACGCAGGGATCGAGATGTTCTCGGGCGCGACCATCCTCGGCGACGGCTCGCTCGCGCTCATCCTCGATATTTCGCATCTCGTCCAGTTCGGCCAGTCCGCCGAAGAAACCATGAGGTCAGCCGCATGAGCGCCGCCCAAGCCTCCATCATCGCGTTCAAGGGCGGGGCCGCGCTCAAGGTGCTGTCGCTCACGCTCGACGGCCAGCTTTTCGCGCTCGACGCTTCCTGCGTGCGCGAAATCCTCGACGTCACGCCCGTCACCGAAGTGCCCTCGGCCAACCCGTTTGCAAACGGGCTTATCAACGTTCGAGGCAAGGTCCTGCCGCTCGCGGACCTTCGCCACCCTCTCGCCATGGAGAAGCGCGGGGCCACCATCGACACGCGCATCGTCGTGATCGAGATCGATCTCGGCGGGGATCTGACGACCGTCGGCATCCTCGCGGACAAGGTCCACGAGGTGACAGACATCCCGCAGGCGAGCATCGAGGAGACGCCGCGCATCGGTATGGCCTGGCGGCCGGAATTCATCCGGTGCATCGGCAAGCGCGGCGACGATTTCGTCATCGTGCTCGACATCGCGCGGATCTTCTCCTCGGCGCTCCCCGATACCAGGGCTTCGAATTCCATTACGGCGCAAAAGACCCTTGCGCCCTTAAGCTTGCATTAGCGAAGGATACTTGCCATGCGCGCAACCATA
The DNA here is from genome assembly GCA_963756335.1 of uncultured Alphaproteobacteria bacterium. Taxonomy (GTDB): domain Bacteria; phylum Pseudomonadota; class Alphaproteobacteria; order Rhizobiales; family Rhodomicrobiaceae; genus Rhodomicrobium. The sequence continues at coordinate 96,555 of CAVWOB010000017.1, forward strand.
AAGCTCAAACTCGCCGTGAACTTCTTCATTCTCACGGCGCTCGCCGCCACCGTCGCCTGGCTTGGCGTGTCGAGCCTCGGCTCTCTCAACAACACGCTGGGCGAGGTCATCCAGGGCAACCTGTCTCGCCTTAAGGCTGCCGACGACCTCAAACTGGCGGTGCTGGAGGTCATCCCGTTCGAAAAGAACATGATCATGTCGACCGCGCCGGACGAGATCCGGAAAAACGAGGAAGAGCTGGTGAAATATCGAACCGCCTTCCTCAGGAAGTTCGAGGCGCTGCAGAACATCGCTACCGATGAAGTCCGGCAGAAAATGGCCGGGCTGACGCCGACCTGGGTGAAATGGACCTCGCTGCAGGACAGGATGCGCGAGCTTCTCGATCAGGACGGCCAGTTGGAGGCGAGGTCGCTGTCCACGCACGACGCCCGCGACGTGAAGAACGAACTCGTGCGGCAGATCGAGGAGATCGACGGCCTCGAAGCCACAGCCATGAAATCAGGCCAAGGATAATGCCGCCGTCCAATACAACAATGCGTGGCTGCTGCTCGCGGGCGCGGCGGCCGCGGCCCTTCTCATCTCCATCGTCTCGGGCGTGCTGCTCTCGATGAGCATTGGCCGGGGCTTGCGCCGGGCGGTGTCGCTCGCCGACGCGGTCGCGCTGGGCGACCTGCAAAGCGAGGTCAAGGCCGCCGCCAACGACGAGATCAAGAGCCTGATCAACTCGCTGAACCGCATGACCGCCAATCTGCGCACCACCGCCGAGATGGCCGACGCCATCGCCAATGGCGACCTTTCGGTCGAGCCGAAGCCCTTGTCCGACAAGGACGCGCTGGGGCTGGCGCTGAAGCGCATGACCGAGAAGCTTCGCGCCGTGGTCTCGGGCGCGCTCTCCGCCGCCGGGAACGTGTCGACCGGCAGCGAGCAGATGTCCATCGCCAGCCAGGAGCTGTCGGCCGGCGCCAACGACCAGGCCGCGTCAGCCGAGGAAGTGTCCTCGTCGATGGAAGAGATGGCCGCCAACATCAAGCAGAACGCGGATAACGCCTCCCAAACCGAAAAGATAGCGCGGCAATCCTCCATCGATGCGCAGGCGAGCGGCGAGGCCGTCACCCGCGCGGTCCAGGCCATGCAGATCATCGCGGAGAAGATCGCGTTCGTGCAGGAAATCGCGCGGCAGACCGATCTTCTCGCACTGAACGCGGCGGTGGAGGCTGCCCGCGCGGGCGAACACGGCAAGGGCTTCGCCGTGGTGGCGTCCGAGGTGAGAAAGCTCGCCGAACGCAGCCAGACGGCCGCCGCCGAAATCGGCTCGCTGTCGAGCCAGACGGTGACGGCGTCGCGCGAGGCCGGAGCCATGCTTGCAAAGCTCGTCCCCGACATCAAGAAGACGGCCGAGCTTATCGAGGAGATCTCGGCGGCCTGCCGCGAGCAGGACATCGGCGCCAACCAGGTGAACCAGGCGATCCAGCAGCTCGACAAGGTCATCCAGCAGAACGCCGGCGCGGCTGAGGAAATGTCGGCGACGTCGGAGGCGCTGTCGGGGCAGGCCGAGGAGCTGCAGCGGAGCATCGCCTTCTTCCGGCTTGGCGAGACGGCGGAGGCGCCGAAGCAGGCCGCGCCCGCGCCGCAAGCCGCCGCCGCCAAACCGAAAGCGGCCACGCATGGAAAGGCCGCGCAGACCGCCAAACGCGCCGCGCCCGTAAAAAGCAGGCCCGCGCCCGCAAGCCACGACGCCCAGGAGGCGCATGGCTTCGCGCTCAACCTCAATGGCCGCGCGGACCATCACGACCCTGAAATGGCGAGGTTCTGAGCCATGCGGCGCGAAAAATTTCAAACCGGGGCGGCAAGCGCCTCTTCGGACGAAAAGCAATATGTCACGCTCGGCATCGAGCAGGAGGTGTTCGCGGTTCCCGTCGAGTCGGTGCTCGAAATTCTCGATATGCGCCGGATATCGCGCATCCCCGAAGCGCCGCCTTATATGCGGGGCCTCATCGATCTGCGCGGGCGAAGCGTCCCCGTGCTCGACCTTCGCACCAAGCTCGGCCTGCCGGCGCTGGCACCCACCGACACCACCCGCATCCTCGTCGTCGAGGTGACCATTGCGGCGCGCCGCCTCGTGCTGGGCCTTGTCGCGGACCGCGTGATCGAAGTGCTGGCGCTCGGCGCCCGCGAGATCGAGCCGGCCCCGGACATCGGCGTGCGCTGGCGCTCCGAGTACATCCAGGGCGTCGGGCGGCGCGATGCGGGCTTCATCGTCATCTTCGACCTGCCGAAACTGTTCTCCGCCGCCGACGCCGCTGCTCTCCAGGCGTCGGCGGCCTGCCGGTGAGCGTCCCCTCGTTTTCTGTCCGTTTCAGGTGAGACCATGAGCCACCCTGTCCGCGCCTTGATCGTCGACAACTCCGCGTCCGTGCGGCGCACGCTGAGCGATATTCTGAACGCCGATCCCGATATCCGCGTCATCGGCGCCGCCTGCGATCCCTACGCCGCCGCGAAGAAGATCGCCCAGGAGGTCCCCGATGTCATTACGCTCGATGTGGAGATGCCGCGCATGGACGGCATCACCTTCCTGAAAAAGCTGATGGCGCAGCGCCCCGTGCCGGTGGTGATGTGTTCGAGCCTGACGGCGGAGAACTCGGCGACGCTCATGGAGGCGCTGGAGGCGGGGGCCGTGGACGTGATCCCGAAGCCGCGCGTGGATACGCGGCAGTTCCTGCTGGAGTCGAGCGTCCGCATTTGCGACGCGGTCAAGGCTGCGGCCCGCGCCAAGCTCGGCCGCGTGCCCGCAAGCCAAGCGCGCGAGCGCCCCGCGACGCCGCATTCAGCCGCCGACGCTCCCGCGCCCGCGCCCGCACCCGCCCCGCGCCTGGGCGGCGCGCTCCGCAAGGCGGAAACCGTCGTCTGCATCGGCGCATCGACGGGCGGCACGGAATCGCTGCGCGTGGTTCTGGAGGCGCTGCCCGAGGACTGCCCCGGCATCGTCATCGTCCAGCACATGCCGGAGAAATTCACCGCCGCCTTCGCGAAAAGGCTCGACGGCCTGTGCGCCATCGAGGTGAAGGAGGCCGAGGATGGCGACGCCGTGTTGCGCGGGCGGGCGCTGATCGCGCCGGGCAACCGTCACACCACGCTCAAGCGGCGCGGCGGGCAATTCTACGTGTCGGTCGAGGATGGCCCGCTCGTTTCGCGCCACCGCCCGTCGGTGGATATGCTGTTCCGCTCCGCCGCGCGGCAGGCGGGGAGCAACGCCGCCGGCATCCTGATGACCGGCATGGGCGACGACGGCGCCGACGGCCTGCTCGAAATGCGAAAAGCCGGCGCCGCGACGGTGGCGCAGGACGAGGCGACTTCGGTGGTTTTCGGCATGCCGAAGGAAGCCATCGAGCGCGGCGCGGCCTGCAAGATCGCCCCGCTCGGCGCCATCGCAAGCGAGATCGTGCAGGCGGGCCACCGCTGAAGAGGACGCGGCACGGCGCCGCTCCGCCTCCGCCACAATCCCGCCGCCGTCGATTTCGCGCCAGGGATTGAGGCGCGGGCGGCGCGAGGCGGAGTCACGGGGCATGACGCGGGACGAAACGGTTGCGCTATTTCTGGAGAGCGAGGGTAAGCGCACGCAGGCGCGCGCCGCCGCCTTGGCCGAGAGCAAATCCGGGCGCGACGCCCGCGAAATTGCCAAGGCGCGCCTTGCGGAAGCAGGAAGCTGGAACCTGGAGGCGATCCCAACTTCCTTCATTTAGAATTTGATGCGAAGGCCTGTCACCACAGCAGCGGTGTCGATGCTGGTTTTTGAGCCATTCGTTTGCGTCGCGTAGCACGCTCCGCTGGTCCCGGTTCCACATGGAGTGCCCGGGAAGCCAGCGGCCATACCGCCATCGACGATTGCATAGGTTACGCCGGCATAGACGTCGAAGTGCTTAGTGAACGCATAATCGACCAGGAATGAGCCTTGGTTATACGTTCCGGCGCAGTCTGTCCGGCTGGCGCCGCCAGCGGTGCACACCTTGTTATCTGAAACGAAGGCGTTCTGATCGACGTGATAGAAGGCGCCCGTGAAGCTCCAGCCCGAGCGCAGCGCATATTTCGCTCCCGCCCATTCGAATTGAAGGTTCTTGGTTGTGGTAAAGTAGTTGTTGTCGTCCGAGATCGCATAGCCTCCGGCCGAGAAGGAAACCGCGTCCGGGGAATTCGACACGTCGAGGTTCGTATATCCAGCAAAAAGCGTGAGTGTCGCAGCTGGGCCTTGATCCTTGAAGCCGCCGCCGAAATCGTAGGTGTACTTACCCATGACGGACCAGCCCTCGTCGTTCGAGATGGCGGCCGCGAGGGGGGCGCCGACGACTGTGTCCTTGTTGGCGCCGAGGAGGTTGACGACGCCATTTTCCTTGGTGTAGACGCCGTCGATCGAGAAGCCTTTCCAGACCGCGCCCAGGCTGCCGCTTATGCCGTAGCCATACATGCCCGTGTCGTCGCCGCCGTTCGAGTACATGACGCCGGCATGCAACGGACCATAGGTGTAGAGATATTTGAGCGCATTATCCCAGCGCGCCGCTTCCGTGCTGCCGGAGCCGCCATTCGTCCCGGAATAGCCAAGCAACGACAGCGCGTAGGAAAGCGACATCGGGTCGTATTGGCCGATGGCGTCGAGCTGGAGGGTATTCTGGCGGCCGACGGTCAGCGTGCCATACAAGGAGCTCGAAACGCCGGCATAGGCGACGCCGTTGAAAGCCTGGCCGCAACGGCCGCTGTCGGCGTTGGAGGTTTGCGCAGTATACGGCTTTGCGGTGTTCTGAACGAAAGATGAGCATCCGTCCGTGATTTGGCCGCTCATGGGGTCGAAGGCGGTGTCCAGCTTGCCGATGGCGGCAAAACCCAGGCCGATGTCCTCTTCAATCTTTATGCCGATCTTGGATTGCTCCAGAGCGTTGGCTTGGAGCGTCGAGATCGACTGGCCGGTGTAATTTCGGGTGGTCGTGAAGGGGCTGTATTCCAGGTCGGAAACGATGCTTCCGAGCGGCCGGCCATTGGTCTGATAGGCGTAGCCAACGTCGATCGTCCCGTAGATAGTGACGCCATGATAGGTGAGCGTGTCCGGCAGCGGATCCTTCATACTCGCGCCGTCGCCCAGATCCGCCGCGTGGGCGGGCAGCGCAAACCCTGCCAGCGCGGCTGCGCAAGCAACAATCTTCCTCATGAAAACCCCCTCGCCATCGGACGTTAGATAGCCTGTGCGGAATGACCCTGAAAAACTTAAGCTATTGCTCAAGCTGTATAAGCGGGAGCATAACAGGGCGGGGCGCCCCACAAGTGCAATTGGGCAACAGTTGTGACTAATTGCCATCTGTATACACCAAAGGTTGTATTTGCGTCTTGGAGATTAATCCGCAGATCGAGGCGGTCGTGCATGTTTGCGCACCGTTTCCCGCTCCTGTATGATGACGGCATGCAGCAGCTCGCAAAACCGAACATGACCGTGGACGAGTTTCTCGCCTGGGCGGAGGAGAATCCGGGGCGTTACGAGCTGTCCGAGGGCGAGGTCTACGCGATGTCGCCGGAGCGCCTCGGGCATGCGAAGACGAAGTTCGCGGTGCAGTCCGCGTTGCTCGCCGCGATCCGCAAGGCGGGCCTCCCTTGCCACATGATTCCCGACGGCGCCACGGTGCGGGTCAGCAAATGCACGGCTTACGAACCGGATGCGCTTGTCTATTGCGGACCCGAGAGACCCGACGACGCGGTTGAAGTTCCGAACCCGGTCATCGTGGTCGAGGTTCTGTCGCCGGGGACACGGCACATCGACAACGCGGCGAAGCTTTCGGGCTATTTCGCCGTGGCCTCCGTCCGGCATTACCTGATCGTCGATATCGAGAAGCGCGTCATCCTCCATCACGCGCGCGGCGAAGGCGATCTTCTGGCGACGAGGATCGTGCGCGACGGCGCGCTGGCGCTCGATCCGCCGGGACTCGCGCTCGACTTCGACGCCTGCTTCCAGACCGGCTGACGGGCGCCGAGGGCGAATTGTGCGGACTGCGCGCCATGGGCCTTTACGGGCGTGGCGATTTCGCCCTATTCCTAACGCAAATTTCAACCGTTCCGGCGCCGCGCGCGCCGCGATAGGCACTTCCATGGACAAACCGGATCACGCAGCGGGACGGCCGAAGCAAAACGGCGCCGCAGACAAAAGCCATCCCGAAGAGGCTCACGCCGCCACGCCGAAGGCCGTGAAGGCGAAGGAGCATGCGGCCGAAAAGCCCAGGGGAAACGGCAAGCCGGCCAGCAAGGCGGAGACCGCGAAGGCCGCGCCCGTCGAGGCGGCTGTGGAGGCGGCGGCGCGCGACTGGTCGAAGACGCTGTTCCTGCCGAAGACTGCGTTCGGCATGAAGGCGGGGCTGCCGCAGCTTGAGCCGAAGCTTTTGGAGCGCTGGGAGGCGATGGGCCTCTACAAGCTGCTGCGCAAGGAGGCCAAGGGCCGCGAGAAATTCGTGCTGCACGACGGGCCGCCCTACGCCAACGGCAACATCCATATCGGCACCGGGCTGAACAAGATCCTGAAAGACGCGGTCGTGCGCTCGCAGCAGATGATGGGCCGCGACGCCAATTACGTGCCGGGCTGGGACTGCCACGGGCTTCCCATCGAGTGGAAGGTCGAGGAGCAGTATCGCGCCAAGGGCAAAAGCAAGGACGGCGTGCCCATCAACGAGTTCCGCCGCGAGTGCCGCGACTTCGCGCAGAAGTGGATCGGCGTGCAGATGGCGGAGTTCCGCCGCCTCGGCGTCGAGGGCGACTGGGACAATTATTATTCGACGATGGCGTATGAGGCCGAGGCCATCATCGCGAACGAGCTGATGAAGTTCGCCGCGAGCGGACTGCTCTATCGCGGCTCGAAGCCCGTGATGTGGTCGGTGGTGGAACGCACCGCGCTCGCCGAGGCCGAGGTGGAGTATCACGAGCACGCCAGCCCCGCCATCTGGGTGAAGTTTCCGGTCCTTCCTGCAGATTCCGCCGTACACCAAGGCGCCTGGCATAGCGACGACGAACAAATTGCGGAAGGCGGCGAATTGGCAGTCGCCGCCGGTAGAGCGACGATTGTAATCTGGACTACAACGCCGTGGACGATCCCAGGCAACCGGGCGATTTCTTTTTCGAACAAGATCGCTTATGGACTCTACGAGGTTACAGAAGCCCCTGAGGACAATTGGACCAAGACCGGCGAGCGCTTTATTCTCGCAGATTCGCTCGCAGAAGCGTTCTTCCAAGCTGCGCGCGTCGAAAAGTGGAAGCTTCTTGGGAAGGTTGACCCGACTGGTCTAGTCGCGGCGCATCCGCTGCATGCGGGCGGCTATGATTTCAAGGTTCCGCTGCTCGAAGGCGAGCACGTCACCGAGGATGCTGGCACGGGCTTCGTGCACACCGCTCCGAGCCACGGCGGCGATGACTTTGACATCTGGACGGCAAGCACGCGGCAGCTGAATGCGCTCGGCATCGACCCGAGCGTGCCCGACATGGTGGGACCGGACGGGTATTACCGCCGCCACGTTCCGCTGTTCGGCGGGGACGAGCCGAAGCGCGTGATCGACAACAAGGGCAGCTTCGGCAAGCTCGACGATGTGCGCTACGGCAACGCGGCGGTGATCGCGGCGCTGAAGGAGGCGGGCGCGCTCGCCGCGATGAACCCGCGCCACAAGCACGATTACGCCCATTCCTGGCGCTCCAAGGCGCCCGTCATCTATCGCAACACGCCGCAGTGGTTCATCGCGATGGACAAGCCGAACGCGACGAAGGCCGCGAAGAGCGCCACCTTGCGCGACGCGGCGCTCGCCTCCATCGACGAGACGCGCTTTGTGCCGGCCCAAGGGCGCAACCGCATCCGGGGCATGATCGAGCAACGCCCGGATTGGGTGATCTCGCGGCAGCGCGCCTGGGGCGTGCCCATCGCGGTGTTCGTCCACAAGGAGACGGGCGAGACGATCCCGAACGCGACATTCAAGGGCTCGAAGGAGCTGCAGAAGCGTATCTTCGACGCGTTCGAGGCCGAGGGCGCCGACGCCTGGTTCGCCGACGGCGCCGCCGCGCGCTTCCTCGACGGCGTGGTGGACGATTCGAGCCAGTGGGAGCAGGTGCGCGACATCCTCGATGTCTGGTTCGATTCCGGCTCCACGCATGCCTTCGTGCTGGAGAAGCGCAAAGACCTGAAATGGCCCGCCGACCTCTATCTCGAAGGCTCGGACCAGCATCGCGGCTGGTTCCAGTCGTCGCTGCTCGAAAGCTGCGGCACGCGCGGGCGCGCGCCCTTCGACGCGGTGCTCACCCACGGCTTCGTCAATGACGAGCACGGGCGCAAGATGTCGAAATCGCTCGGCAACACCACCGCGCCGCAGGACGTGATCAAGCAATCCGGCGCGGACATTTTGCGGCTCTGGGCGCTGTCGTCCGACTACACGGAGGATTTGCGCATCGGCCCGCAGATCGTCCAGTCGGCGGTGGACAGCTATCGCAAGCTGCGCAACACGCTGCGCTACATGCTCGGTAACCTCGCCCATTACGAGGCGGGTTTCGACGCCGCGCACGCCGATATGCCCGAGCTTGAGCGCTGGGTGCTGCATCGCGTCGCCGAGATCGACGCCGAGGTGCGCGCGGCCTACACGGAGTTCGACTTCAAGAAGGCGTACCGGCTGCTCGCCGATTTCTGCTCGAACGACCTTTCGGCCATCTATTTCGATATCCGGAAGGATACGCTCTATTGCGAGGCCTATTCGAGCCCGAAGCGGCGCGCGGCGCTGTCCGTGCTCAACACGCTGTTCGAGAGCCTAACGGCGTGGCTCGCTCCGATCCTCTGCTTTACGGCGGAGGAGGCCTGGCTCGCGCGCCACGGCGGCGCGAAGGGCGGCTCGGTGCATCTCAAAACCTTCCCCGAAATCCCGGCCGGGTGGCGCGACGACGCGCTCGGCGCGAAATGGGAGAAGATTTGGACGGTTCGGCGCGTGATCACCGGCGCGCTTGAAATCGAGCGGCGCGAGAAGCGCATCGGGTCGAGCCTGGAGGCGGCGCCCGAGATTTATATCGGGCCGAAGGAGCTTGCCGCCGCCGCCAAGGGCGTGGACTGGGCCGAGATTGCCATCACGAGCGACGCGGCCGTCAAAACCGGCAAGCCACCGGCGGACGCGTTCACGCTCGACGAAGTGGAAGGCGTGGCCGTCGTTCCGGCGCTCGCCACGGGCAAGAAATGCGCCCGCTCCTGGCGTATCGTGGCCGATGTCGGCGCCGATCCGGCCTATCCCGACTTGAGCGCCCGCGACGCCGCCGCCATCCGCGAATTCGACGCCCGCGCAAGGTGAGGAACGCGCGCGGCTTCGCCAACGAGAAGGCGGCGGGGTCGGGCGCCGCCTTTCAATAGATTTCGAACTCATTAGCGCATTGGACTTAAAGTCGGAATCGGCCTCATGCCCTTCGGCGTCATTCCCGCGCAAGCGGGAATCCAGTAGTAATCTCGACGCCTTCGCGGGGACGACGAAAAGGGGGCGGATAGCCGCGAGCGGCTTCCGGGGCGACGGCGGCCGTCAGCCGACGATTTCGCTTTCCTGGAACACGAGGCCGATTTCGAGCTGGGCGTTGCCGGCGCTGTCGGAGCCGTGCACCGAGTTGCGCTCGATGTTCTCGGCGAACTCCTTGCGGATGGTGCCGGGCGCGGCGTTGGCGGGGTTGGTCGCGCCCATGATGTCGCGGTTCTTCGCCACCGCGTTCTCGCCCTCAAGCACCTGCAGCACGATGGGGCCGGAGCTCATGAACGTCACGAGGTCCTTGAAAAACGGCCGCTCCTTGTGGACGGCGTAGAACGACGCCGCGTCCGTCTCGTCCCAATGCACCCGCTTCTGCGCGACGATGCGAAGCCCGGCGTCCTCAAACTTCGAGATGATCTTGCCGGTGATGTTCCGGGCGGTGGCGTCGGGTTTGATGATGGAAAGGGTGCGCTCAACGGCCATGGGTTTGCCTTTGCAGGTTGGCGATTAGGGTCTTGGATGGAATATAGGATGTGCGTGCGAGGCTGTTCAGTGCGGCTTATACCGGCTCCCCGCGGAGGCGGCAAGCTAGGCTTGTGCAGATCTCACAGCGCTTTTCCTGGGCTTTTGCGGAAAGCCGGCCGGACGCTCTTGTCACCAAGCGATGGACATCGGCAAGACCCCGATCGTAATCGGCGGCGCCCTTATCGCTGCTGGCGTTCACCCTTCGATGTCACCCCTGAAAGCGCCCTCGCGCATATCCGGGGTCTTCGTTGATACTTGGGTTCGAGGCTTTGAAGATCCCGGACAGGGCGCAGAAGGCGCCCTCCGGGACGATGTTGAAAACCACGGAATCGAACCGGCCAGCCGTACTCGGGACCTCCCGGCGCCGCCGTGTCATCCTTGCTTTGGCTCCTTGGCCGGCTTTAGCGGGAAGACGGCGACCTCGTTGTTCTTGATCCCGAGCGCGAGCGCGCCCGACTTCAGCGCAAGCGCCTTTTCTCCGAACAACTGGCGCCGCCAGCCTCGAAGCGCCGCTATGTCGGGCTCGTCGAACTGGGCTAGCTTTTCGAGTTCCTCGCCGCTGGCGAGCAATTTCGGCGCGATGTTCAGCTCGGCGGACACGGCCTTGAGCAGCACGCGCAGAAGCTCCACCGTCGCCGAAGCCGAAGCGGGAAGATCGGCATGCGCGGACGCATCTCCGATGTCCGACGGATCGCGAGCCAGCGCGGCCTCCACGGCGGCGAGGATGGCGGGTCCGCGTCCCTTCGGCGCCTCGCGCGCCGAGCGAAGCCTGGATAGCGTGTCGAGCGAGCGCGGCGCGTGCTTGGCGATCTCGTAGATCGCCTCGTCCTTGACGATGCGCCCGCGAGGAACGTTCTCGTCCTGCGCCGTCTTCTCGCGCCACGCCGCCAGCTCCATGATGATCGCGCGCGCCTGCCGCGACTTGCCTCCGAGCTTCAGCCGCTTCCACGCCTCCGCCGGGTCGAACGCGTAGGTGCGCGGATCGGTGAGGACCGCGACCTCTTCGTCGAGCCAGGAACTCGCGGCCGGTCTCCTGCAGCCGCTGCTTCAGCTTCACATAGACCTCGCGCAGATGGGTGACATCCCCGAGCGCATATTCGAGCTGCCGGGCGTTAAGCGGACGCTGGCACCAGTCGATGGCCTGATAGGTCTTGTCGTGATTGCGCTTCAGGAGCTTTTTCACCAGCGCGCCATAGGAGATGGCCTCGCCGTAGCCGAGCGCCATGGCCGCGATCTGCGTGTCGAACAGAGGGCGCGGGATGACGCCAGTTTCCTGGACCACGATTTCGATGTCCTGGCGGGCGGCGTGGAAAACCTTGACGACGGCTTCGTTCGCCATCAGCGCGTAGAACGGCGTGAGATCGACGCCGCCGAGCGGATCCACGATCACTTCCAGGCCGTCGGCCGCCATCTGGATCAGGCAAAGCTTCGGCCGGTAGGTGGTCTGCCGCATGAATTCGGTGTCGACCGCGACGAAGGGCTGGCGGGAAAGATGCTCGCAGGCTTTCTTGAGGTCTTTGGATGAGGTGATTACAGGCGTGATATCGGTCATCGGATCGTTATAGCTCAAGTTGTGGGCCGCCGCATAGAACAGGCTCGCCACCTTGACAAACCGTGTCGGCCGTGCGCTGTTTTCGCCGGGTTTTTGCGCTCTGCGAGAACAGGGCGGACGTAAGTGTGTCTCTTTTATGCCGCTGCGCTCCCAGTGCGATGAAGAATCGCGCATGCGGGCCGGCTTTATCCGAAAGGGTGACGACTGTGGAGAAATCCGCTCAACGCGGGCGGGCGAAATCCGCCATTCCGGGCAAGGCGCAAACGGGCGCGGACGAGCCGAAAACGGGCGAAGGCGCGGGCGCGAAAAAGAACGGTCCGGCGGGCGCTCCCGCCGGGGCGAAGGGGGGCGCGGTTGCGCTTCACGCCTATCGTTCGGCGACTTGCGGGCAGCTTCGGCGAGCCGACGCGGGCCGCGCCGTGCGCCTGTCGGGCTGGGTGCACCGCGTGCGCGACCATGGCGGCTTGCTGTTCATCGATCTTCGCGACCATTACGGGCTGACGCAATGCGTGGTCGATCCAAGCGAGCCGGCCTTCAAGGCGGCGGAGCAGGCGCGCGCGGAATGGGTGATTCGCGTGGACGGCGATGTCGTGATCCGCGAAGGCGACACCGTGAACCCGAACCTGCCGACGGGCGATGTCGAGGTGCGCATCCGCGCCGTCGAGGTGCTGTCCAAGGCGGACGAACTGCCGCTGCCTGTGTTCGGCGAGCCGGACTATCCCGAAGACATCCGCCTGAAATACCGCTTCCTCGATCTCCGGCGCGACACGATCCACAAGAACATCATGAAGCGCGCGGCTATCGTCTCGTCGCTTAGGCGCCGCATGACCGAGGAGGGCTTCTTCGAGTTTCAGACGCCGATCCTGACGGCCTCGTCGCCCGAGGGCGCGCGCGACTTCCTGGTGCCGTCGCGCATGCATCCCGGCAAGTTCTACGCGCTGCCGCAGGCGCCGCAGCAGTTCAAGCAGCTCATCATGATCGCGGGCTTCGACCGCTATTTCCAGATTGCGCCCTGCTTCCGCGACGAGGACGCGCGCGCCGACCGCAGCCCCGGCGAGTTCTACCAGCTCGATATCGAGATGAGCTTCGTCACGCAGGAGGACGTGTTCCAGGCGGTCGAGCCGGTTCTGCGCGGCCTGTTCGAGGAGTTCGGCGAGGGCAAGCCCGTCACGCCAGTATTCCCGCGCATCCCCTATGACGAGGCCATTTCGAAATACGGCACGGACAAGCCGGACCTGCGCAACCCGCTTCTCATGCAGGATGTGAGCCAGCATTTCCGCGGCTCCGGCTTCAAGGTGTTCGCCGGCATGCTGGAGAAGGACGCGAAGGCGCGCGTCTGGGCCATCCCGGCGCCCGGCGGCGGCTCCCGCGCCTTCTGCGACCGTATGAACTCGTGGGCGCAACAGCAGGGCCAGCCCGGCCTCGGCTACATCTTCTTCCGCGAGGGCGAGGCCGCCGGGCCGATTGCGAAAAACATCGGGCCGGAGCGTACGGCGGCGCTGCAGGCGCAGCTCGGCCTGAAGGAAGGCGATGCGGTGTTCTTCGTCGGCGGCGATCCGGCGAAGTTCTACAAATTCGCGGGCGAGGCGCGCACGAAGGTCGGCGGCGAGCTGGGCGCGATCGCGAAGGACCGCTTCGAATTCTGCTGGATCACCGATTTCCCCTTCTACGAGTGGAACGAGGACGAGAAGAAGATCGACTTCTCGCACAACCCGTTCTCGATGCCGCAAGGGGGCATGGAGGCGCTCGAAGCCGCCGCCGCCAAGGGCGATGAGGCGCTGCTCGCGCTGAAGGCGAACCAGTACGACATCGTGTGCAATGGCGTGGAGCTGTCGTCCGGCGCGATCCGCAACCACAAGCCGGAGCTGATGTACAAGGCGTTCGAGATTGCGGGTTACGGGCCGGACGTGGTGGACGCGAAGTTCGGCGGCATGATCCGGGCGCTGAAATTCGGCGCGCCCCCGCACGGAGGCATCGCGCCCGGCATCGACCGCATCGTCATGCTGCTCTGCGGCGCCGAAAACCTGCGCGACGTGACCATGTTCCCGCTGAACCAGCAGGCCGAAGACCTGCTCATGGGCGCGCCGTCCGAGGTGTCCGCGAAGCAGCTGCGCGAGCTGCACATCCGCCTGAATTTGCCGAAGAAGGAGTAGCGCCGCGCGGGCGGAACGCGGCTAACTCTCATTGGGTTCGTTTTGCAAAAAAACGCGGTTTTTTGCCACCTATGGTTGCGGCAAGTTTCAATCTTGGGTGGCGTTAAACCGGAAATTTACCGGGAGCGGCGGCGTTTAGCGTCCGCCGAACAAATCGGCGGCGGAGATGGTCAGGCCGGGCGGATCGAGCGCCAGATCGCCCTCGCGCAGGATGGCGGTGAGGATCAAATCGCCATCGGCGCGCCGGTGATGGAACGCCACGCCCTCCCCGATGTCGATGACGACGTAATGCTGGATGCTGGGGATCTTGAAATAGCCGCGCAGCTTGGCGTGCTTGTCGAGGCGTTTGGTGGAGGGCGAGAGCACTTCGACAATGACGATGGGGTTCGTCAGATAGAGGGAGTCGTCCGGGACGCGCTCGCCCCAATTCACCGAGACATCGGGGATGTAATAGGTCATCTCGTCGGCCATAACGCCTGGGCCGTCCACGGCGGCTTCGCAGGGAAGGCCGCGCCTTGCGATTTCCGCCGCGAGCCCCGCATAGACGCGCCCGATAACGCGGCCGTGCTGCATGGTTCCCGGCGACATGGCTACGGCTTGGCCGCCATCGAGCTCGTAGCGCTCCGGCCCCTCCAGCGCGCCAAGCCAGGCCACAAATTCATCAACCGTCATTTTGCGTTGCACAAACGCCGTCATCGCCGAAGCTTACCATAGGTGGCCGGAGGACGCGACGCCGTAAGCGCCCTCTTCCTTCGAGAGTATTCTACATTTTCACAATTTGAGCTGCGCGGGGCGGGCGGCCCGCCGCGCCGGGGACGCGGCCGAAGTTAAAGAAGTCGTTGTGGAGAGCCGCGGGTTCACGCTATGCAGGCGGACGGCCAGCCCCGGCCGCATTATAAGAACCTGAGCCCTTCGGGATGGACTATTTCACGCAGCAGCTCATCAACGGCCTGACGCTCGGCTCGATCTACGGGCTGATCGCCATCGGCTACACGATGGTCTACGGCATCGTGGGCATGATCAACTTCGCGCATGGCGAAGTCTTCATGATCGGCGCGTTCATCGCGCTCATCGCCATCCTGTCGCTGTTCGCCCTTTCCGTCACCTTCGTGCCGCTGGCGCTGCTCATCGCGCTCGCCGCAGCGATGGCGCTCACCGCCGTCTGGGGCTGGGCCATCGAGCGCGTCGCCTACCGGCCCTTGCGCTCCTCCTTCCGGCTCGCGCCGCTCATCACCGCCATCGGCGCGTCCATCGCGCTGCAGAACTTCGTGCAGCTCACCCAGGGCGCGCGCTCGAAGCCGCTGCCGCCGCTCATCCGGGGCGGATTCACCTTGTCCGATAGCGGGGGCTTCGCGGTGAGCCTCAGCTACATCCAGATCCTCGTCATCGCCACCACCGTCGTGTTGATGATCGCGTTCTCGCTCGCCATCAACCGCACCGCGCTCGGCCGCGCGCAACGCGCCTGCGAGCAGGACCGCAAGATGGCGGCGCTGTGCGGCGTGAACGTCGACCGCACCATTTCGCTGACATTCGTGATCGGCGCGGCGCTGGCCGCCGTCGCGGGGCTGATGTTCCTCGCCTATTACGGCGTGATCGACTTCTTCGTCGGCTTCGTCGCCGGCATCAAGGCGTTCACCGCCGCTGTGCTTGGCGGCATCGGGTCGCTGCCGGGCGCCATGCTGGGCGGCCTCGCCATCGGGCTGATCGAGGTGTTCTGGGCCGGATATTTCAGCGCGGAATATAAGGACGTGGCGGCTTTCTCGATCCTCGCCATCGTGTTGATCTTCATGCCATCGGGCCTGCTTGGCCGCCCCGAAGTCGAGAAGGTCTAGGCGATGCAGGACGCGGCGAAGCCCGAAGCTCCGTCCGCCGCGGGCGCCATCGCGGGCGCACGCATCCCCGCCGAGGCGCTGAAGGAAGCCGGCATCGCCTTTCTCGTCGCGCTCGCCCTTTTCGGCTCGCTGGTTGGGCTCAAGACCGAGGCCACGCCCGGCGGCCTCGCAATCGTCACGCATTTCGGCAAGGCGGCGGCGATGGCGGCGGCCGTCGCGATTGGACGGCTCCTGCTCGACATTCTCGTCTGGCGGCGCCTCCGCGACGGAGAGGGCTTCGCGGCGCTGTTCCCCGCCGCCCTGCCCATCGCGCGCGTATCCGCCGGAGCGGCGCTTATCGCCGGGCTTGTCCTGTTCTTCGTTCCGGGACTGCGCGCGAACCTGATCGCGCTTGCGGCTGGAGAGGACGGGCGGCGCCTTGCGCTCGGCACGGCGACAGACCTTCTCACCTTCGCCTGCGTCGCGGCCTTCGCCGTCGTCGCGGCGATTCTCCTCGTCCGCCTGGCGCGCATGGCGCTCGCGGCCCTGCGCCAGGACATCGGCGGCATCTCGGAGCGCCTCATCGCGAAATTCTCCGAGGACGTTCCGGCCGCGCTGCTGCTGATCGCGCTTTGCCTGCCGCTGCTCGTCACGGGGCCTTCGCAACGCTACGCCATCGACACCGCGACGCAGATCCTCATCTACGTCATGCTCGGCTGGGGCCTGAATGTGGTCGTCGGGCTGGCCGGTCTCCTCGACCTTGGCTATGTCGCCTTCTACGCTGTCGGCGCCTACACCTACGCGCTGATCGCCACCCAGTTCGGCTGGTCGTTCTGGGCGTGCCTGCCGCTTTCGGGCCTCTTCGCCGCGCTGTGGGGGATCGCGCTCGGATTTCCGGTGCTGCGCCTGCGCGGCGATTACCTCGCCATCGTGACGCTCGCCTTCGGCGAAATCATCCGCATCGTGCTTCTGAACTGGCAGAGCCTCACCGGCGGCCCGAACGGCGTGAACCGCATTCCGAAGCCGACCTTTTTCGGCCTGTCCTTCGACCGAGCCGCGCATCCGAGCTTCCACGGCTTTTTCGGCCTGGATTACAGCCCCGTCTACCGCATCCTCTTCCTGTATTATCTCATCCTGTGCCTCGCGCTCGCGACGAACTACGTGACGCTGAGGCTGCGCCGCCTGCCTATCGGGCGCGCGTGGGAGGCGTTGCGCGAGGACGAGATCGCCTGCCGCTCCGTCGGCATCAACACCGTCGTCACGAAGCTGACCGCGTTCGCCATCGGCGCGACCTTTGGCGGGCTCGCGGGCGCGTTCTTCTCCGCGCGGCAGGGCTTCGTCAGCCCGAAATCGTTCACATTCATGGAGTCGGCGATGGTTCTCGCCATCGTCGTGCTGGGCGGCCTCGGCAGCCAGCTCGGCGTGGTCATCGCGGCGGTGGTTCTGGTCGGCGGCTTGGAGCGTTTCCGCGAGTTGCAGGACTACCGCATGCTCATTTTCGGCCTGTCGATGGCGCTGGTGATGCTGTGGCGGCCGCGCGGGCTGATGTCGGGGCGGACGCCGTCCGCGTTCCTGCATGAGGCGCGCGCCATCTCCGCGAGCCACGTCAAGAAAGGGCGCGGCTGATGGCTGGCGGCGCGCTTGCCGGGCGGGACGAGATTTTGCGCGTGGAGCGCCTCACCATGCGCTTCGGCGGCCTCGTCGCAATCGACGGCCTCTCCTTCTCGGCCCGGCGCGGCGACATCACCGCCATCATCGGCCCCAACGGCGCGGGCAAGACCACCGTCTTCAACTGCATCACCGGCTTCTACAAGCCGACCCAGGGGCGCATCGCGCTCGCGCATGGGAGCGAGGCGGCGTTCGAGGCGCTGGCGGACGTGACGCGAAAGGGCCGGCAATGGAGCGAGGCCCCCGGCGGCGCGCTGTTCCTTCTGGAACGCATGGCCGGCTTCGAGATCGCGCGAAAAGCGAAGGTTGCGCGCACCTTCCAGAACATCCGCCTGTTCGCCGGCATGACCGTGCTCGAAAACCTGCTCGTCGCCCAGCACAATACGCTGAACGCGGCCTCGGGCTACACCTTCGGCGCGCTGCTGGGCTCGCGGCGCTACGCCCGCGCGGAAAGAGAGGCCATCGAGCGCTCCGCCTATTGGCTCGCCGAAATCGGCCTACTCAACCGCGCCGACGATCCGGCGGGCGACCTCCCCTATGGCGCGCAGAGGCGGCTCGAAATCGCGCGCGCCCTGTGCACGGACCCTGTGCTGCTGTGCCTCGACGAGCCCGCCGCCGGCCTCAACCCGCGCAAAGTCGGGGGAGTTGAACGATCTGCTCCTCAAAATCCGCGAGGAGCACGCGCTGTCGATCCTTCTCATCGAGCACGACATGGGCGTGGTGATGGGCATCTCCGACCGCATCGCAGTGCTCGACTACGGGCGCAAGATTGCGGAAGGAACGCCCGCCGAAATCCGCTCCGACCCGCGCGTCATCGCCGCCTATCTCGGCGTCGAAGATGAAGAGGTGGAAGCGGTTGAAGCGGAGGTCCAATCGTGAAGCCGCTTCTGTCCATGCGCGGGGTCGAGACCTATTATGGCAATATCCGCGCGCTGAAGGGCGTCGATCTCGACGTGTACGAGGGCGAGATCGTCACGATGATCGGCTCGAACGGCGCGGGCAAGACCACGCTGATGATGACGATTTGCGGCGATCCGCGCGCCCGCGCGGGCCAGATCGTGTTCGACGGGCGCAATATCGCGAAGCTGCCGACGCATGAGATCGTGCGCCTATCCATCGCGCAGTCGCCCGAGGGCCGCCGCATCTTTCCGCGCATGACCGTCCACGAGAACCTGCTGATGGGCGCGCTGCTCGCGCCCGAGGACGGCGCCGCGCTGAAGGAGGACCTCGCCATGGTCTTCGAGCTGTTCCCAGTGCTGGAGCGGCGGCAGGGGCAGCGGGGCGGCACGCTGTCCGGCGGCGAGCAGCAGATGCTCGCCATCGCGCGCGCGCTCATGGGCCGGCCGAAGCTGCTCCTTCTCGACGAGCCTTCGCTCGGCCTTGCGCCGCTGATCGTGAAGCAGATTTTCAGCATCATCCGCGATCTGAACGAAAAGCGCGGGCTGACCGTGTTCCTCGTCGAGCAGAACGCCTATCACGCGCTGAAGCTCGCCCATCGCGGCTATGTCATGGTGAACGGCCAGATCGCCATGTCCGGACCCGCCAGCGAGCTTCTGAAGCGCGAGGATGTGAAGGCGGCCTATCTGGAAGGCGGCGCCCCTGCGTAGGCAGGTTTTCGCCAGCGGATGAGCGTCCTGGCGCCATTCGCCTGCTTGGGGTCGCTTTCGGACGCGCCGGTTTTCCAGCGACCCCATGAGCGCCAACGTCGGCTTCAAGAACCTCAACACAGAACCTCAACACAACCCATCTCCGCCATTCCCCGGATTCGCCCAAAAAATTCGCGAAGGGCGGCAAGCCGCCCTAACTCGCCCTCACTTCAGACAAACGGGCTGCATATGTTAAGACCCTGTTAAGGCACGCTAAGGTATAGGAACGCAACTAGACAACTATGAGTAGTGGCGGAGACGGCAAGCATACCCCTGCCCTGTTCGCTACAGAATTCTGTGTCTCCACGGGCGTCGAGTTCGGAATAGTTGATGTCGGTACCGATGTGGGAGCGAGGCTCGGCTCCCGGAGTTCAATCAAGAGCCCGAGTTTTTCTTGGGTGCGTGTTAATGCTGCTGCTCGCGGTGGCTGCCCATGCGGATGAGATCGCACGAAACGAGACTTCGTTCGCCAAAACTAAGGCTGGGCAAGTCCACAACGTGTCCATTCATTACAAGACCCTGCGCGTGGCGGAGGTCGCGGCGTTCGCTGAAGTCTCGCCCGAAGCGGCGCCGGCCGAACGCAACATTACCATTCAGCCGCTCATTCTAAATTTGAAGGCAAGCGGCGCAATGCAGGCGCAGCCCGTGAGCGCAGCGGCCGTGGACGGCGTCAAGCCGCAAAAACCTGCCGTCGCGCCTCGTTTTGCGAAAGCGGACGATGAAGGCGCAAGAGCGTCGCCGTCCGATGCGGCTTTGCAGCGAGGAGCTGGCGTTGCGATCTACGATATCGAAAGGGGCAGGGTTTACTTGCCGCACGGCGAAACGCTCGAAGCCCATTCCGGAATTGGGTCGATGCGAGACAACCCCGCTTTCGCGGACCGGCGCAACAGGGGGCCGACGCCGCCTCATGTCTACGATCTCAAGCTGCGAGAGAGCCCCTTCCTCGGTGTGGAGGCGATTCGCCTGACGCCCGTCGAAGGCGACGCCGCAGTCTTTGGGCGGGCCGGTTTCCTGGCGCACACCTATATGCTCGGAAGACGGGGCGACTCGAACGGATGCGTCGTGTTCAAGGAATACCATCGGTTTCTAGCCGCCTTCAAGAAAGGGCAGATCAAACGGCTGGTGGTTGTGCCACGGCTGAGAGAAGCGCCGCCTTCGATTTTGACGGCCTTGCTTCCGGCGAAAAACAGCTGACCCTGCCCCGGTGGCGAAGTCCTGTGTTGGAACTGTCTCTTCATTGTGCCCAAGCCGCAGAGCTAGCATGGCGGTGCAGGTCGGGAGCTGTTGCGCCGATATTCTCGGCAGTGATTCGCGACCGGTGCGCGGCGGCTTTTCGTTTTTGACAGCGCTTTTCGAGCGTCCTAAGCAACAGCTGCGAAACGTCGACGGGAGACTGAAACGATGGTTGGATTTCACGCGGTCGTGCTGGCGGCGGGACAGGGCGCGCGGATGAAGTCCGCCATTCCGAAGGTTCTGCATCCGCTGGCCGGGCGGCCGCTCGTCGCTCACGTTATCGGCGCCGCCGCGGCCGCCGGGGCGTCGTCGTGCTCGGTCGTCATTCCGCCGGACGCGCAAGGCTTCGAGGCGTTGCATACGCCGGTGGAAACGCGGTTTTTCGAGCAGACCGACCGGCTCGGCACCGCGCACGCCGTGCTGATGGCGCGGGCCGCGCTGAAGGAAGTTTCCGGCCCCGTCGTTGTCCTTTATGGCGATACGCCTCTGGTCTCGGCCGAAAACATCGGCAAACTCGCCGCCCCGATCGGGAATGGCGCGGATATGGCCGTCATCGGCTTCGAGGCGAAAAATCCCAAGGGCTACGGCCGTCTGATTACGTCCGGCGGCGCATTGCTGGCGATCCGCGAGGAAAAGGACGCCGCGCCCGAGGAGCGCGCCATCGCGCTGTGCAATTCCGGCATCATGGCTTTCAATGGCCGCCTCATCCTGGAACTCCTGGACCGGATCGGCAACAAGAACGCCGCGGGCGAATATTACCTCACGGACGCGGTCGAGATCGCGCGCTCGATGGGCCGCCGCATCGTCTTCGAGCTGATAGACGAGGACGAGGTGCGCGGCGTGAACACGCGCGCGCAACTCGCCGAAGCCGAGGCGATCCTGCAGGCGCGGCTCAGGCTCAAGGCCATGGAAGGCGGCGCCACGCTGATCGCGCCCGATACGGTGACGCTCGCTTTCGACACCGTCATCGGGCTGGACGTGCTCATCGAGCCTAATGTCTTTTTCGGGCCGGGCGTCGTAATCGAAGATGGCGTAACCGTGAAGGGCTTTTCCCATATCGAGGGCGCGCGCATTGGGAAGGGCGCCGTCGTTGGCCCCTTCGCACGGCTCAGGCCCGGCACACGGGTCGGCGCGGGTGCGAGGGTCGGGAACTTCGTCGAGCTGAAGGCTGCCGATGTGGAGGCCGGCGCGAAGGTCAATCACCTCAGTTATATCGGCGACGCCCATATCGGCGAGAAGGCCAATATCGGCGCGGGAACCATCACCTGCAACTACGACGGCTTCGCAAAGCACAAGACAGAGATCGGCGCAGGCGCCTTCATCGGCTCGAACAGCGCGCTCGTCGCTCCGGTTCGCATCGGGGCGGGCGCCTATGTCGGGTCGGGCAGCGTCATCTCGCGCGATGTGCCGGCCGACGCGCTGGCGCTGACACGCGCGCCGCAAGAGCATCGCGAGGATTGGGCGCGGCGCATGCGCGAGCGCCGCAAGGCCGCGCACTCCCACGCCGCGCCGCCGCATGAAAAGCCGAAAGCTTCGGATTAGGCAGACTCCATCGGCTCGGCCGGCGGGTTCCCGTCATCCCGGAAACGCGCGGCGCGTTATCCGCGATCTTGCAACAAGATGGCGCCCGCGACTTCCAAGACCGGATAAGCGCGGGGCGCTTTCCGGGGTGACGTCAGCGGCCGTTGGCGTGGCAATACCTGCTTCACGTCGCGCCCTAGCCTTGAAATAGTCTGATGTAATGTTTGAGTTCCCTTTTGGCGCCGCTTGAGTTACACGGATAAGTCGCGGGCTCTTTCGCGCTCGACTTGAAGAAGGCAAATCGGCATGTGCGGAATCATCGGCATTCTCGGCAAGGAACCGGCTGCGCCCCGTCTTCTCGACGCTTTGAGGCGGCTTGAGTATCGCGGCTACGATTCCGCTGGCGTCGCCACGCTCGAAGGCGGCGTGCTGATCCGGCGGCGCTCCGAGGGCAAGCTCGCCGCGCTCGGCCGCAGGCTCGACAGCGAGCCGCTGAATGGAACGGCGGGCATCGGGCACACGCGCTGGGCCACGCACGGCAAGCCTGTCGAGCGCAACGCGCATCCCCACATGACGAGCCGCGTCGCCGTCGTTCACAACGGCATCATCGAGAATTTCCGCGAGCTGCGCGAAGAGCTGGAGCGCGATGGCGCTGGCTTCGAGAGCGAGACGGACACCGAAGTCGTGGCGCATCTTCTCGACCGCGAACTCGCCAACGGCGCCGATCCCGTCGACGCCCTCAAGAACATCATCTCCAAGTTGCGCGGAGCGTTCGCGCTGGCGATCCTGTTCGCGGGCCGCGAAGACCTGATGATCGGCGCGCGCCGCGGCAGCCCGCTCGCGGTCGGCTACGGCAAGGGCGAGATGTTCCTCGGCTCGGACGCCATGGCCCTGGCGCCCTTCACCGACCGGGTGACGTTCCTTGAGGAAGGCGACTGGGCGGTGCTGAGCCACAACGGCGCGCTCATCTTCGACGAGAACTGCGCTCAGACGTCGCGCGCCGTCACGCGGACCTCGGCTTCGGCGCTTCTCATCGACAAAGGCAATCACCGCCACTTCATGGCAAAGGAGATCCACGAGCAGCCCGAAGTGATCAGCCGGACGCTCGCCCACTATGTGCGCTTTTCGGATAATTCCATCGCGCTGCCGGGCCGGGAGCTTCCCTTCGAGCGCATCTCGAAGCTGACCATAACGGCCTGCGGCACGGCCTACTACGCCGCGCTGACCGCAAAATATTGGTTCGAGCGCTTCGCGAAGCTGCCGGTCGATGTCGACATCGCGTCGGAGTTCCGCTATCGCGAAGCGCCACTGCCAAAGGACGGGCTGGCGGTATTCGTCTCGCAGTCGGGCGAAACCGCCGACACGCTGGCGAGCCTGCGCTATTGCCGGGACAACGGGCAGCTCATCGCGTCCGTGGTCAACGTCCCGGAATTGAGCATCGCGCGCGAGTCCGACGCCGTGCTGCCGACGCTGGCGGGGCCGGAAATCGGCGTGGCCTCCACCAAGGCTTTCACCTGCCAGCTCTCGGTTTTGGCCTGCATGGCGATCGCAGCTGGGCGCAGGCGGGGCGCGCTGTCCGCCGCCGGCGAGAGCGAACTCGTCCGCGCGCTGATCCAGGCGCCGCGCCTCATCGCCGAGGTTCTGCGCCGCGAGGACGAGTTCAATCCGCTGGCGCACAAGCTGTCGCGGGCGCCGCTCGTCCTCTATCTCGGCCGGGGCTCGACCTTCCCCGTGGCGCTCGAAGGCGCGCTGAAGCTGAAGGAGATTTCGTATCTCCACGCCGAAGGCTTCGCGGCCGGCGAGTTGAAGCACGGACCCATCGCGCTGATCGACGAGAGCATCCCCGTGATCGCCATGGCGCCGCACGACGGCCTTTACGAGAAAATGATCTCGAACATGCAGGAGGTGGCGGCGCGCGGCGGCCAGCTCATCGTGTTCAGCGACGATCCCGATGCGGCGGCGGCGGTCAAGTCGCACGCCACCTTCAGGCTGCCTTCGGCGCACCCGATCATCACGCCGATCCTCTACGCGATCCCGATCCAGCTCATCGCCTATCATACCGCGGTCGAGATGGGCACGGACGTGGATCAGCCGCGCAACCTCGCCAAATCCGTGACGGTGGAGTAGCGGCGCACCGCCCCGTTGGATCTTGGCCGGGCTCGACCCGGCCATCCAGCTAGCACCCCGCAACTGCGCCTGTTTCTCCAGATGGCCGCCTCAAGGGCGTCCATAACCTAAGGGGAGCCTTTACCCTGTCTTGGTAAGCCGGGCGGCGAAGAAGCCATCCATGCCGCCCGCGTGGAACGGCAGGGTGCGCAGCATGCCGCCCGGCGCGATCGCCTCGGGCGGGACGCCAAGCTCAACCGCGCCGATGGGGACGGGCGCAGCGTCATCGCGCGCGGCGAGCAGAGCCTCGATTTGCGCTTCGCCCTCCTCGGGCTCCAGCGAGCACGTCGCATAAACAAGCTGGCCGCCGGGCTTCACGAGGCTGAGCGCATGCGCCAGAAGGCGCGTCTGCACGCGCGCGAGCGCCGCGATGTCCGCCTCCGACTTGAGATGGGGAATATCGGGATTGCGCCGGATGGTGCCGCTCGCCGAGCAGGGCGCGTCGAGTAGCACGGCGTCGAAAGGCTCGGGCGGCGCCCATTCGGCGGCGTTCGCCTGGATCGCCTCTGCCTCGAGATTGAGCCGCACGAGGTTCTCGCGAAGGCGGCGCAGGCGTGGGGCGGAGATGTCCACCGCCGTGACGCGCGCCCCGCGCGCCGCAAGCTGCGCGGTCTTCCCGCCCGGCGCCGCGCAGAGGTCTGCGACGCGCAAGCTGCTTACATCGCCAAGGAGAAGCGCGGGCAAGGCGGCGGCGGCGTCCTGGACCCACCACGCGCCATCGCCATATCCGCCGATGTCTTCGATGCGCCCCTTGGCCGGGAGCCGCACCGTGCCCCAGGGCAGCGCCGAGCCGGACAGGCGCGCGGCCCAGGCGGCGGCGTCCGCCTTCACCGACAGATCGAGCTGCGGCTCCGCGAGATGCGCCGCCGCGATCCGCGCCGCGGTTTCCTCGCCGTAATGCTGAACCCAGCGGCGCCAAAGCCATTCCGGCGTGTTGAGCTTGGCGGGATCCTGGCTCGCCAGGATCGGCGCCTTTTGTCCGCTCACGCGCCGCAGCACGGCGTTGAGCAGCCCCGCGAAATGCCCGCCGTCGCGCGTTCGCTTCGCCTGCTCGACCGCAAGGCCGATCGCGGCGTGCGGCGCAACATCCATGAAGGCCAGCTGCGCCGCCGCCCCGATCAGGATGAAGCGCGCCTCGAAGGCGTCCGGCGGGAGAGGCCTCGCCAGAAAGCGGCCGAGCATGTCCTCGATCTGGCCGAGCCTGCGAAGGGCGGTCGCAGCGATGGCGCGGGCGAAGGCGCGGTCGCGGGCTTCGAGGCTCGCGAACGGCGCCTTCGCGCTCAAGGCGGCGAATGCATCGTCGAAAGGCTGGCGGTCGCGCAAGACGGCTCTCAGCACGCGCGAGGCAAGCTGGCGCGCTTCAAGGCCGGAGGCTTCATTTCGGGAGTGCTTGTCGAAGGGCATCTATCGCCGTGACCGTCATCCCGGCGAGGTTGCCCAGGATCGCAAAAGGACTATAGCTTCATTCGCAAATATTCCGGAGCGCCGCAAGCTACTCCGGTATACTCAGCTCCATCTCGAAAGGCGGCCGCCGTCTCCGGCCGGTCGCTTAAGTCCCATGCGGCCCAAATCGTTCGGCCTCATTCTGACCAACCAGTATTTCCACCTTTTCAGCATTCTGCTAGCCCATCGTGCGTTTAATCGGACGCGACCCACCTCCGGTCGTCCCAGCGAAGGCGGGGACGCCGTATTCGATGAGCGCCGGGATTACTGGATTGCCGCTTTCGCGGGAATCACGCCGGGCAGGACAAATTCCGATTTCATGATGCCGCTCTAACCCCAAGGCCCTTGGCCGAGCGGTCCGCCGCCGCGCCGCTCGCCCTGCCACGGCCCGCCGCCCGCACCGGCGCTGCCGATGGGAAGGAACCGGCCGCCGCCCGGCGCTTGCGTCTCGCCCATTTCGCGCGCCTGCTCGACAAGCGCTGCGACACGGTTCCCGGTGTTGGGGTGCGTCGAAAAAAGGTTGTCCCAGCCGCCGCCAGTGAGCGGGTTGACGATGTAGAGCGGCGCGCTCGCCGGGTGCATCTCGGCCTGTTCGTTCTGGATTTCGTGCGCCGCGCGGTCGATCTTCTGCAGCGCGGATGCGAGCCAGAGCGGATGCCCGCAGATCTCTGCGCCGTCGTGATCGGCGGCGTATTCGCGAGAGCGGGAGAGCGCCATCTGGATGACGCCGGCGGCCAAGGGCGCGACGAGCACCGCGAGCAGCGTGCTGACAATGCCACCGCTGTTTTCGCCGTCGCGGCGGCCTCCGAAGAACATGCCGAAATTCGCGAGCATCGAGATCGCGCCGGCTATGGTGGCCGCAACCGTCATGGTCAGGGTGTCGCGGTTCTTCACATGCGCGAGTTCGTGGGCGAGCACGCCCGAGATTTCCTCCCGGCTCAGCATGCGCAGCAGGCCGGACGATGCGGCGACCGCGGCGTGATCCGGATTGCGGCCGGTGGCGAACGCGTTCGGCTGCTCGGTCTGGATGATGTAGACGCGCGGCATCGGCAGTTTGGCGCGCTGGGAAAGTTCGCGCACGATGCTGTAAAGTTCCGGCGCGCTCGCCTCATCCACCTCCTCCGCGCCCTGCTGCGCGAGCACCATCCTGTCGGAGTTCCAGTAGGCGAACAGGTTCGTGGCGGCGGCGGCGGCGAATGCGATGGTCATGCCGGCGGCGCCGCCGAGCGCATAGCCGATGGCCATGAACAGCGCAGTCAGCGCGGCGAGCAAGAGCATGGTGCGAAAGAAATTCATGGCGCGTCCTGCCTTTTGGTCGACTGGGCCACAGTAGCATCCGAAAACCGGATTAATATTTCGGCGTTCGCGCTAGCGGGCGCAAGGCGTTGCAAAGGGAGCAGCCAAAAATCGCGCCTTTCCAAACAGAAAACCCCGGAAACGCTTTCGCGTTTCCGGGTCCATGCCAAGCGCGGCCGGGGGGCGCCGGCCGCCGCCGGGGAGATCAGCCGACGTTGGCGGGGAGGGCGATGAAGCGCTGGTCGCCGTTGCGTTTCACGAGCGCGAGCGCATTCTTGCGGCCGGCTTTGTTGGCGTCGGCAAGCGCGGTCTTCAAATCGTCGATGCGGTTCACGGCCTGGTCGCCGACCTTCAGGATGATGTCGCCCTCGGCGAGGCCGGCTTCGGCGCCTTTGCCGCCGGGCTCGACCGCCAGAACCGCAAGGCCTGCGCGCTCGTCGGCGCTGATGTCGCCAGCGGGCGCCACCCGGATGCCGAGATCGGTCATCCCCGTCTTCGAGGGCGACGGCGCGGCGTTCGCGTGCTGAGGCGTTTTCTCCGGCAATTCGCCGATCTTGACCGCGAGGGTCTTGGTCTGCCCATCCCGGTTCAAGGTGAGTGTGACGTCGGAGCCGGGCGCGATATCGGCGACTTTCTTCGCAAGATCGCGCGCGTCTTTAACTTCGGCGCCGTTGACCTCCGTGATGAGATCGCCCGCTTTCACGCCGGCCTTCTCGGCCGGGCTGCCGTCCTGCGGCGCGGCGACAAGCGCTCCGGTCACTTTTTTCAGCCCGAGGCTGTCGGCGAGTTCAGGCGTCAAGCCCTGGATTTGCACGCCGAGCCAGCCGCGGGTGACATGGCCATGCTCCTTGAGAGCCGCGACCACGCGCTCGGCCGTCCCCGCCGGAATGTCGAAGGCGATGCCGACCGAGCCGCCCGACGGCGAATAGATCGCTGTGTTCACGCCGATGACTTCGCCATCCTGGTTGAAGGTGGGGCCGCCGGAGTTGCCTTTGTTGACGGCGGCGTCGATCTGCAGGAAATCGTCATAGGGGCCTTCGCCGATATCGCGCCCGCGCGCCGAGACAATGCCCGCCGTCACCGTGCCGCCGAGCCCGAACGGATTGCCCATGGCGACGACCCAATCGCCAATATCGACGCCGCCTCGCGAGAATTTCACGAAGGGGAAGTCGTCCTTGCCGTCCACCTTGAGGAGCGCGAGATCGGTCTTCGGGTCGGTTCCGATGACCTTCGCGTTATAGATTTTTCCGTCGTCGGTGACGACCTCAAGACTGACGGCGTTACTCGCGACGTGATTGTTGGTGACGATATAGCCGTCCGCGGAGATGAAAAAGCCGGAGCCTTGCGCCATCACCGTATGATGGCCGGTGCCGGGCGGCGTGTGGAAATGCCGGAACGGCGAATTCGGATTCTTGAAGAAGCGCTCGAACGGCGTGCCCTGGAAGGGGTTCTCCTCCTGGAACTGCTCGCCGTCGTCGTTGGAGGCGACGCTCGCTTCCACATCCGCCTTGACCCGGATGGAGACGACCGAGGATTTCACCTTGGCGACGAGGGGCGCGAAGCTCGGAAGCCGTTGCTGCATCGCGCCCTGGCTTTCGGCGAAGGCCTGCACGGGACGGGATTCGAATGAGGCCGCGCCGAGCGCTGCGGTCAAGGCTAGCGCGAGCGCCGAGACATAAAGCGTGCCGCGTTTTCTGAGCCTGGAAAGAATTATAGAACGGTTAGAAAGATTTTCGCCCGTGTCGTCCGCCATCTTGACCTCCACAATAGAAAGAGAGCGGCAGGATTTTCGCCCATCAAAGTTAAGCCGCCATCGATTTCTCTGTGATTTGGGTTGCGGGGCCTGGATGTGAAGCCGTGTCTTCGATTAAATGTATGAAAGCTTGGGATAATTGGAACAAAAACTGGATCGTTGAGGCGCGCCGGCGGCAATGGCGTCTTCGGCGCGGGAAACCTTCCAAGTTCGGGGGAGCGCAAGCCGGCGCGCGCGCCAGCCGCGGAGGTGCGCCGTTGCGGCGCGCCGGCGCACAATCCGGCGCTGAAGGGCGCCCGGGGCGCGTCCCTCCGCTCGCTCCTATTCGACCGTGACGTTCAGCGTGAACGTATCCTGAGGGGGCTGATCCTTCTCCCAGGGCCGGCCTAGCGTCAGCGACAGCTTTCCGCTCCCTATCTTCTTCGCCTTGAAGCGAAACACTTGCGTCTCGGTCCCGCTCAGCGTTCCGCCCCCCCAGATGCGATACCTCCTCTTCACGAGGACGTCCGGCAGGGACGCGACGGCCCAACTCGCGCCCGTGCCCATCTGCACGGGAAGCTGGACGGTGAACACGCTGTAAAGCGGGATCTTCACGTCCTTGTTATGATCTTCTTTTTTGAACTCGAGCGCCTTATCCGCCGCGAACGCAGGCGAGGCGGCGGCCGCAGCGAAGGCGAGCGCGAAAAGGACCGTGAGCTTCCCTGCTTGCGCCAGAACCGATCCGACCGAAGAACGCGCCATGATCCACCTTCACAGCAAGAGTTGGAGCGCAGGAGAAAGCCGTTATCTCACTGCCCTTCTGTAATGCCCTGCGAGCGGGCAAGCTCTTTGATCTGTGAGATCTTGTCCCTCGACTGCGCGGCGCGCACCCACGCTGCGGTCGTGCCGACGCTGTTCGACTTATAGTCGATCCACATGTAGCCCGGCTTCGCCCCACCTCACGCCCCAGGAATTCTTCAACAGCCACGCGCCCCTGGCGTCGTCCCAGCCGACGAGCACAATGGCGTGATTGATATTGCCCGGATCGCGCTCGTTGAAGACGCCGCCCTTGTAGGCCTGGAAGGCGCGCGTGGCGTTCACCGCCGCCACCACGGGGCCGTGCGCGCAGATCGCATCCTTGATATCTCGCACGGCGGGCAGCGTGACCTTATCGTTTACGAACGCCCAGACGGCCGACCGGTATGGCGACGGAAGATTGGGCTGGCAGGTTTTGTCCTGAGCGACGTAAGGCAAAGTCGTCTGGTCGGCGACTCCGTGTTGAATGGTGAAGTTCAAGGCCTTGGAGAAGTATCCGCCCTTGCAGGTGCCGCCGTTGGAGCAGGACAAGATATGCTGCTCCGACGCGTCGACGTTGAGGTTGTTCTGAATGGCGTAGCTCGCCTCATAGGCGGCGGCCGAGGCGAACGCCCAGCAGCTCCCGCACTGCCCCTGGTCGCGAATGGGGGGTACCTTGCCCAATCGCCGCCAGTCGAATCTCCTCTGGCTCCCGCAGCCCCCGGCAAGCTCCGCCTGTTGCGGGAGAAGCGCGAGCGCCCGCGCGGCGAATTCGTTTTGCTTCTTCGCTATATCGAGGATGTTTGGAGGCAGAAACGTGCCGGCGAGTTCCGCGAGGGGAACGTCGAGGGCGGAGGTGTAGCCGACGGTGAAGGTCCAGTTCTTCGCCTGAGCCTCCTGGCGAAGCTTTGCGACCTCATTCTTGATAACGGCAGAGGCGCCAGCCAGGCGCGCGTCGTAGAATACATCGCGCTGAGCCGCGTCCGCCTCCGACACCGCGTCGGCTTCGGCGACGGCGCTGGCATCGGCGGGCGCGCTCGCGGCGCTGGCCGGGCGGCTCGCCTCGGTCGGAGCGGCGGTCGAAGCTTTGCGCTCGCCCGATCTCTGCAGGCTGCCGGACGGACAGTAATCGGGATCCTGCGAAGGATCGGTCGCGACCAGATTGACGGTGTTCCCGCCATTGCTGAACGACAGGCGATAGGCGCAGCGAACGCTGCCGCTGGCGTAGAAAACCTTGATGTCCGAGTCGTCGTTCGAACTCGCGGATCTGGGCGCGCCCGAATTTGGGGTGCAGCCACTTGCCGCCCGCTTCTATCGTCAGCACGTCTCCGCCCGAAAGCAGCCAGTCTCCTACGAGGGCTTTCTGATCCTCGCTCTCCCCTAAAACGGCGCCGCCCGCCGAGAGAAACATCAGGGAACTGGCGACACCCAAAGCCAATCTGCGCAACATGTCAGCCCCGCAATTTTGAAACATCTTGACCGAAAAAAACGCAATTCCACCAGCGGCTAAGATGCATCGGTTTCCGCGCCAAATCAAGCCAAGCTTTTGCTTTTAATCAAGGGTGTGCTGCATATGTGCTGGCTCTTTAAGCCATATCGAAACCCTTTCAGAGCGCCTTGAAAAGCGCGCCGCCGTCAGGCTGGGCCGAAGAATGGAAGAGGCCTTGGAGCGGGGTTCCCAAGGCCGCGCGCGTTACGCGGATGCGATCGAGTTGGCGATCCAGGCGCGGAGCTTCTGCTTCGGCAGCGCGCCGATCTGCTGGCCCGCCACTTCACCGTTCTTGAACAGGAGCAGAGCGGGGATTCCGCGAATATTGTAGGACTGCGCCACCTGCGGGTTGCTCTCGACATCGAGCTTGACCACCTTGATCTGGCCCGCAAACTCCTCGGAAAGCTCTTCGAGGATGGGCGCGACCATGCGGCAAGGCCCGCACCACTCGGCCCAGAAATCGACCAGCACCGGCAATTCAGCCTTCTTCACCTCGGCCTCGAAGGTAGCATCGGATACGGCTGAAGTCGCCATGAGATCCTCTTTCGTTGCGCGGCGGCCAGCGCCGCTGATTCCTGCCTTCCGCAGAGTAGGGAAGCGCGGGCGGCAGCGTCAAGACGCGCAAACCGGCATAGCTCCGGCTTGCGCCGCACTTGTTGCAGGAATCCGTCTCGCGATCAGTTCCAGCCCTCGAACGGATTCCAGGGGCGGCCATAAGTTCCCCACCTCTGACGGTCCCGCTCGCGGGATGCGGGCTCGGGGCGGTCGGAGCGGCGGCGATCCTCATTGTCGGCCGACGCAACCGGGTCGGATTCAAATTTGACCGGCTGTCCGTTCAGCGCGCTGGCCACCTTGGCGTCGAGGCCGTAGAGATCGCCGAAGGTGCGAAGCTGGCCGTTGTCGTCCACTTCCGCCGTGAAATACGCCACATGGACCGGGATTTCCGCCGTCAGCTTGATCTCGTTGGTCGCGCCGCCGGCGACCGCCATCGAGCGCACCTGCTCGGCGGACCATCCTTTGTCGTGGGCGAGCAGCACCTCCGCCAGATGCACCGGGTTCTGCGTCCTCATGCAGCCGTGGCTGAAGGCGCGCAGCCCGTTATTGAACAGATGGCGGTCAGGGGTGTCGTGCATGTAAACGTCGTGCTTGTTCGGGAAGCGGAATTTCACGATGCCGAGCACGTTGCGGGCGCCCGCGCCCTGGATGAACTGGTAGCGGCGGATATCCACGCTCGCCCAGTCGACCGAGTTCGGGTCCACCTCGCGGCCGTTCAGGGTGACGCGCAAGCCGCCGAGCCGCGCCAGCACATCGCTGCTTCCGCCAAAGAAGAAGAAGCCGCCGCCCGCGTTCCTAAGCTTCGGCGCAATCTCGTTGACCTTGATGCCCTCGGGCACGCCCCATTCGGGATTGAAGGTGATGAACTGCATGTTGGCGGTGAATGTCGGCGTCGGCGAGGACGGCTTGCCGACCACGATGCGCTCCATGAGCGTCATCTTGCCGTGATCGAACACGCGCGTCAGCTGCTCGGGGACGCTGTCCCAGACGTAGAATTCGCCGAGATTGCTGGGCATCCAGCGCCAGCGCTCCATGTTGACCAGGATGCGCATCCTCTTCTCGCCGGGCGGCGCGCTCACGGCCTCGTTCAGCGAGGCGCGCAGCTTCCTGTCGGCGATGCCCGTAACCTCGAGGCCGTGCTCCCTTTGGTAGCGGTTCACGGCTTCGAGAAGGGCGGTGTCGTACGTGGTGTCGCGGGAGACTTCGAGGCCTGCTTGCAGCCGCTTGCGGAGGAGGGCGATCTGCGGATCGTCGTCTCCCGGCCTGAAGTCGCGGCCCGCCGGAATCCGGATCGCCGCCTGCGAGCCGGCGCTCTTTTTCAGGGCGACAAGCGCTTGCCTGAGCCGCCTGAACTGCTCGTGCCTGGGATGCAGTCCGCGCAAATACTCATCTGCGGAATGGGCGGCGGCTATGCCTTGCAGCACCGATTTCGGCTCAAAAAGCTGCGGCTGCCTGTCGATGACCGGGCTGATGGAGGGCGGATCGAGGCGGCCGCCGCGGGCATGGCGCGCATATTTCAACACTGCGAGGGAAAGCTTCAGCTCCGCTTCGGCGAGTGTCTCGGGCGATGCGTTCGCGTCTGGATCTGCGGGCAGATGAAAGGCCGAAGCGTCCAGCCCCCAGTCGTCGGCGTCGCGGATTTCGTTTGCGGCTTTCTTCGCGTTCGCGGTGAAGCCGTCCTTGGAGGTCCAGACCGGCTGGCCCTTCGTCTGGGTGTAAAACGCGGTCATTCCCGACACGTCCTCGCGGGCGTCCTGCTTGCCTCCAGCGCTGGCGAGGCGGGCGAGGATTTGCGCCGAAATCGCCTCGTTCTCTTGGGCCGCGGGCGTCTCGGCGGCCTCGGCGGCCTTTTCGGCCGGAGCGCCGGGCGCCAGCAAAGGAACGTTCTTCTCCTCGGGCGTCAGCGGATCGGGCGCGGCGCGATCCGGGATCGCATCCACATCGACGGCCGCGGGCGGCTGGCCCCTCTGCGCCTCTTGTGCGTTCGCAAACGGCGGCAAGCCTGCCAACAAAGCCGCAAGCGCGACGCCAAACGCCAGTCCTATCTTCATTTCGTCCCTCTAATGCCCATCACGGGCGCAACTTACACCGCCGCGGCTCGCGCTTCCCCTAGTCCGCTCTAGGGCTTGCGCGGCGCGTGACGGTGCATCTTAAGGTGGACGTTAGGGGGTAAAGGCCGAACAGGCAAGTTACGATGACGACAGCAACGCTTGAGATCCTTCGAAAATACCACGGCGGAGCTGCGGGAAGCGGCGCCTGGACCGTTGGTCCAGCGCCGCCTCGAATGTCTTTGCGCTTAGCCGAACAGTCGGAGGCGCAACCCCTGCCACATCTGCCCCAGCGTTTTCTTGGCCGCGAGTTCCTGGGCGCGGGCGGCGACCATCTTCGAGGTGACCGAGCCGGCGTAATGGCAATAGCACAACAGGTGATGGGCTTCGCGGTCGTTCAGCTCGAAAAAGTCCATAATGTCGCCCAGCCGGTCGCCGGACAACCCCTCGCGCCTGAAACCCGCATCCTCGAAGGCGAGCGTCAAGGGCGAGCGGTCCTCGCGAAGGTAGGGGCGCTCATCCCAAGGCGCGTACTCCATGCGCGTCAGGAGCGGCACCGTCTGGTCGTGGGCCTCGAGGATTTCGGCTAGGCGGCTAAGCCTCCTCTGCCGGGTCGTCTGCCGGACGCGAGTCGCCCGCCTTTCGAACGGTAGGGGAGTCGCGCTTTCGGCTTCCAAATAGGTCATGTTGCTCTCCATCCCCTCCGTCGCGCCGATGGTTCGTCAACATCGGCGCAACTGAACGGTTCCGGAAGTGGCTAAGCTTTCGAGGCCACGACTTCGATTTCGACATGCGCGCCGGCGGGAAGCGCCGAGATGCCGATGGTGGTGCGCGCGGGGTACGGCGCCTCGAAATAAGTCTCGTAGACCTTGTTCATGGCTTCGAAGTCGGCCATGCCGGTGAGATAGACATTCGCCTTGACGACGTTCGCCATGCTGAGGCCCGCCACGCCGAGCACGGCTGCGATGCCCTTCATGATCTGCTCGGTCTCCGGCCCCGCGCCGCCTTCCACAAGCTTGTTCGTGGCGGGATCGAGGCCGAGCTGGCCCGCAAGATAGAGAATGTCCCCGGCCCAAGCGGCGCGGGAATAAGGCCCAATCGCCTTGCCAAGCCCAGGCGCATCGATGATAGCGCGACGTGTCATATTGTTCTCCGGCGAAATTTGAATCCATGTCGTATCCCCTCACCCCAGCCCTCTCCCGCTGGGAGAGGGAAGTCAGGCAACCGTTTCAGCATCGTGGGACAGGGTGAGGGGTTGCGACGCTGCGCGCAGCCATACACGAGGCCGCGCGGCCGGGAAAGCGCCTATTCGGCCCAGCCGAGCGAGCGCGCCACGGCCTTTTGCCAATTGTGATAGAGGCCGTCGGCTTCGGCGCGATCCATGGCCGGATGCCAGCGCTTCTCCGCGCTCCAATTGTCCACGATGTCGGCGGTGGATCGCCAGAACCCCACGGCGAGCCCCGCCGCATACGCCGCGCCGAGCGCCGTCGTTTCGATCACCTGCGGGCGCACCACGGGCGCGTTCAGCATGCCGGCCTGGAATTGCATCAGCGTGTCGTTGACGACCATGGCGCCGTCCACGCGCAGCTCCGCGATGGCGACGCCGGAATCCTTCGTCATGGCGTCGAGCACTTCGCGCGTCTGATAGGCCGTCGCTTCGAGCGAGGCGCGGGCGATATGCGCCTTGGTCGCGAAGCGGGTTAGGCCGCAGATCACGCCGCGCGCGTCCTGGCGCCAATGCGGCGCGTAAAGCCCGGAAAAGGCGGGCACGACATAGACGCCGCCATTGCCGTCCACGCTTCGCGCGAGCGCCTCGATCTCGGATGAATGCCGGATGAAGCCGAGATTGTCGCGCAGCCATTGCACGAGCGCGCCCGCGATGGCGATGGAGCCTTCGAGCGCGTAGACGGGCTTTTGCCCTTCGAGCTGGTAGCCGAGCGTGGTGAGGAGGCCGCAGGTCGATTGGGCCATGCGCTCGCCGGTGTTCATCAGCATGAAGCAGCCGGTGCCGTAGG
Source organism: uncultured Alphaproteobacteria bacterium (assembly GCA_963756335.1). GTDB lineage: Bacteria > Pseudomonadota > Alphaproteobacteria > Rhizobiales > Rhodomicrobiaceae > Rhodomicrobium. The sequence continues at coordinate 131,697 of CAVWOB010000017.1, forward strand.
TGTTCTTCGCCTCGCCCGGCTTGAGGCAGGCCTGGCCGAACAGCGCCGCGTGCTGGTCGCCGAGGATGCCGCCGATGGGCACGCCCTCCAGCGCGCCTTTCGCCTCGCCATAGATCCGCGACGAGGCTTCGATCTTCGGCAGGCAGGCGCGCGGGACGCCGAAAAGCGAAAGCAACTCGCCGTCCCAGTCGAGCGCGGCGATGTCCATCATCTGGGTGCGGCCCGCATTTGTGACGTCCGTTACGTGCAGGCCGCCAGCCGCGCCGCCGGTCAGGTTCCAGACAAGCCAGGAATCGACGGTGCCGAACAGAGCGTCGCCCGCTTCGGCCTTTTCCCGTGCGCCGGGGACATTCTCCAGAAGCCAGGCGAGCTTCAGCCCCGAAAAATAGGTGGCGAGCGGAAGGCCGGTCTTGCCGCGCAGCCGGTCCTGTCCGCCGTCGCGGGCGAGCGCCTGCACGAGGGGCGCGGTTCTCGTGTCCTGCCAGACGATGGCGTTGTGAAGCGGCTCGCCCGTGCGCCGGTCCCATAGGACCGTCGTCTCGCGCTGGTTCGTAACGCCGGCGGCGGCGAGATCCGAAGGCGCGAGGCGGGCGGCGTCCAGCGCCTCCGCGATGGCCGAGACGGTATTGCGCCAGATCTCCACCGCGTTGTGCTCGACCCAGCCGGGCTTCGGATAAATCTGCTCGTGCTCCTTCTGAGCCGATCCGATGATGGCGCCCCTGCGGTCGAAGATCAGAAACCGCGTTGATGTCGTTCCCTGGTCGATTGCGCCGACATAATCCCGCATCCCGTCCTCCCAAAGGTTCAGGCGGCTTGCCTTTCGCCGAAGTAGCTCGCGACGGCTTGCGCCTCTTCACCCGTGAGATGCAGGCCGAGCTTCGTTCGCCGCCACAGCGCATCATCCGGCGTTCGCGCCCATTCGTCACGCGCGAGGTAGTCGAGTTCCGCTTCGGTGAGGCCGAGGCCGAAATCTCGGCCGAGGTCCGCCATCGAGCGAGCGCCGCCGAGGATGCGGTCCACGCGCGTTCCATAGGCCCGGGCGAGGCGATGAGCGGTTTCGGCGGCGAGAAAGGGCCAGCGCGCCGCCACGCTTGCGGCGAAAGCGGCGAAGTCGCCATTTTCAATGTCGCCGCCGGGCAGTTTCGCGCGCTCCGTCCAGGCCGGTCCCATCGCGGGGAAATGGGCGCGCAGACGCTCCATGACCTGCTCGGAGAGCCGCCTGAATGTCGTGATCTTTCCTCCGAAGATGGTGAGCGCGGGCGCGGCGCCGGGCGGCGCATCGAGGTCGAAGGCGTAATCGCGGGTCACGGTTTGCGGATCTTTCGCGCCGTCGTCGAACAGCGGGCGGACGCCGGAATAGCTCCACACGACATCGCCCGGCGACACGGGCATGCGGAAGAAGCGGCTGACGGCGCCGCAGAGGTACTCTATTTCCGCGCTGCTGGCTTCGACGCGGCCGGGATCGCCGTCGAAGGCGATGTCGGTCGTCCCGATCAGCGTGAAGCGCCCCTCATAGGGGATCGCGAAGACGGCGCGCCTGTCGCAGTTCTGGAAGATGAAGGCGTGATCGCCGGGGTGGGTCCTTGGGACGGCGATATGGCTGCCTTTCACGAGGCGCATCTTGCGCTTGGGTTCAAGGCGGAGCACGCCCCTTTGGACGCTGCGCGCCCAGGGGCCGGCGGCGTTGACCAGAACCTTGGCGCGGATGACCGAAGGCGCGCCGGAGGCCGGGCGAAGCTCAAGCCGCCACGCCGCGCCTTCCCTCGACGCCGCGACGGCCTTCATTCGAGTTCAGGATCGTCGCGCCGCGTTCGCAGGCGTCGACAGCGAGGAGCGCCGTGAGCCTCGAATCGTCCACCCAGCAATCCGAATAGAGGAACGCCTTCTCGAAGCGCGCCTGCAGGCCGGCCCCGATGGCGCTGTTCGCGAGCGATATCGCTTCCGAGGCGGGCAGACGCCCGCGCGGCGCCAGGCGGTCGTAAGCGAAAAGTCCTAGGCGGAGCAGCCATGCGGGCCTCATCGTGGGATCGTGCGGAAGCACGAAGCGCAGCGGGCGAACGGCGTGGGGGGCGCTCGCAAGCAGCCGTTCGCGCTCAAGGAGCGCCTCGCGAACGAGCCGGAAGTCCCAATTTTCGAGGTAGCGCAAGCCGCCATGAATAAGCTTGGTGCTGGCCGACGAGGTGTGCGAGGCGAGATCGTCCTGTTCGGCGAGCGCGACGGAGAGGCCGCGCCCGGCCGCGTCCCGGGCGACGCCCGCTCCATTGACGCCGCCCCCGATCACGGCGATGTCGTACAAAACAGGCTCCATCTTTAGGCTCTATGGCGACTGCGCATGCCGAAGAGTTGCGCCGCCTTGCTTGCGTGAAGCGAGAGAGACGCCGCTATGGCTGAGCAGCGGGCGCGCGGCGCGCTGTTGCTGCGCCAAAAAGCCGATCCTGGATGGCCTGAAAAAAGCCGGCCTTCAGTAAGAGGGCGACGGCAAGGATAATGACGATGCCAACGCCGGTGGCGATCGCGTCGGCGAGCAATGTCCCGCCGAAAGCAAGGACGAAGAACTTGCCGGCGAAGGACAGAACGACGGTCAGCGCGAAGATCTGCAGCGAGGCGGCGCCCGCCGCGCAAACCCACCTCGGCAGCCCGAGCCTGATCCAGCCCGCCTCTTTCGGCACAAGGCGCGCGACGAGATAGGCCGATGCGAGCAGGCCCACCACGCGCCACAGGTCGAGGCATTGCTTGTTCAGGCTGAAATACATCGCGCGAAGCCGGTTGGCGCCCACGTCGTCGATGGTGTGGAAGGCGATGGTCATCAGCACGAAGGCGCTGAACACCACGAACGCCGCGCAGCAGAAGTCGAGGATGCGCCGCCCCTCCGCCGTGGCGACCGGCGGCATGGCGGTCCGCGTGCGCCAGCCGAAGGCGAGGCCGATGGCGAACAGGAACTGCCAGCAGAAGGGGTTGAAGTTCCAAGCCACGTCGTAGGTCATGGTGGGGATGCTCGGAAAGAAGCGCGCCGCGAACATCCAGACCAGGCCCGACGCCGCCAGGAGCGCCAGCTCGCTGCGCGCCCTCATCCAGATGAGGAAGGGCGCGAGCAGCATGACGATGACGTACATCGGCAAAATGTCGAGCAGCGGCGCCTGGAACGCGAGCAGCGGCGCGCCGATCAGCACTTGCAGCGGGTCGCTTGCGATCCTGTCGAGAAAGATTTCGTAGTCGGTCTTGATGCCCAAACCCTCATGCAGGACGAAAACCGCCGTCATGAGCAGGACCAGAAGCACAAGATGATAGGTCCAGATGGCCCGCGCCCGGCCGAGCGCCTTCCTGGAATAGGCTTGGAGCCCTTGAGGCAGGAGCCCGAAATAGCCGAGCGCCGCCGAATAACCCGCGAGAAACATGAACACTTCCGCGGAATCGAACAGCGTGAACGTCCGCGAAGTCAGGTAGGTGAACGCGTTTCCGGGGATATGGTTGATGAAGATGAAGATCAGCGAAAGGCCGCGGAAGAAGTCGATCCGGTGATCGTAGTGCGGCTTGTCCGCCGCAGGAACCCGCTTTGGCGCCGTCCCGGCAAGCGCCGCGTCCGGGCCAGCCTCCGGCGCCGGGGCCGTCCACCATCCCGTCCCGAAAAGCCGTGCCGATGCATGTGCGAGGTTCACTTGCCCCACCCTTATGGCGCCCGATTAACCAACGCGTTTACCCTGTTTTGGTTGCGTTCATCGCAAATCCCGGGCAAAGGTTTGCACCCGGCAGCCAAGCTTCACTCAGACGAGCAACCGGGTCCACATTAAATCCTTACGCGGATTTGGCCACGTTTATTAATCTGCAAGTGGGATCGGTAACAGGGGTTTGACACGGCGCGTTACAAATGCCCTGTGGGGGCAGGATCAGCCCGACGCAAGCTCCCGCAGACGCGAAACCGCCACGGTGAGTTTTGCGAGGCTCGGCGCCCTCCCGGCGAGCATTTCGGCTAAACTATTGGCGACGCGGGCCGCTTCTCTCTCATGGGCCGCTCTCCATGCCTCGAAACCGGCCTCGTGAGGGAAGGTCGCGAGCACGCTTTCCGCGAGCGCCCTTTGCGCGAACGCGATGGCGGCGAGGCTGGCGTCCACCGCGAGCCGGTTGAAATGGTCGCCCGCGGCGAGCGCTTCGCTGGCGGCGCCAAGTTCGTCGAGGCGGAAGGCGCCGCGGATGGCGAAGACGATTTTCGCGGCGGCGGCAATTGGCGCGCCCGTTGCTCCGGCGACGTGCACAATATCGAGCGCCTGCGAGAGCGGGGCCAGCGCCGCGAGGCGCCGCGCCAGCTCCGGGGGCGCTCCGTCCGCCGTAAGCCGCGCCGCGTCTTCATAGAGCCGGGCCACCGCGCTTTGCGGCAAGAGCGCCTCCATGTCCCGCACGATCGCGTCCGCGCCCTCGCGGTAGCGGGCGATCTCCGGTTCGAGGCCATGCCCGAACCGGCCCTGCCGCAACAGCCATGCCGTCTGCCGGCGAAGCAGGTCCTGCACCCGCTGGTAGAGCGCAAGCTGCGCGGCGCCTCCGATCCTGCCGTCGAGCGCGTCGATGGCGGAGTAAAGCGCGTCCACGTCGTAGATCGCCATCGCGGCGGCGAACGCGTGGGCGATGTCGTGCGTGGAGCGCCCGGTCTCCTCCGCCATGCGCACCACAAGCGCCGGGCCGCCGCTGTTGACGATGTCGTTGGCGAGGCTCGTCGCCACGATTTCGCGGCGCAGCCTGTGGCGCTCGATCCCGGGCGCGAAACGCTCCCGCATCGCGCTGGGGAAATAGTCGAACAGGAGGCGCCGGAAATAGGGGTCGTCCGGCGCGGGCGAGCGGATGAGTTCGTCCTGGAGCGCGATCTTGGCGTAGGCGAGCAGCACCGCGATTTCGGGCCGAGTGAGCGGCTGCCCGGCCGCCTGCCGGTCCAGCATCGCCGCGTCCGAAGGCAGGCTTTCGAGGGCGCGGTCGAGGCGCCCTTCCTTTTCAAGCTTCTGCATGAGCCGCTCCTGGAAGCCGAGGCCGCAGAGGCCTTCCGCTTCCGCGATGCTGATGGCGAGCGTTTGCAGATAGTTGTTTTTCAGGACGGAGGCGGCGACGGCGTCCGTCATTTCGGCGAGAAGCGCGTTGCGGGCCGGCTCGTCGAGCTTGCTTTCGGCAACGGCGTCGCCGAGCGCGATCTTGATGTTGACCTCCACGTCCGAGGTGTTCACGCCCGCCGAATTGTCGATGGCGTCGGTGTTGATGCGCCCGCCGCCGAGCGCGAATTCGATGCGGCCCTTCTGCGTGACGGCGAGGTTCGCGCCTTCGCCGATCACGCGCGCCCGAACATCCTGCGCTGCGATGCGGATCGCGTCGTTGGCCTTGTCGCCGGCATCGAGGCCGGTTTCCCCGCTGGCGCGGACATAGGCGCCGATGCCGCCGAACCAGAGGAGATCGACGCGCGCCTTCAGGATCGCGGTCAGCACCTCGTTTGGCGCGGCGGTCTCTGGCAGGCCGAGGAGATTTTGCGCCTGCGGCGGCAGCGCGATCTGCTTCGCCCCACGGCTGTAGACGCCGCCACCCGCCGAAAGCTTCGTCCGGCCGTAATCCTGCCAGCTCGACCGAGGGAGATCGAACAGGCGCTTGCGCTCTTGCCAGCTCAGGGCGGGGTCGGGATCGGGATCGATGAAGATGTCGCGGTGATCGAAGGCGGCCACCAGCCTGATCGCCTTCGACTGCAGCATGCCGTTGCCGAACACGTCGCCCGACATGTCGCCCACGCCGGCGACCGTGAATGGCGTGGTCTGGATGTCGATGCTCATCTCGCGGAAATGGCGCTTCACGGCCTCCCAGGCGCCTTTCGCGGTGATGCCCATCTTCTTATGATCGTATCCCGCCGAACCGCCGCTCGCGAACGCGTCGCCGAGCCAGAAGCCGTGCGCCTTCGCGATCCCGTTCGCGATGTCGGAGAAGGCGGCCGTGCCCTTGTCGGCGGCGACCACGAGATAGGGATCGTCGCCGTCGCGCCTTATCGTATCCTCGGGCGGAACGACCTCGCCCTTGATCAGGTTGTCGGTTATTGAAAGCAGGCTCGACACGAAGACCTTATAACAGGCGGCGCCTTCTGCCTGCATGGCTTCGCGGCTCGCCATCGGAGCGGGCTTCGGCGCGAAGCCGCCCTTGGCGCCTTGCGGAACGATCACCGCGTTCTTCACCTGCTGCGCCTTGAGGAGGCCGAGGATTTCGGTGCGGAAGTCCTGCGGGCGGCCGGACCAGCGCAAGCCGCCCCGCGCGATGGCGCCGCCGCGCAAGTGAACGCCCTCGAAGCGCGGCGAGTGGACGAAGATCTCGGCGAACGGCTTTGGCGCGGGCAGCCAGGCGATGTCCCGGCTCCTGAGCTTGAAGGCGATGGTTTCCGGCGCCTCGCCGCTCGCGCCGCGCTGGTAGAAGTTTGTGCGAAGCGTCGCGCCTATTAGCGCGAGAAAATTGCGCAAGATCCGGTCGTCGTCGATGAGCGGGATTTTGTCGAGTTCCGCCGCGATGCGCTTGGCGAGGGCCGCGCCTTCGCTTTCCCGCTCGGCTCCAAGCCCATTCGCCGTATTGAACAAGGCGTCGAACAGGGCGAACAGGCCGGCCGCCACCTCTGGATATTTGTTCAGAACCTCGGACACATAGGCAAGGCTGTAAGGCGCTCCCGTCTGCCGGTAATATGCGCCGTAAGCGCGAAGAAGCGCGGCCTGCCGCCAGTCCAGCCCAGCGCCGAGGATCAGCCCATTGAAGCGGTCGTCCGGCGCGGCGCCGCTCCACACCGCGAGGAAGCCGTTTTCCAGCTTGGCGCGGGCGGCGGCGATGTCCGAACACGGCTGCGGCAGGCGCAGATCGCTGTCGTGCAGGAACACGCGGCGGCGCTCGCCGTCCACATGCGGCGCGAGCTGGAACGTGCGCTCGGAAATCACGTCGAAGCCGAAATTTTCGAGGATCGGCACGCGCCGCGACAGTGTGAGCGGCTCGTCGAGCTGCTGCAGCGTGGCGCGCACAATGCCTGCGCCGGCGCCATCGCCGCAATAAAGGTCGATGTCCGTCGGCCGGCTTGGCCCGAGCTTTTCGAAGCGCAGCATGTCCTTCAGCGCGCGCTTGGGCGGGTTCGTCTCCTGATAGCCGGCGGGGAAGGCGTCGAGATATTTACGCAGCAGCTCGTATCCGCCGCCGCCATAGCGGTCGAGGACGAGGTCGCGGAACTCGTCGCTCCAGGTTCTGATGATGGCTTCGACGCGCGGCTCAAGGTCCGCCTCCGCCGGATTGAGGAGATCGCCCTCCTTACGCCACAGCACGTAATGGACGCGCACCATCGCGCTTTCGGGGAAGAACGGCGTCGCGGATTCGAGGCGCCCGCCGAAGGCCTCCTCCAGCATTTTCTCGATGGCATGGCGCACTTGCGTATTGTGGCGCTCGCGCGGCACGTAGACCAGGACGGAGACGAAGCGCCGGAACTCGTCGCGCCGGATGAATACGCGGGCGCGCGGCGTCAGGTCGAGCTTCAGCGCCTCCTCGGAGATGCGGGCGAGCTGGTCCTGCGAGATCTGGAAAAGCTCCTCGCGCGGGAACGTTTCCAGGATGTTCATCAGCGCGCGGCCGGAATGGCTTTCGGGCGCGTGGCCCAGGCTGCGCAGCGCCTTCGCAACCTTGCGGCGCAGAAGAGGAATGTACCGGGGCGAAAGATTGTAGGCGGTCGCCGTGAAAAGCCCCGCAAACAGGACGCCGCCGGTGATGTTGCCGCTGCCGTCATAGAGTTTGACGCCCACCGTGTCCATGTGGGCGCGCCGGAGCACGGTCGACTTCGAGTTGGCCTTCACGATAATGACGGGCGGCGAATTAAGGAAAAAGGCGCGGCCCTGAGGCGTCAGGCTGTTATCGCCGCGGCTCCGCTGAAGCACGCTAACGGCCTCGTCCCGAAGCAGGCCAAGGCTCAGTTCCGGGCGCGGGATCAGCGCGCCGTGCTCCTGGTCGCCCGCATAGCCGTATTCGCGCACTCCAAGAAAGATGAAATTGTCGGCGGCGAGCCAGTTGAGGAACGCGACCGATTCGTCCGTGGCCTCGAAGGCGGCGGCCGGCGGGTTCGCCTTCCATTGCTCTATCGCGCGGCTGAGGCGGCCGCCCATCGCTTCGAAATCGGAGACGGCGAGACGGACATCGGCGAGCGTGCGCGAGAGCGCGGCTTCGATGACGCTCGCATCGGGTTGCGGCCCGAGCTTGCGGATCTGGAGGTGGATGAAGCTCTCGCGCGCGACGCCGTTGGGGGCGGCGGGCGCCGCATACAGCGCGGTAAGGACGCCTTGCGGATCGCGGCCAACCTCGAAAATGGGATGGGCGACCAGTTCCGGCGCAAGCCCGAGATCGCGCAGCGCGCCAAGTACGGAATTGAGCAGGAACGGCATGTCGTCGTTGACAATGTCGATGGCGAGAAGCGCGGTCCTGCCCGCGAACCTCCGCCGGATGGCGATTTTCGCCTCGCCCGCCTTGCGCTCGCGGAAACTGTCGAAGGCGCTGCTTGCGAACGCGGCGAGATCGCTCGCGGCATAGGCCTCGAACTCGGCCTTGTCCACGCCGCTGAACAGCTCCTTGGCGAAAAGCGCCGCCATGCCGCCGCCGCTCGTCCGCGACAGCGACCGCACGATGGAAGCGAGCTTGCCGCCGCTCAAGGTTTCACCCGGTAAAGCCATGCCGATGCTCCCAGCGATGCGCGACTATCGACGTCTTCGTGCGCCCGAACCTTGCCCCATCGCCGAAAGAGAAGCTTGGCTTTGCGCGAAGCTTTCTCAAGGCCCGCGCCAGCCGGTCAGGCGAAATTGAAATCGCATCGCCCGGTGGCGGAGCCTGTTGCAGGACCGCCATAGCAAACAAGTTTCTCCCGTTCTTGGCTGGCGAACGTGGCGGGCGCGGCGAACACAAGGTATGAGTTGCGTTGCGGCAACTTTCTCGTGCGGGGAACGAACATGAAACAATGCGCGCGAGCGTTCAGCGTTGCGATCGTGGCGGCTCTGGCCTTCGCTGGCGCGGCCCCGGAACTGGCGCGGGCCGAGTGCTATGTGCAGGCGCCGCTGCGTCCGGTGCATCGCACCTATATACGGCGCGACGTGGTCGAGCCCGGCGTCTATGAGGTGGAGCGCACGCCCTCTCTCTACGGATGGGTTCACCAGAAGGTCGAGCAGCCGGGCGAGGTGATCTGGCGCGAGGAGCCTTCGGTCTACCGCACCGTTCAGGTGCGCGTTCGCAGGCCGGGCGGATCGGCTTGGCGGCATGCGTGCATTGGAGGACAGGCCGCCGTTTGCCGCGTCCGCGTCCCCCCGGCCTTTGAGACGGTCGAGAGGCGCATCCTGGTCAGGCGCGGGCGGCGCTGGGCGGAACGGACGCCGTCATCGGTCGGCTACGTGCACCGGCGCATCCTGCTGAGGCCTTACAAGAATTACGCGCATTTCCAGCGGCCCTATATAGCACTGTCGCGCGAGCGCCTCACGGTCTACCCGGAAGGCTCGCGCTTGGTTCCCGCGAGGGCTAAGCCTGATTGCTAGCCCATCGGACCTAAAGCCGGAATTGGTCTCGCGCCCTTCGGCGCCGTTCCCGGCCCCGCCTTCGCGGGGCTAAACTCCAGCGGGAATCCACGTATCTCGACGCTCATCGAATACTGGGTGCCCGCTTTCGCGGGGATGACGAAAACGCCGCTGCATCCGATTAAATGCACGATGCTCTGGACGAGCCGCGGCGCGGGAATGCGGCGTTGCGCAGATGTTGCGGCCCGGCTTGCTTGAGGCGGGCTCGGCGGCCGCAACCCTTGCCGCCGAGACCCGCTGATTGCGCTACTGGATTTGCTCGTAGCTTTTCTTGCCCCAGCGGTAGAAGACGTAAGGCGGCAGGTTCGGATCGCCTTTCGCGTCGAAGCGGAAATCGCCCAGCGCCGTGTGGAATTCGTTCGCGCCGAGCGCGTCCACGACCTTGGCGCCGTCCGTCGAACCCGCTTTCTCCGCCGCTTGCGCCCACGCTTGCACGGCGGCGTAGGCATAGACGACGTAACCCTCCGGGTTCACGCCGCTCTTCTCAAGCGCCTCCACCACGTCTTTCGCCGCAGGGTTCTTGCGCGGGTCGGGCGAGAAGGTCATCAGCGTGCCTTCGACATAGTCGCCAGCGACGAGGCCCAGGTCGCTCGATACGAGCGCGTCGCCGCCGACAAGGATCGTCTTCATGCCCTGGTCGCGCATCTGGCGGATGATGAGGCCGGCTTCGGCGTAATAGCCGCCGAGAAAGACCACGTCCACGCCGTCCTGCTTCAGCCTCGTTACGATGGCGGTGTAGTCCTTCTCGCCTGCGGTGATCGCCTCGAAGAAGACCTCCTGCTTGCCCGCCGCGTTCATGGCCTTCTTGGTTTCGTCGGCGAGGCCGCGGCCATAGGCGGTCTTGTCGTGCAGGAAGGCGATCTTCTTGTCCTTGAATTCCTTCGCGAGATAGGCGCCCGCCACGGCGCCCTGCTGGTCGTCGCGGCCGCAAACGCGAAACGAGAAAGGCCCGGGGCGCTTGTCGGTGTAATCCGGGTTCGTCGAGCCGGGAGAGATCTGCACCACGCCCTGCTCGTTATAGACGGAGGAGGCCGGGATTGAGGAGCTGGAGCAGAAATGCCCCGCCACGAACACCGCGCCCTCAGCGGAAAGCTGCTCGGCGACGGCGCGCGCCTGCTTCGGGTCGCACTGGTCGTCGCCGATCTCAAGCTTGAGCTTCTTGCCGAGCACGCCGCCTTTGGCGTTGATGTCGGCGACGGCCTCCTTGGCGCCGGCCTGGAACTGGGCGCCGAACGTGGCCTCCTTGCCGGTCATGGGGCCGGCGACGGCTATGAGGATTTCTTCTGCGGCCGCTGACAGGCTCAGCCCCAGACCGGCGCAAAGAACGGTTAATCCCGCAAGAATAACGCGCATTACATCCCCTTATTTTATTGGCCTGACCGTAGCGAATTTCAGGTGGCTGTCTCTTGGGATTGCGGCTGTTCGGTGGCGGGTTCGCGCAATCTCCAGCTGAGCGGGGTGGTTCGAACGGCGAGCCATCCGTATTGGCGGAGCATTTGCACGCTGCGCTGGCGCTTGAAGCCGAGCGCGGCGAACGCGAGGAGGATGGCGGCGTCGGCGAGATAGTAGTGCGCCGAGAGCAGCGTCCCTTGCGCGGCGCGCCAGCTGGCGAGCGTGGCGCCGGCGAACAGCCCCCAATGCAGGAAGCGGATCGCGGCGGCGAGAGCCAGCGTCTGCAGCGCGGCCTGCCAGAACGGGCTCCACGCCCGCGCCGCCGCCCGCCCGATCATATACGCCGCGCCGCCGCCCGCGATGACGGTCACGAACAGGAACGCCCAAAGCGAGGTTTCGTAGATCGCGCCCATGATGCGCCTTTCGTTCCGGCAAGCGGTGCGATCTAACCAAACTTGCACGGTCTTGCCAATGGAAGACGGCCGGCCGGACGCTTTTGCCGGCAACCCGCCCTTCTGGCGCGCCAAACGAACCCAATAAGGCAAACAACCCGTTTACGAAAGCTCGCCATTCAGGGGCGCGTCAGCCCACAGCTCGCATGCTCGCGGAAAATTCTCAGTGACGGGAGGCGCCTGTGTTGATGATCGGCGCCGCCTCGCGGTCCGCCACCAGCACCACGAGCAGGTTCGAGATCATCGCCGCCTTCCTGTCGGGATCGAGAGGCGCGCCGATTTTCGTTTTCTCAAGCTGACCGAGCGCTTCCTCGACGATGCTGACGGCGCCCTTCACCACGAGGCGGCGCGCGGCCACCACCGCGCTCGCGGCCTGCTTCCGGAGCATGATACCGGCGATTTCCGAGGAATAGGCGAGGTGCGAGATGCGGGCCTCGTCCACCGCGACGCCGATCCGGTCCATCCTCACGCGCAGTTCCGAGAGGAGGCTTTCGCTGACAGCTTCGCCGCCGTCTCGCAAGGTTACCGCCGGAGGCAGAGCCTGCCCGCGCTCCCCGGCCGCCGAAGGCTCAAGTTGCTCCGCTTCCATCACCTCGACCTGATCGTAAGGATGGGCGCTCGCCATGCGGCGCAGCGCCGTCTCGCTCTGCGCCTTGACATAGGCCGCATAAGACTCGACCTCCAGAACGGCCTTCGCCGCATCCTGAACGCGCCAGACGATGACCGCACCGATGTCGATGGGGTTGCCGACGGCGTCGTTCACCTTGAGCGGGCCGCATTCCAGCGTTTCCAGCCGCCGCGTAACCTTGTTCTTCGAATAGAACGGGTTGACCCAATAAAAGCCCGCTTGCTTGCCCGTGCCCGAATAGCTTCCGAACAGGAGACAGACGAGGCTCGTATTCGGCTGCAGGACGACGAGGCCATTGAGAACGATGATGGAAAGGATAAACCCTGATGCGGCGAGCCCGAAATTGAAGAGGCTCAACTGCATGGGGTCGTGCGTGAACTGGACGATCCCGAACCAGAGGGACAGAGCCATCAGCCCCAAGCCCACGGCAAGCATCAGAAAGCCGCTGGCGGCGAAAAGCTTCGTGTCCGAGATGGCGGCCGACTGCGGTTCGTGCGGTCCTGACTGCGATGCTGGCATCGACGCTACTCCTCAACGAGACACGGCACTGGCCGCCGGGCCGGATTTGCGCCTCCGATCTTGCCCGAATGGAGGCTTATCTTCGGCGAACTTGGGACGGCGATGTCATATCCGGCTTGGCTGCGCCCGATCCCGCTAAAGCGCATCCGCCTTAAAGGTATCGCAATCCGAAAGCGAGCCGCCATCGTAGCCGCGCTTGAACCAGCGCACGCGCTGCTCCGACGAGCCGTGCGTGAACGAATCCGGCACGGAATAGCCCCGCGTGCTCTTCTGGATCGCGTCGTCGCCGATGGCCGCCGCGGCGCGCAAGGCCGCCTCGATGTCGCCCGGCTCCAGGATCTTGTTCAAGCGGTCCGTATTCTTCGCCCAGGCGCCGGCATAGCAGTCCGCCTGCAGCTCGACCTTGACCTGGATGGCGTTGCGCTCCGGCCCTGGCGCCGCCGCCTGCAGCCGTTGCACGGCCTGCAGCCTGCCCTGCAGGTTCTGGATGTGATGGCCGACCTCGTGCGCGATCACATAGGCTTGCGCGAACTCGCCCGGCGCGTGGAAGCGCCGCTTCATCAGCTCGTAGAAGGACAGGTCGATATAAATCTTCCGGTTGTTCGGGCAATAGAAAGGCCCCATCTGCGCGCTCGCCAGCCCGCAGCCCGACTGGACGCCATTGCGGTAAAGCACGAGCTTCGGCGGCGTATAGCGCTGGCCCTGGTCCCGGAAAACCTTGGTCCAGGTGTCTTCGGTGTCGGCGAGCACCACGGAAACGAAGCGCTTCATGCTTTCGTCGCCGGCGCTGACCGCGCGCGGCTCGCGCTCGTCCGGAAACTGAATGCGCCTGCCGGTTGGCGCCTCCTCGCCGCCGCCGCCAAGGATCACGCGCGGATCGATGCCGAGCAGAAGCGCCAGGCCGGCGATGACGATCAGGCCGACGATGCCGACGCCGCCGCCCTGCCCCATGGGGATCTGGAAGCCGCCGCCGCCTCCGCCGGGAAATGGCAGCCCGAAACCGCCGCCACCCCCGTAGCCCGCGTCGTCGTCGCGGCGATCCTCAACGTTTTCGCTTTCGCGGCGGCCTTGCCATCTCATGCGAGCGCCTCATTCATTAGGTGGACCGCACGCCCTCGCCGGCGCGGGCGCGTGAAAAAAACGATCGAGCGCGTCGCTTCACCTCGCATCTTGCCGAGACTCGCGGGAATTTGGCGCGCCGCCTTCCTTCATAAGGGCGCCGCCCGGGCAAACTCAAGAGCCGGCGAAGCTTCTGCTGCACGATGCGTGCGCACAGTTGTTGATTGTTTCAGGCATCGCCTTTGCCGAACCCAAAAAATGCCGGCGGAGCGGGCAAATAGCGACCGGCTGCGCACATTTTTTGCCGTTTTGGATAAAATGTCTTGCGCAGCGAGCGAGCCATATGATCTTCTTCGTGTTTATGGCGGGTAGCGTGCCGGTAGAAAAGCCTTCAACCGCAACCTACCGGCTTTTGCCGCTCGCCGATGAGACGACGGCAGCGCTTAAGCCCGCCTTGGCCGTGGAATTGAGCCGCCGAGAACGAGCATGACCCCGACGGCGCTTTATTCCATCCATATTCTTAAATGATCCGGCGAATAAAGCTAATCGTCGTGAGACTAAATTTTGAGGCAAATCAAAACGGAAGGCAAATGCAGATGATACCGTAATCCTCTGTTCAGCCTCACAGAGGAAGACGGACGCATCTACTTGAAAACCGTCCTAATTAGACAATTAGCTCTTCTACTGCCTGCAGGCGTGCGTTGTAATAATGGGCCAATTCACGCAGGCCGGGCGAGGAAAAGCGAGGAAACGAATGACTCCATCACAGGCCGAGCGCTTGAAATCGATGATCGAGGACGACATCCTCACATTCAAGCTGAAGCCGGGAGACAAGCTGGATGAATGCCGGCTTGCCGAGAAGTATGGCACCTCGCGCACCCCGGTGCGGGAGGCGCTGCGGCAGCTTTCCTCGAATGGGCTAATCGAGATCAAGCCTCACAAGGGCGCCATGGTGGCCAAGCTCGGCATCCGGGAACTGATCGAGCTGCTGGAGGTGATGGCCGAACTCGAGGGCGCGTGCGGCCGTCTCGCCGCGAAATCATGCATGAATGCAGACCTCGATGCGATCTCCGCCGCGCAGGAGGCGTGTGTGAAAGCCGCCGAGTTGCGCGACTTGAAAAATTACCAGCGCGCCAACGAGGCGTTCCACGACGCGATTTACACCGCGAGCCGCAACACCACTCTCGTCAAGCTGACGCTCGGCATCCGCAATCGCGTGGCGGCCTATCGCCGGTTGCAGCTTGAGCAATTCAACCGGATCAGGACGTCCGTCGCCGATCATGAAAAGATCTTGCGCGCCATCCAGGAGGGGCTTCCCGAAGAAGCGGACAGGCTGCTCCAGGTGCATATTCTGAACCTCGGCGGGGAGTTGCGCCGGATCTTCTCCGTCATCTCGACCAGCCAGTGGCCATCGCCGTCCGAGGATCGCGAGATCCACATGGCCGATCTCTCCACCATCGCCGCCATCGCGGTCAAATAGTTCGCAATTCGTGTCGCCGGATGCGCCGGGAGCCGTGGCGAAGCCGCCGCCAGCAACAGCTGCGACTTGACTGAGCGCGCCGTCGAACGCTTCCGCCGAAGTCTCAGGCTGATCGAGGGTGAATGGTCGGAGCGAGAGGATTTGAACCTCCGACCCCCGGTCCCCCAGACCGGTGCGCTAACCGGACTGCGCTACGCTCCGTGCCACGCACTCTGCTGGCAATCGCAACGCCCGTCAAGCGCTGAAGGCGGCCAAATTCACGGATTTAGCCGGTCAGGACGAAACGGCGCGCTTCTTGGCGGCAGACTTCGCGGGCTTCGCAGGCGCCGCAGGCTTCACGCCCGCCGGCGGCTTGGCAGGCGCAGCCTGCTTCACGCTCGAAGCCGGCTTTGCGGGCGCAGCCGTCTTGGCGCTCGCGGCCGGGCGCTTTTGAGGCGCAGGCGCGGCCGCAGGTTTTGAAAGGGACGCGTTGATGCGGTCCTTCATGATGTTGCTGGCCTTGAAGACGATCACCCGCCGGGGCGTGATCGGCACGACCTCGCCCGTTTTGGGATTACGCCCCACGCGCTCGGATTTTTGACGAAGACCGAAGGAGCCGAACGAAGATAGCTTTATCGGCTCGCCACGCTCCAGAGCGTGTACGATTTGCTTGAGAACCAACTCAACAAGCTCAGCCGCCTCGTTGCGAGGCAAGCTAACCTTGTCGAAGACTGCCTCAGCTAGGTCAGCCCGCGTCAGTGTTTTCCCGTTGAGCGCCATAGCGCGCCATGTCCCTCCCCTTAGAACTAAGCGCAGACAATGTTAACCGTCAACATGCAATATAGCAAATACTAATCTCAGAAAAATCCCTTTGGAAACAAGTTTTCTGGGCAACAATGACGCAGGGCGGGCGTTTCGCTTACTTATTGTTGTAAGTTGTGAAGCTCTACCACCGCAGGAGATTGGCGCCCCAGGTGAAGCCGCCGCCCATGGCCTCCAAAAGGATAAGATCGCCCTTCTTGATCCGCCCATCGCGAACCGCTGTGACAAGCGCCAGCGGGATCGACGCGGCCGACGTGTTCCCGTGCCTGTCGAGCGTGACCACCACTTTTTCGGGAGGGATTCCAACCTTCTTGGCGGTTCCTTCCAGAATGCGCTTGTTCGCCTGGTGGGGGACGAACCAATCGATGTCCCTCGGCGTCAGACTATAGGCGTTCAGCGTTTGCTGCACCACATCGGCGATCGCGTTCACCGCGAAGCGGAACACTTCCTTGCCGTGCATGCGCAAATGCCCGACATGTTTCGTCGAGCCGGGCCCGCCATCGACGTAGAGCTTGTCCCTGTGCCGGCCGTCGGAGAAAAGCATCGAGCCGATGACGCAGCGCTCCCGCATCGGGTCTTGTATCTTCTGCGCCTCCAGCACGAGAGCGCCGGCGCCGTCGCCGAACAGAACGCTGGTGGTGCGGTCCTCCCAATCGAGGATCCGCGAGAACACCTCGGCGCCGATGACGAGGGCGCGCTTGCCTTGGCCGGCCTTGAGAAAATTGTCCGCGACGTTCAGCGCGTAGACGAAGCCCGAGCAGACCGCCTGCACGTCGAACGCGAAGCCGCGCGTCATGCCGAGTTCCGCCTGAATTGTCACCGCCGTCGCCGGAAAGGTCGCGTCCGGCGTGGAGGTCGCCAGCACGATGAAGTCGATGCTGCTCGCCTCGACATTGGCGTCCTCGAGCGCGGCCCGCGCCGCGGCCAGCCCAAGATCGGACGCCCTTTCGCCCTCCGCCGCGATATGCCGCTCCTTGATGCCCGAGCGCTCGGTGATCCATTCGTCGCTCGTCTCCATCATTCGAGCGAGATCGTGATTGGTGAGGGTTCTGCTGGGAAGATAGAGCCCGCAGCCAAGAACTACAGATCTGGTTTGTGTCACTGCGCCGCCGCTTTCAAGGCATTTGCCGGTTTCGTCTGCAGCGCGCCGTGAAAGCGCTCGATATCGCGCTGAATGCTCTCGACGAGCCCGCTTGCCGCCATGTCGTACCCCAGGTCGATGGCGCTTGCAAAGCCTACAGCGTCCGCGCCCCCATGACTTTTTATAACAAGACCGTTCAAACCGAGAAACATTCCGCCATTCATCTTGCGCGTGTCCATCTTCGCGCGCAGCGCCTGGAAGGCGCCCTGAGCCAGAACGGCGCCAAGCTTGGCCATGATCGAGCGGTTCATCGCGGCCCTCAGATAGCCGCCAATCTGCTTGGCCGTGCCTTCCGCCGTCTTCAGCGCGATATTGCCGCTGAAGCCTTCCGTCACGACGACATCGACGACGCCCTTGCCCAGATCGTCCCCCTCGACGAAGCCCTTGTATTCGATGGGCAGGCCCGGGTTCTTGAGCGCCGCGGCGGCGGTCTTGATCTGGTCGAGGCCCTTCGCCTCCTCGGAGCCGATATTGAGAAGCCCCACACTCGGCTTCTCCACCTGGAACAACGCCCGCGCGAGCGCCGCGCCCATGCCCGCGCAGTCGACGAGCGCGCGCGCGTCCGCGCCCACATTGGCGCCGACGTCGAGAACGACGCTTTCGCTCTGTAGCGTCGGCCACAGGGCCGCGATGGCGGGCCTGTCGATCCCCGGCAGCATGCGAAGGCAGAACTTCGCCATGGCCATCAGCGCGCCCGTATTGCCGGCGGAAATCGCGACTTGCGCCTCGCCTTTTTTCACGGCGTCCAGCGCCAGCCACATGGAGCTTTTCCAGCGGCCGTGACGCAGCGCCTGGCTCGGCTTCTCGTCCATGGCGACGGCCACATCGGTGTGGACGACCCTGCTGACAGCCGCCAGCGGCGAATCCTCCGTCATATGGGCGCGGATCTCGGATTCGCGCCCAAAGATGATGTAATGCGTGTCAGGATGCCGGATGAGCGAAAGGGCCGCAGCCGGAATGACAACCGACGGGCCAAAATCTCCACCCATCGCGTCTAGCGCAATT
This sequence comes from uncultured Alphaproteobacteria bacterium, assembly GCA_963756335.1. Lineage (GTDB taxonomy): Bacteria > Pseudomonadota > Alphaproteobacteria > Rhizobiales > Rhodomicrobiaceae > Rhodomicrobium. The sequence continues at coordinate 149,755 of CAVWOB010000017.1, forward strand.
GTGACTTGCGAACCCATGCTTAAGAACCAGAAAGCCCCGAGCGCGTTTATCGAGCGTCTTGCCCAGTTGCAGCCGCAACCCGGCAGAACATACTGTATAAAGGTTTTGTGACAACGAAAAAGATCGCCGCACGTCAAGCGGGAACTCAGTTCCCGTCCAGCTTCTTTTGCCTCCCCAGCCGCGCAAGCTCCGCGAAGGGAGTGATGCGGGGCTCATTCCCGCCCGGCGCCCATTCGAAGGCGTCATCCGGATTGCGAGGATAGGGATCGAGAGAGACCGAGAACAGCTCGCACAGGAACTCGCCTATCAGGATTCGCCCTCCAACGATCGCCTCCGGAGGCTCGTCCCCAAAAGAAAGCGTCTTGCCGTCCTCGCCTTCGCCCGCGAGCTTCTCCTCGGGCCAGAATTCCACCGCGAAATTTTCCTCGATGGAAACGGGAACGGGGTCGAGATCGACAACGCTCGCCTGAACGGCGCTCGCCTCGAGCAAGCCCGCCGCCTTGAACCGGCCACCGGACTGCGGCGTCACGCGGACGCTCGCCTTGAAGCCCGTTACGTCCTCGATTTCCGCATAGCGCTTGACGGCGTCGCGCTCTTCCGCGTTCGCCTCGAACGAGAAGCTTTGCTGCGCATGCAGCGCATGCGCGTCGATGAACCAATGAAGAGGGGGCGTGGACATGACGTTTTTCCGCCGTCAGACAGCCTGTTTCAACCCATATATTTCCGGGAAGTTGAGATGCCCTTGAAGAAGGAGATTCAATGGCATTTCGCCGATGTTCTTGATGGCCTGGAAGATGTAACCGGATAATTCGTCGGCGGCGACATTGGCGTTCTCGTCTCCGGATTGAAAGCTTTTCCAGATCGCCTCGGCGAGCGCCGCCTTGTTCTTCTGCTCCACCGCGTTGGTGTAGACGATGAGCTGGCGGTAGAACAGGTCGGCGATCTTGCGGACTTCCTGCGCGACGTAGATGTCCGCGATGCCGAGATCGCGCACCATGCTGTCCATCTCGCGCACGAAGGCCTCGATGATCTCCTTGCCAAGCAGCTTCCCCTCGTTCGCGCCGAGCTTCAGGTTCTGCATGACGATGAACATGTGGATGACCAGCATGTCGAAGCGGCCGGACAACGTATCGGGAACGCCGCAGCGCACGTAGAAAACCGGATTGCGCGATTGCGCGACAATCGAATCGTATATCTTTTCAGCAGCCTCACGGCGAGCTGCGCGTTCTGCAAACCAGCGGAACATTGTTCGGCCTGAACTCCCGTTGTGCGCTTGTGGGCCACTTTACCTTATAAAGCCTTAATCGCATCCAAAAAGGATGGCATTGCGTTGCGGCAAAGTTAGGTCAGAAAACCAAGCGCTGACAGCAAACAGCAAATTTGGGGGCGATATGTCAAATCAATCCTCTCGGGACCCGGGACCGCGGCGACGGCTACCGGCGCGGCGCGCGCCCGCGCGCATGTCTTCCGCTGCGTTGATTATTGCGGGCTCTCTCATGGTCGCGGCATGCGGCGGGAACCATACCATCCGGCAAGGCCATCAGTTCCAGGACGAGGACTTGAACCAGGTGCGCGAGGGCATGAACAAGGAGCAGGTGACGCTCGCGCTCGGCACGCCCGACACGCAATCGCCGGTCGGCGGCGGCGCCTATTACTACATCTCCACCGTCGCGGAGCAGCCGATGCCCTTCCTGTCGCCGGAGGTGACGGAAAGGCGCGTCGTCGCCGTCTATTTCAATAACAAGGACCGCGTCGAGAAGATTGCGAATTATGGCTTGAAGGACGGCGTGGTGTTCGACTTCATCAAGCGCGAAACCCCCGTCTACACCCGCGACCAGGGCATGCTGAAGGAACTCTTCCGCAATATCGGCGCCACTCCCTCGATACCGGGGATGGGCAGGAACAGCAACTGACCGGCTTCGGCGGGATGCTGAAAAGGTGAAATTTGCGGCCTCATCCTCCGGCAAGCTCAGGATGAGGCATCGCGATTTTCGGACCGTCGTAAGCCGCGGCTGCTTTTTCAAAGCGGTATTATAATACCGCACAACACACATGTTTTTGCAAAACGAACCCAATAGAGCCAATTGCAAAACAGGGCCGTCGCGCTGGCTTATTCCTTCTGAGGGGGATGGGGTGAGGCGCCCGCGCTCCAGAGTCAGGCATGGTGCTTTTGTGAAGAACCACCAGCCGAATCGGAACACGGACATGCGGGAGATGCTAACCAGCGCCTGGAGCCACGTTCAAGGTTTTCTTTTCCCTATGCTGCGGGAAGTGGTAGGCCCGCTCACTCCACAGCACGAGCGGCTTGTGACTGTGCTGGATTTGGCGCGCATCGAAGCCTTTGTGCAGATGTGGCCGGGCCTGCCGGGGCGTCCGCCAGCTGACCGCCATGCGCTGGCGCGCGCGTTCGTAGCAAAAGCGGTGTTCAACCTGCCGACAACCTTGGCGCTTATCGAGCGGCTTGGCGCCGATCCTGTGCTTCGCCGGCTCTGCGGCTGGGAAAGCAGGCGCGGGCCGCCAAGCGAGAGCACTTTTTCCCGCGCCTTCGCCGAGTTTGCGCAAAGCAGCCTGCCCGCGCGCGTCCATGAGGCGCTGATTGTAAACACCCATAAGAACCGGCTGGTTGGACACATCTCGCGCGATGCAACGGCCATTGAAGCGCGCGAAAAGCCGGTGAAAGCCCCAGCCTCGGCGGCCAGACGCAAGCGCGGACGCCCTAAAAAGGGCGAAGCGCCCGCCAAGAAGGAGCCCCGGCGGCTGGAGCGCCAAACCGGCATGACGCTGGCTGAAATGCTGGCGGACCTGCCAACGGCGTGCACTGTTGGCGTAAAGCGCAATGCGAAAGGCCACGCCGCGCCTTGGATCGGCTACAAACTGCATATCGATACCGCAGATGGCGATATCCCTATTTCGTGCCTTCTGACCTCCGCATCCCTCCACGACAGCCAGGCCGCCATCCCCTTGGCCACCATCACAGCCCGCCGTGTCGCCAATCTCTACGATCTCATGGATAGCGCCTACGACGCGCCGGAAATCCGCAATAAAAGCCTTGCGCTCGGCCATGCGCCCATCATCGACGCCAATCCGCGCCCTGGCGGCAAGGCCGAAGCCGCGGCGGAGGCGCAAGCCAAGCGGGCCGCCGGTTACGAACTCGCCGAAACCATCCGCTACAACGAGCGCAGCGCGGCCGAACGCGTCAACGGCTCGGTCAAAGACAACTACGGCGGCCGGACAATACGGGTGCGCGGTCATGCCAAGATCTTCTGCCATCTCATGTTCGGCATCCTGGCGCTGACCGCGGAGCAGCTGATGCGGCTGGTGACCTGACAAGCATACCGTTGGATCAACCCTACCCGGACATCTGGCAGGTGACGGGCGAACTGCGTCAGAAATCTTCACGGCAGCGCCAGAACCTGCAAAAGCTGTCGGAACTAATTCCACTTCAGGACAAAGCCACTGCCCGGCGCCTCAAACGGCCGGCGTTTTGCAATTGGCTCAATAGAGTTAATCGCGGGTGTATCGTCGGCAAGCCCGTGCGATGTGCGCCAAAGGTATGACGACAGGCACCGGCCGGCAAACTTAGCGGGTCTTCACGATCAGCCCTTCGGGGCCTTCTTCAACGCTAAGCCCCTGCGCGCCGGCCAGCGGCGTGAGCCGCTCCGCGCCGCCGGGGAAATCGAAGCCGATTTCCGCGCTTCGCGGGTTGACGGACTTCAAATCCCAGTTCTGGATGCCGGGCACGCGTTGCAGGCGCGCGCGGATCGTTTGCCACTCCCTGAGCCCGGAGAAGACCGCAGTCACCTCAAGCGGCGTGAGTTCGCCGGCCGCGGACGAATACTCCGCCGGTTCGCCGCCGCTCCTTGGGGCTGCGCTTGCGGTCGCGAGCGCTCCCCGCGTAAGCTTCCAGCGATCCTCCACCGTTTCGAAGGCGAGTTGCGCCGCCGACTGCATGAGCGCGCCGTCGACGCCCTCCCTGGCCTTCAGCGTCCGCTTCAGCGAAAAGGCGCCGAGCGCGTCGTTGCCGATGAGCTTGACCGTCACGGCTTCGCCGCCGCCGTCGAGTTCGGCCACCGCGAACAGGATTTGCGTCGTCCTGTATTGCGATTTCAGCGCGTCGAGCCCGGCGGCGGGATTGGCCATGTAGGCGTTGGCGATGGCCGCGCTTATGTCGCCGCGCACGGGCGCAACTTTCGCCGGTACGAGCGCGTGGGTCAGGTCGAGGCCGGCAAGCGCGGCGCGCCAGGGATTGCGGTCCGTGGTCTTCGCGGCGCCGTCCTCGACATAGACGGAGACGATGAGGAATTCGGGTCCACGGTCCGCGATGGGATAGACGCCGTATTGGCCGAACAGCGCCGCGACCGCGCGCTCGGAGAAGTTCACCCCGAAAGTCGCCACGTACGAGGTGCCCGAGACGCCTTCGCCGCTCACATAGATGTCGGAGACGAGGCGCTCTATATCGGCCGGGGACAGATCGGGGATGCGCGGCTCGGCTCTGAAATCGGCAAGCCGGGACACGAGCAGCCTGAAGGCGCGCGTCTCGGCCATCTCCGTCGCAAGCCGCTTCGCCTCGACCGCGTTCGCCGCCTCGGCCTCGGCCTTCACATTCGCAACCGTGAAGACGCTGGCGCCCCTTTGCTGCGCGTGACTGGCGCCGCACAACGCGGCAAGCGCGAGCGCCGCGCCGGCCAGGATCTTCGCTGCGTTCGTCATCGCCATGGGCGGATCTCCCCCTCGTCGGGCTGCTGGCGCTTGCGTTGAAGGCGCGCTTAGTGATAGCCCCTCTTTAAATCTTGTCCGGAGGGCCTGCAAGCCTGCTCCGGGGCTGTTTCAAGCGCATGACAGGCAGCATGAACGCACAATCGGATGGCTCTTATGCGGCGGCGGGCGTCGATATCGACGCGGGCGATGCGCTCGTGGAGCGGATCAAGCCCTTCGCGAAGGCGACGGCTCGGCTCGGAACAACCGCCGCGCTCGGCGGCTTCGGCGGCCTTTTCGATCTGAAGGCGGCGGGCTTTCGCGATCCGATCCTCGTCGCCTCGAACGACGGCGTCGGCACCAAGCTCAAGATCGCCATCGAAACGGGCCTGCACGACACGATCGGCGTCGATCTCGTCGCCATGTGCGCAAACGACGTTGCGGTGCAGGGCGCGGAGCCGCTCTTCTTTCTCGACTATTTCGCCTGCGGGAAGCTCGACACGGACGTGGCCGCGCGCGTGATCGCCGGCATCGCGAAGGGTTGCGAGCAGGCCGGCGCGGCGCTGATCGGCGGCGAGACCGCGGAGATGCCGGGCATGTATGCGCCGGGCGACTACGACCTCGCTGGCTTTTGCGTGGGCGCGGCGGAGCGCGGCTCGATCCTGCCCCGCGAGGATGTCGCGGAGGGGGACGCCGTGATCGGCGTGGCCTCTTCCGGCGTGCATTCGAACGGCTTTTCGCTGGTGCGCAAGATCGTGCGCGACGAGGGGCTGGCCTGGGACGCGCCCGCGCCCTTCGATCCGGCGCGCACGCTCGGGCAGGCGCTGCTTGAGCCGACGCGCATCTATGTGAAGTCGGCGCTCGCCGCGCACCGGCTCGGCGCCGTGAAGGCCTTCGCGCATATCACCGGCGGCGGGCTGCCCGGCAACGCGCCTCGCGTGCTTCCGCCTGGGTTCGGCATCCGTATCGATCTTGGCGCGCTGCAATGCCCGCCCGTGTTCCATTGGCTCGCGGAGGCGGGGGCCGTGCCGGAAGCGGAGATGTTGCGCGCTTTCAATTGCGGCGTGGGCTTTATCGCGGTGGTCGCGGCGCAGCGCGCGGCGGAGGTCGCCGCCTGCTTTGAGGCGCATGGCGAAAGCGCCTTCCCCATCGGTATCGTCGAAAGGCGCGGCGGCGGCAAGTCGGCCGTGTCGTTCGCCGGCAGCCTCGGAGCCCCGGCATGACGGCGCGCAAACGCGTCGGCGTGCTCATTTCGGGGCGCGGCAGCAATCTCGCGTCGCTGATCGAGGCGGCGCACGCGCCGGATTATCCGGCCGAGATCGTGCTCGTGCTTTCGAATAAGGCCGACGCCCTTGGCCTCGTTTGCGCGCAGCAGGCGGGCATCGCGACGACCGTCATCAACCACAAGACTTTCGGAACCCGCGAGGACTTCGATTCCGCGATGACGCTCGCGCTGAAGCATGCGCGCGCCGATCTCGTCTGCAATGCGGGCTTCATGCGCCTGCATTCTTCGGCCTTCGTGCGCGAGTGGCGCGGGCGGCAACTCAATATCCACCCTTCCCTGCTCCCGGCCTTTCGCGGCCTACATCCACAGGCGCGCGCGCTCGAGGCAGGCGTTCGCATCGCGGGCGCGACCGTCCATTTCGTCAGCGAGGAGATGGACGCAGGGCCGATCGTCGCTCAGGGCGCGGTCCCCGTGCTGCCGGGCGACGACGAGGACGCGCTTTCCGTCCGCATCCTTGCGATGGAGCACCGGCTCTATCCGTTTGCGCTGAAGCTCGTGGCCACGGGCGCCGCCCGCCTCCACGAAGGCCGCGTCGAATTCGCGGGCGCAGGGCCCGCCCCCTCGCTTTGGCCGCTCGGTTAGAACTCCATCCCAATGGACACGTCCCCCGCCCGGCGGCCGGTCAAGCCTGCCGCCGCCCTCTCCCGCAAGGGGAGAGGGCTATTCCTTGCGTCCCCTCTTCCCTTGCGGGAGAGGGAACAGGGTGAGGGGCCGCCGCCCTGCCGGAGCCTGCTCGGCGCGGTTCCGGGCTCGGCCCAAACTGACCTGTGGAGCCTGGCGGACGCCGATTGACACTTCCGGCCGCCATGCTTATGCATAACGATAAACTTATATTCCATACCATTGAAAGCCGCGCGATTATGGACTTGGCGATAGACAGCCGGACAGCTCCCGCGAGCATGGCCGGGAAACAAAAAGACCATGATGGCGCAATTGTTGTCCTCATTTGTGTGTTCGCGGGCGCGTATTATGCAATTCTATCGACCGGCTTTAAGTTCGATTTCTTCCACGAAAGCTCTTTGACCTTCAACAGCATGCTTCGGCATCTCCTTCACGGGGAGTTTTTTGTCGATGCAGAGGCGGTCGGCGCCGAAGGATTCTTGAGAGATGGGCATGTTTATGCCTATTGGGGCGTTTTCTGCGCCCTCCTCCGTCTGCCCTTAGCTATACTTGGCAAATGGTCCACGGATATAACCTATTTGTCGTGCCTCGTCGCCAGCTGCCTGATCGTATTCATCAATTTTTCGACAATATTGTTTATCAAAAGGCGGTCGCTGAGGAGCTTTGAAACACAAATCATGTTTGTCTTGCTTATTTTTTACATCGTATTCGGTCCGCAGCAAATTGCGTTTTTGCACCCGTCCATCTATCAAGAAGTAATTTCCTGGTCATTTGTCTTCGCGAGCGCTTTTGTCTACGGCGCCGTCAGGGGCGTAGTCCAAGCAAGATTCAGCCAAAGCCTGCTTGTGTTTATGGCGGCCATGTCTGGGCTCGCTTTGTCGACGCGCGTTTCGACAGGCGTGGGTTTATTCCTGGCGATGACCTTATTCATATCGGTCGCCTGTGGAAACAGGGGCCTACAGAATTCAGGTATTCTCGCAAAAATCGGTGGGTTCCTTGCCGAGCTTGGGAATAAATCGAATGTAATTATAGTCCTGGTAACATTTCTGATTGCTGCCGGAATAATAAATTACTATCGATGGGAAGACCCTCTCACTTTTGCAAACTACAATCTTTATCTGATGAATAACGATTTTCCAGATCGGCTGCTCGCAAAAACCGGCGAAAACGCTCTCTTCGATCTATCGAGAATACCGTTCGGGCTGCTTTACTATTTTCTGCCCGTTTGGATTGTCACGAACGGGAATGGGCGGTTGCTCTTCCAAAGCTATCAGGAGAGGTCGTTCGACGCCGTCGAAATGCCGCCGAGCAGCTTCTTGCTGACGGATTTGCCGGTAATTTTCCTTGCGTGCTTTTTTGTTTATGCCGCGCTCCGGACGCGCCCCCTCAGCTCGCCCATGCTGGCCCAAGTAGCGGCTATCGCGGGCGGACTTGCCGCGCCATGCCTGCTCATGCTTACAGCGATCAGCATGAATTATCGCTATAGGATCGAATTCTATCCGTTGTTCAATTTTCTGGCCTTCATCGGACTCTATGTTGCGGCCAGAGATAAATTATTTCAAGGCGCCCCGAAAAAAGTCATGGTCCTTTTCGCAGCCATGGCCGTGTTGAGTATCGTGTCGGCTCATATAGTGCTGGCGCTATACAGAAGGACGGATTTCGGGCCAGCGCAGCTGCACTTACATTCTGGGAGCGTATACTCCTATTATATACGGAAGTTCCACGGCTTGAAATGACGCCGGTTTTCCCGCGGCTGTGCGGCGGTTCTCTCGCACTTGCGCTCCTTCGCGCCGCCGTCCCCCTGTAGCGGCTCTGCTACTCGAGCACCTCGGATTCATCATGTGGAACCAAGCGGCGGCGCGAGCGCGATCAAAAGCATCCTTCTCAAAACCTTGAGATCGCCGCGATGGCGTGATGTGCCGGGACGCGCCGGGCGTCGCGGTCGCGATGAACAGCGGCGGGGTGCGCTGAGGGCGCCGATGGCCCGGCAAGGGGAGGGTGCGCCGATGGCTGTCGGCACCGACCGGTTCACGCGAAACATCTTCGCTATAGCGCGAGACGCCTGCGATGCGCGAGATTTCGAATAGACAAACGTAGAACTGCGCCGCCGCCCGCGCTCAGAAAGTATCGATCTGCCTGTGGTTCGACGCGCAAGCGGAGGGTGATGGCCTCGTTTCCGCTTTCTTCCGGCGTAAGCAAAATGCCAGCCCCCCAAAAGCTCAGCAGCCGCGACGGCCGTCTGCGGGTCGAGCGAGCGACGCCGCTCGCCACAATCTCTTTGAGCAGTCAAGATAGCGGCTGCGCTCCCGAAAAGAGCGCTACCGCGAGATTGCGCTCCGGGCCTATTTGAGAGGCGCGTATTCCTGCTGGATCCGGTAGTTCAGGCCTAACCGGATCGTGTTGTAGCTGTGATCGGCGGCGAAGACGCCGACCCCCGCCGAACTCGCGGTTGGGTCTTTGCCGTCGGCCAGTGCGACCTTGCCCAAATCCAGGTACTGGTATTCCGCCTTCAGCGACCAGGCCGGGGTCAGCGCATATTCGACGCCACCGCCCAGCACGTAGCCTGAGAGCGTGTCGGTGCTCTTGATGCTGTTGGAGTATGAGGCCGCCGGGGCATCGGTGACGCCAGTGGCGAGCCTATCCGTCACGCCGCCATACGCGAAGCCGCTCGTCAAATAAATGAGCGCCCGGTCGACGGTGTAGCCGAGGCGGCCGCGCAAGGTGCCGAAGTAGTCCAGACGGCTCGATGCGAACGCCGATGTAACCGTCGTCGATACCCCGCTTATAGCCGCGGCCGTTCCGCGGGTGCTCGCGCTCATGTCGGCATCCTGGATGTCGGCCTCAATGCCGAAAAGGAACCCGGAGTGCGTAAGATTGAAGCCGATCTGGCCGCCGGCGAAACCGCCGCTCCGTTCGAAGGAGCCGATCATGGAATTGGAGTTCCCCGGAGCGCCCCCCGTTTGGTCATGGGCGTATGCCTCGAGGCTGGCGTCATTGACATTCCAGCCGAAGCCGCCATTGAGGCCGAGGTAGAAACCATTCCATCCCGGGCCGGGAGTGTAGGCGTCCTTGTATCCGGCGTATGCGCCCGGCGGCGGGCTGTAAACGTCGGCGGCTTGAACTTGCGCCGTGGCGGCGGCGACGCCGGCGGCGATTACGATGACTCGAGAAAACATGCAACCCCCTGTTACATCCAAATTGAACTGCACGTAACAAAGAGGAATGGCCCGCTCCGCACAACCTGAAATTGATATCGCTTGTTCGCTCCACCTCAAGATGTTGCAAAAAATCCACATATATCGCCGGTTGCGGCCTCCGCGCGGGAGGAATGCACGGCCGAGCTGTGGATTGGCTGGGGATATGCCCGCTCAGACGCCGTAGAGCAGGCTCGCGGTGAAGCGCGCGGCGACGAGCAGCAGGAAGGTCATGAACACATATTCGAGCGTGCGGCGGGAAAGCCGGTGCGCGACGCGCACGCCGAGCGGCGCGGTCAGCACGCTCACCGGCGCCATGACGGCCATGCCGAGAAGGCTGACATAGCCGAGCGACAGGGGCGGCAACAGCGGCGAGCCCCACCCTTCCACCATGAAGCCGGCGACGGCCGGGATTGCGATGATGGGGCCGAAACCGGAGGCGGTCGCCACCGCCTTGTGGATCGTCCAGCCGCGAAACTTCATGAAGGCCGTGACATAGGCGCCGCCGCCGATGCCGATCAGCGTCGAAATCAGCCCGATGCCCGCGCCCGCGAGCCCGTCCCAGGGCTGCCCCGGCAAGGTCGCCTCCGCGATGGCGGCGGCGTCTCCGAAGGCGAGGCGCGAGGCGATGAAAAGCGTCGAGACCACGAAAATCCCTTTCAGGAATTGCGAGGGCGCGTGAGCCGCGACGAAGACGCCCGCGATCGCGCCGCCGATCACCCACGGGCCGAGCGCCCTGATAACGCCGGTATCGACAGCGCCCCGCTTCCAGTGCGAGCGCACCGAATTCACCGAGGTCGGGATGATGATCGCGAGCGAAGTGGCCACGCATAGCTGCATGCGGATGCTTTCGTCGACGCCCGCGAAGCGGAAAAGCTCGTAGAGCACGGGTACGATGATCGCGCCGCCGCCGATGCCGAGCAGCCCGGCGAAGAAGCCCGTGATGAGACCGCCCGCCAGAAGCATGAGCGAGAGCAAGGCGATTTCGTTGAATGGAAGATCGATGGTCATGGAGGTTGTGCGGCCGGATTGAGGGACAAGCGCCGAACACTATGGTCGAGGCCTGTCCGGCGCAACCTCGAATCCAGCGCCGCGGGACGGGCGCGCCAGCCCTTCGGCCCGGAACTTGGGGTTAATCCTGCTTCGGCCGTGGCTCGACGATGGTCTGGCCGGTGACCATCCAGGTCAAGGCCTCGGCGATGTTCGTACAATGATCGCCGATACGCTCGATGTTCTTCGCGCAGAACAGAAGATGCGCGCCGTAGGAGATCGTCTTCGGATCCTCCATCATGTAGGTGAGGATCTCGCGGAACAGCGAATTGTACTGGCGGTCGATGTCCTCGTCGCCAAGCCAGATCTTGAGCGCAAGATCGGTGTCTCGCTGAGAATAGGCGTCGAGCACGTTTTTCAACTGCAGCAGCGCCAGATCGCCCATCGCGGCAAAACTCCTGGTCATGGGCGAAAGCCACCCGGTTTCCTCGAAGTCGGCGATCCGCTTGCCGATGCTCTTCGACATATCGCCGATGCGCTCCAGATCGCCAGCGATGCGCATTGCGGCGACGACAGCGCGCAGATCGACCGCGACCGGCGCCCGCCTTGCGATGATCTGAACGGCGCACTCCTCGATCTCGTGCTGCATCGCATCGACGGCCGGATCGGCCGCCACGGCCTGATTCGCAAGTTCGGGATCGGCGCTGGCGATGGCGCCAAGCGCGGTTTTCAGCTGATGCTCGGCCAGGCCGCCCATCCGGGAGATCTTCGTATCGAGGGAGCTCAAATCGTCATCGTAGGAGGTGACGGTATGGGCGGTCATGTCCCCTGTCCCTTCTCTTGAAGCGAACGCCGCTTGGCGAACCCCAACTGCCAAAAGCCATTCTATCACGCGCAATCAGGCCGGAATAGTAACCCGTACTTAAGACAAAACGGTAACAACCCCGCGCGCCCTGTTGCCGAAAAGCTACAGCTATTTCGCGCTCCCCTTGGTTCCCGCGACGGCCTCGCCATCCTCCTTCGCGAAGCGCCCGATGTCCGGGTTGGGAAGGATTTCGAGCACGGTCTCGGACGGGCGGCACAGGCGCGCGCCTTTCGGCGTCTGCACGATAGGCCGCTCGATGAGGATCGGATGCGCGAGCATGAAACCGATCAGCTCGTTGTCGCTCCATTTGGGATCGTCGAGCCCGAGCTCGCGATAGGGCGTCCCCTTCTCGCGCAGGATCGCGCGCGCCCCGCCCCCAACGCCCGCGATCAGCTCCTCGAGCTTCTCCCGCGTGGGCGGCGTTTTCAGATATAGCACGATTTCGGGCTCCACGCCGCTCTGGCGGATCATGGCGAGCGTGTTGCGCGACGTGCCGCACGCCGGATTGTGATAGATGACGACGCTCATTCCGGTCGGGCTCCCGTCCCTAGCTCAAACTGCGGTTCAGCACTTCCATAAGCTCCGCCACCTTCTTGCGCTGCTCGTCGGCGTCGCCGCTGGCGATGGCGCGGGCGACGCAGGTGTTCACATGGTTCTGCAAAATCTCGGCTTCAACCTTGCGGAGCGCAGCCTGCACCGCCGCCATCTGCGTGATGATGTCGATGCAATAGCGGTCCTCGCCGACCATGCGCGCGATGCCGCGCACCTGGCCCTCGATGCGGCTCAGGCGCTGCAAGCACTTGTCCTTGACGTCCTGCTGCATGGAACGCTTGTACCACCAGAGGGTATGCCCATCAAGAAAAGGAGAATGCCGTCGTGCTGGAACGCGTTTAGGCCGCCTGGGCCTTGCAGGCGATACCCTACCGGGGTACATGTGGGCTGCGAACCCCGATCGCGCGGAGGGACCATGGACAAGACCGGCGACTCCCAGTGTCACCATAGCCAAGCGGGAGGCGCGGTGGACCCGGTCTGCGGCATGACGGTCGATCCGGCGACCGCCAAAGATCGATCCAGCCACGATGGCCGCGATTTCTATTTCTGCTGCGACGGCTGCAAGGGCATGTTCGAGGCCGAGCCCGCGCGCTACGCGAAGACGCCGGCGCAAGCGTTCAGCCTTTCGCCGCTCACGGCCGCAAAGGCTGGCGGCGAATGCTGCGGCGGAAAGCCGGCAAGCGAAGGCGCCGCCGACATGATGGCGACCGATCCCGTCTGCGGCATGGGCGTCGATATCCACGCCGCCAAGCACCGGGCGAGCCATAACGGGCGCCCCTATTATTTCTGCTGCGCCGGCTGCAAGACGAAGTTCGAAGCCGAGCCTGCGCGCTATCTCAGCAAGGAGGCGCGCGCGGTCGAGCCCGTTGCGGAAGGCGCAATCTACACCTGTCCCATGCACCCCGAGATCCGCCAGGAAGGCCCCGGCGCCTGTCCCATCTGCGGCATGGCGCTGGAGCCCGAGCTGCCGTCCGCGAGCGACGCGCCGAACCCCGAGCTTGCGGACATGTCGCGGCGCTTCTGGATGGGCCTTGCGCTGACGGCGCCTCTTTTCGCGATTGAGATGGGCGGCCATGTGCTGAAACTGGGCCATTGGCTCGATCCGCAGAAGCTTAACTGGCTTGAATTGGCGCTCGCGGCGCCTGTCGTCCTGTGGGGCGGCTGGCCCTTCTTCGAGCGCGGATGGGCTTCGCTGCAGACGCGCAACCTCAACATGTTCACGCTGATCGCGTTGGGCACGGGCGTGGCCTTCCTCTATAGCCTCGCGGCCACCGTGGCGCCCGGCCTCTTGCCGCCCGCCTTCCGCGCGAATGGCGGCGCTCCGCCGGTCTATTTCGAGGCCGCCGCCGTCATCACCGTGCTTGTGCTGCTCGGGCAGATCCTTGAATTGCGCGCTCGCGAGAAGACGGGCGACGCCATCCGCGCGCTGTTGAACCTCGCGCCGCAGCAGGCGATGCGGCTCACGCCGGATGGCAAGGAGGAGACGATCCCGCTCGAAGTCGTGGCGGTTGGCGACCGGCTCCGGGTGCGGCCGGGCGAAGCCGTTCCCGTCGACGGCGCGGTGATCGAGGGCCAAAGCGCGGTCGATGAGTTTCTGCTGACGGGCGAATCCATGCCGGTCTCGAAAGGCCCCGGCTCGAAGGTCGTCGCAGGAGCGATCAACCAGAGCGGCGCTTTCATCATGCGCGCCGAAAAAGTCGGCCGCGATACCACGCTGGCGCGGATCGTGGCGATGGTGGCGGAGGCGCAGAGAAGCCGCGCGCCCATCCAGCGGCTCGCCGACCGCGTCGCGGGATGGTTCGTGCCGCTTGTGATCGCCGTCGCCGTCGCGGCTTTCGCGGCCTGGTTCGCCTTTGGACCGGAGCCGCGCCTGGCCTTCGCGCTCGTCGCCGCCGTCTCGGTCCTCATCATCGCCTGCCCTTGCGCGCTCGGCCTTGCGACTCCGATGGCGATCATGGTCGGTGTGGGCCGCGGCGCGCAGAGCGGCGTGCTCATCAAGAATGCCGAAGCGCTGGAGCGGTTCGAGCGCGTCGATACCATCGTGCTCGACAAGACGGGCACGCTGACGGAGGGAAAGCCGAAGCTCGTAAGTCTGCGTGCGGCGCCGGGGTTCGAGGAGGCGGACGTGCTGCGCCTCGCGGCGAGCCTGCAGCGCGCGAGCCAGCATCCGCTCGGCGCGGCCATCGTGAAGGCGGCGGATGAGCGCGGGCTTTCGCTGTCGCAGCCGGAAGAGTTCGGCGCGCCTGCCGGAAAGGGCGTCGCGGGCCGAGTGGATGGCCGCAGCGCCGTCATCGGCAGTTCGAGGATGTTGCAGGAGGCGGGCGTGGACGCCAGCGCCCTTGCCGCCGCGGCGGACGCGCTTCGCGATAACGGCGCGACGGCGATCTTCGTCGCCATCGACGGCAAGCTCGCCGCCGTCGCGGGCGTCGCCGATCCGATCAAACCCTCGACGCCGCAAGCGCTCGCGGCGCTTAAGGCGGATGGCATGCGCGTCGTCATGCTGACGGGGGACAACTGGGCGACCGCGCGCGCCGTCGCGAAGAAGCTCGGCATCGAAGAGGTCGAGGCTGAAGTGCTGCCCGGGGACAAGGCCAAGGTTGTGGCGCGACTGCGCAAGGAAGGCCGCGTCGTCGCGATGGCGGGAGACGGGGTCAACGACGCGCCAGCCCTCGCCGCCGCCGATGTGGGCGTCGCCATGGGCACGGGCGCCGACGTGGCGCTCGAAAGCGCCGGCGTCACGCTGCTGAAGGGCGATCTGATGGGCCTTGTGCGAGCGCGCCGCCTGTCCGCCGCGACCATAGCGAACATCCGGCAGAACCTGCTGTTCGCCTTCATCTACAACGCGGCGGGCGTTCCGGTCGCCGCCGGCGCACTCTACCCCATTTTCGGGATCCTGCTGTCGCCCATGATCGCGGCGGCCGCGATGTCGCTTTCCTCCGTCAGCGTGATCGCCAACGCGCTGCGGCTTCGCAACGCCGCCTTATAACAGAGCCGTCGACGAACGCCGCGGGGAGGGACACCGGCAATTAACTCTAATGGGTTCGTTTTGCAAAAACAGGTGGTTTTGGCGGTATTGTGATACCGTGTCATAGGAATTGCCGCTGAAAAAGATAGAGGCGGCCTGGGCCGCCTCTTTTCCGGTTACCAGCCGCAAGCGTGGATGACCAGGCAGCGGCGGAAACGCCAGCCAAGGAAGGGCCAGCGTCTGGCGCATTCGTTGCGCCAGAAATGGCAGCGGCCCCACTGCACCTGCGTGACGGCGCTGGGCGCGGGCTGGTCCGCAAGGCCGAGCGGGCTTGCGGGAGCCGCTTGGGAAATGGTTGCGGCGAAGGCGAGCGGAGCCGCGATGGCGGCGATGGCAAGAATGCGTTTCATGGATACAGACCCCTAAAATTGTCCTCCTCGGCACAGTCTTAGGTTAGGCCTGCGCGAATGAATTGCTCATGAACGGCCCGTTCATAGTAATCGAGACGCGGAATTCGGAATTTCAAAAGCTCGGAGCGCTCATTCTTGCAGATCCCGGCTCGCGCTTCGCTTGGCCGGCACGCTGCGTTGGGCAAATCGGCGGAGTTTACTTAGCGAGCGCTCAGGCAAAGGGATTTTTGACCTTCGCCGGGGGCTCCGCCGCCGCGACCTGGATCGGCAGATCGCCGCCGTTCTCAAGCTCGTTCACGATGCGGTCGGCGATCTCCTTCAGCGCTTTCGCCGCGGCCAGCCCGGCGCGATCTCGCGTTACGGCCAGCCGGCCGTAAATCGCGACATGGTCCTCGCGGTTCTCGATCTTGAGATCGCCCAGCGTAACCGCGTCGCTTTCATTCCTGAAGGGCGCAAAGTTCATGATTTTCTCCGGCTCCGGTCAACGGCGCGCCTCGGATGTCTGGAGGCGGCAGCCAAAATGCGGCGTTGGCGCAGGCAGCATCATAGCATGCTTGCGCGTCTCGCCGTCAAGTTGCGGGAACGCGTCGACGCCAACCCGCGCCTCAAGCTCGGCGATGGAGAGGGTCTCCCAGGCCTGGCTCGGATCGTTGGGCGCGAAATAGGCGGCGGCCGCGTTTTTTGCCGGAATGTAGATCGCCTTGTAGATGTGGGTCGGCACCAGCACGCGGCTTTTCAGGCTTTGCAAATCCGCGGCGAGAAAGGCGGGGCCGGTGACGACGAACACCTCGTCCTTCGAGGCAAGCTCGCGCACCGCGGACTCGATGCCTTCCCACAGCACCTCATTGTTGCAGGGGTCTTGCGGGATCATGTTCGCGAGCGAGAACGACTCCTCCTGCGCCTCGGGCGTGGACATGTCGCCGTTCGGCGCCATGTGGCCGCGGTCGAAGCCGCTGCGCTTGTAGTCGGACAGCCATGAGCGCTCATCCTCGGGAAGCGCAGGCTCCTCGTGAAAGGCGTTGGAGCGCGGCCTCGCCAGAGCGTGCGCCGCAGCGATCCGCGCGGGCGTCAGACGCTCGGCCGACCAGATCGGGGTGCGCGCGATGCCGGAATAAAGGACGGCGATTTCCGAAAAGCACAGCGGGCGGGTCTGGCCCGCGAGTTTCTCGCTCGTGATCGCCGGGGACACGCCCTTATAGAGTTGCGGCGCGCAGTTGGCTGGCGCGGCGAGCCCTGGAGCGCTGAACAGCGCCAGGGCGGATAACGCAAACGCCAGGAAACCGGAAATGCGAGCCATGCGCGCTCCCCAAGATTGGACCTGCGACAAGCGGTCCGCTCCTGGGTATGCGATTTGCCGGGGCCGCAATACGGCTGAGGCCCGGCAGCTTCTTGTCCGTTAAGAGATGTTGACGATTAAGCAGAACCCGTGGACAAAAAAAGGCCGGACTAATCCGGCCATCGTCGGCGCTCGCTGCGGCCGTTATTTGCCGCAGGTCTTCGCGAGCGCCTCGAAGAGCTCGATGGCCTGATCGTCCGGCTCAGCCTCGGGAAGACCGATCTTCTTCGCGAGATCTTCCTGCTGCTGCCCGAGCGCGTCGAGCTTCTTCTGGTCGTTCTTCTTGGCCGCGGCCTCGAACTGGTCGTTCAAGGCGTTCAGAGCGCAGAAATCCTTGGTCTTGCCCTTGTCGGCCTTGATGGAGTTGACGAGCTTCTGCGCCTCGGCCTTGGTGAGCTTCGGCAGATCCGGCTCCTTCTCGGGCGCCTTCTGCTGCGCGAGCGCGGGCGTGATCGCAAAGGCAGTGCAAACCGCGAGAGCGGCAACAAACTTCTTATTCATGAATGGCTCCTGGACTGGTGGGACTAATGGTGAAGGGACTATCGAAACCGCAGTGCGACCTGAAACGTAAGTTTCGGACCCTCCACAAATTTTCAAATATCGTCGTTTTGACGACAAGGAGATGAATTGTTCTCCATGAAACGATCCGTGACCGGCGCGTCTACTCCCTGACGCGGACCAGCCTTTCCCGAAGCCCATTGCGTCCATGGACGCCGGCGCGCCGCAAGCTGGCGGTCTTGCCGCCATAGCTCAACACGCTCAGGCAGACCTGAGTAAGGCCCCCGCCGCCCAGCGCTTGCGCCGCGCCGTTCGAGAGGTCGATGATCCGCCCCTTCACGAACGGTCCGCGATCGTTGATGCGAACCACGATGCTTCTGCCGGTGCGCCGGTTGACGACGGCGACCTTCGCGCCGAAGGGCAGCGTTCTGTGAGCCGCCGAAACGCCTTGGGGCCTGAACCGCTCGCCGTTCGCCGTGTTCTTGCCGGTGGAATAGTGAGAAGCGATCCCGCATTCCGCGAAGGCTGAGGAACTCGCGCCGCCGCCAAGCGCGGCCAGCGCCAGGCAAAGAAGGGAAGAGCGTTTCATCCGTGACCTTTCTGAAGATTGCTGTTGTAACGCCAACAGACGCAATCGCGGAAAAGTTCGGCAAATTCGTTAACCCTACGGGCAAGTAAAGCGCATGGAAAGAAAAGCGCGAGGGCGGACGCCCGTAACAATTCAGTTGTCGGACAAGCGGCGGAATGCGATTGCGTCCCGCCGCTTACCCTCAGGGCTTAATCGTCGTTCGAGGCGTACACGTGCCGGTGGCCGCCGCGATGACCCCTACGGACGCGATGTTGGGTCCGTGCGTAATGGCGGCCGCCGCTATGGGCGTAGCGCTTCGTGTGGGAGCCGTTGCTCCTGGACGCCGCGTTGGCCTCCTGCAGGGGCTCGCGAAGATTCGTGTTCCGGAAGCCCTTGTTTCCGCCGCCATAGCTGACGATTTCGAGACAGACCGGGGCGAGACCATCCATGCCCAGCGCGTTCTTCGCGCCCGTTGACAGATCGATGATGCGGCCCGCCACAAACGGCCCCCGATCGTTGATGCGCACAGTAATGCTGCGGCCCGTCCGCTGATTGCGAACGATCACCCGCGTGCCGAAAGGCAAACTCTTATGCGCAGCCGAAACTCCCATGTGATTATAGCGTTCGCCGTTCGCCGTGCGTGAGCCAGACGAATAGGTGGAGGCGATACCGCACTCGGCAAACGCCTGTTGGCAGCCGACGAACCAAACCGCCGCCAGCAAGACAGCCGCATAGATACGCTTCACTTTCTTCATCACAACCTTTCCTTGTTACTCATAGGACGGGGCGATCAAGAGCGTAAATGCGGCGTAAATTTGGAGCTCATTTTTGAATATGTGGTATGTGCTTTTCGCATACCACGGATTATTCCATGCATAGCCTGTCAATATGAAGTTTATTTTGGGAAGCATTTCAGCGCCTTAAATTAAATAATTCGAGTTGAAAACGCTCTTTTTACCGCCTCTGTCGCATCCCCTCATTTCTTTTCTTTCGTCAATTGTGCGTCAATCGAACGCATAGCAACTCGGAGAAGTCAGACCCAGCATCGCTCTTCTTGAATGGAAATAAATCGCCGGGTTTGCGTCCAAATGATTGGGCTCTCCTGCCCTTAAATCCGGCGCCCTTCCCAAAACATCCAGTTTCTCAGGAACAATCTATTTTACGATCGCATTTTCATGGGTCCGGCGTTGGCGGCGTAGGCTGCAACGACCCCTAATATTTTGTTACGCTAATCTGAGAGAACGTACATGAAGTACTCCTCTACAAGCACGGTCGCATTGTTGATTTCGATGCTCGTCCTTTTATGTTTCGTTATCGTTCTGGAGCGCCATGCCTCGCCAATCGATTTCGCTTTATGTCTTTCGGTCTTTTTCGCAACGCTGGTTCCAGCCGCCTTCGTCATGGCGCGGCGGCAGATCCGGGCATCGCGGCTCCGTAGAGCAGACCTTCTTCGAGAGTATCTAAATGCTGGCGAGGGCCTCGATCGTCATTTCGAGTTTCTCGAACGAAAGTATCATTTGCGGAAGTTTGGCTCGCAGAACGGCGATGTCCTCAAGGCATTCTCGGCTTCCGTTTGGCGCGAGACGGCGATAATCGCGGCGAGCCTTCCCTTTATACTGTTCACGGCAGCCGGTTTCTTTCTGCTTTTTCTCCCGGCCGCCGAGCTTCCCAAGCTTCTCGACGGCTCTCTCGGGGCGAACATCCTGAGCGTGGGCGGATTGAGCGCCGCGGGGCCGAAGGATTACGAGAATGCGCTCACCATCGCCTCTCTCGCCTTCGCCGGCGCCTTTCTCTATTGCCTGAGGATGTTCCTGAGATCGCTGATCGCCTTCGACCTCTCCGCGATCGCTTTTCTCAGGGCCTTCGCCCACATGCTGCTGGCGACCATGCTCGCGCTCGTCGTCTGGCGCGCGGCCCCCGGCGCGGCGGCGCTGTACGAGAGCGCCGCGCGCCTGCAAGGGGCGCCGGCGGCGGCGGAACGAAAGGCCGCAAGCGTCAGCCGCGCCCCGGCTGAAGCCCCGGAAAAAGCGCGAGCGGCGCCCGTTTCCGGCCTTTGGCTCCTGCTCGCCTTCGGGGCTGGCTTCGTTCCAGACGCCGGATTCTCCTGGATGGCGCGGCGCGCCCGGCTGACATTTTCGACCCCCTCGTCGAAATTGGCGAGGCGCGCCGCCGCTGCGCCGCTGACGGTTATCGAAGGCGTCGATTTTCCGGCGGCGTACCGGCTGGAGGAGTTGGGGCTCGCAAATGTGCAGAATCTCGCCGCCGCCAATCCCCTCATGCTGCACGTGGAGACTCCCACGAGCCTCTTTATTATTACGGACTGGATTGCGCAGGCTCAGCTTTGCGCCGCGGTCGGCCCGGAGCGCTTCCTTCTTTTCAGGAAGATCAATCTGAGGACCATCTTCGACCTGGAGCGGGCCGTCCTCGATCCGTCCGCTCCGCTCGGCTCGAAGCAGATGGCGGGCGCGATCCTCCTCGCAAACGACGCCAAGACCAACATGCTCCACGACTTCGGGATCAGGCCGCTCGATGTGACCTATCGCGATTTCGACAAGGCGCTGACCTCCTGGGTCAATGTCGAAGTCATCGAGCATCTCGTTCGCATTATAATGGACGACCTTCCCGTGCATCGCCTCCGCCAGATTTGGCGCGCCATCGAGGCCCCGCTCGATGTATCGAAGGCCGACGAGCGGCGCGCCCCTGAAGATCGCGGCGAGTCATCAAGCCAGCGCCAAGGGCTTCGGCCATGACGGCGCATTCGGGGAAGTTCCCGTTGGCCTGCAACCCGCGCACGACACGAAGTCTCGCGGTTAAAGCAGAGTCGCCGATTTGCCCACCACCTCATCCCGGCCAAGCGAAGCCGGGATCGGCAAAAAATGAGCGCTACGATTTTTTCAGATCCCGGATAAGGCTCCGCCTTTCCAGGATGACAAAACAAACGCCATCCGTTGGCTCAATTGGGAAACTCTGCTTTAGCTCCCAAAGAAGCACGGCCTGTCGATTGCAATCTGGCGGGAAGTTTTTATACTGCGCGCCAACCCATCGACACGACTTTGAGGCCTAATGTCCGCCGCACCCGCGAAACTCTCGCCCTCGCACGATCTGCTTTCCGCCGAAGGCAAGTTCTTTTCCGCGCCGCTCGCGCAAGCCGACCCCGAAATCGCGGGCGTGCTTGCGAGCGAGCTTGCCCGCCAGCACGATGAAATCGAACTCATCGCGTCGGAAAATTATGTCTCGCGCGCCGTGCTGGAAGCGGCCGGCTCGGTGCTCACCAACAAATATGCCGAGGGCTATCCCGGAAAGCGCTATTACGGCGGCTGCCATGTCGTCGATGTGGCGGAGACCCTGGCCATCGACCGCGCCAGGCAACTGTTCGGCTGCGATTTTGCCAATGTGCAGCCTCATTCCGGCAGCCAGGCCAACCAGGGCGTGTTCCTTGCAGTGCTGAAGCCCGGCGACACGATCCTCGGCATGGGCATCGACGCGGGCGGCCATCTCACGCACGGCGCCGCGCCGAACATGTCCGGCAAATGGTTCAACGCCGTCCATTACGGCGTGCGCCGCGACGACGGATATATCGACTATGAGCAGGCCGAGCGGCTGGCGCGCGAGCACAAGCCGCGCCTGATCATTGCGGGCGGCTCCGCTTACGCGCGCATCATCGACTTCAAACGCTTCCGCGCCATCGCCGACGAGGTGGGCGCGCTTTTGCTGGTGGACATGGCGCACTTCGCGGGGCTCGTCGCGGCGGGCGTCCATCCAAGCCCGTTCCCGCATGCGCATATCGCCACGACCACGACGCACAAGACGCTGCGCGGCCCCCGCGGCGCGATCATCCTGACGAACGGCGGCGATCTCGCCAAGAAGATCAATTCCGCGATCTTTCCGGGGCTGCAGGGCGGCCCGCTTATGCATATCGTCGCCGCCAAGGCGGTGGCGTTCGGCGAGGCGCTCAAACCCGAATTCAAGGATTACGCGCGCGCGGTGACGGCGAACGCCAAGGCGCTCGGCGAGGCCCTCAAAAGCGGCGGGCTCGAACTCGTCTCCGGCGGCACCGACACGCATCTTCTTCTCGTCGACCTGCGCCCCAAGGGCCTGACCGGCAAGGCAGTGGAGGCGGCGCTCGGCGCGGCGCATATCACCGTCAACAAGAACGGCGTGCCCTTCGACCCGCAGAAGCCCACGATCACATCGGGCATCCGCGTCGGCTCGCCCGCCGGCACAACGCGCGGCTTCGGCGTGAAGGAGTTTTCGGAGATCGGCGGCTTGATCGTCGCCGTGCTCGACGGGCTGAAAGCGGGCGACGGCAAGGCCGCCGAGGCGGTCAAGGCTCAAGCCATCGGCCTTTGCAATCGCTTTCCGATCTATCCCTTCAACAAAGCGTAGGCGGCGCGGACGCTTATGGCGCCGGTCGAGGCAGGCTGAGACAGATGCGGTGTCCCCATTGCGGCGCGCTCGATACCCAGGTGCGCGACAGCCGTCCATCCGAGGATCACGCCGCAATCCGGCGCCGGCGCTCCTGCCCGGGATGCGGGGCGCGTTTCACCACCTTCGAGCGCGTCCAGCTTCGGGAGCTTACCATCATCAAGCGGAGCGGGCGGCGCGTCCCCTTCGACCGTGAGAAGCTCCGCCGCTCCATCGAAATCGCGCTCAGGAAGCGTCCCGTCGGCGACGACCGCATCGAACAGCTCGTCAGCTCTATCGTGCGCACGCTCGAAAACGGCAATGACAGCGAAATCGGCTCGGAGACCGTGGGCAAGCTCGTGATGGAGGGCCTGAAGGCGCTCGATGGCGTCGCCTATGTCCGCTACGCCAGCGTCTACCGCGACTTCCGAGAGGCGAGAGACTTCCACCGCGTGCTTGTCGAGCTTGGCGAACGCGGCGCGGCGGACGACAAGTGATGACCGAAATGCCCGCATCCGCCTTGAGCGCCGCGCCGCGCCCGGGCGCCTCCCCTTCCCTTCCGCCGGAGGTCATGGCGTCGCTGATGCGGCGGACGCTGTATCTCGCCGAAAGCAATCTCGGCGCGACTTCGCCGAACCCGTCGGTCGGCGCCGTGGTCGCGGACGCAGCGACCGGCGAAATCGTCGCAAGCGCCGTGACCGCGAGGGGCGGCCGGCCTCACGCCGAGGTGCTGGCGCTCCGCGAGGCGGGCGCGCGTGCTCGCGGCGCAATCATGGTCACGACGCTTGAGCCGTGCAGCCATTTCGGCGCGACGCCGCCTTGCGCCCACTCCATTGCCGACGCCGGAATCTCGCTCGTGGTCTACGGCTCGCGCGACCCCGACATGCGCGTCGCGGGCCGCGGCCTGACTTGGCTCGAAACGCACGGCGTCCCGGCCGTGCGAGGCGCCTTTGCGCGAGAGTCGGACTGGCTCAATCTCGGCCACGCCCTGCGCGTCACCGAGCGCCGCCCCTTCGTGCAGATCAAGCTTGCCGTGGACGCCAACGGCCGCGTTCCGCTCGGCTCGGGCAAGCCTGTCTGGGTCACGGGCGAGGAGGCCCGCGCGCAGGCGCATCTTCTGCGCGCGAGGGCCGACGCCATCCTCGTAGGCCGCCGCACCATCGAGGCCGACGACCCGGAATTGACCTGCCGCCTGCCCGGCCTCGCCAACCGCTCGCCCGTCCGCGCCGTGCTGGCGCCCAGCTGCAACATCCCCATCGAGGCGCGCATCTTCCAAACCGAGCAGCCCCCGGTCTGGATCGTTTGCGGCGACTTGTCCAAGGGCGCGCATCTGTTCGGCCGGCGCGGCGTGCGCCTGTTCGACATCGGCGCCTCGCCAAACGGAATTCTCAACCTGAAGCTCGCCATGATGCGGCTTGCGGCCGAAGGCGTGACGCGGCTTCTCGTCGAGGGCGGCCCCGCGACATGGCGCGGCTTCCTGCAGGCCGGGCTCGCCGATGAAGTCGTCATCATGCAGGCGCCCGTCGCGCTGCCGCAAGACGCGAGCGCGCCGGCTTTCAGCGAACTCGCCCGGTTAAGCCAACGAAACACGCCTCACCCGGCGAACGGCGAGGCCGGCCGCCACCCTCTCCCGCAAGGGGAGAGGCTTAATCCGTGCGTTCATCTCCCGCAGAGAGCGGGCGTCCCCTCTCCCCTCGCGGGAGAGGGGCAGGGCGAGGGAGGGGTCGCTCTCCAATCCGCCTCGACCGCAAGCCTCGGCCTCGTGACCGCCTCGCCAGCTTTCGCACTGACCGGGCGGCGCAAAGCCGGCGCCGACACAATCTCTATCTATCGCTCCACCTTGCACTGGCAGATCTGATCATGTTCACCGGAATCGTTACAGCCAAAGGCGCGGTCGCCGCCGCCGGCAACGGCCGCTTCGCCATCGCCTGCCCCTTCGACGCCGCCTCCATCGCGCTCGGCGCCTCCATAGCCTGCGACGGCGTGTGCCTGTCCGTGACGGGCGTCCAGCCGATTGCAGGCGGCGCCGAATTCCGCCTCGACGTGTCGAACGAGACGCTGAGCAAGACCACGCTCGGCGGCTGGCGCAAAGGCCGGCTCATCAACCTCGAACGCTCGCTGCGCGCCGGGGACGAGCTTGGCGGCCATCTCGTTTCGGGCCACGTCGATGGCGTCGCCGAGGTGGTCAGCGTAGCGCCGTCCGGCTTTTCAAGCATCTTTGAGGTGCGCGCGCCCGATGCTCTCGCCAAATATATAGCGCCGAAAGGCTCGGTCGCGCTCGATGGCGTTTCTCTTACGGTGAACGAGGTGAGCGGCTCGCTCTTCACGATCAACCTCATTCCCACGACGCTCGACGTGACGACCTGGGGCGAGAAGAAGGCGGGCGACGCGGTGAACCTGGAAGTGGACTTGATCGCCCGCTACGTGGCGCGGCTCATGGGGCGAGAGGCTTAAATCGCATGCAAACCGATCAGCTGCGTGAGTTCGACAAATCGCAGATCCACGATCAGCTTTCGTCTATCGACGAGATCCTGGAGGATGCGCGCCAGGGCCGCATGTTCATTCTGGTGGACGCCGAGGAGCGCGAAAACGAGGGCGATCTCGTCATCCCGGCGCAGATGGCGACGCCCGACGCCATCAATTTCATGGCGCGCTTCGGGCGCGGCCTGATCTGCCTTGCCGTCACGCCCGACCGCGCGGAGACGCTGCATCTCGTCAGCATGGCGCGCTCGAACCAGTCGCGGCACACGACCGCCTTCACCGTCTCCATCGAGGCGAAGGAAGGCATCTCCACCGGCATTTCCGCCTACGACCGCTCGCACACCATCGCCGTCGCCATCAACCCCGAGAAGGATTTTCGCGACATCGTCAGCCCCGGCCACGTGTTTCCGCTGGTTGCGCGCGACGGCGGCGTGCTCGTCCGCGCGGGCCACACCGAGGCCGCCGTCGATCTCGCCCGCCTCGCCGGGCTTCTGCCCGCGGGCGTCATCTGCGAAATCATGAACGACGACGGCACCATGGCGCGCATGCCGGATCTGCTGTCGTTTGCGCAGCGGCACGGGCTCAAGATCGGCACAATCTCCGATCTGATCGCCTATCGCCGCCGCAAGGAAAGCTATGTGCGCGCCGTCCACGAGCAGGAGATCGAGTCGCCCCATGGCGGCGCGTTCAAGCTGCGCGTCTATCTCAACGCCGTCGATAACACGGAGCATCTGGCGCTGATCAAGGGCGACGTGTCCACCGGCGACCCGGTGCTTGTGCGCATGCACGCCGTCAACATCCTCGAAGACCTGATCGGCATGGGACGCAACGGCAACCGCCGCTCGCTTGTCGAGCGCGCCATGCGCCGCATCGGCGAGGAGGGGCGCGGCGTGGTCGTGGTGATCCGCGATGTGCGCGAAGGCGCGATCCTGTCGCGGCTTTCGCAGAGCGCGCCCGCCGCCAATGGCAAGCCCGCCGAAAAGCGCCTTATCGACTATGGTATCGGCGCGCAGATTCTGCTCGACCTCGGCATCAAGAACATGGTTCTGCTATCCAACTCGCCCACGCCGAAAATCGTCGGCCTTGAGGGCTATGGCTTGAACCTCGTAGAACGCCGGACCATCGACGACCAATGAAAGAACCCATTCACATCCTGGTCATCGAGGGCCGGTATTATAACCACATCGCGGATGCTCTTCTCACCGGAGCGGAGTTGACGCTGCGGGAGAGCGGCGCCACCTGGGAGGTCGCGACCGCGCCCGGCGCGCTCGAAGTCCCGCAGGTGCTTGCGGTGGCGATCGACGCGGGCGCATTCGACGAGGGATCGGCGAAGCCCTTCCACGGCGCCATCGCGCTTGGCTGCGTGATCCGGGGCGAGACGACGCATTATGAAACCGTCTCCAACGAATCCGCCCGCGCGCTGATGGAGCTTGCGACACAATACGCGATCCCGGTGGGGAACGGCATATTGACTGTCGAAAACGAGAGCCAGGCCATTGCAAGGGCTTCCGTGAACGGCAAGAACAAGGGACGGGAGGCGGCCGAGGCCTGCCTCGATGTGCTCCGCGCGAAGCGTGAATTCGGCAAGAGACGCCGCTGATAAGCCGGGCGACGGCTGACCGAACTGAAAGCATGACGATGGAACCGGAAAATGGCCGCGAGTTCCGGCCCTGAAGTCAACGCGCCTCAAGGGAAGGCCCGCACGCGCGCCCGGCTCGCTGCGGTTCAGGCCCTTTACCAGATGGACATGACGCAGCGCGACTTAAGCGTTGTCCTGGACGAGTTTTTGAGCCATCGCTTCGATACGGTGGAGATTTACGCAGGCGCGGACCGCGGCTTCTTCCGCGATCTCGTGACGGGCGCCGCCGAGCGGCAAGGCGAGATCGACGCCGAAATCGCCGGGCATCTGGCGCAAGGCTGGCGGCTGGCGCGCATCGACAGCATCCTGCGCGCGATCCTGCGCTCCGCCGTCTTCGAGATCGTGGCGCGCGCCGACGTGCCCGCCCGCGCCGTCATCAACGAATATGTGGAGATCGCCCGCGACTTTTTCGGCGGCGACGAGCCCGGCGTCGTGAACGGCGTGCTCGACCGCGTCGCCCGCGAGAAGCGGGGCCATGAATTCGGCCGGAAGGCGGCGAAGAAGCCGGGGTAAGCATGCGACGGCTTGGCGAAATCGCGCTGATCGCCGATTATCTCGCGCCGCTGGCGACGCATCCAGCCGCGCTTGGCTTGAAGGACGACGCGGCGCTGCTCACCGGCTTGCCGCCGGGCGGGCTCGTGGTCACGGCCGACGCGCTCGTCGCGGGCGTGCATTTCTTCGAGGACGACGATCCGGGCGACGCGGCCTATAAGGCGATTGCGGTGAATGTGTCCGATCTCGCCGCCAAGGCCGCGAAGCCGCTGGGCTATACGCTGGCGCTCGCGCTTGTGGAAGCCCCTTCGGAGGATTGGGCGGCGCGCTTCGCGGGCGGGCTTGCGCGCGCGCAAGGAGAGTTTGGCGTCGCGCTGATCGGCGGCGATACGGTAACGGCGAAGGGCGCCTGGTGGCTGTCCGTCACCGCATTCGGCGAAGCGGCGGCGCGTGGTCTGGTCCCTCGCGGCGGGGCAAAGCCCGGCGATGCGCTTTATGTCAGCGGAACGCTCGGCGACGCGGCGCTCGGGCTTAAGCTTCGGCTCGGCAAGGCTGAATTCGAGGCGGCTCTGTCCGCGCCCGATCGCGACTTCCTGTTAAAGCGATATCTTTATCCCGAGCCGCGCCTTGCGCTTTCGGAGGCGCTGGCTTGCCACGCGTCCGCGGCGATGGACATCTCGGACGGCCTTGTCCTCGACCTGACGCGGATGTGCGCCGCCTCGGGCGTCACGGCCGAAGCCAGCGCGGCGCGCATTCCCCTGTCCGCCGCGGGGGGCGCCGCCGCCGCGTCATACGCCCGCGCCTTCGAAACGGTTTTGTCGGGCGGCGACGACTACGAGATTCTCGCCGCAATCCCCGAAGACAGCGCCGCCGCCTTCGAGGCCATGAGCCGGGAAGCGGGCGTCTCCGTGACGCGCATCGGCGCCGTGCTGGCCGGAGCGGCCGCGCCAGCGTTCAAGGCGGCGGACGGTTCGCTCCTCAAATTTTCCGCGAAGGGCTTCGAGCACTTTAAGACTTGAATGCTCCCGCGTAAGCTATAATCCTGAAATCGCTCTTGCCTCGCCCGCGATTTGCGCTAAGCAGTCGCACTCCTTCCCGTTGTGGCGGATGTGTCATGAAACTCGAACTTATAAAAGAAGCGGCGCAGGGCCCCGCAAAGCCCGTCAAGCTGCTCTTCGTTCACGGCATTTGCACCGCCGCCTGGATATGGCGTCCGCTGTTCCTGCCCTATTTCGCCGGGCTCGGCTATGACGCTTACGCGCTCAGCCTGCGCGGGCACGGCGAGAGCGAAGGCCGCGAGAACATTCGCAAATTCAGCCTTGCCGACTTCGCGGAGGACATCGGCTGGGCGCTGAACGAGATCGGCGGCCCAACCGTCATCGTCGGCCATTCGCTGGGCGGCGGCGCGTTGCAAGCTTTCATCCAGCGCGGAGGAAAAGTTGCCGGCGCCGTGCTCCTGTGCTCCGTCCCCCCTCACGGCCTGCTGCGCGCCTCCGCCGCCCTGATGGCGACCAATCCCAAGCTTTCGGCGGAGATGAGGAAAATTCTCGACCAGGGCCTTGCCGCCGCGAACCTCGACGTCATCGAAGACGGGCTTTTCTTCAACCCGCCGCCGCGCGAGCTCCGGCGCGCCTTCTCCGCGCATATCAGCGACATCGCCGAGACCGCCAGCCGCCAGCTGATCGGCTGGCTTCCCTTTGCGCCGCTGCCCTGGAGCATGCCGAAACTGCTGGTGATCGGCGGCGACAGGGACCAGTTCATTCCGGCCACGGACGTGCGTCTCACCGCCATCTATTACGGCGCGCGCTCCGTCATCGTGCCGAACGGCGCGCATGCGATCATGCTGGATGTCAACTGGCAGGACGGGGCGAAACCCATCGCCGAGTGGCTCGGCAAGACTTTCCAGTAACGCCCGGACCGGAAACCGGCGAGCGACTTCATGGAGGCGAACCCCTTGGCGAAGGAAGATCCCGCTCAAGGCGAACCGGCGACAGAAAGAGGGCCGCAAGCCTTGCAGCGGCGCGAGCCGCTGCCCTGGAACCGGCCGAAACCGCCGGAGGAAGACCCCGAGGCCCGCGCGCGCGTCGAGGCCATCATGGCGAGCCGCAGCTACCGGCCCGCCGACGAAGACCTGCAGTTTCTCGCCAGCGACGGCATGCGCAGCGTGCGCCTGCAAATCGACTACCTGAAGCCCGAGCTGCTTCTTGAGGAGCGCGGCGTGAAAAACGCCATCGTGGTTTTCGGCAGCACGCGCATTTGCGAGACTTCGGCGGCGCTGCGGAAGGTCGATGCGCTGACCCGCGACCTGGCGGCGAAGCCCGGCGACAAGGAGCTGACGCGCCGCCTCGCCGTCGCCGGGCGCATTCTCGCCAAGAGCCATTTTTATGAGGTCGCCCGCCAATTCGGCCGCCTCGTCAGCGAAGCCGTCAGCGCCGAGGGCGACCAGCACACGGTCGTGGTCACGGGCGGCGGGCCTGGCGTCATGGAGGCCGCCAATCGCGGCGCGTTCGACCTCGGCGCCAAGTCCGTCGGCCTCAACATCAGCCTGCCGCATGAGCAGTATCCCAACCCCTACATCACGCCGGACCTGTGCTTCAGCTTCCATTACTTCGCGATACGCAAGCTGCATTTTCTCCTGCGCGCCAAAGCCCTTGTCGCCTTTCCGGGGGGATACGGCACGCTCGACGAGCTGTTCGAGGTGCTGACGCTCATCCAGACGCGCAGGATCGAGCCGATCCCGGTGGTGCTCGTGGGCGAGAGCTACTGGCGCAAGGCCGTCAACTTCGATTTTCTTGCCGATGAAGGCGTGATCGACCGCGAGGACCGCGATCTCTTCTGGTTCGCGGAGACAGCGGAGGAGATTTGGAGCGGCATCTTGCGCTGGTACGCCGACAGCCGCAAACTGTGATCGTTGCGGAGGACAGATCGTGATCCGCGTCCAGGAAGAAGATTTCGACATCGGCGCCGAAATTGCGCGCCTTAGGGTCGGCAGAACGGACATCGGCGCCATCGCGTCCTTCGCCGGGGCCGTGCGCGGCGAGGCGGCAGGCGTGGCCGCGATGACGCTTGAGCATTATCCCGGCATGACCGAGAAGGAGCTGGCCCGCATCGAGGCCGAGGCGCGCTCGCGCTGGCCGCTTCTCGATTGCCTCATCGTGCACCGTGTCGGCAGGCTTGCGCCGGGTGACAACATTGTGCTCGTCGTCACGCTTTCGGCGCACAGGCGCGCGGCCTTCGAGGCGGCGGAATTCCTGACGGATTACCTCAAGACGAAAGCGCCGTTCTGGAAGGCGGAGGAGAGCGCCGCGGGAAGCGCCTGGGTCGCCGCGCGCGAAAGCGACGATGCAGACGCCGCGCGCTGGGACATCCGCTAGCCGAAATCAACCGGAATTTCGCGAATCGATTGGCGCTTGAGCAGGCGGTCGATAGCAGCGGCAAAGCGCGGCTCGGAGGTTTCGAAAGCCATGCAGGTCTATGTTCTTGTTTTGTTCTTATTTTAGAGACGTCAACAAGACCGCATGTGGCATTTGATCCACTGCTGTTGACCTCCGGCGAACAACCCCGGAACTCCTAGATGACCGCCAACTAAGGGCGATGTATGATAAGTTCGGAAAAACAGGGACTGATGTGGTAACGTCTCTTGCTTGGATTTCTCTCCTGCAAGGTAATACTACGATAACCTTTTCCACTTCCGTGTCAAGTGATTTCGATGGCGGCCGCTATGCATTCTCTTATTGTTCCTTGCATGCTTACTGGACCGTTTCAAGTGTGCCCGCAGTTTCCTTGTATTACACCCAGACGTTGCACCCCGCCCTTAAGCCGCCTCAATTCTTCCTCAATCCGGCGCCGCGCTCTGGCGTTCTTCCTGCCAGGAACATCGGTCCTCCGCATGGACACGAGTTCGGCGAGGCTTGAACCGGGCGCCCGTCTCAATCCTTCGCGGCTTGCGCCTGCGCCGGGCGGCTGCGCGTCTTCTTCGACGCGGTTTTCTCGACCTTGGCCGCCGCCTCTTTCTGCCGCTCCGCCGCCTGTTCAGCCTCCTTGGCCAGACGCAATGCGCGAAGTTTCGCGGTCTTCTCCGAGCGAAGCCGCGCCGCGGTTTCGATATCCTGCCTCACCGCTTGATCCCGCTTCTGAAGACTTGCAAAGCGCTCCGCCGCCTTGGATTTAGTCGTGGCCGCCATGAGGTTATCCTTCTTTTTGATCGCGCAAACAGTATTAAGTTGGGTAGCGCGTTAACGCTTCGCAAGCGTGAGCGGTTGCAGCCGCTTGCGAACGGGCGCAGCTGAACCGAAGCGCGATTGCCGTGTTAGGCCTCATATTGGGGTGCATGGCGTCATGAAAAAACGCATCGAGGACTACGCTCTCATCGGCGACTGCGAAAGCGCGGCGCTCGTGGCGCGCGACGGCTCAATAGACTGGCTGTGCTGGCCGCGCTTCAATTCGGGCGCGCTGTTCGCGGCGCTCTTGGGCGGCCCGGAGAACGGCCATTGGAGTATCGCGGCTGCGGGTCAGGCGCAGAGCCGCCGCAGCTATCGCGACAAGACGCTTATCCTCGAAACCACGTTCGAGTGCGGGAGCGGCGCGGCGGCCGTCATCGACTTCATGCCGCTACACCTGAGCGGCCCGAGCCGCGTCGTGCGCCTCGTTCAAGGGCTTCGGGGCGAGATCGAGATGGAGACCGAATTCGTCCTGCGCTTCGATTACGGATTGATCGTCCCCTGGATCACGCGCATGGACAGCGAGGGCCTCCAGGCGATTGCGGGGCCGGACATGGTCGAGCTGCGCACGGATGCGCCTCTGAAAGCAAGCGGGTACACGCACAGCCGCCGCTTCACGGTTCGGGCGGGCGAGACGGTCTCCTTCGTGTTGAGCTATGGAAGCCCCTACGCGCCGCCGCCCTCGCCCATCGATCCCCTGCAAGCGCTGGAGGAGACGGAGAAGGGCTGGCTGCGCTGGTCCGAGCGCTGCTTCTGCCCAGGCCGCTATGCAGGCGCGGTCCTGCGCTCGCTCATCACCTTGAAGGGGCTCACCTATCATCCGACGGGCGGCATCGCCGCCGCCGCCACCACGTCGCTGCCGGAGGAGATCGGGGGGCTTCGCAACTGGGACTACCGCTATTGCTGGCTGCGCGACGCAACCTTCACGCTCCTGGCGCTGATGAACTCCGGCTACCGGCACGAGGCGGGGCAGTGGCGCACCTGGCTGCGCCGCGCGGTGGCGGGCAGCGCCCAGCAGGTGCAGATCGTCTATGGCCTTGCGGGTGAGCGCCGGCTCGTCGAAAGCGTCATTCCCTGGCTTCCCGGCTACGAGGACTCGAAACCCGTTCGCGTCGGCAATGCGGCGGCGGATCAGCTCCAGCTCGACATTTTCGGCGAAGTCATGGACGCGCTTTACCAATGGGATGACGGCGGCCGCGATCCCGAGCATGGCGCGTGGCCCTTGCAGCTCAACCTCCTTGAGCACCTGGAAAAAATCTGGCGGCTGCCCGACGAAGGCCTCTGGGAGGTACGCGGCGGCCCGCGTCACTTCACCCACTCCAAGGTAATGGCGTGGGTCGCATTCGACCGCGCCATAAAGACTGTCGAGCGCTGGGGCGTGGATGGGCCGCTCGAACGCTGGCGCGGGATTCTGCGAGGAGATACGCGCCCAGGTGTGCGCCGAAGGCTTCGACCGGGAGCTTGGCGCCTTCGTGCAAAGCTACGGATCGACCGCGCTCGACGCGAGCGCCCTTCTCATCCCGCTCGTAGGCTTCCTTCCGCCGGAGGATCCGCGCGTCGTCTCCACGGTGGACGCCATCGGCAAGAGACTGCGCAAGGGGCGGCTGATCCGGCGCTACGACACGGAACGGACGGAGGACGGCCTCACCGGCGGCGAGGGCGCATTTCTCGCGTGCTCGTTCTGGTACGCCGACAATCTCCTCATGCTCGGACGGCGCGACGAGGCCGAGGAGCTGTTCGACTATCTCCTTTCGCTGCAAAACGACGTGGGCCTGCTTTCCGAGGAATACGATCCTCACGCGCAACGCATGCTGGGCAACTTCCCGCAGGCGTTTTCGCACGTCGCCTTGATCAACACGGCGCATAACCTGACGCAGTGGCGGAAACCGTCCCAGCAGCGCTCCTGCGCCGCGCCGCAAGGCGGGGGGTGAGCAGAAATCGCCCTGCCGCGGCGATGGAAACGGAGGAGTTGCGCCTAAGGCTCCGCCCACGCTCGAAAGCGCAGCCGCGCGGACTGTTGCAAGTTGACAGGAAGGACGGATTACCCGATATATCCGGCCTAGCCGCAAAAGGCGGCATTCGCGCGACCTAAGGCCATCTCCCGCTACGAGAGAACAAAGTCCGCCCATGGCGGCGCCGACCGGTGCGTTTCGAGAACGATAGAGGACTCCATGTACGCGGTGATCCGCACGGGGGGCAAGCAATATAAGGTTGCCCCGGAAGACGTGCTCAAAATTGAGAAGATCGAAGGGGCCGCCGGCGACGCGGTCACTTTCCCGGATGTTTTGATGGTGGCGGGCGATGGCGAGCCGGCGGTCGGCGCGCCGCTCGTATCCGGCGCCGCCGTCTCGGCCGAAGTGGTCGAGCAGGGGCGCGGGCCGAAGATCATCATCTTCAAGAAGAAGCGGCGGCAGAACTACCGGCGCAAGAACGGTCATCGCCAGTCGCTGACCACTGTTCGCATCCTGGAGATTCTGAGGGACGGCAAGGCCCTCGTGAAAGCCGCCGCCGCCGAAGGCGAAGAGAAACCGGAGTAGCCTCACGCGAAGAAGGCTGAGACCACCGAAGAGGCTTAGGATTTAAGGGCGATACAATGGCGCACAAGAAAGCAGGCGGCTCGTCGAGGAACGGCCGCGACTCCGCCGGCCGCAGGCTCGGGGTGAAGAAATTCGGGGGCGAGCAGGTCATCCCCGGCAACATCATCGTCCGCCAGCGCGGCACGCAATGGCATCCGGGCGACGGCGTCGGCATCGGAACCGATCACACGATCTTCGCGGAACGCGAGGGCGTGGTCGAGTTCAAGGCCAAGGCGCGCGGCAGAACCTACATCTCCGTCGTCTCCAAGCAGTAAGCCGGAGTGAGAATCGCGGGCGCGCCTGCAACGCGCCGCGCGAAGTTTTCTGGCGCGTCCTGTTGTTGAGCATGCCGTTGGCGAGGACTGGCGGAGCGGGATGAGCACGCGGCTACCGGTTATCCGGCACGTCAAGGAACTGCGCCAGCTGGTGCAGCAATGGCGCAGGCGCGGCCAAAGGATTGCGCTGGTCCCCACCATGGGCGGCCTTCACGAAGGGCACCTTGCGCTCGTCCGGCTAGCGAAGAAGCACGCGAGCCGGGTCGTCGTGTCCGTCTTCGTGAACCCGACGCAGTTCGCGCCCCACGAGGATTACGACAGCTACCCGCGCCACGAGGAGCGGGACTGGCATAAGCTCCTGACTGCCGGGCCGGACGCGATGTACGCGCCCGATGTCCACGAAATCTATCCGCACGACTTCGCATCCCGTGTCGAGGTGGCCGGCGTCACGCAGACGCTCGAAGGCGTTTCGCGGCCGCATTTCTTCTCGGGAGTCACCACGGTCGTCGCCAAGCTGTTCCTGCAATGCCTGCCCGATGCAGCCGTGTTCGGCGAGAAGGACTACCAGCAGCTTCTTGTGGTGAAACGCATGGTGCGGGATCTGAATTTCCCCGTCGTCATCGTGCCCGGTCCCATCGTGCGCGAGCGCGACGGGCTCGCCCTGTCATCCCGGAACGCTTATCTCGACGCCGCCAACCGTGGCCTCGCCCCGCAGCTTTACGCCGTTCTGTGCGATGTGGCGCACGACCTCGCCGCCGGGCGGCCGATCGATGAATCGCTCGGCCAGGGCGCGGCGCGGCTCGCGAGCGCCGGTTTCCGCGTGGATTATCTTGAGCTGCGCGACGCCGAAACGCTCATGCCGGTGGAGAGCGCAGGGCCGGCGCCCGTCCGCCTTCTGGCCGCGGCCTATCTCGGACGCGTCCGCCTGATCGACAACGTCCCGGTCCCGCCGGGCGTCTGAAAGGGAGGCCGGCGGGGGTGGGGAACTCCCGCCAACCCTCACGCGCCGCTGAAGACGCGAGAGGTCGCCCTGCTTCGGTCAGAACTTGTAGTTCAAGCCGGCGCGGATGATGCTGATATTGCCGATTTCGTGGGTGTAGACTTGATCTGAGTAGCCGTCGACTGTTCCGGTCCTCCCGCTCTCGCTGCCAAAGCCATCCGCGTAGAGATACTCGATCTTGCCCGTAAGCCGCGGCGTGAAGGCATGTTCAACGCCGGCGCCGACCACATATCCCGATTTCCAGCCCTGGTAGAAGTCCGAACTCGTCGGCGTCGTTGCCGACGATAACCTCGTTTGCATGCACAAGAGCCAGACCGGCCGTGCCGTAGAACAGGGTCGGGCCTAAAGCGTAGCCCACCCTCCCGCGAATGGTCGCAAGACCGTCCCAGCCGCCGGACCAGTCATGTCCGTCGTAGATGTACTTATGCTGCTGGCCCTCCATGCCCGACCAACTGAGATCGGCCTCCGCGCCGGCGACCCAATTGGGCGCCCACTGATAGTTATAGCCGATCGTGCCGCCCAACAGCCCGCCATCGGGATCGTTGTTAGCCCAGCCATGAGGATTGGCGTTGTTTGACACGTAGTTGCTGGAAGTCCCGGAGCCATAACCCCCAACCACGCCGCCATAGAAGCCTGTCCAGTTCCACGCCGTTTCGACGAAGGGAACGTCCTTCAAGCTGCCCGGCCCGGTGTATGTATCCGCCGCATTCGCAACGCCGCCTAACGCTACCGAAACAGTTACTCCTGTGAGAATGGCCCTAATGCCCATCTTCTCTCTCCTGAATAAGAAGTCATGCCGCCAATATTGCGCGCCATCTACTTCTATTTATGCGTGGGAAATCAGAGAGATTATCAACGGTCAGAGGCTCGCTGATTTGCTTGACGATAGAGGGGCCAAATAATGACAGTCTTGCCTTTCATAAGACAGGACCCGGACCTGCACGGGAGCGTAAGCCCATGCTTTGCCTTGCTTATTGTCTGAACGATAGGAATTCTTGCGAAAAAATTGCCACATTTCGGCGTGGTTTACGCAGTTCGTCGCAAACCTTTATTGTCGAAACTCAAATCGATGGCCCGATGTAGTATTTTTTTACTTGGAGATGGAATAAAATTTTTTGTCCGCACCGGGAATAAACTCAGGCGAGATAGAAAAAACGGGAGGCGGCCAGGAATTCGGAGAAGCGGCGCTTCTGCCGCGCGGCGGCTTCGAAGTCCTCGCCCCAGTGCGCCGCTTGCCACGCTTCGTCGACATGGGCCGCCGTCCAAGCGGCGTCAGCGTCTAGGAAGCCTTCCGCATGCGCGAGCGCGATGAGCGCCGAGCCCGTCAGCGTCGTCATCGCGTGCAGCGCGGCGAGCTTGAACGCGTCGAATTTCGCGAGTGCGCGGCCCACGGCCTCCAGCGAGGCGGCCGGCTGCTCGACGTGCTGCACGCCCGTTCCGATCGCAAAACGCGCGCCGTGCGCCTTGAGCGCCCACGCCAGGATCGGGTCCCACGCCCGCGCCTGCCCGGCGACAAGCGCGGCCGGAGATGCGGCGCGATAACAGACAAGATCGCTTCCCGCGTATTTGAGAATATCCTGGGCCGTCTCCCCTTCCCTGCCCTCGACGCCGTCGATGGCGCTGTTGGCCAGCCGCGTCAGGGGCAGCGTTTCGGGCGCGATCACATCGGCTTGCGCGTTCCATTCCGCGGCTACGGCGTCCGCGAGCGCGCGCGTCGGTAAAGCCAGCGGCCGGCCCGCGGGCGTCTTCACGGAGCGGCCGTCGAGCTGAACCTCGAACTCGCGCGCGCCGCGCTCCACGGCCGCCGCCGACCGATAAAAACGTTTGCGGCCCGTCGGTTGGGGGAGAGCCATGTTTTCCGCCTTCAAAGTGAGCGCCGCCGCGCGGCTCGCCACATCCGCCAGAACCGCCGCAGCGGGTTCAGCACGACGACAGTTCGCAAGGGATCGTAGTTCGGCGCGGCCATCGCCTTTAAATAAGGCTTCACCAGGGTGAGCGGAAGGAAGGCTGGCCACGCGGTCGCGTCGAGGTCCGCCGCTTTCCCCTTGAACCGCTGCAGCACGCGGGCGGCGATGCCCCGCAGATCCGCCATCGCCGCCGCGAAGGCCGGGGTGGTCTGGCCGCGATGGACGGCGGCGAGGTCCACGCCGCGGGTCGTCATATAGGAGTTGGGCAGGATGAGCTTTTGCTGCGCGGCGAGGAACGGAAGCTTCGCGAGCATCTCCGTCAGCCCGTAAGCGATGCCGGCGTCGTTCGCAGCGTCCCTCGCCGCCTCGCCCCGGTCGCCGAGGATGACGCAGGCGAGGCCGAAGACCGCGCCCTCGGTCTCGCGCATCGACGCTTTCAGCGCGGCGTCGTCCGCGGGCGCATCGCCGAACAGGATGGGCAGGCGCGCATCCACCATGCCGATCAGCCGCTCACGGGGAAGGTCATGCCCGGAAATCGCGGACGACAGCGCGTCGGCGAGCGGGTTTCCGGTTCTGGCGTCCGGCGCCGCCAGTTCGATGGCGTCGCGCCACCATTGCAGGCGGATCTGGCTCGCCATCGGCTCTGAAGGGGCGGCGGCGATGCGTTCGAGTTCGGCGTTGAAGGCGTAAAGCGCGAGAAGGCCGGCGCGCTTCTCTCGCGGCGCGAAAAGCGCGCTCCAATAGCGGTCGCGGTCGCGCTGCCTCACCAGCGCCGACGCCGCCTCATTCTCGATCCTTGCTTGCTCTGTCTCCCCCGACATCGCCACGGCTCGCTCCTGAAGCGCCTCGCCCCGCATAGGCTAGGGGGTGGACGGAGGATCCGCAAGAGGATGCAGCGCCGCCGTGAACAGCCGCGCTTCGGCGACGAGGACGTTGTAGGTCCTGATAGCGGCGCCCGTGTCCATCGCCTCGAGCCCAAGCCCCAGGCGTTCGATCCCGGCTCTGAACGCGGGCGACGGGAATTTCAGCGACGCGCCCGTCCCCAGGAGCAGGAAATCCCCCCGAGCCCCCGGCGAGCCGCCGAGAAAGCGAAGGATATCCGTCTCACCGGGCGGCGCGGCGGGCGTCCAGGCAAAAAGCCCCGCCGAAGACGCGAGCAGCGCGCGCTTCCTTCGAACGCCGCCAACCTGGAAAAAGCCATCGGCCGTCAGCGAGATGGGCGCTCTTGCGCCTATGCTTGCAAAGCCGTCGCTCATGGCGCACTCGCGAGGCGTGCTACCCGCGCCGCTTCGAGCGGCCGCCGCCGGACTTGTTTCCCTTGCCCCGTTTGGAGCGCTGCTGGGAAGCCTTTCGCGGCGGCGAGATGGGGACAGGCCCCCCCTGCTTGTCGGAAGCGCCGAGCGGAATCGAGGCGGAGAAACCGATGCTCTGCACATCTCTGTCTTCCTGGCCGCCGTCCTCGATGGAATGCAGGAGATCGGCGGCCGGTTCCGGCTCGTCGCCGGGCCTGTAGGCGGGCGCAGGCGCAGAGGACTTCGCCCCGCCGCGCGCTTCCTTGCCCTTGGCCTTCTCCACGCCGCTCCAATCGCGCTTCACCCCGATCATGATCAGGAACGGCGCGGCGATATAGACAGACGAGTAGGTGCCGACGAGCACGCCGAACAGCATCGCGAAGGTGAAGCCGCGGATCACTTCGCTGCCGAAGAAATAAAGCGCGAGCAGCGCCATCAGCACGGTGCCGACCGTCATGATCGTGCGCGACATGGTCTCGTTGACGGAAAGGTCGAGCAGGTCGCGCAGCGGCATGCGCTT
Source organism: uncultured Alphaproteobacteria bacterium (assembly GCA_963756335.1). Taxonomy (GTDB): domain Bacteria; phylum Pseudomonadota; class Alphaproteobacteria; order Rhizobiales; family Rhodomicrobiaceae; genus Rhodomicrobium. The sequence continues at coordinate 188,540 of CAVWOB010000017.1, forward strand.
ATAGCGCCGCAGGTTCTCGCGAATCCGGTCGTAGATGACGACGGTGTCGTTGATCGAATAGCCGAGGATGGTCAGAAGCGCGGCCACGATGGTCAGATCGAAGTCGAGCTGGAAAAGCGACCAGACGCCAAGCGTGATCGTCACGTCGTGGATGAGAGAGACGACGGCGCCGAGCGCGAACTGCCATTCGAAACGGAACCAGATATAGGCGAAGATGACGAGGTTCGTGAACACGACCGCCCAGATCGCGGACTCGATCAGCTCCTTCGAGACCGTGCTGCCAACCTGCTCGCGCCGAAGCTCCTTCGAACCCGCGGGAAGAGAGCCGAGAACCTTCTCGGCCGCGACTCTTTGAGCGTCGGGGCCGCCCGGCTGCTCCGGGAAGCGGATCAGAAGCTCGTCTGGCTTGCCGAAGTTCTGCAGCTGGATCTCGCCGATGCCGAGGCTCGACAGCGTGGTTCTGATCTTTGCGGCGTCCGCAGGTCCAGGCGTCTGGATCTGCATGAGCGTGCCGCCCTTGAAGTCGATGCCGAAATTCAGGCCGACCGTGGACAGCAGAACGATCGTGCCGATAAACGCGGCGAGCGAAAGCCCGAAGCACAGCTTGAACCACCTCACGAAATGGAGGTTCATTTTCTGCGGCAGGCGGAACAGCGGTTTCAGGAGCATGGCTTGTCTCGTTCTGCGCTAGATTTCGAGGTGGGCCGGGCGCGTGCGGCGCAGCCACGTCGAAACCATCAGGCGGGTGACCGTGATGGAGGTGAAAAGCGAACTCACGATGCCGAAGGACAGCGTGACGGCAAAGCCGCGCACCGTGCCGGAGCCGAAGGCGTAAAGGATCAGCGCCGCCGACAGACCCGTCAAGTGCGAGTCGATAATCGTGCCATAGGCGCGGTCGAAACCCGCCTCGATGGACGAGATGACGCCGCGCCCCGACTTCATTTCTTCGCGGATGCGCTCATAGATCAGCACGTTCGCGTCGACGGCCACGCCCATGGTGAGCACGATGCCCGCGATGCCGGGCAGCGTGAGCGTGGCGTGGAAGAGCGAAAGGCAGGCCATGATGATGGCGATGTTCACGATGAGCGCGACAATCGAGAAGACCCCGAAAAGGCCGTAGCCGGCGATCATGAGGAGCGACACAGCGCCGAAGCCGACAATGCCCGCCATTTCGCCGGCCTCGATCGAATCCGCGCCAAGGCTCGGGCCGACGGAGCGCTCCTCGATGATGGAAAGCGCGGCCGGCAGCGCGCCGGACCGGAGCAGGAGCGCGAGCCGGTTCACCTCTTCAAGGCCGAAATTGCCGGTGATCTGGCCGCGTCCGCCGGGAATTTCCGAACGGATGACGGGCGCAGAGATCACCTTATTGTCGAGGATGATCGCGAAGGGCTTGCCGATATTTTCGCGGGTTACGCGCGCGAACGACGCCGCGCCCCTCGAGTTGAATTCGAAATCGACGGCCCGCTCGCCGACGCCGCCAGTGCGGGTGTCGTAGCCCGCGTATGCGTTCACGAGGTCGTCGCCCGAGACGATCACCTCCTTATGCACAAGGATCTCGCGGCCGGGGTGCTCCTGATCCGGCAGAAGCAGGTCGTCCGGCGGCACGCCGTTCGTCTTCGCTTCCTCAACCGGCACCGACTGATCGACAAGCTGGAACGTCAGCTTCGCCGTCGTGCCGACGCGCGCCTTCACCTCGTCAGGCGCCAGACCCGGCACCTGGATCAGGATGCGATCCTTGCCATTGGAGCCGCCCTGCGCCTGGATGGTCGCCTCGGTCGTTCCGGTCGGGTCGATGCGGCGGCGGATGACCTCTATCGAGCGCGTGATCGCATTCTCGATCCTGCGCTGCATGCCGGCGGGCGTCGGCTCAAGCGTGATCGCGCCGTTTTCGCCCTTGACGTCGATGTCCATGCCGACGCCGCCTCTTCCCGTCAAAAGCGAGGTGGACAAGGGCTGCGCAAGGGTTTTCAGTCTCGTGAGCGCAAGCTGCATCTTATCCGGGTCTCGCAGCGTCGCCCGCACCGCGTTGCCCGCGATCACGACGCCCGAATGCGCGATCTTCTCCTCGGAGAACGCGCGCCGCGTCTCCGTTTGCAGCGATTGCAGCCAGTCCTTCTTCAGCTGCGCAGTGTCGATCTGGTAAAGCAGATGCGTGCCGCCCCTGAGGTCGAGGCCGTATGGCATGCGCGGCAACTGCGCCCAGCCCGGCAAACTCTCATAGGTCGAAACCGGAATCAGGTTCGGCAGCGCGAATACGACCGACGCGATCGAAAGGAAAAGCGTCACCAGCGCGCCCCAGCGCGAGAAGTGCAACGAAAACCCGAACATTGAGGTTTGTCCCCTTGATGCCTGCGGCTTGCGAACTGGAATGGCCTAAGCAGAGTTTCCCAATCGAGCCAACGCCTTTTTTTGTCTTTGTTTGTCATCCCGCAAAGCCGAAGCCTTATCCGGGATCTTAATAAATCGTGGCGCTCATTTTTTGCAAACCCGGCTCGCGCTTCGCTTGGCCGGGATGACGGCGCGCTGGCAAACCGGCGGGTTCCGCCTAGGCGGCCGGCTGCTTCTCGCTGTCGTCGCCTTCCGGCTTGCTTGGCGGCCCGGCCTTGCCCTTGCCCGGCTTACCGCCCTTGACTTGCGCCACGGGTTTGTCGTCCTTCTCGTCCCTTATGGGCTCGCTCTTGGTGCGCACCTCGCTGATGGCGCCCTTCAGGAGCTGGACCTGCACGCCATTGGCGATCTCGACCCGAAGGTCGCCCTCCGCCCCGATGCGCACGACCTTGCCAATGATGCCGCCCGAAGTCACCACCGTATCGCCGCGCTTGACCGCGTCGATCATGGCCTGATGCTCCTTCATGCGCTTCTGCTGGGGCCGTATCACCAGAAAGTAAAAAATGGCGAAGACGGGCACCATCGGGACGAGAAAATCGAGCGCGCCCCCGCCGCCTAAGGGACTCGTCATTTGAGCGAATGCAGGTGAAATCATCAGAGACCCCGTTCTGAGCGGAAAAGAGTGCGCGCCTTTGGCGCGGCGCAAGCGCCGATTTCTTATAGCGGCTTGCTTCGAGTTCGCAACTTTTGCAGTGCGCCGTTGCGCCAGTGGTAAAATAGCGCATAGTGCCGCCGTCTTCCAGGGTCCGCCCGCCCCGAAACGCTTCTTTCGTCATCCGGTCCGCCATGTCCAAGACTGCGCCCTCGCTCAAATCGACGCTCCTTCGCATCGCCGAGGCGCTCGAACGCCTCTCGCCGGCCGAAAAGCCCGCGCCCGATTTCGACGCCGCCTCCGCCTTCGTCTGGCGCGCCGAGGATGGCGAATTCGCCGCCGTTCCGCACGTGAACCGGACGCCCATCGCGCTTCTGAAATCGGTGGACCGCATGCGCGACACGCTGCTTGCGAACACGGAAAGCTTCGCGCGCGGCCTTCCGGCCAACAATGCGCTGCTCTGGGGCGCGCGCGGCATGGGGAAAAGCTCGCTCGTGAAGGCGGTGCACGCCGAGGTCGCGCAGAAGCAGGGCGGCGGCGCGGCGGCGCTGAAGCTCATCGAGATCCACCGCGAGGACATCGCGAGCCTGCCGCGCTGCCTCACCTACCTGCGCGGCAGTCCGCGCCGCTTCATCGTGTTCTGCGACGACCTCTCCTTCGACGCGGACGATACATCCTATAAGTCGCTGAAGGCGGTGCTCGAAGGCGGCATCGAGGGCCGCCCCGCCAACGTCGTATTCTACGCCACCTCAAATCGCCGCCACCTCATGCCGCGCGAGATGATGGAGAACGAGCGCGCGACCGCCATCAACCCCGGCGATGCGGTGGAGGAGAAGGTGTCGCTGTCGGACCGCTTCGGGCTGTGGATCGGCTTCCACAATTGCAGCCAGGCCGATTATCTCGACATGGTGGCGGGCTATGCCGCGCATTATGGGTTGAAGCATGCGCCGGAGACGATGCGCGCGGAAGCCCTGGAATGGTCCATGACGCGCGGCGCGCGCTCGGGCCGCGTCGCGTGGCAATACATCCAGGATCTCGCGGGCCGGCTCGGGCAAAGGGTGGCCTAGCATGACAGCCGCTGGATGCGCCGCGCCGGCGTACCCTATTGGGTTCGTTTTGCAAAAACTGCCTTCTTACGGTATTATGATACCATACTCGTCGCGATGCGGGATTTCGGCCGCGTCGCCGTGGGCGATCTGACGAACGAAAGCGGTCGCGGCTCGCAGTCGCGCTTTACGCAAGATATCGCGGCGAGCGCCCGGTCCGATCTTGAAGAGGGTTTGCCGGCCGAGCGCGCCAAGCCCCGACGCCGATCTAGACCGAAAGCCTCAGCAATAACGGCCGGCGCCGCTGCTCCGGTGCATTTCCCAGAACACTTCGAGCTGGAAAGACTTCGGAGCCTCGTCGCGCACGATCTCGTCGACGACCCACGCGCCCTTCATCCTGAAGATAGTCTCGATCAGCTCGATGGGGTAGGTCGTGACCCACGATTTCAAAAGGACAAAGGCCGAATTGCTTGGTTCGATGGAGACAAACCGGCTGACGCCCCGGTCTTCGATCTGTAATCGCGCATCCGGATGATGCAAGACAACTGTCATTGACTTAATGGCGCTCAATGCTCATTTCCTCTTATTTTCCCGGCCAAATCCAGTCTTCCCTTTCGGGAGGAATTCATCGCCGGGCACTACACAAACGCAACCACGTATTCTAGCGAGTAGAGCTTAAGCTTGCCCCGTTAACAAAACTGGATAAGCGCCGTGGAAGTGCGGGATAGTATTGATAAAGCGCAACGGTGATGAAATGCTTTTTACTCATATCTTATATGCTGTTCCCGATTACAACATAAGCAGACCTGCGCGGGAATGCGGCCGCGGATAAAACCGCGGCAATCTTTCTATGAAACAATGAAGAAAAGAGCGCGTTGTCTCACGTGTACGAGGAGGAAGCGCCATGAAGACGACGTTCATCGCTCTGGCAGCGGCTGCGGCTGCGGCCCTCACCTTGCCGGCGTCGGCCCAGCAGCCGGACGCGAACCAGCCCCCGGATCGGAACCAGAGCAGCACTGCGCCCGATCAGGGAACGCCGGAGCAGGGCCAGGGAATGCGGCCGAGCCGCGCCCAGACGCGCTTGCTGCAATATCAGCTGAACCGGCTCGGCTTCGACGCCGGGGCGGCGGATGGGATCATGGGGACCAAGACGCGAGCCGCGCTGGAGAAATTCCAGACCGAGAAGGGCCTCACGGGCTCCGGCCAGCTCGACCAGAAAACGCTCGCCGCGCTTCGCGCTACAAGGGGGCAGACCGCTTCCGCCAGGAAATCGCGGCAGGGAGGCTCTCCGCAACCGCAGAACCAGCCCGGCGAGAACGCGCCAAAGTAGCGATCGGGTGCGCATCGGCGGCGGCCCTTAACGCCGAGCCTTACCTTGCGGCGCTCCGCTCATAGATGACAGCGGCTCCGAATTCTCGCCGGCGGTGCGTTCACTGAGCCTTTTCGCCGGCGGGTTTGGCGTCCGGCGCGGGAGCATCGCCCTTCTGTGCGCAGGTGAACACGTCCTTCAGCGTCGGCTTTGGAATACAATCGGTAAGGGTGGCGCCGGGGTGCGGATTTTCGGCGCAAGCGGCGAGCACAATCGTCAGCAATGTCAAAACCAGACAAGCACGGCTCATGGCTGCGCCCTCGCCTAGAGGTTCAACGCGCTCCCACAAAATACCCAAGCGTTGCAGTTCACTTTCCCGCAATCGCTACCCATGTCAATCGGGAAACTTGTAACGCGAATGCGCAGCTGGCGCCGAACGGCAAGAAAGTGGGAAGTCTCATGAAAAATCTGGGGATAGCCTGCCTGATGGGGATTGCGTCGCTGTCCGCGCTCCCCGCCCAGGCGGAGGAGGAGAAGATAATCGCCGCCAAAAGCGGAGAATCCGTCGATGTGATCCCCGTTTACGGGGCGCGTAAATGCCGCTCTGTGCTCACAGCTCCGCCCGAGGTCGAGGTGCTGCAAGGGCCGCCCGAGGTGAAGCTGTCGGTGCGCGAAGACATGGTCACGCCCCGCAACTGCGCCGCCAAAATCAAGGGCGGCGTGGTGGTCGCCTCCATCGGCGAGATCAAGCAGCCCATCGAGGGCAAGCTCACCTTCCGCGTAAAATACAAAACCAAGGATGGAGCCAACCAGGTCGGCCACACTTACAAGGTATCGCTGTTTCCGTGAGAAGGCTCACCAGAGCAGCGAAAGCGGCAGCTCCGTCGTGCTCTTCACCTCCGAGATCGCCATCGACGAGTTCGTGAATTGCACGGAGGCGACCTGGGTCAGCCGCTTGCGGAAGAAATCCTCGTAGGATTCCTGGTCGCGGGTGATCACGCGCAGGAGATAGTCGGTTTCGCCGAGCAGCGTATGGCACTCCACCACCTCGGGAAAGCGCCGCACCGCCTCCTCGAACTGCGGCAGCGTGCGCTGGCCATGCGCGCCGAGCTTCACATGCGCGAACACCATCATGTTGAGGCCGAGCTTCTTGCGGTCGAGCAGCGCCACGCGCTTCATGATAATGCCCGCGGCTTCGAGCCGCTCGATGCGCCGCCATACCGAGGATTGCGAGGCGCCGGCGCGCGCCGCGATATCCGCGGTCGAAAGCGAGGCGTCGGACTGGAGGAGCGTGAGGATCGTGCGGTCGATGGGGTCGAGTGCCGTCATGATTTATTCAGGAAGTTCGCAAAGGTGAAAACCGATCACGATTAGGCTATGCCCGGCCGGTCCACTTTGCAAAATCTTTTCAGTTTCCCCATGTCATAATCATAAAAATTCGTGGGAGACGGTCATGGACACGCTTGTTTATGCGCCCTGCGTAAGCCTCGACGACAAGTATCGCGTCGAAGGCGGCCAAGTTTTTCTCACCGGCGTTCAAGCTCTCGTCAGGCTTCCCATGCTACGCCGCGAGGTCGACGCCAAGAATGGCTTGAACACGGCGGGGTTCATTTCAGGCTATCGCGGCTCTCCACTTGGGATTTACGACAAGCAGCTCTGGCAAGAGCGCGAACGCCTTGCCGATCATCACATCGTTTTCCGTCCCGGCGTCAACGAGGAGCTGGCGGCGACGGCGGTGTGGGGAAGCCAGCAGACCGGCCTCTTCCCCGGCGCGCGCTATGACGGCGTTTTCGGCGTCTGGTACGGCAAGGGGCCGGGCGTGGACCGCTCCGGCGACGCTCTGAAGCACGCGAATTTCTTCGGAACGGCGCGCCACGGCGGCGTTCTCGCGCTCGCGGGCGACGACCATTCCTGCAAATCCTCCACGCTGCCGAACCAGAGCGACTTCGCCTTCATCGACGCAGAAATCCCCGTCCTCAACCCCGCCGACATCGCCGAAATCGTCGAGTTCGGCATGAAGGCCTTCGACCTTTCGCGCTTCGCGGGGCTCTGGGTCGCCATGAAGGCCATCTCGGACACGATGGACGCGAGCGCCACCGTCCGCATCGATCCCGCGCGCTACCTCTGCACCCTTCCCGCAGGCTTGGCCGAGCCGCCCGGCGGCCGCAACGCGCGCCTTCGGCTCACGCCCGCGCAACAGGAGGAGATCCACCGCCATTTCCGCCTGCCCGCCGCGCTGGCCTTTGCGCGGGCAAACCGCTTCGACAGGACCGCGCTCGACGCGCCGCGTCCGCGCTTCGGCATCGCCGCTTCCGGCAAGGGCTATCTGCATGTGCGGCAGGCGCTGCGCGACCTCGGCGTCAGCGATGGCATGGCTGCGGCGCTCGGCATCCGCGTCTACAAGGTGGGCCTCGTCTGGCCGCTTGAGGAGGACGGCGCGCGCGCCTTTGCCGATGGGCTCGAAACCGTGCTCGTGGTGGAGGAGCGCCGCGACGCGATCGAGCATCAGCTGCGCGCCGCCGCCTATGGCCTCGCCGATGGCCGCCGCCCGCGCATTCTCGGCAAGCGCGACGCGTTGGGCGCGCCGCTGGTCAGCGATGTGCTCGACCTCGACACCGCCGCCGTTGCGCGCGCGATCCTTCGCGTCATGCCCGACGAGTGGAAGACCGGGCGCATGCGCGAAATCGAGGCGCGCCTCGCCGAGGCCGCGAAGCCCGCCGCCGCCGCGCCGCTGCATCTGCGCGCGCCGTATTACTGCTCCGGCTGCCCGCACAGCACATCCACGCGCGTGCCCGAAGGCAGCCGCGCGGTCGCCGGCATCGGCTGTCACTTCCTCGCCACCACCATGAACCGCAACACCGACAGCTTCACGCAGATGGGCGGCGAGGGCGTGCTGTGGGTAGGCCAGGCGCCGTTCACGGACGAAAAGCACGTCTTCGCCAATATCGGCGACGGCACCTATTTTCATTCGGGCAGTCTCGCCATCCGGCAGGCCATCGCGGCGGGCCACACCATCACCTACAAGATCCTTTATAATGACGCGGTCGCCATGACCGGCGGCCAGCCGGTGGACGGCCGGCTTTCCGTGCCCCAGATCGCGGCGCAGATGCGCGCGGAGGGCGTGAAGCGCATCGCCATCGTCAGCGACGATCCGGACCGCTACCGGGGCCATCCCACGGTTCCGCCGGGCGTGACCTTCGATCACCGCTCGCGCCTCGACGCCGTGCAGAAGGATCTGCGCGAGACGGAAGGCGTGACGGTCCTGATCTACGATCAGGTCTGCGCCACCGAAAAGCGCCGCCGCCGCAAGCGCGGCCTTATGGAACAATCGCTTAGGCGCATCGTTATCAATGAAGGCGTCTGCGAAGGTTGCGGAGATTGCTCCCGCGCCTCGAATTGTCTTTCGGTCGAACCGGTGGAAACCGAGTTCGGCCGCAAACGCAAGATCAATCAGTCGAGCTGCAATCAGGATTTCACCTGCGCCGAAGGCTTCTGCCCGAGCTTCGTCTCCGTCCTTGGGGGCAAGCCTCGACGTGAGAAGCCCAAAGCGCATGAGACGCCGGATTTGCCCGAACCGCGCCTGCCGGCCATCGGCGCCGATGGCTACAACATCCTGTTGACGGGCATCGGCGGGCTTGGCGTCACATCGCTTGCCGCGATCCTCGGCATGGCGGCGCATCTCCATAACCGGCAGGTTCGCGTCGTCGATCAGATCGGGCTCGCGCAGAAGGGCGGCGGCGTCTATTCGCATCTGCGCATCGGCGAGCAGGGGAGCGAGCTTTTCGCCTCGCGCATCGGCGCGGGTCAGGCCGATCTCGTAATCGCAGCCGACATCGTCGTCGCGCATGGCAGGAGCGGCCTGCCCATGATGAGCGCGGAGCGCACCGCCGCCGTCGCCGACGGACAGGTCACGCCCACCGGCGAGTTCATCGCCAATAACGCCGTCGCCTATGACGCCGCGTCCATGAAGGCGAGGCTTAGGGCCAGCGCGCGGAGCCTTCATGAGTGCGACGCCCAGGCGATCGCGGCCGCGCTTCTCGGCGACGCCATTTTCGCGGCCATGGTTCTGACCGGCTTCGCCTGGCAAAAAGGGCTGATCCCGCTCGACAGCGGCGCGATCATGCGCGCCATCGAGTTGAACGGCGCGAGCGTCGAGGCCAACAAGCGCGCCTTCGAAATCGGCCGCGAGGCGGCTGCCGATCCGGCGCCGATCATGGAAAAGATTGCGCCGCCGCCGAAGCTCGCGAGGACGCTGGATGAAGCCATCGAAATCCGCGCGCGCGATCTCATTGCCTATCAGGATGGCGCCTACGCGAACCGCTACCGCGCGTTTGTCGAAAAGGCGCGCGAGGCGGAGCGCCGCGCGATGCCGGGCAGCGAAGCCTTCACGGCGGCGGTCGCCCGCAATCTCTACAAGCTCATGGCGATCAAGGATGAGTACGAGGTCGCGCGGCTTTACAGCGACGGCGCCTTCGCCGGGCGGCTGAAGGAGAAGTTCGAAGGCAGGGTCAAGCTCGTCATGCACATCGCGCCGCCGATCCTTGGCGCGCGCAACCCCGATACGGGCCTGCCCGAGAAACGCGCGTTTGGGCCGTGGATGTTCAAGGCGATGGGGCTCCTCGCGAAAGGCAAGCGCCTGCGCGGCACGCCGTTCGACTTTTTCGGACGCACGGCGGAACGGAAGGCGGAGCGCGCTTTGCTCGCCGGCTACGAAGCCCGCATCGAAAAGCTTCTGCCGGCCCTTACGCGGGGAAATCTTGCGCTTGCCGCCTCCTACGCCAGCGTCCCGGATACGATCAGGGGCTTTGGGCATATCAAAGCGGCGAACGCGAAGCGGGCGGAGGCGCGCTATGCGGAGCTGGAGGCGGCTCTGTTCTCGCGCGCGCCAGCGCTGAAGGCGGCGGTGTAACACCAAATCCGGCTGAACGGTTCACGGCGCGCCCGTCATGGCCGGGCTCCGGCCCGGTGAAGCCCGGCCGTGACGGTGAAGCCGAAATTCGCCAATATTTCAAAGCTCTTCTGCTAGCGGAAACATCCGGGTCATCGAGCCCCGGAAACGCCGAAGGCGTTATCCGGGATCTCTGTGCATTTGGGAATCCCGTGTCTGCGCAGCAGCATTGCATGCCGCAGCGCGCACGGGATGACGCCAATCGCCGGCCGGATGCTTTATAACGCCGGCCGGCGCCGATGGACTTACTTCTTTGCGGCGATCTCCACGCCGACCTCTTTGCAGCGCTCATAGATGAAATTGTTGATATGCTTGGCGGCCTGTCCGCCGAGCACGTCGAAGGTCTTGTCGAGCGTGGTCGCCGACCAGACCGCGCCTTTCAGAAGCGCCGGCGCGTCGACATTGCTCCAATTCAGCTTCACATCCGTCGCTCTGCCGTTCTTGAAGGTTATCTCGGGCGCAATGGAGAATTTCAGGACGTAGGAATCCTCCTCCTTGCCCTCGCCGCCCTTTTTGTCGATCAGGCACTTCAAGGTGTGCTGCTTGAGCTTTATCGTGGCTTCCGGCTCCGAGGTCGCCTTGGCGAGCGCTTCGCGGTCGAGGTCGATATGCGCTGTGCATGTCGCATGTCCCCAGGGCCAGCCGACATAGCCGGACAGGATGTTTCCGGCGATCTCCTGGTCGACCCAGGTTTTCGTCGCTTCGCAGTTGACGGCGCCCGCGCTCTTGCGTTCGGCGAAGGCCTTGCAAATGTCGGTTTTGCACGCCTTGCGGGCTTCCTTTTCCGCCGCGAGCCGCGCCTCGAGCTTGGGATCGAGGGCGGCCGCCTTCGTAGCATCCTCAGGCTTAGCCTTGGCGGCGTCTTCCGCCCTTGCCGCGCCGGTTGCGAAAAAACAAGCCGCCGCGCATAGAATAAAACCGATACGCATCATGAACATCGCCCCTTTTCTAAACCGGTTCGCGAGCCGTCCCGATCCGAAGGCGAGCGGCTATGCCCGCATATTTCCCAAAGGGCATGAAGAGGCAACCCGATTAAGATCAAACGCCCTCGCTATCCCCAGCAAAGGACAGCCGCAGAAATAACCGGCGCGTTCTTCGCGTTCGCAGATTGCGCAGGCTGAGCGCCGCCTTGGCAAAGCAGACGGGGACGGAAACAGCTGAGACGGGTATTGCGGTGGCGCGCCGCAACCCGGATCGAGAAGCGGCGCCTGACAAGCAAGTCTTCGAAAAATGCGTCCGCCCTCCGGATCTCGCGGCCACGACGGCCTGGGATGAGGCGGCGGAATCAGCTAACTAACAGCCGCATATCCACGCCAATAAAAATTGGCTCAATGTCTGCCTTCAGAGTTGTCAACAATTTTACTTTTTGTTAAACTAAGAAAACTGATGAATAGCCGTCTCTGCATTGAGACATTGAAGGCTTTTCATTGTTTTTGCTTGGCTTTTTGTGGTTCCTGCTTGACAGCAGGCCATGAGTTGAACGGCAAGAGCAGGGCGGAGCCGCAGACGCGGGAACCCTGACTTATCAGGGGCGGGGGGCTGACGCCGGGACATGCGGGCAAGCATTTTGCGCCAGGCATCGCTCTCAGGAAGCTTTCATCAGAGCTAAACAACCGTGAACTTTCAAGACGGCGGACAGCAAGCCGCGCCCAAAGCAATGGGCGCCGTCAAACGGGTATGCGTACTTGAAGGAGATGTTACCATGCGTAAACAACTGGGAAGAAGCCGCGCTGGATTGCTTTCAGCGGCGGCGCTCTTGGGTGGGGTTGGCTGCTTGATGCTGGTCGCGCAAACCGCTCCGGCGGCGGCTGCCTATGGGGCGATCGCTGCGGGAAGCAGGGGCAGCTCGACTGTCGGGGGCTACGGCAGCATGGAGGGTGCTCGCGATGCGGCCGTGGCGGCGTGCCGCGAGCAATGGGGCACAAGCTGTTCCGTGTCGACGGCGGAGGATGACTCCTGGTTTTTCTCGGCCGGTCTTTGCGATGGAGAACCTTACACGGCGGCTTCGACGAGCCCAAGACGCGCAGAAGAATTAGTCATCGCGAAAGGATACGCCGACGGTAGAAGCAGCTGCCGTATTTTTGCCACTCGAAAGGCGAGAGGCTATTGAAGAGTTTTTCCGTCTCGGAAGCTTGGCGCTCGTCTGAGTTCTTCGAAGATCGAAGAGGGAGCTTTCCATGCTCCCTCCGCGAACGCCGTCGCGGGGATGGCCCATAGCGCCGCCGCCTTCTCGCGCATAGGACAATCTCAATCCTAAGCGCTGGGTAGCGCTGGAGCGCCGTTCCGCCTTTCCGCTTGAAATCCCCTTCCGCCGAGGCATCTTCCGTCATGACGGCGACGGAAACATTGGGAGGGCCGGATGCTCAAGAACTCATACAGCGGCCTCGATTTCGGTCTTGGCGAGGAGGCCGGCATGCTCCGCGACAGCGTGCGCGCCTTTTCCGAAGCCGAGATTGCGCCGCGCGCCGCCGGGATCGACCGCACCAATACGTTTCCGCGCGACCTCTGGCCGCCGATGGGCGCGCTCGGGCTGCACGGGATCACCGTCGAGGAGGAATGGGGCGGCGCGGGGCTCGGCTATCTCGAACATTGCCTGGCGATGGAGGAGGTGAGCCGGGCGAGCGCGAGCGTCGGCCTGTCCTATGGCGCGCATTCGAACCTCTGCGTGAACCAGATCCGCCGCAACGGCAACGGCGATCAGAAGCGCCGCTATCTGCCGAAGCTCATCTCCGGCGAGCATGTCGGCGCGCTCGCCATGTCCGAGGCCAGCGCCGGCTCCGACGTTGTGTCCATGACGGCGCGGGCGGAGAAGCGCGGCGACCGCTATGTGCTGAACGGCGCCAAGATGTGGATCACGAACGCGCCGCATGCCGACGTGCTTCTGGTCTACGCGAAGACCGACCCAGCGGCGGGTGCGCGCGGCATCACCGCCTTTCTCATCGAAAAGGGCATGAAAGGCTTCTCCGTGTCGCCGAAGCTCGACAAGCTCGGCATGCGCGGCTCCGACACCGCCGAGCTTGTGTTCCAGGATTGCGAAGTTCCGGAAGAGAGTGTCGTCGGCGGCGTGGGGCGCGGCGCGAGCGTGCTGATGTCGGGCCTCGATTACGAGCGCGCGGTTCTGGCCGCGGGGCCGCTCGGCATCATGCAGGCGGCGCTGGACGCGGTGCTGCCCTACATCCATGAGCGCAAGCAGTTCGGCCGGCCCATCGGGACGTTCCAGCTCGTGCAAGGCAAGGTCGCCGACATGGCCGTGACGCTGAACGCGGCGCGCGCCTATGTCTACACCGTCGCGCGCGCCTGCGATCGCGGCCAGACCGCGCGCGAGGACGCGGCCGGCGCCATCCTCTTCGCCGCCGAAGCCGCCACCCGCGTCGCGCTCGACGCCATCCAGCTGCTTGGCGGCAATGGCTATATCAACGACTACCCAACGGGCCGGCTCCTGCGCGACGCCAAGCTCTACGAGATCGGCGCGGGGACAAGCGAAATCCGCCGCATGCTCATCGGCAGGGATATTTTCGAGAAATCGGCATAATATCGCTTCCTGCCATTTTCTATCGTATTGACATTAGCGAGCACTGTCGCCAAACTAGCGCCAATAGGAGGGCCGGCTATGGCGAAACGAAAAAAGAACGATGAAAGTGCGGCGGCGTCCCACGGCTTCGCCGAGGCGCCCCAGGCGGCGTTTCTTGCATCCGATGCGCCGAAGCCGGGTTTCGGCGTGACGAACCGCTTGCGGCTGACGCTCGGCCCGGGCGGCCGCGTCGTGATCCCCGCCGCGCTTCGCGACGCCATGCAGGTGGAGGAGGGCGACGCCATCCTCGCCTGGGTCGAGGACGGCGAGCTGCATCTGTTGAGCCCGCGCGTCGGCGCGAAACAGGCGCAGGCCATGCTGAAAGCCTTGATGCCGGAGGGCGGAAGCCTCGCCGACGATCTGATCGCGGACCGCAGGCGCGAGGCCGAGGCCGAGAGCCGTGCCTAGCATCGTCCTCGACAGCTCCGCGGTCCTTGCGCATCTGAACGGCGAGCGGGGCGCCGAGCGCGTCGCCGAGCATCTGGGCGATGCGCTGATCTGTGCCGTCAATCTCGCCGAGATCGTGACAAAGCTCGTGGAGCGCGGCGCGGCCCTTTCGCTGATCCGCCCCGCCCTGTCGCGCTACGGGCTTTCGGCCGTAGCGTTCGACGAGGATCTGGCCGAGCGGACGGGCGCGCTCCGGGCGCAAACCAAGCCGTTCGGGCTTTCGCTCGGCGACCGGGCCTGCCTTGCGCTCGCGCAGCGCTCGAACCTGCCGGTCTTGACGGCGGATCGCATGTGGAAGGAGCTTGGTCTTTCGCTCGATGTGCGCATCTTAAGGTAAGTAAAACGCACGCTTTCGTGCTACCCTCGGCGCGCGGCAGCAAAGGCGAAACGGTCCGATGGCGAGGCTCGAAAGCGCAATCGACAGGCGCTCGGCGGAGTTTCAGGCGAATGCGCGCGCCATGCGGGCGCAGCTTTCCATTTTGCGCGAAAAGCTCGCCGCAGCCTCGCTCGGCGGCAGCGCGGAGGCGCGCGAGCGCCATGTCGCGCGCGGCAAGCTTCTGGTGCGCGGCCGCATCGAGCTGCTGCTCGATCCGGGCTCGCCCTTCCTCGAAATCGGCGCGCTCGCCGCAAACGGCCTTTACGGCGGCGACGCGCACGCGGCGGGCCTCGTGGCGGGCATCGGCCGCGTGTCGGGCCGCGAATGCACGATCGTCGCCAACGACGCCACCATCAAGGGCGGGACCTATTATCCGCTGACGGTCAAGAAGCACCTGCGCGCGCAGGACATCGCGCGGGAAAACCGCCTGCCCTGCATTTATCTTGTCGATTCCGGCGGCGCCTTCCTGCCCCAGCAGGACGAGATTTTCCCGGACGAGCGCCATTTCGGCCGCATCTTCTACAATCAGGCGCAGATGTCGGCGATGGGCGTCCCGCAGATCGCCATCGTGATGGGGCCATGCACGGCGGGCGGCGCCTATGTGCCCGCCATGTGCGACGAGAGCATCATCGTGAAGGGCAACGGCACGATTTTCCTCGGCGGCCCCCCGCTCGTTCGCGCCGCCACCGGCGAGGCCGTCAGCGCGGAGGAACTGGGCGGCGCCGGCGTGCACAGCCGCCAGTCGGGCGTGACCGATCACTTCGCGCAAAACGACGCGCACGCCATCGGCATCGCGCGCGGCATCGTCGCGGACCTGAACCGCATCAAGCCCGCCTCGCTCGACGTGATCGCCCCGCGCGATCCGCTCTACCCCGCGGACGACCTCTACGGCATCGTGCAGGCCGATGTGAAGAAGCCCTACGACGTGCGCGAGGCCATCGCGCGCATCGTGGACGGCTCGGACTTCGACGAGTTCAAGAAGCTCTACGGCCACACGCTCGTCTGCGGCTCGGCGCATATCTGGGGCTACCCTGTCGGCATCCTCGCCAACAACGGCATCCTGTTCTCGGAAAGCGCGCTGAAGGGCGCCCATTTCATCGAGATCATGGCCCAGCGCGGCATCCCGCTCGTGTTCCTGCAGAACATCACGGGCTTCATGGTCGGCAGGAAATACGAGGCGGGCGGCATCGCCAAGGATGGCGCGAAGCTCGTCACCGCCGTCGCCACGGCGAATGTGCCGAAATACACCGTCGTCATCGGCGGCTCCTACGGCGCGGGCAATTACGGCATGTGCGGCCGCGCCTACTCGCCCCGCTTCCTGTGGATGTGGCCCAACGCGAGGATCTCCGTCATGGGCGGCGAGCAGGCCGCCACCGTTCTCGCCATCGTGCGGCGCGAGGCGCTGGAGGCGAAAGGCGCCGCCTGGAGCAAGGAGGACGAGGAGGCGTTCAAGACGCCGGTCCGCGCGCAATTCGACACGCAGGCCGATCCCTATTACGCAACGGCGCGGCTTTGGGACGACGGCATTATCGACCCAGCCGACACCCGCATGGTTCTTGGGCTCGCCATTTCCGCTGGGCTCAACGCGCCGGCAGAGCCGACACGCTTCGGCGTCTTCAGGATGTGACCATGACGCTGGCGCGCCCCTTCCGCTCGCTCCTCATAGCCAATCGCGGCGAAATCGCCTGCCGCGTCATCCGCACGGCGAGGCGCATGGGCCTTCGCACGGTTGCGGTCTATTCCGGGGCCGACGCCGGAGCGCGCCATGTGAAGGCGGCGGACGAAGCGCGGCCGATCGGACCAGCGCCCGCCCGCGACAGCTATCTCAGCATCGAGCGCATCGTCGCGGCGGCCAAGGCGAGCGGCGCGGAAGCCATCCATCCCGGCTATGGCTTTCTCTCCGAGAAGGCGGAATTCGCGGAGGCTTGCGCCGAGGCGGGGCTGATTTTTGCCGGGCCGCCCGCATCCGCCATCCGCGCCATGGGATCGAAATCGGCGGCCAAAGCGCTGATGGAGAAGGCGGGCGTCGCGACGGTCCCCGGCTATCGTGGCAAGGGGCAAGAGCTGGCCGCGTTCGCGCGCGAGGCGAGGAAGCTCGGCTTCCCCGTGCTGTTGAAGGCGGTCGCGGGCGGCGGCGGCAAGGGCATGCGCATCGTGCGCGGCGAAGGCGAACTGCAAGCGGCGCTTTGCGGCGCGAGGCGCGAGGCGGAAGCGGCTTTCGGCGACGGCGCTCTCCTGATGGAGAAGTTCGTCGAGCGCCCGCGCCATATCGAGGTACAGGTCTTTGGCGACACGCACGGAACCATCGTGTCGCTGTTCGAGCGCGAATGCACGCTGCAGCGCCGCCACCAGAAGGTGATCGAGGAGGCCCCGTCCGCCGCGCTCGGCGAGGAGCGGCGCGAGGCGCTCTACGAAGCCGCGCGCAAGGCCGCCGCCGCCATCGGTTATGCCGGCGCCGGCACAGTGGAGTTTGTCGCCGACGAGCGCGACGCTTATTTCATCGAGATGAACACGCGGCTGCAGGTGGAGCACCCCGTCACCGAGGCGATTACGGGCCTCGACCTCGTGGAGTGGCAGCTTCGCGTCGCGATGGGCGAACCGCTGCCGCTCAGGCAGGATGAGATCGCGCGGCGCGGCCATGCAATCGAGGCGCGCGTCTATGCGGAGGACGCCGCGCAGGGCTTCCTTCCCTCCATCGGCGACATCGCGCATTGGCGCGCGCCCGAGGAGGGGGATGGGCTTCGCATCGACGCGGGCTTCGGCGCGGGCGCCGCCGTCTCCCGCCATTACGATCCGATGCTCGCCAAGGTCATCGCGCATGCCGGTACGCGCGGCGCGGCGCTCGCAAGGTTGCGCTCGGCGCTGACCGGCTTCGAAATCGCAGGGGTTACCACGAACATTGCCTTTCTGGCGCGGCTCCTTGGCCATGACGCGGTTCTTGCGAACGCCGTCGATACCGGCTTCATCGAGCGTGAAATGGCCGGCCTCGCCAAGAAGGAGCCGCCCACGGCCTTCGCCATCGCCGCCGCCGTCGCCGCGATCCAGAATCGCGAGCGCGAAGAGAGCCGCCGCGACGCCGCCGATCCGCATTCGCCCTGGGCGGGCGGCGCGCCCTGGACGCTGTTCGGCTCCCGCACGCGGCATTTCGAATTCCGCGACAGGGGCGGCGCGGCCTACAATGCCGCTCTGACGCATTCGCGCGATGGCATGACGCTGGAGATCGATGGGGATCGGCGGCGCATCCCCTCACCCTGTCCCTTCGCCTTCGAAGCTGTCCCAGACGAGACCGCGCGTTTCGCCGTGACGGTGGGCGGCGCGCGGCGGACCATGACCGCGCTTTGCGCAAACGGCGCCGTCACCGTGTTCGACGGCCCGGCGCCGATCCGGCTCGCGCTCGCCGATCCGTTCGCCGCGGACGCCATCGATCCCGGCATCGAAATCGGCCCCGTCGCGCCCATGCCCGGCATGATCGTCGCGCTTCTCGCCAACCCCGGCGAGGCCGTCGAAGCGGGCGCGCCAATGCTGATCATGGAGGCGATGAAGATGGAGCACACGCTGCGCGCCGCCTCACGCGGCCGCGTGGCGCGCTATCTCTGCGCTGCGGGCGATTTCGTGGCCGAGGGCGCGGCGCTGCTGGAGTTCGAAGCCGGGGACGGCGCCGATGGCTGAACGCGTGCGCATTGTCGAGGTCGCCCCGCGCGACGGCTTGCAGAACGAGGCGGCGGCGCTGCCGGTGGCGACGCGGGTCGCCTTCATCGAAAAGCTCATCGCGGCCGGGCTTAAATCCATCGAGGCGGGCAGTTTCGTGTCGCCGAGATGGGTTCCGCAGATGGCCGATACGGCGGCGGTGCTGAAGGCGCTTGCGCATCGCTCCGGCGTCTCGTTCCCCGTGCTTGTCCCGAACGTCAAGGGGCTGGATGCGGCGCTCGATGCGGGCGCAAGGGAGATCGCCATTTTCGCAGCCGCCTCGGAGACATTCTCGCTGAAGAACATCAACTGCTCCATCGCCGAGTCCTTCGAGCGCTTCGCGCCCGTCGCCGGGCGCGCGCTGTCGGCCGGTTTGCGCGTGCGAGGCTATGTCTCCTGCGCGCTGGGCTGCCCATACGAAGGCGCGGTTGCGATCGCGAGGGTTGCGGACGTTGCGGCGCGACTGTCGGCGCTCGGCTGCTATGAGGTCTCTCTCGGCGACACCATCGGCGCCGGAACGCCGCACGCCGCGCGCGACATGCTGAAGGCGGCCGCGGAGCGCGTTCCCCTGCCCTGCCTCGCGGTCCATTTCCACGACACCTACGGGCAGGCGGCGGCGAACATCTACGCCTGCCTCGAGGAAGGCGTGCGCGTTATCGACAGCTCGGCCGGCGGGCTCGGCGGCTGCCCCTATGCGCGGGGCGCGTCCGGCAATGTCGCGACCGAGGACGCGGTCTATCTCTGCGACGGCCTCGGCTTCGACACGGGCGTGGACCGCCGCGCCGTCATCGAAGCGAGCCGCTTCATCTTCGAGGCGCTCGGCAAGCAGCGGGCGCGGCGCCCATCTAACGCGGCGATCATGAAATTGGAACCGGCCCGATGCCCTTCGGCGCCGTTCCCGCGAAAGCGCGAATCCAGCAATACGAATCGCCTTACGTTACGACCCTTTTGCCAGGTGGCGCTGTGTGGTATCATAATACCGCTCAAAACCACCTGTTTTTGCAAAACGAACCCAATAGAGCCAATTGCAAAACGCCGGCCGTTTGAGGCGCCGGGCAGTGGCTTTGTCCTGAAGTGGAATTAGTTCCGACAGCTTTTGCAGGTTCTGGCGCTGCCGTGAAGATTTCTGACGCAGTTCGCCCGTCACCTGCCAGATGTCCGGTAGGGTTGATCCAACGGTATGCTTGTCAGGTCACCAGCCGCATCAGCTGCTCCGCGGTCAGCGCCAGGATGCCGAACATGAGATGGCAGAAGATCTTGGCATGACCGCGCACCCGTATTGTCCGGCCGCCGTAGTTGTCTTTGACCGAGCCGTTGACGCGTTCGGCCGCGCTGCGCTCGTTGTAGCGGATGGTTTCGGCGAGTTCGTAACCGGCGGCCCGCTTGGCTTGCGCCTCCGCCGCGGCTTCGGCCTTGCCGCCAGGGCGCGGATTGGCGTCGATGATGGGCGCATGGCCGAGCGCAAGGCTTTTATTGCGGATTTCCGGCGCGTCGTAGGCGCTATCCATGAGATCGTAGAGATTGGCGACACGGCGGGCTGTGATGGTGGCCAAGGGGATGGCGGCCTGGCTGTCGTGGAGGGATGCGGAGGTCAGAAGGCACGAAATAGGGATATCGCCATCTGCGGTATCGATATGCAGTTTGTAGCCGATCCAAGGCGCGGCGTGGCCTTTCGCATTGCGCTTTACGCCAACAGTGCACGCCGTTGGCAGGTCCGCCAGCATTTCAGCCAGCGTCATGCCGGTTTGGCGCTCCAGCCGCCGGGGCTCCTTCTTGGCGGGCGCTTCGCCCTTTTTAGGGCGTCCGCGCTTGCGTCTGGCCGCCGAGGCTGGGGCTTTCACCGGCTTTTCGCGCGCTTCAATGGCCGTTGCATCGCGCGAGATGTGTCCAACCAGCCGGTTCTTATGGGTGTTTACAATCAGCGCCTCATGGACGCGCGCGGGCAGGCTGCTTTGCGCAAACTCGGCGAAGGCGCGGGAAAAAGTGCTCTCGCTTGGCGGCCCGCGCCTGCTTTCCCAGCCGCAGAGCCGGCGAAGCACAGGATCGGCGCCAAGCCGCTCGATAAGCGCCAAGGTTGTCGGCAGGTTGAACACCGCTTTTGCTACGAACGCGCGCGCCAGCGCATGGCGGTCAGCTGGCGGACGCCCCGGCAGGCCCGGCCACATCTGCACAAAGGCTTCGATGCGCGCCAAATCCGGCACAGTCACAAGCCGCTCGTGCTGTGGAGTGAGCGGGCCTACCACTTCCCGCAGCATAGGGAAAAGAAAACCTTGAACGTGGCTCCAGGCGCTGGTTAGCATCTCCCGCATGTCCGTGTTCCGATTCGGCTGGTGGTTCTTCACAAAAGCACCATGCCTGAACTCGGAGCGCGGGCGCCTCACCCCATCCCCCTCAGAAGGAATAAGCCAGCGCGACGGCCCTGTTTTGCAATTGGCTCAATAGAGTTAATCGGCCGTATATGCTCCAACGGCCCGGCGAGCGGTATGAGCCGGCGGCTTTGGCGGTCCCACCCCTCATCGAATACTGGGTTCCCGCCTTCGCGGGAACGACGAAAGAGCGGTTGCGTCCGACGATACGCCCGATGCTTCGGCGGAATCCGCCAGGCTGGCCGGTGCTATGAGGCCAGCGCGTCCCTCAAGGCGCGGGCAAGCTGTTCCCGCGTATAGGGCTTGCCGAGAGCGACGCCGCTTTCCACCGGCGCGCGATCTTCGCCTCCCCGGTCGCCTTCGTTGTAGCCCGAGCACAAGATCACCTTGATGTCCGGCCTGTTCGAGGCGACCCATCGCGCCACGTCGTAGCCCGTCATGCCGCCCGGCATGACGACATCGCTGAGCACGAGCTGCACCGGAGCGTCCGACGCGAGCACCGCGAGTGCTTCAGGCCCGGTGCGCGCTTCGGCCACCGCATAGCCGAGCCCCTCGATCCGCTTCAGCGTCATCTCACGGACTTGATCGTCATCCTCCGCCACAAGCACGAGTTCGCCGTCGCCAAGCGCTATTTCCTGGCCGGGCCCCGCCGCTGGCGGCGCTTCATCGAGACAGCGAGGCAGGCAGATGCGCACGGCGCACCCTTTGCCCGGCGCGCTCGAAATCGTGGCGAAACCGCCGCTCTGCCTGGCGAAGCTTGCGACGCTCGTCAGCCCGAGGCCCGTTCCTGCGCCCGAATTTTTGGTCGTGAAGAAGGGATCCATGGCCTTTTCGCGAACGCTTTCCGGCATGCCCACGCCATTGTCGGCTATGGACAGGCAGACATAGTTCCCGGGTTTGGCTTCCGCGCTGAGTTTTGCGGCGTCCGTGGCTCCGAGCGCGAAGTTCGAGGTCGCAATCGCGATCCGGCCTCCGTTCGGCAAAGCATCGCGGGCGTTGGCGGCGAGGTTCAGGATGGCGCTGTCGACCTCGCCCGGATCGGCCAGCGTCGTCCAAAGACCGTCCGCCAAATCCGTCGCGACCGCGATGTGCTCGCCGACGGTGCTCATGAGAAGCTTCGCGGTTTCCTCGACGCGGTCGTTGAGATTGAGGCGCTCCGGCCTCAGCGCGCGCTTGCGCGCCAGCGACAGGAGTTTGCGATTGAGGCTGGCGCCTTTTTCGGCGGCGTCGAGCGCCCGGCGGAGAAGGAGGCGCGCGGTTTCGTCGTCGATACGGTCCTGGGCGAGATCGAGGTTGCCCGCGATCACCGAGAGCAGATTGTTGAAGTCGTGCGCCACGCCGCCCGCAAGCTGGCCCACCGCTTCGAGGCGGCGCGCATTGGCGAGCGCCTCTTCGTTGCGCTTGCGCTCGCTCAGGTCGCGAAGGATAGCGGTGCGGAAGCGGTTCCCCTCGCCGTCGCGCCATTCCGCGACCGCCACGTTGAGCGGTATCGTTTCGCCGCTCTTGCGCTGAGCCTCCATCTCCCAGATGCCGCCGCTTCCCAGCAATCCGGAAAGGAATTTATCGAGCCCCTTCCGCATGTGCGGCGGCAGTAAGATACTTGCATGACGCCCGGCAAGCTCGTCGGGTCCGTAGCCGAAGATGCTCGCGCAAGAGGGGTTCGCCGATTGAATCGCGCCTTTTTCATCGACGACGATGATGGCGTCCGCCGCCGTGTCGATGATGGAGGCGAGCCGCGCCTCGCTCTCGCGCAACCGCCTCTCGGCGCTCTTTTGATCGGTGATATCGCGAGCGGTGACGACCGCCCCGATGATTTCGCCGCTCCCGTCCCGGATGGGAGCGAAATTGCTGCTGCAATAGATTTCACCGTCTCGCCGCCTGATAAGGTATTCCACGTTTGCCGCCGTCTCGCCCCGCAGCGCCTTGGGGCACGGCCAATCCCGCGGCGGCACGTACTCGCCGCTGGGCAAGAAGAGGTCGGCGGCCGCATTGCGGTCTTCGAGAGCGCAGAGGCGCGCCTCCTTCGTCTCCAATCCGTGAAAGCTTGCGAAGGCCGTGTTGTAATGAATGAAGCGCCCGTTCGTATCCGAGATCAAGACCACGTCCGCCATGCTGGCGAGAGCGGCCTCCAGCATGGCGCTACTGCGGCGCGCGTCCTCGGAGCTTTTTTGCCGCTCGGTGATGTCGAGCGCCACCGTGACGCCGAGGCGTTTTCCTGAAGCGTCCCGCCCGGCCGGCGCGGTCTTGATGGCCCACAGCCGCCTCTCGCCGGACTTTGTGTAAATCCAGACGGCGCCGTTATCGCTTGGAACCCACCTCTCGAAGAGTGCGCCGGCGCGCTTTTTAATTTCATCTGCGTGTTCGCGATAGGCGTAGGCCTCCCACTCGTCCCTCGTTGGAATGTCGGCAGGCGTATACCCGGCAACCTTGGTCAACTCCGGATTGACGAGCAGGATCTTCCGGTCTTCCCGGGATAGGAGAATGGGAACGGGGACGTTCTCGATGATGGCGCGCAACAGCTCCTCGCTTTCCTGCAGCGCGATTTCGGCGCGTTTGCGCTCCGTTATGTCGAGGACCAGCCCGGAGATCACATCTTTCCCGGAGACGGGCCGTGGCTGCCCGCGCGATTCGACCCAGCGAACGGAGCCGTCCGGAAGAGTCACGCGCCATTCCGCGCCGACGAATTCGCCGGTCTCCAGGGTTCTGCGCAAAGCGTCCAGGAGGCGCCCCCGGTCGGCGGGATAGACGTTGGTGAACGCATTTTTGACCTTCAGGGCAACGCCCTCCGGCAGAAAGAGCGGGCGGTCTGAGGCGGTAATCTTGCCTGTTTCAAGATCGACCTCCCAGGTTCCGGACTTCGCCGCATGGAGCGCAAACTGCAGCCGCTCCTCGCTTTCGCGCAGGGCCATTTCCGTGCGCTTGAGCCTAGTGATGTCCGTAAAGGCGGCGACGGCGCCGCGAACCTCGCCATCGCCATCCAGCAGAGGCAGCGCGTTGCCAAGCAGGAACTTGCCGCCGCCCTCGACGAAGCGGATCTCGATCTCGTCTCCGGTAACGGCGCGCTTCGTGGCGACGGCGTTTCGGATGGCCCACTCGTCAAACGGCAGAAGCCGGCCATTCGCATAGATGTCGAAATTGCTGGGGCCTTCTCCGGCTGGCGGCGACTTCGAAAGATTTGTCCCCGGAGGACGTTGCAGAAGCTTGTAGGCGGCAGCGTTGCCGGTCATCTCGGTGCAGGCGGCGTCTTTCGCGATAAGCACCGCGGCCGGAATCGCTGCAAGTATCGTCTCCAGTTCATGCCGCTTTTGCCTTTGCAGCACCTCCGCCTTGCGAAGCGCCTCCTCGGCCTGCTTGCGCCCGGTAACGTCGAGACTGATGCCTGAAATGCGCAAGGGCGCCCCATCGGCGCCATAGTCGACTTTGCCCAGCGCCTCCACCCAGCGCATCTCGCCCGAGGGAAGGGGCACGCGGTATTCCAGCTTGAATTCGGGCTCCCCTTTCGAAAGCGCGTGGAAGCTCAATGTCTCGACTTTCGGCCGATCGCTGGGATGCACGCAATCGAGCCATTCGCCGTAGCCGGGCGAGCCGAGCTTCGGATCGCGGCCATTCAACTCGCAGCAATCCTCCGACCAGATAATGCGCCTCCCGGGAATATCGCATTGCCACGCAGCGGCGCCGGCGCCTTTCAGCGAGAAGCGAAGCCGCTCCTCGCTTTCGCGCAACGCTTCCTCCGCGCGTTTATGGGCCGTGATGTCGATGTTGATGCCGGACGCGCGCAGCGGCGAGCCGTCCTCGGCGTAGTCCACCTTTCCCAGCCCTTCCAGCCAGCGAGTCTCGCCCGTCGGCAGCACGACGCGATATTCAAGCTTGAATTCGGGGATCCGCCCGATGAGGGCCTTAAGGTTTTCCTGCTCGACCCTGACGCGATCGTCCGGGTGTATGCATTGGAGCCACCCATCGTAGTCCGGAGAACCGAGCTTCGGATCGCGCCCGTGCACCTCGCAACATTCCGGCGACCAGATCAATTGCTTCGCTGGAATATCGACCTGCCAGGCGCCCGCGTGCGCGCTTTTAAGGCAGAAGAGAAGCCGCTCCTCGCTCTCGCGCAGCGCCTCCTCCGCCTGTTTGCGTTCCGTGACGTCGAGATTGATGCCGAACATGCGCAGCGGCGAGCCGTCCTCCGCATAGTCGACATTCGCCAGAGCGTCGAGCCAGCGCACCTCTCCGGAGGGACGCAGGATACGATACTCGGCTCTGTATTCGCTCGACCGCTTTTCGAGCACGTCGGAGATGCTTTTCGCGGCCCTTGCGCGGTCGTCGGCGTGCAGACATTCAAGCCAGTCGGAGGAGCTGGGCGGCTGGATGCAATTCCAATCGCGCCCGTAAAGCTCGCAGCTTTCCCGCGATCCGAATAGGATGTCGCTCTGAATGTCCCACCGCCATGGCGCCGCGCCGGCGCCCCGAACGGAAAGGCGGAGCAGCTCCTCGCTCTCGCGCAGCGCCTCCTCGGCGCGCTTGCGTTCCGTGATGTCGAGATTGAGGCCCCACATCCGAACCGGAGAGCCATCCTCGGCGTATTCGACTTTGCCGAGCGAATCGAGCCAGCGCACCTCCCCCGAAGGGAGCACGATGCGATACTCGGTCCTGTGTTCGACCACCCCTCTCTCGAAAGCTTCGAAGAGATCCCTTTCGGTTTTTGCGCGTTCGTCCGGATGCAGGCACCCGACCCAATCGTCGTAACGATAGGGCTTGGCGGGATTGGGATCGCGCCCGTAAAGACGGTAGCTTTCCGGCGACCCGAACGCTTCGCCCGTCTTGATCTCCCACCGGTACGGCGCCGCCCCGGCGCCTCTCATCGAAAGGCGAAGAAGCTCCTCGCTCTGGCGCAGCGCTTCCTCGGCCTGCTTGCGCGCGGTGACGTCGAGGCTGATGCCCGATACGCGAAGCGGCGAGCCATCGGCTGCATATTCGACGTTCGCCCTGACGTCGAGCCAGTGCACCTCGCCCGAAGGGAACACGACGCGGTAGTCATCCCTGTATTCAAGGGAACGCTTCGCGAAGATATCCAAAGCCGTGCCGTCGACCCTTGCGCGATCGTCCGGGTGGAGGCGCCGATGCCAATCGTCGAACTTCCTCGGCCCACCGGCGCCGGCCCCGCATCCGTAAAGCCGGTAGGCGTCCGGCGATCCGATGAAGACGCCCGCTGGAACGTCCCATCGCCAGGCTGCGGCGCCCGTGCTTTGCATCGAGAGGCGGAGCAGTTCCTCGCTCTCGCGCAACGCTTCCTCCGCCCGCTTGCGGGCCGTGATGTCGATCATGGCGCAGGTGACGCCGGCGATCTTGCCCGAGCGGTCGCGCAAGGGGTCGGCGAGCAGGTCGTAGATGCGGTCCACGCCGCCGATGCGAACGGCGATTTCGGCGCGCTGGCTTTCCCCGGTGAGGATCGCCTTGCGCTTGATCGCCTGGCTTGCGGCGGCGTCCTCCGCCCGCTCGAAGACCTCCGCTTCGGTCTTGCCAATCAGCTGAGACGGGCAAAAACAGGTGTTGTAAACCCAGGTGTGGCGCAGATCGAGATCCTGGGACAGGACCGCGATCGGCGAGCCCTTCAGCGCGACCTCGAAGCGTTCGGTGGCGAGCCGCAGCTCCTCTTCCGCGCGCGCTCGCTCCACCGCCTGCCAGACGCGGTCGAGCGTGTCGCGCGCGAGCGCTGCTTCCTCTTCGGTCCATTGGCGCGGCGCCGTTACCCCGACAAGCAGGAACGCGCGCGGCCTGCCTTCGCGCAGGAGCGGCGCCAAAATCCCCGACCGCGCTCCAATCGCTTTGGCGGCGGCTTGCGCGCCCGCGTCCGCGGCAATGCGCTCATCTGTCAACGTGTCCTCGACGGTGGTGGCGCCCCCGGCAAGGAGGAGTTCGGTAATTCGGCTTGCTGGAAAATGCGGATGCCTGCCAAGCAATGACTCTAAATCGCCAGTGGCGCTCCATGCGCTTTCCGCGAGAATGGTTTCGCTATCTTGCCGAAATTCCCCCACCCCCGCGACACCGGCGCCAAGTTCCAGGCCGATGGCCTCGCAGGCAATGCCGACCATCTCGCGCGGCGTTTTCGCAGTCCGAAGCCGCTCATCCAGATTGAGGAAGTAGCGGTCGCGCCTTTCCCTGTCGCGGCGGGCGGCGCCGGCCTGCGTTCGCTCGCCGATGTCGGATACGATGACGTGAATATAACCTTGGGGCGTCTTACGGATCAGGGCTTCGGCGGCAAAACCCGAACCGTCCTGGCGCTGGAACCGCCATTCGCCCCGAACGGGCTTCCTGTCTCTGGGAAGCAGCTCGAACGGAATGCGCGAAGCCTCTTCGGGGTGCAGCAACGCGGCCATCGGCCGGCCTGCAAGCTCCTCGCGGCGATAACCCAGCATGGCGGCCAACGCGAAGTTACAATGCAGGACGCGCGCCTGCGGATCGGCGATTATCATGCCCACGGCGGCAAAATCGAAAAGTGAGCGGAAGAAAGTATGGTCGTCTTGCAGCATGCAACGCCCCCTGCGCGTTACCGGCGGGGCGCCGCCCAGCCGGGGCCATCGCAGCAGCTAAGCTTGCCAGCCTCTCCACGGCAAGGCCGATTGCATGGTACAAGGACGAATTTTCGCCGATCGCCCCAAGCGGCTTGCGCGCAGAAATTGACGGTGCGGAACCGGTCACAACCGGCCCGCCGCCCCGGAGTCCTGCTTATGCTACCAGGCGAGCGCGAGCTTCCTTTCGGCGCGGGTGCGCGGCCTTGCATAGGCGCTGTAGTCGTCCGCCAGCGTCCGCGTGATGTCGCCCACCGTGAAGCGGTAGCCGCCGATCTCGGAGACGGGCGTGACCTCCGCCGCCGATCCCGTTAGGAAGCATTGCTCGAAACCGGCCATTTCCTCCGGCTGGATCTGGCGCACAACGACTTCGAGCCCGCGGCGCTTGGCGAGCGCGATCACCGTCTGCCGCGTGATGCCGTTCAGGATGCAGTCCGGATCGGGCGTATAAATGGTTTCGCCCTTCACGAAGAAGACGTTCGCGCCGGTCGCCTCGGCGACGAGCCCGCGATAGTCGAGCATCAGCGCGTCGGCGTAGCCCAGATCGATGGAGCGGTGCTTCTCGATGGTGCAGATCATGTAAAGCCCGGTCGCCTTCGCGCGCGACGGCGCCGTGCGCGGATCGGGGCGGCGATAATTCGCCATGCAGAGCCGGATGCCCTTGAGCCGCTCCGATTTGGGGAAGTAGGAGCCCCAATCCCAGCAGGCCACCGCTAGGTTGATGCGTGCGTTCTTGGCGGCGACGCCCATCTCCTCGGAGCCGCGCCACGCGATGGGCCGGATGTACCCCTCGACGTGGCCTTGCGCCTTGATGACGTCGCGGCAGGCCTGATCGATTTCTTCGACGCTGAATGGAATTTTGAAGCCGAGGACGTTCGCCGACGCGTGCAGGCGTTCGGAATGCCGCGTCAGCTCGAAGACCTCGCCGTCGTAGATGCGCGCGCCCTCGAACACGCCGCTGCCATAATGCAGGCCGTGCGTCAGCACATGCACCTTCGCGTCGCGCCACGGCACGAGCGCCCCGTTCATCCAAATGAAACCGTCTCGCTGGTCATAAGGAATAGGGGCCATGGCAGTCTCCGATGCTAGCTTTTTGCTCTTGTCGATAAGGGCTTCGCGCCGCTTTCGGCGCGGCTCCAGGCCTAAAAACGCCCGGAAACGCGAATAAAGCGCTTCAATAGCACTTGCGTCCAGTCAAAAGTTGTTCTGAGGTGGGTTCACTTTCAACGGAAAAAGGATTGGCGCCGGTCCATGAGCACCGTCCAAACGCTCGATTTCGAAATGCCGCCGCTGCCGGATGACGCGCCGCATATTCTTATCGTGGATGACGACGAGCGCATCCGCGATCTTCTCGGCGGCTATCTTCGCCAGAACGGCTACAGAATCACCCAGGCCGAAAACGGCGCCGCGGCCCGTTCGAAGCTCAAGGGATTCGCCTTCGACTGCATCATTCTCGACGTGATGATGCCGGGCGAGAGCGGCTTCGACATCGCGGAATCGCTGAGGAAAACCTCCGACGTGCCGATCCTCATGCTGACGGCGCGGTCGGAGCCCGAGCATCGCGTGAGAGGGCTCGAGCTTGGCGTGGACGACTACATGCCGAAGCCGTTCGAGCCGCGCGAACTTTTGCTCCGGTTGCAGAATATTCTCAAGCGCCGGTCCTCGCCGCGCGGAAAACAGGGCGAGGTCTCGTTCGGGCCCTTCACGTTCAATCTTCGCCGCAACGAGTTGAGGCGCGGCGACGAGCCGATTCGCCTGACGGACAAGGAGCGCGAGGTGCTGCGCCAGTTCGCGGTCGCGGGCGGGGAGCTTGTTTCGCGCGACGATCTGGCCCGGCTCGGGGACTATGACAACGAGCGCGCGGTCGATGTGCAGATCAACCGGCTCAGGCAGAAGATCGAGACGGACCCGGCGAACCCTGCCTATCTGCAGACGGTGAGGGGCAAGGGCTATGTGCTCTACCTGGATTAACTGGAGGGGTCGGCCATTTCCCTGGGCTTGAGCGATGGCGGCGCGCCCCGCGCGGACGAAGGCGCGGCGCCCGGCGCCGGCGGCAGGAGTTTGACGCCGAGCCGATGGCATTCGCGCGAAAGGCTCTCCGAGAGCATGTCGGAGCTGGGCGCCCGCCTCGGACGCTTTATGCCGAAAGGCCTTTACGCGCGCGCGCTCATCATCATCATCGCGCCCATCGTCATCCTGCAGTCCATCCTGACATTCGTCTTTCTCGACCGGCATTGGCAGGCGGTGACGCGCCGGCTGTCGACGGCCACGGCGCAGGACATCTCCATGGTCGCCGCGTCCTATGAGCTTCTGAAAACGAAAAGTCCCGCCGAACTCGACCGCCTCAGCGAGATCGCGCGAAATGAGCTTTATCTCACCGTCCGCTTCGTTCCGGGCGATGAGCTGCCGGCCACGCGCTCGAAGCCATTTTTCGCCTTCTTGGACACCTATCTGTCCCAGGAAATCCAATACAAAATCCATAAGCCGTTCTGGATCGACACGCTCGGCTCCTCGGCCTTCATCGAAATCAGGATCAAGCTCGACGGCGCGGTGATGCGTGTGCTCGCGCCGCGCGCCCAGCTCATGCCGTCGAACACGCACATCTTCATCGTCTGGATGGTCGTGTCCGCGACGATCCTCCTCATCGTGGCGATCCTGTTCCTGCGCAACCAGATCAAGCCCATTCTCGCGCTCGCCGACGCGGCCGACAGGTTCGGGCGAGGACGGCCGGCGCCGCCCGATTTCAAGGTCCGCGGCGCGCGCGAGGTGAGGCTCGCCGCACAGGCCTTCGTCGATATGCGCGACCGCATCGAGCGCCATGTCGAGCAGCGCACCATCATGCTGGCGGGCGTCAGCCACGACCTGCGCACCATCCTCACGCGCTTCAGGCTGCAGCTTGCGATGATGCGCGCGCCGCAGGTCGAGGCGCTGAAGCGCGACGTGGACGAGATGCAGCAGATGCTCGAAGACTATCTCGCCTTCGCGAAGGGCGATTCCGGCGAGAACACGCGGCGCGTCAACGTCCAGCGCGTGCTGGAAGAAGTGCAAGCCGCCGCCGAGACGCCGGGGAAGACCATCCATCTCGACGTTCGCCAGGATCCGCTCGTGGTCGCCCTGCGCCGCAACGCGTTCAAGCGGGCGATCACGAACCTTGTTACGAACTCCTGCCGCTACGCCGACCACATCTCGATCCGGGCGCTGCGCTCGCGAGGCTGGCTTACGGTGCTGATCGAGGACAACGGCCCCGGCATCCCCGAGAACAAGCGCGAAGTAGTTTTCAGGCCATTCCACAGCCTCGACGGCGCGAGAAACCAGAACAAAAAAAGCACGGGGCTTGGCCTCGCCATCGCGCGCGACATCGTAAGGAGCCACGGCGGCGACATCGCCTTGGGCCAAAGCACGCTTGGCGGGCTGAAGGCGGTCATTCGCATTCCGGCCATGCCCCCAATTGAGAAGGCGGCGGGTTGAGCCACCCGGCCGGGTCGCCGGGAATCCATGACGAAACTTGCACGTACTTGGATATGGATCCCCGATAAGCCGCGCGAGGGGGGAGTGAGGGGGGGCCGCAACGCTCCTGTTTTGCGCACACTTAGCCGCACGAGTTAAGCGCGCTTTAAAAACTCTCGAAAAATTCCGCCATAAAATCGCGCACACGAAAAACGTGCGCAGAAATTTTCGACAAATCCGAAGCGGTTGTTTCACGCACACGTTCTGCGAGCATGTGTCTGAGCCTGCGTGTGAAGTGCATGTTTCACGCACGCTTCCCGGCAAGCATGTTTTGCGCAGCGCATGTTTCACGCACATAAAATGCGCGCTATAATTTCGGGCAAGTTTTCTGCGCGTGGTGGAAAAGCCGCGTCAAGATGCGCGGCGAGCGAAGTGCATAATATACATGTGAGAGAGTGTGAGAGAGCTGTGTGTGGCGTGTAATGTGTTCGCGTTGCGCGCGGTAGAATGCATCATGCAAGTCGCGAGTAATTTCGAACAGAAGCAAGAACGCATTACTTAAGACGCGTCTACATTTTCGCCTTATGTTGGTCGGGTCGAAAATTGATCAAGTTAATGTGCTGATTTGCATGAGAACAACTTAGCAGAACGTGTTTAACAGAGTGCTAATTTCGACTTCGGCTGTTGCATTTGGCGCGAGCTGGTGCGGGCCGCGTGAGGCATGCGGTATGCGGCATGTGGCATGCGGCATGCCAGTTGTTTCACAAGAGCTTGCGTGAAACGCGGCGCGCCATAGGGTTGCGCCGGGCAGGCGCTTTCGGATTGTATACAATCTGTGGAGCATCGCGCCGTCGGCCAGCGCCGGGCCATCGCCCCGAACGTCGCTGTCGGACTGCGCCTTGCCGCCAGTCTGCATCGCCCAGTCCCTCGCGGCCAACGCCGGGCGGTCGCCTCGAACGTCGCCGCCGGTCTGCGCCGCGCCGTCGGTCCGCATCGAGCTGGCGCTCGCGGCCAGCGCCGGGCGGTCGCCCCGAACGTCGCCGCCTGTCCGCGCCTCGCCGCCGGACTGCATCGAGCTGGCGCCCGCGGCCAGCGCGGGGCCATCGCCCCGAACGTCGCCGCCGGTCTGCGCCGCGCCGCCGGACTGCATCGAGCTGGCGCTCGCGGCCAACGCCGGGCGGTCGCCCTGAACGTCGCCGCCTGTCCGCGCCTCGCCGTCGGACAGCATCAGGCGGTCGCTCTGAACGTCGCCGCCGGTCTGCGCCGCGCCGCCGGACTGCATCGAGCTGGCGCTCGCGGCCAACGCCGGGCGGTCGCCCCGAACGTCGCCGCCGGACTGCGACGGGCGGTCGCTCGCTGCCAGCGCCGGGCGGTCGCCTCGAACGTCGCCGCCGGTCTGCGCCGCGCCGCCGGTCCGCATCGAGCTGGCGCCCGCGGCCAGCGCGGGGCCATCGCCCCGAACGTCGCCGTCGGACTGCGCCTTGCCGCCGGACTGCATCGAGCTGGCGCCCGCGGCCAACGCCGGGCGGTCGCCCTGAACGTCGCCGCCTGTCCGCGCCTCGCCGTCGGACAGCATCAGGCGGTCGCTCTGAACGTCGCCGCCGGTCTGCGCCGCGCCGCCGGACTGCATCGAGCTGGCGCTCGCGGCCAACGCCGGGCGGTCGCCCCGAACGTCGCCGCCTGTCCGCGCCTCGCCGTCGGTCCGCATCGAGCTGGCGCTCGCGGCCAGCGCCGGGCCATCGCCCCGAACGTCGCCGCCGGACTGCGACGGGCGGTCGCTCGCGGCCAACGCCGGGCGGTCGCCCTGAACGTCGCCGCCTGTCCGCGCCGCGCCGCCGGTCCGCATCGAGCTGGCGCTCGCGGCCAGCGCCGGGCGGTCGCCCCGAACGTCACCGCCTGTCCGCGCCTCGCCGCCGGTCCGCATCGAGCTGGCGCTCGCGGTCAACGCCGGGCGGTCGCCCCGAACGTCGCCGCCGATCTGCGCCTCGCCGCCGGACTGCATCGAGCTGGCGCTCGCGGCCAGCAAGGCTCTTCAGGGTCGTGAACGGACGTGCCGATTTTCTCGCGATCCCATACGCGCCGAGTCGGCTTCGGGATCCCAATGCGGTCTTATCCGAGACGGCGGAAGAATTAGGTCATGTGTTCGGAAACGTTAATTCGCATCGCAGTCCTTCAGGCTCGTAGCGGAGATCGCAATCGCCATCGAGTTCATGTTGCGTAATCTGCCTGATAAGATTGGTGCCGAAGCCTTCGCGGTCCGGCTGTTTCACAAGCGGGCCGCCGCTTTCCTGCCAAATGAGGCGGATCGTGGCCTTACGTCTTATGTTCAAGCGCACGGAGACCCTGCCTCCATTCTGGGAGAGTGCGCCGTATTTTGCAGCGTTGGTTACGAGTTCATGAAGGGCGAGATAAGCCGAGAGCGCCTTCCGGGGCGGAAGCTCCACCTTCGGCCCTTCCACGATCACCCGCGCTGGATCGAAAGGCTGGGTGGCGTCTCGCACAAGCTGCGCAAGGCTGACCGGGGTCCAATCGCGCTTCAACAGCAGACTGTGAGCCTGCGCGAGCGCGGCAAGCCGACCTTGAAATACGTCCCCGAACTCTTCCAGAGACGCGCTATTGCTTAGTGTTTGCGATGCCATGGCTTGCGCAACGGAGAGTGCATTCTTGACGCGATGGTTGAGCTCATGCATCAGCAAATTCTGATACGCTTCGTCTTGTTTGCGTTCGGTGATGTCCTCGATCACCAGCAAAATGAGTTGAGCTTCGTCCACCCTTTGGCCGCTCAGCAGCATGGTCCTCTTGCCGATTGTTTCGAAGGTGTGCTCAACCAGTTGATTAGAAAAGTTTTCAAAGCGTTCCAGAACAGCGGTCAGAAGCGTGCGCAACAAAGGAATATTCCATTGACCGTTGCCAAGGTCGTAGACGAGGCGATGCAATGTCTGATCTGCGCTCACCTGAAAGGATTTGTAGAACGCTGGGTTGGCTGAAATCACGCGCAGATCGGGGTCGAGCACCAACAGCGGGGTCGGCACTGCTTCGACGACGCTCTCGGCGTAATGCCGGGCAGCCTCGATGGCGGTGATATCGAAGAACGTAACCACCAGGCCGTCAATGCGGTCGTCACGGGTACGGTAGGGTTGAATACGACGGACGAACCAACGGTCATTCCTGCTTCGAACCTGTTTTTGGGAAGGCGTCAGGGTGCGGAGCGTGCGCTCGCAATCCGCCGTAAAATCTTCATCCGCCGTTTTCTGGGAGAAGTCGGAAATTCGACGGCCGATATCGCTCGAGCGAACATTGAATAGGTTGACAACGCCCGGGGAGAACCAGCGAATGTGCAGGTCCCGGCCCAGAAAGAGCGTGGCCACGTCTGTGCTGCCCAGCAGATTGTCGAGATCATTGGTGCGCTCGTACAACTCGTCCACTTTGGCGCGCAACTGGTTGTTGACGGTGTTCAGCTCCTCATTAAGGGACTGCAGTTCCTCCTTCGAGGTCTCGAGCTCCTCGTTCGCGGCGCGAAGCTCTTCGTTCATGGACATGATTTCTTCGTTATAAGACTTCAGCTCTTCCTGGGAGCGGTTCATGACGTCGGCCGACGTTATGATTTCCTCCCGAAGAAACTTGACCTCCGCTTCAAGTTCCTGCTCGCGCGACAAGTCTGGCGCGACCTCTGCTTTGCTCGCCATGCCGCTGGCCTTGGCCTCAACAAAACTGACAAGAAACCTGATTTCGCCATCCTGTTTGAGCGGGACAACTTCAACAAGAACGGGCACTGTTTTGCCGTCCTGACGGAACTGGCCCTGCTCCGTTTGCGGTGCGTTCGTCTCTTTTGCCTTTTCGATGATCCGGCGCAGGCGTAGGTCCAGTCCGTCGCGCGCCATTGCAAGGAGATCCTGGGTCGGTTCTCCCGATTGCGGCTTAAGGAACCGCTCCGTGGCGCCGTGGTAATAAAGCGTCTGAAGATTGCTGTCGATCAGAACGGAGGGCGGAGCGTAGCGGCCGGCCAGCGTCTTTAAGGCTTCCTCGGTTCTGCGCACAGGCATGCGTTGCCCTGTCTCCGGCGCTGGGTAGTTGGAGAGATACCGGCTTCCCCCCTGTGGAGAAGGAAAATCGACGATATCGTGACGGGTTGCACCGAGTTGGCGATAGAGCCGCCACTTCTTGGAAATAGTCTCGAACAGGAACTCGGCTCCACCCAGAGACTCGGCGCTCCCGAGAAACAAATATCCCCCCTCGGAAAGAGCGAAATGGAACAACCGCAAGACCTTCTGTTGGACCTCAGATTGAAGATAGATCAGAACGTTACGGTAAACGATGAGGTTTAGTCGTGAAAAGGGCGGGTCCTGAACGGCATTTTGAGGTGCGAATACCACGCATTCCCGAAGCTTCCGCGAGACCGCAGCAATATCGTCTCCGCGCTCGAAATAGTCCCGTCTCAGCTTTTCTGGCAGGAGCTGCAAGGCGGCTTCGGGGTAAAGCCCTGCCCGCGCTCGGCTCAGTGCGGTCGGCGACGGGTCGGTGGCGAAAATCTCGATGGGAAAGCGCTTCTTCTGAGCCTTCATCTCCTCCATCAGAAGCATGGCGAGCGAGTATGCTTCCTCGCCCGAAGCGCACCCAGGCGCCCAGGCGCGAAAGGGCTGGTCGGTGTCATGCGCTGCGATGAGCGGGCGGAGGGCCTCGTCGCGAAGCGTGTTCCAGGCTTCCTGATCGCGGAAGAAACCGGTTACGGCAATAAGCAGGTCGTTGGTAAGGGCCTGTATTTCCTCCCGTTTCTCGTGCAGGTATTTGACATAAGCGTCCCAGCTGTTCAGCCGCAGCAAGCCGACCCGGCGGCCGATGCGCCGCTGCAGCGTTCCCGTCTTGTAGTTTCGGAAGTCGATCGAGGTGTTTGCGCGCAATGTCCCGAGGATCGCCTTGAACGCCTTCTCCTTTCCCGCCTCATTTTGCACAGCTGAAGTATTTGCCTCTTGCTGCTGCTCACCTGCAGCGGGAGAGCGGAGATGCTCCGCGTAGCGTGCTATCGTTGCGATCATCTCCTCCGGAAGCAGCACGGAGTCCACGAACCCCGTACCAATCGCACGCCTTGGCATCTCGCCGAATTCTGCAGAGTCCGGGCTTTGCGCGAGGACGAGGCCGCCTCCTTCGCGAACCGCGGACAGGCCTGCAGAGCCGTTGGACCCCGTCCCAGACATGACGACGGCAATCGCCCTCGATCCGGCGTCCTCGCCGAGCGACGCAAAAAGTTCGTCCACGGGATGAGCGATCCCCGCCCCCCGCTTATGTGGCTCCAGCCATCCTTGCCGCACCACCAGCGCTTGACCGGGAGCAAGAACGTACACATGCCCAGCTTCGATCCGCGTCCTGCCAGCGACCTCGGAGACCGAAAGGCGGACCGTGCGCTGCAACAGCTCCGCCAGATGGCTTTTGTGATCGGGAGAGAGGTGCGATATGACGACAAACGCCATATCTATGGGATCGCCCGACGCTTCGACGGCCTCAAAAAATGCCGTGAACGCCGTCAGGCCCCCGGCGGACCCGCCCAGGGCGACGATAGGAAAAGCGTTGGCCGGTGCAACCGTCATTCGCGGATGCTATCAGATTGGGGGGGGGGGCGCTTGGAAATTTTCCAATATTGCAACGCTATTTGCCACATACTTGTAGAGAACGGCACGGGGAAGATGCGGGCGCAAATTCCAATACTTGGCCGCAATTCCGAGAACAACTTCTTCCGTGTAGCTTGAGATGTTGGCGGTGTCGAGCACGCCCACTATGAGATCCGAAAGCAGGCATAACCGCTTGAGCGCTCTTCCAAGGCCCGCTTCTTCAGCTGACGGCCTTTGCCCGACTTTGAGCGCCGGTTCCGACCTAGGCGCGTCTGCCATCGGCTTGCGCTATCTTATCGCCGCGAAGTCGTCCTTCCATCGCCCCGCCTAACAGCGCTCTCAAGCCACTCGCATAATTCGCTCAAGTCTCGTTGCGTCGCCAGCGCGCGACCCGCCACGATCCGCGCGATTTCCGGCGCGAGCCGAACGACGCCGTTGTTTGAGAGCGTGAATTCCTTACGCCGGAAAGTGCGGTTCGCGGTGAAACTCAGAATTCGCGCATCGATGGGGCCGCGCTGCAATTCCAGCGCGTCATAGACGAGACTCGCGCGATACTCTTTCAAGAGATGAAGAAACCCTATGGCGGTATCGAAGCCCCAAGCCGTTAAAGCGCGTTCGATCTGTGCGGCGGCGACCATGTAAGCATAGTTCAATATCGCGTTGAAGGGATGGAGAGCGTGACGCGGCGAAGGATTACAGAGCGAAGCGTTGCGGCTATCCCAAGAATCCCAAGCTTCCGGCCAATCTTTTCCAAGACCGCGAAAAACGAGCTTCCTTCTAAGTCCAATGAAATGCGCCTGTGCAGCTACACCTTCGGCAAGCAGGAGGTTCGGCAAATCAGTCGCCATCTTGACCCGCGAGAGATGCGCGTGCGTCTCGCGTCTACTGAGAAAGCCGCATTCGCAGCTCGCGAGAATCTTCTGTGTGACGATGGCGGACGCGACCGGCAAGGGGTTTGAGAAAGCGGCGTACTGCGCCAGCCGAAGTTTTGCTTGCTTGGCTGGCGGCGTGGTGAGCATGACGGAAGCCGTGTTATGCCCGGTCGCGACGAACAGCCCAACCTCATGACGCGCCAGCCATTTCAGCGCCTCTCCTGTGACATGGAAACCGGGCGCTTCCGCTATGATGCTTTCGAAAGGCGGCAGTCCAGGCATATATGAGATTTCGCGGTCCGCGTCGAAGACTACCAGTTGCTTCTTTCGAACTGAAAGCCCGGAACACGGCCCCTGTAGAATGAGCACTTTGGCATTGACCGCTCTAGACGATGCACGCCAGTAGGCTGGCAGTTTTAGGCTTGCTTGACCGGTCCGTCTTAACGCATCCGGTGTTAACCCGCATTCCTTGACCGCCCGCATAGTCGCGTTGACTTTATAGCCATGCTTCTCGGCGAGTTTTGCGTAGGATAATCCCGAAGCCCTTCCTTGAAGCATCGAATTCAGAACGTTTTCGGGAATGTCGATGCGAGGCATGAGAAAATCCGTCGAAGAAAACCAGGTGCTAATGTACACGCACGAAATTACAAGCGCGTAAATGCGCGCACTTTTCGGCGTCTCTCAAAAACGTCTCAACAAAACATGCCACCACAGACAGACATAAAAGAGAACTCTACTTTGTTCTAGCTGATTTGGCTAGAGCTAAGCCTTTGCCTTTCTTGGTACTCCTGTCCGTATGCGATGAAATTACAACACTTAGAACCTGACTTAGAACCTGACAGGCCGCGTTAACCTTTGGTTAACCCACGCCGTCTCAAATCAGGTTAATGTAGCAATAGAAGGAAGGAGAAAGCTATGCCTAAGCATGAAAAACAGGTCGCTCTGCAAATCTACCCTGTAGATTTCGAATACATCACAGAACTATCCACGGAACGCGGCGTGTCGAAGCGCCACATTTTACGTTCGGCGCTTAGATCGGGCTTGCGCATGTTGCTCGAAAAACACTCGAATACAGCGTTGCTCGATCAATATGACGCCGCTCTCAAGCAAGGTTTTGAGAAAGAGTGTCGCGAGAAAGCTGATAGGCTTCGCAAAACTTGGGCGCTCGATTTCAGCGAGGCTGACAATGTTGCCGTTTGACGAAAAGATTAGATATGCCGTCGATCTTTCACCTGAGGAACATCGTGTTCTTTGGGCTTTGGCACGCGAGTGCGGCTTGGTACGCTCCGACTTGGCGGCGATAGCCATCGTGCGCGGCTTACCGCTCATTTCTGATGGTGAGAAGCTGACGGCTTACAAGGCGCGCCGCCGGGAAGCGCTCAATCTGCGGCGCAAGTTCAATCCCGATCTTGATGAGCGCGATTTTGAGCCGTCGAGAACTGAGACCGGACATGCGCACGCTTCCTGAAACGAACATCACCGGTTTCCGGCTTATCGACAAGGGCGCACCCGCCGTTGCAGAACGTATCCAAGTTTTTTTAAGCGCGCCTATGCGGATGTATCGCGCCTCGCATTACGATGCTCTCGCGCGCCGTATCGAAATGTCGCTCCACCCGAGAGCCGATGTTTTATCCGCGCGCGAAATGTTTCTTGATTGGCGAGATTGGTGCGTCAACTACCGAGAGCGCATCGCAAGGGTCTCTATCGTTTACATCTTGACTGATCTGCACGGGTATATCGGCGCTGGCCAGTTCGCCGAACTTGCGGAGATGATTAATCTCCCGAACGAATGTGATCGGCATCCCGTCCGCAAAATGATCGCCGTCCGCCCCTATACCCGTAGCATGCATGCCGATAACTTAGAGTTCTGCGAACGTGGTCATTTTGAGATGCTTCCGAATTGGGATTTTCAGCGCTGCGCAAAATTCAGTAAGAGCTTGCCGAGTTACCATATCAGTTACGTCGAATTAGTCCGCAAAGAAAAAAAAGGCGGCTGAAAACGCCGCCTTGTAAATCTGTCTTCGTGTAAGCCCGAGTTAAACCACAAAATCGAGTGTCACAAGCATTCGACTTTGTCAAGGCTATCAGCGGAACCCTCAATTCCGCATCGTTAGAAGGAGACCTTCTTTAATGACCGCTAGTTTCAGTCGCCAAACCATCAACCGAACAGTCAAAAAGGACTCCAAATCATGTCCCAAAATAACAACAGCACGTCTGCGCCGCAAGAAAAACTAAGGCGCTCGCACAAAATTTCTATGACCGCGACCGGCGCTTTCGCCTCGATAAAAGGAGGCTGCCGTCATGGCTAAAAAGCTGACCCGCGCCGAAAAAAGAATTGCCGGGGCCAAAGCGGCGGATTTCCGTAAGCTGACAAAGGCCGAACTCGAAAAGCTTGGCCATTCGGCTAAATCATCGCGCTATATAGAGATCGGCAAGCGCGTCGCCAA
Source organism: uncultured Alphaproteobacteria bacterium (assembly GCA_963756335.1). Lineage (GTDB taxonomy): Bacteria > Pseudomonadota > Alphaproteobacteria > Rhizobiales > Rhodomicrobiaceae > Rhodomicrobium. The sequence continues at coordinate 228,202 of CAVWOB010000017.1, forward strand.
AAACACGAAGACGATTTCGAAGCGCCTTTTCACGGTCAAGATGACCGGCGCGTCACCGGAAGCTCTCGCGAGAGCGCATGCGGAAGGCGAACTGATCTATAAGAGCCGGAAGAACCAAGATGCAGCCGAGAAGCAGCGACGCACACGACTTAAACAAAAGGTTGAACGCAACGCGAAACGCGAGCTTGAATTAGCCGATAGGAAGTACAAACCATTATCAGCGAAACAATCCGAACGCGCGACGTTTAACTTCGAAAAGAAGGTCTCGAATATTCGATATGCCCAACCCGAATTGAATGCGCGAGAAAAGCAGTCTTGGCGAGTTAGCCGGTATATTGGCGATCAAGCTGTAAACGATTATCGCCAAAAGGTCAGCGATCCAAACCATTTCGTTCCTCACGGTCGCTATCAAAACCTGCTCGATATCGCGCGCGCAGCGGGTGATCCTAACATTGGGCGGCTCTTGCAGTCGAAAAGCGATAAACGCGCAAGCGATGAAGATGACTTAGAAATTGATGAGGCGGCCTAATGTCAAACGAAGCATTCACGGTCATTCCGAACACGACGCGGATAATCATGCCCAGCGCGTTCGAAATCGCTCTTTTAGAAAATCGCGCAGCACAAGACAAAGCACGTGGAAAAGAACGCAGTCGGCGATTTCGCAAAAGTTTGGCGAATGATCCAGAGAAGCGCACGAAGCGAGTTGAAGCGGAAAAGCGCCGAAAAAAAGAAAACCCGCAAGCCGACGCGGCATATGAACGCCGCGCCAAAAGCGACAAATATCACAAACCTTTCGTTTCCATCGATGCGGAGGGACAAAACTATCTCGGCTTGGATGATATCAAGCGCCTACACGGCGTTCTCGATCAACAGGGGAATCCGGTATCACCTCTCGAAATCGTCTTTCCCGCCCATCATACCTTTCTGTGGGGCGCTAAAGGTTCGTTGCGGAAGCATGCCGCGAGCGCCATCGAAAAAGCAGAACCAGAACAACAAAAGCGCATGCTGCTGGAGATGGAAGACACGACCGAATATTGGCTTGGCGATCAAAGTAAAAAACCGCTTACGTCTCTCGAAATCGTGGAATGGCTAACAGGCTTGCCGGAGAAGTTCGGTCCAAAAAACGGCTACAAACACGGTGTCGTGTTCGTCTCTTTCGCATTCGGTTACGATGCTACGCAGATATTGAAAGGCTTGCCACATGAGGTCGCATATAAAATCAGTCGTCGCGAAATTTACGGGACTAAAAAAAGCGTTGCCGGGTTTGAGTTCTGGAAAGATTATGCTTTTGAGTATCTCAAAGGAAAGTATCTAAAAATATGGAAGCTCGTTCCTGGACGAAGCCCGTGGCTCTTGAAGCTTGATAAAGACGGCCAGCCATACACAAATGCGAACGGGGAACTCGCGCGAAAACTCAACTCGACGGCGCACATTTGCATATTCGACGCTTTCGGTTTTTATCAAGAGAGTTTCGTTAGGGCGACACAAAGTCTTGTGGACAAGGGATATGTAGAAAAGTCCGATCACGATATCGTTGCCGAAAACAAAAAGCATCGCTCTAAGTTCGATAACGTAGATTTCGATACTATCAAGAAATATTGTGGACTTGAGCTAACAATGCTTTCGAAGGCGCTGACGGTATTGCGTGACGGGACCGACAAAATCGGAATTAGGTTGTCGCGTTGGTCCGGCGCAGGTACGGCGGCGGGCGAGCTTATCAAAGAAAAAAAGCTGAAGGAAGAGCACTATTCTGAAGATATAGCAATTCGCGACATAAGCATGCAGCAAGATCGCGCCCATCATGCGTTTTTCGGTGGACGAATTGAGTTGATAAAACAAGGCTACGCCAAAGACCAAAGGCTCCAGATTTATGATATCGCAAGCGCATATCCAAGTGCTTGCTTGTGCCTGCCCTCGATGAAAGGCGGAACATGGATACATAGCGGATGCAAACCAGTCCGCTACGTCGAAGGAAAACAGGCGAATATCCTAAGCATGTTTCACGTTCATTGGAATTTTCCGAGGCAAGGAAAAGATGGAAGACCTATCCCCTTCTTCCCATTTCCCTACAGAACCGTGAAAAGAGGACTTATTCTTTTCCCGAGCGCTGGCAATGCATGGTTGATGCGCGACGAAGTATTGGCAGGAATTGATTGGTTCAAAACATTTTTTCCAAAGACGAAGATTGAAAGCCATATGCGCATCGAAGAATGTTCGTTATTCGAACCGGCAAGCGATGCAAAGCCTTACGATTTTCTACCGGACATGTATAAATGGCGCAAGGCGCTTAAGCAGCAACATGATATTACTGAAAAGGTTATCAAACTCGTCATCAATTCGCTTTACGGCAAGACCGCCCAGTCTATCGGCGGCAACGCGGAGAATGGCACGCCGCCTTCATCCGCCTGCCCCTATTACGCATCCGCAATTACAGCGTGGTGTCGCGCGCGCGTGCTGAAAGCGGCGCTAAAAGACCCGTATGCAATCGTGTCTTTCATGACCGATGGAATATGCAGTCAGCGCCCGCTCGATCTCGGGGCGCTGCTCAAGCCGGAAGGCTCGCGCGACGTTCATCTAGGCGATTGGGAATGGAAGGAAGTACAAAACGGCTTCTTTCTGCAAAGCGGCGTCTATGCATATGAGAAACTCAACAAGACAGGAAAAGCCGTGCAGACAGGCAAATCTCGCGGTTTTGATCCGAAGAAAATCGATGGTCAGACGGCTGACGGCGGACCAAGCGACGATCCACATGCATCTCTATTCGAAAAAGACTTGTTAGACTTCTTTCGCGAAGACGTTTTGCCTATCTGGAGAATGCCCCCTGTATCGAGAAAGAGCGACGGTTCTGAAATTGCGCCGACATTCATCTATTGGATCAAGCGATACATTTCGATAGGCGAAGCATGCACGTCGCCCGAACGGTTTAAGCTGGCAGGACGTTGGGCGTATGTGCCACGAGAAATGCGGGTCATGAAACCTGGGCCTAAACGCGACTGGCTTGATGGAACGGGATGGTCAATCATGTCAGACCCTAACCCTAAGCCGCTAGCGCTTAAACGGCTTGAACAATTCGAGACATGGTTCGGCATTGGCGCGCGCGAAATGTACGAATGTATCAAAGCGGGAGAACCGTTACGCTGCCGCTATTTGGTTCCAACAATTCCCGCGCTCAATCCGACGCCCGAACAGTTGTCCGCACCTGCTTATCCCGATTGGCTTGACAAAGATCGCGATACGAAGAAAGTACCACGTACTGATGACAGAGAAGAGCTTTCACTGATCGATGAATATGACGAAGATACTATCACGGTGCTTGCGGGGATGAGTTGAAAGCTTAAGTCTCGTGCGACGCGATTTGGTGACCATGCAGGAAACACGTAAATGAACAACACCTTTCAGAATTACATGCTCAAACTCGGGCCTCTGTTCGGCGGCGTCATGTTGCCGAACCCAAGCCCAGCGGAAGTCAATCTTTCGAATATCTATGCAGAGTTGAACCATAGTTCGGATGCCGAAATACACGCAAGAGATTTTGTTCGCGCGCGCAAAAGCGTTGAAAATGTGCTGTACGCGGTCGTACGCATCATGAAACTCATCAGAACTTCTTTGGAGGTTGCATGCCGTTCGCTCTTATCATCATAGGCTTGGCTTTGGTCATCACCTCTGCCCAAGATACTTACGTGCAGTTTGGGCGTCAGATCAAATCCGATTTGATCGGACCGGGAGGTTTTATCTATTGGGCGGCTTCTCTCGGAATGGCGGGCTCTTTTGGATACATCGAACCGCTGCGCCGTTTCAGCACCGCGTTAATGGGTCTGGTCTTGTTGGTGTTTCTGTTGAAGAACAAAAATTTCTTCGCCAATCTCAAAGCCGGTTTGGCGGCGAAACCTGTAACTCCCGCAAAAAGCGATGCGTCAAAGATGCCTTCCATCTCGCCAGCTTCTTTGGCGCTCACGCTCGATAAGAACACGCTCAACCTTGGCGGAAACGCTACGAACTTCGGTAATTGGATGACGCAACTCATGACGGGGGTTGATCCGGCGACGGCTGTGCCGCTCACAGGCATCAACGGCGTTTCGGTTGACGACTTCCTTGGCGCATGGCGCGGGCCGGAGAGCGGAGCTTTTTGAGGATACGTTTTTCAGGACCGGAACAAGCCACCCGTTGTAGTTGAGGCCCCAACAGCGTCCTTCTCAAATGCAACGCTTCGCTGCTACGGCGCAGATTGCGAGCGACCGCCCGTCGCAGTCCGGCGGCGACGTTCGGGGCGATGGCCCCGCGCTGGCCGCGAGCGCCAGCTCGATGCGGACCGGCGGCGCGGCGCAGACCGGCGGCGACGTTCGAGGCGACCGCCCGGCGCTGGCCGCGAGCGACCGCCCGTCGCAGTCCGGCGGCGACGTTCGGGGCGATGGCCCGGCGCTGGCCGCGAGCGCCAGCTCGATGCAGTCCGGCGGCGCGGCGCAGACCGGCGGCGACGTTCAGAGCGACCGCCTGATGCTGTCCGACGGCGAGGCGCGGACAGGCGGCGACGTTCAGGGCGACCGCCCGGCGTTGGCCGCGGGCGCCAGCTCGATGCAGTCCGGCGGCAAGGCGCAGTCCGACGGCGACGTTCGGGGCGATGGCCCCGCGCTGGCCGCGGGCGCCAGCTCGATGCGGACCGGCGGCGCGGCGCAGACCGGCGGCGACGTTCGAGGCGACCGCCCGGCGCTGGCAGCGAGCGACCGCCCGTCGCAGTCCGGCGGCGACGTTCGGGGCGACCGCCCGGCGTTGGCCGCGAGCGCCAGCTCGATGCAGTCCGGCGGCGCGGCGCAGACCGGCGGCGACGTTCAGAGCGACCGCCTGATGCTGTCCGACGGCGAGGCGCGGACAGGCGGCGACGTTCAGGGCGACCGCCCGGCGTTGGCCGCGGGCGCCAGCTCGATGCAGTCCGGCGGCAAGGCGCAGTCCGACGGCGACGTTCGGGGCGATGGCCCGGCGCTGGCCGCGGGCGCCAGCTCGATGCGGACCGGCGGCGCGGCGCAGACCGGCGGCGACGTTCGAGGCGACCGCCCGGCGTTGGCCGCGAGGGACTGGGCGATGCAGACTGGCGGCAAGGCGCAGTCCGACGGCGACGTTCAGAGCGACCGCCTGATGCTGTCCGACGGCGAGGCGCGGACAGGCGGCGACGTTCAGGGCGACCGCCCGGCGTTGGCCGCGAGCGCCAGCTCGATGCAGTCCGGCGGCGCGGCGCAGACCGGCGGCGACGTTCGGGGCGATGGCCCCGCGCTGGCCGCGGGCGCCAGCTCGATGCAGTCCGGCGGCGAGGCGCGGACAGGCGGCGACGTTCGGGGCGACCGCCCGGCGCTGGCCGCGAGCGCCAGCTCGATGCGGACCGACGGCGCGGCGCAGACCGGCGGCGACGTTCGAGGCGACCGCCCGGCGTTGGCCGCGAGGGACTGGGCGATGCAGACTGGCGGCAAGGCGCAGTCCGACAGCGACGTTCGGGGCGATGGCCCGGCGCTGGCCGACGGCGCGATGCTCCACAGATTGTATACAATCCGAAAGCGCCTGCCCGGCGCAACCCTATGGCGCGCCGCGTTTCACGCAAGCTCTTGTGAAACAACTGGCATGCCGCATGCCACATGCCGCATACCGCATGCCTCACGCGGCCCGCACCAGCTCGCGCCAAATGCAACAGCCGAAGTCGAAATTAGCACTCTGTTAAACACGTTCTGCTAAGTTGTTCTCATGCAAATCAGCACATTAACTTGATCAATTTTCGACCCGACCAACATAAGGCGAAAATGTAGACGCGTCTTAAGTAATGCGTTCTTGCTTCTGTTCGAAATTACTCGCGACTTGCATGATGCATTCTACCGCGCGCAACGCGAACACATTACACGCCACACACAGCTCTCTCACACTCTCTCACATGTATATTATGCACTTCGCTCGCCGCGCATCTTGACGCGGCTTTTCCACCACGCGCAGAAAACTTGCCCGAAATTATAGCGCGCATTTTATGTGCGTGAAACATGCGCTGCGCAAAACATGCTTGCCGGGAAGCGTGCGTGAAACATGCACTTCACACGCAGGCTCAGACACATGCTCGCAGAACGTGTGCGTGAAACAACCGCTTCGGATTTGTCGAAAATTTCTGCGCACGTTTTTCGTGTGCGCGATTTTATGGCGGAATTTTTCGAGAGTTTTTAAAGCGCGCTTAACTCGTGCGGCTAAGTGTGCGCAAAACAGGAGCGTTGCGGCCCCCCCTCACTCCCCCCCGATAAGCCGCGCGAGCCTGTCTTTCGGGGACGACGCCTTGATAGGGTTCGCAAAAACCGGACAGCCGTGGGGCCAGCCGGGCGCGCGGGCGTACACCGGCGATTAACGCTATTGGATTCGTTTTGCAAAAAATGTGCGATTTAACGGTATTATAATACCACACGAGTCCGCCTTGCGACTATTCGCTCGCCTTCGATGTCGCCCCGGAAAGCGCCCTCGCCCTTATCCGGGATCTCCCTCAACACTTTGGTTCGGGGTTTTGAAAGATCCCGGGGGGGCGCGAAAAGCGCCCTTCCGGGATGACGACGTTAAATCGGCGGATTGCAACCGGACCGCGCCTGCCATACCCGGCCCCGGCCGGCTACAGCACAAGCGCTTGCGCGATTTCTTCGGCCTTTTTGGTCTTGGCGGCGCGGCCCTCGTCTAGCTTCTTCTCTTCGGTCTCGATGGCGGCGATGCGGTCTTCCTGGGACTTCAGCGTCTCGATATAGCGGCGGCCGAGGTCGGAAGCCTGGCCGACGCTTGCGAGGTTCTGGCGAATGCGATCCTGATCGCTCCCGATCTTGTCGCGCTCCGCGTCGAGCGCGGTCTTGCGTGCAGCGATCTTCGCGATATCGCCAACCACTGCGCCGAGCTTCGCGACCGCTTCTTTCAACGCGGGCGTGTCGTTCTGCAAGCCGGAAACGGTGGCGTAAATCTGGTCCGGCGCGAGCGAGACGAGGCTGATGGTTTCGCTGTCGATGTGCTCGCGCGCGAACGTCGCCTTGGTGGTCTTGCCCTTAGGCGCATCGACCCGGAAGCGAACGCGCGAGGCGTTCTCCTCGAAGTCCTTCGCCTCGCCGGCGGGTTTCCAGCCATTCTGGCGCGGCTCCTCGATATAGACTTCGCGGTCTTCCCCGGCGGGCGGCGTGATCTCGTAGTCGATTGCCCAGCGCGATTTCACCGTCACGGTCAGCTCGCCGCCCACGGCCTTGCCGAGGCGGACCTGCCTCGATCCCTTGTCCTCGCGGCGGATCTCGGTTTTCGAAATCGAGCGCGAAGGTGATGAATTTCGTGGCGCCCTTCGAGAGGAGCGGCAGCTGCGCGTCGCCCGCGAAGTTGGCCGAACCGTCGCCGCCCGTCTCGAACGAGGTGATGAGGCCCGAGGGCAGCGCGGATTCGCCGTCATTGGTAAGCCGCACCGCGGCGAGCGGCCGGGTCGAGTTCGTCTCGGGCTGGTAGACGTAGGTGCGCGACGCGGTCACGTCCCGGTCGGCGAAGGGGATCATCATCGTCGAGCCGGAAGCGAGCGTCACCTTTCCGGGGAAGCGGAACAGCACATGCGTCGCGTCTTCCTCGGGCACGGCAGCGGCCTGGGCCACGGCGAGGTCCTCGGTCAGCGCGAGGGCGCGGGTGGCCGCCTTGGGGGCAGGCGGCGCCGCCCGGCCGGCGCTCCAAAGCCGCGAGCCCGGCGGATGCCGCCCACCGCGGTTTCCGGCGCCTCATCCTTGTTGGGCACGACGCGCAGCGAAGACGTAACGGGAATCTCGGGCCGGTCCACGTACACGGCGGAATAGAGCGCCTGCTTCAGCGCGACCGGATTGCCGGAGACGAGCGTGAGGTCCACATCCTTCCAGTCGCCGCCGGTGAGATTTTCGAGGATGCCCCAGCCTTGCAGCCTCGCCTTTCCGCCTTCTTTCGGCAGCACGAGGCGGTAGGACGTTTTCCAGACCGGCGCCGCGACCACATAGCTGAAGCCCGCCTGCCGCGCTCCTTCGCCGCCGAGCACGATGGAAAGCGTGCGCCTGTCCTTCGCGCGATTGGTGGCGATCCCTGTCAGCGCCCGGTCGATCTGGGCGCGCGTTTCCGCATCCTTGAAGCGCACCGCCGTCAGCTCTTCGAGAACGGCCTGGACGAAGCCCTTGTCCGTCAGAAGCGTGAGCCTATGCCGCTTCGTGTCGCCGCCATCGTTCGGCAGCCGGACGGTCTCCTCCTCCACGCGGAAGACGCGGCCGGAAGCCATGACGCTGCCCTCGATCTCGACCTCCGCACCGATAAGCGCGTTCAGAAGCGCGGCCTGCGATTCAAGCGCGGCCCTGTCGAAAGGCAGGTCGCGAAAAAGCTCCGCGAGCGGCGTTTTTCCCGGCAGGCTGACGGCGCCGACCGCGCCCGCCGCGTCGAACACTGTCAGGCTTTTCAGAACGTCGTCCACCTGGCCGATGCGCACCGGCAGCTCGATGACCGTTCCGGCCTCGGCATCGCCCGCATGGGTGAATTGTATGAGCCCGGAGGTTGAAAGCACAACGCGCTTCAAGGGAAATTCGGCGGCATGGGCCGCCAGGGGAACGCCAGCCAAAGCGGCCGCCACAATCATCCGTCTCATGACATCGATCCAAAAGTGGAATTGAATACAAGCGTTTTCTATCAGCCAAGGAATTGGCGCGCAATTGCGGCGTCCCAGCGGCCAAATCCTGCAACGGAAAAAGTTAAATTGTGTCATACGGCGAGCCCGGAATATTTGACAAAACCGCACATTCTCCCGCAACAACGGCTCTGCCGCGCTGGCGCTTACATTCGCGACGCTATATATTCGGTCAAAATAACAAATTGGGAGGACAATTCATGCGTGTGCCGATCACAGCCTTCAGCCTGTATCTTGCGCTCTGCGGCGCCGCTTTCGCCGACACCAACGGCGATTGCGCGCAGGATGCGAACCTTGAACTTTCCATCCGCGCCTGCACCTCGATCATCGCGGATACGCGGGGAAGCAATGCGATCGCGTGGTTCAGCCGCGCCCGCGCCTACGAGCGCAGTGGCGACCACGCCAGCGCGCTCGACGATTACGACCAGGCCATCCGGCTCAGCCCGCAATTCACCAACGCCTATTCGGGCCGCGGCTTCGTCAACCTGAACAGAGGCTCGTTCGAGGGCGCGATCACAGACTTCAATAAAGCCATGAGCCTCGATCCGAAATATCCGGAGCCCTATTTCGGCAGGGGGATCGTCTATTTCACGGTGTTCGATAATGGCCGCGCCCTGCTGGACTTTACAAAAGCCATCGCCCTCGATCCAAAGTTCGAAGCGGCTTATATCAAGCGGGGAGACGCGCATGCCGCAGAGGGCGCGTGGGAGCCCGCCATCTCCGATTACAACATGGCGCTCAGCCTCAATCCCTCGAATCCCGAGACTTACGACCACCGCGGCATCGCTCTCAGCGAGGGCCGGGGCGATCACGCCGGCGCCATCGCCGATTTCGACAAGGCCCTGAGCATCGATCCGAAGCATGCCTCGGCCTATGTGAGCCGCGCCCTCGCCAATCAGCGCAAACGCGACTTCGCGCAGGCCCTCGCCGACTTGAACAAGGCGATCGGCATGAGGCCCAACGATGCGGCGGCTTATAACGCGCGGGCCTCGGTTCAGTTCGAGACGCAGCAATACAAGGAAGCGAAGGCGGACGCCGATAAAGCGGTTTCGCTCAAGCCGAACGACTGGCGCGTCCTCGATACGAGGGGCCACATCCTGCTCGCGCTCGCCGATCCAAACGCCGCGCTTGAGGATTTCAACGCGGCGCTCAGGATCAACGCCGAGAGCATCAACTCGCTTTGGGGCCGGGGCCAGATTTACGAGGCCCAAGGGCTGCCCGCGCTCGCCATCCTCGATTTCAAGAAGGCCATCGAGCTGAAGGCGCTCTTGGATTCGAACCGCGACGCTCAGCAAAAGGCCCGGGCGAGGCTCGCCGCGCTGGCGAGATAAAGACAGGTCGCGCAAGCAGCGCGGTCGCGAGGGCGCGGCCAACGCAGTTCCCGGCGCCCGGCAAGCCGGCCGCCACCCTCTCCCAGGGGGGAGAGGGGGCGGGGGTGAGGCGGATTTTCGAGCCCGCTTAGCGCTGGGCGCCGCCGGGGCTGCGCGTATCCGGAAGCTGGCGAACCTGATCGCTGTTCATCATCAGCTTGATACGGTCGGCGAGTTGCTCGATCTTGTTTCCGTCTATGGTTATCGTTTTCTCGCCGAGGCCGAGAAGGCGGCCGACCTGGATCTGCACGGACTGGATCTTGCCGTCGGGCGCTCTCTCGACCCGGACGATATCGCCGAGGTTCTTTCCATCGGAACTGAACACCGGCATGCCCCTCAGGCCCTGGCGCCCAGGCGCGGTCTGCGTGGGCGTAGCCCCGCCCGGCTGGGGCGCCGCCTGGGCGGAAGCAGTACCCTGCTCCTTGGCCGTTCCTTGGCCGGAAGCCGGTCCCTGCTCTCTGGCCGCCAGCGCCTGCCGGACATGGGTCGCCGCGGCGACGATGGTCTGACAAGACTGCGGCAGAGCCGAGGTCTTCTGTTGCAGACATTGCTTGACGTCGTCGGTGTCGCCGCATTGCTGCTGCACCGCCGTCATGCAGGTGTCGGCGATGCCCTCGACGGCCTGCTCGAAATTGTTGACCGCGCGGCGCAGCGTGAACTGGCACCTGCGGCTGAGCTGGTCGGCGTAGGCCTGCATGCAGCTCGCGATGCGTCCGCCGCCGGGCGTGATGTCCCCGCAATAGCGGTCGATGTCGTCAGCGCAGGCGCCTTCGATCCTCTCGACGGCCGAAGCGATGCGATCCCTCAAATCGGACCGGGACAGGCGCTCCAGCAGGTCTTCCCGCATGCTGCTTCCGCGGTCGCGATCGCGGTCCTCGGAGGCGCCGCGTTCGCCCTGATCGCGCGGCTGGGCCTGTTCCTGGCTCGGTTGAGCCTCCTGGGCGTAAACGGGGGCGGGCGCGAAGAGAAGCGCCGCCGCGAAATAGACAGCCTTGTTCATTCTAACTCTCCATTCGGGGTTTGAAGGGCGGCCTCAGCGGAAGGCCGCCCGTGGATTGGGCGCGCTTCTAGTCTTCGCCTTCGATCCGGTCGCGGAGCTGCGCCAGAAGGTCTTCGACGTCGCCCTTGTTACGGACGCGTTCGAGAATGAGGTCGCGCAGATCCTCGCGGCTGACGCCCTGGGCGCCGCCTTCATGCTGCTCGCCACGCTCTTCCAGCCGGTTCGAGATGAGGTCCCGCATCGCGCCCGGGCGGCCCATATGCTCCTGGAGGATTTCGCGCAGCAGGGCGCGCCGTCCCAGGCGGTCGAGGATCGCGTCGCGCACATCCTCGTTTTCCCTCATGCGGTCGCCCAGAAGCGCGCGGAGGTCTTCGCGGCCTTCCAGCCTGTCGCGGATGAGGTCGCGCAGCTCTTCACGGCCGTGCATGCGATCCCCAAAGTCTTCGCGGCCCTGCATGCGGTCCGCGAGCAGGTCGCGCGGGTCTTCGCGGCCGTGCATGCGGCCCGCGAGGAGTTCGCGCAAATCCTCGCGGCCCTCCAGTCTATCGCGAATGAGGTCGCGCAAATGGGCGCGACTCTCCAGGCGATCCCTCAAGAGATCGCGCAAATCCTCGCGGCCCCTGATGCGATCGGCCAGAAGCTCGCGCAGCTGTTCGCGAACTTCGGAATTTTCGGATGTGCGGTCGCCCATGCCATAGGCGTTCGCCGGCGCGGAAGTCACGAGAGAGGCTGAGGCCGCAAGCAAGAACGCGGCTGCTGAAAGTGCGGTTGCCCGCTTCATGAGGCTTTCTCCCTTTTGATGAGCCTTGCAGGTTCGGTTTAGGGCGAAAAGCTAAATCAAGTCAAAGTGACCGGCTTGATCTATCGCAAAGATCCCCCGACTTATCGATCTATGTCTAACAAAACATTGTTTCACTGTGCCATTTTATTTGGGATAATAAAACGTAATCGGAATTTAATATACGAAACAAGCTAGGCTTAACTGAGACAATTGACGCCTGTTGAGGGATTTATACTTCAGTTTCCGCTACGGATGGTTCAGCATGATCCGCCCAGGTTCGCGCGGACGCGTCCCGAAAGCTCCTGCCGCGAAGGCGGGGCTCGACATCCCAGCCAACTCTCGACTATGCGAAGACAATCGCGCGCAAAAAGGAGAAGGCGCATGCGGCCGGAAAGAAAAAAGGCGCCCGGGCAGCCCGAGGCGGACGCGCTCATGCCGCCATACGACAAGGTCTGCGTGCGCGACCTCGTGCTGCCCGCACGCATCGGCATATGGAGCGAGGAGCAGGGCGTATCCCAGCGCGTGCGGTTCAGCGTGGAGCTTTCGGTGTCCCACGGCGGCCACCGGCCTGGCGATCTATCGAGCGTGGTGTCCTACGACTTCATCATCGACGGCATCAGGGAGGCGCTTGCGGGCGGTCATGTGCTTTTGACCGAGACGGTCGCCGAGCGCGTCGCCGCGCATTGCCTCTCGCACAGCCGCGCCGTCTCCGTCCGCGTCGTGGTGGAGAAACTCGACCGCATCCCGGGCGCCACGCTCGGCTGCGAGATCGTTCGCTTCGCCACGCATCGATAGGGCCTAAGCGCCGCGGCCCGCGATGGGCAAACATCGAATACTGGGTTCCCGCCTTCGCGGGAACGGCAAAAGCAAACGGGTGCGAACTTCCGGCGGGCTGGACTAGGCCAGCGCCCACTGGAACAGGAAGAACGCGGCCTCCGCCGAGGCGAGCCCGATAAGGAGGCTCCGGCGGCTTACGAAGTAGGCGGCGACGCCTACGCCAAACGCTACGCCGCTGACCAGGCCGCCGATGTCCTTGAGCGCGCCCGTCGGCGCCAGCAAGAGGCGCACGATCAGCGCCGCCACCAGCGCCGTCGAAACGTCCTTCACCCAGAGGACGAGCGGCGCTTCGGGGTCAACCGCGCGCGAAAGCCAGACGCCCGCCAGCCGCCAGACCTCGTTCGCCACACCCGCCGCGAGAAGGACGAGCCAGAGGCTCCAGGCGCTATCGGGCATCGCGAACATCCGGGCCGGCGAGCGGAGCTTCGGACCGCGCCGCCTGACGAAAAGGAACGAGACGGTTCCGCCGAACAGTCCCGCCGCGATCAGATCGAAGCTCGGCGCGATTTGCATGAAGACCGGCGCGGCGCAAAGCCCGAGCAGGATCGGCGCGTAATCGGCGCGCCGCCGGGCATTGCCGAGAAGGCCGAGCAGAAAATAGATGGGCGTGAGAAATATCAGCGAGGCCGCCACCGTCCGCGGCAGCCGGTCCGCAATCAGATAGCCCGCCACGGCGCCGATGAGGCTCACGCCCACAAGGATGAGGGCGAGCCCCAAATAATAGGACATCCGCATGCGGCGCGGCGCGAACGGGATGCGCTGCATGCTTACGATCCACATGGTGACAGCGATGAAATGCGAGGCGAAATAGTCGATGAACTTCGGCCGCCGGCCCCGCGCAGATGCGGCATCAGCGCGACCGTCATGGGCAGGAGGCGGACGCCTGTGAAGCCCACGGCGAGAACCGCAGTCCAGAGCGGCGCTCCCCGCGCGATCTGATCGACGAGAATAACCTGGGCCGGCAGCGCGAAGATGAAGACCGTCGTGTAGATCGCCGCCGCAATGCCGATATGGGCGCCGTGGCAGAGGACGCCGAAGCCGGCGAAGGATGCGAAAAGAACGAGCGCGGGCGCGAACGGCGGATCGCGAAACGCCTTGAGGAAGCCGGCCCTTGCCCCCGTCATGCCGCCTTCGATGAATGCAAGGGGTCGCCTCTCATGAAAATGGCCGGGACAGGCCCGGCCATGAAGCTTGCCCCAGAAAGCGCTAGCGGTTCAAGGGCACCTTTGGAATGAGCGCGGTCGGCGTGCGATCCCCGCCCTCGCCTTCGCTCGCCCCTTCCACCTCCTCGACCTTGATGGGCGGCTTGCTCTCGATGACTTCGAAGGCAAGCGCCTTCCGGCCGTCCTTGTCCGCCACGACCACGCGCACCGTGCCGCCGCCTTCGAGCTTGCCGAATAAAAGCTCTTCCGCCAGCGGCTTCTTGATGTGCTCCTGGATGACGCGGGCAAGCGGGCGGGCGCCATAAAGTTCGTCGAAGCCGTGATCGGCGACCCAGTCCATCGCCTCCTGCGACAGCTCGATCATGACGTTGCGGTCGGCGAGTTGCGCTTCGAGCTGGAAGATGAACTTCTCGACGACGCGGCCGATCATCTCGCGGGACAGACGCCCGAACGCGATGGTTGCGTCGAGCCTGTTGCGGAACTCCGGCGAGAACATGCGCTTGATCGCCTCCTCGTCCTCGCCCGTGCGCTGCGTGCTGCCGAAGCCGATGCCGGATTTGGCCATCTCGGCCGCGCCCGCATTCGTGGTCATGATCAGGATCACGTTGCGGAAATCGACCTGCTTGCCGTTGTGGTCGGTGAGCTTGCCGTGGTCCATCACCTGCAGGAGCACGTTGAACAGGTCCGGATGCGCCTTCTCGATCTCGTCGAGCAGCAGCACGCAATGCGGGTTCTGGTCCACGCCGTCCGTCAGCAATCCGCCCTGGTCGAAGCCGACATAGCCGGGAGGCGCGCCGATGAGCCGCGAGACGGTGTGCCGCTCCATATACTCCGACATGTCGAAGCGCAGGATCTGCACGCCGAGCAGGCTCGCGAGCTGGCGGGCCACTTCGGTCTTGCCGACGCCGGTCGGGCCGGAGAACAGGTAGCAGCCGATGGGCTTCTCGGCGTCGCGCAAACCGGCGCGCGCGAGCTTTATCGCCGCCGAAAGCGCGTGGATCGCCTGATCCTGCCCGAACACCACGCGTTTCAGGTCGTTTTCGAGGTTGCGCAAAAGCTCGGTGTCGGACTTCGACACCGTCTTTGGCGGGATGCGCGCCATGGTGGCGACGGTGGCCTCGATCTCCTTCACGCCGATGGTGCGCTTCCGCTTCGAAGGCGCCACCAGCATCTGCGAGGCGCCCGTCTCGTCGATCACGTCGATGGCCTTGTCGGGCAGCTTGCGGTCGTGGATGTACTTCGCCGACAGCTCGACGGCGGCCTTGATCGCCTGGTTCGTGTATTTGATGTTGTGGAAGTCCTCGAAGTAGGGCTTCAGCCCCTTCATGATTTCCACAGCGTCCTCGACCGTCGGCTCGGCCACGTCGATCTTCTGGAAGCGCCGGACAAGCGCCCGGTCCTTCTCGAAATGCTGGCGATATTCCTTGTAGGTGGTCGAGCCGATGCAGCGCAGCACGCCCGATTGCAGCGCGGGCTTCAACAGGTTCGACGCGTCCATCGCGCCGCCGGAGGTCGCGCCGGCGCCGATCACCGTGTGGATCTCGTCGATGAACAGGATCGCGCCGGGATAAGCCTCGATCTCCTTCATAACCGCCTTGAGCCGCTCCTCGAAATCGCCGCGATAGCGCGTGCCCGCGAGCAGCGTGCCCATGTCGAGCGAGAACACGGTGGCGTTGGCCAGCACCTGCGGCACCTCGCCGCGCACGATCTTGCGCGCCAAGCCTTCCGCGATAGCCGTCTTGCCCACGCCCGGATCGCCCACATAGAGCGGGTTGTTCTTCGAGCGGCGGCACAGCACCTGGATCGTGCGCTCGATCTCCTTGTCGCGCCCGATCAGCGGATCGATGCGGCCATCCTTGGCCTTCTGGTTCAAGTTGACGCAATACGCCTCGAGCGCGTCGGTCGAGCGCTTCTTGTCGTCGGGCCCCTCCACCGTCGTGGACTTGTCCTCGACGCCGCGCACGCCGCGCGGCTCGGACATGCCGGCCCGCTTCGAGATGCCGTGCGAGATGAAGTTCACCGCGTCGAAGCGGGTCATGTCCTGCTCCTGCAGGAAATAGGCGGCGTTGCTTTCGCGCTCGGCGAACACCGCGACCAGCACATTCGCGCCCGTCACCTCCTCGCGGCCCGACGACTGGACATGCACCACGGCCCGGTGGATCACGCGCTGGAAGCTCGCGGTGGGCTGGGCCTCGCTATCCTGGTCGAGGATGAGATTGGTGAGCTCCTTGTCGACGAAATCGGTGAGCTTGGCTCGCAAGCGCTCGATATCGACGTTGCAGGCCCGCATGACCGAGGAGGCGTCCCGGTCGTCGATCAGCGACAGGAGCAGATGCTCGAGCGTCGCATATTCGTGATGACGCTCGTTGGCGTATTCGATCGCGCGGTGAAGAGATTCTTCGAGGCTGGTCGAGAATGATGGCACTGGCGCACCTACTCCTTTTCCATTGTACACTGCAAGGGATGCTGATGCTGGCGTGAGAAGTTCATCACCTGCGTGACTTTCGTCTCGGCAACCTCATAGGTGTAGACGCCGCAGATGCCGACGCCCTTTTGGTGAACATGAAGCATGATGCGGGTCGCCTCTTCGCGAGGCTTGTTGAAGAACCGCTCAAGCACATAAACGACGAACTCCATGGGAGTATAATCGTCGTTCAAAAGGAGAACTTTGTACAGGCTCGGACGCTTCGTCTTCGGACGCGTTTTTGTGACCACGCCGGTCTTCAGATCGTTGTCGCCTTTGAAGCCTTTATTGCCTGCCATCGACCAACCATCGAAAACCAAGTTGAAGCCTGAACCTTTCTGGCGCTTGCCGCAGCGGGCAGCCCCAGCTGTGTCGGGAGCCATGGCGACCATCCCTCGTATTCTCCCGTTTGTCGCTTTATTCTGTCAAGGCCCGCAAGTGTAATGCTTGGCCGAATATATGGTTCGTTTCAGGCCTTGAAAGGGCCTCGCGGCGCCATCGCGCCGTCGCCCTGAAGAAACACCCGAAAAAATAGCTCACGGTTCATTCTCCGCCAACGGTCCGAACGTTAAGATAGGTAACAATCCGTTAATGCTCGCATAGGTATAAATTCCATAAGCAGACAACCTTACGTAGAGGCATCGCAACGTCCTGTGGCGGACTTGCCATTTTCAAGACAAAGTTTACGTGTTTCCAGCGGAAAAGCGATCCGGAAAAATCGATGGCTTTCGTGATGGAGGAGAGAAGACAGGGCGGAGCCTCCAAGCGCAAGGGGGTGGCGCTTCTGCTATGCGCCTTCATCGCGCTGATCCCGCCGATAAATGCGGAAGCCCGCCGCCGCCACTACCGGGAGGCCTATTCGCCGCCCTCCTCCGCCATGGTTATCGACGTCCACACCGGCCGCATCCTCTATTCCAAGAACCCGAACGAGCCGCGCTATCCGGCGTCGATCACGAAGGTGATGACGCTGTACCTCCTGTTCGACGCGCTGCGGGACGGCAAGCTCACGATGCAATCGGAGCTGCGCGTCTCCGAGCACGCGGCCGATCAGTCGCCGACGAAGCTTGGCCTCTCGGCAGGCGACACGATCTCGGTGGCCGACGCGATCGGCGCCATCGTCACGAAGTCGGCGAACGACATGGCCGTAACCGTCGCGGAGGCGCTCGCGGGATCCGAGGAGGATTTCGCGCGCCGCATGACGCAGAAGGCGCGCACCATCGGCATGCTGAACACGACCTTCCGCAACGCGTCGGGCCTTCCCGATCCCGAACAGAAGACCACCGCGCAGGACCTCATCGTGCTCGGAAAAAGTATTCTGGCCGACCATCCCGAGCGGAGCCGCGCCTTTTCCACCAAATATTTTCAGTATGACGGCGAGGTCTTCAAGAACCACAACACCATGCTCTTCTCCTACGAGGGGATGGAGGGCATGAAGACGGGCTTCACGTCCGCGTCCGGCTTCAATCTCCTGGCGACGGCCCGGCGCGGCGAAAAGCGGCTGCTCGCGGTGGTGATGGGCGGCGCGTCGGCAGGCTCGCGCAACGCGACGATGCGCAACATCCTCGACGCGTCGTGGTCGAAAGCGCTCACGCAAACCGCCGCGCGTAAAGCAGGCATAGTCGCCGGCGCCGCGAAGCCGAAGGCGCCCGAGCATGCGCCGCACGCCAAGCCGAAACTTTTCGAGACCGCCGCTGTCGAAAAGCCGAAACCGTTTGAGACCGCTTCCGTCGATAAGCCAAGGCCCTTCGAGACGGTTTCCGTCGATAAGCCGGGGACGGAGGAAGCCTTTCCCAGAAGGATCGCCGCGCCGCGCGCGCTCCGCGAGGCCGCGCTCCTGGGCCGGCAGCCGGACCGGACTTCCATCGCCATGATTATCGCATCCATCGAACGCGGCCTCGCCAAGCCGTCCTCGGTCTCGCCCCGGCCGGAGACTGTCGCGCCGCAGGACGCCACGACGGACGAACCGGAGGAGGACGCCGAGAGGACCGCAAGGCGGAGCGCAGCCTACACGCCTCCCCCCGCCCACGAAATCGCGCAGAACGAAACGCTCGTGGCGCAAGCTCAGCCCGCCCGCCTGGAGAACGTCTCGGTGCATAACAAGACGCTCCGCCCGCCGGAAGTCGAGCCGCTGGACGCGGTGGCCATAGAGGGCGTTGCGCCGGATCCAAAGCGCACCAAGGCGCAGGCGGCGGCGCGCAAGAGCGAGTCCCAGCCCGCCAAGCTCCAAACCGCCGAGCGCGCCCCCGAACCCGGCGCGCCCCGTCCGGCTCAGCTTCAGCCCCAACCCCAAACCTTGGCCGCCGCCACCGCCGCCGTCTCCCGCGACATGGACCAGCCCGGACCGTTCCACGTCCAGGTCGGCGCCTTTCCCAATCAGGAGCAGGCTCGCGAACGGCTGGAAAACGTAAAGCAGGCGCTCGGACTGGCTACCATCCAGGCGCATCCCGAGTTCATCATGCCGGTGGCGCTGCCGACGGGCGTCACCATGTTTCGCGCGCGGCTCAGCCGGTTTGCGAACGAAGCGGCGGCGAAGTCGGCCTGCAAGCAGCTGAAGCGCAGCGGCATCGAGTGCTGGGACATCCGCGCGCAGTAGCGGCGCCCTCATGCCCGCGCGGCGTTCCAGCGCAAGCGGGCCATGCCCGAAGGCCACGAGCGCTACCCCTCACCTGAGCCCTTTCCCTCAGGGAAAGGGAGTCCGGCCGCGACCGTCGAAGCTGCGTCCGCTTGCGGATGCGGAGATCCCGAAGTTGCAAGCTCGGCAAGTCCAGCTTGCGCGTAAGAGGGACAGGGTGAGGGGAGATTCGTTGGCCAATCTGGCGGAGCTTGCTTAGGATTGCGCGATGAATGCAGCGCCTCGAAACCTCATAACGGACGTAGATGGCGTCAGCGCCGGAAACATCCACGACGCCGCGCTTGCCTCGGGCGTGACCGTCATCCTCGCCGATGCAATGGCTGTGGCGGCGGCTTCGGTGTTTGGCGGCGGGCCGGGAACGCGCGAGCTCGACGCCATCGCCCTGGAAGGATCGGTGGGAGCGGCCGACGCGATTGTGCTTTCCGGCGGATCGGCGTTCGGCCTCGACGCGGCGACCGGCGTTCAATCCTATTTGCGCGAAAGGGAGCGCGGCTTTCTTGCCGGAACGGTTCGGGTGCCCATCGTCCCGCAAGCCATCCTTTTCGACCTCGCCAATGGCGGCGACAAGGCCTGGGGACGCCATGCGCCCTATCGCGACATGGCCTATGAAGCCGCCGCGGCCGCAGGCAAGGACTTCGCGCTCGGCTCGGCGGGCGCGGGCTTCGGCGCAACAGTCGCGGCCGGAGCGGGCAGGCTCATGCGCGGCGGACTCGGCAGCGCGTCGGAGTTGCTTTCGGGGCTGTCGCACGAGGGCGGCGTGACGGTCGGCGCCATTGCGGCGGTGAACGCCGTCGGCGCCGTCACGGTGGCGGACACGCCCCATTTCTGGGCGGCGCCCTTCGAGCGCGCAGCGGAATTCGGCGGGCTCGGCTTGCCGCACCCCTGGCCCGAGCACGCGGCGCGCCCCGCGCTGAAATTCTTCGCGCCCGAGCGCGCGAACACGACGCTGTGCGCCGTCGCCACCGACGCCGCCTTGACCCACGCGCAATGCAAACGCCTCGCCTCAATGGCCGGCGCCGGCATGGCGCGGGCGATCTTCCCCGTCTTCACCCCCTATGACGGCGATATCGTCTTCGCCATCGCGACCGGGAAAACGCCGCTCGCCGACCCGCGGATCGCGCTGCCCTTCATCGGCGCGGCGGCGGCGAATTGCCTTGCTCGCGCCATCGCGAGAGGCGTCTATGAGGCGGAAGGGACGCTGCCTTGCGGCGCGCCCTCGTATCGCAACCTTTTCGCAAGGCCGTGAATCCAGTATGAGGAGCGATGGCCTCTTGTTCGGGCCAAGCGAGACAACGCCATCATGAGACTCACGGGACGCCCTCCCCGCCTCCTCTTCCTCGATTCAGGCCTCGGCGGTCTTACGGTGCTGCGCGCGGCGCGGGCCGCCATCCCGGAAGCGCAGGCGCTGTTCATCGCCGACGACGCCGGCTTCCCCTATGGCTCCAAGAGCGAAGACGCCCTTGTGCTGCGCCTCGCCGGCCTGGTCGAAAGCGCGCTTTCGAACTTTCAGCCCGATTGCATTGTGCTCGCCTGCAACACGGCGTCTACCGTCGCGCTTCAAGCGCTGCGCGACGCGTTTCCCATCCCCATCGTCGGAACGGTGCCCGCGATCAAGCCCGCCGCCGCGCTGACGAGAAGCGGACTCGTTTCCGTGCTCGCAACGCCTGGAACCGCGGCGCGCGAATACACCCGCGGACTGATCGAGCGCTTCGGCGCGGGCGCGCGCTTCACGCTCGTAGGCGCGCCCCTGTTGGCTGAACTGGCCGAACGAGCCGCCAGCGGCGGCGCGGTGGACGACGCGGCCATCGCAGGCGAAATCGCGCCTTGCTTCGTCGAAGATGGCGAATTGCGCACCGACGTGATCGTGCTCGGCTGCACGCATTATCCGCTTCTGCTCGACAGGCTCGACGCGCTGGCGCCCTGGCCCATCGTTTGGCTCGACCCGGCGCCCGCCATCGCGCGGCGCATCGCCAATGTGCTCGCGGATCTCGGCCATATCGTCGGCGTCGGCGCGAGGCGCGGAGCGGGCGAGGTCGCCTTCACCTCAGGACGCACGCCTTCGCCCGCGGCTCTCGCCCTTCTGCAATCCTGCAACTTGAGCGTCGCGCCTCCCCGCGCGGCCGCCGCAGCCTGAAAGAACCCGCATGATCCCCCGCTACTCACGGCCGCAGATGGCGGCGCTCTGGTCCGACTGCACGAAATACGAGATCTGGCTCGAAATCGAGACGCTCGCCGCCGAAGCGATGGAGGAGCTGGGGCAGATCCCCGCCGGAACCTCGAAAGCTTTGCGCGAGCGCGGCGCCTTCGACATAGCGCGCATCGACGAGATCGAACGCGAGGTGAAGCACGATGTCATCGCGTTTCTGACGAGCGTCACCGAGCATGTCGGCGACGAGGCGCGCTTCATGCACCAGGGCATGACCTCATCCGACGTGCTCGACACCTGCCTTGCGGTGCAGCTCACGCGCGCCGCCGACATCCTGCTGGCCGGCCTCGACGCGCTGCTCGCGGCGCTGAAGCGCCGCGCGCTGGAGCACAAATACACGCTCGCCGTCGGGCGCAGCCACGGCATCCACGCCGAGCCTGTCACTTTTGGCCTGAAGCTCGCCTCCGCCTATGCCGAGTTCGCCCGCGCGAAGGAGCGGCTGTTGCGCGCGAAGGAGGATGTCGGCACTTGCGCGATTTCGGGCGCGGTCGGCACCTTCGCCCATCTCGATCCACGCGTAGAAGCCTACGTCGCGCAAAAGCTCGGCTTGAAGCCCGAGCCGGTTTCGACGCAGGTCATCCCGCGCGACCGGCACGCCATGTTTTTCGCAACGCTCGGCGTTATCGCGTCCTCCGTGGAGCGGCTCGCGACCGAAATCCGGCATCTGCAGCGCACCGAGGTCGGCGAGGCCGAGGAGTTCTTCTCCGAGGGGCAGAAGGGCTCGTCGGCCATGCCGCACAAGCGCAACCCCGTGCTGACCGAAAACCTCACCGGCCTCGCGCGCCTCGTGCGCGGCTTTGCGCTGCCCGCCATGGAGAACGTGGCGCTCTGGCACGAGCGCGACATTTCGCATTCCTCCGTCGAGCGCATGATTGGGCCGGACGCCACCGTGACGCTCGATTTCGCGCTGGCCCGCCTCGCCGGCGTCGTCGATAAGCTTGTGGTCTATCCTGAGCGCATGCGCTCCAACCTGGAGCGCGGCGGCGGGCTTGTCCATTCGCAGCAGGTGCTGCTCGCGCTGACCCAGAGGGGCGTCAGCCGCGAGGGAGCCTACCGCCTCGTGCAACGGAACGCCATGCGGGCCTTTCGCGGCGAAGGCTCGTTCCTCGATTTCCTGAAGGCCGACGCCGAGGTCTCCGCCGCCCTCTCCGGCGCCGAACTGGAGGCGCTGTTCGACACGCGCCACCACCTGAAGAACATCGACGTGATCTTCGGCCGCGTCTTCGCCTAACCCAGCGCTAAGCCGGGCGCTCGGCGAGGAAGAGCTTTTCGCCGCGAATCAAGCCATGGCGCGTGACGAACGGCTCCACCGCCGTGAACTCGCTCAAGGCGAAGCCCGCCGCGCCGATCCGAGCGCGCAAGTCGGCCCCATAATAACGGACGTGATCGAACTGACCGAAATAGACGGAGCGGTCCTCCGGCCGGTTTATCGCAGCGTTCTCGAATGTGGTGTCCCAGCCCTCGATGATCGGCGTCAGGAGAATGCAAAGCCCTCCCGGCCTGAGAACGCGATACAGTTCTGAAAGCGCCCTGCGGTCGTCGACGTGCTCAAGAACGTGCGAGCAAATAACCACGCCGAGACTCGACGGAGGCAGATCCATCTCCTCAATGTCGAGCACGATATCGGCGCGGCCGGCTTCGACATCGGCGGTGACATAGCGGCTGGCCAAAGGCTTAATGAAGCTCGTGACGCAGGACTCAGGAGCGAAATGCAAGACATCGCGGTCCTTAATGCGCCTGCCGTTTCCGGCGAGCCATAGTTTCATGAGCCGGTGCCGCTCCAGGCTCATGCATTGCGGGCAGTGGGCGTCCATGCGAAGAGGCCAGCCAAAAGCCGCAGACGTTACAGACGCGAGTCATCGGCGGTTCTTGCTTCATGGCGCTCCAGAGCCGCCGCTGCGCCCTGATCATCATGAGCTGCCGGTCGCTCAGCATGCTCTTAACTATTTTGTTTACCTGTCTCATAAAACAGCTCCTTCCAGGGCGCGCCGTGTGCGCGGGCGCTCAAAGTCCCCTTTTGATTCGGGGGCGAGGACACTGCAACCTAACCGGATCTTAAGCCGCCCTACAACTTTAGGTAGAAAATATCCCCAGCGCGCTAAGCGCGCCGGAAGCCGATGATGTCGACGGCGACATCGGTTATGCCGGCGGGGACCTTCTCCGGGTTCGCGATGTCGAGCTTGCCGAACTCGATCCTGTCCGCCCAGACTTTCTTCAACAAGTCGCCGAACACCGCGATGGTGAAAAGCTCGCCCGGGCAGCGGCGGTAGCCGAAGCCGAATGGCGCGTAGCCGGCGTAATCGCAGACGGGATAGGCTTTCCCGCCGGCGACGCCGTAGACCGTGCCGAAGCCGCTGTTCGCAATCTCTGCCTTGCGGCCGTCTTTCACCGCGAATGAGGCCTTCTCGAAAGGGCATTTCGCGAAGCCGATGGCGCGCATCGCTTCTTCCCCCATCCGGTCGCTTACCGGGGCGCTTTCATACCGGGTGGGATCGAATTCGAGCGGGTCCTTCCAATGGCGCGGATCGTAGCTTGCCGCCTTCTGGGGCGTAATGGCGTAGCCATGCCGGTCAGGCTGGCGCAAGCCCAATGGTTGAACCGAGGAAATGCTGCCGCCGTTCGACGAGACGATGCGGAACAACTCCATCGTGTAGCGCTCCAGCGGCGTAAAAGCGCCGCCGCCCGCATCGTCGAAATCGCCCTCCATCGTCTTCTTGAACCACGCCTTCGCGCTTGCGTCGCCCGTGCTTTTCTCGAGCCGCAGCATGATATTGTAGAGCATGTCGCCCCACTGGCTCACAGCCCCGAAATTGTGAAAACACTCGAAAACGACGTCCCGGTAGCGGAAGTCTTCGCCGCCGCCGCCGTTCTTCGACCAGTAATAGACGAAGGTTTTCTCGGGCGCCTCGACCTTGCCGCCCATCACGTTCTGGATCCCTTCGCTCACCCATTTCATCAGCGGCCCGCGCAAGGCGCGCACCTTCATGTAATTCTCGTAGACGATGGGTTGCGTCGGGTCGCGATAGGCGATCACCGTGTTGAAGCTTTCGCCGATCTGGCGAACCTCGGGCGGGATGCCGCCTGGCTTTACGCCGAGATGCAGATCCCAGAACAGGTCGAAATAGTGATCGAGATAGCGCCGCATCAGCGGCTTGCCCTCGTTTTGCGGTTCGAACAGACGGCTCCAGAATTGCTCGACCTTTTCCGCGTACATGGTCCGGTACAGGTCCGGCGTCAGCGCCGAGATGTAGATGCGCTTGCGGCGGTTGTCCGGCCCGCGCTTGTCGAGACCCGTCAGGAACACGCTCGTTCCGGCGTCCGGGTCGGGCGCCCAGCCATCGTAGAGCAGCCCCCAGAGATCGTAGGGCAGCGCGCTTTGCTTGCTGAACGTCTCGTCGATCATGGGGATGAAGGGCCGCTCGCCCGCGAACAGGCTCGTATGCAGGAAACCCGCGATCGCATTCTCGGCATAGGCGGCGTCGAAGCCGGGCGGAATGGGCCGCGCCTGTCCGGCGTCACGACCGGGCGGAGGCGCGCCCATCTGCGCGACGGCGTTCGTTGCGGATGTCCCCGAGATGGCGGCCGCGGCGCCGGCGCCGATCAACAGTTCGCGCCGCCCGATCCCGCCTTGCGCCTCTCCCGGCTCGCCCTTGCCCTCGCCCGTTCGCTCCATCGCCTGTCTCCTTCCGCACACGGAAGGCAAAACACGCGAGCGCGCGCTTTTGTTCAGGGGAAAGCGAAGATTAGCGTGAAGAGACAGGCGCTTAAGGCCTGCGTAACCAAGCCTCGAAGCAGGCGCTCAGAAGAACAGCTCTCTGATTCTCGCAGCGTAAAGCGCGATGAAGACGCCCGCCCCGTAATAAAAGATGTCGCCCTTCAGCCCGTAATGCAGGCGCTCGGAGAGCCCCGGATTGAAGGCGTGCGCCCAGCTTCTGTGAAAGACGAGCGACTTATAGGTCGTGTACATGAAACTCGCGACCATCTGCACGGCCTTGATGATCATGAACAAACCCACGAACATGAGAGCGTTGTAAAAATGGGTCATCGCAGTTCATCCGTCCCGCATCGTCCAACAGGCGGCTAAAAGTCTGTCGCCCCTAACCTCATGGTGAGGTCACCATGAGGTCCAAGCCTATGAATTCGCTCGGCCTCATCCTGAGGAGCCGCGAAGCGGCGTCTCGAAGGATGAAGCCCGGATTTCCGCCCTTTTCAGCATCCTGCCAAGCGCAGCTTCCGGCGAAGCTTGCGCATGGTAAAGCAGAACTTCTAAACGAGATTAAGACAGAACCGTCAGTGTGCGGGCCTGTGCGTCTCGCCGGAGCTCCGGCCGCGCCGCCGGCGTTGGAGCGCCGCGTCGCCGGCTGCAAGAAACTCCTCCAGCGCCTCATATTCCCTCCTCAGCGCGGCGCACAGCGTAAGATGCCGGTTCACGTCGTAGAGCCAGGAGCCGGCCTTTCCGCGCTCGATCTCGACGCGCTTGGCGGCCTTGAGTTTCGCGATGACCGAAAGCCGCCCCGCGATGCTGGTGTCGCCCGCTTCCATTTCGGCGATCCCGAGAAGCTGGGACAGGCCTCTGCAGCGTCTGTCCCTCTCCGTGTTGGAAGTTTCCATCGATACGCCCACAAGACATCTCCGCCGTTACGCAATACGAATGCGCCGCAGATAGGTGAAAGCCCTTTAAACATCGGTAAATTCGAAAGCTCCGGAATTGGTGGGCGGCTTATCTCCGGAATGGCGGGCGCAATCGCTCCGGAATCATCGCTCAAGATCTTCGGCCACTAAGTTGGGGCGGCCGCTCGATCACGGTGCCGTTGGTTTCGAGCGCCTCCGCTATGCGGCTGTCCGTCCAGCCTTCACCCTCGGCGCCGCCATCGGCTTTAAGTAATATGCGCGCCTTCAACTGCGCGCGCGCTGAAGCCTTGCTTTTGGAAATAGCCTTGCCTTTGGAAATAAAAGCCAAAAGCCGCTCTCGTTCTTCCGCGTCGCATAGACATTACGCCGTTTGTGCATCGATACTGTTCGAACAGCCGGGGCCGCCTCACCTGTGCCGCTCTCGAACTTCACCTTGGCCTCGAAGAGAGGCTGGCCGGCGCGGCGTTCGCCGCGTGCGCCGAAAATGTCTTATGGAGTGGATGGCTCCCCGGGCCGGAATCCGACAGCCAATAAAAGTCAGCCACTTAATCAGAAAGTGGGACAATTTTTGCCATTGAAAGCGCTGGGCTTTTTTCAGAAATGTCTCACGGTGCCTGGAGCGATTTTGCTATTGGGGATCAGGTAGTACACTTTTCCTGCCCCGTGCTTTCGCCAACATTCCAACCACAGGCGCAGCTAATCTGCCGCCAAGCAATATTGAAAACATCGTCAAATTGACGTACATTGATTGGCAAATCGCCGCTTAGCTCCGAGGCAAAAATAAACATGAGCCGCAGACAAACCGAAAGCACCGCCGATCCAGCCGCCCGTGTAGAGCGGCTTGGTTTTCGCGTGGATGAACACACCAAGGAACTCATCGAGCGCGCTGCCTATCTCGAGCGTCGCAAGCTTACCGACTATTGTGTGGCTGCACTTTCCGACGCCGCCCGGCGTACTATCGCGGAGCATGAGATGCTGATCCTGTCAGAGAACGATCGCAAAGCGTTTTTCGACACGCTTCTCAATCCGCCTGAACTCAATGACAGGCTTAAGCGGGCGGCAGCGGAGCATCTGCCCCGGTTAGCCGGACCGGCAGGCGAATGACGAAATGCCCAGCCTCAAAGTGGAGCCGCCGTCCCCACGATGTGGGCGATTAAGCCAATCAGAACAGCAGGTTGAGCCGTCAAGACGTCTTGTAACGGCGTGCGCGCGAAATCGCCGGATTCGGGCGCGGGATCAACGGGTTGGACTGTTGAGACCTCTTGTAACGCAGGGCCGTCGCGCCGGCGCTTGCGCCAATAGCCGGGATGGCGCGACCGCCAGGCCTTCACCCGGGCGGCGTTCAGCGGGCCGCGAAAGTAGTCACGGTTTTCGGGCTTGGCGAGCCAGCGGGCCTGGCTGGCGGCTTTGCTGGCCGCCTTGCAGGCGGGGGCGGAACAGTAACTCTGGCGACGGCGGTTGCGCGGGCCCGGACGGAATAGCTTCAGATAGCACTTACACTTACGGCGGTCCCTGTGAGCCATCGCGCCCCCTCTTGCGAGGACGCATCATCGGCCAAGGCAATGCTTGCCGCTCTCACTGTCTGAACGGGCCGCACGCTCCGCCCCTTGCCGTTCCGGAGCGTTCAATCCGCTGGGCCGGTTACGGATTCAAACCGCTGGAGGATTTTCAGCCCGATGCTGACACCGATAGGGATGAAGCGCAAATTCGGGCCTGGTCAGGTCGCAAGCTGACGTTTGAGTGATCGACTAGATTTTCTCTTGTTGACTGATGCGCGGCATTGGGACGAGCATTTTCCTGCTGGGTTGACTTACGGCTCGTCTCAACAGCCAATTCCTCGCTCAGGGCCAGCGAATAGCCGCCCGTTGCCGAACGGCAAGTTTGTGGGGTACTGAGCGCAAAATCAGCTGCTTGCCGCCCGGGCGTGCTTGCTGGCCGGCAGGCTTTACTCAGACCAGATGCCCGGCAAAAAACGCGGCTTTGAAGCTTCTATTGTATCCGTTGCGGCGGCATCACCTTCAATTTCCGTTCTTTTCGCGCGAGACTTGCCGCAGAAGCGAGAACGGAGATGAGCGCTCATGCAAAGTGACAGGCATCAGCACGAGTTCATACGGCATAACGGCTACCGGCGGTTCGAGGCGATCACGGGGGAGCCGCGCCGGCAATGGAGCGATGAAGAGAAGGCGCGGATTGTGTCGGAGAGCTTTGCTCCCGGCGCAAATATCTCGGCCGTGGCGCGGCGGCATGGCGTGAGCGGCGGCTTGCTGCATAAATGGCGCGGTCAGGCCCGGCAAGCGGCTGCATCCACGGCGCCGTTCATTCCGATCACGCTGGCTGACGGGAGCGGCGGCGGAGAGGAAGATGGGGCCATAGCGTCTTGCGGCGCAATCGAGATCGAGCTTGCGGGCGCGCGCGTCCGCGTCGAGGGCGCGGTCGGCAAGGCGGCGCTCAAAACCGTGCTGGCGGCGTTGCGCGAAACGGCATGATCGGGATTTCCGGCGGCCGGCGCATTTTCCTGGCGACGCAGCCAATCGACTTCAGAAAGGGCATGGACACCATCGCCGCGCTGGTGTCGGAGGCGCTGAAAGCCGATCCCTTTTGCGGCGATATGTTCATCTTCCGTCCGAAGCGATGCGACCGTTTGAAAATCCTGGTTTGGGACGGCTCCGGGCTGATCTTGGCTACGAAGCGGCTTGAGGAGGGGCGCTTTTGCTGGCCGCCGGCGCGCAACGGGACGATTGAGCTCAGCGCTGCCCAGATGTCCATGCTGCTCGAAGGCCTGGCGTGGACCAAGGCGCCGGTCAAAGCTGTGAGGCGTCCAGTAAAAGCTGCTTAAAACGAGCGATTTTACTGGAGGAGCGGGCGCGCTCTCGCATAGGTTGCGGTCATGATTTTCGACCTCTCCGCTTTGCCATCCGATCCAGAGCAGTTCAAGGGAAGGCTCATCGAGCTGGCCTGCGCTGCTGAGGAGGCCGCCGCCCAGCGCGACGCGGCGCTGGCGGAGAACGAGAAGCTCCTTTACATCCTGGCTGAGTTCAAACGCGCCTTGTTCGGAAAGCGCTCGGAAAAGCTCGATCCCGATCAGCTGCAGCTCATCTTCGATCTGGCCGCCGCGGCGGCCGCAACGGAGGAAGCTGACGAAAGCCGTGAGGCCTCCGCCGCAACTCGCAAAAAGCCGCGCAAAGCCGCCGAACGCAATCGCGGCAAGCTGCCCGAGCATCTGCCGCGCATCGAGATACGCATCGATCCCGAGGCCAAGACTTGCTCTTGTTGCGGCGGGGCGCTCCATGTCATTGGCGAGACCGTGAGCGAGATGCTGGACATCGTGCCGGTGCAATACCGGGTGAAGCGCATCATCCGCCCGCGCTATGGCTGCCGGGCTTGCGAGAACGCCGTGGTTCAGGCGCCCGCGCCGGCGCGGCCGGTTGATGGCGGCATCGCCACCGAAGCGCTGCTCGCCGCCATCGCGGTTGGAAAGTTCGCCTGGCATCTGCCGCTGAACCGCCAGCTGCGCATGATGCGGGCGCAAGGGATCGAGCTTGACCGCTCGACGCTGTCATTGTGGATCGGCCGCACCGCCTGGTGGCTGAAGCCGCTTTATGCGCTGCTGCTCGCTTCGATCCTGGCGCGGCCGAAAATCTTCTGCGACGAGACGCCGATGCCAGTGTTCGCCCGTGGCGGCACGAGGCGCTGCCAGTTCTGGGCGGTCGCCGTCGATGACCGGCCGTGGGGCGGGCCGGCGCCGCCCGCTGTCGCCTATGCTTTCGCCACGGGCCGGAAAACCGAGCATGCCATGACGCTGCTCGACGGCTTCTCGGGCATCCTGCAGGTGGACGGCTATGCCGCCTACAAAAAGCTGGCGGAGACGGAACGCGAGGGCAAGCCTATCGTGCTCGCCTTCTGCCTTGCTCACGCGCGGCGCAAGTTCTTCGAGTTCCACAAAGCCACGAACTCGCCCATCGCATTCGAGGCCTTGCGGCAGATCGCGGCCGTTTACGCCATCGAAACCCGCATCCGGGGCATGAGCGCCGCCGAACGGATGGCTGTCCGCCAGGCCGAAAGCAAACCGCTTATGGACGCGTTCAAGACTTGGGCGGAGGAGCGGCTGAAGGAGGTCTCCGCCAAATCGCCGCTCGCCACAGCGATCCGCTACACGCTGAACCACTGGCAGGGGCTCGCCGTGTTCCTCGCCGACGGCCGCGTGGAAGTGGACAACAACACCGTGGAGCGCGACATGCGCCCCATCGGCCTCGGCCGGCGCAACAGCCTGTTCGCGGGCAGCGAGGGCGGGGCGGAACTCGTGGGCGGTCCTGGCTTCGCTCATCAACACCGCCCTGCTCAACGACGTCGATCCCCAAGCGTGGCTCACAGATGTCCTCGAGCGCGTCGTCTCCGGCCAGACCAAAAGCCATCAACTGGCGGAGCTTCTGCCGTGGAACTGGAAAACCGCACGCGCGGCTCCCGCGCAAGCCCTGCAAATGGCGGCCTGAACCGCAGCAGTGGCAGCCTCATAGCGGATACGCATGATCGATGATCATTCAAAATGGTCCTTTCCTGGGTGAGCCACGAGCGGCTTCCCCAGGTTGATCGGCGCGCTGGTAACCGACCGGTAAGGACGATCAGAACTTTTTTTCGAGGATACCGTCCGCGACAGGGCCGCAGATGAAGAAGGCTGGGCAGCGCGGGCAGATGAAGCTCAATTCCCTCATGGGGAAGGCGCCGGCCGCAATCTGCTCGAGCGCCTCGGCGACTTAGCCGCGCCGCCGTTCGAGGACATCCGGCTTCAACTGGACGGGTGTGGCGCTTGCATCCGCAAGATAGACGAGCTCCACACGGCATCCCGGAAACAAATCTGTGGCCGCCAATTGGAAGGCAGCCGCAGCCAAGCCGTTGATCGCCTGGGGAGACCGGTGTCCGCTGCGGACCCTTCGAAAGGCGCGCCCGCCACCGTCGTCCAACAGGACCTCGTCGGGGGTCACGACGATCTCGCCGCCGCGGACGGCAAGCTTGAGCGTCTCGGCCGGAATCGAGCCTTTGCCTTTGCGGCTTTCGGCGAAATAGCCCACAAGGCTTAGGGCGATGGTGCGGAAATCGGCGGCGTAGCCGTGTGCCGCCAAGGCGTGGCTGTCGAAGGCTGCGGCAAACACTTCCGTCACCACCTCGTCGTCGACTTCATGCGGCGGTCGCGCAGCGAGCCTCTTCACCACATCCTGAACGACGTCGTGCATGTCCATGAAGGCCGTGGCCGTGCGGCGGCCGCCCACCTCCAAGATATGCGTATAGAAGAACCGGCGTGGACACCGATCATAGAGCTCCAGTTGGTTCTCGGTGAAGCTGAGAGCGCCCACAAACCGCACATTTAGGGGGACTAGGTCCTCGTCCGGCGGCTTGGTCACGGCAGGGGTCAGTGTCCGTTGAATAAGGGCACCGCCGACTTTCGTTAGGTAGGGGGATGGATCCCGGCGGGCATTTGCGGCGGTGCGCGCAGCAGAATAGAGAAACAGCCGATCGCGGGCGCGGGATAGAGCTACGTAGAAGAGGCATTCCTGTTCTTCTTCCTGGCCCGAGGCAATCGCCGCCAAGCCTGACCCGGCAGCGCCTTCGATCATGCCGTCTGGCGGAGGGCAGGCCGGCGTGGGCGACGTTCTGGGAAAGGCATTCTTGTTGAGGCCAAGGAGGTGGACGGAGGGGAACTCCAAGCCCTTACTGCCGTGGATCGTCATCAGCCGCACCGCGTCGATTTCCTGGGCGGCCAATGGCAACTGACGCAAGTCACGCTCGTCTGCCAGTAGGACGAGACGCCGGATGCGGTCGAGCAGCCTTGTGATCGGCAGGCCCGCCCCGGACGGCTGCACTCGCACGAAGTTCATGAACTGCCAGATCGCCAGGCCGCGGGCTCGGCCAGCGACGTCTTGCGCTTCAGCGATGTCGGCCGCGAGCCGGGTACGATCGAGCAGGATCCGGGCCAACACCGGCCAGGGCGCGGCGTCGCTGCGAAATCCCTCGAGCACCGTGGCTATGCGCTCAAGCGCCTCGCCGCCCAGCGGCGTCAGACCGGGGATCGCTCCCATGCCGAGCCAGGCCATGGGCGGATACTCGCCCGCTTTCAGTTCGGCAAGAATGGCCGCGACGTCAGAAAGCGGGGCATTGAGGGCGCAGGCGCCTTTCGGCGCGCCAAGCCCATGGCGCGCCGGTCGACGAGGAGGGAGAGCCAGGCAAGCAGATCCTTGATCTCCGGGCGCTCGAACAGGCTGCCCAGAAACAGAACCGGAATCTTCAGCTGCTCCAGTTCGGCGCCCAGGCGCGCGAGGCGCTCATTGCCCTTGCAAAGAACGGCTTGGTCCCGCCAGGCTCGGCCGCCGGCGCGCTCGGCCAAAATTGTCTCTGCTAGGCCGGCGGCTTCCTCATCTCCCGTTGGAAGCACGATATGCTCCGGCTGAACGCCTGAGTGACCACGCTCAGCCGTCAAATCGGCAGGCCCGGTTCCGGCTCTCATCTGACGGCCGAAGGCCGAATAGGCCTCAACGATCTCCTCCACAGATCGGTAGTTGATCTTAAGGCGCCCTGTTTTCGCGCCCTTGAAGTCCTCGCCTGCGAAGCGCGCCATGTTGAACGACGAGGCGCCGCGAAAGCGGTAGATGGACTGTCGGGCGTCACCAACAGCCCAAAGGTTTTTCCCCTGGTCTGTGATGAGTTGCAGCAGCCGGACGCTCGCTCGGTTCACGTCCTGGTATTCGTCCACCAGAACGTGCCGATAGGTTTCGCGCAACTGGTCTGCGACATCCGAGTGCTCAGCTAGGAGCTTCACAGGCAGGGCCACTAGATCGCCGAAATCCACGGCAACGGCGTTTCGCTTCAGACGTTCGTAAGCGGCGTAGACCTTGGCGACCTCGGCGGCCTTGGCGGCGGCCGTCGTTTCCTCCGCGGTGCTCGCGGTCCGGCGCATGGCTTCGGCCAGCTCGGCGTAGCGAAGCGGATCGACCACTTCGTCCTTGGCCCGCGAGATCGCGTTCAACAGGTCCCGCAGGACTTCGCTGGGATCCCAGAGGTTGCGGTAGTGGGTTAGGCCGAGCTGGGTGAACTCGGCCTCGAGCAGATCCACCGCCTCTGGGCGATCCATCATGCGTGGCTCGCGGGCGAAGCCCAGCTCCTTGTGGAAGCGGCGGACCAGATCGAGGCCAAAGGCGTGGAACGTGCCGATCCACATCGCCGCAGCTGCATCAGGTCGGAGAGCTGCGATCCGATCGTACAGTTCTCCGGCTGCCTTGTTGGAAAAGGTGAGCACCACGACATCGCGCGGGTCGGCCGCTTGTTCGCCGACCAGGAAGCGTGTCCGCCCAACGAGGGTCTGGGTCTTGCCCGTCCCCGGACCGGCTTCGAGGAGGTAGGGTGCGCCGAGATGCTCGGCCGCCGCCTTCTGCTCGAGATTAAGCGGCGTCTCCGGCTTCGCTTCAGCGGCTGCCGCCGTCACCTCCGGAAGGAGGAGGGCGTCCAGAAGCTGTTGAGCGACGGCGTCGAAGGGCGCCCCGAGCCGCGCGGCGATCTGTGTCGCGGTCAGGCAGTCAAGATGCAGGCGGCGGATCCAGCTTCGCGGCATGATCAGCTCGCGGCCGAACAAGTCCATCTGGACCTCGCGGCGCTGGCGACGGCTGTAGTCTACAACTCGGTCTTCTCCAACTGGCGCCGCTTCGGCGGAGCGCACCGGATCGACCTCCAGGACTACGTCCGCCTTCTGGTCATCGCCCAAGATCGCATGTCCGAGCTCGTGACCGACTAGCAGTGCGTGGTGGAAGCTGTCTCCAGTATGCTCATAGAGGATCGCCCGATTGAGCGGATCGAACACTGCCCGCCCGCCGTTCAAAACAGCTGCGCCGGGCAGGACCGCCTCGATTTCCAGACCGAGCGATGCAGCGACAGCAGACACTAAGCTGAGGGGCATCCAGGGATCCCCGCCCGCCGCGGCGGTCGCGGAAACCGTTGATTACAGCCGTCGGGATATTGAGGTCGCGTCGGATCTCGGCCAGACGCACAGGTGCGACGCCGACGAACGGGTCTGCAGCAATGGACGGTGAGGCCGAAGACATTGCCACCGCTGCGCTCTGGAACCGACGCCAGGACTCAGCCTGCCAGGCACTATCTGGGACAGAGGTTTGCTCTTCCGAAACGGAGCTCAGCCGCAGTTCGTGGGCGAAATCTGTCAGGGCCAAGGCGAACTGTGGATATCGGCGTATATAGGTTACGAGCATAGCGTCATCGGTGGACGCCTCACAGGCGAACGCCTCCAGCACATCATCTAGCTCGGGGATAGGGAGGGTCATTGTTGTTCCTCCAAGCCAAGCGCATGGCGCAATGCTTCGATCGCTTCGTCGCGGCGGTTGCGCACGGTTTTCTCGGCGCAGTTCAGTATCTTCCGAATCGTGACCGCGTTCGGGTTGGTCGAGTTCACGGGGATTCCAGCTCTCAGCATCACGATGATCCTGCCTTGTTGAGGTGGCAGGGCGTCTATCGCCGCCTCAAGCCGTGACCGGTAACGCGGATCGTCCCAAATTTCGGTGGAGGGCGAATCCAGGCTGCCAGCCGCACGTTCCACCTCCACACTCAATTCGCCCGTCTCGTTCGCGGGTTCCAGGGCCTCTTGCCGTCCGGCCTCACGCCAAATCTTTTTCTTGGCGGTATCCCGCAGCTTGGCGATCCCGGCGGTAAAACGCACCTCGAAGAAGTCAAGACGGGTGCCTGGTTGTGCCCGATCCTCCAAAAGCAAGGTCTAGCCGTTCTTATTCACCCGGCGGGGGGATTTGGCTGGCGCGAGTAGCGCAAGAGATTGAACTTGCGTAGGAAATGGGTGTCGAAACCATCCAGCGCACGTCAAACAGCTGAGCCACACCCGCCATGACCGACGATAGCCCGCTTACCTTTACCTTGCCAGCTGTGTCGCGCAAGAAAGTCACAGCCGCATTCGATGGCGGCCGTCTTTCCTCTGACAGCGGCGTGATCTTGCTTTCGCTTGCCGAGCGCCGCCGGGCGATAGCCAGAACGCTTGCCGCTCTGATCGACGATCCGCGCGACCCGGCGCATATCACCCACACAGTCGAGGATGTGCTCAGAGCGCGCATGTTTGCGATTGCCTGCGGCTATCCGGACGGCAATGACTTTCACTTTCTGCGAACCGACCCTGCCTTCAAGCTCGCCTGCGGGCGGCTTCCAGATACGGGTGCGGATTTATGCTCGCAGGCAACTGTTTCACGCTGGGAGAACGCGCCTACGCTGAAAGAGATCGTCCGGCTCACTTATGCGCTGATCGATATTTGGTGCGCCAGCTACTCGAAGCAGCCCGCTTCGGTGGTTCTGGACATCGACGATACGCTCGATATCGTGCACGGCCGCCAGAAACTGGCGGAATGGAACGCTCATTACGACGAGCGCTGCTTTCTGCCGATCCACATCTACGACACCGCAACCGGCCGCCCAGTGGCCGTGATCCTGCGCCCCGGCAAGACGCCATCGGGCAAGGAAGTTCGCGGCTGGCTGCGCCGCCTGATCCGCCGCATCCGCCGGCATTGGCCCAACACCCGCATCACCATCCGCGGCGATAGCCATTACGGCCGCGAGGAAGCGATGACCTGGTGCGAGGCGAACGGCGTCGATTACATTTTCGGGCTTTCCGGCAATGCCGTGCTCGACAGGCTCGTGGAGACCGCCGCCGACGATATCCGCGTGCGCCGCGCTGAGGGCCAGCATGCCGTGCTGCGTGGTTATGCCGAGAAGCGCTATGCCGCCAAATCCTGGGCCAGGGAACGCCGCGCCGTGGCGCGGATCGAGGCCAGCGCGAGCCAGGAAGACGATATGCTTCGCCGGGGCCTCGATATCCGTTATGTGGTCACCTCGCTGAAGAAGGGCAGCGCGGAATACATTTACGCGACGCTCTATTGCGCACGCGGCCAAGCCGAAAACCTGATCAAGCAGCATAAGGCTCAAACCGCTTCGGATCGCACGAGCTGCCGTTCGCCGCTTGCCAATCAGTTCCGCCTCATTCTGCACACCGCCGCCTATTGGCTGCTGCTCGATCTCCGCGATTGCGCGCCATCCTGGAACCCTGCCCGGCAAAGCGAATTCGCCACCATTCGCTTGCGGCTGCTGAAAATCGCCGGCCGCATTACTGAAACCGCAAGCCGCATCCGGGTCTCGCTCGCCTCATGCTGCCCGGAAGCGGAGCTGTTCAGCCTCGTAGCGTTCGGATTGCAGCAATCCGGGCCATGAATGGCGGGGCGCGAAGCCCCTGGAGCCCGGATCGTCAACCTCCAACGCGTTCACAGCGAACCTGCTCAAACCAGTCCGCGAGGTGTGACCTTCGCTGGAACCGCTGGGCGTTTGACCGGTGGCTGTCCCAATATGATCGGGCTTTGGGGCGAATAAGATGGGCTAGAAAAGCGTCTCGAACTTGCTCGCGGATGCTCGACCGACTGAGGTCCACGCTAACACGACCATCGATTGCATGCTCAGAGCGGGGTAGCGTCCGGTCGATGCGGTCCATGAGCGCCTTGTAGAGATGCTCGAAATAGGTTTCCCGGTTGTCCCAGCGTGTAGTGCGAAGAAGGTGCACAAGGCACTCGGAGGGAATGTATCTGGGATCTGTGCGATCCCGGACACTCAGCGCCTCGATTACTTTGTCTCGGTCGAGGTCGAGCACTTGGGCGAGTATAGCCTCGACCTCTGGCGGGCGCTGGTAAAGCGTCCCATCGGGGAGCCGTTTGGTGAGAGGAGGCGGCAACAAAGGCGGTATCTCCTTCAAGCCCATAGATCGAGCTATGCCTGGTTAAGCTCTATCGTTTGCGGCATCCTCGATTTGCTTGGTGGACGCCAGAATCTCGTCGAATCCGGGAGCGGTCCCGAAAATCATAGCCATGGTGTTGGCATAGTCGCGCCTGAGCGCATCGAGCATTCCGTTGACAGGCGTGATTGCGAATGTGCCAGGAGCTGCCGAAGCGAGGTCGTAGTCGGGCCGGTCGAAGAACATCCGGGCGTGCCGGACACAATCGGCGCCGAGGTCGCGATCCGCAAGGGCCGCCTTGCCGACCTCAGAGCCGAGCAGGCAATGCAGGTCATAGTAGTGGCGCGACACGCGCTGACCTTCCTGACGGAGAACGCCACGCCGCTCATACCAGCGGCGCAGGCCATGGGTGATGACCACCTTGTCCCAGAAGGTGCGCGTCGCCTCGATGGTGGTCACGTCGCCGACCGCCAGGTCGAGCCGGGAGGCTTCCTCGCTGACATAGGGAAGGATCGTGACCGGGCCGTTGGGGTCGAGAGCCGACTTCGCGCCGAACTCGATGCGCACGGTCGGCCGAACATAGGCGCCGTCGCGCGGCTCGACCTCGGGATACCAGACGAGCAGCGTCTGACCATCGGGATCGTCTTCGTCGACATCGA
Organism: uncultured Alphaproteobacteria bacterium; assembly: GCA_963756335.1. Lineage (GTDB taxonomy): Bacteria > Pseudomonadota > Alphaproteobacteria > Rhizobiales > Rhodomicrobiaceae > Rhodomicrobium. The sequence goes on from CAVWOB010000017.1 coordinate 265,376, forward strand.
CGCGCCCGGCGCCGCCGGTGGCGTCGGCGAGCTGTCCGGCGAGGAAGTCCCGGAGCGGTCCCGTGATATGGGCCCGGCACGCATCCCGGATGGCGTCGAGCTTGGCCCGGCGCTTCTTGTTGGACAGAGCCTCCAGTTCCTCGACCGAGGCCGGCTCATGGAGGTCGTCTCGGAACACGGTGATGTCGATATCCTCGGAGAAGCGCCGGATCAGGCCGTAGGCTTTCGAAAGCGACGTGCCGCCCTTGAAGAGGAGGCGTGGGCCGCCGGCGGGACGCTCGTGATAGAGGGCGTTTAGGGTCCAGCAGACCCAGAAGTCCTTCTCGACATTGCCGACCGGAGCGCCGAGCCGATTGGCCGTTGCGAGAAAGAGGTCGAGTCTGTCCCGCGGCGAGGCGCTGATGACTTGCTTGTAGGCGGCAGCGGTCATGGTTTCGCCTCGGCCGCTTCGGCAGGGGTGAGCAGCCCACGTAGAAATTCTTGCATCCAGATCGGCAAAGCGGAGAGGCCCGCGCCAAGGTCATCGCGGATCGCTTGCCCATGTAGAGGATCGGCCAACAGGCGTCGCAACGTGGCCTCGACTCGCTGACGCTCGCTATCTTGGGCCAGCATGTCCTGCATCCAGCGCAACGCCTGAACAACGCGCATGGCGGGACGGCCCGCCCAATAAAGGCGGCTTGGCGCAGCAAACTTAAAATGGATCGCCTGGTTGCCGAGCTTTATTGACTTCAGCCGCGCGTCGGCCAGCACCTCGATTCGGGCCGGTACCGCGGTCGTGAGGCCGAGATCGTTAGCGGCGGTCATGCCGTCGACGAGGACGCGCACCTTGTCGCGGCGGGCCACGGCGCGAACAACGGCGCGATAGTCGGGCACGGTCGGGCGGCCGACCAGCTCGTTCGTACGCGGCCGGTCATATAGGCCACGGTCTATACGGCGCAGTTCGCCTGCGGCGGCCAGTCGCTGGAGTGTCTTGTCGACGGCCGCGCGGCTGCCTAGGTCGGCGAAGTCGCCAGGCGTCCAGACCTCATCCGGGGTGGACGCGATCCGGGCCAGTAGCCGGGAACGGAGGTCGGTGTGTTGCGCCAAAGCCGTCATGTCCGAAATATTACACACCGTTCGGACATACGCAAGCGACGTCCGAAGAACGCTATATTTTTCGGACAAGGCTGAGAGGGCGCGTTGCTCGGCATTCCAACTCTCAACCATCCCCAACTGCCTTCGCGCGCCCGCCCACGCCCCGCTTCCCGCTGCTTCCCCGACACTGGCCCCACGGGCGGGGAAGCAAAAAGCGGTCGGAAGGACCGACCTAACTTTCCGCGGCTCAGCGGCCACGAAAAGAATAGGTGCCAGGCTGCAATTTGGAGCGCGGCTCAATGTCCGTTCCCCTCTGCGATCCCGACGTGGGGCGCACTCGATTGGGCCAAAAAGTCAATTTATTAGACATACACATAGCCAAGATTGCTAGACAAGCTAGCTTCGCCTTCATACTATCATTTGACCTTTAGCCGCCTGAATGAGGCTTCTTATCGGCGTCAGGCATGAGAGTTTTCTGCCGCAGGCATCTCTCTCGTGATAGTTTGAAAACGATCTTAAAGGGATCTGGGATGAAGGAGCTTTTTAGAGTTACTTGGTTCGGATTGCGCAAGGACGGGTACAAGCTCGGCCGCTACTACGATCCTGAAGAGCCGGACGCAGCCTTCGAGGTAAAAGTCGCCGTCCCGGGGCTCGCCGCCCATCGCGTCGCCACAATCACGATCAACGGCGCGGAGATCGGCAGCCGCAGCAACGTCCAGGCGGCCATGTACTATGCTGAATGGGTCCTCCAGCACAGGCGCCGCGGCGATTTCCGGCGACGCCTTGAGGACAACCCACGGGCTGCGTAACCGTGAAAGCTATGCGTTTTTCGGAGCGTTTGCAGTCTGATCGGCGGCATTCCAGTCCAGGCCACCGGCTCTGTTCAGCGCCCCGATGGCCGCTCCACCAACGCTGCCAGTGCCGAGCGCGCTACGAGAAACTGGGATGAACCGCAGGATCTTATCGATTTGGTTCATCGGGAAGTTCGATGGCGGCTAGCATGTGGCGGAAGCGGCGGGCGGGACCCGACTTCGATAATACTGCGACGGCTCTTCATCCAATCCGAAAATCTTGCGGCGACGCCTTCGAGTGAGAGGGCGGTGGCGGGGCGGGCGAGAGTGACGAGACAGAGGTGAGAACGCGATTACCCCGATCGAGATTGAGGATGCCGATATCAGACGGCTGAGGCGCATGCGGCCTTTAGGACCGCGAGCGTCTGGAGTGGAGAGACACCGGCAAATCCGCGCCGCGAGAAGAAAAGCCAAACGGATGACCGTCAACACCGAAGTGGAGATCGTCTCGATTGACCCCAGCGGAGACGGCGCTCCTCAATACCGGCTCTACTCCGGCGGAAGCGAAGTGGGCGCCGGCTGGGAAAAGACCTCGGATGCAGGGAGAGACTACATCTCGCTGAAGTTCGACGATCCGGCCCTGCCTGCTCCGTTCTACGCTTCGCTCTTCGCCGATGACGAAGGCGACAAGTACAGCCTGGTCTGGCAGCGCCCCAAGCGCAGCTAACCTGACCGCCGAACGCCTCGCTTTTCCAAGCGAGGCGTTCGGCCTGCTTGGCGGCACGCCGCCACAACCAGGAACAATCAAAGGGGGTCGCAACCTGAAATACTCATGTCGAGTACATCTGGGCGGCTGAACCCCCAGAACCGGACTCACCATCGCAGGTGCTTATTTCGCCAGAACAAAGTTATACGGCCGTACTTGATCAGGATGGCTTTGGTCGCTCGGACTTTTCCCTTGCAACTACACGTAAACGAGGCGCACCTTGCCCTCATGACGAAATTCTCACTCGGTGGAGCGGGGCTTATCTTGCCCCCAAGCCTTCCTTTATTTGGCCGCGACACACCTAACGCCACCCAACGGGAGGTAGGCGTGTTCGTAACCGTCGAAGACGTTTTCCCTGGCACCAAGGCAGACGAACACACGCTAATTGCGCTGCTCGAATGCCTGAGCCGGGACGATACGCTGTTCCACGCCGCTAGGGTGAACACGCTCATTACGGGGCCTGGCGACTACGACGTTAAGGGGCGCCAGCAAGCGGGGCTGGCGACCTATTGCACGCCCGAGCAGGTCGAACGCATAAACAATTTTGTCCGGCGTCACCAATGCTCAGCCCCACCAGTCATTTTCTTCGCGGGTCAGATGCGGGAGCTGATGCGTTGGACCGCCAGATATGCGAAAAACCTTCCTGGCGATAGAAACACGTTTGAGAATCCCGCCGTTCGAGAGCGCTTTGTCAAGGCTGCCCTTATCGCCAGCACCCTTTGGTCCAATCGGATCTATGGTGACAAGCTTTCCGCCGAGGGTGAAGTGACCGAAGTGCGCTTGCGGGCTCTCGGCGCCCTGCGAAAGGGAATCGAAGAGACCAATCCCGGCTTGCACCTCGGGGTCGCTATCGGGCGCGGAATTGCTTTGTTCACCCACTATTTGCCAAAGCGCCACCCAGACTTCTCGGAAGAATTTTTGCGAAAGACAGGGCTCACGATTCGTCAGTATCTCGATTGCTTGGCCGCGCTTGCTACTTATGCGCAGCAGCGAAGCACCACCGGCCCGCTTTTTATCAGCCGGACCGTCGCAGCCGAAACGGGTTACAGTGAGGTTTTTCCCCGGTACTTTGCCATGGAATCGCAGAGCCCAGAAGACATGGCGCAGAGCTTGTGGACCAACTTCGAGACCGTCGAATACCGCGCCTTGCGCGAGCGGCCCATCATGATCGTAGAGGATGGCCGCGGCATGATCCTTGACCCCACCTTCTTCGTCGAGCGCCTGTCCATCGGCCCGCTATTTCATGTCGCCAAGGGTCACCCAAACAGCAACATGTTGTACAGCGCGTTCGGCGAGGCGTTTGAAGAGTATGCAACCGACTTCCTCAGACGCATGTACCCAAGCCGGCCGGGGCTGGTTGACCGGGTGGCCTTCGGGGTAGGCGGTAGTGATGGTCAGCGAAGGTGTTTTGAAATCGATGCCTTGCTGTTTGATGCGGGTCGGGTAGCTGTCATTGAGATCAAGGCTGCCTTCCTCAAAGAAGCGGCGATTGCAGACCCAAATCCCGAAACGCTGTTGAAAGACATCCGCTCGAAGTACAGTGAGGCCTCTGGCAAAGCCGAACGGAACAAGGGTGTGGCGCAGCTTGCGCGTAGCATTGGGGCGATAGCTCGCGGCGAGTGGAACGGTACGAACGGCGAGTATGCCGAGTCGAAGACGCTCTATCCCGTATTGCTTGTTCACGACAGATGCCTTGATGCCCCCGCGCTTGGGAATTTTTTAGAAGCCGACTTTCGCGCGTTGCTCGGCCACGTTCCGGAAGATCGCTGCGTCGCTCCATTGACAATTATGACTATCCAGGACCTCGAAAGCCTAGAAAAGTCAGTCAGCTCATTTGGGCTACTCGACTTGCTCGCCGACTATTCGCGCGAGTGCCCAGACCGGATGCGCTCGCTGCACAACTACGTTGCCTACTCGCCATACGCGCAGAAGATTGCCCCAAGCGATTTTCTGATCGAAAGCTCAATGAAGGCGCTCGAACTTCTTAAAGACGAGCTTTTTCCAAAAGAACCCCCGCCACCGAGCGAGTAGCCGACTGTCTGGTTTCAATCCGCATGCCGCCCGCATTCGTGTGAGGGCACGCTGCCGGTGCCGGCGCGTCGCCGACAAAGCCAACGAGTTCCTCGGCGCCCTTCGCGAACGTCTGTGCCGAGCGAAGCTTCTCGTCGGTCAGTCCATGAGCGCGATACCAGGCCGCACCGGCCGCGTTTCCGTCCAGAAGCCGTGCGCAACTCCTACAGACGCCCAATGTCGACCCGAGCGGGCCTTTTCGGTTCGATGCGCTATTCTCCGCTCGCTGGCGTCGAAGTCTCGGAAAGCGCACCCGCGTCAAGGTGTCGTCGGGTGCCCGCACCCAGCTGTCGCCGCGCGGGAGCGACGCCTCCATGACGGGGACCTTCCCCCGACGCTGACCGCAGGAGCGCAGCTATGTTAAGCCCATTGGTCATGAGGATTCCATGCCACAGCCTCTCCAAGCCGCAGCGGGGCGCGCGGAACGACCGTAGAACTCGGTATCCCGAGACGTAACCCGGCTAACGCGGACTCCTCCGCTTCAGCGGAACGGCGAGGATAGAAAAGCCTTGGTGTTTCAGATAAATTTTGGAGGCCACGCCCGGAATCGAACCGGGGTACGCGGATTTGCAGTCAGAAGTTATTCAATCAATAATAATATCTTAGCACTCTTTTTTTGTCTACCAGTCTAATGCACACCAATACGTTAAGAAGTGTTTGTCTACCACGTCTATACGGCGCATAAGCTGTTGTCTTTTTGAACATTCTGACAGCAAGATCGCGGACAAGTTTTTCGAGGCGCCAAGCTTGCCGCGCATGACGCCTTTTTCACGGAGTGTTGGCCAGTCGCCTTGTGGGATCGCATCGAGGAAGACGAGAGTTGTTGGTCGCGGCGGTGTGGCCGGAAGGCGGCGCACGCCGCCAAGCAAGCCGAACGCCTCGCTTGGAGAAGCGAGGCGCCCGGCGGGTCCGGCTAGTGGCGCTTAGTGGGGCGCTGCCAGACCAGGCTGTACTTGTCGCCTTCGTCATCGGCGAAGAGCGAAGCGTAGACCGGAGCGGGCAGAGCCGGATCGTCGAACTTCAGCGAGAGGTAGTCTCTGCCTGCATCCGAGGTCTTTTCCCACACGGCGCCGAGCTCGCTTCCGCCAGAGAAGATGCGGTATTGAGGGGCGCCGTCTCCGCCGGCTTCGGACAGCACGAGCTCCATTTCGGTGTTGAGGGTCAAAGTGCGCACGCGCCCTTTGTAGCCGTGTTCCGTCTTGGAGAATGCGCCGATCTTAGCCATGTGAAGTCTCCTGTTTTCAATCGGGCTTTGATGATCGCAGCCTCGATGGCGATTTTTCTGGACGGGATGATCGCCCTGCAGCCCGCCGGCACGGCGAGGCCCGCAGCGAAGCGGAGGATGACAAGGGAGCTGTTTTTTGCTTCGCGATGCAAAGGGCTCCGCAGGGGCCCGGCGGAAAAAACTGGGACACGTCATTGCGGAAAGCGATCAAGGCGCAGCCGGTCTTGGCCCAGATTCGCTCGATCGAGGTCGCGCGTCATCGCCCCGATGCAGGAGACAATGGCTATGCGGACGCCGCTCCGGAGCACGAAACAGCAAGAAGCCTCGCGTGCCTGACCAGCAACACTGAAGTGGGGATCGTGGATAAAGGCGGGGACAAAGGCGCACCACCGGCATCTGCGTAAGGATGCGAGCTCGTTTTGGGCGCTGGCCTCGGATGCAGGGAGGACTACCCCTTCTCCTCGCTCGACGATCCTTTCTGGACGCCGGTCTCGCCGATTGCGCCCATGAAGGCGACTTGCCGTCTGGTCGCGCTGTCGGCGCCGCTTGCGATCCGCCAGCCTCGCTTCTCCAAGCGAGGCGTTCGGCTTGCTCGCCGCCTTCAGGCGGCGTTGTCCAAAATCAGGTTGGACAAATCAATCGGTTGCCTCCGGGCTGGGCTCAAGTCAGAGGGCACGCCGAGAAAGCGTCGGCCATCAGATCCGTCTTCTCTTTCGCGCCGCTGGATTGTAGGCGATCGCGGCGTGGCGCTCACAGTATGGCCCGGCGAAGGACCCGCGGCGTCCGCAGAAGTGGAAGCCGTCTTCCTGCGGATCGCCGATCGGCCAGTGGCACATGCCGTCCTTGAGGTCGAGAAGCTTAAGGCTGCCTTCGGGCGCCGGCTCATCAAGGTCCGGCAGCGCGCGGAGCGGTATGATGGCCGCCGCTTTGCGCTCTTGCGGTTGCGGCGCCGGTTTCGGGGCGGGGTTGGTGAATGCGCGACGCTGCGCCTGCGGGGTCCGCGCCGGGAAAAGCGCGATGTCCGAGCGGGGGCGGGCGGTTCTGACGCGAGGCGTGGTCGCGCGGCCTGCGAGGCCCAAGCGATGAACCTTGCCGATAACGGCGCTGCGGCTGACGTCCTTGAGTTTGGTGGCGATCTGGCTTGCGCTTAGACCATCGGCCCAGAGCTGCTTGAGAAGCGCGACGCGTTCGTTGGTCCAGCCATGCGCCGAAGGGCATCCTGAGGCGAGGCTTTCAGCGTTCGCGGGGAGCGTCGTCCCCGGGCGCAAGCTAAGCGCCTGAACTCGATACTTTGCTTTCCATCTTTCGCCTTCCTCCTGACGGTCACGTCAACGAAGGCGACCGGGCGGCCGCGCTTTTTCAGGATGCGTTCCGCATCCTTTCGAAGCAGGGCGCGCGACCATTCAGACAGCGTTGTGCCTTCCAGTTCAGCCGCCTCCTCGAAGGCGGCTTTCTCCTCCGGCTTGCAGCGCACGAGGATTCGGGCGGTGAGTTTTCTGGCTCTCATGACGCCCGTTTTGAACGTACGCACAACGTATGTCCATCGCCTTCTTGATGGGTACGTACAATAATAGTACAATGGCTATACGCGAGAAGCAACAAGAACCATTCCTTGTGGCTTCGTTCGCGAGGATCAACTGGCTATTTTCGATGTGAGAGAGAGGTCAGGAACGTAGAACAAGACACACGACGCAAGTCACGATGAAGCGTAGCCCCCTAAGGCCTGGAATCCTTAGGGGGTTTTCTTTGATAGAGGGCGGATGGATACGCGTCATGATTTAGAAGGTGGTTCTACGCTTCTTCTGGTTGCTGCGCTTGTTCACAAGTCATTCGCAAAAAGACTTGGCAACCCGAGGGAAGAGGATCGCCGCTAGCGACGACCTTTTCGGCTCGACGATTGCCCTGGATTAGACGGCGGGAGGGGCACAATCGCAGCCGCGCCGGCAGTCTCTTCACGAAATTGCGAGCATGAAAAAAGCCGGCAGGCCTCGCGGCGTCCGGCTGATTCATCGTTCTGGCGTGGGAGTTCGTTTACGAGGCGCCGTCCGTCTTCTCATCTTTGGGCTGGATGCGTCTTGCCGCTTCCATCAGCCAATCGGCGAGCGCGAGCCGCACTTGCATCGTCAGGCTGGGTTTCGGTTCATCGCTCGGGAGCGGGAACTTCCAGACCATAACCTCGTCCATCGGGATTTCTTCGCCAGGCGCGAGACCGACGAGAGGCATCAGACGCGCTCCAGATCCTTCAAGCGCTTCTCGATCAGTGTGAGGCGAAGCGGCGACGTCTTTGACCGCCGATGTTCCTTCGGCGACTTCCACGCGAAGCTTCAATATCTCGGCTTTCGTGGCCGCCGCGTCTGCGTCCACTTTCTCGAATCGTTCGCGCATTTCTGGAAGCGCTCGGCATGCGCGAATTTCGCGAAGCAAGGCGAGGGTGTGATTTTCCGGTTCGTCGGCCATGGCGCCACTCTAGCTTGTTCGTGTTTCAAAAGATAGGTCTTGCCTTTCGCGAGGAGGGCCGAGGCCCTCCTACGCGGCTTTGGCGACGGCTTCGCGCTTGCGCTTGGTCTCGCGCCTGGCGATTTCGACCAGACCTTTTTCTTGCCAATGCTTCGCCCAGCCCCGAAAGGTGGAGGGGTGGACGCCAAGCTTCTTCGCGAGAGCGTTCGCAGAGGCGATGATGAGTTTGCCGTCTGTCGTCGTGCTCAGAGCCATCGTTCGCAGCGCATCCAGCGCTTCGTCTCTGGTCATCCTGCGCGGTTTCGAAGCCGCGCGCTTGTTCTTCGACGCCGCGGACGAGGCACCGCGTTCGTCGTTTGCGTTATGCTCTCCGCTCGCGCCCCAGAGGATCGATGCGAGCATCATTCCTCCCATCGGCGTGAATTCGAGGAGCATGGAAGGCAGCAGTGGCAAGAGCCGCCCGATTGTCTCGGCCGGAAGCGGCAACCAGGCCGCCATCGCCGACGATTGGGGATCGATGCTCTGGGGAGCATCCGGCGTCTTCTTGAGATCGGCCTGCGCCTTCGTCGAGATCCTCGCGGGCCTGGTCGGCTTTGCGAGCGCCAACGAGTTCGATCTTGAGCTGGCCGATCTGTTCGCAAGCGGTCTTGGCCGGCTGGCCGTACGGCCTTTTGCACCCGTTCGTGTCGGGCGTTTCCAGCAGGCGGTTGATGTCTTGCTGCACGGTAGCCTCGGACCGGACGCCATCGTAGGACGCGACGCGCGCCTTGGCGCCCGCGACGGCGGCCTCGGCCCGGGCGCGGGCGTCGAATTTGCCTTGGCGCTCGCTTTGGACTTCATCGCGTCCGACGGCCGACGAGCCGAGGACCGCGATCATGGTGTAGCCGTGCAACAGCACGCCGACGCCGAGCAGCGTTGCGGCGCCGAGAACTTCGCGCCGGCGCAGACAGACGCGGAAACCGGCCAGCCAGGATAGCTTGATCGCTTCCGAGATGGCGGCGGCCCAGGCGAGTGTCGCGGCGGCCTCGCCGGGCGACATGACTTTGGCGGCCCCGTAGTTCAGGATCGCGCCGCAGATGGCCATTGCGGCTGCCGCCCCGCCGATGCAGACAGCCACGGACCGATGAGATATGAGTCTCATCGTTCATCTCCTTGATGTGGATGGTGAATGGCGCCGGCGGTGGGTACGAAGCAGCCGCCGGCGTTTTCCGCTTTGCGCGGTGGGCAAAGGGACAAAAAGACCGGGCGCGTCGCCCGGTCTCGCAATCAGTTTTGTGATTCTTCCTACGACGCTCTTCGCTTCGGCCCGCGAGGCGCGTCCTGCGGCGGATGTCCCTCGAACTCCCACACGTCGTGGGCGTCTTTGACGATCTGAGCGACGTCGGTCGCAGAGTATCCGAGATTGTGAAGCATCAGCTTCGCTTGCCGTCTTGCTGCTCTATCTGCCTGTCTCTCTCCACTCCGGACGCCCGCGCTCCCAAAGGCCGCATGCGCCTGAGCCGCTCGATATAGGCGTCTTGAATCTCGATCGGGGTCATGGCGTTCTCGCCTCTACTCTCATTGCTCTCGCCCGCGGCCGCGCCGCTCTCTCCCTCGAAGAGCTCGCCGCGAGATTTCGTTGGAAGGGAGCGCTCGCCGGTGAAGCCGGGGCGTGCAGCTCCGGAAGTTTGTGGGCGTTAGATGAGGGGGGCCCATGCGCTTGGCGGGCGCATGGGCGGCGGACGGCCAGGAGACGGGTCGCCGCGAAACTGTGCCGGTCGATTGATGGCCCGGCGTTCTGCGGTATTCACAGACGGTGGAGCGCAGCTCCATGAGGAATGCTTGGACCGCTCTCCCCCGGAGATGATCACTTCGAAAATATTGGCCATTCTTGCGCAGCGGCCTCAGTCCCGCGCTGCAGCGCTCTTTCGGGGAAGAGCCAGGCTTTCCGTCCAGTCCCCCGAGCTAATCAGCACATTCCATAATCTTCGCCGTCCGAACGGCGGCGCCCCTGCAAGATGTTCTCACCATGCTCGACAACTCCCCAAGCGACCTCGCCGTTGCGATCTGGCGCCAAGGCGTAGATCGTGACGCCGCCGGCCGCACCGATCAAAACCTGGTCCTTTTTGCGCTGCGCTTGGTCGATGGCGTGGTTGATTTCTTTCTGGTAGCGCGCCTTGGTGGCGATTATGGATCGCGACATGTCACATCTCTCCGGGCGAAGCCAAGCGCTGGAACGATTGGATTTGTCCCTCCCCGAAAGAGCGCCAGGGCGGCGACGGGCGCGCGCTGCGCGCCGTCACGGACAGCCTCTTCTCTGGGTCTTCGCGCTTTACTCCCTTCCCGCACACCTCTTCCTCGACTTCTTCCTTGCGGAGGAGGCGGAGCGCGAGTTCGAGGCGGAATCTGTTGACCGAACGCACGAAAGCCGGTCTGAAGAGAGCCGCACCGAAGCGAAGCGCCTTGCGCAGTGCGGGTCGGCGCAGCGGGAAGCTATACTCGGTCTGCTCTTTGATGACGGCGAACTGGCATTGCCTCCAACGCGAAGCGCACGAAACCCGGCCGCAGGCAGTCAGTCGGCGTGCGCGACATCGTAGAGAGAGCCGTGTGAGGCTTCTCTCGTACGCATTCCGGCTCACATTATTGTTCTTCTTTTGTTCTTGGATTGCTATTTTGGCGCGGTGTCCACGCCGCCGCCCATCGAACCGCCGACACCGGAAAATGTGCACTTGTATCGCGCCGCGGTGCTTGCGTGGCGGCTTGCGGAATGCAATGAGCGTCTCCGCCTCGGCGGCGCCAAGCTGGTTCGCCCCCAGGTCGCTCAACAAGCTGCGATGCTCGCGGTGAAGGCGTTGGCGCCGGAAATGACCGATGATGCGGCTTGGCGCCTACAACAAAAGGCGACAGCGTGGGCGGCTCAGGCTCACCATCGATGGTTTTGGAAGATCATCCCGGACACCGCCTATCCCTGACAAGCTGCAGGTCTCGTCGCAGTCGGCGCCGGTCTATCCCAGGAGCTGACATCAGGCCTTGACAGCCAATCTCCCAAGTCCCGCCTTTTGCTAGGTCCGCAATCGAATATGCTGCGGTCATGCCGCGGCGTCGATGCCGTGATGTACCGATTCCGCGGCTTAGCTTACGCTGACGATGCTTCTTCAGAATTAACCGCTGAGCGGATGGCTTCGTGTTTGCGGATGTGGTCAGCGCAAGCCTGCAAAATAGAAGCGAAGGCAGCGTCCATAAGCTTCTCCAGGCCCGTAAGTTTCTCGGGTTGTTCCTGACTTCTTTGCGACGGCTCCTCCGTCAACGTTTCGGCATAGGAGCCGTAATCGTCGGCGAGCGCGAGATAGACTTACCTTTCCTTTTCGCTTGCGAAGCTCAGCACGATAGCTTCGACAATTGCAGCGACGTCGTCGAGAGCTTATTTTTTTGCTCGCCTTGATGGTGATCGGTTCGCCTGTGGCGGGATTTCAGCCCGACCGCTCAGCCCGTTTCCGCACCTCGAACGTGCCGATGCGCGCGCCCTTCTTGAGTAGCATCGCCCTAGATTTCTTGTCAGTCTTCAGCGCTGGGCGATCATTTTCTCTGTAAGGCGCGGCGCGAGCCGCAGCAGAATCGGCAGCAACCGCGCTTGTCCGGGCAGCACTTCCTCCCGCTTGTCATCGAGCCCACGGAGCGCCTGCCGCACCACCTCGGCAGACGATATCTTGCGTCCCTTTTTGTGCTGCACGGCGGGCGTATCGACCAGCGGCGGGGCCACCTCGAGCACGTGCACGTCGAAACGCTTCATTTCGCGCCGGAGCGATTTCGCGAAACTGCGTAAGCCCGCTTTGGCCGCCGAATAGATAGGCATGCGCGGATAAGGCGCGAGCGCATAGCCGGACGTGACCACAATGATGCCGGACCCGGGGCGCTTCTTCAGTGCCGGCAGCAAGGCGAGGATGAGTTGGACCGGTCCGGCGAGATTGAGGTTGATTTCGCCTGCCACATCAATTCCCGAAAGGTCGTCCGCTTTGAGATCGTTTTCGCTGGCCCGCCCTGCATTGCTGACCAGCAGGTCGATTGCCGGCGTCTTTTGCAGGATCGTGTCCGCAAAGCGCGCGACCGAGTCCAGATCGGACATATCGCAAACGATGGTCTCGACGCCCGGAATCTCGCGCTCGAGTTGGCCGAGCTTTTGGCTGTCCCGAGCACACACGATGGTTCGGTAGCCGCGTTGGGACAGTTCGGCCACAAAATCGCGCCCGATACCGGAGCTTCCGCCCGTAACCACGGCCACCAGATTGCGTTCAGCCGTCATGATCAATACCGCCTTTCGCTTGCCAAAAATGGTTTCGAGGCCCTGCTCGCGCTCACCGCGCGGACTTAACCGCACAGCCGTCGTAAGACGGCTGCGCAGCCCCCCTTCATTGACACGCACGAGGCGTGCTTTTCCGCGTGAGTATGCTGGGCTTGCTGCTACGCCGCCTTCTTGAAGGCCTCAAGCGCTTTCTCGCTCGCCCTGTCAAAGGTAACGCGGCTTTCTTCGAGGGCTGCTTTCAAGGCTGCCCAGGATTGCTTTCCAGCCTCACGTTTTGTTTCCAGCTGGGATTTTGCAGTCTCTGCCTCTCGCTGCAATCCGCTGACCGTTGCGTCCAGTTTTTGCTTCTCCGCCGCGGCGAAAGTAGCGGCCTTGGCGCGCAAGGCGCCGATTGTCTCTTCCCAGGCTTTGCGTTGCGCTTCGGCGCGAGCCTTGAAAGTTGCCTCCTGCTGTTCAAGCACTGACGGAGCTCGTTTTATGTAATCGTGGACTGCGGTTTCGAAGGCGGCCCAATCCGCCTCCAAGGCAGTCTTAGCCTTTGCCCAGGCAGCCTCGTTTTCGTGGTGGTGCTTGCCGATGGCCTGCTGGAACGCTGCCCGTTGCGCCCGAATGTTCGCCACCGCTTTTTCAGCCTCCTGTTTGGCTTCGCCCTGCAAAGTAGCAAGGCGGGATTCAATCGATGTCAGAGTTGCATCTATTTCATGGAGGCGCTGATTCGTCCAATTCGACCATTGATGTGCAAAAGGATCTTTTGGCATGGTGTACTCCTGTGTTCATCTGGATGAACGGTTTGCTGCGCCGAGGGAGCGCCAAGAAGGACACAACCACTAACAGAACGAAACCGTTTCGTTCTTTATATAAGGTTCCATGCACGTTCATGTCAAGAAAAAAACGATACGGTTTCGTTCTCTTTACGCGACGCCAAAAAAAGGGTAATGAAATGGCTACGAGCCTAAGAATGCTGAGGTGACGAAGATGGGAATGCCGAAGCGCTCAGGCAGGCCTCGAAAGGAACATGCAGGCGAGGTGGAGGCGCGCATCCTCGATGCGGCGCGAGATGCCTTTCTCGATCGTGGATTTGAGGGCGCAAGCATCGATGAGATTGCCGAAGCAGCGCGCTCGGGGAAGCCAACGATCTATGCGCGATTCCCCAACAAGCAGGCGCTGTTCGCTGCCGCCGTCACGCGCTACATGAACCTCAAAATCACGGAGCTGGAGAGCTACACCTCTGCCGGCGCCACGATCGAGGAGCGCCTCGCGAGTATTGGTGTGACCCTCCTTCAAGAGGTCCTGACAAGCGACTGGATCGGATTGGTGCGCTTGGCCATAGCCGAGGCGCGGCGTTTTCCGGACCTTGGGAGCAGCATCGTTCAGATGGCGATTGAGCGCGGAGCGAAAGCGACGGTGCGGCTCCTCAGCGAGGCGGCGCAATCCGGGGAGCTTGGGACGCTACCCGCATTCAGCCCTGATAGTCTTGAAACAACGGGCCGATGTTTCCTCGATTTGATCCTTTCATCGATGCTCATGCGCGCCTTGTCAGGAGAGGACGTAATGAAGTTGCATGCCGAGATCAGCCCCCATGTCGCTCAAAGGGTCGCCTTTTTCCTTGCTGCGTGCAGGCATGGCGGCATCCGCTGATTGACCGCGCGGAAATTAGTCGCATCTTCGGCCAATTGGCCTGAGGGCAACTGGCTGCGCTCAAGTCGCGGGATCTCCTCTGCTTCATGATGGAGGCCCTTTTCCATATTTCGCATCGAAAGCGCATAAGAAAGCGTCCGCTGCTGGCCCATCTCGACAGAGGCCCTTGTTCGGCTTCAGGTACCCCCGTCGTTCACGATGCTTGTACCGTCGAGGATGACCCCAACCGGACGTAAAGAGCTGCCGTGACACTCAGGCCGGACATCCCAGAGGAAGACTAAAAAACATTCCTTGTCATGTATGCGCATACTTGACATATGCCCAGCCGTAGAGTAGTATGCATGCAGATACATACTGAAGAAGGATCATGCCATGAGCGATCGCGGTCATGCGGCGCAAGTCTCCTTTGATTGGGCGCCGCTCCTCAATGCGCAGGCGGCGTTTGAGGCTTTTCGCGAGCTTCCACCTAATCTCAACGTCCGAGACTTCGAGGCTATAGCGGCGGAACGCGGAGAGGGGGCTGCGGAGAGAAGCGCTCGGCTTATCCAGAGAGCGAAAAGCGAAGAGCCGGCCGATAGCGGCCCGCGCGCCGATGAGCCGATGCGGAGCGCGACATTCGAGAGATCGGGGACCGGGAGGGCGCGCCGCGTCAGACGCCCGCATCGAGCGGCCGATCTCTATCCGGGAAAGCGCCGCCGCCGTCTGTGCCGTGTCGGCCGGTAAGTCAAAACAAGCGGCGCGGGAGGTATCCGATTAAAACAATTTCCCTCGAAAAAGCGGTCGCCACGATCCCAAGCGGCGCGAGCCTGATGATTGGCGGTTTCATGGCTGTCGGAACGCCCGAACGCGTCATAGATGAGATCGTCCGCCAGGGCAAGCGCGATCTGACCGTGATCGCAAACGATACAGCCTGCCCCGGCAAAGGGATCGGGAAACTCGTCAGCGCATGGCCGCGCCACGCTCTTCGAAACTGTGGTCAACGCGACCGAGGCCGAACTGATCGTTCCGGACCATGTGCCTGACATGAGCCTCGGCGAGTGAGGTGAACGTCAACTTTCCTACCCCTTCAGCATCGACCTTGACAGAAAGGACTCCTGAGATGACCCCAGACTTCAGCAAGAAGATACCCGATTTCCATACCAAACTTTATGAGGGCAAAAGAGGCCTAATCGTCGGCATCGCGAACGAGCATTCCATCGCCTGGGGTTGCGCCGCCGCCTTCCGCGCCTTGGGCGCCGAACTCGCGGTCACTTACCTCAACGACAAGGCCCGCAAGTATGTTGAGCCGCTTGCGGAGGAGTTGTCGGCGAAGATCTTTATGCCTCTGGATGTAAACAAGCCAGGAGAAATGGAGGCGGTTTTCGATCGCATCGCCACGGAGTGGGGATCGCTCGATTTCGTCGTTCACTCCATCGCGTTCTCGCCTAAGGACACGCTGTGCGGCCGCGTAATCGACGCTCCGCTTGAGGGCTTCCTGCAAACGATGGGCATCTCCGTGTGGTCCTTCATCCGGATGGCGCAACTCGCGGAACCGCTCATGCCAAATGGCGGCGCACTGTGCACCATGACCTACTACGGCAGCCAAATGGTCGTGGAGCATTACAACATCATGGGCGTGGCCAAGGCCGCCCTCGAAAGCGCTGTGCGGTATATCGCGTCCGAGGTCGGACCCAAGGGCATTCGCGTTCACGCCATTTCGCCTGGGCCGCTTGCGACGCGCGCCGCTTCCGGCATCCCGGAATTCGATGAGCTTCTCCATAAAGCCCAGCAGAAAGCGCCGACCCGCTCCTTGGTGAGCGTGATGGATGTCGGGATCGCCACGGCCTTCCTCGCGCATGATGCGTCGCGGCTGATCACCGGCGATACGCTTTACGTCGACGGCGGCTATCACGTGATCGACTAGGCTCTTGAGAGGAACCACGGACATGCAAGCGCGCGACATCATGACGAGAGGCGTCGTAACAATCAGACCCGACGCCACCTTGCAGCAGATTGCTTCGCTTTTGTTTGAAAAGCGGATCAGCAGCGTGCCGGTGCTGGACCAGACAGGTTCGACCATCGGGATCGTCACTGAGGGCGATCTCTTGAAGTCGAATGCACCGGACCGGGAGAGGCGAAGGGAGTGGTGGCTATCCCTGCTGGCCGAGGGCGAAGCGCTTAGCGGGGAATTCCTGTCCACAATTCGCAACAATCATCGGACGGCGCGAGAGATCATGTCCGCCCCTGTCGTGACCGTAAGCGAAAACACGGACATTGCCGAGATCGGGAAGCTTTTCGCAACGCTCAAGATCAAGCGCGTGCCCGTGATCCGGGAGGGCCGCGTAACTGGCATAGTGGCGCGCGCGGATCTCGTTCGCGTCATTGCTAGCCAGAGCGTCGACGGTCCTCAAGAGGAGGGGATATTCGGCTGGACGCTGCACTTCGACCCATTCAAGAGCAGCGAGGCCCCCGCCCATCGCGTTTTCCCGCAAGAGCCTCCCAAGGAAGACGGGCTGAGCGCCTCTAGCTTCCGTCATCTCGTCGATGATTCAGTTTCGAAAAAGGTGCATTGGCAGGAGGACCAGCGCAAGGCGGCGGAAGAGCAGCGAAAAGCAAAAATGAAAGAGCTCATCGACCACCACCTCACCGACGAGCATTGGCGGAACGTTCTGCATCAGGCGCAAATCGCGGCCGAAAATGGAGAGAAGGAGGTCCTTCTCCTGCAGTTCCCGCACGAACTGTGCAGCGACGGCGGCAGGGCGATCAACGTGGCCGAGCCCGGCTGGCAATCCACGTTGCGCGGCGAGGCGGCCGAAACCTATCTGCGCTTCGAGCGGGATCTAAAGCCGAAGGAATTCCACCTCATCGCCAAGGTGCTGAGCTTTCCGGACGGCTATATCGGCGACATCGGCCTGTTCCTGCATTGGGGCGGCTCTACCGAAACTTAACCGCCGTTCTGGCGCCCGTAATCGCGATCCTTGGCCGCGAAGATCGCCTCTATAGCCGACCTCCGCGCCCGGAGGGGCAAGCCCCGTGGGACCGCAGGCCCAACTAAATGAGGGAAAGTACACATGGACTCCGCATTTCTGTCTGCCGTCTCGGCCCTAACGGGATCGCTTATTGGCGGGCTCTCAACTCTCGCCGCCTCCATAATCACGCAGCGGCGTCAGTTTCGGGCGCAAGCGCTCATTCAGGAGGCGACCAAACGTGAGGCGCTCTACGCCGAATTCATCAAGGAGGCGTCGAGACGGCGCGCCGAAGCCTGGGGCCACCAGGCCGAAAGCCCCAGGGTTATCGCCGGTCTTTACTCCGGCGTCGAGCGGATGCGCCTATGGTCGTCAGATGAAGTCATTCGCAAAGCCGAGCATGTGATCCACCACGTGATCGACACCTATGCTTCACCTGACAGAACGTTCGAGGAGTTGCGGCAGAATATGGATCGCGCAGTCAGCAATGACCCCATTAAGAGTTTCAGCGAAGCCTGCAGGCGCGAGTTGGAAGCTCTGCTCAGCGATGGAGAGGGCTCGACGAAGTCGGAGAAATGGAAGCCAGTTCGCCTTTCGTGGCCGGCCGTCGCAAGTAACTGGGTCAACTTAAAGCAAGCACGCGGAGAATGCCGATAACTCGTGTTCAAAATGCGGTCTGGCGTTGAACGACAGTTCGACTGAGCAGCAGACCGCCACAACGCAAGCCACGGAAATAGAGTTTAATTCAACAGGTCGGGGCATCATGAAAAAAGTTATCGTCATCACTGGCGCCAGCGACGGGATTGGCGCGACCGCCGCGCGCCGTCTTGCCGCCGATGGACATCACGTGGTTGTCGTCGGACGTTCTCCAGCCAAGACGGAAGCTGTCGCCCGGGAACTCGCGACCGACTTCTACATTGCGGATTTCACCAAGCTCGGCGAAGTCGACACGCTCGCCGATCAACTGCTCGCAAACTTCCCTCGCATCGATGTTCTCGCGAATAATGCCGGCGGCTTTTTCAGCGCTCCTTTGCGCACGACGCAGGATGGCCACGAGTCGACCTTCCAGGTAAACTACCTTGCCAGCTACCTCCTGACCACACGGTTGCTGGATCGCCTGATCAAGTCGCGCGCAACCGTCATTTTCACTTCCAGCATCGGCCAAAGCTTTTTCGGGGAAATCGATATCGACGACCTGGAAAACGTCGCGAACTACAGCTCATTGAAGGCGTATTGCAACAGCAAGCTCGCCCAGATCGTTTTCGCCCGTGAACTGCATCGGCGGTACAGGCAACATGGTCTCGCCGCCGTCGCTTTCGATCCAAGCGCTATGGCCTCTAATATGTTTCGCAACCCAAATGGTCTGCTGCGATGGATGTCCCAGATATCCCTCCCGCAAGTCATTGAAACGCTCCCCGCAACATCGGGGGGAAAGCCTCACATCGAAGGCGCCGCGGACACGCTCGTCTTCCTTGCCGATGGCTTGGCAGGCCTGGATTTCCCGAGCGGGGAATATTTCGTTAAGCGCAATGTCGCAAGTCACAACAAGCAGGCTCTTGACCCCTCCTTGGGCCGCCAGCTCTGGAAGCGTTCGGAACTCATGGTTGGACTTGCGAGATCCGGACCCTTCGCAGCGGCTGCCAATTCATGACAACGCGCGCCAGCCGCGCAGGTCCCCGTCCAACCCATCCCACGGAGGATTCGGAGAAAGCAGATGATCATTCTAAAATATATCTTCGCGTGCGCGTTCGGCCTCCTTTTTGGCTGGTTCAGCTACGACATGCAGAAAGCTGTGTTTACAGCCGTCATCAACAAGCTGCGCGCACGATTCTCAACGGTTCAGCAGCCCCATTGCGCGCGCCGTTTTCTGGGCGCGCAGGGCCAGCCGACTGGATCCCGGTTGGGTCTACGCTGGAAACTGCAATGGAATCGCATCATCAAGTGGCGCCGTTCGAATTCTGTAGGACCTGTAGAAGAAATCGACGTTGGACACGCCGCGCCCGAAATTCAGTAATGCGGCATGTCTCAGCTCTTCGTTGAAGATGGAGACCGCCAGCTTCCGGGTTTCTTCCTCAAGCTCCATCATGGATTCGTCATGGATCACCCAGGCCGGGCGGTGCGTCAGGAGCCTCGCCAGCGCCCAGCCGGTTTTCCAGCGCACCGCGCTATCCAATGCGGGGATGAGCTGTTCCATCTCGACCCGCGCGAGCGCCTGGCGTACGGCAGAATCGGCGGACGACGGCGTTGGCCGCGATAACGAGCGTGATGAGAACACTGGAAAATTCTCCTCGCTCCCGGTGAGCGCCGGACAACCTTTGTAAGCTCCCGTGTCTGGCCGCTCATGCTGCCGGGAACCGGCCCTTCTATTGGTCTGCAATTTTGCCCTGTGTCATCGCGGTCCTATCGAGGCGCCGAGTTCCGGGGCAAGGCGCGGCGATGCGCGCCCCCGCGCATGCGAGATGCGCCGCTACGCCCAGCGAATTAAGCTCGCCGGGTGCGTCCCGCGCTGATGCTTAGAGTCGCCTGATAAACGACAGGGTATGTTGCGCTATCATGAGTTCTTCGTTCGTGGGGACGACGTAGAGGGCGACGGCGCTGTCCGGCGCCGAGATCAGCTGCTTTCCGCTCCTGTTCGCGGTCCCGTCGAGCTTCACGCCGAGCCACGACAGTCTTTCCGCGATCCTCGCCCGCAAGGAGGGAGAGTTTTCGCCAATGCCCGCCGTGAAGACGAAACCGTCTAGGCCGCCCAGCGCCGCCGCGAGCATGCCGGTAAAAAGCGCGATCCTGTGGACGAAATATTCGATGGCGAACGCGGCGCGGGGGCTGTCGCTCTTTTCCAATTCCCGCATATCGTTGCTGACGCCGGACAGGCCTTTGAGGCCGCAATCTTGGTAGAGCAAATGCTGGACCTCATGAGGGCTCATGCCTTTCTGCTCGATGAGATACAGCACCACGCCGGGATCGATCTGGCCGGCGCGCGTGCCCATCGGCAGCCCATCCAGCGCTGTGAAGCCCATCGTGCTTTCGACGCTTTGTCCGCCGCTCAGCGCGCACATGGATGCGCCGCTGCCCAGATGAGCCGCGATGACCTTTTTCTTGGCGAGGTCCGGCGCGATCTCCGCGCCGGCCCGCGATGTACTCGTAGGACAGGCCGTGAAAGCCATAGCGGCGCACGCCCTCGGCATAGAACTGTTCGGGGATGGCGTAGCGATCGGCGACGGCGCTTTGCTTGCGATGGAACGCCGTGTCGAAGCACGCCACCTGAGGCAACCCCGGCAGATCCGCCATGATGGTCCGGATGGGAGCAAGGTTGTGAGGCTGATGCAGCGGCGCGAGCGGAATGTACCGCTCCAGGCGGCGCAGAACATCTTCCGTTACAAGGACCGGCTGATCGAATTCCGGTCCTCCGTGCACAACGCGATGGCCGACGGCCGCCGG
>CAVWOB010000018.1:0-104772 GCA_963756335.1 uncultured Alphaproteobacteria bacterium
GGATTGCAGACGGCCGCCCTCGTCTTCGTAGAGCTCGTAGAGCTGTGTCGGAAAGCTCTTGGCAAGATACTCAAGTACATACTCACGAGGAGTAATATCCAAATCGAGGTCGCCCCAGCTTACTACGGGTATTTCCGAGAGACGGCGCTCCATCAAGCTTTCGCCGGTCGAGACGAGCTGCACCACGCAGGCGAAGCCTGCATCGAGATCGGCTTTGATTGACTGCAACAGCGTCGGCGCCTTCATGGCAGTGATGAATAATTAAAGAAGCGTTGTTTGTTGCTCTCGAACGCGCTTTTGGCGGCCGCCTTCGCCTGACGGTTCAGCGTGCCGCCCTCGCTTGTGACGTTTGCGGCCTTGAGCGCTTCGGTCAAGTTGAGGTGTATGACCTGGTACGCCTGCGCATAGGCGTCGTAGATCCGCGTCTGCTCGGCGGTCAGCGCATGCTCGACGATCTCGACCTCGACGCCCTCATAAGACAGGGAGCGCGCGGCATAGAGGCCGAGCGCCTTCAAATCCCGGGCCAGCACCTCCATCGCGGCGACGCCGCCCGCCTCGACGGCCGCCACAAAATCCGGGCGGCTTGCGAAGGGGAAGTCGACGCCGCCCCAGAGCCCAAGGCGCTGGGCGTAGGCGAGGTTATGGACGTTGGTAGCGCCGGTGGCCGACACATAGACCACGCGCGCGTTCGGAAGGGCGTGCTGCAAGCGAAGGCCTGCGCGGCCCTGCTGAGAGGGGCCTTTGTCGCCGAGTTCGCTCTTCTCGCCGGCGGCGTTCGCCATCGCGTGCGCCTCGTCGAACAGGATGACGCCGTCGAAATCCTTTCCGAGCCAGTCGAGGATTTGCTTGAGCCGAAATCCTTGCCCTGGCGATCAGCGGACCGCAGCGTCGCATAGGTCGTGAACAGGATCCCTTCCGCCATGCGGATGGCCGCGCCCTGCTTGGTGCGGGACTGCGGCGCGATCAGGAGCTTCTCTTGCCCCAGCGCCGTCCAGTCGCGCTGGGCGTCCTCGATCAGCTTGTCCGACTTCGAGATCCACACTGCCTTGCGGCGCCCGCGGAGCCAGTTATCGAGAATGACGCCGGCCGCTTGCCGGCCCTTGCCGCTGCCCGTGCCGTCGCCAAGGAAGAAGCCCTTGCGGAACTCGACGGCGCCGGCTTCGTCGTCTCTGGCGAGGCGAAGCGTGTCGAGGTTCTCCTCCACGATGTAACGGCCGCCGAGCATCTCGCCATGTGCTTCGCCGGCGTAGATGATCGTTTCAAGCTGCGCGTCGGACAGCATGCCCTGCTCGACCAGCGCCCTTGGAAGCATGGGGCGGTAGGACGGAAGCGGCGGGCGCACCGACGCCATCGCCGCGGATTGCACGAGTTTTGTCGGATGCGGCTGCGCGCCTTCAATTGCGATCGCTTGTACGGCGTAAGGCTCGTAGAGGCGCTCGCCAAAGGCGGCGCCGCTCTCGGCCTTCTCCCTGGGGCCGTAGATCACCTCGGCCACCGCGATCGGCAGCTGCAGGGCGCTCTTGGCCGGAAGGGAAGAGGACGCCTTGGCGGCGGGCGCCGCTGGCGACGCGACCGCGGGGGAAGCCGCGGCGTCAGGCCCAGAAAGGTTGGGACGAGGCGGCAGCTTCTCTTCGATTAGCGCGAGGAGCTCGGCGAGCGTGGCGGCGTGGCCCGCCGTGTCCGGAGACGCCCCATCGTCGCTCACGCGGTCGATGACAGTCAGCCGCGTATCGACCGTAGTGCCGTGCCGCGCGTAGATCGCGCCGGCAATGGTCGCGGAAAAAACGCATACGCCTTTGTCTGCGAGGTCCTCACTGCAGGGCTTTTGGTTCGCTCCGGTCAAAACGACAAGGGCCACCCTCCGGCAGACGGCGGAGCGCCGAGCGGATGTGCTTAGCGGCCGCGTCTCGCATCGCGCGTTCGACGAACGGCGAGGCGGAGAAGGGCGGGTTCATGAGCGCGATCGCCGGCGCCAATGACGGGCTTAGAAAGTCGTCGATGTGCTCGGCGTTGAAGCCGGTCACGGAAGCCGCCGGGAAAAGGCCGGCCAAGATGGCCCGCCGCGTTTCCGCCAACTCGTTCAGGACGAGCGAAGCGCCGGCGGCCTCGGCTTGGATGGCGAGAAGGCCTGTGCCGGCCGACGGCTCCAAGACGGCTTCGCCCGGAGCGATCTGGGCGGCGTGGGCCATCAAAAAAGCAAGGCCGAGCGGCGTCGAGAACTGCTGGAATTGATCGCTTTCTTCCGAGCGGCGCGTATGGGATGGCGCCAGCGCGGAAAGACGCTCGATCATGGCGAGGTATTTGGCGGGCGTCGCTGCTTTCGCGCGCATCGCTTTGGCGTATTTGCGCAAGAAAAGGACGGCGGCGGCTTCGGAGGCCTCGTAGGCGTCCTTCCAGACCCAGGCGCCGTCGGCGTCGCTCGCCTGGAACGCCGCCAGCATCGCTTCGCGCAAGGTGCGGGCGTCGAGGCTCTTGCCGGCTTCGAGCGCACCGAGAAGGCTGGCCGCGGCGGCTAGAATGCCGCTCGCTTTCGCGCTCAAGGTTTTCATGGGCACGCCCACGGCGGCGGGCTGCGCGGTGCAAATCGTGGTCATGGCTGGGGCTCCGGAAAAAGAAAAGCCCGCGGCGACGCGCGGGCTGGGGTGGGATGGATTGGCGTTGGGCGTCGCGCCGCGAGCGGCCGTTAGCTATCGAACGCGGGCTTGGGCGGAAACACTCTCTCTGACCATTCGGTCTTCACTCCCCGAGGCCCATCTCTGCCTCGCGAGCTTTCAGCCTACGCCCCCAAGGCCGACTATTGGATCCCATTGCAGATCCCAGTCCCATCCTTGGCCCAAGCCTGCCCCGTTGGTGGAGCTTGTGTACCGGCACCGTTTCCGGTTACGTTCACGCGTCCCAAGCACACCGAGGCTGAGGACGAAGAATGATCCGAACCTTGCTGGATGGGAGTGCATTAAGACTTTTAGCCGAGTGGCACCCCACAGCAAGTAAATGTCTAGAAATTTGGATGAGTAGCCTATGTTAAAAAAGCTTTTCAGCTTGATTGGGGGTGAGCAACACCAAAGAAACAATCCTGATGGTGGGCGGTCCGAGCGGACAGGCGCAAAGCTACTCAAACCTTTAAAAAACATAAGAACTAATAGCCTACTGGCGGCATCAGGAAACAAAATGCCGCTAGAAAATATGCTCAAGCTCGCAGAATTCTCTGCCTTTGCTTATGAAAAGGGAGAACTTGATAATAATTTAAGATTTCTTAATCAAGAGTTCATTCGCGCTGTAGATGCGCGCTATGGTGGACACGGATTAACTAATTTAATGGTGTTGGCGATGGGGCATGATAGGTGGGAGTTTGAGCATTTTGTCTCCTTCCTTCGAGTAAGCCTGGCTTTACAAGATGCGACTAGCGAACGAGTTCCGGTGAATTTGCGAAACGAAGAACTTCCTGCAAATAAATCTTTGCAATTTTTCAATACTACCTATATGCAAACAACTCTCGCGCGGCCCCTCTATGCAGCGGGAGGTCCTGTCGGATCATTGGTATATGGCGTCTCTGGCCCAAGAATTTTAGTGTCCCACCCATTCCAGGGAATATCGGGCGACATTTATAACATGTACGATAACGCGTCAGACTTAGTGGCGGCACTGAATTACCGTGGCTATCATGGGCGGTTTCATTTTTTGGATTATTTGTCGGGGCTAGACGAGAAAATTCGAGGTGTCCCACGTTGGGCAATCTGGTTTTCCATCATAGCGCAGCACTCGGATCTTGTTGTTTTTGTGAGGCGATTCGATGGAGGTTTTGGCCCTGCACAATTATTAGAGGCTCAGTTAATCCCAGATTGGGTTCCAAAGACAATTGAGGATATTTCTGTTTCCGAGATTCAGAACGCGGAAACACCTCGGTTGAAGCCTGGTACGATCCGACGTTACTTGATTAAAGGGCACCCCGTAACAAAAGATGAATGGGATAGCGAACAACGAAAACACTCAGGGCCTTTTATAGATTTATGGATTCGCGGAAACATTCCAAGGGACCGCTTCGTTCACATGGAAGAGTCGGGGACAATCAAAGAGTATCCGTTAAACTACTCTCTTTTCAATTGATCTTTCTTCTTGGCCCACCTTCACCTTCTGAATCTCAATCCATGGTGGTCCGCAATGCGATCAGAAAGCGTGCAAATCGGTCTAACAAAGTCTTTTGTGCCGCTTGGTCCGTCAACGCTTCTTGTGTCGTTTCAGATCGGCGCGTAGGCGATGATGGGACGATCTTCGGTGTCGAGCACGATAATCGCGCCGTCCTCGAAGCGGCAATGCTTGGCTTTGGGAAACCAAAACCGTGACCCGTTGCGGCCTGGGTTATCGGCGATGCGTTTGAGGATTTCCGGCGTCGGTTCGACGCCGGCCGGCGGAAACACGACCGCGTTGCTCTGCGCATAGGCGACCGTCACGATCCGCGACGGGGTCTCCCGGCCAGGGAAGCAGCGCAGGAAGCGCGCGCCTGGCACGGCGCGCCTTTTGAAATCGGCAAGGTTTTTGAGCGGTTTAACCATAAGGCGTCTCCGGATGCAAAACGTGCGAAAGCGGCGGGCGAAAGGCTCGCCCGCTCGGATCTGATTTCGATTTCTTGAAATGCGCGCCCTGCTTCGGGCGTTATGGGCTACTCGGCCGCCGCCAGGAACTCAGGCAGATCGCCCGCAGCTTCCTCCTCGATCGCCGCCGGGGTGCGCAGGGGCTCCGGAAGCCAGCGAATGTCGGCGACGAGGCGCGTCGCCTCTTCCGCCATGTCTTTCTTCTTCATGCCGGCGAGGAGGTTGGCGGTGTCCTCGCCCTTGGCTTCGGCGACCGCGGCGCAAATCGTCGCCTTCGTGACGCGGCCGAAGAAATTCGCCGCTCCGGCCGTGAAGCCCTTATAGCGCGTCAATCTGGGTGAGATCGGCGCGTCAATCTGGATGAGACGAGGCGGCCGAGCGAAGTGATGATTGACGCTGGCCGACGAAGTAGCAAGCGTTTTGATTGACGCGCAGCGACAATCAGGTTTCTGACGGTTCAGTTTTCTTCGCCCGTTTGCGATCGAGCGCCACGCGCCGGCGGTAGCTTTCGACGTTCATTTCGAGGATCGTCGCGTGGTGGACAAGGCGATCGATGGACGCGAGCGTCATGGCTGGATCGGGGAAGATCTTGCCCCATTCGCCGAACGGCTGGTTGGCCGTGATCAGCATCGACCGGCGCTCGTAACGCGCGGCGATCAACTCGAAGAGCACGCTGGTTTCGGCCTGATCCTTGGTGACGTAGGCGATGTCGTCCAGGATCAGCAGATCGTAACGGTCGAGCCTGGTGATGGCGGCCTCCAGCGCCAGTTCGCGCCGCGCTACCTGCAGACGCTGCACGAGGTCGGTGGTGCGCGTAAACAGCACACGCCAGCCGTTTTCGACCAGCGCCAGGCCGAGCGCTGCCGCCAGATGGCTCTTGCCGCCGCCGGGCGGCCCGAACAACAGAACGTTGGCGCCCTGTTCGAGCCACGCATCGCCGGCGGCCAGCGCCATGACCTGCGCCTTCGAGACCATTGGCACATGCGCGAAGTCGAAGGCGGCGATGGTTTTTCCGGGCGGCAACTTGGCTTCCGCCATGTGCCGCTCGGTGCGGCGGCGGACGCGGTCGGCGACCTCAAGTTCGGCCAGCGCCGCCAGGAAGCGAGCCGCCGGCCAGCCTTCCTTGTCGGATTGCGCGGCGAGCTTGGCCCACATCAGCTTGACGCCGGGCAGACGCAGTTCGCCGAGCAGCAGTTCGACGCGTGCGATGTCGATCGTGTTGGGCGCGCTCATGCCGCCACCTGCAAGGCTGGCGTTGCGGCGACGGCGACGATCGCCACCAGTTCGTCGTAGGCCGAGAGTGGCACGACCTCGACGTCGATCAAAGGCGCCGATGCCGGGCCCGGACCGAAGTAGGCGCGCAAGAACGCCAGATCGGGCAATCGGCCCGCATCGACGTCGGCCTCGAGCGCCTCGGCGAGTTCGGCTTCGCAGGTCCGGTCGTGGGCCAGCGCCAGCAACTCGACCATGGTCTTGCAGGCTCGCCTGTCACCGGCAGTTGCCAGCAAAGCGTCGAACGCACGCGCATAAGCCGGGCGTGGGAACAACTGATCGCGATAGACGAGATTGAGCAGCGCCATCGGCTTCTTGCGCAACGCGTGGATCACATGCCGGTAATCGACGACGTGACCGCCCTTGCTGTCCGAGACCGGCTCTCCGCGCCGTACCGTCATCATGGCGGTTGAACCCAGGAAGCACTCGAGCCTGTCATCGTAGAGCCGCACGCGCAGGCGATGGCCGATCAGCCGCGACGGCGCGGTATAGAACACGCGGTTCAGCATGAAGCCGCCGCTTCTCGTGACCGTCACGCACTTTTCCTCGAAGTCCGCCGTCCGCCGCTTCGGCAGTTTGCCGAGGCTCGGCATTTCCAGTTCGATCCGCTTGCGGTTGTGCGCGTTCTGCCGCCCGATGATCAGGTCGATGAACCGGCGGTAGGCGTCCAAATCGTCGAAGTCCGTGGAGCCACGCAGCAACAGTTCGTCCTTCAACGCGCTTTTGAGGTGGCCATGCGGGCTTTCGATGGAGCCATTTTCGTGCGCGACGCCGGGGTTGTTGCGCGAGGGCGTCATGCCGTAGTGCGCCATCAGATCCTGATAACGGTGTGTCAGATCCTCCTCCGCCGCCTTGTCGAGGTTGCGGAACGCCGCCGACAGACTGTCGCTGCGATGTTCCTTCGGCACGCCGCCGAGCGCCCACAGGGCGTTCTGCAGACCCTCGGCCAGCGCCACGAAGCTCTCGCCGCCCAGCACGACATGAGCGTGCGCGAAGCCCGAGAACGCCAGCCGGAAGTGATACAGCCGGTGCGCCAGAACGGCGCCAGCCACCGTGATGTTCAGCGCGCTGGCGTCGGTGAAGTCGGACAGCCCCATGCGGCCGGGTTCGTGTTCCTGGCGGAAGATCACATCCCGTTCCGGGCCATGCTCAGCGCGCCAGTGCGTAATGCGCCGCTCCAGCGTGCGGCGGATGTTTGGGTTCAGCTCCGGATGCCGCCGCCGCATCTCGGCCAGCACGCCGATCGTGCGGATGCCAGGCGCTGCCTTCAGGATCGGCACGACATCGGCCTCCCAGATGGCGGCCAGCGGGTCCAACCGCCGCCGTGCACGTGGCGCCGCCTTCTGTGATGGCAGCCGGGGATCGGCATCGGCGCGGAAACCGGTGGCGCGACTGATGCCAGCCTTGGCGGCGGCAACGGTCGTTTCGTGGGTTTTTCGGATACTCATGTACAGCCTCATCTGGTGGTCGGTGATGTGGAGGCCGGGCAAATGCTGATCCCTCAATTGCTGAGACGAATCAGAACTTTGCCGCAGACCTGCCCGACCGCCAGACGGGTTTTAAAAAGAGCGCCGCCGTGTGTGGCCTGCCGTCGGCCGGGCTCCGCCCTTCCTCCGTCAGACCACACACGGCGCAGTCTCATCCTGATTGACGCTGAGTCTCACCTTGATTGTCGCGCGGCAAGCCCTGTTCGCTCATATCGAGATCGAGGGCGGTCGAGAGCCGCAAGGCGTGCTCGCGCTTGCCCGGACCGCGCACGACCTGCTCGTGGACGGCGTTGATCGTGAGGCCGGCGCAATGGGCGAACAGCTTCTGGGCTGCGTCGTCATCGAGGCTCAGGAGGTAGTCCCACAGATCGGCCGGCTCTTGCGGAAGCGCGGCTTCGAACGCCCGGTGGCGCGCGTCGATGGCCTTGGCCGCCTTGAAGTCGCCGAGGCCGTCGAACGCCGGAACGAGCGTGTCCTGCGCTTCGATTTGCAGGCAGCTCGCCGGCCAGAAGGCGCGCCTTGAATAGAACAGCTTAAGCGCCGCCGCGTGGAGAACGGCCAGATAGGCGATGCGGTGATTGTCGGCCATTGCGTTTCTCAGCCCAAGCGAATGATACGCTGTGAGCTCCGTTCTCAGCCTGTCAGGAATTTGGACGGCGCCGTCCTCTTCGTTTTCATCGCTGGCGCCATTCGAAACGGCGCTTGCGCCGTAAACCGGCGCCTCATCGTCTTCGTGGGCGATGGCGCCGGACGCATCCTCCTCGCTCGCCGGACGGGCCGTCTGGTCCTCGCGGCGAACATAACCGCGCTCGATCTGCAGGATGCCGTCATCGCGAAGGCTGACAAAGGCGCCGGCGATGGCTTTTTGCTCGCCGGTATAGACTGCGGATTTGTTCTCCAGCTCCGCGATCTGGCGAGCGAGCGTTTCGATCCGCTCCTTGTCCTCGGCGCTCTGCTCTTCGCAATCGAGGGCCTCGATCTCCGCCTTCATCTCCTCAAGCTTTGCCTCCTCCTCGGCCGACAGAGCAGGTTCGATCGGCTGGAGCACGCGGTAGTCGCGCTTGTGGTTCCAAGGGAAGTCAACCGCCGCCTCGACCCATTTCCAGCCTT
Organism: uncultured Alphaproteobacteria bacterium; assembly: GCA_963756335.1. Taxonomy (GTDB): domain Bacteria; phylum Pseudomonadota; class Alphaproteobacteria; order Rhizobiales; family Rhodomicrobiaceae; genus Rhodomicrobium. Next base: position 8,459 of record CAVWOB010000018.1, read on the forward strand.
CCTGGCGAATGGCGCCCGCTTCGACATCGAGCTTCTCCGCGACAAGGCGATCGAGAAGCGCCGGATCTTGAAGCCATCCGGCCGAGTCTTCGTCGAACAGGTCGCGCAGAATGAAGCCGCCCGCGGCCTCGTAGGCGGCGAGACCCACAAACAGCGCGCGCCGGTCCTCCGCATCCACGGATGTCTCGGTGATCATGCGCTTGATGGTTTCAGGGGCCTTGTTCCAATGGCGGCTTATTGCCTCGAGGACCTGCTCCTGCCGGGCGTGATCCTCGGTCAAGCAAAACGCCATCAGCTGCTCGAGCGTGATGTCGTCTTCCTCATAGGCTTTCAGCAGGACCGGGCTCGCCTTGGCGAGGCGAAGACGCTGCCTGACAACGGCCGGCGTCACGCGGAAAGCGGCGGCGATGGTGTCCTCGCCCTGGCCTTGGTCCGCGAGCGCTTGGAACGCGCGGAACTGATCGAGGGGATGCAGCGCCTCGCGCTCCACGTTCTCGGCAAGGCTGTCCGCTTCGACAAAGCCGCCGGTCCGGACGATGCAGGGGATCGGCGCGTCTTTCGCAAGCTTCTTCTGCTTGACGAGCAGCTGCAGGGCCCGCAGGCGGCGGCCGCCAGCCTGCACGCCGTATTCGCCCGTCTCTTCGCCGGCCTCATTGTTGAGGGCGCGCACGCTCAGGCTCTGCAGGAGGCCGCGGGCCTCGATGTCGGCGGCGAGGCCGGCGATGGAAGCGTCCGCCTCCACATGGCGGGCGTTGCCGTCGTGCAAGACGAGCTTATCGAGGGGAATGCTTGTGGGCTGGGCCAGCCCGATTTTCTGTTTGGCCTTGGCCATAACGATACTCCGCTGATTGAAGGATCAGGGCTCAGCCGAGCGCTCTCGCTCTCAGGCTTGGCCCTTCGCACTCCGCTGTGACCCCCTCTCCCTCTCGTCCCCGGCTCCTCCTTCCGGTACGGCATCAGGGTCTCCGCTTCGTCCCTGGCATGCTCTTTTTTCGGTGCAACCGGTGGCACGGGTGCAACTCATTGTTATTGCGAAGGAATTCCGTTGCACTTGAGATCCCCCACTGTGCAACGGTGCAACGCCGGGCCGCCGCCAAAGAGGATTGACGCGTCTCATGTTCCAAGCGGGCTTGGCATGCTTATTTTCCGGTGGAACGAGGCGGAACGGTGTAACGCGTTGAGATATATCAGTAATTCCGTTCCACCGGGAATTCGCTTAAATGGAACGATGGAACTATAAAGAAAGTCGGATGATCTGGATTTGCGGCTGACCGCCTCTTTGGGATGACCCTCGATAGGGAGGGCCGTCAGAAGCCTTTCAGCTTTTCCAGGGCCGTTATTGATGTACAGGTGTGGCCGCCGGCCCCGCCCTTATCTGTTTTGCCAGGGCTGATGACAAGCGCGACTTCAATGCCTCGTCGTCGAACACGCGTTGATTATAAGGAGTTTTTCGGCCTTGTCTCATTGGCGACTTGAGTTGGAAAATCAGACGCATCCACGCATTTAATTTCATTTATTGTTCCATCGTTCCATCTGGCCGATAACCCGGTGGAACGGAATTACCAAGATCTTTCAATGTGTTACACCGTTCCGCCTCGTTCCACCGGAAAATAAGTAATCCTGGACCAAAAATGGCTCCAACTGACGGGTCCTATTCCGCGACATCCGCTCGATCTCCGGCGTGGCCGTTCCAACTGTGTCCGTTGACTTGAGCAAGCGGCTCGTCCTGTTGAAAGAGGAGCGCGGCGTCTAGGTTATAGCAGCGGCGCACGCCCATGCCGGGCAACCGCACGTTCCTTTGATATTTCCCGTCATTGTCGGGATCGATGGCGCCGCGATCGACCAGAGCGCCGGCGATGAGCCTCGGATCGAAGCCTCGTAGGATTTCCTTCCAACCCTCCGGAAGGATGTAATAGATGATGCGCTCGGTTTCGGCGCCGGGTTCGAGTAGGCGGCGAAAGCCGACGCGGTTGATCGTCGGCGCGCTTGGCGTCTCCCAGTCGGTGAAGCGGGAGGACCCATGCAGCTCGAGGAAGGCCTTGAGCTGCGCGACGCCGTTTTCCACCTCGATCGGTCCCGTCGTTCCGCGCGCCCTCACCCATTCGGCGAAAAGCCTCTTGCAGGTTTCGCGGGCGTCGCCTTTCGACCAGGGAACGATGCCGGCCACGATGGCGAGTTCGCCCGCGGCGGCGATCAGCGCAAAGCGGCTGCAGACGCGGCGCACCTGCCCGTCGGCGTCTTTCCGACAGGCTTGATCCACGAAACGGGCGAGGAACGCCTTCGTCCCTTCGACGATGGCGCCAAGATCCTCGGTGATGTGCTTCAGGAAAGCGGGCGCGGCGTGCCCGTAATGCTTGAGGCCCGCGGCGGTCAGGGCGTCGGCGAACTGCTTCGGCCCCTCGAATCCATGAAGCGTCTGAAAGGCGCCGCGTCCTTCTCCAGCGTCGACGGGGATTTCGACAAGCCGCACGGTCTGCCCGCCGGTCGCGCGCATGCGGTCTTCGGAGAGCTTGTCGGCCATGCCGATTTCGCCCGTCGACATGAACAGAAGCCGCCAGGTATTCCCGGCTCGCAGGTCGATGCTCTTTCCCAGGCGCTCCTTCTGGCGGCCGTTGGCGAGCGCATAGGCGGCCCTGAAGAGCGCTTTCGGCTCGATCTCGGCGATTTCGTCGAGCGCGAGGAAGGCGTTGTTGTGGGCGGCCGCGACCGCTTCGAGCGCGTTGTCCGTCGCCCGCCAGGTGCGGATATAGCCGTACTGACCGCCGCCGCCCCAGACCGTGCCCGCCGCGCGCAGGATCGTCGTCTTGCCGGCCGTCGAGCCGCCGCGCAGATGGACGCCGCCGCCTTCCATGCCGAGCGGCTCGAGCAGCGGCGCCGCAAAGGCGGTCGAGATGGCGAACATCAGCCGGTCGTTTCCGCGCGCGAGCCTTCGCCACGCCTTCTTGCCAGCCCTTCAGCGTCCCGGATTGGCGATAATAGTGCTCGATCGGCTTGGTGGGCTGGAAGACGACGGTGCGGCCCTTCGTGTCGCCGATCGCCTGGTTGGGCAAGATGAAGACGCCGTCGTGGAAGCCGATCTTGGGCACGCAAAGGGCGTAGGACCGCGGCCGGATGCGGGTCAGCAGCTCCTTGAGCTTGTTCTTGCCGCGCGGGGAGATGGTGAATTCAAGGCCTTGATAGGCGAGGTGCTTGAAGATGTCCTCGGACGAGGTGACGAGTTCGGTCTTCGGTATAGCGGCCTTGTGCCAGATGCCGTTTCGCGTCTTGATTTTCAGCCAAAGGCCCCAGTCCTTGCTGTCCGGGTTCAGCGTTGTGGCCATGAATTCGACGGGCGAGCACAGCCAGTCCCAGACTTCGTCCTCCACCGTGCCGTCGAGCTTGACCTTCTCCTCGCGCGCCAGGAACTCGATGCCGCCGCCGCCCTCGCGCCAGCGAAAGCCGGGCGGCAAATCTTCCCACGGCTCGCTTTGAGCGAGGCGCTCGCGAACGCCGTCGAGGCCGTCGCTCTTTAACAGGTCGTTCCAGTCCTCCCATTTTCCGTTCGCGTTGGGGCGGGCCGGCGGATAGGTCAGGGCGACGCCGAAGCCTCTTTTTTTGTCGGCGAGCGCCGCATCCTCGGCGTAATCCTCGCCGGCCTTCTTGCCGTCGGCGCCGCGGCCGCGATCGCCGGCGATCAGGACCGCTTTGACGGTCGAGGGCGGCTCGATATTCTTCAGATTGGCGGCGCCGATGGCGGAAACGACGAAGGGGCGGTCGGCCATGAAGCAGACGAGCGCGTTTTCCGGCCCCTCCGCCTTCACGAAGATTCCCGCCCTCGATCGGCTTTCCGAACCAGACGCCGCCGCCCTTGTAATCGCTGTAAGCTTTTTTCGGCTTTTTGATCTTGGCCTTGTCGCCGTCGTCGCCGAGATAGAGGCGGTGAACCGTCAGGGTTTCGCCGTCGTGAGAGGCGGAGACGCGAAACAGGATCGCCGGGAGATGCCCCTCGCGCTCCGAGCACCATAGTTTCGGATGGAAGCGCACCGCGCTGTGGACGGCGGCCCAGTCGACGACGATGCCGCGATGCTGTTCGAAATAGACTTGGCCGAGCGTTCCTGGGATCGCCTGCGCTTCGGTCCAGAGCTCAAAAGCCCTTTGCCGCTTTCGTTTGAGCGCCGCTTCGGGGTCTTCCTCTGTCTCGTCTTCTTCGACGGCAGGGATCGCCCTCTTCGCGGTGCGGGGTTTCGCCCCCGCCTGCCCGTGGCCGAGGAAATCGGCGATCAGCTGCATTGCGCCTGGGAAATCGACGCCTTCGACCTCTTGGACGAGCTTGATGATGTCGCCGCCGCCGCAGGTGCAGATCCAGAGCCTCTTTGAATTCGTTCCAGCGCCAGGACGGATCGTCGTCCCTGTGCCCAGGGATCGGGCAGTGGATATGGATGGCTCTTTTCTGCGGGGGCCAGGCTATGCCGAGCCAGCGCAGGAGTTCGATCTCCCGGCCCCGCAGGGCCGACTTCGCCTCATCGACGGAAAGACGGGACTTTCCGTTACTCAAGGCAATAGAGTTCTCATCGGCGTTGTTGACAACGCCGGCGAACTTTCCCTTCATAGGATCACCGATCACCTTTCGATGACCCCGGGCCTCCCCCTAAAGGCTCGGGGTTTTTATTTCAGCTATCGACGCCTCGACTGAGTGGGGATGTGGCGTTCGGCAATCGTTAGATGTGCGCCTGGGCGCCTTCGCCCGTCTTTGCCCCGAGCGTCACGCCGCTATGCTGGATGACGTCCTCCATCGCCGGGCATAGGCCCGCTTCGTGGAAGTCGGTCAGCGTCAGATGGCCGTCGGTTCCTTTGCAAAAACGAAGCGCCGCCTCGATGCCAAGCCGCCTTGGCGTGGCTTTCGGATTGATCGGAAACACATGCGAGAGCCAGGGGCCGGTGACGCCAAGCCGTTCGGCGAACTGCGCGCGGGTTTGCTTTCGGCTTTCGAGGTAGGCCTCGAATTTCCGGGTGAGCGGCGTCATGTCTTCCGGCGCGACGGAATTGGTCTGATGCCGTTTTGTCGGGATGTAGGGACGAGCCAGACTGGTGAGGTCGCGCCAGCCGATATGTCCGTCCGTTGCGCGGCAGACGGCCTGCAACGTCCGCCTGGAAAAGAACTCCCGTCTGCGATTGGAGCGCTTCGGAAACAGGCGGCTCAGCGTGTAAGGGGCTAGCCCTGCGCGCCTCGCGAACCGCCTGCGGTTCTCTCTTCGGCCTTTGAGATAAGCCTCGAACTTCTGGGTGAGCATCTGCAACGGCGCCGGAAGCTCGTCGACCGGTTCGATGCCGCCGTTTAAAGCGGGCGTCCTCGCCGGGACGCCCTGCGTTTCGGATCGCCTTAGCTGCCGGCAAGACAGTTTTCGATACTGAGCTCATACGCGACTCCTCTCAAGGCAAACCATCCTGCCGCCGTGCTTACCTTCTCGTCAAGTACATCGAGGAAAGATTATTCAGATAGCGGTGGACTGCCGCAAAAAAATGGGGCAAAGATCGGCGATGGCAAACGCTCGAATTAAGCAGCTCAGGCTCGAACGGGGATGGTCGCTCAAGGAGCTGGCCGCGCAACTCGACATAACCGAGAAGTCATCTCTCCCGGGTCGAGGCGGGCAAAAGAGGCTTGCAGGTCAAGAAGCTGGAAGCCGCCTCGCGGATTTTCAAAGTGCCGGTCGCGGATTTAATGAACCTCGGGAGCGGCGCTGTGCCCGACGTGACGCCTTACGCCCCGCCAAAGGGCTCGTTTCTCGAGAAGGCGTACAATGCAACCACGCAGAAGATGTTCAAGGTCACGAGCAATTGCCTGGACGAACTTGGCATTACCGAAGGCGACCCCATCGTCGTGGACACGACGCCTCTAAAGCAATCGGACTTGGAGATGGGCGATATCGTTGTCGCCGAACTCGGCGGGGATCGAGGCGAACCAGGGGTTCTGGTGTTGCGTCAGTTTCTCGGCCCGAATTTGCTCGTAACGAACAGCTCGGAGAACCATGCGGCGCCCATTCATCTCCTTAGGGCGCGCGCGAAAATCATCGGCCGCGTCTTGCTGTGAGCGTGTTCGAAAGAGACAATCTCTGAAATGGAGGAGTATTCATCCGCCGGCAACGTCAGACTAAAGACGAATACGGCGCCCGTATTGGCCTCAAACTTGAGATAAGCTTCTGAAGCGCTGAAGAGTTTTACACGCAGGCGCATTCGCTCTGTTGCGAAAAAGACATCGACGTGATGATGAAATCAGCAGAGCTTAAGCTTGAACCTCAATCTCCGTTACGGAAAAACAGTTTTTGCTTGGCTGTTGCGGCGCCGCTTCAGCCGACTTCCGTCTCAGCGGAATAACTCCTGCATAAAATGCGAATGGATTTAACGAATTAGATAAAGACATCCTCATTTTGAGCGCTTTATCCGGGCGCCAACGCAACCCCGCCGGAGCCAAAAAGCGTAAGCGGTTATCGGCTGAATTATTGCTACCAATGATCCATCAAAGTTAGATTATCCATTTGAAGATACTGTCTTTTCGTCTTGCGTGTGGAGTGCATCATGTCTCAACCTGGGAGCTGGGGAAATGTCCCGAGGTTTGCGTCTCTATGTCTGACCGATGATTTAGTCGTTCTCGGGGATGAATGGAGAAGCGAAGCGTACGGCCATCGGTTCTCAACTTTTCAGGTGCTTACCTTTTCTCTCTCAAAATTGGATATTTTTCCTGGAGACATCCTCCGATTGCGGATGTTTCGCAACGGCGAACTCCCAACCGAAATCTCAATCGCGGCCGTCAGGGTCCGTCAGCGAGGCGAGCAGGCCCTCCTCCTGCGGCATTTTCTGCCGCCCCGCCAGCTGTTCCAGAACTGCGATCGCGTTTCCGGGCCCTTGTTCCTGAACCCCTCCACTGAGATCGTCGCGGCTTCCGCCTGTGAAATAGGCGAGCCCTATTGGCGAGCCGCCCTCGACTGAGAGTTATCCCCAGCTGAAGCGCAGAGTTCGTTACTGCTTGCTTCTCTCTTGAGCAAGTCTTGGACGCGTGAGAGGTCCTCCAGGTAGTGACCGAAGGTTGTGCCTCTTGAGCAAACTACGCCCGGCCATACTGATAAATATTTTACTTGCCAGTGAGACAAGCTTCAGCAATTCTTAGAGAAGAGCTTTTCTTTGTTGCGCCAAGAGAGCCTCCCATGCGCCTTACGCTACCGAACTCCGGGTTCCCGCGCCGATCGGCAAAGATGCAGGCTGGCGTCCGCTCGCGAACGGCCACCCAGCTTGGCGCGGGAGACAAAAATGCGTTGCGTCGTCTGCGGAAAGGTTGCGTCCGTCCGTCATCCTCTGAAAATTTCCACGAAGGCTTCGCCTTGGATCGTGCGCCTTTGCCCGGACTGCGGCCGTCAGGTCGCGCCGCTTCCGCCCGTCAGGGAGTTGCTGTGGTTTCAGTCGCGGGCCATCGACGTCCTCGCCTTGGCGTCGGGGGCGGGATCGATCCGCAAATGCAACCGGAAAGGAGAGAGAGTTAGAGGCGGCCGCCGCCTCTTCTAACGCCACAACGGTGGCTGGCCGCGGCATGTGGGCGCCTCGGCGATGGTCAAACCGCGCAGGCCCAATCTGGCGCTGCGTTCGTCGCCTAAAGTGTCTAACTGTCGGAAAGTCTGTGTGTATGCGTATTCCTGCGTGTGGCGGGTCTTCGGAGCGGCGTCAGGGTCTCGGACCGGTCTCTCAAAAAATCTGGATGGAACGGTTCCGGGGCGCAAGCGATGCGAGCGTCGAAGAAACCTGGGGGCGAGTGGCGGCGGCCGTGGCGGCCGCGGAGGAGACGCCCTTCATGCGCCGCCGCTGGGCGCAGATCTTCTATCAGGCGCTGACCGGCTTCAAGTTTCTGCCGGGAGGCCGCACGCTCGCGGGCGCCGGCGCCCGCCCGGACGCGATCTTATTCGACTGCTTCATCAACAAGCGGCTTCTGCCCAACGCCGGCTCGATTTTGACGAACCTTAAGGGGGCCGCTTGGACCATGCAGCGAGGCGGCCGGGTCGCGCAGGATTTTTCGGCCATCCCTCCGAAGGACCGCGCGGCCCGCGATGGGGGCGCAAGGCCCTGCGGCGCCCTTGAAATCATGGGCGTCTGGCGCACGATCGCCGCGACTATCGTTGAGTCAGATGTCTCGTTCACGGCCGCTCTCTCGTGCAGCCATCCAGACATCGAGGGTTTCGTGAGCGATGCGCCGGCCGCCTCGCTTCAACCGGTACGTCTTGATCCCCGGCGCGTTCATGGCTGGCGTTGAGGGCGATGGCGGCTGGCCTCTCGTCTTTGGCGGGGAGACTTTCGGCATCGTGAGCGCGCGGGCGCTGTGGCGGAGAATGCTGAGGACAGCTTACGATGGCGCCGGCCTCGGGCTCATCTTTATAGACCGGGCAAAGGCGTTGACCACAGAGCGCGCGCCTGGAGGCGCATCCGCCGCAAACGACGACGATTTCGGCCATGAAGCCTGCCTGTTGGGTTCGATCAACCTGGCGGCGCTGGTTGAGGACGCATTCACGCCGGCGGCGCGCATTCCGGAAAGAAAGCTCCACGCGCTCGCCGCCGTGGCGGTGCGCTTTCTTGACAACGTGATCGACGTTTCCGGCTACGCCACGCCTGAACAGGAAATGGCGGCCAAAGCCTGGCGCAGATTGGGGCTGGGCGTCACCGGCCTTGCGGACGCGCTCATCATGTGCGGCGCCCACTACGGCGCCGAAGACGGGCGGCGTCTGGCCGAGCGCTGGGTGGCCTGCCTTTGCCGCAGCGCCTACTCGGCGAGCGCGGCGCTCGCAAGGGTGAAGGGCTGCTTCCCATTCTTCGATATGGATGAGCAACTCACTCGCCCCTTTGTCGCGGGGCTCGACGGCGAAGTGTCGAACGCGATCGGGAAGCATGGCCTTCGCAACGGCGCCTTGATGACTATTGCGCCCACGATCGCGACATCGCTGCTGGCGGACAACGTGTCCGGCGGAATCGAGCCGGTCGGCAATTTCGCGGGTTCTGAGGACGCGCATGCAAGCTATGCCGAGCGCCGCTTCAGAGAGTTCTGCGGCGCTGGCGCGTTGCCGAGCTTTTTCGTCTCCGGCCGGGATGTCGCGCCGCAAGCGCGGCTCGAAATGCAGGCGGCGATTTCAGCGGCATGTCGATGCGCCGCTTGGAGGCGTCATCAACTGCCCGCCCGGCATCTCGTTCGAGGATTTCGAACAGCTTTGCAGGGGCGCTTACGCGATCGGCGCGTCAGGCTGCGCCTTCTTCGGATACGGCCGACAGGACGGACATTGCCGCTTGGTAGAGTCACCCGCACGTTGATGCGCCCCTCAGTAAGGAAAGCTCGCGATGACCGCAAGAAGAGCGCACGCCCCTAACCTTCCACCTCGGATGCTGAGCAAAGAGCAAGCGGCGGCTTATTGCGGGGTCAGTCTGCCGGTATTTGAACAGGCGTGCCCCGTAAAACCGGTCCAACTTCTGGAGCGCATATTGCGATATGACCGCTTCGCGCTGGATCAATGGATGAATAATCTTGATAATGATAGTTTCGAGAAGAAACTCAATCCTGTTTTAGAGGCATGGGACCAAAATGGGCGGGACGGTTGTGCGTGTTAGGGGGATTAGACGATGGAGACATCCCAGGACGGGGATTGAGTACACCTACCACCGTCAGACCGGCAAGCGCATCGAAGAAGAATTTGGTACCGGCGACTTCTTCAAACGGTTGGCGGAATTAGATGCGGAAGCGAAGGGGGTGGCCGAGCGAAGAGCGCGGGCAGGAACGTTGCACAGTCTTGTTCTGGACTATCGTCGCAGCGAAGCATTCAAGGATTTGAAGCCTCGAACCCGTCAGGATTACGAGAGAGTTTTCACTTTTCTTGGCCCCATCTTCGATCAGCCTCTCAGCGCGTTCGACGCGGCGACGATTGTTGCTCTTCGAAATCGCTGGAGAGAAGTGCGCGGTCGTCGTTTCGTTAATTATTGCTTAACGGTCCTAAAGCTTGTGTTTCGACACGGCATGGATGAGCAGCTTGTTTCCTACAACCCCGTTTCGGAGGTGCGCTCGATTTCGGCGGGACAAAAATGCGGTTCCGCTTAATCGCCCCTGGACCGCTGAGGAGCGCGCCGCGGTTTGGAAAGCAGTGAGCACGCCACGATGGCGTCACCTCCGATTACCGGTTGCGATCGGCCTAGAAACCGGCATGCGCGAAGGCGACGTGATTGCGCTCACACGCCTAGCAATCAAGGGACGATTATTGTCCATTAAAACAGCAAAGCGGGGCGTAGACATAGCGATCCCAATTAGTTCGCGCCTCGCTGAAGCGCTCTGTGATGCGGAATCGCACAACTTCGTCACCTTGTGCGTGAACTCTAAAGGCGTTCCGTGGAAAGGGAATGGCTTCCGAAGCGGCTTCCGAAAGATGTTGAGGGCACTTGAAGCCGAAGGAAAAATTGGACAAGGCTGCACCTTTCACGGCTTTAGGCATGACGTGGCCACAAGGCTAGCCGAGGCCGGATGCTCTGCCGAAGACATCGCGGCGGTACTCGGCCAGAAGAGTTCGCGTATTGCTGCGCATTACGCGGACAAGGCTGATAGGTCGCGCCGAACGGAGGCCGCAATCCGGAAATTGGCCCCCACAAGGGGAGCCAAACGGACAAGCGATGCTGGCAGCACTTGCGGCGCAGAGCGTCTCCGGACGAGAAAAAAGGCGACCTGAAAGACGCGGTGTTCAGTCAAGAAATGGACGTTTCGTGAACAAAAGTGTCTACCAATACCCGAAAAAGTGTCTACCAATTCCGTACTCGGACGCATAAGTCATTGAAATAGTTGGAGGCCACGCCCGGAATTGAACCGGGGTACGCGGATTTGCAGTCCGATGCGTCACCACTCCGCCACGTGGCCCTCCGGTTTATGTGGTATCATGATCGGCGGCGCATGAAAAGCATGGATGCGCTGCGGCTATCGACCCCCCTTAACAGCCGCAAGGAATCTTGTTAAGCAGTCCCATGCGCATCATTGAGGGCACGGCGATCACGATGGATTTTCAGGCGGCGCGGCTGGCGATGGTGGAATCGCAAATCAGGCCGAACAATGTGCGCGATCCGCGCGTCTTGAACGCATTTGCAACGTTGCCGCGAGAGGTTTTCGTTCCCGAGGCGCAGAAGATGCTCGCCTATATGGACGAGGCGGTTCTCGCCGCGCCCGCGTCGGGTGAGTTTCCCGCGCGCCATCTCCTGCCGCCCATGACGCTCGCGCGGATGCTGCAAAGCGCCAGCCTTTCGCCCGCGGATCATGCTCTCGACGCCGGCGGCGCGACCGGCTATTCCGCCGCCGTGCTCGCCCAGCTGTGCGGCAAGGTCGACGCCCTGGAAAGCTCGGAAGCGCTCGCCGAGATGACGAGGCGAAACCTGAAGTCCGCGAATGTCGCGGGCGTAACGGTCCATCGCGGCGCGCTCGAGAAGGGGCTCGAAGCTGCGAAGCCCTTCGATTTCATCCTAGTCAACGGCGCCGCCGCCGAGGAACCGAGGGAGCTTTTCGCGCAGCTCGCGGAAGGCGGCCGGCTCGCGGTGATTCTCCGGCGCGGCTGGTACGGACACGCTTTTCTCTTCTCCAAGAGTGCGGGCGCCGTCTCCGGGCGGGCCATTTTCGACGCCGGCGCCGACTATCTCCCCGGCTTTGAGCCCGTGTCCCAGTTCGTCTTCTAGTTGCGAGGCAATCAAGAGGCAATTCGGCAACGCATTCGCGCAAAAGCACGGCGGAGCCTAGCATTTGCAGAGTTTTGCCTTTTGCATAGGGCTCCTGCGCGATTACTTTGCAACCGGCGCGCGGTTGTGCCAGCTTAAAGCGTGTGATGTTTGTCAGTTGCCGCCTTTTCGAAACAACGGAAACATCCCATGCAGGTCAATAGCGCTTCACGTTTCCGGATTTCTTCCCTGCTCCGAACATGCTGCGCGGCGGCGCTGCTTGTCGCGATAAACAGTCCGGTTCATGCTGAGTCGCTGAAGGAAGCTCTCACCGCCGCTTATCTGTACAATCCCACGCTGAAATCCGCGCAGGCGCAACTTCGCGCCGCGGACAATCAGGTTTCGATCGCCAAGTCCGGCTACCGGCCGACCATTACGGGCACGCTGCAATACGGCTACGAGGACGTCCGCACCCAGATTCCGACCCCGGCCACGCCGGGCTCCCTTGCATATTGCCCCACAGGGACTTTCTCCACCTGCGTCTTTCAGCCGCTGGCGCTAAGTTCGCTCACCAACACCGCCAACAGTGTCGGCAACGGTACAGCCAATCCGCGGCAGGCGCAGATCGCGCTGCAGCAGAACGTGTTCGACGGCTTCCGCACCTACAACAGTATAAAGGGCGCCGAGGGCTTGGTCGAGGCGGGCCGCGAGGACCTCCGCAACTCCGAGGAGGGCATTCTCCTCAACGCCGCAACCGCCTACATGAATGTGGTCCGCGACCAGGCCATCGTGAACCTGCGCCAGAACAATGTGAGGGTGCTGTCCGAGCAGCTTCGCGCGACGCAAGACCGCTTCAAGGTCGGCGAGGTGACGCGCACCGACGTGGCGCAGGCGCAATCGGGTCTCGCGCAGTCGCAGGCGGATTTGAGCATCGCGCAGGGCACGCTCTACGGCGACCAGGCGCTCTTTGCCCAATATATCGGCCATCCGCCTGGAACGCTTCGCGACCCCGGCCCTCCGGCGAAACTCCTGCCCAAGACCTTGCAGGAGGCGATCAATGTCGCCGAGGCGGAAAATCCGGGCATCTTGGGCGCGATTTTCCGTGAGCGCGCGCAGGAGCACCAGGTCAAGGAAGTAAAAGGCCAGCTGCTGCCGACGCTCACCTTCAACGCGAGCTACACGAGGGCGGCGCAGCCCTTCGGCGAGCCGAACGTGTCGGATTTCGAAGATACGCGCGTCTACGGGCAACTCACCGTCCCGCTCTACCAGGCGGGCAGCGTGTCGGCGCAAATCCGGCAGGCCATCGAGCTTTTGTCGCAGCGCCGCCAGCAGATCGACGAGCAGCGCGAGCTTGCGCGGCAGAACGTCAGCTCGCAATGGGGGCTGCTCATCGCGGCGCGGGGCAACGTCGCGGCCGGCAAGTCCGCCGTGGAAGCGACCCAGATCGCGCTCCAAGGCGTGCGCGAAGAGGAGAAAGTCGGCCAGCGCACCATTCTCGATGTGCTGAACTCGGAGCAACAGTATTTGAACGCGCAAGTGAACCTGGTGTCGTTCCAGCGCGACCTCGTTGTGGCGTCCTATGGCGTGCTTGCGTATATGGGCCGGCTCACGGCTTACGACATCGCCTTGCAGGCGGAGCTTTACGATCCGGCTCGCTACTACGGCGAAGTCAAGGACGCCTGGTACGGCTGGGGCGCCTCGATCGAAAGCGAGGAAGACCCCCGCGTGGCGCCTGTTATCGACCCGGCGCGCACGCCGGAGCAGAAATCGACCGACGGCCCGGCTTATACCCAGAAACTGCCGCAGATTCCTTGATGCGGGGGTAGCGCGCCATCGCCGATCTTACTAACGTGCGAGCGGCTTGCATGAGTTGCATGGCGGTCCGTAGGCAGTGGAAACGGATCGGGATGATGAGCCGCCGGCAGAAGCGCGCGAGTGTTCGAGGTGAGATGCAATGAACCGAGCAGACCAGGCTTCCGAGCCTTCGATGGAGGAAATTCTTGCGTCGATCCGGCTTATCATTTCGGATGACGCGAAGAGGCCCGTTGAGCGCGATGAGATCGCTGCCGGCCGCCCGCCAGCACCCGGAAGGGACGACGATCACGCCGCCCTGCAGCCGGAAGAGGAAGTTCTGGATTTGACGGAGGAGCTTGTCTTCCCTGTGGAGCAACCCGCGCCCGGCGCGCCGCCCGCCATCGCAGCACACGCCGCGTCCGCCCCCGAGGCGGAGGTTGAAGTCGCGATGGAAGAGGAACACGTCGCCGAGGTTCACGAGGTTCAAGCCGAGGTTCATGAGCCTAGCCCGCAGCCTGCCGTAGCCGAGGCCGCGCCGTGGGAGCCTGCCCCGCAGCCTGCCGTGGCCGAGGCCGCGCCGTGGGAGCCCACCCCGCAGCCTGCCGTGGCCGAAGCCGCGCCGTGGGAGCATGCCCCGCAGCCGGACCTTCAGCCCCGCCAGGAGGCGGCGCCAGAGCCGCGCCAGGATCCGCCCTATCGTGCGTCGCCGTTCTCGGCGCGTCCCGTCTGGTCGCGGCGCGAGCTTCCCGGCTCTGCGCAGCCAACCGCTTCGGCCAGCCCGAGAGAACCGGCAAGGCAGCCGCAACGGAAATGGGCCGAAGACATTCAAATGCCGATCGGCGATCAGGGGCCTGTCTCATTGATCCCATCGGGCGAAACGCAGGCGCCGGTCAGAGAGCCTGTCATGGAGGCGATTGAGGCCGGCGCGGAAGCCGAACAGGTTCTCGCGGAAGCTCCTTTCGAGACGCTTGGCGAGAAGGAAGTGGCCGCGGTGGCCGCCCTGACCGAGAGCCTGGCGCGCTCGGCCGCCGGGGCCATGGGCGAAGAGGAGCTGGCGACGGCCGGCGACGTGGATTTCGCGCGTCTCGACGAAGAGCGGAAGGCCGAGGTGGCGGAAAGCTTCGCGAACGCAATCGAGCGTGAGAGCGTCTCCCGCGACAGAAGCCCGCTTCCAACTTTGCTCGAAGAGGTTTTCCGGCAAGAAAGCGCCGGCGAGCACGGTGAGATTGCAGAGTCGATCGCGGACCGCATGGAGTTCGCGGCGGCGGCCGAGTCCTCCCAGGAGGAGGCGCCCGCCGAAGCGGCGCATTTTGAGGCGGAGCCGAATGTCGATGCCGAAGCGGAACATAACGCGGACGACTGGCTGTTCCTAACCGCTCGTTCGCAGAGAGCGCCGGAGCCCGTAGAAGCTCCAAGAGAAGAAATTCCGCTCGCTCAGGCGCAATTTATGGGCGCGTCCCAAGCACCGGCAGCCGCCGGAGGAGGGCTCACCCTCGAAGACGCGGTTCGCGACATGCTGCGCCCAATGCTTAAGCAGTGGCTGAACGAGCACATGCCGCGCATCCTGGAAAGCGCCATCCGCGAAGAGATCGCCACGCGCGGACTTCTGTCCAAAGTAGACTAACAGGCGGCGGGGAACCGCCGTCTTTCCTCGCCCGGACTGCATTTGCGGTTGCCGGGCGTAAGCCGTTTTTCTAAATCTAACGCAATCTTTGACCCAGATCGCCATCATGCTTGAAAAAACCTACGATCACGCCGCCATCGAACCGCGCATCTCGAAAAGCTGGGATGAGGCGCAAGCCTTCCGCGCCGGACACGCTTTGTCGAAGAACCCGAAGGCGAAGCCCTATTCGATTGTGATTCCGCCGCCGAACGTGACGGGCTCGCTGCATATGGGGCACGCGCTCAACAACACGCTTCAGGATGTGCTGGCGCGGTTCGAGCGCATGCGCGGGCGCGACGTGCTGTGGCAGCCGGGCGTCGATCACGCCGGCATCGCGACGCAAAGCCTCGTCGAGCGCCAGCTCATGGAGAAGCAGGAGCCGGGCCGCCGCGAACTCGGGCGCGTGGAGTTCCTGAGGCGCGTCTGGGCGTGGAAGGAGCATTCGGGCGGCACAATCGTCAACCAGCTGAAGCGGCTCGGCGCATCCTGCGACTGGTCGCGCGAACGCTTCACCATGGACGAGGGCCTTTCGCGCGCCGTGCTCAAGGTGTTCGTCGATCTCTACAATCAGGGCCTCATCTATAAAGACAAGCGGCTCGTGAACTGGGATCCGAAGCTGCTCACGGCCATCTCGGACCTTGAGGTGGTCTCGGTCGAAAAGCGCGGAAACTTCACCTGGTCTGAGAAGACCGCGGACGAGAAGCCGTTCGACGCCGCCGCCTTCGCGAAGCTGATGGCCCGCGATCCCGACGGCCATCTCTATTATTTCAAATACCCGCTCACGGCGAAGGTGAAGGGCTATAAGGCCGATTACATCGTCGTCGCCACCACGCGGCCCGAGACGATGTTGGGCGACATGGCGGTTGCGGTGAACCCGGAGGATGAGCGCTATGCGGCCCTCCTGAAGGCTGGCGCGAAAGTCCGGCTGCCGCTGGCGGACCGCGACATCCCCATCGTCGCCGACGAGCACGCCGATCCCGAACAGGGCACCGGCGCGGTGAAGATCACGCCCGCCCACGACTTCAACGACTTCGAAGTCGGCCGCCGGCACGATCTCACGCCGCTCAACATCTTCACGCCCGAAGCGAAGCTCAACGACGCCGTGCCGGAGGCATACCAGGGGCTGCCGCGCTTCACCGCGCGCGCCAAGGTGGTCGCCGATCTCGCGGATCTCGGTCTCCTGGAGAAGATCGAGCCGAACGCCATGAAGGTGCCTTATGGCGACCGCTCGCACGAGGTCATCGAGCCGTTCCTGACCGACCAGTGGTATGTCGACGCCAAGACGCTGGCGCAGCCCGCGCTCGAAGTTGTGCGCGAAGGCAAGACGCGGTTCATCCCCGAGAACTGGCGCACCGTCTATTTCCAATGGCTCGAAAACATTCAGCCCTGGTGCATTTCGCGCCAGCTCTGGTGGGGCCACCAAATCCCCGCGTGGTACGGCCCGGACAACCACATCTTCGTCGCGCATGACGAGAAGGAAGCGCACGCGCTGGCCGAGGAGCATTATGGCAAAGCGGCGGAGCTGACGCGGGACGAGGACGTGCTCGACACGTGGTTCTCGTCGGCGCTGTGGCCATTCTCGACGCTCGGCTGGCCGGACGAGACGCCGGAGCTGAAGCGCTATTACCCGACCTCCGCGCTCGTCACCGGCTTCGACATCATCTTCTTCTGGGTCGCCCGCATGATGATGATGGGCATGCACTTCATGAAGGAGGTCCCGTTCCGCGATGTCTACATTCACGCGCTCGTCCGCGACGAGAAGGGCGCGAAGATGTCGAAGTCGAAGGGCAACGTCGTCGATCCGCTCTCCGTGATGCAGGATTACGGCGCCGACGCGCTGCGCTTCACCATGGCGGCGATGGCGGCGCAGGGACGCGACCTCAAGCTGTCCATGCAGCGCATCGAGGGCTATCGCAACTTCGCGACGAAGCTCTGGAACGCGGCGCGCTTCTGCGAGATGAACGGTTGCGTGCGGCGCGCGGGTTTCGATCCGGCCAAGGCGAAAACCACGCTGAACAAGTGGATCTATGCCGAGTCCAACGCCACCGTGGCGGCCGTCACCGAGGCTATCGAGGGCTATCGCTTCAACGACGCCGCGAGCGAAGTCTACCGCTTCGTCTGGAACCGCTTCTGCGACTGGTATGTCGAATTCGCCAAGCCGGTCTTCATGGGCGAGGACGAGGCGGCGAAGGCCGAGACGCAGGCGATGGCGGCCTGGACGCTCGACGAGATCCTGAAGCTCCTGCATCCCTTCATGCCCTTCGTCACCGAGGAGCTGTGGGCGGTGCTCGGCGAGAACGGACCGAAGCGCGAATCGCTCCTCTGTCTCGCCGAATGGCCAGCGGTCGCGAAGAAGACGGACGAGAAATCCGTCGCCGAGCTGAACTGGGTCATCGATCTGATCACGGAAATCCGCTCGCTCCGATCTGAGATGAACGTGCCGCCGGCGTCCCTGCTTCCGCTCTCCATCGCGGGCGCGAGCGAGGAAACCAGAAGCCGCGCGGAACGCTACGAAGCCTTCGTCAAGCGCATGGCGCGGCTCTCCGACATCGCGTTCGCCGGCGCGCCGCCGCATGGCTCGGCGCAGTTCGTGCTGGGCGAGGCGACCATGGCGCTGGCGCTCGCCAACGTCATCGATTTCGCCGCCGAGCGCGACCGCCTCTCGAAGGAGATCGGCAAGCTGGAGCAGGAAATCTCCAAGATCGACGCGCGATTCGCCAACGCAGACTTCATGGCGAAGGCGCGCGAGGAGGTGGTGGAGGAAAACCGCGAGCGGCGCGCCGAAGCCGAGGCCGCGGCGCAGAAGCTGAAGGCGGCGCTGGAGCGCCTTCAGGCCGCCGGCGCCTAACGCAGACTGAGGCGGAAGCGCCAACAAAGCGCCCCTCACCCGCAGCATCCTTTCACGCTATGGGAGAGGGTAATCCCCCTCTCCCATAGCATCCACTCGCGGATGCTTATACCAACCGCTGAATTTGCCGGCTCATACCGCGCGCCGGGCCGTTGGAGCATATACGGCCGATTAACTCTATTGGGTTCGTTTTGCAAAAACAGGTGGTTTTTAGCGGTATTATGATACCACACAGCATCGCCTGGTAAAAGGGCCGTAACGTATGGCGATTCGTAATTACACCCCGGAATAGCAAGCTCGCCAAAGCGAGCTTGCGGGGGAGAGGGCTGAGGTGAGGGGTTGCGCCGTCAGCCACCCTGGCGGAAGAAGCGTCGCGCCACGGCGTTGGCCTCGCCGCGTTTCATGCGAAGTCACAGCTATTTTTCTGGATAGCCTCGCCGCAATGACGCCATTTCGATGCGCGCTAGCTCTGAGCGCGGATTTGTCCCGGCCCTTCGCCTTGACCGTGACACTTTCCAGCAAAGAAAGATAATTTTCGGAAGCGGCGAACCGCGGCGTCAGGGCTGCTGCGAATTTGCTGTGGCGCGCCCGCCACAAATGGAAGGAAAGTCCCGGCATTGCAGTTGATGGGCTTGCGTTTTGGTTTGCTGGGCATTTGTTATCGGGCGCACGATTGACGGGGTATCGGACTATGGCGCTTTACACGCGACGCGTCGCGGGCGCGCCCTCACGGTGAGGGGCTCCGCTCATATGGATCATGAGACGCTGCAAGCGCTTATAAAGGTCTACAAGACCCGCGCGAGCACCGATCTTCTATCCATCATCATGGACGAGGCCGAAGGTCCGGAGGCCCGCGCGGCCGTGCTGGAGCTTTTGCGTTCGCTTTCGACAGAATCGCTGTCGGACGAGGGGTTCGCGCCTATCCGCCGCAAGGCCTGCCATTTCTGTCTCGCCGCCGAGGATTTCGACCTCGCAGACAGGCTTGTCCGCGTCTCCGAGATGCCGGAGGATCGCGCCCTTCGCGCGCGGGCGCTGCACGGCCTCAACCGGGAGCAGGAAGCCGTCGCCCTTTACCGGCAGGCGATCGTGCAGGATCCCGCCATGCGGAACCGCGAGTTGGAGCGCCTGCTCGGCATCCGTCCGGGGACGGCCATAAGCGCGCCCGCCAAGGTCATCTCGCTTAACTCCTATTCCTCAAGGCGCGAGAACCGGACCGAGCCGGAGCGTCGCGACCTAGCTCCCGACGCGTTCCTCGACGATTTGGACGATGCGGCCGTGACCTTTGGCGACGTCGCCGGTCTCGACGACATCAAGGCGGAGATCCGCCGCCGCATCGTGCTGCCCTATTTGAAGCCGAGCCTGTTCGAGCGCTTCAAGCAGAGGGCCGGCGGCAACCTGCTCCTTTACGGGCCGCCCGGTTGCGGCAAGACGCTGATCGCGCGGGCGACCGCTGGCGAGAGCGATGCGCGGTTCCTGTCCATCAATCCCGAGGACATCATCGACAGATACACGGGCGAGGCCGAGAAACGCCTGCGCGTGCTATTCGACGAGGCGCGGTCCGACACGCCGGCCATTCTCTTTTTCGACGATTTCGACGTGCTGGCGTTCAAGCGCGCGGGTCTTCCGCCGGAAGCGGCGCCGGCCCTGATTGCGGCCTTGGCGTCCGAGCTGGACGGGACGCAGCGCAACAACTCGGGCGTGCTGATCATCATGGCGACGAACGCGCCCTGGGCTCTCGACCAGGCGCTGTTCCGGGCGGGGCGGGTTCAGCGCGTGCTGTTCGTGCCGGCGCCGGCTTACGAGGCGCGGAAGAAAATCCTGACCGTCGCGTGCTCCGGTATCCCCGGCTCCGACAAGGTTGCGTTCGACCGGCTCGCCCGAAAGTCCGCCGGTTATTCCGGGGCGGATTTGCGGGCGCTCTCCGATTGGGTTTGCAACTCCACGCTGACGAAGGCGCTGGCGGGCTCGTCCGACGCGGCGATCGCGACGGCGCAATTCGCGGAGGGGCTCAAGCTGTTCGGGGCATCCACGCTCCCCTGGCTCAATGTGGCGAAGGCCGAAATGAAGGCGATCCAGCGTCACGAGGCGCTGGGGCGGCTGTTCTATCCGCTGTATCGCGCGTGAGCAAATTACTTAGACTCTACCCCTGAAACAAAGGGCAATGGGCGCGATGCCCGCGACGATGCCGGTGAATGCGCACGTGGCCGGCTTGATAAGCAAGGGCTGAGGCGCGGCGCCTGTGCAAATAGCGCTTGGCATGGCGTTTGTGGCGCCAATGTTTTCCGCGCGCCGTCCGCTTGATATGCCTCCCGATCTTCGCGGGCGCGACCGACGCCTCGCGCTCTTCCTTCGGCTGCGCGACGTGGGTGGCGACGGCGTTGCCAAGCTTCAGCTTGGTGCCCGCCGGCAGCTTGAGATCGTCCCAGGTGAAAAGAAGCTTAAGCCCGTCGGGAAAATTCCCTTTGCAATAGTCGCTTTTCAGGCGATGGATTTCGATCCGGGCCTCGCCCTTCGCGGCCGGCTGAGAGGCGACCTGAAAATCCGCCTTCTTGGTGCAGCCGCCGGTTGGGACGGTGACGTTGATGCCGGCATCCGTCGGCTCCGCCGCTACGATGTCCGCAAGCGGCGCCTCGGCGGCGCGAGCCTCCACAGCGAAGAAGAGACATGCGGCGCTGGCCGCGACCTTATATTTTGAAACCATACCCCACGCTTCCCTCGTGTTGCCGCTTTGGCGCCTCAAATCGCCCCCAGCCAGAACTTATCTATTTTAACTCTGCAAAAGTGAACGGATCGTATTAACTTCCGCGGCCACCTAAACCATAAGGGGGGTAAACAGCGCAAGGGGAGCTTCGCAGTTCCGTACAGGTCTTCTGAAAGGTGAGTGATGGTTTATCGGCGCGATGTCCTGAAAGCGGGCCTTCTTTTCCTGACCGCTCCGTTGTTCAACGTCCCGGCCTTTGCAAAAAAGCCCCGTCGCTTCATCGACGTGCATTGCCACTTTTTCAATGCGGCCGATATCCCCATCCGCGGCTTTCTCCAGCGCGTGGTGCTTTCCGACTACGCCGTAAGCCACGGCCTCGGAAAAAATGCCGGCGCGGCGGGCTCCGACAGCGTGTGGAAGGGCATGGTTGCGAAGCTTGCCGACCTCGCCTTGAAGGGCAAGGCGCCGTCGCCCAAGGATGAGATAGCGTGCCTGAGCGGCCAGACCCTATGCGGCGGCGTCGCCGCGCGAGCGCTCAAATCCGTGAAACAGACACCGGAACAGAAGCTTCAGAACACGCTCGCCGATGTGCTGGAGGAGCACTACGACGCGCCGCAGCTGAAAAGCAGGTCGCTTTCGCTTGCTGAGAAAAGCGACAATGTCGACGCATTCATGGATTTCGTGCTCGACGAAATGAAAGCGTCCGGCGAGACGCCGCCCGCTGCGTCCGGCGTGAAAATGAGGGGGCTCGGCTCCAGCTTGCGCCACTCGGTCGAGGCCGTCTCGGAATACGTCGCGGAAGGCCGGAGCTATTTCTCCCGCTATTTCCAGTGGGCGCAACTTCTAATGGATTACCGCGAGGCAATCGCCGCCAAGTATTATGCGCTCTTCGACACGAGCGATTGCCGGCTCGTGATGACTGCGCCGGCGCTCGTGGATTACAACTATTGGCTCAACGACCAGTCGCCGTCGCCGCTTCGGGAGCAAGTGGAGCTGATGGGCCTCTTGTCGCTGAAGCAGAAAATTCCGATGCATGGCTACGTCGCCTTCGATCCCTTGCGCGAAATCCGGCGGAAGCCGGGCGATCCGGCGCCGCTCGACATCGTGAAGGACGCGGTGAAGAAGCACGGGTTCCTCGGCGTAAAGCTCTATTCGCCGATGGGCTTCAAACCCACCGGCAACGCGGACCGGTCGCTTGGCTTTCCGGCCTACACTTTGCCGGACGAGCCGCATTTCGGCGAGAAGCTCGATGGAGCGCTCGACAGCCTTTACGCCTGGTGCCATGCGGAGGACGTCCCGATACTGGCCCACACCACACAAAGCCAATCGGCGGGACCGGATTACGCGGCCCGCGCCGAGCCGCAGTTCTGGGGCAAGGTGCTCGCCAAATATCCGAAACTCAGGCTGAATCTCGCTCACTTCGGCAATTTTTCGCAGGCTTTCGCCAGCAACGCCGACCCCATTCAGGAGTATGGCAACACCTGGGAGCATGAAATCGCGAATTTCATCAAGAGCCGCCGCTACCCGAATCTCTATGCAGACATCAGCTATTTCTGGTGGGTGTTGGATGGGAGCGCCGAAAAGGAGCATATCCTCGCCGCGAAGAAGCTTTTCGCCAAGTATTTCGAGTCCGATCCCAAAGCCGAGCATCTTCTGTTCGGCACGGACTGGAACATGAGCGGAAAGGCTCAAGGCGCGCCGCAATATGTGGTCAACGTCGAGGCGTTTTTTCGCGACGTCGGCCTCACGGAAGCGCAACTCGACAATCTGTTCTTGAACAATGCGGTGCGCTACTTCGGCCTTCACGGACATACCAAGGCGTCCGCGCGGCTCCGCAAGTTCTACGAGTTCGCGGGCAAGCCCTTCCCGGCTTTCGCCTGAGCCAACGCTCGCCGCGAATCATCGCTCGGCCGGATACGAGATCGCCTTGTCGATCTCTGCGCCCAGAAGGGCGCTGAAGGCGGACAGCCAGAACCAGAACAGCAGGATCACAACCGCGCCGAGCGAACCGTATATGCGGTCGTAGGATCCGAAGGCCGACACGTACCAGGAGAACGCGAACGACGCGACGAGCCAGATCGCAGTGGCGGTCACGGAGCCCCAGGTGATCCAGCGCCAATGCGCGCGCTCGCGATTTGGCCCAAAGCGGTACGTCAAGGCGAGCGCGGCGACGGCGAGCAGGGCCAGCCCCGGCCAGCGAAGAATGCGCACGAGCTTTTCAAACAGCGGAGGGAAGCCGGCAAAATGGAAAAGCGCCGGCGCAAGCAGGAGCAGCGCAATCGCCAAGAGAAAAACCGCAATCGCCACGGCCGTGAACAGAATAGCGATGGCGTTCGTCTTTATGAACCCTCGCATTTCCTCCACCTTGTAGACGGCGTTGAGGGCGTCGATCATGGACGCTGCGGCGAGCCGCGCGGAAAAAAGCGCCACGATGAGACTTATGAGGCCCGCTATCGAAACGCCTGCGCTTCTGTGCGACGTCAAAGCGGCCAATTGCTGTTGGATCAGCTTGTAGGCTTCGGCCGGGACGACTTCCCGAAGGCTCGCGAGCTGCTGCTGGATCGCGCCGGGGTCGGCGAGCAGGCCGAAAAGCCATGTCGCGGCGCCGAGCGCCGGAAAGACGGCGAACAAAGCGTAGAACGCAACCCCGGCCGCGAGAAGGCTGAGCCGGTCCGCGCCAATCGCTTCCCAGATGCTGGCCGTCAGGGCTTTCCATTGCGCCCAATTGAAGGATAACGGCGAGCTTGCCTGCGCGCCCGCGCGCGCCTCCGCTTGCGCCGCCGCCCCCACCTTGGCTTCCGCCAGCAAACGCGACACGAGCGGCGCCGCGGCGGCAAGGGCGAGCGCGACGGTGAAAATATCGTAAGCGGAACGCTTCATCCGATCCTATCGGCGGCCAGAACCGTTTTCAGACAAGGAATGAGAGCCGGGCCTCCGAAGTTCCAGCCCATGCGCCCGCCAATGGCCCGGTTTCGCTGCGCGGGGCGAAAGCGCTGGACAAGCCGCGACCGCCATTGACAAAAACGCCAGACCATTTACACGTTGGATAAAGAGTTGTTTTGCGTTGGAGTAAGCCATTCCCGATGCCGCCAGCGATCGCAAATAAGAAATTGCCGGGCGATGCAGCAAGCTGGATTGTGCTTGCGACACAGCCGCATCGCGAGACCCTCGCAAGCGAAAATCTGCTCCGCCAGGATTACAACGTTTACTGCCCCATGCTGGCGAAGCGCATCCGGCACGCACGGAGAGCCTACGACGCTCTGCGACCGCTGTTTCCGGGTTACCTCTTCGTTGAGCGCAATGAATGCATCGTGGAGCGGCCGATCAACGGCACCTATGGCGTGCGCTCTATTTTACGGAACGGCGAAACACCCGCGCTCTTGCCCGCAAGCTTCATCGGCAGCCTGAAGGCGCGTGAGGCCGGCGGCGTTATCGGGAAAGGGGACGCGACGCTGAAGAGCGGCCAAGCCGTAACCATAGACGGCGGCCCCTTCGACGGTCTCGCCGGCAAGATAATTGAGGTTCGAGAAAGCGACCGGGTGTTGCTGCTTCTCGATCTTGTCTATGCGCGGACCAAGTTCAATATCGACGCCAGCATGGTGCGCCCGTTTAGTTCGGCCCTGTAGTGTGCGGCGGGCGCCCAAACCCAAACGGCGCGCGACAGCGCTTGGCCTTGCGCGCCGTTTGTTTAGGCGTATCCACGTTCTTATGGGCTAACCGCGTTGTGATTATTTTGCGACAAAGCGACGCCAAGACCGACAGCGCCGCCGACCACCAGGCCGCCGACAATGACGGGATTTACATCGAAACCGGCGGGGATTATACCCGGACTGTCCTTCAAGCTGGCCCCGTCGCAAGGTGGAGGCGAAGCGAGGACCGCCACGATCTGATTGGGCTCAACTCTTTGGGAGCAACCGTTTTCATAAACGATGTTCGCAGAGCCTTTGGCCGTCCGGACCCGGTCGCCCGGAACAAGGGCTGCACCCGTGCCCGCAGGGCTATAACCGTTGCCATGATTAACCGAAACCGCGCCCTCGACATTTGTCAACACCGCCGCTTCCGCTTGTGTCGCAAACAGCGCAGCGACTGCCGCCGCCGAAATAAGCGCACGCACCGCCTTTATCCTATTTTTTGTTTCCATCGATGGACCTCACTGGTTGCAACTCAAGATTGCGCTTAATGAGAGTCGCTGATTTCGGACAAGCGCGCTTTCTTGAAAAAACAGCTTCAAGTTGTCAATGTTGCGCAATTGACACCACCGGAGGATGCAAACTCGGGTTATGACAGATGCGAATCCAAAATCCGCTCTGCTGGCGGCGTAGAGTGCGTCCGGAAAAGTGTGAAGCGGTTTTCCGGTAAGGCTCACGGCAAAACAAAGATCTGGAGCGCGCTTTTGATGCCGTCGAAAGCGGATAAGCTACAGGAGCGCTGCTTCCCACGGGTGCTTGAGGCGATTTGCCATGTATGATCTGCACAGCCATCTGCTTCCCGGCATCGACGACGGCTCTCCCGATTACGAGACCAGTCTTGCGATGGCTCGAGCCTTCGTCGCGCAGGGGGTGCGGTGCGTCGCCTGCACGCCCCACATTATGCCCGGCCTTTACGCGAACTCCGGCCCGCAAATAAAAAGAGCGATCGCGGAGTTGCAGCGGCGGCTCGACGATGACGGCGTTCCGCTGACGCTCGTTTCCGGCGCCGACAACCATATCGCTCCCGATTTCGTCGCCGGGTTGAGGAGCGGCCATCTGCTCGCCATCGCGGACTCCTCCTACGTCCTGGTGGAGCCGCCGCACCACATCGCGCCCGCCCGGCTGGAAGACCTGTTCTTCGATATTCTCGTAGCCGGTTACGTGCCCGTGCTGACCCATCCCGAAAGGCTTTCCTGGATCGAGAGCAAGTACGGCGTAATCCTGGATCTCGCCGCCAAAGGCGTCTGGATGCAGATCACTTCCGGCTCGGTGCGCGGCAAGTTCGGCCCGCGCCCGCGCTATTGGGCGGAGCGCATGTTGCGGGAAGGTCTCGTGCACATCCTCGCCAGCGACGCCCACAACACCACGAGCCGCCGCCCGGACCTCGCCGACGGCCGCGCGAAAGCGGAGGAGATCGTCGGCGCCGAGGAAGCGACGCATCTCGCCGTAACGCGCCCCTTGGGGATCCTGTCGAACACGCCGCCGGCGGAGTTGCCCCCGCCCAGTCGCGGCGCGCCGCCCGATTCCGCAGACGATGCGCCCGCCGAGGGCGCAAAGCCGGGCCAGCGCGGCGGATTCATGCGCCGCCTGTTCCGCTAGCGCCGCGCCGCTGTCTTCCCCGCTCGCGCCAGATGGCTCTGGGCTTGCCAAACGCCGCGCTGGGCCGGGCATCGGCCGGGAACCAAGGGCGCGGCGCTTACGGAAGCGTTATTTTCGTTGCACTCTGAGGATTTGGAGCACTAGGCCCGCAACATTACGAACGCTATGCTTCTCGATTATGGAGGAGAAATGAAGCGTTCTGGAGCGAACCGCTTCCGCGTCGTCAGCGTTTTGCCAGGCCGCCGCGCCGGTTGGCCGGCCGCGGTTCGCGTGGCTGTTTCCTTAGCGCTTTTCTTGGGCGCGATATTTCCCTCGTGGCATCGCGCACGCGCCAACGAGACAGCCTTTCGCGACTTGGCCGAACTGCAGCTCCTGTTGGGCGAAAAGCTGGATGATTTGCGGTCGTCCCTATGCAGTCACGGCGACGGGAATTCTCCCGCGCTCCCAGGCGATGACGAGAGCAAGCTTTGCAATCATTGCCCCCTGTGCCTCGCTTTCCAACATCTTGCGGCGTTAAGCCCGCCGCGAGATCTCGGGCGCCTCGCCCGCCGCAGCTTCACCCCCGCATTTTTCCCGCTCTATCGCTCGCGCCTCGCGGCATTCCGCAAGCTGGATCGGGCGCGGCCGCGCGAGCCGCCGCTCGCCTGATACTTTCGCTTTTCTGAAAACCTAGCGGACACGGGCTTTGGCCTCGCGCTCGGCGCGGCCAGTTCGCGCGCGGCATTCAAATTCATTCAAAATTCGCCGCGTCGAGCGGCAAGCGGAGCATGCGATGACTTTTTCACTCCTGGGTTTCAGCCTCGCACGGGCAATAACGCGCGGCCTCGCGGGCGCGCTTGTCCTGTGCGCCCTCTCTCCGGCCGAGGCGCTCGCCTGCGCCTGCGGATGCAGCGTGTTCGACGTCGGATCGAGCGCGCTTTTGCCGAAGGAAGGCGATCATGGAGGCGCCGTCTATTTCGAGTGGGATCACTCCGATCAGGATACGAATTGGAGCGGCTTGTCGAAGGCGCCGGCGGCCAATAACGGCGACAAGCACATCCTCACCGACTGGTACGTCGTCGGGCTGAATTACATGGTGAACCGCGATTGGGGTTTTAACGTCCGCATCCCGACCGCGAACCGCTCCTTCTCGACCGATAACAATTTCGCAGGCATCGGCGTGCCTGAAACTCCCGATATCGAGCACTATCATGTCTCAACGCTGGGCGACATCGAACTCACCGGCATGTATACCGGCTTCTCGGACGACATGTCGAAGGGGCTGATGTTCGGCCTGAAACTGCCCACCGGCGATTGGCGAGCCTACGGCTTCGATCGCGACAGCAATGTCGGCACGGGAAGCACCGATCTCATCCTCGGCGGCTTCTGGAGAGGAATGATCACCGGCGATAATGCCTGGCAGTACTTCGCGCAGACGAAATTCCTGCTGCCGCTTTGGACGCATGGCGAAGCAGATCCGACTGTTGGAGCGGATGCGGGGGACTACCGGCCGGGCTGGCAGCTGGATACCGCCTTCGGCATAATTTACAACAACTGGTATAATGCCGGCCCCTTCGACAAGGTGGCGCCAGTGCTGCAGGTCATCGTTTCCCATCGCGAGCCCGATGGCGGCGCCGCCGCGGACCCCGCCGACTCAGGCTTCGACCGCGTCTTTATCTCTCCAGGCATCGATTTCACCAAGGTGCTCGACGATCCTAACAACCGGACGTTCAAG
The DNA here is from genome assembly GCA_963756335.1 of uncultured Alphaproteobacteria bacterium. Classification (GTDB taxonomy): domain Bacteria; phylum Pseudomonadota; class Alphaproteobacteria; order Rhizobiales; family Rhodomicrobiaceae; genus Rhodomicrobium. Next base: position 36,149 of record CAVWOB010000018.1, read on the forward strand.
CTCTACGGCGACATCGAAATTCCGGTGTACCAACGCGCGAACGGAAACCAGCTCGTGTCGCCATTCTTGTCCAAGATCACCCTGGCTTATACATTTTGAGCATGGCTCATAACGTCGAAACACGACTGGCGCGGTTCGTCCTGGCGGCCGCGCTGTTCCTTCTCGCTCTGGCGGAGCAGCCGGTCTGCGCCGCGCCGCGTCTCAAGGAGCGCGCGCCGCCCTTGAAAATTGCGACCGCACAGGGCGAAATCTTCAATCTGGCGGCCATGCGCGGCAAGGTCGTCCTTGTGGCCTTCTGGGCGACGTGGTGCGCGCCTTGCATCGAGGAATTTCCTGCAATCGCGGATTTCCACCAGAAACATCGCGCCGAGGGCTTTGAGGTTATCGCGCTCAGCATCGACCAGCCGCGCAACCGGCGGAGGATGCTGACGCTGCTTTCGAAGCTTCCCTTCCCCGGCGCGCTTTTGTCCGACGCCACTGAGAACGGCTTCGAAACGCCCGACGCAGTGCCGGTCAGCTATCTCGTCGACGCGCATGGCGTCATCCGGGACACATTCATCAATGTGGACGAAGACCTGCTGAACGAGACCGTCCCGCCGCTTCTGCGCGAAGCCCAGCCTGCGCCGTTTGCCGGGCGGGACGCCAAATGACGCGGCGCCGCGCTCTCCAGCATTGGGGCGTGGGCGTAATCGCCAGCGCCTTGCTTTCGCTCCTTGTCTCGAACGCGGCCGCCGGGGAATGGGCCTTGGCGGGGGACGGATGCAAAGTCTGGAATCCCAATCCAACGCCGGGCGAAACCGCTCACTGGAAAGGCGCATGCAATAACGGATTCGTTCAAGGCATGGGCGCGCTTGAGTGGCGGCGGAGCGGCAGGCCTTATGAGCGAGATGAGGGCGAATGGCGCGCGGGGCGTCAGACCGGCCAAGGTTCGCAGACCTGGCCGGGCGGCCAGTTCAAAGGCCAACTCGCCGATAGCATGCCCAGCGGCCAAGGCGTCCTGATCCTGGGCGCGGCGCGCTACGAGGGCGCATTCCTGAACGGGAAACCGAACGGCCGCGGCGCGCTGACGAACGCGTCCGACGTGTTCGATGGCGCGTGGCGCGACGGGTGCTTCAACGACGGCAAGCGCAGAGCCGCGTTTGGAGTATCTTTGCAATCTTGCCCCTAAAACAGAGCACTCGTCGAAGGAGACGGACATGAGAACCTTGTTAGCCCTTGCGCTCATAGCAGGCGTCGGCGCCGCCGCCTTCCGCGCGGCGCCTGCCTCAGCCGAGCCGCGTTGCCGCATGGAAAAGCAATGCCGCTGGGTGAATTTCAAGAAGGTCTGCACCTACGTGCGAGTGTGCCGCTGAGCGCGCTTCTGCGCCGGGTCAAAGCACCAGGCGGAAAAGGAAGTACAGGCAACCGGCGATCGCCATTGCGGCGGGCAGCGTTAGGATCCAGGCCAGCACGATGGAGCGAATTGTGCTGCGTTGCAGGTCCGAGCCGTTGGCCGCCATCGCGCCAGCCACGCCGCTCGACAGGATGTGCGTGGTTGAGACCGGCAGCCCATAAGCTTCTGCGCCGAGGATCGTGACAGCCGCCACCGTCTCGGCCGAGGCGCCCTGGGCATAGGTCAGGTGCTGCTTTCCAATTCGCTCGCCTACCGTGACGACAATCCGCTTCCATCCGACCATGGCGCCGAGCCCGAGCGCAATCGCCACCGACACCTTGACCCAGGCCGGAATAAAGCGCGCGCCTGCGTTGAGGGCTTCGCGATAAGCTTTCAGGCTGCCGGTTTGCTCTCGATCGAATGTTACGCCGCTTTCGGACAGAAGACGGATCGCGTCCGACACGAGATACATGTCGTTGCGCATGTTCTGCGTCGCGGCCCGAGGTTCGGTTTCACCGCCTCCCGCGCAGCCAGGCCGGCGTCGCGCATGGCCGTATCGGACATGATCGATCTCCGTCGCCAAGCGGTCCCTTGCTTTCGCATTCGCTTGCGGTTGTCTGACCGGCACTTCTTTTTCAACCAGACGCGCTCGCGAGTCGTTTCGCTGTCATAAATATTTCATACAGCCGGGACCGGCCCGCGACGCTCCTGGATATGCTAAGGCTCTGTGGTGTGCGATGAGCTTGGCGCCGGAGCCGCATCGTCGCGCAAAACGAGGTAGATCGCCGGAATGACCAGCACCGTCAGCAGCGTCGATGAGGCGAGCCCGAACAGGAGCGAGATGGCGAGGCCCTGAAATATCGGGTCGGCGAGGATCACAGCCGCGCCAATCATGGCGGCGAGCGCCGTAAGGAGGATAGGCTTGAACCGGATCGCTCCCGCCTCAAGCAGCACCTGCCGCAAGGGCGCGGTCCCGCGCTTGCTCTGAATGAAGTCCACGAGCAGGATGGAGTTGCGCACGATGATGCCGGCGAGCGCGATGAAGCCGATCATGGACGTGGCTGTGAACGGCGCGCCGAATAGCCAATGCCCGATCATGATGCCGATCAGCGTAAGCGGCACCGGCGTCAGGATCACGAGCGGCAGCTTGAACGAGCCGAACTGTCCAACCACGATGAAGTAAATGCCGAGGATGGCGACGCCGAAAGCCGCGCCCATATCCCGGAAAGTGACGTAGGTCACTTCCCATTCGCCGTCCCAGAGAAGAACGGGCTTGGAGTCGTCCTCGGGCTGGCCGTGCAGCACGATCTCGGGCTTCAAACCGGGCGCCCAGTCAGTCTTGGCGATGGCGTCGCGGACTGCGAGCATGCCATAGATCGGCGCCTCGAAGCTGCCCGCGAGTTCGGCCGTCACCATCTCAGCCGGGCGGCCATTGTGCCGGAAGATCGGGAAGGAGGCGCGCTCCCTTTTCAGGCTCACCACGTCGCCAAGCTCCACGATGGAGCGGTTGCCGGGGATCGCGTTCGCAGGGACAGGCGTCGAAAGCGTGTGCTGCGAAAGCGAGAGTTCGCTCTTCGGCAAGGCGATGGCGATCTCGACCGGATGGCGGCCTTCGCCCCGATAGGAATAGCCGACGGGAACGCCGGATAGATAAGCCTGGATCGTGTCGTAGACATCCTTCTGCTCGACGCGGAAGAATTCGAGCTTGTCCTGATCGATGGAGACCCGAAGCCTTTCGGCCGGCGCGTGAAAGCTGTCGTCCACGTCGACGATGAACGGAACGCTTTCGAAAACTTCCTTCAGCTTCGCCGCCGTCGCCCGCCGCGTCTCAGGGTCCGGCCCGTAAACCTCGGCGAGAAGCGTCGAAAGCACTGGCGGCCCAGGCGGAACTTCCACCACCTTCAGCGCCGTCCCCTTGGGCATGTCGAGGCCGCGAAGCCTCTCGCGGACTTCGAGCGCGATGTCATGGCTGGCGCGCGAACGCTCGGACTTTGGCTTGAAATTGAGCTGCAAATCACCCTGCTCAGGCCCATTCCGAAGGTAATAGTGCCGGACGAGCCCGTTGAAATTGAAGGGGGTCGCCGTCCCTGCGTTCGACTGGATCGAAAGAAGCTCTGGCACGTCTTTCAACCGCCCGGCCGCCGCCTGGAGCACGCGCCCGGTTTGCTCAAGCGATGCTCCCTTCGGCAGGTCGATGACGACCTGAACCTCGGATTTGTTGTCGAACGGCAGGAGCTTCACCGTCACTGATTGGGTCCAGAACAGCATAACCGACGCAAGCGTGGCCGCGCCCACCCCCAAGAGGAAGATCAGCGCGCGCTTGCGGCTGCGCAGGATGGGTTTTGCCGCTCTCAGATAAATCCGGGCGAGGAAGCCTCCGTCATGCTCGTGCTCATGCGGCCCGGCGTGCTTTTTGGCGACCTTCATCATCAGCCACGGCGTCACCATCACCGCCACGAAGAAGGACAGGATCATCGCCGCCGACGCGTTGGCCGGGATGGGGCTCATATACGGACCCATGAGGCCCGAGACAAACAGCATCGGCAGGAGCGCAACCACCACCGTAAGCGTCGCCATGATTGTCGGATTGCCGACCTCAGCCACCGCTTCGATGGCCGCCTGACCGCGGCTGCGCTTAGTGTTCATGCCCCAATGGCGCGCGATGTTCTCGATCGCGACGATTGCGTCATCGACCAGAATGCCGATGGAGAAGATCAGCGCGAACAGGCTCACGCGGTTGATGGTGTAGCCCATGATCCAGGAGGCGAACAGCGTGAGAAGGATCGTCGTCGGAATGACGATGGCCACCACCACGCCTTCGCGCCAGCCAATCGCGAACACGATCAGCGCCACGATGGAGACTGTGGCGAGCGCGAGGTGGAACAGCAGTTCGCCGGCCTTATCGCTCGCCGTCGCGCCGTAGTTGCGCGTGATCTGGACATCGATGTCTTCCGGCAGGGCCGTTCCGCGCAATTGCTCCAGCCTCTTGACGAGCTTGCCGGCGATTTCGACGGCGTTCGCTCCAGCTCGTTTGGCGATGGCGATCGAGACCGCGGGGACGCTCGCCATCGCGCCAGTCCGGTCCTTGGTGAATTGCCAGCTTTGTTGCTCAAGCGGCTTGCCGCCCACCACGATTTTGGCGACATCGTTGACATAGACGGGGCGGCCGTCGCGCGCAGTCAAAAGCAGAAGCCCGATGTCGGGAACGCCCTGAAGCGTCTGGCCGGCCACCACGGGGACGGCTTGGCCTCGGTCGCGGATCTGGCCCGCGAGGAAGGAGCGGTTCGCCGAGCGCACCTTGTCCACGAGCTGCGCCAGCGTCACGCCGTAAAGCGACAGCTTCTCCGGGTCGGGCTCAACCCTGATCTGGTCCGGCCGCCCGCCAACGATATAGGTTAGGCCGACATTGTCGATCTTGGAAAGCTCGATCCGCAGGTTTTCGGCGAGGTGATAGAGCGCGTTGCCGGTCCAGCGCTCAGCGGCTTCGGCCTTCGGCGCCAGCGTGAGGCTGACAATGGCGACATCGTCGATGCCGCGCCCCACGATCAGCGGCTCGGGGATGCCGATGGGGATGCGATCCATGTTGGCGCGCACCTTCTCGTGCACGCGCAAAATGGCTTCGTCCGATTTGGTGCCGACCAGGAAGCGCGCCGTCACCAGCACCTGATCGTCATTGGTCTGACTGTAGACGTGCTCGACGCCGTTGATGGCCTTGACGATGGTTTCCAGCGGTTCCGTAACGAGGCGCGCCGCATCCTGCGCTTTCAGCCCGCCGGCGCGGACCTGAATGTCCACCATGGGCACGGAGATTTGCGGCTCTTCCTCGCGTGGCAGCTGAATGAGCGCGATGCTGCCCAACATCAGCGCAGAGAGAAGGATGAGCGGCGTCAGCGGCGACGAAATAAACGCCCGCGTCAGGTTTCCCGAAATACCGAGATTCATGGCCGCACCAGCCTGTCGCCGGGTCTCAGACCCGCGAGCACCTCGAATTCCCTCACCGCCGCCTGCGAGCAGGGAAGGCTGACCGGGCTGGACGACAATGTCGATGGTTTTGCCGTCGTCTTGCCTGAGCCGCGCGTAGTCGAGGCCAAAGCGCTTGAAGAGATAGTCGTGCGGAACAACGATCGTGTTGCGCTTGCCGGCGGAAATCCAGACCAGCACGCGCTCGCCAACGAAGTATCTGCCAAGACCGCCGGCCTCGGCGTCGGCGATCACGCGGCCATCTTGCAGTTCGGGATAGACGAGCGAGATCCGGCCCTTGCGGAGCGGCACCGCGCTGTCCGCAAGCTCACGCCCTCCGATGACGACCGGGTCGCCAGCCTGGATGAAGCGGGCATGCCGCTCCGGCAGCTCAAGGCGAAGCACGTAGGCGTTGGCGGCGATCTTGGCGATGGTTTCGCCGGGCATCACGACTGCGCCGGTAGTGACCGGGATGGTCAGCACGCGGCCTTGCGTGGGCGCCAGCACATCGCCCTCTTGCACCTGGCGGGTCAGCACATCGCGATCCGCCTCCGCCGATTTCAGCGCATTCGAGGCGACCTCGGAGGCGGCGCGCGCTTCGTCGAGCTTGGCCCCGGCCGCAAAGCCGCGCTGGGCAAGCTGCTCCTGCCGCGCCGCCTCCGCCTTCGCTGTCTCGGCGCGCGAGCTCAGTCCGACGATTTGCGCGTCGAGCGACTTCATCTTCAGCGCGAGCTTCTGGTCGGCGACGGTGGCGATCACGTCGCCGGTTTTCACCTCGCTGCCGCGCTTGATCGACAGCGCAGCGACGGTTCCCCCGGTGCGGACGCGGGCGTTGATCTCGTCGGTGCTGCGCACGGTGGCGAACACCGCTTTGAGGTCGCCGACTTCGGTCTCCTTGACCTCGAAACTCTCCTCCGCTTTGGAGGAAGCCGTCATGACTCCAGCCATGAGGGCCGCAACGAGGAGCGGAATCCACATTTTGCTGCGCCCTTGCATCTTCATAGGCCATCTGCCTTTGCAGCTTGATTTGATTGGGAAAAGTGGGCCGCCGCACTTTGCGCTTTTCATTTCTTGTGGGCGATACTAGATGTTGCAAAGCGAAACTTCAAGGCTTCATACCTACGAGACTATGAAAATACAGGCTGAAGAAATGTCTCGGGCCGCCGATGTGGCGGTCGGGCTTCTGCAATCGCTCGGACACAAATCCCGGTTGATGATTTTGTGCCAGCTCCTCGAGGGAGAGAAGTCGGTGGGGCAACTCGCCGAATTTCTGCAGGCGCGCAGAGTCGGCCGTATCCCAGCACCTCGCCTTGTTGAGGAAGGATCGGATCGTGACAACGAGGCGGCAGGGGCAAACCATCTTCTACGCAATTGCCAGCGATCCCGCTCGCCGCCTGCTGGAAACGCTCTATGAAATCTACTGTTCTCGCCATCCTCTCCCATAGTGCGGGAACAAAGGCGAGACGCAAACATACGGGGAACGAGAGTGGAGACACTCGCAAAAGCGTGGAGCGAAGGCCGCACACGGCTTGGAAACTTTTTGCCGGGCGTGATGCTCAGCGTCGTTTTGGCCATGGCGGCGACGTTCATCTCCATCGGCTATGGCGGACCGACCATCCTGTTCGCGCTGCTTCTCGGCATGGCATTCAATTTCGCGATGCAGGACGCACGCTACGCGCCAGGGCTGCAGTTCGCGGCGAAGGAGGTGCTGCGCGTCGGCGTGGCGCTTCTCGGCGCGCGCATCACAGCCTCGCAGATCACGGGCCTGGGCTGGTCGACGCTAACGGGCGTGTCGGCCGCGGTGTTTCTCACGATTGCTGCCGGCCTTCTTGCCGCGCCGCTTGCCGGCATGACGCGGCGTTTCGGCGCACTGACGGCAGGTGCAGTGGCCATTTGCGGCGCTTCCGCCGCCGCCGCCATCGCAGCCGTGTTGAAACGCGACGAAACCCATGAGCGCGATACGGCCTTCACAATTATCGGCGTCACCACACTCAGCACCGTCTGCATGATCCTCTATCCGCTTATCGCGAAGCTCTTTCACCTCGACCATACCGAATCCGGCGTCTTCCTGGGCGGCACGATCCACGACGTGGCTCAAGTGGTCAGCGCCGGCTACAGCGTCTCGCCTGAGACCGGGGATGTCGCGACCATCGTGAAGCTCTTGCGCGTGGCGCTTCTGCTTCCCGCCGTACTTCTGATCTCGATTGTCGAGCGCAAGACAAACGGCGAGGAGGGCGCCGGGCGCGCAAAGCTGATCCCGAACTTCCTTCTGGTCTTCATCGGGATCGTGACGCTGAACAGCTTCGGCCTCGTCCCGAGTTTTGCTCAATCGGCGATGAGCGGCGCCTCGCGCTGGTGCATCGTGATTTCTATCGCGGCGCTCGGTATTAAGACGTCTCTTCCGGCGCTCGCCACCGTCGGACGCGGCGCGATCATGCTCATGGTCGCCGAGACGGCGTTCATCGCCGTCCTCGTCATGACGCTGGTGAGATTCAGCTAACCCGGCTTCGCAGATTGGAACGATTATGACATGTGCCCAGGCCGGCACGGCATGAGCCGAGAGAATGTTGAGCGCGCACGGCCTGGCCGCCGGCGATCTTAGCAAGCTCCACTGCCCGCGAGCGCGTTCACTCCGCCTACATCGACGCCAATCCGATCCCCGGCTCCTGGCCTTTCGGCGAGCGCGTGCATTCGGAGGGGCTTCGCGCGGTAAGCGAGGCGGCAAACCGGCAAGCCTCTGTCCCAGCGTGTTCTGGCGATCCTGTTCGTTCCCTTCCTGCACGAGACCAGGGCGCCGGCAAGGCTCGTGGAGGAGGAGCCTCGCGCGCGATCGGTCTCGGGATACCCGGCGCAGGGCTGACAGGGACGGCCGCAAATGGCCCCGAGGCGGCGGTCTATGTGTCCGACAGATGAGCGCACACGAACGGATACGCGCGCCATTGCAACATGCGCCAGGCAAGCGGCGGCTACCCTCTTACCCAAACCTCGACGCGCCGGTTCATCGCGTGGCCAGCTTCAGTGTTGTTGCACCCCACCGGCAACAGATGGCCGTAACCCTTAACAACAATCTGATTGGCTGGAACCCCCTCCGCGACCAAAGCGTTCTTGAAGCTTGTCGCGCGATTGGCCGAGATCACGCGATTGGCGTCGAAAGTCCCGGTGCTGTCCGCGAAGCCGAGCAGGAGAACCTCCTTGAATTTCACCGCATCGCTTTTCAGGTATCGGGCAAGGCGGGCAATGTCTTGAGACGCCTTGTCGTCAAGGGCTGAAGAATTCCTCTGGAAACGGAAATTCACCGAAAGCCGTCTCGCATTCTTCAGATCTTTCACAAGATCGCGCATATACGGAAAATTGAAGTCTTTGTCGGGCACAAGCAAGGCGGGAGCAAGACGGTTGGCCTGCTGCTCAAAAGTCTGCAGATCAATCTGTTGGTTGATGAAGCCAGCCTCGGAAATCGTATCTTGAGCCCTGTCCGACATGGCATAATCGATCAGCTTCGCGCCGAATGGCGAAAGGCTGTCCGCCGTATAGAGAAACAATCGCCGCGCCAGGGGGTATTCTTCTGTTTTTACGGAAAAGACTTCAGGAGACGAGACGATTCCGCACGACGATGAAATCGCGAGCGCCTTGGCGTTGCGAATATAAGCGAAGCCCGAAAAGCCGATGCCGTTGCGGTCGCGGGCCACCATGTCAGACAGCTCAGCGCTTGCCTCGAACCTTTTCGCCTCGGGCGAGAGCTTCACATTGCGTGGCTTCAAGACGAGGTTATCGAAGGTATCGAAGGTGCCTGACTTGGCGTCGCGCGCGAAGAGATTGATCTTGCCGGCGGCCCCGCCAAGCTGAGCCCAGTCGTTGATTTCGCCGGAAAAAACCTTCGAGATTTGCTCAAGGCTAAGGGATTTAACCGGGTTTTGCGGCGAGACAAAAACCGCGACCCCGTCAAGCGCGAAGACGTGCGTGCTCAACTTGACGCCAGTGCTGCTGATAGCGGTCAGCTCCTCCGGCTTTATCGGCCGAGACATCTCCCCAATTTGCGCCTTTCCCGCAGCGAGGCCAGTCGGCGCCGTGCTGCTGCCATGTGACTGCAAATCGATGGATGCGACCTCCTTACCCTCAGGATCCGAAAGCCGGAATTGAACCTCCTCGGCGTCGCGCCCCACGATCTTTTCGATGGCGTAGCTCTGCTCCTCCGCGAACCTCTCGATGGTCGTGGGCATCAACTGAGCGCCGATGGTGTTCGAGCCGTGAATGCCGATAAGTGACGCGAGAGACTTCGGGCAAGCAACGCCCTTGCAGTCGAACCTGGAGGCTTCCACAGCCACGACGCCGAATTTCGGGGACTTGATCACAAACGACCCGGCGTCCGAAGCCACAAGTTCGCCGATTACGGCGAAGCTGTCTCCCCGCAAAGTCAGCGTCACATCTTCGGCGCTCAGTTCGCCGATAGGAAAGACCGAGAGGAGCGCAACACAGAAGGAGCGTTGAATGATGTCTCTTAGGGGCATGAGAACTTCGCGCGGTTGTTGTGACTGCGAAAGCCGAAAGCCTCACCGCGTGAGGATAAGCTGCGGGAGGGCCTTCGACATGTAGCGGGCGGTTTGATCGGAAGCCTGATTACATGCCAGCGGGGCGAATGAGCCGCGGGAGCGCGAGACGTGGCCGTTCTGGCGCCATACGGCGACCTTGTATTCGAGATCCGCATACAGCCCGGTGCCGCAGGTGTCCGCGTCTTTTGTGGGTCGCGCGCGGCTTTCGTAATCGAGCGCCAGCGTCACGGCGCCAGTCTTCTGGCTTGGCTCATGCACGAAGGTGTAGACCTCCACGTGATCGCCTTCTTCCGACCCGTCGCTCATGAAACTGATGAAACCGTGGCCGCGCTTGTCGCGCATTCTGCGCTCTTCGACTTGCCACCGATTGGATGGCGCGCCAGCCCAGATATGTCCCTCGTCGGAAGCGCCCGCGGCGTATTCATAGGCGTGGAGATCGAGATTGACGCCGCCCTTCCAGATAACGGCGATCTTCGTAATTCGGTCGAGGTCCACAGTTCGAAGTTGCACCACAAATTCCGAGCCATCGCTAAATGCCACAGCGAGCGGCGGCTTGTCCCCAAGGAAGCAATCGAACATCATGGTTAGGCGGCCGGAGGCGTCGAGCGTCCGGATAAGATCCACAGAGTCGTAATGAAAATGGATCTTACCATTGGCGAGGCATGGAGCTGAGATGGCAATTTGCGACAACCCCGCGCTCACTGGCTCTACATTGATGGCGGGGGCGCAATTAGACGCTTCACAGCGAGCTGGGGCCGAGAAATGGATCGCGCCGAATATTGCGCTCGCTGCCAAGACGGATGCAGAGCGTATTTTCATTGCAGGTCCAGTCCAACGCCGTCACAACCCAAGTGTAGCGGTCTTCCTACCTACACTTCTCAGGCAACCCGGATTGGATCACGGCAACGTCACAGTTTCAAGACATTATTTTATAAAAGTTCTATATGCTCCTTCTCGCATGACGCTACAGCTCTGGTGGCTGGGTCCGACGCTCCGCCTATAGACTAGGCCAAGATTTATGAGCGGCCCCGCCGCGGCCCGCACCGCAAACGCGGCCTTGCACTCGCCGAAGGCGGCAACGCTCAATTCATTGCAAGGAGACAACCCGCCGTTCCGACATGCATCTCGGTGGGTGGGTTGATTACTCTGACCGTCATCGGGCTCTCCTATGCCTTGGTGGGGGATACACCGAAACTGTATCGCCCCGTCCACTGCGCCTGCATAGGATCTCTGCCTTGGGCTGTCTTTCCCGATGCCCTTCGAGACGGTCGCGGCAACGGTGAACTCTACGTGGCGGCAAAACGACGCGATGGGTCGGAGACCCGGAGATGTGCGCCTAACGCCGCAACTCAAGCTGGACATACTCGCGGGCTTTCTCGCCGATATAAAGCTGGCGCGGCCGGCCGATTTTCTGCTCCGGATCGGCGATCATCTCCTTCCACTGGGCAATCCAGCCCGCGGTGCGCGCCATGGCGAACAGCACGGTGAACATGGATGTCGGGAAACCTAGCGTTTTCAAGGCGATGCCTGACCAGAAATCGATGTTGGGAAAAAGCTTTTTCTCGATAAAATAGTCGTCGTGGAGCGCAACGCGCTCGAGTTCCTGCGCCACTTCGAAGACCGGGTCATTCTTGACGCCGGTAATTTCGAGCACTTCCTTGCAAATCTCCTTCATGATCCGCGCGCGCGGATCGTAGGTCTTGTAAACCCGATGCCCAAATCCGGCCAGGCGGAACTTATCCTTCCTGTCCTTCGCGCGCTCGATGTAAAGCGGAATCCGGTCGGCCGTGCCGATTTCCATGAGCATCTTCAGGGCGGCTTCGTTCGCGCCGCCATGGGCGGGCCCCCACAGGCAGGCGATGCCCGCCGCGATGCAGGCGAACGGATTGGCCCCGGAGGATCCCGCGAGCCGCACCGTCGAAGCCGAGGCGTTCGGCCCGTGATCGGCATGAATGATCAAGATGCGGTCCATGGCGCGGCTCAACGCCGGGTTGACCTTGTATGGCTCGCTCGGCACGCCGAACATCATGCGAAGAAAGTTCGAGGCGTAATCGAGGTCGTTCCGCGGGGCTATGAAGGGTTGGCCAATCGAGTATTTATAGGCCATCGCCGCAATTGTCGGCATCTTGCCGATCAATCGGAGCGATGCAAGTTCGCGCTGGGCCGGATCGGCGATGTCGGTGGAGTCGTGAAAAAAGGCGGACATTGCGCCAACGGTTCCGATCATCACGGCCATCGGGTGCGCGTCGCGCCGGTACCCGGAGAAGAAGCGGTGCATCTGTTCATGCATCATCGTGTGGGAGGTGACGCGATGCACAAAATCGAGGTAGCGCTCTTTGTTCGGCAAATCTCCATAAAGCAGGATGTGGCAGGTTTCCAGGTAGGTGCTGTGCTCGGCAAGCTGCTCGATGGGGTAACCGCGATGGAGGAGAACTCCATGAGCGCCATCGGTAAATGTGATGTCGGACTTGCAACTCGCGGTGGAGGCGAACCCGGGATCGTAGGTGAAAGCGCCGGTCAGCCCATAGAGCTGCTTGATGTCGATCACATGAAGCCCGCTGGAGCCTGAGATGACCGGAAACTCATACTGCTTGCCGTGCAAGGTGAGCGTCGCGGAACCGGCTTGCATCGTTGCTTCTGGCTTGTGGGTTGTTGGATCGAAGCTCATGCTCTCCTCCTGCCGGAACGCATGGGGCGCCCCTGGAACGAAAGGTTACAGGACTCTAGCACATTTTCCAGGGCATTTTTTGCAGTGCAGCATGACCGGGACCCTTTGGCGCGCCAGCGGCGATTTCTGCGCCTCCACTCGCCACAAGAATGCGAAAAAGCGAGGAACGGGACATGCGCGTTCGTCGAAGACTAAGGCTGCCCGGCCTCCTCTGCGCTCAGCCTCACAACGTTATTTCTTAACGGCAATCTTTCTCCAGGCCACGAATCACCCCCATCGCTGCCTTGAGGCGACAGAGATTCAGAACTAGCCATCAAAATCGATGACGGAGCCCGCTAGACCCGGCAGAGATGATCCGAGACCTCGATCCAAGGCATGGAATTAGAGATCAGAATCGCCGGAACTACCTCAGCGGCTGGCCAGATCATCTCGCCGTCAAGGTTGACGGAGAGGACGCCAGCCTCAAGCTCCTCCTCGTCGTGGGCGCTGGCCCCGGCCACATTGCAGCCGGCCCCACGGCGGACTCACTCAAGGGGAGGACTAATGACGCTTTTCACCGGCCATTGTGCTTGCCTGACATCGATGACGCTCGGGGCCACGACCAGGCGGCCTTTTCCACCGGCTGTCCACCTCAATGTTCGCAACCTTTGCGCGATCCTGGTTGTTCAGGATATGATAAAAGGGCTTCACGGCACTAGTGCACTGAACTCATTCAGAAGATGCAGGTCGAGGCGGTTGAGCTTTTCGAGGATTTCCTCCGCTGTTTTTGTCCAGACGAAGGGTTTAGCATGGCGATTGTGATCGCCGATGTAACGGCTTATGGCGTCTTCGAGGTCGGCGACGGACTTGAAGACGCCGCGCCGGATGCGCCTTCGGGTGATGGCTGAGAAGAAGTTTTCGACCGCGTTCAGCCAGGAGGCGGAGGTAGGCGTGAAATGGAAAACCCATCTTGGGTGGTCCGCCAGCCAGGCCTTCACCTTGGGATGCTTGTGGGTTCCGTAGTTGTCCAGAATGACGTGGATGATCTTGCCAGCCGGGACCTTGCGCTCCACCGCATTGAGAAACTTGATGAATTCCTGATGGCGGTGGCGTTGCATGCAGCGACCGAGCACGGTTCCGTCGAGCAGGTTGAGCGCGGCGAACAGCGTCGTGGTTCCGTTGCGCTTATAATCGTGGGTCATGGTTGCGCATTTGCCCGGCTTCAGCGGTAGTCCCGGCTGTGTTCGGTCGAGCGCCTGGATCTGGCTTTTCTCATCGATCGACAAGACGACCGCGTGGCAGGGTGGGTTCATGTAAAGGCCGACCACATCCTCGACTTTCTCGACGAAGGCGGGATCGTTGGACTTCTTAAAGGTGCGCAAGCGATGCGGCTGGAGGCGATGCGCCTCCCAGATGCGCTGCACTGCTCGAAGGCTTATGCCGACGGCCTTCGCGACCGCGCGGCCGGTCCAATGCGTGGCGTTTCCCGGCGGCTCGGAGCACGGCAGCGCCAGCACTTTCGCCACCGTCTTCGCCGGCAAGGGCGCCTTGCCCGGCTTGCGCGTCTTATCGCGAAGAAGCCCAGCCACCCCGTTCTCGGCGTAGCGTCGCTGCCAGCGCCAAACGGCCGGACGGCTGACGCCGCTCAAATGCGATATGTCGAGAACTGAGCGCCGCTCGGCGGAATGGAGAACGATCTTTGCCCGCTGCACATGCTTGTGAAGCCGGTTGCGATCCTGAACGACCGCCGTCAAGCGCGTGCGGTCTTCGGCGGAGAGGATGATGCAAACAGTCTGAGCCATGCGCGAAGTATCGCCTGCTTCGCGCATTTTGTAAATCTTATGTTTGCGTCAGTGCACTAGAGAGGCCGTGATTGAGGAATCTTTCAACATAGGGAAAAATTTCGGTGACGAGTGGCATTCAGCAGGCGATTTCTCCTCCCTTTCCGCACGTTGGGGGCGTTAGCATATCCTTGCCCCCCGTAAGCGTCGTCATTTGCAATTTTAATCAGGGAAGATTCATCAAAGAAGCCATTTTGTCTGTGGCCAGTCAAAACTATGCAAATTTCGAATGCGTCGTCGTAGACGATAAGTCGACGGATAACTCAGTGGAGCTGATCAGCGCTGCTCTCGACCAAATCAAGGACCGCCGGTTCCGCATGATACTACGGGACCAAAATGGAGGGCAAATGGCGGCGATGTATACAGGCTTCGACGCTACAACTGCTCCCTTTATAGGATTTTTGGATGCCGATGACATTTGGCTTCCATCATTTTTAGAGACGCATATCTCGTGTCATTTAAATCCTGAAATCAACGCGGCGGTATCCAGTTCCAACTTGGCGCTGATCGACAGCAGCGGCGCCGTCGTGGCTGGAACGCGATATAGCGGGGTGCGTTGTGTTGCCGCTATGTTGGGCAGCGCTGTGGAGGAAAATGAGGCCGGTATGATTTTCAGCGTACAAGTACCTTCGCTCCGACAGGAGGTCCCGAGTTCTAAGAAGAGCGAGGCGCCAGAAAATCGTCTTCTTGAGAAGCGACTATAACCGGGGCTGGCTATGGAGTACGACATCAGGCTTATTCTTTCGGCGCGCTGTAATAGAAGTAATTCGTCCAAACGATTACAAAGATTTTCGAATTTGTGCAGATAATTACCTTGCCAAATTTGCACATATGGTGGGAGGATCGCTCGTTACAACTGAAGTGCATGGGTTTTATCGAATTCACGGCACGAACATGTGGGCTAAACACATGGTTGTCGGAGACGGCGCAACTATGGGCAACGACCCCAGAGTCTGTTTCTATAGCCTCGACCCGAGCTATGTTAGAAAAGCTCTGCACCAACGAGCTTCTCAAAGCTGCGATGCCCCCATTCCATAGAGCTGCAGTCGTTGCAAAACTCGCAAAGCAGTCCCAGCACCATCGCTGGATACTGGCCTGCCGCTCCGTAAGAAGGCAGCTACCTCTGAAACTGAAAATAAAAATATGGCGGCGTCTGCTTAAAAAAAGCCCTTCGTCATTCTTCAAGTTGCTCTTCCGCCTTGGTGAAGCTCATGCTTAGAAAAGACCTAAATGGGTGGCCTCTTCGCTCATACAGCTAAAAGAGCAATCAAATTAACCTCTTGTCTCGCCGCCTCGCCGGTCGGGCGCTATTTTTAAGAACTTAGAAAGGGAAAGCGGTGGCATCTCAATCTGTAATCGAGGGCGCAATTGCAAAAATGCGAAGCCCTTATGAAATGAAAATCATATGCATCGATATAACCAACAAATGCGATTTGGCTTGCTCCAACTGTACCAGAATGCTTGAGAACCAAGATACATTTTGGGAAATGTCGCCCGATAATTTTCGTCTGGCTGTGAAAAGCCTTGAGGGATATCCCGGCATCATTGCGATTATAGGCGGAAATCCAACTATGCATCGCAACTTCAGGGAAATATGCGAGATCTTTGTTGAGGAGGTTCCCGATAAAAATCAACGAGGCCTTTGGACAAACAACGTGTTCAAACACGAAGCCATAGCCGAGGATGTCTTTGGAGTTTTAAATCTCAATCCTCACGGCGAGGCGCGAGGCATTAAATCATTAGGGAGATTGAAATCGCTCAGCGACAGGACCGTTTGGTATCACGAGAACAGCTCCTCCCATTCTCCATTGTTAACTGCCGGAAAAGACCTCTTCAATGAAGAAGAGATGTGGAGACGGATTTCCGAGTGCGATATCAATCAGAACTGGTCTGCAACTATTATTCCAAATAAAGGGGTTTTAAGAGCTTATTTTTGTGAGGTGGCTGGATCCTTCGATCTGACACGATGCACTGATCACGGCATCGAGCTCTATCCTGGATGGTGGCGTAAGCATATCTCTGAGTTTAGAGATCAGGTCGTCCGTTTCTGCCCAGGATGCGGCGTTCCCGCAAGACTGCAAGGCCACATGGATTGCGAAAAAATTGATACATATACTTCCAGTAACTCCGATATCGCAATTAAGTCTCTACAAAAGAAAAGAAGAATTATCGAAGTAGATAAGGCAACGGTTGCATTCCAGGACCATAAAGTGACGGAATACTCTGAAAGTTTGCGTGGTGCGCAGGGCTACGCAACCAAAAAGTTATCTAAGAAGAAAAAGAAGCCGCTATACAAGAAAGCCTTACGTGAGATTCAGCGGCCCCTAATTCAACTAAGGAACGCCAGCGTCAAGATATATGGAATGGTATTTCCGCGAGACCGATGAAGTTGGGTTGTCATTGTTGCTCGATTAGGGCGGAGGAGCTTCTGCTCACGCTCGCGGTGGAATGCGCGCTCAAGACATCCGGCTATTCCGGCGCGGGGGTGAGGGGTTGCGGCGACGGAAGTTAACCGGTGTCGCCTGCGTGCTCGTCGAGTGCGGCGATGCGGTTCACCGCGATGACCGCCTGGGTCCGGCTGTCGACGCCGAGCTTCTGCAGGATCGCGGACACATGCGCCTTCACTGTCGCCTCGGACACGCTCAGCTCAAAGGCGATCTGCTTGTTGAGCAAGCCTTGCCCCAGCATCGACAGCACGCGCACCTGCTGCGGCGTAAGCGTCGCAAGCCGCGCCGAAAGCTCCCCCAACTCGCCGGCGCCGGCGTCGCTTTGCGCGTCGTCGGAGAACCAGACGCCGCCCTCTAGGATGGTTTTCACGGCCTGCCGGATCTTGTCGACCGGAAGCGACTTCGAAATGAAACCGGCGGCCCCGAGATTGGAGCAGCGGCGGACCATGCTCGGATTGTCGGTCGCCGAAACGATGACGACCGGAATGCCGGGATGCTGGCTTCTCAAATACATCAGCCCCGTCAAGCCGGACAGCGACGCGGCCCCCTTCTCGCCGGGCATCTTCAGGTCGAGCAGGACAAGATCGGCATTTGGATGTTCGGCGAGCGCGTCGAGCAGCTTTTCGACCGAGCCCACCTCCGTGATGCCCACGCCGGGCAGCGACGTCGCCAAGGTTTGCTTCAAGGCGTCGCGGAAAAGCGGATGATCGTCCGCAATGATGACATGATGGGCGCTCATCGCTTACTCATCCCCTTCGGGAGCCTCTTCATGCGCGTCGTCCTCGTCCAATTCCCGGTGCGCTCTTGTCTGCCGACGCCCTTGTTTCGCTCCGCCATCGGAGTAGGATAGCGGCGCCCGTCTCCAACGCAGCGTTTTACTCGAGATTGCAAGGGTATGTCTGAAGACGACGTTAAGCAAGCCTATTGGCGGCGCATCCGGCGGCTGACGCTCGGAATGCTGATCGTTCTCTCGGGTCTGATGCTTGTTCTCCCGCTTTTCATGCCGGCGCTGAACGCTTACAGGTTCCTGCGCTTCCCGCTCGGCTACTTTCTTGTTGGCGACGCGGCGGTGATAGGGCTCGCCATCCTTATTTATGGCTTTTTCGGCGGGCAGCAACAAAGCGACCGCGCCTACAACATGACCATCCAATTCTGACATGACGCTCAATTACAGCACGCCAGCCGTCAATCCGAGGCTCGGCTCCAGTTTCGCGATCTTCGCGAGCGCCTATAGCTGCCTAGTGCTCGTGCTCGTCGTGCTGGAGCAACTCGGCCTGTCGACGCTCACGATAGACCAGCTCATCGTCGTGACGCCCGCGCTGTTCTACATCGCCATCGGCTTCCTGACGCGCACCGTCAGCGCCGAGGACTTTCTCGTCGCGGGGCAGCGCGTGCCGGCGTTCTACAATGCGCTCGCGCTCACTTCGATGGTGTTTGGCGGCAGCATTCTCCTCGGCGCCGTCGGAAGCTTCTTCTTCATCGGGATCGACGCGATTGCGATACCCATTGGATGTTTCGCCGGCATTATCCTCACCGGCGTGCTGTTCGTCCCCTATCTGCGGAAGGCGGGAGCGAACACGCTGCCGGGCTTTCTGTATCTGCGCTTCGGGAACAGGGGATTGCGCGCCGTGGCGGCCATCCTGATGCTGGCGCCCTGCCTCATTATCATCGTGGCGGAGGTTGCGCTCGGAGGAAAGCTCCTCGCATTTTTCCTTCCTGCGCCGCAAACTCTCGGGCTTGGCGCGGCCCCCCGGGCGTTCTTCCCGCTTCTCGTCCTGGCGAGCGTCTTTCTGACCGTGGTTCTTGGCGGGATGCGCTCGGCCACCTGGACGCAATGCGTGCAATTCGTGGTCGTGCTCGGCATTCTGGCGCCGCTTATCGCCGTTTCCGTGATACGCACCAACCTGCCGCTTCCCCAGCTGACCTATGGAAGCCAGCTTGAAGAGATCAAGGCGCGCGAGGCGGCCAAGGGCATCGTGACGATCTCGGCGCCCCAGCCGCTGAGCCAGGCGCTGCCGAAAACCGGAAGCCAGCCCGTCGTGCGCCCCGCGGAGCGCGCCTTCAGCGCCCTGCGCCCGCTCGATTTCGTTCTCCTGATTGCGTGCCTCGCGATGGGGGTGGCGGCGCATCCGGCCTTCGTGGCGAGGCTCAGCATGACGCCGACGATTCTGGCGAGCAGGCGCGCCATCGGATGGGCGAGCATCGCCGGCGCCCTCCTCGTGCTGACGATCCCGGCCTATGCGTTCTTCACCAAGGCCATGGCGATCGGGGCGCTTGCCGGCGTGCCCGCGTCCGACCTGCCGGCGTGGGCGAGAGCGCTACAGCAGATCGGGCTTATATCGCTGCCCGGCAACGCGTTCGAAACGCTCAGTCCGGCGGCCCAGCGCGTCACCTTCGATCGCGACACGCTGGCCTTGATCCTTCCCGTGGCCGGAGGCTTGCCGAGGGTGTTCTTCGGCCTTGCGGCGGCGTCGGCTCTTGCCGCGCTTTCGGCGTGCGCCGCGGGTCATCTCGTTGCGCTTGGCAATACGCTGAGCGACGATCTCTATCACGGCGTCGCGAACCGGAACGCGTCTCCCGCGCGGCGGCTCCTTGTCGCGCGGCTGTCCATGCTGCTCCTTTGCGCGCTCGTCTTCTTTGTCGCACGCGGCGGCGCTCCCGATCCGCTCCGCTGGGCGATCTCGGCGCTATCCTTGAGCGCCGGCGCGTTCTTCGCGGTCCTTACTCTAAGCGTCTGGTGGCGCAGATTGACCGCGGCAGGCGCATTCGCCGGGCTGCTCGCGGGCTTCGCCGTAACCGCATTGTACTTGAATGCGGGAGGCGCGCCGCTTTTCGGGATCGATGCGCTTACCGCCGCCGCCGTTGGCGTTCCGGCGAGTTTCGCCGCCGCAATCGCCGTCAGCTTTTTTTCCGGAATTCCGGATCAATATGCCTTGGAGGCGGTTGACGAGCTTCGGGTTCCGGCCGGCGAGACGCTCCATTCGCGCATGCTGCGTTTAGCCGCGCGCGCCAATCCTTTCCGGCAGACGTAACAGGGCTTGCAATCGATCGGCAAGGCAAGTCACCTTACAGTGCTGGATTCCGGAGGCTTGTTCCGGTTACGATACCGTGAGGCCTTTTCGATGCGTCATGCAGACATTCTCCATCCATCTCTCTCCGGGTATGCGGCGGACCGGCTGCGGCTCTTTCCCGAGATCGAGCCCTATCGCACCGGATGGCTGAAAGTCTCAAACAAGCACGAGATCTATTTCGAGGAATGCGGCTCGCCCTCCGGCAAGCCGGCGCTGATCGTTCACGGCGGCCCTGGCGGCGGATGCAATCCGGCCATGCGGCGCTACCACGATCCCGCGCGCTACCGGATCGTCCTGTTCGACCAGCGCGGCTGCGGACGCTCCACACCCCACGCCTGCCTCGAAGAGAACACAACCTGGGACCTCGTCGCCGACATGGAGCGGCTTCGCATCCATCTCGGCATCGACGCCTGGCAGCTTTGCGGCGGCTCCTGGGGCTCGACCCTGTCGCTCGCCTACGCCGAAACCCATCCGAACCGCGTCGCCGAACTGCTCCTGCGCGGCATTTTCCTGCTGCGGAAGGCCGAACTCGACTGGTTCTACCAGGAAGGCTGCAGCTGGATCTTCCCCGACGCCTATGAGACCTACGCCGCGGCCATCCCGGCCGCCGAGCGCGGCGCCATGATCGAGGCGTTTCACAGCCGCCTGACTTCGGGCAAGCGCGATATCGAGCTTGCCGCCGCGCGCGCCTGGAGCGTGTGGGAGGGCACCACGCTTTCGCTTTTCCACGATCAGGAGCGCGTGCAGCGTTTCGGCAGCGACAGCTACGCGCTCGCGTTCGCGCGCATCGAGTGCCACTATTTCATCAACAAGGGCTTCTTCCGAAGCGACAATCAGCTGATCGAGGACGCCTATCGCATCGCGCATGTCCCCGGGACGATCATCCATGGCCGCTACGATGTGGTGACGCCCTTGAAGAACGCCTGGGATCTGGCGAGGGCATGGCCCAAGGCGGAGATCAAGATCGTCCCCGACTCGGGCCACGCGATGACCGAGCCCGGCATCGTTCATGAGATTGTCTCCGCCACCAATCGATATGCCGCGCCACTTAAGTAGCGGCTTTTTATCCTATGCCATCGGGGAAGCTTGACCCGCGCGCGCAGCCTGTGAGAGCTAGATGAGGCAAGCGCCGCAACGCCTGCCCTCCGCCATCCTTCCCGCAGGCTTTTCCGATGACGCTTATCCTCGCCATCATTTTCGACGTAGGCGCCACAGCCCTTGTTGTGCTGAATACGCTGCTCCTGGCCACGGTGTTCTCAAGCTCGTTCAGGCTGTGGCCGACGCCGCCTCAGCGCGGTTGGCAGCATTACACCTTCTGGCCGCTTTTTCGCGGCGGCCTCAGCCTCACGCTCCTCTACGCGATTCTGACCGCGCATTGGCCTCAGCAGGGCGTCGAAACCCTCCAATTCGTCATCGGGTTTCTGTGCCTGACCGCCGGCTTCGGCGTCACGATCTACGGCTATTTCGATCTCGGCCTGGAGAACACCTACGGCGCCGATGCCGGCCTCGTCACGAAAGGCCTCTACCGTTACAGCCGCAACCCGCAATATGTGGCGTCCATCCTCGGCTATTCCGGAACCGCGCTCGCGAATGGCGGCGCCAGCGCCGCGATCCTGTGCGGGCTCGCCATCCTCGTTTACCTGATCATGCCCTTCACCGAGGAGCCTTGGCTGCAAAAAGCATACGGCGAGGCTTATCTCGCCTACAAGGCGAGAACGCCGCGATTTCTATGAGGGGTTGCTGAGGCGCTTGGCCAGCAGCACGGCCTGCGCGGGCGCCCTTCGACGCGCCGTCCGACTTCGCGCGGTCCTCGCCCGGCGTTCACACCGGCTTTGAATATATCTTCAAGCTCGGCCCCGGCCCGCCGTCTCTCCTTTATACTTTTTGATGACCCGGCGCGCCGCATCGGGAAACGGTCCCCGCTCATTTGCCCTCTTGCCTAAGCTGTTCCGTTTCGCTCACTATGCGTCGTGCAATGGGAGGACGCTGCATGAGTACGAACGGGCAGGTTCAAAGCCGGTACTTCGAAGTTTATGAGCGGTGGAAGCGCGACCCGGAGGGCTTCTGGGCGGAGGCGGCGCGCGAGATCGATTGGTTCGAACCGCCGGCGAAGATCTTCGACGCAAGCCAGGGCGTCTACGGCCGCTGGTTCACGGGCGGCGTCTCCAACACGGCCTTTAACTGTCTCGACCGGCATGTGGAGGCCGGCCGGGGCGATCAGGCGGCCTTGATCTACGACAGCCCCGTCACCGGCGTGAAACGCACCTACACTTACGCGCAGCTTCTCGATGAGGTCGAGACGTTCGGCGGCGTGCTGCTCGAAGCCGGCGTCGGCAAGGGCGACCGCGTCATTTGCTATATGCCGATGATCCCCGAGGCGCTGGTCGCCATGCTCGCCTGCGCGCGCATCGGCGCGATCCATTCTGTCGTCTTCGGCGGGTTCGCCGCAAACGAACTCGCCATCCGTATCGAGGACACGCAGCCGAAGGTCATCGTGTCTGCCTCCTGCGGCATCGAGCCGAACCGCGTGGTGCAATACAAGCCGCTGCTCGACCAGGCCATCGAGATTTCGACCGCGAAGCCCGACTATTGCATTCTCGTGCAGCGCCCGCAGCACACGGCTGAGCTTATCGAGGGCCGCGACTACGATTACGCAACCTTGATGGACGCGGCGAGAAGCCGGTCTCTCAAGGCGCTGTGCGAGCCGATGGCCTCCACCGACCCGCTTTATATCCTCTACACCTCCGGCACGACCGGCCGTCCGAAGGGCGTCGTGCGCGACACCGGCGGCCACATGGTCGCGCTGAAATGGACGATGAAGAACCACTACGACATCGACCCCGGCGATGTGTTCTGGGTCGCCTCCGACGTGGGCTGGGTGGTCGGTCATTCCTACATCGTCTACGGGCCGCTGCTGCAGGGCGCGACCACGATCCTTTACGAGGGCAAGCCCGTGGGCACGCCCGACGCGGGCGCGTTCTGGCGCGTGATTTCCGAATACAAGGCGAAGGCGCTGTTCACCGCGCCGACGGCCTTCCGCGCGATCAAGAGGGAAGACCCGCAAGGCTTGCAAACGGCGCTGTACGACCTTTCGCACTTCAAGACGCTGTTCCTCGCGGGCGAGCGCGCCGACCCGAACACGGTGCACTGGGCCGAGGATCTTCTGAAAGTGCCCGTGATCGACCACTGGTGGCAGACCGAAACGGCCTGGGCCATCGCCGGCAACTGCGTCGGCCTTGGCGCCCATCCCATCAAGCACGGCTCGCCAACCTTCCCGGTCCCCGGTTATGAGCTGCACGTGCTGAACGAGAGCAACGAGGAGGTCAAGCGCGGCCAGACTGGCGCGCTCTCGATCAAGCTGCCCATGCCGCCCGGCTGCCTGCCCACGCTCTGGAACAACGATAAGGGCTTCATCGAGAGCTACCTTGTGGAGTACCCCGGCTACTATAAGACCGCCGACGCCGGCTTTATCGACGAGGATGGCTATGTGTTCGTGATGGCGCGCACCGACGACATCATCAACGTCGCCGGGCACAGGCTGTCCACGGGCTCCATGGAAGAGGTGGTGGCGAACCATCCCGACGTGGCCGAATGCGCGGTCATCGGCATCCATGACGGCCTGAAAGGGCAGGTTCCGGCGGGCTTCGTGCTGTTGAAGGCGGGCGTGGACCGCGACATCAAGGAGATCGAGAAGGAGATCGTGGACCTTGTGCGCGATCGCATCGGCCCGGTCGCCGCGTTCAAGACCGTGCTCACGGTGAACCGCCTGCCGAAGACGCGCTCCGGCAAAATCCTGCGCGGCACCATGCGCAAGATCGCGGATGGCGAGGCGTACAAGATGCCGGCGACCATCGACGATCCAGCAATTCTCGCCGAGATCACGACGGCGTTGAAGGCGAAAGGCTTCCCATCCACCCCGGAGGAGACAGCGGCCTAAGCAGAGTTTCCCAATTAAGCCAACGGACGGGTCATCCCGGAAATTGCGAAGCCTTATCCGCGGATCTGAATAAATCGCAGGCCTCATTTTTTGCGGATCCCGGCTCGCGGTTCGCTTGGCCGGGAAGACGGTGCGTTGGGCGAATCGGTGGAGTCTGCCGAGCGGCAAATCACGGAGAAGGCGATGCGCGCTTCAACGGTTGCGGTTCTGTTCCTTTTTTCGCTGGCGTGGTCTTGCCCGGCTAGGACGGAGGGCGCCGGAAAATGGGTGACGAGCTGGGCCGCCTCTGCGCAAGGCCCCTATCCGGCTGGCAACGCCATGGTCCAGCCGGACCTGAGGCGCGTTTTCCCGGCCCCCGAGTTAGGCGCGATGGAGCAGTCCTTCCGCCTCATCGTCGGGCCGGACGTGTGGGGGCGCGAGGCCCGCATCCGGCTTTCCAACGCCTTCGGCGACAGGCCCGTAACCTTCGATGGGGTTTACGCCGGCTTGCAGCTCGACAGCTCTGCCTTGGTGCCGGGGACGAACCAGCCCGTGACCTTCAACGGCGCGGCGAGCGTCACCATCGAGCCGGGCGGCAGCGCCTGGAGCGACGCCTTTCCTCTGCCCTTCGCCGATAAAGTCCCGCCCGCCTTTCTCCAGTCCAGGAAGCTCGCGATCAGCTTTCACATCGGCGGCGAAAGCGGCCCCATGACATGGCACGCCAAGGGCCTGACCACATCCTACGTCACGGCGCCGGGAGACGGCTCGCGCGGCATGATCGAGGACGAGGCCGCTTTTCCATTCGGCACGACCTCCTGGTACTTCCTCGACGCCCTCGACATGAGGGTTCCATCCGGCACGCAATTGATCGTTGCGCTCGGGGATTCGATAACCGATGGCACGGCCTCGACCTTGAACGGCGACGACCGCTGGCCGGACGTGCTCTCGCGGCGGCTTCATGAAAAATACGGCGAAAAATTCGCCGTGGTGAACGCCGGCATTGGCGGCAACCTGATCGCGGGGCCGGCCGAATATAGCCTGCAAAAGCCCTATCCAGGCGGTCCCGCGGCGCTCCAGCGGCTGGAGCGCGACGTGATCAGCCTTTCCGGCGTCTCGACGGTGATCTGGTTCGAGGGCATCAACGATTTCAGCAAGAACGGCAATGCGAGCGTCGAGGCCATCAAGGCGGCGCTGATCGAAGGGGTCGCCACGCTTCGCCGCCGCATACCGGGCGTGCGCGTGATCGGCGCTACGGTGACGACGGCGCTCGGCAGTCCCGGGCCTGCTCATGGGTTCGCCGAGCAGGACATGAAGCGCCAGGCGCTCAACGATTTCATTCGCGGCGGCGGCCTTTTCAACGGCGTGATCGATTTCGACAGGGTCGTCGCGGACCCGGCGACCGGAGAGATGCGGCCGGAGTTCGTGCCGGACAGCACTATCGGAGGGCCGGGCGACAAGCTCCACCCGAACCGGGTCGGCTATCTCGCCATGGGCGCGGCCATCGACCTCAGCCTTTTCGGGCAGCCGCCATCGTAAAGCGCGCGTCTGGCGCGGCCTTGCATCGGGAGCAAAAAGGTGTTCGCGAAAAGCCATCCGCCGCTGGAAGAGATCGACCCCCGCTTTTATGAGCGCGGCGGCCGCCTCGATGTGGCGCGCGCGCTGTTCCCCGATGCGCCGGAACCCTGGATCGACCTCTCGACCGCCGTCGGCCCGTGGGGCTATCCGGCGCCGCCGGTCTCAGCCGAAGACATGCGCCGCTTTCCGGACGCCGCCGCGCTGCAGGCTTTGACCGCGGCCGCGCGCAGGGCTTATCGTGCGCCGCCCGCCGCCGACGCCGTCCCCGTCCCCGGCGTGGATGTGGGCTTGAGCATAGCGCCGTGGCTGTTCCGCTCGCCGAAGCGCGTCGCGGTCCTGGCGCCCGCGCATGCGGGGCACGCAGCCGCCTGGGAGGCGGCCGGACACTCGGTTTCCCACATTGCGTCGCTCGACCACGCGGGCGGCGCGGCCATTCTCGTCGCCGTCAATCCCAGCCATATTGACGGCCGCTTCGTCCCGCACGCGGATCTCGCGGCGGCGATCCCGCCGCTGAGGCGCCGGGACGGCCTGATTGTCGTCGATGAGAGTTTCGCCGACGCCGACGGGAGCCATTCCCTGTTGCCGGCCGTCACCCGGCTCGATTACACGCTCGTGCTGCGCTCGCTTGGGCCGTTTCATGGCGCGGCCGGCGCCGGGCTCGGCTTTGCTATCACCTCTCATCCGATTGCGGGCCGGTTCAGATCGGCGCTCGGCGCCTACCCTGTCACTGCGCAGGCTCTCGCTTTCGGCCTCAAGGCGGTCAAGGATGACGAGTGGGCGGCGCTCCAGCGAGGCAGGCTGAAAGAAGCGGGCGAAGCGCTCCGCGAAACGCTGGAGGCCGCCGGGCTCCGGATTATCGGCGGCGCCGCCACCTTCAGGCTCGCGGCGTGCAACGATACCGTCGGGCTTTTCAATCGGCTCGCGCGCCTTGGCGTTCTCGCCCGGCCATTCCGCGACCTCCCCGCGCTTCGCTTCGGGCTGCCGAAAGATGAAGAGGAGCTTTCCCGCCTTCGCGCCGCCCTCCAAGGCAGCTAAAAATTGCATGGCATGCAATTTTTTTTCGATGTGTGGAATAGAAAAAGCTCCCATGCCGTTGTACCCCTCGAAAGCAGCAAATTGCCCCACAAAATCTGCTGCTTAGAGACGGCAAGCTCATCCGCCTGCCGTCTCTCTTCGCGTTTTCGCGGGACTTGACCGGCTGGTGCGACTGAAGGCAATAAAGCGCGATCCTGAAGCGGAAGGAGATCGCCATGCAAGCGCCGGCCTACGATCCGAACAACATCTTCGCCAAGATTTTGCGCAAAGAGGCGCCGTGCCATTTCGTGTGCGAGGACGCCGCGACTTTCGTTTTCATGGACATCATGCCGCGCGCCGACGGCCACGCGCTCGTGATCCCGAAAGCGCCGGTGCGCAACCTGCTCGACGCCTCGCCGGGCGTGCTCTTTCCGGTGATCGAGACGGCGCAGAGGGTGGCTGTCGCGGCGAAGAAGGCCTTCGCAGCCGACGGCCTGACGCTCACGCAGTTTTCCGAGCCGGCGGGGGGACAGGTGGTCTTCCACCTCCATTTCCATGTCATCCCGCGCTTTGAGGGCGTCGCCCTTCGCCCCGCCGGCGTCATGGCCGATCCAGCGCTTGTCGCGGCTCATGCGGAAAAGCTGAAAGCCGCGCTGGCCTGAGCCTCGCGACCCTCAATTTGACTCGCTTTGTTCGCCGCTCGTCGTTCGACGCCCGGATTCGCGCGGGCAACTTTCCCGTCACGCCTGAACGTTAAGCGACACTTCCGCTTCGCTCGCTCGCCGCGCTTTGCGTCAGCTTAATGCGAGCCCGGGATGCCAGGGTTCTCCTTCTTCTTCGGCATGCCGGAATCCGACGTGGCGGCTCGAAGCTGGTAAGCGCTGAGCACGCAGGTGTTCTCCTTGTCGAGCGTTGTGAAAGCCGGATTGGGCCGCTCCACGAAATCCGCTTCCGTGATGTAGCCCTGATTGTTCACATCGTAATATTTGAAGTTAGCGGTCTCGAACAGCCTGTCGATCATCGGGAGTTTCGCGAATTCCTCCGGCGTCAGCTTGCCGTCGTGGTTGGTGTCGACTTCCTTGAAAAGCATGCGGGCGTAGCCCTTCCATTCTTCGCACGTCACCTTGCCGTCGTGATTGAGATCCCAGGTCGGCGCCGCCCGGATGAACGTTCCCTCGATCGTGTCGGCAGTGCCCGGAGAACTCGGGGAGCACCCCGCCGGGAGAAGCGCGGCGCAGGCCGCCACGACGATCGATGCGAAATCCGTAATCCGAAGCCGAGGCATGACGATCCGACCGGGTTGGCGTTGCGATTCTCTTATGAGGGCTACGGAGAACCCGCCAAATGTGGTCTGATTAGGCCAAACTTAACAATCGCCCGAGCTTTTCCGTATTTTTGCGCAACCGCGGCCGCTACTTATCCTTTCTAGTCCTGAAGTTTTTGCTTTCTCGCGTCGACCCCTGGTAATGTTGTGGTTAAGCTAGGGATTCGGCGCTGCTTGAAGGAGAGGTGGGACGTGCTGACAAATTGCCGGTTCGCGGCCGCGTTTGCGCTCGCGCTTTTCGCCATGCAGAGCGGCGCGCTCGCCGGCGATTGTCCAGGAAACCCGGATGCGCTCGGCACCAGCCGCGTCATTACGCTTGCGCCCGGCCAGTATAAGAAGATCGGAACGGTGGAGTATCCGGATACGCTGCCTCTCGAAGACCACGAGATCGTCTTGAGCTTCGATGACGGTCCGCTTCCGCCTTATACGACGCGCATCCTCGACACGCTCGCGGCCGAATGCGTGAAGGCGACCTTCTTCGTCGTGGGCGAGATGGCGAGGGACTCGCCCGGGGCTGTGCGGCGCGAACATAAGGAAGGCCATACCATCGGCACCCATACCGAGCATCACGCCCATCTCGACAAGATTCCTTACGAAAAGGCCGTCAAGGAAATCTCGGGCGGGTTCGATTCCGCCGCCGAGGCTCTTGGCGACAAAAGAGCCGTGGCGCCGTTTTTCCGCTTCCCCTATCTCGATCCGACCGCGCGGCTCGAAGAGTACGCAGCGCGGTCGGGCCTGACGGTCATAAGCGCGGATTTCTTCGCCGAAGACTGGACCCGCATAACTCCCGAGCGGCTTGTGGCCATGGCCATCGAGCGCATCGAACGCAGGAAGCGCGGCATCTTCTTCATGCATGACATTCACGAGCGCACCGCGATCGCGCTCCCCACGATCCTGCGCGAGTTGAAGAAGCGGGGCTACAAGATCGTGCACATCGTTCCGGCGCCGGGCGTGGAGGCTCAGGCGCAGGATAAGCCCGCCTCCTGGGCGCCTGTGAACTGACATTGGGCGCCTCTCCAACTTTTGATGAGCGCGCGGTGGCCTCGGCAAGCTTCGGGCGATAGTGTCGCCGCAATCGCAACCGGGAGAAGCCCATGACGCAGGATCCGGCAATGCCTTCGGACATCGAGGGCCTTACCAAGGCCGCTCCGTTTTCGAGGCGCGACTTCATGACGGCGGCGGCTGCCACGGCGGCCGGATACACGCTCGCGGCCGGCCCGTTCGCGCCGGCGTCATCAAGACCGATACGGCGGGCCTATCCGCGGGCGAGGCCTCAATTCCTGTCGCGGGCGGGGACATGCCGGTGTATTTCGCGCGTCCCGAGGGCGCCGCCAAACCGCCGGCGATCCTCGTCGCGATGGAAGTGTTCGGCCTGCACGAATACATCAAGGACGTGGTGCGCCGCCTCGCCAAGCTCGGCGCGTTCGCGGTCGCGCCCGGCTACTATTTCCGCAAGGGCGTGGATTTGACCAAGATCACGGACTTTAAGGAGCTGATGCCCATCGTGAACGCGAAGCCGGACGCCGAACTGATCGCCGACCTCGACGCGACGGCCGCCTGGGCGAAGGCTCAGGGAGCAGACGTCTCGCGGCTCGGCATTATAGGCTTTTGCCGGGGCGGGCGCGCCGTCTGGATCTACGCCGCGCATAGCGAAGCGCTCAAGGCGGGCGTGGCGTTCTACGGCTCGCTCGTCGATCCCGTAAATCCGGGCTGGCCGAAAAGCCCGCTTCAGCTTGCGCCCGGGATTAAGGCGCCGGTGCTCGGCCTTTACGGCGATGCGGACCAGGGCATCCCCGTCTCACAGGTGGAGCAAATGGAGGCCGCGCTGAAAGCGGCGGGCAAGACGGCGGAGTTCCATATGTATGCAGGCGCGCCGCACGGGTTCCACGCGGATTACCGGCCGAGCTACCGCAAGGAAGCGGCGCAGGATGCATGGCGGCGGGCGGAAGCCTGGTTCAAGACTTACAAGGTCCTGATCGTGATGACGGCGCGCGCCGCGCTGCTGGCCGGAAGGGCCGTTCTCGAAGTGGCGGGCGGGGACCGCGCGAACTTCCTGCAGGGCCTCGTAACAAATGACATTGCGGCGCTCAAGGACGGCGAGGCGGCCTTTGCCGGGCTGCTGACGCCGCAGGGCAAGATCCTGTTCGACTTTTTCGTCATCGCGAGCGGCGAAAGCTTCCTGCTCGACTGCCCCGCGCCGCTCGCCGCCGACCTCTTGAAGCGCCTTTCGCTTTATAAACTTCGCGCCAAGGTGGCGGTTTCCGATGTTTCGGCGCGCTTCCTAGTGGCGGCGGCCTGGGGCGACAGCGCCGCCGAATGGGCGAAGGCGAACGCCTCCGTCGACTATCCCGACCCGCGTTTGCCCGCGCTCGGCCTGCGGATGCTCCTCGACGCGGGCGCAGCGCCTGCGTTTTCTGCGCAGTTCGAAGATTATGAGGCGATGCGCGTGGGCCTCGCCGTCCCCGATGGCGGAAAGGACTACGCCTATGGCGACGCCTTCCCGCATGAGGCGTGCTTCGATCTTCTCAACGGCGTGAGCTTCAGGAAGGGCTGTTTCGTCGGCCAGGAAGTGGTCTCGCGCATGCAGCATCGCGGCACGGCCCGCAGCCGCATCCTTGCCGTAACGGCGGGCGAGCCTCTCAGCCAACCCGGCGCGGACATTCTCGCGGACGGCCTTTCTGTCGGCCGGCTAGGCTCCGTCGCGGGCAACAGCGGCGTCGCGATGGCGCGGCTCGACCGAGTTGGGCAAGCGCTCGCGAAGGGCGCGGCCTTCACGGCGGACGGCGTCGAGGTGGAGCTATCCGTCCCGGCCTGGGCCAATTATTCGCTGAACCCGGCGCCGGCGGAGGCTGCGCCTTGAACAACGAGCCCTCCAACGGGGACGGCCTCTCGCGCTGCCCTTGGCCTGGACACGACGCTCTTTACATCCGCTACCACGACGAGGAATGGGGCGCGCCAAAGACGCGGGACAGCGAGTTCTTCGAGAAGCTGATCCTGGAGGGTTTCCAGTCGGGGCTTTCCTGGATCACGGTGCTGCGCAAGCGCGAGGCGTTCCGGCGCGCCTTCGACGGCTTCGAGCCCGAGACGATGGCGCGCTACGGCGAGGCGAAGGTGGCGGCGCTGCTGGCGGACGCCGGCATCATCCGCCATCGCGGCAAGATCGAAGCCGCCATCGGCAACGCGCGCGCTTATCTCGACTTGAGGAAAACCCAGACGCTCGCGGCCTTCTTCTGGGATTTCGTCCACGGCGAGGCGATCCAGAACCGCTTCGCGAGCATCGCCGAAATCCCGCCGGAAACGCCCCTCAGCCGCGCCATCGCCAAGGCGCTGAAGGCGCGCGGCTTCCGCTTCTGCGGCCCAACCACGGTCTATTCGCTGATGCAGGCTTGCGGCCTTGTGAACGATCACCTCGTTTCCTGTCATCGCCACGACGCATGCGCGGTCTTGGCCCGGCCCCGCCTCCAGGCGTAAAGTGGGGCGCGAATTGAGCGAGCCGATGCAGAAACCGATCAAGCCCACTGAAACGCCTGCGCCCGCGCGAGCCTGGCAGCGCATGCTGTCGGGCCGCCGCCTCGATTTGCTCGACCCCTCCCCTCTCGACATCGAGATCGCGGACATCGCCCATGGGCTCGCGCGCGTCGCCCGCTGGAACGGGCAGACCAAGGGCGCGCATGCGTTCTCGGTGGCCCAGCATTCGCTTCTTGTGGAGACCATAGCGGCGGCGCTAAAACGGAACGCCTCCGCGCAACTCCGCATGGCGGCGCTATTGCACGACGCGCCCGAATATGTGGTGGGCGACCTCATCAGCCCGTTCAAGGCGGCGATGGGCGCCGTCTACAAGGCTTTCGAGGAGCGCATCCAGCGCGCGGTGCACATTCGCTTCGGGCTGCCGCCCGTCCTGCCCGCTGGCGTCACGCAGCTTGTCAAGAAGGCCGACAAGATCGCGGCCTATTACGAGGCGACGGAGCTTGCCGGTTTTGCCGTCGAAGATGCGCGCGCCTGTTTCGGCGAACCTCCCGCACTTGCTGGCGCGCTGCCGGCGCGGCTGGAGCCGATGCCCGCTGCGGAGGCGCAGGCCGCCTATCTTCGCCGCTTCGAGGCGCTGGAGAACGAAACCCGCAAGGCCGCCGCCAATGCGTCCTGACCTGAAGCCGCCAACGCCGGGAACGCTCGCGCGGCTCGCCGCCATCGCCGGCGAGAAGGGAGCGATCACGGCGCCGGCCGACGCGGAGCCTTACCTGATCGAGGAGCGCAGGCTTTTCCGGGGACACACGCCGATGGTGCTTCGGCCTTCGACCGTCGCCGAGGTCAGCGCAATCCTGAAGCTCGCGCATGAGGAGCGCATCGCCATCGTGCCGCAAGGCGGCAATACGGGTCTTGTCGGCGCGCAAATCCCGTTCGAAGAGGGCGGCGAGATTGTGCTGAGCCTCAACCGGATGAAAGCCATCCGCGAGGTGGACCCGGCCGGAAACACGCTCACGGCCGAGGCGGGCGCCACGCTGCTCTCGATCCAGGAGGCCGCCGCCGCCGCCGGCCGGCTGTTCCCGCTCAGCCTCGGCTCGGAAGGGACATGCCAGATCGGCGGCAACATCGCGTCCAACGCGGGCGGCATTCATGTGCTGCGCTACGGCAACACGCGCGACCTCGTTCTCGGCATCGAAGCGGTGCTTCCGGGCGGCGATGTGCTGCACGGCCTGAAGGCGCTTCGCAAGGACAACACGGGCTACGACCTGAAAAGCCTGCTTGCCGGATCGGAGGGCACGCTCGGCGTGATCACGGCGGCGACGCTGAAGCTGTTTCCGCGCCCGGCCGAGGTTGCGACCGTGTTTGCGGCGCTGCCAAACCTTCGCGCTTTGGCGGAACTGTTCAGCCAAGCGTCCGCGAAGGCCGGCCCGCTTCTCACCGCCTTCGAGATCATGCCGCGCATCATGCTCGATTTCGTGCTTGAGCATCTGCCGCAGAACCGCGATCCGCTGGCCGGGGCGCATCCCTGGTATGCGCTGTTCGAAATTTCCTCGCCGCTTGGCGATGGCCTCGCCGAACGCGCGGCGCTGGCGATCCTGGAGGAGGCGGCGGAGAAGGGCGTCGTTGCGGACGCCGCCGTTGCGTCGTCCGAGGCGCAGTCGCTCGCGCTCTGGCGCTTGAGGGAAGCCATCGTCGAGGCCCAGAAATACGAGGGCGGCAGCATCAAGCACGACGTGTCCGCGCCGCTGTCGGAAATTCCGGCCTTCATCGAGGAGGCGAGCGCCGCCGTCACGGCGCTGATCCCCGGCTCGCGGCCGGTCGCGTTCGGCCATTTCGGCGACGGCAACATCCACTTCAACCTCACGCAGCCGAAGGGCGCGGATAAGCCCGCATTCCTCGCGCGCTGGGACGAGGTGAACGCCGCGGTTTACGGCATCGTGCTTCGCCACGGCGGCTCCATCAGCGCCGAGCACGGCATCGGCCGGCTGAAGGCGCGCGTGCTCGAAACCGTGAAATCCGAACAGGAACTCGCGCTGATGCGGCGCATCAAGGCCGCGTTCGACCCGCGCGGCATCATGAACCCCGGCAAGCTCCTCGCCAAGTTCGAGCCCGTCGAGTGATGGCCATGTCCAAGTTTCGAACGCCGAGCGCCCACGGGGCCTTGCAAAGGACGATTAACCCTATTGGGTTCGTTTTGCAAAAATGCGCGCTTCTTAGGTATTATGATACCACACAAGCTTTTGGAAAATGGGCTGGCGCTGCGGCATCGTAAACATCTTTTTTGCCCGGCGCATTGCGGACTTGCGCGACGCGCGAAGACCGGCGATATAGTGCGGCGGGAGGTTGGCGCAGACGTATCGCTCGCCAACCGGGTCAGGTCCGGAAGGAAGCAGCCCTAACGAATCCGATGCGGGTTGCTGTCCAGCCTCTCACCGCGCCTGTCGATTTTGCGGCTAGACCTTGCTTTTGCTAAAAAGCGCGGCCTAGCCCTGTGTTCTGCCATGCGTCTTATCGGAAAACCGGTCCACGCATCCCGGTTTATTCACAGACGTAGACGGGGGTTTGCCCCTCGGTGCGAACGCAGGTTAAGGAGCAGCAGCAGACGGTGCACGGTCCGGGGGCGCAATATTCTCCGGCGGCCAAGCACCAATCGACCACGGGACGGATGTGATTTAGTGGGAAGGGCGTCGGACGCTGGCGTTTGGTGCACCACAGCGCGCTGAGTGAAATCGGGTCGCCCGATTGGAGGGCTGTGCACGATTGCGCCGCAGAATATTTCTGCTCGGCGCCGAGGGATGGATGGTAGACCCCGAAGACCGTCGATAATATGGTAAGCGCCACAATTATGACAGACTTAGGCGTGATATTCATGAGATTATTAGCGTTAGCAAAACTTGACATCCTTCGTTCCTTTCTATTATGCCGTGGCCGGTCTTTCGCCCTCCAGGTTGGATGGCGCGGCGATCTGCAACGGCAAGGCCGATAGTAACTTAAGCGCCTACGCGCCTCCGCACGGGCTGCCGGATAGTTGCAATGTGGTGCGTTTATGGTGTCTGTCCCTTTTGTAGGGCAGGGCGGCACGCAAACCGCTTATAGTTAATTTTACCACCTTTGGCGTTGCCTGTACAGTTTGCATTGCGCAGTTCTTCTTTATGACCCGGCAGCAATGACGCGTCCGATTCCAGAGGTTGAGCGGCATAAATTTGCTGAACGCTCCCATAGGCATCGAGCCGCCTCCACATTTCCAGATGCAATTCCGCGCCGCCCTCTCTATTTTTAGCGCATGACCGAAGCCGCCCCAGCCTCCGCCCCTTACGTCGTCCTGGCCCGCAAATACCGCCCGCAAACCCTCGACGACCTCATCGGCCAGGATATTCTCGTCCGCACGCTGCGCAACGCCTTTGCCATGGACCGCATCGCGCAGGCCTACATGCTCACGGGCGTTCGCGGGGTGGGCAAGACCACGACGGCGCGCATCCTCGCCCGCGCGCTGAATTACGAGCGGCCGGGCCTGCCGGACAAGCCGACGCTCGACATCGCCGAGCTTGGCGTCCACTGCCAGGCCATCATGGAAAGCCGCCATGTCGACGTGCTGGAGATGGACGCGGCCTCCAACACCGGCATCGACGACATCCGCGAGATCATCGAGGCGGTGCGCTACAAGCCGGCCGCCGCGCGCTACCAAGTCTTTATCATCGACGAAGTGCACATGCTCTCTAAGTCCGCCTTCAACGGGCTTTTGAAGACGCTGGAGGAGCCGCCGCCGCATGTGAAGTTCATCTTTGCGACGACCGAGATCCGCAAAGTCCCGGTCACGATCCTGTCGCGCTGCCAGCGCTTCGACCTCCGGCGCGTGGATGGCGAAGCGCTCGCGGCGCATTTCGCCGGCATCCTCAAGAAGGAAGGGCAGAGCGCCGACGATGCAGCGCTGGCGCTGATCGCGCGCTCGGCCGAAGGCTCCGTTCGCGACGGCCTGTCGCTGCTCGATCAGGCGCTGGCGCTCGGGCAAGGCCATCTCGCCTCTGGCGCCGTCGCTGAGATGCTCGGGCTTTCCGGCCGCGACGCCATTTTCGGCCTTTTGGAGCGCATCTTCGCGGGCGACGCCAAATCCGCGCTCGACGCGCTTAATGCGCTCCACGACAAGGGCGGCGATCCGCTCACGATCCTGACCGACGCCGCCGACGCCGTCCATGCGCTGACCCGCCTCAAGGCCGCGCCGGGACTCTACCCGGGCGATTTCTCCGCCGAGGACCGGGCGCGCGCGGACAAGCTCTCGTCCGAACTCGCCCTTCCGCGCCTCGCCGCCGCCTGGCAGATGCTGTTGAAGGGGCTCGACGAGGCGGCGCGCGCGCCGAGGCCGTTCGCCGCCGTGGAAATGCTCGCGATCCGCATGTGCTACACGGCGCAGCTGCCATCGCCGGCGGACATCATCGGCGAGCTGAAAGGCAAGCCGGCCGCGCAGCCCCAGAAAGCGGCCGAGCCGAGGAGCCCGGCGCTCGCGCCCGCGCCGCCGCCCGCAGAAGCGAAAATCGAGGAAAGCGCCGCGGACGAAGCCCCAAGCGGCGGCGAGCAGGCGCGCTCCTTCTCCTCCTTCGAGGACGTCGTCGCCTATGCGGGGCGGATCCGCGACATCAAGCTCAAGATTGCGCTTGAAGAACAGGTTGAACTCGTGAAGTTTGGACCGGGCTTTCTCGAAATCCATAGCCTCGACGGCGCGCCGAAGAATCTCGCGCAGGATCTTTCCAGGAAGATGCAGGCCTGGACGGGGGAGCGCTGGATCGTGTCGCTGTCCGAAGAGCGCGGGATGACGCCGCTCGGCGCGCGCCGCCGCGCGGACGAAGCCCAGGCCGTGGAGGAGATCAGGAAGCATCCCGCCGTGAAAAGCGTGATGCATCACTTCCCGGACGCGGAAATAAAAAGCGTGCGCTCGCTCGATTAGCGCAAGATCGCCCGCCTGCGATCGGGATCGATCGAAGACGGAGAGCCGATCGAATGAAAAGCCTGGAGCAACCGCGTCCGTCCGGCGCTTCTGCTCCAGGGTCAACGCCAGGGAGAGGGCAATGAAAAATATCTTCGGGATGATGAAGCAGGCGCAGGAGCTGCAAAGCAAGATGGCGGAGCTGCAGGCCGAGCTTGAAACCATGGAAGTCGAGGGCGTGTCCGGCGGCGGTGTCGTGAAAGTCATGCTGACCGGCAAGGGCTCGATGGCGAAGATTTCAATCGATCCAAGCCTCGTTAAGGCGGATGAGACGGAAATCCTGGAAGACCTCATCGTGGCGGCTCACAACGACGCCAAGCAAAAGGCCGAGAAGGCGATGGCTGAAAAAATGCAGGCGATCACGGCCGGCCTGCCTTTGCCTCCGGGACTGAAGCTCTTTTAAGCAAAGGGCTTTCCGGGCCGCCGATATAGTCATCTTATTTCGGCCCCATTGCTTGGGCGACTCGGCGGCTGATTTACGCCTGGGAAACAGGTTGCCAGCGCGCCGAGCTAGCGGAGGCGGCAAAGGGATGATAGACTTATCTGAGGACGGCGATCCGGCGTCCAGGCGGGGGTTTGGGATGAACAGCATTGATGACTTGGACCTTCCGGCGAAATCGGGGGCGGTTTAGTGCGGGCCATGAGCAGCACCGTGAAAAACGCAGTCCCGCCGCAAGACCTGCTCTCCGACTATTCGCCTCCCACGGGCGGCTTCGATGAAGCCATCGGCGCCGATGGCTGTGTCAGGCCTCATTGGCGGGCGTTTTCGGAAGCCTTTGGCGCGATTCCGCCGGACGAACAGTTTCAGCGCCAGGAGCGCCTGCGCCGCCTCGTTCTCGAAAACGGCATAGCCCACGACCTGTTCGCGGAGCCGGGAAGCCGCCAGCCCTGGTCCATCGACCTTATCCCGATCCTGATCTCCAACGCCGAATGGGCGCAGCTGGAACGCGGGCTCACCCAGCGCGCCGCGCTCTACGACCTCATCGCCAAGGACCTTTACGGGCCGCAAAAGCTGCTCAAGTCGGGGAAGGTTCCGCCCCGCCTCGTCTTCAGCGATCCGGCGTTCCTTAGGGCCTGCCGTGAGCCAAGGCCGGGCAGGCATCTCATCAACTTCTTCGCCGCCGATCTGATCCGCGATACGGACGGCCGCTGGCGCATCATCGACGTGCATGCGGAGACGCCCGCCGGCGTGGGCTTCGCGCTCGCCAATCGCCTGCTTCACGGCCAGCTCATGGGAGACATCTTCCGTTCGAGCCGCGCGGTCAGGCTCGCGCCGCATTTCCAGCAGTTCCAGACCGAGCTTTTGCAGCGCATCGAGCGCGACGATCCGCTGATCACGATGCTCACCCCCGGCCCGCGCCACGAGGACTATTTCAGCCACGCCTATCTCTCGCGCTATCTCGGCTTCCAGCTTGTCGAGGGCGGCGACCTGCGCGTGATCGGCAGCCGCGTCTACATGAAGACGCTGGAAGGCCTGAAGCCCATCGATCTCATCATCCGCTGCGTGGAAGGCTCGCACTGCGATCCGCTGGAGCTGGATCCGAACGGCTTCGCCGGTCCCGTCGGCCTTGTGCAGGCGCTGCGGAAGAACCCGCGACTCATCATGAATTCGCTCGGCGCGTCGGTCGTGGAAAGTCGCGGCCTCATGCCGCTGCTTCCGCAGATCTCGCGATCCCTCATGGGCGAGGAACTGCTGCTGCAGGACACGCCCAAACGCTGGCTCGGCGATATGGAGGCCCGCGTCTACGTCTTCGCCCATCCCGACCGCTTCGTGATCCGGCATGCGCATGAGGGCACGGGAAGGCCGGGCCGCGCCGAATTGGGCATCATGCCCGATACGCTGCAGCCGCGCGAACTCGAAGCGCTGAAGTTCGACCTGGACGCGAACGGGCAGGATTTCGTGGCTGAGGAGCGGCACGATTGCGCGACCGCCCCCTCCTGGACCTCCGGCGGGTTGAAAGCGCGCCCCTTCGCGATGCGGCTCTACGTGGTCGCCGTCGACGGGGATTACCGGCTCATGCCGGGCGGGCTCGCCATGTCGCTCGACGGCGCTCCGGGCGTCGCCATGTCCGCGATGGACGGGCATTCCCGCGATGTCTGGGTCGCCTCCGACGAAGAAGCGGCGGCGCCGCATATTACGCTCATGCGCCCCGCCGCCGAGGTCGCCCGCGTGCTGCGGACGGGCAGCGGCCTCAGAAGCCGCATCGCCGACAACCTCTATTGGCTCGGCCGCTATTGCGAGCGCGCGGACTGGGTGATGCGGCTGATGCGCGGAGCGCTCACGCGCGCC
Organism: uncultured Alphaproteobacteria bacterium; assembly: GCA_963756335.1. Taxonomy (GTDB): domain Bacteria; phylum Pseudomonadota; class Alphaproteobacteria; order Rhizobiales; family Rhodomicrobiaceae; genus Rhodomicrobium. The sequence continues at coordinate 74,596 of CAVWOB010000018.1, forward strand.
GACGATACGGGCGCCATTGCGCTCGGCGATGGCGGCAGCAAAGCGCTGGAGCTTATCCTTGCGAAGGATTTGACGCCGAGCGCGATCAAGGACCTCGGCGCCGACGCGCGCTCCGCCGAATACGCCGTCCGGCTGCTTATGACATCGCCCGGCCGCTCGCACAGCCTTCCGGGCCTCGAAGCCAATATCCTCCGGGTCGGCAGCATCGTGCGCGAGCGCCTCTCGCTCGAAGTCTGGCAGACGCTGCTCAGGTTCTCGAACATCGCCTCGCCGCAAGCCGCTGACCTTGGCGACACGGTGAAGCTGCTCGACCGTCTGAACGCGGGCATCGTGACGGTCGCATCCATGAACGGGCTGACCGCGGAGAACATGACGCGGAATTACGGCTGGCGCTTCCAGGATATGGGGCGGCGCCTGGAGCGCGCCCTCAACCTCGCGGAACTGCTGCTCGCGCTATTTGGCGAGGCGAGGCGCGAGGAGGAGGAGACCGGACGCCTGTTCTTCGTCCTGAACGTCGCCGACAGCACGATCACCTTCCGCCAGCGCTATCTGTTCGCGCCCATCCTGTCGCTCGTGCTCGATCTCCTCATGGTGGACGAGTCGAACCCGCGCGGCATCGGTTTCCAGCTCATGGCGATCTCCGAACACCTGCAAGCGCTGCCGCAGGCCTCGCCGCATGCGCCCCACAACGAGGAGCAGCGGCTCATTCTCGAGCTTCTCACCCGCGTCCGGCTGGCCAAGGTCGCAAGCCTCGAACACGCCGGCGAGGATGGGAAGCGGCCCGAACTGCAAGATCTGCTGAGCCATCTGATTTCAGGCTTGCCGAAGCTTTCCGAAGCAATTACGCGCCGTTACTTCAATCTCACCGAGGACGAGCTTCGGCGCGTCTACACCCGGTTCGGGCGCGGCTCATGAATTTCGAGATCAGCCACAGGACGATCTACCGGTACTCGGCGCCGGTTTCGCAGTCTCACCACCTGCTGCACCTGACGCCGCGTGGGCATACGCGCCAGAACGTGCTGCGCCACAGCCTCATCATCGACCCGGCGCCCGCTTCCAAAACCGAGCTCCTGGACGATTTCGGCAATCCGGCTTCGATCATCACCATCGAGCAGGACCACACCAAGCTTGAGATCCACTCCCGCGCGCAGGTCGAGGTGGAGGCGCCGCTTCCGATCGAGACGGAGCGGACGGCGAGCTGGAACGACGTGGCCGCGCAGCTTCGCGCGAACCTCGGCGCGGAGACGTTCGAGGCGGTGCAATACACGTGCCCCTCGCGCTACATCCGGGCGACGCGCGACACCCACAAATTCGCGCGGCCAAGCTTCCAGGAAGGCCGGCCGCTGATCGACGCGGTGCGAGACCTCACGGCGCGGATCCACCGCGAATTCAAGTATCAGCCCGGCGCGACCGACGCCGCCACCTCTGTCGAGGAGGTGCTGCGAATCAGGCGCGGCGTCTGCCAGGACTTCGCGCATCTCGAAATCGCCTGCCTGCGCACGCTGGGCCTCGCCGCGCGCTATATCAGCGGCTATCTCCTGACCTATCCGCCGGAAGGCCAGCCGAAGCTCGTCGGCGCCGACGCCTCGCATGCCTGGATTTCCGTGTGGTCGCCGGAATTTGGCTGGGTCGATTTCGATCCCACCAACAATCTGATCCCGAAGGAGGAGCACATCGCCATCGCTTTTGGCCGCGACTTCCAGGATGTGAGCCCCGTCAGCGGCGTGCTGCTCGGCGGCGGCGAGCACGAAGTCGAGGTGGCGGTGGATGTGAATCCTGTCGCGTCGAACTGCGCCGCCGTCCGCTAACCTTCCGCTCCCGTCAGCCGAACGAGCCGGGGGCGCCGTCTGTCCTGCCGTCCGGCGGATCGCATCGCCGCTAAAAAAAGAAATCGGGGCGGACTCATGTCATGAGCATATCAGAGATATAGTCCAACGTTACTGGAGGACACGAGGGGTTCGCCGGCCAATGCGCTGAAGAGTATCTGCCGCAATTCCCCGCCAAGGTTCACGGTGTGGAGTTGCAACAGGCGATCGGCGTCTTCTGTAAGGCCCTCCCGGATGACTTGTAGAATCTGATCATGTTCTGAGAGTAAGGCCGCCGTTTGGTCCCGATGATCGAACTGCAACTGTCTGTAAGCTGAAAGTCGCTTGCTGGCGCCCACAGTTAATTTGACGAGGCAACTATTCCGGCTTGCGGTGTAAATGGATGCATGAAAGGCCGCGTCAGCCTCGCAATAGCCTTGCGCATCGCCCCGCTCAGCGCATTTGCGGCAGCACTTCTGCGCAGCGACGATTGCGTCGAGATCTTGATCCGTGCACGACTTGGCGGCGAGACGCCCGCATGCTCCTTCGAGTTCGGCCAAGACTTCAAGCTGTTCGACGAGTTCTCGAATTCCAAACTTTGCGACTATTGCGCCCTTGTTTCGCGTGAGGTGAATTAACCCATCCGAGGAAAGTTGACGTAGGGCTTCCCGCACCGGCGTTCGAGACGTCCCATAGTTTTCAGCGAGACTGCACTCACGCAGCCTCTCGCCTGGCTTCAACCTAAGCGAGAAGATGTCCCTCTCGATCAGCGCGCGAAGACGCTCACTTTGCGGCTCAACCATCAGTTCAAGCTTTACTAAATTTGGTTGTGGTCGAGCTTATAGCCAAGCTTAGGGCTGGCAAATTGAAGATTTGTACGGATTTGTTCGTCGCGTCGGACGAAGCGTTGCGCCGAGCCGGAGGCGGGCCGCGGCTCAAAGCGCGACGGCGGCAATCTTAAGTTTTCTATAAACTGCGCCGGGATATGATAGCCGCGCTCAGCTTGAGCGAGGCGGTTTCTTGGGGTTGGATCGGATGCCGGACGCGCTTCCTGCCCGCGCACGAGCGCCAGGAAGCCGCACCTTCCGTTCGCCCGCAGGGGCCTGGCCCCAGGATATGGTTCGGAGGCGGCGATGCCACTTTTGGAATGGAATGAAAACCTGTCGGTTGGCGTGCCCAGCGTCGATGAGCAGCACAAAACGCTGCTAGGGATGCTGAATGAGCTCTATGACGCCATGCAGGCTGAGAGAGGTCAGGCCGTGCTGGGCAAGGTGCTCAACGAACTTGCCGGCTACACAGTTTATCATTTCCAGTATGAGGAGTCTCTCTTTGCCCAGACGAGCTATGCCGGCGCGCCGGAGCACAAAAAAGAACATGACGACTTGACCAAACTGGTTCAAGAGGTGAGGCGGAAGTATGAGGCTGGCGCCACGCCGGCCCTGTCTACGGAGGTGCTGAACTTCCTGAGACAGTGGCTGTTCGTCCACATCACGAGCAGCGACAGGAAATTCGGGCCACACCTGAACTCAATGGGAATACGTTAAGTTTTGGGCGTGCGATCGCCGGGCGCCTCCCTGAGCGTTCTTATTGGAGCGTCCGAAGAGCGGCCGGCGTCATTGCGCAGGCGCGGCTTCCGGGCGCAAGCCTATTCGGAATATACGGGGCGATCCCAGTCCTCGTCCCAACCCGATTCCGCCGGCGGATACCTCTTCATCCAGTTTTCCACCCACGAGACGTGCTCTCTCTCTTCCGAGGCCAACTCTTCGGCGAGACGCTTGATTTCCGGGTCGGCCGTATTCGTCGCAATGCCCTCAAACCAAACAGCCGCGCGCTGTTCGTTTCGTTTGGCGATATCCAGAGCCTGGTAAGGGCTCATGAGGTAATGAACCTTTTCGAATTCCGTAACTTCGGGACCGTCGGGGAAGATCCAACTGAAGCGGGCTTTTTTGCCACCCACCAAAAGATCGCCGGCGCGCGCGCGTATCTCATCGTGGTGCTGCATTTCGAGTGCGGCCATGCGGCGGAAAATACCCGCCACCTCCTTGTTGTTGTGGACCTCCATTTGCTCGGCGAGCAACGTATACCGGTCGGAGGCCTCGATCTCGATGGCAAGAGCTTGCGCATAAAATTCGGTCGCGCTGCGAATGCTGGCTACGTCGGGAAGATCGCTCATGCCTCAAACTCCTTCTCCAGGATGACGGGGTCGAGATCCTGATGCGGACCGGGGGCATAGCACCCTCTCGACGCGCGGTAGAGGATTCCAATGTTGAAACCGTCGTCATCCATGAGATAGCGCGCGGCAAGGCCGGAATCGTCCGTTTCCGGCTGCGGATGATCGCGGAAGACGCCTTTCCACGCCTCGCGCTGATCGGGCCGGAAAGTCACGCAAGGACTTAGAATTTGCAGGAAAGAGAAGCCGGGCGTGCGGATAGCTTCGACGATCATTTTGGCGCAGTGGGGGAGATTGGCCGACGACGTGCGGCCGATGAAGTTGGCGCCGGACGCGAGCGCAATGAGCATGGGATGGAAGGGCGAGACGCCAGAGCCGCCGGGAGCGATCGCCGTGTCCCAATCGGGTTCCGTCGTTGGGGAGGGTTGCCCCTTCGTCATTCCGTAAATGCGGTTGTCCATGACGATATAAGTCAGGTCGACATTGCGGCGGCAGGCATGCAGGAAGTGATTGCCGCCGATTGAAAAGCCGTCGCCGTCGCCGCTCGCGACGATCACGGTCAGATCGGGCCTTGCAACTTTGAGCCCGGTCGCAAGGGCGAGCGAGCGGCCGTGAATCCCGTGGAACCCGTAGGTGTTGGTGTAGGCTGGAATGCGCGAGGAACAGCCGATGCCGGACACGACCGCGACTTTTTCCGGGGCGAGCGCAAGTTCCGCCAGGGCCCGCTGGAACGCCAGCAAAACCGCATGGTCGCCGCAGCCCGGGCACCACACAGGTTTGATGTCGGATTTGTAATCGGACGGCTGATAACCTTCCTCAGCATCGAATCCGTGTGTAGGAACGAGGTTCATGCGTGTGCTTCCTTCAAAAGAGAAGAGAGAATTTCACCGGGGCGAATGGGGAGGGGGCCTGGACGGTGGATGGGAACAACATCGGCGCCGAGATCGTAGTGGGCCCTGAGATACCGCCAGAATTGGCCTTGGTGGCTTTGTTCGATAACGAGGATGCGTTTGACCCCTTCGAGTTCTTTGCAAAGCTTCTCCGGCTGGGCGGGAGATATAAGCCTCATCGCGATCAGCTTAACCGCGACGCCCTTGCTCCGGGCCAGCTTTACCGCTTCGCGAACCGGCTGGGTGGAGGAGCCCCACGTGATAACCGCCAGTTCGCCATCGCCATCGACGTCAGCCCAAAAGTCGCCGTAGCTATAGCCGCAGACTTTTCGCAGGCGTTTGTCGAGTTGCGCGATGTGATCCTGGGCCTGGCTGGATGGCGTGCCGCGCGTATTGTGCTCAAGACCATCGGCGGTGTATTGGCCGCCCTTCATGCCCGGCAGCGACACAGGGGAAATACCGCTTTCGGTGTTTTCGTACCGGCGGAAATTCGCGGGGCTCGGCTCAACCGCCACTTGCCTTTTGGCGGCGAAGGGAGCGTCCTTCGGCCGGTCGATGATGGCCTGAGACTGGCCGATGGATTGGTCGGACAGCACCAGAACCGGCGTTTGGATCGCTTCCGCGAGTTCAACGCTCCATTGTGTGGTCGGAAGGCAATCGGAGATGCCGAGCGGCGCTACGACAACATGCGGAGCGTCGCCGTGAAGGCCGTAGACCGCAATATTGAGATCTGTCTGCTCGGATTTCGTGGCGATCCCGGTCGAGGGGCCTGTCCGCATGACGTCCACGACCACGATCGGCGTCTCCGAGGCGACCGCAAGGCCCAGGGACTCGATCATGAGGGAAAGACCGGGCCCTGCCGTTGCCGTGAGGGATGGGACTCCGCCGTGGCTGGCGCCGATGATCATATTGATCGAGGCAAGCTCATCCTCGGCTTGGACCAACACCCCTCCGCATTTTTGCAGCGCCGGCGCCATCCATTCCAGGATTTCGGTCGCGGGCGTGATTGGATAGCCGGCGACGAAGCGAACGCCACCCTTGATGGCGCCGTAGCCGGCGGCTTCGTTTCCGGTCAAAGACCAGCGGCCCTTGGCTGCCTTTTGCGAAAAATTCAAATGGGGTGCGTGCGGCAAGCCTTTTGCGGCCTTTGCGCCCAGGCGCACCGCCGCCTGGCTCGCGGAAAGGAACTCCGGTTTGCGCTGTCCAATCGTCGCCACGACCGCGGCGAGCAGAGCTTCTTCCTGCATGCCGGTGAGGGCGGCAAGAATGCCCAAGGCAATCATGGAAACACGCCCGCCTTTGATGCTTTTCGCCATATCGGCGATCTCTGTATAGGCAAGCTTTGCGCCATAAGCCGCGATTGCGGGGGGCACTTCACCGGCCCCGGAATCGGCGACGATGAGACTTTGGCCATCGAGCGGGATCTCGGCGGAAAAGCGCTGCGAGTTTTCAAAGTCCAGCGCCAACAGGATATCGAAGCGGTCGGCGTGACTTTCGACGGGGTGGTTGGAGAGACGCAGCATGGCTGCTGCTTCGCCTCCCCGGATTTGCGGGCCGGATGAACGCGTCATCAAGCCATAAAGGCCACACCGTTGCGCGGCGTCGAGTAAGGCCTCGCCCGCCGTCATGACGCCAGCGCCGCCCGAGCCGGTGAGCGCAACCGACATCGAGTCAACTACAATAGACTTATGCATTTTTGCACGCACTTATCGTGCGCCTCCTCCGTTCGGAAACAGGATGCGTTGAAATCGAAAACGCTATCGGCGCTAAAACCGGGCTTGGATAAACCCGCGGCCGCTAAGGCTTGTGTTCAACGAAGGGGAATGAGGAGGAGGCCTTCCAATCGACGACGGAAGCACGGACTGGAATGCGGCGGGCGCCTAAATACGAATGCGACGCTAAACTACCTTGTTCAAGCCGTGCTGCGCGTCCCGCCCGCCGAATCCGTTTCGGTCTTTTAATTATGGACTCAGGCACACTTCTGTCGTTCATGACCATTTCGCTCTGCTGAGGGCCGGTCACAGATTCGCAAGACACGTGCCAGGATTGGTTCACGCAATTAACGAAAAATGAATGCAGCATTAAAGAAATACAGTGTGCGCACGCACAGAACCGGTTGTCGGCTTCTTTACAAGATCTGGGTTGGCGCCGTCGTCTTTCAGACAAACCTTGTTCATTTTCAAGCTTCCGTTAGGCCATGCCCCTTTTTCATGGAGGCGTGCAAAGGCGCTCATCGCGCGCGCAGCGCGTTCTGGCGCGTTGCAACGCCCTGAGGCCCTCCGCGAGAGCCGAGGGACAGCAAGAATGGCAGGTGTTGGGGCACAATCGGGGGAATTTCGTTCCGCAGTCTTGAACTTCGGCTTGCGGCCGGACCCGGAAGGCCGCCCATTTCGCCGCCACGCCAGACAGCCGCGCCCGAGATGCGCTCTTTCGGCAACATCGTCTGCGGCTATTTCGCCACAACCCAGTACATTGGCGCAACCTAAGAGCGCAACTCTGTGGTTGGCGCCGTCAATTCTCTACTTAAAGTAGCAAAAAAGCAATGCTTTTTGCAAAACGAACCCAATACGGCAAACAAATCCTTGCGCCATCGGAGCGCGCGAGAGCCCCGGCGCTCAGCACGCCGCGCCGGAAGGCTCGCCGGCCACCCAGGTGTCGTAGATGCGCATGCCGGGCGGCTCGAAGGCCACGAGGTCCGCGCGGAAACCTTCGGCGATGCGGCCGAGCTTCCAGTCGAGGCCGAGAAACTCGGCGGGCTCCGAGGAGGCGAAACGCAGCGCCCAGGTCAGCCGGCTGTCCAGCAGCGTCACGCAATTCCTAACCGCCATCGCCATGTTCAGAGCGGAGCCCGCGATGGTTCCGTCCGCCCTTGCGCAGCGGCCGTCGTGAACCGCGATCTCCTCGCCGTAAAGCGTGAAGCTGTGCTTGACGCCGCCCACGGGCGGCATCGCGTCCGTCACCAGCATGGGATGCGCCGAGCCGCGAAGCGCCAGCCGCAGCATGGCCGGATGCACGTGGTCGCCATCGACGATCATACCAAACCAGACGTCGGACGATTTGAGCGCCGCCGGCACCGGACCGGGCGCGCGGCTCGTGGGCTGCGGCATGGCGTTGAAGAGATGGGTGAAGCCGGTCAGCCCCTCGGCCATCGCCGCCTTGGTTTCCTCATAGGTCGCGGCCGAGTGGCCGAGCGATACGCGCACCCCGGCCTTCACGAGCCTGGCGATAAATCCGGGCGGCGCCGTCTCCGGCGCGAGCGTGACGAGGAGGACGCCCGCGCGCGGCGCCGTCAAAAGCTCGATGTCCTCTTCGTCGGGCGCGCGGATCAGGGCGCGGTTGTGCGCGCCCGCCTTCTCCGGCGACAGGAACGGGCCTTCGATGTGGATCCCGAGGATGCTTGGGTTCGTGGCGGCGGCCTCGTCCGCGGCGGCGAGCGCCGCGCGCATTTTCTCGCGGCTGTCGGTGATCAGCGTCGGCAACAGCGAGGTCGTGCCGAACTGGCGATGCGCGCGCGCGATGGCCGCCATCGCGGCAGGGCTCGGATCGTCATTCAGAAGGATGTCGCCGCCGCCATTGACCTGGGTGTCGATGAAGCCTGGAGCGAGCCACGCGCCGATGGGAAGAACCCGCGCCGGTACGTCCTCCGGCAGGTCGCGCCTGGGCGTCAGGCTTACGATGCGCCAGCCTTCGATCACGACGGCGCAATCTTCATGGAGTGCGACGCCGTCGAAGACTGTGCTGGCGACGATCGCATGTCGGCCGAGTTCGGTCATCTTGTGTTGGTGACCTTCTGCAAATGGCGCGGACTATCCGCATCGGCGCCTAAGCGCTGCGCCAGATTTATCGCCATAGCATAGAAACTTTGTATCAGGCAAATTGCGTCGGTTTCCGCGCAATCCGGCGGCAGCACGGGCAGGCGTTCGCTCCCTTCCTCGTGCGGATCCGTCGTGTAGAGCGCGGACCCCTTGTCCCGCAAATTGCGGGCGAGCTGGCGCATGCCGTCCGCCGCCGCGTCGGTGGGGTTGAACATCAGGATCGGATATTCGGGCGAGACCAGCGCGACGGGACCGTGCAGGAATTCGGCGCCGCTGAACGCCTCCGCATGCAGGTTGCAGGTCTCCTTCAGCTTCAGCGCCGCTTCGCGCGCGATGGCGAGCGTCGGCCCGCGCCCGATGGTCACGAGGCTCGCCGCGCCCGCGAGCGCGTTCAGCGCGCTGCTCCAATCCAGGTCCTGCGCCGCGGCCAGTCTTTCAGGAAGACGGCCGGCGGCGGCGTTCAGCTCCGCGCTTTCCGTCCACGCGGCAGTAAGCCTTAGCAGGGCCGAGAGCGTCGCCACGAAGGTTTTGGTCGCCGCCACGCTCAGCTCTTCGCCCGCGCTCATGGGCAGGACGATCTCGCAAGCCTCCGCCAGCGGGCTCTCCGTCGCGTTGACGATGCACACGGCGAGCGCGCCGGACGCGCGCGCGCTTTTCGCCATCTCGATGAGGTCGGCGCTTCGGCCCGATTGCGAGATGGCGAGAAACAGCTGATCCTTGAGGTTGAGGCCGCCGCCATAGACGCTGGCGATGCTTGGCGCCGCGGACGCGACGGGAACGCCGAGATAGCGCTCGATCAGGTGCTTGCCGAAGGTGGCGGCGTGGGCGGAGCTGCCGCGCGCGCAGGTGACGGCGACCTGGGGCGGGCGCCGCTTGAGGCGCGCGGCAAGTTCGGCGACCGGGCGAAGAAGCGCCTGCCGCTGCTGTTCCACGGCGCCGGGCGCTTCGCGGATCTCGCTCGCCATCCGCGCGGCTGGCTCTCTCATGCATGGCCTCCTTCGATGGCCTTGGCGCGCGCAAGCTCGATTGCGCCGGAAAGCGCCCCGGCGGCGGGGGGAACGAGCCATTCCCGCGTCTTGGGGCCGAGCCACGGCTCGATGCTTTTTGCGAGGCCGCCGGAGAGTGCGATGCGCTTCACGCCAAGCGCGGCGAGGCGCTCGGCCAGGCAATCCACATGGCGCGCCGCCGCCTCGGTCAGCTCGCGGCCCACGGGATCGCCTTGCGCCGCGGCCTCGATCACAAGCGGCGCGAGAATGGCGAAGCTTCCGGGCCGCGCGTCGCCCATCCAGCGGACCATCGCGTGGGGATCGGAATCGAAGCGCTCCGCAATCTGCTTCAACAGCGGCGTCCAGGACGCACGCCCGTCGAGCGCCCAGAGCGCGCGCCGCACGGCCTCGCAGCCGAGCCAGGCGCCGCTGCCCTCGTCCGACACCGGGAAGCCCCAGCCGCCGGCCCTATGGCGTTTGCCTTCGACGATGGCCTCCGCGATGCTGCCCGTGCCGACGATAATGATGCCGCCATCCTCGCCGCGATGGGCGCCCACGCAGGCGGCATGCGAGTCCGTCGTATAAACGGCGGCCTTGAAGGGGTGGCCGCAGCTCTTGAACTCGGCGAGCGACACCGGCTCGCTCGCGCCGGCGAGCGCAAGGCAGGCGGCGACGGGATGATCGCGAAGGTTTAGCCCTGCATTCCGGAAGCAGCGCGCGGTGGCGTCGAGCACTTCCGCGAGGCTTTCATCGACGCCGAGCCGGATGTTGGCGGGACCGGCGAAGCCTCCGCCCAGCGTCTTGCCCGAAAAGTCGCACAGGCGCGCACGGCATCGCGTGCCGCCTCCATCGACTCCGAGTAGCAGTAACTCTGTTCTCACCTGGAAGCTCGGTTTCTTGCGCTTATTTAAGGTTGAGCGTGAAAGAATCTAGCCAGCGTGGACGCCTTATTTTGAAAGCCATGGATACCGAAAGACCAAGCCCGCGGTTCTCCGGCATCGATGTGTGGGAGCCGCTCGACGCTCTCGACGCCATGATCGAGGGGCAGCTCGCGGCGGTGGCGGCGGTGCGCGCGGCGCGCCGTCAGATCCTTGCGGCGGCGCTTGCGATGGAGGCGCGGCTGCGCGAAGGCGGCCGCATCGTCTATGCCGGCGCCGGCACGTCGGGGCGCCTCGCGGTGCAGGATGGCGCCGAGTTGATGCCGACTTTCGGCTGGCCCGCCGAGCGTCTGCTGCTTTTGCTAGCCGGCGGCGACGAAGCGATGACGCGCGCCGTCGAAGGCGCCGAGGACGAGAGCGAGGAGGCCGCCGCGCTGATCCGCGGCCACGGCGCCGGACCGGCGGATGTGCTGATCGCCGTCGCCGCGAGCGGCGCCACGCCGTTCACGCTGGCATGCCTGCGCGAGGCGAAGCGGCTCGGCGCGTTGACCATCGGCGTGGCGAACAACGCCGGCGCGCCGCTGCTCGCGGAAGCCGACCGCCCGATCTGCCTCGAAACCGGTGCCGAGCCCATCGCCGGATCGACCCGCATGAACGCCGGCACGGCGCAGCGCATCACGCTCAGCCTTCTGTCCTCGCTCACGATGATCCGGCTCGGCAAGGTCTATGCGGGCCTGATGGTGGAAGTTCAGGCCGTGAACTCGAAGCTCGTTGGGCGGCGCGAGAAGATGATCGTGCATATCACGGGCAAGAGCCTGGCCGAGGCGCGCGACGCCATCGCGAAGACGAACGGCGACATCAAGCTCGCGGTGCTGACGCTCGAAGGCCTGAGCCTTGACGAAGCCAAGGCGCTGCTCACCCGCGCGAACGGCCGGTTGCGCGAAGCGATGGCCCTGGCGGCGGCAAGGCAAAGCTGAAATCGCGCAATGCTTTTAAGGCCGCTCGCCGGAGCGTTCAGGCGCATTCGGGTGTAAACGGATGGCTAACCCTATTGGGTTCGTTTTGCAAAAACGCTTGGGTTACGGTATCATGACACCACATGGCGCCGTACCTTGGGACGTGTCGAGACCTCCCGAAGCCGTGCACGGTTGAGCAGCGCGTGCGACGCCTGCTGAAGCTTTGCTTGCGGCAACGAGCGAAGCCGCCACGGGTGGGGTGGCAAAACTCGATCTGTGTTCAAGAGGGCTTAATGTAAACCTGCTATCCTCTGCGTATCACAACTCGATTCAAGCCAGACCGAGGCAGTATTCGCGGAGGGGGAGCGCTCATGAAAGCAGGAATTCTGATTGCCTTATCCATAGCGTTGCTTGCACAGGGCGCCGCCGCCGCTGAAGCTGGCGTGAGAGACGGCGGGCGGCGCATCTGGCGCTGCCATACGGCGCGCGTGCATTATGCGCATCCGTCGCGTCATGTTTACTGGGTTCTCCGCACGCCGCGCGTCTTTGTCCCGCCGCAGCCGCCGGAACTCTTCTTTTTCGAGTTCGTCCCGACGAACCGCGTCAACACGCACATGTATTAGTCCTACTGAGTCTACAAAGGGGCGACAGCCTTTTTCGGCAGCCCGCTAATTTTGCAGCGATATGAAGGCGCGATAGAGCACGTTCGGATTGTGGTGGCCCTTGTAGACTGGATGCGGCGCCTTATCGAGCTGGAGCAGCGAATAAACCGCAGTCTGCGCCGAGCGGATGGAATATTCGACCGTGAACACGGTGTCATCCACAAGCTCGCAAAACTGGCCCGCGAAAGCCAGGTTCCACCAGCCCTTCGGCATCACATGCGGCCGGTCGCCCGGCGAGCGCGTAAGAAACTCGCTCATCACGTAAGGCATCATGCGAGGGAGACAGATCGCGTTGTCGAGCACGGCCGGTGCGTAGCCTTGCGCGCCGAGATGGCCCAGAACCTCCGTCATGATCTCGCGGCCCGAACAGAGCGTCATCGGCTTCTTGACGAAATTGCCGGAATTGTCGACCGAAAGCCCGTAGCCCCAGAACACGTCGATGTCGTCCGGCTGCCCGATGAAATGCGGCTGCTGCGGCAGAGTGATCGACATGAGCCAGCCCGAGTCGGCGAAGGTTATGAGGCCGCCCTCGCCCGGAACGTTGCCGGTGAATTCCTTCACGAGCTTGAAGAAGGTGGGATCGCGCAGCGTGCCGGTGAACGACACCCACTTGGAGTGATCGGGGCGGCTGTCGAACACGGACGGGCGCCCGAACTCCGGCCTGCCCTCGGAAATCTTTTCCCAGAGCCGCCACCCTGCGCCTTTCTTTTCGGGCTGATAGGGCGCGGGCGCATCCATCGAGCCGAGCGTCGCCGAGTCCGCCATCGAGCCGAGCGTCACGATGACGTAATCGTTGGCGTCGAGCTTCAGCTCCTCCGCGCGGCCCTCGCGCTCCACGACGAGCGCCGCCGGCCGCTGGGCCTCCTTGATGCGCTCGAAGTGGATGTCCGACACGACGGCGCCCGTGACGAAGCGCACGCCCTTCTCGTCCAGCCAGCGGGCGAGCGGCTTCACCATCGAGTTGTATTGGTTATAGGTGGTCCGCATGATGCCCTGGAGGCGATTGAAGCCCTGCATCATGTGCACGAAGCGCATGAGATAGCGCTTCATCTCGACGGCGCTGTGCCAGGGCTGGAAGGCGAAGGTGGACGCCCACATTGCCCAGAAGTCGGTCGTGAAGAACGCCTTGTCGAAATGATCCTCGACGGCGCTGTCGCCAAGCTCGCCTTCGGGGCTGAGCGCCAGCTCGATAAGGCTGAGCCGATGCCGTTCGGTCAATCCGAATTGCGGCGAGGAGAGCTTGCGGCCCGCGCGGACAAGGCGCGAATGCGAGTAGGTCTTGAGCGCGTCGTTGCAGGCGAAAATCTCCTGCGTGACGGACCGCGAGCGGTCGAGCGCCGGGATCGAGGAGAACAAATCGTAGGTGCAGACATAGTGCGGTTCGAGCACGCGCCCGCCGCGCGCGACATAGCCGGTTTCCGGCGAGCCTGCCCCTCGAGGCTGCCGCCGGGCTTCGGCTGGTCGCCGTAAATCCAGATGTTGCGGCCCGCGATCTTGCCGTCGCGGATCAGGAAGACGGCCGCCGCAAGCGAGGCGATACCGCTGCCGATGAGGTGAAAGCGGACCTCCTGCGGTTCCGGAAAGTCGGAGATTTCCGTTTGCGGCTCTATGGTCACGGTTCGGCTCCCTCTTTTTGAGACCCACGCCTAAAGTGGCGATCAGCGAAGTCCTTGCCTTGATTGAAGTCAAGACCCATGCGCGCTGCTCTCCCATGCTATAATCGGCTCGCTTTCTTTGCGGAGGATTTCGTCATGAGAGCGATGGTGTTGAAGGCCCCGGGGCAGCCGCTCGAGCTTGAACATCGGGACATCCCAAGCCCTGGGCCTGGGCGGGTCTTGTTGAAGGTGCGCGCCTGCGCCGTGTGCCGCACCGATCTGCATGTCGTAGACGGCGATCTGGCGCCGGTCCGGCCGAGCATCGTGCCGGGCCATGAGATTGTGGGCGAGGTCGCGGGCCTTGGCCCGGGCGTCGAGGGCTTCGGCCTTGGCGAGCGCGTGGGAGTTCTGCTGGCTCGGACATACCTGCGGTGTCTGCCGCTTCTGCGCGCATGGGGAGGAAAACCTCTGCGACAGCGCCGAATTCACGGGCTACCAGAGGGACGGCGGCTTCGCAGACTACACGGTCGCCGACGCAGCCTTTGCTTTCCGCATCCCTGAAACTTACGGCGACGCGGAGGCTGCGCCGCTCCTTTGCGCGGGGTTGATCGGCTATCGCTCGCTGAAAATGGCCGGCCCCGGCAAGAGGCTCGGAATTTACGGCTTCGGCGCCGCCGCGCACATTGTCGCGCAGGTTGCGCTTTGGCAGGGTCGCGACCTCTACGCTTTCACGCGGGACGGCGACTCGGCCGCGCAGGCCTTCGCGCATTCGCTCGGATGCCGATGGGCCGGCGGCTCGAACGACGCGCCGCCCGCAGAATTGGACGCCGCCATCATCTTCGCCCCGGTGGGCGGCCTTGTGCCGGCCGCGCTGAAGGCCGTGCGCAAGGGCGGCGTCGTGCTTTGCGGCGGCATCCATATGTCGGATATTCCAGGCTTTCCCTACAGCATTCTTTGGGGCGAGCGCGTGGTGCGGTCTGTGGCGAACCTCACGCGGAAGGACGCGGAGGAGTTTCTCACGCTCGCGCCCCAGGTTCCGGTCAGAACGACGGTAAAGCCGTTCGCCTTGACCGAGGCCAACGCGGCGCTTTCGGCGCTGAGGGATGGCCGCTTGACCGGCGCGGCCGTGCTGATCCCGTGACAGGCCGCGCGTCTAGTCGTCAGCCGTTGCGGTGGAGAGCGCGTGCATGAGGTCCGTGCGGGACACCACCCCGGCGAGTTTGCCGTTTTCGATCACCGGAACGCCGCGCGTCCTAAGCTTCACCATCAGTTCGAGCACGCGCGTGAGCGGCGTATCCGGATCCACATGCACCACATCCTTGGTCATGACCTTCGCCACAGTCAGGGTCATCACTTCGTTGTAGTGGGGGACGAGGTGCCCGGTGTCGAACAGGAACGCCTTCAAATAGTCGAGTTTGGTCACGAGGCCGACGAGTTCGTCGCCATCGACGACCGGGAAAGAGTTGAAGTCGTTCTGGTCGAAAAGCGCCCCAAGCTCCCGCAAGGTCATGGTTGACGGAACGGTCTTGACGTTTTTCGTCATGAATTGGCCGGCATGCCACTCAAGAAACCGATGCATCGGCATGAGGTCCTCCATCGCAGTCTTGCGGTGATTTCGGGTTCAGGATAGCACGCGGCTCGCTACGAGCCACGCCGCAAATCGGATTAGGCGGGTTGGTAGAACAGGGCGCGCCGTCCGTCTATTGGAGATTTCGGTGACTTCCGCCGCTTGAGGGAAGCGGCTCTATTTCCAAGCCGTTAAAGCGCGCCTGGAAATCCGCGAAGCTCAATCCCCTCCCGCCCCGCTCGCGGAAATAGACGTACTGGGCAAAGCGCCGCATGGGCGGGGTGCTGAGCGCCGCCGAGATGAGCGCGTTGGGCGGCGCGAGGTTGAGCGCGGAGCGCAAGGCTTGCTTGCGCCAGAACCGGGGCAACTCGCTTGCAAGCGCGACTTCCGGCGGCGGTCCGAGATGCAAAAGGTAGTCCGCAGCAATCTGGGCCGCGCGGCGCCCGTAATGAATGGCGTAGCCGATGCCGCCTCCGGTTGAGGGCGAAACCATGCCCGCCGCGTCGCCAATCAGAGTCACGCCATCCACGGCCCAGGGCTTGACGAGGCCGCCGCAAGGGATGCGGCCCATGCGTCTTGCGACCATCTTCGCGCCGCTGAACCCGAAAATCGCATCGGTTTTTCTGAGGAAGGCGCGCAAATGCGGCCGCCTGCCCGGTCCCGCCGCGAGCCCCGCGTGGAAGACCGAAGGCCCAGGCGCAACCCAGGCGAGATAGCCGGGCGACAGCTTCGAATCGAGGAAGCAATGCAGGAAGCGGGGATCGGCCTGCTCCAGGCCCTCGAATTCGACCTCGATCCCGGTCAGGAAGCGTTCGTTCAGCCCGAGGCCGAAGACACGCGCAACGGGCGATCTGGCGCCGTCCGCGCCGAAGATATGCCGAGCCGATATGTTGACGCCCGAGAACACGAAGACGCCGCCGCTCCGCTCCGCCCCCTGGAATGGCGTGCGCCACAGGATGTGCGCTCCGGCTCGAATCGCCTCCTGCGCGAACCAGTGCAGGAGGCGGCCCGTCTCGGTTGTGACGAAGAAGCTGCCCGGCGCGAACAGATCGACATGCTTCAAATTCGGCGCGTAAAGCCGCACCCCATGCACCCGCCGTGTGAGACTGTGCGGAAGGTCGACTTCCTCCGCCGCTTCATTGAACAGGATGCCGGCAGTCCCGACGCGGTCCCCGGCGGCCGCCTTGGCTTCGAGAACGGCCACCCTGAGCCCGCGCATTGCGGCCGTCTTCGCCGCGATGAGCCCCGCGAAGCTGGCGCCGACAATCACGAGATCGTAGGGTTGAGGAGCGCGCATCATGGCAAAATCTCAAAAGAAACCGATTTTCTGCGAGCTAGCGCGAAGAATGTGGCGGTTCTGAAGCTGCGCAAGGTTTTCCGGGTTCGTCCCGCGGGGCGGGATGCGCCTGCGACTTGCCGGTTTCCGCCCGGAACGCGCGCGCCTCTCGTGCGCCAGCCCGATTAAATGCCGGCGAGGCCGCCGCATTCCCTTAGCGGCCCCCACGCCGCAAGCGAAGCCGGCCACGCCCTCAAAAAAGCTACAAAAAAGTTAAAGATATGGTAAAATTACGTCAAGTCTGTGCATCAAGTCTGACAAAATCATGGCGGCGCAAGAGCTGAGCGATATCAGATAATAAAAAACATATCGCGGAAGCTTTCTCATCCCAAAGCAGACGTTTTGGGAAAGACCTTCTGCGCGGGATTTGTGACTGCAAGGAGTTGAGGATGATAAAGCGCGTGTTACTTCTTTGCGTCGCCGTAGGGCTAAGCCTTCTTGCAACCCCGGCCTCGCGAGCGGCCCAGCTGAGCGTAGACGTGATTTCAGAAGTTGACGTGCGGGTGCAGCTCGAATTCTACTCGGAGAATCGCGACCATGCCTGGCCGGGCGGCGACGATGCTTACAATATCGACGACTATGCGAGACATTCTTACCTTCTGAATTGCCACTATGGCGAGAAGATCTGCATGGGCGCCTGGGTAAACGGCAATTCGTCTCGCTATTGGGGTGTGGGGCTTAACAATAAGCACAGTTGCGCCAAGTGCTGCTTTGTTTGCGGCTCGGGAGATTATCCGGTCCAGGTGCTGGACAACTAGCAGCCTGCCGGACTGAGGCCTGCCGGGCATTCCCTCTTGGCGGAAGGGGCCGCAGAAATCGGCGCAAAAGCCCATTTTTATCGCGGTGAAGTTCACCGGGGCCGTCCATCGCTGGCAACAGCGCAGGCGCCCGAGCGGAATCGGCCAGCCACTCCGCCGCACGCCCTTCACTTAATCGTTGCGCATGTCCTTGGTCCGGCAGCCTGTTAGTTTAGGAGGCCGATTTAGATTTCATGAGCGCCGCCAGTACGAAACGCCAAGCGTGGATGCGGGTTATGTGTGAATGCGAGTTGAGGCATTGCGACGGTCGGCGGCTTCGACGAGTGCAACGTCGCCGGGAGCGTCAGCGGCCGAACATCTCAGCCACACCCCGAAAAAGCGCGCCGCCCGGCCAATCTCGCCGCCGGTGGCCTTGCGGGCTTTTGGCCTTCTTCGCCGCGTCTGTATCGGCGGTCTGCGCCGTCTGGGTGGGCGCGCCTTCCTTGAGCGGCGCTCCTGCAGCCGCGCTGACGGGCGGATTTTGCATCCAGGGCGGCAAATAGGTTCTGTCGTCCGGCGCCGCCTGGACCGGCTTCTCCACCGCCGAATCCTCCGCCGCCGCATAAGCCGCCGGACTCGCGAACAGCGCCACGATCAGCAAAGCCGCCGCGCCGCTCCCTCTCGCGCTGTTAACCATATGCCCATCCCCACGGAAGCGGTCATCTGCGCCACATTCGTCCGCGCGCGCCGCTCACATTATTATGATTTTTCCCTGTGCCTAGCTGGCCATGCCGCTTGCCACACAACCAGCCATAGCACAAACGCGGCCCTTTTGAATTAAGCTTGCGTTGAAATTTGCGCGATCAGCGACCGAAGAGGTCGAAAAACGGCCTCGCCGCCTGCGCGGATGCCCGGCCGCCGATGCGTTGCGCAATGCTGTCGAAGATCTTCGCAAATTTCTGTGCGCCGGGCCTCTGCAAATGCCGGTCCATGATCTCGTTGAGCTTGACGAGAAGCTGCGCCCCCGTCTGGTCGTGCACCACGGGATTTCTCTCAAAGCCGCCGCGCTCGAAGAAGTTCGCCGTCGGCATGTCCTTGCCGGGCGCCAGCAGCATCTCCAGGCCGTTTCCAGGCCCCGCGAGGTTCATCAGTTCGAGCTGCGCGCCGGAAAGCTCCGTCACTCCCTTCCTGGCCGCGTATTCGACGATGCCGCGCAGCTTCACCACCTGCATCCAGGGCCCGACATTCCCGTCCAGGTTCAGCGCGTGCATGGCGAGCCCCTTCGGCGTCTTCGCATAGGCGACGTGGGCGGGCCAGGACTCATGCACCTTCCTGGCGTCGGCGATCATGCGCCGAAGCACCGCCGCCTTGGCCCGCAGCGCCTGCGCCACCTCGGGGGAGACGCCGGGCTCATTGGCCATCCGCTCAAGCCTTTCGGCAAACTCCGGACCTTCCTTGCGCACCCGCTCGATGGTGTTCGCCGCAAGCAGCTGCGCGTAGCCGAGCGCTGTCGAAGCGGCCCGGCCGGTTCGCGGATTGAAGCCCGATTGCAGATCCTGCGTGCCCATGCCGCCCGTTTCGAGCGCGAAAACCCGGACGACCTGGTCCTTCGTCAGCCCGAGCCGGACCGCTTCGAGCGCGTAGGAGATCATGAAGTCGTCTTCGCTCACGCGGTCGGGCCTGAAGCCGTAATTGGCCTCGGCTTCGCGCAGGAAATCGGCGATCACGGGGATCGGCTCATGCGCTGGCGTGACGGGCTTCGGCGGCTTCGGAAGCAGCGCCATGATCTCGTCCGGCCGCTTCGGCCCATTGTAGACGGGCGGCTGCTCCTTGACGTAATCCTCGACCGTAAGCGTCTTGCCGCCCGCGATCTTCGCCTTGCGCTTTTTGCGTTTCAGCTCGATCCGCTTCCAATACTGGTCCACATGCTTCGTATGAGCCAGCCGCGCAGCTTCGTAAGCCTTCAACGTCGCCTGCTGCTGCGGCGTGAGCTTGGCGATGGCGTCCTGCAGCGCATCGCCCCACGCCGGCGCAACCGCCAGCTGCGCAGGCAGCGCCGCCGCGCAAAGACAAACAACGATCGATAGGCGCCTCAACATTGGTCGCACTCTAGCCGAAAGGGAAAATGGAGACAGCACAAAAATACCGGCGCCGCACTTATAGGCCGCGGGGCCTTCCTCGCGCTTGCCGGAGGGCCACGGCCACATTTTCGACGAGTCAGTGAGGCAACTCCATCTCCTGAATACTCTTTCCCGCGCGGCGCTTGCGTGCATCCGGCGCCGCTTCCAGCCAGCCCGCGCGGCCGGCGCGCCGCCCAAGAGGATTGGCGGCGTCCTTCAAAGCAAGAGGATGGCGTGTTGAACAGACAACCGGGCTTTGCAAAGCGATCTGCACGCATCGCAGCGGCGGCGGCTTGTCTTTCGGGCGCGCTCGCGCTGTCGGCCTGCGCCGGCTTCGGCATCCGCAATGCGCCCATCAATTCCGCGCTCACCGACGAGGCTTCGGCGACGCCGGAAGCCGTCGCGGCCGCGGCGCCGCTGCAGGAGAGTTCCGAAACCCTCATCGGCTTGAGCTTCTCGGGCGGGGGAACGCGGGCGGCCGCCTTCGCCTTCGGCGTGTTGCAGGAGCTTGGCAAGACCGAGCCGCCGGTCCGCACCGGGGTGCGCTCGGTGCTGATCGATCAGGTGTCGCTCGTCTCGGGCGTCTCCGGCGGATCGGTGACGGCGGCCTATTTCGCGCTGCGCGGACGCGATACGCTCGCCGACTTTCGCAAAAAGTTCCTGATCCAGGACGTCGAGGCGTCGCTGAGCACCTCCGTCAACGTGACGAATCTGATGCTGCTCGCGAAGGGCGGCGTGAACGACCGCAGCGGCCTGCCAACCTGGCTCGATGAGAACCTGTTTCGCGGAGCCACCTACGCCGACGTGCTGAAACCGGGCCGTCCGCAACTCTGGATCAACGCGTCCGACATCTACAACCGCACCACCTTCATCTACAACACCGTGAATTTCGGCGCGCTGTGCAGCGACCTTCGCCGCTATCCGCTGTCCGAGGCGGTCGCGGCGTCGGCCGCCGTGCCGCTCGTGTTCGCGCCCATCGTGATCGAGAACTACGCGGACAAATGCACGTTCACGCCGCCCGACTGGGTCTATTCCGCCGGCCGGCCCGGCGCGCCCGCGATCTTGCGCGCGTCCGCGGCGGCGATCCAGCGCTACCGCGAGAAGGCGGATGTGAAATTCGTGAAGCTGCTCGACGGCGGAATGACGGACAATCTGGGGCTCAGCGGATTTGTGCTCGAACTCGCGGCTGCGACCAAGCCTTATGAGCCGCTGACGCCGAAGCAGGTCGTGAACCTGAAGCGCTTCCTCTTCATCGTGGTCGATGCGGGCCGGCCGCCCGGCGGCGACCTCGCCAAGAGCGCCGAGTCGCCCGAGCTGATGGAGCTGATCCAGGCCGTCTCCGACACGGCGGTCGACGCCAATGTGCGCGCGGCCTACGACGCTTTTCTCGCCGAGATGGAAAAATGGCGCGACCGCATGATCGAATATCGCTGCGGGCTGACCCCGCCCGAGGTGGCGTCGCTGCGCGGCTCGACCGACGGCTGGGATTGCCGCGAACTTTCGCTTCAGGTGGCGAAGGTGAGCTTCGACCAGATGCGCGAGCCGAGCGTGAGGGCGCGCCTCGACAAGATCCCGACAAGCTTCAAGCTGCCGAAGGAGGAGGTCGACCTCCTCATTTCTTCGGCAGGCAGCCTGCTTCGCCAGAACCCGAACTACAAGAATTTCCTCGGCACATTCTGAGCCGCGCCTCGCCCGTCCGGGCGCGCTCGCTTAAGCAAATCGCCAACGGGCTTTTCGCCGGCGCGGCGCATGGGGGCGAGGATCGAGCCAAAGTTTGGATAACCGGCCGCCCGAAAAATGCCTATGGAACGTCGGCGGCGTTTCGACTAGAGCTGATGCGCTTTCGATGGAATCGAAAGCGCGCTCCAGCTCTTTGTTTTGCCGTGCATCTTACCGGAAAACCGCTTCACACTTTTCCGGACGCACTGTAAGGAGCATCGTATCGGGCCATTCGCCAGGGAGCAGAGAATTGCAGGATTTCGCTTTTCCGCGCGCGGGCGCCATCGCCGCCGCGCTCGCCGTTTCCGCCGCCTTGGCGAGTTGCACGGGCAGCGCATCCGATACTGGAACCGCTCAAATGGCCGCCACCCCCGCCGCCGCCGCGACATTGGGGGTGCAAATTACCGACATAAAGGTTGGAACCGGCTTCACTCCGAGGCCCGGCCAGACCTGCGTCGTGCATTACACGGGCTGGATCTACGAAAATGGCGCCAAAGGCAAGAAGTTCGACAGCTCGGTGGACCGCAAGGTCCCCTTCTCCTTCGTGCTCGGCGACCACAAGGTGATCGAGGGCTGGGAGCGGGGCGTCAGCACCATGAAGGTCGGCGGCAAGCGCTCGCTGATCATCCCGCCCGCGCTCGCCTATGGCTCGACGGGACAGGGCAACTCCATCCCGCCGAACTCCACGCTTCTCTTCGAGGTCGAACTCCTCGACGTGAAGGCGCCCACCTAGCACGCCTTATCCGCGGGAAGTCCCGTCGTCGCTCGGTGCGAATGGGGCGGGACTTCCCGCGGGGCGTACTAGTTTTAAAATTTTGTTGCGGAAGTTGCCGAAATGTAAGCTACGGGCAACCTTGGCTGTGCTAACCCATCGCCCTTCAAGATCGTTGTCCGCGATATCGTTCGCGTCAGTGATTACGAGGAAGGATCGGTTATGAAAAACGAAGCTGTTAAAGAGAGCCCTCTCGAGAATGTTGTTGTTTTCATTATTTTCTTCGCTCTCATTCTTGGATTTTGCGGCGGCGTCATCGGCGTATGGATGCTTAAATAGCGCCCGCCATGAGCGCTCTTCCGAGACGCAAAACGGGCCGGCGCTTCGCCGGCCCCATAAGGGGATACGGCGGCGTCGCGCCTAAAGCGTCTGCCGGTTCAACTCATTAAGTACGTCCCAGTTCTTCACCTCGAACTTGTTCTTATCGGCATCGGTTTTCACCATGACGATGTGGTGGGGATGGCCGCGCATCTTCACCGTGAGCCATAGGAGATTTCGGTCGACGCCCGGTCGTTTGAAACCTTCGTTCTCGTCGAAGTGGTCGCAGTCGAGAAGTTGCCTTAGGCCGGCGACGATGACAGGTTTTTTGCCCAGTTTGAACTCATTGTAAACCTTCAGTTGCGCCGTTTCGACATTGCCCTCATACAGCTCGCGCAGCAGGAACGCTGTCATGCGTGCGTTTCCCATGGCTGCGCCCTGGGGACCGCCGCTTTCCAAATCTTTCTGATTCAGATCGAAGAACGCTTTGCCGACTTCAAACTTATCGTCCTTGATCATCTGTAGCCACTTGCCGCGCTCTTCGGCCCATCCTTTCCGTGTATCGGGCGTAAGTCCCCCTCCCCAGCCGCGCAACTGGGCGGTCATCTCCCGCTCCGCAAGCGTGAGCTGCTCCGAGATTTCCTCGGTCTGGTAATAGAGGAAGATCGCGCCGGCGATGGCCGCAAGCACCGCGAGCAAAACCACGGCGAATAGGCCGTAAGCCAGATAATCGCTCTGCTCCAAGGCGTCCGAGCCAGGTAATCTCGGGTGACGGCCCAGCAGCCGCTCGATAATGAACGGCGCCGCCACCATGGCGGCGAATATTCCAAAAGCCTTCAGCCAATTCCGCATCGGCAAGACCTAAAGCGACCCTCTTGAGCGCGACCGGCGCCAGGGCTCGAATCGCAAGGCGCCAGCTTAACGGCATTGCGGCCCCTGCGTCAGCATCAAAAACCGCGGCGGCCAGGGTAAGCGCCGGCTGGCGGGCGCCCCTTCCACGGTCACGAATCCAGGTTAACGGCGGATTTTTGAATGAGGCTTTGGAGGTAATCTTGGTTCCAGCCAGCGATTTTCCTTCTGAGCTTTAGGCTTTTTTTGTCCGGCGCTGCGCGGACGAGATTGATGGCGAAGTGCCGGACGACGGCCATGTTTTTGGCGCCGTGGCCCTTACGGACGCGGGCGAGATCGTCCCGGAACGTGACGTCGAGCACCCAATGCAGCGCGTTCTCGATCTGCCAGTGGGCGCGCACGGCCTCGCCAAGCAGCTTCGCAGTCATGGCGCGCGAGGTAATATAAAAGCGCCGCTCGGTTCTTGCGCCTGCGTTGGTCTCGACCTTGCTTTCGATCATTGCGATGGCGGCGAGTTTGGGAAAGCGGTATTCGCCTGGAAAGCGGCGTTCGCCGTCCATCCAATCGATAGCCGTACTCACCAGGCAGCGGCGTTCCTCGATGCGGCCGTGGCCCTTGTCCACATCGGTGTGCCGATCCAGGGCGGCTTCGTCCGCATCGTCAAAAAAGCGTTGTATTTCAGACAGAAGAGTTGGCTGGTTGCCTTTAACGGCCAGGAGATAATCGGCTCCGTGGTCAACGATGTCCTGGGCGATGCCTGGATTGCAAGCAATCGCGTCGATGGTGACGAGGGCGCCCGCCAAAGCGCCCGATGCGGCGAGGCGTTCGAGAAGCGCCGGAATGGCTACGATCTCGTTCGATTTCGCGTCCACGGCTTCCTGGCCAAGAACCAGCCTCTCATGGGTGGCGAAGGCGGAGACAAGATGGAGCGCGGCCTTTCCCGCGGCGCGGTCATGGCTGCGGCGCGAGGTCTTGCCATCGAGCGCGATGAGGCCAGGAGCGTCCGGGCGAAGGTCGCGCGCCCAGTTCATGAAGCAGTCCGAGAACAAGTCCGGATCGATGCGGTTCATAAGGATGTTCAACCAGCGCGCGCCGGGAACGCTATGATGATAGGGCAGAAAACGGCGCAGAAACGGCAGATGGTTCTCGCCCCATTCGGCGATGTCGTCGAAATCGTCGCACGATGCAACGCTGGCGCAGACGACGAGAAGAAGCACTTCCGGCAGCGGATGGGCCACCCGCCAAGCCTCGCGCGGGTCGTCAATCCCGGAAAAATGGTCCAAAAGGCTCCGAAGGCGCGGCTTAGGGCCGAAATCGTCCATCTCAAAGGCTCCCCGAATCAGAAAGCCAGATGGAATCACACAACACGCAATGGTTAAATGATCGTTAACCTGAGTTCGTTGCCCTGGCGGCCCTTCGCCGCCGATTGCATCGATCCGCGCGAAGTGATAGACACGAGCGGCAAACCCGTTTAAAGGCGAGTTCCTGGCTGTGGCGCCAAGGCGTGCACGTCGTTTTTCCGGAGTGGTGGCCGAGAGGCTTAAGGCGGCGGTTTGCTAAACCGTTGTACGGTTGTAAAGCTGTACCGAGGGTTCGAATCCCTCCCACTCCGCCAAAACCGAAAAATCTCTAAAGCCAAGGAAAAACAAGCGAAATTTCAGGGTTCTACAAACCCCACACCCTTCGCGAAAATCCGGAACAAAACATAAACCCGAAAGTCCGGGGGTGCAAATGGGGGTGCAAAAATCGGGGTTCAACGCCTCCAATTTTTCGCAACAACCAGATCGGGAATCAACCGGAAATGGAGGGGTGTCGACTTTTCCTTCGTCGAAGTTAAAAACGTACAAGAGGCGGCATAGGGCGGGATGATGATGCCGCAAGCGCCATTGATTCCAGACGAAGCGTTGAACACGGACGTTGCGATCCTGGGCAAGAAAGGGCGAGGCAAGAGCTACGCCGCGAAGGGTCTTGTCGAGCGCATGCTCGATCTCGGCGAACGCGTCTTGATCCTCGATCCGCTTGGTCATTGGTGGGGACTGAAAGCGTCGTTCAATGGGGAGCATGCGGGATATCCGGTGCCCGTGTTTGGAGGACAGCACGCCGACATCGAGATCGGCGAAGATAACGGCCGCGCCCTTGCGCGCATGCTCGTGGCCGAGCGCATCTCGGCGATCGTCGACATGGGGTCTATGCGGAAGGTTGAGCAGCAACGCCTTGTCGGCGATCTCCTTGACGAACTGTTCGCCTGCAACCGCGCTCCACTAACCATCGTCCTTGAGGAGGCGGATGCGTTTGCGCCGCAGTCTCCCATGGGGGACGCGATCCGGGTTCTCGGCGAGGTGGATCGCATCGCCCGCCGCGGCCGTGCGTTTGGCTTTCGGCTCCTGTCGATCACCCAACGCCCCGCGAAGCTCAATAAGGACGTACTGACCCAGCTTTCGGTCCTCATCGCGCTGGGCGTGACCAGCCCACAGGATCGCGAGGCGATCAGGGCTTGGGTGGAAGGCAACGGTGATCGCGACAAGGCGCGCGCCGTGTATGAGAGCCTGGCGTCGCTTCCGCGAGGCGAGGGCTGGGTGTGGGCGCCAGACTTCGACATCTTGAAGCGGGTGTGTTTTCCGAAAATCAAGACGCTCGACACGTCCTCGACGCCGTCGAGCGGAGAACAGCGGATCGAACCGAAGAAGCTCGCTCGGGCCGACATCGGGCGTCTGGGCGAGCTACTTGCGAGCGCGGCGCCGGCCGGCGCGCGCGCCAACGCTTCCGCGATCAAGGCGCAGCCCGTCGATCTGGAGGCCGAGATCAATCGCCAGGTGGCTGAGAGGGTCGAGGCGGAGAAGTCGGCCTGGATCGAGGAAGGAAAGCGGCTCGGTTTCAACGCCGCGAAAGCTCAGATTCGGGCTGCCCTCGATGGCCTGGCGTGGCGCGAGAAGCGGACAACCATCAGCCTCGTTCCTGAGAGGGCGAGCGCCATCGGCGACGAACCTCGAGGGCCAACGGAGGGCGATAAACTGTCGGTGTCTGCCGCCGCCTTTGTGCGGGCGGCGATGAGCGCATATCCGGTGCTTCTCACGTGGGGCCAGCTCGGCGTGCTGTGCGGCCGGAAAACGCGAGGCGGATCGTTCAATACGGCGCGCAAGCAGATCCTCGATGGATTCGCCGTCGAGCAGGAAAACCTGCTCAGACTGAATCAAGCTGCCTTCGACTATTTCGGCGAAGAGACGCCAGCGACGCCGCGAAGCGAGGCGGAGCTCCTTGAGCGGATGATTGAGGCGCTGCCGACGCCTGCGAATGAAATGCTGGCGGCGATCGTCAAGGACGGGCCGGTCGACACCGCGGCGCTGGCGCTGCGGCTAGGCCGCGCGCCGCGAGGCGGGTCTTGGCACACCGGGATGGCGATCCTACGCGCAAACGATCTCATCCGCGAGACGCCGCAGGGGTGGGTGCCTGTGACGTACACGGTGAGGGCTGCGTAACTAGTTCGAGGGAGGCATTCGTGAGGGAAATTGTCATCGACACCGAAACCACTGGGCTCGATCTCCGCGATGGGCACAGAATTGTTGAAGTCGGGTGTGTGGAGCTTCTGGACGGAGAGGCGACCGGCGCGACATGGCACTCGTACTTCAATCCTGGCCAGCCGGTGCCCGCCGAGGCTGTAGCCGTTCATGGTCTGACCGATGAGAAGGTGCGCGCGGCGCCGATGTTCGCCAAGCGCGCCGATGAGTTCGTGGTCTTCGACGGAGCCGCCGCGCTGGTGGCTCATAACGCTGCTTTTGATCTCGGCTTCCTGAACGTTGAATTGGCGCTGTGCGGCCACGATCCATTTTCTCGCGTCGTCGATACCTTGGAGCTGGCCCGCCGCAAGCTGCCTCGCGTGCGGCAGACGCTCGACGGTCTTTGCGAGCATTTCGGAGTGCCCCGGTGCGCGCGCGACAAGCATGGCGCGCTGCTCGACGCTCAGCTTCTCGCCGAAGTCTATGCGCATCTTACGGACCGCAAGGCTTCGCAGCTCGTGTTCGATCTGGCGTCGGACGACGCGGCCCCCGCCGTGACTGTCATGCGCCGGCAGGAGCCGCTTCCGCCACGCCTTTCTGAGGCCGAGTTGGCCGCGCATGCCGCCTTTGTTGCGGAGCTGGGGCCCGCCGCCTTGTGGGGTCGCATCGAGGGAGAAGAGGAATTGTTACGCGCGGCGGAATAGTGGAAGGCGGCGGCACGCCGCCAAGCAAGCCGAACGCCTCGCTTGGAGAAGCGAGGCGCCCGGCGGGTCCGGTTAGTGGCGCTTAACGGGGCGCTGCCAGACCAGGCTGTACGTGTCGCCTTCGTCATCGGCGAAAAGCGAAGCGTAGATCGGAGCAGGCAGGGCCGGATCGTCGAACTTCAGCGAGAGGTAGTCTCTCCCTGCATCCGAGGTCTTTTCCCAGACCGCACCCAGCTCGCTTCCGCCAGAGAAGATGCGGTATTGAGGGGCGCCGTCTCCGCCGGCTTCGGACAGCACGAGCTCCATTTCGGTGTTGAGGGTCAAGGTGCGCACGCGCCCTTTGTAGCCGTGTTCCGTCTTGGAGAAGGCGCCGATCTTAGCCATGTGAAGTCTCCTGTTTCTAATCGGGCTTTGATGATCGCAGCCTCGATGGCGATTTTTCTGGACGGGATGATCGCCCTGCAGGCCGCCGGCACGGCGAGGCCCGCAGCAAAGCGGAGGATGACAAGGGACCTGTTTTTTGCTTCGCGATGCAAAGGGCTCCGCACGGGCCCGGCGGAAAAAACTGGGACACGTCATTGCGGAAAGCGATCAAGGCGCAGCCGGTCTTGGCCCAGATTCGCTAGATCGAGGTCGCGCGTCATCGCCCCGATGCAGGAGACAATGGCTATGCGGACGCCTCTCTGGAGCACGAAACAGCACAGAGCCTCGCGTGCTTGACCAGCAATACTGAAGTGGGGAACGTGGAAGTGAGGCGGGGATAGCGTCCCACCGGCAGCTAAGGAAGCGAGCTTGTTTTAGGCGCGGGCTTCGGATGCAGGGAGAGACTACCTCCTGCCCGTCGCCTCGACGATCCCCTTGTAGCCGCCGGTCTCGCCGATTGCGCCGTTGAAGGCGACTTGCCGCCTGGCAGCCCCTGCGGAGCCGCCCGCGATCCGCAGCTTCGCTTCTCCAAGCGAGGCGTTCGGCTTGCTCGCCGCCTTCAGGCGGCGTTGGTCTCAGATGGGTCGGGACCGGAAATACTCACTCTAAGCAAATCTAGGTAGCTGAACTTCTAAAACCGAACTCATGATTTTGGACACACATTTCGGCCCCATAACAGACTTGCCTGCCCGAAACGAGCCTAAAGATACATGCGCACGGCCCCTTCATGGTTATATATGTCCTGAAACCCAGGACAGCGGCTTGGCGTTTGATCCATTCAAGGCACTGGGCCTCGCTGTCAAAGGGATCGGAGATCAACGTCCATTCAAAGTGATGACCTGCGTCACACTCAGCGCGAAACTTATCGTCCCCGGAGATTCGCGCCCAGAGGATTTCATCGTCCGCTCGCGGCTGCATGTCACCTCCTCCATATTGCTGCCTTCATAAACAGAAGGCAGCTGATTCGCCCACCCAATTGAAAGGGGGGCCACGAGAAGCCAGAACCCGCTTACTTAGATAGGCGCTGATTGAAAAAATTCCTTTCAGAGAAGGTGGTCATTACGTTAAACTTTCCAGGCTTTCCCCTAAAGCCTCCACTTATGCTCATATATGACTTATTATCTCGATATAAATAATAAGTATTGACATTGTCTTCGCGTACGATCTCAATTCCGCTGGCTTTCCATTGTTGAGCCACTTCTAGAAGTAGGATAATGTATCTCTTATAGAGCACCTCATCCATTTCTGTTTTCATGGACGAGATTTCAACAAGCTTGTCGTTTTTGAACTCGAGGAACAACCCGTTCTTTGTATTCGTGTCAGGGGCATCTATTGCGTATGCGATAGTATCCTCTTTGCCGCTCTCAATTCGGTACATGTCAAAAGCCTTGAGGTAAGAGACTACTTGTTGCTTGGACATGAAGTAGTCCAAATCAAAGGGTAAACCCGTTCGGGTCTGGCCGATTGCGGAGCGGATTTGTTCCGTAATGCTTTCCTTAGGCCGAAACGGAAGTAAGGCTTTTTGCTGAGCTTCAAACTCTGTAAGCTTATCGACAAATTCTTGCCGGACGTGGAGGTCGTTTATGATACTGAGCGTTGGCCCACGGCTATAATAACAAGACTTAAATTTCTCTGACTTGCTGCTGTTGATCAGTATCCAATTCAAGTCGTTGGACATAAGAAATGTAAAATCGTTGTCGCCGACTTGTGACGTCAAATGAACGACAAAACTGTCGCCCAGTTCACGGTTTGCCCAAAGTCTGACGTCGTCTGCATCGAGTACATCATTCGCATCCGAGCAACGCTGAAATCCTGATCCCGGCATCCCATATCTCTTGCGCGGGTTTGTACTTGTAGACATGTTCTGCAGGAACTCAACGTAGTCTCCAAAGGCGATGAGGCAGTAATTTGAGGTATCGCCTTGCCTCTCAAGTAAGCGCCATTGAACAAGTGGGGTGCCGTCAGGATGGTTGCGGCCCGGAACATATTGACCCAGCGTTAATCCGTAGTACGTCTCACCATTGCTTTTTTTGAGCGAGTAAGAATGAATAGGTGTATCGAAGCCTCTCGCCGCATAGGGTATCGCCAAAGTAGCGTCGAGGCACCTTCGCTCAAGAGCGAATTCCGTCGCGCCTGAAGGTAATACTTCTCCAATAAATAGGATGGTGGTTAGTACGACTAAGCGGATTACTAGATGTCGTGTCATTATGTTTACCCCAACCAATTCGCGAGACCAGAAAATAACTCTTTGGACGCGCGACTGCGGTCACCATCTAATTCCTTGGCATAAGCATTGTTTTGCCGATCAACATCAAAGATGAAGCAGGTCGTTTCAAAAGCGCAGGCGCTAGCTTAGAGCCAGCGTGCTGGCTACCACTATCAAATAAGGGCCGGGTTCAGCAAGTCTGCTTGCAAAATGTCCGCTCACCCATCGAGATCCG
>CAVWOB010000019.1:0-164092 GCA_963756335.1 uncultured Alphaproteobacteria bacterium
GAGTTCCGGGAATGGTCGGCGCGTTAGAAACGGGAAGGAAGTCGCGCGTATCTTCGCCTTCAACCTTCAAGTAGATATGCTTTTCGCGTTCGGGAATATCCTTATCGCATTCCAGAAGTACCATCGGCATGGGTGGGTTACTTGGTCTGGTCGGGGCCTTGTCTTTCCGTATGCTTTCAGACGGAAGAGGACTGCACACCTTATTGCAGGAGGCGTGCCAAACCTGAAAAATTAGAAAAGGACGGTTCATGCGCGCAATTCCGCGGCGTTCGCGAACGTACGCCCGTACGCGGCCGTTCAAATACGTACGAATCCGTAAAAAATAGTACGCGAAGGTGCAAGCGAGCGAGGGGCACGAACCTATAAATTGTCTAGGGAACTATTTTTTTTTTTTTTTTTTTTTTTTTTTTTTAAAAAAAAGAGTTGGCCAACCTGAAAACTCTTGCAAATTCAGCGGCTAATAAATAGCCGGGGCAAGCCCGGCCATGACAATTATCGCCCGGGTCATGACAATCGCGCGGGTAACAAGTCTGGCACGAAGGTTGCCATGAGCCTCTTCAGATTTCGTCCCATCTGGAAGGAACGCCATGACGACCGACACGCTCGAACGCCCAAGCGCCGAAGCCGCCGCGCCCGCCGCCTCGCTCCGCATTGCCGTCGCAAGCCGCGACGGCGCCACCGTCAATCTCCATTTCGGGCAGACCCAGGAGTTCCTGGTGTTCGACGTGACGGCCGAAGGCGCGGCCCCGATCGAGCGCCGGGCCATCGCAAGCCACGCGCAAAGCGAGGACGAAGACCCGCGCGAAACGGTGTGCCGCATGCTCGCCGACTGCAAGGCCCTGCTCGTGGCGAAGATCGGGCCCATGCCGGCGGAGAAGCTCGGAAATGCCGGCATCGACGCCATCGACGCCCATGCCGGCAAGCCCATCGAGACCGCGCTGATGGCGGTGTTCGCCGAGAAGACGGCGCCGGTGAGCGGCGAGCCCATCGATGCGTCGGCCTTCCGCCTCGCCCACGCCATGCTGCGGGTGAGCGACATGGAGCGCTCCATCGACTTCTACACGCGGCTGCTCGGCATGAGCGTGCTGGAGCAGCGCGACCACAAGAAGAACCAGTTCACGCAAACCTATGTCGGCTACGGCGGCGGCTTCTCGCAGATGGCGCTGGAACTCGTGTTCAACTGGATGCAGGAAGAGCCCTACACGAAAGGCGACGCCTTCGGCCACATCGCCATCGAGGTGACGAACATCAACCGCCTCTGCAACAAGCTCGCCGCCGAGGGCGTGCCCATGCCGCGCGCGCCGCGGGGCCAGCGCCACGGCAGCAGCATCATCGCCTTCATCGAGGACCCGGATGGCCACCGCATCGAGCTGTTCCAGCCCGCGGAGCAATAATTTGGATCGGTTTCGTCATCCCGTGCGCAGTGCAGCGCGAAGCGGTGCTCTGCAGACCCGGGATCGTAACGAACGCCGGCGCGCTCTACGGTCCTGGATAGCCGCAAGCGGCTTCCGGGACGGCGACACTGGCGCGCGCCCTTATTGAGAAACATCAGGAGAACGCAATGTCCGTCGAATCCGCCATCGCCTACATCACCCGCATGCGCGAGGACAAAGACTTCCACCGCCAGATCAACGAAGCCAGCGAAGACGAAGCCGCAAGCTGGGCTCTCATCCGCGCCCACGGCTACGACTTCACCATGGAAGAGTTCATGGAAGCCAAGGACCAGATCTACAAGGAGTTCGGCATCTCGCCGCTCTAGCGCGTCCTACTTGTTATAGGAAAGCACGGCGTTGCGCTTGGCCTCGAAGTGGTCCGCCAGGCGCTCGCTGGCGCCGTCGGCCAGAGCGACGCCGTATCTCCCGGCGGCGGCCGCAAGCTGGTCCGCGGTCAACTGCTTCAAGGAGTTGATGGCCGCCGCCGCCATCGCGCTCACGCGCTGCTTCAGGGCGCCGTCGCCGCATTGGGCGAGCCAGGCGTCGCGCAGCGCGCCCGGCGCAAGAGCCGCGCCGGCGATGGCGTAACCCGGATCGAGGGTCTTGATGGCCGCCGCCATCGCGATGTCGGCCAGCATCAGGTGATAGCGCTGATTGGCCGAGAGGCGCGGCCCCGGTTCTTCGCTCACGCGGCCTTCTCCTTCTTGCGGAACGCCTTGTAGGCGATGGCGTGCTTTTCCATGCGAAGGCCGAGGATGCGGCGCGTCAGGCCGAGATCCTTCGCGGCTTCGGTCATGTTGCCGCCATGGGTCTTCAGCGCCTCGACGATCATCTCGTATTCCACCGCCTGCAGCTTGGCTTCGAGGCCGCAGCCGAACGCCGTGCCGCTCTCGGTGGAGGTCTGCAGCGAGGGCGGCAGATTATAGCCGTGGATCACGCCGTCCTCCGAGAGGATCACCGAGCGCTCGATCACGTTCTCAAGCTCGCGCACATTGCCGGGCCAGTGATAGGCCATGAGCATGTTCAGAGCGGGCGTCGAGATGCGCTTCACGTCCTTGCCGGTCTCGTTGGCGTAGACCGCAACGAAGTGATCGGCGAGCAGGATCACGTCGCTGGAGCGCTCGCGAAGCGGCGGGATGGTCATGGGAAACACGTTCAGCCGGTAATACAAATCCTCGCGGAACGTCCCCTTCTCCACCATGTCGAGCAGGTTCCGGTTCGTGGCGGCGACGATGCGCAAATCGACTTTCACCGGACGCGAGCCGCCGACGCGCTCGAAGGTCTTCTCCTGCAGCACGCGGAGCAGCTTCGCCTGCATGGGAAGGCTCAGCTCGCCCACCTCGTCGAGGAAGATCGAGCCGCCGTCGGCCATCTCGAAACGGCCCTTGCGCATCGCGACGGCGCCCGTGAACGAGCCCTTCTCGTGGCCGAACAACTCGCTTTCCACGATGTTTTCCGGCAGCGCCGCGCAGTTGAACTTGATGAACGGCCCGTCCGCGGTTGTGCTGTTGTAATGAAGGGCGTTGGCCACAAGCTCCTTGCCGACGCCGCTTTCGCCAAGGATGAGTACGGTCGCTTTCGTGCCCGCCACCTTGTGGATCAGCTCGTAGACCTCGCGCATCGGCTTCGAGTTGCCGATAATGTTCGAGGGCTTGAAGCGCTGCTTCAGCGCATCGTTCAGGCGGCGGTTCTCGTTCTCGAGCCGGACCTTCTCGATGTTCTCCATGAGATAGAGTTCGACCGCCGGCGCGATCATCGACGCGATGGTCGCGATCAGCTCCACATCCTGCTTCAGAAGCCGCCTGTTGCTGTAAACGCGTTCGGCGCTGATCGCGCCCAGCACCTTTTTCGCGTGCAGGATCGGCACGCAGAAGAACGAGGCGTTCTTGTTCGCGCCGTCGCCGCTGATGGTATGCGGCAGCGAACTGGGATTGTCGCGCAGCCGCGGCACGATGATCGGCTTGCCCGCCTCGACCACCTTGCCGGTGATGCCTTCGCCCGGCGCATAGATGCCGCGCCCCTTCTGCTCGTCCGTCAGCCCGAAGCTTTCATGGATGAAAATGCGCTCGGCCTCGCGGTCGTAAAGCGTGACCATGCCGCGCGCCATCTTCAGCCGCTCCTGCATCACCTTCAGGATGATGGCGAGCGATGTCTGCAGGTCTTCGCTTTCGGTGATGATTTCGCTGATCTGGAACAGGATCGGCAGCACATTCACGCGGCATTCGCCGGTGAAGCAATGGGTGAAGTCCTCGCCGATGTCTTCCAGATCGATGGCGACCGTTCGGTCCATAGATAGTTCCGATGCTCTTGAACAAATGCCTGGACTGCAAGGGCGGCGCCAGACGCGAAGACCCCCGCCGCCGGGCGCAAAAGGCTGCCTGGGCTTTCCCGGCATTGGAAAGCCCAGGCAAGTGGCTTGCGGGCGAAACGTACCGAAACGAACGGAATACCTCCTTCCGTTCCCTTCCTGTACGAAACGCCGGACGCCGCATCATCCTGCCATAGCTGTATACGAATGGGAATAGCAAGCGGCCGCGCTTCTCGCATTTGCGGCATGTTTCCGGGAAATGTGAACACAAAGAACTCGCCCCGCCCTCCATCGGAGAGAGCCGAAATCCGCCTCTGGCACGTCCCTTGCTGTATCGATGCCGACACAGGAGTAAGCGGCATGAAACACGAGGACATCCTCGAACTGATGAACGAGCCGGCCTGCGCGCAGAACAAGAAGTCGAAGTCGGGCTGCGCGAAGCCGAAGCCCGGCGCAACGCAGGGCGGCTGCTGCTTCGACGGCGCGCGCAACGCGCTGCTCCCCATCGCCGACGTTGCGCATATCGTCCATGGCCCCATCGGCTGCGCCGGCTCCTCGTGGGACAATCGCGGCACGCGCTCCAGCGGCGCGGAGACCTACCGCATCGGCATGACCACCGATCTCTCCGAGATGGACGTGATCATGGGGCGCGGCGAGAAGCGGCTTTATCAGGCGATCAAGCAGGCGGTCGAGACGTATAGTCCGGCGGCGGTCTTCGTTTACAACACCTGCGTGCCGGCGCTGCATGGCGACGATATCGACGCCGTCGTCAAGGCGGCTTCGGCGAAGTTCGCCGTGCCCATCATTCCCGTCGACTGCGCGGGCTTCTACGGCAACAAGAACCTCGGCAACCGCATCGCCGGCGACGTGATCTATAAGCACGTCATCGGCACGCGCGAGCCGCCTCCGCCGCCCGCCTCCTCCGAAAGGCCCGGGATCAAGACCCACGATGTGAATCTGGTCGGCGAATGGAATGTCGGCGGCGAGTTCTGGAACGTCGCGCCGCTGTTCGACGAACTGGGCCTTCGAATTTTATGCACGTTCTCAGGCGACGCCCGGTTCCGCGAGGTGCAGACCATGCACCGCGCCGAGGCCAACATGGTGGTCTGCTCCAAGGCCATGCTGCATGTGGCGCGCAAGCTCCACGAAGACCACGGCACGCCCTTCTTCGAAGGCAGCTTCTACGGCGTCGCCGACACGTCCGACGCCTTCCGCAACTTCGCCGCCAACCTCAACGACGCCGATCTTGTCGCTCGCACCGAAGCGCTGATTGCGCGCGAGGAGGAAAGGGTGAAGGCCGCGCTCGCGCCCTTGCGCCAGCGTCTTTCCGGCAAGCGCGTGCTGGTGTTCGCGGGCGGCTACAAATCCTGGTCGCTCGTGTCCGCCATGCAGGACCTCGGCATGACCGTCGTCGCCACCGGCACCGAGAAATCGACCGAGGAGGACAAGGCGCGCATTGTGGCGCTGATGGGGCCGGATGCGCGCATGATCTCGGACAACGATCAGACCTCGCTCATCGAAAGCTTCCACGATTGCGAGGCGGACATCCTCGTCGCCGGCGACCGCTATATCTATCCGGCGCTGAAGTCGCGCATCCCCTTCCTCGACATCGACCATGTGCGCCGCATCGGCTACGCGGGCTACGACGGCATGATCGAACTCGCCCGCAACGTCGACCGCGCCGTCTTCTCGCCGGTATGGGACAAAGTCCGCGTGCGTCCCGCCGCATCCAAGCGCGCGGCGTGAGGGAAACCATGGCCGAGATCGTCCTTCCCACCAAGCCGCTCGCCGTCAATCCGCTGAAGGCATGCCAGCCCATCGGCGCCTCGCTCGCCTTTCTCGGCCTCGCCGAAGCCATGCCGCTGGAGCACGGCGCGCGCGGCTGCACCTCGTTCAACAAGCTGTTCTTCATGCGGCATTTCAGGGAGCCGATTGCGCTGCAAACGACGGCGATGGACCAGGCGACCGCCGTGCTTGGCGCCGACAGCAATGTGGTCGAGGCGCTCGCTACCATTTGCGAGAAGGACAAGCCGAAGCTCATCGGGCTTATCACCACGGGCCTGTCGGAGACGCAAGGCGCGGACATCCCCCGCACCGTCAAAGCCTTCCGGGAAGAGTTTCCGCAGCACGAGGGCGTGGCCATCGTCTCGGCGAGCGCCAGCGATACGCTGGGCTGCCTTGAGACGGGTTTCGCGCTCGCGGTGGAAGCCATTATCGCCGCGCTCGTTCCGCCCACGCCGTCGAAGCTGCGCCGTCCGCGGCAAGTGAATGTGCTGGCGTCGGCGATGCTGGCGCCGGGCGACGTCGAGGCGGTCAAGGACTGGATCGCCGCCTTCGGCCTCACCGCCATCGTGCTGCCAGACATCGCGGACTCGCTCGACGGCCACATGATCGAGGCGGGCTTCTCGACGCTGACTTATGGCGGCACGCCGCCGGAGAACATCGCCCGAATGGGCGAGTCGGCCGCGACCCTTGTCATCGGCCGCTCGCTCGACCGCGCCGCCGATCTGCTCGAAGCAAAAACCGGCGTGCCGGATTATCGCTTCGCAAACCTCATCGGCCTCGACGACTGCGACGCCTTCTCAAGGACCTTGAGCTTTATCGCGGGCGTACGCATCCCGGCCAGGATCGAGCGCCAGCGCGCGCAGTTGCAGGACGCCATGGTCGATTGCCAGTTCCAGTTCGGCGGCGCACGCGCCGGCATCGCGGCCGATGCGGATCTGCTCGCCGCTTTCACGCGATTCTTCGTCTCCATGGGCGCGGACGTGGTCGCCGCCGTCGCGTCGTCGCGAGCGGATCATCTGTCGGAACTGCCCATCGACAGCGTCGTCATCGGCGACCTCGAAGACCTCGAATGGCTGTCGCGCGAGCATTCCGCCGAGCTGATCGTCGCCAACTCCCACGGCGCAGAAATCGCAAAGCGGTTGAAGACCGCTCTCTTCCGCGCCGGCTTCCCGATCTACGACAGCTACGGGGCGCACACGCGAGCCCTTGTGGGCTACGCCGGCAGCCGCCAGACCTTGTTCGATCTGGCGAACCTGCTCGCCGGGCAATACCGGGAAATCGCGCCCTACCGCTCGCGCTATTGGCAAGGTACCGAGCGCGACGCCGAAATCGGGAGAGACGCCGCATGCTGAGGATCGCCTTCGCCTCCAGCGACCGCAAGACCGTCAATCTGCACTTCGGCGGCGCCGAAAGCCTGATGCTCTACGATGTGTCGCCGGGGCATGCCGATCTCGTTGGCTTCATGGAATTCGCCAAGGCGGAACAGGCGGGCGAGACCGGGCGTACCGGATTGACGGGCACCGTCCATGACAAGGTGATCCCCAAGCTCGACTATGTGCAGGGCTGCGCCGCTGTCTACGCCGCCTCCATCGGCGCATCCTCCATCCGCCGGCTGATGGCGCTCGGCGTCCAGCCGGTCATCGTCGATACCGGCCACGACATTCTCGACCTCCTGAACGAGGTCAGCCTCGCGCTTGCCCATGGCGGCCTCGCCTGGGTCGACCGCGCCAAGGCGAAGGCCGCCGCGCTGCCCAAGCGAAGCCTCGCCGAAGGCCTGGCCGAAAGCCACACCCTCATCAGCTCAATCGACGAACTGGAGTGACCCACATGGATCTCGACTTACCTGGACCAGGATTTCCTTCAGGAGCGGGAGAGCATGACCGCCGAGGAGCGGCTGCGCATCATCGAGGAAACCATCGCCGAAGTGCGCCCTGTCGCGCAGGCCGATGGCGGCGACATCGAACTGGTCGGCGTCGAGGGCCATCGCGTCAAGGTGCGCTTGACCGGCTGCTGCTCGACCTGCTCCATGGCGATGTTTACGCTCGGCGGCATCCGCCGCCTCCTGCTGAAGAGGCTCGACGCGCCTGTCATGGTGGTTCCGGCGGAATAGCTTCGCGGAGTTTGCGTTCAGGCGAATAGCGCGCTTGAAGCGCGCGCTCACCTCGATCGCACGCAGGCCGGGCCCTTGCCCGGCTTTTGCGTTTGGGTGCGAGCGTCAACGCTGGATTAACTCTATTGAGCCAATTGCAAAACGCCGGCCGTTTGAGGCGCCGGGCAGTGGCTTTGTCCTGAAGTGGAATTAGTTCCGACAGCTTTTGCAGGTTCTGGCGCTGCCGTGAAGATTTCTGACGCAGTTCGCCCGTCACCTGCCAGATGTCCGGGTAGGGTTGATCCAACGGTATGCTTGTCAGGTCACCAGCCGCATCAGCTGCTCCGCGGTCAGCGCCAGGATGCCGAACATGAGATGGCAGAAGATCTTGGCATGACCGCGCACCCGTATTGTCCGGCCGCCGTAGTTGTCTTTGACCGAGCCGTTGACGCGTTCGGCCGCGCTGCGCTCGTTGTAGCGGATGGTTTCGGCGAGTTCGTAACCGGCGGCCCGCTTGGCTTGCGCCTCCGCCGCGGCTTCGGCCTTGCCGCCAGGGCGCGGATTGGCGTCGATGATGGGCGCATGGCCGAGCGCAAGGCTTTTATTGCGGATTTCCGGCGCGTCGTAGGCGCTATCCATGAGATCGTAGAGATTGGCGACACGGCGGGCTGTGATGGTGGCCAAGGGGATGGCGGCCTGGCTGTCGTGGAGGGATGCGGAGGTCAGAAGGCACGAAATAGGGATATCGCCATCTGCGGTATCGATATGCAGTTTGTAGCCGATCCAAGGCGCGGCGTGGCCTTTCGCATTGCGCTTTACGCCAACAGTGCACGCCGTTGGCAGGTCCGCCAGCATTTCAGCCAGCGTCATGCCGGTTTGGCGCTCCAGCCGCCGGGGCTCCTTCTTGGCGGGCGCTTCGCCCTTTTTAGGGCGTCCGCGCTTGCGTCTGGCCGCCGAGGCTGGGGCTTTCACCGGCTTTTCGCGCGCTTCAATGGCCGTTGCATCGCGCGAGATGTGTCCAACCAGCCGGTTCTTATGGGTGTTTACAATCAGCGCCTCATGGACGCGCGCGGGCAGGCTGCTTTGCGCAAACTCGGCGAAGGCGCGGGAAAAAGTGCTCTCGCTTGGCGGCCCGCGCCTGCTTTCCCAGCCGCAGAGCCGGCGAAGCACAGGATCGGCGCCAAGCCGCTCGATAAGCGCCAAGGTTGTCGGCAGGTTGAACACCGCTTTTGCTACGAACGCGCGCGCCAGCGCATGGCGGTCAGCTGGCGGACGCCCCGGCAGGCCCGGCCACATCTGCACAAAGGCTTCGATGCGCGCCAAATCCAGCACAGTCACAAGCCGCTCGTGCTGTGGAGTGAGCGGGCCTACCACTTCCCGCAGCATAGGGAAAAGAAAACCTTGAACGTGGCTCCAGGCGCTGGTTAGCATCTCCCGCATGTCCGTGTTCCGATTCGGCTGGTGGTTCTTCACAAAAGCACCATGCCTGACTCGGAGCGCGGGCGCCTCACCCATCCCCCTCAGAAGGAATAAGCCAGCGCGACGGCCCTGTTTTGCAATTGGCTCTATTGGGTTCGTTTTGCAAAGAGTGCTATTTTCTACGACCTAAGGTAGTATTGTTGCAATCCAAGATAGTATTGGCGGAAGCGGCTTGGTGCGTGACTTAGGACGGTTCGCATCAAGCTTCGGCCGGCGCATCCTTTCGGAGCGCCGGCCATTTCGATGCAAGATCTTGCCGAAGCGCGGGTTACGCCGCGAGTTCGGCCGCCGTCTTGCCGACGAAGTTTTCGTCGACCTGGGGCATGATGCCGTGCTCCATCAGCAGGTCTTCGAGTTCCTCCATCGTGATCGGGGTCGGGATGACGCCTTGGCCGACATTGGCGTGGACCTTCGTCGCGAGCGTGCGGTAATGAGCCGCCTGCCCGGAGTCCGGCGCATATTCGATCACCGTCATGCGGCGCAGCTCGGCGTGCTGCACGATGTTGTCGCGCGGCACGAAGTGAATGAGCCTGGTGCTGAGCTTCGCAGCCAGCGCCTCGGCAAGCTCAAGCTCCTTGTCGGTCTGGCGCTCGTTGCAGATGAGGCCGCCCAGGCGCACGCCGCCGGAGCTGGCGTATTTCAGAATGCCCTTGGAGATGTTGTTGGCCGCGTACATGGCCATCATCTCGCCGGACATCACGATGTAGATTTCCTGCGCCTTGTTCTCGCGGATCGGCATCGCGAAGCCGCCGCACACCACGTCGCCCAGCACGTCGTAGGAAACGTAGTCGACATCGTCGTAAGCGCCGTTCTCTTCGAGGAAGTTGATGGCGGTGATAACGCCGCGGCCCGCACAGCCAACTCCCGGCTCAGGTCCGCCGGACTCGGTGCATTTGATGCCCTTATAGCCGATCTTCATCACGTCTTCGAGTTCGAGGTCCTCCACGGAGCCGTGCTCGGCCGCGAGGCTCAGGATGGTGTCCTGGGCCTTGGCATGAAGAATAAGACGGGTCGAGTCCGCCTTCGGATCGCAGCCGACGATGAGGATCTTGTTCCCCATCTCGGCGAGCGCCGCCAGCGTGTTCTGGGAGGTGGTCGACTTGCCGATGCCCCCCTTGCCGTAGAATGCTATCTGCCGCAATGGCATTGCGTATCTCCTTACGTAGTCGTGACAGAGCAACCGGCTCTAACGGCCGGACGCATCTCCTCGTTTAGCCAGTGATCGAACACGCCCGCCTGGCGCCGTCGTTATCGTCTGCGGGGCGACTGCTCATCCTCGAAGGGCGGAGCATCTGGCGGTTCCTCGCTCGCGCCGGTGTATGAGCAAACTGCGTGCCAAATGCGAAATAGCCCCCGTTCTGGAGCAATTAATGGACGTTTGCCGCCAGGGAAAAGCCGCCATCGCTGGCGGCTTTTCGGAACGGCCACCCGGCTTCGCCAACAGGTGGGTTTCCGAACTTGCGTTCCGCCCATCGGCCATGCCGGTTCAAAGCTACTGAACTTCTCACTTTGACTAATGCGATGGAGTAAATGACTTTCCGCAAACGCAAGTGGATTCGGCATTCGGGTTCTGGAAGATGAAACTGCCGCCTTCCAGGCTTTCGACATAATCGATGCGCGTTCCCTTTATCAGACCGGTGGTTTTCTGATTGGCGAAGAACGCAATTCCTTGCGCTTCGAAGGCGCTCTCGCCTTCGCCGGCGGATGGCGCGAGATCGAGCTTGAATTTGTGCTCGGCACATTCGCTGGGCACCAGACTGATTTTGACGCCCTTAGCGTCACCTTGACTTTGGACAAGCGCTCGCTTGAACGCGCTTGCCGCATTTCCTGTAAGTTCCAGCATCATGGTCTCCTCGGTTAAGATACGGATAAGAAACAGCAAATTCTGTGCCAGAGCTGTTCGGGAAGCGGACTAGGGTGTGACAGCGGCTCCGGCAGTTCCATTCGTACCCACGCGAACGGATTTGCCCCGCGGCGTACCGGTTGGAACGAAGCCGGACCGAGCCCCGCCGGCATCGAATGCTGAAGGCTGCTATATCTGGGTTGGTCAACAGGCGCCTCGCAGCCGCCTGATCGACCGGGGGGCCCTTGCCTCCCGCCGGTGAAATTTGCGCCCCTGCGAATCAGCCAGAGATAAAGGCTCCCTGGCGAATTTCGGCATCTATTGCAGGGGTTTGCTCGACTTCGCCGCGCTCGTGTCTCTCCAGATAGTCCTTGTAATAGGCGATCGCCGAGGGCTCGATGAATTCGTACGCGTATGTATCGACGGCCTCGATCCCGGCCTTTTTCAGCTTCTCCTTGGGAGAGGTTCCGATCTTGGCGACAAGCACCGCCGCGCAGTCCTGAATGCCGCGAATGACTTTCGCCAGCCGATCCTCGTCGCCAAAGCCGTCCTGGCAGTAGAGGTCGACTTGCCGGTGGCCGACGATTTTCGCGCCCAGGCTCGACAGCTCATAGATCTGGAACTCCTTCGCATGGCCGAAATGCTCGTTCACGCGCCCGCCGCCTTTGGTCGCCACGGCGACAAGGATTTTGACGCCGCTTGGCTTCTCCGCCAGCACCGCCGCCTCAGCCGCCTGTGCGGCTTCGCTCGCCTTGCGCTCCTCTTCCGCTTTCACCTGGTAGGCCTTTCGCGATCCAGGATTATAGTTGATTTTCAGGGCCATGACCTTGGCGGTGGGGAACTCGGCGCTGCGATCCTCGCCCAGAAGCCCGATGGCGTCGGCCCGGCATTGACGGCAGTGCCGCATCAACTTTACGCCGCCCTCGCAGGCGTCCTGCACCGCCTTCAATTCGGCGGCCGAGGGGCCGCGCTGTCCGGCGAGCCCGAAAACCGTGCCGTGCTCGGGTGCGGATATCACCGGCATGATGTTGTGCAGGAAGGCGCCGCGCGCTTTGACGGCGCGGTTCACCTCGATGAGATGCGCATCGTTGACGCCCGGGATCATCACGGAGTTGATCTTGCAGAGCACGCCGCGCGCGACCAGCATTTCGAGGCCCAGAAGCTGGTTTTCGATGAGGATTTTTGAGGCCTCGACGCCGGTGATGCGCCGGTGATCGTGAAAGATCCAGGGATAGATTCTGGCGCCGATCTCGGGATCGATGCAGTTGATGGTGATGGTGACGTGATCGACCTTGTATTGCGCGATGGCTTCGATCTGCTTCGGCAGCGCGAGCCCGTTGGTAGAGAGGCAGAGCTTGATGTCGGGTGCTTGCTGGGAGATCAACTCAAAGGTTTTAAAGGTCTTTTCTGGATTGGCGAGCGGATCGCCCGGGCAGGCTACGCCAACCACCGACATTTGCGGAAGCGCGGCGGCGACGGTCAGCGCTTTTTGCGCAGCCTCTTCGGGCGTCAGGCGCTCGCTGACCACGCCCGGCCGGGATTCATTGGCGCAGTCGAATTTGCGATTGCAGTAGTTGCACTGGATGTTGCAGGCGGGCGCAACCGCGACATGCATGCGCGCGTAACGAT
Organism: uncultured Alphaproteobacteria bacterium; assembly: GCA_963756335.1. Taxonomy (GTDB): domain Bacteria; phylum Pseudomonadota; class Alphaproteobacteria; order Rhizobiales; family Rhodomicrobiaceae; genus Rhodomicrobium. The sequence goes on from CAVWOB010000019.1 coordinate 12,567, forward strand.
GATGCGCCTGCTCGCTGTAGCAAGGGTGCGTTTTGACCTTCTCCCAAATCTCCGGCGGAAGATTGCTCTCTTCTGAGCCCGATCCGCAGGCCGCCTTGCCGGCGCTGGCCGGAGCGCAGCCTTTGCCCCCAGTTTGGGCGCCCTGGAAAGACGCGCCGGAGGCCTCGATACTCGCCAGATTTTCCTGATCGGCCATGATCGATCCTCCCGACAGCCGCTTCCGTTTCCAGACGGATAGAGCAAGCCATGTGCCAGCGGGCGTCGACGCGGGCGGATTTACGCCGGGGAAAGCTCCTGCCCCCGGTTTCCGCGGCGAAAAGCTGGCGCCGCGCTTTCTTGCAAACCGGCGCGCGGGCCGCGTGCGGTTCCGAAAATCCGCCGGTTCCTGTGGATTTCGTACATTTACGGCCTGGATCCCGGAATTTCGTACGCGAATGGAAACCTGCCGCCTCTCGAAGGCGAGGGCGCATTTTTTGTCCCGGTAGCGCGAAGGCCGGGGTTGTGCAGGCGCGGCGGCGGCGCCCGGGCTACGGCGCGTGGACTTTGCGCCGCCGTGCCAGGGCGCCGGGGTTCCGTGCGGTGTAGCGCTGGCGCGGGCGCTGGCCTCGGGCGCAATTACCCGTTGACTTGCTCCGCCAGCCTTATCCGCAAGCTGCGCCACGCCGACGGCAACCGGGCGCCGCTCGACGGGCAGGAGATTTGAGCTTGAGCGTTAGCGCCAAGCGCTTTCGCTTTTCGTTTCGTAATCCCGAAACGCCTTGATCAGCCCTTCAAGAACCTCGGCGGAAGTCTCGAACATCGCCTTGAAATGCGGCTCGTCAACCTTGTCGATATCTTGCCGCATATGGTTCTTAATATCTTCAAGCGCTTTTTGCATTTTTTGAGTGTGGTGGCGGGGGTCGCTTTCGGCTGTATTCGCCATGAATGCCTCTCGAGATTAAGTTGTAGCGGCAGGCGACTTGTGAGGCGCGAAGACCTTCCAGTGCTCGCCAGCCCCGGGCCGAGAGGCAAACCGGCACGGCGATGGTGGTTCCATCGGCGGCGGCGGCGAGCGTATGCCAGCGGCGACGTTCGACACTCGAAAATGCCATCGCTCCTGCACTGGGGCGCCCAGTTTCTTGAGAAAAGACGCTTTCTGGTGGGCTCACTTCGTATCGGATACAACGTCCTGCCGTTGGCGAACTACGCCTCCGGGCCGTTCGCGGCGACGGTTCGATGGGATGCTCATGCCGCCCCGCTGGAGCTGGTACTAGCGACGCATAATTTTGCCAGTCGATTCGCCGGGCGGCTGATATGGCCGGCTTTTTGCTCCCGGGCTTTCAAACCCGGGGAGAGCCTCCATGAAGACCCACATCGATTGGCCTGCATCCACTCCGCTACGAACTTGCGGCGTTCGCAATGTTGTCTTTTCGGCGGCCCGCGCCAGGCATTCCCCGACAGACGCCTAACCTGCGCGAAGCGTCAGGCGCGGAATGGGCCGCATGGCGACAGCCTGACCGCAAAAGCCTGCATCGATAAGTTGAACCGCCGCTTCAAATCGGTGCGGCACAAGGGTCAACTGCCGTTTTTAGGATGAAGGAAGTTTTGCGGCTGGTCCGCGAACTGGGCTACTCGCTGCGGCAGGCATCGAGGCCGGCGCGGCTGTGCTCGACGCCGGTGCGCAATTATCTGGCGCGCGCCGAAGCCGCGGGTGTGCGCTACGAGGACATCGCCAGCAAAAGCGGGACGGAGATCGAGGCGCTGCTGTTCGCGCAGCCCGAGCCGCTGCCGTCGCGGCCTCAGCCCGACTGGGCGGCCGTGGCCACGGAGTTGCGCAAGCCCGCACTGTCTGAACGGGCCGCGCGCCCCGTCCCTTGCCGTTCCGGAGCGTGCTGGGCCGCTACAGATTCAAACCGTTGGTTTTGGAGGATTTTCAAACCGATGCTGACAATAATATCGAGCTCGAGCAGGCTCCACTTGGCGCAGCCTCCTTGCGGCTAATGCCCGAAAGCGCATTGGCAACCGCGAGCAGGCGACGGGCCACGCGCGCTTATCATCAGAAGGGATCGCACGTCTGCGGTCATACGCAAGCTGGCCAAGGCCGAAGCCAATACGCCGTCATGATGCCCTCCTCCAAATCATGACGGTAGGGAATCATAATCCGGCCCGCCTGTGGAAGCACGGCAGCGCAACAGGAGTCGCCCTTTTCTTCGCTCGCTGGTATCACTTCTTCCGCCGGCCGGAAACGCCCTGCATCGCGTAGGGAACCAGTGGGCCAAGCATTATGACAACGGCCAATGCGACCGCAACGAAGTCCATAATGCCGCTTTCATAGAAAACCGTCATCTGACGCCTCCTGTGTGAGCTGTTGAGGGGCGGTCATCTAAGCTGCGCTCTCGTGAATAGAAGATGAGCGCGGATCACGTATGCGTGAGAACGCGCCAGCCTCCTTCAGCGCGGCAGCGGATCGGAACCTGCGCCGAATTTTACGGTGTGGCGCTCCGGGTGCGATCGCCTTGGGCGGCGGAGTAAATCCCGGTGGCCAGGCCATCGCATAGCTGATGAACCGCCTTTGAGGGAGTTCGGCCTTTCCGCGCGCCAGTTGCGATCGCCGAGCCCCCTTGCCGCCTCCAGCGCAATGGCGCACTGATTCGCACTAGCCCATCTTATTCGCCCCAAAGCCCGATCATATTGGGACAGCCACCGGTCAAACGCCCAGCGGTTCCAGCGAAGGTCACACCTCGCGGACTGGTTTGAGCAGGTTCGCTGTGAACGCGTTGGAGGTTGACGATCCGGGCTCCAGGGGCTTCGCGCCCCGCCATTCATGGCCCGGATTGCTGCAATCCGAACGCTACGAGGCTGAACAGCTCCGCTTCCGGGCAGCATGAGGCGAGCGAGACCCGGATGCGGCTTGCGGTTTCAGTAATGCGGCCGGCGATTTTCAGCAGCCGCAAGCGAATGGTGGCGAATTCGCTTTGCCGGGCAGGGTTCCAGGATGGCGCGCAATCGCGGAGATCGAGCAGCAGCCAATAGGCGGCGGTGTGCAGAATGAGGCGGAACTGATTGGCAAGCGGCGAACGGCAGCTCGTGCGATCCGAAGCGGTTTGAGCCTTATGCTGCTTGATCAGGTTTTCGGCTTGGCCGCGTGCGCAATAGAGCGTCGCGTAAATGTATTCCGCGCTGCCCTTCTTCAGCGAGGTGACCACATAACGGATATCGAGGCCCCGGCGAAGCATATCGTCTTCCTGGCTCGCGCTGGCCTCGATCCGCGCCACGGCGCGGCGTTCCCTGGCCCAGGATTTGGCGGCATAGCGCTTCTCGGCATAACCACGCAGCACGGCATGCTGGCCCTCAGCGCGGCGCACGCGGATATCGTCGGCGGCGGTCTCCACGAGCCTGTCGAGCACGGCATTGCCGGAAAGCCCGAAAATGTAATCGACGCCGTTCGCCTCGCACCAGGTCATCGCTTCCTCGCGGCCGTAATGGCTATCGCCGCGGATGGTGATGCGGGTGTTGGGCCAATGCCGGCGGATGCGGCGGATCAGGCGGCGCAGCCAGCCGCGAACTTCCTTGCCCGATGGCGTCTTGCCGGGGCGCAGGATCACGGCCACTGGGCGGCCGGTTGCGGTGTCGTAGATGTGGATCGGCAGAAAGCAGCGCTCGTCGTAATGAGCGTTCCATTCCGCCAGTTTCTGGCGGCCGTGCACGATATCGAGCGTATCGTCGATGTCCAGAACCACCGAAGCGGGCTGCTTCGAGTAGCTGGCGCACCAAATATCGATCAGCGCATAAGTGAGCCGGACGATCTCTTTCAGCGTAGGCGCGTTCTCCCAGCGTGAAACAGTTGCCTGCGAGCATAAATCCGCACCCGTATCTGGAAGCCGCCCGCAGGCGAGCTTGAAGGCAGGGTCGGTTCGCAGAAAGTGAAAGTCATTGCCGTCCGGATAGCCGCGGCAACCGCAAACATGCGCGCTCTGAGCACATCCTCGACTGTGTGGGTGATATGCGCCGGGTCGCGCGGATCGTCGATCAGAGCGGCAAGCGTTCTGGCTATCGCCCGGCGGCGCTCGGCAAGCGAAAGCAAGATCACGCCGCTGTCAGAGGAAAGACGGCCGCCATCGAATGCGGCTGTGACTTTCTTGCGCGACACAGCTGGCAAGGTAAAGGTAAGCGGGCTATCGTCGGTCATGGCGGGTGTGGCTCAGCTGTTTGACGTGCGCTGGATGGTTTCGACACCCATTTCCTACGCAAGTTCAATCTCTTGCGCTACTCCCGCCAGCCAAATCCCCCCGCCGGGTGAATAAGAACGGCTAGGGGGCGCCAATTCGGCTTTTGCTCCCGAAAATGTGTCGCCGCGGGTTTGGCTTCAGCGCCTTTATCGGCGGCTGGGCGCCTGCGGACAACCAGCTGGGCCGGTTCGGCTTCGACAGCTGGGCGCTGAGCGAGCGCGTCAATGGGAGCTATGTCAACAACGGCTGGAAGCTTGCGGCGAATTTGAGCTTCGGCCAACCCGGCGGTTCAGGCGTCGCGACGATCTGGAACGCGCCATTGGGCTACAAGGGCAGCCAGATCCTGCCCGACTGGTTCAACTACGACCTGACCGCGACCAAGACGGTCGGCAAGTGGGAGGTCGGCCTCGTCGGCTTCGGCTCGACCGACACCAGCACCGCGGCTTGGAACAACTGGGGAAACCAGGTCAACGGGCAGCCGTATAAGGAGGGGCAGTCGCAGTTCGCGCTGGGCGGCCTCGTCGGCTACAGCTTCACCGGCCTCACGGTCCAGACCTATGTGACTCACGACATCGTCAGCGACAACTACATCAACCTGACGAACGGTTCGAAGTCCTACGAGACGAGAATCTGGTCGCGCGCAATCATTCCGCTTTGGAACCCGCCCGCGCTGGAATCCTACAAGTAGGAAGGACTGCAGCGCCCTCCCGGCTGAGCCCCGAGTCCGGCCGGGAGATCGCTTGTCTCGCAGCGGATGCCGCCTCGGAACATAGCTCTTTCCCAACTGCCTGCAGATCTCCTTGACCGCAGTTATAGGCGCCGCTTCCTCAGCTTCCTGCTAAGCCGAAGTTCCTACGGCGGAACTGAAGAACTCATAGACCTTTCAATCGTTTGCGATTGAAAGAGGCGGCGCGGCAGTGTCTACGCCGCGATAACGGCGGCAAGATCAAGGGCTTGCCGCTGCTTTGGGTTCGCCTCGGTGGTGAGGGTGAAGGTTCCCATGCCGGGCTGTGCGTCCTTGGGGCGCATGGTGTTGCGCACGATGGTTGCGAGATGGGTCAGCAGGCCGCGAAAGCTCAGGGCGGGCGAGCCATCGGTCAGGCGCCGGCTCTGCGCCTTTTCGCGCGCGGCGGCGGAGCGCTCGGCCGGCGCCACGGGATCGCGCTCAGGCGCCTCGTCCGCCTGCGCCTCGTCTGCAAACAGGAGCGGCTTCCAGGCTTCGGCCAAATGCCATCGCGCGTAATAGGCCAGCATGCTGAGGAAGATGTGGGCCTTGACGCGCTCTTCCAGACGGTGGCGGATTGGCCGGACTTGCAGGTCCACGCCTTTGAGCGTGCGAAAGGCGCGCTCCACTTCGGCCAGACGCTTGTAGTTCAAGACGGCGGCTTCGGCGCTCATCTCCGCCACGGCGGCGGACGTGCGGATGACATAGAGGCCGTCGAGGGCCGCCTCGGCGGCGATGCGCTGTTCATTGACGTCGAATGAGAACGCCGCATCCTGGATATCCAGATCGAAGTGTTTGCCGGCCTTGTATTTTCCGATGACCTTGCCAACGCGGACGCCGATCTTGTCGCGACCGAAAAGCTTGCCGGCGGCGGCCATGTCCGCGACCTTTTGAAGGTCGCGCTCTGTCGCGGCGATCAGGTCCTTGCGTTTGGCTGCGCGAAGCTTCGCAAGCTCCGGATTGCGGCAAGCCACAAGCCGCTCGCCGGGATAGTCTTCGCTGGTGAAGCTGACGAGGTTGCGCTCGTCGAACAGATCGAGCTGCAGCGAGCCGCCGTCCGCGAGCTTGGCGATAGCCCCGCTCTTCAGCGCCGTAATCCAACCCACGCCTTCCATTGCGCGCATGGCCTCGATCTGCACGTTGGAAATCATGCCGCGGTCCCCAACCATGATGAGCGAGGCGATGCCGAAGCTGTCGCGGACCTTCTCCACCTGCGGCAGCAGCGTTTTGGGATCGGCCGTATTGCCCTCGAAGACCGAGACCGCGACCGGGCAGCCGCGGGCGTCCGTGAGAAGCCCGTAGTTCACCTGCAGCGTGCCGGGCTTGCCGTCGCGGCTGTAGCCGATCTTCGCCAGCGGGCAGGTCGCGCCCTCGAAGCTCGACGACGTAAGGTCGAAAAGGACAAGCCCGCCTTCCTTCAAATGCCGCTTGGCGAGGCGCTTTTCGATCCGGTCCTGGCGCTCGATCAGCCAGTCCATCGCCGCGTACAGCTCGTCTTCATGGGCGTTCGCGACGCCAAAATCCTCCGCCAGCGTCGTGTCGCCCCAGGCATGCGTCATGGCGAGCTTGCTGGCCTCCGGCGCAATAAGGCGGCCCGCGACCATCCCTGCGACGAGATCGCGCTCCCGCGACGCCTTGCCGTCGATCAGTTTTTCGAACCCCAGCCGCCGCATGGCGATGCGCACCGCCTCGACATGTCCATGCGGCAGCGAGCGGATGCAGTCGAGGCCGCCGCGCGCTGGGCCGAGCTTCTCGCCCTTGAGAACCAGCCGGATGGACTCCGCCTGCTCCAGCGTCAGGGCCGACAGGTTGGCGATCGTCCGCTTCCTGATGCGCTTGCCCTCCCGGATGCTCTCGCGCAGCAGGATGGCGGGCTTGGAGCCGCGATTGGGCACAAGGTCGATATACATGCGGCGCAATCTAGCCGATTTGCGCGGTTTCGGCCTGAAGTCATGTTGACGCATTACATGGGTACATTATAGCCTCCCGCCGGGCATCTCATTGAAATCCCGGACATTTCGGCATTTTGCCGTCAGAACTTCGGGCTAAAACCACAACGGCGCGCGACAAGAAAGAACTCCTGCGCGCCATCCTTGAGGAAGTCATGATCGCCGTTCAGAAGCAGGAGGGCCGCGCGCAACTTACCTTACGCTGGCGCGGCGGCGCCATCACCGCTATCGCGCTCGACCTGCCGCGGCGCCGGCAAGCAGTGCGCACAGAAGAAGACACCATCGATCTTCTGCGGCGGCTCGCCGCCCATTATCCCGACGCCATGATCGCCGGCATTCTCAACCGGCAGGGACGGCACACAGCCTATGGCCACCCGCTTCACCGCTAGCCGCGTTTCGAGTCTGCGGCAGCACTGGAAAATACCCCGCTATCAGCGGCCGGCTGTAAAGCCCGAGGGCGAGCTTCTGACCGTCCAGAAGACAGCCCAAGAGCTTGGGCTTGCCGCCTCCACCGTTCACCGCTGGCTCCAAGAAGGCGTCATCCAAGGCGAGCAGTTGACGCCCGGCGCCCCTTGGCGCATTCGCATTACCGCTGACTTACGCCAGCGTATCGCTGAAGAAGCGCCCGAGGGCTACCTTACCATGTTCCAGACCATGCGCCTCTTGGGCGTCTCGCGGCAGACCGTGTTGCAGCGTGTCAAGCGCGGCGAGATCGACGCAGTGCATGTCCGCTGTGGAAGGCAAAAAGGCTTGCGGCTCAAGGTGATGCAGCGGCAGCAAGACCTATTCAGGCAACTCTGAAAAAGCTGGGGTGCAGTATGCAGCAGGATCCAAGAACGACCGGATATCGGCGTCAAGTATGTAGTTCACCTTCCGCTTGCCGATTCCTACCGCCAGGGCATCCAGCGCATCATGCGCTCCCCTTCTGGGCCGGAACCCATAGGAGAAGCCGAGGAAGTCTTCCTCGTAGATGGCGTTCAGCACCATAGCGGTAGCGCCCTGGGCGATTTTGTCTTCCAGGGCAGCGATCGCCAAGGGCCGCTACCGTCCGTCCGCCTTCGGAATGTACGTCCGGCGGGAGGGTTGAGGCCGGTAGGCCCCGCGGTGGATGCGGCCATGCAGATCGATGAGCCTGCGCTCAAGGTCTGCCTCGTACTCCTGCCATGTCACGCCATCAACCCCAGGGGCAGCCTTACGCTTGAGGGCGTAGAAGGCTACTTCCAAGGTCTCGACGCCAATGTGGTGCAGGAGCGCGGTGAACTTCTCCTTCTTCCTTTGCCTTGCGGCATTCCGCACACGCTCCAGCGCCTGGGACACGCTTTCCCGGATCTGAGTCCGGCGCGTGCTGTGCTGGCCCGTGTTCCCCTTGGTCCCCGCCTTTCGCTCCACCGCCTCCGCCGCCGGTTTCCCGGCTTTGTTCGGCAGCTTCATTGCTACAATGGCGGAGTCTGACTTCTCATGCCCGTGCATCACCGGCTTCGGCTCCTCGCCTTCCCGGTGCGGGCCAGGGACGGCGGGCCGCCCTGGTCAAGCATGAGAATCTCCCGGTTCCCGCACAAAGAGCGTCCGCACATGCCAGGGACTCCGACCGCGCAGGTCCGGACGGGCGCTCGCAGTAGCGCACCCGTTCGTGTTGCCTTCCGCCAAGAGAACGGCGTCGGCGCCCAGAAGAAGGCCGATTTCGCGGCTCAATGGCTGGCCTATGCGATCCCCTGCCGACGCTTCGCCGAGGTCCTCACGGACAACTGCGCACGGCTCGGGGCCGATGTGGTTTGCTAATCCTTCATCGTAGTGGACTCTCACCACCTACTCCTTGCCGGTCTCCCGGCGCACTCTCTTCTCAGGCTGAGCTTCGTAGAAGTCTCAATCTGAGCTTGTCGAAGAATAAAGCCCGCGCCGCTCTCCATTGTAACGGCTTTTGTTCTTCCCGCCGGCCGTCAGCAAAATGCTCAAAAAGGCGGAATCCATCCTTCGACAAGCTCAGGACGAGGCTTCGACAAGGATGAGGCCGAACGATTTCAACGGCTGCGGCCTCATGGCGAGCTTGTCATGAGGCCGCATCGTTTTTTCAGCTGGCTGTTAGTAATCCATGCCGCCCATACCTCCAGGCATCGGCGCGTGTCCTTCCTTGTGAGGCCGCTCGGCGACCATCGCCTCGGTCGTGATCAGAAGTCCCGCGATCGAGGCGGCGCCTTGAAGAGCGTTGCGCACAACCTTGGTGGGATCGATCACGCCCTGGCTCGGGAGGTCTCCGTATTCGCCCGTCTGCGCGTTATAACCGAAGCCGTAGGTCGCCTTTTCGAGGATTTTGCCGGCGACCACCGCGCCGTCTTCGCCAGCGTTGGCTGCGATCAGGCGGGCGGGCCAGGACAGCGCCTTGCGGATGATCGCGATGCCGGCCTTCTGGTCCTCGTTCTCAGGCTTGAGCTTTTCCAGAACCGCGGTGGCGCGCAGCAGCGCCACGCCGCCGCCCGGCACGACGCCTTCTTCAACGGCCGCCCTTGTGGCGTGAAGGGCGTCCTCAACCCGGTCCTTGCGCTCCTTCACCTCGACCTCGGTGGCGCCTCCGACCTTGATGATCGCGACGCCGCCCGCGAGTTTCGCGAGCCGCTCCCGCAGCTTCTCTTTGTCGTAGTCGGAGGTGGCATCCTCGATCTGCGCCTTGATTTGATGGATACGGGCCTCGATGTCCTTTTTCTTTCCTGCGCCGTCGATGATGGTCGTATCGTCTTTGTTGATCGAGATGCGCTTGGCGCGGCCGAGCATATCGAGCGTGACGTTCTCAAGCTTGATGCCGAGGTCTTCGGCAATCAACGTGCCAGCCGTCACGGTAGCGATGTCTTCGAGCATGGCCTTGCGCCGGTCGCCGAATCCTGGAGCCTTGACGGCCGCCACCTTAAGGCCGCCGCGCAATTTGTTGACGACCAGCGTCGCCAGCGCCTCGCCCTCGATGTCCTCTGCGATGATCAACAGCGGCTTGCCCGTCTGAACCACAAACTCAAGCAACGGCAGCATGGACTGCAGCGAGGCGACCTTTTTCTCGTTGATCAGGATGTACGCGTCCTCCAACTCCACCACCATCTTTTCGGCGTTGGTGACGAAGTAGGGCGAAATGTAGCCGCGGTCGAATTGCATGCCCTCGACGACATCGAGTTCCGTCGCCAGCGATTTGGCTTCCTCAACCGTGATGACGCCTTCCTTGCCGACTTTCTGCATGGCCTCGGCAATCATTTTGCCGACTTCGACGTCGCCGTTGGCTGAGACGGTGCCGACCTGGGCGATCTCATCGTTGTTGGTCACCTTCTTCGATTTCGATTTGAGTTCATCGACAACCGCCTGCACGGCGAGGTCGACCCCGCGCTTCAAATCCATAGGATTGGCGCCTGCGGCTACCGATTTGAGGCCCTCCTTGACGATGGCTTGCGCGAGCACGGTTGCGGTGGTGGTGCCGTCGCCGGCGATGTCGGAGGTCCTGTTCGCCACCTCTTTCACCATCTGCGCGCCCATGTTCTCGAACTTGTCTTCGAGTTCGATCTCCTTGGCGACGGTGACGCCGTCCTTCGTGATGCGAGGGGCGCCGTAGCTCTTATCGAGCACAACATTGCGCCCCTTGGGGCCGAGCGTTACCTTGACGGCATCGGCGAGGATGTCGACACCGCGCAACATCCGGTTGCGGGCGTCTTGAGCGAATTTCACGTCTTTTGCTGCCATGAGCGATTACTCCAGATTTCGAGGCGTCGGTAACGCCGCTTCCACTGAGGTTGCGGCGGCATAAACTTTAGCGGGCCGCTGAAAAAGGGTGCTGGTTCGACAAGGTCGAGGCCCAAGCCATTAAATCGGCAGACCTTCCTGAGCTTGTCGAAGGATCACGCCCGGATTTCTCCCTTTTTCAGCATCCGGATTTCAAGGGGCGTCTCAAGCCCAGCCGCGATCAGGCCGCGGCGCGCGACGCTTTTCCCTCAATGACCCCGAAAACATCGGTCTCTTTCATGATGGCCAGTTCTTCGCCGTCGATCTTGACCTCCGTGCCCGACCACTTGCCGAACAGCACCCGGTCGCCTTTCTTCAACTCGAGCGGCACGAGCTTGCCGCTTTCGTCGCGCACGCCGGGGCCGACGGCGATGACTTCGCCTTGCATCGGCTTTTCCTTGACGGTGTCGGGAATGATGATGCCGCCGGCGGTTTTCTTGTCCTCTTCAATGCGGCGCACGACGACCCGGTCGTGGAGAGGGCGAAAGTTCATGGCATCTACCTCGATGTTTCAGGATAAATTTTCTAACGATTCGATTTGCCGGGGCGCGTGAACTCACCTACGCGGCCGGCCCATCCGACTCGTATAAGGAGCTTTTGTTGGCAATATCAAGGATAGAGTGCCAAAAGGCGTCTGACTGCGACAGGGTGTAGTTCCGGACGACGAAATTTTGCCCAGGCGGCCGCTTTATCGGCAGCATGTTGCAGAATACAGAAAAACGCTATTCTCAGGTCATGGCGAGCTTGCTGAACCAGGAGCGGCAGCCCTTCCAGTGGCCTGTCGAAAGCTGCGCCTCAGCCGGCGTCCCTTAGAAGGTCGGCGGCTATTTGATCGCATGCCTGATCATTAGGTTCTTGCTTGAGTTTCGTCTTCTGAATCAAGCCCAGCTGGTATTTCAGATTGTCGTGAGAATATTTTTGACGGACCAGAACGTGGATCCTGCCGGCATGCTCCTGTAGCTTCGCGCGACTGAGCTCGCTTGGAATTTGCCAATGCTGGCGCAAGATCGCTTCAACTTTATCGATATCGAGTGTCATGGCCTAATCCGATCGTTCGCAGGTATCGAGGTGTGACAAAAGCGACGCTAACAGGTCCCTGAAAAAGGCTGTCGCCCGGCACGCTCACCATGAGGCTCAAGCCGTTGAAATCGCACAACCTCATCCTGAGCCTGTCGAAGGATGAAGAAGCCTGAATTCCCCCTTTTTCGGCATCTTGCTAATCGAGGTATCGAAGGTTCATGCTTCGTCTTCCTCGATGTTACGCTCTCTTCTGTAAGCTTGCACTTCATGGATCACTTGAGTTCGGCTCTTGCCAAATATGAAAGCAACGGCATCGATAAAACCTAACATGTAAGTATCAGGTTTGTACGGGATGTTGTCGTCATACGCTTTGACGCACTCCTGAAATGTTTTCATTCGATCCCCCGTTGTTTGACGCTTTGCCACTGTCCCACGCATTCCAATCGAATGTGTGGCGTTGCCGTGGAAAAAGTTATCCACCGCGAGGGGGGCTAACAGCGACCATTCTACCCTTGTCAGATCCGGTCCGGCGGGGCGATGTATGCGACTCGCGAGCGAATAATAATTCGGTCGATTCTAAAGCTTCCGAAGGACACTCTCGTAACTTTGAACATGCGTCTACTTAAATATTATTCTATATCAGCCTTGTTCTGTCGCGGTGTGCTTCTCACGTACTGGTGATGACAAAAAGAAAATATACAGTATTCTAGAACACTACGCCAGCCAAATGCCAGTCCTTCTTGCATACGGATCAGGAGGGAATTTTAGAATGATTGCCGCCGCCTGAAATATGGCTGTCAACTCTAATGTGGAGGAGGCAGATTTGTCTCGCAAGTTCGCCATCGGCCAAACGGTCCATCTCGTCCCAAGCAATGCGCAAATCGCCGCTGCGGGCATTTCGAGGTTCGCCAGTTCATGCCGGCATCCGACTATCAAAAGGAGCCACGCTACCGCATAAGAAACATGACGGGCGGCATGAGCGCATCGTTGCCGAAAGCGATTTGATAGGGCGGCAAAAGACTGCGGACGTCTGAGAGACGGCTCTGTGGACTTAGCCTCAATTCGGGGGCGTGCGCCTAGCAAAGGCTTGGCGCAACTTTCGTGAACACGTCCAAGCGTTTGGTTTGCCGCTGGCTGGACTGGCGAGGTCGAACTTGAGGAGAACAGTCCTGCTATGGCCCTAAGGTCGGGGCAACGCAAGCCATCGCTTTATCTTGACGATAAAATTCTTGCAGGTATTCAGGCGTTCGCCGAACGCCTTTTGAGCATGTGTTGAAAACCAAAGTCGGGTCTCGCGGCGGCCATTTTACAAGTGCTAGCATCAAGCAAAAGCCTTCGATCCGGCTCACCGGAAAAAATCGTTCGCACCGCAAAGATCGATCTTTCAATTCAGATGTCCCCGACGCAAGCCAAACCGCGCCTTCGGCGCTTTCAGAGCCTCGGCCCTCATGGGTTTCATGAGATCGCCTACACCGAGTGGGGCAACCCGCACAGCCATCGCCTTGTCTTTTGCGTGCACGGCTTTACCCGCAACTGCCGCGATTTCGACGACCTGGCCGCGAGCCTTTCCGGAACCTGCCACGTCGTATGCATGGACGCGGCCGGGCGCGGCGCGAGCGAGTGGCTCCAGCACAAGGGCGATTACAATTTCTCGCTTTATCTGTCGGACGCGGCCGCGCTTCTCGCGCGCGTGACGGCGCCGCTTCCTCCGCCGGGCCGCATCCGCCGCCTGTTCGGCACGGCGCCCACACCGCCGAAGCACATCGATTGGGTCGGCACGTCGATGGGTGGCCTCATCGGCATGATGCTGGCCGCGAAACGCCATTCGCCGATCCGCCGGCTCGTCTTGAACGATGTCGGCCCGCTCGTGCCATGGTCCGCGCTGATGCGCATGAAGCCGTCGCAAAAGGAGCTGAATCCGTGTTTCTCCACGGTGGAGGAGGTCGAGGCTCATTTGCGTGAGACCTGCGCGGAGTTCGGCCCCCTGAGCGACGAGCAATGGCGGCAGGTGGCGCAGCATGGCAGCATCCGCAAGACCGGCGGCTCGCTGATCCTCGCCTACGATCCGGCCATCGTCACGCACATGCGCACGGGCTCGGTGCCCGGCGTCGCTTTCGGCAGCGAGTTTCTGAAGGGCATCGATCTGTGGCCGACCTACGACATGATCCGCTGCCCAACGCTCGTGCTGCGCGGCGGGCTGTCCGATCTGCTTCTCAAGAAGACCGCCGACGAGATGACGCGGCGCGGACCAAAGGCGGAAATCGTGGAGTTCGCGGGCGTGGGGCATGCGCCCTGGCTCATGACGGAGGATCAGATTGGGGTAATCCGCGGTTTTTTACTCGCAGGGGCGAGCGACGCGCCCCTGACTGAGACGGAGGCGCAACCCACCCTCGTTCCCTCTTATCAAGGTTAGACACTTCAGTCATTGCTGCCGCCCCGGGCGGCCATCCTCAACTTCTACAATAGAATATGGATGGCCGGATTAAGCTCCCGTCTTGGCGGTAGCTTAATCCGTATCTTTCGCGCGCCGCTGAAGCTTTTAGGCAAGACGGGTCTATTTCAAGGGCTCATAAGTTCTGAAGAAGTGGTAGTTCAAGCCGGCCTGAATGACCTCATTCTTCAAATCCGCCGTGTGGTTGACGGTGGCGACCGCCGCACCGCCGGGGGAATAAACCGTGCCGCGAGTGCTGATGTCGCCGAAGTCGAGGTGCAGATATTCGAGCTTGCCCGTCCAGTTGCCGCCGATCTTCATCTCGACGCCGCCGCCCGCCGTCCAGCCCGTCACCGTGCTCGATACCGAGGTGTTTTCATTTCCGAAGTTCGGCGACACCGCGGGGTTGGTGACGGTGTTGGCAGTGGCTTGGACGAGAATGGTGCCTCCGTTGGCATAGACGTTACGCTGCTGGAGGTTGATCGAGGTGAACGCCACGCCGCCTGTGCCATAGAAAAGGGTCTGGCCGGTGGCATATCCCAAGCGCCCGCGAAGCGTTGCGAGCCAGTCGGCATCGACTGTAGTGACGCTCGTGACATAGTTTTGATTAAGAACAAGCGGAATAGCCGCCCCTGCGGGGCCTGTCAACTGTTGTGGCAGCGCCGGATATGGTGTGAACGCCACCGATGAAGTGGAGCGGGTCGCGCTGTCGTTCGGATGAAATGCGCCGAAGCTTCCTTCGACGCCGAAAACCAGACGCCCTCTTTGCCAGTTGTAGCCAGCCGTGCCGCCGACATCGAAACCCTCCGGCGACAAAGCCGGCGACTGGGTTGAGTCTATCGCGGCCTTACTGGGCGAGTAAACAAATGTTTGGTAAGATTGGTTATACGGCGCGCCGCCGTTTACGGCAGCGTTGGTAGTGTTCACGGTGAAGTTTTGAGCGTTATACAGCCCCCCGGCGGTTGGCCATCCCAGCGCGTTGCTCGTTGTAGAACTGGTCACATTGGAACTGCCAAAGCTGTAGCCGCCGTACACGCCGGCATAAGCTCCGGTCCAACCCGGATCGGACGGCCCGTCCTTGAAACCACCGGCATTTGCAGAAGCGGAAAGCGCAACAGCGCTGACCAAACCTACCGTAATAATTCGAAGCATTTCATCTCCCCCAAGAAAAAAGATGCACGTTTAAGTCCTTCCAATGCAGAGTTTATTGTCCGAGGGGATCCAAGATTTTTCGACCCTGAATACCTACGAGTGTTGCGTGTCAGATGACGCCAAACCCTTCATTTGGAGTACGTTTACGCTAGACCTGGTGCGCGAGCGCATACAACTGTAGCGAACTGCTATTGTACCAAGGCGCCGGCGAACCGAGCCGCCGCAGTCGAGAACAGCCTGCCGTTACTTCAGCGGCATCGGCTCGGGCAGTTGAACGTGGAAGTTCACGCCGAATTTGACGCTGTCCGCCGTCAGGGAATGCTCGAATCTCCACGAACTGGTGGTTGCGCTTACGAGTGCCGGCAAAGGAGCGGGAGCGACGGGTGGGGCCCAAGTGTAGCTATATTGCCTGAGCGTCGAATCCTCGGTGCCGAAGTCGAAGTGCAGATACTCCACCTTGAGGCTCACGAGAGGGTTCAAAGCGTATTCGAGACCGCCGCCCGCCGTGTAACCGAGAAATCTGGCCTTCGAGACCTCGGCAAAACCGTCATTGGATACTGCCGGGTAAGGTGCGTATGGGGCTCCAATTCCGTTCGTCTGTCCCTCGCCATTGTAGAAGGCCAAACCGGCCTTGCCGTAGATGAGAAAACGGCCGGCGGTGTATCCGAGACGCCCGGTGAAATCGGCGTAGAGACCCGGATCGATGTCATGAGAAAGGCTGCCAACAGTAGGGCTTGTCGAAAGCGAGTGTGTGCCGCTCAACCCCATGTAGCCGGCGTCGCCTTCCACGCCGAACACGAATGCGCCGCGCTGGAAGTTGAAGCCCGCCGTGCCGCCGCCGAAAGCGGCCGCGCTCGTCGAGAACGAATTGGTGGAGGTCGGGCCCAAGTGCCCGAGGTCGGTCACGCCAACATCGCCATCGACGGTTCCGACATGAGCGCCGATATAGAGGCCGGTCCAAGGCTCGGGCGGAGCGTAGGGCGCATCCTTGTAGCCGTATAAATCCGCTGCGTTTGCGGCGACTGTAAGCGCCAGCGTGCTGACTGCGAGTAGTGACATTTTACGAAGCATGAGAATCCCCCCGGGAAGAAAAAGGAATCGAATGAGCCCTCGCGTCTAAGTTTGTTGCAGAAGAGGGGCGCGCATTCGTCAAACAACGATCGTACTTGCTCAACTAGTTATCACGTTTGAGTTCGTTCTTTACTTACGCTCCTCAACCTAGGCTTCGACTTCGATATACTTATGACAAACCGAAGTATCGAGCTCGCGCATAGATTGCTATTGCAGCGGTGCGAATAAATCGGCTTTGCTCTCAGGTTTCAAACTTCTACTTCTTCTTTGCGTCAGGCGTTGCAGGCGCAGGCGTGTCCGCGGTGGCCGTGGCGTCTTCCGTGGGCGCCACAGCCGGCGGATTCGGC
The DNA here is from genome assembly GCA_963756335.1 of uncultured Alphaproteobacteria bacterium. Lineage (GTDB taxonomy): Bacteria > Pseudomonadota > Alphaproteobacteria > Rhizobiales > Rhodomicrobiaceae > Rhodomicrobium. The sequence continues at coordinate 29,219 of CAVWOB010000019.1, forward strand.
GTCACGTTGCAGCCGACCTCGGCGTCAGGCCAGCAGTTCCCTGTCGCAAGCATGCTGAACCCCATCGGCTCGGCGTGACCGGCGCCCATCGCGCTCGACGGGCCGGGGCTTCTCGCCATATAGCCGCCGGTGCCTTCGCCGAGGAACTGCCCATAGCTCGCCGAGCTCAGCGGCAGAGCCGCAAGCACGCCAATAATCAAGATCTTCTTCATGTCTCACCTCCGTTTTAGAGCCGGCTGAATATTCGTGTTCGGCCGCTTTCCTGATACGAGCGCGGCGCTGAATTCTGTGCAGTAATCTTCGACTGCATTTGAAGGTCAGGCCCGAACTGCACGAGCGAGAGGAACGGCGCAAGGATCGGCGCGAAATGCCACAGTTCAGCGATCACGGTTCAACTCCCGTCGCCGTCAGCTTCCTTCCCAAGCCCGGCGATTGAGCCCCCAAGCGGAGCAAGCTGACGCAGCGCTGTTTGCCCATGGCGATTACGGCTTTCCGGCCATGGCGCCCGATGGCGTCAGTTTCACCTCCTGGAGCAAAGCGTCGATCCGCTCCAGCGCCTTCGCGTCTGCGGCGAACTGGCGGCGCGCAGCGTCCGCCGCATCCTCCGCCTTGTCCGTCTCCTTCAAGACCGAATAGGAGCGGATGAGCTGCAGCCAGTCGTCCAGGTTTCCCTTGTTGTCCTTGAGCCTGTCCGCAAGCCGCGCAACCATCCCCTGGATCATCGAGCCATGAGCGCCGGGCGGCGTCGCGTCCGCCAGAACCTCGTCCGCCTTCTCATCGGCCGAGCCGGCCGCCGCCTGCTCCGCAGCCTTCGCCGCCTCGGGAGATGTCGCCTCGCGAACGAGCGCGTCGATCGCGGCAAGCGCATCGGGGTCGGCGGCAAATTTCTTCTTGGCCGTGGCCACAGCTTCCTGAGCCTTCGCTTCATCCTTCAGGACGTAGTAGGAGCGAATAAGCATGAGCCAGTTATCGAGACTTCCTTCGCTCGTCTTGAGCCGCTCGGCCAGGCGCTCGACCATCTCGGGGATGTTGCCTTCGTGGGCTTTGGGCGCGTTCTCCGGCGATCCGCCATGAGGCATCGCGAACTGGGCCGGCGTGACCGACAAGTTCCCAAGACGTTCGGTGATCATTCTTCTCAGGGCGCCGTTCAAATCCTCGTTCAGCATCTCCCGGTAGGCTTTTTGCGCCTCGTCTTTCTTGCCTTCCTGCTCCGCCGCGATCGCAAGCCACATGCGGCCGCGCCCGGACTTCGGATTCTTGAGAAGAGCCGCCTTCAGCGCGTCCTTCGCGGCGAGCGTAACGTCGCCGTTGTTTCCGAAAATCAGCGTCTCGGCGAGGCCGAGCAGGGTTTCCTCCGTATCGGCCTTCAGCTCGATGACCTTCCGGAACGCGCCCGCCGCCTTTTCGAGCTCGCCTGTCTTGAAATAGGCGGGAGCGAGCTTCCGCCAGGCCTCTGCGTCGCTGGGATTCTCGCGGACGCGGCCTTCAAGGGCGCCGATTTCGGCGCGCAGCGCCGCCTCTTCGCCAGGCGCGCTGAGCAGCTTCTCCGCCGGCTGATCGGCGAGGCTCGGCTGGCCGGCGAGGAAATACAGGCCGAAAGCGCCGGCCGAAAGCGCCGCCGCCAGGGGAGCGGCCGCTGCGAGGCGCAGAACCGCCGCCATCACCAGACCCGTCAACGCTGCGAATAAGAGCCAAATCATGCTGATGCACCACTGCTTGAGCCGCCCAGTCGGGGCCGTCTTTCACGCTTCAGTTATTTCATCCGAAAGAGGGCGGCGGGAGATGGAAGCTCCGGGCCGCCCCCGTTCTCTACCACCTGAAGTTGATTGATGACGACACCGCCACCACATCGTAGTTCGGGTTAATGCCGGCCATGGAGATGTTCCGGCCGTTGTTGGCGGCGTCGACCAGGTACATGTACGGCGTGTTCAGATCGTTCTGCCAGTTGTCGGTCCTGAGATGATCCCAGCTGGCCTTCAGGTTCCAAAACACGTCGCCCGAGAATCCGACCTTGTTTATCATCTCGGAGTTGAGCTTGTGTTTCAGCACCGCGTCGACGCGCTGACTGTTTACAACGACGTTCGGGAAGGGCTCGCAGTTGGAGCCGGCCGGGTTGAGCACGCCGTCGGCGATCGCAGCCGCGGCGGTGCAGTCGCTGATCGCGCCCATCGCCTGGTCGGTCCACTTTTCCTTATCGAAAGCGATCGAATAGCTCGCGGTGAAGGTCCAGGTCTCGGCCAGAGCCACATTGGCGCCGACGATGACGGTATCGACGTTTTCAGTCATGTCGCTGTAGAAGCGGCTCATCGCGGAGTTGTTGCCGCCGAAGGAGCCGGTGATGGAGTTCGCGGCGCTGGACGTTCCCACGAGCTGCTTGTCGTAGCCTTCCTTGACGTAGGCGGCCATGATGCTCGTGCCGGGCCTGAAGACATACGCCGCTTCGATGCCGAGGTTCCACTGATTATCCCTCAGCAAGCCCGCCTGGTACGCTGTCTGTCCATCAGGCAGCGGGACCGCCACGGAGGTATCGGTCAGATAATGGTCGAACCTCAGGCCGGCGCTCGGAGTGATGGTCAGATTCGGTACGTAGGGAATGTTATCGAAGGAGAACAGCATCATCCCCTTTTCCCGGTCGCGGTTGGCGAGGTCGAGCTTCATCATGCCCCAGTCGTTCGCCAGCGCGCCCGCCTCGTACCCATTCAGGCCGTTGTCCAACGGATAGAGGGTGGGATACCACGCAGCGGGATCGTAGCGGTCGTAGCGCCGCTCGCCATACGAAAAGCTGGCGCGGAACAAGCCGAAATCCGTGACCCTCACATCGCCGTAGACCTTGCCGGTGTACTCGTCGGTCCGGAGAGCCTCGCGGTTATCCCGGTCGATCTCCTCCCAGCCGACCGAGCTGCCAACGGAGGCATTCTTCAGGATGTGATAGGTCAGATCCTCGGATGCATCCTGCTGACTGCGGGAGTAGCCGAAGTTGCTTCGGAAATCGGCGGAGTTTGTGTAGTCTTCCGAGGCCCAGGCCCACGACTTCACCGGAGTTCTCGTTGTCGTTATCGTAGAAGCGATAGCGCAGCGTCGATTTCAGGTCAGACGTGATTTGCGTATTGATCACGCTGTTGACGGTCAGGATCTCGACATCGCCATGAGCGCTCGCCTCTGGCAGAACCGTCCGCAAGAAACCGGCTGTCGCCTGGTTCTGGCCGGGATACGTAGTTGGGGTGAGGGCGCCATTGGCGGCGGCGGTGAACGATTCGCCGGTCGAACTCGTCATCGACTGGAACGCTTCGTTCTGCTGCAGCGACTGGTACTGCACCGTGTTCATCCAGCGCGAGTGCCAGGGCAGGTCGATGCCGCCGGTAATGCCGGCGGTATAGGCCTGGTTGCTCGGCGCGTTGCTCACCTGGGCGCAGGGCGCCTGAGGCTGGATAAACGCATTTGCGCAGTAGTTGCTGGGGGTGTAACCAGGGACTTGAACGATTTGCGCGAACGGGTTCTGCACCGTGAACGATTGCACCGAGTTGTCGTAGTCCGAGATCGCGCCCGTGAGCTTCACGTTCCACTTTCCGTAGGCCCATGTGCCCGAGCGCTCCGCGGTAAGCTTGCCCTCTTGAGTCGTGTCGTCGATGGGACGAAGCACATCGACGCGCTCGGGACCGCCGGGACCGCCCCAGACTACGCCCGCGAGCTGCGTGCCGTCGCGATGCTCGGTGGAGTAGCTGCCCCTGATTTCCCAGTCCGGCGTCGGAGTCCACTTGTTATCCGTTGCGAACTTGTCGCGCTGGATCTCGACCGTGGTTGTGTGCAGGTTCGCCGCGAGCGCCTGGTTGATCGCGTTGGACACAGTGAGATTATTGGGCCCGATTCCAGCCCCGGAAATCGGGATAGCGGTGTTGCCTACGTTAAGACTGGGGACGTAGCCGGCGCCAACGACGGGGTTGGCGGCGGTGGGTACGGTGGCTACGGAAGTTGAAGACCCGTAGCCGTTACCGGCCAGAACCCCCAGGCTGACATTGGTCGTCAAGTGGGCCGTGCCGCCGCCCTGCCAGATGCTCTGCGCGCTGGTGCTGTAAAGATGCGGGATCTGGTCCCAGCTCACAGTGCCGCTGAATTCGCCGGTCTTGGCCCAGTCGAAGATGTAGCGCTGATTGTTCAGGCCGATGTCGGTGGCCCTCAGATCCACGAAATATTCCGAGTCCTTGGTCTGGCCGCCAACCGTGATCCGTTCGAGATAGGCGCCCTGCGGAACCTCCCCGTACTCTTCAAACTTCTGGATGCTCTGCTGGTCCGGCCGCTGAATGGACGGCGTCGTCCAGGTCGTGCCGGTGTCCTTCGGCCGCTCGATGAAGTAGCGTCCACCCGCTTCGATGTCGCCCCAGCTCTGAACGCCGCCGTGATCGGGGGCGATCTGGTCGGTGATGGCGGCGGGCCATACGGGCTGCTCCGCTGTCGCGTCCGCCGTCGCGTTGTCCTGAGCCATCGCTGCATAACAAGCGAGCGACCCGAACGTAACCGATAGTAGTCCAGTAAGAATAACCCTTCCGCAATCCTTCATCGCCGCAACAGCGCGCTCAAGCGCTGGCTCCCTATATAATATCGACCCCGTTGGCGGCCAGCCCCATCGAGGCTGGCCTAGCTTTCTCGTTGAACTGGTTCTAGCGGTGCCACCTCGAGCCGTCCGGCGCATTCGATCCATGGATGTTCAGGTGGCAATTCTGGCAAGACATGCCGACGTAGCGCCGCATATTGCCGTTCGTGAAGGCGGCCTGACCCGGGACATAGCTGAGGCCGGCCTGGTTATGCGGGTTGGTGTGGCACCGCTGGCAAAGGCGTTCGCGGGCGACGACCAGCAGCTTGTCATGCATCGAGCCGTGGGGTTCGTGGCAATTCAAGCAGTTCTCGCGGACCGGCGGATGCTCCCACAGGAACGGGCCGCGCTTGTCGGCATGGCATTGGTAGCACGTGTCGTTGACGGTAGCCTCTTTCAGGAGAGCGCTGTCGGCGATGGTGCCGTGCGGGTTGTGGCAGCTTGTGCAGCTGATTTTGCCCTCGATCATCGGCATGTGCGCGGTGCGCAGCATCTGAGCGCGGCGATCCTTATGGCATTGGAAGCACGTGTCCATCACGTTGCCCTTGGCCAGCTGGAAGCGCGGCGACAGCTTCTTCATGACGGTATGGCAATCGGTGCAAGCCACGTCGCGGGTCTGGTGAGTGCTGCCTTTCCAGTAGGTGCGGTCGCCACTCTCGTGGCAGCCGAGGCAGACGCCGTTGGAGTCGGCGACGCTCGTTCTGGGGTCGGCTTTACGGAACGAGCGGATATGTCCGCCGAGCCGCCCGCCGCCGCCATTCACGTGATCGGACGCGGGGCCGTGGCAGGTCTCGCATTCCATCTTTCCCTGCTTCGTCGGCTTGCCAGTCATGAACATGCGGCCCATGACAGTCAGCTTGAACTCGTCGATCCAGGCGGCGTGGCAGACCTTGCAGGGCTCGGAGCCGACATAGTAGCGGTTGAACTCATCGCCCGGAGCGGGCGCAACCATCTTGGCCTTCTCCACCGGAGCCGGAGCCGCCGGTTGCGCGCTCCCCGGCTTCGCGTCGCCCGCAGCCTTTGCATCGGCCGCGGGCTTCGCGTCCTTGGGCTGATCGGCGGAAGCTTCCGCGACCGCTATTCTGGCTTCGCTCTCTCTATCCGCAGCAGAATTCTGCGAACCCACCAGATAGGCGAAGATGTCGGAGCCGCCGGAATAAGATGGTCTCGTTTGCTGCGGCGCTTCCCGCTCCTGGCCTGTCTCCTGAGCAAAAGCGACGTAAAAAGACAAAGTCGACACCTTGGGAGCGTTGGCGATTTGACTGGAGATAATCCCCTGTGCGCGCAACGAATTTGGGGCGAGCCCCAAAAGAAAAGCGGAAAGTGCAAGAAGCATGCAGCTTCTTACTGGCGAGTGGGCGCGACTTACCATCGACCCTTCTTGCGAAGGATCGTCCAATTTATCGTTCATTTATCAGTACCCCCCTCGTAGCCAGCTCGAATGGGCCCGGCTACCAGTTGACTTGGCGAAATCAGTCGCTATTACAGCCTGCGAGACCGAATCAGTCTCAGAAGCACACCCTTGCGATAACCTTGTTACAACCCGAAACACAACTAGAGCGAGCATCGGTGTGTCAAAAAGAGACCCAATAGTTGCAGACAAGCTACAGCTAACGCCTCCAGTGAGCGGTCCGCGGAAAATGTTTCGGCATAAGCGCTGCCCGGGCCAGCGGCCCTGGCGAATTTGGCAGCCGCTCAAATTAGCCCTTGCGCCCCGCTACAATTTTAAGAAAACTCGCCGCAAACGCGTGGGGAATGTATGTTCGAGGTCATTCGGGACGCCCTCATCTGGATCATGAGCTGGGTCTTGGACCGGCGACCCCACGGTCCCGAGGCCTTCCGCCTGCTTTTCCTGATCGCGTTCAGCATCGCGGCGACGGTGCTTACCTTCTACTGGAAGGACCTCGCTTTCCGCTCATCCTTCGTCCGGCGCAGGTTCATGCCCGAGGAGCGCTATGCCGGGCGCTATCTCCAGGCCGTCTGGCGGCAAGGCGAACTGCGCTACTCCTTCATCCACATCTACTACGATCACAGGCGCCGCCGGTATGGGGTGGCGGGGCGCTCCTACAGTCCCGATGGCCAGGAGGTGACGGCGTTCAACTCGAATTATGTCCTCTTCCCCTCGGAGAAGGACGCAAATATCGAATTCATCTGGCAGGCGAGCAACGGTTCGAACGGCTATACGCGGATGACGCTGGAGGACGGCGACGAGGACTACATCCAGGGCGACGGCCAGGTGACGACATTTGCTGCGGAGCCCGAAGTCTATCCGCTGCAGTTCAAGCACCTGCACGATCACCATGTACGCGACGCGCTGGGCGTCGGCTGCCCCGCGGACTCGACCGAGGAGCCGTCTTTCATAAAAAAGTTCCACAGCATATACGGCGCGCGCGTGACGGAAGGCTTCGCCGGCGCGCCGAAGGTTGTCGAGGCCGAAATCGTAACCCCCGATTGATTTAGGCCGGCTCGCAACCGGGTTGCTTTGCTGGTATGCTTTCACGAAAGAGAACAAGATGCGCGCGAGCCGCGGATGCGCCTTCGCTGCTGGCCCGGATCCTGCATTGCGGTATCGCTGCAGTTCGTCCGTGAGCACCACGCGCCTTGAAGGAAACGCATGTCAGCGCTCGAAAACGCCGAATCGTACAGCGACGCGCTTCTCGTCCTTGGCACCGCCGGGATCGTGGTGCCCGTCTTGCGGCGCCTCGGCTTCAGCCCCGTTCTCGGCTATCTCGGCGCGGGCGCGATCCTCGGTCCTTTCGGCCTGGGCTCCCTAAGGGGCGAGAGCGGCCTCCTCTCCTGGATCACAATCGCGGATGCCAAAGGCGTTTCGGGCATCGCGGATCTCGGCGTCGTCTTTCTCCTGTTCACCATCGGGCTAGAATTGTCCTACGGGCGGCTCGAAGCCATGCGCCGCTTCGTGTTCGGGCTTGGCAGCCTGCAGGTGGCGATGTGCACGGCGGCGATCGCGGCGCTGGCGGCGCTCGCCGGCGTCGAGCCGAAGACCGCAATCATCCTCGGCGGATGCCTGGCGCTGTCTTCCACGGCCATTGTGGTGGAGGTGCTGTCGGCGCAAGGGCGCCTATCGACGGTCACCGGGCGGATGAGCCTCTCCATCCTGCTTGCGCAGGATCTCGCCGTCATCCCGCTTCTCCTGTTTCTCTACATCCTCGGATCGGGAAGCGGCGCCTCCGTCTGGACGGCGCTCGCGCTTGCCGCGTCGAACGCCTTCCTAGGGCTTGGGCTCATCGTGCTTGCAGGGCGGCTTCTCCTGAGGCCGCTGTTCCGCCTGGTCGCGGCCACGGGCGCCGCCGAGCCTTTCATGGCCGCCACCTTGTTCGTCGTGGTGGCGACGGGCGTCGCCGCCAGCCGTGCGGGCCTCTCAATGGCGCTCGGCGCCTTCGTCGCGGGCATCCTGCTCGCCGAAACCGAATACAGGAAATCGATCGAGGTCGCGATCGAGCCGTTCAAGGGCGTGCTCCTGGGCCTGTTCTTCTTCACGGTCGGCATGAGCTTCGATTTCCGCGAGGTCCTGAACCAGCCGTTGCTTCTCTTCGGCTCGATTGCGGCTCTTGTCATCGTCAAGGGCGTTCTTGTGACGGGGCTCGCCACCGTTTTTGGCGCGCCGCGGGCCGCCGCGCTCGAAACGGCGCTGCTGCTTGGCCCTGCGGGCGAATTCGCCTTTGTCGGCATCGGTCTTGCCGGGAAGCTGGGGCTGATGACGCCGAGTTTCTCAAGTTTCGCCCTTGCAGTGACCTCGCTCTCGATGGCCTTCATCCCGATGCTCGCGGTGACAGGCAAGCGCCTCTCGGCGATGTCTCTTGGAAGGAGCAGCCGCCTCGATCCGCGCCTCCTCGCCGATCCGCCGCCCTTGCGCGACCACACCATCGTGGTCGGCCACGGCCGGGTTGGGCAGGTGCTGTGCGCTCTTCTCGAACGGCATGTCGTCCCGTTCATCGCGAGCGACAAGGATCCCGATGTCGCCGCGGAGAGCAGGCGGCTGCGGCGGTCTGTCTATTTCGGCGACGCAACTCGTCCGGCCTTCCTCAAGGCTTGCGGGCTGGAGGACGCCAAGGCTCTGATCGTGACCATCAACGCCTGGGCGGACATCGACGAAGTCATCAAGGCGGCGCGAGCCATAAGACCGGACATTCTCATCGTTTCCCGCGCGCGCGACGCGAGCCACGCCCGCCACCTTTACACGATCGGCGTCACCGACGCGGTGCCGGAAACCGTCGAAGCGAGTCTCCAGCTCTCGGAAGCCTCGCTCGTCGGGCTTGGCCTGCCCGCCGGGCCGGTGATCGCCTCCATCCATGAGATGCGCGACGAATTCAGGACGGAGTTCCAGGCTGCGGCCCTTCGTTCCGGCAGACCCATTACGCGCGCGATCCGCCGGAAAACGCTGCGCAACAGGCTGCATTGAAAGGGCGTCGCGTCAATGAGACGGCGCCGGCGGGCTGGCCAGGAACGGATTGCGAACGACGACGATGGGCGGGGGGGTCGCCAGATGCCCGTGTCTGAATGGATGTGTTAGAGCGGCGGCGCTCCCCGGGGCGGCCCGGTCTCCGTCGTCCCGGACGGCGTCAATATCCGTCTCCAGCGCAATAAGGGTCAGCGCCCGAGGGCAAGGCGTCTCCCGGTCCGCGGCCGCTGCCTGCGGGCCAACCGCCAACGCCGCCGCCATAAGAATTGCAACAGATAAAGCCCTGGCGCCCATAACGCTCAACTCAACGCATACTTAGAACACCGGCCCCACCAATTTGAGCCGAGATGGCACTCTAGCGCCGCGAGGCGGCGCCGACGCCATGCATTTGCAGGGGTACGCCGCATTTCAGACTTTTCTTTCAATGCGGAGGGGGTTGGAAACCGCGAAAAAGCATGGTAGCACTCTGACGAACGGCGCGCCTTCACCTGCGCTCTCGCAAACCTCAACTTATCGGCTTGCGCTCCCATCGGCCCAATCGTCGGCGCGTTGGGCTCGCTTGGAATTTGGCTATGAAAATTAAAAATTCGATCAGGACGCTTCGGACGCGCCACCGTGACAACCGCGTCGTGCGTCGCCGCGGCAGGCTTTATATCATCAACAAGAAGGTCCGGCGCTTTAAGGCGCGGCAGGGCTAGAGTGCTTCCGGAAAAGTGTGAAGCGGTTTTCCAATAACGGCGCTCTAAGCCGAGCTTTTTGTTGTTGAGATACATATCGTTGATCTGGCTTAGCTATTTTCTACGCCAGAGGCTTTTACTGGGTACAATGAACGCTACGCCGCCGTGAGAGCTGCTCCCAGCAGCTCCAGCGCCTTCTGCTGAATGGCTGTTGGGCCTGCTGCTTCTCCACCTCGGGCTGGCGGGCGAACAGCCAGTCGAGGGCCTCATACAGCTCCGCCGCGGTGACCGTGGTATCGCGACAGTAGGGCGGCATTCGACCCGCAGCACGCGTGCGTGGCGGTAGTCACTCATCCGTGGGACGCGTCTCCGGCATCAGCGCGAGCAGCAGCAGCGCGCCCACGCCGCCGGTCGCGCCGAGCGCCAGGAACGCTGCGTTGGTCCCGTAGGCGTCGGCGACATAGCCCGCCGCCGTGGTGCTGAGCGCGGCCGAAAGCCCAATGGACATGCCGATGACGCCCTGCGCCAGGTTGAAATGCCCGGTGCCGAACGAGATGTCGGCGGCGACGAGCGGGATCAGCACGCCGAGGGCTGCGGCGGACACGCCGTCCAGCGTCTGGATCGCCACGATGGGCAGCGCGCCGCCGAACGACGCGAGCAGCGCGCCGCGCACCGGCAGCACCGCCAGCGCGGCGATGAGCAGCGGGCGGCGGCCGATGCGTTGCGCGAGCCGGCCCACCCACGGCGCAAACAGCGCGACGATGATCTGCGGCGCAACGATGCAGGCGCCGATCAGCGCCACCGCCCAGCTCGATGCGGTCTTGGTCAGCTCGGAGGCGACCAGCGGAAGCATGGGCGCGTTCGCCAGCTGGAAGAAGGCCATGCCCGCGAGAAACACGATCATGCTGCGCTTCTTGAGGAGGTCGGCGAGGCCCGGTCCGATGCCTCCGAGTTGCTCCTCGCACACGCCGCCATGCGCGCTCGCCGGGTTCACCTCGGCTTCGCGGATCTGAAACAGCGCCGCCAGTGCGGGTAGCGTGAACGCCGCTGTTACGAAGAACACCGATTGCGGCGACAGGTAATGGCCGAACGCGCCCATGATCACGGCGGCGGCGCCGTTTCCGGCCGAGGCGAAGCGCGCGTTGCGTCCGAGCCGCGCCGCAAGCGTCCGGCGTCCTACGAGGCCGAGGCTGATGGCGGCTATGGCGGGCGATAGCACCGAGGTTGATACGGCCTGCAAGGCGCGGGAGGCCGCCACGGCGAGGAAGATCGGCCACACGGCGATCATGAAGGCGCTCGCTCCGATGGCGGCGATGGCGGCGGCGGCGGCCGAGCGCTCCGAGCGCACGCTATCAACCAGCCAGCCGCCCGGAACCTGGCTGAAAAGTCCCGCAAGCGCGCCGATGGAAAGCACAAGCCCGATGTCGGTCTGGCTCCATTTCTGCGTCGCGAGATAGACGGCGATGAACGGGCCGAAGCCCGTCTGGATGTCGCCGAGGAAGAAGATGAACCAGTCGAGGCCCAGGCGGCTCCGTGGCGATGGCTCTCCTGGTTCGGCGATGCGATCCGGCGCCGGCGCGCCCGGCGAGGCGTCCATCCGCTAGTTCTGGACCGGACCGTCTTCCCCGGCCTCGCGGGCGCTGACCGCGATCACGGGCCTGCCTGCCTTGACCTCCGGCGCCTGGCTCAGCTTTTCGCGGGAAAGATCGGTGATTACGCCGGCCGCGCCGTCGCCGGGGCCAAACCGCAGATCCGGCCATGCGATTGCGATTTTCCGCGCGCCGACGCCAAGAAACCCGCCGTAGTCGACCACCGCCGCGCGAACCCTGCCGGTTTCGTCCGCGAGCACGTCGATAATCCGGCCAAATCTTTCGCCCGAGGCGCTGACGAGGTCCTTGCCGATGACGCTTTCGGTCTGCGCCAGGACGATGCTTGTCGCCAGCCGGCCGTCCGCCGCTCCGTACTCTTGCGCTTCGCTCGCCGCGAACGCGCCGCCGGCGCTCAGCGCGGTCAGCAGCACGAAACCCGTAATCCTTAACGCCATGTCCGATGTCCAATCGTTTCCCGCTGAACATCGCTGGCGCCCGGACGTTCCCCGGCATTCGGCTTAACGCGCGTTCCTCACCTGCGCGAAGCTGTCGCGCCCCCCGAGCGCCGCCTCAGTGGCGCATCAGAAGCGGCAGGTCCGAATGTTCGAGCATGTAGCGCGTCACGCCGCCGAGCAGCGCCTCGCGCCATTCGCCATGCGCATAGGCGCCCATCACGATCAGGTCGGCGCCGAGCCGGTGCGCCGTTTCCAGAAGCTGCGCGCCCACGGGGCCATGCCCCTCGACGGCGTGCGCGATGGCCGTGACGCCGTGCTCCTCGATGATCGGCGGCACGAGCGCCTCATCCACGCGGGCCCGCAGCACATGCACCACTTCGGCCTTTGCGAGGATGGGCATGGCGGCGAGCACCGCTTTCGGCGCGCGGACATCGTCCTTCCAGGCGACGGCCACCACGCGCCCGAACTCGCCGCGGCTTTCGGCCGGCGCGATCAAGACGGCGCGCGAGGTGTCGAAGATCGCCGCGTGAACCGCATCGCGCGCCCGCGCCGAGCCGCGCCCGCCGGGAACCACGACCACGTCGGATCGCCGCCCGCGCTCGCCCACGAAATGCGCGACGTCGCCTTCGACATCCACGAAATCGGTTGCGATGCGCGCGGGCGTGGGGTTGTCCCAGCGCTCCGTCGCCGTCCGCAGAGCTGTGGCCCAGACCTGCTCGCGAGCGCGCAGCCTCACCTCATCCGCCGAGGTCATCGGCTGGTCGGCGACCATCAGCGCCGCAACGGGCGGCGTGCGCACCGCGAGCGCTTCGATGCGCCCGCCCCTGCCATAATCGAGCAGCCGCGCCGCGCTGGAAAGCAGGTCCGGCGCGCTGTCAGTCCGGTCGAGCACGGCGAGAACGACCTCTCCCATGGTTCTCCCCTTGGCTGCTGCTGCGGCGGCGGCGCGGGCCGGCGCGGCGTTCCACTCTTCGGCCGCCGCGAAGCCCGCCGTCACCGCCGCAAGACACAGGATGAGCGAGATGGCGACATTGGCGAGGGCCGCGACCGGCTTGCCGTCGCGCATGAGATCGAGCGTCTGCAGGCTGAAGGACGAAAACGTGGTGAACCCGCCGCAGATGCCGACCATGACGAAGGCGCGCGCATCCGCATGCACCTGGAAGCGGCCGTCGCTCGCGGTCAGCGCGCCGAAAAAGCCGATGATGAACGAGCCCGCGATGTTGATGAGGATGGTGCCCCAGGGGAAATTCGGCCCGACGAATCCGACCACAACGTTCGTCGTCCAGGCGCGCGCGACGCTGCCGATGGCGCCTCCGAGCGCGATGTAGAAATAGGTCAGCATCGGCGTCCCATCCCTCCCTGCGGGCGCAAAAATACCCGCCATTGGCGGGTTTCTCACACGCTCCCGCCGCGGATTGCGACAGGAGCCATCAGCCCAGAGGGCGGTCTCGGGGGCGCTCCATCCCCATGCGGCGGAAGTTATAGTCAATCGGCCCTTTTCGGCAAGCGCAGCCGCAGTTCACAATCCCGCGGCGCGGATTTTGCTTGCCCGGTTCCGGCAGCTTCCGCATGCTCGCCGCTTTCCGCATCAACGGGGTTGCTATGAGCAAGGGATCGGCGCCTTCGAAACCGGCAGGCGCTTCGGCGCCCGACCGCTATGTGAGCTTTCTCGACATCGATTTCGAAGGCAATATCGCGGCCGTCATGATCCATTTGCGCCGCTACATCGACGGCCCGGATAAGGGAAACGCCTTCTGGGACCGGTTCAAGCAGCGCCTCTTGCACTGCGAGGCGGGCGAAGCCGGCGTCGCCGACACGCTTCTGCTCCTGCACTCCCACGTTTATTACATGGTCGAGCTGTTCGAGGACCACGGCGACGAAGAGGCGCTCACCGCGCTGAAGAAGCTCGAGGAGGAGTGCTTTTAGGCAAAAGCTCCTGCTTCACCGCCGAATGGAACTGCCTTATGCGGCTGTCTTTCATCGAGCGTTCTTATACTCGCCGGGCCGTTGGAGCATAGACGGCCGATTAACTCTATTGAGCCAATTGCAAAACAGGGCCGTCGCGCTGGCTTATTCCTTCTGAGGGGGATGGGGTGAGGCGCCCGCGCTCCAAGTCAGGCATGGTGCTTTTGTGAAGAACCACCAGCCGAATCGGAACACGGACATGCGGGAGATGCTAACCAGCGCCTGGAGCCACGTTCAAGGTTTTCTTTTCCCTATGCTGCGGGAAGTGGTAGGCCCGCTCACTCCACAGCACGAGCGGCTTGTGACTGTGCTGGATTTGGCGCGCATCGAAGCCTTTGTGCAGATGTGGCCGGGCCTGCCGGGGCGTCCGCCAGCTGACCGCCATGCGCTGGCGCGCGCGTTCGTAGCAAAAGCGGTGTTCAACCTGCCGACAACCTTGGCGCTTATCGAGCGGCTTGGCGCCGATCCTGTGCTTCGCCGGCTCTGCGGCTGGGAAAGCAGGCGCGGGCCGCCAAGCGAGAGCACTTTTTCCCGCGCCTTCGCCGAGTTTGCGCAAAGCAGCCTGCCCGCGCGCGTCCATGAGGCGCTGATTGTAAACACCCATAAGAACCGGCTGGTTGGACACATCTCGCGCGATGCAACGGCCATTGAAGCGCGCGAAAAGCCGGTGAAAGCCCCAGCCTCGGCGGCCAGACGCAAGCGCGGACGCCCTAAAAAGGGCGAAGCGCCCGCCAAGAAGGAGCCCCGGCGGCTGGAGCGCCAAACCGGCATGACGCTGGCTGAAATGCTGGCGGACCTGCCAACGGCGTGCACTGTTGGCGTAAAGCGCAATGCGAAAGGCCACGCCGCGCCTTGGATCGGCTACAAACTGCATATCGATACCGCAGATGGCGATATCCCTATTTCGTGCCTTCTGACCTCCGCATCCCTCCACGACAGCCAGGCCGCCATCCCCTTGGCCACCATCACAGCCCGCCGTGTCGCCAATCTCTACGATCTCATGGATAGCGCCTACGACGCGCCGGAAATCCGCAATAAAAGCCTTGCGCTCGGCCATGCGCCCATCATCGACGCCAATCCGCGCCCTGGCGGCAAGGCCGAAGCCGCGGCGGAGGCGCAAGCCAAGCGGGCCGCCGGTTACGAACTCGCCGAAACCATCCGCTACAACGAGCGCAGCGCGGCCGAACGCGTCAACGGCTCGGTCAAAGACAACTACGGCGGCCGGACAATACGGGTGCGCGGTCATGCCAAGATCTTCTGCCATCTCATGTTCGGCATCCTGGCGCTGACCGCGGAGCAGCTGATGCGGCTGGTGACCTGACAAGCATACCGTTGGATCAACCCTACCGGACATCTGGCAGGTGACGGGCGAACTGCGTCAGAAATCTTCACGGCAGCGCCAGAACCTGCAAAAGCTGTCGGAACTAATTCCACTTCAGGACAAAGCCACTGCCCGGCGCCTCAAACGGCCGGCGTTTTGCAATTGGCTCTATTGGGTTCGTTTTGCAAAAACAGGTGGTTTTGGCGGTATTATGATACCACACAGCGCCACCCGGTAAAAGGGCCGTAACGTATGGCGATTCGTATTGTTGGCGCGTCGGAAGAGCGGCCGGCGTCATTTCGCAGGCGCGGCTTCCGGCTTTTGCTCGAGCGCGGCATGGGCCGCCTCGTCCCTCGGCCCCACGAAATGCCCGAACAGCCAGTGGAAGACGCCGCCGGCATCGTCCATCACCAGGAAGAAGGCGGGCACGAACAGCAGCGACAGCAGCGTCGAGACGATCAGCCCGCCGATCACCGCAATGGCCATCGGCGAGCGGAATTCGCCGCCCGCGCCAAGCGCCAGCGCGCTCGGGAACATGCCGCCCACCATGGCGATGGTGGTCATGACGATGGGCCGCGCGCGCTTGCGCCCCGCCTCGATAATGGCCGCGCCGCGCGGAACGCCGCGCCGCTTCTCCTCGATGGCGAAATCGACGAGCATGATGGCGTTCTTGGTCACGATGCCCATCAGCATGAGGAAGCCGATGACGACGGGTAGGCTGATCGGCCGCCCTGTCAGGAGCAGCGCGAAAATGGCGCCGCCGATGGACAAGGGCAGCGACAGAAGGATCGTCACGGGCTGCACGAAGCTGCCGAACAGGATCACGAGCACGCTGTAGACCATCATTACGCCCGCGCCCATCGCATAGGCGAAGCCCTGGAAGGTCTCGCCCATCACCTCCACATCGCCCGATTCGCGCAGCACGACGCCCGGCGGCAGGTTCCTGGCCGCGGGGAGCCGATAGACGGCGGAGAGCGCCTCTCCGAGCGCGTCCGTGCCGGCGAGGTCGGCGCCGATGGCCACGCGCCGCAGCCGGTCGTAGCGGTCGATGGACGACGGCCCCTTGCCCATCTTCACATCGGCGACCGTGATCAGCGGCACGGCGTCGCCACGCCCGGTCTTCACTTTCAGGTTCTGCAGCGTTTGCAGGCTCGCGCGCGCCTGCTGGTCGAACTCCACCCGGATCGGCACCTGCCGGTCCGGCGCGTTGAACTTGGCGAGGTTCGCGTCCACGTCGCCGAGCGTCGCGATGCGGATCACGTCCGACAGGCTCTCGGTCGAAACGCCAAGCTCGGCCGCGATGACGGGGCGCGGCGTGATCTGGATTTCGGGCCGGTCGAGCGCCGCGCCGTTCACCGCGTTGGCGAGATAGGGCACCGTGCCGATCTCGCTTGTGAGCCGCTGCGCCGTATCGGCGACCTTATCGTTGTCGGTCCCCGTGACCTCGATGGTGAAGCTCCGCGCGCCGTTCTCGTGCACGACCCAGGTGCGCACGTCGGGGATTTCCTTCATCTCCGCGCTGACGATCTGTTCGAGGTCGCGCTGGGTGAGCGTGCGCGTGTCGCGCGGCGTATAGTGGACCGTCAGCGTCGACTTCCGCACCTCCTGCGCGCCGCCGGTGTCGCCGAGGATGCGCCCGCCATCGACGAACACGGAGACAACCTCGGGCCTGCGCCGGATGATCGCCTCCGCCCTGTCCGCGATCACCTCCGTGTCGCCGAGCAGCGAGCCGGGCGGCAGCTCCACCGCGAAGATGGAGCGGCCCGTATCCTGCGCGGGCAGAAACCCGCTCGGAAGCAAGGCCACGCTCGCGATGGACAGCGCAAACACGACGAAGCCGAGGATAAGCGTCGCGTAATAGTGACGGACCGTCCAGCCGATAAGCCGCGCGTAATTGCGCATGACGAAGCCGTCGCGGTTTGCCGAGGGGTGCGCCCGCAGGAAATAGGCCGCGACCATCGGCGTGATGAGCCGCGCGACGAGCAGCGAAATCAGGACCGCGGCGGCGACCGTCAGCCCGAACTGGCGGAAATACTGCCCAGCGATGCCGCCCATGAAGCTCACCGGCGCGAACACGGCCACAATGGTGAACGTGATGGCGATCACGGCGAGGCCGATCTCGTCGGCGGCCTCAAGCGACGCGCGATAGGCGGATTTGCCCATGCGCATGTGGCGCACGATGTTCTCGATCTCGACAATGGCGTCGTCGACGAGGATGCCGGTCACGAGCGTGATCGCGAGCAGCGACACCATGTTAAGCGAGAAGCCGAGCGCCTGCATCGCCCAGAAGGCCGGGAAGATCGACAAGGGCAGCGCGATGGCGGCGATCATGGTCGCGCGAAGGTCGCGCAGGAACAGCAGCACCACGAACACGGCGAGCAACGCGCCCTCGATCAGCGTGTGCATCGCGGACTGATAGTTGCCGATCGTGAAATCGACGGTCGAGTCGATCTTCTCGAAGATCACGCGCGGATTGGCGGCGGCGAGTTTCTCGATGGCGCCGGCGACGCGGCCCGCCACGCTCATATCGCTCTCGCCCTTTGCGCGGACCACGGTGAAGGCGACGACGTCGCGTCCATTCAGCTTGGCGAAGGTGCGCCGCTCCTGCGCGGCGTCGCTCACCTGGCCGAGCTGGTCGAGGCGAACCTTGCGCCCGCCGGGAAGCGTGATCGATGTCGCCGCGAGACGCTCCAGGGTGCCCGCGCTCGCAAGCGCGCGGATGGACTGCTCCGCGCCGCCGATTTCGCCGCGCCCGCCCGCAAGGTCGGTGTTCGTGGATCTCAGCTGCTGATTGACCTCGCCCGCCGTGACGCCGAGCGCGAGGAGGCGCTCAGGGTTCAGCGACACGCGGATTTCGCGCTTCACGCCGCCGACGCGGCTCACCTGCGCGACGCCGCGCACGCCCTGAAGTTTGCGCGCCACCGTATCGTCGATGTACCACGAGAGCTGCTCCAGCGTCATCGACGGCGCCGAGGCCGCATAGGTCACGATGGGCAGGCCCTCGATGTCGAGGCGCTGGACGATCGGCTCGTCGATGGTGCGCGGCAGCTCCTGGCGCACCTTGGCGACGGCGTCCTTCACGTCGTTCACCGCACGGTCCGTGTTCGTGCCGAGCTGGAACTCGATGGTGGTCTTCGAGGAGCCGTCCGTGATCGAGGACTTGATGTGCTTGATGTTGGCGACGCCCGCGACCGAATCCTCGATGCGCTTCGTCACCTGCGTTTCAAGTTCGACGGGCGCCGCACCCGACTGCGCGACTTCGATGATGACGATGGGAATGTCGATGTTCGGGAAGCGCGTGACGCCAAGCCCGAAGAAGCTGATGACGCCGAGCACCATCAGCACCAGGAACAGGACGAGCGACGGGATCGGCCGCCGGATGGACCAGGCGGAGACGTTCATTTCGCGACCGCTGCGCCCGTGCTGGACGCGGTTTGCTTCTCGGCGAAGAAGGGCGTGATAAGATCGCCGCTGCGCAGGAGCGATCCCGCGCGCATGACGACGGCTTCGCCTTCCTTCAGCCCTTCCTTGATCTCCACGCTATCGCCGGAAAGTAGCCCCGGCTTCACCGCCCGCTCGCGCACCTTGCCGTCCACGACCGCGAGCACGGTGGCGCCGTCATTCTGGTAGAGCACCGCCGTGGAGGGCACTCCGACCGCGTCGCGCTGGCCCGCGTCGATCACGGCCTTCGCGAACATGCCGATGCGAAGGTCTGGCGCGCCGCCAAGGAAGATGCGGACGCGGCCAAGCCGGCTCGACGTGCTGACCTCCTGCGAGACGAGACGGATCGCGCCGATGCGCTCGCCCGCGCCTTCGATCTCGACCCTTGCGCGCTGGCCGGCCTTCAGCTTCGGCAGGTAGAATTCCGGGACCTCGGCGTCGAGTTCGATTTCGCCATCCTTGACGATGCGAAACAGGGAGTTGGCGGAGGAGGCGGAGACTTGGCCCATGCGCGCCGTGCGCCGGCTGACCACGCCGGCCGCTGGCGTGCGAATATCCGTTCGCGACAGCTTGACTTCCAGCTCCTGCCGCTGCGCGCGCATCAGCGCCTGCTCGGCTTCGGCAAGCTTCATGCCTTCCTTCTGGGCGGCGAGCCGCGCGCGCGCCGTCCGGAAAGCCGCGTCCCGGTCGTCATAGGTCGCCTGGCTCGCCACGCCAGATTCGCGCAACGGTTTCACGCGATTGAAGGCGTCCTCGACCTGCCGAAGCGTGGCCTCGCTCTCCGCGATCTGGTTGCGGACCTGCTCGATGGCGGCCTGCGTCTTCGAGAGAGACGCGGAGTTCTGCGCGAGCTGCGCCTCCAGGATCTCGCGCGAAAGCCGCGCCAGCACCTGCCCCTTCTTCACCACGTCGCCTTCCTCGGCGAGAAGCTCGGTCAGCCTGTATCCGTCGATCTCCGGGCCGACCAGAACCTCCTCGCGCGGAACCAGCGAACCCGTCACCAGCACATTATCGACAAAAACAATGCGCGTCGCCTCGATCACCGTCACGACCGGGGGCTTCGGTCTCTGCCCGAGTTTTGGAACGGCGGCGGCCGCGCTGTCGCCGGCCCCCGCGCCCGTCGTTTGCATCCCGCTCAAGAGCAGCGCGATTCCCAAGAGAAGGCCGGCGCGCGCGATTCGTTGTCTCAAAGCCAATGACATCAGGTGCGTGGTCCCGTTGTTTCATGCTGCTCCGGCGCGAGCGTGGGCGCCAGCAGCGCTTCTATCATGGTCATCATCGCGGGGATGATGGACTTCGGATCGAAATGCGGATCGAGCGTGCGGCGCAGGAAAAGCCCGTCTCCGAGCGCGCCCATCGCCCGCACAATGATGTCGATCGGGAGTTTCGGCGCGATCCGCCCCCGATCCCGCTCCTTTTCCAGGAGATGCGCAAGGCTTTCGCTCACCGCTTTGTCCATCTCGCGCATCCTGTCTCCGATGGCGGCGTTGCGGCCCGCCTCCGCGCCGATCTCCACATGCAGCCGCACTTTGCCGATAGGTTCGTGACAGCAATATTGCTCGGCCATCGAGCGCAGCGCGCCGAGGAAGTCGGCCGCCTCGGTCATCTGCGCCAACTCCTTGCTGAAGCGTTCTTTTTCCCGCTCGCACAGGCCTACGATCAGCTCCTCCTTCGAGGCGAAATAGGTGTAGAGCGCGCCTGGGCTCGCGCTGGCCTCGCGGCAGATATCGTCCATTGTCGCCGCGTGGAACCCCTTGCCGATGAAGCAGCGCTCGGCGGCGTCGAGGATGCGTTCGCGGCGCGCGTGGTGCGTCTGTGGAGCGAGCTTCGGCATGCCTTCCCAGCAAGGTAAGAATTTATCATAAAAGGAACGGCCGCTCTGTTTGTGAATAGCTTCACGGCGATGTTATGACAAGTTTGAGACGAGACGAGCGTTAACGCTCAACCGGGGAAGCCGCCGGCGCTCAGGATTTTGCCGGTTTCGCTTACGCCGGGGCGGGCGAGGAGCTGACGCGCGGTGAGGCCGAGCACCGGATGGCGCCAGCAGGGGGCGATGTCGCAAATCGGGCGCAGGACGAAAGCCCTCTGGTGAGCTCTCGGATGCGGTAGTATGACGCACCCTTCTTTGGCCGGAGTCCGCATCTTCCAGTTGCAAACGGTCCCGTTGTAGTCGATTAGATCGAGATCGAGCGTCCGAGGCGCCCAACGTAAAACTGTTGGGTCCGCGTTTTTTGCTGCCCGGCGCCCCGCTAGCGCCTCAATCCGCTTCAAGAGTCCGAGCAGGGAGTGGGCGGACTGAGGCGTCGTAACGGCCGCTACGGCATTCAGAAAGTCGGGCTGAGGAACGCTCGCATGCGCCCGCGTGCGGTACAACCTGGACGTGCTTGTAATTCCGACACCCGATGCGCTCATTTCGTCCAGAGCCTTGAGGAGCGTTTCTTTTGGCGTTCCAAAATGGCCTGCCAAGTTTGTGCCGAGGGCGACGATGATCATAGCACCTTGATAAGATTAGCGATGTTTTGGTATTGTACGAGGCATCGCTATATTTTTGGCATGATTCGGGATTGTGGGCCCTTTTTAGCCAAAATACATAGAAAGCAACAACTCCGAAATTCGCAGCCAAGGTACCCGGATGAATTTCTACACGACTGAGCGAATTGCTCTCTTCATAGACGGCGCAAATCTTTATGCCACAGCTAAAGCTTTGGGTTTCGACATCGACTATAAAAGGCTTTTAAATCTTTTCAGAACTAAGGGCCTTTTATTGAGAGCGCTGTATTACACAGCGCTCGCGGAGGAGCAGGAATACTCCTCGATCCGGCCGCTCATCGATTGGCTCGACTATAACGGGTACTCGATGGTTACCAAGCCGACGAAAGAGTTCACCGACGCTTCCGGCCGCCGCAAGATCAAGGGCAACATGGATATCGAGCTTGCCGTGGACGCCATGGAGCTTGCCGATCATCTCGATCACATTGTTTTGTTCTCGGGCGACGGCGACTTCCGCACGCTCGTTGAGGCGCTGCAGCACAAGGGCAAGCGGGTGAGCGTCGTCTCAACCTTGACCACGCAGCCACCGATGGTCGCCGACGAGCTTCGCCGGCAGGCCGATCAGTTCATCGATCTCGCAGACCTGCAGAAGGATATTTGCCGGACCCAGCGCGCCGAAAACGGCCGCGAATACCAGGCTCATATTCACGAGCAGAGAATGCATGAGCGCATGAGCGCCGCCGCGCTTCGGGAAAGCCCGGTTGACGCCGACTAGGAGCGAGAGGGGCGCGGCCTTGGCAATCGCCCCTTCCCCTGCCCCATCCGTCCAGTCCGCCGCGGCGGAGCCTGACAGAAATTGCGTGTTTTGTCCGCGTCTCGCGGACTACCGCCAGTCCAACCGCATTAAATATCCCGATTGGTTCAACGCGCCGGTTCCGTCCTTCGGCCCGCGCGACGCGTCGCTCCTTATCGTGGGGCTCGCGCCCGGACTGAAAGGCGCCAACCGCACTGGCCGTCCGTTCACAGGCGATTATGCGGGCGTCCTGCTCTATGAGACGCTGCTCGCTTACGGCTTCGCATGCGGCGTCTATGGCGAGCGCCCCGACGATGGGCTTCAACTCCAGGACTGCCGGATCGCCAACGCCGTTCGCTGCGCGCCGCCCGAAAACAAGCCCACGCCCGATGAAGCGGCAGCATGCCGGGGCTTCCTTGCGGCGACGCTCAAGGAAATGCCGAATGTGCGCGCGATCCTCGCCTTGGGCCGGATCGCCTTCGACCAGACGCTGCGCGCGCTTGCGCTGAAGCCGTCTCTGTACAAATTTAGTCATGGCGGCGCCTTGGACTTGGGCGCGGGCCTAAAACTATTCGGCAGCTATCATTGTTCAAGGTATAATACCAACACCGGGCGACTTACCACGGAGATGTTCCGGCAAGTCTTCGAGGAAATCATCGTTCATTTGAAGAACGCTTCTTGAAACAATCAGAGCAAGACCATGCTTGAGATATCGAAGGACAAGGTCGCGCATGTCATCCTCCGCTCGCGCGAGGTCGACGTTAAAGCCGAAGCGTGGGACGACGAAACCGAAGTCGACCGCGACGACGTCAGCAGCGAGACGATCCTCGAGGATCTGCCCGGCGACGCGACGCGCCAGGAGCTTAAGGAGTTCCTGGAAAGTCTGAACGAGGACGAGCTGGCGAGCTTGATCGCGCTCGCATGGATCGGACGCGGCACCTACGCGCCGGGCGAGCTTGACGAGGCGATGTCCACCGCCAAGAGCGAGCACGGCGCCAACGGGATCGCCTATCTCTTCGGCCTTCCCCTGCTTCCCGACTACCTCGAAGACGGCCTCGACCAGCTCGGGATTTCAGCCGGGGACGCCGAGCGGGACATTCTTGGTCCCGCGTAAGCCTCGCTCACCCATTGAAAAAAGCTGGCGAAGCGCGGCCAAGGCCAAGGTTATCGGCAGAAACAAGCGCTTTTGTATTAGAGCGCACACGCCTTGTTAGGAAGACTTCGCAATTGCGCGACGAACATGGCGCACGGACACTTCTCTCCACTCCAATTTTAACGCTTCGCTTACCGGTTTAGCTTTCTCATGAGCAGGCGCGTCCACATGGACCCTTGAGAGTTGTGAGGGAGTAGCATTCATGAGTAAGCCGTTATTCTTGGCGCCCTGCATCGTCCTTCTTGCGGCGGCGATGGCGTGGCCGCACGCGGGCTACGCGAAAACAGCAAAGGCCTGCGAAGCCGAGTGGCGCGCCAACAAGGCGACAATCCAGGGCGCCGGCAAGAAGAAGAAGGACTTCATCGCCGAGTGCCGCGCCGAGCCGGCGCAAACCGCCGCTCCTCCCGCTCCGGCCGCCGCCGCCACGCCCGCGCCGAGCACGACGGAAACCGCAAAAACCGAAGAAACGCCTCAGAGAGGCCGCCGCACAGCCGGAAGGCCTTCCCTCGCAAGGCCTTCGGGAAGCGGAGAGTTTTCGACCGAGGCCGAAGCCAAGTCTCATTGCCCCGGCGACACGGTAGTTTGGGCGAACACCCGGTCCAAGATTTACCACTTCGCGGGAACCCGCACCTACGGCAAGACCAGGATTGGCGCCTATATGTGCGAGAAGGACACGGCCGCCGCCGGCATTCGCTCCGCCAAGAACGAGAAGCATCCGTAGACGCGCGAAGAAAAAGGCGGATCCTGAGAGTGGCCCGCGCAGGCGCAGTTCATTTGCGTCGCCGGGCCGGCCTCTCACTTCGCAACAATAAGATCATCAGGTTCCAATAAAACGCCCCCTTGCAAATAAATAAAACGTGAGCGGCCGAGCCGCCGCTGCAACATCTCCCCCCATCTCATTCCTATGGATGACAGAACATCTTTGTTAGTTTGAATACTTAGCGCTTTTTTTTGCGCAGGCCTCGAAAAAACTGATTTCGATCAAATCCTTTACGAAACCAAATGATACGATTATCACTCTTGGCATTCAGCCGGGAAATGTCTTTCTGAATGCCGCGAGCCGGCGAGATCGTCGTTGTACTGTCAACTTGATTGCGCATGCTTGCCGGTGAATGCGGCTCGCGGGCGCCGATTGCGCCCTCTTCGCCGCCGCTGAGAGGGCCGAGCCAAATGGAGGAGTGAGCAGGCGTGGCGCATTCGGCAAAGCAGCCGGAGCTGCAAGTCGTGCCCCTGGAGGCGAACACAAGCCTCAGAACCCAGGCCTACGACGCTCTGAAGCGGGCTATCACGGAAATGGACGTTTACGGCCAGATCGATCCGATCCGGCTGGACGAACGTCAGTTGTCGCAGAAGCTCGGCGTAAGCCGCACCCCGATCCGGGAGGCTCTCACTCTTCTTGAGCAGGAGGGCTTCGTCCGGGCCGTTCCACGGCGCGGCATCTATGTCGTCCGCAAATCCAAGAAGGAGATTTGCGAGATGATCGTGGTGTGGGCCGCGCTCGAAGGAATGGCCGCCCGCCTTGCCGCAAAGAGGGCGGCGGACGATGAACTCAAACGCTTGGAAGAACTCTTCAACCGCTTGGAAGAGGAGCCGCTCAGCGATCACGTGAACGAGTATTCCGATGCAAACTTGAAGTTCCATCAGGAGATTATCAAGCTTGGCGGCTGCGACCTGATCGCCAACACAACACAGAATCTGTTTATTCACATCCGCGCTATTCGCACCGTGTCCTTGCGAGCGGACGACCGCGCCGCCCGCACGATCGGGGAGCACAGTGCCATCGTCGACGCGCTCAGCTGCCGCAACGAGGATCTCGCGGAGAGGCTTGTGCGCGAGCATGCGCTGGCTCTCGCCGCTCATGTCGATAAGCACGGCGTTTTCCCGGACAAGCCGCCGATGACGAGCTAAACGCTTTCTCAGCGCCGGCCTACTATAATGTGAGCGCCTCGGCGCGGAAGCGGGCTGCTTAAGTAAGCGCCTCCACCCTATTTTCTTCAGGAGCGATGCAAACCGAGGGAAGGGTAGAGTTTCGTGGAGGATGACGCCATGATGTCGAGCCATCTGCAATATCTGCCGATCCCTTGGCCCGTCTATCTTTTCTTCGCGTTCGCGCTGGCGATCGTCGCGACGCTCGTCCAGATCGGCCTGATCCGCTACGTCTATGCCCGGCTCGGGATCACGCCCAGGGCCGCGCTGCTTTTGCTGCTCGCGAGCCTGTTCGGCGCCTATGTCAATATCCCTATCGCGCACTTTCCCGACGAGACCGTCGTTGTCGGCGAAAGCGTCGATTTCTTCGGGATCGAGTATGTCGTGCCGGAGGAGGTCGACTGGCCGGGAACGATCCTGGCCATCAATCTCGGCGGCGCAGTCATCCCCATCGCGCTCTCGCTCTACCTGCTGTTCAAGAACGCCATCTGGCTCCCGAGCCTCGCCGCGACAGCCATCGTGAGCGCGGTTTGCTATGCCGTCGCCACGCCCGTCCAGGGCGCGGGCATTGTGATTCCGATCTTCATCCCTCCGCTCGTCGCCTGCGCCGTTTCCTGCATCCTCGCCTGGAGCCGGGCGCCGGCCGTCGCCTATGTCAGCGGCAGCCTCGGCACGCTGATCGGCGCGGACCTCATGAACCTTGGGGCCATCCGCAACCTCGGCACGCCCGTCGCCTCGATAGGAGGGGCCGGAACCTTCGACGGCATCTTCGTGACTGGCGTCTTCGCCGTGATTTTGGCGAGCCTTATCGGCGCAATCGGCGCGCGCAGGGCCACAACCAATGCCGCATGAGGCTGGCGCATGGCCCGGCGTCCTTCGATGCGGTTTTCCGCCATCACTTCGGGGTTGTGTCCCGCGACCCCTCCGCGGCGCCGTAGTGTAGCCGGACATACATGATCAAGAACAGTGTGATAGCGGTTGCAAGCGCGAGCCAAAAATCCGCGATGCCTGGAAAAGCTACAGTCGCGGTGGCCGAGATCAGAAGAAAAAAGAGACCGACAATCTCAGAAGAAAAGGTTCCAAATACCTTCATGCTGCACTCCTTCTAGCGCGTCTTCACGCTAAACTGGGTTCAAGAAATTTTCCCAATCGAATGCATTATTTGTTTACAGAGTCATGACGGTGCAAGACCCCGGCCAACGGCCATGCGTGGAACGCATGGCATGCCATGTCTGGATACAAAGCTCGATCAATCGCCCGGGTGGAAGGGCCGCTTTGCGCCCCATTCCGCGAGCACAGCCTGCATATCGGCCGCGACGAAATGCCGGGCGGCCTCCTGATCGTAGCCTTCTTCGAGGAGCGCGTCATATTCGGTCAGCACGTGCCGGATGAAGCTCACCATCGAAAGCCAGGCGGCCGTTTCAGGCGAGGCGCTCGCGAGACCGGCGCTGTCCATCGCGTGGTCGGCGACAGCGCCGAATTCATAGTCCGGAATGTGGGGCGCGAGGTTCCGGATCGCGGCTTCGATTGCCGTTCGTCTCAACGATAGGGGCCTCTCGATCTCGATTCGCTTTTTCGGGCGCGGCTTGCCGCGCCTCATTTTATTCTCTCCCCGCGGCCGGGGAACCCCTTCGCACAACTTTTTTCCGTGATCGAGATCAAGCATGCATACATGCGGCGCCTCGGGGCCTTCACAGAATTGACACGCGCGTGTAGTATCAGGCTGTGAGTAAGAGCGACGTGGTGCGAGCGTGGCCCCGAACTTAACGGCAACCGTTGAGGAAAGGTGAACGTGACGGCATCGGCAACGTCATTAGCATCTCCGCCGGATAACTATCCGGCCCTCGTGCTCAACGCGGATTACCAGCCGCTGAGCTATTATCCCCTCTCCCTCTGGAATTGGCAGGAAACGATCAAGGCCGTCTTTCTCGACCGGGTCCACATCGTCTCCTTTTACGACCGCAAGGTGCGGAGCCCAACCTTCGAGATGAGGCTTCCGAGCGTCGTCTCGTTGAAAACATTCGTCAAACCGGCGCTCTATCCCGCGTTCACGCGATTCAACGTGTTTTTGCGCGATCGCTTTCAATGTCAGTATTGCGGCTGCCCGCACGATTTGACGTTCGATCACGTCATCCCCCGCTCCAGGGGCGGACAGACGCGCTGGGACAACGTCACGACGGCCTGCGCGCCTTGCAACCTGCGCAAGGGCGGGCACATGCCGGCCCGGGCGAGGATGTTTCCGGCGCTGAAGCCATACCGGCCGACCGTGCACGAGCTGCATCGCAACGGGCGCTACTTCCCGCCCAACTACCTGCATGAAAGCTGGCTCGACTATCTCTATTGGGATACCGAGCTGGAGCCGTAAAAATCTCGCCAGCCGGCGGCGGCCCGGCTGGCGCTCCGATCCAGGATCGGCTGCTGCGGGAGCCGAGGCGGCCGCATCGAGGGCGGCGCCGATCGAGCTTAGCGGTGGGGCGATGATAGAACTCCTTCTCATCGGGATCGGCAGCGGCAACCCGGACCACATGACGCTCGAAGCGGTCAACGCGCTCAAAACCGCCGATCTCATCCTGGCGCCGGTCAAAGGCGAGGCAAAAGCCGAACTTATCGAAGTCCGGCGCACGATACTGGCCCAGCACGTGTCGAGCCCGCCGGCCCGCATCGCCGAGTTCGGCATGCCGGTGCGCGATGCTTCCAATCCCGACTATCGTGACGGCGTCGAACGCTGGCACGACGCCGTCGCCGCCGTCTGGAAGCGTGAAATCGAAGCGCATCTGGAGCCGGAAAAAGGCGGCAGCGTCGCTCTGCTTGTCTGGGGCGACCCCTCCCTTTATGACAGCACGCTGAGGATCGCGGAGCGCCTCGCGCGCGAAGTGCCGCTTTCGGTTCGCGTCATCCCAGGCCTCACGTCCATCCAGGTGCTGACGGCCGCCCATCGCATCCCCCTCAACGAAATCGGCGCAAGCGTGCTGATCACAACCGGGCGGCAGTTGTGTCGGAAGGGATGGCCGCCCGGCATCGGCACGCTGGTGGTGATGCTCGACGGCGAGACTGCTTTCACAAAGATCGAGCAGGAAGGCGTCACGATCTGGTGGGGCGCCTATCTTGGCTTGCCCCAGGAAATTGTCATAACCGGCCCCCTGCCCGAAGTAAGCGAGCGTATCGCTCGCGCTCGCGCCGCCGCACGGGCGCAAAACGGTTGGATCATGGACATCTATCTGCTGCGCCGATGATCGCGGTCGGAATCGGGCTCATGCCCTTCAGCGTCATTCCCACGAAAGCGGGAATCCGTTAATCTCGACGCTCGTCGAATACCGGTCCCCGCCTTCGCGGGGACGGCGAAAAGGCGGCTGCGACCGATTAAATGCACGATGCTCTAGCGCCGAATGTCATTAAGCCGCGCCTTGACGCGCAATGTGGAGCAAACGAGTAGGAGCAATGGGCGGCCTTATTTTCCTGACCGGCCCCGTTCGAAGCGGAAAGAGCCGCCGCGCCGTGGAGATCGCGGCTCGCTTCGGCGAGAATGTGGCGTTCGTCGCGACCTACAAACCTGACTCGACGGATGAAGAGATGGTGGCGCGGGTTCGGCGGCACCGGGCCGAGCGGCCGCGGGCGTGGCGCACGCTCGAAGCGCCGGACGGCATCGCGGCGGCCCTTCAGGGGCTCCGTCCCGCTCCGTCCTGCGCGCTCATCGACAGTCTCGTCACGTGGCTCGCAGGCAAGACAGGATACGGAGGCGACCCCGCGCTCGATGACGAAGCCATCCTCGCCGCATGGGACCGCGAGCTTGCCGCATTTCTCGCCTCGCCCTGGCCGGTCATCGTCATCGGCGACGAAGTCGGCTGGAGTCTCGTCCCGATGGAGCGCGAGCTGCGCCGTTTCCGCGATCTGGCGGGCTTTCTCAATCAGAAGACCGCCGCCGCCGCGACCGAGGCGTGGCTCATGGTGGCGGGGTGTCCGGTCCGCCTGAAGTGACGTCCACAGGCGCAGATCGGCCGGCCATTAAAGCGAGACGAAAGAACGCTTGAGGAAACTTATGGCATGGCGCCAGAGTGGACTCCCGATATGGCGAATTGGTCGATGTCTACGCCCTGGCCATTTTCCGATCTTTCGAAGCCGGTGCTCCGACGCCGGCGCCTGGAGAACGATCATGACGAAACCCATCCAGCAAAACCCCGACTTCTCCGAAGCTGAGCGCGATGCGGTGTATCGCTGCATCGAGACGAGACGCGATGTGCGCGGCCAGTTTCTGCCCGACCCTATTGCGGATGAGGTTCTGGCGCGCCTTCTGAACGCCGCGCATCGCGCGCCTTCGGTCGGGTTCATGCAGCCCTGGGACTTCATCGTCGTTCGCGATCCGGAGGCGAAGCAGCGCGTTCATGGCGCCTTTGCCGCGGCTCACAAGGAAGCGGCGGAAATGTTCGATGACGGCCGGGCCGATACCTACCGCGGCCTCAAGCTGGAGGGCATCCTTGAGGCGCCCGTCGGTTTGTGCGTGACATGCGACCGGGGGCGCACTGGCCCGGTCGTTATCGGGCGCACCCACCAACCCGAGATGGACCTCTACAGCGCGGTTTGCGCCGTGCAGAACCTGTGGCTCGCCGCGCGCGCGGAGAATCTCGGCGTGGGCTGGGTCAGCATCATCCGCTATGACGATCTGCGCCAAGCCCTCGGCATCCCTGACCACATCCAGCCCGTGGCCTATCTCTGCATCGGCCGGGTCTCGCATTTCTTCGAAAAGCCCGAGCTTGAAACGGCGGGATGGCTGCCGAGACTTCCGTTGCGCGACGTGGTTTGGTTCGACGGCTGGCAAAAGCGCAAGGGCGGCGAAACCCTCCTGTCCGAGCTTCCTTGAACGGGAGACGGGGAGCGCAAAACAATATAGAAGACTCGGACCGTTGGGCAGGTTCTTCGACAGCTAACGAAGAAGCTTTTTGTTGGCGATGGCTTGCGCGTACGCCGCCTCGTACTCGCCGGTGCTCCGCTCCCAGGAGAAATCCTCAGCCATCGCCGCCGCGATCATCGCCGCCATGTGCTGCGGCCGGTCGAAATAGGTGCTGACCGCCCATCCGACGGTATCGTGGACAGCCTGCGCCGTCGGCTCGAGGAACTTGAATCCCGTGCCCTCGCCCGTCGCCTCGTTGTACTGCCGCACCGTGTCGTTCAGTCCGCCGGTGGCCCTGACGATCGGAAGCGTTCCATATTTGAGCGAATAAATCTGGTTAAGGCCGCACGGCTCCCAGCGTGAGGGCATCAGAAAGAAATCGGCCCCCGCCTCGATCCAGTGGGCGAGCGACTCGTTGTAGCCGATGTAGCTGCCGGCGCGTCCCGGAAAGCGCCCAGGCATCGGCCCGAAAAACCATTCGAGGCCCTTGTCGCCGGCGCCGAGGATCGCGAACTGCACGCGCATCGTGTCAAGGATACGCTCCATGGAGGCTGCGAGCAGGTCGAGCCCTTTCTGCTCGACAAATCGCGCAATGACGCCGATCAGCGGGATTCCCGGGTCGGCGTCGAGCTTCATGCGTTCTTGCAGCGCGGCCTTGCAGGCGGCCTTCCCTTCGATCGATTGGGCGTCGAAGCGGGCGGGAATCAGCGCGTCCGCGGCTGGGTTCCATTCATCGCAATCGACGCCGTTGAGGATGCCCCAATAATCGGCGCCCTTGTCGTTGAGGACCGGCGCGAGCCCCGCGCCGCCAATGGGGGTGCGCGTCTCGACCGCATAGGTGGGGCTCACCGTCGTCACCAGGTCGGCGTAGACGATGCCGCCCTTCAGTATGTTGACGCCGCCGAAATCCTCGAACTTGGCCGGCGTGAAATTGCCGCGCTGCAGCCCGAGATAGTCGTAATCCGACGCCGGATACTTGCCCTGATGACCGATGTTGTGGATGGTCAGGACGCTCGCTGCGCCGCCCAGAAACGCGTCGTCCCAATGCCAGATCTTGAGGTAGGCCGGGGCCAGGGCGGTCTGCCAGTCGTGGGCGTGCACAATGTCGGGCGCGAAACCGATGTCGCGGCAAAGCTGCAGCGCCGCGCGGGTGAAGAAGCCAAATCGCCGCGCATTGTCCCGGTAATCCTCCATGTCAGGATCGTGGTAGATGCCCTTGCGTTCGAAATACTTATTCGATTCTATAAAGTAAAACCGCACTCCCGCGAACCATGTCGTGAAGACCGCGCACCATTCTTCGGTTTGGCCCATCCACACCCCAAGCGGACTTAGGAACGGCTCGATCCCCCAGCGGCGGGCGTCGATCGACGCATATTTCGGCAGGACGACGATGACGTCGTGACCGCAAGCGCTGAGATACTTGGGCAGGGCGCCGGCGACATCGGCGAGCCCCCCCGACTTGATGAACGGGACGGCTTCGGAACCGAGAAAAGCAATTTTGAGAGGGGAGGCCATGCGGGGGTCCTGCTGGGATGCAATCGCCGGATCATCCGCCGGTTAGCCGATGCCGTCCACCACATTCTCAAGCTCGCGCGCCCTTGCCGCGACGCCTGGGTCCGGCCGGCGGAAAATGCGGCATGAGCCGCGGCCTGTCCGGCGTTTCGCGCTACGCTCCCAGCGCGCCTCGCCGCCCTGCGAGCGTCAGAAGCCGGCGCCAAGCTTCGGCCCGAGAGGGACGATGCCGCTCGGGTTGAGCGCGCGGATCGAATAGTAGCCCTGCTTGATGTGGCCGATGTTCACCGTCTCGCGGATCGCGGGCGCCGAAAGCATGCGGCCCAGATAGGCGGTCAGCGCGGGATAGTCGGCGATGCGCGCGGCGTTGCATTTGAACAGGCCGTGATAGGCCGCATCGAAGCGCACCAGCGTCACGAACAGACGGATGTCCGCTTCCGTCAGGCGCTCGCCAACGAGAAACTCTCCGTGTCCAAGATGCCGCTCCAGTTCATCCAGCATGGCGAAGACGCCTCGATACGCTTCTTCGTAGGCGGCCTGCGTGGTCGCAAAACCCGCCCGGTAGACGCCATTGTTGAGCGACGGATAGATGCGCGCGTTCCAGGCGTCGATCTCGCCGCGCAGCGCCTCCGGGTAAAGGTCGGCGCCGCCGGCCAGCGCCCCGAAACCGGAATTGAACATGCGCATAATGTCGGCGGACTCGTTATTGACGATGGCGCCTGTCGCGATGTCCCACAGCACCGGCGCCGTCGCGCGCCCTGTGAAGTGCGGATCGGCGCGTGAATAGAGTTCGTGGAGGTAGGTCGCGCCGTTGACCGTGTCTTGGCCGGCGCCCGGATAGTCACCGAACCTCCACCCCTGCTCGGTAATCCGCGGCTCGACAATCGAGACGCTTACCGCATCTTCCAGCCCTTTCAATTTTCGTGCGATGAGCGTGCGCGAGGCCCAGGGACAGATGAGCGCGGCATAAAGATGATACCGGCCCGCTTCGGCCTTGAAGCCGCCGCATCCTGCCGGCCCAGGCGCGCCATCGGGCGTCACCCAATTGCGGAAACTGGAGGTTTGCCGGACGAAGCCGCCTTTGGCGTCGGTCCCCTGCACCGGGCGCCAATCCGAACTCCATCGACCGTTCACGAGCATGAAAAGTTCTCCCGCCGCTCAGGCGTTGCGCCGCGTCATGCCGCTTCGCCGAGAAGCGCGCGAAGGTCGAGATACTCGGCCGTCATCGCAATCGTTCCGTCCTTATTGCGGGGCCATTCCGCCTCGGGGCGGTCGCGATAAAGTTCGACGCCGTTGCCATCCGGATCGCGCAAATAAATCGCCTCGCTGACGCCGTGATCTGCGGCGCCGCCGATCCGCGCATCCGCGGCGAGCAAGCGCTTCAAGGCGCCGGCCAATGCGGCTCGCGAAGGATAGAGAATTGCGACGTGGTAGAGGCCGGTTGCGCCGCGAGGCGGCGCGGCGCCGCCTTTGCTTTCCCAGGTGTTCAGGCCGATGTGGTGGTGATAGCCGCCAGCCGCGAGAAAGGCCGCCTGATCGCCGAACCGCTGCTTCAGCTCAAACCCGAGCACGCCGCAATAGAAGGCGAGCGCGCGGTCGAGGTCTGCCACCTTCAGATGCACATGGCCGATGCGGACGCCGGGATCGATCGCGCGCGGCGTCAGGTGCGGTTCGAGCGCTGGAAGAGTTGTTGTGGCTTCACTCATGGCGGCCTCCTTACGCTTCCCCAACATGGCGCTCAACCAATTATTGGATAATTCCCTTTCTGGTGCTATCATCTCACACCCAAAGTGTGAGATCGGTGTGAATGCTCGACCGTTTGACCGGGATGCAGGTGTTCGCCAGCGTGTCCGCGTTAGGCAGCCTGTCAGCCGCTGCGCGCTCGCTCTCCATGTCGCAGACCATGGCGACGAAACACATGGCGGCCCTTGAGGCTCGTCTTGGGGTGAAGCTCCTGCACCGGACCACGCGGCGGCTCACGCTGACCGAGGCGGGACGAACCTATCTCGACGCCGCCGAACGCATTCTTGGCGAGGTGAACGGCGCCGAGGCCGAAGCCGCCGCGGGCGCTGTCGAAGTGCGCGGCGCCCTTCGCCTCAACGCGCCCGTCTCCTTCGGCGTGCGGGAGATCGCTCCGCTGATCCCCGATTTTCTGCAAAGCCACACCGGCATGACCGTCGATCTCGGCCTCAACGACCGCCGCGTCGATCTTCTGGAGGAGGGGTGGGATCTCGCCATACGAATCGGGAACATGGAAGATTTCGAGCCTGATTGCGCGAAAGCTAGCCCCTTGCCGCACCATTGTCTGCGCCGCGCCTGCCTATCTCAAGGAAAAAGGCGCGCCGAGGACGGTCGCAGACCTCGCAGACCACAACTGCCTTGGCTATACGCTCTCGCGGAGCAGCGCGGGGCGCTGGCAATTCGGCGATAAGAAAGAAATCGGCGTAGCTGTGAGTGGAAGCCTGAAGGCCAATAATGGCGATGCGCTTGTCGCCGCCGCCATCGCCGGACAGGGCGTCGTCTGCCAGCCGGCATTCCTGGTCGCGCGGGAAATCGCGGAGGGGCTGCTCGTCCCGCTCAGGCTGGATCATCGACCGGCGCCGCTGGATGGCATTTTTGCCGTGTATCCGCCGGATCGCCGTCCGCCGCCGAAGGTTCGAGCCTTTATCGATTTTCTTGCCGAACGCTTCGGGCCGGTTCCCCATTGGGACCGCATTCTCAAACTGCCCTTGGCGCAGAGCGATTGAGGCATGGAACACGGCGGCGCTTCCCAAGACGCCGAAACGCCGAGACAGGCGCTTATCGACGCCGTGCACGTAGTAACAAATCATGGCCGATACTGAATTGCTGAAGTTTCCCAAATTTAAAAGCTTAGCGCTTCTGTCCATATCAGTTTTGCGATCCTCTACACGAGGCATTAACGCCAAAGCTGAAAGACGATATTATGCATTACTATTCTTGCTATAAATATTTGAAATAATCGGGCGCCGCTCATCTTTTTCTTTTGCTTCAGCAGGGAGGACGGGAGACATGTTCGGAAACAAGCGAGATACCGCGCCGGAAAGCGATCATGAAACGCAGCCCGTTCGCGGCGATTGGGGCGCTCCCATCATGGGGCCGCGCAACGCGGCGCTTGAAGCGGAGAACCCGGACCTCCTATCGTCTCCCTATACCGACGCAGGGACCGTCCCGAACCTCAAGTTCTCCTTTGCCGCCGCGCGCAACCGGCTCGCCAAGGGCGGCTGGGCGCGCGAGGTGACGGTGCGCGAACTGCCAGTCGCGACGACCATGGCCGGGGTCGACATGCGTCTTGCGCCGGGCGGCATCCGCGAGATGCATTGGCACAAAGAGGCGGAATGGGGCTACATGCTGGCCGGAAGCGCCAGGATCGCGGTCGTCGATCCGCAAGGCCGCAACTTCATCGACGACGTCGGCGCGGGCGACATCTGGAATTTCCCGGCCGGCATTCCTCATTCGATCCAGGGACTCCAAGACGGCTGCGAATTCCTGCTCGTGTTCGACGACGGCAATTTCTCCGAGAACGAGACGTTCCTGCTCAGCGACTGGTTCGCTCACACGCCGCGCGAGGTGCTCGCCAAGAATTTCGGCGTTCCCGAGGCCGCCTTCGACGCCATCCCGCAGGATGTCGAGCACACCCGCTGGATCTTCGCCGGCGCGGCGCCCGGCCCGATCGCTACGGATGAAGTTCAATCTCCGGCGGGCAAAACGCCGATTGCGTACAGCTACCGCTTGTCCCAGCAGCAGCCGCTTAAAGTGGCGGGCGGGCAAGTCCGCATTGTCGATTCCTCGAATTTCCCGGCCGCGACCACCATTGCCGCGGCGCTGGTGCAGATCGAGCCGGGCGGAATGCGCGAAATGCATTGGCACCCGAACAACGACGAGTGGCAGTATTACATAAGCGGACGCGGCCGGATGACGGTGTTCGCGTCCGGGGGCAAGGCGCGCACCTTCGACTATCAGGCCGGCGACGTCGGCTATGCGCCGTTCGCCATGGGGCATTATGTCGAGAACACCGGGAGCGAGACGCTCCGGTTCCTGGAGTTGTTCAAGAGCCCCCGCTTCGCCGATGTCTCGCTGAACCAGTGGATGGCGCTGACGCCGCCCGAACTGGTGCGGGCGCATCTCAATCTCGACGAGACGGCGATAGCCGCGCTCAGCAAGGTTAAGCCGGTCATCGTCCGCTCCAAGACTGGCTAGCAGACTAAAACGGCTTCCGATAGATCCCCCTCGCGCGAAGCGAGATGCCCGGGCCGAAACCTCGGTCATGGCTGGGCTTGGCCCAGCCATCCAGCCAAGCGATTGCAGCATCGACAATTTTCTGGTTGGCCGGGCCGGAGCCCGGCCATGAGCCATGACTATTGTTGCGGGCAGAGGTCGTCAGCGAATTCTTCGCGAAACTCCTGTTCCGAGTCGCAGATCGGGCGCGCAACGTCGCGCGCCTCGGCGGCCTTGCCGTATTCGTTCAGCGCAAAGGCGAGGTTGGAGCGGATGAGCCGTTCGAGCCCCGGCTTGAAGAACGTCCGCAGCATCGCCCCCTCGCTGAGCGCCGCTCGCCATTCGCGCTCCGCGCCTTCCTTGTCGCCGGCGTCGTGGAGCGTCATCGCGCGATACATATGGGAGCGAGGATCGCGCGGATAGGCTTTCACAAGGCCGGCGGACTTCTCCCGCCACAACGCGGGCGTATTCGGGAGCCGGTCCGCCGGGATGAGGTAGGTCGCGAGCGTATACGCCTCGTGATCCGTCGCGACCTTGAAGCCCGCAACCGCCACGCCGCAAAGACCGAGCGCGGCGGCGAGAATGGCCGCCTTCCGGCAGGGCGGCAGCGCCGCGTCCTTGGACCAGCCGATAGCGAGGAATGCGCCCAACGCCGCGCCGCCGATGGCTCCGCCCGCATGCGCCGCGTAGTCGATGGCCTCGCCGAACACGCCGCCGAACAGCGGCAGCATCGAGGGGATCAGCACCCTGAGCGACCCCGATTGCAGATAGCGCCGCATGGGCGACGCCTTCGGCCAGCGGTAGCTGACGGAGAAAGCGGCGGCGAACAGCCCCATGATCGCGCCGGACGCACCCACCGACACGATGCTCGCCGGGTTGATCGCGAGCGACATCAGCGCCCCGCAAATTCCGCTCACCGCGAAGACGGCGGCGAACCACGCGCGGCCGATCGCGTTCTCGAGGATCAGTCCGGCGAAGAAGAGCGCGAGCGCGTTGAGCGCGATGTGCGCAATACTCCCGTGGAGAACGGGCGCCAGGAAGAGGCGCTGCCATTCGCCGCCTTCGAGCACGAGCCGGTTATCGAGTGCGCCAAATGCCACGAGCGTTCTGATGCTGGGCTCCAGAAATCCGCTCGCGGGCTCGACCGGAAACGCAATTTCGGCGGCGAAAACCAGCGTAAGCGCGGCTATCAAGGCATAGGTCAGCGTCAGCGGACGGCGCTCAGCCATCGCGGGCATCTGCGCGGGCGCATAGACCGCCTGCGTTTCCTCGGCTTTTTCGGTCGTCATCGCTTGGCGAAATTGGCTGCGTCGATCTTCAGCAGTAGTATACGCCCGCGCCTTTTGCGAGCCGCAAGCGCCTTTTGCTCTCGCCAGAAATTGAGCAACTCTCTCCAACTTCAGGTTGACAATGCAGCGGCGGACCCGCCTCTTTAAGAGAGCCGGAGGAGACAAGTCATGGCGAACGATTTCAAGGAAAGCGCCATCGAATATCACGAGTCCGATCCGCCGGGTAAGCTCGCCGTCATGCCGACGAAGCCGCTTGCGACGCAGCGCGACCTGTCGCTCGCCTATTCGCCGGGCGTGGCTTTCGCCTGCGAAGAGATTGCGAAGGACAGCGCCGCCGCGGCCCGGCTCACCTCCCGCGCGAACCTTGTCGGCGTGATTACGAACGGAACCGCCGTGCTCGGCCTCGGCAATATCGGCCCGCTCGCCTCCAAGCCCGTCATGGAAGGCAAGGCGGTGCTGTTCCGCAAATTCGCAGGCATCGACGTGTTCGACATCGAAGTGGCCGCCACCGACCCGGACCGCTTCGTGGACGCGGTCGCGGCGCTGGAGCCGACGTTCGGCGCCATCAACCTCGAAGACATCAAGGCGCCGGAATGCTTCGAGATCGAGCAGAAGCTGCGCGAGCGCATGAAAATCCCGGTCATGCACGACGACCAGCACGGCACGGCCATCGTGGTGGCGGCGGCGGTCCTGAACGCGCTGAAGGTCGTCGGCAAGGACATCGGCGAAGCGCGGCTCGCCTGCTGCGGCGGCGGGGCTGCGGCGCTCGCCTGCCTTAACCTGCTCGTCAGCCTCGGCATGCAGCGCGAAAATATCTTCGTCACCGATCGCATCGGCGTCGTCTTCGAAGGCCGCACCGAGGAGATGAACCCCTATCTCGCGCGCTACGCCAGGCCGACGCAATTTCGCAAGCTCGCCGAGACGCTCGCCGGCGCGGACATCTTCCTCGGCCTTTCCGCGCCGCGAGTACTGTCACCTCGAGATGATCAGCACGATGGCGGACCGCCCCATCGTGATGGCGCTCGCCAATCCCACGCCGGAGATCATGCCGGAAGAGGTGAAGGCCGTGCGGCCCGACGCCATCATCGCCACCGGCCGCTCGGACTTCCCAACCAGGTCAACAACGTGCTGTGCTTCCCGTTTCTTTTCCGCGGCGCGCTGGACGCGGGCGCGACCGAGATCAACGAGGACATGAAGAAGGCCTGCGCGCTCGCCATCGCCGAACTGGCCCAGGCGGAAGCGCACGACATGGTGCTGCCGCCTATGGCGCGGAGAGTTTCGCGTTCGGCGCCGGAGTACATCATTCCGAAGCCGTTCGATCCGAGGCTCATCACGAAGCTCGCGCCCGGCGGTTGCGAAAGCCGCGATGGACTGCGGCGTCGCGACGCGCCCGATTCCGGATTTCGCCGCCTATCAGGAGCGGCTGTCGCGCTTCGTGTTCCGCTCGGGCCTGTTGATGAAGCCGGTGTTCGACGCTGCGAAGAAGGCGCCGAAGCGCGTCATCTTCGCGGAGGGCGAGCGCGTGAAGGTGCTGCAGGCGGCGCACCAGGTCTTGAGCGAGGGCATCGCGCGTCCGATCCTTGTCGGCAACCGGCGCTTCATCGAGGAGCGCCTTGTCAGTCTTGCCCTGCCCATGAAGGTCGGGCGGGATGTCGAGGTCTTCGATCCGACCGAGGACGCCGCCCGCGCGGAGGAACTGTCCGAGCACTATTACGCGCTGACCGGGCGCAAAGGCGTGCTGCGCTCCGACGCGCGCATCGCGGTGCGGCGCCAGAACACGGTGGTCGCGGCCATGCTGTTGAAGCGCGGCGAAGGCGACGCCCTGATCTGCGGTTCGGCGGGCCGCTTCGACCGGCATCTGAAGGACGTGAGCGACATCATCGGCCGCCGCAAAGGCGTGCGCATCTTCGGGGCGCTGAGCGCGATCCTGCTTGCATCGGGCGCCTATTTCATCGCGGACACGCAGGTGAATTTCGATCCAACGGCGGCGGAGGTGGCCGAAATCGCCGTGCTTGCCGCGCGCCAGGTGAGCCGCTTCGGCCTGACGCCCAAGCTCGCCTTCCTGTCGCACTCGAATTTCGGCAGCGCCGATACCCCGACGGCGCGCAAGATGCGCGAGGCGCTCCGCATTTTCTGGGAACTCGCCCCGGACGTGGAAGCGGAAGGCGAAATGCAGGGCGACGCCGCCTTGTCCGCGCGCGTGCGCGACGAGCTTTTCCCCCATTCGAAGCTAACGAGCGACGCCAATGTGCTGATCATGCCGACGCTCGACGCGGCCAATATCAGCTTCAACGCGATCAAGACCATGAATTCGGCCATTTCGATTGGTCCGATCCTGCTCGGCGCCGCGCTGCCGGTGCACGTTCTGACGCCCGCGGCGTCGGTGCGCGGCCTCGTCAACATGACCGCAATCGCCGTGGTCGCCGCCAACGAAGGCCATTGATCCGGGGAGCAAATCCCCGGCCGGGCGCATTAGCATGGGGATGACCGCCCGGACCCGCATCCCGCAAATCGAAGCCGAAACCTCGCCGGGGGGCATGCTCGCGTTCCTGCTCGCCGCCGCGCTGTTCGCCTTTCTCTATTTCTTCTTCAATGTCTTCGTCCTGGCTTTCGGCGCGGTTCTCATCGCGGCGCTGCTGACCTTGCTCGCGCGTCCCCTTCGCAAATGGCTCAAGTTGCGCCATTGGGCGGCGCTGGCCCTGGTTTGCCTCCTGCTTCTCGGAATAGCCGGGGCGCCGCCTATCTGTTTGGCGCGCGCCTCGCTCACGATATCCAGGATGTCGCCGCGCGCATGGAGGCGGCCCAGCACGAAATCAGGGCGCGGCTGCAAGCCTCTCCGCTGGGCGGGCTCGCGCTTTCGAAGCTGGGCGAGAACGGCATCCCCGTGATCAAATCCTGGCGAGCGTCTTCAGCGTCAGCGCGAGCGTGCTCGCGGGCGTCGTCGTGTCCGCGATAGCGGGCGTGTACTTCGCGGCGCAGCCATCGCTGTATCTGAACGGCTTGCTGACGCTCTTCCCTACCGGCAAGCGAAAAATGGCCGAAGAGACGGCGAAGGATGTCGGGAACGCGCTCTGCCTCTGGCTCGAAGGGCAGTTCATGTCCATGCTGCTGATCGGCGCGCTTTCGGCGGCGGCGGCGTGGCTCATCGGCTTGCCGTCGCCGCTCGCGCTGGGCCTCATCGCAGGCATCACCGAGTTCATCCCCTATGTTGGGCCGATCCTTGCGGCGATCCCGGCCGTCCTCGTCGCGGCGACGCAAGGGATGGACGCTATCCTCTGGACCGTCGCCGCCTATCTCGCGATCCACACGGCGGAGGGCAATTTCATCGCGCCGATGATCCAGCGGCAAATGGCTTCGATCCCGCCTGCCCTGATGGTGCTTGGCATAGCGGCGATCGGCTTTATTTTCGGAATGGTGGCCGTCATCTTCGCGGCGCCGATGACGGTTGTTCTGTTCGTTCTGATCAAGAAACTTTATGTCCGCGAGGTCCTGCATGAGCCGACGCAAATTCCGGGCGAGGAGCGCTAGAGTTTATCAGGTTTGAAAGCGCGCTCCAGGCTGGAACGGAGCGTTACGCCCAGGGGCGGGCCAGCGCGGCGTGTTCCTCGAAGTCCTGGATTTTGCCGGCGGCTTGCATCGTAAGCCCGATGTCGTCCAGCCCTTCGATGAGACACTTCTTGCGGAAGGGATCGATGTCGAAGCGCACCACGCCGCCGTCCGGCCCGCGGATTTCCTGCTTCTCCAGGCTGATCGTCAGCGTGGCGTTGGCGCCGCGCTCCGCGTCGTCCATCAGCTTCGCCAGATCTTCGGGCGAGACCACAACGGGCAGGATGCCGTTCTTGAAGCAGTTGTTGAAGAAGATATCGGCGAACGAGGTGGAGATCACGCAGCGCACGCCGAAATCGAGAAGCGCCCAGGGCGCGTGCTCGCGGCTCGACCCGCAGCCGAAATTCTCTCCCGCGACGAGGATCTTCGCGCTGCGGTAGGCGGGCTTGTTCAGCACGAAGTCC
The DNA here is from genome assembly GCA_963756335.1 of uncultured Alphaproteobacteria bacterium. Classification (GTDB taxonomy): domain Bacteria; phylum Pseudomonadota; class Alphaproteobacteria; order Rhizobiales; family Rhodomicrobiaceae; genus Rhodomicrobium. Next base: position 69,969 of record CAVWOB010000019.1, read on the forward strand.
GGGTTCTCCCGGCCCTCCTCGTCGTAGCGCATTTCGTAGAACAGCGACTTTCCGAGGCCCGTGCGCTCGATCGTTTTCAGGAACTGCTTCGGGATGATCATATCGGTGTCGATGTTGATCAGAGGCAGCGGCGCGGCGACGCTCGTGAGCGTGGTGAACTTTTCCATCGGCTTTCCCTTTTTGCTTGTTTTAGCGCCTTCGCCGCAACGATCAAGCGGCTTGCGGAATGTTTTCGCCCGACCATACGGCGGGACGGCGATCCGCCCAGGGCTGCGCCAGCTCAAGCTGCCGCGCCAGCCGAAGCAGAAGCGCGTCAGCGCCCCGCTTCGCGGCGAACTGGATGCCGATCGGCAGGCCTTCCGCCGACCATGAGAGGGGCACGGAAATCGCGGGCTGCCCCGTCACGTTGAACTGCGCCGTAAAAGGAGCGAACGCAAAGCTTTTCGCCGCAATGGCCTTGGTGAGCGCCTTCATGAGCCAGGGCGAACCGAGGCCCTCGACGATCCTCATCGCCGCTTTTTCGCTTGCTGTGGGATTGTTCTGGCCGATGCGGATCGGCGGCGCGGCGAGCACCGGGCTCAAAATGAGATCGTAGCCTTCCGAAAAACGGATATAGGCTTCGGAGGCGCGTTCGATAACGCTTTTCGCCTTGGCCAGGCCGGCGCTCGACACCGCGCCGCCTAAGCCGGCAAGCGTCCAGGTGCTCAGTTCCAAGTCTTCGCGGCGCGCTTTCCGGCCGGCGAAATCGGCTGCGCTGTCGAGAACCTCTTTCGCCCCTATCGCCCAATAGCTAAGAAACGCCATGCCGAATTCGGCATAATCGACCTTGGGCTCGGCGTCCTCGACGCGATGGCCGAGCGATTCCATCAGCTTGACCGCGCTTTCAAGGGCCGCGCGCACATCCGGCGCGACCTCCGATCCGAACATCGCGCTGCGGACGGCCGCCACGCGCAGGCGCTGCGGCGCATTTTCGAGGCCTGCGAGAAAACCGGCGTCCGGGCGATTGCAAACCGCGTCGAGCGCGGCGGCGCTATCTCGGACGCTGCGCCCGATGACATGATCGACGCCGAAGTCCGCGAGGATGGATTGAACCAGCGTTTCTCTCGGATTGAGGCCGCGCGAGGTCTTGAGGCCGAACAGCCCGCAGCAACTCGCCGGTATGCGGATCGAGCCGCCGCCATCGGACGCATGCGCCAAGGGGACGACGCCAGCCGCAACCGCCGCCGCCGCCCCGCCGCTCGATCCGCCCGGCGTCCGGTTGAGATCCCACGGGTTGCGGCAAGGGCCGAAAAGCTCCGGCTCCGTGAAAGGGACGAGGCCAAGCTCGGGCACGTTCGTCTTGCCGAAGGGGATGAGACCGGAGGCCTTGAGGCGCTTGACGATTTCGCCGTCCGTTTGCGGGACGTAATCGGCGAACAGCCTGCTTCCGCATGTCTGCGGAGCGCCTGCGAGCGGAGGCCCCAAGTCCTTGACGAGAAAAGGGACGCCGGCGAAGACGCCGCCCGGCTCCACGACAGCGGCTTTAAGCTTGGCGTCCGCATCGAGGCGGCAAATGACGGCGTTGATCCTGGGATTGACGCGGTCGCAACGGCCGATCGCCTCCGTCAAGAGTTCGGCCGCGCTCACCTCGCGCTTGCGCACAAGTTCGCCGAGCCCAACGGCGTCATATCGGTCGTACTCCGCAAATCCTCCCATCGTCCGCTCCCTCAATCGTTTTATCCTTTACAGCGGCCGCATGAAAATGCCGCTTCCGGCAATTCCGTCGAACACCGATTGTATCGCAATCGCTGCTAGAAGAATGCCGAACACCCGCATCAAAACTTTTTGCGCGGTGACGCCAACCCATTCGCGGATCTCCTGGGCGGCGAGCAGCAAGATCAGCGTGAACGCCATCACGGTGAGAAGCGCGGCGATAACCGCGACCTGGTTCAGGACATTGCCGCTCGCATTCGCCATCAGGAGCATGGCGCCCGACATGGCGCCGGGACCGGCGAGGATCGGCGTCGCCGAGGGGAAAACAGCGATCTCGTCATTCTTCTCGCGGGCTTCCGCGCTCTCAGGCGGGGAGATGGTGCTGCCGCCGATCCGCGATTCGAAAATCATGTCGAGCGCGATGATGACGAGGATGATCCCGCCCGCCGCCTGGAGCGCCGGGAAGGTGACGCCGAGCGCCGACAGGATGGCCGTGCCGAACAGGGCGAAGAACAAGATGATGCCGGTCGCGATCCCGACCGCCTTCAGTGAGATGGCGATCCGCTCCGCCCTGCTGAAACGCGGGCAGAAGGTGGCGAACAGCACCGCCGCCTCCACCGGCCCGATGGTGGCGAAGAAGGTCGCGAAGGCCGGCAAGGCGGTTTCGAGCATGCCTCCTTCATAGCAAGGGAGGCTTCGCGTTCCGTCAACGCGAGGGCTTGCGCGCCAGCTGGCGGCGAGACTCGACCCGAATCGATCCCCGCGGGCCGTCCGCTGCTTGCGTTTAGGCAGGCACGCGCAGAAGCGATTAGCCAACCCTGCTTTCGGAAGCGGCGGCCCACACCTGTTTCACACGAGCTTCGATCAGACGGCGCAGCCCGAACCTCCAAAGGCCGGCAACGAGGCGGCCTGCTTTATCGGAACTCTTCAGGAACCACCGTTCGACCCTCATGCGCAGCGAGCGCTTTTCGGAACGGTGCGCAATGGTGCTGGGGCTTCCGTCCTGTTGCGCCGGATAGGGCGAGACATCGTAGACGCGCAGACCTGTCCTCCAATTGAACAAATCGTAATCGAGCTGGCCTCGCGCAATTTGCAGTTCCGCCAGGGCCTTCCTGGCCCCCTCCAGGGTGATGATGTAAGCTGCCGCGCCTCCGGTATGCTTGTAGGAAAACTGTATGGTGCGGTTTGCATAGCTCAACACAGGAATCTTTAATGCTTTTCTCCGCGCCGAACCCTTCGAGCTTCACAAGATCGGCGTCTGGGGGGAGGGGGCATTCGCTGCTCGCCCAGAGAGGAAAATCCGGATCGAAGACCGCATCGTCCTCCAGGATAATCGCGCGGGACAGCCCACGCTCCAGGACGACGCCGAATGCTTTCAAGTGGCTGAGGTAACAGCCAATCTCGGTATCCCGAAGAACGATCCAAGAACGATCCGGACTGAAACCCATCTTTTTTTCCGGCGGCAGCTGGCGTCCATCAATCGCCGGAAGACGCTCGAAACTCAGTCCCAAGCTGCTTAAACGGTCGGCGATTCTTTCAAACCGCTCCGTCAATTCGTCGAGGTTGATGACGAAAATCGGTATTTGTTCGAATGTCGAGGTCATGTCTTAAGCCGAGCCGCTCCGCGCACTGCCGCCCTATTAATCGCCACAGCCTCCGATGTCCCGCGCGATGAACCGGTCACTTCCTAGAAAAAGGGGCTTACAAAATCATTACGCCGGGGGTCGCAGGCTGCAGCTGTGCCGTCAGTAGAATTGTAACAGCTTTACGCCAGAAACGGCTGAAACGCTACTGTTCCTTGCAGGGCTCGATGCGGCCGGGCGCGGCGGCTCATCTTCCGCCACCAAGATAAGCCTCGCTGCCCTCAAGCTTGTGATACGCCTGTTCGCGATAGCCGATTGCCTTCAGCTCGCAGCGCAAAGGGCGTGGGCCGAATCGCATCGGCAATGCCGACTTGGCCGCCCGGCTTCATCGCCGGCGCAAGGCGAGCGCCGGAGCCGCGACCGCGGCGAGCAGCGGCGCGAAAATCCAGTATCGAAACTTGGCGCGGCATTGTCTGCGCCTTTCACGACAGATCAAAACGGGAACAGTCGTCGAAAACTTCAGTTCATCAAGTGTTCGCCAAAGGAGATTGCGATGGGCAAGACATCTGAAAAAAGCGATCCTGAACTTTGGGAGAAGGTGAAGGAGGAAGTGACCGGAGGCGATAAGGGCGGGCGCCCCGGCCAATGGTCGGCTCGCAAGGCGCAGATGGCCGTGCAGGAGTACAAGAAGCAGGGCGGCGGCTACGTGGGATCGAAAACTTCCGACAATTCCCTCGTGGAGTGGACCGGGGAGGATTGGGGCACGAAGTCAGGCGGCAAAAGCGCGGATACTGGCGAGCGCTATTTGCCGAGAGAGGCGCGCGAAGCGCTTTCGCCAGCGGAATACGCCGAGACCACCGGGAAGAAGCGTCGCGATACCGCGAAGGGCGGGCAGTTCTCGCGCCAGCCCTCAGGCATAGCCCGAAAGACCGCCGCTTATCGCGATGGGCCGGGCAAGGAAGATCTCATGCGCAAGGCGCGCCGCCTCGGCGTCAAGGGCCGCTCGGCCATGACGAAGGATGAGTTGTCGCGCGCGACCCAATCCGCGAGGCGCGCGCCTCAGGGGCATGACATCTAAAGCGTTCGATCAGCGGCTCGCCGCCGGATTGGGGCGCTTCGCCGATCTCGGCCCGGCTTGCTGGAAGCGGCGGGCGAAGGAGATCGGATAGGCGGCGTTGCGGATGTCGATGAGCGGGTCGTCCGATTGTTCGATGCCGTCCGGCAGTTGCTCCGGCAGGAACAGCAGCCGCGTCTGCTCCTCGCGGCTGTCCGCGGCGACGCGTGCGATCGTCAGGACACCCATGTCGACCTGCTTACGGTCGCCGGGCCAGGGCTTGGAGCCGTCGTTCGTCTGGTCGCCCGGCTCGGCAAGCTGCGCCTTCAGATGAAACGCCGCCGGTCCCTTATTCAGCCGCTCCTCGATCTCCTCCATCAAAAAATTGGGCGCTTTCTTTGCGGCTTCCTCGGGTGTGAGATGAGCTACGCGCTCGGGCGTGAGGTGATAGCGGAACGGGCGCCTCGCGCCGTCCTTGCTCACAAACACGAAGGCGTTGATGCCGAAATATTCCTCGTCGGCGAAGCTGTCGGGCGTCTTCACGGTGGCGTTCGCGGCGGCGACATTGGGATGCGCGGCGAGAAAGCGGTCGAGTTTCGTGGGCTTCGGCGCGTCCGGCGGGCTGCCGGCGATGGCGAGGAACATGTCGCGGAAATCGGCGCCGTTCGAGACCGGGAAGAAATGCAGCGCGTTGATGACGAGGTCGGAATCGCTGCCGTCGGGCAGGTGGAACTTGATCGAAACGCCGTGCGGGTTCGCTTGGCCCGCGCCGTCCGCGATATGCGGCAGCCCGGAGGCATCGGAGAAGCGCGCCGTCACCGGGATGGTCGCCCCAGAGAAAAGCGGCGCGCGGCTCAGCGCCGCCGCCTCGGGCGTCGCCTTGAAACTGCCTTCGACGACGATGCCCTTCGCGTGGTTCGCGCGGAACCCGTCATGCTGGGGGCCGAACACCTTGTTCATGGCGTCCACGATCTGTTCGGCGATGGGCTTTTCCTCCGCCGCGGCGGCGCCCGCCAAGGCGATGCCTGCGGCGAGCAGCCCGGCCAAAACCATCCTGTTTTTCATGGCGTTCACGATTGCCTTTGTTTGCGCTTTGCGGACTTAAAACAGCGGGACGCCACCGGTTGGTTCCATCCGTGCACAAACGCCGATTTTTCCGCACTGGCCCTTGACGCGCGCGCCGCAAACGCCCTTACTCGCTTCGCCAGTTGGCCGGATGGCCGCTGCTCAAGAGCGCGTGGTGGGCCGCAAGGCCGAGAGCAGCTCGCGGGCGGAGGAAAGTCCGGGCTCCACGGAAACACGGCGCCGGATAACGTCCGGCGGGGGCGACCCCAGGGATAGCGCCACAGAAAGCAAACCGCTTTCCATGTCCACAGCGTCAGCGCCGCCAGCCGGCGGCAGCGAGCCATTCAGGCCATCGCGGTCGCTGTCTCAAGCAGCGCGAAGCGCGGTAGACGACAAATGGAGAGTAAGGGTGAAAGGGTGCGGTAAGAGCGCACCGCGGACCTGGAAACAGGGACGGCATGGCAAGCCCCGCCGGGAGCAAAACCGAATAGGGACGGAGCTGTTCGCGGCTTGCCTGCGGACGAAATGCGTTTCCGCATCGCCGTCCGGGTTGGTTGCTTGAGGCGCGCGGCGACGCGCGTCCCAGATGAATGGCCATCGCGGCGGCCGGGGCTTGCCCCTCCGCCGCACAGAACCCGGCTTACAGGCCAACTGGCTTCTCTTTCCGGGCCGCCGCCTTTACGCAACCTTAACAGGTGGCGGGCATTCCTTCGATGCAGAAGAGAACCTTCCGCCTTCGCGGCGGAATCCTCTCGACACCGGCTCCCGGCAGGTCTATGCCTATATGCTTCAACGATTTTTCTTGGGCCTGATGGGTTGGCCATGGCGATCGTCGAAGGGGCTGAAACTCTGGCTTGGCGGGCGACGAAATTAGATGCCGCGGCGCCATCGGTTCGGCTCCGCAACTCGCGCGGCGGCGCCCGCACAGGTGCGACATATGATCCCAACTCATGTGTGGCGTCTCGCCGCGAGGTGCGCTATAACACGAAAGTTGAATAAAGGTTCCGAAACACAGAAGAAACGCTTGCAAATCCGTTGCAAACGTTGATAGACTTATTGTCGCAATTGGCGTTTCTTCCTCGAAGTGCCATCAATCTGTCGTATAATCACTAAAACGTGATTTGGTGCATATAAGAACTATGGCAGGCGTGGGAGGAGTGGGCTTATGAGGAGTTTCGGGCGCGCCGCCGGTTCATCATGCTATGCCGATTCCGAACCGTTCGCAAAAACACCGTTCGCCGTCGACCAAAAGCCCGTCCTTCCGGACGCGGCCGATAGGCAGCGCCGTCTCGCCGCCATCATCTCGCAGGAGATCATCCCGCGCCTCATGCTCATCCATCATGAGGTTCTGAGGCCATGCGAGCGCGAGCCCAACGCGCCCTCCCAGCGCGAGATCGAGGAGCTTGCCCTCCTCGTCCTCGGCCCTGACGTCCAGGCCGCTACCAACTATGTGCTTCGCCTGAAGCAGCGCGGCCTGCCGCTCGACGTGCTTTATGTCGAACTGCTAGAGCCTGCCGCGCGGTTCCTCGGCAAGATGTGGGACGACGACCGCTGCGATTTCCTCGACGTGACCCTTGGGGTTGCGCGGCTGCAGGAATTGCTCGCGAATTTCAACGACACGCTCGGCATGACCGCTTTCGGCGACATGCGCCGCGCTATCACCTCGACGACGCCCGGCGAGCAGCATCGCTTCGGCCTGGCGATGGTGGAGAAATTTCTCCGCGCGGCCGGCTGGCATGTCCGCTCGGAAGCTGGCTCGCCGGTGGAAGCCGTCGCCGCCGCCGTACAGAGCGAATGGTTCGCCGTCGCCGGCGTTACGCTCAGCTGCGAAACGCGGCTGTATGCGCTCGCCGCCACGATCAAGACGATCCGCGAGCGGTCGTGCAACAAGTCCATCGGCGTGATGGTCGGCGGCCCGGTCTTCGCCAAGCGCCCAGAGCTTGCGATCCGCGTCGGCGCCGACGCCGCCGCCGTGAATGCGCCCACGGGCGTACTGCTCGCGCAGAAGCTGTTCGACCATTCGGTCGCCGGCCGCGTTCAGGTTCCCACCGTCGCTTAGCGGGCGCTGCGAATTAGGCATCGACGAGGACGAGGGCGAGCGATCTCAGCGGCTTGAACCTCATGGTGAGCTTGCCGAACAATTTTCCGCATCCTCGGCGACGCGCCGATGGCGGTATGTTTCGGAGAAGACACAGTTGCAAGCCTTAGTCTGGCTTCACTGCGAATTTACAAGCAAACCCGCCCCTTTTAACCTTACCCCACACTGAAAATTTACACGCCCCATGCAGTAATCGGCCTGTCTCCTCCGCATGGGAAAAGCCGTTATGCGTTCACTCTGCCTTCTGGCCTTCGGCTGCCTCGTGGGTCTCTTCGCCTACACCTATAATCTGAAGCTCAAGACGCGCGCCCTCGAAGCCGAGGCGCAGCAGCTCGTCAACGCGCTTCAGGATGAGAGCGATTTCCTCTCGCTGATGCGCGCCGAGGTCAGCTACCTGTCGCGTCCCGAGCGGATCGAGGACATGGCGAAGAAGGCGCTGAAGCTCGAACCCATCGCGCAGGCCCAGCTCGTGCCGTGGAGCGTCGTCGCAGGCGGACAGGGCGCGACAGCGCAGGCCGCCGCGACCGCGCAGGCCGCGCGGAAGGACGGCATCGCCGCGCTGATCCAAAAAGCGTCGTCTCATTCGTCCGTGGCCGGCGCGCGGTAAAGGTCATGGCGACGCTCGCCACTCTTTGCCTTCGGTTCGGCGGCGCCAAGACCGCCGCGCACGCCGCCAAAAACGCAAGGCGCGCGCAAATCCTGCTCGCGTGCTCCTTCGCCGCCGGATTTGCTATCCTTTCCGGCCAGATCGTCCGTTACGGCGCGGCGGCGGACGACATGCCCATGCTCGCGCCGGCGGTCGGCCCCGCCCAGCTCGCCAAGAACCGCCCCGACATCGTGGACCGCAACGGCAGGCTGCTCGCCACCGACATCCGCGTCTATTGGCTCGCCGCCAACCCGAAGCAGATCGTGAACGCCGACGAGGCCGCCGAGAAGCTCGCCGCGCTATTCCCGGACCTCGATCAGGTCGCGCTGGCGCGCAAGTTCCGCGACAAGTCGAGCCGGTTCGAGTGGGTGAAGCGCGGATTGACGCCACGGCAGGCGGAGGCCGTGCAAGCGCTCGGCATCCCCGCCATGACGTTGCTGCCCACCAACACGAGGGTCTACCCGGCCGGAAACGAGGCCGCGCACATTCTCGGCATCACGAATGTCGACAATGAGGGACGCAGCGGCGTCGAGTGGTACGTCGATCAGAAGCTCGCCTCGCAGGTGACGCCGTCGTCGCTTTCGGAGCGGCCTGTCGTGAAATTGTCGCTGGATCTGGGCGTGCAGCATGCCTTGGGCGAAGAGCTTTCGCAGGCCATGGAGCGCTACCGGGCGAAGGCCGCAATGGGAATCGTCCTCGACGTGAAGAACGGCGAGGTGCTGGCGTCGGCGTCGCTCCCGGATTTCGACCCGAACCGCCGCGAACAGGCGGCCGAGCAGAACCGGCAGAACCGCGTCGTCACCGACGTTTATGAGCTTGGCTCGGTGTTCAAATCGATCACCGTCGCCATGGCGCTCGACCAGGGCGTCGCCACGCGCTTCGATACGTTCGACGTAAGCTCGATGCCGGTCGGGCATTTCATGCTGCACGACGCGCACGCCAAGCAAAAATACATGTCTGTCGAGGATATTTTCATCCATTCCTCCAACACCGGCGCGGCGCGCATCGCCATGGCGGCCGGCATGGAGCGGCAACAGGCGTTCATCAGAACGATGGGTCTGTTCGAAAAGATCGAGACCGAGGCCGGGACTTCACCCACGCCCGTCTTCCCGAAGGTCTGGCGGCCGGCGAACGCGGTCACCATCGCCTTCGGCCACGGCATGGCGGTTCCGCCGCTGCTTTTCGCAAGCGCGATGGCGACCCTCGTGAACGGCGGCGAACGCATCAAGCCCACCTTCCTGTTGGCGGAGACAGGCGCCGGCGAGAAGGGCGAGCAACTCATCAAGCCTGAAACCAGCGCCACCATGCGCGACCTCATGCGGCTTGTAGTCGAGCGCGGCACCGGGCGGCGCGCGGCTGTGGCTGGCGTCGCCGTCGGCGGCAAGACGGGGACGGCGAAGAAGGTGAAGGACGGGCAGTATACGCACGACGTGATGAACAGCTTCGTCGCCGCCTTCCCCATCGATGCCCCGAAATACCTCGTGATGGTCACCATCGACGAACCGCAGCCCGAAGCCGGCGCGCCAAGCTTCGAAGCCTCGCAGAACGCGGCCCCGACGGCGGGCGCCATCATCAAGCGCATCGCGCCGATGCTCGACATCTTGCCCACACCCCGGTTTGACGAACCGCGCGCAACCCCCTATGAACAGACGGCTCTCAGAGCCCCCCAGCGCGCTGCCCTCCGAAAGATCCCGAATGAAACTGGCGGATTTGATCAAGGATATTCCGCTTTCAGTCAGCCCCGCCCCGCTTCCGGCGCTCGATATAGCGGGAGTTACGGCCGATAGCCGGCAGGCCGCGCCAGGAATGCTGTTCGTCGCGCTTGCGGGCGTGAAAACCGATGGGCTCGCGTTTGCGGCGGATGCCGTGGCGCGCGGCGCGGTCGCGGTCCTCGCGGGAGAAAACGCAAAGGCTGAAGCGCTTGGCGTCCCGCTCCTGCGCTCCGCCGACCCGCGGCTCGCGCTCGCCCTCATCGCCGCCCGCTTCTACGGCCGCCAGCCGGAAACCGTCGCGGCGGTCACGGGTACGAACGGCAAGACCTCGGTTGCTTCTTTCCTGCGCCAGATCTGGGCGGGCGTAGGCTTCGACGCCGCCAGCCTCGGCACCATCGGCATTTCCACGAAGCGAGGCGAGCGGATCCTGGCGCACACCACCCCCGATCCGGTCGCGCTGCACGCGTCTCTCGCGGCGCTTGCGGCGGAAGGCGTGACGCACCTCGCGATGGAGGCTTCGAGCCACGGGCTGGACCAGCGCCGTCTCGATGGCGTGAGGCTCGCCGCCGGCGCGTTCACCAACCTCACGCGCGATCACCTCGATTATCATCCCACCGTCGAGGATTATTTGCAGGCGAAGCTGCGGCTGTTCCGGGAGTTGCTGCCGCCCGGCGCGCCCGCAATCATCGACGCCGACAGCCCCGGATGGGAGCGTGTCGCCGAGACCGCGAAGGAGCGCAAGCTCGCCGTGATGACCGTCGGCGAACGCGGGGGAGCGCTTGCGCTTCGGGGCGCGGAGCGCGACGGCTTCAGGCAGCGCCTTTCCATCGCCTATGCGGGCCGTTCTTACAATGTCGCGTTGCCGCTCGCCGGCGCGTTCCAGGTTTCCAATGCGCTCGTCGCGGCGGGCCTCGCGCTCGGCCTCGGCGCCGCGCCCGAAGGCGTGTTCGCCGCCGTCGCGGATCTCAGGGGCGCGAAAGGCCGGCTCGAATATATCGGCGAGACAGCGCTCGGCGCGCCCGCCTTTGTGGATTATGCGCACACGCCGGACGCGCTCGTGAAGGCGCTCGAAGCCTTGCGCCCCTATGTCAGCGGGCGGCTGCGCGTCGTGTTCGGCTGCGGCGGCGACCGCGACAAGGGGAAACGGCCGGAAATGGGGCGCGCCGCGACCGCTTACGCCGACGCAGTATACGTGACGGACGATAATCCGAGGAGCGAAGACCCCGCCGAAATCCGCCGCGCCATCATGGCGGCCGCCCCCGGCGCCGTGGAGATCGGCGGGCGCGCGGACGCCATCGCCGCCGCCATCGGCGCGCTGGAGCGGGGCGATGTGCTGCTTGTTGCGGGCAAGGGCCACGAAACGGGGCAGATCGTCGGCAAGACCGTCATCCCATTCTCCGATCATGAGGCGGTCGCCGAAGCGCTGGCGGCGGCGCGCTCGCGGAGGGCTGCCCATGTCTGATGCGCTTTGGACGGGCTCGGAAATCGCGGCGGCGCTCGGATTGGCGCCTTCTGGCTTGTCCGATCTCAGGGCGAACGGCGTCTCCATCGACAGCCGGACGTGCAAGCCGGGCGATCTCTTCGCCGCCATCAGGGGCGATCGCGCCGATGGGCATAAATTCGTCGCCGCCGCCTTCGAAAAGGGCGCGGCCGCCGCTGTCGTGGACTATGCGTTCGAGGCGCCCGCCTCGGCCCATCCCCTGTTTCGCGTGGCGGATACGCTCGAAGCGCTGAATGCGCTGGGGCGGGCGGCTCGCCAGCGGACGGATGCGCGCGTTATCGCCGTCACCGGCAGCGTCGGCAAGACCGGCACGAAGGAAATGCTGCGCCTCATGCTGGCGCGCGCGGGGCGCACGCACGCTTCGCAAAAGTCCTACAACAATCTCTGGGGCGTGCCGCTGTCGCTGTCGCTCATGCCGCAAGACACGGATTTCGGCGTGTTCGAGATCGGCATGAACCACGCGGGCGAGATCACGCCGCTCACGGGCCTCGTCCGGCCGCACATCGCCATCGTGACCTGGGTTGCGCCCGTCCACATCGAGTTCTTCGCCTCCGTCGCGGACATCGCCGACGCCAAGGCCGAAATTTTCGAAGGTCTGACGCAAGGCGGCGTTGCTATCCTGCCCGCCGATAACGAGCATTTCGCGCGGCTCAAGGCGAAGGCGGCGGCCTATGGCGCGCGCGTCGTGACGTTCGGCGAAAGCGCGGACGCGGATGCGCGGCTCCTGAGTTTCGAGGCGGGCGAGGAAGGCTCCGCCGTGACTGCGGACGTGCTGGGCTCGCGCCTGAGGTTCCGCATCGCGGCGCACGGGCGCCATCTCGCGCCGAACGCGCTGGCCGCGCTCGCCGCGGTGAAGCTCGCGGGCGGAAACGTCGAGGCCGCCGCCGATACGCTCGCCAAGTTCGAGGCGCCAGAAGGCCGCGGACGCAGCTCCGCCTTCAAAACGCCGGAGGGAGACGTTCTGATTATCGACGAAACCTACAACGCCAACCCGGCTTCGATGCGCGCCGCGCTCGCCGTTCTCGGCGCCGCCCCGCGCGGCAAGTTCGCGCGCCGCATCGCGATCCTTGGCGATATGTTGGAGCTCGGCCACGACGCGCCACAATTTCATGCGGGTCTTGCGAGCGCCGTTGACTCGAACGCCGTCGATCTCGTTTTCTGCGCCGGACCGCTGATGGCTCATCTTTACGACAAGCTCCCGGAGCACAAGCGCGGCGGCTGGGCGCAAGCGTCCGAGGATTTGCACGCCGTAGTGCTGAACGAGGTGAAGGGCGGCGACGCGGTCACGATCAAGGGATCGCTTGGCAGCCGGATGGGGCATTTGGCGGAGGCGCTTCGTTCGCGCTTCGACCTGCCGGAAACGGAACATGGCCGCGGCGCGGCGTAAGGGCTGGACTATCGCATGCTTTATTTGCTGGGCGAACTGAGCAACCAACACCAGGTTTTGAACCTGTTTCGCTACATCACGTTCCGGACCGGCGGGGCGGTCGTGACGGCGATGCTCGTCGTCTTTCTGCTTGGCCCGTGGCTCATCAACTCGCTCCGCGCCCGCCAGGGCAAGGGCCAGCCGATCCGCGAGGACGGCCCGAAAACGCATCTACTGACGAAAAAGGGCACGCCGACGATGGGCGGGCTGATGATCCTGTTCGGACTGTGCGTCGCTACCGTGCTGTGGGCCAATCCGTACAGCCCCTATGTTTGGATCGTGCTCGCGGTCACGCTGTCCTACGGCCTGATCGGCTTCTACGACGATTACCTGAAGGTGACGAAGCGCACCTCGTCGGGCTTTTCCGGGCGCGTGCGGCTGCTGCTGGAGCTGATCGTCGCCGGGCTCGCCACCTACGCCATCGTCGCCGCCGGCGGCTTCAAGCCTTTTGCAACGTCGTTGACTGTGCCGTTCTTCAAGGAAGTGGTGCTCAATCTCGGGCTGGTCCTGTTCATTTGTCTCGGCATCTTCGTGATCGCGGGCGCCGGCAACGCGGTGAACCTGACCGACGGCCTCGACGGACTCGCCATCGTGCCGGTGATGATCGCGGCCTCGGCCTTCGGGGTGATCGCGTATCTCGTCGGCAACAAGATCTTCGCAGAATACCTGCAAATCCACTTTGTGCCGGGGGCGGGCGAACTCGCGGTCATATGCGGGGCGCTGCTCGGCGCGGGGCTCGGCTTCCTTTGGTTCAACGCGCCGCCCGCCATGATCTTCATGGGCGACACCGGCTCGCTGGCGCTGGGCGGCGCGCTCGGCTCCATCGCGGTGGCCGTGAAGCACGAGATCGTGCTCGGCATCGTCGGCGGGCTGTTCGTGCTTGAGACCGTCTCCGTCATCGTGCAGGTGCTGTCCTTCAAGATGACGGGCAAGCGCGTATTCCGAATGGCGCCCCTGCACCATCATTTCGAGCAGAAGGGCTGGGCGGAACCAACCGTGGTGATCCGTTTTTGGATCGTCGCCGTCATCCTGGCGCTGATTGGGCTCACAACGCTGAAGCTGAGGTAGAATGATCGAGGCCCACTCCTTCGCAGGCAAGACGGTCGCGCTGTTCGGCTTGGGGCTGTCGGGGCTGTCCGCTGGACGCTCGCTCCTCGCGGGCGGCGCCAAGGTTCTGGCCTGGGACGACGGAGAGAAAGGCCGCGCCGCGGCGGAGAGCGCCAGGCTGCCGCTGTCCGATCTGCGCAGCGCCGATTGGAGCGCCATCGACGCGCTCGTGCTGGCGCCGGGCGTTCCCCTGACCCATCCCGAGCCGCATTGGACGGCGAAGCTCGCGCGCGCGCGCGGCGTGGAAATCATCGGCGACACCGAAATTTTCATGCGCGAACGGCGCCGCGTGGGCGCGGCCTGCCCCGCGATCGTTATAACCGGAACCAACGGCAAATCGACCACGACCGCGCTGACCCATCACCTCCTGCAAAGCGCAGGGCTGGACGCGGTGCGCGGCGGAAATATCGGCGCGGCGGTGCTCGACCTGCCGCCCTTCGAGAACGGCCGCCACTATGTGCTGGAGTTTTCGAGCTTCCAGCTCGACCTGACGCCGAGCCTCGATCCGAACGCCGCCGTTCTCCTCAACATCACGCCGGACCATATTGACCGCCACGGCACATTCGAGAATTACGCGGCGGTGAAGGAGAAAACCTTCGCGCATATGTCCGGGCGCGGGATCGCGGCGATCGGCGCCGACGACGGCTTTTGCGACGCGATTGCGGCGCGGGCGAAAGCGCGCTGCGTGCGCGTGGTGCGCATTTCGGCGAAGCGGCCCGTCGACGACGGCGTTTATGCGGAAGGCGCCGAGCTTTTCGAGATGACCATGGGCAGGGTCTCGAACAGGGTCCGGCTCGACGGCATCGGCTCGCTGCGCGGCGCGCATAATGCGCAGAACGCAAGCGCGGCGCTGGCGGCGGCGCGCAGCCTGGGCCTGTCCTGGGACGCGCTCGCGCCAGGGCTGCGGACCTTCCCCGGCCTCGCGCACCGCATGGAGGAAGTCCGGCGCATCAAGCACGTGCTGTTCGTGAACAACTCGAAGGCGACGAACGCGGATGCGGCCGAGCGCGCGCTGCTGAGCTTCTCCAACATCTACTGGATCGCGGGCGGCAAGCCTAAGGAGGGCGGGATCGAGCCGCTCGCGCCTTTCTTCCCGCGCATCAAGAAGGCCTATCTGATCGGGCAGGCTGCGGAAGCGTTCGCGAAGACGCTCGGACGCGCCGTCCCCTTTGTCATTTCCCGCACGCTCGACCGCGCCGTCGCCCAAGCCGCGGCCGACGCGCTCGCGTCTGCGGCGGGCGAAGCGGCGGTGCTGCTCTCGCCGGCCTGCGCCTCCTACGACCAGTTCCCGAATTTCGAAGTGCGCGGCGCCGCCTTCCGAACGCTGGTCGAGGCGCTGCCCGCCTCTTCTCCGAAGGGCCGCGTCCCATGACGATTTCGCGGGCCGAGCGCGCCGTCGTCACAGATTGGTGGCTGACCGTCGACCGCACTCTCATTGCGCTGATCCTCGCTCTCGCCGTCGCCGGCCTCGCCGCCTCGGTCGCCGCAAGCCCGCAGACCGCGATCCATTTCAAGCTTGAGCCCTTCTATTTCGTGAAGCGACATGCGGCCGGCATGGCCGTCGCGCTCCTCATCGTCATCGGCGTCTCGCTGCTCTCTCCTGGGCAGGTCAAGCGTTTCGCGCTTATTCTTTTCATAGGCGGCGTTGTCCTGATGGCCGCGACGCTTCTGCAGGGCATCGAGCGCAATGGCGCCGCGCGCTGGCTGATCGCCGGCGGCGTGTTCCTGCAGCCGTCCGAGTTCGTGAAGCCGGGTTTCGTCGTGCTGTCGGCATGGCTGTTGTCGGAGAGCGTGAAGCGGCAGGACATGCCCGCGCTCGAACTCGCGCTCCTGATGCTGGCCGTGTTCGTGACGCTGCTTGTGCTGCAACCCGACATGGGCCAGACGATCATCGTCACCTGCGTCTGGTGCGCGCTCTTCTTCCTGTCCGGCTATCCGTTGCGCATCGCGCCGCTTTTCGCCGCCGTCTGCGTGGCGGGGCTCGTAGCCGCGTATTTCACCATGCCGCACTTCATGAGCCGCATCAATCGGTTCACCGGCGGCGCGCAGGAATCGATGCAGACTTCGGTCGCCGTGAACGCTTTTCGCGACGCGGGCTGGTTCGGCCATGGTCTCGGAGAAGGTTTCACGCGCGCCCGCCTGCCCGACGCCCATAACGACTTCGTCTTCGCAGCCGTCGCCGAGGAGATGGGCATTGCCGCTTGCCTTTTCATAATTCTGATTTATGCCTTGATCGTCTGGAGAGCATTAAGGGGCGCGTTTCGCGAGCGGGAGGATTTTGTGCGTCTTGCTGCGGCGGGGCTCGTCATGATTTTCGGATTACAGGCCTTGATCAATATGGCGGTGAACTTGAACCTGGTGCCGGCGAAGGGGGTCACGCTTCCCTTTGTGTCCTACGGCCGGTCGTCGCTGTTTGCGACCGCCATCACGCTCGGCATGATCCTCGCGCTCACAAGGCGATCGGCGTTCAAATTCGCGTCGCAGGCCTTCCCGGCCCTGGGCGGCTTGTCAATCAGATCCGGCAGGGAGACCCGTACATGAGCCGCGGTTCCGTAATGCTTGCCGCCGGCGGCACCGGCGGACATCTTTTCCCGGCGCAGGCGCTCGGCGAGGAAATGATCCGGCGCGGCTACGAGGTGGACCTCATCACCGACCCGCGCGGCAATGTGTTCGGCGCGGATTTTCCGGC
This sequence comes from uncultured Alphaproteobacteria bacterium, assembly GCA_963756335.1. Taxonomy (GTDB): domain Bacteria; phylum Pseudomonadota; class Alphaproteobacteria; order Rhizobiales; family Rhodomicrobiaceae; genus Rhodomicrobium. The sequence continues at coordinate 86,542 of CAVWOB010000019.1, forward strand.
GCGCAAGATTTACAAGGTCGCCGCGGCGACGTTCCGCGGGCGCTCCCCCATCGAGGCGACGAAAACGCTCGGCATGCTCGGCAACGGCTTCCAGGCCGCCTACCGGATCATGGGCGAGTCGCAGCCGAGGGCGCTCATCGGCTTCGGCGGCTACCCGACGCTGGCGCCGGTTCTCGCCGCGATGGGAAAAGGCATCCCCGCCGCCATCCACGAGCAGAACTCCGTGATGGGGCAGGCCAATCGCTTCCTCGCGCCCATGGTCAAGGCCATCGCGTGCTCGTTCGAGAGCACGAAATATCTGGAGGGCAAGCTTCTCCTGAAGGCGCGAGTGACGGGGACGCCGCTGCGCAAGGCGGTGCTGGCGCTCCACAATATGCCCTACCGCCCGCCGTCGAGCCAGGCCCAGATCAATCTCCTCGTCTTCGGCGGCAGCCAGGGCGCCCGTTATTTCTCGGATATCGTGCCGCAAGCGCTGCAATTGCTGCCGCAGCAGATCCGCGACCGGCTATTCGTGATGCAGCAATGCCGCGAGGAAGACATCGACCGCGTGTTCGACTCCTACGAATCGGCGGGCGTCGCCGCCGAACTTACGACATTCTTTGAGGATCTTCCTTACCGGATGTCTAACTCGCATCTCGTCATGGCGCGCAGCGGCGCCACCACCGTCGCCGAGCTTTGCGCTCTCGGGCGGCCCGCCATTCTCGTTCCGCTGCCGCACGCGAAGGACAACGATCAGCTCGAAAATGCGACAAGGATGGAGCATGCGGGCGCCGGCTTTTGCCTGCCGCAGGCGACGCTGACGGCTGAAGCGCTCGCGGCGACGGCACGGCGGCTCTTCGAAGATCCGACAGCGCTCGTGCGCGCGGCGTCGAACGCGCATGCGCTCGCAAACTACAAAGCAGTTGATAATCTTGCAAATCTTCTCGAAGAACTCGCTGAAAAACAAGACGCTAGCGTAAGCGCTGCAGTAACTGCTTAATAGTCTGCTTTTACAATTTGGGGCATACGGCCGCGGGGGGAAACGTGCGGCTGGGGGAAGAGAGGACGTGGCGATGAAAGATCCGCTTTCCGGCGGCCGGATACATATTATTGGCGTTGGCGGCATCGGCATGAGCGCCATTGCGGAAATCATGCTCGCCAGGGGGCTCGCCGTTCAAGGCAGCGACCAGAAAGACGGGGCGAACCTCCGGCGCCTGACCGGCAAGGGCGTGAAGGTTTTCGTCGGCCACGAGGCGGGAAATCTAGAAGGCGCGGCGACCGTCGTAATCTCCACCGCCGTCAAGGAGACGAACCCGGAGCTGAAGGCCGCGCGCGCGATGGGCCTGCCCGTTTTCAGCCGCGCCGATGCGCTCGCCGCGCTGATGAAGGGCTACCGCACGATTTCGATCACCGGCTCCCACGGCAAGACCACCACGACGGCCATGATCGGCTGGATGATGGAAAAGGCCGGCCTCGATCCGACGGTGCTTGTCGGCGGCGTAATCCGCGCCTGGGGGTCCAACGCCCGCATCGGCGCGAGCGAATGGATGGTGGTGGAGGCCGACGAGTTGGACGGCACCTTCATCCGGCTTCCGACCGAGATCGGCGTGGTGACGAACATCGACCCCGAGCATCTCGATTATTACGGGACGGAAGCCGCCCTTCACGAAGCGTTCCTGACCTTCTTCCGCCAGATTCCCGCGGACGGCCTCGCCGTGGCCGGCATCGACCATCCGGTGGTGCGCAGCCTGCTCAACCGGCTCGAAGCGGAGGGCCATCTTCCGCCGCTCGCCGCCTTCGGGCGCGCGCTCGACGCCGCCACCAAGATCGACAACGTCGCCACCAATGGCGGCTCGGTGACGTTCGACGTGCGGCATGCGGATGGCGGCGATCGTCCCTTGCGCCGGACCGGCTTCAAATTGCCTGTGCCGGGCGCGCACAACGCGCTGAACGCGGCGGCCGCGATCACGGTCGGACTGCACGCCGGGATTGGCGCCGGCAGAATTTTCGAAGCGCTCTCCAGCTTCGAGGGCGTGGACCGCCGCTTCACCCAAACGGGCGAATGGAACGGCGTCTCGATCTACGACGACTATGCGCATCACCCGGCGGAGATTGCGGCCGTGTTGAGCGCGGCGCGCGGCGCCTCCAACGGGCGCGTCATCGCCATCGTGCAGCCGCACCGCTTCTCCCGGCTGAAATCGCTGTTCGCCGAGTTTTGCGCGTGCTTTGGCGAGGCGGACACGGTGCTCGTCGCTCCCGTCTATCCGGCGGGCGAAATGCCGAACGGCTTCGACCGCGACAGGCTGGTGGAGGGCATCCGCCACACCGGCCACGCGCGCGTCTACCCCATTGAAGGCGAAGACACGCTCACGCGCTCGGTGGCGGCGCTGGCGCGGCCCGGCGATCTCGTGATCGGGCTCGGCGCGGGCACGATCAGCGAATGGGCGCGCGCTCTGCCGGACCGGCTCAGCGTCTATTCCGCGTTCGCCGGCGCGGCGGAATGATCGATGTTCGAGGACCTTGTCCCGAGTCTTCTCGCGGCGGCGCCTGATGTTCGCGGCAGGCTTTTGCCGAATGTCGCGCTGAGCGAGTTGACGTGGCTGCGCGTCGGCGGCCCGGCGCAGGTTTTGTTCACGCCCGCCGATGAGGACGACCTCGCCTATTTCCTGTCGCGCTGCCCGCTGGATGTGCCCGTCATGGTCGTCGGCGTCGGCTCGAATTTGCTGGTTCGCGATGGCGGCTTGCCGGGCGTAACGATCCGTCTCGGCCGCGGCTTCAACGAAGCCAGGGCGCTCAGCGCGACCCGCATCGAAGCGGGCGCGGCGGTTCCCGATGTTCGCCTCGCGCAGGCCGCCGCCAAGGCCGGCATCGCGGGCCTCGCCTTCTACCGTGGCGTCCCCGGCACGGTGGGCGGGGCGCTGCGCATGAACGCGGGCGCGCATGGCGGCGAGACGAAGGACGTGCTTGTGGAGGCGCGCGCGGTGGACCGGAGCGGCGCGCTCTACGTCTACGACAACGCGGGCATGGGCTTCACCTATCGCCACTGCTCCGCGCCCGCCGATCATATCTTCACTCGCGCCATTTTCGAAGGCCGCGAGGGCGACCCCGCCGAAATCGAGCGCGAGATGCAGGCCGTCGCCGGCTATCGCGAGGCGAACCAGCCCATAAAAAGCCGCACGGGCGGCTCAACCTTCAAGAACCCGCCGGGCCATAGCGCCTGGAAACTCATCGACGCGGCCGGCTGCCGGGGCCTCCGCGTGGGCGGCGCGCATATGTCCGAGATGCATTGCAATTTCCTGATCAACGACGAGGGCGCGACCGCCGCCGACATCGAGCGGCTGGGCGAACTTGTCCGCGAGCGCGTGTTGGCGCAGAGCGGCGTCATGCTGGAGTGGGAGATCAAGCGCATCGGCGTCCCCCTCGCCGGGGATTGCAAGGCCGCCGCCGAATAGAAAAAGATGTTGCAAACCCCAAAAGAAAATACTCTCTTTTACGGCGACAATCTCGACATTCTGAGAAACGAGATTGCGGACGAAAGCGTCGATCTCGTCTATCTCGATCCGCCCTTCAACTCGAACGCCACCTACAATGTGATTTTCAACTCGCCTTCGGGCGAAAAATCGCAAGCGCAGGTGCAAGCGTTCAAGGATAGCTGGAACTGGCAGATCGACGGCGCTGAGAAGGCGTTTAGCGACATCTTGAAGAGCCGCTACTCTAGCGCAGCCGAGTTGATTGTCGCTTTGCGGAAGGTTCTCGGCGAAAGCGACCTCATGGCTTATCTGACCATGATGGCCGTGCGCTTGATCGAACTGCATCGCGTGCTAAAACCCACAGGATCGCTTTATCTCCACTGCGACCCTACGGCCAGCCATTATCTCAAAATACTGAACGATGCTATCTTCTCAGATCAAAACTTCATCAATGAGATTATATGGAAGAGGACAACTCCGAAGGGATTGGCCTTTTCGCGTTTTGCGTCGAATCATGACGTTGTGCTGTTTTACCGACGCAGTAATGAGTTCAAATGGAACTCCCAATATATGCCTCACACCGAGGAATATGTTAAGAAGTATTATTCTCTAATCGACGACCGAACGGGAAAGAGATTTCAAGCGACCTCACTATTGAACCCAAACCCCGATAGGCCGAACCTCACATACGAGTTTCATGGACACACCAAGGTCTGGAGATGGACGCGCGAACGGATGCTCCAAGCTGAACAGGAGGGCCGAATTTACCTTCCGCCAAACGGCGGCATTCCGAGAGAAAAAAGGTATTTGGATCAGCAAGAAGGAGTACCAGTGGAATCGGTGTGGGCCGATATTCCGCCCATAAATTCTCAAGCTCAGGAGCGATTGGGTTATCCGACGCAGAAGCCGGTTGCGCTGCTGGAGCGCATCGTTGCGGCTTCATCGAATGAAGGCGATCTCGTCCTCGATCCTTTTTGTGGCTGCGGTACTACTGTACACGCGGCGCAAAAGCTCAACAGGCGCTGGATAGGCATCGACATAACGCACCTCGCCGTCCGCTTGATTGACCGCCGGATGAAGAAGGCATTTCCCGGCATCAGCTTCGAGATTGCCGGCGTGCCGAAGGATCTCGGCGGGGCGCAGGCTTTGGCCGATGCGGACAAGCATCAATTCCAGCTTTGGGCGCTTTCGCTGGTGGAGGCGCAGCCATTCAAAGGCGGCGTGAAGGGCGCCGACGGCGGCGTCGATGGGATCATCTGGTTCCATGTCGGCAAGAACGCGACAGAGAAGGCCATCGTTTCGGTGAAAGGCGGCAAGCACGTCTCGGATACGCACGTCAAAGACCTCATAACGACCGTCGAGCATACGGGCGCGAAAATGGGCGTCTTCGTCACGCTGGCGGCGCCGACCAAGCCGATGATCGCGCGGGCGGCGGCGGCGGGCTTCTACAAGACCGAGTTCGGCGAGTTTCCCAAAGTGCAGGTCTTCACGGTGGAGGAATTGCTGGAGGGCAAGCAGCCGCTGATGCCCTGGCGGGACGACTCGGCGTTCAAGAAGCCGAAGCGCGAAGAGACGAGCAAGCAGGGGTCCCTCGATGTCTAGTTCCAAACATATCGCGGTGCTGATGGGCGGGTGGTCGTCGGAGCGGGATGTGTCGCTCAATTCCGGCGCGGCATGCGCGGGCGCGCTGGAACGCCTCGGCTACCGCGTCACGCGCATCGACGTGAACCGCGACATCGCCGGCCGCCTGACCCTCTTGAAGCCCGACGCCTGCTTCAACGCGCTGCACGGCAAATGGGGCGAGGACGGCTGCATCCAGGGCGTGCTCGAAACGCTGGAAATTCCCTACACGCATTCGGGCGTGCTGGCGTCCGCGCTCGCCATGGACAAGGCCCGCGCGAAGACCGCCTTCCGCGCCGCCGGCGTCCCCGTGGCCGATGGCGCCGTCGCCAGCGCCGCCGAGGCCGCGCGCGGCCATCTCATGGCGCCGCCCTACGTCGTCAAGCCGGTGGCGGAGGGATCGAGCGTCGGCGTTTTCATCGTGCGGGAGGATCATGAGCATCCGCCGCAGGAATTGACCCGCCCCGACTGGGCCTATGGCGACGTGCTCGTCGAACGGTACATTGGCGGACGCGAACTGACCTGCGCGGTCATGGGCGGCCGCGCGCTCGACATCATCGAAATAAAACCTGCCGGCGGGCTAAGCTTCTACGATTACGAAGCAAAATACGCAAAAGGAGGCTCCCGCCACATTCTGCCGGCGCAACTTTCACCGGACATTTACAAGTTTATCCAAAAATCGGCTCTCGATGCGCACCATGCATTGGGATGCCGGGGCGTTAGCCGGGCCGATTTCCGATTCGACGATCGGCCGGGGGGAACGGGCGAGCTTGTCTGCCTTGAGGTCAATACTCAGCCAGGCATGACCGCGACATCGCTTGTTCCCGAGCTGGCGGCCCATGCTGGATTGACGTTCGGTGAGCTTGTACGGTGGATTGTGGAGGACGCTTCTTGCAATCGGTAAGCCTGGGATCCGGCCGTTCGGGCAATCCTAACGACAGCGGGGCGCCTTCGGTTCAAAAAGGCGCCGCCTCGCCGTCCTGGTTCTCCATCGCCCTTCTGCATGCGGATCGCGCGTCGCGGGCCGGCTTCGTCGTCAGCATGATTTTCCTCGCGGCCACGGCGATCTATGCGCTTCAGCTGGCGGGAGCGACGGAAGCGGCCTACGACGAAATCGCGGCGATAGCGGATCGCGCCGCCTATGACGCGGGCTTCCGGCTCGAAGATTCGGTCCCCGTCGCCGGAGCGAAGAATACGCCGGAAGCGACGCTGCGGCAGGCTCTGGGCCTACCCTTCGCCAACTCGTCATTGTCCTACGACGCGCTCGAAGCGCAAGACCGGCTGCTGAAGCTCGGCTGGATCGCGTCCGCCGACGTGCGCCGCATTCTGCCGTCCCGCCTTGAGGTCGCGGTCAGCGAGCGCGAGCCCTTTGCGCGCTGGGCCGACGCCGAAAACGCCGTGCAGGCCGTCGACCGGGAGGGGCATGTTCTCGGACCGGCGGAAGGGCGCTTCGAGTCGTTCCTTCTCTTCGGCGGCGAAGGCGCGCCTCTCGAAGCCGCCGCCCTGCTGGAGGCCCTTTCGGGTCACGACGCCATCAAGCGGCGCATCGAACGGGCGGACCTCGTCGCCGAGCGCTTCTGGCAGTTCAAACTCGACAATGGCGTCGCGATAAAACTTCCGCGCAAGGTGACAGAGCTAGTTCTTGGGCGGCTCGAATCGCTTCTGGCCAACACGAAGATTGCCGATATGGCGTTGGACTGTATCGATTTGCGTCTGACGCACCGGACGATCCTGCAATTGAAGGAGCCGACCTTGGCAAACCGCGATAGGGCTATCGCAGCCCTGACCGCGAATTCAGCGCAGCCAGCCTCCGCGCTCAGGAGGGGCAAGGCCTTATGACCGATGAGCGGCGGCAGACCTCGCGCGGTCCGTCGCGGCTATGGCCGTTCCAAGCGCGAGACGAAATCGTCACCATCGTGGACATGGGCGCGCAGAAGATGGCCTGCGCGATCGTTGCGCTGTCCTCGCCGCGCTTCGGTTTCGACGCCGGGGCGCGGAACATTCGCGTGCTCGGCAGTTCGGCCGTCAGGTCCTCGGGCCTTTCGGGCGGCCGCATCGTCAATCTGAACGCCACGGAGGCGAGCATCCGGCGCGCGGTCGGGCTGGCCGAACAGCAAGCCGGGCTCAACGTCGAAGACGTTCTGGTCACGGGCCAGTTTCATGGGCTCGCCGCGGACGTGTTCGAGGCGAAGCTCGGCGCGGACGCCATCCTGACGAGAGAAGACATCGAGGCGATTTCGGTGGCCGCCGGCGAGCATTGCTCGGCCGCCCAGCGCAAGCTGCTTCACCTGTTCATGACGAAGGGCGAGGCCGGCGATGGCGATCCTGGGGCCGCGGACGCGGCGGAGGAGACGGACGTCATCGCGATTTCGATGCCGCTTCGAGGCGCGCGCCAGATCGCGGCCTGCGTCGCCAAAAGCCTCCTCACCGTGCGCGGCACCATCGCCGGCCCCCTCGCGACGGCGCTCTCCGTCACGAACGCCCTGGAGCGGTCGGCGGGCGTGCTTGTGATCGACATGGGCGCGCAATCCACAGGCTGCATACTGTTTCAGGGCGGCGCGCCCGTCTTCGCCGAGTGCATACCCATGGGCGGTCAGCAAGTCTCGGATGAGGTCGCCAGCGCGTTCAAGTTGAGGAAATTCGAGGCTGAACGCTTGAAAATCCGTTTCGGCAGCGTCTACGATAGTCTGCAAGCCGACGTGGATCTGCCTTTCCAGAACGGCGAAACAGGAGAACCCATTTCGAAATTTTCTCTTAATCACGTTATTCGATCGAAGGCATCGGCCATACTTCGGGGCGTTAATGAACGGTTAAATGGTGCTGGATATTCTATTCCTTCGGGGGGCGCCGTGCTGGCGGGCGGGGGTAGCCTGCTTCCAGGTGTGCGTGAGCTTGCATCGCACCTGTTCGCCGCGGAGGCGAGGACTGCGCAACCCATTAATTTGAACGGTCTCAATGCCGGGACCGTTCTGAGCGCGCTGGTCGGGGGGTGTCTTTATGCAAGCCGGCATCAGTCCGTGGGCGAAATTCCATATGCGCCAGGACTTGCGTCCCAAGATAGTAGCTATGCGTCCCGAATCAGCCAATGGCTGCGGACTAGCTTTCTATAAGGTCGGCTTCGCGCAATCGGCTGGAGGCATAAGCGGGCTCGTCGCCCGAATAGGGAGCTGAGAGGCCTGTCATGGGAATAAACCTGCAACTTCCAGGACTGACGGAGTTGCGGCCGCGCATCACGGTGATCGGCGTGGGCGGCGCGGGCGGCAACGCCGTGAACAACATGATCGAGAGCGGTCTCGAAGGCATCGAGTTCATTGCGGCGAACACGGACGCGCAGGCTCTCGCCTCGTCGAGCGCCGGCACGGTGATCCAGATGGGCGTCGGCATCACCGAGGGTCTCGGCGCGGGTTCCCGGCCGGAAATCGGCGCAGCTGCCGCCGAGGAGGCGCTGGAGGACATCCGCTCCCATCTCGACGGCGTGCATCTGCTTTTCATTACGGCCGGAATGGGCGGCGGCACGGGCACCGGCGCCGCGCCGATCATCGCGCGCACGGCGAAGGAGCTTGGCGTGCTCACGGTGGCGGTCGTCACCAAGCCGTTCGAGTTCGAGGGCCAGCGCCGCATGCGCATGGCGGATGCGGGCATCGCCGCGCTCGCCAAGCACGTCGATACGCTGATCGTCATCCCGAACCAGAATCTTTTCCTCGTCGCGAGCGAGAAAACCACCTTCGCCGACGCCTTCATGCGCGCGGACGATGTGCTGAGATCCGGCGTGTCCTGCATCACCGATCTCATGGTCAAGGAAGGGCTGATCAACCTCGACTTCGCCGACGTTCGCACCGTGATGGCGAACATGGGCACGGCGCTGATGGGCACCGGCGAGGCGGAAGGCGACAAGCGCGCCCTTCACGCCGCCGAGGCCGCGATTTCGAACCCGCTGCTCGGCGAAGTCTCGATGCGCGGCGCGAGGGGGCTGCTCGTCAGCATCACCGGCAGCTTCGACATGACGCTTTACGAGGTCGAGGAAGCCGCGTCCCGTATCCGGCGCGAGGTCGATCCGGAGGAAAACCCCGAAGTCAACATCATCGTCGGCGCAACCTTCGACGCCGGCCTGCAAGGCCGCCTCCGCGTCTCGGTCGTGGCGACCGGCATCGCAACGCCGGAGCATATCCCTCAAATCCCGGCCCCTGCGCCTGAGAAAGAGGCGAGCCTCGCGGAGCGGATTTCGTCCGCGGCTTCGGGCGAAAGGCGCGGAGGATACGCCGCTCCGAGGGAGCATGCGAGCGCTCCGAAGCCCGCTCAGGGCCGCGTGGTGCTTGAGCCGAAGGTCAGGAGAGCGCCCGAGCAGGAGACGCACGCAGCGGCCGCGCCTTCGGATGGCCGATTCGAGCCGATTCCTCCCTCGAAAACGGCGCGCCCGCCGAAGAGGCCTTTGACTTTTCAGGATTTTCCCGAGCTGAACCAGGGCGCTCCCGTCAACGGCGGATCGCCCTCGAATTCGAACTTCCGGGCGGCCTCGCGGATTTTTCGACTGGATGGCGGGTAGGGACCGAGGGTCGCAGCAATCCACACCGGCCAAATCCGTTGCAATTCAGCAACGGCCTTTGCAAGAAAAAACGATTCCGGATCAAGAGCATCGGAACGGCTCCGTGTCCTCGTCCTACGGCCCGGATGAAGTCGAAAGCAGGGGCGGCGACGCGTCTTCAGGCCGCCAGCCTGTCGATGAAGCCCTTGAAATTCCTCATTTTTTTAAAAAAACCGTCTAGCGAATCCACGCGGCTCGCGCCCTTGCCGCAGGGCGCGGCCGGCGCGCGCAGCCCGCTGCCGCCTCAACCTTAGCTAAATTGCGCCCCCTCACCGTAACAGACTGTTAGAAAGCGTGATTTGAAGCGCCGCCAACCGCCCGGCTACGTTTGCATCGTTGGATGTGGTTGAGCTTTGGCGTGCAACCGGCGAAACAGCCGGGACAAAGAGTAGCGTGAGGCTGCCGATGCATTTCTGAAAAGCCTCAAAGCATTCGCTCACGTAGGGGGAGCGCTTTCCTTCGGCAAAGGAAGGCGCCATGGCACAAAAGAACGGCGCAAGATATGAGCTTTCGCAGCTTTTCCTGCAGGCAGACGACTCTCGATCGCGACGTCTTCCTCAAAGGCGTCGGCGTCCATAGCGGCGCTGAAGTTTCGTTGATCCTGCACCCGGCCGAAGCCAATACCGGCTATAATTTCACCGTTCAGGGCGGCGGCCAGATCGGGCGCGTGCCCGGCGATTTCCGGGCCGTCAGCAATCTGACGCTCTGCACGGTTCTCTCCAGCGTGCACGGCGTGTCCGTCGCCACCGTGGAGCATCTGCTCGCGGCGCTTCGCGGCATGGGCGTCGACAACGCCGAAATCGAGGTCGACGGCGCCGAAGTTCCGATCATGGACGGCAGCGCGGAGCCCTTCGTGGACGCCATCCTCGAAGCCGGCGTGCGCGAACTCGACGAACCGCGCCGCTACATCAAGGTGCTGCGACCCGTGCAGGTGAAGGACGGCGACGCCATCGGCGAGCTTTTCCCCTACAACGGCTTCCGCCTCGATGTGGAAATCGACTTCAAGACGCCATTGATCGGCAGGCAGCGCCTCGACGTTGAGGTCACGCCCTCGTCATTCCGCAAGTTTTGCCGCGCGCGCACCTTCGGCTTCATGAAGGACGTGAAGCAGCTCTGGGCCGCCGGCAGGGCGCTCGGATCGTCGCTCGATAATACGGTGGCGATCGCCGACGACCGTATCCTCAATCCCGAAGGTCTGCGCTACAGCGACGAATTCGTCCGTCACAAGACGATGGACGCGGTTGGCGATCTGGCGCTCGCGGGCGCGCCCATTCTCGGCCTGTACCGCTCTTCTCGCGGCGGCCATCGCCTGAATTCGAACGTCCTGCATGCGCTCTACGACAACAAGGACGCTTGGACCATCGTCGAAACCGCCGAGAAGCCGCGCTCCCGTCATGTGGCGCCCCGCGCGGAATTCGGCATCGCGTTCGCGACGCCGAACTTCGCTCCCGCGGTCGATTGATCCGGGAAGGCCGCGCAACCCCCACAACCGGAACGCCGGCGCCGGAGGCTCACGTGATTCCGCCCGGATTTAAAGGCGAACCGGAAGTGGGGAGGTTGTGGAAAAATAATTTTACACCAATCGACGTGTTGACCGTGATAGACCGGCTTTGCATAGTTGTGTCTTATTTTAACGGACGTCGAAAATGGCAATTGAAAAGTTTGATACGATACAATGTTTCCGCGGTTTAGCTGCCCTAGGCGTTGTGCTTTATCATGCATCAATATCCACAACTGTTTTCGTTCAGGTCATACCGGCATGGTGTGACGCCTTTCTTTCGAATGGATTTTTGGGTGTGGATTTTTTCTTCGTGTTGTCGGGTTTTATTATTCTAAGCAGTCATTACAATGACAAAAAATCACTTTCAGCGCTAGCGAGCTATTGCAGAAAGAGATTTATTCGCATCTTTCCGCCGTATTGGCCTGTGTCCGTAGCATTGATGAGTTTATATTACTTTTTCCCAGATGCAAGCGCAGGCCCAAAAACTGGTTTTAGCCTTGTTAGCTCTCTGTTTTTGATTCCAGATATCTCACCCCCCGCTTTATCGGTCGCATGGACCTTGATGCATGAATTGTTGTTTTATTTTATCTTTGCAACGTTCTTTGTGTCGAATATTGTTTTTATTTTTTTTATTTCCGTTTGGATGCTTGCGATAGCGATTTTTCCGCTATTAGACACCCCAACAAAGCTGCCACCCTTGGTGGGTCTGCTGACCGCACCGATAAACGTAGAGTTTATTGCGGGCATGGGGGTCGCTTACTTGTCAAAAACAATACTGGGTAATCGTCACGGAATCTTTCTAGTATCGTTCGGGGTGGTTGCTACTGTTTTAATCACTCGGATTCCTATTACCGATCAGACTCGTATACTGTTTGCAGTACCATTCTCGTCGTTTGTGCTCGGAGGCGTCTTTCTTGAAAGCCGCAAATTTTTTTCAGCCCCACTTTGGATGGTGCGGCTGGGTGATGCAAGTTATTCCGTTTACCTTATACACAAACCAATATTGTCAGTAACGAGTAGAATAGTTGGCCATGTGCCTTTTTTGATGAACTGTTGGCTGAGCGTCTCGATTGGGGTGGCAAGTAGCCTTGGCGCCGGCATGCTATACCATAGATTTATTGAAAAGCCTTCGATGCTCGCTTTCCGAAGATTGTTCGACCGATATAGTGTCAGGATCGGCATGGTGAGATGTGTGGATGTCAACCCTCACGCCAAGGCCGCATCCTCGGAGCGATAATCGCTCTCTACAGTTTGAACGCATCCCTTCGTTGACATCCACAGATATTCTGCTGCCGCGGGTAAGGCGGCCGCGCCTCAAAATCGCGCCCGAGCCCGCAAAATCGACCCATAAGACGCATGCGCGCCACAACCGCAGAGGCATTCGCTGGCGAGCCCGAGAATATTCGCCGAGATTGCTCGATGGACTGAAAAACTCCGCATTTCACCATCATTTTGCGGCTTTCTGCCGGTGAGAGAGGTAGTCTGCGCGGCGACTCAGTCGCCGGCGCGACTCGGATCGGGCTTGGGAGCAAGGTGAGATGAGATTGCGATTTGTCGGGCAAACTGCCGGAGCGATAATCTTGGCGGCTCTCCTCGCCGGCTGCGGCACTGTGGGAGGGTGGTTCGGCAACGACGATGCGGGGAAGCTCGATACAAGGCCGCCCGATGTGATGCTCAAGGAAGCCAGCGAGAACATGGACAAAGGCAGCAACAACAAGGCTGCCGAGACGTTCGAGCGGATCGATCAGCTCTATCCGTATTCCGAGGAAGCCAAGAAGGCCACCTTGATGGCGGCCATGGCCTATCAGAAAGCGGGCAAAGGCCCGGAGGCTGTTGCGGCCGCCCGCCGTTTCCTCGCTTTGCATCCCGGCGCCAAGGAAGCGGCGCTCGCCCAGGAAATCATCGCAAGCTCCTATTTCGAGCGGATTTCCGCGCCGACGAAGGACCAGAGCGAGACGAAGAAGGCGATCGCGGAGCTTGAGACGCTCATCCGGCGCTATCCCGACAGCAGCTACGTTGAGGAGGCCAAGCGGCGCGTGAAGCTCGCGCGCGACACGCTTGCGGCGGCCGAGATGACCGTGGGCCGTTACTGGCAGAAGAAGGGCAATCAGCTCGCCGCCATCAACCGGTTCCGGGCTGTCGTCACTGAATACCAGCAAACTTCTCACGTGGAAGAAGCGCTCATGCGCCTGACCAAATCCTACATGGCGCTCGGCATTGTGAGCGAGGCGCAGACCGCGGCGGCGGTGCTCGGGCACAACTTCCCGGACAGCCCGTGGTACAAGGACGCCTATGCTCTCTTGCAGTCGGGCGGAGCGGCGCCGCGCGAGGATTCCGGGTCTTGGATCAGTCACGCCTGGAAGAAAACCGTCGGAAGCGTGACCGGCTGATGACAGGCGCCGCGCGCGCGGGTCGTTGAAAACGATGAAAATTCAGGCCTCATCCTTCGGCAGGCTCGGGATGAGGCGCCCGCGGTTTCGGCGGCTTCTACCTCATGGCGAGCTTGCCGAAGGATGGGCCGCATCGGGCGCCTGGGGCGCGAATCGCGCTATGAGAGCGCCATGCTGACAGCCCTCTCCATCCGCGACATCGTTTTGATCGACAAGCTCGACCTCGCGCTTTCCGGCGGGTTGACGGTCTTCACCGGCGAGACAGGCGCCGGCAAATCCATCGTTCTCGACAGCCTCAGCCTGGCGCTCGGCGCGCGGGGCGACGGCAAGCTCGTGCGCAAGGGCGCGCAATCCGCGACCGTGACGGCGACGTTCGATCTTCCCGGCTCGCACGCGGCGGGCGGTCTGCTTCGCGACCAGGGCCTCGACGGCGAGGACAGCCTGATCCTCCGGCGCATCCAGTACGAGGACGGGCGCACCAAGGCTTTCATCAACGACCGGCCGGTTTCGACGGCGCTTTTGCGCCAGTTGGGGCGGCTGCTCGTGGAAATTCACGGACAGCACGACGACCGCGCCCTTCTCGACCCCGGCACGCACCGGCATCTGCTCGACCTGTTTGGCGGGCTCGTCGCGGACGCGGTCGAGCTGTCGAGGCTTTGGGAGGATTGGCGCGAGCGCGCCAGCGCGGTCGCGGAGCTTGAGAAGGCGCTCGCGGAGGCGGAACGCGAGGCGGACTATCTCAACGCCGCGGCCCACGAATTGAACGAACTCGCGCCACAGCCCGGCGAGGAGGAAACGCTCGCGGCGAAGCGGCATGCGATCATGTCGGCCTCGAAGCTTCGCGCCGATCTGGAAGAGGCGTCCGACGCGCTCTCCGGCCCGGCCTTCCCTTCCGCGAAACTTAATGCAGTTTTGCGGCGGCTCGAACGCCAGCCCGATCCGCCCGGCCGTCTGCAGCCCATCAAGGCGAGCCTGGAGCGCGTGCTGATCGAGGCGGAGGAGGCGCGCCTTCTCGTGGAGGCGCAGCTTCGCGCGGCGGGCGAGGACAGCGCAGAGTCCATCGAGGAGCGGCTTTTCAAGCTCCGGGCCGTCGCGCGCAAGCATCGTGTCCCGGTGAGCGAGCTGCCGAAGGTTCATGCGCGCTTCCTGGCGGACCTCGCCAAGCTGGAGATGGGGGCGGAGAAGTTGCAGGCGGCGCGCAAGGCGGCGAGCGCGGCCGGCGCGGCTTATGGGAAGGCCGCCGATGCGCTCAGCGAAAAAAGGCTTGCGGCGGCGGCGCTGCTCGACAAGGCGGTGCAGCGGGAACTGGCGCCGCTGCGGCTTGAAAAGGCGAAATTCCTGACCCAATCTGAAAGGCTCCCGGACGAGAAGAACGGCATGTCCGGCGGGCCTTTCGGGCGCGAATCCATCATGTTTCACGTTCAGACCAACCCCGGCGCGCATCCCGGTCCGCTCATGAAGGTCGCTTCGGGAGGCGAACTCGCGCGCTTTCTCCTCGCGCTGAAGGTCGTGCTTGCGGAAAGGACGACGGCGCCCGTGCTCGTGTTCGACGAAATCGACACCGGCGTCGGCGGGGCGACCGCATCGGCCATCGGCGAGCGGCTGGCGCGGCTCGGGGGCCGCGCGCAGGTGCTCGCCGTGACGCACTCGCCGCAAGTGGCGGCTCACGCGGACGCGCATTTCCGGCTCTACAAGACGGCGCGCGGCGCGGGCGAGACCCTCTCCGTCGAAACCTGCGCCGAGGCGCTCGACGGCGGCGGCCGCCGCGAGGAGATCGCGCGCATGCTGGCCGGCAAGCAGGTCACGGAGGAAGCGCGCGCCGCAGCGGACAGCCTTATCGGAGCGAAGCATGAAGCGAGCTGAGGCGAAAGCCAGCCGCGAGGACATTCGGACGGCGAGGGCGTTGCGCTCGGTTGAAAGCCTGACGCTGGAGGAGGCGAAGGACGAGCACGATTCGCTTGTCGCGGAGATAAAGCGGCACGACGCGCTTTATTATCGGGAAGATCGGCCGGAGATTTCCGATGCGGAGTACGACGCGCTGCGCCTGCGCATGGAGGCGCTGGAGGCGCGGTTTCCCTCGCTGATCACCGCCGAAAGCCCGACGCAGAAGGTCGGCGCGGCGCCGTCCGAGAAGTTTGCGAAGGTCCGCCACGCGGTGCGCATGCTCTCGCTCGGCAATGTGTTTACCGACGAGGATGTCGAGGACTTCGCCGGGCGCGTACGGCGGTTTCTGAAGCTTGGCGCGGAGACGCCGCTCGACTTCACCGCCGAGATGAAGATCGACGGTCTGTCGGTTTCGCTGCGCTACGAGCGCGGCGAGCTTCTCGTGGCGGCGACGCGCGGCGACGGCTCCGAGGGCGAGGACGTGACGGCGAATGTGCGCACCATCGGCGACATTCCGAACCGGCTCAAGGGGCGAAACTTGCCCGATGTGTTCGAGGTGCGCGGCGAAGTCTACATGAGCCACGCCGATTTCGCCGAGCTGAACCAGCGGCAGCTCGCGGCGGGCGCCAAGATTTTCGCCAACCCGCGCAACGCGGCGGCCGGCTCGCTGCGCCAGCTCGATCCGTCCATCACGGCGGCGCGGCCCTTGCGCTTCTATACCTGGGGCTGGGGCGAGGCGAGCGGGCTGCCCGCCGCCACCAATCACGGCGTGCTGGAGGCGATCCACGGCTGGGGCTTTCCAATCCCGCCGGTCCGCGTCTGCCAGAGCGTGGAGGAAATGCTCGAGGCGTACCGCGCCATCGAGCTGAACCGCGCCGCGCTCGGCTACGACATCGACGGCGTGGTCTACAAGGTGGACCGGCTCGACCTGCAGGAGCGGCTCGGCTTCGTATCGCGCACGCCGCGCTGGGCGACCGCGCATAAATTCTCCGCCGAGAAAGCCGCGACCGTGCTGCAAGGCATCGAGATCCAGGTCGGCCGCACGGGCGCGCTGACGCCGGTTGCGAAGCTGGCGCCGGTCACGGTCGGCGGCGTGGTGGTTCAGAACGCGACGCTCCACAACGAGGACGAGATCGCGCGCAAGGACGTGCGCATCGGCGACACGGTGATCGTGCAGCGCGCGGGCGACGTGATCCCGCAAATCCTCGGGCCGGTGCTGGAGAAGCGCCCCGCCAACGCGGCGCCATTCGTGTTCCCGGACGTTTGCCCCGCCTGCGGCAGCCACGCCGTGCGCGAGGCGAACCCGAAGACCGGCAAGCTCGACGCCGTGCGCCGCTGCACCGGCGGCCTCATCTGCCCCGCGCAGATGGTGGAGCGCCTGCGCCATTTCGTGTCGCGGCTCGCCTTCGATATCGAGGGGCTCGGCGAAAAGCACATTCAGGCGTTTTTCGAGGAGGGCCGCATCCGCGCGCCCGCCGACGTTTTCACGCTGAAGGCGCGCGATGGCGCGGCCGTCCCGGCCGAAGGCGCTGGCGTCGCGCCCGGCGGCGCCGCCGTCCCGCCGCTCGCGGAGAAGGAAGGCTGGGGCGCGCAATCCGCCGCCAACCTGTTCGCGGCCATCGAGGCGCGGCGCACGATTTCGCTGGAGCGCTTCATCTTCGCGCTCGGCATCCGCCATGCCGGCGAGACGACGTCCAAGCTGCTCGCGAAAACCTTCGGATCGCTTAGCCAGCTGCGCGAGGCGATGGCCGAACCGCATGCGCTCGAACGCCTGAGCGAGATCGACGGCATCGGCGACACAGTCGCGCAATCCATCCTCGACTTCTTCGAGGAGCCGCATAACCGCGACGCCGTCGCGGCGCTCGAAGCGCAGATAAATGTCGAGGACTACAAGCCGGACATCGTGTCGTCGAAGCTCGCGGGCGCCACCGTGGTGTTCACCGGCAAGCTCGAACGCTTCACGCGCGACGAGGCCAAGGCGCAGGCCGAGCGGCTCGGCGCCAAGGTGGCGGGCTCGGTGTCGAAGAACACGGCGCTTGTGGTGGCGGGGCCGGGCGCCGGCTCGAAGCTGAAAAAGGCCGGGGAGCTTGGCGTGAAGGTGCTGACGGAGGATGAGTGGCTGGAGTTGGTTGCGGGGGCTTGACACAACATTCGCATCATTTCAGCCGCGAAAAGCGACGAAGCATGAGCAGAAAACGTACTATCGAAGCCAAAAGACTTGAAGACGGCTAGCTGGTGGAGATATTGCCCGGCGGCAATACACGGCCCTCCCCGGCCGATCGAACCGATTGGACCGCCCGCGATCACTGCCGGCAAACCGATTATGCTGACCGCAATCCAAGCCGGACCTCATCCGCTGCCCGCCATCGCAACATCGGCATCAATACGAATCGCCATATGTTACGGCCCTTTTACCAGGCGGTTATGTGGTATCATAATACCGCTAAAATCGCCTGTTTTTGCAAAACGAACCCAATAGAGTTAATCGGCCGTATATGATCCAACCACCCGGCGAGCCGGCATATTCAGCGGTTGGTGCAAGTCTCGCCGTTCATATCACAACCGCACCTTCTGAGCTCCGCGAGTCCGTGGCGGCGGTTGCGCGATTGCTTGCGAACGGGTATTGACGAGCTCGCTAATTGCTGGCGGAGCGCGCGCATGAGTTTTATTTCCCGGACAGCAAACGCGCTTCTAATCGCTGCGGTCTTGTCGCTTTCGGGCTCGCTTCCAGCCTTGCCGCAATCTGCGGGTACGGTGGACGCTCTGAACGCCGAAGTGAGCCAGCTGTACGGTCAAGGCAACTATGCGCAAGCTGTCGCGGTAGCGCAGCGGGCTCTGGCGCAGGCTCTGCGTTCGCTCGGTCCCAATCACTCTTCCACGCTTACCAGCCTCAATAATCTGGCTCTCCTCTTTCATACACTGGGCCGCTATGGGGAAGCTGAACCGCTTTACAAGCGGGCCCTTGAGGCCTACGAGCGCCTTTTAGGGCCTGAGAACTCCTCCACGCTTATTTGCATCAATAATTTGGCGGAACTTTACCGCGTCCAGGGCCGCTTCAGGGAGGCGGAACCTCTCTACGGCCGCTCGCTCAAGACCGCCGAGCGCGCTCTTGGACCGGAGCATCCGGTCACCCTGCAAAGCCGTATCTGCCTGGCGGTGCTCTACCAAGCCGAGGGCCGCTATCGGGAGGCCGAACCGCTTCTCAAGCGCGTCATCGATTCAGCCAGGCGGGTTCTCGGCGAAGATCACCCCAACACGCTGAAGAGCATCGCTAATCTCGGCGCCATCTACACGGCCGAGGGCCGCTATACAGAGGCTGAGCCGCTATATAAACAAGTCCTGAGCGCGAATGAAAGAACGCTTGGAAAGGATCATCCCGACACGCTTGTCTACGTGCTCAGCCTCGCGATCCTCTACCAGTCTGAAGGGCGCTTCCGGGAGGCCGAGCCTCTCTACAAGCGCGCTTTAGAGGCGCAGGAGCGGACGCTTGGGCAAGACAATCCGGTCACGCTTAAGAGCATGATTAGCCTCGGCTCGCTTTACGAGACCGAGGGCCGGTTTGAGGAAGCTGAACCCCTTTTGAAGCGTGCCTTGGCGGGCGCGGAGAGGGTTCTCGGAAAGGAGCATCCCACCACGCTCGAAGCCCTCCGGCATTCCGCAGAACTTTATCGCTTTCTGAACCGGCTTGCCGACGCCGAGGCTTTGTACCGGCGCGCGTTGCAAGCTGACGCTCGCCTGCTTGGCCCCGATAACCCTGAGACCTTGGGGATCGACAATAATCTCGGCGAGCTTTACGACGCGGCCGGGCGATTTGACTTGAGCGAGCCTCTGCTGAAGCGCGCCGCCGAGGGCAGAGAGCGCGTGCTAGGCGCCGATCATCCCGACACGCTAAAAAGCATCCACGCCCTGGCTGGCCACTACGCGGCCTCCGGCGCCTACGACGAGGCGATGGCGCTCTATCGGCGCGTTCTCGCCGCGGAACAGCGCGTGTTTGGACCGGAAACGGACCATTGGGAAATGATCGCGACGCTGAACGACGTCGCTGTGCTTGCCATGAAGCAGCGCGATTGGCCGCGCGCCGTCGAGTTCTGGCGGCGCAGCACGCAGGGGCTGATCGCGCGGACAATCCGGGGCGCTGAGACACGAGGGCAAGCGCTGACGGGCCGGAAGAAAAGCGATGCCGAACGCGAAGTCCAGCAATTCCGGAGCTTGGTGAAGGCGGATTACCGCGCTTTCGGCGAGACGGACGTAAATGCGTCCAGCGAAACCTTTCGGCTTGCGCAATGGGCCCTTGGCTCCGCAGCCGCAAAATCTCTGGCGCAAATGGCTGCTCGCGGCGCCAACGGCAATCCTGAGCTTGCGACGCAGGTCCGAAGACGACAGGACCTGTTAGCCGAGTGGCAGAGCCGCGACGCCCAGCGCGACCTCACCATCGGGCTGCCGCCGGAAAGGCGCGATGCTGAAGCCGAAGCTGGGAATATAGCCCGGCTTGCGGACTTGGACGCCGAGATCTCCGCGATCGATGAGCGGCTGGCGGCTAAATACCCGGACTACGCGTCTCTCGCCAGTCCAACTCCATTGAGCGTGGAAGAAGTGCAATCTCTCCTTGGAGAAAACGAGGCTCTGGTCCTCTTTCTCGACACAACCGAGGGGACCACGACGCCGCAGGAAACTTTCCTCTGGGCCTTAACCAGGAAGGGTCAGCGCTGGGTTCGCTCCGGCCTGGGCTCGGCTGCCTTGGCGCGCGAAGTGCAGGCCCTACGCTGCGGCCTCGACGAGGCGGCCTGGACCGGCCCGCGCTGCGGGGAGCTGACTGGCCAAAGCTACACCGATGCAGACAGGTCCGCCGGCAAACCGCCTCCCTTCGATAATGATCGCGCCTACAGGCTCTATCAGGCGCTGTTCGGCCAAGTGGAAGACCTCATAAAAGGCAAGCAGCTTCTGGTCGTTCCGTCCGGCCCGCTGACGCAATTGCCGTTCCAGGTTTTGGTGACGGCGCCCCCCGCAACCCACGATCAAAAATCCATTGCCTGGCTTATCCGCGATCACGCGCTCACCGTGCTTCCCGCAGTCTCTTCGCTGAAAGCCTTGCGTCGCGTGGTGCGTCCGAGTTCTGCATCGAAGCCAATGATCGGCTTTGGCAATCCGCTTCTCGACGGCCCGACGGGCGCCTATGCGGACCTTGCCGCGCTCGCGCGCAGCTACAAGACGTGTGCTTCTCTCTCGAAAGCGCAGGTCGCATCAGCTGCGGAGCCGCGCGGGTTGGCGGAAGTTCAGATGCGCGGGGGATTGGCGGATGTGTCCTTCCTGCGCAGTCAGGCGCCGCTTCCCGAGACAGCAGATGAACTGTGCGCCGTCGCCCGCGACGTTCACGCCGATGCCAGCGACATCTTCCTTGGGACGCGCGCGACGGAGCGCGAGGTTAAGCTTTTGAGCCGAAGCGGCGAACTCGGCAAATATCGCATCATTCATTTTGCAACTCACGGCGCTCTGGCGGGGCAGGTCAAGGGCAACGCCGAGCCGGGTCTTCTCCTGACGCCGCCCGACACGCCAACCGAAGACGACGACGGCTATCTTACAGCGTCGGAGATCGCTGCGCTGAAGCTCGACGCCGATTGGGTGATATTGTCGGCTTGCAACACGGCGGCTGGCGGCGCGGATGGCGCAGAGGCGTTATCGGGTCTTGCGCGGGCCTTTATCTACGCGCAGGCCCGTGCGCTGCTCGTCTCGCATTGGGCCGTGAACTCAGACTTAACCGTGAAGCTTATCACTGGCGCGATGACCCGCCTTGCTTCCGATAAGTCCATGGGCCGCGCCGAGGCCATCCGCCAATCCATGCTTGCTCTGATCGATCAAGGCGAGCCGCAGGAAGCGCATCCATCCATTTGGGCGCCGTTCGTGGCGGTTGGGGAAGGGGGAGCTGCGAGATAACGCACGCCTGGGGAAAATCGCGCAAACGCAAGCCTAGCGCAAGCCTCGCAGCCAACGCTTCCCCCCGGTGCGACACTTGGGGAATTCGATGACCGACGTATCACAGACGATGGGACGGGCGCCGCGCCGGATGCCCGCCGCCGCTTTTCGGCCTTGGCGCAACACCGCGCCGGCCGGGCCGCGCTTCGTTCCCGGCCCTGCGGAAGACCTTTCCTCGCGCGCGGCCGATTTTTCTCCATCCCGGCGCGCGAGCCGGGCAATCGCCTCGTGGCGTGCATTCTCCGCGCTGAGCGCAATCGAGCGCCGCCCCGGCGAACTGAGGAGCTTCCTGAAAACCTTGCCGCTCGCAAATCGGGCGCGCCCCGCTTTGCCGCTCGGCCCCGTGAGCGCGCCAAGGATCGGGCTCGATTTCCGCTTCGTGAACGTCGCGATGCAGCCGACGCTGGCCGAGATCCTCGTCGCCGCCGGCGTCATGCTTGTAACGGCGGCGCTCGCGCTATGGATTATAGTGGCCGCGGCAGGTTAAGCCACGATTAGGTCGCGAACGGTAGCGCCGAAGCCTCGATTAGCTCTATTCGCGCGATCTGACGCTGTGATAAGATTGGCTTATGGAAAATATCTCCATGCGCCAGCTTCGTTATTTCGACGCGCTCGCGCAGACCCTGCATTTCGGTCGCGCGGCGGATCGATGCGCCGTCACGCAGCCCGCGCTTTCCATGCAGATTCAGGAATTCGAACGCGAGATCGGCGCGATCCTGATCGAGCGGACGCGCGCCGGCGCGAGGCTCACGCCCGAGGGCGAGGAAGCGGCGCGGCGGGTCGCGGCAATCCTCGCCGGCGTGCGCGACCTTGCCGATTACGCGCGCCATAGCGCGGGTCTGCTCACGGGGCCGCTTCGCCTGGGCGCGATCCCGACCATCGCGCCTTATGTGCTCCCGGATCTGCTGCCGGCGCTGAAGGCCGAGCATCCCGGCCTCGATCTCTCCTTGCGGGAAACGCAAACGCACTATCTCCTGGAAGACCTTGTTGCGGGCCGTCTCGACGCGCTCCTGCTTGCGCTGCCGGTCGAGAATCCCGAGATCGAAACCAAGGCGCTCTTCGAGGACGCCTTCGTGCTGGCGGTGCCGGGCGCCCGTCGGCTGCCTCTAGGGGCGGTCGCCACCAGGGAGCTTTTGGAGCGCGAACCGCTGCTTCTTCTGGAGGAGGGGCATTGCCTGCGCGACCAGGCGCTGAGTTTTTGCGAGATGAGCGGCGCGACGAGCAAGAACGCGCTCGGCGCGGCGAGCCTTTTCACCATCGTGCAGATGGTAGCCAACGGCTTCGGCGTGACGCTTTTGCCGCGCATCAGCCTCAAGGCCGAAGCGTGGCGCGGCGACATCAAGATTTTGCCGTTTGCGCCGCCTGAGCCGCATCGCACCGTCGGGCTCGCCTGGCGGCGATCTTCGCCTCGCGAGCGCGACTTTGAGGCGCTCGGCGCAATCGTAAAGCGCCTCCACGGCGAGGGCGGCTGACGCGCGCTCGATCCTTCCATTCGCCGCTTGCGGCTCAGCCGCTTTTCCTCCGCTTCGCGCTGCTTATCGGCGACAACGCTTCGGCGGTTTGCCGTATCGCGCTTCGATGGCAGGTGTGCGGAGCTGCTTTTTTGGAAAAATGTTTAAAGTTACCTCGGACTTTGCCGTCTGAAAATGGTATACTGACCGCACAGCAAACAAGTATTGTGGGGCTTCATGCGCAGATTATCCGTTATTGCGTTATTTCTGTTGAGCTTCTCTGCGGCATGCTCGGCGGCGTGCGTCGTCACCGATCCGACAGGGACTCCCCTTAACATCCGCAACTCCCCGAATGGCTCGATCGTAGGCACGTTGAGAAACGGAACGACGGTCACGGTCTACGACACAACGTATGACAACCGGGGCAGACTCTGTGCAGGTTTTCGGATGCCTGCATGACGGAGCCATCCACACGCGCCAACAGCAGGCGTCCGAAAAGCGCCGGGGCACGAAATCGCGGGGTGCAGGGCTCTGCGGCGGCAGCAGCCTATCAGCAGGCTATGGGGATTTGAAGTGCGCGCCGGTGGCCGCAGATGCCCATCGAACCGACGCGAACGGATGACCGGGGCCTTTGGGGAGGCGCTGAGGTTATAGGACAGCGGCAGGGATGCCGCCAGGCAGCGCGAAAGGATGCGTTCCGAGATATTTTTAAGCTGCTGCGGCGTCTCTTATAGCAAACGCCGGCGTGGCCGGGACAAGCCCAGCGACAATCGCGGCCATCATTGCGGTTTGAAAACGGCGGCGACTGTCTCATGACGTATCGATCCAAACTGGCGCCGCGTCGGGCGGCCGGTATCTGGGCATGGCGCCGCGGGCGAAGACCTCGATGACGATCATGCGACCGCCGCAGTGCGGGCATGGCCGCGGGAGGACTCTGGAGGCGTCCGGCTCGGTTTTCTCGGCGGCTCCGGCGCCATTGGTCTCCGCCGCGAGCGGAACGGCGAGCAGCGCGCGGGCCTTGGCGATGTTCTCCGCGCGCGCGCCATTGGCGAGAAGTCCGTAATGGCGGATGCGGTGGAAGCCCTTCGGCAGCACATGCAAGAGAAAGCGCCGGATGAACTCGTGCGGCGCGAGGGTCATGACTTTGTACCGCTCCGGCCCTTCGACGCGGTAGTCCTTGTATTTGAACGTGACGCCGTTTGCGTCGGCCGCGATCAGGCGGCCGTTTGAGATGGCGACGCGATGAGTGTAGCGGGCGAGATAGGCCAATACCGCGGAGGGCCCGGAAAAAGGTTTTTTCGCGTAGACCACCCAGTTGGCGCTCCACAACGGCGCCAGGAAGGACTTGAAAGCTTTCTCATCGGCGAGCGGCGCGTGCTCCGCGAAAAACCTGAGGCGACCGCCGGCATGCGCTTCGAGCAGCAGGGAAAGCACAAGCCCCCGGAACAGCTCAGAGAGCACGGGAACCGGCAGGAGATAGTCGGGCCGTCCGGCGATCCAGCGCTGGCCGTCGGCGGAAAGGCCGCCGCCCGGCACGATCATATGCACATGCGGATGATGCGTCATGGCCGAGCCCCACGTGTGCAGCACCGAGATAAACCCGATGCGCGCGCCGAGCCGCTTCGGATCGGCGGCGATCCTGAGGGTGGTCTCCGCCGAGGCCTTGAACAGGATGCCGTAGATCGCGGCCTTGTTCTGGTAGGCGATATCGGCGATGCGGGCGGGCAGCGTGTAGACCACGTGGAAATAGGGAACGGGCAGAAGGTCGGCCTGACGCTCGGCCAGCCATTCCCGCGCGGTGCTCCCTTGACATTTTGGGCAATGCCGGTCGCGGCAGCTAATGGGCGACGCCCATTAGCTGCCTTATGTGCACTTCCAGTAATGGGGAGCTGACGCGCCTGCTGCTTCATTTTCCTGTTCATCGCCGCGCTTTCACTCTCCATTACGAAGCCCGCCGAAGCAACGCGAGTAGCTTGTCGGTCGGCTGGAACGCGCCGCGCCGCAGATGCGGCGGCACAATCGCTTCGATCGCATCGAGTTTCTCCGTCGGATCGCCCCGCGTGTAGACCTCGGTTGTCGTCAATGTGGCGTGGCCCAGCCACAGCGAGACTTTCCGAATGTCTCCCGTCGCCTGCAGGACGATCATCGCGCAGGTGTGCCTGAGCACGTGGGGCGAGACGCGCTTCTTCTTCAAGCCGGGCTTGTCTCGAGCGGCGGTTGCGACGTGCTTCTTGAGCAGATAGGCGAACCCCCAACGGGTCAGCGGCTCGCCCCGGGCGTTGACGAACACCTCTGGCGCTGCGGTTAGCCCGCGAACGGCGAGCCAGGCGCGCAGGGCCGCAACGGTGGCCTTCCACAATGGCAGCGTCCGTTCCCGCCGTCCCTTGCCGAGAATGCGGACGCTCATCGATGGCAGATCGATGTCGTCGACCTTCAAGCTCGTGAGCTCCGAGACGCGCAAGCCGGCGCAGACAGCCAGATGCAACATCGCCCGATCGCGGACGCCGTCACGTGTGGCGGGATCGGGCGCGTCGAGCACGGCCTGCAACTCGTCCTTCAGCAGGTAGGGAACGAGCCGTTGGTCCGTCTTCTTGAACGGGATCGCCAGCACGCGGCGAACCTGATCGAGCGCCGCCGGCTGCCGGTATTCGAGGAAGCGGTAGAACGACTTGATGGCCGCCAGCCGGACATTGCGCGTGACGGCGGCGTTCTTGCGCACCTCTTCGAGGTGCTCGAGGAAGGCGCTGACGAGGCTGGCGTCAAGCTGCTCCAACGTCAGCGCCGATGGCCGGACCTTCAGTTTTTTCGCGGCGAACTCGAAGAGCAGCTGGAAGCTCGAGGCGTAGGAAGCCTGAGTGTGCCGGCTGGCGCCTCGCTGGCTGGCCAGCGTGTCGCGGAGGAAAGCCTCGATGAGGGGAGCGATCGGCGTCATGACCGCCTCCCATCGCCCAGGAACTGTTCCCCGGCCGCGGCGACGTCGCGCATAAGGTCGGCGGTCGCTTCCAAGTACCAGTAGGTCGCATAGATGTTGACGTGCCCCATGTAGGTCGAGAGCGCCACCATATGCGCGCCGCTTCGGCTGCGACCGGACGGACTGTCAGCGAGTGCGCGCACCGCAAAGGTGTGCCGGAGATCGTGCAGACGCGGGCGACGCTGCGCCGCCGGCGCGATCCCTGCCTTGCGGGCCAATCTGTCGAAGGTCTCCTTGACGGCGATGTAGCGCATCGCGCCTCCGCTCTTGCCGATGAACACGGGATCATCGTCCGAGCGCGGCCGGCAACGAGACAGATAGCGCTGCAAGCCCGTCGCCGCCGTGTCGTGCAGCGGAACCAGCCGCGTCTTGCGGAACTTGGTCTCGCGGATCAGCAAGCCGTCGCGCGTCACATCGGCGACCGTCAGCTTCAGCGCTTCAGAGATCCGCAAGCCGGTGGCCGCGAGCAGCGCGATCAACGTCGCATAGGTCTCACCGCGCAAGCCGCCATCGGGCCGAAGCTGCAAAGCCGCCTCGATCAGGCGATCGAGTTCCGCGGCAGAATAGATATGCGGAGGCCGCCGTCGCTTGCGAGCGCCGAAGTGTTTGGCCGGCGGCAGCTCGTGCCGGCCGTCCTCGATCCGGACGTGGCGTACGAAGCGGCACACGGCCTTCAGCCGGGCGTCACGCTGCGCGACGGACGGCCCGAGCGCTGCCCAATCGATGGCTGTTTGGGTGTGAACATGCGATTGCCCGCGCTCGGCGGCGAAGGCGGCGAAGCTCTTCAGCAGGTACTCGGCATTCGACATTGCAAAGCCGGCGGCTCTGCGGAGGCCGAGATAAGTCTCGATGGCGTTCAGCATCAGAGCGCCTCCGGCCAGGGCTGCGCGATCTGCCTCAGGAGCGCGACATCGGCCTTTGCGTAGAAGGCGGTCGTGTCGATGCCGCGATGCCGCAGGACCAAGCCAATCTTCTCCAACGGCACGCCATGGCGCAGCATCTCGGTTGCCGCCGTGTGGCGCAGCGCGTGCGCGCCTTTGAACGGTGTGACGATGCCGGCCCGCTTCATGACGCGCCTCACCAGAGACGAGACGCCGTCGCCGTTTTTTAACGGCCGATATGGCGCGATCGTGCGCAAGAACACATGATCGCTCGGCGAGATCGAAGGTCGGGACTCGAGGTAGGCGACGATCGCATCGCCGGCGTCCTGTGGCAGCGGCAGGCGGACTTGGTAGCGCGACTTGCCCGAGACGCGAAGCGAGCCCGTCTCCCACTCGATATCGGCGAGCCGCAACTGCGCCACGTCGCCGGCGCGCAATCCGAGACGCACCAGAAGCAGGATAATCGCGCGCTCACGCCGCCGCGCGGGGACATCGCCATCACAGGCGGCAATCAGCCGGTTCACGTGCTCCGGCGACAGAGACCGCGGCATGTCGGCAAGCCGCCAGTGGGCGTAAACGGGAACCGCACTGTCGAGCCCGACGCGGCAGCGGCCTTCGACGACGAGGTAGCGCAGAAATGCGCGCAGGCCGGTCGTCATTTTCTCGATTGTGCCGCGCCCGCTCGTGCTCGCACGATCCATGAAGGTACGGCGGATGCCTGCTGCATCCCAGTTCGCCGGATCTTCCCCGAGCGCCGTGAGCAAGCCGGCGGCGTCGCGCACATAAAGCCTGATCGTGGCGTCGGACGCTCCGCGGTGCTTGCGCAGCCATGCTTTGAAGCCCGTAACCAACTGCAGTTCAACCGGTGCCGCCGCAGCAGCAGCGGCCGGCTGGCACACGCCGATCTCTACGAGGCGCCGGCGAAAGAGCTTGGCGCCGTAGATAGTGTGGTGATTGTGACGGCCGCCCTTCTCGCGTGGGCAACGACAGGCGCGCAAATGCTTGCTGAACGCCTGAAGATCGATCTCGTCCGGCAATACGCCTCGCGGCGCCAGGACATAGCCGAGATGCGCCGCCGCCCGCAGGTATCGAACCGCCGTGTCGGCGCTGTAGCCCTGGCGTTCGAGCGCCGCTGCGAAGCCGTCGAGATACGGCCCGCTCGGCCCGCTGCGCAGATGTTCCCGCCTCTTCGATGCCGGGAAGTAGGTCTCCAACATGATCGTCCCCGTTTGTGATCGGCCGACAGTGGCCGAGCCGACGGGGCGCGCAGGGGCGTCGTGTAATGGAGAGTGAAAGCGCGGCGATGCACAGGAAAATGAAGCAGCAGGCGCGTCAGCTCCCCATTACTGGAAGTGCACATAAGGCAGCTGTTGAATGCGATGACCGTATGCCCGCAACCCGCGTTCTCGCAGCGCGCGACATGGCCGCCGAGCGCCGCGGTGCGGCAGCGCTCGATGGCTGACATCACTTTCATCTGCCCGAGGCTGACATGGCCGCGGTTGGCGTAACGCCAGGCGGCGCCGTGGTCGCGGAATATGTCCGCGACTTCCAGCACTGGACGAGGCATTGCGGCGGGTTAGGCGGCCTTGCCCTTCTTGCGCTTCGCCTTCTCTGGCGCCGACAGCCGGTCGAGAGGACTCTCGACGGCGGTGATCAGGCCGGTCGCGACACGCGTATATCGCGCTGTCGTTTCCAACTTCTCGTGTCCAAGCAAAGCTTGAATTGTTCTGATATCGACGCCGCGGTCGAACAGATGGGTCGCGAAGCTGTGGCGCAGCGTATGGAGGGTGACCTTCTTCTTGATCCCCGCCGCCTCGACCGTTTCGTGGAACAGCCGGGTGACCTGCCTCGGTGTCAGTGGCCGCCCCTTGCGCCGGCCCGGGAACAACCAGCGCTCCTGGGGCGGCACGCCAGCGTCGTACCTGTCCGTGCGCGCCTTCCACCATTCGCGCAGAAGATCGAGCGTCTCCGGCGAGAGCATCACCTGGCGGTCCTTCCTGCCCTTGCCCTGCTCGACGCGAATGACGCCAAGGGCGCTATCGATATGCTTCACCTTCAGCTTCACGACCTCGCTGACGCGGAGCCCGGCGCCGTAACCGATGCTGAGCAGCACGCGCGCCTTAAGCTTGCACGCCATTGTCAAAAGGCGCTTCGCCTCCACAGCGCTCAGGATCTGCGGGGTCTTCTGCGGCTGCTTCATGTGAAAGATCTCGGCCGCCAGATCGTGCCGCCGCATTGTCACGCGTAGCAGAAAGCGCACACCTGTCATGGTGCGGTTGCGGTTCTGGATGGAAAGGCCGTTCTCCATCAGCTGCAACTGGAACAGGCGCACATCTTCGGCCGTGGCCGCCTCAGGCGAGCGCTTCAGATAAGCCGCAAACCGCTTGCAGGCGAGAATATGGCCGCGCTGCGTCGCCCGGCTAAGGCCGCGCGCCGTCATGTCCTCGATCATGCGCTGGCGCAGGGGAGAAATGCTGGTAGGATCCGTCATGGGGAACTCCTGCTTGAGTGAGGTTGTCGAGACCTCAATCCTCAAGACGGAGCTTCCCGCCCAGATAATGCTTTCTTCTCAGTTGGTTACCGGCCGCGCAGCAGCGCGCTATCGCGTAGCGATTTAGTGCTCTGGGCCAATATCGGCATAGGCTGGGTCTTTCGGGAGTTCATAAGCTGCTACTAGAGCGCGCTTTCGATCTAAGAAGAAAGGGCCGTTTGTGGCCCGACAGGCGCCGCGCGACTGTCTGCTCCCGGATGTCATGCCGGAAAGGCGCCGGGCCTTATCCGGCGCGTTGCTTGACGCGAGGAAGATCGCGGACAAGCGCCAAGGCGCTTTCCGCGATGACCGTGGGGCGCAGGCGCTTTCCGCGATGACAGCGAGGCGCAAACGGCTTCCAGGCGCAAGCGGGATAGTATCGCTTAAGTTGTGTGGCATTGCGTCATACATCGATGCTGGCGCGGGCGGGCTCATCCTCAGCACTTAACGTCTCTTCACGATTGTTAAGCTTTTTCAACCTTTATGCCGCCGCCAAGGCGGTCTTGAGCGCGGGCGCCTCTTCTTATTGCGGCAAAGGTGAGACATGGCCGTGCTCTTGCCGCCACAGGCGCCGGAATTCCGCCATCTTCTGCCGAATGAAGGGGAAAGTGATTTTTTTGTAACAAAGATCGCGCAAATCAGGCATTCTGACATTGTTAAACACGTTCAATGCTTGTCCGTTTCACTTGTTAGTCCGGACGTTTTGCGGCTCTCGGCGCGAGTATCATCGCCGGTCCGCCGTAAGGGCAGACAAATGCTTGCAGCAGCGCTTCACCGTGACACGACCGCGCTTCTTTACGATCCGTCGGTTTCGCGAATTCTTCTCTCCGGCAAGTCCTTCGTCGCAGATCCGAGCGGCGCACTCTACTGGCCGGCCGAAAACACGCTCATCGTCGCGGACCTTCAGCTTTCCAAATGCTCGTATCTCCAGGGCGAGGACGTGGTCCTGCCGCCCTACGACACGCTGTCGTCCTTCGAGAAGCTTGAGGACGCGCTCGACCGCTACGACCCCGCGCGGGTGATCGCGCTCGGCAACAGCTTCGCGGGCGCCGCTTGCGGGCTCAGCCCCCATCAATGCGACTGGCTCCTCGACATGATGGAGGGGCGCGACTGGTATTGGATCGCGCCGGAATTGAGCAGCCGCCCGGACGGCGTCGGCGGCACTGTCGCGCCGCAGATGGTGGTCAACGGCATCAAGTTCAGGGCGGAGCCGGTGCGCGCGCCCGTCGCCAACGAGATCGCGGGCGGGCTTCATCCCGTCGCGCAGATTTCGCAATACGGCCATCTCATGCGCGGGCGCTGCTTTGTGACGAACGGCATGCGCATGGTTCTGCCCTCGCTCGGCAACTACTCCGCCGGCACGAATGTGCTCAGCGCCGCCTTCGATCCGCTGCTCGGCCAGGGCGGCCTGTTCGTCTGGTTCATCGCGCAGGATCACGTGACCTCCGTCGCCTCGCCCCAGCTCATGGAAGACTGCGCCGCCTGAGGCGCCCGCCGGGAGGGACCCAATCGCGCGGCCAGGCTTTGCCGCGCGATTAGCATTTTCGGGTTAAGCTGTCCTGGCGCAAGGCAAGACGGCGGCGTTTCGCTCGCGCATCTCGCTTCTTGCCAAGCCCAAGGAAAGGCGCAACAATGGATCCCTTTTGCGCCCATAGTTGTTGTCGTTGGGAATCCCGGTCTTAAAACGAGCGGGCGAAGAAAAATGTTAGCGCCACTGACTGCCTCGAACCAGGAGCTTGAGCTGAAGCTCGAGCTTCCAGCGGAGGATTTGAGACGGCTTCGGAGCTCCGCGCTGCTGGCCGAGGCTGGCGGGAACGGGCTCAAGACGCTGACCTCGGTTTACTATGATACCCACGATTGCCGCCTGCAGCAGGAAGGCATCGCGCTTCGCCTGCGCAACGATGGCGGGAGCCTTTGGCTGCAAACCGTCAAGTCCGGCGCGACGCTCGCGGGCGGCCTTTCCTCCGCGAAGGAGTGCGAGGCGACACTTCAAACGCGCCACCCGGATCTCGAACGCATCGGCGACAAAGCGCTCAGGCGGAAGATCAAGAGGCTTCTGAAGCACGATCCCCTCAATCCGGTGTTCGAGACCGTCATCGAGCGCACCGCGCGCGAGCTGCGAAAGGGGACATGCGTCGCAGAACTCGCCATGGACGTGGGCAAGGTGGCGGCGGGCGGCAAGTCGAAGCCGCTGCGCGAAGTCGAGCTCGAGCTTCGCTCCGGCTCGATTCACGATTTTCTCGCCGTCGCCCGGGAGCTGTTCGCGGGCTTGAACATCCGGCCTTCCGCAAGCCACAAGGCGGCGCGCGGCTACCAGCTCCTGAAAGGCGAAGCCGAGACGGTCGCCCCGCATCATGGACAGCCCATCGAACTTTGGCGCGGGCAGCCGGCGAGAGAGGCCTTCGCAGCCATTCTCGAGGCGGCGGCAAGGCAGGTCGCGGCCAACCGGCGCGCGGTCCTCGAAGCGGGCGGCCCCGAGGGCGCGCATCAGATGCGGGTCGGCTTGACGCGGCTGCGCTCCGCGCTCAGGAGCTTGAAGCCTTACGACGGCGCCGCCTGGATCGGCGAACTCGAAAGCGATGCGCAAGAGGTGGCTCGCACGGTCGGCCATTTGAGAGACGCCGACGTCCTCATCGAAGACATTTACGCACCCATCGCTGCGGACGCGCGCCATGTCCCCGGCTTCGCCGAGCTTCTGGAAGCGCTGAAGGCGCATCGCGAGGCGACCTACAAGGAGCTTCGCCAGAACCTCGCGAAAGGGGCCTGGCCTCGTCTGCTGCTTTCGCTGGCCCTTGGCCCCCACCTCCTCGAAGCGAAAGGCAGGCTCGAACAGCCCATCGAAACGGCGGCAGGCGAGATCCTCGACAAGCGCTGGAAGAAGGTCAAGAAATTTGGCGACCGGTTGGAGGACCTCGATCTCGAAGAGCGCCACAGTATGCGCAAGGCGATGAAGAAGCTGCGCTATAACGCGGAGTTCTTCGCAAGTCTTTACGGCAAGGAGGCGAAAACCTTCATCAAGCGCGTGAAGACCATGCAGGAGCTGTTCGGCGCCATCAACGACGCGCGGATGGGGCGCTCCGTCATCGGCATCGCGCTGGAATGCTGCGGCCACGATGGCGCCGCGCTCGCCGCCGCGGGCTACATCCTGGGGCGGCACGAGGCGCGCGTTCCGGAGGTTTGGGCGCACGCGACGCGCGAATGGAAGCGGCTTGAGAAGGCCTCGCAGTTCTGGCGCTAGCGCGGCGTCTTGCAATTGCCTGCGCCTAATCGTGCGGTCCGCGTTTCGTTCAATTCGATCCGGGCGCGGCGAAAAAAGACCTCTCCAATCGGCGAACTCGCACGGCAATTCGAGACATAAGGGACGCGAGCAAAAAGAAGATCGTGTGGCTTATATCTCGCTATCGCCCGTGAGGGCGCGCCGCAAAGGTTTAGACGCCGCACAAGCTGCACTCGTAGGCCGCGGTTGAGCGATGCAGTTTTGCACCTTAGCGAAGTGCGACTGCCGTCAAGGCCCTTGCGCGCAGGCGGCGTTTGGCCTATTTTCCTGTCAGCTCAATATCATCTCTGACAAAGAGTGGGCCCGCCGGTCCGCTCTTTTTCTTTATCCGGCGTGCGGAACGCTGGAGCAATGGAGCGCATGGAGAAGGACACGGCATCTGCGAATACGGAAAGTGCGCCCGCACCGGCGCCGTCGGAGCGCTTCGTTCGCGAAACGGGCCCCGCCGCCGAACTCGCCCTGCTGGTGGAGCCGGTGCTCGAAGACTTGGGTTTCAGGCTCGTGCGCGTATCGATGTCGAAGCGCGACGGCGGCACGATCCAGATCATGGCCGACAAGGCCGGCGGCGCGATTAATGTCGACGATTGCGCGATCATCAGCCGCCGCCTGTCGCCGCTGCTCGATGCGCACGACCCCATCGACGGGCGCTATTATCTGGAAGTGTCGTCTCCGGGCATCGACCGCATTCTGGTGCGCCCCTCAGATTTCGAGGATTGGGCGGGTTTCGAAACCAAGGTGGAGCTGAAGGAGCCGGTCGACGGGCGCAAGCGTTTCCGCGGCATCCTCGAAGGCTACGAAAACGGGGAGATGTTGCTGCAGGTGCGGCTCGACGAAGAGGGCGAGCCGCAAACGATCGGGCTTCCGGTCGAACTTATTCACGACGCGAAGCTCGTGCTGACTGACGAGCTTATCCGGGCTTCCCTCGCAAAGGCGAAAGCCGCCGGCAAATGGGCCGAGGGCGGCGAAATCGAAGATCACGAAATTGAAGAAGATGCGGAGTTGAATGATGGCGCAGATCGGAATTAGCGCAAACCGCCTGGAACTTTTGCAAATCGCCGAAGCGGTCGCGCGCGAGAAGTCGATCGACCGCACGCTCGTGCTTTCCGCGATGGAGGACGCGATCCAGAAGGCCGCGAAATCCCGCTACGGCAGCGAGAATGAAATCCGCGCCGAGATCGACCCGCGCACGGGCGAAATCAAGCTGTCGCGGCTTCTCGAAGTGGTGGAGCGCGTGACGCTCGACGCGACCGAAATCAGCCTGAAGGACGCGAAAAAACGCAATCCGGAAGCGGAGGTGGGTGATTTCATCGCAGAGCCGCTGCCGCCTCTCGACTTTGG
Source organism: uncultured Alphaproteobacteria bacterium (assembly GCA_963756335.1). Classification (GTDB taxonomy): domain Bacteria; phylum Pseudomonadota; class Alphaproteobacteria; order Rhizobiales; family Rhodomicrobiaceae; genus Rhodomicrobium. Next base: position 120,386 of record CAVWOB010000019.1, read on the forward strand.
CCGCGTTGCGGCGCAGAACGCCAAGCAGGTCATCGTACAAAAGGTGCGCGAGGCCGAGCGCGAACGTCAGTTCGAAGAGTACAAGGATCGCATGGGCGAGATCGTCAGCGGCATCGTGAAGCGCGTCGAGTACGGCAACGTCATGATCGACCTGGGCCGCGCCGAAGCAATCGTTCGCCGCGACGAGACGCTGCCCCGCGAAAACCACAAGCTCGGCGACCGCGTCCGCGCCTATGTCTACGACGTGCGGCGCGAGAATCGCGGGCCGCAGATTTTCCTGTCGCGCACGCGTCCGGAATTCATGGCGAAGCTGTTCGCGCAGGAAGTGCCGGAAATCTACGACGGCATCGTGGAGATTAAATCGGTGGCGCGCGATCCGGGCAGCCGCGCCAAGATCGCGGTCGTGTCGAAAGATACCTCCGTCGATCCGGTCGGGGCCTGCGTCGGCATGCGCGGCAGCCGTGTGCAGGCCGTCGTGAACGAGTTGCAGGGCGAAAAGATCGACATCATCCAGTGGTCGCAGGACGCCGCGACCTTTATCGTGAACGCGCTGGCGCCCGCCGAGGTGGCCAAGGTCGTGCTCGACGAAGAGTCCGAGCGCATCGAAGTCGTGGTGCCGGACGAGCAGCTGAGCCTTGCCATCGGCCGCAAGGGCCAGAATGTGCGGCTTGCCTCGCAGCTCACGGGCTGGGACATCGACATCCTGACCGAAGCCGAAGAATCGGAGCGCCGCCAGAAGGAATTCGCCGAGCGCACCAACGCCTTTGTCGCAGCCCTCGATGTGGACGAGATGATCGCGCAGCTTCTCGTTTCCGAAGGCTTCACCTCCGTCGAGGAGCTTGCATTTGTGGAAGGCAACGAGGTTGCGAGCATCGAGGGTTTCGACGAGAACACCGCGCTGGAAATCCAGGAGCGCGCGCGCGAATATCTGGAGCGCCATGAGGCCGAACTGACCGAGAAGCGCCGCGCGCTCGGCGTCGAGGACGAACTCGCCGAAGTCGAGGGGATCACCACCGCGATGCTCGTCACGCTCGGCGAGAACGGGATCAAGACGGTCGAGGACCTCGCAGATTGCGCGACCGACGAACTCGCGGGCTGGTCGGAGCGCGCCCAGGGCCAGACGAAGCAGCATCCGGGCATCCTTCAGAGCTTCGATGTGAGCAAATCGGATATTGAGCAATTGATCTTGAATGCGCGCGTGAAGGCCGGATGGATCGAACCGCCAGCGCCCGTGGAAGAACCCGTGGATGAAGCTGCGGAAGAAACCGCGGAAGAAGAAGGTGAGACAAGCGTCGGCGCCGAGGGCTTGAGCCCAGGCGAAGACGAAAGGGGAGGCCATGCAGACCGCGAAGAAAAAGCGCTCTGAGCCCGAGCCCATACTGGACTTTTATGAAGCGGACTCTCATGTTAAGGAGGTCGAAGAGGGCGGCTGCGCCACAATCCCGGTCAGAACCTGCATCGTAGAGCGCGCGAGGAAGGAAAAGCCCTTCCTCTTAAGGTTTGTGCTTTCGCCGCAGGATGAGGTGATTCCCGACTTGAAGGGAACGCTGCCGGGACGTGGCGTTTGGGTAACCGCCAGAAAAAAGATCTTGGCCGGCGCGGTGAAACGGCGCGCTTTTCAGCGGGCTTTTCGCAAGCCGGTTTCCGCAAGCGATAGCCTTCCTTTAGAAGTGGAACAGCTTTTTAAGCGATCTGCGCTAGAACGGTTATCGATTTGTAATAAGGCAGGGCTTTTGGTCGCGGGGTTTTCGAAGGTCGAGGAGGCGCTGAAGCGGGGCGAACTGGTGGCCCTTCTTCATGCCGACGCCGCGGCGCCGGATGGCAGGGCGAAGCTCGACAGGAAGCTTCAAGCCTCATCTGCAGGAACAGAGCCTATCGAGCCAGAAAATTGCTTCACATCCGCTGAAATTAGTTTGGCGGCGGGAAGCTCAGGTGTAATACATGCGGGACTTAGGGAAGGCGGGGCGACCCGTGCGTTCTTGACAGCTCTCGATCGTTTAAAAGCCTATTGCGCGGGGGAAGACCAAGTTGCTTCTCTGCGCCAGGATAGAGAATGAGCGAAACGAAAGAAACGGACCACAAAACGGCGGGCAGCCGCAAGACTATGTCGCTGAATGTGAAGCGGACGGTCGAACAAGGCCACATCCGGCAGAACTTCAGTCATGGGCGCTCGAAATCCGTTCTTGTCGAGACCAAGCGCAAGCGCGCCGTCACTTCAAGCCCCTTGGCTGAGGAGCCCCAGCAACCGAAGCCCGCGGCGCCGAAGCCCGAGCATCGCGCCTTCCAGAAGCCCGAAAACTCGCCCGACAAGCGCCAGCAGAAAGTTCTGCGCCAGCTCTCGGCCGGCGAGGTCGATGCGCGCGCCCGCGCTCTGATCGAGGCTCGCAAGCGCGAGGACGTCGAAAAGCGCGAACGCGAGATCGAAGACGCGCGTCTTCGCGCCGAGGAAAAACTGCGCGCCGCCGAGGAGCAGAAGCGCAAGGCCGAGGAAGAAGCGGCCGCCCGCAAGGCCGCGGAAGAAGCCGAGCTGCAGCGCGCGGCCGACGCCGCAAAGGCGCCCAAGCCCGAGGAACAACCCGTTCAGCAACAACCGGCGCCGCGCGCCGAGGAGCGGGAACGTCCGTCTCATCCGCCGCGCCGCGTCGGCCCGGACTCTCGGGTCGCCGTTCGCCCCCATGACGATCGCAGGCCGCAAGGCGTCTCTCCCCGCGCGGGAGAGAATGGACAAAGAGTACCGCCCCGCGAAGGCGCACGCGACGGAACGCGCGCGCCGGGCCGCGAAGGCGTTCGCAGCGATAGCCGTCCCGGCGGCGCAGGCGCAGCTGGCGGGCGTCCGCCTGCCGGCGGTCCACGGCCCCATGCCGGCGGATCGCGGCCGGCTCCCGCGCCCGTGCTCGAAATCGGCGGCCGCATCGAGCGCGTGCGCGGCGAAGGGGACGTTGCGGTTCGCGCTCGCCCAACGGACGCCGACGAGGAGGATCGCCGCACGAAACGCGGCGGAGTTCCCGTTAAAGCTCCCGCCGCGCCCGCGAAAAAAACCGCCGTCGATCGCGCCGGACGAACGCGTCTCACGCTCTCCAACGCGCTGGATGAACAGCAGCGCGAACGCAGCCTCGCTTCGCTGAAACGTCAGCGCGAACGTCAGAAACTTCAAGCGCTGGGCGGCGCCCGGCAGGAGCGCGTCAAGATTACACGCACAGTTCAACTGCCCGAAGCGATCACAATACAAGAACTTGCGAACCGCATGGCCGAGCGCGCGGTGGACATCATCAAGTTCCTGATGAAACAGGGGCAGATGCTGAAGATCAACGACGTGATCGACGCCGACACTGCGGAACTGGTCGCGGCGGAATTCGGACACGCGGTGAAGCGTGTTTCGGAGGAAGACATCGAAGAAGGCTTCATCGGCGAGGTCGATGCGGTGGAGACGCGGCAGCCGCGCGCGCCGGTCGTCACCATCATGGGCCATGTCGACCACGGCAAGACGTCGCTTCTCGACGCCATCCGGCACGCGAATGTGGTCGCCGGCGAGGCTGGCGGCATCACCCAGCATATCGGCGCCTATCAGGTCACAACCCCCGACGGCGATCCGATCACGTTTATCGATACGCCCGGCCATGCCGCGTTCACCGCCATGCGCGCCCGCGGCGCGAAGGTGACGGATATCGTGGTGCTGGTGGTCGCGGCCGACGACGGCGTCATGCCTCAGACGGTCGAAGCCATCAATCACGCGAAAGCGGCTGGCGTGCCGATCATCGTCGCGATCAACAAGATCGATAAGCCCGACGCCGACCCCCTGCGGGTGCGCACCGACTTGCTCTCCCACGATATCGTCGTGGAAAGCATGGGCGGCGACACCCTCGAAGTCGAGGTTTCCGCGAAGCAGCGGCTCAATCTCGACAGGCTGTTGCAGGCGATCCACTTGCAGGCCGAGGTTCTCGAACTGACGGCGAACCCCGACCGCCCGGCGGAAGGCATCGTCATCGAGGCGAAGCTCGAACGCGGACGCGGACCAGTGGGCACGGTGCTCGTGCAGCGCGGAACTTTGAAGGTGGGCCAGCTCATCGTGGCGGGTCGCGCCTGGGGCCGCGTGCGCGCGCTCATCGACGACAAGGGCCAAAACGTGGTTGTCGCCGGGCCTTCGACGCCGGTCGAGGTTCTGGGCTTCGACGCCGCTCCCGATGCGGGCGATCAGCTTGCCGTGGTCGAAAACGAAGCCAGGGCGCGGGATCTCACCGAACACCGCGTGCGCAAGCTGCGCGATGTGAGGGCTGGAGGCTCCGGCGCGCGCAGCTCGCTCGAACAGATGATGAAGCAGGCCGCGAAGGGCGGCATGAAGGAGTTCCTTCTCATCATCAAGGGCGACGTGCAAGGCTCGGTCGAGGCGATCAACTCCGCGCTTGAAAAGCTCGGAACCGACGAGGTCGAGGCGCGCATCATCCACTGGGCCGTCGGCGGCATAACCTCCTCCGACGTGGCGCTGGCGGAAGCTTCCGGCGCCGTCATCATCGCCTTCAACGTCCGCGCCGACGCGCAGGCCAAGCAACAGGCCGAACGCGATGGCATCGAGATCCGCTACTACAACATCATCTACGACCTCGTGGACGATGTGAAAAAGGCGATGTCGGGCCTGCTGGCGCCGGTCACGCGCGAAGAGTTCCTCGGCAACGCTCAGATCCTCGAAGTGTTCAACATTTCGAAGGTCGGCAAGGTCGCGGGCTGCCGCATCACGGATGGCAAGGTCGAGCGCGGCGCCGGCGTGCGCGTCATTCGCGACCATGTGGTGATCCACGAAGGCAAGCTTTCCACGCTCAAGCGCTTCAAAGACGAAGTCCGCGAAGTGGTGGTAGGCCAGGAATGCGGCATGGGCTTCGAGAACTTCCACGACCTGAAGCAAGGCGACACCATCGAGTGCTTCCGCACTCATATCGAGATCCGCACCCTCTAGCAGGATGCTGAATAAGCCTGAAGACGTGGCCTCATCCTGCGACAGGCTCAGGATGAGGCCATGTGCTATCAGAGGCTTGAACCTCATGGTGAGATCGTCGAACCATGGGCAAGATTGTGCGGGGATCGCTCGCCATCAGGCGGAAACGGCCTGCCGAGCATGGCCGACTCGATGCGGCCATGTCCAAAGCGATCGATTTATAAAAGAACATCCGGGAAGCCAGGCGAAGCCTTGATCCGTTCAAGCTGACTTGATCCCGCCCCGGCAGCGCGACCGTTGACATCGCGGCGGAGCGGGCCATTTCTTGCGAGGGGCTAACACAGCCGCTTCGTTACAGTCAGCCGGGAGCCGGACCTTGCAGGACAAGAGCGCCGCTTGGAGCGTGAGCGTCGTGAAAAGCGTGCGCGACATCGCCCCGCAGGACTGGGACGCTTGCGCCAATCCGCCCGATCGGCCGTATAATCCGTTTCTCGCGCACGATTTCTGGTTCGCGCTTGAAGAAAGCGGGTCGGCGGCGCCGAAAAAGGGATGGGCGCCCTGCCATCTCGTTCTGAAGGACGGCGCCGGCGCTGTGGCGGCCATCCTGCCGTGCTATCTCAAGTCCCATTCCTTCGGCGAATATGTCTTCGACCGCGCCTGGGCGGCGGCCTATGAGCGCGCGGGCGGGCGCTATTATCCCAAGCTGCAAACCGCCGTTCCGTTCACGCCGGTGTCGGGGCGGCGCATTCTGGTCAGGCCGGGCGCGCCCGAGGATGAGGCGCGCGCGCTACTCGTTTCCGCCGCGCTGGAAGTGGCGAAGCAGAACCGGGCTTCGTCCTGGCACATCACCTTCGCCACTAAGCTCGAGTGGGATGCGCTCGGCGGCCTGGGCCTCCTGCAGCGGACCGACACACAATATCACTGGCACAATCGCGGCTATCGATGCTTCGACGATTTCCTCGCCGTGCTGGCGTCGCGCAAGCGCAAAACCGTGCGCAAGGAGCGCGAGCAGGCGCGCGCGTCCGGCGTAACGCTCGAATGGCTCACCGGCCCGGACATCAAGGAAGGGCACTGGGACATCTTCTTCAAATTCTATCTGGACACCGGCAACCGCAAGTGGGGCACTCCGTACCTCACGCGCAAATTCTTCAGCCTCGCGGGCGAGCGCATGGCGGACCGCATGCTGCTGGTGATAGGCAAACGGGACGGCGCCTATGTCGCGGGCGCGCTCAACTTCATCGGCGGCGATACGCTTTATGGCCGCTACTGGGGCTGCCTCGAAAGCCACAGCTTCCTGCATTTCGAGGCGTGCTACTATCAGGCCATCGACTACGCCATCGCGAACAAGATCGCGCATGTGGAGGCGGGCGCGCAGGGCGAGCACAAGCTTGCGCGCGGCTATGCGCCCGAAACGACCTACAGCCTGCACTACTTTGCCGACCCCGGCCTGGCGTCCGCCGTCGAACACTATTTGCAGCAGGAGCGGCAGGTCGTCGAGCGGGAAAAGGAAATCCTCAGCGAGGCGCTGCCCTATAAGAGGTGCGACTGAGGCCTTGCTCAGAACAGAGTCTCGTCGCGGCGGGCGCCGTTTACGATCAGTCCCTTGATCGCCGCGGCGCCATCCCGGCCCACGCTGACGACCGCCTTGACGGCGCCCGTTCGCGTCGCCTTTTCGAGATCGCCGCCAGTATTCTCGGGGACGAAATAGCTCTCGATGCCGTACTTCACGTGAAGGGCGGGAGGGTTGAAGTACGCTGCGTTCGAGGCCAGCCAAGCCCAGGGCCAGTCCAGGGTCCCCTTCAGAACGATCCGGTTTTCCGTTTCCGGCGCGGCTGGCTGCTCGGGAGAGGCGGCCACCGGGACCCATGTCCCGGTCTGCGCCTGCCCCTGCCGCTCAAGGGTCACGTAAATGGTTTTGCTCGCGCCTCGATGCTCGAACGCCTCCACGAGCGGGGTGGGGACCTGCGAGATCCCATAATTGAGGCGGACATAGTCGCCGCGGAGCAAGTCTCTGGGATCGACAGGGACGACATTGAGCACAATTTCGCGTCCGTGGGTCAGAAGCATGGCGCGATTGACGATGATGGCCGCGATGGCGCCCGTTTGCAGAAGGCAAACCAGGATCGCGGCAAGCCAGACACGCGGCCTCATGACTGCGCCTCCCTTTCACGCGGCCCGCCGCCAAAGCGCATGAGAACATAGGCGAGGCCGAAGATGCCGGCGCCGGCGCCGAGGAAAAACAGCGAGGTGTCGATGAGGGCGCCGAGCTTGTTGAAATAAAGCGTGAGCGTTTCGGCCACGAGCCCTGCATAGGTGAGCCACATCAAAAGCCGGCTCCGCACCTGAATGCCGCAGATCAAACCCCCGGCAAGGATCGCGTAGGTCAGCGCGGCGGCGCCGATCATGATCGGTAGGCCTACCACGGGCCGGCCATATTGCACCGCCATGAGGCCGTAAAAGGCGACGCCAAGCGCATAGGCGAACAGAAGCGGCGCGGCCGGCTGCAGGCGCGGGATGACCCGGCCCAGCAGCAGATAGGCGAACCCCACGCCGGCCGCTATCGCCAGGACCGCTTCAATCTCGGGAAGGATCGTTACCGGGTCCTGCGGCAACAAGCCGGCGAAGCTCACGGCGATGGCGTAGGGAATGGCGCGTATCGCGACTTGCCGCGCAAAGCTGCTTTCGCCTGCGGCCAGGACGGCGCCGGCCGCGAGCACGCCCGCCGCCCCGAGCGCCGCCATGAGCGTATAAAGATGGGAAGGCAGGAACTCGATGGATATGAGCCAGGCCACGAAGGCGGCGGCGGCGAGATGCAGGCCGATGCCGGAACGGTTCCAGGCGATCGCCGCCGTGAGCGCCGCCCAAACCGGCAGAAAGCCCCAGTGCACGATTTCGGGCGCAACGCTCAGCGCGAAGTAATTCCAGGCGGCTGCGAGGATCATGGCCGCGCCGAGCGTCAGGCTCGACCGGAAGAGAAGGCCGGCCGCGGCGGCGCCCCCGGTCCACAGCAGCATGAAGCCCGGGAGGTTGTCGCTGTCGATGTGATACATCTGGGTGACGAGCAGGACGGCCGCGCCGAAGAACAGCGCGCCGGTCAGCGCCGCGGCCTGCGCGAAGTTCGGAAGCTCGCGCTTGTACAGATAGGCGGCGGCGCCGTTCGCGGCCCAGAGCGCGCCCACAAGCATCGCCACGCGGGCAAGTCTCGAAATCTCGTTCCAGTTCGCGGCGACGAAGCTGAGCGCAGCAAAGCCGAAAAGGATCGCGCCAATGGCCGCGAGCGCGGCGCTGGCGGTTACCTTCGGGCCATGCGCCAGTTCGTCGAGGATTGCGCGCTGGCCGTCCTCGGTCACCCAGCCCTTTTCGCGCCAGCGCGCCAGATCGCGCTCAAGCCTTTTGGCATAGAACCGGATCACGGTTTTCCACTCCTTGCGCACTCGCGGCGCGAGCTGAGCATTGTCAAACGAACCGTGGCCCTATAGCGGAGGTTGTGTGGCGAAAAAATGGCTGCTGCGGCACGCGCCGGTCAACGATCCGCCGCGAGGTTCGAGGCCATGGAACATGGCCGATTTCGGCGCCACCGTCATGGCCGGGCTTGACCCCCTCGGGGGGGCGGCCATGACCGTAGGCTCGACTCTCGCTTGAGCCTGTCGCTGAAATCCGCGCCTCCGTAACGGTGGGTAAGCCGCGGCCCGGGCGCGCGCATTTCGGCTCCAAGGGTTCATCATTCTTAAGAATCGGCTAACCTTGGCGGCAGGTTACGGGTGGAGGTCCCCATTTTCGCCGTCGACGCGGATTGCACGCCATGATGACAAAAGGAAATTGCGCACGTCCGCCGCAGCCTAATCCTGCCTGCCTTCAGCCGCTCGACGCCGCCGGCGCAGCCGCCGCCTATGTTGCAGCGCGTAGGGACGGATGTGCAAGGGAAGACGCGGCCGCCGCGCTTGCGAATCTCTTTGAGGCCGGGCCCGCTCTTGCGGAGGCGCTCGGTAAAGGGCTGATCGAGGAGCGTGGAGGCTTGTTATGCGCGCCGGTGAACGGCGCCGCAGCCCGGCCCGCGAGTTGGGGCGATGCGAGGCGCGACCTCGCCTTCCGCGCGCTCGGGCTCGATCCGGCGGCGAGGGGACGCGGCCAGCGCGACCTCGGGGCGGCGGGGCTGCGCGCCCTTTTCGGCCTCGCCAACCTTCCGCCCATGCCGTCCCGGCATGAGGTCCGCTGCGAGCTCCTCCGGCGGATCGCCGCGTGTCTCGGGGAGCCGTTCGCCAAAAGCGTCGCGAAGCCGGTGAAGCCATTTTCCTTCGATACCATGAGCCGGAGCATCTACCTCGCCTTTGCGGGGCTCGACTCCGGCACCGTTCTTCAAGCCGATGCCAAGCTGTTGGGGACCGCGTTCGGCGGCCCGGCGGCGACCGTCGCCGAGCTGAGCGCAACGCTTATTCGCGCAAGCCTGAGAGCACGCACGGCGGAGACGCCAAAACAAGAGGAGGCTTTTAACTTGGACGGATTCGCTGAATCAGTCAGAAAGCTTGCCCGGAGGCTGGAAACCAAACCCTATTCCGGGCGTGTCGCGATCGCGCAGGTTTACGATGCCGGCCTCGCCGCAGGTTTGCAGCTTGGAACGCTCGACGAGTTCAAGCACCACCTCGCCGAAGCGGCCCGCGAAGGCCTCGTCGATCTCGAACGCTACGACATCACCGGCCCCTTCGATGCGGGTCTCAAGGAGCGTTCGCGTCTGCGTCTCGGGCGCGATGAGCGTCACTTCATCGTCAATCAATGGATTTAGCGCCCGCGACATGGATCCTCGTCTGAAAGCCTTCGAAAGCCCCGAGTTCGACCGCGTGTTCGGCGCGGTGGCTTCGCTTGCGGGCGCGGCGGACGAGGAGCGCGTCGATGTGCCTGAGATCGAGGCCGAGGCGAGCGACGCGCTGACACGGATCGCGGCGAACGCTCGGACGCAAAACCCCGATCCGGCGTCCCGCCTCCTCCTCATCAAGGGCGCGACCGGCACCGGCAAGACGCATACGCTGCTCACCGCCATCCGCCGCATGCACCAGGACGGCGGCGTTTACGCGGCCCTGTTTCCGATGGTCGATCTCGTCGCCGAAAAGGAGCTGGACGCGTGGCTTCTGCGCGCGCTCGTTTCGCGGCTTTCCGAGCGCTATCTCGTCGCGCAAGGCGCGCCGTCGCCGCTCGCGCGCCTCGCCGGGGAAGCGCTCACGCTGGGCGATCCGGAGCTTGCCGCCGCGTTCCATCGCGAAGTGCTGGACGAGGGCGGCGACGTTCGCGACTTCGATTTGCGGCCGCTCATCGTCTCGATCCGCGCTAAGCTTCAGAAGGTTTCGCATCTGCCGGTCCCGCCCGAGGCGTTCATGACCGCGCTTCTGGGCGCGGCGGCGGGCGACGACGACTGCCTTGCTTTCCTGCGCGGCCAGCCGATGAACGCCAGCATCGGCGGCGTGCGGCTCGCGCATGCGTTCGAGGATCAACTCGCGCGCGCGCATATCGACGCGTTCTGCAATGTGATCGGCGCGACCGGCGGCGCGCTGTTTCTCGCCTTCGACCAGCTGGAGCAAAGCCGCGTCGCCGGCTGGGAGCAGCGGCTGCGGCACCTTTTCAGCCGGGGCGCGCTTCTCGCCGAGACACTGCCGCCGCTTTGCGTCGCCTACGCCGTGCTGCCGGCGCTTTACGACACGATCTGCGACGGCATCGACGGCTCGATCCGCGACCGCATCGAGCGCTTCGGGGCGCTGCCGGTGCGCCTGCGGCCGCTCGCCCGGCGTCAGGTCGAGGCGTTGCTGAAACGCAGGCTCGGCGAACTGTTCGGGCGCTGCGGCGCCAAGCTCGACCCGGCCGATCCGCTGTTTCCCTTCCCGGCCTGGATGCTCGCCGAGCTTGGCGGGCAGACCTCCCGCTACGTCTTCGAGCTGATCCAGCAGTTCCGGCGCGTCTATCTCGAAACGGGTCAGATCCCGGAGCTGGAGGACATGCCGCCCCCGCCAGTGGTCGCAAGCGAGGCCGCGCTGCCGCCGCCGCCCTCCGTGTCGGCGACCAATTTCGACGACAAATGGCGCGGCGAGCTGACATCGCGAACGGTGCAGCCCGCGGTCGGCAACGGCATTCAGCAGGCCGAGATCCTGGAATGGGCCGTGCAGGCTTCCGCCGTGGAGATCGACGGCGTGACCGCCATCAAGACGCGCCGGACCGTGCGCGGCCGCGCGGGCACGGTGGTGATCGAAGCCGATTTCCAGAAGGACGGGCAAAGCATCGAGCGGCGCGAAATCGCGCTCTGCAACGAAGCGCGCGGCGCGCCGCTGGCCGAGGAAATCCGCGTGTTCCTGCGCACCGTGACCGGGTCGCGGCCCGTGATCGTGCGCCCGCGCGGCGGACGGCTGCCGCGCTCGGGCCGTTTCATCGCGCCCTTGATCCGCGACGCCGAGGAGATGCACGCGATCATCGTGCCGCAATTCGAGATGCTGTCCTGGGAGCGGCTCGATTCCGCGCGCCATTTCTTCCGCAATTTCAAGGACGCAGCGGGCTTCGAGGCTTGGCAGCGCGACGCGCGCCCGCTTACGAAGACGGCCTCGCTGTCGGACATCGTGCAATTCCCTTATGTGAAGGCGGTCGAGGAGGAGGGCGAGGACGAGGCGCCCGAGCCGAAGCCCGCCCCGCCGCCGCCTCCGCGCCGCAAGGGTCCGGCCGCGCAGTCCGTCATGCTCGGCGCGCATGAAGACGGCGGCGAGGTGCATTGGGCGCCCTTCGAGACTGAGGCGAAGCTTCTGAACTTCGGCATTCTCGTCACGGGCGACCCCGGCGCCGGCAAGACGCAGACGCTGAACGTGCTGATCGACGGCATCGCCGGCATGGGCTTTCCGGTCTGCATCTTCGACTTCAAGAACGACTATTCCGAGCGCAGCTTCGTGCAGGCCATCGGCCTGAAAGTGCACGACGTGCGCCGCTACGGCATCCCCTTCAATCCGCTGATGCCGAGCGCCAGCGACGACGGGCAGGCCCAGCCCATCGAGCACATTTTCACCATCACGGGCGTGTTGAAGCGCGTGTTCGGGCTCGGCGACCGGCAGACGGCCACCTTGCGCGACGCGGTGAAAGGCGCCTTCGAGGCGCGCGGCATCAACCCGCAGAAGTGGGTGAACGTCGATAGCCTGCGCCCGCCCGCCTTCGACGACGTGGTGGCCATCCTGGAGGAGCAGAAGGAGGCCAAAAACCCGCAGGCGATCAGCCTTCTGGACCGCATCGCGCCGCTGTTCGAGCTTGGGCTGTTCCCGAAATCGGAGGAGTTCGACACGCCGTTCGAGGCCATGCTGGACGAGAAGCTGGTGCTGTCCCTGTTCGCGCTGCCGACCGACGAAATCAAGGCGGCGCTGGCCGAGCTGATCATCATCCGGCTGCATGGCGTGCTGCTGCGGCGCGCGCAGCCGAGGCGGCTGACGCGGCTCTTGGTGGTGGACGAGGCGTGGCGCGTCGCCAACAGCGCGCATCTCGAAAACCTCGCGCGCGAAGGCCGCGCGTTCGGCGCCGGCATCGCCATCGGCACGCAATATCCGGGCGACCTGCCGCCGGATTTGTCGGGGGCGCTCGACACGAAAATCTACCTCAAAAACCAGCAGCCGGATCACAAGAAGGCGGTGGTGCGCGCGCTGTGCGGGGCGAATTCCGGGCCGGAAGCGGCGCATCTGCATGGCGTGCTGGAGCGGCTGACCCAGTTCGAGGGGCTGATCCAGAACCAGCAATATCTGCCCTATGCGCGGTTCAAGCTTCTGCCTTATTTCGCGCGCGTCGAGCGCGACAGGGCGGCGTAGCCGGGGCGGCGCGACGCCGGGCGAGGGGCGCGTCTTAAATCGCGGCCTCGATGCAGCTAGTTTCGCGGGGCAACGCTTCAGACCGGCTGGCCCACATGGCGGACATTTTCATCTCCTACGCGCGCGCCGACCGCGATTTCGCAAGGCGGCTCGCGGCCTATCTCGAAGACGAAGGCCTCAGCGTCTGGTGGGACATGAGCCTGAAGCCGGGCGAGGTGTTCGCCGAGGAGATCGAGCGGCGCATTCGCGAGGCGCGGCATATGATCGTGATCTGGTCCGCAACCTCGGTGAAATCGGACTTCGTGCGCGACGAAGCGGACCTGGCCCGGCAGCTAAACAAGCTCGTGCCGATCCGCATCGACGGCAGCGAGCCGCCGCTGGGCTTCCGCCGCTATCACACGCACGACGTGCGCGCCTGGCCCGGCGATCTGGCGCCCGTGCTGGCGGCTGTCGGCGGCGGCAAGGCGCCCGCCAAACCCGCTCCCGCCCCAGCGCCCGCCAAAACCGCGCAAGATTATTTCAATAGCGCCTATGCCGCCTATGAGGCGGGAGATTACGGCCGCGCGATTGCCGATTACAGCGAAGCGATACGCCTGAAGCCGGATGACGCAAGCGCCTACTACAATCGCGGCAACGCCTATCGCGCGAAAGGCGACAACGGCCGCGCCATTGCCGATTACGATCAAGCGATACGCCTGAAGCCGGATTACGCAAGCGCCTACAACAATCGCGGCGCCGCCTTTTACGCCAAGGGGGAATACGCGCGAGCGATCGAGGATTACGACCGCGCGCTCAGGATCGATCCCAATGTCAAAAATGCCGCTGCGAATAAGGCGCTTGCGGAGGCGGAGCTTGCGAAGGCCAAGAAGAAGGGGTGGTTTTAGCCCGAACTTCCGCGCCGGCGAATGCATAAGCCATCGACCCATCGAGATAAGATGGAGGAATGGGCTATCGGCTCCGCCTGCGGTTATCGGAAGGTCGCGTTTATCGAAGACCTCCTGCTGAGCCGTGCATCGGTTTTGCGAGCATTGCGGCCAGCGCGGCGTCTTGCCGGAAAACCGCTTCACACCGTTCCGGCCCCCACGCTGGCGCGCCTTCGCATGTGGCGCTTGCAACGGCCCTCGCCGCTTCAGGCGGGGACATTCCTGGCGCAGCGCGATTGCTGCGATGCGAAGGCGAACACGGATTCGTCATTGGCGGCGCCGGATCAAAAGAAGGCGCGCGCGCTTCTGAAATCTGGAGCGGCCCGGATTCAAGGCGTATCCGGCACTTCGCCTTTGCCGGCGGAAGAGACGGAGGAGATACGATTTTCCGATTGAATAGCCGCCCGATTGCATGTCCCTTTTTTGCCACAGTTTTGGCATAATGACGCCATTCCCTGAAACAGACACAGCTAAGACGCGAGCGCAAGGACTTGAGCATGGCGGAGCCCCGGCAACAGGTTGAACTCAACGGAATTTCCTATTCCCCACTCGCGTTCGAAGATTTTGCCGGTCACACGAAATATTCGCTGTTCGGCGTGCCGCGCTATAAGTGGAGCGGCAAACCGGTGGCGATCCTCGGCACATTCAGCACGCGCCGGCTGACCTTCACGCGCAAGGACTTCGGCCGGATCGACGCGACAATGGGGTATTACGCGTATCTGAAGCCGCCGAGCGGCGGCGACGCAGGGCCTTGCATGTCGCTGGCGCCGGCCTTCGACGACGCGGCCTGGGCCAGGGCCGGAAGGAATTGGGAGGCCTTTAGCGCCGGGAATGGCGCCGCCGATCACGCGCCGCGCTTCTTCTTCCTCGGCACGATCCTGTTCGACAGAAGCGTGTTCCGCTCCCATCATCTGGCGCTCGATACGATCCTGTTCGCCAACAGCCATTCGGGCGATCCGGCGGCGCCGGATCCGCTCAGCATCAAGGCCGAGCGCAGCTACGACGTGGCGACGCCGCCATCCATCAAGGTGAGCGTGCCCAACGACCCGTTCGGCAGCGAACCCGGCGTATAGCCCCGGACGGACGACCCGGCCATCCGGTTCTGTAAAATTTTTCGTCTGGATGGGCGCCTCAAGGGCGGCCCTGACGGAGCGCTATCTGAGCCGCGCGCTCCGCCGCCATCGCAGGAGGGAGGCGCGCGCGGTGCGGAGCGCGGCTTCCCGCCAGCGGACGAGCGTCCGGTAAAGGCCCGACGTTTCGATCCAATGCTTGCCGTAAGCGACGTTGAGCCAGAGGAGCGCGTGCAGGCGGCTGACAAGCCAAATCTTGCGGGCTTGAGGGCGGACCGCGACCCAGGTCCGGTCGATCAGCACGAAGCTTACGCCCTGCAGGAACAGCCAGAGCAGCACGCCGGTGTTGGGCCGCGTCGCGATCATGATCGTGGCGACGAATTTCGCGGGTTCGAGCAGCGCGAGCGGCAGAGCGATGCTGAACGCGGCCCAATAGGGCGGCAGCTCCCGCAGATAGGCGAAATAGGGCTCGTAGACGGCGCCGAGGACGCTGTGGAAGGCGGGCTTGAGGGTGTTCTGGACGACGCGCGCGCGGCCGACGGTTTCGACCAGCGATTTGAACGGGTGGAGAACGAGGACGAAGATCGCGAACACGACCTGGATCGTCCGCGCGATCATCCGGCCGATCAGCCGGAACGGCAGCGCGGCGGCGGCGCGGGAGGCGGCGAGCGCCTTCTCGCCCGCGCTTGGCGTTTTGCTTCGATCCGGCATGGTTCCTCGAATCCTAACGCGGCGGCGGCGTTTCAACAACACCTATGCAAACGCAACGCCCGGCGCCGCGCGGCAGCCTGAGCGCGGCGACGATACGGCTCCGAAGTTACAACTTTCCGAGCCAGGCGAGCGCGAGCGCGCGCGTCTCGATCTCGGCCGAGGTCCAGTCGAAGGCGGCGTCGCGAAGCGCGTCCCATTCCGGCCAGTCCATCGGATGGACGCCTTCGCGGACGGGCACGGCGAGGCACAGCGCGCCGAGCCGCGCCGCGATGGCGGCGGGGCTTTTACCGCGAGGCGCGCCAAGAACGGCTTCGAGGCGGAGACGCTTTTCGGGCGCGGACGGGGCGAATGTGGTCGCCCAGAAGGATGCGCCCGAGAGCTGGCGGTACGACATTTCCGATGCGCCGAGCGCGGGCGCATCGGCATGGAGGAATACGAGCGGCGAAGGCGAAAGACGGGCGGCGGCGCCGATGAGCGCCTCGATCTCGTTTTCGCCGCTGACGAGGATGTCGCCGTCCTCGGCGATGAAAGGCGCCAGCATGCCCGGCGGCGCAAGGCCCGCGCGAATGGCGTCTTGCAGGCGGCCCCGCCGATGCGGCCGGGGCGCGTTCCTCGACAGGGAGCGCGACACCGCCGCGAAGGGGCGCGCCGCGAGCCCGATATCGAGCGTGGGCAAACCCAAGGCGAGCGCGGTGTCCGTGGTCGCGGCATCGAACAGGCCGGCTTCCACTTTCACCGCGCGCTTCCAGCTTTGCGCGTTTGCGAGTTCGCGGAACACGGTCTCCGTATCGGCGAGGCTCGCGCCGCAAGCGAGGAGTCCCGCGGGCAGGATCGCGCTGCCGGCGGCCGCAAGGCACACCGGGGCGTCCCGGCGGCCTCGAAGGCTTGCAGCGCGCCAAGTATCGCGGCGGCGTGCACGCCCTGGCTCACGGCGGCGATGGCGTTTCCCTTGCCGGCGAGCGAGGCGGCGAGGAGCGCGGGGGCGTCGCGCCAGGCGAGATCGGCGAGCTGCGTCGAACCATAGGGACGCGGCGCCAGCCAGTCGGCGGCGCTTTTCCCGGACATCTTCTTGCCTTTGGCGAGGACGAGCCGGCAACGCTCCCTGCCGCGCCGCGCGAGCGCGTGCTGCTCCAGGGCCGACAGGGCCGCGCCGCCGGCCTCCGCGATAAAGAGGATTTCGTCCGCCTCCTCAATGGCCTGCATCGCGTAATCCGGGTCCGCCGGGTCGGCGAAGATCACGGTGAGGTCGAACTCCTGTTCCTGCTCCTGAAGCCAGTGCGCGGCGTCCGGCGCGTCGAGCGCAAGCTTGCCGAAGCTGTCGCGCCTCAGGATTCGAACCTCGGCGATGTCCTCAAGGGCGGCGAGAAGCGTGTCCTTGACGCCATCCTCCAGCCGGCCTTTCGCGCCCGCGGGGCTGATGACGAGGCGCGCCGGCTTCCCGGGCGCATTCCGGAAGGCTCCGCCATCCCTTCCAAGCGCCGCGAGAAAGGACGCGAGAAGATCGGGATGGGCATGAAACGCGGCGGCGAGATCGTCCCAGCCGAGCGTCAGCAGCACCGTGTCGCGCAGCGCGGCAAGCGTGGCCGTGGCCTCGCGCTGGGTGAAGAACGCGCCCGCTTCGAGCGCCGCGCCCTGGCCGAACTCTTCGGCGTCCGGCTCCTTGCCCAACTCCCCAACCCGGCCCGAAAGGATGACGCACAGCTCATCCTGCAACGCGCCAGCGACGGTCGCGGGCGCACCTTTCGCGACCGCCTTCAGCGCGGTGAACGTGAAGAGGCGCTTCAGTTGCGCGGGATCGAGGCTGGCGAAGGCCGGGATCTGGCCCAAAAGCCGCACTATTCGGGAAGACGAATCCATGCGCCGCCATAGCGCGGATTTCGGCCCAAAAGAATGGCGGCGGGAGCTTTGGCGGACGCAACGGGCCGAGCGCCGCGCTGGCTCCCGCTCCTCTCCATTCGCGGCGCGGTTCAATCGAACCTTTGTTCGGCGCCCAAAGAACATCTCGACCGCCTTGCCACGAAGTTCGCTATGCTGATAAAAGTCTCGCGTGGGGGCGAACGAGGCGCTGATTCTGGCGCCAGCGATAATTGTGGGTCTGCCGTGGCCGGCAAAAAGAGCGATTGCCATATCCGCAAACCAGGAGGGCGCCTGTACTGCGCCCTAATTTTTTGCCTGCTGGCCGCTGCCGTTGGGCCGGCCATTTCAGGTCAAGTGCGTGAACCCCAGATCGTGCGCCGCGAAGCGTGGGGCGCGCTTCCGCCCAACGCGGACATAATGACCGAGCAGAAGCCCAGCGAAATCATCATCCACCATACCGGGGAGCGCCAGCAGCCCAAGATTTCGCTTGAGGCGAAGCTTCGCGGACTCCAAAACTTCGCCATGACGCCCGGCAGGGTCGGATCGCTCTCGAAGCCGGCCTGGGGCGACGTGCCCTATCATTATTACATCGACGTGGCGGGACAGATCGGCGAGGGCCGCGATCCGGGCTTCCAGGGCGACGCCGTTACGAATTTCGACAACGAGGACCGCATCCAAATCGTGGTGGAGGGCGATTTCGACAGCGAGGAGCCCGCGAAGGCGCAGCTTGAGACGCTGACGAAACTTGTTGTGTGGCTCGCCGCCAAATACGCCATCGCGCCCGAAGCCGTTTCCGGCCACGGAGACCACGACCAGACCGATTGTCCGGGGCGCAACCTGAAGCCTTTCCTGGAGGAGTTGCGCAAAGCCGTCCGCGCCGAACTCTACACCGGCCGCTGACGCTTGCGCACAGGCGGCGGCTTCCGGACTTGACCCGCGTGCGCCCTCGCGTTACATGAACGAAGCTTAGGCGAACGCGCCGTTTTCCATTCACTCTTAGGTCCGATCATGTCGCGCCAGTGCGAACTCACAGGCAAGGGTGGCCTCGTTGGCCATCTCGTCAGCCACTCGAATATCAAGACGAAGCGGCGCTACCTGCCGAACCTCTGCAACGTCACGCTTTTGAGCGATGCGCTCGGGCGCGGCGTGCGGCTGCGGATTTGCGCGAATGCGCTGCGCACGGTCGAGCATCGCGGCGGCCTCGACGCCTTCCTCCTGAAGGCGAAGGAAGAGGAGCTTTCGCTCAAGGCTCGCCGCCTGAAGCGCGAAGTGTTGAAGGCGCGCGCGCGCACGGAAAGCAGCAGCGCCGCGTAACGCCGCTCAGGCCACGCGCCAGAGCTTCGACGCATGCAGCATGAAGATTTTCGGCGGCCCGCGGTGCAGCGACAGCAGCGCGCGGCTTTGCCATGCCATGCCGCCCGCGTAGGCGCCGAACGCCGGCATGATCAGAAGATCGTCCGATACGCAGAAGCAGCGGCCGCCGAGGCGCGCGCCGCCTGCGCCGACGCTTGCTTTCGGGTGAAAATGGCCGGCAATCTCGGGCGCGCCGCGGGTCGCGCGCGGCTCATGGCGAAGAATAACGCCGCCTATCTCGTACTCGGCGCGACGCTCCCCATCGCAAAAGGCGGGCGTTTCCGGGTCGTGATTGCCGCCGATCCATATCCATTCGCCAGCGAGCGCGCACAGCGCGGCGAGCGCGGCCCGATCGGGCGCAGCCATGCGCTCTGCGGCGCGTCCGTCATGAAAGCTGTCGCCGAGGCAAACCACGCGGGCGGGCCTGTAGGATTCGACGACCCGCCTCAGGCGCTGAAGCGTATCGTGGCTGTCGAGGGGGGGCAAAAGCAGCCCTCGCATCGCCGCGCTCGATCCCTTTTCCAGATGCAGGTCCGAGACGATCAGCGCGCCGTGCTCCGGCAGATACGCCGCGCCGCTGCCGTCGAGCGTCAGCACGAGCCCGCCAAATCGGATCGAGACGGAGGCAGATCCTCGCCCCAGGGCGCTCGCTGCGCTGGCGGCCGGCTTCGACGCTGGTTGCTGTCCAATCACGCCGCTTTCTTATACCGCGGCGATGGAGCTTTCAATGGCGCTATCGGTGAGCGCTCTTCCTCGACAGCCCAAGTTGGCGCCACGCAAATTCAAGGCCGCGGAGGCTTTCCTGCCCGCCGCGGCCTTTGCGCTTAAGATGACTTAACCTGAGAAAGCCAACGCCCCGTTAGACGCCGTAAGGAACCAGGGGCGCGAGAGTGAGAAGAAGAGCCGCGCCGACCGCAATCCACTCCATGACGCCGAGCTGACGGATAAGAGCCATTTGAAATCTCCTTACAGAAGTTGAACTACTTCTATTACGGAGCGTTTGCTTGGCCAGATAGACTCGGACTTAGTCACATATGCTTGAGAGGGGCGCGAGCAATGCACACGCATGCTTGAGGCGGCCGTGATGCGGGCGCAGCCGGATCTACCGGCCCGCCGCGCGAAATCAAACCTCCTCGGGAACCTTCAGCTTCTCGCGCAGGATGGCGTTGACCGCGTCCGGATTGGCCTTGCCGCCGGTGGCGCGCATCACCTGGCCCACGAACCAGCCGAGCGTCTTCGGCTTGGTCTGCACCTGCTCGACCTGCTTCGGGTTCGCGGCGATGATCTCGTCCACCACCTTCTCGATGGCGCCGGTATCGGTCACCTGCTTCAGCCCGCGCTCCTCGACGATCTTGCCGGGCGCATGCCCCGTCTGCAGCATCAGCTCGAACACTTCCTTGGCTATGCGGCCGGAGATCACGTTGGACGCGATGAGGCCGATCAGCTCGCCGAGATGCGCGGCCGGGATGGGGCTTTGCGAAATGTCCTTGCCGGTCTTGTTCAGCGCGGCGAAGAAGTCGCCCATGATCCAGTTTGCGGCGAGCTTGGCGTCGCGGCCCTTGGCGACCGCCTCGAAGAAGTCCGCCGAGGCGCGGTCCGCGATCAGCACGCCCGCATCGTAGGCCGGCAGCGCGTAGTCCTTGATGAAGCGCGCGCGCTTCTCGTCCGGCAGCTCCGGCAGCTCCTTTTCGAGCTTCTTGACGAAGGCTTCGGACAGTTCGAGCGGCAAGAGGTCGGGATCGGGGAAATAGCGGTAATCGTGCGCCTCTTCCTTGGAGCGCATGGAGCGCGTCGTTCCCGCCTTCGCGTCGAACAGCCGCGTCTCCTGCTTGATCGAACCGCCGTCCTCGATGATGCCGATCTGGCGGCGCGCCTCGTATTCGATGGCCTGGCCGATGAAGCGGATGGAGTTCACGTTCTTGATCTCGCAGCGCGTGCCGAGCGGCGCGCCGGGGCGGCGCACGGAGACGTTCACGTCGGCGCGGAGCGAGCCCTCCTCCATGTTGCCGTCGCAGGTGCCGAGATAGCGCATGATGGTGCGCAGCTTGGTGACGTAGGCCTTCGCCTCCTCCGACGAGCGCAGATCCGGCTTCGAGACGATCTCCATCAGGCCGACGCCCGAGCGGTTCAAATCCACATAGGAGAAGTTCGGATCCTGGTCGTGCAGGCTCTTGCCCGCGTCCTGCTCAAGGTGCAGGCGCTCGACGCCGACCTCGATGGAATAGTCCTTGAGATCGACCGTCACCACGCCTTCGCCGACGATGGGGTTCTTGTACTGCGAAATCTGGTAGCCCTGCGGCAGGTCGGGATAGAAGTAGTTCTTGCGGTCGAACACCGAACGATGGTTGATCTGCGCCTTGAGCCCGAGCCCGGTGCGCACCGCCTGCGCCACGCATTCCTCGTTGATGACGGGGAGCATGCCCGGCATGGCCGCGTCCACGAGGCTTACATGGCTGTTCGGCTCGCCGCCGAACGCCGCCGAGGCGCCCGAGAAGAGCTTTGCGTTGGACAGCACCTGCGCGTGCACTTCCAATCCGATAATCACCTCCCACTGGCCGGTGGCGCCGTCGATGAGGTTCTCTTTTCTAGTCTGTGCCATTGATGAAGTCCGGTTATAGGATGACCGAAAGGGCGCGTCAGCGCGGGCGGAACGGCGGATAGCGAAGCCCGATCACGATCGTTTTGGGCGCAGGCAAAGCGAAACGCGCCCTGTAGAATCCGATCCGCGCCACGAACGGGCCGACGTCGTCGGGCAGAACCTGACTGTAGCCGCGGCCTTCCAGCGGCCTGCCCATGAAGCCGGTGTCGAGGATGCCATTGTTGTTCTCGTCGTGGAATGCGAAAACCGCGTAGTCGCCCTCGGGGACATCCTTGAAGGTGTAGGACACGGTGAGGTTCTGCAGGCTGTCCACGGTCCTCTTGCACACCGCAACTTTCGCGAAATCGCAGGGCGTTTCGCCCGCCCGTTCGTCGCGAAGCTGCACCCTGGTGTGATCGGGGAAGTGCGTGGTTTGCTCGGTCGCGGCCCAGAGAACCAGCACCACGCGGCCCTTGTAGTTGCGAAGCCCGCTGACATCGACTTTGAGATCGACGCCCGCGCGCGCTTCTCCGGCCGCCGCAAGCAGCAGCGCGCCCGCCAGCGCCAGCGCTTCAGTCTTGAACGAGCGTCGCATCCCCACACCCCAGCCCTCTCCCACGGAGGGCGTTCCAACGGTCGCGGCTGCGTCCCCTCTCCGTGCGAGAGAGGGACAGGGCGAGGGGATGCGCTTTCAAACAGCGTCATCCTACTCCTTCGCCTCGCCGTCCCGTTGCGCCAGCTTTTCTTCCTCGTACTGAATAAACCATCCAATCATCTGACGCCAGAGCGCAACCACGAGTTCGGGCGGCAACCCCTGCTTTTTCGCGCGCGCCTCGACCTTGTCGATCACCTGCCGGACGCGCCACGGCACGCTCGCCTCCTGCGGGTTCTTCTTCAGCTGCCAGGCCCGGTCGACATAGCTGAAGCGTTCGGCGATCAGGTCGACGAGCGCTTCGTCGATGCGGTCGATCTCGACGCGCACCTCGTCCATGCTGGCGCAGTCTTCCGCTTTACGTTGCGCCATTTGTCTTCTTCCCAGGCTTTGCCTTGGATGCGGTTTTCCTGCCGGGAGATGCGCCCTCGGCCGAGGGCTTTTCCTTTGGCGGCGTCTTCTTCGGGATCGGCGCCTTCGAGCCAGCGTGCGTGGCGCCGCTTCCGCCGATCCACCAGGGCTGCGGCATGGGCGTGCGCCCGGCCGCATCCTCGATCGCCTGTCCCGCGCGAAGTACGGTCGCCTCGTCGAAGGGTTTGCCGATGATCTGAAGCCCGAGCGGCAAGCCCTGGCTCGAAAAGCCGCCCGGCACCGAGAGCCCCGGCAGGCCGGCCATGTTCACCGTCACGGTGAAAATGTCGTTCAGGTACATCTCGATGGGATCGCCGCCGCCTTGGCTGCCGAGCGCGAAGGCGGGCGTCGGCGTCGCCGGAGTGAGGATGACATCGACCTTCTCGAAGGCTTCGTCGAAGTCGCGCTTGATGAGCGAGCGCACCTTCTGCGCCTTCAGGTAATAGGCGTCGTAATAGCCCGCCGACAGCACATACGTGCCGATCAGGATGCGCCGCTTCACTTCCGCGCCGAAGCCCTCGCTGCGCGTCTCTTCGTACATGCCGACGACATCGCCGCCGTTCACGCGAAGGCCGTAGCGGACGCCATCGTAGCGCGCAAGGTTCGAGGACGCCTCGGCGGGGGCGACGATGTAATAGGCCGGAAGCGCCGCCTTCGTATGCGGCAGGCTGATGTCCACGATCTTCGCGCCCGCATCCTTGAAGATCTCAATGCCCTTCTTCCAAAGCGCGTCGATCTCCGCCGACATGCCGTCGACGCGATATTCCTTCGGGATGCCGATCCTGAGCCCCTTCAGCGGCTTCTGAAGCTCCTTCTCCAGGTCGGGGAGCGGCCTATCGACGCTGGTCGAAATCCTTGAGGTCGTAGCTCGCCATCGCTTGCAGCAGCAGCGCCGCGTCCTTCACCGAGCGCGCGAGCGGCCCGGCCTGATCGAGCGAGGAGGCGAACGCCACGATGCCCCAGCGCGAACAGCGGCCATAGGTGGGCTTGATGCCGACCGTGCCGGTGAAGGCAGCGGGCTGGCGGATCGAGCCGCCGGTGTCGGACGCGGTGGCGCCGAGGCAGAGCCTTGCTGCGACCGCCGAAGCGGAGCCGCCCGACGAGCCGCCGGGCGCGATTTTCTCGTCGCTGCCCTCGGCGCGCCACGGGCTGACGCACGGGCCGTAATGGCTCGTCTCATTCGACGAACCCATCGCGAATTCGTCCATGTTGAGCTTGCCGAGCATGACGGCGCCCGCGTCCCACAAATTCTGCGTGACGGTCGATTCGTAGGCCGGCTCGAAGCCGTCGAGGATGTGCGAGCACGCCGTGGTGCGAACGCCCTTCGTGCAGAAGAGGTCCTTGATGCCGAGCGGGATGCCTTCGAGCGCGCGAACCTCGTCCCTGGACTTCGAGGCGAGCCGCCTGTCGGACTCCTTCGCGCCGTCCATCGCCCTATCGGCCGTCACCAGGAGAAAGGCGTTCAGCGCCGTGTTGCCGGCCTCGATGGCCGAGAGGCAAGCCCCGGTCAATTCGGTTGCTTTGATCTCTTTCTTGCGCAGCTTCTCGCGCGCTTCCGAGATCGTCAGATCGTTCAATGTCATGGCTATTCGATGACTTTCGGCACGAGGAAAAAGCCGTCCTCGGTTTTTGGCGCATTCTTGAGAATGTCGGCGGGCTTGCCGCCATCCGTCACGGCGTCGGCGCGCATATGCAGCTTCGCGCCGCCAACGGAAGTGAGCGGCTCCACGCCGTCGGTCGGGATTGCGTTCAGCTCCTCGACCCAGGCGAGAATGCCGTTCAATTCGCGTTTGAGGCTTTGCGCTTCCTGCGGTGAAACTTTGACGCGGGCGAGATGCGCGATACGGCGGACCGTATCCTCATCGATGTGGGACTTTGTCATGGCTATCTCTGATGTGGGCGTCCTATGTCTAATTTCACCCTCGCCCGCCCGCAATCATTTCTTTTCCAACGATGCACATGCGCCGTTAATCCGAAAGCAGGCGCGCAGGCGCGTGACGGAAAATGCCGCGCGCAAAAGCTACCCCCGCTTGGATAGAGCCGCCAGCGCGCGCTGCGTCAGTGCGGCGTTTGAGCCTGGGTCAGGGCGTTGGTGAGCGTCGGCGCCAGCAACCTCAAGCTTTGGTTGGCGCTGGCTTGGCCCAGATCCTCCTGCGAAGGTCCGAGCGTCACCGTCAGCTTGTGCGTATCGATTCGCGACGCGGACAGCATGGAGCCATTTCCGGTTTGGCTCTTGAAACGAACGAGGCTCCAGCCAGGCGTGACGCCGGCGTTCTTCACGATTGTGAATTCGAGCGTGTGCGTGATCGAATTGAGCGGCGGACGGCACGTCTTGTCTTTCAAAGGCGGAGCGCCGGGCGTCCACTTGCACTTCGAAGCGGAGACGGACTGCGGCGGCAGCTCCAATTTCTTCTTGGCCGCGCCAAGCTTTCCGGCGGGCGCCGCCATGGCGCCGCCCCAAGTCAGGAGAGCTTCATCGCCGCCCTTCACCGGGCCGAGAGCTGAAACGATCCACTGCTTCAGGCCGAGATTGCCGTTCAGCCCGGAGCCTTCGGGGAGATTGCAGTTGTTGAAGTCGCCGCTCCGGTTGTGGGCGACGCTGGCGTTGAGCTGGTCCCTCACCTCGAGGAAGGTCGTCGTGAAGCTCACGGATTCGGTTCGAACCGCGTTGGTTGTCAGGCCGCCGTTCAGCCCAAGGGAAAAGGATTGAGAAAAACTCCCGAGGAGTTTCGAGGAGAAGACATCGTACGGAGTGATGAAAGCGACCGACGGCGTGAGGCCCGCCTCCTCGTTCACCACAAGGTCGAGATCGACCTTGGCGCCCCAATAGCGGAACCACCAATATTCGCGCTTCACATCCTTGGTCGCGTCGTAAAGCTCGCACTTTATGCGCTTCACGACCTCATTGATGGAGATGCTGCCGTCCGGCGCCGGCTCGGTCCCGTCGATAGGGTTGAGCGATGGCAGGGTCGTACACGCCGCCAATCCGGCGGCGAAGACCGCTGAAACCACCGAGACGCAACTTCCAATGCGCATAAACGAAGCCGCCGCAACCACTCACCTTGCTGGAGCGTAGAGGCGCATAAAATGCCGGTCAAGCGCGGCCCGGCCGAAGCTCGCATTTATACGCACACTGTAGCAATTTGGCCGCCCCCTTGGGGAAAACGGCGCCGCTGAGGCTTACGCCTTGTTCAGCCGCGCGATGAGGCTGGAGGTGTCCCAGCGCTTGCCGCCCATCGCCTGCACCTCGGAGTAGAATTGATCGACGAGCGCCGCGGCCGGCAGATGCGCGCCGTTGCGCCGCGCCTCGTCGAGGCAGATCGCGAGGTCCTTGCGCATCCAGTCCACCGCGAAGCCGAAATCGAACTTGCCTTCCGACATGGTCTTCCAGCGGTTCTCCATCTGCCAGGACTGGGCGGCGCCCTTGGAGATGGTGTCGATCACGGCGGCGACGTCGAGCCCCGCCTTCTGCGCGAAATGGATCGCCTCGGCGAGGCCCTGGACCAGCCCCGCGATGCAAAGCTGGTTGACCATTTTCGTGAGCTGGCCCGCGCCGGACGGCCCGAGCAGCTTCACCGCGCGGGCGTAGCTCGCAATGATGGGCTCGGCCTTGGCGAACGGCTCCGCGTCGCCGCCAACCATCACCGTTAGCATGCCGTTCTCGGCGCCGGCCTGCCCGCCCGATACCGGCGCGTCGAGGAAGTGCGCGCCCCGTTCGGCGGCGGCGGCGTAAAGCTCGCGCGCGACAGTGGCGGACGCCGTCGTGTTGTCGATGAAGATCGCGCCGGGTTTCAGGCCGAAGAAAGCGCCGCCGTCGCCGATGGTCACCGAGCGAAGGTCGTCGTCGTTGCCGACGCAGGAGAAGACGAAACCGGCGCCAGTCGCGGCCTCCTCCGGCGTCGGCGCCACATGGCCGCCGAATTGCGCCGCCCAGGCCTGCGCCTTGCCAGGCGTGCGGTTATAGACGGTCACGTCATGCCCGCCCTTGACGCGGATGTGCCCCGCCATGGGATAGCCCATGACGCCGAGTCCAATGAATGCAACCTTGCTCATCGCGCCTCTCCTCCGTTGCGACCCGAAAGATGTAGCGCGTTCGCCGCGCCTCGCAAACCTCGCCCAAGCATTCCGCCGGGACACGCCGCCGGAACGCCCCTCACCCGGCGACCGTCAAGGAGAGGGTAAGTGCGTGCGTCCCCTCTCCCCTTGCGGGAGAGGGACAGGGTGAGGGGTTTGTCCCGGTGCGCCGGCGCCTGCCTAACCTTCCGGCGCGGCCTGCTCCGCCAGAACCTTGTCGATGCGGCGGCCGTCGAGATCGGCGACTTCGAACTGCCAGTTCCTCCAGCGAAACCGCTCGCCCACGCGGGGAATATGGCCAAGCTCCGAAAGAACGAAGCCCGCGAGCGTCGTGTATTCGGCGTCGTCGACGGCCATGCCGCTCAAGCCAAGCACGCGCTCGACCTCGAAGACCGGCATATGTCCGTCGAGCAGCCAGGAGCCATTCTCGCGCTGCACGGCGCTTGGCCCGATGTCCGCCTCCACTTCCGGCAATTCGCCCGCGATGCCGGTCAGGATGTCCGTCGGCGTGACGATCCCCTGAACGGTTCCGTGCTCGTCGATCACGATGGCCATGTGCACGAGCGAGACCTTGAACAGGTCGAGAAGCTTCAGCGCTTTCATGCTCTCATGCACATAGACCGGCGCCTTGATGGCCGCCGCCAGATCGATGGCGCCGTGGGTGTGCAGCTGATCGAGAAGCGCCTTCGCATGCACGACGCCGACGGTCTCGTCCACCTCGCCGCGGCACACCGGAAAGCGCGAATGCCCGCTCTTTGCGATGTCGTCCAGGATGGCCGCCTCGCCTTTGGCGATGTCGAGCCAGACGATATCCGGGCGCGGCGCCATGATGGCGCGCACCGAGCGGTCGGCCACATTGAGCACGCGCTCGATGATTTCCTGTTCGGCCTTCTCGAAGACGCCGGCCTCGGCGCCCTCGGCGATCAGCAGCTTCACCTCTTCGTCGGTGACCTCCGGCTCGGCGGGCATCGCGGGGCGGAGAAGATGCAGGACCCCGTCCGTAGACCAGCGCAACAAAATGGACACAGGGGTCGCTAGGGCGGCGAGCACGCTCATGGCTGGCGCTACCGCGCAGGCGATCCGCTCGCGATTGGAGAGCGCGAAGCGTTTCGGCGCAAGTTCGCCGATCACGAGCGACACATAGGCGATGCTGCACACGACGATGGCGGAGGCCACAGTCTCGGCGTGGCGTCCGAACGCCGGCGAGCCGGAAAGCGCCTCCGCGAGCGAGGGAGACAGCGTCAGCTCGCCATAGGCGCCGGACAGGATGGCGACCACGGTGATCCCGATCTGCACGGTAGGGAGGAAGCGGGCAGAATCGGCGTTCAGCGCAATCGCGGACTTGGCGCCGCGGCGGCCGTCGTTCAGGAATTTCTGCAGCCGCGCGGGACGCGAGGAGACGATGGCGAGTTCGGCCATCACCAGAAAGCCATTCAAGGAGATCAACAGGACGAGGACGAAAAGCTGCGGCCAAGGCATGGGAGGCGCCAAATTGTTCGGGGCCTTTATAGCGCGGCTTCGGCCAAACGGCATCAATTCGGACGGCGCGCGCTGAAATTTCGCGGGACGCGCCTGGCTATGCCGGGAACGAAAGAAACCGGGCGGGACCCGGTTTCAATTCGTCATGGGCGGAGCCACTGTCACTCAATCAACAATCGGTCAAAAACATCGATCCTCTTGCATTGGAGCCGCCCGCCGCCTAAGTCAGCGCCTTCGTGGGGGATAGAGATGTTGCGGCATTCGGAAAATATCGCTCCCGGGAAAAGCCCTGCCTGTCGCGCGAAACCCACTGGCGCTTGAGTGTCGCGAACGGCGCCCCATAAGACCTGCGAGAGCTGATTTAAGCATCGGTCCTCCGCTCTTCTGCTGTGCCGCGGCCTTGTAGTGTCGAGGAGAAAGCCACGGACTCGACGTTAAGCCTCCTCACGCCCAGCTTCCGCGGACCTTCGGAACTTCACGGAGGACAGGGCGCCGAAAACGATCTGGCGTCGTCGAGCCTCGTACCCCGGGCAAAAGCCCCAACGGTTGCGCGGCACTCCAGCGGCGTAAGCAGCCGGTCACGCAACAAGCACAATGCGATGTGACGGACGAGGCTACCTACAGGCCAAATCGATCATAGCGCGATTTTGATGGTGTGGGGCGACGTTTAACAAAACGTTAACGCCGGCTGAGCCAAGGCTAGCCGGTTGGGCAGACTTATTTCGTTGGTTTCTTTGCGCTTTATCGCGGAGGACGCGATATAAGCAAACTGATCCGTAACAGTAAATTTTTTTTTAAGCTCGACTAAATTTATCCCCTGTCGCGCCAGGAAGCAGATGGCGAAGCGATGCATCCGCGGGCTGAGCGCGCCGGCGCGATGGGGGCATGGCGTAGCTGCTTCCCAAAATCGGCATGAGCGCATTGTGCGTGCAATCGGACGCCGCCCTTGCTCTCCCGGCGCCATTCCCGCGAAAGCGGGAATCCAGTTATCCCAACACTCATCGCATCGCCTTCGCGGGAACGGCAAAAGGGCGGTTGCGTCCGATTGAACGCACTGTAGCGCTTTGCTAACGCATTCCGGCGCCGTTAACCATCGAGTCTTTGTAATTTAATCTTGGGAATCGGCCAAAGCTAAGTAATTTCAGAAAAGCCCGGCGCGGGCCGGGCAGCAAAATCGGGGATCCGAAACAGATAAATATCTATGTAATTATGACCCCTTTTTGCAAAACGAACCCAATTTTTCAGAGGAATTTAAGCAATGCATCCGGGCGAGACGGCTGGGGGAAGGCTGCGCCTAGAGCGGCCGCTTCAGCGCGCGGCTCAACACGCCGACGATGCCCTCCCGGAACACGAGCACGCAGACCACGAAGATCGTGCCCTGCACGATCGTGACCCACGCGCCGAGATTGTTGAGATAGTTCTGCACGGCGACGACAATGGCCGCGCCCACGACCGGCCCGAAGATGGTGCCCATGCCGCCGGCGAGCGTCATGAGGATGACCTCGCCCGACATGGTCCAATGCACGTCGGTCAGCGTGGCGAGCTGCGAGACGATGGCCTTCGCGCCGCCCGCCACGCCCGCCAGCGTCGCCGACAGAACGAAGACGGCAAGCTTGTAGCGCGAGGTCTGATAGCCGAGCGATATGGCGCGCTGCTCGTTGTCGCGGATGGCCTTCAGGACCTGACCGAAGGGCGAATGGACGATCCGGTAGATGAGGAGAAAGCCGGTCAGGAAGATCGCGAGGACGTAGTAGTAGAGCGCGCGGTCGCTGCTCAGGTCGATGAAGCCGAGGCCTAGCCCGCGCGGCACGGCCTGGATGCCGTTCTCACCGCCGGTGAAGGGCGCCTGGAGGGCGACGAAGTAGGCCATCTGTGCGAGCGCCAGCGTGATCATGGCGAAGTAGATGCCCTGGCGGCGGATTGCGAGCGAGCCCGCGACAAGGCCGAGCGCCGCGGCGACGGCAGCGCCGGAGAGGATCGCAAGCTCCGGCGCGAAGGGCGGCAGGCCGATGGGGATGCCGAACCAGCCGGCGCCCGGCAGCCAGAAGGGCAGCGACGCGAGGCCGTTCTTGGCGGTGTACGCGGCGACGTAAGATGCGAATCCGAAGAACATGGCATGGCCGAAGGAGAGCAGCCCGCCGAAGCCCAGCATCATGTTGAAGGCGCAGGCGAACAGCGCAAAGCACAGGAGTTGCGCCAGCACGAAGGGATAGAAGCCGAGTGAGGGCAGCGCGGCGAGCAAGGCGGCCAGCACGGCGAACAGGATCGCATGCAGTCCCAGCGCGAAGCCGCTTCGGCTGATCGCGCCCGACGCGATGACGCGCGTCTCGCCCATGTTCCGCATGCTGTTCATCAGGCGGTCTTTCCGAAAAGGCCGGCGGCTTCACGAGCAGCACGACGGCCATGATGACGAAGATGACGGTGGACGACGCCTGCGGATAGAACACCTTCGTGAGGCCCTCGGCGATCCCCAGCATGAAGCCCGTCACGATGGAGCCGAGGATCGAGCCCATGCCGCCGATCACGACGACCGCGAACACGACGATGATGCGGTCCGCGCCCATGTTGGGAGTGACCTGATAGATCGGCGCGGCGAGCACGCCCGCGAGGCCCGCCAGCGCCACGCCAAGGCCATAGGTGAAGGTCACGAGCCGCGGCACGTTCACGCCGAAGGCTTGCAGCAGCGCCGGGTTCTCTGTCGCCGCGCGCAAATAGGCGCCAAGCTTCGTCTTCTCGATGATGAGCCACGTCGCGATGCAGACGGCGAGCGAGGCGACGATCACCCAGGCGCGGTAATTCGGCAGGAACATGAAGCCGAGGTTCCGCCCGCCGGATAGCGCTTCCGGGATGGTGTAAGGCAGGCCCGAGGAGCCGAAGCGGTTCATGAACAGCCCCTGTATGACGATGGCGAGGCCGAAGGTCAGGAGCAGGCCGTAGAGGTGGTCCGTTTGCTGGTCCGCGTCGTGGACGGGAAGGACGTTCGCAACGGCGAGGCCCGATGTGATCGCAAGCGCGCCGATGGCGGCGGCGCCGTAGGCGAGCGTCGGGTCGAGGCCGGCATCGGGAATGCCCGAAAGCCCCAGCCCAGCCAGAAGCTGCGAACCGCCGAGCGCCACGAACAGGGCCGCGAATACGCCGATGAAGATGAGGCTCCGCGTCTTGTCGCGCACGTTCAGCTGCGAAATGAGGTTGCGCTCCATCAGCATGCCGAGCGCGCCGACGAGGATCGGGGCGACGATAAGCGCGGGCCAGTAGCCGATGGAGACATACGGATTGTTGAGCAGGAGATAGGCGGCGAACGCGCCCATCATATATTGCGCGCCGTGGGCGAAATTGATGATGTTGAGCAGGCCGAAGATCACCGCGAGGCCGAGGCTCAGCATGGCGTAGAACGAGCCGTTGATGAGGCCGAGGAGCAACTGGCCGAACAGCGCTTGAGGGGTCACGCCCAAAAGTTCGAACATCGCGGCAATCTCCGGAACTCTATTTCGCGGCGCTCACAAGCGGGCAGCCGCCCTCGGCGAGCGGCCTGAACGCCTTGTCTGCCGGGATGGTCGCGAGCAGCTTGTAATAGTCCCACGGTCCCTTGGATTCTTCCGGCTTCTTCACCTCGAAAAGATAGGCGTCGTGGATCTTGCGGCCGTCGGCGCGAACTTCGCCCTTGCCGAACAGCGGGTCGTCCGTCGGCGTCTCCTTCATCTTGGCGACGACCGCCTTGCCGTCCGCCGCGCTCTTCAAGGCCTCAACCGCCTTCAGATAATGCAGCACGGCGGAATAAACGCCGGCCTGCACCATGCTCGGGCGCTGGCCCGTGGCGCTCATGAAGCGATCGGACCAGAGCCGCGTCTGGCCGTTCAGATCCCAATAGAACGACGCGGTGAAGATGAGGCCCTGCGCGGTCTTGAGGCCGAGCGAGTGAATGTCGCTGATGAAGATGAGGAGGCCGGCGAGGTTCTGGCCGCCCTGCACGATGCCGAATTCGGCGGCCTGCTTGATCGAGTTGATGGTGTCGCCGCCAGCGTTGGCGAGGCCGACGATCTTCGCGCCCGACGATTGCGCCTGCAGGAGGAACGACGAGAAGTCCTGCGTGGCGAGCGGCGCCTTGACCGAGCCGGCGACGGTTCCGCCGCTCGCCTTCACGACGTTGGCGGTGTCGCGCTCAAGCGCCGCGCCGAAGGCGTAGTCGGCGGTGATGAAGAACCAGCTCGTGCCGCCGCGCTTCACGATGGCGCTGCCCGTGCCGTTGGCCAGCTCCCAGGTGTCGTAGGTCCAATGGATGGTGTTCGGCGAGCATTTCGCGCCGGTGAGATCGGAGGCCGCCGCGCCCGAATCGATGAAAACCTTGTTCTTTTCCTTCACGAGTTCGCTGATGGCGAGCGCCACGCCGGAATTCGGCACGTCCACGATGATGTCGACGCCCTGCTGGTCGAACCATTCGCGCGCCGTGTTCACCGCGACATCGGGCTTGTTCTGATGGTCGGCGGAGACCACCTCGACGGCGAGGCCCTTGCTCGCGGCCTTGAAATCCTCGATGGCCATTTTCGCCGCGACCACCGAGCCCTCGCCGCCGAGGTCCTTGTAGACGCCCGAACGGTCGTTAAGCACGCCGATCTTGACCTTCGTTTGCGCGCTCGCCTGCGCCGCCGCCGCCACGAGCACGGCCGCCGCCACAAATATCGTCTTCAACCGCACGCTTGCCTCCCCTTCGTTTGTTTCCTACACGCCCAAATAGGCCTGCAATTTTTGCATGTTCGACGTGAGTTCGCTGTTTGGGATCATATCCACCGCGCGCCCTTGCTCCACGACGTAATGGCGGTCGGCGACGGTCGCGGCGAAATGAAAATTCTGCTCCACGAGAACGATGGTGAAGCCCTCTTTTTTCAGCTCCGCGATGGTTCGCCCGATCTGCTGCACGATCACGGGCGCCAGCCCTTCCGTCGGCTCGTCGAGAAGCAGCGTGCGCGCGCCCGTGCGCAGGATGCGCGCAATCGCCAGCATCTGCTGCTCGCCGCCGGAAAGCTTCGTGCCCTGGCTCTGAAGGCGCTCCCTGATGTTGGGGAACAGGCCGTAGATGCGCTCGACGCTGAGCCCGCCCGGCTTGACCACGGGGGGCAGCATCAGGTTTTCCTCCACCGAAAGGCTCGAAAAGATGCCGCGCTCCTCGGGGCAATAGCCGATGCCCAGGCGCGCGACCTGCCGCGAGGAAAGCCCGATGGTTTCGGCGCTCTCGAACAGGATCGAGCCGCTGCGCTTCGGCAGAATGCCGATGATGGACCGGAGCGCCGTGGTCTTGCCCGCGCCGTTGCGCCCGAGCAGCGTGATGACCTCGCCCGGATAGAGATCGAAGTCCATGCCATGCAGCACATGGCTTTCGCCGTACCAGGCCTCCAGCCCGCGAACGCTGAGGATGGACGCGCGCTCAACCATGACCGGCTCCGATATAGGCCTCGATCACGCGCTCATCCTTCGAAACGGTCGCGTAATCGCCCTCCGCGAGAACCTTGCCGCGCGCAAGCACTGTGATAGTGTCCGAGAGGTCCGCGACGACTGACAGATTGTGCTCGACCATCAGGATGGTGCGGTTTTCGGACGCCTTTTTGATAAGCGTGGCAATCCGGCCGATATCCTCCTGGGCCATGCCCGCCATCGGCTCGTCGAGAAGCATCATCTCGGGATCGAGGGCGAGCGTGGTTGCGATTTCAAGCGAGCGCTTGCGGCCATAGGACAGCTCGCTCGCGGGCCTGTCGGCGAAGCTTCCGAGCGCGACGGCGTCGAGGAGTTCGAGCGCGCGGTTGTTCAACGCATTCAGCCTGGATTCGGAGCGCCAGAAGTCGAAGCTGCCGCCGCGCTTGCGCTGCAGCGCGATGCGCACATTTTCAAGCGCCGTCAAATGCGGAAACACCGCCGAAATCTGGAACGAGCGCACAAGTCCCATGCGGGCGACCTCGGAGGGCGCCGCGCGCGTGATGTCCCTGCCGTTGTAGATAATCTGCCCCTGCGTCGGATCGAGGAACTTGGTCAGGAGATTGAAGCAGGTCGTCTTGCCGGCGCCGTTGGGGCCGATGAGCGCGTGGATCGAGCCGCGTCTCACCGCGAGGTCGACGCGGTTGACGGCGAAGAAGCCCTTGAACTCCTTGGTCAGCCCGGATGTCTGCAAAACGAAGTCATCCGCCATCGCGTTTCCCGTTTTCGCCGAACGTGGCGCAAGCCCAGCTTGCTGTCATCCCGGCCGAGGTCGAACTTTAGCAATCATTAAACTTGACGCGCGCATTCGGGAAGAGCGCCGCCGTCTTTTTTCGACCGCTTGCGCATCAGCTAGGCGGCGAGGCGCCGCGGCGCGGGGATAGCGGGATCCGGCGCCCGCGGCCTGAGACGGGCCGGAAGCTCCAGCGAGAGCGCCGCAAAGAAGTACGCCACGCCGCCCGCCTCATGCCGTCCGAGCACCGCGCGGCAAGGAGCGCCGTCCCCTTTGCCATCGAGGACGCAAAGCGTCTCCCTTGCGCTGCGTGCGCCGCTTCGCAGTTTCTTCAGCATCCGCTGAAAGGCGGCCCGGTCCGGCGGCGGCAGAAGCTCGGTCAGGGGCTTGCCCTTCAAGTCCGGCTTGCGCCAGCCCATGCGCGGCCGCCCCTCCACGCGCACGATCTCGAGGCCGTCGCCAAGGAGGAGAACAAGATCGAAGGCGGACTGGAGGTTTTTCAAAGTTTGCCCGGCGTCGCCGGTCCGGGGCGGGGCGGCGACGCTCGGCCGCATCGGGGCCAAAGCCGCGTCCTCTTCGCCCGCGCGCCGTTTCTCCTCGCACAGCCGCCGGACTTTGCGCCCGATCGCCTTGAAGGCGCGCATCTCGTCATCCGTAAGAGTTGGCGGGCGCATCGGCTTGGCGGCCCGCGCCTTCGCGGGCGCCGCGCGCGCCTTTCGCGCGTCCTTTTTCGGCGCGGCCTTCTTCATGGAAGGCGGCGGAGGCGCCGGCGCAAGCTCCTCGCCGTCCGCCGTCACGGCGACGATCAGCCCCCGCTCGCCGCCCGCGAGATTGAGCATCTCGACAGAGCATCGAAGCGCCGGTCCGCGCCCGATCTTGATGGCGAGCACGCCGCCTGCCGCCGCCTCCGCGCATTGCGCCAAGCGCTGGATCACGCGCGAAGGAAGAGACTTCGAGAATTCCTCAAGCGGCCGGGCGAACGCCGTGCGCGCAGCCGGATTCATCCATGCGACGCTCCTCCGGGTGTGATTCCAGATGAAGGCGGCGCGCGGCGAAAACAGAAGGTCCGAAAACGCAGGATGACCGGAAGCGGTCTGAAACGGACGTGCCGGCAATTCTTATGTCCTGACCCGATTGCATACAGGCGTCATGCAACTCATTTTGCTAACCAAGGACGTGTTCGGCTGCAAAAGCAAGCGCGCTCACCCGGTCCCAAGCGCGGTTATCTGTGGAAAGCGAGCCCGGGCAGTCCGGGAGCTGAACTTATTGTGCAGTGCAACAAAAAAGATGTTGCGTTGCAACACGAGCGAGCTTATATTTTAATCGAGCTTGAGGCGAGCCCGCGCCTCGTTATTCGAGATGGTATGAAGACAGGAGAACCGCTATGAATCAGCCGATGGACTTCGAGATTCCCTCTTCGGTGCGCGACCTTGCCGCTAAGAGCGTCGAGCAGGCGCGTGAAGCCTATAACCGCTTTCTTGAGGCCGCCCGCCAGGCCCACGATGTCGTGGCGAAGTCTTCCGAAGTCGTGACCAGCGGCGCCCG
The DNA here is from genome assembly GCA_963756335.1 of uncultured Alphaproteobacteria bacterium. Taxonomy (GTDB): domain Bacteria; phylum Pseudomonadota; class Alphaproteobacteria; order Rhizobiales; family Rhodomicrobiaceae; genus Rhodomicrobium. Next base: position 155,976 of record CAVWOB010000019.1, read on the forward strand.
CGAGCTTAATGAGAAAGCGGTCAAGTACACCGAGGCCAATCTGCAGGCCAACTTCGAGCTTGCCCAGCGCCTCGTCAATGCGAAGGACATCAAGGAGGCCCTGGATATTCAGAGCCAGTTTGCCCGTCAGCAAATAGAAACTTTTGCGCATCAGGCCCAGGAACTCACGAAGCTCCTTGCGCAGTCTGCGCAGAAAGCCAATCCGACGACTCACTTCTAACGAAGCCGCTGGCTGGCGGCCCTCTCGGGCCGCCAGGCGCGCGCCGATGCTGAAATCAGAAGCGCCATCGAAGGCGCAAGAAAATTCGCGAAAGGGAGCCGGACATGACAATGGATAAAGAGGAGTCTCCTCTCGTCGTGACGTCCGCCATGGAAGCAGCCCAAATGGCGCCGCCAGTGACGATTGTGCCCGAGAAGCTCGCCGAGCACACGGAGGCGTTCGGCCATGCCATGTTCGACCTCATGGCCGCGCCGGTCGCGAGCGGCGGCAAGCCCGAGGTTTTTAATCAGCGCCTCGATGAAGTCTCGCACTCGCTCGACCTGATCTATCAGGACGCGAACACCTCCATGCAATCGCTCAACATCGCCGCGGAAGAAGCCTTTCGCCGCCATTACGAGCTCGGCCTTCATCTTCTCCAGGACTTGGCCGTCGTGAAGGGCCCCGCCGAGGCGCTTCGCCTGCAATTCAATTTCTTCTCCGCGCAGGCCGAACTTTTCGCCGAGCAATCGAGGGAGATGCAGCGGCAATTTGCGACCATATTTCATGCGCCCAAGCTGGGCGCGCACGGCGGAGCGGGCGCTAAACCGGGAACCGGCAGCGGCAAATAGGGCGTCATTGCGCCCTTGAGTTTTCGCAAAAAACAGAGTTTACTGCGCCCGTCGATCAAGCCGCTGTAGCTCAGTTGGTTAGAGCACCAGATTGTGGATCTGGGGGTCCCCCGTTCGAGCCGGGGCAGCGGTACCAGCAAAATCAAGGGCTTAGCCTGTAATCGCTGTTCGATTTTGCTGTAGGGGTAACGCCTGGGGTAACAGCGAAACTTGGCCGACGAAGCGTCTACCTTTCCACAAGATTCAGCTCCTATCGGGTAACGCGTCGGGGTAACGCCCATCCTCGATCAGAAACGGTCGCCATCTCGACGAAGTCCGACGCCGTAGCCGCGTCGAAGAAGATGCGAATCACCGACTGCCGGCGCGCAACGCAAGCGCCTTCGCATGAAGGGATGCAAGCCCAGCATGTCGGCCGGCGAGCGCATCATTGACCTCGCCTTTTCCGGCCTCAACGCCCTCGACGTTCCACCGGCTCGCCCAGATCGCGGATCGGCTCCAGGTGTCCGTCGTGGGGGCGCTCCGACGTGATGGAGCCCCGACGGTCAAGCGGCCGGCGTCTTCCCGGGGCATGCGGCGCATCCATGCGCTATGAGCCTGCGCGGCCCAGGAGGCGGCCTTATGCGCGAGCCGGCGCTGCATTTTCTTTCAGTGCCGGAGGATTGCGCGGGCAAGCCAGCGCGGGCGTTGCCGCTGCGGCGGTTTCTTGATAGGAAGGGAGGGCCATTTTGTTATGTAATTGAGGGCCGCCATGCGCTGGGTTGCGATTGCTGTGATTGCCTTGGGGTTCGTGCTGGCGATGGGCGCGCGGGCGCAGGAGGCGGGCTCGGGCTGGCTCGGCGTCGAGTTGCAAGACGTGACGAAGGAGGAGGCGGACACGCTCGGCTGGGAGGGGCCGCGCGGCGCTAAGGTGGTGAAGCCCGCGCCCGGCGGGCCGGCGGAGGCGGCGGGGCTCAAGGCGGGCGACATTCTTGTGGCGCTCGACGGCTTTGAGTTCGAGACCGTCAAGGCGCTCGACGAAGCCATCGGCAAGAAGGCGGCGGGCGCGGAGGTGAGGCTTGCGATCCTGCGCGACAAGCGCGAGAAGCGGCTCGCCGTGAAGCTCGGCGCGCGGCCTGTGGAGCCGAAGCCGGCGGCGGACGCTCCCTTTCCGCAGCTCGACACGGGCGGGCATATGGCGCTGATCAACGGCCTCGCCTTCACGCCGGATGGCCGCTTCATCGTCTCGGCGGGCGACGACAAAGTCATCCGCGTGTGGGACTGGCGCGCGGGCAAGACGGTGCGCACGATCCGCGGGCAATCCGGGCCAGGCCAGGAGGGCAAAATCTTCGCCATGGCGCTGTCGCCCGACGGGCGCTGGCTAGCGGTTGGCGGATGGATGGACAAGTCCGCCGCATCCGTTCCCTGTTGCGGCGACATCCGCCTTTACGACTTCGCCAGCGGCGAGCTGAAGGCGCTGCTGAAGGGGCATACCAATGTTGTGCTGGGCCTCGCCTTCTCGCCCGACGGAACAAAACTGATCTCGGGCGGCGGCGATTTCAGCGCCATCCTTTGGGATGTCGAGACGAAGACGCTCCTGCATCGGCTCCAAGGCCATCGCGACCACATCTATGCCGTGGGCTTCACGCCCGACGGCGCGCGCGCCGTGACGGGCAGCGACGACAATACGCTCCGGCTTTGGAGCGTCGCCGATGGCGCGCTTCTAAAAGAGATGACGGGGCATGGCGACAAGGTGCGCTCGCTCGCCGTCTCGCCCCGCAACGGCGCCATCGCCAGCGGAGACTGGAGCGGCGAAATCCGCCTCTGGGATGGAAAGACCGGCCAATCCCAGCAGAGCTTCAAAGCGCCAAGCACAGGCATTGGCTCGATTCGTTTTTCAGCGGATGGGCGGATTCTGCTTAGCAGCGAGCGGCAGCGTCGCCGGAAAGGACACCGTCACAGTTTACGATGCTCAAAGCCGGAATATCATCTCGACCTATCTGATGCATGACAATATTGTGCTCGCGAGCGCCTTCTCGCCCGATGGCGGGCTTGTGGCGACCGGCGGCGGCAATCAATTCCCGATCCATGTCTGGGACCCGAAGACCGGCGAAACGAAAGCGGCGCTGAAAGGCGCGGGCAGGCCCGCCTGGGCCGTGGGCTTCTCCGCCGATGGGCGCAGCATCGCCTGGGGGAATAGCGGCGGCTGGGACAATCCCATGGATCGCGGCCCGCTCGAATTCGCGCTGCGCCTGCCTTCGCCCGGCGAAACGCTGTCCCCGCCGCAGGCCCTCGACCCTTCGAGACGCGGCTCTGCCGCTCCTCAGGGTGAGGACAAGAACGTACGGCCTCATCCTGAGGAGCCGCAAAGCGGCGTCTCGAAGCCTCATCCTGAGGAGCCGCAAAGCGCCGTCTCGAAGCCTCATCCTGAGGAGCCGCAAAGCGGCGTCTCGAAGGATGGGGGATGGGTCCGGGCCAAGGCGAGCTTTGGCGCGCTGTCCTTGCAGCATCGCAAAGGCGGCGCCTACGGCGGCGACGCCATCCTCGATGTCTTGAAGGATGGCAAACCCTCGGGCGTCTCCATCGAGCGCGGACCGACGGATGGCTATCAGCACCGCTCCTATAGCTTCACGCCCGATGGCAAGACGATCGTCTCGGGCGGCGACGGCGGCCGCCTCGCCGCCTACGGCCTCGACGGCAAAAAGATCGGCGAGTTCGCCGGCCATGAGAGCGACGTCTGGGCCGTCGCCGTCTCGCCCGACGGCCGCACTCTCGTCTCCTGCTCGGCCGACCAGACCGTGCGGCTGTGGAATGTGCAGACGCGCGAGCTGATCGTCACCCTCTTCCGGGGCGAGGACGGCGAATGGGTGGCCTGGACGCCGCAAGGCTTCTTCGCCTCCTCCGGCCCGGGCGGCGAGCTGATCGGCTGGCAGATCAACCACGGGCCGGAGCGCGCGGCGGAGTATGTCACCGCCGCCCAGCTCCGCCAGCATTTGAACCGGCCGGACATCGTGGCGCGCGCCATCCAGCTCGCCTCGGCGGAAGCGGCGGCAAAGGAGGCGCATGGCGCCGATTTCACGGTCGCCGAGCTGCTCGCGAAGCCCGTGCCGCGCTTGCGCATCCTCTCGCCCGAGGCGGGCGCCGCGCTGCGCGGCGGCTATGCCGAAGTGAAGGTCGAGTTCCAGCCCACGCCCGATCCCATCAAGCTCGTCCGCATCCAGGTGAACGGCCGCCAGGTGAAGGAGTTGCAGCCCGACAACGGCGCGACAGGCTTCACGGGCAACCATACGTTCACCGTGCCGCTTGAGAAGGGCGCGAACAAGATCGCCATCGCCGCCGAGAACGATGTGGGCGAGACGGTGGCCTCCGTCAGCGTGACCCATGACGGCGAAGGCGCGCTCGACAAGCGCGGGACGCTCTACATCCTCGCCATCGGCGTCGACAAATATCCGAACTTCCCCGGCAAGCGAGCTGCATCGATTTCGCGGGCGCTGACGCCAAGGCCTTCGCCGACGCCATGGAGAAGGATGCGGGCCCGCTGCATGAGCGCGTGGTCAAGCGCGTGCTCGTAAACGGCGCGGGCGACAGCGACGCCCCCACTACGGCGAACATCCTCGACGCGCTTGAGCTTTTTGGCAGCGCCACGGAGAACGACACGGTGATGTTGTTCGTCTCCGGCCATGGCGAGAACGAGGGGCCGAACTATCGCTTCGTGCCCACCGACGCGGCCTGGAGCGCGGGCGGCCATCTGCGGCCCGCCACCGTTGTGCCGTGGTACGCCTTCCAGGAGGCGCTGACGAGCGCGAAAGGGCGGCGCATCCTGTTCCTCGACACCTGCCATTCGGGCAACGCCTTCAACCAGAAGCTCCTCGGCGACAGCTATCAGGCGAACATCGTGGTCTATTCGTCGGCGCGCTGGGATCAGATTGCGATGGAGGTCGGAACGCCCGGCGACGGGCATGGGCTGTTCACCTACGCGCTGGTGGAGGGTATGGGCGGCAAGGCGCGCGACGGCGCGGGCGAGGTGCGCGCCGAGGGCTTGCGCGATTTCCTGCGCGCCCGCGTGAAGGATCTCGCCGCGAAGTTCCACCACGAGCAGGAGCCGCAATATTTCCGCGCCCGCGACGCGGAGAACGTGCTCCTCGCCCGCGGGCATTAGCGTAAGGCGCATGGCGCGCCGCCCGCAGATCCGGCGCGCAAAAAAGCCCCGGATCGCGTCGCCGCGCCGGGGCTTCATCGTTTAGCGCTGCACTTTCACCCGCGAACTCTTGCGGGGCGTGGCAGCTCCCTCTCAGCGCTCGGAGGCGGGAGAGCGGCGGCAAGCCGCTTTTTACGGCGGCTTGGACGCGGGCGGCTCGCAAGGGCCTTCGCCGCGGCGGTGATGTCCGGAGCGCTAAGCGGCGTGAGGCTCACAACGGGACTGCCGACAGGCGTTGGCGCTTCCAATGACAGAGCGCTTGGCTTAGCGCTAGGCAGAGGCGGGGCGTGCGCCACCGCAAAGAAGCCGAGCGATGAAACAAGCTCCATGACGACGGCGACCGAAATGGCAAGCGCGGTCGAGATCTGCTCGACCTTGAAGCCGGTCAGCGACGCAAGCGTTTCGGCTTGCGGATCGACGGAAGCGGGGCGCCCCGCATCCATATCGCGCGTCGCGGCCTTGATCTCCGCCTCCTTGGCTTTCACCTCGGCGCAGAAATAGGCCTGCCGGGCGCGCGCATCGGCGCATCCGGCGGCTGCCTCGTATTTCGGGCTCGCCTTCATGGCGGCCAGCTCGCCCGTCAAGCGCTCATGATCGGCCTTCGCCCGATCGTAGCGCTCCGAGCTTTCCTTGCGGCCGGCGCCGGTCTCTGCCCGGTGCACGGCCGAAAAGCCGACGCTGGAAACCAGCGTGGAGCCGGCGCACACGATCCAGAGAAAGATGCACGCCGCCTGTTGCAGCCTTGCCCGGCGAGAAGCAGCGTGAGCCGCCGCCCCGGGCAGGATCCAGTTGAGAGCCACAAGCGCCACGCCGAGCGCTCCGAAGAGATATCCGTCGAGTTCGGTGTGGCCCAAGGTTTGGCCGAAGCGCCAGTTCATCGCCGCCGCGATGGCGCCGATGACAACGATGGCTGGGATGCCCAGCATAGTTTGCGCCCAAGAGCGCGAAGCAGTATTTTGAGAATGCATGTCCGTGCCTTTCAGGGGTTGGACGTTGCAGGGTCGGCCGCGTGTTGACGCACGCGCCGGGCGTCTCCATGAAAGAGACAAAACAGGCGCCCTTGGCGGGCCGCCTTTGCAATAAGGTTTTAGATTTCGGTTAGATCGATATCGGCCCGGCGCGCTTAGGCGTGCTTCGCCGTCGCCGCGCGGAGCCGTCTCGGGAGGATGGAGGTCCTTCTGCTAGCCTTGGGCACCGCTTCGCTGTATCCGTTGCGGCGGCATCACCTTCAATTTCCGTTCTTTTCGCGCGAGACTTGCCGCAGAAGCGAGAACGGAGATGAGCGCTCATGCAAAGTGACAGGCATCAGCACGAGTTCATACGGCATAACGGCTACCGGCGGTTCGAGGCGATCACGGGGGAGCCGCGCCGGCAATGGAGCGATGAAGAGAAGGCGCGGATTGTTTCGGAGATTACCTGTTCGCGCCGATCCGAAATTTCTCCGGGTTGATGACGCGGAAGTTGCCAGTGACCGAATCGCGCAACTGCGCCGGTTTTGCGGAACTTTCTCGCGCAGGAAGGTGAGCGCCGTCCGGCGAACTCGCGGGGGCTTTGGTAACACTTGTTGTGCGTCACATGCTTGTGCATCACCCCCAGAGCCGCTCGATGGGGTTCAGATGCGGGCAATAAGCTGGGATGAAATGGAGCTTAATCCGCCGCCTGGCTGGGATAGCAGTCTTGTACGAGTTTAGCGTGATGATAGGGGGCGTTATCCAGGAAGACGTGGATCAGCGCCAGTAGCGGATACATGGCTTCGAGCGCTTCCAGCAGCTTGATTGTAGACATCGCGTTCGCGTGTCGACCTCAACCATGCGGGTCTCGCCGGTTTCAAGATTGAGAGCGCCATGAATATTGATGCGCTCGCGCCGCTCGTCTGTTGGATTGCGAGCTTTTCTTCTTCGGAGCCCAGCAGCAACCGGCCGCGCCGCGTGCGTTGGATGCACGGCATCCCCGAACACCGCCGCCTCATCCGGGCAAGCGAATTCAATAGCTTCTCATACGCTTCAATGAACGCCCGCTGTTTTTCCGCATCCAGCTTCCGGCCGATGACTTCCGGCTTATGGTATTCGAGCCCAGCCGGTTCAACAGCACGATCAATCCCGAGCGGCTCTCGTAGACGATCCCAAATTTCCGCTCGATGAAGGCCCCGACTTCGCGCGTGCTGCGCGGCAATGTTTGGGCAACGTAATCCTTCAGCTCTTTTTCCTGGTCTGCCGAGAGGCGGCTCGAACTGCCCCCAGCCTCGAACTGCTCAAGACCTGCAATTCCGCGGTCCGCATAGACCTTGCTCCAGCCTCTGACCGTATCGTCATCCAGATAAAGAGCCTTGGCCACCCGCTCGCAGCTCCAGCCATCGTCAAGAAGCAGGATGGCGTTCGCCCGGCGCGCAAGACGATGCTCCGCCAACCCGTCCCGGACCAGCGAAACCAAGTCTTTCCGTTCAACAGCGCTCAGGAAACCACCGCAAATCATCGGGGTTACTGAGATCCCATCACGAAACTTAGCAAGCAATTTATTTCGGGTTCCACAGAGTCCGGGAGCTTTGCTACCGGCGCAAATATTTCCGCTGTGGCGCGGCGGCATGGCGTGAGCGGCGGCTTGCTGCATAAATGGCGCGGTCAGGCCCGGCAAGCGGCTGCATCCACGGCGCCGTTCATTCCGATCACGCTGGCGGATGGCGGCGGCGGCGGAGAGGAAGATGGGGCCATAGCGTCTTGCGGCGCAATCGAGATCGAGCTTGCGGGCGCGCGCGTCCGCGTCGAGGGCGCGGTCGGCAAGGCGGCGCTCAAAACCGTGCTGGCGGCGCTGCGCGAAACGGCATGATCGGGATTTCCGGCGGCCGGCGCATTTTCCTGGCGACGCAGCCAATCGACTTCAGAAAGGGCATGGACACCATCGCCGCGCTGGTGTCGGAGGCGCTGAAAGCCGATCCCTTTTGCGGCGATATGTTCATCTTCCGTCCGAAGCGATGCGACCGTTTGAAAATCCTGGTCTGGGACGGCTCCGGGCTGATTTTGGCTACGAAGCGGCTTGAGGAGGGGCGCTTTTGCTCGCCGCGGCACGCAACGGGACGATTGATCTCAGCGCTGCCCAGATGTCCATGCTGCTCGAAGGC
>CAVWOB010000020.1:0-109191 GCA_963756335.1 uncultured Alphaproteobacteria bacterium
TTCATTGGCTGCCAGAGCGCCTCAAAGCGCGCTTTGGGTTGTGGCCTTCCGATCCAAGCGATCGGTAACCGACCAAGCTTTCCCCCTAACCCAGCATCAACCCAACGCCCGCGCTCGCAACGCGGGCTTTTTGCATCTGGAGACACCGATGCCCGATTACCGCGCCACGCGCCTTCGCAACACAAGGGAGGCCGAAACCTATCAATTCAGCGCCAAAAACGACGAAGAGGCTCTTGAGGTTCTTCGTCTCGGCGATAAATTCCCGCCTGGAGCGGCGACGCCGATGTCGTCGAGCCGGACGTCACCGACGAAGTTCTCGGCCCTCGACCGGCGCAAAGACGAGGAAACCTGGGAAATCGTCGATGACGAAATCGAGCTTCCCAGCGAAAGACCCTACGGCCGAGCTTCCCGAAGCTTCGTCGAGCACGTCGCCCTGTTGGCGAAGAAGGCGCCTACGACGACGCGGTCGAGACCCTCGAAGAGGTCATCGCAATGGCCCGCCGCCTTTGCGGCATCGATGACTGTGCCGCTGCGGCGGAAGGAAGAGGAGAGCTTCGCCGGGAGTGAAGATCGAGAGGCCAGAGAGAGTTTCGCGATCCCTGGAGCCCGCGCTTGCCGCGGGCTTTGCTTTTTCCGCCTGTTTGGAGGTTCTCATGCCCACCATCCGTCTTACCGCCTACCCGATCACTGAACGCGATCGACATGGCGTGTGCATCGCCCTGGGGCTTGGTCAACAGCTCCCCAGCCGCGATGAGGAGATCAAGACCGTCGCCGATTGCGAAGCGGCGCTCGAACGCTTCGCCGTCGGGATGACCGCGACCGGCACGCCTTGGCGCCTCAGCGCTCTCTTTCTCAAGAAGTCCGGCCGAAAACCGGCGGGCTTCCACAAAGCGGACGCTCAAAGCCGCCTGACACGCGACGTCAATCTGAGCTCGCGCCCCGCAGCGCTTGATAACGCCGGCCCGCTTCTTTCCCGACCTCAGCCCGCGCTCGCCGCGGGCTTTTTTCATTTCAGGAGACACCCCCCATGACAACGATCCTCATCGGGCAGCCCGCCACAACTGTCCAGCCCAACGAAGCCTTGAGTTCGAAAGCCAGCGGCATACTCGCCGCCGCGGCGAGCCTTCTGAGCTCCCTCGAAGCCGGCAAGAGCCTCGACGCCCGCATCTTGCGCGAAGCGATGATGTCGCCTTCCAAGCCAGCGACGCCGACGGCGCCTGGATCTGGAAGGACGCCTACGAGGCCTCCGAAGCCGCCGCCGTCCTGTTCTTGCGCAGATACGCCAAGGCGATGCGCGCGAAAGCGGCGACGCCGGCGAAATACCTCGCCATGATCGAGCGTCTTTCCGCGCTGGCGCCCTCCCATACGCGCCGCTCGGAAGAGAGCGATCAATTCCAGCAATTCTCGACGCCGCTCGGCCTCGGCTATTTGATGGTCCATGCCGCCCAGATCGCGCCGGGCGAAGTCGTCTTGGAGCCCTCGGCCGGAACAGGCCTTCTCGCCATCCAAGCCGAAGCCGCCGGCGCTTCGCTCATCCTGAACGAGCTGGCGGAAACGCGCCGGGCCATGCTGACCGGTCTTTTCTCCGCTGCTCCGGTGACCGGTTTCAACGCCGAGCACATCGACGATTTCTTGAGCCCATCGCCGGCGCCGGCGATTGTGCTGATGAACCCGCCCTTCTCCGCCTCGCCCTCGGTCGAGCGGACGATGAGGGACGCGGCGGCCCGGCATATCCGCTCGGCCCTGCGCCGCCTGCGGGAAGGCGGCCGGCTTGTCGTTTTGACGGGCGCGAACCAAAATCCGGCGAGGGAGGACCTCGCCAGCAAAGGCGTTTGCGTTTTCACCGCGACCGTCGCCGGCGCCATCTACGCGCGCCACGGCGCGACCATCGACACACGGCTTACCGTCATCGAACGCGTGAGCGGCGAACAGACTTCTGCCGAGACCGCTGGCCACGCCGCCACGCTCACCGAGTTGCTCGCGCTGATCGACGACAGGCTGCCGCCTCGATCTAGCGTTTCGCAATCGGCCGCTGCGCCTCTCTCCGCGGTAGCGTCCCGGCGAAACCTGCCGTCAAAGCGCTCTCCTCCCTTACGGCCAAGAGTTCGCCGCAGCCCGCCTTGCCGATCGCCGCGGCGGAAGTGATCTACGGCGCCAGAGAGGCGATCGAAAACGACGCCGCCTTCAGCGATCGCATCTACGAGCCGTATGGCGTGCAAACGATCGCCATCGACGGCGCGCAGCCGCATCCCACAAAGCTGGTTCAATCCGCAGCGATGGCCTCGGTGCGGCCGCCGCTTCCCACCTACCGGCCCCTGCTTCCACGGGCGCTGGTCGAGCAGGGCTTCTGTCCGATGCGCAGATCGAGACGATCATCTATGCCGGCGAAGCCCACAGCGAGATGCTCGGCGGCCGGTATATCGTGGACGAGACCCTCGATGCTCTCCGCCTCGCCAGAGACGACGAAGCCGGCGCCGTTGAGTTCCGAAAGGGCTTCTTCCTCGGCGACGGCACGGGCAGCGGAAGGGCGGGCAAGCCGCTGGCGTCATCCTCGACAACTGGCTGCGCGGCCGCCGCAAGGCGGTCTGGATTTCAAAAAGTGACAAGTTGCTCTTTGATTCCCAAAGAGATTGGTCCGCGCTTGGGCAAGAGAAGCTCCTGATCGCGCCACAGTCCCGGTACAAGCAAGGCGCGCCCATCCGCATGACGGAAGGCGTGCTGTTCACGACCTACGCAACGCTGCGGTCCGCGGAGCGCCAGGGCAAGGACTCGCGGCTCAAGCAAATTCTCGACTGGCTCGGTAAGGATTTCGACGGCGTCATCCTCTTCGACGAAGCGCATGCGATGGCGAACGCCGCCGGCGAAAAAAGCGAACTCGGAGACAAAGGTCCGTCTCAGCAGGGCCGCGCAGGCCTTCGCCTGCAGCACGCACTGCCGCAAGCCCGTGTGGTCTATGTGTCGGCCACCGGCGCAACGAGCGTCCATAACCTCGCCTACGCCCAGCGCCTTGGGCTCTGGGGCGGCGTCGACTTTCCCTTTGCAAGCCGCCCGGACTTTGTGGCGGCCGTCGAGGCGGGCGGCGTCGCCGCCATGGAGGTGTTGGCCCGCGATATGAAGGCGCTCGGCCTCTACGCCGCGCGCTCTCTGTCCTATGAGGGCGTCGAGGTTGAGATCGTCGAGCATGCGCTGACGGCCGAGCAGCACCGGATGTACGACGCTTACGCGCATGCTTTCAAATCATACACCTCAACTTGACCGAGGCGCTCAAAGCCGCGAACGTGACGGGCGAGGGCGGCACACGAACCGTCAGGCGAAGGCTGCCGCCAAGAGCGCGTTCGAAAGTAATAAGGAAGATTTTTTAATTATCTAATAACAGCCATGAGGCGACAATTCTGTTGAAGTCGATTAAAGCCGATCTCTTAGCAAATCGCGCTTGCGTGGTACAGCTGTCTCAACAGGTGAAAGCATAAAGGAGCGCCGCCTCGCGAAATACCGGTAGAAAGCTGGGGAGAATTCGATCTAGATGTTACTCCTAAAGAGTATGTACTTGAATACCTCGCCAAAGGTTTTCCAACACAGCTTCACGAGCTTTACGAGGACGAGGGCGGCCGCCTCCAATCCCGCCCCGTCATGAGGGACGGCCAGCCCGTTCAATCGCGCGAGGCCGTCGAGCTCCGCGACCGCTTGATCGAAAAGCTGGCCGCCCTGCCGGCCGTGCAGACCGCGCTCGATCAGATCCTGCACCATTTCGGGACGGAGAAGGTGGCGGAGGTGACGGGCCGCACGCGGCGCATCGTGAAGCGCGTCGAGCCGGCGGCGGAATGCGCCTGGCGGCCGAGACGCGGCCCGGCTCGGCCAATCTCGCCGAGACCCAGGCGTTCATGGACGACAAGAAGCGCATTCTCGTCTTCTCCAACGCCGGCGGAACGGGCCGCAGCTACCACGCCGACCTTTCGCGCAACCGGAAAAGCGCGTACATTATTTGTTGGAGCCCGGCTGGAAGGCCGACGCCGCCATTCAGGGACTTGGCCGCTCCAACAGGACGAACCAGGCGCAGCCGCCGCTGTTCCGGCCCGTCGTGACCAATGTGAAGGGCGAGCGCCGCTTCGTCTCCACCATTGCGCGGCGCCTCGACACGCTGGGCGCGATCACCCGCGGCCAGCGCCAGACCGGCGGCCAGGGCCTCTTCCGGCCCGAGGACATCTCGAAAGCGTCTATGCGCGCGCCGCGCTAGCGAGCTCTATGGGCGCGTCTTCGCAGGAGCGGTCGCGTTCATGAGCCTTGAGGCCTTCGAGACCGCGACCGGCCTTCGCCTGGCGACGCAGGAAGGCGCGATGATCGAGGAACTGCCGCCGATCACGACGTTCCTCAACCGCGTCCTGGCGCTGCCGATCGCGCTGCAGAACCAGATCTTCGAGCTGTTCGAGGAGCTGCTCAACACGCGGATCGAGGCCGCGATGGCGAGCGGGACGTACGACGCCGGACTTGAGACGCTGCTGGCGGAAAGCCTTGCCGTCGCCGATCGCAGGGTGTTGCACACGCACGCCCGAACCGGAGCGACGACGTCGCTCCTCACCATCGAGCGACAGGACAGGAACGAGCCGCGCAGCCTCGATGAAGCGCTCGAAGTCGCGCGTGCGCCAGGCGTGCGCCTGCTCGTGAACGGCGCTTCCGGCCGGGCGGCCGTCGCGCTACCGGCCGGCAGCATGACGCTCGAGGACGGCATGGTCGACGAGCGCGTCCGCATGGTCAGGCCCATGTCGCGCGATACGGTCTCGAAGAAGCGGCTCGAGGGCAGCAATGGGAAGAGACCGGCCTGGAAGATCTCACAACCGCCTGGCTCGCCGAGCTCGACGAAATCCCGCCCACGCGCTCGAGCAAAATGTACCTCGTGACCGGTCTCTTGCTGCCCGTGTGGAAGCACCTTCCGCGCGGCGCGAGCAAGGTCTACCGGCTGCAGACCGACGACGGCGAACGCATCGTCGGCCGGCTGATCGACGACATGGACGTCCAAGCCTGCGCGCCGCCTTCAATCTCGACGGCGGCGTGGAGATCACCGCCGATCAGGCCCATAGCCTACTCTTGGACAAGGCAGCCAAGATTGCGCTGCGGGGCGGTCTCTTCCTTCGCGACGCGGCCATCATGGGCGCCAAGCGCATCGAGCTGACCGGCTTCCGGGACTACGAGGTCGACCTCCTGAAAAGTATCGGCTTCTTCGGGAAGATCATCCAGTGGCGGCTGCGCCTGTTTGCGCCGGCCGAGCAGAGGCTTGGCGTTGAGGCTCTGTCGCGGCTCTTTTTGAAGCACCCTCCTTTGTCGGGAGGCGAGAAGAGGGAGACGCGCAGTGAACAACGCCGCAGACCTTTCGCGCCGCCTCGCCGACCAGGCCGAGGCGGTGTGCTCCGCCTAGCTGCCCCGCGGCCGACGCAGCGGGAATTATTGGATCGTGGGCGACGTTCACGGCGCCCCCGGCCAAAGCATGTTCATCCGCCTCAGGGGTGAGCGCCGGGGAAAATGGCTGGACGCCGCTAGCGGGCAAAATGGCGATCTCCTCGACCTCATCCGCTTCGCCCGAGGCCTCGCCGACTTTCAGGCAACGCTCGATGAAGCCCGGCGCTTTCTCCGCGATCCCATCGTTACCAGGGAGCCCGAAAGTACCCTCCTTGAAAGGCAGTCCGGAACACCGGCCGCTGCGGCGCGTCTGCACGCCCTGTCGCAACCCATAACGGGCACGATCGCCGAGACCTATCTGAGGCGCCGCCGCATCACGGCGAGATTGTCCTGGCCGTCTTTGAGGTTCCACCCAACGTGCTTCTACCGTCCGGAGGCCGATGGACCTTGTGAAGAATGGCCCGCGCTTCTGGGCGTCGTAACCGATGAACGCGGCAAACTCTTCGGGCTGCAACGCACCTGGCTCGCCCGCGACGGCGGCGGCAAGGCCCCCTGCCGGAACCGCGGCGCGCGATGGGCAATCTGTTGGGCCATGCGGTGCGGTTCGGGGCGGCGGAAAACGTCATGGCGGCTGGCGAGGGAATCGAGACCGTTCTTTCCCTGTTGTCGCTGTTTCCGGCAATGCCCATGGCGGCGGCCCTGTCCGCCGCCCATCTTTCGGCGCTCGTCCTGCCGAAAAGCCTCCGCCGGCTCTACCTCCTTCGCGAAAACGATGCGTCAGGCGCCTTTGCGGGAAAGCAGCTTGGCCAGCGATGCGACGACGCCGGCATCGAGTTGATGGTCCTGACCTCGATCGCCAAGGATCTCAACATCGACCTTTGCGAAGCGCCGGCCCAAATCGTCAAAGCGCGGATCGCCCCGCAATTGGCGCCGGAAGATCGCATCCGGTTCGCAGCATAACAGCCGCGATCGACGGCGGGTTCGCCTGCCGTCATGCATCGCCATGTCCTCCTGCGAGGAGATCCGCTTCGCGCCTTGAGAGTGGCGAGGAGGCCAGACGCGCCGGCGGCGGGCAACGGCGAGACGGCCGTTATTTTCCGCCGGTCGCCTGCGGCGCCCTTTGCATCGCCAAACAAAATAACGGCCCTACGCCGTCCTCCGCTTCGCTTCGGCCTTGGGCGCTTCCGCGCGCCCTGCGGTGCGGCCTCCGCCCGCGCCTCTGGCGAGAGCCTCGCCAGCAAGGCCGCGAAAGGCGGCCTCCAAGCTCAGGAGGACATCATGGCGAACGCTCTTTCCGAAGACGACGAACCCGCCCACGAAAGCTCGGCGACAGCCCGAGTGCTCGAAGAACTGACGCTCTTCAACCGCACTCCTATGGACGGAATCGATCCGCGCCCCCTGCCCGACGGCGACCAGGCCGAATGCGCAATGGCCGCCATCTTCGAAACCTTGGCCGGCATCTTCCAGGACACCTGCCTCGAACCCGACCTCGACGCCACCCTTTGGTCGTTCACCGAACTCTTCCACAAACTCGCCGCGAAGGCGCAACGTCAGCTCGACGAAAACGAAGACCGGCAGAAGCGCTCAGCGCAAGAACAAGACGGCTCCGAAATCCGCTCGGTCGAACTTGAGGCGCTCCTCAGCCAAGGGCAGGCCCTGCTCGATCGCCACCAGGCCCTCGAACAGTTCCGCGATCTCGCCGCCTCACACTATGAAGCCGAAACCGGCTCCGCCTGGCGACCCCGCGCCGGAAGCCTCATCAGCCATCGCCATATGACCGCCGCGGTCATCGACAGCCGCGAGTTCCTTGCCGCTCGCCGCCGCTCTCAAAACGAGCTGTTGCTTCCGAAAGGCCCGAAGATCGCCTTCTCCGGCGGCGCCGATTACAACGACCACACGCACATCTGGGCCGTTCTCGACAAGGTCCACGCCAAGCATCCGGACATGGTTCTCATCCACGGCGGAACCTCGAAAGGCGCCGAGAAAATCGCCGCGCTGTGGGCCGACAAACGCAAGGTCTCGCAAATCGCCTTCAAGCCCGACTGGGCCAACGACGGCAAAGCCGCGCCGTTCAAGCGCAACGATCGGATGCTCGAAATCCTGCCCGCCGGCGTTGTCGTCTTCCCGGCTCCGGCATCACCGGCAACCTCGCGGACAAAGCCAAAAAGCTCGGAATTCCCGTCTTCGACTGCCGATAGAAGCGAAGCCTCCGCGGAAGCTGAGATCGACTCTCAGCTTCCGCATTTTTGCGTGGAAAGAGGCGGCTCGAACATCGCGGGACCGGGGGCCATATTGTGTGAAGCGCTGCGCTATGCAGAGGTAGCGGACATGCCGGGCTCGGTGTGAAGCGCGTACGTATCGACCTGAGCGTAGTCTGCTGTACGCTAGGAAGCGGTAGGCGTCAGCGCAATCTCTAAAATTGTGGTGCCATGCCACGAAAGTTGAATGGGAGAGCCTGATGGGCGCACCGGGCCGCAGAGCGCTCCTTTGCACCGTTTGCCGGACACTCCGCGGCCTTCAGAGAGATGAATGGTCGTCTCCGATTGCAGCGCCGATAGCGAGCTAACTGAGTTGTTTTAAGATTCTTTCGGCAACAAAGTATCTTTTTTTGCCGCTGGCTTTGCTAATAGCATGGGTTAATTGGCTAACGAGCTTGCTTGCCCTGGGATGACCCGCTAATTTTGCCTCCCTCGCGAAGTACGCCAGTGCAGAAACTGCTAGCTCTTCGTTATCCTGCCGTCTGAAACCAAAGATGGCTGTGTTGTAGAAGGAATCACCTGCCTCAAAATCGCGTTGGCGCATGGCGATCAGCCCCTGATTCTGCAGCCTTCACTAAATCGCTTATTGGATCTATAACGGCAAGGCGTAATCCCTGGAGTTCGAGCTCGGCTTCAGCTAGACGATTGCTTGATGCCAATGCAAAAACCAGACTGTTTCGGAGATAAGCTGATTTCGAGTTGTGGCGAATCCCGTCTTTACAGATTGAAATCGCGCTTCCATAATCATCCATAGTGTTCGCTGCGGATGCAGCTGCCGAGTATGCTCGACCAGAAAATTGCTCTTCGTCGATCCACGCCTTGGCAGCTTCTAGTGACGCAGCATAATCACCATTACTGAAATGATATAACGCCTTTGCCTCATTCGCTCTATTAAACCTTTGCATTTCCTCGGCTCTCAGAAAGCGTTCTCCACTAAACTGAGACGCCCATTCTGCCTGGGCTACCGCGTTATGTGTTGGCTCAGCAAGGCTTTGATGGAATAGCCTGCGAGCTTCCTTGCTTGAAATTTTGCCGTCCAGGAACGTCGTAGCAGCTGCACCGGCAAGTTCACTGAATTCAAGTCTTGGGTTAGGCGCACTTTTCAATAAGGACAGCCCCTTCTTCAGGAAAAGCGGCCTGCGCTCGACCCGTGCAGCAACAGCAATCTCGGCCGACATAAGCCAAGGATCGTATTCAGTAGCAGACGACTTGCAAAGAAAATGGTATGCTATGTCTGGTTGATGAAGATGGTGAAACAGCCTGGCTGCTGATCGTAGCACGTGGCGGTTGTCAGGAGCCAGTTTCAAGGCAGTCCGCATGCTACGGACAGCACTGTCATCTGCACCAGATATGATCTGTTTGAGGGACAGTTCCACCCACAGTATCGCGTCATCTGGCGATTGCTTCAATTGGTCCCGAATGGAAGTGGTCAATGGCGAGGATTCTTTCCCGCTCTTATTAAGCCGTGCTAACAACTGTTGAGACTGTCTTCTTACAAGTGAGGTTACGTTGGCTTGAACGCAAGTGAGGAACTGGGCAGCCCCAGACGCCGCATCCTCATGCCCAAGAATAATCGCTGATTCCACAAATTCGGCCGCAGTAACTTCTGAGGGGTGTCTGTGCCAACTCTCTTGCCTTCGGAGAAATTCGTTCGTTGGAAGCGAACGGGCGTCCGGTGCACGCAAAGGCCTGAATGCCCATAACTCCCCCGCCGCAGTCGTCTCGTGAAATGTACGCCAACGCGGTATCAATAGTCGCTTGCTTGTGGAGAGCGCGGTAATCATGCAGATTTCCTAACAATACGAGTTTCTATTGAGATCTTCTTAATTAAGAGGTCAAGCCTCGATACATATCTTTGAAGAGAATATTGGTCGTACTTGCCAATACCCTTTGGGTGTCCTCGTTTTTTTAGATCCGGCTCGCAAAGTTCTCTTATTAGTGTTTCTATATCACCAGCGCAGGCGCCCGACAGCTGGGCACGGAGCTCAACCATGACGTCTCCAAAGGCTCTTCGAAGGTAGGGCAGAACGTCCTGGTAAGTCCGTCCCCAGTTCGAGTGATGAAACTCGTTGTCGAGGCGGGTGAACAAAAGTGCGGTTACATTGATCCCTGTGAACATGAATGCAGCAAGGTTTCCGAGCATGTAGAGATCGCATCCAAAACGCCGGACAGTCCATTCAGGATCGCAAAAACCATATAATTGTTCAGGAGGTGCGTAGGTGTAATCACCAGCCACATTTAAGTCATCATGGAGCGCCGGGTAACCTTTTCTCGAGGCGCGGCCGAAATCAGCTATCCTAAATTCATTATTGAAAGCCAGGACGTTAGATGGCTTTAGATCCTGATGCGCAATCATATGTCGGTGTACTTGAAACATACCAACAGCTACATCGTGTAGCGCTTGGGCGCACGCTAGCTTATCAAATCGACCCCTTAGAGCGATTTGACGACGCATATCTCCATTAGCCAGATGGAAAATAAGGTAAAACACACGCCCATTCATCAGATCATAGTTTGGGACCTGGATCTCGCCGTGTTCAATTGCCACAACTACCTTTCGAAGGCGTTTTTCTTTGCAATAAAGGAGAAGATCCCGCTCATACCTATACGCCGTCGTAAGCTCGTTGAGCGCATCGACAACCCTCCCCGAGCGAAACGCGGCCGAAAAATCGAACGCCTTTAGAAAACCGTCGACACTATCTTTTGAAACTAAATAGGCGTTTGAGAAGAATCCCCCTGTCGCCTCAGCTCCCGGCTCAAGAGCCTTTGTCACGGTCCACCCGGTCTGTAACACAAGCCCCTGGAGATTCGCCGATGCCGGAATGATGCTCATAATCCCTCATATAATTTGCGATTAGCTTATCGATACGTCTCTCGCCTTCGGGAGTCAGGAAAAGGGCGCGTCGCCTAGGATCTACCTGGCTGATTTCCAACGCCAACAGCGGCGTACGCGCTGACACTGCTGCCGCAATAGACGGAGCCTCATAACGGCCTTGCAGTATTGCGACATACCTGCTCGCCGTTTGTTGAGGCACGCCAAGCCGGTCGGCTAGTTCATTTACAGATATTCCTGGTTGAAGAGAAACCGCTATTAGCGTTCTGCTGAGCGGCAGGCCCAAATCGCTATCTACCTGCTCGAGCAGGTGGCTAAGCGCGGACAGCAGTGTCTGGCTCCCATTACCCATGTGCGGGTTTGTACCCGAAAGTGGGTATTAATGCAAGGCTATTTCGTGACTGGCCAAAAGGTGGGTTACGCTCACTTGGGCAGTTCAATGTTTCGTTGCGAAGGCCATTGGGATAGAGTTCTACGCCAATGCAACCATGCTTCCCGCCGCCGCGCCATTTTTTGGCGCGGCGGAAATTGAAGCGGGCCTATGCCTTGCTTTCTTACGGGGCTGCGCATCGGCGAAATACTCGCTCTGCAATGGGCCGATATCGATTTCGAATTAGACAGCTAAGTGCAATGGTAGGTAAGCTATCCGGCATGGCGAAGGCGGAAGAGGTTATTTCGGGCCACCGAGGGCGTCCGAAACAAGATCCGCAGCCGCTTTCAGATCCTCAATAATTAGCTTCCCAGGGACGCGTACCGATGAAAGGCCGATACCCGCGAGTTTCTGGTCTATAGCGGCGTCTTTTGCCTTGGCCTTTCCTCCCCGATGGTGCGCCGTCGAGTTGCAGAAAACAGCAATTTTTTGGTCAGGGAAATAAATATCGGGCTCTGTGATCAAGCCCGGCGTAAATCGAAAATCAATGTCTCGCCACAGGTCATACAGGGAAGAGTGGATCGATCCATCCTCAAAAATGAGCACCTGTAGCATCGGCGCTAAACCGCGCCGAAGCATTTCTTGAAATAAGAAAAGCTCAATAGGTGACTGGGCACCCCAAATGCGCCGGGGTTTTATTTCTGTAAATGGCTTTAATAATAGCTTATTTCGATGTTTTTGGTACTTTTCTTCTGGCTTTGCGCTTGGGAAGCCTATTGCGACGTTCAAAACGTCGGCTGCATCGAAATTCTTGGCGAGGAAATATTGTCCAACCACAAGTCCGATCTCATCAAGTAAGCAACCGATTTTTGGCTTTCCCAGGAAAAGCTGGAGTGGACCGAATAATCCTCTATCACCGGAAAATGGGTCGAAATCGGCGTAACACAGATCCCTTTCTCTAAGCGCCTTTTGGGTATCGAGCGCAGCCACGAGACTAATGTCCTTCTCGTCGAGGACACCGCGTTTGGATGTTGGCATTAGAGAAAGCGAATAGGGGATCGCTGTTGGAGTGCCATCGAACTCCCTCAAGTGAGCGATGCTTAGAATAAGGTGGATGGGTTGAAACAAAGTCCCCATCTTCTGAAAAAGTTTTATCTCACCTTCGGATGGCATATCATGCAGAGGGCCGTTAGCAGCCTTCGCCATTGCTTCGGTGAGCGGCTGAATGCCTCCAAGCGGGCCAAGTGCTTTCTTCACCAATGCCGGAAGAACTCCCATGTCCACTGCGAACGGCATAGTTGGCAGGCTCTGGTAGTCCTCCTGATCAAGCAGATGCTTAGGGCGGTTGTTAATCATTGACCCCTCTGTGACCTGGGAACCTGCCTTCAGATCCTAGAACCGCTTGCTCTGTCGGACGACAAATTCCGCGTCGTCTAAACAGCAAGCAGCTACCGCACTTCGAATTGAGGGCAGAAAGGGATTGAGTAAGTCAAGCCAATAGAGACCGGCTTGGAGATTGATGCACTATTTCCCCAGCTGGGAACAAAGCGCGAACCCTATCAATGGAACCACGCTTAAGAATTGGACATCTTCGGTGCCGACAGCGGAGGCGCTTATGCGACAAATTGCAGAAGAGGTCATAAACATTGGTCCAGGCTTCGACCTCGAAATCGATTTCGATGACAAGACGATGTACTGCGAAGCAGCTGTCTCGGAGATGACCGGCTGGAATGCTCAGCTTATCGAACATCAAGTTCGCAGCGGGAAGTTTCCCAAGCCGATGAACGGGAACCTACGTGCTCCAGTGTGGAGCCGATCCATCGTAGATGCGCACTACCTTAACATGCTCCATTCGTTTCCCGATGATCTGGAATTGGAGAAGATAGAGCGGCACCGCGATATATATGACCAAACCTACCGCGACACGCTCGACTATGAAAAGCAGGAGCCATTGTTTGCGTCAATTTTTGGAGCACGCGAAGCGCGCTCGTCTGTAGAGCAGAAATTCTTGGGAACTACCTTTATGGCGTCGAAGACGAATACGAAATGACCGCAGTCCGTGAAACGCTTTACGATGAAGCCTTGGCTGAGGCTGTCGAGCGATACGCCGAGTTGATGGCGAGATGGAAAGCCCGGCAAGCGGTTCGATGGCGTAACGACTAACTCATTCGCCGGTTTGTGGAAGCTCTGGCGTATTATTCCAGCTTAAACGTTGATTAAGCGCTTTGGCCGCGGTAGGGCGCTTGCACAGCTTTTGATGCGCTGTGTGCACCTCGGTCGTTGCAGCGCCATCCTCAAGCTCAAGCGAAACTACCGCGTTGCGCCGAGGTGCCGTTGCGCATCTGCCATACTTCCACTCAAGATCTGGACGCCAGAGCAAGGCTTGAAGGCTTCTCAACCTGCTTTCGTGGGAATGGCGCCAGAGCGCCGTGCTGAGCATCGAGGCCGGCAAGCGCATCCCAATGACGACTTGGCGGTCGTTACAGTCGACCGTGCATTGATCTCATTGCCGTCGGTCGAGTTCTGAGTCGAATTTACGGCCGCACGGCCAGCATCGAAAGACGTAGAGCAATTGCCGGCTGGCGCTTTTGGCCAGAGATGATTTACCGCAGCTCCCTCGATTGCAGACTTTACAACAAGAGGCTTGTTGCGCACGTGCAAAGCACACGCCGAGGTCTGCTTTGTATGTTGGGCATGGGGCCGTCCATGCCTGCTCGAACAGTGGCTGGAATGCCCGCCAGTAGCTTCCCTCAGCCCGCTGACGGCGTGGGCATAGAAATCCACAGACAGGACTGCGCCGCCATCGGCGCCAATGCTCTCCGCGAGAATCTCCGATATGTTTGCAGTGGCCGCGGAGAAATTTCCGGACAGGCTCATTGCGGGAGACTGAGACGTCATGAAACAGGGGAAGCCAACGGCCGCCAAAACGGATTCTGCCTTTTTCGACCGCCTGCGAAAGCTGCACGGCGATCTTCACGCCGCGGGTCAGAAAGCGGTGGACTGCGTGGTTCCCGCAAAGATACAGGCTAAGGCCAGGGATTTTCTTCGCGGATTGCAGGACGCCCCCGATAAGTCTCTGCGCGCCATCGACGCCTTGGGCTATGCGATCGATGTGCTTCTCTTCACGCCTTCCATGAGCGGACACACCGCAATCGACCGCGCAATGCGCACCGGTAAAATCGGCGGCGCAGAGATGGAGGCGGCAAATCTGATGCGGCAAGCTACCTTTCGCCTTCTTGAAATCGCAAAAGATAACGGCGGCGGCCTTCTCGCAGCCACCGATCTCGCCAGCAACGAAAAGCTAACTGTCTTCGATACGGAATCGCCCATGGCGCGTGGCGGACGCTGGGCGCGGCGCACCTGTCTTTATCAGGGCGTGCACGTGGCGTTCGGCCCGCTGACCCCTCTCGACGATGACTTGCTGGCGGTGGCTGCCCCTTTCATAGAGAGAGGGAGTGCTCTGAAAAAACCGTTGCGCTGCGCCGAGGCGCTCTACGAACACTTCATCCGGCATGGCAACCCTTTGAACGGCGTGGACCTGGACTTATTCGCCGATGATGACGATGATGACGATGGGTTTCCTTTTGACGCCTCGAACGGCCCGCTCCACGCGCTCGCGGCGGAATGGGCTCAGGTGAGCCAGCTTCCGGAGCCGGACGCCGACGCCTTGCAGCTAATCCGGGCTGAGGCCTACGAGAGTCCCGTGCTGGAGATGCACTGCGCCAGCTACCAGGCGCAGCAATGCAGGAAAGCCCGCCTAGCCGCCGCCTACGAACGCATTCTCTCCCTCCAGCTTGAAACCGTCCACCGGCGGGCGAGCGCTGGAATCCGCGCGTCGTACGAGAGCCTGGACAGCCTCGCAGCGAAGCTCAGGGAACGCCAGGCGACGGAGGAAGTTCCGGCGGATGCCATCACTCATTTCGAAGAAATGTGCCGCCGTGCGAAGCTTGCCGGGAGCGCCAAGAACAACAAAGGCAGTCGCGAGGCACTGGACAAGGTTTTATCCCGTATTCAGGCGCTGCGCGGTAAAACCGTGGAACAGGGCTGCACGGAGGCCGAAGCTCTGCTGGCTGCGGGCAAGGTCGCCGAACTGCTCGATCAGTACGGTTTGACGCTGAGCGAGATCGACATGAAGACGCAAAGCTGCGCGGGCGAAGGCGTTGAAACCAACCGCCGCCGCCGGTCGCCCCTTGACGAATGTGCGGGTGGGATAGCTGCATTTCTGCGATTGCCGCACCTGGTACGAAATGACGCCCGAGGGATATATCCGTCACATATTTTTCGGCCTGCGCGCAGACGTGGCGGGCGCGCGCTATCTCTACGAGAAAATCGAGGAGGCGTTCGAAACCGAAACTGCCGCATTCAAGCGAAGCGAGCTTTATAACGCGCACCCATCAGCCCAGCGCCGCAGCGCCACAACGTCGTTTCAAGCAGGCCTTGGACACGGCATTGGCGCCAAGCTCAACAGGCTCAAGGCCGAACGCGATGCGGCCTTCCGCATCAGCGGCGGCCGGGATCTGGTGCCCCTCAAAGAGAATGTGATCGAGGACGAACTCGCTGCTCTGGGCATGCGGCTTAAAGTTCTCCAGACCGGCCGTAAGAATCTCCTGGCAAGGGCCTACAAGACGGGCCGCTTTACCGGCGAAAATCTGGAGTGGGAGGACAAGCTAGCAGCGGCATGAGCGGGTCGTGCCGGAGATCCCGTAGGATTGACGCGGCATTCCGGTCAGCGGAGTTTGCCGACGACGTTTTTTGCGTAGCCGGCAGAGCGTGACGATGTCTGTAAATGTATACTTAGGTAGGTCTCCTCCGAGCCAGCCTCCGATGACGGCCGGAATGATCCGATAGCTTCTGTTAGGCCGCCGTCGTGATGGGTCGGGAGCAGCCATACCAGTCCTAAAATGGCGCGGCCGCTTGACCTCTAAGTACGGATGTCAAAGGTGGGGACGTCACCGAATGCGATGCTGACGCTAATTGTTGCTCTACCGTTTGCATCGTTATTACGCGCGGAACCATTGCCCCTATGCGTCCTTTCTTCAGATGCGCCATTGCTTAGCATGACACATAACGGCATTCTCATTTGAGGCTTCAGGGCCTGCAGCTTATATATCCATGGTGTTTGGAATGCGTCCATCATCGCGAGCGTGGTTTTCTTACACCATCGAATTCAACCGACGCGGGAAATTATTTTGAGCCAAGCAGAACAAGCCGCAGCTTACAGCGACTGCAAGCCGCAAATAGATGCGCTGCTGATGCAACAAAGGGCAACCCATGGAGCAACAGGTCCAGCGGGCTCAGCTCTATTGGGGCAAGGTGAAAGCTCTGACGTTTGGGGAATAAAGAACTACGCGCTTAAATTGTATCGGATTAATACATCGGGACTCGACGTTCGTTTTTTGATGGACCGGGAAATAGATACGTACAATAGGCTAGACAAGACGAATATATCACCCTTATCTGCGCTTCATTACTACGAAAAAAGGAACGTTGAGGACATAGATGGAGAAATATGCGGATTTGCAATCTTTGATAAGTTCAGAGGAACACCCTTAACTATTAATGAAATAATTGAGTTGTCGAATATTACTCAAAAATTATGGATAAATTCTTTAATTAGAGAGACAATATTGATTGAGAAGGCTCTTTCGCAATGCGAACCAGCACTGAGCTGGGATAACAGCTACGCTGCTCTTAGAATTGCAACTATCAAAAAGTGGTCTCAAGAAAGGAAGCTGATATCTGATTCTGACCTAAACGTAGCACTTGATATTATGCATTTCATAGAATCTCAGGTTACCTCAAAAATCTATATCCACGGAGACTTCAATTTACCGAATATAATTGTTGATCTAAACAGACTAGATCAAAATGGATTAGCGATTTGTCTTATCGATCCACTTATAAGCAAAGACCCTCCGGAGGCTAACTGGCGCCATTTTACGATGGCTCCGAATGTTGCTCTTAAACTTGCGGATGAGTATCAAACTCAGCGCAATGTCACTTTTAATGAGAAACTGATGTTTGCAATTGGTGCGTTGACTTATCTGTATATGGCTAATCTTCTCTACAAAAGAAACAGACACGAGGCTCTTAAGAGAAGGAGCTACTTTGAAAATTGCCTCAGTTTTTTTTAACTAAAATACATGATGCAGCTTGAGAAGCTTTGCAACAAATGTTACCGCAAATAGAATAGTAACTACGTACGCCCAAAATAACGCTCGCATATAGTGTTCATGACGCCTTAACACCAATAGTGTGTAATTTATAAACTCTGCATCTAGATCAGCTACATTTTTCTTACTCTTCCATGCTGCATAATACCGTATTACATCCGCAGCGCGAGCGCCCTTTTCCGAGCTTGGATTTTCTGCCTGTTCTTTCAGTTGCTTCAAAAGCGCCTTCGCATGCTCACACTCTTTTGAGCTTGCGTGGATTTCGAATTCGCTTGAGATTGCCTGAATGTCGAATTTATTGGAATGTACACGCGAAGGTCCTGATAGATATATTGTCCGAAGGCATATTAAAGTAATACCCAAATACGCCAGCATCTCAGCTATCAAAAAATAAGCATATTTATCATAGTCTAGGTGGTCATCATGTTTATAATATGCCTGAAATATAACCGCCGATACTGCTAACATTATGGATATATGAGTAAGAAGCGCCGACGCCCTAGCAACAATGACATCTGTTATGCGGATGGCATGTTTTGTTGGCGGCTCCCCATCGAGCATTGAACCACGCTTAAACCAGATAATACCCCCTGTTACACGCTCCAAGTCATCATCATCGTTGAAAATATCCAAGTGAAAGGTGCGTTTCCAAACGTTTCTATTTAGCATTTCTAGCGCTGCCGCAGCAACCCCCGAATTTTATGAACAAAAAAACTGCAGCCATAATGCTAGCGCAGATTCCGTTAGGTAGGTTATAGCCAAGCCACCGCCAACTTCAATGGTAACATTCGATCGCGGGCGTATGTCGCATGAGCGCGAGAGCCATGGCGGTTATTGAAGAGCTGCAACTTCTGCAGGTAGAAAGTGCAAAAGACAACACTGCCAATGGATCTTCACGCATTGAAGCGGGAAAACTCGGGCACTCCCGCTCCACCGTTAGCAAGAGACATCCGGCGAGAAAGCGATAGGTCCGGAATCGGCCTCAAACATCGGGCCCGTCTCTTTGCAAGGCAGCTCTTCCTCAAAACCGGTCGCCTAAACATCTAAGTAAGCGCATACTTGTCTGTCTCTCAAGCAAGGAGACGGACTATGGAAAACAATCAAACACCTGCAACCGATAAAACCGAGCGTCGACCGCCGTGGAACAAGGGTAAACTCATCGGCCCGAAGCCGCCTTTAAGGCCCAGCCAAGTTTGGGCCATTCGGACCCGGCTTCAGATGCAAGAGCGCAAACTGTCAGCATCGGGCTGAAAATCCTCCAAAACCAGCGGTTTGAATTTGTAACCGGCCCAGCGGATTGAACGCTCCGGAACGGCAAGGGGCGGAGCGCGCGGCCCGTTCAGACAGTGAGAGCGGCAAGCATTGCCTTGGCCGATGATGCGTCCTCGCAAGAGGGGGCGCGATGGCTCACAGGGACCGCCGTAAGTGTAAGTGCTGTCTGAAGCTATTCCGTCCGGACCCGCGCAACCGCCGTCACCAGAGTTACTGTTCCGCCCCCGCCTGCAAGGCGGCCAGCAAAGCCGCCAGCCAGGCCCGCTGGCTCGCCAAGCCCGAAAACCGTGACTACTTTCGCGGCCCGCTGAACGCCGCCCGGGTGAAGGCCTGGCGGTCGCGCCATCCCGGCTATTGGCGCAAGCGCCGGCGCGACGGCCCTGCGTTACAAGAGGTCTCAACAGTCCAACCCGTTGATCCCGCGCCCGAATCCGGCGAATCCGCGCGCACGCCGTTACAAGACGTCTTAACGGCGCAACCTGCTGTTCTGATTGGCTTAATCGCCCATATCGTGGGGACGCCGTTACAAGATGACATCGTCCGCGCCACCGGCCTGCTGCTACGCTTGGGCCAGGACATTCTCAGCTCATCCGCCGCGCGGGCGGCCACGCCCCCGCCGGACCGCGGAGGCGGCCGTGATCGATTACGAGACGTTCTGCAAGATCCACGATTGCCATGACCGGCAGGGACTGACGATCGCGCAGACCGCCCGGGCGCTGGGCCTTCATCCGGAGACGGTCTCCGCATGGCTGGCGCGTCCGCGCTACGAGCGGCGGCGCAGCCCGCCGCGCGGCAGCGTCCTCGATCCCTTCAAGCCGCGCATCGCGCGGTTGCTGGACGCCCACCCCTATAGCGCTCAGCAGATTTTCCAGCGCCTGCGCGAAGAGGGATACCGCGGCTGCATGACGGTCCTTAGGGATTACATCCGCCGGATCAGGCCTCCCCGGCGGCCGGTTTATCTGAAGCTGCATTTCGCGCCGGGCGAGTGCGCGCAAGTCGACTGGGGATCCCAGGGAAGCGTCGCGGTGGGCAACACCCGCCGCCGGCTGTCGTTCTTCGTCATGGTGCTGGCTTACAGCCGGCAGATGTTCGTGGAGTTCACCGTCTCCCAGACCATGGAGCATTTCCTCGCCTGCCACGAACACGCCTTCGCGGCCTTCGGCGGCGTTCCGTCCAAAATCATGGTCGACAATCTCAAATCGGCGGTTCTGCAGCGCCTGGCCGGCGCCGCGCCGGTGTTCAATCCGCGCTATCTGGACTTCGCCCGCCACCATGGCTTCTCCATAACGCCTTGCAATGTGGCGCGCGGCAACGAGAAGGGCCGCGTGGAGTTGGGGGTGGGCTATGTCAAAAAGAACTTTCTGCGCGGGCTCGAACTGACGGATTTCGGCGCCATTCAGGCTGCGGGGCAGCTCTGGCTCGATACCATCGCCAATGTGCGCATCCATGGCGAAACGCAACGCCGGCCAGCCGATTTGCTGGCGCGGGAGCAGCCGCATCTGCAGCCGCTCAATCCGCGCCCCTACGACATCGCGCGCACTTCGGCCTGCGTCGCGTCCAGCCAGTTCCGCGTTACGCTGGATACCAATCGCTATTCCGTGCCCGCCGCTTATGCGCACCGCCGCCTGACGGTCAAAGCCTATCCGGACCGGGTCTGCATCTCTTTCGACGGTCAAGCTCATCGCCCGCCACCCGCGCCGTTACGGCCGTCACGAGGATATCGAGGACCCCGATCACGCCAAAGCTCTCATCGCCCAGCGCCGCCGCGCCGGGGAACAGCGCCTGATGCTGCGCTTCCTGGCGCTGTCGCCGGACGCGCAAGCCTACTACGACGGCCTGGAGCAGCGCAGGCTGAACGCCCGCCATCACCTGCGCAAGATCCTGGCGCTGGCCGAGATCTATTCCGCCGGTCTCGTGGCGCGCGCCATCGCCGACGGGCTCGCCTTCCAGGCCTTCAGCGCCGAATACGTCGCCAACATCCTGGAGGCGCGGGCAAGGGCGCTGCCGGAGCCCGGACCCTTGCAACTCACCCGCCGCCACGACCTGCTCGACATCGACATCGCTCCCCCGGACCTCAATGCTTACGAGGTAAACGATCATGACCCCGAGTGATCAAGCCCAATTGGAAAGCCGCCTGCAGCGTTTGCAGATGCACTATATCCGGGGTCATTGCCAGGCGCTGGCGGCCAAGGCCGCCGCGCAGCAGCTCTCGCACCTGGATTATCTCGCGCAATTGATCGAGGGCGAGGCCGCGATGCGTGAACAACGCAGCATCGAGCGGCGGATCAGGAAAGCGCGCTTCCCTGTGCTCAAGACACTCGACGACTTTCAGTGGAGCTGGCCGAAAAAGATCAACCGCCCGCAAATCCAGAACCTGTTCCGTCTGGCCTTCATGACAACGCAGACCAACGTCGTCCTGATCGGCAATGTCGGCCTCGGCAAGACGCATCTGGCGATCGCGCTTGGCCATGCCGCCTGCCTGAACGGACATTCTGTGCTCTTCGCCACCGCCGTCGATATCATCAATACCCTGGCCGCCGCCCAGTCCGCCGGCCGGCTGAAGCGCGAGTTCCACCGCTACCTGAAGCCTGCCCTCCTGATCGTCGATGAACTCGGTTACCTTCCCATCGACAAGCACGGCGCGGACTTGCTGTTCCAGATCATCAGCCAGCGCTACGAGCGCGCGCCGATGGTGATCACCACCAACCGCGTCTACAAACACTGGTCGCAGATCTTCAACAACGACAGCACCTTGACCTCCGCCATCCTCGACCGCGTCCTGCATCACGCCGAAACCGTCGTCATCGAAGGCAAGAGCTTTCGCATGAAGGATGAGGTCGACACGTAAAGAGAGAGGTTGCGATGCTGCCCAAGCGACCGGTTCCGCTGCCTGAATACGCTGTCTCCGATGAAGCCGCCGCTTACATCGCAGACGCGCTCATGGAACTCGCCCTGCACTTCGAATCCACTCACTTCGCCCAGATACGCCGCCACCACCAATCCATCGCCCCAAAGAGCGCCGGCGATCCCGCGCGCCCCGGCCCGACCGCCAAACTTCGCCGTTCTAAGACCAGGTAGGCGCCGCGGCGTTGGCCGTTCTTTCTTTTCTTGCCGGCATTCTTTTGTTCGGCCCGCGCCGCGAACATTCTTCCGTCCCGGCCGCGAAATTCCGCAGCCGCCGCGCGCAGGGCCTGTCAAGGCTGGACGCGTCTTCGCGGCCACCCGAAGGGCTTGGCCTTGACGGGTCCGAGCACGGCGGCATCCTCCACCGCACCGGGGCTGGAGGCGCAAACCCTCGCGAGACGGGGGTCAAATCACCGCGAAATTCAATCCGTTGGAATTCGGCGGAATTCACGCCGCTGGTAACACAAACGCGACCTTGCGCTCTTCAACCTCGCGATCGACAGCAAGCTCCGCGGCTGTGACGTGGTCGCAATCCGTGTCGAGGATGTAGCTCCCGGTGGCTACTCGCTTGACCGCGCAACCATACGCCAGAAAAAGACGGGCCGGCCCGTGAGATTTGAACTCACGGATCAAACCCGGTTGGCGATCGATGGCTATCTGAGGCTGACGGGTAGGAAGCCAGGTCAGGTTCTGTTCTGCGGGCGCAATCCGTCCCGCGGGCTTACAACGAGGCAATATGCAAGGCTCGTCAATGAATGGGTGGCGAGCATCGGCCTCGACCCGCTCCAATACGGGACGCATTCGCTGCGCCGGACGAAGGCGGTCCTCATTTACCGTCAGACTGGAAACCTGCGTGCGGTGCAACTTCTCCTCGGTTGCACGGCATACTGCCCGCGAACACCCGACAGAAGCCAAAATCCACTACCCGTTCCATCCGCAGTTCGGTGAGACCGTCATCGTCAGAAGACGCCTCGTCACGCACGACGTGGAAATGGCGGTCATCCTTCAACCCGACGGCTCGCTCGCTTGTCTTCCAGCGTGGATGCTCATCGAATCGACTACGCAGCACACGATACGCCAATCCCCAACGATTTCACTCGCTTTTCTGAAGTCTCTGCGTGTCGAGCTTAATGCAATTCTAGCATCGCTCCCATCCGACTCGGAGATGGGAGATGACGGCCATGCCGCGAAAATCCGACATTCTCGAAAACAGACAACCCTGGCTGTTCGAGGAAATTCAGCCCGAAATAGTAGTGACCCCGGTTCAGCAAGACCAGCTGGCGATGTTGATCGAGGCCCTTTTGAGCGAGATCGCCGCGGCGCTCGCAACCGGGGAGGCCGGCAATGACCAAGATCACCGCTGAGCATCTCCTGCGCACCGCCTACGTCTATATTCGCCAATCTACGCCGGACCAGCTGGTCCATAACCAAGAAAGCCAGCGCCGCCAGTATGCGCTCGCCGATCGCGCTCGGCAGCTCGGCTGGTCGGGCGTTGAGATCGTCGACGATGACCTCGGCCGGTCGGGAGGCGGAGTTGCCCGCCCTGGTTTCGATCGCATGATCGGGGCGATCTGCGCCGGTGACGTCGGCGCGGTGCTAGCGATCGAGGCTTCGCGTCTCGCGCGCAATGGCCGCGACTGGCACATGCTGATCGAGTTCTGTGGACTGGTCGGCACCATTATCGTCGATGAGGATGGAATTTACGATCCTCGCCATCCCAACGATCGACTCCTTTTGGGTATGAAGGGCACGATGAGTGAGCTCGAACTATCGCTGTTCCGTCAGCGCTCGCAGGAGGCGCTTCGCCAGAAAGCGAGACGCGGCGCGCTGTTCCTGCGCGTTGCGGCCGGCTACGTGAAGGCGGGACGGGATCGCATCGAGAAGAACCCGGACATCCGGGTGCAAGAGGCATTGCAGCTCGTGTTCGCGAAGTTCACCGAGTTCCAGAGCGCGCGCCAGGTGCACATCTGGCTCAGGGACGAAGGCATCGAGCTGCCGGTCAAGGCGCACAATACCGAGGCCGAAGGTATTGTTTGGCGACTGCCGCCCTACAACACGGTGCACAATATCCTGACCAATCCGATCTACGCGGGCGCCTACGCCTTCGGGCGCACGACGAGCAAGGTGAGCGTCGAAAACGGTCGAAAACGCGTGCGACGTGGAGTGCGAAGACCGATCAATGAATGCGATGTTTTGATCAATGATCATCACGAGGGCTATATTAGCTGGGACGAGTTCGAGCATAATCAGCGTGTAATCGCGAACAATGCCGTGAGCAAAGGCAGCAGTATGGTGAAGGGCGCTGTGCGTAAAGGCGAGGTTCTTCTGGCCGGGCTTCTCCGCTGCGGCCACTGCGGGCGGAAGCTGCACGTGCACTACAGCAGCAATAACGGGCGCTACACGTGCTATGGCGCTCGCGCGAACCACGGGACGGAGAGGTGCATTTCGATCGGGAGCATCAAGGTCGACGCCGCCGTCAGCAGCGAGGTCCTGCGCATCGTCAAGCCGCTCGGCAGGGACGCCGCCGTCAAGGCCATCGAAGCTCAGTCTCGCGAAACAACAGTGGCCCAGCGGCAGCATGAGCTGGCCTTGCAGCAAGCCCGCTATGAAGCGGCTCATGCGAGACGGCAGTATGACGCCGTCGACCCAGCAAACCGTCTTGTAGCGAGCGAGCTCGAGCGACGCTGGAACGTTGCGCTCGAAAACGTGCAGCGGATCGAGCGGGAAATAGCGGCCAACGCGTCGCTGCAATCACCTCCGCTCGATGAACAGCAGAAGCATCAGTTGATGGCGCTCGGCGCCGATCTCGAACGTGCCTGGTCGCATCCCGCGGCTACGGCTGCTACCCGCAAAAGGATCGTGCGCGCCTGCCTCGACGAGATCATCGTACGCAAGGATGGGGAGATCATCGGCATGGTCTTGCGCTGGCATGGCGGAGATCACACAGCCTTGAAGCTGCGCGTCAAGCTGAACGCTTCCGGCAGAAGCTATAATCCCGTCACCGACGATCTGATAACGCTCGTGCGCGAACTGGCTCGTCTGATGCCGGATCGGCAGATCGCGCGCCTGCTGAACAGGTTGGGCACCCAGATGGCATCGGGCAAGGCCTGGACAGAGCAGAGCGTGCACGGGTTCCGCAAACACCGGGACATTGCGCCATATCGCGACGGCGAATGGGCTGAGCGCGGCGAAATAACGCTTGAGGCGGCAGCGAAAATCATCGGAGTGTGCAATATGACGGCGCTGCGCATGCTGCGTCGCGGCGACATCAAGGGTCGGCAGGTCTGCCCAGGCGCCCCATGGGTGATCAAAGCCGCCGAGTTGGCGGAGTTTAACGGCCGGCCGAACACTTCACAGCCGCTAACACCGAATAGCGCGCAACGGAGCTTTGATTTTCAATGAGAAAAGAGATGCGTAGTATGAAGCCCAATCGCTTGGGCATTCGAAAGTGGAAAGCACCGTAAGGTACCTCGGCATCGAGGTCGACGACGCGCTCACGATTGCCGAGCAGGTTGACATCTAGAGGTAGGGATGGAGCGCTCGCCGCTCCATCCGAGCGGGCGCCTTCATGAGGGTATTGCGCGCCGTCGTGGAAAATGAGCAATCCCGTCCCATGCGGCATTCCGCCACAAGGAAGCGCTAGGCCGTTAACGGACTCGGCAGGACCAAAAACGTAGTTAGATCGACACTCCCGCTTTGTGAGCATTTTGCGGACCACCCATGAGGTGTGCCTAAGACGATAAGAGTGGGCCAAAGAACGAACACGCTACGCGTGAGTTTGCTGCTGCGCTCGCGGTGGCCTGAACTGGTGTGGTAACCATCTGAAGCTAATCCGGTAACATCGGCAGGCGTCCTGTCTTGAGGATCGAGAGGTTCGACACTTCCACCCTCAAGACAAGGACCTCTCCGATGAACCAGAAGCCCATCAGCGATCTGCGCCGCCGCATGCTGGAGGACATGTCCATCCGCCGCCTCGGCGAGAAGACACAACACGATTACGTCAAGCACGTCGAGACCTTCGCCATCTTTCTCGGCCGCTCGCCGGACACGGCGACGGCGGAGGACCTGCGCCGGTTCCAGGTGCATGAGATCGAGCAGGGCTCGAAGCCGCCGAAGATGAACACTCAGGTCTCGGCTCTGCGCTTCTTTCTCAAGATCACGCTCGGCCGCCTCGATCTCGCCCACCAACTCGCCCGCGTCGACTATCCGAGGAAGCTGCCGCGCGTGCTCTCGCCGGCGGATGTGGCCCGCCTGCTGGAGGCTGCGCCTGGACCGGGCCTCAAGTACAAGGCCGCGTTGAGTGTGGCCTACGGCGCCGGACTGCGCTGCGCCGAGGTTGTCGCTCTGCGCGTGAGCGATATCGACAGCAAACGGATGCTGATCCGCGTCGAGCTGGGCAAGGGACGCAAGGACCGGCACGGGATGCTTTCCGAGCAGTTGCTCGCGATCCTGCGCGCCTGGTGGTTGCAGTGCCCCTCGAAGGGCTGGCTGTTCCCGAGCCGGGATCCCCTGCTGCCGATCACGGACCGCCAGCTTAACCGCGCCTGCCACGCCGCCGCCGATGCCGCCAGTCTCGGGAGCTGGATCTCGCCGCACACGCTCAGGCATTCCTTCGGCACTCATCTCATGGAGGCCGGCGTTGACATAAGAATCATCCAAGTGCTTCTTGGACATTCCAAATTGGACACGACCGCCCGCTACACGCACGTGGCTACGAATATCCTGCGCACCGTCGAGAGCCCGCTCGACCGCCTTACGCTGCCGGCCGCCAAGAGAGAGCCGGAGCCGGTCAAGTAGTCCGGTCCGGCCTTGCCCCGTCCATCTCTGGAGGTCGCGGATATTTTCCGCGGCCATGGGGCTGCATGGCGCCGAGCCAATCGCGGCCATGTCAGCCTCGGCCAGCTCAAAGTCATGTCAGCCATCGAGAGCTGCCGCACAGCAGCGCTCGGCGGCCATGTGGCCCTTTGCGAGAACCCCGCCTGCGGCCACAGGCATGTGGCTTATAATAGTTGCCTTATGTGCACTTCCAGTAATGGGGAGCTGACGCGCCTGCTGCTTCATTTTCCTGTTCATCGCCGCGCTTTCACTCTCCATTACGAAGCCCGCCGAAGCAACGCGAGTAGCTTG
This sequence comes from uncultured Alphaproteobacteria bacterium, assembly GCA_963756335.1. GTDB lineage: Bacteria > Pseudomonadota > Alphaproteobacteria > Rhizobiales > Rhodomicrobiaceae > Rhodomicrobium. The sequence goes on from CAVWOB010000020.1 coordinate 26,329, forward strand.
TCGGTCGGCTGGAACGCGCCGCGCCGCAGATGCGGCGGCACAATCGCTTCGATCGCATCGAGTTTCTCCGTCGGATCGCCCCGCGTGTAGACCTCGGTTGTCGTCAATGTGGCGTGGCCCAGCCACAGCGAGACTTTCCGAATGTCTCCCGTCGCCTGCAGGACGATCATCGCGCAGGTGTGCCTGAGCACGTGGGGCGAGACGCGCTTCTTCTTCAAGCCGGGCTTGTCTCGAGCGGCGGTTGCGACGTGCTTCTTGAGCAGATAGGCGAACCCCCAACGGGTCAGCGGCTCGCCCCGGGCGTTGACGAACACCTCTGGCGCTGCGGTTAGCCCGCGAACGGCGAGCCAGGCGCGCAGGGCCGCAACGGTGGCCTTCCACAATGGCAGCGTCCGTTCCCGCCGTCCCTTGCCGAGAATGCGGACGCTCATCGATGGCAGATCGATGTCGTCGACCTTCAAGCTCGTGAGCTCCGAGACGCGCAAGCCGGCGCAGACAGCCAGATGCAACATCGCCCGATCGCGGACGCCGTCACGTGTGGCGGGATCGGGCGCGTCGAGCACGGCCTGCAACTCGTCCTTCAGCAGGTAGGGAACGAGCCGTTGGTCCGTCTTCTTGAACGGGATCGCCAGCACGCGGCGAACCTGATCGAGCGCCGCCGGCTGCCGGTATTCGAGGAAGCGGTAGAACGACTTGATGGCCGCCAGCCGGACATTGCGCGTGACGGCGGCGTTCTTGCGCACCTCTTCGAGGTGCTCGAGGAAGGCGCTGACGAGGCTGGCGTCAAGCTGCTCCAACGTCAGCGCCGATGGCCGGACCTTCAGTTTTTTCGCGGCGAACTCGAAGAGCAGCTGGAAGCTCGAGGCGTAGGAAGCCTGAGTGTGCCGGCTGGCGCCTCGCTGGCTGGCCAGCGTGTCGCGGAGGAAAGCCTCGATGAGGGGAGCGATCGGCGTCATGACCGCCTCCCATCGCCCAGGAACTGTTCCCCGGCCGCGGCGACGTCGCGCATAAGGTCGGCGGTCGCTTCCAAGTACCAGTAGGTCGCATAGATGTTGACGTGCCCCATGTAGGTCGAGAGCGCCACCATATGCGCGCCGCTTCGGCTGCGACCGGACGGACTGTCAGCGAGTGCGCGCACCGCAAAGGTGTGCCGGAGATCGTGCAGACGCGGGCGACGCTGCGCCGCCGGCGCGATCCCTGCCTTGCGGGCCAATCTGTCGAAGGTCTCCTTGACGGCGATGTAGCGCATCGCGCCTCCGCTCTTGCCGATGAACACGGGATCATCGTCCGAGCGCGGCCGGCAACGAGACAGATAGCGCTGCAAGCCCGTCGCCGCCGTGTCGTGCAGCGGAACCAGCCGCGTCTTGCGGAACTTGGTCTCGCGGATCAGCAAGCCGTCGCGCGTCACATCGGCGACCGTCAGCTTCAGCGCTTCAGAGATCCGCAAGCCGGTGGCCGCGAGCAGCGCGATCAACGTCGCATAGGTCTCACCGCGCAAGCCGCCATCGGGCCGAAGCTGCAAAGCCGCCTCGATCAGGCGATCGAGTTCCGCGGCAGAATAGATATGCGGAGGCCGCCGTCGCTTGCGAGCGCCGAAGTGTTTGGCCGGCGGCAGCTCGTGCCGGCCGTCCTCGATCCGGACGTGGCGTACGAAGCGGCACACGGCCTTCAGCCGGGCGTCACGCTGCGCGACGGACGGCCCGAGCGCTGCCCAATCGATGGCTGTTTGGGTGTGAACATGCGATTGCCCGCGCTCGGCGGCGAAGGCGGCGAAGCTCTTCAGCAGGTACTCGGCATTCGACATTGCAAAGCCGGCGGCTCTGCGGAGGCCGAGATAAGTCTCGATGGCGTTCAGCATCAGAGCGCCTCCGGCCAGGGCTGCGCGATCTGCCTCAGGAGCGCGACATCGGCCTTTGCGTAGAAGGCGGTCGTGTCGATGCCGCGATGCCGCAGGACCAAGCCAATCTTCTCCAACGGCACGCCATGGCGCAGCATCTCGGTTGCCGCCGTGTGGCGCAGCGCGTGCGCGCCTTTGAACGGTGTGACGATGCCGGCCCGCTTCATGACGCGCCTCACCAGAGACGAGACGCCGTCGCCGTTTTTTAACGGCCGATATGGCGCGATCGTGCGCAAGAACACATGATCGCTCGGCGAGATCGAAGGTCGGGACTCGAGGTAGGCGACGATCGCATCGCCGGCGTCCTGTGGCAGCGGCAGGCGGACTTGGTAGCGCGACTTGCCCGAGACGCGAAGCGAGCCCGTCTCCCACTCGATATCGGCGAGCCGCAACTGCGCCACGTCGCCGGCGCGCAATCCGAGACGCACCAGAAGCAGGATAATCGCGCGCTCACGCCGCCGCGCGGGGACATCGCCATCACAGGCGGCAATCAGCCGGTTCACGTGCTCCGGCGACAGAGACCGCGGCATGTCGGCAAGCCGCCAGTGGGCGTAAACGGGAACCGCACTGTCGAGCCCGACGCGGCAGCGGCCTTCGACGACGAGGTAGCGCAGAAATGCGCGCAGGCCGGTCGTCATTTTCTCGATTGTGCCGCGCCCGCTCGTGCTCGCACGATCCATGAAGGTACGGCGGATGCCTGCTGCATCCCAGTTCGCCGGATCTTCCCCGAGCGCCGTGAGCAAGCCGGCGGCGTCGCGCACATAAAGCCTGATCGTGGCGTCGGACGCTCCGCGGTGCTTGCGCAGCCATGCTTTGAAGCCCGTAACCAACTGCAGTTCAACCGGTGCCGCCGCAGCAGCAGCGGCCGGCTGGCACACGCCGATCTCTACGAGGCGCCGGCGAAAGAGCTTGGCGCCGTAGATAGTGTGGTGATTGTGACGGCCGCCCTTCTCGCGTGGGCAACGACAGGCGCGCAAATGCTTGCTGAACGCCTGAAGATCGATCTCGTCCGGCAATACGCCTCGCGGCGCCAGGACATAGCCGAGATGCGCCGCCGCCCGCAGGTATCGAACCGCCGTGTCGGCGCTGTAGCCCTGGCGTTCGAGCGCCGCTGCGAAGCCGTCGAGATACGGCCCGCTCGGCCCGCTGCGCAGATGTTCCCGCCTCTTCGATGCCGGGAAGTAGGTCTCCAACATGATCGTCCCCGTTTGTGATCGGCCGACAGTGGCCGAGCCGACGGGGCGCGCAGGGGCGTCGTGTAATGGAGAGTGAAAGCGCGGCGATGCACAGGAAAATGAAGCAGCAGGCGCGTCAGCTCCCCATTACTGGAAGTGCACATAAGGCAGCTAATGGGCGACGCCCATTAGCTGCCGCAATAGGCACTGCCCTAAGTGCCAGGGCGCGGCGGCGCGAAAATGGCTTGCCGAACGTGAGGCGGAACTGCTGCCAGTGCAGTACTTCCACCAGGTATTCACTTTGCCCGAGGCCATCGCGGATATCGCCTATCAGAACAAAGCGGTCATCTACGATCTCTTGTTCAAGGCTTCCGCCGAGACCATGCTCATCATCGGCGCCGATCCCGAACATCTTGGCGCCAGAACCGGCTTCATCTCCGTGCTTCATACCTGGGGTTCGGCGATGACGCATCATCCGCACGTCCACATGATCGCGCCGGGCGGCGGCCTTTCCGCCGACGGCCTGCGCTGGATCGCCTGCCGCCGCGGCTTCTTCCTGCCGGTGCGGGCTCTTTCCAAGCTGTTCCGCCGGCTCATGCTGGAAAAGCTCGCCGCAGCCCACAAGGCCGGCAAGCTTAAGTTCTTCGGCGAGCACGCGCATCTCGCCGCGGCGGACGCTTTTACCGCCTTCCTGGCGCCGCTCAAAAAGACCAAGTGGTTCGTCTATTCCAAGCGTCCATTTTCCGGACCCAAATCTGTCCTTTGTTACCTGTCCCGCTACACCCACCGCGTGGCCATCTCCAACCGGCGGCTTGTCGCCGCCGATGAGAAGAGCGTGACCTTCACCTTCAAGGATTACCGGATCGAGGGACCTGGCCGCTATAAGAAGATGACGCTGGACGCGGGCGAGTTCATCCGCCGTTTCCTGATCCATGTGCTGCCGAAAGGCTTTCACCGCATCAGGCATTATGGCCTCCTGGCCAGCAATGTCCGCGCCGGCAATCTCGTAGCGATGCGGGCGTTGATCGCGCTGTCCTCGCTGCTGCCCCAGGTGAACGCCACGCCAAAACCCGATACTGCCGGCGAGCCAGCGGAGCGCTGCCCAAAATGCGGCAGCCGCATGTTCGTCATCGAGCGTTTCGAAGGGGCCTGCCGTCCGCGCAAAATGCCATCCCCGCCAGCGGGGTTCGATACGTCATGATCGGCGCCAAGACGGCTTGCAGCGTATCGATGCCCGGCTTGAGCCGCCGTTCAAAGGGTGGCAGCGGCGGCGCTTGCTTGAAAGGGCAAAATCGAGCCTATTTTGGAGGCTTGCCGCCATCGCTTCGCCCCCGGTCCGGCGCCGCCATTGCCGCAAGCACGCTTTGCTTGGCTGTTATGCGCGGCCTTTGCCGCGTAAGAGCGCTGCACGCTTGGCGCCAGAACTGCTGAAATCCCCATAAGCTGAGAGGGCGTCCGTGCCCTGCTCCCCGCGTGTTCCTTCCCCGGACGTTTTCGAACACCGGCCCGTGGCGCATGCTGAAAGGTTCGGCATGGGCCGGTATCCGAAAACGTTCACATCACCGGACTCTTCGAAAGGTAGAGCCGCCCCGTAGTCGGTGCGACGTCATTATGCAAGTGTTCCTAATTCTGGTCTTCACGTGTTGCGGCAGATTTGCTGTTAATGCAGGACCTTGCCATTGCGTAGGCCGGCAGAGCCGTTCGCATGCCCGTCGGGTTGCGAACGCTCCGTCTTGCACCCGGCGCCTTCCCGCCTGTCCGCAAGCTTGAAGATCGAGACTGCGCGCACGAGGCTTTCCGCCTGATCCTCCAGGCTCTTGGCGGCTGCGGTGGCTTCTTCCACAAGCGCCGCATTCTGCTGAGTGATTTGGTCGATCTGGGTGACGGCGTGGTTCACTTCTTGTACGCCCTCGCTTTGCTCGGTGCTGGCGGATGCGATCTCGCCGATGATTGCGCTTACGCGCCGTACCTGCGCCACGATCTCCCCCATGGCGGCCCCGGCGCTGTGCACGAGCTTCGCGCCGTCGTCAGCCTTGGCGACGGAGTTCGCGATAAGCGCCTTGATGTCCTTGGCGGCGTCGGCGGCGCGCTGGGCGAGGCTTCTGACTTCGGACGCCACCACAGCAAAGCCTCGGCCCTGCTCGCCCGCGCGGGCGGCCTCCACGGCCGCGTTAAGCGCAAGCAGATTCGTCTGAAACGCGATGCCGTCGATGATCGCGGTGATGTCGGCGATTGCCCGATTGCTCTCGGTGATGCCGTTCATGGTGGCGACGACTTGCGACACCACTTCGCCGCCGCGCTGGGCGCCCTCGGAGGCCTCTGAGGCGAGCCTGTTAGCCTGCTGCGCATTCTCGGCGTTCTGCTTCACGGTAGAAGCGAGTTCCTCGATGCTGCTTGCGGTCTCCTCAAGGCTCGACGCCTGCTCCTCGGTCCGCCGCGACAGATCGTTGTTGCCGGTCGCGATCTCGCGCGCCGCCGTGTTGATGGAGTCGGTGGCTTCGCGGATCTGCGCGATGATGCCGCGCAAGCGTTCGATTGTGCTGTTGGAGTTATCTTTTAGCTCCGCAAACACGCCCTTGAACTCGGTCTCGATGTTCTGGCTGAGGTCGCCAGCAGCCAGCGCCTTCAGGATGCGGCAAATTTCGCCAAGCGCCTCTTCGCTTGTGCCGAGGATAGCATTGAGGCCTTGGGCCATCTCCAGCAGGAAGCCCGACTTGTCGGCGTCAGCAATGCGCTTCGAAAAGTCGCCAGCGGCGGCCGCTTCAACGAGCGCTGCAATCTCCTTTTCTGCCGCCAGTTGCTCCGTGATGTCGCTCCATTGAGCGGCGGTCCCAAGACGCTCGCCGTGCTCGCCGATGACGGGGCATGTAACGACGTCGAAGTCGCGTCCTCCCAGGAACATGCGGGACTGTGTGGCGCTCGTGATCTTAAGTAAATAGGTCGCTCCGGAGCGGGAATCGTCGAGGAACATGCCAATGTTGCCGCCGACCACTTTGCTGGGGTCGAAGCCGGGGATTTGCCGGCGGAAGCCAGCCTCATACTTATTCAACGTTTCCTGAAAGGCCTGGTTCACATAGAGGATCTGGCCTTCATTGTCGGCGATGCGCACCGGGATGCTAACGTGATCGAGCGCGGCCTTCACGCGCGCGTTGTAGTGCGCGGCCTGGGCGCTTGCTTCAAGGCCGGCGCGAACCTTTTCGGCAGCGTCCGAGATCGCTTTGCGTTCGCCGGGCAGCGACGGCATCCGGCAGTCGAACCTCCCATCCGCGTACGCTACCATGCGGTCTACGAACTGAGTCTGTGCGTCGATATGGGATTTCACCATATCGTTTAGGTTCCGCGCCATGTCGCGGTAAGCTCCTAAGAACCGAGATTCATCGATCGTCTTGCTGATGAGGCCATGTTGGTTGTGTTGACGCGCCATTTCCAATTGCGCCGATACGAACGACTTCAACGCCCGCGTCATATCCGAAGCGCTTTGGAGTAACTGGCCAATTTCATCCCGCCGGCTGCAATCGATATCCTTTGAGAAGTCGCCATTGGCGACAGCCTCCACCGCTGAGTTGGCTTCCGCAAGCCCAGTTCTGATTGCGCGCACGAGCGAATACCCGAGTAGTGCGCCTAGCCCTGCAAGCATTAGGACAGAGATCAAAAGAAATCGCTCATTTTGCCAAAGGGCAGCGAACAGTCTTTGAAAAAATGCGCGGTCCATGTCGTCGAGATAAACGCCAACGCCGGCCAACCCACCTATTTCTGGTACATTTTGTATAAGTGAAAGCTTAGGCGTTATTGGGCCACCGACGCCTTTTTCATACTCGTAATTAACAAATCCTGTACCCGCGGGGCTCTTGGCGGTCTTAATAAATTCCTTTATAATTTTAACGCCGTTCGCGTCTATCAGTTCAATGCGGTTCTGGCCGATTTTGGATTGATCGTTCAGACTTGTCACAACGCCATTATAGTCATAGGCAAAAATGTAGCTTGCCTGCTTTTCATCACCGAAGCGAGTTGAGCGGAGGATTGAGAAAAAAGCCTTCTGCCCGGCTTCGCTTTCTGGTCCGCCGGCAGCCTTCATCTGAGCGCGGGCGAGGGAGAGGGTCAAGTCCAGGAGATTCCGCAGCTGTGCCTGGCGCTCGTCCACCATTTGCGCGCGCATGACGGAAAAGCCGATGGCGCCGACCAATACAATGCCGAGCGCGGCTGACATCAGGGTAAGATTGATCCGGGTCGTGATTCTGAGGCGCGTGAACATATCAGCAACCTAAATAGGGACTGGGTTGTAGCCTCCATTCTGCATAGCATTCGATAAACAGCTCGTAAGGAACCATGATGCAATTATCGCTAAAGGACCGTTTGTGCAAAAGCCAAGCAGCTGATGCGTTGCCTGAGTTATCCGCGACCACGGCTGAAAACTCGACTTGCGCGGAGTGTCCGCGATCTGGACGATTGCAAGAGTTCTGCCCAGAGTTGTTGGTAATGAGCATTTGACAGCGCTATCAACTCTGACGCGCGAGTAAATCGTTCCGCCCAATTCTCTGCAGCGAGGTCTCGACACGCACCCTATCCCGGCGGATCTCCTCGACCGTCTCGAACGTGAAGCGCATGTGGCCGGCGGCGGCCGCCTCAGCGGCCTCGGCGTTTCCGGCTAGCAGGGCTTCAGCGAGGGCGAGATGCTGTTTGAGCAGTTCGTCACGTACACCTGCCCGCAGGTAGAGCTGCGAACGGCTGTAGAATATGTTGCTGCGCAAGAGATCCGCGAGCGCGCGCATAATATGCAGCAGCACGACATTGTGCGAAGCTTCGTAAATAAGCAGATGGAGATCGACGTCCGCTTCGCCTTCCTGCGCGGGATCGTCGAGAGCATGCGCCTTGGTCATCCGGTCGACGCACTGGCGAATGGCTTCACGGTCCACGCCGGTAGCTCTTTGCGCGGCAAATCGCGCCGCGCAGGATTCCTGGATACCCCTGAACTCAAAATAGTCCGCGGTCACGTGCGGCCGGTCTTGCATCAAAGCCGCCAGCGGCTTCATCAGCGGCGACAAAAATTGCGCAATGTGAGTCCCGGACTTGCCGGTGACGATAAGCCCGCGCCGCGCAAGCGCGTCGAGCGCCTCGCGCAGCGACGGCCGCGAGACGCCAAAGCGTTCCGCCAGATCGCGCTCCGCCACCAGCCGCTCACCCGGACGCAAAACGCCTTCCAGGATCAGCTTTTCGAGGTGATCGGCTATCGTATCTGCAATTTTCGGCGTCCGTATGGGTTCTCGCATTCATCGGCACTCCCGCAGGGATGGAGCGGATTCCATACCAACGTGGGCGCCTACGTCAAGCCATTCGCCATTAGCTCTACCTGGTAATATCGTTATTCCAGTTGACGGTTATGGTAAGATTATATTACCAATATTACTAAGGAACAACGCTATCTTACCAATAAGTCTGGAGGCGATCGGCAACGGCGCCTCGATTGATAAGCCGGCGGTGTTCGGTTCTGTCGCGGAGAGATGAAAAGAGCTCCGCGGGTATTTGCAATGCAGCGCATGAAAAAAAATGGGTGAGGCAAACGTGAGGGTTATGCGGTGTTCAGTCAGCTTTTGACGCCGGTGGCGGATAGTTTGGGGTTGTCCTTTCTGGTGGCGATTTTGCCAATCGTGACGGTGCTTGTGTTTTTGGGCCTGCTGCGCCTGCCAGCTTGGCTGGCGGCGGGCGCAGGGCTCGCGGTGGCTCTGGCGATAGCAATCTATTTATGGAAGATGCCGCCAAATCTCGCCCTCAACGCGGTAGCGAACGGCGCCGTCTTCGCGCTCTGGCCGGTGATGTGGATCGTGGTGAACGCGCTGTTGCTGTACAACGTTGCGGTTCGCTCCGGCCGTTTCGACGCTTTCCGAAACTGGGTCGCAAGCTATCTTCCGAACGACCGGCGTGTCGTCCTCGTGGTGGTTGGCTTTTGCTTCGGCGCCTTGCTGGAGGGAGTTTCAGGCTTCGGAACGCCCGTCGCGATCACAAGCTCGCTTTTAATTTTAGTCGGCTTCCCGCCGCTCGAAGCCCTGGTGTTCGTGCTGATCTTCAACACCGCGCCTGTCGCTTTCGGCGCGCTTGGCGTTCCCGTGACTGTGCTTGGCGCAGTGACTGGTCTTCCCGCGACGACCCTTGGCGCGATGATCGGGCGGCAATTGCCCGTTATCGCCCTCATTCTGCCCTTCTATGTGATGGCGCTTTACGGCGGCTGGCGCTCGATCCGCGCCCTCTGGCCGATTTTGCTTGTCTCGGGCGGCAGCTTCGCGGCCTCCCAATTCATCGCCTCTAACTACATCGATTACACCTTAACCGATGTGCTTTCGTCGCTCGGCTCACTGGCCGCTACGTTGCTATTCCTCCAGGTTTGGACGCCGGCGGACGACCCGGAATTCAGGGTTGCGCATTCGATGGAAGGCCGCCGCTCCAAATCCGTCGTGCCGGACTGGCAGGGATGGCTCCCCTGGATCATCGTGTCCGCGACCGTGATCGTGTGGACCTCCTATAAGGTGGCTGGCGTCGCCCAGCAGAAAATCGAATGGCCGGGTTTGCACCGCGCGATTTCCATAACTCTCTACAATGGCAAGCCCTATGACGCGATCTGGACCTTCCAGCCGCTCGGAACGGGAACGGCCATCCTGTTCGCCGCGATCATCACCGCCATCGCCGTGCGCTTGCCTGTGCGCGCCTTCTTCGGCTGCATCGGCGAGACTATCCGCCAATCCTGGATGGCCATTATTACGGTGATGCTGATTATCTCGCTCGCCTATCTCATGAACTACTCCGGCCTCGCCTATACGCTCGGGAAGGGCGTCGCCTCAACGGGAGCGTTTTTCGTCCTGCTTTCGCCGTTCCTCGGATGGGTCGCCGTCATGCTTTCGGGAAGCGATACGTCGGGAAACGCGCTGTTCGGAAATCTCCAGGTCGTCGCTGCGCGGCAGCTCAACCTCGATCCGGTTCTGTTCGCGGCGACCAACTCTTCGGGCGGCGTCATGGGCAAGATGATTTCTCCCCAGAATATTGCGACCGGCGTTGCAGTCACGAAAGATGTCGGGCAAGGAGGGCGAGGTTTTCGCCCGCACTTTCTGGCACAGTATCGTCCTCACGCTCATGCTCGGCGGCTTGGTTGCATTCCAGCAATATCTGATCCCTTGGGTCATTCCCAGGTAATGCGGCTGTTTTTCAGTGAAGAGGGAGCCTTTACAGGCGGCGTGTCATGGTTGACCCGAACGAATTATCGCAGGAAAGCAGACCGCCGCGCGTTGGGCTCTTTATCACGTGCCTTGCCGATCTGATCCGGCCGAGGCTTGGCTTCGCCGCCATCCGGTTGCTTGAAGCTTCTGGCTGCGAGGTAGAGGCGCCGTTCAGCCAGACTTGCTGCGGCCAGCCAGCCTTCAACGCGGGCGCGATGAAGGCTGCTGCCTATTTTGCACGCGAGATGATCACGCAGTTCGAGCAGTACGACTACGTTGTGACGCCATCCGGATCGTGCGCGGCGACGATCAAGGTGCATTACGCCGAACTGCTGGCGGCCGATCCCAACTGGCTGGCGCGCGCTCAGGCGTTGGCTGCGAAGACCTGGGAGCTTCTGAGCTTCCTGGTGCATGCGCGAAGATATATACCCGAGGGCGTGACGCTGAAGGCTACCGCAACCTATCACGATAGCTGCTCGGGCCTTCGTGAGCTTGGCGTCTACAACGAGCCGCGCTCCTTGTTGGCGGCGGTCGACGGGCTGGAGCTGAAGCCGCTGGCGGGGCAACGCGTCTGCTGCGGCTTCGGCGGAACGTTCAGCGTGAAATATCCTTCCGTTTCCAACGCCATCGCTGATGAAAAGGCGAAGGCAGTCGAGGCCTCGGGGGCGGACGTCCTGCTCGGCGGCGATCTCGGCTGCCTGATGAATATCGCGGGCAAACTGAACCGCCGGGGAAGCAAGGTTCGCGCTATGCATGCCGCCGAGGTGCTGGCCGGAATGAGCGATACCGCGATCGGCGAGGAGGAATAGCTCTGTCTCCTCGGCTAAAGCTGACATTCAAGCAAAGAGCGGGGGCCGCTCTCGCGGACGCCTCGCTGAAGGCAGCCATCGAGCGCACCGCTGGCGCCGCAGAAAAGAATAGGGCGGCCGCCATCGGCCGGTTCGCAGAGTTTGCAGCGGCGCGCGAGCGCGGACGCCGTATCAAGGATCATGTGATCGCCAATCTCGATCACTATCTCAAGGAATTCGAGAAGAACGCGCTCGCCTCCGGCGCGAAGGTGCACTGGGCGCGTAGCGCAGAAGAGGCTTGCCAGATCGTGACCGGAATCTGCGCGGGCGCCGGCGCCAAACGGGTCACGCGCTCAAAATCGATGCTCGGCGAGGAGATCGGCCTTCCGCATGCGCTTGAGAAAGCGCGCATCGAATGCGTCGAGACCGACCTTGCCGAGCACATTGTCCAACTCGCAGGCGAGACGCCATCGCACATCGTTTGGCCGGCGATGCATAAATCGCGCACGGACGTGGCGGCGCTGTTCAGGGCGAAGCATGAGCGGCCCCCCGCGAGCGATGCCGTCGAGGATTTGGTGGCGAGCGCCCGGCGCGATCTCCGCAAGAAATTCTTGACAGCCGACGTCGGCATCTCTGGCGCCAATTTCCTGATCGCGGACACGGGGGCCGTCTGCGTTGTCACCAATGAAGGAAATGCAGAGCTTACGACCACGCCGCCGCGCATTCACATCGTAACGGCGGGGATTGAGAAGCTTGTGCCCTCGATTGAGCACGCTTTCGTGCTGCTGCGCCTGCTTGTGCGGTCTGCGACCGGCGGCGACATTACGCAATACACCACGTTCCATTGCGGCCCCAAGCGCAGCGGCGACGCCGACGGGCCGCATGATTTCCACATCGTGCTCGTCGATAACGGCCGCACGCGCATGCTGGCCGAAGGCCAGAAAGAGATGCTGCGCTGCATTCGCTGCGGGGCCTGCATGAATTACTGCGTCGTCTACCGCCAGATCGGAGGCCACGCTTACGGCGCGACCTATCCAGGGCCGATGGGATCGGTGCTGACGCCGGCAATCTCCGGTTTGGCCGGGGCGCGCGACTTGCCGCACGCATGCACACTGAACGGGAGATGCGCCGAGGTGTGCCCCGTCGACATTCCGCTTCCATCGCTGCTGCGCGGCTGGAGGGCTAGAAGCTGGCGCGAGGGCATGGAGCCGCGCGTTGCCCGCGCTGGCCTTGCCGCCTGGGTTTTCGTCGCCAGCCGTCCGCGCCTTTACCGCTTGGCGGCGCCGCTATCGATCGGCTGGATGCGCCTCTTTCGCCAGCGTGGCTGGATCCGCAAGATGCCGTTTGCGAAAGGGTGGACCGAGGGTCGCGATTTCCCGGCGCCGCCGCGTGAAACCTTTATGCAGGCCTATAAAGCCCGGCAGAGGAAAAGACGATGACCTCCGCTCGTGAAGAAATCCTCAAGGCTGTTGAGGAAGCTCTCCCCCGGTCCAGATTGGATGCCGCGGCTGTTGACGCTGAGGCGCGGGCCTTGATCGGCAAACTCGGCGCGGTGCGGCCGAAGTCGCCGCTGGCTAGCGTGACAGCAAGCTTCATCCAACGCGTCGCGGAGTCCAAGGTTGGCGCTAGCGCCGAGCGGGTCCGTTCCATCGATGAACTGCCGGCAGCGACGGCGCGGTATTTGTCCACGAGAAGCCTTCCGCCGCATATCGTGCTCCAGCCGGCGCGAATTCTTACCGCGCTGGATTGGGCTTCAGCCGGACTTTTTTGCGACGGGTGTCTCGACGATGGCGTCGTCGTGGGCATGGCGCGATGGGGCGTCGCAGAATACGGTAGCCTGGTGTTTCACTCGGCTGCCGATGCGCCGATCCTGTTCAATTTTCTTCCGGCAGTGCATCTCGTGGCGATCCACGCAACATCTATTGTGGCCTATTTGGAAGACTATGCTTCTGCGGCGCGGCTTTCCGGAGATCGTGCTCCGCGCAACGCCTGTCTGATTACGGGCGCAAGCGGAACCACCGATATCGAAGGTAGATTTGTGCGCGGCGCGCACGGTCCGCGCGATCTTCATATTGTCATAATCGATGACACACCCGGCAGCAGCGGCAAGGAACTTAAATCGTGACGCGTTAGCTGCTAAACCCATCTTATACCGCCGAGCTTAAGTCTTGACCTTTGGAATCCAGGGGTAGGAGCATAGCGACTTAATCCTTCCGGCCTCCGCCAGGAGCCTGTTCCAGGCATTGCAAGCGGCACGATAGACCTAAAGTCTCGGCACTGCAAAAAACTTCAACCTTAACGATTCGTTTCTTTCTGCATTTGAACTTTCGAAAAGCGTCACACTATTGTATGAGATGAGGCAGGATACTCTGCGCTGTCTCGGTGTTCAAGGTGGAACAATACCTGCGATTTCGTCGATGTCCGTGCGGCTTCGAATTGCTGGCGAGCCAGATATCGATCAGCGCATCGGTGTGCCGGAAGATCTCATTCAGCGCGGGCGCGTTCTCCCAGTGCGAAACGGTTGCCTGGGAAAATCGGCCCCGAGGTGTGACCCGCGCTGGAACCAACCGGTGTTGTCCAGTGGAAGACCTATAATCGGGCCTCGGGGCGAATAATACCGCCGTACCGAAAGACCGACTCCTGTTGCAGCGGCGCGATACCCGAGGCTCGCCAAATCATGATTCCCTAGCCGCATGATAGGCGGGCCGCGGCTCGAGGGACGATCACATCGAGCATGGATATCAGGAGGTCACGGGCCGCTTCGGCGGGCATCATGACGGCATTGACCATAAGAGCGGATCGCACTCCAGCGGTCCTGCGCAAGCTTGCCAAGGCTGAGACCGACACACGCGTGGCGCGGCGGCTGCTGGCGATCGCCAACGCGCTTTCGGGCATGAGCCGCAAGGAGGCCGCCGAAGCGGCTGGCATGGACCGCCAGACCTTCAAGAAAGACTCGCTTCGAAAGCGCATAGCGACCGCCTGCGAATGAAACGCATCCATGCCGCGCTGGTCGAGGCGATGGTTCGCGAAAACCATCTCGGCGAGGCGCTTATTCGACACCGTCCTAATCTGATCGATTACATCCCAGCGGAGGGCGCCGCAGTTTTGTGCGGTGGGCAGGTGACCAGGTTTGGGAGAACGCCCACGGATGAGCAGCTTTGCGAATTAGTTGGATGGCTGACCGTTTCTTTGCGAGAACGCTGGCTGAGGCTCCGCTGGACAGAGCGTGGCGGCCCGGATGTCGCGCAGCCGACCCGCATGGGCTTTGGACGCGTCTTGCTGGAGCGCAGCCTCGCTTACGATGTCGACGGGGAGGTCGATCTCGATTTCCAGCCGCAGGGGTTGGTTTGCACGGCCATGATTCCCTTCGAACAATTCGTCGAGCGCGAGGACTAGCGATGGCTGCCCTGAATGAACGAAGCAAGGGACTCTCGGAGCCTTCGCCACTTAAGGGCAGGCGCATTCCTGTCGTCGAGGATCAATCCTTGATTGCAATGGAAATGCAGGCTTGTCTCGAAAAGAACGGCGCCACCGTCGTCGGTCCGGTCGGAAGGGTGGAGTGCGCCTTGAATGCCGCTGAAAACACAAATCTTGAGGCTGCGCTCCTTGATGTCAACCTCCACGGCGAACGGTGCTGGCATGTCGCCGACGCTCTGATCCGGCGGGCTATCCCTTTCGCCTTCGCGACGGGATTCGAGACGAGGCTCGTCATGCCCGAACGGTTTGCCGGATGTCTCGTTCTTTCAAAGCCCTTTCGCGAGCAGGACATACTGGCGGTTCTGAAGAAAATGCTGGAGAGGGATCACTTATCTTAGGACGCGATGGCGCAGCTTATGTGAACGTTTTCGAACAACCGGCCCGTGGTCCATGCTGAAAGGTTCGGCATGGGCCGGCATCCGAAAACGTTCACATAAGCAGAAGAAGAGACGCTTGGTCCAGCGTCCGCCCGCGGCCCGGCAAAGATCAAGTTTTAGGCGGGTTGGAAAGAGCCCATGAACCGCGCTCCTGCATACTGCTCAGGCGCCGCCTCCGCCCTGAGGCTCAAGGACACATCGACATGTCAGGCTTTCCGATCCCCGCAAACGAAAGGATCGCCTGAAAGAGCTGAGAAGACTGCGCTTTCAGGAATGGGGCGCAAGCGCCGCGCTCGACGAGCTTTGCGGCGTCGCGGCGAGTGTGCTTGAAACGCCTATCGCGGCTCTCTCGCTTGTCGATCGTCATGAGCAGATCTTTGCCGGCAAGGTCGGCCTCGATGCACATCGCATCTCGCGATCCTTATCGTTTTGCGCCCACGCCATCATGAACTCAGGCGCGTTTGTCATTGAGGACGCCGCGCGCGATTCCCGCTTTTGCGGCAACCCGTTCGTCACGGATAACCCGAAGATCGGAGCCTATCTCGGAATTCCGCTTGAGACCTCCCCTGGGCTTCGCATCGGGGCCCTGTGCGCAGTCGATCAAAAGCCGCGCGCGTTTGCCGAAAGAGACGTCCAAAACCTTAAAAGACTAGCTGGCGTCGCCGTTTCCACCTTGAGGGGCTATCGAGCGACGCTTGGTCTCGACGAGCAATTGGCAAGCGCCATCGCGCTTCAAGGCGAGATGCTTCCCGGGAGTGAGCGGATTGAACAAATCGAGGCGGCTTGCCCTTTGGAAGTGGCGAGTACCTATCGAGCGCGCGACGGCGTCGGCGGCGACATTTGGGGGCTCGAGGCTACGGGACCTCAACGTGTGTTGCTATATATCGCCGACTTCACGGGCCACGGGCTTGCCGCTGCCCTCAACACAGCCCGGTTTCATTCTTTTTTGCACATCGTGAGCAGGCGCACGGACAAGCCCGCTTCCCTGCTGCGAAGGCTGAACCAACGTTTGAACGAGGTGCTTCCCGTCGGGCAGTTCGCCACCATGTTCTGCGCCAACCTCGACTTCCAGGCGCAGACGTTAGAATTTGCTTCGGCCGGCGCGCCTCCCCAGCTTTATCGCCGCTCGCCAGCCGAAGGCTTTAAGCTTCTGTCGAAGCCGGGCCTTCCCCTTGGCATTATGAGCAACACCGTTTACGAGAGCGAAACGGTTCCCTTCGAGCCTGGTGGAGCTCTCGTTCTTTACTCCGACGCTCTCGTTGAAACGCCAACGCAGCCCTATCCGGTTCTGACGCCGGAAGGCTTGCAGCGCCTTCTCGACGCAACCCCAGCCGGCTCCGCGACAGAGATGCAGGAGCGAATTAAGCGTACGCTTTTTGCCGAGCCCGCAGTGGAACTGGAGGATGACTTGACCCTGGTGGTCGCGCGTCACACAGGCGAGCGGATGGGCTCCTCATGGGATTTTGAAATTTAGGGAAGGGGCGTCTGGCCGTCGCAAGTCCGGGTTCGCCAGGCGGCGATGAACAGCGAACACGCCCGCTCGCGCCGCAGCGCCAGGCAGGAGCCCCAAAGTTGCCGCTGAAGCCCGGGCAAATGCGCCACCGCAATATGGACCTGCGATATCGTAAGCAATTCGGAAACTCCTAACCCTTCGGACGCACGGCATTGACATGGCGGCCTCGGATCAGCGTGTTGAGGTCCACAGTCACATAAACCCGCCCGCTTTTTCGCGCGATGAACTCTTTTCCATTCTCTCGACGCAGGCCGGTGATCTATGTAAGGCTTTAAATCGAAGGCTTAGAATTGGTGCAAAGTCAGCTGGAGAAGCGGCATCGAAACGGGATTTGGCTGTGATCCGCGAAACGTTTGCGAGACGCGGTGTGACGGTTACCTGGGAGCGCTGGCGAAACGTCTGCCGCCAGCAAGGGTCAGAGCATCGGTTGGAAAGGCGCCATCATGTCTGATGACCTATACCAAAGGGCGCTTCAAGCAATTCCCGCGCACACCGCGGTCTTAGACCGGTCGGGGACCATTATTCTCGTCAACGACGCGTGGAGGGCGTTTGCACGCTGCAACGGGGCGGCAGGCTCCCCAGCCGTCGCGGTGGGAGCGAACTATACCCTGTTCACACCAGGATCCGAAATTTCTCCGGGTTGATGACGCGGAAGTTGTCCGTGACCGAATCGCGCAACTGCGCCCAGTTTTGCGGAACTTTCTCGCGCAGGAAGGTGAGCGCCGTCCCGGCGAACTCGCGGGGGCTTTGGTAACACTTGTTGTGCGTCACATGCTTGTGCATCACCCCCCAGAGCCGCTCGATGGGGTTCAGATGCGGGCAATAAGCTGGGATGAAATGGAGCTTAATCCGCCGCCCTGGCTGGGATAGCCAGTCTTGTACGAGTTTAGCGTGATGATAGGGGGCGTTATCCAGGAAGACGTGGATCAGCGCCAGTAGCGGATACATGGCTTCGAGCGCTTCCAGCAGCTTGATTGTAGACATCGCGTTGACGGTCTCAACCTCAACCATGCGGGTCTCGCCGGTTTCAAGATTGAGAGCGCCATGAATATTGATGCGCTCGCGCCCGCTCGTCTGTTGGATTGCGAGCTTTTCTTCTTTCGGAGCCCAGCAGCCAACCGGCCGCGCCGCGTGCGTTGGATGCACGGCATCCCCGAACACCGCCGCCTCATCCGGGCCAAGCGAATTCAATAGCTTCTCATACGCTTCAATGAACGCCCGCTGTTTTTCCGCATCCAGCTTCCGGCCGATGACTTCCGGCTTATGGTATTCGAGCCCCAGCCGGTTCAACAGCACGATCAATCCCGAGCGGCTCTCGTAGACGATCCCAAATTTCCGCTCGATGAAGGCCCCGACTTCGCGCGTGCTGCGCGGCAATGTTTGGGCAACGTAATCCTTCAGCTCTTTTTCCTGGTCTGCCGAGAGGCGGCTCGAACTGCCCCCAGCCTCGAACTGCTCAAGACCTGCAATTCCGCGGTCCGCATAGACCTTGCTCCAGCCTCTGACCGTATCGTCATCCAGATAAAGAGCCTTGGCCACCCGCTCGCAGCTCCAGCCATCGTCAAGAAGCAGGATGGCGTTCGCCCGGCGCGCAAGACGATGCTCCGCCAACCCGTCCCGGACCAGCGAAACCAAGTCTTTCCGTTCAACAGCGCTCAGGAAACCACCGCGAATCATAGGGGTTACTGAGATCCCGTTCGCGAAACTTAGCAAGCAATTTATTTCGGGTTCCCACAGAGTCCGGGTATACCTGGAAGTCTGCCGGAAAGCCGCCTCCACGGACGCGCATGTTGACCGAGCCCTGTCTGGCATCCGTGCGGTGCTCGACGGCAGCCTGCCGATCTTCGAGATAGAATATCCTTGTCACAGTCCTAGCGAAGAACGGTGGTTTTTGATGACCGTGGCGCCGATCTCCCGCGGGCGGGGCGGGGCGATCATCTCGCACTCGAACGTCACTGCGCAAATCATGGCCGAGCAAGCGCTGCGGATGATCAACGAACAAGCGCTCGCGAGCGCCCGCCGTCTGGAAGCGGTTGGCCGGCTCGCGGGCGGCGTCGCGCACGATTTCAACAATCTCCTCGCGGTCATCGCGGGCAACCTCGAACTCGCCGAGGATGGCGATGCGGACGAGCCAACGCGCCAGCTTATGCGGCGGGCTCGCGATGCCGCCGAGAAGGGGAGAGACTTAAATAGCAGGCTTCTGTCCCTGGCGCGCAACCGCGCGCTTGCGCCGCAGTACCTCAGTGTCAATTGGCGCGCCGAAGAAACGGCAAAGCTGCTTACAAGCGCCCTTGGCGGGCACATTACGGTCAGCATGGAACTCGCCGCCGATCTCTGGATGACGCTGGCGGATCCGGGGGAGATCGATAGCGCCCTATTGAACACTGCCGCAAATGCGCGCGATGCGATGCCTAAGGGCGGCAAGATCGCAATTGCGACCTCTAACGTCACGCTCGATGCACCGTTAGCCGCATCTTTGCATACAGACGCACTCCCGGGAGAATACGTCCGCCTGACGATCGCCGATGATGGCGCCGGCATGCCGCGGGAGATCCTTGAGAAAGCGATGGAGCCGTTTTTCACCACCAAGGGGCCTGCCGGGAGCGGATTCGGACTTGCAAGCGTTGCAAGCTTCGCCAAGAAGACGGGTGGTTTTGCGACGATTGCAAGCGCCTTGGGCCAAGGGTGCATCGTGAGCCTTTATCTGCCTCGCTGCGTTGAAGAGCCGCTGGCGCGGGCGGCGCCCGCAAGCGCAGTCTCGTTCGGCGATGGCCACCTCGTGCTGGTGGTTGAAGACAACGACCAGGTTCGCGAGGTGACGCTCAAACGGCTTGAATCCCTGGGCTATGCCGTCGCAGAAGCGAGAACGGGTCCGGAGGCGCTAGAGCGGCTGCAGTCGGGCGAACCCGTTCAGATTGTGCTGAGCGACATCGTCATGCCGGGTATGACGGGTTACGACGTGCTGCGCTGGGTGCGGTCGAATAAGCCGCGGATTAAAGTCATCCTGTGCTCCGGCTATAATGAGGGAGACCGCGGCGGCGACCAAGGGGCGATTCGTGACACCGTTATTCTGGGCAAGCCCTATAGCCGGGATCAGTTGGCGCGCGCCTTGAGCGACGCACTGGCGCTTTAGTTGGCCGGCCCCCTGTCTGATTTCGTAGCGCAATAAGCAAAGGCGCAATCCTCGAACCTGTGCGCGGCCATGAGCGCCATTTCGGCGGCGACCTTGGGCAGGGTTTTCATGAGCAGCGGCGTCGCTCCCATCCGGGCTTTGAGAGTGCCGAAGGGATGTTCGGCTGTCTCGCGTCGCACACGCATGGCTTCTGGATTTTTATCGAGCCGACGAAGCGGCCGTGTCAAGCAAGATGTAGCTTCGGTCTGTCCGTTGCGACTTCCGTTGTGGGTCAACAGTGACGGTTCTCCGAGCCGATTCAACGATTCCGCTCCACCCCAAGTAGCCGAAGGAGTTTTTGCGACCGCGAGAAATGGCGTTCTGGGCCATAACCGGATCTCATGGATTCGATGCAATCATGCGTTTTGGCGTCCGCAGTGCGCCGGTGAGGAGAATCTCGGGTTCGAGCCGTTCTTTTTCAGCGCGCGATTTCGTAGTCGGCCGTATCGTAGGCGAAGCCCCTCGCAGTGGAACGAGAGGCTCTTTCGCCGACCTGCTGCAGGATGTTCATGAGGTAGCTTGCGGGTTCCTGGACGGGCGTGAATCCTTTGATGCGCTGCTCGGCGGCCTCGGCGCCGATGGTCGTTGCTGGAAATTCCTCGGGAACGACGAGCGCCACAAGCGTTCCGCTGCCGAGCGGTTCGTCGGCGCGAAAGCCTGTGAATCCCCAATCGGGATTGGGGACCACGACGGCTTCGCCGGGGCGAATGCGGGCGCCTCCGGGCGCTGTGAATTTATTCGGCAAGATTTGCGTGATCTTGCCGACGGCGTCGATGTCGAACAGGACAAGCCGCCCGCCCACCTCGCTTTTGACCCCGAAGCGATAAACTTGGCCGACGCTCACCCGGTTTCCGCCTTCGACGGCGATGCGAACCTTGCCCTTGGCCTGAGGCAGGTCGACATGCAAATCTCCGAGCGCGCGGCGGAGGAAGTCGTCGGCGGCCGCAGCCTGCTCCCGCTCCGTTCGCAGAGGCCCGGTGACGCTCTCGATCCACTGGCGGTAGGCGGCAACGCGGGTGTAGACGCCGTAGGATTGCGGAACGCCCGCGCAGTTCGAGGCGCCCCAGCTTACGACGCCGACTTGGCGAACCGCGCCGCCGGCCCCCTTCACGAGCGGGCCGCCGCTGTCGCCGGCGCAGGAATCCCGGTTCGGCTCCTCGAAGCCCGAACAGAGCTGAGCCTCTCCGATGACGGGGATAAAACCGGGCTCGGCGTAGCGCTTGGCGCATTTCTGCGCATCGACGAGCGGCATTGTCACCTGCATGAGCCTCGCGCAGCCCGCGCGCAAGGTCCGGGCTCCCGGAAGCGGATAGTTTCTCACGCGGGAGACTAACTCTCCGCCCTTGGCCAGAAGCTCGACGGTTCCGAAGCCCGCGACGCTGACCGGGCCGCCGGCGAGACGCTCCTCCTGCGGCGCCGGAAGCGGCGCCAGCGCGCCGGTCCACGGGCGCGACAGCTTGATGAGCGCGATGTCGTTTCCGCCGGACATCGCGGGCTCCGGAGGCTCCGGCTTGTCGGTAGACTTCGCCAGCGCGCGCTCCTTCAGCCAACGCCCATAGGCGGACTCGAAGCCCTCATGCATGCGGAAGGCCTCGACCTCGAAGATGTTTTCCGTAGAAGCGGCGCGGAGATCGTCGACGCCGATCACGATCTTGAGCCGCCCTTCGAGGTCGAACTCCTTGGGATCGCTGCGCAGCGTGGTCTTGCCGATGAACTGCAGGCAGTGGGCGGCGGTCAGAACCCATTGCGGGGCGATCGCGGTCCCGCCGCAAAAGGCGAAGGTCTCCTTCCTTTTGTCGCTGTCGATGACGAGCGCCGCGAACCAGGGCCACGCGCCTTTTTTCGCGGGCGAGCCGTTGATGGCCTTGGTTCCGGCGGCGGGCGCGATGGGATCGCTATCGGCGCATTTCACCTTGTCGGCCGGCGTCTGCGCGGGCGAGCCAACCGTCAACAATAGAAAAGAAACCACGCACAGGAAAAGCCTCGGCGCCATCGGGTCCCCCGGAGAAAAACTTGACCGCCTGCATAGATGGAAAGCTAGACCGGCGCAACGCCCCGCGCTATGGTCGCGCCGCTGAAAAGGCGGACGGAGCGGAGCGCCGCATGCGGGTTGTTTTGTTGGTAATCGTGCTTGCCGTGGCGCTGCTTTTCGCGGCGCGTACGCCGTTTGCCGAGCAGCCGTCGGCGCGCATCGCGCTTTTGATTGGCAACCAGTCCTACGAGCCGTCCGTCGGCGTCTTGAAGAACCCGCATAACGACATCGCTCTTGTGGGCAAGGCGCTTGAAAGCCAGGGCTATCAGGTGCTGCCACTGGTGAAGGACGCGACGCGCGTGCGGATCCTCGCCGCGGTGCGGGATTTGGTCCGGCGGCTGAACGCGGCCGGTCCTGGCGCGGTCGGCTTTCTTTATTATTCCGGCCATGGAGCGGCCGAGGCGGAGACCAAACGCAACTATCTCATTCCCATCGACGCAAAGCAGCCCGGCACGGAAAGCTTCTGGGATGAAAGCGTAAAGCTCGACGACGTGTTGAGTCTGCTCAACGGGGCAAGCGGGGCGGCGAAGTTTGTGGTGTTCGACGCCTGCCGCAACGAGCTGCGCCTTCCGCAGAAAGGGGCGAAGGGCTTCGAGCCGGTGCGCGAGCAGCCGGGCATTTATGTGGCCTATACGACCGCGCCGGGGCAGCCCGCGCTCGACGACGGCGAGACGAGCGGGCCTTACGCGGCGGCGCTGGCGGCGGAATTCGCGAAGCCGGGGCTCGATCACCTCAATCTGTTTCAGGACGTGAAGGAAGCGGTTCTCGCCGCGACGCGTGGCGTGCAGCAGCCCTGGGCGACGGATGGTCTCGCGCGGCGCGTTTATCTGACCGGGCAGCCCAAGCCTCCGCCGGACGACGCGGGGCTGGCATGGGCCGCCGTGCAAAACACATCCAGCGCAGCGGTTCTCGAGGAATACATCCGGCGTTTCCCGGAGAGCGTTTATGCGGGCTTCGCGAAGGCGCGGCTGCAGGAGCTTCGCGCCGCACGGCAGGCCTTGAATGTCCTAAAGTCCGATCCGGTCAAGACGAAGCCCGCCGTGAGCGAAGGCAATTGCGACGGCTTGCTTGTGTCGGTGGCGTTGGGACCGAAGCCGTGCATCAAGCCCGGCTCGGGCGAGAGCTTCAAGGACTGCCCGGAGTGCCCGGAGATGGTGATCGCGCCCGCGGGAAGTTTCACGATGGGCTCGCCTAAGGACGAGCCGGAACACCAAAGTGACGAGGAGCCACAGCATAAAGTGACCATTGCCAAGCCCTTCGCGGTGGGACGGTTCGCGGTGACCTTCGCGGAATGGGACGCCTGCGTGGCGGGCGGCGGCTGCGGCGGCTACAAGCCAGAGGATCGAGGTTGGGGGAGGGCGGACCGGCCCGTCATCAATGTGAACTGGGAGGATGCCAAGGCCTATGTGGCGTGGCTATTTAAGAAGACGGGCAAGAGTTACCGGCTCTTGTCGGAGGCGGAGCGGGAGTACGTGACGCGGGCGGGGACTACGACGCCGTTCTGGTGGGGTTCGTCGATCACGCCGGAGCAGGCGAACTACGATGGCAGTTACACGTATAATGGCGGCAGGAAAGGCGAATACCGCCAGAAGACAGTCCCGGTGAAATCGTTCAAGCCCAATCCGTGGGGCCTCTATCAGGTGCATGGCAATGTCTGGGAGTGGGTGGAGGATTGCTGGCGCGGCGACTACACGGGCGCGCCCAGCGACGGCTCGGCCTGGACAAGCTTAGATTGCAGTTCTCGCGTGCTTCGCGGCGGCTCGTGGGTCTACGATCCGCGGGTTCTCCGCGCGGCCTTCCGCGGCAGCAGCATCCCTCAGGACCGGGACAGCAATCAGGGTTTCCGCGTGGCTTTGGGTTGGCAGGACTTAAATCGTTAATCTTTACAACCTTACCCTTTATGCGATGACGGCTGTCCCACTCAGTGCGCGAGAGCGGTCTCGCCGAAGGCGAGCCGCAATTTTTTGCCTTGGGCGGATCGCCAAAAATCCCGGGATAAGATACGCCCGCTTTGCTATGATGAGCAGCATGAAGACCGAAGACATCATCGCCACCCTCAAGCAGAATGAAGAAGCGCTGCGCTCAAAGGGGGTCGCGCACGCGGCTTTGTTCGGTTCGCGCGCCCGGGGCGACGCGCGCCCCGGCAGCGATATCGACATCATGATCGAGATCGCGCCCGACGCGCCCATCGGCGTCTTCGAATATGTCGCCATCGCGCAATACATTGCCGATCTTTTTCCCGTGCCCGTCGACGTGGCGAACCGCAGCCAGCTGAAGCCGCTGGTGCGGCCGAACGCCGAGCGAACCGCCATCTATGCGTTCTGACAAGGCCGCCCAGGCCCTTCACGACATCCGGGACAATATTCGCCTCGCCCAGGATTTCGCCGGGGAGTTATCTCTCGAAGACTTCAAAGCCGATCGCCTGCGCTTTTATGCGGCGACGCGCGCGCTTGAAATCATCTCCGAAGCGGCGCGGCGGCTTCCGCCAGAACTGCAGGAGCGGCATCCGCACCTGCCCTGGCGGGCCATCATGGGCGCGGGCAATGTCTACCGGCACGACTACGACAATGTCGCCTCAGATTTTGTCTGGCGCACGGTGCGCCACAGCCTGCCGCAGCTGCTTGCCGCCGTTCTCGCGGAGATCGCGCAACGCGACGCGGAAGCTTGAGCGCGATTGCCGTTTCTTGTTTGCACCGTGCTCGAAATGTGATCGCCTTGCCGCCTCGTTTGCGCTAAGGTGCGGGCGGGCTAACTGACTATTTCACGAAACGATGCTGCCGGCGATGACGCGTACTTTAGTGCTGGTCGTGCTCATAAGCCTGTCCTCCGCGGCAGCTGCGGCGGAGCCGGCACGGCTGGCGCTCCTCATCGGCAATCAGGATTATTCGAAGCAGGTCGGCCCGCTCAAGAATCCGAAGCAGGACGTTGCGCTGATCGGAGCGGCGCTGAAACAGCTTGGCTTCGCGGTGACGGTCCTCGCGGACGCCGATTACCGGGCCATGGATGTGGCGCTGAAGCGCTACGCCGCCGAGCTTCGGCGCGCCGGGCCGGGCGCGCTTGGCTTCTTCTATTATTCCGGCCATGGCGCGGCGAACGCCGATACGCAGACGAACTATCTGATCCCGGTTGACGTGACGAGCGCGGAGGACGAGACGGTCTGGTATCAGTCGTTCCAGCAGAACCAGATCATCGACTTGTTGAGCCGGCAGGCCGCCAACGCGACGCAATTCGTTGTCTTCGACGCTTGCCGCAACGAACTGCATCTGTCGAGCAGCGCTGCGAAGGCCATTGGGGCCGACAAAGGCTTTGTGCCTGTCGCCACAACGGCGGGACTTCTCATCGCCTATGCGACGGCGCCGAACCGCACCGCGTCTGACGCTGGCGAAGGAGGGGGCGCCTACGCCAAGGCGCTTGCCGAGGAGCTGTTGAAGCCGGGCGTTGAGGCGGTGACCATGTTCCGCAATGTGCAGATCCGGGTGAAGCAGTCCATCGGGCAAGACCCATGGCTGTCGTTTCCGTCGCTGGCGCCGGTGTATTTGGCGGGGCGGGAGGCGGCGCCAGAGCGCGAAACGCAACCATCGCTCGGCGAGGCGGCTGCGCGCGCCTGGGCTGAAATCAGGGATTTGAAAGACGCGGCGGTTTTCGAAGCGTTCAGGAAGCAGTACGGCCCCTCGAACGCGCTCTACGATGCGCTCGCGGCGCAAAAGATCTCCGAGCTGAAACGACCGCAAGTTGCGATCGTCGCGCCGCCGAAGCCCGCCGTCAGCGAAGACGCCTGCGACGGCTTGCTCGTGTCGGTGGCGGTTGGGCCGAAGCCCTGCGTCAAACCCGGCTCCGGGCAAAGCTTCAGAGATTGTCCAGGCTGCCCCGAGATGGTGATCGCGCCTTCGGGGAGCTTCACCATGGGCTCGCCGAACGACGAGCCGGAACGGGAAAGCTGGAAGGCGGGGAGCGAATCTCCTCAGCATGACGTAATGATCGCCAAGCCGTTTGCGGTGAGCCGGTTTCACATCACGCGCGGCGAATGGGCGCGCTTTGTGAAGGCGACGGGCTACAAAACCGATGGCGGCTGCTGGACGTTGACGGGCGGCAAGTGGGAGGAAAACAAGTCGGCGTCCTGGCGGTCGCCCGGCTTCGACCAGGACGATAGCCACCCCGTCGTCTGCGTGAATTGGGAAGACGCAAAGGCATATGCGAGCTGGCTTTCGAAGCAAACAGGAAAATCCTACCGTTTGCTCTCGGAGGCTGAATACGAATATGCGGCGCGGGCCGGGACAACGACGCCGTTCTGGTGGGGTTCGTCGATCACGCCGGAGCAGGCGAATTACGATGGGACCTATGTGTACGCTGGCGGCGGCAGGAAAGGCGAATATCGCCACAAGACAGTGCCGGTGAAGTCGTTCAAGCCGAACCCCTGGGGCCTTTATCAGGTCCATGGCAATGCCTGGAGCTGGGTCGAGGATTGCTGGCATGACGACTATAACGGCGCGCCAACGGATGGTTCGGCCTGGACAAGCGGAGATTGCAGTACTCGCGTGCTTCGCGGCGGCTCGTGGATCAACGATCCGCGGGATCTCCGCGCGGCCTACCGCATACTTCAGCGACCCTCAGGTACCGGTACGACGATCAGGGTTTCCGCGTGGCTTTGGGTTGGCAGGACTTAAATCGTTAATCTTTACAACCTCACTACCTCTGCAGAACGGTTGCCACGCGCCGCACGCGAATCCGACTCGCCGAAGGCGAGCCGCTAAATTTGATCCCCCCGTCATCCCGGCCAAGCGAAGCGCGAGCCGGGATCGCAAATACAGAGATCAGATTATTAAGATCCCGGATAGCCCCTTCGGCGCTTCCGGGATGACGATTTTCGGGCATGCGGCTATTCGGGATGACTGTGGATGAGTTGCCGGCGCGGATTTCGAATTGCCCAGAATTGGCGCACCCTTCCCTTGCGCTTGGCCGGTTTGGGCCGGGCGCCTTGGACGGCCCGTGGCGTGCTTCGCGGCGGCTCGTGGAACAACAATCCGCGGAATCTCCGCGCGGCCTACCGCAACAACAACAACCCTCAGAACCGGAACAACAATCAGGGTTTCCGCGTGGCTTTGGGTTGGCAGTACGATCTTCGCCAGAATTTTCAGGGTCAAGGCTCTGGAGAGCGTGCGCTTTTTCGTCCAGGGCCGTTCACGCCGATCATGGCCGGGGCAAGTGGTTTGCGCCCGATACCGCTGCGGTCCCTGTCTTGGCCTTTGGCGACAGGGGCCGTAACCTTGTTGCAGCCGGAATGGAACTTCATGCACAGCCAATCGCGTCAGAACGGGCCCGCCATCGAGGCTCATTTCCGCTTCCTGCTGTGGCTCGGGCCCACAGTCGAGAACCTCCCGCGCGACCAGAAATTCACCCTCGGCGACCGGATGCAAAACACGGCGCTCGATGTGCTGGAAGCGCTGATCGAGGCGACCTATACGCGCGAGCGGCGCGCTCCCCTGGCCCGCGCCAACTTGGGCCTTGAAAAGCTCCGCTTCTTCTTCCGCATCGCCGTGGAGATGCAGCATATCGACAAGCGCCGTTATGAGTTCGCCGCCCGTTCGATCGACGAGACGGGCAGGCTGATCGGCGGCTGGGCGAAAGCCGATGCCGCGCACACGCAAGCTGCATGACGGCCTGTTCGAGCGCATCGCCAATTTCCAGTCTCTTCGGGAAGCGGCCCGGAAAGCCGTGCTCGGCAAACGGAAGAAGCCGGGCGCCGCGGGCTTCTACGCCAATCTGGAGCGCGAACTGCTCAGGCTGGAGCGCGAGCTGCTCGGTGGCGGTTACCGGCCCGGCCGCTACACCGAAATTCTGGTTCGCGAGCCCAAGGAGCGCTTTGTCTCTGCCGCGCCATTCCGCGACCGGGTCGTGCATCATGCGTTGTGCGCCGTGGTTGCGCCGATTTTTGAGGCGGGCTTCATCGGCAATACCTACGCAAACAGGACGGGGAAGGGAACACACCGCGCCATCGCCGCCTACGAACGCTATCGCGACCGGCTCGCCAGTGTTTTGCGTTGCGATATCTTTCGCTATTTTCCGTCCATTGACCACGCCATTTTGAAAGCCGAGTTTCGCCGCCGCATCGGTTGCGAGCGAACGCTTGCACTGATGGACCTCATCATCGACGGCTCCAATGCCCAAGAGCCGGTCAATCTCTATTTTCCCGGCGACGACTTGTTCGAGCCCCATGGCCGCCGTCGCGGCCTTCCCATCGGCAACCTGACGAGCCAGTTCTTCGCAAATCTCTATCTCGATCCCTTCGATCATTGGGTCACGGAAGTCCTGCGGGCGCCATATGTACGCTATGTCGATGATTTCGCGCTGTTCCATGAAGATCCAGAGGTTCTGGCGGAGTGGCGTTCCCGCATCGAGCGCTATCTCGAAGGCCGGCGTCTCAAGCTGCATCCCGGTAAAACTGAAATGTGCAAGACGGCGGAGGAGGCGCAATTCCTCGGCCTTGTCCTTTTGCCCGGCGGTCACAGGCGCTTGCCGGAAGCCAATGTCGCGCGCTTCCGCAATCGTCTGCGCGGCCTTCGCGACCGCTGGCGCTGCGGGACCGTGGAGCGCCGCGAAATCGAGGCGAAGGCCGGCGCCTGGATCGCTCATGCCGAGCACGCTGACACTTGGCGTCTACGCTCCGCGATTTTCGGCAACGGTTGGTTCGATCCGCGACGCAGCATCGGCCGCTCTTCATCCGATTCCCGAACTTGACCTTCGAGAATGCCGGGCGCCCGCTGTGGGTCAGGGGCGGTTATTTCTGAACAGAATCCGTGAGGCCGTTCATCCCCCAGCAGCCGAAGGAATTGTTGCATCTGCGAAAAGCCTCGACCGGAGGTCTCGATGGAAATCGCCGACTGGTTCGACGTCGAAGCCTTGACGCTATGCCACTCTCAGCGGACGCGACCGGCGATGCTTCCCCCGTCGATGGTCGCATATCGATCAATTTCCGCTTCTGGGATCTAGCGACTAACGCAGATTGGTTTTGAACGGTGCTTGTCTTCCTTGCCGGTTTGAAAAAAAGAGCAAGCTAAAAACGCGATGACGCCTTCCGAAAAGTGGCGCGAAACATCGACACCGTCGTCAACGCCTGTCACAAACGTCTTATTCCTTCGTAGTAACAATGGGTTATTGGAGACGATATCAAGAATGGGGATCGTCAGGGACATCGTCATAACTCGTTCTCCATCCATCGTCTTTTCAATGACTTAGTAAAAAGGAACGCGCTCACGACGGTGAATTTCGGCGTTCTTCGGCATGAATTTAGGCTCAGGTTTGCTTGCTCTTTTGCCTGTCTGACAGGATTGTCAATCGCCATCACGACGTATCTTGCAGCGGCAGGGCTCGTGGGGGACAGCCGCGCACTGGGCGACACCCAAAGCCTTAGTCCCCGAGCCGCGTTCGATGAGGCAGCAGCGCAATCCCAACTCCTTGCTCCCCTGCCTCGATTTGACGATTGCGCCAAGCGCTGGCTTAAAGCTTTCCACTTTTTGCCGTTCCTTTGCCGCTTCGGCCAAAACAGCAAGATTTGAAGCGAGCAAAATTCGAGCAAAAAAGCCGGCTTTTGGCGCCGCGAAGCACATCTCCTTCATGCTAAGTCTTTGATAATGCGCCACATGCGACGAATATCCATGACGATGTCCTGACGATCCTCGGGTGGAGGATCGTCAGGACTTAAGCGCTTAATTCCTCGCTGAAAAATCCGCCTCAAAACCGCGGTTGACGGACATGACGATGTTTCGCGCCACTTTTCGGGGGGCGCACATGCCCAAAAACGCTTGCCTCATTGCCGTTCGGACAGGATGGCGATCATGCGCGCGCCCTCATTTCGCGTTCTCTCAATGCGGATACCCTTCTTGCGAAGCGCTGGGGCCGCCAGCGTGAGACGGCTGGAAAGCGTCTGCGGGTTTTTGGGCCAGCTTCGCTCTCGCCTGGCGCCGTCAGGCGCAAAGGTCGCGAGCCGCTCGAGCAGGGCTTCGGATTTTCCACGCCAGACGCCGCCGCATTGCTCAAGAAGCGCCAAGAGCGACACCGAGACGGCGTCGCCTTCGAGAACGCTGTCCACGGCCTCAATGGTGTTGCGATGAAAGGCCTCCTGAATGGCGCCGCCCTCCCAAAAGGCGCCTTCGCAGGCGGCC
This sequence comes from uncultured Alphaproteobacteria bacterium, assembly GCA_963756335.1. Lineage (GTDB taxonomy): Bacteria > Pseudomonadota > Alphaproteobacteria > Rhizobiales > Rhodomicrobiaceae > Rhodomicrobium. The sequence continues at coordinate 56,121 of CAVWOB010000020.1, forward strand.
GTCCAGGCGATGAAGCTCGCCATACGCGGCAAGCGAGATGGCGTGCGGCTCTCTTTTGCGGCGAGGCCATGCGCCAGCCCATCCAACAACGCCGCCAGCACGCGAGGAGAGGCCTCTTCGAGCTTGTGAGCAAAGATCTCGTCTGTGACGCGGTCGTCGTCCGCGATCGGACCAAGCGCAACGAAAATCGTCCGGTCAGCAAGGTCCGAGCGCGCGATCACGTCGCCGACGCTGGTGAGGCAAATTGGACGCGATACGTCAAAGAGGGCCTCCTCGCTATCGGTGTGAAGGGCGCGGGTGGCGAAGCCGCCGCCGGTGGCGACGCGGCAGAGCGCGTCGGAGAGCCAGGGCGGGATCGAGGAAAGATTATCGTAGATGAGGCAGGCTGCGTTGGAGGCCGCGATGAAGAGGTCGCGTTCGTCTTTCGGCGCCGAGCGCAAGGCCGAGGCGTTCGGATCAATCAGCAGACGCAAGGTTTTGGCGGCCGTCGATTTTGCGGATCCCGCCTCGCCCGTGAGCGCCAGCAAGGGATAAGGGCCGGTTGGACGCAGCGCGCTCAAGAGCCAGCCCACGATCAGCTTGAAATCGTCCTCGCGGCTAAGATTCAAGAGCGCTTTCAGCTCCGAGATCGATCCGCCGCGCTCGGGCACCGGCAGCGCAAGCATGCCTCTGGCCCTGACAAAGAACACGGGTGACTCGGCGACGAGGCGCCAGCCTCGGTCTTCGATTTCGACGGCGCGCCAAGCCTCGTCGCAAAGGTCCACATAAAGCTTCGGCCCAAGGCTTGCGGTCCGAAGAAAGACCGGCGCCGTTTCGCCTTTGAACTTGGCCAGCGCCTCGATGGCGGCAATCGCCTGGCTTAGGGCCTCGGCGTTGGGCGCCCGGCCCGTCTCCTCGAAATAACGAAACAACAGCCAATCCTTGAAGCCACGGCTTCTCACGGCCCAGACTTCGCGATGGCCGGCGGCGCGAATGGCGGCGTGCGCGACCCCAAGAAGCGTCTTGAACAGCGTCGCCTCGCTTTCGGCGTACCCCACCAGCCGGTCGGCCTGCGTTGGCTGTTTGCCGTCGTCGTCCGCCTCTGCCGCCGCGCGCCGTCGCCGCGGCCGCTCCGCAAGAGCGGCATGAGCTTGCGACAGCGGCGCCGCCGCTCGGACCGCGGCGTCGAGGATCTCGTCGAAGCGTTCCGGTTCGCGGATATGAAGCTCGCTCACATCCTTGAAGCCGGACAGCCGCGCGGCCGAGATTCTGTCTTGATGGCTCGACTGCATAAGCCGCCGCAACAGCGCCTCGCCGCCCTGATCAGGTTCGACAAGCGCGATCATGCGCCGCCCCTCCAAGAAGACGTCGTCGCGTGCAGGCCTGAAGGTGGAGGCGCCGGGTGCGCCAAGCGCAGCCCGTCCCCGAAACCAAAGCGTATGGCAATCGCTCTCGCCTTCGACAAGGAAGAGCGTATCGCAACTCTCCTTCAAGCGATCGAGACCGTAAAGAGAAACGCTGTGCCCTTGCCCCTTATCCCAGATCAGCTTGGCGCTCCCGTCGCGGGCTACGCGATAGCGAAGGCGCAGAAGACTGCCATCGGGGCGCTTGTAAGGAATGGACAACGCCTGGCGGTTTGCCCGGTAGGGGTTTTGAACGGTCTCAAGTCCGAGCGAACGCAAAAACGCGATCGGCAGATGTTTCAGCGCCGCGTAAGCCTCAAGGCTGAACCCCTTTTGGGCAAGATGCGGCTCAATGCCAAGGTCCCGGGCGATCGTAAGCGCGGCCTCGCTCAGTGATGCGCCATCGAGGAAGGCTTTCAAATCCAACAAATCGCGCCCAGCGTCGCCTGTGGCGAAGTCGCTCCAGACGCCGCTTCGCGCATTGATCTTGAAGGAGCCTGCATGCGCGTCGGCACGGGTTGGATTCTTGGCGACATATTCGTCGCCCTCCCAGCGTCCGCCGGGAAGCCAGCGCGGCAGAAGCGAACGCGCCGACAACAGCGCTGTTCCGGCGATCTCTTTAAAGTTCAGCGGCGACGACTTGACTTCGGTGCCGAAACGCTCGTTCCTGAGTGTCATTGGACTCTTCCCTCGAAGGTTTCCGCCTGGCCGGCGGGACCTTCTTTTTTCATTTGGTTTCACGAATCCATGCGCCGCTGTCTTCGCGGCCCATAGGCGATGCCGGCATGGAAGGCGCAGTAGGCGCCGCGCGCTTTGGTTAGGCCGCAAACGTGGGGCGCGCCGTTCTCGCTTTTGGCGGGCCAGCGGCATTGGCCGGAAGAAGTCTCTAGGAGCGGAATGCCCGGCCCCTCAAACAAGCTTTCGGCGCGCGCCACGAGCTTGAGATCGGCTGGCTCCGCCTCGGGACCAGTCTCTATCGGCGGCGGAGGCGGCGCCGAGATCTTGGGCGGAGCGTCTTTCCTCTTAGGCTGGCGCTTGTCAGAGCGCGCCTTCCGCTCAGGCGGCTTTTTGGGAAGGCCGTGACTTTTGCCGAGATCCACGCCCTTGCGCTGGCCGAGCGCGCCGACGCGGAAAAGCTTGCCGGTGACGGCGTTGCGCGAGAATGCGTAGTTCAAGGCCTTGGCGATCTCGCCGGCGCTCTTTCGCTCCTCGAGATATTGGGCGCAAATGTAGGCCACGATCTCGGGCGTCCACTTACTCATGGCGGAGCCTCGCATAACCTTGGGAGGTCCGTTTCTTTGTTCGGCCGAGCGCCGTTTCTCCGTCCCGGCCATGATTTCGAAGCGCGCCTCGCACAGCGGCGGTCAAGACGGGCGGCACGCCCCCAGGCCTCCTGGCGCGAAGCGGTCTTGACGGCCGCGCGCAAGGCGCGACGCTTGGTGGAACTGGGACAAGCCCGTTCAGCGCTTTTTCTAACAATGGTTTGCGCTCACCCATGAGAGCGGCCCGGGGCGTGCTCGGGACGGCCGCAATAAGGGCAGCGTCCGCCTCTTTCGTCTTCGCCCAGGAACGAGCCAGCCTTGGAGAAATCGTCGAGCGCGATGACGCCGCCAGAAGCTCTGACCAGCTTCAGCAAGGTGGAGAGGCGCGGCTCTCGAACCGGCGGCCCGCCGTCATGGGGAATGAGGCGCGATAAAACCGAAGGATGAACGCCCATCAGGCGTCCGAAGCTTTCCCGTGTGTGGCCGGATCGGTGCAGGAAGTCCTGGAACTTTTCGATAAGCAGCATCAGCAAACCCCGTTTGTTGGCTTGCCTGATACTTGTCTATAACGCCTGGTTCACTCAAGAGGAATCTTTAGGATTTCACTTGAAGCGTTTGTCTTTTTGCGCAATATCCCTGTCATGGAGACAAGCCGGATAAAAAGACTGCGATTGGAGCGCGGCCTAACGCTCGCCGACCTGGCCGAGAAAGTTGGGCTGTCGGAAGGCCATATGTCCCGCGTCGAAGCGGGCACGCGGGGCCTGCGCTTCGCCAAGCTCGACAAGCTCGCCCGCACGCTCGGCGTGCCAGTGACAGACCTCGTCGCCGCTGATGAGGTGGCGTTTGCGCCCGATCTGGAAGACTATCATCCCCCCAAAGGGTCGGTGGTCGCCAAGGCGCTGGCTTCCTCCACGCAGCGCATGTTCCGCGTGCTGTCTGGCGTGTTAAGCGAACTCAACTTGGGCGAAAGCGCCTTGATTGTGGCCGAGATGGATGAGCAAGCGGTCAAGTCTGTTGGCAACGGAAGCGTGGTTATCGTCTCCATGACCTCAAAGGAAAGCGATCCTGTTCTCCTGCTTCGGCAGTTTATCGCGCCTCATCTTCTCATAACCAACAGCCGCGAGCAAAATTCTTTGCCGATCCACATGCTGGATGCGCCCGCCAAGATTGCAGGGGTTGTAATTCTCTAGTTCGGGAATTTACCTTAAGCTTAGATTTTGCTTTGAATAAATTTTATTGCTTATATGGAGAGCGCCCGCCGATTTTGGCGCGCACTTTCACCCATATGGCTTTTCCACGAAATGACCCTCCCTCCTCGAGCGGCGGTCGGAGACGACCTCGCCCTTCTTGAACTACCTTCTCTCTCAAACGCAAACGAGAGCGTGCGCTCTTACCGGGTGCTTACGCCGGTTCTGTCCGACCTCGGCTTCTATCCTGGGCAGGTGCTCACCATGCGCCTACTGAATGACAATGAAGCGCCGGAAGCCTACGCAATCGTCGCCGCCTCTGTCGGCGGCCGCCTTCTGTTGCGGCAGTTCGTACCGCCAGGACAACTGATCACAAACAGCCGAAAAATCTTGGCGCTAGGTCTGTGGATCGGCGAGGAGGTGAAAATCCTGGCTTGCCTTTGTTAGCCAACCTTGTGGCTACGCCCACATGTGTCTCTTGCTCTAGTCTGATCTTTAGGGAAAGTTCATAGCGAGATGATTCGGTTCGCAAAGGAGATCTTCAATGCTCTTGGGACGCATGTGGCTCAGCTTCAACGCCAGCGGCAATCGTCACCGATTAGCCGCGCGGCATGCGAAGTTTGTGAGATTGGCTCGATAGCGACGGGAGCGTTTTTATGTCTCGCTTTCGCGATGGAGCTTACCCTTTGGCGCTACGGGCGAGTCAGGCTGCGGCCATGCTCGGAGTGAGCGAAAGCCAGCTGCGCCAATGGGTGGTGGAAGGCAAAGTGCATAAGCCTTATCGTCTCCGCAAAAATGTCGTTCTGTTCGATGCGCTAACGCTGGCCAACGATTGGGACCGGATGAAGGACGAGGCGCAAGCCACTGTCCCGGAGAGCATTACGGTTGAGCCTGAAGAGGGAAGTAATCCGTGGGACGAAGCGCTTCGTTGATGCGTAAACCGCCGAAGTATGTGCACGGCTATGTCGATTGCCGCGGCAGACCGCGTTGGTATTTGAGAAGAGCGGGTCACAAGCGTGTGCCGCTGCCTGGGCTGCCGTGGTCGCCGGAATTCATGGCGGCGTATGAGGCCGCCATGGCGGGCGAAAAAATTCAGCCTGGCAAAAGCAAAATCGCGCCGGGGAGCGTCGCGGATCTCATCACGCTCTATTACCAGACGGCGTCGTTCACGAGGCTCTCGGATGCGACTCGGCAAACCTATCGCGGCATTCTGGAGCGATTTCGGGCGGAGTATGGGGATCTGCCGGTGGCGCGGCTCGAAGAGCAGCACATCATGGTAATCCTCGACAAGAAGGCGGCGACGCCTGCGGCGGCTAACAATCTGCGGCGCATGTTGCGCGCGATCATGAAGCTCGCGAAGCAGCGCAAGATGATCAAGGCCAATCCAATGATCGAGGTGGAGCCGATCCGGTACAAGGTGAAAGGCTTCAAGGACTGGTCGGACGAAGAAATCCAGCTGTTTGCCGATCATTATCCAATGGGCACGCGCGAGCGTCTCGCGTTAGAATTAATGCTTTGCGCGGCGCCACGGCGAAGCGATGTGGTTCGGTTGAGGTGGACGAACCTCTCCGGTGGAAGACTTGTTTATCGGCAGAAGAAGACGGATGCAGAGATCAACATTCCGCTTTTGCCGCAGCTCGAAGCCGCAATTGCCGCGATGCCGGTTCAAGAGGGACAGGAGCTTTTTCTACAAACGCAATTCGGCGATCCATTCACCGAAACCGGGTTTTACAACTGGTTCACCGACAAGGCACGCAAGGCGGGAATACCAAAAGGGCGGTCGCCGCATGGTTTGCGGAAGGCCTGCTGTCGGCGTTTGGCGGAGGCGGGGTGCTCACCCCATGAAATTATGTCGGTCAGCGGGCATGAAACGCTGAAGGAAGTGGAGCGGTATACCAAGGCCGCGAATCGAGCGCGGCTCGCAAACAGCGCTATTGCAGCCCTTAAGACGGCGCAGAAGGAGGGCGTCGACGAGGGAAAGCGGGATTCAAGATTGGCTAACATGGTCGAAACTGTTAGCCAAAGCGCGATCCAAGTCACTGTTTTAAAGGGACAAAAAATATACGGTGGCGGAGGGGGTGGGATTCGAACCCACGGTACGGTTGCCCGCACGCCGGTTTTCAAGACCGGTCTATTAAACCACTCTAGCACCCCTCCTGAAAGAAAACGCACGCGCCGCGGGCAGGCCCCGGTCGCTCGCGCCTATCGAGGTTGGATAACAAATGCGGGGGCCGCGGGCAAGAGCGCCAGACGGCCCGGTCTCGCTCTTGCGCCGCTTCCTTCCGATCTCTTGATTGCCCAGATGTTTCCGCTAGCAGAAGAAGCCATGAAACCATTGCCGAATTCGCCTCCATCGTCATGCCGGGGTTGACCCGGCCATCCAGCTAAGCAATTAAGGTATTGCCAATTCTCCGGATGGCCCGGCCATGACAACAGGTGTCCGGCCGCCGCGCGGATTTGCGCGGCGGATCGAAACGCCTATTTGAGCGAAACAGGGAGCGTCGTGCTGTCCAGGCTGATGGTCAGGCCTGTGTAAACGGATAGACCGGGCGTGTTATAGCCAAGCACGGTTTCATACTTTTGATTAAGCAGGTTTTCGCCGCGAATATAGGCGGTTAGGCCGGGCCGGATATCGTAGCTGAACTTGGCGTTCAGCAGCACGTAGTCCTTGAGCGGCACATTATACGACGAATAGGGGGGGTTGGGATCGTAGAAGGTATCGACCGCATCGAGCGCCGCCTTCGCGGTGACATTCGCCTTGATCGTGTCGAAGAGGAGCGCATCCGCGCCGAGAGTTACGCTGTTGCGAGGAATGCGAACCAGGCGCACGCCATCGTCCTGTCTTGCGTCGACATAGGTGTAGCCGGCGGACAAAGAAAGGAACGACGTAAGCGCCGCCGCGCCGGAGAGTTCCACGCCCTCCCGGTGCGTTACGCCAGGGATCTGAATGTACTGAAAGACGTTGTTGGAGCCGATTTCGTTCGTCGTATCGACCTGGAAATAGGTTGCGCTCAGCCGGTAGCGCCGATTGGCGAACCACTGGTCGAAGCCCGCATCCCAGCTTTGGCTTTCCTCCGGCTTCAGGGATGGATTGCCGTAGAAAGGCGAATAAAGCTCGTAGAGGCTCGGCGTGCGGAACCCGGTTCCCGTGCTCGCCCTGAGCTTGGTTTCGGTCGGCTCGTAGAAATAGGCGCCGGTGAAACGATAGGTCTGGTGATCGCCGAAGGTGCTGTGATCGTCATCCCGGCCGCCGCCGGTCAGCGTCAGGGCTTTGAAAGGCTCGACCGAAAGCTGTCCGAAGACGCCGGTGAGTTCGGCCTCGCGATGAGGGAAATCGCCATAAGATATTGAAGTAGCCGTGGCGCTTTCGGCCTGATGATCCGCGCCTACAGTCACCGTCGCCCAGTTCGTCGGCTTCGCTACGGCGAGGTAGTCGATCTTCCAGCGGTCGCCTTTGTAGGTATCGGTCTCGGGCGCTCCCGCGCCGGGTATCGGGTTGAAGGTAATAGGATCGTATGCGGCGACCCAAAAGATTTGCTTCCGGTCGATCTCCATGCCCTGTATCGAGACTGTATTGATTAAGGCCCCATCGAACAGCTTGAACTCGGTTCCAAGCCTGCCCGCCTGTTGACTGGTCAGGGCGCGCGTTCCCGGCCATCCATCTGGGGCCAGACCCCAGCCGTCGTAGGTGCTATCGTATCTGACGTTCGTGTCGGCGGAGCGAGCAGAAAAGAACACCTTCACATCGTTGGAGAGTTTGTATTCCCCCACTCCGGAAAAAGTCTGATTGACAGAGCTGTCGTCTTGTCTGCCGATATCCAGGGCAGGATACCCATCGCTGCGCACGCTCTGCACCGAGATACGCGCCCATCCGTCCTCCGCGCCGTAGCCAGCGCTTAGGAGACCCCTTTGCGTGTTGTAGGCGCCGGTCTCTCCCGACGCGATAAAGGACGGGCCAAGCACAGGTTTCGCCGTGTCGATCGAAATGACGCCGCCGACCGCCTCGCCGCCATAAAGCAGGCTTTGCGAGCCTTTCAGCACCTCGATGCGGCCGACGTCTCCGGCCAGCAGGTTTTCAAGCGCCGTCGACGGTTGAGGTTGAATTGGGTCGGCGATATCGATGCCATCGACCTGAACCTTGATGTATCGCTGGTAGGCGCCCCAAATCGAATAGGTAGTGGTCGAGCCGAATGGCCCCTGCTGGGCGACATTTATCCCCGGCAGCTGGGCCAGATAGTCCTGCACGTAGGTGCGAGACTGCGCATCGATTTGTTTCGAAGTAATAATGTCGATAGCGGAGCCCACTTTGGTTATGTCGGTCGGCGCGCGGTTCGCCGAATAGACGACGCCCTCATCCGAAGCGCCGTGAGGCGGTTCGTTCCCGGCGGCGGGGCGTGCTTCTGCGGCCGGCGTCACGGGCGCGGGAGCCTTCTGCTTTTTCTCCACTGCGCGCTTGACCTTGGCGGCGTCCTCCTTTTTTACGACCACGGGAGGAAGCGTCTGCGGCGGTTTAGGCGGCGCCTCCTGCGCGTTGGTGCCAGCCGCAAAAGCAGCCAAACTCAAGAACGAAACAGAGTTTCGAAGATTTGAAAAAGCCATGTGAGGCCTCGTGATAACGTGACACGTCACCACGAACCCCAAGCCAAGGAAGCGGCTTCATATCGCCGATCCCTTACCCCCCACCGGTACACCCCGACCAATGTGTTCGCGCGTGACCACGACCGATGGCAGGTCTCCTGGCTTGCGGGTCTTCGCTTCGCGCGCCTTCCCGGTTTCCCAGTGGCTTTGTGCGCTACGCTCGCCGCATACAGTTGCGGGGGCAGCCGCGGAATTCAACCGCGTTCCCTTTTATCCTCCGTGGAGGACCATCGCGCTGAACCTTATGTGGAGCCGAATACGGCGGCAAGCTTCGCGGCCGAAAAATTCACCGTTTCGCCAAATATGAGGCGGAAAGGACACGCTTCAGGCTGAAGCTTTGGCCGCCGCCCCTCGGCGAAAATGCAAAGCGCGCCCAAAAAATAAGGCGCCATTAAACACTCCCCTCAAGATCCGGCTCATTTTCCTCATGCCGCGCTAGGCTGCGGCGTGCTCCGCTGGCCATCGCCACAAAGCTGTGCAGAGATGTCACGTAGCGAGTGATCGAAGCCACAGTGTGTGGTTTAACCCTTAGCGTGTGCGCTGGCCCGTGTCGCTGGCGCCGATGTGCAATCAGCTCAGTAATTCTGTTTCGGTTCATGACCCTAAGAAAACTGCTTCTCCTGCCCGGCGACGGCATCGGCCCTGAGGTTATGGCCGAAGTCAAGCGCGTGATCGCGTGGCTTTCCGACACCGGCCGGGCTCATTTCGAAACGGACGAGGATCTGGTTGGCGGCTGCGCCTACGACGCGCATGGCGAGGCCATTTCCGATGCGGCGATGGCGAAGGCGAAGGCGGCGGACGCCGTGCTTCTCGGCGCGGTCGGCGGCCCGAAATGGGACAAGGTCCCATACGCGCAGCGTCCCGAGGCCGGCCTGCTCCGGCTCCGCAAGGATTTGCAGCTTTTCGCGAACCTCCGGCCCGCCATCTGCTACCCCGCGCTGACCGAAGCCTCCAGCCTCAAGCGCGAGGTGGTCGAGGGCCTCGATCTCATGATCGTGCGCGAACTCACGGGCGGCGTCTATTTCGGCGAGCCGAAGGAGATCGTGACGCTTGAAAACGGCGAGAAGCGCGCCGTCGATACGCAAGTATATACGGAACACGAGATCGAGCGCATCGCGCACGTGGCCTTCGATCTGGCCCGCCAGCGGGGCAAGCGCGTCGCCTCCGCCGATAAGCGCAACGTCATGAAGACGGGCGTGCTGTGGAACCAGGTGGTGAGCCGCGTCCACGCTGCGAACTACAAGGATGTGGATCTGATCCACATCCTCGCCGACAATTGCGCCATGCAGCTTGTGCGCTGGCCGAAGCAGTTCGACGTGATCGTGACCGACAATCTCTTCGGCGACATCCTATCGGATCAGGCGGCGATGGCGACCGGATCGCTTGGCATGCTGCCGTCGGCGTCGCTCGGCGCCAAGGATGCGAGCGGCAAGCGGCCCGCACTGTACGAGCCGGTGCATGGCAGCGCGCCCGACATCGCCGGGCGCGGCGTCGCCAACCCGATTGCGACCATCGCAAGCTTCGGCATGGCTTTGCGGTACTCCTTCGGCATGGGCGCCGAGGCCGATCTTCTCGATGCGGCCATCGCGGGCGTGCTGGCGAAGGGGCTCAGGACACAGGACATCATGCAGGACGGCATGACGAAAGTTTCAACCAGCGGCATGGGCGAGACCATCGTCAAGGAACTGGACCGGCTGGCGAAGGCCGGAACGTGAGCGAGACCGCGGGGGGCCGCGGGGAAGGGAGCATGCGGGGTGGCGATGGCGGATCACTTCAGTGTCATCGGATATAAGGCGAATTCGGCGGAGGCGCTTTCGGCGCTTGTGACGGGTCTTCTCGAAAAGGGCGGCGAGAAGGAGCCTTGCGCGGCGGGATACTATCACCGGCTGCACTCCGCGGTTGGACCTGAGCTTTGGGTGCATATGCAAAAATCGGCGGCCGATGAGCCGGAGGCCGATCCTTACGTCGCTGTCGGCGTCACGCCGTTCTTCACGGGAGAAGGTCGCACGCCGATCCGCGTTCGCGCCATGCGCCAGCGTCCCTATGACAACCATTTCGAAGGCGCCTTCTATGTCGAGCTGGGCCCGACCATCGCGTTGATCGACGTGGTGGATTTCGCCCGTTTCGCGGAGAAGCGCGTGCCCTTCATGGCGATCGCGCAGATCGTCGCCTTTCCGCATTCGCTCGGCGTGTTCGAGAACGAGGCGTCCTTCAAGGCCGCGCAGGACGGCAAGGCCGTGCAATTCACGCCGCGCTCCTTCCTTGCGAGCGGGCTGTTTGTCGGCGGCGGCGGCGACGGCGATGTCGTCTTCCTCGATCCCGAGGCGGAGGATTTCCGGGCGCCCGCGCGCGCCTTCCTCACGGGCGAGGTGCAGAAGACGGAGCGGCGGCGCAATCCCGAGACGGGGCAGGACTTCACCTGGGCCTTGATCGGCACTGCGGGCGGCACCTGCGATCTCGTGGCGGACGACACCGTGCTTCCGCAACCGCTGCAGCCCGGCATGATCGTCGAGGGCGAATTCTGGCTGTGCGGCCGCCTCGTCGAAACCTTCGGCGCCGCCTGACCTCACAGCGCTTTCCTTGTGTATGGAGATGTGTATAATACACAAGGAAGACTTTGTAGGCTGTCATGCGAACCAATATCGACATCGAAGACGCGCTCATCGACGAGGTCATGAGAGTGGCGAACGTCAAAACCAAGAAGGAAGCCGTGCACCTCGCCTTGCGCGAATTCTTAAAGGTAAAGAAAAAGAAAAGCCTCTTCGACCTCGCAGGCAAGATCGAGTTCGAGGAAGGGTTCGATTATAAGGCGCTCAGGCGCACGCGAACCGATGCTGATTGATACGAGCGTCCTTGTCCCTCTGTTCAGGGACCGCTCGGGCGCCGTTTCAGCGGCGCTGAAAAAGCTTCTCGAAGAGCAGGATTTCTTTCTGACCCGATTTACACAGATGGAGCTTCTTCAGGGGGCGCGGCACGAAAAGGAGTGGTCCAAGCTTGCGGACTATCTCGCAGGCCAGGATTACCTTGAGGCGTGTCAGAACACATGGACCTCTGCGGCGCGCCTCTATTTCGATCTGCGGCGGGGAGGGCTTACCGTTCGCAGCGTGATCGACTGCTGCATCGCTGAGATTGCGATTGCGCATGACGTGATGCTCTTGCACAACGACCGCGATTTTCTGACTATCTCAAGGAAGCGCCCGCTAAAGCACATTCAGTTCGGCGCTCACGCCTAGCCGCCTTTCGCGAACGCACGCCGGCTATAGAGGCGGCAGCACGGGCGCGACCGAATTTTTCTTGAATCTTTCCGCGTTGCTCACCAAGGTCTTGGCGCGCGTAACCTCGGGCGCTGGAGACGCATCCACCATGACCGGCACGGGCCAGCAATTCATCATCGTCGGCGAGCGGACCAACGTCACCGGCTCGGCCAAATTCCGCAAGCTGATCGAAGCGGGCGACTATGACGGCGCACTCGCCGTTGCGCGCGAGCAGGTCGAGAGCGGCGCCAACGTCCTCGATGTGAACATGGACGAGGGGCTTCTCGACTCCGAGAAGGCGATGGCGACGTTCCTCAATCTGATCGCATCCGAGCCCGACATCTCCCGCATTCCGATCATGATCAACTCTTCGAAATGGGCGGTGATCGAGGCGGGGCTGAAATGCGTGCAGGGCAAGGCCATCGTCAATTCGATCAGCATGAAAGAGGGCGAGGAGCTGTTCCTGGCCCACGCCCGCAAAATCCAGCGCTACGGCGCCGCCGCGGTGGTCATGGCCTTCGACGAGGCGGGCCAGGCCGACACCGAGGAGCGCAAATTCGCGATCTGCAAGCGCGCCTACCGCCTTCTCATCGACCGCGCCGGCTTCGCGCCCGAGGACATCATCTTCGACCCGAACATCTTCGCCGTCGGGACCGGCATCGAGGAGCACAACAACTACGCCGTCGATTACATCGAGGCCACGCGCCGCATCCGGGCCGAGCTTCCGCACGCGCATGTCTCGGGCGGCGTGTCCAACCTCTCCTTCGCGTTTCGCGGCAATGAGCCGGTGCGGCAGGCGATGCACACGGTGTTTCTCTATCACGCCATCCAGGCCGGCATGGACATGGGAATCGTCAACGCGGGCCAGCTCGGCGTTTACGACGACCTGAAACCGGAGCTTCGCGAGCTGTGCGAGAATGTGGTTCTCAACCGGCGCGCCGACGCGACCGACCGCCTGCTCGAAGCTGCGGACCGCTTCAAGGGCGGGGCTGCGAAAAAGCAGGCGCCCGACCTCGCCTGGCGCGAACGCCCCGTCGGCGAGCGCCTGACGCACGCGCTTATTCACGGCATCACGGATTTCATCGACGCCGACACGGAGGAAGCGCGCCGCTCCTTCGAAAGGCCGCTTCACGTGATCGAAGGCCCGCTCATGGACGGCATGAACGTCGTCGGCGACCTATTCGGCGCGGGCAAAATGTTCCTGCCGCAGGTCGTGAAGTCGGCGCGCGTCATGAAGAAGGCAGTGGCCTATCTCCTGCCCTTCATGGAGGCGGAAAAGCGCGAGCAGGGGCTCGAAAACGCGCCGGCCGCCGGCCGCATCGTGCTGGCGACCGTGAAGGGCGACGTGCACGACATCGGCAAGAACATCGTCGGCGTCGTGCTGCAATGCAACAATTACGAGGTGATCGATCTCGGCGTCATGGTCCCGGCGCAGCGCATCCTCGACCACGCTCGCGAGGTCAAGGCCGACATCGTCGGGCTGTCGGGGCTGATTACGCCGAGCCTCGACGAGATGGTTTTCGTGGCGTCCGAGATGGAGCGCCAGGGCTTCGACGTTCCGCTTCTGATCGGCGGCGCCACCACGAGCCAGGTCCACACGGCGGTGAAGATCAGTCCGAATTACAAGCGCGGCCCGGCCGTTTATGTGACCGACGCAAGCCGGGCCGTCGGCGTGGTGTCGAACCTGCTCGGCGAGGGCCGCGACGCCTATGTCGGCAAGCTCCGCGAGACTTACGCCTCGGTTGCGAGCGCGCATGAGCGCGGCCGCGCCCAGAAGGCCCGCGCGTCGCTCGCGCAGTCGCGGCGGAACAAGTTCAAGATCGACTGGAGCGGACACAAACCGCCCCGGCCGCGCTTTCTCGGCCCCAAAGCGTTCAAGAATTACGACCTTGCCGCGCTCGCGCCCTACATCGACTGGACGCCCTTTTTCTCCGCGTGGGAGATCAAGGGAGCGTATCCCGGCGTGCTGACCGACAGCCGCTATGGCGAGGCCGCGTCCGCACTTCATGCCGACGCGGAGGCCACGCTACGCAAGATCGTCTCCGAGGGCTGGCTCACGGCGAACGGCGTGATCGGCTTCTGGCCCGCGAACGCCGCCGGTGACGACGACATCGCCCTCTACGCGGACGAGGATCGCGCCGCGCGCGCCGCCACGCTCCACACGCTCCGACAGCAGATGCCCCGCGACGGCGCCCGCGCGAACACCGCGCTCGCGGACTTCGTCGCGCCGGAAGCAAGCGGCGTCGCCGACTATATCGGCGGTTTCGCGGTAACGGCGGGGATCGGCGAGGAGGCCATCGCCGAGCGCTTCACCCGCGCGAACGACGATTACTCGAAGATCATGGTCAAGGCGCTGGCCGACCGCCTCGCCGAGGCCTTCGCCGAGCATCTGCATGCGCGCGTGCGCCGCGAGTTCTGGGGATACGCAGAGGACGAGGCTCTGGCGCCAGCCGAACTGATCGCCGAGAAATATCGCGGCATTCGCCCCGCGCCCGGTTATCCCGCGCAGCCCGACCATACCGAAAAAGAAACGATGTTCCGCCTTCTCGACGCCGAAAGCGCCACCGGCATCAGGCTGACCGAGAACTACGCCATGGCGCCGGCGGCGTCGGTCTCGGGCCTCTATTTCTCGCATCCCGAGAGCCATTATTTCGGCGTCGGCAAGATCGAGCGCGACCAGGTCGAGGATTACGCCAGGCGCAAGGGCTGGCCGTTGGCGGAGGCCGAACGCTGGCTTGCGCCCATCCTGAATTACGAGCGGCGCGCCGAGCGGACAAGCGAAGCGGCGTAAGCCTGCGAGCCGCCGGGCGGCTCTATCGGTGATCGGTCTTGGCGAGCGTTGCTCCGGATGCAGCCGAGGGCAGCGACTTCGGCGCCGCTGATTCGCCTGCGGTCCCCGCAAGCGTCGTCGAGGCGAGTTGCGCGGAGGAGAATGATGCGATCTGCGCCGCGGAAAGCGATACCGCCCTGTTCGCGAGCAGGAACGCGACCTGCGTTTGTGCGAGCGACGCGAGCGTCTTGGTCGAAAGTCCGCCGATCGTGGACGATCTCAGCGCGGCAATCTGCGGTATGGTTATCGCGCGAAGGCTCGCCGTGGTCAGCGCATCGATTTGTGTCGGAATGAACGACGCAACTTGCGTCGTCGACAGAACGGCGACCAGCGAAGCCGTAAAGCCCGGGATTTGCGCGGGCGTCAACGCTTCTATTTGAGCCGTGCTCAGCGCCGTGACCGCCGTAGCGGTCAGTCCTGCGATGGCGGAGCTGGTGAAGGCCGCAATCTGCGTCGCCGACATCGCCTGAATGTCGGCGGCCGAAAGCCCGGCGGCCTCGGTTTGGGTCATGCCGCCGATTTGCGCCGCACTCAGCGCGGCAACCTCGGTCGTCGTCATGGCGCCCGCCTGCGCTGGCGTCAGCGCCCCGATCTGCGTGGCGGACAACACGGTGAGCTGGCTCGTGGAAAGCCCGGCGATTTGCGTTGTCGCGAGATTGCCGACGGTCGTCGTTGTCAATCCTTGGATCTGCGCGGCGGTGAGATAGGAGATTTTGATGGCGTTGAGGCCGGCCTTGCTCAGTCCGTTGATCTGATCCGGCGTCAGAGCCTGCGTCTCGGTCTGCGTCAGCGCGCTCGTCTGGGGCGCCAGGCCGTTCTGCGCCTGGGAGAGCGAAAGGCTGAGAAGCGCGGCCAACGCCAGCGCGCCGACCTGGGTGGTGTGAAACGCTTCGATATCCTTCGCGCTCGAGACGTTGAGTTGCGGCGAGGAAAGCGCGGCGGTCGGCGCCGCGATGGCGGCAGTGGTGAATCTCGCCACGGCGTCGGTCGCTGGCGACGAAGCCTGGCTCGGCGAAAGTCCCATTAAAATGGCAGTCATGGCATCCTCACCCGGTAATGTTACATGTCGAGGCGAGAAGGACGGATATTGACCTTCTGTTGTCCGAGCGCAAGCGTGAGGATATCTCATCTCCCGTTAAGCTTCGACTTAACGGGACATTATCAGTTGTAACGGAAGATTAGCGGAACCTGAACCATAAAAGCGGTTGGGCGCCTAATCGGTCTTCACCAGGCCGGAGAAGGCGGCCACGGCGAGCAAGCTCGCGACGCCGCCAAACACCAGCTCCGCCCGGACGAGCGCCGTCGTCCCCCAGCTCGGCACCTCGATGGCGACCCCGTCCGCGATCTGCAGCCGGACCCCCTTTTGCATGGGAACCCAGCTTTTCTCCTGGTACAAGTCCACCACGGGGAACAGCACGTTGAAGGAATAGACCCAGGGGTTGAACTCGGGATATTCCGCGAACTTGCCGCCCGCCGTCTTGGCGCATTCGGTCCAATTCCCGCCCGCATGCGGCCGGCACTGGTCGAAGTCGGGCTGCAGGAACACTTGCGCGTCCCTGGGCGCGAACACCCCGTTCTCGGCGGCGAGCTTGAAGTAGAAGCCGCAAGCCGCGCCGACGACGGCCATGATGGCGAGAACCCTCAGCGGCCGGTAGCCATGCCCGATGAGCAGCCCAACGGTCAGCGCCGACACGAGCGCCGAGAACGCCCGCAGCGCGCCGCGCGGGCCGTTCCGCCACTGGGCCAGCCGCCGCCGGACGAGAAAGCCCTGCCGCTCGATGGCGAGGCGGCGCGCCTCTTCGGGGTGCCCCATGTCCTTCAGCACCTTGATCAGCTGCTCGAAGGGCTGGGGCTTGAAATCGCGGCCCATATGCGCTTTCGGCTGGCGGCGCAGCCACCTCATGCGGATCCAGGCTTCGATGGGGGCGGCGCCCGCAAAGCGGTCGTAGGTGAAGCCGTCGAGATGAATAACATGCCTGATCGCGCCGTTGCCGGCGGGCCAAGACCGTTCGTCGTCCACCAGAACGTGCACATGGGCGCTTTTCAGGTCGAGAGAGCCGTGAAAGACGGCCGCGTCGCCGTCCTTGCCCTCAATCGGCGCCATGATCAGCGCGCCCATCACCTCCGCATTGACGAGCGACATCGCGTCCTCGGAGAAAGTCTCGCCGGGCGCGGCAAAGTCCAGCGCATCGCCGTTCGCCGGCGCCGAAAACACACCGCCGCGGCAATCGATATTGCCTTGAACGCGCGCGGCATTCAGTTGCAGCTTGCCCTCGGATCTGAAGCCCTTCGACAGATAGAAATTACCGCTCGTCTCGACGCGGGTGAATCGCAGTGCTGTCGCGTCTCCGTTTCCGGTCCGCCGGAAATGCCCTTTGCGGCAATCGACATCGCCGCCGATCTGTGCGCCCGAGAAGGAGAGTTCGCCGTCGCTTTCGCAATCGCGCAAGTAAAGGCTGCCGTTGACGCTCAACCGGTGAGCCTTCAGCGCGCGCATGGCGGTGTCCCAGCGGTTCGCCTCTTGCGAGCGCGTTTCGTCGAAGCCGGCGGAGAGTTTCGCCTCCGAGCAATCGAAGGTTCCGCCGATCTCGGAATCGTCGAACAGGGTGAGGCCGCTCGCGCGAAAGCCGCTCTTGAACTCGACGTTTCCGCCGATCGTGACGGTCGAGAGGTCGGCGGCGAGGCGCTGCGCCCGCCAGGGCCGCCCTCCGATTTGGCAGCCGGTGCATGTGAGCGAGCCCGTGATCTCCGCGCCGAAGAGCTGAAGGCTTCCGGCAATCTCAGTGCGGCGCAGCAGCAAGCCGCCGTCGATCATGACGCCGTCTCCCCGGATCGCGGCAACCGCCGTTCCGTCGAGGCTCACCACCTTCGTGTCGGCGTCGGTGAAGCTGAATTCGCCCGCGATGACGGAGTTCTGGATCCAGAGCGGCCCCACCTTGCGTGCGCCGTCGAGGTTCACCGCGCCGTCGATATAGGCGCCCTGCACCCGCAAGCCGCATTCGGGAACCAACGCGTCCGGCGAGCCGCCAAGCGCGAGGAAGCGAAGGAAACCCGCGCGGATTTCGTTCTCCGGCGTTGCGGCCCTGGGCCTTGCGGGCGCAAAAGAGCACGTCTCGCCGGAGAGCGCGGCGTCGAGCAGCATTTGCTCGGCGGGTTTCAGCGGCTCGAAGTCTTGCAAGGTCGCCATGATCCGATCCATATCGAAGTCTCGCCCGGAGGATTGCCGGGCGAGGCGGTGCTTGCAAGCATCAATCGTAAGCTCGGCGGAAAAAGCGCGCGGGAGCCGTTCCCTGGATCGCAGCGAACTATTCGGTGCGCACTTTCCGGATCAGGCCGCTGAACAACGCAACCGCGAGTATGCTCACCAGACTTCCGAAAGCGAGTTCCAGGAACACCACGGCTTCGATCATTCTTTCCGGCCCCTTGACGGGTCCGAAATACGGTATCGCGAATACAACCTCTTTTCTCACTGGCGCCCAGGTCTTCTCCTGGAAAAGATCGATCACCGGGAACAAGACATTGAAAGAGTAAGCGTAGGGATCGAAGTGCGAGTATTCGTGCACGTAATTGTGCAAGCACTCCGACCAGGTTCCCGACGGAGGTCGATCCTGGGGCGCCGCGCAATCCCGCGCCTGCTGATAAAGCAAAACCTGAGTATCGCGAGGCGCGAAGACTCCCTGATCTTTGACGCCATCGTAGAACACCCCGCAAAGAAGGCCGACGATCAGCATGATCTTAACGACCCTGAGCGGCCGGTAGCCGTATCCCATCAGCCAGCCGACCATCAAAGTCGAAAAAACCGCGGAAAGCGCCGGGAAAAAGCGGCTCGGTCTCCACCACAGCGCCCATCTGCTCCTGTGCAGCAGTTTCTCGCGCTCGATAGCCAGCCGGCGCACATCTTCCGGGTGGCCCATGTCCTTCAGGACCTTGATCAGTTGCTCGAAGGGCTGCGGCCTGAAGTCGTAGCCCATGTGGGCCTTCGGCTGCAGACCGAGCCATCTCATTCGCTTCTTCGCGCCTCTCGGCGCTTTTCCTCCGAAGCGATTGAACGTGAAGCCGTCGAGATGGACGGCATTGCGGGGACCCTCCGGTTTCCCATGTCGGGAGAAGCGCTTTTTCTTTGGCTGCATCGGCCAGGAGGCGACGCTGTCGACAAGGACGCGCGCGAAGGCGCCCTTGAGATCGAGGGAGCCGTCGATTTTCGCATCGTCGGATTTCTTGGCGCCGGCGAGGAAAAGGCCTCCCTTGATCTCGGCATTTGTGAGGGAGATCGCATCGAAGGCCAAATACTCCTCCGGCGCGCCGAGGTCGCTTGCCGCGACGGTCTTTGGAACGGAAAAGTCGCCGCCTTTGCAATTCATGACGCCCGCCACATTGGCGCCGAAAAACTCCACCTTGCCCCGCACGACGGCTTTGCGAAGATAAGCATTTCCGGCAATCTTCGCCCGGGAGAAACGCAACGCGACCGGATCTCGCTTTGCCGCCGCCGTGAAGGTGCCCTGGCTGCAATCGACGTCGCCGCCGATTCTCGCGCCCGTAAAGGTAAGCTCGCCGGTGCTTTCCGCCTTTCTCAGATAGAGCGTGCCCCCGAGCTTGAGGCGATAGGCGCTGATCGCCCTTACAGGTATTTCCCAGGGCTGAGGTTCGCGTTCTATAGGAGGCCGGGACTGAGCCTCCGGTTCACTATCGTGTCCTGCATTGAACCTGCCCTCCCGGCAGTTGAACTTCCCTCGAATTGTCGCATCGTCAAGCAGGATCGCGGCCTTCGCCTGGACTTCTATTCAGGTCGAGGTTTCCTCCGATCGTGGCAGTATCCAGATTGACCGAAAAGCCGTCCTTGTACTTCTTGTCGTCGCACTTTCCGATCTTGGAGCCTTCACAGCTCAAGGTTCCGGTCACTTCGGCGCCGAAAAGATGCGCGCCGCGCTCGACTTCGGTGTCCCAGACCAGAAGGTCTCCATCGATCTTGGCGCCGTAGCCGCGAATGCTCCTGACTGTCGATCCGTTTAGTTGGATGGTTGTGGTTGCGGCGTCGCAAAAGCAAAGATCGCCATGCACGACGGAATTGGCGATACGGAGCGGACCAATGCCGGAGACGCCATCCAAATTGATGGTTCCCGCGATGTGGGCGCCCTCCAGTTGCAAGCCGCTTTCGTGGCACCCACCTTCGACGAGCATCGCGCGGAGAAATTCGGCCCTGATCGTGTTGCGAAAAGTCCGGTTACCGGGGCGTTGTGCGCCAAGCGTGCAGAGATGTCCTCGTCTCGCGCATGCCAACAACTTAACTTCAGCCCGCGATCGAGGCTTACAAGGACATTCCGCGGCCAAACTTCCCCCGAGTATGTCTCAATACAACTTGTGCTAATTGTTAACTCAGCACACTGATAACCTCAAGCACCGTTAGGCGGATCACATGAGCACACCCTTCGGACATTGGCCGTCGACGATTACGGCCGCCGGCGTGGCGGGGAGCGCGCTTCGCTTCGGCCGCGTGCAGATCGCCGGGGGCGCCGTCTTCTGGAGCGAGGCGCGGCCGGCGGAGAAGGGCCGCGCGACCGTGATGCGCTGGACGCCCGATGGCGCCGCCGGGGAGCTTCTTCTCGCGCCCTATTCCGCGCGCTCGCGCGTGCACGAATATGGCGGCGGCGAATTCCTCGTCTCAGGAGCGGCGCTGTATTTCGTGAACGACGCGGACCAGCAGGTTTATTCGGCCGGCTTGTCCGGCGGCGCGCCCGTCCGCATGACGAACGCTCCCGGGACCCGCTTTGCGGACTTCGACTGGGATGGCCTGCGCAAGCGGCTCATCGCCGTCGGCGAAACGCACGGCGCCGCGCCCCTGCCCCAAAACGCGCTGTGGACCATCGCCGCCAATGGGGAAGCGCCGGGCAAAGGCGCCGCCGTGCTCGCCTCGGGCCGCGACTTCTACGCCAATCCGCGCCTCAGCCCTTGCGGCGGCTTTCTGGCCTTTCTAGCCTGGGATCTGCCGCATATGCCTTGGGACGCGGCGCAGCTGTTCGTGGCGGCCATCGCAGAAGACGGCGCGCTCGCGGCCCCGGTCGCCATCGCGGGCGGCGGCGGAAGCGCTTGCATTCAACCCGAATGGGGCGCGGACGGCGCGCTCACCTTCGTCTGGGACGCGGACGGCGCCGGCGCCCTTTATCGCTGGGCGCCCGGCGGCGAGCCACGGCTCATCGCCCGCCCCGAGGGCGATCTCTCGACGCCGCTCTGGAGCCTGAACGCCGCGAGCTACGCGCTTCTTGGCGGCGGCGAAGCCTATTTGACCTTCGTGCACAAGGGCGAGGCCCGCTCGGCGATTCTCGATCTCTCGTCCGGCGCCATGTCGCCGCATGACAATGGGCTAACGGCCATAGCGGGCGTGGCGGGCGGCGGCGGCAAGGCCGCGCTCATCGGCATGACGGACGAGGAAGGACTGTGCGTCGTGTCGGATGCGCCGAATGGCGCGCCCTCCGTGATTCGGCGCAGCAGCGCGCTCGCCATCGACTCCGCCTATGTCTCGAAGCCGCGCCGCATCGCTATTCCGGGCGCCCAGGGCGACGTGTACGGGCTCCTCTATCCGCCTCGAAACCCCGCCGCCGAAGCGCCGCCGGCGCGCCCCCGCCACTGATCGTCAACCTTCACGGCGGGCCGACGGGCGCCGCCTCGCGCGGGCTCAAGCCGAAGACGCTGTTCTTCACCTCGCGCGGCTTTTCCTGGCTCGATCTCGATTACTCGGGAAGCGCCGGCTACGGGCGCGCCTATCGAGAGCGTCTGAAGGGCAATTGGGGCGTCGCCGATGTGGAGGACACGATTGCCGCCGCCCGGTTCGCAGCTTCGGAGGGCCTTGCGGATGCGCGCGCTTTGTTCGTCACCGGAGGAAGCGCGGGCGGCTACACCGTGCTCATGACGGTTGCGAAGACGAGCCTGTTCCGGGGCGCCGCCAGCTACTACGGCATTTGCGATCTCGTCGCGCTGCAGCAAACGACCCACAAATTCGAGCAAGGCTATCAATCCGCACTTCTTGGCGGGACGCTTGAAGAGGCGGAGGCGATCTATCGGGAAAGGTCTGCGATCGATCATATCGACGCGATAAAGACGCCGCTGATCCTGTTCCAGGGCGCGGACGACCACGTCGTTCCCAAGGCGCAGTCAG
Source organism: uncultured Alphaproteobacteria bacterium (assembly GCA_963756335.1). Classification (GTDB taxonomy): domain Bacteria; phylum Pseudomonadota; class Alphaproteobacteria; order Rhizobiales; family Rhodomicrobiaceae; genus Rhodomicrobium. The sequence goes on from CAVWOB010000020.1 coordinate 77,824, forward strand.
CGACGATCGCGGATGCGCTTCGCTCAAAGGGCGTGCCGGTCGAGCACCACGAGTTCGAGGGCGAGGGCCACGGCTTCCGCCGCGCGGAAACGATCGCCGCCTGCCTTGAGCGCGAGCTGGAATTTTACAGAAAGCTGATGAGCAAGGCGCCTCAGAGCACCTTCTGAACCACGATGTCCGGCTCCACACCCCTGTCTTCGACCTCGGCCCGGAAGATGTAATTGCCCCAGGCGAACGCGATCACGGTGGCCGTGGACGCTTCGGTCGCGTTCATGAGCCGGTTGTTGTCCGGGATGGCGCGATCCACAATCGGCTCCCGGCTCAAGATGAGCAGCGAGATGCGATGGCGGTCTCTCGTCAGATACTCGGTATAGAAGCCGGCCTGCAAGGCGCGCATGGGCGCCTCGGAAAGAACGCGCTGGGCGTCGCTCGCGGTCAAGACCTGCGCCGCGCCAGCCTTATCCGGGCGGCGCTGCGCACTCACGCCACTGAACCGCGCAACCGGCGAGCGCCCGCGCAGAAGCCAGGGCTTTGAAGCGCCGTTGGCCTCATGCTCAGCGGCCACGCCGGCGATCTGGGTCGCAAAGAACCTCGGTGTGGCCACGGTCGCGGGCCGCGTCATCTCGAAGAACAGCACTAGCCCGCACAGAGGCAGAGCCATCAGAACGCCGCCAAACGCTGCGCGCCCCGACGCCGCCAGGGCGGCGCAAATCTTCCCAAAGGTGATGCTCGTCGCTTTGCTCATGGGCCTATATAACCTAAAAGCGCCGCCTGCGTCTACGCACGCTAGGGTGGCGCCGGATGAAGGCAAATTCATGATCGCGCCAAAACATGGCGCGCTATCAAGACAAAAATATGTGAGAAGGCAGCTTAACGAATGGTAACAGAAACGGCCTGACGTACGCAAAACATTTCCCGTCAGGCGTTCTGTTCCAACCATCGAGGTATTTGAGTTCCTCGTGGTTAGGAACTGGTGCAGACCTACGCTGCTTGACTTTATAAAAAGCCATTTCCGCGAAAATGTCACCTCAAAAAGGGAGCCGGCCGGCCATCTCCTGTGAGTATCCTGTGGGCGAACTATGGCATGCCGTCGCTGGCGCGCCAGCGCCCCTCACTCGTCGCGGGGAGCGCCCTCGAAAAGCGGGAGCTGCGGCCCTTGCCCCGTCTGCGGCGCGGCGACGCCCAGATGCCGGAAAGCCTTGAGAGTCAACACCCTGCCCCGCGGCGTCCGGCCTATGAAGCCCTGCTGCAGCAGGTACGGCTCGATCACCTCCTCGATGGCGTCTTTGCCTTCGCTCAGCGCCGCCGCGATGGTCTCGATCCCGACCGGGCCGCCGCCGTAATTTATGGCGATGCAGCGCAAATACCGGTGATCCATGGAGTCGAGCCCGAGCCCGTCGACTTCGAGCTGGCCGAGAGCGTCGTCGGCAACCGTCCGGTTCACCTCCGCGGCGCCTGCAACCGAGGCAAAGTCGCGCACACGCCGCAGAAGCCGGCCCGCAACGCGCGGCGTGCCCCTGCTGCGGAGGGCCACCTCGCGCGCGCCGTCGGGCGTCATGCGCATGGATAGCACGCGCGCGCCGCGCTTCACGATCTCCTCAAGCTCGTCCTCGGTGTAGAAATTCAGCCGGATCGGGATGCCGAAGCGGTCGCGCAACGGCGTCGTCAGAAGCCCCGTGCGCGTCGTGGCGCCGACGAGGGTGAACTTCGCGAGGTCGATGCGCACAGAGCGCGCCGCCGGCCCCTCGCCGATGATGAGATCGAGCTGGAAATCCTCCATCGCCGGGTAGAGGATTTCCTCCACCGCCGGGTTCAGCCGGTGGATTTCGTCGATGAACAGCACATCGCGCTCTTCGAGGTTGGTGAGAAGCGCGGCGAGATCTCCCGCCTTTGCGATCACCGGCCCCGACGTCATCTTGAAGTTCACGCCAAGCTCGCGGGCGACGATCTGGGCCAGCGTCGTCTTGCCGAGGCCGGGCGGTCCGGCGAAAAGCACATGGTCGAGCGCGTCGCCGCGCCCGCGGGCGGCGTCGATGAAAATTTTGAGGTTGGCGCGAGCCTGGGCCTGCCCGATGAACTCGGCCAGCCGCAACGGGCGCAGCGAAAGCTCGCCCGCATCCTCGTCCTGCCGCTCCCGGTCCATCAAACGTCCGTTCATCGCGCCACGCTAATCAGGTTTTGTCCCCGCCGCAACAGTTGCGGCCCGCACGCTCCAGGCAAATCGGTTGAAGGAATCATGCGGCGGCGAGGCTGACGAGGAAGTCGTCGCGCCAGGGCGCGACTTTACGCCTGGAGCGCCAGGTGGAACGCCAAGCCAACGCCCTTCAGATGGACGGCCAAGCCGATGCCATCCTGGAATAGACCGCCCGACGCATTCGAGCAGCGGTGCGGAATGGCCCATATTCGGGTCAGCGCAGATGCAGTCGATGGTGCCAATATGGCAGGTAAGATCACTCCTATGTGTCATCTGAGAGGAAGGCGGGAACCTTTGCTTATGCCGTGAAACAGGTTCGCTTGTAGCCCTGGAAATAGAGGAGCGTGGCGAGGCCGGTGTATCTCACTTGCGCGCCGGCCTTGGCGGCGACGATGGACTTGGCGCGATAGGCGACGCCCAGCCCTGCCGCGCTGAGCATGGCGAGATCGTTCGCGCCGTCGCCCACCGCGACAACCTCCGCCGGCGAAATGCCATGCGCGGCGGCCTCTTCCTTGAGCGCCGCGAGCTTGGCGCCGGGTCCGAGCACCGGCTCGGCCACGCCCGAAATGCGGCCATCCTCCCACAGCAAGACGTTGCCGCGGCTCGCTGCGAAACCGGCCTGCGCGGCGACCGCCTCCGTGAAGAACGTGAAGCCGGCGGACGCCAGCACCGTATGCGCGCCATGCGCCTTCATGGTTTGCACCAGCGTCCGCGCGCCCGCGCTCAGCGCGATGCGCTCGTCGAGCACGCGCTGAAGCTCGGCCCCGGTCATGCCGGCGAGAAGCCGCATGCGCTGGCGCAGCGAGGATTCGAAATCGAGTTCGCCCAGCATGGCGCGCTCCGTCAGCGCCGCCACCTCCGCGCGCACCCCTTTCAGCTCCGCCATCTCGTCGATGCTTTCCTGGCCTACGACGGTGGAATCCATGTCGGCCACGAGCATGCGCTTCCTGCGGCCGGCCGCCCTTTGCACGCACCAGTCCACGGGCCAGTCTCCCGCTGCGCCGACGACGATTTTCCTGATATGGGCCAGCTCTGCGCCGTCAAAGCCGGCAGGCGGCGGCGCGTCCCCAGGCGAAGGAAGGATCAAATCCAGGGCCTCGCCCGGCGAGAGCCAGCGGAAGGCCAGCGCCCCATCGAACTCGCGTTGCAGCGCCGCCGCGACGTCGAGCAGCACATTGTCCTGCGAAGGGGCGGCGGCGACGGTAATCGCAATTTCCATGACGGGTCTGAAACGGTGGTGAAGTGGGCAAAAGAGCTTGCGTCAAGTAGCGCGAAGAGCCGTTGCGCGCCAGTATTATGCGGCAGGACGCACACGCTGGACACGAGGTCCGGGCTGACATCAACGAATTCGAGATCAAGGCTGATAAGTTCTCCGGTAGCTATTCGGGGCTGCTCAAATCGCCGCTCGCAAGGACGTCATCGTTTGCCTCGACCGCCGCGTCTCGCCGATCTCGTGGAACCGCCGCAATCCGCTTCAACCCTGCAATTTATCCAGCGCGTCGCGGATGGCGAGAAGGTCGCGCCACGCAAGCCGCTTGGCGATGGGCGTGCGCAGGAGATAGGCGGGGTGCAGCGTCGCGATGGCGCGGATGCCCGGCCCGTAGGTCAGCCATTTGCCGCGCAGCTTCATGATGCCTTCGTTCGCGCCAGTGAGCTGCTTGGCGGCGGCGTTTCCGAGGAAAACCAGGATGCCGGGCGCGAGAAGCTCGATCTGTCGCTCGACGAAGGGCTGGCACACCTGCGCCTCCTCGGGCGAGGGCGTGCGGTTGCCCGGCGGACGCCAGAACACGAGGTTTGTGACGTAGAAATCCGCCTCCGTCAGCCCGATGGCGGCGAGCATGCGGTCGAGAAGCTGCCCGGCCCGGCCCACGAAGGGCGCGCCCTGGATGTCCTCCTCCTTGCCGGGCGCCTCGCCGATCAGCATCAGCCGCGCCTGCTCGGAGCCGCGCGACAGGCACAGCCGCGAGGCGGTCTTCTTCAGCCCGCAGCCCTCGAACGTCTCAAGCAGCGCGCGAAGTTCCGCCAGGCTGTTCGCGCTCCGAGCGAGTTCGCGCGCGCCCATAGCATCGGCGGTCGTCTCAAGCGCCGCAGGCGGACGACTTGGCGCCTGCGGCAAAGGCGCCCGCGCCCTTTCCAGCGGCGTGCGTTTGACCTCCGGCGCGGACGCCCCACCTATTGGCGTGAGACTTTGCGCGACTGGAATTTCCTGGGCGAACCAGTCGCGCTGGGCCTCGGCGATGGCCTCGTCTACGCCCATCGCCTTATACCATTCGAGCAGGATTAGTGCATTTTCAGATAGCGCGCTCATTGCGGGCGAGAATGCCACGGCGCGCGGATTAATCAAGTTGGCGGGCTTGTGTGCATAGATGGGACACAGGAATCGCCGATTGCGGGCGCCCGCGCAGTGGGGGAGAACCGTCATGGAAAACCAGGAAGAGGCCGAAATCGCGACGGAAGAGGCGCTTCCCGAGCGGGAAATCATGGAGTTCGACGTCGTCATCGCCGGCGCCGGGCCGGCAGGGCTTGCCGCCGCCATCCGCATCAAGGAAATCGCGCTGGAAAAGGGCCGCGATATTTCGGTCGTGGTGCTGGAGAAGGGCTCCGAGGTCGGCGCGCATATCCTGTCCGGCGCCGTGATCGACCCCATCGGCCTCAACGCGCTGTTCCCGGATTGGAAGGAGAAGGGCGCGCCGGTTACGCAGCCGGTGACAAAGGACAAATTCTATATCCTCGGGCCGCATGGCGAGTTGAGCATCCCGCATTTCCTCATGCCGCCGCTGATGTCGAATAACGGCAATTACATCGTCAGCCTTGGGAATGTGGTGCGCTGGCTCGGCGAACAGGCCGAAGCGCTGGGCGTCGAGATTTATCCCGGCTTCCCGGCGGCGGAGATCCTCACCGACGATAAGGGGGTGGTGATTGGCGTCGCCACGGGCGACCTTGGCGTGGGCCGCGACGGCAAGCCGAAGGGCGAATTCGTGCGCGGCATGGCGCTGCTCGGTAAATACACGCTGATCGCGGAAGGCGCTCGCGGCTCGCTGGCGAAGAAGCTCATCGACACCTACAAGCTCGACGCGGACTGCTCGCCGCAGAAATACGGCATCGAACTCAAGGAGTTGTGGCAGGTCAAGCCGGAGCATCATCAGCCCGGCCTCGTGCAGCACACCCTGGGCTGGCCGCTCGAAGACCGCACCGGCGGCGGCTCCTTCATGTACCACTACGGTGAAAACCTCGTCTCCGTCGGCTTCGTGGTTCACCTCAACTATGTGAACCCCTACACAAGCCCCTTCGGCGAGTTCCAGCGCCTCAAAACTCATCCGCTCATCTCTAACGTTCTGGAGGGCGGCAAGCGCATCGGCTACGGCGCGCGCGCCATCGTGGAGGGTGGCTGGCAATCCGTCCCGAAGCTGACATTCCCTGGCGGCGCGCTGATCGGATGCAGCGCCGGTTTCGTGAACATCCCGCGCGTTAAAGGCTCGCACAACGCCATGCTGTCGGGCATCGCGGCGGCTGAAAGCGTGGCCGAGGCGCTCGAAGCGGGCCGCAGCGCCGACGAGTTGGTCGCCTATGAGGAGCGCGTGCGCACCGGCCCCATCGCGAAAGACCTGAAGCCCGTCCGCAACGTGAAGCCGCTGCTGTCGCATTTCGGCACGGTGAAGGGCATGCTGCTCTGCGGTTTCGACATGTGGCTCAACACGCTCTTGCCCGCGCTGTCGCCGACGCTGAAGCACCACAAGCCCGACTACGCGATGCTGAGGCCCGCGAAGGACTGCAAGCCCATCGACTATCCGAAGCCCGACGGCAAGATCACCTTCGATATTCCGTCCTCGCTGTTCCTGTCGGGAACCAACCATGAGGAGGACCAGCCGGTTCATCTCGTGCTGAAGGACCCGGCGGCTCCGATCCGCGACAACCTTCCGGTCTTCGCGGAGCCGGCCCAGCGCTACTGTCCTGCGGCCGTTTACGAAGTGTTGAAGGACGCAAGCGGCAATCCGCGCTTCCAGATCAACGCGCAGAACTGCGTGCACTGCAAGACCTGCGATATCAAGGATCCCGCGCAAAACATCGACTGGCGGCCGCCCGAGGGCGGAGGCGGCCCGAACTATTCAGGGATGTAATTCGGGGGATACCCGGCCCGCGCCGAAAGAGATCCATTGCGGGCAGGGTCGCGCTTTTGGTAGATCAGTTTGCGGCCTCCTCACGTGGGCGGCGCGGTATGCGCCTGGGGAGCCGGCGGTGGGGACCATGAGCGACCAGTCTGCCGTTTATGCGGAGCTTCCGCGCACGCCTTATCTCGATCATACGCTTCGGCGCGCGCGGACGGCGGCCGAGCAGCGCTCGCATCGATACATCATGCTGGAGCATCTGCTGCTCGCCCTTCTCGACGATCCCGACGCGGTGAAGCTTCTTCTTGACGCCGGCGCGGATATCTCGGTCATTCGCGCGACGGTGTCGGACGCGGTGAACAACCGGATGGCGTCGCTCGTCGTGCCGGACGGGCGCGCGCCGGCCTTCAGCTACAAATTCGACTCGCTGTTCGCGGGCGCCTCCGCGGAGGCGCATCGGATGGGGCGCGGCGAGATCGACGGCGCGCTCGCCCTGATCGCGGTCGCCAAGGAGCCGGAGACCAATGCGTCCGCAATGCTGGCCGCGAACGGCTTCACAGCCGAGGCCGGCCTGCGGGCGATCGCAATGGCGCCGCAGCCGCAGCCCGCGCGGGCGCCGCCCCCGCAAGCGCCCGCAGCCGCCCCAGTAGCGCCGCGCCAGGAGCCGTCCGTCCGCGCCGCGCAAACCCGTGAAGCGCCTTCGAACGGCGCCGCGCCCCGGCCGCCCTCCTCCCCGCAGCCCACTTTGACGGTCTCCGGCGATAGCGTGGAGAGAGGTGGCTCCACAAATTCGGACGGCCCGGTAAGTGGAATTTCTGCCTGACAGCGGGCACGCTGATGCCCGCGAATCAGGAGAGACAATGAGCAAGAGACCGCGCCGGAACCACACAGCATCCTTCAAGGCGAAGGTGGCTTTGGCCGCCGTGAAGGGGGAGAAGACGCTCGCCGAGCTGGCGCAGCAGTTCGACGTTCACCCCAATCAGATCACCCAGTGGAAAGCCCAGCTCTTTGAAGGCGCGGCTGGGGTTTTCGGGCCGGACAAAAGCGAGGCGGCGGCTTCGAGCGTCGACTTGAAGAACTTGCACGCCAAGATCGGCGAACTGACGCTAGAGAACGATTTTTTAGAAGGCGCGCTCATCAAGGCGGGATTGCTGAGCGCAAGGCGATGATCGACCGTGGTCATGCGTTGAGCGTTACGAAACAGGCCGAAGCCGCAGGCATCGCGCGCAGCACGGTGTATTACCTGCCGCGCCCGGCATCCGCAGCCGATCTCGAACTCATGCGCCAGATCGACAGGCTGCATCTGGAGTTTCCCTTCGCGGGAGCGCGGATGTTGCGCGGTCTTTTGTCTGCCAATGGGAGCAAGATCGGCCGGCGGCGCGTCAAAACGCTGATGAAGCGGATGGGGATAGAGGCGCTGTACCGCCGCCCGCGCACGACGAAGCCAGAGCCGGGGCACAAGATCTATCCGTATCTGCTGCGCGGCATGGAGATCGTGCGGCCGAACCAAGTGTGGGCGATGGACATCACGTACATCCCGATGGCGAAGGGCTTCGTCTATCTCGCCGCCGTGCTCGACTGGTTCTCGCGGCGCGTGCTGTCGTGGCGGGTGTCCATCACCATGGAGGCCTCGTTTTGCGTCGAGGCGCTGCAGGAAGCTTTGGCCCGGCATGGGAGACCGGAAATCTTCAACACCGATCAGGGCAGCCAGTTCACCGGGACAGACTTCACCAGCGTGCTGATCAAGAACGAGATCGCGATCAGCATGGACGGCAAGGGCGCCTGGCGGGACAACGTGTTCGTTGAGCGGCTCTGGCGAACGGTGAAGTATGAGGAGGTCTATCTGCACGCCTATGACAGCGTGCCGGAGGCGCGAGCGTCGATCGGAAGGTATCTTGATCTCTACAATCGCCGCCGCCCACATTCGAGCCTTGACGGCATGACGCCCGATCAAGCCTACTACGGAGCACACAGCTTGCCGCCACTCCGCTTGGCGGCCTAACCCCGGCAGACGTTCCACTTATCGAAGCGGAAAATCTGTCCGAACAACCGGGGCCACCTCTGAGGACATGATGGCGAGCGTGCGCAACATCCTGGAGGCGGAGGAGCGGAAGGAGCGCGCGGCGCCGGCATTGGCGCCGCCGCCCGCGCCACGCCAACCGCAGCCTCGCATTGAGCCGCAGCTCAAGGCGAATGGCGCAGTCAAGCCGGTGGAGCGCGCCGAGCCGGTCTTTGCTTCCGCGCCAGCCCCGCAAGCAGGCTTCGCCGAGGCGTCCGCGCCCGCATTCGACCTTGAGAAAAGCCCCGCCAAGACGGAGAGCCGCGCGGGCGCGGCCCGTGCGCCGGCCCGCCGCAAGACCGGGAACAATGCGCTGGTGAGCAAGGTGCTGGCCACGATTCCGCGCAAGACCCGCGTCGGCGTTGCCGAAACGGTCGAGATCCTGATCTCCAAGGAAGAGGCCGGGCTTATTTTCGGCTGGCTGTCGCGCCAGGGCCCGCAGCAGCGCAACGAAAGCGAAGCCCCGTGCCGCGCCGTCACCCTGCGGCTTACCGCGCCCGAAGGCGGGTTCTTCATCGAAGGCGCGGCACCGGAGACGCAATGGCTGCTGGACCGGCCCGCCTTTCTCGGCGATGAGGCGTTCGGAACCTGGGCGTGGTCGGTCATTCCCAACGAGGCGGGCGCCTATGGCCTGACCCTTTCAATGGCAGCGCGCGAGGTGGACGCAAATGGCGTGGCGAACAGCGTCGCCTTGCCGGATCAGGTCGTCAAGGTGCAGGTTCGCGGCAGTTTCTGGCGCGGGTTCGGGCGCTTCCTGCGCGGGACGCTATTGCTGCTCGCGGGCAGCGGCCTGACGGTCGCGGCGTATTACGCACTGAAGGCGGCGGGCAAGCTGCCGAACTTGCCGTAACAGCGCCTATTTGAATGCATCGGCGAGCGCGATGGCGACGCCCGGCGGATCGAGCCTGAGAACCCCCTCGCGGAGGCCTCAAGCGCAGTCGAGCCGGAAGGTGACTTGCGGATCGCCCTCCTTCGGGTTGTCGAAGTCCGCGATTTCGAGGTCGCAACGAGCCTTGCCGGCGAGCGTGCTCTCGGTCTTTCCCAGCTTCAGCCGCGCATAGGGGCTTTTCAGGTCGATGCGAGCGCCGACGCCGAGCGAATAGTTTTGCCCGGCCACGGCGATGTTGATCGCGCGATTGCCGAATGGGTGGGGCCAGACACGAAGGAACGCGAGCGGGATATGGTCTTCGGTGAGGTCCGCCGCGTCGCCGGGCTTCATCGTGAACTCGCCGGCGTCGAAATGGCGATCCTCGGGATGCGCGGCGAAGACAAGGACGCTGCTCAGGCCGATCGCGAGCGCCGGCGCGATGAACAACCGTGATCTCATGGGCTGCCCCTTAACAAGAGCTTTCACTGTTATGGAGACCTTGCCGCACCTTTGTTACATGGCGTTGCGCAAGATGCATCCGCAAAGCTTGAGCATACCAGCGGCTTATTGATAGGGGATTGAGCAAATGTGCGCTATTCGAAAGGTGGACAAACCCCGCGCCGCCGCGATAGCGATCCCGATGACCGGCGAGGAGTGGGCTGAAGCGCCTCGCGTGGCGCAGGTGAAAACGATCCGGCGCGCGCTGAAGCTCTCGCAAGAGGAATACGCGGCTTCGTTTCATAGTCCAATCGGGCGCGTCGGGATTGGGAGAAAGGGCGCAAGGCGCCGGACGCGGCTGCACCGAGCCCTCCGCAAAACCTCCACCCAGAGATGGCGTCATTCTACCGCGCCCAAATTCCAAAAGTTCGCAAGGAATGGCGGCGAAGCCCGGGTGGAAGAAATAATCACGCAAGTTGAGGCGATTGGCGGGGCGCGCTACCATCCTGGACTAGCTCCCGATTAAATTATTACAAAAAGCCTGTGCGCCCCGCAGAGCGGCCGCCGCGCCAGCCTCAGTTTTGCCACGAACAAACCCAATGGCGATGAGATAACGCTGGTCAGGGGGCGCGCTTGTGGCTTCGCATTACGATCCTTTTGCTCTTGGCTCTCGTTCCGCAAGCCTGCGCGCGAAAGGATCCCGCTGTTGAGAGCCTGATGGGATCGGAGCCGGAGCGCCTCTCCTTTGGCCCTCCGCCGGAAGTGCTTCACGCCTTTGTCGAAAAAATGAAGCTCTGCTGGTTTTCAGGCAACGGCTCGACGTTGTCCGGATTCCACTACGAGACGGGCGAGCGCGACGACGACGCGACGGGCGACGGCTATCAGGACGTCAGGATTTTCGACTCGGGCGGAGCGGCGACGGCCTTCGAGATTCAATTTCACAAATACAACGACAACACGCTGATCGTGACGCGGAATTTCTCCCTTCCCCCCGAGCTTCTGACGAAGGTGAAGCGCGACATCCAGCTTTGGGCGCTCAACGGCTCCGATTGCACGAGCTGACCGCCGCAGCTTCCAGGGCTTCTCTTCCCCTGCGCCGCAAGCTAAGCTTGTTGTTCAGGCTTAGGGGAGGCGGGGATGGTTGCGCGAGGGCTTCGTCAGATTTTGGCCGTCGAGGCGCTTGGCGTTGCGCTCGCCGCCTTTCTGCTCGCGCGGTATGGCGCGTTCGACGCCGTGTCGGCCGCCGCATTCGCCTTTGCGGCGCTGCTCGGCGTCTATTTTGTGTTCGTCCTCGCCACCTTCGCGCTGACATGGCCGCGACGGGGCGAGGCGCTCCCCGAGCAGAAAATCGGGCCGTTCAGCGCCGTCGCGACGATCGTGCGCGAATGGCTGTCGTTCTTCGTGCTGTTCGGCATCGTCCAGCCTTTCGCGGACTCCGTCTTCTCGGTGAAGCAGGCGCGCGGCCGCTCGGACGGGCCGCTCGTGATCCTCGTGCACGGCTATCGCTGCAATTCCGCGCTGTGGCTTCAGCTGATCCACCGGCTGCGCGCGGAAGGCTTCGCGGCCGAGGCGGTGGACCTCGAACCGGCGCTCGACAGCATCGACAATTTCGCAACCCAGCTTCATAGCCACATCGAGGAGGCGCTTCGCGAGACCGGCGCGAGGTCGGTGCGGCTCGTCACGCACAGCATGGGCGGGCTTGTCGCGCGCGCCTATCTCAAGCGCTACGGCGCGGCGCGGGTGGACAAGCTCATCACGCTCGCCTGCGGGCATCACGGCACGCGGCTCGCGCGGCTCGGGCTCGGCATAAGCGCGCGGCGGCAGATGAGGCCCGGCTCGATGTGGCTCAAATCGCTGCCGGAGCCAGCGCCCGTGCGCGCCGTCAGCGTGTGGGCCGCACAGGACAATTTCATCGCGCCGCAGACGAGCAGCCGCCTCGCGGGCGCGGACGACATCATGCTGTCCGGCGCCGGCCACCTCACCTTCCTGTTCTCCGAGCCCGTCGCCGATCTCGTCGTGGCGGAGCTGCGCAAACCCTGAGCGTTCGAGCAGCGTCCAGAGCGATGCGGCCGTGGTTCGACGCGCCCGAGCGTACACGGGCGCTTAACTCTATTGGGTTCGTTTTGCAAAAAGTTGCGTTTTTTTCGGTATCCTGATACCACACTTAAAAGGGTCGCGACACGGGAGCGAGCGATCCAAAGCCGATGCCCCGGCTTCTCGGCGAAGGGCGCCACGATGGCGCGCGCGCGCTCGAACATGCGCCGCGCTTCGGCTTTGCCGCCCGACTCGCAGGCGTGAACGCTTTCCCCTAAATGCGCATTGCCCGCGACGCGGGCGCCTGTATGAATTTTGAGCAGGCTGTGTATGCTTCGGCAGAAGCTTCTTGCAGGAGGGAATGGTGAGCGGTCCGATCAAATACGTTCTCGACGAAACGCATATTCCGAAGTTCTGGTATAACCTCGTGGCCGACCTCCCGGCGCCGCTGCCGGCGGTGCTGCATCCCGGCACGAAGCAGCCCATCGGCCCCTCCGACCTCGCGCCGCTGTTCCCGATGTCGCTCATCATGCAGGAGGTTTCGGCCGAGCGCGAGATCGAGATCCCCGAGCCGATCCGCGATGTCTATCGCATGTGGCGGCCTTCGCCGCTGGTGCGCGCGCGCCGTCTCGAACAGGCGCTCGGCACCCCCGCCAAGATCTACTACAAGTATGAAGGCGTTTCGCCCGCAGGCTCGCACAAGCCGAATACGGCCGTTCCGCAAGCCTGGTACAACAAGGAGGAGGGCATAAAGCGGCTCTCCACCGAAACGGGCGCCGGGCAATGGGGCTCTTCGCTCGCGTTCGCGGGATCGCTGTTCGGCATAGACGTGACCGTGTTCCAGGTCCGCGTCTCCTACGACCAGAAGCCCTATCGCCGCGCGCTGATGGAAACCTATGGTGCGCGCTGCATCGCCTCGCCTTCGACCGAAACGGAATGCGGCCGCGCCATCCTCGCGCAGCACCCGGATAGCCCCGGCTCGCTCGGCATCGCCATTTCCGAGGCCGTAGAGGTCGCGGCAAAGGATCCGGCCGTGAAATATTCGCTCGGCTCCGTGCTGAACCACGTCATGCTGCACCAGACCGTGATCGGCCAGGAGGCGATCTTGCAGTTCGAGATGGCGGGCGACGACCCGGACGTCGTGATCGGCTGCGCGGGCGGCGGCTCGAACTTCGCGGGGCTGGCCTTTCCGTTCCTCGGGCTGCAACTGCGCGGCGGCCGCAAGCGCCGTATCGTCGCGGTCGAGCCGGCCTCCTGTCCGTCGCTCACGCGCGGGCAGTATGCCTACGATTTCGGCGATACGGGGCATCTCACGCCGCTCGTCAAGATGCACACGCTGGGCTCGACCTTCATTCCGCCGTCGACGCATGCGGGCGGCTTGCGCTATCACGGCATGGGGCCGATGGTGTCGCATGTCCATCGGCTCGGGCTGATCGAGGCGCGCGCCTATCACCAGAAGACGTGCTTCGATGCGGGCGTGCAGTTCGCGCGCTGCGAGGGCATCGTGCCGGCGCCGGAATCGACGCATGCGGTGCGTTGCGCCGTGGACGAAGCGCTGCGCTGCAAGGCGCAAGGCAAGGCCGAGACCATCCTGTTCAACCTGTCGGGCCACGGCCATTTCGACATGGGCGCCTATATCGCCTATTTCGAGGGCCGGCTCGTCGATCAGGATTACGACGAGGGCGAGCTTGCGATGGCGCTGGCGGGGCTGCCGTCCGTCGCAGCCTGAGGCCGAAACCGGAACCGGCCTCACCGCGCGGCGCCCTGTCGAAGCGTTGCTACCGCCCTTTTCGTCATTCCCGCGAAAGCATGAATCCAGTAATCCCGGCGCTCATCGGATACTGGATCGCGGGGACGGCGAATAGCGGATCGCGTCCGATTAAACGCACGATGCTGTAGACGTCTTAAAGCACGCAACCGTCCTTTTGCGGTTCCCGCGAAAGCGGGAACGGCGCCGGGAGGTTATCGCAGCGAGGCTTTCTTGCCCGAGGGCGGGGGCGCAATCGTTCCCGCCACGGCTTCCGTGTACGCAAGCTGGCTGAAGATCGTGAGCCCGGCTGCGCTTTTGCGCGACGCTCAGCGCGCTGTTTCGCGCCAGCTCGTTGCAATAAGCGGTGGTCAGCCCGTTGACGAGATCGGCGGGCGATGCGCCGGGAATGGCTTTCTTCGTCTGAGGAACGAGCTTTTCGATGGCCGGAACCACGTTATCGTCCGTCAGAGATTGCAGGATAGTCTGCAACTTGGAACTCGCCTGGTCGGCGACTTTCTTCGCGCCGCCGGTCAAATTGGCGGGGCATTGCGTGTCGCCTTGCCCGAGCGCCAGCATCAACGGCGTGCGCCGGCGAATGTCCGAGACAAGAAAGCCGTCGGCGTTCGCGGGCGCATTGTTGCCCCATCTGGTGCGGACGTAATTTGCGATGGCCGCGATTTGACCGTCGTCCAGATAGGCCGCGAAGCCCGGCATGGGGCCGAATGTATCCGTGGCCGGAAGCCCGCCAAGGATCACCCTGATCACGTCCTGCGGGCCTTGAGCCTTCACTGCGCCGTTATTGGCGAGCGCCGGGATTTTCCCTTCCATTCCCTGCCCATTGAGCTGATGGCAGGACGCGCAATGGCTGACGTAAAGCACGCCGGCGGCATCCGTCATGCCCAGCGACGAGGCGGCGGCTTCCTCCTTCGGAGGCGTCGATTTGAGATAGGCGGCAATCGCCTTCAGATCGTCGTCGGTCAGGTTCTTGAGATCGTCGTGGACCACCTCGGCCATCGGACCTATCGCGATGCCGTGCCCAGGGGCGACGCCTTTCTTGAAGAATGTGAGGAGGTCGCTCCCGGACCAGCTTCCGATCCCCTGCTTCCAATCGGAGGTAATATTGGGAGCGTACCAGCCTTGAATGGCGGCGCCTTCCAAAGCTTCGCTGTTTTCACTCGCCTGGGCGATATTGCGCGGCGTGTGACATTGGCCGCAATGCGCGAGCCCTTCGACAAGGTACGCGCCCCGGTTCAGCTGCGCCGATTTACTGGGGTCTGGCTGAAATTCGCCGGGCTTGAAGTAGAGAGCCCGCCATGCCGCCAAGCCTTCGCGAATATTGAACGGAAAAGCAAGCTTGCCGGCCCTTCTCTCAGAGTGAACCGGCTTCAACGAAAAAAGATAAGCTTTTATCGCAAGGACATCGTCCCGCTTTACTTTCGTGAACGACGTGAAGGGCATCGCGGGGTATAGATACTCCCCGTTCGCCATCAGGCCGTCGTGCAAGGCCTTATAGAATTGCTCATCGGTATAGGCGCCGATGCCGGTGTCCTTGTCCGGCGTTATATTCGGCGAGTAGATGGCGCCGAAGGGCGTCTGGATTTCCCGGTTTCCGGCGAACGCCTCGCCGCCCGGATCGGTGTGACAGGAAACGCACCCGCCCGCCGCCGTCAGATACTTCCCCCTGTTCACGAGATCGGAACCGGTTTGCGCAAGGGAGGCGCCGCATGGCGCCAGGAGACCGAGCGCTAAGAGGAGCGGCGCGCCGCGCCGCCAAATTTTGGCAAAGATCATTCTCGAACTCGTTCCCTAAAACAGGTGATTGTGCAGTCGAGAATGCCGGTTCGGCGCATGGGTTCCCGCGGCCGAAATCCGCCCGCCATTGAGCGCCGATGCGTTAACCGCTTGTAAAGCATGCAGGCGCCCGCCAAATCGCGCGCCGTCCCCTTCGGACGCAGCTCAAGGCGCGGTTAGTTTTTGGGGGCATCGCGGCGCGGGGGCGGTTCTGCAAGCGTAGCCGGTTGGAGACGGCGCAGCCGCGCGCCGCGTCACACATGGATGCCGGGGAACAGGTGCGAAAATGCGATCTGGTCCGGCGTGAGCTGCTGGGGCGGGGCGGGTTCGCCCTCCTTCTTCGGCGCCGTCTCGGGGAAAATCTGATAGAGCACGTTGTTGATGAGAAGCCCAAGCCGCGGCGCAAACGCATGGATGACTTCGGCGAACATGCCGAGCCCCGTGGCGACGCGCGTCGGGCGGTGGATGACGGCCTCGGCGATCATGCACGCCGCCTGCTCCGGCGTGAGCACGGAGGCATGCTCATAGATTTTCGTCGGCGAAATCATGGGCGTGCGCACGAGCGGGAAATTCACGACGGTGAAGCGCACGCCGCGCTCGAAAAACTCGGCGGCAGCGCTTCGCGTCCAGGCTTCGAGCGCCGCCTTCGAGGCGACATAGGCGGAAAAGCGCGGCGCGCTCGTCAGGACGCCGATGGACGAGATGTTGATGACGTGGCCCGCGCCCTTGCGGACCATCTCGGGAAGCAGCGCCATCGTGAGCCGCACCGCCGCGAAATAATTGATCTGCATGGTGCGCTCGAAATCGTGCATGCGGCCGTAGGAGTCCGACACGCTGCGCCGGATGGAGCGCCCGGCGTTGTTGACGAGAATATCGACGCCGCCGTGGTTCTTCAGCACCGTTTCGGCGAGTTCGGCGCATTGGTCCTCCTGCGTGATGTCGGCCGGGTAGGCGATAAGCTCCAGGCCCCGGCTCGCCGCCTCGCGCTGCGCCGCCTCCAGCTTTTCCCGATCGCGCGCGACGACGATCGTCACCGCGCCGGTTTCGGCGAGCTTCAGCGCCGTCGCCTTGCCGATGCCCGACGAGCCGCCGGTGATGAGCACGACCTTGCCCGCGAGCGCCTTCTTCAAGGCGCCCTTCGTCACGATGTCCGGATCGAGATGGCGCTCCCAGTAATCCCACAACGCCCAGGCGTAATCCTCAAGACGCGGAACCTCGATGCCGGCGGGCTCAAGGATGCGCTGCGCCTCCGTGCTGTCGAAGCGCGTCGGATAATTCAGGAAGGTGAAGACATCGTCCGGCAGCGACAAATCCCGCATGACCGTCGCGCGAAGCCGGTTCAGCACCGGCAGCGCGCCGAGCCCCTGGACCAATGAATTCGGAATGAGCCGAAGCAGCCCCACATTGATGCGCATGCTGATGTCGGGCGCGTGGCCGGCATGGGCGAAGATGTTGAGCACGTCGCCGACGCGGTGAGGATGCGGATCCGTGAGGTGGAAGCAGCGCCCGTCGAGCCCATCCGTATGCGCGATGCGGCCGACGGCGGCGGCGACGAAATCGACCGGGACCAGGTTGATGCGGCCGCCCTCTACGCCGACCATCGGCGCCCAGGCGGGCAGCGCGCTTCTGATCTTCTTGATGAGGCTGAAAAAGTAATACGGCCCGTCGATCTTATCCATCTCGCCGGTCTTCGAGTCGCCGACGACGATGCCGGGCCGGTAGATGCGCCAGGGCACGGCGCATTCGCGGCGCACGATCTTTTCCGACTCATGCTTGCTCGCGAAATAGGGATGCGACAGCCCGCGCGCCTCCTCGAACATGTCTTCGCGGAACGTTCCCTCGTAAAGCCCCGCCGCCGCGATGGAGCTCATATGATGGAAATGGCGCGCGCCGACGGTCTTGGCGAAGGCGATGGCGTTGCGCGTACCTTCGATATTCGTCTCCATTTCGAGCTTCGGATCGGCGGCGAGATCGTAGATCGCGGCGAGATGGAAGAAATGATCGACCTTCTTCTTCAGAACCTTCGCGTCCTTCGCGGCGACGCCGAGTTCCCTTCTTGCGCAGGTCGCCTTCGACCGGGATGGCCCGCCCGGCCGCCGCGCCCCAGAACTTGCGCAGCTTTTCCAGCCGCTCCGGCGAGGGATTGCGCATGAGGAAATAAACGGTCGCGCCTTCGCGCGCCAAAAGCGTCCGGACCAGCCGCTTTCCGATAAAGCCGCTGGCGCCCGTGACGAAGTAGATCATGCTGAGCCTCCCTGAGACGCGCCCGCTCCATATCCTTTTTTGAGGAGGATGATTAGAGGCGGCTGTCTAAAATGATTTGATTGAAGTCAACAGAACGGTGGGCCGGGGGTAATATAAATATCTCTATCAGAATAAAACTCGAATCGCGAGTGGCATTGGGAGCAGCAAAATGGTTAAGAAGCTCAGTGAACTGGCCGGCGAAGGCGGCGATAGCCACCTCGTTTCGACCATCCGGGATTCGGCGGCGAACATCTGGCTCGCCGGGCTCGGCGCTTTCGCAAAGGCGCAGGAGGAAGGCGGCAAGCTTTTCGACGCGCTGGTGAAGGAAGGCGAAACGGTGCAGAATCGTGCGTCGAAATCGGCGCAAGAGGCGATCACGGATGTTCGGTCCAAGGCGACCGGCACGTGGGACAAGCTCGAACAGGTGTTCGTGGACCGCGTGGAGAAGGCGCTGCATACGCTGAATGTGCCGAGCAAGCACGACATCGATGCGCTGTCGAAGCGCGTGCATGAACTGACCAAGGTTGCGGACAAGCTTTCCGCGGCTTTGGAGGAAAGCAGCCACAAGCCGAAGGTTGCGCCGGCCGCCGCGAAGCCGGCGGCGAAGAAGTCGTCGAACCGCGCCTAAGCAGACTCTACGTCATCCCGGCCAGGCGAAGCGCGAGCCGGGATCTGCAGAAAATGAGCGCTCCGATTTATTACGATACCGGACAAGGCTTCGTCTTTCCGGGGAAGACAAACAGAGGCCATCCGTTGGCTTAATTGGGAAACTCTGCTTAACAACAACGAGCGACGCCCATGCCCACGCAAAAACGCAAACGCGATCTCGCGGGCGTCGCTCTCGCAGGCGGCGGGCCTTTGGGGGGCATCTACGAGGTAGGCGCGCTCGTCGCGCTCGACGAATTCTTCAGGGCTTGCGTCTGACGGACTGCGACGTGTTCGTGGGAGTGAGTTCCGGCGCGTTCTTCGCATCCGGGCTCGCAAACGGGCTAGCCCCTCGCGAAATGCACGCCATGTTCATCGAGACGACCGAGCATGATGACCCTTTCGAGCCGGAAGTGCTGCTGAGGCCGGCCATAAAGGAGTACGGGAAGCGGCTCGCCTCTCTTCCGGGCCTCTTCGCCTCGGCGCTATCCGATTACGTCCGCGGCAGCTCCAAGAGGCGGGCGATCGAGTCCTTCGAGCGGTTGTCGAACGCCTTGCCGGCTGGAATATTCGACAGCGAAGCCATCCGCCGCTACCTCCAGCGGCTTGCGGCGACGCCGGGCCTTACGGACGATTTCCGCGAGCTGAAGCGCAAGCTCTACATTGTCGCGACCGACCTCGACCAGTCGAGCCTCGTCGCCTTCGGCTCGCCGGGCTACGACCATGTGCCGATCTCGCGCGCCGTTCAGGCGAGCGCCGCGCTTCCGGGCCTGTTCCCGCCGGTGAAGATCGACGGCCGCTTCTATGTCGATGGCGCACTGCAGAAGACGCTGCACGCCTCGGCCGCTCTGAAGGAGGGCGTAAAGCTCCTCTTCGCGATCAATCCGCTCGTGCCCTACAAGGCGGAACTGTCCGAGCCCGGCGCCGAGGCGAAAAGCCTCGCCGAAGGCGGCCTTATCACCGTTCTCTCGCAAACCTTCCGCTCGCTCATCTATTCGCGCATGAAGGTCGGCATGGAGCGCTACCGCCATCAATATCCGGACGCGGACATCGTGCTGTTCGAGCCGAGGCGCGACGATCACGAACTGTTTTTCACCAATGTGTTCAGCTATGGGGACCGGCGGCGCCTGTGCGAGCACGCCTATCAGCAGACGCGGGACGATTTGCGCAGGCGCGCGGCCTCGCTGAAGCCGGTCCTCGCCCGGCATGGCCTGAGCCTGGACGAGGACGTGCTGAGGGACCGGAGCCGCACGCTCATGCCGCGGGCCGCCCAGTCGCAGCAGCTCGAAAAGGTGTTGCAGAGCCTGTCGGACACCTTGGGACGGCTCGAACCGCTTCTCGATACGACGAACACGCCGGCCTGAGCCTTCCAACGGCGCGAGGGAGGGGCCGGCGTCATGGAGCACAAACCGAAGCGGCAGACGAGGGAGCGCATCCTCAAGGCGGCGCTTCAGCTGTTCAACCGCTTCGGCGAGCCGACCATCACAACCTCGGCCATCGCCGCCGATGCCGGCATCAGCCACGGCAACCTCTATTACCACTACCCCTCGAAGGAGAAGATCGTCGAAGACCTGTTCGACGGCTTCTGCACCGAGATCGAACGGACGCTCGCGGCGCCGGAGACGCGCCCCGCCAATGCGGAGGACGTCTGGCTTTTTTTCCACCTGATGTTCGAGGCGATCTTCAAATATCGCTTCCTCTATCGCGATCTGAACGAGCTTCTCTCGCGCCATCGCTCCATCGAACAATATTTCCGGCGCATCCTGGACAGGCAGATGGAGACGGCCGGGACGCTCATGCAGGGGCTGGTGGACGCGGGCGCCATGCGCGCGACGCCCGGCGAGATCCGCATGCTTGCCGAGAACATGACGCTTATCGCAACATACTGGCTGCCGTTCGCCTTCGCGCTCAATCCAAGGGGCGAGCCGGATGGCGAGACTCTGACGCGCGGCATCGTGCATATTCTGTCTCTCGCAGGTCCGTATCTGGGGCCCGGCGAGCGCGCATTGTTCGAACGTCTTTCACAAAAATATTCGGGCTTAGGAGGAAACCAGAATGGCTAGACAGGCAAAATGGGCGAAGTTCGCCGGGGCGAGCGAGGACTTCGATTACGCGGGGCCGGCGCTGAAGAAGAACTGGGCGCGGCTTCATCTCGGCGATTGCGAGCCGTTCCCCGACGCCGCCTCACTGAAGAAGCTCGTGGAGAAGCATCCGGCGCTCAAGCCCGATGCGCCCATCGCCGAGGCAGCCGCCACGCTGCAGGACGCCTGGCGCGCCTATCATCGCGGCGATTTCCATGAGGCGTTCACGCTTGGCCAATCGCTCGGCCTGCTCGGCGCCAACGCCGCCAACAAGGCGGCTAACATCCAGGCCACCTATCTGGAGCACGACAAGGATACGAAGCTCTCGATATTCCTCGACGTGGTCACGCGCGGCGAGAAGCTGCACGAGGCCGCGCCCGATCTCGCCAACGGCTGGTATCTCTATGCGCAGGCGCTCGGCCGCTATGGGCAGGGCATCTCGGTCGCGAAGGCGCTGGCGGAGGGTCTCGGCGGGAAGGTGCAGGGCGCGCTGGAGCGCACGCTCAAATTGCAGCCGAAGCACGCCGACGCCAACATCGCGCTCGGCGCCTACCATGCGACGGTGGTGAACAAGATGGGCGGCCTTGTCGCGCGCCTTACCTACGGCGCCACGAAGGAGGCCGCGGTCGAGCATTTCGAGAAGGCGCTCGAACTCAATCCAGGCTCGGCCGTCGCCCGCATCGAGTGCGCCAACGGTCTCGCCATGCTGTTCGGCAAGGCGAAGCTCGCCGAAGCGACGAAGCTCTATGAAGAGGCGGCGAAGGCGGAGGCCGCCGACGCGATGGAATGGCTCGACGTGGAACTGGCGAAGTCGGAAATCGCCGCCTGACGCCCTTCGATGAAAGCTTCATCGCAGCGAAAGAAAAATACATAGCCGGTTTTCTTTCGCGAGGAGCGGCGCCGGAGCCGCTCCCTCTTTGCGTTAACCCTGGCGAGGCCGTATAAGGTTACGCCCCTTCCACGGTCACGAATCCAGGTTAACGGCGGATTTTTGAATGAGGCTTTGGAGGTAATCTTGGTTCCAGCCAGCGATTTTCCTTCTGAGCTTTAGGCTTTTTTTGTCCGGCGCTGCGCGGACGAGATTGATGGCGAAGTGCCGGACGACGGCCATGTTTTTGGCGCCGTGGCCCTTACGGACGCGGGCGAGATCGTCCCGGAACGTGACGTCGAGCACCCAATGCAGCGCGTTCTCGATCTGCCAGTGGGCGCGCACGGCCTCGCCAAGCAGCTTCGCAGTCATGGCGCGCGAGGTAATATAAAAGCGCCGCTCGGTTCTTGCGCCTGCGTTGGTCTCGACCTTGCTTTCGATCATTGCGATGGCGGCGAGTTTGGGAAAGCGGTATTCGCCTGGAAAGCGGCGTTCGCCGTCCATCCAATCGATAGCCGTACTCACCAGGCAGCGGCGTTCCTCGATGCGGCCGTGGCCCTTGTCCACATCGGTGTGCCGATCCAGGGCGGCTTCGTCCGCATCGTCAAAAAAGCGTTGTATTTCAGACAGAAGAGTTGGCTGGTTGCCTTTAACGGCCAGGAGATAATCGGCTCCGTGGTCAACGATGTCCTGGGCGATGCCTGGATTGCAAGCAATCGCGTCGATGGTGACGAGGGCGCCCGCCAAAGCGCCCGATGCGGCGAGGCGTTCGAGAAGCGCCGGAATGGCTACGATCTCGTTCGATTTCGCGTCCACGGCTTCCTGGCCAAGAACCAGCCTCTCATGGGTGGCGAAGGCGGAGACAAGATGGAGCGCGGCCTTTCCCGCGGCGCGGTCATGGCTGCGGCGCGAGGTCTTGCCATCGAGCGCGATGAGGCCAGGAGCGTCCGGGCGAAGGTCGCGCGCCCAGTTCATGAAGCAGTCCGAGAACAAGTCCGGATCGATGCGGTTCATAAGGATGTTCAACCAGCGCGCGCCGGGAACGCTATGATGATAGGGCAGAAAACGGCGCAGAAACGGCAGATGGTTCTCGCCCCATTCGGCGATGTCGTCGAAATCGTCGCACGATGCAACGCTGGCGCAGACGACGAGAAGAAGCACTTCCGGCAGCGGATGGGCCACCCGCCAAGCCTCGCGCGGGTCGTCAATCCCGGAAAAATGGTCCAAAAGGCTCCGAAGGCGCGGCTTAGGGCCGAAATCGTCCATCTCAAAGGCTCCCCGAATCAGAAAGCCAGATGGAATCACACAACACGCAATGGTTAAATGATCGTTAACCTGAGTTCGTTGCCCTGACTTCTTCGCCGGCAAGGGCAACTCGGCCGCCGAAACGCGAATGAGCGCGGCGAGCCATTCGCCATCGTCCCAGCGATCACCGTCGATCAAAAGATGGGGTTTTGCACCAGGATAGGGGCTCCCCTCCCCGCAGTCCTCGGCCAAGGCGCGGCCTGCCGACGTCGGCTTGACGTAAAGCCGGTCGTCGCACACGAGCGCGACGATCTTGCCGTCGCAGTAAATTCCATACTCGCCGAACATCTTTCGCGCCGAGATCGTGCCCGCGCCGCTCATCTGCTCGACAATGAAATCGACCGTTCTTTGCTGTGATGCCAAGTCCGACCCCCCTTTATCGATCAAAGCGTCGCATGTCATCGGACCGTCCGCAACTCGCTCCAGACCGTCGTAAAGCGGTCGCTCTTGAAATTCGCCCGCATACCTGATTTCGGTTTGGGCCCGCCCAAATCGCCGAAATGAACCGTTTGGGCGCCATGGGACTCGTTGATGGAGTTGACCGCCTGCATCAACTTCGCCTGACGGATCGGATCATGCGCGGCGAACAGATCGCGCCGCGTGCGCTCGGCGAGGCTGAGCACGGTCAGCATCACCCCGCACTTCTGAAATAGCAGCCCCGGTCTGTAAATCGCATCGAGGAGCCGCAGTGCGGGCGCGATCAGATCCGGCGTGTAATCCGTCGGAAATGGCAGCGTTGCCGTTAAGGTGCGGCTGTAACAGGCTCTATTGGGATTGAAGCGATCCGTACGCGCGAAGACCGTAACCCGCTCCGTCATGAGACCGGCGCGGCGGAGTTTCTCTCCGGCCCGTCCGACATAGCGCAGCAGCGCTTGCCGAAGCGCTTCCTTTTCGCGCAAAAGTTGTCCGAAGGAGCGCGAAACCGTAATCCCTTTCTGAGCCGCCGGCAGCAGTTCGAGCGGCAGACAGCAGACGCCGTTCAATTCCCGCACGATCCGCTCGCCAACCACGGTCATTTTGGCGCGAACCTGCTTAGTGTCCGCACGCTTGAGATCAAGGGCAGTCTCAATCCCCTGCCCGGCGAGCCATTTGGACCATTGCGGCCCGACACCCCAAATATCTCCGACCGCAACCCTGGCGAGGCAGGCATCGACGTCAGGATGATCGAGGAGATTCCAGACGCCGCCCGCTTCCGGCGTTTTCTTTGCCAGGCGGTTCGCGATTTTCGCCAGCGTCTTGGAAATACCGATGCCGATCGAGACCGGTATGCCTGTCGCTTGCCGGACCTCGCTTCGTATCGCCCTTGCATAGTCGCTCAGGCCCCTATGCTCGAAACCGGCCAAGTTCAGAAAGGCCTCGTCGATTGAGTAGATTTCGAGTTCGGGGGTGAAGCCGGAAAGAACCTGCATTACCCGGCGCGACATGTCGCCATAGAGAGAGTAATTCGAGCTATAGACGGCGACGCCGTACTTCTCAAGTTCGCGCTTTCTGAGGTGGTAAGGATCGCCCATCTTGAAGCCAAGCACCTTGGCTTCATTTGTCAGCGCGATGATGCAGCCGTCATTGTTCGAGAGCACGACGACCGGGCGGCCTTCGAGCCTCGGCTCAAACACGCGCTCGCAGGAGCAATAGAAGCTGTTGCAATCGACGAGTGCGAATAACGGACTTGCCATCGGTCATGCCTCAAACTGGCGCACGGAGCCGATGACGACGCCCCAGATAAGAAGCTCCCGCCCTTCCGCGATAATGATCGGTTTATACGCGGGATTTTCAGAATGCAGCTCAACACGTCCCGCCCGCGAATACAGACGCTTGACGGTCATCTCACCGTCGATCACGGCTACCACGATATGCCGGTCACGCGCCTTCACCGCGCGATCCACGACGAGAATATCGCCGTCGAAAAGACCGGCCTTAATCATCGAGTCTCCGGTGAGGCGTACATAAAAGGTCGCTGCCGGATGCTTGATCAGCAACTCGTTGAGATCGAGTTCGCCTTCGAGATAGTCATCCGCTGGCGAAGGGAACAGCCCTGAAGTTCGATGTTGAGGTGCCAGATGGCGTCACACAGGTCTTCCAGGCCGTAAATCTGGCCTTCACATTCGATGCGAGCTTCGGCGTAGTCAGTCAGAATGCGATACGCGATAGACATAGTTGATACTCCTTGAGATTGATCCGTTCTCCCGTCGAGAACGGGTTCTCGGGGCATTTGGAGCGCGAGGGTCAAGGCCGCGCAGCGCCGCGCCAGCGGGCCACGGGGGTGCCGATTTTTTTGGCTCGCAGAGACGAAAAAAATTGGGGGCACCGTGGAGCCTTGAGGCTCGCGCTCCAAATGGCATACTTGCCGTGTCGAGACGGAAATCCCGTCGGCGCAACGCGCCGACACCACAGCGCTTAACGGCGATGACGCAATACCGCCGATGCCGGAACATCGGCGGCAGGCAGCCAGAGGCGAGCGGGATCAGCGCCGGGGAGCCGGGCTACGGGATTTATCGGCAAGATTGTCGGTGATGCCGCAGCGAGGGAAGATTATTGGCTCGTGGGAGGTCAGCTATCGCCCCGGATCGCAATTTTCGTTGCGGGCATGTTGGTCTTGAGTTCCTCAACGAAAAGCTCGAAGGCGACGGACTCTGTCTCATTGGCGGGCGCGGTCAGCCGGATGGTTTGATCGAAGCCTGCGTTGTCTCTCACGGCAGTTGCAAATTCATCAGCGTAACGTCTGATGGCGTCTCCTACAGCTTCCGCCAAGGGATTGGGGCTGGATTTTCGAGAGCTTCGATGATCTCGTCGCGGGTCGGGGGCATGGCTGAATTTCCTAGTTATAGCTTAAACTTAGCAGAAATTGTTTAGGTGCTGCAATCTCGCCGGTTGTTGCCCGGCGAGGCGCTGCGATGGGGACAGGCTTCGACCTTTGCAACCGACGCTGCGGCGGGCGGCGGAAGTGGCGACCGTCGGGACAGTGAGAGGACAATCACAAAAAGCGGCGAGGCCTATGACAGGCGGCGCAGAACGGAACCAGCAGGCAGGGCAAGGGGCAGGAACGCGGTCACAAGCGGCGGCGCTGGGGCAAGAGGAAAAGCGGCGCAGCGGGCGAAGGAGGCTGAGAAATCGCCGAAGGTCAGAGCGAGCCAGACACGCCTTTAAGAGATGAAGCAGGGCAGAACGAACGACGGTACAGCAAGGGAAGAGGGTAAAGACGGAACGGCGTTATAAGGTCAGGGCCAAGACGGCGGTGCCGCTCAAGCAGGTAGTGCGGACAAAGAGTGGACTGCGCAACAATACCAAGGGAGCCAGATATTATCGGAAGCGGCAGTTGGCTGACATCTGGGGCCGTGATGCTGGGGTTTCGGTGCTGGTCAGCTCAGTCGCGGGTGTATGCGGATACCGTCGACGGCGGCTGATCGCTGCCAAGTGATCGAAGTGGGTTGCGAAAGCAACAAAGGTCCCCCCGCCCCCCCCGGACGGCACGTCGGCGAACCGCCATTGGTGGATTACCGCAAATCACCCGTTTGCGAGCCTCAAGAGCACGTCGCCATGACATGCGCACGGCGAACACCACCAGACCAGATCTCTGCCGCGCAGTTCATGCAGCGATGCCATGAGGGTTTTATTCGCCCGGAGATAGCGCTCATATTTTGCGACGACCTCGGCGCGAGAGCCGTCTCTGCCAATGACAAACGGATTGCCCCACTTGCTGGGCCGTCCGATGTAAACTGCGCTTTCCGGTATTGGGACAACATAGTTAACCCGATCCACGACCTCGACGTGGATTCTCCGGCGGTCGTCGATGATGCGGCGCAAATAGCGGAGGCGCTGGCTATTGAGGACAGCCGCGAGCTTTACTCGGCAGAGTATGAGCGGGACCTGCTCCAGATGCTGGTTCTTTACGCGGTTTGGGTAGGGCGGACAAAACGGGGACAGGGCGATCTCAGGTCTGTGCGCCGGCTCCTCTTGCTTGAGGACGAGGAACTCCGCATGGCCGCGATCGAGGAGAAGAAAAATCGCCTGGAAGTATTGCTGCAGAGGATTGCGGAGGAAAAAGACGCCTTTGGCGGCGTAATGGCCAGGGCAGCGGAGACCTTCTGCGAAATGTCGAAGAAGGATTCCCGTGCGTTGCGGATGACCTTCTACGGAGCGTGGATCAAAACGCAGTTTTTGGACAGCCCGCAATCTACAAACGCGAGTTCCGACTGGCCGATCCCGCGCGACGGGCGATGCCCGTCCGCCCCGGGCGCCATGAAGTCTTCAGCGACCGAAGCTTCGAAAAGAGAGCTGACCGAAATAGCGGACGAACTCTAGCGAAAGCAGTCAGCTAGGTAACTATGTATCTAAAGGACGCTGTGTTCTTCGACAAAAGAGACCACATGATGGATGACGAGCCAGGCGCACCCTCCCCCGAGGGCAAAAATAAACGGAAAAAGCTCCTCAGAATGGAAGACTTGAAGGCTGATTACGGGCTTGTGCCGGCAACGGTGTACCGCTGGATCGGTGAAGGACATTTCCCGGCGCCGGTTAATATCGGGACAAACAGCGTCGCCTGGCACCTCGAGGAGATCGAGGCCTGGCGGTGGAGCCGGCCGCGCGCCAAGATTAGGGGGCTCAAAAACGCCGGCCCCCCGTCCGTGTAATTGGGGATCTTGTCGAACTCGTTCTATGCCCCGCGGTGCCTTCAAGAGAGGCCGTGGGGGCTGAGTTTAGGCCAGAAGATCGGCCAAACAAGCGGCCAAAGGGGCTAGATTTGGTTTGATTCTCTCTTGAGATTCAAAATGTTATAACAAACAAAGATCGGCCAAAAGTTGTTGGATCGGGCCAACGGATCGGGCTGCGGTATAGGAGATCAATGGACGCTAGCCAAGATTAGGCATATTGATGGTTATTGCAATGTGTGCCTCTTTGGAGTACGTTATTTAAAGAGGTTGAACAATGCCGAAGCTTTCTGAAGCCCGAAAACAAACCAAGCCGCACAAGGCGCGCCGCCTAGCTGCGCGGGTGACCGATGATCAGCACGAACTGTTTCAACGGGCCGCAGACCTGCAAGGGCGCTCGTTGACCGATTTCATTGTAGCTACCCTGCAAAAGGAAGCCGTGCAAACGATCGAGGCGATGGAAATCATCCGGCTCAACGCCGAAGACAGCCGCAAGATGGCCGAGGCGATTCTCAATCCTCGCGAACCTAACGCTCGTCTGCGCGCCGCCGCGAGCCGTTACCTTGCCGCCGTCGAGGCGCAGTGAGCATCCGGCATTCCTATTTGATTGAGCCGCTGGCAAATCATGACAGGGAAGGCTTTTCATGCGGTGTCGAGGCACTGGATCGTTACTTGAAGCAGCAGGCGGGTCAGGAGAACCGACGTCACGTCTCCAATTGCTTTGTCGCTGTTCATTCCGCCGATAAGTCTGTCGGCGGCTATTATACGCTTTCAGCGACCTCCATTCTTCTTAAAGACCTGCCCGGAACAGTCAGCAAAAAGCTGCCACGCTACCCTGAAGTCCCCGCGGCGCTTGTCGGCCGCCTCGCCGTTGACACTCGGCATCACGGGAGACGCCTTGGCGAACATCTCATGCTGGATGGCATGAGTCGCGTTCTCAAAGCCGATATCGCGGCTGCAATTCTTCTGGTTGACGCCAAAGATGACAATGCCGCAGCATTTTATCGTCGCTACGGCTTCCTCGGCCTCGCCTCGCTGCGAAACCGTCTGTATTTGCCGGTGGCGGAGATTGCAAAAATGTTCGCAGCCGCAGAAGGCATCAAGAATTCCGCTAAGAGCTAAGTTTTTCCAAATAATCCGACCACCACTCCATCATCCTGATGCGCTCGTCGAAGAACTCGCCTCTCAGATAAGCCGCCCGCACCGCTCCTCCTTGAGGCCGGTGCGCGAGTTGCGCCTCGATGGCGTCCGGGTTGAACAAGCCGGATCCGTTCAACAGCCATTGACCGAAAGGCACGCCTGCGACTACAGCACTTTCATGAAAGTTTAACAAATGCGAATTCTGTGAACTCATCGTGCCTTCCCCCACGGGAAGGAGAAATCATGGTCTTTAGGAGTCCTCCAGTAAAAATCTGGCGCTTTCTTGTTCTGAACTGCTGTTTCACTAGTAGCCAGTGTACAGGTTTTGATCTGGTCAATCGGAACACCACATTGCTGGGATATATAATTCTTTATAAGCGACATGCCATCGCCGGAACTAGTTAGATCATCGACTATCAAAATGTTTTTTTTGGGCGATATTCCATTTGACAAACCAAGAAAGCTAAGCTATTGTTTCCCCTAGATCACGGGGAAATCCAATGTCTGTCCTTAACCAAGCACATTTTCAGAACGAAGAAGCGGCCTTCGAGTTCGTTGAAAGCGTCGTATGGCCCGAAGGCCCGGTTTGCCCCCACTGCGGCAACAAGGGCGAGAAGGGCAAGATCTACGTTCTAAAGGGCGTCCGCACGAAGCCTTCGAAGAAGAACCCGGAAGGCGTCGAGCGCTACGGCGTGAAGAAGTGCGGCAACCGGGATTGCTACAAGCAATTCACGGTTCGCGTCGGCACGATCTTCGAGTCCAGCCACCTTCCGCTCTATCAATGGCTCCAAGCGTTCCACCTGCTTTGCAGCAGCAAGAAGGGCATTAGCGCCAACCAGCTTGCTCGCGTGCTCCAGGTGAAGCTCCAGACGGGCTGGTTTGTCGGTCACAGGATTCGCGAAGCGATGCGGACTGGCAGCCTTGCCCCAACTCCGATGGGCGGCGCTGGCAAGTACATCGAGGCGGACGAAACTTTCATCGGCCGGAAGGAAGACGCCGAAGTGAAGCGCGGCTACGCCCACAAGATGGCGGTTCTGAGCTTGGTTGAGCGCGGCGGAGAAATTCGCAGCTTCAGCATCGAGAAGGCGGATACCGCAACGATCAAGCCGATTGTGGAAGCCAACGTCCGCAAGGAAAGCATGCTGATGACCGATGAAGCCAAATACTACGGTCCTATCGGCAAAGGCTTTAAGTGGCACTTTACCGTCAACCACAGCCAAGAGGAATACGTTCGCGGTGCGGTCCATGTGAACACTCTGGAAGGCTATTTCAGCGTGTTCAAGCGTGGCATGAAAGGCGTCTATCAGCATTGCGCCGAAAAGCATTTACATAGGTATCTTGCAGAATTCGACTTCCGTTACAATAATCGGATCGCGCGCGGCGTGGACGACGAAGCTCGCGCCACGAAAGCATTGTTGGGAATAAAGGGAAAACGCCTTATGTACGCGGACTCGTCAATAGGCTAGAATCTAAATTGGAGGGTTTTAGCTTGGCCACCGTAGCGGACATCGAAACTGACATTACGCTGGAGATTGACGGGAAGGATGTGAGTCCTGAACGTTTTCTTCGCGGGGTAAAATCCTTCTTTGAACTTCTTCGCGAAGTGACTAGAAAGGTTGGCGGGAAGAGAACCGCTGTGCAGTGGAATGTTCAAGTTAAGCAAGGCAGCAATCTTGTCGGGGTAGTTCCTCAGCCTGGATTCGATCCAGCCATTATAGCTCTTATTACGGATGCTATGGGAGACGGTATCTCTCAAATTGAGGAGGACGCTGTTGAACCTCTGCATTTTTCCGAAGGGGCGCTTAAGAGCGTTCGGGATCTCGGAACCCTTATGAGCAGGCCGAAAAAGCAGGATTTACGCGTGCGGGTATGGGTAAGAAAGACGCCGATTCCCGTGACAGCGAAAGCTGTAGCTCATGTCAATGAGTTGCTGACCTCTGAACATGAGGATTATGGGTCCGTCGAAGGACGGCTCCAAACGGTGACAGAACGCGGCGGTCTCCAATTCGTCGTTTATGAGCCGATCTGGGATAAGGGAATAAAGTGCTTCATCCCCGAAAATATGACCGAAGTGGCCATGAGATATTTCGGGGTGCGTGTCGAAGTGTATGGGATTGTGAAATATAGAAAGGATGGGAGGCCCTTAAGCATATTCGCGGACGAAATTGAACCTTTAAATCGAGGCAGAAAAATTCCTTCATTAAGGGAAATGCGCGGCATACTCCGTGACATCAGCTAATCGTGGATCGTCGCTACTGGGATTCTGATTGTTTTCTGGGTTACTTGCAGGAAGAGCCTGACAAGGTCGATTTATGCCAAGAAGTTCTAGATGCGGCTCAGGATGGCCACGTTCTTATTGTGACCTCTGCACTAACGATAGCGGAGGTTCTCGCGCTTCGAGGTCGTGATCCTATTCCTGCCACCACGCGGCGGAAGGTCGAGAATTTTTTCAGAAATGATTTTATCGCGGTTCGCAACATAACGAGGCGGGTTGCTGAAAATGCTAGGATTTATGTGTGGGATCATGGAGTTAAGCCGAAAGATGCCCTGCATGTTGCGACAGCGATTGATGCTGGTCTACCATTATTGAATTCGTTCGATCATGGTCTCATTTCGAAGTCAGGAACACTTGGCTCAGTGCCTCTGACAATCGAGAAGCCAAGTTGGATTGCCCCAAAGCTGCCTTTCGACAAAGATGGAAAAGAAGACGACAAAAAGTGACCAAATCGAGCGCTTTAAAGAAGCGGCCAGAGAACTTGAGTGCGACGACGACGAAGGACGCTTCCGGGATCGTCTTAAGAAACTGACGGAAGCGTCAGCGCCAGAGACGGTAGAGCCGAAGAGAGTAGCGGCGGCAAAGCCACGGAAGAAGGCGAAGCCAAAAGATTAGCGAGGCTGGCAGGAGTGAAATCCCAGCCAACCCAACCAAAGCGCCGCTGCTGCCTCGCCAGCGGCTTTCAAACCCCGGTCAAAAGCCGGGGTTTTTTAGTGGAGAAACGGAATGAAATCCTGCCTGCTAGTAGGGGCGGTAACGCGAACGATGTTCGATGCGCATCTCGCCCCAGATTGGGGCCAATCCAATCTTAATGCCGAGAATAAGGATGCCATTACTATGTTTTCATCTACTTATTCCCAAGCTTTGCAACCACTTCACGAACGATATCGCTTTTTACCGCAATTAGGTCGATGGATACGCGTT
>CAVWOB010000021.1:0-31987 GCA_963756335.1 uncultured Alphaproteobacteria bacterium
CAGGCGCGGAGCGCCCTGGAGAAAGCCACTGAGCAACGCTATGCGGAGCTAAGCGCCGAGTTCGACGGCATCGTGACTGCGGTTAATTTCGAGGTGGGACAGGTTATTATGGCGGGCCAGCCTGTCGTCAGGGTCGCCCGGCCGGATGTGAGAGAGGCTGTCATCGACGTACCCGACGACGCCGCTGTCCGTTTGAAGGAAGGCAGTCCGTTCGAGGTGGGGCTGCTGATCGAGCCGTCTATTCGCGTTAGCGGGCGAGTACGGGAAATCGCTCCTCGCGTTGACGCCCTGACCCACAGCCAGCGTGTGAAGATTACCCTCGATAACCCGCCTGCGGATTTCCGGCTCGGCACCAACATCACAGTCCGCGCGCTGGAGCAGTCCACGGGGCGCATCATGATCCCAGAAGCGGCGCTTCTCGATCAGGACGGGAAGCAGATGGTCTGGATTGTCGATCCTGCGGCCAAGACTGTATCGCTCAGAGAAGTGAAAATTTCGAGCCGCGATAGCCAGGCTGCAATCGTGAGAGCCGGGCTCGAACCTGGTGACCGAGTGGTGACGGCGGGCGTGCACTCGCTTGTGCCAGGGCAGTAGTGAGAATCCCTGAGGAGACGCAACAATGAGCACATTGCCCGAAAATCGGATGGAAATGGAAAGAAGAAATTCAATCTTTCTGCCGTGGCCCTCGATAACTCTTCGGTCATCTGGTACTTCATGATCGTGTGCATGGTCGCGGGCGTTATGGCCTACATAAACCTTGGCCGCGAAGAAGACCCTGAATTCACGATCAAGACCATGGTCATAGCGGCGCAGTGGCCCGGCGCATCTGTCGAGGACACCATCAATCAGGTCACCGAGCGCGTCGAGAAGAAGCTCGAAGAACTGGAGGAGCTCGACTACACCAAGAGCGTCACCATTCCCGGCCAGACGACCATCTATGTCTATTTGCGCTCCAAGACCAAAAAACGCGATGTGCGCCAGACATGGGTCAAGGTGCGGAACATGGTCGAGGATATCAAGGCGCAGTTGCCCCTAGGCGTCATCGGGCCGTTCTACAATGACCGCTTCGGTGACGTGTACGGCAATATCTACGCCTTCACCGCGGATGGGCTGACCCAGCGGCAACTGCGCGACTATGTCGAGTCGGTCCGCACCGGCATCCTGACCGTGCCCGATGTCGGCAAGGTCGATCTCATCGGCGCACAGGACGAGGTGATCTACCTCGAATTCGATCCGCGCAAGGTTGCGAACCTCGGCCTCGATCTGCAGGCTGTGATCCAGGCGGTACAAAACCAGAACGCGATTGTGCCATCCGGCGTCATTCAGGCTGGACCCGAGCGCGTCAGCGTGCGCGTCAGCGGGCAGTTCGCCTCGGAGGAAAGCCTGAAGGCGGTTAACCTGCGCGTAAACGACCGTTTCTTTCGCTTGAGCGATGTGGTCGACATCAAACGCGGCTATGCTGATCCGCCGTCGACGCTGTTCCGCTATAACGGCAAGCCTGCCATCGGCCTCTCCATCAGCATGAAGGCCGGAGCCAATTTGTTGGAGTTCGGCAAAGCGCTCAACGCTGAGTTGGAAAAGGTGACCGAGGACTTGCCCATCGGCGTTGGCGTGCATCTCGTGGCCGACCAGCCGCTCGTTGTCGACCATGCCATCGGGCATTTCATGCGATCGTTGTTTGAAGCGGTGGTGATCGTTCTGGCCGTGAGCTTCCTCGCGCTTGGCTTTCGTGCAGGCCTTATCGTGGCGCTGGCCATCCCGCTCGTGCTCGCGATGACGTTCATGAGCATGGGGATCCTCGACGTCACGCTTCAGCGCGTTTCACTTGGCGCGCTCATCATCGCGCTCGGCCTCCTGGTGGACGACGCCATGATCGCCATTGAGATGATGATCGCCCGGCTGGAAAAGGGGGATACGCTGCGGCAGGCCGCGCTGCAGATCTATACCTCGACCGCGTTTCCGAGGCTCACCGGCACTCTGTGCATCATCCTCGGTTTCACCCCCATCGGCCTCAACAGCAGCGACGCAGGCGAGTACACCTTTACCCTCTTCGTTGTGCTCGCGATCGCGCTGCTCATCTCCTGGACCGTGGCCGGCATCTTCACGCCGCTGCTCGGCTATACCTTGCTGCCGTCCAAGATCGAAAAGCATGAAGGGCATGGCCGCGCCTTCACCATCTTCCAAAAGGTGCTGCTCTGGTCCATGCGCTGGCGTTGGGTCACAATCGGCGCAACGCTCGCGATATTCGCCGCCTCCGTCTTCGGAATGCAGTCGATACCAAAGCAGTTCTTCCCGGCCTCCGACCGGCCTGAACTGCTCGTGGACTGGACGCTGCCGCAGAATTCCACCATCCACGAGACGAAAGCCCAAATGGACCGTTTCGAGAAAGCGCTGCAAGGCGATCCGGACATCGTCCGCTGGAGTTCCTATGTCGGCCAGAGCGCGGTCCGCTTTCTCTTGACGCTCGATGTGCAGCCCCCGAATGCCTATTACGGCCAGACCGTCATCCTGACGAAGGACCTCGAAGCGCGGGAGAGGGTGCGTGCCAGGATTACGGAACTGTTGAGAAAAGATTTCGCAGGCCTGGATCCCTATGTGAACCTCCTCGCGCTGGGACCGCCCGCCGGCCGCGCCGTGCAGTACCGGATCACAGGCCCTGACATTGAGAAGGTGCGGAAGCTGTCGCAGCAACTCGCGGCTATTGTTGGCGCCGATCCCAATCTGAGTTCCCCGATCTTCGACTGGAACGAGCCTGCGCGGGTTGTTAGGGTCAACGTCCTTCAGGATAAGGCCCGGCAGCTGGGGATCAGCTCGGCAGATATCGCCTGGGCGATGAACGGCACCGTTGGCGGCGTGCCCATCACCCAGGTGCGCGACAGCATCTACCTCGTGAACGTCACGGTTCGCGCCGGGGAGAGGGAGCGTGGCGCCATTGACACGCTGCAGAACATGCAGCTCGTGAGCAAAACCGGGCAGTCGGTGCCGCTCGCGGCCATCGCCACGTTTGAATATGAGATGGAGCAGCCCGCGATCTGGCGGCGGAACCGCCTCCCCACGGTCACGGTCAAAGCCGACATTCTGGACGGCAGGCAGCCCGCCACGATAGCCGCCAAGTTTGAGCCCGCCATCAAGAATTTCGTGGACAGCCTGCCTGGGGGTTACCGCCTCGCCATTGGCGGACCGGTGGAGGAAAGCGCGAAGTCGCAAAAGCCTATCTTCGCGGTCGTGCCGTTGATGCTGATCGCCATGGCGACCATCCTCATGCTGCAACTGCGGAGCTTCAACCTCCTGTTCCTGGTCGCCTCTGTGGCGCCGCTTGCGCTGATTGGCGTCGTGATTGCTTTGCTGCTCAGCAACTCGCCCCTCGGCTTTGTCGCAATCCTGGGCATCGTCGCGCTCGTCGGCATCCTGATCCGCAACTCAGTAATTCTCGTCGTGCAAATCGAGACGCTGCGCAAAGAGGGTCTCGGTCAATGGGACGCCGTCGTGAAGGCCTGCGAGGAGCGCGTCCGGCCGATCATGCTCACCGCGTCGGCTGCCAGCCTCGGCCTGATCCCAATCGCGCGCGATGTGTTCTGGGGACCGATGGCCTACGCCATGATGGGCGGCATTCTTGTCGGCACCGCTCTGACGCTGCTGTTCCTGCCTGCCCTGTATGTGGCCTGGTTCAGGATCGTTGAGCCGAAGGAAGTCAAAACTGAGGAAATGAGCAAGCAAGCGATGTTCACCTGAGTTCCAACCCGCGCGGCCGGCAGGCGCACCGCCCGATGCGGTCCGCCTGCACGGGCCGCCGGCTTGCTGGAGCGATCGAAGTTCACGCGGGCGAAACCTGTCACAGCCAGGAGCACACAGTTCATGAAGCAGCCAGCAAACGCTCGGGAAACGCGCGGCAAAATCATGAAGGCGGCCGAGCGACTGTTCCGGCATTACGGCTATACAAAAACGACTGTAGCCGACATTGCGCTGGCTTGCGGCATGTCGGCCGCGAATGTGTATCGCTACTTCCCCTCGAAGCGAGCGATAAACGACGCGATTTGCGATCTCGTCATCTCCGAGCTTGCGAGCGGGTTGCGCCAAATCGCTGCCGCCAGCTCACCCCCGCCGGAGCGCCTCGTCAATCTGATCGAACTGATAACGCGGTACATTGCCGATACCTATGACAAGGAAAGAAACGTCCACGAGATGGTCGCGGCCGCCTTGGACGAGAATTGGGGCGCGATCCAGCGCCACATAAGTGCGGTCATCGACATTCTTGCCAGCGTCATCGAAAGCGGTGTCGAAAGGCGTGACTTTGCGCCGCAAGATCCCAAACGCGCTGCTCAATGCGCTTGCTTCGCGCTGGCTGGCTTGTGGCATCCGGTCGTTGCAGCGCAGTCCCGAGACTTACCAGGCGCGCCGACAGCATCGGACATGGCGGCATTTATCATGTCTGCCTTGAGGGGAACGATTGAAGTGGAGCAGGGAACGCCCCGGCGCGGCGCTTAGCCGTCTCGCGAACGGCGGCGGCGAATGCGCGTCGTGACGCCTCGGACGCCGAACTCCTTTCAATATTTCAAAATGAAAAGGCCTTTGCCTTTGAAAGCCGGGGTAAAAAACGGCGGAGCTTCGCAGGCGACCATCGGCCGCTTACCAAGCGAAGCAGCAAGACGTTGCATGAGATTCAGCATGAATTACTCCGTTACAATCGACGTCCCGCAGCTCGATGAAGGGCTGAGATTTTATCGCGATGCTGGGTCTCCTCGAAGTCGCTCGACCTGTCGAAACCTACGTCATTCTCAAATGCGGCAGCTCCCAAATCGGCTTGATTGAGAAACGAGCAGGAACCAAACCGGCGGAGGGGTCTGACGACGTTCGCCGGTGTGAGCGGCACTGGACGCCGGTTCACATCGACTTCCATGTCGACGATTTTGAGGGCGCCTTGGTCAATGAGTTGAACGCTGGCGCGAAATGCAAGCAAAAATTCGAAGGCTGGGCACGCCCGCCCATCGCGTTTTGCAGCGATCCATTCGGCAATGGGTTCTGCATAATAGGAACGAAGGCAGACGCGTAATTCCAATTCGCAGTTCATGGCGCAAATGTCCATTTTTCGCGATTGCAGCAATTCCTTCGGCCGAGCGGACTTGTCCACCTCTTGAGCACGGCTCCACGCGCAGGATGCGCATGTCCGCTGCTCGAGGTAGTGCTGTCCTCTAAATCGGCGGATTGCAAGGGCTGGTCGGAAAGCGACTGGATGTCAGCTTCTGGGATAGACCGGCGCGAGCGAATCTGAAGGCTCATGGTGTTCCTTATGCAGCCTGAGAGCTTGCGTCGAGGCGTCGCCGGAAATCGCCACGGCGTCTGTGGCGCAGCACCCACTGCGCGTAGCTCATGGCCGCCTGCACATTGCTGCGCCCGCCAATGTCCGCGCCATTGATCGAGACTGAAGCGAAGCGATGGCCGGCGAGCCCGGGGACGGCGACCTCCACGTCGTAGGTTTCGTAAGGATCTTCAGGATCGCGGTAGCGGCCGAGTTTATAGCCGTCCTCGCGCACAGCGAACCAATCGATTTTGCAGCATTCGGCCATTGTTCACCCCTTCCGATGGCGCTTCAGCTATCGCGAAGACGGCGCAGCCCTACCCTCACGACGACGGTTGGGCGGCGATGTCTCTTACCAGCGCGTCGAGATCGATGCTTTCGCCCATGGCGAGATAGCCGGCGCGGTTCGGATGCAGTCCGTCCTCCTTGCTGACGCCGTTGGTCGGAACGGCGTATTCGGCCTTCAGCGCTCCCGTGACGGCGTTGAGGGTCGCGCCATCGAAATCGACGACCGCGTCGAAAAGGCCGTTGGTCCTGATGAAGGCGTTCAGCGTCTTGCGGTCCTCGTCTCTCGCCCCGAATTCGGCGCTGCCGCGCGCCGATGTGAGCGTCGCGCCGATCACCTTGATGGCGGGCGCCGCCAGGCGAAGCGCCCAAGCGCCGAACGTGAACGCCTGCTCCAGCTCTTCGAGCGTCGCCCCGCCATGGGGCCCAAGATCGTTGACGCCTTCGAGCCAGATGACGGCCGAGACGCCGGAAAGGCTTAGAACGTCCCGGCGCAGGCGCTGCAAGGCGGCCGGGCCGCTCGCATCGGGCTCTTTGGCGCTATAGATCTCGGGTTTGAGGATGCGGTTGCCGGCGATGCCGGCGTTGACCACGGCGATCTCGTTTCCGAAGCGCTCATGCAGCCGGCGCGACAAGACGTCGGGCCAGCGGTCCTCCCCGTTCAAGCTTGCGCCCAGGCCATCGGTCAAGGAGTCGCCGAAGGCCACGACGAGCATAGCTCCGGCGCTAGCCCGCATGTCGAGGGCGTCCAGAAAAAACGCCGACGTGGTGCTGAAGGGAAAAGCCGCTTCGTCCTCGCCCGCGCCGGCCGCCCCCGCATGCGGCGCCGTCAGATAGGAGGTCGTAAGCGCCTTGGCGTGCCAAGTCATGGGGCCGCTCTCGCCCGCGACATGGAAGCTGACGGCAAGCTTGCGCCCCAAGAAGCTGGCGGCGTCCTCTTCAGGCACAAACGGCAACGCCACGGCGTCGCTCCAGGCGTCCTGTCCGGGCGGGATCTCGACCCAGTCCTTGCCGCCGAACGCGACGGGCCGGTTCGAGCCGGCGGCGACGGCGGCGCTCTCGAAATGAAGGCCGACAAAGATGCGATCGAAGCGAACGGGCTTTAGCCCGAAGGCGTTGGAAAGGCGGATGCGCGCCTCGCCGCCCCAAAGATCGGGCCTGACGATCATGCGAAAGCTCTGATCGTCAGCCCCGCCGCCCGGGTCTGGAAAGGCAAGACTGAGATCGGGCTGGAGCAAGGCGAAGCCCGAGGGGTACGGCCCTTGCGCGGAGGCGGCCCAGGCGGTGACCCATTTCTTGTTCGGCGCCGCGGCTGGCTCGCCGCAGAGCGCTCTTTCGATGACGCTTCGAAGCGGGGCGCTCGCTTCGAGAGACGCGCTTAAAGCGAGGCGATGACCGGCGGGCCGAGCATCACATTGGCGAGACCGGCGGCGAAAAGGGCGAACACCGTTGCGGCATAGAGAAAAGAGCGCATCGGTCAGTTCTTCGGCGGCTTCGCGCCCGGCGCCTGTCTGCGAGGCTTTGGCGGTGCGGGCCGCAGTTCGATCACGGTTGTCCATCCAGAGCGTTGCGGCGGGGCTATAGGGCGAGCCGCGGCGCCGCGCGCGAGCGCAAGGAGGCCGAGCGACGGCGCCTCAGCTTTGAGCGGGCCGAACCCCAGCTTTGGACCGAACCTCCCGGCAAGGAGGAAGAGCGAATCGCTTTTGCGGGCGGCGGTTTGAACATCGATCCGGCCGGAAGGGCCTGCCCGGCAGGGTCCGGGCGCAAACGCGGCCAGCGCCGCCTCACTCGTTCCCGGCATGGCGGAAGGCGAAGCAAAAACAGCGCCGGCCGCGACGGCGGCGCCAGCAAGAAGCCGGAGCCGTGGCGAACAGGCTCGCTCCCCGAACAGGGCTCGACAAAAGGCCGCCGTCAAGACGAATGCCGCGCCCATCGCAAGGAGCGCGGGCAGGAAGATGAAGCCCGCGCATCCCTTGCAGGCCGCGGGTCCGATGGCGAGAGCCGCTGCTCCCGCAATCGCCATGAGGAGCGTCGACGCTGCTTTCTTCGGCGAATGCTCCGAAAGAGGCAAGGCGGCGCCGAAAAGGGAAGAGACGAGGCTTTTCAAGATCGCGGTGAAGGGGCCAACCGGCCGGGACGCCGTCACCGTAACCGCGGTGATCGTAGTGACCGCGAAACCGGCGAAGATCCAGGACCCCGGCAGACGAGGCGCAAGGCTCGCCCCGAAGAAACCTGCCGCTGCGATCGCGGGCGAAAGCCATGCGAGACGCCGCCACGCCTCTTGCGTGAGAGGCCTCAACCCGGCGATGGAGACCGGGACCAGCAGCGCCAGCGCGGTTGCGACCGCCATCGGCGCGATCGCCCCGCCGGCCGCGCCGAGGCGCGGCAGGAGAAGCGCGAGCAGCGGCATGAAGAGAAAACCGGGCTCGATCGCAAACACCGTAGAGGCCAGCCCCAAGGCGGCGCCGCACAGCGCGAGCAACGCCCAGTTTTCTGGGTTGAGCCCCGCCATCTCATCGCGCTCCGGCCGCGCCGCGCGAGATCCAGGGGCGCAGGACCATGTCTTTCGTGGCCATGACCGCAAAGCGGTAGCCGGGGCGGATTTCAAGGGTCGGCTGCACTTGCATGTTCCGCCGCGCCATCTCCATGCCAAGCTGGCCCAATTGTTGGCCCATGGCCGCGGCGATGGTTTGGTTCGTGTTCAGCGATCCGTTGGTAGCGGCGGCGTTGCCCTGGCTCAACTGAACGCCGGCGGAGAACGCGGACATCAACATCGCGTTGCCCCAAACCTTCCAGAAGTGGGTGTTCACCTGATCGGTGAAGCCGGCATAGCCGCGCTTCGTCCGCGCCCGGCATGCGGCCGAGATCGAGGGAGGAGGCGTCGGGATAGATAATCCTGGTCCAGGCGACCAGCACGCGCTCCTGACCGGTGGTGACGTTGGCGTCGTAGACGCCGATCAGCTTCGAGCCTTGCGGAATGAGGATGAAGCGCCCAGTTGCGGTGTCGTAGACGTTTTGCGAGACCTGGGCGAGAAGCACGCCCGGCAGATCGGAGTTGAGGCCGCCGATCATGACCGCCGGAATGACCGTTCCGGCCTTGACCTCGTAAATGCTGCGCGGGGCCTCGCGGCGGCTTTTCAGCGTGTTCTCGTCGAGGGTCTTCGGATCGCGCTCGGCAAGAAAGCCCTGCTTCTCATCTTGCCGGTTGAGATCGCGGTCCCGCTCCCAGCCGCCGAGCTCGGCCAGTTTGGCGCTCGCCAGCCTCACGAATTGATCCGACGCCGAGGTTGGCGGCGGCGCGAAGGCGCCGCGCTCGGTTGGAGCGCTGGGGCTGGGTTTTTCAAGGGCGGCCTGAAGCTTGGTGGGCGACTCGACCGCTTGCAGGGCCAGCTGTTCGCGCGCGGCGCGGATCCGTTCGGCGCGCTCGAGATAGCGCAGCCACGCGGCCTTGTCGGGGTCCTCCGGCTCAGGCCGCGGCGGCGCCGGTTGGGCCGGGGCGCGCGGCGGCGCCAGCACGGGGATGGACTCGGGCGCCTTGGGCGGGATGAAGCCCGCGCCGGGGGCGTCGATCAGAACGGGAACGGATTTGGCGGTCGCCCCCGCCGTTTGGACCGGCCTCGCAGGCTGAAGCCGCAGCCAATAGGTGTAGGCGATGGTCGCGGCGACGATGGCGAGGATCGCCATCGCGATGAACAGCGGAACGCGATTGAGGCGGCGCACGCCAGGCCCGCGCGACGGCGGAGCGTTGAGTAGGTTGGGAGACGATGGATCGCCGGTCACCGGAATGTCCTCGAACTGTGGATTGCTGCGCCTAGCGGGCGAAGGCGTCGAAAAGGCCCGCCGCTCTCACATGCGTGATGGTGATGGTGGCCGCGCTGTCGCCCACGCCGGCCGTGAGGCGCGCGCGCTCGAGCACCTTGTCGACCTCGAAGCGGTGATCGACGAAGCGGTAGTTCACGAGCCGCTGGGCGTCGCCGCCGAACAGGCTCGCAAAGCCCAAGAAGGAGTTGTCGTCGACAAGCTCGGCGAGCGCGGGCAGTTCGCCCGATCCAACCTGCGGCGGGAACAGAATGGTGGTCTTGACGCCGTCCGAATAGACGCGGATCGGCTTCCAGGGCGCGTCGCCTGAGATCGCGTAGTCGAAATCGAGGGCGGCCGGCGCGACGCTCGCCGTAGTCGCGACCGCTTGCGCCTCGGCGCGCTTATCCTCGAACCTGGCGCGATAAGCGCGCCACTGCGCGTCCGCGTCGTCTGGGTACTCGAAGGCGACGCGCGGCATCCAGTCTTTTTCGCGCGAGACGAGCTTGACGATGTAAGCGCGCTTGTTGGTGGTGATGACGAGATTGGTGATGAGCCCCGCGTCCGTCGGCTTGATCAGAACATGCGTGACGACCGCCTCGCCCGCGCCTTGCGCGGCGGGCGTGACCTTCCAGCGCACGCTGTCGCCGACATTCAGGTCGTTGACGCTTTCGGCTTCCTGCAGCGCCAGATCGCAGACATAGAGGGGCGCGCAGACGATGGTCGGCAGCGTCGAGCCGAACACGAAGACGGTCGCCCCCTCGTCGCCGCGGGCCGGCTTGTCGCGGTTGCCGGCCCATTCCTTGCCGAAGCGCACGCCTTTCCTTTCCTTGGCGGTGAGCGGCCGCTCGGGACTGAACAGCGGCGCGTCCGCGGGCGGCGGACCGGCCGGCGCGTCCTTCATGGAAAGGCCTTGGGCCTGCACTGGGACGCTCAGGCTGAGCGAGAGAAGAATGCAAGCGCGCGCATGACAGAGGTCTCCCGATTAAAGCCGCTCGGACCAGTTGAAGGACGTGACGTAGATGCCGAGCGGATTGAGCCGCAGGGTTTTTTCGTCGTCCGGCCTGTTGAAGGCGATGGCGGCCTGCGCCTGCCAATGTTTGGTCGCGGGCTCGCGCCCGTCGCGCGTGCGCGTCTCCTCGCGCCATTCGATGCGCCATGAGGTCTGCGAGATCGGCAGCACGCTTTCGACGCTGACCGAGACGGTTTCCGTCTGGGCGCGTTCGAACGGATTGTGCGCCCGCATATGATCGTTCATGGCCGCATAGGCGTCGGAGTGAGCGTCGATGAAGGCGTAGCCTTCGGCGATCAGCGTCCGCTCGGCGCCCGCGTCCGTGTAGACGCTGCGGATATCGGCGATCCAGCGCGCAAGGCTCGCCACGATCAAGGGCTGGTCCGGCTTTGCGGCCTCATCGGCGCGATCCACGACGGCCGCGGCGCCGAGCTTATCGACGCGCACAATATAGGGAACGATCTGGCTTTGGCTCGCGACGTGAACGAGGCCCGCCGACGCGATAGGGCGGCGCAGCAAAGCGCGAGGAACGCGGCCGAGCGCCAGCTCCGCGCCCGGGCGATATAATCCCCGTAGCGTTCGTTCCATTCGCGCCGTCCCGCCAGATAGGGGTTGAGCATCGGATCGGATGCCGGCTTTCGTCTCGCCCATCGCTTCTCTCTCCAAATCGAACTTACGGTCTCTTCCTGCCGGGTCTGACCTGTCCCGGCGGCGGGGGGTTCTGCGCCTGCTCGCTTTTCCCGCTCTTCCTGCATGCGGAGGGCTTTTTGCCTCATCTCTTCGCCCATCTGCCCAGGGAACGTGCCGAAGCGGATGCGTCCGCCAAGCCGGCCGCCGAGCGTTTCGAGGGGGACCGATAACAGATTGGCCAGCGTTCTGAGGGCGCGGTTGGGCGCGGGGCGGCCTTCGGCTTGAGCGTCCGCGATTTGCTCGCTGGCGAGTTGCCGGGCCTGATAGCCGGCGTAGAGGGAGCCGCCGGCGGCGCTGCCGATGTTTTGATAGATCCGCCAGACGCGGCCGGATTTCCGCCCATGGCGGTTCCGTTGATCATCCCCTGGATCAGCTGGGGCAGGAACCACGTCAGAGCGAGCATGACGATGGCCGAGCCAATGACGACGAGAACATCGACCGAGTTTGTTTCGAAGTTCGCTGCGAGCGAGTTGAAGACCTGCTGGCCGAGGCCGATCAGGAGTTGCATGATGAAGAGCTTCGCGCCGACGCTGACGGCGTAGACGAGGATCTTGACGGCGAAGTCTTTCGTCAGTTTCGAGCCGCCGAAGCCCATGAACAGAACTCCCGCCGAAATGACGATGTAGGATTCGACCAGCGCGACGATGAGAAGGGCCGCGATGATGGCGAAGCACACGATCAAGACCAGCCCAAACAGGAACATGACGAAGGACTGATGCGGCTGATACCAGCTTGCGCTCTCGTAGAGTTTGCTCGCGAGCGCGAGGCCGACCGAGAACACATCCGATGGCGCGATCAGGCTCGTTCCGCCAGACGCGACGACGGCTTGGCTCGCCGCCGTCCGGAAGGAGTTGACGATCGCCGACGCCCAGACCGGAGCGTTCTTGAGGAGAGCGAAGAAGAAGCCGATGAAGAGGATCTGGCTGACAAGCTCGCTCGCCCATTCCCCGAATTCGGCGCCTTTCACGGCGAGCCGGATGCCGGTGAGCGTGAGATCGATCGCGACGAGGATCCAGAACAGCGTCAGCGCATAGTTCGCAAGCGTCGCTTCCCACTTGGCGGCGTTCTGCCTGTAGAGGTTGATGATGGAATCGAAGCTGTTCGTGGCGGGTCTCCGCGGCGATGGCTTCCGGCGCAACGCTGAGCGCGGCGACGAATACGAGAAGGGCGATGAGGCGGCCGGGCTGCATCAGAACCGCGCGCCTCCGCTGGTCTGGATGGCGGGGGTCTTGATGAATTTGCGCCAGGCCGCCTGTTCGAAGGCGTCGCGATCGGCGCGGGTCTGGATGGCGTTCGCCTGAAGGCTCGTATCCGTCAGGATCAGCTGGCGAACCTTCTGGAGCTGCTCGACATGCAGGAGGCCGATCTGCGCCAGCGTCTGCATCGCCTGCAGGTTGCCCTCGACGCCGGCCGCTTGAGTTCTGAGGCTTGCGATCGTCCCCTGCTCGTCTCCGAGCATCTGCGAGGATTGA
This sequence comes from uncultured Alphaproteobacteria bacterium, assembly GCA_963756335.1. GTDB lineage: Bacteria > Pseudomonadota > Alphaproteobacteria > Rhizobiales > Rhodomicrobiaceae > Rhodomicrobium. The sequence continues at coordinate 12,554 of CAVWOB010000021.1, forward strand.
AGATTGCCGGCCCGAAGCGTGGACAGAACGCTGGCGTTCGTGTCGCTCGACCATTGCTGGTCTTTTGCGGCCGCCATCGCGCTGGTGGGCTGGCCGCTGAAATACGTGTTGTAATCGCTGTATTTCTGGCCGAATGCGCTCGTCAGATTGGCGCTCGCATAGGAAAGCGAGGAGGATCCGGACAGGATGGAATTCAGCGAGACGATGTTCGACTGCCCCGCGCCCCACTGGAGAGATGGCAGCCGGGTGGTGTTGGCGATCATATTCAACAACTGAGTGTTGTTGGTCGTGAGAATGCTTCCTTGGGTGGCGAGCTGGTCCACGAGCCGGGCAAGGTTGGCGAGCTGGGTGAGTTCGCTCGAGCAATTGACGCAATAGACCGTCTGGGCGAGGCTTGGCGTCGCGAAGACCGCCACCGCCATCCCTGCCGCGCCGAGCGCGGCGCGCTTAAGCAGCTTCATCGAGGAGCCTCCGCCGTTTCGAGTGAGACGTCGACGCCGCGATCGGCGAGCCAGGCCTGCGGCCAGTGTTCGCGATGCGCCTCCATGAGCGCGCGCACGCGGGCGAGGTCCTCGCGCGAAGAAACGGCCGTGAACGCAAGCGCGACAGGGCCGAGGCCGAGTTCGAAGAGACGCCGGCCGTCCGGGCTCACCACGTAGTAGTGCCGCTTCTTGGCCGCGTTCTTGAGGAGATCGATCTCGGTCTCGTTGAGGCCGATCAGCGTGTAGAGGTCGCGCGGCCCCGCGACTTGTTCGGTCCCGCCCTTGTCCGCCTCCTCGTTCGGAAGCAGGATTTTGGTCGGGCAGGATTCCAGAAGCACGTCGAAGATGCCGGAGCGCACCGCGTCCGACAGGCTCTGGGTGGCGAGCACGACGGCGCAGTTCGCCTTGCGCAGCACTTTCAGCCATTCGCGGATTTTCTCGCGGAAGACCGGATGGCCGAGCATGATCCAGGCTTCGTCGAGGAGCAGAAGCGCCGGCGCGCCGGTGAGCGAGCGCTCGAAATGGCGGAAGAGATAGAGCAGAACCGGGATCAGGTTCTTCTCGCCGAGCGCCATCAGCTCGTCGATCTCGAACACGGTGAACGCGCTTTCCTCGATGGCGTCGGCGCGGGCGTCGAGGAGATGGCCGAGCGAGCCTTGGATGGTGTAGGGGCCGAGCGCCGCGCGAATATCGACGTCCTGAACGGTCGCCACGAAATCGGTAAGGCTGCGGCCGCCTGTCTGCTGGCGCAGGAGGCCCACGGCGCGCCGGATTTCTTCTTTCTGGCGCGGCGAGGGCGCGGCGCCTTGCTGCAGCTGAAAGCACGCCGCGATCCATTCTTCGGCGAAAGCGACATCCGAAGTCGTCTCCAGCCGCGCCAGAGGGCACAGGCCCGGGCTTCCCGTGTCGCCGGCGAGATCGTAATGCGCGCCGCCGGCGGCGTGCGCGAGCGTGAACAGCGAGCGGCCCTTGTCGAAGGCCGTGACGCGGGCGTTCTTGTATCGCCGGAACTGCGCGGCGATCAGCGCCAGAAGCGTCGATTTGCCGGCGCCGGTCGGCCCGAACACGAGCGTATGGCCCACATCGGTGACATGAAGATTGAGCCGGAAGGGGGTGGAGCCGGTCGTTGCGCCATAGAGGAGCGGCGGCGAGCCTTCGGGAAAGAGCGGGCTTGGGCAGGCGGCGAGCCCGGGCCAGGTCGAGGACGCCGGCATCAGATCCGCGAGGTTCAGGCTGTGGAGCAAGGGGCGGCGCACATTCGGGACCGCGTGCCCCGGCAGGCTGCCGAGCCAGGCCTCGAGCGCGTTGATGGTTTCGACGCGGCTTGAGAAGCCTTCGCGGCGGAGCTCCTTGGCGATCGCGCGCGCATTTTCGAGGAGATCGTCCCGCTCCTCGCCCATCAGCACGAGAACGGCCGTGTAGTAGCCGAACGCCACCAGATTGGAGCTGGCGTCCGCCATCGCCCGTTCGGCCTGCGCCGCCATCAGCGCGGCGTCCTCGTTCACGGGCCCGCCCTCGGTGCGGAAGACTTGCGCGAAGAAGCCGCGCGTCCATTGCTTCCATTTGCGCCGGTAGCTGCGCAACAGGCCCATGGATTCGAAGCTGTCGAGAAAGAGAAAGCGCGAGGAGAAGCGAAACGAGATCGGCAGGCTTTCGAGGCCTGCGAGGATGTTCGGATAGGATTTCGGCCGGAAAGCCTTCGATGGCGACCGCGGCGATGAACTTGTCGCCGTATTTCGGCGTGTCGCCGCTCCAGAGCTCCTGGCCGCCAAGCAGCGCATCGAGATACATGGCGCAGGGCGGCACATTGACGGGCGCGAGCTCGCCGGTGAGGACGAACTGGAGATAGTTCAGGAGATCGTCCCGCAGATGCTCGCGGCCGGAGGCGTCCGTGACGCGAAAGCCCTTCATGCGCCGAAGCTTCAGGATGTCGGCGAGGCCGTCTTCGATTTCGGCGAGCGAGCGCTGGAAGGCTTCGATCTGGCGATCGCCGGGGCTTTTCTTCTCAGCTTGCGGATCGTCGTCATAGACGAGATCGGCGAGGCGCGCGGTCCGCCGAAGCGGCGGCGTGTAGCTCACCAGCAGCGCATACTCGGTTTCGAAATGGGCGCCTTCGGCGAGGAACATCTCGCCGGCGCTCCTCATCGATGGCGCGCGTCACCGCGTCCGGAAAAAACGAGGCCGAAGGCTCGGGATAGCCGGCCGTGGGCAGGCGCACCGCGTCGATCCACAGCGCAAAGCCTGTGCCGAGCTTCGAGAGCGCGGCGTTGATGCGCTGGGTGAGGTAGTTGAGCTCGGCGGCCGTCGCGCTTTGACTGTCGGGGCCGCGGTAGAAGAAGCCTGCAAGAAGCGAGCCGTCCTTGCAAAGGACCATGCCTTCGTCGACAAGGGCCGCGTAATTGAAGAGGTCGGCTGCGCCCTTCGCTCGATCCCGAAACTGCTTCAAGCTCAGCATGAGGGCTCCTCAATCGATTCCGTGACGGCCGCGAGCGGGCCGGGAAGTAGGCGGGGTGGTTGAGCTGGCGCAGATAGACTTGGCTCATCATGGGGTCGGCCTTCGCCATCATGCGAAGGACGCCGATCAGGAAGAGCCAGAGGCCGACGCCCACGGTCAGCGCCACGAGGTTGGAACTCGCCGCGGGCAACCCGGCGCAGGCGATGGCGGACGCCAGCACGGGCTCGCGCTCGCCGCCAAGAAGCAGGTTCTGCCGGTGGAGCGCGCGGTAGAGCGGCGTGCGGCGCAGCCCGCCATCAGAGCACCGCGCCGGTCGTGAAAAGGGTGGTCAAGACGTTGTTGGCTTGGACGAGAAGAGCGACCACCAGCACCATCATGATCACGCGGCGCGCAAACTCGTTGATCTCGCCGCCGAAGATCAGCATGGCGCCCGTGACCACGATGCCGATCAGGGAGATCGCGAGCGCGACAGGGCCTTTCAGGCTGTCGCGGATCGTGTTGAGAGGGCTCTCCCAGGGCAGGCCGCCCGTTGTGCTGGTCGTGGTGGTCGCCAGCGCGGGCTCCGCCGAAAGGGCGAAGAGCGCAAGGAGGCAAGCGAGCGCGAAGGCGAGCGCAGTTGTTCGCTGCATGGTCCTACTCCATGATTTGGGTGACGTAGTTGCGTCCGTCGTGACCCTGGACGCGGAGAAGCTCTTGGACCTGCCGCCCGGCTTTGCAGGCCTCGGTCTTGGTCTTGGCGATGACCGCGATGAGGTCGATGGCGGCCGCGATGGTCTTCTGCATCGGCGCCGGGGTCTCTTCGGCGACGAGGTTTTCGAGACGGATGAGGCCGCTAAGCGCGTCATTGGCGTGAACGGTGGCGACGCCGCCGGGATGGCCGGTGTTCCAGGCCTTCAAGAGTTCCAGGCACTCCCCGCCCCTCACCTCGCCCACGACGATGCGGTCGGGGCGGTAGCGCATGGTGGAGCGTAACAGGCGCCTCAGGTCGATGGAGTCCGTGGTGCGCTTGAAGACGTGATTGGGCGCGGCGCATTGGATTTCGGCGGTGTCCTCGAGGATCAAGAGGCGCTCATGCGCGAGTTCCTCGCCGATCAGGCGAATGACGGCGTTCACAAGCGTCGTCTTGCCGGAGCCGGTCCCGCCGACAATGAGGATGTTCTGGTGGTCGAGCGCCGCTTCGCGAATGAGGTCGCGCTGCCTCGGCGTCATCGCGTTCGGCGGCGACGTAATCGTCGAGCGTGAAGATGCGGCTCGCGCGCTTGCGGATGCAAAAGCTCGGGCCCGCGACGACGGGCGGGATCAGGCCTTCGAAGCGGCTGCCGTCCGGCAGCTCGCATTCGAGGATCGGCGACTGCCTCGTGATCGTCCTGCCGTGGATCGCCGCCAGAGTGGCCATAGCGGCCTCGGCTTGATGCGGGGGCATCTCGCCGAGGCGCGCCATTGGGTGGCCGAAACGCTCAACCCACAGCCCCCCATCCGGATTCAGCATGATCTCGATGACGCTCGCGTCTCGAAGATTGCCGAGGACCAGATCGCCCAGTTCCCGCTCAAGCTTCTGCCTGATGCGATCGGCATAATCGGACGCGTGACCTTTGGCGGACATGCCGGAACATCTGCAGAAGTTGAGCGTGAGGTCGCTTATATGCTATCCGAAGACAAAGTAAATGAGGAGCAATCGCTCGGATCTCACGGCATAATGGAAGCAAATGAGAGAGACGTTAGGTGCGTCTATTTTAGTTATACCTTGATAAAGACGGAAGCAATTTGTCGTTGGCGATTTACACTAATACGATTACCTCATACTAAGCCAGTGACGAATATAAAACTTAAAGACGGACGAGTTGTGCATTATTCACAGCGATCTTACATGAGCGCTTCTATTCCGGCCGGACTTCAACAGCATTCTTATTGCCGCCTGGAAAAGACAATTTGCAAACATCGCCTCCCTCAGAGTGTGACATTTTTGGATCGCTCTATACCTTTTGCGCCATCTGAAATCGATTGCGGTTCGTTTTCCAGGGCAGCTTCCAACCGCCCTCGCACCAGCGATTGCCAACATTTTACCGGCCGGTGAATATAGTGCAAAAGCGATTGGGTCGGGTTGCTCTTGAGCGGCGATCCGAAGTTTGTTTTGAGGCGAAGGAGGCTGACCCTTGCTCAAGCCTGACCGTACGCAATCGGCGGAGGACGCCCCTCGTCAACGGAAGCGCGCGCTTCCCGTGATGACGAAAAAGCGCGCTCCGGACAGTCAGCCGGAACGCGAGATCTTCGCTCGCAATCTCAAGAAGTTTCGGGTGGAGGCCGGCCTCAGCCAGCGGGAGCTGGCCAAGGCCACCGGGATCGCGCAGGCCCATGTCTCCGATATCGAGAACGCCAAGCAGAATATCGGGCTCGATACGATGGTGAAATTGGCGCAGCGGCTCGACAAGCCGCTTAATCTTTTCTTTTTGTGAGCCGCAATTCGTGCAGCAGGCTGCCGCGCCGATTAGCCGCGACAGAGTGGGCGGTGAAGGCGCTTCATTTCCGGCAGAAGAAGGCCGAAAGCGGCTTATCGCGGCGATTTTGGAGGGTGCCTGCTATTGGGGGTTGAGCCGCAGTTCCCTAGCGACGCCCGCGCATCACTCGAAGTGCGCCTTTCGCTTTTCCACATCTACTTTTCTGATAGGCTGCCTGGGGCCAAAACCGGTCGTCTCAACGATTTCCAAAAGGGTTTGTCAGTCTTCGGGGTCGGCAAAAGGCGACTTCGTTCAGGTAAGGAAAATCCCGGCACAAGTCAGATCCTTTGAGATTCTTACGAGTGAGTTCGCATTAACAACCTTGTCAAAACCGCCAACACCTCCTCTTCGCGATAAGGCTTTGAGAGAACGGGACGGCCAGCGAACCGTTCGGGCATGACGATGCTTGTCTCGAACCCCGTCGTGAAGGCAAAAGGAATTGCCCGCCGGGCCAGGACATCGGCGACAGGCCAGCAGCGTTCGCCATTGAGGTCAATATCAAGCAGCGCGGCATCCAAAATTTCCTCTTCGGCCTTGCTCACGGCGCGATCAACTCTGCCGGCCGGGCCAGCAACGATGGCGCCGGCCTTTTCCAGGTAATCCTGTATTTCCATCGCAATTAAGGACTGGTCTTCAACGACCAAGATACGCCGGCCCCTCAGAGACCATGGTCCCGAAGCTTCCTGCCTTTGCTCGCCAAGGGGCGCCAACGCTTACTCCTAGCCTTCAATAATCTGTTCGAAGGGGATCATCGCTTTGCAGGTTAGCCCCTCCGGCCTGAATTCGAGATCGACATGGCCATCGACGTCATAAGCGAGGCTGTGCTCCAGCAACACACGTCCGAAGCCGCTTCGGCCCGGCGGCGCGACCACCGGACCGCCATGCTCGGTCCAGCGCAGCACGAGCCAGGGCTTGCCTTCGAGGGCCTGCTCCGCCCAGCCGACCTCCACCCAGCCTTCCGGGACCGAAAGCGCCCCGTATTTGGCGGCATTCGTTGTCAGCTCGTGGAGAGCGAGAGAGACGCTGAGCGCCGCCTTCGGTCTTAGCATGAGCTTCGATCCTGAAATCTTCACGCGTCCGGCCCCGCCGAACGGCGCGAATTGCTCCTCGATCACTTTTTGCAGGTCCAATCCCTTCCAGCGGCTCTGGGTGAGCATGCTATGGGCGCTGGCCATGGCATGCAGCCGCTCCTGGATGCTCCGCGCGAAGTCCTCCAGGCTCGGGGCTCCAGACGCGGAAAATCTCACGAGAGCCTGGATCGTGGCGATTGTGTTCTTGACCCGGTGGTCGAGTTCCGCCATCAGCAGAATTCTGCTGCATACGAGCCTGCTCGCGCTCGCGCAAGACCTGGTCCATATGACGGACGACCACATCGAGCATGGATATGAGCAGGTCGCGGGCAGCTTCGGCAATACGGTCGTTCCATGGCAGCGAGCGTCCGCGGACGGTTTCTGTCCACGCCGCAAAGGACTTTCTCGGGCCAAGCCGGATACCGTCATCGCCGGTCTCGACCGCTTTGGCCGGATTGCCAGCCCAGGTCACCGTGCGTAAAGCCTCCGGCCTGAACCAGAACACATAGTCCCTGGGCGAACGGGACGCGGCGAGGGCGATAACGCCGCTTGCAACATCGGCGTAGTCTTTGGCGGGAGCATATTGCTCTGGGAGGCGGTCCGTCATGAACATGCCGTCCCGCAAAGAAGTGTTCAGCCACCCGACTAATTCGCAGAGCTGCTCATCCGTGGGCGTTCTTCCAAGCCTGGTCACCCGCCCGTCGCACAAAACCGCGGCCCCCTCCGCCGGGATGTAATCGATCAGGTTTGGATGATGTCGAAGCAGCGCTTCGCCAAGATGGTTTTCGCGAACCATCGCCTCGACCAGCTCCGCATGGATGCGTTTCGTTCTCAGGCGGTCGCCATGCGCTTCGGTAGCGAGTTTTTCTTGCAGCTGCAGCGAAATCATTTGGGCGAACAGATCGCACACCGAACGCAGCGTCTGCCGAAGGTGATGCGGCTTGTAATGATGACATGCGATCAGGCCCCACAACTTCCCTTCGACCACCAGGGAAAGCGACATCGACGCAGCGACGCCCATGTTACGGAGATATTCGAGATGCAGGGGCGAAACGGAGCGCAGAACGCCGAAGGTAAGGTCTAAAGGTTCGTCGGTAATGGGATTCAATGCAGGCGTAATCGGCGCTGGCGTATAGTGCACATCGGGAATAAGCCGCGTCCAATTGCGCCTGTAGAGTTCCCTTGCTTGCTTGGGAATGTCGGAAGCAGGGTAATGCAGTCCGAGATAAGACTCCAGATCTTCAGCCTTGGCCTCGGCGATCACAGCCCCGCTGTCGTCTGCTTGAAATTGATAGACCATGACCCGGTCGAAGCCGGTCGCGGCGCGCGCTTCGCTCGCGGCCGCCTGGAAAAAGCCAGGCAACTCCGCCTCGCCGTGCACACGCATGATCATGCCCTGTGCTATCGCCGCCGGGTTTGCAGATGGCTCGGATTGGCACGGCTCCAGCTCAATGACCAGCGCGCCGCCGCTCATATGCACAAACGCCTCCAGCGGCTGTCCATGGTATTGCACGCCCGTTTCGAAAGCGAAGAGGGGCCGCGGGGTGGCGGTGTCCTGCGCGCTAAACGCGCGCAAGCGTTCAAGCGCAGCCGTTCCGATGCGCGCTTCCAGCCCGCGCCCAAGCACCTCATGCGGCGCAAGGCCGAGCAGACGTCCGGTATCGCCCGCAACCTGGATAACCTTGAGGCTGCCGGGATCGAGCACAATCAGAACGCCATGCGGCTGAATGGAGCCCGGGATATGGATCGGCTCGCGGTCGCAATTGGTAAGGTCTGCAGCTCCAAAGACAGGTGCGGGCTCAGACATCGCCTAAGTACTTTCCTTCGAGAAGCTTGTTAGATCCCTTCCATCGAGTGGCGACGATAGGCTAGATGCATCCAGACTGCAAAAACTTCTCCCTACGGCAAGTGCGTGCCCTTTTTTGCTTGGCCTCCGCGATCGGCCAGAATGACTTCCGCGCGCGCCAGCCTTTCGCAGTGCGTCGGCCGTATTGTGCGAGATCTGGCCGATGCGCTCCGGAATTTCCAACGGTATAGACCTTTGCGGTGGCAGCGCCGGGCAGAGATCGACGACCACAACCATTTGCCAAAGCAGGCATATTGTGTGAAGTTCAAGGATGAGCGCAACGTGCGTGCTAGCCCGGCAACCTCAGCCTCAGCAGTCACCTGATGTTCCGGCCGCCACCGAGGTTCGGCAATTGCCTGGAGCATGCCTCCCGTGGTAACGAAGTTTTTCGACAGCAGCATCGCGAGCACGCCCGAGCAGGCGCTGGACTTCATCAGCAACGTGCTTGCGTCCTCAACCGAGTATTCGATCATCGGCAAGAGCCTCGACGGCGGTATTGTGCTTTGGAACGAGGGCGCACGCCGTATTTATGGCTACGAGCCGGATGAGGTCATCGGCGCCCATGCCTCGATCCTTCATGCGCCTGAGGACGCAAAATCCGGGCTGCCGCGCACAATGCTCAACGCGGCTCTGCGAGACGGCAAATGGGAAGGCAAAGTCAAGCGCCGCCGCAAAAACGGCAAGTCGTTCATTGCGCGCGTGGTCGTCACTCCACGGCGCGACGGCGGCGGGCGCGCGATCGGTTTCCTACTCATCTCGAAGGACATCTCGGACGAGATCCGCTTGGCGAAGTTGGAACGGGAGGTCGCCAAGCGCAAATGGGCTGAGAAAGCCCTTCTGGACGCCGAGCGGCGCTTTCGCAGAATGGCCGACAGCGCGCCTGTGCTCATATGGGTCTCCGAAGCCGACAAGCTGTGCACGTGGTTCAATCAGCAATGGCTCGCCTTCACCGGACGCACCATGGATGAGGCGGCGGGCTATGGCTGGATTGAAAGCGTCCATCCCGAGGATGCCAGCCGCTGCCTCGACGCTTACTCCGCGGCCTTCGACGCGCGGGAAGAGTTCCAAATGGACTACCGGCTGCGCCGATACGACGGCGTCTGGCGCTGGGTCGCCGGCCACGGAGTTCCAAGCTTCGCCATCGACGCCGCCTTTCTCGGCTATATCGGCACATGCGTCGACATCGCCGACCGCAAGTCCGCGGAGGAACGGCTGGCCGAGAGCCGGCAGCGCATGTCGGGAAATCATCAAATCGGCGCGCGACGCCATCATCAGCGTCGATAGGGAGCAGCGCATTGTGCTTTTCAATGGCGCCGCGGAGCAGATGTTTGAACGATCTTCCGCCGAGATGCTTGGTCGGCCTATCGATCGGCTTATTCCGGAGCGCTTTCGGGTCATTCATCGCGAACACATCGGGAAATTTGCGCAGACTGGTGTAACCGGCCGCGTCATGGGGGGCCTTTCCGCACTGAGCGCGCTTCGCGGGGACGGCAGCGAGTTTCCCATCGAGGCGTCGATCTCCCAAGGCAAGGTCGGCGATCAAACGCTTTTCACCGTCATCTTGCGGGATATCACGGAACGGAAGCGCCACGAGGAGCGCCGCGAGACGCTGGTGGGCGAACTGAACCATCGCGTCAAGAACACGCTCGCCGTCGTTCTCTCGCTGGCGGCCCAGACATTGGCCACGGCGACCGCTCTCGACGCCTTCGAGCAAGCTTTCATGGATCGCATTCATGCGCTGGCTCGAGCGCACGATCTGCTGACGCGCGCCGATTGGACCGGCGCCTCCTTGGAGGACGTGGCGCACTACGCCCTGTCGCCCTTTGGCATGGAGCGATTTGAAATTGGCGGACCGGACGTCATGCTGGCGCCGAGCTCAGCGGTTACGCTGACGCTCGCTCTTAACGAACTGGCGACGAACGCCACGAAGTACGGGGCTCTTTCGGCGCCTGCGGGACGGGTCGCGCTGACTTGGCGCGAGCAGGCGCAAGTCATCGAATTGCTCTGGCGGGAAAGCGGCGGACCGCCTGTCGCCGCCCCAACCAGGCTCGGCTTTGGCTCAAGGTTGATTGAGCAGGTCATCTCCTTCGAGTTCGGTGGGGAGAGCGAACTCGCCTATGCGCCTGAAGGCGCGACATGCCGAATGCGGCTGCCGCTGAATTCCAGGGGCCGGGTGGGGTCGCCGGCATGAGATCGCGCCTTGTAAAAGCCGGCGGCGCCTTAAGAGATGGGCGGCGCGGGCAGCTTGCGCGCCTTGCAGACTCGGGACAGGGCCTCAAGCGGAGCCGGCTTGCGCAGCACAACGCCTTCGGTCAGGCCCGGCTTCAATTCTCCCGCTCCTTCGCAATTCGTGTAAAAGACGAAGCCGACGCCGAGGCCCTCAAGGGCGCGCGCGGCTGGATAAGCGTCCTCGTCTTGCAAGTTCACATCGAGGACCGCCGCCGAAAGAAGCGGTGTGTTCGCGAGCGAAAGCGTGTGTTTGAGGGTCGCTCCGGGATCGACAACCTCGGCGCCCGCATTCTGAAGGGTGGCGCTCACGTCGAGCGCAAGGAGCGCGTCGTCTTCCGTCGAAAAAGAGCGCGGGAATTGCGCCGAGCGCGCATTCAAGACTTCGGCATTATTACGCGCCCCATGCCGCGCGATACAATCAAGCATACCCATGGCGTGTACTTCGGCGCCGGTCAAAAAAAGGCGATATTATACTTGACGTAGCAGACGATCCGTACTAGGATCAAAGCCATAGGAGATTGATTCCCATGGCCGACGTTCTTTCACACAAGCGCTTCCAGGACGAAGAAGCAGCCTACGAATGGGTAGAGGCGCACCTCTGGCCGAACGGCCCGGTTTGCCCGCGCTGCGAAGGCATGGACCGCATCAGGAAGCTCCAGGGCAAAAGCACTCGGATTGGCACGTATTACTGCAACGCCTGCCGTAAGCCCTTCACGGTCAAAATTGGCACGGTTTTCGAGGACAGCCACATTCCGCTGCGTCTCTGGCTTCAGGCGATTGCGCTTCTCTGCTCAAGCAAGAAGGGTATCTCTTCGAACCAGCTTCATCGCATGCTTGGGATCACGCTCAAGTCGGCTTGGTTCATGAGCCACAGAATTCGCGAAGCGATGCGGACTGGCGGTCTTGCTCCGATGGGTGGTCCCGGCGCGATTGTCGAAGCCGACGAAACCTTCATCGGAAAGAAGGAAGGCGCGGTAAAGCATCCGAACGCGCGCGGCTATGCTCACAAGCAAGCGGCGCTGGCGCTTGTTGAGCGCGGTGGCGATGTGCGCAGCTTCGTGATCGACAAGGCTGATACCGCCAACATCAAGCCGATTGTTGACGCCAATCTCCGCAAGGAAAGCATGCTTATGACGGATGAAGCGGCGCTTTACGGCAAGATCGGCGCTGAGTTCAAGCACCACTTCACGGTCGAGCATGGCGCTGGCGAGTACGTTCGCGGTTCCGTCCACACGAATACGCTGGAGGGCTACTTCTCCATCTTCAAGAGGGGCATGAAGGGCACTTATCAGCATTGCGCCGAAATCCATCTTCATCGCTACCTTGCGGAATTTGATTTCAGGTACAATAATCGGATTGCGCGCGGCGTTGACGATCAGAAGCGAGCAGAAGTTGCGTTGCGCGGCGTAGTTGGCAAAAGGCTGTATTATAGACAGCCCGCGTGATCGAAAGGTCGCTCTGATATTTCAGTCCGCTGACTGGTAAAGCGGCGGCGGGGCGCGAAGCGAAGGATGAAGTACGACGCGGAGAAATTTAAGACGCTGGTCCACTACGTCATTTGGCGGGCCGGGCGTCGCGATGGATTCGGAGCCATAAAACTCAACAAGGTTTTATGGTTTGCGGACGCGCGCGCGTACATGCTTCATCGCAAGCCGATTACGGGCGCAACCTATATCCGCGAGAAGTTCGGCCCGGTTCCCCGTCAAATGATGCCTGTGCGGGCCGAGCTTGAGGCTGAGGGCGTGATTACCGTTCGGGAAGAGCCATACTACAACAAGAAAATCACGTGCTTTCGCACTAGCGAGCGGCCCGACATGACGCTGTTTTCTACCGAAGAACTCAGCATCATAGACTGGTGGATCAAGCATATTGATGGAGATCACACCGCCAATTTTATTAGCGAGCAATCCCATGATTACGCTTGGGAAATCGCGGCAATGGGCGAAGAGATCCCGCTGTATGCTGTTTTCGCGGAGCGCATACGGGCTCCGCGTGGTAAAGAGTTGGAGTGGGCAAAGGCTGAAGCGGAACGCTTGGGCCTGTCTTAATGCTCACCATTCGCGAAGAGCCTGCTGTTCAGACTGCTGTCGATGACGCCTGCGAGCGCTGGGAGCGCGCCGACGAAGCTTGGGATACGGTGACATGGGTTCTGGCGCGCGATCCTCTGGCGGGCATTCCGTTGACCGAAGGCGGGAAAACCCGCGCCCTCACCGTTGAAGGCGCGCGATCTATAAGAATGCCGACGATCATCATTCTCTATGAGAACCAGCCGGGGTTGATCGTCATTCGCAACGCCAAATTTGAAGAAGCCCAAACCTTTCAGGCCGGGACGGCCTGATCTGCGCTTTAGCTGCCTAAAAACACAATAGGCTATTGCCATGAGGGCGACAAATCGGCTTATCGTCGTTGCCGTTGACGTCGAGTTACCGATTGGCAGGCCGCGTAAAGAGGGAATTGTTTTACATGCCGCGACGGTACAAGGTGGTTTCGCTTTTTTCCGGCGCTATGGGGCTCGACCTGGGGTTAGAGCAAACTGGGCGCTTCGATGTGCTGGCATGTGTGGAGATCGAGCCTGCATTTTGTGAGACAATCCGGCATAACCACAAAGCTGGCCGCCTATATCCAAACTTGAAGATATTCGAGGGCGATATTGCTGACCTGGATCCAAATGAGGTTCTGCGGGCAATTGGCCTCAAGCGGGGGGAAGTGGACCTCCTAGTTGGTGGTCCACCGTGCCAAACGTTCAGCACAGCCGGAAAAAGGCGTACAGTTCAAGACCCGCGCGGGTCTATGCTTTGGCAGTTCCTGCGCTGGATTGAGGCGCTGCAGCCTCGGTTCTTCCTTATGGAAAATGTGCGCGGCCTCCTGTCCGCGGCCTTGGAACATAGGCCCATTGCCCAGCGCCCTGAGAAGGGCGGTCGGCCATTAAGGCCAAGCGAGCAGCCGGGCTCCGTCATCCGAGCTTTTGCGGAAGATTTGCAAAAGATAGATGGGACGCCCTATCACATGGACTGCTTTGAAGTAAACGCAGTCAACTACGGGGCGCCCCAATTGCGTGAGCGGGCGCTCTTTATCGGGAACAGGTTCAACGCCCAAGTTGATTTTCCAGACCCAACCCATGGCGGCACTCAGGATAGTGAGCAGAGTGATCCCCTTGGCAAGTTAGGTATGAAGCCGTGGAAGACGCTCGGGGACGCTATTTCTGGCCTGCACGAAATATCGCCCGTGCTTATGGACTTTAGCCCAAGGAAGAAGGGCTATTTATCCCAAGTGCCGCCAGGCTCGAATTGGCGAAGCCTACCGGTATCAGTTCAAAAGGAGTGAATGGGCAAGGCTTGGGCGGCAAAGGGGGGGCGTTCTGGTTGGTGGCGCAGGCTGTCAATGGACCTTCCGTGCCCGACGCTTGTCACCATGCCAAATCACGCCAGCACGTCTTTATGCCATCCAACGCATGTGCGGGCGCTAACCTTAAGGGAATATGCTTGCATCCAAGAATTCCCCGCCGATTGGGAATTTTGCGGCTCACCCAACGAACAATACGCGCAAGCAGGCAATGCTGTGCCTTTGCGTCTCGGTCAAGTCGCCGGGAATGTTATAGCTAAAAAGATGGATTTGCTAGCCAAGCGCACTTGGCGGCCGTATGTGCGCGTTCCAGAGTCATATCGAGTGATCTATGTTCAATCCCATGTTCGCACGCGTCAGTGGTTTAAGGCTGGGCAGACGTTTGTCTGGGATGACGGAAATCCAGAGAACCCGTCATATGCTCCCCCGAAAATACGCAAGAAATCGGCGTCACTTAGCCCAGCTAAGTGGTCAAAAGGCACTCGGATCGCAATGGCATAGCAGCGGGTTGAACAATGGCGTTAGCTGACGAGGACGCCGACCTCCCCAAAGATGTCATTGACCTGCGTGATGCCTTAAGGCCACGCAAATTCCAGCGCGTTCTGGTTCCTGCGCTGCAGGAGGGGATAAAAGAGCTTTTTATTACGGAAACGATGGATTTTTTGGAGCGGCGCTTCCAAAAGTTGGCGGTTGATTTCGACCATATCGCGAAGACAAACTTCAACCCGTTCCTGCTTCTCATCACTGCCCCAGTCTATAATATCTTCAGCCCTTTTGAAGTTGCCGAACGCCTTCAGCTCGCAAAGGCATTCCATGGAGATGACACCGCGTTCGGGAGGATGGCAGAAGAACGCTACCTAACGCTCCTTGGCGCTTCGAAGCCGCCTGAAAAACTCTTGCGCCGGGAGGCGTGGGAACCCATAGACTTGGATCTCAGTATTGATGGGCAAAGGTATCTCTTAAGCATTAAGTCCGGCCCATGGACCATGAAATCAAGCGCACGCGAATGCAATGGTGGACAAGCTGCCAGCGATACGAGAGGAAACCGGTGCGAATATCATCCTCGGCATAACTTACGGTCGCTATGACCGCCTGAACAACAAACCGGCGGTGGTTGATAGGGGCCTCGGCTCGCCGCCTTGGTTTGATTTCCTAGTTGGCCGTGATTTGTGGGAGTTCGTGTCCGGTGTCGACGGCGTGCATAAGGAAATTTTCTCTGCCATCCGAGAGGCCCAAAAGCGTTTTGGGCAAGCACATAGAGATGAGACATTTCACGAGAAGCTCGTGGCAAATCGGCTTAAGATAGCCGCATCATTAAGGATGCAATTCGATGTTGTTGACGAGGAAGACTTTTGGGCGACTTTCTTCAATAACGCATTTGAGGGATAGCTTTGGTCAGGGGACTGAACAGACAGATGCCGAAACGCAAAGAACCCGAGCTGACGCCTGGAGAGCAATTCAAGCGCTTTAAGAAAGCGGCGAAAGAGGCTGGCGTAACGACCGACGAAAAGGAGTTCGAAAGAGCCTTTAAGACGGTCGCGAAGCAGAAACCGAAGCCGGACGAAGCTAAGTCGTAACCGTTTGAAAAATCGCGGTTTTCCGCTTTGGTGGGAGAGCCTGCTACGTCAAGTATAATATCGCCCAAAAAAAGCACATTTGCCAATATGGATCTCATAGTCCAAGATCGCCTTGGTTTAAGCTTTTGCGCCGGCATTACCAATAATAAGGCGAATAATAATGGCGGAGAGTAAGCCGGGCGGCCAGAAAAAGGGAGTTGCTCCCCGCGGCATGCGGCTGATTTCGAAGGAGGGCGAGGCCCCGCTCCCCACCCCGCGCAAGGAAGACGGCCCGGCTCCCCTCATCGTCGGCATCGGCGCGTCGGCGGGCGGGCTGGAGGCGTTCAAGGCCTTTTTCGAGCATATGCCGTCCGACAGCGGCATGGCTTTCGTGCTCGTCCAGCATCTTTCGCCGGACCACAAGAGCATCCTTGCCGAACTGCTTGGCAAGAGCACCGACATGACCGTGACCGAAGCGGAGGATGGCGCGGAGGTCTTGCCGAACCATGTGTTCGTCATTCCACCCGATGCGACACTCACCATGGCGAATGGGCGCTTCGTCGTCGTCAGGCCGGCGCCGCCCCGGGAGAGCCGCCGCCCCATCGATGCGTTCCTGTTCTCCCTCGCCCGCGACCAGGGCGAGAACGCGGTTTGCGTCATCCTGTCGGGGATCGGCAGCGACGGCTCGCTCGGCCTCGCCTCGATCAAGGAACATGGCGGACTCACCATCGCCCAGGCGGACATCGACCATAAGGCCAAGATGGGCATGCCAAGCAGCGCCGCGGCCACGGGCTTCGTCGATCATGTTCTGGAAGTGAAGGACATCCCGGCGAAATTGATCGAGTACCATCGTCATCTCCTGTGGGTGCGGGCGAACAAGAACCCCGGACGTATCCGCGAGGATGCGGCCGGGCATCTGATGGAAATATCCGCGCTGCTTCGCGCCGCCGTCGGCCACGATTTTTCGGAGTACAAGGAAAATACTTTCGTCCGGCGCATTCAGAGGCGCATGCAGGTTCTGCATCTCGATAGCGTGAAAGCCTATCTTGCGGAGCTGCGCGCCAATTCGAAGGAACTCGAACTGTTGTTTCGCGACCTCCTGATCGGAGTCACCCAATTCTTCCGCGATCCCTCCGCCTTCGAGGCGCTGGAAACGAAAGTCATCCCCAATCTTTTTATGGGCAAAGGCCCGGACGATCAGGTCCGCGTCTGGGTCGCGGGCTGCGCCACGGGCGAGGAAGCCTATTCCGTCGCGATTCTCCTCATGGAAGCCGCCGCCAAGCTGCCGGCCAGACCGAGGATCATGATCTTCGCGACCGACATCGACGACCGCGCGCTTGCTCATGCGCGAGCCGGACGATATCCAAGATCGCAGCTGGACTGCGTTTCACCGCAACGTCTGGAACGGTGGTTCGTTCGCGAGGGCGATCATTACGCCGTGTCCTCGGAGATCCGGGAGATTATCGTCTTCTCGGTGCACAGCGTGCTGCGCGATCCGCCCTTCTCCAAGCTCGACCTGATCTCCTGCCGCAATCTCCTCATCTACCTCGATACGGCCCTGCAGGACCGGCTGATCCCGATCTTCCACTATGCGCTTCGGCCGGGCGGCGTCCTGTTCCTGGGGCCATCCGAAAGCATCGCCCGGCAGGAAAGCTATTTCGTCGAGGCCGACAAGAAATACCGGCTTTTTGAACGGCGCAACGACACTCCCTCGGTCCTCCCGAGCCTGCCCTTGTCGCCCGCCGCGTCAAGAATGGTCGCCCCGCCGGGAGGCGCGCCTCATAGGGCCGCCGCGGAAAGCGGCGTCGAAAGAGGCGCCCGGCGCGTCATGGAGCGATATGCCCCGGCACATCTCCTCATCGACAAAAACCTACAGGTGCTGAGCTTCTCGGGGCAGACCGGGAAATATCTGGACCCTCAGCCGGGCGCCGCGAGCTTCAACCTTTTTAATCTGATCCAGAACGCTCTCCGCCCCGCGGCTCGTTCCCTTCTTCAAAAAGCGGAAGCCACGGGCCTGCGCGCGGTCCAGGAGAACGTCCCGATCGAGGTTGCAGGCAAAAGCGACATCATAAACCTCATTGTCGAGCCGGTTCTTCCCGCGTCGGGGAAGGCCGCGCACTACATTGTCATCTTTCAGGAAATCGAGGCCCCGAAAGCGCCGGCGGAGGAGGCGCCCGGCAAGGATGAAGGGAGTTCGAGCCGGGAGCTTGAGGCCGAACTGCGGGCCACCAGGGCGCGCCTGCAGGCGGCTCTCGACGAGGCGGAACAGGCTAATGAAGACCTGAAATCCGCGAATGAGGAATTTCAATCCCTCAATGAGGAGCTGCAATCCTCCAACGAAGAGCTGGAGACCTCGAAAGAGGAAATGCAGTCGATTAACGAGGAGCTGCAAACCGTCAACAACGAGCTCAACGAAAAGAACGCGACGCTTCAAAGATTAAACAGCGATCTTCAAAATCTGCTCGAAAGCACCGAGATCGCCATCCTGTTCCTCGATTACAATTTGTGTGTGCGGACATTCACGCCCGCCTGCACCAAGCTCTTCCATTTGCGCGATGCCGACCGTGGGCGCCCCGTCATCGAGATCGCCAGCCAACTCAGTTATCAGGCCATCGAAAGCGACATTCGCGAGGTCCTGGCGACGCTATCCGTCAGGGAGCGCGAGGTTCGAACTCCCGACACGAGCGCCACATACCTCATGCGGATCAGGCCTTATCGCACCCTGAACGGGATCGTCGACGGCGTCGTAATCACCTTCGTCGATATTTCCGAGCAGAAGAGCCATCAAGAGACGCTTTCGCGCCTGGCCGCCATCGTGGAGTCCTCCGACGACGCCATCATCGGCCATTCGCTCGATGGAATCATCACCAGCTGGAACAAGGGCGCCGAAAAAATATTCGGTTATCGCGCGGACGAGATAGCCGGCAAGCCGATTTGCGCCCTCATTCCAGAGGGCGACAAAGATACGATGCCCGCCGTCCTGGAGCGCGTGAGGAGGGGCGAAGCAACCCAAAGCTTCGAAACCGTGCGCGCCGCGAAAGACGGAAAACGCATCCATATTTCGCTCACCGTGTCCGCGGTTCGCGACGCGGAGGGCAGGATCATCGCCGCATCCACCGTCGCGCGCGACGTCACCGACAGAGTTCGCGCGGAACAGCAGCGCACCGTGCTGATGAAAGAGCTGGACCACCGCACAAAAAACACCCTTGCAACCGTTCTTGCGATTGCCTCGCAGACCGCGACGAGGGCCGCCACAATCGCTGATTTTACCGAAGCCTTCCAGGCCCGGCTCCTAGCGCTCGCAAATACTCACAATCTGCTCAGCGAGGATCATTGGCGAAGCGCCTCCTTGCGGCAAATCCTGGCGACCGAACTCGCCCCCTACGACCATAACGGGGATATGCCGCGCTTTGCGCTCGACGGCGAAGATGTCAGCCTCGAGTCTGCGCAAGCCCTGGCGCTCGGCATGGCGCTTCATGAGCTGACCACGAACGCCGCCAAATACGGGGCGTTGTCCACCCCGGCGGGCCGGGTCGATGTGACCTGGACCATCGATAGAACAGGCGCCGAGCCAATGTTGCGGCTTCGATGGGTGGAGAGCGCGGGGCCGCCGGTGACGCCGCCTGCCCGGCGCGGCTTCGGATTGAGCTTGCTGGAGTCGCACGACTTGGGAGACGAGGTTCGCGTCGAGTTTGCGCCGCAGGGCGTGCGCTGCTCGATCTCGGCGCCGCTCAAGCGCCCGGAGAAATGAACGGCGCTCTAGCGGCGGCCTCAACATAACTTTTGCCGCGGGCGATGTGTTGGGGGCGGCAAAGTATCCGCCCCCAAGACTGGATACTTATTTCTGTATTTTCGGAAGCTCTCCTGCCTGCGTTGCCGTAAGGTCCAGCACAACGCGGTCTCCAAGAAGGCTGAATTGCGCGGGCTGGAGCCGGATTCGATGCTCACCCATGCCTAAT
>CAVWOB010000022.1:0-77412 GCA_963756335.1 uncultured Alphaproteobacteria bacterium
TAGGTGTAAGCATGGCTTAATGTCCGGCTTGGCCGGGTGCGTGCGGTCGAGCCATACCACTAGAATTTCGCGGTAGACGCGCGCACTACGTGCTTTGGTTGAATGAGTGCTGCGGGATGGGGCGCCAATGATCGTAATAAGGTCATTCTTGGAGTAATCCGTCATAGTCGTTTCCAAGGTTGGGGGCTCAAGTATTGAAGCAAACCCAAGCTAGACGGAGTTTCCCGAAATGGTCGAGGAGGCGGCCGATGATTCCCGCCGTCTCGGATGAATCGGGATAAATCGGATGATTTTGATCTGGTGAATATTCGCTCAGAGTGAGGTAGTATGATCGCGTACAAAAACGAATTAAGGCTGCACGTGCAAACCCTCAAAGGCACAGTCCAGATGGCTGACCTTAATGACACTCCAGGCTACGAAAGTCCGCTCGACAAAGAAATCATTCGCTGTGCGGGAGAGTGTCTTCGGGGTCAGCGGCTGATGGCGTTCTTTTGGGCGTATCACTGCCGCCCCAGCTGGGAGGATATTCAGGAGCACTTTATGAAGCATTTGAATGCCGAGGTGCAAAAGGAAACTGTACAAAGATATGCAAGCGATGCTGCAAACAGAATTTTGGCGCAGAAAAAAAATAAATGATTTCCGCATTGGTTCGCCTTCTCTCGATGCCGAATAGTTCTGTTCCTCCGCTCTCATCACTCAGTAAGATGATGCTGGAGAGAGTCGAAGCGGCCATGCTTGCGGGTGAATATGTGGATGCCTTTGAATACGTGGTAACCGTCGCTTCCGTTGACCATCACCAGGAAATAACGCTTGCACTTGCTGGCACTGTTTTAGATATAATTGGCGCTATCAGATTGGCTCCGGGTGCGCTAAAAACAAAAGTGCGTATATTGGAAGTATCACGGGGAGTGAATACGTATATTGACTATAAGGCGCTGCGCCAATGCTTTGATCAAAAAATATTGGTTCATATTCTTGAGAGAACGCGGTTATTTTCGGGAGGTGCGCTTCTATTTCGTGATGATTCTGCTGTAGAGTTAATCAAAAAACTAAACACTTTTTTGGCGGCTATCGAGCAAAAACACTTTGAAGAACGCATATTACTCAAAAGTTGGCATAAAGAAATTCGTAGTTCTGGCGTAAACATAATATATCTCTCGACTTTATCCGAGCAAAAACGCTATGAAGAACGCATATTGTTCAATAAATTGTATAGAAAAAGTATTATCTCGCAAGAACTTGAAGAGCTATCATTATTCAAAAATAGTACAAAGAAAATGGTCTTTATTGCTGAATATTCAGGGTATGCGAATGCTAATCTAGTCACAGATGTGATGATGAGTTATGCCAATGGCGTACTCAGTCCGCCCGCGCTGACCAAAGTCGAGGCTTTATCAAAAGGTAAATCAGACGCTATCCGCCGCATGTATGAACAGGCGGCGTCCGAGCCCATTCCAAAGTATCTTAGGAAGTACGTTTTGAAGCCCCCCCCACAGGCAGCAGGCGCGAAGAAACTGCTATCTGCGGGAGGGCTGGCCAATACGTTGAGAGAACTTGGAAAAGGGGCGCGGTATCTGAGAGCGAAATTCGGCGCGTGGCTTGATGAGCGCGCTGCGCTCCGGCATCTCGCGGCTGCATTAGCCGCGATCCTGACTGTAGGTGCGGGCGCAGGCCTTTTGATCCAAGGCGGCAGCGGGAATCCTTTTAACGAGCTTGTCACTGTGCAGGATGGCCAAATTTTCGCGAGCGGGGCGCTTAGGCAGATCCTTGAAACGGGGCCAAGCGGAGAAGAGGCAAGGATTGGCGGCGAAAGAGGAGGGGGCGTTTCCTTGCGCGTCACCTTGACCTTCAAGAGCATGCAGGAAACTTATTGCCGCGAGTATGAGATCGCGACGCCTCATGATGGCAATGCGATGGGATTAGGATGCCGCGACAGCGAAGGCAGATGGAAGCTCGAAGCTTACTTTCAGGCAGCAGCACGCCCGGCGCGGGGCGCTAAGCCTGCAGCTCCAACGGGCGAAGAAGGACCATCCGTTGAAGCAATTATCGATAAGATGATCGCTGGCGAACCGCTATTACGCGGAGAGGAAACAACCGCAATTAAAAAAGGCTGGAGATAGGGTGCTTCGCTCCATTCTGTGCCCTCGCCGCGGCACAACGGAACGTCGCTGCACTCCCGGAGCGGCCGCCAGCGCGCGCTTGGAAAGGGGCTCGGCCTTGCCGTAGTGGCCCTGTTCAAGGTAGAAGGCAGCCAGATTATTAAGGTTCGCAAGCGTAGCCGGGTGCTCAGTGCTCAGGTCCCAGCGCCCGTTCCGGAACATCAAGGACCTTTTCGGTGAGCGTAATTGCCTCCTCATATTCACCCAGCCTGGAAAGCTCAGCCGCTTGCTCGTCGGGCAAGCGCGTCGATCCGTTACCGCACCCATCTTCGACTCTACCAAACTTCTAATTTTCGGCGGCGCAACAATTCCTTCGGCTGCAGGAGAATAAGCGGCCGTGCCGATTTTCCGGAAAAAATCTCGGTGTCAAGCGCTATGAACGCCAAGCTGCCCCTGACTGGTGAGCACCGCCTCTTGATCGTGCGAGGATTTTTCGCCAGCGCCACGAGCCCCAGCTCACGCAGGTAAGGGGACGCCGGCAGCGGTACCGCGCCGGCGTGCTTAACGATCTCCGCCCGCTCCGCGGCCGTGACGAGGACTTTC
The DNA here is from genome assembly GCA_963756335.1 of uncultured Alphaproteobacteria bacterium. Lineage (GTDB taxonomy): Bacteria > Pseudomonadota > Alphaproteobacteria > Rhizobiales > Rhodomicrobiaceae > Rhodomicrobium. Next base: position 2,703 of record CAVWOB010000022.1, read on the forward strand.
AGGCAGCCGCGTCAGCTCGCCGGCCACTGTCGAAGGCGAAGCCAAGTAAGGGCCTTGGAGTGGCCACCGCCACACATCTTGCCTGCTCAAATCTTCGTCCTTCTTCGTCCCTCACCGTCCGGCTTGTTCCGACTCCGACAGACTAAGACCGTCTGCGACCACCTCTGTCCGAGTCCGTCCAACTCCGTCCTTCTTCTTACAATCTCCGTCCATTCGGTCAGAGACTGACCGAGTTTATGAATGAGCGGGAGGCTGTGGCGGTCACCTTGAGCGAATGCCGGGGAGAAGGGCGCAATTAGAAAGCGGCGAAGGAAGCCAGCGCTGCCCAGCTTTGGACTGATGGCGTCTCCTCATAAGGCCCGTTTCTCTGTTCGGCCGGAAAAAGCCGTTTCTCCGCCCCCGCCTGCCACCGGTCAGCCATCGGGTGAGCGGCGGTCAAGGCTGGCCGCAAGGCCACCGCGTCAGCGGCGCGGAACGCGGCCTTGAGGGCCGAGAGCCAGATGGCATAATGAACTGTGATAGGGCGGAGATCACCCATGCCAGAAAATGGCCTGGAAACAGCGGCCCTTGCGTCCCTAGCGCCCCTTTCGAACTCTCTTCTTCGGTAAAACAAGCGCTTAGCTATACCGTCGCCAGGGCGTGAGGGCCGCATCAGCGACCCTCTCGTAGGGTCGCTCGCCAAAAAGGAAGGGACGCTAGGGCCGGTCAGGGCCGCTGCGTCTTTCGGTCAGAGTCCCTGATTAAGCCCCTAATTTCTTTGATAAAGGGCGCGAACAGGGTCGCTAGGGCCGCTGTCTCTATTTTCTTAAGAAATAAAGGAATAGGGATCCTATGGGTGACACAAAAGGCTGAGCCGATCAGATCGCTCTGCTTGCGATGTCCAAGAGCCGCTCGCCGTTTGATTTGCGCCGGGTGATGCTGATCCCCTTTTGCCGAAGCGATGGCGCCGCCAGCGTGAGCCGCGACGACAAACGCGTTGGATCGCGCGGCCATGACTTCTCGCGCGAAGCGTCTGGTGGCGCCCAAGCCGTGAGATGAGAGAGAAGCTGCTCCCCTTTGCCTCTCCACGCCCCGCCGTTGGCCGCCAAGAAGCCCATAAGCGCGAGCGCGACGCTGTCCGCCTCAAGGACGCCGTCTGCGGCGTCCGCGCTGTTTTTCTCGAATGCGGCGTGGATCGAGCCTTTCCGCCAGAAGGCTCCTTCGCAGGCCTGCGCCCACTGAATGAAGCCGGCAAGCCGCGGCAGCCTCTCAAATTCGATATTAGGAAACTCGCGTAGTCCGTGGCTTGCGGCATCGAGGAGCGCGCCAAGGATGCGAGGCCGCGCCGCTTCGATGAGGCGATCAAGTTCGGCCTCGGATTTGCGTTCCAGGTCGGGAATAGCGCTGAGCGAAACGGTTATCGCGCGGCTGGCCAGATCGCTCCGCGCGATGACCTCGCCCACCGATGTGATCATCACCGGCAGGCAGATCGAGAAAATGACTTCATCGCCGTCGGTGTGAAGCTGGCGCGCCGTGTAAGCGCCGCCGGTGGCGACAACACAAAGCGCGTCCGAGAGCCAGTCGGGAATGCTTGAAAGATTGTCGTACACGAGCACGGACGTCTTGGAGGCGCCAACGAACAGATCGCGCTCGTTCTGAGGCGGGCGGCGCACTTTGGCCAAATGCGGATCGATGAGGCAGCGCAAAAGCCTGGCCGTCGAAGTCTTCGCCGTGCCGCCCTCGCCTGTGAGGGCAAGGATGGGATAAGGCCCGTTGGCCCGGAGCGCCGCGAGAAGCCAAGCGACGATAAGATGAAAATCGCCGTCGGTAGCCACCGTCAGCAAGATCCTGAGTTCTTCGATGTCGCCGCCGCCTGCCGGTTCGCATAAGGCCATCATGCCCGGAGCGCGCGTGAAATACACGGGCGGCGTATCGATGATGCGCCAGCCTTCCGCGCTGACCTCGATGGCGCGCCAGCGGTCGTCGCAGAGATCGAGATAGAGCTTGCCATCTTTTTCGGCGCGGCGCAGATACACAGGCGCATGCGCGCCATGGGCGGCGATCGCGTCAAGCGTCGCCAGCGCCCGGTTTAAGGCTTCACCGCTTGGCGCCTTGCCAGCGCTTATAAAATAGCGGTGCGTCAACCAGCGTTTGAAGCCCCGGCTTTGCACGGGCCAGACTTCACGGTGCGTCGTCTTCCTGATCGCGGCGTAAGCGATCTCGTCCGACGGCGTGGCGAAAAGTTCTGAGTCCGAAACCGCCATCTCGATCAACTCATCCGTTTGGCTCTGTTTGGGCTCCGCTTCGCTTCCGTCTTTCGCGCGCGGCGTGAACAATGGCTTGACTGCATCAGTGTTCATGGGCCTGAAGGCGCGCGCCCCGTTCAGCACGCCGCGTGAATGCGCATTCCCTCTCGTCATCTTCGATCCAGTCGCCCTTATTCCGCCGTGAGCCTTGGAGTCATTTAAAGCAAAACGGTGAGAAGCCCATTCACAAGCATACAGGAGAAAGCGGAGGATAATAAAGCGTCTGCGTCTCACTCTGAATCAAGTCTTATTTCAACAGTGCAGCACCTCTTGTCTTATTGACAACTTGTTATTATGAGCAAGCTAGCCTGTCACATAATCAATTTGCTTTTCTTGCTCCTTTATCTTTTTCTTTTCACAATATCACGAAACAGATCATCTTTGTCCCACTCATCCGTTTCCTGGCATTATGATAGAGGGAGGTGATATGAAACGAAGGGATGCGCTTCCCATGAACCTGGCGCCGCGCGGTCTAAGCCGCATCGAAGCCGCCGCCTATATCGGCATCGGCGCTTCGAAATTCGATGAACTCGTCGCCGATGGGCGCATGCCGAAGCCGAAACTCATCGACAAGCGCAAGACCTGGGACCGGTATGCGCTTGACGCTGCCTATGCCGACCTGCCAAACGAAGACGACGACATGAGCGGATGGGCGGATTTTCAGTCCGCCGTGATGAGCAATGGCAATCCTAAGGCTTGATTACGTCACACGTGACAAGGATCGTCACGGCAACATCCGGTACTACTTCCGGCGGCCCGGCAAGAAGAAAATCAGGCTGCGCGGCCAGCCAGGCTCAGACGAGTTCATGGCGGCGTACGCCGCTGCCCTTGCGGGTGTGAAGGGCCAAACCGAATCGCGTCGCAAATCGCTTGATTGGTTGTGCGACCAGTATTATCGCTCGGCCACCTTTCTAGCCTTAGAGATCGATACGCGGCGGAGAAAGCGATCCGTTCTCGACGAAATTTGCGATATTACCTTCGGGGCTGGATCAACCGCGCGCCGGCTTGGCGCGCTGCCGTTCGAGGGCATGTCGAAAGCCAACGTGCGCAAACTGCGCGATATGCGCGCGGATGCGCCAGAAGCCGCCAACTTCCGGCTGAAGCAAATCTCCGCACTCTTCTCCTGGGCCGTAAAAGAGGAGCACACCAAGGTCAATCCTGCCGAAGGCGTCGAACGCATCGTAAATGCCAGCGAAGGATACTACACCTGGACAGAGAAGGATGTTCTCGCCTTCGAGCGATATCACCCGATTGGGACGAAGCCGCACCTTGCCATGGCGCTCCTTCTCTGGCTTGGCGTAAGGCGCTCCGATGCTGTCTTGCTCGGCCCCTCACATGTCAGCGACGGGCTTATTTCTTTTGTGCAGTTCAAAGGCCGGAAGAAGTCGCAGCGGATCATCACGCTTCCTATCCTGCCACCCTTGCAGGATGTTCTCGATAATACGCCTCTTGGCCAAGAAACGTATCTTGAGACTGCTTTCGGAAAACCCTTCACCTCAGCGGGCTTTGGCAATTGGTTCCGCAGTCAATGTGACGCGGCGGGGCTTCCACAATGCACTGCCCATGGCCTTAGGAAAATTGGAGCGGTTCGAGCCGCAGAAAATGGCGCGACGGAGCATGAGCTCATGGCTCTGTTCGGTTGGGATAATGCCAAGATGGCGCGAATTTACACCCGTAAGGCCGCTCAGAAGAAACTTGCCGTGAGCGGAGCCGCGAAAATGGCGAAGGGCGCTGCGAGAGAGGGAGCTTGTGTCCCACCCGCTGTCCCACTCGACAAAAAGTACATTCTGAACAACATGTTAGCTAAGAAATGGCTCCCCGGGCCGGACTTCGAACCAGCGACCCAGCGGTTAACAGCCCTTGGGCCTTGCAACTGAACGAAACAGCCCGCATCCTTCACCTCGTTTTTTGTCACGTCTTTTCCGTGGATTAAATGTTTCAAGCGGTTGCCTAGCATTCCGTCCTGTTTCATTTTCTCGGGACCCTGTTGGGACCCAAGCTCGCTTCGAGGGCCTGCCATGAAAGTGCTGACGGACCGGTTTGTCGAAAGCGCGCGCGCCGAGGGCACAGACCGCGCCGAGTTTCAAGATGCAAAGGTGCGAGGGCTGGCGCTCCGCGTGACTGCAGGCGGCGTCAAGACGTGGAGCCTGCGATACCGGCGCAAGGTCGACAGCAAGCGGCAGCGGGTTACGCTCGGCGAGTATCCAGCTTTGACGCTGGCGAAAGCACGCGATGAGGCGATCAAGATCATGGGCTCCGTGGCGGCTGGCGGCGATCCTGCAAAGGAGCGAAAGCGTCTCGGCGGCGCCCGGCCGCGAACCTTCGGCGAGCTCGCAAAGAAATACCTCGATAGCGCTGCGAAGGCGAAGCGTTCCGGCTTCAAGGATCAGCAGATTCTAAAGAAGGACGTGCTGCCTGAGCTTGAGGGCGAGCCGCTGACCGCCATCACGCGCGCGGACGTTACGGCGATCCTCGATGCGATCGTCGCGCGCGGAGCGCCGATCCAGGCTAATCGAACTTTTGAAATCATCAGGCGCGTTTTCAATTGGGCGATTGAGAAGGGGTACATGGAGGCGACGCCGATGCTGCGCATGAAAGCGCCGGCAAAGGCCAGAAGCCGTGACCGCGTACTGTCCGAAGACGAGATCCGGGTCTTTTGGGGCCAACTCGATGAAGCCGCCATGTCGCCAGAGACGGCGCGCATTCTTCGCCTCTGCCTTGTCACCGGACAGCGGGTCTCCGAAGTGGCAGGACTCAAACGCGACGAGTTGAAGCTTGAACTTGGGGAATGGCATATCCCCGGCGAGCGAACCAAGAACGGCTGCCCTCACATTGTCCCGCTCTCTCAGCTAGCCCTCGATCTTCTCGCGGACGCCTCGGCAGCTTCCAGGAGCGGAGCTTGGCTTTTCCCGAACCCAAGCGCGACCGGTTCCATCACTCCTCACGCCGTGGCCAAAGCCATGAAACGGAGCCAAGGCGTTTTCGGTTTTCGGCCGCAGGCGACGCCGCACGATCTTCGCAGGACCTGCGCAAGCAATTTGGCGGCGCTCGGCTTTTCAAGGGTGGTCCAGGACAAAGTACTGAACCACGTAGCCAAAGATCGCTCCTCAATAGCCGGCGTCTATGATCGCCATGCCTATGCCGCCGAGAAGCGGCAGGCGCTTGATGCCTGGGGAAAGCGGCTTGCATCTGTCCTCGATGGACGTGCGGAAGAGTGTAACGTCGTTCCGTTTCAGAGACAGCCGGTCGCACAGGCGCGCTGAACGAATTACCAATTCTTACCAACCGACACCTGCGCCAACAGGAGACACAACTTTCTGAGCGACGAACGATTGTGGATAACCCGCGGCTGCATCTCTGGACGAGCAGCTCGAAAGATCATTTCCCACGACACCCACATACTGAAACAAAAGAAAACGCAATACAAGTACAGCTTGTTTCAACTCTCCGAATTTGCCAAGTACCACTTGTGATGCACCGCAATATACAAGTTATATGGGGCTGAAGGTGATACGAGCATAAGTTTAGCTTGAGTACTGCAAAAAGCGGAACTTGATTTCAACCGCCAGCAACGCTAAATAAATCCGCAATCACAGGTAGCGGCGCGCGAGCGTTGGCGCTGAGCGCTTATCTGAACGGGGGTATTGAGATGATTACTGAAGAAGTCGCGCAGATTGCGGCCGACAACGCGAAGCGCTCACAGCTGGACCGCTTCATACCGACGGCCGAACTATTGCAGCTGATACCAATGGATCGCGTCACGATCTGGCGCCGGGTTCGGGACAACAAATTCCCGGCGCCAGTTCGGCTTGCCAACCGGAACTTCTGGCTGCACTCCGAAATCGCAGCTTGGATGAAACAGCAAGCCACAGGTCGAAAAGCTGCCTAGAAAGAAAAACCGCCACGGTGGGAAGCCGCGGCGGTTGAATTTCGTGCGTTATGTATTCGAGTTCTGCGTCAGTTGTCCTTGCGTGATTTGGACCGCAACTGCAATGCGGTCCTAACGGCAACCTCAAACAGACGAACAAACTTGCTGAGCAGCTCGAAATGCCAAAAGAATTGCAACTGAAATATAGGCGTTACCTGCTGTCACCGCAAGCCTTTTTCGCGAATGGTGACAGTAATGCACACATTTGCAGATCACGCGCCAGCGCTCAGACGGTCCGGCTGGGCGGTATTGCCGGCGAACGGGAAAAAGCCGGCGGTTGCGAGCTTCCCGAGCTGGCGGCGAGCACCAGGCCCAGAAATCATTAGTAGATGGGCGCAAGCTCACCCCGACGCCAATATTGCCTACGTCGCTGGCCGTTGCTCGGGAAAGCCTGGACAACAGGGCATAGTCGCCGTCGACGCCGATGACGAAGAAGCGATGGGTCAGGCAGAGGAAATTTTTGGCCGAACGCCCGGAAAAATTCGAACGCGCCGCGGCGCGCATTTTCTTTATGACGCCGGCAGCATCACCCTTGGCAACGTTTCGAGCCTTCGTTCTTATGGCCTAAACATCGATCTGAAACACGGTCAAAACGGCTCCGCGATTGGCATCCTCCCGCCATCGGTCCACGAGAAAGAGGCGTCATTTCACTATTCGTGGATGGAGGGTGGCGACGAAACGGTGCTAAGGGAGCTCCCGCCGTTCCAAGTCGGCCGGTTGCTGCAGAGGCTCCTCGACAAGCACGCGGCGATAAAGGGCGCTGCCGCCGAGCGTGAGGTCAAACCGAGGGAAGGCGCGGAGCAGAGCGGATTTCGAAACGGCTCGCGAGGGCTTGGTTTAAACGATTATTTAGTTAGTCAGGCTTCCTCTTGCGATACCTTCGATGACCTGCTTGACGTCGCTCGCACATGGAACGACAGCTTGATCGACCGCTGCCGGGGCCATCTCGATGACGACGAGGTCGTTCAGCGGACAAAGTTGGTCTGGGCCGATCATCAGAAGCGTCCCTTTCTCCATATGATCGCACAAGGCGGCGTCGCTCTCTTGACCCGAGCCGAGCTGGAAGTTTTGGAAGGCCACAAGGGCGCCGGCGAAGCTCTGATGCTGCTCATCAGGCTCAAGATGGAACACACGGCGCGAAACAGGCGCGGCGAAACGTTTGCTCTTGATGTGACTGCGATGGTCGAAGCGGAAATCCTGCCCGGATGGTCATGGGAGCGCTACCAGAAAGCGAAAAAATTGCTGCTGTACACCGGCTTACTGAAATGCGTCTCCGAATTCAAGAACACGAAAGGGGGGCGCCATGCAGCTCAATTCACGCTCGTTTGACACTGCAGAACGACGCAAAAAGCCCAACTTGAAGTTTTCCCCCCAATGTAACTCACTGCGCCCCCCTGCCCCCCTCTCGCTCTCTGCGCGCAAAAAAAGCGCTGCTTTCGAAACGCAAACGAGGAAATCGAATGACTGACTCTGAGCGCATCGACGACAAGTCCATCAAGCTCGCTGTTCTCCAAGCCACAGGCGGTGACGTGAACAAGAAGCTGATCGAGCCTTCCGAGCTCACGAAGGTCAGGCGTGCGATTATAGACCTTACGCAAACTGGCCTCACTCCAAAAGAAGCACTCGCCAATTTCGCCGAAAAGGTCAGAAATGCAAAATCGTGGCGAGGGCGTAGGCTAGAAGATTGGAGCGACCTCGATTAGACGGCATGCCTCCAGAGACTCCATATTTGACCGCACACGGGCGAAGGCGTTGGCCAGCACCCACGGGATTTTCGGAAACACGGCCAGGGAACTCGTCTGCGCCTTCAGGATCGACGGAAATATAGCGTGGTGCTGACGATACGCCTTTCTGCGCGCCGCTTCTTCGCTGAATGCGCTCTCTGCCGGATACGGATTTGCCGGACACGGGCTTTTCAGTGGCTACCGGCGTAAACCCGCCGCTAGTCGCGCTTCTCGCCAGCGCCTGAATTTCCAGGCCCTCGTCTGTCAGAGCGCGGTGGCAAGCGCCCCATTTTCAGGGGCCCTGGTTTTGGCCTTGCCACCCTCGTCTTCCACCGGCGAAAAGCCCTCATTCCCTGCAGCGCCACACGGGCGCGCGAGAGTGTGTGCGTGCTTCATGTGAAGCAGCTTACATTTTTCATAATTCCCGCGTTTGATGTTTGGATTTTTCACAAACCCTGCTTTCGACCGCCTTGTATGAGAATGACTTTCCGCCACCATCACGCCCCGGCTTGATCGCCTCTAATTCCCCCCGTCACCGTGACACCCCCTTACCAGACACCGTGTCACTTAACCCCTTAGCTGACACGGTTGACAGGGGGGGGTGGTCATCTGCCGACCCACGGGGTCAAAGCAGCGGCGCATTTGGCAGCCGTGCCTGTAATCTCGCTTTTTCTCCTGCCGAGCCTCTTGGTGGGTCTCAAGCTGAGATCCTTCCCCCCGTCTCAACCTGAGCCCCCTGTCAGGCTGACACCCTCCCGCCTTACCCGACACCGTGTCTGCTAATCCCCTTATCAGACAGCATGTCTGGTAACCCACCGTCACCAACCCCGCGCCGCCTCTCCCCGTTTTGCTTGCGCTCGGGTCTCATCAAGCCTATATTACCGAAGCGCTTTGGTTTGCGTTGGATGGGCGCGGGCGACTTCAACGCGGGCAAGCGCATGCCGACAGTCTTGCAGGTTCTTGGTGCGCGGGTGGCCATACGAACTAACGATCACGGTCCGGCTCATGTCCATGTTGCCCGCGGCGGCTGCGAGGCGTTGTTTTATCTGGAACTGCCCTGATGGGCCGCCGACGCTGCGAACGAACTACGGTTTCAGCCGCGCAGACGTGAACGGCTTGCGGGCTGAGCTTGCCAAGGCGATCGACGAATTATGCAGGAAGTGGAGCGACATTCATGCAGATCTCTGAAGCCGACTTTGAAGCTGCCAACCGCTGCATGGCGGAACGTCTTGAGCGCGAGCCGCACGCCGTCGAGGCCCGTTACGATGCTGAGCGCGGCCGGATCGTGATCGATCTCAGCACTGGCGCCGATGTGAGTTTTCCCCCTGACAAGCTGCAAGGCCTTTCTGGCGCGACGCCTGCCGAGCTTTCAGAAATCGAGATCAGCCCGGCCGGTTTCGGCTTCCATTCTCCCCGGCTTGACGCCGATTTCGATTTGGGCGGCCTGCTTGCCTGTGCTTCCGGATCTCGGTAGTGGATGGCGGCGCAACTCGTTGCCCAAGGCGGCAAGTCGGTGAGCGAGCGGAAGCTTCAAGCTGCTCGGAACAACGGCCGCCTTGGCGGAAGCCCGAAAGCCGCCGTCAAGGCGACAGAGAGCGACGCCATACATGCGCCGCGCTCGACGCGTCGAGCGAGTTCGCGACGCCGATCCTCATCGGAATGACCGGTTGCAGGTAGCCGCCTGCCGAGCCGTTCTTCTTTGTTCTGGGGGTATGCGGATTTCAAGTCCATTCGCAAGCTCAAGGTAAAGCTCTGTTTTTTTTGGGAGATTTTGCGGATGACTACTTGGCTATGTCCCCAATTATGACCCGGCCCAGTTCGTTGACTGGACCGGATTTCCCCACCTCGGCAAATAATCCGTGCGCTGTAACTCACAGGCAGGGGCTGCACGACCGAAGCGATACAACCCGCTACACCCCTACCGGATTTTCTGGATGCGGCTTCCTTGAACTCCTGTGAGTCCCTGAGCAGCTGCGGGCAGACAGGAGCAACTTCTGCTTGCGCTCCCCTTCGCCTCAACTGCGCATCGATTGCGCCAGCAGGACATAGATGCTTACTTGGCCTATCAATCCGATACCGGGGCCGCTTGTCATGCTGTGCGCTTTCTCACCGAACTTGGGCATGGGCACGCATAACATGCTTTACATCCAGCCCCCTTCGATCATGACAGACGACGTCGCTGGGTTCGCCTTCTACGACCGCATCTTTGTCGACGGCCAATCGCTGGATTTCATGTCAGGCGCCAATGAGACCAAATTCTTCAACGCGCTGATCGACGCCGGCGTGGTGGAGGCGAGGGGCGATCTCTACGACGAGACGGATTTGCGCCGTTGCCAAGCCATCTATGCGGCCGTGTTCAACGCCGAACACTCGAAACTATACCGTGGCAAGATGGTCGATTTCGCCGATGAGAAGCCTTACGACTTCGAACACAAGCTCCTCAATTTCGGCGATAGGCCCTATATCGCCTATGTCTTGCAGCTGCGGGTTTACTGCGCCATGACGGCTTCCGCCAAGCTCCGTTGTCCTGCTATCGGGAAGTCCAGGAGGGCGGACGTTGACCTCGAAATCCGAAAGGCGATAATCGCCTATTCCCAGCCGGACGACCCGGCTCGCGACGCAGTGCTTCACGATCCCCTTGCCGGATCCGCGGAGGCGCTGCAGGCTTTGCTGGATGGCGAGCCCAAGGATTTTCCCCTGAGCGTCGACGGCGCCGGCGAGCGTGCGCAGCCCATGTCGGCGATCAACCAGGAGGTTTTTCCCGACGAGGATTGTGTCGATACGATCGAAAGCGGACGCCGCCTTGATGCATTCTTGAGGTTCCGGCGCGCGCCGTGCTTCGGAGCCGTGCAGGCGTTCTTGCTACGCCACGGCGCGGAGCAGCGGCCGAACGCTCATGATTGGGTCGGGGATTTCCGGCGCCGCTGGGCGGAGATAGCCGAAGAGCCACTTCATTTGCGGACGATGCAATAACGCCCAACGGTACCTTAAGCTAAAGATATTTTTGAATGAATTCAGGAATGGCGGTCTTGAGTTGTTCTTTGGAAGGATAATGGGAAAGCCTAATTCCATCTAAGAAGCACGCCCAGAATAGTGCTGCTTTAGGGAACCGGGGATGAGAGTACAAGTCAGGGTATTCCTCCTTTACAAATTGCCTCATCAGATAACTAAAGCTTAGGATGATCTCAATCAAATCGACCTCCTTTTTGAATATTAAAGACTTATTGTAATAAATCCATGCTTTGCAAATTCTTGATGCACATTCCTTGGCTCGCTGACTAACTGGACTTTGATTTTTCGTTTCCGTCGGATCGCTAACTTTTGCCAAGTCCTTCTTGCCAGAGAGCTTCCAAGTTAGAAGCCCTGGAAAGGTATCCATAATCATATTGAGAGGGGAAGGGGGATCGCGAACCCTGTCCGGTCCCAGAATAATGCCCCTGGTCATGATGCCAATCTGCCACCCGCCGGCGAGCGCCGATAGATGAATGGCGCTCCAAACGAGCCCTGGTACTGACGGATGCCGGATCATTATCCGCCATTCGATGGCTCCAAAGGCCGCAATGAAAATCCCGGCAGACAGCCAGCCGAGCCATGTCGCCTTGGCATCCAAGCTGGCTGATTTTCCCGCCACCAGGCTCCATGTGGCGATCGCCATAAGTGCATCGATAATCACAACACCGATGCCGCACGTCGTTAGGTCGGCGCGATCGTTTTCAAAATCAGGGCCTGGATCGAGAAGAACGGGCACGCCAATCTTGTGCGCGAGCATGTCGGCAAGGATGTCAGTCGCCTTGAAAGCCGCAAAGGCCATCACCAAAGCAAAAATACTTCTAACTTTCATCGCACGCCTAACTAACTATGAATAATACCTAGAGCTAGCGCATATTGGGAGAGCGATCAACCCTTGGATTTTGCGCTGAGTGGCTGGCAGGGAAGGAAGGGCTGGCGAGGTAAGTACGGGTACAGTTCATGCGGTGAGCGCCCCCCTGCGCGGCGTGAGAGTTCGGAGGGCGCGCTGTGCGTCCGAGCCTTGGGATCTGCACGAGGGGGTGGGGGTCTTCCCCGAAACCAAGCCCGGCTTGTGAGCCGCCACAAGCGGCGCTTGCCTTCCCCTTGACTGCGACATGAAAAAAGTTCATACAAAGTATTATGGACACAACGACGCACATATTGCCAGACGATCTTTCTCAAGCTTCGGCAAGAGCTTGGGCTTACGCAAGCTCAAATGGCTGAGAAGCTAGGCATGACTTGGCGCAACTACCAGTCCCTTGAGACTGGGAAACGACCGGCGACGAAAACTGTGGCGCTGTTGCTTGGCTACATCAGAAGAGAATTTGAGAGGGGCGGCGAGCTTCTCTGATTTATACTTGAACTGCACTTGACACATGAAATAATTTCATATAACGTTTGGGTCATGGGATGGCCCAACCGAACTCGCTTTCTATGGGAACCGCCAAGCAAAGGCACGGCACCGGAAGGCGAGGGAGCTAAAAGCTAGGGTAAGCAGAACGTCCCGCTAAACTTGAAGCCCGCGCCACGCTGGGCAGTCCAAGCCGCCACGCTCGCCCCGGATGCCACCGGGACATTGCAGGCCACGCAGGACGCAGCGCCGCCGCTTCAAGGTCATGCAGCCCTTCCGGGCGGAGCTGGTTCTCGCCGTTCCCGCGGCGAGGCTCCGCCATTGGGAGTGTGACATGGAAGACGATTACTATGCTGAACGATAACGGTCTCGGCCATGGCGTTGTGGATCAAGACGGCGACTTCGCAATTGCCGAGGAAGCATCGAGGACGCAACGGAACGGTTGAGGCCGCCACCGAAACCGCGAAAGAGCAAGCCATCGATGCCTACGGGGCGAGAATCGGGGGGCGGGCGGCGACAAGCCTGTTCAAGCTGACGCTCAAAGTACCGACCAGCGTTCGAAGGCCATCGAAACGATCGTTCCGCCGCCCTGCCGAAAAGCCGGAGCGACGATAGCTCTGTACAGTCACAGTAATCCTAATCCTACATGCAATCCAGGGGCCGGGATCATTTCCCGGCTCCGCCCGCAAGCTGCGTAAGCGTCCTTCCGGGGGCGGAGTTGCTCCGGGCGTTCCCGCGCCCGGCTCCGCCCTCGATGGAGTGTGTGACATGTCCACTAAAGCAAAATACCAGAAGGAAATCGAGGAAGCCATAGGCAAGGCGCAACGGTCACAAATTCAGGCAACCGTCGAAGCGATCGACGGCGCTGAAGTCTATGCCTACCCGCGTAGCGAAGGGCGCATCGCTTGGGGCGTCAACCGCGCCGGCGATGGCTTCAATGTCCTACGAGGCATTCGTCGGCCCGACGGTACAGACGAAGCGGAAATGTAACACCTTGGGGGGCCGGACTGCGGTCCGGCTTCGCCCCGTAAGGGCGTTTGAATAGGGGCGGCGCTCCCAATGCCGCGCGGCCGTCAGCCCCTCACGTCACAGCCGCGCGGCGCTTCCTCACGCAATCGACGGCTTCCTGATGGGGCGCGTCCGGCGACATTGTGTCTCCGGGCCTCATCGGGAGTGTTGGACATGACCACGCAAACGAACACATTGGCCTACCTGGTTCTCCTGAGCGATCACATCCGCGAAGGGTCTCGCATCGAAGCTGGCGGCGCTCACGGGTTGAGCCACCAAGAAGCTGCCAGCCAAGCTTGCGCAGATGCCGGGATCGGCGCTGACCTCATACCCGTCGTCAATTTGCTGGCTACGGACTTCGAGGGTTGCAGCTGGGCCCGGCGTACCTTAGGCCTTGAATTCGCTTGATGCCATTCCCGGCCGAGAGCTTCCCGGCTCTCGGCCCCATCAGCAAGCCGTCGATTGCGCTTTGACCTTCTTTACGGCCGCCGCTCGCGGCCTAATCCCTTGCACCGCGGCAGTTCTTCCCCGCCACACTACCAATGTCTCGCTAGGGCTTGCCCTAGTAAGTCAATGAGGCAATGCCCGGAAACTGTCTCACACGAATGGGTCTTGACTTTTTGAGACATTTTTATCATTATGTCTATAACATCATTGAGACAAAAGGGGCATGCTATGGAAATCGGATATGCACGAACAAGTCACGTTTGAGCAGACGGCCGGTCTTGAGGCGCAACTTCGCGATCTGAAGGCGGCCGGCGTAGAGAAGGTGTTCAGCGAGCAGCTTTCCAGCGTCGACGCCGAACGTCCGCAGCTCGCCGCGGCGCTCGACTTCGTTCGCGAAGGAGACGCGCTTGTAATAACAAAGATCGATCGAATTGCGCGGTCTGTCGCGAACCTATGCGAGATCGAGGCCAAGCTCCACGCCAAGGGTGCTTCGCTCAAGGTGTTGATGCCGGCGCTCGACACCTCGAGCCCGATGGGCCGCCTGGTCTTCAACATGGTCGGCGCCATAGCCCAATTCGAGCGCGAGATCATGCTCGAGCGCCAGCGCGAAGGTATCGCCAAGGCGAAAGCTGAAGGCAAATACCGGGGCCGCTCGCCGACGGCGATGGCCAAGGCTGACGACGTTCTGACACTGCTCAAGAACGGCGTGTCGCCCTGTTGAAGTCGCCCGCCAGCTCGGCATCGGCCGCGCTTCCGTCTATCGTATCATCGACGCGGCCACGACGGAATGAGAGCCGGGGATCCCCAGCGCCTGAAAATTCAGGGCCTGGTGATGGGGGTCTCATCGTGAGACCCTCCCCCTGACAGTCTGACACCCTCCCCCCGCCAACTTGGCGCCCCTCCACAGTCTGCGGCATCGGGCGCAGCGGCACGCCACGCCGCAAAAAGCTCCCCCTCACAAATATCCATCGCTAGCGCAACTCAGGGCCGGCCTACGCTGACCGTTCCTTGAAATCCAGTGGGTGACAGCGGATCGGGAAACGTGGCTTCCTGAGTCAAATCTAAGTCAGCTAGGCCTATCCCTGATTTGGCTCTTTCCTTTGCCGGTTCCGGTCGCCTGCTCCATGTCCCGCGTCATCCAAGGACGCTCTTTCTTTTCCCCCATCACGATCACCCGATGCACAAATTAGAGACGTGTCAGACTGCGAACTGCCGCCAAACATAAGCTAAGCCGCTAGCGATCAGAGCGCACAAAATGACCAAGTGAGAGCCTCATCCCAGTGGCGGCTGGCCCACGACATGAGGCTGGGATGCCCTAAGTGTCCCATTTGCACGAGGTAGCTAGCGAGCAGACCCACGGCGGCGCCAACAATGGCCAAGCCTATCAAGCCAGCCTGGTGCTCAGGTCGCCATCTCCTCGGATCTGTCACAGCGCTTGCTGGGGATGATGGCGCGGGAATGTCAGGCATGGGCTTCAGCCTTTCAGCTTGAGGTTCAAAACGCGGTTCTCCACCGGCGATCACAGACGCCGGAACGTCAGCACGTTTGGCTTTTCCGCTGTTCCAGCGCCGGGCGACCATGCTCGTGATGATGATCAGCAAAAGCGTTGATGGCGTGCCAAAAGCGATCTCCTGAAACACTTGCTTGCCGACGTCATCCTGCAATTGGATCGAGAGACCGTAGCTCAGAGCTGAGAGCGCTATTTCCAGAACGATAATTGCGGCCGCGCGCCAAAGCCACGACGCGAAACTTAGCGCGATCGCTACGGCCAGAATAATACGCAATGGATCTATCGAAGTGACCAAAAGCCTAGCTAAGGCAATTGCGCCAGAGCTGAAAAAGTCTCTTGGCGCCCGTGAAAGGATTTCCTCCGAACGAACCTGTTTGCGCTTGCGATCGATCAGGTAATCCAACAGGGCGCGAGGCTGGGGTTCAGAAAAGTGCAGGCCATAAGGTTCGCCTTCCTTGTTCGCCCCCTCAACGCTGACCATTTCACCCCTTAGGTTCTGCGCGAACGCGACCGCAGACGCACGGGGTAATGTCAGGTTTTCAAGGGCGCTGCGCGCCGCCTCGCCAAGATAGCGCGAGCTTGAGACTGGAATGTCAGTGTCGAGCGACCTGTAATTGTCTTGCGGGAAATAATCGTTCAATGCCCCAAACGCGGCGTTTTGGCCAATCACTAATATAATTAAAAATCCAAGGACGGCACTACCGAGCCTTACCAAACCCGACATAACGCAACCTCAAAGCGATTTTTTGAATAGATAAAAGAAACGTCTACGCCAGAAACAAATCACAATTGCGGCCGCCGAACAAGAGCGGCGACCGCGTGCGCTTGGCCGACTTGCGCGACCGCGCCGGCGACGTCGTCGTGACCGGCGAAGCTGGCGACTGATTTCGCGAGCATAGGCGCGGCGCGTGTTCTCGGATGAGAAACCGGCAAGCCACAGGGCGACGGCGTCGCGCACCTTCTCGGGGACTGCGGGCGCGACAACAACACCGGCAGAGATCTTGCGGGACAAGAGCGAGGGGTTTCACTTTTTCCCGCCTTTGTTCAGCTCGCGTTCGAACGCATCAAGCGCCGCCTCGAACACTTCGACTTGGCTCATATTCGCGCGCAACGCCAAGCGCTGAAGCTGTTGGCGTTTCAGAAGCGTGGTCTTGAGCGCGACTTGTTCGGACCTGCCGCGCCGGCGCATGGTGCGGCCGTCGACGACGCCTTTCGCGGCGGCTTCGCGCGCCAGACGGCTTTCGACGTCGTCGCCTTCGGACAGGTCGAAGCCTTTCAGTTCGTCAGCCATTGAGAACTCCCTTCACGGCATCCCAAAGCGCCGCGACCTCAGCGCGCGCCTTCTCGTTAATCTCGTTCGCGACCTTGCCGGCCGCGTCCGCCTTCACGTACTCGACACGGTCGGCGATTTGAACCGGTTCGCGAACCGTTTTTGGCTTCAGCGTCTCAAGCGTGGCTTTGAGCAGCGCGGGCGCTCTGCCTACGCGGTTGATAACGTAAATCGTGCGGTCGACGAGGGCGGATTTCAGGATCAAGCCTTCGACCGCGCCTTGCGCCTCCAAATCCTTCGGCGAGGGCTGAACCACGATCAGGATCGCCGACGCGGCCTGGATGGCGTCGTTGATCACGCCAAGGAAGCTACCGGGCGTGTCGATGATGAGCAGGTCGCGCTCCGCCTTCTTTCGCTTCAGCGCCGCGATCGCCTTCGACGCCGCTTCGACGCCGGTCACGAGCATAGGATTGTCCGGCCCCTTCCGCCGGCGCCACCAGGCGGCCGTGCTTTGCTGCGGATCGAGGTCGAGCAGATAGACGCTCAACCCCTCCTGCGCCGCGGTGACAGCGAGACACTCGGCAAGGGTGCTCTTGCCGACACCCCCTTTCGTGCTCACCAACGCGACCACCTTCACGGCGATGCCCTTCCTGTTTGGTGTCTAGATAACATTTAGACGTTATCTTTCCGCCTGTCCACCTCAACGTGCATTTGGGCTGGACGCTTTACGGTTTTTGTGGTAGCTATTATCTAGACATATGTCTAGACCAAATCTACGGTGTCCAGACAGGAGCGAGAAATAGGATGGCCGCAAATGCAGGAGAGAAGGCGACAGTCGCTGCGACGATGGATCGTCTCACGGCTGCGACGATTGCTGCGACGATCGCGAAGGCGGTTGTCTGCATCCTTCCTATTGTCCCCGCGGTTCGCATCAACCTGGACGGCGCGGCTGGGCAAGGCGCGGCGTGGACAACGTTCGCCATCGGCTCGGTTGTCGCCGGCGCGGTATTTACGGAGCTGGCGCTTGAGGGGAAGGGCGTCCTAAAGTCGGCGCTGTTCGCGCTTCTCGCGACGTTCTTCGTCGGCCTGAACGTGCTGAACGCAATCGGCAACGCGGCGTCTCACAGCGACATTTCCCGCGACGTTGCATCGTCGCAAGCCGAGAAGGCGCGACGATTGGCGGAGCGACGATCTCAACTGTCGCAAGGTCGCCTGGAAATGGTCGCGGTCGCGGGCAGCACGACGCCTGAGAGCTTCGAAGCAGAGGCGAAGGCGCTCAAGGCGAAGGAGGCGCGGCTGTGGAGCTTGAGTTTCCGGTGTGACCCGAACTGGATCACGAAGGACGCCACCAAGGCGTTCTGCGCCGAGGTCGCAACGCTCGAGGCGAAGAAGGCGGCGGCCGTACGGCGCGATCAGATCGACGCTCAGCTAGCAGCCCTGGATGAGAAGGACTTGGAAGCGCCGCCGTCCGCGGTCGAGAGCTTTGTGAACAACATGGCTCGCTTCCTCGGCGCGCTCGGCTATGCGGTCGACGACAAGGCCAAAGAGCTGATCGCATCGTCGCGGGATTGGCTGAAGGGCGTCGGCGTGGAGCTGCTCGCCGCGTTCGGCCCGGCCGCCATGCTCGCCCTGCTTGGCCGCTTTGGGCAGCACCACGCCCCGGCGCCGGAAGTCGAGCCGCGCGCGCGATACCGGTCGGAAAAGGTGACGAGGGGAAGGGTCGCGGCGGCTGCTGCAGAGAGCGACAGTGCCGACTCGGCGACGATTGGGATTGTCGCGGGCTTCGTCGCATCGTCGCAGGCCGACGAAGATCCCGAGGTCGACGCCTTCATCGGCCGCCGGCTTGAGAGCCTGCAAGACGCTTTCATCCCCGCGAAGGCGCTTTTCGAGGCATGGCTGGCGGATTGCGCGGAGCAGGGTATCGATCCCGGCTCGCAGAAGGCCTTCTCGAAACGGCTGCAGCGGCGCGTCGGCTACGATCGAAACAACGGCCGCCCGCGCTATTGCCATGTGAAGTTGAAGCCAGCGGCGCACGCGGCTTTGCGCCTTGCCGTCGTGAACGCCTAATTTCCGACAGCTGTCGCGCGCGCGATACCGGTGCGAAAAGGTGACGAAAAGGAAGGCCGGGGCGGCTGGTTTACGTGCGCGTGAAGCCATCGCGGCATGAGTGCAGCTGTCCCGGGTTGGCAAAATATCACTAATTGTAGTGCGAAAGAATCCTGAATTCCGAGCTATCGAGCCTTATCTCCGGCGCAACCTTGGCTCTGATCATTCCGATCCAGCCCGTTCGGCGGTCCTCCATTCCCGCCCCAACCTCCTTGCTGTAGACCGTGGGCACCCATATCACGATGTCACCGGGGGTAAGCCTGTCTCCTTTGGCGGAAGGCGTAGAGGCAAAAACGCGAAAGCCGCCATCGTCGGAGATGACACGGAGCACGGCGAGTTGCCCTTTTTTCGGATTGTAGGTTACGGGATCTTCGGCCCCAAGTTCCTTCCTGGCATCAACAACCAGTGCGATCATGCCCGTATTGGGCACAACGGATGTGCATCCAAACCGACATTGGTATTCAAAAAACGCCTGGCCATCTTTGAAGACCAAGGGTGGGGGTGCGCTCTGCCTGCGCCAAAAAGAAAAAACCATCGCGCAAATTCCCGGACCTCAAATCAAAAAAACACTCAACCAGCGCCCTTCAAGACGCCCCCGCGGGCCCCCATCGGGACCCAGACTGTTTTGTGTCTGAGGTACGCGGGTAGTAAGATATTGAAAGAAATGGCTCCCCGGGCCGGACTTCGAACCAGCGACCCAGCGGTTAACAGCCGCTTGCTCTACCGACTGAGCTACCGGGGAACTGCCGGCGCTTACCGCGCCCGCATCGCGCTTTCATACCACATGAGAGATTCGGTACAAGCCCATTTTCCGAATTTTAAAGAACGCGCAGGCTTCTGCCGGCGCCCGCGCTTTCGGTCCGGCGCGCCCGGAAGCGGCGAAATTACTTGCACAACGCGTCCAACCCAGCATAGGAACCGCAGGACTTATCGGAAAAGCGCCATGGTATCCCTGCAGTATAAAGGGCGGATCCACAAATCCAAGTTCAGCATGCGAAGCCTCAGGTACATCGTATCGGACCAGGCCGCGCGCCTCTTTCCGGCCCTGCAGCGGCGTTGGCTTTTGCCCCTCGAATCGCGTCCCATCGCGGATGCCGCCTCGGACGATTTTGCACTTCCCTCGGCGATTGCCGATGCGCCTTTGCCCGCGCTGTATGGCAAGCTTGGGATTACGCAGGCGCGGCCGCTTCGGCTTGTGGACCACGTTTATTCGCTGGAGGACGCGCTGGTGACCGGCTGGGCCGGCGCAATGATCAAGGACGGGCTGTTGCTGACCGTGCGCCCGAAGCACAATTGGGTCGCCGCCTTGCGAGCTCATAAGCATTCGATGCGCACCCTTCCCGCAAGCCGCGCCTATTTCAATCTCATGGCGCCGATCCCCGCCAAGGGTCACATCTTTCACTGGCTCTTCAATGCGATGGTTCCGCTCCTCGCCTATCTGGAGAGCGGAGGCCGCGATGAAGAGCTTGGGCTTCTCGTCAACGCGGCGCCAAGCGAGATCCAGGATTGGAGCATCGAGTATCTGAAGGCGCGCTATCGCATCGCCGCCGTCGAGCCGGTGGCGCAGCGCGAGGCGGTGCGCGTTCCCAATCTTAAAGTGGCGATTCCGGTTCCGCATATTCCCCGCGCCTTGCAGTCGCCGCTCGGCCTGGCCCGTCTCGACGATCTCGGAAGCTTCATAGCCGGAACCGCAGGCGAAGACGGCGGCAAGCGCATCTATATCAGCCGTAACGACGCGCGGCTGCGGCGCGTACTGAACGAGAAGCGCTTCTGGCCGCGACTTGAATTGCAGGGTTTCGAGCGCGCCGTGCTGGGCGATCTGCCCATCGCGCAGCAGGTCGCGCTGTTCAAGAGCGCCGAGATCGTCGTGGCTCCGCACGGCGCGGGCCTCGCGCATATCGCCTGGTGCAAGCCCGGAACAAAAATCGTCGAATTCTTCCCCAGCCCCGACGGCCCGCGCGGGCGCGTGCGAAACGCCACCTACGATTATTGGCTTCTCTCTAAGCTTCTCGGCCTCGATTATTCCTGCCATTTCGGCGGCCCCATCGAGACCCGCGACGACGGCTTCAGCATCGACGAAGCCTTGCTTTCACGCGCGATCGAGGAAGCCGCCGCAGGCGGCGGGGCCATCGAGCGGGCGTGATGCGCTTCATCCGCTCCGACGAGGATCTGGCCTGGAATATCGCGCAACTCACGGACGCGCATCCGGTTTTCGCGCCTCTTCGCGAGGAGGCCGGCGCCATTCCGGCCCGCTGGCTCCCCCGCGGCTTCAAGGGCCTCGTCTGGGTCGTCACGGGGCAGCAGATTTCGGTGGCGGCGGGGCGCGCGATCTATGGCCGGCTCGAAGCGGCGCTGGGCGACATCACCGCCGACACGCTGGCGGGCGCAAGCGACGACGTGCTGCGCGCGGCGGGTTTCTCCGCGCCCAAGATGCGCACGCTGCGCGCCTTGCAGGAGGCCGCATTCACCGGCGCGCTCGATCTCGACGCGCTGGAGGAGAAAAGATCGGAGGAAGCGATCCTATCGCTCTGCGCCATCAAGGGCGTCGGCCCCTGGACGGCGGAGGTGTACCTGCTCTTCGCGGCTGGGCATCCGGACATCCTTCCCGCCGCCGACCTTGCCATCCAGGAATCGGCGCGGCTCGCGTTTGCGCTCGAAGCGCGGCCCTCCACGCGAGACTTGCGCGAACTGTCGGACGCCTGGTCGCCCTGGCGAAGCGCGGCGGCGCGGCTCCTGTGGGCCTATTACCGCGTCCGAAAAGGCGGAAAGCCCGGCGCGCCCGTTTGAGACTGCTGGAGAAATCCGGCGCTTGGCAGTCACGCGGAAATGCGAAGGGCGAGCCTCTCCATCTGCCGCGCGCGCCGTTATTCGACGCCCGCAACCGTTATTTTTGCTCCGCCCATGCATTTTAGACGTGATTGTTGACTGCGCATTAATCTTGCCGCGTGAGCATGCCCTCCGTCATTCAACCTTAGATGGTGGTTGCAAAATGCTATTTGGGATCCAAAACCTACTTATTACAAAAGCCAAAACGACGCTCGCCGGCCTCTTTGCGATCGGGGCATTGTCCCTGGCGGGCGCATACATCATTAACCAGCAATCCGAGCAAGATTATAAGGGGGCAGTTACCGCCTACCGCGTCATTTCACATGCCGAGGCCGCAGAAATGGGCCGCTCCATCGAGGATGCCCTTAAGCATATATACCAAGGCATCAGGACCATATCGCTACTTCCTGGCGTCAGAGCCATCGATCGCCACGGCGGCAATCTCGACGCGAATGCGCACGCAGCCATCGAGCAGATCTATAGAAATATGGTCACAAACGTTACCGCTTCAGAAATATATATTGTACCCGATGATCTTAATCCTGAAAAAGTTGATGAAAAGACGGGGGAACTGGAGGTTCCGATCCTCATGTATGACGGCAAGGACGGCAAAGAAGAAAAGGATAAACCCAAAATCACGACGGTTGAGCAGGCTGAACATAGTGACGAATTAGAAATTTATGAATATCGCCTCCTTGCAAAGCAATCCTCCTACTTTCGCGCTCACACACCAAGCAACAAAGACCTCTCCATGTCGAACCTGCCCATAATTTCTGGCGAGGAGGTCTTGACATGCGATAACGAGGCTTTCGAAAAAACTCATAAAGATCATGATCGATCTGGGCTGGTTTTTTCAGTTCCCTTCTTCGGCCCGTCTGGCATTTATAGAGGAATGATCTCGGCGATCATCAGAACAGATGTTTTTCAGCTGCACTTAGGCAGCAAGGACTTCGCCATGATCAACAAGACCTATAATTATATCGCGCAGCCTCAGCTTGAAGACGCCAAGGCCACGAACCAATACTTACGCAATTTCACTCCTGACGGCACAAAAATTTATTCAGAGGTGCTTCCAATTCACGCAAACGATCCATCCTCGCAGTGGCAATTGTGGGCAGCCTTTCCGGATGAACGCTTTTTGGATGGCGCGCATGCATTGGCGCTGAAAAAAAGCCGGAGAGCAAATTTTGCAATTCTCGTCAGTTTAAGCTTGGCGGCAACCTTGCTTTGGCTGTTAACTCAAGCGCGTCAGCAGGACTCAGCCGCCAAGGAGCGCCGCAAAGAGCTTAACGGGCTTGCCGCGCATTTCGAAGAGGCGGTTAAAGGCGTTGCGGCTCAAATTAGCACCGCGGCCATCGCAGTCGATGCTGGCGCCCATTGCGTCAACGAAATCGCCAGGGAGAACGAGAACAGTTCAACCATCATGGTGCAAAACACCGCTGAAGCGGCCCAAGCGGCGACCTTGATCGACAAGGCGGCCAAGGAACTCACCCATTCCATCGCCGATATCGATAGTCAAATTGCCCTAATCATGAACCAGATTAATATCGCCACGCAAAAAGCGGAACATGCGGGTGGAGTAATCAAGTCAATGAGCGAGAAGGCGCATAATGTAACGGCCTTCATCGATATAATCTCAAGAATCGCTTCCAAGATCAATCTCCTGGCTCTGAACGCAACAATTGAAGCGGTCAGGGCTGGGCAAGCTGGCCGCGGCTTCGCCGTCGTCGCTGGCGAGGTAAAGAAACTTGCCGAGCAAGTCGCAAACGAAAGCAACTCTATTACCGACCAGGTCCATCAGATCGTCGAGTCCACGAATGCGTCCGTCGTCTCTTTTCGGGACATGCAGGAAATGATCGGAAAGGTATCCGAAACGACAACATGCGTTGAAATTGCAGTTCGGAAACAAGCCAAGGTAGCTTCGGAAATCGCAAAGCAGACCTCCATGGCCTCTGAACAGAACCGGCTGATTTGCGGTGAGATCTTGACGGTGCAGTCGGGCTTGCGGCGCACCGAAACGAGCGCCACGGAGGTGCTGGGGACAGCGCAAGGCCTCAAGGTCCAGTCTCATGTTTTAGAGGATGCGGTTGACGGCTTTCTCGTGATGATCCGTGGCTGAGCCGGGTTGCCGGCATCGAACCCGCGCCTAACGCGTCAGCTGGATCGACGCCACCGGCACCTGGCGCCCTTCGCCGGGTCGAACTGGGTGATCGCCACGAGATGGCTGCCCGCGGCTTTGAAGGTGACGTTGAAATTGCCTTGGAAGGCGGGGCTTATCGCCTCCAGGATCAGACGGTTGCCGCTGATGCTGCCGGTGACACGGCCGGTGCTATGCGCAATATTCTCCTCGAAGGAGCCTTCCACGCGGTTGCCCTCGCACATCACCTGGCTCGACGCCTCCATTTTGTAATCCGCGCCGGCGCAGGCGATCACCTGATTGATGACATCCGCTCCGCCCATGGAGTAGGAAATCCTGCAGGAGATGAACTCCGGCGAACCGCCGATTGGCGTCACCGCACCTTTGCCGCGCCACCGCCCGGCCAGATTTTTCATCAGGTCGAGGCCCTGGCTCGAGCAGATCGCGAAGGCGGGACTTCCGGCAAGGGCGGCGGCGGCGATTAGGGCGCACAACGATTTCGACATGCTCATATCGGACCTCGGCGAGCAGACAGGGAGCAGCGGCTTTGCAGTTTCACAATAGGGCGCAACGCGGAAAAATCATGGCGGAATTTAGGCGTCTTGAAACCATGAATGGCTTGGCGCGACAGGTACGTGACAAAATCGCGCCGGACAACCCTTTTTCCGCCAAGGCCAGGCTATCAGTCCCTGCGCCAGCGGTAGAAATGAGAAACGGGCCAGGCCAGCGCCGATGTTGAGTTCGCCAGCGTGCTCGATCGCCTCATACAGGTAAGCCTTGGCCTCCGCCACCGCCCGCTCAAGAGGCAGCCCCTTCACAAGAAAGGCGGCGATGGCCGACGCCAGCGTGCAGCCGGTCCCATGCGTGTTCGCGGCAGCGAGCCGGGGCGCAGTGAAAGTTTGAAAATTGGCGCCATCGCAGAAAATGTCGGTCGCGTCGGCGCCCGTGCCGTGACCGCCCTTGATCAGCACCGCGGAAGGCCCGAAAGCGAGAAGACGCTGCGCCTGGTGCTCGACCTCCTCGCGGCTTCCCGCCACGGCCATATCGAGAAGGGCCGCCGCCTCGTGAAGATTGGGCGTGATCAGCGACGCCCGCGGAAACAGCCGTTCCGCAAGCGCTCTTTCAGCGCCTTTCTCAAGAAGCCGGCTGCCGGTCGTTGAGATCGTCACGGGGTCGACTACAATCGGGATGCCCGCCGCAAAGCGGTCCAGGCTCGCGGCCACCGCCTCGATGGCGTCCTCGCCGCCGAGCATCCCCGTCTTGACCGCGCCGATGGAAAGGTCCGAGAAGACGGCCTCGAGCTGGGCCGCGATCATGCCCGCCGGGACAAGGTGAACCGCGGATACGCCGAGCGTGTTCTGAGCCGTAATCGCGGTGACAACCGTCGCGCCGTAAACGCCAAGCGCCGAGAACGTCTTGAGGTCGGCTTGCAGACCGGCGCCGGCGCAGGAGTCGGAGCCCGCAATCGAGAGCGCCGATGGCGTTCTGCTCACGGCCTTACCCCAGGCGCGGTGATGGGCAGGCTCCTGCTGCGCCAGGCGATGTAGAGTTCGAGCGCAACATAATCCGGCGAATTGTCCGGCTGGCCCTCGGCGCGGGCGAGCTTGTTGCACATGCGAAACCGCTCATGAAGCGATATGACGCGTCCCTCGCTTGCTTTATAAGCGGGATAAGCGAGGGGATGGCCCTGGCTCAAGGTTTCGGCGCCGAATTTCTGGCCGAACTTCTCATTGTGGCATTGCGCGCAGGATATGCGATACCGTCCCAGCTTGGCGCCGTACAGGGCGACGCCGCGCTGGAAGACCTGCGCATTCGGCCCGCCCACATCGACGGTTGCGGGCGACCCTCGGGAGAGCCAGCGCAAATAGGAGGTGAGCGCGATCATGCGGGGATCGCCCTCGGGAAGCGGCGCCAGCGAAAGATTGTTCGTGCGGCAGAGATTGATGCGCGTCGAAAGCGTGATCACGTCCTTGACGCCGGGATCGTATTTCGGATAGCTCGCCGAAGCCCGCTTCAAGACGTTTTTTTGACCGCCGCCGTGACAGTCCTGGCAGGACTTGCCGCCCTTCTCCGAGACGCTCCAGGCCGCTTCGCCCGCCTCGACAATGGGAAAGGCCGGGTTGTCGAAATCGTCCGCCTGCTCGGCGCGAATCGCGGGCGCCTGGAATTCCTCGCCTTGAATGAGAAACTTTAGCGGATTTCCAGGCTCTGCCGGCGCCGACGCGCGCTGCTCGCCTTGCGCAAGGCCGCCGGCCAGGGCGCAGGCCGCGACACCTGCAAATGCCGCACAGAGGATCAGCCGCACCGAACTCCTCCCAATGATTTCGCGCCCGCTACTTCAAGGTTCTTAGGTAGGCGACCAAATCCTCAATCTCCGACGCCGTCAAGATCGAAGCCTCCCCGCCATCGGCCGTGTAGTAGGCAGGCATGATCGTGTCGGGGAAGTAGGCTTTCGGCTGCACGAGGACTTGCCGCAGCTGGGCGTCGGAATAGCGCCCGCCGATGCCGTCGAGCGCCGAGCCGATAGCGCCCTGGTCCGCGACGGCGGAGAGGAGGCTGAGCTTGTGGCAGCTCAGGCAGTCGCCTTTCTGGCGGTTGGCGACAAGCTCGCGTCCCCGCTCCGGATCCCCCGGGGCGCCAGTCAGCGAAGCAGGCATGCTTTGCAGCGAGAGCGCAAGCTTCCGCGCCTGCCCGCCGGGCGTGGCGTCCATGAGGTAGAACCCCGCCGTCTTGCGTTTGCACTCCGCGCCGGCGGCGGGATCGAGACCGGCGTTAACCAGGGCGGCAGCCAGACACGCCTTTACAACGAGCGAGGCCCATATCCGCAGTTTTGCCATTGCGTGACCTTGTGCGGCGGCTGCGAAAAACAACGTGAAAGCCAGGACAATAGTGCGCTTTCGGAACGCGTCAACACATTGTTTCTGCCAATTCGGGACAGCTTGTTTCTCGATTGGATTATGCGGTCCGCTTGCCTAATTCCGCCGGGGCGAGAGTGGCGAAATGACTGGGAAGCTGGCTGAGCGCCGGTATCACCTCATCCGCTCCAAGCGCCTCGGGCGGAACCTTGCTGTATCCGAAGCTCACCACGGCGACGGGCACATTCGCGGCCCGCGCGCAGGCCACGTCGGCCTCGCTGTCTCCAACCATCAGAGCTTGCTCCGGCGAGGCGCCAAGCGCTGCGATCGTTTCGAGCAAGGGAGCGGCGTCTGGCTTGCGGGCGTAACCTTCGCGCTCGCCGAACACTGCGCCGAAATATCTGGAGAGATCGAGCTGATCGAGGATCGCAAGCGTCAGTTCGTGATTCTTGTTCGTGCAAACTCCGAGGCGGCGTCCTTCGCCGTGAAGCTGCGCCAGAAGCTCGCGCGCGCCGTCGTAGACGAGCGTCCGGGTGGTCAGGTTTTCGCGATATAGCGTGAGAAACTCGCCGACAAGCGGCATCAGCTCCGAGCGGGGGAAGCCGCGCGCGACGAGCGCGCGCTCCACAAGCTGCGGAACGCCGCCGCCGATCATTTCCTTCACCTCGCCCAGCGGGAAGGGGGCGAGCCCCCGCTTTCCCGTCGCGCCGTTCAAGGCGTGGGCGATGTCGGGGGCGCTGTCGATCAGCGTGCCGTCAAGATCGAACACAACGGCTTGCGGCCAATCCTGCGACCGGCTGTTCATCGAGCACCCTCGTTTTCTCGTTCTGCGATCGGGTTACGCCTTCGGGCTGATCTTCGGATCGAACTCGCCCTTCGCGTAGCGCTTCGCCATCTCAGCGGCCGGGATGACCTTGATCTTCGAAGCGTATCCGGCCGTGCCGAAAGCCTCGTAGCGATCCTTGACGATCTTCTGCATCGCGGAAATCGCGGGCTTCAGATACTTGCGGGGATCGAACTCGGCCTTGCTCGTGGAGAGCACCTTGCGGATGGCGGCTGTCGCAGCGAGGCGCAAGTCGGTGTCGATGTTGACCTTGCGGACGCCATGACGGATGCCGCGCTGGATTTCCTCAACCGGGACGCCGTAGGTCTCGGGGATCTCGCCGCCGAACTCGTTGATGAGATCGATCAGGTCCGTCGGAACCGACGAAGAGCCGTGCATCACGAGATGGGTGTTGGGAAGCCGCTTGTGGATCGCCTCGATGACGTTCATGGCGAGCACGTCCCCGGTGGGCTTGCGGGTGAACTTGTAGGCGCCATGCGAGGTGCCGATGGCGACGGCGAGCGCATCCACCTTGGTGGCGGCCACGAATTCTGCGGCCTGATCCGGGTCGGTCAGCAGCATATCCCGCGACAGAGAGCCTTCGAAGCCGTGGCCGTCTTCCTTGTCGCCCTTGCCGGTTTCAAGGCTGCCGAGGCACCCGAGTTCGCCTTCCACGGAAACGCCAACCCAATGAGCCATCTCGGTCACGTGAGACGTGATGTCGACATTGTAGTTGTAATCCGCGGGCGTCTTGCCGTCGCCCTTCAGCGAGCCGTCCATCATCACGCTGTCGTAGCCGATGCGGATTGCGCTGGCGCAGGTCTGCTCGTTGTTGCCGTGGTCCTGGTGCAGACAGATCGGAATCGTCGGGTATTGAGCTTCGAGGCCCTCGACGAGCTTGCCGAGGAGAAGGTCGCCCGCATAGGAGCGCGCGCCGCGGCTCGCCTGGATGATGACGGGGCTGTCGGTCTCCTTCGCCGCTTCCAGGATGGAGATGCCTTGCTCCATGTTGTTGATGTTGAAAGCGGGCACGCCGTAGCCGTGTTCGGCGGCGTGATCGAGAAGTTGCCTGAGCGTAATGCGGGCCATTGAGCCTCCTGATTGAAGAAACGTTTTTTGACTGTCGAACTTATGAGCGAACCAGCGCCGCAACGCCAGGAAGCGTCCGGCCTTCGAGCCATTCTAGGAAGGCGCCGCCGGCCGTCGATACATAGGTGAACTTATCTGTTACGCCAGCGGCATTCAACGCCGCAACCGTGTCGCCGCCGCCCGCGACGGTAACGAGGCCCGCCGTTTCGGTCAGCTTCGCCGCTTCCTTCGCGAGCGCGAACGTACCCTCGCCGAATGGCGGAATTTCGAAAGCTCCGACCGGGCCGTTCCAGAGAAGCGTCTTGCAGTTCGCGATCTTCTGCGCGAAGCCGGCTATCGAGCGCGGGCCGATGTCGAGGATCATCTTGTCGGCCGGCACCTCATGGATGCCGACGACGGCGGTCCCGGCATTCGCCTTCAGCTCGCCCGCGACGACGGCGTCGACCGGCAGCACAATCTTGCAGCCCGCATCGGCGGCGGCCGCGAGGATGGCCTCGACGGTGGCGACGGCGCCCGGCTCATGCAGCGATTTGCCGACCTGCGCGCCTTGCGCGAACAAAAAGGTGTTGGCCATGCCGCCGCCGATGATGAGATAGTCCACTTTTTTGGCGAGGTGGCTCAGAACGTCGATCTTAGTGGAGACCTTGGAGCCGCCGACAATCGCCGCGACGGGGCGCGCCGGGACGTCGAGAGCGAGTTGCAGCGCGCCGATTTCGGCCAACAGCGACGGGCCGCCATAAGACGGCAGGAAATGCGTCAGCCCCTCGGTGGAGGCGTGCGCGCGGTGAGAGACGGAGAAGGCGTCGTTGACATAGATATCGCCGAGCTTGGCGAGCTCGGCGGCGAAATCCTTGTCGTTTTTCTCTTCGCCGGCGTGATAGCGAAGGTTCTCCAGCATCGCAATCTGGCCGGGCGCGAGCTTGGCGACCAGCGATCGAGCGGCTGGGCCGACGCAGTCCTCGCCGAACAGCACCGGCGCGCCCAAGAGCGACGCGAGCTTATCGGCGACAGGCTTCAGCGAGTATTTCGCGACCGGCTTGCCGTCGGGCCGCCCGAGATGGGAGAGAATGACGACCTTCGCGCCGCGCGCGGCCAAGTCCCTGAAGGTGGGCAGCAGCCTCTCGATGCGGGTCGCGTCCGACACCTCGGTTCCGGACATGGGCACATTGAGGTCGGCGCGGATGAGGACGCGTTTTCCCGACACGTCGGCGTCCGCCATATTCCCCAGAGAATTGAGCAATGCAGCTGTCATGTTACCTCCCTTGCGGCGCTGGATCGCCGGTCTGTTTTCCCGTGTCCGATTGGCTAAACGCCTCCTGCGATGCACAAGCGCGGCTGAACGCTCCCCTAAAGCAAATCGCCGGAGTCGCATTGCGGTTTGTTGACGCTCCCTCGCACCCTGACACTTCCCCATGACAGAGACAAGTCAGAGATATTTAACGCGCCGTTCATTCGGTTTGAGGGCGTTTGTCGAGAGAGGCGGTTTCCAGTCGTTAAGTTCAAGTTTAATCTCTTGAAAGCATCCAACTTCAAAACCAGCTAAGCGGTAGGCCGGCGACGCTTGCGCGAAGCTGGCGGCGCGTCAGAGAACATCGAGTTTCATGAACAAGTTAATCGAATTATCCGATCTTCCGCTGGCCGCGCAAGGTCCCGTGCTGTTCCTGCGGCAAACGCTGAAAAACCCCTTGCAGGTTTGCAGCCTTTTTCCTTCGAGCCCCTTTGTCGGCCGCGCGATGACGGCGGTGCTTGGCGGCAGGATCGACTCCCACGTCATCGAACTCGGAGCGGGAACGGGCGCCGTCACCCGTCAGCTCATCCGGAACGGCGTCGCGCCCGGCAAGCTCACCCTGGTCGAGATCGACGCCCAGCTCGGCGGGCATCTCAGGCGCCGCTTCCCCGAAGTCGACGTGGTCATCGGCCCGGCGCAGGACCTCGCCAAGATGTGGAGGGAGCGCAACGGCGAAGGCGTCGGCGCCATCGTCTCCACATTGCCCATGCGGCTTTTCTCGAAAAGGCTCGTCTACCTCGTGATGAAGAACAGCCTTCAGGTGCTCGACCAAGGCGGCATGTTCGTGCAGTTCACCTACCGGCAGACGAGCCCGGTTCCCCCGCGCGTCGTCAAGGCGCTGCGTCTCAAGGCATGGCGCTATACGCGCGTCTGGCTCAATCTTCCGCCCGCCGCCATCTGGGTCTACGAGCGCGACCGCGCGCCGCGTGAGATATAGGGCCGCGCTCAGGCCGTGCCGTTTCGGCAACGGGAATGCGGAAACGGCGGCGATCCGGGGATGGACGCGGGCAAGCGCCGCGCGCCGGCGGCCCGCATGCGGCAAGCGTCCGCGCAAGCCCATCAAATCGCTGGCTAATTTTTCCCTAAGCTCTTGCTTTATAACCAAAATCTGCCCTGGGTTGAGGTTGTTTCACACAAGCGACCGGCATTAGCCCCCGAGAAAAGCGCGCGCCTCGCTATGCGCGCCGCCTCGAAGGGGGGAGACCATGATCCGCAACAAGAATTGTCGCTCCGCCGCGCTCACAGGAGGCGTGCTTTTCGCCGCGTGCGCGGCGGCGGCCGGGGCGCAAGCCGGGGGGTTCGCGGTGCGCGAGCAATCCGCCTATTTCCAGGGCATGGCCTTCGCGGGGTCCGCGGCGGGCGGAGACATCAGCTCGATGTTCTGGAACCCCGCCGCGACCGCTGCTCTGCCGGGCTTCAACGATTTGGAGAACCTCGCCGGCATTTTCGGAAGCGCCAAGGAAACGGCGACGAGCGGCGCCCTTTTGTTGGAAGGCGCGCCGAATTCCGCCGACGTCGGCACCAACAACCTCGTTGCCTCGTCCTACAGCACCTATCAGGTGAACGACCGGTGGTGGATCGGCATTTCCACGGATGCGCCCTTCGGCTTCATCACCAAGCCGGACAACACGTCTTGGGCCGGATCCGCCCTCGCGCTTACAAGCAAGGTGTTCTCGCTCGAAGCGACGCCCAGCGCCGCCTATAAAATCACGCCGCAGCTCACCATCGGCGCCGGCGCGAGGGTGGACTATATCGAGGTGCGCCTCACCCGCGACGGTTTGGACGATCTCATTCCAAGCCGCTCGGTGAAGGCGGACAATTGGGGCGCCGGTGCCGTGGCCGGCGTCATCTGGGAGCCCACGCCCGGCACATCGCTTGGCGTTGGATACCGCTCGGCCGTGTCGGTCGATGTGAGCGGCGGCTATCGCGAGGGGGCGGCGCTGCTG
Organism: uncultured Alphaproteobacteria bacterium; assembly: GCA_963756335.1. GTDB lineage: Bacteria > Pseudomonadota > Alphaproteobacteria > Rhizobiales > Rhodomicrobiaceae > Rhodomicrobium. The sequence continues at coordinate 34,305 of CAVWOB010000022.1, forward strand.
GCGACGCCTTCGTTTCCTGGCCTTTACACGAACGCCACAGCCAACTTGAACCTGCCGGACGAAGTGACCTTCAGCGTTCGCCACGCCGTCGGCGCGCAATGGACGGCGCTCGCGACGGCCGAATGGCAGAACTGGAGCCGCATCGGCAATGTTCCGATCGCCGGGACGCTCGAAACCCTGAACCTCAACTACAGGGACGGCTGGTTCTTCTCCGCCGGCGCCGAATACGCCTATAGCCCGAAGCTCACCTTGCGCGGCGGCGCCGCCTACGAGATTTCGCCCATCGACGACCAAAACCGCGACATCCTGCTGCCCGATTCCAATCGCGTGCACCTCGATATCGGCGCCTCCTACAAGCTCACGGAGCGCACCTCGCTTAACCTCGCCTATTCGCACATCTTCTTCGAGGATGCGCCCTTCTGCATCGCGTCGCCCACGGCGGGCTCCACGCATTGCATCTCGGGCGAGCAGGTTCTGCTTCAGGGGTCGGCTGACAACTCGGCCGATATCGTATCGGCCAGCTTGAACATCCAATTGAACGCGCCCGCCGCGCCGCTGAAATAGGAGAAGCGCCGTACGAGATTCGGAAGATCCGTCAAATGAGAAAATCGTTTCTGGCTGCGCCTCGATCCGGGCAGTGTCAGCTTCGCAACAGTTTGCGCGCAAAAAGCGCTGCCGGGAACAGGCCAATTTGACGAAAGTGTCAGAAACGATGGCGAAGACAAATCCGTCTTCCGTACAGGAGTTGTTCTTAAGTTTTTGAAAAGTTGAGTTTTTATCCGGGGCCTCGCCTCGAATGCGGCGGCCGCCCTCCCCTGTTTCCTCCTCTCACACCCTTTCGCCACCACAACGCTGAGGCCATTGTCAGGCCCGCGTTTCTGGTGATTAAGTATCCCCGGCGAGTTTCAAGAGTTGGCGGGCGGTAAATTGCGCGCCGAGGGGGAGAAAATGGGGAAATTGGGATGCATGAGGCTGGCGTGCGTGAGCGCCGCCGCGCTGCTGTCGGGGCTGGCGGTCTCGGATCAGGCGAACGCAGGCGCTTTCGGCATCAGAGAGCAATCGGCTTATTTCGGCGGCATGGCGTACGCCGGCTCGGCGGCTGGCGGCGACATCAGCTCCATGTACTGGAACTCGGCGGCGACGGCGGAACTGAACGGCTTCAACACGTCATCGAGTTACACCGGCATCTTCGGCAGCGCGGATCTGCACGGCGCGTCGGGCGCGTTGGTGAACGGCTCCAATCTTCCCGCCGCCTGCCCTCCCGGACTCTCGTCGTGTTACATTCACATCAACGGCGGCGCGCCTACATCGGAGGACGTCGGCACGAATGCTTTTGTACCCTCGTCGTTCGCGACCTACCAGATTAACGATCGCCTTTACGCCGGCCTTGGCGTCAACGCGCCCGATGGTCTTCTTACAAAGGGTCAGACTTGGGCCGGTTCGCCGATTGCAGATACTTCGCAGGTGTTTTCGATCGATATCAATCCGACGCTCGCCTACAAGCTGACGCCGCAGGTCACCGTCGGCGTGGGGCTGCAGGTCGAATACTTCAGGATCAGGCTTACTCACGCCGAGACGGATGGAACGTTCAATGGGGTTCTGCCGCCGAGCCTGGGTGGGGGGGACGATATCGAGCGCGTTGTTGTCGATGGCTATCGTAGCTACCAGGCGGACGACTGGGGGATCGGCGCAACGGCGGGCATCCTGTGGCGTCCCCGCGACGGCACCACCATCGGCTTGGGCTATCGCTCCGCGGTTGGGCTCGACGTCAAGGGCGTCTATCGTCAGGCGGCAAACAGCCTGGGCGATCCCACAATCGACGCGGAAGCAAGCGGAAGCCTGACCTTGCCGGACGAGATCACGCTAAGCGCCCGCCAGAACGTCACGCAAAGACTGGCTCTGTTGGGCACCGTGGAATGGCAGAACTGGAGCCGGATCCAGAACATCGTCGCGGTTGGCAGCGGCTGCGGAGCCGGCGGCCAGTGCGAAACGCTCAATCTGAATTATCGCGATGGCTGGCTCTTCTCCGTCGGCGCGGAATACGCCTATAGCCCGGCGCTCACGCTGCGCACCGGCATCGGATATGAGACATCGCCGATGCAGGATGACACGCGCGACATCCTGTTGCCCGACTCGAACCGGGTGCACCTCGCTGTCGGCGGAACCTACAAATGGTCCGACCGTCTCTCCTTCAATCTCGCATACAATCATCTGTTTTTCGAAGACGCTTCGTTCTGCATGGCCGATGCTGCTCTGAACAGCGGCACGACCCATTGCAACGCCTCCACGCCGTCCGCCGCAATCCTGCTGAAGGGCGATTTAAACGCGTCCGTCGATATCGTGTCGTTCGGCATGAACTACAAAGTGAGCGGTTTGCGCGCGCCGCTTGAGCCTTACAAATAAGGCAGAGCCATTCGGAACACAGAGGGGCCGGCGCGAGCTGGCCCTTTGTATTTCCGGCGCTTGCGCCGCAGGCCGCGACGAATCGACCGCGACAACCGCGCCTTTGAGCCTTTGCCGGCGCGGTCAAGGGTGGATCATGCGCGTGCGACGCGATATAAAGCCTGTGTGAGATACCGGGCGATTTTCCTTTCCGACATACACCTTGCCGCGCGAGCCTGCCGCTCCGAGGATCTGGTAAGCTTTTTGAAATCGCACGACGCCCTCTCCATATTCCTGGTGGGCGACATAATCGATTTCTGGCGGCTGCGCCGGGGGCCGAGCTGGCGTCCATCGCAAACACAGGTTGTGCGGGAGTTGCTTGCGAAAGCGCAGAACGGCTGCCGCATCGTCTATCTCCCCGGCAATCACGACGAAGAAATGCGCATGGTTGCAGGAACGAAACTTGGACCGTTCGAAATCAGGCTTCGGGAAATCTACGAAACCGCCGACGGCCGCCGCTTCCTCGTCATCCACGGCGACGAGTTCGACGCCGTCGTGAACAAGGCGCGCTGGCTCGCGGTCATCGGCGACATCGCCTATGACATGGCCTGGGCCTTGAACGGCGCCTTGAACTGGGCGCGCCGGGGGCTTGGCATGCCCTACTGGTCGCTCTCCGCCTATTTGAAATACCGCGTGAAGCGCATCGTGAATTACGCCGTGAATTACGAGACTTCGCTCACCGCCGAGGCGCGCCGCGTCGGCGCCACGGGCGTGATCTGCGGCCACATCCATTTCGCCACCACGCGCGTGATCGACGGCATCGACTATGTAAACACCGGCGACTGGGTCGATAGCGGCACCGCGGCGGTGGAGCACTTCGACGGCCGCATCGAGATCATCCGCTGGACCGACCACCTGCGCGCGCTGCAATCGAGCGCGTCCAAGGCGCCGGTCGCGTCTGTGACATCGTGATGCGCATCCTCATCGCAACCGACGCCTGGAAGCCTCAAGTCAACGGCGTCGTCAACACCTACGTCAATCTGGAGCGCGAGGCGGAAAACTCAGGTTTCCGCCTGTCTTTCCTGACGCCGGCGGAATTCCGGACCGTGCCGATGCCCACCTACGGCGAGATCCGTCTCGCCCTTGCCAGCTCGTCGGATGTGGCCCGGCGCGTGGACCAGGAAAAGCCGGAGTTCATTCACATCGCGACGGAAGGGCCGATCGGGCTCGCGGCGCGCAGCTATTGCCTTAGCGAAGGCCGCCGTTTCACCACCAGCTACCACACCCGCTTTCCCGAATATCTCGCGGCGCGGTTCCCGGCGCCCCTCTCCTGGGGCTACTGGTTCGAGCGCTGGTTCCACAATGCGGGCGCGGGCGTGATGGCGGCGTCGCTGTCCTTGTGCGAGGAACTGACCGCGCAAGGCCTCAACAACGTGCGCCTGTGGTCGCGCGGCGTCGACCTCCTCCGCTTCAGGCCGCGCGCCGTGGACCGCTTCGGCTTGCCCCGCCCCCTGTTTCTCTATGCGGGCCGCGTTTCGGTCGAGAAGAACCTCGAAGCGTTTCTGAGCCTCGACCTGCCGGGCAGCAAGGCTGTGGTCGGCGGCGGCCCCCAGCTCGATGAGCTGAAACGGCGCTACGCGAATGTGACGTTCACAGGGCCGAAATTCGGCGACGACCTTGCGGAGCACTACGCATCGGCGGACGTTTTCGTCTTCCCGAGCCTGACCGACACCTTCGGCAACGTGCTGCTGGAAGCGCTGGCCTGCGGCGTCCCCGTGGCGGCGTTCAACGTCATGGGGCCGAAGGACGTCCTGGCGAACGGCGAGGCCGGCGTGCTCGGCGGCGATCTGAAGGAGTGCGCGCTCGCGGCGCTGAACATAGACCGCGACGCTTGCCGCTCCTATGCCGAGCTTTTCAGCTGGGCCGCCTGCGCAAGGCGCTTCCGCGACATCGTCGCCGAGGCCAACGGCGCCGAAATCTCGCTGATGCAAAATCGTAACGAACCAGATAATAAATGCGCTATGATCCATGAGATCGCGCACGGGGCAACCGATGGACACGCCAACGATTAGCGAAATCGCGGACGCGGATGCGCGCATCAGGCCGTTCGCGGTGGAGACCCCGCTCCTCGAATGGGGCGCTCTGAACGACAAGCTCGGCGGCAGGATCCTTTGCAAGGCCGAGCCGCTGCAGCGGACCGGGAGCTTCAAGTTCCGGGGCGCCTACAATCGCGTGTCGCGGATCGATCGCGCGGCGTTTCCGGGCGGCGTCGTCGCCTGCTCGTCCGGGAACCACGCCCAGGGCGTAGCCGAAGCCGCGCGCCTTTGCGGCCTCGATGCGGTGATCGTGATGCCGTCGGACGCGCCCAAGATCAAGATCGCGCGCACGAGCCAATGCGGCGCGGAAATCGTGTTCTTCGACCGCGAAACCGAGGATCGCACCGCCATCGCGCGCGACCTCTGCAAGAAGCTCTCCGCCGATTTCGTCGCGCCATTCGACGATCCGGCGGTGATCGCGGGGCAAGGCACACTCGGCCTTGAACTGGCGCGGCAGGCGAAGGCGGCGGGCGCCGAAATCGACGCCGTGCTCGTTCCGGCAAGCGGCGGCGGCCTGGCGGCGGGCGTGGCGCTCGCCGTGAAGGATAGCTTCCCCAAGGCGGAGGTCTGGTGCGTGGAGCCGAAAGGCTTCGACGACTACAAGCGCTCGCTCGCCGCCGGAACGCGGCAGCGAAACGACCCCGCCCATCGTTCGATCTGCGACGCGCTTCTGATGATGGAGCCCGGCGAGCTGACCTTCGAGCTGAACAAGACGCTGCTCGCGGGCGGCGTCGCGGTCGGCGACGCCGATGTGCGCCATGCGGTCGCTTCCGCCTGGCGCGACATGAAGCTCGTGGTGGAGCCCGGCGGCGCGGTCGCGCTCGCGGCGATCCTGTCAGGCGCCTTCGACGTGAAGGGCCGCACCGTCGCCATCGTGCTTTCCGGCGGGAACGTCGATCCGCACATCTTCGCGGACATTATTTGTTCTATCAAGGAATTGGCGTCATCCAGCCAATAAAGGGTTAAATTTGAAGCGTTACGGTCAGGCATGATCTCACGACGCCGGTTTCTCACCTTGGGCGCCGCCGCCACCGGGGCGGCCGCGCTTGGCGCAGCAGACGCGTTCGCGGTCGAGCCCCGTTTCGGCCTCATCGTGAAGGAATGGACTATCGCCCATCCGGCATGGCCCGCGGGCGCGCCGCCGCTTCGCATCGGCGTGCTGACCGACATCCACGCCGTCGAGCCCTGGATGGGCGCGCGCCGCATCGCGGGCATTGCGAGGCGCCTGAACGCGCTCAGGCCCGACATGATCGTGCTTCTCGGCGACTATGTGAACGCGCTCAGGCAGGGTTATTACAGCTCGCTTGTGCCGGTCTCCGAATGGGCGGCCGCGCTGAGCGCCTTGCGCGCGCCGCTCGGCGTCTACGCGGTGCTCGGAAACCACGACTGGTGGTCGGGCGAGGTTCCCGCCATCCGCCATGCCTTTCATGGGGCCGGGATCTCGCTTCTGGAAAACGCCGCGGTCAAGATCGAACGCGGGGGCTCCCATTTCTGGGTCGCGGGGCTCAACGATCAGCTCAACGCGACAAGCCGGGGCCTCGCGGATTTGTCGGCGACGCTATCGCACGTGAAGGATCGCGCGCCAGTGGTTCTCCTCGTTCATGAGCCGGACGTTATCAGCGCCGTTCCGGCCAGCGTTACGCTGACGCTCGCCGGGCACACGCATGGCGGCCAAGTCTACATCCCCTTCCTCGGACGCCCCGGCCTTTCGATGGCCGCCGCCCATTACGCGAAATACGCCTACGGGCACATCGTGGAGGACGGACGGCATCTGATCGTTTCGAGCGGCCTTGGCGTTTCGAACTATCCCGTGCGCTTCCTCGTGCCGCCCGAGATCGCCATCGTCACGCTCGGCGCGCCCGCGAACCGGAACCGCTCTCAATCGTCCCTTAATTCGTAGAGCGCAAACTGAGGCATGGATGGAGCGGCCCGGCTGCCGCTTCGGGCACATGTCTCTGGGGCGCTTTCATGCGAAATCTCTTTATCGCCGCCGCCGGCCTCGCGGCTTGCGGCCTCTTTGCAACCGCCGCGGACGCGGATGTGGTCGTGCGCGTCAGCAAGGCGCGTCAGACCATGTATGTCTATGTCGACGGCGAATTGGAATATGTCTGGCCCGTCTCGACCGCGAGAGGCGGCTACGCCACGCCGTCCGGCGTCTATCGCCCGACCGGGTTCGACCCCAACCACCGCTCGGCCCGCTATCATAATTCGCCGATGCCCTATTCGATCTTTTTCAGCGGCGGCTATGCGATCCACGGCTCCTACGACATCGGAAATCTGGGCCGCCCGGCGTCGCATGGCTGCATCCGGCTGCATCCCGAGGACGCCGCCGAGCTTTACGGCCTCGTCCGCAACCGCGGCGCGCGGATCGTCGTCTCGCAATAGCTGGACGCGTTCGGCCAGCGATCAGACCTTGATGCCGGAATGCATCGCGGCTATGCCGCCCGAAAGATTGCGATACTGCACGCGCGAGAAGCCGGCCTTTTCCATCATCCCTGCGAAGCGCCGCTGGTCGGGGAACTTGCGGATGCTGTCCACGAGGTAGCGATAGGGTTCCGCGTCGCCCGCGACGAAGCGGCCGAGCGTCGGGATGACGGCGTCCGAAAACGTGCTGTAAATGGAGTTGAGGAGCGGCACCTCGACGCGCGAAAATTCGAGGCACAAAAAGCGCCCGCCCGGCTTCAGCACGCGGAAGGCCTCGTTCAGCGCGGACTGGATGCCCGGCACATTCCGGATGCCGAACGAGATGGTGTAGAAGTCCGACGTATTGTCCTTGATCGGCAGGCATTCCGCGTTCGCCTGCACGAAGCTGACGCGCCCGGCCGCGTGCTCGGCGGCGAGCCGGCGCTCGCCTTCCTCCATCATCTCGCCGCTGATGTCGCAAATGATTGACCTTGAGCCGGGGCCAGCCGCGCGCAGGAAGCGCCGCGTGATATCGCCCGTGCCGCCCGCGACGTCGATGAGCAGCGACGCGTTGGAGCGCGACGGCGCGAGCCAATTGATGGCCGCGTCCTTCCAGATCCGGTGCACACCGCCCGACATGAGGTCGTTCATGAGGTCGTAGCGCGTGGCGACGCGGCCGAAAACCGTATTCACGAAGCCCTGGAAGCCAAGGCTCTCGATTTTATGATCGTAGGCTGTCATTCGTGCTCCGGAAGCGATAGGTCAGCGCGAGTTGTGACGCAGCGGCGCTGAATTGTAAACGCGGCATTGTGCTTGAGCCGCGCTGAAGCCGGCCGCATGGGGCCAAACGGCATTTGCCCTCTTTGAAAGATGCGTTTATCGTCGCGTGCGAGGCGGTTTCGAAGGTTTGCATGCACAATTCCCTGCATTCGCAAAGGTTACGTAAGGATTTGGCGTCGCGCGGGGAGCGCGGCGCGGGACAGATGCGGCGCCAGGGATGGCGTAAGCTTGGCCTCTTCACGGAAGGCAGGGCGCGATGATGGGCGATGTTCTACCGCCGATTGGAGTTATCGGCCTTTCGAACTGCAAATCCGAGCCGATCCATATGCCGGGCGCCATCCAGCCGCATGGCGTGCTGCTTGCGGCCGACCCTGTTTCGCTCATTGTCATCCAGTTCGGCGGGGATACGAGGCGCTTGCTCGGCCGCACGCCGGAAGAAGTTCTTGGACAAGGGCTCGATGCGCTCATCGGCGAAAGCGCGGTTGCGCGGCTTAGCGAGCCTGCGATACAGAATGCGGCGCTCGCCCGGTCCGGCCTCGCTCTCGACGTGGAGGTCAAGGATCGGCGCCGCCCGCTCGATGCGATCGCCCATCTGAACGACGGCGTTCTCATCGTCGAGATCGAGCCGCGCAGGAGCGAGCCGTCCGTAAAACCCCTGACGCTCGTGCAGGCCATGATCGGCCGCGTCGTTCAGGAGCGGAAGCCGCTCGACTTTCTTCAGGCGGTGTCGCGCGAAGTCCGCTCCGCCACCGGCTACGACAGGGTCATGGTCTATCGGTTCCAGCCCGACGATAGCGGCGCGGTGATCGTGGAGGCCAAGGCGGACAGGCTGAAGTCCTATATGGGGCTGCATTATCCGGCCTCCGACATCCCGAAGCAGGCGCGCGATCTCTATCTGCGCAACCGCATCCGCTCGATCCCGGACGCGGGCTATGCGCCCGCTCCGCTTCAACCGCCGCTTAACCCTCTTACGGGCCGGCCGCTCGACCTGAGCCAAAGCGTGCTGCGCTCGGTTTCGCCGGTGCACATCGAATACCTTCATAACATGGGCGTCGCGGCCTCGATGTCGCTCTCCCTTGTGATCGATGGCAAACTCTGGGGCCTGATCGCCTGTCATCATCGCGCGCCGAAACCTATCGACCAGGCGGTGCGCTCCGCGTGCGAGCTTTTCGCGCAGATGGTTTCGCTGCAACTCGCCGAGAAACTCGCGAACGAGGCGCAGGCCGAGCGCCTGCGCATGCAGGACGTCCGCGCCCGCCTCGTCGAGACGATGGTGGGGCGTCAGCCCTTCGGCGAGACTTTGATCCAAAGCCACCCCAACCTTACCGACTACATTGCGGCTGACGGCGTCGTGGTGTGGTGGGAAGGCAAGGCCGCCAGGCGCGGACAAACGCCGGCGGACGAAGAGCTTGAGCCTTTGCTGGCCTGGCTCAGCGCGTCGGCGCCGGAAGGCGTGTTCATGACGGATTGCCTGTCCGCGCATTTTCCACCCGCCAAGCAGTACGCCAAGACGGCGAGCGGCCTCCTTGCGCTTTCGGTGTCGCGAACTCCGCGCGATTACGTGCTCTGGTTCAGGCCCGAGGCGTCCCGGACGGTGACGTGGGCGGGAAACCCGGACAAGCCGGTGCATATCGGAGACGACGGCGTGCATATCGGGCCGCGGAAATCCTTCGCGGCGTGGAAAGAGACGGTGAAGGAGCATTCGCGGCCCTGGGGCGAGCATGTGAAGGAGGCGGCGCAGGCGCTGCGCGTCTCGATCCTCGACGTCGTGCTGAGGCGCCAGGACGAGATCATGCGCGAGCGCGAGAAGGCGCGCATGCAGCAGGATTTCCTGATGGCGGAACTCGACCACCGGGTGAAGAACACCATCGCCACCATCCAGGCGCTGGTGACGTATTCGTCGGCCGGCGCGGAAAGCCTCGAAGGCTTCATCCTCAGCATCAAGGAGCGCCTGCACGCCATGGCGGGCGCGCACAGCCTTCTTACGCAAAACCGCTGGGAAGGCATCGATCTCAGGAAGATCGTCGGCGCGCAGACCGAGGCTTTCGGAGACCGGATCGCGGTCAAGGGCTTGAAGCTTATTCTGAAGCCGAAGGCGGCGCTCAGCATCTCGCTTGCGCTGCACGAGTTGATAACGAACGCGGCGAAACACGGCGCGCTGTCCACTGCGGCTGGCCGCGTGCTCGTCGCCTGGAGCGCGCAAGACCGCAAGGGCGAGCGCTGGCTGGCTTTCCGCTGGATCGAACAGGGCGGACCGAAGGTTGCGCCGCCGTCGCGGACAGGCTTCGGGCGCATCCTGCTGGAGCGCAGTCTCGCCTACGATGTCGATGGCGAGGTCGAACTCGACTTCAGGCCGGAGGGGCTTGTGTGCACGGCCCTTATTCCTTTCGAGCACTTCATAGAACGTGAGGACTAGTCATGGCGTCCCCAATGAAAAGCCAGGCGGCCTCGCCGCTTCAAGGGCGGCGGATTCTCGTGGTCGAGGATCAGGCGCTGATCGCCATGGAGGTGCAGGATTGCCTGAGCCGGGCGGGCGCCGAAGTCCTCGGCCCGGTCGGGCGCCTGGAGCGCGCGCTTGCCGACGCGCAAAATCAGAGCCTCGACGCCGCACTTCTCGATGTGGATCTCAACGGGCTGCGCTGCTGGCCCATCGCCGAAGCTCTGGCAGCGCGCGGCGTCCCCTTCGCCTTCACGACAGGGTTTGCTTCCAGCATCGTGACGCCGCAGCGCTTCCTGCGGACGCCGGTCTTGACCAAGCCCTATCGCGAGGAAGACGTGCTGGCGGTTTTGCGCAAATTGCTGGCGGGCTGAGGCGCCGCTTCGGGTCTGGCCGGCCGGCTTCGCCTCAGAGCCCGCACCAGCGAACGATCAGCTCGGTATAGATCGCGTCGGCTTGCTCGATCCGCTCGATCAGGCAGTATTCGTTGGTCTGGTGCGCCATCGAGGGCTCGCCGGGGCCGAGGATGACGGCCGGCGGATTGCCCATCCCCGGCTTAAGCGCCGCCGCGTCCGTGAAGAAGCTGGCGCCGCCGATGGGCGCCGCTGCGCCCGTCACGGAGTGTACGACGCTTTCGACCTCGCGCACCCAAGGGTCGCCCGCGTCTGTCCACACCGCGTCGGACGCGCCCGTGACCTCGAACACCGCGTTGCCGCCGGCGGCCTCTTGAAAGCGCTGGAGCAGCCGCTCGCGGTCTACGCCCGGCACAAGCCGCACATCCACGCCGAGCCGCGCCTCGTCCGGCACCGAATTCACGTTGAGGCCGCCCCTCATCCAGCCGACATTCACGGTGGGCCGGCCGAGAACCGGATGCGCGTCGCCGGAAAAATCGAAGGCTTCCAGCGCGAGCGCGGCGCGTGCGGCTTTGTAGATCGCGTTTTCGCCCTGCTCCGGCATCGACCCGTGCGCCGTGACGCCCTTGGCCGTGCCTTCGAGCCAGAAGACGCCCTTGTGACCGGCGAGAAGCGCGTTGGCGGTCGGCTCGGCGATGAGGAGTGCGCCGGCTTTGGGCAGATGGCCGTGGCGCGCGAGCAGATTGGCGCCCTCGCAGCCGCGCTCCTCCCCCGCCGTGATGACGAGCGCGAGCCCCGGCGTATTCGAAAGAAGCGGCGCCAGCCTGAACGCCGCCGCCACGAACGCGGCCACGCCGCCCTTCATGTCGCTCGACCCGCGCCCAAAGATTTTGCCGTCCGCGATTTCGCCGCCGAAGGGCGCGACCGTCCAGGGCGCGGCGCCGAGCGGCACCACATCGGTGTGGCCGGAGAAGCAGATCGGCAGCTTTTCGCCGCTCGCGCCGATCCGGGCGATGAGGTTGTCGCGATTGTCGCCCATTGGCACGTAGCGGGTTTCGAAGCCCGCCGCCTCCAGGATGCCGCCGAGATAATGCGCGCACGCGCTCTCGTTGCCCGGCGGATTGATCGTCTCGAACCGGATCAGCTCTTGTGTCAGATGCGCGGCTGAAATCATGGATGGGCGCCCTGCTCGTCTCTCGTCCGGTTTCCATGCAAAAGGCGGGCTAAGCCCGCCCGGCCGAGAGCAAGAGTCTCGATGCTAATCAATGTTCCCCGGCTTGCGCAACATTTAGACCGCCGGAGGCTCGGCTTCGCGCTCCCGGCCGCATCCGCGAAGCTCCGAAGGCGGCGCGTCGCGACTTTCCTTTTTTGGGGAGAGCGCCAATTTCATCCCAAAGCTGCCGCAAAAAAGTCAATTTTACAACCTACGCGCAACCCCGATTCGTGTACAACCTCAGATAGGCGTGAGACACTCGCCGCCGGTGGCCTATCGTCAATGTTGTTACGGGGATTTGTTATGATTCGCAGAGTGTTGTTGAGCGCGGTCAGCGGAGTCGCGCTCGTATCGCCGGCCTTCGGCGCCGATATATACAGTCCGGGCCCGGCAACCTATGCGGCCGTTGTACTGCCGCCCAGTTGGGCAGGCTTCTACCTCGGCGCCAACGGCGGTTATGGCGGCGGCAGCGGCATCGGATCGAGAGACGCCGTCTCTTTTACCGGCACTCCCCCGGCCGGCGAGTACTCGAACCTCGGCACGAGCAGCACGATAGCGGGCGGCTTCGGCGGCGGCCAGCTGGGCTATAATTTCCAGATCTGGAATTTCGTCTACGGTATCGAGACCGACATTCAGGGCGCGAACATCATGGGCAGCGGCGGCGCCTTCACCCTCAATCCGTCGGTCGGGAACGCGGCGCCCTATTGCGGCGCTGTTGGCGGCGGGGGCGCCGTGGGCGCATGCGCGGCCAGAAACGACCTTCAGGTGGACTGGTTCGGCACCGTTCGCGGACGGCTCGGATACGCCTTTGGCGGCACGCTTCTCTACGCAACCGGCGGCTTAGCCTATGGCGGCGTGCGCTCGGCAGCGTCCTATATCGACAATTCAAGCGGAACGCCGTCATCGGTCGCCGCCAGAGTCTCCAACACGTCTACCGCCACCGGCTGGGTTGCAGGCGCTGGCGTGGAATATAAACTAAGCCCGTCCTGGTCTCTGAAAGGCGAGTATCAGTACGTCGATCTCGGTTCTTTGTCGGAAGGGCCCGTGCCTGCGTTATCATCTCCGGACTGCGTAACCAGGAATCTCAGGGCGCATAATAACGACGTCGCGTTCAACACCGTGCGCGTCGGCGTGAACTATTACTTCAATGCGCCCTATGTGCCGCTGAAGTAGCGACGCAATCATGCGGTGGCGGGTAGCGGCGCCTTCGGGCGCCGTTTCCGCACGCTTCAAACGGCCCGAGGCAGACTCCTTCCTCATTTCGCATCCGGCCGCAAGGCCGCCAGGCGACGAAACCACGATAGTCCGCGCGCCCTGCTTCAAGTCATCGATGGCGCCGATAATAATCGGAGGCGCCGGGAGGCGAGCGCCTCCTTGTTCCCGGCCTGCCGGCCGTGGACGGGATCGCGCGCGGCGTCCCGGCGATCTTGCCGCATTCCGCGCGCGGGAATTTTCGCCGCGATTCGCGCAGCCTTTACCGGCTGGACAGCGGTCCTGAAGCCGCCAAAAATCGAGTGCGATCCTTTCCCTCTGCTCCGGCAGGCGTGTGTTAAACTGGGAAAGTTTTTTGGGCGGCGACGCATCCTTACCCGGGAGCTTTCGGATGAGAACAACACCTCTTTGGTCGCCTCCGCAAGGAGCCGCGAACACCTCGCGCATGGCGGAATTCATGGCGGAGATCAACGCACAGTCCGGCGCGGACCTCAAGTCGTGGGCCGATCTGCACGCCTTCTCGGTGCGCGAGATCGATGCTTTCTGGTCGAAGGCGTGGGATTTTCTGGGCGTGATCGGCGAAAAGGGCGGCGGCCCTGTGCTTCGGCTCGGCGAGCGCTTCGAGGACGCGAAGTTCTTCGAAGGCGCGCGTCTCAACTATGCTGAAAACCTGCTGCGCAAGAATAGCGACAACGCCGCCCTGATCTTCTGGGGCGAGGACAAGGTCAAGAAAACGATGACCTGGGCGCAGCTCCACGCGGCGGTGAGCCAGCTCCAGCAGTTTCTGCGCGACGCGGGCGTTGGCGAGGGCGACCGGGTGGCGGCGCTGATGCCGAACAAGCCCGAGGCGGTCGTGGGCCTGCTCGCGGCCTCATCGCTCGGCGCGATCTGGTCGAGCGCTTCGCCCGATTTCGGCGTGCAAGGCGTTCTCGACCGCTTCGGGCAGATCGAGCCCAAGGTCCTCATCGCCTGCGACGGCTATTATTATCGCTCCAAGGCGCTGCCGATTGGCGACAAACTCGCCGAGATCGTCGGGCAACTGCCGAGCGTCGAGACTGCGCTGATCGTGTCCTATCTCGGCGACAAGCAGCCGATTCTGAAACGCGCCCCGAACGCGAAGCCCTGGCGCGAGGCGCTGGCCTCATACGAGGCGAAGCCCGTCGCCTTCAACCGGCTTCCCTTCTCCCATCCCGTCTACATTCTCTATTCTTCGGGCACGACCGGCGCGCCGAAATGCATCGTTCATTCGGCGGGCGGCTCGTTGATCCAGCTGATGAAGGAGCACCAGCTTCACTGCGACATCCGCGACGGCGAGCGGCTGTTCTACTTCACGACGCTCGGCTGGATGATGTGGAACTGGCTTGTGGCGGGGCTGGCCAGCAGCGCCACGCTCGCCCTTTACGATGGCTCGCCGTTTCATCCCGACGGCAATGTCCTGTTCGATTACGTGGATGAGGCCGGCATCAACGTGTTCGGCACGTCGGCGAAATGGATCAACTCGGTGAAGAAGGCCGGCCTTCGCCCGCGCCAGACGCACAAGCTCGACACGATGCGGATGATGATCTCGACCGGCTCGCCGCTCTCGCCGGAAAGCTTCGAGTTCGCTTACGACGCCATCAAGCCCGATGTCGATCTGGCCTCCATCTCCGGCGGCACCGACATCTGCTCCGCTTTCGTGCTCGGAAACCCGCTTCTCCCCGTCTATAGCGGCGAAATACAGGGGCCGGGGCTTGGCATGGCCGTCGATGTCTTCGATGAAGCCGGGCAGCACATGCCGTCGGGCACGGGCGAGCTTGTCTGCACGAAGCCTTTCCCGTCGAAGCCGGTCTGCTTCTGGAACGACCCCGGCGGGGAACGTTACCACCACGCCTATTTCGAGCGCTTTCCCGGCGTCTGGCATCACGGCGATTTCGCCGAATGGACGGAGCATGGCGGCATCGTCATCCAGGGCCGCTCCGACGCCACGCTCAATCCGGGCGGGGTGCGGATCGGGACCGCCGAGATCTACCGGCAGGTCGAGCAGCTCGACGAGGTCAAGGAAGCTCTTGTCATCGGGCAGAACTGGGAGCGCGACGTGCGCGTGGTCCTGTTCGTCGTCCTCGCCGAGGGGCTGACCCTCGACGACGCCTTGCGCCAGAAGATCAAGCTCAAGATCAAGACCGGCGCCAGCCCGCGGCACACGCCCGCGGCGATCGTCCAGGTGCCGGATATCCCGCGCACCAAGTCGGGCAAGATCACCGAAATCGCCGTGCGCGACATCGTCCACGGCCGGGACGTGAAGAATGCGGAGGCGCTCGCCAACCCGGAGGCGCTGGAGCACTTTCGCGATATTGCGGAGCTGCGGAAATAGCGCGGCCGCGGCGGATTCGTCATAGCGTGCGGAATCGCGAGCTTGCTCAGCCCACAGCCCAGGCGACCGTTTCACCTGCTGTGGGGTCGAAAGCGGGCATGGCGGTTGAGAATTGCCGCGGCAGCTTTGCCGTCAGGTGCAGAAGTCGATCAAGGCCCGGCCTAGACCGGTACTGGGGACTGCTTTGCCAGCCGGGAATGATCTGACCGTCGCCTAAACTGACGGGTCGGGCGCGCCGAAGCTGCGCCCTGACTGTGGTCTACGACTCTTTTCCGAGTTTTCCACAGGACCGGCGAAACATCTCAGAATAAATCGCATAGACAAAGATCAGTAAAAGTCCTAGTTACTTGTTAACTCTGATCTTACAACTGCATTGACCGCAAAGCTGTGTCGTTTATCTGGGAGTAAAGGCAAGCATAAGCTAAACAAGTCTAGAAGTAATATCGAACTAAGTTGTCTGTCTGACAAAAGCGGGGAGTTAAGTTTTTGGCATCGATTGCGATCATGAACGCTAAGGGTGGCGTCGGAAAGTCCACCCTCACCATGGCCCTTGCCGAGACGCTATCTGCATATCACGGCAAACGCGTCCTTCTCATCGACTCCGACGGCCAAATGAGCCTGAGCGTCATGGTCATGCCGATGGCGCGGCTTGCGGTGCTGCAGAGCCAGGGCCGGACGATTACTAACTACCTCAGGAGCCTCTTGCCTGGGAACAAGAAGATCGATTGGCGCACCGGCGTCACTGACGGCGCTGGCGACGTATACGACGCCCGCAGCCTCAGCTTGATCGCGGGAGACATGGATCTGACGCTCGTAGAGCGCGAACTCGTCGCCGCGCGCGCCGATGCACATGTGCGCGAACGTTGCCGGTCGCTTCTGAGCGCCGCGGCCGAAGAGTTCGACCTTGTGCTTGTCGATTGCGCGCCCGGCATCTCCATCATGACCGAGTGCTGGTTACGGGAATGCGACTGGCATCTGATCCCCGTCAGGCCGGACGTGCTTGCCGTGAGCGGTTTCCAATATCTGAAAAATTATAGGAAACGCATGCCGGAGACCGCCTTTGCGCGCCATCTCGGCGTCCTGGTGAACATGAAGCAGGCGCAGTCTGGCATCGACGTGATGATCAATGACCTTCTCCTCGCTAATCACGAGATGGCCTGCTTCGGCAGTGCGGTGCCTCTGATCCAGCACGTCCAGAAATCGGCCTTGTACTCGGCCGAGGATCGTTCCTACCACAACAAATATCCCGGGGAAGCGGGGCTCGCGCTGCGCGCCATAGCAGCCGAAATGCTCGAACGCGTCTCGCATGACGACTGGGTCCAAGCCGAGGCGGCTTTTACACCCAAGCTGAGCTTGGTCGCCTGAACGCTCCTGGTATCGAAGTGATTAATATCATCTTCATATTGCCAGGCAACACGCCTGGCGCGACTTCCCCCGAGCGCTATAAGCCTGCCATCAGGCGTTTTGCGGAGACCTATAAAGCCTATCCGGCCGGTTTCGGCCATAAGCTCTGGCTTGTGAATTCCAACGGTGGCTTAACCGAAGAAACCGCTCAGTTTTTTTCCGATATTCCCCACGACGTCCTTATTTACAGGGGATCGGGCTGGGATATTGGGGCCCACCAATTCGCTGCGCTTACCCTTCCTCCAGAAGACTGGGTGATGTGCTTTGCCACAACAGCGCATTTTCGGCGGAAAGGATGGCTGCGGTCATTTGTTGAGGCGCGAGATAGTTACGGGGACGGCCTGTACGGCTCGACTTCGTGCTTTGCATACTCTCAGCACATTCGCACCAATGGTTTCTTTATACGATGCGAGCGGATGCACCGCTATCCTCACGGATGCAATAGCAGGAAGGAGTGCTTCGACTTTGAGCTTGGCCCGGATTTGCTCTCTCAATGGTGCATTCGGGAGGGATATGGCGTTTGGCTGGTCGCCCCAGAGGCAACCGTGCCCCTGGTTGCGTCTCGCGAATTAAGCAATGTCTTCAAACGTGGAGATCAATCGAATATTTGGACTTACGACAACCACACAGAAGCTTTCGATAATGCCAGCTTGAAGAAAAAAATAATGGAGACTCGCAGGTCCGATGGGACGAAACGGAGATTGATCTGGCCTCTTCGCCCCCTGCAAAAGCGATTGGTGGAGCGCAATATTTGAGCCGGTCTATGGCTTCATTGAAGTTAGTCTTGTCGGCGTGCCGGCCTTCAGATCGGTAATCTGGAGGTAACCCACGCGCAAATCAACCTTGACTGGCAAATAATACAACCTAAGATAGAAGAAAATCGCACCTTTTTGCAAAACGAACCCAATAGAGTTAATCGGCCGTGTGCGCCGGCGCCAGCCGGGCGAAGCGCGAGCCGGACCGCAAGGCGGACAGCGTTCGAACATGGAACGATCCCGGACAAGGCTTCGCCTTTCCGGGATGATGCGGCCTGCCTACACCGCGACGCTGAAATCCGCCTCGGTCTTCGCCTTGATCTCGTCGACCGTCACGCCCGTCGCCAGCTCGATGAGCGCGGCCCCGCCATGATGGTGCTTGTCGATCGAAAACACGCCCAGATCGGTAATCAGGAGATCGACCACGCGCGCGCCCGTCAGCGGCAGGTTGCAACGGTGCAGGAACTTCGGCCCATCCTTGGCCACATGCTCCATCACCACGACAACCTTCTTCACGCCCGCGACGAGGTCCATCGCGCCGCCCATGCCCTTGACCATCTTGCCGGGGATCATCCAATTGGCGAGATCGCCGTTTTCGGCGACCTGCATCGCGCCGAGGATCGAAAGGTCGATATGCCCGCCGCGGATCATCCCGAAGGAATCCGCCGAGGAGAAGTAGCTCGTGGTCGGCAGTTCCGTTATCGTCTGCTTTCCGGCGTTGATGAGATCGGGATCCTCCTCGCCCTCATAGGGGAACGGCCCCATGCCGAGCATCCCGTTTTCGCTCTGCAGCTGCACGGTGATGTTGGCGGGAATATAGTTGGCGACGAGCGTCGGAATGCCGATCCCGAGGTTGACGTAGAAGCCGTCGCGCAATTCCTTCGCGGCGCGCGCGGCCATTTCTTCGCGGGTCCAGGCCATCAGATTTCCTCCCCAGCCGCCGCCGGAGGCGACGTGTGTTTGCGCGTGGTTCGCTGCTCGATGTGCTTTTTCGCGTCGGACACCCGGACGATGCGCTTCACGAAAATGCCGGGCGTGTGAATTTCGTCCGGATCGAGGTCGCCGGGATGGAACAGGTGTTCGACCTCCGCGACCGTGATCTTCGCCGCCGTCGCCATCATGGGATTGAAATTGCGCGCCGTCTTGCGGTAGCCGAGATTGCCTTCGGTATCGCCCTTGAACGCATGCACAAGCGCAATGTCGGCGACAAGACCGCGCTCCATGACATAGGGCTCGCCGTCGAACTCGCGCACTTCCTTGCCCTCGGCGATGATCGTGCCGGCGCCGGTCTTGGTGAAGAAGGCCGGAATGCCCGCGCCGCCGGCGCGGATGCGCTCGGCGAGCGTGCCTTGCGGATTGAACTCCAGCTCCAGCTCGCCCGACAGATACTGCTGGGCGAACAGCTTGTTCTCTCCGACATAGGACGAGATCATCTTCTTGATCTGCCGTGTCTCAAGCAGGATGCCGAGCCCGACGCCATCGACGCCGCAATTGTTCGAGATGATGGTGAGGTCCTTCGCGCCCGAATCCCGGACGGCCTCGATCAGGGTCTCGGGAATGCCGCAAAGCCCAAAGCCTCCCGACATGATCGTCATGCCGTCCTTGATGAGGCCCGCCAGGGCCGCGGCCGCGTCCGGATATACTTTTTTCATCGAGAGATCCCTCCGTTGGCGCCAACGCCATTATACCGGGCATTTTCAGCGCAGCTCAAGCGTGCATGACCGGTCCGCGAGCGGCGCCGATCTCTGAAATGGGCCATGCGCAAGTTTTCCACTGGCGAGGCGGCGGGCGACCATAAGGGCGTCGAATTCATGTGCAAGCTCCGAAGGAAGCGCTGGCCAGCAAGGGCTGGAGCTCTTAAACCTTAACACTCATTGCTCGGACGGCGAAGCGTGTGGCGTGCTACAAACCGAAGCTAAAACGCCGCCGTGAGGCCGCCAACCCTGGAAATATGTATCAGATCGCCCGAAAAATTCGATATGTTTCCGCATTGCTCGGCATGCTTGCGGGCGTTTTCATCCTTTGCGCGGCGGCGCTTCCCTTCCTCATCGATCCCGAAGCCGTGCGCGAAAACCTGGCGCGGCGCTTGTCGGCCTGGAGCGGCGTGCCGGTGACGATATCGGGGCCGTTCCGGGTGACGAGCTTTACGACCCTTACGGTTGAGGCGTCCGGCGTTCGCCTGAAGGCTGGGCCGCAACTCGCTCTCCTCAGCCGGGCGGAGGCCCCCAGCCTGAAGGCGGTGATCAAGCTTTCCTCGCTTTTGCGTGGCGCTATCGAGTTCAAGAGCGTTACGGTCTATGCGCCCCGCTTTGTACTCCGCCGCAGTTCCGGCGAGCCTGCGCCCAGGTTTCCCGGCCTGGGGACCGTGGCGACGGCTTTAGCGCTTTCGGCGAAGAACCCATTTTCCGAGATCGAATTCATCGAGCCGGTTTTCTTTGTCGCGGATGGCGCCAGGAAGCCGTTCCGCCGTGCTGAGGCGGAGCGCATCAAGCTCGGCATGACGGCGCCTGTGTCTCAGTCGCCCGCGCTTCTCAGCTTCTCTGTCAAGAGCGCGGGCATCGACGCCACTTTCCGCGGAGAATGCGATCCGGCCGGCCTTACGGCTCACGGCGCGCTTCGCCTCGCCGCCGCTCTCGACAGCGCCAAGGCTAAGGCGATGCTCACGGCGATGGCCCCCTGGGAAAACGAAAGCAGAATCGCCGTGACGGGCGATATCAATTGGTCGAGCGAGCGTGTCGCGCTCGAAAAGGCCACCGTTGCATTCGGCGGCCACAGCGCGAGCGGCTCCGTGGCGCTCTATCTTTCGAGCAGGCGGCCGCTTCTTGAAGGTACGCTTGCCTACGACACTCTGGATCTGACGGCCGCATGGGCCGCGAAGGCCGAAGCGCTCGGCAAGGCGGACGCGCCGCCGCTTGCCGCCCTGCCCTTCGCAAGCCGCGGGGCGGATCGCGCCATCGACCTCGATATGCGCGTCTCCGCCGACCGGTTCCGCGCCGGTTCGTTCGAGACAGGGCCTCTCGCGCTTGCGCTGACCGCCACGAGGGACCGCCTTTCGGTGGATGTCGCCGAGGTAGCGCTTTTCGGAGGCAAGGCCTCGGCAAGGCTCGACGTCGCGCCGGCGCAGCCGGTTGCTCTCTCGCTGAGGGGGAGCGGTTCGCAGTTCGACCCGCGCGCGCTCGCCGAAGCCTTGCAGTTGCCCTCCGGCGTCAGCGGGCCGGTTTCGGTACAGTTCGGGCTGACGATGCCGGTGACCGCGAATGCGCCCCTGCAGGATGTGAAGGCGGCCGCGGGGTCCTTCTCGGCGCGGTTTCCCTCGGGCGGAACGCTCGAAGGCGACATGGCCCGGACGCTTAGCGCCGCGCTCGCCGAAAGAGACCTAGACTGGGGTTTTGGCGGCGCCTCCATGCCGTTCGCCGCCGCAACGATCGACGGAACGTTCCGGCAGGGCGGAATAGACCTCAAGATCGACGGAGAAAGCGGCGACAAGAACATCGGAGGATGGCTCAGAATCGCCATTCCAGGCGCAGCCGTCAGCGGCGCGCTTTCGGCGCGGCGCAGCGTCCTGACCTCCGCCGTTTCCCCGGTTGAAACCGAAGCGGAAGCGGACCCCGCCAGCGCAACACAACTCGTCCTGTCCGGAACCGCCGAGGCGGTTATAGTCTCCACGCTGGCCAAGCCCGGCGTGCCCAACTAAGCCGCCGCCGCCTCTCTCCTTCCGGGAGAGGGACAGGGTGAGGTGGTCAACCGCTGGAGCCTGCTCAGGCCGCCGCCGCGCAGAGGCGCCGCATCAGAACTTCTTGCCATAGCTGAGCGTGGCGTAGGGGCGCCAAACGCCGTCGCTGCTCGCTTCCTCGATGCCCGCCGAAAGGGTGAGGTCGGGGAATAATAACGCAAGTTGAGAAGGGGGCCTCCCTTGACAAAACTCTCCTCGTCATCGAGGCGCCGTCCCACGCTATAAAGGTCGGCGCTCTTGAAAATGGCTCCTAGCTCCGCGCCAACGGAGACCTTCAGCCCCTCGTAATCGCGCACCGCCTCGTAAGCCACGCGGTCATAGAACGAGACGGTGTTGTCGAACTCAAGCCACGAAACGTTCATCGAAGCCCAAAGGCGCCCTGGCCCCTGCCAGTAGGTCTCGATCGCCGCGGCGGCGGCGAACTCCTTGAGGGGGACCATCTGGCCTATGCTCCAGAAGATCTGCGTCTGTGCCTGATAGGCGCCGCCAGCGTAAGCCTTGATCCAGAATCGATCCCAATGAAACTGGTAGCCTGCCATGACGTCGGCCAGCATATTCAGATCGGCGGCCATGAACGCGCTTGAAAAAAGGCTGGCGTTGGATTGGCCGTAGATGCCTGTAAAGCTGTCGACCTTCAGCCGGAACCCGGGCTCCTCGATAGGGCCGAGAAAACTCCATACGGTAGAGCTGGCAATGGCGGCGGCAGTGCCGGAATAATCGACGGTGGCGTAAGTTTCGAACGTATAGGCCTCGCCGGCACGGCAGGACGCTCCTCCCGGGATCAGCGCGGCGCAGGCGGCCAAGGCATTCGCAAGAAAGCGACGCAACACAACTCAACTCGAAGTTAACGCAACAAGCCCTCAAGCTAGCGCCGCAAGCGCCGTGACGCGAATATTTTTTAACGAATTTTATAAAATGTTTTCCCGATGAGGACGGGAAGGCCGCGCGGCTGTTAGCGCTTGACTTGCCCGCCGCGAGAAGGGCACAAGCATGGCTTGCATGGGCGGCGAGGCGTGGAGATCCGATGTGGCGCTTGTATCTGATTGGCGTGGCGGCTTGCCTTTGCGCGGCGCTTGCGTCATGCGCGCCGGCGATCTCGCTGCATGAATCCGAAGTCGAATACAAGACCGTCAACACCCCGGCAGGGCCGCTCCGCCTTGCGGTGATCGACAAGGGAAAAGGCCGCCCGATCCTGCTCTTGCACGGTTTTGCGACGTCGAGCTTCACCTGGCAAGGCATCGAGCCGGCACTGTCGAAACGCTATCGCGTCATCGCGGTCGATCTGCGCGGCTTCGGCGCTTCCGACAAACCGCTCGACGATCATTATTCGGTTTTCGATCAGGCGGACGCTATCGAGGCGTTCATCGAGCAGGAGAATTTGAAGGACTTGACCGTCGTCGGCCATTCCTTCGGAGGCGGCGTCACGCTCGCGCTGGTGTTGAAATCGAAGCAGCAGGCGCAACCTCAAATCAAGAACATCGTGCTCATCGACACGGTCGCCTATAAACAGCCTATCCCCATCTTTTTTAAACTCCTGCAGGTTCCCATGCTGGGAGATGTCGGCATGGCGCTCGTGCCGCCCGAGGTGCAGGCCTCGCAGGGCTTGCGGCTGGCCTATTTCGATCGCAGCAAGATCACGGAGCGCGCCATCGCCGAATATGCGAGCGCGCTCTATTCGCCCGCGGCGAAGCACGCTCTGAAGAAGACGGTGGAGCAGATCGTTCCGCCGAACATCGAGGAGATCGCGGACCGGTATAAGACCATCAGGCTGCCGGCGCTCGTGCTGTGGTGCAAGGACGACAAGGTGGTGCCGTCATTCTTCGGACGCCGCCTCAAGGCAGACTTGCCGTCCGCCGAGCTGGTGGTGTTTTCCGATTGCGGGCACATGCCCCAGGAAGAGAAGCCGCAGGACACGGCGCGGGCCATCGAAAGCTTTCTGGAACGTCACGAAAGCTGATCGAGGCCCGATCCGCGAGGGGAAGCCGGCGCGCGTCCCTCAGACCGCGCCGCCGGCCTGCGAGGCGATCTCAATCGTCGTCATAGGCGCCGTAATAAGAGACACGGCCGGCATACCGATCGCCGTAGTATAACTCGCCATAGCCATAGCTCTTTCTGGAGTAGCCGCCTTCGTAATCGTACGGGCGGCTGCTTTCGTAACTCGGATAGCTGTCGTATCTTGGATAGTCATAGGACCTGGAAGCTTCAGGATACCTGGAAGCTTCGGAGTACCTGGAAGCTTCATAGTATCTGAACGCTTCAGAGTACCTGTCCGAGTAACTGGGATAGCCCTCGTACCGGCGATAGCTGTAATCGTATCTGCGGCGGCGCCATCCGTCATCCTGGTAGTCCCAGCTATGGCCGTAATATCTGCGTTCGCTGTAATATTTGCGCTCGCTGTAATATCGCTCTTCGTATTCCCTCCGAACGCTATAATGGGCTCCTACGTAGTATCCATCGCCGTTATACGGGCTGTAATAATAGCCATAGCGGCCGCGATACGGGCTGCCATAGTACGGGCTGACATAATAGGGCCGCGAATAATAAGGCCCGTCATCGAAGACGGCGCCGAAAACGCCGTTCACGAGGCCGGCTATGCCGCCGAGCACATGTCCGGGAATGTCGAGGAGGCTGTCGTCGTCATCGCGATAGCGGCGATAGAGGTGGCGATGGCGATGATAATAGCCGTGATAATAGTAATCTATCTTCGTGATCGCAGCGTCGTCGCGCGGCAAAGTAATACCGGCATAGGCTGGCTCCGCCTGAACCGGCGTCAGCGAGGCAAATAGGCAAAATGCCGCCGCCGCTGTAAAAAGTCTTTTGAAATGCATGGCTTACCCCTTCATCAAGCAGCCCCTAGGAGAAGGCTTCCTGAAACTTGAGCTTCGGGGCTCCGATGATAGCATTTGTGAGTAATTTTATTAAACGCGGACAGGATATATAGTTAACGAAGGCTACGCGGGCCGAGTTGCGGGCGGCGTTCCCGGCGCCGGTATAGCGTCGCGCTCCCGTTTCGGCGATGTGGCTGAGGGGTGGCAATCCAAGCTGGTTCGATCTTCGAGGGCAAAAGGCGGCCGGAGGCCCGGCTGAAATCGCGTCGCCTTAACCAAAAGCGCAATCTTTCACTTAATTGGAATGCAACGCACGGCGGCGCCAGTTGACGCCCGCAATTACCCATGCTATCCCATATATACCCGTTCGGAAGGGGGTGATTCGGAGGGAGATTGAACACTTTTGTCGCGCACGGCCACTGCGCGTCGGGGTTTCTCCCTCCGATCCTACCGAAACGACATAACATAACTGATTTTTGGCTTGATTGGTAACTTTTTGAACTACGCTTCCCTCTTGAGGGACGTTTTTGGCGGAAATCGCCAGTCCTCGGCCCTGGGTATGAACGGGTAAAGGTGGGAAGCGGACAGGCGTTGAAGCGGCGACACCGTGCGCAGCCGTCGTGTGTGCGTAAAGACGGAGGCGTGGACCAGAGGAAATGAATGAATTCGCATCGCGCATTGACAGCAAGGTCGACCAACGGGGACGCGTCGCTATCCCCGCGCCCTTCCGGGCTGTCCTTGCCCAGGAGGGCGGCGACGACATCCACTGCTATCCGCATCTCGACTACGCTACGATCGAAGCTGGCGGCGCGCGTCTGGTCGAAGAGATTAAAGGGATTGTGGGACGGCATCCAACTGGCTCGCCGCTCAGGGAATCGCTCGAACTCGTCTATTTCGGCGAATGCGAAAAACTCAAAGTGGACCCGGACGGACGCACCGTGCTGCCAAAGCGCCTTCGCGATCATGCCGGAATCACAGAGACGGCGGTTTTCGTCGGCCTTGGCAACAAGTTTCAAATCTGGGAGCCTGAGGCTTACAACAAATTTCGCGAACGCGCGCGCGAACAAGCGCTTGCGCATCGCAGGGAGCTCGGCGCGGGGAACCGCTGATGAAGCGGCGCAAACGAGGGGGCGACAGGGATGTGACGGACCGCGGGAGGCCGGTAGAGGGCCAGCCTCCCAATGGCGGACAGGTCCGTCACATCCCGGTGCTACTCTCGGATGTGCTCCGGGCGCTGTCGCCAGGGAAAGGCGAACGGTACATTGACGGGACTTTCGGCGCGGGCGGATATGCGCGCGCGATCCTTGAGGCGGCGCCATGCGAAGCGCTCGCTCTCGACCGCGATCCTTCGGCCATAGCGGCTGGCCGCGCCCTCGAGGCGGAATCCGGCGGCAGGCTGAAGCTCGCGGAAGCCCCCTTCTCCCATATGGAAGACGCCGCGCACGCGGTTGGCTGGGATAAAGTCGACGGCGTCGTCTTCGACCTCGGCGTTTCCTCCATGCAGCTCGACGAGGCGGAGCGCGGCTTCTCCTTCATGCGCGACGGCCCACTCGACATGCGCATGTCGCGCGCGGGGCTGAGCGCCGCCGAAGTCGTGAACACCTTCGAAAAGGACGAGATCGCGAATATTCTCTACGAGCTAGGCGAAGAGCGCCGCTCGCGCGCTATAGCGGCGGCCATTGTCGCGGACCGGCAGAAGGCGCCGTTCGAGCGGACGAGCCAGCTCGCCGGCCTCGTGGGCCGGGTGCTGGGCGGGCGCGCGGAGGAGGGGAAGCATCCGGCTACGCGCACATTCCAGGCGCTCAGGCTTTACGTCAATGACGAACTTGGCGAACTCAACCGCGCACTTTCCGCGGCAGAGCGCCTGCTGAGGCCGGGCGGGCGGCTCGCCGTCGTGAGCTTCCACTCGCTCGAAGACCGGATCGTGAAGCAGTTCCTGGCTGCTCGCTCTGGCAAGCGGGCGAAAACCTCGCGCTATCTGCCTGCGGCTGCCGAAGGCCCGGCGCCGTCCTTCGAGGTGAAACACCGCCACGGGATCGCGCCTTCCGAAGAGGAGATGGCCGCAAACCCGCGCGCGAGGTCGGCTCGTCTTCGCTGGGCGATCCGCACCGATGCCGCGGACCTTGCGCGGTGAGATGGCAAAAACCGGGATTTGGGCTGGGGCATCAGCAGAATTTCTTATACCAAGCAAGTAAGTATTTTGGATGTGTGGCCAGAAAGTGCAGATCCTCGCTTAAGGGTGTGGTCGATGTAGTTTGGCCAGCCGCCTTCTTTGTTGGAGGCGACGGCCAAGCGTCACTTCTCCGCGGTATCCTAGTGCCTCCGTCATTGATTTTGATGGCCAGTTCTGAATCTCCGTCGCCTCAAAGCAGCGATGGGGGTGATTCGTGGCCGGGAAAAAGATTGCCGTTAAGAAATGCGTTGTGAGGCTTAGCGCGGAGGAGCGCGAGCAGCTTGCGTCCCTGATCCGCTCGGGGAAGCGGCCGGCGCAATTGCTGACGAAGGCGCGCATCCTCTTGAAGGCGGATGTCTCGGAGGCGGGCGAAGGCTGGAGCGACAGCCGGATCGCCGAGGCTTTGGACACCAGCGTCGCCACTATCGAGCGAACCCGGCGGCAATTGGTGGAGGAAGGGTTCGAAGCGGCGCTGACGCGCAAATACAATCCAAACTCCGCCCGTCCGCGGATTTTCGATGGCGCTGCGGAAGCAAAATTGATCGCGCTGGCCTGTGGACCTGCTCCGGCGGGCTACGCCAGATGGACCCTGAGCCTGCTCGAAGAGAAAGTCGTCGAACTGAACATCGTCGAGAAAGCCGCGACAACGCCATTGGGCGGACGCTAAAAAAAATACGCTCAAGCCGCATCTGAAGCAACAGTGGGTCATTGCGCCCGACGCCAGCGCGGCCTTTGTCGCCAACATGGAAGACGTGCTGGAAGTCTATCACAGACCACGCGATCCGCTGCGCCAGTGCTTCGACGAGACCTCGAAGCAATTGATCGTCGGGACGCGCGCGCCTCTTCCCGCCGCGCCTGGACGCAAAGCGCGTCACGATTACGAATACGAGCGCAATGGCGCGGCCAATCTGTTCATGATGTTCGCGCCGCTGGAAGGCTGGCGTCACGTCAAGGTCACCGACCGTCATACCGCCATCGATTACGCCCACGCGCTCAAGGACTTGTCAGACATTCATTTTCCCGGCGCGGCGAAGATCGTGCTGGTGCAGGATAATCTCAGCACCCACAAGCCTGCTTCGCTCTACGAGGCCTTTCCGCCTCCGGGGCGCGCCGCATGTCGAACGGTTCGAATGGCATTACACGCCAAGGCACGGCAGCTGGCTCGACATGGCCGAATCCGAACTCGGCGTTCTCTCAACCCAATGTCTGGATCGACGCATCCCCGACAAACAAACCCTGATCGGCGAAGCCGCCGCATGGCAGGACAATCGCAACAACCATCACGCCAAAGCCGGCTGGCAATTCACAACCGAGGACGCTGGCATTAAGCTCAAAAGGCTATACCCTCAGTTTCAATGACTTGGGCCAGTAGTTGGTTACCAGAACAGCAGCGCAGAGGGGAGCATAGCCCTTCGCCTGCCTGAGCTTTGCGGAAACCGCCTGCTTGGCTCGGAGCCCAAAACTTCCTTCCGGATGTTCCGGAACTGGCGAGTGTAACCGAAGAGCCCGCTCCGGTTTCCGCCTCTGCGGCGGGCGGAAGTCGCCGGTTGAGGCTTTGGCTGGGGCGCCAGGATTCGAACCTGGGCATGGCGGAATCAAAATCCGCTGCCTTACCGCTTGGCTACGCCCCACCAATTTCCATGATGCACCGGGGTTATACGGGTGTTTCGGAGAGGGTTCAAGCTCGAACCTGCCGCGCTGGCGGCCGCCGACCCGCCGCCTGTGAGTAACGCCTGCCTCGTGCGTTTAATCGGACGCAACCGCCCTTTAGTCGTTCCCCCGAAGGCGGGAACCCAGTATTCGATGAGGGTTGAGATAACTGGATCCCCCACGATGCGTTAAGCCCTGAGCGTGAGCGACATCCCGATCATCAGGAGCGCAGTCAGCACGATCGGCTTGAAGTGCGCGGGCGATATATGGCCCCTCGCCCAGACGCCAAGCCGCACCCCGAACAGCGCCGGCGCCACGGCGAGGATAGAAAGGCTCAAACCGGGCGCGGACAATTCGCCCGCGATCCAAAGGCCGAGCCCGAGAAACGCCGACGCGGTCACGACCGCGACGTTCACCGCCTGCACCAGCAGCGCCGGCTCAAGCCGAAGCGCGAGCATATAGGGCATCAGAGGCATGACTTGCGAGCCGGTGAAGCCCGTGAGCAGCCCGTTCAGGAACCCCGCCGGCGCCTGCAGCCGCCCCGCCAGCGCAGGCGGAAGCGCCATCGACGGCCGAACGAGCGCGATGACCGCGTAAGCGCAAATGATGACGCCCAGCATCTGCGCGGGCAAGCGCTTATCCGCCGACGCCAGCAGAAGGACGCCGCAGAAGATCCCCGGCAGCGTCGCCAGATAGAACCGCCAGAACCGCTTCAGGCTCTGGCCGAGCCGGCCCGCCGTGAACAGGACCGCGATATTGCTCGCCATGGCGGGCGCGACGACGAGCACGATGGCCTCCTTCACCCCAAGCGAGGCGGCGAGGAAAGGCAAGGCGCAGGATGAGTATCCGATGCCTGTTGCGCCCTTGAGGACGCCTGCGAAGAAAAGTCCACTGACTGCAACAACAACAAGACTGACGTCCATGGATTGCGGGTCCATTGGCTCGTTACGAGAGCGTTTGCTTGGGGAGGAGAGAGGAGGCGGGAGAGGCGAGACCTGTAACCGTAAGCTTATGGTTACGAATAGCACAACCCAAGCGTTTAAAGAAGCGGAAATTGCAACTCGTTCATCATAAACACGTGTTCAGGTTGCATTACAGGCGCGTACTCGGCTGAATGACGCCGTGGGTTCATCCTGAGGCTCGACTATGAAATCGCGGCAGGGCTTGGCATTGATCGTCGTCTGGGGCGCGCTCGCGGCCTGCGCCGTCCTTACTGTTTTCGCTCCGAAAGCGCCTCAACCCGCCAAAGACGGCGGCCTCGGCGCCCTTATGCTCCCGTTGGCCCGCACCGGCTTTTAGACGGACGGCCAGGCGCAGGACACCCGCAAAAAGCCAGCCGCACGCGCCGAAGCTTAAGATCGAGCCGATGGCGCCCGAAATAGGGGCAGCCGTCACCGCCCCATCATGATCTTGCGCATCATGTCCGCCACGCGCCCGAAAGGCGGGCGGATCAGGTGCGCGGCGTTATAGCGGCTTTGCAGGAAGACGCCTTTCCCATGCGAAAAGGTCTGGAAGCCGTATTCGCCGTGATAGGCGCCCATACCGGACGCGCCGACGCCGCCGAACGGTAGGTTCTCGACCACGACATGCATCAGCGTCTCGTTGACCGACGCGCCGCCCGACGTGGTGCGCGCCAGAACCTTGTCGCGGTCCCCCTTGCCGGCGCCGAAATAATAGAGCGCGAGCGGGCGCGGGCGCGCGTTCACAAATGCGATGGCCTCGTCCAGCGTCTTGTAGGACTTGACCGGCAGCACGGGGCCGAAAATCTCTTCGCGCATTACCGAAAGATCGTCGGCGGGATCGATCAGGAGCGTCGGCGCGATCTTGCGCTCCCCGGCGCCAAGCGCCTCGCCCGCCGGGTTGATCTCGATGACACGCACGCCTTTCTGCCGCGCCTCCTCGATATAGCGCGCCACGCGGGCGTAATGCCTTGCGCTGACGATGGACGTGTAGTCCGGGTTCGCGCGCAGCGTGGGATAGAGCTTCTTGACCGCCTCTTGCAACAGGGCGACGAAGTCCTCGCGCAGCGCCTCGGGAACGAGGATGTAATCGGGCGCGATGCAGGTCTGGCCGGCGTTCAAAAGCTTGCCTGCGGCGATGCTGTCGGCGGCTGCCGGCAGCGCGGCGTCGCTTCCGACGATGCAGGGCGACTTGCCGCCGAGTTCGAGCGTGACGGGCGTCAGGTTCTCGGCAGCGGCGCGCATGACGCGGCGACCGACCTCCGTCGAGCCGGTATAGAACAGATGATCGAAGGGCAACGACGAGAAGGCCGCGCCAACGTCAGGGCCGCCGAGCACGGTCGCAACTTTTTCCTCGGGGTAGAGCTTGCCGAGAAGCCCGGCGAGAAACTCCGACGTGCGCGGCGTCAGCTCCGAAGGTTTCAGCATGATGCGGTTGCCTGCGGCGAGCGCGGCGATAATCGGCATGAGCGCAAGCTGGATCGGATAATTCCAGGGGCTGATGATGCCTACGACGCCGGCGGGCTGATAAAGGATGCGCGCGCGGCCCGGCAGAAGCTCAAGGCCCACGCCGACGCTTCTCGGCTTCATCCAGCGCCCGAGGTTCTTCAGCGTTTCGCGCGCGGAAGAGACCACCGGCCAGACATCGGCGAGCAGCGTCTCGTGCCGCGACCTGTTGCCGAAATCCGCCGAGATGACAGCCGCGATCCGCTCCGCGTCTTCCCTAAGGGCGTCGCGCAGGCGCGCGATATCCTCCCGGCGCTCGTGAAGGCCCGGCGCGCCCGCCTTGAGAAACGCCTCGCGCTGAAGCGCGAGGATGCCGGAGGGCTGAGGCCCGGTCCCGATCCCGATGTCGACGACTTCCGCTACGCTCATGACGGCTCTCGCTGATAAAGTTATCGAAACGAAGATAAGTCGCGCGGGCGGGTTCGAAAAGCAGGGGGAGTCCGGGCGGTTTACTTGATCGCGTATTCGAACGGCACGCGGAGCGTGTGCGGCTCGCGGCCAGCCTCGGGCGGCACGGGCGGAAACGGCGCGGCGCGCTCCAGCGAGATCATCGCGGTCCGGTCGAGCGTCTCGGAGCCCGAGCTTTCCACCACGCGATGCCGGATCAGCTCGCCCGACGGCGACAGCGTCAGCTCAAGCACGACGCGGCCTTTCAACATGATCTTTGGGCGAAGCGCGTTGCGCATCAGCGCCTGGTAGATGCTGCCGTTGTAGAGCGAGATCGCATGGCTCTTACGGGCCTCGAAGGTGCGGCTCGCGGCGCGCTGCTCCTCCTCGGCCTCGCTCGCCGGCGCGGGCGTCGAAGCTTGACGCTCGGCGATCTTTTTTTCAGGCTTTTTCTCTTCGAGGGGCGCGGGCGCCTGCTGCTGCTCAGCCTCGATCTTCTCCTCCTGCTTGAGCGCCGCCTCCTTGACCTCAGGCACGGCCTGGCCGCCGGCGGCGTCTTCGCGGCGCGGCGTGGACGCCGCGTCTAGGCCGAGGCTTTCCTCGGACATCATGGTGATCGTGGCCACGACCGACAGCTCGTCCCTGCCCTCGCCCGATTGCAGCGCCGCAAGATCCGGCTCTTGCCGAACGCCGGCGACGAACAGGGCCAGCAAGGCGACATGCACGCCCAGCGCACCCAAGGCTGCTGCGACGCGAACCCAATTCATCGCGCCGCCCCCGGCGTTGGCGGCGCCGACTCCGCGCCATCCCGATGCGGCGGCTGCGACAGAAGCGAGATGCGCTGATAGCCCGAAGCGTTGAGGCCGCCCAGCAGCTCCATCACGTCGCCGTAGGGAATCGCCTTGTCGGCCCGGAGATAGACGACGGCGTCGCCCTCGGCGGCGCGCAAGGCGGACAGGTGCGAGATCAACGACGCGGCGCTCACCTGCTCGTCGCGGATGTAAAGGCTGCGGTCCGCCGCCAGCGTCACGATCACGGGCTTGTTCGGCTGGCTGATCCGTTGCGCCGAATTTTTAGGCAACTCGACCGGCACGCCAGCCACGAGCAGCGGCGCCGTGACCATAAAAATCACAAGCAGCACGAGCATAACATCCACCATCGGCGTGACGTTGATGTCCGCCATAAGCTTCGTCTGCCCAGGGCGCTCGGATCCGTTACCGGGGGTCAAGCCCGCCATTGCTCAATCCTTTGCTCGCCCGCGCCGCCTCGTGCCCGGCACCGCCAACTTCGCCGTAAACCCTAAGCTTGGCCAAGCGCGCGACAGCGGATGAGAGGCGCTCCGCGACGCGGCCGAGCGCAACATTGGCCTGATTGTAGAAGATAACGGCGGGGATCGCAGCCGCCAGCCCGACAGCGGTCGCGAACAGCGCTTCAGCGATGCCCGGCGCCACCGCGGCGAGGCTCGTGTCCTTGGCCGCCGCAATGCCGGTGAAGCTCCTCATGATACCCCATACCGTGCCGAACAGCCCGACGAACGGCGCTGTGGACCCAACAGTGGCGAGGAAGGGGAGGCCGGATTGCAGCCGCTGCAAGTGCGCTCCCGTCTCGATGGCGAGGCTCCGTTCGAGGCGGGCGCATAAATCGGCGCGCGTCTCCGCGCCCGCGGGAGGCTCCGCATCGGCGACCTCGCGCAACCGGCGGGCGAGCCAGGCGTCATCGGACTTTCCGTAGCCTTTGCCCGCGCCTTCGAGGATCGACACCTGCCGCGAGAAGGCGAGGATGCGCATCAGCTTCTCGAACGCGATGGTCCAGCAGACGAGCGAAGCCGCGCCAAGAATAACCATGACCCCTTTCACGACAGGATCGGCGTTCGTTAATAATTCGACTACGGACAAACGATCCATGCTCATCTCGCAATCAGGTTGCACACAGCCGAAGCTTGAGACTTACTGCGACTTGTTGGCGCGTCATGATATTACTTATAAGCGTTAAAGCACAAGATCGTGCGAAGAACTTCGACACCAATGCCCGACGCCGACTTTTGGCGCAAGGTGGCGTCGCTGTTGCCTTTTTCCAATCCCGCCTCGGCCTCGATCATGAAAAAATCGGTAAGCCGCCCGCCCCGTTTATCGGGACCGCGCGGTCCCAAAACCGGCGCCTTCGCCGGTCTGGCCCATCTTTTGCTTGCTGTCGCATGAGTTCCTGTTGATTGATTCTTATCCTTAAGGGTGAGTTAATAGGGCTCTCGGGTCTTGAGCAGGACCGTTCGGCGAACTGCCGCCGGAGAAAGCGATTGGGTGATGAAGAGAGTGCTGAGTTTGACGGTGCTGACGGTTCTGTCCTTGGTTTTCAATGCAGGCTGGGCTGACGCGGGCGCGCTTCTCAAGGTGGAGGGACACACGATGCGCTGGGCGCCGGACGCGCCGGGACCAGCCACGGTCATCACCTACTCGATTTTAAAGGGACCGTACACTGTTCAAAGCGACAAGAGCATCCTCAGCCCGAGCAACTGCGCAAGGATGCACGCTTTCGCCGACATCGTCGCCATCTCGCCGGACGTCTCCGAAGCGACCGCCAAGCGGGAGCTGCAGTCGGCTTTCGAGGCGTGGGAGAACGTGACCGCCATCAAGTTCGTGGAGGTTTCCGATCCGCGCCTCGCCAATATCGTCATCGGCGCGGCGGAAGATCCGGGCGGCCGCGCCTTCGCCAATCTCAGCTATCGCAGCGAAAAAGGAATCACGCCGGTCACGATGGCGCTCGGCAAGCCCCGCGCGGCGCCGCCCGGCCCGGAAGGGATAGAAGACGGCGTCACAGTGGCCATCGACCAAGCCTATGTCTGCCTCAACCCGAAAGCGAAGTGGAAGACCGGCTTCGACGGCAATCTCGACGTTTACGATCTCAGACACACCTTCACCCATGAGGTCGGCCACGCGATCGGCCTCGACCATCCCGACAGCACGGGCGCGGTCATGGCTTTTCGCTACGACGAGCGCGTTCGCGACTTGCAGCCATCGGATATCGCCGCCGCGCAAAAGCTTTACGGAGCGCGCAAAAACGAAGAGTAGAGCCAGAAGCTCCGCTTTGCGCCGCAATTTTACTTAAAATAATTGCTCGGGATTAGTCCGCCCACAAGCAGAAACCTCTTTATCGACTGCAATTAACTTGAACCTGGGGTTTAGTGACTTCCCCCAGGCATATCCTTCACCTTGAGTGTAAATGCGGCCATGACGCTTCCCCGCGAAATACGCGAAGCTTCGCTTTCCAAAATGACCGAGTGCGCGCATGACATCGTGGTCGTCATGGATGCGAACGGCCATCAGCTGTGGGCCAACGATGCGTTTGCGGCGCTGGCCGGCGGCGCCAGCCCGCACGGGCGCGGCGCAGACCGGGACGCCGCCGCCGCGATCCTTGAGGCCGTGAAGACAAAGCGAGCCATCAAGACCCAGGTTTGCAGCAGCAAGGAGAATGGCGAGCCGATCTGGTACGACCTGGAGATCTCGCCCCTCTTCGACGCGGCGTCGCGCTTCGGCGGATACGTCGCCATCCAGCGCAACATCTCTTATTGCGTCGAACGCAGTTGCGACCTGACGAAAGCCGTGCTGAGCCACAGCAAGGCCGAAGGGCGGCTCCAGGCCGCGATCGAGGCGACGTCCGACGGCTTTGCAATCTACGACGAGCACGACCGGCTCTTAATCGCCAACCAGGCCTTCCGCGACCTCCACAAGGGCGTCGAGGACATGACCGGGCCGGGCGTCCCCTTCGAGGATTTGTTGCGGGCTTCAGCCTCGGCCGGGCTTCTCGATCTTGGCGGCGAAGATCCCGACCAATGGATCGGGCGTCAGCTCAAGGCGGCGTTGGCCCCATCCTCGGAAACCCATGTGAAATACGCACAGGGCGGTTGGGTGTCCCGGCGCCACAAGCGCATGGAGAACAATGAAACCGTCCGCAAATGGACGAACATCAATTCGCTCAAGCGTCAGCAGGCGGAGCTGGAGGCGGCCTGCGCGCGCGCCGAGGCCGCCGACCAGGCAAAAAGCCAGTTCCTGACCAATATGAGCCACGAAATGCGAACGCCGATGAACGGCATCATCGGCTTCAACGACCTGCTTCTCGCCTCTGGCCTTTCGGAGCGGCAGCGCGAATACGCGACGCTCATTCAATCGTCCTCGCGCTCGCTCATGGCGCTGATCGACGAGATCCTCGACCTTGGCAAGATCGAGCGGGGGACGCTCGAAATCGAGGCGCTTCCCTTCAAGCTTTTCGAGCTGATCTCCGCAGCGCGCGCGCTGGAAGCGCTGGCGGAGGCCAAGTCGCTCAAGCTCACCATCGATTGCTCGCTGCCGGCGGAGACCATCGCCGTGGGCGACCTGAAGCGCATCCGGCAAGTGCTGGTGAATCTCATCGGCAACGCCATCAAGTTCACCGACGCCGGCGCCGTCACGCTTTGCGTCTCGCGGGCAGAGAACGGTCTGCAATTCGTGGTCGGCGATACAGGGCGCGGCATCTCGTCCGACCGGCACAAGGCGATCTTCGAGAGGTTCTACCAAGGGCAGGAGCCGGGCGCCGGCAAGGTCCAGGGCAGCGGCCTCGGGCTCGCCATTACGAGGGATCTCGTCCGGCTCATGGGCGGCGAAATCGGCGTGACCAGCGAACGCGGGCGCGGCTCGACCTTCAGGGTTTGGCTTCCGCTCTGGCTCGATCTCAAAAAAGCGCCCGACGCAGCGCCGCAGCCGGGCTTGTGCATCGCCGCCTCTGCCGCGCCCTGCGTCTACAAAGTCCTCGTCGCCGAAGATCACCCCATCAACCTGAAGCTCGCCTTGGCGCTCCTCAAGGCGGCGGACTGCGAAGCCGACCATGCGGAAAACGGGCGGGAAGCGCTGGCGAAGCTCGAAGCGGGCGACTACGACCTTGTCATCATGGACAGCCAGATGCCGGTCATGACGGGCGTCGAGGCCATAAAAGCGATCCGCCGGCGCACAGACTGGAAGCAGCAGGTTCCCATCCTGTCGCTAACCGCCGACGCGATGAAGGGCGCCGAGGAATATCATGCGATGGCGGGAGCGGACGCGTATATGTCGAAGCCGCTGCGCAGCGACGCCTTCATCGAAGCGGTGAAGCGGCTCGGCGGGCTGGGCCGCGCCTTGCGGGATAAGCATGCCAAGGCAGGCGCGCTGAAGCTTGCGCCAGCGGTATGACAGCCCGGCGGAGACCGGATCCGCGCTCGCCTGCCGGAATCCCGGCGCCCGGTTCGGAATTTCCATGCGTTGCGGCGGCCGGGGCGCGCGCCGCTACGCCGGACTGCTTTGACTGAATTTTCCCGCCGGCGTGCGAAGCGGGGCCGGCCCTTTCCTTATCTATCCATGCGCGCGCGATTGCTCCGCAGTCCCCGCTTTAACTCCCCGCCCGCACCGGCTATGACATCGCTGCCTGGAACGAGGCGCCCGCGCCTGCGTTGACGCTGGCGCGCCGCCACGAGGAGCCTTAAGCCGCCATGACCGACAGCACCTTCCGTCTTTCGCCGAGCGCTACCTTCTGGCTCCTGTTCTTCGCGCTGGGGCTGACGGCGCTGCTCGTGTTCGAGGACATCCTGCTTCCCTTCGCGGCGGGCTTCGTCCTCGCCTATCTGTTCCAGCCCTTCGTGGACCGGCTGAACCGCTTCGGCGTCGGGCGCGGCGCGGCGGCGTTCGCGGTCATCGCGGTGTTGGCGCTCGTCATCGCAATCATCCTCGCGCTGATCGTGCCGCCCGTGCTCGACCAGCTCTCCCAGCTCATCGACGCGCTGCCGGGCTACTACGCCAAGGCGCGCGCCTACGTCATCCAGCATTACGGGCATTATCTGCAGCCGCTGCAAAAGCAGCTCGGCACGCAGACGCCGGGGCCGCAGGGGCAGCCCGACATGCAGCGGCAAATCACACAGGACCTGGCGCCGTGGCTTCTGACGCAATTGCAAAACGTGCTGAAAGGCGGGTTCGCGCTGTTCAATTCGCTGGCGCTGATGTTCCTGACGCCGGTCGTCACCTTCTTCCTGTTGCGCGATTGGAACAAGATGATCGCGGGCGTGGAGGAGCTGCTTCCGCGCAAGGACGCGCCCGCCATCAAGGAAATCGCGCAGGAGATCGACTGGACGATTTCCGGCTATTTGCGCGGCACGCTGATCGTGCTCGTGATTGTGTCCGGTTTCTACATGGTCGCGCTCGGCATGATCGGCTTGAACTACGGGCTCGTCATCGGGCTTGGCGCGGGGCTGATCAGCTTCGTGCCGTATCTCGGCTCGACGGGCGGCTTTCTCGTTTCGGGCGGCGTGGCGCTGGCGCAGTTCTGGCCGGATTACGTCACCGTGGCGCTGGTGTGCGGCGTGTTCGTGTTCGGGCAGATGTTCGAGGGCAACGTGCTGACGCCGAATATCGTCGGCGACAAGGTGCGGCTGCATCCGGTGTGGATGCTGTTCGCGTTGATTGCGTCCGGCTATCTCCTCGGCTTTACGGGCCTGCTCATTTCGGTGCCGGCGGCGGCGGCAATCGGGGTGCTGGTGCGCTTCGCCGTCCGCAAGTATTATGGAAGCCCGATGTACGAGGGCGGAGAGCAGAATGAGCGCGCGGTCGAAACGGTCGAAGGGTAGGCCTTGTGAAGGCTGAGCAGCTCATTTTCGACCTCCCGCTTCCGCAAAGCTTCGACGAGGCGGACTTTTTCATAACCTCGCGCAACGAGCGCGCGCTGGGCCTTGTGATGGCGTGGCCCGAATGGCACGCGCCCGCGGCCGTCGTTTTCGGGCCGCCGCAATCGGGCAAGACCTATCTCGCCAACATCTGGCGCAGCCGCGCCGCCGCCGAGTTCCTGCACGCGTCCGGGCTTGCGGCGCACGCCTGGACCGCGCCCTACGCGCCGCTCGTGGTCGAGGACATCAATTCCTCGGCCTTCTGCGAAACCGCGCTGTTCCATCACCTCAATCTGGCGCGCGAGCACGGCTCGTCGATCCTGCTGACCGCGCAAGCCGCGCCCGGCCAATGGCAGATCGCGCTGCCGGATCTGCGCTCGCGCATCCGCTCCTATCCCGCCGCCGAAATCGAGCCGCCGGACCAGGAGCATCTTGCCGCGCTGCTTTTGAAGCATTTCAGCGACCGGCAGATCGAGATTGCGCCGGACGTCATCGCCTATCTCGTCGCCCGCATCGAGCGCTCCATGGCGGCGGCCCAAGCCGTGGCGGCGCACCTCGACAGGCTCGCGCTCGCCGAGCATCGCAAGGTGACGCGCGCGTTCGCGGCCCGCGCGCTGAAGGAGATGGGCGCGGCGGATTGCGGCCTCGAAGACTATGACGGGGACGGCGCATGAGCGAGGAGGGGGCGCCGTTTCTGCCGGGCCTCATGCAGGACTGGCCGATGACCGTCGACAAGATCATCGCGCACGCCAAGCGGACGCATCCCTGGCGGCCGGTCGTGACGCGCGGCGAGGATGGCGAGATCCGCCGCTCGACCTACGGCGAGGTTTACGATCAGGCGCGCCGCATCTCCGCCGCGCTGCTGCGCCGTGGCGTGCGGCCCGGCGAATGCGTCGCCACGCTCGCCTGGAACACCGAGCGGCACATGGCGGCGTGGTACGGCATTGCTGGCGTCGGCGCGGTCTACCACACGCTGAACCCGCGCCTGTTCCCGCCGCAACTCGCATGGATCGCCAATCGGGGCGGCTCGCGGCTGATGTTCGCCGACGCGGGCTTCATCCCGCTGCTCGAAGCCCTTCAGGACAGCCTCCCCGCCATCGAGGGCTTCGTCTTCCTGACGGAGCAGTCGCGCCTGCCGCGAACCTCGTTGCGCAACGCGGTTGGTTACGACGCGTTTCTCGCCGAGGGCGGCGGCGCGGAGCCGGTCTGGGGCGATTTCGGCGAGAACGCGGCGTGCGGCCTCTGCTACACCTCGGGCACGACGGGCGATCCGAAGGGCGTGCTTTATTCCCACCGCTCCAACATGCTGCTCATGCTGTTCCAGGGCCTCGCCTTCGGCTTTGGGCAGGACGCCTCGCTCTTGCCCGCCGTGCCGATGTTCCACGCCAACGGCTGGGGCATCCCGTTCCTCGCGCCCGCCATCGGGGCGAAGCTTGTGCTGCCGGGGCCGCATCTCGACGGAGGCTCGCTGCATGGCCTCATGGAGAGCGAAGGCGTCGTGTGGGCGGCGGGCGTGCCGACGCTCTGGCTCTCGCTCCTCGACTATGTGAACGGGAACAAGCTGACGTTCTCGACGCTGAAAAAGCTGCGAATCGGCGGCGCGCCCACCCCGCCCGCGCTCGCCCAAGGCTTCGCGGAGCACGGCGTCGCCGTGTCGCCCGGATGGGCCATGACCGAGAGTGGGCCGATTGGAACGTCGGGCGGCCTAGCGCCCGAAGGCGGCGCGCTCGGCGCGGAGGCGGAGCTTGCCGCACGGTTGCGCCAGGGCCGCAACGCATTCGGCGTCGAGATGACCCTCGTGGACGATGCGGGCCGCGACCTGCCGCGCGACGGCAAGGCGATGGGCCGGCTGGCGATCAAGGGCGCCACGGTCGCGAACCGCTATTTCAAATCGGACGCCACCATCCTCGACGCGCGCGGCTATCTCGACACCGGCGACATCGCGACCATCGACGAATGGAACGTGATGCAGATCGCCGACCGCGCGAAGGACATCGTGAAGTCGGGCGGCGAATGGATTTCCGCGGTCGAGCTGGAGGGGATCGCGTCGGGCCATCCGGCCTCACATAAATGCGCCGTCATCGCGGTCCCCGACCCGAAATGGGGCGAGCGGCCGATGCTGATCGTTCAGCTGAAGCCGGGCGCGCGCGCAACCGGGGAGGACTTCCGCCGCACTTTCAAGGGCAGGATCGCGCGATGGCAGATCCCGGAGCAGGTCGAGTTCGTGGACGAGATCCCGCTCGGCCCTACCGGCAAGATCGACAAGAAGGAGCTGCGGCGGATTTTCCTCGTCGCCGCGCCGCCGCCAAAGAAGTCCCGGCCGGGCTTGACCCGGCCATCCAGCCAAGCGATTAAGCCCCCGCTGCTGGTTGCCGCCTCGCGGGCGGCCCTGACAAGGATCGCCGTCGCGGCAGCCCACATTTTTCACATTTTTATTTATAGCGGCGCTCAAACTCACTAAGCTTGGGCCTATCCGGGGCAAAGTTTCAGTCCTGGAGTGCTTCTTTCGAGCTTTTTTCAGGGGGACGCCCATGGCCATTGCATTGAGCGCAAGACTTCTTCCAGCATCGTCGACGTCGCGTTTTTACGCCGTCATCCTGGCGGCTCTCGCCGCCCTTTTCGCGGTTTCGATCCTGTCATCGGCCGCCGACGCCAGCAGCTATTCCTACCGGCGAGGCTACGCCGCGGGCGAAAAGGCCGGACGAACCGACGGCTATACCGACGGCTACAAGGACGCCTATCGCGCATCCTTCCGAGACCGGCTTGAACAGGGCCTGAGGTACGACTCCAACCGGGACTACGCCGACGGATACGCGGACGGATACAAAACCGGCTACGAGAGGGGCTGGCGGCAGGGCAAGCACGATGGCGCACGCGAAGGCAGGCGCGATGCCGACGAGTGGCGCAACGACATGCGCGACGAGATGCGCCGCCGCTGCCGGGACGGCTACTGCGACTAAAACAGAAGCCGCCGATTCGCCCAACGCATCGTCATCCCCGGAAAGGCGAAGCCCCATCCGGAATCTTGATAAATCGTAGGCCTCATTTTTTGCGGATCCCGGCTCGCACGGCCAGGATGACGATGCGTTGGGCGAACCGCGGCGTCTAGCGGCTCGCGGACTCGATGCGGCGAGCGATAAAGCGCGCGAGCGGCGGGCCGATGGCGAGGATGGTGAGGAACCGGATGGTTTGCAGCGCGAGCACGAAGGGCGCATCGACATGGGTCGAGGCCGCGATAATGGCGATGGCGTCGAGCCCGCCGGGGCTTGTCGCGAGATAGGCCGTGAGCGCGTCGATGCCGAGCGCTTTGGTGAGGATATAGGCGAGCCCGGCTGAAAAGGAGATTAGCGCCGCGACCGAAAGCAGGATCTTAGGAACGGCGCGGAGCGCGTGGGCAAGGATCGCCTGCGTGAAATTGAGGCCCACGCTCCAGCCGAGCAGCGCGTAGATGCCCGCCATCAGCCATTTCGGCAGTTCGATTGCGATGGCGCCCTGAATGTGGAGCACGGAGCCGAAAAAGAGCGCGAGCAGCATCGGCCCCGAAGGAATGCGGAAAAGCCGGCCGGCCACGGCGCAAGCGCCGGCGAGCAGCAGCGTTTGCGAGAAAGCCAGCCAATGAACGTCCGGGAACCAGTCGGCGGCCGGGCGCGGAACTCCCGAGCTGTGCGCCCAAAACGCCGCCACGACGGAGGCGAGGCCCGCCACGCAGGCGACGCGAACATACTGCATGAAGGCGACAAGGCGCGCGTCCGCGCCGAATTCCGCCGCCATGATCACCATCGCCGACGCCGCGCCCGGCCATGTCCCCCAAACGCTCGTCGTCCCCGGCATGACCCGCCAGCGGCTCATGAGGAAGCCGAGAAGACTGCTGGCGGCGAGGATCGAGAACACAACGGCGAGGATGATCGGCCATTCCGCGAAGAAGGAGCGCAGAATCGAGGGCGTGATCGAGCTTGCGATGAACATGCCCATCAGCGCCTGGGCGCAGATATACGGCATGAGCGGCGCGCGAACCGTGGCGCCGTTCACGCCGAACACGACGCCCGCCGCCATCGGCCCGAGAAACAGCGCCGCGGGAAGCCCGGCGAGGTTGAGAAGCGCCGCAAAGCCCGCCGACGCGGCGGCGAGAAGCAGCCCCTGCGCGGCGAGCGGCAACTTCGCAAGATGTCCGGCGGCGGCGATCAAAACGGGGGGCCCTCGCCGCCTTCACCCACATGAGCGGCGCGCGATCAATATGCCGCGCGCGCGCGAAACGCAATCGCCGCTTGCGCTGGATTTTCCGGCGCGCCGCGTGCGGGCTAAGCGCTTGCCGCCTCAGATGGTGTAGCGGGCCGCGGCCAAGGCCAAAGGGTCATACCGACCGCTGAAGATGCCGGCTCGCCGGGCCGTTGGAGCATAGACGGCCGATTAACTCTATTGAGCCAATTGCAAAACGCCGGCCGTTTGAGGCGCCGGGCAGTGGCTTTGTCCTGAAGTGGAATTAGTTCCGACAGCTTTTGCAGGTTCTGGCGCTGCCGTGAAGATTTCTGACGCAGTTCGCCCGTCACCTGCCAGATGTCCGGTAGGGTTGATCCAACGGTATGCTTGTCAGGTCACCAGCCGCATCAGCTGCTCCGCGGTCAGCGCCAGGATGCCGAACATGAGATGGCAGAAGATCTTGGCATGACCGCGCACCCGTATTGTCCGGCCGCCGTAGTTGTCTTTGACCGAGCCGTTGACGCGTTCGGCCGCGCTGCGCTCGTTGTAGCGGATGGTTTCGGCGAGTTCGTAACCGGCGGCCCGCTTGGCTTGCGCCTCCGCCGCGGCTTCGGCCTTGCCGCCAGGGCGCGGATTGGCGTCGATGATGGGCGCATGGCCGAGCGCAAGGCTTTTATTGCGGATTTCCGGCGCGTCGTAGGCGCTATCCATGAGATCGTAGAGATTGGCGACACGGCGGGCTGTGATGGTGGCCAAGGGGATGGCGGCCTGGCTGTCGTGGAGGGATGCGGAGGTCAGAAGGCACGAAATAGGGATATCGCCATCTGCGGTATCGATATGCAGTTTGTAGCCGATCCAAGGCGCGGCGTGGCCTTTCGCATTGCGCTTTACGCCAACAGTGCACGCCGTTGGCAGGTCCGCCAGCATTTCAGCCAGCGTCATGCCGGTTTGGCGCTCCAGCCGCCGGGGCTCCTTCTTGGCGGGCGCTTCGCCCTTTTTAGGGCGTCCGCGCTTGCGTCTGGCCGCCGAGGCTGGGGCTTTCACCGGCTTTTCGCGCGCTTCAATGGCCGTTGCATCGCGCGAGATGTGTCCAAC
Organism: uncultured Alphaproteobacteria bacterium; assembly: GCA_963756335.1. Taxonomy (GTDB): domain Bacteria; phylum Pseudomonadota; class Alphaproteobacteria; order Rhizobiales; family Rhodomicrobiaceae; genus Rhodomicrobium. Next base: position 76,873 of record CAVWOB010000022.1, read on the forward strand.
CAGCCGGTTCTTATGGGTGTTTACAATCAGCGCCTCATGGACGCGCGCGGGCAGGCTGCTTTGCGCAAACTCGGCGAAGGCGCGGGAAAAAGTGCTCTCGCTTGGCGGCCCGCGCCTGCTTTCCCAGCCGCAGAGCGGCGAAGCACAGGATCGGCGCCAAGCCGCTCGATAAGCGCCAAGGTTGTCGGCAGGTTGAACACCGCTTTTGCTACGAACGCGCGCGCCAGCGCATGGCGGTCAGCTGGCGGACGCCCCGGCAGGCCCGGCCACATCTGCACAAAGGCTTCGATGCGCGCCAAATCCAGCACAGTCACAAGCCGCTCGTGCTGTGGAGTGAGCGGGCCTACCACTTCCCGCAGCATAGGGAAAAGAAAACCTTGAACGTGGCTCCAGGCGCTGGTTAGCATCTCCCGCATGTCCGTGTTCCGATTCGGCTGGTGGTTCTTCACAAAAGCACCATGCCTGACTCGGAGCGCGGGCGCCTCACCCCATCCCCCTCAGAAGGAATAAGCCAGCGCGACGGCCCTGTTTTGCAATTGG
>CAVWOB010000023.1:0-256183 GCA_963756335.1 uncultured Alphaproteobacteria bacterium
GCTCGCGCGGTTCGCGGTAACGAGCGGCTGCTTCAGGATCATCTGCAGCACGGGGACGCGCAAAATACGCCTCGTGATCCTTGTCGTTCACGGTGATCTTGCCGGCGCCGGGCTTCACCCACACGCGGGCGACGGCGTTCTTGCGCTTGCCGGTCGCATAGGCGCGGCCATGCGCATCGAGCTTCTGCACATGAACCGGACGGGAGCGGTCTTCCGCGGCGGGAGCGGCCGCGGCGGCAGCGCCCTTGTCCAGGCCCGCAAATGATTTTGTTGCCTCAGGCATTAGCGAGCCCTCGCTGCGTTCTTGGGATTCATGGCGCGGATGTCGAGCGGTTCAGGATTTTGCGCCGTGTGCGGATGCTCGGAGCCGGCGTAGATGCGCAGATGCGTCATCTGCAGGCGGCCGAGCGGCCCGCGCGGAACCATGCGCTCCACGGCCTTCATGAGCACGCGCTCGGGGAACTTGCCGCCGAGGATTTCGAACGGCCTGCGCTCCTTGATGCCGCCCGGATGGCCGGTGTGCCGGTAATAGATCTTGTCCTGCGTCTTGTTGCCGGTGAAGACGATCTTCTCGGCGTTGATGACGACGACGTGGTCGCCGTCGTCCATGTGCGGCGTGAAGGTGGGTTTGTGCTTGCCGCGCAGGCGGTTGGCGATGATCGTGGCGACGCGGCCGACGACGAGTTCCTCGGCGTCGATCAAGACCCACTTCTTTTCAATGTCGGATGGTTTTGCGGAATAAGTTGCCATGGTGTTTCCGGCGGCGCCTGCTTCGCTCCAATAAAAAAGGGCCGCGCGGCCCGTTCGTGAAGAATGAATACATCAGCGTTTGCCGCGCGTCAACCGCCGTCCGCAGCGCATTTTGGAAAAATACCGATTAAAAACAATGGCTTACACGATAGGTGTTATAATACCTCAAAATTTTCGGCCGGTGCAGCGGCGCAAGCTCCGTGGAATCCCCCACCCAAGCCCTCACCGCCGGAGAAACCGGCGCAGCCTCCCGCGCCTCGATGGGGCGAAGGCGCCTTTGCCGATCACAGTCTTGTTACGATGCGCAAAAAGAGCCGGGCCTCTCTTTTCTCACGCGCTGCTTTCGACCACCATACACCGCCATCGAGACGAGCCTTGAGCCTAGCGCGGCGTAAGGAAACGGGAGTGCTAGCCGCTCGGAAAACATGGTATGGAAGTGCATATTCGCAGGTCCCGCATAAAATGAGCTTCGCAACCATGAAGGCCCGCTCAAGATGCCGACGCAAGTTCTGATGCCAGCTTTGTCGCCCACCATGGAAGAGGGCAAGCTCGCCAAATGGATGAAGGCGGAGGGCGACGCGGTGCGATCCGGCGATGTCATCGCGGAGATCGAGACCGACAAGGCGACGATGGAGATCGAAGCGGTCGAGGAGGGCTGGCTCGGCAAGATCCTCGTGCCCGCGGGCACGGAGGGCGTGAAGGTGAACACCCCGATCGCCGTCATACTGAACGACGGCGAGGACACGGCCGCCTTGGCGAACGGGGCGCCGAGAGCGAACGGCGCGTCGGCGCCGGCGACAAGAGAGACGCATGCGACCGTCGATGTCCGGGTGCGCGAGACCGCGCGCGACAGGCTTCCGGCCGGATACGACAGCGCCGCCGAAATCCCGCAAGGCGCCGAGATGATCCAGATCACCATGCGCGAGGCGCTGCGCGACGCCATGGCCGAGGAAATGCGCCGCGACGAATCCGTCTTCGTCATGGGCGAGGAAGTCGCGGAATATCAGGGCGCCTATAAGATCACGCAAGGCCTGCTCGACGAGTTCGGCCCGCGCCGCGTCGTGGACACGCCCATTACCGAGGCCGGGTTCGCGGGGCTCGGCGTCGGCGCGGCCTTCGGCGGCTTGCGCCCCATCGTCGAGTTCATGACCTTCAACTTCGCGATGCAGGCCATCGACCACATCGTCAATTCGGCGGCGAAGACGCTCTATATGTCGGGCGGCCAGATGGGCTGTCCCATCGTGTTTCGCGGGCCGAACGGCGCAGCCTCGCGCGTGGCGGCGCAGCACAGCCAGGAGTTTTCCGCCTGGTACGCGCACGTGCCGGGGCTTAAGGTGATTGCGCCGTCAACCGCCTCCGACGCCAAGGGGCTGCTCAAGGCCGCGATCCGCGATCCGAACCCTGTGGTGTTCCTCGAAAACGAAATCCTCTATGGCTCGACAGGGCTGGTGCCAAAGCTTGACGATTGGCTGATCCCCATCGGCAAGGCGAAGATCGCGCGCGCCGGCAAGGACGTCACCATTGTGTCCTGGTCGCGCGGCGTGATGTATGCGCTCGACGCCGCCAAGACGCTGGAGGCCGAGGGCGTCGACGCCGAGGTGATCGACCTGCGCACGCTGCGCCCGCTCGACATGGAAACCGTGCTCGCCTCCGTCCGCAAGACGAATCGCATCGTCACGGTGGAGGAGGCTTGGCCCATCTGCTCGGTCGGCTCGGAGATTTGCGCGCAAGTCGTTCAGCACGCCTTCGACTATCTCGACGCGCCGCCCACCAAGGTTTCGGGCGAGGACGTGCCCATGCCCTACGCGGCCAACCTCGAAAAGCTCGCGCTGCCCAACGCGGCGCGCGTCGTCGAAGCCGTCAAGACCGTCTGCTACAGGACTTGAGCGGCTCCGCCATGCACAAGCAATCCCCCTGGCAACGCTACTCGGACGGCCACGCCGCCGATTTCGAGGCCGGCGGCAAGACCTATGCCGTGATCGTGACGGACGCCTATGTGAACGCGCGCTACCGGATGACCGCCGACCGCATCGTGGACCGCAAGGGCCTGATCGAGGACATGGAGGACGAGATCGCCCACCTCGCCGGCCAGAAGCTCACGCGCGGCGCGGTCTTTCAGCCTCTCGGCAAACGCCCCCCGCAGATCACGCTCGATTCCAAGGACGCCCAGCCTTCATAGCGGCGCCCACGCGCGCGCCAAGGATGAACCCATGCCGATCCCCATACTCATGCCCGCGCTGTCGCCCACCATGGAGCAGGGAAAACTTGCGAAATGGCTGAAGAAGGAGGGCGAGAAGGTCGCCTCGGGCGACGCCATCGCCGAGATCGAGACCGACAAGGCGACGATGGAGGTCGAAGCGGTGGACGAGGGCGTGATCGGCAGGATCATGATTCCGGAAGGAACGGAGGGCGTCGCCGTGAACACGCCGATTGCGATGCTCTTGTCCGAGGGCGAAGACGCTTCGGCGCTAGAGGGGAAGGCCCCCTCGCCCCCGCCCCTCTCCCGCGAGGGGAGAGGGGAAACCTCCGTGGCTTTGGGTGTCCCTTCGCAACAGGCGAGCCTTGCTCGCTCTCCCCTGGCGCAAGAGGGCCGGGCTGAGGGGGAATCCGCATCCGCCAAGGCGAACGGCAGTGGCCGCATCTTCGCGTCGCCGCTCGCCCGCCGGCTTGCCGCCGAGGCCAGGATCGACCTTGCGCGCATTCGCGGGATCCGGGCCGCATGGCCGCATCGTGAAGCACGACGTTGAAGAGGCGGCGCGCTCGGGCGCGGCGGCCATTCCCGCGCAACCCGTGGCGGCGCAAGCGATCCCGCAGAACGGCGGCGCGCTGATTCCGAGCCGCGGCGCGCCCGCGGCGATGCCGGACGAGCAGATCCTCGCTCTTTACGAGAAGGGCTCCTACGAGATCCGCCCGCTCGACAACATGCGCAAGACCATCGCGCTCCGGCTTACCCAGGCCGCCGCCACGATCCCGCATTTCAGGCTTTCGGCCGATTGCGACATCGACGCGCTGCTCGACGCGCGCCAGCGGCTGAACGCGCGCGCGCCGAAGGACGGGCCGAACGCCTACAAGCTTTCGGTGAACGATTTCCTCATCAAGGCGATGGGGCTCGCGCTCCAGGCCGCGCCAGAGGCGAACGCCACCTTCACCGAGCGCGGCATCCTCCTGCACAAGGGCTCCGACATCGGCGTCGCCGTCGCCATCGCGGGCGGGCTGTTCACGCCGGTAATCCGGGCGGTGGAGAAGAAGTCGCTCGCGCAGATCTCGAACGAGGTGAAAGAGCTGGCCGGGCGCGCGCGGCGGCGGAGGCTCGCGCCACACGAATATCAGGGCGGAACGACCGCCATCTCCAACCTCGGCATGTTCGGGATCGACCATTTCGACGCCATCATCAACCCGCCGCACGCCTCCATCCTTGCGGTGGGACGCGGCGAGCAGCGCGCCATTGTGAAGGACGGCCAACTCGCGGTAGCGACCATGATGGGCTGCACGCTTTCCTGCGATCACCGCGTGGTGGACGGCGCGCTCGGCGCGAAGCTGCTGGCGGCGTTCAAGGGCTTCGTCGAGGAGCCCGTTGCGATGCTGGTTTGATGACGAGAGACGCCTCTCGAATGGGGGAAACATGGCGGAAGCATTCGACGTCGCGGTGATTGGCGGGGGACCTGGGGGATATGTCGCGGCGATCCGGGCGGCGCAGCTCGGGCTTCGCACGGTGGTGATCGAGCGCGAGCATCTCGGCGGCATTTGCCTCAACTGGGGCTGCATCCCGACAAAGGCGCTTCTGCGCACCGCCGAAGTGATGACGCTGATCCGCCACGCCGAGGAGTTCGGGCTGAAGACGAACGGCGTTACCTTCGACCTCGCCAAGGTGGTGAGCCGGTCGCGGCAGGTGGCGGGCAAGCTGTCGGCGGGCGTCGCCTTTCTCCTCAAGAAACACAAGGTTGCGGTGATCGCCGGGACTGCACGGCTGAAGGCGAAGGGCGTGGTTGCGGTCGAGGGCAAGGATGGCGAGGCGCTGGCCGATGTCGAGGCGCGGCACATCATCGTCGCGACTGGCGCCCGCGCGCGGTCCCTTCCGGGGCTCGAACCCGACGGCAAGCTCCTCTGGACCTACAAGGAGGCCATGATCCCCGACATCGTGCCGAAAACGCTGCTCGTGGTCGGCTCCGGCGCCATCGGCATCGAATTCGCGAGCTTCTACAACGCGCTCGGCGTGAAAGTGACCGTCGTCGAGATCGTGGACCGCATCCTGCCGGTGGAGGACGAGGAGGTGTCGGCCTTCGCGAAAAAGGCGTTCGAAAAGCAGGGCATAACGATCCACACCGGCGCCAAGGTGGAGAAGCTCGGCAAGGCGGCGAACAGCGTGACCGCGACGCTGACCTTGAAGGACGCCAAGCGAGAGACGGCGGAGTTCGACCGCGTCATCCTTGCGGCCGGCATCGTCGGCAATGTCGAAAATCTGGGCCTCGAAGAGCTGGGCGTGACAATCGACAAGTCGCATATCGCGATCGACGAGTGGTGCCGGACGGGCGCGCCCGGCGTCTACGCCATCGGCGACGTGGCCGGCCCGCCCTGGCTTGCGCACAAGGCGAGCCACGAAGGCGTCATCTGCGTCGAGAAGATCGCCGGCCGTAACGATGTGCATCCGCTGAACGTGCGCAACATTCCGGGCTGCACCTATTCGCAGCCGCAGGTCGCGTCCATCGGGCTGACCGAGGCGGCGGCGCGCGCGAACGGGGGCGAGATCAAGGTCGGCCGGTTCCCCTATCGCGGCAACGGCAAGGCCATCGCGCTCGGCGAGCAGGAGGGCTTCGTGAAGACGATCTTCGACGCGAAGACCGGCGAACTGCTCGGCGCGCACATGATCGGCGCGGAAGTCACCGAGCTGATCCAGGGCTTCTCCATCGCCAAGACGCTGGAGACGACGGAAGCCGAGCTGATGGAGGCGATCTTCCCGCACCCGACGCTGTCCGAGATGATGGGCGAAAGCGTGCTCGACGCCTACGGCCGCGCCATCCACATCTGAGGATCGCTTCGGCGGCCTGAAAGCCGCGCCGCAACGCTTGGCCTTGCCCGGCGCCCCCGAGGCGACCAGCCCCGCTTTGACCGGGGATTATCGCATCCGCGCGGAACACGTGGCGGCAGCCATAGGGCGGCTGACCGGGCGCCCCTGTCAAATCGGCACCGCTCAGCGCTTCGCGCCGCCACCCCCACGACATGCCCGGCGACCGGTTCAAAGGGCCATTCTACCGCTGCCCGGCGCCGGCCGCGAACAAGGCGCTCTAGCGCTTTTGACGCGATCATGCCGCTGTGGGTATTTGAGCCGGCCGGCACGCCGCGGCTCATGCAGGCCGGCGCGTTGAGGTTTAAAAGTAAGGAGTTGTTTGCCTCATTGGGTTCGTTTTGCAAAAAGGGGCCGTTTTTTACTACCTGAGATTGAACGCGGGCGGTTTCGGCTGCGACATCTCTATCGTAAGTTGCGGAAATGAACAAGCTTGTGGCGAAATGGCCCCAGACGATGGCGCCGAAAAAGCGCATCTCCGGGCGCGGCTGTCTGGCGTCGCGGCGAAATGGGCGGCCTTCCGGGTTGGGTCGAATCCGGCTGTTCAAGAAAATCGAACTTACGCTCGCGAAGAGTCCAAAACCGGAAATTGAAAATGCGGTATAAGGTAATTTATCCGGCTGCCTCGCATGAGAGAAGGATCGCGACGGCCTCCACTATGCTTGTCGGAGAGAACAGTGAAAAAACTGAAGGGTGCCAAATTATACCCGGACTCTGTGGGAACCCGAAATAAATTGCTTGCTAAGTTTCGCGAACGGGATCTCAGTAACCCCTATGATTCGCGGTGGTTTCCTGAGCGCTGTTGAACGGAAAGACTTGGTTTCGCTGGTCCGGGACGGGTTGGCGGAGCATCGTCTTGCGCGCCGGGCGAACGCCATCCTGCTTCTTGACGATGGCTGGAGCTGCGAGCGGGTGGCCAAGGCTCTTTATCTGGATGACGATACGGTCAGAGGCTGGAGCAAGGTCTATGCGGACCGCGGAATTGCAGGTCTTGAGCAGTTCGAGGCTGGGGGCAGTTCGAGCCGCCTCTCGGCAGACCAGGAAAAAGAGCTGAAGGATTACGTTGCCCAAACATTGCCGCGCAGCACGCGCGAAGTCGGGGCCTTCATCGAGCGGAAATTTGGGATCGTCTACGAGAGCCGCTCGGGATTGATCGTGCTGTTGAACCGGCTGGGGCTCGAATACCATAAGCCGGAAGTCATCGGCCGGAAGCTGGATGCGGAAAAACAGCGGGCGTTCATTGAAGCGTATGAGAAGCTATTGAATTCGCTTGGCCCGGATGAGGCGGCGGTGTTCGGGGATGCCGTGCATCCAACGCACGCGGCGCGGCCGGTTGGCTGCTGGGCTCCGAAAGAAGAAAAGCTCGCAATCCAACAGACGAGCGGGCGCGAGCGCATCAATATTCATGGCGCTCTCAATCTTGAAACCGGCGAGACCCGCATGGTTGAGGTTGAGACCGTCAACGCGATGTCTACAATCAAGCTGCTGGAAGCGCTCGAAGCCATGTATCCGCTACTGGCGCTGATCCACGTCTTCCTGGATAACGCCCCCTATCATCACGCTAAACTCGTACAAGACTGGCTATCCCAGCCAGGGCGGCGGATTAAGCTCCATTTCATCCCAGCTTATTGCCCGCATCTGAACCCCATCGAGCGGCTCTGGGGGGTGATGCACAAGCATGTGACGCACAACAAGTGTTACCAAAGCCCCCGCGAGTTCGCCGGGACGGCGCTCACCTTCCTGCGCGAGAAAGTTCCGCAAAACTGGGCGCAGTTGCGCGATTCGGTCACGGACAACTTCCGCGTCATCAACCCGGAGAAATTTCGGATCCTGGTGTGAACAGGGTATAGACGCCGAGAAGGCCGCTGAATACCGGGCTAAAATGGCGGACGCCGAAACTTGGGATACATCGGGCTGGCAAAGTTGGGTAGTCACCGGTCGGGTGCTGCCAGAAAGATGTCTAGTTTCAATCCCCACGAAAACCGCCAGGGCAATTGGTGCCAACGGAAGATACTCTGCGAGACTACAAACAATCGCGTCTCACATCTCAGCCGTCTGCGCATTTGAAAACGGGAACCCCAGTGTTTTTGAAATCGCGGACCTTGCTAGGACTGCGGTAGCCTTCTCAGTAGATTATATCGCTTTCCAAAATCGAGGTGCATACGAAGTCGTGCTTGATCTCTGCATCAACAACAGGACAGGAGAGACACAGACAATCCCCATCTTCGAACCAACTTTCGAGATCGCTGACCCAGGGCTTGTCTTCAAAGCTAAGGGTGATCGATGTGAAGTCGAGATGCCACTAGCGCAGGCCGGTGTCTTTCAGTTTCCTACCGCTTTGCATGATCTGACTTCAGCCGCGCGTTATCCTCGCCGTACATTTGAGTATTGCCGTATGGCGGCCGAGGTTGTGCGAAGCTACTTCGATCCTCCACCAAATGTCGGCGGGCATCAGGAGCGCTGGATAAAAGGTGAAGAGGCTATGTGTTCCGCACTTCGGCTGACCCGAAAGAGCTTAACTTCACTAGACAGTGTTGCGGCGAGGAGCCGCCATGGAGAACTCGTTATCTCGATGAATTGGGAGATGCGGAAACGAGCGTTGGAGTTCATGTGGGAAGTTGTGGCCCGTTTTGAATTACATCTCCAAGGCAAGCCGAATGATCATTGGAAGATGCTCGATATCCGGATCGAAGAGGCTTAAGTTCGGTTGGTAGTAGCTACGGTCAAGTGAGCGGCGAGACCATGGCGGCCCCAGCTCGAATACTTACTGATTTAATGTAAGTCCGCTTTGTCCCTGATCGCATCCATAGGCGAAAACACGGTGGATATCAGCTCCCGGCCTTTACCGTCAATAGGAAAACAGAAAGTTATATACTTCTTATTCTGCACGGAGAGCCCCCGTCGCCGTCGAGGAACTCGATACCCGCTTGCTCAGGGGCCTGGTTGACGGGCACTAACGCGTAGGAGAATATTGTTTCGCCAGGATAGTACCGCTAAGGACCTCCTATGCCAGAAGCTGATACCGAGTGTGTGTTTTGCCGAATTGCACGACGCGAACTTCATTCGCATGCAGTTTATGAAGATGATCTCGTTTTTGCGTTTCTTGATGCAGGGCCAATCAGACCGGGCCACACGCAAATCGTACCGAAGGTGCACTATGCCTATTTTGACGATTTGCCGGCGGACGTCGCGGCCCGCATTATTGGCGTTGGGCAAAAGCTTGCAAAAGTCATGAAAGGCGCTTATCGCGTCCCTCGGGTGGGCTTGGTATTCACGGGCGGCGACATTTCCCACGTCCACGCGCACATCGTACCTTTGCACAACAGCACCGACATAACGTCGAGGCGCTATATCGCCGAAGATCAACTCACCTTCCGGCCAGCACCGCGTGCGTCAATGGAAGAACTCAGCAAAGAGGCTCAACGTCTCGTTGACGGACTGAGGGCACAGGGCGGTTGATTTCTTCGCGCCCACCTCACCAGCCGATGTTAGAGCGCGACAGACGCTCTTTGGCATACTTGTAACCAATCAACGCGCCGCACATCTTTGGCATTGCGAATACCGCGAACTTCACCTTTTTTCGCGAGCGGTGTGGACGGCGGTAGAAAAGCGCGTAACTCTGGCGTCATCAAAAAATGCGGCACAATTTTTGCTTTGGCGATGTCTCACCGTCGAAGCCATGGCGAGAAAACGGCGGGAAAGCGAAACGATGTCAAGCCCTTGCCGCCGAAGGCGGTGGCCGCAGGCCAGGCTTTACATCGCTTCGTTGGCCCGCCACACTCGGCAACGAGGCGTCGCGGCAGACGCAAATTCTCCGCCAGATTTGCGCGGATTTACACGTCCGGTAACAGCGCCGGGCGTGCACGATGGGGAAGGCTTTACCGCCGCCCCCGATTAAGCGTTCAGGGCCGTTCATGATGATAAGACTGGGAAATGTTCCAGCCACAGCCGCGCCGGTCTTGGAAGACGCATGAGCTTCGACCGGCGCGGTTGGCTTTGTCACGTTACTCCAGCGCAGGCCTCAACGCATATCGCCGCCGCAAGCTTCGCTTTGCAGCTTCCGCTTCGGTAATACGCAAGCAGCCATGATGTTCTCGTCAAATCGACGAAAGCCGCGCTTCTCTTATTGGCCCCAGGCAGCCTATCAGAAAAGTAGATGTGGAAAAGCGAAAGGCGCACTTCGAGTGATGCGCGGGCTCGCTCGGGAACGGCGGCTCAACCCCCAATAGCAGGCACTCTCCGAAATCGCCGCGATGAGCCGCTTTCGGCCTCAAGCGTACACCGCCCCCAGGCGGCGCGGAGACTTCTCTGCGCCACTTGCAACGCACGCCGCAAAGCCGGCGCTGACGCCGATCCTCGTCCCCTGCGCCGGAATTGTCTACAGTTCGCGTTCTTCGAACTGTAGGCGGCGGGCGATTTTCTTCCCGCCGTCGCATGGTTAAAATCGGCGTGCGTTAACGGGCGATGTACTGTTTCGTTATTGCGACAGGCCGCAGCCGCCCTCAATCTTGCGCTCGTTCAGCCGCCGGTCCGGATCAAACGCACGCCGCAACGGCCAGGAGGAAGGCGATCTCGAAGCTCTGCTCGATGGCGCCGAGCACGTCGCCCGTGAAGCCGCCGATGAGCCGCTGCGCCCGCCAGGCCATGAAGGCGGAGGCCGCGAAGCCCGCGAGACAGCCCAAAACGGCCGCGCTGTGCGGCAGGAGGAAGGCCGGCGGCAGGCCGAAAGCCGCGGCGAAGGCAAGTCCCTGCACGGTGATGCCGGTCGCGAGCGGCTTCGCCTTGGCCGTCGTGAGATTGCCGGCATAGGGCAGCACGGGCATGACCGCGATGGCCGCGAAACGCCCGCCCGCATGCGCAGCGATAAGGGCCGCCGCGGCCGTCCAGCCGGTCAGCGAAGCGAGCGCGAAAACCTTCATCGCCATCGCGAGGCCGAGCGCCAGCGCGCCGAATGCGCCGAGCCGGCTGTCCTTCATGATGGCAAGCCGCGCCTCGCGCGTCTGCCCGCCCATGCAGTCGAAAAAGTCGGCAAGCCCATCCTCGTGGAAGGCGCCCGTGAGCGCGACGCCGGCCGCGACCGCAAGCAGCGCAGGCAACGCGCCGCTCCAGAGCGCCGACGCCAGGAGATAGACGCCCGCGCACAAGGAGCCGACGACGGCGCCCGCCAGCGGAAAATATTTCACGCCACGGTCGAGCCATTCGGGGCTGAAGCCGCCCAAATGAGGCACCGGCAGCCGCGTGAGAAATTGCACGGCGCCCAGGAAGTATGCGAATTCGGCGCGCAGCATGCTCATCCGCCTGGATGCGCGCCCGGCAAATCCGCCATGCCGTTCAACAGCCCCTCCGCCATGCGCACGAGCGGGATGGCGAGCGCTGCTCCCGTCCCTTCGCCAAGGCGCATGCCAAGCTCGAGCAGCGGCTCGGCGCCGAGCCATTCGAGCAGCGCCGCGTGCCCCGATTCCGGCGACAGATGCGCGAAGAGAAGATAATCGCGCAGGTTCGGATCGATGGCGATTGCGGCGCAGGCGGCGGCCGTGGCGATGAAGCCGTCGACGAGCACGACCTGCCGCGCGTCCGCAGCCCCCGACATCGCGCCCGCCATCATCGCCATCTCGAAGCCGCCGAATTCGCGCATGGCGTCGAGGCCGCCGCTGACGGGCGCGCGGGCCAGAGCGCGCGAAAGCACCTCGCGCTTTTTATCGAGGCCGCCCGGAGGCGCGCCCGCGCCGGGGCCGACGATGCGGGCGAGCGGCAAGCCCGTGACGCAACCCGCGACGAGAGAGGCCGCGCTCGTGTTGCCGATGCCGATCTCGCCAATCGCCAGAATGCCATAGCCTTTCTCCTTCAGGCCGAAAGCGGCCTCGCGGCCCGCGCGCATGGCGTCCAGGCATTCGCCGCGCGTCATGGCGGGCTCCTGAAGGCAGTTGCGCGTCCCTCTGCGCATGCCTCTTTCGATGAGCGCCTTGTGAGGCGCAAGCGGCGTTTTCAGCCCGGCGTCGATCACGAAAACGTCGGCGCCCGCGGCCCGCGCCGCGATGCTTGCGCCCGCGACCCCATCGAGCACCATCTGCGCGATCAGGGCCGAAACCTCGGAAGGATACGCGGTCACGCCTTCCTCGACGATGCCGTGGTCGCCCGCGAAAACGGCGAGCGCCGCACGTCCGAGGTTCGGCTTCAACGATTGCGCCACAAGCCCCGCATGGATGGCGATCGCCTCGATTCGCCCGAGCGAACCCTTCGGCTTCGCCTTGGCGTCGATGGCGGCTTGAAGGCGCGGCTCTATCTCGCGCTCAAGACGCGTGACAAAAGCGGGAAGGCCGGCATTATTCATGGAGACACCGAGGGTGAGAGAGCGATGAGCGGACAAGATCACAAGACGAGCGAGCCGGTCAATGCGCGGATCTTCCCGCTTCCGCCAATCGTGCTGCTTCTGTTTATCGCGGCCGGATATGGGCTGAAGCGCCTGTTTCCCTTCGGTCTCGCAAATGCGCCCATCGAGAGCGCCGTCGCCGGCAACGCTCTCATGGTCTGCGCTTTCCTGATCGCGGTGCTGGGCGCGCGCGAGATGACGCGGGCGCGGACTTCGTTTCATCCGGGCGCGAAGGCGTCGGCTCTGGTGGCGTCCGGCGTTTACAGGCGCACGCGCAATCCCATGTATCTGAGTTTCCTCTTCTTCATGGTTGGCCTTGGGCTGGCGCTGCCGAATCCCTGGCTGATTCTGCTCGCGCCGGTTTTGCTGGTCTACATACAGGAGCGCGTCATCAAGCGGGAGGAGGCGTATCTGTCGGCGCGATTCGGCGAGGAATACGACGCGTATCGAAACCGGGTGCGCCGTTGGCTTTAATTCCCGGACGGGGCGCACCGCCCTTCCATACCGTGTGGAGATCAATTTTGGGTGACTTGCAGTTGCCTTATTTATCAGTGTAACAATCATCCGCTCAAATCCGGATACTCCACAATGGGGCGGTTCGGTGGCGTGTTGCGCCCAAATTTGCGCATCGCATTGCCATTCATCCGTACCGGAACTTTTTCTAAACCACTGTGTCTTACCTCGTGTCCTTAACAGGCACGGCGAACATGGGAGTTTTTAGCATGAAAATCACGCTTACAGCTGTTGCGGCCTTGATGATCGCGATCGGACCGCTTGCCGCTCAAACCACCGCCCCGGCCTCCACGGCGGTCACGTTTGTCGCCAAGCAAGAGCCGACGGAAGTTCTCGGGACGGACTTCGTGGGAACGCCCGTCGTGACGAAAGACAAGCAGCAGATCGGCAAGATCTCGAACCTCGTCTTCGACCACACCGGCCATATCGAACTCGCCGTGATCGGCGTCGGCGGTTTCCTCGGCATCGGCGAGAAGGAAGTTGCAGTCCCGTTCGAAGCGCTTAAGGGAGACCTCGTCAACGATAAGCCTGTGTTCCTGATCGACGCGACGAAGGACGAGGTCAAGGCCGCTCCGCTTTACCTGACGCTCAACAAGCAGGCCGTCGCCGAGCGCCTGTCTGCGTGGCGCGAAAAGGCCAAGCAAAGCTGGGCCGACTTGAAGGCGAAGGCCGGAAAGACTTACGAAGAGGCCAAGGAAAAGGCCGAAAAAGCCTACGACGAGACCAAGGAGAAGGTGGGCGAACAGAAGGCCCAGTAGGGACGTTATAAAGGAGGCTTCGGCCTCCTCGGCCTGCTGACAAAGCTCCCGCCAAGGCGGGAGCTTTGTCGTTAAGGCGCTGAAGCCCCGGTCCGGCGGACGCGTCAATCCGCTTTCAAGAACGCGCCGCCGTATGACGAACGCAGTTCGTTCTTCTGCACCTTGCCCATGGCGTTGCGGGGCAAGGCCTCGACGAAAAACACGCGCTTTGGCAGTTTGAAGTGGGCGAGCCTGTTCTTCAGGCCGCCGACGATCTCGAGCTCGTCAAATAGCGCGCCCTTCGCCGGCACGACGACGGCGACGACCCCTTCGCCGAAATCGGGGTGCGGAACGCCGATGACCGCGCTCTCGACAACGCCCGGAAGCGCATCGATCTCGCTTTCCACCTCCTTGGGGTAGACATTGAGCCCGCCCGAAATCACCAGATCCTTTCCGCGCCCGAGGATGTGGACGTAGCCGCGGGCGTCGATCTTGCCGAGGTCGCCGGTAATGAAGAAGCCGTCGCCGCGAAACTCCGCCTTCGTCTTCTCGGGCATCCGCCAATAGCCCTGGAACACATTCGGCCCGCGCACCTCGATCATGCCGATCTCATCCGAGCCCAGAATCGCGCCAGTCTCGGGGTTGGCGATGCGAACTTCGACGCCCGGCAAGGGCAGGCCGACCGTTCCCGGCACGCGGTCGCCGTCATAGGGGTTCGACGTGTTCATCCCGGTTTCGGTCATGCCGTAGCGTTCGAGGATGGCGTGTCCGGTCCGCTCCTCGAAACCGCGGAAGGTCTCCGAGAGCAGAGGCGCAGAGCCCGAGATGAAAAGCCGCATCGTGGCGGCGGCGTCCCGCGTGAGACGTCGGTCGTCGAGAAGGCGCGTGTAGAACGTCGGCACGCCCATCATGACGGTCGAGCGCGGCAAGGCCCGGAAAATCTCATTCGAATCGTATTTCGGCAGGAAGATCATCGACGCGCCGGCCAAGAGCACGACGTTCGTCGCGACGAAGAGCCCGTGGGTGTGAAAGATCGGCAGAGCGTGAAGCAGCACATCCTCCGAGGTGAACCGCCAAGCCTCGACGAGCGCGCGCGCATTCGACGCAAGATTGCCGCGGGTCAGCATCGCGCCCTTCGAACGCCCTGTGGTGCCGGACGTATAAAGGATGGCCGCGAGGTCATCGGCGCCCCGCGGGACGTCCTCGAACTCGTCCGGCTGTTCGGCCGCGAGCGCCATCAGCGTCCCTTCGGTATCGGCGCCAAGAGAGAAGCCGTTCGGAACGCCGGCCGGGTCGCGAACCGGCTCGCAGGCGCATTCTCCAAGCGTGTTTCCGCGGCAAACGAAGACCCTAGGCTCCGCGTCGCGCAAGAAGTACACGACTTCCGCATCGGTATAGGCGGGGTTCAGCGGAAGGTAGGCAGCGCCGGCGCGAAGGCAGGCGAGATAAAGGAACAAGGCTTCGGGCGACTTTTCGACCTGGACGGCGACGCGGTCGCCCGGCATCACCCCTCTCGAGGTGAGCGCATTGGCGAAGCGCGCGGTGATGCTCCGGATATCCTTGAACCGGTATCGCCGCCCGCCGCTGGTTTCAATCGCAACCTTATTTTCGTCGGTCCAATGCGAACTGAGTTCCAGAAAAAGATTGTTTTGCCTGTCCACCGCAAAGCCCTGCCGCTCTTTTCCAAATTGTAACAAGTCTTCGCGACAGCCGCCATTAACGAAAGTTATATGCATGGCAGGGTTGCGCCAATGAGAAACAAAAAAACAAAACCGGAAAATAATGCATCGCGTTCAGGTTGCGGCCGGACCCGGCCGGTCTCATTAAGCCCACCGGATGCGCCACACACGACGCTCCGCGATCCGGCGACGAGGCCCGCAGCGTTCATCCGGGCCTTTTCAGGAGTAGGCCGATCCCGAAGGTTCTGTTTCAACCTGGGCGGGGGTTGGCGCTCAGACGCGCGCCATCACCAGGGCGACGCCGAGCGCGATCAGGCCGACGCCGATCCAGCGCGTCTTCGTGACATGCTCCCTGAGAAGGACCGCCGAAAGGATGGTGATCGTAATCAGGTTGAGGCTGAGGATCGTAAAGGCGACGCTGACGTTAAGGAACTTCAGGGCCTCGGTGTAGACAAGAGCCTCGACCGTAAGAACGGCGATGCCGGCCGCGATCCAGAAGCGCCAGCGCGCCTTCGTCAGCGTGGACTTCTTCAGGAATACCTGGCCCAGCCCTTCGAGCAGCGCGGCGATGACGACGAGGACGATGCCGATGGAGGTTGCGGTCATGGGAGCTTGGGCGTCTTTTCCGTTGAGGGCTCTGTTTGGCTGATGAACCACACTCCGGCAACAACAAAAATCGCGTCTGCCTCCGGCGACGCTTCGAGAACGGCCGTTTCCAGGCGGGAACGAAAGCGCAAAGAAGCGGCAGCCGCGATTTTATCCGGCTGGCGCTAAGGCTGAGACACTGGGGAAAGTACGGCATCGCCATCCACGCCGTCGAGCGCCGCGTCGCCGAGGAGATGCCCGCCCTTGTCGCGCTTGGCTGCGAGATATTTCTCGTTGTGCGCCGTCGGCCGCGTCAGCACGCGATGGGTCGAAACCACGTCGAGTCCCGCCCCGCGCAGCGCCTCGATCTTGCGCGGGTTGTTGGTCATCAGCCGCACCGAGTGAAAGCCGAGCTGCTTCAGCATCTCGGCCGCGAAGTCGAAACGGCGCTGGTCCTGGCCGAAGCCCAGGATCTCGTCGGCGTCGTAGGTGTCGAAGCCCTGGTCCTGCAGGCGATAGGCGCGGATCTTGTTCGCGATGCCGTTGCCGCGCCCTTCCTGGTCGAGATAGAGGACAACGCCTCCGCCCTGCTCGGCCATCGCCTTCACGGTTCCGCGCAGCTGCTCGCCGCAATCGCATTTCAGGCTGCCGAACAGGTCGCCCGTGAGGCAGGCGGAGTGGATGCGCGCAAGAACCGGGCGCGAGGGCGCCGGATGCGGCACGATGACCGCGACCTGATCGCGGAAGCCGTCGCCGCCGCGGAAAACGACGAATTCGCAAGAACCGGCGCCCTCAAGCGGCACGCGGGCGCGCGACACGATCTTGAGGGACTTCGCCTCCCGGTCGCGGAAAGCGAAAACGTCTTCCGCGTCGACCGCCATCAGCGGCAGGAGAAGCGCGCCCGCAGCCGCGTCCGCCACGGCGACGGCCGGCAGGAGCAGCGAGACATGGGCGAGCGCGAGCGCCGCGCTCTCGGCGATGTCCGCAGCCGCGAAATCGAGGCCGCTTTTGTCGTGCTTCGCGAAATGCGCTTCCAGGCTTTCCAGCGTGAAGGGATGGATGCGAATGACGGTCGCAGGCCTGACCCATTCGCCCGCAGCATCGATCTTCTCGCCGGGAACGACAAGGCGCGGGCGCCGCTCCTCCTGGCGAAGGAAGGTCATGGCCCTCGCGTCGAGCCCGTCGACAGGGAAGGCGAGCACGGTCCTGGCGGCCGAGCGGATCGCAACGGGCCTGCCCGCGCGAAATTCCGCGAGCGCGCGCTCAACCGCGATCTGCCTTGCGTCGCCGAAATTGTCTAAGGGCATATCGCCTCCCATCGCCTCTTTCCGCTAGCCCCGCATGAGCAAGGAGCACGGCCCATCTTGCGAAGTGGAAAGCAAGCCTTTGTCATATGGGAGCGGATTGGCCAAACGGAACATGAGCTCGGCGCTTCGTGCGGAAGCTTGAGATGGTTGCGAATGCGCCCTTTTTGAAGGCCGCGCCAGCGTGTCACGGTTTGGCGCGCAACGCCAGCCCGTTGCACCCGTGCGCAAAAGGAGGCCGAAGCCGCGCGCGCCCTCACGAAAAGATGCGGGCCGTCCTTGGGTCGGTGCGAAGGGCGCCCAAGATCATCGCCGCAAGGTAGCGGTTGCCATCGTTCGAAAAGTGAACGCCATCGCTGCGCCGGAGCTGAATGGTCTTGCCGCTCGCATTTTCTATGGAGGCTATAAATTCCCGGTTGGGACAGGCGGTCAGGTCGCGGCTTGAAAGGAAAATGCCGCCGGCCGCGGGCACCTCTTCGGCGAGCACCTCATGGATGATCAGCATGCCGCGGTCCATGCTTTTCGGTCTCACGCATGGCGGCCCGATCCACACCAGCGGAACGCCGCGATCCGTGAAAGCGCGCGTCACATCGCACGCTCGCTGCGCATAGGCGGCGCGCCAGCCCGGCGTTCCGACTTCGAGCCATTTCTTTTCTATCCTGATGGGGAGATTATCGTTCAGGCCGAGCAGCATCAGGGTTGCGCCCCAGTTCTCCTGCGCGAGTTGGCGGGCGCGCGACGGCCAATCGAAGAACTCGGGCTGCGTCAGCCCTGTGGAGGGTTTTCCATTCTGGATGAAGACATAGCGCGCGGTTCCGGGCGTGGCTTCCCTCAGGCCAAACCAAAGATCCTCGGCGACAGAATCGCCTATGACGGCGACGCGGAGCCGCCGGCGCTGCGGCAGCGGAGGCTCGAACGGCTCAAACGCTACCGCAGCCGTTCCGAACAGAAAGGTTCGCCGGCTCGATGAGCCGGGCGCCGGCGTCGCAGCCACCTGGTCAGGACGGCGCATAGGCATTGCCTCCAACAACGTTCCAGCCGCTTAAGAGCCTCGGAGAGGGGTTGGCGCAGTTCTGCGGGGATTTCGAGGAAGCGGATGGGTAATAGGCTTATCGTATCAAACTAAGCGGTTCAAGCGTTCAATCGAAAGCCCGTTCGCCTCCGCATGCCGCGGGCGGCCTCGAAATAGAGGATCGCGAGCGCGAGCATACTCGGTCGCGCATTCGATGAGGCGCGCAGCTTATCCGCTTTTGAGGCAATCGAAAGCGCGCTCCAGCTTTGTTTTGCGGTGGGGCTTACCGGAAACCCGCTTCACACTTTTCCGGGCGCACTCTAGAAATGCCGCCGCGACATAAGTATTCACCAGAAGCCCCCGCTTTCCATGGCCAGGGAAGCGCATAAGGGCCAAAACGCGCCCGGCGCAAGTTCGCAGGCGCCACGGAGAACGACCATGCATTCGAAACTCATAACTCGGCGCGGCGGGCTTTTCGGCCTTTTCGCAGGCGCGGCGGCGCTGCCCTTCGGCGGCGCATCGCGCGCCGCGCCCGCTTCCGGTTGCGGCCTTGTGGTTCTGACGGTCGGCGGCCTCGCCGGCGCGCCCAATCGCAAGCCTTTCGACCAGAAACGCGACCGCTTCTTCTATCACAACAATCTCGAATTCCGCGAAGCCCGGGCTTTCTCGGTCGCGGACCTGCTGGCCCTGCCTCAGGAAGCCGTTCCTGTCACGGAGGAGACCGGCGAATCCCTTTACAAGGGGCCGCTCCTGAAGGACGTGCTCGCCGCCGCGCAGCCGCTCGTCGAGGCGAAAACGGCGCGGCTTTCCGCGCTCGACGGCTATGCGGCGGAGTTGACGCTCGCGGCCGTGGAAGCCGAGCGGTGGGTTGTTGCGCTCGAAGCGGACGGAAACGCCTTCGGGATCGGCGATTTCGGCCCGCTCTACGCGGTCCGGCCGCTGCCGCCGGGCCAGAAAAGGACCGAGGAGGAAGACGCGAGATGGGTATTCTCCCTCTATTACATCGACCTCCTGCCTTGACATTCCTGGGCGCAGGTTCAAGACATGCCGGAAATTGAGGTCAAGCGCGGCTGGAGAGGCTCATGGTGAAAGCGGTTCTGGGAATTATCGGCGGATCGGGCGTCTACGATCTGCCCGGCCTCGAAAACAAGCGGAAAGAGGCCGTGAAATCGCCATGGGGCGAGCCGTCCTCCGACGTGCACCTGGGCGAGATCGCGGGCCTGCCGATCGCGTTCATGCCGCGCCACGGGCCAGGGCACAAGCAGTCTCCGACATCCATCGACTACCGCTCCAACATCGACGTGCTGAAGCGCGTGGGCGTGACCGACCTGGTTTCGGTTTCAGCCTGCGGCTCGCTGCGCGAGGATCTGCCGCCCGGCACCTTCGTAATCGTGGACCAGTTCATCGACCGCACCTTCGCCCGCGAGAAAACCTTTTTCGGCCCCGGCTGCGTCGCGCATGTCCCGATGGCCGATCCGGTCAGCCCGGGCCTTGCCGACAAGATCGAGGCGGCGGCCAAGGCCGAGGACATCCCCCACTCGCGCGGCGGGACCTATATCGTGATGGAAGGCCCGCAATTCTCGACCCGCGCGGAGTCCTTCCTCTACAAATCGTGGGGCTGCAGCGTCATCGGCATGACGAACATGCCCGAGGCGAAGCTCGCGCGCGAGGCCGAGCTTTGCTACGCGACCATCGCCATGGTGACGGATTTCGATTGCTGGCATGACGACCACGCCGATGTCGACGTCAAGGAAATCCTGAAGGTGTTGAAGGGCAATTCCGAGAAGGCGAGCCGTTTGATCGCAGCGCTGGCGAAAAGCTTCCCAAAGGAGCACGAAGCTTGCCCCATCGGCTCGGACCGCGCGCTCGACCACGCCCTCATCACGGCGCGCGACGCCTGGGATCCCGAGCTGATCGCGAAGCTCGACGCGGTCGCGGGGCGCGTTCTTAAGAAGTAAACGGCGGCGGCGATTACGCCGCCAGCTGCGTTTGCACCGCGGCCGCGAGAGCGCGAGGGGTGAACGGCTTCGAAATGACGAGGTCGTCCTCGCATTCGCGGGTTGCGGCCACCGCCTCCGGGTGCGACGTGACGTAGATCACGGTCGTATCTATCTGCGCGCGGATCGCCTTCACCACGTCGACGCCCGTGTCGTCCCTGAGCTTGTAGTCGGCGAGGATCAGCTTCGGCCGCGAGATATCGGCCATGCGCAAGGCTTCCGCGCGGTTCTTGGCGATGCCGACCACCGAGAGGCCGAGGTTGCGGACGATCTGCTGGATGTCGAGCGCGATGAAGACCTCGTCCTCGATGATGAGGACGGCGGCGGGCTTGTCCCTAAGGCTCGCCAAGGCTTCGCAATAAGCTCGCCGCACCGATTTCTCGCTCATGTCCATGATCGAGGCGACGTCGCCATAGGGCAGGCCGACGATGGCGCGCAGCCCGGCGATCTGGCGATGCTGTTTGGAAAGGCGCTGGAAATCGGCGAATAACCCGCTCGCCGCAGCGGCGCTGACATTGCCAGGGCTGGCATTGGCGGCCTCGTTGACTTTTCTGTAGAGGTCCAGCCGCGAAACCGCGCGCCCGCTCACCGAAACGATGTCCGATACGAGCGAGTTGAGAGCCGCCTCAACCGCCATGTCGCTGAGGCTCCGGTTGCCCAGGATGCAATAAGCGTAGCGCCTTAGATTTCTAAGCTCTGCCAGGGCGAGAGTATCTTTCATTATTGGTGGCGTCCTCAATTGCTTAGCCACAGGTTGCAGCATTGCGCCGAAGCAAGCCGCTTCTCGTTAAGCGAGCATACAGGCAACGATGCTTACGGAAAAGAGGAAACACCAAGGCTCCAGCATTTAAAATTGCTTATTCCTTGCGGATTTCCGAAAAAAATGCCGGCGCCTCGTGTCAAGGAAGAAACCTGAGGCAGTCCGGCGAAGTTTCCCGTTCCAACTAGGGTCACGTCACGCGCGCAGCATCCGCATTGCGGCGGCGGCGAGCCGCGCCGTCTTTCAAGCAAGGTCCGTGCCGCCTTCGTGCGGCCCTCGAAGCGAACTTGCGCCATCGCCGATAAGTTATTTGTCTTGGCGCCGCGCATTTGTCATCTAATGCTCATGGACGATGTTCTTGAAAGAATTGCGAGAGATCGCGATCCACAGGCGTTCCGGGGCCTGTTCGAATTCTATGCGCCCCAAATCAAGGCCATGATGATGAGGCAAGGCGCGGACGCCGCGGCGGCCGAAGACATCGCCCAGGAGACGCTGTTCGCGGTCTGGCGCAAGGCGCATCTTTTCACTGCAGAGAAGGGCAGCGTTGCAACCTGGATTTACACCATCGCGAGAAATTTGCGCATCGACCGCATCAGATGCCAGCTTCCCACCCAGGATCTGCCGAGCGAAGTGCTTGAAACTCCCTGCGAAGACGATTTGCCCGACGAAACATTGAACCGGGACCAGCAACGCGAGCGTATTCGAAGGGTCATGGAAACGCTGCCGCCGGAGCAGTATGAAGTCGTGCGCCTGTCTTATATCGAGGGGCTCTCGCATAACGAGATCGCAGGAGCGCTCGGCGCTCCGTTGGGAACGGTGAAGTCTAGAATGCGCCTTGCCTACGAGAAGATCCGTGAAGCGGTTGAGGAGGAATCATGACGGCGCCTCTGAGCCATCCGCACGGGGAGACGCTGATGAGCTTTTCGGCGGGCGCGCTCGACCCGGCCTTCACGCTCGTTCTCGACTGCCATCTTCAATTTTGCGCGAGGTGCCGCCGCCGCGTGCGGGTTCTCGACGGCGTTGGCGGCCTGCTCCTCGAAGGGCTTGCCGCCGGGAAGGACGAAGCCCTTTCTTTGCGCATGCGGGAGCGCCTTGCACGAGAAGTTGCACAAACCGCGGGCAGCTCCGGGCCCGATGCGAGGCTCGACGCGGGGGACGAGGCCGTCATGCCGGCGCCGCTCGCGCACTTTACCGGCCTGCGGCGCGAGACGATTCCCTGGCAAGACCTGGAGCACGGAACGATGAGTTTCGATCTGGCGGGCTTGCCGCGCGGATCGGTCCGGGCGCGCCTCGTGCGGATCGAGCCGGGCGCCGTCCTGCATTCCGAGCGGCATGGCGGACAAGTTGTGCTTGTGCTGTGGGGCGCTTATCGCTATGGCGGCCGCCGCTTCGAGCGCGGCGATTTGCATGAGATCGAAGCGAGCGGCTTCAAGACATTCGTGAGCGATAGCTCCGAAGGCGCGATTTTCGTCACAGCGATCGCCCCGGTCGCACAATTCGAGATCCTGCGCACCGCGCATTAGGGAGCAGGACGCTGAAAACGCGGCTCCATCCTTCGACAGTCTCAAGATGAGGTCGTATGTTATCAGAGGCTTAAACCTCATGGTGAGCCTGTGGAACCATGGGCAAGGCCGTTTCAGCACACTGCCAGGCATCGCGCTGCGGCTTTGGCCTTTGCGGCGTCAAAATCAAAGGATGCTTCGCCTCGCTCGGCAATGACGAGCGTCGATCTCATTTTGCTTTAGCGTTGCGGTTTTGCGCGCGCCTCGATCCGCCCCAGCGCGAGCTGCGATCGGAAGGTGGCCGCGCGTTTCTGCATGCCTGCAATGACATTTGCGGAACCCTCGAACAGCCCATGTATTAAGTAATTTATGATGAGTGTTTCTTGATAGTTTACCTTCATGAATGCGTCACGATTCGCCACAGGCTTGACCTTATTCTCAGAAGAATATATGTTATCTGACTGAAGTTGCTACAATTACAGTATAATTTTTTGTACGGAAATGCACCAGAGTTGCGACAACATGTCTGCCTTGCGTCACATTAAGATCACATTTGAAATCTGGAAATTAAGAGCGGGCCTCCAACTTTTCTCAAAATAGGACGAAAGTGTTGTATGCCCATTTAGTAGCGCGTTAAGTCGCGTGGTTCACAAGGAGTGAAGATGCAGTTTCGTGTAGTCTGCGTAATACTGGGCGCGCTGGCCTTGTGCGTGGCGAGCTTCCAGGACGCCACCGCGGCGCGGCGCATTGAGCGGTCGCAGGCGCCGGTCGTCGCCGCGAGAGAAAGCCTGCTGGCCGCCGAGTTCGCAGCGAAGGATTTGAAGCTTGGCTCGCCGGTTTTCATCCGAATTTACAAGAATACTTCGAGAATGGAGCTCTGGGTCCAGCAAGGCGCCCGGTATGCGCTCTTCAAGACCTACGGGATTTGCCGCTGGGCGGGCGGACTTGGACCCA
This sequence comes from uncultured Alphaproteobacteria bacterium, assembly GCA_963756335.1. Classification (GTDB taxonomy): domain Bacteria; phylum Pseudomonadota; class Alphaproteobacteria; order Rhizobiales; family Rhodomicrobiaceae; genus Rhodomicrobium. The sequence continues at coordinate 23,226 of CAVWOB010000023.1, forward strand.
AGATGCATGAGGGCGACAACCAATCGCCGGAGGGGCTCTATCACATCTCTTCCGAAGATCTGATCGTCAATCCGCGCTGGCATCGCGCCATGAACATCAATTACCCGAACCGGTTCGACGTTATGAACGGCAGGGGCGGCTCCGGCATCCTGATCCACGGCAAATGCGCGTCGGTGGGATGCTTCGCCATCCAGGACGCCAATGTCGAGGAAGTCTACGACGCCGTCCGCGCCGCACTGCATAACGGGCAGGCAAGAATTCCGGTCCTCGCGCTGCCCTTCAGCTTCGCGAAATACGCGCCTGCCGTTGAGGATACGGCGAAGATGAACGATTTCTGGTCGGATTTGCGCCGCGCCGACATCCTGTTCGACCGCGATCGCCTGCCGCCCACGGCCTATGTCTGCGATGGCCGCTACTATTTCGCGGACCGCCGCGGCGACAGCCACCGCCATGCCGTGCACATGCCGGGCTGCAAGCTTCTGGAAAAGCCGATCACCCAGGAAGAAGCGGCGAATTTCGAGGAGAAGGCACAGTCCGTGTTCGCGCAATCGACCGAGAGGAACAGGTCGCTCGCGCGCTATTCTCTCGAGGATAGCAGGTCGCTCGTCGCCGCCTCCACCGCGCCCGCCGCCGAAGACCCGAAAGACCTCGTGAACGCCGTCGCCAAGACCTGCGATCCAAAGCTGCCTCAGTGCCGGATGCTCAAGGTCGCCTTGAAAAGCAGCACGATTTGCCCGTCGAAATATCCGCGCTGCCAGACTGCCCTCGCGGCTTATACGAAGAGCGTGGAGTGCCCGCTCAAATATCCGCGCTGCCGTCACTTTGTCGGCAAGGACCCGCGAACCGCGAAGCTTTCGACACGCTCGAATGTCGTGAAGGTCAGGCGCTAAGGAGCGATGCTATCGCTTGAAGGCGCCATCTTCGGAAGGCGGCGTAAACGGCATGCGCGCGTTGGAGTTTACCCGGGCCGGCGAGCCGGGGGTCCTCAATGACGGCGCGCGACGCTAGGAAAGATCGATCGCGAACCGCTTCAGGTCCTTGAGCGCAACGACCTCAAGCGCACGCTCATGCGTCGCCGCCAGCACTACCCTCGGCGCGGCGCCTGCATCGAAGGCCTGCCGCCAGCGCGGCGCGCACAGGCACCAACGGTCTCCGGCCTTCAGGCCCGGGAAGCCGTATTCGGGGTGCGGGGTGGAGAGATCGTTCCCCGCCACCTTCGAGAAGGCCAGGAACTCCTCGGTCATGATCGCGCAGACGGTGTGAGAGCCATGATCCTCCGCGCTGGTGTTGCAGCAGCCGTCGCGGAAAAAGCCCGTCAGAGGCGTGTTCGAGCACGTGGCCAAAGGCTCCCCGAACACATTCCTTTGGGGCGTCTCCTCGTTTTCCAGCATATCCCTCACGTCAGGCGATCCCCCCTAGAGTGCGACCGGAAAAGTGCGAAGCGGTTTTCCGGGAAACGAAGGCCTAGAGCGCGCGCTTTTGATTCCATCGAAAGCGGATAAGCTCTAGCCGCTCGGCGCAAGCCGCACGAGCACGTCGATCCGCGTGATCTCCATGCCCTCGGGCGGCTTCGGCAAATTCTCCACCCGGATGTTCGCCGGCTCGATATCGACGAGCACTCCGTCCTTTTCGAAAAAGAAATGAAAGTGGTTGGACGTTTTCGTGTCGAAGTAGGTCTTCGAGCTTTCGATCGCGACCTCGCGAAGGAGTCCAGCTTCGACGAATTGATGAAGCGTGTTGTAGACCGTGGCGAGCGATACGGGAACGCCGTTTCGAACCGCCTCAGCATGCACCATTTCGGCCGTGAGATGCCTGTCGCCGCCCCCGAACAGCAGTTCCGCCAGCGCGACCCGTTGACGCGTGGGGCGCAACCCGGTCCTGCGAAGCCGCTCACTTGGCAACTGTGGTGAGCACTCTGCCATTTCTCTGGGCATTCCCTCCTGTCCAGCCTTGTACTATAAGAAGCGGCGTCCTAACTCGCAAGCGCGGCCGGGCGGCGGTTCCCTCAACAATTCGGGAGACCGGGTTGCGGGAACGGCGAGGTGTGATAGTTAAGGGAACGCCTTGCGGGACGGCGGGCATAATGAGATTATAAAGAGGAATGATGTCTGAGCGGCGCCAGAGCTACGACTACGAAGATTTGCTTGCTTGCGGGCGCGGGGAACTATTCGGACCGGGGAATGCGCAACTGCCGCTTCCGCCCATGCTGATGTTCGACCGCATCACGAGCATTTCCGAGACTGCCGGAGAACATGGGCGCGGCCAGGTAGTCGCCGAAATGGATGTGCGGCCGGATTTGTGGTTTTTCGCCTGTCATTTCAAAGGCGATCCGGTCATGCCCGGCTGCCTTGGGCTCGATGCGCTGTGGCAGATGCTCGGCTTTTTTCTCGGATGGCTCGGCGCCCCCGGCAGGGGCCGCGCTTTCGGCGCCGGCGAAGTGAAGTTCACAGGCATGGTCGTGCCGACCGTCAAGCGCCTGGAGTACATCGTGGACCTTAAGCGGGTGATCCGCCGGAGACTTACGCTTGGCGTGGGCGACGGCCTCCTCAAGGCGGATGGCGCCGTGATTTATGCCGCCAAGGACCTGCGCGTCGGGCTGTTTACCGACGCGGCCATGGGCATGCAGGCGGCCGGCTGAGCGCGTCCGGGCTTAAGCTACGGGCTTTTTAGAAAAACCTAGTGCGACAACGTGGGGTTAGACATGAGACGTGTTGCTGTCACGGGAATGGGCATCGTCTCATCCATCGGTAACAATACCCAGGAAGTGCTTGCTTCCTTGCGGGAAGGCAGATCCGGCATCGTCAAGGCGAACGATTACGCCGAACGGGGCTTCCGCTGCCAGGTTCACGGCGAGCCGAAGATCGATTGGGAATCCATGATCGACCGCAAGGTGCGGCGCTTCATGGGCGCCGGCGCCGCGTGGAACTACATCGCCATGCAGCAGGCCATCGCCGACGCCGGGCTTGAGCCGAAGGAGGTCAGCAACGTACGCACGGGCCTGATCATGGGGTCCGGCGGGCCATCGACGCGCACCATCGTGGCGGCCGCGGACACCACCCGCGAAAAGGGTCCGCGCAAGGTTGGCCCCTTCGATGTGCCGAAGGCGATGTCGAGCACAAACTCGGCGACGCTCGCCACGCCCTTCCAGATCAAGGGCCACAATTATTCGATCTCATCCGCCTGCTCCACGTCGGCGCATTGCATCGGCAACGCCGCCGAGATGATTCAATGGGGCAAGCAGGACGTCATGTTCGCCGGCGGCGGCGAGGATCTCGACTGGACGCTCTCGGTGCTTTTTGACGCAATGGGCGCGATGTCATCAAAGTTTAACAATACCCCGCAAAAAGCTAGCCGGGCCTATGATGTCAACCGCGACGGCTTCGTGATCGCGGGCGGCGCGGGCGTCCTCGTTCTGGAGGAACTGGAACGGGCCAAAGCCCGAGGGGCGAAGATTTATGCCGAGATTGGCGGCTATGGCGCAAATTCCGACGGCTACGACATGGTCGCCCCGTCCGGCGAAGGCGCGGCGCGCTGCATGAGGCTCGCGATGCAGGGGTTGGATTGCAAGGTGGACTATATCAATCCGCACGCCACCGCAACTCCGATCGGCGACTTGAAAGAAATCGAGGCGGTGCGCGAAGTCTTCGGCTCCAAGACGCCGCTTCTGTCTGCAACCAAGTCGCTGACCGGGCATTCGCTCGGCGCCGCCGGCGTTCAGGAGGCGATCTACTCGCTCTTGATGATGAATAACGGATTTGTGTGTGAATCCGCGAATATCGAAGAGCTTGACCCCGCATTTTCGGATATGCCCATAGTGCGGGAGCGTCTTGATAATGTCGAAATCAACTGCGTGATGTCGAACAGTTTCGGCTTCGGCGGCACGAACGCAACTTTGATCTTCAAACGCTACGACGCTCGATAGGCGCCGCCCGCAAGCAGAGTTTTAGAAAGGCCTCGAATCGATGACTGGGGTGGATATTGCAAAACCGGCGCCTTTGATGGCGGGGAAACGCGGTCTTGTCATGGGTGTGGCCAATGATCGGTCCATCGCCTACGGCATCGCGCGCGTGCTCGCGGGGCACGGCGCCGAGCTGGCATTTACCTATCAGGGCGACGCCTTTGGCCGTCGGGCGGTCCCGCTTGTGCAAGGCCTCGGCGGGAAGATCGTCACCTCGTGCGACGTGCTCGACCTCAATTCGGTCGACGCCGTCTTCTCGGAAATCGCCGAGAAATGGGGCTCGCTCGACTTTCTGGTCCACGCGCTCGCCTTTTCGGACCGCAACGAGCTGAAGGGCCGATACGCCGACACGACCCGCGAGAACTTCGTGAACACCATGGTGATTTCGTGCTTCTCGTTCACGGAGATCGCGAAGCGCGCCGCCGCCCTCATGACGAATGGCGGCTCCATGATCACGCTGACCTATGGGGGCTCGATGCGCGTCGTCCCGCGCTACAACGTCATGGGCGTGGCGAAGGCGGCGCTCGAAGCTTCGGTGCGCTATCTCGCGGTCGACTTCGGCCCGCAGAATATCCGCGTCAACGGCCTGTCGCCGGGACCGATGCGCACGCTTGCGGGCTCCGGCGTCGCGGATGCCCGCACTATCTTCAACTATCAGAAGCAGCATTCGCCGCTCGGCCGGACGCCATCGCTCGACGAAGTCGGCGGCGCGGCGCTGTATCTTCTGTCCGATCTGTCCACCGCCGTCACCGGCGAGGTCCACTATGTGGATTCCGGTTATAACGTCGTGGGGATGCCCCGCATCGAGACGCTTACCGAGAGCGGAGAGGCGCTTCCGCTGGAGCGCCGCGCCGCGGAGTAGCATTCCGCTCGCTCCTTGCCTGGCGGGAGCGTGACGTGGCGCGCATTGTCGCTTTGATGGATGCGCCGCCGGGCGATCGCGCCCGTCTCATCGAGGAGGCGACGGCGATCTTCTGGGCGACGGCGGGTTCGCGGCCTTTCGAATCGCCGGCCGCCGAAGACGTGTTCCGCCAGCGCTGGTTCGGCCGTTATCTTGAAGCCGATCCTGAGAGCTTCTTCCTGGTTTTGGAGGATGGCGGCGGCGCGATCGGCTATCTCGCGGCCTGCCTCGATAGCTTCTCGGACGCGGCCCGGCCCATCGCCGGCGACATCGGCTACTTCACGCCGCCATTCCGCGCCGCGGTCGCTCGCTATCCGTCCCACTTCCATATCAATGTAAAGCCCGGCTATCAGGGGCAGGGCACAGGCCGCCGCCTTGTTGCGCGGCTGATCGAAGCCTGCGGCGCGGCGGGCTCGTCCGGCATCCACGTCGTGACCGGCGCCTCCTCGCGCGCCGTGGCCTTTTACGAATCCTGCGGCTTCCGGCGCATCGCCATCCCCGAGGCTGACCCGGGCCTTGCCGTCCTGGTCATGCCATTATCGCGCCGCGAATAAGGCAAATCGCGACCCCATTGCCGCCCCAGCCTCCCCATAGCGCTGGCGTGGGTTTGGCAGAAAGGTCCGTCATGTCCAATAAACTCCGCATACGTTGGCCGCTTTTCAGTTTGCTTTTCGCAAGCCTCCTGGCGTCCGCCGCTCAGGCGCAGGAGCGCGTGAAGCTCGCGGTCGAATTGAGCAGCTCCGTCCTCGCCGAAGGCGCCGACAGCAAGGCCTATCTCATGGTCAAGCTGGAGGGCTTGCCCTATGAGGAGGCCATCGCCCGGCCGCCGGTCAATGTCTCGCTCGTGATCGACAGATCGGGCTCGATGACGGGCCAGAAGATCGAGCAGGCGAAGGAGGCTGCGATCCTCGCGCTGTCTCGGCTGTCGCGCGGCGACCGCGTGTCTGTCGTCGCCTTCGATCACCGGGTCGATGTCACCGTCCCCGCCGGTCCTTTCGAGGACTTCGACGAAATGAAGCGGCGCATCGAGGCCATCGTCCCCGGCGGACAGACCGCCATCTACGCCGCCGTACGGCAGGCAGGCCAAAGCGTCTCCGAAGGCGTCACGCCCGAGCGCATCAGCCGCGTCATCCTGATGTCCGATGGGCAGGCGAATGTCGGCCCGAGCTCGCCGGCCGAACTGGAGGCGCTCGGGCGCGAGCTTGGCGGCCATGGCATCGCCGTCACCACCATCGGGCTCGGCCTCGACTACAGCGAGGAGCTTATGACAAGGCTCGCGCTCGCAAGCGACGGCAATCACGCCTTCGTCGAGAACCCGGAACAACTCGCGGATATCTTCAACAAGGAGTTCGGCGACGCGTTTTCCGTGGTTGGGCGAGACGTGGACATCGATATCGTCTGCCCCGAGGGCGTGACGCCGATGCGAGGCCTCGGCCGCGACGTGAAGGTGGAAGGGCAGCGCGTGAGCTTCCGCCTGAACCAAATCGGCGGCAGGCAGGAGCGCTATCTGCTCATCGAGCTTGACGTGTCGAAGGCCAAGGCTCGCGGAGACGCGGCGCTCGCGGATGTCGATGTCTCCTATATCGACCCGAAGACCAAGGCGCGCACAAAACTCGCGGCGAAAGCGCAGGTGACTTTCAGCGCGTCGGTTGACGCGGTGTCGAAAAGCGCCAACGCGAGCGTAGCCTCCGCCGTGGCCGCGCAGCTTGCGAACGAGCGCAGCGAAAGGGCCGTGCTCGCGCGCGATGCTGGCCACGTTGCGGAGGCGAAGAAAGAGCTTGAGCAGAACGCGGCCGCCCTTCGCGCCGAGGCCGACCGCCTGCAGGCCGCCGCCCCCGCCGCCGCCGCTCCCTTGCGCAAGCTTTCCGAGAAGGCCGCGGCCGACGCGCGCGCGCTTTCGAGCGAGAACTGGGACAAGCAGCGCAAAGCGATGCGGGCGGACCAGTACCGCAACAAGACGCAGCAGAATTACTGATCCCGAAAGCCATCCCATAACGGCCGCAGGCTATCCGGGATCGCCGACTGCAAACCTAACGTCATGGCCGCGGATCGCCTTGAGGCGGACATCCAGCGGTAAAGGTTCGGAACCTCGAACCGAAGTATTGAGGACCCGCCGGATAAGCGCGAGGCGCTTTCCGGCGTGACATCGAAGGGTAAGCCGGACAGCTGCGGGCAAGCCCGGCCATGATCGAAGCGGTGCGACCCGTACGCGAAAAAAAAAGCCCGCGAACGCGTCGCGGGCTTCTTCGTTTGAGCCGTATCGAGGCTTAGTAATCCATGCCGCCGCCGGGCATCTGGGGCGCCGGGAAATCCTTCTTCGGCTTCTCGGCGATCATGGCCTCGGTGGTGATCAGGAGCCCCGCAACCGAAGCGGCGTCCTGGAGAGCGATGCGGACCACCTTCACGGGATCGATGACGCCCGTCGCGACGAGATCGACATACTCGCCGGTTTGCGCGTTGTAGCCCCAGTTGTAGTCCTTCTTCTCAAGGATCTTGCCGGCGACAACGGCGCCGTCCTCGCCCGCGTTCGCCGCGATGATGCGCGCGGGCGCCTGGATCGCGCGGCGAACGATGTTGATGCCCGCCTTCTGATCCTCGTTCTCGGCCTTGATGTTGGCGAGCGCGTGGATGGCGCGCAGAAGCGGCACGCCGCCGCCGGGCAGGAAGCCCTCCTCGACAGCCGCGCGGGTCGCGTTCAGCGCGTCGTCGACGCGGTCCTTCTTCTCCTTCACCTCGACCTCGGTCGCGCCGCCGACGCGAATCACCGCGACGCCGCCCGCGAGCTTCGCGAGACGCTCTTGCAGCTTCTCCTTGTCGTAGTCGGAGGTGGTGTCCTCGATCTGCGCCTTGATCTGCGACACGCGCGCCTCGATCTCCTTATGGTCGCCATGGCCATCGACGATGGTCGTGTCGTCCTTCGTGATCGTGACCTTCTTCGCGCGGCCGAGCATCGGAACGTTGACGTTCTCAAGCTTGATGCCGAGGTCTTCCGCGATCAGCGTGCCGCCGGTCAGGATGGCGATATCCTGCAGCATGGCCTTGCGGCGGTCGCCGAAGCCGGGCGCCTTCACGGCCGCAACCTTGAGGCCGCCGCGCAGCTTGTTGACCACGAGCGTGGCCAGAGCCTCGCCCTCGACGTCCTCGGCGATGACGAGCAGCGGACGCGCGGATTGAACGACAGCTTCGAGCACCGGCAGGAGCGCCTGGAGGTTCGAGAGCTTCTTCTCGTAGATGAGGATGAAGGGATCTTCGAGATCGACGCGCATCTTCTCGGCGTCGGTGATGAAGTAGGGCGAGATATAGCCGCGGTCGAACTGCATGCCTTCCACGACCTCAAGCTCTGTCTCAAGCGACTTCGCTTCCTCGACCGTGATCACGCCCTCGTTGCCGACCTTGTCCATGGCTTCGGCGATGAGGCGGCCCACTTCGGTGTCGCCGTTCGCGGAAATCGTGCCGACCTGTGCAACTTCGGAAGAGGACGTCACCTTTTTGGCTTTGCTCTGCAGGTCCTTCACGACGGCGGCGACGGCGAGGTCGATGCCGCGCTTCAGGTCCATCGGGTTGGCGCCGGCGGCGACGGATTTCGCGCCTTCGCGGACAATCGCCTGGGTGAGAACGGTCGCGGTGGTCGTGCCGTCGCCAGCGATGTCGTTGGTCTTGGAAGCGACTTCCTTGACCATCTGGGCGCCCATGTTTTCGAACTTGTCCTCAAGCTCGATTTCCTTGGCGACGGTTACGCCGTCCTTGGTGATGCGGGGAGCGCCGAACGACTTGTCGAGCACAACGTTGCGGCCCTTGGGGCCGAGCGTCACCTTCACGGCGTCAGCGAGAATATCGACGCCGCGCAGCATGCGCTCACGAGCGTCCTGGGCAAAACGTACGTCCTTAGCAGCCATAGGCCACGACTCCTTGTGTAATGAGATTTGAAACTGTGAGAAATGCGAGAGCTTAGGCGGCTTTCTTCTTGCCCTTGGTTTCGCCGCCCTCTAGGACGCCGAGGATGTCGCTCTCCTTCATGATGAGAAGATCTTCGCCGTCGATCTTCACCTCGGTGCCGGACCACTTGCCGAAAAGGATGCGGTCGCCTTCCTTGACATCGAGGGCGACGAGCTGGCCCTGTTCGTTGCGGGCGCCGGGGCCGACCGCGATGACTTCGCCCTGCTGGGGCTTCTCCTTGGCCGTGTCCGGAATGATGATGCCGCCCTTGGTGCGCTCTTCCTCTTCGAGCCGGCGCACTACGACGCGGTCATGCAGGGGCCTGAATTTCATGGCTATCCTCCTCAGACAATAGGAATGGAACGGTTGGAAAGGGCGCCGCGATTGTGCGCGCTTAACCCTGGCCGATGAGATATTTAGAACTGTTAGCACTGTCAAGAGGCGAGTGCTAATGTTTGCCTGCGGGTTACACCGCCTTGAACAGCTAACGTAAAGTTTGACTGAAGATGGTCATAATCGCGTCGCGGAGGCGTGCCATGGGCCGTCTGGAAGCCTCGCGCTTCGTGGAAGGATTTTACAGGAGAGCCTCTTTTATGTCCGAAACTCTCGTAACGCCGCAGCAGGCGCCCTTGGAAAATGGGGAAGCGCCTGAGAAAAAGAAGAGGCCCGGCGGCGTAGCTTGGTGGTGGCTGCTTGTCGCACTCGCGATGGCCGGCCTTGTCTACGGTCCCATCTGGTATGCGGAAAAGTATGGGAAGAAGCCCGACCCGGCGCCTGCCCCTGTCTCCGCTGCGACCCCTGCCCCTGCTGAGCCTGTGTCTGCGCCTGCCCCTGCCGCCGCTCCGCCGCCGGAAGCGCCCGCGAAGACGCACGCGGAAAAGCAGAAGGTTGAGAACGCATTCTTCTTCCGCATCGACGGCAAGGACAAGCAGGGCCGCGCCGCCGCCTTCGACTTCATCATGCTGACGAATGAGTACACCTGGGCCATCGGAAGCACGGCCGAAATCGTGTCGGGCGGCGATGTCATCCCGGACGCCGAGGCGGCGGGGCGCGTACTGACGCAACAGGTCCGCGACTCGCTGTCGAGCGCGAGCGACTTGATCGGGGTCGGCCTCGCTTCGTCGGAAGGCGAGCGCGAAGCCGAGGAAGCGCGCGCCCTGGACCGCTCCAAGACCGTCGCGGGCTGGATCGCGAAGGTTTCGAAGCCCGAAACCGCGCTGTGGAGCCTTACGCTCGGCCAATACAACAAGGGCTGCAAGCAGCAGGAGGACGCGGATACGAGCTTCGAGCGCCCCGTGATCTTTGCGGGGGTGCGCGAGAAAGCCGAAGGCGCGGATCTTGGCGAGGCTCTCGCCGACGCCATGGGCGGCCACGACAATCTGCCGAGCCGGGAGTGCTATTCGCGCTTCGACCTGACGAAAGTTCGCTAGCCTGACCGCCGAGGCTACCCCGGCCGGTGACACAGGGCTGAGCCGCCGCGCGCGGCTTAGCCCCGCGGCGGGGTTGCTTTCAAGCTTCTTGCGCCGGACGCAGCCGGGGCGCGAAGAAGCGGGCTACGGCGCCCCCGGATCTTCGATGGATATCGCGCCTCGGGCGCTCGCCGGCCTTGCGACCTGGAAGCTTGTGCTGATCGCCGCGTTCGCGGGCGCGCTTTCCGTCCTCGCGATGGCGCCGTTCTTCCTGTGGCCCATAATGTTTCTCACCTTTCCGGCGCTGATCTGGGCGCTGGACGCGGTGTGGCTGCGCGACGACGACATCAGCGCTCTGGGCCAGCTTCGCAAAAGGCTGCTGCGCGCCGCGGCCGTCGGCTGGGGCTTCGGCTTCGGCTATTTCCTCGCCGGCGATTATTGGATCGGCTACTCGTTCCTGGTCGATTCGGTTCGCTATGGCGCCGTGATGCCGTTCGCGATGGCGAGTTTCGCCGCAACGCTTGCGCTGTTCTACGCCGCGGCCGCCGCGCTGGCCGCTGTCCTGTGGCGACGCGGCTATGCGCGCATCCTCGCTTTCATTTTCGCGTTCTTCTCGGCCGAGGCCGCGCGCGGCTATCTCTTTACAGGCTTCCCCTGGAAATATTTTCGGCGAAGCGGTCGCGGCGAACGGCGCGCATATGCAGATGGCGGCCTATGTCGGAATATACGGGCTCACGCTCGCCGCCCTCTTCATCTTCTCGGCGCAGGCCGCGGCGATTGCGGCTCCGGGCGCCCGCTTCGGACGGCTTTGGCTCCCGCTTATCTGCGCCATCCTGGCGCTGGCCGGGAGCTACGCGTTCGGCGTCAATCGTCTTCGCGAGCCCTCGGGGGAAGTGGAAGGCGTTCGCGTGCGCATCGTCCAGCCGAACGTGCCCCAGGCGGACAAGATGAAGTTCGAGAATCGGAGGTGGATTTTCGAGCGTCTGCTGGACCTGAGCCGCAAGGGCGCGAGCGGCGAGGACATCGCCAATTTTACGCATGTCATCTGGCCGGAAACCTCGATGCCGCTCCTGTTCGGCTTCAACGGCGCTATTTTCAGCGGGGAGGTGAAGGAAGCGCTCGCCGCGCTCATTCCGCCGGAGACAAGCCTCATCATCGGAGCAGAGCGCGCGGAAGGGTTTAAAACGCCCGAGAACCGCTACCATTTCGACCGCGTTTTCAACAGCCTGTTCATCCTAGGCCAGGGCGCGGAGATCGCCTCGTATTACGACAAAAAACATCTTGTCCCTTTTGGAGAATATGTTCCTCTCAAAAGCGTTATAGACATAGCGTTGTTTGGCGCCTTTACGGAAGCGTGGGGCGGCTTCGACGCCGGTTCGGCTCGGGATGCAATCATGAGCGCGCCGCGCGCGCCCGATTTCATGCCGCTGATCTGCTACGAAATTATTTTTCCTGGACCATTGAAAAACCAGGCGAAAAGGCCGTCATGGATGATTAATTTAACAAACGATGCCTGGTTTGGGCCTTCGACTGGGCCTTATCAGCACCTTCATCAGGCCCGAGTCAGGGCCGTGGAAGAAGGGATGCCGGTCATGCGGGCCGCGAATACCGGCGTATCCGCCGTTATAAACTCATATGGGCGCATTCTCGCGCAGTTAGATCTCGGGAAAGCTGGGACGCTCGACCACAGGTTGCCGGCGGCATTGCCGATGACCTTTTATGAAAAAACACGTCTTCAAGCGTTTATTATGTTATTTCTCTTTCCACTTCAATTTTATATGGTTATGGTTGCATCCACCAAAGTTGCATGATTCCAATTTTGCTAGCGAAGCCTCAGGTTGGAGGACGTGAAGAAACCGTTTCGTCAATGTTCTAAAAGCGATTTGCTTTTAAGATAAGAAGGTGCTTGACGGGTCGCAAAGGCGAAACTACAACTTGTGGGAGTGGGGACTGGTCCTGTGGCCGAGGCTGCACAACTTTAAGATGGCGGAGAAAATGGGGCGGAATATGGGCATGGTAGAGTCTACGGTTGCTATACTGGCGGATCGCGAAGAGCTTTATGAAACCACCGGGCGCAAGCCAAATCCGATCGACATTCATGTCGGAAGCCGCGTCCGTTACCGGCGCATGATTATCGGCATGAGCCAAGAAAAGCTGGGAGAGAAAATGAATCTCACATTCCAGCAAATCCAGAAATATGAAAAGGGAACGAACCGCATTGGCGCAAGCGGGCTCTTTCAACTTTCAAAAATACTGGAAGTTCCCGTTGGCTACTTTTTTGAGGATGCTTTTGCGGGTAGCGCTCCCGCTCATGCTGCTCAGGGCCTGCACGAGCCGGAGCAAGAGGGATATCTTCTCGATTTCCTGAACTCCCGCGAGGGGTTGGACTTGAACAAAGCTTTCGCCAAGATACAGGATCCAAAGGTGCGGCGGCGCGTCATAGACCTCGTTAGGGCCTTGTCAGAAGAAAAGCCTGAGGCTAAGGAAAGCCAGCCGAGTATCGCAAACGACCTCGGCTAACGGGGCCCTTGCCACCATGGCCTGGCGCCACTCCTGCTAAACTCGCAACGATTGGAACGAGGCCGTGTCTCGCAAAAACTATCTATTTACCAGCGAATCCGTGTCCGAGGGGCACCCCGACAAGGTGTGCGATCAGATATCGGACGCTATCGTAGACCTTTTCCTGACCGCCGATCCGCATTCGCGCGTCGCGCTTGAGACCCTTGCGACGACGAACCGGGTCGTGCTGGCGGGAGAAGTTCGGGGTCCGTCCTCGATCAGCCCCGAGGATCTGGTCCAGACCGCCCGGCTCGCGATCCGCGACATCGGCTACGAGCAGGCGGGTTTCGATTGGCGCAAGGCGGACATAGATTGCTATGTGCATTCGCAATCCGCCGACATCGCGCAAGGAGTGGACGCCGCGGGCAACAAGGATGAGGGCGCCGGCGACCAGGGCATCATGTTCGGCTATGCCTGCCGCGAGACGGAAGGCTACATGCCCGCCCCCATTTATTATGCGCATCGCATTCTGCAGGAATTGTCGCGGCTTCGTCATTCCGGCGCGCTCCCCGAGCTGGGGCCGGACGCCAAGAGCCAGGTCACGCTCGCTTATGAGAACGGCAAGCCGGTGCGCACGACCTCGGTCGTCGTCTCAACCCAGCATGGCGAGGACGTCAGCCAGGAGCGCGTTCGCGACATCGTCGGCAATATCGTCACGGAAGTGCTTCCCGATGGCTGGATGTGCGCCAAGGAAGAGTTCTACGTCAATCCGACAGGCCGTTTTGTGGTCGGCGGACCCGATGGCGACTCTGGCCTGACCGGCCGCAAGATCATCGTGGACACCTATGGCGGCGCGGCGCCTCATGGCGGCGGCGCCTTCTCCGGCAAGGATCCAACAAAGGTGGACCGCTCGGCGGCTTACGCCGCTCGCTACGTCGCGAAAAACATCGTCGCGGCTGGGCTCTCGGACAAATGCTGCATCCAGCTCTCCTACGCTATCGGCGTGGCGAAGCCGCTTTCGATCTACGCCGACCTCTATGACACCGGCCGTGTCGATGGTGAAAAGCTTGAACGCGCCATTTCCGAGGTCATCGATCTCAGCCCCCGCGGCATCCGGCTTCGGCTGGGCCTGAGCAGGCCGATCTACCGGCGCACCGCGAGTTACGGTCATTTCGGGCGCGCGCCAGAGGCGGACGGCGGCTTCTCCTGGGAGCGTCTCGACCTCGTCAATTCGCTACTGGAAGCTGTGGCTTAAGCAGGAAAGCCTCGCAAGCGGGGCCTTTTCAAACCCATGCGGAACCCTCACAAGGAGCCCGAGCCCGGACAAGACCGGGCTTGGCTTCGATCCTATGGGCGGCGGAGAGGCCGCAAGCTTTCGGACCGCCAGTCGGCGCTGCTGAGCTGGGGTCTGGACGCCTGCAAGGCGGATCTCGGCAGTCCAGTCGAAGCGGGCTGCTTGGCGCGCATCTTTGGCGAGCCGGTCAGTGAGGTTTGGCTTGAGATCGGCTTCGGCGCGGGCGAGCATCTCGCCTGGCAGGCCGAGCATGCGCCGCACGCCGGGATCATCGGCGCAGAGCCGTATGTGAACGGCGTCGTCTCCGCGTTGTCCGCTCTCGAAGCGCGCGGGCTCGCCGGACGGGTCAGAGATCCACCCCGACGACGTTCTCGCGCTCTTGAACTGGCTTCCAGCCGCGAGCCTTTCCCGCGCCTTCATGCTGTTCCCGGACCCTTGGCCGAAAAAGCGCCATCGCGAGCGTCGCCTCTTCTCGCCGCAAACGCTGGACAAGCTCGGCCGCGTGCTCAAGCCGGGCGCCGAGTTGCGCTTCGCGTCGGACATCGCGGACTACGCCGAGGCAACCTTCGAACTGGCGAATGCGCGTCCGGATTTCGAGCTGGCGCAAGTCTTTACATCGGCGAATCGCGACGCGGTCCCAGACTGGCCCGTTACGCGCTACGAGCAGAAGGCGCGCAGGGAGGGCCGCCCGGCGACGTTCCTCATCCTGCGCCGCAAGGGGTAATTCACGGTCACGAATCCAGGTTAACGGCGGATTTTTGAATGAGGCTTTGGAGGTAATCTTGGTTCCAGCCAGCGATTTTCCTTCTGAGCTTTAGGCTTTTTTTGTCCGGCGCTGCGCGGACGAGATTGATGGCGAAGTGCCGGACGACGGCCATGTTTTTGGCGCCGTGGCCCTTACGGACGCGGGCGAGATCGTCCCGGAACGTGACGTCGAGCACCCAATGCAGCGCGTTCTCGATCTGCCAGTGGGCGCGCACGGCCTCGCCAAGCAGCTTCGCAGTCATGGCGCGCGAGGTAATATAAAAGCGCCGCTCGGTTCTTGCGCCTGCGTTGGTCTCGACCTTGCTTTCGATCATTGCGATGGCGGCGAGTTTGGGAAAGCGGTATTCGCCTGGAAAGCGGCGTTCGCCGTCCATCCAATCGATAGCCGTACTCACCAGGCAGCGGCGTTCCTCGATGCGGCCGTGGCCCTTGTCCACATCGGTGTGCCGATCCAGGGCGGCTTCGTCCGCATCGTCAAAAAAGCGTTGTATTTCAGACAGAAGAGTTGGCTGGTTGCCTTTAACGGCCAGGAGATAATCGGCTCCGTGGTCAACGATGTCCTGGGCGATGCCTGGATTGCAAGCAATCGCGTCGATGGTGACGAGGGCGCCCGCCAAAGCGCCCGATGCGGCGAGGCGTTCGAGAAGCGCCGGAATGGCTACGATCTCGTTCGATTTCGCGTCCACGGCTTCCTGGCCAAGAACCAGCCTCTCATGGGTGGCGAAGGCGGAGACAAGATGGAGCGCGGCCTTTCCCGCGGCGCGGTCATGGCTGCGGCGCGAGGTCTTGCCATCGAGCGCGATGAGGCCAGGAGCGTCCGGGCGAAGGTCGCGCGCCCAGTTCATGAAGCAGTCCGAGAACAAGTCCGGATCGATGCGGTTCATAAGGATGTTCAACCAGCGCGCGCCGGGAACGCTATGATGATAGGGCAGAAAACGGCGCAGAAACGGCAGATGGTTCTCGCCCCATTCGGCGATGTCGTCGAAATCGTCGCACGATGCAACGCTGGCGCAGACGACGAGAAGAAGCACTTCCGGCAGCGGATGGGCCACCCGCCAAGCCTCGCGCGGGTCGTCAATCCCGGAAAAATGGTCCAAAAGGCTCCGAAGGCGCGGCTTAGGGCCGAAATCGTCCATCTCAAAGGCTCCCCGAATCAGAAAGCCAGATGGAATCACACAACACGCAATGGTTAAATGATCGTTAACCTGAGTTCGTTGCCCTGAAGGGGTAATCCGCGAGCTTGACGGGCGAGCCGAAAAGCCGGAACCAGAGAGCTTGGACATCCGGTGCGGACCTGCGTGCGCCCTCCCGGAGATGCCGCCGCGGGAGGGTCGAAGATGCGTTTCTTGGTCTGGCACAAGACACATTACAGCTACGCGGCGCCTGTGGCCTTTTCGGAGCATGTCCTGCGGCTCATGCCGCGCGCGGGCGACGCCGTTGTCCTGGCGCATAGCCTGACCGTCGATCCCGCGCCGAGCGTCCGGCACGAGCTGACGGACCGCTACGGCAATTCCCTGACGCGGCTGGAGTTCGCGGGCCTCTCCAGCCATCTGCGCATCGACAGCCATTTCGAAGTGGAGACGCGCGCCGCCCCGGCGTCGGCCTATCCGCCTCTGCCGCAGCTGCCTTGGCGAGCAGGCGCGGGCGACGCGATGGCGGACTATCTGCCGCCCCGGGATGAGGACGAGAGCGTCCGCGCCTTCGCCGCCGGACTGGCTTCCGAATGCGGGTGGGATGTCCGGAATTTCCTCGATCGCCTCAACCAGGCGCTTTTCACCCGCACGCACCGCCATATCCGGCCCGACGGCGCCGCCCAGGCGCCCGCGTACACGCTCGCGACCGGCAGAGGGGCCTGCCGCGACATCACGACGCTTTTCATCGCGGCCTGCCGCAGCCTTGGCGTCGCCGCGCGCTTCGTCAGCGGTTATCAGGCGCATGCCGAAACGCCAGACGGGCGCCGGCACCTTCACGCATGGCCGGAAGTCTTCCTGCCCGGCTCGGGTTGGCGCGGCTTCGACCCGACGCATGGGCTTCCCGTCACCGATGGCCATGTCGCGCTCTGCGCGGCCCCGGATCAGGCGGGGACGATGCCCCTGGAAGGCGGCTATTACGGCGAGGCCGTCTCCTCGACGCTCGATTACGAGGTGCGCATCGAAAGCCAGCCGTGACGCTCGCGCGTCATCTCAGCGCTCGCCGATCCGCTCTGCCAGCATCACGATGGCCTTGCGATACAGCAGGGCCTGATTCCAGTTGCGCATGACCTCGAAATTGGGCGTGTCTTCCGCAAACGGGCCGCCGGTCTGCCAGCCGTTCAGTTTCAGGAAATTGGCGGTCGAGGCGAGCACATCCGGCGCGCTCCTGAACAAATCCACACGTCCGTTCTTGTCGTAATCGACGCCGTATTTGAGATACGAGCTGGGCAGGAATTGAGTTTGGCCCATCTCCCCCGCGTAGCCGCCGATCATGTCGCGCAACGACAGGTCGCCGCGTTGAAGGATCTGCAAGGCCGCGAGTAGCTCCTTCTGAAACAGCTCGGTGCGGCGGCAATCGTGAGCGAGCGTCGCCAGCGTGCGGATAACGCGCAGCGCGCCCATGTCCGCCGTCCCATAATTGCTCTCAAGCCCCCAGATCGCGACAATGACAGGCGCCGGGACGCCATAGTCGCGTTCGATGCGCGACAAGAGCGCAGAGTGCTTGCGCAAGAGGGTCCGCCCGCGCTCGACGCGCCTCGCGCTCACCGCGCGGGCGGCGTAGCTTTCGAAGCTCGCGTTGAAGACGCCCTGCTGGCGCTGGTCGAAGGCAAGAACCGACGGATCCGGAGAGACGCCCTCGAACGCGCGGGAGACGATGGCTCGCGCCACGCCCGCGCCCACAGCCTCCTCCGATACGGCTTTGATGAAGGCGCCGAATTCCCCGCCGCATTGCGCCGCCTGCGCCTCGGCGCATAGAAGCGAAAGACAGACCGCGATGATGCAACGCCTCAAGATGATGACCCTTTCCAGTCCCGCCGCCATAAGTCTTACTCCGATAGGCGCTCGAATGCGTGAGAAAAAGGGCGCTTGCGTTGTGACGGCGTGATGGCGGGGCGCCGCACTTCGCGACCGCGCCATAAGCTCTTCGAGTCGCGCCTTCGACGACGCGGCGCGGACGCCGGTCGCAAGGTCCATCTTGGGCTTGCGCGGCGAGCGCTGTTGGATTTACTAAAGCGCAGCTTTCGCCGCCTCGATGCGAGCGTTCGCGCAGGCGCTTTCCGGCGTCACGACAGGGGAGCGAAAGGTTGGGGAGACCTCAAATGGCGTCGCTTTCGAGGCTTTTGGCTTTTTCGCTTGCGCTCCTGTCGCTTTGCGCCCCCGGCAGCGCCTCCGCCACCACCCAGAGCGACCCGGTGCAGGATCTCGTCGGCGAATGGGACATGCCGGGGTCCACGGGATTCCTCAAGATCAACGCCAACCACGTCGTCATGCACTACAAGTGGGGACGGGGCGACATCAAGTGGGACAACGCGGATTATTACATCGTCAATTACCGGGAGCGAAGCCTGCGCTGCAGCTACATCGTCCGGGTGTATTCGCAAGACGATGTTGAATTCATCCAGGCCGACAGTCCGGTCGTAGAGGGCTGCGATATCGGCAAGGTTCGCCGCCCGCCTCCGCCTCCGCCCGATCCCGCTGCGGAAGCCGTAAGCGCCGTCGCCATCGGCGAACCGGCGGAGCCCGTCGCCAAGGCCGCCTTCAAGGCGCTCGACAAGCATTGCGCGCGCTGCCACCAGAAGGGCCGGCTTCTCCGGGCGCAAAGAACCGGCGCAGGATTTCGGCAACATCCTGAAGCTCGACGAGATCGCCGGAAACGCGAAGTTCATCCTGCCCGGCAACGGCCACGGCTCTTATCTCGTGGAGCAGATCTTGAACGGGAAAAGGCATTGGTCCGAGGGCGGCGCGCCCGACCCGGCGAAAGAGGAGATCGACGCAATCATAGCGTGGATCGACGATCTCGGAAAAACGGCCGGGACGAATTGCCGGCCTGTGATCGGCAACAAGGAGCTTGTCGCGCTGATCGCGAAGGACCTCGACAGCGCCGACATCCCGCCGAACAGGAAATCGGCGACGCGCTACCTGACGCTGACCAACATCTACAACGCCTGTGTCGCCGAGAAGACGCTCGATATCTATCGCCAGGGCGCGATCAAGCTGGTTAACAGCCTGACCCGCCTGCCGAACGTGACGAAGATCGCGCCCATCGACCCGGCGAAGACCATCCTTCGCATCAACCTCGCGGACCTTGGCTGGAGCGCGGCCGACTGGGAGCAGATTCTCGCCGTCTATCCCTACGCGACGCGCCCCGCCGATTCGATGTTAAACCGGGGCGTGGAAAGCCTGACCGGCTCGAAGCTTCCCTATGTGCGGGCCGACTGGTTCGCCTTCACCGCCTCGCGCCCGCCGCTCTACAACAGGCTGCTCGGCCTGCCGGCCACGCTGAAGCAGCTGGATGAGCGCCTGATTGTGGACGTCGCCAAGGACATCGAAGGCGACACGGCGAGGCGCGCAGGATTTCAGACATCCGCCGTGAGCGACCATAATCGCCTCATCGAGCGCCATCCCTTGCCGAACGGCTATCTCTGGCGAACCTACGATTTCGCCAGCAATGACGGCGACAAGAGCCTGTTCGAGCATCCGCTTGGGCCGCAAGGGCCGGGCGGCTTCCGCCACGACGCCAATGAGACCATCTTCACCCTGCCGAACGGCTTCCAGGGCTATTTCCTGAGCGATGCGGCGGGCCGCGCGCTGGAAAAGGCGCCGCCCGAAATCCTACACGACCGCAATCGCGCATCGGGCGATCCTTCGGTCATCACCGGCATTTCCTGCATGGGCTGCCACGGCGCCTGCCGAAAGAGGCGAAGGACGAAGTTCTAAGCCATGTGACCGGCGCGAAGGAGTTGTACCCGCGCGGCGTGGCCGACGCTGTCGCCGCGCTTTACCCCAAACCCGCCGAACTCGCCGAGCTTATCTCCAGCGATGCCGCCGCGTTCAAGACCGCGATGTCGAGGGCCGGCATTACCGCCGCCGCCGACGGCGGCGGCGTCGAAATCGTCGCCGCGCTGTCGAGCCAATACGAGCGTCCGCTGACGCCGCAGGCCGTGGCGGCGGAATTCGGCATGACCGCCGGGGATTTCAACAAGGTGGCGTCGGCGCGCGCCGAAGGGGAGAACAAGCTTCTGCTCAATCTTCTGTCGCAGGGAAAGGCGCCGCGCGACAGGTTCGAGAAAGCCTTCGCCAGTCTCGCCGGGCAGATTTCGGACGACGAGGCCGTGGTGCTGACCGTCGTGGAAACGAAGCCGATTCCGGTCGTCAAAGTCCAGCCGCAGGCGGGGCTCACGCTCACGCTGACGGCCAGCAGACTGTCCTACCGAAGGAACGACACGGCCGACTTCACGGTCGTCGCCTCGCAGGATTGCTACCTCACGCTCCTGAACCTCGATGAGAAGGGCAAGGGGGCGACCGTCATCTTTCCGAACAAGTTCCAGCAGAATAACCGCATTCCGGCGAATACTCCCGTGGCGGTTCCTGGCCCCGATGCGCCGTTCCAGTTTCGCCTCGGCGAAACCGGCATTGAGACCGTGATCGCCATCTGCACGGAGAAAAACGCGCCCGTGGACGGCATCGTTCACGATTTCGATCGCTCGGCTTTCACGGAAATTCCCGATTACACCAAGGCGATCGCGCGCGCCATCACCGTGGAAAAGAAAACCCCGGCCGCCAAGGCGCCGCCAGCGCCCGCAGCGGCTTCGCGCGCCGCAATCAAGGTGCTGGTCCGGTGAAGGACAGCGCCCCGCCAAGCTTGACCGTGCGGCGGGGCGCAAACTAAGATGCAGCCGTCGCCCTCATTCGGTTATTTGCACAGGACGTAATGATATGACTGTTCATCGTCCCAGCCTCTTCCTGGCCGCGCTTCTGTCGGCGGCCCTTGCCTCCGGCCCGATCCTCGCGCAAAGCGCCACCGACATGGCGAACGCGCTCGCGCCAAAGCCCAAGGTCACCACGCGCGGCTTCGCGTCCGACCCGAAGGCGGCGCAGGAGAAGGCGTTCCTTAACGGCCTGAGAACGCGGGGAATGGCGCGCTCCATAACCGTCGAGGAGCGGACCAAGGTGGCCGAAATCGCGCAGGCGAAGCCGGCCATCGATCTCGAAGTCAACTTCGAATACAACTCGGCGACCATCGGCGCGAAGGCCATGGAAGACCTTACCAAGCTCGGCGCCGCGCTGCGCGATCCCCGGCTCAAGGACGCGGTCGTTGTGCTCGCGGGCCATACGGACGGCAAGGGCGCGGATGCGTATAACCAGGACTTGTCCGAGCGTCGCGCCGACGCGGTGAAGCAATTCCTCGTCTCGAAGTTCAGCCTGCCGGCCGACAACCTCGTCGCCGTCGGCTACGGCAAGGAGCGCCTGAAGAACACGGCCAATCCGCTTGCTGCGGAGAACCGGCGCGTGCAAGTGGTGAACATGTCCTCCCAGTAGGACCGCCGCTGATACGCGACGCCCTCACCATGCCGCCACAGATCAAGGCTGAACCATACCGCAAGCGTCATCCCAGAAACGCGCGCCGCGCGTTATCCGGGATTTGTGCATCTCGAGAATCCCGTCTCTGCGCAGCAGCATTGCATGCCGCAGCGCGCACGGGATGACGGCGATCCGACCGCATCCGGTATCAGAGAACATTGGCGGCCATTCAGCAAATTGGAGCCGCCGCTCCCAATGGGCGTCAAGCGGCCTTCTTGAAGATTTCAAGCGCCTTGCGGCTGGCCTTGTCGAACGCGGTCCGGCTCTCCTCGAGGGCGCTTCTCAAAGCCTCCCAGGAGTGTTCGCCCGCCTTCTTCTGAGCTTCCAGCTTCGACTTCGCCGCTTCCGCCGCCGCCTTGAGCTGGTTCAAAGCCTCGTCCACTTCATGCTTGTGCGCGGACGCGAACGATCCCGCCCTTGCGTGAAGTCCGTCGAAGGTCTCGCGCCACGCCTTCGCCTGCGCGTCCGCCCTTGCCGCGAAGGTTTCCTGAAGGCGCTTCGCGTCGCGCCCCGTCTCGCTCAAGTACTTTTGAATCAGCGCTTCGAACGAAGACCAATTGTGCTCCAGGCCGCTCACGGCCTTCGACAGGTTCTCCTCGCTCTCGTGCCTGTGCTTGTGAAATGTCTCCTGGAACGCTTCGCGCTGTGCCTTGATGTCCGAAATCGCCTTCTCCGTATGCTTTTTCGCCTCCGCTTCGAGCGTGTTCGCGCGCGCTTCGAGCGCCGTCAATGTCGCCTCGATTTCGTGAAGACGTTCCTTGGCCCAGTTCGAAAAGAGATGCGTTGTGGTTTCTTGCGTCATGGCGTTCTCCTGCGCGGACTAAAGACCGCCAGAAGACAACAAATCGGCGAACCTCAGAAGCTTGGGACGCAATCTTGCTTTCCAAGCGTATGACTATTTGAGGTCAAACAGAGATATCTCGCGGCGTATGACGCAGGCTTAGCTGAACTTGCCACAAGCGGCAGCGTAGCTTTTGTCCCGCCCGCTATTTCTTGTCGCCGGGCTTCGGCGGATCGTCTTCGAGCGCGCGGTGAGCGGCGCCTTCGAGGTCTTCGTACTGCCCCGACTTGAGCGCCCAGATGAAGCCCGCAAGTCCAAGGCCGCCCAGGAAAAGCGCCACCGGGATCAGCCACGCAAGCGAGGTCATGCCTTCAGCTCCAGCGTCGCGGTGCGCAGGCGGATTGCGTTCACGGTCACGAGGATCGACGAACTCGACATGGCGATTGCGGCGACGAGCGGCGTCACATAGCCCGCCATCGCCAGCGGCACGAACAGGAGATTATACCCGAAGGCGATCGCGAAATTCTGGAACGACATCGCCTTTGTCTTGCGCGCGGTCGCCAGAAGCTCGATCACCGCGCCGAGCTTCGCGCCCTGGAACACGGCGTCCGACGCGGTCTGGCTGATGTCGGCGGCCGTCGAGGGCGAAACCGACGCGTGAGCGGCGGCGAGCGCCGGCGCGTCGTTCAGCCCGTCGCCGATCATCAGGACGCGATGGCCCTTCGCCTTAAGTTCCTCAAGCCGCTCGATCTTCTCCTGCGGCTTCATCCCGGCGCGCCACTCCTCGATGTGGACCGCCTTCGCCGCCGCCTCAACGGCTGACGCACGGTCGCCCGACAGGAGCGCCACCTCGAAATGCGCCTTCCTTAGCGCGTCCACGGTGGCGCGCGCATCCTCGCGCAGCTTGTCCTCGAACTGGAACGCGGCAGGCGCCGCGCCGGGCCTCATATACCACAACGAAGCCGATGCCGCGCGTTCCGCATCGACGCCGCACCAGGCCGCCGAGCCGAGCCGCTCCTCGCCCGCGCCCGTTACGAGGCGCAAGCCGAAGCCCGCCGTCTCCTCGACGCCGCTCGCGGCCGAAACCGCTCCGAAGCGCTCCCTTGCGGCCTGCGCGACGGCTTGCGCGTAAGGGTGACGGCTGGCTGCGGCAAGCGCGGAGGCCGCCTTCAGCGTGTCGCCGTCCAGCGCCGACTCGTTTGCCAGCGACGGGACGCCCGCCGTCAGCGTGCCCGTCTTGTCGAACACCGCGACGCCGGTTTCGGCGAGCCGTTCGAGGCCGTCCGCCGTCTTCAGGAGGATGCCGCGGTCGAAAAGCCGGGCCGAGGCCGCCACCTGAACCGCGGGCACTGCCAGCGCCAGCGCGCAGGGGCAGGTGATGATGAGCACCGCGATGGCGATGGTGAGAGCATGCTCCCAGCCGGCGCCCGCAATCATCCAGCCGATGAAGGAGGCGAGCGCCAGCGTATGCACCGCAGGCGCGTAGAAGCGGGCGGCGCGGTCGGCGAGGCGAACGTAGCGGCCGCGCGCCTGCTCCGCAGTCTCCATGAGCCGCGCGATCTGGGCAAGCAGGGTGTCGCCCTCGGCGGCGCGAGCCTCCATTTCGACCGGCGCCCCAAGGTTCACCGAACCCGCATAAACGGCTGCGTCCACGCCCGCATCCCGGGGCAGAGTTTCGCCCGTGATCAGGCTTTCGTCGATGGACGTTACGCCGGAGCGGATGACGCCGTCGGTGGGGAAGCGCTCGCCCGCCGCCACCGCGATGCGCATGCCGGGCTCGACGAGGCGCGACGGCAGGCGCTCGATGCAGCCGTCCGGCGCGATCACATGCGCCCATTGCGCCTTCAGCCCGAGCAGGTTCTCGGCGGCGCCGCGCGCCCGGACGCGCACGCGCGCATCGAGATAGCGGCCGATGAGCAGGAAAAAGAGCAGCGCGACGGAGGCGTCGAAATAGACCTGATCGCTGCCGCGGATGGTCTGGTAAAGGCTCATCGTCGCCGACAGGAGGATGGCGAGCGAGATCGGCACATCCATGTTCGTGCGAAAGCGTTTCAGCGCTTGCCAGGCCGAGCTGAAGAAGGGCTGGCCGGCATAGGCGACCGTTGGCAGCGCGATCACGGCCGAGAGCCAATGGAACAGGTCGTGGGTGGTCTGGTCCGCATTGGACCCCGACCAGACCGACACCGAGAGCAGCATGATGTTGGCGGCGGCGAAGCCCGCGACGGCGAGCCGGATCAGCAGCGCGCGGCCCGCATTTTGTCCGGTCTCGATGGTTTCGGGCGCGAGTTCCGCCGCTTTGAAGCCGATCTTGCCGAGCGCATCGACCAGCGGCGCGGCGCTCCCTTGCGCCTTTTCGAACACCACCGTGGCGCGTCGGGCGGAAAGATTGGCGCGCGCCGAAGCAACGCCCGGCACGTCGCGCAGCGCCGTCTCAACCTTGCGCATGCAGCCGCCGCAATGCATGTTTTCGACGGCGAGCGTTATGGTCTGGGACGCGGCGCTTGGACCCTTCGCCTTCGGCGCGGCGGGGAAGGGAGCGAGCGCGCCGGGCCTTTCGAGTTCTAATGCGCCGGGCTGAGCCATAGTCTCTCCTTCACGCGATAGAGCGCCGCTTCGCCGCCCCGCCTTGCCTTTTCCGCCGAGAACTCCAGCACAAAGCTTCCGGCGCCGATCTTGCCAAGGTCCGCCTCGTAAACGCCGGCGTCTACTTCCTTGAATGCGAGGATGCGGTCGTCGCTGCTGGTGGCGGGCCGGCCGAAATGTCCCGCAAGCGCCAGCCCGGCGGCGGGCGCCCCACCCTTATCCGCGATAGAGATGCGCAGCCGGCCCTTGGCGATTTGCGCCTGGTGGCCCCATTGCAGAGCCTCCTGGGTGCGCTCCTCGGACAGGATTGCGTTGTATCGAAGCCCGGCTTCGTAGCTCGCGCCCCTCTCCTCGCCAGGGCCTGTGCTCAGCGCGAAATAGATGAAGGTCGCGTTGACGGAGGCGACAACGGCGAAGGCGCTGAGCAGGATCGCGAGGATATGCTTGCCGGTGAGCCGTGTTTGCATCGCGGTTGCGCTCATTGTCCTGGGCCTCTGAAATTCGAGCGGCGCGTCGTTTCCATTCCGTCTCCCACGTCACGGACGACGAATGTGATGGGAATGGCTGCGGGAAGGCCGGCCGCCTTGCCGTGCGAAAGCGTGACATAGGCCTTCATCGAATGCACGTCGTCAGGCGCGACCTCGATGAGAGGATTGTCGCCATCGATGCCGACCACGGTAATCTTCGCCTCGGGCAGCCCGGCGATGCTGAGCTTGAAGGTGCGCGTCTCTTTCCGCTTGTTCAGGAGCCGGATGGTGTAGCCGTTGCGGATGCCGCCGTCCTGCAACTGCACGAACAGCGGATTGCGGTCCGCCACGACATTCGCCTCCAGCACAGTTTTTTGCGAAAGGCCGAACAGCATGATCGCGCTGACGAGCGCGAACAGCCCCGCGTATAGCATGGTCCTCGGCCGGATGAGACGGAACGGAGCGCGGCCGCCGTGCTCCTCGGCCTGCAGGTTGCGGTAGGTGTCGTAGGCGATCAGCTTTTGCGGGCGGCCGACCTTCATCATGATCTCGTCGCAGGCGTCGATGCAAAGCGCGCACTGGATGCATTCGAGCTGCGAGCCGTTGCGGATGTCGATGCCGGCGGGACAGACGGCGACGCATTGCCCGCAATCCACGCAATCGCCGCGGCCTTCCCAGCTGTCGCCCCTCTTGTGCGCGCCGCGCGGCTCGCCGCGAAAGTCGCGATAGGTGATGAGGAAGGATTCTCGAATCGAGCATGGCGCCCTGGATGCGCGGCCAGGGGCACATATAGGTGCAGACCTGCTCGCGGGAGAGACCGCCAAGCGTGTAGGTCGTGGCTGTGAAGATGCCGACGAAGATGTAGGCGATCGCTGGGGCCTCGAAATGCCAGAACTGCGAGAGAAGCTCAGGCGCGTCGGCGAAATAGAAGACGAGCGCGCCTCCCGTCGCAACGCCGATGAAGAGCCAGGTCAGGTGCGTGCCGCCGAGCCGCCACGCCTTGTCGAACGACCACGGCGCCTTGGCGAGCTTCATGCGCGCGTTGCGGTCGCCCTGCCAGAACCGCTCCACGAAGATCATCAGATCGGTCCAGACCGTCTGCGGGCAGGCGTAACCGCACCAGACGCGGCCCGCAAGCGCGGTGACGAGAAACAGCGCGAGCGCCGACAGGATCAGGATGCCGGTGACGTAGTAGAATTCCTGCGCCCAGATTTCGAGGCCGAAGAAGTAAAGGCGCTGATGGGCGAAATCGAGCAGCACGGCCTGATCGGGGATGCCGGGTCCGCGCCCCCAACGCAGCCAGGGCAGACCGTAATAGATGCCCAGCGTGACAATCATGAGGATCCACTTGATCCGCCGGAATTTGCCGTGAACCAGCTTCGGATAGATGGGTTCGCGGGCCGCGTAGAGGGTCTGTTTCTTCGGAGCGGCAGGTTTTACCTCGGTCCGCATCGCAGCGGGCGGGGCTTCCTTGCCAACCGGCGCGGCAGCTGGCGTTTCGGTCATCTCATACTCCAAAGCCAAAGCACGGGCGTAAAAGGCATCGCAGCAGCTCATCGGCTCGCCCTACTCGCGTCCCGATCCTCTCCGGAGACACGGTCTAATTGTAGAGGCGGCGCGGCGCATTGCGAATTCTCCGCCGTAAGCCGCCGCCTCCCTCACAAAGTTTTGAACTTCGCTATTGTCCGCCGCCGAGCGAGTGGACGAACAGCGCCAGCTTCTTGATCGTCACCGGATCGAGCCGGTCCACCCATGCCGGCATGACGCCGCCATGACCGACCTCGATCTGATGCTTGATCGCGTCCTTGTTGCCTGCGTACAGCCAGATATTGTCCGTCAGGTTCGGCGCGCCGAAGTCCTGGTTGCCTTTGCCTTCCTCGCCGTGGCAGGCGAGGCATCCGCCGTCGTTGTGGAAGACGACGTTGCCGCGCTCGGCCGCCGCATCGTCATGCGGAAGCTTCGAGAGCGACAGCACATATTCCGCCGCGTCGTTGATCTGCTCAGGCGTCAGGATCTTGTCTGTGCCGAATGAAGGCATCTGGGAGAGGTGCGCCTTGTCGTTGCCGCTGCGCACGCCGTACAGGATGGTCTGATGGATTTGCTCCAGCGTGCCGCCCCAGAGCCACTTGTCGTCGTTCAGGTTCGGGAAGCCGGGAGACCCTTGCGCGCCGCGTCCGTGGCAGGCCGCGCAATTGTCGCCGAAGGCCGCCTTGCCGCCGGCGATTGCGAAGGTCAGGAGATCGGGCTTTGCCTTGATCTCGGCGAGGCTCAAAGTCCCGATCGCCGCGTCTTCCTTGGCGTGACTCGCCCGCACCTCTTCGACGGCCGCCGCCACCGAAGCGCGCTGGCTCCAGCCCAGCACGCCCTTCGAGTAGCCGGAAACCAAGGGCCACGCCGGATAGGCGACCCAGTAGCCGAACGCCCACAGGATGCAGGCATAGAAAACATAGAGCCACCAGCGCGGCAGCGGCCTATTGAGTTCCTGGATGCCGTCCCACTCGTGGCCCGTGGTCTCAAGGCCTGTGTGGGGGTCGAATTCTGGTTTACCGGCCATTGCCGCCTCCCGTGTGCAAATCGTCCTTATCCAGGGGAATGCGGCTCGCTTCCTCGAAGCCCTTCTGATTGCCGGGCCAGAACACGAAGACCAGCATGCCGATAAAAAGCGCGATGAAGATGAACAGGCCCGTCATCGCCGACCAGGATTGAACAGTTTCGTAAGTCATTGCGCGTCCTCAGCGAAGGTTGGGGCCGGAAGCGTCGTACTTGGCGAAGTCGACCAGCGTGCCGAGCATCTGCAGGTAGGCGATCACCGCGTCGAGTTCCGTCGGATCGCCCGGCTTGCCGTCGAATTTGCGCACCTGCGCCTTGGGATAGCGCTTCAGCACCGCCGCGGCGCCTTCGGTATCGGGCGTGGTCTGCGCGACAAGATCGGCCTTCGCGTTGACGATCTGGTCTTCCGTATATGGGACGCCGACGATCGTAAGCGTCTTCAGCCGATCCTCGATGTCGTGGAAGTCGAGCTTACGCGCGCCGAGAAAGCCGTAGGTGGGCATGACGCTTTCCGGCACGACGGAGCGCGGGTTCGTCAAGTGCGCCGCGTGCCATTCGTCGGAGTACTTGCCGCCGACGCGGGCGAGGTCCGGCCCAGTCCGCTTCGATCCCCATTGGAAGGGGTGGTCGTACATGCTTTCCGCCGCCAGGCTGTAGTGGCCGTAGCGCTCGACCTCGTCCTTGAGGGTGCGGATCATCTGGCTGTGGCAGAGATAGCAGCCCTCGCGGATGAAGATGTCGCGGCCCGAAAGCTCCAGCGGAGAATAGGGGCGCATGCCCTCCACCTTCTCGATAGTGGATTTCAGATAGAACAGCGGCGCGATCTCCACGAGGCCGCCGATGGCGACCACGACGAGGATGCCGAGAAGGAGAACGAGAGAGTACTTCTCGAAAGGAGCATGGCTCAGTTTCATTGTCGCCTCCTACTCGGCCGCGGGAAGGACTTGCGGGCCGCGCAGCTCAGGCGCCGCCGCAATTCGGGGTTGATCGGCCACGTCCACGGGCTCGTCGCCCCGGATCGTACGCCAAACGTTGTAGGCCATCATCAAGCCGCCGGTCAGGTAGAGCACCCCGCCCGTTGCGCGGATGATGTAGTAGGGATGCATGGCCTCCACGCTCTCCACGAAAGAGTATTGCAGGATGCCGAGGCTGTCGGTGGCGCGCCACATCAGGCCCTGCATGATGCCGGACACCCACATCGCGGTGATGTAGAGCAGGATGCCAATGGTGGCGAGCCAGAAGTGCCACTCGACGAGGCGTTGCGAATAGAGGCCCTGACGCTTCCACAGCCACGGAACGAGACAGTATATGGCGCCGAAGGAAACCATGCCGACCCATCCGAGCGCGCCGGAATGCACGTGGCCGATGGTCCAGTCGGTGTAATGCGAGAGCGAGTTCACCGCTCGAATGGCCATCAGCGGACCTTCGAAGGTCGACATGCCGTAGAAGGCGACCGAGACGACCAGGAATTGGATGACGGGGTCGGTGCGAAGCTTGTCCCACGCGCCGGAAAGCGTCATCAGGCCATTGATCATGCCGCCCCAGGACGGCATCCACAGCATGATCGAAAACGTCATGCCGAGCGTCTGCGCCCAATCGGGCAGCGCCGTGTAGTGGAGGTGATGCGGTCCCGCCCAGATGTAGAGGAAGATGAGCGTCCAGAAGTGAACGATGGAGAGCTTATAGGAGTAGACCGGGCGCTCGGCGCGCTTCGGCACGAAGTAGTACATGATGCCGAGGAAGCCCGCCGTCAGGAAGAAGCCCACGGCGTTGTGGCCGTACCACCATTGCGTCATGGCGTCCTGGACGCCGGAAAACGCGCTGTAGCTCTTCACGCCGAAGAAGGAAACCGGCACCGCGAGATTGTTCACGATGTGCAGCATCGCCACCGTGACGATCATCGCGAGGAAGAACCAGTTCGCCACGTATATGTGCGGCTCCTGGCGTTTCATGATGGTGCCGAGGAACACGAGCAGATAGGCGACCCAGACGACGGTCAGCCACAGGTCGACATACCACTCGGGCTCCGCGTATTCGCGCCCTTGCGTGACGCCAAGCACATAGCCCGACGCGGCCATGATCAGGAAAAGCTGGTAGCCCCAGAACACGAACCAGGGCAGGAAGCGCCCCCACAACGCCGCCTTCGACGTGCGCTGCACAACGTAGAGCGACGTGGCCAGAAGCGCGTTGCCTCCGAAAGCGAAGACCACCGCGGACGTGTGAACCGGGCGCAGCCGCCCGAAATTCGTCCACGGCGGAATGAGATTGAGCGCGGGATAGGCGAGTTGCCAGGCGATGATATCGCCGACCAGGAAACCGACCACGCCCCAGAAGACGGTGGCGATGGTCGCTGCTTTCACCACGTTGTCGGCGTAGAAGCCGTCCGCGACGCTTGCGCTGCTGCTGAAGGCCTTTCGCGCCATGAAAGCCGTTGCCGCTATCGCGAACAGCGTGAACACAATGGCGTGGAAAGCCATGACCTGGTCGGCCGCCTTCGCCGCGATCAACAAGCCAAGGACCAGTCCACCGATTGCGGCGACTAGCCCCCCCCAATCGAAGACAGCGGCGGCGCTCCCCTTCGTGCTCGCAACTTGCATTTTATTCTCCGTGAATCCCGTCAGCCTAACCTGCCCTTGAATTTCGGCGATGCAACATGTGCCCCCGCAACCGGGCTGTAACTTTGATTTCGATCAATCGTTGAACGCAGGGGCTGCAGAACTTGAGCGTGTGTTTATCCGTTGTCAGAATAAAACGCTTTTGATTTCACTACATTTTTTCATAACCGCATTAGACGCAGCCTTGTTGATCTTGATCAAGGCATACGAATGGCTAATGCGCATTCTCTTCCTAGCGCTGGATCCAAGAAACGAAGGTGGATGAGACGGTGAATCAGCATGTCAACGCATTCAGGCGCGCGAGGCGCGAGCCGCTCGGCGAGGCGTTTCTTGCGCTCTTGGAGCGGGACCAGATGCGTTTGCTGCGGCTTTGCGTCGCGCTCGAAAAAGTCGCCGACGGTCTGCCCGGCGCCGGGCATCATCGCAAGACCGTGAAAGTTCTCTCGTTTCTCGACAAGGCGTTCGCGAGGCATGTCTTTCTGCACGAGAAGTGCCTGTTTCCGCTGATCCGGAGCCTGGAGGAGAAGAAGGGGCCGGTGGAGGCCGTCTTGCGCCAGCTCGAATTCGAGCATGCCGCCGATCATGGCCTCATCGTCGAAATCGCCTCCGCCTTCATGGCGCAGCCGGGCGCGCAGGAAGCGCCGGCGCTGGGCTACCTGCTGCGGGCGTTTTTCGAGAATTACCGCCGTCACTGCGTCTGGGAGCGGAGCGTTCTTTATCCGATCGCAAAAAGGCTCCTTGTGAACGGAGTCGCCGGGCAGCATGAGGCGCTCCTGCGCGTCTCTGTGGGGCTTGACGGCCAGGACGGCGTTCTCCTGCACGCCGAATGCTGAGACGCAGGACGGGCTTGGCTATCTAAAGTTATCCGGCATAGCCAGCACTTGCGCTTCAAAGGGCCGGACTTTTAAGGCGCCAGCCCAAAGATATGAACGCGTCACTGCGCTTCCCTCTGCTTTAGCCCTTTCCTCCCGAAGTCGGCGGCTTCCTCGGGCGAATCTTCGGTAATGTGATAATCCAGCATCTTTTCAACATGAAAATAGCGCGTCGTTCCACCCGCTAGTGTAACATCCTGTTTCAGCCGTGGACCGGAGGTCAAACTCATGTCGAATGACAGAACATGCTCGCCCGAAGGGACCTTAACCACCAGATAGTCGCCTGATGTAACAGCGCCTAAGCGTTTTCCGTCAAGAAACACAGGCAAATCTGTATTGAACTGATCGAGGAAGCCAAGGCTGGGTCCCGCTTTCGGCCAATAAAAATAGATCGTTCCAATCCCGCTCGGTATCTTCGGACCGCTAGAAAGCAACGCTAGAGCTGCGGCGGCGTCCAGTTCGGCGGTGTATATGTTTAGCCCCTTGTCAACGATCTGGAAATAGAGCGGTTTTTGCGTGGAAACCGTGATCTGGGACTCTGTAGGTTTTCGATAAACTATCGAGATAACCGTTCTTCTGCTTCACCACGAGCTTGTGCAGGCCGTTCGGAACGCTGACAGTCAATGGCGTATCGTAATCGACGGCGCCGACGATGGCCGCGTCAATCTGCACTTCGATCTTGGAATGGAGCGTACGGCCAAGGAAGGTTTCATCGCGGGGCCATACAACGGTGACCTGTCCTGCTGTGGTGTCGGTAGCGGCCGTCTGTTTCTTGCCCTTGGCGCAGGGGCAATCGCAGTTTTGCGCAGCGGGCGCGCCCAGAGCGGGAACGCATAACGCGAGGCTGATCGCAACGATGAGAAGATTGGAAAAAGCTTTGCCTTTCCGAACAAGCTGTTTCGGCATAGCGAAGGGCTCCGTTGGCGAACTCGAAAAGAATCCTCTAACCGCTTTACAACATCTCTACCTTCAACAAGATCGAATTGTAAGGTTTTCCAAAATTCGTTCCCCGGTCTTGGCGCACGCGCAACCGTTCCGCGCCGCGCATCGAGCGCTCGCTTGCCCGCCCGGCGGGGGACGGTGACGCAAAAATCGCGCGGAAGGCCGCGGCCTCTCGCCGCGACTTTCGGAGCGTTCAACAGCCGGAGATCGAGCGGCAGCGAATTCTTGCCTACGCGGCGACGCCCTCGTAGGCGGCCTGCTGCAGGCGGCGCACGTCGGGGATGATGATTTCGCGATAGTTGATCAGCTCGATCACGCCTTTCGTCTTCAGGCGCGTGATCTGCCGGCGCACGGTCTCGATGGTCAGGCCGAGACAGTCGGAAATCTCGGTCCGCGACAGAGGCAGGATGAAGCGGGCTTCATTCGGGTTCTCGGACCCGGCGCCGCCGAGGTTCGGAACGCGCTTGGCGATCATGAGGAGAAAGCTCGCCACACGCTCCTCGGCCTTCTTCCGGGCGAGAAGCAGCATCCACTCCTGGCAGGCGTCGAGTTCGCTCAGCGTATACTGGAAAAGGCGGTGCTCAAGCCCCGGATGCTCGATCAGGAGCTTCTCGAAACCGGCGGTCGGAAATACGCACAGCTCCACATCGGTCGCGGCCTCGGCGAAGTAGGGATTGTCGCTGCGATACGCGCGGCCCAGAAAGTCCGACGCGAACAGGAGGCCGATAATATGCTGGCGGCCGTCGTCGAGGGTTTTCGTAAGCTTCACAACCCCCGAGACGATATTCGCGAAAACGGTGCGCGCTTCGCCCTCGCCCAGAATCATCTGCCCGGCGGGAACAGTGCGCCGCCTCGAAAGGCGGTTCAGGGCCTGGACTTCGTTCGCGTTGAGCGCATCGCATATCGCCTTCTGGCGAATGACGCATGTGGCGCAGCGCGTCAGACTCTCGACATAGGACACAAACTTCTCCTCGCTGACGATGCCTCAAGAGGCCCTCGCGACGGACGCGATTGCGAAAGAGCCTCCCTCCATTTGAGGGTGACGGAAAGCTCATTTGACTTATATCAAGGGAGAAACCACGCCGCACCTGTAAAATTTAAAAAAGGCGCGGTGCATCCCGAGGAAGATGCTATGTCCGCGACTCCCGCCGCCGATTCTTCCCGAACGCTCAGCCAAGACATCTCCATACGCCGGGTCGCGTTCGATGCGCCCTGGGGCTGGCTTGCGGCCGGCTGGCGGGATTTCTGGTCCGCGCCGGGCATAAGCCTCGCCTATGGGGCGGCCTTCGCAGGCGTCGCCTATGCTTTCGTTTTGCAGCTGTCGCGCATCGACGCGCTGCCGCTGCTCCTGCCGCTCGCGGGCGGTTTCCTTTTGATCGCGCCGGTGCTCGCGGTTGGGCTTTACGAGGTCAGCCGGCGCCGCGAGCGGAACGAAACAACCTCCTGGCGCGACATCTTTCAGGCGGCCAAGGGGGCGAGCGGGCAGCTTTCTTTGTTCGGCGTCGCCCTTCTGCTTCTGTATTTCTTCTGGATGCAGGTCGCGTCGCTGCTGTTCATGCTGTTCTTCGGAAACGCCGATTTTCCGCCCATCGAGCAATTCATTCCCACCCTTCTCTTTACCGCCCACGGCCTGGGCCTGCTTATGACCGGCACGGCCGTAGGGGCCGCCTTCGCCGCGACCGCGTTTTCGATTTCCGCCATCGCGGTTCCGATGCTGCTTGACAGGAAGGTGGACGTGGTCACGGCCATGCGCGCCAGCGTCGCGGCAGTGCGGATGAACCCGCCCGCCATGTTCTTGTGGGCGGTCCTCATCGCGGGCTTCACGGCGGCCGGTTTCGTTACGCTCTTCGCCGGCCTCGCCATCGCCTATCCGCTCGCCGGCTACGCGACATGGCGCGCCTATCGCGAGCTTGCTGGCCCGGCGTAGCAGCCGCCGCTATTCCTTGCAGGGGAAGGCCGACCTCAGCGCCGCGATGGCGACTTTCGTAAAGGGTTCGTTCTGCCTCTTGGGGTTGCTTTGGACGAACAGAGTGAAGACCTGGATGATTTGAAGCATCGTCGCGTCCTGCGGCACGCACAGGTTAAGGAGCGCGTTCCTGCCGCCCTCTCTCTTCGTCACGGCAATCTGCTGAAGGCTCAGGAACGCTCCCCAGCACGTTCCCGTGGCGAAAGTGTTGTCCAGTTCGAGCTCTTCCGCATTGCCCGACCCCTTCGACGACTGAACGATGGACTGGCAATCCGCGACCATGTCGCCCGCGGAGTATTTGTCTTCCGCATGAAGAGAGCCGTACGAGAGGAGGAAGACAACCGCGGCAAGAAGGGCGCCGGGGCGCCGCAGCGTTTTGTGCGTCATGTGGATTTCCTTCGCGGGGCGAGGGGGCGGCCGCGCCCCTTGAGAAGGCGGGATTGTCATCGCATCGGGGCGCCGTTTCAAGGCGCCCCCGCCGTAACATTATGTCCACAGTCTCCACGAAGACGCCGCGATTAAGGCGCCCGCGCGGATTCAGAGATTCACGTGGTTGACGGCCCAGGCGCCCGCAGCCGCGGCGGCCCCTGCAAGCAGGATCGGCGGCAGCGTTCGCACGAACACGGTAAGCAGGGTCACGAAGGCCGAAAGCGCCTTTTCACCCGCATCGATAAGCTCTCGCGCCGCGCGATAGACGAACAGAGCGACGACCGCCCCGCATACGGCCAGAATTACGACCTTGTACCACGGCAGGCTGCCGAGCCGGTCCCACGGCACCGCGAGGATTTGGGTCACGGACCAGCGCCATATCGTTTCGATAAAATGAAACACGGCCGCGAGGCCCTGCTGCAGAAATTGAAGAAATTGATTAACCAGCTGCATCCATCAGCCCATCTCATTTTGCGCCAGCACTCTCGTGTTCGAGTTTATGGCGCCTCAAGGCGTCCGCGTTAAGCGCTTTCGCTTCATTCTAGACAAGTTCCTGCCGCGGGGCATGCAACCAGAGATGGATGTCTGTCAGTATCGCGCGCGACGAATCTCTCGTAAACATGTCAATGGCGCAAAAAGCGCCGATTCCTTGGCGGAGGTGAACGTGCGGCGCGGCCTTCTTACCGGTAGCCTACTCGTCGGCGTGAACGCCCTCATCGGGCTGGCCGCCTTCATTGCCGTAGGCCGGCTGATTCTCGAAGAGCCAAGCCCGAGCGCGGAAACCGCTGCGCCGCCGCCGCCCGCGCAGCAAGGCGCCATGCAAATTGCCGAAGCGGCGCCGGCCGAGAAAACCCAAGACCGGATCGGCCCTTCAGATCCGCCGGCTGGACGCCTCAGGCTTTGGCCGCGCAAGGCCGAGCAAACGGTCACGACCGAGCAGCCGGTCAAGGTTGAGCAGCCGCCTCGAAACGTTGCTCCCGAGATATCGAAGGGCGGATTGTGGAGTTATGGCGATGCAAAACTGAGAACTCGATGCGCTTGGCCGCTCCCGGCGCTTCACCTTCGCCGGGCTCGCCAAGGGCCTCGCCGCCCAATATGGCGATCTGGCGTTCGATGGCGCAAGGGAAGGCCCTGTCTACTCAGGCATGGCCTACGCCTATGCGGAAGGGTGCCCGCCGCTTCGCTACCAGGTCAAGGGCGCCATTAGCGCCGACGAATCCACAATCCGGATGAATGGCATGGAGCCGCAGCGCAACGCCCATTGCGATGTCGTGGGCGCCGTGGGCCGCGAGCTGGTTTTCAGTCTCGTGGAGAAGACGCAAGCCATAGCCCGCGGCGAGGGCGAGTGGCTCCCCCGGACGGAGTAAGCGCCTGCCGCGCCTAACGCTTCGAGATGCCGCGCCGCGCCAGCTTGACCCGCGCCAGATCTTAACCCATCATCCGCCGCATGAAGCCTACAAATCTGCCGACGCCGATCGTCCGCGGGGCGATGCATGTCACACCGCCGTTCGTCTTGTCGCGCGCCGTCGATGCGCTCATGCGCAGGATGGAGCGCGCGCACCCGAAGCTTTTCCAGAATTTGGCGCGCCTGAAGCCCGCAATCGTGCATGTCGAGCCGATCGACATTCCGCATCGTTTCGAGCTGAAATATGGCGGCGACGATAAGGCGAAGGTGCGGCTGTTACAGAAGTGGGACCAGGGAACCGCGGACGCGCACATCAAAGGCAATCTCGACATCCTGTTGAACCTGCTTGAAGGGCGCATCGACGGCGACGCGCTGTTTTTCACGCGCGGCCTCGTGATCACGGGCGACACGGCGGCCATCGTGGCGCTGCGCAATACGCTCGACCGCGAGGAAATCGACCTGTTCTCCGACATCACCGGCATGTTTGGCCCGCTCTCGAAGCCTGTCGGGCGCGCACTGACCGCAATTGGCCGAATCCGCGAAAACGCGAAAAGCCGCGCCGCCGCCGTTCATGAGTCGTTCCATGAGGGCGAGACCGGCGCCGGCGGCTGGAAAGCCGAGCGCGAGAATCTTCAAGCCGAGATCAAGACCCTCAAGACCCGTCTCTCCAAGCTGGAGGTCCGGGAGAAGAAAAAAGCCGCCGATCATGACACAATCTCTTGAACTCGTCTGCCCCGCCGGGTCGCCCGCAGCCTTGCGGGCCGCAATCGAAGCGGGCGCGGACACCGTCTATTGCAGCTACAACGACCGCACGAACGCGCGCAATTATCCCGGCCTGAACTTCGATGTGGAGGAGATGGCCGAGGGCGTCGCGTATGCGCATAAGAAGGGCTGCAAGGTCCTCATCGCCATCAACACCTTCCCGCCCGCCGGGCAGATGAAGGATTGGCAGGCCGCCGTCGATAACGCCGCCGCTGCGCGCGCCGACGCCATCATTCTCGCCGATCTCGGCGTGCTCGATTACGCGACGCGCGCGCACCCGAATTTGCGCCGCCATCTCTCGGTTCAGGCTTCAGCCTCAAGCTCGCTGTCGATCAACTTCTTCCGCGACCAGTTCGATGTGAAGCGCGTGGTGCTGCCGCGCGTGCTCTCGGTCGAGGAAGTGGCGAAATGCGTCGAGGAGACCGGCCTTGAGATAGAGGTGTTCGCTTACGGCAGTGTCGGGCCGATGTCCGAGGGGCGCTGCTTCTTGTCGTCCTACATGTGCGGTCTATCGCCGACGAGCGAAGGCGCTTGCGCGCCCGCTAGCCACGTCGCCTACAAGGAGGACGGCGATCAAGTCCTCTCCTGCCTCGGCGACGTAGTGTTGAACCGCGTGAGCAAGAACGAGCCCGCCGCCTATCCGACGCCCTGCAAGGCGCGCTATGTGACCCGCGGCGCGCCCTCCTATCTCTTCGAGGAGCCGACCGCGCTCAACGCCATGGACATTCTCGCCGAGCTGAAGAAGGCGGGCGTGACGGCGCTCAAGATCGAGGGCCGCCAGCGCAGCCGCGCCTATGTGAGCGAAGTGGTGGGCGCTTTCCGCAAGGCGGTCGATGCGCTGAGCGAAGGCGAGCGCGCCACAACCGATCTGTCCTCCATCTCCGAAGGCAAGAAGCAAACGACAGGCGCGTATAAGAAAGGCTGGCGCTGATGGATGCCGGAACGAACACGGCCAAGGCGCAACTCACTCTTGGGCCGCTCCTCTATCATTGGAGCCCGGAGCAACGCCGGGATTTCTATTTCAAGATCGCCGATGAAGCGCCGGTCGATTGCGTCTATCTGGGCGAGGTGATTTGCTCGAAGCGCGAACCCTACTTCGAGGAGTCCTTCGATGAGGTCGCGGGCCGGCTCAAAAGGGCTGGGAAGCAGGTGGTGATTTCGACCATCGGGCTTGTCACCGCGCCGCGTGAAATGGCGGAAATTGGGGAGCGCGCCGCGTCGGACGATCTTGTCGAAGCGAACGATGTGGCCTGTCTGCAGGCGCTGCACGGCAAGCCGCACGTGATCGGCCCGCTCATCAACGTTTTCAACGAAGGCGCGCGCGAATTCGTCATCCGGAACGGCGCGGTCCGCGTCGTTCTTCCGGTCGAGGCGCCGGCGGCTTCGATCAAGGTCCTGGCGGATTCGCCGGTTGAAACCGAGGTCATGGTCTTCGGGCGGCAAACGCTTTCCATCGCGATGCGCTGCTATCACGCGCGCAGCCACGGCCTCACCAAGGATTCGTGCAATTACGTATGCGGCCTCGATCCGAATGGCTTGTCGGCGACGACGGTGGACGGCGAGGATTTGCTGACCATCAGCGGCACCTCGACCCAGAGCCACGGCTATGCCGTGCTGCTAAACGAGCTGGACGCGTTGCGCAAGATGGGCGTCACCCATTTCCGCCTGTCGCCGCAGACCCTGGATATGGTCGCGGTGGCGTCGCTCTATCGCGATACCCTGGACGGGAAGCTTTCCGCCGCGGAGGCGGAGAAGCGCTTGCAGGCGCTGTCGGACGGCATCCCCTTCGTCAACGGCTTCTATTACGCGCGCGAGGGCCTGACCTGGACCGAGCATCGCGCCGCCTGATATCATGCGCGAGGGCGCTTTCCGGGGTGACATCTAGGGCGGGCGAATAGCAGAGCCGTGGGACAAAGGGGGCGCCTGGCGTTACTCAATCAGCGTCAGGCGCGCGCCGTTCAACTCGAAGCCGGAAAGCTGCTTGATGAAGCTCATTCCGAGCAGGTTCTGCGTCATGCGCCCCGGCTCCGCGATCACGGCCTGCACATCCTTGACGGTAATGTCGCCGATGCGCACCGTGTCGAGCACAATCGAGGCCACGCGCGCCACGCCGTTCGCGGTGGTGGAGCGGCCGTTGAAACGCAGGTTCTGCGCAAGCCCGAGCTTCTGCGCCGTCTCATAGCTGAGCGCCACATAGGTCGCGCCGGTGTCGGTCATGAACTCGACCTGCTGCCCCTTGATCTGGACGAGCGCATGGAAATGGCCGTAATCGTTCGCGGCGAGAACGACCTTCTTCGACGAGGTCTGCTCCTGGGTCGCTGGAATAGTGGGACGCAAGGGAAGCGTCGAGCCGGTCGTCACGCGCGTACTGAAGCGCGTAAACCTTGGAGCGCTGGCTTCGAACTCCAGGAGGTGGGGGAAGCCCGCGCGGGAAGCCGCCTCCCTGGCGCGGTCGTAAAGCGGTTCGAAGGACGAGAATGTGAAGTACGCGCCGCCGACTGCAACGAGCCAAACGAAGAGTTCCTTCATTACCTTGCGTTGAAACGACCGGGTTTCCATGAGGGGCGCCGCCTCCACCGACTAACCCTAGAAAAGCCGCGCCGCCCCTGGCTCAGCTTTTCATGAGGAGCTTGTTCCCTGAGAACTCATATGAGCGCAAACGGCTTAAGAAACTCATACCGAGAAGGCTCTGTTTGAGCGCTCCGGGACGCGTCACCAGCGCTTCGACCTTCTCAATGGTGAGTTCGCCGTGGTCGCCGAGCGAGACTTTGTCGAGCCTCACGCGCGCCGCAAATGCGCGTCCGTTCGCTGTCTCGACCGGCACGGTGTAGTCGAGGTCTGTCACCTGAATCCCCGCCGCGCGCGCGTCCTCGGGCCGCAGCACCACCGTCGATGCGCCGGTATCGACGATCATCTTGATCATCCTTCCGTTGACCTTCGTCCTCGCCATGAAGTGGCCGTCGCCCGTCTTGCGGACCGAGACCGTGGCGCCGTGGCCGCCCGGCATGCCCGGCGACACCGTCTGAACCGACCCCGGCTGCAGCTCCTGCACGACGCGGTCGCGCACTTCTCCCAGCTCGGCGCGATAGGCGTAGAGCGCGACCACGACAAGGCCGATGGCCATCCAGCTTCCAAGCGCTTTCAGCGCGTCGGCCGCCTTGCCGGTCGTAAGCTTTGTTGCGCCCGCCATCAGGAAGATGAGAATGGAAAGGAGACCGGCGACGCGGGGAAAATCGTCACGCGGCAGGCCTGCTATCGTGTCGCCTTCGCCGGTCAGCGCATATAGAACGATACTGACGGCGAGAAGTCCTATAGCGAGAAAAATCATGGGTCGTCCATTTTTCGGCCGCGGGCGATATATGGGCGAATAGCGGGCAAAAAGACAGTCCCTTTGGCTCAAGCCTGCGAAGGCGCCTGCGAATCGCTTCATACTCGTTGCAAGATTAGCCCTTTCCGCTGCAATCGTTGAAAACAGAATACGCCGGGACCAGCGATTATGCGATATCCAGCCGATCTTCTCGACGAGATCCGCAGCCGCGTGCCGGTCAGCCGTGTCGTTGAGCGCCACGTCAAGCTCAAGCGCGCGGGCCGCGAATATGTCGGGTTATCGCCGTTCAAGACCGAACGGACGCCTTCATTCACGGTGAACGATCACAAGGGCTTCTATCATTGCTTCGCGAGCGGGGAGCATGGCGACGTCTTCACCTTTCTCATGCAGATCGAGGGGCTGTCCTTCCCTGAAGCCGTCGAGCGTCTCGCCGCCGAGGCGGGCGTCGCCCTGCCCGCGCCCAAGCCGGTCGACGAAGTAAAGGCCTGCCACGAAACGCGCGTAAGGGAGGCGCTGGAGGCGGCCTGCCGCATTTTTGAAGCGCGCCTAGCGGGCGGCGAAGGCGGCGCCGCGCGCGCCTATCTGGAGAAGCGGGGCGTGCAGCCTTCCGAGGTCAAGGCCTTCCGGCTCGGCTACGCCCCCAACTCGAGAACGAGCCTCAAGCAGCATCTTGGCGAAAAAGGCTTCTCGCTCGCAGAGATGCAGGACGCGGGCCTTCTCATCCATGGCGACGACATCGCCATCCCCTACGACCGGTTCCGCGGGCGCCTCATCTTCCCCATCGCGGACGCAAAGCGCCGTGTCATCGCGTTCGGCGGCCGCGCGCTTCTGCCCGATCAGCAGCCGAAATACCTGAACTCGCCCGAGACGGAGCTGTTTCACAAGGGGCATGTGCTTTTCAATCTCGCGGCGGCGCGCGAGGCGGCCAAGACGCAGAGAGCCGTGATCGTCGCGGAAGGCTATATGGACGTAATCGCGCTGAGCCGGGCCGGCTTCGCCAACGCCGTCGCCCCGCTCGGCACCGCGCTGACGGCCGATCAGCTCCGCCTTCTCTGGACCCTGACGCCGCTGCCGACGCTGTGCTTCGACGGCGATTCGGCGGGGCAGAAGGCCGCGCACCGGGCCATCGACACCGCCCTCCCCTTCCTCGAACCGGGCCGCTCGCTGCAGTTCGCGTTCCTTCCCGAAGGCCGCGACCCCGACGACATGGTGAGCGGCGGAGCGAAGGAGGCGCTCGCCAAGCTGCTCGGCGAGCCTTCGCCGTTGATCGACGTGCTATGGACGCGCGAACGCGACCGCCATCCCCTCGATACGCCGGAGCAGCGCGCGAGCCTTGAGGCGCGGGTGATGAAGCTTGCCCACCAGATCGAGCACAAGAGCCTCAAGTTTCATTACATCTCGGCGCTTCGGGAGCGCCTTCGCGCGCACGGTCATGCCGGCGGCGCGCAATCGCGGCGGCAGGACGCCTCATCCTGGCGCGCGAGGACTGGGGGCCAGGGGGAGCGCCGCTTCCAGAGCCGGGGACGACAGCGCGATCCGGGCCCCGAGGCGCGGACGAGCAGCCTGCTTGCGAGCAAGATCGTTCAGGCCTCCGCGCCCACAGCTGCGCCGCGCGAGGCGCTGCTCGCGATGGCCGTCGTCCACCATCCCTGGCTTCTCGACGACCATCTGGAGGAGATCGCAAGCCTGCATCTTGAAGACGCGGACTGTTGCCGCATACGAAACGCCATGTTAACCCTGCATCAGACCGAGGAAGTGCTTGACAATGAAAAATCGATAGAGCACCTCTCCCGAGAAGGTTATGGAGCGGAGCTTGAGCGCCTTGAGCGTGTTTGCGCTCATACAGCCGACCCGCATTTCGCCCCTGGCGCAACCAAAGAGCAGGTCTTGGAAGGTTGGCGGCATGTCGTCATGCTTCATGGCAAGGCCGGCCTTCCCCGTTCGTTGGCGGAAGCAGAGAGCGATTACATGAGCGAACAGACGAGTGAGAATTGCGCCAGGCTCTTTGCGGTGAAGCAACATACCGAAATTGCGGCATCCTGAATCGCTCGGCATATATTGCGGGCTGCGGAAACATTCACCAGATAACATATGGGGCGCGTGTGACAGCGTGACTTTAGCTTCATGAGTAACGCCGCATTAAGTACAACCGCTTATCACAGAGGGCGGTTTCGCGATTCGAATCGCGGATGCGGCAGGCAGCAAGCCGTCTTGGCCCCACACGAGATTGAACGCCACTCGAGGCCGTGGCCGCCCGTGAGCCCGCTAGCCTCGCTTATCGGCATTTTCTGGAGTGCATAATGGCAACAGCGACGACGAAAACCGAAGATCAGGAAACGCCAGCGTCCGAAACTGCGGACAGCCCGGTTCTCGATCTTCTGGATGCCGCCGTAAAGCGCCTCATCAAGTCCGCGAAGGCGCGTGGTTATGTCACTTACGACGAGATCAACGAGGTCATGCCTCCGGAAGAGGTTTCGCCGGACCAGATCGAGGACATCATGACGATGTTCTCAGACCTCGGCATCAACGTCGTCGACGCTGACGAGGTCGAGGAGACGGCCGCCGCTGAGCCGCTCGACGAGGAAGAGGACGAGCGGCAGAGTCCGCAAGCCCAATTGCCCGTCAAGCAGGAGCGCTCCACCGAGGTCACCGAGCGCACCGACGATCCCGTGCGCATGTACCTGCGCGAAATGGGCTCGGTCGAGCTTCTCTCCCGCGAGGGCGAGATCGCCATCGCCAAGCGCATCGAGGCAGGCCGCGAGGCCATGATCGGCGGCTTGTGCGAGAGCCCGCTGACCTTCCAGGCCATCATCATCTGGCGCGACGAACTGAACGAAGGGAAGATTCTGCTTCGGGACATCATCGATCTGGAAGCGACCTATTCCGGCCCCTTCGCGCGCTCGGGCGATGAAGAAGGCGCGGAAGAGGAATTTGTGCCTGAAGCGCCTCCGCCTCCGCCCGTGAGCGCGCCGCGCCCCGCCGCGGCTCCCGCCCAGGCGATGAACGGCGCCAACGGTCATGAGCGGCCCGACGGCGCCGGCGGCGAGGAGCGCGCCCCCGACGGAGAGACGGAATTTCGCGCCGACGAGAATTTCGACGAGGACGACGACCTCGATAACAATCTTTCACTCGCCGCGATGGAAGCTGAGCTGAAGCCGAAGGTGCTCGAGACCTTCGACCGCATCGCGACCGAGTATAAGAAGCTGCGCAAGCTGCAGGACCAGCATGTCGAGCGCAAGCTGCAGGACGATTCGCTCACGCCCCAGCAGGAGAAGCGGTCCAAGAAGCTCCGCGACGCCGTCATCCAGGACGTGAAAAGCCTTTCGCTGAACCCGGCCCGTATCGAGTCGCTGGTCGAGCAGCTCTACGACATCAACAAGCGCCTGATCGGCTATGAAGGCCGGCTCCTGCGGCTGGCGGACGGCTATGGCGTTCGCCGCGACGAATTCCTCGGCCAGTATCAGGGCGCCGAGCTCGATCCGAATTGGGTCGACCGGCTGTCCGTGCTGAAGAGCAAGGGCTGGCAGAAATTCGTCGAGAAAGAACGCAATCGTATCGACGAAATCCGCCGCGAGATCTATGCGCTGGCGACCGAGACGGGCCTCGACATCCTCGAGTTCCGCCGCATCGTGAAGATCGTGCAGAAGGGCGAGCGCGAAGCCCGGCAGGCCAAGAAGGAAATGGTCGAGGCGAACCTGCGCCTAGTGATCTCCATCGCCAAGAAATACACGAACCGCGGCCTGCAATTCCTGGACTTGATCCAGGAAGGCAATATCGGCCTGATGAAAGCGGTCGATAAGTTCGAATACCGGCGTGGCTACAAGTTCTCGACCTACGCCACATGGTGGATCCGGCAAGCGATCACGCGCTCCATCGCGGATCAGGCTCGCACCATCCGCATCCCCGTGCACATGATCGAGACCATCAACAAGATCGTGCGCACGAGCCGGCAGATGATGCACGAGATCGGCCGCGAGCCTACGCCGGAAGAGTTGGCCGAAAAGCTTTCGATGCCGCTCGAAAAGGTGCGCAAGGT
This sequence comes from uncultured Alphaproteobacteria bacterium, assembly GCA_963756335.1. Lineage (GTDB taxonomy): Bacteria > Pseudomonadota > Alphaproteobacteria > Rhizobiales > Rhodomicrobiaceae > Rhodomicrobium. The sequence continues at coordinate 67,278 of CAVWOB010000023.1, forward strand.
CTTGAAGATCGCAAAGGAGCCGATCAGCCTCGAAACGCCCATCGGCGACGAGGAGGACAGCCATCTCGGCGACTTCATCGAGGACAAGAACGCGATCCTGCCCATCGACGCGGCGATCCAGTCGAACCTGCGCGAGACCACCACGCGCGTGCTCGCCTCGCTAACCCCGCGAGAGGAGCGCGTGCTGCGCATGCGCTTCGGCATCGGCATGAACACCGATCACACGCTGGAGGAAGTCGGCCAGCAGTTCTCGGTGACGCGCGAGCGCATCCGCCAGATCGAGGCGAAGGCGCTGCGCAAGCTGAAGCATCCGAGCCGGTCGCGCAAGCTGCGCAGCTTTTTGGATAATTAGGCCAGCGCCCGGCGATGCCGAGAATCTCCCGGTTCTAAGGCATCGCCATTCGCATGTATGTCCAAGGATCATCCGCCCCGCATTTCCATGCGGCCTACGTCGGCGACGAGGCTTATCGCTTCCGCCATAGGCGCCTTGCCTTGTATGCAAAACGAGCGCACCCTGGAATTTCCCCGCGCATTCCTCGTTTTTGAGAGGAGGGTGCGCAACCGATTTTTCGGCGGGGAAGCCATGATTCTGCAATTTCTCGATCTCGAACAGCTCGGCGGAGGCCATGGCGAAGAGGAACGGCGCGGAAGCGCGGGCAGAGTCGGAAGCGGACCCTTGGTCATGACGAGCGTCGTCGATCACGCGCGAACCCTCATTCGCTGCCGCAGCGTCACACCGCAGGAAGGCGGAGCGCTGCGCTACCTCGAACGCGAGCTTGTCGCGGCGGGCTTTACGCGCCATCGCCTTCCCTTCAGCCAGCGCGGCACGCCGGACGTCGATAATCTTTACGCGCGCATCGGCGAGGGCTCGCCGCATGTCTGCTTCGCGGGGCACATCGATGTGGTTGCGCCCGGCGACGAAAAGGCGTGGCGCTATCCGCCCTTCGATGGCGAAATTCACGACGAGACGCTCTACGGCCGGGGCGCCGCCGACATGAAGGGCGCGGTCGCGGCCTCGCTCGCCGCGGCGCTTCAGTTCCTCGGCGAAAAGGCGGGCAAGCTCGAAGGATCGATCAGTTTCCTGATCACGGCGGACGAGGAAGGGCCGGCCATCAACGGCACGAAAAAGGTCGTGGACTGGCTCATCGAGCGCGGCGAGCGCCCCGATTACTGCGTGCTCGGCGAATGCACCTCCGAGGCGGGCATCGGCGACACGATCAAGATCGGCCGGCGCGGCTCGCTCAGCGGCGAGCTGCGGGTGCGCGGCGTGCAGGGCCACGTCGCCTATCCGCACAAGGCGCGAAATCCCCTGCCTCCGCTGATCGACGCGCTCAGCCTCCTGAAAGCGAAGCAGCTCGACGCGGGCAGCACGCACTTCCAGCCTTCGAACCTCGAAATCACCAGCATCGACACCGGCAACGCGACCACCAACCTGATCCCGGCGACGGCCTCGGCGCGCTTCAATGTGCGCTTCAACGACCACCACACGGGCGACAATCTCAAGGCGTGGATCGAAACTCAGGTCAAGACGGCCTTGGACGGCACCGGCGTCGATTACACGCTGGACTACGATACCGTTGCGGAGAGCTTCATGACGGACCCCACGGGATTCGTCGCGAAGCTCGGCGCCGCCATCGAGGCGGAAACCGGGCACAAGCCCATCCTTTCGACCGGTGGCGGCACGTCGGACGCGCGCTTCATCAAGGACCTGTGCCCGGTCGTGGAGCTTGGTCTTCTGAACGCGACCGCGCATAAGGTGGATGAATGCGTTCCCGTCTCCGACCTTCACACGCTGACGCGCATCTATACGCGATTTTTGCGTCTCGCCTTCGCATGAGGCCAGGCGCCGCCACGCGTCTGCGCCTTCTTTTCGCGGCCGAAGGGAACGGCGCTGCATTTGCCGGGGCCGCGCCGCTGCGAGGCGATACGCGCATGCTATGCAAAGCATCCCAAGGCTGATGCGGAGCTGCCGATCACAAAAAGTTTGGCAAGCCGCGGCGGCCGCAAGCTGAACCTGAACGGCGCATTCATGTCGCGTTCATGCGCGCCGGCCCATTCTTCCTCTCATATCCCTGTACTAACCATCACGAACCTTTCCTCGGCCCATTCAGAGAGGTATGAAATTCAGGGGTTTCATACCTCTCTTCATTTTGATCTGTGTTCCCCAAAGCCACGCTTGTAAGCCTTGCCGCATCCACCTAGGTTCACGGGGATGACCCGAACCTAGCAGCAAAGGAGAAAGCCGTGGCGTTTCAATTACCTGAACTTCCATACGCCTATGACGCCTTGCAGCCTTATATGTCCGCCGAGACGCTGCAATACCACCACGACAAACATCACGCCGCCTACGTCGATATGGCCAACAAGCTGCTGCAGGGCTCAGGGCTCGAAGGCAAGGACCTCGTCGATGTCGTCAAGCTGAGCCACGGCAAGAATCAGCCGCTCTTCAACAACGCGGCCCAGCACTACAATCACACTGAATTCTGGAAGTGCATGAAGCGCGGCGGCGGCGGGACGAAGATTCCCGGCAAGCTCGCGGCGAAGATCGACAGCGATCTCGGCGGCTACGGAGCCTTCCGCGAGGCGCTCATCGAGGCGGGCAAAACGCAGTTCGGCTCAGGCTGGGCTTGGCTTGCGGTCAAGGACGGCAAGCTCACAGTAACGAAGACCTCAAACGCAGAAGATCCGCTCGTGCATGGAGCGACGCCCATCCTTACCGTCGATGTGTGGGAGCATACCTACTACATCGACTATCGCAACGCCCGGCCTAAATATCTCGAAGCGTTCGTCGACAATCTCATCAACTGGGAGTATGTCGAGGAACTCTTCGAAAAGGCTCACAGCTAAGCCGTTGGCCTTGGGCCGGCGGCATCCGGCCCTTGGCCTTGCCATCCCGCTTGCGTTATGGAGACGCCTTCCGGACCTATCAGCGTCCCCAGCCTGATTACGATTTCCATCCTCAGGAGCGCGGTCGCGATGTCCTGGTAGTTACACAGAGGCGGAATGGGCTGCACATTCAGAAGCGTCAGGTAAGCGAGGGTCGCGCTTTGCAGCGTCTGCGGCGCAGCCCGCTCGTGCTTCATGTCGTGGATCGTAAGCAGAACGGTCCGGCGGCGATAGCGGATCCCGTAAACCTCGACTGTGCCGTCGAGATATTTCTGCAGGTCGGTTCCATCTCCGGGCGCGGTGGACAAGAACGTTTCCGCGATCTCGTTGAACGACGGTATAAGACTTTCTTGAAAGCGGCGGAGATCGTGTTCCGCGGTGACAAGCGCGTTTTTGGGCATGGTCAGCATTCCATCGTTGTCAAAGCATAGGATTAGGATGCCTCGATTAAAAATCAGAAAAACGAGATGGTTCTTGGGAATTTTTTGCCTGCTTTGCTTATGCGCCGCTGACAGGCTGACGTAACGCCAAAGCTTTCCCGAAGAAGATGGTACCTGTGCTTCGATCTCCCGTCTACCCTTTATCCGCGACCCGATGCGCGGCGATAGCGCCTGCAGGAATTCCTCATCGCGGAAGGTTTCTCCTTACGTTTGGTACGAAAACCCCCTACGCGGCAGCCGACCGCGAGGCGAAAGGTACACCGGGGCGTGAAGCGAATCGACAAGCTCCGCCATGCTTTCGCCCGCCATGTTAAATCAAAAAGATCAGGACCGAAACCGCGTTCTTGGTGTTTTTGCAGACAAATCGCCGGGAGAGGACCATGAAGCTTTTCGAGTGCCAGAATTGCGGCCAGCTCATCTATTTCGAGAATACGCAGTGCGAGCGCTGCGGCTTCGCCCTTGGCTTCCTACCGGACACGGCCATGATGACCGCCCTGAAGAACGGGTCGAACGGGCTCACGCCGCTCGCCGATCCGTCGCGCACGGTCTCCTACTGCGCCAATTTTACGCAGGGCGCCTGCAACTGGCTGATCGATGCGGGTGGCGGTCCGCTTTGCCAAGCCTGCAAGCTCAACCGCACGATTCCGGATCTCACGCAACCTGAGAACCTGCGCCGGTGGCAGCGAATCGAAATCGCCAAGCGCCGCCTCGTCTACAGCCTGCTGCGCCTCGGCCTTCCGATCCTGAGCAAGACCGAGGCGCCGGACGCGGGCATCGCCTTCAACTTCCTGGCGCCGCCGCCGGGCGAGAACGGCCACGGCAAGATCCTTACAGGGCACGACCATGGCGAGATAACGCTCAACGTGGCCGAAGCGGACGACGCGATGCGCGCGGAGATCCGCCAGAAGATGCACGAGCCGTACCGCACGCTGCTCGGGCATTTCCGTCACGAGATTGCACACTATTACTGGGAGCGGCTCGTCAAGGATAAGCCCGCATACGCGCTCTTCCGGCAGACTTTCGGCGACGAAACGCGCGACTACAACGAGGCGCTGCAGGCCCATTACGCCAACGGCGCGCCCCCCGGCTGGCGGAGCCGGCACATCAGCGCCTACGCCAGCGCTCATCCGCACGAGGATTGGGCGGAGACCTTCGCGCATTACCTGCACATGGTCGATACGCTGGAGACGGCCTACGCGTTCGGGCTCAGGATCAGGCCGAGGGCGGGACAGGACGACAGCCTCAACGCGAGCATCACCTTCGACCCCTACGCCCAGGCGGATTTTGAGACCATCATCGAGGCGTGGCTGCCAACGACTTTCGCCGTGAACAGCATCAATCGCAGCATGGGGATCGACGATCTGTACCCGTTCGTGATTTCGCCGGAGGTTACGGCGAAACTGAAAGCCGTGCACGACATCGTAAAAGGCGCGGGCGCTCAGAGTCGAACCTTCGTCCGGCGCGTTCTCGGCATGATTGCGTAGCGCCTTCGCCTCGCTTCCGCCCCGAGGACCGAGCCGCCAGGCCAAAGGCTTGAACCTCATGGCGAACGTATCGAAAACCGCTTTTCGGCAACCTGCAAGGCCGGGCGAGCCGCTGCAACCGCCGCCCGCCGCCGCCTCAATGCGCCTCATTGCATTCGACTAGATAATGGCCGACTTTCGCCTGCTTCGGCGCGCTGATCCTCTCGCGCCCTCGACAGATGACCGTCATGGACGAAACGAAAGCCCAGTCTTCCCAGATCCGCCTGTATAGCGCCGACGATTTCGAAGGCATGCGCCACGCCGGTCGCCTCGCCGCCGAAACGCTCGATTTCATTACGCCTCACGTCAAGCCGGGCGTGAGCACAGGCGAGCTGGATCAACTGATGCAGCGCTACATCGAGGAACGCGGCGCCATCCCCGCGCCGCTCGGCTATCGCGGCTTTCCCAAGGCGAGTTGCATCTCGGTCAACCACGTGGTCTGCCACGGTATCCCCGGCGACAAGCGCTTGGGCGAAGGCGACATCGTGAACCTCGACGTGACGCCGATCCTTGACGGATGGTACGGCGACACGAGCCGCATGTATTACTGCGGCGACGTTGGCGTGAAGGCGAGAAAGCTCGTCGATGTGACCTACGAGGCCACGATGCTCGGCATCGCGAAGGTGCGGCCCGGCGCAACTTTCGGCGACATCGGCCACGCCATCCAAACTCTCGCGGAGAGCCATCGCTTCTCGGTCGTGCGCGATTTCTCAGGCCACGGCGTCGGTCGCGCCTTCCACGAGCCGCCGAAGGTTCGCCATCATGGCCGCCCCGGCGAGGGTCCCGTGCTGAAGGAGGGCATGATCTTCACCATCGAGCCGATGCTGAACGCGGGCGGCTACGGCGTGAAGATTTTGTCGGACGGCTGGACGGCGGTGACGCGCGACAAAAGCCTGTCCGCGCAGTTCGAGCACACCGTCGGCGTCACGAAGGACGGCTGCGAAATCTTCACGCTTTCGCCCGCGGGCTATACCAAGCCGCCTTACGGATGACTATAATAACCGAGCGCCGAGGCGCCTGCGCCGTCTAAGATTGTCGAGCGAGGCTGAGAGGACATCCGCATGCCGCTCTATAGCTACCATTGCAAGAAATGCGACACGGACATGGAGTTGCTCGTCCGCTTAAGCGCCGCTCCGGTCTGCAAAAGCTGCGGGAGCCCTGAGCTGGAGCGCCTCATGTCGCGCCCGGCTGCGCAGGGCAAGAGCGACGGCATCAAGAAAACCGCCCGCGCGCAGGCGGCTCGCGAGGGGCATTTGAGCAATTTCAGCCGCAGCGAGCGCCGGAAGTAGGGTCGCCGAGCCCAGAAAGGCCCGGAAGCTCCGCTTGTGTTCGCCGCGGGAATGGGGCGCCGCGCTGGCGCCCTCGCTGTCACGCCGCCCGGTGCAGAAGCCGTATCAAGGACCGCTTGCCCGTGGATTCGAGCTTGCTGGCGAGCTGCGCGATATTTTCGAAGCCGTCCGCAGCCTCGAGCGTCCGCTGTTTGGATTGCGGATCCGGCATCGTTCCGCTTAAGGCGCGGAGTTGCGAGGCGTATTCGCGCCAGAGGTCTACGTCGTACAGAGTGGATTGCATTACAGTCGTCGCTCTCATGTTCACCAGACACCTACCCCTTATCCCATTCTTTTATAAAAAATGTCTTGACTATGGCATGGGCAACACGGAAATCGCGTCGCCAACAAAAAGCGGTTCTTTCGTTGCCGCGGAGAGAGCCGGCGCTCGCGCTTGCGGCCGTTCGCTCCGGGCCGTAAAAGAAACGAAGCCGGCCCCCCGGCCAAACCGCGTACTCGATCATGCCGACGCCCGCCCCCTTCCTACCCAACTCGCCGTTTGTCTCGCGCCTCGCCCCGAGCCCGAATATCGGCGAGCGTCGCGATTGCGCGCGCCCGGACACGCTCATCCTGCATTACACGGGCATGGCGTCGTGCGAGGAGGCGATCCGCCTCTTGTCGTCGGAAGGCTCGGGCGTGTCCTGCCATTACGTGATCGACATGGACGGCGCGATCGTGCAGATGGCGCCGGAAGCCGCGCGCGCGTGGCACGCTGGCGTCTCGCATTGGATGGGCGCGGACGACATCAACTCGCGCTCCATCGGCATCGAAATCCATAATCCCGGCCACGATGGCGGCTATCCGGATTTCCCGAACAGCCAGATGACGGCGGTCGAGGCGCTGTGCCTCGACATCGCCGACCGCCACGGCATCGAACCGCGCCGCGTCCTCGCGCATTCCGACGTGGCGCCGCGCCGGAAAATCGATCCGGGCGAGAAATTCGATTGGGCGCGGCTCGCGCTCGCCGGCGCCGGGCATTGGGTCGAGCCCGCGGAAATCTCAGTCGGCGATGCTCTCGAACTGGGCGATAGCGGCGAGCGTGTGCTGCATCTCCAGCGGAGGCTGCGCACCTATGGCTACGGGATCGAGCCGGCGGCGGCTTTCGACGAGCACATGCAACTTGTCGTCGCCGCCTTCCAGCGTCACTTCCGTCCGGCGCTGGTCGATGGCCGCGCCGATGCCTCGACCGTCGAAACGCTCGACGCACTGTTGGACGCTCTCGGCGGCGCTTGACCCTCCGGCATCTCGACCCCGAGCGCTTCAAGGCCGGCGGCGACGGCTTTCTTCATGACGGCGGGCAGCGCGAATGCCTGCAAATTGCCGAGCGCCGCCCATTCCCCGCCGAACTCCTTCGCCTCGCCGCCCAGGCCGGCACGCGCGAATACGCGCATCGCCAGATGAAAGTGCGTGAACGTGTGCTTGACCGTTCGCCCCTCCTTCCAGCCGCCTGACGGGGCCGGCGCATCGGCGCCGCCGTTTGAGCGCGTGCCGGTCCATTCCGAGCAAGGAACCTCCATCATGCCCCCGAGCAGTCCCGCATCCTCGCGCCGCCGGAGCAGGACCTGCGGACCGTCGCCCGCGTGGCGCATGATGACAAAGGCGTCGCCGCGCCTTGTGGCCTTTTCCGCCTTGGCTTGCCTGAGCGGAAAGCGTTCGGCCTCTCCGCGCGACGAGGCCACGCAGAAATCCCGCACCGGGCAAATGAGACAGGACGGCGAGCGCGGCGTGCAGATCGTTGCGCCGAGGTCCATCATGGCTTGCGCATAGTCGCCCGGCCGCTTCGGCGGCGTCAGGCGCGCGGCCAGGTCGCGGATCGCGGGCTTCGCCTTGGGCAGGGGCGTCTCTATCGCAAACACGCGCGCAAGCACCCGCTCAACATTGCCGTCGGCGACGGCCGCCGGTTCGTCGAACGCGATGGCCGCGATGGCCGCCGCCGTGTAGGCGCCGACGCCCGGAAGCGCGCGCAACCCCGCCTCCGAGCCGGGAAAGCCGTCGCGCGCCACGGCTTGCGCGCAGGCATAAAGGTTGCGGGCGCGCGAGTAATAGCCGAGCCCCGCCCAGGCTGCGAGAACCTCGTCGCGCGACGCGGCGGCGAGCGCGACGGCTGTAGGCCATCTCGTTGTGAAGGTTTGGAAATAAGGGATGACCGCTTTGACGGTGGTCTGCTGCAGCATGATTTCCGATAGCCAGACCCGGTAGGGATCGGGTTTCTCGCCCGGTTTCGCCCGCCATGGCAGAGCGCGCCGCTCGCCATCGTACCAGGCGAGCAGCGCGCGCTGGAAAGTCTTCGGCGCGATATGCAGTGGCGGGGTGTGCCTCTTTGGCATCAGCTCGTGGCGAATCTTGCATAAACCGATGCGTCCGCCTTTTTGGCGCGCGGCGAATCGGCGATCCGCCAAGCTATGGCGGTTTTCCACGAACAGGGCAAGAGCATCGGCGCGGCGCAGGGCGCAGGCGCCATTTCCGGGCCGGTTTCCGTTGGCCGCTTCATCGCGCCCATCGCAGGCAAAACCTTGAGCCGCGGCGGAACAGTGCTGGCCGAACTGCAGCGTGAGTGGCCAGCCATCGCAGGCGCCTCGCTCGCGGCCTTCACCACGCCGGACAAGCTCACGAAAGCCGCGCCGGACCCCGCATTCCCAGGGAAAACGCCACCCTCGGTACTGCATCTCAAGGTCGATCCGGCGAGGGCGCTCGAAGCGCAATATTGCACGCCCCAAATCGTCGAGCGCATCAACCAGACGCTGGGCTTCCGAGCCGTATCCGGCCTGCGCATCGTGCAGGCGCCGGTCTTCAGGAAGCCCGCCAAGCCAGTACGCGCGGCGCTGCCCGCCGCCCCGGCGCCGGATCGGCCCAAGCCCGAGAACCAACTCGGCGCCGCGCTCGCCCGCATGGCGAACGGCGTGAAAGCGCGTGGCGGCGGAGCCTGACATCCCTTCCGCTTTTCGCAACCAGCTTGAAATTTTTCGAGCGCCGCTCCACAACAACGCCAATGTCCATTCAGCTTGGAGAGGCCAGTGCTCAGGAACCTGAGATATTCCGTTTTCGCTTCGGGCGCGCTCGCGCTCGCCGCTCTTCTCGCCTTCAACCCGGTTTCACGCGCCGCCGAGGAGACCGCCGCGCCGCAACAGGAAGCAACTCCGGTGGCGGCCGGGGAGACCTTGCCCGACATAGCCCTCGGCAAGGCGGATGCGCCTGTCACCATCATTGAATATTCTTCTCTGAGTTGTCCTCACTGCGCGCACTTCCACAAGGAGGTGCTGCCCGAATTGAAGTCGGAATACATCGACACGGGCAAGGTGCGCTATGTGGAGCGCGAATTCCCGCTGAACAACTCCGCGTTCGCCGGCTCAGTGCTCGCGCGCTGCCTCGATCCCACCCGCTTCTACGCCTTCAACGATCTTCTGTTCTCGCGGCAGGACGAGTGGGCGTTCAAGGAAGACGCCATTGTCCCCTTGCGCCAGTTCGCCAAGCAGGCGGGCATGACGGACGCCGAATTCGATAAATGCATCGACGACGAGGCGCTGCAGAAGAAGATCATCGCCGTCCGCAACAAAGGCGAGAAGGAGGGTGTGCGTGGAACTCCGACCTTCTTCATAAACGGCAAGATCTACAATGGCGCGCCGACGCTGCAGGCGATTGCTGAGGCCATGAAGCCGTATCTTAGCACTCAGTAAGGAGTTGTCTTGCGGGGGTGGGGCAAGGTTGCGCGGGCGCGGTTGGATCGCGCCTGCGGCCGCCGCGCTGATTGCGGCCGGGCGCCATTGAGCCGCCCCTCGCGGAGCTGACGGGCGCGCGCGCTTCGCCCCAGTAAGGCAAAAAGCGGATCAGGGGCGAAACCTGTCCAGAGGCTGGCCAGGCGGCGCGCCCGCGGCGGTTACGCGGCGTTCGCGAACTCGGGGTAGAGCCGCGCAAGCCCCTCGCGCGAAGCGGGCGTTACGCCGCGCTCCGTGAGGATGCCGGTGATGAGCCGCGCGGGCGTCACGTCGAAGGCCGGGTTCGCCGCTCTGCTGCCGGGCGCGGTCACCTGCACCGTCTCGATGCCGCCGCCCGCCGTGCGGCCTGTCATGTGCGTGACCTCGGCCTGATCGCGCTCCTCGATGGGGATTTCACGCACGCCGTCGCTCAAGGTCCAATCGATTGTTGAAATCGGCAGCGCGACGTAGAACGGAACGCCGTTATCCTTCGCCGCCAGCCCCTTCAAATAGGTGCCGATCTTGTTTGCGGCGTCGCCCGTGGCTGTGAGCCGGTCGCAGCCGACGATGCACAAATCCACCTCGCCGTGCTGCATGAGATGGCCGCCCGCGTTGTCCGCCACGATGGTGTGCGGCACGCCATGCGCGCCAAGCTCGAATGCCGTCAGCGCGGCGCCCTGGTTGCGCGGACGCGTCTCGTCGACCCACACATGGACCAAAATGCCGGCGTCGTGCGCCTGGTAGATCGGCGAAAGGGCCGTGCCCCAGTCGACGCAGGCGAGCCAGCCCGCGTTGCAATGCGTCAGCACATTCACGCGGCCACCCTTGCGCGCGGCGATATCGGCGATGATTTTGTGTCCGTGGTGGCCGATCAGGCGGCAGGTTTCGACATCCTGGTCCGCGAGTTGCGCCGCTTTCGCGTAAGCCGCCGCGACGCGCTCCGACGGGGGGACGGGCAGCAGCGCCTTGCGCATCTCGCTCAGCGCCCAATTCAGGTTCACGGCGGTAGGCCGCGTGGCGCCAAGGACAGCGCAGGCGGTTCCCAGCGCAGCGTCCGAGGCATTGGCGTTTAGCGCAAGGCACACGCCGTAAGCCGCGGCGACCCCGATCAGGGGCGCGCCGCGCACCTGCATGGATTTGATCGCGTGCGCGGCGTCGGCAAGCGTCCTGAGCGTCAGCGTCTCGAAATCGTGTGGGAGCCCCGTCTGGTCGATGATGCCGGCGGAGGCGCCGTCCTTCTCAAGCCAGATCGTCCGATAATGCGTTCCGCCGACCTTCATGTCCTGGCTCCCTGCGCTCCGTTCAGCGGCGCGTCGTTTAGAATTTGCGCGCGACCACGAACTCGGCGGCGCCCGCCAGCATGCCCTCATGCGGACGGAACGGCGTCAGCGCGGCCAGCGCCTCGGCCTTGATGTCCTGAAGCTTCGCATGCGCGGCCTCGATGCCGAGCAGCGAAACGAGCGTGCCTTTCCCGGCCTCCCGATCCTTGCCCGTCGCCTTGCCAACGACGGCCGCGTCGCCCTCGGCGTCGAGCAGGTCGTCCGCAAGCTGGAAGGCCGCGCCGAGCGCGTCGCCGAATTTGCGAAGTGCGGTAAGGTTCTTCTCCGATGTCTCGCCAAGGATGCCGCCCGCAACGCAGCCGAAGGTGATCAGCGCGCCTGTCTTCATCGCTTGCAGCTGGCGGATGTCGGCTTCGCCCAGCGTCTTGCCCGGCGCCTCGAGGTCGAGCATCTGGCCGCCCGCCATGCCGGCCCCGCCGCTCGCTCGCGCAAGCGCCAGCCCCAGGCCGGCGCGCACGGCCGGGTTCGAATGTGTGGTCGGATCGCCAAGGATTTCGAAGGCGATGGTCAGAAGCGTGTCGCCCGCAAGGATCGCTGTCGCCTCGTCGAACGCCTTATGCACGGTGGGCCGCCCGCGCCGCAAATCGTCGTCGTCCATGGCCGGCAGATCGTCATGGATCAGGGAATAGCAATGCACGCATTCGAGCGCGCACGCGGTGTTCAATGCCTGCTCGGCGCTCACGCCGAACAGGGCCGCGCTCTCGACGACGAGGAAGGGCCGGAACCGCTTTCCGCCGCCAAGCGAGCCATAGCGCATCGCTTCGAGCAGCCGCGCCGGGACCGCGCCCAATCGTTCGCGCGTCAACCAGGCGTCAAGATGACGTTCGACACGGCTTGCGTGGGCTTCGAGGCGTTCTGTAAAGGTCATTGCGAGACTTGTATTCTAGGGGCCGACGATGTGCGCGGCAACATGGACCAGATGCGTGTTATCCTCAAGAGCGATTTACGAGCCTGCGTCATGACAGAAGCGGCGAGCCAAGTTTTTGAACATAGCGGAGTTTCATCCGGCGACGAGCGGCAAGGGGGCCATTCCCGGCGAAGGCGCATTCTGCGGTTCGCGCTTATCGCCTTGCTTGTGCTTCTGGCCGCGCCTTATTTCCTGACGCCGATTTACCTCTTCGTAAACCCGCCCTTCTCCGCGCTGATGCTGCGTCAGGCCGCGACCGGCAGCAACGTCTCTTATATATGGCGCGACCTCGACAAGATCTCGCCGAACCTCGTGGCGCAGGTCATCGTGTCCGAGGACGGCCGCTTTTGCAAACACCACGGCGTAGATTGGACGGCGCTCGACAAGGCCGCCGAAGCGATCGCCGGGGGCAAGCCGAAGGGCGGCGCCAGCACCATCGACATGCAGACGGCGAAAAACCTGTTCCTGTGGAATTCGCCCGCCATCCTGCGTAAGCCCTTGGAGATCCCGCTCGCCTATTGGATGGACGCGGTTCTCGGCAAACAGAGGGTCATGGAGATCTATCTCAACATCGTGGAATGGGCGCCGGGCGTGTTCGGCGCCGAGGCGGCGGCGCGCCATCATTTCGGCAAATCGGCGGCCGAACTCTCGCACGACGAGGCGGCGCTGCTCGCGGCCGCCCTTCCCAACCCGAAGCGGCGCAACGCGGGCGACCCCGGCCCGCGCACCGAGGCGCTCGCGGATCGCCTTCTCGCCCGAGCGCGGCGCGAACGGGGCGATTCGGTCTGCATCAGAACCTCCGCTCCCGAGAGCGAGGAGGAAAACGAATAGGCGTCCACTACGCCCGCAAACGTGATTAACAAGGTATTCCCCGTCCGGCTCGCGAGGACGTGATTTAACGTTGGCGCCCGGCGCTTTTAACAGGTGTTCTTAAGCCCGCGTTTGTGCAACTGCGGCAGGATGCTTATTTGCAACGGCGCGAATTCTCAATCACAACACAAGCGCCAAAAAAGATGATCTTCTGGGCGTAATTATGCGTTGTAGGGTGACAGGAGCGCCGCGCCGCGCTATCCGGATGCTATTTTCGGACGGCGAAGGGCTTTTTGAGTCGAACGACAAGATCGCGTCTGAGTGGGAGGCACTGGCATGAATGTAATGCCGCGGGGTTTTTGGGTGGCGCGAACACCCTTTGCCGCGCCTGACGATCACCCAGCCATTAACTATGGCAGGATCGGCGTTCTGCTTCTCAATCTCGGCACGCCAGACGGCACCGGCTATTGGCCGATGCGCCGCTACCTTAAGGAGTTCCTGTCGGATCGCCGCGTCATCGAGGTAAACCCTGTCGTCTGGTGGCTTATTCTTAACCTTGTCGTGCTGACGAAGCGGCCCTTTACCTCGGGCGAGGCCTATAAATCCGTCTGGAATCTGGAGCGCGACGAATCGCCTCTTCGCACCACCACGAGGAGCCAGTGCGAGCGCATCGGCGCCTTTCTCGCGCGAGACCCGCGCATCGAAGTCGATTGGGCGATGCGGTACGGCAACCCGAGCATCAAGTCGAAGCTCGAAGCTCTGCAGGAGAAGGGGTGCGACCGCATCCTCATTTTCCCGCTCTATCCGCAATACTCGGCGGCAACCACCGGAACCGCCTGCGACAAGGCGTACGACGTGCTGAAGAGCCTGAGGTGGCAGCCTGCTGTCCGCGTGGTCCCGCCCTACTTCGAGGACCCAGGCTATATCGATGCGCTCGCCGCTTCCACGCGCGCGAGCCTGGCCGCGCTCGATTTCGAGCCGGAGGTCGTGATCGCCTCGTTCCACGGTCTTCCCTTGAACTACATCGAAAATGGCGATCCCTATTACTGTCATTGCGCCAAGACGACGCGTCTCTTGCGCGAGACGCTCGGCTGGCGGGAAGACAAGCTGCTGCTCACCTTCCAATCGCGCTTCGGCTCGGCGGAGTGGCTGCAACCCTACACGGCGGACACCATCGAAAGGCTGGCGAAGCAGGGCGTGAAGCGGATGGCGGTGATCACGCCGGGCTTCTCGTCGGACTGCATCGAAACGCTTGAGGAAATGGGCATCCAGGCGGCCGAGATCTTCCAGGAGAATGGCGGCGAGCAATTCGCGGCTCTGCCCTGTCTGAACGACACGCCGGAAAGCATCGCCGCACTGACCGGCATCATCAAGAACGAACTTTGTGGCTGGGCGGCGCTCTGAAGCCGCAGACGGCGCTTTTGGCAGCACTCGGCCTGCGCTGCTGCCAACTCCCTGAAGTTAAACAGGAATTGTTCTGCCTGGCCCGATTTTTGCGGTACCATGGACGATGGGCGCGCACTTGCGCCCATGAAAGGAGGCGCCCATGGCCGACAAGCACTTCATTGAGCAACTCAAAGGTTATTGTTTAACGACGGCGGAGATTCTCTATCACATGCCCGATCATCCGCGACTGCTGCAATCCTTTATCTGGCAGGAGTACGATCTGGCGCCCGGTATCCCCGGCTTCTCGGCTTCCTCGAATTCTGGAACGGCAATCTCGACGGCAAGGTCAGCCGCGTCAGGGTGTGCAACAAAAGGCTTATCGACCCGGCGGAATTCCGTTTTCTCGACGGGCGGCTGTTGCTGCAATGACGCTTGGCCCCGCCAAACGAATGATTAGCGCTTGGATGCGCCCCCCGGAACGCGTTATATGAGTAGGATGCCCCTCTAACAACGCGGTGGGAATGCGGTTAAGCCCGATCGGTTACGCCAAGCGCTTCATGAAGCCGTACTCGAAGGCGGTTTCAAACAGCTATCGCGGCTTTCGCCGCCGCGTGGATGAGCGTGCGCCCGCTTGGATCAAGGGGCGCGCCAACAAGGCGCTGGATTACTTCGATCTGTTCTTCATGGACCATCACGTATTCCGCGCCATTTACGCGAACCGGCATGAGATAGCGCCCGGCGTTTGGCGCTCCGCGCAACCAAGCCCGGCGCAGATTGCCTATTTGGCGCGCAGTGGCATCAAAACCATCGTGAACCTGCGCGGAGAGCGCGACTGCGGCAGCTACCGGCTGCAGGTGGAGGCCTGCCGGCGGCATGGCGTCAAGCTCGTAAATTTCCAACTTCAGTCCCGGATGGCGCCGCCCGCCGCCGTCATACTCAAGGCGCGGGAGCTTTTCGAGGAGATCGAATATCCGGCGCTGTTTCACTGCAAGTCCGGCGCGGACCGCGCCGGGATCATGAGCGCTTTCCTTCTCTATATGAAAGAGGGTCGGCCGCTTAAGGAGGCCATGCGGCAGCTCAGCCTGAAATTTGGGCATTTCAAGAAGTCGGAGACCGGCGTTCTCGACTATTTCTTCGAGCGCTACATGGCGGACAGCCGCGCGGAGCCGATGACGTTTTTCGAATGGCTCGAAACCCGCTACGATCCCTGGGAAATCAAGCGCGAGTTCAGGTCGAGCGGCTGGGCGAACCTGATCGTCAACCGCGCCCTGCAGCGGGAGTAGGCCCTCAAGCCGCGTCCTCTTTAACCAGCGCCGCGTCTTCGGGAGCGCGCGCAGCAAATAGCTCGTCCGGCGTCAGCGCTTGCGACTTGCAGAACTGTGCGTAGGCGCCATCGCCCGCAAGAAGCTCGGCATGGGTTCCGGCTTCGACAATCTCGCCGTCCTCCATGACGCAGATCGCGTCGGCGTTCTTCACGGTGGACAGCCGGTGCGCGATCACAAGCGTGGTGCGCGTCTTGCTGAATTTCGCCAGCGCCTCTTGCACGAGCCGCTCCAATTCGGCGTCGAGCGCGCTGGTCGCCTCGTCGAGAAGCAGGATTGGCGCGTCCCTGAGGATGGCGCGGGCGAGGGCCACGCGCTGGCGCTGGCCGCCGGATAGGCGCATGCCCCGGTCGCCGATGACCGTCTTGTAGCCCGCCGGAAGCTCTACGATGAAATCGTGGGCGGCGGCGGCCTTCGCGGCGGCGATAATGTCCTCGCGCGTGGCACTGAGGCGGCCGAGCGCGATATTGGCCTCGATCGAATCGTCGAAAAGCGTGATCTCCTGGCTCACCAGCGCCATCAACTCCCTCAGCGACTCGACTGTCACCTTCCGGATATCCTGCCCGTCGATTGTTATCCTGCCCGACTGCGGGTCGTAGAGCCGGGGCACGAGGTTGAAAACGGTCGATTTCCCGGCGCCGCTGCGTCCCACAAGCGCAACCGTCGTGTTCGGACGGACCGTCAGCGTGAAATTGCGGACCGCTTCGCGGCCGTCCTTCGCGTAGGCGAAGCTCACAGCCTCGAAGACGATCTGGCCGCGGGTCAGTTGAATCGGCTTCGCGTCCGGCGCGCTCACGATAAGCGGCGGCTCATTCAGCACCTCGTAGAACCGCTCCGCCCCGGCAAGCCCTTCCTGGATCCGCGCGTTCAGGTTGCCGAACGAGCGGATCGGCTGGGCGATCAGGAGAAGCGCGCTGACGAAGCCCGTGAAATCGCCGACGGTCTTGGCGCCCTCCGTGATCCTGTAGGCGGCGAAGCCGATCACGCCGGCGACCGCGACGCCGCCGAACACCTCGAAAATGGGGTTCAAGGCCGCGCGGATCCGCACCGTCCTGAGGCGGAGGTCGTTCACCCGGTCGAACTCCTGGTTCATGCGCGAGAGCGCGTAGTTTTCGAGCCGGAACGTCTTGATCAGCCGCGGCGAGGACAGGTGCTCGATGAGCGCGGACGTCGTCGTCCCCGATTGCTGGGCGGTGCGATAGGCGTTCTTGCGGATGACCCTGCCGATGCTTGCGACCGGGATGACCGCCAGCGGATAAAACATAAGGACCACGATCGTCATCAGCCAATCGAGGTAGAACAGCGATATAGCGAGCGCGACAACCGTCATCACATCGCGGATGGCGATGGTGAAAATCGACATGATCGCCGTTTGGATGCTGCCGAGATCGCCCGCGATCCGCGACAGGAGCTGGCCCGGCGGCTCCCGCGTCAGCCGCTCGAAGTCAGACTGCAGCATGTGCGCGAACAGGCGCTTCTGCATATCGAGGCCGAGATTGATGCTAATTCGGGTCGTCAGGACCGATTGCAGATAGTCCACAAGGCCCTTCACGCCCGTCACCAGGACCACGGCGAGCAGGATCGCCCACAGGAAACTCGTGTTCCCCGAGGCGAGCATGTCATAGGAATATTTGATGATGACAGGGTAAGCCCCTGTTATCGCCGCCAGAAGAGAAATGAGCGCAAACGCGAGGAAGAGCTGCGGCAGATAGTTCCGCACGTGCTCCGACCATAGCCGCCGCATCATCCAAAGCGAGTTCTTGTGCTTTGGGCGGCGTGCTTCCTTTGTTCGCATTTTCAGCATGGGACCGCTTGAGGTGAACGCCGAGGCGCGCGGCAAGTCTGACCTTGGCGTCAAACATGCACAAGCCGACCTCGATGTCAAACAAGGGCGCCCAGGCAATTGACTGGGCGCGAACACAAAAACGGCCCCCTTGGGGGCCGTTCTCACAACCTACCAATAAGGCTGGACTACCAGCGGGAGCCCCAGCGCCAATGGCTACGATGACGGCCATGCCAGCCGCCGCCCCAGCCCCAACCCCGGCGCCAATAGCCACGATGGTGACGCCACCAGACCTTGGAGGTGGCGCTCTCTTGAGAGACTTGGCTTTGAATGGCTGCGGTGTTCGATACGAGAGGAGCAGCCTGAGCGGACAACCCGAACAGAGCACTAGATGCAATTGCAATCGCAATAGCGTATTTTTTCATCCACTTGACCCTAAGTTGTTGGCTCCTTTCCTCGGCAACTCGAATATAGTTAAGGGTGCGAAAATTTCCAATCCATAAATTGGTAACAAATGGAAACGGCGCGGCGCGAGATTGCCAAAATGCGCTGCTAAAGGCGGCGCTCCGAGGAAAAGAAAAACTCAAAAATGAATATCGTACAAGGCTCTAGCGTTCTCGCGCGCAGTTTTGCAATCGTCCTGGCAGGCGCCTTACTCGCTCCACAGATTATTCCGGCCAATGCCGCCAAGCTCAAACTTCACACCGATCAGGAGATGATCGAGGAGCTGCTGGCGCCCAACGAGCTCGATGTATCGAACCCCGACGCGGTTTTCGCAGCGGTGTTCGACGCGCTGGCCTCGAAGGTGACGGTCTATCCTACTGAGAGTTATTACTATTTCACCTTCCCCTACAAAGGCATTATCTATGCAGGCAATCTAAGGTTCGACGCCTGGGATCAGTTCGACGGCAAGGTGCATTTCGCCTATTATCCGGAATACGCCTATTGGAGAAAGCCGCTCGACCCGGTCTACAAGAAGTTCGGACCCAGCGATGGCGTGCAGGTCAAGCAGATTGACAAGTTCCATTACACGATTGCGTTCAAGGGCAAGACGGTCGCGTTCGAGCTTCCCGATCTGTCAAAGGTCAAGCCCGCGCCGGGCCAGGTTCGCGACGACGAAACCTATATCGGCCCGGTCTGGGACGAGTCCGGCATTCAGTTCTTCCTCGTCTTCAACAAGACCGCGAAGACCTTCCTCTATATTCTCAACGACAATCCCAAGCTGGATCAGTACGAGCCGTCGCAGATTTCGCCCGCGCTGACCATCGGGATGCGGACGAGCTTCGCATTCATCAAGGACAAATTCGCGGACCGGCAGATATTGATGGGAGACTTCTTCGGCCACACCCAGCTCAACGACTATTTCGATGGTCCTTTCGATCAGCTTCCCGACAACTACGTGGAAGGCGACGCTTTGCTCGACGCGCTGCTGCAAATCGAACCGGGGTTGAAGGGCAAGGTGGACCGCTACGGCTCCCAGCCCAGCGGCGAGGAGCAATTCGCCATCACGACATACAAATTTTACGGCGAAGTCGAAGAGCTGAAGCCCATCGCCGATTGCGCCGAGAAGGAGACCGATCCGGCGAAGTATTACAGCTGCTTCAACGCCAAGCAGGGCGACGAAGAACCCGCAGCGGAGCCGGGTAAGCCGGGCGAGAGCGGCAAACCGGAAACCGCGACCCCGAAGAAGTAGCGCGAGCAAGCTCTTGCGGCTTGACCAACCGGACGTCCCTCAACCTGTCCCTCTCCCCTTGCGGGAGATGGGACGCGCGGAATATCCCTCGCGGGAGAGGGTGGCGGCCGGTTTTGCCGGGCGCCGGGTGAGGGGTATGCCTAGCTGGGGTTCGCCGCGCGCTTCTCGCGGATGCGCGCTATGAGCTTCTCCACATCCGGCAGGATGTTGCGCACAATCGCCGCCACGCCTTCGGGCGTTGGATGCATGCCGTCGGACAGATTGAGCGCGCGCACGGTCGCGACATCCTTCAGGAAGAACGGATAAAGCAGCGCGCCGTATTTCGCCGCGAGCCGCGGATACATCGCGCGGAACGCGTCGTCATAATCCTTGCCCCAGTTGCGCGGCGCCTCCATGCCCGCGACGAGCAGCTCGATGCGCCTCTCCTTCAGCGTCTTCAGGATTTCATCGAGCGACGGCTCGGTCGCCTTGGGATCGATGCCGCGCAGAGCGTCGTTAGCGCCGAATTCGACGATGGCGCCGTCCACCCTTTCGTCGAGGCTCCAGTCGAGGCGGGCGAGCCCGTCGGCGGCGGTGTCGCCCGACACCCCGGCGTTGATCACGCGCACCGCATAGCCCTTGGCGCGTAAAGCCGCCTCCAATTGCGCCGGAAAGGCTTTGTCGCGCGGAATCTGATAGCCCGCCATCAGGCTGTCGCCGAAGGAGAGGATCACGATCTCCCGTTTGGCAGGCGCGGCTTCCGCTTCCGCGCGCGCGCTTCCGGCATGGAAATTTACAATCGCGGCGGTCGCAAAAACGAAAAGCCGCAGCCATATGCAGCCGGGCGACTCACTCTTTAAACGGTGTCTCATTTGCACGTTCCCTCTGTTTCACCCACCCACGCGGGGACGGCATCCGGCCGCGCTTCCAGCCTCATCGATCTAAAGGGCGTGACGCTCACTCTCAAGAGCAGGGCCGGCCCTGTGGACATCCTGCGCGGCGTCGATTTGGCGGCGCCCGAAGGCCAATCGGTGGCGCTTGTCGGCCCAAGCGGGTCGGGCAAATCCTCGCTCATGATGATCATGACCGGGCTTGAAGCGGCAACCTCGGGGCAAGTTCTCATCGCCGGGCGCGACTTCACGCGCATGAGCGAGGATGAGCTTGCCGAAACGAGAGGCCGCCTGATCGGCATCGTGTTCCAGTCCTTTCACCTGATCCCGACCATGACCGCAATCGAGAATGTGGCGCTGCCGCTCGAATTCCTCAATCGCCCCGATGCGTTCGAGCGCGCCGAAGCCGCGCTATCGGAAGTGGGGCTGTCTCACCGCCTCCATCACGCGCCGGGCCAGCTTTCGGGCGGCGAACAGCAGCGCGTGGCGCTGGCCCGCGCGCTCGCGCCGCAGCCCAAAATCCTGTTCGCCGACGAACCGACCGGCAATCTCGACGGCGAGACCGGCGCCCAGATCATGGACCTCATCTTCTCCCTGCATCGCAGGATGGGAACGACGCTGATCCTCATCACGCATAACTCCGAGCTGGCGCGGCGCTGCGAGCGCGTCGTCGCCATGAAGGATGGGCGCATCGTCGGCTCCATCCGGGAAACCGCATACGCATGACGGCCGCTGCCGAAACAAGCGCAAGCGAGAGCCGCCGCGCGCTCCGTCTTCCGCTGCCGCTGCGCCTCGCGCTGCGCGACCTTCGCGGCGGCTTTGCTGGCTTCTGGATTTTTCTCGTCTGCATCGCGCTCGGCGCGGGCGCGATAGGGGCGATCAACGGCCTCTCGGACGCCGTCCAGAATTCGCTCGCGCGTGAAGGCCGGACGCTGCTCGGCGGCGACGTCGAAGCCACACTGGTCCACCGGCGCGCGAACGCGGACGAGCTTGCTTATCTGCGCTCCTTCGGCGAAGTAAGCGAGGTCGCGACCCTCCGCGCAATGGCGCGCAAGCCAGATGGCGGCGCTCAGGCGCTGGCCGACCTCAAGGCGGTGGACGGCGC
The DNA here is from genome assembly GCA_963756335.1 of uncultured Alphaproteobacteria bacterium. Taxonomy (GTDB): domain Bacteria; phylum Pseudomonadota; class Alphaproteobacteria; order Rhizobiales; family Rhodomicrobiaceae; genus Rhodomicrobium. The sequence goes on from CAVWOB010000023.1 coordinate 88,362, forward strand.
CTATCCGCTCTACGGCGCGATCAAGTTCGAGCAGGGCGGGCTTGCTTCGGTGATGCAGGGCGGGCTCGCGCTCGACCGCAGCGTTCTCGACCAGCTTCATTTGAGCCTCGGCGACAGCGTTCTCGTCGGCAACGCGTCTTTCCCAATTGCGGCCGTCATCGAGCAGGAGCCGGATCGCATCGCGGGCGGCCCCGCCTTCGGCGCGCGCATCCTTCTTTCGCTCGCCTTCCTCGATAAGACCGGCCTCGTCGAGCCGGGCAGCCTCGTGCGCTGGGCCTATCGCATCAAAACCGCCGCCGGTCCCGCGCCCAATTTCAAGAAAGAGCTGGCGGCGAAGTTTCCCGAAGCCGGCTTTCTCGTCCGCGACAGCTCCGACCCTTCGCCCGGGGTGAGAAACACGCTGGAGCAGTTGACGGAGTTCCTTACGCTGGTCGGGCTGACGGCCATGCTGACGGGCGGCATCGGCGTCGCGAACGCGGTAGCGGCCTTCATCGAGCGGCGGCGCATGACCATCGCCGCGTTCAAGGCGCTGGGCGCGACGGAGCGCATCATTTTTCGCGCCTTTTTCATCGAGATCGCGCTGCTCGCCGGACTCGGCATCCTGATCGGCTTCGCCATCGCCATCGCCGTGCCGTGGCTTGCGGCCAGCCTCCTCGCCGGCATAGCTCCGGTGGCCATCGAGCCGGAGCTTGACGTTGGCGCGCTTGCGCTGGCGGCCCTGTTCGGCGCGCTGTCGTCGCTTCCCTTCATCCTCTGGCCGTTGGGGCGGGCGCAACAGGTGCGCGCCGCCGAGCTTCTGCGCAGCGGGAGCGACAAATCGGTGGGGTGGCCGCCGCTCCCATACCGTCTTGCATCATTCGCCGCCGTGATGGCGCTCGCGCTCGCCGCCGTGCTCCTATCGAAAGAGCATCGGATCGCTCTTTACACCTGCGCGGCGATGTTCGCGATCTTCGGTCTGTTCTGGTCCGTGGGCGCTGGCCTCCGCCGTTTCGCCGCCTCGCTGAAGCGCCCGAAGCGGCCGGAACTGGCTCTTGCGCTCGCCAATATCGGCGGCCCGGCAAGCCTGTCGCGCACGATTGCGCTCTCGCTCGGCGCTGGGCTGACGCTGCTGACCGCCGTGTCGCTCGTGGACGCTTCGCTCTCCACCGAACTTCAGTCGCGTCTGCCGGACCGCGCGCCGAGCTACTTCTTCATCGGCGTGCCGAAGCGTGAGCTTGCCCCCTTCGAAGCGCTGTTGAACGAAAAGGCGCCCGGCGCGCGCATTTCGACGGCGCCAATGCTGAGGGGAAGGCTCATCGCGCTTCGCGGCGTGCCTGTGGAGGAGATCAAGCCGCCGTCTAACGCCGAATGGGTGCTGACCGGCGACCGCGGCGTCACCTATTCCGAGGCGCCTCCGGCCGGCTCGAAAATCGTGGAAGGCGCGTGGTGGCCTGCCGATTACGAGGGCGAGCCGCTCGTCTCGTTCGAGGCGGACATCGCAAAGTCGCTCGGCCTGAAGGTCGGCGACACGGTCACGGTCAACGTGCTGGGCCGGAACCTTACCGCAAGGATAGCCAATCTGCGGAAGGTGCGCTGGGGCTCCATCGACATCAATTTCGTCATGGTGTTTTCGCCGAATACGCTGCGCGCGGCGCCCTTCACCTATCTCGCGACGCTGACCTGGCCCGAAGGGCGCGCACCCGACACGAAGGCCGAGGCCGCCGTCATGAAGGCGCTCGGCGAGACCTATCCCACCATCTCGGGGATCCGCGTTCGCGACGCGCTCGCCGCGGTGAACGGCATTTTCGAGAAGGTCATGCGCGCCGTGCGCATCGCAGGCTCCGTGACGCTGATCATGGGCGCGTTCGTCGTGGCGGGCGCGCTGCTGACGGCCCAGCGCCGCCGCATCTATGAGGCGGTCGTGCTTCGAACGCTCGGCGCCAGCAAGCGGCGGATCATCGCGGCGCACCTCATCGAATATCTCGCGCTGGCGCTGAGCCTGTCGGCCATCGCCGCCGCGCTCGGCCTCGCGGGCGCCTGCGCCATTGTCGCTTATGTGATGAACCTAAGCTTTAGCCTATCCCTCACGGCGCTATTGCAGCCATCTCTTATTGAGACCATATTCGTGATGGCGCTGGGGGCGCTGGGAACGTTCAGGGTTCTGTCAGCAAAGCCGGCGCACTATCTGCGTTCCGAGTGAACGTCTGGATGGCGACGAAAGGGCAGGCCGCCTGACGAAGAGAGGCTTTGCTCCAGGCCGTTAAAACCTGGAAGACCTTTTGCGCAGACCTTAGGTGAAGACAGTCAGGGACCAAATACAAATGGCAGAATACGACCGCACAGGAGCGTACAACGTACGCGCCCGCTCGCGCTCAGACGCCTTCGCAATCGACGAAGGTCTGCGCGCCTATATGATGCGCGTTTACAACTACATGGGCATCGGCCTCGTTCTTACGGGCTTGATGGCTTACGGGTTGTTTCACGCATCGGTTGTGACCTCGGAGACGGGCAGGATCGTCGGCCTTACCGAGGTAGGCAAATTCGTTTACGTGGGATGGTTCAAATATGTCCTGATGCTGTCCCCGCTCGCCATCGTCTTTCTATTCGCGGCGCGAATAAACCAGATGAGTTCGACCACGGCTCAAGCGATTTTCTGGCTGTTCGCGGCATTGATGGGGCTCTCGCTGTCGAGCATTTTCGTCGTCTACACGCAAACTTCGATTGCACGTATTTTCTTCATCACGGCCGCTACCTTCGGCGCGGTGAGTTTCTACGGTTATACGACGAAGCGCGACCTGACCCAGCTTGGCTCTTTCCTGATTATGGGCGTGATCGGGCTGGTGATCGCGAGCCTCGTCAATATGTTCCTTCAATCGACGGGCTTGCAGTTCGCGGTCTCGGTGCTTGCAGTGCTGATCTTCACGGGCTTGACGGCCTACGACACGCAGCAGCTCAAGGATAACTATTATTCGATGGCGAGCGGCGGCGAGGAGACGCTGGGCAAGAGCGCCATCATGGGCGCGCTGAGCCTTTACCTCGACTTCATCAACATCTTCATCGCACTGTTGCAGCTCTTCGGCGACCGCCGGTAAAGCGAGCAGGATTTCGGCAAGGCAAGGCCCCGGAGACGGGGCCTTTTTCGTTTATGTGCGGGAAATTGGAAAAAAACGGGCCGCCTTGCGAGCGCAGGCAAGGCGGCCGCCGAAGTTAGGGCCGGCTAGGATTGGGGGAGCGCCGGGCCCAGGTTACGTCAACCTTGCGAAAGACCGTGCCTGATTCGCGATTCTCAGCGCATAGATTGCGTAAAGCTTGACTTGAATAGGCCCAAGGTGATGCATGCTAGCAACAATATTGCTATTCGCCATTCGGATGAGTAATTTACCTTATAAAATCTAAGGATACAGTTTTCGCTTTACATCGAAAGTGAGCCTTCGCGGAACGCCGTGCCGTCGAGCCAAACGTTGATCAGCACGGGCTTGCCGGCGGCAGCTGCGGCGCGGGCGCGGGCCAGCGCTTCCGGCACATCGGCGTTCGACTTGACGAGAATGCCCTCCGCACCGAACCCAGCCGCGACCTCGTGATAATCGCTCCGCGCCAGCGCCGTTCCCACGCCGTCGCCCAGCGTCTTAACCTGCTCGCGCGCGATCTGCGTCCAGCCGGCGTCGTTGCCGACCACCGCGATGACGGGGATGCGGTGGCGCACAAACGTATCGAATTCGGCGAGGCTGTAGCCGCAGGCGCCGTCGCCGAAAATGATCCAGATTTCCGCGTTCGGGCGCGTAACCGCGGCGCCGAGCGCGAAACCCGCGCCAACGCCGAGTGTGCCGAAGGGGCCGGGATCGAGCCAGGCGAGCGGGCCGCGGGGGTGCAGGATGTAGGAAGCGGTGGCGACGAAATCGCCTCCATCCGCGACGAAGATCGCTTTGTCCGGGGCCGCGCGGTCGATGGCGCGGAACAGCGCGATGGGGTTCACGAATTCGCCAGGGACGGCGGCCTGCAGGTCGATCTCCGCCTCGCGGGCCGCGTCCCGCGCTCGAAGCGAGCCGACCCAATCCCGCCAGCGCTCGCTCGCTGCTGCGTCCACGCTATCGGCCAGCCGGTCGAGGAAGGACGCGGCGTCGCCGATGGCCGCGATGTCGGGCTCGCGGTTCAGCCGCGCGTCCTTGGCGCTCCAATTCGCGGCGATCAGCGTGGCCGAGCGCCGGATTTGCTTCCCATAGTCGAGGCGGAAATCGCACGGCACGCCAGCGAGGATGACGCAATCGGCCTCCTTCAGCGCGTTGCGGCGCTGATGGCGAAGCTGGAGCGGATGATCGCGGCCGAGCAGCCCGCGCGCCATGCCGGAGAGATAAACGGGCAGGCCGAGCCGCTTGACGGCGGCGGCGATATAGGCGGGGTCTGTTCCCGAGGCGAGCGCCTGGCTGCCGATGACGGCGATGGGGCGCGACGCGCGCGCGACCGCCTGCGCCGCCGCGGCGATGGCCGGCTTGGCGGCCACAGGCGCCGAAACCTTCCGTGCGGGCGGCCGCGGCGCCGCGGCATTGCTTCCGCCGAGCAGCTTTGCGAGATGCCGATTGATATAGAGCCGCATCAGCTTTTCGGCGATGGAAGCTCCCTTCGGCGTCGCATCCGCGTACCACTGCCGGACCAGCGACTCCGGATAGAGCAGATCGACCGGCAATTCCACGAAGGCCGGCCCTTGCACGCCCGAAAGCGCGGCGTCGAACGCCTCTTCGAGCGCCGGGCCGATGTCGCCCACGCGGCGCACGCGCGCGAACAGCTTCGCATGCGGCGCGGCGAGCGGGCGCTGGTCGATGTCCTGGAGCGCGCCCCGTCCCTGCAGGAGCGTCGGCGCCGCGCCGCCGAGCACGATGACGGGCGATTGCGCAAGCTCCGCGTTTTTCAGCGCGGTCACGGTGTTGGACACGCCGGGGCCAGCCGTCACGGCGGCGACGCCTGGGACGCCGGACAGCCGGCCCGCCGCGTCCGCCGCGAACACCGCCGTGGCTTCGGCGCGCGTATCGAGAATGCGGACGCCGCGCGCCTTGGCGCCGGTGAGTATCGGCGAAATATGACCGCCGCACAGCGTGAAAATCGCCGTCACGCCATGCGCGGCGAGCGACGCCGCGACCCTGTCGCCGCCATGCGCCGCTTCCCTTCGGGAAACGCCGGGCGCCGCTTGCTCTTCCTCGACTGCCGTTCTCGTGCCGACCATGTCCGCCATCGGTTTTCCGCCGTTCGAATCAAATGCTATTTAACGACGCCTGCAGGTTGAGAAGAAACCGGGAGGCCAACGGGGGCCGCGCCGCCAGCCCGAAGCCGCACCCCGACCCCGACGCCGCCGCCATCCGCGCCGAGGAACTCCACGCCGCCCGCTTCGAGCGCCGCCCGGATCGCGCAGAGCGATGTCTTGCGCGGCTGCACGGTCTCGCTTTCGATCATATTGAGCGTCACCACGGACAACCCCGATTTTGCGGCGAGCATAGCTTGCGTCCACTTCAAAAGCCCGCGAGCGGCCCGAATTTGCGCGGCATTGATCATGCTCGCATCATAGCACAAACTGAAAGAAAATTAAAGTTTTGATTGACGGAAAGCTCAGCTTGCGTCATATACGCAGTCCCGGGCCGAAGCCTTTGCGTTATCCTCTTTGGCAGGCTGAAACCGCATCGGCGCAACATGTCCGGGGAACGAGTTTTTCGGCGCGGGCCGGAGCTTGAGGATTATCCTCCACCGCGTTGGGGGCCGGGCCGGGAGGCCCGCAAGCGCTTCGGCGCTCCCCGTCCTTGGGCATGATATGTCCGCGCCGAGCGTTTTTACAGGTCCGGGCGGGCCGGAGACAGAAGGTTATCCCCCTGGCTAAGGCCGCAGGTTTTGCCGGCGTAGCAACGTACTTCCTTTTGTCAAACAAGCGACCGCCCGGCCACACAACAGAAACAAAGAATCTCGGCGCGGGCCGGAGTTTGAAGGTTACCGCTGTTAACGGGGAGATGCTGGCCGCAAGGCAAAGCGCCTAATCCTTCGGACACAACACGCCCGCGCCGCCACAGGTTCGATTCGCCGCACTACAGGGTTCGCGCCCAGCCCGGTTTTGCGATTATACAAGTATTACGAGGCGGATAGAAATTTTCGCGGCGACGCGATCAGGGAAGGGAAAAGGCCGGCGGGCCGGAGATTGAGGGTTATCCTTGAGGAGGAGCAGGTCGTAGGTTCGAATCCTATCGCGGGGATCTACGATCCCGCGTAGCTCAGCGGCAGAGCGGCTAGAACATCCTTGGTCATTTCACGTCCGCCTTGCCTTTCCCGGAACTCCGGAGGCAGGCCATGTTCAGTTACCGAAAATTCTTCACCATGCATCGCGTCGGCGGCACGGTCGCGAACTCGGCTGGCGGCTATGCCTTCCCGGTTGACGATTGGATGCGGCTCGACCGCTTCCTCGTGCTCGGCTCCGAGGGCGGGAGCTATTACGCGAGCGAGCGGACGCTGACGCGCGAGAACGCCGAGGCCACCATCGAGGCCATCGCATCGGATGGCGAGCGCGCCGTCGCGCGCATCGTCGAGGTTTCGGAATCGGGCCGCGCGCCGAAGAACGGCCCGGCGATTTTCGCGCTGGCGCTGGCCGCCTCGCTCGGCAATGAGCGCACGAAACGCGCCGCAATGGCCGCGATCCCGAAGGTGTGCCGGACGGGGACGCATCTGTTCCAGTTCGCCGAGGCCATCGAGGGGTTTCGCGGCTGGGGGCGCGGGCTTCGGCGCGGCGTTGCGGCGTGGTACACGGAAAAGCGCGTGGACGATCTCGCGCTGCAGGTCATCAAGTACCGACAGCGCGGCGGCTGGGACCATCGCGATCTGTTGCGGCTCGCGCATCCCTCGACGCACGAGGCCGCCCGCAAGGCGCTTTTCGACTGGATTTGCCGCAGCGCGACCGGGCCCGAGCTGCCGCAACTCGCCGCCGCCTTCATGGCCGTGAGCAAGGCGAAGGACGCGGACGAGGTCGCCGCTCTGATCCTGAAGCACGATCTGCCGCGCGAGGCCGTTCCGACGGAATGGCTGAACGACGTCAAGGTCTGGCGCGCGCTGCTCGACCGCATGCCGGTCACTGCGCTGATCCGCAATCTCGGCAAGCTTTCCGCGGCCGGCGTGCTGAAGCCGCTCGGCGACGGCCTGCCGCTTGTGCTATCGGCGCTCGCGGACACGGGCCGCATCAGGAAGGCGCGGGTGCATCCGCTCGCCATCCTGCTCGCGCTGAAGACCTATGCGCAGGGACGCGGCGAGAAGGGCTCGCTGACCTGGGAGCCGGCGCCGCAAGTGATCGACTCGCTGAACGCGGCCTTCTACACCGCCTTCGCCAATGTGGAGCCGACCGGCAAGCGCATCCTGCTCGCGCTCGACGTGTCGGGCTCGATGGCGGGCGGCGGCATTGCGGGCACGTCGCTGACCCCTCGCGAAGGCTCGGCCGCGATGGCGCTGATGACGGCCGCGACGGAGGAGAATTACCATATCGTCGGCTTCACGGCGCTCGACGGCGCGCATGGCTGGTCGCAGGGCGCCAAGCTGACGCCGCTGCCGCTTTCGCCCGGCATGCGCCTCGACGACGCCGTGCGCACGGTGGAGAACCTGCCCTTCGGCGGCACGGACTGCGCGCTGCCGATGCTGCACGCCCTGGAGCAGGGCCTCTCGGTGGACGCCTTTGTGGTCTACACCGACAGCGAAACCTGGGCCGGCAAAATCCACCCCGCGCAGGCGCTGCGCGAATACCGGCGGCAGACCGGCATCCCGGCGAAGCTCGTTGTGGTTGGCATGGTGTCGAACGGCTTCTCCATCGCCGACCCGGCCGACGGCGGCATGCTCGACGTGGTCGGCTTCGACGCCGCCGCGCCCGCGCTCATCGCCGACTTCATCCGCGCCTGAGCCTTATTCCGGCGCGGACGGAGCCCAGCCGAGCTTGGCGCGTGTCTCAGCCGGGCGTATTGTCGGATTTCGGAAGAAGAGGACGGCATGAGTGTGACCATCGAGCTTTCCGGCGACGCCGAAATGCTGGCTGCAAAGGTCGCCCGGAAGCGAGGCGTCACCATCGAACAAGCCGTCGGCGAGGCCATCGCGGAAAGCGCCCGGAAAGCGGGGCTTCTCGATGCGAGCGCAAATCCGTCTCCCGAAGCGATCGTCGAAGCGCTCGACGAATTCTCCCACCGCCATGTGAGCCGCGCTTTGCTCGACGCCAGGTCCGCGGACGAAATCGTCGGCTACCATGAGTTCGGCCTGCCCCAGTGATTGTGCTGGATATAATCGGCGATCATCGCAATTCTGGGCCGTGAGCCCGAGCACGAGGCGTTGCGAGCCATCGTAGCGGCGCATGCCTCGCGGTGCTCCCTCTCGGCGCTCAGCTTTTTCGGAGCCTCAATGGTGATTCTTGCGCGGCGAGGCGAGGCAGGCCTGGGCGACCCGGAGCGATTTATTCAGATAACGGGGACCACGATTGTCCCGTTCGACCGGCGGCAGGCGGAATGCGCGTTGCAAGCTTTCAGGCGTTATGGAAAGGGCCTTCACTCCGGCGCGCGTCTTGCGCCGCTTACGCCTTGGCGAAAGACCTCGGCGCCGCTGCTTTTCAAGGGCGGCGACTTCTCCGAAACCGACATCCAATCCGCCGGATAAATTCGAGTCGCATTGCTCCCGGCAAAGGGCTGTGCGCAGAGGAAGGGTCACGCTTGCGCTCGCGGCATGGCTGCCATTACAAACGTTAGCGTGACTTTATGGCACGAGGCTTGCTTTTATGCAGGCAGCGTTCAGAGACTATGAGGGAGTTTGCATGTTAGGAATTGGCGATAAACTGCCGACGTTCGAAATCACAGGCGTGAAGCCGGGCTTCAACGCGCACGAGGAGAAGGGCCAGAGCGCTTTCGAGAAGCTGACCGAAGAGAGCTTTCCGGGCAAGTGGAAGGTGATTTTCTTCTATCCGAAGGATTTCACCTTCGTGTGCCCGACCGAGATCGCGGAATTCGCGCGGCTCGGGCGCGAGTTCCAGGACCGCGACGCCGTGGTTCTCGGCGGATCGACCGACAATGAGTTCGTGAAGCTCGCCTGGCGCCGCGATCATAAGGACTTGGACAAGCTTGCGATTTGGCAGTTCGCGGACACGAACGGCTCGCTCGTCGACGGTCTCGGCGTGCGCTCTCCCGCCGGCGTCGCCTACCGCTACACCTACGTCGTCGACCCGGACAACGTCATCCAGCACGTCTATGCGACGAACCTGAGCGTTGGCCGCAACCCGGCCGATACGCTGCGCGTCCTGGATGCGTTGCAGACGCAGCAATTGTGCCCGTGCAACCGCGCCGTCGGAGGCGCGACGCTGAAGGCGGCGTAATTCTGCAAGCAGAGTAAGTTGGAATGTCGGGAGACCGACATTCCAATGTCGAATACCTCGCAGGATTCGTCCTACCAGGACATCGCAGCCGCCGCCAGAGACAGCATCGCGATGGTGGTAATCGGGCCTCGCACGCGCCCATACCACGTCGGCAGCGGCACGGACGGCGGCGCGGCACGCTCGGCGAAAAACCAGATAACGAGCGCGAGAGCCAGAATTGCGAGCCCATCGGGGCCACCGGTCAGCGCGGCCGCCCAGGCCAGAAGCGCTGGAACGGCGCTGAGCCCATAGTCGCTCCAGCTTCCCTCGCCGCCTTCCAGAACCGCAAAGCCCCAGCGCACGCCCCCAAGGAACGACAGCGCAACGGCGCCGTACACGATGAGCGCCGAGGCGGCCTCCGCCCTGATTTCGGGCGCAAAGCGCACCGCGAGCGCGCCGGCGGTGAAGGGAACAAGCCCGAGAAGACCCATGGCGCGGGCCGGAATCGGCATGGTCTGAGGCGCTTTCATGTTCGTCTGCATCGGCATGGCCGCGCCTCCTCGAATTTCGAAAGACGCGGTTAACTTACTAGTTACCCCATGCTCGAAGCTTGCGCGAGCGGGTTGGATCAGACTTTTCTATGAAGTGGCGGCGCCGCGATCCACGCCGGCTATCAAAACGCTCTGAACCGCTTGGATCAAAATCCTGGCCGGCGTAGGCTTCGTCAGCACTCGCGCGCCTGGCCAGTCCCGCTGCAGGCTCTCGACCGCGGCGTAGCCCGTATAGAAGACGATGCCAACGCCGCGCTCCTTCAACGCCACCGCTGCGGGAAACACCTCCTCATCGCGGAGTCTCACGTCGAGAATGGCCGCCGACAGTGGCGCGGTCTGGGCGAGCGAAAGCGTGTGCGCAAGCGTCAGCGCCGGCCCCAGGATTTTCGCCCCGGCTTTCAGGAGCGTGATGCCCAAATCGAAGGCGAGGATCGCGTCGTCTTCCGCGACCAGGATCCAGGCGCCTTGCAATGGCCGGTCTTCAGTCGAACTCATTCGCTCCGCACACACTTCGCCGGTAATGTAACCGTGTAATTTAACCCGTCCGGCGCATACTCCAGGCCGATCTGCGCTTCCGGCAGCCCATTCTTAATTAGGTAAGAAGTCAAATCCTTGCTTCCGGGGCGGTTCGACCAGAGGCCCGCCAGCCTCCCGCCAGCGGAACTCAAATTCCTGTCCCGTCCCATCAGGCTTAAAGCCCCAGTCGAGGCGAAGGGTTCCCGTTTTCGCGGACAACGCTCCATATTTTAGCGCGTTAGCAGAAAGTTCATGCAGAACAAGGGATAAGGGCGTCGCTAGATCGGCCGGCAATTTAATGTCGGGACCGTCGAGCGCGATGCGCTGCCCTCCGACCGCGTAAGGCGCAAGCTGCTCTTCGATCACTTCGCGAAGGCGCGCGCCGCGCCAGTCGCTTTTTACGAGCAGATCGTGCGCCGCCGATAGAGCGCGCACCCGGCTCGTGAACGCCTCCAGCGCATCGTCCCTCGAAATATCCTCCGCGAAGGACAGGCGCGCCATCGCCTGCACGACGGCAAGGGTGTTCTTCACGCGATGCGAAAGCTCGCTCAGGAGCAGACGCAGATGCGCTTCGCCCGCTTTCAAGGCTTCCTCTGTTTTCAGGCGCGCCGTGACATCGACGAAGGTGCAGACCACGCCCTCGATCCGGTCGTCCACCGTCCGGTAGGGCCTGATCCGCGTCAGATACCACTTCCCGTCGCTCCATATTTCGCGCTCAAAAACGCTCAAGTCCTTGAGAACGGCTTGAGCGTCCACGGCGAAATTCGGGTAATCGAGCCTGTGGGTGAAATCGGTAATCGGCCTGCCGTCATCCGTCGGCTGGATGTTGAAAAGCTCCGCGATCCTCGGCGTGAAGCGTTTGATGCGAAGCTGGCTGTCGAGAAACAGCGTTCCGACATCCGTCGACGCCATCAGGTTCTGCAAATCGTTGTTGGCGCGCGACACGCTGTCGAGCTTGATCTTCAGCTCGGCGTTGACGCTCTGCAGTTCCTCGTTGATGGATTGCATCTCCTCCTTGCTGGTTTCAAGCTCCTCGGCGGTGGAGCGGTATTCCTCGTTGATGGATTGCAGCTCCTCGTTGGCCGCGCGAAGCTCCTCGTTGGCGGCCTCATACTCCTCCCGGCTCGCGCGCAGGCGCGAGCGTATGAGCTCCAGCTCTTCCTTGAGTTGACGGATCTCGGCGTCGAAAGCCTGATTGGGATCCAACGCAACCGTCTCGTTCTCGGAGGACAGTACGGCGTCGCCCTCGATGAAAAACACGACCGCCTGTCTCGGAGCTTCTTTGTCGAGGGAGACCGGCTTCACCTGCAGGAAGACCCGCTTCGCCGCGCCATTGAACTGAACCGGGATCGGCAGGCTCAGCGTCGGCTGGTTTCGCTCGAAGGCCCGATGCAGCGCCGCGCGCAGGTCGAAGCGCAGCTCGGGCCTCACGAGTTCGGTGACGTCGTTCCTGATCTGTCCGCCGGAGGGCTGGATGAAGCGCCCGGCGGCGTCGGACATGTTGAGGACCTGATGGCCTATATCGACGAGCACGCTCGGCGGCGCCGCCATCTCCAAAGCCCGGCTGTGAATGACGGCGGGCGCGTGATCGCCGGACCTCGCCGGCGCGAAGACCGGAATGTCGCTTAGCTTCGGAGAGACAAAGACTTGCGGGAACAACTTCTCGCCGCTCGCCCTGACGTTCGCCTGATAAATCCGGGCGTCGCGGTCGATGACGCGGAATAGCCCGGCCGGATTTTCCGCCGTTTCCGACGAGCCGAGGAATAGGTAGCCGCTGGGCTTCAAGGCGTAACGACAGGTGGAGATCGCCTGCTGCTGCAAATCCTTCTCAAGATAGATGAGGAGATTGCGGCACGAGACGAGATGCAGCCTCGAAAACGGCGGATCTTTCAAGAGGCTGTGCGCTGCGAACAGCACCATATCCCGAATTTCGCGCCGGATGCGGTAGTGATCCGCCTCCTTGGTGAAGTATTTCCTGTGGCGCTCCTCTCCCAGGTCGGCCTCGACCGCGAGCGGATATCGGCCTTCCCTGGCGATCGACAGCGCCGTACTGTCGAGGTCGGAGGCGAAAATTTGCACTTCGGAGCGCACGTCGCGTCGAGCCGCCTCGTCGGCGAACAGCATGGCGATGGAATACGCTTCCTCGCCGGTGGCGCATCCCGGAACCCACACGCGAAGCGGCGTGGAGGGATCCTCCTTGTCGTAGAGTTTGGAGATGACCTCGCGCGACAAAGCGTCGAACGCGCCCGAATCGCGGAAGAACGTCGTCCCGGATATGAGCAGGTCGTGGAAAAGGCTCTGAACCTCCTCCGGCTTGCTTTTCAGGAAGTCGAGATATTCGGCGAGAGACTTGAGCTTGCTCACCTGCATGCGCCGGGCAAGCCGCCGGTAGATGGTGGAGCGCTTGTAGCGCAGGAAGTCGTGGCCGGTCTTGGAGCGCAGATGCGCGAGGATGCGTGTGAGCGTCCCCTCGTCGCCCGGTTCGAACGTTGCCAACGGGCTATGCGCCTGCGCCTTTAGAAGCTCGACGAGCCGATGGGCGAGGTCGCGCACCGGCGCCACCACGTCGGCAAGGCCCGTCGCAATGGCGCTCCGAGGCATGGAGGGATATTCCGCCTCGCCGGGATCCTGCACGAGGATGAGGCCGCCCGCCTCCTTGATGGCCTTCGCGCCCACCGTGCCGTCCGAGCCGGCGCCCGTAAGCACCACGGCGAAGCCGTCGCCATGCTGGTCTGCGAGCGAGCGGAAGAACTGGTCGATGGGCGAGCGCCTGCCGCGCGGCTCGTCGAAGGCGAAGGTTGCGATCTCGTGGTCCGTGATGAGAAGCCGCCGGTTCGGCGGAATGACATAGATCTTGTTCGGCTCGAGCGGCGCGTTCCGGTTCACCTGCTCCACCGGCATGTGCGTCTTGCGGGCGAGAATTTCTGGAAGCTCGCTCGTATAGGTCGGCTCCAGATGGACGATCACGACATAGGCGGCGCCGGTGTCCGCCGGAATCTCATGGAAGAATTGCTGCAGCGCCGTCACGCCGCCCGCGGAAGCCCCGATGCCGACCGTCGGGAAGTTCGTTTCAACCTGCGGCTTGGCGGCGGCGGCATCCTTCTCTTCTGCCGGGGGCTTGCCATTAGCCATTTCGCATCCAACCCTTTTCTTAATGACAAACACTCATATCCTTAACCCGCGTGGGGTCAACACGATTTCTTGCTACTCGAAATCGGGTTGAACCGAGCGTCAGACAAGATTTGTGCTGAAGCTTAACTTGATGCTGCTCTCGCGCCGAGTTTGAAATGTATTGAAAACCTGGATGTTTCTTGCTTCGAAAGCTTCAACAAATTTGGTTTGGGCTTCTTGGTGTCCAAAATTCACCATCGTGGGCTTTTCAATAAGAGCGCGCTGCGGACATAGCCGCCGCTCACGTTCACCTTTTCGACATGTCGCAACCGCATGTGTCTTTTAGCGGCTTCCTTGCCGGGCGAAGCTTTCGTAAGTCCCGGCAATGTCGAGAAGAAGTCGCCTTCCCAAAGTTCCAGGCAGCCGGCCGGCAAGCGCTCTCGCATTCTCGGCCTTCTCAAGCCACATCTTGGCCGGCGTATTCATTTCAGGGGAATTGTTCGAGCGAGAATATCGTGGCTCGATCGGGACTTCTGTCTTGAAGGCTGTCTGAAAGGAATTTGACGCCATGAAAGTTTATCTCTTGCAACTCAGCCAGAGTTTGTCTGAGACGCAGCAAATGCTCCTGAGACTCGCACACATTGCGGCCGTACATGGCCCACCTGCTGAGATGCAGCCAAAGTCCTTATCCAATTCACAGATAATTACTATACGAATACTATTTAGTCAAACCCACTATGGACGCGGCAAGTCCGGCGCCAATTGGCCATATCTGCGGCGGCGGCGCGGCTCGTTTGACTTGAGGCATATCGATTGGCGCAGCAGCCGCCGCCGGGGGCGCGCCCTGCTCAGGCCACCGCTAGGGCGCCCGCCGGAGCGATATCCCAGCCTTCCAGCGCTTGTGTCAGCGCCGCAAAGCTTCTCACAATGGCTTTCGCGCCCGCGCGCTGCAGCTCAGCCACCGTGTGATAGCCCCAGGACACGCCAAGGCCGGCAACGTTCGCTGCAGCGGCCATGAGCATGTCGTGGGAGGTGTCGCCGACCATGATGGTTGCGTCGGGAGCGGCGCCCGTCTCTTTCATCGCCTGCAAAAGCATCGCGGGGTGCGGTTTGGATGGCGCATCGTCGGCGGTCTGAACCGTCGCGAAGACGCCGTCGAGTCCATTTTGTTCGAGAAAGCGCAGCACGCCGCGCCGCGACTTGCCGGTGGCGAGGCCGAGACGCAGGCCTTCCCGCGACGCCAAGCGCGTCAAGAGCGGCGCCGCGCCAAGAAACATCGGCTCCGGCGAAGGCGCGCTCTGGCGCAGCGTCTTGTACTGCTCGCGGTAGGAGCGCACCAGTTCATTCCTGACCACGGGGCAATGCTCCGGCGCGAGCTCCGCCATGGATTCGGGAAGCGAGAGGCCGATCGTTCGCAGGATCGCAGCGCGATCCGGCGCGGCAAGCCCCGTGCTCAGGAACGTGAGCCGCATGACTTCGGTTATAATGTACTGCGTGTCGACAAGCGTTCCATCGCAGTCGAAAACAATCAGCTTAGGTGTCGAGGGCATGTATTCACCATTGCGCAGATCAAGTTCAGCGCCCAAACCTTCCAAACCAATGCCCTCGTCCTGCCCCATATTGAATACGCACCGCTAACCGGAGATGAATGCGCGCCCGCGATTAGTGGAGAACCCAAAATTATTCGCCGTACCGCTGCGCATCGAATCCCAGAAGGTCGAATGTCTTCGCCATGTGTGGCGGCAGGGGGGCGGAAATGTCGATCTCTCCCAAAGTGGCGTCTTTCAAGGTGAGACGCCTAGCGTGAAGATGAAGCTTTCTTTCAATCCCGTCCACATGTAATTCGGCAACATCGCCATATTTTTGGTCGCCGACGATGGGCGTTCCGAGAATGTCCATGTGCGCGCGAAGCTGATGCTGGCGTCCTGTGACGGGTTTGAGCGACACCCACGCCACATTTCCCGAACGGTCGATGACCGAGTAATAGGTGGTCGCGTGCTGGGCGAGTTCCTGCTCGCCTGGCCTCGCCTTTCGCACGCGGTCGCCTTCCGGCCCCGCGGCTTTCACGAGCGCGGCCTCGACCTTGCCTTGCGGCGGCTTCGGGATGCCGCGCGCGATCGCCCAGTAGATTTTCTGCACCGAGCGCGTTTGGAAGAGGCGGCCGAGCCGCGCGGCCGTCTGCCGGTCCTTGGCGACGACGAGGATGCCGGTCGTGTCGCGGTCGAGGCGGTGCACGAGGCGGGGGCGCTCGCCGCCAAAGCGGTCGGCCATGCCGGCGAGCAGCCCATCGATGTGGCGGGACGTCTTGGTGCCACCCTGCACCGCGATGCCGAACGGCTTGTTCAGGATCGCGATCCGGTCGTCCTCGAAGATGATCATGCGCTCGATAAAATCGCGGTCGGCCTTCGAGAGGCCCGGCGGGGCTTTAAGCGACGGCTGCGGCTCGGCTGGCGGCGCCGCGAAATGCGTGGGAACGCGGATTTCCTGACCCGCCGAAAGCCGCGTCTCGGCCTTCATGCGGCTGCCGTCGACGCGCACCTGCCCGGTTCGCACCAGCTTTTGCACCAGCGCATGGGGCAAGGACGGATAGTGTTTCTTCAGCCAGCGGTCCAGGCGAAGGCCGTCGTCGCCGGCGCGAACGGAGCGTTTTTCGATTGTCATGGCGCCAGTTTCGTCAGCGGACGCGCAAAGTAAAGCGCGATGTCGCGGGAGAGCCGGCTTCGATGGCTCTCAGCCCTTTTGAAATGAGGCGGCATCGGATCGGCGCAGGTTATGAGCCCCAATATTTTTTTCTGGAAAATGGGAATAAAATAGTTGGGCTCTATTTTTTCTATTTGAAAAAATGTTACGAAATAGATACAGGCCGCCAGGGCGGCGGCGGCGCCAGATAAGTCCTTCAGACGCCGGACAAATTTCACCTATTGAGGGATTTCGCCTCCTTCGCTGCGAACGGCGCGAGTGCCCTCAATGACACACGCAAGTCCAGGTTGATTGCAGGGGTCATCTGTTCCGGCCTAGCTGGAGATTGCATACACCATCAGCCAGGCGAGCCGCACGCCCCTTTGAGGCAAGCCGGGCAGAAGCGCTTCGTTGGCTGGAAAGCGGGGTCCAGCCAACGAAGGCCGCTTTCGCAGGGCGCTCGCAAAGGGTGGAAGACTTCTCACCAACCATGCCGCCGGCGTCGCCGCCATGCATCCGATTGGGGACCCGGTTGATGCAATAACGCTTTGCTGAACAGCCCGGCGCCGCTATATCCGAATGCCTTCCCGCCACATATCGTAGCGCGCCTTGAAAATGCGCTGGGCCGTATTCCGCTTGATAATGAATGACATACTCGGGCGTAATGTCTGGTTCTGGCGTTCGGTTTCGATAAATTCCCTTTTAAACTTCTCCATAACCGGCGCCGGGGCGAATTCGGCAACTCTGTTCCGCCACGATCCGTCGGATGTGCGCCTTTCGAGTTGCGCCAGGAGGCGGACCAGGTCGTGATAAGATTTATAAACAAAGGAGCGATTGGGGATCATATGAAGGTGGTTACGATCGGTTCCTCCGGCCCAGCAGATCACAGGTTTGTCGAACGACATAAACTCCGCCACAGCCAGACCGAAGCTTTCGCCGCGGGCTTTAGCGTGCAACATGAAGTCGCATGTGTTTATAAAATTAGCTTTTTCCAAGTTGTCGAGTATAGGCGGCAAGAATATTGCTCTCTCGTGCTCGCAAAAACGCCGTGTATTGACGAAAATGAAAAACATATCCTTTCTAAGTTCGAGCGCATCGATGACGGCTCGATGAACAAATTTTAAGTCGAAAGTTTCGAAGCCGCCGTGACGGCCAATGACAAGCGCATCCTTGGGAATGGAAAGCTCATGACGCATGCATAAGTTCGGTTCCGGCAAGTCGACAATGTGCGGGACATATGGAAACAGCCCCCCCGTTCGATTCATGGCAAGCCACTTGGAAATATAAGCATAAACATCTCCGTGTGGCTCAAATCTTTTAAAAATAACGTGCACAACGTTTTTAACACATGGCGCGAGAAGGCTATCATTGCTTCCATACTTCAAGTGATATGCGATGTCGATTTTCCTGGCTACAGCAAGCCGCGCAAAATCCTTTAGGTCTGAATAGCGAACGACTTCAAACCGGGCTTCGAATCGTTCAAGCGTCTCAGGGCTTGCGCTCGTAAAAAAAATTACAGGCTCACAGTTTAGAAGCGATTGTGCATATCTCGCGTAGTCGTAAACCGCTACCGAAGTACCTCGTTCATTTAACGGACCGAGATTGAATCCGATACGCATTCCTCTCCCCCCGGCTTATTGGCTCTCAGCCAGCGCTCCGTCAGATCGAATCAAACGCCGCCGCGCGCTCCGGATGCAACTTGAATCGCGGAGGCCGTGTATATATGCATATACTGCTTGTGAAGATTAAGCTTGCTTCGTTAGCGCGCTGCGTGGCGGCAAGGGGAATTTTCCGATGAGCGTGTCGATCGCGCCACAAGTCAATGCAAGTATCGACCCTTGCCCGCGTCATGAGACGCCAAGCGTTGGGGTGATCGAATATGTTGTGGTTTGGCGGAGCGCTATACCGGAAAGCGCCGCGGGTTTCCGGTATGGCAATGAAATCCGAAGCTAGGCAGACTGCGCCGAGTTGCCCAACACAAGTCTTCCCGGCCAAGCGAAGCGCGGGCCGGGATCTGCAAAAAATGAGCGCGCCGGTTTATCAAGATCCCGGATAAGGCTTCGCCTTTCCGGGATGGCCGACAAAGGCCATCCGCTGCCTCAATCGGGAAACTCTACTTAGCTCGCGGCGGGCTCGGCCGCGGGCTCTCCGCCCGGCGCGGCGGCGACTTCCTTGCCGGTCTTCTGGTCGATGCCCTTCATGGCGAGGCGGACCTTGCCGCGGTCGTCGAAGCCCATGCATTTCACATAGACCTCGCTGCCTTCCTTCACCACCTCGGAGGCGTGCTTCAGGCGGCGGTCCGACATCTGCGAGATGTGCACGAGGCCGTCGCGGGAGCCGAAGAAGTTCACGAAGGCGCCGAACTCGACGATCTTCACGACCTTGCCCTTGTAGATCACGCCGACTTCCGGCTCGGACGCGATGGACTTGATGCGGTTGATCGCCTCCTTGATGGAGTTCTGGTTCGCCGCCGCGATCTTCACCGTGCCGTCGTCGGAGATATCGATCTTCGCGCCGGACTCTTCCACGATGGAGCGGATCACCGAGCCGCCCGAGCCGATCACTTCGCGGATCTTGTCGGTCGGGATCGTGATGGTCTCGATGCGCGGCGCATGCTCGCCAAGATCGGTGCGGGCGTGGCCCAGCGCCTTCGACATCTCGCCGAGGATATGGATGCGGCCTTCCAGCGCCTGATCGAGCGCGGTTTTCATGATCTCGGTCGTGATGCCCGTGATCTTGATGTCCATCTGCAGCGCGGTGACGCCACGCTCAGTGCCGGCGACCTTGAAGTCCATGTCGCCGAGATGGTCCTCGTCGCCGAGGATGTCGGACAGGACCGCGACGCCCTCCGTTTCCTTGATGAGGCCCATGGCGATGCCAGCCACCGGCGCCTTCAGCGGGATGCCGGCGTCCATCATCGCAAGCGAGGCGCCGCAGACGCTCGCCATCGAGGACGAACCGTTCGAACTCGGTGATCTCGGAGACGACGCGGATGGTGTAGGGGAAGGTGTCGCTGCCGGGCAGCACGGGGTGAACCGAGCGCCAGGCGAGCTTGCCGTGGCCGATTTCGCGGCGGCCGGGCGAGCCCATGCGGCCCACTTCGCCGACCGAGAAGGGCGGGAAGTTATAATGCAGCAGGAAGGTTTCCTTGTAGGTGCCTTCCAGCGAGTCGATCCACTGCTCGTCCTCGCCGGTGCCGAGCGTGGCCACGACCAGCGCCTGCGTTTCGCCGCGGGTGAACAGAGCCGAGCCGTGCGCGCGCGGGATCACATGCACCTGGCAGTCGATGGGTCGGACCGTCTTCAGGTCGCGTCCGTCGATGCGCTTGCCGGTCTTGAGGATGCTCGTGCGGACGACGTTCTTCTCAAGCTCCTTGAAGGCGTCGGCGAGCTTCACCTTCTCGCCCGCCGTTGCTTCCGGCGTCAAAAGCTCCGCTACGACCTTGGCCTTGGCCTCGGCGACTTTCGACTGGCGCTCCTGCTTGCCGGCGATCTGGTAGGCCTTCTTCAGGTCCTTCTCGGCGAGTTTCTTGACCTTGGCGTCGAACTCGTTCTTCGCGTCCGGCAGATCCCAGGGCGCCTTCGCGGCCTGCTCGGCAAGGCCGATAATCGCGTCGATCACGGGCTTGTAGCCCTGCTGACCGAAGATGACGGCGCCAAGCATGATCTCCTCGGACAACTCCTTCGCTTCCAATTCCACCATGAGCACGGCCTCGCCCGTGCCCGCCACCATGAGGTCGAGCTCGGTGGTCTTCTGCTGGTCGACGGTGGGATTGAGGATGTATTGGCCGTGCGCATAGCCGACCTTCGAGGCGCCGATCGGCCCGAGGAAGGGCACGCCCGACAGCGTCAGCGCGGCCGAGGCGGCGACCAGCGCCAGCACGTCGGGATCGCTCTCCATGTCGTGCGACAGCACCGTGACGATCACCTGCGTCTCGTTCTTGAAGCCCGGCGCGAACAGCGGGCGGATCGGGCGGTCGATGAGCCGCGAGATCAGCGTCTCGCGCTCGGTCGGACGGCCTTCGCGCTTGAAGTAGCCGCCGGGGATCTTGCCGGCCGCGTAGGCCTTTTCCTGGTAGTCGACCCTGAGTGGGAAGAAGTCCTTCGACTGGTCCGCCTCGCGCTCCGCGACGACGGTGGCGAGCACGGAAGTTTCTCCATAGGTCGCGAGCACGGCGCCATCGGCCTGCCGGGCGATCCGGCCTGTCTCAAGCCTCAGCGTGCGTCCGCCCCATTCCACTTCTTCTCGATAGATCTCGAACATATTCGTTCTTCCAACAGCTTTAGCCGGAGGCCTGTCCCCCGGCTCGTCATTTGCGTCCATTTGTGCGCGGGGACGACGTTTAGCGCAGAATCGCGCGCGCTCCTAGCGGAGAAAGCGGCTTAGCTGGCCGCACGCGCGAAAAAGCTGGGAGAAGGCGCGGCTACGCTTGCGCCTATCGCTCCGCGCTCCGCGCGCCGCCGGCGGTATCGAGATCTTCCGTCTAGGATGCGATCTTCTTTGCTAGGAATTGCTCGTACGCGGCAATTGCGTCGGCCGCATACATGAGGGACGGGCCGCCGCCCATATAGATCGCCATGCCGAGCGCCTCCTCGACCTCCTGCCGCGACGCGCCGAGCTGCACAAGCGCCTCGGCGTGAAAGCCGATGCAGCCGTCGCAATGCGCGCCCACCCCGAGCGCAAGCGCGATCAGCTCCTTCGTCTTCCTGTCGAGAGCGCCTTCGCGGGTTGCGCCCGCCGCGAGCGCCGAGAAGCCTTGCATCGCATCGGGTAGGCCCTTGCGAAGCGTCTTCAGATTGGCCGAGATGGCGCGCGTCATATCGATGTAGTTCTTTTCCATGGCCGCTTTTTCCACAACTCGCTAACTGGCTCTTGCATATATTAGGGTCATCTAATATATTGTCAACATGCAACGCAATGCAGCTTCAGTCGCAGACAGGATGAAGGCTCACGCCGCGGAGGCGGCCGGGCTCCTCAAGGAACTGGCCAACCCGTCAAGGCTGCTCATCCTGTGCCAACTCGTCGGTGCGGAGAGGTCGGTCGGCGAGCTCTGCCAAATCGTTGAGTTATCTCAGTCGGCCGTGTCGCAGCATCTGGCGCGGCTGCGCGAGGCCGGCTTGGTCGGCGCGGATAAGAGAGGCCAGATGGTCTATTACCGCCTCTCCAACATGCAGGCGCACGCGCTGTTGTCCACCCTCTACCTGATCTACTGCAAAGAGTAGGTTGAATTAGAATTCACGAATATAAGGAGCTTACCGATGACCATCGAAACCGTGGATCCCGTAACCTTGAAGCAATGGCTTGAGGCGGGCGATGCCGTGCTCGTCGATGTGCGCGAGCCGCACGAATACGAGGCCGGGCATGTGGAAGGGGCCTCGCTCGTTCCGCTGGCGACCGTACAGCGCGCGGCGCTGCCCGGGCATTCGGGGCGCAAGCTCGTCATCACGTGCAAGATGGGCGGGCGCGGCGAGTCCGCCTGCCGCAAACTGAGCGAGGAACTGGCCGCCGATGAAACCGTCTACAATCTCGCGGGCGGCGTCGAGGGCTGGAAAAGAGCGGGCTTCCCTGTCGTAGGGCCCGCCCGCGCCTCTGCTTCCGGCAAACGCGGATTCTTCGCACGCCTGTTCGGCGCCGGCGCCTGAGCGAAGGTTAAACCAGGCGCGTTACCCCCACCCTGTCCATCCCCCCGCCGGAGAGGGAACGCCGATCAAACGGGCGCGGCATTGCTCCCGATCCCTGAGAGAGAAGGAGGTGACGGGTGATGCGCTATGGCGCGTCGCGCGGCCTCTGCCTAGTCGATCACCGTCTTGATGAGGAAGTAGCGGATTGCGTCGGCGAGTATGATCTTGCAGTTGCGCTGCCGGCCCTGCTCCTCCTCGATCTTGGCCTTTGTAATCAAGGCCTCGATATTGGCCTGCTCGCTCTGCGACAGCTCAAGGATCCTGGCCATCTCGTCGATGACCTGCATGCCCTCCGCGCAAGTCACGGCGCGCGCGGGGCTCGCGAGCGCGGCGAGAAGCATGAAGACGCAGAAAACCTGTTTCATAGCGAGCCAGAACCGCGGCCCGCAGGCCCAAGGGTGCATCGTATGATTGTCATAGCCCGCCAGCGAAAAGCCGGCAAGACATAACACAAGCCTTGGGGGCCGTCTCCCAATTCCTTGCGGCGCTTGCGGCCCCGCCGCGCGGCTACAGCGCCGACACGCCCGCCAGGATGCGCTCAGCCTCGCGAAAGAGCGCCGGATCGACCTTGTGGCCCGACGCTTTCGCGTTCTCCCCGATCTGCTGCGGCCTCGACGCGCCGACGATGGCGGCGGTCACATTGTCGAGCCGCAGGACCCAAGCCAGCGCGAACTGCGTGAGCGTCAGCCCTGCGTCGCGCGCCACCGGCCGGAGCCTTTGAACCGCTTCGAGCACGCGCGGCTCAAGCCAGGACCGTTGCAGGAAACCGCCCATCGAGCGGCTCGTGGCGCGGGTGCCCTGGGCGGGCTGTTCGCCGGGCTTGTACTTGCCCGTCAGCACGCCTTGCGCGAGCGGCGACCACACGACCTGCGATATGCCATTTTTCTCGCAGAGCGGAATGATGTCCTTCTCGGGCTTGCGCCACAAAAGCGAATATTGGGGCTGGCTCGAGACGAAACGCGCGACGCCCGGCATCGCCAGCGCCTTTTCGACCTCGGCGGCGGGCCACTCCGAGAAGCCGATATGGCGCGCCTTCCCGGCGTTTAAGACCTCGGTCAGCGCCTGCATCGTTTCTTCGAGCGGCGTTTCCGGGTCGAAGCGATGACACTGGTACAGGTCCACGTAATCGGTTTTCAGCCGGGCGAGCGAGGCGTCGATCTGCTTGTGGATCTGCGCCGCCGAAAGCCCGCGATCCGTGTCGGACATCGGGAAGTAGAGCTTCGTCGCCAGCACGTAACTCGCACGCGGAACGCCTTTCAGCGCCTCGCCGAGAAACGCCTCCGCCGCGCCGCGCCCGTATATGTTCGCCGTGTCGATGAAATTTATCCCGGCGTCGAGCGCCTTCGCCACGCAGGCCTTGGCGGTGGCCGCGTCCACGCCGCCGGAGTAGGTCAGCCAGGAGCCAAGCGCGATCTCCGAGACTTTCAAGTCGCTGTCGCCAAGTTTGCGGTGCTTCATCTTCGACCTTCTTAACAAGCGAGACGGCCTGCCCCACAAAAATGTTCCACTTTTGCTGCAAAGCCGCCAGATTCTATCCTAAGGTTTCTGCGCGCGAATTCCCTCCCCAGCCCGCGAAGACGCCGCGCGGCGCCGCCATGTCGCTTATCATGTCAAAAAAAACAGCTGTGTTCCACTTTCTGGCTGCGCTCGCGGCGATCGCCCTCGTCGCGGCGGGATCGAAAGCGCAGCGCGCCACCGATCCCGCTGCGGACGCCGTCATCGGGTTTGAATCCCGCTTCCAGCCGGTCGTGGCGGAGCATGGGATGGTCGCCGCCCAGGAGAAGATCGCCGCGCAGGTCGGCGCCGATATTCTCAAGGAGGGCGGCAACGCCGTCGATGCGGCCGTCGCGGTGGGCTTTGCGCTGGCCGTCACCCATCCCCAGGCGGGCAATCTCGGCGGCGGCGGCTTCATGCTGATCGCGCTCGCCGACGGCAGGAAAGTCGCCATCGACTATCGCGAGACGGCGCCGGCGGCGGCGACCCGCGACATGTTTCTCGACGCGAGAGGCAATGTCGACCGCGACAAGGCGCGCTACAGCCGCGCTTCGGCGGGCGTGCCAGGGACCGTGGCGGGACTTCTGCATGCTCTGGCGCGCTACGGAACGATGCCGCGCGAGCGGGTCATGGCGCCGGCGATCAAGCTCGCACAGGAGGGTTTCCCGGTTCCCTACGGGCTCGCCTACTCCTTCGCCAAATCGAAGGCGCGCTTCGAAAACGGCAGCGCCGCGGCGAAGTATTTCGAGCATGCCGCCGGAACGGCCTACAAGATGGGCGAGATTTTCCGGCAGCCCGCGCTCGCGAAGACGCTGATCGCCATTCGCAATTCCGGCGCGGCCGGGTTCTACGAAGGACCCGTCGCCGGGATGATCGCGGCGGAGATGAAGAAAGGCGGCCTCATCACGCTCGAAGACCTGAAGAATTACCGCGTGGCCGAGCGAAAGCCGGTGCAAGGGGTGTATCGGGGCTATGAGGTCGTCTCGATGCCGCCGCCGTCGTCGGGAGGCGTTCACGTCATCCAGATGCTGAACATCCTGGAGGGCTACGACCTGAAGAAGCTCGGCCAGGACACCGCGGACACGATCCACCGGCTCGTCGAGGCGATGCGCCGGGCCTACGCCGACCGCGCGAAATATCTCGGCGATCCGGATTATGTTCAGGTTCCGGTGGCGGGCCTCACCAGCAAGGCCTACGCCGCCGAGCTGCGCAAGGGCATCGACCTGGAGCGCGCCGCGAAATCGGAGGATGTCTCCGCGGGCAAGCCGCCGTCGGCCGAAGGCGAGCAGACGACGCATTTCTCTATCATGGACAAGGCGGGCAACGCGGTCTCGAACACCTACACGCTCAATCTCGCCTTCGGAAGCGGCTATGCGGTCGAGGGCGCGGGCTTCTTCCTCAACAACGAAATGGATGACTTTTCCGCGAAGCCCGGCGCGCCGAACGCCTTCGGCCTGATCGGCGACCAGGCCAACGCGATTGCGCCCGGCAAGCGGCCCCTGTCCTCGATGGCGCCCACCATCGTGCTGAAGGACGGCGCGCCGTACCTCGTCACGGGCAGCCCCGGCGGCAGCACCATCATCACCGTGGTGCTGCAGGAAATCCTGAACGTGCTGACCTTCGACATGAATGTCGCGGAGGCCACCGCCGCGCCGCGCATCCATCATCAGTGGCAGCCCGATAACGTGATCACCGAGCGCGGCATATCGGACGACACCTTGCGCATTCTGGAGGCGCGCGGCTTCATCCTGCCGAAAAATCCCGATGGGACGTTCCAGCACCGGGTGCTCGGGCGCGCGAACTCCATCATGAAGAAGGACGGGCTGTTTCTTGGCGCGGCCGACACGCGCGATGGCGATGCCGCCGCCATAGGCTTTTGAACCCGCGGGATTTCGATGGTTCCAGGCGCTTGACGCTCGAAAGAAGTTCATCTAGCCTCCCGCCGCAATAGGGATGGAGTTCCCCTATAACCGCCTCAGGGCTGATAACTCCTACCGCGAATGCGAGAGTGGGAGGCCCAGCGGCCCGATTGCCGCGCCTTCCGATCGCGCTCGCGCCATGTCTTGGCTTGGAGGTTGCATCGCTCCTCCAAACGGAAGGAGTTCGGCATGTCAAATGTCTGGTTAGCCGCGTCGGTATGGCTTGCGCTGGCGCTTGCCGCCTCGATCGTCTCCATTCGCGTGGCCATATCGGTCGCGCTCGTCGAGATCGTCGTGGGAGCGATTGCGGGCAACACCATCGGCCTCGAAATCACGCCCTGGGTTAACTTTCTCGCCGGTTTTGGCGCAATCCTGCTGACCTTCCTCGCAGGCGCCGAAATCGAAATGAAGGTGATCCGGAACAACCTCGGCGCGAGCGTCGGAATTGGGGTCGTCGGTTTTTTCGCCCCCTATCTCGGAGTACTCGCCTACGCCCATTACGCCATCGGATGGCCGTGGCCTGAAGCCCAGATCGCCGGCATAGCCCTCTCGACGACTTCAGTCGCCGTGGTTTATGCGGTCATGGTCGAGACCGGGTTCAACAAGACCGAGCTAGGCAAGATCATTCTTGCCGCCTGCTTCATCAACGACCTTGGCACTGTTCTGGCGCTTGGCGTCGTCTTCGCCCATTTCGACCTTTGGCTGGCCTTTTTTGGCGCGGCCACAGCCGCTACGCTTTGGGTTCTGCCTCGATTTGCGCCGTGGTTCTTCGGCAAGGCCGGTCATCGCGTAAGCGAGCCCGAAGCGAAATTTGTTTCCCTCGTTCTTCTTTCGCTCGGCGGACTTTCCCAGGTCGCGGGCAGCGAAGCCGTCCTTCCGGCATATCTGATCGGCATGGCGCTCGCTCCGGCCTTTTTCAAAGACCCGGAACTTGGGCATCGCTTCCGCATCATCGCGTTCACGATCCTGACGCCCTTCTATTTCTTGAAGGCGGGCTCCCTCGTCGATTTCGGCGCCGTGGCCGCATCGGCCGGATTGATCGCGATGTTTCTGCTAATCAAGATGGCGACTAAGTTCGTTGGAATTCTTCCCCTTACCAGGCGTTTCAATTTCGAACCCAGGGAGGGGATGTATACGACGCTCCTCATGTCGACGGGGCTGACGTTTGGCAGCATCTCCGCGCTTTTCGGCTTCACCAACCATATCATCGATCAACGCCAATATACGATCCTGGTGACCGCCGTTATCGGCAGCGCGGTCGTCCCCACATTGATCGCACAGCGATGGTTCATGCCGGCGTTTAAGCCACTGGATGCGGAAACGCCTCCGGTGGATGTGGAGTGCGGCCGGCATCGAGGAGGCATCCGGTGTTTCATAAAATCCTTATCGCCAATGACGGCTCGGAAGGCGCGGCGCGCGCAGTCTCGGCGGCAATCAAGCTCGCGAAACTGCACGGCGCGGACCTTCACATGATCTCCGTCGAGGAAATGCCCGGCTTTCCGGCTTCGATCGGCGAGGTGATCGAGGAGAAGGACGAGGCGAACCACGTCCTTGAGGCGGCGGCGAGCCGGGCGATAGCTCAGGCGCAGGCGCAGGGCGTGAAGCTGACGCCTCACATCCAGGTGGGCCATCCTGTCTCCACCATCGCCGAATTCGTCGCGAAGGAGGCGTTCGACCTTCTCGTCGTGGGGTATATGGGACATTCCGCGCTTTATAACCGCCTGATCGGCAGCACCACGGACCGGCTTGTCGAGCATGCCCCGGCAGCCGTCCTGGTGATCAAATAGCGCCACGAGCCGCTGGATTCGCCTCGTGCGGGCGGGCGCAGGCGATTAACCCTATTGGGTTCGTTTTGCAAAAAGAGGCGGTCTTCGCGGTATCTGGATACCTGCACTCGGCTTTGGGAGCGGAGGCGGGACCATGACGATCCGCATAACGGTGGTGTGAGAAGGGTGGCGAGCGCGGCATGTGCCCCAACCCTCGAAGTCGCTCGCGCTCGCCTGCCTGGGCTGAACCAGACAAGACCCAAGCTATAGCTTCGCGCCAAGGTTGAACATGTTATTCGCGAAACAACGTTAAGATGAAACGAAAAAGAAAAGTGCGCATCTCGATCGGCGCCTCACTCTGCGGCGGCGCCGCACTTTAATTCATTTTTTGCGATCGTCTCGCGCCGAAGCCATTCGGGCGCGATGCCGAAGCCCGGCCGGCGGGCGCAGCTTGTAATCGACCTAAAACGCAAAGTCGCGGCCTCGGACGATGAGTTCCTCGCCGGCCTCGCCGCCGCATGATTCCCTCAACCGATTTCCCTGGGCGGAGGCGGCCCGTAGCGGTTCTTTTCCGAATCGCCCTTTCGCGCCGCCAGCAGAATGAAATAGACGAGCGCGACGAGGCCGAAGCCATAGAGGGCGGCGGCGGCGCGCGGATCTGCGCCGGCGCGAGCGCCGGAAAGCGCGAAGCCGAAAAGAGCGAGCGCCGGGACGTAAATCGTGAGCACGAACCAGCCGCTTCGCCCGATATCGTGCCAGCGCTTCACGTCGATGGCGAGCGAGGGCCATAGGAAAATCAGCGTCGCCAACAGCGAAATCTCGTCGCCGACATAGGCGGACAGCGGATCGCCTGCCAGCGGCGCCGGGGCCGGCCAATGGAATGCGCGGCGCAGAAGCTCCTCGGCCGCGTATTCGAGGACGAAAATCAAGACCGCGAAGCCGAGCCAGGTCAGCCGCCCGATGCGCCCGTTGAAATGCAGCCAGATGAAGGCGAAACGATCCATAGCTCAGCCTGTGTGCGGGTCGGGGCCGTGCCTGTTGGGTCCGTTCTGCCCCTTCAGGATGCCGAATTGCAGCACGCTCCAGATCGCGGATGCGGTCAGGAGCAGAAGCGAAAACCGCGTGGCGTTCTCCGAAATCGCAGGCGCGGCCATCGCCCCGAAGAAGGGAAGGATAATCACGAGAATGAGCCAGCTTGACAGCCCCCGGTCGTGCAGGCGCTTCACGCCGAGCGCAAGCGAACTCCAGAAGGCGGCGAGGAGGACGAGGCCCGCGGCGTTGTCCCAGGGCGCAAGCGCTGCGACGAGCGGCGCCGCTTCGGGGCTACTGAACCAGTTGGGATCGGCCCAATGCTGCTCGATCTCCGGATGCCCGGCTCACCACGAGATAGCCGATGATGCCGCAAACCGCGATGATGGCGGATAACAGAATAAGCATCCCGAGCCACCATTTCGACCGGCTGATGCGCCCATCGAACGCCAGCATCCAGCTCGCCACGCTGTAATCGCCGCCGTAGTAGTCGAGCGGCGTGGGGTCGTCGCCGTGATCGTTCGGCCCGAGCGTTCCGCGCAGGACGCCAAGCTCGAAGAAGAGATAGCCGGCGAGGATCGCCAGCGGCAACGCCAAAAGGCCGAAGTTCCCGTTCGGCGGCGCGTTCAAGGACGCCTTTAGCGGCACGAGCGCCAGCGCGAGCGACAGCGCGTAATAGGCGTACCAGACATAGACGGGCCGGCCGCGGTCGTGCAGGCGCTTCACGGCGAGCGCGGTCGAGGGCCAGACGAGGAAACCGAAATAGGCGAGCCAGACCGGCCCCCAAAGCCCGGCCCTGTCGGCCGGCCGCTCCCATACCTCTGGCGCAAACGGGTTCCCGGTCGCTAGATAGGCGAGCAGCGCGCCGAAAGCGAGGCCTGCGATCTCGACCAGAATAAACCCAAGCCACCAGGTTCGCCGGTTGATGCGGCCCCGGAAACCGAAAAAGACATCGCCCCAGCTCATGTGTCCCTCCCGGCCACGACGCCTCCAGCCGAATACCATGAGTTCCGTTAGCGGGCCATATCATACCGCCCGCCAAAAATCGCGCCCTTTTCGACGCCGGGAACCATGCGACCGCGGTACGAAAATCGCCAGCCGCTTGCAGAACTCCCGCGCCGCTGCGCCGCGCCCAATCGCCCGGGCTCCCCGGCATTCAATGCCGGCATCCAACAACCGATTGCCTTTCCAGAATGTCTTGGGTTAACTCCTCCGCGGCGGACCGCCCCCAAAGGCGGCGCGCAACGGTCACACCGCCGATGCCCGCAACAGGCAAAGGAAGTGAGCCCCTGAGCCCTTTACTGCTGGAGTACCTGCCCCATGCCCCTCCCCGCATACAGACCGGCTCGATGGGCCATCCTCATCGCCGCCGGCATATCCATCTCCGCCTCCGGCGCCCCCCGTTTCGAGGTCTGCACCCCCCAACTCCGTAACGAGTGCAGGCAAACCTGCGATCAGGTGCGCGACCTCACGCTGGACAAAGAAAGAGCAGACAAAGAAGACGCGTGCAGGCGCGCCTTCGTACAATATGTCAGCGCAAACTCCGGCAGAAAATTCGTATCGATCCCGGACTGCATACAGGATCCAACCGAATTCGGATTGATGATGGAACGCTTATGCTCCCACCATGACCCGCGATCGGTGGGTCCGATACACGCCGATTGCCTAAAAGCTTGCGATGGGAACCCAAAGAAGAAATAATCGAGGGGCTTCCAGCCTTTCGGCAGGGCGCGCGGGACGCGTCCATCAGGGCGCCGCAGCGCTCCAACCGGCGCATCCAGCGGTCAGTCGCGCAACAGTTCGTTGATCGAAGTCTTGGCGCGGGTCTGCTGGTCGACGCGCTTCACGATCGCGGCGCAATAGAGCGACGGCCCCGGCTCGCCGTTCGGCAGCGGCTTGCCCGGCATCGTGCCGGAGACCACCACCGAGTAGGGCGGCACGCGGCCGTAATGGATTTCACCGGTGGCGCGATCCACGATCTTGGTCGACTGGCCGAGATAGACGCCCATGGAGAGCACCGAGCCTTCGCCGACGATCACGCCCTCGGCCACCTCCGCGCGGGCGCCGATGAAGCAATCGTCCTCGATGATGACGGGGTTCGCCTGGAGCGGCTCAAGCACGCCGCCGATGCCCGCGCCGCCCGAGAGATGGCAGTTCCTGCCGATCTGCGCGCAGGAGCCGACCGTCGCCCAGGTGTCGACCATCGTGCCTTCGCCGACATAGGCGCCGGCATTCACGAAGGACGGCATCAGCACCGCGCCGGGCGCGATAAAGGCGGAGCGCCGCACGATGGCGCCGGGCACGGCGCGAAAGCCAGCGGCGGTGAACGTCTCGGCCGTCCAGCCTGAGAACTTGGTCGGAACCTTGTCCCACCAAGGCCCTGGGGAAGTCGGCCCCGTGACGGGCGCGCCAACGGCCGGTCCCATGATCCGGTTGTCGTTGAGGCGGAAGGAGAGGAGCACCGCCTTCTTCAGCCAGGCGTTCACGACCCAGGCGCCGCCGATCTTCTCAGCGACGCGCGCCTTGCCGCTATCGAGAAGCGCGAGCGCGGCCTCAACCGCGTCCGCGACCTCGCCCTTCTGGCCCGGCTTGATGGCGGCGCGCTCCTCGAAGGCGGCGTCGATCGCGTGTCTGAGATCGTCGGTCATGGTTCTTTCTCCGGCGGCTGGCGCTGTGGAAGTGCGTGATGTCCTCGCCGCCTTTTGTCAAGCGCCTTGCTGCGCGCCCAAAAATACGTCCCTCGATCGCTAGCCCGGGAGGACCGGGGCGCAACCTAAGCACGGAACAGGGCGAGCGGGTCGGGTGTCGTCCCGCGAGAGGTTCGCCATGCCTCAAGCTTGGCGGACCGGCAAAGCGAAGGTGATCATCATGGTGAAACAAATCGCAGCAGGGGCGGCGCTGGCTGTCGCGGCCATAGCGCTCTCCGGCGCGCCCGCCGAGGCGGCCGTCGCATCGGGGATCGCAGCCGCCAAAATCGGCGCTGGCGAAAACCGCGCCGTTCAGAAGGTGTACCGCTACGGCTACCGCTATGGCGGCGGCTACGGCTATAGACCTCGCTGGGGTTACCGCCGTTGGGGATGGGGCGGACCTTATGCCTATGGCGGCTATTATCCGGGCTATTACGGCGGCTGGGGCTATCCGGCAGGCTATTGGGGCTATCCGGGCTATGGATATCGCTACGGCTGGGGGCCGGGCGTGAGCGTCGGCATCGCGCCGGGCTTCGGCATAGGCTTCGGGTTCTGATCGCTCCAAGTCACGGCGGGTCCCCGCTTGGGGGCCGGCCGCATCCTCACGTTTGCGCTAAGCCGCCACCTCCGGGCGCCAAAGCGTAAGCTCGTAGAGCAAAAAGGACTCGAAATAGATCGGGTGCACCATCGCGAGTTTGGCGCGAAACCCCGCACGCGCGATCTGCCGGCCATAAAAGTCCAGATCGGAATGCGACGAAATCATCAGGTACATGCGGCCGTCCGGCTTCAGGCGCAGCTTCGCCTGCTCGAAAAAGTCCGCGAAATTTGCATTTCCGGCGCCCGCGTGCCAGCCGGCGTCGGCAAGGTCGCGAGGCCGGCCCGTATGCTTCGGCGGACTCGACAGGATCGCGTCGAACAAGGGCTGCGGCGCGATGCCCGAGAGAAGATCGCAGCATAGGCCGAGGACGCGCCCGCCATAGCCGTTGGCCCTGGCGTTCTCCGCCGCCGAAATCGCCGCGTTGGGATTGATGTCCGCGGCGACGACGCGTCCGGCGCCCGCGCGCGCGGCGGCGAGCGCAAGGATGCCGCTCCCCGTTCCCACCTCGGCGACGGTCTTGCCCGAAAGATCGAGGCCGCCGATGAATTTGGCGAAAGCCTCGCTGCTGATGAACAGGCCCGGATGGAACACCGTCGGCGGCACGGTGAGGCGGAAGCCCGCAGCCTTCGAGGTTTGCGTCCACGACCGGGTCAGCACGAAGTGATAGGCGAGATAATGGATAAAGCCGCGCAGCGCCTTGCTGTACGGGCCATGCGGCGGCGCGCTGCGGCCGAGGGCCGTTTCCGCGCCGGAGTCCGCCGCGGCCTCTTTCATGGTATCCGCCGATCCATAACCGATGCTCATCGCTCTGCGCCTTCCTGGGGTTGAACGGAAACCACGGCCGGGCTCGCGCGCCCGGTCAGCCGGAGGTAGCCGAAAATGAGATGCTGCCAGACCGTTCGCGGGTGCGCCGCCGCCGTCTTCACGATCTCGTCCCCGGGAGCGGCGTCCGCGAGCACGCCGCGCAGGCGCACCATCTCCCAGGCGGCTGGGTTCCAGGCGCGCCACACCTCTTGAACTTCGGAAAGGAGCACGCCGCTCACCACCTCCGGCGCGGGGCCGAAAATGGGAACGCGGGTGGACAGGTCGCGGTCCCGGAGGATGTTCCATTTCGAGGCGCCGCCCATGATCGGCGAGGCGAGCACATAGACCACGCGCCCGACCCAGGCCTCGCGAATGCAATAGGCGCACATGGCGCAGGGCTCGACGGTGCTGTAGAGCGTCGCGCGAGGAAGCTGCGCCCGGCCTGCGGCTCGCTGCGCCAGCGAAAGCGCGATCACCTCGGCATGGCGGCAGACTTCGTTATCCCGAACCGTGCGGTTCGTCGCCTCGGCGACAATGCGGCCATCGAGCGCGATCGCGGCGCCGAAGGGATATTCGCCTTGCCCGATCGCCATCGCCGAAAGCTCGATGCAGCGCCCCATCATCGCCCGGTCGAACGCCTCCCCC
Organism: uncultured Alphaproteobacteria bacterium; assembly: GCA_963756335.1. Classification (GTDB taxonomy): domain Bacteria; phylum Pseudomonadota; class Alphaproteobacteria; order Rhizobiales; family Rhodomicrobiaceae; genus Rhodomicrobium. The sequence continues at coordinate 121,158 of CAVWOB010000023.1, forward strand.
GGCAACCCCATCGCTCGACTTTCCTTCCGCCCTTACAAAAGCGCCTCCTCCGATCTTACCGATAGCTTTTCCATGTTCTTTTAAGAACATGGCTCCGAATCTCGCCCCGCTCTTTCGGCCTTTTTAATTTCCGCCGCGCGCGCCTAAACGCCGTGCGCGCTGTTCCGAAGCCCTCCGGGAAGAAGGCGGCACCATGCAAATGCAGGCTCCGGACAGGTGTTCCTGACGTAAAAGCAATCGAGGAGGGGCAAGCCCGCAATGCGCGTTTTCTGCGCCTGGTGCCGGCGTGCTGCGGCCGATAGTCAGCCGCTCGGCCAAGTCAAGGCGGCGAGAGGCTCGAACAGGTGCGAAAGTGCGCGCCTTAACATCTTTTAATTCAGCGGCAAGTGGTTTGTAACATTAGCAATCTTATATGTTCCCCACGACCAATCCATTCAGGGGAGTACAAAGCTGATGGCATCCGGACAAATCCAGGATGATAAAGGCATGCGCCGCATGGCGGGGCGTTTCCGCGCCTCGGGCGTCATCGCAGGCGCGGGTTTGCTGGGCGCCAGCCTTCTGGCGGCGATTCCGGCGGGAGCTTTTTTTCCCGCCGCGGCTGAAGGCGTTGCGATGCGCGCCCCGAATGCGCCCGCGAGTTTCGCCGATCTGGCCGACAAGGTCCGCCCGGCTGTCGTGAGCGTCAATGTGAAATCCCGCGGCGCCGTCGGCGACGTCTCCAATCGCGACATTCCGGTCCCGGATCTGCCCCAGGATTCCCCGCTTCGCGATTTCTTCGACCAGTTCAAGCACAGCCAGCCCGAGCGGCGTCCGACGCGCGCGCAAGGGTCCGGCTTCCTCATCTCCCCGGACGGCTATATCGTGACGAACCATCACGTGGCGGACAAGGCCGACGAGATCGAAGTCACATTCGAGAATGAAGAGAAATACAAGGCGAGGATCGTCGGCAGCGACGCCCGCACCGACATTGCGCTTCTGAAAATCGACAGCCCGAAGACCTTCAGCACCTGGCTCGAATTTGCGGATACGGCGCCGCGCGTCGGCGACTGGGTGCTGGCCGTCGGCAATCCTTTCGGCCTCGGCGGCACGGTGACCGCCGGCATCGTCTCGGCGTCGGGCCGCGACATCGGCTCCGGCCCCTATGACTTCCTCCAGATCGACGCAGCGGTGAACCGCGGCAATTCCGGCGGCCCCGCCGTCGATCTCAACGGCAAGGTCATCGGCGTGAACACCGCCATCTACAGCCCGAGCGGCGGCAGCGTCGGCATCGCCTTTGCGATCCCCGCCTCGGTGGCGCGCGATGTCGTGGCCAAGCTCAAGGACAAGGGCAAGGTTTCGAGCGGCTGGCTTGGCGTGCAGATCCAGAACGTCGACGAGAACATCGCCGAAAGCCAGGGCCTGAAGGACGCCAAGGGCGCGCTGATCGCGAAAATCCTGCCCGACGGCCCCGCCGCGAAATCCGACCTCAAGGCGCGGGACATCATCCAGGAAGTGAACGGAAAGCCCGTTTCCAATTCGCGCGAGCTGGCGCGGACCATCGCGGCGCTCTCTCCCGGCTCTGACGCGCGTCTTCGCGTTTTCCGCAACGGCGAGACTTCGCGAGGTCGTCATCAAGCTCGGCGAGTTCCCGAGCAATGAAAAGGTCGCGGCTTTGAGCGGCGGCAACGATGAGACCGAGACCGGCAAGGAGCTGGAAGATCTGGGCCTGACGCTCGTGCCGGCGCCTGAATTCCAAGGCAGCAAGTCGAAGGAAGGCGTCGCCGTGTCGGCCGTCGATCCGAACTCCAAGGCCGCCGAGCAGGGCCTGAAGCGCGGCGACATCATCATCGAAGTCAACGGCAAGGCCGTGTCCACCGCCGACGACGTGGCGGACGGCATCCGCGAAGCCCGCGAGAAGGGCCGCAAGAACGTGCTCCTCCAGGTGAAGAGCCGCGATCAGCAGCGCTTCCTTGCGCTTCCGATCGACGCCAAATCCGGCGCCGGCAGGGACCAGGACGACAAGTCTCCGTCGGGCGTGGAGAAGGAGAAGGACTCGAAGCGCCACTAGACACAAGCATGGCGGGGGCGGCGAGCCCCCGCCTCTATCTCTCGCGCTTTTCATCCTGGAATGAGGCTCACATGCGGGTTCTGATCGTTGAAGACGACCGGACGGCTGCGGATTTCCTCGCAAAGGCGCTCGGAGAGGCCGGCTACCAGACCGAAATCGCGAGCGACGGCCTGACCGGCCTCGAACTTGCGGGCGCCGCCTCCTTCGGCGTCCTGATCGTCGACCGGATGCTGCCAAAGCTCGACGGCCTGACCCTCGTGGAGCGGCTGCGCGCCCGCGGCGACCGCACCCCGGTCCTGATCCTCTCCGCGCTCGGCGCCGTCGACGACCGCGTGAAAGGCTTGCGCGCCGGCGGCGACGACTATCTGCCGAAGCCCTATTCGCTGGTGGAGCTTGTCGCCCGCGTCGAGGCGCTGGCGCGGCGCGGCCCCTCCGAAGGCGCCGCCGTCACGGTCTACACGGTGGGCGACCTCGTGCTCGACCGCCTCTCCCACAAGGTCACGCGCGCCGGCGAAACGATTCTCCTGCAGCCGCGCGAATATCGCCTTCTCGAATACCTCATGCGGCACGCAGGGCAAGTGGTGACCCGCACCATGCTGCTCGAAAACGTGTGGGACTATCACTTCGACCCGCAGACCAACGTCATCGACGTGCATATCTCGCGGCTGCGCAGCAAGATCGACAAAGGGCAAGGCAAACCGCTCCTGGAAACGGTGCGGGGTGCGGGTTACATGATCCGCGATGAACGCCGTTAATTTTGTGAGACTGGTTCCGAGGCTCGTCCTCGCGTCGCCATTCCGGCTGTTCGCGATGTATGTTTCCTTGTTCTGCGCGGCCGTCGCCGCCGTCTTCATTTACGTCAACGCCGCCATGCTCGGTTTTCTCAGCCAGGAGGCCCAAACCTCGGTCAAGGCCGACTACGATTTTCTCGCCGCGCGCTTCCGCGAAGGCGGCCTGACCGCGCTCACCGGGGCGATACAGGAACATTCGGAGCCGGCGAGCGACACGCTTTACCTTCTGACCGACGCCAAGGGCCGCTGGCTCGCCGGCAATCTAGACAGCGTCGCCTCGGCGCTCTGGGAGACGCTGGGCGCGGCGCAATTCTCTTATCGAAAAGGCGCAAGCGGCCAGGGCGAGCGCCAGGCCTTCGGCATCGTGTCCCGGCTTCCAGGCGATCTGCATCTTCTTGTGGCGCGCGATATCGAAAGCCAGGAAACCTTAAAGCGTCTGCTTCGCGTGGCGTTCATTATCGGCTATGCGGGCATCATCGGCATCGGGACCGCCGGCGCCGTGATCGTGAGCCGCCGCGTGCTGCGCCGGGTGGACGCCGCCTCGAACGCCGCCCGCTCCATCATGCAGGGCAATCTCGCACAGCGCATCCCCGTGACGGGGCGCAACGACGAATTCGACCGGCTGAGCCAGAATTTGAACGCCATGCTCGACCGCATCCAGGATCTCATGGCCAGCCTCAAGAACGTGTCGGACAACATCGCCCACGACCTGAAGACGCCGCTTCATCGCCTGCGCACCAGGGCGGAGCGCGCGCTGCAGTCGAGCCGGTCGCCGGACAAGCTCGCCGAAGCGCTCGGCTCGGTCATCGAGGAGGCGGACACGCTGATCCAGACCTTCGACGCGCTGCTCAGCATCGCGCGCCTCGAAGCTGGCTCCCGATCCGAGAATTTCGGCCCCCTGAATATCTGCGCGCTGGTCCGCGACGTGGCCGACCTTTACGAGCCCGCGGCCGAGGAGCGCGGGCTTTCCTTGCGCCTTTCCTGCGCGGGCGATCTGACGATGGCGGGCGAGAAGCACCTGATCGGGCAGGCGCTTGCGAACCTCCTCGATAACGCCATCAAATACGCCGCGCCTTCGGCCAAGGCCGCCGCCGAAAGCGGTTCGGCCGGCGTGGAGATCGCGCTCGAAGACAAGGGCGACGCCGTGGACATCGTCCTTTGCGATCGCGGACCCGGCGTCCCCGCGGCCGACCGCGAGCGCGTGCTTCAGCGTTTCGTGCGCCTTCAGCCAGACCGCTCCATTCAGGGCAGCGGATTGGGCCTGAGCCTGGTGGCGGCGGTTGCAAGGCTCCACGACGGCTCGGTTTTGCTGGAGGATAACGAGCCGGGGCTTCGGGTACGGCTCAGGCTGAAGAAGAACATGCCGGAAACCCCGCCGCAGCTTGCCGGCGAATCTCAGCTCGCGGCGAGCCATGCAGCCTGAAAGCCCGGCGTTATCGGCGCGCCTCAAGGCATTTCCGCTCGACGATGAAGCCGGATCGGGCCGCGCGGCGCTGCAAAGGCTCGTCGCGTCGGGCGCACGCGCCGGAACGCCGCTTGACGAATTCTCCGGCGAGACCGCGCGCTTTCTCTCGGGCGTGTTCGCCGGCTCGTCCTATCTCTTCGGACTGGCGGAGCGGCAGCCGCAGCGGCTGCTCGCGACGCTGAACGAGCCGCCGGAAGCGCATTTGGCCGCGATCCTCGGGCGCGCCGCCGAGGCGGCTCAAAACGCTATAAGCCAGCGCGACCTCATGAGCATCCTGCGCCAGGCGAAAAACGACGCGGCCTTCCTGATCGCGCTCGCCGACCTTGGCGGCGTCTGGGGCGTGGATGAAGTCACCGAATGGCTGAGCGAAGCCGCCGGCGTTTTTGTCAGCCTCGCCGTGCGCTTCCTGTTCAAGCGCGCGGCCCAGGCCGGCCAGATTTCGCCGCCGGACGCGGAGGCGCCCGAACGCGCGAGCGGCTTCATCGTGCTCGCCATGGGCAAGTTCGGCGCGCACGAGCTGAACTATTCGAGCGACATCGACCTCATCGTCTTCTTCGAGCGCGGGGCGGCCCGGCTTGCGCCGCAGGCCGAACCGCAAGCGTTCTTCGTGCGGCTGACGCGCGATCTCGTGCATATCCTGCAGGAGCGCACCGCCGACGGCTATGTGTTCCGCACCGATCTGCGGCTGCGCCCGGACCCCGGCTCGACGCAGGCGGCGATCTCGACCGAAGCCGCATTCCGCTATTACGAGAGCCACGGCCAGAACTGGGAGCGCGCGGCGCTGATCAAGGCGCGCCCCGTGGCGGGCGACCTCCCCGCAGGCGAGGCCTTTCTCGACGCGCTCAGCCCCTACATCTGGCGCAAATATCTCGACTACAACGCCATCGCCGACATTCACGCCATGAAGCGGCAGATCCACGCCGCGAAGGGCCATGAGCGCATCGCGGTGGCGGGCCATAATTTGAAGCTCGGGCGCGGCGGCATTCGCGAAATCGAGTTCTTCGTGCAGTCGCAGCAGCTTATCGCGGGCGGGCGCCAGCGCGCGCTTCGCTCGCGGCAGACGCTCGCGGCCTTGAAGCTTCTCGCCGAGTTCGATTGGATCGGCCCGAAGGTGCGCGACGATCTCGCACACGCCTACCGCACTCTAAGGCGGCTGGAGCACCGGCTTCAGATGATGGCCGATCAGCAGACGCATACCCTGCCCTCGCAGCCGCACGAGCTTCTCCGGTTCGCGCGCTTTGCGGGCTACGAGACGCTGGATGATTTCGAGCGCGAGCTGCGGCAGATCATGCAAACGGTGCAGACGCATTACGCGGCGCTGTTTGAAAGCACGCCGCAGCTGACTGCGCCGCGTGCCGGCGGCAATCTCGTCTTCACCGGCGCAGGCGACGACCCGGCCACCGTGGAGTCGCTGAAGACGCTCGGCTTCACGAACCCGGCGGCGGCGATCGGCATCGTCAAGGGCTGGCATTACGGGCGCTATCCCGCCATGCGCAGCGCCCGCGCCCGCGAGATTTTGACCGAGTTCACACCCGCGCTGCTCGACGCGCTGGGCCGCACGGGCGATCCCGGCCTTGCGCTTTCGACCTTCGACAAGTTCCTGAGCGAGGTGCCTACGGCGCTCCAGCTGTTCGCGATGCTGCGCGCCAATCCCCAGCTCTTGCAGCTTGTTGCGCAAATCATGGGCTCGGCGCCGAGGCTCGCCCAGCTTCTCACCCGGCGCAGGCGCATCCTCGACGCCGTGCTCGATCCGGGCTACCTCGGCGACAGGCCGTCCAACGACGAGCTACGCCGCCTCATCCGCAGCGACATCTCGGAGGCCGGCGCCTACGAGGATCGGCTCAATCGCGCGCGCGTGGCCGGGCAGGAGCAGATGTTCCTGACGGGCGTCCAGCTTCTTTCGGGGCAGCTTACGCCGCAGCAGGCGGGCGAGGCTTATTCGGTCATCGCGGAGGCGCTGATCCAGGCGTTGCTCGACGCGGCGCAGGCCCATTATGGCGGCGCATTCCCGCCTCCGGGAGTGATCGCGATGGGCAAGCTTGGCGGCCGCGAAACCACAGCGTCCTCCGATGTGGACCTCATCGTGGTTTACGACGCCCCGCCGGAGCAGGCGCCGCGAGCGTCGCAGCATTACGCGCGGCTGACGCAGCGGCTCATCAGCGCGCTTTCGGCCCCGACCGGCGAGGGCGAGCTTTACCCGGTCGACATGCGGCTTCGGCCTTCGGGCAAGGCGGGGCCGGTCGCCATTCGCTTCGACGGGTTCGTCTCCTATCAGCGAAACGAAGCCTGGACCTGGGAGCATCTGGCGCTGACGCGCGCGCGGGTCATCGCGGGGCCGCCTGCGCTTTGCGAGCGGCTCGGCGTCAGCATTCGCGACGTGCTGATTTCGCCGCGCGACCGCGCCAAAGCCGCCGCCGCCGTTCTCGAAATGCGGGCGATCATCGAGAAGGAGAAGGGGACGGGCGATCTTTGGCAGTCGAAATATTACGGGGGCGGCCTCGTCGATGTGGAGTTCATCGCCCAGTTCCTGCAGATCGCGCATGCCGCGAGCGAGCCTTCGATCCTCGACCAGAACACCATCGGCGCGCTGACGAAGCTTGCGGCGGCCGGCGTTCTTTCCGCCGATGACGGCGCCGCTCTCATCGGCGCCGCCGGACTTTACCAGGACATCGGCCAGATCCTGAGGCTCTGCACGGATGGCGTCTTCGATCCGGCCGCCGCGCCGCGCGACCTCATCGATCTGCTGCTTCACGCGACGGGCGAGCCGGACCTGTCGCGGCTCGAAGCCCGGCTCCGCGAGGCTTACGCCGAGGTGGCGCGCCTTTTCGCAAAGCTCATTGTGTGAGGTTTCGCCAAGGGCCGCCCCGTCGTCACCGGAGCACGCCTTCCACTGCGCATCGCCTGACTGTTATAGCCACCCCCGAGGCGGCTATCATAGGAATGTCATAAGTCGCCACCCTTTCGCAGGGCGGATTGCTGTGGTATTATAATACCGTAAAAACACACCTTTTTTGCAAAACGAACCCAATAGAGTTAATCGGCGGCAAACGAAAAGGGGCTATGCCGGTTTACCGGGCGCGGATCGAAGGCGCGCCCCGCAGGAGCGCGCCCGAAATGGGCGCTTACGCCTCGCGCCAGGTGCCGTCGGGCGCGCGGCAGGCCTTGCCGACCATGGTCTCCGGCCGGCCGTCGATATAGACGGTCTGCGCGAATTCGCGGCAGGTCATGTCGTTATAGACGTAGGCGCGCCGGGGCTCCACATAGCCGTAATGGCCGTTCGGGCTGCGCCAATCCGCGCGCTGGCCGTTCTCGAACGCGGCGTATTGCGCTTCCGCTGCGCGGCGGCGATCCTCGTCGTCCATGGCCTTGCCGATGCGGTTGCCGATGAAGCCGCCGATCAGCGCGCCGCCGACGGTGGCCGCCACGCGTCCGCCGCCGTGGCCGAATTGATTGCCGATGAGGGCGCCGGTCGCCGCGCCGAACAGCGTGCCGGAGTCTTCATGCGTGGCGCAACCGGCCGCCGACAGCACCGCAAAGCCGAGCGATGTCAAGATAAGTGCAAACTTCTTCATGTCCCCTTCGAAGCGGGCGAATCACCCGCGCCTCCCAGCCTTTGGTAGCGCAAGCGGTGCCGCAACTTTCGGGCAATTTTGCGTCATTCACGCCGCGGGAAGAGTAAGGCAGGCTTTTAGGCCGCCGGTTGTTGCCTCTTCGAGACGGAGCGAGCCGCGATAGAGGTGAGAGAGTTCCGCGACGATGGAGAGCCCAAGCCCCGAGCCCGGCACGCTTTCGTCGAGGCGGCGCCCGCGCTTGACCGCCGAGCGGCGGAAATCTTCCGGCAGGCCCGGCCCGTCGTCCTCGATGATGAGCTGAAACGTGCGCTCGGTTTTGGAGAGGGCCGCGTCGGGCGCTTCGACCTTCACGACGACGCTCGACTTCGCCCATTTGCAGGCGTTGTCCATGAGGTTGCCGGCCATCTCCTCGAAATCCTGCTTCTCGCCGAAGAAGCGCACGCCGTTCGGACAGTCGACGGCGAGATGGAGCGCGCGGGCCTCGTAGATTTTCGTCAGCGCCCGCGACAGCGCGCTAAGCTCCGCGCCCACATCCGTGACCCCGCTCGCCGGCCTGATCTGCGCCGCGATGCGGGCGCGGTCGAGGTAATGGGTGATCTGCTGGCGCATGATCTGGGCCTGCTGCGCCACCTTGTTCGCGAAGTCCGTGTTTTGCGACGCCGCTTCGTTGATGATGACGCTCAAGGGGGTCTTGAGCGCGTGGGCGAGGTTGCCGACATGGGTGCGGGCGCGGTCCACGACGCTGATATTCGCCTCGATCAGCGCGTTCAATTCCTCTTGCAACGGCAAGATCTCGTCGGGCGGATCGCCTTCGAGCCTCGTCTCCTCGCCGGATCGGATCGCGGCGATGCGCGCGCCGATCTCCTGAAGCGGCGAGAGCCCGAATCGCACCTGGAAGAATGTCGCAAGGAGCAGGCCGGCGCCGAGAAGCGCGAGCGTCAGCACGATGGTGTTCGTGAGATAGCGCGCCTCCTGGTCGAGTTCGGCCGTGTCGTAGGCGACCGAAATCGAGAAGACGCGGCTTTCGTTTTCCTGCCCGAAGTCGATGTCGCGTTCGAGCACGCGCAGCATCTGCCCTTCCGGCCCCTCGATATAGGCCTCGCGGATCTGCTTCGCGTCGGGCTTGACGCCGATTTCGCTCGGCGTCTTGTAAGTCTCGCCCGCGAGCGAATCCGACTTGAACACCGGCTCGGTTTTCTGTTCGGTCGAGCGGATTTGCCAATAGGCGCCGGAAAGCGGCTTGAAAAACAGCGGTTCGCCAACGTCGTCCGGCCGCCTGATGTCGAGCGAGCCCTGGGGCGTGGTCTTGGCGATAATGGTTTCAAGATATTGATTGATCCGCTGATCGAAGCTCTCTTCGAGGAAGTCGCGGCACAGCGAGATCAGGATCGCGGCCGTCACCGACAGGATCATGAGGGTCCACGCCGCCGACGAAATCAGAAGGCGCAGCGCGAGCGAGTTGGCCCTCATGAGCCCCTCTTGACGCTCCCGTCGAGGTCTTGCGCCAGCGAAAGGCAATAGCCGAGCCCTCGCACGGTGTGGATGATGTCGGCGGGAATCTTGCGGCGCAGCCTTCCGATGAAAACCTCGATGGTGTTCGAATCCCGGTCGAAATCCTGCTGGTAGAGGTGATCGACAAGCTCCGAGCGCGAAACCACCCGCGATTGGTGATGCATCAAATAGGAGAGCAGCCTGAATTCCAGCCCCGTCAGCTTGACGGCCGCGCCGTTATAGGAGACCCGCGCAGTGCGCGTATCGAGCCGCAACAGGCCGCATTCGAGTTCGGCCTTGGCGACGCCGGCGCTGCGCCTCAGAAGCGCGCGGATCCGGGCGATCACTTCCTCCATCTGGAAGGGCTTGGCGACGTAATCGTCGGCCCCGGCGTTGATGCCGGCGACCTTTTCGCTCCAGCGGTCGCGCGCGGTGAGAATGAGCACGGGCGTCTTGATGTCGGCGCGTCGCCAGCGTTCGAGGACGCTGAGGCCGTCGATCTTGGGCAGGCCCAGATCGAGGATGATGGCGTCGTAGGGCTCGGTCTCGCCGAGATAGGCGCCATCCTCGCCGTCGAAGGCCGCGTCCGCCGCGTATCCCGCGTCGGTGAGCGCGGCGACAAGCTGCCGGCTCAGGTCGCTATCGTCTTCGACAACCAGAAGGCGCATCGGCCAACCTCCGGCAGGGAGCCTAACGGGCGGAGAGGTTCAAAACAAGAACTTTGCCGGACGCCTCGAGGATCGTGACTTGAAAATAGCGATCGTTGGCGTTGGCGCAAAGCGAGAGCCTGATAATCTTTCCGTTTCCCAGCCGCCCCTGAAGCTCGTCCTGAACCTGCTTGAAGCTCTTGTAATTGCCCTTGCCCCAGGTATGCGTGCACGTCTCCTTCGCGGCGGCCGCGCCGCTGCTGCAGAAGACTAAAGTGAGGAGCAAGGCTGCGCAAAGATGCTTCATGGCTCATTCTGGACTTACGATCTTAGAGAGAACCGATCTTTCCTGAATTGAAGATGAACGGCCTTTCGGATCGGGATGGTTCGGTCAGGAAAAAATGCGCCGCCTCAATGCGCGTCCGCTCCCTCTGTCTGCAAGTCCCGAAAAGACGGCATGCCGGCCAGATGCAGGACAAAATCGAACAGACCTGCTTGCGCGGCCTTTTCGAGCCTTGCAATCACAAAGAGCGCCCGCAGCGTTCCGAGCTTCGGAAACGTCACAATCCACTCGGCGGCCAGCCGCGAGGCGAAGCACTCCCGCAGGCTGACGGCTTGCGCGCTTTCGATGGAGCAAAGCCCCGCTATCCTCGTGGCCAGGGCATGGATCAGCACAGGCCTCGTCTCGGCGTCGCCGCGGTCGCGCCGGAAATCGCCGATGGCGGATCCGAGCGCGAGCGAAGGCTGGCGGATGAAGCCGACCGTCGAGAACGTTCCCGATCCGGAAAAATCCGCAGCGAGGGCAAGATCGCTCAAGCGCCCCGCCGTCATGCCGTTATCAGTTTCGGGAAGGTGATCTGCCGGGGTCTCTGCAAAACTTGGTTCTCTGATCCGATGGCGCTGGCATGACTTTTAGCAGCGCCTCTGCTGCTCATTCCAGTTTGAATAAAAACTTGGTTTTAGTATGAACGCAACAGTCTTGGCGCAAGCGCCGGAAGGGCATTGCTTTCGTTTGCGGATTTGGCCCGTCTTTGGCGCGGCTCAGGCTGCGGCCGGTTCATCTGCCCGGCGCTTTTTCCCGGCCGGCTCGATCCAGTCGACGATATAGGCGGGATAACGCTCCTCGGGCGCTTTCTGCTCGCTGATCGCGAGCCCCCGGATGGCGACGCCGGCCTCGTGGACGGTCTCGGCGGTCCCCGAAACGAGCGGATGCCACCAGCGCAGGTCTTCGCCCTCATCGAGGAGGCGGTATGCGCACGTCTCCGGAAGCCAGGAAATGCGGCCGATGTCCTCCGGCGTCAGCTTCACGCAATCGAAAACGTGCTCTTGCCGCGCGCCGTAGTTGGAACATCGGCAGGTTCCGATGTCGAGCAGCTTGCACGCCAGCCGCGTGATGGCGATTTGCCCCGTATCCTCGTCTTCGAGCTTGATGAGGCAGCATTGGCCGCACCCGTCGCAAAGCGATTCCCACTCTTGCGCCGACATTTCGGCAAGCGTCTTGCGCTTCCAGAAAGGCGCGTCCTCGCCGCATTTTTCCGGCAAATGTTTTGGAGGAGCGCCGCCGCCGCGCCGTTTTAACTGTTTTGCAGACTGGTTTCTTGGCATAGTACCCGTCGAATTGGAACACTTGAGAGCGGCAGACACAGGTGCGGGACTGGATTACCAAACCGAACCGGCGCAACCGTACCATCAATTGGCTTGCGCTCGATTCGTGGATCAATTCCACCCTCTACGGTTTGTACGCCAGATTTAAAGACTGGTGGGCAAACTACAATAACTTCTTCGCCCGATTCCGGGTGACGGGCTTCAGAGGCTTCGCCGCGGGGGTCCTCTCCGAGATCCTGACGCTTGGGACGGCGGGCTTGGCCGTCGTGCTCATGTTCGAGCTGCCCTCGATCGAACTCACGAAAAACCCGAATTGGCGCACCGGCAGCGAATTCAGCGTGACCTTCCTCGACCGCTACGGCAACGAGGTCGGAAAGCGCGGCATTCAATTCTCCGACGCGGTGCCGCTGGAGGAAATTCCCGACACGCTCATCAAGGCGACCATGGCGACGGAGGACCGCCGCTTCTACGAGCATTTCGGCATCGATATCTACGGGACCCTGCGCGCGGTGGTGCAGAACGCGCGCGAGAACGCGGTGGTGCAAGGCGGCAGCTCGCTCACCCAGCAACTCGCGAAGAACCTGTTTCTCTCCTCGGAGCGCTCGCTCCAGCGCAAAATTCGCGAGGTGTATCTCGCGCTCTGGCTCGAATTGCATCTGACGAAAAAAGATATTCTCAAGCTCTACCTCGACCGCTCCTATCTCGGCGGCGGCACATTCGGCGTCGAGGCGGCCTCGCAATTCTATTTCGGCAAGTCGGTGCGCGACATCAACCTCGCCGAATCCGCGGTTCTCGCCGGTCTGTTCAAGCGCGCCGACGAAATACGCGCCGCACTCGAACCCGGCTGAATCCCGCGCCAGGACCAATACGGTTTTGTCGAACCTCGTCGAGGCGGGCTTCATGACAGAAGGTCAGGTTCACAGCGCAAGGCTCAACCCGGCCACGATCGTGGACCGCGAGGAGGTCTATGTGCCGAACTACTTCCTCGATTGGGCGTTCGAGGAGGTCCAGCGGATGATGAAGGGCAAGGGCGAATATGTGCTGACGGCGCGCACGACCGTGGACGTGCCGCTGCAGAAGCTCGCCGAGCAGGCCATCGACACGACGTTCGAGCGCGAGGGCCGCAACGCGCGCGCGAGCCAGGCGGCGCTCGTCTCCATGGACACCGACGGGGCCGTCCGCGCGATGGTCGGCGGCCGGGATTATGGCGACAGCCAGTTCAATCGCGCCGTGCATGCCGAGCGGCAGCCCGGCTCCTCGTTCAAGCCCTATGTCTATCTCACGGCCATCGAGAACGGCATTCGCCCGAACAAGGTCATGTCGGATGTGGCGCCCACCTGCGGAAACTGGTCGCCCCACAATTATGGCGGCGGCATCAGCGGACGTTCCATGACGCTTTATGAGGCGCTGGAGAGGTCGGTGAACACCATCGCGGTCAAGCTTTCTCTGGATGTCGGCCGCGACAAGGTGCTCGAAACGGCCCACAAGCTCGGCCTGATGTCCGTCCGCAAAACCTGCTCGATGGCGCTTGGCGACTCGGGCGTCGCGCCCCTCGATCACACGGGAGGCTTCGCGGTTTTCGCCAATGGCGGAAAGGCGGTGAAGCCCTATGCGATCCTGGAGCTTCGCAACACGCGCGACGAGGTCGTTTACTCCCGCGAACGCGACGAGCCGCCTCCGGCGCAGATCTTCAAGCGCGAGGACATCGAGATCCTCAACACGATGCTGGAAAAGGTCGTGAGCGAAGGGACTGGCCACGTGGCGCAACTCGACTTCACCATCGCCGCCGGCAAGACGGGAACGAGTTCCGGCCCGCGCGACGTCTGGTTCATGGGCTTCACGGGCCAGTATGTGACGGGCGTCTGGTTCGGGAACGACGATTTCAGCGAAATGGCGAGCGGCACGACGGGCGGCCATCTGGCTGCGCCGGCCTGGCATGAATACATGGCGGCGGCTCACTCCAGCATGGACATTCCGCAGATTCCGGGGCTTCCGCTGCATCCGCGGCAGGTGGAGGAGCGCCAGCGTCTGGCCGAAATCAGGCGCGACGATCCGGCGGCGGCCGGCGGCTCGACCGATCCGGCGAAGCGCATGCCCGTAAAAACCCGCAAGATGCTGACGTCGCTCCAGAAGCTTTTGAAGGATGCGCCGAAGCTTGAGACGGCCGGCCCGGAGAAAGGCGCGGTTCTGGACAAACCGCCGGTTAGGACGCAATAACGGCTTTCACGGACGCGCACGGCCCTGCGCCCAAGCTCAACCTTTAGGTTTCGAAACCCATGCCTTTCCTGACCCGATTCTTGCTGTTTGTGGGAATTGCCCTGATCCTGGGGCTGGGATCGGCTTGGCGCTTCGTCAACCACGGCTTCTTCGCCAGCACGATGCGCTTCGGCCCCTGGGCCTTCTGGTTCCGCGAGGCCACAGGCGAGGCGGACCCTTACACCATCGCGCACAGCGCGCGCGAGGGGACGCTTCCCCTGACGGCGGCGAGCGCGATGACGTTCACGGCGACGCGCGACAGCTCGGGCTCGCGCATCTCGGGCGACTGCACCTACGAGGTGCGCGGCTACGCCATCCCGTCGCTCTGGTGGAACATCGCCGCATTCAGGCCGGATGGAGAGGTCATGCCGAACAAGACCGGCCGGTCGAGCTTTTCCAGCGCCACCGTCATGACCGCGCCGGATGGCTCGTTCCTGGTGCGCCTTTCCCCCGATGTGCAGCCCGGAAACTGGCTTCCGGCGGAGCGCGGCGACCGCGTCGTGCTTCGCCTCAACATCGTGCGGCCGCTCGCGCCCGACAGCCTCCTCAAATCGGGCGCCGACATTCTCCCCTCGATAACGCTCGTGGAGTGCTCGTGATGGGAAACCTTCCCTGGGTCCTAGGAGGGGTCGTAGCCGGCGGCATTATCCATATCCTGTGCGTGTTCGGCATCCCGGTCCTCGCCGAGCACGACGCCTGGTCGCGTCTGTCCGCCGCGCTGAAACCGAACACGCTCACAATCGCCGACGGCAAGGCCCTGGCGCCATTGCCCTTCTCTCCGCCGGACGTGATCGCCGCTTATTGCCTCTACGACATCGGGGAGCGCAACGTGCTGGTGCGGGCGCCGCTGCCGGAAGGCCCGTGGTCGCTCGCAATTTCGACCCGGTCGGGCGAAAATTTCTACGTCGTCACCGGCGCCGACGCCAAAAAATCCGAGGCGCGCCTGCTCCTCATCGGGCGCGACCGCCTTTCCGACGAAGCAAGCACCGAGAAGACTGAGGAGGGCGACGATCAGAGCATCGTGGTAGCGCCGAGCCAAACCGGCGTCGTCACGATCCGCGCGCCTCTTCGCGGCGAGAGCTTTCGCGCGCAGGCGATGAGCGAGCTTCAGAAAGCGCGATGCGAGATTCAGCCGGGCGAGCCGCTCGTAGCCGCCGCGGAGCCGGCTTCAGCCGACCCGAAGGCGTCCGAGACCGAGTTGTCGCGCGCACGGCCGCACAGACGCCACACGCGCTAGCCGGCGCTAAGCAGACACATCGTCATCCCGGCCAAGCGAAGCGCGAGCCGGGATCTGCAAAAACGAGCGCTACGAGTGATCCCGAAACGGCGCAAACGCCGTTTCGGGATGACAAGCAAAGGCCATCCGCCGGCTTAATTGGGAAAACTCTGCTTACAGCGCCGAACGCGTTTCCCGGTGAGCGCCCGAAGCCGCGCTTTCGTTTTTCCGCCGCGAGCGCACCTCGAAGAACAGCGCCTGGCCGATCACAGCTTTCACCGTCTCGGCGTTGAAGGGCTTGGCGATCAGGAAGGTCGGCTCCGGCTTTGCGCCCGTCAGCAGCATTTCGGGATGGCCGGTTATGAATATGACGGGCGCCTCAAGACCGCCCAGGATCTCGTTGACCGCCTCGACGCCCGAGCTTCCATCCGCGAGCTGGATGTCGGACAGGATGAGGCCCGGCTTCCTCTCATGGGCAAGCTTCAGCGCATCGTGATGGGTGCGCGCAACGCCCGTCACCTTATGGCCGAGGCTCTGGACAAGTTGCTCCAGATGCTGAGCCGTGAGCGGCTCGTCTTCGATGATGAGGATTTCGGCGGGCTTGAGCTGGTTTGCGATTTCGTGATCGGCGGCGGCGATCAAGGCGGCGGCTTCGCCCGGATCGGTTTCGAGGATCTGCGCGATGGCGCCGGCGTTGAAACCCTCGACGGAAAGCAGCAGGAACGCCTGCCGCGGTTTCGGAGTCAGCGTCTGCAGGCCGCGCGCCGCATCGGACCTTTCGAACCGGAAGTTCGGGAATGCATTGGCGTCCACGGAATTCCAGATATTCAGGAAGATCCGGTAGAGCGCGATCTTAGGGTCGAGGCCGGAAGGAAAAACGGACGGGTTTTCGACGAGCGCTTCCAACAGAGCCACCACATACGCGTCCCCGCTCTCCTGCGAACCGGATAGAGCCCGTGCAAAGCGGCGGAGCGAGGGAAGGTGCGGAGCTATGGATTGAGAGACGGACATTTGCTTATCCCGGAATAATGGCTCAGACGCAGTTGACCCTGATTGCAACAAACAGCCCGTCATGGTGTTCCCGATCGGAAACGATTTGTGAAATTGCCTTCCGGCGAACCTTCAGACGATAAGGAGTTCCCCCGTAATGATTGAAAACGAGACGAGCGAGCAGGAGACGCGGCTGCCCGCTCAACAGGCGCAGCAGCCTCAAGCCGCCACCGAAGCGAGCGACAGAGCCGCCGCCGGCAACAGGAAGCGGGCCGAGGACGGGATCCTCGATGGCGCATCGAACGCCGCTATCGACGACGCGCGCTTCAGCGCCGGCGTCGTCAAACTCTACGAGGCGCTTCTGAAGGAGCCGATCCCCGAGGAGATGCTGCGCCTTGTAGAGGAGTTGAGTAAGCAGGAGCGCACGTAATGAGCGATCCCCAACAGGCCGCCTTGCGAGACGAACTCGTCAAATGGATCCCGAACCTTCGAGCCTTCGCGCTTTCGCTCACGCAAAGCGCGCAGCATTCGGACGATCTCGTGCAGGACACGCTCGTGAAGGCTCTGTCGAACCTCGACAAGTTTCAAACGGGGACGAACCTCAGGGCGTGGCTGTTCACCATTCTCAGGAACAGCTTCTATAACGACATCCGCTACAAGAAATATCATCAGACCGCGCCGCTCGACGACGTCGACCCCGTGAACCTCGAGTTTCGCGCCACCCAGGACAAATATATCGAGTTCAAGGACGTGCTGAAGGGCTTGGGCGGGCTCGTGCCGGAGCAGCGCGAGGCCATCATCCTGATCGCCGCCGAGGGCCTCTCCTACGAGGAGGCCGCCGCCGTCTGCAACTGCCCCGTCGGCACCGTCAAGAGCCGGCTCAGCCGGGCGCGGCAACGGCTCGAGGATTACGTGAACGGCGATAAGGCGATGCCCGAAGAGGTGCATTGAGGTCGCTTCGTGATTTCGCAGCGACCCCGATTGGCAAGATTCCGTGTCTGCGCAGCATCATTTCGTGCCGCAGCGCGCACGGGGTGACTGCGCCCGCCGCAAAGCGCAGCGCCAGCAAAACCCTTGCAACAGGGGAGCCATCCACACATGACGCCAATCGGCAGTGAGCTGTTCAAGCGGATTCGGTATGGCTCGTGTTTTCCTACCCCTGGTGAGATGTGCGCGTGAGACGTGGCTTCTTTGCCGATTTCCCGGCCCTGATACGGGAAAGCCGCCGCGAAATGGCTCTCATTGCGGCGGCGGCGGCCATTTTGCTGCTCCTGACCGGGTCTTCGGTGTGGCTGACCCAGCGCGTTCTTGCCGAGGCGGAAACCGCGGACCAGCTGAACGGCTTCAACGCCAGGCTGACGCAATTCGTGCAGCTTCTGCGCACGGCGGAAAGCAGCCAGCGCGGCTACGTCATCACGCATGACCCCGCGTTTCTGCAGCCCTATACGGAGATCAGGAGCCGCCTTTCGCCGATGGCGGAGGAGCTTAAGGCGGCGGCGCCGAATGCGGCGGGGGCTTCCGCGACGCTCGCCTCCCTTCAGCCGCCTCTCGCGGCTAAGCTCGCGGAGATGGAGGAGGTTCTTGCGCTCATGGAGAGCGGCAAGCGGGACGAGGCCATCGCGCGGGTCAAGGATGGGTATGGCCTCAGACTTACCGAGCAGATCGAAGACGGCGTTCGCGCGATCCGGGATCGGCAAACCGCGCTCCTGAATGCGAACGAAGCGGCGACCGCGCGGCTGCAGCGCGCCAAGCTCTTCATCGACGGCTTCGGCGCGATCCTCGTCCTGACTTTTTCGTTTCTGTCGCTGTGGCTCCTGATGCGCACGAACGCCGCGATCAGGCGGGCGCAGGACGCGCTCGCGGAGGCGAACGCCGATCTTGAAGCGACGGTTCAGCACAGAACGGCTGCGCTGAAGCGCGCCAACGACGAAATCCAGCGGTTCGCCTATATCGTCAGCCACGATTTGCGCTCGCCGCTCGTCAACATCATGGGGTTCACCTCGGAGCTTGAAACGCTGAAGGCTGAGCTTTTCGAGAAGCTCGCCGAGGCGAACGCGCTGGCGGGAACGGACGTTCTCGGCAAGGATTTCGACGAAGCCTTCGCCTTCATCAAAAGCTCCATCACCCGCATGGACCGGCTCATCGCCGCGATCCTGAAAATCTCGCGCGAGGGGTCGCGGCCCCTCAATCCGGAGCCGATAGACGTGAAAGCGCTCATCGAGGGCGTGCTTGCCGGCGTGGAGCACCAGATCCGCGAGAAGGGCGCCGCGGTTTCGGTGGGCGCGCTCCCCTCCATCGTGGCGGATCGCCTGGCGCTGGAGCAGATCTTTTCGAACCTGATCGAGAACGCGGTGAAGTTCCTGAAGCCGGGCGGCGGCGGCGAAATCGGGGTCGAGGGATGCGCGCGCGGCGCGGACGCCGTGTATTCGGTGTCCGACAATGGCCGCGGGATCGACCGGAGGGATCACGCGAGGATTTTCGAGATGTTCAGGCGATCCGGTCCGCAGGATACGCCCGGCGAAGGCATGGGGCTGGCGTATGTTTCGGCGCTGGTGCGCAGGCTCGGCGGATCGATCTCGGTCGAGTCCGATGCGGGCCGGGGCGCCACGTTCGAGCTGACGCTTCCCTTGGCGGCGGCGGTGAAAGGGAGAATGAGGCCATGACCACGGTGACGATTGTCATGATCGAGGACGACGAAGGCCACGCGAGGCTGATCGAGCGCAACATTCGCCGCGCCGGCGTCACGAACGAGATCGTCCACTTCGCGGACGGCGCGTCCGCCTACGCCTTCTTCAAGGAACTCGAGGCGCAGCCCGCCGACGCGAGGGCGGTCCTTATTTTGCTCGACCTTAATTTGCCAGACGTTTCGGGTATCGATATCCTTGAGTATCTGAAAAATGACGGCCATTTGAGGGTGGCGCCCGTCATCGTTCTGACGACAACCGATGACGAATCGGAAATCCAGCGCTGTTACGATCTGGGCTGCAACGTGTACATCACAAAGCCTGTGGACTACGGGCATTTCGCCACCGCAATACGTCAGCTCGGCCTTTTCTTCTCTGTCATCAAGGTACCGGACCCCGCTTAATGCCGAATCGAAAGGCGCGTATCCTTATCATCGACGACGACGAGGGCTTCTGCAGGCTCGTGAAAAACCACATGGAGCGCCTCGGCTTCGAGGCCGTCTGCGCGAACACGGCGGAGGCCGGTTTGGCGCTCGCGCAAAAGGACGCCAACGACGTGATCGTCCTCGATCATGTCCTGCCCGAGAACGACGGCCTGACGCTTCTTAGCGCGCTTCGTACCGCGTCGACCGCGCCGCCTGTCGTGTATCTCACCGCCAGCCAGGACAGCCGGATTGCGGTTGCGGCGCTTAAGGCCGGCGCCGCCGACTATGTCGTGAAGGACGTGCATGGCGACTTCCTGATCCTGCTCGAAAAGGCCGTCACCAACGCCATGTTTGCAACCGCCATCAAACGCGACAAGGAGCGGGCCGAGGCGGAGGTGCGGGCTGCGCGAGACCAGTTCAAGGCGCTGGCCGAGGAGCGCGCGCTTTTGCTGCGCGAGGTCAACCACCGCGTCAGCAACAGTTTGCAATTGATCGCGTCGCTCTTGCATTTCCAGGGCGATCTTTCCGGCAACGCGGATGTCAAGGCCGCCTTGAAGGAAGCGAATGGGCGTGTTCTCGCGGTCGCGAGGGTGCATCGCTCGCTTTACACATCGCTCGACGTGAAGTGGGTTTCCCTCGTGGAATACCTGTCCAGCCTCATTCGCGATCTGCAAAGCGTCAGCTCGGGCGGGAATGGCCACGAAAACCCGATCGTGTTTTCTTCCGATCCGATCCAGACAAGCCCCAACTCGGCCGTGGCGATCGGGATCGTCGCCACCGAACTCGTTCTCAACGCGCTGAAGCACGCCTACCCGAATGGGCAGGGGCAAGTCCGCGTCGCCCTTCGCGCATCCGCCGCCGATGTTTCGCTTACGGTGGAGGACGATGGGATCGGCGGCATCGATCAAATTGAGATAAAAAGCCGATGCGGCCTCGGTCAGCGCATCATCGCCGGCATGGCGGAAAAGCTGGAGGGCTCCCTCCGCTATGAGGAGCTGGCGCCCGGGACGAGGGCGACCCTCACAATTCCCATCGGAAGCAACATCAGGGTATGCGCGAGCGAGCCCGGCCGCGACCCGCCTTAACCACGCTCCACCCGCTGAAACGCTTCCAGCAATGCCTCGGGCACCGGCTCGGTTAGGATGTCGGCCCCCATTTTGACGAGCTGCGATTCGATGTTGCGCATGCCCTGTAATTCGCGCGCGAGCGCGTCATTGCTTTTAAGGTGCGTTTCGAACTTCTCGAGTTCCTCCCCCGCAAGCCGACCGTCGAGGTAATCCGACACCGTCGCCGCCATTTGCTCATCCTTTAGGATGCCGGCGCCATGAGGAACGGCGCCGGCTGCATCGCCTGGCTGCTTTTGTTTTGTCTTCGGCATGATGTACGATGCGGTCATTGTTAAGGAAATTTGTAACGTCCCAGTCAGCACATCAGAACAAATGAGTTCAAGAAACAGTTCCCCCGGAACAATCAGAAATGTGCGCTACGTTGCAGCTTGAAGCAAATTTACGTCGCGCGCAAGACCGCCAATGCGCAACCCCCAGGTTAGGTTGTGAACTTTTTTAGGTAGGACGGTTATCGCGGAGCCGCTTGTCCCGAGTCGGGTTCTTGACCCGGCCCTGGCCGGTTGGCCCCGGACAATTCTCGGAAAGACGGCGATCGTGCTTGGGATCCTTGACGCGCCCCTGACCCGTCGGTCCTTCGCGGTTGATCGAAAGACGGCGATCCTGATCGGGGTTCTTCACCCTGCCCTGTCCCGTTGGACCGGGCCGGTTCTGGGCGAGCCTCCTGTCGCTCCCGGTGTCCTTGACGCGCCCCTGGCCCGTTGGCCCGGACCGGTTTTGCGCAAGACGCTTGTCGCGCAAGGGATCCTTGACGCGCCCTTGGCCGCCTTGTTTCTCATTGGCGTTCGACGCCGCTGCGGCTGCTTTTCTGGTCATTCTTCTGGCGGCTACTTCGCCATCCCCTTCTTTCCCGGCAGGCATGCGGGTATCCAAGTCTCCGTTGATCGAGGCGCCGGAGCGCATTCAACGCCCAGCCCCCCCATTGGTTGAGAGCTTTGAGTTCCGATAAATTAACTAATTCAACGACCGGGAAAACTATTTCATATGCGGTTCAATTCACAAACATCAATGCTATTCATCGCGCATTATGCGAAAAAGTTCGTTCAAATGAGAAGTCTAAATTCTTATAGACCGCAAGGTTCCGGCATATTCGAGCTATAACGTTGCAGAAATTCCACAAAGGTATGAGTTGAATACAGAAAATGCCGTTTTTGCATGCACGACAATCAAGCTTTGATTGTCGCGGCATTCCCAAAATAAATGACCGCGCCAAACGATCGGCTTATGCAGCATACAAATTTCAACAATCGATGCAACGTAGGGGTATCCCCTAAGGTTGGGCAACCTCGCTATGCACGCCGAGCGTTTACCTCTCGCTGTTATATAGTCGACTGTATGCCAATTCATACCCCTTCTTTCGGAGGAAAACCAGGGATTTGTTCAGGTTATTGAATTGAATGTCAACAGCCCTGATGCGCAAATTCACCAATGGGAAACTGCATCTTGACGCATTCCAGCCCGCATCCCATCGGCGGCGGGGCGCGTGACCCAAGTTCTCTAACTATCTTTTTAGATCTCCACGCGGCTTTAGTCCAGCCTCAAATCGCCGCGCGCATCGGCGATGCAACCTATTTTGGAGCCAAGTGGGGAGCGGAAGGCCGGGAAGCCGCCTTCGGCAGGGATCCGCGCGGCTATTCACGCTTCATGGCCGGGCTAGACCCGGCCATCCAGTTCCTACATAAATTCGCGTATTTCTCGTCTGGATGGCCGCCTCAAGGGCGGCCATGACTTCTTGGAAAAGGCGTTCTATTTATAATAGCCGACGCCGCAAACTTGCGCGCCGACCTTCGTCACGAAGGTGACTTTCTCGACGGGCTCGGTTCCGCCCGGACGCGGGAACATATATTCGACCTGATTGAACTTGTCCTCGACCGCGACCTTGATGAGTTCCTCGCCGAGCTTCTTGCTTTTCTTGTCGACGAGGGCGGCCAGCGGCGTGCCCCTCAACTCGGCCTTGGGATGCGCGGTGAAATTATACGTGGGCGCTTCGGCGCAGAAAACGTAGAGGTCGCGGTCGCGGAAGCCGCCCGCCGGATCGTTGAAGTCTGCAATGGCTTTTTTCGGGTCGGCCTTGAGCGCGGCGACGGCCTTTGTCAGCAGCGCTTTCGCTTCATCGGCGCTGCCGGATGTCTGCGCGAAGGCGGCGCCGGAAAACGCCAGCAGCGCCGCGAATGTAGCGGCCACAAAATTCCGAACCATGTTTCACTCCTCTTTTGGTTTTATGAATATTCAGGCGTCCGTATTGTAGACAAAGAGGGTGGCGCCGCTACAAGTTAGACCAAGGGCTTACCACTTTAGCTTGAACCGAAATAACCTACACGCCGCCCTGATTTATCCCCGGAACGCGCCGCGCCAAAAGATCGATGAAAAGGCCGGGGCCGCTGGAATAGACGCGCCAGCCTCCCTCTACGGGCACGGCGCCCGCCTTGACGCGATCCCATTGCGCGCACGCCTCGTAGCGGTCGCGGAAGGCGGCGTCGCTGCTGGTGTAATAGCAATTTTTCTGGCGAAGCGCGGCGTCGCCCGCTATTTCCGCCTCGATCGGATTGACGAGGCGCAGGCCTTCCCAAAGCGCGTCCGCGTCGCCCAGCGCCGCCGCCGCCTCGCAATAGCGAAGATGCGCCTGCACGTACATCAGCCCGACCTCGCGCCCGAAATAGGGCGACGATTCGGCGCGGCGGAAGATGCGCTCCTCGCCGCCGCGATAGGGCAGAGGCGTGTCCATGAGCCGCACGCCATCGGGAAACAGGAGATGCTCGCGGATGAGGCTCATGTGATGGCGCGCCTGCTCTCCGGTGAAGAGGCCGCCCGCGATGGCGCAGCTCATCGGAATGAGCGAATAGGAGACGCCCGTTTTCTTATCGCCCGGATGAAGCATCAGCTCGGGCTCGCCGCCCTTCGGATCGAACAGCGCGTATCCGGCCACGACGCCGTCGCGAACGAGGTAGCGCATGAAATCGGCTCGCATGGCGCCGGCGAGCGTCGAGAGCTTTTCGGCCTCCTCCGCCGAACCGGCCCGGCGCAGCACTTCCGCGTAGCGCACAACCTGCCAATAGAACAGGGCGTTCGTCCAGCTCGATACGAGCCAATCGCGCAGGGCGAGGTTCGCCGGCTGCAGCGTATCGTTCCAGTCGCCCTCGCCGTAGCGCATGAGATGGGTGCCGGGAATGAACCGCGCCATCGCGCCTTCGAGCAACGTTTCAATGTGCCCGGCGACGGTCGAGCTTTCCGCACTCGCCGAGCCGTCCGCGTTCGGCCACGGGACGCGCTCCGACAGGAAGGCGATGTCGCCCGTCGCTCCGGCATAATCGCAGACCGCCTTCAGCGGCCAGACGATGATGTCGCCATGCGCGGTTTGCGACTGGATGAATGTATACGGCTCAAGGAAGAACCATTGCGGCCAATCGCCGTCCGTCCGGCGCTGCCGCGCGAACACGCGGCGCAGCACCTCTTTCGCCTCCGCGATGTGGCCGAGCGCAAGGAAAAACTCGACCGGCCCCTGGCACACGTCGCGCGCGCCCCAGGCGCCGCCCGAATATTGTTCGAGACCGTGCGGCGCGCTCACATGGATGACGGCGTTCTGCGCGAGCCAGGGGAACAGCGTGTTGAAGGCGGCGGCGCCCGCCCTGTCGCCCTCGATGCGCGCGCCGCGCGTGACGCCCGACCAGAACGCATTGGCGCCCGCCAGCGTCGCGCCTGGCTCGACGCCCGCCTCATATTTCGCCGCAAGCCGCTCCGCCTCGCCCGCGTCCGTCATGGAGCCGGCGATGGCGAAGCGCAGCGCATTCGTCGGATGCGTCCTGAGCGCGGCGAAGGGCAGGCCGCGCGCGGCGCCATCGGCGTAAAGCAGCTCGTCGCCGCCAAGCGCGTCGATGGCGCCGGGCGTGCTCGTCACGAGATGATAGACCGCGCTGGGATAACGCTGGCCCCAGAGCCAATCCGGGTCCGGGCGGAACGAAATGCGCTTGGCGCTATCGTCGATCTCGACGCTGCCCGATTGCGCGTAATCGTGCTCGCCCATCACAAGGTGGCCAAAGACGAGGAGGCGGCACGGCGCGCCCTCGACCTGAACGTCGATTTGCAGCGCCGCCTGATCGCCGGATGCGATGGCGTGAACCGTGATCGCGCCGCCGTCGTGCCGATAGTCCCACCGGCAGTCGCCAAGCCCCATCTCGAAGCGCGACGGCAGCGCAAGCAGCCGCCACTCGCCGCCGATTTCGGCCAGCATGCGAAGCCCGCTCGCGCGCGTCATGTTGTAGGCGTCGCGCGACACCGAAAAGAGCTTATGGAACGAGCTGTTGCCGATGGCGAGCTGAGCGGCGAACACGCCATGCATCCAGCACGTCGCGCAGAGGAGGCCGTCGGCCGGAAGGAGCGAGCCGCCGCTTCTAAGGATCGCGCCGTGGCGGCGGCGGACGAGGCGGTCCTTCTCGCGCAAGACGGCGTGCCGGTTCAGGGCGCCGTCCTCGACGAAATAGGAGAGCAGCTTGCCGCCGCGCCATTCCTCATGCATGCGGCCGGGCCGCGCGTCTTCGCTCGCCTCGCGGCATTGAAGCGGCGCCGCGTCCTGGAGGATGCTGCGGACGGGCGCGCCAAGCGGAATCGCGACCGCGGCGAAGGCGCGGGCGGCCTCGGCGGCGGCGTCGATGCGGGCAAGATCGGCCTCGCTCGTCGGCGCCTGCGCGTCCGGCTCGTAAACGCCGAGAAAGGTCCACGCGGCGCGCTCGCCCGGCCGGAGCAGCGCCGCCTTCGTCTGGAGGATGGCGCAGGCGCATTCGTGTTGCAGGCGCTCGCCCGGCAGGCTTTCGCCGAAGCCAAGCGCGATCCGATCCGCGTCGCGATAGGCCGGGCCGAACAGCTGCGCCGCGTCGGTCGCGAAGCTCCCGGCGCCCTCGAGGCAGGCATGCGCGACCCAGGGGAAGCGGCCATCCTGCGCCATGTTCTGGCGGCTCATGACCACCGGGCCGAAGTGCGGATGAGCGCCGATGGCGTGGTCGATATATTGCGAGGCGTAGGCCTCGTTGCTCATGACGAAGCCGCGCGGGCCGAGGCCCAGATCCTGCACGAAGATCGCGTCGCAGGCGATGCCGCCGCCGCTCGCATTTTCCACGTCGAGCCGCCAGAGCCACGCGGCTTTCCAGGGCGCGAGCCAAAGCGTCACGCGATGGCGAAGACCGCCGTCCTCGCCCTGCCAGACCAAGCGGTCCGCGCCCGCGCCGAACTCGGCCTTCGCGCACGGGCCAACGGCCTCGACGATGCGCGGCGCCTCGCCGCCGGCACGGATCAGGATGCGCCCGATGCCAGCGCCCAGCGGCGAGCCGAGCATCTGGTTGAGCATGACGCGGCCGCCGCCGCCTTCATGCTCCAGCGCGAAGATGCAGCCGTTCGGCATCGCGCTGACATGCAGCCCCGCCGCGTTCGCGATGCGGGTCAGGCCGAGGCCGTCTTCCCTGGCGGTTGTGAAGCTGCGCTTCCCGGTCATGCTGGCCTTTCCATTGCGAGCGCCGCGCGGCGCGCCTCCCAGGCCGTGATGAAACAGGCGTAGCTCCATGACAGGTCCATCGCCGAGGTCTGCTCGCCGGTCGTCTGGTCGAGCTGCTCGGCGAGGTCGAGCGAGGCCGGGATGAACTCGCGCGTGCGCGCAAGGATCGCGTCGCCGTTTGCGATGAGATCCGCCGCCTCCGAAGGGGACGCCGCCGCGAGCCGGTAGTAATATTCCGCCGCGCCGAAGGTCGAGAAATAATAGGCGCCGCCGCTGATATAGCGGTCGTCCCTGTAGCGGCCGAACAGGATGCCCGACGCGCGGCCGCGATTGAGCGCATAAAGCCCGGCGAACAGCTCTTCGAGCTTGGCGAAGGTTGCGCGCACACGCTGGGCCTGAACGCTGTGCGCGCCGCTTTTCAGCCCCGCATGGATCACGGCGAGGATGACGGCGAAATCGAGCGCCTTGTCGGGGTCGACGCCTTCGCCGGGAAGGCGGCTGTGAATGAAGCCCGATTTTTCGGACCAGAAACGGCCGAGCAGCGCGACAAGTCCGTTCGCGCTGTCGCGAAGGATTGCGGCGCGGCCCTTGCGGCCCGCGGCTTCCTCGAAGCGCGCGCCTTGCTCAAGCGCCGCGTATTGCACGAGCACTGTGTAGAAGTGCTGCGCCGGCTCCTCCTCCCAGATGTCGTAGCCGATGGCGCCGGCATGGCTCGCCGTATAGGCGAGGTCGCCGCGCAGCAGGTCTTCGGCGCGAGATTTCGCGTCGCCGTCCACCAGCCCGCCGTCGAGGTAGCGCATGACGGTGAGCGCGCGCGCGGCGGGACCGTCGTGCTGCGGACGATTCCAGCGAATGAAATCGAACGTTCCGTCGGCATTGTAGCGCGCCTCGCCGAGCGCGCGGTCGCCTTCCACGGCGCCGATCTCCTCGTCGGGCCGGATATATTGCCGGAACCAGGGTTCGGCCCTCTCGCGAAATCCGGCCTCGCGCGCCAGGAATTCTGGTCCGCTAATCGCGCGGAGGCCGAGGCTGAAATCGATGAACTCGCCGAAGCGCGCTTTCCATTCATCGGCGTCCTCGCCGCGCCGGATGAGCAGGCGCACGGCGTCCATCACGGCGGCCGAATCTCTCAGCCAGTGGAAAAAGTAATCGGGGTCGCCGGGCGACGGGCTGGCCAGCACCGAGCCTTTCGCGGGCCGCACGCTCGTTCCAAAGCCCGGCCGCTCCTTCACGAGCGAAGTCGCCGAGATGGCCTGCTTCAGTTTGGCCGCGCCATGCCGGCAGAGCCGTTCGGCCCAATCCTCAAGCGGCGCCTGGTCGGCTGAGGTCATAGTCGCCTCCTATGCTATGGCGGGGCTTTCCTTGAAACCGAGCGTGCGCAAGCCATTCTGCACCTCGGGACAGCTCATGAAAAGCCGCCAGAGAAGGCCCGTGCGGTAGTTCTCGATCATGATGACGATGGGGCCCTGGTCGATGGCGAGATTATCGCTCGCGACCCAGCCCGTCGCGGGATTGAAGGCGTCGGCGAAACCGAACTTGCCCCAGATGCGCGGCCCCAGGTCGAAATAGAAATGGCGCAGCGCCGCCATCGATTGCTCCGGCGTGTAGGGCATGCTCGAAAGCGCGGCGGTCGGCGTGATCACTCCCCGGTCCACATCGGGCGCGTGCGGGTAATAGCCCTCGTCGCCGTCGCTCGCGGTGAGGCCCCAGCAATCCGGGCCGTAGCCCTTGTATTTGTTGGGGTTGCGGACGCAATGCTCGTAATTGACGAGCGTGTGCCGGCGGTTCTGCTCCCAGTAATCGGCGTAGCGGTCTTCAAGGCCGCGCGGATCGAGGCCGAGAAAGGAATAATGGGCGAAGAACAGCGGGCCGCCGTATTCCGGGCCGAGCGGAAGCTCGACGCCATAATAGGACTTGCCGTTGGCGAACTGATCGCCCTTCGCCCAGCCTTCGTGATAGGCGCTCGGCGAGATGGGATAGGTGGGGGAGGAGGCGGCGAGCACATAGGTGATGAGACACTCGTTCCAGCCCTGGACGGTCTGCGGCGGTTCGCGCTCCAGCTTCGGGCTCCGGTGCCAGAAGAGCACGTCCTTGCCCTTGGTGTGCCAGTTCCAGTTCACCGCGCGCCACAGCGCGTCGATGCGCTCGCGGAGGCCGGTTTCCTTGGCGCTTTGCGAGCTGAAATACTGGCGAGCGGTGAGCAGGCCCTGCACGAGATAGGAGGTTTCGACGATGTCGCCGCCCGCATTGTCGGCCCAGAAGGCCACTTCCTTACCGGTGCAGCCGTCGAGATAATGCGGAAACACGCCGCTGTATGTGTCGGCGCCTTCGAGGTGGGCGACGATGGCGAGGAGCCGGTCCGCGGCTTCGTCGCGCGTTACCCAGCCGCGTTCTGCGGCGACGGCGAGCGCCATGAGGCCGAAGCCCGTGCCGCCGACGGCGACGAGGCCGTTGCCGCTGCTGCCGCCGGCCGGCGTTCGGTCGAGCGCCATGCCGCAGTTCGGATGCGCGCCCTCCCAGAAAAAGTTGAAGGTCTGCCGCTGCGCCAATTCCAGGAGCGCCTCGTCGCCGATGCGTTCCGATAGGCCGGGGACGTCATGCTCGGTCGTGTCTTTCATTGCCCCCTCGACAGATTATGCTCAAGCTTTGGCAGCCTACCGCATCCGCGGCGGCAAATCCCATGACAAATGCGCAATTTCGACGGCGGCTTCATGCGGCCGGCAGGGCGGGATAGTGCTCCACGATGCGGAACGGAAGCCGCAAGCCCGGCAGCCGCGTCTTGATGCTCAGCGTCCGGTGATAGAAGCCGTGCCCCGGCTCGTGGCGTCCGACGCTGATGAACGCCGTGTCCTTAAGCTCCACCGCGAAGACCGACAAGGCGATTTTACGGCTTTCCTCGTCGAGTTCGCTGATGGATTCGTCCTTGACGATCCATTTCGGGCGATGAAGGAGGAGGCGCGCGAGGTTGAGACGCCGTTTCTCCTCGAGCGAAAGCTCCTTGTCCCAGCGCTTCTCCACGTCGAGTTCATCGGCGAGCGGGCCAAGGTGCGACCGCTCGAGCGCTATGCGAGCTTCCGCGTCGCCGAACCTGGGGGCGACGTCGGGATAGGCCAGCGCCGTTCTCAGACTGCCAGCCGGGAAATACGGGATCTGCGGCAGGAACATCATGCCCGCCGGAATGCGGATCGTGCCGCTTCCCCATACCCACAGCCCGGCCAGCGCCTTCACGAAGATGGTCTTGCCCGATTTCGGAGGCGCGATGATCAGCACGCGCTCGCCGGGCTTGATGATAACCGAAGGGTCGCCGAGCGTGACGCGGCCGCTCGGCGCCACGACGCACAGGTCTTCAAGACAGAGATTGCCCGATGGGCTGTCTTCGATGTAGCGGATCCGCCCGGCGACGCCGTCCAGCATTTCCACGCGCCGAAGGGCGCTGCGATAGTCGATCACGCGGGCGAGCATGGCGCGCCATTCGGCGAGCGCCGGAAAGCGGTCCACGTACCAGCGCAGCGCCTGCTGCACCTGATAGAAGCCGCCGACCACCATCATGAGGCCGCCGAGCGAAAGCGTGCCGCCGAAATAGCCGGGCGCGGCGAGGATGAGCGGCGCGAGGATGGCGAACCAGCCATAGGCGCCGGTGACCCACATCAGCGTGGCGAGGCGGTTGGCGATGCTGCGCATGATCGTCAGCACCGTGTCCAGCGGCTTATTGAGAAGCTCCCGCTCGGCCTCCTCGCCATGGGAAAGCGCGACGCCTTCAGCGGCCTCGTTGAGCCGGACGAGATCGAACCGGAAATTCGCCTCCGCCGCGCGAAGCCGCGTGTGGGCTTTGATCAAGGGCCTTCCGACAAGCCAGGTCACGAAGGAGCCGACAAGCGCGTAACCGAGCGCGGCCCAGACCATGTAGCCGGGGATCGTCACGTGGCTGCCGTTGATGACGAACACCACCTGCGACGACAATTGCCAGAGCACGCCCACGAAGGCGAACAGCATGAGCGTCGATTGCACGAGGCCGACGGTGAGATCGACGGTCAGCTCCGAGAGCCGGCGTGTGTCTTCCTGGATGCGCTGGTCGGGATTGATGCTAATATCGCCGCTGAGCGGCAGGAGGAAGATGCGGGCGGGCTTCAGGAATTCATCGAGCAGATCGACGGTCGCCGCCTGGCGGAGCCTGACCTTCAGCCGTTCGTGCAGCCAGGTCTGGGCGACGCCAAGACAGAGAAGCACGCTGACGATGACGGTAAACACGCCGACTTGGCGCAGGAAGATGGAGATGTCGCGGGAGCTGATGGCGTCGTAGATGCTGCCTTGCCACGTGTTCAGGCGAACCTGAACGATGGCGTTGGCGCCGATGACGAGGGTGATGAAGGTGAAATACTGGGCGAGGCTGCGACGGGATTTGGGGCCATCGAGCATCTGCCAGAAATAGTGCATTTGCCTGAATGTGCTGTCATCGGCGGCTTCGGCTTTTCCCGTGCGGTTCAGCATGCCTTCCTTTCTGCGTGACGTTCGACCATGCTTACCTCTTTTATAAGCCCTAACACAGCAATTGACCACCAAGGGTTGCCATGACAGCTAAATCTGAGCGGATCGAGGGACTTGTTAAGGCCATGACCCTCGAAGAGAAGCTGGGCCAGCTCACCATGATCCGGGCGGATTTTGGAGAGACCGGAGCGGAGCTTGGGCCGGACAGGCTTGCCGAAATAAGATCCGGACACGCCGGAAGCGTGCTCGATCTTAAATACGCCGCCCGAATCAATATAGGACAAAAGGTCGCAGTTGACGAGTTGCGGCTTGGCGTTCCGCTCCTGTTTACTCTCGACGTGCTTCACGGTTACGAAACCATATTTCCGATCCCGCTCGGCGAGGCGGCGGCCTTCGATCCGGATCTGTGGGAGCGGACCGCCCACGCGGCGGCCGTCGAAGCGGCGGCGGACGGCATCGCGCTGACCTACGCGCCCATGCTCGACGTTTCGCGCGATCCGCGCTGGGGGCGGATTTGCGAAAGCGCAGGCGAGGATCCATGGCTCGGGGCGCGTTTCGCCGAGGCGAAGGTGCGCGGCTTCCAGCAGGGCGGACTGTCGTCGCCGCGGTCCACGGCGGCGACCGCCAAGCATTTCGCGGGCTATGGCGCGGTGACGGCCGGGCGCGAATACGCATCCGCCGATATTTCTGAACGCGAACTGCGGGAGGTCCATCTTCCGCCCTTCGCCGCAGCCGTGCGCGCGGGCGTCGCCGCCGTAATGCCCGCCTTCATCGCTCTTTCGGGCGCGCCGATGACGGCCCATCGCGGCATGCTTCGGGGCGTGCTGCGCGGCGCGTTCGGCTTTGGCGGGGTCACGATCAGCGATTTCCTCGCGGTGCGCGAGCTGATTGCGCA
This sequence comes from uncultured Alphaproteobacteria bacterium, assembly GCA_963756335.1. Lineage (GTDB taxonomy): Bacteria > Pseudomonadota > Alphaproteobacteria > Rhizobiales > Rhodomicrobiaceae > Rhodomicrobium. The sequence continues at coordinate 152,333 of CAVWOB010000023.1, forward strand.
TGGCGTCGCGGCGGACGCGGTGGAAGCGGCGGCGCTGGCGCTCAATGCGGGCGTCGACATCGACATGGCGAGCGGCGTCTATCTCGAAGGCCTGCCCGAGGCGCTGTCGCGCGGCCTTGTTGGCGTGGAGACGATCGACGGGGCGGTGAGGCGCGTGCTGGAGCTTAAAGAGCGGCTCGGCTTGTTCGATGCGCCCTTCGCGCGGGGAAGCAAGACGCTTGGCGATGCGGAGCGCGGCGAACACCGGGCGCTCGCTCGCGAGGCCGCGCGGCGGGCGATTGTGCTCCTGAAGAACGAGCGCGCGATCCTGCCTTTGAAAGGCGAAGGCGGGCGCCTCGCCGTCGTGGGGCATATGGCGGATGCGCGCTCCGACATGCTGGGGCCGTGGCGCGCGGCGGGAAAGGCCGAGGATGCGGTCGGTTTTCTCGAAGGCTTGCGCGCGGCGCTTCCCGGCTGGAGCGTGGCCGAGGGCATCGGCGCGGCCGCCGGCGCGGACATCGTTCTGCTTTGCATCGGCGAAAGCGCGGCCATGTGCGGCGAGGCGTCGAGCCGCGCGCACCCCGGCATTCCGGACGATCAGCGCGAGCTCGCCGAAGAGGTTTTCCGCGCGGGCAAGCCCGTGATCGCGGCGCTGACCTCGGGGCGGCCGCTCGTCGCGCCGTGGCTGATCGATGGCGCCGATGCGGTGCTGGCGACCTGGTTTCCCGGCTCCGAGGCTGGCCCCGCCTTGGCGGAGGTTCTAACCGGCGCGGCCAATCCGAGCGGCAAGCTTCCGGTGTCCTGGCCCCATGACGTGGGGCAAATCCCCATTTATTACGCCCAGCGTCCGACGGGGCGTCCCGCGAGGGCGGACGAGCACGACACCAGCCGGTACCTCGACGCGCCCGTCGAGCCGCAATTTCCCTTCGGTCACGGCCTGTCCTATTCGCGGTTCGCCTATGGCGAGCCGGCGGCGTCGCCCGCCACCGCACGCGCCGGGGATCGCATCCTGGTGGAAGCCGAAGTCTCGAACGAGGGTCCGGCGGCGGGCGAGGAGACGGCGCTGCTCTTCATCCGCGATCCGGTCGCCTCGATTTCGCGTCCGCTGCTGGAACTCAAGGGCGTGGCCAGGATCGGGCTTGAGCCTGGAGCGTCCGGCGTCGCGCGATTCGAGCTGACTTCGGACGACTTGGCCTTTCTCGACGAGGACGGACAAGCCCGCCTTGAGCCGGGCGTCATCGAAATCTTCGTAGGGCCGAGCGCCAGCCGGGCGCTTCTCAAGTCCTGCCGCATTCATATCGTGGGCTGAGGCCGCCGTCCGCGCCGGTCTCAATCCTTGCCGGGGGGCTTGACGAAAACGGAGCTGGCCGGGCCGATGCTCGTCAGCTGGAGCACGACTTCGCCATCCTTCGCCCAGGCGAAATGAGCCGCCTTCGGCGCTTCGGTGAAGAATGTGCCGGGCGGCAGAGGACGCAGCTTCGTTTCGTCCCATTCCTCGCCAAAGCCGTAATAGAGCGTGCCCGAAAGCACCGCGACGGTCCGCGGCCGATCGGGATGGTAATGCGGCATCAGCTTGAGGCCCGCGGGAAATTTGTAGCGCTGCACGAAGAGGCCGGGCTTCGACGGGTCGCCGAAAAGGGTCGCGATCTGGAGCGAGCCCGGCAGCCCCTTATAGGCGATCTCCCCCGGAAGCTCGATCTTGCCGAGCCCGGCGTCTTGCGCATGAGCGGCGGCCGCAAAGCTCAAAGCGATGGCGGCGAGGGCTACGCGGCAAAGATCGCGCAAGAAATTCCGGATGCGCATGGCGTTCAGGCTTCCGCTTCATTTGTGTGAGGTGCGAAGGGGAGCTTACGGGAAACTCGATGAGAAATCCTTTTGGCCCGGAATCGAAAAAAGCTCCCGCTTGCGCGGGAGCTTCCGGAAGGGGGTAGGCCGGTTGCGCCGGCCTGCCCGTATGAAAGACTGCGGCTTAGAACGCCACCTTTGCTGTGACAGACAGTGTCGAGCCGCACTGGTTGGCCTGGTTGAGGCTGCACTGCACGCTCGTGTCGTCCAGGCTGGTGTCCCACCAGCGGACGTCCAGCGAGAAGGCTTTGTACGTCGCCGTCACGCCGGCATTGTAATAGGCATAGCTGTTGAGCGGCGCGGTCAGGTAGCCGGGAACTATGCTCTTGTCCGTATAATCGACGTAGCCGGCTGTAGCGCTGGCGCTGAAATCGACTTCGCGAATTTTGAAGAGAGGTTTCGACAGCGAACCCTCTAGAACCACCGACGTGCCGGTCTCTCCGAAATAGTCGGGCGACACGAAGGCAGTGCCGGTCCAGGCAATGTCTTTCAGCACGGTGCCGCTGGCGCCGGCCTTGAACTCGACGTAGTTCGTGTCGTACAAGCCGTGCAGGTGATCCACATTCACATTCGGATAGTTATAGGAAATAATCCCGAAGTCGAAGGTGATGTCTTTCCATTTCGGCTTGATGCCGCCGTAAATGTCGAGTTCCGTGTGCGCGTCGAGCTTGTAGCCCGGGCCGGGCGGATCGAAGTTCACAGTCGAGGTGAACGTCCCGATATAGAAAATGCCATAGGTTCCGTCGAGGCCGCCTTGAGCGGCAGGCTGGCGGCGGTCTTGCGAAATGCCGCGGAACACGTAGTCGGTCGTGCCCTGGACATATCCCGTCCATTCGAACTTATCGCCGGTGTCCGGCGTATCTTTGAAACTAAGGTCGGCTGCGAAGCCGGCGGTGGCGGTAACGGCGACTGCTGCCCCAGCCAGCACGCGCGCACCCCAGTTGGTAACTCCCCCAAGCGCCACTTTACATTCTCCTGAACTTACAAACTGACCAAACGGACTATTGCGCGCTAACGGGACGACCGCAACGCTCGGATCGCGTTTGCCTGCGTGGAGCTGAAAGGCTGTTGTAATTATGCAGCGTTGCGCATCTTTGCGTCATTGCTGCTTGTCTTCGGGCTAGACATGCCTAAAATTTAACCGGCAAAAATTGATTCGTCGGGCGAAAAGAAATATTTGCCCCCTGCCTTCGTCTAATTGGAATTAATTACATACGGAACCCGCCCGTCTGGGCGCCGAATTCTCTCCCGCCCTGAATTGACAATATGCGCTTTCCTCCCGGCTTTCGGAAGCATAGCGGCTCAAAAACGCCGTGGCGATGTGGGTGCAACGCATCGGCGGCTTGCAACACAGAGCATCGCCGAGGTTTTCCAGAGCGGCTTTCGGGGCGACGCGCGCGGGTAGATCGCCGCCGCCCCTCGGCAAAGCCGGGCGTCGCCCTATCGGATTACGCCAGCCCTTCGAACAGCGCGGTCGACAGATAGCGCTCGGCGAAGGACGGCACGATGATCACGATGTTCTTGCGCTCCGACGATGGGCGCAGGCCGACCTCGATGCCGGCGGCGATGGCGGCGCCGGACGAAATGCCGACCGGAATGCCCTCGAACCTTGCGACGTGGCGCGCGGTTTCAAGCGCGGTGACGCTGTTCACTTTCACCACCTCATCGATGACGCTGCGGTCGAGCACGCCCGGCACGAAGCCCGCGCCGATACCCTGAATTTTGTGCGGCCCCGGCGCGCCGCCCGAAAGCACCGGCGACTTTTCCGGCTCCACGGCGATGATTTTCAGGCTCGGCTTGCGCGGTTTCAAGACTTGGCCGATGCCGGTAATGGTGCCGCCCGTGCCGACGCCCGAGATCACGATATCCACCGTGTGCGCCGTGTCGTTCCAGATTTCCTCGGCGGTTGTGCGCCGGTGAATTTCGGGATTGGCCGGGTTCTCGAACTGCTGCGGAATAACGGCGCCTGGATATTCGGCGAGCAGCTCCTGCGCTTTGGCGACGGCGCCCTTCATGCCGAGCGGGCCGGGCGTCAGCACGAGTTCCGCGCCGAGCAGCGCCAGCAGCTTGCGGCGTTCGATGGACATCGTCTCCGGCATGGTCAGAATGAGGCGGTATCCTTTGTTCGCCGCCACAAAGGCGAGCGCAATGCCGGTATTGCCGGAAGTCGGCTCGATGAGGATGGTCTTGCCCGGCTCGATCTTGCCAGAATTCTCCAAAGCCTCGATCAGGGACACGCCGATGCGGTCCTTCACGCTGGCGATGGGATTGAAGAATTCGAGCTTCGCGAGCAGGTTCGCCTTGACGCCCTTTTCCTTCGCGAGCTTGTCGAGGCGCACGATGGGCGTGTCGCCGATGGTTTCGAGGATGGAGCCGAAAATGCGGCCGCGGCCTGGAACGTGGGTTTTGCCTTGGGTATTCTCAGCCATGACAGCCTCCGGTTCGTGTTGCTTGGGGCCGGTCCGCGCCGATCCCTGAAATTTATCGCTCGTGTGCGCAGCTTTCGCGCGGTGGACGCAAAAAAACGCTCGCGATACTGCAGCGCCCAAAGAGAATACTTACGCTGTCGGTGACGGGCGCGCTAGGGGACCGGGCCTTGTCTTGAATGAAAAGAAAAAGTCTGTTCGAGCCTGCCTGTTCCGAGGCAATCTCTCGCGTGCCGGACGCGACGCGAGAGACGATTGTTCTTTTCAGGGGGCGAAATGCGGCGCCATATACTATGAGGCGCGGCAATTCGGCCAGGAATTAGAAACTTATTCTGGGAGGAAAAGAGCGGCCGGCCGCTCTCGATTTGCGCGGATGGCGCCGCGCTCCGGTCTCATGCGGATATGTCAATTTCCCAGGCCGGCTTTATGAGGTATTATGATACCGATAAAAACGCATGTTTTTGCAAAACGAACCCAATAGGGTTAGTCAGCCGTTTACGCGCCTAGGATTGCGCCCGATATCTCGAACGCCCGGGCGAGCGGCACGATGGCGTCAAGGGAGGACCATATGGACAAGGACGCACTGAAATCTCTTCAGGCGCCGATCAAGGACCGCTACCGGCAAACGCCCGAGGCGGCCGCGATCACGCTGAAGGCGGAAGGCGCCATCGACGAGGCCGCCATCGCCTGCAAGGTGGAGACGGGGCGCACGCTTGCGGTGGCGGGGCTCCATCCCGCTACCGGCGGCAGCGGGCTTGAACTTTGCTCGGGGGATATGCTGCTCGAAGCGCTTGTCGCCTGCGCCGGCGTGACGCTGAAGGCGGTCGCCACCGCGCTCGGCATCCCCTTGCGCAAAGGCGTGGTGCGGGCGGAGGGCGATCTCGATTTTCGCGGCACGCTCGGCGTCGGCAAGGAAGCGCCGGTCGGCTTCAAGGCGATCCGGCTCGCCTTCGATCTCGACACCGATGCGCCGGAGGAGGCGGTCGCGCAGCTCATCAAGCTCACGGAGCGCTATTGCGTGGTCTATCAGACCCTCAACAAGCGCCCCGAGCTTTCCGTCGCCGTGAACCGCGCAGCCACTTAGATGTGCGCGCCGTAGAGCCAGTCGTTTCGCTCAAGCAGCGCGGAGGCCGAGGCCGCCTTGAGCGCGAGGTCGCGGACTGTGTCGAAGGGCTGCGGGCAGTGATAGATCCGGCCCATCAGCGCAGAGCGCTCGGCGACGTGCCACACGCGCGGTCCGCGCCTTTCGCGGAAGCGCCGCAGGCCCTCATCGGCGCTGCTCGCGCCGCTGAGCGATGCAGCAAGCGCCGCGCCATCCTCGATGGCCATGACGCCGCCCGAAGCCAGGAAGGGCTGCATCGCATGCCAAGCGTCGCCGATGGTCTGGATGCGCCCGACGCCGCCGTCCCACTTCTCGACGCCGTAGAGCCGCCAGGGCTGCCAGGCGTTGGTGGAGGCGACCACGCCGCGCGGAATGTCCGACCACCCGCTCAGCCGCTCCAGAAGATAGGGGCGCGGATCGCCCGCCGGCGCGTCGAGGCCGTTCTTGTAGCCGTCGTCGATCACCAGCACGCCGTTCAGAGCGGAGCCGCCCGAAACCGGGTAGTGCACGAAGTGCCCGCCCGACGCCATCCAGAGAACGACGTTGGACCTGAAATTCTCCGGCACGGAGGCGATCGGCACAATCCCGCGCCACGCCACGGCCTGCGCCGAGTAGGGCGGCTTGCTGGACCAAGCGAGCTTGCGCACGGCGGAATTGATGCCGTCGGCGCCGATGAGGGCGCCCGCCGCGATGCTTCTACCCCCCGCCTTGACGTCGAGCCCGGCCGCCGCCTTCGCCGCGTCGGTTATGGGGCAACCGTATTTGATCGAAATGCCCAGTTCGCGCGCGCGGTTGAGCAGGGCGAACTGCAGGTCCTTGCGCGTGACCGTGATATAGGGGGCGCCATAGCGGGCGCGAACCGCGCTCTTGAGCGGAACGGAGTTGAGCAAGGCGCCGGACCGCGCATTGTGAAGCTCGATGGCCTCGGGCTCGAACGGGGCGTCGCCGAAAGAAACCTTCCAGCTCTCCAGAATCCGGGTCGCATTGGGTCCGATCTGGATCCCGGCGCCGATGGGCTGAAGCGATTGCTCCCGCTCGAAGACCTCGACCGGACAGCCTGCCAGTTTAAGAGCGATCGCGGCGCTCAAGCCCGCGATGCCAGCGCCTGCTATCGCAACTAATTCCTTGGGTGCGCCGTTTGTCATCGCGCGTCGGCCTCCTGTGGCTCGAATAGGCAATAGGGTGGATCGGATTGGTCGGGCCGCAAATTGCCGTCGTAGATGTAAAGGGTTGAACAGTAAGGACAGACGATCTGATCGTCGGCGCCCATATCCAGGAAGACGTGGGGGTGATCCATCGGGGGTCTCGCCCCCATGCATTGGAACTCTTTCACTCCAATGTGGATTTTCTCGACCCCAATATCGTTATGGAAATGGGGGACGCCGATCTTCGCCATATACGACCGCCTGTCTACTGCGCGGCGGAACGATACCCTAAAGAGCGGCCCATGCAAGCGCCGACTTGCCCGCCCCGGCAAAACGCCGCGCCCCAGCCCATCCTGTTTGCATTCGTTGAGCTTTTCGAGCCCGGCCGGAGAAGCCGTCTCCAGCCGCGCAAAAACCTGCGCGCGCATCTGCGCCCCTCCCTGTTTTCAGCCCGTCGGGCCATTGTTATACGCAAGCTAAAGCTTCTACTGCATTAACGCAAAAAGAGCAAAGATTTCGCGCGGGCGTAGCCGCACATTGCGTTTGGCGGCGGCGCGGCTCCGGTCGCACGGTTTACGCAAGATGTTTGCTGTCGCGCTTCCGCATGATTTCCTATATGCGCCCGTGGCGGAGGCTTGACCCTTTCGATCTCAAAGGGCAGCTGCGAAGCGAGGCTTTTGCCGTTGGTCTACCGACCTTCGCGATACCAGGTCAGCGACAGAAGACCGAGGCCGATCGCCAGCGCGGCGAAGCCCGCGATAAGCGGCGTGTAGGACACGGCCGTCACCTCGAACGCGTCGCGCGACTTCAGCCCGAGCCAGGTCGAGCCTGCGAAACGGCGCCCCGACCGCACCATGGAGACCGACGGCGTCTCCAGGGGCGGCGCCCCGGCGGTTCCGCCCAGGAAGAAGGCGCCGCCGCCCGTCTTGTCGAGAACGGGGCGCAGCGGCTCATCGGTGGCGACCACGCGCTGGAATTCGGGCGCGTTCAGGTCGCCCGCGACCGCAACCGCGCTCAAGCCGTCCATGGCGATGCGATGCACGCCGGCCTCATCGGTCGAAATCGTCTTGGCGAAGCGCCCCGGCGCCGTCTGGTCGAGCGTAACCTTGATCTCCTTGCCTGATGGCATGGTCACCGCCGCTTCGCCGGGCGCGCCCTTCACGGTGCGGCGTTCGATGGTGATGTCGTGGCGGCCCGCGCGCGCCATCAGCGCCTCCTCCTCGAGGTCGGGCTCCTTCATCAGCCAATGCGCGAGGCGGCGCAGAAGGTCGACATGCGGGCCGCCGCCTTCATAGCCGCGCGCCCAGAGCCAGGCGTGATCGGACAGGAGGAGGGCGACCCTGCCGCTGCCCTGCCGGTCGAGGATCAGAAGCGGCTTGTTCTCGGCGCCGCTCATCACGACTTCGCCGCGCTCGGCCTGCGAATCCACCACCCTGAACCAGCGCCCCCAGGTTGGCTTGTCGCCTTCCTTTCGGGGCGCGCCGGGAAGACCGGCGGTGACGGGGTGCTTCTCGCCCTCTTTCGTGATGGCGGGCTGGAATGCCTCCTCCACGACGCGGCCCGTGGGCCGCGCGGGCAGGATGGCGCCAAGCGGCGTGCGCGCGAGGCTGACGGGCGACGCGTAGTCGGCGCCGGCGGCCACCAGCACGGCGCCGCCCTGCTCCACATAGCGCGCCACATTGTCGAGATAGATCATCGGCAGCACGGCGCGGCGCTGATAGCGGTCGAAGATGATCAGGTCGAACTGGCTGAGCTTTTCCGAGAACAGCTCCCGCGTGGGGAAGGCGATGAGCGACAGCTGGTCGATGGGCGTGCCGTCGTGTTTCTCTGGCGGCCTCAGAATGGTGAAATGCACGAGATCGACGGCGGCGTCGGAGCGCAGGAGATTGCGCCATGTACGCTCTCCCACATGGGGCTCGCCGGAAACAAGCAGCACCTTCAAATTCTCGCGCACGCCCTGCGCCTGGATCACCGTCTTGTTGTTGGCCGTGGTGAGCTCGCCCGGCTCCGGCTTCAGCTCCACTTCGACGATGTTCGGTCCCGGCCGGTCGAAGCGAAGGCGGATGGGAACCGGCTTGCCATACAGCGCCTCGATCGTCTCGACCGGACCCGTCGCACGGCGCACCAGGAAGGTCGCCACCGCGTCGCCGCCGCCCTTGCCGCTCCGCTCCGCCTTGACCTCGGCGATCTGCTCCGATCCAACGAGCCCGAAGCGCGGCGCGGAGACGATCTCGATGCGGTTGTCCTTTTCATCCGGCGCGCCCGTTATGAGCGCATGCACCGGCGCGTCGAAGCCGAGGCGGCTCTCGTCGGCGGGCGCGTCGTGGATTTGGCCGTCGGTGATGAAAAAGGCGCCCGCCATGCGGCCCGGCGGAATGTCGGCCATGGCCTTGTCGAGCGCCTCGAACAGATTGGTGGCCTCGCCGCCCGGCTGGTCCGCGCCCGAGGCATGCACAAAGCGCACTTCGAGGTTGGGGATTTTCGCGAGCTTGTCCTTCAGCTCCGCCTCGATCTGGCGCGCGCGGTCGCGGCGCCCGGCAAGCTGCATGCTGGAGCTTTCGTCCACGACGGCGACGGCGATGTTGGAAAGCGGGTGGCGATCCTCGTTCTTCAGGTTCGGGTTCGTCAGCGCGAACAGGAGACAGGCGAGGCTAAGCGCCCTGAGCACGAGGCCTGGGCGGTTCCTCCAGGCCGAGAGCGCGAGCACGGCGAGGCAAAACGCGGCGCAAACCGCAAGCAGTTCGCGGGAGAAGAAGGGGAAGAACTCAACGGACCAGTTCATCGGACGCTATGCTTTTTGGTTAAGGGCTAACAGACTGCTGAGAAGGCGGAATTCTTGCCGTCATCCTTCGACAAGCTCTGGATGAGGCGTAGCATTCAAGGAGGCAACCTCATGGTGAGCCTGCCGAACCATGGGCGCCATCACGTCTTCAGCATCCTGCTCTTAGTGCCCGAGCCGCTCCAGGATCGCAGGTACATGAACCTGGTCGGACTTATAATTCCCCGTCAGCGCGTACATCACGATGTTGACGCCGACGCGGTAGGACATCTCGCGCTGATCCTCGCCTCCGGGGACCATGGCGAACATCGGCCGGTCGCTGCCGTCGAGCGCCCAGGCGGCGGCGAGGTCGTTCGAGGTGACGATGATGGAGCTGACGCCGTCGGACTTGACGGCCCGCTTGGCCGCGTCCGCGGTTTCGGCCCGCGCCTCGACCCAAGGGTCGCCATTGTCCCAGCGTCCGGGAAACGATTGCAGCAGATAGAAGGATTTCGTGAGCACGTGGTCGTCCGGCAGGCGCTGCAGCGGCGGCAAATCCAGCTTGCCGAGCAGCTGCGACAGCGGCGTCCTCGCCCCCGTAGCGAGAAGCGCGCCCGAACTGGCGTCGTCGTTCCTGGTGTCGAAGATGATGAGGCCGCCCTGCTTCATATAGGCGTCCACCTTGGCGAGCACGGCGTCCGGCAGCGGCTCGGCGTTCGGCAGCACGGGCCAGTACAGGAGCGGAAAAAACACCAGCTCGTCGCGGGCGGGATCGACGCCCATCGGATCTCCCGGCTCAACCGCGGTGCGCGCGGTCAGGATTTTCGACAGGCCCGAAAGCCCCGCCTGGCTGATCCGGTCGGCTTCCGCGTCGCCCGTCACGACATAGGCGAGATGCGTTTCGAGAGACGCCTGCAGCGCAAACGCCGCCGCGTTGCCGGGTGGCGGCGCCGCATGCGCGTTCTGTGCGCGGACTTCAGGCGCGGCCGCGCCAAGGAGCGCGAGCGCGAACACCGCCGCCGCCGCGGGCGTTTTCAAGCGGACTGCGCCCCGGCCGAGGAACAAGGCGCAGACGGCGCCGTCGATGAGGAACAGCGCTAAAGCGGCGAGGAAAAGCCACGGCGCCAGCGCCGTCGTCTTGGCCTCGGCGAAGACCTCGGAACGCGCGCCGGATGGCAGCTTCAGCGTCGCCAAGGCGTCGCCGCCCGCCACGGCGTTGAGCGCCCTCAGCGCGTTTTGGGGACCGTAAAGCCCGGCCGGATGCGCAGCGCTCACCCGCGCCGTTTCAATTTCGGCCGCCTGTATGGCTTGCGCACGCTCGCCCGGTTCGGACAGCTTGCCGAAGCCGTCGAGCACGCGCCACGGCTTGAGCGAGGCTTCCACGCTGGCGCTCGCCTGCGGCGCCTCCGGCGCGGCGGACGCGTTCGAGCCTTGTGAAACCTGCAGCGGCGCCATTTCCAAAGTCTTTCGCATCATTTCCACGAACAGGCCCGAAATCGGAAGATTAGACCAATCGGGATTTGCGGTGATATGAAAAAAAACAAGCGTTCCCGCCCCGCGTTTCGCCGCTGTGACGAGTGGCGTGCCATCGGTGAGCCGCGCCCACACTTGCGTCTCTCGCGGCATCGCCGCGGGGTTGGCCAGCACCTGCCGGGAAATCGTGACGTCCTTGGGCACGGCGAGGCCGGCGAACGGCGAGCCTGGCTCGAACGGCGCGGGCGTCTGCGGCGAGGTCCAGGTCATGGCGCCGCCGAGCGTCCGCCCGCCTTCCCGCAGCGGCGCCGGCAGGAGATTATCGCCGCCCTGCTCCAGCCTCGGCCCGGCGAACCGGATCAGCATCCCGCCCTTCTCCACGAATGCGCTGAGGCGGTCGCGCACATGTCCCGAGATGCGGCCCACGTCGCTCAGGATGATGACCGAGGGAGAGGCCGCGATCAGCTCTTGCGTCGCCTGGTCGAGATTGACGGTCGGCGCCTTGGCCACTTCGGCGAAGGGCGAAAGCGCGCGCTCGAGGTAATAGGTGGGCGACAGCAGCGGCTGCGCGTCGTCCGTTCCCTCGCTCGCGACGAGGCCGGCGCGGCGGCGCTGCGAGCGGGCGTCGAGAAGAAAGGTTGCGCCGGCCGAGGCTTCGCCCAGGATTTCGAGCCGCGCCACCTGATTGCGAAGGTCGAGCGGCAGGTCGAGCGACACATTCGCGCCAGCCTCCGCGCCGGGAATATCGAAGGGCGCCGCCGCGAGGCGCTCGCCGCGCGCGGTTACGGCCGCAACCTGCCCGGCGCGAGCCACCGGCTCCGCCTTTAGAACGCGGAGCGGGATCGGCCCGGCCCCATGCGACGGTTTCTGCGTCAGCGCCAGCGCGCCGGAGCCCTGCGGGTCGCCGTAAACCTCGATGGCGCCTCCGGCTGCGAGCGCGCTCAAAGCCTTGCCGAGCGCATCGGCGCCGGCATCCTCCACGCCATCGGCAAGCCACACGACCCGCATCGTCCCGCGTTTGCCGCCAAGCTGCTTCTCGATCTCTTGAGCGAGCGCCGTCCGGTCGCCGGGGAAGGGTTGCGGCGCGAGCGACGCGAAACGCTGACGGAACTCGGCGGGCGTCACGGGCTGAAGCGTGGGCGAGGCGCCTGCGGCCGGAGCGAGGATGAGCGTCTGCCGGCCGTCTTCGGCGGCGGCGGCAAGCTGATCGGCGAAGGCGCGGCGGGCGGCCCAGCGGCTCGCCGCCGCCCAGCCGTTATCGACCACGACGAGAAGCGGCTCGGACATCGCCGCCGATACGCTCGCCGGAGGCTTCAGCACCGGGCCGGCCAGCGCGCCGATCACGGCGAGCGCGATCAGCATGCGCAGCGCCGTCAGCCACCAGGGGCTCCTGACCGGCGTCTTTTCGCGAACCTTGATCCCGAAAAGCAGCGATGTCGGCGGAAAGGAAACCGTGTCGGGCCGGGGCGGCGTCAACCGCAACAGCCACCAGATGATCGGCAGGACGGCGAGCCCGGTCAGCATCCAGGGCGCGGCGAAACTGAGCGTGCCGAGCAGCCCTGGCGTCATGACGCGCCATTCCTCTCGGCCGTGCGCCCCTTGATCAGCCCCTTGGCGCGGTAGGCCTTTTCGAGGCCGGACAGGTGCATGTGAAGGGGAAGCAAGGCCTCCACGGCGGTATGGTCTGTGTGGTGCAGGAACGGCGTCCACGCCGCGCCCGACGCATGGAGCGCGATCGCGGCCTTATGCGCGGCGAGCTTCTTCCGGTACTCCGCGCGGAGCGTTTCGGCGCGCTCGGCCAGGTATCGCACGCCGTTCTCGGCGTCGATGAACTCGACGCGGCCTTGATACGGGAGGCTTTCCTCTGCCGGATCGAGGATCTGCATGAGGTGCCCGCGCACGCCCTGGACGGCGAAGCCCTTGATAAGTTCGGCAAGCGCGGCTTCGGGTTCGAGAAAGTCGCTGAAGATGACGATTTCCGAATGGCGGCTCAACCGGCCTCGCGCGTCCGGCAAGCCGTCGAAGCTTGAAAGCGAGCGGGCCAGCGTCTCCATCATGATCGCAGGGGTATTGCGGCGCGCCTTCGGATCCATCAGCGCGGGGATGCCGACGCGCTCGCCGGCGTCGGCCAAAAGCGTCGCGAGCGCGAGCGCGAGCACGACCGCGCGCTCGGCCTTCGAGACCTGCGAAAGCGGCGAGCGGAAATGCATCGACGGCGACAGGTCGATCCAAATCCAAACGGTATGCGCGGCCTCCCATTCGCGTTCGCGCACGTAAAGATGGCTCGATCCGGCGGAGCGGCGCCAGTCGATGAGCGCGGCGGAGTTGCCCGCCTCGAAATTGCGATATTGCCAGAAGGTTTCGCCGGGGCCAGCGCGCCGCCTGCCATGCGTCCCTTGCGCGACCGTCATGGCCACGCGCCGCGCCTCAAGCAGCAGCGCGGGCAGCTTGCCAACAAGATCTTGGCTAGCGCCTTCGAGCGCGAGAGCGGATTGCCTGGACAGGAGACTTGATGGCATCGCGGGGGCGGCGGCCTTAACGCAAACGGGTCAGAAGATCGTCGATGACTTGATCGACGGTGACATTCTCGGTGCGCGCCGTAAAGGTGAGCGCCATGCGGTGCCGAAGGACGGGTTTCGCCAGCGCAATCACGTCGTCCACCGAGGGCGCGAAGCGTCCGTCGAGCAGCGCCCGGGCGCGCACGGTCAGCATCAGCGCCTGGCTGGCGCGCGGGCCGGGACCCCAGGCGACAAGCTCGTTCACGCGCTTGGCGGATTCCCTCGTGTTCGGCCGCGCCGAGCGCACCAGCGACAGGATGGCGTCGACGACGCTGTCGCCGGTCGGAAGCTGCCGCACGAGACGCTGCGCGGACTGGACCTCGGCTGCGGTCAACACCGGCTGCACTGTGCGGTCCTCGACGCCGGTGGTGGAGTAAAGCATGCGCCGCTCGGCGGCGGCGTCTGGATAGGTCACGTCGATCTGCAAGAGGAAGCGGTCGAGCTGCGCCTCGGGCAACGGGTATGTGCCTTCCTGCTCCAGCGGGTTCTGCGTCGCGAGCACAAAGAACGGACATGGCAGCTGGTAGGTCTGGCCGGCATACGTGACTTGGTGCTCTTGCATCGCCTGCAGAAGCGCCGACTGCGTTTTAGGGCTCGCCCGGTTGATCTCGTCCGCCATCAGGAGCTGGGCGAAGACCGGGCCTTTGATGAAGCGGAAGGAGCGCGAGCCCGCATTTTCTTCAAGCACCTCGGTGCCGACGATATCCGACGGCATCAGGTCCGGCGTGAACTGGATGCGCTTCGCGTTCAGCCCCAGCGCGCCGCCCAGCGCCTCCACGAGCGAAGTCTTGGCGAGGCCGGGAACGCCGATGAGCAGCGCGTGACCGCCGGATAGAATGTTGACAAGGACAAGCTCGATGACCGTATCCTGTCCGAAAATCACCCTGGAGATCGACTCCTTGACGCGAGCCACCTTCGAGCGGATGTCATCGACGCGCGTTACAATATCTGGCTCGGTAGGATGATGCATCGAGACAACCTCTTGGCGGCGTGGCCGATTTCCCGTGAGAGTATATGCTGATGCTTTCTGGTGATACAACGTCACGGTGGCAAGGTTTATGCCTAGTTCCGGTCTCCGTTCGGCGTCAGGCGCGCGCCAAGATCGGCGGCGCCATTTTGTCAGCATTGTGGAGAGAAGCTGCATGCAGGAGGCGTTCAAGCTCGCGCACGCGGAAACGCTAAGCCCTTTTTCGCCCGAGGGTTTCGCCGAACGGGCGCGCGCCTTCGGCCTGGAGCTGGAAAAGGCGTCGTGGATGGCCGCGCAGCCGATTTCCTACGGGATCGACGCGGGCAAACGGCTAGCCGAGGATGGCGAGCCTAACGAAAATTTAAGGCTTGAGCGTCTTGTCGCGCCCGGCGACTGGAAGATGGCGGCGGTGCTCTTGCCCGTGATCGCGCGGCGCCCCGAAGTCACCGTGCTTCTGACGCAAAGGACCGCGCATTTGTCCGCTCATAGCGGCCAGATCGCTTTTCCGGGCGGCAAGATAGAGAAAAGCGATCCCACCCCCGTGCACGCCGCCCTTCGGGAAGCGCAAGAAGAGATCGGCCTGTCGCCGGAGCTGGTCACGCCCCTGAGCCTCCTCGACCTTCACAACACAGGCACGGGCTTTCGCATCGTTCCGGTTCTCGCGCTGGTCGATCCCTCGTTTATGCCCGCGCCGGACCCGAACGAGGTCGCCGACGTATTCGAGGCGCCTCTCTCGTTCCTGATGCAGGAGCAGAACCACATCCGGCATTTGCGTGAATGGAAGGACCGGCGCATCCTGTTCTACGCCATGCAGTACGAGGAGCAATTCATCTGGGGGGCGACGGCGGCGATGCTGCGCAACCTTTATGAGCGGCTTTATGCGGGGGAGGCGCAATTGCTTGAGGCGGAGCGCGATGGAAGGCTTGAGCGTCGCGGCGGCTGACTGGTTCCTGAAGCCGGAGACGCAAGCCGTCTTCGCCTGCCTCAATCGCGAGGGCTTCGAGGCGCGCGTGGTGGGCGGCGCCGTGCGCAATGCGCTGCTTGGCGCCCCCGTGTCCGAGGTGGATTTCGCGACCACGGCGCGGCCCGAGGATACGCTCCGCCTCGCCCATGCCGCCGGTTTGAAGACCGCGCCGACCGGGATCGCGCACGGGACGGTGACGATCGTTGTGCAGGGAACGCCTTTCGAGGTGACGACGCTGCGCCGCGATGTCGAGACCGACGGGCGCTGGGCCACGGTCTCATTCGGCGAGGATTGGGCCGAGGATGCGCGCCGGCGCGACTTCACCATGAATGCGCTTTACGCGAGCGCCGGCGGCGAGGTCTATGACCCTCTCGGCGGCGCGCCCGACCTTCTGGCGCGCCGCGTGCGTTTTGTGGGCGAGGCGCGCGCCCGCATCCGCGAGGATTATTTGCGCATCTTGCGCTTCTTCCGCTTCAGCGCGGACTACGCCGAAGGCGCGTTCGACCGCGAGGGCGTCGCAGCCTCGATTAAGGAGCGGATGGGCCTCGCGCGGCTGTCTCGCGAGCGGGTGCGCGCGGAGCTGCTTCGCATCCTCGTTGCGCGCCGCGCCGCCGGCGCCGTCGAGGCGCTGGACGAGAGCGGCCTCCTCCTTCTTATCCTTGGCGGCGTGGCGCGGCGGGGGCGCTTCGAGCGGCTATGCGCCATCGAGGCGGCGCTCGGTTTGCGGCCGGACCCGATCTACCGGCTGGCCGCGCTCGGCGTGTTCGCCGCCGAGGACGCAGCGCGGCTGACCGAGAAGCTGCGCCTGTCGTCGCATGAGGCGAACGAGGTTGCGGACCTTGTTTCGACGGCGCCTTTCGCTTCCGGCGAACTTAGCGCGATGGATCGACGGAGCACTCCCTCGCCCTGTCCCACTCCCTCAGTGAGAGGGGACGACGCTTCAACGGCTGCGATGAAACACCCTCTCCCCGGGGGAGAGGGTGGGGGTGAGGGGAGATTCCTTCGCCAACCTGGCTCCGGCGATTTGGAGGAGACTGCGCTCTTGGCGGCGCTGTACCGGCTCGGTCCGCGCCTTTATCTCGGCCGCCTCCTTTTATCGTGGGCAGATTCGAGCGCGCCGCCGGACGATCCCGCCTTGAAGCGCGCCGCCGATCTGGCCGGGTCGTGGCGGCGCCCGAAATTCCCGGTGAGCGGCGGCGATCTCATCGAGCGCGGATGGGCGCCCGGCGCCGCGCTCGGCGAGCGGCTCAAGCAGCTCGAACGGCAATGGATCGAAAGCCGCTTCACGCTCAGCCGCGAGGCGCTGCTCGATCTTTGCAAGGGCTAGCGGCGCGAAAAGGGCGCCGAACGCCGGGATTTCGACAGCAAAAGCCTCGCCCGGCCCGCGTAACATTTGACGGTCCATCGTATCGAAGGTATATGCATCGCAGGTTTTTGCCCTAGTGGCGAAGCGGGCGTCTTTTCATCCATAATGAGCTTGGATCGCGGGTCGCCCACCCGCAAAAGGACTTTGTGAACATGGCGAATACGAAATCGGCGAAAAAGGCCGCGCGTCAGGCGGAGCGCCGGACACTCATCAACAAGGGCCGCCGCAGCCGGATGAGGACATATGTGAGGAAGGTCGAAGAGGCGATCGCCTCCGGCGACAAGGGCGCCGCGGACGCCGCGCTGCGCGAGGCTCAACCGGAAATCATGCGGTCGGCCTTGAAGGGAATCATCCACAAAAACGCGGCTTCGCGGAAGATTTCGCGTTTTCCGCTCGCATCAAAGCTCTGGGCGCAGCTGCGTAGATTCTTCCTCGCGCACTGATGCGAATATGCATCAGAGCGTGCTGGCAGCCCCCAGAACTCCGGGACCCGAAGCTTAAAAAACCGTAATATTTCAAGGCTCTGGAAGAGGAACTCCTCCGGGGTCTTTTCTGCTGCGCGTTAGCAGCTGTGCAGGTCAATAAAAATCTACAATCGGAACGCGAAGAGGCGCAGCGCCTCAAGGGAGAGTTGCGCCCGGCGGACCTGTTAATAATTCGTTAATTTTCTCAAGATCTTATCGATTGAGCGCCCGGCGCTGCAACCTTGCTCGGCGCCGAGGTTGCAAAACCCGCGCAACCCTTTCCCCGCTTCCTCCTCTCTTGCGCCCGATGAATGGCCTTTGTATGGTGTGGTTTCCGAACGGGGAGTTTTCCCCTCCTGAATTGATTGTAACCTTGTAATGCGTACCAGGCTCGTAATGTGGGGTGGCCCCTGCACGCGAGCCGTTGTTGTCCATGATCAGGCAATGGACGGACGGATGGTGCGCGCCGAAACTGTGGGGTCGGCACTCCTTTCTGTCCGCAGGCATTGGCATTGGGCAGGAGGAAGACGAATGCGAAGTGAATGCATAGCGGCTGCGCCGCAATTGGCGTGTTGTTACACGTGGAAGTTGCCGGCAACGCCCCATATGCGCCCGGTCTTGCTCGATCAAGCCCACAGTCCGTACTCGCGCGCTGAAGCAAAACCTCGCCGGGGATTCTGCCGGGCCGAGCACCCTTCGATCCCATGGAAGGCCTACCTCGCATCGAGGGAATTTCAGAACCTAGCATCGGACATCGCCGACGCTGTCTTTGCGGCGCCGTCATCCTTTCGCCAGTCCCCAGCGGATACCGAACGTCCCCTGAGCTTAATCTCGGGCTCCCGCGCCTTCAGCGGAGCATCGGGCAAGTCTTCAGGCGGCTTGCTGGTTCCTGTCTTGCCTGGCGAAGGGGGAACGCCGCCAAGCGACGCGAACAAGCAGGCGCCCGGTCTGGCTATGGCGGCGTAGCACTGCATTTGCCGCTGCATAAAGACTTTATCCGATGAACGCTGATGCCCCCGGGCAGCGAGGAATACTAAAATGGAAGCGTTGGACCTCTCGACTTCGATTGAACATAAGTGGCGGCGTATTCAGAGCCGCCTTCGCGCCGAACTCGGCGAGGACGTGTTTACAAGCTGGTTTGGAAGGGTCGAACTGGACAGCTATGACGGGCGGGTCGTGCAGGTGTCCGTTCCGACGAAATTCCTGCGGAACTGGCTGCAATCCCACTATTCCGACAAGCTTCTCGCCTGCTGCGGCACGGAGCTTACCGGCGTGAACCGGCTCGAATTCCGCGTTCGCCAGCCGCATCTTGCGCCGGTCGAGAAGATGAAACCTGCGCCCGTGACGAACAACGGAGCTGCGGCGCCAAGGCTGCAGACGCCTGCGTCGCCCGTTCCGCTCCGATGTGGTCGAGAACGCCCCCGCCCGCGACGGCAGGACAGGTCTCGACGGCTTCGAAGGCTCGCCGCTCGATCCGCGCTACACATTCCAGTCTTTCGTGGTCGGAGCGCCGAACAGGCTCGCGCACGCCGCCTCGCTACAAGTCGCCGAAAACACGGCGGATCAGCCGCTCAAATATAACCCGCTCTACATCCACGCGCGGGTAGGCATGGGCAAGACGCACCTCCTTCACGCCATCGCGTGGGAGATGAAGCAGCGCAACCCCAACGCCAAGGTGCTGTACCTCACGGCCGAGCGGTTCATGTACAGCTTCGCGGAGGCTCTCCAGACCCGCGACGCCCCGGCGTTCAAGGAGAAGCTGCGCACCATCGACCTGCTCCTCATCGACGACATGGAGTTTCTGCAGGGGCGCACGTTCCAGCAGGAGTTCTGCCACACTCTGAATTCGCTGATCGACGGCGGCAAGCAGGTCGTGGTGGCTGCCGACTGCGCGCCGCTTCTGCTCGAAAGCTTCGACGCCAGGATGCGCTCGCGGCTGTCGGGCGGCCTCGTCGCCGAATTGTCCCCGCTCGATTACGACCTTCGCCTGAAAATCCTGCATCGGCGCGCGGCCGAGAAGATGGCGGCCTCTCCGGGCTTCGATGTGCCAGCCGACGTTCTCGAATATCTCGCGACGCAGCTCACCGAAAACGGCCGCGAGCTAGAAGGGCGCCATCACCCGCCTTCATGCGACCTTCCAGCTGACCGGCGAGCGCATCACAATCGACGCGGCGGAAAGCACAATCGGCGACCTGATCCGCTCGAAGGAGCCGAAGCGCGTCAAGATCGACGACATCCTTCGCATCGTCGCCAAGCACTACGGCGTTCAGCGCGGCGACCTCCTGTCGAGCCGCCGGAACCAGTCCATCGTGCGTCCGCGCCAGATCGGCATGTACCTCGCGAAAACGCTTACAGCAAGGTCCCTGCCGGAGATCGGGCGGCGTTTTGGCGGGCGCGACCACACCACCGTGCTGCACGCCATTCGCAAGATCGAGGCGCTGAAGCAGGCCGACGGCGTCCTGAAGGAGGAACTCGAACTCGCTGTCTCGCATGCTGAAGGATGGGGCGATTTAGGGAGGTTGGCCTTTGGACGGCGGCACAGGCGGGCTTGACAGGAACGTCCGAAGACAAAACTTCTTTAACAATCAAAACACCGCAACAGCGGGGTAGCTGTCATTATGCGCTTTGTTGTCGACCGGAATGCGATGGTCCGCGCTCTCGGCCATATCACGGGGATTGTTGAGCGGCGCAATACCATCCCGATTCTCAGCAACATCCTGATCGGCGCGGACGGGGAGGGCAACCTCACCTTCAAGGCGACCGACCTCGATATGGAGGCCATCGAGAGCGCGCCAGCCAAGGTCGAGACGCCGGGCGCGGTCACGGTGCCCGCGCATACGCTGCACGACATCGTGCGAAAGCTTCCCGAAGGGGCCGAGATCAGGGTCGAGCGAAAGGGCGGCGAAGGCCGGCTCAAAGTCGCCGCGGGCCGGGCAAGCTTCGAACTCTCCGTGCTGCCCGCCGACGACTTCCCCGACATGGGGCAGACCGAAACGCCCACGCGCTTCACGCTCGAAAGCGGCGAGTTGAAGCGCCTGTTCGAGAAGGCGCGTTTCGCCATCTCGACCGAGGAAACCCGCTATTACCTCAACGGCGTCTATCTGCACGCCGTCGAAAGCGACGGCGGCATGAAGCTGCGCGCGGTTGCGACGGATGGCCACAGGCTCGCCCAGGTGCAGACCGAGTGCCCTGCCGGCGCTGGGGGCATGCCTGGCGTGATCGTGCCGCGCAAAGCGATCGGCGAGATCATCAAGCTTCTCGAAAGCGATTCCGCGCCGGTCGAGGTCGCGCTCAGCCAGGCGAAAATCCGCTTCACGGTCGGCAATGTCGTGCTCACCTCGAAGCTGATCGACGGCTCCTTCCCCGATTACGCGCGGGTGATCCCCGCCGGAAACAAGAAGTTCATGCTCGTCGAGAACGCCGATCTGGTGAAGGCGGTGGACCGGGTTTCGACACTGTCCTCGGAGAAAGGCCGCGCCGTGAAGCTGCACGCGAGCGAAGGCCGCCTCGTGGTTTCGGCCAACAACCCCGAATCGGGATCGGCGACGGAGGAAATCTCAGCCGACTATCGCAACGAGCCCATCGAAATCGGCTTCAACGCGCGTTATCTCCTCGACATCACCGCGCAGATCGACGGCCCGCAGGCGCTTTTCAAGCTGGCGGACGGCTCGTCGCCGACGCTCATTTCCGACGAGAGCGACACGGCCGCTCTGTACGTGCTGATGCCGATGCGCGTTTAAGGCCGCGCCCCAATTACAAGAGTGCAATCCACGCCGCAGGACTTGGAGCCATCGCGCCGGATCTGGATCGGCAAGCTGACGCTCACCGATTTTCGGAATTATCGCGCGGCGACGGTAGAGGCGCCCCCCGGCGCCGTGGTGCTGACCGGCCCGAACGGCGCCGGCAAGACGAATTGCCTCGAAGCGATTTCGCTGCTCGCGGCCGGGCGCGGGCTCAGGTCGCTCCCCTTCGCGGACCTCGTGCGCAGCGGCGGCTCGGGCGGCTGGGCCATCGCGGCCCGCGTCTTCATCGCGGATGAGGAGATAGAGATCGGAACCGGCGTCCAGCCTTCGCCCGATGGCGTTGTCAGCGCCCGCGCCGCGCGCATTGTTAAGATCGATCACGTCATCGCCAAGGGATCGGGGGCGCTCGCCCGCATCCGCATGCTCTGGCTGACTCCCGCCATGGACGGCCTTTTCACCGGCCCCGCGAGCGAGCGGCGGCGCTTCCTCGACCGGCTCGCGCTCAGCGTCGATCCCTCCTACGCCACGGCCGCCGCCACATTCGACCGCGCGATGCGCCAGCGAAACAAGGCGCTCGAAACCTTCAGCCCGGCCGGGCTTCTCGACGCCATCGAGGCGCAGATGGCCGCCGCCGCCGTCAGCATGGCCGCTGTCCGCGCGCGCGCCGTTGAGAGCCTCGCGGCGGAAATCGCGGCCGAGCGCGAACGCGATCCGGATTCGCTGTTCCCCTGGGCCGCTGTTGCGCTGCAAGGCCATCTGGAGGAGCAGATCGGAACGGCGGACGAAGAGAGCCTGAGCGCCGCTTACCGCCGCGTTCTCGCGCAAGGCCGCGACCGCGACCGCGCCGCCGGACGCACGCTCGCCGGCCCGCATCGCTGCGACCTTGAAGTCGTGCATGGGCCGAAGCAGGCGCACGCGAAAATATGCTCGACCGGCGAACAGAAGGCGCTTCTCATCGGGCTTACGCTCGCACAGGCCCGCCTCGTCAAACAAGTCTCCGGCGGCGTCTCGCCTGTCATTCTGCTCGACGAAATCGCCGCCCATCTCGATCTCGGCCGCCGTCTCGCGCTGTTTTCCCGCCTCGCCGGGCTCAGCGCACAGGTTTGGATGACGGGCACCGACGCGGACATTTTTATGCCCCTTAAGAATGTCACAGAGATGCAGCTTTTTCTTGTTTCAAACGGGGCTATCATGCCCGCAAACGATGCAGAATCCGCTTCGGAACACTAAATAATAGAATAGAACAGGCCGAGGCGACGGCCGGCAATCAGGTGCATTATTAATGGAAGCAGCGAGAGGCATTGACGCCGCGGCGGAAGCCTATGGCGCGGACAGCATCAAGGTTCTGAAAGGCCTCGACGCGGTCCGCAAGCGCCCCGGCATGTATATCGGCGATACGGACGACGGGTCCGGCCTTCATCACATGGTTTACGAAGTCGTCGACAACGCCATCGACGAGGCGCTCGCGGGCTACGCCGATCTGGTGACGGTCGCGCTGAACGCCGACGGCTCGGTGACGGTCGAGGATAACGGCCGCGGCATTCCGACGGAAATCCATACCCAGGAAGGCGTCTCCGCCGCCGAAGTGATCATGACGCAGCTCCATGCGGGCGGAAAGTTCGACCAGAATTCCTACAAGGTGTCGGGCGGCCTCCACGGCGTCGGCGTCTCGGTGGTGAACGCGCTGTCGACGCGGCTGGAGCTTACCGTCTGGCGCACCGGGCAGGAACACTTCATGGCGTTCGCCGACGGCGTGCCGGAAGAGCCGCTGAAGGTGATTGGCAAGGCGCCGGGGCGCTCCGGCACGCGCGTGACATTCACGCCGAGCCCCGCGACCTTCACCATGGTGGAGTTCGACTACGCGACGCTGGAGCATCGGCTTCGCGAACTCGCCTTCCTGAATTCGGGCGTGAACATCGTTCTTTCCGATCTGCGCGGCGTCGAGCCGGCCAAGAGCGAATTCATGTACGAAGGCGGGCTCAAGGCCTTCGTCCAGTTTCTCGACCGCGCGCGCACCCCGCTGTTCGCGCAGCCGATCTTCCTCAAGACCGAGCGCGAGGGCGTGGCTGTCGAGGCGGCGCTGTGGTGGAACGACGGCTATCACGAAAGCGTCTTCTGCTTCACCAACAACATCCCGCAGCGCGACGGCGGCACGCATCTGGCCGGCTTCCGCGCCGCGCTCACGCGCACCATCAACACCTATGCGGCGTCTTCCGGCATCGCGAAGAAGGAGAAGGTGCAACTCACCGGCGACGATGCGCGCGAGGGCCTCACCTGCGTGCTCTCGGTCAAGGTGGCGGACCCGAAATTTTCGAGCCAGACCAAAGAGAAGCTTGTTTCGTCGGAAGTGCGCCCCGCCGTGGAAGGCGCGGTGACCGAGGCGCTCGGCGCCTGGTTCGAGGAGCACCCCGTCGAATCGAAGCTCGTGATCCTGAAGGTCGCCGAGGCGGCGGCCGCGCGCGAAGCCGCCCGCAAGGCGCGCGAGCTCACGCGCCGCAAGGGCGTGCTCGATGTTGCGAACCTGCCCGGCAAACTCGCCGACTGCCAGGAGCGCGATCCCGCCAAATCCGAACTGTTCCTCGTCGAGGGCGACAGCGCGGGCGGTTCGGCGAAGCAGGGGCGCGACCGCTCCAATCAGGCCGTGCTGCCCTTGCGCGGCAAAATTCTGAACGTAGAGCGCGCCCGCTTCGACAAGATGCTCGGAAGCCAGGAGATCGGCACGCTGATCACCGCGCTCGGCACCGGCATCGGGCGCGACGACTTCGACCTGTCGAAGCTGCGCTATCACCGCATCATCATCATGACGGACGCCGACGTGGACGGCGCTCACATCCGCACGCTGTTGCTGACCTTCTTCTATCGCCAGATGCCGACGCTCATCGAAGGGGGGCATCTCTACATCGCTCAGCCGCCGCTCTACAAGGTGAAGCGCGGGAATTCGGAAAACTATCTCAAGGACGAGCCCGCCTTCCAGGATTTCCTGATCGAGGGCGGCCTCGACGGCGCGGTTCTTAGCTCGGCGAGCGGCGAGCGGCGCACCGGCCGCGACCTGCGCGCTTCCGTCGAGCGGGCGCGCTCCTTCGGGCATGTGCTGGATGGGCTTCACATGCGCTATAACCGCACGGTCGCCGAGCAGGCCGCCGTCGCGGGGCTGCTCAATCTGAAGCTCGCCGACAATGAGGCCGAGGGCGAGCGGCTCGCCGCAATCGTGGTGGAGCGGCTCAAGACCTTGTCGGAGGAGACGGAGCAGGGCTGGAGCTTCAGCCGCAGCGCCGATGGCGGCTTCGTGTTCGAGCGCGAGGTGCGCGGCGTGAGGGAGGCGCACAACATCGACTGGGCGCTGATCCAGTCGGCGGATGCGCGCAAGCTGCACAGCTACCACGCCGAATTCGCGGAGCTGTTCCGCGACAGGATCGTGCTGGAGCGGAAAAGCGCGCAGACGCCGGTTTTCGGACCGCGGAGTCTGCTCGATGCGGTATTCGCAGCCGGCCGCGCCGGCCTCACCATGCAGCGCTACAAAGGCCTGGGCGAGATGAACCCCGAGCAGCTTCGCGAAACAACTCTGGACGCCAACGTTCGAACGCTGCTGCAGGTGAAGCTTGGCGAGTTGAACGACGCGGATGAGATTTTCTCGAAGCTCATGGGCGACGTCGTGGAGCCGCGCCGCGAGTTCATCCAGCAGAATGCGCTCTCGGTCGCGAACCTCGACATTTAGGCGCAATTGACAATCAGGGTTCTGTCCGAGGTTGCCGCGATCCGAGCTTGGGCCGAGGGCAGTTCGACGATCTCCGTTATGTGCCGGAAGCGCGCGCGCGTGGCGCGTCGTCCTCTGCGGCGGCGCACTGGCGCTTCAGCGTTTCGCGGAACGGGCTCGCCGGATACGTCCCGAGAATAATCAACTCCGCCGAGTGGAACTCCAACTCCTCCAGCGCGAGCCGCAAGGGCCGGTCGTCCGGATGGCCCTCCACATCGGCATAGAACATTGAGGCGTTGAAGCTGCCTTCAAGCTGGTAGGATTCGAGTTTCGTCATGTTCACGCCGTTGGTGGCGAACCCGCCGAGCGCCTTGTAGAGCGCAGCAGGCACGTTGCGCACGCGGAAAATGAACGTGGTCAGCACCGGGCCGTTCCCGGCGGGCGGGACAACCGCCTCGTTGGCGAGCGCGATAAAGCGGGTGGTGTTGTGCGCCGCGTCCTCGATGCCGCTTTTCAGGATCGTCAAGCCGTAGATCTCGGCGGCGAGGCTCGACGCGATGGCCGCTTTCGTCAGGTCGCCTTCATCCGCGACCATGCGCGCGGAGCCGGCGGTGTCGGCCTCGGGCACAGGCTTCAGCCCGAGCTTTTGCAGCGCGGCGCGGCATTGGCCGAGCGCCTGCGTGTGGCTATGCACGGTCTTCAGTGTGGAGAGATCCGCGCCGGGCAGAGCCATGAGCTGATGAACGATGCGTTCGAAATGCTCGCCGACGATATGGACGCCGGAATTCGGCAACAGGTGATGCACGTCGGCGACGCGGCCCGCGACCGAATTCTCGACCGGGATCAGCGCATAGGGCGCCGCGCCGTGCTTCACGGCGGCGATGGCGTCCTCGAAGGTGGCGCAGGCGAGCGGCTCCAGCGTCTTGTCGAAATTCAAGCACGCGATATGCGAATTGGCGCCGGGCTCGCCCTGATAGGCGACCGCCGCCGGCTGGAGATGCGTCTTTGCCTTGGATGCGGATGTCATTGTGTGTCCTGCGTTCGCCGCGCCGGGCGGAAAATTCGGCGCTACCTTGCGAGCATTTCGCGCGCTTTGGCAAGATCGGCTTCCGTGTCGACGCCGAGCGGAACCGCATCAACCACCGAAATGTGGATGCTCATGCCGGCTTCGAGCGCGCGCAACTGCTCCAGGCGCTCGCGCTTTTCGAGCGGCGAGGGCGGCAGCGCCACGAAGCGGGCGAGAGCGGCGCGGCGGTAAGCGTAAACGCCAATGTGGTGATAATAGGCGCCAGCGCCAAAGGGAGCGGCCGCGCGCGTGAAATAAAGCGCCTTCAGCATGCCGCCCGGCATGGGCGAGCCGATGGCCTTGACCACGTTCGGGTCGAGCACCTCGGCCGGGTCCGCGATTTCGGCGGCGAGCGTGCCGATGTCGGCGCCCGCGTGAAGCGATGCGGCGCAGGCCGCGATCAGGCGCGGCTCAAGCGTGGGCAGGTCGCCCTGGAGGTTGATGACGGCGTCGAATTCGCCCGCCGGATCGATGGCGTTCAGCGCTTCATACACCCGGTCGGAGCCGCTTGCGTGGTCAGCGCGCGTCATGACCGCATGCCCTCCGGCCTTGGAGACGGCATTGGCGATCTCGGCGGAGTTGGTCGCGACAAACACAGGGCCTGCTTTCGCCTCCATCGCGCGCCGCCAGACATGCTCGATCATGGGCGCGCCGGCGATGCCGAGCAGCGGCTTGCCCGGCAGCCGCGTCGCCGCGAGCCGCGCCGGAATGATTACGACAGGGTTGAAAACCGCGCTTGCGGGGAACAATTCGGCCGCCCGTTCTCTCATACAGTCTGTCCACGGTTTTTCCCGGACGCTTTGCAGGGCTTAAGACTTAGCGAATATGAAGGCGCGGGCGGAGGCGCGTCCCTATGACACACAAGCAATCATGATGGGCTACAGTTTCAACTCGATCGCGGGCGCGGTTCTGGCGAGCCTGCTGGTCATGGTCGGCCTGCACACGGGCATCGAGCTTTTCTATCCGAAAGGCGCCGAAAACTTGTCCAAGGGCCATATCGTGGTCGCGCCCGAGGCGAAGGCGCCCGAAACGGCCTCCGCCGCATCGGCCAAGCCCGCGGAAAAGGAGCCGCCGGTCGAAACTCTGCTTGCGAGCGCGGATGCCGCGGCCGGGGAGAAATCGGCCAAGGCCTGCGCCGCCTGCCACAATTGGACGAAGGGCGCCGGGGCTAAAATCGGTCCGGACCTTTATGGCGTCGTGGGCCGCGACATCGGCAAGGAGCCCGGCTTTTCCTATTCGGAGGCGTTGCAAAAGAAGGGCGGCAAATGGACCTTCGACAGCCTCTATGAATGGATCAAGAACCCGAAGGCCTACATCCCCGGCGACAAGATGGCTTTCGCCGGCGTGAAGGATCCGAAGGAGCGCGCGAACATCATCGCGTTCCTGGACAAGCAGAGCGACAGCCCCGTCCCGCTTCCCCGGAAGCAGACGCAATAACACTCCATCGCGCGCCTCGCTGCAATCGCGGCGTGCTTGTTCGCGCATCGTGCGTTTAATCGGACGCCTGCGTCATTTCCGGCCCGCCTCCGCGGGGCTAAACTCCAGCGAGAATCCAGTTATCTCAGCCCTCACCGAATACTGGGTTCCCGCCTTCGCGGGAACGGCAAAAGGGCGGTTGCGTCCGATTAAACGCACGAGGCAGTAGCGCCCAACATCACAATTTTTGCATGTAACCGCATGCTTGGCGTAGCCAAAGGTCTAATTATGGCTTAATGTCTGTGTTGTTCCCCTTCGCATGGCGTCCGGGGGCCAAGAAAGTTATGGCCGCGATACGGCCAAACAATCGGGATGAGCGCACCTTAGGATTGGGAGGGCACGAATGTATTTTATCTCAATTGCCGCGTCCGTTGTGGCTAGCATTCTTTTCATGCTGGGCCTGCATGCGGGCGTCGACAGGTTCTATCCAAGAGGCGATGCGAACACGTTCGGCGCGCAGATCCAGGTGACTGCGGTTCCAATCGTGCGCGCCGCAGTCGTGAAGCCGGTAGCGCCGGCGCTGGCCGCGGCCTCTCGCGAGATGGAAAAGCCCAACTCGTCGCTGAGCGTTCTCCTCGCCAGAGCAGATCCCGAGGCCGGGCAGGAAACCGCGAAGCTGTGCGCCGTCTGCCACACATGGAACAAGGGAGGCGGCACACGGGTCGGGCCGAACCTTTGGGGCGTCGTTGGGCGCGATATCGCGAGGGACCCTGGCTTCTCCTATTCGCCCGCCTTGCAACAGAAAGGCGGCCGCTGGTCCTTCAACGACATCTTCCTGTGGATCGGCGATCCGAACGACGTGGCGCCCGGCAACAACATGTTCAAGATGGGCTTCGCGGGCGTTAAGGATCCGCAGCAGCGCGCGAACCTGATCGCTTTCCTCGCCAAGCAAAGCGACAGCCCCGTGCCGCTGCCGACATCGCGGTGGTGATGCGGAATTCCCCAAGAATCTCTTGAGGATGAAAGAACTTTAAGTGGAACGGCGTCTTATGCGGCGGTAGTGTTCGCCAACTGAAACGCCGTTCCAAAAAAGATCATGCCTATTCAAACGCGAATTGTTTGCGCCATCGTATTTGCGCTTATCGGCGCCCCGGCGGCGCGAGCCGATCAGGAAAGACATCATGCGCTTTCCTTGATCCGTGCGCCCAAATATCCCGCCGATTTCAAGCATTTCGATGCGGTCAATCCCGGGGCGCCCAAGGGCGGAACCGTGAAGCTCTCGTCGCCCGCCACCTACGACAATCTCAATCCGGCGGTGTTTCGCGGCAGCCTTGCGGCCGGTATCGCGGGCGGCTTTTCGCAGATCTACGAGCCGCTCATGATGCGGTCGCTGGAGGAAGGCTCGACGGTCTATTGCCTTCTTTGCGAGTGGGTGAGCTACCCTGAGAATTACGGCTCCGTCACGTTCAAGCTGCGCGAAGGCGCGCGCTGGCACGACGGCCGGCCGGTCACGCCGGAGGATGTCATCTGGAGCATGGAGGTCGCCAAGGGCAAGGACCCGGACACGGGGCTTCCCTACGATCCCGCGCGCGCCCAGTATTATAAGAATGTCGTGAAAGGCGAGAAGACCGGCGAGCGCGAAGTGACGTTCACCTTCGACGCGGCCAACAATCGCGAGCTGCCCCAGATCGTCGGCGAGCTTGAAATCCTGCCGAAGCATTGGTGGACGGGCGTGGACGCAAACGGAAAGCCGCGCGATATCACGAAGACGACGCTGGAGCCGCCGCTCGGCTCGGGGCCGTACAAGATCAAGGCCATCCGGCCCGGCGATTGGATCGCCTTCGAGCGCGTGCCCAACTATTGGGGCAAGGACCTTCCTGTGCGCGTGGGCGAAAACAACTTCGACGCGATCGAGTATCAGTACTACGGCGACACGAATGTCTCGATGGAGGCGTTCAAGTCCGGGCAGTACGACTTCCGCAGAGAAGGAAGCGCCAAGAGCTGGGCCACGGCCTACAATTTCCCGGCTTTGAATGAGGGCCGCGTGGTGAAGCGCGGCGACATCGAACTCGAGATACCGAAGCCTATGCAGAGCTTCGCCTTCAATCTCAGGCGGCCGAAGTTCCAGGACATCCGCGTGCGCCGGGCCTTCAATCTGGCGTTCGATTTCGAGTGGGCGAACCAGAATCTGTTCTTCGGCCAATACAAGAGGACATCGAGCTTCTTCGAAGGCCAGGAGCTCGCCGCCAAGGGCTTGCCGTCCCAGGAGGAGCTGGCGCTGTTGGAGCCGTTGCGCGATAAGGTCCCACCGGAGGTTTTCACCGAGGAGTATAAGAATCCCGTCAATGCGGCGCCCACCGATTTTCGCACACATCTCAGGGAAGCCGCACGCCTGTTCAAGGAAGCGGGCTACTTGGTCGCCGGCGGCCAGTTGAAGAACGCCGCCGGCGAGCCGTTCACCGTCGAGTTCCTGATCGAAAACGAAGCCTTCCAGCGCGTGATCCTGCCTTATGTCGAGAGTTTGAAACGGCTCGGCGTCGCCGCGACCGTGCGCCAGGTCAATTCCACCGAGGGCAAGCGGCGCGAGGACAGCTTCGATTTCGACATCATTCTCGGCGTCTTCCCGCAATCGGATTCGCCCGGCAACGAGCAGCGCGATTTCTGGGGATCGGCCGCCGCCGATCAGCCGGGCAGCCGCAACGTCATCGGCATCAGGAACCCGGCCGTCGACGCGCTCGTCGACAAGATCATCTTCGCGCCCAACCGCGACGCGCTCGTGACGGCATGCCGCGCGCTCGACCGCGTGCTGTTGTGGAGCGCCTATGTCGTCCCGCAATGGCATTCGGCGAACGAACGGATCGCCTATTGGAACAAGTTCGGCGCGCCTAACCCGCTGCCCACGCAAAGCGACGGCTTCCCGAATGTCTGGTGGTTCGATGCGGCGCTCGCCGAAAAGAACGGCCTGAAATGAGGGGGCGGACAATGAGCCTCCGCTCTTTCGCCCTCGGGCTTCTGTGCGCTGCGGCCGTCGCTTTCCCCGGCGCCGCCGCCCAGGCGTCGGAGCGCCGCCACGGCCTGTCCGCCTTCGGCGAGCTGAAATACGCGGCTGATTTCAAGCATTTCGACTACGTCAATCCGGACGCGCCGAAAGGCGGGCGGCTCGCGACCATGCCGACCAGCTCCGTCAACACGTTCAACCATTTCAACGACTTCATCCTTCGCGGCGACCCGGCCTTCGGGGTTGGCTTTCTGTTCGATTCGCTGATGGCGCGCGCGCAGGACGAGCCGGACGCCGTTTACGGGCTGATTGCGGAATCCGCCGAGGTCGCGGACGACAAGATGTCCGTCACCTTCTATCTCAGGCCCGAGGCTCGTTTCCGCGACGGAACGCCGGTGACGGCCGCGGACGCCGCTTTCACGCTCGAAACGCTGAAGACGAAGGGCCATCCGCGCTACCAGCTCGCCTTGCGCGACGTAGCCGGCGCGACCGCGCTCGATCCCAGAACCGTGAAATACGAGTTCAAGGGCGAGAACGTCCGCGATCTGCCGGTGCTGGTGGCGACGCTGCCCGTGTTTTCGAAGGCCTATTACACCGCGAACGACTTCCTGAAAGAGAACCTCGATCCGCCGCTCGGCTCAGGCCCCTACGAGGTCGGCGATTTCCGGCAGGGCGCGTTCGTCACCTACAAGCGGCGCAAGGACTATTGGGCCGCGGATCTGCCGGTGAACCGCGGGCGCTATAATTTCGATGAGCTGCGCTTCGAATATTACCGCGACAGGGCCGTGGGGCTCGAAGCCTTCAAGGCCAAGGCCTACGACATGCGCGAGGAGTTCACCTCGAAAAGCTGGGCGACGGAATACGACATCCCGGCGGTGCGCGCGGGGCAGATCGTGAAGCTGACGCTGCCGGACGGCAGGCCGTCGGGCGCGCAAGGCTTCTTCATCAACACGCGGCGCGAAAAGTTCGCGGACCGGCGCGTGCGCAAGGCGCTGGACTACGCCTTCGACTTCGAATGGACGAACAAGTCGCTGTTCTTCGGCCTCTATACGCGCACCGCGAGCTATTTCGAGAACTCGGACCTGAAGGCGCAAGGCGCGCCGGGCCCCGCCGAGCTTCTCCTGTTGGAGCCCTTCCGCGACAAGCTGCCTCCGGAAGTTTTCGGCGAGCCATACACGCCGCCCGTCACCGATGCATCGGGGCGCTACCGGCCCAGCATCCGCGTCGCCTCGCAGCTCTTGGACGAGGCCGGCTGGCGTCTGCAGGACGGAGTTCGCAAGAACGAGAAGGGCGAGACGCTGGAGATCGAATTCCTGATCGAAGATCCCGTCACCGAGCGCATCGTCGGCCCCTACGCAGGCAGGCTTACCGACATTGGGATCAAGACCACTCTGCGCCGCATCAACTCGACCGAGGAGCAGGAGCGCCTGCGCCGCTACCAATACGATGTGGTGACGCAGCGCTTTTCGCTATCGCCGGCGCCCGGCCCGGAAATCCGCGCCTACTGGAACAGCGAAGCCGGCAGAGAGGATGGAAGCTATAACCTCTCAGGCATCGCCGACCCGGTTGTCGACGCGCTTATCGACAAGATCCTGACCGCGAAAAGCCGCGACGAGCTGAGGACGGCGTGCCGCGCCATCGACCGCGTGCTGCGCGCCGGCCATTACTGGGTTCCGGAGTGGTTCAAGTCCGTTCACAATATCGCGACCTGGGACAAGTTTGCGCGGCCCGCCGTGCAGGCGACCTACGACGACGGCGTGCTCGATACGTGGTGGTTCGATGCGGAGAAGGCCGCGAGGCTTGGCGGCTGATCCCGGCGTATTCCACGGCCGTCCGATTTCATGTGCGACCCCCATCAAGTCGTCACCTCCGAAAGACGTCGCCAATTCGCACGGCGGACCTGTGTGGTATTATAACACCGCAAAAGACACACATTTTTGCAAAACGAACCCAATAG
This sequence comes from uncultured Alphaproteobacteria bacterium, assembly GCA_963756335.1. Lineage (GTDB taxonomy): Bacteria > Pseudomonadota > Alphaproteobacteria > Rhizobiales > Rhodomicrobiaceae > Rhodomicrobium. Next base: position 184,254 of record CAVWOB010000023.1, read on the forward strand.
CGTTAATCGATGCTGTACGCTCGCGCGCTGCGTCCGATATGCGCCGAAGGCCCCGGCGGTTGGCACGAGCCGCCAAATCCTGCGGTTGGTATTACGTGAGCGGCGGCCGCTCTGTCGCGCGCCGTCCGCCGCGACTGGCCCGGCAACATTTCCGATGTGTAACTGGTTTTTGCGCCATGTTCGCTTAACACTAGAGGTGTGTGAAATCGGCGCGGGAGGCGCGCGCTGGCTTTTACCAACATCAGCGCTTACCTGACATTGGCCGCGAAAATCGGATAATGCGCCTCCTGAAGCCGCAAAGCTAATACCGGGAAACATGACAGCCTATATTCTGCGACGCCTCGCCCTGATGATACCCACGCTGTTCGGCATCATGCTGATCAGCTTCACAATCATCCAGTTCGCACCGGGCGGGCCGATCGAGCGCATCATCGCGCAGCTCAACGGCACCGCTCAGGATGCGACCTCGCGGATCGACGGAAGGTCCAATGAAGTCGGGCGCACGCCGCAGCCCGGCGCCGACGCGGGGATCAACTCGCGCTATCGCGGCTCGCGCGGCCTCGACCCCGAGCTGATCAAGAGCCTGGAGAAGCAATTCGGCTTCGACAAGCCGCCGCTGGAGCGCTTCGCGCTCATGATGAAGAACTACCTGACCTTCAATTTCGGCCAGAGCTATTTCCGCGACGTGAGCGTGCTGCAGCTCATCAAGGAGAAGCTGCCGGTTTCGATCTCGCTCGGGCTGTGGCTCACGCTCCTGACCTACGCGATTTCCATCCCGCTCGGCGTGCGCAAGGCGGTGGCGGACGGCTCGAAGTTCGATGTGTGGACAAGCGCCGTCGTGATCGTCGGCTATGCGATCCCGAGCTTCCTCTTCGCCATTTTCCTGATCGTGATCTTCGCGGGCGGCTCCTTCCTCGACTGGTTTCCCTTGCGCGGGCTCGTCTCCGACAACTTCGCGCAAATGAGCTGGCCCCATAAGATCGCCGACTATTTCTGGCACCTTGCGCTGCCCGTCTCCGCGATGGTGATCTCCGCGCTGGCGACGGTCACGTTCCTGACCAAGAACTGCTTCCTCGACGAAATCCGCAAGCAATATGTGATGACCGCGCGCGCCAAAGGCCTGAGCGAGCGGCGCGTACTCTACGGCCATGTCTTCCGCAACGCGATGCTGCTGGTGATCTCCGGCTTCCCAGCCGCCTTCATCGGCTCCTTTTTCACGAACGCGCTCCTCATCGAGACGATCTTTTCGCTCGACGGGCTCGGGCGGCTTTCCTTCAAATCCGTGCTGAACCGCGATTACGCCGTCGTATTCGCCAACCTCTACATCTTCTCCGCCATGGGCCTCGTCCTCAACCTTCTGTCGGACCTGATCTATACCTGGGTCGATCCGCGCATCGATTTCGAGACACGGGAGGTCTAACCGATGGACGTGAAAGTCGACAGAACCGCCGCTCCCGGCGACGTCATCGCGAAGGACGTAATCGCGGCCCCTGAGCGCCGCTGGTTCGAGCTTTCGCCGCTGAACCAACGGCGCCTGCGCGCATTCAAGTCGAACGAACGCGGCTATTACAGCTTCATCCTGTTCATGGCGCTGTTTTTCCTTACGCTGTTCGCCGAGTTCATCGCGAACGACAAGCCGTTCATCTTGGAGTATAACGGCGCGCTCTACACGCCGATCTTCAAGATGTACACGGAGAAGCAGTTCGGCGGCGAATTCGAGACAGAGGCCGATTACCGCGATCCCGAAGTGCAGCGCCTCATCCACGAGAAGGGCGGCTGGATGATATGGCCGCTCATTCCCTACAGCTATCGCACGATCAAGCTCGACCTGCCCGTTCCCGCGCCCGCGCCGCCATCCTGGGAAAATTGGCTCGGCACCGACGATCAGGGCCGCGATGTGCTCGCGCGCGTGATCTACGGCTTTCGCATTTCGGTGCTGTTCGGCCTGATCCTGACGGTGTTTTCGGCGCTTGTCGGCGTCACCGCGGGCGCGATCCAGGGCTTTTTCGGCGGATGGACCGATCTCACGCTGCAGCGCTTCATCGAAATCCTAGGCTCCCTGCCGCGCCTCTACATCCTGCTGATCCTCTCGGCAATTCTCGCGCCGAGCTTCTGGACCCTGCTCGGCATCATGCTCTTGTTCGAATGGACGGCGTTTGTCGGCCCCGTCCGCGCTGAGTTTTTGCGCGGGCGCAATTTCGAATACGTGCGGGCCGCGCGCGCGCTTGGGCTCACAAACCGGCAGATCATGTTCAAGCACATCCTGCCGAACGCACTCGTCGCGACCGTAACCTTCGCGCCGTTCATCCTCGATGGCGCGATCGCCGCGCTGACGGCGCTCGATTACCTCGGCTTCGGGCTGCCGCCCGGCTCGCCCTCGCTCGGCGAACTGCTGCGGCAGGGCACGCAGAACCTGCAGGCGCCCTGGCTTGGGCTGACCGCGTTCTTCGTGATCGCGATGATGTTGAGCCTGCTCGTCTTCGTCGGCGAGGCCGTTCGCGACGCGCTCGATCCGCGCAAGACCATGCGCTCCTCTCAAGTCATTCCGGGGTGACGCCATGCAGGAACAGGTGACAACGGCGCCGCTGATCGAAGTCAAGAATTTGAGCGTGCAATTCACGGGCGCGGACGCTGGCGTGTACGCGGCGCGCAACGTGTCGTTCGACATCAAGAAGGGCGAAACCGTCGCGCTTGTGGGCAAGTCGGGGTCGGGCAAGACCGTATCCGCGCTCTCGATCCTGCGCCTTCTGCCCTACCCGGACGCCTCGCACCCCACGGGCCAGATCATGTTCGAGGGCCAGGACCTGCTTCGCGCCAAGGAATCCGAGATCCGGCGCGTGCGCGGCAACCGCATCTCGATCATCTTCCAGGAGCCGATGACCTCGCTGAACCCGCTGCACACGGTCGAGAAGCAGGTCAGCGAGGTGCTCACCGTGCACCATGGCATGTCGAACGCGGCGGCGCGCAAGCGCACCCTCGATCTGCTCACCAAGGTCGGCATCCGCGATCCCAAAACGCGGCTCTTCGCCTATCCGCACCAGCTTTCCGGCGGCCAGCGCCAGCGCGTGATGATTGCAATGGCGCTCGCGAACGAGCCGGACCTTCTCATCGCCGACGAGCCGACGACCGCGCTCGACGTGACGATCCAGGCGCAGATCCTCGATCTTCTGAAAGACCTCCAGCGCGAACTCGGCATGGCGCTGCTTCTCATCACGCACGACCTCGGCATCGTTCGGAAGATGGCGGACCGCACCTGCGTCATGAAGGACGGCGAAATCGTGGAGCGCGGCTCCGCCGAAGAGATTTTCACCGCCCCGAAACACCCCTACACGAAGCGGCTTCTGGAGGCGCAGCCGAAAGGCGATGCGCCGGCGCTGGACGAGAGCGCGCCCGTGGTGCTTCAGGCCGATAATCTGAAAGTCTGGTTCCCGATCAAGGCGGGCTTCCTGCACCGCACCGTTGACCACATCAAGGCCGTGGATGGCGTTTCCTTCAAGCTGCATGGCGGGCAGACGCTTGGCATCGTGGGCAAATCCGGCTCGGGCAAGACGACGCTCGGGCTCGCCATCCTGCGCCTCGTTTCGAGCGACGGGCCTATCGCCTATGCCGGCAAGCGCATCGATGGGCTGCGCTCGAAGGAGATGCGCCCGCTGCGCCGCGAGATGCAGGTGGTCTTCCAGGACCCATACGGTTCGCTCAGCCCGAGGCTTTCCGTCGGCCAGATCATCGAGGAGGGGCTTCTGATCCAGAACCCCGATATGACCCGCGCGGAACGCCGCGAGCGCGTGGCCGCAGCCTTGGACGAGGTGGGGCTGAAGCCAGACTGGCAGGACCGCTATCCGCACGAGTTTTCCGGCGGGCAGCGCCAACGCATCGCCATTGCGCGCGCCGTGATCCTGCAGCCGCATTTCCTGATGCTCGACGAGCCGACGAGCGCGCTCGACGTGTCCGTGCAGGCTCAGATCGTGGACCTGCTGCGCGACCTCCAGAACAAGCGCGGCCTCTCCTACCTCTTCATCAGCCACGACCTGAAGGTCATGCGCGCGCTTGCGAGCTATGTGATCGTCATGCGCAACGGCGTCGTGGTGGAGGAAGGCCCGACCGCCGAAATCTTCGGCAACCCCCAGACAGACTACACCAAGGCGCTCATCGCCGCCGCCCTCGACCATCGCACGCTTAACGTCCAGGCCGCTTGAACCGTTATCCGGCGCCCTTTATGCCTGCGCTCCCCGTGTTTTCGAAAAGCGATGGAGGGTGAGATGCGGCTTGCGGACAAGACGGCGATTGTGACGGGAGCGGCGTCCGGATTTGGCGCGGAAATCGCGCGCACATTCGCACGGGAGGGCGCGCGCATCGCCGTTCTCGACATTAACGCCGGCGGAGCGGAAGCGGTCGCGCGCGAGATCGGCCCGGCGGCAATCGCCATCGCTGCCGACGTCACGAAGCGCGCCGACATCGACGCGGCCGTGCGCACGGCCCTCGACGCCTTCGGCCGCATCGGCATCGTGGTGAACAACGCGGGCTGGACCCACAAAAACCGGCCCATGCTGGAGGTGAGCGAGGAGGAGTTCGACCGCGTCTACGCCGTGAACGTGAAGTCGATCTTCCACATGGCGCACGCCGTTGTCCCCGTGCTCGCGGCGCAAGGCGGGGGCGTCATTGTCAACATCGGCTCGACGGCGGGCATCCGGCCGAGACCGGGGCTGACGTGGTACAACGGCTCGAAGGGCGCGGTGAACCTCCTGTCGCGCTCCATGGCGTTCGAACTGGCGCCGCAGAAAATCCGGGTGAACTGCATCGCGCCGGTGATGGGCGCGACCGGGCTGCTGGAGCAGTTCATGGGCCTGCCCGACACACCGGAAAATCGCGCGAAATTCATCGCGACCGTGCCGCTCGGCCGGCTGTCCGAGCCGCGCGACATCGCGAACGCCTGCCTCTGGCTCGCTTCCGACGAGGCAGAATTCGTCACAGGCGTCGTGCTCGAAGTGGACGGCGGCCGCACGATTTGAAGAGTAAACGTTAACGTCAACCCGGGCCCTTTGTAAACTCCTCGCAAGCGTCCGGCGCGATGGCGGCCAGCGTCTCGAAACCGACGTGTCGCAAACACGACAATCGCGGGCCTTGGCGGCGATAGGATGCTATTTCCCCCTTATAACAATGCTTTATCGCAATGGCACGGCTGTTGCTCAAACACGGTCAGACGCTTTGAAGCAAGCAGAAAGACCGTCCGATGATTCAACTGACCGAAAGCGCTGCCAACGCAGTCCGCACCGCGATCACGCGGGCTAACGCGCCCGTCGAAGGACTGCGCATCGCGGTGGATGCCGGAGGATGCGCGGGCTTCAAATACATGATGGGCCTCGTGGCGACCCCCGACCCGGACGACATCGTCGTCGAGAGCGAGGGCGTGAAGCTCTTCGTAGACCCAGGCAGCCTTGAGCATATCGAGGGAACCACGGTCGATTTCGTCACCGGCATTCAGAATTCGGGCTTCACCTTCGACAATCCGAGGGCGAAGTCGAGCTGCTCTTGCGGCAAATCGTTCGGCTAAAAGGAGACGCGGCCATGTTGGAATTGCCTCAAGAGATCGGCGAAATCCCCGCCGAACCGGCGCTGGAAACGGCCGATGAAGCGAAGGAGCGGAAGGTTCGCGAAGCCATCGCCGAGCTACGCCCCCATCTGCAGCGCGACGGCGGCGACTGTCAGCTTGTCGCCGTCGAGGGCAACGTGGTGAAGATCAAGATGACAGGCGCCTGCGTTGGCTGCATCATGGCTTCTGTGACGGTCCACGGCATCCAGGCGAAGCTCATCGCCAAGCTCGGCATGCCGCTTCGAGTCATTCCCATCCCCGTCGTCGGGGGCATGTAAGAGGCGCGTTCGCCATGCAGCCGGTCTATCTCGACAATAACGCAACGACGCGAATAGACCCCGCCGTTCTTTCGGCGATGCTGCCCTACTTCACGGAGCATTTCGGCAACGCGTCGTCCGCGCACGCCTTGGGCGCGGAATGCAGCGCCGCCATTCTTTCGGCTCGCGGCAAGGTGCAGGCGCTGATCGGCGCTGCGCACAGCCACGAAGTCGTCTTCACCTCGGGCGGCACAGAATCGGACAACGCGGCGATCCTGTCGGCCCTGGAGGCGCAGCCGGACCGCAACGAGATCGTGATTTCCGCGATCGAGCATCCGGCGGTGTTGTCGCTCGCCATGCACCTGCAGCGCCATCGCGGCGTTGTGGTGCGCGTCATCCCTGTCGATGGCCGCGGCAGGCTCGTCATGCCCGCCTACAAGGCCGCGCTCGGGCCTAACACGGCCATCGCATCGGTCATGTGGGCCAACAACGAGACGGGCGTCATCTTTCCCGTCGCGGAGCTGGCCGAACTCGCGCACGAGGCGGGCGCGTTGTTCCACACCGACGCCGTGCAGGCTGCGGGCCGCATCCCCATCAGCGTCGAGGCGACAAAGATCGACATGCTCTCGCTTTCCGCGCACAAATTCCACGGGCCGAAGGGGATCGGCGCACTTTATGTAAGGAAGGGCGTGCGTTTCAACCCGCTGATCCGGGGCGGCAAGCAGGAGCGCGGGCGCCGCGCCGGAACCGAGAATACGCCGGCGATTGTTGGGCTCGGCAGCGCGGCTGAGCTGGCGCGCGAGCGGCTAGGCGATGGCGCGGCCGAGCGCACCCGGCAGTTGCGCGACCGCTTCGAGGCTTGCGCGCTCCGCCAGATCGACGGAAGCTCCATCGCGGGCGGCCCCGAAAGGCCGGCTGCCGAACACCTCCACCATCGTGTTCGAATGCGCGGACGGGGAAGCGATCCTTTTCGGGCTGAACAAGGCGGGCGTCGCCGCCTCCTCCGGCTCGGCCTGCACATCCGGCTCGACCGAGCCGTCGCATGTGCTCCGCGCAATGAAATTGCCCTATACAGCAGCGCTCGGCGCCATTCGCTTCTCCTTCTCGCACGAGAATTCTAACGACGACGTGAACCGAGTGCTTGCAGTTTTGCCAGCAATCGTGGAAAAAGCGAGAGAGGCATCAAGCTTTGCCGCAGCGGGCGCGGACGTGCGCCGGGCTGCGGTCTCCTAGGCGGCGAGGGAAGAACGATGGCGTTTCGGCTGGAAGGCTTTCAGATGGCGGGCGGCGCGGACATCGCACGCCGGATCGAGAGTAAGCTCAGGGACGCCGGGTTGCGCCCGACGCGGCAGCGCAGCGACCTGGCGCGGCTCCTGTTCGAGGGCGGCGACCGGCATGTTACAGCCGAGGAGCTTCACGGCGAGGCCGTCGCAAACGACATGTCCGTCTCGCTTGCGACCGTCTACAACACGCTGAAGCAATTCACAGAATGCGGCCTCCTGCGCGAAGTCGCTATCGAGGGCACGCGCGCCTATTTCGACACCAAGGTGTCGGACCACCAGCACTTCTTCTTCGAGGAAAGCGGCGAGCTGATCGACCTCGATCCGGGCCACGAAGTGGTTGTGTCGGTGCCGAAGCTGCCGGAGGGAATGCGCGTCGCGCGCGTCGACGTGCTGATCCGCCTGGAGAAGGTGAAGAGCTAGGCGCCGCTACAGACGTCGTTCCCGCGAAGGCGGGAACCAAGTAAGCTATAAGCTAGAACTTTGTTTCCGAAGACTTTGGTCGCCCCGATTACTGGATACCCGCCTTCGCGGGTATGACACTCACGCCCCCTTCCGCCAGCCAGACGCCGTCATCGATCGCTTCCAGGGGCATCGGTCTCCGCCGCCTCCTCGGCGAGCGTGACGCCGGTCACGCAGATATCGCCGTCGAGCACCGCCACGCGGACCGGCTCCAGGTCCTTGCCGAGGCATGGCCCGTCGATGCACTTTCCCGTTGCGAGGTCGAACTTCGAGCCGTGTTTGCCGCAAACGATGAGCCTGCCGGTCTCGTCGAGAAACTGGTTCGTCTCCCAGTCGAGGTTGACGCCGTCATGCGGGCAGCGGTTCACATAGGCGAAAACCTGCTTGCCCCAGCGCACGATGAAGATATGCCAGGGCTCTTCCCCGCCGCCGTCGGCGACGCGCAGAAGCGAGAACGCCCTGCCGCGCTTGTTCTGGATGTCCGTCTCTGCACAGATGGCGTAAGCGATTGTCATCGAACCCTTTCCTGCCTTCACTTTTAGTCATGGCCAACCTTGATCGCCGGACATGTCGCCCCGGAAAGCGCTCTCGCGCTTGTCCGGGGACTTTATGAAGATCCCGGATAGTGTCCGGGATGACGATGTTGAAAACTATGAGGAATAAACCGAAAAACGGTGGGCCAAGCCCGGCCATGACCCCAATGCTCAATAGCGCTTCATTTCGATGCCGTGCTTCTTCAAGGCGTAGCCGATCTGGCGAGGCGTCAGTCCGAGGATGCGCGCGGCCTTGGCTTGAACCCAGCCCGTTTTCTCCATGGCCTTGACGAGCCGGTCCTTGCTGAGCCCCGAAAGCGCGCCGTTCATGTCGGCCGCGGCCTCCTTCGAGCCGGCGCCGTTCACGGAGCCGTTGCCATTCATAAGCGCCTTCGGCTCGGCGCGCTCGGGCTGCGGCTTCGCCGCGGCGGCGGGCGCAGGCGCTTTCGGCTCGCCCGGCAGGCCGTGAAGGCTTCTGCGCCGGCGCAGTATAAGCTCCTTCGGCGCAGGCGGGTCCCTTCCAGAGCATGGACGACAGGCAATGCCCCTGCTGGCAGGCGAAATCGCTCGCGTGGATCTCGTCGGCGGGCGTCATGGCGGCCGTGCGGCGGATGCAGTTCTCAAGCTCGCGGACGTTGCCGGGGAAGTAACATTTCGTCAGCACATCGACTGCGTCGGGGCCGAAGGAAAGCTTATGGCCATTCTCGTCGCCATACTGCTTCAGGAAATACGCCGCAAGCTCGGGAATATCGCTCGGGCGGTCGCGCAACGGCGGCAGGATCAGCGGCACGACATTGATGCGGTAGTAAAGATCGGCGCGGAATTTCCCATCGGAAACAAGCTCTTCGAGGTTCCGGTTGGTGGCGCAGACGAGGCGGAAGTTGATCTTCAGAGTCTGCTGGCCGCCGACCCGCTCGAATTCGCCTTCCTGCAGAACGCGTAGCAGTTTGGCCTGGAAGGAGGCCGAAATCTCCCCGATCTCGTCGAGGAAGATGGTGCCGCCATGCGCCAGCTCGAAGCGGCCCTTCCTGGTTGTCACGGCGCCCGTGAACGCGCCCTTCTCATGGCCGAACAGCTCGGATTCGATCACCCCTTCCGGCAGCGCCGCGCAATTGACCTTGATGAAAGGCTTGCCCTTGCGGCGGGACAGCTCGTGGATTGCGTGCGCGAACAGTTCCTTGCCGGTGCCGGTTTCGCCACGGATCAATACGGGCGCGTTCGACTGCGCCACCTGCTCGATGCGCTCCGTCACGGCCTTGATGGCCTTGCTCTTGCCGAGGATGCCCGTCGCCTTCGCCGAGGCCGCCTTGGGCGATTTCAGCGTGGACAGCTCCTTGGCGAGCCGGTGCTGCTCAACGATGAGGCGCTCGCGATCCTCCGCCACGACTTGATGGAGCTTGAGCGCCTGTCCCACGAGGTTCGCCACCATGGTCAGGAAGCGCACGTCCTGGTCGATGCGCACGTCCGTGCGGCATTCCCAGACCCGTTCGGTGGCGAGCGTGCCCACAACCCTCGTATCGATGCGGATCGGCACGCCGATGAACGTCTGGACGGAGTTGGCGCCGACGCCCGCGCCGAGGCGCTTCCATTCCTTGAACAGCGGATGAGCGGCGCAATTCTGGACGACGAGCGGCGTGGCGGTGGCCACGATCCGGTCGATGACCGCCATCGGCAGCTCCGCCTCATCGGCCCCTGCCATCATATGCTCGGTCGAAGCGGCGACCTTTATTTCCGGATCGCCGTCCTTGTTCAGGAGCACGAGCGTCGCCAGCCTCATGTCGAGGAAGGAGCTCATCACCGAGACGACGTTATTCAGCATCACCCTGAGGCTTGCAGGCGATGTAACAATCTTCGAGATTTCATAAATGCCGCTAAGCGCGATCTCGCTGTATCTGACGTTTCCCGGAGCCGTGACGGAATTAGCCCGCGCGGACTGAGCCATAAATACCTCATGTCTCTAACGCGGCGCACGCGCCTTACCAGCGGCGCCGGTCAGCTTCACAGTTGGCCAGATTGTACCACGGGGGAAACTGCTATGTCGTGTCTATAGAATAGTCAATTCCCCATCTGCTTCAGGTTGTGGCATAGGGATCATTTGGTCAAAAAATTGAGAAGTATCAATAGGTACACCCGAATATGCCAATTTCGAAGGCAAAACCTATTTTTTAGACACTCATGAAAAAGTTACCGGGAGGCTAAGCGCCCGGCGCAAAGGATAAATTCCGCGCCGGAAAGGCAGGCGGCTGACAAAACGTCGCTTTCCACGGTTCGACAAGCTCACCACGAGGTCCAAACCATCGAAACCTCGGCCTTATCCTGAGCCTGTCGAAGGATGAAGCCCAGAATTCCGCCTCTTTCAGCGTTCTGGCTAGCGATCGACCGGCAACGGCTTGCCCGCCTTGTGTGCGGCGATCCATTTCTTGAGTTCGGCGACGTGCTCGCTTTCCTCGGTCACAAACTCCTGCGCCATGGCCCTGATCTCGGGATCGGCCGTCGTGTCGAGCACGCCCTTGTAGAAGTTGTAACCCGACGTCTCGGCGGCCAGCGCGATATCGAGCGCCTGCTCGCGGCCGATCAGCGGGTCCGCCGCCCAGATCTCCGCGCTCTCGGGGCTTTCGAGGTCCGGCCATTCGAAATCGCGCGGCAGCTTCGCCGGCATGTCGCGGAAGCCGGAGCGGGCCACGGCGTCCGCCTTGTGCATCCGGGAGTATTCCGAGAGCTGCCTGAAAAGCTTGCCCACCTCGCGGTTGCCGACGGCGTCCATCGCGTCGGCGAGTTGCCCGAACCGCAACGCCGCCTCGTCTTCGAGCCTGATGGCGTAGGCAAGAAATTCCTCCACCGAGTCCATGGTGTATCCTCCTGATAAATCGCGGGGACGATCCCCACCGTTCCCCGTATCGCGGTATCTGCCTTCCGATGTTGTCATGGCCGCTCCGGATCCCCGGATCGAGTCCGAGGACATGGGCGGCCATCCAGCAAAGGCTCAGATTCACAAGTTGCGCTTGCCAAGGCTCTCAGCAAGGGCGCGAAACGCCTGCTCGCAGCAAGGTGACGCCAGCGCTCGCTGGGCGTTGAGTTTCGCTCGCTCGTTCATAACGCCAAGATGCATGAAAACGCCGCTCGCGGCAAGCGCAAGCCGCCTTTGCGCGCGCGGTTGTGAAACAGGGAACGGCGCACGGCAGGTTTCTTCCGCGCTCACCGCTATCGCGGCGGGCAGGGCTGGCCGGCGCCATTGGGGACGATCGCCAGGAGCGCTCGCGGCTGAATGAGCGCAGGGCTTCCCGGCGTAATACGAAAGCGGTATTTGCTGCGGCCATGTGACCGATGCACACTGGAGCCTCTGCCTCTTAAGCTCCTCCTGCTCAAAAGCGGACGTGGCGAGCGCGAAAAGGATCAAACTTTTCGCGCTCGCTTTTTTTTGTGCGGGCACCGGCCGCTTGTTTCCGGGCAATATTCGCTGAAAAAGTTTGCCATCGCGAGACGCAGGCCGGACGGATCGAGCGCCAGAAGGCCCTCGCGCGCAGTGACGGGCTTCGCCAGCCGCAGCCTTCCGGCGGAGGCTAGAGCATCGTGTATTTAATCGGATGCAGCGGCGTTTCGGGATTACTGGCTTCCCGCTGGAGTTTAGCCCGACGGGGCCGGCGATGACGCCGAAGGGCATGAGGCCGATTGCCGATTCCGACTTTGAGTCCGATGCTCTAGATCGCCGCGGCGGTCTGGGTTTGCGTCTGGCTCATGGCCGGCGGCGGCGTCTTTTCTTTCTCGCGCGCATTGCCAAAAAACGCCTGCCCAAGCTCATCGGCCACGCGAATCAGGCTGAGCTGCACCCAGTCGTTGAACGTGTGCAGGTTTTCGAGCAGGCGCTCGTCCTTGCTCGCGGTGTTCAGCCCGATGATCGTCTGCTCCACCAGCTCGGCGGCGCCGGCGGCGTTACGGAGGCCGAAATTGCGGCGCAGATGCTCGATCATGGCCTGGATTTCGCCGAGGCAGAAGGCGATGGAGCGCGGCAGGCGGGGATCGAAGATCAGGAAGCGGGCGACCTCGCTCGGCTCGATGTGACGCGGATAGACGCGCCGGTAAGAGTGATAGGCGGAAGCCGCGCGCAGCAGGATGGTCCAGAAGGTGAAGTCGTAATGGCCCGGGTCGCTCGCCGCGCCCGTCTGCTGCTGGGCGAAGCGCACGTCGAGAAGGCGGCTCGTCTGGTCGGCGCGTTCGAGGTGCAGGCCGAGCCGGAAGAAGGGCCAGCTCTCGTCGTGATAGAGCGTGTTCTCCGCCACGCCGATCTGCGCGTAGCAGCCGCGCTTGATGGCGTCGCAGGTGCGCGACAGGCGAACCTCCGAGAAGTCGTTCGAGCCGAACGCGAACAGCCGGTTGCAGAAGTCGTTCAGCTGATACCACATGTCGGTCGACAGCATCGGGCGAAGCGCGCGCGCATTCTCCCGGGCGCTGCGGATCGAAGACTGGATGGAGCCCGGATTGTCGATATAGGCCATGTAGTAGTGGATGACATTTTCCGCGCTCGCCTCGGGAAACGCCTTCGCGAAGGCCTTCTCGTCGGAGTAAAGCGCGACGATCCAGGCCCAGGAGGTGTCCTCGCGGCCGCGCTGAAACGAGGTTTGCGTCTCCATAACGCGGGCGAGGCTCTCGGCGCGCTCGAAATAGCGCGCCATCCAGAAAACGCTCTCGGCGTGTCGCGACAGAAGGCTGCTCACTGGGCGTCCTCCTTCAGAACCCAGGTGTCCTTGGTGCCGCCGCCCTGGCTCGAATTCACTACGATGGAGCCTTTGCGCAGCGCCACGCGGGTCAGCCCGCCCGGCAGTAGCCAGGTGTCCTTGCCGGTGACGGCGAAGGGCCTCAGATCGACATGGCGCGGCTCCACGCCTTCCGCGCATAGCGTCGGGCAAACCGAAAGATCGATCATGGGCTGGCTGATGTAGTTCGAAGGGTTCGCCTTCAGCGCGTCGCGGCAGGCGTCGATCTCGGCCTTGGTCGCCTTCGGTCCCACGCAGATGCCGTAGCCGCCGGAGTTGCCCACGGGCTTCACCACCAGCTTGTCGAGGTTATCGAGCGTGAAGGCGAGTGCGTCCGCCTCCCGGCAGATGTTCGTCTGCACATTGGGCAGGACTGGCTCCTCGTCGAGGTAGTATCTGATCATGCGCGGGAGGTAGGCGTAGACGGCCTTGTCGTCGGCGACGCCGGTGCCGACCGCATTCGCGAGCGTCACGTTCCCCTTGCGAGCGGCGCGCATCAGGCCCTTGGCGCCGAGCACGCTCTCTGGCTTGAAAACTTCGGGATCGAGGAAGTCGTCGTTGAGGCGCCGGTAGATAACGTGAACCGGCTTCGGCCCGGACACCGTCTTCATGAAGACCTTGTCGTCCTCCACGAACAGGTCGCGGCCCTCAACCAGGGGGATGCCGATTTCGCGCGCGAGGAACACGTGCTCGAAATAGGCGGAGTTGAACACGCCGGGCGACAGAAGCACCACCTGCGGATTGGATACGCCGGGCGGAGCGACCTCGATGAGCTTGTCGCCGAGCTGCGTACCGTATTCGGACACGCTCTCGATGGCGAACCCGGCCATGAGATCGGGGAAGGACCGCTGCATGAGATGGCGGTTCTCCACGACGTAGGACACACCGGACGGCGTGCGGCCGTTGTCCTCCAGTACGAAGAACTCGCCTTTCGGATCGCGGATAATGTCCGTCCCGCCGATATGGATGTAAGTGCCGCAGGGGGGATCGTAGCCTACCATCTCGGGACGGTAGTTCGAGTTGCCGAGCACGAGGTCGGCCGGGACCACGCCGTCCTTCAGGATCTTGCGGTCGTGATAGACGTCCCACAAGAACAGGTTCATCGCCTTGATACGCTGCTTCACGCCCCGATCGATTGTGCGCCAGTCCGCGGCGGTGATCACGCGCGGGATCACGTCGAAGGGCAGGATGCGGTCGATGGCCGTGCGGTCGCTATAGACTGTGAACGTAATGCCGAGCGTGAAAAGCTCGCGTTCGGTGTCCACGGCGCGCTCGCGAAGCTGCAGCAGCTCGAGCTGCTGCAGGCGATGCCACAGGGCCGTGAGATTGGGGTTGCGGTTCTCGGCCTGGCCGATCAGCTCGCAATAATGTTTGCCAGAATTGTATTTATCGAGAGGCGCCGCCGCTGACGGAGTTCTCAACGCTGTAATCGTCGCCATGCAGTCCCCCTGGGGTGCATCGGCCGCCCTTGCCGGTCCGGATCGTCGATTGGGATTCTTCTAGTCGGAACGCTAAATGCTACCACGGCAAGCTACAGATCAGGAACATAAAACTTAGCCTATATTCTAGGCAGACTGCCCAACAATTCGGCCCAAAACTTGAGCAAGGAACAGCAACGAAATGGAGGAACCGAAATGTCTTACGAAAGACTGCGCCGGGCGAGATCGCCGCACGAGGGCCTCGTCCGGCTGCTCCCGCGCCCTTGCAGGCGTCGGTCTTTTCAAGCTCACAACGGTCGAGGGTCGTCCGGGCTGAGCTGGTCGCGAACGCCCGCATGACCTTCGATTCGCCGTTGAATTATTAGGCGTCTTGCACGAAAGGCTCAAGCCCAGAAAGACGCAGGCGCGGCTGGATCGCGGGGATTGCGCGCGGCGGATAGGGCGCGACCGCTTCCGCGATGGCCTCGATGTGGTCCGGAGTGGTGCCGCAACATCCGCCCACGATGTTCAACAGCCCGTCGGCGGCCCAGGCGCGCATCGCCTCGGCCATGGCTTCCGGCGTCTCGTCGTATTCGCCCATCGCGTTCGGAAGGCCCGCGTTGGCGTAGGCGCTGACGCGCGTGCCGGCGATCTTCGCGATCTGCGCAATGGTCGGGCGCAGCTGCTCCGCTCCGAACGAGCAGTTCATGCCGATGGAGAACGGCTTCAGGTGCTTGAGCGAATACCAGAAAGCCTCGGGCGTCTGGCCGGAAAGGTTGCGGCCTGAAAGATCCGTCACCGTGCCCGAAATCATGATCGGCAGCTCGACGCCGAGCGCGTCGAACGTCTCCTTGACCGCGAAGCCCGCCGCCTTGGCGTTCAGCGTGTCGAACACCGTCTCGATCAGGATCGTATCCACGCCGCCCTCGATCAGCCCGCGCGTCTGCTCGCCATAGGCCGTGACGAGTTCGTCGAAGCTGATGTTGCGGAAGCCTGGATTGTTCACATCCGGCGACAGCGACGCCGTGCGGTTCGTCGGCCCGATGGCGCCTGCGACGAAGCGCGGCTGATTGGGCGTCAGCGCGGTGTATTTGTCCGCCGCCTCGCGCGCGAGCTTGCCCGCCGCGACGTTGATTTCGAACGAAAGCGCCTCCATGCCGTAATCCGCCATCGAAACGGTCTGAGAATTGAAGGTGTTCGTCTCCACCATGTCGGCGCCGGCGGCGAGATAAGCCTCGTGAATGCCGCGGATGATGTCCGGCTGCGTCAGCACCAGAAGATCGTTGTTGCCCTTGAGGTCGCGCGGCCAGTCCTTGAAGCGCTCGCCGCGATAATCGGCCTCGCCGAGCTTATGGCGCTGGATCATGGTGCCCATCGCGCCGTCGAGAATGAGGATGCGCGCTTGGGCGGCGGCGGCGAGGGCGGCGATGCGTTCGTTCCGGTTCATAGGGTCCACCTCAGGCCGTTGCGCCATGATGCGCCGCGCACGCCTCGTGTCCAATCCCGAGCAAGTGACAGATGGCGTAGACAAGATTGGCGCGGTTCAAGGTGTAGAAGTGAAACTCGTCGACGCCGCCGGCGATAAGGTCCACGGCTTGCTCCACCGCCACAGCCGTGGCGATAAGGTGCGTGGTTTCGGGATCCTCCGACAAGCCGTCGAAGCGTTCGGCGAGCGCCGCCGGAATGGAGGCGCCGCATCGTCCGGCAAAGTTCGCCACCTGCTTGAAGTTATGGATCGGCATCTGGCCGGGAATGATGGGGATTGAAATGCCGCGCGCGCGAACGCGATCCAGGTAACGCCAATAGTCGTCGTTATCGAAGAAGAAGTTTGTAATCGCTCGCGTGGCGCCGGCGTCGATTTTTGCCTGAAGCATATCGAGGTCGGTTTCGAAGGTGGGCGATTCCGGATGTTTTTCCGGGTACGCCGAAACCGAAATTTCGAAGTCGGCGATGCGCTTGATCCCCGCGGTAAGATCGGCCGCATTGATATAGCCGCCCGGATGCTGAACGTAAGGCGTACCGGGACCTTGGGGCATGTCGCCGCGCAAGGCTACGATATGACGGACGCCGCACTCCCAATAGGCGCGGATCACGCTGTCCACCTCATCCTTGGCCGCCGCCACGCAGGTGAGATGCGCCGCAGGTTTCAGCTGCGTTTCGGTGAGGATGCGGCACACCGTGGCGTGCGTGCGCTCGCGCGTGGAGCCGCCTGCCCCGTAAGTCACAGACACGAAGTCGGGCGCGAGCGGCTCAAGCTTGCGGACCGCGGACCAGAGCGACGCCTCCATGGCGGCGGTTTTCGGCGGGAAGAACTCGAAGCTGACCGCGACCGGCGCATGGGGTTCAAAAAGTTTGTTTGCCGTCACGAAGCAGCCCTCCATTCTTCAATTTTTGTTTGCGCTTTCTGGCCTGTCCACAGGGCGACCGTGAGCGCGGTATCGTTGGCCTTGCCTGCCTGAAGCTCGCGGTAGCCGTGAGCGGCGAGCCCAAATTCTTCTAGCCACGCCTTGATTTCGTTCGCGGCGAAACCGAGCCGGACATGCGCGTGCTCGTGACGGAGGAATTCGAGCTTGTGGGGCGCGAAATCGACCACGACGAGCGGCCTTCCGGTTTCAGCACGCGCGCCGCTTCGGCAAGCGCCGCCTTCGGATTGTCGAGGAAGTGCAGCACCTGATGGATGACGGCCGCATCGGCGCTCAGCTCCGGAAACGGCAGATTATAAATGTCGCCAAGGCGAACGCTGCAATTCGAAAGGTCGGCCGCGTCGAGACGGACGCGGGCGCATTTCAGCATCTCGCGGTTTGTGTCGACGCCGATGAGGCGATGCGCGCGGCAGGCGGCGAGTTCGAGAATGCGCCCGGTTCCGGCGCCAAGGTCGAGCAGGAGGTCGTACGGGCCGGGACCGAGCGCCTCCAGGATCGCCGCCTCCACGTCGCGCTCGGGAACATGCAGCGAGCGGATGCGGTCCCACTCCGCCGCGTTGCCGTCGAAATAGGATTGAGCGACAAGCGCGCGCTCCGCCCGGATCTGGCTCGCCCGCTCCGCGTCGCGGGCGATCTGGGGGTCGCCGGACGCGATCATGGAAAGCGCCGCCTCTATAAAGCGGCGAACGCCGGCGTCGGCCGAGGCGCGCACGAAAACCCAGCTCCCCTCCTGATGCCGCTCGATCAACCCTGCGTCTGCCAGAAGCTTGATGTGGCGGCTGACGCGCGGCTGGCTCTGGCCGAGAAGCTGGGTAAGGTCCTTGACGTTGAACTCGCCGTTCTGAAGAAGGCGGAGGATGCGCAAGCGCGTAGGCTCGCCCGCCGCCCGCAAGCGTCCGACACCGTCATCGAAGCTGTCCATGATCGCCTTCATCATGGAGGCCTTATAAAGATATGTTTATGTCTTATCAAGTTTGGTTTTGCGTTGAACAGAGCGTCGGAAATAGCGCTGCCCCACAGGCCGGCTTGATGCGGCGCGGGACCAAAAAAGCTGTCGGGGCCGCAGCAGCCTCCATCCTCACGGCCGCCGGCCACTCGATTGCAACCGGCGCCTTCTACCAAGCCCTCGGCGCCGGCTGCTTCGATAACCGCGCCCAGCCGAACCAGATCGAACGCCTCGTCGCGAAAATCCAAAGCATTGGCTATGACGCCGACATCAAGCCCTTGGCCGCGCGACTCGCGGCCCCCAGTTTCTTTAGGCCGCGCTTTTGATTCCATTAAAAGCGGATAAGCTCTAAGGCGCTCAAAAGGCGATGCACATGCTCACCTTGATTTTTTCGTTTTCGGGGGATGGGTGAACCGATGCTGACCCTGGGCGCCGCCCGGCTGGTTTCGGCCTGCGGATGGCAGGCGGAATTAGCGCTCGACCGGGGATTCGGCTTGCGCCTTTTCTTTCTCGACAGCCATCTCGCGCGCCTCCTCATCGTGCGCCCGCAAGGTTTGCGCATGCCGCGCACATGGTCGCTGTCGCCCGAGCTTTCGGGATGCGATCCCCTGGATGGGCGAGACCGGCTCGACCTCGCGGGCTTTCCGGGCGCGCCGGTCGCGGCGGCTGCCGAGACGGATGACGCCATCGTAATCGAGACGGCGTTCGTCAGGGTGCAGATACGCCGCTCGCCGCTCGCGTTGACCTGGTTCTTCCGCGCGGACGAGACGGCGCCGTTTCAACCCGTGCTGCAGGACAGGCAAACGCAGGCCTACCAATTCCGGCGCGAGGGGGACGGGTTCGTCCACTTCCTCGCGCGCGACGCAGGCGACCGCTATTACGGTTTCGGCGAGAAAAGCGGCGGCGCCGGCAAGCAGGGGCGCCGCCTTCGCATGGGCGCAACCGACGCGCTCGGCTACGACGCCGAGACCTCGGACCCGCTTTACAAGCACATCCCGTTCCACATCGCGGCGCGCCCGATGTCCGGCCAGCCGCCCATTGGGCTGTTCTACGACAATCTCTCGCGCGGCGCGTTCGACCTCGGCCAGGAAATCGGCGGCTATCACGGTCCGTACCGCAGTTTCGAGGCCACCGGCGGCGATCTCGATCTCTACGCGATTTTCGGCGCGGACGTTGGCGACATTGTCGCTCGCTTCACGGCGCTCACAGGCCGCACGGCGTTTCCGCCGCGCTGGACGCTGTCCTATTCCGGCTCGACCATGCAATACACCGAAGCCGGGAACGCCGAAGCCGAACTCGCCGGCTTTCTCGCGCGCCTTCGCGAACACAGGATCCCGTGCCAGTCTTTCCATCTCTCATCCGGCTACACGAAGCACGGCGGCAAGCGCTACGTCTTCGCCTGGGATCGAAGCCGCTTTCCCGATCCGGCGGCGCTCGCCACCCGCTTCGCGGACGCGGGCGTGAGCCTGATCGCCAATGTGAAGCCCGCGATGCTCGCCGATCATCCGCGCTTTTCCGAGGTGGAAAGCTTCAAGGGCTTCATCCGCGACAGCGAGGACGAAGCGCGCCCGCACATCTCGCAGTTCTGGGGCGGCGAGGCGGCGCATCTCGATTTCACCAACCCGCAAACCTCTGCGTGGTGGACTCGGCAAGTGAAAACGCACCTGCTCGATCATGGCGTCGAGGCGACCTGGAACGACAACAATGAATTCGAAGTCACCGACGACGCCGCGCGCGCCGATCTGAACGGAGAGGGCGGAACAATGGCCTGCCTGCGCCCCGTGCAGACCGGGCTGATGCTGCGCGCCTCCGCGCTCGCGCAGCAGGAGCGCGCGCCGGGCAAGCGGCCCCACCTCGTCACGCGCTCGGGCGGCCCCGGCCTGCAACGCTACGCGCAGACCTGGACCGGCGACAACCGCACCGATTGGAAGACGCTCCGCTATAATCTGCGCATGGGCCACGGCCTGAGCCTGTCGGGCGTGTTCAATTTCGGCCACGATGTAGGCGGCTTCGCGGGGCCAAAGCCCGAGCCGGAGCTGTTCATGCGCTGGATCGAACAAGGCGTGTACTGGCCGCGCTTCGTCATTCATTCCTGGAACGGCGACGAAAGCGCGAGCGAGCCGTGGATGTATCCCGAGCTTCTGCCGATGGTGCGCGCGGCGATGGAGTGGCGCGAGCGGCTTGTGCCCCTGCTCTACACCCTGACGTGGCGCGCCCATTCGCGTCATGAGCCGATCCTGCGGCCGCTCTTCTTCGATTTCCCGGACGAGGCCGAAAGCTACGAGGAGAACGACGCGTTCATGCTGGGCCGCGACGTTCTCGTTGCGCCGGTGGTTGAGCAAGGCGCCTCACGCCGCGCGGTCTGGCTTCCCAAGGTCGATGGAGGCTGGTTCGACATCAGGACAGGCGCGCGCTTGCCCTGCGGCGAGAACCGCGTGGACGCGCCGCCCGGCGCCGCGCCCGCCTTCATCCGCGCAGGCGCGATCCTGCCGCTCGGGCCTTCGCCATCGGCCGCGCCGGGACCGCTGACGCTGCGCCTGTTTCCGCTGGAGGAGGGCCGCTCCGAGCTTCAGATTTACGACGACGACGGCGAAAGCGTCGTCCGCCACGATGCGCCGCCCTGCCTGATCTGCGTGACGGCCGAATGGAGCGGCGGCGCTCCGTCGCTCGCGATTTCCAGACAAGGGCCGCATGCGCCGAGGTGGCCGGAGATCGTTTTCGAGGATGCGGCGGGCAGGCCAATTGCGACGCCGCCCGGCGGTGAGGGCTGCTTCACGCCGCCCACGGATCGATGAGGTCCACGCCCAAATGCCCGAAATCGGCGACGTTCCGCGTCGCCAGCGCAAGCCCGCGTTCCTTGGCGGTCGTGGCGATGAGCGCGTCCGGCAAGTGCAAAGCGCGGCGGCGCCGCCGCTCGGCTGCGCGAAGCAACGCCGCCGAATGAGCCTCCGCGAACGTCACGGCTCAGAGATGATGGTGGTGTCGAGGAGGGCGCTCATTTCTCGCCTTCGCTACCGGCGAACTCCTTCGTCCTGAAAGGGAGGCGGCCGGCCTCGTGGCGATCAGGAAGTTCGAGGTCGTAGCCTTGCGGCATGTTCTCGACGAGCCAGCGGCGGAGCGGGACGCGCGGGCCGGCGCGCTTCAGCCATTCATCTTCCGGCACGATCACGTAGCGCGTTTTCGTCCCGATGCGCTCGGGGGCGCAGGATTTCAAAAAGCCGCGCCTTGGCTTCGGCCACCGCCCAGGTCTTTCGCGGCTCCATATCCATAGCGGCCTCCTCCACAGATAAACTAGTCTAGACTAGTCCACATGGGACGCAAGGCGGACATGGGAAGGGGATAACCCGCGGCGCCCGGCTTCTCCGCGAGGGCGCATGCCGTAAACTTCCACGCCGGCCGGGGCCGAGTTCGGCGGGGCGCGAAGGGCGGAGCAATGCAGAAAGTGAACGCGAAAGGCGACGCCGGGGGCGCGAGAAGCGCCACGCCCATGATGGCGCAATATCTTGAGGTGAAGGCGAAGCATCCGGAGTTCCTGCTGTTCTACCGCATGGGCGACTTCTTCGAGCTGTTCTTCGACGATGCGGTGGCCGCCGCGAATGCGCTCGGCATCCAGCTTACCAAGCGCGGCAAGCATGCGGGCGAGGACATTCCGATGTGCGGCGTGCCCGTCGCGCGCGCCGACGATTATCTGCAAAAGCTGATCCGCAAGGGCTTCCGCGTGGCGGTCGCCGAGCAGCTCGAAGACCCGGAGCTTGCGAAGAAGCGCGGGCCGAAGGCGGTGGTGCGCCGCGATGTGGTGCGGCTGGTGACGCCCGGCACGCTGACCGAGGACGCGCTTCTGACATCGGGAGGCAACAACTTCCTTGCCGCCATCGCGAGGAGCGGGAAGGGCAGCGGGCGCGCGCTACCACATCGCCGCGGCTCGACATCTCGACGGGCGAGTTCCTGCTCTCAGAGGCGGCTGCGGCCGATCTTGCGGGCGAGCTTATGCGGCTTGCGCCCTGCGGAGCTTCTGATCGCCGAGGACGAGATCGCGGATGAGCGCGGCGAAGGCCGCGAGCGAGGCGGCGGGCGCGCCGTTGTCTCCTCTGTCGCGCGCCTGCTTCACGCAAGGCGAAGGGCGAGCGCGCGCTGAAGGAGGCGTTCGAGGTTGCGGCGCTCGACGGGCTGGGCGATTTCGCGGACGGCGACCTCGCCGCGATCGGCGCGCTTCTTCATTATGTGAACCTGACCCAGATGGGCGAGCGGCCCGCGCTTGCGCCGCCGAAACGCGAGGCGCCGGCGGCGCTTCTCTCCATCGACGCGGCCACGCGCGCGAGCCTGGAGCTGGTGCGGCCCCGAGAACGAGGGCGCGCCGACCGTGTTCTCGGCCATCGACCGCACGGTGACTGCGGCGGGCGCGCGCGAGCTGATGAGCCGGCTCGTCTCGCCTTCGGCCGATGTGGAGCTGATCAACCGGCGGCTCGATGCGGTAGCGGCGCTGATCGAGGATTGGGCCTTGCGCGAGCGGGTGCGCGCGATCCTTCGAAGACCGCGCCGGACATGAGCCGGGCGCTGTCGCGGCTGAAGCTGAAGCGCGGCGGCCCGCGCGATCTGGGCGCGATCCGCGACGGGCTTGCGGTGGCGGGCGAAGTTGCGGCGCTCATCGCCGAGGCTCCGGCGCAGCCCGCGCATCTTGCCGGTGTTGTGCCGTGCGCTCGCGCCGTTCTCCTCTCGAATGCGGGCGCGGAGGCGCAGCTTGCGCGCGACCCTGGCGCGGTCGCTGGGCGAGGCGCTGCCATTCTTTTCGCGCGACGGCGGCTTCATCGCGACAGGCTACGACGCGAAGCTCGACGAATTGCGCGAGCTTGCTTCGGGCACGAAAGTGGTGCTCGCGAAGCTGCAAGCCGATCCTACGCGGCTGAGACCGGCATCAAGACGCTGAAAATCCAATATAATCAGGTGTTCGGCTATTTCGTCGAGGTCGGCCCCGCTTCGGCGGCGGCGTTGCAGGCCGAGCCGCATGCGGGCCTGTTCCGGCACAAGCAGACGCTTGCCAACGCGGTGCGCTTCACGACGGATGAACTCTCGGCGCTCGAAAGCCGCATCCTGAACGCGACGAGCGATGCGCTTGCGCGCGAACTTGCGCTGTTCGAGGAGCTGGCGGCCGCCATGCTCGATGCCGAGGCCGCCATTGCGCGCGCCGCCGCCGCCTTGGCCTCGCTCGACTGCATCGCGGCGCTGGCGGAACTCGCGCAGGCGCAGAACTACGTGCGCCCCAGCGTCGATGACAGCCGCGCTTTCCTCATCGAAGGCGGCCGCCATCCTGCGGTGGAGCAGGCGCTGGCGCGCGACGGGCGAGCCTTTCATCGCCAACGACTGCAAGCTCGACGGCGCGGGCGAGCGCGCGCCCGGCTTCCTCGTCGTGACCGGCCCGAACATGGCGGGCAAATCCACATATCTGCGCCAGAACGCGCTCATCGCCGTGCTCGCGCAGATGGGCTCCTACGTGCCCGCCGCTTCGGCGCATATCGGCGTGGCCGACCGGCTGTTCGCGCGCATCGGCGCCGCCGACGACCTCGCGCGCGGCCGCTCCACCTTCATGGTGGAGATGACCGAGACCGCCGCGATCCTGAACCTCGCCAGCGCCAAGAGCCTCGTGATCCTCGACGAGATCGGGCGCGGCACGGCGACCTTCGACGGGCTGTCCATCGCCTGGGCGGTGCTGGAGCATCTGCACGACGCGGTGCGCTGCCGGGGCCTCGTCGCCACGCATTACCACGAGTTGACGCGGCTCGCGGACGATCTGCCGCGCGCGGGCAATGTGCGCATGGCCGTGACCGAATGGAAGGACACGATCGTGTTCCTGCATGCGGTGGAGGCGGGCGCGGCGAACCGCTCCTATGGCGTGCAGGTGGCGAAGCTCGCGGGCGTGCCGAAGCCGGTGCTGGCGCGCGCGAAGCAGATCCTGGCGCAGCTCGAAAGCGGGGCCGGGCCGCACGGGCCGCTGACGCTGCCGACCGACATGCCGCTGTTCTCCGCGGCGCAGGCGGCGGAGCACGCGGCCGAGGACGCGCCCCATCCCGCGCTGGAGAAGCTCGCGGCGCTGGACGTGGACAGCCTCAGCCCGCGCGAAGCGCTGGAGCTGCTTTATGCGCTGAAGGGCTTGGCGTAGCGAATGCCCCCGCCGCAATCGTTCCTGTCCTTGCCGCGTGCTCGGCCGATTAACCCTATTGGGTTCGTTTTGCAAAAAGCGTTATTTATTGTTAAAAAAGGTTTGAGATAAATGCTTTCTGGGGGCCGCCATATCCGGCGCCGAGAAGCTCGCCGCGCTTGATGGGGACAGCCTCCGCCCAAGGAATGCGCTTGAGCTATTTTATCGGTTGAAGAGTGATTTTTCGGTTTGATCTTTGTGAGGGGCATGCAACCCGCATCGGCGTGAACGGTTACGGCAGGACGGCGCCAAATTCACGCAAAGGTGATTCGCGCAAAACGCGTCCGCCATTAAGTTTTACTTAAATCAAGCTTCGGATTGATTTAACGCAGGGCGGAGCTTGATATAGCTCTAATCACGGTCAGTCTCGATCTCAGCAGAGCGCCGGCGCCGTGAGCCCGGATTTGGCCCTGAGCCCCCGCCAGGCCCTTCCAGCCCCAAATTCCGGCTCTCCGAATTCCGGCGCAAGATGACGAGACGCAATGGAGGCTTATCATGCTTAAGCAAGCTCTTGCGGTTCTCCTTGCCGCCACCACCCCCGCGCTCGCCGGCAATGTCGTGCGCAGCCATGAGGTTCGCTTCGACCAGATCGCATTTGTCTGCGGCGAGATGAGGAGCGGAGGCAAAGTGGTCCGCTTCATCCACTCGACGCCCGAGGCGAAGTATATCCCCGAGTTTCAGCCTGCTGCTGGCGATCCGCTCGCGAAGAGCTGGGACGTCACCTACCGCATTATTTGCGAGGGCGGCTATCGGCATCCCAGCATCGTTGCGAATGCGGGACGCAGGCGCTCGCTTCACTAGCCGGCGCTTTGTTGCCGCGGGCGTTTCGCTCCAGCGCCCAATGGGAAGCGGCGGGTTCGCCGCCGCTTTTCAGCCCAGGCAGGCGCATTTCGCCGCGTCGCCGAAGTTCGAATCCTCCAGGATCGGGAGGCGAACTCCGCTGGCGGCATAGCGTGTTCCGAAGCCGCTCCTTCCCGCGGCTCGGGCTTGGCCGCTACACGCTGCAATCACAGTCCGGAGGCTGACGTTTTTGTGCCTTGACAGCTTTGCAGTTCCACCGCCATTTTTGGCTTTTATGACGCTTTGATTACAGAGCGCCAATAGTTATGGGGATATGAAATGAGCGCTTCTCCTGCGAATCCGGGCCTCAATCGAGAAGCGCAACATTCAATTGCCGACGAGCACCGGCTTCTTGCGGAGAGTATCGATCGGGCGGCCTTATGGATCGGCCAGTTTTTCTCGGCGCCGCCCGATAGCCGTGCTTCCGAAGCCGCAAAAATAGCTGAGTTTCTTTCAGAATTGATCGAATTGGCCAAGGCTCATTTCGAGCACGAAGAAGATTTGATGAAGAAAAGCGAATTTCCCGGTTTTATAATTCACAAGCGCGATCATGACTACTTGATCAGGAGCCTGATGCATTTCGCGTCGTCTCTCGGGCACGGGACTGTCCCGGTTTCGAGCGATATTGGCGTGAATTTGCGGAGCTGGCTGACCTTCCATATCAAGAAATACGATGAGGCGTATGCCGCTTTCGCCGAATCCGCAAAACGGGACGCCGCCGCTCGCTCGGCGACACACGGCTCTCCGCCGCCGCGCATCGATTGATACCGAATTCGATCGATCGCTTCGCCATTCGCTGGCGTCATCCGGTGCGCAGCGCAACGCGCAAGCTCAAAAGGAGCGCAGTGTTTTAGAAACCCCTTGTATATCGCGGCTGGCCGGCCGAAAGACCAGTTCGCGCCGGTTTCTCCGCTTTTTAAGGCGCTGAACGCGCTCGGCCTCATCCTGAGCCTGTCGAAGGATGTTAGGACGCCAGAATCACGCGCCTTGGCTCGCGAGCCTCGCCGCGTGCCAGCGCAGATGATCCTCGATGAAAGTTGCGATGAAGAAGTAGGAGTGGTCGTAGCCGTCCTGCATGCGCAGCATGAGCGGGATGCCGGCCCTTTCGCACGCCTCCTTCAGGAGTTGCGGCTTGAGCTGCGCTTCGAGAAAGCCGTCGGCCGTCCCCTGGTCCACCAGCAGGTCCGGGAGCCGCGCGCCGCCCTCGATAAGCGCTGTCGCGTCGTACGTCTTCCAGGCTTCGCGGTCGCCGCCAAGATAACCGCCGAGCGCCTTTTCGCCCCAGGGACAGCGCATCGGCGAGGAAATGGGAGCAAGCGCGGACACGGCCTTGAAGCGCCCCGGATTGCGAAGCGCGATGGTGAGCGCGCCATGTCCGCCCATCGAGTGGCCCATGATGCCTTGACGCGACATGTCCGCCGGAAGCCCGGCTTCGACGATGGCGGGCAGTTCCCGCTCGATATAGGATTTCATGCGGAAGTTCTTCGACCAGGGCGCCGCCGTGGCGTCGGCGTAGAAGCCCGCGCCCTGGCCGAAATCGTACGCCGGATCGTCCGGGACATCGGCGCCGCGCGGGCTCGTGTCCGGCGCGATCACAAGCAGGCCCAGTTCGGAGGCCACGCGCTGCGCGCCCGCCTTAACGGTGAAGTTCTCCTCGGTGCAGGTGAGGCCGGACAGCCACCAGACCACTGGAACGCGCCTCGCGCTCTGCGCCTGAGGCGGCACGAACGCGGAAAAGCGCATCGGCGTGCGCGTCTCTTCGGAGTTGTGGCGGTAGATGAATTGCGCCCCGTTGAAGCAACGCGACTGCGAAACGGTTTCCAAAACGCTCACGTCGATCTCCCTGGCGGCTCGCGGCATCCCGGCGCGAGGCTTCCGGCCCATCCTCGCGCCGGGACTTACACGCAGCTTATAAGGTTTGGGCGCTGAAATCGTTGCAAGATGCAGCGAGAAGCGAACGCAGCCGCTCCCGAAACGCGAAGCCTTATCGGGGTCTTATCGCAGCGCTCATCTTTTACAGATCCCGGCTCTCGCTTCGCTTGGCCGGGATACGTTGGGCAAATCGGCGGAGTTTGCTTAACGCGAGCACTCGCGGCGGGCTTTTACGTCAAGCTCCGACGGAAGATAACGGGTCACTTCAAATCCGGCGCCGACCGTTGTCGCGGCTGGTTTCGTCCATATTTTCATGGCTTTCCTCCTTCGTATTTGGAAATCCGCAGGCCAGCGGACTTCACCGTTGGATATAGTGTCGCGCACCGGCCACGACAATTTGGCAATTCTAATCGCAGAGCCCGGCAATTCTTATGGGCAACCGGCATTTATCTTCGCTGAAGGGCGCCTTTAGTAAAAACAAACATGTTGCAATTGCATGGCTGATGCACGCCACCCCTGGTTGCTGGGTGCAGCGCGAATAGTTATTGTGCATCGCAACAAGAGGACTTCGGATTTCCCGCACGGAGCCGGTCGCTCGGATTGTCGAAAGGAGACTATCATGAGGCGCATCGCAGTCATTGCCGCAGCAGCAGCTCTCATACCGTTCGCCGCCTTCGGTGGTGAAAAGCCGTCTCATGCCGCATATCTGGAAGCCGTCTCCATCTACAAGCCAATCCAGGGCTTCACCCACACGGTCGGCGGCAGGCATTTTGTCGGATATTTCCTGGCCGCCAACCAGGCTTGCGCGGTAACGGTCGTCGACGCCACCGTCGGCGACGACCGCCTGCTCGATGGAACGCGCCGCCACAAGTTCAGCATTCCCGCTGGCGACCGCACCGAGATCGCGGCGGGGCGCGGCAAGGCTCTCGGCATCGGTTGCGACGCCGACGCCACGCATATCAGCGTCGTCGCTCTCGAGCCCGCCGTGGTGGAGTTGGCCAACCGCTAAGGCCTTGAAGCTGCAGGCTTGAATCCGGCCGGGGCGCTCACAATCTCAAGGTGTGCCCGTCCGGTTCAAGCGAGGCTTTCTTGAAACGCAAGCGAAGCCGTTCCCGCGATTCTTCGCCATGAGCGCCGAGGCAGCCCTCGCTTCGGCGCCGGCGCTTTCCGCCCGGCAATACCTGACCTGCTTCAAGGGCATCGTCTGGCGCGAGGGCTTGCGCTTTCTTCATCAGCGCGAGCGCTTCATATCCGCGCTGGTCCGCCCGCTGGTCTGGCTTTTCATCTTCGCCGCCGGCTTCCGGCAAGTGCTCGGCGTTTCGATCATCCCGCCCTACGAGACTTACGTGCTTTACGAGGTCTACATCGCGCCGGGCCTGCTCGCAATGATCCAGCTTTTCAACGGCATGCAATCCTCGCTCTCCATGGTCTACGACCGCGAGATGGGCAGCATGCGCACCTTGCTCATCAGTCCGTTTCCGCGCTGGTTTCTCCTGACCTCGAAGCTCGTCGCGGGAACGCTCGTCTCGATCCTGCAGGTCTACGCCTTCCTCGCCATCGCCTGGTTCTGGGAGATCGAGCCGCCGCGCATCGGCTATCTGACCGTGCTGCCCGCGCTCATCCTGTCCGGCATGATGTTCGGCGCGCTCGGCATGCTGCTTTCCTCGCTCATCAAGCAGCTTGAGAATTTCGCGGGCGTAATGAACTTCGTCATCTTCCCGATGTTCTTCGCGTCGTCCGCGCTCTACCCGCTCTGGCGCATCGGGGAATCGAGCGTGTTTCTTTATCGGGTCTGCGAGGCCAATCCCTTTACTCACGCCGTCGAATTGATCCGCTTTGCCCTTTATGGGCGGATCGATTGGCTGTCCTTGGGCATTGTCGCCGGATGTACGGCGGTTTTCATGATTGGAGCGATTATGGCCTATGACCCATCGCGCGGTTTGACGGCGCGAGTGCGAGGCGCGGCATGAAGAGATCCGCGATCCTCGCCGCCGCTTTGTTTCTCGGCGCGGCGTCCGCTCCGGCGTCCGCGCTCGACAAGCGTTATCCCGACTGGCCTTGCCGCCAATTGAAAGTGCCGGCGCTGACGGCCGCCGCGATGTGGTCGGGGCCGTCCATCGGCGCCGTCGGCGACGCGTGGGAGCAGGCGCCGGGCATGCCCGAACTTGTGGCGCAGCTTGCGGCGCGCCGCACGTCCATGCCGGAAGCCGAAAAGGCGATCTCAGCCTATTTGACCGGCGCGCCGGCTGAAAAGCAGGAGAAGGCGCGGCTTCTGTTTGCCGGGCTGCTCGATACGCTGAACGCGCAGCGCACGCAGGTGATGGACGGGCTTGAGCGCGCGTCCCGCAAGCAGAAGGACTTCGCGGAAACTATCCGCCAGGACGTGGACAAGCTTCGGCAGCGCCAGGACGAGCAAAACCCGGGTCAGGCGCAAGTCGAGGATTTGTCGCGACGCGTCGAGTGGGAGACGCGCATTTTCGAGGACCGGCGCAAGACCATGAAGTTCGCCTGCGAGGCGCCCATCGAGATCGAGCAGCGCCTGTTCGCGCTCGCCCGCGCCATCGAGGCCGCTCTTTAGGCCCTCACTTGCAGATGTCGTCAAATCACCGCGAAATTCTCTTCGCTGAAATTCGGCGGAATTCACACAGCCGGTAACGCCAGCCGGCGGCTCGTCGCGGCCGATGAGAAAAGCGTGACCTTCACCTTCAAGGATTACCGCATCGAGGGATCCGGCCGCTATAAGAGAATGACGCTGAGCGGGGTTC
Organism: uncultured Alphaproteobacteria bacterium; assembly: GCA_963756335.1. Lineage (GTDB taxonomy): Bacteria > Pseudomonadota > Alphaproteobacteria > Rhizobiales > Rhodomicrobiaceae > Rhodomicrobium. The sequence continues at coordinate 213,584 of CAVWOB010000023.1, forward strand.
GATACGTCATGATCCGCTCGGAGCGGCAGCTCTGGCCGCGCGGGGAATGCGGCAGTTTTCGCGGCGCTGCACGCCCTGGTTACGGCGCCGGCCGCCCCTGCACGCGCCCATGTGGATACCATAAAGCCGCAGCGCGCCGCTTGGCCTGGACTTGTGCGCCGCAAGGGGCCTTAATAAATAAGCATGCGAATGTGCGCACAGCACGATGGCGGCGCCCGCGCGGGGGAAATGAACGCAATGGCGGCAAAGGTCTCGGTCTTGTTTGTCTGTCTCGGAAACATCTGCCGCTCGCCGCTCGCCGAAGCCGCCTTCCGGCGCGAAGCGAAGGCGCAGGGCCTCGACGTGGACATCGATTCCGCCGGCACAGGCGACTGGCATGTGGGCGAAGCGCCGGATCGCCGCGCGCAAGCCGTCGCGAAACGCAACGGCGCCGACATCGGCGGCTTGCGCGCGAGGCTCGTCACGCCGGAGGATTTCCGCCGCTTCGATTACATTGTCGCGCTCGACCGCAATAACCTCGCCGTGCTGATGGCGATGCGCCCCGAGGGCGCAAGCGCCGAGCTGAGCCTGCTTCTCGACCATGTCGAAGGGCGCGAGGGCCAGCCCGTCAACGACCCCTATTATGGCGAGGAGGACGGCTTCGACGTAACCTGGGACGATGTCACCGCAGGCGCAAAGGCGCTTGTGCGCCGCATCGCGGACCGGCAATGAACCCCGCCGCCGAATCCGGCGCCGCGCTCCTTGGCGGCATCCTTCGCGACGCGAAGCCGGTTCACGGCGGCTGCCTTTCCGAAATCCTGCTCATAACGCTGTCCGACGGCCGCGAGGCCATCGTGAAAGCCGGCGGCGCCGCGCGCATCGAGGCGGCCATGCTGAAGGCGATCGCGGCGGCCGGCGCGCCCGCGCCCAAGGTCTATGCCGTGAGAGACGGCATCATTGTCATGGAGGCGATGCCGTCGCATGGGGGCTTAAGCGCCGCGTGGCGAAGCCTCGGCGAGGCGCTGGCGAAGCTGCATGCGGCGCGCGGGCGTGCGTGCGGCTGGGCGCAGGACTACGCGTTCGGCGCCGTCGCGATCCCGAACGGCTGGGCGCCTGACTGGGCCGCCTTCTGGGCCGAGCGCCGCCTCCTGCCGAGCTGCCCCCATGTCGCGCCCGCGCTCGCGCGCCGCATCGAGGCGCTTGCGGCGGACATCGCCAATCGCCTGCCAAATCTGCCTGCGCCCTCGCTCCTGCATGGCGACCTGTGGGGCGGCAACATCCTTAGCTCCCGCGCCCGCGTCACCGCGTTCATCGACCCGGCCTGCTATTACGGCCACGGCGAGGTGGACATCGCCATGCTCAACATGTTCGACCACCCCTCGCTCGCCTTCTACGAAGCCTACGGCAAGCTGGCGCCGGGCCACGCCGAGCGGCTTGTCATCTATCAGCTCTGGCCCGCGCTGGTGCACCTGCGGCTGTTCGGCGGCGGCTATCAGGGCATGGTCGAGCAGCTCCTCTCCCGCGCTGGCGTTTAACACGCTTTCGCCCCGAAAAACGCCTTAATCCAAAGATCCAACTATTTCCAAGCCGATGCGCGCGGACGTGTCGCGGTGTGGAAAATCCAGGACGGCTTGGCGGATATTGCGCAAGACCGCGCCGGGCTAGGCTATAAAGACGATTTCAAACTTCTAAGACTGAAACGTTAGGTACGAGGACTTGCCTCATGAGAGGATTGAGCATCGCCGCCGCCGCATTGGCGTTTGCGCTTGGCGCCGCGCCCGCGCACGCCGGCGATCTTGAAAATGCGATAAAGGCCGTGAACGCCGCCACCGACGAGCAGCTACGCGCCGAGCTTCAGCGCCGGCAGGATGCGCGGACGCGAAAATCCAGGGCGCGCGGCCTGACGCTGGCGCCTGCCGGCGACGCCTCCGGCCTTTCCAGGATCGACGAGGCGACCCTGGTGCACGCCGCGCGCCTGACCGCCCGCACCATCTATGGCCCCAAGGACGAGCGCCAGGACTTCTACGAACTCGCCGACGACGAGGTGAAAACGCTCGCGCGCGCCTCCGTGGCTCTGTTCACGGCCAATACCGCCAAGCCGTCGGGCGCGAACATTTCCTTCAAGACCAAGCTTCTGAAGGATGTCGAGAAACTCTGCCCCGGCGAGAAGTTCGAGGGGCAGCCGAGCGGCGCGTTTTGCTCGGGCACGCTGGTCGCCCCCGATACGGTGCTGACGGCGGGCCATTGCGTGCGCGAACTTTCGGGCGACGGCACCATCGGCCTGCTGCCCGATATAAGGTTCGTGTTCGGCTACTGGATGTCGAGCGCGACGGCCGCGCCGGGAGACATTCCGTCCGGGCAGGTGTTCGCCGGCAAGGAGGTCATCGGCGGCGAGTTCGACGGACGCGCGCGACTGGGCGCTCGTGCGCCTCGACAGGCCCGTCCCCGAAACGATTGCGAAGCCGGTCACCGACTGGGCGCTCGATCCTGTCCACAAGGGCCAAACGGTGTTCACCATCGGCTTTCCGAGCGGCATCCCGCTGAAATACGCTCCGAACGCGCCCGTCCGAGACATCAAGAACACGTTCTTCGTGGCGGAGCTTTCCTCGTTCAGCGGCAATTCCGGCTCCGGCGTCTACGACCAGGCCACGAAGAAACTCGCCGGCGTGCTTGTGCGCGGCGCCGCCGACTATGTGAAGGACGACGCAAACAAATGCTGGCGCGTGCATTTCTGCCCGCGCGGCGGGTGCCGTGGCGAGGACGTGACGCAGATCGGCATCGTGCAGATGACCCGGTAACGGCGAAGCGCGCAGCAGCGGCTCGACCAACGGGACGGATTTCGCGGTCCGCGCTGCAAGAGACCGCAAGCTTGGCGGTGGTGGAACGATGTCGAGGCCGTATCGCAAGAAACCCGGCCCCTGGAAGCGCCCTTCGCGCTATGCTCGAAGGCGCCGCCGTCGCAATAGGGAGGCTTCACCTTGTTTGGACCCCGTAGCCCTCACGGGAGAGGGGCCGCCACGCCCGCGCCCAAACTCCCTTTCCAGCCGTACCCGCCAGCGGGTACGGCGCCGCTTGGATGCAAGCACAGGGCGCGCTGGCCGGGAGGGGGCCGGGGGTTGCGCCCTCGGCCAATAGCGCAAACTTCGCTGAGGCAGGCGCCATGCGCATTCTGCTGACGGGCGCTTCCGGCGGCATCGGGACGCGGCTGCGCCGGCTGCTGACTTCGTATTACGAGCTGGTGCTGACCGATCTCGCGCCGCCTCCCGACTTGCGACCGGACGAAACCTTCATCGCCGCGGACCTTGCCGACGCGGCGGCCATCGAACGCGCGGCGGCTGGCGTGGACGGCGTCCTGCATTTCGGCGGCATTTCCGGCGAGGCGCCGTTCGACGCGATCCTCGGCGCGAACATCGCCGGGACTTACAACCTGTTCGAAGCGGCGAGGAAGGCCGCGCGCGCCGCGTCGTGTTCGCTTCGACGAACCACGTCATGGGCTTCTACCCGCGTGACCGAAGGGTGGGAACGAATGCTCTCGTTCTGCCCGACACGCGCTACGGCGTCAGCAAGGCTTTCGGCGAGGCGCTCGGCGCGCTTTACGCCTACAAGCACGGGCTTTGCGTGTTCTGCATCCGCATCGGAAACGTCGCGGATCGCCCCACGGACGAGCGCCGGCTCGCCATCTGGCTGAAGCCGGAAGACCTGGCGCCGCTCATCCGGATCGGCCTGGAGCGCGAAGGCCTTGTCTACGAGGTGGTCTACGGCATGTCCGATAATGCGCGGGCGTGGTGGGACAATGAGCGCGCGCGTGAACTCGGCTTCAAGCCCGAGGGCCGGTCTGAGGAATTCGCGGGCGACGCGCTGGCCGCCCAGGCGCTGCTTCCGCCCGATGAGATCGGCGACCGCCTCCAGGGCGGCCCGTTCTGCTCGGACGGGTTCGAGCCGCGCCGCGTCGAATAGGCGCAAAATGCAAGCCCCGGAACGCTGAACGAGATCCGGGGCTTGGCGTTCGTCATTGCCGCTCCCGAGGCGCTGCTGTCTGGGTTCGCTTTTCGCTCGCCCTGCGATGTCGCGCCTATCCGGCGTCTTCCTCATCCTTCGTTTCTAGGCTTTGAAAACGTTACGGAATTAAGCCTGGCGGCGACCCTCGAGCCGGCCATCCAGCAAAAAGCGCTCGAACCTGGACTTGATTACGCCGATGTTTCCGCCAGCAGAAGAAGCCATGAAAACATTGGCGAATTCCGACTCCACCGTCATAGCCGGCTTGACCCAGCCATCCAGCTAAGTAATTGAAGCATAGCCAATTCTCTGGATGGCGGGGCCGGAGCCCGGCCCGGACAACAGCCGGCGCCGCCATGCGAGACGCCACACGAGCGGCGCCTGGCGTTGACCTTGCGCGGGGTATCGCGATAGTCGGGGTGAAGCTGGCTTCGGCGAAGGGTCTTCGATGGATGCAAGATTGAAACGCGAATTTCTTTCGCTCGCGGCGCTTTGCCTACTTATGGGCGCGGCGCCGCTACGTGCGGATGAGGCGCCCTGCAAGCCTTATTCCTTCGAAGACAACGCCTACACGCTTTGCAACGCGCCTCTGAGCCGCTTCTCTGTCCGAATGTTCTTGCGGGGACCGGATGGCGCGCCCTACTCCTATCTGAGCGCCCTGCCCAAGACGGACGCGAGCGGCGCCCGGCTCGCCTTCGCTTTTAACGGCGGCATGTTCACGCCCGATTACGCGCCCGTAGGGCTTTATATCGAGGATGGGCGGGAGCTTGTGCGCGCCAATACGAAGGCGGGGCCAGGCAATTTCCACCTGAAGCCCAACGGCGTCTTCTATGCGAGCGAGGACGAAGCGGGCGTCATGGAGACGGGCGCCTTCCTGAAGAAGAAGCCGAAAGCGCTGTTCGCCACCCAATCCGGTCCGATGCTGGTCATCGATGGCAAGCTGCATCCGAGGATCGCGAAGGCCCATTCCTCGGCGAAGGCCCGCGACGGGGTTTGTATCGGCGGCGATGGCGCGGTGCGCTTCGCAATCTCGGAGGGCGAGGTTCCCTTCGATACCTTCGAGCGGCTGTTCCGCGACGGCCTCAAATGCAGGAACGCGCTGTTCCTCGATGGAGGCAGCGCGCCGGCGCTTCTCGTGCCCGGGTCGCGGGGCGGCAACAGCCTGCTTGGATTGGGGCCGCTGATCGCGGTTTACGAGAGGCCGCGCCCCTGATGCGCCGAAGGCTGCGAATACGGACGCCATGAGCCGGAACCGGTCAGGACCTCTGCGCCCGTAAGCTTCATTCGTTCAGGAAATGCTTGAGGTTTTCGATCCGCACCTTGGCCGTCTGCACCGCGCCGCCGTCCATGGCCTTGCGATACCAGTCGAAGGCCTTGGCCGCGTCGGGCTCCGCGTTCTTCCTGTCGATGCGCGCGAAATAGATCGGATCGAATGACCGGCCCATGGCGAGCGCCGCTTCGGGGTCGCCGAGCGCCACCGCTTTCTGGTAGAGCTGACGCGCCTCCAGGATGTCGCCCTCGCGCATGCGCTTGTTGCCCTCGCGGATCAAATCCTCGATGTCGGTTTGCGGTGCGCCTCTTTGCTGCGACGCGGGCGCCGCCGATGCGAGGCGGGGCGCGGCGGGCGCGGGAACGGTCTGCGTTCTGAACTTGGCGTCTGCGCCTTCGGGTTCGGCGCGAGCCGCCGCCGGTATGTCCCCAGCGGGGGCTGGGAGCGTTTGCGTGCTGAAAACGGGCGCGTCGACGCTTTGGGCGGGCTTCGGCGGCTCCGGCAAGGTCGCAGCCTCCGCCGCGGCGGCGGGGCGCGCCACCGCCACAAGGGAAGCGGACTCCGGCTTCGCCACGCTCACGCGCACGGCGAACTGTTTCTTATCCGACAGAGGCGTCCGCACATTGCCGTCGAGCAATTGAACTTCAAGCAGGAACGGCTCGGCGGCGCTGGGCGGCACACTGATGGCCAGCCCTTTCAGCCTGTGCGGCGGGAGAAGCCAGTTTCCGCCGCCGGCATCCACGCCCGCGCTGAGCCGCGCGCCGTCCGGCACGCCGGTGATGCTGACAAGGGCCTGCTCGCCGGAGCGCTCCGGCGAGATCGCGATGGCGAGCGCGGAAGACTGGCCGGGCGTCGCCACGATGTCGGAGGCGGCGACCGCCAACGGTTCTTCTGTGGCGGCGGCGGCGGCGTTCGCGTCCTTCTGCGGCTCGGGCGCTTCCGCGCCGCGTCTGCGCCCGTATCCGAACTCCGCGGCGTCGAAAGCGCGGTTCGCCGCCGCAGGACCCGTCTTGACGCCGGGACCGTACGAATTGATGACGAACACCGCCAGAGACGCCGCGATGGCGATGCCGCCAACGAGGCCGATTGCGGCGGCGCCAAGAAGGCGGCTGTTTTCGCGCTCGGCGGCCGCCTCTCTTGCAGGCGGAACGAAGCCGGCCGGCACGGGATAGGACGGGGGGCCATCGTACAAGCCCGCCTCCGCCAGAGTTTTCGGCCACTGAGGCCGACCGGAGTGGAAATCCTCGCTGTCGAGATAATCATCCTCCCCGCCGCCGCCGCCGCCGCGAACGAAATCCGCCGCGCGGTTCACGGTCTCCGCCGCGGCTCCCTGCGGCAGGTTCGGATCGTAGTCGAAGTAATTCAGGATCACTTCCTGCGGAGTGAGAGTGTCGTCGGCCGAGCCGGCCACGCCAGGCGCGCTCCAGCCGGCCGTGCGCGCATGGATCTCCGAGGTAAACGCCGAAGCGGGGGACGCGGGGCTGGCGCTTCCCGAAGACGGTTCGCCGTATATGCTGGAAAGCGCCGATTGCACCGCGTCGGCGAGTTCGTCGTGCTTGCTCGACAGATCCTCGCCGTCGCGCCCGACCGCGGTGCGGGCGGCGAGCCCTATCTCGGAAAGGGAGCGGCGCCCCTCAAAGAGGTCCTCGAAGGGCCGGGCCGCGGCTTCGCCACTCTCGTCGCCGAGCAATGGCTCCTCATCGAGCGGCATCTCCTCATCGAGCAGCGCCTCATCGAGCGGCGGCTCATCGTCGAGGGGCGTTTCTTCATCGAGCAGCATCTCATCGTCAAGCGGCGTTTCTTCATCGAGCGCCGTCTCAACTTCGAGGAGCGTTTCTTCATCGAGCGGCGTCTCATCGCCGGGCGGCGGCGCCATGCCGGGCGGCGGTTCGCGGTCGAGCGTCGCCTCCTCCGCGGGCAGGGGATCCTCGCCATCCTCCAGCGAATGCTCATCGAGCAGGCCATGCCAGCCGGCGAAGAAGCCCGGTTCGCCTTCGGGAACGCCGGGATCGCCATGAGGCTCCGATTGCCCGTCGCCGTGGAGCTTGAGGCGCGCCTCCTCAAGGCTCGATATCACGCTTTGCGCTAACGCGTGGATATCGCGGTCATCCGAAATCCCGGGCGCCGCCAGCGGCGCAGGCTCGGCAGGCACGACAGCGGGCCCGGCCTTCACTTCCGCTTCAGCCGCCGCCGTGTCGGGGGAAAGTCCGGCTTCCTCCCTTACGCCGGCGGCCGCGTCTTTCGTCCCGTTTGGACTTTCTTCGCGCGCATCGTGTTTGGCTGTCTCCGGCATGTCCTGCTCCTGTCGGGCGTCGCGCACAAACGAACCCTCCGTCTATTGCTGCTGCTGCGGCTGGGGAGACTGCGAGTTCTGTTGCTGATACCAACGAACGAACTGGTTAAAGAGCTCCTCCTGGCCGGCCGGGCTCCCACGCTGACTCTCGACAAATTTCTGCAGCATGGTTTTCAATTGTTGAGCCCCTGGGGCGGATGCCGGTTGCACTCTGGCCTGCGTATTCGCGGCCAGCCAACGCTCGGCCGGCTGGAAACGCTGCCAGCCCTTGAGAGGGGCGTTGATGTTGACTTCGCGCCATTTCGGGCTGAAGCTTCCCGACTTCAGCCTGTCGATGTTCGCGAAAAACCGTTCGGTGAAGCGGGACACGACGCGAAACCGCTCCGACTGGGCGGGCCAGCTATGGACGGCCATGACGGTCGACACGCCGATAGTCGCCACGCTCTCATTCGGCGCCACAAGATTGGGATAGTCCTCTGACGTTATGATTGCGGGCAGGTAATTGGGCTGCAGGCCGGGCAGGTACTCCACGTCGAGAAAATGCACTTTGTCCTTGTGCGTGATCCTGTCGAAGGCGCGGGACGGCTTGCCGCCCACATAGACAAGCGCGTCTAGCTCCCCGCGCTTCAGCCTTTCGATGGCCTCCTCATGATCGAGATAGAGCGGATCGACCGGAATGTCGTTGGCTTCGAACACGGCTTCGGCGGTAATGGCCATGCCGCTGTCCTTTGGGCCGAAGCTGACGCGCCGGCCGGCCAAATCTTGCAGGCAGAGGAACTGCATGCGCGACAGGACATGGAACTCTTCGGAATAGAGTTTCGCGAGGTATTGCATACGCGATTGGAGTCCCGGCAGCCGGCTGATCTTCAGGAAGCGCGCGAGCGCGTCGGATTGAACGATGGCGACATCGACGGCTTTGATGGTGAGGAGGTCGGTGATGTTCTGGATCGAGCCCTTGCCGGCGATCGGGATGATGCGCAGCTCCGTTCCGTTGTCGAGAACCCGCGCGAGATCGCTCGCAATCCGCAGCCCCGTGCTGTCGATGTCCCCGGTTACAATCCCCAAGGTTCCGATAGCGGGGGCGGACTTTCCGGACGAAGGCGCGGCCGGCGGGCGGGCCGGAGCTTGCGCCAGCGCGCCCGCCATGCTAAGAAACAGGATGCACAGGCTTGCCGCAAAAAGCCTAAGCGTCATTCCTAATCCTCTTAAACTGGTGGCTGGCCCCAAACCGTTTGGATGCAAGGGGGCGAGACGCCATCTCTATCGGAACGCTCCAAGCGGAGGCGCGCCGGACGGCTCCCTCGCTATCAGCGATGACTGAGTGAAAAAAGCGGCAAAACTGTGCCATAATACCGGCGTTCGAGCCATAGGCTTTTGCAGGCGCGCGGCGGGAGACTAATTTCCTTGATCTTCAGGAGCACCGGAAGGAAGAGCGGCGGAGGGAAGAACGCAAGCGCGCCCGAAGGGATCCGCCTTTATGCGATTGGCGATATTCATGGGCGCCTCGATCTTCTCGAATCCCTTTTGGACTTGATTCGGAGCGACCAGGAAGGCCGCACGGAAGCGCCCGTCATTCTTATCTTTCTAGGCGATTATATCGATCGCGGCCCGGACTCGAAAGGCGTCGTCGACAGGCTGATCGAAGGATTTCCGTCGCCGTACTTCTCCTTGTTCCTCAAGGGAAATCACGAAGAGCTTCTCCTGTCGTTCATCCGCGACCCTATCCCAAGCCTGAATTGGATCCGGAACGGCGGCGACGCCGCGCTTGCATCGTATGGCGTAAACGTGGAGACGGTCCGCCAGGCGTTCTGGGGCGGCGCGCAAGGGCTCGCCGGCGCGGCCGAAAGTTTCCGGGCCGCGCTTCCCGCAAGCCACCTCGCGTTTTACAAGCGTCTGAGGACGTCTTGCCGCTTCGGAGACTATTTCTTCGTCCACGCCGGCGTGAGGCCAGAGGCGCCGCTGGATGAGCAAACCGAAGAGGATATGCTCTGGATCAGGAACGAGTTCTTGAGCTCGACCCGCGATTTCGGGGCGGTCGTGGTGCATGGCCACACGCCCACCCGCCTTCCGCAGGAACTCGCCAACAGGATCGCGCTCGACACCTACGCGGTGCGCACAGGCAAGCTCACGGCGCTTGGGATCGAGGGGCAGCGGCGCTGGTTCCTATCCACCTGAGCGAGGCGCTTCGCTGCCTTTTGCCTCCGCCTGCTCTTCGGGGACGGCGCCGGCCAGCCTTTCGAGAAGCGTTGGAGGCTGGGCCGCCAGTTTCTCAAGTTCGGGATCGGATCTGAGGGCGTCGAGGCCGAGCCCGTCTGTCAGGCCGGCCCCGGTCACATCGGCCTCTGTCAGATCCGCCTCGCGTTCAGCGTCATGCCTGGCGCCATTGCGCGCCGGCGGCGCCTCCGCCGGAGATTTCCCGGTCTCATCGTGAACCTCGCTCTCCTGGACGGGCGCGGCCGGCGCATCGGCCGGAGCGGCCTTCCCGACGGGAGGCTCAGGCTCTGTCGAAGCGGCCTCCTCGATGGCCGCAGCAAGTTCTGCGGTCCAAGCAGCTTCCACGGCCGGAGCTGGCTCGCCGCCGGTCGAAACAGCCTCGGCAGCCTCGATGAGTTGAGCTGCATGCCCGGCTGCCCCAATGGCCGCGCCAGGCTGGAGGCGCCGGCTTTGCGGTCGAGATGGCCTCCGGGACAGGGGCGGTTGGCTCGGCAGTGGACGCGGCTTCCACAGGGGGGATAGCCGAAGCGGCCTCAGCAGCAGGCTCCGGCGGCGAAGCCGTTTGCAGCGATGCGATGGCCTCGCTCGGCGCTGCGCCGGCTTCGGCAAGCCGCGCGGCTTCTTCCGCCAATTCCGTGACGGGCGCTGGCGCGGCCTCCGTCAAAGCGGGTTCGGCTTCGGCGGCCTTGGCGGCACGCTGCATTTCGCCGGGGTGGGCCGCGCCGTTCCTCATGGGAGCGCGGGGCGGCGGCGGGGCGGCGGCGGCGTGGGCCGGATCGGCGGCTCGCGGCGTCTCGGCGGCGTCCTGCGGCACAACTCCTTGCAGCATCTTCGAGCGCGCGCCCGGATCCGCCGGCCCGTTCTTGGGCGCGGACGTCAGGACGGTCTCCTCCGGGAGGATCGAAAGCACGGACGACAACGGAACGGCGCCTGCGGCTGCGTCGGGATGCGGCGCGCGTTCATCGCCTTTCGCAGGCGCAAAACCTTCCGGCTCGGCGGTGAGCTTCAGCCTCGCGGTCAGCGGCATGGGCGAAGCGCCCTGCGTCCAGGGCGCCGGACGCTCTCTGCGTCCCTCGAACACGCCCGCCCGCTTGCCGAACGCTTCGGGCCGCGGCTCCGGCGCGCGCGGCGGGCTCTTCGGCTGGGCTGACGCGAGGATCAGCTCGGCCAGCTTCTGCAATTCGCCCTTGATGACGCCGACCTGCTGCGCATCGCGATCCTGGAAATGCGCAAGCTGCTGGCGCAGCTTCGACATTTCGAGATTGAGACGGTCGTATTCGGAGCGGTAGTCCTCGATGTCCCATTGCGAGGCGCGGCGCACGCGCCTGCCGCTTCTATCGCCGCCGCCCTTCTCCATGGCCTGACGAAGGCGGTCGATTTCGTCCTGGTAGCTTGCGGCGGCGCGCTGAGCCCCGGCCAGTTCCTCGTCGCGGCGGGCGAGCTTGTTGGTGAGGTCCTGGAGTTCGTAGGACCGTTCCTGCAACTGCGCCTTGACGGCCGTGATTTCGCGGTCCAGTTCGGGAAAGCGCTTCGTGATGGTCTGTTCGAGCACCGTCGCGGCGTTGCGCCGTTCGGACAGCTTCATGTCGAGATCGGCGATCTGCTCCTTCAGCGCGGCGATCTGCATTTGCAGGCGGCTGTTGTCGACAAGCTGATTCGCGGCCCGCTGCTTCGCGCTTGCAAGCGCGGTTTCAAGCCGGCGCAGCCTGACCGCGTAGGACGCGCGCAATTGATCCTGCGCGGCTTCGATCTCCGACAGGGTGAGCGGGAGCGTGCTTTCGAGCTTTTTCTTGGAAAGGCGGGACGCGCGGCTCCATAGGGAAGGCGCAAGCAGCACGCCGATCAAGGTCGCGGCCAAAAATCCGAGCGCGATCAGCAAAATCGCTTGGATCATTGAACTGGGGCTCCCTTACTTGCTGCCTGTCGCGAGGACACAGTCTGCGGTGGTCCGAAGCCGGCTCGTTCCAGCCCCATCGAAGCGCCCGCTACGTTGCATCCGCCGAAAGGCGTCCGGCGCGTTCTCCCTAAACCGCCGGACCGGCGTCCGTTCAACCGATCGCGAGACGAGGCCCTAAAAAGGGTTCCAAGTAGGCGAGGGCGTATATTTGAGATACCCGACATTGGCTCCCAAACGCAACCCTAACCCAGCGCGAATGGGCGCGAGAATTACATCGTCGTGTTGCTGGAAGGTTATCCCCACCCCTCCGACGAGGTAAGCCGAGCCGTCCACGCCCGCGAACCGCTCATAGATTTGCGTAGGATACTGCATGTTGTAGACGAGCGTCAGCGACTTGGATCCGTTCGCCCCGAAGTCGTATCCGAGCGACGGTCCCTGCCAATAGACCTTTTGCGGCGGGAAACCCTTCGTATAGAGCGTCCCCTCGCCGTAACGCAGGCCCGCGACGATGGCGCCGCTCCCCTCCTCGCCAAGGATATAACCGGTAGGCTGGCCGTTGCGCTGGAACGCGTACTCGACGACCTTTGCGAGACCTTCCGAGACGCCGCCGAAAAAACGGTGGCCGGCATCGACAATCTCGTTGGACGAGTAGGTGGCCGGCGGCGGCGGAGCGCCTGGCGGCGGCCCCGGAGGCGGCGCGTATCCGCCCGGCGGCGGCGCGCTGTAGGGCTCGCCATAGGCGGGGCTATCGCTGCGGCCCGGCGGCATGTAAGTGCTGTCCCGTGGCGGCGGCTGGAGCGACTGCGGCGCGCCTGGAGGCGGCGGAGGCGGTAGATAGCCCTGCGACTGCGCCGCCGCCGGCCCCAGGCAGGGCTCGAACGCCGCAATCGGCAGCAAAGCCAAGGTCAAGAGTAGCGCGCGCTGACGATCCATCGTAAGCTCCGGTTTGAGGCCGCATCGAGCCACCCGTAACGATACAAACATAAGTCGCCGTTTCGCAGCGCACCAAAATGTGCTTCGAATGAGGGCCAAATTTTGGCCTCTGAGAGGCTAACCGCGCCGGGCGCCGTGGACCTTCGCGGCCGCGCCGGCCGCCTTCCGCCAGGCGACGAAGGATGAATTGAGGAAGCTGGCGTCCTTCTTGCCGTAGCAAAACGGCTCGCCATCGCCGGAAAGAACGCATCCGCCAGCGGCGTCGAGCAGCGCATGGCCCGCGGCCGTGTCCCATTCCGAGGTGGGGGCGAAACGCGGGTAGACGTCCGCCAGCCCTCGCGCAATCGCGCCGAATTTCAGGGACGAGCCCATCAATATCCTCGGCGGGTCTCCGAGCGCTTTAAGGAACGCCTCGGTCTCGGAGGTGAGATGCGAACGGCTTACGATCGCCGTGAAGGGGCGGTCTACGGGCGGCTCGCCGCTGAGCGGCTCGAAATCGAACGCCTGACGGAGCGGCGGATTGCGATCCGGCGGAAGCGTGAAACGCACGGCCCGGTCCGGCGCCAGCGTGACGTAGCAATCCGCCGAGTCGGGCGCATAGACGAGGCCGAACACAGGACGCCCGCCGCTGACAAGGGCGATGTTGACGGTGAACTCGCCATTTTTCTTGATGAACTCCTTCGTGCCGTCAAGCGGATCGACGAGAAAGAAGGAATTTTCGACATCCGGGATGCGGCCGGCCGCTAGGCTTTCCTCGGCCACCGCCGGGATTTGGGGCTCCAGTTTCGCGAGGGCTTCGAGGATGATGTCTTCCGATGCGTGGTCGGCGTCGGTCACGGGCGAGCGGTCCGCCTTGTAGCGCACGTTGAGATCGGAGCTGTAGATCTCCATGATGGCGGCGCCGGCTCGCTGAGCGACGGCGATCAGCGGCAGCGCAAGCTCTTCGGCGCGGGGTGGTTCTACGGTCACGGAGTTTCTATATCCCTGTTGTCGCTTATGCAGTTTCACGAGATCTCCGCCGACTTATGTAACCTTTGTGCGCGCCTGCCTACTTTTTTTGCGACAGCTGTTGAAGTGCAAGGGCAAATCATGGTGCCTGTGGGTTGAGATTTGCGGCGGCTTGGCGCACCCTGTCGCGGTTGCGCGCTGGGCCGCACGCCTGAGCAGGAGGACGATCGTGACAGCAAACGCCATTCTCGAGGACACCGCGCTCGCGGCGTTGATTTCGAGCAAGATTTGTCATGACCTTGCCGGGCAGATTGGCGCCATCAACAATGGCCTCGAACTTCTCGAAGAGGAGAATGACGAGGACACGCGCTATTACGCGCTGGAGCTGATCCAGAATAGCGCCAAGGCCGCCTGGGCGCAGCTCGATTTCAACCGGCTCGCTTTCGGCGTCGCCTCGAGCCTCGGCGCCGTCGTGCCGCTCGCCCATGTCGAGCAGGTGGCGCGCCGCTATGTCGAAAACGGCAAGCGCCGGCTTCACTGGCAGGCTAACGTCACGGACTTGGAGAAGGACCACGCGAAGCTGCTTTTGGCGCTTCTCGCGGTTTCGCTGATGGCGCTGCCCGCCGGCGGGGATTTTTATGTGGGTTTTTCGGCAACGAAGGGACGCGATCGCTCGAGGACGCGGTTCAAGCTGATCATCCTGTGCCGGGGGCGCTCGGCGCGCGTGCCGGAAGGCGTTGCCGATGTGTTCGCCGGGGATGAATTCGAGGGCCATCGATGGGCGTCTCGTGGTCGCCTATTACGCCGCGCGGCTGGCTTCCGACGCATCGCTCAAGCTGTCCGCCGTAAAGGAAGGCGAGGACGTGCTTTTCACGCTTGAGCCGCGTTAGGGACGGCTTGCCTCTAAGGCGAGGCTCGTCTGACTGAACTCACGCAACAAACACTCCAAAGCGAAGGGCGGGCGGCTGCGGGACCGCCCTGGCCGGGCCTTTCAGGCCGCGGCTTGTTCGTCCTTGGGATCGCGAAGCACATAGCCCCGGCCCCAGACCGTCTCGATGTAATGCTGGCCCGTATTGGCCGTCGCGAGCTTCTTGCGAAGTTTGCAAATGAACACGTCGATGATCTTGAGCTCGGGCTCGTCGATGCCGCCGTAAAGATGGTTGAGGAACATTTCCTTTGTGAGCGTCGTCCCTTTGCGGAGCGAGAGCAGCTCCAGCATCTGGTATTCCTTGCTCGTCAGGTGGACGCGGGCGCTATCGACCTCCACGGTCTTGGTGTCGAGGTTCACAATCAGGCTGCCCGTCTGAATGACCGATTGGGCGTGGCCCTTGGAGCGGCGAACGATGGCGTGGATGCGGGCGACCAGTTCGTCCTTGTGGAAGGGCTTCGTCAGATAATCGTCGGCGCCGAAGCCGAGGCCGCGCACCTTCTCGTCGACTCCGCCGGACCCGGAAAGGATGAGGATCGGCGTCTTGATCTTGCTCACGCGCAGCGAGCGCAAAACCTCAAATCCGCTGATGTCGGGCAAACCCAGATCGAGGAGAATGATGTCGTAATCGTAGATCTTGCCAAGATCGACGCCCTCCTCTCCAAGGTCGGTCTGAAAGACGTTAAAGCCTTCCGACAGGAGCATCAGCTCAATGCTTTGAGCTGTCGCGCTGTCGTCTTCAATAAGGAGCACCCGCATAGGAATCCCTCGCTAGCAACACGCCTGTTCCGCTGGTGACGCGAGGCTCTGAGCCCGAGCGCCGTGAAGCTTAACTTCTGTAAGGACATTAACGCAGGAAAGGTTAAGAAAACTTAAGCTTACTACGCATAGTTAGAGCCTCGCGCACGATTTATTGCGCAAGCTTTACTATATCGACAGGTTCGTGAATAAGCCCGGGACTTCGAGGCAGAGACGCCGCTTGCCAACAAAGAGCCGTTCACTCGCCCAAACACCCGCCCACGACGAATCAACGACCCAGGTACTTTGACCCAAATTCGTGAGTTGAGCCAACCCGCTTTTCCCTCATAACGCATTAACGTCCCATATGTTGCAAAGCAGCGACGCTTTACCGGGCATTAATTGTTTTTTGCGAAACTGTTTTTGAGCTGAAGATGGACGCCAATCGAAGCGGCGTAACCGGTGTACGAGGCTGCGAACGATCATGATCGAAACAGTTAATTCTCTTCAAAATCAGCGGTTTGAGTATGACGAGAAGAGACAGCAGGTCAACGACCTCGAGATGATGATCGCCGACTTCCGGCGCATGGCGAACGACCTCGATCAGCAGATCAAGATCGAGCAGCAGGCCTCCGGCATCAGCGACGTCAACCACTTCGCCTACCCCACTTTCGCCCGCGCTGCGATCACGCGGCGGGACAACCTCAGGTCGTCGATTTCGGAGCTGGAAAAACGTCTCGACCGCGCGCGGCAGGAAGCGCTCGACGCCTTCGAGCAGCTGAAGCTTTCGGAATCCGCCGGCGACCTCGAAGCGCAGCGGCAGGTGAGACCCGCGGTGCGCCGCAAGGTGCCGAAACATCTCGGAAGTCACGCAACCGGCCGCTAGACCCGTACGCCCCGCGGGAAGTCCCCCTCATTCCGCCACGGGCGCCGTCGCCGCGACGCGCGAAGCCAGCGTCCCGCGCCAGACGTAAAGGCAGAGCAGCGCGCCCGGTATGCCGATGGCCGAAGTCATGACGAAGAAGGCGGGATAGCCGAAATTGTCGACCATCAGCCCGGACAGGCCGCCCACAAGCTTGCCCGGCAGCGCGTAAAGCGAACTCAACAGCGCATATTGCGCGGCGGCGAATGCGGGCGAAGTCAGCGAGGACATGAACGCGATCAGCGTGGTCCCCGCGAAGCCCGAAGCGAAGCTTTCGACGCCGATGGCGAGCGTCAGCACATCGAGCCTGGCGCCAGAAACCGAAAGCCATGCGAAGCTCAGATGCGAGGCCGAGGCCGCAACGCAGCCGATCATCAGCGCGGGCATCAGCCCGAGCCGCAACACCGCGATACCGCCCGCGAACACGCCCGCGATGCCGATCCATACGCCATAAATCTTTGTCACGGTCGCGATGGCGGTTTTCGAGAAGCCGAGATCGATATAGAGCGGGTTCGCCATCACGCCCGAGACGAAATCGGGCACGCGATAGATCGCCACGAGAGCTAGGATGGGCACGATCATCCGGCCATTCCGGCGCAGGAGATCGGCGACCGGCTCGGCATAGAGCTTGAGGAAGGATTCGCGCGGTCCGCTCCGCTCGGTTTCCAGCGGATGCGGCGCAAAAAAGCTCGCCGAAACGCCGACGGCCATGAGCACCGCCATCACGCAATAGGCCGCCTTCCAGCCGGCAAAATCGGCGATGTAGAGCGCGCCCGCGCCCGCGCACAGAAGCGCGATGCGGTAGCCGAGCTGGTAGCTCGCCGACATCATGCCCTGCCGCTCAATGGGCGCCGCGCCGATGCGCCAGCCATCCACCACGACGTCCTGCGTCGCCGACGAGAAGGCGACGAAGAAGGCGCAAGCGACGGTCCACACCAGCGAGTGCGCCGGATTGCCAATTGCGATGCCGAAGAGGCCGATGCTCACGCAGATCTGCGAGAACAGCATCCAGCTCCGGCGGCGGCCGAGGCGCGACAAAAGCGGCGCGTCGCGCCGGTCGATAACGGGCGCCCAAAGGAACTTGAAGCTGTAGGCGAGCGCGACGTAGGAGAGAAAGCCGATCTCCGTGCGCGCTACCCCCGATTCACGCAGCCACGCCGACAGCGTCGAGAACACGAGCAGAAACGGCAGGCCGGCGCTGAAGCCCAGCGCCAGCATGATGGCGAGGCGGTAATCGGCTACGATTTCGGCGAAGAAGCTCTTCGCCCGGCCGATGCGGTCGTTTGACATGCCCCCTTATATCCCGAAACGCGCGCCGCGCTACCCCGCAGGTTCGCCGCTTCGCCGCCGTGGCTATTCGTGAGCTCCCTAACTAGAGAGCGGGGACCGCTTCGATGATCACGAAGGCCTGGGCGAGCGGATAATCGTCCGTGATGGTGAGATGGATGCGCGCAGTATGGTTTTCGGGCAGGATGCTGGCCAGACGCTCCGCGGCGCCGCCCGTCAGCTTCATCGCCGGTTGCCCTGTCGGCAGATTAACGACACCCATGTCCCGCCAGAACACGCCTAGCGAAAAGCCCGTGCCGAGCGCCTTCGAGCAAGCCTCCTTCGCGGCGAAGCGCTTGGCGTAGGATGCGGCGCGGGCGGAGCGCCGGTCTGACTTTTTCCGTTCCATTTCGGTGAAAATGCGGTCGAGAAAGCGGTCGCCGTAGCGCTCGATGGTCTTTTCGATGCGGCGGATGTCGACCAGATCGCTGCCGATGCCGATGATCATGGCGCCCCTCTTCCGGCGCCGCTATTGCTGCTGGCGCTCCGAGCCGATGACGGAGCGGGCAGCGACGCCCTTCTCGATCGCCGCGCGCATCCGCGCGATTGCCTCCGGCAAGCCAGTAAAAACGGCCTCGCCGATAATGACATGGCCGATATTCAGCTCGCGGATTTGCGCAAGCGCGGCGAGATGGGCGGCGGTCTCGAAGTCTAGGCCATGGCCTGCGTGAACTTCAAGCCCGGCCTGCGCCGCAAGTTCGGCCGCGCGCGCGAGCCTGCGAAATTCGTGCCCCGCCGCAATGGCGTCTCCAGCAAGCCACGCCTCGCAATACTGACCCGTATGCATCTCGATCACGGGGGCCGAGACCCGGACGGCGGCGTCGACTTGGCGCGGCTCCGGATCGATGAACAGCGAAACGCGCACGCCGGCGTCCGAGAGCCGTCGCACGATGGGCGCAAGCGCCTCGCGGCCGCCCGCCGCGTCGAGCCCGCCCTCCGTCGTGATTTCCTCGCGCCGCTCCGGCACGATGCAGCAGGCGTGCGGCCGCACCCTCACGGCGATGGCGGTCATCTCCTCGGTCGCGGCCATCTCAAGATTGAGCGGCGCCTCGATCTCGGCCTTGATGCGGCGGATATCGTCGTCGCGGATATGGCGGCGGTCTTCGCGCAAATGCGCCGTGATGCTGTCAGCGCCCGCCTCGATGGCCACGCGCGCCGCGCGAATGGGATCGGGGCGCAGCCCGCCCCGCGCATTGCGCAGCGTTGCAACATGGTCGATGTTCAAACCGAGGCGGACCGCAGGCATGCTTTTACCGGGCCGGCGCCACGACTTGCGACCTCATCGTGCGCCTGTCGTACTGCGACTGGAGCAAGCGGCGGACGCTGAAATAGATGAGGATCGCGCTCAGCCCTCCGAGCGGGAGCGCGCCGAGCGCCATCGGCTTCAGCACCGGCCACAGGCCTTGCACCGCCGAGGCCACGCCATCCGCCGAAACTTCGCTGATGCTGCGGCCGAGCGCCTCCGCGCCCGTCGAAAATCTGCTCATCTCCGCGTTCGCCGCTTCGCCCAGAAACACAGTTCCGAGGCCGAAGGTGGAGCCCCAGATGATGGGATAGGTTAAAGGATTGCCCGCGAAGGTGCCGACGGCGGAGGCGAAGACGTTGCCGCGCAGAACGAGCGCCAGCGTGGCCGCGAGGATCATCTGGCAGCCGAGGAAAGGCGTGAAGATCGCAAACACGCCCGCCGCGCAGCCGAGCGCGATGCTGTGGGGCGTGGCCCGGATCCGCCCCAGCCTGAGGAGCAGGTAGCGGAAGGACCTTTCGAAGCTGCGCGCCGGCCAAAGCGCGTTTCGCAAACGCTTGACCAGGGAAAGGCGTTTTCGGCGTTTGAATAGCATTTATTCCCAGCCCCTGAAGAGAGACTTAACGCTAAGACGCAGCCCCCCCATCCGGTTCCCGGCGGGCTGCTTCGAATTCACCCTTTCAAGCCTCTGCTCCCCGGTTTGACGGGCGGTATGCCCTCCAGGGAAGCAGGCAGTTGATCGGGCGCAAAATGAGGAATGTCAAGCCGAATGAGGGGAATGAAGGGGACAGGCAGGTTTGCGCGACCGCCCGACCGATCCACCAGCGCCGCCGCTGCGACAATTTCGCCGCCGAGCGCCCGCGCCGCCTCCATGCATTCGCGTGACGACAATCCGGTCGTGACAACGTCCTCGACGAGCAGGCAGCGCTGACCCGGCTCGATCGCAAATCCTCGCCGCAGTTCGAAGGCCCCGGCCACACGCTCGAAGAAAATAGCGGGCAAGCCAAGCTGCCGTCCCATTTCGTAGCCCACCACGACGCCGCCCATGGCCGGCGAGATGATGAGGCTGGCGGATACGCCCGCCGCCCCGACCTTTTCGCCGAGCAATTCGCAGAGCCTCGCGGCGCGGCTGGCGTCCATGAGGACGCGCGCGCATTGCAGGTAGGCGCTGGAGTGGTAGCCGGAGGAGAGGATGAAATGCCCGGTGAGCAAGGCGCCCGCGTCCCGGAATTCCTGCAAAACGGCGTCGTCGGTGAGCATGGCCTCAGCGTGCGGTGAAGCTCTGGAACAAGCGCAGGCCGCCCCGCGCCGCCTGACCGCTTGAGAGCGCGGCATCCTTGACGAAGGATACGACAGCAATGTGACAAAGGCTAGGTCAAGACGCGGCTTGCCGCGCTTACCACATTCAAGTCCTTAACTTTATTAACAATGTCCATCAAGTGCTTCAGGTCGAGCACTTCGACATCGAAGAGCATCTCCGTATAGTCGCGGGCGCGGTTCACCATTTGCAGCTTGTCGATGTTGGCGCCCTCCTCGCCGATCTTGCTTGCGATCATGCCGAGGCTGCCAGGCTCGTTGACGGCCGTGACGAGGAGACGGGCCGGAAAAAGCTCCGTGGTTCCCTCCTTGATGTCCCAGGTCACGTCGATCCAGCGGTCTAGCTGTTCCTCGAAGGCGCGCAAATGCGGGGAGTGGATGGGATAGATCGTGATGCCCTTGCCGGGATCGAGAATGCCGACGATGCGCTCGCCCGGGACCGCGCCGCCCTCGCCGAAGTGAATGGTTGAGGCGCCGTTCGCGCCGCGGATCGGGATGCCTTTGTCGCTTTCTTCGGCCTCGGTAACGGCCAGAATGCCGGGCCAGCGGAACTTGAAGCCCGTCACCCGGCGGAGATTGAACCATCCCTCCTCATTGCGAGTGATGGTGCGGCGCTTCGGGGGCGGCTCCTTCACGAAATCCGGATCGACGGCGGTCAGCACTTCGTCCGCCGTCTTCTCGCCGCGGCCGACCGCCGTGAGCAAGTCCTCGACCGTCTTGTGGCCGAGCCGGGGCAGCACTTTCACAAGATCGAGGTCGCCCGGCTTCCCAACTCGCTCCAGCGCCGCCTTCACGATGTCGCGGCCAAGCGTAAGATACTGCTTGCGAGCGGCTTCCTTGGTGGCGCGGCGGATCGCGGAGCGCGCCTTGCCCGTGATCACGGCGGCTTCCCAGGCGGCGGGCGGCGTCTGGGCGTCCGAGAGAATGATCTCGACCTCGTCGCCATTCTTCAGGTCGCTCAGGAGCGGCATGTGGCGGCCGTTTATTTTCGCGCCGACGCAGCGATTTCCGACATCGGTATGCACCGCGTAGGCAAAGTCGATGGCGTTGGCGCCGTAGGGCAGCGCGATCAGGCGGCCCTTCGGCGTGAAGCAGAACACCTGGTCGAGAAACAGCTCGAGCTTGGTGTGCTCCAGGAACTCTTCCGGGTTATCGCCTTCGAGAAGATTGTCCACGAGCTTGCGAAGCCATTGATAGGCCGTGCTTTCGCTCGGCGCCGGGCCTCGCACGCCGCGCGCATCGCCATTCAGCTTGGCGAGCGCCGCGAGCTTGTAGCCGGAGTGCGCCGCCACGCCGTATTCCGCGATCTGATGCATCTCGGCGGTGCGCACCTGCAGTTCCACGCGCTGATGGCGCGGACCGACGATGGTGGTATGGATCGACTGATATTCGTTGTGCTTGGGCGTCGAGATGTAGTCCTTGAAGCGGCCGGGAACGACGCGCCACGTGGTGTGCACGACGCCGAGCGCGGTGTAGCAATCCTCAACCGTCGGCACGATGACGCGGAAGCCGTACACGTCGGAGAGCTGCTCCAGGCCGATCTGCTTGTTCTGCATTTTCAGCCAGATCGAATAGGGCTTCTTTTCCCGGCTGTAGACCTCCGCCTTAACATCTTGCGCCTGGAGCCTTGCTTTGAGTTCGGTCGCGATCTCCCCAGTCAGGCCGCGATTTTGCTCGCGAAGCACATTGAGCCGCGACATAAGCGTCTCGTAGGCGGCGGGATGCAGCCAGCGGAAGGACAGCTCCTCCAGCTCGTCGCGGATCTCCTGGATGCCCATCCGGCCCGCGAGCGGCGCGTAGATGTCCATCGTCTCCTGCGCGATGAGCCGGCGCTTGTCGGGCCGCATGTGCTCCAGCGTGCGCATGTTGTGGAGACGGTCGGCCAGCTTGACGAGGAGCACGCGCACGTCGCTCGAAATCGCGATGAGGAGCTTGCGGAAGTTCTCGGCCTGCTGCGTCTTCTTGGAGACGAGATTGAGCTTCTCGATCTTGGTCAAGCCGTCCACAAGCGAGGCGATGTTCGAGCCGAACAGGCGCTCGATCTCGTCCTTGGTGGCCTGCGTGTCCTCGATGGTGTCGTGCAGAAGGGCGGTGGCGATGGTCTCGTCGTCGAGCTTGAGCCCGGTCAGAATCGAAGCGACTTCAAGAGGATGAGAAAAATAAGGGTCGCCCGAAGCCCGCTTTTGCTGGCCATGCGCCTTCATGGCGTAGACATAGGCGCGATTAAGCAGAGCTTCGTTAGCCCTAGGGTTGTAGCTCAGAACCTTTTCTACGAGATCGTACTGCCGCATAATTGGCTGCGATCTCGCCGGTGTTTCAAGCTGCACGGCCGCGCCAGCCTTAATGTTCTTCTTCAGCGTAAGGTTAAATCAATCTCCTTAACGGACCAACGTCAAGCCGCAACTTCCAACAGCTTTTCAGCCCTTCGAGCGTCCGCCGCTGGCCGCCTCGGCGGGGATGCTGCGGGCGAGACCTTGCAGCAGTTCTTCCTCGGTGATGCGGTCGATGAGCGCGTCCGAGAACTGATCGTCTGGGCCCAGAATATTGACGGGGCGCGCGTTCGGCAGCGCGGGCGCGGCCTCCGCTTCCGGCTCGTCGACCTCGACATGCGCCTGCAGCGAATGGATCAAGTCTTCCTTCAGGTCTTCCGGCGAAACCGTTTCGTCGGCGATCTCGCGAAGGGCCACGACCGGGTTCTTATCGTTGTCCCTCTCGATCGTAATGGGGGCGCCGGCCGACACCGCCCGAGCGCGATGCGCCGCCAGCAGGACGAGTTCGAAATCGGTTCGTTACTTTATCGACGCAATCTTCGACGGTGACGCGTGCCATGAAAACCTCAGCGTGTGGGATTGCCGCCAAAATAGTCGCGATATTTCGCGTTTGCAAGCGATGTTCAACGCCTGCTCTTTTCAGGAACTTTCCGCCCACAGGCGTCTTTCTCAATCGCGAAACTCGTGAACGGCGAAAGCAGCATCAAGAGGAGCGCCACGAGCCAGCCGGCATGCAAGAGCGTGGGCGCGCGTATCGCGAACAGGGTTGGGAAAGCTACGACCCGAATTCGCCCGCCTGCTCCGGGAAAGAGAGGCAGATGGAGCGCGACCGCTACCGCGCGATCCATGAGCCGGAGAAACGTGCGGCCATCGTTCGTCGTCACTCAGAACGCTTGGCCTCTTCCTGAGCTTGCCGAAGACTGAAGCTATGTCGCGGGTTGGCAGGAAATCTTTCCCGCCGCGGGAGACGCGCGGCCGCTGCCGCCGGTAACGGCCGTTTCAACTTCATAATAGATGACGGTCGGGTTCGCCGCGAGTTGCTGAGCGAACGCGGGCGTCCGTTTCTGCTCGCGTTTGTAGGCTGCGGAGCAATCCGGCGGCGATGCTTGCGCGAGGCCGGTGTCCTTCTCGATCTCCGCCCAGCACGCGGCCGACGCGGCGAATAGCGAGCATTTCGCGCCGTACACCCTGCGATATTTCAGGACGAGGTCCGAGCCGGCGAGCTTGATCGAATGGATGCCTTTGGCGACGTCCTCGAACAGCTTGGCGCCGGACACGCTGAAGATGGCGAACCCCAGCCCTCCGTTCCAGCCATCGGAGGCGTCGAGGAACACGTAGCCGCCCTTTACGCCCTTGAAGTAGCCGCTCCAATCCTTGGCGCCGATGACGATTTCGCCGCCGGAGTTGGCCTCGCGGCACGCCGGCTTTTCCTGTCCCGCGGCGATGGGCAGGATCGAAAGCTGCTCAGCGCCCACTTCGCCCCGGTCGATCTGCTTGACCGCGAAGCTGCGGAAATAAAAGCAGCTCAGCATCGGCTTCGCCTGCGGGTTGAGAGGATCGGCCGCAAGCGGGACTTTCACCACATCGGCGGGTTTGTCGAACAGGCCGTCTGCATCTTTCGCTAAGGCTTGCCGGGACGGAAAGGCCGCTACCAGGAACGAGGCCAGCAGGATTAGACCGAGCATTCGCATTTACGCCCCTCAATTCATTTGCCGCGCTTTGCGATCTTGAGCGCCACGGCATTTGGCGCCGCCTCGCCTTTCTATGTCTTATAGGAATCGCCATACGTTACGACCCTTTTCACCAGGCGGCGCCGTGTGGTATCATAATACCGCCAAAACCACCTGTTTTTGCAAAACGAACCCAATAGAGTTAATCGGCCGTCTATGCTCCAACGGCCCGGCGAGTTGTATGAGCCGTGGCATTGATCGCTATTCCGCAACTCTTTCGTCGAAGCAAGCTGGCGTCCGTCCACTTGCTGGAATGCCCTGCGGCAAAATCCTCCCCGACTGTCAATCCGGCAGGGCGAGGACGGGGCACGGGGCGCGCTGGACGACCTGTTCCGTGGTGCTGCCCCGAAGCGCGTCGAGAAAGCCGTTCTTGCCGGCGGTGGGCATGACAAGCAGGTCGGCGAGGAACGTGTTCGCCGCCGAAACGATGCTCTCGACCACCGGCCCCTTCAGCAAGGCGACGTTCAGCCGCTCGCCGCCATCCTCAAGCTCGAACGGGCCGTCGCCCACATGGACGAAGCGGCGCGTCGCGGGAACAGCCCCCAACAGCCGATGCATCAGGACAAGCGCGGGCTCGGGCGAGGGATGGCGGGCGACGGGAACGACAATGGTCTTCAGGTGCATGCGCCCCGTATTCGCATCCACGAAGGAGCGCGCCTTTCGCCCGATGAACAAGGCCGGGATGCGCGTCCTTGCGGCGATGCCCTCCGAAACCGAACCCGCGAGCCAGCGGTTCAGCCCCTCGGGACCGTGCGTCGCCATTACCACGAGGCCGGGCCGGTGCGCGATCAGGAAATCGGCGACGCCCCGGAGCGGGTCCGAGCGCTCGATCTTCACCTTGCGCACGCAAACGCCGAGCTTTTCCTCCACCTCGGGCTGCCCGGCGCCCTCCGGCAGGAGGCCCCAGCGGATAAGCGTCTCTCGCACGCGCGGAAAGGAGGTCCGCTCCCCGCCGCCGCCCGGAGACCGGACATGGATGAGGGTAAGCTTGCAGCGGAACTCCACGGCGAGGCGCAGCGCATGCGCGAAAGCCTCGGCGCTCGCCTGCGAGAAGTCGGTCGGATGGGCGATGGCTCCGATGGGTTCGATGGTTTCCTGGCGCATGAAAATGCTCCTTGCGCGATAGACGCGAGCGCGTCAACGCCTCCTGCCCCTCCTTCTAGGTGCGCCGCCGGGTTGCGGCAACCGAAGGCTTTAGTGTTTAACAACTTGCGCAGGAAAATGCTTGAAGGCGTCGCTGAACCGCCAAGCCGCGCGCGCCGTCCGTGCAAGGCTCGACGCCGGGCGAGTTCACAACGATCGCTCCGATGCGGCGCTTGCGCGATGCTCCGCAACGGCCTTCAGAAACGCCTCGCCATATTGTTCGAGCTTGGCGGCGCCGACGCCGTGCACCATGGCCATCTGATCGCGCGTTTGCGGCTTGAGGTGAACCATGTCGAGCAGGGTCTTGTCGGGGAACACGACATAGGCGGGCACTTTCTTCTCGGTCGCCAGCGCGCGCCGGACCGCCTTCAGCGCCTCGAACAAGGCGGCGTCCGCGCCCGATAAAGCCCCAGCCGTGGCGGCGGCGGCCGATGAGGGGCGAGGCGCCCGCTTGGCGTCGCGCTCCACAAGCGCTTCCTTCCGGAACTCCACCGTGGCCTTGCCGCGCAAAACCTCGCGGCCCCGCTCGGTAATGCTCCACGAGCCGTAACCGGCAACGTCGAGATTGATGACGCCGCTCGCGTAAAGCTGGCGAAATACGGCGCGCCACGCATTCGCGCTGAGGTCCGCGCCGGCGCCGAATGTCGGCAAATGGTGATGGTCGAGCTGGATCATGCGCTCCGTCATCTGGCCGCGAAGCAGTGCGATCAGGTGCTCCGCGCCGAAGCGCTGGCCCGTGCGGGCGATGGCCGACAGCGCCTTCTGCGCGAAGACCGTGCCCTCGACAAGCTCGACGCCTTCCTCGCACAGATCGCAATTGCCGCAAGGCCCGGTCGTCTCCGCGAAATAGGCGAGCAGCGTCTGCCGCCGGCAGCGCGGGGCCTCGCACAGCGCCACGAGCGCGTCGAGCCGGCGCCGTTCGACGCGCTTCTGTTCATCGGGCGCCTCGCTGTCTTCGATCTGCTGGCGGCGCAGGCGCATGTCGTCGAGGCCGTAAAGGGTCAGCGTCGAAGCCGGCATGCCATCGCGCCCGGCGCGGCCGATTTCCTGATAATAGGCCTCGATGGATTTCGGCAGGTTGGCGTGGGCCACGAAGCGCACGTCCGGCTTGTCGATGCCCATGCCGAAAGCGACCGTCGCCGCCATGACGATGCCGTCCTCCTGCAGAAAGCGGTCCTGATTTTGCGAACGCCCGGCGCTGTCCATGCCGGCGTGATAGGGGAGCGCCGGAATGCCCTTCCCGCTGAGAAAAGCCGCCAGATCCTCGGTCTGCCTGCGCGCGCTGCAATAGACGATGCCGCTTTCACCCTTGTGTTCGCCGATGAAGTCCATCAGCTGGCGGCGGGCGTCGCTTTTCGCGCGCATGGCGAGGCGCAGGTTCGGCCTGTCGAAGCCGTGCACGAAAACTGTCGGCGCCCGCGAGAAAAGGCGGGTGAGGATGTCGTCGCGCGTGGCGGCGTCGGCCGTCGCGGTGAGCGCCAAGATCTGGACGCCTGGGAGCGAGGCGGCGACCTCGCCCAAAGTGAGGTAATCCGGCCGGAAATCGTGCCCCCATTGCGAAACGCAATGCGCCTCGTCGATGGCGAGGAGGCTGACGCCAGCCCGGTTGAGCATCGCTTTCGTGTCGCTGAGCGCCAGCCGTTCGGGCGCGACGTAGAGAAGGCGCAAGCGGCGATTTGAGACGGCGTCGAGAAGGGCGTTTGCCTCGTCACGGCCGATCGCGGAGTTGAGCGCGCCCGCCGCAATCCCGAAGGCTTGCAACTGCGCGACCTGATTGCGCATCAGCGCGATCAGCGGCGAAACGACGACGGTGAGGCCGTCCCTCAGGAGCGCTGGCAGCTGATAGCAGAGCGATTTGCCGCCGCCCGTCGGCATGACGGCGAGCACGTCCTTCCCGTCGAGGACCGCGCTTATAATGTCATCCTGGCCTGCCCGGAAATCCGCGAACCCGAAGGTCTTCCGCAAAGCTTCCCGCGCCGCATTCAAATCGCCCATGCCGCGATTTACACGAACCTAGCCCGCGCTGGAAAGGGGTAAGAACGCGCGCCTCGAATTTTCTGCGCTTTTCCGCTGAAGCCGCTGAGCCGCGAAGCGCTGCAGGCGCCTCAAATAGATGGAATAGGCGCCCAACTCGCTGGATCTACAGGTGGAGTTGTATTTTCGTCTTTCGGGGAAATGCCCTGGCGCTCGAGCAGAGTATCGATTTTGGTGAGATCGATGGGGGCAGGATCGCCAAGCGATGCAGGTCGGAATGTGAAGACGCAGACGGCGCCACGTAAGAAATCCTCCCCCCAGTCCCCCTGGCTGCGGATGGCCATAAGTCGCGATTCTTCGCAAAGGACGACATACCTGAATTGGAATTGTAACACGTGCTTCATTTCTTCAGTTAGCGCACTTGAAACATCTTCAATAAAGAAGAATATTATTCGAGCCTTCGATGCAATAAGAGTAAATAGTGGCCACCAGTCTTGCACTTGTATTGTCAGCTCTGAAACGCCAAGCACACCCAACTCGTCACGCATGTCGTGTTCGAGGCGCGTGTTGCCGAGGATGATAAGGGGTAATCTCTGAGCGATTCTCGCGAGCAGGCTTCGTTGTGCACGCCATTTGTTGCGAGCAGGAACAAAATCAAGCTTCTCCTCCGGAGTTAACCAAAGTCCTTGACGCCGCAAAAAGGCGTTTTCCCGCAAGTTAGTTAGATAGGCGCTACGGGCAAGAGCCTCGCTCATGCCGCTTGCTTCAGCTTCTTAACATGATCGCGAAGGGCCTGCCCGAATGGGCGAGTTCCAGGACGTCCTGGGTTTTTGCCGCCTCGCTATCGAGCAATTGCAGCTTATCCTGCAAGCTAATCAGTTGACGATCAGGATCGCTTTCGCCTGCAAAGCGTATTTGCGATATCGTAAGAAACAAAAGACAAATAGCAGACCAACCGATTAATTCGTGCCAATTCCTATCGTAATCGGCGTTTATCAATCCAAAAATGAAGCTAGAGAAAGCAAGAAACAAGAATAGATAGGACACGATCTTACGAAAATACTCTGTATTTGCGCGGAGATCAGCCTGGCGTTTTACGATGTCCGCTTCAATCCCAGAGCGAACAACCCGATACCGAACTTCATCCCAATGAGTCCCCCTGCTTTCGTCAGTCATTACTATATGCCTGTATCTCCTGAAAGAGGCGCTAAGCAAGTCACATAATAATTAAGCACTTTCTAGGCCGATTTGTGTCTTGGTATGAAGATCGTCGCGTAAAATGCCCCTTGCCACTTCCACATATCCAAGTTGCAAAGGCGCGTCAAAACACGGCGTGGTCTCCAAGATCGGCTGTCGCCTCGCCCTTGATGAGGCGCGCATAGAAATCGAAAAGCGTCTCGGCGCCGGCGGAGGGCGTCTTGGCGGCGTCGTAGCGCCCCGTTTCGGGATCGAGGACGAGCATGGACTCGGTTGCGTAATAGCGTCCGATGCGGGCAAGCTCGGCTTTCTCCTTGAGCGGCGGAACGATGCGGCCAAGCGCGCCCAGCGCAAAGATAATCGCGTCGAGCATCGCCACCGGCACGCGCTTGAACTTGGGCTCGCGCCCGAGCAAGGCGAACAGACGCTCGCCCTGTTGCTTCGGCGTGATGGCGTCTCCGGGGCCGCCGATGGGCAGCACGCGATTGCGGCGGCTTTCGTCGTCGAGGCATTCTGCGATGAATTGGGCGAGATCGCCGTCGCCGATGGGCTTGCAGGCCGTCAGCTCTCCGTCGCCGAACATCAGGAAGGGCTTGCCCTGCTTCAGCCGCTCAACCTGCCCGGACAGGGATTTGAAAAACGCGGTGGGCCGGACGATGGAATAGGCGAGGCCGGATTCGATGAGCGCTTTCTCGAAGGCCAGCTTGGCCTGCTGAAAGACGAGAAGCGGCTTCTGAACGCAAATCGCCGACAACAGCACCATCTGCGAGACGCCTGCTTGCTTGGCGGCGGCCAGCGCGTCGACGTGAGCCTGGTAATCGATGGCCCAGGCGTCCTTGGGCGCTCCGGTGCGCGAGGCGAGGCAGGAAACGAGCGCGTCGAAGCGCTCGCCTTTGAAACCGTCGCGCGCGAGCGAGGCGGGGCCGGTTACGTCGCCGAAACGAAGCGTAGCGCCTTTGAGCAGTTCGGCGCTGTCCGCTGGCGTGAGCGCGCCGCCCACCCCTGCGCGGGGCCGCACGAAGCACACCACCTCATGACCGCGCCCGGCCAGCGCGGCGGCAGTCGCCCGGCCGATGCTGCCGGTCGCGCCGAGGACCATGACGCGCTTCGAATGCGCGGGGCGTGTCGCAATGCCGTTCATGGGGCCGCACTATGCACCGGCGGCAGCGCGCGCGGAAGCCTTCGCCTCGTGACAATCGGGCGCACGGCCGCGCTGCACCGAAGAACGCGGCGCGGCGCGGGTGCAGCCTCGCAACGCGCCCGGTCATCGCAACGCCAGTCGCACCTCGACGCGCTGCGCCGCTTCGACAATCGCGGGCCTCGCGCGCTGGATGAAACGCGCGACGCCGCTGCCTTCGCCATAGCGGCGAACGATTTCGTCCAGCCGCGCGCCGACCGTAAAATCCTGCCCGTCGGGGCCGCTTCTCATGTCCGCATAAAGCAGCGCATCGGCCACAGGCGAAGTCTCGCGCGGAAAAGCCCTGAGGCTGTCCGCGAAGCCGCGCGCCTCCGCCTCGATGTCCGCGCAGGTGTGATGGGCGACGAGCGCTGAGACGCGAGCGTCGCAACGCGCCGCGCGCAGCCACACGGCACCATCGAGCGGATGAAAGCCCGTGTCGCGAATATCCGGCGCGTAGCCGATATCGTGCAGCCACGCCGCCGCCTTGAGCGCCTCGGCGTCAGCGCCGGCGAACAGCGCGTCCGCCAGCCGCGCGGCCTTGCGCGCAACCGCATCGACATGGCGCCATCTCTGGGGCAGCGCCGCTTGCAGATGACGGCGCGCGATCTTTTCTGCATCGGACAAAGCGAAATGGGTCATGGGAATAAAGGCCGCGATCCTGATAGACGGCGCCCGAACGGCTCGATGCGCCAACGCGAGTAATTTACGAAGCTTTTGAGGCGGACGCCACGCCGGCGTGGCGCGGAGGAACCGTCATCGGCTTCCCCGGATTTTCCCCTGCGGAGGCGATGGTCGCCGACGGTCTCTGCTGGGCGGATTGGATGACGCGGGTAACGGCGATTGAGGTTTCGCGGCTGGAGTGGCGCGGCGGTCTGCCGAGCTGCGGACGCCGCTTCATCCCCGAGGAAACGCCCGTCGCGCTGACTTATAACGGGTCCGCCCATGCGGTCATGATGGCGACGCCCGCCGACCTCGCCGATTTCGCGATAGGGTTCAGTCTCGCGGAAGGCGTCGTCGATGCGCCATCCGAGATTGCGAGCCTCGACATTGTCGAGGTCGAGGGCGGCGTCGAAACCCGCATGTGGCTCGAGGAAGCGGTCTCCGCGCGTCACCGGAGCCGCCGCCGCAACGCCGCCGGTCCGACCGGCTGCGGACTTTGCGGCGTCGAGAGCGTCGGCGAGGCCCTGAAACCGGCCCCGAACGTCGGCGGCGCCGACTTTCGCATTTCCAGATCCGGCCTGGCGGAAGCGATGGACGCGCTGCAAAGGGAGCAGGCGCTGCATGGGCAAACGCGCGCGGTCCACGCGGCGGGGCTCTGGTTCGGGCCGGGCGCGCTTCTCGTCCGCGAGGATGTCGGCCGTCATAACGCGCTCGACAAGGTTATCGGCGCGGCCGCCATGTCGGCCCGTCCGGGGGACGGCGCCGTTGTGCTCATGACAAGCCGGATTTCGGTGGAACTGGTTCAGAAGACAGCCCGGCTCGGCGCGCCTGCGATCGCCGCCGTCTCCGCGCCGACGGCGCTGGCGGTGAGGGTCGCCGAGGCCGCCGGGATTACGCTCGTGGCGCTGCTTCGGGGCGGCGATTTCGAGGTCTTCACGAGGCCGGAGCGGATTGTGGCGGACGCTTCAGCCCATGCAGCCGAATAAAACTCGCCCCAAAAATGCTTTCTCAGCACGAAGCGCGGCCGCGCGCCGGCAAAGGCAATGAGATCAGGACTTCGAGCCCACTTCCCTGCGGCGGGACGCTAAGCCGAATCTCGCCGCCATGCGACTGAACGATGTCGCGCGCGATTGTGAGCCCCAGGCCGACGCCGCCGCTTTCCCTGTTGCGCGCGTTGTCCAGCCGCCCGAAAGGCTGAAACGCCAGATCGGCTTTGTCCGGAGGTATGCCGGGGCCGTCGTCGGCGATGCAAATCCTCGCGCTGGCGGCGGAAGACGCCAGAGAAACCCGAGCGCAGCCGCCATATTTGATCGCGTTGTCGATGAGATTGGTCATTGACCGCTTCATCGCCACCGGCTGGCATATGGCGCAAAGGTGATCGGGCCCGGAATAGCTGGCGGCGCATTTGCGGTCGGAAAAGCTGTCGCAAAGGCTGATCAGCAAAGCCGCAAGATCGATCATTTGCGCCGGCTCGCGCTTCAGATCGTCGCCTGCAAAGGCCAATGTCGCGGAGATCAACCGCTCCATCTCCTCCATGCCCTCGACGAGGCGGCTTTTGCTGTCGCCTCCGGCCAGGTCTTCGGCGTCGAGGCGCAAGGCGGTCAAACCGGTTCTGAGATCGTGCGACAAGGCCGCAATCATCTGCGTCCGCTCGTCGATGAAGCGCTTGATGCCCTCCTGCATTTCGTTCATGGCCCGCGCGATGACTTCAAACTCGTTCAAACCGGCGGGATCGATGGGAACGGCCCTGCGCGTACGGCCAAAATTCCTGGCGCTCTCGGCAAGCCGCTCCAAGGGGCGCAGCGCTCTTCTTGCAGTAACGGTCGATAGAAACGACACCAAGAGCACAGCGGCGGTCAACAGGAGCAGCCAGGGTTGCAACTGCTCCGCGTAACCTCGCGTTCCCTCCGGTTCTATTATGATCCAACTCTCATCGGCCCCTTGAATCGCAAGCTCGAAAATGCCGAGAATAGGAATATCCGCGTCCCCGGGCTCAAGCGGGCCTACGGACATCCGTTCCAGAAAATCCGGCGGCTGAGGCTGAACATCGACGCGAAAGATATTTCCACGAAGCTCAAGCGCGCCCTTCACCGTCACTCTTCTGACTTTTCCTGCGAGATCGGCTTCAATGGTGGCTTTCGCCCGGTCGATGAACGGGCGCAGGCCTTCCCTCAATGGCGGGTCTGGAGGGTCCCAGGTCCGCCGCCAACGAATCCGTAAATGATTATCCGCTCCAAACCGGGCGGAAATCGCATCTCTTTCTTGCTCATCGTCCTGGAATACGAGCATGGCGGCAGCCTCCGCCTTACCGGTAAGCCAATTCGCGCTATAGACTGTCAGGATGCGCGCGGGCATGAGGAGAAAGAGCACCACATAGAGCGCATCGACGGCGACGATCGCCGCCAAGATCGTAACCGCGATACGGTGCCCAAGCCGGAAGCGGCCCCATGATTTACGAAAGCGCATCGGCGAGGCGCTCCAGCGATCCCGCCACGACATCCGCGCAGAAAACATATCCGCCGCTTCGCACAGTCTTGATAAGCATGGGGAGCTGCGGATCGGCTTCGATTTTGCGTCGCAGCCTGCTGACTTGCACATCGATGGTTCGGTCGAAGATTGAAGATTCCCTGCCGCGGGTCAGATCGAGGAGCTGATCGCGCGTGAGGACGTGTTTCGGGCGCTCGGCGAAAGCCAAAAGCAAGTCAAATTCGCCGGCGGTCAGTTCGACGAGCGCTCCTTGCGGGTTGTGCAGCGTGCGCCGCACCGCATCCAGACGCCACCCCTCGAAGCCGTAGGAGACGCCCAGCGCGTTGGCGCCCTTCTGAGCCACATCTCCGGTCCGCCGCAGCACCGCCCGGATTCGGGCCAAGAGCTCCCGGGGGCTGAAGGGCTTGCAGATGTAATCGTCGGCGCCGAGTTCGAGCCCTACGATACGATCGACTTCGCTGGTGAGCGCGGTCAAAAGGATGATTGGGATCTTGCTTTCAGCGCGAAGGCGCCGGCACAGCGATAATCCGTCTTCGCCCGGCATCATGATGTCGAGGACGATGAGGTCGAACCGGCCCTTTTCCAAGGCCGCGCACATGGTCGCCCCATCCTCCGAAGCCGAAACGCGGAACCCGCTAGCCCCGAGGAAGCGGGCAAGGCTGGTTCTTATCTGCCTGTCATCGTCGGCGATCAGGATGTGCGGCGTGTTGGGCATGATCATCCATTTGGCGGATCAATGTAAGTCATAAGCCAGAGCAGAGCCTTTGCCACGCTTCCGTTTGTAACAATACGTTACATTTCGTTGTTCGGCGCTCATCGTAAACCGGGCCTTTCCGCTTAAGCTGCGGCCTTGCAGGGAGCTCCACAGCCTGCGAGCAATTCCTGGCGGCCGGTTGGCGGCCAGGAATCGCCTGCTGCCGTCAGACGCCAAGCTTCCTTTGGCGGCGCAAATGTCGAACTCGGTGAGATTGTGCCATGAGGGTTTGCGATTTAAACGCTCGCCCATTCGGGAGAAGCGTGAACTTTCTCGATGCGACTGAGGAGGAAGCAAAAGACCTCGTGCGCTCCCTGGTGAACGAGCTCGCGATCATGGCTTCCTGCCTTGTCATCCCGGCCGAGCAGAAGAGCAGGCTCAGAGCCAATATCGCCTGTTTCGAGGCCTACCTGAACGGTCGCAACTCCGCACACTGAGCGACGCTTTCCCGATCGGCTGGGCGTCCAAAATGCGATGGAATTTCGGTTTGCGAGCTGGCGCGCGAGCGCTTCCCGGCCCCTTAATTAACCGCTCTTCAAACCAAGACCCCCAAAGGCGCTGAAATTGCCTCGATTTCGCCAAGAGCATCGCTAAGCTGCAGATCTGCACCGCGTTCCCCCTAATTTGTCAGCACAGCGAGCCCTCAGTGCGAGTCCGTCCACGAAGCTTTTGCGCCGCCATCGCCGCCAGCTGGGGCGCGGCCACCGTCTCGCTCCTCGCTTTCCTTCTGTTTTCCTGGCTCGCGCTGAACGCCACGGCTCACGCCAGTCCGGCGGAAGCCTTCTCCCTCGGCAAGTCTCCGTTGCGGATCACGGTTCTTGTCGGCCCCCGGAACGATTTCTGTTATTCGGATCACATCGAGGCCATCGAGAAGCTCGCGGGTAGCGTGCGCGATCGCATCAACAAGGCTGGCGGCGTGGCCGGCCGCGCGCTCGACATCCAATTCCGCGATGACGAAGGAGACGCCGGGAAGACGGTCGCAATCGTCCGGGAGGCGCTCGCCGATCCACGGTCCATCGCGCTCATCGGCCTGCAGAGTTCGGATCGGGCGCGGGAAGTCTTCAAGGCGCTCCGCCCGAAAATCCTTGAAAGCGGACTGCCCTGGATTTCCAGCATCTCCACGACGAATCTGTTCGCCGACTATCCCAACGTCTTCACGATGCGCGGATCGCAGGAGGAGGAGAGCCTTCCCGTGATGGCCGAGTTCGTGAAGGACAAGAAATTCGCGCGGCCGGCGATCTTCGGCTTGGCGGGGCAACCGGCCATCGAGGCGATGATGAAAGGCCTGGAGGCGAAACCGGGCTTCCCCGCTTTCGTCCATAAGCATCTCTTCGCAATGCCCGGCAACGGCAAGGCCCGGCTGAACGCCCATCTCGACCCTGGCGAGATCGCAAAAGCCGTTGAGGATCTGAAGGCGGCCAACCCCGACATCGTCTTCCTGAATGTGGGCGGCTGGCGAATTCCACCCCTCCTGAAGGAGATGGAGAAGGCCGGGATCTCCGCGCCGATTTTCGTGGGCGGCCGTCTCGACGACATCTTCAGCTCGCCCGGCGCCGCGTATTCCGGCGACGCCTACCAGCTTGCGCGCGACGAGCTTCCAAACCTTTACAACAGCCGGGTGCGCAAGCGTCTTTTCACCGAGCGGCCTGAGGCCTGGGCGTTTGAGGGTCAGCGCAATCAGGACGCGTTCGAGCGCATCGAGAACGGCTGCGCGGAGCGCTCGCCCGATGCCCAGTTCGATGTTCTTTCGCGATCGAGCCTTCGCGCCATCGAACTCGGCCTCGAATTCAGGGACATGATCGCGATGATCGCCGATTTGTCGAATTCGACGAAACACGCGTCCGCTCCGCCCGATGTCCCTGCCCTTCGCAAGACAATCCTCGACGCAATCCCCGCGTTCTTCTCTTCCGGCAAGGGGCTCTACAAGGGATCGCTCGAGGACTGGTCGTTCCGGCCTTCCTCGCGAAGCACCGTCAGAGTGCCCTTTGTCATTACCCGGCCCAAGGATTTGCAACGCCAGCAACTCGCGGCGATTCAATACGCGCCGATGAAGGACGAGAAGCTGCGGAAAATCCCGACCTTCTACATGGATATCGACCTGATTCGCCTTTACCGGATCGACGATACCGAAAAGAGCTTCAGCGCGGATTTCTATCTTTCCATGAGTTCGGAGAATAATCCAAACCCAGACCAGATAGACTTCGCCAACGCTTTTCTCGATTTCAAGACCAACGCAAAGCAGATCACGATCCAGCCTCTTCACGAGAGCGAGGACAGCGACACTTTTCCAAACAACATCAAAATCTATATGGTATCCGGCAAGTTCATGCTCGATCCCAACTACAAGAGCTATCCCTTCGACGTGCAGAGCTTCACAATAGACTTGCGCCCGAAGCGTGGCGAACATCCCTTTATGGTCCAGCCGCTCCAGCGGGAGCTTCGGGAGAGGGTTTTCGACGCCGACGGCTGGGATATCAAGGACACCTTTGTCAGCTACGACCAGGATTACATCTCGGTTTTCGACGCCAGGAAATCCGAACCCAGTGTGGTGCCCTTCTATAAGAGCAGCTTCGTGTGGGTTTTGAAGCGCAGCGCCACCGACTTCTATCTCAGGGTCGTGATCCCGCTGTTCTTCATCGCAATTGTCGCCTATCTCGCGATTTTCATCTCGATTTCTCATTTCGAGGCTATCGTGACGATCCAGGTCACGGCGCTCTTATCCGCTGTCGCACTCTACATTACGACCCCGAAAATGGACTCGGACACGGCTACTCTTCTCGACCGGATATTCGTATTCAACTACATGATATTCAGCGTGATGATCGGCATCGCAATCCTGCGCGTGAACAAATTCGTCGCGGGCACGCTGCATTTGAAAAGAGCGCTGGCCGTTCTGCATATCGCCAGTATTCCAGTATTTCTCCTTCTCATGACGTTCTATGTTTACGGCGCGGGCGGCTCGAATACGCAATCCGAGCTGGACTTCTGGCCGGCGGTCTGGGATGGCGTTGGGCGTTTCTTCGCCAGCGTCGCGGCGTGAGCTATAGAAGCTAGCAGTATCCTTTCGACCCTTATGCGGGAACAGCCGCCACGATCATGACGAACTCCACCAGAAGAAAAGCAAGAATCGTGATCCACTGATTCTTCCAATCATCCATGTTGACGAAGTGCATTTCAACGTCTCCCGCTGTCAGCCTGGTCCTGGTCAGTTTTACATGGTAGCAAAGCAAGACCACGGCGCTATAAAGCTTATCTGTTCGATCCGCATCCAGCTTTACTTCTGATGAACTCCGCGCCGAGGCCCCTGTTCCCGCTCCGGCCTCCTGCATGGCGTCAAAACCGGCGGCTGGCCGATAGGCTTACCCGGATTGTCCTCCGCGAAGCGCCTGCCCCGCGGCGCGCCGTAAATTGCCCCAATAAATCAATGTTTTCGTACACGCCGCCGCATGCGTCGCGTAGCGGCCGGCGGCGCCGGTTGCGGAGATGGGCGGCTCCAGCCCGCGCCCGGCCTTCGCAGTCTGCCGGTCCGTTCACAGATTCGGCGGCAAGATGAGTAAATTTTCGTTGCGCTGAGACCGGGATATCCCCAAACTCCGGGATGCGCCTTTTCATTTGGCGCGTCTTTCAGAGGTGAGACGAACTATGGCAAAGAAACCGGAAGCCAAACCGAAGGAAGCCCCGAAGCCGCAGGAGAAATCCGGCGATAAGGGCGGCAAGAAGGGCGGCAAGAAATAGGCTCGCGTGAGGAAAAGGAGGAGGACATTTTCTTCCCCTTTTTCCTTTATCCTCCTGTAAGCATTGGCGCAGCAACGCTCCCAATATGGATGAGGTTCGATATGCGGCTTGCTTATGGGGTTTTGATCGTGGCGCCTCTCGCGTTATGGCCAGCAACGCCCTTCGCCATCACACTGACGAATTGCGACAGCGCAGACCAGACGATGATTGTTATTGAGGGCGACAAGCAAAACGAGCGAACCATCAAGGCGGGCGAAAAGCTGCAGCTTTGCGAAAAAAGCTGCGTTATTCGCCTGCCGGATGGGGAAGATTACGAGTTCGACGGGACGGAGGCCGTCTCGCTTCAGGAAGGTCTTCTTTTCCTCGACAATCCCGAGGACCAGTCCAAGGCCGCGCGCTAGGCGGCCTTCGCCGGCGTCTGGCGCTTAGTTCCGGTAATCCTGAACCTTGGTCGCCCGCAAGCCGGGCAGCCCGTGCCGGTCGATCAATCGCTGCCAGCTCAGGAATTCGTCGATGGTGAGCTTATACCGTTTGCAGGCGTCGTCGAGGCTCAGGAGCCCGCCGCGCACCGCCGCGACCACTTCCGCTTTCCGGCGGATAACCCAGCGCTTCGTATTGGGAGGAGGAAGGTCCGCGATCGTCAGGGGGCTGCCATCAGGACCAAGGACATAACGCAGTCGGGGACGGAACAATTCGGTCATAGTACTCTCACACGCGATCAAGACCATGGGATGCACTTTATTCCGGCTCACTTAAGAGGCGCTTAATTTCGCCCCTACAAACTTTTTTCCATTATTCTACCTTTAGTTGTTATCTTGAAATTTACTCGCGCGGAGCGCATGTATAAATCGCTGTAAATCTTCGCCGCGACCTGCGAAAACACCGCGAAACGCTAAACTCTCATCTTGCTATGACCGCATCGACTACGGCCCCTTTTGAGGATCGGGATGCTCCCTTCCTCGATCCAGCCTCGCTCGGGCTGCCGCCTCCGGCGAGCGCCCATCGGATCGTCGTGGCAATGTCCGGCGGCGTCGACTCGTCGCTCGCAGCCGCCCTCGTCAAGCGCGCCGGCTTCGAGACCGTCGGCGTGACGCTGCAACTCTACGACCACGGCGCCGCCGCTGCCCGCAAAGGCGCCTGCTGCGCGGGCCAGGACATCATGGATGCGCGCCGGGTCGCGGACCATCTCGGCGTCGCGCATTATGTGCTCAATTACGAAGACCGGTTTCGCCAGTCGGTCATCGACGATTTCGCCGCAAGCTACATGGCGGGGGAGACGCCGCTTCCCTGCGTGCGCTGCAATCAGACCGTGAAGTTCTCGGACCTCTTGAAGACCGCGCGCGAACTTGGCGCCTCAGCCCTCGTCACCGGCCACTATGTGCGAAGCCGGCCGGGGCCGGAAGGCTGGGAGATGCTGCGCGCGGCAGACCCTCGGCGCGACCAGAGTTATTTTCTGTTCGCGACCACGCAAGAGCAGCTCGACTTCTTGCGTTTTCCTATCGGCGCCATGAAAAAGGCTGAAACGCGCGCATTGGCCGCGCGCTTCGGCCTACCCGTCGCTTCCAAGCCCGACAGTCAGGATATATGCTTCGCGCCAACCGGCGATTACGCGTCGGTAATCCGAAAGCTGAGACCGGAGAGCGGCGAGCCTGGCGAGATCGTGCATGCCGGCGGGCGCGTTCTGGGCATACATCGAGGCATTGTCGGCTTCACGGTCGGGCAGCGTAAGGGATTGGGCATTGCAACGGGGGAACCGCTTTTCGTGATACGCATAGAGACACAGTCACGGCGCGTGGTCGTGGGGCCGCGGGAGTTGCTTAGGGCGACGGTCGTTCGCCTCAGGGACGTGAACTGGATCGGCGGCGGAGCGTGGACGGATGCGCTCGCGGGGCGGCGGCAGCTCCTGGTCAAGGTGCGCTCGTCGCAGACGCCTCGCCCGGCGGCGCTTGTTGTACGGAATGGCGAGCCTTGCGTCGAACTTGAAGACGGAGAGTATGGCGTCGCCGCGGGGCAGGCTTGCGTGTTTTATGAGGAGGGCGGCGATGAGGCCCGGGTTCTCGGCGGCGGTTTCATTGCGGCTGCGGAGGCGGCCTGACATGCAGAGGTATAAAGACCACGCCCTCGACGACCATGCCGTTCGCGAAGCGTATCGCATCTGGGCGCCCATCTACGATTACAGTTTTGGACTCGTGGCGGGGCCCGGCCGGCGGCTTGCCGTGCGCATGCTCAACGAGGCGCAGGGCCACGTGCTTGAAGTCGGCGTCGGCACAGGCCTTTCCCTGCCGGGTTATAGGCCCGGCCTCGCCGTCACCGGCATCGACTTGTCGCCGGACATGCTCGAGAAGGCCCGTGAGCGCGTGCACCGCATGGGGCTTACCCGCAAGAAGCTGCTCGTCATGGACGCGAGCCGGCTGGCCTTCGCCACCGACAGTTTCGACGCCGCGGCCGTCATGTATGTGATGACGGTTGTGCCCGATCCCGCCGCCGTCATGGCGGAGCTCCGTCGCGTGCTGAAACCGGGCGGCATGGCGGTCGTGGTGAACCACTTCAGCCGGGAAAGAGGCTTGCGCGCCGGGGGCGAGCGCTTTCTGGCGCGGTATTCCCGTCGGCTCGGCTGGCATCCCGTCTTTCCGATCAAGACCGTCACCGGCGCGCCCGGCTTTCGCCTCGTCGAAGCGGTCGGCCTGCCGCCCTTTGGCCTTTTCACGCTTCTTCGCCTGCAAAAGGTGTCGTAACATGAATGGCGGCTCGTCTTGACGGCGAAGCCGACCCTTCTTATACCTGCGTCCAGCTGCGGTTCCTTCCGTGGCGCGTGCGGTGCGGGAATGGCGGAGTAGCTCAGCCGGTTAGAGCAGCGGAATCATAATCCGCGTGTCGGGGGTTCGAGTCCCTCCTCCGCTACCAATAATTTCAATGAGTTATCCCAAAAATTGTCAGTGTCATATCGCTGAAATACTCACCGGGTACTCACCAATGGTATTCGATTGCCCATTAGGTGCCGTTATCGGGCTTCACGAGGCGTGCTCGACCGAGCAGCCGTAAACGGCGGAAAACAACCGCAAGTACCAGAACCAGCGCAATCGCTCCGTTGCTTCACGGGCGTTTTCTTACGAAGGCCGGTTGGCCCGTGCTTAAGAGCGCCCCGCCTTGCGGGCGGAGCGCTCTTTGAGGCTTGATTACTCGGCCTGGCGGCGGGACCAGATGAGGGTGAACTCACCCTCGCCTTCGGCTTCGACGAGGGAGGCGTAGATGGGAGCCGGAAGGCTCGGATCGTCGAGCTTGACCGAGAGGTAGTCGCGTCCTGTGCCGGAGGTCTTTCGCCAGGCGGCGCCCAGCT
This sequence comes from uncultured Alphaproteobacteria bacterium, assembly GCA_963756335.1. Lineage (GTDB taxonomy): Bacteria > Pseudomonadota > Alphaproteobacteria > Rhizobiales > Rhodomicrobiaceae > Rhodomicrobium. The sequence goes on from CAVWOB010000023.1 coordinate 254,055, forward strand.
CAATCTGGCCCGCAAAGACGCGGTAATCGGGAGCCTTGTCGTTTTCCTTCTCGGCGGGAGCGATCTGCGCCTTGACGTTCAAGGTCAAAGTGCGGACGGCGCCGGTGTAGCGATCGCCGGATTTGGTGAAGTTACCGATCGTAGCCATGAGAGGTCTCCTTGATGACCGGGCCGCGCCTATCGCGGCCTCGATGACGTGGCAGGGCACGAAAACCGCTGGACTTGCAGCCAAGGGCCTGGAGCAACGCGAAGGATGGCGAGACCCGAGTGTTTTGTTTCGCGATGGAAAGTCCAGAGAAAGCTCTGGACGCCGGAAAACACGAGAGGACCGCCATTGCGAGGCCAGCGGAGGCGTAGCCGGTTTTCGGGCTTCACGCGTCCTTCGAGGCTGCGTCGCCGCCCCGTTCATGGGAGGCCCAAGGCTTTCGATTGCGCACCCCAAATAGGGCTTGCTCATGCGCGGTCGCCAACAACCCTGACGTCAGCGCTCGCTCACGCATTGAAGGAAAAAGGCTTCCGAGCGGCGCGCTTCGCAAAGGCCAGAGCGGCGCGGGCTGGAAACCTGCAAAAGTCGGGGCGCTTCCGGGGGAAGCTGACCGAGCCAGTCAACGCCCTCCATGCCCTCGAAGCCGAAGGACAAAGGAGTGCGAAAAGGAGGTCCTCCGTCGCTCCGGTGCTATCGAGCCTCAAATTGCGCTCCGTCTGCAAGGCGGGGCGCTTCTGCAGGAGTCGGCAGAATGACGGGTGGCAACGGCTGGCGCTTAGGCGCCAGCCTCCTTGCGGTGGTCGACGATACGGATGCCGAGCCTCTTGGCCTTGTCGGCGAGATTGTCGGTGATGCCAGTGCCCGGGAAAACGATAACCGCTCGGGGCATCTCGGCGAGGAGAAGGTCGTTGCGCTTGAAGGGTGCGGCCTTGCCGTCGCGATCCCAATCGGGCTTGAAGAGGATCTGCGTGACCTTGCGGTTGTCGGCCCAGCAGGCGGCGATCCGCTCCGCGCCGCGCGGCGTCCCGCCATGCAAAAGAACCATCCCGGGATAGTGGGCGAGCGTCTCATCGAGAACCTCCCAGATGCGCTTGTGATCGTTGCAAGCCGTGCCGCCTGAAAAGGCGATGCGGGTGCCCTTCGGCAGATGCACCTCGGTTTCGGCGCGGCGCTTGGCGGAGAGGAATTCGCGGCTTTCCAGGAGCGAGGCGGTCAGCTTGGCGTGGTTCACGAGGCTGCCGGAGCGGGGCCGCCATGCGGAACCCGTAAGCGTCTCGTAGTGCTCGCCCGCGCGGTCGCGCAGATATTCGAAGACCTGGCGGCGTTCGAGAAGCGTCTGGCCTTCAGTGATAAGGCGTTCGAGTTCGACCGAGCGCACCTCGCTGCCATCCTGTTCTCCTTGCGAGCGTCTCTGGCGGTCTTCGTTGTCGTCGAGCGAACGCTGCACGCGGCTGGCCTTGCGGTGAAAGAGGTCGGCGAGATGCCAGGCGAGATCGTCGAGGTCATCCTCGAAGCGGCTGCCGGTGATGGCGGCGGACAGGCCTTCGAACATGAGATCGAGTCCCTGATCGAGCTGGTCCGCATCGGGCAGCGGACGGGGATCGGGCTCGTCCTCATGGGCGTGATAACCATGGATTTGCAGCTCTTCGATGACGCGGGCGGTTGGCGAGAAGCGGTCGGGTGAAGGAGAAACGGGCTTTGAGCGGGTCATGAGGGTCTCCGGCGATGAGGTCGTGAGAGGCCGCGCCACGCGGCCTTTTCTGGCGAGCTCTTGCCGGAAGCGATGGCGAGGCCTGCACCGCAAAGCGGCCGGAGCAGAGCGGAGGACGGCTGACCGGCACTGTTTTGCTTCGCGATGCAAAGCGGGCTTCTGGCCCGCGGCGGAAAAGAGTGGCGGGCCGCCGTTGCGCCTCGCTATCGCTTCTGGCTTTCTCGCCACTCCCAAAAGGCCGTCTGCGCGCCCTCTTACTGTCCTCGAAGCCAAGACCACCTTCCCGCGAAGACCGTTTCTCTGTTCACGGCCCGGGCCGCACCAAGCCGGAGACGCGGGAGCTAAATGCGCCTGGTCATCACGCCAGAGATGCGGCCCGAGCCGCTGCACCAGAGATGCAATGCCGAGGGACTTCAGATAACCGTTGAAGTC
>CAVWOB010000024.1:0-10743 GCA_963756335.1 uncultured Alphaproteobacteria bacterium
CGGGCCAAATGCCGTCCAAATCGCGTCTCGCGCGTGGCGAGAGCAGAGTGCGCGTCATGGCTCGCGGCTGCGCTTGCCCGCCAGAAAGTCATCGAAGTCGAAGGGCGCCGAAGCTCCGCTCGTCTCGCCCTCGATGAGAGCCGCCCGGAGCGCGTCGAGTTCGGCTTCCCGTTCTTCGAGCAGCCGCAGCGCGGCGCGCACGACCTCGCTTGCGCTGCCATAGCGGCCCTCGGCGATTTTCGCCTCGATGAATTTCGGCCTGCGCCAAGGACGCGCATTTCGTATCTCCAAATTCCTTCAAAAATGCTCTTAATTTCGCCACGTCGCCTCTTGCCTTGATCGCCTGCCAATGTTCGAGAGCGAGCGCTTCGCGTAAGGTCGCCTCGGATAGGCTCGCGGGCACCGCCTTGACTTCCGGCTTCGGCGGTTCGCCAGCGACGCGGCGGACAGCAGCAAGAATTGACTCGCGGTTGCTTACGAGGTCGGTGTGATAGGTGTTGTAAGGCTTGGGGATGCGCCACGGCTCCAGATCGGCCGTGCGCAGGGTGATGAGGCGATTGCGGCGCGCGGCGTGGTCGGCCTCGGCGATGACCCAGTTCGACGCGACCGAATGCGCGGTCCACATAACGATCACCGCGTCGGCGGCGTCGAGTTCGCGGTCGATGACCTCGCGGAACACCTCGCCCGCGGTCAGGTCCGCATCCCACCAGACGCTGTAACCCCGCGCGGTCAGAAAATCCGCCAGCTCCCGCGTCGGCTGCGGATCGAGCTTCGAATAGCTGATGAAAATGCGCCCCGGCATCGCCCCACCCCCGGCATCGAGCGCCGAAGACATAACCGAAGCAGCTAGTTTTGTCACGGGGCAGGCGTAACGGAGCCGCGAGGCGCAACTACTTCGCGGCTTCTTTTTCAGCCTTAAGCGCGTGCTGCGCTTTTTTCAGCGCTTTCAGCAGCGCGGGCTTTTCGCGCAACGGCCTCATCTTGCGCAACCGGTCTTCCGGGATCTCCGGAAAATCGACCGCGTCCCAGTCGGCCTGGGCTATGGAGTCAGGTTTCTTCTTTTGCATACCGTCTCTGCTCAGCCTTGGTTGCGGGCCGAAGACTAATGATGCGGATAATATCACCCCGCCATGTGAATGTCACCGCGTGGAGTTTGGCGCGAAGCCAGCCAATGGCGACGACACGCTGCTCGCCGTAGTCGAACCGGTCGTCCTCGAATTCGATGGCCGTGTCGAAATTGAACTCGTCTATCGCGTCAAAGGAAACGCCGGTTTTAAGACATTGGCCCGTGACTTTGCATCGTCCCACTCGAAGCCCGGCATGACCGTCAGCCCTGCGCGGTCAGGAAATCCGCCAGCTCCCGCGTGGGCTGCGGATCCGCCTTCGAATAGCTGATGAAAATGCGCCCCGGCATTGTCCCACCCCCGGCATTAGCGCCGCAGACATAACCGAAGCAATTATCTTTGTCACGGGGCGCTGCGCTGACGCGAAGCTGATTACTCAGAGATCATAGACTCATGCGCCAGATAATCGGCTGCGTAAGACTGCGCCGCGCGGATGTCTTCCAAAGTCAATGGCGGATAATCGGCGACAATCTCGGCCTCGCGTTCACCGGCCGCAAGACAGCGCAAAGTGTGCTCAACCGTGATGCGCGTGCAGACGATAACGGGCTTGCCAAGCATCGCCTTGGGGGTCGCGCTTGATGCGAGGGCGGTTCATGTCTGCCCGGGTCTATTCTTCGGCGAGCCGGCAAATTGAAGAGACTGAATAATATCCTATTTTTCGAGATATGGGTAGCCGGCGAGAATGCTCTCGATTGTCTCGCCCGCCCCGATCTGCCCGGCGACGATGCCGGCCCTGACGCGCATGCCGCGACAGCCTTTCCGATGCCGCAACGAATGCAACTCGCGCGGCGTCCGCCAAAAACGCCCGCGTGCCTAAAATCGAGGCTGCAAACCGCCGCCGTGATGTTGGCGTGCAACATATGGTTGAAAGGCGGTGGACACGGCTCCGCCTCAGGTTGTATTTTACCGGCGACTCTCTCTACTTTTGGTTTGCTTAAGCCGCCGCGCGCCATCGGCGACGCCACTTTGAGAGAACCCCATGCGCACGCTTACTACACTCACGGCCACCGCTCTCCTTCTGGCGAGTTCCGCCGCGGCCATCGCCGATGGAACGCCGAGCACGAAGGACACGCCCGCTCCGGCGACGCCGCCTTTCGATATCGCCTTCGGCGGCGGCGTGGCATCCGATTATGTGTTCCGCGGCATCAGCCAATCGGCCCGCTGGCCTTCAGCCACCGCTTATACGGAGCTGCGGTACACTGTGCGGCCGGACTGGGTGCTTTACGCCGGCTTAAGCGGAGAAAGCATCGACTATCCGAACCGCGCGGCCGCCGAGATCGACTTTTACGGCGGCGTCCGCCCGACCTTCGGCAAGCTCGCGCTCGATGTCGGCTTCTGGTACTACTGGTATCCCGGCGGGCGGCTTTACGACGGCGCGCCCATCGATGGGCAGGTTCCGCCTTATCCGAATCCGAACTGCACCAACGGCTTCACCACGCCGACGGGCTACTGCAACGTTCTACGAAGCGGATTTGAGCTTCTGGGAGGTTCTACGGCAAGGGCACGTACAGCGTCACCGATGCTTTGGCTCTCGGCGCGAACGTGTTCTACTCGCCGTCCTGGCTGAACGAAGGCGCGGACGGGACTTACGTCTCAGGCACGCTCAAATACACGATCCCGTCCGATTTCATGGCGCGGTATTTCCCGAAGGACATCGGCGCCTTCGTGTCCGGCGAATTCGGTCACTACTTCTTTGGACAAACGTCGCCGTTTTACGGGAACACCCTTTTCCCCGGACAAGCGAACGGCATCGACCTGCCGGATTACAACACCTGGAACGCCGGCCTGTCCTTCACCTACAAGGTGTTCACGCTCGACTTCCGCTACTACGACACGGACTTGTCCAGGTCGAATTGCGACGTGCTGACTTCGGACCATACGGCGACTTACAACCCCAGCAACGTTACTCCGATCAACCCAAGCGGGCTCGGCTCGAACTGGTGCGGATCGGCCTTCGTGGCGAAGCTGTCCTTCGACATGACGGTGAATACGAACCTGAAGTAGCTTGAGCTTCGGCAGTTCAAGGCCGTCTCGGATCGACCTGAGACGGCCTTTTTATCTTGCGCTGTCGTGCCAGTGACGCAGGAGCCGGTTGCTGACGAAGGACAGAAGCGCGAAAATCGCCAGCCCCGTCGCCGAGATGAGCACGAGCGCCGCGAACACGCGCGGGATGCGCAGCCGGTAAGCCGATTCGAGGATGCGATAGGCGAGGCCGGACTCCGTTCCGCCCGTGCCCGCCACGAACTCGGCGACCACGGCGCCGATCAACGCAAGTCCGCCGGAAATGCGAAGCCCCGCGAGAAAAAAGGGCAGAGCCGAGGGCAGCCGCAACCACAGCATGGTCTGCCATTTCGAGGCGCCGTAAAGCTTGAAGAGATCGCGCAGGTTTGCGTCGGCGCTGTTCAGCCCCGCGACGGTGTTGGAGACGACCGGAAAGAACGCGACGATCCAGGCGCAGATGAGAAGCGCCAGCGTCGTGTCCTTCGCCCAGATGATGATGAGCGGCGCAATCGCCACGATGGGCGTCACCTGGAGGACGACGGCGTAAGGAAACAGGCTGCGTTCGAGCAAGCGCGAGGAGGTGAGCAAGAGGCTCAGCCCCAGGCCCCCCACGGCCGCGCCGAGAAACGCCAGGATCGTGATCTTGAGCGTGAAGAGCCAGCTCGGGAGCAGCGTCGGGAAGTCGTCGGCGAGCGTTTTCGCGATCAGAAGCGGGGATGGCAGGACATAGGGCGGCAGTTCGTACCATTGCACCGCGGCTTGCCACAGCCCCAGCAGAAACACGCCGACAAGCGCCGGCGCGATGCGCTCCAGCGCGATCCTCATCGGGGCGCCTCCGCCATCGCGCCCGCCAGCGCCTCCGAAACCTCGCGGCAATGATCGATAAAGACGCGGGACGTGCGGAACTCCTCGGTGCGGGGATAGGGCGCGCCGATGGCGATGTCGGCGGCGATGCGGCCGGGGCGCGGCGTCATGACGATGACGCGGCTTGAAAGGAAAACCGCCTCGAACACGCTGTGCGTCACGAAGATGACGGTGAAGCGGGCTGCGAGCCAAAGGCCGAGCAGGTCGCGTTCGAGCTTCGCGCGGGTGATTTCGTCGAGCGCCGCGAAGGGTTCGTCCATCAGCAGCAGGCGCGGCTCCGTCACGAGTGCGCGCGCGACCGAGGCTCGCATACGCATGCCGCCGGAAAGCTCGCGCGGATAGCTTTGCGCGAAGTCTCCGAGGCCGACGCTATCCAACACCTGATGGATGCGGCTGGAAACCTTGGCGTTGGGCAGGCCGCGAATGCGGAGCGGGAGACGGACATTGTCATAAATGCTCGCCCAGGGCATCAAGGTCGGCTCCTGGAAGACATAGCCGAGGCCGGCGCCGCCTTCCCGCTCCCCGCGCCGGTCGAGGCCGGGCCAGGCGACGCTTCCCGCGCTCGGCCGGTCGAGTTTCGCGGCGATGCGCAGCATGGTGCTCTTGCCACAGCCCGACGGCCCGAGGACGGCGAGGAACTGCGGCTCCGCCGGCAGCGTAAGCGTGACGCCGTCGAGCGCCAGCACGCCATTCGCGAACGTCTTGCTCACGCCCTGCATCGACAGGAGCGGCGGCGCGACCGTTTGCGGCGAGGCGCGGTCCAGCATTATCTGTCCAGAAGGCCGAGCGTGTAGGCCGCCTTGTAGTCGAGCTTCGGCGAGTAGACGCCGGCTGCGGACATGGTCTCGAAAAACGACGTCCAGCGCTCGTCCGTCATCGCGCCAATGCCGAGCCGCGCCGCATCGCCGCCATCGACGAGGCCCCGCTCCTTCATCTCCTTCAGCTTGAAGTGGAACAGCGCCTCGCCATGATCCGGGTTCATCGCGAGCAGGAGCTTCATGCCCGCCGCATAGTCGCCCGCCATGCAGGCTTCATAGCCTTCGCGCGTCGCGCGGATGAAGGCGCGCACGGCGTCGCGATGCTTGTCGATGTAGGAGCGCATGCCGAAAGCCGTGGTCGTATAATTGTCGAAGCCGTAGTCGGCGAGCAGGAGGATAACCGGCGGCTTCGGCATCTGCGACCCGCGCAGCAGCGCGTCCTCCGTGACGTATCCCTGCTGGATCGCCTTTACGTCCGCCAGGAACGGCGCGGGCGAATAGGTGAAGGGGCGGAGCTGATTATCCGTGAAGCCGAACTTGAATTTGAGCCACTGCCAGAATTCCTGCCTCGCGTTGGCGGACACCATCACCGGGCGGCCCTTTACGTCGGCGAGCGTCGCAATGCCTTGATCGGGGTGCGCCACCAGCGTTTGCGGGTCTTTCTGGAAGAAGGAGGCGACCGTCACCGCGGGGATCCCCTCCGCCACCATGTTCAGCGTGGTGAAGCCGGTCCCGATGGCGAGATCGAGCTGGCCGACGCCGATCAGGAGCGGCGTATTGACATCCGGGCCGCCCGGTTTCAGCTCCACATCGAGCCCGGCTTTCTCATAGAGCCCCGCCGCCTTCGCCTGGAAGAAGCCGCAGTGCTCGCCTTCCGGCAGCCAATTTAGTCCAAACCTGATCTTTTCCGCCGCGCACAAAGGATTTATTGTAAGGAGGGCCGCGATCGCCAAGCTGAAGACGAGCAGGCCGAGGTGCGAGTTCACTTTATGCAAAAATGCGTCCCCCCATTGAGGAATGTGTATACTCAATAACTTATCCAGGTTGAGCGTGTCCATAATCGACGAGCTTTAATCGGCGATATCTCAGATGGAAGCGGGAGAAAGGCGATGGAGGGAAACGGGAAAGCGGACAGGGCCGAAAAGCTTCTGCCGGAGGAAACGCCGCCTGCGCCGACGGAAGTCGAGTCCGTGACGGAAAGCGCGGAGACCTCCGAGCGGCCGGGCGTTCGCTTGCGCGCCGGGCCGGATTTGATCCTCGATGAGCGCCTCAACTCAGCCGCCGCTCCTTTTCTCTATTTGGTGGCGATTATCCTGGTCGCGGTCGCCGGGTACTTCGTTTACACCTTTCTGCGCGGCTAGCAAGATCCGCTGAGGATGCCGGCGCTTGTGGTTGGCGTTAGCCGTAGCCGCCCATGCTGCAGACCAGCGCCCACTCCCCGGCGGCGACAGGCTGCACGGATAACCGCGAATTCTTAACCAGCGCCATATTCGCGAGGCGCGGCTCTGCCTTGATCTCGGCGAGCGTGACCGGCCTCGGAAAAGCGCCCACGGCGGAAACGTCGACGCAATTCCATCGCCCCGTGGGATCGCTGGAGTCGGGATGGATCTCGCGGACCACCTTGACGACGCCGACGATCTGCTTCTCGTGGACGGAATGGTAGAAAAAGCCCAGGTCGCCGCGCTTCATGGCGCGCATGTTTTTCTGAGCGAGCGCATTGCGCACTCCGCTCCATTCCTCGCCTTTCGCTCCGGCTTTCCACTGATCGCGCCAGGAGAAGGTTTCGGGCTCGGTCTTGAACAGCCAGAAAGCCATGAGCCTAATCCGCGGCGATCATTCCCCGGCCCGCGCCGCCGCGACGATGCGCCCGAGCGTCTCCGCCTGCAGGAACACGACAATCGATTCGCCATCGTCGGCCACGGAGCTGAGCGGCAACGCGTAACTGGTGGTCGCGCCATACCAATCGCCGGCCTCGGTCAGCTTGCGCACGACATTCGTATAGGTCACGACGACGCCCGCGTTCTCACCTCGCTGGATCGGAATTGAGACCGGCGGGCGAACCGTCGCAACCCAAACCTTTCCTTTTGTATAGCGGGCCCCGTCGGGAGCGGGACCAATGTCGATGATAAGCTTGCCGTCTCCACGGCTGATGATAATCGGGACCGCGTCCTTCCCGATGGCAGGGGCCGTTTCCTCGACGGCGGCCTCGATTTCAGCGCGGTCGCTGCCGACGCAGTTCCGCACGCCGTTGACTATAGCCTGAGGCGTGTAAACCTCGCCGTCGCCGATGATCTTCGAATATTTGCGCTGCCGCTCGGAGTTTTCCGGCCGCGCCAGGGTGTCTTTCCAGCCGAGATAATCCCAGTAGCTGACCGGGAAGCTCAAGGCGATGATGTCGGGACGGTGAGAAAGCTGTTCCAGAAGCTGGTCCGCCTCCGGGCAGGACGAACAGCCCTGGCTAGTAAAAAGCTCGATGACTGAAGCGTTCCCCCACGCGGTGTCCTGCGCGCGCGCGGGGGCTGCCGCCTGAAAGGCGGACAAAACAAACGCTAGCGTCAGAATGACGAGAGACGGAAATGAAGCCACAACTGTCTCCAATCGATGGTTACCATGCGCCAGCACTGTGGTAGAAGCCATTTTCAACGTCTAGTCACGTCTGCTTGCTTCAGCGTCACATAAGCGCAACTTTATGTCATCACCCATTCGTCTTACATCACCTATCATTCGAAATGAGTGCCCTTGCCGAGCGGAAAGCCACGGAGGAAGTCGGCGCCCCCCATCGGCCGCTTGCCGGACCTCTGCACTGTGGTGAGCCTTACAGCCTGCGAGCCGCACGCCACCGTCAGATTGGCGTCGAGCAACTGTCCCGGCTCGCCCTTCCCAGGAACGAGCACCGACCGCAGCACCTTGATGCGCTCCGGCTTGCCGCCGAGCAGCGCCTCGAACCATGCGCCGGGGTGGGGCGAAAGCCCGCGAATCGCGTTGTGCACCTCGATGCCGGGCTTGGACCAGTGGATGCGCGTCTCTTCCTTCGAAAGCTTCGCGGCGTAGGTCGCGCCCTCCTCCGGCTGCGGGGCGAAGGTCAGCTCGCCTCTTTCAAGCAGGTCGAGCGCATTCAGCATGAGCGCGGCTCCCATGAGCGAGAGGCAGTCGTGGATTTCTCCGGCCGTGGCGTCGGGCCCGATCGAGATGCGGTCCGCGAGCGCTACCGGCCCTGTATCGAGGCCCTCTTCCATTTTCATTACCATGACGCCGGTCTCTTTGTCCCCAGCCATGATCGCGCGCTGGATCGGCGCCGCGCCGCGCCAGCGCGGCAGCAGCGAACCGTGCAGGTTCAGGCAGCCGAGCGGCGGCGCCTCCAGAATGGGCTTCGGCAGGATCAGGCCGTAGGCGACAACGACTGCGACATCGGCGCCGAGCGCCGCGAACTCCTCCTGGATGTTCGCGCGGCGCAGCGATTTCGGCGTAAACACCCGCAGCGCCGCTTCTTCCGCGAAGGCATGCACGGGCGACTTCTTCGGCTCCATGCCGCGGCCCGCCGGACGCGGCGGCTGGGTGTAGACGCCCACGACATCATGCCCCGCGCCCACGATTTCGCTTAAGGTGGGGACGGAAAAATCCGGGGTTCCCATGAACGCAACCCGAAGGGTCATGGATGGAGGCCTCCTGAGCCGACGGCGCGGATGGCCGTTTAAAGCGCCGCCGTCCCTCTTTTGCAAGCCAGAAACACGGCCCTTTTGAGCCGCCCGCGCGAGGCGGACTTGCCTTTGGCTGACTCCGGACCTAGGGATGCGCTCGGAATCCGGCGGATTCTGGCGCCGGGAGAACGAAAGGGCGCGAAATGAGCGATGCGAACGCCTCTCCGCTGGCCGGGGCTTCCGTCGCGGTGTTCCGGGGGGACGAAGTCTTGCTGGTCCGGCGCGCGAAGGCGCCGTTCGAGGGCTGCTGGTCGCTTCCCGGCGGCGCCCAGCAATGGGGCGAGACGGCGGCGGACGCAGCAAAGCGCGAACTTCGCGAGGAAACGGGCCTGCTTGCCTCGAATCTCACTTTGGGGGATGTTGCGGACGGAATCCTGACTGACAGCGAGGGCATCGTGCGCGCGCATTACACGGTCATCGTTTTCGCCACTCGCGACGCCTCGGGCGCGTCCGCCGCCGCTTCCGACGCGGATGCGCTTGGCTGGTTCGGCCCCCAAGCGAGACTACGCCTTCAATGCACGCCCGGCCTTGAGACCGCCATCGCGAATGCAAGCCGGGCATTGGGAAAGTGCGCCCCATGACGCTGCCCGCCATGCCCGCGAAGTTGGCGCTTGCCGCCGCCGTCGCAGCCTTGGCGATAGCGTCCGCCTCGCCGCCCGCCATCGCGCAGCGCGCCGCCCCCGCGCAGAAACAGCCCGCCGCGCCGGCGCCGCCCAAGCCTCAGGGCTCGGACGACCGCCCTTACGACACGCAGATATTCAGGCTCGCCGAACTTCTGGGCACGCTGCATTATCTCCGCGAGCTGTGCGGCGCGAACGAAGCGCAGGCCTGGCGCGAGCAGATGCGCGATCTCGTCTCGGCCGAAGGCACAAGCGCGCTGCGCAGGGCGAAGCTTGTGGAAAGCTTCAATCGCGGCTATCGCGACTATTCCAGAACCTACCGCACGTGCACCCAGCCGGCGCTGGTCGCGATCCACCGCTATATGGACCAGGCCTCGGCCATCACCGACGGGCTCATCGCCAACGACAAATAGCTGCATTCGTCCGAAAAGGGCCTTCAGCGGCCCGGCGCCCCGCAGGCGCCGCACACGGCGAAAAGCGACAGCGGCCCGTATCCCACGATGCGATGCCCCGCAAGGCCATAGGCGAACTGCACGAACAGCACCGCGCCGAACATGACCAGCACGGCGCCCGACACCTGATTGATGACTTTCAGGCGGCTCTCCGTCACCTTGTGCCGGACGCGGGCGATGAGGCGCGAAAGACCGGCCCACCAGATCAGGCTTCCCGCCATGATCGACGAGACCGCCGTGAGCGCCTGGATGCCTGTGTCGATGCCGCCCAGCACCGAAGTCGCGCCGCCGAACAGGGCGAAAAGCCCAAGGATCGCGCCCGGATTGGTGATGGTGAGGAAAAAGGTCTGCGGCACGATGTTCAGGTGCGGCATGATTTTCCAGACCTTGTATCGCAGCACCGGCCTCATGAACGGAGGCACGATGTTCGAAAGCTGCCGCAACCGGGCGATGTTTGTCGTGGCCGTCGCCACGATCTTCGGCTGCGACCGGAAGACGTTGAGGCCGAAGCCCGTCATGATGAAGCCGCCGATCAGCTCGATCTTGAGCTGATGGTCGCGCATGAAGCCGGAGATCGCGGACGCGCCGAAAGCGGCGACCGTCGCGATGATCCCGTCGGCCAGCACCGCGCCGAGCCCCGCCGCGAAGCCGCCCCAGAAGCCGCGCTCCAGCGTCCTCTGGATGCAGACGATATTCACCGGGCCAACCGGAGCGGCTATGAGCACGCCGATGAAAAAGCCAATGATGGCAAATCTCGTCGGATCGAGAATTGACTGCGCCCACATTGACCGGTTCAGCCCTTAAGTTCCTGCGATGAGAAGAAGGCGCTCATCGCGCCGGAAAACGGAAACGGGACGCCATGGAATTGCCATGCGCCTGTCCCCAAGCAATCCATGCCGTGAAACGGTCATGCCTTGCAACAGGAGACGAGCGTGAAACGCCAGCCACGAGCAAGTTTTCTTAAGCGCGCCACACAGGTTTTCATGGCTTTCCACGCTCTTGCCGTACGCTGTTTTTTGGCGGGATTATTGTTTGCGGCAAACGCCGCGCAAGCGGAAGGGGTTCAGCTTGGGCGCGTTACGTTCGGAAGCTGCCGCCCGAGCTGCCAGTGCATGCGGGCAGGCGATCCTGAAGGCGGCGACGAGCGGCGAGATCGAGGAGTTGCGCGTTCCCCCATCGATATGAACGAGCTTCCCCCTGTGTTCGCGAAAGAGCGCACGCCCGAC
>CAVWOB010000025.1:0-52462 GCA_963756335.1 uncultured Alphaproteobacteria bacterium
GGGTTCGTTTTGCAAAAACAGGTGGTTTTAGCGGTATTATGATACCACATAGCGCCACCTGGTAAAAGGGCCGTAACGCATGGCGATTCGTATCGCACACCTCAAGCCGATGGTGCTTAGCGGAGGCAGCGCTGGCGCTCCGCCTATTCGCCAACCGCATCGTCCCGGCCAAGCGAAGCGCGCCGGGACCCGAAAAAATGAGCGCTGCGATTTATTCGGATCCCGGATTGTTCGCGAAAAGCGCACTTCCGGGACGGCCCATCCTGGGGCTTGCGGTCTCGATCGTATTATGCGCCGAGCCGCCCGCTGATATGAGCGAGCACGAAGTAGATGCGGCCCTCGTCGGACGCGAGCCGCGATTGCACGGTCGCGCCCCGCGGGTCGGTGCGGCTCAGATCCTGCAGCATGCTCTCAAAGTCGGCGAGGTAGCGGTCGACGATTGCGCGAAAGGTCTTGTCGGTTTCGTAGCGCCTCTGCACCCGGTCCACGGTCTGCTGGCCCTGGCGAGGATAAAGACCGCGCTGCTTCAGCACTTCCTTTTCGCCGCGCTTGAGTCTCTGCCAGATTTCCATGACGCGGCGCTCATCGATGCAGGACGCGATGTCGGACATGGTGAAATCGGCGCCCAATTCATCCGGCGCTCCGGCGCCCCTCGGCGCGTAAGGCTGCGCGACCGGCGGAAGGCCGTAGAACTCGTCCTTGTCGAAGAACGGCTCGTCGTCCTCGGAAGCGCGGGCCAGAAGGTCGCCGAGCGACCACTGGCTGCGCCGCTCTTGAGGCAGCTGCTCCTGGAATGGCGGTTGAGAAACGGCGGCGGGAGGAGAACTCTGTGGCGCCTCGGGCTGAACAGGCTGCCTCGGGGGAAGCTGCGGCTGCGGCGGTTGCTGCGGCTCGGACCAGGCGGCCTTCTCGACAGGCGGCTGCCCATAATCGAACGCGGTCCGCTGAGGCTGGAAGGTCTCTTGCGGCGGCGGGGGCGGAACGTCCCGCTCGCGGCGGACGGGCTCGCTTTTCTGCTCCGGCGCGGACACAGCGCTGGTATAGGCATGGCGGTTCGCCAGATCGGACAGGGCGTCGAGCGCCGAAAGCTGATCCTGCAAGGCGCGCCGCATGGCGGAAGCGCTCTGCTTCGCGGTTTCCGGGAGACCCTTGGCGTGGCGCTGCAACTCGTTCTGGGCGGATTCGAGGTCCACGGCGGCGCGGCGGGTGGTGTCGCGAACGACGCGCGTCGTGTCGGAGAACTTGGTTGAGAGCGTCGCGAGCTGATTGGAGACCTGATCCGACAGAGACGAGAAATTCGCCTGCAGTTCGGAGACCGCCTTTTGCGTATGAGCCTGCGCGTCCTGGCGCAAGCGCTCGATCTCCTTGATCGCCGTTTGAGACTTCTCGGCGCTGTCCTTCGCGAGCAGTTCCGTCACCTTGCGGGCGCGCAGTTCCGCCTGGCTCAGCGACTGTTCGAGCATGTTCGTGTAGCTGTTCATCATGCGGTCGAGATCGGCGGCTCTCGACGTGACGGTCTCCATGAGCTTCCCGAAGCCGGCCTGCCGGGCCTCCATCATCGCGTCGACTTTTGAGTTCGACATCTCGAAGGTGCGCGACGCGGTGATCAGCGCCGTGCTCTGCTCCTCGAAGCGCTTTGTAAGGCCGCCGAGCTGGTTGACCAGCGTAGCGGAAACGTCCTTCAGCACCCGCGCCTGGCCGGACAAGGCGTCCGACCCGCTCGCGGAGCGGTTCGCCAACTCCTCCACGGCGCGAGTGATATTGGTGGCGTTGGTGGCGACGACGCGCTCGATGGACGCGGCCTGACGCGCCAGCGTGTGCTCCATCGAGCCGGAATGCTTGTCGAGCGTCTCGCGGATGGTGCCGGTGTGCTTTGAAACGGAGTTTTCGATCGCCTGGGCGCGCTGGGTCAGCGTGGCGTCGAGCTGCTTCGTGCGCTCGCTCAGTGTCACTTCGAAAGTGTGCGTCCGGCGGCTCAGGATGGTTTCCAGCGCCTGAATGCGCTCGGAGAGCGAGCTGTCCATCTGGCGGGAATGCTCGGTCAGGACCGTCTGCAAAACCGACGTTTTGTCGCTGAGCGTCGTCCCGAGCGATTGCGTCTTTTCAGCGAGCGCGGTTTCCAGCGCCGAAAGGTTGCGCGTCGCGCCGTCGATGATGGTGCTGAGGCGGGTCTGCTCTGTGCCGAGCTTCTCCAGGAGCACGGGGATTTCGCGGCCCACGCGCTCGCTCATGCCGATCACGGAGGTGACGAGGCTGTTGCCCTTCGCCGAAATGGACGCCGCCGTGCGATCCGAAGTTTCCTGAATGGCGCGGGTGACATCGAGGCTCGATTGGCGCAGCGCCTCGGCGGCTTGCGCGCCGTGCTTGACCAGCTGCTCGGTGATGCGCGCGCCGCGTTCCGCCAGCTTTTCGTCGATGGCGGTTCCGGCTGCCGTTACGGCGGCGGTGATCTTCTGGCCGCGACTGGAGAAAGATTCCGCCATGGTCACGCTGGCCTGGTTCAGCGACAGCGACGCCTTCTCGCTCGCCGCGTTGATTTCGCGCGTGACCTGGCTGCCGATGCCGCGAAGCGCCTCGCTCACGCGCTCGCTGTTGTTCGCCAGCGCCTCGCGCTCGCTTGCCAGCTCGTTGATCAGGTTCCTGATCCGGTTTTCATTCTCGGTATAGGACCGTTCGAGCGCAGCCACCTCGTTATGGACGAGCGCCTCAAGCTCGCCGGCGCGTCCGAGCGCGCGCGAGATGGCGTCGTTCATGGCGGCGACCTGACGGCGCACCGTCTGTCCGAGCGAAGCGACCGATTGCTCGGCCATGCGATCCGGCTCCGCGAGCCTCACCGCAACCTCGGTCATGGCGGAAGACATGAGCCGCAGCTCTTGCGCGCGCCAGACGAGGATGGCGAGGAACCAGAACAGCGCGATGGGGATGATGACGGTTGCGACGACGGCGATCATGGCCGGATTGGCCAGCAGTTCGGCCGTGGTGGCCGCCGCTTCGAAGCTTTTCTGAAAAACAGCGTAGGAGACGAACAGGCCGAGAATGAACCACACGGCCGACCCGGCGAGCGCAATCAGGAACGGCGAGCGCGACGGCCTCTGCTGCAGCGCGTAGATCAGGCCGCCGATGGAGGGCATGTCGTCGTTGGCGGGAACGTGCGAACGGGAAGGCGCCGCAGGCCGCTTCTGCCCGGCGGGCCGCGGCGGTTGCGCCGGCGCGGAAATCTGAACGGCGCCGTCGCCGCCGTCGGCGATGCGGCGGGGGGCCTGCCCGCGAGCCTGCTTCAGGTGCTGATCGCGGCTGGAGGCCGGATGCGCATCGCCCGCTGGCGCAACAGGCGCCGCCTCGGCCGGACCGACGCCTTTGGTTTTCGCCTGCGCCTCATCCTCGGGCTTGAGATCGATGGGCGTCTGGGAGATCGCTTGCTTTTAACTCATCAGGCCGTCCTGACCTCATGTGCTGTGACCGGGATATCGCCAACCTCGCGCACAAACCCCATGGAAAAGGCCGGCGCGACGCTACGCAAAAACTTCAGGCAGATCCTCATAGCCCCTCAAACGCACGCTTGGACAGCGTTCCGAAATTCCCCCACACAGGGTTTTCGCTAATGCATTTTTAAGGCTAAAAAAAGATTTTGCGCACGCCTGAAGCTTATCTACATCCTTGACGCAAAAACCCAAAAAACCTTCAGGGCAGCTTCGCTTAATATTGCGATTCGGCGCGCGCCAACGCATTGTCTTCCGGCGTCAGGGCGAAAGTCACAGGTTTTTTTAAGCGGCTGTTAACTATTTGCTGAAAACGCCGCCCGGCGAGGGCGCATCGAACAGGCTCTTTGAATTTTGCGCGAATGTCCCTTATGCCAGGAAGCGAATCTCTTGAATGCGAAGGCGCCATGGTGAAGGTGACTTATATCGAACATAACGGAACGAAGCACGAGGTGGACGGCGAGGCGGGCCAGACCCTGATGGAGACGGCGGTCAAGCACCAGGTCCCCGGCATCGTGGCCGAATGCGGCGGGGCATGCGCCTGCGCAACCTGCCATGTCTATGTGGCCCCCGCCTGGCAGGACAAAGCGGGCAAACCCTCGGCCATGGAGGAGGACATGCTCGATTTCGCCTTCGACGTGCGGGCAAACAGCCGGCTTTCGTGCCAAATCCGCCTGAAGCCTGAACTCGACGGCCTTGTCGTCAGCATCCCCGAGCACCAGAATTAGGCGAAGCGCCGCAAGTCCGGCGCGCCCTTTTTCCAAAGAGGCCACGAACGAGGCGCCGATGACGAACGCCATTCAGACTGACGCCCTCATCATCGGGGCTGGGCCGGTCGGCCTGTTCGCCGTGTTCGAGCTTGGGCTTCTCGACGTGAAGGCGCATGCGATCGACATCCTGGACAAGCCGGGCGGCCAATGCGCCGAGCTTTATCCTGAGAAGCCGATTTACGACATTCCGGCGCTGCCCGTCGTCACGGGCCAGGAACTCACGCACCGGCTTCTGGAGCAGATCAAGCCGTTCGAGCCCGTGTTTCATTTCGGCGAGCGGGTCGAGGCTCTCAGGCGCGAGGGCGACGGCTTCTTCGTCGAGACGGATACGGGCCAAGCCTTCTTCGCGAAGGTCGTCGTCATCGCGGCGGGCGGCGGCTCTTTCACGCCGAAGCGCCCTCCCCTGGCCGGCATCGAAGCCTTCGAAGGCGTTTCGGTCTTCTACGCCGTGCGCAAGATCGACGCCTTCCGCGACAAGATGGTTGTGGTCGCCGGCGGCGGGGATTCGGCTCTCGACTGGACGCTCAATCTTCAGCCGGTCGCCAAAAGCGTCACCCTCATCCACCGCAGGGACGAGTTCCGCGCGGCGCCGGATTCGGTGAACAAGATGCGCGCACTCGTTCAGGAGGGCCGCGTCCGGTTTGTGCAGGGCCAGGTGACGAAGCTGCGCGGCGAGGGCGCCGAGTTGCGCGCGCTCTCCGTTCGCGGTCCCGTGGATGGCGCCGGGCGGGAGTTCGAGATCGAGGCGGAGCGCTTGCTCCCGTTCTTCGGGCTCACCATGAAGCTCGGCCCCATCGCCAATTGGGGCCTCAACCTCACCGAGAACCTGATCGCCGTCGATACGGAGAAGTTCGAAACCTCGGAGCCGCGGATTTTCGCCATCGGCGACATCAACACGTATCCGGGCAAGCTGAAGCTGATTTTGTCCGGCTTCCACGAAGCGGCGCTGATGGCGCAGGCGGCGCACCGCTACGTCTATCCCGGCAAGCGCGTCGTGTTCCAATACACCACGTCGTCCTCAAGCCTTCAGAAGAAGCTCGGCGTGCTATGATATGCACATCGCATTTCGCTTGCGGCGCCTTGACGGCCAGTGAGCTATTGCGTCCCCGACAATTTCTATGTAGCGCTAGCTTAACTTTCTGATTAGCACGCCCTTTCGCCAAGCGGCGACTGGCGAGCAGGCAGTCGCATGTTGCAGAGTTATAAATCCATCGATCAGTATGCGCGTTCGCATTATAGGCCGGAAATTGATGGGCTAAGAGCGATCGCGGTTATAGCAGTCATACTGAATCATTTCGATAAAGAGCTGTTTCCTGGCGCCTATCTTGGCGTAGACATATTCTTTGTAATATCCGGCTATGTCATAACATCTTCCCTCCTTTCGAAACCGCCCGAAAGCTTTCTGCAATTCATCAATGCGTTCTACGCCCGGCGCTTCAAGCGTTTGCTTCCTGCTTTGGCGGCATGCATTGTTGTAACGGGCCTTCTGGCTATCCTATTTATCAATGCTTCATCGCCCCAACTGAGCGTCATTCTTAACACAGGCGTTTTTGCGCTTTTTGGCGTCACTAATGTATTTCTTTTCAGGAACCACATCGATTACTTTGGGTTTCAAGCTGAATTGAACCCATTCATGCATACCTGGTCGTTAGGAGTCGAGGAACAGTTCTACTTTTTCTACCCCGCGATTTTGTGGATTTCAATCGGAGGCCGTCCCTCGCATATTCTGCGCAACTTGCTTGCGTCTGTCGCCATACTCAGCCTCTTGTCTTTTGCGTACTTCGCCTGGATGGACAGTCGCCTCCCCGAAGCCGCCTACTATCTTATGCCGGCGCGCTTTTGGGAATTGGGCGCCGGTTGCATCGCCTTCGTCCTCCATCGCGGCTTTGCGCACCCCCGAACGAAACGCCTTTCCGGCGCCGTATCCGCGGCCGCCTCGATCGCCGTCATGGTCACGATTTTTTTTCCGTCCGGGGGCGCTTTCGCGCCAACCGTGGCCGCCGTCGCAAGCGCGGCGCTCCTCCTGTTGTTCCTGGCGCCCGGCTCTCTCGCCTTCGCCGCTCTTAGCCTGCGGCCGGTCGTTTTCCTCGGAACGATTTCCTACTCTCTCTATCTCTGGCACTGGCCGGTCCTCGCTATCAGCCGCTGGACAACGGGAACAGGCTTGGCCGCGCAGCCCTTTCAGCTGGGCATGATTTCCTTGCTGAGCGTTGCATCCTTTTTTGCGATCGAAGCGCCTCTCAGGCGCGCGCTTTGGTTCGGCTCCAACGGACGGACCGTCCTAGCCGGCTTCCTTCTCATGGGCGCCAGTTTCGGCTGCATGATCGCGCTCAGGGATAATCTCGCGAAGTCGTGGCGTCTTGGTAAGCCCGCACAGTTGGCGGAGCGGCGCATCGATACCGACAGGATCTTGGGCGGCAGGGTTGTTTGGAATGTCAGGGATTGCGTCTATGCCGGCAAAAAGGATGCCGGCAAGAACTTCGACGCCAACGCTTGCACCGTCAACGACGCGAAGGGCGCCACGCGCCGCTTGCTCGTCATAGGAAATTCCTTCAGCGCCGCGGAATTCGACATGCTGACCGCTGCGCCCGAGGCTGGCTTGGGGTCGGTGACGATCACTTCGTCGTGGGGCGCCCCCGAGACGCCGGAGCTGCTCGACGCGACACACGGAGCCGCCGCCAAGTATTACTGGGCTTTCGTCATTCCGAAGTTGATGTCGGAATTGCAGAAGGGCGATGTCCTGATCATGATCAACGATGTCGCCGATCTGTTGCCCGCAGAACGGTCGGAAGAAAGCGCGGCGCGGTTGGGAAAGCTTCAGGAAGGGTTGTCGCGAATAGCTCAGGATATGGAGGCGAAAGGCGTATCGATCCTGTTCCAGACGGGCAATCCCTTCATGAGGGAGGCAAGGTGCACTCCGGACATGTCCATTTCTCAATGGTATCGTTTCGGCGCAAAAACGAGCTGCCGTTACTTCACCCGGGACTACACGATTGCAAGGCGCGCGCCTATGCAATCCGTCCTTGAGAAGTTGCGGGCCAAGCACAAGAACTTTTTCGTTCTCGATTTGATGGACGTTTTCTGCCCGGAAAGGCTCTGCACCTTCAACGGCGCGAATGGCGAGATCCTCTATCGCGATGAGAATTCTCATCCCAGCCTGGAAGCCAACTACCTCGCCAGGCCCGTTTTCCTGCGGACGGTGAAACAAATTGCCGATGAAACGGCGCCGGATAAAACCGAATGGCCGGGCAGGTAGCCAGCTTGCCTTAGGCTGCGCTTTGCGGGCCGCGATCGTCCCGGCCAAGCGAAGCGCGAGCCGGGATCTGCAAAAAAGTGAGCGCTCCACATATTCAGATCCCGGATACGGCGCAAGCGCCGTTCCGGGATGACCAACCAAGGTCCATCCGTTGGCTTAACCGGAAAGCTTCGCTTAGCGGGCCCGAGGGAAATTCACTTGCCGGCCTCGATCTCGGCGACGGCCTCTCCCATGAGGTCGATCAGCTTCACCTTCAGCGTGCGCTCATCCGCCGCAACGCCCTTCGACTTCAGATCGGCCAGCGCCGTATCGATGATGGCGCCGTCGCCTGGATGCGCCAGATCGGCCCGAACGACCTTTACGGCGTAGTCCTCGGCGGGAGCGCCCGTCAGGCCCAATTGCGCCGCGATCCACGCGCCGAACCGCCTGTCGCGGCGAGCCTGCGCCTTGAAACGCAACTCCTCATCGTGGGCGAACTTCGCCTCGTAAGCTTCCTCGCGTTCGTCAAATGTCGTCATGTACGGAATAAGCCTCCCTGACCTGACTGGCAGACCCTTTAATCGCAACACCCGCACTGCCATCTTCCGGTGCAAGCCCTGCTCAATTATCATAGCATGGATAGCGTTCGTTTGCGCGAAGTCAACCTAGCAAGATCGGCTAAAGCCATGCGGCCGAGGAGGAGGTAAATCGTTTTGGCCGCGTCCAGAATTCCGGAAATGCAAAGCGCCCGACGGCGATTAGCGGGAATGCGTGACAATGACGCAAAATTGCGCTTGAAGTACGCTCCAAACCTTATCAGGCTTACTTATTTCCTTCACGAGAAGGGGGTCCCCCATGAATAACCGCCGCCGCCGCATTTATGAAGGAAAGGCGAAGGTTCTTTATGAAGGGCCGGAACCCGGCACCCTCATCCAGCACTTCAAGGACGACGCCACCGCGTTCAACGCCAAGAAGCACGAGCGCTTCGAAGGCAAGGGCGTGCTCAACAACCGCATATCGGAGTACATTTTCAGCCGCCTGAACGAAATCGGCGTGCCGACGCACTTCATCCGCCGCCTCAACATGCGCGAGCAGCTCATCCGCGAGGTCGAGATCATCCCGATCGAGGTGGTGGTGCGCAATGTCGTGGCCGGCTCGATGTGCGAGCGTCTCGGCCTCGAAGAGGGCATGCCGCTGCCGCGCTCGATCATCGAGTTCTACTACAAGGCGGACAAGCTCAACGACCCGATGGTGACGGAGGAGCACATCACCGCCTTCGGCTGGGCCGCCCCGCAAGAGATCGACGAGATGATGGCGATGGCGCTCCGGATCAACGACTTCCTGACCGGGCTTTTCCTCGGCATCGGCATCAGGCTCGTGGATTTCAAGATCGAGTTCGGACGCATTTACGAAGGCAACGACCAGATGCGCATCGTGCTCGCCGACGAGATCAGCCCCGACAGCTGCCGCCTCTGGGACATCGAAACCAAGGACAAGCTCGACAAGGATCGCTTCCGCAAGGATCTGGGCGGGCTGATCGAGGCCTATTCGGAGGTCGCCAAGCGTCTTGGCATCCTCGTGGAGAACCCGGCGCCGAAGCCGAAAGGCCCGGTGCTGGTGCAATCGAAGTAGCGGCGCGGAACGGACAAGCGGAGACGGCGCATGAAGGCGCGCATCACGGTGATGTTGAAGAACGGCGTGCTCGACCCGCAAGGGCGGGCCATCGCGCAAGCTCTGCATTCGCTCGGCTTCGACACTGTCGAGGACGTGCGGCAGGGCAAGCTCATCGAGGTGGAGCTGAAGGCCGCCGACGAGGCGTCCGCGAAAGGCGAGATCGACGCCATGTGCCGCCAGCTCCTCGCCAACCCCGTGATCGAAAATTACCGCGTGGAGCTGCTGTGAAATCCGCCGTCATCGTCTTCCCCGGCTCGAACTGCGACCGCGACGTCGCCGTGACGCTGGCCGAGGTCACGGGCGAGAAGCCCGCCATGATCTGGCACGGGGATGCGGAGCTGCCGAAAGTCGATCTGATCGTGCTGCCGGGCGGCTTCTCCTACGGCGATTACCTTCGCTCGGGCGCGATGGCGGCGCATTCGCCGATTGTGCGCGCGGTCAAGGAAGAGGCCAAGCGCGGCGTCGCCGTGCTCGGCATCTGCAACGGCTTTCAGATTTTGACCGAGGCTCAGATGCTGCCGGGCGCGCTGATGCGCAACGCTTCGCTCCAGTATATCTGCCGCGATGTTGGCCTGAAGGTGGAGCGCGCCGATACGCCCTTCACCAACGCCTACGCGCCGGGCGAACGCGTGACCATGCCCATCGCGCACAAGGACGGCTCCTATTTCGCCGATGATGAGACGCTCGACCGGATCGAAGGCGAAGGCCAGGTTGTGCTGCGCTATGCCCCTACACCCGGCCATGGGGATAACGGTAATCCAAACGGGTCGCGCCGCGACATCGCTGGCGTCGTCGACAAAAGCCATCGTATCATGGGCCTCATGCCGCACCCCGAACGCGCCGCCGACGCCGCCCTGGGCGGGATGGATGGGCGCCGCCTGTTCGAATCGCTTACACGAGGACTGAACTAGATCAAGCCTTGCGGATTTGGCGTTTAAGGGTCAATCGTTCCAGCGGAAAGGATCGCCTATGAGTTTCGACGACGAAGTTGATGAAGTGAAGCGCGAGATGCAGACCAACAAGCTCGATCCGGCGGCGAGGCGCGAGAGCGCCAAAAAGCTTGCCGAGCGGCTGAAGGAGCAGATCGCCAGCAAGCGGCTCGACTTCACGCTGGGCGAAGACAACGGCGATCCCATCGTGCAGATCAAGTACAAGCCGGACGGCGAGACGCTCGCCTCGGTCTATGTGAACGAGGACGGCAGCATCACCTTCCAGGCCGCGGGCGCCACCGAGGAAGCCGACGACGACGATGACGACACCGGCTACTTTCCGAGCTATGTCGAGTACATGGACGAGGAGGAGTTCCTGGAGGACGCCTACGACATGCTGAAGGTTGGCATCGCGGAATACGAACTCGACCGCGAGAGCCGCGCTTAGGCAGCTTCATTTGAGACCGGGGGCGCCTCGCGGCGTCCGGCACCTTTGCTATTCAAGCCGGGCAGCCTTTAGCGTCCGGCTTATTCCTATTTGGCTACCCCGATGCTTCCGCCGGTTCCGTCGTCACGGCCCGCGCCTGCCATCGTGGCCGGGCTCCGACCCAGCCGTCCAAAGGCGGACCGGGATCGCGGCGGCATCAAAAATCGTACGTCAGGATGTCATGCGTGCGCCGCGCGAGTTCCCGGCCGTAATCGGTCCAGACCCCGCTGCCCCAGTAGCGGTAGCAACTCGTCTGGCTGGTCAGCAAATAGAACAGCGCGTTGCGGTATCTTTGATCGGACGTAGCCGCGCCACGCGTCTTCCCGGCGAACAGCGCGCTCACCTTCTCCATCGGGCCAAGCACGCTCTCGTACCCGCGCACCCAGGATATGTTGCCGGTCCAGCTTCCGCCTTCCATATGAAAGCGGCCGTCCTCTTTTCGCAGGTCCTCGATGACCGTCTCCAGCGCCTCGGGACCGGCCGGCTCCGGAAAACGCTCCCAGATGCGGCTTTGAAGGATGGGTTGGATTTGCGGAAGATGCTCCTCCCGAACCCCGATGGCGTCCAGATACTCCAGATATTCGCTCACATTGACCGCCGGCGTGTCCGACCCGGAAGCTTCCCGCGTGGCGTCCATATATTTGGGCGGGAACTCGTTCATCATCACGCCGCCATTTTCGCCATCGGCGATCTGGGTGACGAGCGGCGGGACGGAGCGGCCGCCGATCTCCGTGCGCGAAAGGCCTTTCGCCTCGTAATAGGGCTGCATCTGCCCGACCAGCTTGGTGTCGCTGCCCTTTGTCTTGACGATCGCGATGATGGATTGCGTCTCGCCGCGCGAATTCCGCGCCACAAGGAGATGAGGCAGATGCGGGCTGTGGAGGCCAGACCCGTCCGGATTCTCCACGGTATGTTCCTGCACCAAAACCCAGCGATATCCGCAATCCTTCAGCGTCCGGACGAACTCGCAGGCGACATCTGGATGATTGGGCAGCGCCATCTCCGGGGGAGAAAAACCGCGCACGCGGGCGAGCGCGTCGAGGCCGAAAACGCCTGCGAAATGATGCTGCCACGCCCTCACATGCAGCCGGAAATCCTGCGCCGGAGTTGACGGCGCCACCGCGTGCCCCCACGCCGTCCCGAGCCACTCAACCGCGCCGCGGTACGCCGGATCGAGCGTAATCCGCTTCAGAGCGTCGAACACGCCGCCGAGCCCCATCGCCCGAAGGCCGTGAAGAAGCTCGCCCGAGTAATCCAACATGACTCGCGGCTGTTTTCCTTCTCCCATCAATTGCGGGATGAGATCCCCCATCCGCTTGTAGCACTCCACGAACACGGGCGCGTTGTGATTATCGCCGATGCCCGGATTGTCCATCATGTGCTTGAGATTGCTGACGACCGCAGCGGTGAGGAGATCGCCGCCTCCCGCCGGGATGAGCGGCTGGTGCATGTGAAGCGCTATCGCGAACGCGCTGCGAATTCGTCCGAAATCGATGGCCAACTCCGGCAGGTAAAAGGGTCCGCTTCGGGTCATCGCCTCAGCGGCAAGGTCCTCCGAGCCGCTGATGTTCGGGAGTCCGCCGATGGTTTCGGGAAGGGTCTCTTGGCTCATGGCTCGGCTACTCCGTCGGCACGAAACTCAGGGCGCTTTTGCCCGAGGCGTTCGAGCGCAAATGTGGCCGGCAACAAAGCCGGGCGGGCCAGCTACGAAGGATGCCGCAGCCGAACCCAATCACGGTACCTCGCCGGGCGACAGTCCGTCCAGGGCTAAACGGGTTCCGGCGGCTTCGGCAAATGCCCGGAAACGGATGCGGGTTCGCCCTCCGATCGCACATGGGCAGCTTGAGTGGAGGAAGCCGCTCAAAGTTGAGCGCCGGGGAAGTATTGCTGGCGAAGCCGCTCGCAATAGGCTTTCAGGTTGGCGTAGCCTTCCGTCTTCGTGCGCAGTTCGGTATCGAAGACAGGACAGAGCCCGGCCGATACGAATGCGAACACGGTGGCGTCCGCCCCGCAAGGCTTGTCGCCCATGAGATAGGGCTTCTCGCCCAGAATGGCCGAACCCGCCGCCAGGGCGCGGTCGGCGAGAAGCACGCGTTCCGCTTCGGTGTAGCGGCCCGCGCCCTGGCCATGCAGCGCCTTGCGGATGTTGCTGCGGATCATCGCCTTGACGAAAGGCCGGACGAGCGCGGGCGCCGCGTCGAAGAACTTCGCCGGGCCGCGTTCGAAATTCCTGTCGTCGATCCAGCGGGCATGCATGAAGAACCAGTAGAGATGGTCCTCGCACGTCTTTTCGACGGCCCATGCGACGCCGCGCTGCTCTGGCGAGAGCCCCGCATCGAAGTCGATCCCGTAGCGGCGCTCCAAATGGATGCGGATGAGCGTGGAGTCGGCGACGATCTCCTCGCCGTCGCGGATGTAAGGCAGCTTGCTTTTCGGCGCCTTGCGCGGATCCGCGGCCTTGGTCTGGTAAGGCAGCCCCGACATCTTCAACAGCACCGCGGTCTTCATGACGAACGGGCTTGGGTCGGGCAGGCCGAAGGCTGGGCCGAATGCGTAGAGCGTGATCATGGAAGCGTCCGCCGCTGTTTGAGACAGCGTCTTCTAGAGCTTATCCGCTTTTGATGGAATCGAAAGCGCGCTCCAGCCCTTCGTTTTGTCGTGCGTCTTATACCGGAAAACCGCTTCACACTTTTCCGGACGCACTCTGGCGCGCATTGCAGGCGTCAGCCATCCATTTTTCCGCGACGGCGAGATTCAACGCCGGCAAAGAACACAGCGAGTACACAAAAAGAGTGATTCTTGTTTATGAAAAGCAAAGATGGCGTATTGCGCGAATTGTCTTGAAGCAAAGCTAACTCATTGCGGGTTTAGAGCGTGCCAGTGCGGCGCAAAACCGTAACATGGTAGCTCAGGACTGAAGCTTATTCTTAACGGTAAGCCAGGTCTTGTCCGCCAAGACAAGACACAGTGAGGTTATGATGCGTTCTTCCAATCTAAGGGTGGGGGCGATAGCGGCGTTGATTGCATGCGCTTCGTTTACAGCGGCGTATGCGCAAGAAGACGAAAACTCGTACCTTCCCCCCAAGTCCTTCCAGGGGAAGGCGGAGCCGTCGCAGGGCAGGCCAGGCGCAGACCGGCGCAGACCGGTACGCCAGCGCGCCGAGGACAAACTATGGAGCGGCGGCGCAGCCGCAACGCCGGCGCGCGGCCTCGGCGAGACGGCATTACGGCCGCAACCGCTATGCCTATAATCAGCCGCGGTTTTTCTTCTTTCCGTTCAGCTGGTAGCGCCAACGCGCCGCGCGCATAGCGCGGCGCCTATCCCGCTCGGCCGGCCTCGGCGGCGCGGCGCGCGCGGGCGAGCAGGGATTCGCCCGTCTCCTCGCCGAAGCAGGCATTGAAGTCGTCGCATTCGGCGCAGCTTGGCGCGGTGCAGAGCGAATAGGATGCGTCGGCGCAGATGACGCGGTAGAGAAACTTCTTCCACTTCATGTCTTGCGAATTGCGCATCGCGAGCGGCCTGAAATGGCGGCGCATCAGCTCGCTCAAGTCGCGGCGGCTGCGCAAACCCAAATCCTGCCAGAGGTGGTTGGGCCGCTGCGCCCGCCGCGCGATCATGGCCGCGAGTTGCGCTTGGAAGCCGGTCCCCGAAGTCGTGCAGCTTTGCAGAAGGTCGAGCAGGCAAACCTCATCGGCGCCGCGCTCGATGTCTGCGCCGTAAGCGTCATCGGGCAAAGCATCGGCGCATGGGAAGAAGCGGCCGAGAAGATCGCGAAGACCGAAGCCTCCAAGTCCGGCGCTTTGGCAGGCGGCTCCCCTTTCGCCGTCGCCTCCTCGAACGAAATCGCAAGGATCGAGGCGACGGCATGAGCGTCGAACTCATCGCAGGCCGGCGCCCGCGCTTGCATGAGAGTGTCGTACAGATGCGGCGCGGAGAAGGCCCCCTCACCCCTGCCCTCCCCCGTCGAACTCGCCTTGGGGAGTTCGGAACTCAAAATGCCCGCATCCGCAGGCGGATGCGCTGGGAGAGAAGGAGCGATGTTGCAACCTGCGAGGCTCGATCGCAAGGCGGTCCCGCTGTGCGGCGTCCTTTCTCCCGTTGCGGGTGAGGGCTTTAGCGAGGGGGAGCCAGTTAACATCGGATCATGCCGCGGTTCACAGCGCGGGCGGCGCCTTCGAATGGCTCTGGCAGGCCCTGGGACAGACGCGCGAGCACGCCCCGCAGCCGACGCAGGCGCCCGCATCCGCCATGGTCATGATCTTGCGCTCGAATTCATCGTCATCGTAATCGTCGTCTTCGTCGGACGTGTTCTCGATGTCGACAAGCTCACCGTCCTCCGTCAAGCCCTTCAGCGTCATGACGTTACGGCCGCAGACCTTGAAGCAGCGGCCGCAGCCGATGCAGGTCTTGGGGTCGATATCGACGAGGTATTCCGGCTCCCAGCTCCTGCCGTCGCGCGTCGTGCTGTCCATGGTCAATCCTTCAAGGTTCGAGATTTATGCGGTTTCCAAATGCTTCAGCTCGGCGCGCTTCTTCTCCAGGAGGGCGTATGCCTCGTGGGCGCGCTGCGCCACCTCGGGGATCAGGCGCCAATTCACGGGCAGTTCCTCGGACAAATCGTGCAAATCCATCTTGGCCTGCGTGGCCTTGGACGAGAGTTTCTTGATTTCCGCCTTGAGGGCTTCGATGTCGCTCATGCGCCGCCTCGCCTAGTAATTCGCAACTTCAGGAAATTTCCTGATCATCTCCGCGCCTGCCGAGACGAGCTTTTCGCCCTCCGCGACCAGCTTTTCGAGGCTTTCGAAGCCGAAGCGGTGCACGTCGCGCAGCGTCTTGACGATGACAACCAGCCGGCCGCCCGTCAGCACGATGCGGCCGAAGCCCTCGTGATGCATCTTCATGATCGGCGAGACCATAACGCCGGTCTCGCGCTCGATGGCGAGGCCCACGGCGTTGTAGAACAGTTCGAGCCGCCACAGCGTCTCGGGGTCCGGGTCGCCGATGATGGGGATTTCGCGACGCTGCTCCTTCGTAATGACGTAGGGCTCGATCAGATCGAGGTCGGTTTTCTTTTCCCAGGCGCCGTGCGCATCCTGGGCGCGCCATTGCTTGAACAGCTCTTTCAGGAAGACCAACTCGGCGACGGGCGCCGGCTCAACTTCTGTTGCTTCAGGCATTTGCGGCGGCCTCATCTTCGTCATCGAAATTCAAATCCCGCTCCTTGCCCTTCAGCAGCGCCTTGCGCAGCCAGGGCGGCGGGTTTCCCTTGAGCACGGTCTGCAGTTTCGCGAGCAGGTCCGCGATCTCTTCCGGCTGCGTCACCTTGATCGGGTGGATGCCGTTTTGCACGACGCGCCCCGCCGCCGATCCGCCGATGGCGGCGACATAGACGATGGCGCAATCCTTGATCGCGTCCACCTTGGGCTTGATCTTGTCCTCGTTGCCGTCTTCCTTCATCTCGCCCTCGAAGCGGAGCACTTCGACAAGCCGCGAGCCCTCCTCCGTAAGCTCGTAGACGGCGATGTTCTTGGCCCAGCCGAAATGCGCGTCCACGCGTTTCAAGTCCTGGGTCGCAAAAGCGATTTTCATGGCGCCACCCCTTTCCTGCGTCTCGTCTTCGTTCGTTGTTTCGCCCGGCCTAATAAGTCGCAAACTGCGCACCATGACGGTCCTCCCCGGCTTCTCTTTCGCGCCAGGTTTCGGGCGTGGGCTCGTGAACCTGCGCCATGAACATGTTGCCGATCTCGAAAATGAGCGCGCGCGTGCCGCGATAGCCGACCGAAACCTTGTGCGCGGCGCCAAGCCGGTCGAAGGTCGGCAGGCCGTAGCGGAACAGCGGCACGCCGAGCCGCTCCGACATTTGCCGCCCGTGGCTGTGCGTCACGATCAGGTCGCAGCTGCCCGCGCGCATCTCCAGGTCTTCGAGGTCGCCGATCAGCACCGCGTCCGCCGGGATTTTTTCGAGAATCGGCGATTGCGTGGTCGTGACCGCCGCCTCGATAGTCGCGCCCATCTCGGTCAGGAAGGTCGAGATGCTGTAGAGCAGGTCCGGCTCCGCGCCGGCGGCGATCTTCTTGTTGCCGAAGGAGAAATGCCCGTCGAGCATGGCGTCGAGAAGCTGGCTCCGCTGGCGGCGGATTTTGTTCGGCGCCGTCCGGCCGCTGATCTTCGACAGGAAGGCGACGAAGGCGTCGCTCGGCGCAAGGCCCGTGAGCCGGTCGAACAGGCGGAAGGGAACGCCGGCCTTCAGCTCCAGCGCCTCGGCTGCGGGGCGCATCTGCTCGCCGATGGCGATGGTCCAGGCGGAGCGGCCCATGCTCGCGATGTCCTCGACCGAAATGCCGCCGATGGTCGTCGGCGTGAAGTCCTCCGGCATATGCCCGTCGAGCGAACCGGAGAGGTCCGGCAAGAACAGCGGCTCTAGGCCGAACGCCTCGAAAGTATCGCGCAACTCGTCGAGGTCGCCCGGCGTGAGATGGCAGCCCGGCAGCACGTTCACCCGCGTGGCGTCGCGCGCCGCGTCTGCGGGCGCTTCGACCAGCGCCTCCACCATGCGGGTGACGGCCTTCGCCCAGCCATCCTGAAAGGCGCCGTCGAAATCGGGCGTGGACACAAAGACGAGCTTCAAATGATCGAGTTCGGGGTGGCTCTGCCGGATCAGCCGGATGAAGCCGTCCACGTCGTCGCCCTTCGTCTCGGTGACGCCGGTGGAGCAGATGCCGACGATCGCGGGGTTCGTGCGGCTGGCGATGGTGACGACGGCCTGCTCAACGTTCTCATAGCCGCCGAGCACGGTCGAAACCTCGCTCATGGCGGTGGTTTGCATCGGGATCGCTTCGCGGAAGTGTCGCACGAACAGCACAAGCCCGAACGAGGTGCAGCCCTGGCTTCCGTGCAGCAGCGGCATGCAGCTCTTGATGCCGAGGAACGCCAGCGCGCCGCCGAGCGGCTGGCTCATCTTGAGCGGATTGACCGTGCAGGCCTTCTTGGAGAGTTCAATCTTGGCCATCTCGCCCTCACGCCGCTTTCGTTGCTGAAGCGTCTGCAAGATCGGCGCCGTCTGCGGCAAAAGCCGCAGCCTCATTCGCTCGCCGATTGGCTTCATCCGCGTCGCTCAAAGGCGTCTGTTCGAAGGCTGGGACTTTCACGCCGTTGATGCGTTTCAGCATCCTGGCGATGCGCGGCGCGCAGGTTCCGCAGCCGCTGCTGGCCTTGGTGTGCGCCCGAACGTCGTCGACGCGCAGCAGCTTGTGGGTGCGGATTGCGGCCTCGATGGCGGCCTCGTCGACTTCCATGCAGTCGCAGATGCGCTTTGCCTTCTTCGCCCCCTCGGCCTCGGGCGCGGCGCTGGCGGCCTGCGCTTGCTCATCGGCGGCGTTGGCCGCATCGGCCCGCTCTTCCCAGCTCACTTCGTCCCACGGCGCGGGGCTGCGAACTTGCGCCCAAACCGGGTTCGACAGCGCCTTGTCGATTTCGCGGACCAGCGCCACCATGCCGTCATAGCCGGCGTAGGCGTAATGGCGCTCCTGGTTGATGTCCATCCAGGGCATCTTGGCTTTCAGCGCGACGAACTGCGTGCGGCCGCCCGAAAGCATGATGTCCGCGCGCGCTTCCTTCAAAACCTTGTACATGTCGCGTGGCTTCATATCGTCGATCATGTGCGCTTCCTCGCCCATGATCTCCTTGATCCGATCCTTGTCTTCCTTCGTGGATTTCTTCACGCTCGTGCCGACGATTTCCATGCCGCCTTCCTGAAGCGCCGCCACGACCGACCAGGACTTCACGCCGCCGGTGATCAGGAGAACCTTCTTGCCCTGGAGGCGCTCGCGATAGGCGGCGATGCCGGCCCACGCCTTCTTCTCCTCGCGCTCGATCACCGCTTCGGTGCGCGCGATCAGGCCGTCCGGCGCGCCCTGCTGGACGAGCAGCTGCGCGATGGAGCGCAGGCTGTCGCTCATGTCGCCGATGCCATAGAACGAGCCCTCGAAATAAGGGATGCCGTAGCGCTCTTCCATCTTGCGCGCGACGTTGATCATGGCGCGGGAGCAGACCATCATCGCGGCCTTCGCGCGGTGGGAGCTGGCCACTTCCTTGTATTTCGCGTCGCCGGAAATGCAGGCGAGAATGCGCACGCCAAGCTCGTCGAGCAGCGGCTTCACCTGCCACAGTTCGCCCGCGACGTTGTATTCGCCGATGATGTTGATGTCGTAGGGCGTGGTGTAGTCCGGCTCTTCGGTGCCGATCACATAGTCGAGCAGCGCCTCGCCCGCGAGCTTGTTGCCGAGCGTCTTCGCGCCGGCGAAGCCGGGCACATTCACCGGAATGCAGGGCGTGCCGAATTTCACCGACGCCTTCTTGCAGACGATCTCGATGTGATCGCCGGTCATGGCCGGAACGCAGGTCTGGTAGACGAAGATGGCGGGCGGAGCGTATTTCTCGACGATTTCTCGGATGGCGCGCCACAGGCGCTTTTCGCCGCCGAAGATCACGTCCTGCTCGCCCAAATCGGTGGTGAAGCTCGTTCGGTAGAGCTTCGAGCCGGACGAGCCGCAATTGCGGTTGTCCCAGGAATGGCCTTCGCAGGCGATGGGGCCGTGCACGAGGTGGGCGACGTCGGTAATCGGCTGGAGCGCGATCTTGGCGCCGTCGAAGGCGCATCCGCCCGCCGCGCCGCCCGGCTGGAGCGGCTTGGTGCAGCCCTTCTTGCGCTCCTTCTCGGACTTGCCTTGATTGACGCCGCAGCCCGGTTCGTTGAAGACATCCTGGATCTTATTCGCCAGCGTGGTCACTCATGCCTCCTGGGATGCGGCAGTCCGCCCGGTCGTCGTCCCCGCGAAGGCGGGGACCCAGTATTCGACGAGCGTCGGGACTACTGGATTCCCGCTTACGCGGGAATGACGGTGGTGTTGCACTCGCGGCGCCAGCGTTGCAGGCGCCGCTCCCTCTCGTTAACGGATAATATCGAAGCTGATGTCGGTCTTGCCGGAAACGCTGGAGGCGCGATCCAGTTCGTCGAAGATCTTGTCGAGGATCAAGGTCAGCACGTTCATGGCGCCCTGGTAGCCCCACACCGGCCGGCGATGCCAATGATGCCGGTCGAAGATCGGGAAGCCCATGCGGATCAGCGGCACGCCGGTGTCGCGCTCCAGATACTTGCCGTAGGTGTTTCCGATCAGGAAATCGACGGGACGCGTGAAGAGCAGCGAGCGCATGTGCCAGAGATCCCTCTGCGCGTACACTTCGCAGCCCGCGCCGAAGGGCGAACTGGCGAGCAGTTCGCGCATCTTCGCTTCCCAGGCCTTGCCGCCATTGGTGGACAACACAGTGACGGGCTCGGCGCCAAGCTCCAGGAGGAAGGCGACGACGCCCAGCGTGAGGTCCGGATCGCCATAGATCGCGAACTTCTTGCCGTGGATGTGCGCATTCGAGTCGGCGACGGCGTCGACGAGACGGCCGCGCTCCTTGCGAAGCGCATCCGGGATCGGCTTGCCCGTGATGCGCGACACTTCCATGAGGAACTTGTCGGTGCCGGCGAGGCCGACGGGGTGGTTGAAGGCGACCGTCTCGTGGCCCCAGGTCTCGGCGTAGTGGAGCGTCTTCTCGGTGGAGAACTCCTGCATCGAGAGGGTCGCCTTGGCGTGAACGGCCTTCTTCACATCCTCAAGCTTCGTGCCGCCGTCATACATGCGGAACTCGCCGTCGGTGGGCGTATCCCACACATCGCTCTGGTCGCCGATGATGGTGTAGTCGACGCCGATCAGGTCGAAGATGCGCTTGATTTCGCGCAGGTTGCCGACCGTGTAGCCGTCGAAGCCGCCGAAGAAGTTGATCAACTCGTTCGGCTGGCGCTCGGCCTTCGGCTGGGTTCCGGCCTTGCCGTTCCAGAAGTGGTCCAGCATGCCCTTCATGACGTTGTCGTAACCGGTTACGTGGCTGCCGACGAAGGCGGGCGTATGGGCGAAGGGAACGTCGAACTCGGCGGGCACGGAGCCCTTCTCCTTCGCGGTCTTGATGAAGGCGTTCAGGTCGTCGCCGATGACTTCCGCCATGCAGGTGGTCGAGACCGCGATCATCTTCGGCTTGTAGAGGTTATAGGCGTTGGCGAGGCCGTCGATCATGTTGTTGAGGCCGCCGAACACCGCCGCGTCTTCCGTCATCGACGAGGAGACGCAAGAGGTCGGCTCCTTGAAGTGGCGCGAGAAATGGCTGCGATAGTAAGCGACGCAGCCTTGGCTGCCATGCACGAAGGGCAGCGTGCCCTCGAACCCGACGGCGGCGAACACGGCGCCGAGCGGCTGGCAAGCCTTGGCGGGGTTGACCGTGAGAGCCTCGCGAGCGAAGTTCTTCTCCTGATATTCGACGGTCTTCGTCCAGTCGTTGACGCGCTCGACTTCAGCCGCGGGCACGCCGTCCTCGAACTTCTCTCTCTTGTTCTTGAACATCTCCCGGTATTCCGGCCCGCGGAATAGGTCTGCGTGGTCCAAGACGTTTTCTGCATTCTGGGTCATGGTAAAGTCCTCAATTCCTTGGGGCCAAGCCCCTCATCCTGTCCTTCTCCCGCAAGGGGAGAAGGGATGCCGCTTCTCCCCTCTCCACTTGCGGGAGAGGGGCGGGGGCGAGGGGGCATTGCGGCCGCTCATCTCTGTTCTTGCTAGAAGGGCGCCTTGGTCAGCTTCCAGACCGGCGAGTTGATCGCCATGTCCATGTCGCGGGCGAAGATGGCGAAGCCGTCATAGCCGTGATAGGGGCCGGAGTAGTCCCAGGAGTGCATCTGGCGGAACGGGTAGCCCATCTTCTGGAAGATGTACTTTTCCTTGATGCCCGAGCCGACGAGGTCTGGCTTGATCTTCTCGACGAACTTCTCGAACTCGTAACCCGTCACGTCGTCATAGATCAGCGTGCCGTCCTTGACGTAGTGCGTGGTGCGCTGGTAGTCGTCGTTGTGCGCGAATTCGTAGCCCGTGCCGACGATCTCCATGCCGAGGTCTTCATAGGCGCCGATCACGTGGCGCGGACGCAAGCCGCCGACATACAGCATGACCTTCTTGCCCTGCAGGCGCGGCCGGTACTTCGCGATGACCGCATCCATCAGCGGCTGATACTTCGCGATGACTTTCTCCGCGTTCGCCTGGATCGTCTCGTCGAACTGAGCGGCGATCCTGCGCAGCGAGTCCACGATCTTGGTCGGGCCAAAGAAGTTATATTCGACCCACGGAATATTGTACTTCTCTTCCATGTGGCGCGCGATGTAGTTCATCGAGCGGTAGCAGTGGAGCACGTTGAGCTTCGCCTTGGGCGAGGATTCCAGCTCCCGGATGGTGCCGTCGCCGGACCATTGCGCAATCACGCGCAGGCCCATCTCTTCGAGCAGGATGCGCGAAGACCAGGCGTCGCCGCCGATGTTGTAGTCGGCCAGGATCGCAACGTCGTAGGGCGTCGCCTCGAAACGGGCCGGCTTGCCTTCGACCTTGTCGAAAACCCAGTCGCGGATGGCGTCGTTGGCGATGTGATGGCCGAGCGACTGCGACACGCCGCGGAAACCTTCGCAGCGGACCGGAACGATGGGCTTGCCGCCGTATTCCTTCGTCTTTCTCTTCGAGACCGCCTCGATGTCGTCGCCGATAAGGCCGATCGGGCATTCGGACTGCACCGAGATGCCATTGTTCAGCGGGAACAATTCCTGAACTTCGTCCAAGAGCTTCGAGAGCTTCTTGTCGCCGCCGAACACGATGTCCTTCTCCTGGAAGTCGGAGGTGAACTGCATCGTGCCGAAGCTGTCGATGCCCGTCGTGCCGACATAATAGTTGCGGCGCGAGCCCCAGGAATATTGACCGCAGCCGACCGGGCCGTGGCTGATGTGAACCATGTCCTTGATCGGACCCCACACCACGCCCTTCGAGCCGGCGTAGGCGCAGCCGCGGATCGTCATCACGCCGGGGATCGACTTGATGTTGGACTTCACGCCGCAGTCGGGCTTGCCGCCCTGGTAGCTGCCAAGATGCTTGGCGCGCCGCTTTGCAAATTTATCGGGGTAGGCCTTCAGGACTTCGTCGACGAGTTCCTTGTTTCTGGCCTTGAGGTCTTCAACGTTTTCTTCTTTGAGTTCCAGGCTCATGCCGCTAGCCTTTTCTAAACGTTCAACTTGTGCTCCCGGCGCGGCTCCCAGAGGTAGAGCCGGCCGGTTCGCGTCCATGGCCTGTTAGGCCTAAGAGTTACGCTGCTGCTTCGGCCGCCAATTCGGCGGCAGTCTTGCCGACAATGCTCTCGTCGACCGCTTTCAGGATTCCGTGCTCCATCAGCATGTCTTCGAGTTCGTCCATTGTGATCGGGGTCGGGATGGTGCCCTGGCCGACATTGGCGTGGACCTTCGTCGCGAGCGTGCGGTAATGAGCCGCCTGCCCGGAGTCCGGCGCATATTCGATCACCGTCATGCGGCGCAGCTCGGCATGCTGCACGATGTTGTCGCGCGGCACGAAGTGAATGAGCTTGGTGCCGAGCTTGGCGGCGAGGTTTTCCGCAAGCTCGAGCTCCTTGTCGGTCTGGCGCTCGTTGCAGACGAGGCCGCCCAGGCGCACGCCGCCGGAATTGGCGTATTTCAGAATGCCCTTTGCGATGTTGTTGGCCGCGTACATGGCCATCATCTCGCCGGACATCACGATGTAGATTTCCTGCGCCTTGTTCTCGCGGATCGGCATCGCGAAGCCGCCGCACACCACGTCGCCCAGCACGTCGTAGGAAACGTAGTCGACGTCATCGTAAGCGCCGTTCTCTTCGAGGAAGTTGATGGCGGTGATAACGCCGCGGCCCGCGCAGCCAACTCCCGGCTCAGGTCCGCCGGACTCGGTGCATTTGATGCCGCGATAACCGATCTTCATCACGTCCTCGAGTTCGAGGTCCTCGACGGATCCGTGCTCGGCCGCGAGGCTGAGGATGGTGTCTTGGGCCTTGGCGTGAAGAATAAGACGGGTCAAGTTTGCCTTTGGATCGCAGCCGACGATGAGGATCTTGTTCCCCATCTCGGCGAGCGCCGCCAGCGTGTTCTGGGAGGTGGTCGACTTGCCGATGCCCCCCTTTCCGTAGAATGCGATCTGACGCAATCCCATGCGTATCTCCTTCGTAGTCGTAACTTGCGACCGGCCCGTGAGCCGGAAGCACTCCTCTCTTCGCCAGTGATAGAAACGCCCAACGACCGCCGTCGCTATCGTTTTGCGGGGCTTCTGCTCATCCTCGAAGGGCGGAGCATCTGGCAATTCCTCGCCCGCAGCCTCCCATTGAGCAAGGCGCGTGCCAATAATTCAACCCACTGTTTTATCGTGATATTCTAGATTTTCCGCCCTAATTTGCGGAGCGCTCCGCGTGTTTCAAAGCCGACACGCGCTTGGGCCTTGTCTGAAAATGGACAGTTTTCGCGGGCCGCCGTTTGCCAGCCGGACGCCAGTTTGTCCGAAAGCGCCAACGTGAAACTTGCTCGTCTCTTTAGAATGGTTCGTCTCGCCCCCTCACGTCCGGATGGGGCGCGGGCGTCGCCCGCGCGCGTGCGCCGACATCGGAAGCGTGATGCTTGCAAGGCCGGCTTTACGACAGAAGCCATTCGGATCGCCGGCGAGGCGATGGCTGTGTGAAGTCCGACAGGAGCTGTCGTTATTGCGACAAACATGGTTCCATTTTATGCGCTTTAGGGCATAAACTCTGTCCTGGCCATGCGTTTTACGCATTTGGTACAGACGTTGCTAGACACCCTTCAATGCCCGAGACAGAGCACCAACAATGACATACTTCGCTCAGATCGGCGGCGCTCCCGCCATAGACAAAATCGTCGAGGAATTCTTCGTCCGGATGGAGGCGCTTCCAGAAGCGCGCACCGTGCGCGGCATGCACGCCGACGACCTCGCCAAGACTAAATCCGTGATGAAGCGCTATTTCAGCGAATTGCTCGGCGGGCCCATGCAGTTTTCGGAACAGAAAGGCCATCCCGCTCTCAAGGGCCGTCATGCCGGTTTCTCCATTGGCGCGCAAGAGCGCGACGCCTGGATGCGCTGCATGCGCGAAGCCCTCGAGTCCGTCGTCGCCGACCGGGCGCTTTGCAAGCAAATCGAGGAACGTCTTTACCAACTCGCGGACTGGGTCCGCAACGATGAGGAACGACAGAATGACAACAATAAATGACACGGCGTTCGCGCGTCTCGAGGCCGAGGGCAGGCTCGTCAATCCGGTGCTGAAAGGGCCGACCAAGAAGGCCGGCCGCTTCGGCTTTCGTGGCGACATCGCGCTGAAATTTCAGCCGAAAAAGGCCGACGAGGCAAGGCCGCCGGAGCTGAAGGTGGACCAGGTGATGGCGATTGCGGAACAGGGCGGCAAGGCTATCCCGTTCCTTACCGCCTATCTGCACTCCTTCGAGTATCTGAAGACGGTCTCCGAAGTGCTTGGCGAGACGCTTTCGCCGGAGGGCAAGTATTTCCTCTGGTGCAACAACATCGACCTCTCGAAGAAATATCGCGTGCCCTATAACGGCGTGACGTTCTACGTGCTGCCGATCGACGAAGCGGGCGTCTACGCCGAAATTCTCGATCTTCTCTATCTCGACAAGGGCACGCTGAAGAAGATGGACACGGCGGGCAAGCTCGACGCGGTCGCCGACGCGGCGGCGGAGTTCAGCGAGAGCTATCCCGAGATCACCTATGAGGAAGGACTCGCGCTGATGGGTCCCGTTCGTAACAAGAACGAGAACAGGCCCGTCTAGGCAGCCTTCAACGAAAACAGCTCGAGAGCGCGCCGCCGCCCGATAAGCGGCGGGCCGCTCCTGGCCGCCATCCCTCTGCGGGAGGTACGCATGAATTCACCGCCTTATCGAAGTCCCGCGCCCGGCAGCTTTCGAGCCGCATTCGCCGTCATCCTCGGAACGAACGAGATCGCGTCCGCGGTTGGCGTCTACATGCACCGGGCCGGATGGCGCACGGTGCTGTCGCACAATCCGCACCCCCCCGTCATCCGGCGGCGCATGGCTTTTCACGACGCTCTCTTCGGGGAGTTGGCGGAAGTTGACGGCCTGGCCGGCCTTTGCGCCGAGACCACGATAGAAGCTGCGGCTCTCCTTGAAAGCAGGGATTGCGTCGTCGTCACGCGCATCGGCCTGCTCGACCTCATCCCCATGTCGACGATCCACGTGCTCATCGACGCCCGCATGCATAAGACCGATGCGGTCGGCGACCTGCGCCACCTCGCGGGCCTCACGGTGGGGATCGGCCCCGGGTTCGCCGTGGCTCGAAACTGCGATGTGGCCATCGAAACGCTGCCGTCGAAGAACGGGACGATCCTCTATAGCGGCCGCACCGAGGCGGCCGACCGCCGGCCCCGGCTGATCGGCGGCGCCGGCGCCGAGCGTTTCGCGTACGCGCGAACGAAGGGGCGCTGGCATAGCGCCGTGGACATCGGCGAGCGGGTGTTCAAGGATTTCACGATCGGGTTTCTCGACGGGGCGGCGGTTCTGGCGCCACTCGATGGCGTGGTGCGCGGCATCGCGCGGGACGGCGCCGACGTGCCTGCGGGCGTCAAACTTCTGGAGATCGATCCGCGCAGGCGGCCGTGTTACACCGGCATCGACGAGCGTGGCCGGGCTATCGCGCGGGCGACCATGCAGGCGATCGCGTTCGAGCAGGCGCGCCAGGTGAAACACAGCGCCGTCATGTCCTTGGTTTAACTCGGGTTCGTCGCCGGCAACGGCTTCCGCAGGGGGCGCTTCAATGGCGCATATCGTTTTTTGGGAAAAGCCCGGCTGCGCGGGCAACGCGCGGCAGAAAGCGCTGTTGATCGCAAGCGGCCATACGCTCGACGTGAGAAACCTTCTGGCAGAGCCTTGGGACGCCGTGCGGCTGCGCAGCTTCCTTGCGTCGCGGCCCGTCGCTGAGTGGTTCAATATGTCGTCGCCTCGTGTAAAATCGGGCGAAGTGAAGCCCGAAGCCCTGACGGAGGACGAGGCCCTGACCCTGATGCTCGCCGAACCCCTGCTCATTCGCCGCCCACTGCTGGAAGCCGATGGCCGCCGCGAGGCCGGTTTCGATCCCGCGCGCGTCGCGGCCTGGGTCGGGCTCAAGGAAACCGCCGTCCCCGTCACGGACAAATGCGTGCGCGAAGCGGCTGCGGCTCGCGGCGAACACCTGCCGCCCTGCGAACCCCAAGCCCCCGATGGCCGATCCGCTTAAAGGCGCCATTGCCGCAGTTCATGGCGCTTCCACATTCGAGATTCAGCGCCTGCTCGCGAGTTTCGCGGAGCGCAGGCTTCGAGACGGCTTCCGCGTCGCGGGCGTTATCGAGATCGCCGAAGCCTCATCCAGGGGAGTCTGCGGTTCGCTCGCGCTGCGCGAAATCGGAACGGGCGCGCTCATTCCCATCGCTCAAGACCTCGGAACGGGATCCGACGCCTGCAATCTCGATACGAATGGACTCGCGGCGGCCTGCGCCACGGTGCTGAGCGCCATCGAGCGCGGCGCGGATGTTGTCGTCCTCAGCAAGTTCGGGAAGCTGGAGGCGAGCGGCGGCGGCCTCCTCGATTGCTTCGCGGCCGCCGCGGGCGCCGGCATGCCTTGTGTCGCGGGCGTTTCTCCACCGCTCGCCGCGCCCTTCGCCGAATGGGCGGCGACTTCCTCGAATGGGTCGAACCCAGCGATGGCGCGCTCGAAGCGTGGTGGCGTGCGCGCCCTGAAAGCGCTGCTTAGGCGCTGATCGCCTTGCGGGTGGGACGTTCCGAGTTGGGCCTGTCTTTCTGCTGCAGCGCGGGGTGGCGGTCGGGCAGGAACACCGTCACGGTCGTGCCCGCGCCCGGCGTCGAGCGCAGGTCGATGCGCCCCTTGTGCAGCTGCACGATGCTCTTCACGAGCGACAGGCCAAGCCCCGCGCCGCGATGGCGCGATCCCCGCCCCCGCAACTCGAAGCGCTCGAACACGGTTGCCTGCTCCTCCTCGGGGATGCCGAGCCCGGTATCCTGCACGCTGATCGCGATGCCGCTCTTCTCGCGGCGGCAGGTCAGCGTGATGGCGCCGTCCTCGGGCGAGAAGCCGATGGCGTTCGACAGAAGGTTGTAGATCACCTGGATCAGCCGGTTCTCGTCGGCCATCACCGTGCCCGCGCCCTTGGCGATGTGCACGTCGAGATGCACCTTGGCGCGCGACAGGCGCTCGCGCACGCCAAGCTCGGCCGCCTCGATGATGTCCTCCACCTTCACCGGCGCAAGCTTCAGGTCCAGCGCGCCGGCGTCGATCACGGCGAGGTCGAGGATGTCGTTGATGATGGTGAGCAGCACCTGGCTCGACGATTTGATGTCGTTCAGATATTCGCGCTGCTTGTTGTTCAGCTGGCCGATGGCGGGCTCGGCAAGAAGGTCCGAAAATCCGATGATCGTCGTAAGCGGCGTGCGCAGCTCGTAGGACACATGGCTCAGGAACGACGTCTTCAGGCGGTCGGACGCCTCCAGCGCCTCGTTGCGCTCAAGCAGCACCTCCTCGAAGCGCTTCCTGTCCGTCACGTCAGCGAAGGTGAGCAGCGTGCCGCCATCGGGAAGCGGCGTCACGGCGTAGGCGAGGTGGGTTTCGTCGCGGCGCGCGACCGTTCCGCTGAACGTGTCGCGGGCGTCCGGCATCCCGGTGATGGCCTCGCGCAGCGTGCGCCAGAAATCCGGGTCCGGCGCGGCGTTTTCGGTTTCCGACTTGATGTCCTCGAAATGGGGCTTGCCTTTCAGCATCTCTTCCTGCAAGCGCCAGATCTCCCGGAACGCCGGATTGTGGAGCTGCAGCCGGCCATCGGCGCCGAACACGGCGATGCCTTCGCTCAAATGGTCGAGTGTCTCGCGCTGCCCCTCCATGAGCATTCGATATTGCCGTTCGAGCGACAGCTTCTCGGTCACGTCGTCGAAGAGGAAGGTGACGCCGCCATCGTCCCTCCAGTCGGTGGCGACGCGGACGGTCCTGCCGTCGGGCCGGTGCCACAGCTCGTCGAGCGTGCGGTCGCGATCCCAGGCGAGCACCTTGCCGTCGCGCCATTTGCGGTAATCGGTCTGCTCGGGAAGGAGCCGCCGCTGGCGAAGCTGATCGAGAAACTCCGAAGCCGAGGGCTCTTCCTGAAGCCAGGCGGCGTCGAGGCTCCAAATGCGCGCGCATGCGTCGTTCCCATAGACGAGCTTGCGGTCGCCGCCGAACACCGCGACGCCCGTCGACACCTTGTCGAGCGTGCGGCTGTGCGCCGCCATCTGGCGCTCCAGTTCGTCCTTCGCGATGGCGAGCGGGGCCACGTCGAAAGCCGCGCCGCCGCTGCCGCGCTCCAGGGGCGCCGCGACCGCCTCGTAAATCTGAACGCCGCCGTTCACCACGGTCTGCAGCTTCAGGCGGGCGGGCTTCTTCGTCTGGCTTTGCCTGATGAGTTCGGCCCGCTGGCGCGTCTCGAAAAGCTCGATCTGCCTTGACACCGCCTCCTCGCGGCTCTTGGCGCCGGTCGCGGCGACGTAGGCCGCATTGACCCAGGTAAGCCCGCCCTTCGGTTCGCGCAGCCAGACGGGCATCGGCAGGCTATCGAGCAGGCTTTCGCGATCCTGGATGGCCTGCTTCGTGCGCTTGTTCTCGCCGATGAGCCGCACCAGTTCCTTGTTCACGGGCGAGAATGGCCTTACGCGCAGCACGACGTCGCCACCCGACGCCGCGCCCGCGATTTCGACCACGTGGCCTTCGAGCGTGCTGGCGTTGGCGACGAACGGCTCGCCGCGGCTTTGCAGGCGGCCGAGACTTTCGGTTGCTTTCGCGGCGTCGTCGGGATGAAGCCAGGTTGCAAAGCGCAAGAGCTGGGCGAGCTTTGCCGGAATGCCAAGCGAGCCTGTCAGCGTATGCAGCACGAGCCTGGGATGGCTGTCCGTCCAGATCACAAAAGCCTGAGGCTCAATCGAAGCGAGCGCCCGGAAATTGCTGTCGACGGTGAGCAGCACATCGAGGCGCGCGCCCTGGCGCAGCGCCTGCTTGGCTAGCATGTGCGCCTTTTCGCGATAAACGGCGGCGAGAAGGGCGCAGGCCGCCGAGATTCCGGCCAGTACGGCGCCGGCCAGCATGGCGTTCGCGCTCAAGATGTCGCAGGCTGAAGCGGCCTCAGCGCCGGCCTCCGCCGCAAAGGCGAACCCGAA
The DNA here is from genome assembly GCA_963756335.1 of uncultured Alphaproteobacteria bacterium. GTDB lineage: Bacteria > Pseudomonadota > Alphaproteobacteria > Rhizobiales > Rhodomicrobiaceae > Rhodomicrobium. The sequence continues at coordinate 29,732 of CAVWOB010000025.1, forward strand.
CGGCGGCGTCATTGAAAGTGAGAAAATCGCCAAGATCCCCAGAGCCAACCGTAAAGGTTCACAGAGGAGTTTCATCCGTTTCTCCCGCGGGGGACGCGTTAGCATTCGCACATATGCCGAATCGAAGTCTTAGTTTATCGTTAATTTTTTGTGCGCGAGGGCGCAATGCAACCCCAAAGCGGCGTTATTCGCAATCGCCTTAGAAAAAACGCCGCTATCGTTTGTGGACAGGCCGGTAGGCGGTATCGGCAAGCTCACCGCGAGGTCCAAGCCGTTGAAAATAGCGGCGGGCGCAGAAGCCGCTTATAGCTGACGCTCAACCATGAGCTTTTTCAGTTCCGCAATCGCCTTCGCGGGGTTGAGGCCCTTCGGACAGACCTGGGAGCAGTTCATGATGGTGTGGCAGCGGTAGAGGCGGAACGGGTCTTCGAGATTGTCGAGCCGGTCTCCTGTCGCCTCGTCGCGGCTGTCAGCCACCCAGCGGCGCGCCTGAAGGAGCGAGGCGGGGCCGAGATAGCGGGCGCCATTCCACCAATAGGACGGGCAGGACGTCGTGCAGCAGGCGCAGAGGATGCACTCATAAAGGCCGTCGAGCTCTGCCCTGTCCGCCCGGCTTTGCAGCCATTCGGTGATGGGCGGCGGCGAGTCGGTCTTGAGCCACGGCTCGATGGAGCGGTGCTGCGCGAAAAAATGCGAAAGATCCGGCACCAGGTCTTTCAGCACATCCATATGCGGCAAGGGATAGATTTTCGCAGCCGCGCTGACTTCCTTGATCGGCTTGGTGCAGGCCAGCGAGTTTCCGCCGTCGATATTCATGGCGCAGGAGCCGCAGATGCCTTCGCGGCAGGACCGCCGGAAGGCGAGCGTCGGGTCGATCTCGTTCTTGATCTTGATGAGGCCGTCGAGAACCATCGGGCCGCAATCCTCGACATTGACGTGATACGTGTCGATGTGCGGATTGGCGCCGGTCTCGGGATCCCAGCGATAGATGTCGAACTGCTTCCACTGCGCCTTGTCGCCCTGCGGCTGGTTCCAGGTTTTGCCTCTGTTGATTTTCGAGTTTTTCGGCAGCGTGAGCTGAACCATGGGGACTCCGGCAGGCGGGGGTTCGATAATGGGTGGTTGCACGCAACATGTGGCAAACATCGGCGCCGGTGGCAAGTTTAACGCCGCCGCATTCGGCCCGGCAAGGCGGTGCATGGCAGCCATGCTGACGTTGGGGTTGAAGCCCGCAACGCGGCGCGCCCTTTCTCCCCGGCTTCTTACACTTTGATTTGCATGGGTTTATCGCGCTTAGCAATTGGTTTAGGAGCCTCCGCCGCAAATGCTCCCGTCTTAATGAGTAGTTAAATCATAGTCCCTTTTGCTAAGAGCGGGGGGCGATCGAGGGAAGATTGGGAGTCCAAACTCATGAGACGCTATCTCTTTCCAGCTATCGTCCTGACGCTCGCGGCGCTGCCGCTGGCTTACGCGCCGCCGGCTCACGCGACCGTCGCCGCGCCAGCCCTGCAAGTCGCAGACAAAGGCTCCAGCGCCGTTCCGGTCTATTGGCGCCGTTACGGCTACTGGCGTGGGCCGGGCTGGCGCGCCGGCTATTGGCATCGGCCCTATTGGCGGGGCTACGGCGCTGTGGGGTACTGGCATCGGCCGTATTGGCGCCGCTACGGCGCCGTGGGGTATTGGCATCGGCCATATTGGCGCGGCTACGGCGCCGTGGGTTATTGGCATCGGCCGTATTGGCGCCGCTACGGCTATTGGCGCGGCTCGTATCGCCGGTTCGGCGGTTGGCGCGGAGGACGTCGCTGGGGCTAGCAGCAATCACGGATTAACAAGCGCCCGGACATTTGCCGAGCATCCCGGCGCGTCTTCTGCGAGCCAGGCTTGAAGGCCGGCGAGCGCGCGGTGCGACAACGCGGTTTTCCGCGCGCGCCCGCGCTCGACGCCTTTCAGGCGCTTGCCTTCTTGCGGGGGCGCCGGCGGGAACAGGCCGAAATTCACATTCATAGGCTGGAAACTGCGCGCGCCGCCCGAGGCGTCCGCGATATGGCCGCCCGTGATGTGGGCGAGGAGCGCGCCAAGCGCGGTGGTCGGAGGCGGGGGCGAAGGCTCCGCGCCAGAAAGCCCGGCGGCGGCGAAACGCCCGGCGAGCAGGCCGATAGACGCAGAATTCAACGTAGCCTTCGACGCCGGTGATCTGCCCGGCGAAACGCAAGCGCGGCTCGGCTTTCAGCCTCAAGCTTGCGTCGAGCAGCTTCGGGCTGTTCAAAAAGGTGTTGCGATGCAAGCCCCCGAGCCGCGCGAAGGCGGCATGCTCAAGGCCGGGGATCATGCGGAAGATGCGGCTCTGCTCGCCATGCTTCAGCTTCGTCTGGAAGCCCACCATGTTCCAAAGCGTGCCGAGCGCATTATCCTGCCGAAGCTGGACGACGGCGTAGGGCGCGCGGCCCGTGCGCGGGTCCGTCAGCCCGACGGGCTTCATCGGACCGAACCGCAACGTGTCGCGGCCGCGCTCGGCCATCACCTCGATGGGGAGGCATCCTTCGAAATAGGGCGTCTTCTCCCATTCCTTGAACGAAACCTTCCCGGCGGCGAGCAGCGCGTCGATGAACGCGTCGTAGCGGTCGCGCTCCAGCGGGCAATTGATGTAATCGGCGCCTGTGCCGCCCGGCCCCGGCTTGTCGTAGCGCGACTGCATCCAGGCCACATCCATGTCGATGGTCTCGTGCAGGACGATGGGCGCGATGGCGTCGAAGAAGGCGAGCGCGTCCTCGCCCGTCAGCGCATTCACGGCAGCGCTCAACGAGGGCGTGGTGAGCGGGCCTGTCGCGATGACGACGGAGGCCCAATCGGCGGGGGGGAGGCCAGCGACCTCGCCGCGCGCGATCTCGATGCGCGGGTGCGCCGCGAGCCGTTCCGTGACCTCGGCGGCGAACGCGTCGCGGTCCACCGCCAGCGCGCCGCCCGCCGGCAGCTTGTGCCGGTCCGCCGCCTGCATGATGAGCGAACCCGCGCGGCGCATCTCCTCGTGCAAAAGGCCGACCGCGTTCGTCTCCCAATCGTCGGAGCGGAAGGAATTCGAGCAGACAAGCTCCGCGCAATGCCCGGTCTTATGCGCCTCTGTCAGCCGCTCGGGGCGCATCTCGTGCACCGTCACATGGACGCCGCGCTCCGCCGCCTGCCACGCGGCTTCCGATCCGGCGAGACCCGCGCCGATCACATGCAATGTCTTATCTGCCGCCATGGCGCAGCACGTTAGAGGAAAAGGCGCGCGCGCTCAATCGAGAGCCTTGCCATAACGCTGTCATCGGATACCTGCCGCGGCCGTTTCGAAACGATGAGCCTGCCGGCGTCATGCCTTTGCTTTCGGTTTGCGGCTGAATTGAAACATCTGCACTTTTTCAAGCGTGGCCACGCCGGTGTAAAGAACCTTATCGAGAATCGCCATGAACGCGTTCACTTTTCCCTCGGTGTCCATGATTTCGACCACGACCGGCAAATCCTTGGAGGCCCGTAGAATCTTGCCTGGATTGAGCCCGCTCGCTTTGCCGTACCCCAGGTAGCCGCGCAATACGGTGGCCCCGGCGAGCCCCGATCTTTGAGCTTGAACCACAATCTCCTCATAGAGAGGCCGGCCCTCGTATTTGTCGTCCTCGCCCAGAAAGATCCGCAGTTGCACCGCAGTTTCGATGTGACGCATGCGATTTTCTCATTTTCCCATGAATTGCCGATAGTCTCGCCCCCCTTCAAGGCCCTGGGCGACCAATAAAGAAGACCATGTTTTGTGCTCGAAATAAATAACGGTCGAGCCTGAAGAGTCGCCTCCCTTTTGACAGCGCGGCGAATCTCCTTCAGTTTCGCGCAAGGCTCACAGGCTGTATCCGGCGCTTTCGAAGATGTCTGTGCCGTTTTTTTGTGCACGGCAAGCTTCATGCACCGGCGCCTATAAGAAACGGCCGAATAACGGAGCCGAGCGAGGCCTGACGCTTCTCGGCAGCTCAGGCTGCTGCTCATGCCGGCATCCCTCGTTAACATGTGTCTTAAGCGGCACAGTTACGAGATTCCTCCGTCGCTCAAGAAAATGTCTCTTTACCAATCTCGAATGTGTGATTGTTGTAGGGACAAGGTTGAGCTTCCACTCTTAAAGGCGCAGACGGGGCCGGGATAGGCATGGGCTATAGCAGAGGCATCGCGGCCGTTTCAACACGGGCTGGGCGAAGGTTTTGCGCCGTGCTCGGTTTGGCGGCTCTGACCGGCCTCCAGTCATGCGTAGGGCCGGATTTCAAAATCCCCGAGGCGGCGGATGTTGGCGCGTTCACCCCATCGCGACTGCCTGAGCAGAACTCGGCGGGAGGCGCAACGCAGCATCTCGATTTGGGCCGGGATCTGCCGGCCGAGTGGTGGTCTCTCTTTCGCTCGAGCGAATTGAACAGCCTGATGCGGCGGGCGCTTCGGGATAATCCCAATTTCGACGCGGCCCAGGCCGCCATGCGCGTGGCCCAGGCGAACGTTTACGCGGAGGTCGGTCTGCTGCTTCCGCTCGCGACCGGGAATTACCAGGGAACCGGCGGAAAGAATGCGACTGCGCCAAACAGCGGCGCGCCCGTTTATTATTCGCTCCACACGGCGCAGATTTCGGTTTCTTACGTTCCGGATGTTTGGGGCGGCACGCGGCGACAGATCGAGAACCTGGAGGCGCTGAAAGAGAACCAGCGCTTCATGAACGAGGCGACCTTCCTCACGCTCACTTCGAATATCGCGGCGGGAGCTATCCAGGAGGCCTCGCTGCGCGAGCAGATCGCGGTGACCGCCCGTTTGATCTCCATATCTCGCGACATTCTTGAGAAGGTGCGGCTGCAAAAAGACCTGGGCCAGCTGACAGAACTCGACGTCGCCGCACAGGAGGCTCTCGTCGCCCAGACCGAGGCGACCCTGCCGCCGCTGCGCAAGGCGCTCGACCAGAACCGGGACTCGCTTGCCGCGTTGTCCGGCCATCTGCCCGGCGAAGGTCTGCCCGAGAAATTCGAGTTTTCCTCGCTTAAGCTTCCGCGGCATCTGCCTGTGACCCTTCCTTCCGATTTGGTCGCTCAAAGGCCCGATGTCCGCGCCGCCGAGGAGAACCTCCACGCCGCCTGCGCGCTGATCGGCGTCTCCATAGCGAACCGGCTCCCGCAATTCTCGCTTAACGGCAACATCGGCCGCAGCGGGCCGTTCTTCGAAAATCTCTTCAGCGCCAACCCCGCCTTCTTTTTTTATAATGGCGTCGCGAATGCGTCGCAGGTCGTCTTCGACGGCTTCACGCTGCAGCAAAGGCAGCGCGCGGCCGAAGCCGGCTTCGATCAGGCCGCGGCGCAATATCGCCTGGCGGTTCTCACGGCGTTCCAGAATGTCGCCGACTCGCTTTACGCGATCCGTCACGACACCGTCGCGCTGCAGAAGGCCATTCTCGCCGAAGCCGCGGCGGCAAAAGCGCTTAAGCTGACGCGCATTCAATTGAGCGAGGGGCAAGTCGCCTTTCAGCAGGTCCTGACCGCGCAAACCACTTATCTCCAAGCCTCTCTGATCGTCATTCAGGCGCAGGCGAACCGGTTTGCCGACACCGTGGCGCTCTTTCAGGCTTTGGGCGGCGGCTGGTGGAATCGCGCCTCGCCTCCCCATCCCGCAGCGCCGGAAGCCTGGCTGACAAGCGTGGCGGGCGTCCACCCCGATCCTGTAGCCATCGAATACCCTGGAGCGACAAAGAATGAGGCGAGGTGACTGCGCCGGCTTAAGGCCCTATAAGCGCGATGCGCCAGGAGTTTTTCTATGATCAAGTTCATGCCCGCGGCTCTCCTTCTGAGCATGGCGGTCTTCGCCAGCCCGCCCGCGGCGGCCGCGGAAACAGCTGCGTCCGCCCTTGAAGCCGTTGTCGAGCTTTCAGAGTCCCAGGTTAAGTCCATCAAGAGCGAACCCGCCGTCGAGCATGACTTTCCGCAAGTGCAGCAGTCGGTTGGCACGATTGACTTCAATCAGGAGCGGTTGACCCAGGTTTTTACGCCTTATCAAGGCCGCATTCTCACCGCGTTCGCGAGCGTCGGCGATCGCGTGAAGAAGGACGACACACTTTTCACCATCGACAGCCCCGACCTCGTGCAGGCGGAATCGACGCTGATCGCCGCCGCCGGCGTGCTCGACCTCACGAGCAAGAACCTCGAAAGGCAGAAGAACCTTTATAGGCAGAGCGCGGGGGCCCAGAAAGATTACGAGCAATCGATTTCGGATCAGCAAGCCGCCGAGGGCGCCTATAACGCGGCCCGGGCGGCAGTTACAGTGTTCGGCAAGAGCGGCGCCGAGATCGACAAAATCGTTATCGAACGCAAGATCGATCCGGCCCTTGTCGCGCCCTGTCCCATAGCGGGGCTGATAACCGCGCGAAATGCGTCGCCGGGTCTTCTGGTCCAGCCGGGAAATCCGCCGCCTGTCTATATCGTGGCCGATACGTCCTCGATGTGGATGCTTGCGAACGTCTCCGAAAAGGACGCGCCAGCCCTCAGGGTGGGCCAGGAGGTGAGGGCGACGGTTTCATCGCTGCCGGGGCGGACCTTCCGGGGCAAGATTGTGACGCTCGGCGCCACCATCGACCCGAACACGAGGCGCGTTCTCGTGCGATCCGAGATCGCGGACCCCAATCAAGAGCTTCGGGGCGGCATGTTCGCCAATTTCGAAATCACGGTGGCGCCCCCGAGAAAGTCGCTTGCCGTCCCCCAGGATGGCGTGGTTCGCGAAGGCGATGGAACGATGACCGTTTGGGTGACGGGCGATCGGAAGAAATTCGTGAAGCGCGTCGTTAAGACAGGCCTGATCGACGGAGGATTCATCGAGATTCGCGAGGGGTTGCAGGCCGGCGAACTCGTGGCGACGGACGGGTCGCTGTTCATTGCCAATCAATACGTCAACGTTGGCCAATGATTGAGGCCGCAATCGCTAAGCAGACTCCGCCGATTTGCCCAACGCATCGTCATCCCGGCCAAGCGAAGCGCGAGCCGGGATCTGAAAAAAAAATAAGCGCTGCAATTTATTCAGATCCCGGATAAGGCTTCGCCTTTCCGGGATGACAAAAAAAGGGCCATCCGTGAAAAACTCTGCTTAGAGGTGCTGTGTGCTCAAGGCTCTTGTGACATTTGGCTTAACGCGCCGGCCCATCGTTATTCTGCTTCTTCTCGCCTTCATCGTGGGAGGCGGCATCGCTTTCATGCGCTTGAACATCGAAGCGTACCCAAATCCGGCGCCTGTCATCCTGGAAATCACGGCGCAGTCGGCCGGGCTTTCAGCGGAGGAAATGGAGCGCCTCTACACAATTCCGATGGAGGTCGGGCTTGCGCCGACGCCTGGCGTCAACAACATTCGCTCGACATCGTTCTATGGCTTGTCTTTCGTCCGTGTAACGTTCGAATACGGGGTCGATTACTACTTCGCCTTGCAGCAGGCTCAGATCAGTCTCTTACAGAATGTCAGCCTGCCCAATAACATACAGCCGCAAATCCAATCTTCGAGCCTCGTCGGCGAAATCTATCGCTACCAAGTTACCGGCCCGAAACATATCGGCCTCACGAACCTTCGCACCATCCAGGACTGGATTCTGCAACGCCGCTTTCTGACGGTTCCGGGCGTGGTGCAGGTCAACACCTGGGGCGGCACGACCAAGGAATACGAGGTCGAAGCCGACCTGGACAGGCTCGAAGCCTATAACGTGACGGCGTCGCAGCTGGTGAGCGCCGTGAGCAACGCGAACATCAACGTCGGCGCGCGCACCATCAATATCGGGAAGCAATCTGTAAATATACGCGGCGTCGGCTTGATCGACGATGGCGGATCCACAGACCTTATTGTCGGGCATAAGGTTGAAGACATCGAAAATATAACGCTCGGCGAATTCAATAACGTGCCCGTCCAGGTCAAGGACGTTGCAAAAGTTTATGTCGGCTACGTGCCAAGGCTTGGCAAAGCCGGCCGCGACGATAATGACGATGTCGTCGCCGCTATCCTGGTCATGAACCGGACGCTGCATACAAACGATGTCATTACGCGCCTCAAGGCGGAGGTAGATAAAATTAACACCGACGGCAGCCTCCCGCCCGGTGTAAAACTCGTTCCTTATTACGATCGGTCGGTGCTGGTCTCGGTCACAACCGAAACCGTGCTGCATAATCTCGTCTTCGGCTGTCTTCTTGTTTTTCTTATACAATGGATCTTTCTTGGCGATTTGCGAAGCGCTATCATCGTTGGGGTTAATATACCCTTTGCGCTATTCTTTAGCATCATTATCCTCGTCCTTCGAGATGAAGACGCCAACCTGCTTTCATTGGGCGCCGTCGACTTCGGGATCATTGTCGACTCGGCCGTCATCTTGGTTGAAAACGTCTTTCGGGTATTTCAGGCCAGGGAGCGAGAGCAACTCCTAAGCGAACCTGTTCCGATAGAACGAAATGGCAAGAACGCAAGCCTGATTAACCGAATACGCCTGATCTGCATCAGCGCCACGCAGGTCGATACAGCGGTGCTTTTCTCGACCGCCATCACTCTTGCCGCTTTCGTGCCGCTATTCACGATGCAGGGCGTTGAAGGGCAAATCTTCAACCCGATGGCGAGGACCTACGCATACGCGCTCGTGGGCGCCCTGCTGGCCACGTTCACGATTACGCCCGTCCTTGCCTCATTCCTCATACCGGAACACGTCGAGGAGACAGAAACCATCGTAGTCCGCGCGATCCGCGCCGCTTACACGCCCTTGCTGCGGCTTGCGCTTCGCGCGCGCGTCGTCACTGTCGCCGTCGGCGTTATCTTCTTGATATTCAGCGGGTTCCTGGCGTCGAGGCTCGGGACGGAGTTCCTACCGGCGCTCGAGGAGGGAAACCTTTGGATCCGCGCATCGATGCCGCCAACGATCTCCCTCGAAGCCGGAATGCCGGTCGTCGACAGAATGAGGCAGATTCTTAAAAGCCACCCCGAAGTCATCACCGTTGTTTCCCAGCATGGCCGCCCCGACAATGGCAGCGACGCGACCGGCTTTTTCAACGCCGAGTTCTTTGTGCCGCTGAAGCCCTTCGGCGAATGGGCGCCGGGGCGGGTGAAGGAAGACCTGATCAAGGATCTGCAAAATGAGTTTTCCGCGGAGTTCACCGGAATCGATCTGAATTTCTCTCAGTACATCCAGGACAACATCGAGGAAGGCCTTTCCGGCGTCAAGGGCGCGAACTCTGTCAAGATTATCGGCCCGGATCTCTTCAAGCTGGAGGAGCTTGCGACTCAGATAAAGCGCATCATGAGCGAAGTTCGAGGTGTAACCGACCTGGGCATTTTCCGCGTGCTCGGCCAGCCCAATCTGAACGTCAAGGTGGATCGCAACAAGGCGGCCCGTTACGGACTCAACGCAGGCGACGTGAACACCTTCGTTCAGACTGCGTTTGGAGGCAATGTCGCAACCACCATTTACGAGTCGGACCGCCAGTTCGGCGTTAACGTGCGCGCGGCCCCGAAATTCCGCGATTCCGTCGAAAGCGTAAGAAACGCAAAAATCAACTACACCACGCCCAATGGCGCCGCATACATTCCTCTCAGCGAAGTTGCGGACATCACCCTCGATACGGGCGCATCCTACATCTTTCACGAGAAAAACCAGAGATTCATACCGATCAAGTTCAGCGTGCGGGAACGCGATCTTGGCGGAGCGGTCGCGGAGGCCAAGGACCGGATCGCAAAGGCCGTCGCGATGCCGAATGGATACCGGCTCGAATGGGCGGGAGAATTCGAGGAGCTTGAACAGGCGCAGAAGCGATTGGCCCTCGTCGTTCCTCTCAGCCTTCTCCTCATTCTCGGTCTGCTCTACGCCCTCTTCAACAGCATACGCGACAGTCTCCTCGTCCTGACGGGCATTCCGTTTGCGGTGGGCGGCGGGATCGTCGCTCTTGCGGTTTCGGGAGAGGAATTCGGCATATCGGCAGCGATCGGTTTCGTATCGCTGTTCGGCGTTTCGGTCATGAACGGCATTTTGATCATGACCTATTTCAACGAATTGCGCCGCTCGGTCGCCAGCACCACCGATGCGATGTTCCAGGCCGCGACGCAGCGGATGCGCCCGATGCTCATGACCGCATTGTCCGCCTGCATCGGACTGTTTCCGGCCGCCTTGTCGACAGGCATCGGCAGCCAGGTACAAAGGCCTCTCGCCATTGTTGTCGTGGGCGGAATGCTGATCGGCCCAATCATGCTGCTGATCGTAGTCCCCGCGTTGCAAACCCTGTTTCTGAGCCGCGGCGCCGATTCCGAAGACGCCAAGCCTGAAGCAGAGCAGGAATCGGTTTGAGCCGGTCTGGATTTGCGCCAAGCGAGCGTTCGCCAATGAGTTCCGGGGAAACTTCGCAAGCCTTCTGCCAAATCGCAGGCGTGCGCGCTATGTTCGAGAAACGAACCCGCGCGGGAGCCGATGAAGATGCCTGGTTTCATTCACCTTCATGTCCATTCCGCCTACTCGCTTCTCGAAGGCGCGCTGCCGGTGAAGGGGCTGGCGAAGCTCGCCGCCGCCGATGGGCAACCCGCGCTCGCCATTACGGACCGGAACAACCTTTTCGGCGCGCTCGAATTCTCCGAGGCGCTGGCGGGCGAAGGCATTCAGCCCATCGTCGGCTGCTCGCTGAACCTCGCCTTTCCGCTTGGCCCCGACGAGACGCCACGGCCCGGCGCGCGCACGCCTTCCCATCACGGCTCTATCGTGCTGCTGGCGAAGGACGCCGCCGGCTACGGCAATCTGATGCGCCTGTCGAGCCAGGCCTTTCTCGACGCGGGCGATGGCGCGGCGCACGTTACGCTGGCGCAAATCGAGCGGAACGCCGCAGGCCTGATCGCGCTTTCGGGCGGCCCGGACGGCCCGGCGGACCGCGCATTCGCGGCCGGCAATGAAGCGGCGGCGCAGGAACGGCTGGCGGCGCTGGCGGCGATATTCCCCGGCCGCTTCTATGTCGAAATCCAGCGGCATGGCCTTGCTCGCGAGCGCGCCGTGGAGCCGCAGCTCCTGCGCTGGGCCTATGAGCACGGCGCGCCGGTCGTCGCCACGAACGAAGCCTACTTCCCGAAGCGCGCCGTGTTCGAGGCGCACGACGCGCTGCTCTGCATCGCCGACGGCCGCTACGTCGCCGAGGACGGCCGCCGCCGCCTGTCGCCCGAGCATTTCCTGAAGTCGCGCGCCGAAATGGCGGCGCTGTTCGCCGATCTGCCGGAAGCCATCGAGAACACGGTCGAGATCGCCAAGCGCTGCTCGTTCCGGCCCTCGCCGCGAAAGCCGATCCTGCCGCAATTCGTCCCCGGCGCAAAGGACGCCGCCGAAGCCGAGGCCGCCGAGCTTCGCAGGCAGGCCGAGGAAGGGCTGGCGCGCCGCCTCGCCGCCATCCCCGAACGCTTACGCGCCGCGAGCGATGAGGACTACAAGAAGCGGCTGGCGTTCGAGCTGGACGTCATCACGCGCATGAAGTTCCCCGGCTACTTCCTGATCGTGTCGGACTTCATCAAGTGGACCAAGGCGCAAGGCATTCCTGTCGGGCCGGGCCGCGGCTCGGGCGCGGGCTCGGTCGTCGCCTGGTCGCTCACCATTACCGACCTCGACCCCATCCGCTTCGGCCTCCTGTTCGAGCGCTTCCTGAACCCCGAACGCGTGTCGATGCCGGACTTCGACATCGACTTCTGCCAGGACCGGCGCGACGAGGTTATCGCCTATGTCCGCGACAAGTACGGCGCGGACCGCGTGGCGCAGATCATCACCTTCGGCAAGCTGCAAGCGCGCGCGGTGCTGCGCGACGTCGGCCGCGTGCTGCAAATGCCCTACGGGCAGGTGGACCGGCTCTGCAAGCTGGTGCCGAACAACCCCGCGAACCCGGTGACGCTCGCACAGGCCATCGAGGGCGAGCCGAAGCTGCAGGAGGCGCGCGATCGCGAGCCCATCGTGGCGCAGCTTCTCGATACAGCCCAGAAGCTCGAAGGGCTTTACCGCCACGCCTCGACGCACGCCGCCGGCGTGGTGATCGGCGACCGCGATCTTGTCGAACTCGTGCCGCTCTATCGCGATCCGCGCTCGGACATGCTCGTCACCCAGTTCAACATGAAGTGGGTCGAGCAGGCGGGGCTGGTGAAGTTCGACTTCCTCGGGCTGAAGACGCTGACGGTGCTGCAGAAGGCGTGCGAGCTGGTGAAGAAAGCGGGCAGGCCCATCGATCTCGGCCATCTGCCGCTCGACGACCGGGCTACTTACGAGCTGATCGCGAGGGGCGATACCGGCGGCGTGTTCCAGCTCGAAAGTACGGGCATGCGCGAAGCGCTGCGCAAGCTGAAGCCTGACCGCTTCGGCGACATCGTCGCTATAAACGCGCTCTATCGTCCCGGCCCGATGGACAACATCGAGACCTTCATCAACCGCAAGCACGGCATCGAGGAGCCGGACTATCTGCACCCGCTCGCCAAGCCGATCCTGGAGGAGACCTACGGCGTCATCATCTACCAGGAGCAGGTGATGCAGCTCGCGCAGGTGCTGTCGGGCTACAGCCTCGGCGAGGCGGACCTCTTGCGCCGCGCCATGGGCAAGAAGATCAAGGCCGAGATGGACGCGCAAGGCGCGCACTTCGTCAAGGGCGCGATGGAGAAGGGCATCGACGAGGCCCGCGCGCGTTACATCTTTGAGCTGGTGGCGAAGTTCGCGGGCTACGGCTTCAACAAGAGCCACGCCGCCGCCTACGCGCTGATCGCCTACCAGACCGCCTATCTCAAGGCCAACCATCTGCAGGAGTTTCTCGCCGCGTCGATGACGCTCGACATGGCCAACACCGACAAGCTCTACAGCTTCACGAGCGAGGCGAAGAAGCACGCCATCGCGATCCTGCCGCCATCGGTGAACAAGTCGGCGGCGGAATTCGAGCCGGAGGGCGGCGGCATCCGCTATGCGCTGGCGGCGCTGAAGAACATGGGGCACGCGGCGGCCGCGCATATCGTGGAGGAGCGTGCGAGCCGGCCCTTCCGCGACCTCGCCGATTTCATGTCGCGCATCGGTCCGAAGACCGTGAACAAGCGCGCGCTCGAAACGCTGAACGCGGCGGGCGCCTTCGAGGATCTAGAAAAGAACCGCGCGAAGGTGGCGAAGAACCTGGAGCGGCTGGTCGAGTTCGGCGCGAGGAGCGCCCAGGACAAGGCGGCGGGCCAGGTCGATCTGTTCGGCGGCGGCGGCGCCGGACTTGCGGTCGCGACGCTTGATCTGGCCGACGCGCCAGCCTGGGGACATATCGAAACGCTCGACGCCGAGCTTGCTGCGGCGGGCTTTTACCTCTCGGGCCACCCGCTCGACGATTTCGCGGATCAGCTCGTGCGCCTCAACGTGATGCGCTGGGGCGATTTTGCAGCGCGCGTGCATGCGCATGGGCGGGCCGAGGCGCGGCTTGCGGCCACCGTCACCTACAAGCAGGACCGCAAGGCCAAATCCGGCAACCGCTTCGCCTTCGCAGGCTTTTCCGATCCCACCGGCCAGTTCGAGGCCGTGATCTTCGCCGACACGCTGGCGGCGGCGGACGGCAAGCTGGAACCGGGCAAGAACGTGCTGATCCAGGTCGAGGGCGAGGCCGAGGGCGAAACGGTGAAGGTTCGCGTCCAGACCGTGCAGTCGCTGGACGAAGTGCTCGGCAAGACCTCGCGGCAGATGTCGATCACCGCGACGGAGCGGCTTCAGATCGCCGATCTCACGAAGCATGTGAGCCGCGAAGGCTCCATCGAGTTGAAGCTTGTTGTGGAACTGCGCGAGGCGAGCAAGGCCGTCGAGTTTGTGCTCGGCAGTAATTTCTCGATCTCGGCGCGCCAGCTCTCCGCGCTGAAGACGCTGCCCGGTATAATTCAGGTGAATTGATAGGGTAACGCGCCGGGCTTAGCCGAAAAACTCCTGTGATACGAATCGCCATACGTTACGACCCGATCTGAAGGGAGAAATCTTGGCTTCTTGCGAACCGATCGAACCTGGAAAAACATGGCAGAGAAGGGCTTAAGACGACCATCCATGAGCGAATTTGCGGCTTGCAGGTCGATGAACCTCGGCAAGCGTCGAACCTGATGTAGGGATGTCGTCTAACCCCTTGATTTTAGTGGTGCCGCTTGCGTGACTCGAACACGCGACCCCATCATTACGAATGATGTGCTCTACCGGCTGAGCTAAAGCGGCTTGGCGGGCGAACCCGCCGGTTATGAATAGCAACGGACCTGTCGCGGCGCAAGTGAAGTCCGCTCGATGCTTGCAAATGCGCCGCGAAATCCCATGCTGGCGTTCCGGCGACTCCCAAAGGCTACAGCAATCAAGCGGCTGCGTTCGCGTTTTTCGGCGCGTCGCCCTTATCGGGCGCGGACGCGTCCGTCACATCCTCGGCGCGCGCCGAAATCGCCTTCGAAGCGACTGGCTCCGAATTGATGGAGACGACGTCGAGGGCGGACATTTCGGCGATGAAGTCGTCGGCACCGGGCGCTGTGGCCGCGGGCGGCGACTTCCATTCGAGCACGCCGAGCGCTCCCGTCGCCGGCGACATCGGCTGCCACTCGGCGGAGACCGAGCCGTCCGGCGCGACCCAGATGGGATCCGGCGCGCCGCGGGCCGCGCGAGCGAGCCATTCCCGAGCCCGGCCGGCGTCGCGGTTCTGGCCGGCTTCGATGCGAGCCATCAGGCGGCAGATGCGAGCAGGCGGGTTGTTGGCGAGATGGGGCTCGAGCGCCAGCCGGGCGGCCTTCCAGTCCTTCGCCTCGATGGCGGCGACTGCGACCGCGACGGCCCCCTCGATGCTGGCCGGGCCGGCCGTGACGAGCGACTTCACCCGCGACAGGCGATCTCTCGGCGAATTGCCCCGGCGCGCGTGGGCGAATATCAGCGCGATTTCCGGATGCTGCGTCGCCCGCCATGCCTGCGTCAGCACCTTGGTCGCCTTGGACGTCTGGCCCTGCGAGGTGAGGATGCGTCCCGCAACGGAGGCGGCCGGGATCAAGGACGGCGAAAGCTCGAAAGCCTCCAACGCATAAGCGAGCGCCTTGGCCTGCTGCGAATCCTCAAGCTCGACGGCGAGCTGGGTCAGAAGAAGCGCGCGGCGGCGGTCGGCCTCGGTCTTGCCGAGATGGCGGTTCTGCTTGGCGATCTGAAGCGTCTTGAGCGCGGCCCGCCAATCGCCTTCGCGGCACTGCATCTCGAAGAGCGCGCTCGAAGACCAGCTCAGCGCCGGGTTCGAAGCGAGAGCGCCTTCCGCGAATTGCTTGGCCGCTTCGATCTGCCCGGCCTTTTTCGCCTCGATGTAGAGGCCTCTCAGGCCGAGTTCTTTCATCTCGGGCTTTTCGAGCATGCGCTCGAAGGCCTGGCGCGATGCGATCGGGTCTTCGTTCAGCTGCGCGGACTGGGCTTCGAGCAGAAGGGCGAGCGGCTCCTCCGGCACGGTCCTTTTCGCGAGCGCCCCGGCCTTCAGCGCGGCGATCTTGTCGCCGGCGCCTGCGGCAAAGATGCCGCGCCGGACGGCTTCCTGTCCGACGCGATTGCGGCGCTCCACAACTCTTCTTGCGAAGCGCCGGGGCGCAAGCACTGTCAGGGCGCCGAGCCAGCCGGTAAGGGCAAGCGCGGCGAAAGCGAACGCCAGAATGATGGTCCCATAAAAGACGCTCGTGCGAACGTTGTGGTCGAGCCATTCCACGGTGATCGTACCGGGCCTGTCCGCAATCCAGGACAGCCCCGTGGCGGCGGCGACGATGACGGCTAAGTAGGCAATAAGGCGGATCATGGCTTAACTTCCACAGCGTTTCGCGATTTCGCGCTTGGTTGCCGGTTTCAGGTCAGGTTACGGGCGATGCGCCTTGGACAGGCTGGCGAGAAGCTCGGTATCGGTCTTCCGCACGGCCTCGTCCGCCGCGGCGCGAGCCTCGGCGCGGTCGAGCCACGGCTGCAGCTCGTCCTTCGCGGGGCCTTCGATGGTTTGAGCCTCCGTCAAGGCGCCCTTGAGGTCGCCTGCCTTCAGCGCCGCCTCGATGCGGCCGAGCTTAGCCTCGATCGTGTCGCCGCCGCCGCCCGCTGGGCGCACCTGGACGGCCGCACGGGCGCGGGCCAGAACTTCGCCCAGGATGGAGTCGCTCTTGCCCGAATAATGCTTCGAGATGACGGCGCGGGAGACATCGGCGAAACCGCGCTGAAGCTCGGCAAGCGAAGCCACGCCTTTGTCCTTATTCGCGGCGAGGTCGGAGACGGGCAGCTTCGACGGCGAGAGCGACTCGACCGCCGAAAGCTCGGTTGCGAAGGGGCGGCCTTCGGAGATGACGCGCCGCAGGTTCGTCAGCGCAATCGTCAGCGCGGCGGTGCGGGCGTCGGAGACCCGTTCATTCTGCAAGGCCTCAATCGCGGCCACGCGGTCGGACAGCGGCGCGATCTGAGCGGCCAGCGGCGCAATCTGGGATGCAACCGGCGCGATCTGCGCAGCGATATCGGCGTGGATCGCCTCCTTCGCGCTGTCGGCGGAGGGCTTCTGCTCCAGGGCCTCGACCTTCTGTGTCAGGGTC
Source organism: uncultured Alphaproteobacteria bacterium (assembly GCA_963756335.1). GTDB lineage: Bacteria > Pseudomonadota > Alphaproteobacteria > Rhizobiales > Rhodomicrobiaceae > Rhodomicrobium. The sequence goes on from CAVWOB010000025.1 coordinate 46,304, forward strand.
CGAACCCCTTCCTCAGCCGTCTTGGCGGAAGAAGCGATTGTGTCGATCCGGGAGCGCACTTCGCTGAGCTGCTCGACGCTCGCCACGCCCGACGAGGCCGCTTTTGCGTTGATGGCGTCGCTCAGCTCCGCGACCTTCGAATTCAGCTGATTGATGAACTGACGGGCGTCGTTGTCCGCGCCCGAAGACAGAAAATAGACGGCGCCTGCGCCGACAAGGCCGCCGATGAGGCCCGCCGCGAGCGGACGCAGGAGCCCCCCTCCGCCATCGCCCGACAGCGAAATCGCGCGCCCTTCGAGCAGGGGCGCCCTCGGCCGGGTGGGCCTGTCCTTCGGTTCGCCGCCGCCGGCGGGCTCAAGATGCGGCTCGTCTGGGCTGTCAGGCTCCGCTGTCATCTTCGGTCCTCGGTCTTTATGTCGTCAGGCGCCTTGATTGCTAAAGTGCCTTGACAATACGTTAATGTCGCCGTCGCTCGCGATTTTATCTTCGGCCCGTATCAATTTGCGCACAGCAGATCCAAGAGAGCCTTCTTGCCGGGCTTCCTGGAGATAAGCACACGATCCGGCTGAAGGGAAGCAAGCTTGGCCGCCACGTTCCCCGATAAGCAGAAATATGAAAGAGTTTTAGCGCAATCGAGGTAGGGGCGCATGTGACATAATGAAACGTAGATCTCGGCTGTACGGGGCGACATCAGGATCACCCCGTCAATTGCGCCGGTCCTCAGCATAGCATCCACGGATGGCAGGAATTCGGCGCAGGCGTCCATGCTGTAGACGGTCACGGTCTCTACGGAGAAGCCTTCGCGCAAGAGCGCGCCCGCGATATCGAAGGCCATGTGCTCGCCCATGACGTGACAGAGCGGCGCGTCCTTTCGCCCCGCCGCGACGATTTTTCCGGCCAGCTCCTCGCCCGTATCGCCAATCGCGAGCACCGTCCGGAAACCGGCCGAAAGCGCCCGCTTCGCTGTCTGCTCGCCCACGCAATAAAGCGGCTTCTGCGCGATGGCCTCGATGCCGCCCCTTTCCTTCAGGGCGCGAACGCTGTTTCCGCTGGTGACGACGATCGCGCCCGCCGCGCGAAGCGGCGCGAAATTGAAGTCGAGCGTGCGAAATTCGAGGAGCGGCTGCAGGACGGGCTCATGGCCGAGCGCGCGCAACTCAGCTGCGAACGCGCTCGCGTCCGGCTCTGGCCTTGTCACGAGGAGGCGCATGTTCCCTCCGGCGATTTGTCACGTCATAAGGGCGTCAGCCGGCGTCGCGGAAAACATCCTTGCCGCCACGGCCGTACAACTCGCGCGCGGCGTCTATGCCGAGAGCGGCGGCCTCCGCAACCGTGCCCTTGCGCCCGGTCTCGTAGGTGCGCGCGCCGTCCGGCGTCAGGATCGCGCCTTTGAAGGACAGCGAGTCGCCGTCGATTAGGGCGAGCGCGGCGATAGGCGTGCGGCAGGAGCCGTCGAGCTGGCTCAGGAAGGCGCGCTCCGCCTCGACCGCGTAACCCGAGTCGCGGTGATGGATGGCGGCGATGATTTCCTTGGCTTGAGCGTCCGCCTTGCGGACCTCGATGCCAATGGCGCCTTGCGCCGGGGCCGGCAGCATGTCCTCAACGGGGATCAGCTGCGTGATGCGATCCGCAAGGCCGAGCCGCCGCAGGCCCGCCGCTGCGAGCAGCGTGGCCTGAGCCTCGCCTTCTTCGAGCTTGCGCAGCCGCGTCTGAACGTTGCCGCGAAAAAGCACCGTCTTGAGGTCCGGGCGCTTGTTGCGGATGAAAGCCTCGCGCCGGATCGACGCAGTGCCGATGACGGCGCCTTCAGGCATGCCGGCCAGGGACTTCGCCGTCAGCGAAACGAACGCGTCGCGAACGTCTTCGCGCGGCAGAATGCACCCGATCTCAAGCTCATCCGGCAGCACGGCCTGCACGTCCTTCATGGAATGGACGGCGATGTCGATGCTGTTGTCGAGCAGCGCCTCTTCCAGCTCCTTGGTGAAAAGGCCTTTGCCGCCGACGGCCGCCAGCGCGCGGTCCAGGATCTTGTCGCCGGTGGTCTTGATGATGACGGTCTCGACAGAGACCTCATCGCCATAGATGGCCGACAGCCTGTTTTTCACCTCGGTCGCCTGCGCGAGAGCCAGCGCGCTCCCCCTGGTGCCAATACGGATTTGCCTTGCGTCTGAGTGTTTTTTCATGGTTTTGTTGAGCGTTGGTTTGTGCGGGAGCGCCGCGATGTCGCCGCTAAGATGAAGGCGCCTTCGCGCTCGGACACTAAGCATATCCCGGTCGCGAGGTACAGCACTAAAGCGAATTGGGGACTAATATCGGATCATGCATCCAAGCGCGATCACTATCGATGAGCCTTGCCCCGGAGCGACAATAATTCGCGAATTAACCCTACTCGGCATAGAGACGAGCTGCGACGAAACCGCCGCGGCAATAGTCCGGCGCGACTGCGATGGAAACGGCGTAATCCTCTCGAATATTGTGCGAACCCAATTCAAGGATCACGAGGCCTTCGGCGGCGTGGTGCCCGAGATTGCGGCGCGGGCGCACGCGCAGGCGCTCGAACTCGCTTGTCGCGGCGTCGATGAGAGAGGCGAGCGTGACGTTCGCCGATCTCGACGGCGTCGCGGCGACGGCCGGGCCGGGGCTGATCGGCGGCCTTCTCGTCGGGCTCGTCACGGGCAAGGCGATTGCGCTCGTGCACAAGCTGCCGCTCGTCGCCGTCAACCATCTGGAAGGCCATGCGCTCACCGTGGGGCTGACGGAAGGCCTTCGTCCGCCTTACCTGCTTCTTCTCGTCTCGGGCGGGCATACGGAATTCGTGCGGGTCGGCGAGGGCTTCGACTATGCGAAGCTCGGCGGCACGATCGACGATGCGCTCGGCGAAGCCTTCGACAAGGTCGCCAAGATGCTGAACCTCGGCTTTCCGGGAGGCCCAGCCGTGGAGCGCACGGCAAGGGCCGGGGATCCGTATCGCTTCGCCTTGCCGCGGCCTCTCATGGGGCGCGAGCGGCCCGATTTCTCCTTCTCGGGATTGAAAACGGCGGTTCGCCAGATGGCGCTGTCGCACGCCCCGCTGAGCAAGCAGGATGTCGCCGATCTGTGCGCCTCCTTCCAGGCGGCGGCGGCCGACGTTCTGCGCGACAGGCTGCGCGCGGCGTTCAGGCTTTATGAGGCCGAGGGCTTGCCGAGAAGGCTGGTGGCGGCGGGCGGCGTCGCTTCGAACCGTGTCCTTCGGACCGCGCTTCTGAAGGAGTGCGACGCGTCCGAATACGAGTTCCGCGCGCCGCCGCCGGGCTTCTGCACCGACAACGCCGCCATGATCGCCTGGGCCGGCGCCTGCCGTCTCGCCGCCGGCTTTTCCGACGGCCTGGACGCGCCCGCCCGCGCTCGCTGGCCTCTCTCGCAAACTTCGCCGAAAGCCGGCGGCCCGGATCGCCACAAAGCGGCCGCTTCCGCGCATTAGCGGGATGGCGAACGGCCATGCGGCCCCCCCAATGGTTCGCAGGCCGTTGAAATCGCTCGTCCGCATCCTGAGCCTGTCAAAGCCTCATCGCGAGGAGCCGCGAAGCGGCGTCTCGAAGGATGAATCCGGGAACACCACCTTTTTCAGCGCCTTGTTAGCCACAGGCGGGCTTGCGCGCGCACGCCCCTCCCGCTAAGCCCTTGCAAATTGGCGTCACATCGCGCGCGCGCCGCGCGGCATAAGAAAGCATTTCCCGATCATGGCAGGGGCAACCGAAAACGAAGAGCGCGCTTTTGAGCATGTCGGCGTGGTGGGCGGCGGCGCCTGGGGGACGGCCTTGGCGCAATCCTGCCGCCGCGCGGGCCGCAAGGTCACGCTTTGGGCTTTCGAGCCGGAAACGGCCGCCGAGATCAATTCTCATCATACGAACCGCGTCTACCTGCCGGGCGTCGCGCTCGACCCTCGCATCGAGGCCACCGCCAGTGTGCGCGACCTCGCCGCCGCCGGCCTGATCCTCTTCGTGGCGCCGGCTGAGTTCGTCCGCTCCGTCGCCCGCGAGCTCGCGCCCCATGTCGCGGCGGGAACGCCGGTGGTCATCTGCGCCAAGGGCTTCGAGCAGCACACGGGCGAGTTCATGAGTTCGGTTGTGCGGGCCGTCTTGCCGCAGGCGAGCGTCGCCGCGCTTTCCGGGCCGAGCTTCGCGAGCGAGGTCGCAAAGAACCTGCCGGCCGCGCTCACGCTCGCCTGCGAAGAGAAGGCGGCCGGCGTGAAGCTGATGGAGGCGCTCGCTCACCGCAATTTCCGGCTCTATTGGACGAGCGACATCCTCGGTGCGCAGGCTGGCGGCGCGGTGAAGAACGTGCTCGCCATCGCGACGGGCATCGTGGAAGGGCGCCAGCTCGGCCGCAACGCGCATGCGGCGCTCACCACGCGCGGATTCGCGGAACTGACGCGGCTCGGCGTGAAGCTCGGCGGACGCTTCGAGACGCTGACCGGGCTTTCCGGCCTCGGCGACCTGATCCTCACTTGCTCAAGCCCGCAGTCGCGCAACATGTCGCTCGGCGTGGCGCTGGGACAAGGGCAGGCGCTCGCGGATTTTCTCGGCGCGCGGAAGTCGGTTGCGGAAGGCGTCTATTCGGCGGGCGCGGTGGTGGCGCTCGCGCGCAAGCACGGCGTCGAGATGCCGATCTGCGAGGCCGTCGATAATGTCGTGAAGGGCCATTTGAGCGTCGGCGACGCCATTGAGGCGCTGCTGTCGCGGCCGTTGCGCGCGGAGACCGATCATCCGGCCGGGCGCGAAGCGATTTGACTCCATGCCGGCCGGGCCTCTCCAGGCGACGCGATAGGCCGTCACGGACCGTTGCAGTTCTCAAACGGGTCTTCTCGCGTTGGAGAGGCGAAGCACTTCCCGGCGCGATAACGCGTCCGCGAAAACCGCTCCCTCCGCTCGCTCGCGCTTGGCTCCGCAACCGCGGTCCGGCTGCGCGCGGCCGCCGATCTTCCCATGCGTAAACCGCGCGAACGGCCACAGGAATTTAACTCGATGCCGTCTCGCCACGCTAAGATCGACGGCGCGTTTTTCGCCTTTGCCAAAGTGTCGCAAATAACCAGACTTGAAAAGTGTCGCTCTAGCAACAATATTGCACAATACCAAAAGCCGTTGCGCTCGTAGGATAAGTCATACGAGCTATTCTCGCGTCTTCCCGCAGATATATAATTCGGAAAAACGTGGACCTACGGATCCTGCATACCTGGTATGCAAGATTAATCTTGTGTTTGACATATCTGTCCATGCAAAGCCGAAAACAGCACCAAGGGCGTCTCCCGCCGCAGCGCAGCCTCTATGCATTTCGTTTACCCGCCGCAGCCCGCGCACACGCGCTCATGCTGTCCTCGGCCAGCGAAATAACGCTCACCGCTGGCACAGCCACGGCGACCATCGCCGACGTCGTCTTGAAGCAATCCGTACCTCTGGGCGAAGCCGGCATCGCCCTCGCTCTCCTCTTCTGGCTCGCCGCCGAAGTCGTATGTCTTGGGGCGGGACCCGCCATCGCGGCGCCGCAAGCGCCCGTGGTTGCGCTTCACCCCGAGAAGCTCGACCGCGCCATTAAACGCAGGAACAGGCTCATCAAACGCGCGGCATGGTTTAGCGCAGCGGCCTCAGCCGCCTATATCGCCGCCGGCGCTGCGCTCGCCTCATTTTCCATCATCGCGGGCGGCGCGCTCTATCTGGCCGCCGCCTGGGTCGAATACAGCTTCAAGCAAGGCGAGCCGGCGATTTGCCCTCGTTTCGAAGTGCGAAGCGCCAGGAACTTTATCGATTACGCGAAGACGCTGCTGCACCGAAACCCGGCGACGCTGAGCGGCGTTATCACCCTCCCCGCTCTCGCCGCCTTTTGCGTAGGATTGTTCCAAGCCCTTCCGGCCTATCTCGCCGCGCTGATCACGGCCGGACACCTGATCGCGGCCATCTTTTGGAGCGCCGGCATCGCCCAGCAGAAAACGCTCGCAGAGAAGGCGCTTGGAACCGGGCGCCCAACGCCGTCAGCGACCGGCGCAAGGCGTTCGCCGACGCCGCCTCCGGTCTCCAGCCGCATTCCCGATGAAGCTCGACCTTTCGCGGGAGCGTCTCCGAATTGATTTGCCGGGCGCCGCCTGGTAATACGAATCGCCATACGTTACGGCCTTTTTACCCGGTG
>CAVWOB010000026.1:0-52988 GCA_963756335.1 uncultured Alphaproteobacteria bacterium
CGCGCTGGGCCAACGCAAGGGCATTGATCTAGGCAAGCTCCTGCGCGAGCATAAGCGTTGCCTCGGAAAGCGATGTGCCGTCGAGGAAGGGCTTTCAAATCCAACAAATCGCGCCCGGCGTCGCCGGTGGCGAAGTCGCTCCAAACGCCGCTCCGCCCATTGATCTTGAAAGGATGGCCGCTTATGCTGCTTGTCGCGCCTGCGCGTCGGATTTTCTTCTGGTCGACGTATTCGTCGCCCGCCCAGCGTCTCGCCGGGAAGCAGCGCGGTAGAAGCGACCGCGCCGACAACAGCGCGGTCCTGGCGATCCTCTTTGAGTTCAGCGGCGACGACTTGACTTCGGCGCCGAAACGCTTCGTTTCGAGAGTCATCGGATATCTTTCTCCCTGGTGAAGGTTCTCTTCGCCTGGCGTGGCGGGACCTTCTTTTTTGTGTGATGTCACGCGTCCATGCGCCTGCGTCGGCGCGGGCCCATATAAGCTGATATCGGGCTAATGAAAAGGAACCGCCATGTTAGGCGCCGCGCACTTTCTTGAGGCCGCAAACGTGCGGCGTCGCTCAAAGCTATGCTTTTGGCGGGCCAGCGGCAATGACGCGAAGAAGTCTCCAGCAGCGGGAGGCCCGGTCCTTCGAACAAGCTCTCGGCGCGCGCCACGAGCTTCAAGTCGGCTGGCATCAACTCGGGGCCAAGTCTCGACTCGGCTGGCGGAGGCGCCGCTTCAATCTTGGGCGGAGCGGCTTTGCGCTTGGGCTGGCGTTTCTGAGAGCGCGCCTTCGGCACAGGCGGCTTTTTGGGAAGGCCGTGATTTGCTTGCCTAGATCAATGCCCTTGCGTTGGCCCAGCGCGCCAACGCGCAAGAGCTTACCGGTGACGGCGTTGCGGGAAAAGGCGTAGTTCAAGGCCTTGGCGATCTCGCCCGCGCTTTTTCGCTCTTCCAAATATTGGCTGCAAATGTAGGCGACAATTTCGGGCGTCCACTTACTCATGGCGGCCCCTCGCCAGACCTTGGAAGGTCCGTTTCTTTGTTCGGTCGAGCGCCGTTTCTTCGCCCCGGCCATGATTTCGAAGCGCGCCTCGCACAGCGGCGGTCAAGACGGGCGGCACGCCCCCAGGCCTCCTGGCGCGAAGCGGTCTTGACGGCCGCGCGCAAGGCGCGACGCTTGGTGGAACTGGGACAAGCCCGTTCAGCGCTTTTTCTAACGATGGTTTGCGCTCACCCATGAGAGCGCTCCGGGGCGTGCTCGGGACGGCCGCAATAAGGGCAGCGTCCGCCTCTTTCGTCTCCGCCCAGGAACGAGCCAGCCTTGGAGAAATCGTCGAGCGCGATAACGCCGCCGGAGGCTTTTACGAGCTTCAGCAAGGTGGAAAGCCGCGGCTCCCGAACGGGAGGGCCGCCGTCATGGGGAATGAGGCGCGATAAAAGCGAAGGATGGACGCCCATCAGGCGTCCGAAGCTTTCCCGCGTGTGGCCGGATCGGTGCAGGAAATCCTGGAACTTTTCGATAAGCAGCATTGGCGAACCCCGTTTGTTGGCTTGCCTAATACTTGTCTATAACGCCTGGTTCGCTCAAGAGGAATCTTGAGGATTTCACTTGAAGCGTTTGTCTTTTTGCGCAATATCCCTGTCATGGAGACAAGCCGGATAAAAAGACTGCGATTGGAGCGCGGCCTGACGCTCGCCGACCTGGCGGAGAAAGTCGGGCTTTCAGAAGGCCATATGTCCCGCGTCGAAGCGGGCACACGGGGCCTGCGCTTTGCGAAACTCGATAAGCTCGCCCGCACGCTCGGCGTTCCGGTGACCGACCTCGTCGCCGCCGACGAGGTGGCCTTTGCACCCGATCTGGAAGACTATCATCCCCCCAAGGGGTCGGTGGTGGCCAAGGCGCTCGCTACATCCACGCAGCGCATGTTCCGCGTGCTGTCTGGCGTGTTAAGCGAACTCAACTTGGGCGAGAACGCTTTGATCGTGGCCGAGATGGATGAGAAAGCGGTAAAGTCTGCCGGCAATGGAAGCGTGGTTATCGTCTCCATGGCCTCAAAGGAAAGCGATCCTGTTTTACTTGCTTCGTCAGTTTATCGCGCCTTATCTTCTTATAACCAACAGCCGCGAGCAAAATTCTTTGCCGATCCACATGCTGGATGCGCCCGCCAAGATTGCAGGAGTTGTCATTCTCTAGTTCATAAATTTACCTTAAGCTTAGATTTTGCTTTGAATAAATTTTATTGCTTATATGGAGAGCGCCCGCCGATTTTGGCGTGCACTTTCACCCATATGGCTTTTCCACGAAATGACCCTCCCTCCTCGAGCGGCGGTCGGAGACGACCTCGCCCTACTTCCACTATCTCCTCTCTCAAACGCAAACGAGAGCGTGCGCTCTTACCGGGTGCTCACGCCGGTTCTGTCCGACCTCGGATTCTATCCTGGGCAGGTGCTCACTATGCGCGCCCTCGCTGACAACGAGGCGCCGGAAGCCTTCGCCATCGTCGCAGTGTCTGTCGGCGGAAAACTCCTGCTGCGACAATTCGTACCGCCGGCGCAACTGATTACGAACAGCCGAAACGCAATGGCGCCTTGCCTATGGGTTAGCGAGGATGTGGAAGTCGTGGCTTGCCTTTGCTAGCCCGCAGCAAGGGGCCCTTGTCGATCAATGCTTGCCTAATCCTGATCTTTAAGGAAAGCTCGTCATGTGATGTGTTTCGCCGAGGAGACCGCGCATGCCGTCGGGGCGCGTGAGCAAGAGCTTGAACGTGGACAGGGACCAGCAGAAGGCGAAACAGGGGTTTCTGCCTTATCGACTTAATCGGCAAGCGCGCAGCATCGTCATAATCAAGCCCGTCTCCGCGCCAGCGCTTGCCGAGAAACAATGCGGAGGCCCTTCTCCGCAACCTAACGAGCTTTTTCTTCGGTTTGTGAGAGCGCTAGCCCAGCATCAAGCGCGAAAAGATCATCGAGCAGAAATCGAAAGCCGCTGTCAGACCGAAAAGGACCGTGATGTGAGGCGAGACGATAAGTGACCCGTCGGTGCGCGAAGCACCTTCCGCCCGCGCATTCCGCGTTTTCGCAAAGACGCAACGGGTCGCTTTGAAAGCCTTTAAACGCTTGCGAACGAAATCTAAGCTTCGGCGCTTCGTTTACCCTGCATCCCATCATGAAGCCAATCTCTGGTTTCTTGCTGGCCATGGAATTGGGAGCTAACATCACTTTATCTTATTCTTAAGGTTGTGCCATGAAATCGGCTGCGATCTACGCTCGTTATTCCTCCGACAAGCAGAGTGAAACTTCGATAGAAGACCAGATTGCGCTATGTCGCGAATTTGCGGCGCGCAACGCGTTCGAGGTTGTCAGCGTCTATTCCGATGCAGCAAAGACAGGCTCCAGCCTTTTTGGACGCAACGGCCTTCTTGGCCTGCTTGCTGATGCGCAAAATGGTGCATTTGAAGCGGTTCTTGTCGAGAATCTCGATCGCATCTCCCGCGACCAGGAAGACATCGCAGGAGTTTACAAGCGCTTGTCATTCTCTGGGGTTGAAATCACCCAAGTTCACGGCGGCAAAGCCGACAAAATGCAGGTCGGCCTCCGAGGACTTTTAGGATCAATCTACCTGCAAGATTTAGCCGACAAGACGCATAGAGGTCTCTCCGGGCGAGTTGCTGCGGGAAAATCAGCGGGAGGGAAGGCTTACGGCTATCAGCCCGTCAAAGGCGAACCTGGCGAACTCGAGATTGTCGACGACGAGGCCGAAGTCGTGCGTAGAGTGTATCGTGAGTTTGTCTCAGGCAAATCGCCTCGCGCGATTGCCCATGACCTCAATCGGGATAGAGTGCCCGCCCCGCGGGGAGCGGCCTGGGGCCAATCGGCGCTCAATGGCATGAAGGCGCGGGGCAATGGCATGCTTCGTCTGCCTATTTATGCGGGCGTGCTTGTTTGGAACAAAGTGCATTATGTTCGCGATCCCGAAACGGGCAGGCGGGTCACCCGGCCCAACGCGCCCAGCGATTGGAAGCGCATTGAGGTTCCCCATCTGCGAATTGTTGACCAAGACCTTTGGGATGCAGCCCAAAGTCGATTGAACGAGACAAGCGGGAAGTCTGGCCGGACGAATTGGCCCGCGAAGCGCCGGCTGCTATCGGGCCTGATAAAATGCGCTGTCTGCGGTTCCGGCATGGCCGTGAACGGAACGAGTAAAGGCCTTCTCCGCGTCTGTTGTTCGCGTCATCGGGAAAGCGGTTCGTGCGACCACAAGCGCAGCTACTACCTGCACATGATCGAGCACGGGGTTGTCGACATCCTTAGGCAGCTGCTGGAGAATCCCGCCGCGCTTAGCACTTATATCGATAGCTACGTCGCGGAACGCCGCCGCCTCGTCGGCGATCTTACAAAGCGAAGAAGCCGCGCCGAAGCGGAATTGGCAAAAGCCAAGGCAGCCCATGAGCGGGCTCTGAAGAACCTCATCTACGGGCATATCACAACGGAAAGCTGGCTGTTAGTTCGCCCGGAGCTTGAGAGGAATATCGCGTTGGCCGAAGCGGAGCTTGCCAGGACCGAAGCGCCGCCCAAAATCGATTTGCATCCGGCCGCGGTCGCCAACTATAAATCCGCGCTCGACAACCTCCACGACGTAATGCGCCAGAACACAGAGGATGCTAGTGGAGCGTTCTCAGCGAGCCTTAGGGATATTGTGCACACCGTCCTCGTCCATCCTGTTGAGACAGGAGCGCCAATCCGGCTTGAGGTTCACGGGAAGTTCGCCGCTCTCATCGGCGAGAGCGGCGCAACTATGGTGGTTGCGGGGGCAGGATTTGAACCTGCGGCCTTCAGGTTATGAGCCTGACGAGCTACCGGGCTGCTCCACCCCGCGTCACAAAATTGACATAGGCTGTTTGCGTGGAAACCGCAACCCATACCTTTGCGTATCTCCCATAAAATCGCATCTCCTTCAGGAGGTTTTCAGAACGCCGCTCCTCCGCGGCCGCCGATCTCGACGGGCCTCGGCGCAAGCCGTTTCTGCGCCCAGATGAGCGAAATGTTCCTTGCATAGATGAAGAGGCCCGTGAGTTGGCCGAGCATAATCACGGGGTCGGCGCGATGGACGGCGTAGAGAAGCAGCATCGCCCCGCCGGCGAAGCTGAAGTACCAGAAGGTTTCCGGCACGGTGCTGCGCTTCACGCGCTCGCTGGCGATCCATTGCAGGAGAAAGCGCAGGAAAAACATCGTCTGAGCCGCGAGTCCGAACACGACCCACGCCGCATCCACGCCGGAGAGCGCCGCCCACCATCCGTTCAGTGCTGCGATGTCCATGATCGCGCTCCTTGCTGTCAGTGGATTTGGCGCGACGCCAGCGGCAGCGCGCGCGGATAGGCCGCTTCTCTGAGGCGGGCGACCCCCAGCGAATCCTCGGCGATGTCGGGGATGCGCGTGCGCCGCCTAAGCCAGACAATCCCGATCATGTCGGTGACGCCGAGAAGAAGCCGGTTGAAGTTCGTGTATTTGGACTGCCCCGCCAGGCGCGGGCGATCGTTGACGGGCGCGAAATCCACGCCAAGCCCATAGATGAGGAAGAGCGCCGGCATGAACCGGTGCATGCTCGTGAAATAAGGCAGGCGCAGAAACAACTCGCGCCAGAACGCCTTGATCCCGCACCCGGAGTCCTGACACCTGTCCCTGAGGATAGCTTGCCGCGCCATGTTCGCTAGAACGCTCGCGAGCCGCCTTGAATTCTTGGCCTTCCGCTTGAGCCGGATGCCTCCGACGAGAGCGGGGCCGCGCTGACCTGGAGCGCCCAGTTTTTTGAAAAGGTTCGGGATGTCGGCAGGATCGTTCTGCCCGTCGCCATCCATGGTGGCGATAATGGGACATTGCGCGGCGAGCACACCCGTGCGGATCGCCGCCGATTGGCCGGTTCTTCGGCGGTGGCGGATATAGCGCAACCTCGGATAGGCGGACATCAGCGACTTGACCTCGTCGCCAGTCCCGTCCGAGCTGCCATCGTCGACCACGATGACCTCGCTCAGAATCTCCTGCGGCAAAACCCGGAACGTCTCACGAACAAGGCGTCCAATATTGCCTGCTTCGTTCAGCGCAGGGATCACCACCGCCACAGTCATGTACGCCGGCGCCTCTTTTTCTGCTCAAGCTCACCGTGCTCTAGCAGGCCCAAGGAGCCCCGCACAACGGGCATGCCTTGTTCTGGCAGGTATTCATGGTTTGGTGACAGCTTTGTGTGACATTTTAGGAACCATCAGAACCGATTTTCCACCGCAATCCAAGATTGGTGTACAAATGGAGCGCAATCCTCTTGCGGAGAGGCTTGATCTGGACGATGGATGCCGAATCACCCTGCGGCTGGAGCCGCTGCTCGGCTGGTCCCGCGACGACGCCGAAAGCGCTCCGCACCCCTTGACGCTTCCCGCCAGCCTCCTCCGCGCCGCGCCCAGCTCAGCCATCGTCTACAGCTGCAATCTGCCCGCTCAGGCGAGGGCGGCGCCGCTCGATTTCTGCGGCCAGCTCCCCGCCGCGATAGGCCGCGATCTGGAGGGCGAATTCCTGGCGGTTTCCCTTCCTGGGGGCCAGGCCGCCATTCACGCAGCCGATGGCGAAAGGCTCGCCGTGCAGTTCCGCTGGATCTGCCTGACCGCGCACGCTTCCATCGGCGCGGTGTGGCGCTGCTTCGTGCGCTTGCGCGCGCGCGCATCCGGCGGACCGTGGCGCGCGGTGGAGCACGACTATCTTTTCGAGGCCGGAGGCAGGGCGGCGCTCAACGCTCCCAGCGCGGTAAGAGCGCCGCTTGGCCCCGCGCTCAATGTCAGGCTCGTCCATCCCGAAGGCAGGCTGACGTGCTTTCCCTGCCAGGCGGGGCTGGTGAAAGTCACGCGTCTCGAGGCGGACGGCTGGGCGAAACGTTCGCTTCTGAGCTTGTCGCTCTACGCCGATAATCGCGTCGTGGCCCTGTTCTCGGACGGCGCCAGGAGAACCGTCGCAACGGCGGCGCCGGCGTTTCAGCGCGGATCGCGCGCGGCCTGAAACCGCCGCGGCGCCGATTTCAAGGAACCTCGCCTTGCCGAGGGCACACGGAAGGGCGACAAGCGTTTGACGCAAGAACCCTGGAACTCCTCGCGGCGTGCGGCCGCCCGATCATGAAGCTGGCGAGAATCTATCTCCGCGCTCTTGGCATGCTCTCGTCCGAGCGGGCGCTGGCGCTCACCCTTGTTCTCGCCGGGGTCGCAATCGCCATTGTGCAGCTCGCGGAGCCGATTCTGTTCGGCCGCGTGGTCGACGCGCTCTCGCAAGGGGGGAAGGCGTTCCCGATCATCGGCGTCTGGGCCGCGCTCGGCTTGTTCAACATCGTCGCGAGCCTCGCGCTTGCGATCATGGCGGACCGGCTCGCCCACAGGCAAAGACTCGCGGCGCTGAGCGCCGCCTTCGAGCGCGCCATCACGCTTCCCCTGAGCTATCACGCACAGCAGGGCGCCGGCCGAGTGGTGCGCGTGCTTCTCGCGGGAACCGACCAACTCTTCGCGCTTTGGCTTTCCTTTCTGCGCGAGCATCTAACCGCGATCCTCGGCATCGTTCTCCTGATCCCGGCCGCGCTCGCCATCGACGTGCGGCTTGCGGCGCTGCTCGGTGCGCTCGCCGCGCTCTATTTTCTCGCGAACACCATCATCATCCAGCGCACGCATGGCGGGCAGGCCAACGTCGAGCAATACCATCAGCACGTGTTCGGCCGCGTCGGCGACGTCATCGGCAATGTCACCATCGTGCAAAGCTATACGCGGCTGATGGACGAGACGAGCGCGCTCCGGAGCCTCATGGCCGATCTTCTGCGCGCGCAATATCCGGTGCTGACCTGGTGGGGGATGCTGACCGCGCTGACGCGCACCGCGGCAACCATCACCATGGTGGCCGTATTCGCCATCGGCGCCATCCTCGCCGAGCGCCGCGAAATCACCGTGGGCCAGATCGTGGCCTTCGTCGGCTTTGCGAACCTCCTGATCGGCAAGCTCGACCTTCTCTCCGGTTTCATCGCCCGCCTTTTCCTGCAAGCGCCAACGCTAGCAAACTTCTTCGAGCTTCTCGATACGAGCGGCGGCGCCATCGAGACGCCCGGCGCGGCGGACCTCCCCGAACCTGTACAGGGACGCGTCGTGTTCGAGAACGCGACCTTTCGCTTTCCCTATACGGAGCATGGCGTTTTCAACCTCACTTTCGAGGCCGCCCCAGGCGAGACCATCGCGCTTGTCGGCCCCACGGGGTCGGGAAAAACCACGACGCTCGCACTGCTGCAGCGGTTGCGCGACCCGCAGGAAGGCCGCATCGCGATCGATGGCGTGGACATCCGCGACGTAACCTTGACCTCGCTCCGGCAAGCCATCGCCGTGGTGTTTCAGGACGCGGGCTTGTTCAACAGGTCCATCGCCGAGAATATCGGCATCGGCCGCCCCGCCGCCACTGAGGAGGAAATCGAGGCGGCGGCGCGGCTGGCGGAGGCGCACGATTTCATCTGCCAGAAGCCCGGCGGCTATCAGTTCGTGATCGGCGAGCGCGGCTCGGCGCTTTCGGGCGGGGAGCGCCAGCGCATCGCGATTGCGCGCGCCATTCTGAAGAATGCGCCCATCCTCATCCTGGACGAGGCGACGAGCGCGCTCGACACCGAGACCGAGGCCAAGATCAAGCGCGCTCTCGACGCGGTCCGGCTGGGGCGCACCACGTTCCTCATCGCGCATAGGCTTTCGACCATTGCGAACGCCGGCACGATCCTCGTGCTCGATGCAGGCCGCATCGTCGAAACAGGCAGGTTTCAGGAACTCGCGGCGGCGGGCGGGCTGTTCGAGCGCCTCGTCAGGGCCGGAAGCTTCGAGGAGGACGCGGAAGAGCCGCCCTCCGTTCGCGCCGCCGGGTAGGCCCGCCAAAGCGCAAGCCGCCCCGTGCACATACCACTCCGTTTGCGGTCCCGGCGCGCGCGCACGCGTCCTGTGGGGCGCTTGGTTGCGGCGCGCGGCATGGTAGGATCTTGTTTGCCTTATTGGGTTCGTTTTGCAAAAAAGCCCGCCTTCTTGCAACCTTGGCTGGCACGATTGCGGCTCCGGCCGCAAATACGCAATCTAAAGTTGTAGCCACGGTACGGTTGTGCGGGGCGAGCCGCTCTGGATCCAGCAGCGGTACCTCTCGCGCAGCAGTGCGACTGCCGATCCATCGGTAAACAACTCAAGTTCATAATTGCAAATTATAAACGCAATACAGTTCATTGCAGGGCCAACCGCACCTCGCGTACCGGCGGCGGATTCCACTTGCCGGTTAGCGCCTCGGCTCTCGGCGCGTACAGGCGCATGGTCAAATTGAACGGACCTTTCGGGGCCGGAAGCCAGTTTGCTTCCTTATCCTGGCCGGGGCTTTCGTTCTGGAAATAGAGGTCGAGCGATCCGTCGGGATTGTATTTGAACGGCATCCAGCTGCTGACGGCGAACCGATTAAGCGCATTCGGGACTTGATAGCCTTGAGGATCGTAGAGCGTGACCGACCAAAAGGCGTCCACGGGCGGGGTAGCGTCCTTGTCGAAGTGGAGCGTGTATTTGTTAGCTCCATCGAGCGGCTTGCCAGTCTCGTCCGCGAGGTTCTGCGGGTAGATCGCGTCCTCCGGGACGTTCGCGCCGAGACCCAGCTGGGCTATGATCGCGCGCTTAAGGTAGTCGTTGCCATAAACGCCGATTGTGTCGATGTTCATCGACCAGCCGTTCGAGACGCTCGCCAGGCTGGGCGCTTTCCACGCCATCAACTTCAAGGCGTCCTCGGGCGCCGTTTCCAATCCGGCCTTGATCGCCGGATCGGCCTTGTCGAGGTCGAAACTCTTGCCGCGCTCGATTCCGATTCGCTGCATCAGCGCAAGGATCGGTTGATCGGTGACGTGCGGCGGCTGCAACTTGAGGATTTCCGCCGCATAGGCGAAGAACTTGGCTGCCGGCATGGTGTCGACCGCGATCTTCGGCGGCGTCTTCATGTCAATGCCAGGATCGGCGGCGCCGACCACCGGCACGGCCGCCTTGCCCCAGTTCGATAACGGCGTGAGCTTGAGTTCGGCCTGGATCTTATTCACAGCCGCGTAGCCGGCCGGTCCGCCGGTCTTGATGCGGCCGATGATCCAGACATAGGGGGTAGGCGCGTCGATGCGAACGACGCCTGCCGGAAGCGCGCCGGTCCATCCCGGCGGCGTGACTGCAAAATCGCCGGCCAGGGTTCCGGTCGTGCGCCGGCCCGGGGACGCGAAAACGTCTGTCCACATATCGAGCATCGGCAACAGGTAATAACGGCCGTGCGTATCGGGCACGGACACGATCATCGGCTCCTTGGTCAGGTCCAGCCAGGCGCTGGAATACAACGTGTCGAAGTTTGGCCGTACCACCACCTTCAAGTCCGCCGGCGGGTATTCCAGGACGTTGGCGAAAGTGTTCATCGGCCCACGCACACCTTCGGGCTTGACGACGTTTGTCAGCTGCCTCCGCGTCACATCGGCTGTGACCAGCGAGTAGAAATACAGGTAGGCCTGCACGCCGATCGCATGCGCCTCCTGTTCGCTGATCGTCTCGACCGCGCTCGCCGTGCGGGGCGCGCCGGCGGCGAGCGCCGCGCAGAGCAGGGCGGGAAGGGCGAAGCGAGCGATCCGGGCTTGCAGGGCCGTTGAAAGAGCGCCGCGAAGGGCCATAAGGCCGCGCTTAGCCTTCTGCTCGATTTTCATTCGATGTGCTCCGGATAGACGTTGGCCCACGGTCATCCAGCGCAGGCATCCGGCTCTACTGTGCCGTCCCACGAGTTGATGGCAGATTGATTATCTCAAGAAAATAAAAGCAATAATGAAAGGAAAGGTGGAAATCGTCAGCCTTCCATCCTGGCGTAACCGAGATCCTCGCCAAGATAATGTCTGAAGCTGACTTCGCCTTAGATCGCGTCAAGGCCTATTCCGAGTCAGTCTGCTGCGAGGGGTGGGCGGTCTGGAAGGCCGGGAGGTTGGCGCACGCCGCCTCGACGGCCAAAATCCTGGGAAACCGATCCAGCGCGAGTCCCGCCCGCCGCGCATTGAAGGTTTGCGGCGCGAGACACACGTCCGCGAGCGTCGGAAAGGGGCCGAGCGAATAGGGAGCCGGCTCGATCAGATTCTCGATCGCCGAAAACCCTTTGAGCAGCCAGTGACGCACCCATGCGTCAACGCCGCCCTGAGCCTGCGCCAGTTCGGTCCGGAGATAATTTTGAACGCGGAGATTGTTGAGGGGATGAATGTCGCAAGCGATGGCGAGCGCGACGGCCCGCACGCGAGCGGCAAGGATCGGGTCTGCGGGAACCAGCCGCGGCTCGGGCTGGATCGCCTCCAGAAACTCGATGATCGCAAGCGATTGCGTGAGTACGGTCCCGTCATCGAGTTCGAGCGCGGGAACAAGCGCTTGAGGATTTTTCGCAAAATAAGCAGGCGAGAGATGCTCGCCGCCGCCGTGCAGCAGATGCAGCGGCGCATGCTCAACCGCAATCCCTTTAAGATTGAGCGCAATGCGTACTCTGTAAGCGGCCGAGGAGCGGAAGTAGCCATAAAGCTTCATCTTGGTCGTTCCTGCACGATTCATCGGGTGCACCGCTAAAGAGGGCGCCACCATCAAAACCTATCCTTTAAAAGGGCGCGCGCCATACGATATTTTGTTTTGACGCTGGAGGGGGACTGGCGAGCGAGGTTTTTTGCCGTGGGACCTTTTCCGCACGATGCCGCCCCCAAAGCCGTCATCTCGGACGAAAATCCGATGGGAACCGACGGCTTCGAGTTTGTCGAATTCGCCCATACCGAGCCCGCCAGGCTTGCGGCGCTGTTTGAGCGGATGGGATTTTCCGCCGTTGCGCGACACCGCTCGAAGAACGTCACCCTCTACCGGCAGGGCGGCGTCAATTACGTGGTCAACGCCGAGCCGAACAGCTTCGCCGCCGGCTTCTCCAAGAGCCACGGGCCATGCGCCTGCGCCATGGCTTTTCGCGTGGTGGATGCGGGCCGTGCTTACGCCCGTGCAATCGGGCTCGGGGCGAAACCCGCACAAACGCCGATCGGACCCATGGAGCTCGATATCCCAGCCATCGAGGGCATCGGCGGCGCGCCGATCTACCTCGTTGATCGATACGGCGAAAATGGCTCGATCTGGGACGTGGATTTTCGCTGGACAGGCGCCCGCGAGGCATCGCCGGAAGGCGCCGGGCTCTATTACATCGACCACCTGACCCATAATGTCGAGCGCGGGCGCATGGACTGGTGGTCGGACTGGTACCGGCGTTTCTTCAATTTCCGCCAGATCCGGTACTTCGATATCGAAGGCAAGCTCACGGGGCTGCACTCGCGCGCCATGACAAGCCCTTGCGGCAAAATCCGCATTCCGATCAACGAAAGCGCGGACGAAAACAGCCAGATCGAGGAATTTCTGCGCGACTATCGGGGCGAGGGCATCCAGCACATCGCGTGCGGCTGCCGAAATATCTACGAAACCGTCGCAACCTTGCGCGCGGCCGGACTCGAGTTCATGCCGCCGCCGCCCGCCAATTATTACGCCAGGATCGGCAAACGCCTGCCGCAGCATGGCGAGCCCGTCGAAAAACTTAAAGAGCTCGGCATTCTGATCGACGGCGAAGCCGTCGCCGGAGGCGGGCAGACCAAGGCGCTCCTGCAAATCTTCTCCAAAACCATGATCGGCCCGATCTTCTTCGAGTTCATCGAGCGGAAGGGCGATGAGGGATTTGGCGAAGGCAATTTCCGCGCCCTCTTCGAGTCCATCGAGGAGGACCAGATCGAGCGCGGGGTGTTGAAGCCCAGCCCTTTGGAGTAGCTCCATGCCCGCCACGCCAGACGGCTACATGCCAGGTTTCGGCAACACGTTTGAGACCGAGGCGCTGCCCGGCGCTCTGCCGGTTGGGCAGAACTCGCCGCAGCGTTGCGCTTACGGCCTTTACGCCGAGCAATTGTCCGGCTCGCCTTTTACCGCCCCGCGCGGCGCGAATGAGCGCTCGTGGCTCTATCGCATCCGGCCGTCGGTGCGCCACACCGGCCGCTTCAGGAAAAGCGCGGCGCCCTATTGGACGGCCGCGCCCGCGATGGGTGAGGTGGAGCGCCCTATCGGCCAGCTCCGATGGGCCCCGGTTCCTATTCCCGCGGAGAAGCTTACCTTCGTCGATGGCGTCCGGACCATAACCACGGCAGGCGATGCGAACACGCGAACCGGCATGGCGGCCGGCATCTATTTCGCCACGCAGTCCATGGAGGACGAAGTCTTCTACAACGCCGATGGGGAGCTGCTCATCGTCCCGCAGCAAGGCGAACTACATTTCTTCACGGAGTTCGGCAGGATCGCCCTGGCGCCGGGCGAAATCTGCGTCATCCCGCGCGGCGTGAAATTCAATGTTGCGATCGATGGCGCTCCCGCGCGCGGCTACTTCTGTGAGAATTACGGCGCCAAATTCACCCTGCCCGAGCGTGGCCCCATTGGAGCGAATTGCCTGGCGAACACCCGCGATTTCAAGACCCCGGTTGCCGCCTTCGAGGATAAGGAGGCCCCTTGCCGCCTGACGGTAAAATGGTGCGGCGTGTTCTATGCCTGCGATCTCGATCATTCCCCGCTGGATGTGGTCGCCTGGCATGGCAATTACGCGCCCTATAAATACGATCTGAGAACGTTCTCACCGGTCGGCGCGCTTTTATTCGATCACCCCGATCCATCGATTTTCTCAGTCCTGACCGCGCCCTCGGGCGAACCAGGCGCCGCCAATGCCGACTTCCTGATTTTCCCTGAGCGCTGGGCCGTTGCCGAGCATTCCTTCCGGCCGCCCTGGTATCACATGAACGTCATGAGCGAGTTCATGGGGCTGATCTATGGGCAGTACGAGGCCAAGCCCCAAGGCTTCCGGCCCGGCGGCATGTCGCTGCACAATTGCATGCTCCCGCACGGGCCCGACGCGGAGTCCTTCGAAAAGGCCTCCACAATGGCGCTTGAGCCGGTCAAGCTCGCCAACACGCTGGCCTTTATGTTCGAGACGCGCTTGCCCCAGCACCTTACCCGGTACGCCGCGAGCCTCGAGACACTCGACGAAGAGTATCCCGATTGCTGGGCCGGGCTTGAGAAGCGCTTCACCGGCAAACCGTGAGGGGCAACTTCAAAGTCATGGCCGGCTCGCCCCGGCCATGCAAAAGGAGCAAAAGTCCGGGCAATTTCTTTCGCGAAAACACATCATGTCATGGCCGGGCTTGACCCGGCCATCTAGGCTGTATTGAAACATATGTGTTTTTTGCTCCTGGCAAGCCGGGCCATGACAATAGCGAGCTTGTCGGCTGCCCGGACTTTTGCCCCTCTTACCCGGCCATCCAATAACTCATTGAAGTTATTGCCGTTAATCTGGATGGCCCGATCAAGTCGCGCCATGACCAGTGGAAAGCAGGAGTAGAAAATGAAACTCGCTTCGCTAAAAGGAGGACGGGACGGCCAACTCGCGGTTGTCTCGCGCGACCTTACCCGCGCGGTCCATGCCGGCGGCATCGCGTCCACCTTGCAAGCGGCGCTCGATGACTGGCAGGAATTGGGCCCGCAGCTTGCCGCCCTCGCCGCCGAGCTGGAACTTGGCGCCGCCGCAGGCTTCCGCTTCCGCGCCGAAGATTGCGCCGCGCCCTTGCCGCGCGCGTTCCAATGGGCGGACGGCTCGGCCTATGTGAACCACGTTCAGCTCGTGCGCAAAGCGCGCGGCGCTGAGATGCCGGTCACGTTTTGGACCGATCCGCTCATGTACCAGGGCGGGTCGGACGGGTTCCTCGGACCCCGCGACGTCATTCCCCTGCCCGGCGGCAACGAAAGCCTGGGGCTCGATCTCGAAGCGGAGATCGCGGTTATCGCGGATGACGCGCCGATGGGGATCGGCGCCGAAGCCGCGCGCGGGCTCATCCGTCTCGTGATGCTCGCCAACGACGTCACGCTGCGCGGGCTCGTCGCGCCCGAACTCGCCAAGGGCTTCGGCTTCTTCCAATCCAAACCTCCGACGGCCTTTTCCCCCGTGGCCGTCACGCCCGACGAACTTGGCCCCGCCTGGCTTGGCGGCAAACTGTACCTGCCGCTCCTCTCCTCGGTCAACGGCGTCCCGCTCGGCCAGCCCAACGCAGGCGAGGACATGACCTTCGATTTCGGCGTCCTTATCGCGCACGCCGCGCGCACGCGGCCGCTTTCGGCAGGTTCGATCGTCGGCTCCGGCACTGTCTCGAACCGCGGCCGCGATGGCGGTCCTGGCAAGCCCATCGCCGAGGGTGGAGCGGGCTACTCTTGCCTCGCCGAGCAGCGGGTTGTCGAAACGCTCCTGCTTGGCGCGCCGCGCACCGCTTTTCTCAAACCCGGCGACCGGGTGCGCATCGAGATGCTCGATGAGAGCGGAGCATCGATCTTCGGCGCAATCGACCAATTGGTCTTGGCGTGAGCCCTGCTGCTTACGCTGGCGCCGCCGCGCCCTTGGCTTTTGCTCGGAAATAATGGAAATCCCCTCGGGTCAAAATGGCGTCGGCTCCGGTCAGTTCGTGAGCAGGAATATCGGCCGCGCCGCGCAACCGGCCGTAAACCGGCCCGAAATCCCGATAGCAGTCCCGCAGCAGTTGCTCGAAACTCTCGATCACAAAGTAGGTCTGCTGGAAGTCGTCGATGATGTAGCTGGTGCGCATGATGCGCTCAAGATCGAAGGCGATCCGGTTTGGAGAGCTGTCCTCTAGCGAAAAAACGGTCTCGGCCGGCGAAGAGAGGATGCCTGCGCCGAAAATGCGCAAGCCTTGCCGAGCGCGAATGAGCCCGAACTCGACCGTGTACCAGTAGAGGCGGGCGAGGTTGTGAAGCTGGCCGCGCTCCAGCGCGCGCCGCCCGGCCTTGCCATAGGCCTCCATGAACTCTGCGTAAGCCGGGTTGGCGAGCAACGGCGCGTGACCGAAGACGTCGTGGAAGATATCGGGCTCTTGAAGATAATCGATCTCGTTCTCAGGCCGAATAAAGGCGCCCGCTGGAAAGCATCGATTGGCGAGGTGGCTGAAAAAGGCGCTGTCGGGGATCAGGCCCGCAACGGGGATGACGCGCCAGCCCGTGATGGCGGCAAGCTTTTCGCTAAGATCGGCGAATTCGGGGATTTCGGAATGGGAAAGCTCAAGCCTTTTTATGGCGTCGAGCGCTTCGTCGCAGGCCCGTCCCGGCAAGAGCTGTAATTGACGCGCGAAGAGCCTGTTCCAGCGGCTGTGTTCTTCCTCGGTATAGGACGGCCAATTCTGATCGATCGTCCAGTCCTCCTTGCGATGTGCGTTAGCGTAGCGGTTCTTGGAAGGCCGCTCATCCAATTCGGTACATGGCGCTGCAAGCATAACCAACCTCGGCAAAACAGCCCCCGCAAAATACTACGGGGCGCGAGCCGGACACGTCGTCAAACTAGAATATGGGTGGCGGAGCTATCTCTTGAAGACCGGCCAGGCAGACCCGTTGGAGCACTATCTACCTAAAATACAAAAGGATTCGAGCCGCATGTTTAGCGTAGGCCGCGAGCTACGCTGTTACTCTGAAAGCTCGCGGCCTGCTGTGCGTCTTGGCGCTTGCACAAGCTCAAGGTAGCCCAAATTGATTGAGGAGCCACTCCAGATTTGGAGACAAAGCTCTCCCGGCGCCGGAAGAGCTATGGGCTCACTGGAGTTTTCTGGAAAGGGTTGGCGGCCGCGAAGCCTCTAGGTGCGCCGGACTAGGTTCGCGGCCTTTCCAAGCAGCGCCTGTTTAGGCGCTCATAAGACATACTAGAGCTTATCCTTTTACACAACCTTAGGTGGGTTCACGGTTGCGTGAGTTGGCGAGCCCCGATCGCTATTCTGGCGCCATCTGTCCTTTCGCCTGTTCCTCCTCCCCACTCGATAACGCCATCGGATGGCGTATGCCGGCCGCAGGCGATATTCCCGGCTCAGTTCCCAACTGCCGCCTATCCGCCACATCGCGCGCAAGTTCGTCTGCGCCTCGTCAAACGTTACAAAAGCGTCATACCTTTATATTAACGCTAAGACTTCGCTGGTGGGGGCCAGCGATGGAGAGCTTTACAACCCCCCGCGTTGTAAAGCTCTCCACCTGAATAGGAAGCGATAGTGTAGAAGGAGAACCGTTTGCGGTTGATAGACAGCCCGGCAATCGGCGAGGAACACCAGGCCAAGGCGACGGATGTTACGCCGGGGCCAACACAACTTCGGCTTGGGGAGCAAGAAGCAGCCACGGATCTCTACAAGCGGCGGAAGGCGGGTTTCGAGAAGGCCAAAGCCGAGTGGCAGGCTAAGATGAAGGAACTGCCGGAGGGCCAGCGGAATATTGACGACAAGGTGTGGTTCTTTGGCTGCCGCTTAGCGTCGGCAGAGCAAGACCCTTCGCAGCGGCAGGCTTTGCCGGAGTGGCTAGACGAACCGAGCTGACGTTAGCCTCGATTGGGCCGGTGACGGCAAACGTCGGCCCCATAGCCAACATTATGCGCCTGCGCCACCCACGCGACGGCGCGCTGAGCAAAGGTTCCGCCTCGGATAGCGTCATGTCCGGCATGACGCCTTGGACGGCCAGAGCCGCGGCTCGCAACGGAATTGGCGGCTTTACCCCCTCGGGCGTGGGAATGCGCCCAGGCCGCCCTGGCGCAAAGCGAGATGCGCTCTTTCGGCAACATCGTCTGGGGCATTTCGCCGCAAACGCTTTCGTTGCTGCAACCCAGAATAGAGCAACGCTTGTCTAAAACGCCAATCCGCTACCTAAGGTAGCAAAAACACGGCCCTTTTTGCAAAACGAACCCAATAAAGCAAACATTCCCCTAACATGACCTCACGCCTCGAGCACGCGATCCAAGGCGCAGTCCTGCGAAGCCGCGGCCATGACGCTATTCTCCCGTCCCGGCGGGCGGAGGCGGAGTCTTGACGCGCGCGAGGCTGTCCGCCGTGAGCGAGCCTAAATAGAGATAACCGTTCGGATGCTCGCGCACCGAGGTGATGGGATAGAAGGCGTCCGCTCCGTCGTATTGCAGATTGGCGGCGAGCTTGCCGGAAGCATCGAAGGCGAGCGCGAAGGCCTGCGGCTTCACCGGCGCCGGCAGGAAGCGCAGCGCGCGCGCCACGGCCTTGCGCAAGCCGGGATAGGGGGCGAGCTTGTCGGCGATGGGCGTGCGCGGCGCGTAGATCGCGACCCAGAAGCGATCCCGCCCGTTGAAGGTGATGTTGTCGGGGAAGCCGGGCAGGTTGCCGGCGAACACATCCGAAGTTCCGGCCTTATCGCCCTTCAGCCAATAGCGCAAGATTCGGTAGCTGCCGGTCTCGTTCACGAGCGCGAACGCCTCGTCCGGGCCGAGCGCCACGCCATTCGAATATTGCAGGCCTTGCAGGAGAACGCGGGTTTCGCCCGTCTTGAAATCGTAGACCAGGAAGCGGCCATGGCCTCCATGCTCCACGATGTCCTGCATGACCTCGCTTACCCCGAACTTCGAGGACGAGTCGGTGAAGTAGACCTTCGAACCGTCCTTCGTGACGGCGAGATCGTTCGGGAAGCGGAACGGGACGCCCTCCGCCGCCGTGGCGAGCACGTCGATTTTCCCGCCCTCGCCGATCCGCAAAAGCCCCTTCAACGCATCGCAGACGATGACGCTGCCGTCGGGATGGATGAAGACGCCGAGCGGCCGGCCTCCCGTGTTGGCGATAAGCGCATAGCCGCCGCCGTCCGGCTCGAAGCGCGCCACGCGCCCGTCGGCGAAACCCGTGTAGATGCGCCCCTGCGCGTCGAAGGCGATGGCCTCCGGGCCTTTGCCGATGCCCTTCGCGATGCGCTCGGCGCCCTTCAGGAGATCGTTGCGCGCGTAAGGCCCGGCGTCGAGCGACGGCGGCTCGGGCGGCGCCCATGCCACCGGCTCGATATCGACGGGCGCGAACGCGAGGTACGCGAGGACGATGGCTGCGGCGACGAGAATGACGTGCAGTATGCGGCGCATGCGGCTGCCCCCCCAATTCGCGGCGCCGGATTGACGCCCGCCCCATTTGCGATCACCTTACTCAATAGGTTTTAAGGCGCAAAGCGGCTTCAGTATAAGCTGCGTAATCATAGGCAAAGAGATGAGCGAACTTCACCGCATCGCGTCCGATCCCGCCGTCCTTGGCGGAAAGCCGACCGTGCGCGGGTTGCGCATCAGCGTCAGCGACATCCTAGACCTGCTCGCCTCCGGCGCGGACCGGAAGGAAATCCTGGAAGACTACCCCTATCTGGAGGATGGCGACATCACGGCCGCGCTCGAATACGCCTCCCGCTCGGCCAACCATACCGTCATCGAAGCCGCTTAACTCGTTGGGCCTTCGGAAATTAACTAACAAAGGTAAACTTACGGCGTTTCTGATTTCGCTGGAGCGTCCCAATGAGGGAGTTCAAAGAGCGCTGGCATTTTCTGATCGACGCCAATCTGCCGCCTGCCTTGTGCTTGGTTTTTCGCGCTCGCGACTATGGCGCCGCTCATGTTCAAGACCTGGGGATGGAACAGGCGGCTGACCTCGCAATATGGAAACGCGGTCATCGCGATCGGGCGGTGATCGTGACGAAGGACAAGGACTTCGCGTCGTTGGCGCTAAGTCAGCCGGAAGCTTGTCCCGTGATCAGTGTGCGCTCGGGCAATCTGCGGCGCGGAGCATTGCTTGCCAAGTTCGAAAGCGTGATGCAAAACCTGATCGACGCGCTTGAGAACGGCGATAAAATCATAGAGATCGCCTAGACAACCAAAAAAAGGCATCCCATGGCAGGGCATTCGCAGTTCAAGAACATCATGTACCGCAAGGGCGCGCAGGACAAAAAGCGCTCGAAGATGTTTTCCAAGCTCGCGCGCGAGATCACGGCGGCGGCGAAAATCGGATTGCCCGACCCGGCCTTTAATCCGCGGTTGCGCTCGGCCGTGCTCGCCGCGCGCGCGCAGAACATGCCGAAAGACAACATCGAGCGCGCCGTCAAGAAGAGCCAGGAGGCCGGCGGCGCGGATTACGTGGAGGTGCGCTACGAGGGCTTCGGCCCCGGCGGCGTCGGCGTGATCGTGGAGGCGCTCACCGATAACCGCAACCGCACGGCCGGCGAGGTGCGCTCCATATTCGCGAAGTACGGCGGCAATCTCGGCGAGACGGGCGCCGTCTCCTTCGGCTTCAGCCGCGTCGGGCAGATCGAATATCCGCTGCCGGCGGGCAGCGCCGAGGACGTGCTGGAGGCGGCCATCGAAGCCGGCGCCGACGATTGCGAAACCGATAGCGAGGGGCATCGGCTGATCACCAGCGTCGAGGCCTATCACGAGGCTTCGGCCGCGCTCGAAAAGAGGTTCGGCCCGGCGAAGTCGGCCTCCATCGTATGGCGGCCGCAGAACACCGTGGATGTCGACGAAGAGAGGGGCGAGAAGCTCTTGAAGCTGATCGAACTCGCTCGAAGACTCCGACGATGTGCAGGCAGTCTACGCGAACTTCGAGATGAGCGACAAGGTTCTGGAGAGGCTGAGCGCGTGACGCGCGCCCTGCTTTCGCTTTTGTAGCGCAGAATTCCGCCGCAAGAGGCCGATCCTGCACCGGGCTGCAGAGGAATGCGCCCGGATTCGATGTAACGCGACAATGCTGTTAACTTTGCACGCGCAAGCGTTTACAACCTGGAGTGGCGCAAATAATGTAACCTCATCCGCTCTTAAGGGAGCGGGCGAGCATTGGTGGTTGTTGGCCCCTAGCGCTGCTTTCAATCGCAATGCTTGCCAATCCTACACGAACCGCCGAGAGGCCAGGATGAGCATTGTGCTGGATGAAAGCGCCGCCGAAACGCTCAAAGGCGCGATAGTTGTCGAATATGAAAGAGCGATAGAGCGCGGATTGCCCCCGGCCGACGCGCTCTCCGTGCTGCTGTCATTCGCGGCAGAGGAGACTGGGCGGCTGCACTTCCCCTCGGAGGAGGAAGCGAGCCGCAACTCTGCGTATTACCGACGCTTTGCCGAGTTCATCTAAACTGGCGGACAGCATTTGACGGCGCAACCGTCACCGAGTTGGCGCAGCAGCGCGGTGCTCAGCCGCTCGACGTCAGGCCTGGAAATCTCCTCGCACCCCAAGATGAGCGGGCGCCACGGATGCGCAAGAAGTAATACTCTTCAGGGGGCCCACAGGACAGATGGCGCTAATTTGCGAGCGCGGCGCCTTCGAGTTGCAGCCCCGCAAGCCGCGCATAGACGCCGCCGGCGCTTACAAGCGAGGCGTGCGTCCCTTCCTCTACGAGCCGTCCGCCATCGATCACAAGGATGCGGTCGGCGTTGATGACGGTTGCGAGCCGGTGCGCGATCACAAGCGTGGTGCGCCCGCGCATGACTTCGCTCCAGCGCGGTCTGCACGAGCTTCTCGCTCTCCTGGTCGAGCGCGCTTGTCGCCTCATCGAGCAGCAGGATCGGCGCATTCTTCAGAATCGCGCGCGCAATCGCGATGCGCTGCCGCTGACCGCCCGACAGCACCACGCCGCGCTCGCCGAGCAGCGTGTTGTAGCCCTCGGGCAGCTGTTCGATGAAGGCGCTGGCAAGCGCCGCCTCCGCCGCCTGCTTCACCTGCGCGTCGGTCGCGTCCGGCGTGCCATAGCGTATGTTGTCCGTCACGGTCTCTGCGAAGATGATGGTGTCCTGGCTGACAAGCGAGATGCGTTTGCGCAGGGCCGTCAGATCTGCTTTCTCGACGGGCACGCGGTCCACGACGACCTTGCCGTGTTCCGCGTCGTAGAAGCGGAGGATGAGGTTGAAAATGGTGCTCTTGCCGGAGCCCGACGGGCCGACGATGGCCACGCGCTCGCCCGGCCGCACCACAAACGAAACATCGTGCAGCGCGCGCGTATCCGGGCGCAGCGGATAGGTGAAGGAAACGTTGTCGAACGAAACCTCGCCCTTCGCCTGATCGGGGAAGGGGCGCGGATCGCGCGGCGATACGATTTCGCTCCGGATCGACACCAGCTCGGACAGGCGCTCGGCGGCGCCGGCGGCAGACTGCATCTCGCCGAAGACTTCCGAAAATTCACCGATGGCGGCGGCGGCGAGCACCGCATAGAGCACGAACTGCGCGAGAACGCCGCCCGTGGTCACGCCCGCCATCACGTCATGCGCGCCATACCAGAGCACGCCAACGATGCTGCCGAAGATCAGGAAAATCGCCGACGCCGTCAGCATCGCGCGCCGTTGCGTCCGCGACACCGCCGCATCGAACGAGCGACGCACGGCGGCGGCGTAGCGCTTCGAAACGGCGTCCTCCGAGGTGAATGCCTGCATGGTGCGTGTGGCGGCAAGGTTTTCGCTCGCGAAAGCCGATGAGGCGGCGACCTCGTCCTGCGCGATGCGGCTGTAGCGGCGCACTGTGCGCCCATAAAGGATCAGCGGCACGATGATCACCGGAATGACCACGATGACGAGCAGGCTCAATTTCACGTTCGTGACGATCATCAGCGCGACCGCGCCTATGAACATCACCGCGTTGCGGAGCACCTGGCTGACCGAGGTGGAGACGGCAGCCTTGATCTGCGTCGTGTCGGCGTTGAGCCGCGACATGACCTCGCCCGAATGCGTCTTCTCGTAGAAGGAGGGGCTCAGCTTCGTCAAATGCTGGAACACGTCGGCGCGAACGTCGGCGATCACGCGCTCGCCGAGCCAGGAGACACAGAAGAATCTCGTGGCGCTGGAGAAGGCGAGCAGCGCGCCCACCGCGAACAGGCCGCCGAAATAGAGGTTGATAAGGCTCTGCTTCTCGTTCGTGAAGCCGCGGTCGATCATTTCGCGGACGGCGAAAGGCAGCATCAGCGTGGAGGCGGACGAAAGCAGCAGCGCAATGAAGGCCACGACCGCAACGCCCTTGTATCTAAGGACGTACGGCCTTAAAAGAGCGAGCGGCTTCAGGCTTTGGCGGGGTCGTTTTTCCGGCTTCGCCACCGCGCCGGCGTCCGCGCTTTCGCTGGTTGCAGGCAGGCTGGAGCGGCGCTCCGCGATGTCTTGGAATGTCACTGTTCACACTCGCCGCGCATGCCGCCGCCGAATTTCCTGAATAGAAGCAGCGGGATGACGCTTGATCTTGTCATGATCTCACTTCGTCCTGTATAGCAACGATAATGGAACAAATACAAGGCGCATCTGGATGCGCCAAGGGGAACAGATCATGAAAAAGGACATTCATCCCGATTATCACAAGATCACGGTCGTGATGACGGACGGCTCGCAATTTGAGACATATTCGACTTACGGGGCGGAAGGGCAGAAGCTCAATCTCGATATCGACCCCAATACGCACCCGGCCTGGACGGGCGGCGGCCACACCCTCGTCGACCGCGGCGGCCGCGTCAGCAAGTTCAAGAAGAAGTTCGAAGGCTTCCTGAAGTAGGCGCGCGCCGCGTTCGCTCAATTCGAGCGCGATCCGCCGGTGCGCGAAAACTAGCGCTTGAGAAGCGCGGCGGGCCGCGTTATGAAGAGGGATGGCGATGCGGTTACCGCGCGCCAGCCCTGGTATGGGGGTGTAGCTCAGTCGGTTAGAGCGCCGGCCTGTCACGCCGGAGGCCGCGGGTTCGAGTCCCGTCACTCCCGCCATTATTTCAAAGGGTTAGCTGTCACTTTTCCAACTTTTCCAACTTTTGACCGTGGCATTTTCCAACTGTTCTGCTGCTTTATGTTCTTGTTAACCGCTTGCGGCCGGCTTTTCGGGCTTCGTCCGCTCTCCTCACAACAGACAGTTTGATCGGCACATAGGTGTCGTGAAGCTTGGATGATTGTCCAATTGTATTGCCGCTTTTTGCAGAGAGCACGCTTGGCGTCGCTTCGCCCGCTACAGCTTCGACAGCTCCGGTGCGCCTCATGTCCATAAGAGTGCGGTCGTCGCCGGGAAGAAGGATGTTCCGGATGATACGAAAATCATCCCCTAAAGAATCTTTTTTATATACTTTTCCGAACCTATCCCGAATGAAGGGTTGGTCTTTTGGTATGACCACCGCCATCGCCTTGAGATAGGTGCCTATGCACGCAGCCGTTTCAGGTGTGATTGTGCCGAGCGCCTTTTTGCCCGTCTTGGCACGTTCAATCTGAAAATACCCACCCTGCTCGTCCTCAGAATAGCAACCTATGGTTAGCAAACGAACGTCCACCGGCGAAAATTGAGTATCGTAAGCGACGCGAATCGCAATGCTTAGTCCCAGGTAGCCTATCTCCCAAGCTTTGCGTGCAAGGGCATCAACGGTTTCAACTTCCCAGGTTTGTGAACGACCAGCAGGGGCATGATTTTCGCGAATAAGGCTCGGATTGCTGGGTATTAGCTTCATTGCAACGGCCACGTTGAGCATCGCACGAAATATCTTGTAGATTTTGTGTGCTTTATGGAGGCTATAATTTGCACGAAGAGTGGAGTAGAAGGAGTCGCACATGGGTATTGCATTGATATCTCGTATCGGAATATCCCCAAATACCGGCTCGATGACCTTCCAACATTCCCACCATTCTTCGCGAGTTCGCGGCTTTTTGTCTGACTGCCACAAATTTGTTCTGCGATAAGTCGCGAACATATCTCCAAGGGTCCCAGCTTGGTAGCTTTTTGTGCTCAAGCTCGTGTTATTTGGATCTTTACGCCGCTGATCAAGAGCAGCATTTCTCTCCTCAGCCTTTGACCAAGCTTCGGGGCCATCTGGTCCAAGGCTCATTGGGCCAAAGCCGCATTGGCGTGCAGTCTTTGACGGCTGCCAGTAGGCCCGACCGTTAATCACGCGATAATGACGAATGGCCACGTTTCCCAACCTTCATCCCCCCAAGCCTTCTTTCGATGAGGCCATTTAGATCTGAGGATGTCGCTTTGCAAAGCTTTGATCGTTGATCTAGCCAGTGATCTATCGCATGAAGGTCGCGCCCTCCGGTTACAGTGTCAATTTTTGGCAGCCCCGCCGCCTCTAGAGATTCCTTGTCACGGTGAAATTGACTTTCACTCTTGCCCAGATGATGCGCCACTTCGCGTTCTGTCAGGATCCGTGCCGGCTGCATATCGTAGATTCTTATTCGTCTTCGCGTCATAGGTAATTTACCTTGCCGCAAATATAACTGTCAGGCTGCACGTTCCATCATTGGCAACAGCTCCTGTTGCCTCTCTAAATAGTAGAGACTCCAACGAATACGGTGATGACTTTTGGGCATATAAATAACTTTGCATCCTTCGACTCCCAAGAGGCAGCGATCGATCAAACAGCCCGTTCGGAACGAACCAATTGACCGAGCACAGCATAGGACCTTCCTTGGAGACAAGTCTAGGGCAAGTTTATGACTGCTGCGGCTGCTACAAAGAGCTGCGACTTGGGGCGTGTGTGTAAGCAAGGGTCGCAATGATTACAGCGTTTTTAATCATCGGAAGATTGGGCGTAAGGACCTTTCGGCTGTTCGTAATCAGTTGCGCCGGCGGTACGAATTGTCGCAACAGGAGGCGGCCGCCGACAGAAACGGCGACAACGGCGAAGGCTTCCGGCGCCTCGTTGTCAGCGAGGGCGCGCATGGTGAGCACCTGCCCAGGAAAGAAGCCAAGGTCGGATAGAACCGGCGTGAGCACCTGGTAAGAGTGGACGCTTTGGTTTCCGTTTGACTGAGGAGATACCGAAAGAAGGGCTAGGTCGTCTCCGACCGCCGCTCGAGGAGAGAGGGTCATTTCGTGGAAAAGCCGTATGGGTGAAAGTGCGCGCCAAAATCGGCGGGCGCTATCCATATAAGCAATAAAATTAATTCAAAGCAAAATATACGCTTAAGGTAAATTTTCTGAGCTAGAGAATCACGACCCCTGCAATCTTGGCGGGCGTATCCAGCATATGGATCGGCAAAGAATTTTGCTCCCGGCTGTTGGTTATAAGAAGATGAGGCGCGATAAACTGCCGAAGCAGGAGAACGTGATCGCTTTCCTTTGAGTCCATGGAGACGATAACCACGCTTCCACTGCCGGCAGACTTGACCGCTTTCTCATCCATCTCGGCGACAATCAAAGCGTTTTCGCCCAAATTGAGCTCGCTTAGGACGCCAGACAGCACACGGAACATGCGCTGCGTGGATGAAGCGAGCGCCTTGGCGACCACCGATCCCTTGGGGGGATGATAGTCTTCCAAATCGGGCGCAAACGCCACCTCGTCGGCGGCGACGAGGTCCGTCACCGGCACGCCGAGCGTGCGGGCGAGCTTGTCGAGCTTGGCGAAGCGCAGGCCCCGCGTGCCCGCTTCGACACGGGACATATGGCCTTCCGACAGCCCGACTTTCTCAGCCAGGCCGGCGAGCGTCAGGCCCCGCTCCAATCGCAGTCTTTTTATCCGGCTTGTCTCCATGACAGGGATATTGCGCAAAAAGACAAACGCTTCAAGTGGAATCCTCAAGATTCCTGTTGCACGAACCAGGCGTACCAGACAAGTATTGGGCAAGCCAACAAACGGGTTCGCCAATGCTTCTTATCGAAAAGTTCCAGGACTTCCTGCACAGATCCGGCCACACGCGGGAAAGCTTCGGACGCCTGATGGGCGTTCATCCTTCGGTTTTATCACGCCTCATTCCTCATGACGGCGGCCCGCCGGTGCGGGAGCCGCGGCTCTCCACCTTGCTGAAGCTGGCGAGAGCCTCCGGCGGCGTCATCGCGCTCGACGATTTCTCCAAGGCCGGCTCGTTCCTGGGCGAAGACGAGAGAGGCGGGCGTTGCCCTTATTGCGGCCGTCTCGAGCACGCTCCGGTGCGCTCCCATGGGTGAGCGCAAACCATCCTTTGAAAAAGCGCTGGAAGGGCTCGTCCCAGTTCCGCCGAGTGTCGCGCCTTGCGCGCGGCCGTCAAGACCGCTTCGCGCCAGGAGGCCTGGGGGCGTCCCGCCCGTCTTGACCGCCGCTGTGCGAGGCGCGCTTCGAAATCATGGCCGGGGCGGAGAAACGGCGCTCGACCGAACAAAGAAACTGTCAGCCTTTCAAGCTCGCGCAAGGGGCCGCCATGAGTAAGTGGACGCCCGAGATCGTCGCCTACATTTGCAGCCAATATTTGGAAGAGCGAAAAAGCGCGGGCGAAATCGCCAAGGCCTTGGACTACGCCTTTTCCCGCAACGCCGTCACCGGCAAGCTCTTCCGCGTCGGCGCGCTCGGCCAGCGCAAGGGCGTGGATCTCGGGAAAAGTCACGGCCTTCCCAAAAAGCCGCCTGAGCGCAAGGCGCGTTCTCAGAAGCGCCAGCCCAAGCGCAAAGCCCCTCCGCCTAGCCCATCTTATTCGCCCCAAAGCCCGATCATATTGGGACAGCCACCGGTCAAACGCCCAGCGGTTCCAGCGAAGGTCACACCTCGCGGACTGGTTTGAGCAGGTTCGCTGTGAACGCGTTGGAGGTTGACGATCCGGGCTCCAGGGGCTTCGCGCCCCGCCATTCATGGCCCGGATTGCTGCAATCCGAACGCTACGAGGCTGAACAGCTCCGCTTCCGGGCAGCATGAGGCGAGCGAGACCCGGATGCGGCTTGCGGTTTCAGTAATGCGGCCGGCGATTTTCAGCAGCCGCAAGCGAATGGTGGCGAATTCGCTTTGCCGGGCAGGGTTCCAGGATGGCGCGCAATCGCGGAGATCGAGCAGCAGCCAATAGGCGGCGGTGTGCAGAATGAGGCGGAACTGATTGGCAAGCGGCGAACGGCAGCTCGTGCGATCCGAAGCGGTTTGAGCCTTATGCTGCTTGATCAGGTTTTCGGCTTGGCCGCGTGCGCAATAGAGCGTCGCGTAAATGTATTCCGCGCTGCCCTTCTTCAGCGAGGTGACCACATAACGGATATCGAGGCCCCGGCGAAGCATATCGTCTTCCTGGCTCGCGCTGGCCTCGATCCGCGCCACGGCGCGGCGTTCCCTGGCCCAGGATTTGGCGGCATAGCGCTTCTCGGCATAACCACGCAGCACGGCATGCTGGCCCTCAGCGCGGCGCACGCGGATATCGTCGGCGGCGGTCTCCACGAGCCTGTCGAGCACGGCATTGCCGGAAAGCCCGAAAATGTAATCGACGCCGTTCGCCTCGCACCAGGTCATCGCTTCCTCGCGGCCGTAATGGCTATCGCCGCGGATGGTGATGCGGGTGTTGGGCCAATGCCGGCGGATGCGGCGGATCAGGCGGCGCAGCCAGCCGCGAACTTCCTTGCCCGATGGCGTCTTGCCGGGGCGCAGGATCACGGCCACTGGGCGGCCGGTTGCGGTGTCGTAGATGTGGATCGGCAGAAAGCAGCGCTCGTCGTAATGAGCGTTCCATTCCGCCAGTTTCTGGCGGCCGTGCACGATATCGAGCGTATCGTCGATGTCCAGAACCACCGAAGCGGGCTGCTTCGAGTAGCTGGCGCACCAAATATCGATCAGCGCATAAGTGAGCCGGACGATCTCTTTCAGCGTAGGCGCGTTCTCCCAGCGTGAAACAGTTGCCTGCGAGCATAAATCCGCACCCGTATCTGGAAGCCGCCCGCAGGCGAGCTTGAAGGCAGGGTCGGTTCGCAGAAAGTGAAAGTCATTGCCGTCCGGATAGCCGCAGGCAATCGCAAACATGCGCGCTCTGAGCACATCCTCGACTGTGTGGGTGATATGCGCCGGGTCGCGCGGATCGTCGATCAGAGCGGCAAGCGTTCTGGCTATCGCCCGGCGGCGCTCGGCAAGCGAAAGCAAGATCACGCCGCTGTCAGAGGAAAGACGGCCGCCATCGAATGCGGCTGTGACTTTCTTGCGCGACACAGCTGGCAAGGTAAAGGTAAGCGGGCTATCGTCGGTCATGGCGGGTGTGGCTCAGCTGTTTGACGTGCGCTGGATGGTTTCGACACCCATTTCCTACGCAAGTTCAATCTCTTGCGCTACTCCCGCCAGCCAAATCCCCCCGCCGGGTGAATAAGAACGGCTAGGATTGAAGCGGCGCCTCCGCCGCCGGTCGAGACTGGCCCCGAGTTGGAGCCAGCCGATCTTAAGCTCGTGGCGCGCGCCGAGAGCTTGTTCGAGGGACCAGGCATTCCGCTCCTGGAGGCTTCTTTCAGCCATTGCCGCTGGCCCGCCAAAAGCGAGAACGGCGCGCCTCATGTTTGCGGCCTAACCAAAGCGCGCGGCGCCTACTGCGCTTTTCACGCCGGCATCGCCTATGGGCCCCGCCGCCGCCAGCGCATGGATTCGTGAAACCAAATGAAAAAGAAGGTCCCGCCGGGGCAGGCGGAGACCTTCGAGGGAAGATACCCAATGACACTCAGGAACGAGCGCTTCGGCGCCGAAGTCAAGTCGTCGCCGTTAAACTTCAAAGAGATTGCCAAGACTGCGCTGTTGTCGGCGCGGTCGCTTCTGCCGCGCTGGCTTCCCGGCGGACGCTGGGATGGCGACGAATATGTCGCCAAGAATCCAACGCGCGCCGACGCCCATGCGGGTTCCTTCAAGATCAATGCGCGAAGCGGCGTCTGGAGCGATTTCGCCACAGGCGACGCCGGGCGCGATTTGTTGGACTTGAAAGCCTTCCTCGATCGCGCCTCATTGAGCGAGGCCGCGCTTACGATCACCCAAGAACTTGGCATTAAGCCGCATCTTGCGCAAGAGGGGTTCAGCCTCGAGGCTTACGCGGCGCTGAAACATCTGCCGATCGCGTTCTTGCGCTCGCTGGGGCTTGAGACCGTTCAAAACCCATACCGGCCAAACCGCCAGGCGCTTTCCATTCCTTACAAACGCCCCGATGGCAGTCTCCTGCGCCTTCGCTATCGTGTGGCGCGCGACGGGAGCGCGAAGCTGATCTGGGACAAGGCGCAGGGCCACAGCGTCTCTCTTTACGGTCTCGACCGATTGCAGGAGAGCCGCGATCCTCTCTTCCTCGTCGAAGGCGAGAGCGATTGCCACACGCTTTGGTTTCGGGGACGGGCTGCGCTTGGGGCGCCCGGCGCCTCCACCTTCAGGCCCGCGCGCGACGACGTCTTCCTGGAAGGCCGGCGCATGATCGCGCTTGTCGAACCCGATCAGGGCGGCGAGGCGCTCTTGCGGCGCCTCATGCAGTCGAGCCATCAAGACAGGATCGCTGCGGCGCGGCTGTCCGGCTTCAAGGATGTGAGCGAGCTTCATATTCGCGAGCCGGAACGCTTCGACGAGATCCTCGACGCCGCGGTGCAAGCGGCCGCGCCGCCGTCGCAGGTTCACGCCGCTCTTGCGCAGCGTCCGAGGCGCCGCCGCACTGTGACCGAGGCGGACGAAGACGGCAAGCAGCCAACGCAGGCCGACCGGTTGGTGGGATACGCCGAAAGCGAGGCGACGCTGTTCAAGACGCCGCTTGGCGTCGCGCACGCCGCCATTCGCGCCGCCGGCCATCGCGAAGTCTGGGCCGTGAGAAGCCGGGGTTTCAAGGATTGGCTGTTGTTTCGCTATTTCGAGGAGACAAGCCGCGCGCCGAATGCCGAGGCCTTAAGCCAGGCGATCGCCGCCCTCGAAGCGCTCGCCAAATTTAAGGGCGAGACGGCGCCGGTCTTTCTTCGAACTGCGAGCCTTGGGCCGAAGCTTTACGTGGACCTTTGCGACGAGGCTTGGCGCGCCGTCGAAATCGAAGAGGGAGGCTGGCGCGTTGTCGCCGAGCCGCCCGTCTTCTTTGTCAGGGCCAGGGGCATGCTTGCGTTGCCGGAGCCCGAGCGCGGCGGCTCGATCTCGGAGTTGAAAGCGCTCTTGAATCTTAGCCGCGAGGACGATTTCAAGCTGATCGTGGGCTGGCTCCTGAGCGCGCTGCGTCCAACTGGCCCCTATCCCTTGCTGGCGCTCACCGGCGAAGCCGGGTCGGCGAAATCGACGGCCGCCAAGGCGCTGCGCAAGCTGATCGATCCCAACGCCTCGGCTTTGCGCTCGGCGCCGAAAGACGAGCGCGATCTCTTCATCGCCGCTTCCAACGCAGCCTGCCTCATCTACGACAATCTCTCCTCGATCCCGCCTTGGCTCTCCGACGCGCTTTGCCGCGTCGCAACCGGCGGCGGCTTCGCCACCCGCGCCCTTCACACCGACAGCGAGGAGGCGCTGTTCGAGGTGTCGCGTCCGATTTGCCTCACTAGCGTCGGCGACGTGATTGCGCGTTCGGATTCTCGCCGACCGGGCGATATTCGTTGCGCTTGGACCGATCGCCGACGCCGACCGCGTCACTGACGAGGTCTTTGCGCAGAGGCTCGACCTCGCCACACCTCGTGTGTTGGCTGCATTGCTGGACGGGCTGGCGCACGGACTTGCCGAAAAGGAGAGCCGGGCGCCTTCTCGCTTACCGCGCTTGGCGAGCTTCATCGCCTGGACGCACGCCTGCGAATGCGCCTATTGGGACGGCGGCGCCATCCAAGAGGCCTTTCATCGCAATGGCATGGAGGCCGTGGACAACGTTCTTGAAGGCGACGCCGTCCTGGTGTCTCTGCTCGCGCTT
Source organism: uncultured Alphaproteobacteria bacterium (assembly GCA_963756335.1). GTDB lineage: Bacteria > Pseudomonadota > Alphaproteobacteria > Rhizobiales > Rhodomicrobiaceae > Rhodomicrobium. The sequence goes on from CAVWOB010000026.1 coordinate 31,437, forward strand.
CTTGAGCAGAGCGGCGGCGGCTGGCGCGGCCAGTGCATGGCTTTGCTGGAGAGGCTCGCAGTTTTTGCGCCCGATGGCGCAAGGCGAGAGCGAAGCTGGCCGAAAAACCCGCAGACGCTCTCAAGCCGGCTCACGCTGGCGGCGCCGCGCTTCGCAAAAAGGGGATCCGCATCGAAAGAACGCGGGAGGCTGCCGCGCGCACCATCGCCATCCTGTCCGAACGGCAATGAGGCAAGCGCTTTTGACTGAAGCGCCGTCTCGGAAAGTAGCGCGAAGCATCGTCACCCTTGTCACCAATGACACTGGAGCCGTGTATTCCAATGAAATATCAGACACTTATGGCATGACGACACCTTGCCGTGGAGATCGCCGCCACTGTGTCAGCGTTTGTCATGGCGTAGCTCGTATTTTCAATAGCTTAACACGAAGACGGGCGTCAGGGAGGCTCGCGAAAGCCGGTTTGCGCGCCCGCTTTCTCGTGCTTAAATCTTGCCACTTTGCTCCAAGCAGCAAATAAACGGCAAAAACAGGAAGCTTTGGGCCAGTTCTTCGCATGACCGCCAATCGTCGCCTTCGGAAAGTAGGGCGTTGTGACTTCGTCGTTTGAGCGGGCCTTCAGCGGCGTCGCTGGCCCTGGGCCGCGCTCTCTCATAATGCTGCCCCAGATCGCCGCGTTCGGAGCCAGCCCAAAATGTGTCCGAACGGCAAAAGCGCAAGCATCTCTGGCCCGAAATTTCGGGCCCAAAGCGCTGGCGGCCATCGACGCGCGCGTCCGCGCTTCCGCCAAGCTACTGAAAACATTTATGATGGACTGACGCACGATGACACCGTGACAACAATCCCGGTGATGGGGGTGTCACGCCGCATCCTATTGTTTTCCAAACGAAAATGCTTGCAGAAACCGCCCGCTGACGCAATGACGATGCTTTGCGCTCCTTTTCGGAAGGCGACGCTGAATTTTCCGCTTGCGCCTTTGCCAGAGCGGCAAAGACGCAAGGCCGTAGCAGCCTGTTTTGCTGTGAGTGCGGGGTTTACCAATCGGTTCTGAGATTGCTGCAGTTGCGAGAGATTGTGTTTGGGCGATAAACCGCCGCATCTCGAAAATGCGTCACCTGCGCTTCTCCCGCAATGGGTCGCTAGGAGACATCCCCAGTGCTCTCCTGGTCTCAGCGCGCGGCGTCGGCTTTCTGATCCAATTGCTGTCACAGCCGCGGTAGGTCAGGGCTATCCCAAAGTTGACCCGATGCGGTCATCCGCAGCGGACCGATTCTAGACCGACGAGGTTATAGCAGACAGTGCAGACGCAACTACCAAGCTGAGGCGTCGGCTTAGTTGGCTGCGCGCTCACGATTGGATCTGATCTGCCCGAGAAGCTATAATCGGGCATGACGAATCAGTTCTCATTCGACGTGCCTCGCGGTCCCGATCCGAGCCTGAAGTTCACGCTCGGCCCGGGTGATATAATGTACATGTTAGGCGCCAATGGCACTGGCAAATCGAGCTTGGTCTCCCGGTTATTCAACGTGCATCCGGCCCGCGCCAAACGGATCGCTGCACATCGTCAGACTTGGTTCGAATCGAATTCGCTCGACTTGACGCCCCGCGGCCGCCAGGAGTACGAAAATCAATTTCGCTCTCAAGACGTCCACCCCCAAGCTCGGTATCGCGAGTGGAATCCTGTTGGCCGCGCGAATATGTCCATCTATGACCTAATCGACGCAGATACGATGCTGGCGCGCAAGATCGCGGACCTCGTAAGAGCAGGTGACGTGCCTGGCGCAGTCAATGAAGGCAGGGTTGAGCCACCGATTCAGGTGATTAACGAACTTATGCGGCTGTCCAACATTCCGATCGATATTGCGCTTGAGGAAGGTCAGAGGGTCGTAGCGCGGAAGAACAGTGGGGCACGGTACAGCGTAGCGGAACTGTCCGACGGGGAGAGGAACGCTCTCCTAATTTCCGCGGATATCCTGACTGCCAGACCAGGAACACTTCTGATTATTGACGAGCCTGAGCGCCATTTGCATCGGTCGATCATCTCGCCCCTGCTGCGGCTCCTCTTCGACAGGCGCAGGGACTGTTCGTTCATAGTTTCAACTCATGAGTTAATGCTGCCCCTCGATACCCCTTCAGCATCGACCCTGCTTGTCAGGGGGTGCGAGTATTCCGGCCAATCCGTCAATTCATGGTCTATTGATCTGTTAGAGCCAGGCACCGAAATTGATGAGCTTTTGAAGGCTGATCTGCTGGGCGCGCGCCGGAAGATCGTATTCGTGGAAGGGAGGGCAAGCAGTCTCGATGCGCCACTTTACAGCCTTGTCTTTCCAGGAGTGTCAGTTCTGCCGAAAGAGACTTGCAAAGATGTCGAACATGCCGTGCAGGCACTGAGAGCGGTAACCGGTCTGCATTGGGTGCAGGCCTGGGGTATTGTCGACAACGATCAGAGGCCGCCTGACGAGGTGATCCGCTTACGGACGCTTGGAGTATGGGCGCTATCTCACTATTCAGTGGAAGCGTTCTACTACCATCGATTGACGATCGAGAAAGTAGCAAAGCGGCAATCTATGCTGACAGGCGCAGATGCCGACGCGGTTGCCGCAAGTGCAATTTCAAGCGCAGTCGAAGCCGTCCGGGAGCAAAGAAACAATCTAGTCGCGAGCGCGATCACACGCTCCGCGCGCCGCGAGTTCATGAGACAACTGCCGAATCGGACTAGCGCTATCGATGTCGATGCAATCGAGGTAAGAGTTGACATCAAAGCGCTGCGCGACGCCGAGGAGGAAAGATTCGATGCTCTGACTGCTGCGAAGGACTGGGATGGGCTTTTGACCCGATATCCGGTTCGTCAGAGCCGAGCATTCGACGGCATCATCAAGACATTGAAGATCGCCGACAAGGATACCTATCGCGCTGCGGTCTTGAAGCTGTTTCAGGATGATGCCGCTGCATTGATGGCCCTCAGAGATCTGATGGGAGATCTTTATCCAACGATTACCGCGTAGACGGCTTAGACTGTGCGTTCGCGAGCCGAATAATGTCCGCAAAGCCCAGAATGCGGGCATGCCGATCTAAAAAAATTCTTTAAGCCGCTTGGTCTGTTCCCGGCCTCAACCCGAGATAAGAGTTTGTCGAGACCCCCATGACGCTGGGTCTCGGGTGTTAACAATCTTCGTGTTCCGCTCAACCTCTCGTAGCCGGCAAAATTGCTGCACCTGCGAGAAATGGGAACTTGGGCCAAAACCGGCTGTTGCGCGTGGCGCATCAGAATGTCTCTCTGCACCGATAGCAGTATTTCCGTGCGCGAAGGCGCCGCCATCAATTGGTCACAGCACACACACACAATCGCGCCATTCATTATCGCATTCTGGGGGAAAGCATGGTGCAGGCATGGCTCGGGCGCACTGCTGCGAAAGTCTTTATAGTTGCGATGCTAGCCGCCGGCGCTCCTATAGGCGCGGCTGCGCAAGGCGCCGATAGCGTCAGCGCCCTCCATAAGCAAATTTTTCAGCTCTACGGCGAAGGAAAATACAAGGAGGCGCTCGCCCTCGCGGAGAAGGTCGTCACGCTTGCCGAGGGGGTGCTCGGCAAGGAGCATCCCGGTACGCTTTCAAGCGTGAACAATCTCGCCTTCCTCTATCAGGCCCAAGGCCGCTACGGCGAGGCCGAGCCGCTCTATAGGCGCGCCCTGGAGGCCTATGAGCGGCTGCTCGGCAAGGAGAATCCCAACCCGCTGACAAGCTTGAACAATCTTGCCGCCCTTCATTACGCGCAGGGCCGCTATCAGGAGGCCGAGCCGCTCTTCAGGCGCGCGCTGGACACCCGTGAGCGGGTGCTCGGCAAGGAGCATCCCGACACGCTGACAAGCGTGAACAGTCTCGCCGCCCTTCATTACGCGCAGGGCCGCTATCAGGAGGCGGAGCCGCTCTATAGGCGCGCCCTGGAGGCCTCTGAGCGGGTGCTCGGCAAGGAGAATCCCAACACGCTGACAAGCTTGAACAATCTTGCCGCCCTCTATGAGGCCCAGGGCCGCTATCAGGAGGCCGAGCCGCTCTTCAGGCGCGCGCTGGACACCCGTGAGCGGCTCGGCAAGGAGCATCCCGACACGCTTTCAAGCGTGAACGATCTCGCCGTCCTCTATAAGGCCCAGGGCCGCTATCAGGAGGCGGAGCCGCTCTATAGGCGCGCCCTGGAGGCCTCTGAGCGGGTGCTCGGAAAGGAGCATCCCGACACGCTTACAAGCGTGAACAATCTCGCCACCCTCTATCAGGCCCAGGGCCGCTATCAGGAGGCGGAGCCGCTCTATAGGCGCGCCCTGGAGGCCTCTGAGCGGGTGCTCGGAAAGGAGCATCCCGACACGCTTACAAGCGTGAGCAATCTTGCAGCCATTCATTGCGCCCAGGGCCGCTATCAGGAGGCGGAGCCGCTCTATAGGCGCACCCTGGAGGCCCGCGAGCGGGTGCTCGGAAAGGAGCATCCCGACACGCTTTCAAGCGTGAACGATCTCGCCGTCCTCTATAAGGCCCAGGGCCGCTATCAGGAGGCGGAGCCGCTCTATAGGCGCGCCCTGGAGGCCCGCGAGCGGGCGCTCGGCGAGGAGCATCCCGACACGCTTTCAAGCGTGAACGATCTCGCCTTCCTCTATAAGGCCCAGGGCCGCTATCAGGAGGCGGAGCCGCTCTATAGGCGCGCCCTGGAGGCCCGCGAGAGGGTGCTCGGCGAGGAGCATCCCGACACGCTGATAAGCGTGAACAGGCTCGCCGCCCTCTATGATGACGAGGGCCGCTATCAGGATGCGGACCCGCTCTACAGGCGCGCCCTGGACGCCCGTGAGCGGGTGCTCGGCAAGGAGCATCCCGACACGCTGATAAGCGTGAACAATCTCGCCGCCCACTATGGTAACGGGGGCCTCTATGGGGAGGCCGAGCCACTCTTTAGCCGCGCGCTGGAGGCCTCTGAGCGGGCGCTTGGCAAGGAGCATCCCCACACTATTCAAAGCGTGAACAATCTCGCCGCCCTTCATTTTGCGCAGGGCAACTGGATCCGCGCCGCCGAGTTTTGGCGTCGCGGCACCGCCGCAATCGCCAAGCGTGAACAGCGCGGCACCCTAAACTCCAGCCAAAGCCTCACTGGAAAGAAAAAAAGCGAAGCAGAGCAATCAAGCTCCGAATTCAGGGGCCTAGTCAAGTCCGTGTACCGTCTGGCGCGGGAAGGCGACGCGCCCGACGCGGAGGCCTCACGCGAGATGTTTGAAACTGCGCAGTGGGCGCAAAGCTCGGAAGCGGCAGCTTCGCTGGCGCAAATGGCGGCGCGCGGCGCCAAGGGCGATCCGAAGCTCGCCGCGCTTGCACGCGAGCGCCAGGACGCGCGAGCGGATTGGCAGAAGCGCGATGCGCTGCGTAACGCCGCTCTTGGCCAAGAGTTCCGCCAGGCGCAATCCACAAGCTGAGGCCGAAAACAACGCAAGGCTTACCGCCATCGATGCGCAGATCAAGGAGATTGATAAAGAGCTGGCGGCGAAGTTCCCCGATTACGCGGCGCTGGCCAGCCCCGCGCCACTCACCGTCGAGGATGTGCAGGCTCAGCTTCGCCGCGATGAGGCACTCGCGCTGTTCCTCGATACGCACGAATGGCAGCCAACGCCGGAGGAGACCTTTGTCTGGGTGGTGACGAAGACCGATATGCGCTGGGTGCGAAGCGAGCTTGGCACGCCGGCTCTGACGCGCGAGGTTGCGGCGCTCCGCTGCGGGCTGGATGAGGAGGAATGGGCGACGCCGACGAAGGCAAGGCGTTGCGGCGATCTCCTGGGACTCACGGACTTGCCCGATCCCTCGCAGCCGCTGCCGTTCCATTTGGGGAGGGCCCATGAACTGTACAAAGCGCTGTTCGGTCAGGTCCAGGACGTAATTGCAGGCAAGCGGCTCTTGATCGTTCCGTCAGGTCCTCTGACAAGCCTGCCCTTCCATGTTCTTGTGACCGAAGCTCCGAGAGAGGCGCTCCCTGGGAAATTTGAGGGTTATCGAGACATCGCCTGGCTCGGCAAAACCAATGCCATCGCCACGCTCCCTGCCGTCTCCAGTTTGAAGGCCTTGCGCCAGCATGCAGGCGATGTCCAGGCGGCGCCCGAAGACTATGTTGGCTATGGCGATCCCGTGTTGACCGGCGATGGCGCTTCCTGCCGGGCGGCAAAGGTTCCCGCCGCATGCCCCTCCGTTGATGGCGCTCAGCCACAAGTGGCCTCCGCCGCCATTGAGCGCGCCACCGTTCGCGGCCGTGGCGGCCGGCGCAGCGCCAACATCGATCAGTTCTATGCTAAAGGCGCCTCGGCCGAAGCAGTGGTGGAGCAGGTGCGGACGCTTTGCCCCCTGCCTGATACTGCCTACGAGATCAAATGCGTTGCCGAACGCTTCAACAAGAAATCCCGCCTGATCCGTCTGGAAGGCGACGCCACGGAAGCAAACATCAAAACTGGCGAGCTTTCGCGCTATCGCATCGTGCACTTCGCTACCCACGGGCTGCTAGCCGGCGATGTGGAGAGAATGGCGAAACGGCAGGGTGAGCCTGCGCTTGTTCTGACGCCGCCGGATAAGCCCGCCGACGCCGGGGACGATGGTCTGCTGACGGCCTCTAAAGTGACCGCGCTCAAGCTCAACGCAGACTGGGTGGTGCTCTCCGCCTGCAACACCGCCGCAGGCGATCAGATCGGGGCACAGGCGCTCTCGGGCCTTGCACGCGCCTTTTTCTACGCAGGCGGGCGAACCTTGCTCGTGTCCCACTGGCCCGTCTACTCCGACGCCGCAGTGCGTCTCACAACGCGCGCATTCGCGGAACTCGAGCGTGATCCTAAAGCAGGCCGCGCCGAGGCGTTGCAGCGCTCGATAGTTGCTCTGATCGACGACCGCTCGCAGGCCGACAATGCGCACCCCGCGGTCTGGGCGCCTTTTGTTGTTGTGGGCGAAGGGGGACGCTAACGGCTTGCTCTTTGAGCGCGACGCAATTTCAATCCGGAGGATTTTCGATGCGGGTAAATTTCAAGCGCTATTTTGATATCCTGACGCTAATGCGCATAGTCGTCCTCGCCGTTCTCTTTGCGCAGTCCGGCGCGGCAAGCTGGGCTTTGGCGGAAGACGAGCCGTCCGTCAGCCAGGAAGAGGCTGATATTCGCCGCGAACTGCGGCGCATCATCGATGAGGAACCAGCAAATGCGGCAGAAGCGCAAAAGGCGCTGGACGCGCTCGATAAACCAGAAGCGTCGCCAGAAGGGCGGCAGGCGCGAAACCGACGAGAGCGCCGCGCCCGGCGTATTGTGAATGGCATTCCCTCGCGTTCGCATCCTGCTGTCGGGGCCCTGCTGAAAGGCAATGATCCGAGGTCGGCCGGCGCCTGGTGCACGGGGACGCTTGTCGGGTGCGACAAGTTCCTGACTGCGGCTCATTGCATCGCGGACAATCCCTCGCCGCAATCCTATCTCGTATTTTTCCAGGAGTTGGGCTTCTTCGAGGTGAAGGAAATCCACTGGAACGCGGCCGAGTACAAATTCCCGTATTTTGACCTCGCCATGCTGACGCTGGCGAAGCCCGTTGAGGGCATTGCGCCCATGCCCATCAATTCGGCGGGCAAGCCTTTGAACCGCAGCATTGCGACCATCGTCGGCTTCGGACGCTCGGGCGGCTCACATTTCGATTATGGGATCAAAAGGGAGGGAAGCGTAAAGACGACCGCTTGTCCGGCTGAGCTGGCCAAATCCAAGGTCTTGTGCTGGAACTTCGATGCCGATGTGAAATCGAGGAAGTCCGCTTCAAATACCTGCAACGCTGATTCTGGCGGCGGCGTATTCATGCGTGACAACGATGGCCCGCGCGTGGTCGAAAAAGTCTTCGGGGTAGTCTCCGGCGGTACAGATGACAACTGCATGAAGCACGATTTGAGCTACAATGTGGATGTGTTTCAATATCGGGACTGGCTCGAGGTTGCTGGAGAAAGACGTTTATCCTCCGCGACGTGCGGCAGACCGCTACTGGCGCGCAGGTCCGGAGAGCCGAAGCAAAAATCCATCTATCTTGATGCAAGCAATCCGGACGCCAGCTTTACGGTCGAGGCGCCGGAAGGTCTTGCCGCGTTGCGCATTGCCTTGAACGCGGAGGACGATGGTACCGGCAAGAACGATTTCGACCTTTCGGTCTTTCGCGGCGATCGTTCTGGCCCCGCACAGGCTGTCTGCAATGAAATTGGCCCAGGGCAATTCGCCTTCTGCGAGATCAACTCTCCACAGCCAGGATCGTGGACCGTGCTTCTGACACGGAAAAAGGGTGCGGGCGAGGCGCAAGTTACGACAACATTGGTCGACGCTAGAAACCAATAGTTTCGATGGGATGAGGGGTCGGCGTCGCGAGGAAAATTCGAGCTACCGGGGGAAACCTGCGCGGTGGTTGAACCAGCAATGATGGGTGGGCGCGGGGTAAGATTTCCGATGGCGGCGCCAAACTTTCGATCTCGATTTCGAAGACAATGCGCGAGGGTTGGCGCAATGGATGAGACCAGCGGGACCAGCCGACGGCGCCGATCTATCCGGCACAATTTATTCCTAATTTTCTGGGCCGCTTTTTTCATGGCCTTATGCGGCCTTAAGTCGGCTCAGGCCAGCGATGATCTTGACGCGCTCATCACACAGACCGGACAGTTCTACGAGAAGCAAGAATACGAAAAGGCCTTTGCAACAGCAGAACAAGCTCTGTCGTATGCCGAGGAGCATTATGGAAAGAGCCATCCGCGGCTCATAGCTCCGCTCAACATGCTGGCCTATTTTAGCCAAATGAGACAGCAAACGCCAGCGGCCGAGCAGTTCATGACTCGCGCACGCGCCATCTGCGAGACGGCGTATGGCGCTGAGAAGTCTCGAAATGAGCCAAACGCTCGCTGTCCACGCTAAGATTTATCCCTACACATCTGCGAAAGCTATTGAGCTTCTCAAGCGCGCCATAGCCGTCCAGGAGAAGCTCGCGGGGCCGGACTATCCAGGACTGATCCCGCTCCTGCAGTCCCTTGTGCTCGCAGAGAACAAGCCGATTAAGTTTGGTGAACTCGATCCCTTGATAATGCGCGCTATGCAAATCCAGGACACGCTTATTGCCCAGATCGAGCGCTTTATCACAGCGGCGAAATACGACGAGGCCAGCGCCCTAGCCGAACGCCATCTTGGTTTCTTGCGCTACGATAAAGGTGATTTCTTCGACCGCTTGCTGGGCGATCAATTCGACTGGCCGCAATATGCGGAACAGATGAAGATCGTGGCGCGGCTTTATCTTCGAATGGGGGCTGTGGCCAAGGCAAGGGCGCAGATCGAGCGAGCTATCGCGATTTATCAGAAGAGTCAAATGGTGCTCGATACGCCCGAATATGCTGATGCCCTATCGTTGCTTGGGGACGTGTTTTTTTTGCTCGGTGATTATGTTGAGGCGAAAAAGCTTGTCTCCAGGGAAATCGCCGCGGCCCAGCTCTTTGATATTGCGCAACGGTCCATCCCGCGGCGGTTGCTGCGCCTCGCAGCGGCGGAGTATTATTTAGAGAATTATGCCGATTGTGAAAGGATTGTCGAACAGGTCAAGCAACTGCTAGCCGAGCACGACGACAGCGACGAAGCGGCGGCATATGAGGCTGAACTTACGCTCGGTGTCGTAGCGATCACCACGGGGCGCTTCGCTGACGCTGAACGAGTTTTCAGCGCGATGCTGGAAAGATATACTGGCTCTGATCTCAAATCGGAGCAGCGCAGGCTCATCGCGCTTAATAATCTCGGCCGGATAAAGGAAAAGCAATCGCTATTGGCCGAAGCCGAGAGATACTTCAGGGAGGGATTCGGTGTTTATCTGCCCCAGCTTCCGCCCAAAAACCCTGAGCTCGGCGGACAATATCTCCTCTTGGCGCGGGTCCTAGTTTCGTTGCACAGCTATGTTGAAGCGCTTAAGCTTGCAGAAGCGGCCCTCGAAATTTTCCGAGACACATTCGGGCCAGCCCATGTTCAGGTCGCCAATGGATTGACCATTAAAGCGCAAGCGCTTCAGGGGCAGGAAAGGCTAGACGCGGCGCTAACTGCGGCAAGGCAGGCCAGCACAATTATCGTCAATCAGCTCTTAGAGCAGTCGCTTCGGAATTCCACCGGCAATGACGTCGGCTGGCACAGCGCGCTTGACTTGGCTGACGACGTGGAGCGGCTTTTGTTCGATCTCGGCCGTTCAGAGCCAGCGGTAGTCTCGGAGGCCTTCGTTTTGGCTCAGTGGCGCGATCAGAGCCTTGCATCTGTCGCGCTGAGGCGGATGAGCGTAAGGCAGGCTGCCGGGGACACTGCCCTGGCCGGAAAAATCCGCGCGCAACAAGATTTAACGGGCATGGTCGCCGATTTGCGAAAGCGGCTGATCATCGAGCTTGAGCAGCCCATCGAAACCAGCGACATTGACCGCATTTTCTCGATCAGAAAGCAAATCGAGAAGTCGGACGTTAATCTGAGGACTATATCAGATCAGATTCGCGCATCTTTTCCCGACTATGGGGAAATAGGTAGCGCTTCGGCAGTGTCTCTTTCCAACGTCCAGCATGATTTGCTTTCGCCGCAGGAAGCATTGCTTATCATAAACTGGGGAAAGGCGGGTCGGGAAACCCGCGTCTGGCTCATAACCACTGTGGAGGTCCGCTGGTGGAAGCTCGCGGGTCCCGAGCAGGATTTGAGCGATGGAGTGCAGGCGCTGCGCTGCGGCCTCGACGAGGAGGAGTGGGCCACGACCAGCAAGGCATCGCGCTGCGGCGTCCTTCTCGGATTTACCGAACAGCCCGATTCGTCCGGGCCGCTGCCCTTTCATCTTGGCCGCGCCCACCGGCTCTACAAGGCGCTGTTCGGCCAGGTCGAGGGTTTGATCCAAGGCAAGCGACTGCTTGTGGTGGCGTCAGGGCCACTTGCGAGCCTCCCCTTCCATGTGCTGGTGACGAAGCCGCCAGCCGCGGAGCTGCCCACGACCTTTGAGGGTTATCGCAATGTGCCATGGCTTGGCAGAAGCAATGCTATCGCCATGCTGCCCGCCGTCTCAAGCCTTAAGGCCTTGCGTGGGAGGGCGGCCGGCTTTGCGCCGGCTTTGGATTACATCGGCTATGGCGACCCGGCGCTGATAGGCGACGGCGGCGCATGCCGCTCCGCCAAGATACCGGACGCCTGCCCCGCCGATACCGGCTGGCAAGCGAACGCCCCCACGAGCGGCGCCGGACGCGCCACGTTTCGAGGTCGCGGCAGCCGGCGGAGCGCTGAGGCACCGCGACCGGGTTCTTCCCCGGAAGCGGTGCTGGAGGAGGTCAGGCGCCTTTGCCCCTTGCCCGACACAGCCTATGAGATCAAATGCGTCGCCGGGCGCTTCAAGGAGCAGTCACGGCTGGTCAGGCTGGGGCGTGAGGCCACCAAGACCGATATCTTATCCTTGAACGAGGACGGGAGGCTTGCGTCCTACCGTGTGCTGCATTTCGCCACCCACGGGTTGCTGCCGGGCGACGTCGAAGAGATGGCCAAAGGCGCCTCCGAGCCTGCGCTCGTGCTAACGCCGCCGGATAAGGGCGCCGATACCAGCGACAACGGCTTGCTGACGGCTTCAGACATCGCCGGGCTCAAACTCAACGCCGAATGGGTGGTGCTGTCGGCCTGCAATACGGCGGCAGGCGATAGGCCGGAGGGCCAGGCGCTCTCCGGTCTCGCCCGCGCTTTCTTCTATGCGGGCGCGCATGCGCTTCTGGTTTCGCACTGGCCAGTCTACTCCGATGCCGCTGTGCAACTCACCACGCACGCTTTTGCGGAGCTGGAACGCGACCCAAAGGCCGGGCGCGCCGAGGCGTTCCAGCGAGCCCTGCTCAGGCTCATAGAGGATCAGGGTCAGCCCGACAACGCTCATCCCGCCGTCTGGGCGCCGTTCGTGGTCGTCGGTGAAGGAGGACGGTGATGAAGCGGCTCCAGGCGTGCGGCCGCTTCCGTCACTCAAAAGCAAACTTAAATTCCATCGGTTGATTTGGGCTGCAATGGGTCAAGAACAGCGGTTTCATTTGCGAATTTTGAGGGTCCGCTGGTCCCCTCGATGCGGAAGTCAATCTTGCACCTGCGAAATTAGGGATTGGATGGAGGCAGGCTCGTCCCCCAATTCCATCCGCGCCTTGCCCTCTGACTGGGGACGGCAGGTTTGAGCGCTACAGCTTTCTTTCCGGCATCGGGGGTGGCGGGTAGCGGCCTGCGACAAGGTTCCAGTACGCCCAAGACCTCGGGTCGATGATCCCCGGAGGGGCGAGGTCCAGCGCCTCGAGAAAATCGTCCCATGAGACATGGCGCCGGATTGCCTGCATGTCCTTATGGGAGGCGCGAGCCATGGCGTAGGCCATGAAGCGGACAGGATCGGAAAGCGCCGCGGCGGGCGGTTCGAACCAGATGATGCGCTTGGCGATCCGCGCCATTCGCGGGGTCAGGGGGATTTGTCTCACCGCTTTCGTCCCTGATCGAGCTTCTTGCCAGCAAGTTTCGGCACATCACTAAGATCCACATCGCGAACGGCGTCGACAAGCTGTTTTCTGACCGCTTCGGTAAGCTGTCTCAAATTGCCTTCTTCGAAGAAGACCAGCGCCTTGAGCGTGTTTTGAGGATCGAACTGCGCCCCGTAAATGGCCTGGGCGCTGGCCAAGGCGAGCGGGAGGGACACGCCGCCTTCGGACAGGATCGCGGCCATGTCGATATAGTCCTTCGCTTCCGCCCGTCTTTGCACGACGGCGGCTTTGGTTCCTGCGAGGTCCAAAAGCGACGCGACCTTCAAGCCGGTTGGCGCCTTGTCAATTGCGCCCACCCGCCGCAGCCGCGGCACGCCGAAAAAAGAGACCTTCACGGCGCCGCGCCTCTGCACGCTCACGCTCAGGGTGTTCGCTTCACTCTGCACAACCTTCGCATTTTTGAGATAGGGAACCTTTTCAAGAAGAACGCCTGGATCAAACGGCTTGCCGCTGAAAAAGTCGAAGTCGAGGGACCGTCGATGTCCGAGCCGCAAGGCGAGGGCTGTGCCCCCATAGAGTATGAACTCCGAAGGCGTGGCGCCGAGCTCGTCCCAGAGCCGCCGTTGCGCGGCTGGCAGGATATCGAGCCTGGGATCGAACAAGAGTGTCATGGGAGCAAGATAGGATCGGCCTTCACCCGAACGCAAAAACTAAAACGCGCGCTTACGCCCGGAGCCGTTTGCGATGCGAGTGCTAAGGGCCACGCCACGCCGCCGCCGCGAGGAATGCAGCGATAGCGCCCGCCAACAAGACGACAGCGGCGAACCACACCCAACCGAAGGGAGTGCTCCGATCTGATGATGGCTCGGGCTGAAGCTCGACGCTCTGCTCGACCGCTTCGCGAAGGGCCGCCTTCGCTTCGGCGACGGCGACGCGCAGCTCGCCGGCGAGATAGGCGGCGCCGGCGGTGACGATGTCTTCGGCAAGCGCTTTCGAGGCGGAGATGTGCTCCGCTGCGGCGATGGACGACTGTTCCTTGCAAGCCTGGATATGGGCTTCTATCTCGGCGATGGCGCGGGTCAGGATCAGTTCGTTCAAGGTCAGCGTCACGAGGACGGGATCGTCCTCCGACAGCAGAACGTGGTGGCGCTTGGCCACCTCGCCGATCAGCGCCTTCACATCGAAAGGACCGCCCGCCGCCATGGACTATAACACGGCCGACAGTTTGGCCCGCACGTCGCCCTCGATCAGGCGCAGGCGCTGTTTGGCCATGAGCGTGAACTCGGGCGAGCCGATCGCCTCCTCGAAGGTGAGGTGGCGTTTCACCATCTCTTTCACGTCCTCGCCGAAGGTGGCGGCGGTGCGAAGCGGCAAATGCACGACGCCGCGAATGCGGTCTGCATGCGCCTTGTAGACGGCCATGTCCCGAAACGTTTTGCCGCCTTCCTTGATGAGCCCGAAGTGTTCGTTCAGCCAGACCACGATCTCGACTTCGTCCGGCAATTGCTTGGCGAGCTCGTCGAGATCGTTCAGCGTCTCTTTCAAGGTCGCGCCGCCGACGATGATGGCGTGCACGATGACGGTTTTGCCGCTGCCGCGGATCTGCTCGTGCACGTCGTTCTCGATGAGGTAATGCGAGATGGCGACGAAGCTCGACGTGCCGGTGTCGACGACGCAATGGGCGTCTTGGGTCAGGATCGGCTCCAGCATCACGTCGAAATGGCGTGCGTTCAGGATGGTGCCCTCCATGAGCGCGATGCGTGTCACTTTCAGCGCGGCGAAGCTTGAGAAGGTGGCGGTGGTGGCGTCGGCGTCGAAGCTCAGCAGCGGTTCGCCGAGTTGGCGGTAAAATTGAGCCAACAGGAACGCCACGAAAGATTTCCCAACGCCGCCCTTGCTGTTCAAGATGAAGTGGACGGTGCGGGCCGGAATGGAGCCGTTTGTCATGGCGTGTCTCCTTGTTGCTGGATCAGATGAGCGTCTTCTTGGCGAGGTCCGTCGGATCGAAATGGAAGCCGCGACGCTCGGCATCGCTTTCGGTGTTTAAAGGCTCGACCCTCGCGCTCCTTGACGGCGCCGCGCGCCTGGCCTGCATCAGGGTCTCCTTCACGTCGTCCTTTTCCATCGCTTTGCGTTCGGCGGCGACATAGCGGTTGAACTGGCGGTAGCCGACGCCGATCCGGTCCTTGAAGGAGGCGTGGACGGCGCTTGCGGGCCAGCCTTCGGCGAGCGCCGCGAAAATCGCGGCGCGGTGCGCCATAAACGCCACCCGGCCCGCGCCCCAGGCTTTTGCTTTGCCGTTTTTGCCGCCGGACATGCCTTTTCCTGTGATCTGATTTATTCTATCATCTGTTTCGGCAAACTCCGTCAATCTCCGTCCGAGCGGGACGGAGTTCGGACCAAGAAGGACTAAGTCGGACGGACCCGGACGGAGGCGGTCGGAGTTGGACGAACTCGGACCAAGTCGGACTAAGAGAGACGGAGTAGGACGATGAAGGACCAAGATTTTAGCAGGCAAGATGTGTGGCGGTGGCCACGCTCCGATCCTTACTCGGCTTCGCCTTCGACGGTGTCCGCCAGGCGGACGCGGCTGCCGCCGCGGAACAAAGGGAGGCGCCTCTGACCAGAGCGGACATCAGAGAGCAGAACAAGGCGCTGAAGGTGCTCGTCACGCCTGCGGAGCGCGCCGAGATCGCCAAGCGCGCTGGCGCCGTGCGGCTGCCGGTGTCGTCCTATCTGCGAGAGCTTGGCCTCGGATACCGGCCCAAATCCACGCTCGACCACGAGGCCGTGCTTGCGCTCCTGAAGGTGAACGCCGATCAGGGGCGGCTTGGAGGCCTGTTGAAGCTTTGGCTGACGACCAGGACAGGCGACGGCGCGCCGATCGGAAGCGTGCGGGCCCTCCTTCACAAGATCGAAGCGGCGCAAGCGGAGCTCGCGCGCATGCTGAAGCGGCTTTGAGGCAAGCATGGCGCTTCGCTTTCCCAAATTTCGGCCGAGCCTCAACCAGCTTTCTTTTTTTGGGCTGTTCGAGGCGAAGCAAGAGGAGCCGCCGGCAAACGAGCTGGCGCAGGCAGACATTAACGCCGGCGAGCCGGCACAAGGGAGCAACGATGATGGATCTGACGGACAGGTTCGCGAGCCTGCACAAGCGCTTTTTGATCGAGAGCTACCCGAGCGTCTACGCGGCGATGGAGAGGAACGGGATGCTGCCCGCCCATCTCGAAGAGACGGGACGCCAGGGGCAGGCAATGTTCGAAGCGGTGAGCGAGCAGCTGCGCAAGAGCGCGGCGGAAGCAGCGACCGAAGCGGAGCGCCAGGCGCTCCTCGAACAGATCCCGCTCGTCGCCGAGGAGATGGTGATCCAGGACCTGATCACGGCGCCGCTGACTTAGACCTGGCGCAACCACCCGCCCCAACGTCGCCCGGCTTTCGCATTACGCCCGCGCACGCAATCGGCCAGGGCGGCGAGCGCGCCAAGGTGGAGGGCAATCTCACAGCCATCCGCATCCTCAAAGACCTGCAGGAAGCCGAGCGGGACGCCACGGAGGAAGAGAAGGCAGCGCTTGTCCGCTACGTGGGCTGGGGCGCGTTTGCTCAGAAACTGTTCGACGTCAATCGTTTTTCGCCGCACGCCGCCGCCTGGAAGACCGAGCGCGACGCGCTCGCTGATCTCGTCACAGCCGAACAATGGGCAGCCGCCAGGGCCTCGACCTTGACCGCTTATTACACGAGCGAAGCGGTAATCCGAGGCGTGTGGTCGGCTGTCCAGCATCTTGGCTTTGAAGGCGGCCGGGCGCTCGAGCCCGCCGCCGGCGTCGGCCATTTCATCGGGCTTGCGCCAGAGTCGCTCCCCGTCGCCTGGAGCGCGGCGGAACTCGATCCCATCTCCGGCGGCATTGCGCAAAGACTTTACGGCGGCGCCGATATCCGGGTGCAGGGCTTTGAGAGCGCGGCCTGGCCCGACGACTTCTTCGACCTCGCCATTTCCAACGTGCCCTTCGGCGACTACAGCCTTCGCGATACGCGCTATCGGCCGATGTCCATTCACGACTATTTCTTCGTGAAAAGCCTCGATAAGCTAAGGCCCGGCGGACTTATCGCCTTTGTGACCTCACGGCATACGCTTGACAAGAAGACCGACTTCGCCCGCCGTGAGATCGCAAAGCGGGCCGACTTCCTTGGCGCGATCCAGCTTCCGGGCGGCGCCAGTGGCGCTTTCGTCGACAACGCTGGCACCGAGGCGACCGCCGACATCGTGTTCTTGAGGCGGAAGAGCGAGGGCGCTTCGCCGTCCGATGAGCGCTGGCTCGATCTCGCCGAGATCAAAACGCCGGACGGCGCCATCGCCATCAACCGCTATTTCGCGGAAAACCCAGCCATGATGCTGGGCGAGATGCGCCTGCAAAGCGGGCCGCACGGTCCGAACCCGGTCTTGACCGGGTCCGCCGAAGCGCTTGATGCAAGGATCGCCGAGGCTGCGAGCGCGCTTCCCAAAGACGCGATCCGGCTGCGACAAGGCCACAGCCTTGCGATCGAGGCCAGACAAAAAGCGCCGTCCAAAGGCGATGGCGCCTTTCTTGTCCAGGATGGACGCGTCGTCAGGCGGAGCGTTCAGGGCTACGAGCGCGTCAACGTTTCCGTCTCGGATCAAGACAAGCTCGTCCGCCTGATCGGTTTGCGGGACATCGTGAACGATCTCCTCGCTGCGCAGGCGGCGCGAGAGGAGAGCGAGGACACATAGCCTTTGCGGCAGGCGCTGAACGAGGCCTATGACGGCTTCGTCAGCCGCTGCGGTCCCATCAACAAGACCATTGTCACGGTCACTACGCGCAGCCGGCCCGACGGCGCGCCTGTCATTCTCCGGCGCAAACCCAACTTCCAGCTCTTCGAGGACGACCCGGACGCCTACAAGGTTGCGGCCTTGGAGGAGTATTCCGATGCGACGGGGACGGCCGTCAAAGCGGCAATTTTCACTCATGACATTGTGCGGGCTCCGCGGCGGCCCGAGATTTCCGGACCGGCGGATGCGCTCGCGTTGTCGCTCGATGCGCGCGGCGGCGTCGACATGACCTTCATCGCTGAGCGCCTTGGCTGTTCGGAGGCGGAAGCCGCAGGAGCCTTGGGAGATCGCGTTTGGCTCGACACAAATGGCGGCGTGTGGCGCACCGCCGAGGATTATTTGTCGGGCGACGTTGTCGGAAAGCTCGACGAGGCGAAGCTCGCCGCGGCGCTTGATCCTCGCTTCGATCGAAACGTTACGGCGCTCGACGCGGTGCAGCCGGCGCCGCTGACGCGGCTCGATATCCGCCCGCTTTTTGGCGCGCCCTGGATTCCCGTCGATGTCTATCAGGCTTTTCTCACGGAGAAGCTCGGCGTGACGGCGGAGGGGCTCGCGTTGAACGCCATCAGCAAGAAATGGCAGTTCGTAAAGCCGCCCGAGATTTCCTTGTCGAGCAAGGCCGAATGGTCGACCTCGCCGGTCGAGCGTGCAAGAGATTGTGCTGGCGGCGTTCAACAACGCCGAGATCAGGGTGATGGACGCGAACCCCGATCCCAAGGGCTCGCCTCTGTACAACGCCGCCGCCTCCGAGGAGAGCAACGCCAAGGTGAGCGCCTTGCGCGAGCTGTTCTCGGGCGCGCCGGAGACGGGCATTGACGGCTGGGCGTTCGAGGATGAGGAGCGCGCTCAAAGGCTTGAGGCGATCTACAACCGCGCCTTCAATCGCCTCGTCCCAACCGTCTATGACGGCGGCCATCTCACCATGCCGGGGCTCGCCCGTTTCATCGCCAGAGGCGCCGATCGCGCCGTCATCCCCTTCAGCCTTCGCGCCCATCAGCTGAACGCGGTCTGGCGCATCGTCAGCTCCGGCAACACGCTTCTCGACCACGCCGTCGGCGCCGGCAAGACCTTCACCATGATCGCGGCGGGCATGGAGCAAAAGCGGCTGGGGCTCATCGCGCGCCCGATGTATGTGGTGCCGAACCACATGCTGGAGCAGTTCTCGTCCGAGTTCCGCCTCGCCTATCCAAGAGCCAGGGTGCTGGTCGCGGACAAGGACGAAATGAGCCTCAAGCGGCGGCGCGCCTTCGCCGCCAAGGCGGCGACGGGAGACTGGGACGGCGTCGTCATCACCCACGACGCCTTTGGCCGCATCCCCATGTCGCCCGCTGTCACGGAAGCCTTCATCCGCGAGGAGATCGAGGGCTTGCATGAGTTCAAGACGCGGGCGGCCGAAGAGGAGGGACGCGCTTCGCCGACGGTGAAGGAGCTTGAGAAGGCCGCGAAGCGGCTTGAAGGCAAGCTCGCCGCGCTTCTCAATCGGGAGCGCAAGGACGAAGGGATCACCTTTGAGGAACTGGGCGTCGATTTTCTCTTCATCGACGAAGCGCACGCGTTCAAGAACCTCGCCTTTCAGACGCGGCATACGCGCGTAAAGGGTCTGGCGGCGGGTTCAAAATCGCAGCGCGCCGCCGATCTCCTGCTCAAGATCCGCTACCTCGAAGAACGCCGTCCCGGCCGCTCGGTCGTATTCGCCACAGGCACGCCCGTCTCCAACAGCATCGCCGAAATGTATACCATGCAGCGCTACCTTCAGACTGCAACGCTCGCCCGCTTCGGCGTCGCCGAGTTCGACGCCTGGGCGGCGACCTTTGGCGACATCGTCTCTCAGGTCGAGCTGAACCCGAGCGGCAAGGGCTTTCGAACCACGCGCTCCTTCTCCAAGTTTGTGAACATCCCCGAGCTGATCGCGCTTTATAGCCGCGTCGCCGACACGCAAACCGCAGAGATGCTGAACCTGCCCAGGCCGAAGCTGCGCAAGGGCGCCGTCGCCGTGGTCGAGACGGCAATGTCGGCGCACGAGACCGCCATGATGGAGAGCTTGGTCGCGCGCCGAAGCCATCAAAGGACGGCGCGCCGCCAAGGGCGGCGACAACATGCTGAAAATCCTGGGCGAAGGCTTGCAGCTCGCCACCGACGTGCGCCTGCTCGATGCGGGCGCCGAGGCCAATGCGGACGGCAAGATTGCCGCCGCTTCGGAGACCATCGCCAGAATTTGGAAAGAAGGCCAGGAGCCGGCTCTGTGCCAGATCGTGTTTCTCGACATGGGCGTGCCGGGCGGCAAGACGGCCGCTCGGTCCGATCCCGAAGACCATGACGACGCCGTTCGCCTGTCGTCTGAGCTTGAAAGCGAGGAGGAGACGAGGCCGCCGCTCGCCGCCGGCGTGCGGTTCGATCTTTACGCCGATTTGCGCGCACGGTTGATCGCGAAGGGCATTCCGAGAGAAGAGGTCGCCTTCATTCACGAGGCCGATAGCGATGTGAAGAAAGCGCGGCTCTTCGCCGAAGTGCGGCAAGGCAAAGTGCGCATCCTCATCGGCTCCACCGGAAAAATGGGCGTCGGAACGAATGTGCAAACGCGGCTTGCCGCCATGCATCACCTCGATGCGCCTTGGCGTCCCGCCGATGTGGAGCAGCGCGACGGACGCATTTTGCGCCAGGGCAATCTCAACGGCGAGGTCGCCATTTACCGCTATATCACGCTGAAAAGCCTCGACGCGTATCGCTGGCAGGCGCTGACCACAAAGGCGAACTTCATCGCGAAGTTGCGGGCGGGCGCGAGGGGCGTGCGCACGGCCGAAGACATCAATTCCCCGTTGCCGGAAGCGGCTATGATCAAGGCCGCGGCCACGGGCGACGCGCGGATCATGGAGCACGCCGAGCTCACAAAGGAATTGCGGGAACTGGAGGCCGCCCGGCGCGCCCATGAGCGTGGACTGAGCGCCGCAAGGCTCGCCCGCGAGCGCGCTCTGAAGCAGATCGCGGCATTGGGCGGCGAGATCGCGCTGATGCGCAAAGACAGCGAAGCGATCGCGGCGCATTCGGAAGAGGCGTTTTCGATGTCGCTTGGCAAGCGTGAGGTTCACGAGCGGAAGGCGGCTGGGGAAGCAATCAAAGCGGAGCTTTTGGCAAAGGGCGCGCGCCTGTGGGAGGCGTCTGCTGACGTGAGCGCTGGCCGGCTGTTGGGGTTCGAGATCACGGTTCGGCTGAACCAATCCGCCGGTTCGCTTACCTACGCTTTGAGAGCGAAAGGCCATGGCGAATATCGGCGCGACGAGCGCTTCCAGCTGAGCGAGGCCACGGACGCCGTGGGCCTGATCCGCCGCATGGAAGGCCTGTTGCGCGCCGTTCCGAAGCTTTTGGCTGACAGGGAAACCGAACTCGCCAAAACGACAGCCGATCTTCCCCGCATCGAACGCCAACTCAAAAGCGGTCCGTTTTCGAAGCAGGAACGGCTTGCGGACGTGGCGGTGCGCGTGAAAGAGCTGGAAGCGGCGCTGCAACCGCAGCCGCAAGTCCCGGCGCAGAGTCCTTCTGAACAATCAGATCGGGCCGCTGACGAGGCAGAGCAGGCGCGCCTCGACCAGGACGGCTCCCAGAAAGATGGCCTCGGCCTCAGAGCAGCCGCTTCGACGACAAGAGCAGGCGAACCCGATCGCAAGGAAAGTCCGGCGGTGACCGCCGCCCGGGAGCGGCTCGCTCAACGGTCGAACAAAGGACGGAGGATGTGAGGCTTGCATCAGCGACGGCGCGCGGGCGGCTTGCGGCTCAGATAGGCTTCGAGGACGTCGCGCATGGAGCGGCGCTCGCGCGGCGTCTGTTCAAGCACTTCCCGGCCCTGCGAAGCGGCGGCGTTTTGAGCGCGGGCGCGATGATGGCCTTCACGGAAATAAAGCTCGGCGAAGGCGGCGGCGAGCATCAGCGTCGGCATGGAGCCAATTTCTCGGCCTTGCACGAACACCTTGTAATCCGGCCCTTATTGTGGCTGCGTTCCCTTGCCCAGAATGGCGATGTCGACCTGATACTGCTGCGCCTGGCCTTCATTGTAGAAGCCGTAATAGTACCCGGCCGCATCAATGCCCCGCCAGATGATACCCCATTGAGCCACGATTGCGCCCGCCGCGAAACGAACCACCCGATTAATCTATTATATCAGATCAATGAAGGTGCAAAAGAGTAATCGTTCGGCGAAGCGGGCCGCCAGGTCACAC
>CAVWOB010000027.1:0-40983 GCA_963756335.1 uncultured Alphaproteobacteria bacterium
ATCCTGAACCGCTCGACATGACATGATCCAAGAAGCAGCGAGGGCTCGCTAATGCCTGAGGCAACAAAATCATTTGCGGGCCTGGACAAGGGCGCTGCCGCCGCGGCCGCTCCCGCCGCAGAAGTCCGCTCCCGTCCGGTTCATGTGCAGAAGCTCGATGCGCATGGCCGCGCCTATGCGACCGGCAAGCGCAAGAACGCCGTCGCCCGCGTGTGGGTGAAGCCCGGCAAGGCAAGATCACCGTGAACGACAAGGATCACGAGGCGTATTTTGCGCGTCCCGTGCTGCAGATGATCCTGAAGCAGCCGCTCGTTACCGCGAACCGCGCGAGCCAGTACGACATTGTCGCCACGGTTTCCGGCGGCGGATTGTCCGGACGGGCGGCGCCGTGCGCCACGGCCTGTCGAAGGCGCTCACCATATGAGCCCGCGCTGCGCGCCGTGCTCGAGAAAAGCCGGCTTCCTCACCCGCGACCCTCGCGTCGTGGAGCGCAAGAAGTACGGCAAGGCCAAGGCGCGCCGCAGCTTCCAGTTCTCGAAGCGCTAACCGGCGTCAGCCATGCCGGCGACTGCGGGGCGGAAGATCAAGATCGGGGTTATCGGCGCCAGCGGATATACGGGCGTCGATCTCATCCGGCTTGCCGCTTGCCGTCCCAACATGGACATCGCCGTGCTCGCGGCGAACACGCATGCGGGCAAGACGCTGGCCGAGGTGTTCCCGCATCTCGGCTTTGTGGCCGCGCCCTGCTCGTCAAGGCGGAGGACGCGGACTGGGCGTGTTGCGATGCCGTGTTTTGCGGGCTTCCTCATGGAACGGCGCAGGACATCGTCGCGACGCTGCCCGAGAGCGTCAAAGTCATCGACATGTCGGCGGATTTCCGGCTGAAGGACGCGGCCGTCTACGCCAAGTGGTACGGCCGGGAGCACGCCGCGCCGAGTCTTCTTGCGGGCGCGGCATACGGCCTGACGGAGCACCATCGCGGCGAGATCGCCGCCGCGCGGCTTGTGGCGTGTCCCGGCTGCTACCCGACGGCTGCGCTTCTGGCGCTCCTGCCGCTCGTCGGCGCGAAGCTGATCGACGCCTCCGACATCATCATCGACGCGAAGTCGGGCGTCTCCCGCCGGCCGCTCGCTCAAGCAGAACATCCTGTTTTCCGAAGCAGGGGAGGGGCTTTCCCCCTACGCCATCGCGAGCCACCGCCATGCGCCCGAGATCGAGCAGGAGTTGTCCACCGCCGCGGGCGCGGGGGTGATCGTGAATTTCACGCCGCATCTTGTTCCCATGAGCCGGGGCGAGCTTGTGACGGCTTACGTCCGCCTCACCGGCTCGCACAGCGCCGCCGATCTCGCGGTGGAACTGGCCGCCCGCTACGCGGACGCGCCCTTCGTACGCATCGCCCCGAAGGGAACGCTCCCCTCGACGCAATTCGTGCGCGGATCGAACTATTGCATGCTCGGCGTCTATGCCGACCGCATTCCAGGGCGCGCCATCGTCGTCTCGGCGATCGACAATCTCGTCAAGGGATCGGCTGGCCAGGCCATCCAGAATTTCAACCTCATGTTCGGCCTGGACGAAACGGCGGGGCTGTTGCAGGCGCCGCTTTTCCCTTGAGGTTCGCGGCGTCTTTTGCATCAATACCACAGGGGCTTGAAAATTCGCCGGTCTGCGGAAATGCCATAATAGCTTGCAAGGCATTATGGTCTGAGCGGGCGTCGCTCACCAAATCGCCGCTCAATTCTGACGCCCTGCCCCTGGAGGACACCATGGTCCGCAACGTCATCATCGCTGGCCTGGCCGTTGCAGCGGCGGCGCTTGGCTATCAGTACCAGCAGGTGACGAAAACCGTCGATCAGCAGGCGCTGCTTATGGTCGAGATGCGGGATAAGGCCGAGAAGGAACTCCAAATCCTGCGCGAGAGACTTGCGACGGAAGAGCGCGGCCGCCAGGTCCGGAGAAGGACGCGAAGGCCGTCTCAGCCAAGCTCGCGGAGGAGCAGACCGCGCGCGACGCGGCCGAGCGATCCGCGAAAGCGGCGAACGAGCGTCTCAGCCAAGTGCAGAATGCGCTGACGAAAGCTCAGCAGGAGAGGATCAGGCCGTGGATGCGCTTGCGAAGGAGCGCGGAAAGTCCGCGGGACAGCAGAAAGCCGGCTGGCTCATTCCAGCTATGAGGCAGACTGGTGCGTTCCTGCATCACAGCTACGGTTCAGACGCAAAGTGTTTGAAAACTTAGCGCCCGGCTCTTTACGAAATGGCCACGATCACGCATAATCCGCCGCAGCCGGGCAAACTATCGGACCCCGTGGAACTTCGCGTTATACAAGTTTTTAGCCGCACCCGCGGCGAGAAGGTACGCATGTCTTCCCCCGATAACTGTTATGCCTGCGTGAGTCAAAACATGGTCTAGCGGCCATGTTTTTTTCGCTGGGGAAGAGGAGTGCTATCCCATGCGCCAGACCGGAACGGTCAAATTTTTCAATCAGGCGAAGGGCTTCGGTTTTATCACACCGGACGAAGGCGGGAAAGACGTGTTCGTTCACATTTCCGCGGTCGAACGCTCTGGCGTGGGCACGCTCGACGAGGGCATGCGCGTCACCTATGAGACGCAGCCGGATCCGAAGGGCAAGGGGCCGAAGGCTGTCGATATTTCGAGCGCTCCGAATAAGACGCTCAAACAGAAGCCAGCAGGCTACTATCACGGGCTTTTCCAAAATACCCCGCACAGCCTTGCTTGCGTTGGGCGGCAAGGCTCCTTAACTGCGGCTCATGCGCTTCTTAGATCAGGCAAAAGTTTACATTCGCTCGGGAGATGGCGGGAATGGCTGCCTTTCCTTCCGGCGCGAGAAGTTCATTGAGTTCGGCGGCCCGGATGGCGGAAACGGTGGCCGGGGCGGCTGGGATGACTTGGTCGAGTGCGTCTCGAACCTGAATACGCTTATCGACTTCCGGTATCAGCAACATTTCAAGGCCAGCAACGGCAAGCACGGCATGGGCGCGATACGCGCGGGCGCATCCGGCGAGGACGCCGTGCTGAAGGTTCCGCCGGGAACGCAGGTGTTCGCCGAGGATAATGAAACGCTGCTCGCCGACCTCGTGGAACCGGGGCAGCGCGCCGTCATCGCGTCCGGCGGCAATGGCGGCTTCGGCAACGCGCATTTCAAATCCTCCACGAACCGCGCGCCGCGCCGGTGAACCCAGGCCAGGAGGGCGTCGAGATGACGATCTGGCTCAGGCTGAAACTCATCGCGGATGCGGGCGTCATCGGCCTGCCGAACGCGGGCAAATCCACCTTTCTCGCCGCCGTCAGCGCCGCGAAGCCCAAGATCGCGGACTATCCTTTCACCACTCTTCATCCCAATCTCGGCGTCGTCAAAGCGGGCGACACCGATTTTGTGCTCGCCGACATTCCGGGGCTGATCGAGGGCGCGCATGAAGGCGCAGGGATAGGAGACCGGTTTCTCGGCCATATCGAGCGCTGCCGCGTTGTGCTTCATCTCGTCGATGTGACCGAGCCCGATGTCGCGAAAGCCTATCGCACGGTGCGCGGCGAACTGAAGGCTTACGGCGCCAATCTCGGCCGCAAGCGCGAGATCGTGGCGCTTTCGAAATGCGATGCGGTCACCCCGGAGGTTGCGGCGGAAAAGGCGGCTGACTTGCAGCGCGCCGCGCGCAAGAAACCGCTTCTGCTCTCGGCCGTTTCAGGCGCGGGCGTCCGCGAGGCGTTGCTGAAGCTCGCCAAAATCGTTCCGCAAACCCGATGCGGATGCTCCCGAGGCAAAGCACGTCTGGGAGCCCGACGCTACGGGGTAGCAGCGATCAGAACTCCATCGCGCCCCGGCGTGCTGAGTATGTGCGGCTGCTCGCGCCACAGCTTGCGCGCGGCTTTCTCGGCGTGGAAAGGCCCGGCAAATTCCTGTCCTTCGAGGCTGTTGAAGCCATAAAGCGCGGCCAGGAACCGATAGGCGGATTCGGTCTCCGCTTGGCGAACGATGATGCCCACGGCGGCGCCGTGCAACTCGATGACGTAAGCGTCCGACATGCTTGTTTCCCTTCGCCGGAGCGAGCAGGGCGGTAAAGACCCGATCATTATGCAGAGCGCCTTCCCGGCGCTGAAACACATCTCGGCCGCAGCGGAAATTTCCGGCAGGATTTACATGTCATGGCGGCGGCCAGCCGCAACTAACCCCGGTTTCTTACGCGGGTACATCTCACAAGGCTTCTGCTTCGACAAAGGTAATTTTTCGCGCATCGATAGGCTCGGCCTGTCCAGAGGCGAAGATTTTTTGTTTAACTCACGGAAGCCCGGAAAATATTACCCCGCGTCATTCGAAATACAGCCTCAGAGGCGGCGTGCATTCAAGAAATAGCAAAGGTTTTGCTCGGTTGAGTATATGCAACCTAAATTTGCGGTTTGATCCCGGTCAAAGCCGGACCCATTCGGGCTGGGTCATAAGGGGCGCGCACTCCCTTGAGGCGCACTTACCGCGCTCCCTTCGAAGCCCCATTTGCGGTATCGACGTTAAGCAGCTTTGCGGTTATGACAATCAGAGATGGAGTCTTGCTTATGAGCGAGGCGAAAGCGGCAATCACGGCTGAAGGCCTCGACGCGCTCCTGGGCGCTCTCGCCGCACGCGGATACACGGTTTTCGGTCCGGCGGTTCGGGACGGCGCAATCGTCTATGACGAGATCGCCGCCGCCGCAGACCTGCCGTCCGGCTGGACCGACCGGCAGGATGCTGGGCGCTATCGCCTGGAACGCCGAGACGACGAGGCGCTTTTCGGCTACGCGGTTGGGCCGCACTCGTGGAAGCGGTATCTGCATCCGCCGATGCAAACGCTCTGGACTGCGAGGAAGTCCGGCGACGGGCTCGCCATCGACCCGCCCGTGCGGACCGCCCAGAAGTTCGCCTTCATTGGCGCGCGCTCCTGCGAGATCCACGCTATCGCCATCCAGGACAAGGTTTTCCTCGAAGGTCCCTACGCCGACGCGGGCTACGCGGCGCGGCGGCGCGACGCCTTCATCGTCGCCGTCAATTGCGGCGAGGCGGGCGGAACCTGCTTCTGCGGCTCCATGAAGACCGGGCCGAAGGCCGAATCCGGCTTCGATCTGGCGCTTACCGAGCTTCTGGACGGCGGCCGCCACGAGTTCCTGATCGAAGCCGGCAGCGCGGCGGGCGCAGAGCTTCTGGCGACGCTGCCTAAAAGGCCGGCAACTGACGCCGACCTTGATGCGGCGGAGGCGGTTGTCGCTCGGACTGCGAGCCGCATGGGCCGCGCCCTCGACACGGCCGGCATCAAGGAGCTTCTGCAGAACAATCCCAAGCATCCCGAATGGGACAGGGTCGCCGCAAGATGCCTGACATGCGGAAATTGCACGATGGCGTGCCCGACCTGCTTTTGCACCACCGTGGACGATCTCAGCGCCCTCGACGGATCCTCGGCCGAACGCGTGCGCAAGTGGGATTCCTGCTTCACCCTCGACTTCTCCTACATCCACGGCGGCAGCGTGCGGCAGAGCGGGAGCGCGCGCTACAGGCAATGGATAACCCACAAGCTTGCAAGCTGGTATGATCAGTTCGGGACGTCAGGCTGCGTGGGCTGTGGCCGCTGCATAACCTGGTGTCCCGTGGGCATCGACATCACAGAAGAAGCTGCGGCGATCAGAAAAGCCCCGCAAGCGGTCATGGAGGAGCACAATGGAGGGACTTGAGCGCATTCTGAGCGAGCACCCGTTTTTCGCAGCCTTCCCAAGGAGCATCGCGAGCTGCTCGCGGGCTGCGCGAAGAACCATCGCTTCAACGCCGGGCAATTCGTGTTTCACGAAGGCGACGCCGCCAACGAGTTCTACCTGATCCGGCACGGCAAGATCGCGCTCGAGATCGTGGCGCCGGGGCGGCAACCGATTGTCTTCGAAACTTTGCAAGACGGCGATATCGTCGGCGCGTCCTGGCTCGTTCCGCCTTACCGGTGGATGTTCGACGCCCGGGCCGTCGACCTGACCCGCGCCATCGGCTTGGACGCCGCATGTCTTCGCGGGAAATGCGAGGCGGATCATCATCTCGGCTACGAGATGATGAAGCGCTTCCTCCCCATCCTAGTAGGACGGCTTCATGCAACAAGACTTCGAATCCTCGACGCATACCACAAGCATTGACGACGCGCTCGCCGATCCATTTCTGCCGCAGCTCTATCGCGTGACGCGCGCCGCGGCGGAAAATCCCGACGTTGTAACCATCGACATCGTTCCGGTGACGGGACAAACGCGTCCCGCCTACGAAGCCGGGCAGTTCAACATGCTCTACGTCTTCGGCATCGGCGAGGTGGCGATCAGCATGAGCGGCGATCCGGCGGACGACAGCCGCTTCGTGCACACCATCCGCGATGTCGGCAAGGCGAGCAGCGCGCTCACGCGGCTGAAGGAAGGCGATGTGCTCGGCGTGCGCGGCCCGTTCGGAACGGGCTGGCCGGTTCACGAGGCGGAAGGCCTGGACGTGGTGATGGTTTCGAGCGGCCTGGGCCTCGCGCCGCTGCGGCCCGCCATCTACCACGTTCTTTCCAATCGCGACCGTTATGGACGCGTTTCGATCCTGCTCGGCTTCCACAGCCCGGAGGATTTGCTTTTCAGGCAGGAGTTCGAACAGTGGCGCCAGCGCCTCGACATCGATCTCCTCGTCACCGTCAACCACGCGGACCGCTCTTGGCGTGGCAACGTCGGCGGCGTGCAGGCCCTGCAGTTCATCAAGCGCGCGAATTTCGATCCGAACGAAACGCTCGCCATGGTGTGCGGTACGGAAACCAAGATGCGCTACATGGCGTCGTCGCTTCGCGATGCGGGCGTGCCCGGGAACCGCATCTACTTCTCGATGGAGCGCAATATGAAATGCGCGCTGGGGCTGTGCGGCCGTTGCCAGTTCGGCCCCGAATTCACCTGCAAGGACGGCCCCGTGCTGCGCTTCGACAAGATCTCGCGCATCCTCGCCGTCCGGGAGATTTGACATGGGCGAACGAACCCGCCCCAGGCTTGCGGTCTGGAAGTTTGCCTCCTGCGATGGATGCCAGCTTTCGCTGCTCGACCTGGAGGACGAAATCCTGATGCTGGCGGCGGAAATCGAGATCGCGAATTTCCCCGAGGCTTCGAGCGCGATATCCGGCGGGCCTTACGATCTTTCGCTGGTGGAGGGGTCGGTCACGACGGCGCACGACGCCGAGCGCATCAAGACGGTGCGCGAGCAGTCGAAGTTTCTCGTCACCATCGGCGCCTGCGCCACATCGGGCGGCATCCAGGCGCTCCGGAACTTCGCGGATGTGAACGACTACATCTCCGCCGTTTACGCCTCGCCGCAATACATCCACACGCTTGCGACCTCGACGCCGATCTCGGCTCACGTGAAGGTGGACTACGAGCTGCAGGGCTGCCCCATCAACAAGCTGCAACTCGCCGAGGTGGTCTCCGCGTATCTGGCGGGGCGAAGGCCGCAAATTCCCTCTTATAGCGTGTGCGTGGATTGCAAGCTGCAAGGCAACCCGTGCGTGATGGTGCAAGGGACCCCCTGCCTCGGCCCGGTGACGCATGCCGGCTGCGGCGCGATTTGCCCGACCTTCCGGCGCGGATGCTATGGCTGCTACGGCCCGATGGAGACGCCGAACACGCCCGCGCTCGCCCGCGAGTGGACGCTGCTCGGCGCGACTCCGCGCGACATCCATCGCGCGTTCCGCACCTTCAATGCCGCCGCGGAGCCGTTCCGCAAAGAAAGCGACGCACATGGCGACTAAATCCATCCTCGTCGATTACCTCGCCCGCGTCGAAGGCGAAGGTGCGCTCGACCTGCAAATCTCGGACGGGCGCGTAACCTCGGCGCAGCTTCGCATCTTCGAGCCGCCGCGCTTCTTCGAGGCTTTCATCCGCGGCCGCGGCTATCAGGAAGTCGCCGACATCGTCGCGCGCATTTGCGGCATTTGCCCCATCGCCTACCAGATGAGCGCGATGCACGCCATCGAGCATGCTTTCGGCGCGAAGGTGGAGGGGCAGCTCCGTGCGCTGCGCGGCTCATCTATTGCGGCGAATGGATCGAGAGCCACGGCTTGCATGTCGTCATGCTGCACGCGCCGGACTTCCTCGGCTTCCCCGACGGAATCGCAATGGCGAAGGACCACGGCGCGATGGTCAAGAACGGCCTCGCGATCAAGAAGGCCGGCAACGAAATCATGCAGGTGCTCGGCGGGCGCGAAATCCATCCCGTGAGCGTCAAGGCCGGCGGCTTTCACCGCGTCCCCACCAAGGCCGAACTCAATGCGCTGGCTGAGACATTGAAGCGCGCGCGCGACCTCGCCGTTGGGCAAGCGCGCTGGGTGGCGACGTTTACGTTTCCGGATATCGAGCGGGATTACGAGTTCGTGGCGCTGCGCCATCCGGACGAATACCCCTTCAACGAGGGCCGTCTCGTATCGAGCCGCGGCCTCGATATCGACATCGCGGATTACGACAGCGAATTCGAGGAGCAGCACGTCGCCCATTCGACGGCGCTGCATTCGGTGCTGAAGAAGCGCGGCGCGTATCTTGTCGGCCCGCTCGCCCGCTATGCGCTGAATTTCGACCGCTTGCCTGCATCCGTGCAGGGGCTCGCCCGCGATTCCGGTCTCGGGCCTGTGTGCAAGAACCCGTTCCGCAGCATCGTCGTGCGCGCGGTCGAGATCGTCTACGCGCTTGAGGAGGCGCTGCGCATCATCGCCGAATACGAGCGGCCCGCGGCTGCGTCGGTCGCCATTGAGCCGCGCGCGGGCGTCGGCTTCGGCTGCACCGAGGCGCCGCGCGGCATTTGCTGGCATCGCTACGAGTTCGAGCCGGACGGCGCGGTCAAGACGGCGCGCATCGTGCCGCCAACCTCGCAGAACCAGCCTAGCATCGAGGCCGATCTTTCGGCCGTGGCCACGGCGATCATCGACCAGCCCGACGACGCCATCCGCCACCGCTGCGAGCAGACGATCCGCAATTACGATCCCTGCATCTCATGCTCGACGCATTTTCTGAAGCTCTCCATCCGCCGCTCATGACGGGCGCGCATGCGGCGCGAACCGTGCTCGTGGCCGCTCTCGGCAACCCGGATCGCGGCGATGACGGCGCTGGGGCGGAGGTGGCGCGGCTGCTCGAAGGCCGGCTTCGCCGGGCGTCCGCATGCTGACGCGGCGCGGCGACATGCTCTCGCTGATCGAGGATTGGGACGGTTTCGGCGCGCTGATCTGCATCGACGCCGCCGCCGCGCCCGGCGCCGAGCCGGGCCGCATCCATCGCTTCGATCTTTCGACGGACGATTTGCCGCCAGACCTCGCCTTCACGTCGAGCCACGCCTTCGGCCTGCCGGAAGCCATCGCGCTCGCCCGCGCCTTGAGCCTCGCACCAAAAACCGTCATTGTGTATGCCATCGCGGGCCGCGCTTTCGATGTGGGCGCGGCCATGACGCCGGAAGTTGCGGCGGCCGCGGCGGAAGTCGCCGACCGCGTGGCCGCGGAGGCTCGCCGGCTTTTCAAGGAACGGGTAGCCGAGGACGGATCTGCATCTCATGAGCGGCGAGAACACGGAGCGGCGCACGGTTCGGGTGCGCATTACAGGCAGGGTGCAAGGCGTCTCTTACCGGTATTGGACCGAACGCAACGCCGCCGCGCTCGGCCTTGATGGCTGGGTCCGCAACAGGCGCGACGGCGCGGTGGAGGCGCTGTTTTCGGGCGCGGACGAAGCCGTCTTCGAAATGCTGAAGCGCTGCTGGGAGGGGCCTGCCCCCGCGCTCGTCGAAGAGGTGGCCATCGTCGAGGAAGGCGGCGCGGCGCCTCACGGCTTCTCCGTCCTGCAAACGGCCTGACAACCCCGGATGGTCTCAGGTGGCGCCGGCCCCTGTCCTGCACGCCGAGGCTGATGCATTAATACAACGACTGTGCTTAATCAGGCATTCTCCCCGGATGGAAGGCTTGCCGCGTCTTCGCTGCTCGCCAGATTGAATTTACAATTTCTTTAGGAGCAATGATTTGGTTGCTACCTCTGGTAGCCGGAAGAGTGGCGTCGTAGCGTTGTGTGAGTTTCCATAGGAGACCGGCTTAAGGGGCGCCACGCCGCCTCTAAGCTAACATCGGCGGAGCGAGGCGGAATGAAGCTCTTTCAGATCATCGCAAGCGCGCAGGGCGCACGCATCTTCTCGAACATGGGCCAGGCGTTCGGCTTTGGCGATGAACTGATGGCGCAAACCGTGCGCTACTTCATACCCCCGATCACGAAAGCCATCGAGAAGCGTTCGCAAACGCCCGAAGGCTTGCTTTCGGTGCTGGAATTCCTCGGGTCGCGGCGCTACGACCGGTTCCTCGACGACCCAAGGATTTTCGGCCACGCGCAGATCGCCAAGGAAGGGCAGCGCGTTCTCGATTTCCTGTTCGAGCGGGAGTCCCGCGTCCATAAGATCGTCGAGAACCGCGCCCGGGTTTTGCCGATCGATCCCGTGACCCTCCAGAAGCTGTTTCCGTTCATCGCGGTGCTTGCAATCGGCGCCATCGAGGTGCGCACCCGCCGCCCGCTCGGCGTCATCCTCTACCGCGTGACGAAGGGCGCCACCGACGACCGCGCCATCGCGAACCCGTTTACTGCGCTGGTGCAGCACTTGCGGAAGCAGGAGCGCGCGCAGAAGGACCAGCGGCGCCGGCGGCTGTTCTCCTTTTTCGGCGGCGGCGTGACGCCTGAAAAGCAGGCCGAGCCGGAAGACGAGCAGTCGGGTTTCTATCAATCCGCCTAGAAAGAAACTGGCCGCGAGTCATGCGGCAAGGATTCTCCCTATCCGGTAGACCGCCTCATTTCAGTATCTTTGCATGCGATGCGAGCGCCTTGATCGGGAAGCCGCGAATCGTCTCGGCGCCGAGGGAAAGCTCGTCCGCACACGGGCAGGCTCGAACGCGGCGTGTTCGCGCTGATACGCGCCCGCGTTGTGCGGATGACGGCGGGTTAAACCCTGATGGCGCTGGGGATTTTGCTGGTGCTGCAAGAGAGGATTGAACTCTCGACCTCTCCCTTACCAAGGAAGGGACTGTTTCAAAAACTTCCTTACAAAACCTGCACTTATGGCTTGCCCTACTTGCCTGCCGTGCTTTTTGCCGAAAAGTCCGGCTTGACGACGTCGGCCGTTTTCATGTTTTCCGCGGCCCATTTCTCGCCGATGGCGCGTGCTCTTTCGTCCACCGCGGAATGCTCGAGGTGGCCATAGATCATGTCGGGAACCTTGATCGTTTTCCAGCGACCTGCCTCTTTGACCTCCTTTAGGCTTCTGCCTTCGTCTAGGAGGCCGGTGGCGAAACTATGCCGGCCAGTATCCTTCGGTACGTGATAGGGGACGCCCGCTGCTGCGCACGCCTTTCTCAGCGCCGGATAAACCTTCGACTTGGATGAGAACCCAAAGACATATCGGCTCAGCCGCCACGGATAGCGTGCGAGCTGCTCGATAATGGGATCGGCGAGCCGCTGCACGATCTCCTGCCCCGTCTTCGTGTCGTGGATCTGAACACGCCATGTGTCGCTATCGATGTCTGCTGGCCTGATTCGGCAAGCCTCGGACGTTCGACGCCCGTGGAGCCTGCAGAAAAGCAGGAAGGCTGCCAGATTTGGCGAGCAATGGGGGATTATTCGCGCGAACCAATCTTTCGGGGGTCTCTTGAAATTTGACGGCGCCAAGTGACCTTGCGGCCGCCTGATTGTTGGCGGCTTGAATGTTTTCGACTCCGCCATCCTCAAGATCGCGGAAATCGGCGTGTACACCTGCCGGTTCCAGGTTGCCGGGGTTCGCCCGGGATAGAGCTTCGGGGCCAACGCATCGACAACATCCTGATCGACCGAGCTCAGGGGCAGCGTCGCGATCTCATCGAAAATTGCCAGGAGGTAGAGGGTTTTGCCGGTGCGGCGTACATAGGCATCGAGGGCCTCACCGAAAGTGCGCTCGGGCGCGGGCTCGGCGGGCTCCGGTCTGCTCAAGTCATCGTAGGCTTTGACGATGAGGGCTTTTACGAAGGCTTCCGCTTGCTGTTGAGAAGCCGTTCCCGTGCTGCGTTCAACTCGAACACTGCTGATTTGGCCGCCTTCTTTGACGGGGAGCGAGAGCGTCGCGTGGAGCGTGTTGCCCTTCCCTCGGCGCCGGAATGTGACAGGCTTTCCGGAGATTCTGGCCATCGCTCACCCCTCAAAAACCACTGGTACCCAGCCCTCAAAATTACAGCATTTTTCCCAAACTTACGCCACACCCCACAGCGTTTCGCCTCCTGACTTATCCAGCGAATGGTGGTTCTCGGCGGAAGATCGCGTTGAGCCTCCTCAAACGTGATCCAGGGTCTCAGCTCCTCAGACACGTGCCCCTCGCGCTTCATACCGCCTCGATCAAAACTGAATGCCGCCACCAGGCCACAGCTTCGTTGTGGTTCGCCCGCCGGCGCGGGTGACGGAGAGGTGAGCCGCCGCGGCTGCGCACATGGGCGTGGTCGCCATCGATAGCGATCAGCGTGGCGCCCAAGACGCTGAAGGCCAGCGCCGGAATGAGGCCGAAAGCGTCGCTTCGGACGGCCGGTTTCTGGCCACTATGGACGCCGAATAACTGGACCTCACCCCAGCCGAGCATGAGCGCGTGGGCCGCAAGCTCGCCGTCTAGGAACGCAAGGCTGGCCCCGCGGAGCCACTCAGCGTCGGCAGTGATCGGCAGGACGGCGTCGATTTCGGAGCGCCAACGACGCAGTGGATCATCATTCGCCGCCGCTGGCGGCGATGGAGGCGAGCGCAGCACCTCGAGGAGCGCCGGCTTATTCGACCGGATGAGCGCCCTGATCTCATCGGTGAGCGCGCCGCGCGCCAGGATCGCGTCGCCGTCCGCGGCGAGCTCGATGCCGGCCGAAACGATCCTTTGCAGGAGGGCGGAGGCGCTCATCAAAACACCTCCATTCCGGTATCCCTAGTGTCTATATGTCGGGTTTTGTGCGCCTTGTGCGCCATGTGTACCGGATAGCCTTTTTCGTCTTTAAAAACATAGGGTTGCTCGCCATCATCTGTGGCGCACTGCTTTTCGCTGGCGCACTTTTTGTGCGCCGCTCCGTTGGCCCCATTCGCAAATGCCGCGGCACTTTTCTCTGCGTGTCCATTGGTAAACGGCTGTTCGGGCTTGTTTTTTTCGCGTTCTGGCGCGCTTTCCGAAACTTCGGGGATGTTCAGCAAGTTCTGCACGTGCAGAACGTTGCGGCGTTGTGCGGCGATGGTTCGCCGCACCGTCAAACGGAGTTTGTTTTTATCCATCTCAGTGCTGAGGAGGAGCGCGCGCTCATGCAGTCGTTTGCGGAGCGTGACACTCCCGATGCCGACTCCCTCGCCGGTCGCCGCCGCCATTTCCTGGACTGCGGTGAACGCAGATTCAGGCTCCAGATACAGGCCGCCGGCTCGTCCTCCCAGCCGATCAGGCGGCCGTTGCCCTCCCACTCCATGCCCCGTTTGCGCCAGCCGAGCGCCGCGGCGGCTACGGGGACATCGCCGTCCGGGTTTGCGATGAATGCGCGTCCTGACGCCACAGCGCCGTTGAGCAGGGCGCGGAACCGCTCGATCGGGTCGGTGACCGCCTGGATTTCGCCCTGCTCTGACGAATCTCAGAAAGTGCGGCGTCGGCGCGGCGCAAAAATGCGGCCCCTTCGTTTTCGTTGATCGCTCCGCACTCGATTGCGAATCTCGCGATGTACCGCCACGTCGTAGCCAGTTGAGCGGCGATGTCCGCGGTGCGCGCGTGGCAGGCGGTTTCCGCCAGTTCATGCCGACGAGTTTTTGCGTCCTCGAAAAACGCTCGGCGTTTCCGCTCAAAATCGGTCGCCAGCCATTGGATGAACCCGGCCATAGCGCGCGCATATAGCCCCCCGGACGCCGCTTCCTGATGAGGCCGGAGCCCTCGCAAATCGCCTTTACCGATATCCCCGCGTTTGACCTCAATCACGAGCAGGCGGGCTCGGAGCGATTGTCCCCCTGGGATTTCCTCCCCGGTCGACAACACGAGCGCGCGCGGCGGTTTTGCGGGGCGGGGTTTGCCATCTGGTCCGCACCGCCCTCGGCCGGCCGCGTTGCCTACACCGCGGAGAACGCGATCCGCGCACTGGTTCAGCCGCGCGCGATCGATGGCTGAGCCCTGTGGGATAAAATCGTCGATGACGAAAAGCGCATCTTTGGTGCAACACGCAAATCCCTCCAGCTGGTTCGCAGTTGACGACCAGCCGCCCGGCAGATTTTTGGCGTGCATCTCCGCGCCGAAATGTTGCTGAACGAGCGCCGCCAACTCTGATTTGCCGGTGCCGGTGAACCCGGAAACGTGCAGCGAAAAATCGCTACTGCCCAGAACGGCGCGGTAGGCGCTGGCCAGCAACGGAACTGAGAGGCGATCGGGAGTCAGGTCGATGAGCGCTAATGAACCGCGCACGGCGGCGGCGAGAACAGGTTGCGCGTCGTTCAGCCCGTTGAAATTGTAACGGGCGAGGGCGCCGGGCATCGTAACGTCGACGTTGGGAATGGGGCCGTTCGCGCCGATCGCGCCTCCGGTGTGCAGATAAACCCAACCCTGTTTTTCGATTTGTCGCCATCCCGTGTGGGCGTATGAGTGACGCCGGGGGGCGGATCCGGACAAGTATTGAATGGCCGCCCGCGCCTGATCGCGCCAGGCCGAACCCGGGCTCCACAATCGCGTCACTGCCGATATGTTCTAGTGGCCAGTTCATCGCGGCGAACTGGCCGGCTGAAACGGTGAACCGGCATTTGCGCGTGCGAATTTCGGCCTCAATCTCGAGGAGGGACCGACGCTCGACGCCATCGTCCTCGATGCGCTCGCCTACGATCCACGCGCCAAAATTAGTTAGTTTTTGCCACGTGCAGCCAAACTCGCCGGTTTTTTCGGCGTAAATCCCGTCAGGTCTGACCTCATAGCCATCGATCTGCCGAAGGCGCTCTGCTGGCGCGTCGACCGCCGCCTCAATGCAGCGGCGCACCGCCTCAGGGCCACCACCTCTCATCAGCACGTCGTTGGCATCTTTGTGAGGGGCGGCGCGAGCGCGACGCGCACAGCGATTCCGGTTTCACGCCAGCGCCTGGCGCCCTTTGCAATTGCGTCTCGTCCTGTTTGATCGATGCCCTCGCCGTCAGGGTCGCGATCGCCGAACACCATGATTTCGGTGACGCCGGCGGGGGGCGTGATATTTGCAATATTCGATCCGCCAACAGCGGCGCATACGAATTTTTCGCCAGCCATCATGGCAGAGAGGGCGTTCTCGATCCCCTCCGCGATGACCAGGCGCTTGCCGGGAATGCCGAACCAAATCGCGGCGCCCTTGAAATTCCCGAGCGCTTTTTTCGGTTTATCTACAGCGGCCTTCCAGGTGCCGTCTGAGGTGAGCCAAATTCTGTGAACGCCTAGAACGTCGGAGTCAGGCGTCTCGGAGACCGCGCCGATCAATGCGGGCAGATCTCGATCAGCTTCAGTGTTGCGGACCCGCGGCGAAAAACCCAGCGCCGCCGGCCAGGGCAAATCGATGCCTCTCGTGCGGAGATAGACCTCGCCGAGGGTTGAACCGATTGGTCTGCACCGTTTCCAGATAGCGAGCGCAGACTGCCGATTGCGAGATGCCTCCGCGTCCGCTTCTTTGCGAACTACCTCCAGCTCGGCGGCCGCCTCAGCTGCTGCCTCTGATTCGGCAGTCGGTTTTTGCGCCGGCGCCTCCGCCCGTTTCCGCCCGCGGCCGATCTTTGTGGTGTCGATAGGTTTCAGGATGCCGGCATTGAGACCGTCCCCAATAGTGCCGTCGACGGCGGCCCTTCCACCGGAATCCCGGTCAAGGCCGCACATTTTTGCGGCTTGGCGAAGCGTCTGCTCTGCGACTTGACGCTCCAAGATGCGAGCGCCGACAAGCCTGCCAAGGCCGAACGCCGCCTTGTTCAGCGCTGCGTGTCGCCCGCCCTGCTTCGTGCTGGCGACCTCCATGCCCGTCCGCTGAAGCGCCGCATCAACATACTTCGCGATGCGATCATCGCATCCGGCG
This sequence comes from uncultured Alphaproteobacteria bacterium, assembly GCA_963756335.1. Lineage (GTDB taxonomy): Bacteria > Pseudomonadota > Alphaproteobacteria > Rhizobiales > Rhodomicrobiaceae > Rhodomicrobium. The sequence continues at coordinate 16,068 of CAVWOB010000027.1, forward strand.
CTCCCACGGCGCCCATTTCCCTCGTTCACGTTTTTCGAACCATCTGATGTGGATGGCCAAAAAAGACTTGAAAACTGGGCGAACATGTATAAATTCAACAGTGCCGCCATTGAATCTTCTGATGTTCGTCGTTTCGATCATCTTCAGCCATCCTGTTTGAAAGCGCCCTGCCAGGCGCGGTTCACAGAATCAGAAACAAACACAACAATTCCAAAGCCCCGCCACGGAGAGCGGGGCTTTCGTCGTTTTTAGGCCGCGAGCGCCCCTCTGCGGCGCCTCACGATTTCGATGCTTCGCCAGCCGCGGCCTAGCCGTACAAGGCCTTTCCGCTCCATTCGCTGGAGTGTTTGCGTCACGCTGGAAATTGTTTGCCCGAGGTGGTCTGCGATTTCGCGGCGTGCCGGCGCGTAGCCGTTTTTTTCGATATAGGGCTCGATGATTCCGTACAAAATCCGATGCTGCAGGGGCGTCATTGCTCGGCTCCGTCAACTGTCAGTGACGAGTTAAGCAACCGTTACTGCCATTTCAAGATCATTTTGCTAAAAACGTCCAATTTTTTGTAATGTAAACCTAGGGTTACCTATCCTTCTTCAAGTATCGGTAAACTATTGGTTGTCATTTGAAGTATACGGAGGTGTCAACTAAAGGTTTACATGGCTTGGCGGTATTTGATTTTGCTGGCGAATTCACGCGCGCCAATCGGAAATCGGCCGCGAGACGCTGCTACGCGAGATGGGCGGCCTTTCCTGGGGACGGCTGACACGGGAAAAAGTAAGGGCTCGGTCAGCGAGGCATGGCGAGCAGCAAGATCAGAACGGCGACCACGGCGCCCGGAATAGCGGCGGCGATCCAACTGGGAACGCGCGCGTCAAGCCGCTCGAGCAGATAGAGCATGAACCAGGCGGAGGCCGCGAACAACGCCAAGCCCAGCGCCGCGCCATAGTGGCCGCTCGCGACCTGCAAAAAGCGCCGGCGGCGGCGAGGACGAGCAGCGCACGGTCGGATAAGGAGTTCATGATCTCTGTCCTTATTCGTCCTCGTCGCTTTGCGCAGCGCTCTCGTGCCGGTCAACTCTTTGCCTAAACCACTCTTTGGTTTCAGGCCGCTCAATCCAGTATTCGAGCAAAATCGCAAGCGAGGGTGGGACGGGGCGGTCCCCCTTCACATAGCGCCGAATAGTGCGATCAGCCACGCCAAGAATTTGGGCGAGCTCCGTCTGGCCCATGCCGGCTTTCTCGAGCATCTCGCGCATCTTGTCCCCCGAAATCCTCATGCCATGAAGAATAGACTAGGACCGTATGAAAGTCCATTTCCGGCGCTTTCGCAAGAAAAAAGGACCATTGGTCCAAAATTTAGTTGACTATCGGACCAATGGTCCTATACTGCTCTCATAGACCGAGAGATGGACCGATACGAAACGCCTCTAGCCCAGCCGCCGCCTACAGGCTGGACCCGAAAAGGGAAACCGGAAAAGGACCGGGAACAAGAGGGGAAGTAGTAGGAGGCTGAGAAGCCCCGAATGAGATTTCGATCCTCGCGATGACCAGCCCCAAGCGGGCCAATGGCGAAGCTATGGGAGGCGCCGGGCTGGAAAGCGAAACCTAGGGGCTTCGGCCCCGATGGTCGCGCCGGGGTGGCTCCCGGCGCCTGATGAGCAACCAGAGGTAATCAAATGTATGACCGCTTATTCAAAATCTTCGTCTGGGTTTTCGGATGCTTCCAGATCGGCAACGCCGCCCTGCATTCATTAACTTACGGCCTTGATGGAAAAACCGGATGGGCCGTGGCTTGGGGCGTTGTGACGCTCTTGGCGGCCGGCGTGCTGGGGTGGGGGCTCCGCAAGATCAACGAAGAGGTCAACGCCTAAACCAAAAGCAGCAGCCGGGGGGGGGGGGAAACCCCCGGCCGCTGTCGTGGGATGTGTATCCCGCCTGATGAGCCGGAAACGGCGAAACAGCGAACCTGATGAGTAACGGAGAACGCCAATGTCAATTCTTAGCCGCCTTATTCGGACGCCGATCTCGAAGAAGCAGCGCGAACTCACCCGTCAAGCGAAAGATGCCGAGCGGGTACGCGCCGAGGCAGAGAGCGGCTACCGCATCAAGACGCAGCGCTTCATCGACCAGATCCGCAGCGACCAGAAAAACTAAGCCGAAATCTAGGGCGGCCGTGCGCCGCCAAATTCCGCTGCCATGCGGCGGGAAAGATACAGCCAGTTTGGGGGCGAGGTTGGTATTCAAGCGTGGACGCGCTTGAAGCTTCGCCATCGGAGACGTGAAATGGCTTTTGAACTTAGCGTTGAATTTGCGAAAGTAGTTGTTCAGACTATGAAAATTACCGAAGCAACCTACGATCAGAAAACAGACGAATACGGCATAGATTGGGAGGATGCCTTCACACAGACCGGGGCTGATCCTCAATTAAAGCCCTTCGTCCTTGCAGTTCTCGAAAGTGGGAGGCCGGATATTCGTAGTTGGCTCTCGCAGCAAGTCAGCGTTGCCATTTAAGCTTCGGGCCGGGCCTAAACCCGGCCTCGACCTCAAGCTGGTGACATCGGAGAGGGCGCCGGGCGTGGACGCGCCCGGCGCCCTCTCCGCGTGCGCGGAGACGTGAGAACTCTCGCACTCTGCTTTATAGCGCAAAGCACAACTCACTCAAAAACATTGAAAGGGCGGGCCACCAAGGACGCCTGTTTGTCTCTTTGCCGAGACGCCCGGGCGGTGCTGAGAACACCGCGCCGGGCCAGCAACGTGCAACCCCTCGAAAGGTCAGGCACATGCATCCTCAAAATACTGCTTCGCGCCCTTGGGCGCAAACGGCGCTGGGCCTTCCGGCCGTCGTCGTGATCGGCGGCATCGCAGCCGCCATGAACTGGCGCTTTGGCCAAACGCTCGGCCATAGCGAGCTTGACGGCTATCTCTTCGGCGCCCTCGGCGTCGCCCTGGTGGCCCTCAATTGGATCATGCCAGGCGCGGCGGCCTTCGCGGCTTCCCGCAAGGCGCAACTCCAGCAAGCGGCGTGCATCGGCCTATGGCTGATTTGTGCGGCTTACACGCTTGTGTCGAGCGTCGGCTTCTCCGCCCTTCACCGGGCTGAGAACGGCGCAGATCGGCAGACGCAAGCCGAGCGCTACACGACGGCGCGGGCCGATCACGAGCGGCTCACCGGCGAGCTGGCGGCCATGAAGGCGAGCCCGAAATACGAGGCAGCCGCCGGATGCGCCGACGTGCGCAGCCGGCAGGCCGATTTCTGCGCCGAGGTGAAAGCCAAGGAGGCCGAAATCAAGGCCGCGAAAAAGGACATGGACGCGGGGCGACCCGCCTCTGTGGACCCGCAGGCGGAAACGCTGGCGAGGCTGACCGGCTTCAAGATCGAGCAAGTCTCGACCGCGCTCGCTATTTCGGTGGCTGTCGTCATGGAGCTTGTCAGTTCGCTCGGCTTCTTTGCCGTGGCGCACGCCGCGCCTTTGCCTAGCGCTAGCCTAAGCGCATCGCCAGCGATGGCGCCGCCGCCCGTTAGCAGCCCCATTGTGAAGCTCACGCCGCTTAGCGCTACGGACGTCTCCGCTGCGGCGAAGGCCCTTGCGAGCCGCCCGCGTCCAGGCCGCCGTAAAAAGCGGCTTGCCGCCGCTCTCCCGCCTCCTAGCGCTACGGAGTCCGAGCTGCCCGCGCCGCGCAAGAGTTCGCGGGCGCGACGATAGACACCCAAAGCTCTCGCGAAGACACCGAGGACTCCCCGCCGTCGTCAACATTTCGAGGAGTGGGGGCAAAGTGACGGAGTCGCCGGATTCCGGCACTTGCGTCACTTCCGTCACTGCCATTTCGCGCCCGTCGTCGTCGTCAGGCTGCCAGGGAGGCAGGGAAAACGGCCCCAGCTTCCTGATTCTCCGCTTTTCCCCCGACACCTTCGCGACGGCGCCTGTCGCTCGCAACTGTCGCGGTGATCGGAGGAGACTCCTGCTGAGGTGTCTTCGCAGAACACGCTTGTGCGAGGCAAATGTCGTAATATGTCACACGATTGTGCAAGCGCTCGCCACGGAGACCCAGAGGCCCCTTCGCAAGGAGGCCCCATTTCGTCGAAGAGACGGGCGTCTCGCCCTGCAACGCGCACCACGCCGCATAGTCCTCGTAGAGGGCCCCGCCCCTAACCTTGAAGCCGGGCCTCGCCACGATCCGCTCGTCGCGCCAGTCCGCTACAGAACCGTCTCGCGCCAGCGGCGCCTTCGAAGGCGCCGGCGCGCCTGCCGCAACACCTATCGGTGCGGGCGCTTTCGGCTTCGGCCCCCAGTCCGCGAACGGGTTCACCGCCGGCGCGGCTGCGAGCCGGGGCCGCTTCGGGCGCAGCTCTAACGCAATCGCAAGCGGCGCGGCTAGGAACCCAAATACCAAAATCGCAATTGCGCCGTTCATGCGCCGGCCTCAGGCTGAGCTTCCTCCAGCGCCTTCACGCGCTTTTCGAGGTTCGTGAGCCGAACGGCGACGCCCTTAGCAACCCAATCGGCGTCAGCCACGGCGACACGACATTTGATGACCTCCGACTTGACCTCTGCGATGTGCTCGTCAACTCGCTCGAAGCCTTCGCGCATCTCTTCGCGCACCTCCGTCAGCTCGGCGCGTATTTCACGAAGAAGGACAAGCGTGAGGTTTTCCGGTTCGTCAGCCATGGATCAATCATGCCCTTCCGTCTGGCTTGACGCAAGATGGCCTTCCTTGAAGGCGACGCCGCGCATGTCGATGAAGACAACGCCATGCTTGAAGAAGGTCTCAGAAATCTTGCGCATGGTTTCGCTCAGCATGCTGGCCGTCCGCTCGGTTTCGTAATCGGCGATGGTCGAATGAGCGACGCCGCTCAGTTCGCTGAGCTTGTGGCGACTCCAACCCAAAAGCGCCCGTGCGGCGCAAATCTGCGCGGCGGTAATCATGTTGTTGGAGTGCATCAAGAATCCGGTCCTTTCAATAAAAAAGATTGGCGAGCCCTTGACCATGCCTAACTCAGCATATACGATCTGACAATAATTTTTATTGATATGATCGTAATTTTAAACATAGGACCGCATAAAATACGGGCGTAAGGGAGTATCGCATGTCTTTGGAAATCGCCAACCTGCGCACGATCGCACACTCGATCGCGCGCGCCGGTCAGCTCATCGAGGCCGCGCTGTCCGTCGCCGAATTCGGTGGGAACGCCGCCGTCCTGCGAATGCTAAAGCCTCTTTCTCTGCGCGCAAAGGACGTGCAGGCCGACATTGAAGGGCGCTTACGCGCCGCAGAGAAGGCCGAACAGAAAGACGGCTAAAAGAGAAATTGCGCGGACCGACATGCCCGTCAGCCCGCGCTGGAGACCGCGCTGTGAAAGGAGACCGCGACCATGCTGAAAGTTCTACCAGATTCGCCCAAAAATCTCGACCGCGAAAGAGATCGGCTTCGATCCCGCCTTCTCGCATTCTCAAACGATGTGAACGAAAGCCATCTCGAGATCGAAGATCGCTTTCAGCAGACGATCGGCCTCGCGCGCGCGCTCGAAGCAGCGTCAGCCGATCCCGCCGCCCGCGCCATCGCCGCAGCGATCCGCGCCGATTACGAGGCGCTGCTGGCGCAGTTTGCAGCGCTAGAGGAACGGAATTCGGACGATTTAAACGGAGGATACTCTTATGATCATTGATGACCTCGACGACCTTGCCGACCTGGTCGCGCGCCTAGACGGCTTCGGCGCCTCCCTTGACGCCGCTGAGCTTCTCCTCGCTGTAAAAAACAGCTCAGCGGAAACCCCGATGGACAAGGCTCTCGAAGATTTCCGCGCTCGCAACGGCTCTCTCTCGTTCCTCAGCGCCGTGCACGGCGTGCTCGTCTCCGACGTGAAGGCTAAGCTCGAAGAGATCAAGGCGGCGGAGCGGAAGAACGCAGGCGAGCCCGCGCGGCCGACCCTCGCTGCTGTGGCCTAGCCGCCTTACCGCGGACGGAAGCAGGGGGCGCCGGTGAGCGCCCCTTTTCGCGCCTATGCGGCAAGCGGGGGCTGCTCCGCTGGCGGCGCATCCCGATGGGGGATGCCGAGCTTGCGGAGAGATCCTATTCGCTGGGCGCCGGCGAGCGTTGGGCGCCTTCGAGGTAGACGGACAGCGAGGTCCACCGCGTGTGAAGCGCCGCGAACCGTTGGCCTATCGCGGGATCACGGCGAGCCTCGACCTCGGAGGCTTCGGCCGCCGCGCGGGCGACGCGGTCCTCAATTTTGGCGAGCAGCTTCAAAATTTCATGGTCGTTCGCCATCAGTATCTCGCCCCGCGGATTATCCCGACCGTCATGCGCGGCAGCGCCAATTCGCTCATCGCGTGGACTAACGCATCCGCGCGATCGGGGCTCTTGTCGCCTTGGTAGCCCTCATGCGTAAACTGTGTAAGCTGTTCTTCTAGCTCAGGAAAATAGCCAATGTGGCGGACCACTCCGCGTTCATATAGCGCGGCCACCGGCTCCGCCCGGACGTGTTTGCCGCGGCTCGCCGTGACCAGCCGCACCGGCACCGTCGGTGCGGCGCCGTGAATGACCGCCTTCACCATGTCTCCACCGAAATTTCGCTCGGCGACGATCAAATCCGCCCCATATCGAGCGTATGCGGAAACGGCTTGGCGCGCCCATCCTTGCGGCGTCTCCGAACAGGAACAATCCTCAATTACATAGAAAAGTCCGTTCATTCCTTTGCCACAAACCACGATGCCTTGCTGCGCGCCGGCATCGTTCGATGTGCCGCTTGGATCGATTCCTATGACGATCCGCTTCATCTCCGGCAGCTCCGCTTGCGAGCGAACGCGCAGCGCATCGAGAAGGTCGATGGTCCACAAGGCCCCGGGCATGTCTTCGAGGAACTCGGCGTAGAGCTCTTGCCGCCCGATCCGCGTCCCCTCATAGGCCGCAAGCTCCGAAAAGAAGTCGGGCGCAAGGTTGTCGCGGTTGTCGTAGGTCGTGCCGCGCGTGAGGACGGTGCCTTCCTGCTGCATGATATTTCGCAGCAACTTCATAGGCCTTGGCGTCGTCGTGATGACAACTCGGGGCCACGATCCAACGCGCAGCGCGAACATCAAATTATCCCAAGCCGCCTGCGCGTACTTGAACTTCGCCAGCTCATCGCACCAGGCGACTTCCAGATTAGGCCCGCGAAGCTGGTCTGGCTCGTCGCCGCTGAAGGTGTTTGCGATGGCCCCATTCGGCCAGGTCACGCGCCGCTTCGACGGCTCGTACTTCGGCCGATCCCACGGCGGCGCCACGGCCATAATTCCAGACGGGCCCTCGATCATGACCTCGCGGACGTCGCCGGCCGTTTGCCCCACGAGAGCGATTCTGCCGTGCTTCTCCTTCACCTTGCGGATCCATTCCGCTCCGCAGCGCGTCTTGCCCCATGACCTACCAGCCATTATCAGCCACCGCCGCCACGGAGCGGGCGGCTCCAGCTGCTCAGTGCGCGCCCATGACTCCCAACGATAGAACAGCGCGGCCTTTTCCGCCTCACTGAAGGAGGCGAGGGTCTTCCTTAGCTCCGCCTCCGGCAGCGAACGAAAGTAATCGATCCTCGAGGCGTTGGCTTGCATCTTCAAGCTCCGCAACCGAAATTGAGTGTTCAACCTTTGCTTTCTCGACAAAGAGTCCAAGATGCTTGCCAAGATCAACAAGCGCTTGACGCTTATCCAGTAGTTTGAAGCGTGTTCTCTTTCCAGTTCTGCGGCCGGTCTCAATGTCTTCGATTGTGATTTCGCCGATTGCTGCGAACTGATCGCGAGAAAGCTTCGAGAGATCGATAGTCGCCTGACCTTTATCTTTTCCGTCAGCCTTTATGCTTAGGTAATCGGCCATGTTCGCGAAAGCAATCTTGGCGAGTTCGGCGACCACGCGATCAGCATCGATTTCCAGACGCTCCACGCGCGCCTTCATGGCGTCCTCAATCATTTTCGCGACGGCGGGAAGCTGGAGAAGATGATGCCCCCGAGTCCGTGCGAATTTTTCGGAATATCCAGCGCGGATAGCGGCAGCGCCAGCGTTTAAATCCTTGAGATACTCGGACGCAAAAAGCCTCTGTCGATCTGTCGCCACGTTTTTCTCGCCTCTTACTGTTGTCGATCGGCGTAAAGCGCAATCGCTGACGCCATCGCGATGACGGCAGCTCGCGCCTTCCTTTGCCATCGCACACGCGCGAGTCCCTCGCAGATTAACTGTTCAAAAAGTTGTTTGGCGGCGCCAGTCTTAAGGGCCGCCAGCGCCGTCTCCCGATCGAAGGCGGCGGAGTTCATGCAGTCAGGCGGCACGGCATCGATCAGCTCGATGATGCGCGAGCCCGGCGAGCCGCTTCGTGATCGCGTCGGCCTTCGGTACCCGCTCGCCACTCAGAAGCAGTTCGAGCGCGGTCGCAGAATAATTGTGCTCGGCAGTTTGTTTGATGGTCATGGCCGGCTCCGCATCCCTCGCGACTCGCCTTTCGCCTTCGGGGCGCCGGGGCGGGGAGAACACGGACCTGCAAGCGGCGGCGTCGCTGAGCTTTCCGTCTTACCGGCAGGACGCCGCCGCGCGGCCCTCGCCGCTTTCCGCTCTGCGTTGGCGTGCTGCAACATTTTCGCGGCGAGCGGCCGGCCCTGTCGGCGTGAGCGACGACGGCATGCGCATGCGCGATGTGGCCGGTATGATCGGTGATCAAGCTGTGAGTGCTGGCGACGCGCAAATGCTCAGCCGCGCGCTCGCGAAGCTCTTTGAGCTTCTTTGTCATTTTGGCCCTCCAAAGCCCAAAATTACTGCGGCATATCATGGATTGCGCCGCGCATCCGACCGCCGATGGCTGAGCCGACAGCCTGCCCTACGGCCGCTGGCGCTTGCGTCGAGTTCGCGACGTTTACGGTGACCGAGATGGGGGCGCTGACGCTGTTGTTTACGGTTTTAATTTCATTTTTGGGGGACGCAGCCCCCTGCTCGGACCCGCCGCTCTTTTCAGGAATGGTGGCTGAGGAGGACGAGCCGAGTTTCTGCCACCAGTGTTTCTGCCAAGCTGGGGTCTCAAGCCAATCCGGCCGAGCATTCTCGTCAATCCCCATCAAGTCGTTTAGTTTTTTTGCCTGGCGCTGAAGCCAATTGTCTTGCAAGAACTTCTCAAGGGGGTGGAGCGAAGGTATGAGATCGTTGATAGCTTTTTTTACCTGTTCGAAAACGCCGGCAACGCTGCTCCAGTTCTCATAGATCATCAGGCCAAGCGCGGCCAGGCGCACCGCCCAACCGAGCGGCGACGCCATGAAAGCGGCCGTGACGGCGCGCGCGGCGACGCAGATCGCGTACAACCCGGCGACGATGCCGCCGCCTGAGACGAGCGCCGTGCCCAGCGGCGATAAATTGGCCCACCAGTTCTGGATTGCAGCCGCGTTGGTGTAGAACTCATAACCGAGGTACGCGAGCCCGCCGACGAGCAACGTTACCGGGTTCAGGAGCACGCTGATCGCCGACCCCACGGCCCATAATCCAAGGCCGACCGGCGTCGCGACCGCCAATGCGAGTAGACCTTCCCCAATGTAGCGAAGCGACGTTAGGGTTTTGGGCCCCGCGTTCAGGATCTTGTCGCTGAACTGCAGCACGTCGTCCAAAACGCCGTGAACGACTTCGAGAAGACCGGAATTGTGCCAGAAACGCTCTTGAAAGACGCCGACCATCGCAATCGTCCGCTTCCACGCGCCCACAACCCCTTCGCCCCACATCGTTAAGTGCGTTTGTGTCGCGCCGGAGATGTGATCGTAATAATCGTTGAGCTTTTTCTCGAACTCGCCGGTGAGGAATTGAAAGTCCACGTCGGCGAATTTTGGCAGGTGGTAGATGCCCGCCAGATCCTTCATAAGCTTGCTGTCGTGGTAGGCGCCGGACTCGGCCATCTTCTTGTAGAATTGCAAGATATCGAACCCGAAGTGCTGCATGAACTGCTGATCCATGGAGCGGTAAAGTTGCCCCATCTGCTCAGCGTTTTTGGGATCGACCTGCCCGCTTCCCATGATAGCGTCAATCATCTTGGTCCGCATGAGGTCGGCAGACCCCTGCAGAAGCTTGTCATTCATCATCTCCTGGAACTTGGGGGCCAAGTCCTTGAAATTCGCGCCCATCGCTTGGCTCATCGCCTCGGCAAAGTTGTCGCCGCCCCACTTCTGAAACTCTTCAGGTGAATGACGAAGGGCATCCATATCGATGCCGTAGCCCTTGAGTTTCTTGAAAGTTTCCTTTGTTGGCTTCGACATCCCGAGCGTGTTGAGGCGCAGGTTCAAAGCGTTGAGCGCGATACCGGCGCTCTCCGGCGCGAAGCCTGCGCGCATCATGGAAGCCACGTTGGCGAGCGCGACGCCGGATGGAATACCGGCAACGCGAGATGATGGACCGCCGCGGGTAAGGGCGCTCACGAGGTCGTCGTAATTGCCGCCAAAACCTTTCATGGCCGCGAAGACTGCGTTGCCGACGTATTCCGCGGTCTTTGCCTTTTCTTCCGTCGTGAGCATCGGCATGCCCGAGGCGTAGGCCACGTGAATCAAGCCATCGGCTGCCTTTTTTGCATCGATGTGCGCCGCCGCCGCGACGCGGGCGAGCGGGTCGAGCATGGCTATCGTATCTTCAAGGCTTTGCCCCATCTTCATGAGATCTTGCGCGCCCTCGGCGAGGTCGCTGCGGCCGCCGATCAGCGGGTAAACCGCGCTGAGGCGCACGATCTTCTCGCGCAGCTGCTCCGTAAGCTTCCCCTCCTTGTCGAGCCGGAAGGCCCTCATGTTCATCATGAGCTCTTCAAAGTGCATTTGCTTCTCGAAGCTATGCTCGACGCCAAACGAGAGCATCGCGGCGCCCATGATGTCGCCCTGAAGCCGGCTCCAATGGCCCCGCAGTTCCGTGCCAAAATTCTTGAAGTTCGCGCCGATCCGCGCGAAAGCGTTTTGGAAAGACGCCGCCATCCCCGCGCCCGCCTTCGCTGCGGACGACGTGACGCCGTTCATGGTCTGCGCGAGCTGCTGCATGCTGCGCTGGACCTGCTTCGCAGGGGCGGTCAACGCATCAATCAGTTTGACATGGACTGAAACGTCGAATGTGCTCATTGCAATGGCGCTTTCCTGAAGTCGGCCGGGCAAATTCGCGTCGGCTTTCTCAAGCTGGCGCGCCCGCGCGGCGATGAAATTACATAGAATTTCGAGGTACTTGCCGAACGCGGCGCTGCCGACCTGAACTTCGTCACCATTTAGCACAATCGCGAGAAGGTCGCCGCAGACCCGCAATGCGTTGGCACTCCCCAGTGCGGCGAGCTTCGGCGCGATTTCGATCAGAAGCAGGTCGACCTGCTCCTCGGTGGGAGCTGGGCGCATGCATTCGGCAATGCAGTCATAAACTGTATGGGGTCGGCGGCTCATGGGCGCCCCCCTGCCGCGCGCTCGGCGCGCCACTTTCTGCGGTACCACGTCGACCGCGAGCAGCCCGCGGCTGTCCACGCCGGAATGTGCCCGGCCCATCTTTGGCGCATTTGCTCTGAAACCCGACGCGAAACGGCGGCCGGGTCCGCCGGCGGGCGGCGGTTGCGCGCTTGCGTTTTGCGGTCTGCCCAGATCACGTTGCCTGGCCAATAACCGCTCGAATTATCGAGCCTTTCAAGGGTAAGACCGGGTTCCGGCCGCTCGCCAAGATCCTCGAAAAAGGCCGCGGATGAGCGCCATCTATCGCAAACCGTGATGCCCCGGCCCCCATAGTTGTGGAAGTAAGCATGCCTCGGATTCCTGCAGCGTTCCCACATCGAGGCCCAAGATCGATATCCGGCCCGATCCTTGGCATAGCGCCGCGTCTGCGCCTCTTGCTGTGCACTGGCCATCACGCCGCCTCCGCGTAGCGCGCGCGGCGCCCTTCAAGGCGCTTCCGGCGCAGATCCCGCTCCGCCGACAGTTCCGCCGCGCTCAGCGCTATCGGAGCCACCCGCAAGCCCGCCTCGGCCGCGCTCATCAAAATTCGGATCGGCCGACGCGGAAGGGCCAAGCGGCCAGCACCATCGATGCCGCGAAGCAAAACGGCAACCTGAGATGGAGACAAGCCAAGTAACTCAACGCAATCGGCGATTGATAACCCCAGCCTATTGCGCCACTGCGCGAATGTAGTCTCGTTTTTCTCGACCATGACAGGTCCTCGCGATTGATTCGCGGACCACTATAAATGATGTCAATACCCTATCTTGCTTGGGTGAAAAATAGCAAAAGGCGTGCACAATCTTATTTCATGATAGCAGAGAATTACGCAATTCTGTGCTATTTACCCTCATGGATTTGCCGTTTATAGGTAATTTTATTGCGCAACACGGCCAAAAATAAATATGGGGGTACTTCTTAGGCGGCGCTTTCGTGTAAACTAATAGTTGTCATTACTTGCTAGTTGTTTACCGAAAGTTGACGCCAGCGACGAATTGGGTTGAACTCGCGGCAATGCCGCGATGGCGGCGTTGTGAGACGCAACGCGATGAGGATATTCGAATGACTGACGAAGCTGTCGATAATTTTGATTTCCCCCCCCAGGTCGAAGGGATCGATCAGATCCCCGCTCAGTATCGATCAATTTATCAGCAAAATCCCGAAACGAACGCGTTTACCCTTACCCCGAAAATCGCGGAAAAGTTCGCCGCGCCGGGTATCAAGAAGGCGCTGGAATCGGAGCGCGGGCGCTCTCGCGGTCTCGAACGCGAGGTAAAGGCGCGGGCGGAGAAGCTTGCCGCCATCAGCGCGGCAGCGGGCGTTGACGATCCCGACGCGGTGGCGGGCGTAATTTCGGAGTTGCGCAGCAAAACTTCGTCAACTGCGGCCGATGCCGTGCGAGGCGAAATCGCTCGCCAGTTCGAGGGGCAACTGGAAGCCCAAAAGCGCGAAGCCGCAAAGCTGCGCAAGGCGCTACACACAACCCTTATCACCAATGCCGCAACGTCAGCGATCGCCGCGGCCAAGGGCAACGTCAGAGCGCTTGAGCCGCACGTGAAGGAGCGCATGCGGCTCGTCGAGGAGGGGGGAGAGATGGTCGCCCGCGTGGTCGACGACTACGGAAACCCGCGCTTCCGTGAAAGCGACGGGCTGCCAATGACCCCTAACGATCTCGTCAGTGAATTCCGCCGCGATCCAGATTTTGCCAGTAATTTTGAGGCCAGCGGCAACTCCGGATCAGGAGCAAAAGGCGCGGGCGGCTCGGGCTCGTCCGGGGGGCGGGCAGTCCAGTCGTACACGCAGGCGGCGTGGCGCGAACGCGTCGCGAGGGCGAAGCCCGACGAACGTCAACAGCTTTTGAAAGATGCAGCCGCGGGACGGATCAAAATCACCTAACTTCTGGCGGCGGGTGGCCCTCAATGATCTGGCCCGCCGTCAAAACCGCGCCGGTGCCTTTGGGTTTCCAGCCGGCGACGGGCCCTGCATTCGACTTGTCGCGAATGCAGGGCGACCTTTTTGCGGCCGCGCCCTCGGGCTGCAAGCGCCCTGCCAGCACGGCACCGAAGGCGGGGCGCAACCTTTTCGTAGCCGTGCTCCCGCGCTGCGAGATGCCTCGCCGTCGTAAAGGACAAGCCGGCGGCGAGGCCATATCGATCTAACTCTCTTGAACTTGACGGCCCCGTGCGCCACAGTCCGACACTGACCAATCGGCCTGCATGGGGGCGAAAAGCATGTTCCGGTTTGCGGCGCGCATTATCATCGCCCTGGCGCTGATCGCGGGCGCGGGTCACGCCGCACTCGCCAAAAAGCGCGTCGCGCTGGTCATCGGCAACGGCGCTTACACCAACGCGCCGCCGCTCGAGAACCCGAAGAACGACGCCGAGGACATGGCTGCCGCGCTGAAGGCGCTCGGCTTCACGGTGATCCTCGGCCTCGACCTCGACAGGCGCGGCATGGACAGCAAAATCCTGGAGTTCGAAAGCGCGCTGCACGGCGCGGACGCGGGCGTGTTCCATTATTCGGGCCACGGCCTCCAGGTGGCGGGCGTGAACTACCTCGTTCCGGTGGACGCCTCGCTCGAAAGCGCCGCCGCGCTTCGCATCGAAGCCGTTCGCCTCGACTTCGTGCAGGAGACCATGGAGCGCGAGGCGAAGACCAACATCCTGTTCCTCGACGCCTGCCGCAACAACCCGCTGTCGCGCAATCTCGCCCGCGCGCTCGGAACCCGCTCCGCCGACATCGGGCAAGGCCTGGCGCCCACCGAAGCGGGGCTCGGCACGCTGATCAGCTTTTCGACGCAGCCCGGCAATGTGGCGCTCGACGGCAAGGGACGGAACTCGCCCTTCTCCGGCCCGCTCGCTAGGGCGATCCTGACGCCGGGCAAGGACCTGTTCTGGATCTTGATCGACGTGCGCAAGGAGGTGCTCGCGGTCACAGGAGGCAAGCAGGTGACATGGGACCACTCGGCGTTGAGCGCGCCGTTTTATTTCCAGCCCGGCGCGCCGCAGCCCGCAAAGGCGCAATCGCCGGAGGTGGTGGCGCTGAAGGAGCGGCTGGCGCGGCTCGAAGCGGAATTGCAGAAGAAGCAACAGCCAGAAGCGCCGAAGCCTGCGAAGCCGCAGGTGGCCGTCGTCGCGCCGCCGAAGCCGGTTGTGAGCGAGGACGCCTGTGACGGCTTGCTCGTTTCGGTGGGGCAATCGAGCGCGCGGCCCTGCATCAAGCCCGGCTCCGGCGAGAGCTTCATGGACTGCCCTGACTGCCCCGAGATGGTGATCGCGCCCTCGGGTAGCTTCACGATGGGTTCTCCGCCCGATGAACCGGAACGTGAAAGCGGGAATGCCGGAACCGAGAGCCCTCAGCATAAGGTGACGATCCCGAAGCCCTTCGCCGTTGGGAAATTCGCCGTGACGCTCGCGGAGTGGGACGCTTGCGCGGACGACAACGGCTGCGGCGGCAATAAGCCAAGCGACCACGGCTGGGGGCGCGGCGACCGGCCTGTGATCAACGTGAACTGGCACGAAGCCAAGGATTATATCGATTGGCTATCGAAAAAGACGGGCAAGGAGTACCGGCTGCTTTCGGAGGCTGAGCGGGAATATGTGACGCGGGCGGGGACCGCAACGCCGTTTTGGTGGGGCCGGTCCATCACGCCCGCGCTCGCCAATTACAAGGGTAGCGCGGAGGCTTACGAAGGCGGCGGCTCGAAAGGCGAGGACCGTTGGAACACGCTGCCTGTGAAGTCGTTCAAAACCAATCCCTGGGGGCTTTATCAGGTCCACGGTAATGTCTCGGAGTGGGTCGAGGACTGCTACCACAATAATTACACCGGCGCGCCAACGGACGGTTCAGCCTGGACAGCTGGAGAGTGCAAGTTTCGTGTCCATCGCGGCGGGTCGTGGTACGTCGTTCCACAGGCCCTCCGCTCGGCCTGCCGCTCCTACAGCAGCCCAGGCTACCGCTTCCTCGACATCGGCTTTCGGGTTGCCAGAACGCTCGACTGACGCCCGCGCCCTCCTCGAAACTCCTCCCCGGCGCCAGCGCCCGCACGGAGAGCGCGGCGGCAGGGCGCAGAAATAGCGTGACCATTGGCCTGCAGGGCGCATTCAGCCCCGGAAGATTTCACAGCATGGACGAGAGGTCTTCAGCCGCATGGGTCGGCACTGGATTTGAAATCCAGGTAGGCTTGAGCGAGACCACATTCATTCGACTTGCAAGCGCAAGCGGGACCTGTACAAGGGACTTGAGCACCTAACTATCCAGGCGATCGATGGCCGACATTTTCATCTCCTACGCCAAAGAGGATAGGCGGCTGACTGAGGAACTCGCGCGCGACCTCCAAGCTGAGGGATACACGACTTGGTGGGACACACGACTGCTTCCCGACGATGAGTTGTTCTGGAAGCGCATCCAGGCCGAGATCGAAGCTGCGAAGGCTGTGATCGTGATTTGGTCAGAGCACTCCATTGGGTCGAGGTGGGTTTACTCTGAAGCTCAACAGGCGAGAGGCAAGCTTTTGCAGGTGCGCGACGCTGCACTCGACCCTCTGCAAGTGCCAATGCCGTTTTCAGCCGACAACATCTCTTTGTTGAGCGATCGCAGGAGGATACTTTCGGCGCTGGAGAGAAAGCGGGTCGCTCCTACGCGCACGAAGCCCTTTATGAGAACCACGATGGAGTTTCTTCGTGAAATCGAAGTCTTCCTGCAAGAGTTCGACATGGCCCCGACCCCTTTCGGTCAGGACTAGAGATCATAAGCTGGTCAGCCGACTTCGCAAAGGAACCACGGTCACGTTACAGACTGCGGAGATGGTTCGGGCGTATATGGAGCAGAAGAGATACGAGTCACGCAACGAGCAGAAGCGCAAGCAAAGAGCCGAAGCGAAGAAGACCGGCCCGGCGGATGGAGGGGGAGTTTCCACGACGTGATACCTAATCGCCCTACACGTCGTGTCCATTTTGGGTACACCCCAAGCGGTCGTTCGCATCGGACACTTTTTGCGTCTTTTTAGGGTTGATTTTTGAATTATCGGACGCTATAAAGGGAAGGTCTAAACCCAAATCGGACATTTAGCCATGATCGCAAAGACCTCTCATCAATCTGGCGCTCGCGTCTTCGGCTATGCGCGCGTCAGCACCACCGACCAAGACCTCAGCATCCAGCAAGCCGCGCTCGAAGCCGCCGGCTGCCTCAAAATCTTTGCCGAGAAGAAGAGCGGGACGCGGCGCGACGGTCGCACAGAGCTGCAGGTGCTCATGGAATGCGTTCGTGAGGGCGACGTCGTCGTGGTGACGCGCATCGATCGCCTGGCGCGCTCGATGAAGGACTTGCAGGACATCGTGCACGAACTGAAGGGCAAGGGCGTGGCGCTCAAAGCGACCGAGCAGCCGATCGACACGAGCAGCGCGGCCGGCAAGGCGTTTCTCGATATGCTCGGCGTGTTTGCGGAGTTCGAAACGAACCTGCGCCGTGAGCGTCAGCTCGAAGGCATCGCCAAGGCAAAGACGGAAGGCGTTTACAAGGGCCGCAAGCCATCTATCGATGTGGAGCGTGTAAAAGCCCTTCGCGCCGCTGGCATGGGCCCGGCCGCGATCGCTCGCGAGTTGAAGCTGGCGCGGTCGAGTGTGTATCGAGCGCTGGCTTAGCCCGCGCCCGCTTATTCGGAGCGCCGCGCCCCGGCCTCGGCGTGAAGAGCGACGGCGCTCGCGATGGCGATCACGACGCTGCGAGCTTTCGGGCGCAAGCGCAAGCGCGGCAACCCCTCAGCGACAAGCTCATCAAAAAGCTTCCGAGCACCATCGGTCTTCAGCATCTCGCGCGCGGCTTGGCGATCAAAAGCGGCAGCGTTTTTGAGGTCGAGAGGAACCGCCTCGATCATGGCGAGTAATCGCGTTCCTTGAAGCGCCTTTGTAATCGCGTCGGCCTTCGGGATGCGCTCGCCGGTTAGGAGAAGCTCCAGGGCGGTCGACGAATAATTAAATACTTCGTTTTGCTCGATCTTCATATCCGCGTTCTCTCAAGCCAAGCCACGATTTCGCCACAATTAACCGCGCGCCGAAAGCCGACGGCCGTGCGGGGCGCGCGTCGGATTTTGCGCCCGAAGCAGCTCACTCGAAGCTGTATATAAAAGTAGACCAAAAACCCAGCTGAGCAATCAACCATTCGTTCGAAAAAATCGAACTACGCTCGATACAGGCGAGCTCGGCGAGAGCATTGATCCGTTCTGACGCAAGGCGGGACTTCTGACGCAGCCGTTTCCTTTGCGTCAGAAGAAATCGGTCGGAAAATCAAGATGTTCTGACGGTCTGACGCATCTGACGCAAATTTTCATACTCGGAAGGGAAAAGAGCAGGGAGAGCACACCGGGAACGCTCGATCTGGGAGCGGGGGGTTTTGGGGGTTTGGGGGGTTTTTGCGGGTGGGTTTGAGAGCGAACTCATTGGATTGGCGCACTGGCGCACATCGCTTTTTACCGAAATCAAAAGTGCGCCATCGATTTTGAACGCCAAGTCTCTGTAGTTATGAGCTTATTTCTGTCGTTGGAGCACTTGGCGCACTTGGCACACTTACCTCTACATATAGCCCCTAAGGGGAGTCGGTCACCGAGAGGCATTTTCACAGGCTGTGTCTCTGCTAACCCGGAACAGATCAGGAAACCTTGCCGTGCAGTTTGCCGCAACAGGGAGAAGCGGTTCGGCTTCTGTTCACGGCAAGGAAGCGCATCCATCGCCAAACGTGCGACGTTTATTTGTGCGCTAAGTGTTGATTTCGCTTAGAGAAAAGCTGGTGCTGCAAGAGAGGATTGAACTCTCGACCTCTCCCTTACCAAGGGAGTGCTCTACCACTGAGCTACTGCAGCGCCGGCGCGAGCGACCGTGCCATAGCGCGCGGCGAGGCGCAAGCCCTCTTATTGCGCGTTGCGGGCGCGCAGCCGGAGCGCCGCCCGGCGCATGTATGTAAATACGGCATCCCGCCGGGCGGGCGGCGCTCCACGGGCGATCCAACTGTTGAACTCGCGGTTCCGCGCGCCATCTTCCCGGCATGGGAGAGGATGCGTTTATCGAGGCTTCGGCGTTGCGGCTGGAAGCCGTGCTTTACGCGCTGAGCGATCCCGTCCGGCTGCACATCGTGCGCAGCCTCGCCCGGCGCGGCGAACTTGCCTGCTTCGCCGCCGTCGCCGGCCTCGACATCGCCAAATCCACCCAGTCGCACCACTACCGCATCCTGCGCGAGGCGGGCGTCATCGCCCAGCGCAAGGAGGGCGTGTGCTTCATCTCAACCTTGCGCAAGGCGGAACTCGACGCGCGCTTCCCCGGCCTGCTCGACGCCGTACTGCGCTGCCCGCACGCCTAAGCGCCGGCCGTCTCCCGGCTCGCCAGCCAGCGCTTCAGCGATGCGGCGCTCTCCGCCGACGGCCGCCCCGCCAGCAGCGCCTCGACGCTCACATCCTCGTCGAGATCGGGCCAATGGAAGCCCTCGCCGGCGCCGATGAGCCGGTAATTCGCGCGCTCTTTTGGCGCGCCGTGCAGCAGCCTCGGAAACCACGCGAGCGGCGCGGCGACGACGCGCCCGTCGTCGAGCGCGACTTCCAGCATGTCCGGCGTGACATGCGCCGAAATCGCCCGGGGAACCTGACGCTCAATCGCCGAATGCGGCATGCCATGCCTCCAAAAGCTGGTCCTTGCGCTCGCTCACCAGCGCGGCGACCGCGGCAATCTCCTTGGCCCGGAAGCCGCCGCTCCGCGCGAGCCGGACCGGATCGAGCCAGAACTTCGCGACGCAATCGTCCCGCTCCACATGAATATGGGCGGGCTCTCCTCCATCGGAAGAATAAAAGAAAAAGCGATAAGGGCCAATCCGCAAGACTGTCGGCATGAGTTCGTCTCACCCCTTCCGCCCGAACAGCCGCCCGAGCAGCCCGCGCGTCTTCTCCTCGCGCGGCGCCGCCCCATCCAGCGCCGCGATCTCCGCCTCGAACCAAGCCAGATCGCGTTTCCATACCGCGTGATCCGGCGCAAGCTTCGTCATCCGCGCCATGATCTCGCGGCCCGCCGCCAGCGCGCCGCGCGCTTTGCCGGTCTCGCCCTGTTTCCCATAGACATCGGCGAGCTTCGCATGGCTGACGGCGAGGTCGCGCTGCCAGCCCGCATTACCGGGATCGGCCTTGGCGAGACGCTCCCGGATCGCAAGGCTTGCCTGGAACGAGGCCAGCGCCTCGCCCAGCTTGCCTTGCGCGGCCTGCACGCCGCCCACCTTGTTGTAGGACACCGACAGGTCGCGCTGCCACTCCGCATTGCCGGGATCGGCCTTGGCGAGACGCTCCGCAATCGCAAGGCTCGCCTGGAACGAGGCCAGCGCCTCGCCCAGCTTGCCCTGAGCGACGAACGCGTCGCCGACCCTGGCATAGGAAACCGACAGGTTGCGCTGCCATTCCGCATTTTCGGGATCGGCCTTGGCGAGACGCTCCCGGATCGCAAGGCTCGCCTGGGACGAGGCCAGCGCCTCGCCCAGCTTGCCTTGCGCGACCAGCACTTCGCCCACTCTGTTATAGGAAACCGACAGGTCGCGCTGCCAGCCCGCATTGCCGGGATCGGCCGTGGCGAGACGCTCGAAAATCGCAAGGCTCGCCTGGAACGAGGCCAGCGCCTCGCCGAGCTTGCCTTGAGCGGCCTGCACGCCGCCCACTCTGTTATAGGAAACCGACAGGTTGCGCTGCCACTGGTCGTTGTCAGGCTGTGAGCGGGCAGCGGCCTCGGCAATTCTCTGGCCA
Source organism: uncultured Alphaproteobacteria bacterium (assembly GCA_963756335.1). Lineage (GTDB taxonomy): Bacteria > Pseudomonadota > Alphaproteobacteria > Rhizobiales > Rhodomicrobiaceae > Rhodomicrobium. Next base: position 36,266 of record CAVWOB010000027.1, read on the forward strand.
ATCCATAGGCGTCCAGAGCGCCGGAAAGATCGCCGCGCGCGGTGCGGAAATCGCCGATGAAAATGCAAACCCACACGGTCTGCCGGGCGGCTTCGCCTCCGCGAGGGGCATGATCGAGATTAGCTGCGGCATGAGGCAGCCAAACCGAACGATGGTGCGCGGATTCGACTGTGGCGCTTTTCCGATCGTAAGCGTCATAAAGAAGCCGGATCGCGAGCGCGGCGGTCTCCTCGAAGCGGCCCGCCGCGCGCAGGCGGGCGCGCATCGCCTCCTGCACGAGGCGGTGGAGCGAGACGGCTTCCGCGCCGTCGGAGGATTTGTCGTAGGCCGCGAGCGAGACCCTGGTCAGCGCCGCCAGCGCCTTGCGGCGCTGCGTCTCCGCGAGAAGGGTCTCCGGGATCAGCCAGAGCGGGATCTTGTCCGGCGCGAAAAAGGCGAATAGCGCCATCAGCGTCTCGGCGTCGGCGCATTTCTCAGCCGCGCCCTCGATTGCGATATTGAATGTGGCGAACACAGATTTGGGCGCGTCTTCCGGCGCCTCGGCCATCAGCTCGGACAGCTTCGCGGCGTATGCGTCGAAGCTCATATTGTTGTCCACGCAATAGGCGCAAGCGTGTGAGAGCGCGAGTGGAAGATAGCCGAGCGCGTCCGCGAGGCGCCCCGCCGCCTCCGCGTCGTTCGCGCGAACCTCGGTCAGAAAGGCGACGGCGGTGTCGCGGTCGAACACGTCAATGGAAAGTTCCTCGTCCGCTTCGCGCAGCCAATTCGCGCGGCGCGTGGTGATGAGCACGTCAGCGTTATCGGCGGGCGTGAAGCCGCGCAGGGCGGCCGGGCCTTCCGCGTTGTCGTAGACGAGGAGCCAGGGCTTTTCGGTTCGCATCTGCGCGAGCTGGTCCACGGTTGCGCGCGCGGCTTTCTCCGGCTCCAGGCCGGCGAGGCTGGGGATGAAGCGCGCGCCGAGCGCGGCGAGGTCGTCGAGCAGCGTTTCCGGCTTTTCTGCGCGCACCCACCAGACGCCGTGATAGCGCGCACGGTTGCGCCAGGCGAATTCCTGCGCGAGCGCGGTTTTGCCGACGCCGCCGAGGCCGCGCATGGCGAGCGTGGTTTGCGTCGAGTTGCGGATGGCGACGGAGCTTTTCGCGGCGAGCTTTCGCGCGAGCGCGTCGAGGAGGTCGTCGCCCCCTTCATCCTCGTCGAGGATCGCTCCGGCCGCCTTTCGGCGCCGGCCGATGAAGCCTTTCACGGGGCGGATGTTCGGATGCAGGATTTGCTGGCCGGCGCGGGCGAGCATAGAGGAGATGCTGCCAGGAGTGCGCTTGTCGATGCCGAGCGCTTCGCGCACGGCTTGGCGCAACGCTCCGCAATTGTTCAGAACCGGAACGAGATCGGTATAGGCGAGCGTGGCGAGCATGCCGGCAGGAGCGCAATTGGAGACGCGGAACACGATCACGCGCTTGTTGAGGTTGGCGGGATCGCCCGCGAGAAAGGTGTTGTATTCCTTCCGGCAATGCTCCGATTTTTGGTAGTCCTCCGAGAGCAGCACGATGAGCTTGGCCGCATGTTCGAAGCCCTGCTCCATCATGCGCATGAAGTCGGCGTGGCCGAAATGCTCGTCCTGATAGAACGGCTCAAGCCCCGCCTCGCGGACGATGTCCGCGATCGCGTCCGCTGCGCCCTTGTCGGCGCCCGCCCGCGAAATGAAGAAGTCAGGATGCCCCACGCGCCGCTCCGCAATTCCCCGCGGATGGAGTTGTAACCAGTTTTAGACAAAAGCGCCAGCGCCGCTTCAGCTCGCGCCCGCGCAGTCGTCGCCCCGGAAACGCGCGCCCCCGCCGATGTCATCCCGGAAGCCGCTTGCGGCTATCCGGGATCTGCAACAAAACCGCGCCTGCGATTATCGAGGGGGATAAGCGTCAAGGCGCATTCCGGGGCCTCGGCCGCGCAATTCCTGCGCAAAGTCGTATTTCTACGGTTCGAGATTCTCGAACCGTAAGCCGCCGCTGCATTAAGTCACGCCGCGACACGGTTAAAATCGCCACAGGTTAACGGCAGCAAAGGCGGCGCCTTTCGCGCGGATTTTCCTGCAAAGTGCTACGAAAAACGCGAAAAACACGGATTTTGCGCGAAAAATGCACGTCGAAAATCCTAGTTAACGGTACGAAAGTTGCGCGGATTAACCAGGAACCCCATCCCTGGATTGCGGGCGCGCCGTCCGCAACCGGTTCGGTTCGTGCGCCGCAAGCAGATTTTCGCTAGGAAAACCAAGGCGATAGCGGCGCTTAAAACTTTCGCAAGGCGCTTTCGCCTATACTTAACATAATGCAGGGAAAAAGGCGAAAAACCGCAAACTGGCGTAACCTAAATCGGGCGCGCCAGAGTTAACGCCAGGTAAAGCCCCGCGCCGCGAAAGCAGCCGCCATTAAGGCGAAACCGCGCCCCGCGCCATATCCGCTCCCTAAAACGGCCACGCGCCCGCGCTTAAGTCGGGCTCTGTTCCCCGCCCGGCTTCCGGCCGCCTGGCGTCTCGCAAAACGAGAGGAGTCCATGCGCCGCCTCTTCACCGCTATCGTGCTTCTCGCGCTGCTGCCGTCCGCCACAGCCGCGCCCCCGCCGCCAACCGCGCCCTGGCCCGAAGCAGCCCAGCGCTGGATCAAGAACTACCGCAAGAAGCCCGAGCCGATGTCGGTTCCCGAGGTCGTTCGCGGCCTGAGCCAGCGCGGTTCGCTGAAGGAGCCGGAGACCGCCGGCCTTGATGTCGGCTTCCTCGCGGGCGTGCTCGGCGCCAACCCGAGGCATGCCTGGCAGCTGCTGGAAAAGACGCTGCCGCTGCCCTTCGAGGATCAGTGGATCGCTGTGCGCGCGCTCGCCTATTCCGGCCTGCCGGCCGGAAAGACCATATGCGCGGCCTCGCCTTGCGCCTGCCCGACCGTCAGGCGATGACGCAGCGCTACCTCACGGGCGACCTGCCGGCGCTAAACGAGGTGGCGATGGAGCCCGCGAAGCCGGGACCTTCGACAAGGTCAAAAGCTTCTTCAGCGGCGACATGTTTTTCGCCAAGGATGAGCCGGTAAAACGGCAGATAACGTTCCAGTCGAACGCGGAACTCATCGATACGCTCTGGGGCATCTATTTCGCGACGGGCCAGGAGACGCCCATCGCGCAGATCGTCACGCTTCTGCCCTGGGCGAGGGAGCGCGACAACGCCGAAAAGCTCACCATCGGCAGCATGGCGCGGTTCACGCTCGCGTCCAACGCAGCGCGCGACACCGATCTGTTGCGCATGCTGAAGCGCATCCGGGAGGGCTGCCGGACAAGAAGGACGGCGAAAAGAACCAGGCCAAACTCGTGCTGACGGAGGTGATCGAGGCGGCGGAGCTGTCCGATACCGCCCGGCTCGGCAAGGATGCGATGGCGGCGCTCGACGATTTGAAGCGCAAAGGCCCCGGCTCGACGCGGGATCTCCTCACCTGGGGCTCGGTCGGACAGGCCGCTCTCTCCTTCGGCTGCCTCGGGCTCGCCGTGGCGGGGCAGGTGGAGGCGGGCATTCCCTGGCAACCATTGGCGGGGCGCTCGGCACGGGCGCGCTGCGCTATATGGGGCAGGGCGCCAACTGAGACGCCCAACGGCCGCCGCAGAACGTTCGCAGCCGCAAGGCTTCCGCCACCGGGCGAACGCCTAATCCAAGCGCATTTTCGCCGGGCAACGCCCAGTTACAGAGCACTAAATCGCTGCGCGCTAGCTCGCTGCGGCGGGCGCACGCGACTAAGATGCGGGCAGTTTATAAGGCATCGGTAAAGGGCTGTGGGTCCGTTGTGGACGGCGGTAGAAAAGCGCGTAACTCTGGCGTCATCAAAAAATGCGGCACAATTTTTGCTTTGGCGATGTCTCACCGTCGAAGCCATGGCGAGAAAACGGCGGGAAAGCGAAACGATGTCAAGCCCTTGCCGCCGAAGGCGGTGGCCGCAGGCCAGGCTTTACATCGCTTCGTTGGCCCGCCACACTCGGCAACGAGGCGTCGCGGCAGATGCAAATTCTCCGCCAGTATTCGGGCGGATTTACACGTCCGGTAATATCCGTCTTGGCAAATGGAGAAGGGTTCGCCGGACACGATGGAGGCGGACGATATCCGCCGCTTCCAGCTGCATTTGATGGAAGACGGGGCGAGCATTCGACTGAATTCGGTATGACACGCCTGCCGGTTGCAGATCAGGAGCGGGATCTTGATCAGGGTCATGTCGGCGTCGGAGAACCCGAAATGGTGGCCGATCCGCGGATGAGCACGTGGCGGATGACGCGGCGCACCGGCTCGGCATTCTGGCTCGCGTAGCTGAGGATGGGGATGCGGTAGAGGAAGATTTTGTCGGGCAGGCTGGCGGGACACGTCTCGCTTGTGAACGGCTGTCCGACGCCATGATACAGCCCAAGCAGATCGTAGGGATCGCGGATGCGCATGGCCCTGAGCGTCCGTTCGCCTGCGAAATCGGCGACCTGAACCGTCACGTTTCCAAGCGCCGCGCTGAACTCTTCGGGCAGGCCGTCCCAGATAGCCTGAGCGGCCGCCTCGAAATCCACGTGCGTCCCAAGCGGACCTGAAGGCATAGGCGGCCTCCCTTTTCCGAAAGATCGATGCCGATGCCGGGAATTTGGGCCTGGTTCCCGCGAACCCGAGAGTGCTGGTGCCCCTTTGCATCGGGCCAAGGCGACGGTGGCCCGATCCG